>NZ_CM146009.1:0-4800000 GCF_055687625.1 Paenibacillus sp. CB74 | reverse complement strand
AGCGGAGCATGATTTTTAATCCAGCCTTCGGCTGGATGGGGATGGTATCCATCCCGTATTTTATTCTGATCGAATTGCTGGGACCTGTGATGGAACTGGGAGCGTTATTGCTGTTCATCTCAGGCATAGGACTTCAGTTGGTAGATATCAACCTGTGCATCATTATTGCTCTACTGCTGATGCTCTACGGTTCACTGTTTTCCGCAGGTATGGTCATGTTCGAAATATGGTGTTCACGCAAAGCGTACACGTCCAGAGAGGTGACGCGTCTGCTAGTATACGCTTGTTCGGAGACGTTCTGGTTCAGACCGCTGAACAATATATTTCGTATGATTGGCATCTTGCATGCTATGGGATTGAGGAAGGCAGAGGAGAAGGAGATCAGGAATGGATTGGGGTAATCTAACGGTAACTTGGGCCATACCTTGGAACAAAGCAAGGAGGAAGATGCTTCATGAAAAAAAGTTACAGGCCAGCCACGATGTGGACACTGGCTTGTTTTACAGTGGTATCGGTGGTGCTGGTTGTCCCCTGGATTATGTGGCAATCTCAGGCCCCTGTCCCGCTGAACATCATGATTATTGACAAAAGCAGACCAGACTCGTCCTATCAGGGGCATAAGGGATTAGTCTGGCTTCTGAATCAGCAGAAGATTGTACAGCACACAGGGGAATACTACTCATACGAAGAGGATTATTACGGCTATGATATTCAGAACGGGCTTCCCCGGATGAAGCAACTGCTGCCAGATGAGGTCACTGATACGGATCTGATCTATCTGACGGCGAACCGGAGTAGTCTGTCTGCACAGAAGAAGGGACGAAAACAAGACGGAATCTATGAAGGACTAACGATATATGATACGCAGAAGATTCGCGAGGCTGCGTATAAAGGGGTAACGATTGTTGCCGAATACAGTGCAATGGCGAATACGGCTTCGAAGATGACGAGAGAGCAGCTGTATCCCATCTTGGGGGTGAACAGCAGTGGATGGCAAGGGAAATCGGTATCTAATCTGCAAAGCATGGAAGAAGTCCCTCAGTGGGTTCAGGCGAGTTATGAGCAGCGAGAGAAGAAAAAATGGCCTTATTCCGGAGCCGGTATTCTGCTAGTTGGTGCAGATGGGCAGGTCATCGTGCTGGAGAAAGGCACGGACGTAAAGACAGGAGATGTACAGGTTGCATTTACACAGGAAGGCAGAGATTGGAGTGGCATAAGCCAGGACATTCAATACAGTGGCTGGTTTGATATCATTTTGCCGCAACAACAGGATTCCATATTGGCTTGGTATAAGACTGATCTGACGGAGACAGGCCAGCAGAAGCTGGCGAATGCAGGAATACCTGCGGAATTTGCTGCACTTGTGCGCTACGACGACTATAATCGATCGTATTACATGGCAGGGTCATTCGGAGAGATGAAGCATTATTCCTTCTGGCGTCGAATTCGGGGATGGGAGGTCATCCGGTCCAAGCTTACGCCAGATCAGAAAGATATTCCTGACATGTTCTACTGGAAGGTGTATGTGCCCGTGATGAAGCATATTTTAGAGGAAGTGCAGGATGGACGGCAGCAATGGCCATAGGATGGTTGTAAAGAAAAACGTTCGGATGGGGAACAGACGGCGAAAGGCCGTTCTACCCGACTGAGGAACGGGAGATGTACATATTAGAGAAGGTGTGTAGAGGTAAGGCGTAAAAGTGTGGTTGGAGCGCGATGCATATCAGGCAGAATCTTGCTTGCTATGTACAATGCGATATGGGTAGCTCGAAGGTTAGACCCTTACCACCATGAAGAATAGGATCTGTCGCTGGATCGGTGAAAAGAATCATCCCACTGCGGGCGGCGTGAGCTATAGCAGGAATGGTATTAAAACAGTGGTACTACTGTGTGCATTATGATCAGAGTAAGCTAGGTATCTGGATTTGTACCAGCATAATCAATGCAAATTCCATTGCAACACATCGCGCTCGCCGCGTATGTAGAGTCCATAACACAAAGTGTGTCTCGATGTGCACCGATATTGCATTATGATCAGAAGTACCCGTACGTAGCACGTTCTAACGAAACCAGCACATCTTACTTCGGCCCAATGGGGTACATTGGCAGATGTAACGAATCACAGACACGTTAAATGGCTGAATACGCTCATTTTTACTGTCCAACTGCCCGTTTTCTGCGAAATAAGACGTGTGGAGTTCGTTAGTTTTTGTTAATTACTCTAATCGTCGTTATAGAGTGTCCTCGGTTCGTTAGATTTCAGTTACAGGGCTAGTCAGAGGCACCATTCAAGGTATCTCGCAACCAAAACGCTCTTTTTCTTTGGTATCAACAGAAATGGTAAATAACGCAATGCGATGAAAGTCGAGTTCAAAGTGGGTGTTACTGTGTTGAAAGTACTTAGCGTAATTGGCGTAACTATAACATTATGATTGTCGAATTCATGGGGGATACCCGTAGTACACGGCAATGCAATAAGGACTGCAGCGGATCTGCAGTCCTTTTTCATGATGAAATGCTTGCCTTGTTAGTCCTGATGAAGATGCCGGAGTCCATGCAGGAAGGCGGATACGGTCAGACGCAGACTTTCGTCTGGATCAAAATTCATGCCGAAGCCACCTTGTGCCTCAATGGAGGCAAATCCATGGCAGAGGCTCCGCAAACCACGAACAGCGTGCAAGGCTTCTGCTTCGGTTAGCGGGTAGGGCTGCAAGCTGTGCAGCAGCAGCTCCAATGTGGCTGTGCTGGCCGCGGCTAGCTGTGGCTCCTCGCGGTCCGGGGCATGAAATGAGGCTTCGTAGAGCCCAGGGTGCTCGCGAACGAAGCCAATGTATGCCGCAGCGATGGACTGGATAGCATCGTCGCCTGTGCGGTCAGCCGAAGCCGTGGTTAGTGCTCGGCTGAGCTGTTGTACGGACATCAGCGCCATTTCCTGGCGAAGCCCGGGAAGTCCGCTGATGTGGTTGTAGAGCGACGGCGAGCGCACATCCAGACGCTGGGCGAGTGCGGCCAGTGTCAGCGCCTGAAAGCCGTCGCTGTCAGCAAGCTGGGCGGCGGCGCTGAGCAGAGCGCCGCGATCCAGCCCTTGCCGGGGGCTCATAATTGCCCCCCGGCAAGGCCGAACCGCTGCTGAGCATCAGCGGTTGCCGCGCGCATGGCGGCCGCGGGCTGGCGCAGCATCCGTCCGTGGCCTACAGCCAGTACGGACGGTTCCAGCTCCGCCAAGCGCTTCGCGCTGGCCAGAGCCGCTTCGCGGTTCCACGTCGCCAGCGCGGGGAACGGGAAGAGCGGGCGCATGCGGCCGGATACAGCAAGGCCGCCTTGCAGCTGGTACGCGTCGCCAGCAATAAGCACACGGCTGCGCGTATCCATGAAGGACATATGCCCCGGCGTATGTCCTGGTGAGGCAATGGCAGCCAGCGAACCAATCTGGTCACCATCATCCAGCAAGTGGTCTGGCTGGGTACGTACTGCTTTGGGCTTGGGCACGCCCCCGCGTACCGGGGTTTGAGACTCACCGGGAAGAAGGGAAGTATCTCCCTCCAATAGCCGAACATCCCGTCTGGAGATGTAGACCTCGGCTTGGGGTAGTGCTTCTTTGAGAAGATCCAATGCGCCAATATGATCGCTATGAGCATGAGTCAGAATGATCCTGGTAATGGGCTTACCAAGGGACTGGG
The DNA here is from genome assembly GCF_055687625.1 of Paenibacillus sp. CB74. Lineage (NCBI taxonomy): Bacteria > Bacillati > Bacillota > Bacilli > Caryophanales > Paenibacillaceae > Paenibacillus > Paenibacillus sp. CB74. Next base: position 4,796,320 of record NZ_CM146009.1, on the reverse strand, counting down.
CAGTTGCCAAGATGCCCTTAAGACTGAATGGTATTCCGGCATCAACCAGGGTTAATCCATCTTCTTCTTCAACCAGGTATACGTTCACAGGGAAGAGTCTCGGAAAAAACGTAATCTGAACGACATCAAATTCTCGGGTAATGCGCATCGAGGAATCCTCCTTAAAACTAATGATATTAGTATAATAACTAATGACATTAGTTTTGGCAATAGCCGGAGTTTACTTTGTTCAATAAAATATTTTTTTAAATAATGAGCCACTTTACAAAAAAAGCGTTTTCAAAATGAAGATTACCGATTATAATAATCACGTAAGCCCTTTCATATGTCTATCTTATTGGAGCCCTTCGCCTAGCGAAAGGCTCACTTTTTTTGTTCTTTTTGGATTAAAACGCAGATGAGAACTTGATCCTAGCTTAATGGTGTGGACGAGCTGTAAGTATTGGTATAACAGGAAAAATCATATGTGATCCCCATCCTGGGTGAAAGTTGACAAACATAACTGTTATTCATATAATGACAGTTATACTTACCTTGGGTGAAGTTCATCGGTGTTGTAAGCCGGGAAGGGAGTAAGTAATGAACAGCGAATTTACCATAGCGGTGCATTGTCTTGTTTTTCTGTCGATGAGAGATGAGTGTATGGCCAATAGTGAAGATTTGTCCCAGAGTGTGGGTACACACCCGGCCAGAGTCCGTAAGGTACTAAGTGTTCTGCGTAAGCATGGTTACCTGACGACCAAGGAAGGTGCTCATGGTGGGTACTTGCTTAGCCGTGCAAGTGAAGAGATTAAGCTTGGCGAATTGTACAGACTGGTAGCCGGCGGTTCACTCGGTCCAAGCTGGTGTTCAGGAGAGTCCGGTTCATCGTGCGTGGTATCTTCCAATATGCAGGATGTGATGGGGAACATATATAACGGGGGCGAAGAGGCGCTAAGTGCTTATTTTGACCGTATATCCATTCAGGACGTAAAAGAACGTATAGGTCGTGGCGATGCATGTGACTTAGCATTAGACGGATTGTCTGTAAAAGAGAAGTCCTGACAGACTCCATAATCAAAGGTCTTTCGAGATATGGCTTTGGTTTAGTCAGGCATGGTGGTAAGGTTCATATGGTCGACTGGTTAGGGTATGGGCTTATGCTCCGGTGAAAGATCCATCGATGGTTTTAAAGCGATTCCGGGCATAACGTGAACACAGATGAGGAGAGAGCGTCTGCGCTGATGTTATTTTCGGAAGGCAATACTCGGTAGAGTAGACTTCAAGATCCTTTGCGAAAGTAGAAGAAAAACACAAAAAATAGATTCTGGGGAGTGGAACACATGTCAGGCATTGAAAAAAATGAAACACTTCGCGTCATTAGCGAACGCCATGCTGTCAAAAAGTACGAAAAAGGGTTTGTATTGCCTGAAGCTGATCTCAATGCGATTTTGACAGCAGCTGCGGAAGCACCATCTTCATGGAACCTGCAACACTGGAGATTCCTCGTCATTGAATCCGAAGCAGACAAAGCGAAATTGCTGCCAGTTGCTTACGGTCAAAGTCAGATCGTGGAAAGCTCAGTTACCATTGCTGTTCTCGGAGATTTGGAAGCGAACCGTAACACTGTAATCTACGATCATGCTGTTGAAGCAGGCGCACTGACTGCTGAGGTTCGTGACGCATTGGTTGGACAGATCAACGGTGCTTACCAAAGCCCGCAAATCGCTCGCGATGAAGCGATCCGTAATGCATCCTTTGCTTCCCAAAATATCATGCTTGCTGCACGCTCCCTGGGTTACGATACTTGTCCAATCGGTGGATATAATCCACAAAAACTGATTGAAACCTTCAACATTCCTGCACGGTTTGTGCCAACGTTGCTGATCACTGTAGGTAAAGCAGCGCAGCCAGCTCGCCCGTCAGGACGTTTACCGTTGTCTGAGGTTGTTGTTAAAGGTTCTTTCTAAGTTAGAACTTTCTAAGTTATAAAGCTAGAATCTGATGATCACATCAGTGATATAGGTGTAATACAAACAGCCGCGCTTTCCTACTGAGGGAAGGTGCGGCTGTTTGGCATATGGGGGCTGTATGGAAAAGTCCACTCACGGTGACTCCACTTGAGCGAATTCACTACTCAAGTGAATTCGTGGTTTCCACCATGAAATGATTACTTTTCAGGTATTTCCGGGATTTGCGGTGCATGGAACGATTCCATGTATTCAATTGCGTTATACATCATCACTGCTGCTTCGGCACGAGTAATCGTTTGTTTCGGTTTGAAGTTGCCATCGGCATCCAGTTCATTAATTTTGAGAACGAGTGAACGCTGAATGGCGCCTTGATACGCAGGGGTAAGTTCCTTTTCATCGGTAATGTCCACAGGTTTGATATTAATCATCGGCAGACCGCCCTTGGCCTCGATGCCTTGCATCAGGAACAGGGTGAATTGTTCACGAGTGAGTGGTTTGGACGGATCGATATCCTGTGACATCTGAATGCCATTATATTGGGCGCGGATAAATGCGTCACTATACCACACGCCATCTTTTACAGCAGAGAAGTAGTCACTTGGTACCGGCATTTTGATAAACCGAATCGTATCCAGATTCAGATTCAGTCCGTCCGCAATCAGTTGAATGCCCTGGGCGTTATTTAACTCCAGTTCAGGTTTGAACAAGCTGTCGCTCACACCTTTGATGAATCCATCCTGATGGAGAGATTCGATTTTGTCTGCTCCTGTGATACCTTGAATATCCGTGAATTGGGCCTGCGCAGCGTTGATCGGGCCTGCACTTAGAGACAGCGTGAGCAGAGCTCCCGCAGTTAATGTAGCCAGTATATTTTTTTTCATAATAGGTTCGCCTCACTTTTCCAGGGATGATCCCTTTATATAAAAGTTATTTGCCCCTATAGACGACCCTACTGTTCAAAAGGTTGCTGAAATTTTCCAATGGAGTAGATAACCATTCCGAAAGATTTTAGTTGAAAGCACTTGTGAAGCATACGGCACCTATCCTTTGGATTTATTTCGATAATCCGTGGGTGAACGTCCCATCATTTTGCTGAACAGACGGGAGAAGTAGTAAGGGTCCTTGAATCCAAGCTCGGAACTGATCTGCTTCACGGTCCAATCGGTAAAATCCAGATAGCGGCAGGAATGCTGGATCTTGAGCCTCAGGAAATAATCAATGGGTGAATGCCCGGTCGCTTGCTTGAACAACTGTGAGTAATGAGAGACAGACAGCCGGGCATGTGCCGCCAGTTCCTTGAGGGTGATTCCGTTCTCCAGGTGCTCCAGCATGTATTGAACGGATTGTTCTGCCGCACGTTTGCTGCTCACAATCCCACCATCTGTTCCTGTCGTCTCCGGTCCATAAGCGAGCATACCAAGCATATAACCGATAATCTGGGAGGCATATGTCATCGTCTGCATGGAGTAACCCGTCTCTAGCGCGCCGTAACATTCATGGAACAGCTCGAGCCATTTTTGGGCCTTGGCCGGTGGCATCGTAGTAATATGATGGGTTAGCAATGGTTCTATGTAGGTTAAAGCGTGTTCCCCGCGCAGATGAATCCAGAAGATACTCCATGGTTCAGCTACGTTGGCACCATACACATGAGGAATATGTGCAGGCAATACGACAAGGTTTCCCGGGCGGACATCATATGTCTTGCTGCCCTCCATCGTATACCAACCTGTGCCTTGGGCACAGTACATCAGAATGTGTGATTCACAACCATCGGGACGGTCACGGTAATGATGTTCCGCTTCGTGAAAGTAACCGATATCGGTTACGTATAATCCGGACGTGGCCGGATAAGCTGCGGTTTCTTGCAGCAGTGAGTCTGGAAGCACCATGAGTTTTTGCATACGAAATCCGTCAGATTTACGCTGTAGGGGTTGTCTGTTGTTAGGTCTCATACTTTGTATTATGGTGAGCGGGGATAAGGGAGTCAATGACAGATATGAGAGCGCTGAGCGGAGTTATTCTGAATATAGAAAGCCACGTTACAGGAAGTGAAGCAGTTGCCCGTGAATTGGGTAAGTACATCATAGTGGGAAGAATGAGACCAGAGAATATATAGGATAAGGGAGAGATTGAGATATGGAACCAGTCACAACTCAGGAAACACTTTTCTATACAGGTACGTATGCGTCAGCGGAAGAACCAGGAATATTTCTATGTGCGTTGAATACGGATACAGGAGAGATGCGAATCGTCAATCACATGGATGGTGTGAATAATCCGTCTTATCTGGCGCTATGCCCGGATGGCAACTGTCTGTATGTGGCGAGTGAGACGGACGAGGGAGAGGTGTTGGTGTATCGCAGAGATGCGGCTACGAGTGAACTGCACCTGATGGATCGCAAGCAGACCCGTGGAGCTTCTCCATGTTATGTGTCTGTCTCGAAGGATGGTCAGTGGGTGTTCTCATCCAACTATAGCAGCGGCAGTGTCAATGTATTTCCGGTAGGTGATCAGGGGACGCTTGGTGAGATGAGTGCATGGGTGGAGCACACGGGAAGTGGAATCAACGAAGATCGCCAGGAAGGGCCGCATGCACACTCCATTCAGCCAGATCCGTCCGGACAGTATGCTGTCGTATGTGACCTCGGTCTGGATCAGATCATTGTGTATCGGTTGGAAGAAGGACGTCTGGTAACCCATCGTGAGATGGATCAGCCACCAGGCGCAGGGCCAAGGCATCTTGTGTTCCATCCCAACTCGAAGTGGGCATATGTCATCAATGAATTAAACAACACGGTTACGGCATTCCTATACGATGAGCGCAGAGGGGAATTCACTACGGTGCAGCACATATCCACACTTCCAGAAGGGCATAAAGGCGAGGGTACCGCTGCGGACATCCGTGTATCTCCATGTGGACGTTTCCTGTATGCATCCAATCGGGGAGATGACAGCATCGTACTCTACCATATTGACCAAGAGAGCGGTGAGCTGGAAGCCGTAGAGTGGACGTCCACGATTGGGCAGACACCGCGTAACTTCAATATTTTGCCGGGTGGGATTCTGGTCGTGGCGAATCAGGATAGCAATAATCTCGTAGGTTTCCAGATCAGCGAAGAAGACGGACGTTTGACACATAACGGGTTCAAGCTGGAACTGCCTCGTCCGGTATGTGTTGCGCCTGTGGTATAAGTTGTAATTATATAAGTCGAAGGAGAAATCCTTCGGCTTTTTTATATGCCATCCATTTAATTACTAAATTAGACCTATAGATGGAATTATATGTTTAATTTAAAATAAATATATTAAAGCGCTTACACAAAAAATGGCGCTACAAGGGCAGCGGGCTTACCACTACAATTGGGGAGGCAATTGTTTATGGGAAAAGGATCATCGTTGTGGAAGCGCACATTACGTACAGCCGGAGTATCCCTGCTGAGTTCCGCGTTACTGGTCACTTCGCTAGGCCTTGGCAACACGCCAGTAACACATGCAGCGGGGGCAAGACAGATGGAATATCTCGATCGCGGTGTGGTGGCTGTGAAGACGGGGACAGGTGTTTTTGTCAGTTGGCGGCTTCTGGGTACGGAAGGTTCGAATGTATCGTTTAACGTCTATCGGGACGGAACCAAGGTGAATGCTACACCCATAACGAACAGCACGAACCTTCAGGATGCAAGCGGGACAAGCAGTTCCAAATACACAGTTCGCGCAGTAGTCAGTGGAACGGAGCAGGCTGCTTCAGCGGCAGCAAGCGTATGGGGCAACAACTATCTATCTGTACCGCTGAGTGTACCCGCTGGTGGGACAACACCTGATGGAGTAGCCTACACTTACAGTGCTAACGATGCTAGTGCAGGTGACCTGGATGGTGATGGTGAGTATGAATTGATCGTGAAGTGGGACCCCTCCAACTCCAAGGATAACTCTCAGAGCGGTTATACCGGAGAAGTGTTTATCGATGCCTACAAATTAAACGGAACACGCCTCTGGCGAATTGGTTTGGGCAAAAATATCCGTGCCGGCGCTCATTACACCCAGTTCATGGTGTACGATCTCGACGGTGATGGCAAAGCCGAAGTTGCGATGAAAACAGCCGATGGCACCAGGGATGGCACTGGCGTGGTCATCGGGGATGCCAGCAAGGATTACCGCAATTCCAGCGGTTATGTATTATCTGGCCCCGAATTCCTGACGGTTTTCAATGGGCAGACTGGCAAAGCGCTCTCCACGGTAAATTACGAACCGGCGCGTGGCAATGTATCCGACTGGGGAGACAACTATGGCAACCGGGTGGACCGGTTCCTTGCTGCCATTGCTTATCTGGATGGGGAGCGCCCAAGCCTGGTCATGGCCCGTGGATACTACACCCGCACAGTACTGGTGGCGTATAACTGGCGGAATGGACAGCTGACCAAACAGTGGACATTTGATTCCAATACCTCGGGCAATTCGGGTTATGCCGGACAGGGCAATCACAATCTGAGTGTGGCGGACGTAGATGGAGATGGGAAAGACGAGATTGTCTATGGCGCCATGGCGGTGGATGATAACGGCAAAGGCTTATATACGACAGGGCTTCATCATGGCGATGCCATGCATCTGAGTGACTTGGACCCTGACCGCCCTGGACTTGAGGTGTTTCAGGTCCATGAGACACCGTCCAATGCCGGAGTGGAATTCCGTGATGCACGTACAGGCCAATTAATCTGGGGAGTCAAAACAACGAAGGATATTGGACGTGGCATGGCAGCAGATATTGATCCAAGATATAAAGGTGCCGAAGTGTGGGCAGACGGCAGCCTGTACACAGCCAAAGGGCAGAAACTCGGGACAACCCTGCCTTCCTCCACGAATTTTGGGATCTGGTGGGATGGCGACCTGCTCCGTGAACTGTTGGACAGCAACCGAATCGACAAGTGGAATTATACCAACAGCACAACGATGAACCTGCTCACTGCATCCGGCGTTTCTTCCAACAACGGAACCAAGTCTACGCCGAATCTGCAGGCCGATCTCTTCGGGGACTGGAGAGAGGAAGTCGTGTGGCGGACCAATGACAGCTCAGCACTGCGGATCTATACCACAACAGCAGTTACCGACAAACGCATCTACACGCTGATGCATGATCCGGTGTACCGTCTTGGCGTCGCTTGGCAAAATGTAGCCTATAATCAGCCGCCGCACACCGGCTTTTATCTGGGCGAAGGCATGAACCCACCACCGGTACCGAATATCCGGTATGCGGGCAGATGAGGAATGGACAAGGTGTGGCTGACCAACTCCGCACATGTTTATCGTAAACAGCGAAGCATGGGATTCGCTGAAGGGAACAACGGCCGATGGTTCGTTGTTCCTCTTTTTTTTGCCAATGGTGCAGAAATCCGGTAAAAATCGGAAAAAACGTTTGACAGGTATATAGACTGCCTTTATTATACGTATATAACTTACTAAACAGGTAGGAATAATAAAACATGCAACCTGAACAGAATAACGTTCTCACCGTATAGACGGAGGAACACCGCAGCGCATCCTTTCCGGATGAAAGCATACACGGCCCAGGGCCGGCATGACTTTATGGGGAGAAGTGCGCGGGGGTTCCTCCGTCTTCTTGTTTTTTTACGGGGCGTTCGATCCTGTTCAGCCGGCCTGAGGTAGTCATGCAGATTGATATCGGGGGAGTGTTTTTGATGAAAAAGAGAATTCACAAGGGTATTCTGGTTGGTCTGGCACTGGTGTTAACAGGGGTACTGGCAGCATGTGGGTCGGATAGCGGCGGGTCCAGTGCAGCAGGAACATCGGGGGGAGCGGAAGGTGGCAAGGAAGGGACTAAGCCTATCGAACTGCTGAATGTTTCCTACGATCCAACACGGGAACTCTATGAGCAATATAACAAAGCGTTTGCGGCGCATTGGTTGAAAGAGAAGGGCCAGGAAGTGACGATCAAGCAATCCCACGGGGGATCGGGCAAACAGAGTCGTTCGGTTATCGACGGACTGGATGCAGACGTGGTGACACTGGCATTGGGATACGATATTGATGCGATTGAAGATAAAGGTCTGATTAACGAAGGCTGGCAGGACAAATACGAGCATAACAGCTCTCCGTATACCTCTACGATTGTATTCCTTGTACGTAAAGGCAATCCCAAAGGCATCAAGGACTGGGATGATCTGATCAAAGGGGATACCCAAGTCATCACCCCGAATCCCAAAACGTCCGGCGGGGCACGCTGGAATTATCTGGCGGCATGGGGGTATGCCCTTAAGCACAATAACAATGATGAAGAGAAAACGAAGGAATTCGTTGGTGAATTGTTCAAACATGCGCCTGTGCTGGATTCGGGTGCTCGCGGATCTACGACAACGTTTGTTGAACGTGGCATTGGGGATGTGCTACTTGCCTGGGAGAATGAAGCTTTCCTATCGGTAAAAGAGCTGGGTCCGGACAAATTCGATATTGTCGTGCCTTCGGTTAGTATCTTAGCAGAACCCCCGGTTGCGATTGTGGACAAAAATGCAGACAAAAAAGGAAGCCGCGACGTGGCGGATGCCTACCTGAAATATTTGTACAGTGAAGAAGGACAGACGATTGCCGCTGAAAATTATTACCGCCCAACGCTGGACAGCGTGGAGGAAAAATTCAAAGATCAGTTCCCGGCGCTTGAACTGTTCACATTGAAAGATGTATTCGGTACATGGCGGGATACTCAGGCCAAACATTTCAATGATGGTGGTATCTTCGACCAGATCTATGTTCCAGGCAGCTAAGATTGCTCTGTTCATTAGAAGACCCGATCAATCGCGCTGTAAGCGGCCAACCAGCCTTACCGGCTGAAGGCAGAGAGGATGAACGTACATGAGCAAGGTGATGTTGGCGAGGAGACGCACATTGCCGGGATTCGGATTAACGATGGGTTACAGTGTGCTCTACCTGAGCCTGGTTGTACTTATTCCACTGGCAGCGCTGTTGTTTAACTCAACAGGGCTGACATGGGCAACCATGATTGAGGTTGCGACCAATCCCAGGGTGCTGGCTTCCTTCCAGGTCAGCTTTCTGACCGCAGGTGCAGCGGCCCTGATCGATCTCGTGCTGGGGCTACTCCTGGCATGGGTGCTTGTTCGGTATGAATTCCCGGGCAAACGGCTATTCGATGCGGTTATTGATCTGCCTTTTGCCTTGCCAACGGCGGTAGCGGGGGTAGCCCTCACGGCGATCTATGCCGGCAATGGCTGGATTGGACAGTTTGTAGAGCCTTTGGGTATTAAGCTCGCATACTCCCAGGCTGGGATTACGCTGGCGCTGATGTTTATTGGCATTCCGTTCGTGGTTCGTACGGTGCAACCGGTATTGGAGGAGCTGGAGGCGGAGGTGGAAGAAGCGGCTGCCACACTGGGCGCAGGAAGATGGCGGATATTCCGTACGATTCTGCTGCCGGATCTGATTCCGCCACTATTGACCGGGTTCGCTCTGGCATTTGCCCGGGGCATTGGTGAATACGGCTCCGTTGTATTTATCTCAGGTAATATGCCGATGAAAACAGAGATTGCGCCCTTGCTGATCATGGCCAAGCTGGAGCAGTTCGATTATGCAGGCGCTACAGCGGTAGCTTTGCTGCTGCTTCTGGTTTCTTTCATCCTGTTGTTGATCATTAATTCCTTGCAACGTTGGAGTCGGAAGGCGGGCAGGGCATGACGATGAAGCATGATGGAATAAGGATATTTAAAGATAAAAACGTCACTCACCCAAACCAAAGGAGGTGCAGCATATGGCGGGTTCTGTCCCACTGAGCCCTGTTCCACCCGTACGAGCTGGCCGCGGAACCAACCGTGCAACAACAGAAGCTCGATGGGTCAAATGGTTATTGATCGGACTTGCAAGTCTGGTGTTATTGTGGCTGCTTATTCTGCCGCTGGTGATCGTGCTCATGGAGTCACTGAAACAGGGCTGGGGCGTATACATTGCGGCTCTTACCGAGCCGGATGCCATGTCTGCACTGAAACTCACATTATTGGTTGCGGCGATTACCGTGCCGCTGAATACGATATTTGGTGTGGCTGCTGCCTGGGTCATTACCAAGTTCCAGTTCAAAGGCAAGGGACTTATGATCACCCTGATTGATCTTCCCTTTTCGATCTCACCTGTGGTGGGCGGCTTGATCTTTGTATTGGTCTTTGGTTCGAATGGGTGGTTTGGGCCATGGCTGTCCGAACATGATATCAAAATCATTTTTGCGCTGCCAGGCATCGTCATTGCAACGCTGTTTATTACGTTCCCCTTTGTAGCCAGGGAGTTAATTCCACTCATGGAGGACCAGGGAACCCGGGAAGAGGAAGCAGCGGTTACGCTGGGTGCTTCCGGGTGGCGAATCTTCTGGAGCGTAACCTTGCCCAACATCAAATGGGGGCTGCTGTACGGTATTATTCTGTGTAATGCCCGTGCTATGGGCGAGTTCGGAGCGGTATCAGTGGTGTCCGGACATATCCGCGGAGAGACGAATACGCTACCGTTGCATGTGGAAATTTTGTATAACGAATATCAATTCTCGGCTTCATTTGCCGTAGCTTCCCTGCTCCTGATTTTGGCTCTCGCCACGTTGTTACTCAAGAGCTGGCTTGGACACAAAGCGGTTTCGGAAAAGTGATACAAAGCGGATCAATTTCATATTATGAGAAGAAGAAAATACAGATTGACAGCTACTGGAAGCCCTGATAATGTATAAACCAAGTATATAGGTTGGATAAGAATGATTTATAAATATGTTGGTTGACAACGGACTTAGGAATATGACGGGCAGCAGCCCGAGAAGAGGAGGCGGCTCTATGGCTAAGCCGTTAAAAGTGGATGAGGTATGGTTGGACCGAATTGCCGGACAGCTGAATGACATGGAGTTTGGTTCTCTACACATCGTGGTGCACGAAGGTCAGATTGTGCAGATGGAGCGGACCGAACGCAAGCGTTTTGAGAACACGCCCTCAGGTAGCGCCTCCAAAACTGGAAGCACGGCACGAAGCAATTCAACCCGTCCACTCCGCGGATCGAATGCGAGTGCGAAGGGATAGAGAGTGCGTTGCGTCAGGGAAGCAAGGATGGTAGTGTAGTGGCTTTTTGATGTGACGCTTCCCATATGTCCTGCCTATTGCGTGCGACTTGTTTCCTTACGCGCCTTATACCAATGATTCGCTTCAAGCAGTACCTGTTGCCCACCTGCATCCTTAAATTCTTCCACAAAAGTATCGAAATACCCCACAGGCTGATCGCCGGTGATGATGGAGATATATGCTCTGTCTCTCATACGAATCAACTCCGATGAATATTGAATCAGGGCAGGGGTTGCAACCTCCAGGCGATTATAGATACCATTCTCGGTCAACCCTGCAGATGCAGCCCATTGTTCACGTTTTTCCGAGGGGGCACCTGGAACCATCATGCCAATACTTGAGCCGATCATATTCGTGTAATTCTCCATTTGGCTGTATGGACGAAGCAAGTGGAACGATTTTGAATCTGCAGCGCTCCAATCCCAGTGCTTTCCTGGAAGGCCATACTCCATTTTGATCTGTTCGACCGGATCGGGGTTGGCACTTACATAATCAAGTATCTCCAAGATTTTCTCCAGTTTTCCCGGCTCGTTTGCAGCCTCAGCACCTATAGCAATAAAATTCATGAGCAGATTATTCCCTTTGGAACCGCTATGTCCATCAGGACCCTTAACCGGTGAACCGAATACAATCTTGGCGGCTGCATTCTTCTGGAGTAGCTCACTGACGTTGAACGAGGGCTCGAGTGGGATTTCCTCACCATTTTCATTGAGGACACTGTAATCTCCCGCTTGATTCCAATGATAGTAATTTCCCATCGAGGTCATCCCGATTTTGCCATTAATAAAAGTGTGGGACAGATGTTTATAGCCACCTTTATTCTCTCCCGTGATAAACTCCGGATCAATAATCCCATCCCGATACCATTTCTGCATATACTCCAAGGCTTGTTTCATCTCAGGCTCCAAAGCGCCGATCACGAGTTGATTGTTTTTTTCATTAAAATAAAGTTGCTCGGTAAATACAGATTGTCCAAAGGCGCCAAATACGACATTTAAGCCCTCTCTGGATAGCCCATACGTATCCTGTTTACCATTTCCGTCCGGATCGTCTTTGGCAAAAGCATACATAACCGTTTCAAATTCATCTAATGTTCTCGGAACGTCCAGACCCAGCTTCTTAAGCCAGTCCTCTCGGTATACGACAGGAGTCCGATAGATGTTGGTCTGATTGATGACCGGAATTCCATAGATGCTGCCATTTATTTTTCCGTACTCCAAATAACGTGAGTCATAATCACGAATTCGCTGTACAATATTTGGCGCATATTGTTCAAGTGCTTCAGGGGGAATCTCCGCTAACACGCCTTGCATTTGATACTTAAGCAGATCATGTGGTTGCCTGATTCGGAACAGATCCGGTATTTTTCCCTGAGCCAGCTCCAGGTCCAGCAGTTCCTCATACCGCTTGTTCTCAAGGTTCCACACCTCCAGATCGACATCAAACCGATCCTCAATATAGGCAATCATCTCCGCGTCCTCAGGAACAGGGATATTCTGATGCATGGTCCAAGATATCGTATACTGTGGAGCTGTATTCTTCTCAGCGCTTGCTAGATGGTCCTGCTGCTGTACTTGTGCTGTTTCCCTGTTTAGAAAGGTACAACCACTAGTTAATATGAGAAGGAGAAGTATTGTGGAATATAGACATAGCTTTTTTGAAAGGTTGAGGTTCATAGCAGCTCCTTTCCTAATTTTAAATTCTATATAGGTTCAATCAAATAATATCTACACGGACACTCCGATGACAGAACAACCTTCCGATCGCTGTTATTCCCAGATTTCTTTTGATCCCTCTTCTAAAGGGGTGAAATCCGGGAATAAAGGCGAACGCTTCGCTTCTTCAGGTTCTTTCTGTCCTCTCCGTTTTTGTGTAAATGTTAAATTCAACCTATATAGATTACTGCTCCATTAGACTGCGCATGAAGTTTTTTGGCGTACAGCCGTGAATTGCTTTGAACTTCTTAATGAAATAGGCAGGAGTGCGGTAACCGACCGTACTTGCGACCTGCTCAACCGTAATTTCACGTTGTGTCATGAGTTCCCGGGCGCGTTCCATTCGCTGATTCGTAACATACTCGGAATAGACAATCCCGGTTTCTTCTTTGAAGAGTTTACTGAGATATTTAGGGCTGATGAATACTTGCTCTGAGACATGATCCAGCGTGAGATCGCCCGACAAGTGCTCGTGAATATAGGCTTTGACCGCCGATATGGTATCCACACTCCGTACCTCGCTTCGTTTCTCCATGTGCATCACAAATTCAGTCACGAGATGGATCATCCATTCCGAATAGCGATTGATATTGTAGAACAATGAAAATTGTTTGTACAAATTCAATGAACTCGCCTCGGCAGGTTGCAGGCGCATCTGTTGAATACATTCAGCGTATATAGATACCGTTTTTAATAAGATGATACGACTGTATTCGGCTGAATAGGAGCCTTCCTTTATTATCGCTACCAATTCCTGAATGACCTGAACCGAACCTTGCATATCCCGAGTCTGCAATTTTTTCTCGAAGTTAATGAGATATGATTCCGGAATCTCCAGACCGCTGGCTTCCCTGTTCAGCAGATCAAGATCCTGAATGGCGGACTGATCGGGAAAGAAGTAGGCGTATCGAATCAAGGCATTCGCCTGATGATAGCTTGTGTGAATCTTCGTGAAGTGCTCTACCCAGCCGCCTAACGAAAGTACAAATTCAAGGCCAAATCTGCTTCTTGCCTCCGTGTGAATAAAGTTAATAATGTGATCAGAGAGAGGTTCCTCGGATTGATTGGTACAGATGATTACACCGATTTTGTGATCCTGCAATTCCTCTGCGAGCAGCTTTGTTTCTTCCATGTCTGCCATCTCAAGTTGCTGAATCATCGTGTACAACGTATGCTGCAACTGTCGTGGCTGTAGATCTTTCCACTTCTCATTGACGGGGTCAATGACGATGCAGCGGAAGCGGGAGTAATCCATTGAAATGTGCACAGATTGCAGTTGCTCTGTCAGCTCTTCCGGTGTAAATCGGTTATTCAACATGTTCAGCATGATACTATGCTTAATCATCTTATGATTGGCCTGCAAGGTTTCTTCAAGACTATCAACTTTATTGGACAGGCTGTTAAACGTTGTATCGATGAACCGGTATTCGTCCTGCTTGAGGCTGGTTGGGCTATCCATCCGGCTCTTGATGTTATTCAGGATTTGTTTTAGTGGACTATAGTTGGCCCTGGTGAAGATGGACGACATCGCGATCCCAACCGCTACAGCCAATAAGCCTAGTAGAACTGAAATTTCCTTCAAGCTATCCAGCTTATAGTAGAAGCTCCCATTAGGCGTGGTCGTATAGATTCGCCATGCATTTCCTTTAAATTGATCTTGCGTAACGACAGAAGAGTCATGGTTAAATACAGGCGCGAAGTTCTCATCTGAAGAATGAAGAGAGAGCAGTGACTGAGTCAGATTCTCTTCCGTAGCACTGCCTATTAACGTTTTGTCTGCGGCAGAGATGACAGTTCCATCCTGATCGATGATTAATGTATTCGCATAGTCAGCAGGGAGCATATTTTTAATGATCTGACTGATTGCTGACTCTTTGATATCAATCGCAATCATGACCTTGCTGTCTTTTCCAGAAGATTGAAACGGGTAACTGTGGACATAGGAAATGATAGGGCTCATGTTGCTCTGTCCCCGCGATTCGATATATGCATCCTGAGGAACCATGCGAGTCTGCATCCATAAGGAGCTTTCTTCGGTTTCTTTCATCGCAGCAATCCATTCCGTCGTATGATCCGCGCTTGAAGGCGTGTCCTCATAGAGCATCAGCCCATATATAGATGAGACAACGAAGTGGTTCTTAGCATCGTACACATGAATAGCTTCAATGAGATCGGAATAATTTTGCACCATATTTATGAGGGACTGTTCGATGTCCAAAATTTTGCTGTGGTTTCCTTTTAAGCTATCCAAATTGATATTTGCAGCGTTACCGAGTGCCAGGGACAGGTAGACCTGATTCACCTTCTGGATTACGGAGCTCTCAATAGTATTAACCGTGCTTTTCAGCGACAATTGATTATTGATTCGGATCTCTTTGCTGTATTGATGGGAGAAGAAGAGATAGAAAATGGAGCCGAAAAGAAGCGCAATGACAAGAACGACAGCGAGGTAGGAAAGAACCATCTTGGATCTCACAGACTGAAATGGCGTACGCATTCTTTTTCCCCCTTCAATTCCTCATATCTAGACAACTTCATCATTATATAGCAGGCCGAGGACGAGAAATCATGTTGACCGAAATTTAACAAACGTCTTGCTCATATTTTACACCAATTTAATAAAGCGTTTACATAAAAAGATATCTTAATTAACGAAACTAGTATTTCCTCTGTTTTTTGGGGTTGGAAATCATCGGAACGTACGATTTTGATATAAAACGGAATATGTTCTATAGATGCGAAATGCTCCCTAATGCTACATTAACGGCAGATCAGACATCTGGATAGAGACTTTCGTCCTCATATGCTGACGCAGAAGTGAAAATGAATTTACGATTAGGGGAGCGTGTATTAGTAAGCCATGAGAAAACCACTTAAAAAGTCACTGGCACTACTTCTAATGTTGTCTATGGTAGGTCCGACGTTTGCAGAGAAGAGTTTTGCAGCCGATCAGAAGATTCAGTTCTCCGATATTAAGGGACACTGGGCGGAAGCAAATATTCAAGCATGGGGCGATGAAGGATTAATTCGGGGCTACCTGGATCGTTCATTCAAACCAAACACGTATATTACCAGAGCAGAATTTATGAATTTGGTAAATGGAGCGTTTGGATATTCCGGACAAGCTGAAATTACCTTTAACGATGTGTCGGAGAGTGCGTGGTATTACGAAGCAGTTTCGATCGCAAATGCGAATGGATATATAGATGGATATGCGGATGGCACCATGAAGCCGCAAGATCCGATTACACGTCAGGAAGCAGCTAAAGTCATTGCTGGTATTCTAAATTTGGAGTCGAATGAAACAGCAGCAAATGTATTTAGCGATTCATCTTCTATTGCGGCGTGGAGTAAGGGGGCTGTAGGTGGAACTGCTGCAGCGAAAATTATTGCCGGATATGCAGATGGAAGCTTCAAACCGCTTGATTCCATTACTCGTGCCGAAGCCGTGTCAGCACTCGTTAAGGCGGTAGAAGCAGATGCGACTACGGCTGCCAAACCAGCTAAGCCAAAAGGAACGGCAGCCGTACTGAATGTTAATCCTCCAGCAGATGAAGCCCGGTTGTCCGCCGTGAAGGACGGAGCCAATGCTGGAGACGACACCTTGAAAAATATTGCGGAAACCAATCCGTTTATTGATATTTTGGACGGTTTTGATCAAGTATGGTCCATGAATCAAGCAGATTGGAGAGACGGAACAGCGGCAACCAAAATTGGGGCTGATGGGAAGAATGCAAAGTATGGAGATGGACCGTCCCCCTATTATGACGGCTTTAAGAATGATCCAACCGTACCCGTCGCTGATCAGAAAACATATGCAAATGAAGAAATCCGAAACAAAGCGACTTGGGAAGCCAATATCAGATATGTAGAGAAGGTCACACAAAACCGCACGGATGAGGAGGCTTTGGCAGCCTATTATGATGATCAAAGGGATAAGATCTATAGTGTGATGGAGGGCTTTGGTCCGTTGGCTAACACGTATGTAGATATCATCAAGCCAAAGACAAACGTTGAACGAACGGTGGACGATATGAATAAGGTGTTGACCGAAGAAACGGTGGAAGATGAAAGCCAAGGTATTGGAGATTGGGATGCAAAAACGGAGCTTTCAGACCTGGTTAATTTGGTTGATCTGGTTCGATTCAAAATTCCTGCCTCATCTAATCCCTCTAAATATTTCTACTCTTCCCCAAGACCGTGGAGAATGAATTCCAATGGAGAAGTGAAAGAAGTTGTTGATAGCAAAGGGCTGCCTGTATGGGAAACCATGGGCGAAGGTGAGAAAAAAGAAGTACCTCTGGCTTCAGGCGGCACCAAATCAACCGGAGAAAAACATTACCAGCAATACGAAACTAACGTTAAGCTTATTCCTGCCTTAACTTATGTCAAACGAATTGCTGAGGATGGAAGAGGAAAAGATGGCGGATTCCCGAGCGGACATACCAGTGCAGCTTATTTATCCGTATTTCCTTTGGCATACGCTACGCCAGAACGATTCGCTGAATTGTTAACGAGAGCAGCTCAGTTGGGCGAGAATCGAGTCATAACGGGCATGCACTCACCGCTTGATGTTATAGGAGGAAGAATACAATCCACAGCCATGGCGGCATATGCACTTAATAAGGCTGAGAACAAAGAAGTGTTAGCGAAAGGCTATGAGAATGCAGGAGAAGTATTTGGAGCTGCAGCCAAGGAAAAAAATATGAGTCTGTATGAATATGCACACACCGTAACAGAGGATTACACATTTAAGAGTGCTTATGATGTACACAAATGGGAAGATCATGATGCCAATAAAGCCTTCTATAGAGAGAAGATGACATATGGTCTACCACAAACAGGAACTAAAGGTTTGGCTCCCGTTGTACCGCAAGGAGCAGAAGCGCTGTTGGAAACACGTCAACCGTATTTAACAGATGAGCAGCGCAGACAAGTATTGTATACAACATCCATTGACTCTGGATATCCTGTACTGGATGAATCCAAGGGCTGGGGTAGAATTGATCTGGTCACGGCTGCGGATGGATACGGTGCATTCTTAAACAATGTAACTGTGGATATGGATGCTTCCAAAGGACGGTTTAATGCAGAAGACTGGTGGAGAAATAATATCACCGGCAGTGGAATGCTCACGAAAAAGGGAACAGGAACACTTACACTAACAGGAAAAAATAGCTACACAGGCGGAACCTTACTGCAAGCAGGAACACTGGTAGCTGAATCTGCAACGGCTTTTGGTACAGGTGATCTGTATGTAGAGAACGGAACAGTTGTTGTGAATGTGGATGGAGCATTAAACTTGAATAGAAACTTCACCATGGATAAGGGCACGCTGGAATTGGTTGTCGCTGATGGCAACAGTCAACTGAATGTCGGCAGAAAGCTCTATATTGATGGAGGAAGCCTGAATCTGGACTTGTCCAACTATAAGATTGAAGGCTCCAAAGATATTACGTTAATCACTGCGAATGGAATTACAGGTGAATTCGACAGTGTAACGGCAGATGGTTATAACGTTACGGTCACATACGAAAAAGGACGTATCATTGCACATGTTGCAGCCAAATAAGCAAAGTAATTAGTGCTAGCGTTTCATTCTTCGCAAGACAAAATTAGTAATATAGAAAAGGGCTGAAACTACAACGTAGCTTCAGCCCTTTTTGCGTACAGACTTGCAGAATGAAGATCGTGACGTCAAACCTACTGAAAGCCAAGGCGTACATGATCGACTTTTTTAGCGTTTTTGTCGATCGATTTTGGGAAATAACGTGTCTGATGTTCCTTACAATGTTGAAAGAGGACGCAGAGGTCAACTAAGACTTCCTGAGTTCCTTAGAAAATCGGCTGAATGCGTTAGTTATTCGTCGGTATTGGGAACTGATTTACGACGTGTATTCACTTCCATCTCCGTAGAGGTTTGCTTCGTTGGTTCCAGCTCCGTATGCCCTGCATAAGGGCGATCACTGCGAGAGCGTGTCCCATTCAACGCGAAACCCGATGTGAATATAATCAACTGTAATCCCAAGGCATAGGGCGCAGCAACAATTCCAATCAGGTGGAGTAAGGAGCATAGCGCGATCACCAAGGAGAGCAATTTAAATACTGTACGTGGCTTATCCCGACGTGGGCTGGCCCAGAGCAGGTAACCATATATGATGGTGATCATTAGGGAAACTGCGCGAATCCATGGCAATATGCTCTCCCATGAGTCTACAGGCACATCCAACATCCGTTGACCTAATACCAGATCTGTAACCAGAAACCCTGTAGCCGCTAATGCGGCTGGTTCGGCTACCGGCCGAAGGATGGTCCAGACCGCTGTGCCCCAATGATCTGCATGTGTATCCCGGCTGAGTTCATCTGATAATACGGTGCATTCTCGTTCCAGTGCTCTGTGCATAAGGCCGAGTTTGGCAGGGTCATGTTCCTTGATACAGTCACGAATCTGATCCTGTAGTTGAGGGGAAAGGTTAGATGCGGCTTTGCAGGCTAACATTGCTGTGATCAGATCGTTATGTTCGGGTTCCGATGGTTCATTATTCCGATTTTCCTGGATGGTAAGTTGTCCCAAGAGGGCTGTACTTATGTATAATGTATCTCGTATCCTTCGCATTCGCCTTTCGTGGCTGCGGCGAACTTCAGTGGCAGACCATATGTATATCCCCAGAAGCACAGCCATGACGCCAAGCAGCACAGCCACAGTGCCTGGGCGCGATGTTAGATCTTCAATCCAACGTTGAAACACACTTGTTCCTCCTTTGCAGCAACTTCACGTATCATGAAACACGCTTCACGTAAGCTTTCTCTCACTATTACACAGGAAGTAGATGAATTCAAGCAGAAAGGGGCACAATTCATGGACCATGTGAATATTGAACACACACCACCCGCAGCTGGGGAGTATCTTTCCCTGCGACAGATTGCCGGCCTTAGTCCGATGAGCAGGGAAGGGGCGGAGATTGGACTACCGAATAGCCTGTTTGCCGTATGTCTGCGTGAAGAGGATATGCTGGTAGGTATGGGGCGAGTGATTGGAGATGGAGGTTGCTTTTTTCAGGTCGTCGATATTGCTGTACACCCGGATCTTCAGGGAATGGGTTATGGAAAACTGATCATGAGCGAGATCATGAATTATCTGCGTGATGTTGTGCCTGCTCGAGGTTTGGTCAGTTTGCTGGCGGATGTTCCTGCGGATCGCCTGTATGCTCAGTTTGGATTTGAGTATACTAGTCCGAAATCGGAGGGTATGTGGTGGAGACAGGGAGAGTAGCGAACTAATTAAATAACCTATTCAGCGAACCTTTGGATATCCAAAGGTTTTTTGCTTTACAACCATTTATTTACAAGTATAATGTAAATTATAACCAATTTACGATTTACAAATTACAATATACAGATTCCTTATTAAGAATGGAGGAAATGAATATGTACAATGACCAGAAAACTCAATTTAACCAGATGGTGGAACGATCTGTAGAGCAGGCGAACAAAAACCTTTCGGGAGCCAAGGGGGTGGTTTCCGTTCGACTAAGCCAGGAAGAGATTGATATTATTGATCAGCTTGTATTTCTTGAGGTAGCCAAAAACCGTTCTGACGCAACTGCGATGCTGATTAGGGAAGGCATACGAACACATCAGACCTTATTAAACGAGATACGCGAGTATACGGCCGAACTGGAACGGGTAAAAGCCAAGATACAACAAACCATTCGAGATTCTGGTTTAGTAGCGCGTCTGCATCGTAATAGTGATGATGAATCTGTTACGTACGATGGAGAGGTGCGTGAAAAAGATGAAAAGTGAGATTCGCGGCGACAGCTATCGAGCGGTTTTACGCCTTCCTTCTTTTGTAGTGCTTCTTGTCGGCAGATTGATTTCCGGGGCAGGACAGATTTTATTTTCTATGGCGACGATGTGGTATATCCTGCAATTAACGGAGTCGGCACTCGCTGCTGCACTGATTCCGATGCTGCCTTATCTGATCTATGCATTTCTAGGCATCCCCCTGGCTACGATCAGCGATCGCCTGCCGAAGAAACAACTTTTGATCTGGACAGATATACTGCGCGCAGGTATAGCCTGTCTTCTAGCGCTTTTGTTCATGACAGGTTCCATGCTTCCTTGGCATATTTACGCAGCCAATCTGCTCATTGCCATCCTTGGATTTTTGTTTAATCCCGCTACCCAGACAGTCATCCCCGCAATTTTGCCAGAACCTACAAAACAATTAGCTCCAGCTAATGCATTACTGAACTCTTCCTCCAAAACGATTGAATTGCTTGGATACGCCATGGGGGGGATATTGATTGCGCTCATCTCCGTTCAGTCCATCTTGTTTATCTATGCAGTTACGTTTCTGTTATCCGCCATATCCATTTTCTTTATCCGCATCCCTGTAACCAAAGTCGTGAAACAAAAAGGAGTCTCTGGTTTTGTCAAAGATAGCATGCAGGGAATTACCTTCCTGTTTTCCCGTAAAATTTTGGCCTGCTGCATTATCTTTGGAGCCATTATCAATTTTGCGGGTGCACCACTGCACATTTTCACGCCGATTTTTGCCAATATGGTGCTGCAAGCCGGACCACAAGGCTACGGTCTTCTTCAGTCAGCCTTTGCCGCTGGCAGTATTGCAGGCTCTCTGCTCAGTGGCAAATATGCCAAAAGGCTCTCGCTCGCTCACTGGTTTTTGATTAGTTATCTTATCTCAGGTACAAGTTTGCTGCTCATGCCGATGTTTCCTAACCTGTATATCGCTATTGCGTGTTCATTTTTGTTGATGCTGGGACTTGCTCTTGTGAACGTACCTTTGGTTACATCGATTCTTTTATCCACACCGGAAGAAAAAAGAGGACGTGTCATGAACAGCATGGGTGTTTTGATGAGTGGTGTTAGTAATCCACTTGGTTTGTTACTGGGAGGATGGTTCATTGAAACGTACAACCCTTCATGGGTGTACATGGGGATTGGTACATTTGTTATTTGTATGGGCATGGCAAGCCTGTTTGTTCGACCTTTCCGTGAAGAACGGAGCAAGCGCACGAGGCAACAAACGACCTCTATGTAGTACGGAATCTGATGTCATACTGCACCTCTTTTTAGTCCGAGGAAACAAGTAATTTGACATAGTCAGGCGAATAAATGGATTCAATGAATAATTTATGTAAAATAATTCAATTAAAAAGAAGGAAATTCAAAATTTATGTAGAATTTGGTTTATAAGAGGGGGAGACAAATGGGAGGTAATTTATCATGGAAAACAAGGAAATTTTATCTGTACAGGATTTGATGGCACTAGAGGTTGAAGAGGATAACAACATGTTTGAGGAAACAAGCTTGTGTACAGTGTGCAGCTGGACTAGCTCACAAACAATCGTTGTCGAGAGCTAGGAACTTCTTTACACGCTCTATTCACTGAATCATTTGAAAGATAAGTCTTTGGTTTTCGCGCATTACTAAAATAATTGTACCTCCCCCTCTTACTTTATCCAAAAAGGAGTGATTCTCATTGAAATTCGCAAGCGTAACCCCCAAGAAGGACGCCTTTGAGAACGCTTTGGAACATATAATCCGGGAACTTCCCCAATCCATCCAATGGTCGAATGACGGCCATTGGATTTGTTTTAGACCGAAGGAATTAAGGCTTCCCGCGCAGGGATGGAAAATCCATATATCGGTTATTCCTGTGGAAGGAGCTGAATTGCTGCGCCGTATTGCACCTGTTCTCACAGAAAATGAAGTGCAATGGAAAGTAGTGAGCAGTGGGCTGAAACTGATTGAAACATCTAACGGTTCCATACCTCTCCCTCAGACTGGGAAATGTGTCACCATCTACGCACGAGACGAAGAACAGTTCTTGAAGTTACTTGAATTAATGCATTCATGTACAGGTGATCTGGAAGGACCAGCTATTCCGACAGATCGGGCATACCTTGGTAGCCAGTGTGTATTTTACCGTTATGGTGCATTCACGGATCGTTTCTACTATGACCGTTACTCGGGTGCAAAAGTATATGCTATCCAGAATCCAGAAGGTGAGCTGGAGGAGGATCGAAGAACGCCTGGCAGATATAAGCCGGATTGGGTGAATGAACCCGAGGAATTGCTGCGGATTCAGGACATGGAGACAAATCAGGTGACTTCTCGTCATGCCGATTCCAATAACAATGAGTTTGGTATACGAAACATTCGTGTAAGGCGTGTACTCAAGAAATCCGGCAAGGGCGGAGTATTTCTTATCTCTGGCACATCGTATGAACAGGCTGTCATGAAAGAAGCAGTCTACCGTATGCGTGTAGACGGTGGTGGACGGTCTGCGCATGACTATCTGGATAATGAATATCGGGTGCTTGATCTGATGAAGGATACGGGGGTTACCCCACGACCGTTTGATCTGTTTAGTACTGAAAATAATCGCTACCTGATCCTGGAGTATTTTGAAAGTATCAGCTTGCGTGAATATATCCATCGCAGACATGTAGCTGTAGATTACAACCGGGCGGATATGTATCAGATGGGTGTACATATTCTGGATATGGTACAGCAATGTCACGATAAAGGGATTGTGATCAATGATCTGACGCCCAACAATATTGTTGTGCTGACGGACGGAAGTGTACGCCTGATTGATCTTGAACTGGCTTATGTTAGAAGTGATGAGACCCATGCCGATCCATTGACTGGTCATACTCCGGGTTATGTGCCACGTGGGCGTGAGCACAGCAGGCGCTCCAGTTATGCGGATGATCTGTATGCACTGGGAGCCGTCTTTTATTACATGGCTTCATCCATCGACCCCTATCTGAAATATCGGCAATCTCATCTGGAAGCTGCACAAGCTTATCTGGATCATCAAAGTAATACACAACTTCGTGGCTTGGGAAGTCTGGGTATTGAGATCATGTCTGGCGGATATGTGAAGTTATCAGACATTCGTGAAACGTTGGTTGCATTACTGGAGCAGCAAGAGGTCCGTTCAGGAGGAAGCAGGGATGTAATAGAGAAGGATGAATGCAATATGGAGCCAGAAGAAGTGCTCCGTCAGGCGGAGCGTATGGTAAACACACTGTATACTTCTCTTGATTTCAATAGTCCCCATCAACTGTTCCCGGAAAACAGCATGAGCAAGATGTTCCATCCGGCGAATTTTAACTTTGGCTGGACAGGGATGATTTTTGGTTTTAATCAGCTTGGTCAGATTACAGAGAACAGACAATACCATCAATATGCGTATGAAGTGTTGGAATGGATTTTGACGAATCACCCTTACGTTCCAGATGAGACACCTGTAACATTATACTTTGGATATGGCGCTGTACCCTGGGCAATGGCAGAGACGGCTGAACGAATAAATGATCCATCGCTGCTTCAACGTGCAGAGGATTTGGCATTGGAAATCGCCCTACATGATCCGGTGCAGACCAATATTAGTCATGGAGCTGCGGGTTTGGGACTGATGCTGCTTGAAATATACCGTATTGGAGGCCGCCCTGAACTTCTGACAAGAGCAGAGGAACTGGGTGTCTATATATTGGAACAAGAAGAGCAGACAGACGAATCATTGAGTTTGTGGAAAGTAAAAGATAAATCGGACAAAAAAGGTCATCATTCCCTTGGATTCTCTCATGGCATTGCAGGCATCGGGTATTATCTACTCGCCTTGGCAGAGCGTACAGGGAAGGAAGCGTACTATTCTGCTGTGAAGCGAATTGTACATACACTTGATCGTACAAGTCATGGAGGGCAGAATGGCGTGAGTCTGTGGCCCGCATCGCCGGAAAAACCGGATACACTCTGGGTGCACTGGTGTAATGGATCGGCGGGTATTGGTCGATTTCTAATGGCAGCGGCTGATATTTTGCAAGATCCCCTCTGTACCAGACTGGGACTTCAAGCAGCAGATGCAGTGGCACAGGCGACGGTATTTGCTTCTTTTGGGCAGTGTCACGGAATTGCAGGTAACGGAGATTTTCTGCTCATGGCCAATCGCAGGTTCCCAGGCAGGTATGAAACCAAACTAGCGGAATACACACAGAGCTTGTATGTATTGCGCAGTGATCAACGGGAGGACATCTGGATGTGGCCTTTGGAGGACATGGAGTCCTTCTCCCCGGATTATATGACAGGTTATATGGGGATCTATACATTCCTGCTACGCCGGTTTTATCCGTCTGTTGCATCCGAACCACTGGTTTATTCAGGTTTTGATTATGACAGGGAGGGAAAAGTGTATGATGCTAACATCCATGTCTGAACTTCTGCCGCAATGTCAGCATGAATCGGGAAAGACGGGTGATCGCTATTATGCCGTTGAACCTGATAATGAGGATATCCTGTCTTCGCTCATGGTAATTGATCAGGGAGAAGGGCAGTATACACTGGATTTATGGAGTGAAACGCATTCCAATTCTTATTGGGAAGATCGAATGTTATCCGTTTTGGAAAAAATGACATGGTCCTCTTTCTATGCGACCACGCCTGCTTCATTTCCGTGGGAGAAGCTTGGATACCGGGCAGATGTTCTGGCCCATCGATACCGGTTTTTCGGCAAGCTGAAGGACGTTCCTGTGCCGGCTATGCCTAATGAAGACGCGGTTTGGATGTCTGCGGAGGGGCAGACGGATTCTCTGGCACACTTGCTCCAGGACAGTGATCCTACCTGTCCAAGTTGGGAAGCTGCTCACCAAGCTATCCGAGATATTGATGAGGGGGTGTATGGCAAGTTGCTGAAGGGTTCCGGCCTTGTGGAACTGGAGGGAAGGAAGATCGGGGGCTGCCTGTTAAGCGATGAGTTCGGCAGTATACTCCTTGCTCATATCTTCACGATACCTGAAGCAAAACGTCAAGGTTGGGCCCGTTGGCTTGCTGCCTATGGCTTCCATCGGTGCAGTTCAGATCCGGATCAGCGGATTAAAGCCTCACTGGATGCAAACAACCGGGGCAGTTATCAATTGATGAAGGCACTGAATTTACAACAGGTGCCTGGACTTATACATGTATGCCGGATCACGAAAGTGAGTGAGCTTTCATGATGCCTCTCCCCCTGGAAAGTACGGATTATCACGATCTGAGAAGTAAATGGTTTCGTGTGAGTCATGAACCCGGGTTGTTTGTCGTTGAAGGGGCATCGGATGCAGTTAAAGATGAAATTCAAAAATTGAGAATGCATTGGCAAGATAAAGCTATCCAAATCGCGGTTGATGATCCGTATGCTACTCTCCCGCTGATCTATCAATTAAATCCGGTTAAACCCATAGATGACCTTGTAGCATGTAAAAATGCGTTATTGAGATTCCAAAGATCAGGGTGGACACCTGGCAATAGGAAATGGGTTCTGGTTGAAGTATCTTCCTACCTCCACCCTGCGGATCTGGGAGCCATCCACTATATCCTGTATCGACAGAAATTAAGGGGAGTAAGTGTCGTACTTTTTTTTCATCGATATCCAACCATAGCGAGCAATCCTGAGGACATAGCCAAACTTCCGGTATCCCTTGTCAGGGATACACCTGATCAGACCCGACGTTTGTTAGAGGAACATTTACAGACGGTAAGCAAGGATGAAGGGAAGAAGAAAGAGGCCGCATTGGCGCTCTATAACAGGCTGGCCTGGATTTTGTTGTCCAGATCGGATAATCCGGCCCGTTACATGTCCTGTTTTCAATTTTTTGAACACAATTCGTTATTTCAACGGTTGTCAGTGACACAGCAGGCAGTGCTCTGGTTTGAGCTGGGGCAGCTGTTGACCAAAAACGGGAAGCATTATGCCGAAGCACGACACTGTTATTCGAAAGCTCGGGAGATCCTTGCCCATGAAGAACTAACGGAAACGTATCGTACCGGGAAATGGGCTGCGCTTGATAATGGTGAAGCATTAATTGAGATGCAGGAGGGCAATGTAGAACTTGCAATTATGTTGGAGCGTCAGGCCGGACAGCGTATACGACAGCTTCCTGAGGGACCCGATCAGCGAGTTTTTCAGATTCAGACACTACTCAATATTGCGGGGTTGCAGCTCCGGGCGGGGCACTATGCAGAGGCAGGTAAGACGTTGCTGGCTGCGGAGAAGCGATGTGTTGATACGTACGCAGATTGGCTGGGGCATGTGCTGCAATTAAAAATGGTATTACATCAACAGCTTGGTGAGCAGGAGCAGGAATATGAACTGTTGATTCAAGTGTTACGTATGAAGACAAACACGGTTCATTCCAAACTGCTTGGTCGTGCGGTGGAAATCGCCGGGGCGCTCATTACTCAAGGGTTAGAGGAACAGGCATCCCGGGTGTACCGTCTGTTGATGAAGGGGCTACCGGTTGCCAGTCTGCCACAGATCAGGTTGATTCGGGAAACGTTAGGCAGATTGGGGACAGTTACACCTATAGATGCATACACGCAAGATCAGTATATCAATCAACTGGAATTACAGTTGGAGGGATGGGGGCAGTTAAAGCACTGGAATGAGAGGAGGAAATCGGGTTGGGCGATCCATTCCTGACACGGATGAGTGTGAATAAGGAACGCACTAGTATGCTTTTGGGCTATGATGACAATACATGCGAATGGTGCAGTATTGATGATACAGGCCGCATTGATGGCAGGCAGAGCCTTTCTGAACACGGGACAGCATCAGAGCAGCACACGCAGCATATGCAGTTCATTGGCAAGAATCAGGTTCTGGTGATTACACAGGACAAGGCGGGGAAATGGCTACATATATACGAGAATGAGGAGCATGCAATTCTGGTTCAGAGCCGATATGTGAAGTTTCCATTTCCTGTGATGCAAGCTGCTCGGCAAGAGGACCAATTACTGCTGCTGTTTTCCATTAGACATCGGTCAGGCTCTGTTCGTATAGGTCTTTATGATCCGGACAAGGATGAAGCGAGATGGGTTACTCCTGATCTGCATCAGCCGCAATTTGTATTCTGGTCGGCAACCACACGAGAGGTTGGCGTAAACGTTGGTGGATTCGGAAGAGTGTATTCGTATTCCGAAGACATCCTTCCATCATCCGAAATACCATATACGGAGTATGCCTACCCTGTGATGGATAAGCAGGGTGACCTCGTAGCGGTATCCATTCCTGTGGAACATGGTTTTCAGCCCGGGTGGATCAGGCAAGGAGAGGGTACGGTACACGTATGTTCTAGGGATAACGAACCCTTCTCTGAACTGATCAGAATGCAACTCGATCCAGATCAACCGCTCGTGCTCTGTGAAGGGATAACCTCTGGCAGATGGCAATATGTTCAATATACATTGGACAGAGAGAAGAGATTTGAGCTACATGATTATCCGGGAATCCTGACACAGGCTGTGCTCAGCAGGGACAGGCAGGGATTGATCGGAAAATATGAATCTATCGTCCGCCCTCCAGCGCCGGGATTATACCGATTTTCAGAGCAAATCAGTACGATTACCCCTTTTCCGGTTGAGAGAGATGAGAGAATTGACAGCCATCCTGATGAGGAAGCAGATGTAATCTATGGAAGGATTCGTTATGGACAGGACGTGATTCCGTATATGGACATGCACCCGGAGGGTGCTGAACAGGTGGTTATCTATCTTCATGGGGGGCCTCATAATTGCCTGTTTGACAGTTTTAGTCCGGTCATCAGAGGATTATATCAGGCAGGAGTGAGGGTCATCGGGTTGAACTATCCCGGCAGCTCAGGGTTTGGCACGGATTACAAGATGCTCATTCAGAACGACTGGGGCGGCGTGGATGCAGATGTCATCCAGTTCATGCGGGAGCAGATGTTATCTTCCTATTCAAACGTCTCTCTCTATGGCGTAAGCTATGGGGCTTATCTGGGATTGCTGGTAGCAGGTAAAAGTCCGGCGCTATGGAGTAATGTGGTTGCCTGTGCACCGTTCACGGATCTGGAAGGACTATACAACGGTGGCGGAGCGAAGCTGAGATCATTCTTGCAAACGGAAATCGGTGAGCTGTTGCATGATCCATCTGCTCTGCGGGATCGAAGTCCAATAGCTTATATATCCGGGCTCAGTAAGGTGGATATTCAATTTATTCATGGGCAAGAGGATCAATTGTGCCCTGTAGAGCAGACGGAAAGATTGTATCGAGACATTATGGAAAACAAGCGATTGTCTGGAGCTGTAGGCAGGATTGAGCTTCATATTGTACAGGATATGGCACATGAGGCTTATTCGGAGCGATTCTGGGCGCAGAAGGCTGTTGATTTTCTAACCTACAGTAGAGTCTCTACGTAAGATAAATACGTGATGTTGAAGCCGCAAATGCGGCTTTTTTTGGCGATGGTTAAGGTAATGATAGGGAACGGAAAAGTGGTGGGTGAAGTGTTATCCGTGGCCTGGTGCATAGTATCAGAGGTTAAATGAATAACATTAACGTTTACAAGATGTCACATCCGGTTTAAGATGGCGTGAGCCGTTTAAGGTATATAACAATGGGATTAAGTATTAAAATAACGGTAAGTTGTTGAGATAATATCTATAGAAAAGAGGGAATTGATATGAAAGTAGCCATTTTTGGAGCAACCGGTGCGATTGGCAAGACGATACTGTGGGAGCTGATGGATCGTGGACATGAAGTGACAGCAGTGGTACGTGATCCATCCAAAATTGAGATGGTGCATGAGCGTTTGCGTGTAGAACAGGGAGATCTGCTTAACCCGGATCAGGTGGCTGATTTTGCAGCGGGTCAGGAAGCGGTTGTGAGTGCATATGGGCCGAAATTCGGTGGAGAAGAAGAGATGCTGGAAGTGACACGTTCGTTGATCGAGGGTGTGCGCCGGGCAAAAGCAGGACGTTTGGTAGTGGTTGGTGGAGCGGGAAGTTTGCTCACGGATTCCGGTGATATGCTGATGGATACGCCGGGATTCCCGGAAGAAGTCAAACCGCTGGCGAAAGCACATGCAGATGCATATGAGCTGATTGAAGCATCGGGTATTCACTGGACCTACATGAGCCCTGCTGCGACAATCACAACAGGACGTCGGACAGGTCAGTTCCGAGTAGGGATGAACCGTGTGATCACGGATGATATCGGGGAAAGCTCGATTTCCGTTGGTGATTTTGCAGCGGCTTTGGTGGACGAACTGGACGATCCGCAGTTTATTCAGGCGCGGTTTACGGTGGGGTATTAAGCGTAGACAAACAGTCTGGGGCTGAATCTTAAGATTTCGTAAACGGGATCGATAAAGCTTCAGATGAGGCGTGGAGTGCATTACGGTAACTGGATGAGGGAAAGGGCAAGATAGCCGGACACATACAGGATCAGCGTTTAAGTGTGGAGTTGTTGCTTTTAGGTATGAGATAAGCTTGCACGGGAGGGATGAGCGTTGTTTATCGTGACTGCTGAACAGATGAGGGCTGTGGACGAGCATACGATTCATCAGCTTGGTATTCCAGCAGCCAGTCTGATGGAGAATGCAGGCCGCGCTATAGCCGAGGAAGTAATCAAGCTGTGCCGGGAAGGGCAGGAAGCAGGCTGGCTTGCGAATTCAGGGCAGCTTGGTTATAGCAGTAAAGGTGATGCGAGGCGGGCACACACTGGGCCAGGCGATCGGCAAGGTTATGGTGGCGACATCATCGCCGATTCGGCGCTGGTGATGGAGCACCCGGGAGATCAGCAGTGGTACATGCTGATCGGCAAGGGCAATAATGGCGGCGATGGGCTGGTGGCCGCGCGCCATTTGGTTGAAGCAGGGCTTGGCGTGACATTGGTCTACGCCGATGCCCCTGAGGCACTGCGAGGCGAAGCCGCAGTGCAACGGGATGCCGCCGCGAAGCTCGGCATCCCTGCTCTTGTCCACGGGCGCGAAGCCGTGGACTTCAGCCGGTGCACAGGCATCGTGGATGCGCTGCTGGGCACCGGCTCGCGGGGGGCGCCGCGGGGAGCTTACGCGGCGTTGGTTAAGGCGGCGAACGACAGCGGCAAGCCGATCGTGTCCGCCGATGTGCCAAGCGGGCTGGACGCCGACACCGGAGAGGTGTACGAGCCCTGCATTCAAGCCCGGGTGACGGTATGCCTCGCGCTGCTCAAGCGCGGGCTGGTGCAGTACCCGGGCGCTTCTGCCGCGGGGCGCATTGTGGTGCGCGCCATCGGCATTCCCACGCGGCTTGCTCCAGAGCATGGCCCCTCGGTCCGTCTGCTGACGGACGAGGTGCTGCGCGGTGCGCTGCGCGTGGATACAGGCCGCCTCCGGGCACCGGACGGCCATAAGGGCACCTACGGCCACGTATTGCTGGCCGCAGGAAGTCTGCCGATGAGCGGCGCAGGCCTGCTCTCGGCCAAGGCCGCGCTGCGCGCAGGCTGCGGGCTCGCCACATGGGCGCTGCCCGCGGCACTGCTGCCGCATGTCATCGGCACCGTGCCCGAGCTCATGCTTGCCGCCGCCGCCGATGGAGACAGCGGCGAATGGAACGCGGCTTCCGCCTCCGCCG
Source organism: Paenibacillus sp. CB74 (assembly GCF_055687625.1). Classification (NCBI taxonomy): domain Bacteria; kingdom Bacillati; phylum Bacillota; class Bacilli; order Caryophanales; family Paenibacillaceae; genus Paenibacillus; species Paenibacillus sp. CB74. The sequence continues at coordinate 4,765,123 of NZ_CM146009.1, read as the reverse complement.
TGCTGCGTCTCGCGGAGAGCCGCGACGTGCTTGCGACCGGCCCGGGCCTCGGCCGCTTCAAGGGCGACACAGACTGGCTTCGCCGTCTGTGGCAACATACGGATCGTCCGCTCGTCATTGACGCGGACGCCCTCAACATGCTGGCAGACGCGGGCCCACATGGGCCTTGCGACTGGGGTAAGCGAAGTGCGGCGACAATCCTGACGCCGCACCCTGGCGAGATGGGTCGACTGTTGGGTATGTCGACCCAAGAGGTGCAGCGTGACCGCATTGGACACGCTGCCCAGTACGCCCGCGAGCAGGGCGTGACCCTTGTGCTCAAGGGAGCACGAACGGTCATCGCAACGCCATCTGGCGAGGCGTACATCAACACCACCGGGCACGCCGGCATGGCGACTGGCGGTGCCGGGGACGTATTGACCGGCATCATCGCCGGTCTGCTTGCCCAAGGGCTCAGCGCGGAGCAAGCCGCCGCGTTCGGCGTATATCTCCACGGACAGGCCGCCGAACGAGCAGCACTGCTGCGCGGTGACCCATCGTCCCTGCTGGCGGGAGACATCATCGACGCACTCTGAGGATGGTGCAGGTGTGGGGCAAGATCGCGATTGGATAACTAACTGTCTATGACGCGTCATTTCCAAACCGCAAGTGACCCGACGAGCCAGTGTTCCAGCACACTAAAAGTAGACGAGTGCATATTGCTCACTATCCATTGAGTACCAAGTACTCAGTATTCAATGCACACTCTTGATGGTCACTTCTCAATGCCCAATGCTCATGCATCAATTCTCAAATGCTCAACATCCAACACCTAATACCCAACACAAATGATCAATGCCCAGGGTCATAACGAACCTGAGACACCTTATACCACGGTTTTACATCGAGGAGCAAAACTAACGAACCCTATCCACGTTATTTCTGTGTATTTCAGAGAAAACACTCGAAAAACCGGGCTAAATCAGGAAATAGAGTGCCTGAGATTCGTTAGATTTTATAATCCCCAATTAATCGCTCAATAAGGCTTGCTCGGTTCGTTACACTTTTGGATCTGAAACGTTGATGTCTTGTTATCTATATAAGTTGTTGAACTAACAGATCATGTACACTGGACATTCCGAGGACAGAACAACTTTCCGATCGCTGTTAACCCCATTAACCCCAGAATTTTAGGATTCCTTTTATAAAGGGGGAAATCCGGGATAGCATATGCATCTGAAGTTGCTTTCTTTCAGAGGTTCTAGGCGTAGCATACGTTTCCGAGCTAGTTTTCTTACCGAAAACTTGTAGCTACGCTTCTTATTATCTGTCTGTCCTCTCGGTTTAGTGGAAATGTTTAGTGCAATTTATATACTTTCTTATCGCCAAAACGAAAAAAATCTCAGATGAAACAACGATTAGCTACTGAAAAGGGGAGCCCTGTCATAATTCATGACGGAGGCTCCCCTTTATTGGTTTGTATGTTCACGCTGCATGATCCAGGCCCACCTAAACCTACCTATAGCGCACCTATAATCAGCATCTAACAGCATATAAACTACATCCAACCTACATCTGACCTGCATCCAACCTACCTTTTCACCCTTGTCATGAAGCAGGGCACTGCATGCTGGGATGCACGCAGCCCAAATTCTTCGGCCAACTTGCTTACAGCCCGAATTATCCCGACATCCTGCCTACAGCCGGAATCGAAGCAGTTCCTGATGCATCTCCGCACTGATATCACGCAGTGACTTCACCTTGACGCTTGCATCAGCGAAGGAACGTTGTTGTTCCGACGTGGAGGCGGTGATCTCTTCACTGCTGGCCGCCGACTGCTCGGTGATGGCACTGATATTTTCAATGGCCTGTTGCACTTGTGTACTGAGTTCATTGGAGTGCTGCATGTCCTCAGCAAGCTGGTGGATACCCGTACTAATGCGCTCCACACTTTCACGAATGGCAGAGAAGGATTCACGAGTCTGGCTGGTGGCTTGTTCCTGTTCACCGAATAGCTGCATGCTCTGTGCAACAGAGTTCTTCACCTTGTCCATGGAGGTCGTGATTTCGCCCACGGCGGCATAGATATGCTTAACCGATTGCGCAGATTGTTCGGCGAGTTTGTTCACCTCGCCGGCAACAACAGCGAATCCACGTCCGGCTTCTCCAGCGCGAGCAGCCTCTATGGAGGCATTCAACGAGAGCATGGTCGTTTGTTTGGCAATCTCCGATACATACGCAGTCATCGTAGTTATTCGAACTGCGCTTTCTTCCAGTTCCCGCACCGTTTGTTCCACCTCGGACATCGCCATACGATTCACTTCGGCCAGTCGGAGTTGCTCCGCTACAGCCTTATTACCTTCCTCAACGGTAGTTAATACTTCGCGACCATCGATTACCGATTGGGAGGTGGCCTCCAGATTACTATTGAAGGTAGACTGCATTTTGTCCACAACCATCACCGTTTCACTCAGATCCTCGGCAATCTTTTGACTACCAATCGAGAGTTCCTCCGTGGTGCGGGATACTTGCTGCACGATCGCTTGGGCCGTATCGTTGCCGCGGTCAATATCTTGCGCCATCAGATCGACACGATGACCAGCTGCGCCAATCGATTGAATAATGCCACGGATATTATGGGTCATGATACCGAAGGAGCGACTCAGATCATCGAGTTCATCTTTGCCCCGAGCTTCCGGTAATTGTCCGGTCAGGTCACCGTTCGCAATTTGTCCCGCGGCGTCTTTGAGTGTACGAATACGCCGGGCGATCTGCCGTGACGTATACATGTTGAACAACATTACGGCGACAAGCAATACGATGGCTCCACCAAGAGCGACTTGCCACGTTTGCTGAATGTCACGCTCCAAATCAACGGTATATTGATCATAACGATCCCGAGTCATCTCATCTAACGAATAGATATCATTCTGTATGCCGCGAACCCGGGTGCTGTAACGTTTCGCTTCCGCACTGTTCATCTCGGTCATTGCTTCGGTAGCTCCCTGGTTCAGAGCTTCTAATTTTGTCTGGATGGACTGAATGAGTTGCAATTGCTGATCCGTTTCCAGTAATCCGTCCGTAAGCTCCTGAATCATCGTTTGACCTTCATCCAGCAAGCGGAGTACTGCGTCCTGATTTCCCGCTGTCATGGAGAACGAATAGACATCCAGCGCCTGCTGGGTCTGAATCTGATTGGCATTCAGTTCACTAACCTTGAGCATGGCTGGTACCAGATTTTGATTTTTGGCATTCATACCGAGCAATTGCATGATGATATAAGCGACCAGCGCAAGGCATAGAAGTAGTGAAATTAGAGCATTAAGTATTAGTTTTCCCTGTAGTTTCATGGGCGTACCTCCTTGTATCCGATGGGGTTATTGATCAAGCATAATTTTGATTTGACCGGAAGAGATCTTGGCTTTCAGATCTTCGAAGGTTTTCTGTTGTTCATCACTGAGCGTGATATTATGTAGAGCAGTCAGACCCACGGCGTTCTCCGCCAGCCCCTCCACGAGTTCCTTTTGAGGGAAGGTATGGTTGTTTTGAATAAACGTGTTCACGGCATTATAGATGGAGACATCCACATTTTTCAGCATGGACGTCAGAATCGCTTTTTCCGCCAAAAAGAATTGATCGGTATCTACACCGATGGCGTATTTCCCTAATTTCTGAATCTCCGTCAGTGCACCAACACCTGTGAGACCGGCAGCCACATAGATCACGTCAGCGCCCTTGTCCTGAATCATCTGTGCAGCCAGTTGTTCACCCAGATCGGCATTACCGAAGTCCCCTGCGTAGACGGCATCCACGGTTGCATCCGGCTTGACAGCCAGAACACCTTGCTTAAAACCTTGCTCGAAATCACGAAGGAGCGGGATCTCCATCCCACCAAGGAAACCAACATGATTTTCGGTTGTGGCCATAGCGGCAATCACACCTGCCAGATAACTTCCTTCTTCCGCCCGGAAGGAGATGGAGGCAATGTTAGGCAATTCGGACTGACTATCAATCACGAGGAACTGCTGGTCAGGATATTTGGCTGCAACTTTCTCCATATCTGCTTGGATCGTATCACTCAGGCCGATAATCAGATCGAACTTGGCTTCCGCAAACTCTTCAAATGCAGCTTCGGCAGTTAATTTATCGCCCGGTTCACGATAGTCAAAGACAATGCTTTTCTCGTCTCTGGCCTGAACCAGCCCATCAAAAGCAGCATCATTGAAAGAACGGTCACCCAGACCCACTTCCGTGAGCACGATCCCGACCTTTGTTCTTGTGTCTGTTGCCGTTGTTGTATTATTAGCTGAACATGCCCCCAGGATCAGTATCGTCAGGATCATCATTAATGTGAGAACTAGACCTGCGCGTTTGTTCTTGTTTGTTTTCATGTGTGGTACCCTCATTTCTATAGTCACTTTTTGCTGATTTCCCTCTATCTATATCGGACAGAGAGGCATTGTGATTTATGGTATGTAGTGAAAATTTACGTAAATATAAAAATATTTCATGAATTATACATTAGTTTTACATTTCTTTGGTTAAAAGGGGGCTTGAATAACTACAGCCTGTTGTTTACTGATGTTAAAAACTCTAAAAAGACAAAAAAGACACAACAGAGATCACATGAATCATCTCTATTGTGTCTTTGAAATGAACTAGCGGATATGAGAAGCGGGTCGTGATATCCACATTTGTCTTTATAAATGAAATGGCATGAGCTTACCAAGCCGCAATGGAGCCATCCGCTCGCGTTTCCGTACCGCCGCATAATACGCCATTGTCCAGATTGCGCCAGATAATCTGACCGCGTCCAAATTGGGATGGATCAAGTGCCACTTGGATATCATGTCCCTTGCGAGCGAGTGCCTGTGCAATGTGCTGCGGGAAACCTGGTTCCACGAGAATCGTTTTGCCCTTCGTCCACTGCCAGCGTGGAGAATCCAGGGCAGCTTGTGGGTTCAGATGATAATCGATTGTATTCATGACCACCTGTACATGACCCTGTGGCTGCATGAAACCACCCATGACACCGAATGGCCCGACCGCTTCGTTGCCACGGGTGAGGAACCCCGGAATGATTGTATGATATGTGCGTTTGCCAGGCTCCAGAGCGTTTGCATGATTCGGGTCCAGTGAGAAGTTGTGTCCACGATTTTGCAGGGCAATGCCTGTCCCCGGCACAACAAGTCCAGACCCGAAGCCCATATAGTTACTCTGGATAAAGGAAACCATGTTGCCTTCACCGTCCGCTGTAGCCAGATAGACCGTTCCATTTGCTCGTGGATCACCTGCCTCGGGTGCACGTGCAGTATCACCAATGAGTTTGCGCCGTTCTTCCGCATATGCCTCAGATAGCAGTTCCTCGACCGATACGCCCATTTTGCGTTCTTCCGTAATGTATTTCTCCCCATCGGCAAATGCCAGTTTCATGGCTTCGAGCTGCTGATGATATGCCAGAACAGATTCTTTCTCATCGAATTCGTAACCTTTCAGCAGATTAAGTGCCGCCAGAGCGATCAAGCCTTGTCCATTCGGCGGAATCTCCCATACATCATATCCACGATAGGAGACGGAGATCGGATCAACCCACTCCGGCTGAAAAGCTTTCAGATCCTCACGAGTCAGATAACCCCCGTGCTCCGCCATAAAGGAATGAATGCGTTCGGCCAGTTCTCCTTCGTAAAAGTCTCGCGCTTCGCTCTCGCCAATCTGGCGCAAAGTCGCCGCATGATCCGGCGAGCGCCACATCTCTCCAGCTGCGGGAACACGCCCGCCTGGAGCAAATGTCTCAAACCACGCCCGCCCTGCCTTCGCATCACCCTGGCGTGCATAGATCTCGGCTGCCCTTGCCCAGTGGCGGGCCAGCCCAGGGGCAAGCGGGTAACCTTCCTCCGCATAGCGGATAGCTGGCTCCAACGCTTCCGCCAGCGTGAGCCGCCCGAAACGGCGGCTCAGCTCAGCCCAACCCGCCGGTGCGCCAGGCACCGTCACCGGCACAACCCCAAGCTTCGGCATCTCCGTATGGCCTGCCGCTTGAAGCGCCTCAATGGATATGCCCTGAGGCGCAGGGCCGCTGGCATTCAGGCCATGCAGTTTGCCCTCGGTCCAGACGAGGGCAAAAGCGTCGCCTCCAATGCCATTGGAGGTGGGCTCCAGCACGGTGAGTGCTGCCGCAGTTGCAATGGCGGCATCGATGGCATTGCCGCCTTTTTTCAATACATCCAGACCGGCTTGTGCAGCCAGTGGCTGTGACGTGGCGACCATGCCTTGCTTGGCATACACGGGCACGCGGTACGAGGGGTACGGTTGGTAGAGTGGATCAAAGTTCATCAGGTTGTTCAGCTCCTTGTCACAAGATGTCAGGTTCCGGCATCACCGGATCATACTCCTAACCCTCTTCGCAACCGGACAACCGATATCCTGCCACACCTGCCAAATCCAACCTGACATCAGCAGCACATATTCAAAAATACGGTCCATCCCGATCTGGCTAATCATCTGTACGTTTCTACCAAGTGGAGTGACATCGGTTAACGATATCACCCACATTCCACACTAGCCTATGTCGTCACCATATCGCCGCCATTGACATGAATACATTCACCTGTGACGTAGGATGAATCACGGGAGGCGAGATAGACGTAAGCTGCCGCCAGTTCATATGGCTGACCAGCCCGACCCATAGGTGTCTCCGTTCCAAATACCTGCACATCCTCCGCGGAGAAGCTGGCAGGAATAAGAGGTGTCCAGATGGGACCAGGTGCAACAGAATTCACGCGGATTCCCTGTGCTGCAAGGGATTGGGAAAGTACACGAGTGAGCGACACAACAGCTCCTTTGGTGGAGGAATAATCGATCAACTGGACGTTACCTTTGTATGCTGTAATGGAAGCCGTATTAATGATGGAGGCACCTCTGCACAGATGGGGGAGAGCGGCCTGGATCAGAAAGAAATAAGCGAACACGTTCGTCTGAAAGGTATGGTATAGCTGCTCTTCCGTAATATCGACAATGCTTGGTTGCACATATTGCACGCCATGGTTGTTGACCAGAATATCGATCTTTCCATAGGTCTCCATCGTTGTGCGAATGACAGCCTCACAGTTTTTCTTTAGGCGGAGATCGATCTCGATTAATAGGCAGCGCTGTCCCAGCTCTTCGATCCGTTCACGAGTCCTTTCCGCATCTGTCCGTTCATATAGATAAGCGATGACGATATCCGCACCTTCCTTGGCAAAAGCGATGGCTGCTGCCCGGCCAATTCCGCTATCACCACCCGTAATAATGGCAACTTTGCCTTCGAGTTTGCAGCTGCCGATATAAGCAGGATCTTCACTAATTGGTTCAGGTACCATCAGGGTTTCCAGACCGGGTTGCTGGTCCTGATGCTGGGGTGGAAATGCCAGCTTTTGCTCTTTGCAGACCGTTTTCTCACCATAAAAAGGATAGACAGGATTCATTCGCTTTACATCCTCCTCGAACGTTCATTGATACGGATAACCTATGCATTCGCCCAGAAGGATGTGCGAGAGGAGCAGGCACAGCGGTTGTTTTTTGCGCAAAATATACCATAATAAGGATAGATCCTTAAATCGATGGAGGTGTCAGGAGCCACATGAATATTCAAGGAATTAATCATTTGTGCTTTTCCGTATCCAATCTGGAACGGTCCATTACCTTTTATGAGCAGGCTCTCGGTGCCCGAATTCAAGTGAAAGGACGCAAACTGGCTTATTTCGAGTTGGCCGGTCTGTGGATCGCCCTGAATCAGGAGGATGTTATTCGCAATTATACGGAACGAACCTATACTCATATTGCTTTTACTGTTAAAGAAGAAGAGTTCGACGAATCTGTGCAGCAACTTCGAGCAGCCGGGGCGGACATTCTACCTGGAAGGCCAAGAGATCCGCGGGATGCTGCTTCTGTATATTTTACCGATCCGGATGGACATCTGTTCGAATTGCATACAGGCACGATGAAGCAAAGGTTGGATTATTACCGTGAAGATAAGGCTCATATGACCTTTTATCCATGATTTCCATGTGAAAATAAAGAAAATTCGAGATTGTAACTCACATATCTATTGTCTAAACATTGGCATTACCTATAATATGGACAAATGGTACCTTAATTTACCAATGTTAAATTCATTGGTTCAATTCCAAGGAGGTTTGTCATGATTCAGTTCCCTAAACCGGATGTTGAGCAATATTTTCAGACGTACCGCATTTCGCATTTTGCCGTATCGGCAGACGAGAAACGTTTGTTCATGGACAGCAATCTGAACGGTCAGCCGAATATTTGGGCAATGGATTTGCCTGGAGGGTATCCGTATCCTTTAACGTACTTGAATCAGAGCAGTCAATTTATCAAAGCAGACCCGCAAGGACGGCATCTTCTTACCGCGTTTGATCGGGATGGAGATGAGAACTATCATCTGTATGCACTTCCACCCGAGGGTGGGGTTCCATTGCCTGTGGTTCCGGCGGAACCGAATGATCGCTGTTATTTCTCAGAGTTGTCCGAGGATGGACAACGTCTCTATTATGTCACCAGCGCGGGTAATCCGAACTATCTGAATTCACGGCGCATCGATCTGGAGACAGGTGAAGACGAACTGTTATACAGTGGAGAAGAGGTTACGAGCAGCCTGGTTGCCGTAAGTCCTGACGAGAAGAGTTATGTCATTCTCAAAATGTACTCGAATACGTATCAGACGGCGCATCTGTATCGTAACGATGAAGAAATGGTAATTTTGCCATCCTCAGAACGTCATAGTCAGGTATCCGATCTGATTTTTGCAGATGACAATCGCCTTCTGTTCATTACCAATGATGACTCCACATATGCCTATGTGGCTGAGTACCGTATCGATACCCGCGAATTCCGTTCATTGTGCAAAATCGAAGGGGAAGATGTGGAGTTTATCCGCTGGCATCAGGCTTCCGAGACCTTATATTTCTGGACACTTACAGGGCCGGAGAATCGTATGTACGTATTAGGCAAAAATGCCGATGAGCCTCGGCGCGTAGATATGCCGCTGGATACGATAGAGCAGGTGAACGTGACGAAGGCTGGCAATGTGTATATCCTCGGACGTGGAGCAATCCAGCCGCATAACATTTATCGCAAAATGGCAGGTGCTGATTCATGGGAGTCGCTGACGGCCAATCGGGTAACTGGACTTGACCCAAGTGATCTCGTGTACCCTGACGTTATTCGTTATAAATCCTATGACGGACTGGAGATTGAAGCTCTCTTGTTCAAAGCAAAGCCAGAGCAGGCCAATGGATACACTGTATTTTGGCCTCATGGTGGGCCGCAAGCCTCCGAAGCGAAGTTTTTTCGGCCGATGTTCCAGATGATGCTCGCGCAGGGCTATCATATCTTTGCACCGAATTTCCGGGGCAGTACCGGATATGGTGCGGAGTTCGTCAAATTAGTTGAACGAGATTGGGGCGAAGGGCCAAGACTGGACTGTGTTGCCGGGATCAACTGGCTGTTTGATCAGGGAATTACCTCGCCAGAGCGGTTGTTTGTGGTAGGTGGAAGTTATGGGGGATACATGACCCTGTTATTGGCAGGACGCCATCCGGAGCTGTTCCGGGCTGCGGTTGATATTTTTGGGCCAAGTAACCTGTTCACATTCCTGGAATCCGTACCGGAAGACTGGAAGCCGATGATGGATAACTGGCTGGGTGATCCTGTCCGTGACCGCGAACGTTTAACGAAGGATTCACCGATTACGTATCTCGATCAGATGGTTAACCCAATGCTGGTCATTCAGGGGGCCAATGATCCAAGGGTCGTGAAGGCCGAGTCCGATCAGATCGTGGCTGCGCTCCAGTCGAAGGGACTTGATGTGGAATACATCGTTCTGGACGATGAGGGCCATGGCTTCTCCAGAAAGGCAAACGAGATTCTCGTGTATCGCCGGATGCTGGAGTTTTTGCAGAAACATCAGGAGTCACCCGTCGCACAGGCTTAAGTTGAAGATTCCATCATTGACTGAGATATAGTGAGATGACCAAAACCGCCAGAGATCATTATTGATCTTTGGCGGTTCTATCCGTGCGTCCAGATGTTGGTCGACATATATGATACATACGTTAGTTTGGAAGGCCGCTATCCTTGAGCGACCTGTCCAAATCTACTCATCCAGCAATGCAAGAATTGAATCGATGGACTGCTCCGCCCACTTTGCAAAAGGCAGGTCGGCTGCCCACGTCACTTGTCCTGTCGCTTTGGCTTCCCCCCACCACAAGATACGTTGATAGAGCAGATGCATACTGAGACGTGTGCGGAAGTGTTCGCATTTCTCCTCATCTGCTGCACAGACTAGATCCCGGTAGCAGCGAAGGAATTGTGCGGCCAGCTCTGGTTGCCCCTCACGAACATACCTGGTGGATATTTTGGTTAGGTCAGCTGTGCCGTCTCCGAAATAGGCCGTTGTAAAATCAAACAGACCACTAATCTGCCAACCTGAACGCTCGTCCACATGTTGAATCAGAATATTCTCGACCTTGAAGTCTCCCATGACAAAACTCGGAACAGCTTTGGAACGAAATGCCGGTTCAGCATTTTTGAATTGCTCGTCCACCCACTGAACATCGTCATCCGTAATCACCGAGTATTGCTCCGCATCATGTAACCAGTGGCGAATGGTTCCGTACAACCAGTCCAGATAATCGCCTGCAAAGGAAACAATCTGCTGCGCTACAGGATCATATTCCCCGGCGTCAGGCACCTTCCAGCGGTGCAGCTCAGCCAAAGTATGGGCAAGCATACAGGCGATCTCTTCCTGATCCTGCTGTGACAGTGAAGCCTGGAATGCTGGATCATACAGGTGATTTCCGGGCAGGCGCGGCATGATGGCATAACTCCAGCCTAGAAGTTCGGTATCTTCCTGTAATAAATAGGGGTCAGGGACAGGAATGGACGTATGTTTCGCCAGTTGTTCTACAAAGAACTTTTCTTCCTGTAACTGTCCTGCATATAAAGGATTGCCTTTCAGAATATACTCTCCACGGGAAGTTCGAATGAGCAAGGTCTGCCCCATAACCCCTTTATCCGTTCGTTGATAGTCTTCAAGGGTTCCCAGTTCAAGTTCATTCAGCGCGTCCTGCAATGAAATGGCAGCCACTTCGCCAAGTTGATTGGAAGCAAAATAGATACGGGTTGTCATATGGCCGGACCCTCCTGAAGTTTAGTCCTCATTCTCTTCGTCAGACAGGTCATACCAATCCTCATCGACCAATCCACGGATGAAAGCTTCAAAATTCGGCGCAAGATATGTAATCTCATAATCATGTTCCTGATCCACATGAACGACACAGGGTTCGCCTTCAGGACCACAGAAGCGATAATCCAACATAACGACATCATGGCCAGCGGATGGACAATCACAGATCACAATCCCCAGGTCAGGGTATCCCCAATCTTCGATCATGAACCGACTCCCAAACTCTCCTCCAAGGGAATACATCTTGTCCCGGCCGATCCCCAAAATACTTGAAATCTCAATATGGTCCACAGCCCAGGAGGTTGCCTCTTCGGTTGGGAACACCGTTCGTGTAGGGATTCCACCATTTTGGGTATGCATAAGCTGAATATAGGAGGCAGGGAGCTTGTAACCAAATTCATGTTCAAGCGATACAATCATGTCTTCGTCAAAGGGGGCCGACACATGGTTATCCCGTGCATAATCACTCTGCTTCCAGAATGTCACTGGGTCGTACGTTCCTGAAGCAGCACGAAGATGGTTCAACGTGCCACGCTGCTCCCATGCTGTAACGTGTTCTTCATGGCGTTGTCGATCCCGTCGCATCTTCTCGGTAAAAGGTCGAATCTGACTTAGAAATTCAAGGGTTGATTCATCATGTGGCTGAAGTTCGTTAGCTCTCTCAAACGCCAATAGTGCTTGTTCATAGTCGGCGATATAACAGTACGCGTACCCTAAGCGATATTGCCAGAGCGGATCGTTTACCCCTTGTTCCGCGACAGACATTAGTTGTTGAATGGCTTCGCGGTAACGTGCGTCATTGTTATAGGCTCTGGCGAGTTGACCAATCAGATCATAATCCCGTTCTGAGACGGGGATACGCTCGATACGTTCAATAATGAGACTGAATTGGTCCTGCTCATGCCACAAGTTGATTTGTTCCAGCAGTTCTCTTTCCATGAATAGGCCTCATTTCGTTGGGAGGGATGTGAGTCTTTTACAAACTATCTTACAGGGTTAAGAGGCAAAAAAACACTCCCGCATGCAGATAGCCATGAAGGCATTCTATCAAAGGGAGTGCTTTAATGTGTGCTTATTTATATCGGGATACTTGATCAGAAGATTTTACAAATCGTCAAATCCGTTATCGTCACCAACTTTACCGTAGTTACGGGATTTGGCTTCGAAGAAGTCGGTTTTGGTTGCATTCAGTGCTTCATCGGAGAATGGTTTGATCCAAGGCATGCAGTTTACATCCACACCTTCATATGCTTTTTCCATACCCATCAGACGCAGACGTTTGTTGGCGATGTACTTGATGTAATCTTCCAGCTCGTTCAGGTCAATGCCGCGTACGTTGCTGAGCGTGTAATGTGCCCAGTTGGTTTCGAGCTCAACCGCACGATTAATGGTTGTGTATACATATTCCATGTTTTCAGGTGTGTTCAGTTCAGGGAAGTCCACCAGCAACTGTTTGTACACTTCAGCAAAGAAGTAACAGTGTTGATTTTCATCTCGCTGGATATAGGAAATCATCTGGCTGGTTGCCATCATTTTCTGGTCACGGGCCAGGTTGTAGAAGAAGGCAAATGTACTATAGAAGAAGATTCCTTCGAGTACCAGATCGGCCACCATGGCTTGGAAGAACGTCTGTGGAGACGGCTCGTCCCGGAAGTTCTGATAGATATCAGCGATGAAACGGTTGCGGTCGAGCAGCACCGGATCATGTTTCCAGTATTCAAAAATTTCCTTTTGCTCCCGATCAGATACGATGGAAGAGAGGACGTAGGAATACGATTGGTTATGAACAACTTCCTGCTGTCCAATAATGGCCGAGATCGCTTCGAGTGAAGAATCGGTAAAGTAACGTTTTACGTCACCCACAAACATCGTCTGCATGGAATCAAGTACCGCGAGCAGGGAGATGTTGATTTTGAATGTACGTTGTTCTTCCTCATCCAGTTGAGCAAACTGGGAAGCATCTTTGGACATGGGAATCTCGTCTGCAATCCAGTGGTTGAGCAGCAGTACTTTGTACAATTTGTACATATGTGGCATGCGAATGTCGTTCCAGTTCAGGATACCGGAGCATTCACCTTCAATAATACGGGTGGATTGGTTAGGGGCTTCGGTGTTAAAAATTTTCTGTACTTGCATCGTCCGTTCACTCCTTGAATGAATTTACACTGCATAACTACGATGACAGAACAACCTTCCGATCACTGTTATCCCCTGATTTTATTGATTCCCTCTTTTAAAGGGAAAATCCGGTGATAAAGGCGAGGTGTGTGCTTCCGAAGTAGCTTTCTTTCAGAAAGCTTTTAGCTCCGCTTCTTCAGCTTTGTTCTGTCCTCTTCGTTATCGTGTAATCATTAATTCTTTTATATATAATGTGGCATCTATATCAACATCTTGCGATGCTGTGATCGTGTTTTAGGCAAAAAAGAACCAGGGCAACGCCATTTTGCAATCAAAACAGGATGCCCTGGTGGTCATCGTGAATCTAGTCAATCTGCTCCATCAAGGATAAAACTTAGCTTGCGCAAGAATCGCATTCTTCAATGGTTAATGCCCGGCTACGAACGTAATACGTAGATTTCATGCCGGCTCTCCAGGCGTGCAAGTGCAGTTCCAGGAATTCCGTTGCTTTGATATCCGGACGAACATACAGGTTGAAGCTCTGTCCCTGATCGACGTGGCGTTGACGAGCAGCAGCCATATTAATGGAAGCATGTTGATCGACCATGAATGCTGTTTTGTAGTACCAGATCGTTTTTTCGGACAGATCAGGTGCCGGATTGGCAATCTTGTATGTCGTTTTCTCTTCATAGGACAACAGTTCGTAAAGTGGATCAATGCTGGCTGTTGAACCTGCAATGATGGACGTTGAACCATTTGGTGCAATGGCGAACATCCAAGCGTTACGGACACCGTTTTGCTGAACCTGTGCTTGCAGTTCTTTCCATTGTTCTGTTGTAACGAATTCGCCCACGCGCTCACCAGTTGTGTATTCCCGTTGGTCGAAGTATTTGCCTGTTTGCCAATCGGAACCTTGGAATTTCGGATAATGTCCTTTTTCCTTTGAAAGTTCCATGCTGGCTTTCACAAGCAGATAGTTAATTTTTTCATAGAGATTATCGTTATATGTGACAGCTTCTTCCGATTCCCAACGAATGCCTTCAAGAGCAAGCAGATGATGAAGTCCGAAGGTTCCCAGACCAACCGCACGGTATTGACTGTTGGTGTATTGGGCTTGCAGCACTTCAATGTTGTTGATATCGATAACGTTGTCCAGCATACGAACCTGAATCGGTACCAGACGTTCCAATACATCATGAGGTACAGCACGTGCCAAGTGAATCGAGTTCAGGTTGCAGACTACGAAATCGCCAGGTACTTTGGAAATCACGATGCGGGTTTGTCCATCCTTGGTAACGAGCTCTTCCTTTTCAACTACAGTCGCAGATTGGTTCTGCATGATTTCGGTACAAAGGTTGGAAGAGTATACCATGCCGTGTGCACTGTTCGGGTTCGAACGGTTAACGGTATCCCGGTAGAACATGTACGGCGTACCTGTTTCCAGTTGGGATTTCATCACACGTTTCATGATATCAATCGCCTGAACCGTGATACGGGACAACAGCGGGTGGTTGACCGCTTCCTCATATTTCTCACGGAACGCGCCTGCGCCTACAGTTTCATCATAGAAATCTTCCAGTCCGAGTGCACGACCGTTCTCATCTTTCCAGCCCATCACTTTTTTCGTTTCGTGCGGGCAGAACAGACTCCACTCACCGCGGCTGGCTACTCGCTCCATGAACAGGTCAGGCAGACAGATGCCGTGGAATACGTCATGTGCACGCATCCGTTCGTCACCGTTGTTCAGCTTCAGATCAAGGAAGGCCAGAATGTCTTTGTGGAAGACGTCCAGATATACGGCAATGGCACCTTTACGTGTACCAAGCTGGTCTACGCTGACCGCTGTATTATTCAGTTGGCGAATCCAAGGGATTACACCGGAACTTGTGTTTTTGTGTCCACGGATATCCGATCCACGAGCTCTGACTTTACCAAGGTAAACGCCGATGCCGCCGCCCATTTTGCTCAGACGGGCTACATCTGTATTGGAATCGAAGATACCTTCAAGTGAGTCGTCCACAGTATCAATGAAGCAGCTAGAGAGCTGTCCAGCCACTTTTTTGCCCGCATTGGACATCGTAGGTGTAGCTGCTGTCATATACATGTTGCTCATCGCCCAGTAAGCTTCCTTGACGAGTTCCATACGTTTCTCAGCAGGCTCCTGATGCATCAGGTACATCGCAATAACCATATAACGCTCTTGAGGCAACTCCATTACTTTTCCGTCAAAATCGTGAGCAAGGTAACGTTCTGCCAGTGTGAGCAAGCCGATATAATCGAAGAGCAGATCGTTGCGATAGTCAATGCACTCCGCAAGTTCATCAATCTGTTCTTTGGTGTAACATTCCAGCAATTCTTCACGGTAGATGCCTTTTTTCACGAGGTCTACAAGAAGAGGATGGAATGCCCCATAAGGCTCGTCCGGGTAAGACTTGTATCTGCGGTTGGTAGCCGCTTTTTTGTACAGGGAAGTGAGCAGGGAGCGTGCCGCTGCAAATTTCCAGTTAGGCTCCTCTTTAGTTACCAGTTCCAGTGCGCTCATCATAAAAGCGTTGCTGATCTCGTCTCCGGTAACTTCATCACGGCGGAGCTTGCTGTTTACCCCGCGTACCAGACGTTCCTTGTCGAGCATGTCCAGTCCTTCCAGGATACGGTCGGCATATACCGAGATACGCATATCATCAAAGGCAAGCTGGCGGTTGTTCGGCTTGGTCACAACTTGTGGCATGAATATTCCTCGCTTTCGCATGTTTAAGAGATAAATTGGAGAAATTCTTTATATAAAGAATTGAGTGTCTTTCTTACGGTGAGAAAAAGAAATAGGGTTACGTTTTGCGGACTGAAACGGCGGCGACAAATCATGTCTTAGATCGCTCAACTTGAGCGCACAAAGCAGCACAATGCAGAACATGCTCATATAAAAAGCATTCTCCCGCCTCGCGGCTGAAAATGCCCATGGATGCTCTGGCTTCCTTGCTGTCTCGAAGGTTCAAGTATCGACAGAGAAGGGTGCTTATGTAAGCTTTTGTCTATATGCAGATGTGCCTGTAGTTTGAGGATACCGGATGCAGTCCAAACAGCCCCGTTAACCTCCATGTCAACTCTGTTTCGAGAAAGCGATTTACACCTACAGGGACGTGCCTTTGGAGGTGATTTCATCCTGTTTTTCGCGAGAATGCAGAAGGTGACTATTAGAAGCGGAGAAATCTAGCGTTACTACATTTTGTAGCTGTCAACATACTGTAACCCAACATATTGTGTTTGTAAAGTGGGCAGAACCAGTAAAACGTAATTCCGAGTATACCATTTAAGCGAGGAATCCGCAAAGGAAAAGGACTGGAAGATTTGAAGATTTATCAAAAAAAATTTTTGAACATTTTGAATGACGTGTTCACGTCAGTTTGAATTGTAACGCATTCAACTGGTAGAATAAAAGTAGTCAAGTTTCGACTAAAATAAGCGGCAGCGGTTGTTCACGGGGCCCAGAGGAGGCGGAGCAAAATGGCAATAGCAGAAGTGACTGTCATTCCAATCGGAACGGGTACAACGAGTCTAAGCAGTTATGTGGCGGACATGCAAAAGGTATTGGAACATCAGCGGGGCATTACATATCAGTTGACTTCCATGAGCACCATTATTGAGGGACCGCTTAATGAGATCTTTACAGCAATTGCGGCTCTGCATGAAGCACCGTTTCTGTCAGGTGCCCAGCGTGTGTCCACATCCGTCAAAATTGACGACCGTCGTGACAAACCGGATGCCTCAAGTATACAGAAGTTACAATCGGTACAGGATAAACTGACGTCACTTCAGGCAAGACCCAATTAATTCCTAATATATATGGTTGGTTGTTAGTTATGTAAATACGCCACATCCTTTAATCGAATGTCCAAAAGACCAGTCTCTTCAAGAGCTGGCCTTTTTGTATGCTCATTTAACAGTTTAATCGGCAACTACCAATGAAGCTCCAATCAAAGTGGCGTTGATGTACCCACCGCTAATTCGTATGAAATCTTCATCGTAATTCGTAACATTTTTATTCAAATGTTTGGTGTACATACATACGGTTGATATACCCGTGAGATTTATTTATGACTTAAACGTGTTTGAACATAACTGACAGACCTTGAGAACTAATCCTGTATGTATGTTCAGAGAATAATCTGTGAAAAGAACAGCCCATTTTCGACCTGAGCCCGGTCCCATGTGTGATTGGTGCATATAGTGAACTGTACCTCAAATCAAAGGAGGGGTTTACATGAGTGGAGTAGTAGGTGGATACGGCGGCGCATGGACATCGACTGGCGCGATCTTGGTTCTCTTTATCTTGTTGGTCATTATTTCTAAAGCATTCCTGATCTAATAACCGGCTTGGACCCTAATATATTCGTAAAGGAGGGTTCTGCATGAGCAATGTAGTTGAAGGCGTAGGCTATGGCGGCTGGACATCAACCGGAGCAATCCTGGTTCTGTTCATTCTTCTCGTAATCATTACTAAATCATTCTGGGTATAATATGGCGAGCTCTGCCGGGCGACCGGTGGGGTTTTTTTCTAGAGGACAAGCATGGTGGAGAGCCAGGGAGAGGAGATAGCTTATGGTGAACGGAAGAATTGAATGCGATTACGAGTGTGCAAGGACGGATTATTCTTTCTAAAAAAGAGATGGTTACTTAACGGCTAAACGCCCATTTTGTCGGAAGTAGGGCGATAGCCCGGTCCAGAGGTAGGCTGAATACATAGCTTAGGGGTGTAGGCAAATGTTAAGGAGGAATGAACAATGAGCGAAGTAAAACCGAATTCACCGAACGGACAGGGGCATGTATACGGACATATGGGAGGTTATGAGCATATGCAAGGATACCAATACACAGGTCATGAAATGCATGGGTATGGATATGGTTGTGGAACAATGCCAATGGGATATGGCTATGGATACGGACACCATGCCAATCAGGCTCCAATGATGCACGGTTATCAACAGGGTTGCGGCGTATCCTATGGGCATGGCGGCGGAAGCTGGGGTTCCATGGGTACGATCCTTGTACTGTTCATCCTGCTGGTTATTATCTCCAAAACGATGTTCATCTAATTGTTGCGAATGCAAAGAGCCTTTCGCTGATCGTGGATCATTACGATAGGGGCTGACTCATCAACTCTAAATAAACACTGTGTTCCATGTTGGGGCATAACGTACCCATGTTTCAGAGCGGGACAGCGTAGGATCTCATCCTGCGGTGTCCCTTTTTTACTTTGTGAATCGTTCTTTAACGAACTCCACAGGCTCTATTCCATGAATTTCTGACGTTTCAAAAGTTTAACGAATTGTAGACGTCTTATGGGCTGAATTTGGGCACATTTGGAGCCTATACTCGTGAAGTGACATGGATTAACGTTGCTGAGATTTGTTAGATTTTACATACCGTAGAAATTCTCAATATAAGGTGTGCAGGATTCGTTAGCGTCTGGTGAGCCCGATAGGCGGAAGGAGAGACTGTTCTCCTGAGGGACGGGGTCTGACAGTGTGTAGACGGTGCTTGAAATGTGTATGTAGACATGGATAAACACCCGGAACCCAATTCCGGGTGCTTTGTGTATGTTTTCAATCTTCTCAAGAATAAGTGATATCCAAAACAACAAAAGCCCTACCTCTCTTTTGTCCTTGCGGCTCCGATGACCGCGCCAGTGTGAATGGGAACATCTTGTGAAACTCTGTACTACCGGGTTATTGTGATGCAGGTTCTTCAATCTTCATAGGTTGAATGTGCTTAATTCGCTGCGGTCGCAGCATGAAGAAAATATTCCGGGGTTTAAAGAAGACAGAAATCATATGAGGTTGTTTAATACAACTCTTATACTATACCACAGGTTGTAATTTATTGCAATAAAAAGGAAAGTACGAACAGAAAAACATGTTTTTCGGGTAATCCTTCAAGACAATAGCTGAAATATTCGTTTGAAAATAAACAGAATTTTTTCAAACTATTTCTCAATTGAGGTAATCCTCTTCAAAAGATTCTGCGTAGGTTATAATAAGAGGGAAGAAACAGAAAGGGGCCCTCGCATGACTGAATCGATGGAGGACAGCAGGTTAATGCGACAGATTGCGGAACGTGATTCCTCCGCACTGGAGCTTTTATATGACCGTTATGAGCGAGCGGTGTATTCTTTTGCCTATCGGATCGTTGGCGATCCCATGACGGCCGAAGAGACCGTTCAGGAACTTTTTATGCGGGTCTGGAATAATGCTGAACGATACGATGCCTCACAGGGGAAGCTGACCACATGGATGTTTGCGATTACGCGCAACATAGCAGTGGACATGCTGAGGCGGAGATCGAAAGGGGCAGCGGCTACTTCAGTTGAACACGAGACACTGGCGGCCTATGCCGATGAGCATACGAATACGGAAGAAGAAGTGCAGCGTAAATGGGAAGGCACTCGGATTAAAGAAGCGTTGTCCCAACTGAATGGTGATCAGCAGCAAGTTATAGAATCGATTTATTATGCGGGATTAACCCAGCAGGAAGTATCCAGCCGATTCGGGATTCCGCTGGGTACAGTAAAGAGCCGTGTCAGGCTTGCCATGCGACAGCTCCAAAAGTTGCTGGCCGATGCTGAATTGCATCCGGACGCGGGAAGGGAGGGCATACATCCATGATAGAGCGACATGAGGAGTGGTCTGATCTGGCACCGATGTATGTGCTGGGCGGACTGGAAGCAGAGGAAGTGGCAGCGTTTGAAGCCCATATGGCAACTTGCGAAACTTGTCGCCAGGAGGTGAGGGAATTGCAGGAAGTGACTGGCTTCCTGCCACTTGCGGCGGAACCTGTAGCACCGCCGCCAGGCATGCGAGCACGCGTGCTGGGCAACGTGCTCGGACATGTGCAGGAGAGCGCCGAGGCGAAGCCGGCGGCTGCTCCTGCAGAACCTGAAGCACCCGTGGTGCTTCAGGAGGATCTTGCGCCGCAGCACGAACGTGCGGCGCAGCCCGGGCCAGGCCTGCCGCCGGTAACGGCGGTGCCTGCGGCCCGGGGAGAAGAGGCTGCCCAGGCACAGCCATGGCAGCCTCAAGGGCGCGCGCGTGCGCGCAGCAGCCGCGCCTGGCGCGTGGCCAGCGCCGGCCTTGCGGCAGCGGCGCTGGTGCTTGGCGTGTACGCGGCGCAGCTGCAGAGCCAGATCGACTCGCTGACGCAGCAAGCGGCGGGCTCGTCGGCTACACAAGAGCAATTGGTGCAGGTACAGGCGCAGAATGCTCAGCTGCAAGAGCAGCTGGCATCAGCGCTGGAACCTGCACAGGGCATGCAGACTGGCGAGGCAGTGAAGCTGAATCCTGCAACGCAGGATATTGTAGCTCAGGGTCTCGCAACCATCGTAATTGACAGCAAAGGCACTCACTTGGTTGTGCAGGCTGAGAACCTGCCGAATCTGGAAGGCAATGAGGCATTTCAGGTGTGGTTGATCAAGGGAGATACGCCTCAGAATGCGGGGACGTTCCTTAGTCGTGATGGGACGGGTGCGGTATACTACACATTGGATTCGGCCAACGACTATGACACGGTTGCGATCACGCTAGAACCGGATGCCATGGGGGATGAACCAAGGGGTACGATGATTCTGGCTGCCAAGATCAAAGGATAAATATAGGATATATCACCAAAGGCTGCTCCGGTTGTGGAGCAGCCTTTTCGTGTTTTACAGATTACCACCAGAAGACAGGACAGGGCCAAATTTTTGAAACGATTCGACAGTGGAGATCTTGGTACCCATCCATTGAATTTTATTAATTTTTTTTGGCGGTGCAACCGATAAACAAATAGAAGGAAATACCCTAATTTTCCCGCATATCAAGGGAGAACGGGTTTGCACATAGAGAGTGAGGGGTTCAGTTGGAAGCATACCGTTCATTTATCTTTCGCCTGATACGCAATTATCTGATCGGTTCACTGGCAGCTGTTTTTGTTGTTGGTACAGTGGTTATGGTATCTACATTACAAATACCCGATATTCAATTTGTTCGACTCATCGGCATTGTACTGATTTCAATTTTGTTCATGCTGGTTGCAGAGTTAATTACGCTGTGGGTGCAGCTTGGACCCATAAGACAATTTTTCACTTCCGAGCATCACGAGCGAGACGAATTGAACCATATGTACGAGAAAATTCATCGTTTCCCGGGACAGACCATATATCGAATTATGGGTCCGCACATGCTTGGTTTTTCGATTCCGGCAGCGGGATTAACCATATGGATGATATCCACGGGGTGGCTTGAGTTCCCGTACGTATACATAGTAGTGGCTGCCGCATGTGCATTTTTGATTGCCATCATGCATGCGCTCATTGAGTATTACCTGACGGTGAGGGCGATAAGACCCTTGTTACTTGAGGTCCGTCATCGAGGCAAAATCCAATACGGGATGGAGCCTTCACTGGGAGGACGTATCCTGGTATCGATCCAGCGTAAATTTCAGCTAAGTACATCACTCATCGGATTGTTCCCGTTATTTTTATTTTTCCTCGCTACCTCAATCCGGCTTCAGTATATGGACAGAGAATTTGCGAGAGAGTACATTCTGTGGGGGATTGTCATCGTTGTGCTTGGTGCTGGATTTGCACTGGTGGGAAGCTGGCTGTTGATTCGGGATGTTCGTGATCCGGTTGCTGAATTGACACAGGAGATGAACCGAATTCAGGAGGGAGACCTCGGTAGAAGAGCTCCTGATCTGTATGCGGATGAATTTTCTGCACTGATCTCCGGCTTTAATATGATGATTAATCGGCTTGAGATGAGGCAGGAACGCAATCGACAGTTGTTGCAAAGTTATTTTTCGATGCTGGCAGCGGCTTTGGACGCTCGAGATAAGTACACCGCAGGGCATTCCATGCGGGTGGCCGAGTATTCACTGATGATTGGCAAGCTGAGCGGAATGAATGAGGAACAGGCGGATTTATTGTACAAATCAGCTCTACTCCATGATATCGGGAAAATCGGCATACCGGATGAGGTACTGCTGAAGGATGGAAAACTGAGCGATGAAGAATTCGCGATTATTCGCACACATCCCGTGCAGGGAGAGAGCATTCTGTTACAGATAGAGCCTATTGATGCCATGGCGGACTTTCTGCCGGGTGTACGGTCTCACCATGAGAGATATGATGGCAAAGGATACCCGGATGGGATGGCTGGTGAAGATATTCCCCTTTTTGGCCGCATCATAGCAGTAGCGGATGCTTTTGATGCCATGACGTCGGATCGACCTTATCGGAATGGGATGAGTCACGAGAAAGCGCTAACGATTTTGGAAGAAGGAAAAGGGACCCAATGGGACCCCTATTTTGCAGGTTTGTTTATTGATGAATGGAGACGACAACAGCATCTTCAGAAACCATCGAAGTGAGGGATCAGTTGATCCCCTCTGTCCACTTCGATTCTTTTCTGCGTCTCCGGTGTAGAGCGAGGCCGGTTATGATGGTGAGAACACATTCGCCGAGTATGATGGCACCCAAGGCGTCATAGATCACATGTTGTTTGATCATAAGCGTGGATACGATAATGGTCGCTGCTCCTGCAGCCACCAACAGCTTAATGGGTTTGCGAATGCTTGGAACCGAGAGAACGGCACGCATAACCAGATAAGAGTGCAGCGAATGAATACTTGGAAAACAATTAAACGGGCGGTCCTGGCTGTAGAGCCATCCGAGAACAGATACGCCCAGGCCTGTACCCGTCAGTTCCGGGCGCGGTACCATGGTCTGAAAGTTGAAGTAGATGAGATAACAGATCCAGACACAGATATTCATGGATAACAAGACGCGATAATACGTCAGACGATCCTTGGCACACAGGTAGGCGAGCACACCGAATACAAATGGGTACCAGCCCAAATATGGAATGGACATGGCGGGTACATAGGGAATGATCTGGTCAAGCGAGGAATTAAGAATTACGAACCCGCGTTCCGGACTATTAAGAATATCATAGAATAGCCCCATGACAGCCAATGACAACATCAAACTTAATGACAGCCAATAGGATTTACTTTTTAACAATTGCACAACAGCGTTCTCCTTTCATTCATGTTCCGATGAACATGCCC
This sequence comes from Paenibacillus sp. CB74, assembly GCF_055687625.1. Taxonomy (NCBI): domain Bacteria; kingdom Bacillati; phylum Bacillota; class Bacilli; order Caryophanales; family Paenibacillaceae; genus Paenibacillus; species Paenibacillus sp. CB74. The sequence goes on along the minus strand of NZ_CM146009.1, from coordinate 4,741,683 downwards.
CTAGCAAATATCTATTTCTTTAGTTCAATCTATATAGTAGTTCAAATTTGAACAACAATATATTTTACTACGTTCCGCACACAAATTGAATCCTGATTTGTGTATTTTTGTGTACTTTTTTGACGAAGAAGGAATGCAGTAATTTCAATGGACATGATATGATAGAAACACATACGGACGATGGTAACAAGGCCAGTAAAGTCGGGACAACAGGAGTGAGTAAATGCAATTTTTGAAAATGTTCGTATTGAATATGGGGATGCTTATAACGATTGCCTATCTTGCCAGTGTGTTCTATAAATATATCGTCATACGTGCTTCTTCCCGGATGAAGCAGATCGGTTCAGTGCTTGTCCTTGTTTTTGCAGGCTGGATCAGTACGGTTTTTGGATTTCAACTCACGGATGAAGTGGTATTTGACCTTCGTTATGTTCCTATAATTGTTGCCGTTCTAACGTACAGACAACCCTATAGTGTAATTATTGTGGGTGTAGGGATAGGTTTATCCAGGTTAACGTTTGGTATCACGGATGCTACGGTGGCAGCGGTAATTAATATGACTTTACTCGGTGTAATATGTGCGGGTTTAAATATATGGATGAGACGCAGCGATTTCAGACTGATCACAAAAGGCATCCTTGTTGTAATTATCGTCAATGTGGTCAATAGTGTGGGCATCGCTATCTTTGGCGTCATCCCGGCTACATATTTTTTCTCTCATATTATGCCTTACACGCTTCCGGCAGGTATCTTGTTAAGCCTTATGTTTGCATTTATATTACGTGATTTTCAGAATGAACAGAACCGGATTTTGCTTATCCAAAGTACGAACCGGCTATTATCTGTGCAAAAGGAAGAGCTACAGAAAGCCCAGATTGTACTGGAGGAACGAGCGAAACAATTGATGATCGCCTCACAGTACAAATCCGAATTTCTCGCCAATATGTCACATGAGTTGCGTACACCATTGAACAGTGTTATTAACTTTGCCCAGATGATCAGCGAGAACGCGGACACGATGGACCCCGAGGATATTGTACGTTTCGCCACCATGATCGACCAATCCGGACAGGAACTGCTCACACTCATTAACGATATTTTGGATCTGTCCAAAGTGGAAGCGGGGCGACTGGATATAGTACTGGAGGATATCAGTGTGGCACAACTTACCGAAGATGCCATGAGCCACTTCCAACTGGTTGCCGAGAAAAAGGGTATTCAGTTGCAGATGGATAAGAAGCCGGGACTGCCCGACACACTCTGGTCTGATCCCCAGCGGGTTCAACAGATTTTGCGGAATCTGATGTCGAATGCCATCAAGTTCACTCACCGAGGGAAGGTCACGCTGACTGTAAGTACCAAGCAGAGGAAGAATGCAGGTATTCAGAATGGGTGGCTCGTTTTCTCCGTTCAGGACACCGGTATTGGTATTTCTGAGGACAAGCATCATTCCATATTTGAAGCATTTCAGCAGGCTGACGGGTCGATTAGTCGGAAATTTGGTGGTACCGGACTTGGTCTCTCGATCAGTCGGGATTTGGCGAGATTACTGGGAGGTTCGATTGAACTTGAGAGCGTTGAAGGCAAGGGAAGCACCTTCCATCTCTATCTTCCGTTGAACCGTGAAAAAATGAGTTGACAACCTCCGCGCCGTGAGTAGAATTTGGGATGACAACTAGCATCGACCGGCTTTTGAGACCCGGTCTAAGGAGTGTATCCCCATACAGAAGACGGTCAACGTTAACCCTCCCCCGTCAGCAAGCAAACCACGGCGCAAGGGTTCGACACAACGCACAAATTTATCAATTGCAACATGGGAGGGTGTACCGGCAATTATTTTACAGACATTGCTGGGAGGCCCGTTCTTAACCGGGTTTCTGCTATACCTTGGGGCCGGGTCGAGACATATCGGTTTTGTGCTCGCCATTACGACCTTCGTAAACATTGCCCAGATCGGAGCAGCTTACTGGATGCAACGTATTCGCAGTCGCAAACGTATGCTGCTTTTATTTGTGGGCACACATCGTATCTTATGGAGTGCGACGGGACTGATCCCGTTTATCTTCCCCAAAGAGTGGTGGGTAAGCGTATATATTGGTGTGTATACGGTTGCTTTTATATCGAATACGATCGGCGGCATGATCTGGACTTCACTGATTGGCGACATCGTACCTGCCAAGGTGAGAGGGCGTTACTTCGGAATTCGAAATACGATTCTGAATGCTCTTGGAAGCGTATGCTTATTCGCAGGTGGTATTGTATTGGACCGTTACCCCGGAGAAATAGGCTTTCTGATCCTGTTTATTCCGGTTTGGATCTGCGCTATTGCCAATACAGTCATTTATTTCTTTTATCCGGATGTACCATTCGAGCGTTCTACCGAAAAGGTTTTCTGGCGGATGTTTATCAAGCCGTTCCAGGATCGTTCATTCCTGAAAGCAACGCTGTTTCTGGCTGTCTGGTTATTGATCCAGACCTTGATTGTTCCGCTTTATTCCTATGTTATGCTCGATCTATTAAACATTAATTATCAGACTGTATCCCTGATCACGGTGGTCCAGACGCTGGTTATGATGGCAGGTTTCTATGTCTGGGGCAATCTGAATGCCAGGTTTAGCAACAAAACCCTCCTATTTTGGACATTACCGGTCATTGCACTCTCCTGTCTGTCGTGGGGATTAATGTCGTTCATGCCCGTATTGATTGCACTATTTCTATCTCATATCTTTCTTGGGATCGGGGTGGGTGGATTCAATCAGTTGGCATTTAACTTTACGATCGGAGACACCCCCAAAAGTGAAAGACCGATGTTTGTCGCCGTGTATTCGGCTCTGACGGGAGTGACTTCATTTCTTGGGCCGCTGCTCGGTGGCTGGTTGTATGAAAAGATGGAGAACTGGTCCGACGCGCTGGCCTGGATCTCAGCCTATGGATTTCAGGTGGGGGTTGGTGTAGTCATGCTCATTCTTACGTTTACCCTTGGACGTCGCGTACTGTTAAAATAGTAATGAACTATATACACTGGTATGAATTCAAAAAAGATGGCGAAGTGGAGGGATGTATTTGAATCGTCTCGAACGGAAAGCCATGGTGATTGGAGCCACGGGACTTGTAGGCGAATTGCTGGTTCATCATCTGTTGGAGCACTCGGCATACAGTCAGGTTCGCGTTCTGGTTAGACGTCCGCTTGAGCTGCAACATCCCAAATTGGAACAGCATGTGGTGAATTGGGAACAGCTGGAGAGCCAAGGCGAATTATTCGATGGAATCAATGATCTGTACTGCTGTTTGGGTACAACGATCAAAAAAGCAGGCAGTCAGGAAAATTTCCGTCAGGTGGATTATCATTACCCTGTTCGTGCGGCTATGCTTGCGAAGCAACATGGGGTACCCCAGATGCTGGTGATCTCCTCCATGGGCGCGAGTGCAGGTTCCCGGGTCTTTTACAGTCGGACCAAAGGGGAGATGGAGGATGCATTGTCTGTTATCGGTTTTCAATCTTTGCATATCTTCCGTCCTTCCTTAATTCTGGGAGATCGAAATGAGAAGCGGTTAGGTGAACAGATGGCCGCTCATGCCATGAAGTTGCTGGATCGCTGGATGAAAGGCAGAGCAGACAAATACCGGGCAGTCCACGCCGCAACCATTGCACAGGCCATGACGAATATTGCACTGGTGCAAGCGATTGGAAATCATGTATACCCGAATGATGTCATTCATGTTCTTGGCGTGGACGGGGATAAGAACCTTTGAATGAATTGTTTACTTCATAGTGGCCAGTGAGGAGCGTTTCTCGCTGGAGGTAGAACGTGGTATAATAGGCAACAAAAATGAGTTCGAACCCTGACTCCTTGCGGTAGCAGGATAACGAACATGAAGGAGAACTCGTCCATGAAAAAACCAATCTCTACCGATCAGGCGCCAGGCGCCATTGGTCCATACAGTCAAGCCGTTGATGCAGGCGATTTCATCTACACGTCCGGACAGCTTGGCCTGAATCCCCAAACGGGAGAATTCGGTGCAGATGTACAGGAGCAGACACGTCTGTCCCTGAGCAATGTGAAGGCTATTCTTGAAGCAGCAGGCACAAGCATGGATAAAATCGTGAAAACGACGGTGTTCCTGAAGGACATGAATGACTTTGTTCCTGTGAATGAAGTGTACAGCACGTTCTTTGAACAGCCATATCCTGCACGCAGTGCAGTGGAAGTGGCACGTTTGCCAAAAGACGCACTAGTGGAGATTGAAGTTATTGCCCTGAAATAGGACAGTCCTCATTCACGCCGGTATATATAAAAAGCCGATTTCAGGTCGAATGAAAATGACCAGAATCGGCTTTTTGCTTTATGTTTTTGCGTTAGAATGGCAGTCGCTCAATCGCGATCCTGATTACGGGCGAAGAACAGCCATATCGCGTAGATTGCCAGTACGATCGCAATGATGATTGCCGTATAATATACGGAAGTGACATCCTTTTGTTTAAGAGCGATGGCGATGTACGCCCACGTGAATACCAGTGGATATACACTATCCCGATAACGGAAGCTAACGAGTACAGCCAGCACCATTCCCACAATGAGCATAATGATCGTCCAGGTCGGTTCGCTGAGACCAAAACCATCCCAGCCGATTTTATATAACAGCACAGCAGTATTGATAATCGTAGCCACGCTAACCCATCCCAGATAGATGCTGAATGGCAGCTTCACAAGCCAGATCTCAGCAGTGGTCGGAACAGTAATGGTACGTGTTTTTACATACAACACGATCAGAGACAACAGAAGCAGTACAATAATCAGTAAAGCGAGACCGATCTGCAAGTTTTGAAAAGCGAAAATCCAGGCTACGTTAAAGGCACAGCTTGCCAGGAACCAATACCCGAGACGAGTGATGGAGTTCCTTTTCCACGAAGCAGGCACGAACTGATAGATCACAAAGCCTGCAAGCAGCAAGTAGATCAAACCCCATATAGCAAAGGCATAGCCAGAAGGTGTGAGTAGCACAGGGTACATATCCGATACTTCCTTGTTGGTTCTGCCCCCGATCGGCAGAGCGTTGGAAAGATAGTTCACGATAATTACAGCGATAAAACCAATCGCGTTTAACCACTTGTACGGATTGTTACGTGACATGGTGTTTCCTCCTTGGTTTGACGAATGAATGAACCACGGGTCAGTCTACAATGAATATACCCAGTTCTTGCACATTCTAATAACAGCCGCAAAAAATTCACAAGTTGATCATACGGATCCTTGTGCTCTGACGTTATGCTGGAACGGCACTCTGTCCCAATGTACGCGAAACGGAGCAGAAATATGTCCATGCTCAGGATGTCCCATTTAGAAGTGGAGGAAGAGAATGCTTACACGAGAAACGATGGAGAGACAGCAAACCTGGTTCTATGTCATTGCACTATTATTAGGAGCAGTGATAGGGCTGAGTTTACCGGCATGGGGGAATGTTTTACACTACACTGTGTCCCCTGTACTTGCTGTTCTGTTATATAGCATGTTTGTACAGATTCCTTTTTTACAGTTAAAAGAGTCCTGGTCGAATCTTCGATTCATGGGGGCGTTACTGGCAGCTAATTTTATCGTTGTACCTGTAGTCGTATGGTTGCTTACACTGGTCTTTCCGCAATCACCTGGCGTTCTGATCGGAGTGTATCTGGTACTGTTAACCCCCTGTATTGATTACGTCATTGTGTTCACACAGCTCGGCAGGGGCAATGAGAAACTGATGCTGGCCGCAACCCCCCTTTTATTTGTTATACAAATGATCCTGTTGCCGTTTTACTTATGGGTTTTGATGGGTGCTGAGGTGGCGCAGGTCATGCAGATAGGGCCGTTCGTGGAGGCTTTTCTGTTCCTGATCGTTATTCCGCTGTTGCTCGCTGTCGTTACACAGGTTCTCTCCAGAGGTAAAGCGAGTGGTGAGCGGGTCATGAATGCGACGGCGTGGCTGCCGGTTCCGATGATGGCACTCGCGCTGATCGTGGTTGTCGCTTCCCAGATCGGTAAAGTCTACAATGATATGGCGATCATCGTGAATGTGATCCCGATCTATGTTGCTTTTCTAATCATTATGCCTTGGATATCTCGGCTTATTGCTACTTGGTTTGGATTGAATCCAGGCGCAGGACGAGCGTTGATATTCAGTTCAGCTACACGGAATTCGCTGGTCGTTCTGCCACTGGCCCTGGCACTCCCGCCGGAATGGGCAACCATGGCTGCTGCTGTTATTGTTACACAGACGATGGTGGAGCTTGCAGGGGAGTTAATCTACATTCGTCTTGTCCCCGCGGTGATCTTACGGGATCGGTGAGCAGAAAGAGCGAAACCGTCGTTATGAAATAAGTGATTCTCTGTTAAAAGTAAAATACAAAAGAGTACTCCCGACTGGTCATAGGGGAGTACTCTTTTTAACTCAAATAAATTTTGAACCGGTACCCGTTAAGTACCGGCCTCCAATAATGTTTTACGATATTCCGCTGGCGTGATGCCCTCCATTTTTTTGAACACTTTGCTGAAATACTTTTCATCCTGGAATCCAACCATCTCCGCAATTTTGGCGACTCGCAGGGAGGGGTTTTGCAGTAGCAGCTTCGCGTTATTGATTCGCAATTTGCCGAGATATTCCGACCAATTCAGGCCAAATTGCTGTTTGAATTTTCGGGAAATATACTCCCGGCTCAGATAGAAACGCGCGGCAATCTGCTGCAAGGACAGGTCCTCCTGATAATGGGCGTCCATATATCGTGCAATCTCACTCATGGGATCAGGATTGGCGTGGTGATGTGCGGTGAGCGCTTTTCCTGCGGCAAGCAGTCGTTGCTCCAACAAGGAACGAAGCAGGGGATAGGATAACAACCCTTCAGCGTCAAATGGTAACTCGGCAAAGGGTATAGACTGTTCCTCCGTCACTTCTTCCTCTTTGAATGACGAACCTGCCGTATCATCAAGCCAGCGGCTCAGCATCCATTCCAACTCATCGATCCATTGCTGGATCTGCTCGGCACTGACAACCTCAAGATCAGTAATTGGGTCAAGCCATTCGGCAACCGCAGCAGATACACTGGAAGCCCGCAAGCTCATGGCTGCCATCCGCATAGGTTCTTCATAGGCGGTCAAGCGCCTGATTTTATTCCCATTGGATGATTCCAGGGAAGCATGAATTCGCTGTTTGGTATGCACAGCATTGCGTCGCCACAGCCTTGAACTTGCCTCCATATAGGCTGCTGAGATGCCGCCAGGATATGAGTCACAGGTGGAGATGCCGAAATGAAGCTGGCGCTGAATCGTCTGCTCCAATCCATGATTGACCTTGTCCAGAATAGGCTGCAATGAAGTGGGGGGACCCCAATGCAGCAGAACGATCTCATCGGGCTGATCCAACTGGCGAAACATGACGCCTTCGTCTGGGGTGGATAACATCTCAGCGCAGATATTGAGCACCGAGAACACAAGCAAGTCGGGTTGACTGCGATACTTTGCCAGACAACCTGCATCCAGATGGGACAGGCTGGTGACAGCGACGCTACAGACAGGGATTATACCCGGGAGATACAACTCATCCTGCAATCGCTGCAGATGAGAGGGGCTATTGCCTCTTCCGACGGCAAGTTCGGTTAACAGACGATCCTGATAGTGGGGGCGCATTCGATTAACGACAATGGATTGTTTGGTGGATTGTAACCGAACAGCATCCTCCTCTTCCCAAGCTGTAACGGCCTTCAATAGAGATGCATTCAGCTCATCTGCTTCCACAGGTTTTAGCAGGTAGTCCATACCACCGTGCCTGATGGCATGCCTCACGAGTTCAAAATCATCATATCCGCTAATAACCAGCACCTTGCTGTGTGGGGTATGAACGGATATCCATTCGAGCAACGCCATACCGTCCTTGCCTGGCATACGCATGTCACTGAGAATGATTTGAGGTTGATGTGCCGTGATGGAGGCAATGGCTTCATCCCCGTCTGCCGCTTCAATTATTGTATCAATACCAAAGTCTTTCCAATGACCAAGCAACCTTATGGCATCGCGGACATGTTTTTCATCATCTACAAGCAGTGCCTTCATGTTGTTCACTCTCCCGCGTATAGTATAACCCTGATCTTCACACCATTGGGTTCCCGATTGCTGACCTCAAGTCTGGCTGAGTGACCGGGATGTGAGTTCAATTGAAGTCTGCGCATCACATTTCGTAGACCAATGGACTCGGACTCATCGGATTCTTGCGTGGCTAACCCGGTTGATATGTGATTTGGATGGAGCCATCCCCGAATCTCCAGTAATTTATCTTCTGGTATGGAGGGTCCGTTATTATTCAGTTCGATTTCAATCCAATGATCATTGATCCGACGGCTGGATAGAGAGATGTGACCTTTACCTGGCTGAATATCTGCCCCATGTTTAAAATAGTTCTCAATTAAAGGTTGTAACGTCATTCTCGGCATTTCGACAGACAGGGTATCTTCGGCAAAATCCAAATCCACCTCAAGGCGGTCACCGAACCGCTCCTGCTGAAGTTCCAGATATAACCGGGCATGCTCTGCTTCCTCGCGTAAGGTCACGCCGGTCTGATCCCGCATGCTGTAGCGCAGCATTTTGGATAGGGAAGAAAGTAGTGTATACGCCCGTTGTCCTTGCTGTTGAAGGGCAAGTGTACCGATGGATTGCAATGTATTATACAGAAAATGCGGATGAATTTGCGCTTGCAACGCTTTGAGTTGATTCGTCTTATTGGCAATTTCAAGCCGATATTCCCGCAAAATAAGATTATTTACCGTATCCATCATATCCCGGAAATGACGAGCGAGCACCCCGAATTCATCTCGGCTGGATAGATGGATATCCACATGCAGACGTCCGGCTTGGATCTGGTTCATATACCGCATGAGCTGCTTGAGCGGACCGGTGATTCGGATGGAGATGAACAAGGTTGCGACAATGACCAATACAAGTGCAGCGATGGCAATCATTGCGTTATTCCACGTGAGTGTGGTCGCTCTGGCGTATAACGTCTCATTCGGAATCTGTTTGACGATGGTCCAGTCCGCGTAAGTGCTGCCAAGCTGCTGGTACACATACATGGAACGATCCTGTTCAAAATGTCCTGCGACATTCTGGGCTGTACCCGCGTTATTTCGTGCGATATTCAGCTCACTAGCTGTTTCCTCTCGCAGTGCATCGGTATAATTGACCTCGGAACGTCCTTGGTAGATGATCTGATTCTGACCATCTACAACATAGATCTGTTCCTTAGCCGGATCATACAGTCTGCCGCAGATGGCTGCAATGGTATTCATATTCAGATCAATGGCGAGAACACCCAGACGCTCGGTGGACGGAATATCCTTGATTACCCGATGCAAGGTAATGACTGTTCTTGCAGGATCATCAGGGGAGGCAGCCTTGAATCCGTACGTGTGACTCATATGTGCCGATTCCACCCAAATGTCCGGGCTGTCACCACCTGTTTTTCCATGGAGCGAGCCGGAATAGGCCTGTTTGCGTTCCTCCCGCTTCGGAAAGGGATTCGTAATTAAGGTGGATTGATTGGCAGCAAAAGAGTGCAAATACAGCTGAAAAACATCCGGCACAGCCGCACGGATGGTCTGCAAAGTAGTGTACACTTCAGCCACTGCACGATAATCACCAGGAATCTTCGCCAAGTTACGCAGGAAGTTTGGGTCGTTATACACAGCAAGCGACGCTCTGGCCACGTTATCCACATAGTTATTGAGATTCGTGGACGCTTGGTAGATCAGGCGTTTGTTCTCTTCAACAGCCTGTTCCCGCAGGGCAGTTTTGGTCTGGATAAATGTCATGCTGATCGACGCAAGCAGCGGAAGCGTGGTAGCGATGAGCATGAAGGCAATCAATTTGGTGCGTATACTGTAGTATTTGGACATCGGTCCACCCCTTCTGGTTGCAGGTTAAAGATAGGACAATATTTTACCCCCAACTGTTCACGAGGGTCGGTGTTTCCCTCAGCGATATTGGAGTTTAATAGAGAAAGAGACCAATTTCATCCATCTATAGAAGGGGAGAACGATATGAAGCATCGCAAATCTTCACAGCTGTTACAGCAGCTCGTGTTCGTGGGTCCCTCCATCGTGTTTTTTATTCTCATCATCGTGGTCCCTTTCCTGCTTGGCATGGTGTACTCCTTCACGGATTGGAACGGGGTATCCGAGAACATTAATTGGGTAGGGTTCGATAACTTCGTACATGTTTTTGCGAATGATCCCAAGTTCCAAACGGCGTTTTGGTTTACGGTGCGCTTCACCGTGGTTGGTGTGGTACTAACCAATGTAATTGGCTTTTTCCTGGCCTATTTCCTGACCAAACCGCTCAAGACGAGAAACATTCTGCGTACGATCTTTTTCATGCCTAACGTGATCGGTGGGTTGTTGCTCGGCTTTATCTGGCAGTTCATATTTGTGAAAGGGTTTTCAGCAGTAGGCGATGTAACAGGCTGGTCCTTCTTCAACCTTCCTTGGCTGGGAGACGAACCAACCGCCTTCTGGGGAATCGTGATTGTGTTTGTATGGCAGACCGCAGGATATCTGATGGTTATCTACATCTCATCTCTGACGAATGTATCCCCTGATCTGCTGGAAGCTGCCGAGATTGATGGCGCAAGTCGCTGGCAGGTACTGCGGAGCATCATTCTTCCGCTCATTATGCCAGGTGTAACAATCTGTCTGTTCCTGGCGATCTCCTGGTCGTTCAAAATGTTCGATCTCAATCTGTCGCTGACCAAAGGTGGACCATTCGGATCAACAGAGTCGGTTGCACTCAATATTTACAATGAAGCCTTTGTGAACAACAGATATGGCATCGGAACGGCCAAAGCACTCGTGTTCTTCGTAATCGTTGCCATCATCACCATGATTCAGGTACGTCTGACGAAGAGCAAGGAGGTAGAAGCCTAATGGAGACGACGAAAAATTACCGCTTCAGTACCATTCTAACCGAGATTATCATGGTACTCATTGGACTTTTATTCCTGGTTCCGTTTTACTTCCTGTTTGTGAACTCGGTTAAAACCTTCGGTGACCTGCTCACTAATTCGGCTGCATGGCCGGAGGTATTCCAATGGGGCAACTATGCGAACGCCTGGGAGAAAATTAACTTCCCGTCTGCGCTGATGAACTCGCTCATCGTTACCGTAGTCAGCAATCTGTTGCTAGTGCTGATCAGTTCCATGGCCGCGTACCGAATGGTTCGCAGCGATACCCGGTTCAACCGGATTTTGTTCGGCATGTTCATTGCCGCCATGGTGATTCCGTTCCAGTCTATCATGATTCCACTTGTTACGGTAACCAGTAATCTCGGGCTAATCGATAGCCTTGGGGGACTTATCATCTGTTATCTCGGTTTCGGGGCACCGATGTCTGTCTTCCTGTTCCACGGATTCGTGAAATCCGTCCCACTGGAGATTGAGGAAGCGGCTCGGGTGGATGGAAGTTCTGCCTACGGGGTGTTCTTCCGAATCGTATTTCCACTAATGAAACCGATGTATGTAACCGTCATCATTCTGAACACACTCTGGATCTGGAATGATTATCTACTCCCGTCCCTGATCCTGCAAAGCTCCAACCTGCGTACGATCCCGATCGCGACTTTTGCGCTCTTCGGACAATATACGAAGCAATGGGATCTGGCCTTGCCGGCCCTTGTGCTGGGCATCATGCCGATTATCATCTTCTTCCTGCTGATGCAGAAGTATATCATTCAGGGGATTACTGCTGGATCAGTTAAAGGATGAGTGCGAGGGCAGGGTCGCCGGCGGGCTCAAGTTGCGCTTTCGGTCGCTGTTGCTCCTCGGTGGCCAGAATGTATTAGGGCAAGGAAGCCACCGAGGTTCAAAGGCGAACGCTCCGCTCCTGCAACGCATTCTTGATCCCTTCGCTCCCACCTCGCATGGAGGTGTGCAAAGGGAAGTCATGCCCGCTTAGCTTGGGCATGACTTCTGGGGAAGAGAGTAATAAAGAAAAGAGCTCCTTCAAGAGATGACCAAGAAAGAAAAGATTTAAAGACCATATTGGTAAGACAGAGAAGGAGCGAGGGCAGGGTCGCCGGCGGGTTCAAGTTGCGCTTTCGGTCGCTGTTGCTCCTCGGTGGCCAGAATGTATTAGGGCAAGGAAGCCACCGAGTTTCAAAGGCGAACGCTCCGCTCCTGCAACGCATTCTTGATCCCTTTGCTCCCACCTCGCATGGAGGTGTGCAAAGGGAAGTCATGCCCGCATAGCTTGGGCATGATTTCTGGGGAAGAGAGCAATAAAGAGAAATGACCAAGAAAGAAGCGTGTATAGCCAGGAACTTTTTGTACAGAGTGATGGTATGCTCCTTTTTCAAAGCGCTAACGAATCCACCGCATCTTAATAGGTGGATAATCAAGGAATACAAACTTTAACGAATCTCAGGAACGTTATTCAGGTGAAAAACGGCGTCAGAGCCTTAAAATTCGACCAAATCGACGAAATAACGTCGCTGTGATTCGTTAGAATGTGAGCCTGTGCAAATAGGTGCGAATAACGTGCGCTCGGTTCGTTAGAATGAAAACACGCTTCAGGGGAAGGTTATTCTGTCATCGGAGTGCCAGTGTAAATATGCATTAGTGGAACTGTTATACTGAAACTACTATAGGGAGAGTGTATGTATGAAAAGAATGACGAAGTTGACGTTGCTTATGCTGGTTGCTTTTGCGGTAATGCTCGCGGGATGTGGCAATGGGGACAAGAGTGGCAGTCCGGTCAACACGGATGCTCAAGGTGGTAGCGAAGCTGCTGCCGGGGACAAAACCATTAAAATCTTCCAATTCAAAGTTGAGATTGCGGAAGCGCTTAATCGTCTCAAAGCGGAGTACGAATCCTCACATCCAGGCGTTAAACTGGACATTCAAACCGTAGGTGGTGGTAGTGATTACGGTGCTGCATTGAAAGCCAAGTTTGCCGCAGGCGAACAACCGGACATTTTCAACGTAGGTGGATATCGTGAACTGGATACATGGCTTGAATATCTGGAAGATCTGTCTGGAGAATCATGGGCCAAAGATGCGCTCGAAGTAGCTAAAGAGCCAATGACCAAAGACGGCAAGCTCTATGGACAGCCGCTCGCGCTGGAAGGTTATGGTTTCATTTATAACAAAGACCTCTTCCAAAAAGCGGGTATTACCGAAATTCCAACGACACTGGAACAGTTGGATCAAGCTGCACAGAAACTTCAAGCCGCAGGCATTACCCCGTTCTCGAACGGATATCAGGAGTGGTGGGTGCTGGGCAATCATAACGTAAACGTGGCATTTGCCAATCAGGCAGATCCGGTGAAATTCATCCAGGGATTGAATGAAAGCACGGAGAAAATCCCTGGCAATCAGGTGTTCAACGACTGGATTAACTTGCTCGACTTAACGCTGAAATATAGCAATAAAAACCCGCTGACAACCGACTACAATACGCAAGTTACGTTGTTTGCAAGTGGAGAAGCCGCGATGATGCAGCAAGGGAACTGGACTCAAGTACAGATCGATGGAATTGATCCCGATCTGAATCTGGGTATCCTGCCAATGCCAATTAACAATGAACCCAATGACAAATTGTTTGTCGGCGTACCGAACTACTGGGTGGTAAATAAGAATTCCCAAGTGAAACCGGAAGCAAAAGAATTCCTGGAGTGGCTCGTAACTTCGGACATCGGGAAACAATACATGACGAAAGAATTCAAGTTCATTCCGGCGTTCAGTTCCATCACGGCATCCGAGGAAGATCTGGGTGACCTCGCCACAGAGATCATGAAGTATAGCCAGGAAAATAAAACCCTCAGCTGGAACTTCAACCGTTTCCCTGAAGGCGTTCCACAAGAGTATGGCAGCACGATTCAGGCTTACGTTGCAGGCAAATCGGATAAAGCCGGATTGCTTGATGCATTACAACAGAACTGGGATAGTCTGAAAAAATAACAGGTCCCATCCACTCGATTAATAAATGTGGGAATAAGAAAAAACATAAAAAAGGTGACTCCGGATGAATTGGAGTCACCTTTTTTGATGTGAAAATTCCCAGTTAAAAAGTGCAAATATGAAGTAACAGATCGACTAATACAGATGGTGGAGGTATTTGTATGATGTCTACAACCTGTTGTTAGTACACAACGTGGCAACAAATAGCCGAATTTTAAATATTTGTAATTTTTAGATTGACAGTTCCATGTTATATCCATATTATAGAAAAATATAACAGATAGTTAAGAATTTTGAATTGGAGGTGAAGTTCTTTATGAGAGATATTGTATTTCTGTGTGACAAGCGAATGAACACCAAAACGGGGTTTCTCGAAGCGTTGTCCAACATATCGGATACAACCAACATTTTGTTGGTAGAGCAGGGATATGAACAATTTTATTCTTTACCAGAAGGGTTGTTCAGTGCTGTGTTCGAAGTGGAGGATATTACTCGGATTGATCAGGTGGAAGAGGTTTTTGAGCGCATTTTGGATGAATATGATGTGGAGCGCGTTATTGCCCCGACCGAAAATGTGGTGGAGACCGGTGGGTATCTCAGATCACGTTTTGGCATACCTGGTATTCAAAAGAATCAGGCTGAGACGGTTCGGAACAAATGGATCATGAAGGAAACATTGCGGCAGGCGGGAATCCACACGTCACAGACGCGTATTGCGTCCAATGCAGTACAGATCAGAAAGATTGTCGCAGGCATTGGTTTTCCCATCATTATCAAACCGATTAGCGGCTGGGCGACGATCATGACGTACAAGCTCAATAATCAAGAGGAGCTTGAGAAGTATATCAGCCAATCCTGGAATCGGGAATCAGTGCTCATTGAGGAATTCATTACGGGTAGGGAGTTTCATATTGATTCGATCGTTTCAGAAGGTGAGCTTGTATTTTCCTCCGTCTCTGAATATTTGTTTAATTGTCTTGAGATTGTCCAGAATGATCGCCCTTCCGGCACGATCTGTTATCCCGCTAACACACATTATGAATATGTGGAACGGATGCTGTCGTTCAATGAAGAGATCATACGGACACTCGGAATACGTAACAGTGTGTTCCATGCAGAGGTATTCCTTCTGCCGAATGGGGAGATCTGCTTTGGAGAGATTGGAGCACGCATTGGAGGCATTGTCATCATTCCGCCTATGGTGTTGAATTCCCATCAGGTGAACTTGTTTGATGCAGCCATTCAAACAGAACTTGGAATATATGAAGCTCCAGCCTTGGTTAATACAGGCAAGTACACAGGTGCGGTTAACTTCCCATCTGCTGTAGGCAAGATCGAAAGTATCTCATCCGCAGAAGATTTCAAATCGATGGAAGGACTCATTGATATTCGAATTAACTATACATCGGGTCAGTCCATTTCAGGTGGTCGAGATACGATGTCCCGATCCGGATATGCCATTGTGGAAGGTCCAGATATCGAATTCGTTAGAAAACAACTTCTAGAACTACATGACAAGTTTGTCCTGGTTCACCAATAAAACCATTCTAGGAGGGCTTTGGGTTGTTGCTAGATAACGCTGATGTGAAGAGACTGGATAGTCATGATTGGAGAAAGCAGGAATTTGAGCATTTTGAGAAGGACATGACCGGTGATAATCCACGGTTTCCCTGCATATTTGGTTCCATGGGACTTAACCGTAATGAGCTACGTTTCTCCTTTTTTGATGATGTGAATGACCATTCCATAGAAGAACTGGGAAGGGCATTGAGAGAATACGTGGAGCAGGCAAGGAGCTTTGGAAACTACACCTCCATGGTCACGTTCTTTAATATTGATAAAGATCTATCCATCGATGAATATCAGCATACATTTTGGTCCATCCTGACCCGGCTGCACACCATTGACTTGAAAGAATGGCCAGAGTTCATACCGAATGAAGAGAAGGATCCCTTGTGGGAATTTTGCTTTCATGGGGAACCCATTTTTGTCGTTTGTAACACACCAGCACATGAGGTCAGAAGGAGCAGACGTGCCAATACATACATGATTACCTTTCAACCCCGATGGGTCTTTGATTCGATTGGCTTGGGAACACCAAAAGGAGATAAATCCAAGGATTTGGTGCGAAGCTTGCTTCGGCAATACGATGCAATTGATCCATTCCCTCATTTAGGGATCTATGGGGATCCGAATAATCGAGAGTGGCTGCAATATTTTATTCCAGATACCAACGAAGTTTCCGCTACAGCGCAATGCCCATTTCATCATATGAGGAGGAATACTATGAGTTCAGTTCAATATATCAAAGGGTCTGACGTAACACTTGAAGAAGCTGTAATGCAATTGCTGCCTGTAACCGGTTCGGTAGAGGTACAAAGAGATACACCATTCAGGGAGCACAAATCCCATACCCATCCTACAGACGAAACACTTTTGATTATAAATGGAGATATTACCTTCTTCACTGAAGAAGGAGAACTGCATTGCACGCCTGGGGACCGCATTCTGCTTCCGGCTAATACGGTGCATTCCTCCAAAGCCGGGGAGAATGGAACGTTGTACATTATCGCTTTGGAGTTTGTGGAGCAGCCGAAAGAAGAGGTTCTGGCATGACTCGTTCCTCCGTTGGTTTGCTTATGAGAAAAGGTTTTTCTCTGCACGGGGATCATATTGAAGCTCTGGGGAGAATTTTCGAAGAGGTCCATTTATGGACCTCTGTTTCTGGATATGAACAAGATCCGCGCTTTCGGTCTGTTCAGCATATTCCCAAGTACGAGAATGTGGAAGAAATGATCTTGCAGGCTAGACAATTAGGCGTTCCTTTTTTCATTACCTGGCAGGAAACGGATATTGTAATGAATGCGAGATTGAATGAAGGATTGGGAAGACAGGATATTCCTGTCCAAGCAGCCGAAATTGCCAGAGACAAGTCCAGACAGCGTCAGTTCCTGAAGCAGGAGGACGTGGCCTGTCCTAAATTTTATGCTGTAAATACGTTGGATGAGGCTGTTTCAGCGGCGGCAAGTGTAGGCTATCCGGTTATTATTAAACCCACACTGGCCGCATCCAGCAGCCATGTTGCGCTCGTTCATTCGTATGCCGAATTGAAGGAGGCTTTCGATAGTATCTCGCAACTTGCCATTTCGCAATCGGGGCTATATTTTGACGAGGAATGTCCTGCAATAGCGCTGATTGAAGAGTTCCTGCCCGGGGAAGAGATTACGCTGGATGGCGTAGTTGTGAATGGACGGTTTTATCTGGGCGGAGTCCATAACAAGCTCAGAATGCCAGGTCCTTACTTTGAAGAGGACGAATATACGCTACCTTTTCAGGGAGAATCCAATGTGGAACAAGAACTTTGCGAGATGGCTCAGCAAATATGCACAGGTCTGAAACTTATAAATGGGCTGTTTAACGTTGAAGCCAGGCAGAACGCCAATGATGAGTATAAAGTGGTGGAGTTCAGCTGCCGTATCAGTGGTGGGCATGTCTATCGCAATATTCGTGATGTGTACGGCACTGATCTGGTGACCGCCAACGCTTATGGTCTTCAGGGGGAGGAGAAGTTGGCTGCCCATTTTGCGAAAAGAACGGCTCCCAAGTGCGCAACCTGTATCAAGTTTGTGTACCGTGATGGCAAGGTGTTGAATAATGCCAGCGGTGAGGCAGCAGACGATGTGAGTTACCGGGCGTATTATCCGGTTGCTGCCAAAGGTAGAGTGGTCCATTCTGCTCCGAAAGGATTCGATATTACAGGTCTGCTGTCTGTGCGTACCAAATATAAGGGTCCTGAGGACATCGAATCGGTAAAACAAGCCGCAAGATTGCTGGAACAAAAGCTGGATTTGCAAGTTGCTGAGGTGAGACAGCTTCAATGATACAGACTATTTTATTCATCCTCTTCCTGTCCATTACCTTATGTGGAGATACCATTCTAAATATTACCCTCATCTGGTCGGTACTGGAGCAGGGTGGGTCGATTACTCATCTGAGTATTATTATTACGATCATGAGTTTGGTACCTATTTTATTGCAGAAGTATAGCTTTTTCCTCAAAACTGCACTTAAAGAACGACCCTTGCTGATTTTTAGCTTAGCGCGCATCCTGGGCATTGTGTTTCTGCTTGTGTTCTTAATTCAATTTGCCGGCAATACCAATGTGTATGGCTTATATCTGATTGGTGGCGTATTCTCCGTAATTCTGTTTTTGACCAATCAGAGCCTGGAAATCTACATGTCCCAGATGGTGTTGGATGGGAAAATCAAATCACACAAGGCCTCGCATGACTTGCAGACGGCAATTCAAATTGGTGCATTTGGAGGAAGTGCGGTAACTGGAGTTTTACTCAGTATAGGCGGGTTGCCGATGATCTCAACGGTACTGATGGTGACGCTGGCTGTGGGGATGATGGCTCCATGGCTCATTCCAATTCTGTCCCGATCCGGTCAGGCTGAGCAGAACGTACAGAAAGAAAAAACGGAGGCTCCGCAGATTACCTACTCCGACGCTGTGCGAAAAAAAGTACTGAACATGACCATATTGGCGGTGGTTGTATTAACTGTGCAATTGGGAGCAATCAATTTTATCGTACCGATTTTGTTCCATGATATCTACAATTGGGATTCATCCCGTTACGGGGCTATCGGAGCAGCGATGGGCCTTGGTGCCTTTCTTGCAACGCTGATTCGTAAGTGGGAGCACCGAATTCCAATGTATCTATTTATACTGATCGGTGTTATTGATATCATCATTGGCACGGTACAGGTGTTTACGGTGTCGTTAATCTGTGGATTTATGCTTGGGTTTGTGTTTAATCGGACTCGTATTATGCAAAGATCAGTCATGTTTGATAACTTGCGCAGCCGCGAAGAGACCATGAAGTGGTCGGGAAGATCAACGTTTGCCACTCAATTTACAAGATCGGTTGTCCCGCTGGTACTGGCACTACCGCTGTCCCTTATGGGGCAGGAGAACACAGGCGTACTGTTAGGAACAATCGGTGTTACAGTGACGATCATCCTGTTTGTCGCCATAAGGCTGGAGAACAGATTGCCACTTCAAGGCACCGATCCGATGATTGCCGGAGACAGTAAACCTTCGATTTGAAGCAGGTAACAGTTGTTAAAGGTTGGGAAATGAATTGTACGAAAGGTCAGCCAGATACGTTCTGGTTGGCCTTTTTTGGTGGTTCAACCGGAGGAGGTGTGGATAACCCAAAAGCAGTTAACGATCTCATGATGGATTTAACACAGAGTTAATACCATATGTGGATATCCTCTGTGTATAACACGCTACATGTGGACAAGTATGGATGAGTTTGTGCGGAAGCGGTTCTATTGTTAACAGAAATACTTGTTTTCAATTGATTAGTACTGTATAGTTCTAAATATGACAAATCAAAAAATGAACACGAGACCTGCCAAATCCAAGAGTTCCAATCCGGTGAACCGGACCAAGGCAGTTGAAGTGGCTGCACAATTGTTTCTGCGTCAGGGGTACAGCTATGTCAGCATGGATGAGGTCGTAAGAGTAAGTGGGGTATCCAAGTCCAATATCTATTATCACTTTAAAAACAAGGAGGAATTGCTTCAGGCCGTGGTACAATACTGGATTGCCCAGTATGAGTCGGAGCTGTATCTGCTGCTCAGTCAGCGTGAGCGAGGAGTGGAGGAGCGCATATACTCATTTATGGCAATGCTGTCGGCAGGTATTGAGGGCCGGAATTACGAAGGGAGCTGTCCTTTTGTCACGTTATATATGCAGACACCTGACAGTGCACCCCAAGTGAAGGAGAGCATATCCAGATTCTTTCGTGAGCTTAGACCTATGGTGGAGAAGCTGTTTCAGCAAGGTTTGGATCGTGGTGAATTTCGCAAAGAAATCGAGCCGGGACCGGCTGCGTTGTTGTTTATTGCAGCATTGGAAGGTTCACTAATCCTTGCGGGAACTGCGCGTGATGTAGGCATTATTGAACAATCAGCACGTACGTTTTGTCAGATGCTTCGGTAAACGAAGCTTTTTTTTGAATAAAACTAGTACTATATAGTACTAAAAGGAGCGATAACGGAATGGACGTACATAAGATCCAAGTATCCACTAAAGATAACTTAGCTTCAAATTCAACAAAAATTCATCAGGTATTGAGCACGTCTGATATGGAACCAACAATTATTTTCATGACAGGCAGCACCGGTTTTATCGGCAAAGAAACGGTCAAACAACTCGCGCAGGGAGACGCACAATTGCTCTTGCTGGTTCGATCAGAACAGCGTGCCAGAACGGTGTTGAAGGCTTATGGAGTGAAGGATTTCACCAGAATCACCTTTATTACTGGTGATTTATCCATCTCGGGTCTTGGACTTACCACAGTGGACCGGGAACGTGTTGTTAAAGCGAATGTAATCATTCATGCCGGGGGAACGATGGACGTTACCCTGGAACGAAAGGTAGCTGAGCAGATATTCATGAACGGGGCGAGAGAAGTGGCCCAGCTTGCACAAGAAATTCACGGTACCCGAGGACTGAGACACTTTATCCACGTGGTTGGTTTCATGAGTCCCTATGGACAGCGGAACGAACAGGGAGGTTATCTTCAGGTCGACCATGTGGGTGATCAGGAAAGTGCATATGAAGAGATGAAATTTCATGCCGATCTTCTTATTCGTGAACATGCGGAAGAGCATAACTATCCCTTATCCGTTGTGAATCCGAGTACTGTGGTTGGACCGCGCCCGACTGGGGAAACGGAGCAAACGGGTGGGATTGGGCTGCTCATTCAGGCGATTCAAAAGCGACTTATGCCCGTAGTGCCGGGAGGTTCATCCTATTGGTTACCCCTGGTGGAGAATGATATTGTTGCACGAACGCTTGTTTTTCTATCCAAGGAAGCAGACCCGGCAGGTGGAACCTATCCACTATTGGCACGCAAGGAAGACAGTCCCAATATGAAGGAACTGCTGCATCTTCTGGCACATGAATTGGATGTACCCAAACCCAAAGGAGCTGTACCACTGCCTTGGATTCAATGTGCAATGAAATCAGGGGGCACTCGCCTCACTGGTGTTCCAGCGGAGTCGGTTGCTTTTATTACCAACAGGTCATTCCCGGTCGAGGAGACGGAGGCGCTGTTCACACGTATGGGGCAATCCTGGCCGGACATCAGGGAACAGCTTCCGTTGGTTACAGCAGATCTGGACTACCGTCTTCGGTATACCCCGTTACCTGAGGATGTTCCGGCAGATTATATCCGGTCACGGAGTGGGAATATGGCTATGATCGGTTGGGAGGGTGAAGGAGAGCCGTGGATTATTGTGCATGGTCTGCTTCAATCTGCCGATGAGATGTTGCCTTTGGGAGAACAGCTTTGGAAAGAGACAGGTAACCCGGTTTGGTTAATGGATCTGGCAGGATTCGGACGATCCCCTGTACATCAGGGAGATGAAGCGTTTGAAGGTCAGGTGGGTACACTACTCAAGGCGCTTGATGAGTTCGAGGGTCCTGTGAAGCTGGTGGGTCATTCGATAGGCGCAGCTATCGTGGCTGCCGCACAGTTGCGTAGTGGGCGGACAGACATTCGACTGGGATTGCTTCAGCCAGTTGCCAACAATTCGAATCCGAATGTGCTAAGATGGGTTTCCCGTTTGCCAAGAGGTGTGATGCGGTCTTTGCTTCGTCTTCGATCGGAGAAGAGTTGGGAGCGAATGTTCAGTGTATATATCAGTGGGGAAGACAAAAAGGGTATGGACCATATGATGGCCAAAAGGATACGCTCCAGTCTCCAATCCCCTCGAATTGGGGGGGCAAATGCAGATTTGTTGCGGTGGATCCACTCCGGCAAGCGGGGAAGAGTCAGTTCATTTTCCTGGATGAAAGAGTGGGCTGATGATCACACCAACCATACTTTAGTCCTATGGGGCAAGGAAGATCGGGAATATCACTATCCACAGGATATGAACTCACAGGTCAAACGCATAGATGTGCCCTACGGACATTACTTTCCGACATTTCAGTATAAGGAGACAGCTGCAATCCTCGCCGAATGGGCCGATACCTTGAAGTGAGTTCAGATTTGGCCATGCAGGAATCCCTGGTCGATTGTCGAAAGGGGTCAAGTCGAGTTGTGAAGAGCTGAAACCTAGACAGGAGAGATGAATATATGAGCAAGCAACGTGTAGAAATCAGTAAAAAGGTGCTAACGGAGTGTCTGGGATTACGCAGTGGAGAAAATCTGGTGGTTGTCGCAGACGATATGAAACGGGATTTGGCCGAATCCATCTATGAGGCAGGAAAAGCACTTGGCGCGGAGTCTGTCCTGCTAATTATGGAGGAACGCAGCAGATCAGGAGAAGAGCCGCCTGCACCGATTGCAGAGGCCATGATTCGGGCAGATGTAGCGGTGTGTGTAACTCGATATTCATTAACGCATACCCAGGCACGCAAACAAGCCGCTGCTTCAGGGACCCGAGTGGCAACGATGCCCGGCATGACAGAGGATATGTTCATGAATGGAGCCATTACAGCTGAGTATTCGCAAGTGAAGGCGTTGACCGAGAAGGTGACGGCTCTGTTAACCGCAGGTCGCCATGTGCGAATAGAGAAGCAGGGTCATAGTCTTTCCTTTTCTATAGAGAATCGTAACGGTGTACCAAGTACAGGCATGTATTTGAACCCCGGTGAATCGGGTAACTTGCCTTCAGGAGAAGCTTATATTGCTCCCGTTGAGGGCAAGGGCGAGGGTAGTATTGTTGTAGATGGTTCCGTTGCTGGAATTGGGGCACTCCGCGAACCGATGTTATTAACCGTCAAGGAAGGGCGATTGGTGTCAGCTGAAGGACCAGACGGGGCTCAATTACTGGACACCCTTGGAGATGGCGATGGTCGCTTTCTCGGCGAATTCGGCATTGGTACCAATAACAAGGCACGAATCACGGGTGTAGTGCTGGAAGATGAGAAGGTGTATGGCACGATCCATGTCGCCTTTGGAAGCAATAACACATTCGGTGGAACGATTGCGGCGGGTGTACATATTGATGCTGTTGTGCAAAAGCCTGACGTGTACATCGATGACAAGCTGATCATGCGGCAGGGTGAATTGGTGGAATAACTGAATAACTGCGTATCTGTACTGAAGGGATTTGAGCATGTCCACAACGTGTCCACAGTAATGGATAAACTGGAGTGGAAATTCAGATTTTACGTCAGATTTACAAACAAATACACAACATGTCCACATTAAAATAATGAATATCCACATGAAACGCTAAACATATCCACAACATGTGTGCAATATGTGCACAACTTATCCACAAAACAGGTATAACTCCTGTTTTCATTCGATAAAACAGTCGTTTTGAAGTGAAAAAACAAGTTATCCACAGGAATATCGTGTTTTTGTTCCAAGTATTTGAAAACATAGAAACAGATCCATAATATATGGGGATAAAAAAGGCCAAAGATCAGCTTAATGCCGACTCTTTGGTTTTTTTGAATATAAAATAATAAATCGAATGTCAGGTTACTTACGCTCAATTTTGAAACGACGGATTTCCACCCTCTCATCAAAACTGTAACCAACGCCTGTTGAAGTTGGCAAAATTGATCTGAAGCCTAAACATTTGATCAAAAATAACCGATACACCAAAGTAACATCTAATGAGACGAAAGTAGTCTGATTATACGGAATGAGAGGGTATGGGGATAACTATGGATGAGGGAATGCAATATATTAATTTTTCGGTAGGAGACCAGATCTTTGCCCTACGTATTGATGAAGTTCATGAGATCATCAGAATGGTGCAGGTGACTACGGTCCCGTTTGGAAGTCCGGAGATCAGAGGTTTTGCTTCGCTGTACGGTAAGGTCGTTTCAGTAGTGAGTCTTCGTGTATTGTTAGGCATGCCGGACCAGGAGGATACCTCTTCTACACGTATTATTGTGGTGCCTTACAAAGGAGGATTCGTACCTCTGATCGTCGATATGGTTGATTCTGTTGTAAGTTACGATCGTTTCGAAGAACCTGCTGAGGAGCACCGCCGTTTCATGCTTGGCGTTTTTGACAAAATCGGGTTCTGTGCAGATCATCGTGCAGGCATTTTGAACCTGGATGTATTGCTGGGCAGCTTGATCAGATCATCGTAAGATAATGATCCGTAATTCTTTCAATACTCAGTATTATCCTTGGATTGACCCAAATGTTCCTCATCCGCTTTTCGGGAGAAGGGACATTTTTTTATGCCGATAACGATTGAAATAACCACTTTTTGTGGGCAAAGGTTTTTAAATCCGGTCATTTTCGTATATGATGGAGAGTAACAATGCGAAGGGATGACGGGAGACTTTAATGATGCAATCGCTGTATGGAGTATGGCTTGGTGACGTATTTTTTTGTTTTTCCGGTGAAACATCGGAACCGCGTGTGGATGCATGGAGCCACGTGGTAAGACGGTTGAATTTTGGCGACGGGGGTCGTCTGTTTCAGCCTGCCGCTCTGCGTCTCGCGGAGCTGCGCTGGCCGAATCCGCTGAGGAACACGGCTGAAGCCAAGAACACGAAGCGGCGTCAACTGTTGGGGCGCACATTGGAAGGGTTAGCCGTCTCGCCTAAGGATGCTTTTAGATTGCTGCTGCAATGGGATGACCGTTTGTTTAATGCAGCCGGAATTCAGGTTGGAGAAGAGATGCGTTACTGGATCAAAGCGGCGCAGTTCACACAGGAGCTACTGTTGCGGGGAGCCATTGCTCCATCAGCTGAATTCGCAGCAAAGACCGGAGCACGGCGACGGACCGGGCAAGAGACATTGACAGGTGTATGGCGGCCGCGCTTGCAGTCAGAGGATGATATTGAACGCTTCCGTGATCTGGCTGAAGCGATGCCTCCAATTGGGCTTTCTGCTCCTGGAGCTTATGCTTCATTGGAACCGGAAACGCGTGAAGAAGCAGGAGCTGCGGTATTATTTTCATTCATGAGTGGCATGATTCATGCTGTAGTAACAAGTGAACTGGAGGGCATGGACAGTGAACTGTCCCGTTACCGCACGCCATATCGACGCGGCTCTTCGTCAGTAGCCGAACTTTGGTGGAACAGTCTGATCTCGATGTTCCGTCCAGTGACGGTGCAAGGGCCAACGGATGATATGACAGCATTTATTCATACGCTGCAAGAAGTTGGTGGAACGTCGATGCCGATCGTCGGCGCAGAAGAGATGGCGCCTGCTGAAGGCCAATTGAAGCTGGCGCTCCGTCTGGAGCCTCCACTTGGCGAACATGAAACCATATGGGGAGTCAGCTTTTGGGTGGACAGTGAGCAGGAACCAAGCCTGAGGCTGCCTGCGCGGACCATCTGGGCCCATCCGGAGCGAGATCTGGACCGGGGGAAAGTGTTATATACCTCGGCGGCAGAGCAGTTATTGATGGCGCTCGGTCAAGCAGCAGAATTGGCACCTGAACTGGAGACGGCGCTGCTTACTGCTCGTCCGGAGGGAATTAAGCTGGAACAGCAGGGTTTCTTTGAATTTCTAACGCATGCGGTTCCGCGTTTGCAGAAGGCTGGCATAACCGTTCTCATGCCTTCAAAGTGGAGTCGTGCCGGAAAACGCCGTGCAGGACTTCGTTTGCAGATGTTGAATCGGGGAACAGAGCGGTTGCCTGGAGCCACATCGGCACTGGGCATGGAACAATTGGTTGCATTCAAAGCAGAGCCCATGCTGGATGGCAAGCCCGTAACCGCAGAGGAGCTGGCAGCTTTGGCTGAATCCACAGTTCCCTACGTCATGTTCCGCGGTGAGTGGATTGAAGTGGATACAAAAGAGATTCGCCAAGTCCTGCGTTATATGAAAAAAGAAGAAGAACAATATATGCCTCTCTCCGAATGGCTGCATCTGGCTGCGGATGAAGGGGAGGATTCCGCGTGGAAGGGTCTTTCTGTCTTTGGCGCCGAATCCGATGGGATGCTTGCTTTTCTGCTCGATGGGCAGGTGCTTCGCAGCATTGAACCTCGTCAGGTTCCGGCAGAGTTGCATGGTGAACTAAGACCTTACCAGGAACGAGGTTTCCAATGGTTATCCGCGATGCGTGATCTGGGCTTTGGCGTATGTCTTGCGGATGATATGGGACTTGGGAAGACCATTCAGGTCATTACCTGTCTGCTGGATCGCAAACACGAAGAACGCCAGGCGGCTGCAGAGGAAGCACGTGAGTATGAAATGCTGGATGGATCCGATGATTCTTTCCCGGCGGATCAGCTTGCGAATGAGCAGCCTGATCATTTGCCTGCACTTATTGTGTGTCCTACCTCGTTGCTTGGAAACTGGCAGCGTGAACTGAAGCGGTTTGCCCCGGATCTGTCGCTATATATTCATCATGGCGGACAACGGTTGCACGGGAATGAGTTTCAGGCTGAAGCACAGACGCATGACATTGTACTGACGACCTATCATCTGGCAGGCAGAGATGGCCCGGATCTGGCTTCATTGCACTGGTCCACCATTGTGCTGGATGAGGCACAATATATTAAGAACTACCGTACCAAACAAGCGCAAAGCGTGATGCGCCTGTCTACACTTCATCGTATTGCGATGACGGGAACGCCTGTAGAGAACCGATTGAGCGAACTTTGGTCGATTTTCCAGTTTCTCAATCCGGGATATCTGGGCACAGCTTCATCGTTCCGCCAGCGGTATACGGGACTGGGGCCATCCGAAGAAAATGCAGCTTCCTTGCGTGAACTCCATCGACTGGTATCTCCATTCATGCTGCGCAGGCTGAAAAGTGATCCGGATATTCGCAAGGATTTGCCAGAGAAGCTTGAACTGAAATCCTACTGTTCTCTGACGCCGGAGCAGACAGTGCTGTACCAGCGTGTGGTGGATGATTTGATGGGTGGTCTGGACGGCAGAAATGGCATTGCACGGAAGGGGATTGTACTGTCCTCCCTGACCAAGCTCAAGCAGATCTGTGATCATCCGGTGCTGGCGGACAGCAATCGGAAAGATCATGGCAAGGCAGAGGCATCCGGTAAGATGGAACGATTGCTTGAACTGCTGGACGCCATCCGTGATAACGGGGAATCGGCCCTGATATTCACTCAGTATGTTGCTATGGGAGATCTGTTGGTGTCGAGGTTGAAACAGCGATATGAGGAAGAACCGTATTTCCTGCATGGTGGGGTGTCGAAGGCGCAAAGGGATGAGATGGTGGAGACTTTCCAAAAAGGAGAGGGTCCGTCCATGTTTGTCCTGTCTCTTCGTGCCGGAGGTGTAGGTCTGAATCTGACACGGGCGAGTCATGTCGTTCACTATGACCGGTGGTGGAATCCTGCGGTTGAAAATCAGGCGACGGACCGTGTATTCCGAATCGGGCAGAATCGCAACGTGCAAGTGCATAAGCTGATCTGTCAGGGAACACTGGAAGAACGGATTGATGAGCTGATAGAGAGCAAGAAGGCACTTTCCGAACAGGTCGTTGGTTCAGGTGAGAATTGGCTGACCGAGATGTCGGATGATGAGCTGCGTGGCCTGATATCTCTTCAGGGCGAGACGTGGCTGTGACCTTAATCATTCAGGGGAATATAGATGTTGAGAAAGGGGGATTGTTGTGAGCGAAAAATGGAAGATCGAGCTGCATATGTCCCCCGGTGGATGGACAGCAGAAGTAGATACAGCAGCGGATGCGGCGGGGCAGGAAGCGCACGGTTCCGCTGAGGCAGGGAAGATTGGAACAGCCGTTGCCGGCGTGTTCACGGTCACGGGAACGCCTGCGCGACTGAGCGAAGCCGAGCGCGAGGCTGTGCTGGTTCAGCTGCGCAAGCGCCCGCTGACGCTGTACGCCCTGCTGCGCGGCGGCCCGGCGCCCGAGGAGCTTGCCGGGCTGCTGCCGGCTGCGCAAGCGCCCGAGGGCTCGCCAGGCGAAGCCACGGCCAGCGCGTCCGTGGCGTGCACCTGCGGCCGCCCGAGCTGCGCGCATGCCGCGGCCGCTGAGCGCGCCGTAGCCGCGTGCCTCGCGGCCGAGCCGCTGCTGCAGCTGGCGCACGCCGGCTTGCCGCGCGAAGCGCTGCTCGCCGGCGTGCTGGGGCATGGGCGGAGGAACTCGCCCATGATCCCGGCGCCACCGGCCGCGCAGCGGAAACGGCTGGCCGCCCGCAAGTGCGGGGCGGCGAAGGCGGCGCGGCCGTCGGCGAGTGGATCGCCGAGGCTGCCGCGGACGGCGCCATGCACCAGCCAGGGCCAGGTTTTGGCGCCGTTGAAGTGCGCCTCGCGCAGCCGGGCAAGCCGCCGGCCTTGCCGGAGCTAACGGCGCTGCTGCAAGGCTTGCCGGCCACCGCAGGGCTGGATTTGATCCGCGAGCGTGTAGCGGCGCGGATGTGGCAGGCTGTCCAGAAGAAGACGGACAGCCCGGCAACCAAATGATACACCCATCAGAGCGGGGGAGATCTCAGATCACCTCTGCTTGTTTGTATTGCAGCATGTTGCATGATTCAATTCATTTCATTTCCGCGGGAATGTTTCTCTAAAAGTCCAAAAAACGATCATACAGGCTGTACAACCCGTATATGTTCATGAAGATCTCTTCTAAAGGAGGTCTTTACCGGTGGAGCTTCGCTGTCAATTAAGGTATACTTTCGCAGGGAACACTGCACGCAGACAACTAGACAACATTTATATTATTGCGATAGGAGTTTTTACATGAAATCACATACAGGAAGACAGCGCCGCATGGTGGTTATGCTGTCCTCATTGATGATATGCGGAGCATTGCTTGCGGCGTGCCAGAACGGTTCAGGCACAGAGGAGAGCCAGAATCCGAATGGAACAGGTAACACACAACAGGAGTCTGACGGCACAACCGTTCATTTTACGGAGGATAAGGGATCTGATGGTGACAACGCTGGCGGGGATGATACATCATCTGCTGGCAACAGCGGTGAAGGCACGGATGGCGAGTCCGGGAATGCATCGACTGGCGAAGAGCAGGGTTCTTCAGACGATGGTAACGGCGCGACAGCGGAAGATCCATTGATGGAGAAACGTAGCATCAGCGCACTGCAAACAACAATTGACGCAGAAGCTGTGGTGACCAATGCCACGTCTATGACGGTCATTGTGAACAAACAACGCAGTCTGCCTGAAGGGTACGAGCCGGACGATCTGGTGGAACCCAATGTACCGTTCTCCTTCGACGAACCTCACGAGAAGCGGCATATGCGCAAGGAAGCGGCGGAGGCACTGGAGAAGTTGTTTGCAGGTGCAAAAGCGGATGGCATTGAGCTTCGTGCGGTGTCTGGTTATCGTTCATATCAACGTCAAGTGTCCATCTACAACAACAATGTCAAAACCAAAGGTCAGGAATACACGGATCGTGTAAGCTCTGTTCCAGGCCGAAGCGAGCATCAGACGGGTCTTGCCATTGATGTATCCAGTCCGAGTGTGGGCAATGTGCTGGAAGAGGTATTCGGCACATCGAAGGAAGGCCAGTGGCTCGCTGAACACGCTGCAGAATATGGATACGTCATCCGTTATTTGCAAGGTGAAGAAGATATAACCGGTTACGTCTATGAGCCTTGGCATATCCGGTACATCGGTACCGATTTGGCACCAGATGTGGCGAAAAGTGGGTTAACCCTGGAAGAATACTTCGATGAGGCGAATATCAAGTTGTAATCTGGATTGCTTTGTCCTTATTAAACGCTAATTTTCCTGAAATCCCCTGAATGACTGCTCTTGATCTAAACCATGAGCAGTCATTCAGGGGATTTTTTTCTGTGTAAAAAATGATGCTGGCTGACCACCTTGTCATGAAGCAGGGCACCACGTACTGAAGTTGCACTATAATAGAATTAAAATCTATTCTATTGTCTGAGATGATGGCGGACTGATATAATTCATGTTTAATCAGATGAGATACATACAACCAAAGCAAAGCGAGGGACGAGAAAAATGAGTAGACAGCAGGTATTTACCGGTTCCCCATGGGAACCGTTGGTGGGATATTGCCGTGCCATCCGTGTAGGGAACCGAATCGAAGTGGCGGGTACAACCGCGATGCAAGATGGTGTAGTCGTTGGAGCAGGTGATCCGTATGCACAGACGAGGTTCGTTTTGCAGACGATTGAGAATGCACTGAAAGAGTTGGGGGCTGACATGTCGCATGTCGTTAGAACCCGAATGTTTGTGACCGATATCTCCAGGTGGGAGGAAGTTGGCAAGGCCCACGGTGAATATTTTGGACAGATTCAGCCTGTTGCCACCATGGTTGAAGTTAGCGCACTCATTGATCCCTTGTTGATGGTTGAGATTGAAGTGGAAGCGATTGTTGAAGATGAAGTCCAAGGTGGTTGATCTGGCGATCTCGCTTATCGTGAAGATTTTCTAAGGAACTCAGGACGTCTTATTTGGCCCCCAGGTCTTCTTCTGAAAATGTAAGGAACATCAGGCACGTTATTTTCCGAATTAGCCTGACAAAAACGCTGTAAACAACTGTTTATTCACACATAGCGTGGCTGAGATTCCTTAGGTTTTTACAGGTACTTCAATTCCTTGAATAAGACGTCTCAGATTTGTCAGCGCTAATTCTGCTTGCTCTTACATTCCTATGCAGAGCATGTCTTTTTCAGGCGCATGTCGTATACAGCGTACGTTGCAAGTGCCTGCTCCGGACAAGTTCAGGTGTGCTTCGCTTTGAAGCGAGTTTGAAAATACGCTCCAAAAACCCAAAAACCTAAACCCAAACCCAAACCCAAAAACCCAAAAAAATAACCTTACCCATGCCTGTCGGAAGACAAGCGGATAAGGTTATTTTTATTGACTTCGCAGCTGCTGGACATTATGATGCGACGCCCTCCTGACACCAAGCCAAGATATGCATGCCGTTAGCAACATAGAACATATG
Source organism: Paenibacillus sp. CB74 (assembly GCF_055687625.1). NCBI lineage: Bacteria > Bacillati > Bacillota > Bacilli > Caryophanales > Paenibacillaceae > Paenibacillus > Paenibacillus sp. CB74. Next base: position 4,710,828 of record NZ_CM146009.1, on the reverse strand, counting down.
CCTCAACTCAACCAGTCTCGTTTATTAATCGATTTATTTCGCTTCCAGTTGTGCTGCTGGTGTTTCAACAACCACTTTCCATGCCGTTCCGATTGGAGGCAGACTGCGTGTTAGCATAGGGCTGTAGTACCCAATCACTTTAGTTCCTTTAGTCAGTTCTTCAGCTTTCACCGTCTCACCTTCGTGGTTCACAAGCAGCGTATCTTTAGCGATATTCAGCACGACATGGTCAGGAGCCGTCTCGGTTAAACGTGAACCTGTGATCTCAATCTGTGAGATAAGACCTTCTGCATTTCTTACATCTTCAATTGTACCCGCTGTACCCAGTACCTCTTTAGGTTGTGCCTCAGATGCTGTAGCCGCATCCAGTACAGTGACTTTATAGGTCGGGGTTTGTGGTGGCAGACTGCGGGTAGTGATCATGGAATGCTCAGCTTCCACGTTCATGCCGATGGCCAGATCAGTCAGTGCAATCTCTTTCCCCTCAACGGAGATGAATTTCGTCTCATCGCTCAGATTGAGCACGATGCCATCCAACCCTGCACCGCCAATCTGGATGGACTTATATTTATCCTGGTTCGAGATTCTGGTAATCACACCACGCTCAGTGATCGTCTTCACGTCCTCTTCACTAGAGATCGTCACCTGATTTCCTGTTGTGTTCACTTGTCCATGCAGTACCTTTTCTGCAAAAGAAGCCGGTACATACAACGTGCCGCCTGTGATTTCGGGTGCTGTACCCAGTGTGAGCAGCATTTTATTTACGGAATATTGATCTTTGCCTGTGATTACCTGTGTCCAGAGAACACCTCGCGTCAGCTCCGCGGTTTTATTTTCTTTATGCCATTTCAGTTCAATACCCAGTGCTTCGGTAAGATCACGCAGTGGAATCATGGCTACTTTGCCATCCTTGTTCCAGTAACCATCGGAAATGGATGCACCATTCACGGATACGTTTACTGCACCAGCTGTGTTACTATCTGCTGAAATGGATGTTTGATGGACTGGTTGTGTGTTGTCCAGGGTTGCTGCATAAGCGGCTCCACCACCCAATGCCATGGATAGGGCCATCAGCGCACTTACTTTTTTCATGTTGTTATTCATCAATATTCATCCCTTCTAATCTTTGTAATGTCGCGGTAAAATCTTCCTTAGAGCCACGCTTCAAGTTAATAGACGGGACAGATCGTCTCAGTGTTGCAGTTGGCATGCAATGAATCTAAGCGGTATGTTAGTTTGAATTTGAAATATCGCTTGTATTGCAGGTTATCGGCAGCAGGATCAGGTTAATTTCAGGTAGGTGGCCAAACCGTTGTCCTATTTCACATTCAAGTACGAGGAGGAACCGATTAGATGAGTGATATGTTAGTAGCGCTCTATCGTTTACCGGAGCAAGAGAGTGGACTGAGAAAGCTGCAGGAATCCTCCATTGTGATTAGAAGAGCCATTGCCCCAGAGAAACAGCTTGTACTGGATTGGGTGAGGTCACATTTTAGCCAAGCTTGGGTGGATGAATGTGAGGTCGCTTTTGCACGTCAGCCCGTGTCCTGTTACATCGCCGTTGAGCATGGGAAAATGATCGGATTTGCCTGTTACGAAGCGACATGTCGTAACTTCTTTGGACCTACAGGCGTGAGCCAGGATGCACGGGGCAAAGGTGTAGGCACAGCCCTGTTACTGGCCTGTATGCATGCGATGAAGGCGGACGGTTATGGTTATGCCATTATCGGATCAGCGGGACCTGTAGATTTCTATGCCCGGACGCTGGGTGCTGTGAAGATCGAAAATTCAACCCCGGGTATTTACGAAGGCATGCTGCGGGCAGACTAGACGATAGTGATGTTGTGGAAGTTGTGGAAAAGGAAGGGAGGACGATGATGAGCACGAAACAAATGCTGCACATTGGAATGATCGGTACAGGATCCATCTCGGATCTTCATATGAGGTGTTACGCCAAAAATGAGGATGCTGTCATCTATGCCATCTGTGATCTGAACGAAGAGCGGGCTAAAGCTGCGGCACAGAAGTATGATGCTCAATCCGTGTACACCGATTATCGGGAGATGCTGGAGGACCCGCATGTCGATGCCGTCAGTATCTGTACCTGGAATAATACACATGCGGAATTCGCCATTGCTGCACTGGAGGCAGGCAAGCACGTACTGTTGGAGAAACCGGTCGCAACCAATGTGGAAGATGCACTGCGGATTGAAGAAGCGGTGAAGAAGAGCGGACGTACGTTTATCGTTGGATTTGTGCGGCGGTATGACAACAATATGCAGATGATGCGCAGATTCATAGATGCCGGAGAGTTTGGTGAATTGTATTATGCCAAAGCTTCCATTCTGCGTCGTCACGGTAATCCAGGCGGTTGGTTCGCTGACAAAAGCCGTTCTGGCGGAGGCCCACTGATTGATTTGGGCGTACATATCATTGACCAGTGTTGGTATTTGATGGGCAAGCCCAAGCCTGTTTCCGTCAGTGGTAATACGTATCGGAAGCTGGGCAATCGTGCCCATATCGAACATCTTTCTTTTTACAAAGCAGCCGACTACAGCGCAGCTGTGAATGACGTGGAAGATATGGCGAATGCACTCATTCGGTTTGAAAATGGGGCTTCGCTGGCGGTGGATGTAAGCTTTACCCTGCATGCACGCGGAGATGAATCTTCAGTGAAATTATACGGTGAGCGTGGTGGGTTCGAATTGGAGCCGGAGACAATCATCGTCACGGAGAAAAATAATACCATCCTGAATATTGAACCTCAGACGGACAATACGGGTCTCCATATTCATAGTGCATTTCAGAACCAGATCGACCACTTTGTGGATTGTTGCCTGAACGGGACGGAGCCGATCAGTCCAATTGCGGATGGGGTGGCTTCCACACGCATGCTGTGCGGAATCTACGAATCCGCTGAGAAAGGCCAGGAGATTCGTCTGGATTGAGTCCAGTGTACGGGACGGTTATTCTTCGTAATATTAAAAAGCATGCGTCTTCCGCGTGATCTGCGGTTGCGCATGCTTTTTCGCATCAGGTCATTTATTCAGTGGTGAATTCTCGTATCCAGGGTCATCATAATCCGTATCCTGCAGCCTTGGAAGCACGTTCATGCTCTCAATCGCCTGCCGGGTATCCGGCGTGCCATGGTCATACAGAAAAGTGTACAGCAGAGTCATGCCATCCGAAAATTGCTCTGTTGCCTCATCGTGGTCTGCCGATTTGTAGGGTACGGGAGCCCGTTGCAATGTGTAGGCATCGTCATCCTCCAGCACCTTCATCAGGTCTTTTAATCGGCCCAACTGTTCGTCATCCACCAACACCTCAAAGGGTGTAGATTCGTTCTTTGTTTGTTCAATCAAGTTATGAGTTACCGATACATACAGATGTTGTTTGCCGTCCTGCATAATCCAACCCCCATTCTGAAATGGAAAAAAGACGCTTCTACTGTTAATAAACAGCAAAAAGCGCCCTGAAACGAGCTATATCTGTATCCCGTATCGTTTATTTCCCAAATCTCCCCGTTACAGGAACTTGGCGGGTACCGGCCTCCATCGATCCTGAACACAGGGGACAGGCGGGAGGGCCGGATGATGCCTTCTTGTTTGTTTTGGCAGAAGGCACAGCCGGTTTCTGTCTTAGCCACGCTTTACAGGTGGACGAACTGCATTTCCAGACCGCAACGGTCTCCGTGCGCTCAGCATTACCCGAGGCTGAACCTGAACTGTGGGACTGTATACGGGAGGAACTCGCAGCTGTTGGACTTATACCTGTGGTACTGAACGCCTTATGATTGCGAATTTCCCCACTACCACGCCGTTCTCCAAGGCGATCCTCATCCCGTTCATTGTGGACCTCGAAGTCACGACGGTCACTGTGGTTGATGGCACGGCGTTGTGCTACATCCCGACCTTCGGAACGGCCACCCGACCCCGAACGGGCATATGATCCATTGCCTTTGCCATATGAAGTCGGGCTGCTGGTCCGACTCTCCTCACGAGGTTTGCGTTTATCCGGAACTTCCATGCCGAAGGCTTCAAGCAGGAAGCGGGACACATCCGCTGGCTTTCCGTGATGAGATGCGGGTGAAGTGACATACAAGTACTGCTTGGCCCTTGTGATGGCAACATAGGCAAGCCTGCGTTCTTCCTCCAAGGCCATGTCCAGCTCGGCGTCTGTCTGCTGCACAGCAAGCGCAGCCTTTTGATCTTCGGGGATATCCTGTCGCAGTGCTGTACTGTGAGGCACAATTCCCTCACTGGCTCCGATCCAGTACACACAAGGGAACTCCAGTCCTTTGGCCCGGTGAATGGTCATCAACTGTACTGCGTCACTGTCCTGTGCGCGGCGTAGAGATTCCATCTCCCGTTGTCTGCGGGATAACTCATCCGCGAACTGGATGAACTCTTCCACCGTTTCGAATTTTTTGACGGCAGCTTCGAATTCATCCAGGGTTTCCAGCATCGTTTCCTTATAATGGGTGAAGATGCTGGGATCACCACTTTCCATATACTTGTCGTAGAACTGCCTGCGCATTTCCTGAATGGCGATAATTGGCTTTAGTTTGTGCAGTGATTTGATCAGCTTGATGCGCTCTTTGACCTGTTCCTGCTGGAATGGTTTCAGCTTGTCCCATTTCACCAGATGGATGAGTGGATATTTCTTCGCCTGTTGTTGTTCGCAGCGCTGTATCCATTCCAGGCCAGCATCCCTTGAAACGTAGAGCGGTCCCAGCGCACTGGGAAGAGCATCCATGGCTCGTGGATCAAGAGACAGACGCAGATGATCCATCAGGGGCCTGATGAGAGACTGGTCGTAGAACACCGGGGAGGCACCATGCTGCACAAAAGGCACATCTTTCAACACAAGCTGCTCGAATACAGCCCGGCTGCTGCTTGCAGTCCGGTGAAGAATCGCAATATCACGATAGGTGTGCTGCCCTTCTTCAACCTGTTGGCAGAGCTGATTCACGACCCATGCCGCTTCTTCCTCCGCATTGGATGGTGTGGCGAAACGTGGTGCATCTCCGCGGTTTCCGGCGGCACGCAGCCGTTTGTCACGTCTGCGTTTATTACGGGCGACCAATTCGCTTCCGAGTCCAAGAATGCGTGCATCACTGCGATAATTGATATCCAGCGTCACAATGCGTGCACCGGGGTATACTTTATCGAATTCCAAAATCGATTCCTGGCGTGCGCCATTAAAGGTATAGATCGTCTGGTCATCATCTCCTACAACCATCAGGTTGCGGTGGGCGGAAGCCAGTTTTTGCACAATCTCATATTGCAGATGGTTGGTATCCTGGAACTCATCCACCATAATGTACTGAAAACGTTTCTGAAGCGGCCCCAGGACAGCCGGGTCACGAAGCAGATCGGCAGCGCGCAGTAAAATATCGTCAAAGTCCATTTTGCCCCGCTCCTGCTTCCAGGCTTCGTAACCAAGCAGAACACGCTTGGCATCGCGTTCCTCCTGCGATTTTTCAGGCAGGTCAGTTGTTTCCCATCCTTGCATCTTCCAAGCGGACAGCATCGCCAGCAAACTTTCAGGCTGGAAGGCTTCACTCATGCCATTTTGGCGCAAAAGCATCTTGAGCACCGTATGCTGGGCCCGTGACTCGCCAAAAATCTCTTCCTGCACGCCATAATGACGCAGTAATGTCAGCGCAAAAGAGTGGAAGGTGCGAGCCTGCACGGCTCTCGCAGCTGCCGGACGTATACCTGGCAATGCGGCGATCCGGTCTTTCATCTCGGTGGCGGCTTTGTTGGTGAACGTCACCAGCAGGATACTGCCCGCATGTACACCGCTGACCTCTATGAGGTAGCCGGCTCTTGCAGCGAGTACAGTCGTTTTGCCACAACCGGCTCCGGCAAGCGTCAGAATAGGTCCTCTGCCGTGACGGACTGCCGAGATTTGTGGTGCATTTAGCTTAATGCCAGCCTCTTCCAGAGAACGAAAGTAAAAGGCATCTTGTTGATCATTGCCCACGAGTTGCCGACTGGTCTCCAGCGGAGCAGACGGGGACTGGGGCAGGGATGCCGCCGGGGTAACCCCGAGCGGACGGGGGTAGAACGTTGAGTTCGGACTTAACATGTTTCATCCACCTCTGTATGCATTCAGGGATAGGACTATCCCAGCTAAAAGTAAACCATTTGCCCTTTTCACAATCGCATTGTAAATTGGTATGATAGAGTTAGTTGCCTAATCAGGCGGTTAAGTAGGGCCAAAGCTTCATTATACCCGAACGTATGGTCTTGACGAAAGCCCCCGATTTCATCCAGTATCGGTATTAAACGGGCACCTGCACGAGATTACGCAACTTTTTGGCATGATATCGTATAAGTTATATGCCTGAGCATTTTGCATGAAAGATGTAATATGCTAATTTACCACAAGTATGTGTTCAAAAAGTCTGGTTTTCAGTAACGAGGAGATGGAATGAAGCTAGAAATGGAGTAGCGGAGCGTAGGGAAAACTACGTGAGCAACTACAATGTTTCCGAAGGAAACATACTTCGTAAGCATATTCTTATTCAGCTGAATGCCATATTCGATGCTGATGATGCCTCTGGCATCCTTCGTAATCAAAGCGGACTTTTTGAATAACCTCTAAAAATTTAAATGATAATATTGGTTTTGACGGGACAGAGGAGGAATGGTCATGAAACTGCTTCAACGCATCAAAGACGGAGCGAACAAAGCAACAGAGCGTGCCCAGCACGCCGTTGAGATTGGGAAATTGAACAACCAGATTGTGGGCTTGCAACAGGAACAGGAAGTCCATTTTACAGATATGGGTCGCATCTTCTATGAGGGTTATCGGGCACAGGATATGACGCGTGCAGAAAAAGAGATGGTGGAACTGTCGCGACTCTGCGACGAATTGCAGGACGAGATTGATGGCCTGCGCAACAAGATTGCACAGTTGAAGAATGAACGGTTGTGCGAATGTGGACATGTCGCTTCCCTGGACGCCAACTTCTGCCCTAAATGTGGACGCAAGTTGGGTGAACTCAAGACAGCAGCACCTACAGCAGGAACTGCAGGCGTTGCAGGAGCAACCACAGCTGCGAGACAAGAGGCAGCTGTGGCACAGAACCAAACTCCGGAGCCGGACTTCTACGATGCGCCAGCCGAATTGGAACTGGAGGAAGACGAGCCGTATCACACGGTCATTCCGTCCATAGCCGATCTGGAGACGGAATCCGAATATAACAGTACGGAATTTACGCAGGAAGAAAAGGAAGCGTTCGATGCAGAGTGGGAACGTCGCAGAGATGAAGAGATGCAACGGGAACGTGAGCGTCAGCAAGAACTGGACGAACGCATCCGCTACTGGAAGGAAAATAACCCAATCGTGAACAAGGTGGACGTACAGACCGAGGTTTCACGCGAAATGGTGAACTGTCAGATTTGTGCAGCCGAGCTGCCCAAAGGTTCGAAATGGTGCCCGCGTTGCGGAGCCGAACAGATCTGATGCAGTAGAAGCTCTGCCGCATCAATGTGAGGCAGTGCGGGTTGCTGACAGCATGGGGGGACGGGAATATGGACCAACTGCTGCATCATTTGCGTCATCTCGGATTTACCGAGATGGAATCTAAAATTATGGTGGAACTCGCCCGCCAGGGATCAGCTTCAGGATATGAGGTTGCGAAGCGGCTGGGCGTGTCCCGTTCCAATGTATATGCGACTCTGCAACGGCTGGAACAACGTGGTTTCCTGCGGTGCAGTCCGGGGGAGCCTGCGAAGTATAGTGTGCTGAAGCCTGAGGAGATGACACGTATGATCTCCGATCAGATGCGTACCTCTCTGGATTATGTCCAGAGCAGCATGCCCAAGAGTGAACCGGAGAAGCCTGTCTTCTATAACATTGAGGGTGACAAAAATGTGTTTGAGAATCTGAGCCGTGAATTGGCTGAGGCTCAGCATGAGATTGTTGTCGACGTCTGGCGTGAAGAGGCAGAGCTGTTACGTAATGATTTACAGCAAGCTGAAGCTCGCGGTGTACGGCTGTTATGGTCGTGTGATGGTGGTGAAGGCATGCTGGATCAGCCTGTCCCTTGGCCGGGGTTGCCTTTGTATGGAGCGGGTAACGGTCGGAAATTCTCTCTGGTCATAGACCGCCGCTGGTGCATGCTGGGCATGCGCGGGGAATCATGCGCTACGCAGGCAGTGGTGACGGAGCATCCGGTAATGACCGGGTTGCTGCTGAATCATTTTGCTCAAGAACTGGTATTGTACGAGCTGGAACAGGATATGGGTGAGGAACTGGAGTCCCGCTATGGACACCGGTACGAAGAACTCTCAGCACGGTACTGGTCTTCGCCTTCAGGAGAGGGCGGGAAGAGCTAGGCAGATCATTGATGAATTCACTCCCGATGGAGTGAACATCTAGCACAAAAGTACCTTTCCTGATCTTGATGAAACAATACTTGCGTACATAAAGCAGGCGCTGCCCGAGAGGCAGACGCCTGTTTATGCTGGTTTGAGGTATGACAGTGATGTTCGTCACAGCATCTGTTTCCAGTCAGGTCAATAGTAAAGGTATGAAGTGATGCTATTTTTGAGAAAATGAAGCTATGAACATTCGATTGAACTGGATCGGGTTGAACCGGATTGTACATGATCAATCTTTGGGCACGTGATACAGTGCTTCCAGCACGTCCGTATAATAAGCAGTGCCATGAGGCACAAATTCCGTTGCCCGAATCTCACGAACGATACGCTCCGGTTGATAAGCTGCATGATCGCTTGACGGCTGAGTCTGAACTCCGGTAGCTTGAATGACGTCGATTTCACTGCGGAACAGAGCGAGTAGATCATCCAGCGGCACCTCATACAGGCTATCCACCTCGCTGGGCTGCAGAACGTAGGCTTCAAGCGGCTGGTTCAGACATAATCCATAGACAGCACTGAATTCCCGATCTACGAATGGAACACCACGAACTTCTCCTTGGAGCTGCTGTGTAGCCGTGAATAGATAGGTCAGTGCATTGAAAGATACATCTACACCCAATTCTTCCTCCAGCTCACGACTGGCGTCTTGCAGTTGTTCACCTGCGGTGAGATGGCCTGCTGCTGTAATGTCGTAACATCCAGGAAAGGTATCCTTAACATCACGCCGCCGCTGAAAAAGAACCTGACGTTGTTCGCCTTCGTCACGCACAATCCAGCAGTGGAATGAACGGTGCCAATATCCTTTGGCATGGACCTCGCTACGTGGCGCTGTACCGATCCAATGTTGCTGATCATCATAAATGTCGAAACGTTCTGGGCTCATGAAACGTATCTCCTTATATAGCAGTTTTTAAAGTTCAAAATTTCACAAAGTCTGTTTTAAACGAAAGGGGAACGATCGTATGGAATGCATTGTACACTTTCAGGTGATTTATCCGCAACCTCAGGAGCGTAAAAGCCTTCGAGGACTTATATTTGTAGGGCAAGGTCAGGAACCGGCTAATAGTCAGTTAAGCAGCATGTTTAAGGATATGGGATTCAATGTACGTTTGGAAGATGAGGCTCAATTGTTGTTCAAGCCAGTGGATGCTTCGGCAAACTTTGAATATATTCGCGTGACAGAACTGGACACCGGAGAAGAAGTTTACAAGGAAGATAAGGATCTGAAGTCGATTCTGGAGCATTTGCTGCCACGCCGTTTCTAGTTCATAAAGATGGGGCGAATGAAATTCAACGGGGCAGTAAATGTAATACATGTATGTAAGGCATAAAAGAAGGCCCCACCTTTACGGTGGAACCTTCAAGCTACGCCATATCGTATTAAGTCTTTGTGCTTAGCTTTTCATACATATACCCTAACAAGTCGGGAAGTTGTTCTCGGCATTCGCATCAGGATTTATCAGGAAGCCACATCGGTGTACGATTTAACCCAATTGTAATTACGCTGTTGCGCCGCTTCCTTCTGGTTCCAGCTCTGAAGTACAGTGTGAGCAGCGGGTAGCCGCGGCTGGGATTTCAGATAGGCAATACTTGCAAGCCTTGGTCGTTTTTTGCGGCTCGGGCTTTTTGTGTTCCTTGCTTTTGAGGTAGTTGATACCCTTCACAAGCATGAAGATACAGAACGCAACGATAAGAAAATCAATCATGACGTTGATGAACTGACCATAAGCAATTACGGTAGCCCCAGCTTCGTTAGCTTGAGCAAGTGTGGTGATGTCCTGTCCATTTGCTGTTTTCATATCCCGATCCAGGTTGATGATTTTCTGACTGAAGTCGATTCCACCCAGCAGTTTTCCTACCGGAGGCATGATGATATCATTCACAAGCGATGTGACGATTTTACCAAAAGCAGCCCCAATAATCACACCGACCGCCAGATCGATGACGTTGCCGCGGACGGCAAACTCCTTGAATTCTTTAAGTACGCCTTTCATGTCTGCATATCTCCTTTGATCATTTCAATTCATAATGTAGGCCGCGGTTCCATCCATTCTCCGTTCGGATCCGCGCTTCCGTTCTCATATTGTACATAAAAAATGGATTCCTATCACCCCCTGTTTGCAAATTAAGACAAGTTTCCGCAACTTCCATGAAAATACTTCTTTATTTCATGCCGCCGATTCGGTATACTTCTAACATTGTCAGTTATGTATAGCCTTTTACATTCAGGTTCGCGATCATACATTGTAACGAATCATGGAGCCAAAAAATTAAATATGCCGTTACTCGTATATGTGCAGGAATAGGCCTGCATGTCTCTACCCGATCACCGGAATGATCGGACTACGGGAAAGATGTTGCAATGTTTTGTATGGTTGGCATGAGATCATTCTCAGACAGTTTCACTGAAGAGCAGGTTCAAGTAGCTTTTATCTGTTTCTGGATAGACTGTATGGAGTTTGACGTCTCAGGAGTGAACTTCGGCTCTAATGTCCTTCCAGTACATTTGCAGCATCCATACGGCTTGTCCATATACGTACAAGTCCGTCTTTTCCCGTCTCCGGTTATTCCGCAGCGTGTGAAAAGGCGGGCTTTTTGCTTTTTACCATGAGATCGAAGAGGCATGTGGGTTTCTGTGCGGAGGGCATTCAGGGGGAAGAATTGCAATGCAATTGTTAAAAGACAAGGTAAGACAGGAAGGTATTGTCCTGTCCGAGCAAGTACTCAAAGTGGATTCATTTCTGAACCACCAGATGGACCCGGTTCTGATGAAGGAAGTGGGCAAGGAATTCATTCGTCGTTTTGAAGGCGAAAATATCACACGTGTGCTAACGATTGAATCGTCAGGGATTGCGCCAGGCATCATGACCGCGTTGGAGCTGAACGTACCACTTATTTTTGCACGGAAGCAGAAGTCGCTCACACTGACGGAAGACATTCTGGTGGAGAAGGTCTACTCCTTCACGAAGCAAGAAACGAATGAAATTACCGTTGCCAAGAAATTCATGAAGCCTGGGGATCGCGTATTGATCATTGACGATTTTCTGGCAAACGGTGAAGCAGCATTTGGGCTGGCTCGCATTGTGGAGCAGGTTGGAGCAGAAGTGGTTGGCATCGGTATTGTTATTGAAAAAGCATTCCAACCGGGAGGTCGCTTGCTGAAAGAAGCAGGATACCGTGTGGAATCACTGGTTCGCATCGGGGCTTTGTCAGATGGACAGGTTACATTTGCGGACGAGGAGGGCACGAACTAATATGGCACGCGAACGTATTTTTCAGCGGCATCGGCATCCAATCAAAACGTTCTCACTCGGACTTCAACATGTGCTTGCCATGTATGCAGGAGCCGTTGTCGTTCCACTGATCGTTAGTAACGCACTGGGCTTTACACAGGAACAGTTAACCTATCTCATTGCCATTGATTTGCTCGCATGTGGTGTGGCTACACTGCTTCAGGTATGGGGAAATAAATATTTCGGTGTAGGACTGCCTGTCATGCTCGGTTGTGCATTCCAAGCTGTGTCTCCAATGATTCTCATTGGGATGAACAGTGGGGTATCTGCCATTTACGGGGCGATTATCGCTTCAGGGCTGTTTGTATTGATCTTCTCTGGTCTTTTTGGGAAGTTGATTAGGCTTTTCCCTCCTGTTGTGACAGGTTCCGTTGTGACCATAATTGGTCTGACGCTGATCCCGGTTGCTTTCCATGATCTGGGTGGTGGTCAGGGTTCAGAAGATTTTGGCAGCGGTGTGAACTTGTTGCTCGGTTTTGGTGTGTTGGTCTTTATTATTTTGATGACTCGTTTTACAACTGGATTCATCCGTTCCATCTCGGTACTGATTGGTCTGCTCGTTGGTACGGTGGCGGCAGGATTTATGGGCGAGGTTAATTTTGCTCCTATTCGCGATGCAGGCTGGTTCCATGTTGTTCAGCCGTTTTACTTCGGTACACCGACCTTTGAGATTGTGCCTATCTTGACAATGATTCTGGTGGCGATTGTCAGCGTGGCTGAATCCACAGGTGTATTTATGGCTTTGGGCAAAATTTTGGACAAGGACCTGTCCTCCAAGGATCTGGCCCGTGGGTATCGTGCAGAGGGCCTGGCCATTGTGTTAGGTGGTATTTTCAACTCATTCCCGTATACAACGTATTCGCAAAATGTAGGGCTGGTACAGATGACACGTGTGAAGACACGTGATGTCATTGTTGTGGCTGGTGGAATCCTGGTGGTCATCGGATTTGTGCCAAAGATTGCGGCTCTCGCACAGCTCGTTCCAGGGGCAGTTCTTGGTGGAGCTATGGTGGCTTTGTTCGGCATGGTGGTATCATCCGGTATCCGAATTATCGGTAGTCAGGTCGATCTGAATCGTCATGAAAATCTGTTTGTCATTGCTTGTTCTGTAGGCATGGGGCTGGGAGTTACCGTTGTACCTGAGTTGTTCGCTGGTGCACCGGACTGGGCTCAGATTATGCTCGGTAACGGCATCATAGCAGGAAGCTTCACAGCGATTTTCATGAACCTGCTGTTCAACGGTCTGGGCACCAAGGAAACAGCTGCCAAAATGGCTGAGCAACAAGCAGATGCCATCCTTGGAGAAGCAGATAAGTCGGCTTAATAGCCGAACTAGACCTATAATCCAGCATGATTGTTATGTTAACGTCTTGGAAATTAACCTTAACAAGATGAACATTTAAGCAGGTTGATACATCGTGATTTACAGCATGAATGGTTTATGACATCTATCATTTATGTTGTGAATGTTCAATCACATGAATAAGTCACCTTTACATGCTAAACAACGAATGTATATAGAAGCCGATATATAATTAAAAGACGATCCACACCCTGTTTGAAAGGGGGGATCGTCTTTTCTTTTGCATCATGTCTTCCTAAAGTTACAGATGGCGCATCTGTTTCTCTGCAAAATCGCCAACCCACGGCAGCTTTAGCCATTTCCCCTGCAAGCTGGTGACCACCATGATGAGCCAGACCACCACACCGAGCAGGGATAACAAGGATGCCACCAATGGTCCAAATAAGGGAAGAAAAGTCGATAATACATGCCCAACCATAATGATGCCAAAGACGGTTACGGATTGCAGCGCATGAAATAGCACGAACCGACTCCGCTTCTCTACCGCGAGAAAAACAATCCCGCCTACAAAGGTAAACAGATAACAGAGCATACCGGCAATATTTTCATCCAGACCGCTAGACGATTTCATGGGGGACATCCGGTCCAGCCTCCTTTAACCTTTTTTTATTAGGCTATGAAGGAGATGGACAGAACTGAACCTGTGAATTTATCCGACTAACAAATCAAACAATATTATCTTCCGCCCTCGATCTGTCTGCGAGGGTTTGTGATCTTGCCCATTTTATCTGTATCGTTTTCCTTGGGAACCAATCTTTCATCGGTACGTCCTTCATGATGATTATCAAAAGCATACTCCGTCAGCTTCCATTCTGACTTGCCGAGAACGGGATCTGCCGGGAAGTGTTGCCCACGATGCAGATGTTCCTCACGTCCAGCTTCGTTGATATATACTCCGTCGACTTCCACCTTTTCATGTGAAAGGGGCAGCATATCCTGTTCTTTGCGTTCCATGAAACGGCGCCTCCTTTTAGATACCATTAATTTAACTGTATGGGTTGTCCGTGATAATATCCCCCGAATAGTTCAGTGTTATGCTGGATATATTAATTCCGTATAGAATGGTGGCATTCATAACATATGATTCGGAATTAAACTTTTTGGGCATGAAAACCGTTATATTTATTAGAGGAAATCGTCAAGTCGTAAGATACTTCCGAATATGATACAATAAGATTATGATTCATTCCGAATCATATCGGGTATTTATAGTGTCAGGTACTTGCTTTCTAGCGAGGTTCCCGACCTAAAGCTTGCTTTAAGCCGCGCACACAACTTCATGGATGGCATTTAAGACTTATTCGGCATTCTCTAAACGGAGCATTCACTTTCAACGTTTTGGGAGGGAATTACAATGGCAACGAAAGGTCACAATGAGGTCAAAGAAAGTTTGAGGGAAATGACTCGGATTTTCCGTCCTAAAGATCCAAAAAAATTCGTGAAGGAGTACGTGAGAAAATACCGGATTACGGGTGGATACGAGGAAGAATTGACTTCTGTGGTTGAGCATGAGCTTGTCAAGATGGATTCTTCCGTGTCCTGAAACAACACACAACTCTGATTATACTGTTCCGATAATGAATAGAACCGTCTTCCGGGCGATAAGCTCCGGCAGACGGTTTTTTTTGCGTTCCTGCTGCATATATATGGGAGTACACCTACAGCGGGAAGGATGAATGCATGTGGACCCTATTTTAAAAACCAAAGAAGAGATTGGCTACATGCGGGAAGCTGGACGAATTTTGCGAAGTTGTCACCAACATATTGAGCAGTGGATGATACCTGGGATCACGACAGCGGAGATCAACGAGCGGGTGGAAGGGTTTCTGGCAGCACATGGGGCCACACCGGAGCAGAAAGGATATAAAGGATATCCGTACGCCACATGTGCCTCTGTCAATGAAGTGGTCTGCCACGGATTTCCGGGAGAAGAAGAACTGGCGAGTGGGGATGTAGTGACCATTGATATGGTGGTGAACAAAGACGGCTGGCTTGCTGACTCGGCCTGGACATATGGCATTGGTGAACCAAGCAGATCCATTCGCAAGCTGATGAGACGCACGGAGAAGGCCCTTGAGCGGGCGATTGCCCAGGCAGTTCCAGGGAATACGCTCGGAGATATTGGAAGTGCCATTGAACGAACAGCCAGATTGTATCGTTACGGAATTGTAAAGCCCCTCATCGGTCATGGAATTGGTCAATATATTCATGAGCCGCCAAATGTGTTGCCGTATGGCAAACGCAGAACGGGCACGATGCTCACCGAGGGCATGGTCATTACCATTGAACCCATATTTACGAAAGGCAGTTCCGGGGCCGTTGTATGGGATGAAGATGGATGGACAGTAAGGACGGTAGATGGCAGCTGGGGAGTGCAGTATGAGCATACAGTTGCGATTACTGGGGATGGCCCCTTGATTCTGACCAATGGTACATGAGAAGAATTAAGGTGAAGGTGAAGATGAGGAAATGAATTGAACCTTTCGGAGGAATGCTCCATGCTGTTTTGAGCTTGAATGTAGCGGTATGGAGCGATAGGTATGTTTTCTGAATGGACATGGAAGAGGTCTTCCATAAAATCGGACCTTTCTTTTGCATAATATCGCATGTTTTGAATGTGAGAAAAATCACCAATAAATCGAGTTTTATCACCGAAATTTGGCAAAAATTTTCAAATGTAGAGTGTAATACTTTTAACTGAAATCGTTTGCAAATCAAGTTGTAGAGCGGTTTTTTACATAAAGTGAACAATTTGTGAACATGTGTCCAAAGATTGACAAAATCATACCCTCAACTTATATTTAATAAGTGATTGAAGCATATAGAATGAATTGGAAGAATGCGCAGACATGCCCTGAGCAGGAAATCACGGGAGTACTGGAAGCGTTATTTTTGTAAGCGTTCTGTATGATGAAGAGGATTATGCGTATCGTGCTGAAACGTACCTTTTGTTGCCTTTCTACTGAACGACAACGGTAATCTACGAAAACGTAAAAAAGTGGGGTAGATCAATGATGAAACAGTGGCAGGTTGCAAAGCGAATTCTCCCCTTGCTGGCGGTGTTCTCTTTGCTGCTATCCGCATGCGGGCGGGAAGACTTGTCGGTAATGAAACCTCAGGGTCCTGTGGCGCAAGGCCAATATGATCTGATGAAGTTATCCATCACGATTATGATCGTGGTGCTCATCATTGTATTTGCTATAGCGGCCTATGTTCTGATCCGGTTTCGTAGAAGATCCGGGCAGACCGACATGCCTGAACAGGTTGAAGGTAATTTCAAGCTGGAAGTAATATGGACAGCCATTCCGTTATTGCTGGTTATTGTGCTGGCAGTACCGACAGTCCAAACGATTTTTGCACAAGGCGAAGATCTGTCCAATGACAAAAATGCACTTAAGGTCCAAGTCACCTCGCATCAGTACTGGTGGGAATTCACTTATCCTCAATATGACGTAACCACCGCTCAAGATCTCATCATCCCGACCGGAACAAAAATCGCATTTGAACTTAAAACCGCTGACGTGCTTCACTCCTTCTGGGTGCCGTCACTTGCGGGCAAAATGGACACAAACCCGGATGGAACACTTAACAAGTTCAGTTTCTCTGCACCGAATGAAGGCGTTTACCGCGGTAAATGTGCCGAGTTATGTGGCAGATCGCATGCCTTCATGGAATTTAAGGTAAAAGCAGTGAGTCAGGAATCCTTTGACAGATGGGTGAATCAGATGAAAGCACCTGCAGTCCTTCCTGAAGATACTCAATTAGCCGAGAAATTCAAAACAAACTGCCTTTCTTGCCACGCTGTTGGCGATCAAGGTGGACCAGTAGCACCTAACTTGACGGGAATCGGCGGCAAGGAATCTGTCGCAGGCATTTTGCTGAATTCTCGTGAGGGACAGGAAGAAGGTAGTCCGGTACTGGATAACATGAAAGAATGGCTCCATGATCCACAATCCGTGAAGCCGGGCAATACCATGCCGAATCCCAAGGATCTTGGGTTGACGGATGAAGAAATCGACGGAATTGCCGAATATCTGGCCAACTACAAATTGGACTATGAATAGAACAGCAAGGACGAAGAAGGGGGTACACAACCTTGGCTCATGCGCATAGCGTCAAGAGGTACAGGGGCTTGATGGATTGGATCACCACCGTCGATCACAAAAAAATCGCCATTCTCTATTTGGTTGCGGGTGGATTTTTCTTTGGAATCGGCGGCATTGAAGCCATTTTAATTCGGATTCAACTGATGAAGCCTATGAATGATTTTGTATCGGCACAGGTCTTCAACGAATTGATTACCATGCATGGAACAACGATGATTTTCCTTGGTGTCATGCCACTTATTTTTGCCATTATGAATGCAGTCGTGCCTTTGCAGATCGGGGCACGGGACGTTGCCTTTCCTTTTCTTAACGCACTTGGTTTCTGGACGTTCCTTTTTGGGGGACTGCTGTTGAACCTGAGCTGGGTTATGGGAGGAGCACCGGATGCGGGCTGGACCTCATATACGCCGCTTTCGGGCAGTGAGTACAGTGGAACGCATGGTGTGGATTTCTATACCATCGGTCTTCAGATCGCGGGTCTGGGAACACTCATCGGGGGCATTAACTTTCTCGCAACGATTATTACAATGCGTGCTCCAGGCATGTCCTACATGCGGATGCCGATGTTTACATGGACGACATTTATTACATCTGCCATTATTCTTTTTGCTTTTCCTGCCATCACGGTAGGGCTTGTACTTTTGACGTTTGATCGTATACTGGGAGCGAATTTCTTCGATGTAGCAGGGGGCGGTAATCCCGTACTCTGGCAGCACATCTTCTGGATTTTCGGGCACCCGGAAGTATACATTTTGATTTTGCCGGCATTTGGTATCATCTCGGAGGTTATTCCGACCTTCTCGCGTAAACGGCTGTTCGGTTACAGCTCCATGGTATTTGCCACCATCCTGATTGCCTTCCTGGGCTTCATGGTATGGGCGCATCACATGTTTACAACAGGTCTAGGTAATGTAGCCAACGCGCTATTCTCCATCTCGACAATGTTGATTGCCGTACCTACCGGGATCAAAATCTTTAACTGGCTCTTTACGATGTGGGGTGGACAGATCCGCTTTACAGCGGCGAACCTGTTTGCTGTTGGATTCGTTCCAACCTTCGTTATGGGTGGTGTTACCGGTGTCATGCTGGCATCTGCTCCGGCGGATTTCCAGTTCCATGATACGTACTTTGTTGTAGCCCACTTTCACTACGTTATTGTAGGGGGACTTGTACTCGGCTTGTTCTCGGGACTGCATTACTGGTGGCCGAAGATGTTCGGACGTATTCTGAGTGAAACACTTGGAAAATGGACATTCTGGACATTTATGATTGGTTTCCAATTAACGTTCTTTGTACAGCATTTCCTCGGTCTGATGGGAATGCAGCGCCGGATCGTTACATATTTGCCGAATCAGGATTTTGATCTGCTCAATCTGGTCAGCTCCGTCGGGGCATTTCTGATGGGTGTGGGAGTTATCTTATTCCTCGCGAACATCGTAATCACCATGAGAAAACCGGCTGGTGCGCCAAACGATCCGTGGGAAGACGGTCGTACTTTGGAATGGTCCATTCCTTCACCGCCGCCGGAATACAATTTCAAGCAGACTCCGCTGGTACGTGGAATTGATGCGTACTGGAAGGAAAAGATGGCAGGACATACGGAGATGACACCAGCAGAACCCGTGGGTTCGATTCATATGCCATCAGCAACGCCGTTGCCGTTTGTAATGTCTGTGGGGATCTTTATTGCCGGACTTGGTCTGATGTTCAGCAAGGATGAATTCGGTAATGCGTTTATGAATGTATTGTTTAACAATTATATTGTAGTTGTTATTGGTCTTCTGATTACATTTGGATCAATGGCACTGCGTTCACTTTATGATGATCATGGCTGGCATATTGAACCGGAGGATCAGGATGAGAAGGGGGCTAGAACATGACAACCTCACATGCCGAACCGGTGAACGACAAATTGCCGCATGAACCGGAGAAAGCAACGCTGGAGGGACGTAACAAGCTAATTGCCTTCTGGTTGTTCCTTGGCGGAGAGACGGTACTGTTCGGTACGCTCTTTGCTACCTTCCTGGCTCTTCGTGGCCAAACCAATGATGGACCTACGGCGAATGAACTGTTTCACCTGCCACTCGTGGCCGCTGCAACGTTCATTCTCTTGGTCAGTAGTTTGACGAGTGTATTTGCAATTCAGGCCATGCATAAGGGCAAGCGAGATGCACTGGCATTGTGGCTTGGCATCACAGTGGTACTGGGTATGGGATTCCTCGCGCTGGAGATATACGAGTTCTATGAGTATGTGAAACATAAAGAGTTTGGCATGACTACCAGTGCCTTTAGTTCAGCATTCTATACACTGGTCGGGTTCCACGGAGCGCACGTTGCTTTCGGTATTGTGTGGATCGGAATCATTATTGGGCAGCTGTTCAAAAAAGGATTGACGGTCGTAACTGCACCTAAAGTATACGTCTCCGCAATGTACTGGCACTTTATTGACGTGGTCTGGGTGTTCATCTTTACGGTCGTGTACCTGCTCGGAAAGGTGGGGTAACACATGTCAGCACAGGATAAGACAGATCAACAGCCTGTGAAGCACCGTCACCGGACGGAAGGGCCACAGAAACACGTCGTGGTGTTTGTTTTCTCCATTATTCTCACGCTGATTGCGTTTGCGGCTGCTTCTGCCGGAGGGGTCAACACAACCTTTACGATAATTATTTTGCTCGTGATGGCTATTCTTCAGGTATTCGTTCAGTTGGGTTACTGGATGCACATGAAGGATAAAGGGCATTTGATGCCAATCCTGTTCATGGCCTTTGGCTTCTTCGTAGCCTTTACGTGCATCATTATGGCACTTTATTGGGTCTGGTGGTAAAAGAGATGGCGGCGGCGCAATGCCGCCGTCTTTTCCCCTTTTTGGCGAATGAATCTTCACAAAGAAATAAAGGCAACAACCAAATCAGGTCACGGGGAGGTTTCCCGTATGCTCGGGTTGCAATATTTTAGCTTCAACGACTTATGGAGTCCACTTATATTGGCTTTATTTCTGATCATTGCTGCGGCGTATTTAGTGCTCGTGGGACCGTTAAGCGAGCAAATAAAAGATGCAGAGCCTGCGACTGCCGGTCAGAAAATCATGTTTATTACAGGGCTGTTTGTCCTCTATCTGGCTCAAGCTGGACCATTTAATCTGCTTGGTCACGTGATGTTTAGTTTTCACATGGTAAGCATGGCGTTCTCTTATCTGGTAGCGCCGCCGCTGATGATGAAAGGTTTGCCGATCTGGGTATGGCGCAGAATCGTACGCTGGCTACCAACACGCCAGCTATCGTTCCTGGCTCATCCAATCGTTGCGGCAGTGATCTTTAACGGGCTGTTTTCGCTGTATCACTTACCGATTGTACATGATTACGTTATGCTGAATTTTACCGTTCACCGGTTGTATTATATGGCACTGTTTATCACCTCGATGCTCATGTGGTGGACATTGCTGAATCCGTTACCAGAAGGCAGACAAGCTTCGGGTCTATCCAAGATCGGTTTTATTTTTCTGAATATGGTGCTGCTCACGCCTGCGTGTGGATTGATTATTTTTGCGTCCGAGCCGTTGTATCAGACGTACAGCAACCCGGCAGTATGGGCTGAAGCCATGCGGTATTGTGTGTCTGGGGATTCTACGGCTTTACTTCGCTCATTTGGTGGACCGGCCTTCTTCAACTTCCTGTCCTCCGCGAAGGAAGATCAGCAGGTCGGCGGCATTGTAATGAAGTTTATTCAGGAAGGGATCTTCGCCTCCATGCTGGCCTATGTCTTTTTCCAATGGTATCGGAAAGAGAAGCAGGAAGATGATGATGATTCGTATCCTGCAGGGGGCGCTGGGGGGCCACTCAATCCGGCTGCCAAATAATTAAGTCAATGTTCTGACAAGAGGGGGAACACACGATGGATATGTATTTTTGGCTACCTACGATCAGTACTTCTTTCATTGTGATAAGTGCAGTACTGGTGGGGATTGGATGGGTACTGATTATTCGGGGCAAACGCGAGGCTCATCAGTCCGCCATGGTAGCAGGTGCGATTGCAGCTCTAATCTTCTTTGTGATCTATATGTCTCGCACAATATTCGTAGGTAATACGGCTTGGGGTGGAGACCCGGATCTGGAGATCTTTTATCGGATATTTCTAATTTTTCATATTATCCTGGCTACCGTGGCAGCGATATTCGGTATTTCAACACTGGTGTTGGGGTTTAAAAAGAAGTTCGGAACACATCGCCGCTGGGGCAGGTTCACGTCCATGATCTGGTTCGGGTCAGCATTAACAGGTGTTGTTGTGTATGTACTTCTATATCTCTTATATCCTGGTGGTCATACGCGTCCGGTGTGGGAAGCTATTCTCGGCGTGTAAAAGTGGGGGCACAACCTCGGGCTAATCGTGCGTGCGTCACTATGATCTTCTGAAAATATGAAAATGGACGAATCTAGCAGAAGATTCGTCCACGCTACCTCTCTCATTCATTCATAGAATGAGTTCGAGAGGGGGAAACAAAATGAAAAAAACAGTCAATGTCAGTCAAACGTATCCACGCCTTACCGTGTATTCAGAAGAGAACTACAGAGGAAGAAGCCGCATCTATCGTGGTAACACGGGTCTTCGTAACCTGGACAATATTTTGGATGGGGTGGAGAGCCTGCGTTTTTTCTCAACAAGTTCCAATGCAACACTCGTTGTGTTCACACGGCCTAACTTTCAGGGGGGATTCCGTGTCTTCCGCGGCAACACCAACTTGAGAGATTTGGATGATCTTATCCGTGGCAATGACGTGGAATCCCTGATCTCCACGAATGAGCGGCTGACTCTGGCCGAGATTCGTGCGATCCGCGCCAACCGCAGTCTGCCTAGTGGTTATAACCTCGTTTAATCGCAAGGCCTCTTCTTCTAACAGGTGCTAGAGAACGGCAAAGGGCTGTACCCGAATTGTGTTTACACAATAACGGGTACAGCCCTTCTTTTGTGATCGGAGAATCATGTTTAATCCCCGCCACCCCCACTGTCTCCACCGCCACTATCTCCTCCAGAATCGCTGCTACCACTATCGCTGCTGTGATGAGAATGTATGCCTGATGAAAAATCTGAATCATGATGTTTGTGATCCGATGTGTGTCTGACATGTCGATCGTAGGATTCATCTCCTGTAATGACCGGATATCCCGAAGCAGAGTCGGCATAACCGTTGTTATGGTGTCTGCCTTTTTTGGCAGAATGACGATGAGGTTCATCCCGGAGGATCAACCAGATAACGACGATAAGGAAAAGGAGCACAAACCCGATCTCGACCAGCCAATCCATAGTTGTAATCTTCCTTTCTTTGATCCGTGACTATAATTTATTTTAACGTAAATTTGAACTGTGTCCTATCCCATCTTCCTGATTCAGGAAAATTAGGGGTTGACGGGATCAGAATTCGGTCTGTATACTGTGTATATTGATATATACAGTAAACACAGTGATTACAGTGCGCAAGATGAGTGAATGACAACTGAAAGGCAGGCATGCATATGAACGAATGGAAGCAGGCGTGGTGGTTGACTCGCAACCAGACGAGTAAGGATAAGCTCCAATGGCTATGGTCTGCAATATTCATGATATACACTGGCGGCATGAGCGGTGTGATGTTATTGGGACAACAACAGACAGATTTCATTAATCCTGTAGTGGATTCCTTCTTTTTAATCATGTTGCCATTTCAAGGGTTCATGTTCTGCAGGCGCTCCTTCCGTTACATACAGGAGGATTCCTATACGCAGATGTTGGCCTACTATCGCAGAATCCCGATCCCTGAACAAGCGGTGATGTGGTCCAGGTTACAGCAAGCTCTAATGGCGTTTGCTTACAATGGTATTTTTTTCTACGGATCGTTATACGTGGTTAGCCTTCATGCCGAAGGATTCCGATGGGATCAATATCTAGCTTTTAGCCTGACCTGTACAGGTTATGGACTTTTGGTAACAGGATTATATATTTACGGAGAGTTTCTGAACAGTGGCAAGAAATACTTGGTTCTCAGTACGCTTTTTGTACCCCTTGCGATTGGCATATCCTTATTGATTCGAATGTCAGGCAGTTACGGCTTTCGAATGGTGATGGATGCGAGTAAATCATGGGGGTTGCTTTCCCCGATCATGTGGATTGCTCTGGTGGCTGGAATCGCAGGATTATGGTTGTTTAGCCGCTTGACGCTGAAGAAGCTGGTTCTTCGGGATTTAAATTAAAATGAGAGTTGAGCTTATGTACGAATACAGGATGAGACCGGCACGGTCAGGCAACAGACTGGAGTGTACCGGAGGGCGAGGTGCAAGATGTGAAAATACCCATTCAAATTAATGAAAATAGCGCTGAACCTTTATACCACCAAATTGAAAATCAATTAAGATCTTTAATTATAACGGGTCAATTGGAGGAGGGAACACATTTGCCGTCCATTCGTGAGTTCGCCGGAGCGCTGAATTGCAGTGTGATTACGGTTAGACGGGTCTATCAGGATCTGGAGAATGAAGGCCTGCTTCGTACGAAGCAGGGGACAGGTACATTTGTGGCCCAGGTAGAAGCCGGCGATAGAGAAAATTATAGATTGAAGGCCGCACAGGAAGCGATGCAGGCTGCGGTGCAGTCTGGAAAATCGGTAGGTTGTACGGAAGAAGAGATGGAGAGCCTGTTCCGGGAAGTCCTGAAGGCTATTTACGCGAAGTAAGGGAGTGATTCATACATGGAACCCATAGCAGTTCAGTTGAACGGTGTATCCAAGATGCGAAAACGCAGAGTAATTGGCCCGATTGATCTGACCATCCCGGAAGGGTATGTAGTTGCTATTCTCGGTCATAACGGTTCTGGCAAAAGCACACTTCTTAACATGCTGCAACAAGTGGTGCTGCCAGATGCCGGGCAGATTATATGGTTTGGGAAGGAACATGAGGGACCACTTCCCCTTGAACTGAGACAACAGATCGGTTTTGTGGCTGACAATGCCGGGCTTGAAGAGAATCGGATAACAGCACAGGAAGCAGCTGAATTTCGGGCCTACTGGTACCCGCGATGGGATATGAAGTTGTTCGATCAACTGATTCACGATATGGAAGTACCCGTTGATGTGAAGCTGAACAAAATGTCCAAGGGAGAGCGGCGGAAATTCGAGATTGCTGCTGCGATTGCAGCTCGCCCCAGATTATTGCTTTTGGATGAGCCTTCATCAGGACTGGACCCCTTTGCCTGGAAAGTGATGGTTGAGCAGTTCCGTACCTTCATGGCTGAGGGGGACACCACGATTCTGATTGCCACACATATAGCAGATGAAGTCAAAAGACTTGCGGATTACATCGTCTTGATGCACCGTGGTCAGTCACTAGGTATGGCCGAGAAAGATATGGTGCTCGATCAGTGGAAAGAAGTCTGGTATGAAGGAGACTTAAGGCCAGAGAGTATCCCGGGTGTTGTGGAATCTTCTTTGGAAGAAAGAGGGCTGGTTCGTGTCATTACAACCCGGGTCAGCGAAGCGCAGGAGAGACTGGAGCTATCGAATAACCGGGTATTGAAAATCCGCAACTTGGAATTGGATGAAGTGCTGGCGTTCTGGATTGCCGGGTATGCACCCGTACAGTGGAAATAACCGAAGGGAGACGATAAATGATGAACCGATTGGAATTGAAGCAAGTCGTCAAGCAATATGCAGACAAAACAGCCGTTAATGGAGTTACGCTCAATGTAAAAGAAGGGGAGATTTACGGACTGCTCGGAGCCAATGGTGCAGGCAAAACAACAACGATGCGCATGGTGCTTGGACTGATTCACCCGGACGGGGGGAATATCCTGTACAATGGCAAGCCTTACAACACAGAGTTGCAGCAGATTATGGGTTATCTTCCGGAAGAGCGTGGATTGTACCCGAAGGTGAAAGTCAGCGAACAGATTAATTATCTGGCACGGCTTCGTGGCATGAATGGTAAGGATGCAGATCAAAGCCTCAAATACTGGTTGGATCGGTTCGAAGTTCCGGAATATTACGATAAGAAGATTGAGGAGTTATCCAAAGGTAATCAGCAGAAGATGGGCTTTATTGCAGCTGTAGTGCATAGACCGCAGATTCTCATTCTGGATGAAGCGTTCAGCGGACTGGATCCGGTGAATGTGGAATTACTCAAATCCACTGTCAAGGAATTGCGTGATGAAGGTACAGCTATTCTGTTCTCGACACACCGCATGGAACACGTTGAAGAGTTGTGTCGCCAGATCACCATTCTGCATCGTTCCAACACGGTGGTACAAGGCGAGATCAAGGAGATTAAGAGCCGTTATCCACGTGAGCAGGTATTCCTGGGTACAGTTGGAAGTGTGGAGGGGCTTGAACAGTTGCCTGGTGTGAAGAAAGTCGAGCGGAATGAGCGTGGTTACCTGATACATATTAGTCAGGTGGAAGCAGCTCAAGAGATTTTGAGAACAGCCATGACTCAGACGACAGTGGAACACTTTGAACTGAAGGAACCAACGCTTAACCAAATCTTTATTCGTGAGGTAGGTGAGTCGAATGAATAAAATGGGAACGATTACGGGTTTTACATTTAAAAACAAGGTTAAAACGAAATCATTCATGGTGACGACCATTGTACTTGCACTTTTAATCTCAATCGGACTCAATGTTCCATATTTCATTACCTTATTCAATGGAGGTTCCATTGGCGGAGCTTCGAGTAGCAATCCTGTAAATATTGGTCTTCTGAGCGCAGGGCAACCTGAAGTTTCCGAGAAACTGGAGAGTTTCTCGTCGGCGCAAGGGGATCAGGCCTATCGATTCATTGCCAGTGGAGACAAGGATGAAGCGGCTCTTGCAGCGGATGCGGAAGCAGGGCTTACCGATGGCTATCTGAAGTTTGAAGCGGTTGCTGGACAGGAGTTCCCACAGCCCATTCTATATTCAGCAGAAGATGTATCACCTCAGATCATTGCATCCATTGAAGCTGCATTGCAGAGTGTGAAGCTGGATGTGGTTGTGAAGGATGTACTCACAGCGGAGCAGAAGGAACTGATTACAACACCTGTGAAGCTCACCGAGCAAAGCTTGAGTACGGATGGAAGTGGGGCCGGTGCTGAGTCAGAAGGTGCGATGAGCCCGATTAACTATATTGTGGTGTACTTGCTGATCATCCTGCTGTTCACCTCGACCATGATGACAGGCAACATGATTGCTTCAGAGATCACAGCGGAGAAGAGCTCGCGTATTATGGAGATTCTGATTACGAGTGTATCCCCGCTCAGTCAGATGTTTGGTAAAATCATCGGTATTTTCATGGTAGGTATGCTGCAAATCGGGATCTTCGGAGCAGTGGTTGCCGGAAATATCCTGCTGCCGCATAACCGTGCAGTGTTAGGTGATTTCAATATGAGTCTGAGTGATGTGAATATTGCGGTTATTGTGTATGGACTCATATTCTACATTCTGGGCTACTTCCTGTATGCCGTGTTGTTCGCTGCCATTGGCTCAATGGTAAGCCGTACGGAAGAACTGGGTCAGGCTGTTCTGCCGATTACGATGTTGTCGCTTGTATCCTTCTATATTGCGATCTTCAGTATTTCTACGCCGAACATTCTGTTGTTGAAAATCGCAAGCTTCATTCCATTCACGTCGCCGACCGCGATTCTGGTACGGATCGGTGCGGGAGTTGCACCGACTTGGGAGATTCTAACTTCATTAGCGATTCTCATTGTGTCCATTATCATCTTCGGATGGCTTGCAGCCAAAATCTATCGCACAGGTGTGCTGATGTACGGTAAACGTCCAACCTTTAAAGAGTTATTTAAGGCCATGAAGGCTTATAAGATCTAAGTAGAGTTCAGGAGAGGGCGGCGGCTGATGGTCATGCAGCAGTTAAAAGGGTTCTTTATACAGTTCTGGAGGGACCCGCTGTGGTTTAAAGCACTAATTCTCTCTACACTGCTACTTTCAATTGTGTTTAGCAGTTCGGCCTTTTCAGAGCAGGGCTACTACCAAAGCATCTCTAAACTAGCTATCGCTATTTTCTTCGTCTCATATGGAGTGAAGCTGCGGGGGAATCGGAAGGTTTCTATAGCATTCTTTTTCCTGGCTCTAATCAGTATCTATTTATCATGGAATAGCTTGGACTTTGCGAATATCTAGCATCGAAACTATGTGACGGATTCGTTTCTGTTATTTCTTATCTATTGAGAGTAATGAAGGGAAAGAGTGCTGCTCCGTTTGTGAGTGGCACCAATTCCCGCCTTTATCCGTAGTATCTAAGTATGTCCATTCTATCAAAATGATTGGAAATTATATTCATAAAGGAGAATACATAATATGAAGAATTGGAAACGCACGCTCTTATCTCTTACCATCTCGGTAGGCTTGCTCACATCTGCAGTACCGGCTATGGCTGCTCCACAAGAAACTTCTGTCAAGGTCAATGACCAGGCAGTGAAATATGCTACAGGAGCACCAATCCTAGATAAAGGTACAACCTTGGTTCCATTGCGGACTACACTGGATGCGATGGACGTGAAGCTAACAACTGCGACAGATGATACGATTACGGCTGTGATTGATGGCAAAACGATTACACTGAAAAGCAAACTTACACGTATCAACGGTGTGACGTATGCTCCAATCCGCATCGTTGGAGATGCAGCGGGTTATGAAGTGCGCTGGGATGCTGCAACACGCACCGTGCTGCTGGTATCCAAAGGTGGAGCAACGGAAACTGCTCAAACGGGTGGACGTGGCTTCATGTGGGAAGTGGAAAGCAATGGCAACACGGTCTATCTGGTAGGGTCTATGCATATTGCGGATGAGAGCTTCTATCCATTGCGTCCGGAGTTTGAGGAAGCATTTGCGGAAGCTGACTATCTTGGGGTAGAGATTGATATTAGCAAAGCGGCTGACGAAGAGCAGCAAAAGCTGGTTCTAAGCCTGGGTTCATATCAGGATGGAACAACACTGAAAGATCACATTTCCAGTGAAACCTATACGAAGCTGGGCGATGTACTGAAGAAAAATGGTTTAGAGCCTAACGCTTTGGATGCATTTAAGCCATGGGTAGCAGAGAGCACACTCGCAAGTTTGAAGTCCGCAACGGCTGGATACGAAGCGTCAGCAGGAGTGGATCTGTATTTCATCCAGAAAGCAATCGAGCGCAAACTCCCAGTTATTGAGTTGGAAAGTTATCAATCTCAACTTGGCATGTTTAACGACTTTTCCAAAGAAACACAAGAGGAAACTTTGAAAGCGACAATCGAGAACTTCGACGTGTTGGATAACAGTGTGAATCAGATGGCTGAGATGTGGAAAACGGGTAATGACGAGCAATTACTAGAACTGACTAACAGCTTCTCCACGAACGAGGAGTACAACAAAGCAATGCTGGTTGATCGTAACATTGGTATGGCGGACAAAATCGATGGTTACTTGAAAAACGGCAAAGGCGAGGAGTATTTCATTGTTGTTGGCGCGGCACACTACCTGGGCGAACACGGTATCGTGAAATTGCTTGAGGATAAAGGATATAAAGTAGAACGTAAATAAATATAGATTATTATAGAAGGTAACCCTTTCGTCTCGAATAAGAGAGTTGAGAGGGTTACCTTCTTATATATAGAAGAAAGACAGATTAGATAGTGAAGATCAAGTGTGCATGATAACACAAATGAACATAGGATAACATTGTAAATTCAAGGGCCTTTAATAGGGTTAGATTGTAAAATTAATATTTTTAGAAATTAACTCTTTACAAGTACGTATGCTGCATGGTATATTCTATTTCCGGCCAAAAAACACGAGAAACACGGTGCGGCAAGCGAATCAAATAAGCTTCGAAAGAAACTTAAAAAAAGAGCTTGCAAAGTTGGTTCGGACATGATATTATATAAGAGTTGCTGAAGAGAACGACATTCGGTAACGAAACAAGTTTGATCTTTGAAAACTGAACAACGAGTGAGTAAACATTCTGCTTGCAGAATGAACGCGAAAGTTTGAAACAAGCCTTGGCTTGGATCGACTGGAGCACAAATGAGATTTTTAATCTCGTCAGATTCAAAATGAGCTTATCGCTCTTTTCAATACTTTATTGGAGAGTTTGATCCTGGCTCAGGACGAACGCTGGCGGCATGCCTAATACATGCAAGTCGAGCGGAGTTGATAAGAAGCTTGCTTCTTTGATGCTTAGCGGCGGACGGGTGAGTAACACGTAGGCAACCTGCCCTCAAGTTTGGGACAACTACCGGAAACGGTAGCTAATACCGAATAGTTGTTTTCTTCGCCTGAAGGAAACTGGAAAGACGGAGCAATCTGTCACTTGGGGATGGGCCTGCGGCGCATTAGCTAGTTGGTGGGGTAACGGCTCACCAAGGCGACGATGCGTAGCCGACCTGAGAGGGTGATCGGCCACACTGGGACTGAGACACGGCCCAGACTCCTACGGGAGGCAGCAGTAGGGAATCTTCCGCAATGGGCGAAAGCCTGACGGAGCAATGCCGCGTGAGTGATGAAGGTTTTCGGATCGTAAAGCTCTGTTGCCAGGGAAGAACGCTTGGGAGAGTAACTGCTCTCAAGGTGACGGTACCTGAGAAGAAAGCCCCGGCTAACTACGTGCCAGCAGCCGCGGTAATACGTAGGGGGCAAGCGTTGTCCGGAATTATTGGGCGTAAAGCGCGCGCAGGCGGTCATTTAAGTCTGGTGTTTAATCCCGGGGCTCAACCCCGGATCGCACTGGAAACTGGGTGACTTGAGTGCAGAAGAGGAGAGTGGAATTCCACGTGTAGCGGTGAAATGCGTAGATATGTGGAGGAACACCAGTGGCGAAGGCGACTCTCTGGGCTGTAACTGACGCTGAGGCGCGAAAGCGTGGGGAGCAAACAGGATTAGATACCCTGGTAGTCCACGCCGTAAACGATGAGTGCTAGGTGTTAGGGGTTTCGATACCCTTGGTGCCGAAGTTAACACATTAAGCACTCCGCCTGGGGAGTACGGTCGCAAGACTGAAACTCAAAGGAATTGACGGGGACCCGCACAAGCAGTGGAGTATGTGGTTTAATTCGAAGCAACGCGAAGAACCTTACCAGGTCTTGACATCCCTCTGATCGATGCAGAGATGTATCTTTCCTTCGGGACAGAGGAGACAGGTGGTGCATGGTTGTCGTCAGCTCGTGTCGTGAGATGTTGGGTTAAGTCCCGCAACGAGCGCAACCCTTGATCTTAGTTGCCAGCACTTCGGGTGGGCACTCTAAGGTGACTGCCGGTGACAAACCGGAGGAAGGTGGGGATGACGTCAAAT
The DNA here is from genome assembly GCF_055687625.1 of Paenibacillus sp. CB74. Classification (NCBI taxonomy): domain Bacteria; kingdom Bacillati; phylum Bacillota; class Bacilli; order Caryophanales; family Paenibacillaceae; genus Paenibacillus; species Paenibacillus sp. CB74. The sequence continues at coordinate 4,680,387 of NZ_CM146009.1, read as the reverse complement.
CATCATGCCCCTTATGACCTGGGCTACACACGTACTACAATGGCCGGTACAACGGGCTGTGAAGCCGCGAGGTGGAACGAATCCTAAAAAGCCGGTCTCAGTTCGGATTGCAGGCTGCAACTCGCCTGCATGAAGTCGGAATTGCTAGTAATCGCGGATCAGCATGCCGCGGTGAATACGTTCCCGGGTCTTGTACACACCGCCCGTCACACCACGAGAGTTTATAACACCCGAAGTCGGTGGGGTAACCGCAAGGAGCCAGCCGCCGAAGGTGGGATAGATGATTGGGGTGAAGTCGTAACAAGGTAGCCGTATCGGAAGGTGCGGCTGGATCACCTCCTTTCTATGGAGAATCGTTTCCCGCGTGGAAACATTCAAATACAAGTCTTCAGGAAGCATGCTTCCGAAGCGAGCTTTACTTCGTAAAGCTTTTAACTCACTCGTTGCTCAGTTTTGAGAGCTCAAACTCTCAAACAGCTTGCTTTTGCATGGAGCTTGTTCTTTGAAAACTAGATATCGAAACGAAAGTAAATGCGAATTAGAACATTCCTTTTTAGCTGAACTTGTGTATAACAAGTTTCAATAAAAACGGTAGATTGCATGAGCGAGTGATCGAAATGGAACGACTTTTGGCTTTGGACGCAGTCCAAAACAAGCGGAGTGACAGCTCGAACACAAACGATATGGTTAAGCTACTAAGAGCACACGGAGGATGCCTAGGCGCTAGGAGCCGATGAAGGACGTGGCGAACAACGAAACTGCCTCGGGGAGCTGTAAGCAAGCTTTGATCCGGGGGTGTCCGAATGGGGAAACCCAAGCTGGGGTAATTTCCAGTTACACCTAACTGAATACATAGGTTAGTGTGAGGCATACCAGGGGAACTGAAACATCTAAGTACCCTGAGGAAGAGAAAACAATAGTGATTCCGTCAGTAGCGGCGAGCGAACGCGGAGAAGCCCAAACCAGAGAGCTTGCTCTTTGGGGTTGTGGGACGTCTCACATGGAGTTACAAAGGAACCGGTTAAGCGAAGAGGTCTGGAAAGGCCCGCCAAAGAAGGTAAAAGCCCTGTAATTGAAAGTCTGTTCCCTCCGAGACGGATCCCGAGTAGTGCGGGGCACGTGAAACCCCGTATGAATCCGGCAGGACCATCTGCCAAGGCTAAATACTTCCTAGCGACCGATAGTGAAGCAGTACCGTGAGGGAAAGGTGAAAAGCACCCCGGAAGGGGAGTGAAATAGAACCTGAAACCGTGTGCTTACAAAAAGTCAGAGCCCGTTTTAGGGGTGATGGCGTGCCTTTTGTAGAATGAACCGGCGAGTTACGTTCCCGTGCAAGGTTAAGGTGAAGAGCCGGAGCCGCAGCGAAAGCGAGTCTGAATAGGGCGACATAGTACGTGGACGTAGACCCGAAACCGGGTGATCTACCCCTGTCCAGGGTGAAGGTGCGGTAACACGCACTGGAGGCCCGAACCCACGCACGTTGAAAAGTGCGGGGATGAGGTGGGGGTAGCGGAGAAATTCCAATCGAACTCGGAGATAGCTGGTTCTCCCCGAAATAGCTTTAGGGCTAGCCTCGGAAAACAGAGTCGTGGAGGTAGAGCACTGATTGGGTGCGGGGCCCGCAAGGGTTACCAAGCTCAGTCAAACTCCGAATGCCATAGACTTACTTCCGGGAGTCAGACAGTGAGTGCTAAGATCCATTGTCAAAAGGGAAACAGCCCAGACCATCAGCTAAGGTCCCCAAGTGTGTGTTAAGTGGGAAAGGATGTGGAGTTGCACAGACAACCAGGATGTTGGCTTAGAAGCAGCCACCATTGAAAGAGTGCGTAATAGCTCACTGGTCGAGTGACTCTGCGCCGAAAATGTAACGGGGCTAAACACACCACCGAAGCTATGGCTTGATGCTTGCATCAGGGGTAGGGGAGCGTTGTATAAGGGTTGAAGGTGTACCGTAAGGAGCGCTGGACATTATACAAGTGAGAATGCCGGTATGAGTAACGAAAAGATCAGTGAGAATCTGATCCGCCGAAAGCCTAAGGGTTCCTGAGGAAGGCTCGTCCGCTCAGGGTAAGTCGGGACCTAAGGCGAGGCCGAAAGGCGTAGTCGAAGGACAACAGGTCGAAATTCCTGTACCACCGTAAGCCGTTATGAGCAATGGGGGGACGCAGTAGGGTAGTGACGCGGACTGATGGATGTCCGTCTAAGCAGTGAGGCTGATGTGTAGGCAAATCCGCACATTGTAAGGCTGAGCTGTGATGGGGAGCGAAAATTGTAGTAGCGAAGGTCATGATCTCACACTGCCAAGAAAAGCCTCTAGCCAGGTGAAGGTGCCCGTACCGCAAACCGACACAGGTAGGCGAGAAGAGTATTCTAAGGCGCGCGGAAGAACTCTCGTTAAGGAACTCGGCAAAATGACCCCGTAACTTCGGGAGAAGGGGTGCCCCGGTAGTGTGAATAGCACGAGGGGGCCGCAGTGAAAAGGCCCAAGCGACTGTTTAGCAAAAACACAGGTCTGTGCGAAGCCGTAAGGCGAAGTATACGGGCTGACGCCTGCCCGGTGCTGGAAGGTTAAGGGGAGTGGTTAGGAGCAATCCGAAGCTGTGAACCGAAGCCCCAGTAAACGGCGGCCGTAACTATAACGGTCCTAAGGTAGCGAAATTCCTTGTCAGGTAAATTCTGACCCGCACGAATGGCGTAACGACTTGGGCGCTGTCTCAACGAGAGATCCGGTGAAATTTTAATACCTGTGAAGATGCAGGTTACCCGCGACAAGACGGAAAGACCCCATGGAGCTTTACTGCAGCTTGATATTGAATTTGGGTACGATCTGTACAGGATAGGTGGGAGCCTGAGAGACATGAGCGCCAGCTTGTGTGGAGGCAACGTTGGGATACCACCCTGATCGTATCTAGGTTCTAACCTGGTACCGTAATCCGGTGCGGGGACAGTGTCAGGTGGGCAGTTTGACTGGGGCGGTCGCCTCCTAAAGAGTAACGGAGGCGCCCAAAGGTTCCCTCAGAATGGTTGGAAATCATTCGAAGAGTGCAAAGGCATAAGGGAGCTTGACTGCGAGACCTACAAGTCGAGCAGGGACGAAAGTCGGGCTTAGTGATCCGGTGGTACCGCATGGAAGGGCCATCGCTCAACGGATAAAAGCTACCCTGGGGATAACAGGCTTATCTCCCCCAAGAGTCCACATCGACGGGGAGGTTTGGCACCTCGATGTCGGCTCATCGCATCCTGGGGCTGAAGTAGGTCCCAAGGGTTGGGCTGTTCGCCCATTAAAGCGGTACGCGAGCTGGGTTCAGAACGTCGTGAGACAGTTCGGTCCCTATCTGTCGTGGGCGTAGGAAATTTGAGAGGAGCTGTCCTTAGTACGAGAGGACCGGGATGGACGTACCGCTGGTGTACCAGTTGTTCCGCCAGGAGCACCGCTGGGTAGCTATGTACGGACGGGATAAACGCTGAAAGCATCTAAGCGTGAAGCCCCCCTCAAGATGAGATTTCCCAGTATGTAAGACCCCTTGAAGACGACGAGGTAGATAGGCTGGGGGTGGAAGTGCAGCAATGCATGGAGCTGACCAGTACTAATCGGTCGAGGGCTTATCCAATAGCAAGTCTAATTCGCATGTTTCGTTTCGAATCTAGTTTTCAGAGAACGATACTCTGAAATGTAAGCTATGCGTTTGGTGGCGATGGCGGAGGGGTTCCACACGTACCCATCCCGAACACGACCGTTAAGCCCTCTAGCGCCGATGGTACTTGGACCGCAGGGTCCTGGGAGAGTAGGACGCCGCCAAGCAATCGAAGGACACACTTGATCATATCGAGTGTGTCTTTTTTGTTTTTATTTACACAGGGAAACAACTAACTTTACAGATCAGAGTGCACCAGGACCTACACTGTATGATTAGACTGACTATTGATTAAAGCTGCTATATGTATTTCATCTATTTGAATTCCAGACTCTCATAGCTTCGTTCAGCAACCTTTCAGTTGATTTTAACGTACGTTTCAGTGGGATGGGATATAGTGAAGCCATGTAAAGAGGAGGAGAACCATAATGAATATATCTTCTGCAGCCAGCTCCACAACATCATACATATCGACATCTTCGAGTTCGGACAGTTCAAGTAGTTTAGAGAAACAAAAGACGAAGCTTGAGGCTCAACTGGAGAAAGTCCAGTCCAGCAAGGACGATGAGAAGACAAAGGAGACAAAGACCAAACAGCTTGAACAGCAGATCAAGCAGATTGAGGCGCAGATTGCACAGCAAAGCTCTCAAAGAGCCGGTACAACCGTTGCTAAGGAGGCGCTACCTGCCCAACCCTCAGCCAATGGAAAGGGCGTAGCTACCCCTAAGGAAATTGCAAACGCAACAACGGATAGCAATGGCCGATTCGATATACGTATCTAATTGCTTATATCTAATATAGTGCAAAACATAACAAAGCCCTGACCGATCTTTATGGATCGTGCAGGGCTTGTTTAGATTTTTGTTAAATTATTTATGGGGTCTTCCTGCATGTTATCTACGTTTCATTTATCTCCCATCTAATGCCGTTAACTCATCTGATAACGTTATTCAGCCTGCAACGCGTTTATTCGTTCCGTAAGGGATCGTTTTCTATAGTATACGGCTATAGTTGCAAGAACGAGCATCTCAGATAACGGTACGGCAAGCCATACACCCGTTACACCAAAGAGGGAAGGGAGGACTGCAATCAGTGCAATCATGATGATCATCTCACGCGCAGCTGTAATCCAGATGGCCATTTTGGCATTACCTACAGATTGAAAATAGGTGCTCATGACAAAGTTAACACCCATAAACACATAAGCAAATGTAAATATACGTAATCCGTATACGGCATTATCCGTTACGCCGCTACTGAAGTTTCCAAAGATTTGCACGAAATAAGGTGCACCGATTTGAACAATAAGCAGTAACAGTAGACCGCATGCCAGAGCCGTTTTCGTGGCTAAACGTATCGTTTGTTGTACCCGTGTAACCTGACTGGCACCGTGATAATAGCTTATCAGAGGTTGGGCAGCGGATGCCAGACCCAGGAAAGCCAACAATACAACACCATGAATGTAGTTCAGCACGGTAAAGGAAGCTACACCATCCGTACCCGCAATGCGGTCCATGGAGATATTGTGAGAGACAGAGAAGACCGACATGCCAAGTTCAGCCAGAAAGCTGGGGAAACCAATAAGTAGAAGGGAAGCCAGCAGTTTATTATTCCATTTGAACCGGGTGAACGTGAGATTATTTGTTTTTTTGAAAAAGTGAGTGAACAGGACAAGTAGCGCAAGAGAAGCGGATACAATTGTACCGATAGCCACACCGCGTACACCCCATTCGAGCACATACAATGTTACATAATTAATGACGATATTGGCCACAGCAAACGTTATCTGAGCGTACATGGATGTGTTGGGATTCCCGTCGTTCCGAACAAAAACAGAGAGTGCATTTTCAATGGTAAAGACAAATCCGAACAACAACATGATATTCATGTAGTCCGAAGCAAACGGGAAAGTCTCGGCATTAGCACCGAGGGAGTATACCAGCTTGTCTTTAAACGTAAATGCAGTATAACCAATAGCCATCGTAACGAGCATTATGAGCATAATGGATTTGGTAAAAATTTGTTTGGCTGATGTGATATCTTTTCTACCCATCGCGTTAGAGTACAACGTTGCCCCGCCCATACCAATCCACAGTGACATGGCAACAAAAAGCGTGTAAACAGGAGAGGCAATGCCGATCCCGGCCATCGCGGTAGAGCCCAGTTTGTGTCCCACCATAATGCCGTCGATAATAAAATTAAAAGCAACCACCAGCATCCCCAATACAGAAGGCACAAGGTAGCTAATAAAAGCTTTGCCTACCGATTGCCCTTCCAATGGATGCGTCCAATTCGTATTCATAATGACCTCCGTTAGTAAACTGAATGTTCATTCTGTATTAAATAATACTGAACGTTCGTTCTGTATGATAACACGGCTTGAATTCTCTTGGCAACTTTTGCGTTTGAATATCGTTTATGTGGTAGAGTAGGTTGATATTTTATAAGGCGGGAGGAATCTCTTGATGAAACAAAATAAATACGATGAATCGGAATTTTTTGATAACTACAGTAAGATGGCTCGTTCTGTTCAAGGGCTGGAGGCTGCTGGAGAGTGGCATGAAGTGCAGACACTTCTGCCGAATTTAAAAGACAAGCGTGTTCTGGATTTGGGATGTGGTTTTGGTTGGCATTGTCGGTATGCACGCGAGCAACAAGCGAGTTCAGTAATTGGTGTAGATCTGTCTGAGAATATGCTCCAGCGTGCTCGTGAGATGACGTACGATCCACAGATCCAGTACGAGCAAATGGCGATTGAAGATATTGATTTTGCACCGGGACAATTCGACGTTGTGATCAGTTCGCTGGCTTTGCATTATATTGAACAGTTAGACACGGTGTATGCCAAAATCAATGACTGTCTTGTTCAAGGTGGCACGTTTGTCCTTTCCTCTGAACATCCCATCTTCACCGCTCGCGCTGCGCAGGATTGGCATTACGGACCCACAGGTGAGATCCTGCACTGGCCCGTGGATGATTACCACGATGAAGGGAAGCGTGTGGCGAACTTTCTGAATCAGGATGTGGTTAAATATCATCGTACACTGGCAACACATATCAATGAACTTATTAAGGCCGGGTTTGCCATTCAAAAGGTGGCTGAGTCCAAACCATCACCGGAAATGATTGAACAGGTTCCTGGTATGCAAGACGAAAATCGAAGACCTATGTTCCTGATGATTGCTGCGGTTAAAGTATGAAGGATTAAGGAGAAATTTGAGAGTAACAGCGATCAGAAAGTTGATCGGTCATTCAAATGACCGGAATTGCTTGAATAAATCGGTGTGTTCAGTGATATTGAACACGCTGTTTTTTATTTTGCTACAATAATAAGAAATAATGTCCAAAACAGGGAACCAAACCACAATAGATCCAGTCATATTAAGTGAGGTGAACAACAGTTGGATTATCAATTTCTGGCACAGGCTCAGACCATCGACAATTACACACTTAGCAGCATGATGGATGACTACGGAAACGACGTGTGGAATTACGCTTATTTTCTGACCAAAAGTGCCGAACAGGCAGATGAATTGTCACAGGAGGTTTTTATTCGGGCGTACTCGGGGATTGCTCATTATCGCGGAGAGTGCTCACTGAAAACATGGCTGTTGACGATTACTAGAAACACGACTTTTACATATCGAAAATCCAAATTTTTTCGTAGCAGTCTGTGGGGAGAGACCTTACCCATGGAGACAGAGCGTGTGGGTTCGAGCCAAAGAGTCATGATTGCAGAGCAGCCTACACATCCTTCGGCTGAGATGGAAGTGATGCGTAAGGAGCATGTCCATGAAATCTGGGATATTGTTCTGGCTTTGCCGAAGAAGTTTAGGGAGATTCTTTTGCTGAATCTGAAGTATGAGCTTACGACGAGTGAGATTGCTGAGATGTTGAAAATCAGCTCAGGCACAGTAAAATCCAGACTATCCCGAGGTAAGAATAAGGTACGGAAACAATGGGAGGAGCGAAGCGAATGAAACACAAGGATGAGCAATGGGAAAAGGAGATCCGGAAGGGACCGTTTGCATCGTCTCCTTTTACAGCGGATCACAAGCAAAAGGTGCTTCAACAGGTGGAGTGGATGAAGAAGTCGGAGGAGGGGAGTCTGGGAGATGGTTTGGAGCAAAGTTATAGGTCGCCCAGACCGTTTAGACCGCAAGTAGGCAACGTGTCACACAAGCGTCGCCTTAGAAGAGGGCCTCTTGTTGCCGGCGCGGGTGCGGTGGTTATTGCCGCTGGATTGTTCCTATGGAGCTGGGATGAGGGAAAACTGGTGAAACCTGTGATCGAGCAGGTCTATCCGACAGCAGCGTTACAGTTATCTGATCATCTAAGCATAGATCTGTTAACGGATAAAATGAGAAGGAATGTTGCGACTACGATGCGAGATGATCTGGGTAAGCAACTGAAGATTACGAAAGTGGAAGACTTGCCTGTGTCCGGCAGAATATATGTAGAGGCTGGAAATGAAAGTGAGAAGGAGTATGCGCAGATATGGCTAGATGCGACAACAGGCAATCTGCGTGAAGTAGAAATGAGAAGAGAGATGCAGCCGAGCGAGTTGGAGCACCGTTACCTGCGTCAAGTTCCATCGCTTTTACAAAGTATAGGCAGCACGCCAACGCTTAAACCTGTATCCGTTCAACGTTATGTGAGTATGAAGCAAGGGGAGTTGGAGCCGATATCACATACGACATTAACATTAGTGAATGAGAGTAATTATGGGGAGATTGTATGGCAACAGGATCAGGCTATCTCGATTACAGGCGAGCTTAGTCCTGATCAGGTATCTCAGGCAGTGCTGGCAGATGCGGAGGATGCCGTTAAGGCAGTATTCGGTGAAACTTCTCTAAAAATTAGGGGGGTAAGTCGTACCAAAGATGATGAAATTGGGAGAGATGTAATTAATCTTAGTTTCAATGATCATTATTTAGTTCAAATGATTGTAGGAGAAGAAACTAAAGTTTACTCTGTAATTGGGGAGAATTTATATCGAAATGATTTTACTAATTGGGACGAAGTAGAAGCGTATCATCAGGAGATTTATGACGTAAAGGAGTCTATCCTTAGGGAGCAGGTAGTGGCGATGATCAAAGAGGTATTTAACGTTAACCTCCAAGGATACACTCTTCATAGGGAAGTTGATAATCCGGGGATTGCCATATTTAAACTAGAGTCGCCGAAAGATGTTATACGGGTTCGCTACAATGAAGATGTAAAAATTACGATGATCACCAGAGGCGAGTTATAGAGCTTGATCTTACATGTTACAATTTAGTTCATCAATAGAATGAACACAAGGAGATAATGATGAAATATTTGGTGAGTTCTTGTCTGGCGGGGGTAGCTTGCCGTTACAATGGAACAGCGAGCCTGGATGAGAAAATTCAGGAGCTTGTGGAGCAGGAGCAGGCGAAGATGGTGTGTCCGGAGCTGCTTGGCGGATTCTCCACTCCACGGGAACCGGCTGAAATTATCGGTGGAACAGGCAAGGACGTACTGGCAGGCATTGCAAAAGTGATCGAGAAAAGTGGCAAGGACGTCACGGACCTGTATATCAAGGGAGCCTATCAGACGCTCGATTGGGCGCGAAAATTGAATGTGTCATGTGTGGTATTGAAGGAGTTCAGTCCGTCCTGTGGTACACAGATGATCTATGATGGGAGTTTTGCCAACCACAAGGTAGCTGGAGAGGGTGTCACCTCAGCATTGCTGAGACAAGAAGGATATACCGTCATTTCTGAAAATGAATTTATGGAGCAACTGTAAACTTCATGTGTGAAAATATGCCGTCTGGGGAGAAGATATATGATCCAGCAACGGCTGTTTTCCTTGTTAGGACACAATAGTTACTTTTGGAAACTGAGAAACAATAATGTGCGTACTTTTCATTTTAGGATATAGATTCTAAACTAATACTTAAGCGAATCCAAAATTAGAGACTAACGATTCAACATAAAAAATATAAAAAAGGACGTGGAGCTCCATGGAAGTTACAGCAAAGTCAAAGAAAAAGGAAGACATTTTAAAGGCTTATCATTTCCGACATGCAACAAAGATCTTTGATGATACCCGCAAAATTTCGGATGAGGATTTCCAATTTATATTGGAAACCGGCAGATTATCTCCAAGTTCCATTGGACTTGAACCGTGGAAATTTCTGATTGTACAAAATCCGAACCTGCGCAAGCGTCTGTCCGAAGTTTCTTCCGGCGCTCAAAAGCAATTGGCAACAGCAAGCCATTTTGTTGTTATTTTGGCCCGGTCCGATGCCAGTTATAATTCTCCCTATGCGGAATACATGTTGAAGGAAACAAAAGGAATGCCGGACGACGTATTTGAGCTAACAAGTCAGGCTTATGGAAAGTTCCAAAATAACCAGAGAATTCTGGACAATCCACGATCATTATTCGACTGGGCATCCAAACAGACGTATATTGCACTTGGCAACATGATGACGGCGGCAGCTCAAATCGAGATTGATTCTTGTCCGATCGAAGGTTTCAGCCGAGACGATGTCCATCGGATTATGGAAGAAGAGGGTTTGCTAGAGGATGGTGCATGGGACGTCTCGGTGATGGCAGCCTTCGGTTACCGGGTAGAGAAGCCCTTGCGTGAGAAGTCCAGACAATCGGTTGAGAAAATAACCCAATGGATTAACTGAATTCAGCAAAATTCAATATGAATCAAGGAACGATGATCTAATATCAAGGTTTAAGATCAAGATCTAACATTATAGTATAGAGGATCAGAAAAACAAAACAGGATCGAAACAGCCCGATATTTTCCACAGCTTCAAAGGATGGAAAGGGCTGTTTTGTTTTTTTATAAAAAAGCACTTGAAAATACATAGATGTCTATATATAATGAGGTCATGCCAAAATACAACGCAATTGCACTGATTGCAAGAATCAGAAATCATGTCAACAAACGGATTGTTCACGAATTGGAACAGCATGAAGTGACAGGCATTGTACCTTCTCATGGGGATGTATTGATGTTCTTGTACCGTGAAGAGACGCTGTCAATCAAGATGTTGGCAGAACGTGTTCAACGCACGCAACCAACGGTAACGGTACTGGTCAACAAGCTGGAGAAGCTTGGTTATGTTGAACGCAGCAAGAGTGCCGAAGATAGCCGGGTGACGATGATTCGCCTCACTGAGCAGGGGAAGCGGCTCGAACCGATCTTCCATCAGGTATCAGAGCAGATTAATGACATCATCTATAGTGGCCTGTCCGATGAACAGTCGGAGCAATTGGAGAGCTTGCTGTCCATTATTGTCCGAAAGTTATAATGAATGAACTCTTCTGTCTGCAACCCTTTCCAGATTTGACTGGGATGGAGGCAGAGGAGCCCAAATATTTTTTGCCCATATACATAGATGTCTATGCATGCGGGAACGTATCAATGTAACCCTATTTTCGAAACCTAACTCAAACCAAACCTGGAGGGATTCACACTATGAAACATCTTATCGTATATGCTCATCCGCACACAGACAGCTTTAATAACGCAATCCTCAATACTGCTGTAGAAGCTCTCGAAGCTCAAGGCCATGAAGTGGTTGTTCGTGACTTGTATAAGCTTGGATTCCAACCCGTACTGACTGAAGCCGATACAGCTTCCATGCGCGCAGGACAGACACCACAGGATATCGCGACAGAGCAACAGTATGTTACTGACGCAGAAGCCATTACATTCATCTATCCGATCTGGTGGACAGGACTTCCTGCCATTATGAAAGGATATGTTGACCGTGTATTCGCCTATGGTTTTGCATATGCAGCGGGTGAAGCGGGAATCGAGAAATTGCTGACAGGCAAAAAAGGACTCATCATCAACACACATGGTACACCAAGTGAAATTTATGATCAGATTGGCATGACTGCTGGATTGAAAATAACTTCGGACGTAGGTATCTTCGATTTTGTAGGCATTGAAGCCGTAGATCATCTGCTCTTCGGTAGTATTGGATACCTGGATGCACTTGCATATCAAGCCATGTTGGGTCAGGTTAAACAGACGGTAACGACCAAATTCTAATATAGATTTTGGTTCTCTATAGGAATTCCATATGATACCAGACCGACTCGATCATGAGTCGGTTTGTTTGTTCATGTGTTTGCAAAATGCCTGAAAGGGGGTATAATCGTACCCATGGAACCTATACTTATATTCAAAGCATTATCGAACGAGACACGTAGACAAATCCTGTTGTGGCTCAAAAGCCCGGAGCAACACTTTTCACCGTTGGAACTGTCCCAGCATCCGGATGGGGGCAAAAACGGAATCTGTGTCGGCACGATTCAACTGAAGGCTGGACTGGCTCAGTCGGTTATATCCAGTTATCTGCTGACTATGCTCAAGGCAGGGTTACTGCTCTCCGAGCGAAGAGGACAATGGACGTATTATCGGCGCAACGAAGAGACGATCCGTCAGTTTGCCGAGTACGTGCAGAACGAGTTATAAGCCGGATGCCGGAACGGAAGCTAGGATGCACATGCAGGCAGGGATTCCGTCCGGATGTAAACGGCTAGTTCAGTATCACATCACTACATCCAGTTGCGTTTTAATTAATCTATATATCTGGATATACAAAAATATAATCATCGAGGGGATTAAACGATAATGACTACAGAAAATACAGCTTCATCTCATAAAGAACATATTCAAGACGTTAAGCTTTCCATCCTTGATTTGGCTCCAGTTGTTGTAGGCGCAACACCAGCCGATGCCTTGCGCAACAGTCTGGATCTGGCACAGCATGCTGAGCGTTGGGGATATCACCGTTACTGGGTAGCAGAACATCACAACATGCAAGGTATTGCTTCTTCTGCAACCTCGGTAGTTATTGGATATCTTGCTGGTGGAACCAAAACGATTCGTTTGGGTTCAGGAGGCATCATGTTGCCAAACCATGCACCGCTTGTGATCGCTGAGCAGTTCGGTACACTGGAATCCTTGTATCCTGGCAGAATTGACTTGGGACTGGGTCGTGCACCAGGCAGTGATCGCCGGACATCGCTTGCGCTACGCAAAGATCTGAATAGCGGGGAAGATTTCCCGGAGCTGCTCGCAGAGCTCAGAGCATACTTTGATGCTTCGGCGACATCTTATCATGCGCCTGTTCGCGCAGTTCCTGGAGAAGGATTGAATATTCCAATCTATCTGCTCGGGTCCAGTGATTTCAGCGCACGTCTGGCAGGTCAGCTGGGATTGCCGTTTGCTTTTGCCAGTCACTTCTCGCCCGATTACACCCGGATTGCACTGGAAACGTATCGAAACAATTTCCAACCATCTGATCACTTGAAGGAACCACATGTGATTGTTGGGGTCAACGCTGTTGTTGCGGATACAGATGAGGAAGCAGCATGGCTGGGTACAACGATGCAACAGCAGTTCCTGAACATTATTCGCGGCACAACGGGATTGGTACAGCCTCCGGCTGAGATGGAAGGCAAGTGGACGGACCGCGAGAAAGCTGGTGTGGAGCAGACGCTGAAGGCAGCTGTTAATGGTTCCCCAGAAACCGTTCGTGGACAGCTGGAATCCTTCATTCGGCAGACGCAGGCAGATGAGCTGATTATTACGTCGATGATCTATGATCATAAGGCGCGTCTGCATTCCTATGAGTTAATCGCACAATTGGCGGGAAAAGCCTAATCTTTAATTTTCACCATAAAAGCTGGCTTAACAGTAAGCTATAGATCTAAATTGACGGTTCGTCTCCCAGTGAGGCGGACCGTTTTTGAGTAGGGAAAATTTTCAAATAATTCATATGGGGCAGAAGACTCATTATGGGGTAAAATGACTTTACCGGTTTAATTTGAAACGGTTAATCAGCGCCATACGTATAAATCCAGAGAGTTATACATATGTTGGCTTGTACAAGGGACTTTATTTTTTTCAGGCAAGGGACATTTATCAGATTTACAGCTTGTTTTGATTAAGGATACATATGAGAGGACGACACGCCTATGGAGCAACCTGAGCAACCCCGCGTTTGGCCGGAGCGGTTCAAGCGATTTTTTCTTAACAACAAGTTTGTCCTATTTCTGCTAATTCTGCTGTTAGTGGGACTGAACGTCATGGTTCTGACCAAAGTATCCTTTGTTCTTCATCCGCTCGCAGTACTCATTAAAACCATTGTGTTACCTATCATTCTGTCAGGCATACTCTACTATCTGTTGAATCCGATTGTGGATGTGATGGAGAGATGGAAAATCAAGCGCGGCTGGTCCATTCTGCTCCTGTATCTTGCAATAGGAGGCATTCTGACAGTCGTCGTGTTGGCGGTTATTCCGGTTGTGCGTAACCAGATTGTGGGGCTGATTGAAAATTTCCCAACGTACAGTGAGACGGTAAAACAGCAGTTTGAGGAGCTTACGGGCAGTAAACTGTTCGGTCAGTTCCAGGAGACGGTGAATTTGAATTCTCAGGATTGGTGGGGAACCATCTCCCAAAAGGCCACTGAAATTCTGAACTCGACCTGGACCAAGTTGGGCGGATTCCTCGGAGCTTTCACGGAGACCGTGCTGTCCATCGTAACTGTCCCGTTCATCCTGTTCTATCTGCTGAAAGACGGCAAGAAGCTGCCGGCGAAAATTCTGTCTTTCCTGCCAATCAAGAGCCGTACAGGCGCCATGCATGTGCTGGAAGACATCAATCACCAGATCAGTTCATTCATCCGTGGACAGATTATCGTCAGCTTCTGCATCGGTATTCTGCTCTACATCGGATATATGGTCATTGGTCTGGATTATGCACTGATTCTTGCAATAATCGCATCGTTTACAAGTGTTGTTCCGTACTTGGGACCTGCAATTGCCATTACACCTGCGTTGATCGTGGCACTCGTCACTTCGCCGGTGATGCTGTTGAAAATGGTTGCCGTATGGACGATTGTGCAGTTAATCGAAGGTAAATTCATCTCACCACAGATCATGGGTAAAACGTTGAAGATCCATCCCATCACGATTATCTTTGTCATCCTGACTTCGGGTAATCTGTTCGGAGTCGTAGGCATTCTGCTCGCTGTTCCAGGATACGCGGTGCTGAAAGTATGTGTATCGCATATCTTTAACTGGTTCAAGGACAGATCCGGCCTGTACGATCCAAACAAGAACAATCTTTTATAACCCGAATTGGTATGCTCTCCAATGATTGGTAATTGGAAAGAATAGTCACTTTGTATTCTGTACAAAACGGTACCCTTACCAAGAAGAACCCCCGTCCATCGGCATATAGCCGAGAGGCGGGGGTTCTTCTTCATGAACCAGCTTGGCGGCTGCCTAGCTGTGTTTAATATGCTGGAGCGTTTGCAGGAAAATCTGCTCAATATGAGTATCATCCAGAGAGTAGTACACGGTCTTGCCTTCCTTGCGCCGCTTGACGATCCGCATATTGCGGAGTGAACGCAACTGGTGTGAAATGGCCGACTGTCCCATGTCGAGCAGAACCGTCAGGTCATGCACACATAATTCCTTCTGTAACAGCGCATCAATAATACGTAGCCGTGTTGGGTCGCTGAATGCCTTGAACCAATCTGCCATCTCGGAAGAGGTATCCCGATCTATGAGTGAAGTGCGAATCGTCTGCACATCCGCTTCAGTACCCGAGCAGGTTGCATCACATTCGCTTGGTGCTTTAACCGGTTGTTCCATTTCATATCACCGCCTATGTTAACAACTATAGCTCTATTATATCCAAAAACGGCCTAAAGCGAAATGATTACTATTAGCATAATCTGTATGAAAAATCAACAACGGATGTTGACACTCATGTTTGGGCGTGCATATAATAGGGGTAATTAAACATATGAATGAATGCTCATATATTGAATGTAGTTGGATGATAACATTGTTTTTGTACTGCAAAGGGGAGAATTCACATGGGAACCGGACAGGAACAGGTGAAAAGGGAACTGCTGCTTGATGGATTGGACTGTGCGAACTGCGCATTAAAGATCGAGAACGGCGTTAAAAAAATTAAGGGCATTAACGAATGCTCCGTCAATTTTGTTACCAAAACATTATCGCTACACACCACCTCCGATATGGATGAACAAGTAGTGGAAGAAGCGAAGCGCAAAGTGCTTCGGTTGGAGCCTCATATTCGTATCTCGGAAAAAGGAAAACAAGTAAACGGACATGTACAGACTAATGCAGGGAGTGCGACTGGTTCACACGAACACAGTCATGACCATGCCGGACATGATCATGGACATTCACATACACATGGCGATCACTCGCATACTCATGATCATGGAGATCCGCAGGGCCACGCACACGATCACGGAAGTCATGCTGGACATAATCACGATCACAGCCATACCCATGATCACGATGCTCATGCAGGCCATTCACATGAACATGGTGCAGGTCAGACCAAAATATTGCTTGCTCGTCTTGCTGCCGGTTCTGTGTTGCTCGCAGCTGCGATCTGGTCGCCGCTGGAGGGCTGGGCACAGTTCACCCTATATGCGCTCGCGTATCTGATTGCCGGGGGAGATATCGTGCTCCAGGCGTCCAAAAACATCATCCGCGGTCAGGTGTTCGATGAATACTTCCTCATGTCCGTCGCTACCTTGGGTGCCTTTGCCATTGGAGAGTATCCGGAAGGGGTAGCGGTCATGCTCTTCTATCAGCTCGGAGAGCTGTTTCAGGGCATGGCGGTTAATCGGTCACGTAAGTCCATTCAGTCCCTGATGGACATTCGCCCGGACTACGCGAATATCCTGACGGGTTCGGGTGACGAGACACGGCGGGTATCTCCGGAAGACGTACGGATCGGTGATCGTATTGTCGTGAAGGCAGGAGAGCGAGTACCGCTGGATGGTATCGTTCAAGCTGGGCGTTCTATGGTGGACACTTCTGCCCTGACAGGTGAGTCAGTACCTCGTGAGCTGGAGCCCGGAAGTGATGCACTTAGTGGATTTGTAAACAAAAACGGGATGTTGACCATTGAAGTAACCAAAACGTTTGGTGAATCAACGGTATCCAAAATTTTGGATCTGGTGCAGAACGCAAGCAGTCGGAAGGCCAAAACAGAGCATTTTATTAGTAAATTCGCCCGTTATTACACCCCGGTTGTTGTGATTCTTGCAGCCCTGATTGCATTTGTTCCGCCGTTGATACTCAGTGGTGCAACATTTGCCGACTGGATCTATCGTGCATTGGTCTTCCTGGTCATCTCATGCCCTTGTGCGCTGGTGGTATCTATTCCACTTGGATTCTTCGGTGGTATCGGAGCGGCTTCACGTAACGGGATTCTTGTCAAAGGCAGTAACTATCTAGAAGCATTAAACGATGTGAAAGTTGTCGTTTTTGATAAAACGGGTACACTAACCAAAGGTGTATTCAAAGTAACAGCCATTCGCCCCGAAGGCGAACGCACGGAAGAAGAACTAATGAAACTGGCAGCCATTGCCGAAGCTAATTCCAATCATCCGATTGCCGAATCCATTCGCGCAGCTTGGGCCAAAGCGATTCCTACACAAGGTGTGGAAGGTTATGATGAAGTTGCCGGACACGGGATCAAGGTGAGCGTGGATGGTAGGGAAGTGCTGGCAGGCAACGCTAAATTAATGAAGCAGGCCGGTATATCCTATACCACACCTGAGACGGCCGGAACGATAGTGCATGTTGCTGAAGCTGGCACATATGTTGGTCATCTGATCATTGCTGATGAGGTGAAGGACGATGCAGCAGCTGCTATTCAGGCGCTGAAGAAGCTTGGCATCCGCAAAACGGTTATGCTGACAGGAGATGCCAAAGCCGTGGGTGAAGCGGTAGGACGCGAGCTGGGTGTGGATGAGGTCTATGCTGAATTGTTGCCACAGGATAAAGTCGAACGACTGGAGCAATTGGAAGCGGCCAAATCTCCGAAGGAAAAAATGGTGTTTGTCGGTGATGGTATCAACGATACACCTGTGCTGGCACGAGCCGACGTGGGAGTAGCGATGGGTGGACTCGGTTCAGATGCTGCCATTGAAGCGGCAGACGTGGTCATCATGACCGATGAACCGTCCAAACTTGCGAGCGCAATCCGCATTGCAAAGCGTACACGCATGATTGTGTGGCAAAATATCGCGTTTGCTCTGGGGGTTAAGGCGATCTTCCTGCTACTGGGTGTGTTCGGCATTGCCACCATGTGGGAAGCGGTATTCTCGGATGTCGGTGTCACAGTACTGGCTGTCCTGAACGCCATGCGTGTACTTCGTGTGAAGAATATCTAAGTTTACGAAACGATCCAGGCGGCTCTTCGTATATACGTAGAGCCGTTTTTATATTTAAGGTTATTCTGTCATCGAAGTGCCAGTGTAAGCAGGTCGATGGAAGACAACAGAGAAGGGGAGAACGTTTTGACAGGAGCAGTAGTTGGGATCATTATTGGCGTGTGCTATTTCATTCTGGGGTTAATGGTGTTCAAAAAACCACCGAAAATGATTAACGGAATATATGGATATCGGACCCCGCGCGCAATGAGTAATCCCGAGTTGTGGGACGAAGCGCAAAGTTATAGCGCCAATCTGATGATGCAATTTGGTGTGATTATTACGATATTCGGCATTATCGGTTTCTGGCTTACAGATGTACGAGCTTTGGTGCTGAGTCTGGTTGCTACAGGGTTCTATACGTTCAGACTGTTTACCAGAGTGGAAGGTCGTTTGAAGCAAATGCAGCGAGCGCAACAGCAACAAAATGAGCAGAACGGATAAGGAAAATTGAATGAATAGTGTAGAGAGGAAGACTCGCGAGTGAAGCGGGTCTTTTTTTTGTTGTAATTGGAGAAGCGAACACGCTGTTAAACTCGCTAAAACTTCAGGCATGAAATCTAACGTTGACGTTAACGTCAATATTATATATAATTATATACATAACATTACGGACATATGAGAGGGGTGAGGGAAATGAGTTTATATAAAATCGACGACGTAGCCAAGGAATGCGGTTTGACCAAGCGAACCATTCGGTATTATGAAGAGATTGGTGTCATGCCTTCACCTCAGCGGACAGATGGCGGAACGCGGTTGTACACTCGTGACGATATCAATTTTCTGAAGAAGGTGGTTCGTGCCAAAGAGGTACTTGGATTCTCTCTTCAGGAGCTACATACTTATGTGGCAACAGCAGATGCACTGAACGAACAACGTTTTGACTACCAGCAGACGACCGAAGTGAGAGAGCGTATTGAGAAGCTCAACACGATGGAAATAACACTAGATGGTCAGCTGCAACTGATTGAGCAGAAACTTCAGAGCATACATGCCGTACAGACTGAATTGGAAGAGCTGCGAGAACGCGTTCGGAGCGGTATTCAGAAATTACAGGCACACGATCCGCAGAGTGATGAAGACGGGTAACCCGAAGCCAATCAAAGTTATATACAAAACTGTATATACACATAATCGCTACATGGAGTGAGCACCATAGTGACTGTGGCAATCCTGTACAAACACCGGATGTTCCGGTGTCATTTGTGCCGTTTTGTCACCTCTAATTCTGAAAATGGACACGGGTTTTCATTGTCTTTCGCAACATTTTCAAATAAAAAAATTCACCACATAAATCATTCACAGGAGGAATTAGGTATGAAAAGAGAGCCATCGTTACCGGACGAATTGCCGTCATCCCGTGGAGGCTTGCTGTCTCAACCGAGAGCGGTATGGGCGGTCGCCTTTGCATGTATCATATCCTTTATGGGTCTGGGTCTGGTTGACCCAATCTTGCCCGCAATTGCTGATCAGCTGCATGCTTCCAAAAGCCAAGTGTCGCTGCTATTTACCAGCTATAACGCTGTAACGGGGGTAGCGATGCTGATTACGGGTGTCGTATCCAGCCGGATCGGTGTGAAATGGACGCTGCTTAGCGGCATATTGTTGATTATTATCTTTTCCTTCCTTGGGGGTACCTCAGACACGGTAGGTGCATTGGTCGGATACCGGGGCGGTTGGGGACTTGGTAATGCCTTGTTCATCGCAACAGCGTTATCCGCTATTGTGGGACTGTCCACTTCAGGGACAGCCAAGGCTATTATTTTGTATGAAGCAGCACTGGGTCTCGGGATTGCGGTTGGGCCGCTCCTTGGTGGTGAACTGGGTTCCATCTCTTGGCGTGGCCCGTTCTACGGCGTGGCTGTACTGATGGCTATTGCCTTTATCAGCATTACATTTATGTTGCCCAAAATGGCAAAACCAAAAACACGCAGTTCGTTGTCTGATCCGTTCAAAGCATTAAGCTATCCTTCACTGAAAACTTTGGCGATTACCGCCTTCCTATATAACTTTGGATTCTTTACTTTGATGGCTTATTCACCTTATGTCATGAATCTGGATGAGCACGGATTGGGTTATGTATTCTTTGGTTGGGGACTGATGCTGGCCATTACGTCGGTATTTGTTGCACCAAGACTGCAACGCCGATTCGGTTCGGTGCCGTCCATGAGTGTCATGCTTACATTGTTCGCGATCGATCTGGTTGTTATGGCCATGGGTACGGTGATGGGGTCACCAACTACCGTTATAGTGGCGGTCATTGTGGCAGGGATCTTCCTTGGGATTAACAACACATTGATTACAACGGCTGTTATGGAAGCTGCACCTGTGGAGCGTTCGGTTGCTTCTGCTGCATACAGCTTCGTTCGCTTCCTGGGTGGTGCACTTGCTCCATGGCTAGCAGGTAAATTGTCCGAGTGGTTCCTGCCAGAAACACCGTTTTATTTTGGCGCATTAATGGTTCTCATTGGTGTCGTGGTACTGTTAGTACGTCGTCGTCATCTGCGGGATATCGATTCCGCTATTACATCTCATTAATTCATAGGGGGAAATGCAATGCTGAAACGTATATTGGTTGCTGTTGATGGTTCGGATCATGCGCATAAGGCTTTGGAGCAAGCATTGATTCTGGCTGAGGATCTGAAACAACCTGTAAGTCTGTTGATCGTGCATGTTAATCCTGCTATCTCTATTAATGAACCTGCATTGGGTGTTGATTTGGAAGCTCGGATTGCTGAAGAAGGGAAACATATCATAGAACCGGTGACCAGACAGTTATCTGGGCGAGACGTTGCATATGAGACACTGCTGATTGCGGGTGATCCTGTTAATGAGATCTGCCGTGTGGCGCGCGAACGAGATTGTGGAATGATCGTGATAGGTACAGGTGGGAAAGGCATGCTCACAGAGATGATCGTGGGCAGTGTCAGCCATGGCGTATTAAAACATGCAGAGTGCCCTGTCCTGACGGTTAAATAGGTGAGTGGGTTGAGTGCCCCAAAGTAGTGTATAAATAGATAAGGTAATATACCGCCATATTCTTGTAGTCATTATTGGATGGAGGATGCAGCATATGAAAAAACAACATCTGTTCATCGGTGGCAAGCCGACCGAATCCGTAGATTATAAAGCACTTCAAGCACCATACTCCGGGGAAACGCTGGCAGAAGTCTCGTCGGCTTCAGCCGAGGAAGCGGAGGCTGCTGTTGCTGCTGCGGTTCAGGCTGGAAAGGCAATGCGCCAGATGCCTGCACATCAGCGTGCAGATATTCTGTACAAGTTGTCCTCCATGCTTGAAGAACGCAAGGAAGAAGCAGCGCGAATCATTGCGCTTGAAGCAGCGAAGCCGATTACCGCAGCACTGGCTGAGGTTGACCGGACA
Organism: Paenibacillus sp. CB74; assembly: GCF_055687625.1. Classification (NCBI taxonomy): domain Bacteria; kingdom Bacillati; phylum Bacillota; class Bacilli; order Caryophanales; family Paenibacillaceae; genus Paenibacillus; species Paenibacillus sp. CB74. Next base: position 4,659,089 of record NZ_CM146009.1, on the reverse strand, counting down.
GTGGAAACGTATCGTTTTGCCGCTGAAGAAGCCAAGCGACTGACCGGTGAGACCGTTCCGATGGATGCAGCCAAAGGGGGAGAAGGGCGTATCGGCTATACGATGCGGCAACCTCTAGGTGTCATCGGTGCGATTACGCCGTTTAATTTTCCAATGAACCTGGTAGCACATAAGGTAGGCCCAGCGCTTGCAGCAGGTAATACGATTGTTCTCAAACCAGCGGAGCAGACACCCCTGTCATCCTATTACATCGCTAATCTGCTTCAGGAAGCCGGACTGCCGGATGGTGCAATGAACGTGGTGAGTGGTGACGGCAAAACTATTGGGGATGTGCTTGTTGAACACCCTCGTGTTGCCCACATTACGTTTACAGGCAGTCCAGCGGTAGGTACGAGCATTCGTAGCAAAGCAGGACTAAAACGCGTGACATTGGAGCTTGGGTCGAATGCAGCGGTGATCGTGGATAAGGACGCGGATCTGGATAAAGTGGTTCCTCGTTGTGTGACCGGTGCGTTCACGTATCAGGGACAGGTGTGTATCTCACTACAGCGAATCTACGTACATCGTGATATCTCGGAAGAATTCATCCGGCGTTTCGCTGAGGCGGCTAATCAAGTGGTGATCGGAGACCCGCTGAGCCCGGATACGGTGGTTTCTGCACTGATTACCTCCAAGGATGTACAGCGTACACTCGACTGGATTGAAGAAGCCAAACAGGCCGGGGCTAAAGTGGCAGCAGGTGGTCAAGCTGAAGAAGGCGTTCTGCGTCCAACGGTGCTGGTTAACGTTCCACGTGATGCCAAGGTATCCTGCCAGGAAGTGTTTGCACCCATCGTTGTGATCAATCCGGTGGATTCCGTTGAAGAGGGTATTGAACATGTTAACGATTCGATATACGGGCTTCAGGCAGGCGTATTTACAAACGATATTCATACCGCCCTCCATGCAGTCGATCAGATCGAAGCAGGCGGAGTTATGATTAATGATATTCCCACGTTCCGAGTCGATCACATGCCCTATGGTGGGGTGAAACAAAGCGGGATTGGGCGTGAAGGTGTAAAATATGCAGTAGAAGAAATGACGGAATTGAAGTTTGTCATGTTTAACAAAGGATGATCCTCTTCCATTCTTTTACTCAATATACCGTATGCTAATGGAAATATAACCAGACGCTCCTGTGCCAGAATAATGGCACAGGATTTTTTTAATTGAAGATCATGGAAAAAGTTTAAAAAATACATACGGATTCTTCACTGACTGCGGGTTCACATCTGATGAGGCGGGTATAACATAGTTAACATACCGTAACTTAAATGACTAAACGCCGCTCATATCACCGAAGCATGATGTACCTATCCAGAGCACGAGCGGAATGAAGCGGTACAGCACTGCCGAAAGTCTTAAATTCTCTCATTATTCAAATAAAATGCAGTATGAAATAATAAGCCTGAACTCTGGAGTTGCAGGACAGGCAGGAGGTGTATTCAAATGGCATATTCCATGGTTGATGTATCGGGAATGTCAGGCGTAAGTCTGAACGAACTGAGCCAGTATGCGGAGACAGGTCTTCTGAATCCGGCCTTTGGGGATTTGGATGAAGCTATCTATTATGAAAAGCAGGAATTACTGAGACTCCAGCAAATCCTTTTCTGTAAGGAAGTGGGTATGGAGGAAATTGAGATTGGCCCTATGCTAAGGGATGATCCTCAGGATGTCATACGCATCATGAAACAGCATCGCATTGAGATTCTGGAGAAGGCACTCCGCTTGCATGGATTGATTCAGACACTGGACAAAACGATCGCGCATTTGCAAGGAGATCAGGAAATTGACGAACATGAGCTGTATATCGGTTTTGTAGATAAGGGGCGTCATCAGTTGTTGAATGAATCGGGTTCTAACCCTGTCAATAATGATGTGAAACGAGTGCAGAAAGAGAGCGTTCAGAAGTCTGACCAGGAGATAAAATCGAAAGAAGATTATCTGGACTCCCAGGCGAAAATTGATCAGGTTCATCTCGACTTGCAACAGGCCATTGAGGATGGATTGGAACCCGGTAGTGCGAAAGTACAACGGATTATCGGCAGGCATCTTGAATGGATCAAAGGTTATTATACACCCACTGCTGAGATCTATCGGGATCTGGCCAATCTGTACGTAGAACATAAAAATTTCCGCCAGATGTATGATGGTTACCACCCGAGGCTGGCTGAATTCCTGAGGGACGGGATGATGATTAAAGCGGAACACGATTTATCCTAGATGCATAAAGTAACATGGGCGAGCAAGAACATGGGTGTGAAACAACTTGGATAACAAAGAGCGCAGACCTCCAAGAGGACTGCGCTCTTTGTTATTACGGGTTCTTCATCATCGTGTGATGAGACTCCTCATCATTTCCTAGAGAGTTATGGTTGCTTCCAACTGCTCAGTGAGCAGGCTTACGGCTTTCTCCAGGAAGACACGGTCTTCGTCATCAAAACGATTTTTGAGCGGGCTGTCGATATCCAGCACCCCGTACAGTTCGCCGTTTTTGATAATAGGTACGACAATCTCACTGTTCGATGCTGCATCACAGGCAATATGGCCTGGGAAGGCATGAACATCGTCAACGACCAGGGTACGTTTTTCCGCAGCAGATGTGCCGCATACCCCACGTCCCAGTGGAATTCGGATACAGGCAGGCAGTCCTTGGAATGGTCCGAGGACCAATTCTTTTCCATCATACAGATAGAAGCCGACCCAATTGGTGTCGGTCATAAATACATTGAGCAGCGCAGCAGCGTTCGCCAGATTGGCAATCGCACTAGGTTCATCGCGGATCAGAGCACTTAACTGTCCCAGGACGGCGGTGTGCTGCTCACTTCGTGTTCCTTCATAGGAAACAGCTTGAAACATGGTAAATCACCCTCCCGAGCATAATGGTACTTATTTTCAAGATAGTGCAGAGGATGCGGTTAGTCAAGCGGAGGATTTCGGAAAGGCAAGGGAATACCAGAAGAATCCTCCTGTTTCTCAGCTTCTCGCGTGGGGTAATTACTTAGCAACCACGGAGGGCTACAACCCGGGAAGGAGCTTGGCTTATGCATGCAGAGGTACAGAATCTTTTTGTACGGATTCATCTACTATATTTCGCCCAAAATCAGGATTTGAACGTTAGCGAGGCGCTGCCCCTATTGGAAGAACGGGGATATCGCGTTGGAGAGCGGGAGATCAAGCAGGAGCTTGAACACCTGACACAGGAGAACTTCCTGACCGCCCACGGGGACCAATGGAGCCTAACCGGGACTGGTATTGAAGAATTCAAGGAAATCACCACCGTACTTGGCCGGGTTAGCGACGAATTGCTGGCGAAGGACAAGAAAACGTCCAAAGCCTAGAATTTATTCGGACAAGCACGATGACGTGATTCATTCAAACTTGAATGGATCCATACGGACAACAAGACCGGGAGCGATATTGGCCCGGTTTTTTGACGTGTATCCGTGACTGAACAGTTGCCATTCGGCGCAGGTTATGATTAGATGACTAATGAATCTTATGGTCTGCGGAGATGGATCGGATCGGAGTGTCTTATATGTATAAATGCAAAGGAAGAATTCCCGAAATGGAGACTGCGCGGCTTCGTCTGCGTAAAATGCGTCGCAGGGATGCGGCCCAGATGTTCGCATGCTGGTCAGATCGCGAGGTGACCCGTTACATGAATCTTGCACCCATGATTGGGACAAGCGAAGCGGCGGACATGATTGGACTGCTCAACCAAATGGCAGGGGAAGAGGACGCGATCCGCTGGGGGATCGAACTCAAAGAAACAGGCAAGCTCATTGGCAGCTGTGGATTTAACACATGGCAGCTTGAAGGCGCATTCCGTGGGGAAATCGGTTATGAGCTGGGACGGGACTATTGGCGTCACGGTTATATGACAGAGGCTTTCTCGGCATTGCTGCCCTTCGGGTATGAGACCATGGGGCTTAATCGAATTGAAGCGCTGGTTGATCCGCGTAATGTGGCTTCCGGTGAGTTCCTGACGAACCGCGGCTTCACGCGAGAAGGGCTGCTGCGTCAGGTGCAACATACATCCACCGGATACAAGGATATGGTGATGTATTCGATGTTGTATGATGAGTTTCTTCGTAAAAAAGGTAAGTAAAGAGACAGTATATATTTGTTTTTTATTTACACGTAAACGAAGAAACAGAACAAAGCTGGAGAAGCACCAATTATATAGAGAACAAAGAGAGAAGGGTTCGTGTGAATGCAACTGGAGGTTTGAAGCGCAGTTTCATCTTGACGGGGCTGTTGCTCGCAACATTTCTGTCAGCGATTGAAGGCACCGTAATTGGTCCGGCAGGGCCTACCATTGTCAGTGAGTTGGGGAGTGTACAGCTGCTGAGCTGGATTTTCACCGCATACCTGCTGACGATGGCTGTGAGTACGCCCATTTTCGGCAAAATTAGTGACTTGTATGGACGAAAGCCTGTATTTCTGATTGGTTGTGCCTTATTTTTACTGGGTTCACTCTTGTGCTGTCTGTCGCAGAATATGGAGCAATTGATCATTTTCCGTGCTATCCAGGGGATTGGTGCGGGGGCGGTGGTTCCAGTTACATTTACGATTATTGGGGATATCTACTCCATTGAAGAACGTGGCAAAATCCAGGGCTGGATCAGCTCCGTTTGGGGGATTTCGTCTTTGGCAGGACCGCTGCTTGGCGGTTATTTTGTAGACAATCTTGGTTGGCAGTGGATCTTTGGTTTTAATGTGCCGTTTGGACTGCTCGCGATGTGGTTTGTATTTCGTTACCTGAAGGAAGATATCTCTCCACGGACAGCCAAGATTGACTATGTCGGTGCGCTGACCTTCACGGTGGGCATTACCGCATTGTTATTTGTTATGTCGGCGGGTGGGCAGTATTATGCCTGGAGTTCTCCGTTGATTGTAGGACTGAGTGTGGTTGCCGCTCTGTTTATTATTTTATTTTTTGTGGTGGAAAAAAGAGCTCAGGCCCCAATGGTTCCACTACATCTGTTCCGAATTCGGGACATTCGTGTGGCGAATATCGCCGGATTGTTAACCAGTACCCTGATGATCGGTCTGACCAGTTATTTGCCGCTCTGGGTGCAGGGGGTTCGGGGAGGCAATGCGACTGAATCGGGGTTGCTACTCGCTCCGATGTCGGTAGGTTGGCTCATTGGTAGTGTGCTCGCAGGTCGTCTGCTGATGAAGATTGGATCACGGTTGACCGCATTGATTGGAGTAACCGGCATTGCGGTCGGATCGGGTGGACTCTTTCTGGTGGGAGGGACATCCCCGCAGGCTGTGCTATTTATTTTGACATTTATTTATGGTCTCGGCTTCGGATTTGCGTTTACGATCTTTACCATTATCTCGCAGTCTTCCGTAGGATATAAGGAACGTGGTTCTTCTACGGCATTGCATACGTTCATGCGTACCTTGGGACAGACGATTGGTGCAGCAGCTTTTGGCACTTGGTTGAATTATCGGATCTCCACGTTGTCGAGTGAGCAGAATCTGGCTGAGGCCGGAATATCGGAGAATGATCTGAACGAACTGCTAGCACCACATACGGATGCGGCGCTATCGGATGATAAGTGGGCGCTACTGCGGAGTGTGCTGGAAGGAAGCTTGCATTCTTTATTTGTCATTATGTTTGTCATTGCACTGGTCTCCTGGGTAACGACGCTTGCTCTACGCAAACGTTTAATTGTACCCGAAGATGCAGATGCTCCACCGCAACCTCAAGGCTCGAAGTAAAAAGTGGATGTATACGAAAAACCGGATTCGCCGTTGTCAGGCAAATCCGGTTTTTTTGTTGATTGGCACACATGCATTGGACTAGAGTGTACCTTCACTCAGTAGAGGGATACGCTGGAGGATGTCCGAGTCAAAAGCATTTTAAAGTACATGCTCATCCTGGTGAATCGTCCAGACGAATGACGAATTTCTAAGGAACGGAGGACGTCTTATTTGACCTTCTGCTGCTCTTTTTAAATTGTAAGAAACATGAGACACGTTATGTCCCGAAATCACCTGAAAAACACATTGTATACGGCTGTTTATTCAAAGATATCGTGTGTCAGATTCCTTAAAATGCTGCGAGCGCTTCAAACCCCTGAATATGACGTCACAGGTTCGTTAGGACTCCCGCTCCATATCTGCTCCAGAACATTCAGTTACGCTCCAGCTTTCGGCTGTTCTGAAGATAAGCTCTAGCTGTTCGCTGATAAACGGTCTGCAGAATGTGCAAGCCTTCCCAAAAGTTCGGACAGCAATTCCTTGTCTTCCTCACTCAGTCCACTGACAGCACGATCGATCTTCATCGCATAGCCTGGATAGATGTCATCCATGGTGCGCTGGCCTTCTTCCGTTAGTTCCACAAAAATGATCCGTCTGTCTTGCGGACAATGTTTGCGGTGCAACAATCCTTTTTGCTCCAGCTTATCAATCACATAGGTCACATTCCCGCTTTGCAGCAGAAGCTGTGCACCAACCTGTTGAATCGGCTGAGCTCCTTTCATATATAACACTTCGAGCACCCCGTATGCGGTGGGGTTGAAGCCATGCACTTTGCTTCCGGATACAGCGTGTTCATTCACGCTCTTGAATGTCTGGGCCAAGGTGCGGTACAGATGAAGTGAACGTTCGGTTCCGATTTCTTGTAATTCCAGCATGCTGATCCCGCCTTTTCAGATTAGTTTTATAAGTTGAAATGATGAAGTTACAACCTATCACGATGAGCATAGAACAACCTTCCAATCACTGTTATCCCCATCGTTATGCTGTTCATATTAAAAATAATTTCAACTTATATGCGTTGGTTAGTTGGTTAGTTATGTTTGAAGATTCAGGTTGTCACCATGGTTTAATTGTAAACTTCTATTTCTACGAAAAACATGCGATATGTCACAAGATTTGCATTTTTAGCATTTAAAATTTGATCATTCACCATACCGAAAAATCATCCTTGAGGTGACGCTTCTTCTCCGCCTCTGGCAGGAGGTTGAGTCAAGCCCTGCTCTCTTATAATGAGTTCATATCATGAATTCGGAAGGTAATGGGGGAGAAGAAGCATGACAAGTGATTTAACGTTTGAAGGACATCGACCGCTGAAGAATAACCGATCTTTTGTAACATTGATGGTAGCTCAGGCCATTTCCAATCTGGGAGATTGGCTGCATCTGCTCGCAATCCTGACCCTCGTGGGTATCCGCTGGAATGCAACGCCATGGGAGATTACATTTGTCACACTATCTGCAGCACTGCCTGTTCTGTTGACAGGGCCATTCGCGGGCACGCTTGCAGATCGTCTGAACCGAAAATGGCTGATGATTGTAGCTGATGGTGCACGGATCATCATCGTGGGTGCGTTGATTTTTGCTGATCAGATCTGGCATGTCTACCTACTGCTTGTCCTCAAATCCCTGTTCGATGTCATTTTTTCTCCTGCGAAGAACGGAAAACTGAAAGAAATTGTTCCTCATGAGCAGCTTGCGCAAGCTGTATCCATTAGCTCAATCATTGAACAGATGTCCAAAATTATCGGTCCAGCGCTTGGTGGGCTGTTGGTAGCCGCTTTTGGCATCACCTGGTGTTTTGTTCTCGATTCAGCGTCTTTTCTGATTTCCGGCATTATTTTATTGTGGATTCCTGGAATGCGGGTGATCCAATCTGCAATTCATAACGTAACAGAAGTAGAGGAAGAGACAGCTGGGGGTGTTCGCAACCGCCCTAAAGACTCTTTTTGGAAGGATACACAGGAGGGCATCCGCATGCTCGCATCTCTCCCTCATGTAGGAACGTCTCTGATCTTGCTTGCTTCAGCCATACTTTTTCTGCAATTTGCCGATTCACAGACCGTGGTGTTATTCAGACAGCTTCCCGGAATTTCAAGTGATCTGCTGGGATGGTGTGTGGCGGCCAGTGGTGTAGGTACATTAATTGCAGCGATGAGTGTGCGGAAGTGGAAGCATGCAGGGCATGTTTTGAAAATGGGTCTGGGTACCATACTCATGGGTCTGGTTATCGGCGGAGCCGGTGTTATTGTTGGGATTTGGCCGCACGCCGGGCTGGGTGCCAATCTGCTGCTAGCATCCCTCTTTGCCTTGGCCGGTGTTGGAATTGGGTTTGCGATTGTACCCTTTCAAATCCTGTTGCAGGAACAGACACCCGAGCCAATGACAGGCAGGGTATTTGGAACGGTAGGCAGCATTATGACAGCCAGTAATATTATGGGCCCGGTGGTAGGTGGATTCATGGTCACCTCATTCGGTGTAGTGCCAGCTTTTGTCTGTTCAGGTATTTTGCTGACCCTGCTTGGTTTGATTTATTTGATGAGACGCAACAGGGAAAAAGCCGATCTGAATGGCTCCATTGCCGCCAAGACCATGATTGCAGGCGACTAAAAACATGCCGGATCTGTTCAGGTTAGAACAATTGAAATGAAGGTTTGAATTTACTTCAAATTTTAAGTTTTTGATTAAAAAGCGTTTGAGTAAACGCCTTCACGTTTAATGAGGAACAGGCAGAAATCCCTGTATTCTAATTATTCCTAGGGGAAAACTCATATGCCTTGTCCCACCAACGCAGTAGCGGAAAGGGGGTGAAGCAACTTGAATGTAAAGTTACCAAAATCCATAGTACGTCTTGGAAGCATACCACTGGCAATACTTGCCGGGACCTTGATGCTGGGGTTTGGATCTTCGCATGTGTATGCGGATGATGCTCAGATATCTTCTGAAAAACCGTCCAGCGGATTGTCGCTGAATCTGCTCTCACGCGATTCGGATGGCGGGTTGAACCTGACTCCGTCGGTATCGGTGTCCACACCATTATTGGATGTTGAAGTTCCGTCGATCAAAGCGAATGAATCCACAGGTAAGCTGAGTGTATCTGAGCTGAAAGTAGATACACCGCTTGGATCGGCCGGAACATCAGAGATAGGTATTGATGCGAAGGAGGGAACCGTTGAACTGCCGTCTGTACAGGCGGATACGCCGGTGATCAAAGCCGATGTATCAAGCAGTCAGGTGAATCTGAACGAAGGTACAGCTTCCTTGCCCGGGGTTACCGCAGAGGTACCCGAGGTAATCAAGGCAGAGACGTCTGCTGTGAAAACTAACCTTCGGCAGGGTAAGGTTGAATTACCTTCCGTGAAGGTGGATGTACCCGAGGTTACTTCGGTCAATATCTCTTCATCTCAAGTGGATCTGAGTAAGGGGAATGTCCAGCTACCTTCTGTGAAAGCAGAAGTTCCTGTTGTAGACGTATCCGCTGAACTCAATCCTGATCAGGAGAAGGTGGAGATTCCAAGTGTGAAGCCGGAACGGCCTGTAGTCACTCCGGAACAACAGCCGGTTGTCAAAACACCGAATGTTAAAACTTCCAATACGAGTGCACTCGCAGATCCTGTTTCATCACAGAACGACGTGGAAGGGCAGGACGCAGTTCAGGTTACGGGCAACGTGATTGAGGTCACCCCGGAACCAGGAGTACGTCCAGAACAACCTGTTGTCCCGCAGGCACTGCCTGTTGACGGAACCGATCTGACACAGGATTCCGATGTCAATGCAGATTTGCCTGATAACGAGTTATTCCTCGTGGATCAGAACACTGTTAAACCATCTGTCACTGAACAAGTGCGGAGTAACCTGGAAGCCAATTCGAAACAAGATGATGATAATGCAGCATCTCCATTGCAGCCTCGCACAGAACGACCAACAAGTTGGTCTGTTGCGGCAACTTCTCCCGGAGCAGCGAATGCTTCCGCCGGGACAAGCTCCGGTGCGTCAGGTGTAACTGGAGGTGGAGCAACCGCTCCAGCAGCTGCACTTCCGGGAGCAAAAACAGGTCTGGTTACGCCGGATTATGATTTTGCTTTCCGAATGGAACGCCTGGATGGGTTCAGTCAATGGTCACAGGCACCACCGGGACGACCGCCGCAATATACCTCTTTCTCATAGACAACATTGGCGTTAATTCAACCAAAATTGAGAAGGAGTGTATATAATCATGAAAAAAGTGAATCGTTGGGTAAAATTGTCGGTATTGTCGGGTACGTTGGTGGCTGGATTGCTGGGAGCTTCGCAGTCAACTTACGCAGATAGCTATAGCAATAACAGTAATGGTAATCTGGATCTGAATGCAGGTTTGCGTCTGGAACTGGGATCTCTTCTGTCAGGACACCGTGACACAGGTTACGGTACCAATGGTAGCTATGGAGGTTCATCCAGTGCAAGCGGAGCATTGAATTTGGATCTTGGACTCAATGCCGGCTTATCCTCAGAGAGCACGAACCGATACAATGATCATTCTTCCGACCACACTGCTGAGCGTAGCAGTTCTGGCAAGCTAGGCCTTGGCTTGAATGCCAATGTGTCGGGAGAAGGTACAACGATGAGCGATTATTCACGAGGCGGCGATGGTCGGAACGTAAACAGCAGCTATACGAGCGAAAGCCGTGGAGCGCTGGGTCTCGGTCTGAACCTTAATGCGGAAGGTGAGAGTGCAACAATGACTCAAACTGAACGCAACAACAGCGTGAAAGACAGCGAGCGTAACGTGGGCAAAAACGTTGCGAGCGAAAGCCGCGGTGCGCTGGATCTGGGTCTGAACGCGAAAGCGGAAGGTGAGAGTGCAACAATGGCTCAAACTGAACGCAATAACAGCGTGAATGACCGTGAGCGCAACACGAGCAGTAACTTCATGAATGAAAGCCGCGGTGCGCTGGATCTGGGTCTGAACGCCAAAGCGGAAGGTGAGAGTGCAACAATGACTCAAACTGAACGCAACAACAGCGTGAATGACCGTGATCGCAACACGAGCAGTAACTTCGCAAATGAAAGTCGTGGAAGCTTGGATCTGGGTCTGAACGCCAAAGCGGAAGGTGAGAGCGCAACAATGACTCAAACTGAACGTAACAACAGCGTGAACGACCGTGAGCGTAACACGAGCAGTAACTTCATGAATGAAAGTCGTGGAAGCTTGGATCTGGGTCTGAACGCGAAAGCGGAAGGTGAGAGTGCAACAATGGCTCAATCCGAACGCAACAACAGCGTGAAAGACAGCGAGCGTAACGTGAGCAGTAACTTCACGAACGAAAGTCGTGGAGCACTGGATCTGGGTCTGAACGCGAAAGCCGAAGGTGAGAGTGCAACAATGGCTCAATCCGAACGCAACAACAGCGTGAAAGACAGCGAGCGTAACGCAAGCAGTAATTTCATGAATGAAAGCCGTGGTGCGCATGATCTGGGTCTGAACGCCAAAGCGGAAGGTGAGAGTGCAACAATGGCTCAAACTGAACGCAATAACAGCGTGAACGACCGTGAGCGTAACACGAGCAGTAACTTTACGAACGAAAGCCGTGGAAGCTTGGATCTGGGTCTGAACGCCAAAGCGGAAGGTGAGAGTGCAACAATGGCTCAAACTGAACGCAACAACAGCGTGAAAGACAGCGAGCGTAACAAGAGCAGTAACTTCACGAACGAAAGCCGTGGTGCGCTGGATCTGGGTCTGAACGCCAAAGCGGAAGGTGAAAGTGCAATAATGACTCAAACTGAACGCAACAACAGCGTGAAAGACAGCGAGCGTAACGTGAGCAGCAGCTACGCGAGCGAAAGCCGCGGTGCGCTGGATCTGGGTCTGAACGTAGATGCGGATGCAGAAAGTGAAACTACATCTGTGGTGGAGACAAATCGGTAATATGAGATTTTCACTGTAATATGAAGAAGCAGGGGCTCCGGAACCCCTGCTTCTTTTTTTGCCGAAATAAAAACGCTCAAAATGATCAAACAAACAGCTCACAACTCGTATACAATAAAATGAGTTGATCTAATAAGCCCCGAATCAGAACAGGAGTGTTCGATATGAAGATAGAGCATGGAGGTACAGTTACACAGGAGTCCATATTGGACGTACATATTACAGAGGCAGGATACGAGCCAGGACAATCGACCATTCGCGATATTCGAATGAATGTGGCACGAGGGGAGCTGGTAGGTATTATCGGTCCAAATGGTGCGGGCAAAAGTACCACGATCAAAACACTGCTTGGTCTGCTGGAACATGCAAACTATGAAGTGACAATTGGGGGAGATGGTCGCTATGCCTATATCCCGGAGCAACCGGTTTTTTACGAATATATGACCCTATGGGAACATCTTGATCTGGCCGCAGCAGCGTATGAAATGGAAGAAGAGGTCTTTGTCGCCAGAGCGGAGGAGTTGTTGGTTCGCTTCGGCATGGACCACGTTCGGAATGATCTTCCAGCCAGTTTTTCGAAGGGCATGCGGCAGAAAATGATGCTGATGATCGGTTTTCTGTCTTCGCCGGATATCTATATCGTGGACGAGCCGTTCATCGGATTGGACCCCCGTGCAACCAAGGATTTTCTGAAATTACTTGATGATGAACGCCGCCGTGGTGCGGGTGTGCTCATGTCTACGCATGTGCTGGATACCGCTGAACGAATCTGCGACCGATTTATTCTGATTGCTTCTGGCAGATCTGCTGCCGAGGGTACATTGGATGAGATCCGTGAAGTGGCAGGACTGCCGGGAGCCTCTTTGTTCGACTGTTTTGATATACTGACGACTTAGATAGAGAGGGTGAGAGAGGATGGAAACTTCCCGGCGTTATACACCACTTCGTTTATACAAGCGAAGACGCAAAGAGCATTTCAGGGAGCAGATGAAAAACCTCAGACTCGTCGTGGATTGGACGGTGTGGGTATACCTGCTTGTTCCGGGTCTGCTCTATCTGATTGGGTGGTACATGAGTTTATGGACCAAAATGCTGCCTGCATGGGCAACAGGATTACCACTTCCCGTACTGACCGGGCTAATTGACTTGGTCATGCTTACCGGGGGTGTGCTGATATTTGTGGAGGAAGCGGATGTATTGTTTTTGAAATCAAGGTCGTTGTGGATGCGCACCCTAATGAGGCAAGGGCTCTACCGGTCCTGTCTGCAACATCTGGGCAAGATGATCTTGGTTACAGCACTAACTGCTCCTCTGTGGTCCCGTGTCTATGAGATGTCGAATCTCCAGATTGCACTTATGGCTGTCTGGTTCGGCGCAGTAGCTTCATTTCAAGCCATAACACTACATATCACGAAGGTTCGATATACGGGTTGGCGACGCTGGATTCGGATGGTCCCTCTCGTGATTGGCATAGGTTATATGACCATCCATGCGACATCATGGATACATGAACAGACGTGGAAGATTATCTTTGGCATCGTGCTTATCATGCTTCTTCTGATTACCGTTGGACAGATGAGGCTGTTAATGAAGGGAACGTTTGAAGGGGATGTACGAGAGGATCTGCGGAGCAGGCTGCAGCTTACAGCTCTAATGTTAAGTCGGGCGGTGAGCAAGCCGAAAGCTCCACGAACACGGTCCATAATCTTCCGCAAACCACGTAAATTGTTACGCAATCGTTCCATCGCGAATCGGACAGCAGAGATTGCGTTCAAGGCGTTTTTTCGGAACTCGGCCACGATGAAATTGTATTTGCAGCTTGGCGGACTATCCATTGCAGCAGTTGCATTACCTCCTTTTCCGGTCAATGTCATCGTGTGTGCGTTATTAATCATCATGTTGACGGTGATGTTTTATCGTTCCTGGGATGTTTTTGCAACGTCGGACTATGTTCAGCTTATAACGTATGACTCGGAGGCCCTGCATCGTGCAGGTTCTATGATGGTTCGAATGTTGTTCGTTCCAATTGGTATTCTGATGGGATTCACGCTGGGATTGGCCTGGCTCGGCTGGATCGTGGGTATTCTGACAGCTGCAGGGGCGGTGGCCTTCGGACTTTGTGTATTATCTATTGCCGGATGGGTTCGGCTTACACGTGTCTAAAGGAATTCCTTACTAAGTTAGAGCATATCACGCGCTATAACTGACCATGCTATAGAAGAAGAATCTCATCTATGAGTGATGAGAGATTAGCTGTAGCAAGGAGGAAGAGATAATGATGATGGATAATAGCGAATTACAGGTGCATTTCTCAGACGGTTCAGCGTTGAATGCCGCCAAAGCAACCTTGGAGGAATTGGGATATAAGCCATATCAGTCTGGCCCGCTGGAATTGTATATCCCCACAGATCGCCAAGATCCTCAGTCTGCTGTAGAGATTGTACAATCTCATGGGGGAAGTGCCGTATTTGCCTCGCAGACGGAAGAACTGGATCAGTTTCAGAACATATCAATTCCGGCTCATCTCGTGAATGAGGACTGGAATGAGGGGTATGCGAGCGGAAACCAGGGAAGCCAGACGGAGCAGGGCAGACATAACCATAGCGAGGACCCGACATACGATGATTCGGCTGATGGATTTTCAGGCAGTGTCAAGGCATAGAAGGGAAAGATCACAAGCTAAGAGTGGTTCGTTTCGTCTTACTAAAATGGAATAATGCCCAAAAACCCCGATACTCCACAGACAGTGGATATCGGGGTTTTTGACATCTGAAGCAATTCATCGCTGATGATGCCAGTAGGCATGATTTGTAATCAAAAGCGGACTTTTTTGAACAATCTCTACTATAATGTAGCGTGCTTATATTCAGCCGCATGCATGCCAGCCGTATATCCGGTGGAGAAAGCAGCAGTGATATTATATCCGCCGGTGTAGCCGTGAATATCCAGCACTTCACCGCAAAAGAATAGTCCAGGCAGCAGCTTGGATTCCATTGTTTTTGGGTATATTTCCTTTAAGTGAATTCCTCCCCCAGTGACGAAGGCTTCTTTGAGTGATCTCGTTCCGTCTGCACGGAAGGTAAAAGCTTTCATTAACCCACATAAGTTGCTTAACATGCCTTTGGGGAAATGGTGGAACGTAAGGTCATCACTGATCTCTGCCCGTTTCATCATTAATGGAATCATACGCTCTGGAACCCATGTTTTCAGTATGTTTTTGACAGCCTTGCGGGACTCTTGTTCCAATACCTGTTGAACCTGTGCTTCCAATGCACCTGCGGACAGCTCTGGGAACAGATCAATGCTCATGATGACCTGCGGGTTTCCAGACTTCATCTGAACTTTGCGGATAAATTGGCTACAACGCAATGCAACCGGTCCAGACACTCCAAAATGCGTGAAGATCATATCCCCGCGATGGGAGATGACGGTTTTTCCTTTGGCATCCAATACAGATAAGCCGATATCCCTCAATGACAAACCTTGCAGTTCTTTGGATTGAATCCAACTCTCCCCAGATACAATAGGCACTTCGGTTGGATACAACTCCGTAATCGTGTGACCCGCAGCCTCAGCCCAGGGGTAACCGTCTCCGGTTGATCCGGTTTGAGGTACGGATTTGCCACCAGTAGCGATAATGACAGAACGCCCAAGGATCGTTTTGCCGGACATCAACTTAACACCCTGTACTTGCTGACCGTTCTGAATAAGTTCCTTCACCGGTTCTTTGGTACGAATCTCAACGCCGAGGGAGACAATTTTGCCTACCAGCGCATCCACAACTGTTTTTGCTTTATCGGTTACTGGGAACATTCTGCCGTTGTCTTCTTCTTTCAGGGCGATTCCGAGATTCTCGAAGAAACGCATGATTCCCTGGTTGTCCAGATTCTGGAATGAACTATATAAAAAGCGTCCATTACCCGGAATGTGTCGGATGAGTTCATCCGTTTCCTTGGCATTGGTTACATTGCATCGACCTCCGCCAGATATGCCGAGTTTACGACCCAGTTGATCTCCTTTATCCAGCAGAAGCACGGATGCTCCATGCTCGGCAGCTGCAACGCAAGCCATCAGGCCCGCGGATCCGCCACCAATTACAATGACATCATACATATGTTATTACCCTCTTTTTTCATTGATTTTGTCTGTTTTACGTAAACTGTGTCTACTCCTGGCTTTTTCTGAAATATAATGGAGTTGAGGCAGTTCTATTGTGCAGTCTTAAGGGATATATTGTAATATACTGTCGCCTATGTTTTAATCAGAAATACATGAGGGAATGTGCAGGCAGAGGAGGAGATGGCATTGTGGTTGCGTTAAAGGACATGCTTTTACAAGTACTGCTGGCAGGGACGGCGGTATTTCTGATTCCCTTATTCCGTCTGGTACTCTCCAAGCGGGCTATTGCCAAAATGGATCATGCCGGAACCGTTTATACCAGTTTTGCTGTGACAAGTGCCCTGAGCATGCTATTGTGTCTGCTATTTGCACTCTATGCAAGCCCGGTAGCTGTACCCATATCATTAAGTATTGTACCTGTGATACTTGTTATTTTGTATTGTAAAACCGCTATAGGCGTAACGCTGTCCATTCTACATATTCTCTTCTATTTTCTGTTTGCGCATCCCTATGATCTGTACGGATTTCTCCTTCATACGGGCATTCTTCTCTATCCTATTGTATGGTTGTCTGCCAAACGATTCAAGCATAATACACCTTCACGCAAAATGACGATCCTCATTATCCTAATTACAATGGAACTGGTTGTAACGAGTCTGTTATGGATCGCATCCCTCCAGAATGAATCCACGTACTCTGCAACCTACCTGATACTTACAGCTCTTGGATATACCGCAGGAGCCATTGTTGCGGGCATTCTGAGTCTGCTATGGCTGGAACGGATGAAGCACTATCGCGGACTGGAGCAGCATCTCTCGGAAGTACACAACCGATACATAGACGAATCGGAGAAACTTCATCAGATTCTGAACGCAGTGCCGCTCTCCATTGCCACCGTAGATAAACAAGGCACAGTGATGTTTGTCAATGAGATGATGAAGCAAATGGCAAGAGAACAGCTTCCCTGTACCTCCACCCCTGATCTCATTGGACAGCCTGCCACTCAATTTGTTGAACAAGGTCAGGCGGACAAGATGGATAAAAGCATTCGCAGAGCCGTCGTTCATGGTGAGATTAGTGGATTGACCGTTCGTTACGGTGCAAACGTCTTGCAATCCCGAACCGTTCCGATCTATGCCTTTTCAACAGAGTCTGCGAGAGAAGTAACAGGAGCCATGCTGATCATTCAGGATATCACGGAGCTTGAGATGCTGCGAAGTGAACTCGATAATGTGGATCGTCTCAGTCTGGTAGGGCAGATGGCTGCAAGCATTACGCATGAGGTGCGTAATCCCATGGCAGTTGTGCGGGGCTTTCTTCAACTGATGCAGGAAAAGAGTCCGGACTCCCTGGATCACTATTACCGGATCGTTCTGGAAGAGCTGGATCGGGCCAACAGTATCATTAATGATTTTTTGTCTCTGGCTCAGAATCGTATTGCCGAGAAAGAGGAATCCCAGCTGCACGATATCATCCATGAACTCAGTCCATTGTTATGGGCGGATGCGAACCTGCGTGGTCAGAGTATTGAACTCATGCTCGCCCATAATGTGCCGAAGTTGCATCTCAATTCAAAGGAAATCAAACAGGTGGTATTGAACCTGGCCCGTAACGGGATGGAAGCCATGAATGAGAAGGGTGTGCTTACGCTGGAAACGCGGATCGTGGATGATAAGGTGGAACTGTGTGTACGTGACACAGGACCGGGTATACCCCGGGTGAAGAAGGAAAAGCTGTTTGAACCTTTTTACACGACAAAAGCCAAGGGAACCGGACTTGGATTGTCGATGTGCCTGAGTATTGTGGAACGACATAATGGAACCATCACTGTGGAATCGGAGGAAGGTCAGGGTACCACCTTCAAAGTGGCATTTGAACGTTAGTCATTCAGCATATTTTGCCAGACAATGAGACATAATATTATAGAAGAAGCCTTTCCGCAGGCGGTTTCTGAATCTTGCTTTCATTGCTTATGGATGTATAATAGGAATAGCACATCATTACATCCATAATGTTCGATATGAATGTAACGTTGTTTTGGAGAGTTATTCGCCTTTAATTCGATCGAGATCATAGAACAACCATTTATAAGGAGTGAAACCGAATGTCAATGTCATTTGATCAATACATGAAAGATATGGTTCAACCCATGCGGGATGAGTTAACTCGTCTAGGAATCCAGGAGTTGCGTACTCCTGAAGAAGTGGAAGCAAGTCTTCCAGATGCAAAAGGAACAGCACTGGTTGTCATTAACTCTGTCTGCGGATGTGCCGCAGGTCAATGCCGTCCAGGGGTGTCCCAAGCACTTCAACACGATATTACACCGGATCACCTGTACACTGTATTTGCTGGTCAGGACAAGGAAGCAACTGCAAAAGCACGTGAATTCTTTGCACCGTATCCTCCATCTTCACCGTCCATCGCTCTGATGAAAGACGGAGAACTCGTTCACTTTATCGAGCGTCATCAAGTGGAAGACCGTTCTGCAGAGGAAATTGCGGCTGATCTGACAAATGCATTTGAACGTTATTGCCGTTAATTCGCTCCATAGAACGCCCCGCCCTTCGGATCACCGATGCCGGGGCGTTTCATTTTGGATAGATAAGGTTATTGAACCATTCGGACCTTTCAAGATGGACATCAAATTTCATTAATTTAGAAACGGGGTGTGTGAACGATGAGTTTGCAACAACAGATCATCGCTGAATTGAAGGTTAAACCAAGCATTAATGAAGAAGAGGAAGTACGCAAGCGTGTTGATTTTCTGAAGACGTATGTTAAAAATGCGGGTGCCAAGGGTTTGCTGATTGCGATCAGCGGCGGTATTGACAGTGCAGTGGCAACGGCGCTTTGCAAAAAAGCGACGGACGAGCTTACGGAAGAGAATAAACAAGAGTACAAAACGCTGGGTGTGTTCCAACCTTATGGTGAACAATCCGATATCGACCACAGCTACGCTGTAGCGAAAGCATACGATCTGAAGCATGTTGTGGAAACGAATATTGAAGATGCGGTGAACGAGATTGCACTGGAAGTGGAGCAAGGATTCAAATCCTTGGGCAGCCCACGCCATATGACTCACCAAGGCAAAGGTAACGTTAAGGCGAGAACTCGTATGGTGATGCAATATGCGCTTTCGTTTGAAGAAAACCTGCTCGTTGTAGGTACGGATCATGCGTCCGAAGCCATCACGGGCTTCTATACCAAATGGGGCGATGGTGCTGTCGATATCACACCACTGAGCACGCTGAACAAACGTCAGGTACGCCAGCTGGCAGCATATTTGAAAGTGCCACAGGCTATTTTGGACAAGGCACCATCTGCAGGGCTATGGGAAGGTCAGACGGACGAAGATGAGCTGGGAATTTCTTATGAAGCGAACAGTGATTATCTCGAAGGAAAACAGATCGATCCGGCTGCCCAAGAGCGCCTCGAAGCGTTCTATACGCGTACACATCACAAACGCAATGCCATTCCGGGTATCTAATACGGATGGATGAGCAAGCTTGTTATAAGCTGTTAACACCAATATTGAAATACATTCCCTCTTAGGGAATGCAAAAGAGTCACTGCTCACACAGTGACTCTTTTTTTATGTGGAACGAGAAACTGCAAAAATCCAGGTGACTACAATATTAAAGAAGAGTTAGCTACTCCAGTCTTTGATCTGTTGCAGGGTCTGGGTGATGACTTGTTCCAGTTGCGGAGTTGTTTCTTTAAATGGATGAACAGTATTGAAGGTATGGTTTCCCTCATTAATCTGGTGCCATGGGATATCAGGACGGGCTTGAACAAGTGCAGCAGAACCCTCCCGAAGACGCTGCGGATCTTCCGTTCCCTGAATGAGTGCGACTCGCAAAGGTGAAGAAGACAGGCGGTCAATAATAGCGTAACGTTCGCTGTGCTTGTCCAGGTCTTCCAGTATAGACACGTCCAGTGGCATCTGCTGACCTGTACGTCCGTTAACGACATGGCTGCGGCTCTGCGTACGCATTTCTTCTTTTTGCTCCGCTGTGAAGAGATCCAGATTGGTTACGCCATTCCAGGAGATGACACCTGCCACCTGTTCGGGATGATCCAGTGCATAGACGAGACTTACGCCCGCACCGCGACTATGACCAACTAGGTACACAGGAAGTCCGGTGAATTCAGGTTGTGTAGCTACATGCTCCAGTACCAGGGCCAGATCGGCAAGCTCCCGGGTGTAGGTATTGACTGCGAACTTTTCCAGTTCGGAGAATTGCTCCGGATATTCACCGATACCGTTGTGAGAGAAATTAAAGGTCAATACATGATGCGTCTGGCTTAGCTGTGAAGCTGCGTAAGGGAACATGCCCCAGTCTTTGAAGCCTTTGTATCCGTGAGACAGAATGATGACGCCCTGAGCGGGGTGTTGTGCAGGGAAAAAGTCGCCGCGAATGATAGCATCTACGTCAGTGGGCAATTCAAAAGTGATGGGCATAATTCAGACCTCCTCAGAATTTCAGACGATTCCTGATTTATATTTTAGCATATATGGTAATGCCGATAGGTACTCGCTTCTGGACGCCCCTCCTGCTACAATAGAATACGTGTTCGGAGAGTTACGGATCATGTGATTGAATGGGGATATTTTACAATGCATGTTCAAAAAGAGCGGTTTTCAGTACCGAGAAGGTGGGACTTTTGAACAACCTCTTACAGTATAAAAGATTAAGCGGGTGAAGCGTTGATGATATATGGCATTGGCAATGATGTGCTGGAGATTGGACGTATGCGGAAGCTGCTGTCCGGTCGCCATGCGGAAGCTTTTTTGAAACGAATATTAACGCCAGCAGAGCGGGAGATCGCGGTTCGTCGAGGGAAGCGGATGACGGAGTTTGTATCCGGTCGATTTGCAGCGAAAGAAGCGGTGTCCAAGGCATTTGGGTGCGGTATTGGTGGCATTATGGGCTTTACTGACATCGAAGTGCTGCCTGATGGGACAGGACGTCCGGTGGCCTCGCTGTCCAGTCAGGCCTGGGAACGCCTGCAGCTGCCATACGACAAACAATATGACATACATTTGAGCATTACGCATCAGACGGAATTGGCAGCGGCCTTTGCGATCGTAGAACAGATGGAAAAGTAGCTAGCTTGGCAATAGGAGAGGACGGAAATATGGGTTTACAGGAACAGAAACAACATTTCAGCGTGAATTTGCTGGACTGGTATATGATCAACCGACGGGATTTGCCGTGGCGTCGCCACAACAATCCGTATTTTACGTGGGTATCAGAGATTATGCTTCAGCAGACACGGGTCGATACGGTCATTCCGTATTTCAATCGTTTTATCGGGAATTTTCCAACCGTGCAGGCACTTGCGGAAGCACCCGAGGAGGATGTTCTGAAAAATTGGGAGGGACTCGGCTATTACTCCCGTGCACGTAATCTTCAGGCGGCTGCGAGACAAGTCATGGAGCTGCACGGAGGCGAGATGCCTCAGGACAAGCAGGCTGTCTTCGCATTAAAAGGGGTTGGCCCGTATACTGCCGGGGCCATTCTCAGCATTGCCTTCAACCAGCCGCAGCCTGCGGTAGATGGCAATGTTATGCGGGTCCTGTCCCGATACTTCCTCATTGATGAGGACATTATGAAGGGCAGCACCCGGGTGTTGATGGAAGAGCTCGCAGGAGAGCTCATTCCGGAAGGGCGAGCGCGTGATTTCAATCAGGCGCTGATGGAACTTGGCGCGCTGGTGTGCACGCCCAAAGCGCCGCATTGCCTGACTTGCCCGGTCATGGAGCAATGTTCCGGCCGCATCGCCGGAAGAGAGCTTACGCTGCCGGTCAAGACCAAGGCGAAGCCGCCGCGGCCTGAGCAGCGGCTGGTCGCGATTGTGGAGGGCCGCGGCGATCACCGCGGCCAAGTGCTTGTGCGCCAGCGCCCAGACACGGGCCTGCTGGCCCGGATGTGGGAGCTGCCGCATGTGCTCGCGGCGCCCGCCGCAGCCAGCAAGAAGGCGGCGCCGCTGGCGGATGAGCCGGCCATGGCCTTGCTGGCCGGCAGTCTGTGGGCGGAAGGCTTCGCTGCCCGCCCGGAAGGGCTGGCTACCCATGCGGAGCATGTGTTCAGCCACATTGTCTGGAGCTTGCAGGTGTACAAGTGTACCGAGCAGGACCAGAGCAGTGAGCTTCCGCTAATCGCAGCGGAAGCCAGAGCCGCCTACGACGCACAGGCGGCAACGAAGGAGGGCACAGCCTCATCTTCTGCTGTGTCACCTGAGTCAGCCACAACGCATTCATCGGAGCCAGGCACGCCTGATTCGCAGAACATTATCTCAACATCGCTTAACGATGGAGAGAAGTTAATGTCCCCATCTGATGTTAGTGAACTGGCGCTGAACACTCCGACACTGACAGGGAAAGGCGATGGCTTGACCTACCGCTGGATCGGACCGGAAGATATGGACAAGATGGCATTTCCGAATATATTTCTGAAGATGATCAGCAGTTATTTTGCCGGTGCGTATGATCAAGTGAATGATTAAATGGGGGAGCTAACGAATCTGAGTGACGTTATCTTAGCTAAATTAACCTAAAAGTGCGAATCAACGCCCTTATTTTGGGAAATAGTTATGCTGAGATTCGTTAGGTTCACGATACGATGAAATATGGAGCAATAGCGTGTCTGTGGTTCGTTAGAAAAGATATCCATTAACTATAACTATACCGATTGCGATAGCAAAAAGAGAGCCTGATCACGGTCACGATGACCGAATCAGGCTCTCTTTTATGTTAACTGTTGCATGCGAACAGTCTTATTTTGCAGAAGCGTAACGCTTGTTAACTTCATCCCAGTTGATTACATTCCAGAAAGCACCGATGTAATCAGGACGTTTGTTTTGATATTTCAGGTAGTAAGCGTGCTCCCATACATCCAGACCCAGAACCGGAGTCAGACCTTCGAAGAGAGGGCTGTCTTGGTTAGGTGTGCTAGTGATGGACAACTTGCCATCTTTGCCAACTACGAGCCAAGCCCAGCCGGAACCGAAGCGAGTTGTAGCTGCTTTAGCGAAATCTTCTTTGAATTTATCAAAGCCACCCAGTTCGCTATCAATTGCTGCAGCGATATCGCCTGTAGGAGCGCCGCCGCCGTTAGGTCCGATGATTTCCCAGAACAAGCTGTGGTTAGCATGTCCACCACCATTGTTGCGAACCGCTGTGCGGATGCCTTCAGGTACGCTGTCAAGGTTAGCAATCAGATCTTCCAAGCTTTTTTCTTGCAGTTCAGGAGCGCTTTCCAGAGCTGCGTTCAAGTTCGTTACATAAGTATTGTGATGGCGATCGTGGTGAATTTCCATCGTTTGTGCATCGATATGTGGTTCCAATGCGTCGTTAGCGTAAGGAAGTGCCGGTAATTGAAAAGCCATAATGAAATACCTCCTGAGATTTTAGGTTTTTTTTAAATCAGGTACATATGTAATAATACCCTTGCCACTAATATTAAACCGCATTCGGGCTAATTAAGCAACATTTTTGTTTATTAAGTCCCCCGAAGCGTTGATTTAATCATGGGCCAGAGATAACAAACATATTTTACCCTTTATGAATATATTTATGTGATTTTAATAGACAAAAAAGCAAAAACTTGAATAATCTTATTGTAAACGGTTACAATTAAGCGCTTTCAAAAGAAAATGCGTGTTTTATGGAGTAAAGTATGGTTTAATTGACGAAGAAGCGGTATTTTCTCGTTTTTTGTCATTATATGAACATTGGGTTTTTGGTAAAAGGGAACTCCTTTTTGTAAAAAACCTCATCTAAGCTAACGAAAAGGGAGATTTAAGACATGCACGTTCGTTCCTTTCAGTTGAGTGATGCAAGCCAGATGACGGAGCTTCTCCAGGTTGCGCTATCGGAAGAGTGTTATGAGAACACGATGGGCCCGTTTGCCCGTCAATTGTCATGGGATTCTGACCTAATCATGGTTGCGGAAGAAGAGGGAGACCTCGTCGGCGCTTTGATCGGTACGATTGATCAAAACCAGGGTTGCATCTACCGTATTGCGGTACATCCAGACTATCGTCGCCGTGGAGTCGGCAAAACACTTGTCGAGGCTATGGAACAAAGGTTCCAGCAGCGTAAAGTCAGCCAGGTATGGGTGGCGGGTGATGAGCACAACAAAGTAGCCATGCCTCTATATGAAGCTATGGGTTACGGTGCCAATCAGATTATGAGCGCTTTCCAGAATCTTAGTATTTTGTCTAAAGCTTAGTTTGCATGTTTAAAAAGAAATAAAAAAGATGTTCATTTCATATTAGGCATATCTCTTTAACGTGTAAGAACGTGAGAGATGTGCCTTTCTATTTGTATGAAGGACCTTTACGTAATATTCCTCTGATTTTCTCATTCTCTGAACACGCTTCGGTGTCTCCCATTCAATTAGACCACTGCGCCTAATCAGGCTATACACATGATATCCAAGGTATTGGTGCTCATAACCAATTGTTTCACTCTTCCAAATGAAGTAGACTGAAGGGGAGTATGATCATCATTTTGCAAGCTCAATTCAACTAATTAATAAATGAGGTGTCCCTTTGAATTCCAATCATCATTCAATGGAACATATGGCTTCCGAGGAACGTAATCAACCGCCAAAGCCTGAACAACCGGAGAAATCCTGGGTGGTCGAGCTGTGGGACTGGGTCAAAACGATTGTTGTTGCTTTTGTCATCATGATGCTGCTGAACCTGTTTGTGTTTAATCTGTCGATGGTCAAGGGACAGTCCATGCAGCCGACATTGGTTGAGCGAGATCGTCTTTTCGTGAACAAAATTGTATATCATCTGGATACACCTTCCCGATCCGATGTAATTGTACTTCGTGATCCAAGTGAAGGTGTGGAGAAGAAGGATTTTCTGGTAAAACGGATCGTAGGACTTCCGGGAGATACCATTGAAGTCAGGGATCACCATCTGTATGTGAACGGCGAGCGTCAAGCGGAAACATACACCGATATCGAGGTGCAAGATCCCGATTTTGGCCCAATCACACTGGAGCCGGATCATTTCTTCGTGATGGGAGATAATCGTCATGAAGGCAAAAGTAAGGATAGCCGAGTGTTTGGCAGTATTACATCTGACCAGATTGTGGGCAAGGCTGAATTTATTTTCTGGCCGTTTTCTGAATTGAAGAAATTGTAAAATTATGACAGGACAACAACTTCAGACTGCATTTTGCGTTAAACCATATAGACTCGATCCGTTTTGAATGCAAGTAAGCAAGGCATATATAGAAATTAACGCCTGTCCTCTTACCGTGAGGCGGGCGTTCACTATTTACGGAATACGTGTCGGAAGAAGAGAGGGAAGAGAAATGACGAGCGTACAGACCGGGGCAGCACAGGAAGCCTCCGTATGGGAGAAGTTAAAACAGGAGATCAAGGCAGCTGGCCCCGGACTGGGCATTGATGATATCGGATTTGCTTCGGCGGATCCCTTTGTTTCCCTGAAGTCGCTGTTGGAGCAGTCGCGGGATAAGGGGTATGCTTCAGGTTTTGAAGAACCAGATATTGAAAAAAGGGTACACCCTTCCTTAAAGGAGGGCGAACCGGCGTCTCTTATTGCGATAGCAGTAGCGTATCAGTCCAAGATGGTGAATCCACCGAAATCGGAGCCTGGTGCGTATCGCGGCATTTTTGCCCGTTCAGCTTGGGGTCAGGACTATCATCAGGTGCTGCGTACAGCGATGGACAAGTTGGTAAACTTTATACGTGAACGTGTACCTGAAGCCATGATCGAAAGCATGGTAGACACAGGAGCACTGGTGGATCGTGCGGTGTCCCAGCGTGCGGGGATTGGTTTTAGCGCCAAGAACTGTGCCATTATATCACCCAAATTCGGTTCATGGATTTTTCTCGGGGAACTGGTGACGAATATTCCCTTTCAACCGGACACTCCTGTGACCGAAGACTGTGGTGAATGTACGAAATGTATTGATGCTTGTCCGACAGGCGCATTGGTTGGGCCGGGGCAGTTGAATTCACAGCGTTGTATTTCTTTTGTAACCCAGACGAAAGGGTTCGTGGATGAAGAATTTATGCTGAAAATAGGCAACCGTCTGTACGGTTGTGACACATGTCAGATTGTCTGTCCGAAGAACCGGGGCAAGAACTGGGATCACCATCCCGAGTTTCACCCCGATCCGGAGATTGTGAAGCCACTCCTGCTGCCGTTACTGGATATCGGTAATCGGGAATTCAAGGAACGTTTCGGTCAGAGTTCTGCCGCTTGGCGGGGCAAGAAGCCAATTCAACGCAATGCCGTTATTGCCCTGGGCAATTTCAAAGACAAAAGTGCTGTACCCAAACTTACAGAAGTACTAAAACGTGATCCGCGCCCCGAGTTGCGGGGAACCGCAGCCTGGGCGTTAAGCAGAATTGGAGGAGAAGACGCCATGAGAGCAATTGGGGAAGCTGCCGCTAACGAACAAGATGGGAACGTACTAAGCATGCTGCAGAAGGCCGAGGAGCGACTGAGTTCGTCCGAGACCTTACCCAAACAGCCAGAGGCTGGACAAGTGAGTGAGAAGCAGCCAGAGCAACAGAAAGAGCGCAATGCATTACAGGCGTTACAACAGGATTTGAAAATGGAAGCGGGGAATGAACCGGGTAGTGAGGAGCCTGCACAGCCTGCCAAACCAGAAGCCGCAGCGTGGAGGCCTTCTGCAGTTACGGGTCTTCATGGCAAGCCCGTATACTACGATGAGGTACTGACACCGATTGGTACACTTACGTTATGCGCGACGGATGAAGGACTGTGTCACATTGATTTTGGCGCATTTCACGTACGTGAGGCTCATCTGCAACAATGGGCCCGTACCTGGATTGGCGAGTATCGATATGAGAAGAATGAAGAGAAGCTCAGCGAAGCTGCACAGCAGGTACAGCAGTATTTTGCAGGGGAGAGAAAAACGTTCGACTTGCAGCTTGATCAGCTTGGAACACCATTCCAACTACAAGTATGGCAGGTTCTGTCCGATATATCTTATGGAGAGGCCTCATCACACCAACAGGTTGCGGAAAAGATCGGCAGACCCAAGGCTGTTCGTGCAGTTCTGGACGCCATTAGCAAAAATCCGATTCCGATTATTATTCCCTGTCACCGCATCAGCGGTAAAGATGGAACCCTGGTGGGTTATGTAGGCGGTCTGCAAACCAAGGAGCAATTGCTCGCATTGGAGCAGCAATCGTAAGAGCGGGGGACGTTCATGAAGTATGTAAACGTGGAGAGCGTGGAAGCGGGGGAACTTCTGGGCAAGACGGTATATTCCAGTAACGGTACGGTACTGTTGTCCGCCGGAGTCCAGCTCACCGTATATATGGTCAATACGCTGAAGCGTATTGGCGTGACCATGCTATACATCCAGGATGAAGCGTACAAAGATGTGGATACAGAGGACATTCTGGATGAAACCACGAAACGGGCAATAATTAACGAAATGAGTGTCACACTCGAATCCATTCGATCCGGCAAAGATTGGAGTCCTAGAAAGGTCGCCCTCAGTATAGAGAAGTTGCTAAACGATGTACTGAACGGACGTGAACTGCTCGTGCAGCTTACCGATATTCGTACCAAAGACAATGCACAGTATGTTCATGCGATGAATGTATGTTTGTTATCTTCGGTCATCGGACTGAATATGGGACTCAATTATAATCAACTGAAGGACCTTGCTGTGGGGGCATTATTGCATGATATTGGCAAAGTGGGGGAACCTCCTGGCAGTGGCTCGGTTGCAAATTCTTCGCTGCACCATACATGGCGGGGATTCGAAGTGATTAAGAACAAGCGGGAGTTCAGTCTGTTGGTCGCCCATACAGCCCTGCAACATCATGAGCATGTTGATGGTACAGGTATGCCAAGAGGTATTAAAGGGAATGACATCCATCTGTTTGCGAGAATCGTCAGTGTGGCTAATATCTATGATAATCTTATTAATGGGTTATTGAAGGACAGTCTGTTGCCACACGAGGCATGTGAAGAGATGATGGCGTTGTCTGGTACAAAGCTGGATCGGGACATTCTGATCGAGTTCAACAAGAGTGTATCCGTGTATCCCAACGGTACTGCAGTACGACTGTCTACCAAAGAGACTGGCGTCATTGTGCGCCAACATCGGGGATTGCCCGGCAGACCTGTAATCCGGGTGGCGCGCGGAAGTACGCGTTATTCTCTGGATGTGGTTGAAATTGATCTGGCTCAGCATACAACCGTTTTCATTGAAGCCGTCATGACGTAGCTTGTGTGCGGTTCAACTGGAAAATCCGTTTGCTCAAGGCGTGCGGAAATGCTATGATACTTTCAGGAAATCCGGTCTGTGTCAGGTTTGCAACATATGCGCTTAACATCATGAATTGACACGGATTATCAGGCTTTTTAGAATGCATACAGAGGTGTCTAAGAGATGGATATTGTTATACCGATTATCACATTGATTGTTGGTCTGGTCGGGGGATTTTTCATCGGGGTGTTCTACTTGCGTAAACAACTCGAGAAAATGCAAAGCAATCCGGACATGCTTCAGAAAATGGCGAAGCAAATGGGCTACAACCTGAATGGCAAGCAAATGCAGCGTGCCCAGCAGATGATGAAGAATCAGCAGCCAGGAGCGAAAATGCCTCAGCCGCAACAGCATCCTGCGCGTAAAAGTTCGGGCCGCCGAAAATAATAGCAGGGAATGGCTGCTTAAAGTGCGTGTTCAAAAAAGTTGGGTTTTCAGTACCTGAAGCGGACTTTTTGAACAACCTCTTACAGTAGTGGTTCGAAAGGAGGCGTTCGGCAGTGGCTGGCGTTAAAGATTATGTGAATTCAAAAGTATCCGACAATCGGGAAAAGATCGAGTATCATGTAGAGCAGATCCTGAAATTGATCGGAGAAGATAGTACACGTGAAGGGCTGCTTGAAACGCCTGCACGTGTGACCCGAATGTATGAAGAAATTTTTGGTGGATATGAAGTAGATCCGCGCGATGTGCTCGGTGTCACGTTTGACGAGAATCATGAAGAACTGGTTATCGTCAAGGATATCGTCTACTACAGCCAGTGTGAGCACCATATGGCGCCGTTTTTCGGCAAAGTGCACATTGGGTATGTACCAAGCGGCAAGATCGTTGGTTTGAGCAAAATGGCTCGTCTGGTTGAAGCGGTAACACGTCGCCTGCAGGTTCAGGAACGTATTACTTCACAGATCGCTGACATTCTGACAGAAGCTGTCGAGCCTCATGGCGTGATGGTCGTGGTGGAAGGTGAGCACTTGTGCATGTGTTCCCGCGGCGTGAAGAAACCGGGAAGCAAGACGGTAACGTCTGCTGTACGTGGTTCTTTCCGTGAGAATCCGGCACAACGTGCAGAGTTCTTGTCTTTGGTAAAAGATTAAAATTCGGTACGTCCACTTCATGGACAAGCCGGATCAGTAGGTCCTTGTGGTTTTGGAAGCGGGAGCTTCTGAAGCCGCAGGATAGGATATAAATAAGCCGTGTTCCCAGGGGAACCGGCTTATTTATATATGGCGTTATCATTTCTATATATACTGAATACATACGAATTCGTTAAGCCGGAGGTAATGGAACGATGAGTGCATCTTCCCATTCAAGAGACCCGATACAGTCGGAAAAGAAACTACAAGCAGATAAACATGCTAGATTGCGCCTGCAAATCTGGGAGACACCACTCAAGCGACAAGGCAGTAGTGTACTCGACGCTTTTGCATGGGAAGAAGTCATGTGCAGACGGGTTGGGGCAGGGCATCTGCCAGTTGCACACATATGGCGACATCCAGATGCCTTTGTAGCCGGTCTGCGTGACCGCAGGTTGCCACGGGCTGTAGAAGCGATGGAACGGATAAGAAGCCAAGGGACAGCAGTCTGTGTTCGACCTTCCGGTGGAGCGGCCGTACCTCTGAATCCAGGGATAGTTAACGTGTCATTGATTCTGCCTAATCCCGGACATGCGATCAATATCCATGATGATTTTCGGGAGATGGCGTCAATTATTGCCGAGTCGCTAACGCCATGGTCGAACCAGGCGCAAACGGGTGAGGTCCAGGGTGCTTTTTGCCCCGGTGATTATGATGTCAGTGTAGGTGGGCTGAAATTCTGTGGTATTGCCCAGCGCAGACAGGCAAAGGCGTATATTATTACTGCTTTTATCATCGTGGAGGGGCAGGGAGATCAACTGGCAGCAGACGTGCGTCAATTCTATCAGCATGCATCAGGTGGAGCCAGTGAAGGATATCCTGATGTTCAGCCTGGCACGATGGCCAGTCTGAAGGAGTTGGCAGGTGTCCCTTCTGCCGCAGCCTATACCGCCTCATTGGTACGAACTCTGCGTGATCGCTATCCACAGGCGGAAGCCAGCAAAGTGCTTAGCGTTGGCTCTGAAGAAGTGCGTCTGACAGCTGAGCAGATGAAGCTGCGCTATGATTAGTTCTTGATAATCGGACTTGGAATTGGGTAATAGAGATGATATGATGTGATTTCGGAAGGAGAGTGTTAGGATGGAGACGTTGAGATATACGTACTTATATGAGGTTGTATCTACAGGCGAAAAGTCTGAGTTCAGCCAGATGGCAACAAGCAAGGAAGAGGCTGCTGCACTGATCGTTGCTCGTATCGCCGATCTGGAGTTTACCGATGAGGCAGATATCAAGCTGGGCGACCTGATCGCTATTAGCAAACAGGTTGGCGACAACTATGTAGCGTGCGAGGGCTGTGCTTCTTAAGTGAGCATAAGCATTTTGAAATAGAAAGTCTCTCAAAAGATAAGCAAGTCTCTATTACATGGGGCTTGCTTTTTTGTTTACACCAAAAAGAGATATCTTGCAGTCATTCGGCTGGAGATATCTCTTTTCATTCCATCTAACTAAGCTCAAGCTTAATAAGGCGGCCACAACAACTTGCGTGCTGTTTCGTAACGCTCGGCAACAGCCGGCCAGTAGACGACATTCCACCAATCCTCGATATACTTTTTGCGTTCATTCTGGTGTTTCAGATAGTAGGCATGTTCCCACACATCCAGCGGCAGGAGTGGAACGATATCGGACTGGGACAGGTTCTGGTGTTTTTCCGCCTGCAAAATCTCCAGACGATGTGCTCTCGGGCTCCAGACAAGCATCGCCCAGCCACTGCCTTCCACTTTGTTCGCAGCTTCCGTAAATTGATTCTTGAACGCTTCATAGCTTCCGAAATCCCGCTTGATCTGCTCTGCGAGCATACCGGAAGGTTTACCGCCGCCAGCAGGATTCATAATTGTCCAGAAGATCGTATGCAGGTAGTGGCCTGCCCCGTTGAAGGCGAGTTCACGTTCCCAATGCTTGATGAGTTCAAAGTTATTCTTTTTTCGCGATTCCGCCAGCTTCTTCTCTGCTACATTTAGTCCGTCCACATAAGATTGATGGTGTTTATCGTGATGGATACGCATCGTTAGTTCGTCAATATGTGGCTCCAGCGCATTGTACGCATAGGGAAGAGGGGGCAGTGTGTGCCCTCCAATGGGAACCGGCTTTTCTTTTACGGGAGGTGCAGTAGTGCTGGGCGTGGCTTGTGTTGTTCCGGTAGAAGGCACTTGAACGGTTGTGGATTGAATCTGCGCTGAAGTAGCAGGTGCGTTTACATTCCCTTCTTGAGAAATTGGAGCTTCTGAAGCTTGGCGATGGGTGGTTGCTGACCCTGACGTATGCAGTGCATTTTCCAGAAAAAGTGACGGCTCCAAATTTGTTTCTCGCAAGATGCCAGGTTGGCCAAGCGTATCCAATACGCCTAGAAAATACTCTGATTCGCGGATCAAATGCAAAATAAGTACTTTGGCAAGCGGAACAGCTTGCACCGCAGCACTTTGCTCCAGAAGAACATACAGCTGTTTGATGAACTCTCTCGATTGTTGCCGAGCAGCCGACACAAGTTGATCGATACAACGAACGATGTAGGGAGCAGGTGGATGGGTTGCGGGCAATAGTTGTTTTAACAGCTGATTCGCTACTCGCTCACTGTTCGCAAAGGTAGCCTCCCATTCCTCCAGCAGCTTGACGTATGGGGGCTCCAGATCGGGCACCAGTGCACGAATGACGAGTGTATGTTCTTTCTCCTGCTCTTTCCAGAAACGGATTTCTTCCAAGGTCCGCAGAGGTAGCAGGTGACCATATCCATCCCAGTTCATATATGGTGGGCCTCCTTCAGTTGAATTTCATCGCATATGTAGACCGTTGCTTCATGCGTCCCAAGAGTATATTCCGCCGGGCTGTTGTCCTATGAGTGCAAAAAAAGAGCCCCTGAGGGGCTCAAGAATCAACGGGAAATTCGATGATTGAAGTTTGATTATTCTCCACTATTCGTGTTCTGCACATCGTCACTGCTTGTTTTCGTTACATGACTCAGGAAAGTCGAGACACGGCGCAGATATTCCTTTGGATGCTCCCGGAAGATCAACTCATGGTGTGCATCCTGGACGATCCATACATCCGAGTACGGATTGGTCTGGTTGGCGGCGAGCTGTTCTGCAATCGGGTAAGGCGCCTTCTCATCTTCCGTACCATGAATGAAGAAAATCGGGAACGGATAATCTTCCTTTTTCACTTCCTGGTACGGAATCTGCTGCAATCCGGTACCATTCAGAACAGGGAACAACAGTTTCATGATCTCCAGTGTAGGCTGACGCGGGAGATCGATCTGGTTATGAATGTTGTGGTACAGCGTATCCGGCTCAAGCAGGAACGTACTGTCCAGAATCATCGCATCCACTTCCTGTGTAATCAGTCCGGTTTGAAGCGCCGTACCGGCACCCATGGAGAAACCCCAGACTACCAGTTCCTGCGCACCGCGCTGCTTGGCGAACTGGATGGCACCCAGCAATTGCTGTGACTCAGCCTTGCCACCTGTGGCTACAGCTTTGTTCACCTGTGAGGCGAAGCCATAATCGAACATGACCACATTGAAGCCAAGTTGATGGGCATAGTGTGCCAGGTCATACATGGGTACCCATGTTTCTTCACGATTGGCACCATAGCCGTGACTGAAAATAATCGTTTTGCTTGCGGCATTGTCAGCAGGGATATACCATCCTTGCATTGTCCGGCTGCCATCTGCTGCCGGGAACGTGATGTCTTCGTACTTCATATTCTTGGCCTGCACCGGATTGGAGAAGACAGGCGCTACAGTCGGGTTGGATAATACCCATGCGATGTAACCATGCAGTGCAATAAAACAAAACAATAGAAAAAATACAACGGAGAGCAGCAGCGCTACGATAATATGTTTGAACCGAATCAGCCTCGGTGATAGGGAAGAGGGCAGATCGGACACTTTTGTTTGCAGCGGGGCTTCGCTCTGGGATGTTGGATACATGAATGCCCCTCCTTTGAAGTTCAGTTGAAGATAACAACGACATGAAAAGAGAATTGCGTTTATTTCAGAGCCTGCTTCAGAGCGATATCTTAATGTAATATATCTTTATCGTATGTTCCAATATAGTCAAAGTCAATTGATTGAGGGCATTTGTTACGCAATTGTTATATAGTTCTTAAGATATATGGGTAACATTACCTTAGTGTGTAAATTACAGGGGATTAAGTCTTATAAAAAGGAAAATTTTACACGTTGGTCTATTTCAATTTTGGCTCTTTTTGGTTTACAGATGAGACCGTTTCTCATATAATTTATGTAACCAAGTTTCATGTGATGAAACATGAGGAGGGCATTATGCCATGGAAGATCGCAAGTTAACCGTCCGGGCTGTGGAACGGGCGCTGGATATATTATTATGTTTTACCACACGCAGTGATCTGGGACTCACCGAGATTGCCAGCCAGATCGGCCTGCACAAAAGTACAGTGCACCGCTTGATGGCTACACTGGAGGATCGCGGGTTCGTAATCCGCGATGCAGCAACAGAGAAGTATCGACTAGGCATCCGAATCTGGGAGCTGTCGGCTCATATGTCCCGCAGTGATGATCCCGCTATTCTGTTGCTGCCTGCGATGGAGCGACTGAGAGATCGATTGGGGGAGACCGTGAGTCTGTACCTGCGTGATGGCAGTGAACGGATTCGGATTCAGGCGGTGCAAAGTGATCAGGCGATTCGCCGAGTTGCTCCCGTTGGTGTTAGACTTCCGCTGTCTGTTGGCGCATCCAGCAAAGTCTTGATGGCGTTTGCCACGGATGAGGATCGTGAGGAACTGATGAACGGGCCGGAATGGCCGGTGTTTATTGATCCGGCGGTGTATTTGGCGCAAATGGGAGATATCCGGGATAACGGATATGCGACGAGTTATGAGGAGCGTGAGCCGGGAGCTGCAGCGGTATCTGTACCGATTATGGATCGCCGAGGCAATATTGCAGCTGCTCTCTCGGTCTCAGGGCCTGTCAGCCGACTTTCGCAGGAGACTTTGCACGAATACGCACCTGTGCTAAAGGAAGCTGCTACGCAGATGGGGCTCATGTTATCCTGATATTGATGTAAGGTTTTTCTCCAATTGGGTTGGTGTTCTGGAATATAAAGGTTGTTTTTATGTTCCGGTTGCGCTACTCTGTAATGGACGGCCCATCGGGGTCAGCTTCATTGAATATGAACAGCGGCTTATGTATGCCGCAACTTGTTAACGTTACTGGGGGAGTCCGAATTGTCCGGACTGAGACGGAATCGCATGAGATTCCGGACCCTTTGCACCTGATCTGGATCATACCAGCGTAGGGAAGTAATCGGCGATATGACCACAACCACCACATGTGTGACTCTTGCAGGACTCCGTTATGGAGCTGCAACCAGGAGCATTATTGGTGATGGACATTAAAGTCGGTTCCTTCGGGGGCCGGCTTTTTTATATACAGTGGACGGGCGAGATAATACACATTCCATGGACTGTTTTTTCAATAACCTGCAAAAGTGGGCTTGGAGAGAGAGCAGTCATTATAGATCCATGATCTGTGGTAACCTCCGTTCTGTCGTTAACTGTACATGAATAATGTCTCCCCCTTGGTCTGGTGTAGGATCGCTCTTTCTTCTCTGCGCTCTGCATGATTTGGGACAGGTGCATAAGCGAGCTGATGACGATGCCAACCAAACCAAGTGAACGAACACGGAGGAGGAGACGAGCAAACATGAGTACAGGAAATCAAACGGGACAACAAGCGATGGAACAGGAACATAACGGTCAGCAGGTGGAAAAGGAAACAGGAGCGGCTGGACGGGTTCAGCCCTTTCCGGGCAGCCGCAAAGTCTACATTCAGGGCTCACGGCCGGACATAGCTGTACCGGAGCGTGAGATAGCCCTTCATGACACGAATACTCCCCAAGGGGTGGAGCATAACGAACCGCTGCGTGTCTACGATACGAGCGGCCCCATGACCGATCCCGAATTCCAGATGGATATTCGGAAGGGATTACCCGCGCTCCGAAATCATTGGATTATGGAACGCGGTGATGTTGAAGCATATGAGGGCAGAGCCGTTCAACCTGAGGATAACGGACTAAAGCCCGGAGGGCGGAGAGCCGGGGCAGAGGAATACCCTGGATTTCGGGGACAACCACTGCGTGCTCTGGCTGGGCGCTGTGTCACCCAGATGCACTACGCAAGTCAGGGCGTCATTACACCAGAAATGGAGTATGCCGCTATCCGTGAAGGCGTGGAACCGGAATTTGTGCGGCAGGAGCTGGCAAGTGGACGGGCGATTCTGCCATCCAACATCAATCACCCAGAGAGTGAGCCGATGTTGATCGGTCGTCATTTTCACGTGAAGATCAATGCTAATATAGGTAACTCTGCCGTATCTTCCTCCATCGAGGAAGAGGTTGAGAAGATGACCTGGGCGGTACGATGGGGATCGGATACCGTGATGGATCTCTCGACAGGTAAAAACATTCATACCACCCGGGAATGGATCATCCGCAATTCACCTGTACCGATTGGTACGGTGCCGCTGTATCAGGCACTGGAGAAGGTGAATGGCGAAGCGGAAGCGCTGACCTGGGAATTGTACCGAGACACGCTCATTGAGCAGGCAGAGCAGGGCGTGGACTACTTTACGATTCATGCAGGTGTGCTGCTGCGTTATATCCCCATGACCGCCAAGCGGATGACAGGTATTGTATCCCGGGGCGGGTCCATTATGGCAGCATGGTGCCTTGCGCATCATCAGGAGAATTTTTTGTACACTCATTTCGAAGAAATCTGCGAGATTATGAAAAGGTATGATGTGGCGTTTTCGCTGGGAGATGGACTTCGTCCGGGCAGCATCTACGATGCGAATGACGAAGCTCAGATGGCGGAACTGGCTACGCTCGGGGAACTGACACAGATCGCGTGGAAGCATGATGTGCAGGTAATGATCGAAGGCCCGGGGCATGTACCGATGCACAAGATCAAGGAGAATGTGGACCTGCAGATGGAGATATGCCATGAGGCACCGTTCTACACACTTGGGCCACTGACGACCGATATTGCCCCGGGATACGATCACATTACGTCCGCCATTGGTGCGGCTATGATCGGCTGGTTTGGCACGTCGATGCTCTGTTACGTTACGCCAAAAGAACATCTGGGCTTGCCTAACAAGGATGATGTACGGGAAGGAGTCATCGCCTACAAGATCGCAGCTCATGCTGCCGATCTGGCGAAAGGTCATCCGCGTGCTCAGCGCCGGGATGATGCATTGTCCAAGGCACGCTTCGAGTTCCGCTGGCGGGATCAGTTTAACCTGTCACTTGACCCGGAACGGGCTTTATCCTACCATGATGAGACGCTGCCGGCAGAAGGGGCCAAAGAAGCTCATTTCTGCTCGATGTGCGGACCGAAGTTCTGTAGCATGCGCATTACGCAGGACATTCGTGCCTTTGCGGCGGATAAAGGATTGTCCGAGAATGAGGCTGTAGCAGCGGGCATGCAGGAAAAGGCTGAGGAATATCGGACACGCTCCTAGGCGCTGGTACAGCTTAAGCTGGGCAGTCTGAAATAGTGATAAAGCCGTTCTTCTCTGTCATTGCAGAGAAGGACGGCTTTTTTTGATTCAATGATATGATTTTAAACTCTATGAGCGCTCTCCGTGTTGTTCAAAACTAGCTTTGCGACTGTTCGTGGTCCATAGCTTATATAAAATGCCTGTGATAACAAATAGGAGGGCATCACTAAGTTTAGGGGCACCTCCGTATAGAAATGCAGAACAGGAAAAACCTACGATAAACAGAACAACAATATAGAGGAAATGCATATTAGTTCACCTCCTTAATTAGTGGTGTTAGTTAGTAAGTGAGTTCATTGCGGTGCTATGCCCAAATTCTTCTCCAAATGCGCCGCAAGCAATGCCAACGGACTATGGATCGCAATGCCTGTGTCTGCAGTAACCTGTGCAGCAGCGGGAGCCATAGACAGTTGAGCTGCCACTACCGTTTTACTCGGATACTGCTCAGCAATCTGCTGTAATCCCTCACGCACCGCTTCGAAATACCCTTGCTGATCTCCACGCATAATCAACTCAAATGTCCCAGGGATGCACACCGCTTCCGTCTGATATGTATTTGCAATGTAGGGATGCTCATTCTCATTCTCTTGCTGTAATGCCTGATTCAGCCGTGCCATCGTTCCTTCAATGGTTGCCGGGTTGGTGAAGGCTATGATGTAATCTCCTGGTACTTGCCGCATCTCCTGCAATAGCGGATCATCTATGCCGATCACAGGCACAGGGACCTCTGTGGCTTCCTGCTCCAGTACTGCCGCAAACAGGGTACACGTGACCAGAATGGCATCGGCATGACACTCGGCGATCCATCGGAGCGTCTGAGCTACTTTCTCGTGGATGACGACATCTGAAAAGTCAGCGTCATGTTTAAGACGATCCAGGCCTGGATCGACGTAATGCACCAATTCAACTTCATAAGCAGCGAGCGTCTCTTCAATTAAGGCGATGTTGGAATAGTGAGCGTGAAAACAACCGATGGTGTTCATGTGCTAAATCCCCTTTTACAGTTCGTATAATGTCATGGTAATCGTAGATATTTAAACCATTATAGAAACATGCCTGAGAACTGTACAGTTGTTTGCGATTCAACGCCAATAACCGTCCTCCCGCCAAGCTGCGGAAAGACGGTTCATAACCGGACTGGCAATCGTCCAGCTTTCATTTTATCTAAGGGAAGGAGAAGCATTTTTCTTCGCCATTTTTTGCTGTAAAATTTCATGAAAGGATAGACCTTGAGTGTTCTCATTCTCCTTTTTAGGAGCAGTGGTCGCCGTGTTGCGCGGATATTGGTGATGGTACGGGATCATTTGCTGAATAGGCATGCGGATCATCTTGGTTCCTCCTTTGAAGCATATTTGTGAATTATGTATTTCGACAGGTTACCCTGCCAGGTGCGCATATAGGTATATGTGACTTGTTAGACGAAATAGAAGAGTTTAAAGCGTAATTCCAATTGGATTGTAGTGATTTTACCCCGTATTCAGGAGATGTAAACGGTTTTAGGGAAATTCAGGAGTAAAGAACCTGATTTGAAAGGTTTTGTGTGGGAGGATGGAATCGGTTGTTATGTGAATAGTCCCAATTTTAAGGAAGTCAATGGTACCCGCTTATGAGGCATATTATCTGGTTGAATAGGTAGGTTACATGCTAACTAACTTGGTACTATAGGCGGTTGTATCACGGGAGGAACATCAAAAAAACTGCCGGGTGAACTCGGCAGCTTGCATGATATGCAGAAGGATGTGAGGAAAATTTGGATCCAGTCTGAGTTGATATAGTGTTGGTTTTATCTACTATCTCGAACGGCGATGTATATATCGACTTGTACATTTTCGGGATTCAGGCTGCGTTCATCATACAATTCAAAATCTCCGGTGAACGTACGATCACTTTGCTTCTCCCATGCCCATACGGCTCCCCAGGCTTCGTGAGCAACCTCTGCCATTGGTCCTTTTCTGGAAGTGAATACGGCGTAAGTTGCAGGCGGGAGCAGAATGTCGTCCAATCCTTCAGGCAATGATTCCTCCGAACTGATCTCATGCCCTACCAGTATGGTGTACTCTCCGTTTAT
Source organism: Paenibacillus sp. CB74 (assembly GCF_055687625.1). NCBI lineage: Bacteria > Bacillati > Bacillota > Bacilli > Caryophanales > Paenibacillaceae > Paenibacillus > Paenibacillus sp. CB74. The sequence continues at coordinate 4,620,216 of NZ_CM146009.1, read as the reverse complement.
GCCATCGGTATAATTCGTGTAACAGCCATAACGAGCAGCTTCGGGTGCAGGGAGATGCTCTGAGGCAAAATAATTGTTCCAGAGACCTTGGATACAGCCTTTGCCACTAATCTCAATGGCATTGGTTGTGCGGGCGGATATGCCGGCTAGGCGTTTGCCCGGAAGGGTGACATAACGAACGGGCTGGGCAGATAACGATTGAGTTGTTGTAACCTGACCCGGTATAGCAGAAGTGGCAGAGTTTGCAGCCGGAGATACTTCGTGTTGATCCGTTGTATTCGTGCGCCAACGTTTCAAAAAAGGAAGCTGATTACGCAGCATCGAACGAGCGGATTCCTCATCCATGCCCTCGTCCTTCAGAATGGCGGTGCACATCTCCGTCATGCCTTCAAGCGAGATTCCTGGCTGTGCAAACTTCCCATCCTTGTAACAATAGATACAGTACTCACGGGTTGTGCCTCCATCTGCCTCCGTTCCGAATTGGGCAGGGGTGGTGAGTGGCATGCCGCAGCTTTGACATACAGTAACGTTCATCTTTCATTCCTCCTTGGGTATATATGCAACTTCAACCTGAACATATTTGAAGTATACGGGGAGGAACTGGACAGCTGTCTGTCAGGTTTGAGCGGAGGTTTTATAATTTTGAACAATTTGTTCGGCTATACGGCACACATTATCCCGAATATGCAACGGTTCCAGCACCTCAACATCCGCCCCAAAGCCCAAGATGAAGCCGTACAGCCAGTTATCTTCTGGAAAAGCGACCTGGCTGATATAATAGCCGTTCCCGTCAGGCAATACATTTTCAATACCGAACCATTCCTCCGCAAGATGATGGACACGGGCATGGAATCTCAGGGTAATCCCAATCTGGTTGTCTGGCCGGCTCCATTCCTGCTGCCACGGCCGGTCTTGAAGGTTGATGGATTTTCGTTCAAAGTGCTCTGCAGCAAGAGAGACGTCTTTCATACGAACCAGCTTGAACATGCGGAATTCATTTCGTTCATGGCAAAAAGCATACAGATACCACGCGTGCCTCTTCAGTACAAGCGTGTGGGGTTCAACTGTACGATAGGTCTGTGCACCTTCGGCGCTGCAATAGGCAAAATAAATGCATTGAAGCTGATCAATTCCCTGATCAATAACTTTTAATTTCTGTTGTAGCGCTTCAGGGTGCGTCCACGTTGAATGATCCACGATGAATCGGTGCGTGCTGGCTTGAAAATCTTCATTTTTGGCTTCCGGAACGATACTGCTTAGCTTCTCCACCAGTAGTTCACGTGCAGCATTTGTATGTGAGGTGGATATGCTGCGCAGGGCAGTGACGATGGAAACAAGATCCTTGTCGGTTAACAGATTGCGATCCAGACGATACCCTTCCGCCAGACTGATGCCTCCGCTTGCTCCCTGATAGGTCACGACCGGAATCCCGGCTTGTCCCAATGTGTCGATATCCCGATAGATCGTCCGGATGGAAACTTCAAACATATCGGCCAGGTCTTTTGCCTGTAATCGCCCCCGGTTGATAAGCAGTACAACGATGGCTAACAAACGCTCCAGTTTCATAGCTACCTCTTCCTTTTTTTATTTGTGTTTATATAAATGAGCTATTTCTTTTACACTTGAACGGAGAGGACAGAAAAAACCTGGAGAAGCGAAGCGCTCGCCTAAAAGCTTTCTTCCAGAAAGCTGCTTCGGAAGCATACGCTATCACCGGATTTTCCCCTTTGGAAGAGGAAACATTGCTTTCAATTGTTTATCTTGTACTTATCTGTTAGATTCAAAGGTGTTATATTGCTCAGCATCCCATATAGGAGTGAAATAAGCAATGAAGCGAATTACGATTCTGATTGCGGACGATGAAGTAGAGATCGCGGATCTGGTGGCTTTACATTTACAAAAAGAAGGATATCATACCGTCAAGGCATCTGACGGACAGTCGGCACTACAGGCGATTCAGACACATGCCATTGATTTGGCCGTACTGGACATTATGATGCCGGGTATGGACGGGTACGAGGTGACTCGTAAAATACGGGAGCAGCATCATTTTCCGATCATTTTCCTGAGTGCCAAAACCTCGGACATGGATAAAATTACGGGGCTGGTGATGGGTGCCGATGATTATATGACCAAACCGTTTAACCCGATGGAGCTTGTAGCACGCGTGAATTCTCAATTGCGGCGCTCATTGCAATTCAGCCAGTCCACAGCGGCGGTTCAGCGCTCGATTCTGGAAAAGGGCGGACTTGTCATTGTACCGGAGCAGCATAGCGTGACGCTTTACGGTAAACCGCTGGAGTTAACACCGAAGGAATTTGATATTTTAGTGTTGCTTGCGAGCAATCCAAAACAGGTCTTTAGCGCAGAAAGTATTTTTGAAAAGGTATGGGGAGAGGCTTATTTCGAAAGTGGCAATACCGTTATGGTACATATTCGGACGCTGCGCAAGAAGCTCGGAGAAGATGTGGACAAGAACAAGTTTATCAAAACCATCTGGGGCGTGGGGTACACGTTCAATGACTAAACGCAGAAGCTTTCGCACAACGATGATTATGCTGGTCGGTCTGAGCATGCTGTCTTCTGGCGTCGTAACATTTATCGTGTACAGGCTGTTGCAGATGTATTATGCAGGGGTCAGGAGAGAAGATCCGCTTGCGGAATATCGTAATATCATGAGAAGTATTGGCGATCTATATGTTTTTATGCTGCTCTTCATCCCGCTTGCGATTTTGTTTTTCTACTTGTTTACAAGGCCCTATGTCACGTATTTCAAAGAGATTTCCGCAGGCATTAATCACTTGGCGAATGGAGACTTTCAGCATCGTGTACAGATTTCTTCGAAGGATGAGTTAGGTACGATTGCGGAGGATGTGAATCTGGCAAGTGAGAAGCTAAGGGAAGCGGTGGAACGAGGTGACTTTGCCGAGAACAGCAAAGACCAGCTCATCGTAAACCTTGCGCATGACCTGCGAACGCCGCTGACCTCTGTGCTTGGATATTTGGACCTGCTCATGAAGGATGATCAACTGACAGAGGAGCAAGTAAGACACTTTACATCGATTGCATTCACCAAATCACAGCGTCTGGAGAAGCTGATTGATGATTTGTTCGAAATTACCCGCATGAATTATGGCATGTTGCCTATAAACAAAACACGGCTGGATCTTAGCGAACTGCTGAAGCAGATGAACGAAGAGCTCTATCCTGTATTTGAAAAGAATCATCTGATTACCCGGTTGAAAATAGACACTGAACTTACCATCTCCGGTGATGGTGAGCTGCTGGCTCGTGTGTTCGAGAATCTGCTGATTAACGCTGCACGGCACGGCAAGGACGGCATGTACGTGGATATTAACGGATATCGTGATGCAGACCGGATCATTATTCAGGTGATTAACTATGGGGGACATATTCGTCCGGAGGAATTGCCACATATCTTCGATATGTATTACACAGGAGATCGTGCCCGAACCCCTCAAGAGGGTGGGACAGGCCTTGGCCTATTTATTGCCCGCAATATTGTAGAGCAGCATGACGGTACGATTTCGGCCCAGAGCGATGTGGTACGGACGCAATTCGAAGTTCGTTTGCCGGTATTCCAATAAGGTTCAACGTATAATTTAAGAAAAACTTTAAAATTGCCCTGCTTTTTCTTTAACTTGTTTTGTCTATCCTTGATGTATGAGTTAAAAGGAGGAACAAGCATGAAAAAGTGGGGCTTTTTAATATGTATCGTTTTGGTTGGATATATTGTTACACAATCACCGGGATGGCTTCAGCAGAAGAATGAGCTGCCCATCGAGATTCAGAATACGCGTGAAAATCCCGCAGGTTATACGGTATCCGTCACAGGAAATATTCAGGATCAGGTACATAAGGGCAATTTGTTACTGGTTAATAAGCAATACCCCGTTTACGAGGAGGGGGTTAGATCCGATATTGTATATGTGGCGGATGAGGATGATCTGCTTCGTGGATATGGAATAATGGATCGGAAAATCATGTTATCCCGACTGGTGGCGCAGGAGTTTCAGAAGATGGTTGAGGCAGCAGGGGAAGAGGGAGTTCGATATTTTCTCATGAGCAGTGGGTACAGGGACTTTGAGAAGCAGGACGAGCTATATCAGGAAATGGGTTCAGACTATGCACTTCCTGCAGGTCACAGTGAGCATAATCTTGGCTTATCCCTCGATGTCGGTTCAAGTCTGGCTGCCATGAATGAAGCACCGGAGGGTGACTGGCTGGAGAAAAATGCATGGAAATATGGATTTATCTTGCGTTACCCGAAAGATAAAGTAAGCATCACGGGTATTCAATATGAACCATGGCACTTTCGGTATGTGGGGTTGCCCCACAGTGCGATCATGCATAAGAACAATCTGGTACTGGAGGAGTACCTAGATATGTTGAAGGAGAAGGAGAACATCTCTGTTGAAGTAGAGGATGAGACGTATCATATCCGCTATTATCGGGCCACTGGAGATACGACTGTTTACATACCTGAGCACGGCGAAACTGAAATATCGGGTGACAACATGGACGGAGTCATTGTCACCGTAAAGAAATAACAGGGCAACACAAGGGAGGCCAAACAACATGAAACACAACAACCAGAAGAAAAGCAAACATTACATCCTTTGGACTGCCGTGTTCATTATCTATTTATATCTGCTGACGAAGCTGATCCTGTTCAAAGGAAGTGCTGTCGACTTTGGCATCGTGAAGGTTCGACTGATGGCATTCTTGCAACAACCGGATCTGATTCATACGCGAACCGTCAACCTGACGCCATTTCAGGAAATTTCACGAGACTGGAACAGCTTGTCATCACATCGTCCAGGTACAGCTATCCATCTGGTAGGGAATGTTCTGGCTTTTATCCCACTGGGTATCTTCATTCCTGTTCTGACGGGCAACAAACTATTCTCTGGAATAAAGGTATTCCTGCTGTCCCTGCTGCTCAGTCTGGGCTATGAGATGACACAGTTAGTGACTGGCATGGGCATATTTGATGTGGATGACCTGATGCTTAACACGCTCGGCGGCTTGATTGGATATATCATTTTCACCATGGCCATTGGCCTGAAAAGGGTGTTGGTGGGAGGAGAATCCCGCGAGACGACGAAGTTAACCTCTAAGGAGAGTCACGTGTAAGGAGGGATTACGTTGATTATCATCGCGATACTGTTCATTAGTGTAGGGCTAATGTTTCTCGTGTATCCACACAAGGTAACGGATGCTTCGGAAAAACAGATTACGGAGCGATTGATCATGTCTAGATGGGTCGGAGGTTCGTTAATTGCTCTGTCGTGTCTGTTTCTGATCATGGGCACGATTCAACTGTTCGATCAAGCCTCACATCACATTGGGCATTAGCAGGTCGTTGAATTGAGAATTGATGATTTTAAAAGGTATGCCGATATGAAAAGCAAAGCAAAAAAAGCTCCCCATTCCTGTGCAGATTGCACATGGTGGGGAGCTTTTCTATATCATTTCATTACTTTAATGATTCATATCATTAAGCTTTTTTCATCATTTGACGCAATACGGTTTGCAGGATACCGCCGTTATGGTAGTAATCCACGTCAACCATACTGTCCAGACGAGCGATAACAGGGAAGTCGAACTGCGTACCGTCTTCACGAGTTACGGTAACTTTCAACTCTTGTCCTGGCTTCACATCATTGCTGAGACCCGTAATGTCATACGTTTCACGTCCGTTCAGACCAAGGCTGGACCAGCCGTGACCCTCTTGGAATTGCAATGGCATTACGCCCATGCCGACCAGGTTACTACGGTGAATCCGCTCGAAGCTTTCTGCGATAACGGCTTTGACGCCGAGCAGGAATGTACCTTTTGCCGCCCAGTCACGGGAGCTTCCTGTACCGTACTCTTTACCTGCGATAACGATCAGGTTCTGTCCTTCATCTTGATACTTCATGGAAGCATCGTAGATGGACATTTCTTCGTCCGTTGGCAGGTACTTCGTGATACCGCCCTCGGTGCCCGGAGCAACCTGGTTACGGATACGAATATTGGCGAACGTACCACGCATCATTACTTCATGGTTACCACGACGTGAGCCGTAGGAGTTGAAGTCTTTGCGCTCTACGCCATGCTCTTTCAAGTACAGTCCAGCCGGGCTGGATACCGCAATATTACCTGCTGGCGAGATATGGTCCGTTGTTACGGAATCCGCAAGCAATGCCATAACGCGTGCAGAACGGATATCTGCGATATCGTTCAACTTGTCGCCAAGTTCTTGGAAGAACGGAGGATTCTGAATGTACGTGGAATTTGGATCCCACTCGTACAATTCACCTTCCGGTACAGAGATTGCATTCCAACGCTCATTGGCTGTAAATACGTTCTCGTACTTGTTGCGGAACATCTGAGCGTTCAGGGAACTAGCAATGGTATCCTTGATTTCCTCGGAGCTAGGCCAGAGGTCTTTCAGGAATACAGGCTCATTGTTCGTATCATAACCGATTGGATCGGTTTCAAAGTCAATATTCACAGTACCTGCAAGTGCATATGCCACAACGAGTGGTGGAGATGCCAGGTAGTTGGCTTTAACCTGTGCGTGCACACGGCCTTCAAAGTTACGGTTACCGGACAATACAGCCGCAACGGTCATATCGTTCTCAGCAATCGCTTCGCTCACTTCGTCTGGAAGTGGGCCGGAGTTACCGATGCAAGTCGCACAGCCGTAGCCGGCAACGTTGAATCCGAGTTGGTCTAGATATGGAATCAGGCCTGCTTTTTCCAGGTACTCGGTAACAACAAGGGAACCTGGAGTCAGACTGCTTTTCACATATCCTGGCTTGGTCAGGCCGCGTTCAACTGCTTTTTTCGCCAGCAGTCCTGCTCCAACCATAACACTTGGATTCGAAGTATTCGTACAACTTGTGATCGCCGCGATCACAACAGCGCCTGCTTTCAGTTCACTGGTGGAACCGTTCGGGTGCTTGACAGGTACGGTTTGTTCGATTTTCTCATCGCTCAGCCCGTATCCGCCTTTATCTACAGGTGTACGGATGATGCTGTTGAAGCTTTCTTTCATTTGTGTCAGCTCGATGCGATCCTGTGGACGTTTTGGTCCTGCAAGACTTGGTACAACAGAGCCGAGATCCAGTTCAATCACATCTGTGAATTCAGGGTCAACGGTGCTGGAAGTACGGAACATGCCTTGAGCTTTGTAGTAAGCTTCAACCAACTCCACTTGCTCGTCAGGACGGCCAGTGCTGCGCAGATAGTTCAACGTTTCACTGTCGACAGGGAAGAAACCGATCGTTGCGCCGTACTCTGGTGCCATGTTGGCTACTGTTGCACGGTCAGCCAGACCGATGTTGGCAAGACCAGGTCCGTAGAACTCTACGAATTTACCAACAACGCCTTTTTTACGAAGCAACTGGGTAACTGTCAGTGCCAGATCCGTTGCTGTTGCGCCTTCACTCAGGCTGCCTGTCAGTTTGAAACCGATAACGTCCGGTGTTACAAAGTAAAGCGGTTGGCCCAGCATACCTGCTTCGGCCTCGATTCCACCAACACCCCAACCAACAACGCCAAGTCCGTTGATCATGGTGGTGTGGGAGTCAGTACCTACGAGGGAATCCGGGAATACAACGGTCTCGCCGTCAACAGTTTTCGTTGCTGCCACGGAAGCAAGATACTCCAGGTTAACCTGGTGAACGATCCCTGTGGATGGTGGAACTGCACGGAAGTTGTTGAATGCCGTTTGCGCCCAACGCAAGAAGCGGTAACGCTCTTCATTACGCTCGAACTCAACTTTGATATTGTAATCAAGTGCATCGTTGGTACCAAAAGCATCAACCATAACAGAGTGGTCGATAACGAGATCGACGGGTACGAGCGGGTTGATCTGTTTCGGATCGCCGCCTGCTTTTTTCACAGTATCACGCATTGCAGCGAGGTCAACGACAACCGGTACACCGGTGAAATCCTGCAGTACGATACGTGCAGGAATGAATGGAATTTCCTTGTTATTATCACGGCCATCTGCCCAGCCGGTCAGTTGTTTTACATGTTCTTCGGTAATGGCACGTCCGTCGAATTGACGAATTGCTGCTTCAAGCAACACTTTAATGGAGAAAGGGAGTCTGGAAAGATCGCCGTGGCCGTTTTCCTGAAGAGCATCGAGACTGTAGTAGCGGTAAGACTTGCCTCCAACCTCAAGACTGCGAGCGGCGGAGAAATGATTCTTTGCTGACATACATGTACCTCCTTGGGATGTGTCGGTGAGATGAAGAAAACGTTCATTTAGGTGAAGAACAGGCCTTCATCGTTCCGTGTTCTTGTTCGTTAGTTTCATCAGATGAAACGTAATTTCATAATCATGACTTTAGTATTAAGTATACCGTTTTCACCTCCGTACGTAAAGGTCTTTTTGCCTGATCAAGCAAGCATTTGGACCAATGAAGGCGTTTTCGTGAAGCAGGCAGGAATAAGATATCTCGTGTACCTGTATTTGCCGAATTTTGGACCTCCTTCCCGAGCCGTGTACATACAACTGGGGACCCTCTCATATGAATAGTAGGAGTTTATATACGCAATGAATATTCCGGACAGAACTCATGCCAAAGGGGGACATAGGCTTGGAACGGGAATGGAAGAGTGCCTTATATACTTACGTGAACCAGTACAATCGCTGTGAGATCGACTACCGTCCACAGACCAGCGAACGGATCGTTACCGATCCTGAATTCGTGGTGGAACGGGGAGAGCGTATGGCAAGGCTGGACGAATGGTATCGTAAGCGGCGCGCCGTGCCTCTTCGCAGCGAGACCAGCGCCAAGCTTGTGCGCACGCTTATGGATGGACAGGAAGAAGCCGTGGTGGATGTACAATTGTACAGCAGACTGTTCTATGAGAAGAGCGGTATTACCCACCGGGAGGACCGGATTGAGCGGGAGCGGTTAACCTTTCTGCGGCAGAGTGGTGGATGGATCATTGGACGGGTTGAGCGAGAAGTGCCGGAGCGTCGCCCTGCGGGGGAAGGGCGTCCGTTTCAACAAGCTGATTTTGTACAGGCGATGAATCGACCGCTGCTGAATCGGGAAGTGTTGGGTCAGGGAAGAAGCTCACGGCAACAAGCCTATCGCAGAGATTTGGTGGTTGCCTATGCGGATCGGTGGTGGAATGCGGGGAATCCGGCCTTTGAGGAATTTGATGTGGATTGCACCAATTACGTGTCCCAATGTCTCTTTGCAGGGGGCGCACCCATCCACTATACTGGTAGAAGAGAAGCCGGCTGGTGGTATAAGGGGTATGTGAACGGCTCCGAAATGTGGAGTTACAGCTGGGCAGTTTCCAACAGTCTGGAGCGTTATTTGTCAGGCAGCAGCTGGGGTCTGACCGCGACAGAAGTGGAGCGTCCTGAGCAGCTGATGCTCGGTGATGTTATTCTCTACGATTGGGATGGAGATGGACGATTTCAGCACAGCACCGTTGTGACCGCGTTTGATGCGGGTGGTATGCCGCTGGTCAACGCACACACGGTTAGCAGCCGTCACCGATTTTGGGATTACCGGGATTCTTACGCTTGGACGGAGCGGACGGTATACCGGCTTTTTCATATTTCAGATGAGTTTTGAACACGAAAGATTTTCGGGATGCGGTGACGCAGACATCCAGTTCCGTGTAAAATAAGACCAGATAACACAAGCAGAAAAACAAGGGTGCTGAGCATGACAGCATCAGGCACAGATAATCGGAGGGTACACATGAGTATGGATAAATTAAAAGTAGGCGTCGTGTACGGCGGAAAATCAGGCGAGCATGAGGTGTCGCTACAAACGGCGTTTGCTGTAACGAACGCATTTGATTACGAGAAGTATGAACTGGTTCCTTTTTATATCTCCAAGCAGGGGACGTGGAAAAAAGGACCTGTCATGCATGCGCCGTTCGCGCAGATTGAAGATTTGAAGCTGGAGCAATCGGCGGGTGGAACGCAGGATGCGCTGAACGCACTGTTTGGTCGATTGTATGGTGGAGCAGAAGCGCTGGACGTGATGTTCCCTCTGCTTCATGGTACGTTTGGCGAGGATGGCACCATTCAGGGCATGTTCGAGATGGCGGATATGCCTTATGTAGGTGCAGGCGTACTGGCTTCGGCTGGCGGCATGGACAAAGTGGTCATGAAAAAGCTGTTTGCACAGGCTGGCATTGACCAATGTGCCTTTACGTACTTTAATGCTACACAATGGAAGCAGACAGAGCACGAAATGATCGTACAGGTCGAAGATCAGCTGGGGTATCCTTGTTTTATCAAACCGGCCAATCTGGGCTCCAGTGTGGGCATCTCCAAAGCGCGTAACCGCGATGAGTTGAAGACAGCTGTCGAGTTCGCACTACGGTATGATACGAAGGTGGTCATTGAGGAGTTCGTTGAAGCACGTGAAGTTGAGGTTAGCGTGCTCGGCAATGACGAGCCAATGGCTTCCGTTCCAGGCGAGATCGTATCCTCCGGTGAGTATTATGACTATGCAGCCAAGTATATTGATGGTCAATCACAGATGCTGATCCCAGCTCCACTGGACCCGGAGGCCGCAGATCGCATTCGCGAGGCAGCTCTGCAGGCGTTCCGTGCGATTGAAGGTAACGGCATTTCACGTGCGGACTTCTTCATTCGGAAAAATGACGGCGCATTGCTTATTAATGAAGTGAACACCATGCCTGGTTTCACACCCTATAGCATGTATCCACTTCTTTGGCGTGAGACAGGTGTCTCGTATGCCGAATTGCTGGATCGCATGATTGAGCTGGCACTGGAGCGTTACAACCGCAAGCAGGCACTGAATTACGAGAACGGCGTACAGGCGTAGCCTGCAACCACAAGATCAGGAGGGATATGCATGGGATTTCAGACTGAATTCAATTCCGTATGCAAGTTCAAGAGTGAGCAGGAGCTGTTCGAACTGCTTGAATACGGACGCGGCAAAATGGTCAAACAGGGCTTCCGGGTATTTCCTACCGGCCAGAAAGTGATTGCATACACACCGGATAACGTGGCTGTAGCCATCGTGAAGATCGTGGTTTCCATTGCAGAGATCAACTTCCAGGGGCAAGAAGTAACCGAAGTGGAGATGCAACTGATCCGCAAACTGACGGAGGAAGAATCACGTATCCAGACCGCGCTTGCCGATGAGATGTTCTTTGGAGAACAAGCGCAGGAGTAGTGATTTTGACCGGGAATGCGGGTTGGATGGACTGATTTGCCAGAATACGATTATGGTCACTCTTTTAGGGTAAAACTTGGTTATATACAGTGACGGTACATCCTGACGGCTGAACATGCCGTGCAGGTTCTCCGCCCTAATAGAGAGGAAGAAATTCATGCTCGTACGCTTTGGTTACGTGGCCATGTCCGTGCTCATAGAGAATGCCTCGCCTTCCCGGACCATGACCATGTCGAGTTTTAACAAAATCGATGACAGGGAAGCAGCGATCCGCAAGCTCGAACGGATTGCAGCCGAGAACCTGCATAATACATTACGTTTGCTCAGGCACAACAAGGGCAGCCATATTCATGTATATCGCTTCTCTTCCAAATTGATTCCACTGGCAACACACGAGGATCTGAATGACTGGGACCCGTTCCCGGCTCTGAAGCAGGACTTTGCGGCCATAGGTGATTTTGTGAAGGAAAATCATATGCGTGTCTCCTTTCATCCGGATCATTTTACCGTACTTAGTACACCCCGTGAGCAAGTTCTGCGCAACTCGATTCGCGACCTTCGTCATCATGTTCGGATGCTGGATGCCATGGGGCTGAATGCCACTGCCAAGAACAATATACATATTGGTGGTGCATACGGGGACAAGCCTTCGGCGGCGCTTCGTTTTGAAGAAAATTTTTTGAAGCTGGATCGGGACATTCAGGAGCGGCTCACACTCGAAAATGATGACAAAACATTCAACGCACCCGAGACACTGGCCGTGTGCCAGCGCCTGGGATTACCCATGGTATTGGATATCCATCACCAGTGGGTGAACAACGAGGGAGAACAGCCATGGGATCTGTGGCCTGATATTTTGAAGACCTGGGAGTCACCGCTTGCCCAGGCAGATTCACCGGCTGATCAGCCATTGCCACCCAAAATTCATGTCTCCAGTCCGAAGAGTGAAAAGGATGTGCGAGGTCATGCGGATGGCGTGGAGGTAGAGCCTATGCTCGACTTCTTGCGTCATATCGCAGCAGACACCCCAAGGCTTGACGTGATGATTGAGGCCAAACGCAAGGATGAGGCTCTTGTGCAGCTGATGCAGAAGCTGGCATTCTATCACGAAGAAGGCGTGGAGTGGGTGGACGAGTCTACCGTCATCATTCATCCGTAGAGCCAAAAGGGGCTTGGGCAACGAGAAACTTTACGACCTGCGGGGCGTATACTTTTAACAAGTATTTCAACTTTTCGTAGATTGATATAGAAAGTAGAGTGAACGCTTTGAATGAGAAGGAAAAGATACCTTATGTCGTGACAAGCAAAAGCTATACTGCCGTTGCTATTAATGCAGCTTCCAAAGCTGGCGAATGGATCAAAAGCCGTCTTGGGACGGTAGCTGAACTTGGCACCAAATATTCACCCCAGGATCTGGTGACCGAAGTGGATAAAGGAGCGGAGCAGATGATCCGCCGCCTGATTCTTACGCATTTTCCCCACCATGCCATTCTGGGTGAAGAAGGCGTAGAACCGGGACCGGAAGCTTCGGCAAAAGCATTGAAAGAGGCCGAGGAAGAAGAGTTCCTGTGGATTGTTGATCCGGTGGATGGAACGACGAACTTCGTACACGGATTCCCGTTTTACTCGGTGTCTATCGCATTGGCTCATAATGGTGAAGTCATTGTCGGCGTGATCTACGACCCTTCCCGTGATGAAATGTTTGTTGCGGAAAAAGGTAAAGGAGCTTACGTTCACGGCAACAGGATGCAAGTATCTGGTGAACAGAATTTGGCTCAGAGCCTGATCGCGGTTGGATTCCCGGCAGACACAACCTTTGCGTTGCCACTGAATATGGCTGCTGTGCAGGCGCTGGCTCCGCAAGTTCGTAACTTGCGTGCAGGCGGATCTGCCGCTCTTCATCTGGCATATGTTGCCGCAGGGCGTCTCAGCGCCTACACCGAAGTTGGGTTGAAACCGTGGGATATTGCCGCAGGTGCGCTGTTGGTTGAAGAATCCGGCGGCAAGGTGACCGATACCATCGGAACACCTTATCAACTGTCAGTAAGTCATGTCGTTGCCAGCAATGGCAAAATCCATGATGCACTGACGGATGTGTTGAAGGAAGCGAAAGCAACGGGTCTGGAGTGAGTTTATTTAACTCATCGATGCTTTAATTATTTTTAATTGTACATTAACGGAGGGGACAGAAAGCATCTGAAGAAGCGGAGCTAAAAGCTTACTGAAAGAAAGCTGCTTCGTAAGCATATGCTACGCCTTTATCACCGGATTTCTACCTTGGAAAGGGGATCAAAGAAATCTGGGGATAACAGCGATCGGAAGATGGTTCTGTACACGAAGTGAACGTACAATAGCAATATTTAACGCATGTATGACTTTAATTAAAGGAGCGAGAACAATGGATGAATCCAAAGAACTGGAACGACGGCTCAGTGATATGCTGACGGAAGGGGACATGGAAGAGTCCGGCGACACCGATCAGCGTGAACGCCAGCTGATTCCTCCCAAATATGAAGTGCGAATCCAGACAGAGCGTGATCCGATTGTCGAGGAAACGTTAAAGTACCGGAAGATGGCACGCGAATTGGATGATCGTTATGATCGATATCTGGAGCGAGCTACCGGGAACAAACCGGAGAGCGACAAGGGTCATTCGAATGCCCAAGACTCGGATAAGCCGCAATCTTAACTAATCACTGAATGTCATAACTGTGCTTCACCAGTAACAGACTCCCCATCCGGGAGTCTGTTATTTCATGCGCACTTCCAGCAGAGAGGACAGCGCCTGCTTTAAAATGATAGAATAGAGTAACACGAACTTATATCATTGGAATGAGCGATGTACTATATATTAGTGTGAATGAAGATAGATTCACGAAAAGGAGTGTTACCTGAATGAAGCGTAAACGGATATGGGAAAATACGGCTGCCGGTTTAACGGCGAGCATGTTGGCAGGAATGCTGCTCTTCACATCTTCTGCATTGCCTGCACACGCGGCTGACACCAAAACCGGTGTACTGCCAGCGGGTACAAACGAAGCTTCGCTGACTGCGAAGAAAGATGCAGTAGTCGTAACGAAGGAGTTCCGCATCGTCACATTGGGAGATTCCATAACGGTAGGTTATGAGCCCAACACGAAAGAATTGCCTTATGGTTATGTCGAACGTCTGCAAGAGCAAGGTTTGCTGCACGGACGTACACAGGTGGACAACTACGGGATTGCGGGACTTAAGACCAGTGGTCTGAAAAACTTCACTACTGCAATTAAGGATGGCAAAACACTGACTTCCGAAGCCATTCAACCAAGTCTTCCTGATCCAAGAGCAGGGCAGATCGGAGCCAATATTGTTGCAATCCGTGAGAGTGTAGCGCAAGCCAATCTGGTTGCAATTACCATTGGGGGAAATGATGTATCTGAGCTTCTCGGTACAGCAGACAAACTGAGTGATCAGGAACTGCAAACAAAATTAAAAGAATTACTTGCAACATATACAGACAATGTTAGTGCAACGATTAATACGATCCATGAAATTAATCCGACCGCTACAATTGTCATCGCAGACCAATATCAACCGATGCCAGAAGTAGCGGGCAAGGCACTCTATGCCAAACTGATGGAGGCATCCCAAGGTTTCACACAGACGATTGATGGAATCGCAGCTAAATTCTCTGCTCAAGGAACCAATGTCAAAGTCGCACACGTGGCCAAAGAGTTTGTTGGCGGTGAAGGCACGATGACTCATATGATCAAAGATCGTGATTTCCACCCGAATCAATTCGGATATGCGGCCATTGCCGAAGTATTTGCCAAAACGATCTGGGGAGATTACACCAAGCTGACTGCACCTGCCACAGGTGAACCCATGAATATTATCGTGAGTGGTAAAACCTTGAATACACCGTACAAACCAATTATCCGTAACGGCAAAAACTTTGTGGCGATTCAAGATATCGTGAACGCTGTTGGTGCCACTACGGTATGGGATAACAAGACTTCAACCGCAACCATTACATATGGAGATCGGAAGGTTGCTGTGAAGATTGGTGCCAATGCAGTGAAGGTAAATGGAGCATCGGTTAACGTGGATACACCTGCATTTCTGAATAAGGTAGGCAAAGAGTCTAAAACCTATGTACCCCTTGCCATGGTAGCTGAAGGACTTGGCTTTGATGTGCAATATGTAGCGAAGCTGAAAACTGTTTTTGTTAATCCGTAAGATATGTTTCATGCTTTAGCATGATGTGATTCAACAGCCAGAATGCCTTGATTTGTTCAAGGCATTCTGGCTGTTTTGTGTTCTTTTTGAGTTGCTGACACAGATGGATCACTCCTCTAATGACCTGAAATGTTGGATAAATATATCTTGTCAGATGCCCAATGGATGTGTAAATATGAAAATAACTTACAATAAAACGATTAAACCATAACACGACAGCACCCTTCGCAAGGCAAAGGAGCGCTTAGGATGACTAAAATTAAGAACGCTTTCACAACACTGCCGATTCATCACAAAACGATTCTTCTTATTGGCATTTTGATGTTAATCAGCTTTACGTTTTATGCGTCTGTGCTCCGATATGTGTTCAGCATCTATGATCGTCAAATCTACGAGAAGTCCTCGCAAGTCCTCAATATGTCTTCAGTAGGCATTGAGAATCAACTGCGTGAGATGTCCAGTCTCTCTTTCAAGGTGATGTCAGATGAGCCGCTTCAGCAATATCTGCTTCAACTTGAAAAGGCCGAGACAGGTTACGAGAAAAATGGTCTGCGCAAAAAAATTACTAACCGGTTAGTTGCCTATGCAGGGTCTGAGAAATACGTCTATTCCATGCTATTTATCGATAATGATAATAACGTTATGGCTGCAGGGAACCGGGAAGGAATTTCGGAGACAAAACAGAAGGAACTGGTGACATTGGGAGACCGATATTCGGGGTCCAATGTGTGGCATACCAGTGGGGATCAACAAGCTAGGCTTTTATCCGTCCGACAGGTGAAATCTTTTACGGGTGGGGCGTTTACGCTGGAAAAGCTCGGTACGCTGATTATCCGTGTCCGTCTGGACCGAATTGTCCAGGATCAGATGCAAGAACCGGCAGAGGACTCCCAGTTGTTGATTACGGATGGAAAAGAAGTGATCTATCCAACAGAATCAGCAGTCAGTGAAGCTGAGATAGAGTCAGAATTGAAGCGGACCCAACCTTATGGCATCGCCATGTTTGAGCATGGTCGTTATTTTGTCGCCCGGGCCAACTCTTCCTACACTGACTGGACTTACCTATATACGACGCCTTTTGATCAGATGTTTAAACAAATTCAGTTTGTCAAACAGCTGGTCACGGTCATCTTTATTATGATTTTTCTGGTCGCACTGATTATTGGAGCGAAGTTTTCTCGCAGTATCACCCACCCGATTGCGCAGTTGATCAAAAAGATGCGTAATATCGAAAAAGGCGATTTGGATAAACTGGAGGAGGCTGCCCTTGGCAATGTTCCCATATCTCCACAGAATGAGGTGGGGCTGCTGCATCGCACCTTCAAGATGATGCTTCAACGGATACGTGAATTGATTGATGAGAACTATGCTAAGCAATTGGTGATTCGTGAGACGGAGTTGAAAGCGCTTCAGGCGCAGATTAATCCACATTTTCTATACAACACGTTGGAATCAATTAACTGGTTGGCCAAAGTGCAGAAGCAACGACAGATCTCGGAAATGGTTGAGGCGCTTGGATTTCTGCTGCGCAGCTCTGTGAATATGTCCGAGAAGTGGATCACGCTTGAAAGAGAGCTGGACATAGTCCGCAGTTACGTTACGATTCAGCGCACTCGTTTTGAGGAGAGACTTAATTTTGATATGGAGATTGCCCCTGAGGTGGGAACGGCCCGGATTCCCAAGTTAACGTTACAGCCACTCGTGGAGAACGCCATACATTATGCACTCGAACCAAGCATTGAACCCTGCCGAATTCGTATTCGGGCGAGAGCAGATGGAGATAAGGTGATTATCGAAGTCGAAGACGACGGTCCGGGGATGACACCGGAATTTCTGGAACAACTACACGAAGGACGTATTCAGACAAGAGGACAGGGCATTGGGTTATCTAACATCCAGGAACGAATCAGACTGACCTTCGGTGATGAAGGTGGAATGGTGATGAGCAGCAAGCCCGGATCAGGAACTGTAGTATCGATCAGCATACCTTGGATCAGAGAGGACGATGACGATGTACAAAGTAATGCTCGTAGATGATGAACGTGTCATTCTGGAGGGGATTTCCCAAGTGGTCGATTGGGCCGCGGCAGGTACGGAATTGGTGGGTACGGCGAGGAATGGGATTGAAGCATTGGACAAAATCGGGCAGTCGAGACCTGACATTATTATTACGGATATCTCCATGCCTGGTCTGGATGGTCTCGGACTCATAGAGAAGGCATCGGAAGCATATCCAGGGGTACGTTTCATCATGTTATCCGGCTACAAGGAGTTCGAGTATGCCCGCAGGGCGATGCAATATGGTGTGAAGCATTATTTGCTCAAACCATGTAATGAGAATCAGATCCATGATGCGTTAACCGAACTGTTGCAGGAACATCAGGATGCTCAAGTGAAGGAGCATGTTGCTGGTGAGATGAAACAGCGATTGCAGCGTGTCCTTCCACATGTGAAGGAGCAATTTCTGCTAGAATTCATGACCAACCGAACCTATGGGCCAGTTGATCTGGAATATTATCAGGAGCTGTTCGATCTGGAGCTTGAAGAGAACACAGTTCGGTTACTGCTGTTCCGAATCGTAGATGAGCATGATTACAGTCACTTATTTGCGATCAAAAACATTGCCAGTGATCTGCTACCGGATGTACTGTTAAGCACTACCATTGAAGGCAAACTTCTGATTCTGCTTGCGGATTCAACTGATCCGGGCCGATTGGAAGAAAATATTGAAGAGGTTCGGGCTGCATTTACCAGACTGTATAAACTGGAAGTGACCGCTGCGCTGAGTGAAGCAGATCGAATGATCCAGTCCCGGCGGTTGTTTCGTGAGGCATTGCAGTATCTGAACCATCGTTTTTTTATTGGTGAAGGCAAACTGATCACGAAGAATGATCTCGTTCTGGCAGGAGAATGCGACGGCGTGCATGTAGAACAGGATGCAGAGCAACTGTGTCAGTTGATCAAATCGGGCAATACAGAAGAAACCGCGGCAGAGGTGGATCGTCTGTTTGATCTATTATCGCGTCAGCAGTTGGAGATTGAGGTGACTCGTTCGTATGTAGTGCAGCTGTATTCTGCGATGGTTCATGTATGTCCGCCCGAGGAGGCAACAGAATTCACCCAGCGTATGGCGGAACTGCCTCATATCGATACGTTATCTGGATTAAAAACTTTTGTTGCAAGCAGTGCAGCCCGGCTAACTTCCGGATATTACAAAAACCATATCAGCCGCCAGTCTTCCGCCGTGGAGAAGATGATGGATATCGTGGATCGTCATTATGGAGAGGCAGATCTCTCGCTCAATGGAGTCGCTCATCAGATGTTATATATGAATCCGGATTATCTGGGCAAGATTTTCAAAAAAGTCACGGGCGAGAATTTCTCCAATTACGTCAATCGTCTGCGCATCGAACGGGCGTGTGATCATATCCGCAGAGGCGGGGATGTTAAAGTATTCGAACTAGCTGAGTTGTTCGGATTCGGCGGTAATTCGCAATATTTCAGCCAGGTGTTCAAAAAATGGACCGGTATGACACCTACGGAATTCCGCAGGATCGGCATATAACAATGGGATATCAATCGTATGACTCATGTCTGGGGAGGATGAACAGCGCTAAGAGGGGCTGTTGTCCTCCTCTGTTTTTTGAACCAACAAGACGGTTTTGTGTATTCAACTCTGGTCGTACATTTGCGAAAATGACATTAACAAGTTTGTGAAAGCGTTATCAGAAATAAGAGGGTAACGCGTTCACACAACCATATCAACATAAAAGGGGAGATTGGCATGGTGAAAAAGGCAATATTCCTGATGATGGCTGCGTTGCTCGTTTTTACAGCGGCATGTAGTTCAGGTGGAGGAAGCGAACAGGGGTCTTCGGATGGATCGGTTACTCTGCGGATCGCTTGGTGGGGTTCGGATGCACGGCATGAATATACACAGAAGGTCATTGACCTATACAAGTCGAAAAATCCGAATGTCAAAATTGACGTGGAATATGCTTCATTTGATGACTACTGGAAAAAGCTCGCACCACAAGCAGCAGCAAATCAATTGCCTGACATCGTTCAGATGGATATTTCCTACATCAGCCAATATGCACAGAATGGTCAGCTTGAGGATCTAGCTCCTTATCTGGGCAACCAGATCAAAGTGGACGATGTGTCTGAGAATGTAATTAGCACAGGTGTAATTAATGGTAAACAATACGGTGTACCTGCCGGTGTTAACGTTCTGGGCTTCCAATATGATCCGGCGTTGCTTAAAAAAGCAGGCGTGGATGCAATCCCTGACAATATGACTTGGGAGTCGTACGAAGCACTGGGTAAACAAGCCGCTGAGAAAGGTCTGTATTTGGATGGAGGGGTAGCTCCGGATATCTTCTTCCATTACTTCCTGCGTACCAAAGGGTTGTCGCTATACAATGCGGAAGGCACAGGTCTTGGTTATGATGATGACCAATTGTTTGTTGAATTCTTCGGACTTATGCGCCGCATGATTGAGCAGGGCGCAGCACCTACACCGGATGTAGCCAACCAAACCAAAGGCATTATTGAGGAATCGGATCTCGTGAAGGAAAAAGGAATTGGCGTATGGCAGTGGTCCAACCAGTTCGTAGCTTTGCAACAGGTAGCGAACCGTCCGCTCGAAATTGCTCCAATGCCAGGACCTGATATGGAAAAAGGACTTTATATGCAACCAAGTATGTATTGGGGTGTAACGTCCAACTCCAAAGTGAAGGAAGAAGCGGCTAAATTCATTGATTTCTGGGTGAATGACGTGGAAGCCAACAAACTGATCAAAGGGGAGCGCGGTGTACCAATCTCCGGAGCAATCAAGGAAGCCATCGCACCTGAGCTGAGTGACGCCACGAAACAGGTCTTTGAATTCGTAGCCGCAATGGAGCCTAAGGCTTCACCAATGAGTTCACCGCCACCGGTGGGTTCACCGGAAGTAATCTCTGCTCTGGCCGATGTGGTTGAAGAGTTGAACTTTGGCAAAATCACACCTGAACAGGCAGCAGAAACATTCCGCAAAAATGCCGAATCGGTACTTGCAAACAATAAATAACAGTTGAATGATAGCTTGCTCGTCCCACTTCAGGGATGGTCGGGAATGGGGCTGCTCGCGAATGCGAGGGCCTTTCCCCGTCCAGATGACCGAAGTAAGGATGAGAGAGCAAGCTGATCCATGAAGGAGGTTCGTTCCATTGAGGCAGTATTCGTCGTTACGTCGAAACTTAACCGGATATGCGTTCATAAGCCCGTTTATTATTGGATTCCTGGGCTTCACACTCATCCCCATGTTTGTATCCTTATATATGTCGTTCACGAGTTATAACTTGTTCACTTCTCCGCGGTGGATTGGGCTCGATAACTACACCAAAATGTTTTTTGATGACCCGAAATATTGGAACTCGGTCAAAGTGACGTTTCTGTATGTATTCATTGGGGTTCCGTTAAGATTGATCTTTGCCCTCTTCGTAGCGATGGTCCTCAATACTGGCTCTCGTATGATTGGAACGTACCGGACGTTGTATTACCTGCCATCCATTATCGGCGGTAGTGTGGCTGTATCTATTATGTGGCGTAACCTCTTCAGTAATGAGGGTGTTATCAACAGCGCTCTAACGGCAATTGGGATTGGGCCTATAAGCTGGTTTGGTGACCCGAATGCGTCCCTGGTTATGCTGATCTCACTGTCTGTGTGGCAGTTCGGTTCGTCCATGCTGATCTTCCTGGCTGGTCTCAAAAACATTTCCCCTGAGATGTACGAGGCAGCAGGTGTGGATGGTGCGAATCCGGTTCGAAAATTTTTCAGCATCACCTTGCCGCTTCTTAGCCCAATCGTCCTGTTCAATATGATCATGCAGACAATTGGGGCATTCATGACCTTCGTACCTGCTTACATTATCTCCAAAGGCGAAGGCGGCCCAATGGATGGTACCATGCTGTACTCCCTGTATCTGTTCCGTCAGGCATTTATGTTTAACAACATGGGGTATGCTTCGGCAATGGCTTGGATCATGCTCATTATGATTGGAATACTCACGGTGGCTGTGTTCCTGACATCCAAGTATTGGGTATTCTATGAATCTGAAGGAGGGAAGTAACGATGATGGTATGGAAAAATGTAAAATGGCCCGTGTATCACCTGTTCGTTGCAGCTCTTGCCCTCCTGATGCTCTATCCCGTACTCTGGATGCTCTTCAGTTCATTCAAGGAAAGTCGTACGATCTTTGTTACCGCAGATACCCTGTTTCCAGCAGAGTGGATCTGGAGTAACTATGTGGATGGTTGGAAAGGAACAGCAGGAAGACCGTTCATGGATTACATCACCAACTCCCTTGTAATTGTAGTTATATCTACCATCGGTGCTGTGATATCGTCATCGCTGATCGCTTTTGGTTTTGCCAGACTTAGCTTCAAAGGTCGTAGCTTCTGGTTCTCCATTATGATGTTGACGCTGATGCTGCCACATGACGTGGTCTTGGTTCCTCAATACATTATCTTCACGAAGCTGGGTTGGCTGAATACGATTCTGCCAATCGTTGTCCCTACATTCTTCGGAATGCCGTTCTTCATCTTCCTGATGGTACAGTTCATTCGAACAATTCCGAAGGAGCTGGATGAGGCTGCAACCATTGATGGATGTAACAAATTCAGATTATATATTCAGATTATTATGCCGCTGATCAAGTCATCTCTGGCAACAGCAGCGATTTTCTCCTTCTACTGGAGATGGGAGGATCTGCTCGGTCCGGTATTGTACCTCAACTCGCCTGAGAAATATACCGTATCGATGGCACTGAAAATGTTCCTGGATAGCGAATCTGCTTCTAACTGGGGCGCCATGTTTGCTATGTCCATCGTCAGTCTGGTTCCGGTTGTAGCTGTGTTCTTCATCTTCCAGAAACAAATTGTTCAAGGGATGAGCACCAGCGGATTGAAAGGATAAGCAGGCTTGACTGTATATCTTCGTATCTTGCCCGATTGAACGTTTACGAAAGTTAACCAAGGAGGTTATCGCTTTTGAATAAAGCTCAGGATAGTCAGGCCGTTGCCATGGAGGCAGCGGCAGAGGGCCAGGCAGTGTCCGTGACCAGCTGGAAGTATAACTTTGGACCGGATTCGGGAAGAGCAGATGAGACAGGGGATTATCTGAAAGTAACTGCAACAACCGCATATGAGGAACGAGGCGGATACGGATTCGAAGCGGGTTCTCTGGTGTATGAGAAACAACGCATCGGAGATGATGACGTGTCGAATTCCACGAAACAACATCATAACAATCCGGGGCAGACAACCATGTCTGCCCGATTGCGTTCGGGCTTCTGTATTCCGCTCAAAGCATCCTTCATCGTGGATGTTCCCGATGGAACCTATCAAGTTTTACTTGTTGCAGGTGATGAATTGGCTGAGACAGTAACCCGCGTGAAAGTTGGTGAGGGCAGGCTTGTACTGCCAACCATTCGTACACTTCCCGGGCAATTTGCAGAGGTGCGATTCTCGGTTGTTGTTCGTGGCGGCAGACTTCGTCTGTCATTTTCCGGTCCCGCGCCAAGAATCAATGCGTTAGAGATCACCCTTGCGAATCAGACCATGACTGTATTTCTTGCCGGGGATTCAACCGTAACGGACCAGCCGGAAAGTGGGTATCCGTATTGTGGTTGGGGCCAGCTATTGCCAGCACAGTTCAAACATGATGTGGCAGTGGATAATCATGCCCAGTCAGGGCGCAGTTCCCGCAGCTTTATGAATGAAGGCAGGCTCAGCGCCATTCTGGAGCGAATCAAGCCCGAAGATTTTCTGTTTATTCAATTTGGACATAACGATGAGAAGCCGGACCCTGAACGTGGGACCGACCCATTCACAACATATAAGGAATATCTGAAAAAGTATATCGATGCTGCCCGTGAAGCCAAGGCTCGTCCGGTGCTCATAACCCCGGTGCATCGTCGTTATTTCGCGGATGATGGCACATTGACTGATACGCATGGCGATTATATCATCGCCGTACGTGAGCTGGCGGAACAGGAAGGTGTACCGCTGATCGATCTGGCTGAGCGCAGCCGCCGTCTGTTCGAGCAGGCGGGCGTTGAGGGCACCAAGGACGACTTTATGTGGGTGCTGCCAGGAGAGTATGTGAACTTCCCTTCGGGTGTGGAGGATAACACGCATTTTCAAGAACGCGGCGCCCGCCGCCTTGCCCAGCAGGTGGCAGAAGCCATCCGCGAGTTGCAATTACAACCATTGCAGATGTATCTGCGGTAGGTTCATGCCCTTAATTATTAAGCGAGTTAAACGAAGTAACGAGCGAAACAAAGTTGCCCAGCGAAGAGCGAAGGCAATAATTTTTTAAATCAGTTCGGCGAGCATAGCAGCGGAGGAGGACGGAATCGGGTAGAGGGAGCGAAGCGTCCGCCTTTGGAGTGGGATTTCCCCTGCTGAGGGGGAATAAATAGAAATCCCGATCCAACAGCGGCCCATAGCCTGATCCGCCCGCCGGAGCGCCAGCCCCGCAAGCCCACCGGATTTTTAAGAGTTTGCCCCCGCGAATGAGCCAAAGAAATCCCGAGCCAACAGCGGCCCACAGCCCGATCCGTCCATCGGAGCGACTACCGTGCGAGCCCACCCGATTTTAACTTAATGATTGGAGGATATATTTCAATGACTTTGGAGCCGACCAAACAAGGTGCATCAGCCCATAAGAACGATCCGACAGCTACAGGTCATACCTACTGGGTTATCCCTGATGGCTACATCCCGCCGGAGAGCAGCGGCACACTGGAAAGTCACGAGAGCATCTGTGTATTAAACACAGGTGCCGCCGATGCGGAACTGAACATCACAATCTATTTTGAAGACAGAGAACCACTCGAAGATATTGTGGCGGAGGTGCCAGCGAGAAGAACAAAACATATTCGTACCGCATCGCTACAATCGGGAGAGCAGTCTATCCCGTCAGGCGTACCTTATGCCATCACGGTTTCAAGCAATATCCCAGTCATCATTCAGTACAGTCGATTGGACACCACCCAGCCAGAATTGGCTCTGATGAGTGTCATGGCTTATCCATTAAAATAACGTATCGACTTGGCACGAAATTCAAACCCAAAAGAAGACCAGTACTTGCATGTATGCAGGTCACAGGTCTTCTTTTATTTACTGTATTTATACGTGCTCGCATCAAGGATATCCACATGGACCTCCACTTTGCCAAGCTTGAAACGCTCAAGGGGATCAGACCGTTTAGAGACCTCTTGCTGCCACAAGGGTAGATTGTGGCGATAGAGATGTTCCGCAAGACCATATGAATCAATCTTGCGTGACTTGGTTTTTTCGAACGTATCTCGAATCTCGGATTCGATCTGTTTTTCCGCTTCTTGTTCCATGGCATGCGGCGTGCGCGGGGCTCCATGGTCTTCGGTGATGGAACTTTTGACCGAGGTAACCAGATCGAATGTGACGCCGTCTCCTTGTTTTCTGGCCGTGATTCTAGTCTTGGGGTGACGTAGCATCAGGGTTAAATCAGGAGTCTTCCCGCCATTCCCATACACGTACAATGGATAGTGATGAACGCGCTTATATTTCACGTATCGTGTACCGTCTGCATCTGCTCCTGCAACTCTACCCTGACTTTTGCCTTGGGAAATGACATAAAATCCATCCATTCTAACCAGGGGTGGGTTTTTATCGCCATTGAACCACGTTTCATTCCTCGTTGAGACCGAGGGTAAGAGAATGACGGAAGCTGGTTCCCGTAATCCATCGAGAAGCTGATGTAGCCGGATCGGTTCATAACCGGAATGCTGCTTGTATAACCTCATGGGCTCAAATAACTCAATGGTTTGGGCGGATTGGTTCAGCAAAGCAGAGGGGGAGAGCACTTCCGGAATGTCCTGCTCAGTCGCATAAATCCAAGGTGTATATCTCAGTTGACCTGAATGCAGCAACGTATTAAATATATCCTCCAACTTTCCGTCCAAAGCATTTTTTGATAAAACAATGGCCTTAACATGAGTCCAGAGCGTTTGCTGCTGTGATGTTTCATACAAGTCATTAATAGCCATGCTCAGAGTTGTACCCTTGCCTCGTCCTATCCACATGTCCCTTGTTTCCCGGGAAGTTGGCGTTTCCTGTTTTGCAATGCTCGAGAAGTCTATCAATTGGGCATACGCAATATATTGGTTGTCCACATAGTCTATTCCTATCGCTGTGATGAAGTTAATACTTTGCACTTCCTTGGAATCCCAGCATCCGGTTAGCAGGATCAAGCACCCCACAAGTAGGCAAGTCATGGACGTCCATCGGATCATGGGCGTTTTCTCCGACGAGTTGAATCTTGGGTGTGAAGTGCTTCCGGACGCTTATTTTTATTCATGGACGGTGGCATGGATACGGCCTGCGTGAAATCTCCTGGAATGTAGGGAGAGACGGGCGTCAGATAAGACACTCCATAACATTCTAAGGATACAAGGTGAACCAACAGGGCGAATAGTCCAATCATGAATCCGAATAATCCAAGAATGGAAGAGATGAGAAGCATCCCGATCCGAACCTGGGCGGTAGCTCCGCTCAGCACGGTGTTCACGAGAATATAGCTGGAGATAACTGAAATGGCTACCGTGACTATGATGGTAGGAGACGTAATCCCTGCGCGAATAGCGGCATCCCCAATGATAAGCCCGCCGACCACGCTGACGGTCTGACCCAATGCACGTGGTAACCTGCGACCAGCTTCGTTGAATAGCTCGAACATAAAAATCATTAGAAATGCTTCCAGTGTCACAGGCATAGGCAGGCCCATTCGAGTACCAGCAATTGTAGCCAAGAGCGGTAGCGGTATCTGTTCCACATTGAAACTGGTCAGCCCAATATAGAAGGCTGGGAAGAAACAGGCAATCAGCAGTCCGGAGATGCGCAAGATTCGTTCGAAGGTAACGATGAAAAAGGGTGTACTCCTATCTTCAGGAGATTTCAATTGATTGAAAAGTGTAGTTGGCGCGATGACTGCTACTGGAGAACCTTCAATGAGAACGGCAAAACGTCCATTTAACAGGGAATCGACAACAAAATCAGGACGTTCAGTGTTATCCGTGAGCGGAAAGATGCTCCGAACCCCTCCCATGACAGCTCGCTCCATGATGGAGCTACCTATAATGCCGTCAATCTCAATTTGATCCAGATTGTGTCGTGCTTCTTTTAGAATGTCTGGATTAATAATATCTTTTACATACAGTAGTCCAATGGCAGTTTGAGTACGACCGCCTTTGACATATTTCTCGTAACACATCGAAGATGTTTTCATTCGTTTGCGAATAAGGGCGATGTTGGTCGTGAGTTCTTCGGTGAATCCATCGCGAGGGCCTTTAACTGAGGTCTCAATAGCTGATTCTTCTGGACTGCGTCCTGGAATATCAGCAATATCCAGACTGCAGGCTTGAACACCGTTATCGAAGATGATCAGTAGCTGTCCACTAAAAATCAACAGATTAAGTTTCTTGAAATTGGTGATATCCTCAATCGGATTTAAGGTTAATCCCAACTCTTTGGGATGTGATTCCTCAATGATTAGGGCGTGCCGCTCTAAACGTGGGATAATAAATTGGTTGATTTGTTTACCGTCGACAAGCCCTTCGCAATACAGCAAGATGACCGGCTGATCGGATTCATCTTTGACAGGAAAGGTCTGAATAACAACATCTGCGCATGGATTGAACTGCTCTTTCAAAGAGGCAAGCAGTGTTTCATGGGACGTGGTGTCAATCTTTTGATGCTCCATGATGTTTCCTCCTCTGATGGCGTGAATGGATAAAGGCAACCGTCGTTGCTATAATCGCAAGTCCGCTCAGATATATGAGATTGAACGGGAATATGTATTCGACCAGAAGCTTTTCGAAGGTCATATCATCCAGAGGATACAACATGGTCAGGATAAAGAAGACACCCAACGAGATACAACTGATAAGCCTTTTGGTAGAGCTCTTAATATTCCATATTTCTACTACAATATACATGGCAAGACTAATTCGGGTGAATGCACCTGCCAGCCATTGGTAGATGGAAAAGAAGTCGGTCTGGGCAATGTATTTGCCCAAAGAGGCAATTCGCCATTCTTCAAAGGCGGGATATCTCATTTTGGCAGCCTCAAAAGGATCGAATTCCACAATCGCCCCAATGAGTGGGCCGACAGTCAGTCCTACAAGAATGAGTGCGAGCATCAAATACTGCCATACACGTATACGTTTGGTGAGATGAGGCTGGATGTACCAGATGAACAGCAGTTCAAACATGCCTGCAAGACTGTAGACCATGCCATTAAGAATGGGATGCCATCCATGTTCAAGAACAGGCAACAGACGACTGTAGTCCTTGTATTGCGTATTTACGATAGCAACATAGAAACCTAACAAGACAACTAGTGGCAGGACTAAACCTGCGGTAAATGCCAGCGAGCGAATACCTTTATAAGCAGCGTAGGCACAGAGAGACATCAGGGCAATACTGGTTACCAATACGGGCGTTTCGGTCAGATAGTTCGTTTTAGCCCAAGCCGTGGTATCGTGCAGGGTGAAGTAGATGACGCTGAGAAAAAAGAGGCTGTTACCAACTCGAAATAACATGCCAAGGGGCTTTCCGAGACGGGAAGTTAACCAATCATGCAGCGTTTGATGCTGAAGGAAACGAGAGACATAAGCAAGCATTAGCGCGAATATCAGAAAGGGTCCGGCCGATAGCAGGACGGAAATCCAAGAATCCCTTTTGGCCGCAGCCAAAAGGGCAGGAATAATCAGAACATGGCTGATCAAGCCAACGGATAACATGATCAACATCATGGCTTGTAAAAAAGAAGGCTGTGTTCGTTTCATGCTGAAGAGTCCCCTTTTCCCATTAGACTGTCCTCAGCAGTGTTAACGTGTTTGAAGCCCTTCATACCGTCAGTCGAAATAACGAATGCCCATGGCATCTCTTACCTCTAACATCGTTTCCTGGGCCGCTTTTCTGGCCTCACGGGTACCCTCGATAAGAATCTCTTTCACTTGATCATCACGCTGTTCATAATAATTACGTCGTTCGCGAAAAGGAGCAAGCAGATCATTGATGGCTTCACCTGCGATCTGTTTACAATCCTTTGCATCCAATCCGGCCTTGACTACAACTGGCATGTATTTCGACTGCGTTCTCCTTGCGGAAAAGCTGATGATAGGCAAAAACAGGGCAGATATCCGGATGTCCCGGATCGGAACGATGGATGCGGGCAGGATCTGTCTTGGCCTTGATCAATTTAGCTTTTACATCCTCAGGACTTGCATTTAATGAGATCGCATTGCCCATGCTTTTGCTCATCTTACCAACGCCATCCAGCCCTCCAAGCCGCTCTCCGGTCAAAATGCGGGGTTCGGGGAGAATGGGAGCGTATAACTCGTTGAACCGGCGAACCAATTTTCGTGCTGTCTCAATGTGAGGAATCTGATCTTCCCCTGCTGGAACAAGGGTGGCTTTACAGAATGCAATATCAGCAGCCTGACTGACCGGATATCCGAGAAATCCGTAGTACAGGTCGGTATATCCGCGATCACGTGCTTCGCTCTTGATAGTCGGATTATGCCGGAGTGTATTGACGGTAACAAACATGGAGAAGATCACAGTCAATTCCGCAATTTCCGGAATCATGGATTGAATGAACAGGGTAGCTTTGTTCGGATCAATGCCTACGGCGAGGTAATCAAGCGTGACTTGATGAACACTATCTGCAATCAGGCCAGGTTGATCATAGTGGGTGGTGAGTGCCTGAACATCTGCCAGTAAAATATAGGTTTTGTACTCTTCCTGCAATTGTACCCGACTGCGCAGGCTGCCTACGTAATGGCCGAGATGAAGTTGTCCGGTAGTCCGATCTCCTGTCAAAATAATATCTTTGTTTTTGTTCATGGTTTATTCTCCTTTGGTTTTGTGATTCTTCAACATTGAGCTGTCGCCACCAGCCGTCTTCCACGACCATCACCTCCTTTCAGCCTGCAAAAAAATCAAAAAAGCTTCGTCTTTTATCTCATTCCCCGGTTGGGAACAGAATAAAGGACGAAGCTTGTGCCTCGCGGTGCCACCTTCATTGGCCGCTCTGTTGCGGCCCACTTGAGGGATACGGATGGTACCAGGAGCTCTTTTATGAGCTTCCATGCCTATCGATATCCTGTCCATGGATAACGGCTGGACATGCCGCCTCGCCTACTGAAAGTGTGTATTCCTAGGAAAGGATACAGACTTTGTTCAACTTGGAACTCCGAAGCCCATTTCCACATATCCGATGCACCGACTCCCACCAGCCGCCGGCTCTCTGTAGCATCCTGACATATGTACTTCTCTTCATCATCGCGGATAACAAATGTTTACAATTTCCAGAATTATATCACGCTTTGATTCCACTGACCAGCCTATGTTTGCGACCGCTCATATTGGTGCCAAGCACACCTGCGATAATCAACAATGCACCAATATAGTGATGACTACCAACAGGTTCGTGCAATATCCATGCACCTCCTACGATGGAGATGAGTGTGGACAGGTTGCTGAATACACTCATCTGGGACGCCTCCAGGTGCGTCAGGGCATAACTCGCAAGCAGGGTGGAGATCATGGTGGAAAGAATGGCCAGATAAGCAAGGGCACCCAGATAGGAGGCATCTCCCAGTGGTTTGATGTAGTCCATCATGGAACCGCTTGAAGCATGTCGGACCAGGGAGCCTGCGTTAAATACAACACAGCCAACCATCAGCGTGACCCATGTTAATTCCATGGGTTTGTACTTCTGGGTTAATGGTCTCGCAAGTACGCCATAACCTGCAAAACACACCGTGGATAACAGCAATAATGCAATGCCCTTCAGGTTACCCAAAGACATGCCATTACCTTGCATCATGAAAATAAAAACAACTCCAGCGACAGACAGCAGCAGGAATAGCTTCTGCAGGGTGGATGTTCGTTCTTTCAAGAAGACAGAAGCGAGAATGAGAGTGAAAACAGGGGCCATAGCCTGAATAATACCCGCTTCCGATGAGTTGGACGAGACGAGTCCAAAGGCTTGAAAGGCAAAAAATAGGACGGGAGATAACAGCCCCAGTGGAATAATTCGCCACAGATCACGAAGGCTCAGTCGGATTTGGATCCAACCCAAAACGACAGGAATGCTAACAACGATTAGCGACAGCGCAAATCGATGGGCAAGCACATCAATGGGATGTGCAACAGTGACCGTCATTTTAACAAATAGAAAAGATAGACCGATAATAGCCGCGTACAATACAGCTGCGATATATGCGTATCCCCGAGTATGTGCTGTGTTCATGAATGCTCCTCCAATACATTTGTCATAGCGTAGGATCTTTATCATCCTGAAATATGTCAGGTTCAAGGCACGTGCTTGCCTTATTCAATATACTGCCGGGTGCATCGTGCTACAATAGATAAAAGGTTAAACTGTATCGGTACAGTTATAGGAGAGGAGTGGATGAGGTGAGAAAATATGAAGTGATTGCCGAAGCTATAAAGCAATGGATTCAGGAACAGATGCAGCAGCAGGATCGTCGCCAGTGGGCAGATAAGGGCATCCGACTTCCAGCCGTGCGAGTTATAGCTGAACAGTATCAATGCAGTGTAAGCACAGCAATTCGTGCATATGAATGGTTGGAACAGCGGCATTTGGTGTACGCCATCCCTCAATCCGGCTATTATGCCGTACAGAACGGGACAGGTGCTCAGGACATGGACTGGCAGGGAGCGTTGGACTTCGCTTCGGCTGCTCCGGATCCGCGGGTGTTCCCTTATGCGGACTTTCGTCATTGCGTGGATCAGGCGATGGAGAAGAAACAGGCAGAGTTGTTTATGTATGGAACAGATCAGGGATTGCCTTCGCTAATTCTGCTGTTGCAGAAGCAGTTTGCGGATTATCAGGTTTTTGCAAGAACAGAGCAGTTCTTTATCACATCAGGTGTGCAACAGGCGCTGGCTGTACTTGCGTTAATGCCTTTTCCCAATGGAAAAAGAACAGTAATGCTTGAACTACCGACCTATCACAATATGCCTTCCCTATTGGGTGGATTAAATGTACCTATTGCTGGTGTGAGACGTACCCAAGATGGGCTGGACTGGGCATCGCTTGAACGTCAGTTCGCAGAGGAAGAGATCAAGTTTTTCTATGTCATGCCACGCTTTCACAATCCGATTGGTACATCGTTAACGATTGCGGAGAAGAAGAGACTGATCCGGCTTGCTCAGCGGTACGATGTGTATCTGGTGGAGGATGATTATCTGTCTGATCTGGATGACAATACGAAACAGGACCCGCTATGGTCCTATGATACGGAAGGCCGGGTCATCTATCTGAAGAGTTACTCCAAAATTCTGTTTCCAGGCTTGCGTATTGGTGTAGGCGTTCTGCCCTTACCACTCATTCAATCTTTTGGTGCTTACAAAAAAATGCTTGATATCGACACTTCAGTCCTGTCTCAAGCTGCTCTGGAGATCTATGTCCATAGCGGCATGTTTGCTCATCACAGGAAAGTGATTCGCAACCGCTATGCTGCTCGGATGCACACGGTGCAGGAGCAGCTGGACGCTTATCCAGACTTTGCTCCGTTTATGGACGCTCCTCGAACAGGAGGAGAGCATACGGTGTTACCTTTGGCGGGTGATATGCCGCTTCGTGTTCTGCTATCCCGGCTTCAAAAGCGCGGAGTCATCGTTGATACGACTGAAAGGTATTATCCAGAGGGAACCTATCAGGTACATCAGGATCAGATGTTGCGATTGAACATCTCCAATGTGCCGAAGCAGCGAATCGAGGAAGGGATGCAGGTGATCCGAGAGGAAATTTTGAAGCTGCAGATCAGTCAGAGATAAGTTAAGTAATGGCAGGATCATAACAGTGCACCCTATTAATAAGCTACGCTTGAAGATGTTGCATAACATCTCACCCTAACCCTGTCTAGACAATCACCCCTATTTGTAAACAAACAAAAGGCGTCCGCACAAGTTGAACACTTGTTGGACGCCCATTTTTCGTAGTTGCTGTCTCTCAACTATTTTGTATTACATCTGAAGAATTAATTGTTCGGATTATTCCTGAGCCATTGCCTTGAAGGAAGCTTCTGCGGCTTCCAATGTAGCCTGAACATCCTCGTCTGTATGAGCCGTAGTCAGGAACCAAGCTTCGTACTTGGACGGAGCGAGGTTAATGCCACGGTCCAGCATGTGGCGGAAGAAGGAAGCGAACCGTTCTCCGTCTGTGTCTTGAGCATGATCGTAGTTCGTCACCGGGTGATCACAGAAATGGGTGGAGAATGCACCGCGAATCCGGTTGATTGTCAGTGCAATCCCATGACGGTCAGCAGAAGCTTGCAGACCTGCTGTCAGGTCGATAGCAAGCCGTTCCATCTCCTCGTATACACCTGCGCCTTGCAGGACCTCCAGACATGCGATACCCGCCGAGATGGATGCAGGGTTACCAGCCATCGTTCCCGCTTGATAAGCCGGGCCGAGTGGAGCAACCTGCTCCATAACGTGTTTGCGTCCGCCGTAAGCACCGATGGGCAGGCCTCCACCAATAATTTTACCAAGAGCCGTCAGATCCGGTTCAATCTCCGCATGATTATCGAGCCCGGCATACGTCTGTGTGGAACCGTAATGGAAACGGAAAGCCGTAATCACCTCGTCATAGATAACCAGTGAGCCATTGGCGCGTGTCATGGCACAGAGACCTTCCAGGAAGCCGGGTTCCGGCATAACCATACCGAAGTTGCCAACGATCGGTTCAACCATGACTGCGGCAACATCGTCACCCCAGTGCTCCAGTGCAGCTTTGAGGCTATCCAGGTCATTGTAAGGCACGGTGATGACCTCTTGCGCAATACTGGTAGGAATGCCGGCACTATCCGGGATACCCAGCGTGGATGGGCCAGAACCGGCCGCCACAAGCACCAGATCCGAGTGACCATGGTAACATCCGGCGAATTTAACGATCTTGTTACGTTTGGTATAGGCACGAGCTACCCGAATCGTAGTCATGACCGCCTCTGTACCGGAGTTAACAAAGCGTACTTTATCCATAGAAGGAATGGCTTCCTTCAGCATTTTGGCAAGCTTGATCTCTAATTCAGTCGGGGTACCGTACAGTACTCCATTGGCTGCAGCTTCTGTAATTGCCTGCGTAATATGAGGGTGGGCATGTCCTGTAACAATCGGACCGTAAGCGGCCAGATAATCAATGTAACGGTTGTCATCAACATCCCAGAAGTGGGCGCCCTGGGCTTTTTTCATAAATACAGGTGCACCGCCGCCAACGGCTTTAAACGAGCGTGAAGGGCTGTTCACCCCTCCTACAATATGTTCAAGTGCTTCTGCGTATAGAAGCTCGGAACGGGAACGTGATGGTTTCATAAGATAACTTCCTTTCGTAATTCAAAATATAATAAAGGTACAAGCCACAGAAAGATATGATGATTTTCTCATAATAGTATAGCCGGGCACAACGAGAGGGCAGCGTAATGGCTGCCCTCTGCATGTTTAGATTACTGAGCCGGTTGTTCTGACTTCTGATCGTCACCACTGGCTGTTTTATCTTCGGTGCTGGTCGTACTATCATCTGTTGTAGCAGGCGGGTGAATAATATCCTGAATATGCTGCTTCAATTTTTCTTCATTTGTAACCGTTAATACTTGCGCACCACCTGCTGTACGTTCTTCTTTCAACAGG
Organism: Paenibacillus sp. CB74; assembly: GCF_055687625.1. NCBI lineage: Bacteria > Bacillati > Bacillota > Bacilli > Caryophanales > Paenibacillaceae > Paenibacillus > Paenibacillus sp. CB74. The sequence continues at coordinate 4,586,050 of NZ_CM146009.1, read as the reverse complement.
TTCATTGGTGGGATCTGCTCACTGCCGTTCATGCTGCTCTGGTATCCGAGTCCACCCAGCTTCCACATATCGGAGAGTGTCAGATTCGTATCTACGTAAGGATTAACCTGTTCCAGAATGGCAGGCAGTTTGGCTATGGTAGTGGTGGACTGCATTTTTGCCGTAACAGCTTTCAGCAATTCACGCTGACGCTCGGAACGAGCGAAATCCGACATCGCATCATGACGGAAACGAACGTACATGAGAGCTGTCTCGCCATCCAGATGCTGATACCCTTTTTTGAGATCAATATCGTATTCGTTATTGTCTGCTTTACTTGTATAGTGCATGTCTTTCTCCACATTAAAATCAACACCGCCAACGGCATCCACCAATTTGATGAATCCTTGGAAATCCGTATACACATAATACTGTACAGGAATGCCGAGCAGGTCGCCGGCAGCTTGCATCGCTGCATTCGGGCCATGGGTGATGGCAGTGTTGATCCGCTCTTTACCATACCCGTCAATATCGACGTATGTGTCGCGCAGAATGGAGAACAGATTGATTTTTTTGGTAAGTGGGTCGAGCGATACGACCATCATGCTGTCGGAGCGGGGAACTTCACCTTTTTTCAATCCGCGCGCATCGACACCCATAACGAGAATATTGACCGTCTCTGTGCCTTCCCATTTGGGTGGGTCAGGTGTATTTACTTTCTCCACATTTTCGATACCGGCGAATGGTGATTCGTCACCGTCTTTTGCCAAACCGTCCAACTGATTGAGAATAGAACCGAAGTAGTATGCCGCAGCTCCTCCGACAATTAACACGAAGGCGGCAAGAGAAATCCAGATGGTTCTCTTCGTCTTTCTGGTCATGCTAGCTCTCCTTTGTATTTGAGATGAAATAAAAAACGAGTTCAGGTATTGCTGAATTTTGACTGATACCATTATAATTTCTTTTTGGGCTACAAGCAATTTCAACAAAATCCAAGTGAGGTATAATCATGCTGGCGATTGATGTCAAAGATTTGCGCAAGTCGTTTAGCGTCCAGAAAAGCCGAGGTGGGCTGAAGGGCGCGTTCCAGGACCTGTTTGCACGTCAATACCAGGAGGTATTGGCTGTAAATGATATTTCATTTCAGATTCCGCAGGGCGAAATATGCGGATATATCGGGGAGAACGGTGCCGGTAAATCAACAACAATCAAGATGTTGACCGGCATTTTGGTGCCTACTTCAGGGCAAATATCGGTTGGTGGATATGTTCCGTATCAGGAACGGGAGAAGTTTGTACAGAATATTGGTGTTGTTTTTGGTCAGCGCAGTCAATTGTGGTGGGATATTGGCGTTATCGAATCCTTCCATTTATTGCGCAAAGTATATCGTGTAGGAGAGGTCGATTTCCGTAAAAGGCTGGATGAACTGGTTGAGCGATTGCAGCTTCAGGACCTGCTAAGTCGTCCGGTGCGGAAGCTCAGTCTTGGTCAGCGTATGCGCTGCGAGTTGGTGGCAGCATTGTTGCACAACCCGAGTATTGTTTTTCTGGATGAACCAACCATTGGTTTGGACATTGTGGTGAAGTCGGAAATTCGGGATTTCTTGAAGGACATGAACAAGGAGCATGGAACAACCATTTTGCTCACAACCCATGATTTGCAGGACATTGAGGCCCTATGTTCCAGGGTGATCATGCTTGATGCGGGTAACATCATCTATGATGGAGGTCTGGATCATCTGAAGTCCCAATGGGGCAAGGAACGGGAAATTCGCTTCAAATTCGGTTCAGCTCACAACATGAGTCAGATGCAGGAATGGACTGCGGCGTTACCTGTGCGCTGGACGGTTGAGAATGAATTGTCTGCATCCGTATGGATTCCACTGGAATTGAACGTTTCGGATGTACTCGGACGTGTCGTTGGACAAGCCGATATTACCGATATTCAGATTATCGAGATCAACACGGATGAGATTGTGCGCAGTATTTACCAATCCGGTTCCGCCGAGCGTCCCGAGATTGTGGGAGCAGGGAAAGAAGCGGTGAGTGTATCCTAAGATGAATAGTGCATTTATTGATTTCATGCGCATCCGTTTTCTAACGATGCTGGCATACCGGGTGAATTATTACTCTGGCATTTTGATATATACGCTGAATATCGGCGTGTATTACTTTACCTGGCAAGCCATTTATGGCAGCAGTGGTGAACTTGGCGGCTTTACGGCAGCACAGATGACAACCTACATCGCTGTATCCTGGATGGCACGTGCCTTTTACTTTAACAACCTGGACCGAGAGATTGCCGCAGACATACGGGATGGCTCCATTGCGATTCAATTCATCAGGCCAATCAATTACGTTATGGTCAAAATGATGCAGGGTCTTGGCGAAGGCATTTTCCGCTTCCTGCTCCTCATGATTCCGGGGATGCTCATTGCCATTCTGCTGTTCCCGGTTGAACTGCCTACGGCGCCATCGGCGTGGATTGGCTTTCTCGTTATGCTGTTCTTCAGTTTCCTCATTAATTCCCAGATTAATGTGATCACGGGACTGGCGGCATTCTTTGTGGAAAACAATGAAGGCATGATGCGCATGAAACGCGTCGTGGTTGATTTGTTCTCCGGTCTCATCATCCCAATCAGCCTGTATCCAGGCTGGATGTCCGCGGTGATGAAGGTATTGCCTTTTCAGGCCATTACGTATCTGCCCGGTTCGGTCTTCACTGGAAGAGTGGAAGGTACCGCCATCTGGAATGTACTCGGTATTCAGGTGTTCTGGTTTGCCTTGCTGCTACTTCCGATGGTACTGATCTGGCGTAAGGCGCGCAAGCGTCTGTTCGTGCAAGGGGGATAACAGAATGTACTATATGGGTCTGATCTGGGAATATTTGAAGAACTACATGAAAACACGACTCACGTACCGTGCTGATTTCTGGGTGGAGATCCTATCGGATCTGCTGTTCCAGGCAACCAACCTGATCTTTATCTTTGTGGTCTTTCGCCATACGGATAACCTGGGCGGCTGGAGTGAGAGTGAAGTGCTCTTTGTTTATGGATATTTTATGGTGCCCTATGGCATCTTCAGTTGTTTTATCAATCTGTGGGGATTCAGTGAGCGGTATATCGTCAAAGGCGAGATGGATCGTATCCTGACACGCCCTGCACATAATTTGTTCCAGATCTTGCTTGAAAATGTAGACCCGCCTGCACTCGTGGGCTCGTTTATCGGCTTGATCATTATGATCTTCAGCGGAGCAGAGATGGGCCTGGTGCTGGAATGGTGGCATATTCCTGCCTTGATTATTTTGGCGCTTAGCTCAGTCATGATCTATGCCGGAATCTATACCACACTGACTTCGTTGTCCTTTTATTCGGACGCACCAACAGGTATTCTGCCATTGATGTATAACATCCAGGGATATGGGCGTTACCCGGTAACGATCTACAACCGTGCCATTCAGGTGCTGCTGACCTGGGTCATTCCGTTTGCCTTTGTTGGCATTTATCCAGCGGCACTGTTCCTGGAAAGGTCCGAGATGCATCGCATGGCACTGCTGACACCTGTGATGGGGTTGGTGTTTGGTTCCGTGGGTTTGCTTTTGTGGAATTATGGCGTGAAACGGTATCGTGGAGCAGGATCATAAAATGCCCTCAACGCAATTCGTGGGCCAGACTAGGGAGGAACTGACATGACGTTAACTGTAGGCGAAGTGGCACCGGATTTTGAGCTGCCGTCCAGTACGGGGGAGACGGTGAAGCTTTCCGATTACCGCGGACAGCGGGTGCTGCTTTATTTTTATCCCAAGGATATGACCTCGTCCTGTACGCAACAGGCTTGTGATTTCCGGGATCGACATGCTGAATTTGAAGGGCTGAACACGGTCATTCTCGGGATTAGTGTTGATCCGATGAAACAGCATGACAAGTTTATCGCCAAATATGGACTACCGTTCACCTTGTTGTCAGATGAAGAGCACGCTGTAGCCGAGCAATACGGTGTATGGCAACTCAAGAAAATGTATGGCAAGGAGTATATGGGTATGGTTCGCTCCACTTTTCTGATTGATGAAGAGGGGAGATTGATCCAGGAGTGGTCCAAAGTTCGGGTCAAAGGACATATTGAGGCTGCTCTTGACGCAGTGAAGGCGTTGTAATGTAATAACCGGGACATGTATGAATGAATACATCTTATCCGTTTCATCACCAAAGGCTGTGTTTCGCGGGATTTACCGTGAACACAGCCTTTTTAGGTGGGCAATCGTTTATGACTGGGTGAATTGTTCTTGCTCTTGCCAGAACGAAGCCGATGCACAAGCAGAAGGAATAGCGGAATAATAAAGCTTACAGTGATATCCCAATCCACCCAGGCGGGCATGATCGTATTGGTGTAGAAAATGACATTGGGAGATATCAGTACAGCTAAAGCGAATAGTAACATGGCTGATGGCAGGATGAGAGGCTTGTATGTTTTCAACCGAAATAGTTGTGCTATTCCAATGACAAAAGAAAACATGTACAGCAGGCTTTTGAAATAGGTGGCAATCAACCAGGCGGTCGCCATGAACGCCTCAATTCGCTCGAAAAAATTGCCAATATTAATTTTTTGAGACAGGGTATAGGAGATGTAGATGTCATGTTGGGTCAGAAAGGGACCAAAGATCATCAGGGAAATGAGCAGCAGAGTGGTTAACATTAAGCCTCCACATAAGGTGGCGAGTAACATGTCCCGTTTGATATGAGGTCCTGACACAACATACGGGAGAACCATGGTAATCACGATTAGTTCACCAAAGGAAGTGAAAGCCCCCCTAATGGTAGATTGAATCAGTTGGAGCCAGGGGGTGTTCAAGAAAGGCTGTAGATGTGAACTGTTTACTTGGGGGATCAGCCCCATGAATAACAGGATCATAAATGCAACAACGATCGGCGTCAGCATTTCACTGCTTCCTCCTATTGTATTCAAACCATGCATAACTCCCCAGATAAGAGCGCACATAAGTATAATCAGAATGACCCGGATGGGGGTCTGAAGATAGATCTGTGTAGTCATGAAGTCGCCAACTTCACGGATACATATGGCAGCACCTATGGCGAAATAGAACAGATATGCAGATGACAAAACAGCTCCTACCCATCGGCCAAGTATTTTTTGGCAGATTTCAATAAGTGACAGATCAGGATGTGTCTGATGAAGTTTGTAAAGAACCCATATAATGAGTAAGCCGATCGGCTGACCGATAAGAGAACAGAACCATGCATCCTGCTTACCGGAAGCAGTAACCACGGAGGGATAGAGCAGAATCATGTCTCCGACCATGACCAGGAAGGTGAGCAGTGTAAATTGCCTAATGGTGATTTTCTCCTTAATTAACATAGACCTTACACTCCTTCACTAAATTCAGCATGGATGACATTCGTTGATGAACTTCAATTATTCATCTATACCAGGCTCCTTCCCGTAAAAAGTATTCATTCCTGTGAGGAGTTGCTGTGAGTAACCGATGATTTTCTGTTCGACTTGAGCAACTGGATCAGCAGGAGACAGCCGGGCAGAATGATCCCCAGCGTAGTATCCCAATCTACCCAATAGGGAACAACGGTGATTACGATAAAGGTTACGCTTGGTGAGACAAGATTGGCTAATCCAAAAACGAGTAGCGACGCTGGGAGCACAAGCATCCGATACTGCTTAAGCTTGAACAGTTCCGCACAACCAACAATAAAGGCGTATAAGTATATCATCGCTTTGAAGTAAGTGGAGATCAGCCAGGAAGAGGCCATAACAGCTTCAATACGTTCAAAGAAGCTTCCAATACTAATTTTCTGGGATAAAACAAAAGAAGCATATATGTTGTGTTGTGTGAGAAAGGCACCCAAGACCAGCAGGGATATGGTAACAAGTGTTGCCAATACCAGATTGCCTAGGCCTGCTGCGATAAGTACGTCCCTTGTTCGATGAGCCTGCTTGGCAACGTAGGGCAGAATCATCATGATGGGGACGACTTCACCAATTGGATATATAATGCTTACCAGAATGCCCTGTGAAATAGAGACCATATTCGTATCACTTACTGGTTTCAGATTGCTGGCATCAATCTGGGGAAGCAGGCAGAATGCAAGGACGACAATAAACACAATAACGACAGGCATCAGTAGTTCACTGCTTCGACCCATCGCCTCTAATCCGTGGAATACTCCCCAGCCGATCACGATGACAAACATCAGAATGATGATACGAATGGGAGTGTACTGGAAGATTTGAGAGGTCATGAAATCGCCAACTTCTCTCGTATGAGTGGAAGCACCAATAATAAAAAAGAACAGGTAGAAGCAGGAAAAGAGAGTACCTGGCCAGAACCCCAGAATGCTTCGTGCCATTTGTACCAGATTTTTTTCTGGGTGCAAACTGCACAACTTCAGGATCATGGCCAGTAGTGCCATTCCCAGAGGAATACCTATGAAAGCACAGATCCAGGCGTCTTGTTTTGCGTAGGATGTGATGACTGAGGGGTAGATCAGCATCATATCTCCTACCACCATCAAAAAAGTGAGAGTGGTCAATTGTCTTGTTCCAAGGCGCCCGTGTTCAAGCATAATCGTCCTCTCCTTTTTCTAGGTTCCCGTCAGATGCGCCAAGAATTGATTAACAGGTTCATAGATCCACATGATGATATAGAGCGGACTCGGAAAATCCCACAGGTTTGCTGCGATTATACTAAACCCTGTGGCAATGATGAGCATGCCGCTATACACAGCTGTTTCCCTCCATTCCTTACGGCGGATAAGACCCGGCAGATCAAACAAGCCTATAAGGCCCGCTATGACAATGACAGTAATTGTAATCAACATCCGATCTCACTCCTTCAAATCCTCCTTGAATGAATCATCCAGTGTACCTACCCGTTTGATCTGAACATTGGCTTCATACGTGACATCCAGGTTCTCAAAATATTGATCCCAATCCTTCTCAATCTTTTTGAAAAATCCAGGATCGGCATGATATACTTCCTGACCAAATCCAAAAATATCGGTATGGAATTTTCGCCGAACCGATTTCACTGATTTTTCCATTAGCTCGATTAGCCGCTCTTCACTGTCTTTTTCCAACTCTTTGAGCGTTTTCATTGAACCAATTCGGATTCCGCACTCAACTGCACCAATGGAAGACACATTTTTTATTTTGATATGAATTACTGGCTGGTCATGGATAACCTTCGCTTTTCGTTTCGTCTTGGTACGAAGGGTTTTGAAAGTCACATTACCGCCCTTTTGGCAAGGCAAGTGACCTATGGTAGATACCACGTTGTTGCGAATATAGTTGTATCCTTTGGATTCATCTTCAGTTAACCAGCCGATTAGTTTGTCCTTCTTGAAGACACTTAATCCCGTCGAATTGAGACGAGCGGGGGACGTGATTGTCGAGATATTATCTTTGCTTCCGCTTCTCGTAGTATTGCCTACAACCTCTACACCGGTGATTACGGGCTGTATTCCGGGAGCCAGCATATACTCCATCAACTGATCTCCAGTGACAGTAGTTGTGGGTGACCAGGTTTTGGCGGAGACGTCGAGGGAATTAAATATCTTCTCTGCAGGTAAATTCTCCAATGGAGTAAGTGTATCCAGTACCTTGGAAGCTGTTGTATTTCGAGCAACGATAACGTAATAATCGGGTCTCGCAGTAGGTTCTCTCATTAACGCTTCAATGACATCGTAGATGCCTTCTTTGCGGGCATATTCCTCACCGAACACCAGTATACGGATATGGGCCATGAATATGCGGCGCGGACTTGTCTCAGTCAGCTTTTGAATTGCTTCAAACAGTGTGGATGCGGAGGCTTCATACTGTGTGACAGGAGTGCCATTCCCTCCGCCCGATTTGGAGGATACTTCATTCGGTACAACGACCTGAGCGCTCACTTTAATCAGATCACCATCCTTATCTACACCAAGACCCAGCATAATGCCAAGTTCATTCAATTCCTGGCGGTCCCAGCATCCGGTAAGGAGAGGGAGCAGGAATGTAATGCATAGGATTAATCGGAAGCACTTGTTCATACATTATTCTCCTTACCGAATTAACGCTTCGTTTTTTTGCTGGCTTGTCTGGTTTTGTTCGGTGTACCTGTAGAGAGTGGACGTGTTTTCATATGGGACCAAGGTACACGAAACAGAGTATCCTTCAGATCTTTCTGAATGAAAGGTGCAAAGGGAGACATATAAGGTACGCCAAAAGAACGCAAGCTGCATAGATGGGTAACCGTAATGAGCAGAACAATGAGAATACCGTAGAAACCAAATGCTGCCGCAAGTATCATCAATACAAATCGCAGAATTCGAACAGAGATGGATAGTCCATTCTCTGGAATGACATAACTGGATATAGCCGTAATGGAAACGATAATAACCATCGCAGCGGAGACAACCCCTGCATCAACGGCGGCTTGGCCGATAACCAGCGTCCCGACGATGGAGACGGCTTGACCAACGGTTTTCGGAATTCGAATGCCTGCTTCCCGCAAAATTTCATAGGTCAATTCCATAAGTATAGCTTCAATGAATGCGGGAAAAGGCACGCCTTCACGTTGAGCTGCCAGACTAATAAGCAGATTGGTGGGCAGCATCTCCTGGTGAAATGTGGTAATGGCGATATAGAAGGATGGGGCCAGCAGAGCGATGAAAAAGGACAGATAACGAATCATCCGAATCAATGTGCTAATATCGGCCCGTTGGTAGTAATCCTCTGGTGACTGGAAGAAATGTACGAACAATGCCGGAACCAGAAGCACAAAAGGCGTTCCATCTACAATGATGGCTACTCTCCCCTCAAGCAAGGCAGCACAAACCGTATCCGGACGTTCACTGTTATACACGGTAGGGAATAGCGTACCTGTTTCATCTTGAACAAGTTCTTCGATATACCCGCTTTCCAGAATCCCATCAATATCGATCTCATCGAGCCTTCGCCTTAGTTCCTCCACCACACCTGCATCAACGGTATGTTTCAGATATAAGACAGCAACTCTTGTTTTGGTGATGCGACCAATCTCTCTTTCTTCGATCCAGAGATGAGGGTCCCGAATCCGTTTGCGGATCAAGGCTGTATTCGTACGCAGATTTTCATTGAATCCCTCCATGGGACCCCGGACAACGGTCTGTGAGATGGGTTCACCCACAGCACGGTCTTCCCAACCGGCGGCAGCAATTTTCAATCCACGTACACAACCTTCGATCAGCAGAATGGCCGATCCTGACAGGAGAGCATTGAGCACATCCTCCATGTCATCCACCAGAATGACATTGCTCGCGGCTAAAATATCATTCTGGATGTAGCTTAGATGCTCTTCATCTGCCGAGAACTCCGGGAGTTCATGTGTCTTTAACAGGGACTCCAGGATGGAATGATTCAGGATCTGCACATCCACTAATCCATCAATGTACAACATGACGGCAGGCCATTTATGGAGGCACTGGAGAGGACGCATCATTAAGTCATTGCTGTTCCCCATCACTTGCTTGCAGTAATCCATATTTTCGCTGAGATTCGGTGAGATTTGCCTCTGATCTTGATGCTCCACGTTTGGTTCACTCATACCTTCACCCCCTATACATCCTATATTTGCAAGTTAGTATGACCTGGATGATTTCGGATTATCACAAAAAATGAATGATAGTTCATCATTGTGTTTGAGGAAGTGTGTATTTTGGAGGGAGGAAGTGTTTACAGCGTTTTTTTGAAAAAAGCGATAAAAAAAGAGCTGCGATTATTCGCAACTCCTTGATAACTTATTATCGATGGACGTTTGTCCCAATTTACTTTTGTCTTTGTCGTACAGGGGCTGGCTTGGATACGGCGGATCTTGATGCCCATGCTTTGCGGTAGCGGTAAAGCACGGCAACAATAAGCAATAAGCCAACTCCTCCCACGATATATGCTGCATATTGATGAGCCAGATGGAATACGGCATTCCACTGGGGCCCGAATATTTTGCCAATGCCCAGAAACAGCACAACCCAGAACAGCGCACCCGAGTAGGCGTAGAGAGCGAACTTGCGAAAAGGAACAGCGGCTATACCCGCAAAATATCCGGTGAAATGCCGAACTCCCGGAATGAAATAACCGATGAAGATTAAAGCATTACCATATTTGGCGAACCACTTTTGCGTTTTATCGAGCTTGTCCTGCTTCAGCAGAAACCATTTTCCGTATCGTGTTATAAAGGGCAGTCCTGCTTTGGCTCCAATAAAATAAGTAATTGTCATGCCGATCGTTGTTCCCAGAAAAGCCAGTATGGTGAGGACTCCGAAGTCGAGGTGACCCTTGTAGGAGAGAAACCCTGCGTAAGCCATCGTTGTTTCACCAGGAAAGGGAAGTGCGATGAATTCAAGCAACAAGCCAAAAAACAATACGCTATATCCGTAGGACCCAAACAGATGTTGGACCTTCTCAAGCAATTCCAATAGATCTCACTCTCCTGAAGACGGGGTGGGAGCATGAATCTCTCCAAGGTGTTGTGTATACGTTATACCTGTCCATTATGCTACCTAATCTGAAGCGAAGAATCAATCACACACCATACCAAATTGTGAAAAAATATTAAACAAAAAGGCGTCTTTTTTCAAGAAAGCCTCCATATAATTCTAACAAATCTGCTGAAGTCTATCAGCAAATTCACTAGAGACGGTGGAGGGCGATTCGTAAATGGTACAGAGACCGGAATTAAGAATCAAGGGAACAGGGGAAATTCCCGTAACATCCATACATACGTTTTTATCTGGACAATGGTCTGTCATTCTCGTGCGAATTGCGATATTACTATGTGTGTTCGCTGTATACGCTGGCACCGCGTATGCATCTTCTGCTTCTGGCTCAGATGATTCGATCAGGGAAGATAAGAATACGCAAGACAAGGTCGTCTATCTGAGTTTTGACGACGGACCGGGTAACCATACACGAGAAGTATTGGATATTTTGCGCAAAGAGCAGGTTCTGGCCACTTTTTTTGTGCTGGGTGAGCAGGCAGAGCGTTATCCCGAGTTAATCCGGTCGCTGGTGGAGCATGGACATGCTCTGGGCAATCATACGTTTAATCATCAATACAAACAGCTGTACAGTGATTTTAAAGTGTTCTGGAACCAGATCAAGCAGACAGAAGACGTGCTGGAGCGTATAACTGGTTTCCGTCCGAATCTGGTGCGAGCGCCAGGAGGTACCTACGGACATTTTGACCAGAGTTATTTTGATCTGCTGCAATTGGGTGGATACACCGTCATGGACTGGAATGTCGATAGTGGAGATTCCAAACGAAAAGGTGTTCCGGCCAAAGAAATCCTTAAAAATTCCACCAAAGTACCTGCGGGAACACGTTCGGTGATTGTCCTGATGCATGATGGAGGTGCGCACGCTGAAACGGTAAAAGCACTTCCGGGTATTATCAAATATTATCGTGATCACGGATACCGTTTTGACATCATAAAGAGTTCGGATCAGCCGGTTCAATTCCGAGTTCATCCCGATGCTAAGTATAAGTCCCGCAAGGCTCCGGGAAAGGCATGGATCGCAGAGCATGTAGAAGGTAATGCTGCGTTGTGGCTCACAAGCAAGAAGCTGAAGATAGAGGTAGGATTGGCTGCGGCAACCTTACAACCTGGAGAATTCCGAATGGATGGGGAGCGAATCATGGTGCCTTTGCGTACATTCATGAAAAAATTCGGGGGCAGCACGCGCTGGGACCCAGAGACAAGGACAGCCACAGCAGTATGGAAGGAAAGAACGATTCATGCAGACAGTGTGAGCGGAACACTGAGCTCAACAGGGGTAATTGAAACAGGAGCAGTACAGAGTCAAGGGGGAACCATCTGGGTTCCGTTACGTGAGTTACTGGAGCAGATGGGGTTAAAAGTGAATTCCTTAAGCAGTAATAATGCAGAGTGGACGGTAAAGGCGGGCGCTTCCAGGTCCATTTCGGCAATGAATCTCATATTTAAGTATAAAATGATCTGAAGAAAGTCATGCTTGCAGGACTATTCTCTCTACTTCCGGGCAACACTGAATCATAGATTACTATGGTTCAGAAATGCCGATGGACGGAAGGAGATCAGGAGAAATGTCTTATATCCGAATGGAACATGAACATGCGGTTGAATTGTTAAACAGGGTCATGAAACGTGTTGAAAGTGTGATTGTTGGCAAAAAAACAGAGATTCGTTATGTTCTCACTGCAATGCTCAGTGGGGGGCATGTACTTCTGGAAGATGTACCGGGTACCGGGAAAACCATGCTGGTTCGTGCCGTTGCTTCCGCGTTGGACTGCTCCATGGGCCGGATTCAATTCACGTCCGATGTCATGCCGGCAGATGTTACGGGCACTTCAATCTATCATCCACATACAGCTGAATTCAAGTTTCGCCCCGGACCTGTCATGTCCAACGTTGTCTTGGCGGATGAAATAAACCGGGCTTCACCCCGGACTCAGTCTGCCCTGCTGGAGGCAATGGAGGAACGACGTATTACGGTTGATGGAACAACCTATGCCTTGCCACGCCCCTTCTTTCTGCTGGCGACACAGAATCCGTTACAGTTTGAGGGTACGTACCGGCTGCCTGAAGCGCAGCTGGATCGATTTATCATGAGGATTGGACTGGGGTATCCCGATCCGGAACAGGAATTGGAATTGTTAAGTCGGATGCAAGGTAGAGAAGAGCTTGATGAACTTCGCCCTGTCCTGCTTGCTGAAGAAGTTGTAGCCATGCAGCGTGAAGTCAAACAGGTACATGTTGACCCGGTCGTCAAACAGTATCTGGTGGCCGTTGCTGTAGCCTCTCGCAGCCTTCCGGCGGTCAGATTGGGCATCAGCCCGCGTGGAACACTGGCCTGGATGGCTGCGGCGCAGTCGTTTGCCTACCTTCAAGGACGCAGTTATGTCATTCCCGATGATGTGAAAGAGTTGGCTGTGCCTGTTCTCTCACATCGAATTCAATTGAAGGCCCAGAACAGAGCGGAGGTTTGGGGACAAGTCCAAGTCATTGAAGAAGCCTTGTCATCCGTCCCTGTTCCTGTACAAATGGCATCACAGGGAAGGGGACGGAGGCAATGACTGCTCTGGGACAACGGATGTTGAGTGCTGTCCTTGTGGTGGCTTTGGCTTCCTTATATCAGTGGCATGGTGGCAAAGCGGCGTTGTTTCTATCCATTATGGCTTGCTTGATGTTCATAGGAGGTCTGCTTCTCCATTGGTTCGGACCACGGCGTATTCACATCCGTCGGAAAATACATGCGAATCGGATTGAGGCAGGCGAGCGGGTGCGGGTTCAAGTCGAACTGGAATTCGAATGTCGTATTCCATTGTTATGGATCGTTCTGTGTGAAAATTCACCTGCAGGTGTTCATCGCAAATTAATTTTCCCGGGAACTCGGCGGCAATTTTCCTATCAATATGAATGTTCCGGTTTACGCAGAGGGGTCTACAGATGGGATACGGGCAGATTGTACTGGGGAGATCTGTTTGGCTGGAATACCCACTCTACAGAGACCGCAGGCGGCACCCCCTTGATTGTTGTTCCTCAAGCATCGGCTTGGGGGGAGGGGGATTCAGCAGAATTCGCAGCGATGATCGAAGGGACTCTGTCGGAGAGAAGAAATAGCCAGGGAAACCGTAGCCCCGAGTTCCGTGAATATCAACAGGGTGACCCGCTGGGACGTATTCATTGGAAAAGCACAGCCAAAACGGGGCAACTTCAGACCTTTCTGCCCGATACCACAGATCTGGCTTCACTGGGCATCCTTGTGTATGAAGGCGCATCGGGTTATGAGGTAAAACAGCCAGAGACTATGGAAGCACCTGCTTTTGAACGAGTGGTGGGTGCAGCCGCCCGCTGGATTCATACGGCTGAGCGGGACGACATTCCTTATCATCTGTGGATGGAAGGCGGAGATAAGAGTCGTAATGAACAAGATCAATGGCGACATGGGTCATTCCAGGCAGATGATGAGTGTCATGGTCTGGACAGACTAGCAGGAGCACGAATATCCACAGCCCAATCCGTGTCGGTTTCACTCCGAACGGAGATGCTGGATGGACTGGCGCGCGGTTCGCGAATTGTGGTTCTCACAGGCAAGATCGATCAGGTTCTGACCGAATGGATTATAACTGCAATGGGTTCAGGTTATCGTGTAGAGGTGCAATTGGCTGAAACGAACCAGCTAGGATCAAAGGATAGATTCATGACTGGAATTGAGCATGACAGCTCAAGTATAGAGCGGCTTCGTCACACCGGGGTATTGATTCAAGCGGTTACAGACGTTGCGTTATCTTCATTGGGAAAGGTGGAGGTAACGGATGTGGGAGCGTAATAAAAACCAGGAACCCAATTCCACTGTGGCGGCTGACAAAGCGTCAACAGCCCGTCTGAGATTAGAATCGGTCCATTCTGTAGTTAGAAATGTGAACCACACTTCTCTTACAGAGATAAAGGATGAGGGATCTGTTAGAGTGCCGGTTCTGTATAGGATATTTATTTCGGCCATTTTACTTATACTGTCTCTGGAGTGGATATATCCTGTTACGTCATCAGGTCAGCAGGGCAGTGAACGTTTCTTGTCCGTAATGGCGGGGTTAACTGGAGCATTGCTGCTCGCAGGGTTAATTCGTACAGGGTGGATCACCGGAATACTGATCCGATTATTTATTGCACTCGCTGCGCTATGTCTGATGTATGGAGGAAGTGATCCTGCCCGTTGGGCGGTTGCATACCCGGGAATACTTTCAGCGGATATGGACACCTTTATGGATAACTGGCGATTCCACTCGATTAGTACAGAAACGAGAGGACTGTTCATGATGTGCGGTTGGAGCATGCTCATGGCTTCTGTGCAATCCCTTGTATTGCTGCGTAGAAGCGTTATGCTGTTTGGCAGTGCAACGCTGGTATACTTGCTTCTGCTTGAATCCTTTGCGGGGTTGGATGTATATGCTTCAGTAATACGGTCTGTGTTATGGACTTTTCTAATTCAGGCTCTGCTTCAGCTACTACGCCTCAACGGAGGAGTAACTACCCCGAGTTATCGTGGCAGTCCCTATGGCCGTTGGAGCGTTATAACCATTGTTGCTTCCACAGGTATGGTCCTTTTCTCTGCGTTACCTGGTCAGTTCGCTTCCATACCTCAACCGGAACGCATATCCCTGGAGCAGATGGGTGAACGCATAGCTCGCTGGGCAGGTTATACACAGCACAGTAGCATCCCTGCTGCAACGGCGGTAACGGGATATAGCACGGCAGATGCGCCCATGGGAGCACCTCTGGTGCAGGGGAATGCCCTCTTTTTTACAGCAAAGAGTCCGGAAGTGACGTATTGGCGAGGAGAGACTCGTTCATATTATAACGGTAGTACCTGGAGTGACCCAGAGCAAAGCTTTGAAACGGCCAGTCCTTACGGAGTCCTGCGTTCTGATGGTTGGGAGAATCAAACCTATTGGAAACGTATCCGCCAAACGGTCACGATGAAACGGGAATGGAAAGGGCCGAATCCGTTATTTACCGGGGGAATCCCGCTGAATGTATCGTTTCAAGATAAGAACAGCAATAATGAGGAGAACATGCTTACGTTGTTATCTAATCGAGATTCCGCAACGTTGTGGCTTGCAAACGCCGGCGAAGATCATATGGTTAAAAATTATACGGCAGACGTCATGTTTCCTGTGGCCTCGCCGGAACAGTTACGTCTGTTAGGGAATGTGAATAAAGGGAAAGATCCTGCCTCTATACGGAGGACATATCTGCAATTGCCCACATCTCTCCCGGGTCGGGTGCAGACGCTCGCCAAGGAAATCATTCAAGGCAGTGAGACTCGGTATGACGCTGTACAAGCCGTCAAGACTTATCTGGCTGCTCATGCCGAGTATACGCTTGATACCCGTATGCCACCGCGTGGAACAGATTTTGTGGACGATTTTCTATTCGTCACACGGCAGGGGTATTGTAATCATTTCTCCACTGCCATGATTGTGTTGCTGCGTGCAGAGGGAATTCCTGCCCGCTGGGTTAAAGGCTTCGGGTCTGGGATGGCTGACCCGAATATACCAGGTCAATATATCATTTCCCAAGGAGATGCACATTCCTGGGTAGAGGTGTATTTTCCAGGGGCAGGTTGGATGCCGTTCGAGGCTACGCCGGGCTTCAGCATGGCGCAAGGCGCGGGCGAAGATGTCGCAGCGCTCGCCGGGCCGCAGCCTGTTGTAGAGACTCCGCCGTATATGAGCGGCGGATGGGCTAACGCGGGCGCATGGCTGCTCGCCCGCGCACGGGCCATTGCCGCGGAGCCGGGGCTCGCGGCAGCCCTTGTCGCAGCGGCCCTGCTGGGCGCCGCTGCTGTGATCCGCATGCGGCGGCTACACCCCGCGCTGCGGATCAGGCTGCTGCTGGCATGGCCGCGCAGCAGCTTTCCAGACCGCGAGCGGCTGCTGGGCGCCGCCGCTCCGGTCTGGGCCGCGCTCGCGCGCCAGTACGGCCCGCGGCCGCCGGGGATGACGCTGCGTGAATATGCAGCATCACCGGCATTGACCGCATGCGCCGACGGCGCGGACATCGCGCGGTTTGCAGCCGACTGGGAACGGCTGCTGTACGGGCCAGACCGTCCGCTGCGCGCAGACAGTCTGGACTTCCTGCGCCGGGCACTTCGTTTGGCCCGGCGATTGCAGGCGTTGTAACCCAAGGATGTTACAACATGGAGGCCACACAACCTGCCGGTGATTGCAATCTCGCTATCGCTTCCGATACAGATTGGCAGGTTGCAGCAGCAGATGATCACCACTGGCGCATCTGTTCTATTGTGCTTCGGTTGTCCATTGTTGCATGTTACACATAAGACGCCTTTCGCGCTCCGCTGCGAACGAGGCGTCTTTCCACGATCATACACTTGAACCAGCATCTTGCTGCTATGTTTTCTGATCGGAATTTCATATTTAGAGGCATTTGGCAATCCTGTTTTGATATGTCGAAAAAAGGAGTTTCGCCTTTCCTTGACGGTATGTTTTGTCGTTGCGTATAATTAGTTTCATTGAATTGAGGGAGGCACGGTTATGAATAAGCAGAATGAGATTGTGGTTGTCCTTGACTTTGGGGGCCAATACAACCAGTTAATCGCCAGAAGAATCCGGGATCTTGGCGTATACAGTGAGCTTTTGCCGTATAATACACCGGCGGAGAAGATCGCAGAATTGGCACCAAAAGGGATTGTATTTTCAGGTGGGCCGTCCAGCGTATACGCTGAGAATGCTCCACACGTCGACCCGGCTGTCTATGACCTGGGCTTGCCGATCTTCGGGATCTGTTACGGGATGCAGCTTATGGCTCAACAGCTCGAAGGTAAAGTAGAGCGTTCCGAGAAGCGTGAGTATGGTAAAGCAGACCTTGAATTTGCTGCTGGATCTGCACTTGCAAAAGGCATTGAAGGTGAACATACCGTATGGATGAGTCACGGTGACCACGTGGTTACACTTCCTCCAGGTTTCAAATTGGATGCAGGCACGGAAAGTGCGCCAATCGCTGCCATGAGCGACGATGAGCGTAAATTGTATGCTGTTCAGTTCCATCCGGAGGTACGTCACTCAGTTCGAGGTAACGACATGATTCGCAACTTCCTGTTCGAAATCTGTGGTTGCGAAGGCAACTGGACGATGGAAACATTCATTGATGACACGATCAAAGACATTCGTGAAAAAGTGGGCGACAGTAAAGTACTGTGTGCTCTTAGCGGCGGCGTAGATTCTTCCGTTGTTGCTGCATTGCTTCACAAAGCCATTGGTGATCAACTGACATGTATGTTTATCGACCACGGTCTGTTGCGCAAAGGTGAAGCTGAGAGTGTAATGGAGACGTTTGTTGGGAAATTCGACATGAAAGTTGTCAAAATTGATGCTCAAGAACGCTTCATGTCCAAGCTGGCTGGCGTGGATGATCCAGAACAAAAACGTAAAATTATCGGTAACGAGTTTATTTACGTATTTGATGAAGAGTCCAAGCAGTTCGATGATTTTGCATTCCTGGCGCAAGGTACACTGTACACGGACATCGTGGAAAGTGGCACAGCGACTGCACAGACGATCAAATCCCACCACAACGTGGGCGGTCTGCCTGAGGACATGAACTTCAAACTCATCGAGCCACTGAGCACGTTGTTCAAGGATGAAGTACGTAAAGTCGGTACCGAGTGTGGCCTGCCGGACGAAATTGTACACCGTCAGCCATTCCCTGGTCCGGGTCTTGCGATCCGTGTTCTGGGTGAAGTTACTGAAGAGAAACTCAAAATTGTTCGTGATTCGGACTACATCCTGCGCGAAGAGATTGCCAAAGCCGGTCTCGACCGAGAAATCTGGCAGTACTTCACAGCTCTGCCGAATATGAAGAGTGTAGGCGTTATGGGTGATGCACGTACGTATTCCTACACTGTAGGTATCCGTGCAGTAACATCTATCGACGGTATGACTGCGGACTGGGCACGTATCCCTTGGGATGTGCTGGAGAAAATCTCCGTACGGATCGTTAACGAAGTCGATAACGTCAACCGTATCGTTTATGATGTAACATCCAAACCACCTGCAACGATCGAGTGGGAATAGGATATACGCCTTAACAATAGATTGAAAAAAGACTCTCTTTTATCTGCGGTGTTTAGCAAATAGAAGGGAGTCTTTTTTATTGCGTACCGTACCGTATGAGTAAACATTAATCCAGGCGCTGTTCCTTATTAATAATCTCTAGAATTTCATCCCATTTTAAAGTTCATTTCATGATTCTTTCAGGTCCAGGCTGTACAATAAGGATATACTAAGAGCTAATATGGCTACTGAAAGGAGATTGAATGTATGCGTAAAACCGACTATATGAGCAAGTGGAAAATGGGCATTGGAAGTGCATTTCTGATGGTGATGTTGGCAGGGTGCGGTTCAGGTATGCAAGACCTGGCTTCCGGTTCAGGAGACTTTCCACTTGTGAACTTAGAGGCAGCGGATGCTTCTTCCGATCAGACCAGAAACCCGGACTTAACAACGAACACGAATCAGGAACAACAAGAGGGACAGGATGCTCCACAGACAGAGATTTAACTAACATAGGACTGATCCGGTAAAAAAAAGCTCCGGAACATGTCGCCAATTGCTCCATATACCTAATTAACATTGACTATTCACCTGATTGCCAAAACGCATCAGAAACATAAGCTGGCCAGATTAGAGCGCTTTTCGCCCTTTGATCAGGCTAGCTTTTTTATGTTAAACTGCTGAACTTCCTAGTCTGACAGAATGAACATATTCCCTAGAGATTTCACCGAAAAAAGCGCATACAATTGGGTTGTAAACCGCTGAACTGGTTCAATCTGTTAAATAATACGAACGATATTATAGGATATCGATATTAACATTCGTTTTTATGATTGACAAAAACATACTGCCCTCCTAAAATAGTGATGGGAAACAAACAAATAGCGCATACTAATTCGTATAATCTCGGGAATTGGCCTGAGAGTCTCTACGAGATCACCCTAATGATCTGGCTACGAAGAGGAGAAGGCTGAGCACAGGAATTCTACATGATTGCGGGACATCACGCACATTAGAATTTTTTTTGTTCTTAGTAAATGGCATCGTGCCGCTCCTTGTCAGCTGAACCCTGGGTGAAGAATCTTCATCAGGGTCATTTGTCGTTTTTCAATATGGCTTCAACATCTCTAAGGGGGAGTTAGTGAATTATGGATCGTTTTTTTAAATTAAAAGAAAACGGAACAAATGTTAGAACGGAGATTGTTGCGGGTCTTACTACCTTTATGACAATGGCTTACATTCTTTTCGTAAATACGTTGTTCTTGGGACAGGCCGGAGCGGGTATGTCGGATAATGCAGTATTCTTTGCAACAGCCGTCGGTGCCGGATTAATGACTATTATTATGGGATTGTTCGTGAATATTCCAATCGCGCTTGCACCAGGTATGGGATTGAATGCGTACTTCATGACTGTTGTTCTAAGTTCGAACGGGGCGATTACTTGGCAGGCTGCTCTCGGAGCGGTATTCCTTTCCGGTATCGTGTTCATTATTTTGACCGTGACAAAGATTCGGCAAATGCTGCTTGTGGCAGTTCCGCAGTCGATCAAAATGGCCATTACGGTGGGTATCGGTCTCTTTATTACCATCATCGGTTTCAAACTTGCTAATCTCGTGGCGGTAACCGTTAATGTCGCACCAGACGCAGACCTGAGTCAGCCGATTCCGGGTAGCAGTTTTAACCTGTCATTGGGCAACTTTGTAACACATCACGATGCATTGCTGGCTCTGATTGGTTTGCTCCTGATAGCTATACTGATGGTTATGCGTGTCAAAGGCGCTCTGCTGATCGGGATCGTAGTAACAACGCTGATTGGTATTCCAATGGGTGTTACGAATCTGAGTGGTCTTTCAGGCGCAAGCTGGTTGCCTAACTTCAGCGATCTGGCAGTTGGACAACTGGATTTGAAAGGTGCTATCAGTCTCGGATTGTTCGAGATCATCTTCATCTTCACCTTCGTTGAATTGTTCGACACGTTCGGTACGATGGTTGGTACGGCAACACGTATGGGGATTATGAAGGACAAGAAAAAAGGCGAGAAAACGATCGGTAAAGCGATGCTCGTCGATGCAGTTGGTGTCAGTGCAGGTGCTGCACTGGGTACAAGTACAATTACGGCATACGTTGAAAGTGCTTCAGGCGTTGAGGCGGGTGGGCGTACAGGACTGACTTCGGTAACGACAGGTTTGTTGTTCATTTTGGCCCTGTTTATCGCTCCGCTTGCGCTGGTTGTTCCATCCGCTGCGACAGCTCCGGCATTGATCATCGTGGGTGTGCTTATGATGAGTCAAGTACGTAGCATCGAGTGGGATGATTTCCTGCAAGCTTTCCCAGCGTTCCTTACCATTGTATTGATGCCTTTCACAGGCGGAATTGCAAACGGGATCTCCGCAGGTATCGTATCTTATGTGATTCTGGCGGTGTTCAGTAACTTGGTTACAGAGCGTAAAGTTAAAATTCACTGGCTCATGTGGATCTTAGCAATCATTGTAGTCTGCCGATACGTATTTATTGGCGGGGAGTAAGCATACAATAGTTGTGAGGAAGAATACTGCATTAAGTATGTAGCCTTATATATGAAAGAAAAGCGGAAGCCACGGGATCTAAACCGGGAGCTTTCGCTTTTTTTGTTTTCTTTACTTGAGTAAAATGAATTTCAAAATTGTTTCCTTCTATAATAGAAGGAATGAGTATAATGTTCTATGATCTGTTGATTATTTATCCAATGAGATCATACAGTTAGCATGTTTCTATAAGTATGAAAATTCTATACTATACTTTCTTGTACAATGAAGGATAATAGTGAAGTGAACTTCTCGTGATCTGAATGTCATTAGCACAATTGTGGTAGCGTGTATAGAAAAGGAGTTTTCTCTACAATAGGATTGGTTAATCGTACGGGAGTATTTTTTCATACGTATCATACGTCCGACACTGAGGAAATGCTTGTTAAAGGACTATGGATAATATATTTGAAGAAACTAATCTTATTCGAAAAAAAAGACTTGCATCCGATAACTGTACATGGTATATTCTAATTCCGGCCAAGAAAACACGAGATACACGGTGCGGCAAGCGAATGAAATAAGCTTCGAAAGAAACTTAAAAAAGAGCTTGCAAAGTTGGTTCGGACATGATATTATATAAGAGTTGCTGAAGAGAATGACATTCGGTAACGAACAAGTTTGATCTTTGAAAACTGAACAACGAGTGAGTAAACATTCTGCTTGCAGAATGAAGGCGAAAGTTTGAGATAAGCCTTGGCTTGGATCGACTGGAGCACAAATGAGATTTTTAATCTCGTCAGATTCAAAATGAGCTTATCGCTCTTTTCAATACTTTATTGGAGAGTTTGATCCTGGCTCAGGACGAACGCTGGCGGCATGCCTAATACATGCAAGTCGAGCGGAGTTGATAAGAAGCTTGCTTCTTTGAGACTTAGCGGCGGACGGGTGAGTAACACGTAGGCAACCTGCCCTCAAGTTTGGGACAACTACCGGAAACGGTAGCTAATACCGAATAGTTGTTTTCTTCGCCTGAAGGAAACTGGAAAGACGGAGCAATCTGTCACTTGGGGATGGGCCTGCGGCGCATTAGCTAGTTGGTGGGGTAACGGCTCACCAAGGCGACGATGCGTAGCCGACCTGAGAGGGTGATCGGCCACACTGGGACTGAGACACGGCCCAGACTCCTACGGGAGGCAGCAGTAGGGAATCTTCCGCAATGGGCGAAAGCCTGACGGAGCAATGCCGCGTGAGTGATGAAGGTTTTCGGATCGTAAAGCTCTGTTGCCAGGGAAGAACGCTTGGGAGAGTAACTGCTCTCAAGGTGACGGTACCTGAGAAGAAAGCCCCGGCTAACTACGTGCCAGCAGCCGCGGTAATACGTAGGGGGCAAGCGTTGTCCGGAATTATTGGGCGTAAAGCGCGCGCAGGCGGTCATTTAAGTCTGGTGTTTAATCCCGGGGCTCAACCCCGGATCGCACTGGAAACTGGGTGACTTGAGTGCAGAAGAGGAGAGTGGAATTCCACGTGTAGCGGTGAAATGCGTAGATATGTGGAGGAACACCAGTGGCGAAGGCGACTCTCTGGGCTGTAACTGACGCTGAGGCGCGAAAGCGTGGGGAGCAAACAGGATTAGATACCCTGGTAGTCCACGCCGTAAACGATGAGTGCTAGGTGTTAGGGGTTTCGATACCCTTGGTGCCGAAGTTAACACATTAAGCACTCCGCCTGGGGAGTACGGTCGCAAGACTGAAACTCAAAGGAATTGACGGGGACCCGCACAAGCAGTGGAGTATGTGGTTTAATTCGAAGCAACGCGAAGAACCTTACCAGGTCTTGACATCAGCATGACCGGGCTAGAGATAGTCCTTTCCTTCGGGACATGCTAGACAGGTGGTGCATGGTTGTCGTCAGCTCGTGTCGTGAGATGTTGGGTTAAGTCCCGCAACGAGCGCAACCCTTGATCTTAGTTGCCAGCACTTCGGATGGGCACTCTAAGGTGACTGCCGGTGACAAACCGGAGGAAGGTGGGGATGACGTCAAATCATCATGCCCCTTATGACCTGGGCTACACACGTACTACAATGGCCGGTACAACGGGCTGTGAAGCCGCGAGGTGGAACGAATCCTAAAAAGCCGGTCTCAGTTCGGATTGCAGGCTGCAACTCGCCTGCATGAAGTCGGAATTGCTAGTAATCGCGGATCAGCATGCCGCGGTGAATACGTTCCCGGGTCTTGTACACACCGCCCGTCACACCACGAGAGTTTATAACACCCGAAGTCGGTGGGGTAACCGCAAGGAGCCAGCCGCCGAAGGTGGGATAGATGATTGGGGTGAAGTCGTAACAAGGTAGCCGTATCGGAAGGTGCGGCTGGATCACCTCCTTTCTATGGAGAATCGTTTCCCGCGTGGAAACATTCAAATACGCAGCTTAGCTGCAAAACACTCACTCGTTGCTCAGTTTTGAGAGCTCAAACTCTCAAACAGCTTGCTTTTGCATGGAGCTTGTTCTTTGAAAACTAGATATCGAAACGAAAGTAAATGCGAATTAGAACATTCCTTTTTAGCTGAACTTGTGTAAACAAGTTTCAATAAAAACGGTAGATTGCTGGAGCGAGTGATCGAAATGGAGCGACTTTTGGATTTGCGCAAGCAAACCAAGCGGAGCGACAGCTCGAACACGAGCGCAATGGTTAAGCTACTAAGAGCACACGGAGGATGCCTAGGCGCTAGGAGCCGATGAAGGACGTGGCGAACAACGAAACTGCCTCGGGGAGCTGTAAGCAAGCTTTGATCCGGGGGTGTCCGAATGGGGAAACCCAGCTGGGGTAATTTCCAGTTACACCTAACTGAATACATAGGTTAGTGTGAGGCATACCAGGGGAACTGAAACATCTAAGTACCCTGAGGAAGAGAAAACAATAGTGATTCCGTCAGTAGCGGCGAGCGAACGCGGAGAAGCCCAAACCAGAGAGCTTGCTCTTTGGGGTTGTGGGACGTCTCACATGGAGTTACAAAGGAACTGGTTAAACGAAGAGGTCTGGAAAGGCCCGCCAAAGAAGGTAAAAGCCCTGTAATTGAAAGTCTGTTCCCTCCGAGACGGATCCCGAGTAGTGCGGGGCACGTGAAACCCCGTATGAATCCGGCAGGACCATCTGCCAAGGCTAAATACTTCCTAGCGACCGATAGTGAAGCAGTACCGTGAGGGAAAGGTGAAAAGCACCCCGGAAGGGGAGTGAAATAGAACCTGAAACCGTGTGCTTACAAAAAGTCAGAGCCCGTTTTAGGGGTGATGGCGTGCCTTTTGTAGAATGAACCGGCGAGTTACGTTCCCGTGCAAGGTTAAGGTGAAGAGCCGGAGCCGCAGCGAAAGCGAGTCTGAATAGGGCGATGTAGTACGTGGACGTAGACCCGAAACCGGGTGATCTACCCCTGTCCAGGGTGAAGGTGCGGTAACACGCACTGGAGGCCCGAACCCACGCACGTTGAAAAGTGCGGGGATGAGGTGGGGGTAGCGGAGAAATTCCAATCGAACTCGGAGATAGCTGGTTCTCCCCGAAATAGCTTTAGGGCTAGCCTCGGAAAACAGAGTCGTGGAGGTAGAGCACTGATTGGGTGCGGGGCCCGCAAGGGTTACCAAGCTCAGTCAAACTCCGAATGCCATAGACTTACTTCCGGGAGTCAGACAGTGAGTGCTAAGATCCATTGTCAAAAGGGAAACAGCCCAGACCATCAGCTAAGGTCCCCAAGTGTGTGTTAAGTGGGAAAGGATGTGGAGTTGCACAGACAACCAGGATGTTGGCTTAGAAGCAGCCACCATTGAAAGAGTGCGTAATAGCTCACTGGTCGAGTGACTCTGCGCCGAAAATGTAACGGGGCTAAACACACCACCGAAGCTATGGCTTGATGCTTTGCATCAGGGGTAGGGGAGCGTTGTATAAGGGTTGAAGGTGTACCGTAAGGAGCGCTGGACATTATACAAGTGAGAATGCCGGTATGAGTAACGAAAAGATCAGTGAGAATCTGATCCGCCGAAAGCCTAAGGGTTCCTGAGGAAGGCTCGTCCGCTCAGGGTAAGTCGGGACCTAAGGCGAGGCCGAAAGGCGTAGTCGAAGGACAACAGGTCGAAATTCCTGTACCACCGTAAGCCGTTATGAGCAATGGGGGGACGCAGTAGGGTAGTGACGCGGACTGATGGATGTCCGTCTAAGCAGTGAGGCTGATGTGTAGGCAAATCCGCACATCATAAGGCTGAGCTGTGATGGGGAGCGAAAATTGTAGTAGCGAAGGTCATGATCTCACACTGCCAAGAAAAGCCTCTAGCCAGGTGAAGGTGCCCGTACCGCAAACCGACACAGGTAGGCGAGAAGAGTATTCTAAGGCGCGCGGAAGAACTCTCGTTAAGGAACTCGGCAAAATGACCCCGTAACTTCGGGAGAAGGGGTGCCCCGGTAGTGTGAATAGCACGAGGGGGCCGCAGTGAAAAGGCCCAAGCGACTGTTTAGCAAAAACACAGGTCTGTGCGAAGCCGTAAGGCGAAGTATACGGGCTGACGCCTGCCCGGTGCTGGAAGGTTAAGGGGAGTGGTTAGGAGCAATCCGAAGCTGTGAACCGAAGCCCCAGTAAACGGCGGCCGTAACTATAACGGTCCTAAGGTAGCGAAATTCCTTGTCAGGTAAATTCTGACCCGCACGAATGGCGTAACGACTTGGGCGCTGTCTCAACGAGAGATCCGGTGAAATTTTAATACCTGTGAAGATGCAGGTTACCCGCGACAAGACGGAAAGACCCCATGGAGCTTTACTGCAGCTTGATATTGAATTTGGGTACGATCTGTACAGGATAGGTGGGAGCCTGAGAGACATGAGCGCCAGCTTGTGTGGAGGCAACGTTGGGATACCACCCTGATCGTATCTAGGTTCTAACCTGGTACCGTAATCCGGTGCGGGGACAGTGTCAGGTGGGCAGTTTGACTGGGGCGGTCGCCTCCTAAAGAGTAACGGAGGCGCCCAAAGGTTCCCTCAGAATGGTTGGAAATCATTCGAAGAGTGCAAAGGCATAAGGGAGCTTGACTGCGAGACCTACAAGTCGAGCAGGGACGAAAGTCGGGCTTAGTGATCCGGTGGTACCGCATGGAAGGGCCATCGCTCAACGGATAAAAGCTACCCTGGGGATAACAGGCTTATCTCCCCCAAGAGTCCACATCGACGGGGAGGTTTGGCACCTCGATGTCGGCTCATCGCATCCTGGGGCTGAAGTAGGTCCCAAGGGTTGGGCTGTTCGCCCATTAAAGCGGTACGCGAGCTGGGTTCAGAACGTCGTGAGACAGTTCGGTCCCTATCTGTCGTGGGCGTAGGAAATTTGAGAGGAGCTGTCCTTAGTACGAGAGGACCGGGATGGACGTACCGCTGGTGTACCAGTTGTTCCGCCAGGAGCACCGCTGGGTAGCTATGTACGGACGGGATAAACGCTGAAAGCATCTAAGCGTGAAGCCCCCCTCAAGATGAGATTTCCCAGTATGTAAGACCCCTTGAAGACGACGAGGTAGATAGGCTGGGGGTGGAAGTGCAGCAATGCATGGAGCTGACCAGTACTAATCGGTCGAGGGCTTATCCAAATATGCAAGTGATAGTTCGCATGTTTCGTTTCGAATCTAGTTTTCAGAGAACGATCTCTGAAATGTAAGCTACGCGTTTGGTGGCGATGGCGGAGGGGTTCCACACGTACCCATCCCGAACACGACCGTTAAGCCCTCTAGCGCCGATGGTACTTGGACCGCAGGGTCCTGGGAGAGTAGGACGCCGCCAAGCAATCGAAGGACACACTTGATCATATCGAGTGTGTCTTTTTTATTTTAATCCTAAATACTTATATAAACCTTAACAGCCCTGGTAAATAACCAAGGCTGTTTTTTTATTTCAATATTTATGAGAATGTTAAATAACTTTAAAAGGATCATTTCTCTATCAGGGATTTAAGTACGACATTTTGTCTAGCTTTTCATTTGATTGCAAGCATTCTCAAGGATTGAAAGGGAGTTCTGCAATGCATGCTGGGTTTCCGAATCAATGATGACGCCTTGTTTGTTCATTTTCAATGTAATATGAGGAATGGTTAAACAGCCCTCCTGTAGAACTTGTGCATTGATCATGTTTAGTGTCAGCAATAAGGAAGCATGGGCTTTGTCACCTCCCATGGGGCTTGGGGAAGCAGCGATGGCAATAGTGGGTTTATTGAGCCATTCTCCAGAAGATACAACCCAATCTAGTGCGTTTTTTAAGACCCCGGGAACGCCATTTCCATACTCTGGCGTGCAGATAAGGACACCGTCCGAATGCTTAAGTTGGGCTCTCAAGTTCTGTATGGACACTGGACCCTCCTCGACATCGAGGTCAGGGTTAAAATGCGGCAGATCATTTAATCCATCATATACTTCAAACTTAAGGTTAGTGTAAGCCAGCTTAATTATGGCGTGCATTAGTAACGTATTGGAGGACTGATTGCGCAGACTTCCGGAAAGAGCAAGGATATTTAATTCTTTCATGGATATAGATCAACTCTATTCTTTAGTAATGTAGGGTAATCTGTTTATTTTCCCCCTGTTGGAATGAACTGTCTATAAAAAACGCATTTAATTAAGACATTCTTCATGTTAGTCAGGGGATATTCACAATTCTTCATCAAAAATGCATGCCATCGTTTGTATTGCTCTGGGTAATAAATGAAGAGATCATTTTAAAATAAACAACTAACGAAAGAATCATAATAAATATTTTATAAAATTAGTACCAAGTCCTAAGACTTAGTGCTATAATGGTGAAAAACCAAATGAGGTGAATGCCGATATGAATCATCAATCAAAGGCAACGATCACGGCAATGGGAGCATATGTACCGGATCGAATATTAACGAATGCTGATCTGGAGAAATTAGTCGAGACAAGTGACGAATGGATTGTGCAACGTACAGGCATGAGAGAACGGCGAATTGCAGCTGAAGACCAATATGTATCTGACCTGGCTACGAAGGCTGTAGAAGATATGATAACTCGTTATGGAGTTAGTATAGAAGATGTGGATATGATTCTTGTGGCTACCAGCACACCTGAATATGCATTTCCAAGTACGGCATCCAGAGTACAGGCTAATCTTAAGATCCACCACACGGGTGTACTGGATCTAAATGCGGCATGCGCTGGTTTCTCCTACGGGCTGCAGCTTGCTGACAGTCTGGTGACCAGTGGAATGTACCGCAAAGTGCTAGTTATCGGCGCAGAGACGTTATCCAAAATTACGGATTACACAGACCGCACGACTTGTGTCCTGTTTGGGGACGGAGCTGGAGCCTTCTTGGTGGAGAGAGCTGCACATGATGAAGGTGACTTTATGGCAGCGATATCCGGTACGCATGGAGAAGGCGGTATCCATCTTTATAAGAGTGGTCTGTCTTCAGAGATGGATGGAGTGCCTTTACAGGGCGAAGGTTGTTTGGTTCAGAATGGACGAGAGGTATATAAGTGGGCTGTACGGACGATTCCAGAGCAATTGGATAAGCTTATAGCAAAAGCTAAATTAAGACCTGAACAGATTGACTGGTTTGTCCCGCATAGTGCCAACATGAGAATGATTGAGGCTGTTTGCGAACGTGGCCCGGTCCCTTTGGAACGTACTTTAACCAGCGTCGAGTATCGTGGAAACACATCTGCTGCCTCCATTCCGCTTGCTTTACAGCTTGCAGTGGATGAAGGGAAATTGAAAGAAGGACAGATTGTAGCTCTCTTTGGTTTTGGCGGTGGTCTGACTTACGCAGGTCTGGTGCTGAAGTGGGGCGTACCGGACAAAGTTTAGTAATGGATAACATACGACTGTATGCAACACAAAAATAAATAGAGAAAATAAAAGAGACCACCCGGACTCCATTCAGTCATGAAGAGGGTGGTCTCTTTAGTGAGAACTCGTTTAAATAAAATGATATGAATGCATCTGTTTTTTGTGTTAACAGGAAATGCTTAATCCCATAAATATTTTACGGCGTAAGCTTAGGCGCTTGGCGGTGATGTGTACCTTGTTCGTAGCTGTAAGCCAGCTTGATCAAAGTTCCTTCATCAAAGGCACGACCCAAGAACTCCATGCCTACAGGCAGACCATCGGTTGTGAAACCAGCAGGAACCGTGATCGCCGGGAAGCCGGAGAATGGACTCAAACGGTTGTTACCACCAGAGTTTTGTCCTTCGCCAATAACACCAGCGGCTTGTGTGGACGTAGGATAGATGATGGCATCCAGATTATTATCTGCCATTACTTTCAGCAAGGATTCACGTGTAACTTGGGTACGTTTCAGGACGATATCCTTATATTCGGTAGTCTCCAGGGTTTGGCGTGCATCCCGAGTCTTCATGGATTGTTCTTGGGACTTATCAAACTCTCCGGAAGCGATGATCTCGGACAGACTATGGTATGGAGCATCTGCACCCAATGATTCCAAATAGTCATTTAGCTGGAACTTGAATTCATATCCACTAAGGCTTGGGTATTTGTTGATCTCAGCCAAGTTCGGGATAGAAATTGGAACTGCGGTAGCGCCAAGTGATTTCAATTCTTCAACAGCTGTGTTGATTACGTCAGCAACAGCTTTTTCTTCAGCTTTGGTACTTGGGATGAGTTCGGTGGCCACACCGATGCGCGCACCTTTCAGTCCATTTACATCCAAGAAGTCAGTGTAGCTGGAAGGGATTTTCCCAACCGCGTAAGCTGTAGCGACATCTTTTTTGTCATAGCCGGCTGTAGCATCCAGCATGATTGCGGCATCACTTACGGTACGAGCCATTGGTCCACCGACATCCTGTGTCAAAGCCAATGGGATAATGCCTTCACGGCTGGATAGTCCGATGGTTGGGCGGATACCCACAAGGCTGTTGAAGCTGGAAGGGATTCGGATCGAACCGCCAGTGTCTGTACCCATGCCAGCTGCGGCAAAGTTAGATGCAATGGCAGCGCCTGTTCCACCGCTTGAGCCACCTGGATAGTGGTCCAGGGCGTATGGATTCAATGTTTGTCCACCCAATGAGCTGGATGTTGTGATGCCAAATGCGAATTCATGCAGGTTTGTTTTGCCCAAGATAATGGCGCCAGCTGCTTTGAGTTTCTTCACTTGTTCAGCATCGTGAGCAGGAATGGAATCCTTAAGACAGATACAACCTGCAGTTGTCGGCATGTCATTGGTATCGAAATTGTCTTTCACCAGAATTGGAACGCCATGCAGAGGTCCGCGGGCACCTTGAGCTGCACGTTCTTCATCCAATTGCTCCGCGATTTGGAGCGCATCCGGGTTCAGGGTTAATACCGCGTTGATGCTTACACCCTGATCATCGTATTTTTCAATGCGGTCCAAATATTTCTGAACCAGTTCTTTTGATGTCAGTTTTCCTTGCGTCATAGCGGCCTGGAGATCCATGATGGTTGCTTCCTCCAGGACAAACGGTTTTATGTAATTATAGATACGATCTTTCAGTATGGAGAGGTCATTCTCGGTAAGTACAGCATTTGGAAGGAAGAGGGATTCCGTATAGCCTTTCATCAACCCCGCAGTGTTCAATGCACCGACAGCGCCTGCAAAGGTGGATTCATCCGGGACATCCTTGAATGATTCGGTAGTCGAATCCAGCTTGAGCCATTGTTGCAAGGCAACCGCAGCATCTTTACGTTGTACGGTTGTTCCGGAGAGCTTGTCCATGGTAAAAGGAACACCTGCAAGTGTAGCGGCTTCTTCCATGGCTTGAACAAATGCTGCCGGCGTAGCAGGCGCTTTCCCTTTGGAGACAGCTGCTACTGTTGTTTTGCTTGTAGGCGTTGCCGTTGCGGCTGATGCCGAAGGTACTGTTCCTCCCCATGTTGTGGCAACGACAGCTCCCGCCAGTAACAAAGCCCCACTTTTTTTCAATACAGATCCATGATAAGTCATGCATCCACGCTCCCTTCCTGTGTCTCATTGATGTGTGTTAACAGCGATTCTGTTTCTATGCTTTTGACACATTGTATAGTTATGTTAGGTAATCTTACAAGGTTTATATTTATCCAAAAAAACGTATACATCAATATCGATCGGTATAAAACCTTATCCATGCTTCTATTTACTTGATCACAGTAAAACTATTAATTATTCTTATGTAAACAAATGTGACATGAATTCGATATATTGATTAAACATTGGATACAGAATGCGAGTAAGATTAGGGAATGGAGATCACAGAGCATACCTTTAGTGCGAAATGATATAATGAAAAGATAGAAATAAAAGAGACATAACGTTCTACCAGAGAGGAAGAGATATGAAGTGAAGACATTAGTACTCGCAGAAAAACCATCTGTAGCACGCGAAATAGCCAGAGTTATGGGCGCGCGTGATAAACATAAAAGTTATATGGAAGGCCCGAAATATATCGTTACCTGGGCGCTGGGGCATCTGGTTGGATTAGCTGAGCCAGAGGATTACGATAAGAAGTATGCCACATGGAATCTGGAGGATTTGCCGATTCTGCCAGAGCGTACGAAACTGAAGGTACTGAAAGAGACCAATCATCAATATAAAGCCGTACAGCAGTTGATGAAACGTCAGGATGTGGGCGAGCTGGTCATTGCCACAGATGCGGCCCGTGAGGGTGAATTGCTGGCCCGTTGGATCATGCAGATGGCGGGGTGGAAAAAATCATTCAAACGTCTATGGATTTCATCTCAGACAGATAAGGCGATCAAAGACGGATTTGCTTCACTAAAGCCAGGCAGTCAGTTCGACCGTCTCTATGAATCAGCACGTTGCCGGGCAGAGGCCGACTGGATGATTGGACTTAACGTGACTCGTGCGCTAACTGTTCGTTTCAATGCGCAGTTGTCTGCTGGACGGGTGCAAACGCCGACCTTGGGCATGATTATGGATAGAGAAAATGAAATTAATGGGTTTCGCTCTCAGGAATATGAGACGTTAACGGCAGATTTAGGCGATTTTCAGGCTGTGTGGCGGGCAGCAGGGGGAGATTCACGCATATTCAACCCTCAAGAAATGCAAGAATTGAAGAAGCGGGTAGACGGGCGCAAGGGCACGATTGCCCAGGTGAAGAAAAGTGAGAAAGTAGAGCCACATCCACTGGCATATGACCTGACGGAACTGCAGCGGGATGCCAACCGGAAATATGGTTTCTCGGCAAAGCAAACCTCAAATGTCCTGCAACGTCTATATGAACAGCACAAACTTGTGACGTACCCACGTACGGACAGCCGATATCTGACTGCCGACATGACAGCTACTTTGAAAGAACGTCTGGACAGTGTAGCCATTGGACCTTATGCGTCTCTGGCACGTCCTTTGCTGCGAAAAAATCTGAATATCACCAAACGTATTGTGGATGACAGCAAAGTGACCGATCACCATGCCATTATTCCCACGGAGCAAACGGTACTTCTGAATCAATTGAACCCGGAGGAACGCAAATTGTACGATCTGATTGTACGTCGTTTTATCAGCCTGTTCTATCCGGCAGCGAAGTACGATTCGGTTGCAATCACGGTTCAAGTGGGGAATGATTCCTTCCATGTCAAAGGTACAACGGTGAAAGAAAGTGGATGGCGCGAAGTATACGGCGGTGATTACAGCGATGACGACGATGACCGTGCTGACGATGCAGCAGACCATGAGCGCACGCTTTTGCCAGATGTGCAGCAAGGACAGTCCGTGACGGTTCAGCTTTGCCATATTAAAAGTGGACGGACGATGCCGCCCAAACGGTATACCGAAGCCGCTTTACTTTCCCAGATGGAAAAGCATGGACTCGGCACTCCGGCTACACGGGCGGATATTATTGAGAAACTGGTCAGTTCCGACACGATAGATCGTCAAGGCAACAGCATGCATCCAACCGGCAAAGGAAAACAGTTAATTGAACTGGCTGCTCCACAGCTTCGTACCCCAGATCTGACAGCCCGTTGGGAAGCTGAACTGGAGCGCATCGCTCGTGGGCAAGGACAGCCAGGACCCTTTCTGGACAGCATCCGTTCTATGGCCAAAGAGCTCGTGTCAACGGTGAAAGGCAGCAAAGCAGAATACAAGCCGCATAATGTGTCCAATAGCCATTGCCCGGACTGTAACGCACGGCTGCTGGAGAAGAAGGGCAAGCGCGGCAAGTTTCTTGTGTGTCCTACGGAGGACTGTGGGTATCGACGTTCGGCCGAGAAAAGATTGTCCAATCGTCGCTGCGCGCAGTGCCACAAAAAGATGGAAATCAAAGAAGGCAAAGCGGGGCTATACGTGCAATGTCTACCTTGTGGAATTACAGAAACATTGGATAAGGACAAACAGCATGTGAACAAACGCGATCAGCAAAAACTCGTGAAACAATATGCGAAGCAGGAGTCCATTGGGTCTAACCTTGGAGAGCTGTTGAAGGCGGCTATGGAGAAAAAGGGAGAGTAGAGCAAGCTCTGAGTTAGGGCAGATCGCATCCTCATGTAACGCTAGTTGCGAATAACTGGCGCTATGGAAAGTGATTGCTGCGTGTGTACCTAATCAACCATGTGAAGGGTATAAGATCCTCCGTTTTCAGGCAACGTAAGCCAAGGAGGTGATACCCATATGCCGCACAACAAACCCGAAAAGATCCATAACCAGCAGAACAAAGATAGCATTAGGGAAGAAAACATCGATGTTCGTCCAGCCAAAGCAGCCAAAAGAGTACCCAGCCTGAACGGTATTCCTAAGCAGGAGTCCTAAAATTATCTAAACTGTCGATCTTAACGCGTGCCTCGCAAAATACTTGCGGTTCCCCACCGGTGCGTTGAACATGTCTCTAATGAGGACTATAATGGAGACAGGGAGATGTCCCGGGACAGGGGGATCGCTAGAATTATATGCAAACCGGACTTATATTGTGGTTTTTATTTATTAATGTAGTGGGTTATCTGGTGATGTCGGATGATAAGAGGCGTGCACAACAGCGTCGTGACCGTACACCCGAACGGACGTTATTCTTGCTTGCTTTTATTGGCGGTGCTTTGGGAGTCTGGATCGCGATGTATCGGAAAAGGCATAAGACCAAACATCCCAGCTTCACCATTGGCATTCCGTTGTTATTGTTCCTGAATGCGGTAATCTATGGTTATTTTATTCAATGAACACTTGGAACAAATGCGTAATCGTTCATCGTCACCGTAAGGATTTATATGTAAATTCATTCGTATAAATGGTTCATTGTGGCTCCGGTACGTTTAAGGAGTTATATGGTTATATTAGTTTAATGGATGTCAGACCGAAGCTTGCTTCGCGTGCTCTACATATAAAGGAAGGGACGGGATTCACATGTTATTCTCCAAAATATTAGTGGCTTATGATGGTTCCAAAGCTTCAAATAAAGCACTTGATCGTGCAATTGAGCTAGCCAAAGTGTCCCCGAATGCTGTACTGGATGTCATTCATGCTTTTGATTTCCCGCGTGTATTCATCGGTGAGGGATTGGCGCCTCTGCCACCTTCACTTAATAATGACTACTACAATTTGGCGGTGCAAACAACAGATGAAGCGAAAGAACGACTTCAGGCTGCTGGTGTAACGGCCAATGTAGATCTGATTCAAGGAGCGGCTGCGGAAGTGTTGCTTGATTTTGCCAAAGAAAATGATTCGGATATCATTATTATTGGTAGCCGCGGACTCGGTGGAATTCGGGAATTTGTCCTGGGGAGTGTCAGTCACAATGTGGTGCAGCATGCTCAGGTTCCAGTACTGATCGTAAAATAATGGATGCAGTGTGTACGCACTGAAAAGCAGGAAGCCGGTTGCCTTCGAGAGATTGAAGAGGAGCCGGCTTTCTTTTATGGGATGAAATGGATGTCTAACCGAATTTAATGAAGCAATTCCCGAACATTATATTTGTCAATATGTTAAATGTTCGTCTTTAAGTTGACATTAGCTGTAGGGGATTGTTAAAATGTTAGATGTGTCGATCAGGTAAGAATAAGGTCGAGTAGGAACGAAATGTGTAATAAGAGATTACAAAAATGAACGAAAATAGTTTGATAGATATTTGCTCGTATAACGCCGGGAATAGGGCCCGGAAGTATCTACCCGGGAACCGTAAATTTCCGGACTACGAGGAGATACGGCTGAGAGTCGCATGCAACCAGATGCGGACAGCAAGCCCCCTTTTGGCATGCCCAAATGAGGGATACGTATTTCTTGGAGTCCGGTGTCCGAAGAAAATGTGATGTTTTCGCGGGTAGCGGATTTTTTCATTTCACATGTAATAAGAGTTTCTTATTGGTCAGATGTAATCAAAAAAGCTCAGACGGGAGTTGGATGTATTCATGTCACTGCAAGTCGCTGTAATTATGGGCAGTAAATCGGATTGGGAAACGATGAAACATGCGTGCGAGGTGTTGGACGAACTGGAAATTGGATATGAGAAAAAAGTGGTCTCCGCCCATCGTACACCGGATTTGATGTTCGAATACGCAGAGCAAGCAAATGATCGAGGATTCAAGGTGATCATTGCAGGCGCAGGCGGGGCAGCACATCTACCCGGTATGGTTGCAGCCAAAACGATGCTTCCAGTCATTGGCGTACCGGTTCAATCCAAAGCATTGAACGGTCTCGATTCCTTGTTGTCCATTGTTCAGATGCCAGGTGGTATTCCCGTCGCAACTGTAGCGATTGGGAAGGCAGGGGCAACGAATGCAGGATTGCTGGCAGCTCAAATGATCGGTGCTTTTGACCCGGATGTCCAACGTCGCTCTGAAGCTCGAAGAGAGCGCATCAAACAAGAAGTACTCGAAAGCAGTGAAGAACTATGAGTAGAGCCGCGAACCAATCCGGCATAGCAGGAGAACTGAAAAATGTCCTGCTACCGGGGAAAACAACTATCGGCATTCTTGGAGGCGGACAGCTGGGACGTATGATGACGCTCGCAGGAACGGCAATGGGGTATCGATTTGTTACCCTTGATCCCGCTTCGGATGCGCCTTGTGGTCAAGTTGCTCGTCAGATTGAAGCGGGATATGACGATGCCAAAGCTGCGCTTGAACTGGCTCGGCAATGTGATGTTATTACGTATGAATTCGAAAATGTGGATGCAGAAGTCGCTGGACTGCTCGAGCGTGAGTCCTACGTTCCGCAAGGAAGTGCGTTGCTGTACACCACACAACATCGATTACGTGAAAAACGTGCAATTGAAGCCGCTGGAGTAAGAGTTGCGCCTTATCGTGAGATCACTAGTGCGGATACGATGCTTGCTGCTGTAAGTGAACTTGGCGTGCCTTGTGTACTGAAGACGGTGACTGGAGGTTACGATGGCAAAGGCCAGCGCGTAATCCGAGAGGCGAAGGAGGCTGTGGCTGCGTATGAAGAGCTCGCAGCTACAGGTGCGGAACTGGTGCTGGAACAATTCATCAAGTTTGTATGCGAGATTTCGGTCGTCGTAGCGCGCAGTACCAATGGAGAGATCAAAACGTTCCCGCCAGCGGAGAACATTCATGTGAATAACATTTTGCATGCTTCCATTGTACCGGCTAGAGTTGCTGCAGACATCCAGATTGAAGCACAAAAGCTGGCAGCAGCGGTAGCAGAATCGATGAAGGCTGTCGGGCTGCTGGCAGTGGAACTGTTTGTGGCGGCGGATGGAAGACTGTATGTCAACGAACTGGCGCCGAGACCACATAATTCCGGACACTATACGATGGAAGCTTGTGCCACTTCTCAGTTCGAACAACACATCCGTGCGATCTGCGGATTACCACTTGGGGACACTTCGTTATTGAGCCCGGTCGTCATGGTCAACGTGCTTGGAGAACATCTGGAAGGCATTATCGCCAGAACAGGGCAACCTGATGCAGAAGCGATAGAACTCGGTGTGATTCCCAAGCTTCACATATATGGTAAAACCGAAGCGAAAACAGGACGTAAGATGGGGCATGTGAATCTGCTTTGTCAGGATGTTGAAGAAGGATTGCAATGGATTGAACAAACTAATCTCTGGAGGAATACAAATTCATGATTGAACGTTATAGCAGACCCGAAATGAGAGCCATCTGGACCGAAGAGAACAAATTCCAATCGTGGCTGGAAGTTGAAATATGTGCATGTGAGGCGTGGGCCGAACTGGGTGTAATCCCTAAGGAAGAAGCAGCATTGCTTCGTCAGAACGCATCTTTTGACATCGACCGCATCTATGAGATTGAAAAGGAAACACGTCATGACGTAATCGCATTTACACGTACGGTATCTGAAAGTCTGGGTGCGGAGCGGAAATGGGTGCACTACGGACTGACTTCCACAGATGTCGTGGATACGGCTCTGGGTTATGTACTGCGTCAAGCGAATGAGATTCTGGAGAAGGATATCGTGAATTTCATTGAAATTCTTCGTGAAAAAGCACTGACTTATCAGCACACACCAATGATGGGACGTACGCACGGGGTACATGCAGAGCCAACAACATTTGGACTGAAAATGGCGTTGTGGCATGAAGAGATGAAACGGAACCTGGAGCGTTTCCGTCATGCAGCAGACAACGTACAATACGGCAAAATCTCAGGCGCAGTAGGAACGTACGCGAACATCGATCCATTTGTCGAAGAATTTGTCTGCGAGAAGCTGGGCACGAAACCTGCGCCAATCTCCACTCAAACATTGCAACGTGACCGTCACGCGGAGTATATGGCTACACTGGCATTGATCGCAACGTCCCTGGACAAGTTCGCAACAGAGGTACGTGCACTGCAGAAGAGTGAATTCCGTGAAGTGGAAGAAGCTTTTGCTAAAGGTCAAAAAGGATCTTCCGCGATGCCGCACAAGCGTAACCCGATCGGTAGTGAAAACATCTCTGGCTTGTCCCGCGTCATTCGCGGACATATGGTATCGGCATACGAGAACGTAACGCTCTGGCATGAACGCGACATCTCGCACTCTTCTGTAGAACGTATCATTCTGCCGGATGCAACGATGTTGCTGAACTACATGTTGAACCGTTTTGGTAACATCGTGAAGAACCTGACGGTATTCCCTGAGAACATGAAACGCAACATGGAGCGCACCTTCGGCGTGCCATTCTCTGGCCGTGTAATGACGAAGCTGATCGACAAAGGCTTCAGCCGTGAGCAAGCATACGATACCGTTCAACCACGTGCGATGCAAGCATGGGAAGAACAACGTCAGTTCCAAGATATCGTGAAATCCACTCCGGAAATCACCGAAGTACTGAACGAAGAGGAAATCGCAGATGCGTTCAACCCGTCATGGCACTTGAAGCACGTAGACACCATCTTCAAAAAACTAGGTTTGAACGACTAATATATTAAGGCTTTGAATTAGTCTACTCCCTAAAAGTATAGGTTAATTATGTGTTCACGCTGGAACGGAGAAGGCAGAAAAAACCTGAAGAAGCAAAGCGCTCGCCTTTATCACAGGATTTTCCCCTTGAGAAAGGGGATCAGAAAAATCCGGGGATAACAGCGATCGGAAGGTTGTTCTGTATTCGGAGTGGCCCCGCGTGATGAGGGGAATTGGACGTATACTTTACATCTCCTGAAAGAAGGTGAACCCATGGCACTGTCCACTGCGGCAGATCTCGTTAAAGCACCTCTGTTATATAAAGGAAAAGTACGTGAATTGTACGATCTGGGTGAACATTTTCTGATCGTGGTTACCGACCGAATCTCGGCATTTGATTATGTGCTGGACCCGGCAGTTCCCGAGAAAGGAAACGTACTGAACAAACTCAGCAGTTTCTGGTTTGAACTGACAGGTAGCATGATGGAGAATCACGTGATTCATACCGATGTGAATAAACTGGGTGATCTCATCACAGACCCTGAATTGCTCAAAGACCGCATCATGGTGACCCGCAAAGCAGAACGCATTGATATCGAATGTGTCGTGCGTGGTTACATCACTGGTGGTGGATGGAGACAATATGAGACAAGCGGTGAAGTGAATGGCATTAAACTGCCTGAAGGACTACGCAAGAACGCCAAACTCGAAGTTCCCATTTTCACCCCGGCAGCCAAAAATGATGTAGGGCATGACGAGGACATTTCGATGGATCGCATGAAAGAACTGGTGGGCGACGGACTTGCAATGGAGCTTCAGGAAAAAAGCTTGCGCTTGTACGAATTCGCGCGTGATTATTGTGATCAGCGTGGCATCATTCTGGCAGACTGCAAATTCGAGTTCGGCATTGTGGATGGCAAGGTCATCCTGATTGACGAAATCTTCACCCCAGATGCTTCACGCTTCTGGGCCAAAGAGAATTATGAACTCGACATCGAGATCGATAGCATGGATAAAGAACCAGTACGCACCTATCTCGCCGGAACGGATTGGGATAAGAACAGCAAACCTGATCCGCTCCCACAATCGGTAGTTGAAGCAACAACCGCCAGATACGTCGATATTTATAACCGTCTAACGGCACAATAAATTAAATTGTTTTCACGAATGGTCTGGTTTGACCATTACACACCGTGCAACGTAAAAGGTTTAGGCCTTTAAAAAACGTCGCATGGACTAGCGGAGGGGCGGAATTTTTCTTAAAGGAGCGATAGCGTTCGCCTTTGTCCCCGGGTTTTGACCGCACAACGGGCCAAAACAATCAAAAAAAACCTGGGGACAACAAGCGACCGGAAGAACAATCCGCCCCGGAGCAAGCTCCACACCCCATTTTTAACAGCGTAAAGCATTTATCCCGTTCATTACTGAGGAGGAACATAAGGATCATGATCAAAGCAACCGTATATGTCACTATTAAGCAAAGCGTACTCGACCCGCAAGGCGTAGCTGTTCAAGGAGCCCTGCATTCCATGGGATTCAACGAAGTGGAAAGTGTACGGATCGGTAAAGTCATGGAACTGAACCTGGATACAACAGATCGTGCGGAAGCGGAGAAACGATTGAAAGTCATGTGTGAAAAGCTGCTGGCCAACACCGTTGTTGAAGATTACCGCTACGAATTGGAGGGTTAATCTCATGAAATTTGCAGTTCTTGTGTTCCCTGGCTCCAACTGCGACATCGACTGTTACAAGGCAGTGGAAGATGCGATTGGACAAGAGGTTGATTATGTATGGCACACGGCTACAGATCTTTCGGCTTATGATTGTATTTTGGTTCCGGGTGGTTTCTCTTATGGAGACTATCTGCGTTGTGGAGCGATTTCCCGTTTTGCACCGGTAATGAACGAGGTAGCGAAAGCTGCTGAACAAGGTAAATATATTTTGGGTATTTGCAACGGATTCCAGATTCTGACGGAAGCGGGGTTGCTTCCAGGTGCATTGATTCGTAATACTTCCCTGAAATTCCGTTGTCACGATACGGTATTGAAAGTGGCAAACGCAGATACACCATTTACACGTGACTATGCACCGGGCGAAGAGATTGTCATCCCAATTGCTCACGGTGAAGGTAACTATTATTGCGACGAGGAGACGCTCGCGAGTCTGCAAGCGAACAACCAGATCGTATTTACGTATGGTACGAACCCGAATGGTTCCCTGGGTGATATCGCGGGAATCTGCAACGAGGGTGGAAACATAGTCGGCATGATGCCGCATCCAGAGCGTGCAGTGGATTCACTGCTAGGTTCGGAAGACGGCAAACGTATGTTTACATCTATTTTGAAAGCATGGAGGGATCGGCATGACGCAGCAGCTATCCGCTAAGGAACCGACAGCAGAACAGGTCGCAGAACATAAACTTTACGCACAAATGGGCGTGTCTGACAGAGAGTATGAGCTGATCTGTGAGTTCATGGGCCGCAAGCCAAATTACACGGAAATCGGTGTATTCAGCGTCATGTGGTCTGAGCACTGCGCATACAAAAACTCCAAGCCGCTCTTGCGTCGTTTCCCGACAAGTGGCCCTCGTGTCCTGATGGGACCAGGTGAAGGTGCTGGAATCGTGGATATCGGTGACAACCAGGCCGTTGTTTTCAAAATTGAAAGCCATAACCACCCTTCCGCGGTAGAACCTTATCAAGGGGCGGCGACAGGTGTGGGCGGCATTATCCGTGATATTTTCTCCATGGGCGCAAGACCGGTAGCACTTCTGAACTCTCTTCGTTTCGGCAAGCTGGAGAGCGATCGTGTTAAATATTTGTTCGAACATGTTGTAGCAGGTATTGCTGGTTACGGGAACTGTATCGGTATTCCTACCGTTGCAGGTGAAGTGATGTTTGACGAGAGCTACGAAGGCAAT
Organism: Paenibacillus sp. CB74; assembly: GCF_055687625.1. Classification (NCBI taxonomy): domain Bacteria; kingdom Bacillati; phylum Bacillota; class Bacilli; order Caryophanales; family Paenibacillaceae; genus Paenibacillus; species Paenibacillus sp. CB74. Next base: position 4,544,748 of record NZ_CM146009.1, on the reverse strand, counting down.
CCGCTGGTTAACGCCATGTGTGTGGGTCTGATTGATCATGACAAGATTCAGCGCGGTGTAGCCAAAGGTGTAGGTAACCCGGTGTATTACGTGGGCCCACCAACAGGTCGTGACGGTATCCACGGTGCAACGTTTGCATCCGTTGAGCTGACAGAAGAATCCGAGTCCCAACGGACAGCGGTTCAGGTTGGTGATCCGTTCATGGAGAAACTGGTCATGGAATCCTGTCTGGAATTGATCGACACGGGAATTGTGCTCGGAATTCAGGATATGGGCGCTGCGGGTCTGACATGCTCAAGTGCAGAGATGGCAAGTAAAGCGGGTAACGGTCTGGAATTGTATCTGGATCAGGTGCCACAACGTGAAGAAGGCATGACACCTTACGAGATGATGCTGTCCGAGTCTCAGGAGCGTATGTTGTTCGTCGTTGAGCCGAAGGATGAGGCGCAGGCGATGGAAATCTTTGAACGTTGGGGCGTAATCTGTGCCAAAGTTGGTAAAGTAACGGATGATGGTCGTCTGAAACTGATCCACCACGGTGAAGTAGTTGGAGACATGCCAGTAACAGCACTAGTTGACGAGTGCCCAGTGTATGACAAACCATCTTCTGTGCCTGCGTACTATGAGCAAAGTGCTTCCATCGACACGCTTCGTTACGACGAAGTGTCGGATCTCGGCGGAGCGCTGAAACAAGTACTGGCTTCACCAACGGTTGCAAGTAAGAAATGGGTGTATGATCAATATGATTACATGGTGCGTACAAGCACTGCCGTTCGTCCAGGTTCGGATGCAGCCGTAGTTACCATTCGTGGAACACGCAAAGGTCTTGCGATGACAACGGACTGTAATGGACGTTATGTATACCTTGATCCTGAAGTTGGTGGAAGAATTGCCGTTAGTGAAGCTGCGCGTAACATTGTATGTTCTGGTGCAGAGCCACTGGCAATTACGGACAACCTCAACTTCGGTAACCCGGAGAAGCCGGATATTTTCTGGCAAATGGAGAAAGCGGTAGACGGTATGGCAGAAGCTTGCCGTGTACTGGATACGCCGGTCATCGGTGGTAACGTAAGTCTGTACAATGAAAACGCCAAAGGCTCCATCTATCCAACGCCAGTTGTCGGTATGGTAGGTCTCGTTCATGATACGGATCATATCACGACACAAGCATTCAAATCCGAAGGTGATGTGATCATGCTCCTCGGTGAGACCAAAGCTGAACTCGGCGGCAGCGAGCTGCAATACGCGGTTCATGGTCAGACGGAAGGTCGTCCGCCAGAACTGAACTTGCAAACGGAAAAAGCGTTGCTCAGCACCGTGCTGGAAGCTATTCAATCCGGTCTTGTTCGCTCGGCACATGACTTGTCTGAAGGTGGCCTGGCTGTAGCACTCGCAGAATCTTGTATCAGCGGTAATGTAGGCGCACAGGTGAATGTGGAGACTGCACTGCGTGCAGATCACGCCCTGTTCAGTGAGAGCCAATCCCGTATCTTGTTGTCGGCTACGCCAGAGCAAGCGGGTAAACTTGAAGCATTTGTACGTGAGCGTGGTGTACCTGTAGCTGTGATTGGACGTGTAGAAGGAAGTAACCTGACGATTGAACTGAACGGAACATCAGCCGTGAGCGAACCTGTAGGAGGTTTGGCTCAGGTCTGGGAGGATGCGATTCCATGTCTCATGAACTGATGACAGGACCGTTGTGGACAGGCGATTATTATAATGAAGGGTCCGGCAAGGAAGGACTCGACAAATTGAAGGAAGAATGCGGCGTGTTCGGGGTGTTCAGACACCCTGACGCGGCTTCGCTCTCCTATTATGGACTGCATGCGCTACAACATCGGGGAGAAGAAAGTGCGGGCATGTGTGTGAGTGATGGCAGCCAGTTTAACTATCGTCGTGGCATGGGTCTGGTGAAAGAAGTATTCACCAAAGACCTGATGCAGACGTTAACCGGAGATATTTCCATTGGACATGTCCGGTATTCAACAAGCGGTGACAGTAAACTGACGAACGCACAGCCATTGGTATTCAAATACCGTGATGGCGATCTGGCAGTAGCGACTAACGGTAACATTGTAAATGCACCAACGATCCGGCGTGAGCTGGAGCAGAGCGGTTCCATTTTCCAAACAACAAGTGATACCGAGGTTATTGCGCATCTGATTGCACGTTCCTCCAAAGGGCTTGTGGAAGCAGCAAAAGAGGCATTCCAGCGCATTGTCGGCGGTTATGCGTTTCTGATCATGACCAACGACAAGTTGCTCGTGGCTTCCGATCCACACGGACTACGTCCGCTGACGATGGGTAAGCTGGGAGATGCGTATCTGTTTGCATCCGAGACTTGTGCACTGGAAACAATCGGCGCAGAGTTAATTCGTGATATTGAACCCGGTGAACTGCTTGTGCTGGATGCAGATGGTCTGCACGAAGATCGCTTCGATCATCACAAGCACCGGAAGGCTTTATGCGCGATGGAATATATATATTTTGCTCGTCCAGATAGTGATATGAACGGTGCGAACCAACATGCTGCCCGTAAACGGATGGGAAGCCGGATGGCGATTGAGTCGTTTGTAGATGCGGACTTGGTTACGGGGGTACCAGATTCCAGTATCTCAGCGGCCATTGGTTATGCGGAGCAAACGGGTATTCCGTATGAGATGGGTATGATCAAGAACAAATACACCGGACGTACGTTTATCCAACCAAGCCAGGAATTGCGGGAGCAGGGCGTGAAGATGAAGCTGAGCGCTGTGCGTCGTGTTGTCGAAGGCAAACGTGTGGTCATGATTGACGACTCGATTGTACGGGGAACGACCTCCCGTCGGATCGTGAACATGCTGCGTGATGCAGGTGCAACGGAAGTTCATGTACGCATTACATCGCCACCTTTCAAAAACCCTTGTTTCTATGGCATCGATACACCGGACAGCCGCGAATTGATCGCTTCACAGCTGTCGGTGGAAGAGATCTGCCGTGAAATTAATGCGGATTCTCTGTCGTTCCTCAGTCCGGATGGACTGATTGCATCCATTCAGGGAGATAATCAGGATGATCCCAAGGGCGGGCTTTGCCTCGCATGTTTTGATAATGATTACCCAACCCGTCTCGACTTTGGCGGCGAAGAGAAATTCGGCTGCAGCTGTTAATCCATGCGGATGAGAAAGAGTTATAACGAAGGTGACGTGTTCCTGATTCCGATGAAGGACGGCCGATTTGCGGTATGCCAGGTGGTATGCGCACTTAAAGGCCGTTTCAAAAAGGCATTTTCGTTCGGCGTGATGAGCATTCAGCGTGACGAAACCGTAAGTTTGGAAGATGGCGATTTTCTCTTCTATTCCTTTGGGAAGCGTAGAAGCAACATCATATTTACTTCTCCGGCCAATATCCGAAAAGGGTCGTGGAGGATCGTGGGTAACACACCTTTGACGCCCGAAAAGGAAAAGCTGAAAGTGTTTCAGTGTGCCGGACATTTATACTGCGGTGATGAGTACATTCGTAACCTCCCGATAGAAGAGTATAGTCAGTTTAATACGCTCGGCGTAGCCGGATTTGAATTGGTACAAAACCATCTGTTAGAGATGGAGCAAGGATAGGTAGGTTGGACTTAACATTGACACGATAAAATCTGGAGATAACGGCAATCGAAAGGTTGTCCAGTCATCGAAGGGGTACGTGTTAATACGCTGGTTCAATTTTATAAGATATGAAGGGTGTGATGGTTGTGTCCGAAGCATATAAAAAGGCCGGCGTCGATATCGCGGCAGGTAATGAAGCGGTTGAACGGATGAAAAAACACGTGAAGCGTACCTTCCGTCCGGAAGTGATGACAGATCTGGGTGGATTCGGTGCCCTGTTCGGTTTGAACAAAGATAAATACGATGAGCCAGTGCTTGTATCGGGTACGGATGGCGTAGGCACCAAGCTGAAGATTGCATTTGCGATGGATCGTCATGACACGATCGGAATCGACGCGGTAGCCATGTGTGTGAACGACATTGTGGTACAGGGTGCAGAACCACTCTTCTTCCTTGACTATCTGGCTTGTGACAAAGTTATCCCTGAGAAGATCGAAGCTATTGTTGCGGGTATCGCTGAAGGCTGTCATCAATCGGGTTGTGCGCTGATTGGTGGCGAGACGGCAGAGATGCCGGGCATGTACAGTGAAGGCGAATACGATATTGCCGGATTCACGGTAGGTATCGTGGACAAAGCGAAGATCATCAACGGCACAACCATCGCCCCTGGCGACACTGTGATTGGATTGGCCTCTAGCGGTGTACACAGTAACGGATTCTCGCTGGTACGCAGACTTTTGTTGGAAGATGCGGGACTTGATCTGCATGATGAAGTAGCGGAACTGGGCGGTAAGCTGGGGGATTCCCTGCTGGAACCTACGAAGATCTATGTTAAACCCCTGTTGTCCCTGCTGGAAAAGGTAAAAGTAAAAGGCATGGCACACATTACAGGTGGTGGCTTCATCGAGAATATCCCACGTATGTTGCCGAGCAACGTGAATGTGGATATTAACTACGGCTCTTGGCCGATCCTGCCGATTTTCAACCTGTTACAGGAAAAAGGATCTGTCTCGAACCGTGACATGTTCACCACCTTTAACATGGGTGTTGGGCTTGTACTGGTCGTTAATGAAGCAGATGCAACGGAAGCACTGCAACAACTGAAAGCATCTGGTGAAGAAGCGTACATCATTGGACGTGTTACTGAAGGAGACGCGCGAGTAACCTTCACGGGAGCGGATGTTTAATGGCGAACTACCGCATAGCTGTATTTGCCTCGGGTGAAGGGACTAACTTTCAGTCATTGGTCGATGCAGTACGGAACGGTGGGCTGAATGCATCCGTAGATCTGCTCGTGTGTGATAAACCGTCTGCACGTGTTGTGCAGCGGGCACAGGATGCAGGCGTGGATTGTCATCTGTTTACTCCGAAAAATTATGCTTCCCGTGAAGCCTATGAGGCTGAGATCGTGGAAGTGCTAGAATCCAAAGAGATCGACTTGGTCGTTCTTGCCGGATATATGAGATTGTTGACTTCGGTTGTGGTGGATCGTTACGCAGGGCGGTTGATTAACATTCATCCGTCCTTACTGCCGGCGTTTGCAGGCAAGGATGCGATTGGACAAGCACTTGAGTATGGTGTGAAAGTGACTGGTGTGACTGTGCATTTCGTAGATGGAGGTATGGATACTGGCCCGATTATTGCCCAGCATCCGGTTCCCATTCTGCCAGAGGATACGCCTGAAACGATCAGCAAAGCCATTCATGCGGCCGAACAGCAGCTATATCCTGAAGTGGTATCTTGGTTCGCTCAAGGTCTGGTTCAATTGGATGGGCGTCATGTCACTGTTAACAAACCGGTTTGATATAGTTCTAAACTGGTTCACACAATAACGTAGAGGACAGAAATAAGCTGGAGAAGCGGAGCGCTCGCCTTTATTAATGGATTTTTACCATTGAGAAATTGTTCAAAAAAATCTAGGAATAACAGCGATCGAAAGATTGTTCTGAACTCGTAGTGTTTAAGTGTGAAAATCCATTTATAGACTATATAACAGAAGTCGAATATTGGTACGCATTTTGTGATATTTCTCGGGAAATAAATCGGCTGTGTTTCGTCAAGAAACGCGAAGCTATGGGACATTAAAGGAGGAGCATATTGTGAGTATCAAAAGAGCGCTGGTCAGCGTATGGGATAAAACAGGCATCGTGGACTTTTGCCGCGAGCTGTCGCAAATGGGTGTGGAGATTATTTCGACAGGAGGTACAAGCAGCTTGTTGTCGAAGGAAGGCGTACCTGTCATCGGAATTTCGGATGTGACCGGATTCCCGGAAATTATGGACGGACGTGTCAAAACATTGCATCCGGCAGTGCATGGTGGGTTGCTGGCTGTTCGTGACAGCGAAGAGCATAAGCGCCAGATGGAAGAGAACGGACTGGATTATATCGACCTCGTTGTCGTGAACCTGTATCCCTTCCAAGATACTATCGCTAAACCCGACGTAACATACGAAGACGCGATCGAGAACATTGATATCGGTGGTCCTACCATGCTTCGTTCTGCTGCCAAAAACCATGCTTTTGTTAGTGTCGTTGTTGACACAGCAGATTACAGCAAGGTGCTTGAAGAAGTTCGCAGTAATGGCGATACCACTCTCGAAACACGCAAACGGCTTGCGGCAAAAGTGTTCCGCCATACAGCGGCTTACGATGCAGTTATTTCTGACTATCTCTCCAACCTGAATGGTGATCCACTGCCAGAGCGTCTGACGGTTACTTACGAAAAACTCCAGGATTTGCGTTACGGCGAAAATCCACACCAGCAGGCGGCATTCTACCGCAAACCGCTGGCTGCTCAAGATACGTTGACAACAGCCGAGCAATTGCATGGCAAAGAGTTGTCTTACAATAACATCAACGATGCGAACGCAGCATTGCAGATTGTGAAAGAATTTGAAGAGCCTGCGGTTGTCGCGGTTAAACATATGAACCCATGCGGCGTAGGCATTGGCGCAAGTATCTATGAAGCTTACAGCAAGGCATATGCTGCAGATCCAACGTCCATCTTTGGTGGAATTGTGGCAGCCAACCGCATTATCGATAGCGATACAGCGGGCAAATTGAGCGAGATTTTCCTGGAAATCGTGCTTGCTCCTGACTTTACGCAAGAGGCACTCGATATCCTGACGAAGAAGAAAAACATTCGTTTGCTCAAAACGGGTGAACTGAACGCTGCTCGTAAACGGGAGAGCCAATTCGTGGTAACTTCCATCGACGGTGGTATGATCGTACAACAGTCCGATGTACATTCCATCGAAGCGAGCGAACTGAACGTGGTAACGGATCGTGCACCATCGGAAGAAGAACTGAAACAGCTGTTGTTTGGCTGGAAAGTAGTTAAACACGTGAAATCCAACGCGATTGTACTGGCTTCGAATGACATGACAGTAGGTGTGGGCGCTGGACAAATGAATCGTGTGGGTGCAGCCAAAATTGCCATTGAACAAGCAGGCGAGCAAGCAAAAGGCGCTATTCTGGCATCAGATGCATTCTTCCCAATGGGTGATACGCTGGAACTGGCAGCAAAAGCCGGCATTACAGCAGTAATTCAACCGGGCGGTTCGATCAAAGATGAAGAATCCATCAAAGTAGCCAATGAATACGGAATTGCCATGGTCTTCACAGGCGTTCGTCACTTCAAACACTAGAGCGTAAAAGGTTCAAATAAGGGGTGTCGCCAGTCATACTTATGACTTATGGTACACCCCCTATTTTTTAGTTGTTCAATACGCAGTAGCGTAACAAACAATGTTATGCACGGAGGGGGAAACAGAGCGAATGGATATTCTGGTAGTAGGCGGCGGTGGCCGGGAGCACGCAATCATCTGGGCGCTGGCGAAGAGTCCAAAGGTAGGCAAGATTCACTGTGCACCGGGAAATGCAGGTATTGCTCAGCTCGCTGAGTGTCATGCGATTGCAGTGAATGAATTCGATAAACTAACGGCTCTTGCTGTAGAGCTTCAAGTAGGATTAGTGGTTATTGGTCCGGATGATCCGCTGGCGGATGGGATCGTGGATGCATTTGACTCCACTGGTATTCCGGTATTCGGACCTCGTCGCAATGCAGCAGAGATCGAGGGAAGTAAAACGTTCATGAAGGATCTGCTGCACAAATACAACATTCCAACGGCAGCTTATGAGAAATTCGATAACTATGAACAGGCTCAAGCCTACCTGAATGAACAAACAATTCCAGTTGTCATCAAGGCAGATGGACTGGCAGCGGGCAAAGGTGTGACGGTAGCTTATTCCCGTGATGAGGCTGATCAGGCACTTCGCAGCATCATGGTGGATAAAGTGTTTGGTGAAGCGGGAGCGAAAGTGATCATCGAGGAATTCCTTGCAGGGCAGGAAATGTCCATTCTGGCTTTTGTCGATGGGGAGACCGTTCGTCCGATGGCCGCAGCACAGGATCACAAACCTGTATTCGACAATGATCAGGGGCCAAACACAGGCGGTATGGGTACATACTCGCCATTGCCTCATATCCCGGCTTCCATTATTGAGGAGGCTGTGGAAACGATCATCAAACCAACGGCTAAAGCAATGGTGTCCGAGGGACGTCCATTCCAGGGTGTATTGTTTGCCGGACTGATGATCTCGCCCGATGGCAAACCCAAAACGATTGAGTTCAATGCACGTTTTGGTGATCCCGAAACACAGGTTGTTTTGCCGCGTCTGAAGAGTGATTTGTTTGATATCTTCTGGGCAACTGTCCATGGCAAGCTGGCTGACATTGAGATTGAATGGAGCGATGAAGCTGCTGTATGTGTGGTACTTGCTTCAGGCGGATATCCGGGTCCTTATGCCAAAGGTGTGGTCATTGAAGGACTGGATCATGTGGATGATGCGGTGGTATTCCACGCAGGTACATCGCGTAATGAAGCAGGAGACTGGGTCACCAACGGTGGACGGATTCTGGGCGTTGTGGGCCTTGGTGCTGATATTGCCGAAGCTAGAAACAAAGCCTATGCACAGGCGGAGCATATCCAATTCGATGGCAAACATCAGCGGACGGATATTGCTGCTAAAGCACTGGTATAGAATGAACAAAGAGTCCGTAAAGATGTGTACCGGAAAGGTATTTGCATCCTGCGGGCTCTTTGCTTCGTATATAGATGTATCTTGTGTAAACGATCGGACTTGTCCATAGGTGAAAGATAGGGGAAAGAGACGAAACAGGATTAAACCTGGATGTTCAGGTATGTTTAATGCCCAGAGGTACAGGGTAGTATTTTTAGAAATTGGACTATACTAAACTTGTGAACAATATCACATTATAAGGCCATATTAATCATATTATATAAAGTACGTAACATACATAGAGACTAATTTGTGAACATTATACTGTAACCTTGTTCCAAACCATAACGTGCAACTGGATGGTTGAGAGGGAAACATGGTATACTTTTCGGAAACAGGAATGAGTACGAGGGGAGGTGGATATCTATTGGGTAGGCGATATTGTAAATTGTCCAAATGGCGAATCTAGGTGGAGTTAAGCGAGGAACAATTGACAGCATGAGGGGTAACCCGATTTGAATGAAGAAGTTTCTGCAAGTCATTGACTTCATCTTGAATTCCTGTTTTGTAATTTTACAAGGTCAAAACGTAAGACTTATAAAAATTATCATTGAAATCGATTTTATATAAGGCAGACGTCGTGTTGAAAGACTAACAGCGGATGAACGGTTAACACAGTTAACGGATCACGCTGTAACTATCTCTGGAGGTGAATCCCTGAGAATCGGGGAAATCATTGGACATAATTACCATATTGAATATCGCTTTACTTATTATCTTGATTGCATTGACTGCATTTTTCGTAGCATCGGAGTTCGCTGTAGTCAAAATTCGTACATCAAGAGTGGATCAACTGGTTGCCGAGGGCAATAAAAAGGCCGTACTTGCCAAAAAAGTTGTCTCGGACCTGGATTATTATCTGTCAGCCTGTCAGCTCGGTATTACAGTTACCGCTCTGGGACTGGGAGCACTCGGAAAACCGACGGTTGAGAGATTGTTATACCCGGTATTCAATTATTTAGATGTGCCTGCTTCAATCTCATCCATTGCCTCATATGCAATTGCCTTTATCCTCGTCACATTCTTGCATGTGGTTGTTGGTGAGATGGCACCCAAAACATTGGCGATTCAGTTTTCGGAAAAACTGACGTTATTGCTCTCGCCGCCTTTATATTGGTTTGGTAAAATCATGTATCCGTTCATCTGGGCACTTAATGGAGCCTCACGTGTTATTCTGCGGGGATTCGGTGTGAAGCCTGCCGAACATGATCAAGCCTACTCGGAAGACGAGATCAAGATCATCATGAACCAGAGTTATGAAGGTGACGAGAACAACAAGACCAAGCTTTCTTATCTGGAAAATGTATTTGTATTCGACGAACGTGATGCCAAAGACATCATGGTACCACGTACGGAACTGGTGACATTAGATCAGGATATGACCTATGACGATATTATTCCTATATTGGATGAACATAACTATTCACGTTACCCTGTCATCGAGGATGGGGACAAGGACCGCATTATCGGCGTCGTGAATGTGAAGAAGATTTTGCCGGATATGGTTGCTGCAAGATCGTATCAACTGAGCGAGTTCGTTCGCGAGATCCCATTCGTTTCTGAAGTTACACGTATCCAGGATGCGATGATTAAAATGCAGCAGGAACGTGTACACATGGCCGTGGTCGTGGATGAATACGGCGGTACTTCGGGAATCATTACGATGGAGGATATTCTGGAGGAGCTGGTCGGTGAGATTCGTGATGAATTCGATGCCGATGAGGTGGCTGATATTCAGGAGACCGGAGAGAATCAATATCTCATTAATGGTCGGGTCCTTTTGGATGAAGTGGAGCGGCAGTTTGGGCTTAGCTTTGAAGGAAATGAAGAGATGGATACGGTGGCCGGATGGATTCAATACCAGAAGGGTGTAGGTGTGGAAAAAGGAGACACGGTAGAACACGGTGATTATGTCTGGACCGTTGTCGATGCCGAAAATTATCACATCAAGCAAGTTCTTCTGGAACGAGTGAACGGCGCTGAAGTTGAGGAAGGTGCAAGCGATCTGGCGTGATCTTACCCGGAAATTTTTAAAATTTAAATGTTTTTGCGATAACGGAGAGGACAGAATAGACTGAAGAAGCGAAGCGTCCGCCTTTATCCCCGGATTTTCCCCTTTTATATAAGGATCAAAAAAATCTGGGGATAACAGCGGTCGGAAGGTTATTCTGTCATCGGAGTGGTCTGAGCAACCTTAATATAAATTTTACTTGGAGGTGAATCCCTCAACCTGAGGGAAATCATTGGACGGAATAATAGCCTTGAATTTATTTTTAGTAGCCGTATTTATAGGTCTGACAGCCTTTTTCGTTGGAGCCGAATTTGCAATTCTTAAAGTACGGATGTCCCGAATCGATCAATTGATCTCGGAAGGTAACAAAAAGGCAGTACTGGCCAAAAAAGTGGCGCACAACCTGGATTATTATCTGTCGGCATGTCAATTGGGGATTACCATTACGGCGCTCGTATTGGGAGCCTTGGGTGAACCTACCGTTGAGAAAATGCTGCACCCGCTATTTGAGCGCATGGAAGTGCCGGCGGCATTGTCTACAGTGCTTTCCTATGGTATTGCTCTCGCGATTATTACGTTCCTGCACGTGGTTATTGGTGAATTGGCACCGAAAACACTGGCGATTCAGTTTGCAGAGAGAATGACGCTGTTGCTGGCACCACCACTGTATTGGTTCGGTAAAATCATGAATCCGTTCATCTATGCGCTGAATGGAGCTGCTCGTCTGTTGCTTGGCATATTTGGTGTAAAACCTGCCGGGCATGATACCGTTCACTCGGAAGAAGAGCTGAAGCTGATTATGGCACAGAGCTATGAGAGTGGCGAGATCAACCAGACGGAGCTGGACTATCTGAAGAACATTTTTGCTTTTGATGAGCGTTTGCTTCAGGAGATTATGATTCCAAAAGATAAAATCGTTACCTTGAATAAAGAAATGCCGCTTGATCAGATCATTGAGACGCTGAATCGACACGAATACACGAGATATCCTGTTATTGCAAATGGAGATCAGACGCATTTTGTTGGTTTCATCAACACGAAAGAAATGCTGACAAGTGTGGCTGCAGGCCGTGCCTTTAACATGGAGACATTTGTCCATAATACGCCGAGTTTCTCTGAGCGTTCTCCGATCAAGGACGTGCTGATTCAGATGCAGCAAAGCCGTGTACACATTGCAACCGTGAAAAATGAGGCAGGTGTTACGGTAGGTATGGTTACGATGGAGGATATCCTTGAAGAGATTGTCGGAGATATCAAGGATGAATACGAGCACAAAGATTTGGTGAATCCTCCAAAAAGAATGAAATTGGTTTAAGCAGCAGTGTTAAAAAGAAATTACAGCATTAACGAAGTATCGAAGTGAAGCAACGTAATTCTTCTAACGATAAAAGCAGGTTCCCGATGTGATCGGGGCCTGCTTTTTGGTTTACATCTTAATTTTAAAATAAAAGCTTGCATATTGAGGTGCAATGGATTAATATAAATTTAAAGAATCTTAATTTAAAGATAAATAACAAAAGCAATACAATAAATAAAAGAAGCGCATCTAACTTATGATATTACTAAAACCAAGGGAGTGGAGATTATGTTCAGAACTTCAGGCATTCATCACATTACAGCTTTTGTAGACGATGCACAGAAAAACGTTGATTTTTACGCAGGCGTGTTGGGTCTCAGATTGGTAAAAAAAACAATTAACTTTGATGCACCAGACGTGTATCACTTGTATTATGGGAATGAGCAGGGTGCACCGGGCACAATCATCACCTTCTTCCCACAGCAGAATTCAAGAAGAGGTGTTATTGGTTCAGGTCAGACTGGAGTTACCGTATATGCGGTACCTGTAGGAAGCTTGCCTTTCTGGAAAGAACGTCTTACTTCCTTCGACATTCCGTATGAAGATAAAACGAGATTCGGTGAGCAGTACATTCGTTTCTTCGATAAAGGTGGCTTGTTGCTTGAACTGGTTGAGCGCGAAGGTGGTCAGTCAAGCAACTGGAGTTTCAACGGTGTGACGCCGGAACATGCCATCAAAGGATTCGGCGGTGCGGTATTGTTCAGCCACGTTCCTGAGAAAACCATGGATGTATTGGTGAGTAAACTCGGTCTGGAGCAGGTTGGTGAAGAGAACGGACTCCTTCGTCTACAGGCAAGCGGCGATATTGGCCAGATCATTGACATTCAGTCTACAGGCATTCAACGCGGGATTGGCGGAGCCGGAACGGTTCACCATATTGCATGGCGTGCCAAAGACTACACGGAGCATGAGCAGATTCAGCAGGATCTTGAACAATCCGGGTATCATCCAACACCAGTCATTGACCGTCAATACTTCAACGCTGTGTATTTCCGGGAGCCGGGAGGCATACTGTTCGAATTGGCTACCGATCCTCCGGGATTTGCACGGGATGAACCCGCAGAGAGCATGGGTGAGAAACTGATGTTGCCTGAATGGTATGAACCACAGCGCGAACAGATTGAACAATTGTTGCCACGAATTGAAGTACGTGAATGGAAAGGAGAGTCCAAATCATGACCACAACTAATACAATGAAACATATCTATAAAGCAGGTGCTCAGCCGGATGCGCCAACAATCCTGTTGCTTCATGGCACAGGCGGAACCGAGAACGATCTGATCGGTCTTGCCGAGATGATCGCGCCAGAAGCTGGCATCCTCGGGGTGCGGGGTAACGTATCGGAGAACGGGATGCCCCGTTTCTTCCGCCGCTTGGCCGAAGGTATTTTTGACGAAGAAGACTTGATTGCTCGTACGGCAGAGTTGGGATCTTTTGTAGATGCAGCTGCGGTGGAGTATGGTTTCGATCGGTCCAACGTGTATGCACTGGGCTACTCTAACGGTGCCAACATTGCGGCAAGCCTGATCTTCCATCAAGCGGATGTATTCAAAGGTGCAATTCTGCATCATCCAATGGTACCGCTGCGTGGTCTGGAATTGCCAGATCTGAAAGGTCTGCCTGTGTTCATCGGTGCAGGGGAGAACGATCCAATTGTACCCAGACGTGAAACTGAGGAACTTGCTTCGCTGCTCAGTGGTGCAGGTGCCGATGTAAACACGTATTGGGAGCGTCAGGGTCATCAGTTGACTCGTACCGAGGCAGAAGCTGCGGCAGCTTGGTTTAAGACACAGGCGTAAGTTGGGTATTTTCTTATTGAATGAGCGGTATGATTAATCCAAAATATTGTGAAGCTAAAGCAGTTAATAACAGCCCTGATGAAATTGAGATCGGGCTGTTTTTTATTTTATTTTTGGCTTGTGAAGCAAACGAAGAGTTGCTGTTATGTAAGCGTGACGAATGGGGTAAACATTTGAATAATCAATAGTTGAAGATGTATTCTTGTTATATTACTTAAATCCAACTAAAGATTTACATGACAACGGAAAATACAGAAAAAACTTGAAGAAACGAAGTGTTCTTTCATCGGAGTGCAGTGTAAATTGTACTAACATCATGAACTGGAGGGGTTAATGTGGAACGTAACATCAAGGAACTGGTACAGCGGATGACACTGGAGGAGAAAGCGGGTATGTGCTCGGGACTGGACTTTTGGCATCTGAAAGGGGTGGAGCGTCTTGGCATTCCTTCCATCATGGTGACGGACGGACCTCATGGGCTACGCAAGCAGGATGGCAGTGCAGATCATCTCGGTCTGACGTCGAGCGTGCCCGCAACCTGTTTCCCGTCTGCGGCAGGACTGGCTAGTTCATGGGACAAGGATCTGGCGCGTCAGGTCGGAGTAGCCTTGGGTGAGGAATGCCAGGCTGAGGATGTAGCGGTATTGCTTGGGCCGGGTGTGAATATTAAACGTTCCCCACTGGGCGGACGTAATTTTGAATACTTTTCCGAAGATCCGTTGTTATCCACGCAGATGGCTACAGGTCATATTCAGGGTGTACAGAGTCAGGGCGTGGGTACGTCTCTCAAACACTTTGCAGTCAATAATCAGGAAGAACGACGCATGTCGATTGATGCGGTAGTAGATGAACGGACGCTACGTGAGATCTATCTTGCGAGCTTCGAAGGTGCGGTGATTGATGGACAGCCGTGGACGGTGATGTGTTCCTACAATAAGGTGAACGGTACGTATGCTGGTGAGAATGAATGGTTGCTTACCGACATCCTGAAAGACGAATGGGGACACGAAGGTCTTGTGGTATCCGACTGGGGCGCGGTCAATGAACGTGCAGACGCCCTTGCGGCAGGACTGGAACTAGAGATGCCAACAAGTGGTGGAATTGGTGAACGTAAAGTGATTGATGCCGTAGAGAGCGGACAATTGCCGCTGGACAAGCTGGATCGAGCGGTGGAGCGTCTGCTTACGCTGATCTTCAATGCCGTTGATCAAAAGAAAGAAGGGGCTACATATAACAAGGATGAGCATCACCAACTTGCGCGCAAGGTGGCAGCCGAGAGTATGGTTTTGCTGAAAAATGAAGAAGGTCTTCTGCCGCTGGGGCGTGAAGGAAAAGTGGCGTTAATCGGAGCATTTGCGCATAAACCCCGCTTCCAGGGCGGTGGAAGTTCCCACATTAATCCGACCAAAGTGGATGATATTGTGGAAGAGATGACACAGGTGGCTGGCGAAGGTGTAACCTTCTCCTATGCCCCAGGTTATCGGATTGAAGCGGATGATGTGGATGAGACATTGATGCATGAGGCTGTCCAGACAGCGCAATCAGCGGATACCGCTGTAGTGTTCGTTGGATTGCCGGATCGTTATGAATCCGAAGGGTATGATCGTTCCCATCTGCGCCTGCCTGACAATCATATCCGGCTGATTGAAGAGATTGCGAAGGTTCAATCACGCGTCGTCGTTGTGCTGAGCAACGGATCTCCAGTGGAGATGCCTTGGCTGCCGAAGGTGCAAGCGGTGCTCGAAGCGTATCTTGGTGGACAGGCGGTTGGTGGAGCGATAGCCGATCTGTTGTACGGAGAGGTGAATCCGTCCGGCAAACTGGCAGAGACATTCCCTGCCAAACTCAGCCATAATCCATCTTATCTGAACTTCCCGGGCGAAGGGAATCGTGTCGATTATCGGGAAGGTATCTTTGTGGGTTACCGCTATTATGACAAAAAAGAGCTGGAGCCCCTGTTCCCGTTTGGTTATGGACTGAGTTATACAACATTTGAATATGCCGACCTGAAGGTAGATCGCACGGAACTGACCGATCAGGATGAGGTGAATGTGCAAGTTCGGGTCACTAATACCGGAGACAGAGCGGGCAAGGAGATTGTACAACTATATGTCAGCGACGTAGAGAGCACAGTTATTCGTCCAGTCAAAGAACTGAAGGCTTTTGCCAAAGTAGCGCTTGAACCGGGAGAGTCAAAAGTAGTGAGCTTTACACTAAACAAGCGTTCATTCGCCTATTACAATGTAGATATGAAGGACTGGCATGTGGAGACTGGAGAGTTCGAGATTCAAGTGGGCAGTTCCTCACGGGACATCCATGTGCAAACACGGGTGAATGTAGAGTCTACAGCGACATTCCTTCCAACCTATACGCGTAACAGCACATTGGGGGATATCCAGCGTGATCCGGCCCATAAAAAGCTGCTCGAACAGGCTTTGCAACAATTCCAGGAAGCCAGCGGGTTCGGTGGCGAGGATGCGGGTGATCATGCAGATATGATGGATGCAATGATGAAATATATGCCACTGCGTGCACTGGTTGCGTTTAGCGGTGGGGCCATGACGGAAGAAGCGATGAACGAGCTTCTGGAGCAGCTGAACAACAAGGATCATGGTATTCGGGGATAAGGGGCAGTAGCCTTAAACCGAGTATTCAACCATCCTTGGATTAAGCGAATGTGCAATCCGTGCAGGAACTGCGCACGAAGCAACAAGAAGGTGTATGTGAGGACCGGCCGCATAGTGGCTGGTACAGTTACCCGATCCGATTGTGGATCGGGTTTTCTTTTTGCATAAGGGAAAAGAGGGAGAAAGGAACGGTGGGATAGGGGATAATCCATGCAACGCAACAGAAGGTGATAGAAACGACAGGACGGCTGTAACATTGATGAATCAACATGGTTGTGGTAAAGGATGGAGTATTCTATAATGGAGTAATTGATAATGATTTTCAATTAGATCGGTGAAAGATGATTATGCTTGTAATCAGGAGGGGAATATGAATCCTAACTCTAGCTCACATACGTTTGGCTCAAGTGCGTTTGTTCAGACCCGCGATGGTCGCAAATTACATTATATGTCCAGGGGAACAGGAGAACTTACGGTTGTATTTGAATCCGGCATGGGTGCCTCCAGATCGAACTGGGGATTAGTTGCACCAGCCATTGCTGAGCATGCACGCGCCGTCGTGTATGACAGGGCAGGGGCGGGACGAAGTGATGTAGACGCGGCTCCCCGTAGCCTTGAACGCATTGCAGGGGATCTTGGGGAACTGCTGACTGCGCTGGGTCCGGGGCCTTTCATTCTGGTTGGACATAGCTGGGGAGGTCCGATCGTACGGGCTGCGGCGGCTGCACATCTGTCTCGATTACGTGGCATTATTCTGGTGGACCCATCAGACGAGCATTGCGAAATGTATTTTTCCAAACTTACTAAGATGAGCTTCGCCTTCAATGGTTTCCTTATTCCAATCGTGGCACGTACGGGTTTATATAGGTTGCTCGGCAGCAAAGCGGGAAGCATTCAGCCTGACGATGTGGCGGCGGATCACCTCAAGGAAGATTTTACTTTACAAGCAGCCAGCACGATGCTTGCGGAGGGCAAAACATTTCTGACTGACATGGCAGCGCTGCTGAAACATCCTCCGGCTCTGGGTGATCTGGAAGTCAGCGTGATCTCGGGTACGAAACCGGGTAAGGGAGAGGGGAAAATCAGACCTGCACTCATCAAGGCGCATCGCCAGACGGTGAGCAAGCTATCCAATGCAAGATGGAGTGGGGCAGATCAATCGGGACATATGGTTATATATACAGACCCTCAGGTCATTATTGATGAAATTGTACGAATGATAAATGATGTAAGCTCAAGCGCAAGAACAGAACAAAAGTGATACAATACAAAGAAAAGCAGTGCGCGACATTGCTAGACCATAAAAGCGGAGTGTGGAGACAACATGAAACCAGTTGAACAAGAACCAACGGGAACCACAAATCCCGGCCGTGCCAGTGTTGGCATGGAAGATATCGTGCGTGCACATCATGTGCTGCGTGAGGTCATTGTAAGAACGCCGTTGCAGCGGGACGCTGTATTGTCGGCCAAATATAACTGTAATGTGTATCTGAAAAGGGAAGACCTTCAAGTGGTGCGCTCGTTCAAAATTCGGGGTGCCTATAATATGATTCGCAGTCTGACACCAGCCGAGATGGAGAAGGGTATTGTCTGTGCAAGTGCGGGCAACCATGCCCAAGGCGTCGCTTTTAGCTGTAATGCCCTTGGAATTAACGGCAAAATCTTCATGCCGAGTACAACCCCGAACCAAAAGGTGAAACAGGTAAGACGTTTTGGTGGTGACAACGTTGAAGTGGTGCTGATCGGGGATACGTATGATGATGCGTATGCTGAAGCGATGCGTGCATGTGACGAACAGGGCATGACGTTCATCCATCCTTTTGATCAACCGAAGATTATTGCAGGTAATGGTACAGTAGCGATGGAAATCATGGAAAGTCTCGATGAGAATGCCGACTATGTGTTCGTGACGATTGGTGGCGGAGGGCTGGCGGCCGGTGTGGGAACCTACATGAAAACCGTGAGTCCGGAGACACGCATCATTGGTGTTGAGCCACTTGGGGCAGCTTCCATGAGTGAGGCGATGTTCCGCAAACAGGTTGTAACGCTGGATGATATTGATAAATTCGTGGATGGCGCAGCGGTGAAGCGAGTTGGCGACCTGACCTATGATATCTGCAGCAGCATACTTGATGACATTGTGAAAGTGCCGGAAGGCAAAGCCTGCACAACCATTCTGGAGCTCTATAATGAAAATGCAATCGTGGTTGAGCCTGCCGGTTCCTTGGCAGTTGCGGCGCTGGAGCAGTATCGTGAGCAAATTGTGGGCAAGACGGTGGTCTGTGTCATTAGTGGCGGGAATAACGATATTGACCGGATGCAGGAGATCAAAGAACGTTCTCTGATCTACGAAGGTCTGAAGTATTATTTCATGGTTAATTTCCCACAGCGTGCAGGAGCTTTACGTGAATTCCTGGAGGAAGTTCTAGGGAAGAATGATGATATCACCCGTTTTGAATATACGAAGAAGCATGATAAGGAAAATGGCCCTGCCCTGGTGGGCATTGAGCTGATGTACAAGGAAGATTACCAACCGCTCATTGAACGTATGAACCGCAAAGGTATCGCCTATACTGAGCTGAACAAAAACCTGAATCTGTTCAACATGTTAATCTGATGAATTATTCAAGAAGGCAGTCAGACATGCAGTCGGAGGTGAAATGAAGTATGCAATCAGATCACCAAGAAACATCTCCTCTAATCAGACCAGGGCGCATAGAAGATGCTGATCAAGTCATTCCATTGTTGGTTCAGGCGATAGGAGATATTGCTTACGCGCTCGCGGGTGAGGCGGATCATGATAAGGCGATGCAGATTTTGCAGGATTTCTATGTACAGGAATACAATCGGATTAGCTATCGTCATGTGACAGTGATGGAGCAGGATGGACTTGTGGCGGGAATTCTCGTAGCCTATGATGGCGGTGAAGCTGATCGTCTGGACCAGCCGATTCTGAATCGCCCTGGACGAAGTCGGGATGAGAAGTATGCTTTGGTTAAAGAAACCCGCCCGGGTGAGTATTATCTGGATACTCTCTCGGTAAGTGAAGCTTATCAGGGGCAGGGCATCGGCCGGGCACTGATGGCTGCTTTTGAGCAGCAGGGCAGAGATCTGGGTCACTCGCAGGTATCCCTGATTGTAGAACGGGACAACGGCCGTGCGCTAATGCTCTATGAACGGCAGGGATATGTCAAAGACGATGTCATTGTCATCGCAGGACATGAGTATAATCATATGGTCAAGCCACTTCAATAGAGTAAGAAACCAAGAAAAAACCGCTACAGAAAGATCCTGTGGCGGTTTTTTGTCGTAATGAGATGTTGTAACGTAGCCTAAATATTTAGGCCTCAATGTTAATATGGGAAAAGAGCGCATTGACTCATAAATTGGCATAATCACTGACCGGCACATGCTGCTCCAGCCATTTCTCGACAGCAGCCGTTTTCTCATACTTCGATTCTTTCACCACGTCCATAAAGGCATCCAGCTTAGTCAGGAACTCACTATCAACGGATGCAAGACGCTGCAAGACGCCGGTGTAGCCTCTTTGGGCGTTCGCAACCATTTTGTTCGTGTCATAATCAAACAGCGGTGTATTGTTCAGCCCATAAAAAGTATACAGGGTATAACTGTTTAACAGATTATGCACCTGCTTGGCCCGATTTGATTTCGGATAGAGTTCCAAGAATTTTTCCTGGCTGAGTGCTCGAAGGAGAATTTCCTGATAGCCAATGATTAGAGCTCCGTCATCCGCAGGCAATTTTTTCGTTTCCTTCGTCATGATACTGATATAGCTTGAGATATCTGCTGTAATATCAGATGAATATTTCACGAATGCCGCATAATTCATTATGGGATAGAGGGAGCCTTCGAGCATGACGAGGCGGTAGCCACTGTCACGGGCTTCTTTTAGCAGTGCACGCAGATCGGAGTCCTGGGTACGCTCCATGAGTTTGGTGAAGCTATCGTTCATCTTGTATGCCTTGATCATCTTGTCCTGAACGTTAGGAACGAGCAGGCGGTCCGTCATGGCACTCAGCGCCTTCAGGCGAGCATTCTCCAATTGAAGCACCATCAGGGTGGCGTGATGTTTTGTTACTTTTTTGATATGAGATTCGAGATAAATGTCCGCGGCAGGCAGGCCGTTTTTTTTGTAGAGCATGGATTGAAATGTTTGATATATGGTTGTTGAACTGGCAGTTGTGACTTTGGAATCTGTACTGGAAGGAGCGGCAGAAGCAACTCCGGATAATGGAACGACAGTCGATTGGATCAGCATGAGGACGGCGGTTGCTGTAATGAAGGTACGCATGCCTTTACGTTTGGCAGATTGGAACGATGATGTCATAGATATGAACCTCCCGTAGTTAAGAAAATGATAGGCGTTGTTCACTAGTCACTATACATTAACGCAATTGGGGCAGGATGAGGTTGCGGAATAGTGACAAATTCTTCTGTTATTTTTAACTTTTGGAGGGTGGAAGATAGAGGAAGATTTCTGCGAAAATATTTTTTGTACAACTGGAAACTTTTGAGCTGATCTGAACGTCTTAGTTGTGCACAGGTAAATACAGGAATGAATGAAAAGAACAACGAATCTATTTCGGTGTTAACTACATGCGAGAATGGGGATATGGGATATGAGGAAAGCGGGAGGAACACAAGTGAAGAAGGTAATGTCAGCGCTGGCTGTATCGGCCATGCTGATGTCCGCACTTCCAACGTCGGTTATGGATGCAGCTGCGAGGATCAGCATATATATTAATGATGCAGAGTTATCATCTGCTCAGGCACCTGTGATGAAAGGTGGACGTGTACTGGTTCCGCTGCGTTCGATTTTTGAAGGATTGGATGCGAAGGTACAGTACACGAACAGAACCAAAACGATTGTTGCAACTCGCGACGATCAGGAAGTTACATTGACACTCGGTTCCAAAACGGCATACATCAACGGGGAAGCGATATCGCTGGATGTACCTGCAAACACGATTAAGGGCAACACGATGGTTCCGATTCGTTTTGTCAGTGAAGCTTTTGGAGAGAAAGTATTCTGGAACTCGCGCAATCAGCGTGTAGATATCAAAACAACGGCAACGCCACCAGTGGACGAGACACAATATGCTGCATGGAACATCTATGGTTCGGTATCCGGAAGTAACGGGGATGGTCGTGACCTGACCGTGAGCTTCACACGTCCAACGTCGGAGAAGGCGGTCTCTGCTTACCGGATTATGTTGGTGAAAACACGCGATGTGAATACCTTCACGGAGTCGGCAGCATCGGCCGTACCTTCTGCGAACTATACATCTGTAACACCGAATGGCAGCAACCCGAAACTGACGCTTAATGCACAGACGCGTGACGTAAACGGGGATTTGCTCAATAGCAATGAAACGTATCGCCTGTATGTACTGACTGTTGGTAACAGCAGCAATAATTATAAAAATGCATTGAACTGGTCTTCCCAGGCATTGAAGCTCAATATTGTGAAATCCACAGTACAGGCAGTTACAAGTCTGCGTGCCGCAGATATTAGTGACTATGGCGATGGCCGCGATCTGGAGATCAACTTCACACAGCCGAGCACGACATCGAACATTACGTATTATCGTGCATTTGTTGTTAAAGCGAAGGATTCTTCTGCATTCAATCTGGCTGCAGCGAACAAAGTGTCCAGTGCAAACTCCACGATTATATACAAAGGCAACACCGCTGCGGTCAAAAGTCAGCTGACTTCTTCGACTCGGGATACGTCCGGCGAATTGATCAAGAGCGGTACTGCATATGTAGTATACATCTTGTCTGTAAGCACAAATACAACAACAGACAGCAAGCTGTCCGCGGCATCCTCTTCACTTACATTGTCCGTGAACACAGCAACTTCTCCGGTAATTACGCAGGTGAGAGACAACTCGGATTATGGAGATGGTCGTGACATTCAAGTGAGTTTCAACCGTTCATCAGATGAGTCCAAGGTAGCGAACTATCGCGTCTTCGTGGTGCGCAACTCGGTTGCCAGCAGCTTCAATCTGACGACAGCAAGCAATCTGTCCTCCAGTCTGTATTATACGGTGAACAAAACAGGCAACAACATTACCACGACATTGCCTTCATCCATGAAGGATACAAGTGGTTATAACGTAACGAATCTGCAAGATTATCGCATCTACGTAATGGCAGTGGGCAATCAGCAAAATGGATACACCAATGCGCTGTCAGCTTCCTCCACTGTGCTGAGACTTACAACGAACGGTAATGCGGGAGTTATCAGCAACCTGGCTGTTGCGGATATTAGTGACTACGGTGATGGTCGTGATCTGCGGGTTTCGTTCAACAAAGCTGCGGATGAATCCAGAATCTCTGCCTACCGTGTATATGTCGTTCGTTCCGCTAATGTGGGCAGCTTTACGTTGAGCGCAGCTAATGCGTCAAGCAACTACACACAGGTGAACAAAACGGGTGGTAACCTGTCCTTTACGCTTCCGAACTATGCGGTAGACACTAATGGTTACACGATTACCAATAACGTTGCTTATCGGGTATTCGTGCTGTCGGTGAATAACAACGGAAACTCCAGTCAGAATGCGTTGTCTGGTTACTCTTCCCAAATTACGCTGACACAGAACGCGGCTATAACGGCTCCGAGCAATGTGGTGCCATCTGATATTGGGGATGCTGGAAATGGTAGTGATCTGCGTGTGACGTTTAATAAATCTGCGGATGAGACAAATGTAAATCATTATCGGGTGTTTGTAGTGAAGGCGGGTAGCACGTTTAATCTGAACATAGCGAATGGTGTGAGCAGCGCGTATTACAGAACCGTCAGTAAAACAGGAGTTAATCAGACTGTTACTTTAACAAGTAGCTCAAGAACAGTGGATAACGAACCGATTCGTAATGATGTGGCCTACCAAGTATATGTGATGGCCGTGAATAACAATGCTTCTCTGGCAAATGCATTGTCATCGCCTTCCGTCGCAATCACATTATCCTCGAATGTCACTGTAGCAGCGGTGAGCAAATTAGAAGCGACTGTTAAAGATGCATCGCAAGCCTCAGGCAATGTAACTGATGTAACAGTTACATTTACGAAGCCTAGTACCGATACTGGCATTAAGCGGTATGTGCTAATGGTTGTACCTGCCTCAACGGCATTTGATCTGAATGCGGCCAAAACAACTGCAAATTCAAGTTTTGCAACAGTTGTTAATACTAGTCCTACAGACTTGCCGCTTTCATTGAAGGACAGTAATGGCGTTGATATCAAAGCAGGAGTTTCATACAAGGTATATATACTATCGGAATCATCAGATAGTAAGCGGGAATCCAATTTGGCATCTTCCCCTGTTTTCACGATTAACGCCAAAAAGCAGGCACCAACACCTGTTGAGAAGGTAACGGGTGTAAATGCAACGGTAACTGATAATTCCATCAATGTAAGTTTCACTAAGCCGATTAATGAGGCAGGCATTGCTCGTTACGATGTGTACATTGTTAAAGAAGGGGGAGGTACAGGTACTTCTGGTACAGTTCTAGCCACAGTAATTACGGGTACTGCTCCATGGACAGCAACAGTGGGTATTACAGCTAAGGATTCAGATAATGTAGATTTTGGAGCAGGAAAATACCGGGTTTTGGTAGTCGCAGTGGCGAGTGACACATCGTTAAATACATCCGTCACTTCTGAAGGGACTTTGACCATTCCGCCATCTTCTTCTGGTACTGATCAGGGAGCCGACAATACAGGTACATCCTCTAATCAGGATACCGATGCAAGTGCCTCTGGTGGTAGTGGTATTTAGTATCAGCTTGAGATACCTCATAAAACAAACAAATTTTAATACTTGGATGCATAATCTGGATAAGTGACAGAGGTAGTGAAGGGCACGGAATCGATTCTGAAGAAGCGTCAGCGTTCGCCTTTGTCTCCGAATTACTACCTTTTACAGGTTAATCAAGAAATTTGGAGACAACAGCGATCGCAAGAACGATCCGTGACCGGAACGGCCACTCAGAGAAGCGCAATCTATTTTTGGTAAAGTAACATGTTAACTCCCTTTCCAATAGAGAAGGGGAGTTTTTTTATTACCATATTGAAAATCTTGTCGCCAAAAAGGTTCCTTAGACCATTGCTACAATAGGACAAGCCGATGGATAATAGAAGGAATAAGCTAGAAGCCTATGAGCCGAAAGGAATGATGGAATGCTTGCATTTCGTTTGACGGGCCAGCCGGATTCCCGGTTGCCGCTGTATCTGTATTGTGTGGGCACGCAGGAAGCGAAAGTTCTGCATAGACCGGATGGATTTCCGGTGTATCAGTTGTTTTTGTCACGGGGTGGTGAGGGACATTTCAGGATTCCGGGAAAAGGGACGTGGACGATGGGAGCAGGGCAGTTATTCATTGTGGAGCCCGGGATTGCGCATGAGTATGTGCCTCATGCCAAATCCAAAGGTGAACTTGGTTATATCGGTATTGGCGGTGCATCTGCTGGATCGGTACTTCATAGCGCAGGTTTGCTTCAGAACGAGCCGTATCCCATCTCCAGTTTTGAATTCATCTGGTCGCGGTTAGCAAATCTCTGGCACGCGCTGGATCAAGGAGCAGCGGAGATGTGGAACATATCAACCCTGATCTACCAGCTCATTTTGGATATAGCACAATCAAAAATTGCATCGGATGTCGGTCGTGTGGATATTGGATCATCTATGGTGCAGGAGGAGATAGTAACCCGTTCGAATCGGGAGTCCGATATGGGCAAGGAGGCACTCATCCGAGCAGTAGCATTGATGCATACGCATTATCAGGATGACCTGTTATTGAGGCATGTCGCTGACGCAGTGGGTTATTCGGTGCAGCATCTCAATCGATTGTTTCATCATCATTATGGCGTGACAGGACATCAATATATGCAGCGATTGCGGTTGCAGAAGGCTTCGGACTGGTTGAACAAGCATCCAAGTGCAAGCGTGCGAGAGGCGGCAGAAACCATCGGCATGGAAGTGAACTATTTTATCCGGATGTTCAAGCGGGAGTTTGGAGAAACACCAGGCAAAGGAATCAAACATCGGCACCAGCTCCAAATGGAAAAAGACCTCACGAATTCGTAAAGTGTTCCCGTGACCCTTTTACGTGTATCTATTAGTCAGAAGCGTTATTTCGTCAGAACATGAAAAAGGGACCCCTAAGGCCCCTTAACCATGATATAACGTGTTATGCTGTTTTCTTTTGACCGAATAAAGGCCGTAACGTAGCAAGCCCCACAATGCCGATTACCGCACTCACCCATGGAGCTAGTGCGAATACCGGAAGTTTATCCCGTAACGGATACCCGACAAACAGCACGAGTACCACGACCACGATGTAGATGACGATCCCCCGAATATTGAGCTTAGGTACCTTATTTCGGTCCGCTCCTTCATCGTCTGGTCGCTCAGCAAGGCGGCGGAGCATCTCTACCAATGCGATTCCGCCAACGGCTGCAACGATCAGAGAGAACAGACTGATGTGTTGGAATGGTTCCGTGTCTCCACCAGTCCAACCCACGAACAATCCTGCACATCCTTGGATCAGCATGACAAAAGACAGTGCGGCCCATGCGATCATGGCATACCACTTTGGTGTCCGTTTCGCTGGCTCGGCATTCTCCGCTGGCTGTGGTTCAGCAACGTTGGCTTTCTTTTTCGATGAAGCTGATGGACTATTACCACGGGTTGGAGTGGATGTACCCACCTCAGTGGCAGCCGTCTTCTTCGATGCTGTATCTGTTATCCCGAGCTGTGCATGGATGTCTTGTTCCAGATCAGGTCCGTATAGCTCGCGTGCGGGTTTGTTATCCCGCTGAGCCTGTACGATCGTTTTTCCTGCGGAGAGAATCCATTCTTCCTGTGTTCTCTCGTCCGCTGGTGCACGACGCGCAATGGTGCTGATCTCGTCATACAATTTCACATGTTCAGGTGTCATACGACTCATCTCGGTTATTTGCCGATTCTGTATTTCTTTCAGTTTCTTATAGGAAATCCCCAATGATTGCTCCCCCTGTCTACACACGTTCTGATCTTCCAGTTATCTGAAGACCCTGACGGTATTTTAGTATACGGGAAGGGCTCTCGTTTCGCAAAGTCATTCCTTATTAAAAAGCTGCTCATGGTTGGCCCAGATGCCCACACAGGCCAGAATGACACAGGTGCATAACAGTACCAGTTTACCGTGTTGTTGAATCCATTCCAATAAATGTTCCATGAATTCATTCCTTTCGGCAGAAGGATTCCGAGGCATATGCTGCCAATGATTGTTCGTTTATTTTCCCCCATTCATGTGAAAAAATACCTCAGCCATCACAGATCTAACGATTGTGTGAAGTATGCATAAAGAGCAGCCAATTCCATCACAATAGTAGCATTTCCAACAGAAATCCAAGATTGGAGTGTGCTTGTTATGGACAAACAAACAGATTTGACACGTAAGCTGCTACTGAACAGCAACTCCCGTGGAGTTGTGGACGAGATTGTATCCTTTGAGGAGAATCTGGAGGACACGGAGTATGCAGAAGAACTGACAGATGGGAATTTGAGGGGAAGAAGTTTCTGGGACAACAGTGATTCGGGTCATGAGCATGAGTGGAATGGACGGGTGGAGACCCACGAGATGTTCCGCAGAAGCTACGAATAACGATCCTGCAACCCTTGGTTTGAATTCCAAAAAGATAAAAGATATCCGGGCCAGCTGTCATCAGCATGGCTCATTTTTTTGCGCCTATCATCCGATAAAATGAAGACTGGCATTAGACATAGAAAGGGTCCTTCCTTACGTTGACTTGCAGGTTACGGGATGATAATATATGAATAACATCTTAATACACACTAAACTTATCGGATTATATATATTTAATAAATGAAACTTAACAGGCTAAGCGTGGAAAGGGGAAATCGGTATGGAACGTCAGATCAGTATCCGTCATGGACAGGAAGAATTAACAGCCACGATTCACTATCCGGTTGTGAAAGATATCAAGGAGGAGAAGAGTCAGCAGCGCGTACCTTTGGCAGTCATCTGCCACGGTTTCGTGGGTAGTCGGATCGGTGTGGACCGTTTGTTTGTAAAGACTGCCCGTGAGCTGGCTGAAGACGGTTATCTGGTTCTGCGTTTTGATTATATCGGTTGCGGAGAGAGCAGTGGGGAGTATGGAGCGGAGGGACTGGAGTCCATGGTGCTGCAGACACGCTCGGTGCTGGATTACGCGGTGAATTGCAGTGATGTAGATCCTACACGCGTAACGCTGATTGGTCATAGTCTGGGTGGTGCCGTTGCATTACTAACAGCTGTGCGCGATAAACGTGTCAAGAATCTGGTGATGTGGTCCTCCGTGGGTTATCCATTCAATGATATCGTGAAGATTACGGGACGGGAAGTCTACGATGAAGGCGTGAAACTGGGTGCGGCTGATTATCTTGGATACAAATTCACACCTACCTTCTTCGAATCTCTCGCTGAACATCAACCATTCCAGGAAGCAGTCAAGTTTAGCGGTGATGTTCTCGTCATGCATGGCACGTCAGATGAGATTATTCCTGTAGACTACGCGTTCCTGTATCAAAAGGTATTCTGGATGCGTCAGGAAGGGCGTTGCGACAAGGAGATCATCTTCCAGGGCGATCATACCTTCTCTTCAGGTAAAGAGCGGGAACAGCTAATTACGCGTACCAGAGAGTGGCTGGGTGAACGTCAGAAGATCGAGCAGGATTGGCAGCACTGGATGATATAAATGGCAGGATTGCAACGGTTTGGGGATGTCAGCTTGGAAAAGCGCCTTCTTAGGGGTAAAATAGAAGAGTAAGCATTCTATCCGTGTCTGGAGGTTGGCAGCAATGACATTACCCGCACTTTTCATTGCGCATGGTTCTCCCGCTCTGGCGGTGGAGAGCAATGACTACACTCACTTCTTGAACCAGCTTGGAGACAGGCTGCCGGCTCCGAAAGCCATTGTCGTATTTACGGCACATTGGGATTGTCCTGAACCGTCCGTGACGATGGATGATACACATCAGACCTTGCATGACTTTTATGGATTTCCTTCTACGATGTATACGATGGAATACCCTGCATCCGGGCAGCCAGATCTGGCGAACGAGATATGTGCTTTGTTCACCCGTAGCAATCTTGCGCATCAGCCGATTCGAGGCCGAGGATTGGATCATGGCGTATGGGTACCGTTGCTCCATATGTATCCCGAAGCGAATATCCCTGTGATTGCTGTATCTGTAGACTCGCTGCGTACGCCGCAGGAACAGTATGATATTGGCCGAATGCTGGAACAGCTGCGTCATGATGATGTGCTGATCATTGGCAGCGGTGGAACGGTTCACAATTTACGTATGTTGGGCGATACGGATGAACCGCAGGAGTGGGCGGTGGAATTTGATAACTGGATTGGGGATCGCTTGCAGCAGTGGAACACAAGAGAACTGTTTCAATATGAGAAAAAAGCCCCTCATGCACGTATGGCAGTGCCGTCGTATGGGACAGAACACCTTGCGCCTTTGTTCTACGCGATGGGTACAGCGGATATGTCTCGATCAGCGAAGCGCCTATTCCAGTCTTACCCTTATGGAACGCTCAGTTTGAACTGCTGGCAGTTTGGAGACGGCGTGTAACTTGGAACAGACAAGAACAGGATTAGACCTTTAAATATGAATATAAATAAACAAAGAGGTTCCGGCAGTCAGTTGGTTGACTGCGTGGAACCTTTTTTTGTTGTTCAGCTACTTATAAGATTATTTGCGAATTTCGAACAACTCACATTCCGTACGTGAGTGATAGGCGAGTTCACTGACACTGGACTGAACAACAATGGTATTCTCGTCAAATCGGATGATAATCCCTCCAGAGTCAATTTGGTGGTTATCTTTGAATACCCGAATTTTATGTTTTAAGGTCATGGCTTCTTGGAAATCGGCGTCAGTTTCGAGACGGCGCTGCGTAGGCATAGAGATACTCCTTTGTTCTTTTGGACTTTATACCATCATAATATGGGATTCTACAGGTGAGCAAGTGTATGCAGCTGGATACGAGTAACTTGTGTTGTAACGCTTTGGAAAATTAGAGTTATATTTGTGATTTATATCATTGAAAATGTAAAAATGTGCAAAAAAATAAAGTCTGGATAGCTGCCGATTTGCTATATTATTTTCCTGATCTATAAAGTAAACTAAGCGTAATCATGTTATACGCAACGGAAAAATCGCATGCTGACGGGAAAGGTGAGCTGTTCTCAAAATGCAAGCTCATCAGGACCATGCAACAGAGGAGCGAGAAGTTCTGCTTTCGGATGCTGGACATCAGAGTACAAACACTTTTTTACGGCTTGGCGGAGCTGCATTTGGCATGAGGAACAATGAGTGAATATAAGGGGGAGATCTTGGAGTGATTCATTATACCGGTCGTGCCTTTTGGAAAATCACGCTGGTCTTTGTGCTAGTGTTTACTGCATTATCGGCAGGATTAGGAACAACACGGTCAGCGCACGCGGAAGAGTGGTATGAGAAGTATCTGGGAGAGATACAGCTATTTCCTTACGGTTTTGTACCGAACGGTTGGGAGTTTGCTGCGGGACAAAAGATGAATATTCAGAACAATCTAGCTTTGTATTCTTTGCTAGGTACGAATTATGGGGGCGATGGAAAAGTCGATTTTGCATTACCGGATCTCACGTCACTTCCTGTACCTGACGGTATGGGCTACTACATAGCAACGACTGGAGTATTTCCTGCACGTGAAAATGGCGGGACTGGGATGGGGTATGGAGGTGAAGTGCGCATCTTCCCGTATACTTTTTCGCCTGATGGCTGGCTCAAGCTGGATGGGAGTACATATAATGCGCAGAATTATCCGCAGCTGTACCCCGTTATTCGTGATGTGTTTGGATCTCAGGATGGTCAAAAATTCACTTTGCCCAGTATTAGTGCACCGCTGCGAAACCAACCATTACACTTTGCTGTGGCGGCAAGACCGATGGGTAGTCTGAATGGAACGGATATGAGTAATCAAAATAGTGAAGTTTTACTAGGACAGACCATACCATTTCTTGTTCCGATGCAGACCATTTGGAAAAATAGTGATGGCGGTATTTATAATGTAACGGAATACACAGCATTATTTGCACTCTTGGGACAGAAATTTGGTGGTGATGAAAGAAATACATTTGGTGTCCCTGATCTGAGAAGTAATCCTTATAATTTCCGATATTATACAGTTTCTACAGGAATATTCCCTTCTCGGAGTGAACGAGGAGGGGGGCCTTCTGCAGTCGCAGGAACAAATACGATCTATACCGTAGCCACTGGATTGACGGTGCGAATCAACAGCTCGGATTTGATGGCAAATGTGCCTGGTAGTGCGGGTGCCAAGGGAGTTTCGTTGCGTGCTCAGCCGCAGCATGGAACGGTTATTCAAGATAGTACCGGATTTATATATCAGGCTCCAAACTTCTATTACGGTAATGATAGCTTTACAGTGAGGACATACAATGACAATGGATTTGCTAACGGTTATTCGACGGTCCAAATCAAGGTGGAGCAACCTGTTCCACCTATTGTAACCGGTGTTAGCGATCAGAGCATTTACAATCGTACGGTGAATCCAGTATTTAGCAGTGGCATGGCTACCCTGAATGGCGTTCCATTTACAAGCGGTACAGCGGTGACAGCCGAAGGTAATTATACGTTAGTCGCAACGAACAGTTACGGTTCGACGCAGGTTCAATTTAGAATTGATCTTACACCGCCGACGATACTTGGAGTAACGAATGGTGGGCGTTATATAGTGCCGCCGACGATTACGTTTAGTGACGGAACCGCTACGCTGAATGGAGCGACATTTACCAGCGGAGGACAGATCAGTCAGGAAGGTAGTTATACGCTGAACGTTACTGACGAGGCTAACAATAGTTCAACGATCTCATTTAGTTATTATGCACCGCGTCAACTCTCATTTAATAGTGGCGGCGGAACGAGTGTAGCGACGCAAAATCTGTATTATGGTGATCATGGCATTGAGCCAGCTGCACCGACACGAACCGGTTATACATTTACCGGCTGGTATAATGATGCAGCGCGCACGCAGCCATTTCATTTTACGAATACGCCGATTACGACGAATACACAACTGTATGCAGGCTGGAGTATTAGCCAGTATGTAGTCAGCTTTGACAGTAGTGGTGGAACAGCCGTAGCGGATATTCCGGTGAACCATGGTTTGACGATTAGCGAACCGACGGCACCAACACGAACAGGGTATACGTTTAATGGTTGGTTCAAGGATGCGGGCCGCATGCAGCCATTTAATTTTGAGAATTCGGCAATAACGCAGAATACGCAACTATATGCCGGTTGGATTGTGAACCAGTACAACGTTAGCTTCAACAGCAGTGGTGGTACGGAAGTGGCGGATGTTGCGGTGAATCATGGCTCTACGCTTAGCGCACCAACTGCTCCGTCGCGCACGGGTTATACGTTTACAGGTTGGTACACCGATGCTGGTCGTACACAACTGTTCAATTTTTCCAGTGCGGTGATAACGGGAAATACACAGCTGTACGCTGGCTGGAGTATCAATCAGTATTCCGTCAGCTTTAATAGCGGCGGAGGTACAGCTGTATCAGATGTTTCGGTTACGTATGGTTCCACGATTAGTGCACCAACGGCGCCAACACGTACAGGGTACAGATTTACTAGCTGGTATGGTGATGCAGCACAAACGCAGCTCTTTGATTTTGCGAATACACCGATCACGACAAATACACAACTATATGCGGGCTGGAATATCAATCAGTACACCGTCAGCTTTGACAGTAACGGAGGTACAGCGGTAGCGGATCGTCAGATCGACTACGGTACGCTCATGAGTGAGCCAACGGCTCCAACGCTAACGGGATATACATTTGGCGGTTGGTATACAGATGTGGCTCATACACAGCGCTTTGAATTTGCTAGTATGCCAATAACGGTGGATACATCGCTCTATGCAAGCTGGACGCTCCAATCGTATACGGTCACGTTCGACGTATATCAGGGAGATCATGCGAATGTGCCTGATCAGACGATACCGTACGGTACACTGATTATTCGTCCTACAGATCCGGTACGTACGGGCTACACGTTTACCAATTGGTATGCAGATGCAGCACATACGCAGCCATTTGATTTCCAGACGATCATTACTGACTCGGTTACCTTGTATGCAGGTTGGAGGACCAATCAATATACAGCCAGCTTTGATAGTAATGGTGGTACTGTGGTGAGCGAACAGTTGCTTGACTATGGTAATCCTGTGCAGGAACCACAGCAACCGAGCAGAACCGGGTATACCTTTACCGGCTGGTATAGTGATGCTGGCTTACAGCAACGTTTCGATTTTGCGACATCGTCTATTCAGGATCATGTTCAGCTATATGCAGGTTGGGAACGCATCCTATATACCGTTAGCTTTGATACGACCGGAGGCTCGGATATATCGGATATGAGTATCGGACATGGCGAACAGTTAAGCGTAATCAATGAGCCAACTTCGGATACGGAAGGTCAAGTCTTTGCCGGTTGGTTTGCAGATTCAGAGCTTACGGTTAAGTTTGATTTTAGTCAGCCGATCCAGTCGGATGTAACTTTGTATGCTAAATGGGCAGTTCAAGTACAGCAGATTACATTTGATACGGATGAAGGCACGACAATTGCTCCACAGACCGTTGCTTATGGCGACCTTCTGTCACGTCCAACCGATCCAGAGCGCACAGGTTATACGTTTGCTGGCTGGTATACGGATGCCGCACATAATCAGGCGTTCGATTTCGCAACAGCCACAGTGGTTGCAGATATGACGTTGTATGCGAAATGGAACATAGCCGTGCGAACCGTTTCCTTCCATACGGATGGTGGAACGGCAATACAGGCTAGCGAGGTAATTAATGGTGAGATGTTAACTCGTCCAAGCGATCCGGTGCGAACTGGTTATGCGTTTACGGGGTGGTACACGGATATCACACGCACTCAGCCATTTGATTTTGCAACAGCGACGGTAACTGCTGATATGACGTTATATGCGGGTTGGACGCTTATACCAACACCAGGCGGTGGTAGCTCCGCAAACAATGGAAATACAGGTTCCAACTCCAATTCCATTCCTGGCTCAGGCGGTAATCCTTCTAATGTTAACAATGATATGCAGACAAGTGTGTCCATTCCTGCCGGGGAAGCTGGTCAACTTCGGCTAGGCACAGGGGTGCTGCTTGAAGTTCCAGCCGGTGCTTCCGATCAGCCACTAGAGATTAAAGCCATTGTGGTGGACACACCGGTTAGTGGATTAACAAGAAATCAACGTGTTGTAAGTCAGGTGGTGGAATTCACCAAAAACACCCAAGGTAATTTTAAGATTCCAGTGAAATTAACGCTGACCTTTGACCCTGCTTCACTTCGAGGCAATGAGAAGCTTGCGGTCTTTTACCAGCAAGAGCCGAACACATCATGGACAATGGTTGAAGACGGCAAAGTGGACGGCGATAAAATTCGCGTAGATGTGAATCACTTTACACGCTTTGCCGTGATGGCAGTTCCGGCAACAATAGCTGCTCCTACAGCAGCGAATTTTAGCGATATTGAAGGTCACTGGGCATCCGCTAGCATCCGTGATGCAGCTGCACTTGGTATTGTTAAAGGCTATGCTGATGGTACCTTCCATCCGGGAGTGCAAGTTACACGGGCAGAATTTGCTGCCATGCTTGTCCGGATGCTTAAGCCGGTGCCTGATAATGAAGATGATATTTCAACAATGCCTGCTTTCAAGGATGCAACCCAGATTGGGGCATGGGGGCTCCAGGAGATTGCACAGGCAAGCGCGCTGGGTTGGATTCAAGGGCATGCGGATGGAACCTTCCGTCCAAACGCTCCAATCACACGTGCGGAGATGGCTGTTATGGTCAGCCGTGCGCTGACATTGACTAATATCACGTCCGAATCTTCCTTTACTGATGCATCCAGCATACCTGTATGGGCAAGCCAGGCAGCAGCGCACATGCAGCAATCGGGTCTGATGAAAGGTCGAGTCCATGGGGAATTTGATTCTTCGGCGCTGACAACCCGTGCGGAAGCAGCGCAGATATTGATGAATGCACTCCGACTTCTATAAACCCGATTCGGGATTAACCTCTTGCCGTTTTGCGATGTTATATCGTAAAACGGCTTTTTCATTTGAGTATCTGATTATACAGATATAAAAAGCCCTGCTCTCCGGGGGATGGAGAGCAGGGCGGCAGCGTTGTTGATTATTGTTCAAGCTGTTTTATGAGTTGGGCTAATCGTTGGTGTGTCTTTTGGGTGATTACCTTTGTTACGAGTGATCAATCCGCGAAGGTAAGGCAGTACCCAGTGATCTAGACCGATTTTACCTGCATTTGCACCAGCAACTACTAGGAAGATTTGCATCAGAACCAGTTGAGCGTTCGTGCTTACTGTACCCGAGAAGAGGAACGCGAAGTTCATCACGAGAGCCATCAGCGCAGCCAGTGTTGTGAAGCATCCGAGAATGAGTCCTACACCTACAAGGAATTCACCAAGCGGAATGATGAAGTCGAACAATCCTGCGTTTGGTACTGCGAATTTCTCAAGGAACGTTCCCCACCATGCTTGAACTGTTGGATTTTCACCCGTTGCTTTACCGACTGCCCCGGCGAGGAACCCGCCAGCTTGGAATCCGCCAGTCAATTTGCCCCATCCGTGAGTCATCCAATCGTAACCGATATACACCCGAAGTACTGTCAAAATCCACATTGCCACTTTGTTTTCTCTAAGCCATTGGTTGAAGCTGAACATATGAACCACTCCTTCATGGAATCTAGTGTGTGTTGTTTTTGTTTTTTCTAAGTGATCACCTTTGATGTCTTTATTGTATAGTCCAAAAGTCGTTTTGTTTGTGATTAAAATCACAATCTAGTTCAAATTTTAAGTAAGGTTTGAGAAGTTCACATTTAGGACA
The DNA here is from genome assembly GCF_055687625.1 of Paenibacillus sp. CB74. Taxonomy (NCBI): domain Bacteria; kingdom Bacillati; phylum Bacillota; class Bacilli; order Caryophanales; family Paenibacillaceae; genus Paenibacillus; species Paenibacillus sp. CB74. Next base: position 4,509,275 of record NZ_CM146009.1, on the reverse strand, counting down.
TATTTTTCTCGCTATTCACTGTTTCAAATGTGAATTTCACGCTGTATCAAGGCCTTCCGGGCGCAGACAAATCGGATGGGGTGTGATTAAATGGAAAGAAATACGTGAAATGGTTGCCCACATGAGACATATATCACAACTTAGAACCAGGCCATATCGTTCAGGAGGTCCTATATTGAAGCTTTTTAAATGGAACAAAGCAGCATCGGCTGCATCCCTGTTAATTCTCTCATTGAGTCTTGTTGCCTGCCAAAACCAGGAGACGTCTCAGATGCCACTTCAGCCAGAAACGACACCTGCACCTGTACAAGAAGAACAGACTGTGGAGGAGTCCAACGCTTCTCTCTACACAGCACCTCTTACAGGTCTGCCTGTAGATGAAGCGATTACGCGTCGTCCCCTTGCCGTCATGATTAATAATGCACCAGCGGCTCGGCCCCAATCGGGTCTGAGTTCCGCCGATATCATTCTTGAAGTCCTCGCAGAGGGAGGCATTACCCGGTTTATAGCCATCTTCCAGAGTGAAGGCGGTGCTGAGACGGTTGGACCGGTTCGCAGTATACGTCCATATCTGATTGAGCTTGGCGAGAGTTACGATGGGGTGCTTGTTCATGCCGGAGGCAGTCCGGAGGCATATTCCATTTTGCAAAGGCAGCAGAAACAGCATATGGATGAAATCTCAAATGGAGGGCCTTACTTCTGGCGTTCCAAGGATCGTAAAGCGCCACACAATCTGTATACTTCAGCGGACAAGTTAAGAGAAGGGGCAGACATCAAGGGTTATAGCCATGAGTTTAAATCTCCCGTATACATCTATAACGAAGAAGGCGCGACATCCGCAGGAGAGGCAGTGAAGCAATTCGACATCCATTATTTATTGGATAGTTACCGGGTGACGTATGATTATGATGAAGTTAGCGGACGATATATGAGAATGGTGAATGGTAAGGCAGATCAGGATCTGGATAATGGGACTGCACTTGGCGCAGCGAATATCATTGTGGCAGGTGCAGATCACAAGGTGCTCGATAGTGTAGGTCGGTTGTCCGTCAATTTGGAACAGGGCGGGGAAGCCATGTTGTTCCAGAAGGGCAAAATGATTCGTGGGCAGTGGGTGAAGAAACAGGGGGATATTATCCGGTTTGTTCAGGATGGCAGTGAAGTGGCTCTTGTGCCGGGTAAAACCTTTATCAACATTGTTCCCAATCAACCGGAATTCTCCAGTCATGTGAAGCTGGCTGTGCAGCAATGAAGGATGTAATGAAAGAAAACAATGAAACAGGTATGCATTTTGTTATCGAAAAGGCGTTATATTGTATCTTAGCGTGAAAAATAGAATCGTGTCGATTCTGTCTTTGGATGTCGAATTGTAAACGCAGTGTAAAATCTTGACTTGAATTTACCATTATTCCAAATAATTAAGATTCATTTCAGATTAATGTGATAAGAATATAAAAAAGGATCACACCTTTTGTACAAACCATGAAACAAATATGATAAGATATCAAAGGTTGTCATTTCATGTTTCATCGGTTATCGGCAATTTTTTCCGTAAAGGGGATAGGGCTATGAAGCTTAAGAAGAAGAAGGATATATTTTTTGAGACACTGGAGAACATGGCAGATACGGTTGTTCAAGCGGCAGATTATTTCTCCCAGCATGTTTCCAACCTTCAGGATGTGACTCTTTTTGCCAATGAAATGAAGAAGTACGAGTCCAAATGTGATGACTATGTGCACACAATCATTACGGAACTCAACAAAACGTTTATCACGCCGATCGAACGCGATGATATTATGGAGCTGACAACAACACTTGATGACGTATTGGACGGACTCGAAGCAACGGCTTCCCGTTTCTATATGTACCAACTGACGGATCCTGACGAATATATCGTGCAATTTGCTGAAATTTTGCGCCAATCGGCTTACGAAATTCAGAAGGCTATTCATTTGCTGTCTCAGAAAAAATTGCTGGCGATTCGTGAGTACACGATTCGATTGAATGATCTGGAAAATCAGGGTGATGAAGTGTTGCGCATGTGTATCAAGAACCTTTTCGCTACCGTTCCTGATCCGATTGAATTGATCAAACGTAAGGAAATTTACGAACGTCTTGAGACAACAACGGATGCTTGTGAACACGTAGCAAATGTGCTCGAATCCATCATCATGCGTAATTCTTAAGGAGCCAGAGAATAATGGAAACAACGATTTGGGTATTAGGTATAGTCGTCTTCCTTGCACTGGCGTTTGACTTCATCAACGGTTTTCACGACACGGCCAATGCCATTGCTACTTCAGTATCGACACGGGCACTAACGCCACGTCGCGCGATCCTTTTGGCAGCGGTAATGAACTTTGTCGGTGCGATGATGTTTACAGGCGTCGCGAAGACGATTGGGGGGAGTGTAACCGACCCCACCACGCTAGATAACGGGATCGAGGTCGTCATAGTCACCTTGATCGCTGCGATTATCTGGAACCTGGTTACATGGTGGTTTGGTATTCCGTCTTCTTCATCACACGCATTGATTGGAGCCCTTGCTGGTGCCGTGCTCGTTGGCGCAGGTTCCGATAAAGTGAAGTGGAGCGGGTTCATTGATATTGTCGGAGGTTTGCTATTATCACCTCTAATCGCATTTGCCATCGGTTATGTGGTCATGACGATTCTCAAATACATTTTTGCCAAACGCAGTCCGCATAACGTGAATAAAGGTTTCCGTACGGTACAGATTTTCACGGCAGCACTGCAAGCTTTCACACATGGTACGAATGATGCACAGAAAGCGATGGGTATTATTACGTTTGCTTTGGTTGCAGCAGGTGTACAAGATCATCTGGAAGTGCCGCTGTGGGTTAAAATCTCAGCAGCAACCGCGATGGCTCTGGGTACATCCATTGGTGGTTGGAAAATCATCAAAACAATGGGTACCAAAATCTTTAAAATTGAACCAATTAACGGTTTTGCCGCCGATCTGTCAGCTGCTTCCGTTATTTTCACAGCAACGTTGCTTCACCTTCCAGTTAGTACAACGCACGCGATCACATCAGCTATTCTGGGTGTGGGTTCCGCAAAACGTTTCTCTGCTGTGAAATGGGGACTTGCTGGACGAATCATTATTACGTGGTTCATTACAATTCCAATTACTGCTGGACTGGCAGGATTGCTGTACTGGATTATTTTCTAAAAAGAGAAGTGATCCCGTACGAATCCGGGGTTACCAGACAAACTGTTCATAACTGTGTGAATATCGGGATATGTGGACAATTATACAACCAAAATCAAGAGACGCCTGTGCATGAACGTGTGGACAGGCTGGATATGTGGATAGCCATCCGTGGAATGATAAACCAAAAGAAGATATTCCTGTGGATACAGGGAACTGTGGATAGGGAAATGAGAGAAGCCAACAGGGTTGGCTTTTTTTGTTGTCGAGTTTGAAGGTGGCTGTGGATATTTGGGGACACGTGGGAGACGTGTCTATGGTTAACGTTGTACAATGATCTAAAGATACAGGACAAGGACGTGGTCTGATTATGATTCGTACACTCGCCATTACACGAGAACATCAAGTCTCCGTGAACGTACCGCTTACACAGCTGGATCTGAACGATTACGCCTGGGTATGGGCGGATTTTAACCAGCCAACGGAAGAGGAAAGCCGTTTGCTGGATACATATTTTCATTTTCACCCCTTAGCTATTGAGGACTGTCTGCATGTGTTGCAGCGGCCAAAGCTTGATTATTATGAAAATCTGCAGTTTCTTGTACTGCATGCACTGAACCCGTCCACACTGGAAGCTGAGGAGGTTGACTTGTTTCTCGGAGCGAACTTCCTTGTATCCTTTCATCATGGTGTACTGGAGGAAGTGGATGAAGCGTGGGAGCGATTATTGCACCATGCACATGAACGTACGATCTGGGCGCGAGGTCCGGTGGCAGCGGCCTATACGGTGATGGACAAGCTGGTCGATCATTATTTTCCGTCCCTATTTGCCATTGAGGATGAACTGGCTGAACTGGAGAACCGGGGTGGACAAGAGTCCGTTGAAGACCTGATGAATCAGGTGTTTGACTTGCGAAGCCGATTGCTGAAGCTCAGAAGAACGGTTGTACCGATGCGGGATCTGCTCTATCGAGTGGTGAACTCCCAGCATGTGCAGCGAACAGGCGAACATACGGCTTATTTTACCGATATCTATGACCATTTATTGAAGCTGACGGACATGATTGAAGCCGATCGGGAGATGACGGCCGACCTACGCGACAGTTATATTTCCCTGAACTCCAACCGGATGAATCAGATCATGAAGACACTTACGGTGATTACGACTGTATTTATGCCACTCACGCTGATCGCGGGTATTTATGGCATGAACTTTGCCTATATGCCTGAGCTTCAATGGAAGTTTGGGTATGGGGCGGTGCTGCTGTTGATGTTTGTGCTTGGCGGAAGTATGGTGGCCTGGTTTGTGAAGCGCGGATGGTTTAAGTAGAACGTGCTACATTTGGATAGCGGTGAGGGTAGGTAAGAGGAATTGCAGTTAGAATTACATATAAAAAAGGCCACTGGGTCATGATCTCGGGCAGAAATAACTGTAGGGAGATGATGTTTGCCAGGTGGCCTTTCTGATGCTGCTATAGATATGCTAGAAATATTCTATCCACATGTGAATAAGTATTTCTTTGGAGTGAGATGTGTATAACTTACGATTGCTTCCTGTTACTCCATTTCAAGAACAAAAGAAGTTGTTGCTGCCGCTTGACCATTCACTACAATCGTTAGCGTATGTAATCCGGCATAGTATTTTCTCGTTGTAATGATTTTGAACGACTGTTTGGTGGCTACCTTGGTTCTGCCTGTCGGATACATTTTATCAGAGCATTTGAATCGTTTGGGAGCCTGCTTGCCGTTTGCCTTCATATAACCCATCTCATATTCAATTCGCAGCATCTGTGACTCACCACTCTCATTAACAACATCAAATGAAAAATGAAGATCCTCGCCAATGGCAATCGTATCTTGTACAAGCTGAAGCTGCTCAATGTGAATGGAATCCTGCTCGTTATAACCAAAAAGACTTAGTGCTTTGGGATGTCCTTTCTTCAGTAAGGACCTGCTGGCATGCCGGACAATCCAATCTGTGTGGGCATGTTGTCCATACCAGGTGGTGGCCAGATCCAGGACCAGTTCGGGGTGGTCTTTGGAGATGTCATTCAGATGATTGGCAACACTTTTGCGCACATAGAGGGACTCGTCCTGTTTCAATGCGTGCAGAATCGGAAGTACAGGTGTTGGATCAGTGATAAAGTTCTGAAGTTTGGCGCCCCATGGCAAACGTGGCCTACTCCCCTCACTGGCAAGTCTGCGGATATGCTCATTGTGGCTATCTGCCCACGCCATCATATGTTTCATCGTTTGCATGGGATAACGTTCAATAAACGGGCGTACCGCAAACTCGGAGCTGGAATAAGGTGTGAAGAGGGTCAGATACTTCATGGATAATTCGTAATCCTCCGGCTCAAGTCCGTTCACTTCGATAAAATCCGGTACAAACAGATATTCAACACCTCTCATATTCGGAGCGGCTTGTTCGATAATATGTAACGCTTCTTCATAATTATTAGGCAGCACTTCGGTCAACGCCAGTGTGATTCGGCGAATGCGCCCTTTGAATTCCAACTGTTCCCAGCCTTCAGCGAAAACCAATTCATGAAATAGCTGTGTATCCAGCTCTGGGTAGAATTGATGCAACAGTTCGCCTGTCCGATCGATTAGTGCGGGCGTGTATTTGTCTTTGAAAAGTTCCATGGTCCGCCTCCTTTAGTTACTATCCAGTATACCTCAAAGTTGCAGAAATAAGAACATAGGTTCCTGAAATTTTATGTGTGTAGTGATGAACGCGGTTAAGGCACCCACCTTCTGTATGGGGGTGCCTGGATGAGTTTAACGTTTGCGACTTTTGGGACGGCGCTTCGTGGAATTGGATTTGCGGCGGACTGGAGTTGTGTTGCGACGACGTGGAGTGCTCGTTTGTTTATTCGTCCGCTTGCGTTTCCGTCTCCGGGGCGGCGTATATTCTTCATAGTCTGCGTCAGCCGCGCTGTTATTACTTTTACCTTTTCCAAAAGGCAGAATGCCCATAACGAGTTTCATCATCGGAGCCATCTGCTGGATGCCGCCGACGACCTTTTGCATTTTGCCTATTCCACTCATGATTCCATCAATACCGCCGAAACGGTCGATCATTCCTTTTAACTCACCGATGTTAGCTAATGAAAAGCCTGAACTGCCAGAAGCAGGTGTCGGTACCGGAGCTGGGGCAACAACCTGTGCTGCACCTCCGTATAAGTTCCCTCCAGCTACACCTTGCCCATAGGGTACGACTGCAGATGCTTCGACTTCACCGAAGCCCGGGTAATGGGGCTCTACTCCAGGGTACATCGGTTGAATCTGAGTTTCATTTAAAGACCGCTGAACCATACCGGGCGGCACATAGGCAGAAGTATGTGCCTGCCGATGTGCATGAGAAGACGGTCGGTGCCCTTGTGCTGGCTGGCGGTGATAATAATGCTGTGGCATGAACGATCACGTTCCTTCTATTGGATTTCGGAATTGCGTTCCACAAGTTTCATGACAGTGTACATCATATGCGGTAGTGGAACTCCCTTTTGTTATACTGTATGTCATTCGCGGAGAGACGGCGTAGGCGGGTATCCCGGAAAACGGGATATTTGCGGATTTGGGCGCATGGCATGATGGCAGGTTGTCAAAGAGTAAAATGTTATTTAGACACAAAATCGTCACAATTTAACGAGTTGAAATCCTACATAAGTAATCGGATATATACAGGTGAAAACTGGGAAATAGCGGGGTAATTTCATCTGATGTGCGCGAGGGGAGGACAATAGTACCTTTTGTAAGCGGTAACATGTATTTTTATTCTGTAGTGCGTGAAATCGGTAACGCTTGAAATACCAACTCAGTGTGAGTACAATGTAGGTACACAGTAACCGCTAGGGGATGATGATGAAATGCAGCTGAAAAAGCTAAATGATAAAAGCATTGAACAACTATTTGAGGCTATTTTGACGTTAAAAGATATTGAAGAGTGTTATGTTTTCTTTGATGACCTCTGCACAGTAAACGAGATCCAATCCATGTCCCAACGGCTGGAAGTGGCTCGTATGTTGGGTAAAGGCAATACGTATAACCAGATTGAAGCAGAGACAGGTGCGAGCACAGCTACAATCTCACGTGTCAAACGCTGCCTGAATTACGGAAATGATGGTTATAAAATGACGCTGGAACGCCTGGGACGCTAACATGAAGAAGCCGGGCGTACTCATCATCAGTCACGGTTCACAGGAGCAGACCTGGGTGGAATCCGTCGATGACGCGATCTCCCGGTTGAATCTGCCTATTCCATTGCCCATTGAAGCTGGTTTTCTTGAACTAGTGGAAGGACGCTTAATCCAGGACGGTATCGACCGACTGGAAGCACAAGGCGTAACCGATATTCTGGTCGTACCTCTATTTGTTTCATCCGGGAGTACACATGTGGATGAAATTGAATATGCCATTGGTGCAAAGGAAACACCTGATCGCGAAACGGATCTGGAACCGTTCCATGTCAAGGCTCGGGTTCACTTCGGTTATCCAGTAGATAACGATTCGGATATTGCCGTTATGGTGTGGGATAAGGTCAAGTCACTCTCGCAGCAGCCTGAGCAGGAAACGATTCTGCTGGTGGGACATGGGAGTATTCATGATGGTTTTCGCGAGCGTTGGGAAGCCGGAATCTCTTCTCTTGCAGAGCTTGTGCAGGAAGTTAGTGGTGTAGCCCATACGGATTATGCGTTGTTGAATCCGGAGAGTGTGTATGACAAAGTGAAGTACTGGAGCGAAGAGCGGGGGAACCGGGTTATTGTGGCGCCGCTGTTTTTGAGTGCCGGTTACTTCACGAGGAACGTAATCCCCGACCGATTGAAGGAACTGGATTATGAGTATAGTGGTGAGACGCTGTTGCCACATCCATTGCTTGGACAGTGGCTGGAGCGCCAGATCCAGATTTTGTTGGAGAGATGTAATGAGGTTGGGGCTTCTTCTTGAAGTATATCAAAACCACGTCCAAGGACGTGGTTTTTTTGTTTGTTGTAGACCACTCGAACACTCAAACGAGGGCCCAGGTTACCCACTTATGGGAGCGTGCAAATTCAGATGTAGTTCCAGTAGATCTATTAATTGGTCAACGATCTCCTCGGCCGGATAAGGCATGGCATTCATAATCCACCACTCCAGGAGGCCTACAGCAGCGGAAGCAAGAAACTGTATGGTAATCTCTTTTTTCATACCTTCCTGGATGCCACAGGCATCCATCTGATCCTGTACTCCCTGGACCAACAATGTCATCAACTTACTACGGAATGCCGGAATACCTTTTTTGGTTAGAAGTGTAGTATAGGTAGAGGCATACTGTTCCAGATAACGGAAAGTTCTGAGCAGCGCATCCTTGGCCGTAACAGGTGTTGTAGTAGAGCTTTCGATCATGCAGGCATCCAACAACTTTTGCAAATAGGTCTCAATGCATTGATCCAACAGGTCGAACTTGTCAGCGTAATGCAAATAGATGGTTCCTCGGTTTACGTTAGCCCGATCAGCAATATCGTTTATCGTAATTTGCTCGAAATCCTGTTCCTCCAGTAACCCGACAAAAGCTTCGATTATCGCCTTTCGTGTTTTGAGTACTCGTCTGTCCATGGCCCCTCCTATAGATGGTTTTTCAACAATAAGGAAACATTCGTTGATTATTCAACAAAAGCGGATATTTTAACGATTGAAGCATAGTAGGTGCTTTGTTACTCTTATTTTATCAACAAATGTTGATAAAACAACGATTATTCATAAAATATGAAATTGAGGGATAACCAATGAAAATATTAGTGTATGGTGCGGGGGTTCTGGGGAGTCAACTGGCGCACGTCCTGGTGCGCGGTGGCAATGATGTCACAATTCTGGCTAGAGGGAACCGAGCAGAGGAGTTGGAGAAGGATGGAGTCGTCATCCGGCATATGTTTCAATTCAAAACGACAGTTGATCCGGTTCGGGTCACCAGAACGTTGGAGGTGGATGACCAATATGATCTGATTTTTGTTGTGATGAAATATAATGATTTTCCTTCAATATTACCTATTCTGGCAGACAATCAGAGCAGCAATATTGTAATCGTAGGTAACAACGCGGATGCACGAAGCATGCAAAACTTTTTGGAGGCAAACAGCAAGGAGGCAAAACAGATTGCGTTTGGATTCCACGTGAGTGGAGGGAAGCGTGAAAAAGGCCGCATGTTATCGATCGGTGGAGGCAGCGGACAAATGGTGATTGGCAGTCTCGACGGTGATATCAAATTTAAACCTTTGCTGGATCAAGCTTTCCAACATGTGAAATACAAGTTGAATGTTATAAGCGATATTGATGCCTGGTTGAAAAGCCATATTGTGCCCATTCTGATGCTGAATGCAGTGAGCTTTAATGAGAAGTTTGAGTTGATCAAGTTGGACGGGAACAGAAAGCAAATTCATCATATGATTAGGGCGATGGATGAGGGCTTCAGCGTACTTGAGGCAATGGGCATAACGATTATACCGGAGATTCAGGCTAAAATGATTCGTAAGCATCAACGGACGTTGTACCTTCTGTTGAAGATCTACAGTGTGCTTCCAATCCATAAGCTGATTGCGGGTTCTTTTGGAGAGATTGAGGCACTAAATAATGTATTTAACGATTGGAAAAAGACAACAGGCATCCCGACACCCCATTGGGACGTGCTGAAAAGAGATTTTACTCCCCTTAAATAAAGTGTACTCTTGCTCATTAACCCAATACCGACTACAATAAAACCAACTAATAAAATAGGAATAAGGTGATATTCTGATGCGAGTAGTGCCCATGCGCTATGTGAAAGCGAATCAGGTCGGTATTGTGTTGTTTGTTTTACTTTCTTTTGTGTTCAATCCACTTGTAGTTCTGGGCGCGCTGTGGAGCATTCAGGTGGTTGGTCTGGCTTCCGGTGGAAAGCTTAATCTGTTTGTGCAAATTGGGAAAGTTGTGTTGATCGATAAAGGGACAGAAACGCAGGCAGTGGAGCTGCAGCGATTCAACAATATTCTGGCTGTGCTCTTCCTGTCTCTGGCGATCATTTCATTTTCACTCGGCTGGACGGTCGCAGGTTATCTATTTGCTGTGATGCTTCTTGCAGCTGCAAGTGCCGCCCTGGTGGGCTATTGTGTGGGCTGCACCGTATACTTCTGGTACAAACAATTGCGAGCAGGCAGAAAAATTGGATTTTGAGGTGGCTGAAGTGAGACGAAGATACGATGAAGAGAACGCCCGATACTTCGAGTAAAGAGAGCTATACTTCGAGGAGTTTTCTTGCGGCAAGTATCAGCTGAACCTATAGCGATCGTGATACGATCACTTCATCATGAAATCCCCTTCAAGTGAACCGTTCACTTGAAGGGGATTTTTTTACCTAAACCAAGCCTTGTTCAGATTGTTCGTGAAATTGTTATCGTTAAAAGGTACGTTGGCGCTGCCAAAGTCCGTAGTATTAAGCGCATTTCGTGCCGCAGAAGTCAGGTCGTCCCATCCGATTAAAGGTTGTGTTCCCCCAACAACGTTGGTGACGCCTAGTTCATGGTTTAGCGGCCAGGTGCTATTATAGGAAATTAACGGATGGCTACCTTGTGTATTGGTATTGCTCGGTGAGACGTTGGTGAACTGTCCGTGACCGGAATATGCGATGGAGAGGATCTGAGGATTGGCTGCTGCCGGATTATCTACCCACACGACGATACCTTCCCAATCATGACGATGGCCGAGTCCGGGGGAAGGGGAGTCTTTGGGGAAATACCACGAATACATGATAGCCCACACCCCATTGTGCCAAGCGGAACGGGAGTAAATCTGTCCTGTACTGGAGCTACAGTTTCCATTCGATGACCCGGACGTATTCAAACCAGCACTGGTATTGCCCTGTTGATCCACTGCGGGGAAAGGCACACAACCATGATAGACTTTGAGAAAAGGCTGAAAACGCTTGGCTGCTTGTTGTGTCACGGTAACGGGTGAGAGTTCCTGAAATCCGACAACCTGATCATGATTAATCTCCGCTGCTTCAACAACGGTGACCCAAGGAACACATGCCATAAGAAAGGCCAGGAGCATTAACACAATTTTTTTCATTCCTAATTCTCCTTCGCTGATAAGGTGTGATGCTGGGGGAGGGTGCACTAAGACTATAGTGTAAAAAGGTTTATATTATTTATCTTTTTATCTTAAGATTTGTAAATTTGTAGTATATCCATGTCATAATCAGATGAAGGTATCGAAACCGAAGACTAATTCCTGTGCAAGCGGGCAGAATGGTTGAATAATGAGACTATTTTACATAAAAGGCAGTGGGAAAGATTCAGGACTGGTGCAGGATGTTTATTGGGTATTAGATGGATTAGTGGGTACATATATGAAAAAATATACTTATAGATTATAGGCTAGGACATCTTTACATTTGATGATATGATAGGAGTTAAAGGCTTTGGAATGAGACGGAATTCCTGATGCATAGATATAGGTAAGACGAAAGATTAGAGCAGAATGAACGGAAGTTCATTGTTGTGTTAAAATTTTGCCCTTTTGTGGACTGATGCAAGGTAAGATTATGAGGTCGTATAGACTCATGGATAATGTGGAATAGGTGGCGTATGAGATGAAAAAAGCTCGCTTAATATATAATCCGACCTCAGGCCGGGAAGAAATGAAGAAACGTCTGGCTGATATTTTGCAGCGTTTGGATCAAGGTGGTATTGAAGCTTCATGTCATGCAACAACAGGTGAAGGTGATGCAACCCGCGAAGCTGAACTCGCAATTGAACGCGGCTATGACATGATTATTGCTGCTGGTGGCGATGGTACATTGTACGAAGTCATCAACGGTATGGCCGAGCGGGAGAACCGTCCTCCGCTGGGTGTGTTTCCTTTGGGAACAACGAATGATTTTGCGCGTGCACTCGGCATTCCGAGACAGTGGGAAGATTACGTGGATCTGGTCATTAACCAGCAGCTTCGTCCGCTCGATCTGGGCAAAGCGAATGATAAATATTTTATCAACATCGCCGGTGGCGGGTCATTAACTGAACTGACCTATGAAGTGCCGAGTCGTCTGAAAACGATGATTGGGCAACTGGCCTATTATATGAAGGGTATTGAGAAAATGGCGAGCCTGTCTCCTCAGGAGCTGATTATTCGCGCCGACGGTCAGGAAGAGATTCATGATGAATTCATGTTATTCCTCATCGCCAATACCAATTCGGTCGGGGGCTTCGAAAAGTTGGCTCCAGGTGCAACCATTGACGATGGTCTGTTCGATGTGATCGGTGTCCGTAAATGTAATCTGGCTGACATGATCCGACTCGTAACGCTCGCGCTGCGTGGGGAGCATCTGAACGACAAGAAAGTGGTTCATTTCCAGACGAGTCATATGGAAGTTACCTCGCCAGGCTATGTGCAACTGAACCTTGATGGAGAGTTGGGCGGCACGCTGCCAGCCACATTTACGAACCTCAAGCATCATCTGCAATTGTATCGTTAAAAATGTGGGTGCTGGGGGCACTAGGGGTCGCTTGCGAAAAGCAATGTTGATCGCCTCAGAAAAGCTATGAAGCTGCAGCGGTGGTTGCACAGTATCGCATAACTGTTGAGGAGAGTTGGATTCAGCTCTGCGATAAGGCGGATGGTAGTGGATTTTCCAGTTGCTGTGTACGGTGGGATCGCGTATAATCTCATGTGGTCACCGTGCGTCTGAGCTTAACGAACTCAGAAAGCCTTAAAAGTGGCGAAATCGCCGAAGCTGCGAATCGAACGAATCTCAACGTCGTTATTTTGGAGAAAATGATCTAATAAGGTCGTAAAACACCATCTGAGGTTGATATAACGTTTCTGAAGTTCATTAGAATTCGGAACGTTATTTTTGATGTGAATAAGGTATGCCAGATTCGTTAGAATCAGGAACAAAATGAAAAATGAGATTTTTCCCTCGCCTGCACAGGCAGGGTACTATATAAGAAGAAAGAAGTGAATGTACGTTGTCTAATACGAACCGCAGCGGTCGTGGAAAAAACCGCCGGAATTCGGCTGCCTCTCAGGGGCAAGGGAACGCTTCGGCGTCCCGTCAGCCAAGTCAATCATCTCGTCAATCATCACGTCAGCAAGGAAAAGAGGTGCGGCCACGAGGCGCATCTCTTTCTGCCATTCGTCCAAAGGGGAGAGCGCGTGAATCTGCACCAATCGAAGGGCTGCCCGTTAGCAAAAATGAAGAGACCGTCATCGACATCATTGGTATGAACCATGACGGTGAGGGCGTAGGTCGTGCGAATGGATATACGCTCTTCGTGCAGGGTGCGCTTCCAGGTGAAACTGTGCGTGTGCGCGTGATGAAAACCAAGAAGCAGTATGGCTACGCCAAGTTACTGGAGATCGTGAACGCCAGCCCGGATCGTGTGTCCGCGCCTTGCCCGATCTATGATCAGTGCGGAGGCTGCCAGATCCAGCATATGAGCTATGCCGGACAGCTTGCGTGGAAACGCCAGTTGGTCGTAGATAATTTGCAGCGGATTGGCAAGTTGAACGTGATGGTGGAGGATGCGGAGACGTTGGGATCCAACGTGCAGGATGACGCTTCAGTTGGTGATGCGAATCAGACAACTGGACCAGCTACTTCTGAAGTGCAAATGATCGGCAGCAATCGTATTCGACTTCGCCTTGAAGGTGTCATGAACGGAGAAGATACGGAGCAGGGCATTCGTGTACTGCCTACGATGGGTATGGACGAGCCGTGGCGCTATCGGAATAAAGCACAGGTGCCCATTGGTGTGACCGAGGGTGGCCTGGTAGGAGGATTTTATGCCAAAGGAAGCCATCGGATCATCGATATGGAGAGCTGTCTTATTCAGCATGAGCACAATGACGAAGTGGTTGCGAAGGTGAAAGAGATCGGCAGTCATTTTGGAATCAGTGCATATAACGAAGAGACAGGTCGCGGCCTGCTGCGCCATGTGGTTGTGAAGAAGGCGTTCCGTACAGGCGAGATGATGCTTGTACTGGTTACCAATGGTCGAGATATTCCGTACAAAGACGAATGGATTGGCAGTATCCGTGAAGCGATTCCGCATGTCGCGAGCATCTGCCAGAACGTGAACAAAAAACAGACCAACGTTATCTTTGGCGATGAGACCCGCGTTCTCTGGGGACGTGATGTAATCTATGACTTTATTGGCGATGTGCAGTTTGCGATCTCGGCGCGTTCGTTCTATCAGGTGAACCCGGTGCAGACGGAAGTACTGTATGGGAAGACGGTAGAATATGCCGGACTGAGCGGCAAAGAGACGGTAATTGATGCCTATTGCGGCATTGGAACGATTTCTCTTTTCCTCGCACAACATGCGGATCAAGTGTACGGGGTAGAGATTGTACCTGAAGCGATTGAGGATGCTCGCAGCAATGCGCTTTTGAACGAGATGCGTAACGTGAAGTTTGAAGTTGGCGCCTCCGAGGACGTTATTCCACGCTGGAAAGAACAAGGCATCGAAGCTGATGTCATCGTTGTCGATCCGCCGCGTAAGGGCTGCGATCCACGTTTGCTGGATACAATCCTTGAGATGAAGCCGGAGCGTGTGGTGTACGTCAGTTGTAATCCGAGCACGCTGGCACGTGATCTACGTGTGCTGGAGGATGGCGGGTATCGCACGGTTGAGGTAACGCCAGTGGATATGTTCCCACACACGGTGCATGTGGAGTCGGTGGCGATGCTCAAATGGAAGGGGCAGGATTAATTCCTACGCCTCTCGTTGTTCCAACTTCCTTATTGATTGAGGATTGGAAATATGTAATGTATGGCTTTGATTGAACCGTCTTGCTTTATATAGGCACGGAGTTGTTCTTCCGTGTCTTTTTTTGTACCTGTAATACTAGGAACAGCCAGATGACAATGGAATTTCAGAGGGAATCAACAGGCTTTTCGAAACTGTTGACAATTGGCATATATGTAATTATATTTAATATATCAGGCGCTTGGTGCTGTAAATCTACTAGTGTAAACGCTCCCAAGCAAAACTTTAGACAATATAGTTCAATTCCGCCGAGGAAGAAAATGGAGATTTGATGGTGTACTTAGTCCCGGTTTTGTACACGCACTGTCCATTTACGAGTGACATTCATCGTATTCATCGTAGTTTTGTAGAGCATTTTCAGCAACGTTTCATTGCTTGGGAAAATGCTTTTTTCTTTAGGCTTTGCGATGTTGACGAAGGAACCCTCAACTATTTCCGTCGTTGTACTCTTCGCATCAAGCTTTTTATGTCCTGCATCGTGTCATACTCCGCCTCCAGCATGAATTGCAGAATCTCTGCATACAACTATGCAAACAACTCTTTCAGTGCAAATTCACCTTGTCCATCATTATGGACTCATTCTTCTGCACAATTACTTTCACTTGCTCATCACGTATACTATCCTCTTTAATCAGCCTTTCTAAAGATTATCTAACGGGGGAATATGATGTCTAAATCAATAGAATCGATCTTGAGAGATGAAATTTTTGCTGAGCTGGACATCGAGTATTCGGATGACCACGATACCCGTTTGTTGGAACAAGGGATCGATTCAGTAGGCTTCATCAAGCTTATTGTTTTAGTGGAATCGAAGTTTAACATCTCGATCCCTGATGAAGATCTGTTATTTGAGAAGTTCTCCACGGCTGGATTAATCCTTAATTATTTGACTGAGAAAACGCTATGATGACTATCATTCAGCGTCTATTTCTGGAGGCCTCTGATCGCCAAGATCATATTATCCTTGAAGATCTAAAGCAGCAATGGACTTACGCAGAGGTGATGACAGAAGCTTATTTGATTGCTTTATACATCCACAAGAATTTTGAGCTTGAGTCCGGAAGTCATCTTGCATTATACACAAATAATGAGCCCTTGTTCATTTTTGCGGCGCTTGGCATTCAATTCTGCGGTTTTGTGTTAGTACCGGTTCCTTATTCGGCATCCAATACTGAAATTGAAAATATTTTAAATGCCAGTGACGCCAAATTGGTTATCAGCAAATCTGCACAGCCTGCGCATTTAAATTGCGACATTCCTTGGGTTACCGCTCAGGATTTATCGCAAGAACCAATGCCTGCGTTCGAATCGATCTCGTTAACCAATCAGTCCAATCCCAATCAATGTGCGATTCTCCTTCCTACATCAGGCACAACCGGAAAATCTAAAATCGTTATGTTATCCCATTGGAATGTATTAACGAATGCGTTGGCACATGGCGGAAAGGTGGGGTATACGGATCAAGATTCGTTTCTTGTAACGATGCCCGTTCATTTCAGTTCTACGATTGTCACGCAATTGATTTCTTGCATGTTATATGGAACCCGAATTAAACTTATCAGCTTGCCTTTGCTGCCGCGCACAGCGTTTAAACTGTTTCAGAATAAGGCGGTCACGGCATTCTCAGCGGTGCCTACGCAATTGATGCACTTTGTTTCCGATTTCCATCAGACAAAGAACTGGAGTGCCTTTGATTCAATTGAATTTATTGTAATTAGCGGTGCGGCGATTCCCGCGAAATTAGTAGACCATCTTCAGACTGTATTTCCTCACTCGGACATTATTCAAACCTATGGATTGACCGAAGCTTCTCCGCGGGTGAGCATGATGGAACGGGGAGAGCGCAGCTTATCCTGTGGATCACCCATCAATGACGTTTCTATTCGTCTTGTCGACGAAGAAGAGAATGAGGTTGAAGGAGCAGCTATCGGAGAAATTTGGGTCAAGGGCCCGAATGTGATGCTCGGTTATTACAAAAACCCGGAGCTAACGAGCGCTACCATTGTTGAGGGCTGGTTGAAGACAGGAGATTTGGGATATTGGAATGAATCAGGATGTCTTATACTCACAGGCCGAAAGAAGAATATCATTATATCCGGCGGTATCAATATCTATCCGGAAGAAATCGAGGAATTTTTGTACGGCTTGAAAGAAGTGGAGGAGGTCATGGTTGTTGGTGTACACGATAATTTGTTAGGTGAAGTGCCCATCGCATTTCTGAAAGTCTTTAATGATTGCCTGGTTGATATAGATGCACTGACACGACATTGCAAATTGCATTTGTCATCGTATAAAGTGCCTAGACAATGGAGGATTGTAGATAACATTCCAAAAACAAAGACAGGAAAACTGGACAGGGCAAGTACGAAGCGCTTATTGCTAAATGAGATATACTGATTCGGAATCCTTAAGCCATTTAACCAAATAACCAGGGGTGAACGAAGGTTGAAGAATTCAACTCAAACATTGGGCAGAAAAATATTGCCGGTCAGTTATCCGATGATTACAACCTATACGCAACATGCTCATCTCTTGTCGATCCTTACCCATTACGAGTGCGCACACCCATGGATATATAGCAATTATATTCAATTATTTATTAACAAAGATTATAAACACCATTGGGGAGATTTTTATTTCCCTCTGACTTATGAGCTGCGACCTTCGGATGCGTGCAAATGGATTACTACTCAAAAGCTACATAGAGATACTGTAACAACGAAATGGGACTCTGTTATTCATTTTATTGTAGAAAATATTAATGCCAATAACTATGTCCATACCATGATCAATTATTTCTACGTGCCCTTAAGCGATCGCTACAATAAACTTCAATTGCATCATGACATATTTGTTTACGGCTATGATTTGGATAGAGAGATATTGTATGTTTCCGATTTTTTTAAGAACGGGGTGTATAGTCAGGCTGAGATATCATTTACTGATTTCAATCTTGCGTTCGACAAGAATCATCTAACAACGAATCATGATTATCTGAGAGAAATGGTTTACCTGTATACATTCAATGATCATTATCAGGATAAATTCAGTGCAGATACCCTAGTGAATTCGATAAGAAATTATTTCACTAAGAAAACGCCGGAGTATTGGGAGATGTTTAACTACGGGGGCGACAGGCATAATCTTGACTTCGGCATGCAAATATATACAACTCTATTTAATTATGCGAAAGAGACATCGGAACATAAGGCTATGCTTGATATAAGACCCTTTCATTTACTTTATGATCATAAGAAGATAATGACGCTAAGATTCAAGTACTTGTACGATAATCAGCATTTAATTGAATTAAATCAAGAGCATATAGATGAATTCACAGCTATTGAAATTAAAGCAAAGATCCTTGTGAATCTAACGATTAAATATAATTTGACAAAGGATACGAGTATTTCCGAAAGTTTACAAACGCTGATTACGAATATAGAAAATGAAGAATCCATATTCCTTGAACGATGGCTGAAGAAAGTAGACATTCAGTAATGTTGAGGGAGCAGATGATCTCAGTTGTGGATATCTTTTCTTGCACCTGAATAGAAGCGTTAGCTCGAAGCCCGTGGTAATCCGGGCATATTTATGGAGGGAGTGATGCCGGGATTATAATCGTTGCGATACAGCGTATGGAGTAAGCCTAACGTTGCTCTTTTGTCTTAACGATTCCGTTTGCTGACAGCCTATCGCCTTCTTCTCTTTCAACGATCCGCATTGCTTCAAGCGCTTTTTTCCGGCACAACCACAGCGAATCAGCTCACCTCATGAATCTCTCCTTTTATTTGACCCGACATCTTGTGATTCATGCATAGCATTATACCTGTACGATTGAATTAATAGTGGTTTCACAAACCTTAAGCAAGGGTGGGGATCATAATATTCATTGTATTAACAGGAGTTGCAGGTTTCATCGGTTCCAACCTTGCCGAGAGGCTGCTGCGGGAAGGCCATTCCGTTATCGGTGTCGATAATTTTCTGACCGGGTCTACTGTCAACATAGACAATCTCTTACGGTCGCCAAATTTCAAGTTTATCGAGCATGACGTCATTTATCCGCTCGCAATTGAAGGCCCTGTCGATTGGGTGATGCATTTTGCAAGCCCTGCCAGTCCGCCTAAATATTTGTCCTATCCGATCGAAACGATGAGGGTCAACAGCGAAGGGACGATGCATCTGCTGTATCTGGCCAAAGAAAAGCAGGCTGCCTTCTTCTTGGCTTCAACAAGCGAGATCTACGGTAACCCAACTGTTCACCCTCAGCCGGAGAGCTACTATGGCAACGTGAATTCGATTGGAGCAAGAAGCTGCTACAACGAAGCGAAGCGCTATGCAGAGGCGATCACCTACTGGATGAACAGGAAATACGGTATACCGGTAAGGGTCATTCGGATCTTCAATACATTCGGCCCGAAGATGGATCTACATGACGGACGCGTCATTACCAATTTCATTAATGAAATCATGTCCAAGCAAAACCTTACGATTTATGGCGACGGCAGACAGACGAGAAGCTTTCAGTATATCGACGATTTGCTGGAAGGGATTGTGAGACTGATGAGCACCACGTATGAACAGCCAGTCAATTTGGGGAATCCGGAGGAAGTCACCATACTTGAAGTCGCCCAAATATTGAAGGAGTTAATGAAGTCCAACGCGCAGTTAGAGTTTCTCCCGCTGCCGGAAGACGATCCAAGGAGAAGGAAGCCGGATATTACCATTTCAAGGACGATTATGAACTGGGAACCGGCGATCAGTTTACATGATGCACTCGCTAAAACGATCCATTATTACCAGGGTCAATATATCCATTAAACGGGAGGTACCTATGCAAGAACAGATCATAGCGATGATAAGCGAAATCAAGGAAGACGCTGAGCTGGCAAACCGTTTGAACGAGCATTCCAACATCATGGAAGACGGGGGATTGGACTCCCTACAGCTAATTACTTTTGTATTAAATGTGGAAGAGCGTTTCGGTATTGAAATCGATTTTGAACAATTCGATTTCGATCTTATGGAGTCGGTAACGACCTTCTGCAATTATATCTCGGAGCTACAGAAGACAGCGCCTGTATGAACGATAGACGCAAGTTCGAGCTCATTATCGGGACATTTGATGCGGAACGCTTCTGGCGCGACCCTAATTTAGCCAAACTACCGTCGTTTCATGATCCTGAAATGGAGAATATCGTGATGGCCATGGATGAGCTGCTCTTCCCATTTTGCGAGTCGCAGGATAGGCTCATTACTCGCTATCGAATGAACGTTTGCCATAAAGCGTATTTGCATGAGATCGGATTTGAATTTCTTTCCAATTCAACCGATCTCGAGAGTCCTGATGTAGGAAGCGCAGGCAGAACCGCCAATATATTCGACCTGCTCACATCAGTCGATCGAATGGCTGACATGGATCATTTGCTGAATGGTGCCCAGTTGTCGCCCTTTGCCGTCATTCCGGGGGCGGATCGTACTGCAGCGCGTTACGGGCTGGAACAGGATTTTCCAACTATCGAAACGGTTCAGACTGTCAATTCGAAGCTGTATTCAACCGAATTGAACCGTCGCCTTGATCTTCAGTGTGACAGCCAGACGGTCTATTCTCCCGAAGAGCTGCTGACAAGCAGCTTGAATTTGCTGAATCAAGGACCCTTCCTGATCAAAGATGAGTTTGGGGTATCCGGGAAAGGTAATTTGCTGATTGAGTCGGAAGCGATTTTGCAGCGAGTCACATCCTATGTCGCCGATCAGTGTAGCAAGGGAAAAACGGTTCGGTTTATTGTTGAGCCGTTCCTCCGCAAGGAATTGGATTTTTCTTGCCAATTCCACATCGATCCGGACGGCAGTTACCGACATATCTCAGTGCAGCAGTTGGTCAATCACAATTTCGCTTACCAAGGCTCCTATACAGCAGACGATAGGTTGCTTCATATGCTGCAGGAAGCGAAGTATTTTGATGTAATGAAACGGGCGGCTCGCGAGCTTTATCGGTCGGGTTATCACGGCGACGTATGCGTCGATTCCATGCTGTTGACAGACGGCCGCATCGTTCCGATTGTTGAGGTGAATGCCAGAAGATCGATGAGTCTGATCAAGCATTACGTTGACCGCTACCTGAAGAAGCACGACACGGCAGGGAGCATGACGCATGTGAATTTACAGTTTGCCTGCGATGTATCATTCGATCAATTGCTTGAATCGCTGGACCGCGAGGGTGTTCTATATAAGCCAGATCGAGGATTCGGTATTTTACCGTTAAGCGCGAATACGCTCCTTATTAACAAAGTCGTCAATGAGTGCAAGGGGATCCGGAATAAGCAGGTGAAAGGCAGATTATATTATTCGTTGATTGAAGGGGAATGGGATAACGAACGATTGATCGCTAAGGTTAAGGAGGTGCTGTCGTCGTTATCCTTCAAGATCGCCCGCTGATGCAGTCCGAAGCGCTTGAAGCCATGAATGGAGGAAGAAATTTTATGGGTAAGCGGAAAGTGACGATTCTATGCTCGGGTTTCGGTCTGGGTTTCTATATTCCCGGTCTGTTAGCTGCAAGTGATTTCGAGAAAAGGGAGATCGCGACGGAAGTGCTCGTGTTCGAAAGCTATTTGGAGCAAGACAAGATGGATCATATTGTAGACAGCAGAAAGGCTTATCACAATAATTTCGCACTTGCCAATCTATCGGCCCGAATGCCGATGGATATCCGGGGCAGCATTGATTATGCCCAGGTCGAGCTGTTGCTGGAGGCGTGGAAAGCGGAAGACCGATACGAATTCATATCGTTATCCGGACACTGGATCTATATTCTGGATTTGTATAGGGAGAAGATGCTGCCGAATCGAATTCATGTAGACCTGCTCTACGTCGATTCAGATCTGGCCCCGTCCTGGAAGAGCTTGAAGAAGTTTCATCCTCACTACGACGAGTATTATTACAATGCTTGTCTCTATGACACCGACAAGATGGAGATTCGATGCGAAATCCCGGTTCTTCATCGTACGCCAATGCCCTTCGACTCAAGGAAGCGGCGGCTTGTTGTTCATGGCGGCGGCTGGGGGATGGGCACTTATCAAAGTACAATTCCAGAGCTTGCCGGCCATAACTACGGGCTTGATATCGTAGCTTACGATTGGAAGGAAGCGAAGCCCGATCCCGATCACCGATATTGGATGAATGATCCGGAATGGTGTGCATGGGTGAAGAGTGCGAACGGCCTGCACGAGTTTCCGCCATACATCGAAATAACGGGAGAAGGCACGAAGTCATACGCCGCTGAGGTTGATCATCATTGGTTATTCGATATCGCTTCGGAGGCGATGGCTATCGTGGCCAAGCCGGGAGCGGGCACATTAATCGACTCGCTTGCATCCGGTACCCCTCTTATTTTGCTGGAGCCGTTCGGAAGTCACGAGCTTAGCAATTTGGAATTGTGGGAGTCTCTGGGGTTCGGAATCCGCTACGAGAAGTGGAAGGAGATGGATTTTTCCGTAGAGGTCCTTAAGGAGATGCATCAAGCGCTCATGAACAGACCCGGAGAACGAACGAATTATGTGGATCATTATTGTGCGAGAGTCGCGTTAACGAAGGGGTAACATTTCAATGGCAAAAGGGGTTATGCGATGAGCGTAAACAAATTGAGTGTCGTCCAAGATAAGACAATGACAAGCTATCCGAGATGGATCGTCATGCAGCTGTTGGAGGAGTGTAATTTACGATGCAAGATGTGCTATGAGTGGGGACTCGAAGGGCCGTACAAAAGCAAAAAAACGTTAGCGCATCTGGATCCGGATCTCATTAAAAAGATCATCGTCGAGTGCAGCCCGGGCAAGCCATATTACGATTTCTTCGGTGGCGAGCCACTGATGTACCCTTGGCTGGGCGACATTCTCGCCATGATCAATCACTATGGAAGTAAAGCAGATTTCCCCACGAACGGCACATTGCTTGAGCAGCATGCCGAGATGCTTGTCGAGACTGCTCCAAATAAGATCTGGATGTCTCTCGACGGCCCTGAGGAAATCAACGATAAGCAGAGAGGCAAAGGCGTATTCAAGAAAGTAATCAAGGGGATCGAGAAGCTTTATGAGCTTCGGGAAAGCAAGGGCAAGCAATTTCCGAAAATGGGTGTATCCTTTATCATTACGCCCTTGAACTATATGTACGTTGAGGAATTTTTCTTTAAGCATATCGACTTGTCGATGTTGGACCATATCAGCATGGAAGTGCAGCTCTACGCAACGGAAGAGCAGTATGCCCAATATGTGGAGGTTCTTAGTGACAAATTCGACGTGCATGAAGCTCCTTATGCCAAGGGGATGGTGTGGCGGGACACCAGTTCGTTCAGCCAGATCGATATTCCGGAATTGACGAGACAGCTCAATAATGTTAAAGCGTATTGCTTGAAAAACAGCATTCATGTGATCACCTATCCGAAAACGATAGATGAGCAAAATTTGAGCAACTATTTCTCGGGGCAATTCCATCAGATGGCTGATAAACGAAATCGCTGCTCCCTTCCATGGGTTTATGCAGAGATTACAGCAAGGGGCGACGTTTCGCCCTGCCATGCCTTCTATGATTTGACCTTTGGCAACGTGAACGAAGAGAGCTTGATGGATATCTGGAGTAGTGACAAGTACAAAGATTATCGCGCGTATATGAAAAAAAATATGCTTCCGATCTGCACGGCTTGTTCAAGGTATTATATCTATTGATTCATGTGAATGACCTAATAGGTTTAAGAGGGGTGGTGTTGATATGAATCCGAAATCAGAGATTAAACGTTCCCCAAAGGATTTGCAAATATTGAAACGTACGATCAAGAATACGGTGGAAACCAAGCGGAACATGGAGAAAATAGCGGGTTACGCGACACCGTTGCCAGAGTCGGTCGGGATTAAACTGACGAACCAATGCAACTTGCGCTGCAAGCATTGCTATCAATGGAACGACACTGGCTACCATCACTTTATGACACCGGAGCAGCAGCGGGAGCAGCTCGACTACGGGCTGCTGGAGAAGCTGATCCTTGAGACGGAACCAGCCAAGTCGAGACTCTATATCTGGGGCGGCGAGCCGCTCGTATACAGCCATTTCGACCGTTTGGCCGATTTGCTTGAAGCCCATCCTCGCGAGACGACGATCTGTACGAACGCGATGCTGATCGAGCGAAAGCTGGACACCTTGCTGAGAATCTCCGACAACCTGGAGCTGCTCATTGCACTTGATGGATTCGAAGAAGAGAATGATGCGCTTCGCGGCAAAGGGGTATTCAACAAGGCGATCGATGCTATTCGGATGCTAGTCGAGCTGCGTAAGGAAAACCAATTCAGGGGCAAAATTACGATCCATACTGTCGTTAACGATGCTATGACCGACAAGCTGTATGATTTGTTGGACTTTCTGGAGGGCGTCGGTGTAGATATGGTCATGGTCTGCTTCCCGTGGTACATCTCGGACGAATGCACGCAGGGAATGGACGATTACTTTGACCAGAAGTTCGACTTTCTTCCGGCGAGCGAGCACAAGGGCGAACGAAGCTGGCACGCCTTTAACTACAAGCTCGATCCGGAGCGTATCCCTGCTTTGATGAGCGAGTTGGACCGGGTGAATAATCGGGTCTGGAAAATGCGTTTACGCTACCAGCCGAATCTGGATTATGACCAGATCGAAGATTTCGTGCTCGGCAAAGAGGTGAGGAGTAAAGGCACGATGAACAAGAAGTGCCTGGCTCTCTCGAACCGGATGGACATTACGCCCGATGGAACGATTGTTGCGTGCAAATTTTTCAAGGAGTTCGAGATCGGCAATTTAAATGAAGCGTCCGTACAGGAATTATGGCACGGCATGACCTACAGAAGGATAAGGGAAATGATGGATGAACGACTGACACCGGCATGTTCCAAGTGCAGTGTCTTGCATTTGCACGGTGTTTAACTATTCTACATGAGCATAAATGAGGTGAATCAGTGAGCATTATCCAAGTGGAACGCTTATCCAAAAGCTTCAATTACTACGAAAAAGAATTGGGGTTCAAAAAATCGCTGAAAAATTTAGTGAAGCGGAAATCACTGATCAAAGAAGCGGTTAGCGAAATATCACTTGTCATCGAGCAAGGCGAGATGGTCGGGTTCTTAGGCCCGAACGGTTCCGGCAAAACGACTACGCTTAAGATGCTGTCCGGCATCTTGTATCCGACAAGCGGGCAAGCGACGGTATTAGGCTATATCCCTTGGGAGCGAAAAAAAGAATTCAAGATGCAGTTCTCGATCGTGATGGGGCAGAAATCGCAGTTGTGGTGGGATTTACCGGCGAACGAATCGTTGTACCTGAACAAATGCATTTATGAGGTCGAGGATAAGCCCTACAACCTTGTCCTGGATGAGCTTACGGAGATGCTTGGTGTTAAAGATCTGCTCAATATTCAGGTGCGCAGGCTTTCGCTGGGGGAACGGATGAAGATGGAGCTAATTGCGTCGCTCATCCACCGGCCTAAGGTGATTTTCCTGGATGAGCCTACAATCGGACTCGATCTGATTTCGCAGAAGCGCATTCGGGAGTTCCTGAAGTATTATAACCAGCAGACGAAAGCAACGGTCATTCTGACAAGCCACTACATGGCGGATATTGAGGATTTATGCAAACGCACGATCATCATCAATCAAGGGAAGATCGTATACGATGGCGATCTTCGGCGTGTGAACGAATTGTTTCATGCAAAAAAGATCATCAAGCTGCAATTTACGGACGAAGTGCCGAGGCAGGCGCTAAGCGACTATGGCGCTATTATGGAACATGATGGCATGAATGCGGTCATGGAGATCGATAAGCATGACCTCCAGCGGCTTTCCAAGATGATGCTGGACCGGTTCCCGATCCTCGATTTCACAGTGGAAGATATACCTGTCGAGCGAGGCATCGAAAGCTTGTATCAGAAAGATGGGGTCAAACATGAAAGCCTTGCAGAAGTATAAAAGGACGTACATTCTTGCACTTCAGAATGCGATGGAGTATCGGACCGATTTCTTTATGAGTATTATCAGCGGCGGCTTCATCATTCTCGTCCAATGCTTCCTCTGGACGGCCGTGTTTCGCAGTTCGCCGCAAGAGATTATTAACGGCTATACGTATTCACAGATCATCATTTATTCCGTGTTGTCTGGCGTTGTCTCCAAGCTGGTTTCTGCCGGCTTCGAAGGGGAAATCGCGAATGATATCAAGACGGGTGGACTGAGCAAATTTATCGCTCAGCCCATTCATTATTTCAGCTATCGGATATGCAATTTTTTCGGTGGGAAAACGGTTCAGATCGGGGTCGTCCTTGTCTTATTCGTCATACTGATGATCGTTTTTACTCAGATTTGGGGGTTTCACCTTAGAGGGGTGCAGATCGTTATGTTCCTGGTCAGCATTCTGTTCGGACTGCTCATCAACTTCCTGCTTTTTTATTCGATTAGTGCTCTCGCGTTCATCATTACCGAGGTTTGGGGCGTTTATATCGCGTTCAACCAAGGCGTCTATCTGCTCAGTGGTGCCATCTTTCCGCTTAATATTTTCGGAGATACGTTTGCCAGAATCTCCAGCTACTTACCGTTTCAATATGTCGTATTCTTCCCGGTTAACATCATCAATGGGAGCATGGCGATTCATGAAATCGTGCGCGGGCTTCTCTTACAGGTGGTCTGGGTAATTGCGCTTATGATAATTTCGAAGTTGTCGTGGGATTCCGGGATGAGGAAATATGTAGCCGTTGGAGGTTAGATCTGTGAGTATCAGCTTGACGGAGTTTCGGAAGCATGTACGTATGTTCTTTATTTTCGCAAAGAACAGCTTGGTCGGTTACATGGAATACAAAGCGAATTTCTACTCCGGTTTGATCATGGAGACTGTATTTCTGTTTTCCAAGCTGATCTATATCTTGTTCGTTTTCCAGCTCGGGATCGAAATCAATGGCATTTCTCCTGACCAGATGATGATCTTCACCGGAACCTATACGATTATGATCGCGATCTATACAGGACTGTTTATGGATAACTTTTATAGATTCGCCGGCCATATCCGCAACGGGACGCTGGACTTGTATATGACGAAGCCGCTTTCGCTGCAGTTCATGATTTCATTTCGGCACGTTAACTTCGCGTTTCCGATCCCGAACCTGATCGCCGGGATCACGATGATCGTACTGGCTTGGCGGCGTCTTGACATCGAGCCAAGCTTTATCCACGTGGCCGGATATATCGGCGTGATCTTGAGTAGCACGATCGTGACCTATTCGGTGCTTCTACTTCCGCAAATTCTTGCCTTCTGGACGGTGAAGTCCGGTTCGATCTTCGAAATACTCGACAAATGTTGGGATTTAAACAATATGCCGATGTACATATACCCCAAATGGCTGCGGAGAATAGGGCTGTATGTTGTGCCGATCTTGTTCATCACCAACATGCCGTCGGTTTATTTGATCGATCGATTGGACTTGTTCCTTGGGATATGGATTTTTGTTGCTCCCGTTATATCGCTTATCGTGGTCAGGCTGTTCTGGAAGCTGGCCGTCAAACGCTATGAAAGCGCCAGCAGTTAGAGAAATGCCCAAAAAACAAATTGTTGAGAAGGTGAATCGAATGAGCAGGACGGAGCATGAGAGCCATCCGTTGCAGACAAAGGCTATCGAAAAGAAACGGCTGCACAACGGGATCGAAATCTATCAAAACAACGAAGGCGAGACCGAGTTCCTCTACAATGAGATTTTTCACAAAGAGATGTATTTCAAGCACGGTATTACGCTCCCGGATCATGGCACGGTCATGGACGTTGGGGCTAATATCGGCATGTTCAGCCTATATGTCAGCAGCAAGAGCGACTGCAGGGTATATGCTTTTGAGCCACTGCCGCCGACTTTTAATCTCTTGAAGATGAATACGAGTTCGCTGCCTCGCGTAACGACGGTTAATGTCGGGCTTTCCAATGAGATCAAGGAAGCGGAGTTTGCCTATTTTCCTACGATGTCCACGGACTCTGTCCAGATCAAATACAGGGAGAACCACGATCAAGATCTCCGATACGGGTTAATCAACCATTACGAAGATAATTTCGCTGACCCGCGAATGCTAAACCGCTTTGTCGATCATCTTATGTCGCCGAAGCTTCTGAATGAACAAATCTATCGTTGCAAGCTAACTACGATCTCTGAAATGATCCGCTTTTACGGTCTGAACCAAATTGATCTGCTCAAAATCGACGTGGAAAAAAGTGAGTTCGAGGTGCTGGAAGGCATAGAGCCAGAAGATTGGAGCAAAATCAGGCAAATTGTAATGGAGGTACACGGACTGGACGGAGAGCAGATCAGCAGGCTCGAGAACATCTTCCAAACCAACGGCTTCTATGCCGTGATCGATTATTACGAAGATTTGAATATTCCAAATTACTATAATGTGTACGCGTTGAATCAAATGCATACGTCGGCTGGGCGATAGTCATGTTACAGAATCTGCATGCAAGGTTGGTATGCTCCAGCTGCAAGGGCGAGCTGGAGCAGTCGGAGGCAGTGCTGCAATGCTGCAGCTGCGATGCGGTATATACGAACGATGATCGTTACTTATCGATGCTCGACCGGCGAGAACAGTTTGTCCACCCTTCCGAATGGAACCGAAAAGAGGCTGAAATTCGGGATTATAGCGAGATTTCGCACTCCCTTGCGCTGTCCGGTATAGGCCGATTCGCCACCTTCTTGAACTATGGTTACGTCCCGCACGAGAATGAGCAACATGCGGTGCTCGAGCCGGGCGATGCATGGAATAGAAACTCGGTCAAGCTGCTGCTTGAGACAGTGGGCAAGACGGCGATTCGGGAGCGGCAGGTGATCGACATCGGATGCGGCAGGGGAGGGAACATAGCGGCTCTGTCTAAATATTTCAAGCCGCTGTCTATTGTTGGTCTCGACATCTGCCCGGCGAATATTGCCTTTTGCAATGCCAAATCCCGATTGGGTGAATCTTTGTATCTCGTCGGCGATGCGGAGAATATACCGTTTGCTGACGAGAGCTTCGATGTGGTGTTAAATATAGAATCCGCACATGCCTATCCGAACCGATCACGATTCTATGAAGAGGTATACCGGATCATGAGAGTTGGCGGCGTATTTCTGTATACGGAGCTGATGCTGGGAGATCAAGTAGCGCAAAACGTCAGGCTGTTAGAGGAAGCAGGCCTGTCTGTAATCCGCAATCAGGATGTGACTTCGAATGTTCTTCTATCATGTGATGAGAGTGCGAAGCAGCGTACTGGCACACAAGGAATTGCGAATAACGCCAATTCAAGCACGAATATTGGAGATATCCATGAATTCATCGCATTGCCCGGCTCGAAGAAATATGAAGAGATGAAGGCTGGAACGCGGCAATACCGTATGATGAACCTTGTTAAGAGGTAATATAGCCGTGATATCAACAATAATTTTTGGGCGTGTCTGAAAACTCTGAAGGCGGCAGATTTTGCTGAATTTTCGTTCCAAGCCAGGAAGTTTTCCGCAGGCGTGCCGGGGCACGTCAAGGGAAATTGACGTAGCAGGGGGCGAAAAGGCGGTAAAAGATGCACTTCAGTAGGTTTCAAGACACGTCCTAGGTTAGGAGAAATATTTTATGGAAGAAATTATTTCCCTGGACACCTTTCAGCCTTTCGACGGCATGACGAAAATGTTTCCTCATCATAATTTTCCTTATTTTAATTGCGGCTACAATTTGTTATTAACGCTTGCCAGGTATTTTAAAAAAGATGAGCTGTCGATTTTGAATAATGTCATTACTATTTATAGATTTGATAAACAAAAAATACAAACAAGAGGATATTTCAAGTTAGAGGTATTGGATCTTGAGGAGGGAGATCAGATCCTTGAGAAAATGGGGATATCTATTCGTAAAAAATCCCCTGCACTAGATACGTTACAAGATGAGATCATAAACTCCATTTCTAGTGGTCATCCGATTTCCATATTTATTGATTTATTTTATCAACGCGGGAGAGACTTTTACTATAACCAAAAACATGGACTGCACCCTGTTTTTGTCTATGGCTTCAATCTGACGAACGAGGAAATATATACGGTTGATGATATTACAGAATACAGACAATATGCTCTGCCATTTTCAGAATTTAAATGGTCATGCATGACTTCGGAACACGTAAAGATGCCAGACTACTTTTGGGAATATGCGCTAGTGGCCCCCGGTAATCATGAGATATTGAACAATAAGAATTCAGCACACACAACCATCAATACATTCGTAGAAAATATGTGCAGGTATCAAAATGAAATAACGGAAAGTTTGAATAATATACTGTTGCTCGCAGAAAATTACGAGCTCATTATAAAAAATGAAACGATTATAGAAACACTGAGCAGTACGATTTATAGAAAATGTTCTGAGAAATACAGGTTAAATACTCTCTATAAGTACAACATTGATCATATCAATGCAAAACATACGCTTGACCCGTTATTGGACCAAATTATTCATGACTGGAAGACAGTAAGGATCTATTCGAATAAAGCCATCATGTCCCAAAAGTTCACTGGGGAAATCATAGACAAGTGCATTGGTTTATTTACAAAAATATATACGAATGAAATACATTTTAATAATCAATTATTTTTAATGTTAAAGGCTTTCAGGTATAATCACATCTAATATTGCTAGAAATGAGCCGCCCTTCATGGGTGGCTCTGCTTCTATCATTCCTTATACAGCCCCTAAATGGTGAGTTGTTCGATGGTTTATATAATCATAGTAGAGTTGATGGTGATCTGAACAATATCAAGTTTTCCAGTTTATCCGTTTTTAATAACTTTGTGGTGTTCATTGTTTTCTAATGCTACAGTAAGACGTGGCAAAGGTATGCCTAACTTTTTTGCTTCTCTCACAACTTCAAGTACCGCAAAACCGGCTTTACTATTATTGTATTCAATGAAAAGTCGTGGTAAGCTGCCCTTTGCAAAAATAACCTTGTTAAACAGCAGGCCGAGAAGTGCCGGTGGGATCTTGGTCAACAATAGAGTAATCGCGTCCATCTTTGCGCCTCTTGCTTTAAGTACAGGGGTCATTTCCCGCATACTCTTACCGACATTTGCGAATGAGTCACTATGATTCAAGACTGATGGGAAACTTCCTCGTTGTAACACCTCGGTCTCCATCGCCGCATTCATGGCAAAATGATTCCATAGCCAGCTTTGCATATCCTTGATCCAATTGATTTTAAAATTGGCGCTTTCAAATAGTTCTTTGACCTTGTTGTTTATCTGTTCCGTGCCTACCCGTGGTTTTTCCAGAAATATCGTTTTTAAAAAGCCGCCCTTAAGCTTATTATCCTCAATGCCGCCTCCTGCTCCTGGGAACCCAAAGACAACATTGTTCATAGACAGGGGCAAGATTGATGATTTTAAATCCTGCCAAATATTATTGAATATTAGGATCTGGGTGTTACCAGCAGTAGTCGAAAGTATTCTTGCTGCTTCGGGAAGTTGCTCCGTGTTGACACTCGCAATAATGAGATCATAATTTGGGCTTATCTCCTCATGCAGCTTGATTTTCCAGCTTTCTTGGATGAACTGTTTTCCTCTTCGTGCGTCCCACATTTCAAGCGCTATATGACTTCCGAACGTTTCTTTCCTCCCTTTTCTAACGTAAAACTCAACGGTATGCCCTGCCTTCTCTAAAGCCCAAGCGTATTGGGTCGATATTACACCTCTACCGAAAAATAAAATTCTCATCTTAGCCTCCTAATATCCATATTCCTCTTTGTTGATGATCCAACAACGTGTTGTATAATGTTATTGTATAGATTCACTATTTGGTCATCAACCATCAGATTTTTAATATCTGTCGTATAATCAATTCAACAGAAAATGGAGGTTAACAATGAAAAAGCAACCTGAAATTACGGAAAAAACAAGGCAGACATTTATAAATGTATTCTGTGATTTATATTGCCGAAAACCAATCGAAAAGATATCCATTCAAGAGATTGCTAACCAATCAGGATATAACCGGAGTACATTTTATCAATACTTTACAGATATCTATGAGTTGTTGGACTGCGTTGAAGAGCGTATGTTGAAATCGATCAAGGAGGAAATGGCAGGAAGAGAGTTTTCTACACATACTATCCAAGATGCACTTCAATGCTTGGAAAATGCAGAGGAAATTTCAGTTCTTAAAGCTGTATTGGGCGACTATGGTTCTGTTCATTTTGTGGAACGCTTGAAAAGAGAAATTCCCTTTGAACGATTGATTATGGATTTTTCAACAGATGATGTCTTGGCACCATACATCATCGAGTTTTACATATCTACATTAATATCTATGTTTCGTCTTTGGATACACAGAGACAAAGATCTATCGTCGGAGGAATTGATCAAGCTGATCGATAGTCTATTTACAAAGGGGATAACACCGTATCATATCTTTGGCACGGTCAATCCGCAACGTTCTGGAGTGTAGCGATGATGGTTAGAAAGCTAAAGATAAACAAAAAGAGGTCGAGAATTTCATATATTTTCGACCTCTTTTTTGTCTTTGTTTCAATACCATCCATTAACTAGTCTAAAACTCCCATTATCCCAGACGGTAATTAATATAAGTGCACATCCGTACCAGGCACGGATTTGTTTTGTACGGTATTACCGGATAGGTACGCAGATTAGGCAGCTGACTTAGAGTCTCGATATTGGAAATGGCATTGTTTTCGAGATGAAGCTCAAGTCCCATGTCCCTCCGATTCCATTTGCAGCTCAGCACAAATCATTCGTTCAGGCGATTTTATTATAGGAGGAACGGCTATTCCATGCTGAGTATAGTCGATCCAACACATAGACATCATAAATTTTGCTTTTTTCCACTTTGCAATAAAGATGGAATCTGATAGGATAAGTTTATAAATACGATGGTTTTAGTGAGGATTAAAAAGGAGGCCGCCTTGCCATGCAAGAATTAACACATCTGGATCAACTTGAGGCTGAAGCGATATACATTATCAGAGAAGTAGCAGCGGAGTGCGAGAAACCGGTCATGTTGTATTCCGTCGGCAAGGACAGCTCGGTCATGTTGCACTTGGCCCTAAAGGCTTTCTACCCCGAGAAGCCGCCGTTCCCATTCATGCATATCGATACAACCTGGAAATTCAAGGAAATGATTGAGTTCCGCGACCGAAAGGCAAAGGAATTTGGTATCGAGATGATCGTGCACTCAAATGAAGAGGCTATTCAACAAGGAATTAACCCCTTCGACCATGGTTCCGCATATACCGACATTATGAAAACCACAGCCCTGAAGCAGGGATTGGACAAATACGGATTCACGGTTGCGTTCGGTGGGGGAAGACGTGATGAGGAGAAGTCGCGTGCGAAGGAGCGGATTTTCTCGTTCCGGAACAAGAATCACTCGTGGGACCCGAAGAACCAACGTCCGGAGATGTGGAAGCTGTTCAACACGAGAATCAACAAGGGAGAGAGCATTCGAGTCTTTCCGCTGTCCAACTGGACTGAGAAGGATATCTGGCAATACATTCGTCGGGAGAACATCGATATCGTTCCGCTTTACTCTGCCGACGTAAGACCGATCGTTAATCGTGACGGGCATATCATCATGGTGGATGACGAGCGGATAAAGCTTGAGCCTGGCGAGAAGGTAGAGATGAAGAAGATTCGCTTCCGCACGTTGGGTTGTTACCCGCTCACAGGCGGAGTCGAGTCCGATGCTGTTACGCTGGATGAGATCATTGAGGAGACATTGGGTGCGTTATCTTCCGAACGGACCAGTCGGGTTATCGATCAAGAAGCGGCGGGAAGCATGGAACGACGCAAACGGGAGGGCTATTTCTAACATGAAGAGTCTACTAAAATTCATTACCTGCGGAAGTGTGGATGATGGCAAGTCCACGCTGATCGGACATATGCTCTATGAAGCCAAGCTGCTGTTTGCCGATCAAGAACGCGCGCTTGAGCTCGATAGTCGATTGGGAAGCCGAGGCGGCAAAATCGACTACTCGCTGCTCCTGGATGGTTTGCTGGCCGAACGCGAACAAGGGATTACCATTGATGTGGCATATCGTTATTTTACGACGTCTCATCGTTCCTTCATCGTGGCGGACACACCGGGACACGAAGAGTATACGCGCAACATGGCTGTAGGCGCTTCCTTTGCCGATCTAGCCATCATTCTGGTGGACGCTACCAAAGGCATCATTACCCAGACCAAACGCCATGCCCGGATCTGCGCCCTGATGGGGATCAAGCATCTCGTATTGGCTGTGAACAAGATGGATCTGGTCGGCTTCGATCAGAGGGCGTTCGAGGCAATCAAGGAAGAGTTCATCCAAACGACGGCCGAATTCCAAATCAAGAGCATTCAGGTCATTCCCGTGTCCGCTACGGAAGGGGACAACATTACAACCCAGTCGCCGAATGCACCCTGGTACGAGGGGTTAGCATTATTACCGTATTTGGAAAGTATAGATGTTCATACTACCGATGATACGAAGCCTTTCATGATGCCAGTTCAGCGTGTAAGCAGACCGGACCATACGTTCCGTGGGTTCCAGGGCCAGATCGAGGCTGGAAAGATTTCGGTCGGAGACGAACTCATGACTCTGCCAAGTCGGGAGAAAGCCAAGGTTAAGCGGATTTTGGTGACGGACCAAGCTCAGGATTCGGCTTATGCTGGCCAACCAGTTACGATACAACTGGACCGCGAAGTTGATGTCTCGCGAGGTTGTGTGCTCACGATGGACAATCAAGTCCAAGAAGCTGACAGCTTCGCTTCTACAATCCTGTGGATGGACGATTCCGTCCTGACTCCGGGCAAGCATTATTGGGTAAAGGTCGGAACGAAGACTCTTCCAGGCACTGTAACGGCGATTACCCATAAAATTGACATTAACACGGGCCATACCGTTCCGGCCGATCAAATTGTTAAGAACGAATTGGCCAAGTGTGAATTCACGCTGTCGGATCAGATCGTCTTCGATTCCTTTGAACACAATAAGAGCATCGGAGGTTTTATCCTCATTGATCGTGTCACCAACATGACGTCTGCTTGCGGAGTCATCGATCAAGCTCTGAAGGGAGAAAGCCGATTTTCCACGCTGGATACGGGGATCACGAGAGATGTTCGCGCCCAGCAGAAAGGACAATCTCCGCTCACGGTATGGTTTGCTGGCTCGGATACGGTAGCTCTCGCCAAGGAAGTGGAGAAGCGACTAATGTCATCCGGTTACCATACGATGCTGCTTGAGAGCGTCAGTGGAGAAACGCTCCGCGGAACGGCGGAGATGGCAAAGGTGTTGAACGACGCCGGCCTGATCTCACTGGTATCCCATGATTCTATCAGTGCGGGCGAACTTGAGACAGCTCGAGAGATCATCGGGGGCAAAGGATTTATTGAAGTTAACGCGGACGAGATCGGCGGAATATCCATCCAGGATGCCGCGAAATCCGTGGTTAAACGAGTTGTGCAATCCGTTATCGATCACAGTCCTTCGAATAACTACGACATTTAATAAGCATGTCCGATAAAGCGGTTGCCGATTAGGCAGCCGCTTGTTTGTTTCGTCAAGATCCCTTTGTATGGGGAGAGTGATCTCTGGATGCCAACATCACCCGTGCTGAGGTTGCAGCTATCGTCCAAAGAATATTGAAGGCTTTTGACTTGACTTAAAACACCGAAAGGGTTCCCCCATGCAGGAAGAACTGCATAAGGGGAACCCCTTTTTGCCTTTGTTTT
Source organism: Paenibacillus sp. CB74 (assembly GCF_055687625.1). NCBI lineage: Bacteria > Bacillati > Bacillota > Bacilli > Caryophanales > Paenibacillaceae > Paenibacillus > Paenibacillus sp. CB74. The sequence continues at coordinate 4,473,552 of NZ_CM146009.1, read as the reverse complement.
AATACCATCCATTAACTGTAGTAGTCTAAAACTCCCCATCATCCCAGGCGGTAATTAATACACATGCACACCCGTACCAAGCACGGATTTGTTTTGGACGGAATTACCGGAGAGATAAACCTTTTTCAGATCAGGCAGTTGGCTTAGGGTCTCGATATTGGAAATGGCATTGTTCTCGAGATGAAGCTCTTCTATAGCCTGCCAGTTACTCATGAATTCGAGAGAAGCCAAATTGCTGTCTTGCAGAGTAAAGGAACGTAGAGCAGACATGCTGGCAAAGTAAGCCATCATCTGGTCAACTTCAGTAACAGAGGTATTGTTTATGCTGAAATACGGCTGCTCTAAGGTCAAATGTTCAAGTACGCTGTTCTCGGCTGCTGCCTTTTGTTCAAAGTTTAGCCTGCACTCGGAGCACATCAGAGATTTCACCTGCTTCAAACGAAATAAAGCATCGCTCTCCTGATATAGTGACGAGTCGTAAATGCTTAGAGTCTCTAGGCTGGACAAGCCATCCAGGGCGCCCAGACGGGTTACTTCACTGACCTCTGAGAGGGAGAGTTGCTTAAGTTTCGGGAATTTCCCCAGCGCCGCCAAATTCAACTCGCCACTTCCGCCACGGAGCGTCAGGCTGGTTGCGGCGGGCGCTTTCAGTCCGGCGAGAAAAGCGCTTGGAATTTCTACTCGCGTTGCCTTAGGTAATGTCAGCGCTTCTGCATTCTCGTAGTAGCCGGACAACGTTAATTCCCGCAAAGAGGACAGGCTATTGATGGCCTTTACCGAACTAAGTTGACTTAGAGAAGCTAGGCGCAGTGAAGTAATAGAGGCCTTGTCGGCCAAGGGCTCCAGGCTTGAGAAGTTTACGCTTTCGAGATCAAGCGTTTGTAGAGCAGGCATATTTTGTACAAAGTCGATGGACTTTACATTTGTTAAAAAGGATAGCTGAAGCTCCTGAAGCTGGGTCAAGGCGTACAGCGGTTGCAGGTCTGTGGTTTCACTGTATTGTATGGATAAGGATGACAGCCCGGTCATGGAGGATAACCATCCCAGTTCATCGACAAAGGTGAGCGACAGGGACTTGAGCGGCAGCTTGTTCAACAGAAAGAAATCCGTTACGGATTCATCCACATAGGTAATGGATAACGAGCTCAGATTAGGAAACTCCAGCAGCATGGCCAATTCCTGATTGCTGCGAAGCTGAGTGGAAAGCTCCGTAATGTTAGTCTTGTCGCCAAAGTAGCCCGAAAATTTGCTGAAGGATTCGTTAAAAGCACCTCCATAACTTTTTAATCCGGACATATGGGCCAAAGTGGTTTGATCCGTCTGGGAGATTTCATAGGTATTCGTCAGATCGAGTGCCGTCAGTCCCGTAAAGGCTTCAAAATCCCGCTGATCGATCTCCTGGTTATTCAGTTTCTTGTCCTGAGTCACATAAGTGATTTTCTCAGCCTGTTCATCGCTGAAGGGGTCGGAGAAGCTGTATGTAAACTCCCACTGGTCATTATCCGAATAATCTACAGTTAAGTAACGAATACGAGCAAGTTCATCCTCAGTCGGCAGGGCAGTCCCTTTATCGAAGATATCTCGCAAAAAGGAGAGCAGAACCTCGCTTTCAGGCATCTTTCGCATAGGCAGTTTGGCTTCTGTTGGTGAATGAGTAGAGCTGACATTGGAGTACATATAAGTACCGATGGCACCGGTTAACACCAGCATCAGTATAAGTAAAAGCTTTACGGAGACAGCCTGCTTCGGCGTTGCCTTGGGAGGCGTTCCATGGTAATGATTAATGGTCTGGTCCACGTAATAGACATTATTTTGCTTCAATAGAAGCTCTGTTTCACAATAAGGGCACTTTAGAATTTCACCCTCTTTGTATTCAATTCGTCCGTTGCAATTGGGACAGTTTAACGGAATAAACGCCACAAATGTCCTCTCCTTCGTTATGATGTTCATCAATTTATGCCAAACGGTCATCTGACTTCATTATACCTTGTGAATTTACGTTTGATGAGAGAAAGAAGTTTCACATAACGAAGGAGCAGGGAAATCCTGCTCCTTTTGATCTTTTTTTAGGCATGGCTGAGGGAAGGTATTAAATAAATCATTAAGCGATTGAAGTAATCGGATGTTTAACATGCACAGGGTAGAGATGATCACCAGGTATTCTTACGAATAAGCCGTCATTGGTGAGGGTACTTTTTAGAACGAGATGTTCTGTTGCATCTGGTGTGAAATGGAAGGTGATTGTCTCTGTATCCTCATCTGCAATCTTATCCAAGATATCTTTCATATTTATTTCGTTTAAGCTAACAACGTCGAAGAGCTCAATATGATTGTCTTCTTTCTGATAAATAACAATGACGTTTTCATCTTCTAAGTAATTAATATCATTACTAAAGACATTCAGGCAATAAAACATGAGTATGCCTTGCGTCTGGGCGGTTCCGAAATGCCGAGAAACCGGCAATCTTTCCGATGCGAATTTTTGAATAAGATGTAAATCATCCGCGATAGTAACATCGAGCCTCTGAAGGTTCGCAGGTTTGGGTGATTTTTTTGCCGTATAATCCATTGAAAAAAGATGTTCTTCCACCGGCTTAAAACCAAACTTGGGGTAAAAATCAAGCACCGATTCATTGGCAAAAAGGTACATGAGATCGTGCTTGTTCTCGTATTCCTCTAAAATTCTGTTCATTAAATGAGTGGATAGTCCTTTCCCTCGATAGTCGGGATGTGTCATCACTGTGCCGATTTGAATCGCTTTTTTCTGCTCCCCGTGAATGATGAGCTCAAGGATGTTAACGGAAGCATTGGCAACAACCCGATCTCCGTCCACAAATGAAAAAGGGATGTAGTTCTCGCCCCAGCATCCGTGCTGGTACCAATTTTCAAAATCAATATCAAAAGTCTCGGCAGCAAGCTCGAAAAAACTCTTGCGCAGTACTTCGTTGTTTTTATAATTCTTCATAAATGTTAATTCTTGCATGGTACTCTCTCCTTAACCCTCAATAGTAACTACATAATATGACCATGCAGTAACTGCAATTAAGTCAGTAATCTGGTATTCACTATTCAAAGTCTTGGTCCATTAATCTAAGGCAAAATGCACGACTGCGCTATATAACATTTTGGTGCGAATAGGATCAAACGTTACTTGATGTTGGACTTGCTTTACACGCAGCATTAATGCCTTATTGATTTCAATACGTTCTTCGATCGCTCGCGCCAGTTCATGAAAGTCATAAGCCTGCAAGCATTCGACTTTATCTTTTATGATATCCAGTGAAATTTCCATATTTAAGTCAAGCCTCCTCGGAATGTCGATCTGCAGGTTAAATGCCTGTCGAGCTTCATTGTAGAGGAGCTTTTCCAGTTCGGCAAGATGAATTCCACTCAACATATCAGAATCTAAAGAGACGAAGCCAACCGCCCGATATATATGTATAAATAAATTTGGATGTAAACATTGATTCAAGGCCGCTAATCTTTAGCATGAACGAAAAAGGAGAACAGCCAATGATCCGTGTTATGTTGATTGACGATGAAGAAGATGCACTAGATCTGCTTGAAATATTGCTTGGTCAAATGGGGAATGTGGAGATCGCTGGAAGATATCTAAATCCCCTTCAGGCGTTGGAAGATTTAAACCGAACCATGATAGATGCTGTGTTTTTGGATATCCAAATGCCGGGTATGAAGGGTACCGAAGCAGCTCGGCGAATAAGAAGCATTTCTCCTGAGTTGCCGATCATTTTCACGACGGCCTATGCCGAGTATGCATTAGAAGCGTTTGAGATTGATTCAACCGACTATCTGTTAAAGCCGTTTACGGTGAGCCGTTTACAGAATACGGTGGCACGGATAACCAAAGATCTGTACAAGCAGTCCAGTCTAACAGAGGAAAATAAGCCTTTAGTTCCGTCAGTTCTTTCTCTCGGAGGATTCCATATCATATCACCAGGCGATACGGGCAAGGAAGTTATATGGAAAACGAAAAAAGAGCGGGAGCTATGCGCATTTCTAATTCATCATGAAGGTAAGCGCGTAAATGCCGCTGTCATTATAGAGGCGTTGTGGCCGGGTTACGATCTCGATAAAGCCAAATCGTATTTGTACACCTGTCTTTCTTATCTTCGAAGAAGCTTGACAGAGCATGGCGTAGCAATTCATATCCGTAAAGGAAATCAGGGGTTTTCCGCTGAACTGAACGACATTACAATAGATGTCTCTCAATTCGAGACATTGTTAAATAAAATATTGGCGGAAGAGCACATAAATGAGCTTCATTATGATCAGATGAACGAGATGTACGTCGGAGATTATATGGATGGATGCAATTTTGACTGGGCAATTGCCAGACAGTTGAATATCAAGTCGTTGTATGTCCGTGCACTTCGCAAATGGTATATGTATTATCGTAGCCAAGGAAAGCTTTTGTTTGCAGCGAATAGCTTACAGCGATTACTGTCACTTGTTCCTGACTCCGAGATCGATGGACGTGAGTTGATTAGAATTCATCTGGAACTCAGTAACCGGAGTGAGGCATACCGTGTAAGTCAGGAGTTAGAGCAAGCCGTGCGCATTCAACTTGGAACAGAACTGGAGGAGGAGACGTTGTTATTGATTCAGAACACGATGGAGGGATCGGGGCGCACATTTCAATGAAACGCAAAATCGTTGCGATCCTAATTACATTGACAATGTTGTTCGCGACTTACGGTATGCTGTTAACATACTTTACTTTTAACAAGAAAACGATGCCGATGGCGGCCAATGGAGTCATGGACTTAACCAATTGGGCATTTCAGGAGAAGGGTGTCGTCCGGCTGGACGGGCAATGGGAGTTTTACCCGAATCGACTACTCTTCAGCCATCCCCTCACCTCTGAGGAAGCGGGAGATGAAGCCCCTTCTTTCATTCAGGTGCCCGGGTCATGGTCCAAACAGATGGATACGTTGGGTGTGGCAACGTATCGTTTGAGGCTTTTAATTGATGACGATAGCGTCATATATGGAATGAAGACGGCAGCCATATTGATCTCCAATAGGCTTATCGTCAACGGGCAAGTCGTGGGCTCAAGCGGGTATCCCGATCACAAAGACGATTATTGGGCGCTTAACAAGCCATATGTCAGTTATTTCACTTTAAAGCCAGGCTGGAACGATATCGTGATCGAAGTTGCCAACCATGAATTCCGGGTAACGAGTGGAATCGGGGAGTCTATCCAATTTGGCAAGGCTGACCAAATTGCGAAAATTCGGGATGTCGCGACAGCACACGATTGGATTGCCCTAACAGCCTTCCTGATCATGGGGCTGTATTTTATCGGATTATTTTCTCAGCGCAGGAATGATCAGTCCCTTGTTGTATTCGGACTCGTCTGTGTATTTATTGCAGCGTTTACAAGCATCAGCGGTGAGAGGGTGCTGTTCGATGCGCTGGGCCCACTTCCATTTTGGCTATATTTTCGCATTCAAATGGTGTTGACCATTGGGGTAGGTGTAGGATTTTTCTTGTATGTGTATACTGCTTTTCGTCCCTACAGTTATAGAGGATTTACGAAGGCAGGACTACTATCAGGAGGTGCTTTACTTCTCTTGCATATGGGCTTTGCTACGCAAATTACGACAGGGCCGTTTCGCCTTGTGACATCACTGTACGTCACGTTAGCTTTGTTGTACGCCACCTATGTGTTTGTATATGCTGTTCTAAATAGAGTGGCTGGCAGCTGGTATCTGGCTGTGGCGGCGATGGCTTTGAACGCGCTAGTGTTGAACCAGAACTTAAACGTCTACTTTGGCGTTCCGATCTATTCGCTGCCACCCGTCGAGCCATTTCTTGTACTGCTCATGCTTGCACTATTGATGTCGCTCCGCTTCTCAAACGCATTCCAGAGAATAGAGGAACTCTCGGGTCAGTTAATGGAGGCGGACAAGCACAAGGATGATTTTCTCGCACGTACCTCACACGAATTCAAGACGCCTCTTCATGGTGTTATGAACATATCCCGGTCTATGCTTGATGATACTGCGTTACCTCCTACGTCAGGGCAACGAGAGAAGCTTCAGTTGATGATCGATATTACCAGGAAGCTTTCTCAGATTGTCTATGACATTCTGGACTTGTCGAAGCTTAAACAGGGGGAGCTTAGAATTGATCCGGCGCCAGTCGATGTCCGTTCAGTCGTAGAGATGCAAATCCGTTTCTACTCTTATCTCAGTGCGGAAAAGGAGATTCAACTCGTCAATCAGGTGCCAGCGGACTTGCCGCTCGCTTATGCTGATGAAATCAGGTTAAGTCAGGTCATTAGCAATCTGCTGGACAATGCAATCAAGTACACAGAGAACGGAACGATCATTGTTGCCGGGAAGGAACAAGAAGGCCTGTTGCAATTCGAAGTACAGGATACGGGAGCGGGTATACATCCGGAGGATATGCCGTATATTTTTGAGCCGTTCAAATCCATGGAAGAAGTAGGCCAACGCGGCTCCGGGCTTGGGCTGTCTATCGCTAAGCAGCTGATTAATCTGCAAGGGGGGACACTATCCGTGAGCTCAACCCTGGACGTGGGGACGACATTCACGTTTACCCTGCAGCGGGCAACGTCAAATAATGAAAATATAGCTAGCTCGGACCATTCATCAGCATCTTACATTCAACCTTTGGAGAACGAGTATTCGTTTCCTACACCGTATATTGCGAATGCCGCTGGTAAGCGCACGATTTTGATCGTTGATGATCAGTATGTCAATCTGAAGGTTTTGCTGGATACGCTACAATCCCATGACTATCGGATCATCGCAGTCAAAGATGGATACGAAGCACTTCGCCAGATCGATGAACCGGGCAGAATTGACCTTGTCATTCTGGACCTGATGATGCCAGGCATGTCCGGATACGAAGTATGTCAAGAAATTCGCAAGCGCTATTCACTCTTGGAGTTGCCCGTGCTGATGGTTACTGCGGCAATTCAACCACAGGATAAGGTGGCTGCATATCAGGTTGGAGCAAACGACTACTTGCCCAAACCGTTTGATTTGGAAGAATTAAAAGCCCGAATCGGAAGTTTGCTTGCCATGAAGGAATCATTGGGACGCGCAGTATATATGGAAGTGGCTTTCCTTCAATCGCAGATCAAGCCGCATTTTCTATATAACGTTCTTAATAGTATCGTTGCCTCCAGTTATACAGATATAGAGCGTGCGCGGAGCATGATCATCGCGTTGGCTGATTATTTGCGAGGAAGCTTTCGGTTCAGCAATTCAGATAAACGCATCGAACTCGATGAGGAATTCAAGCTTATTCAAACCTATGTACAGATTGAGCAGGCAAGATTCAGGGACCGTATTTGCTTCCAATATGAGATTCCTGAAGAGGCATATCGTTTACAGATACCACCGTTGCTGCTTCAGCCGTTGATCGAAAATGCGATTCGCCACGGCATCGGAGATCGAATTGAAGGCGGAACAGTGAAATTGATAGTGGAGAGATTAGAAGAGGATTGGTTATTTGTTGTATCCGATGACGGAGTCGGAATTCCTCCCGACCGTATGAAGATATTACTTGAACATAGCGAATCGGCCGTCCAGCAAGGAGTAGGTTTACGAAATATCGATAAGCGATTGAGATTTGAATACGGAACTTCACTGGTACTAACGAGTGAACCTGGGCATGGAACGAGCGTTGCCTTTCATATTCCTAATGGGCTGTCTTAAGAGAACATGTGTTATATCAATGGGTTCCATCGTACATGCGGTGGGGCTCTTTTTGTATTTATTTGATGGATAGTTAACTGAAAATGTGGATTGGTGGACGGGTATGATTAATGTCGTCGAATAAAGTCGAATAACATCGTTTTTTAAGGTTTTTTTAAGGTGTGCTCCGTTATGCTGAGTAGAATGCAACTGATTAATATTGCGGAGGGGGAGACATGTAATGATTTCAGTGGGGGGAGCAAGTAAGAAATACGGAAATTTTCGAAGAATGGCACATCTGTTTCTAGCCATCATTCTTTTTATACCATCTTTAGTGATTGGGGGCGGTGTAACTTCGGCGGCATCCGGCTGGTCGATCATTGATGGGAATGGAGCAACTGGCATTAATGTAAATTCAGCCATGAGGGGTGAAAAACCTGCCATAGTGGAATGGAATGGTGAGATTTATGTGGCATGGAAAGAAACGATTCCGAGTACGCCTACGATTAGCCAGATCAGAGTTAAAAAGTTTAATGGCTCAAACTGGATTAGTGTTGACGGCGGTCACCCAACATATGGTCTGAATTACGATTTAACCAAAGATGTCGTATCTCCGACCCTCGCCGTGTACAATAACGCTCTATATTTGTCTTGGACGGAAATGAAAACTTCTTCTATTGGCCAGATTCGGGTCAAAAAATATGACGGTACGAGCTGGACAAATGCTGAAGGAGGAAGCACAGAAGGAATTAATGAAAGTCCCTCATTAAATGCGAGTACTCCCATGTTAACTGCATATAAAGGGGAGTTGTACGCAACTTGGGTTGAAGCAGCTAAGATTCGCATGAAGAAGTATAATGGCACCACGTGGGCAAGCCTCGATGGGGGCGGAACAGAGGGATTAAACGTAAACCCGGGTAGTGGTGCAGCAACGCCCATCATTACAGTAATGGGGGATGATTTATACGTAGCGTGGGTCGAGTATTTGACCGGTGCCAAGTATCAGTTGCGTGTCAAAAAATATGCTGGATCAAACTGGTCATTGGCAGACGGTGGGGTTGGATTAAATATAACTTCTACGGTTATTCCAACCAATCCCTCATTTGCTGTTATTAACGATATCTTATACATGGCATGGACAGAACCAATCAGTAGAACAGACGATCAAGTCCGAGTTAAACAGTACGATGGTAACAACTGGACCAGTATTGACGGTGGGGGACAGACAGGGATTAATGTTGGCACTGATTTTCGTACCTTCACAGTGGAGCTGGCAACTCTGAATAATGAATTATATGCCGTTTGGGGCGAATATTCCGGAGTGATCAGTAATGCTATTGCTATTTTTAAGATTCGTGTGAAAAAATATGACGGCAATGGATGGGTTCTGGCTGAAAATGGAAGGAATGGTGGATTGAATGTTTTTACAACTAAAACTGCCACAAGTCCTGCCATAACAGCAATGAATGGAGCACTGTATGCGGTGTGGGATGAGGATGACAGAAAAGTGGTAAATATAAGGGCAGCCCAATTCACGCCGCCGCCTCCACCAAGCGTCACCAGTGTAACTGTAAGCCCGATCACGACAAGTACGATGCAGGGTGGAAGCAGGCAACTATCGGCTGCTGTTAACGCCGTAGGAGAGGCGCCAACAACGGTGACATGGAGCAGTAGTGATGCAACGAACAAGGTCGCAGTTAATGCTACGGGTTTAGTTACAGTTGCACGGGACGCAACACCAGGTAATTACATCATCACGGCGACTTCCACGTTCGATAGTACCAAGACAGCTACATCAACCGTTACGGTGACATATGCACCAGCAGTTCAGAGTATAACCGTTAATCCAAGTACGGATAGCCTGATGCAGGGTGAGAGCACCCAGTTAACGGCAACGGTAGTTGCCGTAGGTGGAGCGCCAGACACGGTAAGCTGGCATAGCAGTGATCTCAGTAACAAAGTAACGGTAGATGCAACGGGGAAGGTTAGTGTAGCATCGGATGCTGCACCGGGCGACTACATCATTACAGCATCTTCCACTTATGATACGGGTAAGAGGCAATCAGCGGTCATTACGGTTACCTATGCACCAGCTGTTAATAGCGTTAGTGTTAGCCCAGATACCGACAGTTTGATGCAAGGAGAGAGCAGACAACTGGTCGCAACGGTAAACGCTGTAGGTGGGGCCGGAGCAACGGTGACATGGGCCAGCAGTGATACGGATCACAAGGTTGAGGTAAGCGATACTGGCTTCGTGACGGTTGCCCCAGACGCTATGCCAGGGAACTACACCATTACGGCAACTTCGACGGTAGACAGCAGTAAGGTGGGTACAGCAACCATTACGGTGACGTATGCACCAGCAGTAAACGGAGTTATCGTTACGCCTGATCCAGCAAGCATCGTGCAAGGAGATGGTACACAGTTAGAGGCAATCGTTGAGGCAGTCGGTGGAGCTTCGACGGAGGTAACATGGAGCAGCAGTGATCTAACCGGCAAAGTCTCTGTAAGTAATACCGGCTTCGTAACGGTTGCAGCGGATGCTGTACCAGGGGATTATACGATAACAGCTACATCGATTGAAGACAGCAGCAAGATGGGAAGGGCAACCGTTACCGTGATGTATGCGCCAGCTATTCACAATATCGCTGTCAATCCGGAAAATGCTTCTGTCGCACAAGGAAGAACCGAGCAACTCACTGCCACGGTAACTGCGGTAGGTGGAGCCGATTCTTCCGTGATGTGGACGAGCAACGATTCCAGCAACAAGGTAACCGTAAGCAGCATGGGAAATGTTAGCGTTGCTTCCGATGCCGTGCCAGGTGACTATGTGATTACAGCGACATCCGTGTACGATCTAACCAAGGTTGCAACGGCAACCATTAAGGTGACGTATGCACCGGCCGTGAACAGCGTCACGGTTAATCCGATTACGGACAGCCTTATGCAGGGAGAGAGCAGACAACTGACGGCAACGGTTGATACCGTAGGCGGAGCGGATGTAACGGTGATGTGGAGCAGTAGCGATGCAACCAACAAGGTGAAGGTCAGCGATTCCGGCTATGTTACGGTAGAAGCCGATGCCGAGCCAGGGGAATATACCATTTACGCGACCTCAACAGCAGATATCAGCAAAAAAGGCAGCATGGTTCTTACGGTGACAGCAGCTCCAACGTATACGATTGCTCCAATTGAAGATCGCACATTGGAACCGCTCATGCTCGATTATGAATCCGGTACTCAGGAAACGAACAGCGTATCCATTCAGCATACGGGAACAGGAAATCTGGTTCATTTATCTGCCTCTCTGAGCGGGCATGATTCGGATGCCTTTGTTATTACGCAGCCGGATGCTGAATTGATCGCTGGTGATCAGACAGATTTCACTCTCCGTGCCAAGGACGGATTGCCCGCAGGAACATATACAGCAACGGTTACGTTGACAGCAGATCTGATGGTACCAGTCACTTTCAAAGTAATACAGGCCGTAAATCTGCCTAATGCGCCAGCCAACCCTCGGAATCTGACAGCCGAACCTGGGGATGGTCATGTCACGTTGAAATGGGAAACGGAACCCGATGTAGAGTACCGAATTTACATGGCAACAGATGATGATCCTGATCATAGGGTTGAAATCACAGCCGAGGCATCATCACCTTATACCATTCCTGAGTTGGTTAACGGCAAGACTTATTACTTTGTTGTAAAAGCAGAGAATAAGGGAGGGCTTAGTGAAGCCTCCAATCAAGTAAGTGTAATTCCATCAAGCGTTCCGGGATCGCCAACAGATGTGACAGCGACATCGGGCAACGGACAAGCGACCGTAAGATTTGCAGCGCCAGTTCATGATGGTGGAAGTCCAATTACGGGATACGAAGTGACTGTATCGCCTGGGAATACGATAATTACAGGCAGTACTAGTCCAATAACAGTAACGGGATTGAGTAACGGAATAAGCTATACGTTTACGGTGAAAGCCATTAACGGTGCAGGCAAAAGTACAGATTCGGCTAGGTCCAATGCAGTTGTGCCTGCAGCGGCCTCTGCTCCGTCAACCAACCCGCCTGTAACACAAGCTCCATCAAACCCACAGTTAACGCCTGTCACACCACCGACAACAACACCAACTACAGGCGTCAATATTTTGGTTAATGGAAAAGTGGAAAATGCTGGACAAGCGATCATATCCCGGCGTGACCAACAAACCGCATTGACGATTGTAGTAGATCAGCAGAAGCTGAATGACAGATTGGCAGAGGAAGGACAACACGCGGTTGTCACAATTCCTATTAATCAAACGTACGACGTTTTTGTGGGTGAGCTTACAGGCGAGATGATTAAAACGATGGAAGATTATCAAGCTATTCTCGAATTCAAAACAGAGCAGGCTTCGTACACTGTTCCTGCTGGACAAATCCGCATTGGGGAGATTGCGAGCCAAGTTGGAGTGTCTAATGACTTGCAGGATATCAAGGTACAGATTGAAATTGCAGCTCCGACCTCAGTTCAATCGGACATTGTAGGGCGCGCAGTCGCTCAGAATGATTTAACTCTGATTGCTCAGCCGCTTAATTTTACAGTTAATGCCGTTTATGGTGACAAGTCTGTTGAAGTAAAAAACTTCGATGCATATGTCGAAAGAACGATAGCCATGCCAGAAGGCATAGATCCGAACAAAATTACAACTGGCGTTGTCGTGGAGCCAGACGGATCAGTTCGTCATGTCCCGACCAAAGTACGTCAAAACAATGGCCGATACGAAGCTCAAATTAACAGCCTGACCAATAGCACATATGCAGTAGTGTGGCATCCATTACAATTTACAGACGTAATGCATCATTGGGGTAAAGAAGCTGTAAATGATATGGGATCTCGCATGATTGTGGAGGGCGTTGGCAACGGAACCTTCAATCCTGATCGAGCCGTGACCCGTGCAGAGTTCGCCGCAATCATGGTTCGTGGTCTGGGACTTCGTCCGGAGAATGGGGAAACTCCATTTACGGATGTGAAGACTGAGGATTGGTACAATGGTGCTATCCGCACAGCACATGCATATGGGCTGATCAACGGTTTCGAGGATGGCACCTTCCATCCTGACGATACCATTACAAGAGAACAAGCGATGGTTATATTGGCGAAAGCGATGACGATTACTGGATTAAAAGATAGCCTGAACGCAGAGTCTTTAGATGCCACGCTCCAGATGTTCCAAGATGAGACTACTGTATCTGCCTGGGCACGCATCAGTGCAGTGGACAGCGCGAAGTCAGGTCTTGTGCAGGGTCGCAGCCAGTCTTTATTGGCACCAAAAGGTAAGATCACACGTGCCGAGATTGCCACGATCATGCAGAGATTGTTACAGAAGTCGAATCTAATCTAGGTGGTAATCGTTAAACTTTTGGATGATTTGTAAGGTACAGTCCGGGGAAGCTAGAAAAGCGGAATGAGTGCTAATTAGTGCTCATTCCGCTTTTTTCCCATTAAGGGTGTACAGTTGGATTCATAATATACCTAATCTTCCTGATTTCCTGGTATGAGAACACGTTTCATGAAGAGAGAGGATGAAGCCTAGCAAGATATTCATTATCTTTAATGTGTCGAAAAAAAGGCATAACAAAAAAAGCCTATACTTGATAAGAATCAAGCAGAATGGCATACCGTTGATCTATTTTGTTAAATAGATGATTCCCAGGCTCATTTTATTTTGATAAATTCATTTTGGGCGGGATGTACCCAAGTAATCTGGCCATTTTCGCGATTTGTCCCCGATCATGGAATTCATGGGTTGTGCAATGTGTAAAAAGCCATAATTCACTTAATTCGGCGGTTTCACTCATCCAACTGGATTGAATGTCGGGGTTCCAGTTGCTTCTAAAATTCTGCAGGAATTCGTCAACGAGTAAGTCTGTCGCCTCAAATAATTTACGCATCTGCTGAACATTTTGGATGGATTCTGGTTTTATTTTGGGCATGGATCGCCCAAGACCACGCACACCTAACCATACGCGATAACAATCTGTAACATGAACATGCAGGTTACGAATTGAATCTCCACCTAAAGCTTCTACCGGTTTAATATACGCTGTGGGGGACATGTTTTCACACATTCGGAAGAGGGATTCCCTTGTCCGTTTAATCATTTCGTACTGACTTTTTAGTACATCCATGTTTATTGATCTCCTTTCTAACTGTACTGTCTGTTGTATGTTAAACTGCAATCTCGAGCAAGGTCTGACACTGTCTGATTTTAATTAAAGATTACATGTATCTATAATATATATGATATATTATGATGTCAAACATATATAGCTACTCCTTGATGGGTTAAATAAAGTGAATGCATAGGAATGAACAGATGGAAAAAAGAAGTTAGTATAAATGTGGATAATGAAGTTGTCTTGCGCCAAGCAGTGGTTTTATAATGGTACATTCAAGATATTTAGATATCAATTCCTACGTAGTCGACGTTGTTTATTCAGGCTGGCGGGAGAAGTATGCTTCTCTCGGGGGTGTGATATAATCGGTTACAGATGATTTAATTTTCGGGATAAAGAAGTTCCCTAGTATGCATAGAGAGGTTTTGGATATGACGAAAGACAATTTTTGGCGTGAATTGCCACGACCATTTTTTATATTGGCACCGATGGAGGATGTGACGGATGTTGTGTTTCGTCATGTGGTAAGTGAAGCAGGACGACCAGATGTATTTTTTACGGAATTTGCGAACACGGAGAGTTATTGTCACCCGGAGGGGCACAAGAGCGTGCGTGGGCGTTTGACATTTACAGCAGATGAACAGCCGATTGTGGCTCACATCTGGGGAGATAAACCGGAATTCTTTCGTGAGATGAGTATTGGCATGGCGAAAGAAGGCTTTAAAGGTATCGATATTAATATGGGCTGTCCTGTAGCGAATGTGGCTGAGAATGGAAAAGGAAGCGGCTTGATCTGCCGCCCGGCTCTTGCGGCGGAGATTATTCAGGCGGCGAAGGCCGGAGGACTGCCAGTCAGTGTAAAAACGCGTCTCGGATTCACGGAAGTCGACGAATGGCGCGACTGGTTAACTCATATTTTGCAACAGGACATCGTGAATCTGTCCATCCACTTGCGGACGAGAGAAGAAATGAGCAAGGTAGACGCTCACTGGGAACTGATTCCGGAGATTAAGCAGCTTCGTGATGAGATCGCACCGAATACACTTCTGACGATTAACGGGGATATTCCGGACCGTGAGACAGGCGTTAGACTCGCGGAGCAATATGGTGTGGATGGCATTATGATTGGACGCGGTATTTTCCAGAATCCGTTTGCGTTTGAGAAGGAGCCGAAGGAACACAGCAGTGAGGAATTGCTTGATCTGCTACGGCTGCATCTGGATCTCCATGATCAATATTCAGGACAGGAGCCACGTTCGTTCAGCGCGCTTGCCCGTTTCTTTAAAGTCTATGTCCGCGGATTTCGAGGAGCAAGTGAACTCAGAAACAGCCTAATGAACGCCAAGTCGACAAGTGAAGTTCGTACGCTGCTCCATGAATTTGGAAATAAGGATCAAGTTGAGGCGGAGGAACGTGGGATTTAAGTTTCCGAGTTCGGAGAAAGAACGGACGATAAGTAAGGTTAGTTTTGGTGTGGGCAAGCGTCATACTCCGGTCAACAAACTAAGAGGGATTGAAGACTTACGTTATTTAGGAGTACTTCCAAAATGGGAAATCATGAGGGTATCCCGATATATTAGCAACTTCATCCACGGTAGGCTCTCAAGCCATGTCGAGTATTACTCGCACTTAGTCAGGAAAGATTAGTAGTTATGATGTATTGACGGTTATTAAGAAAATAACAGCTAAAAAAGAAGCGGGAATAACTCCGCTTCTTTTTTAGCGTTGTCGTCTATCCTTGGAACGTTAACGCGTATACTCCGGTTGGGCCATTGCGATCGGCTGAGGGTTCGTTACTACCCATAATACCGCCAACTCGGATAATCTGGCAGGCGCATCAAAATCATATCCATCATGAAGCCTGCTGACCAAGTCTGATGCTTCTTGGAGAAGTGCCGGGGCGAGTGGCTCACCAGTGCCCAGGTGACGAATCAGTGCATCCAGCATCTTGCGATACTCCTTATCCCAGTTACCTCCGCCATTATCCAATACTTCATGAGACACGCGCCCTGTGATGCGGATCATCTCTCCCTGCACCGTTTGCGCATGTCCCTGGGCCGGGACAAGATATTCCCACAGCTCTTGGTGCTGCTTGGGCCAGGTGGTTGCTTTTACCTGAATGGGGGTGGTCCCATCGTGCATGATTCGATTCGCGACCGGCTCGACATCAAATAGCCGGTAAAGTTTGATTAGCGCGTCTGAAACTTCATCGATTTTGTCTTTATTGAACTTCTCACGAACGTATTCAAAATCCTTACCAATCCGCTTCACCGATTCTTCCATATCTGGCGTGACCGATGCACCAGCATTCAGCAGAATGGCGGCAATCTCCGCCAGATTGACAATATCACTATTCCTGCAATTGACTAATCCCTTAGCTAATGGCGTATTTCCCTGTTTATTTTCTACGTTAATCGCAGCGTCTTGGTTTACCAACGCTTGAACCACTGTGGTTCTATATCCACTGACCGCTGCATGTAAGGGTGTTTCATTTTGGTAGTCCACAGCGTCCAGATCCGCGCCTAATTCAAGGAACAGGGGGACATTTCCTGACCAGTGTGAGGCATGGGCATGTAAAGGCGTGCGTTGATATTTGTCACGTGCATTAATATCTGCCCCTTGCTCTACCAGCCAGCGAACCAATTCATCCGAAATATGCCGAAAGCTGAGGGCCGTACCTTTGCTGTAGCCCCCACGGGCATCCCATTCGCATTGCTCGAAAACCTCTTTTACCGCAGCGATATCATTATCTTTAACGAGCTTTTCCATATGAGCAGGTAATGTTGTTTTCTTCTTAGCCATTTAAAATCCCTCTCCTTGTGAATGACATCGTATTTTCGTAATGATAGGCAATGATAGATGGATAGAAAGCAGATAATTTCTGCAAGTTTATCACATGAGGAATGTTAAACCAATTACTGGATTTAATCTGCGGATACGACGAACAGAGGAATTGAATCTGTTTTCAGATTGAATAGGGGACTTTGCTTTGTTTGGCTATGTTATAATTTTAGATGAGTTTCCGTAGGGTTGATGGATTGAAAAGTATATAAAATGATCGCCGCAATACGTGCGGTAGGCTTTTGATAATAGGAGGATCTATGTCCTGGAGTAAACTGAAGCAACAATTAGAGAGTTTTCTTAGTCCCGCGTTAATTGGAAAAGTGGAGTATCGTGCAACCAGCTATCGCTATGCCCCTGATAAATCAGGCAATTGTTACATTACCGTAGATCAAAAGAACATCCTGAATATGAGTGATACTTCAACGCCGATCCGTTGGTATCAGACGGAACAGGAGATTAAGAACGACCCTAACATTCTCATTCCTGTAAGTGAAGATGAGATTGAAGTTATCCGGCAAGAGTCCAAAGGCAATATCCCCGAGGATCGATTGCAAATCATGGCAAGGAGCAGAAAAATCTCCGTACATGCCAAAGCGCTTTTGGGGGCACAGGCTGCACTCAGTAAATCAAATTTTACCGTTGCAGCTACCACATATTTATCTACTTCTATAGAAGATAATCTGGAGAGCAATGATATTTTGTATAATATTCTGGCTTTAATGGACAGACGGGTTGGCAAAAAACGAATTCTGAACATGTCCGAGCAGATCAAATTAAAACATCCCGCGGTGCAATATTTCTATGAACTGCGTCGTCGTACGGTGTGAAATTTAAATAACTGTCATGGATAGAGATACACTGTGACGAATTCAATGAAATCTGCTAACAAGTGGGTATAGCTTTTAACTATAACCAGTTATGGTTTTTAAGTATCCCTTCTAACTGCTCTCGGCGTGATATGATCATGGTATACAACGAGGGGGTAATTTACATGACTGACAAGTTCCAGATCGTAGGAAGTTTATTGCGGCCGGAAGAGCTGCTGAAATATAAAACGCAAATTGAACATAACGATGATATCGAATATCCGTTCTATGAAAACTACGAAGGATATGAGAAGTGCGAGACGGAGGCTATCAAACAAGTTGTAGCCAAAGAGATCGAACATAACTTGTCCGTTGTTACCGATGGCGAATTCTCCAAATCGATGTGGCATCTGGACTTTGTATGGGGATTTGGCGGTGTGAAGCGTTACATCGCGGATCACGGCTATTTCTTCAGAGATGTGGACGGAACTTCGAAGTATGAAACACGCAAAGATATCGGACTGCGCATCACGGACAAATTAAGCGGAAAAAATCATCATTTCATTCAATTGTTCCAACAACTGCAAGACACGGCGGGTGACCAGCAAACGAAACTTTGCGTACCATCGCCATCCCATATTTTCGGTGAACTCTCCTGGTCAGATAACATTGGGGGTACAGATTCCGTTTATCAGAACAAACAGGAGCTCAAAGAGGGCCTTATAATCGCGTATAAGGAATTCGTCGAAGAATTCGCTGCAGTGGGCGGTAAAATTCTGCAATTCGATGATTGCTTGTGGGAACTGTTTGCAGACGACAACCCGAACTCTCCATTTACAGGGGAGCATATTAATCAAGATGAAGTACAAGGTCTCGCTTCTGAATTCATTGATATTAACAATACCGTGATTGACTTCGGACATAGCCTGGGCTTGAAAATGTGGACACATAACTGCCGCGGTAATTATGATTCCCGTAACATGGGCGGTGGATCGTATGTGAAAATCGCCAATCTGTTCCTGAAGCAATTGAAGTATGACCGTTTCTTCCTGGAGTGGGATGATGATCGTGCGGGTTCCATCGAAGCTCTGGAAGTGTTCAAGGACAGACCGGAAACGGAAATTGTATTGGGTTTGCTTTCCTCCAAAACGAGTACCCTTGATGATGAAACACGTGTTGTACGTTTGCTGGACGAAGCATCCAAAATCATCGATAAGGATCGACTGCTGCTGTCTCATCAATGCGGCTTTGCATCCTGCGATGGCGGTAATGAATTAAGCGAAGCACAGCAATGGGCGAAGATCGATCAGGGTCAGAAGATTGCAAAGCAATATTGGGGCGGCACTGTCTAGGTTCAAGCAGAATGTATTATGACCTTATACATGCCTTGCCCGTTCAATAGTGTTCTGTATGAGAATAAAAACGGCGACTTTTCCTCTGGAATCTATCCAGGGAGAAGTCGCCTTATTTGTTTTGGAACGTACGCATGATTACGTTCTCATGTCTATAATCTTTTTACGAATGATGAAGCTTGTAAGGCTTTATTTCTCCGATTCACGCTGTGCCAGCCATTCCTTTTTCAACAAAGCATATTGATACGTATTTTCATATTTCGGTGTGCCGTCCTCATTTTTGACAAATGAGATGAACTCCAAAAAAAGACCTTCCCGGCGCATGCCCAGCTTCTCACACAGTTTCTGGGAACGAAAGTTATCATCCTCGACATAGGCGTACACTCTTCTTATTCCCTGTTCCATAAAGAGGTGCTCGATGAAAGCATTAGCGCTTTCACTTGCGTACCCCTTCCCTTCGAATCTTCCATTAAAATTCCAACCAATACTATACGTATCTGAATTCAAATCCTGATCTGTATCAGGATCCTGATCTTCCCTCATGCCAAACAGCTCACCGATCAGCTCGTTACTGTCTTTCAGGCAGACTGCGATTTGGGAATCGTCATTGCTTCTTTTTGCGACCTCCGCCGCCGCGTCTTCCAGTGTTGAAATTCGGTGATCCATAAAGCAATTCACTCTGGGATTTGCTGTGTATTCCAACAGTCCGGCTGCGTCTGTTGCAGTGAAATTTCGTAGGATTAATCGATTGGTTTCAAGGTTTTGCATGAGATATACCTCCAGTGTTCATATCAATAGATTGGCTTTGTTCGTATTGTATTTCTTTTCATTCTACCAAACACACTATTCTTTACTATAGCTGGGTGTAGCTTTGGGTTTGGCTTTGGTTCTGGTTCTGTCAGACCGGGAGAAAAACCCCACCAATTTGTCCCTGTAGATATAACCGAGCACGAACCCGATCACAGCGATAACAGAAATACTAATGGCGATCGTATATTGTTGCATATGAATGGTGGACCCCACGGCGGCAGATGCAATGATCCATGGCAGCCGACCGACGATAAGGATCATGAAGAACTTAAACGAACGAATTGAGGTAAGAGCGGCAACAAACACAAGCATGTCTTTGGGCAAGCCGGGAATCACGAAAAAGATGAATAAAAAAGCGGAGAACTTCTTCTCATCATGAATAAATGACATCCACTTATTATTTTTCTTTTGCAGCAGCCGTGAAATATAAGCCCGACCGATAAAACGAGTGAAATAAAAGGCGATCGCTGAGCCTAGTATCAAACCTACAGTTGTATACAATGAACCAATGGTTGTACCGTAAATATATCCGCCTGCGATTTGTACCACTTCTCCTGGAATAGGTGCAACCACGATCTGAAGAATCTGAAATAAAATAAACATGACCGGACCCCAATGTCCGGTTGAATGAATATATTCTCTGAAGTTGTCCATGGATGACATGATTTTAATAATGGCCGGAGAATAATAGACCAGCAGACCAATGGACAACATGATGAATAGACCCAACAATAGGTTAATCATTACTTTTTTTAAAGGTTGTGGCATAGCTGACGACCCCTTTGTATAGTAACCTCTAGATATTTACAGTATAAGTCGAAGTTCTTAAGAGATACCTACATAACTTCTGAAGAATTCTTAAGTCGATTGTATTTGCTGGTAGTCGCCAATAGCGCATATTATACTGAAATTAGACGGAGGGATCAGATGAGCAAGAAAATTCTAATTGCTGATGATAATAGCGAAATTCGTGAAATTGTAAGGATTTTATTAGAGAGCGAGAATTATGAAGTGATTGAAGCGATAGATGGTCAAGATGCGATTGATAAAGTAAACGAAGAGACGGATCTTATTATCTTGGATATGATGATGCCCAATAAATCAGGTTTGAAGGCTTGTCTGGAGATTCGTGAACAAACAAGCGCACCGATCCTGTTTCTCACGGCGAAAACGCAGGATTCTGACAAACAATTGGCCTTTTCTTCCGGCAGTGATGACTTCTTGTCCAAACCCTTCTCTTATACAGAACTCGTTTCAAGGGTGAAGGCCTTACTACGGAGGTATTATGTTTATCGGGGCAAAGAGAAGACTGAAGAAACAGACCAAATTATCGTTAAAGATCTTACCGTCCATCAGGATTCAAAAGCCGTGTTTGTTGGGAAGAAGGAAATTGCTCTAACTGAAATTGAATACCAGATTTTGCTGCTGCTGGCTAAGAAGCGACGAAAGGTGTTCTCTGCAGAAAACATATATGAGAGTGTTTGGGGGCAACCCTACTTTTATACATGTAATAACACGGTGATGGTTCATATTCGTAATTTGAGAGGCAAACTGGAGGATGACCCGCAGAACCCTAAATATGTGAAGACCGTTTGGGGGAAGGGATATAAAATTGAATAGATTACTAATGGGAAAGAAACTGAAGATTAAACTGGTTCTGGCGGTTGTCATTTCTTTGGTCATAGCCGTAAGTACTTTCGTTATTTTACAAGTTGTTGGCGAGACTGTATTGGATAGTTATTTAAGCAAATCCACTTTTGTAGAGAACAGGCAGCAAGATGCGCTTGAACGATTCGAAGCGTTCGTGAACAATCAGAACGTGTCAACACGTAATCATGAGCAATTGTCTGATTGGATAAGTCATGAGCGCTACTTAAATCTGTATATTTTTGCAAAAGAAAAGTTGATATTTTCCTCTAACACGGAGATTGATCCTGCCATTAACGAGGAGCTGTTAACTCAATTTGTACCATCAAAAATACCCATCACCACCATCCATTTTGCGGATCAAGATGCCCAAATATATTTGGTTGGCTTTTATGAGTATCAATATTACAACCTCATTCTGATTATTGGTGTTTTCATAGCAGCTATCGTGTTCATCGTTTCCTTTCTACTGATAATTAATAAGAAAACGTCGTATATTGGCCTGCTTGAACAAGAGATCAAAATACTTGAAGGTGGAAATTTGGAATATTCGATTACGGTATCGGGAAAGGATGAACTGTCATCTTTGGCCCAGAGTATAGATGAGATGAGGAAATCTTTTGTGGAGCGGCTCGGCAGCGAGGAGAGGGTCAGGATGGCCAACCGCGAATTGATCACGGCGATTTCCCATGATTTACGAACGCCACTCACGATTCTATTGGGGTATATGGATATCATAGAGCTCAACAAGTATAAAACACATGAGGATCTGTTGCAGTATATTCATAATAGCCGGGAGAAGGCCTATCAGATCAAAGTGCTGTCGGACAAACTATTTGAATATTTCACGGTATCCTCTGCCGCTGAAGAAGAGGAAATAGAATTTGAAAGGTATGAGGGCAGAGCGCTTATTGATCAACTCATCGATGAACAATTAGTGGTTTTAAACGATATCGATGTGCAGGTTCAGACAGGTGCACATCATGAGGAGTTTTTACTTGAACTCAATCTGGTCGCCATGCGTCGCGTAATGGATAACATATTTTCAAATATTCGAAAATATGCCGATCCAGTGTTTCCCGTTCATATCCAGATTTCTTTGAAGCAACAATGGGTCACTCTTGAGGTGGAGAATAAGATTAAACGTGTTGGCAAAAAGAAAGATAGCAACGAAATTGGGCTCGTTAGTTGTCAGAAAATGATCGAACAGCACAACGGGACGTTGAAGGTGTCACAGGAAGAAGATACGTTTTCACTACAAATTACGCTACCTGTCATCTCCAATAAACCAACACAGACTCATATATAATGGGAAAAGAGAGATGTTATTGTATTAAAAGAGCCATGCATTCGCATGGCTCTTACGATATCGTCAGAGGGCAAGCCTCATGTCTCAAACAACAGGTTCATTCTGTTTCTTGAAATATTGTTCAATGAGAAACGAGAGCATCGGTCCAGGCTCAGCCTGCTGTAATTGAGACTGATCGCCAAATTCCATGAGATACGGCTGTTCCGTAGTACAAGGAATCCAATGAGGCATCCGTTTTCCGGTGGAATCTGGACCGTTCGGGTCACCTGTAGCAATAAAATTGGATAAATAATTGCACATCTGGCGCGCCAGATCATAATGTTTGCCCGTGAAAGGCCGCCAGCACTTGGCCAATGTCTCGAAGAAAAACCACAGATCGACGGAGTGAAAGGTTCCCGGCTGGTCCCATCCCGGAATCTCGGCGTCAAAGTTATAATAATAAAGAGGCGTCTCAGACGCATGACCGCTGTTCGCGCGGATGGCGAGCAGAATGGCATGTTGGATCATGCGTACTGATGCTTGTTGCAAAGCCTGCTCGATCTGACCGGTCTCGGTCTCACATAGCTTCAAAAAGGCAGGAGCATCCTCGCCGAATAGCTCAACAGCCATCTGTTTCAGTTCTTCCAGATTGGCTGCGGCGGGACGGGTCCAGAATTCGGAAGATGTATGCCCCAGCATGACGGGGATCGCCTCGCGCTCCTGCTGAACAAAACGAGTAAACGGATCGCCTGCGCAGAATTGATCGTCGATGATGGTTCCCCAGAAGCTTTTGTATTCGAGTGCTTTGTCACGGAGAAATTCAGCATCCAGTTGTCTCGCTTCTGTAAGGGAAGATACCCCCAGGAAGTCGAAAAATGCAACCCCGGCCTGCTCTGCATCCCGCAGTGTGGAACGGACAGAAGGCACGCGGACTTTCGGGTACAACTCCGTAGCCATGCCGCTCATAATGACGGCTCGCTGGAACAAGCCCTTATTTTGTGGAGAGGTCATCTGGCTGAGTACACTTCCTCCGCCTGCCGACTGTCCACCGATGGTGATCTGGTCCGGATCACCGCCAAAGGCGGCAATGTTGCGTTTGACCCACTGCGTGCCTGCTTGTTGATCGAGATGACCGAAGTTGGCGGGTGCATGGGGAGATTCGGCGCTTATCTCGGGATGACACAGGAAACCAAAGGCATTCAGTCGATAATTAATCGTCACAACGACAATACCTCTACGAGCGATTCGCTCGCCATCAAATTCCATTTCGGCCGTATGGCCAACCTGTAGGCCTCCGCCAAAGTACCAGACAAAGACAGGTAACTTCTCGTCCGTGCGCTTGGCTGGTGTCCAGACATTCAGATACAGACAATCTTCGTCCATGGGCAGGTCAGGATCAACTGCCCATTCGCGGGTGTAGATATTGTTATCATCGATGACTGTTGGGGCTTGCATGGAGATAGGGGCAAAATCGAAAGCTTGCAGTACACCGTCCCAGTTCGACTGCGGCTGCGGGGCACGCCAGCGGTTCTCACCTACAGGAGGCGCGGCAAAAGGAATTCCCTTGAAGCTGGTAATCCGCGGATCCGCCGCAGGCAGTCCTTGCACTTGTCCATGTTCTACCGTAACCATTCTAAGCATAACAACAATCTCCTCTCTGGATTTAGGTTGTAAGCGTTACCGAACATCTGATTAACGATATTAAGATAAACCGAACGCGAGAACAGGGTAGCTGTAGAAATGGGGGAATCAAGGTTGAATCCGATTTGGCATGAGAGCAGCAGAGCTAGTAATTTGTATTTTATCAGCGGTGGTCACAAGCCAGCTAATTCTCATCAATGGGGGCCAGGCGTGCGTGACGTTTATGCGCTGCATTATATTATCCGCGGTCAAGGGACGCTGGAGACTGGAGGCCGCGTATTTCGGTTAGTCACGGGGGAAAGCTTTATCATATTTCCGCAAAAGGAGATTTATTATTATCCAGACCCGCAAGATCCATGGGAGTATGTCTGGGTGGAGTTTAGCGGTGAGGATGCCGGACGGTTGCTGGGGCTAACGCAGCTTTCAGAAGTACAACCCGTAGTGACGATCTCACCGGAGACACTGCAGCCTTTTTATCACCTTGCCTGGAACGCAGGTGCATCATCCTATGAATTGCTGCGGGCGGATGCGCGTTTGCGTCTGCTGCTCTCCTACTATATGGAGTTTTATCCAAAGAGGCCGCAGGTGGAGGCCAAGGATTATGTCTGGTTGGCGAGAAAGTACATCGAGCAGAACTACTGGAAGCCGACATTGACCGTCACGGAGATTGTAAAGGCAGTCAATCTGGAGCGCAGCTATTTGTTTCGTCTGTTTAAAGGAGCAACCGGCAAGTCTGTTCTGGAGTATATTACCTCCTGCCGAATCCAGCGCGCCTGTGAGCTGCTGAAGACATCAGGTCTGCCGATTCAATCGGTAGCCTACTCCGTCGGCTACAATGATCCGTTATATTTTTCCAAAGTATTCAAGAAATCAACTTCACATACACCAACAGCGTTCATGATGCTGCACCAGACCAAGGCATAACGTTAACGGAACAGGGCGCAGTTCCCGGATTCGCGGAAATAACGTATCAGCTTTTCAATGGGCTCGCGTCCACAGTTCAGTTTCACTCCAAGACAATCGATGCACAGAAATTGCTGGGCAGAGCGCGAGATCAATTTGAGATAGATGCCCACATCGTCTGAAGAGAGCGGGACCTGACAGGAGGTGCATAGGCGATGTTGAGCCATTATTTCACCAGTTTGGCCCGGACGATGAGGCAATCATGTGCTGCGACAACGGGAGCGAAGCGTTCACGGAACACGCCAAGCTCTTTATGTTCCCAGCAGTCGTACATCGACAGAGCATAACCGGCAGCGTAAGGCAGACCCATATCCCAAAACTGCAAAGACAACTCCCGCTGGCTGTCGCTCAGGTTGAAGAAGCCAATAGCCAGATCACCATCTGTAAGTACCTTCACCAGCATAAAGACATCGTCTGTGTGAAACCATTGCGGCTCTGGTTTAATGCGGTAAGCGCCGCGAGCTTCTACATCCTGGTTGATGGCAAGAAGGTCAAGATTCAGAAGAATATCTTTGGTAATCTGGTTAGCCTTGCGCACGTCGCATCCGATCATTAATGGAGAACCCATCATGGACCAGAGGGAGAAGTGGGTTTTATATTCGATGTCGTTGCATCCGCCGATACTGCCAATATAATCATTGTTGCTTCCACCGTACATACCAACGATTAGCATATCCATATCGTTATGGCA
This sequence comes from Paenibacillus sp. CB74, assembly GCF_055687625.1. Classification (NCBI taxonomy): domain Bacteria; kingdom Bacillati; phylum Bacillota; class Bacilli; order Caryophanales; family Paenibacillaceae; genus Paenibacillus; species Paenibacillus sp. CB74. The sequence goes on along the minus strand of NZ_CM146009.1, from coordinate 4,447,664 downwards.
GAAGGAGCCGGTGTAGCTTTGTTTCCCCAATTGAGATAGGGCAAGTTCCTTTACTGAGTCCCAGTTGTCGCGGATATCGCCAGTGGAGCGATACATGTGGGCACCCGATTCCCGAATCCAGTCGTATACGTCGTCAGCTCCCCAGTTGCAGGCGGAGAACAGGATATCGCGACCGCAGTTTTTCAGCGCCAGGCTCATTCGTTTGTACAGCAGCTCTCCTGAGATATGTCGTGGCTTGAAGCAGTAATCATATTTCAAATAGTCAACGCCCCATTCGGCAAAAAGGGCAGCATCTTGGAATTCATGCTCAAAGCTGCCTGGATACCCGGCACAAGTATGCGTACCCACGCATGAATACATGCCGAACTTCAAGCCTTTGCTATGGATATAATCAGAGAGCGCTTTCATTCCGCTGGGGAACTTCTCTGGGTCAGCCACGAGATTGCCACTTGAGTCCCGTTCCTTCAGGCTCCAGCAATCATCAATCACGATATACTCGTAGCCAGCGGCCAGATAACCTTCCGATACAAACACATCAGCGACATCCCGAATTAATTGTTCATTAATATCCCACGTAAAGGTATTCCACGAATTCCAGCCCAGCGCAGGGGCAAAGCCTAATACTTGATTGTTGCTCATGATCTCGCATCCTTCCTCTCCTCAATTTCGTTAACGATACTAAACTGAACATAAACGATGAGCGATGATTCCTGCCATAGCTTAACGTTGCTTGGACATGGACATATGTTGCTCAGCTGTGCTGAGAGGAATGATTGCTTCAATCCAGACTTTGGGCAGGTATTCAGAAGTGGTGGGGAGAAGCATTTAAGGAAGGAAAAATGTCTATCTGCACAGAATTTATGTTATCTTTTCAGGAATCTGTGGGGAATGATACTATGAATACTATGGTCGGTAATCATGCTCGAACAGGATAATGTGTGATTTTCCATCGGCTGTTCGTTAAACATAAGTTTCTGTTTGATATGATCAGATATATACTTTATAGGATGGGGAGGGTCACCAAATGAATCTGGATGAAGTGATGCAAGAGCTGGAAGCGCTGGGTAAAGAACGAACGAAAAAAATCTACATCTCCAATGGTGCGCATGAACCGCTATTTGGCGTGGCAACCGGGGCGATGAAACCAATGGCAAAGCGGATCAAAAAGGATCAACCTTTGGCAGAGCAACTATACGCGACGGGGAATTATGATGCGATGTACTTTGCTGGCGTGATTGCCGATCCTGAAGTGATGACGGAAGCTGATTTTGACCGTTGGATCGATGCTGCTTATTTTTACATGATCTCTGACTTTATCGTTGCCGTCACGCTGGCAGAGACGGATATTGCTCAAGAAGTTTCGGATAAGTGGATTGCGAGCGGAGATGAGCTGAAAATGTCAGCAGGATGGAGCTGTTACTGTTGGTTGCTCGGCAGTCGAAAGGATGCTGAGTTTTCTGAGAATAAACTAACGGAGATGCTGGAACGGGTGAAAAGGACGATTCATGAATCTCCGGAACGAACGAAATATTCGATGAACAACTTCCTGTATACCGTTGCAACTTCCTATCAACCGTTGCACGATCTGGCGGTAGAGACGGCCAAGGCGGTGGGACCTGTCGAAGTGAATAAGGACATGCCAAAGAGCAAGCTGCTGAATGCCTCTGAGAATATCCAAAAGGCAGTGGATAAAGGGCGGGTAGGCTTTAAGCGTAAATATGTTAGATGTTAACTGTAATCAAATTAATATGTGTCTTTAAAAGACGTAGGATAATCATCCTACGTCTTATTTTATAATTACTCGATATAAACAGGCAGGAAGGACTAGATAAATCGTCGAATATTCTGGTGAAAGGAACATGTTTTATTTTACAGGTCTGAGGGTGAGATTTTACTTAGTATTTTCGTTAAAAAAATTCTGTGATCATGTTTCGTTATCACCAATTTTTTCTTTAAAAGGAGGACTAAGAATGACATGGACAAAATATATGATAATGTCAATCGGTTTATAACAAATAATGAATCTTTTGACCTTTTAAATTCCAAACTCAATGAGTTCAATCCATTCAAGATATTGAAGATTGATAAATTTGAAATAAGACACTCTAATATCCTAGCGTGGCTCCTAAGTCCAAGTGAAAACCACTTCTTGAACGATATGGTATTAAAAAAAATAATTACTGAAATAATATGCAGAGATATCGATATTAAAAACCATAGTATGCAAGTAACAGATGTTTTATTAAGCAGCTTTCATGATGTTGAAGTATTACGAGAATGGAGAAATATTGATATTATTGTTATCTCAAAGAGCAATGAGTTTGTCCTTTTTATTGAGAATAAAGTACATGCTCGATTAGGGAGCCATCAGTTAGAGAAGTACATAAATTTAGTTAAGGATAATTTCCCCAACATCAAGCACGTTATTCCTGTTTTTCTTACTTTGAACGGAGAGGAATCGCCTCACCCAGAATATTATAGCCTAGGACATTCAGATATATTGAGACTGTTAAATTCGTTGTTAGTCCTTAATAAGGAAAATATGAATTCTAAGATATATGATTTTATTAGTTATTACATAAGGACATTGGAGGTGCTTACTTTGGAGGATGAACAACTTATAAAACTTTGTCGTGATATTTATAAGCATCATGGAGAAGCGATAGAGACGATTATTAAATATGGGTATGTTTCTAATTCGACACTTAACCAAGCAACTGAAGTTTTAGAACCTGAGCTAAATTGTATTGGGTATCATGAAGACCGAGATTTTCATCTAAGAGATAAAGAATATTGGTTTATCCCAAAATCGTTAGACTCAATCCTTCCTCGTTTAGTAACAAAATGGAGATCTCCAAGACCGGTTAGCTATTTCTTTGCTGCTGAGGATAATAGTTTGCGCCTCATCCTTGAGGTGGGACCGATAGCGAACTTACATATAAGGAATGCCTTCTTAAATTATATTAACAGTCAGGATAGTAATAAAATGTTTTCAATAAGGACCAGTGCCTTGAATAAGTTAGATGGTAAGTATACGAGGATTCGTACCAAGAGTGTAAAAGTGGATGACTGGACGGATAGCGAACATGTAGTTGAACGTATGAGAGTATTATTAGAAAAGGTATTTAAATATAACGAAGTTAATGCCCTATTAGTTACGTTATTAAACGAATTTGAACTGGGAAAACCAAATGAAAATATTTAATCGAAGGAAGTGTACTGAATGCCAATCGAACTAGGTATCTGGAAAATCAACAAAGGTATTGAGAAGGTTCACTTCTCAAATATTGAAACTGAGCGTAAACTTGAAGATGTTATATCCTCTGATATCAGCATCATCGACCCTACGGTAATGCTCATTGGGCGACAAATCACTACGGCATTTGGTAAATTTATTGATATTCTCGCTATGAATTCCGAGGGGAATTTGGTTATAATCGAACTCAAGAGAAACAAGACGCCACGTGAAGTCGTTGCTCAAACTTTGGATTATGCTTCTTGGGTTCAACAGCTAAATTACAATGATATCACACGAATTTACAGTGAGAAAAATCCAGGAAAGCAATTGGAACAAGATTTCGTAGATTATTTTCAGACAGATCTTCCAGAAACGTTGAATGAATCGCATCTGTTATTAGTAGTTTCGGCTGAGCTGGACCCGGCTACAGAGAGAATCATAAACTACCTAACTAACTTTGGCGTGCCTATAAATGCACTCTTTTTTCATTATTTTAAAGATGGAGATAACGAATACTTGGCTCGAAACTGGCTTATTGATCCCAATAGTTTTGAAGCTAAATCAATCAGTAATAGGCCCTTAAAAAGTGGAAAGGCTCCGTGGAATGGAAAGGACTATTACGTGTCACTGGGTGATGGTGAGTATCGGAATTGGGAAGATTGTAGAAAATATGGTTTTATTTCAGCCGGACAGGGAAAATGGTATAGCAGATCATTAAGTCTTCTTAAACCTGAGGATAGATTATTTGTATGCATCCCTAAAGTTGGCTATGTTGGTGTTGGAATCGTACAGGAGGAAGTTGTACCTATTAAAGAGTTCCAGGTCTTACACGGTGAAGAAAACGTACCTTTACTTAATTCCGATTTGCGAGTCAAGATGGATAAGGATGTTGACGATCCTGATCTGTGTGAATATGTTGTGCGTGTAAAATGGATAAAGACGCGTGCTAAGCAGGAGGCGATCTGGGAGAAAGGGATGTTTGCAAATCAGAACTCGGCTTGTAAATTGCGGAACCAGTTTACTTTGGACAGACTAACAGAACATTTTGAGCTGGAGAAAGAGATCAAGTGAAACGTAATACACAATAAAAAGATCTAGTAATGTTACCCTAAGTAAGAATTTTTATAAAATATTTCCATTTCAATACATTTGAATTCGGTTTTGCAAGATAAAATGCCCTTCTAGCGAAGGGTTTTTATTTCGTTTATACTTGTAAGGCCAATTTACTTGAGGAGTTGTCTAACGAATCATGAATAAAAAAGAAGTCGCGCATATACGCAAGCAGTTTAAACTCGATCACGATTTACTGAATATTTACGATATTCTCAACGTGTATATTACGAAGGAAACCAACGAGGTCTATCACTGGGAGCGTCACCCGTTCGAACTGGTGGATAGAGAGAAACAAGAGCTGTACATGGGCAATTTCAAAAAGCTGCTGACAGGTGATTTGGATCAGAAGTTGTTTGAGTTAAAATTCCAGGAAGCGGCGGAGGACCCGGCCCAGGTACTGCTTCATCAGGCTTTGGTCACAGGTGATCCAGACGAATGGCAGGACCTCATGCTGTTGCTCGTGGATCGAATGTTGGTGGATGCCAAGTATGAGCGGGACATGGTTGCTACGTTTGTGCGTGGACAGTATTATCTGCCGACCAAGGCTAGAAACGAAGCCACGGAAGAGAGTGAGAAGAATGAGGTGTTCGCCCATCCCTTCATTCTTTGCAGCGTGAACTCCACGGAGAAGCAGCGGAAAACGCTCTTGTTTGACTATGTGGAGAGAGAATTCAAATACAATATTATTGTCGATCCGATTATCAAATTAAGCACGCCAGAGCAAGGGTTCCTGTACCCGAGCGTAACGGACAACTACTCCGATGTGAATCGTGTTCTATATTGCACAGGGAAATCCAATTTCCCGGACCCACATTTTGTTGAAAATGTACTGAATGGCGAAAGATCCGTAACCGCACTGGAAGAACGGGCGATCTTCGAAGATATCGTCAAGGAAGTGGCGGGTGAACAGCTCGATTCAGCCACCATTGCACATGTATATGAGGAGATCAACCGCGTTATCGAAATAAATGAAGAGTCTCATGAGGAAGAACCTCCGAAGCTGGATTATAAAGATCTGGAACGTGTACTGACCGCAAGTGGTGTAGAGGATCTGACAACGGAGAAAGTGGAACGTGCCTTCGAAACGATCGTGGACAACAAGAATTATGAGATGAAAGCGACCAGTGTTATGCCGAAGTTTACGTCCAAGTCCATCAAGATCGAAACTAAGGTTGCTACGATTTCGGTTAGCCCGCAAGACCTAAGATATGTGAAACAGGTGAACTATCAAGGCAGACGTTGCATCATGATTGAAGTGGACGAAGATGTCGTGATTGAAGGGTTTACCCTTAATACAGAAAAACTTATCAATGAGTAATTGATTCTAGACCCTGATGATGTAATATCATCAGTTATGGACGAATGAACGTCCATTTATGGCAAAAAGCCCAAGCCTAAAGGAACACCGAACTGCTCCCTGTCGTAGTAAACGATAGAAGACTACGATAGGAGCAGTTCAGTATGCCAAGGCATGGGCTTTTTTGCTGTTTCATGATTGTCGCAACAGTTGCTTGATTTCCGCTGCCGGACTGGAGCCAAGTTCTTCTTTGAGCAGTTCCTCCAGAACAAGATACTGTCGCTGCGCTTCGGTTCTTCGTCCAAGCGACAGATACAACAGGATGATCTCACGATGAATATCTTCCCGAATCGAATCAATCTGGAGGATACGTTCAAAATAATACAGCGCCCGTAACGTCTCGCCTTTCTTCGCGTGATAGTGGGCAGCGGTTTCCATCGTCATGAGGAAGTCCAGTTCCAGCTGTCTGGACCACGCGAAAGCCCACTCATAGTGCCTTCCTTTCAGGAGTTCACCCGTATACAATGTGTCCATCCGCTCGAAGAGCTCTGGACGATGTGCCGAGGCCTGACGCATCTGGCGGAACAAGGCCTCAAACTCGTACAAATCGCAGTTGATTGTATCTCGGTCAATACGAATGCCATTCCTGTCCTTAAGAATGATTGGCACGTCACTGTTGTCGCCGATGGCACGCCGCACGTAATACAGTGTGGAATTGATGTTCGTCCAGGCCTTCTGCGGACTGAGGTCCTTCCACAACGTATCAGCCAATGCATCGCGGGTGGTTGACTTGGTATACAACAAGAAGGCGAGTAACTCTTCCGTTTTGGGCGTTCTAAGTTTGATGGGGCTATCTGCTCCGGCTCCACCGAACACGGTGAATTCACCAAACAGACGAACGTTCAGTTTCGGTTCTGGCACCGCTGGCCCTGGCGTTGTCACGGATTTGTGAAGCTGCTGCTGCAACCGCTGAATGCTGCGGTTCAGTCGCTCTGCCGTGACCGGTTTAATAACGTAATCGATCACCTCTTTATCGAAGGCCTGCACCGCATATTCCTCATATCCGGTCACCAACACGATGGAAAGCAAAGGGTGATGTTTCCGCAATTCACCAATGAGGTGCATACCCGAAATGCGAGGCATTGTAATGTCCAGAAATGCTGCATCGAAGCTATTCTCTGCCGCGTATTCACAGGCTTCCTCCGGATCGTGAAACGCACGACATACTTCAACTTCTCCGCTTTCTGTCAAAATACGATTCAGTCGCTTGAGCGACAGATCCTCATCATCCACGATGATGACTTTTATCATGTCTCATAACCCCCGTTCCCATCTGTGCTAATACGTTGATTAGGAAGATCAAATGTAATGCGCGTTCCCTCGCCGTCTAGACTTTCCATCTGAAGGTGTCTGCCATACAGCAGTTTCAACCGGCTGGAGATATTCCATATTCCCACGCCGTTACTGCCGTCCGTGGATTGCCGAATTTCCTCCATTCTTTGCTTGGTTATGCCGATTCCGTTGTCCTCGATAGAGAAACGTGTTTCCGTATCATTCAGATTACGAATGGACAATATGACGCGACCACCGCGAATGCTGGACATCAGCCCGTGCCGAATCGCGTTTTCGATCAGGGGTTGCAACGTGAGGGGCGGAATGTCCATATTTCGGTTCACGTCCGCATCCACATCGATAATGACCTCCAGCCGTGAGCCAAAGCGTGCCTGCTCAATGGCAACGTATGCTTCGATCATCTCCAGTTCTTTCATCAGGCTGGTTTTGGAGTCCAGATGTTTGAAGTGCACACTGCGCCTTAAGTAACTCGATAATTGTAAAATCAATTGTTCTGCCTGATTCGGCGCATCTACACACAATTCGGCAATGGCATTCAGAGCGTTATACAGAAAGTGCGGGTTCATCTGTGACCGCAAAAAGGAGATCTCGGCATCTCGCGCGGCTTGAACAGACGTTATCATCCGGGTCAAACCGCCGATCCGTGCCAGCAATTCCTCTGATTCAAACGGTTTTGATACGAAATCATTGGCACCTTTCTCCAAAGCCAGCTTCAACTGGTTGGCTTTATTACTTGCCGTCAGCATAAGCACCGGAAGCTCGGAAGAAGAGTAACGTTCCCTGATCCGTTCCAACAATTCGTACCCTGACATGTCCGGCATCATAATGTCAGCAATGACCAGATGTACGGCAGGAAGCTGGTCGAGCAGATCCAGTACAGAAGGGGAACGTGAGGTTACCGCATAACTGTAGCCCTCCAACTTCAAGAGATTCACTATGGTCTGTAAATTAGCCGAGTCGTCGTCCACAACGATGATCCATTCGTTGAGATGCCCTTCCACAATCGTTGGTTCTTCGAACCTTAGTAACTGATTACCATGACTTGTAGGAGCTATGGTAATTGGCTTGACGTTGGATTGTTTCTCACCTTTGCCATCGGCCAACGGAAAAGTCAGGATGAACGTGGCCCCCATGCCAGGTGCCGATTCTGCATGAATGGTTCCTCCATGCAGCTCTACCAGCTTGCGTGTAATACTTAGTCCAAGTCCGGTGCCTCCGGCAACGACTGGTCCTGTATCTGCTTCCTGCTCGAACGGCAGGAAGATATGTTCCAGCTTGTCCTTGCCGATGCCACGACCGGTATCGATAATGCGGATTTCCGCTTTGCCTTGAACAACCGCAGCACGGATGCTTACCGTGCCTTGTTCCGTGAACTTGACGGCATTACCGATCAGATTATGCAAGATCTGAATCAGTCGGTTGCCGTCCGCATAGATTGGCGGGAAATTTGCCGGGATGTGGTTCATGAGTTCCACCTTTTTCGAGCCAAGCAGGAAGGAGTGCATACGCATGACGGATTCGACAAACGAGTACAGATCGGTTGAAGACCGGTAAAGCGGGATGTCGCCATGTTTCATTTTCGAATAATCCAGTAATTCATCGACCAGGTAGGTTAATCGTCTGCCGCTACCCGTCACGATCGCCAGGTTATGCGCCTGTTCGTTGGTAAGCGGACCTTCGGCACCTTTGAGCAGGCTCTCACTGATGTTCACAATGGCATTCAGCGGTGTTTTGAGCTCATGCGAGGTGTTCGACAGGAAGTCATCTTTCACCTTATCCAGCAAGAGCAACTGATCTTTGAGCGCACGGACTGTACGATATGACTCGAAGAACCGAAGTACCGCCAGAAACAACATCAGGATGCTGAACAGGACAATGGAGACCTGCCCGATGTTCATATTTTCCTTTAGCGAGATGGAGAAGAGGTTAATGTCCAGACAGTACAGCATGATGCTTAAGAGAGCCGCATACCACAAGAAAGTAGACAGCCGATCACCCTTCTCACTCGTCAGAAACTGTGATGCGCATTGATATAACAACCAGAGCAACATTAACGTGTACATAACGACAACGTAAGGTGCAGCCAGTCCGTAGATGGAAATAGGCAGGAGCGCAACCATGCATAAGTAAGCTCCGAAGATAATCAGGATTACCGTTGTAAGCAGACTGGTCAGGATGCCTGTTTTGAATCGGTAGAAGTAAAAGGTCAGCAGACCCAGGCATGCAACGGAGCAGAAATCTTTTAATTTATAAAGCGTGCTAAAGGAGATTTCCGTGTTCACCATGGATAACACACGTTCGCTGATCATGCCGTTATAGAGCGCATACAGCAGACAGATTAGACCAAGCAGCAGCAGCGAATCGTCTCTGTTTCGGTAGAGCGCAGACCCCAGGTAACTGATAAGGAATATGATCGAAATGGTAGCCAGGACAGCAAGTGTGCCGAATTCAACGGCTGTGCTGATTTGATGTTTTTTCAGCATGGCTGCTTGTTCGCCGAAAAAGAGTGGCCCCGGAATGCCAGCGTTCGTGTAATCATAATTAGCCACCCGGATCACAATTTCAATGTCACCGCCATGATAAGGAAAGAAGCCGATTTGTGGGGAGTTTCCCGGTCGATATCCCGCTGATTTCTCCACGGCATGTCCGTCTTCCAGTAGCTTGTTGCCATTGATATAGATTTCGCTGGCAAAACGGATGTTCATTTTTTTGATAGCCAGCGTTCCTTCAACTGGTACATTTCGGAGCACCAGTCGATACGTGGCGAAGCCGTGGGTTGGCAGTCGTTCGCCGTCCATTTTAATTCGATTCCATGAACCGGGAACCTTTGCATATGTATCGGGTGCTATTGTTGGACCAACCTGATTCGGAGTTGCAGATTCAACAGGAAGCAACTTGTTCCAGTAAAATTCCCACTCACCGTCCAGCTTGATCCGCTCGTCTTGTTCCGGGTTCCAGCCCGATAGATCCATAACACCTTGACGGGCAAGAAGAGCCGCAGATTGGGGTTCTCTGATTGTTGACAGGAGCAGTACGGTAACAGCAACTACAACCGTCAGGACAACGCCTGAAATTTTTAATAACACGAAATGCTGCTCCTTTAGAGGTTGTGTGAACCATTGGTAGATTCGAACCAAATCTCTTGTATTCTATCGGCATTGTAGCGAATATCTCTGGGGGGTGCAATCATATTTCGACAAAATCCTTTATACCCACCCCGTGAATTCCAGTATTGATGCTTTTGCAGACTGTGCTTCTGTATGGGCTGCTTTGCGCCAGGCTTTGGGTGATTGTCCCATCAGTTTGACGAAGCAGCGGTTAAAGCTGGAGATGGATCGGAAGCCGACTTGCTCGGAGATGGACAGGATGGAGGCGTCCGTGCTTTTCAATCGCTTGCATGCCTCTTCAATTCGGGTACTGTTCAGAAAATCAAGCGGTGTGGTTCCCATAATTTCATGGAACTTGCGCCGAAAATGCGTTGTACTCAGATGACACAGATCAGCGAGGTAATCGATGGTCACAGGCATCATATAGTTTTTGGTGATAAACTCCAGCACGGGTGAGATGACCAAGTCTCCTTGGAGGTCTCGTTCCCGTTCCTGATTCTGGGCTGACCAGCTCTCGTTGCTTGCATGAAGTCGAAGCAGTTCGATGTATAGAGACATCAATAAGCCGTACGCGCTCTCCCGATAATAGGGGGACTGCTGCTTAATCTCTTCTACGATTGATGTTGCGAGTGAGTGAATTTTGGGATGCTGCTCCTTATTCAGAATGCAATTGGTTCCCTGAATCGCCCATAGATTCGGTTCAATGTGGTTTTGGGCTGTTTTGAGTGAATGGCGGAAGAGTTCTTCCGGTGAAAAAAAGATATATGCCCACAGGCTGGCGTTATTAGGTGAACTATATGTGGTATGCGGAAGGTAACGGGGAATGAACGTGACGTCGCCTGCCCGAAACGGTACAGATTCGCCCTTAATCTCCATGACCCCTTCATCCGAATAACAGATGCCAATCTCCATGTGGTTATGGAAATGAAGATGCTCACTCTTGATATCGGATATTCTCCAGCGGTCTCCACTGAGTAACAGGACAGGGAAATCAATGGGCAGGCTGTAGTGACGATATTCAATGACAGGTTTCTTCGGTTTGGGCATTGTCGAGGGCTCCTATGTATAAATGATTGAAATTGCGCACTTTTGTTGTGAATATGCTTAGATTGAGACTATTTTACTGCGTACAATGGAATAAGTAAAGCGTTTACAAATGGACGGACACCTCTCAAGGCGCACTTGGGGGTGTGTGCGCAGGGAGAGGGGAATAACAATGCTTCAAGTGAAATATGACAGAGAACAGATTCTTCACGTAATCGAGAATGTTACCAAGAAAACACTGGATATGGATCTGACATGGGATTGGCCCGGCGGTGTGGCCTATTATGGTGTATCCAGAGCCTATCAGACGACAGGCAACCAAGAGATTCTGGACAGGCTGGTGAAATGGGCAGACGAATATATCGAGCTGGGTCTGCCAAGTTGGACGGTAAATACATGTGCCATGGGTCATGTGCTCATCACTTTATATGAAGAAACAGGGGATCAGAAGTATTGGGATATTGTTCTCAGCAAGGTTGATTATCTCCAGAACCATGCACTTCGCTTTGGAGACAATGTCCTTCAGCATACAGTATCCGTGTCCAATGATTTTCCGGAACAGGCTTGGGCGGACACCTTGTTTATGGCGGCATTTTTCCTGCTCCGTGTAGGTAGCAAATTAAAGGATGAAGCCATGATTCAGGATGCGCTGAATCAGTATTACTGGCATATCAAGTACCTTCAGGATCCAAGCAGCAGTCTGTGGTATCACGGTTATAACAATATCAACAAGGATCATATGTCCGGATTTTACTGGGGGAGAGCGAACGCTTGGGGCGCCTATACAATGTCTCAAGTGAAGCCGCAATTGAACGACTGGTATCTGTATCCGCAATGTATGGATGTAGAATGTGCTCTTCGCGATCAATTGGCGGCTCTGAAGCTGGTACAGACCGAGAACGGCTTGTGGCGTACGGTGCTGGATGACGTAGAATCGTATGAAGAGGTATCAGCTTCCGCGGGTATTGCAGCGGCAATGATTAATAACGGCAACCCACTGCATACCAAATATGTGCAAAAGGCACTCGAAGGCATCCTGAACAACATTAGCGAAGATGGCCGTGTGCTTGGTGTATCTGGCGGTACAGCAGTGATGAAGGATCGGGATGGCTATCGCAATATTCCTAAAGACTGGATTCAAGGCTGGGGTCAGGGCCTGGCACTCGCTTTTCTGTCCGATATGTTGAGATAGGGAGGGAACCCAATTGTCCAAATTAACCAAAGGCTCCTTTACACTGCCGGGAGAATCCGGTTATGAGGCGCTTACGCTGGAACTTGCCGATCGCTGGGGTGCTGATGTGATCCGTGACAGTGACGGTACGAAATTGTCTGACGAGATTATTAATGCCGGATATGGCATCTATTCAACCATTTGCATCATTCGGGATCATAATGAGTGGGCATCCCGTAATCTGGATAAGCTGCAGCAATGTTTTCTCATTACGAATCCGAAGGTCGCTGTACAAGATTATGTATCCATCTATCTGATGGAGGATTTTTTTGCTGAACAATTCAGGGTGAATGATTCCAAAGAAGCGTTTAAGTATTGGCAGGTATATGATCGAACGACTGGAGAAGAGGTACCAAGAGCACAATGGAATTATGAAAGGGAATCTGGCAATGTAGTGATTACTGGCGTTGCTCCCTGGCATAAATACACGGTAAGTTTCATGGTCTATCGGATCTGGGAAGAGATCTCCATGTACAATCATACGACGAATAACTGGGATAAAGAGCATCTGATGCAGATTGACCCAATCTATACGGAAACGCAAACCTATCTGCTGGATTGGATGGAAAATTGGTGCCAAAACCATCCGGAAACAACGGTTGTACGTTTTACATCGCTATTCTATAACTTCGCCTGGATCTGGGGCAGTGATGAACGGAATCGCCATCTGTTGTCGGATTGGGGTTCATACGATTTCACGGTAAGTTCGAGAGCGCTGGATCTGTTTGCTCAGAAATTTGGGTATTCACTCTCAGCCGAGGACTTTGTGAATGGCGGTAAATATCAGGTCACTCATATGCCTGCGGATCAGCGCAAACTGGACTGGATGGCATTTATCAATGATTTTGTCATTGAATTCGGTAAGAAATTAATTGATATGGTGCACAAGCATGACAAGCTGGCGTATGTCTTCTATGATGACAGCTGGGTGGGCATGGAGCCGTACAATGATCGCTTTCAGGAGTTTGGATTCGACGGCATGATCAAATGTGTGTTCTCCGGTTATGAGGCTAGAATGTGCTCAGGCGTTAAGGCTGATACCCATGAGATTCGATTGCATCCCTACTTGTTCCCGGTTGGCTTAGGCGGGCTTCCTACCTTCAAGGAAGGCGGAGATCCTACCCTTGATGCAAAGAAATATTGGATTAATATTCGGCGTGCGCTGCTGCGTGAGTCAATCGACCGGATAGGACTGGGTGGGTATTTGCATCTGGTTGAGCCTTATCCTGATTTTGTGGATTACATTGAGAAGATTGCCCATGAATTCAGGGAAATGAAAGAGCTCCATCAGAAGGGAAAACCTTATCAGATCAAGACAAAAGTAGCCGTTCTGCATAGCTGGGGCAAGTTAAGATCGTGGACCTTGTCCGGTCATTTTCATGAAACGCATATGCATGATCTGATTCATGTGAATGAGGCATTAGCCGGATTACCTGTTGACGTGCAGTTCATTGATTTTGAGGATATTCGTCAGGGCGTATTGAAGGATGTGGATGTTGTCATTAATGCGGGTTCTGCGGGTTCAGCATGGAGCGGTGGAGAGCACTGGAAAGACCACCAATGTGTAGACATCCTAACCCAGTGGGTGTACGAAGGCGGTACATTTATGGGGATCAACCAGCCCACAGCGACCCACGGGTACGACAGCTATTTTAGAATGGCTCATGTGCTTGGGGTAGATGAGGATACAGGTGCAAGGGTTGTTCATGGAAAATGGTCCTATGAGGTTAGTGATGAGTATGGTTTGGTGCCTGAGGGGGCCAGCATACTTCCGAAAAAGAACATTTATCTTACTGATGGATCAGCAGCTGTAATGAGTGAAACGAATGGTCAGATCACGTTGTCCACACATGCTTTTGGAAAAGGAAAAGGGATCTACCTGCCTTCCTTCGAATTCAGCTGGGCAAATACAAGATTACTTCTGAATTTGATTCGATTTGCGGGCAATGAATTCCATGAAACATTGTACATCACGGATAACTTGTATACCGAGTGCGCTTACTACCCTGAAAGCAACATATTGGTTGTGATCAATAATAGCGATCAGGTTCAGTCCACGACGATCCATACAGAGCATGGGAAACAGACCATGGAATTGGAGCCGTATGATACGGTGATCACCAAAATTGGTTTAACCAAATCGGTATCCCCATAGAATAAATAATGATTAAATAGACCGTATCCCTTAACCAGGGAGCGGTCTATTTAGTGATTAGGGCGTGTCTGAAAACTCTCAAGGAAGCAGATTGTATAGTACGGATATTACTGTATCGTGTTAAAACTATTTAGTAGAATATTTAAATAAGGATAGGGATCATGAGCCCTAATATATTATTGTTTTCATCCTTTCAAAGGAGAGAGTGCCCTAATGTACAGTTATAAAATGTTGGACAAGATAAGCACGGAAACACTTCACCAAGCGTTTGTGGATGCGTTCTCCGACTATCAGGTTAAAATGGATCTGCCCTTTTGGAAGTTTCAACAAATGCTCCAACGAAGAGGGTATCACCCCGAAATATCTATGGGAGCCTTTAAGGATGGGAGAATGGTCGGATTTGTTATCAATGGATTTCGAAGCTGGAATGGAAAGGCAACTGCGTATGACCTTGGGACAGGCGTTGTACAAGAATGCAGACGGCAGGGCGTTACAAGCCATCTGCTCTTGAATATTCGAAAACTGCTAAAAGAAAAAAATATAGCGCAATATCTGCTGGAAGTCATCCAATCCAACGAATCTGCAGTTCAGCTTTACAGTAAACAAAACTTCAAAATTCAAAGGGAATTCGCATGTTTCCAGCTGGAAAAAGATAAATTCATACCGAAAACGGCCTGCACAGTGGAATGTGTGGAGAGAATTGATTTGGAGCAGTTTAAGGAATTTTGGGATGTGGAGCCCTCCTGGCAAAATTCAATAGATTCCATCTACGCTGTATCAGAAGCTTTTAGCTATGTAGTTGCACGTCAGGATGACAAAATTGTTGGCTATGGCATTATAGATCAAAAAACAGGTGATATTCCACAGCTTGCAGTGAACCCAAATTACCGGGGCAAAGGTATTGCAAGCAGCATCCTGACAGAGATGGTCAAGCGCACAGAATCGCCAATAATCAGTGTCCTCAATGTGGAATCTCATCTCAAACCGATGGAAGATTTCCTCCTGGTCAAATCAGGTTTTACGTATCATGTTGGCCAGTATGAAATGCTCCTGAAATTATAACGTGATCGTCGTCTCGATGTAGGATCAAATCGGGTTCATCGAAAATATGTGAGATATTCGTATCTGTCCTGTTGGGCCAGTCGATCGGGAGGTTGAATTATAGGCCTCCCGAATTCCTGGATTGGAGTATCCAATCATTCCCTTACTCGTTATAATAATGTGGATGTCAATGTAAGAGGAGACAACGATAAGACATGAGCCGCAAGATGCACTGTAAGCGCATTCAGTTTCTGGATGATTGGAGCCTCAAAACGAAGTTGTACATATTGTTCATTTTTTGTGTGCTGGTTCCGGTTCTGGTCACAAATACCGTGTTTTACCTAAGCATCAAAGGTAACATTGAGGAGAAGGAGCATAGCCGATTCAATGAAATGCAGCAAAGGATCAAGTTCAACCTGCGAAACAGTATAGACAATAGCTTGTATGTGTCCAATTTTCTCTATACCGATGGAACGCTGAACCGGTTCATGGAGTCCAAGTATCGCGATCAGGAAGACTATTACTCTGCCTACTATGATATGCTTAGCAACAACAATCTGGTCAGGTACTATTACAGCTACCAGCAGGTGAACCAAGTTACGTTTTATGTTGGAAATGATACCTTCGTCAATGGAGGAAACTTCATTAAGCTGGATGATGAGGTGAAGAAAAGTGATTGGTATCAAGCGCTGATGAACACAAGCGACCATATCATGATCTATTCGTATTTTGACAAGCAGCAGGCAGAGATGTCGCAAAGTCAGGGAGGACGCAAAGTCAGCATTATTCGCAAGCTGGATTATTTTGGGGAGCAGCAGGTTGAAAAGGTGTTAAAGGTTGATCTGGACTACGCTTTCATCAACAAATCGCTTAAAAATGAGGGAGCGAACGGGAAGGTATATGTCGTATCGGATGGCAGGGTCATTTTCTCGAACGATTCCGAAATGAACCAGACGCGCCAGCCATTTAATCTGATTGCGAACAGTCCAATTGATCCTGTTCAATCCATGCAATCGATTCCCGTCGTATCCGAGGATTGGCAGATTTTCGTCAGCACGGAGAAATTGGACGTTCTGTCGGAGATTGTTAATTCCAAGCTTAATTTGACGTTGCTGATCATTCTTAATCTGTTGGTGCCCACACTGCTGATCTGGTTGATATCCAGATCACTGGTCATCAGAGTTGATCGGATAGCGAAGCACCTGGATCAAGTGAAGCATGAGAAATTTGAAGTGATATCGGGACCTGTGGGCAAGGACGAAATCGGCAGCCTGACCCATAGTTATAACATGATGGTCATCAAGATTAAGAATCTGATTGAGATTGTGTTTAAGGGGCAGGTAGAGCGGCAAGCCCTCGAGCTCTCCAAGAAGCAGGCGGAGCTGAAAGCCCTTCAAAGTCAGGTGAATCCCCATTTTATGTTCAACACGCTTGAAACGATCCGTATGCGGAGTTTAATCAAGCAAGAGCTCGAGACCTCCGATGTCATTCATAGACTGGCACTGCTGCTGCGTCAGACGATCAATTGGGGCGACGATCTGATTACCATCGCACAAGAAATCAATTTCGTGGAAAGTTATCTGAGTATTCAGCAGTATCGCTTTGGCGAAAAGCTGCAATTTGCAATCAGGATCACTGACGAATCCATTGCTGCGATGATGATACCCAAACTAACCGTTCTCACCTTTGTGGAGAATGCTTGTATCCATGGCATTGAAGGGACAGCAAATGATGGGGTCGTGGAGGTATTATTCGAAATTCGAAGTAATGCGCTCTACATTTCCATTCGCGACACCGGCGTCGGTATGGATCAGGACAAGCTGTCCTCGCTCCGCAAAATGATGCAAGACCCGAGTATGGATCGGATGAGCGAGCTTAGCAGCATTGGCATGATGAATGCATATATTCGGCTACGGATGTATTTTGATGATTTCGTTCAGGTGCACATATTCAGTGAAAAGGGGAAGGGGACAGAGATTGGCATTCAAATTCCTCTTATGCTGGCATCCCAAGAATAAGGAGCGAGGATATGATCAACGTGCTGATTGTGGACGATGAGCCATTTATTCGCCAAGGACTTCTATTGTTAATTGATTGGGAGTCTTACGGTTTCCAGATTTGTGGTCAGGCTTCCAATGGCAAGCAGGCATTGGAAGCCATACGCGCTGTGCAGCCTGATCTGGTCATTTCCGACATCAAGATGCCGGAAATGGACGGCATGCAGCTTGCTCAAACCTTGTATGAGCAATATAACGGTGATATCAAGCTGATTCTGCTTAGTGGATTCTATGAGTTTGGATATGCCAAGCAGGCAATTAAATATCAGGTGAATGACTACATTCTCAAGCCTATCGTGAAGACAGAACTGGTACAGGTGCTTGAGGAGTTTAGGGAGGCATTTCACGCACGGACAGAAGAGAAGCGTTATCAGCAAAAAAAGGATCAAATGATTATGGCCCAGCATATGCAGTCAATCTTGCTTGGGGTGGCTGAGGAGGAGGCTGTTACGAGTCTGCAGCCGCACTATCAAGATGCTGGCACAATGCGTTGCATTCTGATTGAGGTGGAAGGCGTTCCAGAACAGGGAATGGATTGGTGCGCTCGGGTTGAGGCATGGGTGGATGAGCCCTTACCGGGGCAAGTTTTGAAGCCGTTTACAGGTGATAAAAATGCGGTTCTGCTCATTGTTACGGATCTGATGGTGAAACGTAAGGCAGCGGCCTTGGAGCACTATTTGACCCAACTACATACCGAGCTGAGCCGCGATCAAGGGGCGGTGGTTGCTTGTTATGTCGGGAAGGAAGTACAGGGGTTGGAGGCGCTGCATGAGTCTTATCAATCCTGCGGCATAATGAAAAACTTACGTTTCTTCACCACGTGTGGGCCCATTTATTATTTCGAGCTTATGGATACGACCCTATTTATCAATCGGCCAGGTCAATTCGAAAAACAATTGTTCGATGGGCTGGTCAAGTCTATTGAGGAACAGCAGACGGATGAGCTGTACAGCCATGCAAAGGCCATATTTCAATTCTTTCTGGATGAGCGAATAGAGCCTGGTATTGTCCGAATCCACCTGCACTATTTGGCATACAATTTGCTGGATCTCGTGAATAACGATACGGTCACTCCAGATTCCGGGCTGATGGAATCGGCTTTTCTGAAGGTGAACTACGCGATGTTATCCATGGAGGAAAACATTGAACATTTATGTGAGTTCTCGCTTATGTGCGCAGAGGAGCTGAAGGAGCAGCAAAAGTCGAAAGGGATGGGCATATTAGCCAAGATTGAGGCCTTCATTCACGAGCATTACAGAGAGAATATCAGCCTGAAGCTGCTGGGAGAGCAGTTCTACATGAACAGCGCATATCTGGGACAGATTTTCAAAAAGCATTACTCGATCAGCTTCAGTGATTATTTGAATCAATTGCGAATAGAGGAGGCCGCGCGGCTGTTGCGCAGAACAGATCAAAGAGTATACGAGATTGCAACAATGGTGGGATATCGGGACTCCGATTATTTTATTAGCCGGTTCGAGAAACTCATGGGGGAGACGCCTGCACAATATCGTAAAAGTGCCCATGCTGCGTACTCTATTGATTAAACATCCTGCACTCCTTGACGGAGCGGCGGGATATTTTTTTCGCAGATACTGGAATTAGTGGGATTCCGTCTATAGTTTATCCCGTTGAGAGGGGCATGGAAGCATGATAATTTTAAGTCAGCCTTTGGAAAGCGCTTTCCAAAAAGCTTCTGTCAATATAATCGATGGAGGGGTCATGATGAAAAAGGATGTTAGAAAAAGAATCAAGTATAGTGCTCTGCTAGCTTTGATACTGGTCATTGCACTCGCTGGATGTACACCGGGATCGTCCTCGAAAGGGGAAACAACAGCAGATGGAAGGGAATTAAAACAGTTTTCAGCCTTTTTTGCCGTACCGGGGAAAATTGCGCCTGACGATAATCGGGTATTAAAAGCCATTGAGGAGAAAACAGGCGTCAGAGTTACGATGGACTGGCTTACGGGCCAAACAGCCAAAGAACGAATTGGTGTGCTCATTGCAGGCGGCGAATATCCCGACTTTATCGATGGGAGTGACGGTACTCAGCAACTGGTAGCAGCAGGGGCGTTAGTACCACTTGAGGATTACATCGATAAATATCCAAACATCAAAAATTACCTGGGTGAAGACTGGAAGAAGATGAAAAATACGACGGATGGACATATCTACTTCATTCCTCAGTTCGGCAATATACAAGAAAAGTCGATGAAAGTAACCCATGATGGAGAAGCGTTCTGGATTCAGAAGGCCGTACTAGAATGGGATAATTATCCGACAATCAAAACACTTGACCAATACTTTGACTTGATTGAACGGTACAAAGCAGCGCATCCGACCGTTGATGGTCAGCCAACCATTGGATTCGAGATTATCTCTTATGACTGGCGTTATTTCGCACTGGAGAACCCTCCGCTTTTCATGGCTGGTTATCCTAACGAAGGCGCAGCCATCGTTGATAAAGAAACGCTGACGGCCAAAAACTATAATACTATTCCCGAAGCGAAGGCCTATTTCAAGAAGATCAATGAGGTATACCATCAAGGCCTGGTCGATAACGAAACCTTTACAGCAAACTATGATCAATATATCTCCAAAATTTCAACCGGACGTGTGCTGGGCATGGTGGATCAAGGATGGCAGTTCCTTGACGCCGAAGCATCACTCGTGAAGCAAAAATTGTATGACAAAACCTATGTACCGTTGTCCATCACACTCTCCGAGGATGTCAAAGGACGTTATCAGAACAATCCAATCCTTAACGTAAATGGTGGCTTGGCCATTACTAAGAGCTGCGAGGATATTGAAGGGGCACTTCAATATATTAATGATTTGCTGGACCCTGAGATAGAGGTATTGAGAACCTGGGGACAGGAAGGCGTGGATTATCAGGTGGATGACAAAGGCGTGTTCTCCAGAAATGAAGAGCAACGTGCGAATTCCAAAGATCCGGACTGGGTGCTTGCGAATACGGGAAGCCCATTGGTCTATTTCCCGCATCATGAAGGCATGACTGCTGATGGGAAGAATGCTCTTGACCCTAAGGAGCAGCCGGAGGAGTACCTTGCCACATTGAATGACATCGATAAAAAAGTGCTCAAGGCTTATGGATATACGAAGTTTACCGACTTCCTGGAGCCTGCGGAGGAAAATGAACCGTGGTTCCCGATCTATACCTATAATTTCGAACCGAATAAACCGGAGACCATTGCCAGACAGAAGATGGACGATGTTAAACGCAAATGGCTGCCAAAGGTGATTATGACTTCACCAGCCGAATTTGATAAGGCTTGGGAAGAGTATCAAGCCACGCTCAAGGAGAGTGCAGATATTAAAGCGTATGAAGATGCGCTGACGGAAGAAGTTCGCAGACGTATGGAACTGTGGGGATAAAGGCCTGTCACACCGGAAGGCTATGGGGAACTCCGTAGCCTTTCTTACACGCCAGATTCGGGAGATTGGATAGGAAAGGAATGGATTCATCCAGACTGGGTGATATAGATAAACTCGTCAGCAAGGAGAGAAAAACATGGCCAAAAAGGAGCTGCAGCCTTCGTTAAAGACCAGCCATATCCCAGCGGGAACAAGCTGGATCGGGTACAACCTGTCCAGAATGAAAAGTCAGCGACAATTAATGTGGATGTCATTTCCGTTTATTGCGTTTATCGCTATTTTTGCGTATGGGCCATTATGGGGCTGGTTGATGGCTTTTCAGAATTATAGACCGGGCATTGGTTTTATGGAGCAGGATTGGGTGGGGCTGGATCATTTTCGAACGTTATTCACGGACCCTACATTTTTACGTGTCATTCGCAATACGCTGGCGATGAGCCTGATCAGTCTGTTTCTGGGATTTGTCGGTTCAATTGGTCTGGCGCTCTTATTGAATGAGCTGCGGATGGTATTGTTCAAACGCGTGGTACAGACGGTCTCTTACCTTCCGCATTTCCTGTCGTGGATCATCGTAACAGGGATCGTTGCGAATGTATTGTCAACGGAAACCGGAATTGTGAATGTACTGCTGACAAAATTGGGTCTGATTGATGCACCGATCAACTTTTTTGCGGAACCCAAATACTTCTGGGGGATTGTGGGTCTGTCCAGCATGTGGAAGGAAATTGGCTGGGGTACGATCATCTATCTGGCGGCCATGGCGTCGATTAATCCGAGCTTATACGAAGCAGCTTCCATTGACGGAGCCGGCCGCTTTCGCAAAATGTTCAATGTCACACTTCCAAGCATCAAACCAACGATCATTATCCTGCTTATCATCAACGTGGGTAACGTACTGAACGCAGGCTTTGAGATTCAATACTTGCTGGGGAACGGACTTGTGCAGGATGTGTCCGAGACAATCGATATTTTTGTTTTGAAATACGGAATTAATCTCGGCAACTACTCACTTGCCACCGCCGCAGGCATTTTCAAAAGTGTGGTCAGTCTCGTGCTCATATTTATCGCCAACGGGATTGCCAAGTCTCTTGGTGAAGAGCGGTTGATATGATAAGGGGGCAGAACTGTGAAGCGATTTCGTAGAAGACGAAGCTTGGGTGATTCAATTTTTTCCATCACGAATGGCATATTTATGTTGCTTGTCATGGTTGTTACGTTATATCCTTTTTTAAACACCATTGCCGTATCTTTCAATAACGGGCTGGATACGATCCGCGGAGGGATCTATCTCTGGCCGAGGGAATGGACACTGCAAAATTATGTCTCCGTATTCCAGAATCCGAATCTGACACAAGCTGCATTTATTTCGGTTGCCCGAACCGTGGTTGGAACGGTTGTGCAACTGTTCTGTACCGCGATGTTGGCCTATGTGCTGAGCCGCAAGGAGTATATGTTTAACAAATTGGTCACGACGCTGTTCGTAGTAACGATGTATTTCAGCGGCGGTTTAATTCCAGGATACATGCTGATCAAACAAGTGGGGCTGCTGAACAGCTTCTGGGTATACATTATTCCCGGCTTGATCGGGGTGTTCAACATGATTGTCATTCGTACCTACATTCAGGGACTCTCGGAGGGATTGATAGAATCAGCGAAGATGGATGGAGCTGGAGATTTTCGGATTTTCATGCGCATCGTGCTTCCGCTGTCCAAGCCGGTGTTGGCTACAGTTGCTCTGTTCATTGCTGTAGGTCAGTGGAACTCCTGGTTTGACTCCATGTTGTACACGGCGGGTAATCGGAATTTGACCACTTTGCAGTATGAGCTTATGAAATTATTATCCTCTGCGACCTCACAGGGTGGAACCGTCAACGTGGATTCATACAAAAATGTGACCAACATGGTGACTCCTGTATCCATTCGTGCAGCAATCACGGTTGTGACGGCCATGCCGATCGTTTTACTGTATCCGTTCTTGCAAAAATACTTTGTCACTGGACTCACCATTGGAGGGGTAAAAGAATGAAAAATGCAAATCAAAACGAACAATGCTCGTTTAACAATCCGATTATGCCCGGGTTTTATCCAGATCCGTCCGTTTGTCGGGTGGGTGAAGATTTTTATTTGGTGACCTCGACTTTTGCCTATTTTCCTGGGGTTCCGATCTTTCAGAGCCGTGATCTTGCACATTGGAAACAGATTGGCAATGTACTGGATCGCCCTTCACAATTGAATCTTCAGGGAGCAGGGCATTCACAAGGAATATTCGCTCCAACGCTTCGGTATCATGAAGGGACCTTCTATATGATTACAACCAACGTATCACATGGCGGCAATTTTGTTGTAACCGCTACCGATCCGGCTGGGCCGTGGTCTGATCCTTATTTTATCGAAGGCGCAGAAGGAATAGACCCTACGATTTTCTTCGATGACGGCAAAGCATATTACCTGGGTACACGTCCTTGCTCTGAGGGAGTTCGTTATAACGGAAACTGGGAAGTTTGGCTGAGGGAGCTTGATCTGACCACCATGAAACTGGTGGGGGACAGTTACGTGCTCTGGCGTGGGGCCATGGTTGATGTTATTTGGCCTGAAGGACCGCATCTGTATAAGATCGACGAATATTACTATTTATTGATTGCAGAGGGCGGCACAGGACCCAACCATGCCGTGACCATTGCGCGTAGCCAAAGCTTAACCGAAGGGTACGTTGGAAATCCCAATAATCCAATCATTACACATCGCCATTTGGGCAAACGATACCCTATTGTTAATGTGGGACATGCAGACTTGGTGCAGGCTGCGAACGGTCAATGGTTCATGGTCATGCTTGCTTCGCGTCCTTACGGTGGGAGCTTCAGCAATCTGGGGCGGGAGACGTTCCTTGCTTCGGTCATTTGGGAGGACGGATGGCCAGTTGTCAATGAAGGGCGCGGAATTCTGGAGGAGCAGGGTACGCTGGATTTAAAACCTGTTCCGGTAGAGCCTCAACTGCGTTTTGACCATTTTGACAGTGATCGTCTGGGCTTGCAATGGATGTTTTTGCGCAATCCTCAGGAAGACCTGTATTCATTAACCGAGCGAAAAGGATATCTGCGATTGAAGCTGAAACCGCAAACATTGAAGGAGAAAGAGAATTCCAGCTTTGTCTGCCTGCGGCAAAGGCATATGGATTACGTGGCAGCTACAGCAATGGAATTTGTGCCCGGGAATGCAAATGAGACGGCTGGTGTTGTCGTCATTCAGAACGATCAGTATCATGTACGTATTGAGCGTGCACTGGTTGAGAAACAGCAGATGCTGCGTGTGGTGACCTGTATAGATGGTCAGGATACTCACATTGCGCAGGTCGCGCTGGATGATGAAGTATCGCGGGTGTATATCAAATTGGCCGCGACAGGTCAGCAACTCAACTTCTACTACAGCACGGATGGAAGTCAGTATCATCTGGTTGCGGAACAGGTGGATACAAGCAGCCTGAGCACTGAAGTGGCCGGCGGCTTTGTTGGCTGCTGTATCGGAATGTTTAGCAGTAGCAACGGGACTTCATCGGATCAGGTAGCGGATTTTGACTGGTTTGAATATGGTTCCTATGAAAGTTAGTTAGATGACAGAATAACAGCAAGTAAGCTCAATCTGGTGGCGGTAGTCCAGGGATTGAGCTTTTTTTCTTTTTGTTTAAGCGAAAACTGTGGGGAGTGGGGCCGCGTTACAGTTTATTGTCCAGCTTCATGTGCTGAGCTTTTTATGATGTTAACAATTTTACGCTGAGCATCCCTGGCTTCCGGAATCGGATAGAGGACGAAGACATGATTCATTTTGGGATAAACGTATGTTTGGTGATCGATTTTCTGATCCGTCAGCAGCTTGTCGAGCTTCATATTATCAGGAAACAAACCTTCGTGAGTTCCGATAAAGATGCTGATTCTGCCAAGGCCGGCGAAATCTCCGTAGATTGGACTGATTAACGGGTCATTTAGAGGTTTATCAGCTGCCCAGATTCGCCGGATGACATCATATCCTTCCACAGCGAGCATCGGGTCGCGGGTCTCGTATTCAAATATGACCGGATTGTCCAGCACCATATCCACACAAGGTGATAACAAGATGATATCTTTGGGCTGCGAGAGATCATGCATTTTCAGATAATGGGCTAAGGCTAGGGATATGTTGCCTCCTGCGGAGTCCCCCATAATGGTGAGTTGTGCCGGGTCGTCCACAGAGGCGAGCAAATCCCGATATAGATTGAGCAGTTTCGGATACGTGTGCTGATAATTAAAATGAGGAACCTTTGGATAGATGGGAGCAACCACCTTGGCATTCAGAGCCTGAGCCATGCGGTCCATGAATTTCCAGTGTAAAGAGAGCGGCTGGTGTGTATGCGCCCCGCCATGAATGTAGAGAATGACCCTCTGTTCACGGGAATGCTGATCGTTTAATGTGAATACCTGCATGTCTTCATGGGAGCGTTCTTTGATGGAAGATGACCATTTTGTTTTAGCCAAGGTATAGGGTTTAATGTTTTCCAAGCCCATATGATCCAGATGTTTGCGAGTAAGCTCGCGTGTTGAAAAATTCTTTTTGGTATCTAACGTTGCGATATATTTCTCGAATAGAAAACTCGTCAACGAGCGTTTATGATTATGGATATACATATTCATTGAGGAATCACCCTTCCTGATGGAGTTCAGATATAAGATCTGTGAAGAAGAATATAAATAAAGTATAAAGGTTGAAGTGTACTGCAAGGTCAATCTTAATTTTTCCATCGAACCGTTTACGGTTAGAGTAAAGCATGGTATCCGTTCTATGTTATGATATTTGCATCTTCAAAAGTTCGATTGAAGGGGCATAGCGTATGAATCAAAGCATACAACAGTTTAAAGCGGATTTTTTCAAAGCGTTGGCACACCCGATGCGGATTCAGATTCTGGAGCTGCTGAGTGAAGGAGCCAAGAACGTGAATGAACTGCAAAGCATTCTGGGATCGGAAGGCTCTGCTGTTTCACAACAACTGGCTGTACTGCGCAGCAAAAATGTTGTCCAGGGAATCAAAGAAGGCACAACGGTCACCTATTCGCTGCGTGATCCGCTGATTAAGGACTTGCTGGCAGTCACCAAACAGATTTTTGACAATCATCTGGTTGATGCCATTTCCATGTTGGAAGACATTCGTAAAGAGTCCTGACACAACAAACAAGAGCAACTGGGTGTCATCACCGGAGGTTCTTGTTTTTTGTGTTAGTCTCCTGCCGGAAATGGTGTGCAATCCGATTGACAGGATGTGTGCGGGGGAGTAGTCTTTTGTTTATATTCAAATATTTAAATATATGAAGAAAAGAAGGTTTTTGTACATGAGATGGATGGGGAGATATGCAGGTTACAATGCTGCCGCTTTTCGCAAGGATCTGTTATCGGGACTGATTGTAGGTATTATTGCAATTCCACTCGGTATGGCCTTTGCCATCGCTTCCGGGGTCAAACCGGAGTATGGATTGTATACCACAATAATCGCAGGGATTCTCATTTCCTTGCTGGGTGGGTCCAAGTTCCAGATTGGCGGGCCAACGGGTGCATTCATTCCGATTCTATTCGCCATTGTGATGCAGTATGGATATGAGAATCTGTTGATCGCGGGAATGATGGCTGGTTTGATGCTTGTTCTTATGGGCGTATTCAAGCTTGGGGCATTAATCAAGTTCATTCCCAGGCCGGTGACAATCGGTTTCACGGCAGGAATCGCCGTTATTATTTTTAGCGGACAGATTACGAACTTCCTGGGACTTCGCGGCATCGAGAAGCATGAGGACTTCTGGTCCAATATGAAAGAAATTGGGATGCATATCTCGACAGTTAATATATACAGCGTGCTTACAGCTGGAATCTGTCTGGCTGTTCTTCTGCTTTTGCCCAAGTTTGCACCAAAGGTTCCTGCATCACTGGTGGGACTGATTCTTTCGACGGTCGTCGCAGCGTTCTTTTTTGAAGGGCAGGTGGCTACGATCGGTTCGTCCTTTGGCGCCATACCTAACGCCTTGCCTCAGTTTCATGTGCCGGAGATCACTTGGGAGCGTATCATGAACTTGCTGCAACCTGCTTTTGTCATTGCCATGCTGGGTGGCATTGAATCGTTGCTGTCAGCTGTGGTTGCCGATGGCATGACCGGAAGCCGACATAACAGCAATCGGGAGTTGATTGGGCAGGGAATTGCTAATATGGTGACGCCGCTATTCGGGGGGATTCCTGCAACAGGAGCGATTGCACGTACAGCAACAAATATCAAATCCGGCGCAGTATCGCCATGGTCTGGCGTGATTCACGGTGTGGTGGTTTTGCTGGTACTTGTTATCTTTGCGCCATACGCATCTCACATTCCTCTTGCGAGTATGGCTCCCGTTCTGATGCTGGTGGCTTGGAACATGAGTGAACGGAGATCCTTCATGCATGTCATGAGAACCAAAACGAGCGATTCACTCGTTCTGCTCATTACCTTTTTGCTTACTGTATTTACAAGTTTAACGACAGCTGTAGAGGTGGGGTTGATTCTGGCTGTTGTTTTATTCGTTAAGCGGATGAGTGAGATGTTGAAGGTTGCCAAAGTACTGCCCGATCCCGAGCATAAACATGAGAAAGTCATGGCCCACATGGTTCGGGAAGGACATGACTGTCCGCAGATCAGCTTATATACGATTGAAGGACCTTTATTTTTTGGTGCGGCAGATATGTTCGAGAAGTCGGTCATGGATTCCATTCATCGTCGACCGGGCATTTTGCTGTTGCGCATGGGTAAGGTACCCTTTATGGATACAACAGGCGAAGCTAACCTGGCGAGTTTAATCAAGCATTTTGAACGGTCGGGCGGGATTGTATTGTTATCGGGCATACAGGAGCAGCCACTTGAGATGTTGAAACGAACGGGTCTGTTAGAGCGTTTAAATCCTGCACATCGGTTTGAACATACTGGGGAAGCCATTAATTATGCGTTACAGCAGTTGAACGAGGAGAAGTGTAAGGGGTGCAAACATTTTGCCTTTCGTGAATGTGCTGTATTGTCGAGCGCTGGAACCGATCCAGAGCGTATGAACCGGCTGAAGACTGGAAAGCGGGCCAATGCAAATAACCCTGTATGATCACCAAAAGAGTGCGTGTTAAAATGAACTTTGATTATAAATATAGGCCGTAAGATCGACATTTTGAAAAAAGGTTCCATCCATCAGGCAAGTTTCAGACGTGGGAGCAGTGTGCGCTCACGTCTTTTTTTATTTTTCATAAGATTAATTTATAGAGGGTCTAGATATCATTCCAATAAATTCCTATGTACGATATATTAAGAATATATTAATAAAGAAGGAAGGGAATAATGTGTTCTACCGAAAATGGTTCACCGTTTGCCTGACGATTGCGCTAGTGATGTCTTCCCAGGTATTCATTGAACCCACGTATGCTGAGGAAGGGCCGATAGCAAGCTACCGATATACACCAAACGAGGATGGCAGCATTTTTATTGAAGGGGTAGGCTATAATTCCAAAAATGAAAAAGTTAGCTTACGAGTGAGTACAGGAGATTTTGTCATCGTTGGGAAGAAGAAAGAGTATAAGCGCGTTATCTTGTTTGAAACAACGGTGCCAGCGAATAAAAATGGATATTTTGCCGTGACTACTACTCCCTTAGATGCTGCACAGGTACAGCGAAATTCCATTACAATATCCTTCTATGATGAACGAGGAAAGGAATCCAGTATCTCCCCGGACTATCCTTTGCCCGTGCCGAAGGTGGATACGAATATTTACTATGTAGATCCTGATCATCTCCCCGAGGGAGAATATGATAAATATAAGGACGACTATACCCCGCAAACAAAGGTGATCATTGATTATTCCCAATATGGAGTAGGCAGCGCTGCACCCGATGTGCATTTTGCAAAACAGATCAAACAAGTGGTTAAACCGATATCAGTAGCAGCAAGTGATACGCATGTTATTGCTCTTACCGCTGACGGTACGTTATATGGTTGGGGAGATAATTTACATAATGAACTTAACAATAGTATTTATCCAGTACTGCCTGTTACGAAAATCAGCAAGGTATCTAACGTTAGCCAAGTCGGAGCGGGAGATCGCTTTTCACTGTATTTAACCAAGCAAGGGGAACTGTTTGGCTGGGGTGATCTGAACTATTTAGGCATTCAAACGAAAACTGGAACACCTCAGAAGGTTACTCTTGTACCTGAAGCAATCAATAAGATGGATGTTTATAGTAACGGGGTTGTGTTGTTAACTCATTCAGGTAATGTGTATCAACTTGGTGGGGCTCCAGGTACAGGTATGAAACTTCTGAAAAATCATTCGAGGAAAATTGGGATTACAGGTGTTATTGATGTAACCATTGGTGATCTGAATCGAGCTTACGCTGTGAAAAAGGATGGTACGGTCTGGTTCTGGGACACGAATATGAAAGAAACCGAAACGATAGCAACACCTATTCAAGGATTCAAGAACATACGGCAGATTTCTTCCTCAGGAGCGAACAATCCGTACCTCATCGCAATTGATCAAAAAGGAAATCTATGGGCTTGGGGCAGCAATTCTTCACGCCAATTGGGCTTCAATGTGACTCAGAAGATGTATAAGCCAATCATGATTAACAGGGGACCCATTCGGATTACGAAAACAGGATATTACTACCCTCAGGAAGATTTGGTGTACAAGTCCATATCTGCTGCGGATAACGGAGCCCTGGTGATTACCGACAAAAATGAGATGCTCTTCATGGGGTATAATGCGGGCACGATCGTATATGCCGATACAAAGGAAGCTCAACGTTCGTACCAGAATGTGACGCTCATTGAAACAAGTAAGAGTAACATGTACTGGGTATCGGGTGGCAAGTTGTGGGTTGCAGGATATCGTAATGAACTGGGTCAGCTCGGTTTCGGTGTTAAGTTGAACTAAATATCATTTCAGAGTGAAGGAGTATACATATGTCCATTCAACCGACTGCTTTACGTTCAGTGCTTAACCCCAGGTATCTGGAGTCTGCATTGAGCAATCAGTATGACATTGGAACATGGGAAGAATGTTTGTTTTGGCTTAGAGGATTGAATGATACCTACCGGGTTCGCACGTCCAGTGGGATGTATATTCTCCGTATCTACCGCACTGAAATTTCGGAGGCAGATGTTCAGTATGAGCTATCGTTACTGTCACAACTCAAGAACGTTCTAGGTTCTGCGGAACATACCGATATTGGAGAATATATTCAGAAGAGAGATGACACTGGATATATGGTGCTGGAGGCGGCAGAAGGCAAACGGGTTGCTGTAATGTTTCGTTATATTGAGGGCACGGAGAACAACTTGGAGGATGAGGAGTCTTGTTACGCCTTTGGTCAATCTGCCGCTGAATTGCATAAGGCTATGGATCAGGTGAACGTGGGGCTGCCGCGATATGAGCTTGATTTGAAATTTCTCATCGACGAACCCTTAGAAAGAATCATCCGGTATATCGGTGAGAACCATGAAGCAGCAGCATTCCTCCATACGTTTGCAACAGCATTAAAAGAACGCATCGCTGCCACTACCAGCCAAGACCTGGACTTTGGTCTGTGCCATGGCGATGTGCATGGGAATAACAATGCATTTCAACAGGAGCATTCGTTTATCCATTATGACTTCGAATGGGCAGCCAAAAGCTGGCGTGCTTACGATTTGGCCCAAGTGAAAATTCGGAAACGGCAGTCGGGTGATTCAGGGCAGAAACAAAGACTATGGGATGCGTTGATGAAAGGATACCGGTCGGTTCGGAAGTTTACGGATGCAGATGAACAGGCGGTTGATCTCTTTATTATCGCTCGAAGGTTCTGGGTGATGGGTCTGGATGTTGCTTTTATCGAAAGTGATATGGGAGCTCTGGATTATGGCGAGGATTGGCTGAATGATTTTCTGGAAGAGTTCCGAGATACGGGGATTGTATCATAGCGAAGATGAATATTATTTAAGATGTATGCATGAATGCTTTAAGACCCTTCCGAGTGAACTTGAACTCGGGAGGGTCTTTTTTAACTCATATTCAAGGCAACCTGGTCCTTGTTAGTTGGAAGATGATGAAGAAGCGGCAGCAGCCGATGCTGCGGCAGCTGCGGCCATGGCTGCTTGTTGAGCGATGATAATATTCGTGATGCTGGTTGAGATCGCTGTCGTTAGCATACCGTTTCGCAGATTCTCCACATATTGAATGGCTATCAACGCGGATGAGAACAGAAGCAGATCCTGTTTATCGATCGACCATGCACCGAAACCTTTTTGAGTCCGTAACCAGTCATTTGTCTCCGCGACTTCATCCACTAATGCGTCTCTGTCCGAGGGCAGTAGAGAAAGTAACCCGAGAGAAGGTAATGTGTACGTTTTATCCATTCGGAGATTCCTTTGACGAAAAGCTTCATTTAAGGCAATCACACGAGTCCCTGCATCCGGGGTATCCTCTCCAAGAACGAGTACCTGTGTTAACGCCTGCACACTGTTTCTGGAAGAGAACTCTGGTTTCAATTCCCCGTAGAGTTGTTCCATTCGAGCCACACCAGTATGCACGTCGAGATCGGAAAGGGCTAACATGGCAGCGAAAATGTAGTCATCCTGCCCAGTAAGGAAGCGATGCTCTGCTTTCATGCCGTCATAAAATGATTTTGCTCGCTCCACCGTAGGTTGAAACTGCTCGGGTGACACCTGAGTTGCAATCTGATAGGCGGCAATAACGAGATAATCCGAGTTGCGGAATTTGATCTCTTTCATCAGATCATAGACATGCAGGGTATCTGCCAGCTTTGTGTTCTCATCCGTTGTAAGGGAGAGCATGGTAGCAATGCTAATGGCAGAATTACCTCTGAAGGCAGAGAAGAGTTTTGTGTTTTGTTT
Source organism: Paenibacillus sp. CB74 (assembly GCF_055687625.1). Classification (NCBI taxonomy): domain Bacteria; kingdom Bacillati; phylum Bacillota; class Bacilli; order Caryophanales; family Paenibacillaceae; genus Paenibacillus; species Paenibacillus sp. CB74. The sequence goes on along the minus strand of NZ_CM146009.1, from coordinate 4,415,722 downwards.
AATCAACTCTTGGCTTTGGCGAATAGCTTCTGCATCAGCAACTTTATTCTCCGCTGCATAGAGCAGGGCGGCCAGACGGTGAATCATCCCATGTTGCCATTTGAACGACTTCTTGATGATCTGAGTGTTGGAAACGAATAATTCAACTCGTTCTGCATGAGGTTGTTGCATAGGGCTTACCTCCATTTTAAGAAAATATCATAGTCAATCTTTCATCCTGCCGTCATTGAGAGATCAGATGATTAGGAATATTAAATGAATTAAAGCAATTATTCCCATTGGATATATGAATGTTCTGGAGAATCCATTTTTAAATTCATTGTGCGGGTGCTTCTCGAAAAAGAAGTGCAACACGGTATGTATGATGAAAAAGATATCCAGCACCCAGAATGTAATCGTTTGATAGGAGCTAAAGAGCAGAGAGAGGATGATAGTGTACATTGGCAAGTGAATCCAGGTGAAATACCTGTAGGCTTTATCATCTTTCATATTTTTTAATACAATAAACAATTTCCACTCGGACCGCCTGATCGCATCCATTTCATGAAGCAGGAATAGAGAAAGGTTAAACAAAAATAAGACCAGTAAGAAGTCAGGCATGTGAAGCCTCCTATTTATCAATTTTATACAAGCAGATCGATAACGACAAGTCGCATAATACCCAAAGTTACAATACGTGAGCTGTCCATAGCGGTTCCAGTGACCTCCCTGTAGAGTCGGGGAAAAGGAAGTCTGGCGCTATGATTACACAACACTGCGAGGAATTGTTGAATCAGTTGTCTGCCATATTCATTAAGCGGTTATCCTATACCTATATGTGTAGTGAATCCGTTTCCTCACATTCCTTGTTGTATTTCTGCGGCACATCTCGTACAATTTGGTGAAGCAATTCTGCATTGCGTTAATGTGAATGTGAAAATTAAAAAATTACATCAAGAAGCTGTACACAAGAAAAGGGGAGAATCGCTTGGAATCAAAGCAACTATCTAGAGGGCTAAAGCCCCGCCATGTTGAGCTGATTGCACTCGGAGGTACAATCGGCGTAGGCTTGTTCATGGGATCGGCGAGTACGATCAAATGGGCAGGTCCATCCGTGCTGCTGGCCTATTTGCTGGCCGGTATCATTATCTTTTTTGTCATGCGTATTATGGGGGAAATGCTGATTCAGGAGCCAGTCACGGGTTCGTTTGCGACATTTGCTCACAAATATATTAGTCCGCTTGCCGGATTCCTCACCGCCTGGAGTTATTGGTTCCTGTGGGTTACAGTTGGAATGGCTGAAGTTACGGCAATTGGCATCTATGTCGGGTATTGGTTCCCGGATATTCCACAGTGGCTGCCGGCACTTGCCGGGGTGCTCATCATTGCGGCGGCAAATCTGGCGGCTGTGAAGTTCTATGGGGAATTTGAATTCTGGTTTGCGATGATCAAAGTAACGGCTATTGTAGCCATGATCGTGATCGGAACGGGGCTGATCTTCTTCGGATGGGGGAATGGGGGGCAGCCAATCGGGCTGTCGAATCTGTTCAGTCATGGTGGCTTCTTCCCTGGAGGCATCAAAGGTTTCCTCTTCGCGCTGTGTATCGTCACGGCTGCGTATCAGGGAGTGGAGATGGTCGGTATTACAGCAGGCGAAGCGGAGAATCCGAAACACACCTTGCGTAAAGCGATCAAAAATATCGTGTGGCGTATTCTTATTTTCTACGTCGGTGCCATATTTGTCATCGTGACCTTGTACCCGTGGAACGAGGTAGGGGAGACAGGCAGTCCGTTTGTGCTCACCTTTGCCAAGGTCGGCATTGTTGCTGCAGCGGGAATCATCAACTTTGTGGTGCTCACGGCGGCCATGTCGGGTTGCAACAGCGGAATCTACAGTGCGGGACGGATGCTGTACACGTTGGCTGAGAATGGGCAGGCACCTGCCTTTTTCAAAAAGCTGTCCAAAGGTGGGGTTCCCCGCAACAGTATCGTCATTACGATCTCCTTGTTGTTAATCGGAGTTGTACTGAACTATCTGATGCCAGACTCCAAGCTATTCCTGTACATCTATAGCGCAAGTGTTCTTCCAGGCATGGTTCCATGGTTCGCGCTGGCGTTCAGTCAGTTCCGATTCAGAAAGCGCTGGGGCAACGAGATGGCGGATCATAACTTTAAGTCCAAATGGTTCCCGATCAGCAATTACATTATCATCGTGTATCTGATCCTCGTTATCATCGGTATGGCGTTTAACCCGGATACGCGCTTGCCTCTGATAGTTGGAGCTACGTTCATGGCTATCGTGGTGGCTGGATATTTCGCATTTGGCATCGGAAAAAGACAACACATAGATGGCGGCAAAGATCGTTAGTCTAATATTCAGTAATCAACTTATATCGTAATATCATACGTGCATTCCTTGAAATGACTGGAGAACCTGCGGGTGATTCAGCATCATTCAGGGAGTGCTTTTTTTATCTGGAAATACATGTTTGATATAACATTCTCTAATCTCCGTAGATTCAAAGCCAGACAGTTGCCAACGAAAATGGGGCAGGTCCAGTTTAAATTCCACGAATCTCGGTTACAAAGAAAAGAGTGAAACTTTTATGAAAACAACTTCTGTGATTGTAGTGATCACTATAAATAACTGAGGAGGAATTGAACATGGCTAATCAAGACCAGCACACCATGCAAGATCCAACGACACAATATCCGAAGGCTACACCGGAGTGGAAACAGCAACAGGATGAGCCGGGACTTCAGCGTGAGATGACTCCTGTTCCTGATGCGGGTGAAAAAAGTTATAAAGGTAGCGGACGTTTAACAGGCCGCAAAGCGGTTGTGACCGGAGCAGACAGCGGGATTGGCCGTGCGGCAGCGATTGCGTTTGCCCGTGAAGGTGCAGATGTTGTTCTGGCATATCTTCCGGAAGAGGAAGCAGATGCACAGGAAGTCGTGAAGCTGATTGAGGAGGCTGGCCGCAAAGCAATTACGATGCCAGGTGATCTGAAGGATGAGAAATACTGTGAGGAACTCATTGAATCTGCGGTCAAAGAGCTTGGCGGGATTGATATCCTAGCTAACGTGGCAGGTAAACAGCAGTTTGTAGAGCAGATCGCGGATCTGACCACCGAGCAGTTTGATGCAACGTTCAAAACAAATGTCTATTCCATGTTCTGGCTCTGTAAAGCAGCCGTGAAACACATGAAGCCGGGCAGCTCCATTATCAACACATCGTCGATTCAGGCGTACAAACCTTCGCCAATCCTGCTGGATTATGCGACAACGAAGGCAGCTATTAACACGTTTAGCAAAGCATTGGCCCAACAGGTGGGCAGCAAAGGAATTCGTGTCAATGTTGTTGCACCAGGTCCGGTATGGACACCGCTGCAAGTTGTAGGTGGACAACCCGTCGAGAAGCTGGCCGAGTTTGGTTCCAATACACCGCTTGGTCGTGCAGGACAACCTGCCGAGATGGCTCCGGCATTTGTGTTCCTGGCAAGCCAGGAATCCAGCTATGTGAGCGGCGAAACATTGAATGCAAATGGTGGTACGGTTAGTCCGTAAGGTTTTAGATAATCCGATCATAGTATCAGAGGATACCATCTCCATAGTGGGGGCGGTATCCTCTTTTTTTTCGTTAAGATTAGAGAAATAAATATTTTTATATATGAAAGCGTTCTTATTTAAAACGGGAAGGGTACATGGTAATATATTCAAGAACATGTTCTTAGCTCCCAGATTTAAGAGTGCGTTGCTTATACAATGAATCTGTTCAGAAGAATACACTATGCCTAGGAATCGAAGGAGGAATTCTGTAATGGCCAAGAATGTACTTAAACTAGGTGACCCTGTCATTAGCACGTACACATCTTATGGGGCATTAACATCCATTATGCACGAAGATTTATGGCCATGGATTTTCAATAACTTTATACAGATCAGGTACGCACATGGATGGGGAATTTTTTCGTTTGATTCTCATCAGTTTCTGCTAGGTACCTGCCCTGGAATTTCTTTTTACAACCTGCCACAAGAAATTGTGATTAACAAATGGGGAAAATCGCTTAAGCAAGTGATTACGGAATCAATAGATATGGGATATTATCTATATATTTATGCAGACAGATATTACATTGGGTGTACAGACTATTATCAAAAAGAACATCTCATGCATGAACTATTGGTGTACGGGTATGATCTGGAACAAAATGTGATCTACATTGCTGATAATCTGGAAGATGGTAAATTCATACAAACCTTATGTAGTCTGAATGAACTTGAGAAAGGCTACTGGAGCATGTCTAATGAGTACAGTTTTTGGACAGAGATGAGATTTCTTAAGCCGATCGAGAATATCAATTACGCCGTCCATGTAGAACAGATAATAACGGCGATGGAAAACTATCTTCAATCAAGGGAGACATATGATTTAGTAAGGGATCAGCAATACGATTTTGGAATGCAAGCCATTCAGCGCATCTTTACCGATATTGAGCAGGCAGCCCTAGTTGGGGAAGAATTGGATTCACGAGTTTTTCATCTTTTGTATGAACATAAGCTGCTGATGGAGTTGCGTTTATCTTACTTAATGGAGAAATCAATCATTGAGCCAGATGCAGCATTTATGGAAGCAAGCACTGGTCTGAAACAGGACTACTTTAAATTGAGAAATATTGTTCTCAAATACAATATAACGCGTGATGCAAGTACACTCCGTAAAATAAGTGAGAGATTGCAAGAGAATCTTACAAAAGAGAAAGCATTTATTTCTTCTTTTATTACCAGATTGCAACAGGTTAAATTGCTGGCTTGAAGCCATCCAATAACAGACTAAAAATCCCCTTTGCTTGTTGGAAAGCAAAGGGGATTTTTAGTGAAATTAAGTTACTTCTGTTCTGGTTTCGGGTCCAGAATGGCATAACTGCCGAGCGTGGCCAATTGCGCCGTGTTCAGTAGGGCTTCATCCACAGCAGCAAGGGCTTCACCGGCAGCTGTCATGAGCTCATCAGAATCGACAGGTGAGGCAAAACGGAGAATGACCCGGTTCTCTCCTTTTTTGAGTTCACTCTCAGCCTTGGTTTTGTACTCAGTAATGGAAGCGACTTCGAGATCATTCTGCACATAATAATCATTGGCATCGCTCTCGCCATCGAACATCGCGAGTTCGGAATCAAGCCAGTAATCCTTATCTGCTATCGTTTTCTGACTGGCAGCAGTCTCATCGTTGGCATTGTACAGGAAGTAAGGGATGCCGGAGTTGGTCAGATTGTTGGTGGCATCGACATGGAACCATTCGTTTCCGATTTTGACCTTGTTCCAAGCATGTGGAACGCCGCTGGAAGCTCCCGTTACGACGATGCTTTCCAGTCCCGAGAGATCGGAAAGCAATTTGTAGACGGAGGCATAGCTGGCACATACCCCAACACCTTTGACTAGAATACCGTAAGTAGTAAACGAGTCATTGAACTGTGGGTCGACATTTTTGAAATTGTTCTGCTCTGCATTCTCCAGCGCTGCATCGTCATACTTCGCGTTATCGTTCAGATAATCGTAGATGGCTTTACGTTTCTCGTCTTCGTTCATGCCATCCTTGATGATGGAAGCCACGACTTCGTTTGCTTTGGCAATAATCTCATTTTGTTTCTTCTGAATACCACTTGCAGACTCATTGTAATGAATCGAAAGGGTAAGCGTACCGTAGTTATATTCGAAACCTTCCACACCAAGAATCAATGGATTCTGGTACATCACTTTCAGAACCACATCCGAGAGTGTCGTGAAATTTTGAGCCTCGGGAAAAGCCTTTAACGAAATTTTATCTTGTGCCGCAATCATGTTTTTGGCCAAAACTTCTTCCAATGCGGAATCTGCATTGATCATTGCATCACCTGTAGCAGGTTGGGGCACAGTTTCCTGATTACCTTGTTCTACATTTTGCTGTGTATTGGATTTCTGTTCATCTACCAGGTTGTCTTCTACAGCTTCAGGAGCTGGAGCAGGTGCTTCATTGGATACTTCTTCAGAAGCCATATCTGAAGAAGTATCAGAAGTATCATCGGAAGCCTCAGTAGATAGAGGATCAGTTGCATCTTCTGACGTTCCAGTATCGGTTGTAGACTCTGGAGTTGAAGTTTGCGAAGCCGATGCTTCTTCTGTTTCTGTTGCAGACTCAGGTGCATCATGATTGTTGATGATCGTTGGCACATCAGGGGCAGGAACGTAAGGTGTGTCATTCTTCGGTTCCACCAGTCCGTTGCTGGAATCGGCTACGGTTTGCTGAGCAAGTCTGTCCAGGTCTGCTTGGGTCACATTTTCTACGCGTACGTAACTTTTCAAAGCAGTTCCTTTAACGTGAAAAGGAATATTCGTCTCATTGAACTCTGAAATTTCTACGCTTTTGGTATCATAGACAATGGTTTCACGAGCTAGAGAGCCGTCATTGTACTCAACTGTTGCTTTCTGAGGAAGTATATCTATATTCTTTAATTTCTCCCTATACAATTGTTCTTTCAGAGATGTTGGTAACTGGGAAGCAAGCGGAGCTGTAGGGACACCTCTGCTAAAATTGGATTCTTTGCCTCCGCCGATTGCAGTGACATAATATTCTCCTCGTATACCATGGTTCTGAGTGGTAGTTATCATTTCATTATAAGTGCCTAGCCCGCCTTTTCCGTCTCTCAAAAAATCATTGAAAGACGTCTCTGTCGTTACCGCAATATCTAAAGGCAGACTATTACTGAAAGCGTCCTCTGCGCCAGTTAGAGGTACATTGGTTTCGAAGTTGGTTAGGTCAGAACGTTTATAAATTTTATATTCAGTGGCACCTTCAATTTTGTCCCAGACCAGCTTGAACCGTCTGTCTTTATCAATCTCATATCTTAGGTTGGGCACAGGTAACTCCGATTTCACTGTAAACGGAATAATGATGGGCTGATCGAGTAGTGTTAGCTTCTCAGCATCTGGATCATAATTCAGACGAATGTAATAAATGGGGGCACCGCCCCAAGAACTTTGATCCTTGTTCATCATGGAATCTGAACTTAATACGCCCCATCCAAGAGGTTTAATGGAAACACTATTGTCGTTTGTCTCTGGAATGGCATATACATCGCTTGCTTTGAGTGCTTTAATATCGGTATGTACACTAATAATGTCACTAGCTCGCAGGTTACTTTTACGTAAATCTGCTTTAAACTTGAACGTAAATTCTTCATCCTGAGCTACGTTGTACATCGGCATGATCGCTTGTTCCGATTCAGAGCCGTATTTCTGCTTCAAACTTAAAATGGTAGAACCTTCTACGACTTCTGTAGGATTATTCTCGGACGGACTGCTTTCCTGTTCATTACTCTGGCATCCAGCCAGTAACAGGGTGAGCGCAAACATAATAAAAAATAGACGTTTCATGTTACACCGCTTTCTTGTTTTTCTGAGTGACTCTAATGGCTACGTTCTACACACCGAAAGATTATCAGATATGGTTAAAATCCATACTCAATCCTCTTAACGGCTAAACCTTCTATTAATTTCCTGACATCCTTTGCTAGTTTATGGTCATAATGACTCATTGTCAAGGTAAGAGGGTAGGTTTTAAGTCCTGTAGAACAATAGAACAGATGTGATTCCGTAGCGTGTGTTCCATGTTAAAATACAAGAATTACTACATATTTATATATAATCGGATATTTTGAATAGACTGGAGTGGCTCAGATGATAGCAGAACAGATTGTCAGATCCTTTTTTGAAGAGGTCCGATCAGGCCGGAATCCGGATTATGCAAGCACTGTAATGGCGGAACAGGTACTGGCCCATCAAGTGATATCCGAAGAAGAGGTCACGGTGACCCGAACGCCTTCCGATTATGCGGATCATGTGCGAGAGATGATCGAAGCTTACGGGGATTTCTCACTTGAGATCCAGGAGTTGCTGACACAAGGGGATAAAGTCTATGTGCGCTGGAAACAAACCGGTACCCATGTAGGAGACGTGGACGGATATACACCAACGAACTTGCCAGTGATCGAAATTGCGAGCGCGGTATACCGGGTGGCAAACGAACGCATTGCAGAATATTGGATTCAGATCGACAGATTGGGTATCGAGAAACAATTGGAACGGAATCGGAGCTGAGTGTATCAGCTCTTTTTTTAGTTTTTGATTTTCTGTAAGCGTTCTCGTGTTATAATGGACCAAGTTGTATACAAGTTACCTAAAACGTTTTCTGCCTTTTGACTCCATAATCTGAAAGCGAGGATCAGAGATGATTAAAGCAACGGAAGATAATCAATATGTTGAACTGACAAGCCCGACAAGTTTACCGAAGGCATCCGGATTTCTTTGGAATGAAAAGATGATGATTCATGTGAATTGCCGAGGATATGCTGTGGCCCAATTTATGCAGCCCGAACCTGCCAAATATTCGTACGCGCCCAACCTGGAAGCGAAGACGTTTATGCAACCGGAGCAGCCATACTATGCCCACCATCCGGGTCGGTTTGTTTACATTAAAGATGAAGTAAGTGGCGAAATCTTCTCAGCCCCGTATGAACCGGTTCGCAAGCAGGCGGATAGCTATACGTTCGCTGTAGGCAAACATGATATTCATTGGAAAGTGATTCAGGACGACATTTGCATCGAGATGTCCCTGCGTCTGCCGAAGGAAGATGTCATGGAGCTGTGGCGTGTAAAGGTAACCAATCTGTCTTCGAGAAAACGCAAGCTGAGTATCTACCCGTATTATACGGTCGGTTATATGTCATGGATGAACCAGTCCGGTTCATATGTGGAAGAGTTACAGGGCATTGTCTGCTCGGCGGTTACGCCGTATCAGAAATATCAGGATTATAGCAAAATCAAAACCTACAGTGACAAAACCTATCTGCTTGCAGATCACCAACCGACCGCATGGGAAGTGAATCAAGAAAGCTTTGAAGGCGAAGGCGGACTTCATCATCCTTCTGGACTTCAGTCGGAGACACTCGCTGGTGGAGATGCGCGATATGAGACACCTGTGGCCGTATTGCAATACAGAGTAGAACTGGAAGCTGGTGCTGAGCAAGCCTACCGATTTATCTTTGGCCCGGCTCATGATGAGGCAGAGATTGAGGGCATCCGTCAGCATTATTTTGTGAAGCAGAATGAGGAAGGACAGGATGGTTTTGCGGCTGCCGAACAGGAGTATGCGGATTATATTGCGGAAGGGCAGGGAAACATCCAGATCCAGACATCGGATGGCTGGCTGGATAATGTCGTGAATCACTGGCTGCCTCGTCAGATGTATTATCACGGGAAAACAAATCGTCTCTCGACCGATCCACAGACCCGGAATTATCTGCAGGATAATATGGGGATGAGTTACATTCAGCCGCAGGTTGCAAGGGCGGCATTCCTGACTGCATTGTCACAACAGCATATTAGCGGCGCCATGCCGGACGGCATTATTTTGCACCCCGACGCAGAATTGAAATATATTAACCAGATTCCTCATACCGATCACTGTATCTGGCTTCCGGTCTGTATGAAGACTTATCTGGATGAAACCAATGACTATAGCATTCTGGAGGAACAGGTTGCTTTTACAGACAGTCAGCAGAAGCTTTCTGTACTGGAACATATGAATCTTGCGATGCGCTGGTTGATCCATGAGCGGGATGAGCGTGGGTTGAACTATATCAATCAGGGTGACTGGTGTGATCCGATGAACATGGTGGGATACAAAGGCAAAGGCGTATCCGGCTGGCTGACCATTGCAACGGCATATGCTTTTAATGTGTGGGCAGAAATTGCTGAACAGGCAGGGCATGCAGAGGTTGCAGCGGAATTCCGTCAGGATGCCAATCAGACGAATGCGACAGCGAATGAGTACCTGTGGGATGGGGACTGGTATGCCCGAGGCATTACGGATGACAATGTAGTGTTCGGTGTGAGCAAGGACGTGGAAGGACGCATCTATATCAATCCTCAGAGCTGGGCACTCATGAGCGGTGCTGCCGATCAGGAGAAACAGGAGAAGTTAATCCGCGCGGTAGAGGAGCAATTGGAGACGCCATATGGTGTCGAGAAACTCGCGCCGTCTTTCACAGCGATGCGGGAAGATGTAGGCCGTGTCACGCAGAAACATCCGGGAAGTGCAGAGAATGGTGCAGTGTACAACCACGCGGCAGCTTTCTATATTTATGCATTGTATCTGGTAGGAGAGAAGGAGAAAGCGTATCGTTTGCTGCGTAAAATGATTCCGGGGCCCGATGCCGAGGATATTCTCCAACGGGGTCAACTGCCTGTATTTATCCCAAATTATTATCGCGGAGCTTATCGTCAATTCCCACGTACAGCCGGGCGCTCCAGTCATTTGTTCAACACCGGCACAGTGCCTTGGGTGTATCGTTGCCTGATCGATGGATTGTTCGGCCTGCAAGGTCACGCACAAGGGCTTCAGGTTCGTCCGCAACTTCCTGAAGATTGGAACGAGGCGTCGGTCACGCGGTTGTTCCGCGGGGCTAAGCTGAACGTGAACATGAAGAAGGATGCAACAGTCCAGACGATTGAAGTGTATGTTGACGGTGAACGTATAGAAGGTGACATCATCAAGAATATCCAAGCTGGCGTGAATTATGAGGTGCTGGTGAAGCTGCCTTTGTAGAAAAGAGTACGGAGAACTGCCTTTCCTCTAAATAGGAGGAGGGCAGTTTTTGCTGTCAGCTTGATCAGGACTTGTTCCATTCTTTGACTCTGTACCAGTAGCTATATACTTCCGAATAACCAAGCTTGGCGTAGAGCTTTACCGCAGGTGCATTATTTGCAACAACTTGCAGATAACTGGACGTGGCGCCATTCTCTTTTGCCCAATGCAGGAGGTGAAGGATCATCTGTTCAGCAAGTCCCCGATTCCGAAAGTTAGCATCTGTAATGATATCATACAACCCAACATAGCCGCGTTCGATTACACCAAATCCACAAGCGACGACTTGCCCGTCAAGTAACAGCGAGATGAAACCTGCCTTTGTGCGAATATTGTTCAACATAAGTTCTGTCGTTTCCCGTTGCAGATTATTCACCTTGTTCAGTCGGCAAAAGTGATCCAGCCACGCTATGGTCAACTTTTCGTCAATCTGTACAGCTTGGTGCACAGGTTCTTTGATATCATCTAGACTCCGAGTCTGGATACGAGTCAGATCCACAACAGCATACCCTTTGTCCTGCAAAAGCTGGTCGAGATGATCCGGCTGAATAAACGGCGTGATTTTGAAAATCGTACTTAACTGATTGGAAGCATAGATACGCTCACATTCCTCAATTTTTTCATGCACATCCAGTGTGGAGTAGTAGATGGGTTGAATGGAATTGGCACGTTTGGTATACCCTTTGGCAAAACGCAGTACCCAGCCGTCATATAGCAAGGTAGACAAGGGCTGCCAGTGGTTAAGAGATATCTCTTCAATGGTTTTGTGTTCTGTATCCGTTGTATGCGTCATATTCAACCTCCGATTTTATAATTTAATAATAATACATAATTATGTATAAAAATACAACATAAATACATCTATCGCCGAACAGTATGCATTATGATCGGAGATGGTATACAATTTGATTTGGTTGAATGAATAACTTTAGAAGCGGAGCGCATTATGTTAACGATAGAGATGCAAGGCCATAACATTAACTGTCACATCGAATACCGCAAACGCAAGAAAGTTTCCATCACGATGGACTTGCCTTATATGGTAACGATCAAAGCACCCAATGGTACCAGTGAAGACATGATCCGGCAACTTGTGGAGCAGCATGGAGATGTGATTTTGAAGAAGTCCGCTCTGATGCAGCGGGCGCTCGATGGTCCTCAAGCCAAGGAATACGAAGACGAAGGCAAAGGGAAGTTTTTGCTTTTTGGCAAGGAACACGCATTACATGAATTAATTCCTGTAGAGGGACTTACAGAAGAAGAGCTGCGAGCGAATCTGAAGAAGTTTTATTTTGCCGAGTGTAAACGCATGATTGGGGAGCGCATTGGACGTTATCAGCAGGAGTTGAAGGTGAAGCCAAAGTCGATAGAGATCGTAGATTCCCCCACCAAATGGGGCAGTTGCAGTTGGGACAAAAAGCTGACGTTCAATTATCGCCTGGCGATGGCGCCACTGGAAGTGATCGATTATGTCATCATTCATGAACTTTGCCATATTCACCACATGAATCATGATCGCTCTTTCTGGCGACGGATCGGCAGCATTATGCCAGATTACAAAACAAAAGAAGATTACCTGATGCGAAATGGACGGGCCATGACGTTGTGAATATAATTTTAAAAACTTTATGGTATTTATTATCAGATTTCATGTTTCTTTAGTATAATGGATAGTAAGTACTATACATTTTAGTTAAAGAGTAGATTAAGAGGTGAGACTTTGATAGTAAAGAATAATATACTTGGCTTGAATATTACCAATAGATTAAAAAATACTAATAAATCATTCTCCGAATCAACAAGTAAATTATCTTCTGGTTTACGAATTAACAAGGCAGCAGATGACGCAGCAGGCTTGAGTATTTCTGAGAAGATGAGGGCTCAGATTCGTGGTATGAATCAGGCGGAAAGAAATATACAAGATGGGATATCATTAATTCAAACTGCTGAATCAGGACTAGGTAATATACAGGATCCATTATTAATCAGATTAAGAGAACTTGCTGTGCAAGCAGCGAATGGTAACTTAACTGATTCGGATCGTTTGATTATACAGGAAGAAGTTCGACAGATTAAAGACGGAATTAACGATATAGCCAATAATACACACTTTAATGGGATTAATTTGTTAAATAGGGGATCGAACGAAGTAGTTAATCAGGATGGGAAAATTAACCTCAATGCAGTAAGTTTTACAAACTATATAGGCCAAAATATCTCTACTCTCGGCAGATCTACCTTAATTGGTAATAGTCAAAATATTCACATGAATTCTGGGGTTGAAATCTTAACAGGAATTAATGATCAGCTAACGGTGAATTTCGACGATAAGGCATACTCCATAAGTATCAGTGCAGGTGTGTACAGTGGATCTTCTACTGCATTATATGATGATATCAATTCAAAACTAAGGGCTATTGGGGCACCTGTAGAACTTTCAATTGCATACAGTCAATGGGACGATACACATATGAGAACGCTATTAACTAGCACAATTTCAGGGAATCACAAGATAGAAGTTGAAGGAACAGCGTTTAATGAAATTTTCACCGAAGAGCTTACATATAGAGCAAGATATGAGGTTTGGGGCAGGGAAGCCGATTTTTCTATAGGTTATACGGTTAAAAGTGGTGTGAATGATACTCTTCATATTAAGGATTCGGGTGTTGACAAGACCATAATTCTTGCAGAAGGAACGTATAGCAGAGATGAACTTATTGAACAGTTAAATAACCAATTCGATAGTGTCGGGGCTGATATCTCAGCTAGTTTTTCATCTGCTACTGGTGTGAATGTGAGTGCTGGACTGGGTAATAAACACTACATGCTAATATTGACACATAAAACAAGTGTTTCTCCGAACGCAATTCAACTCGTTTCAGGTAACGCACTTAATCCTCTTTTTATGCGTCCAGTGATTCCAGGTGATGTTTGGAATCCCAAAACGAAGAGTTTTTTAACGACAAATCTTGATCTAACTAATGGTATTGTTATTAATGGGGATAGTAATCGATGGGAAATTGGTCTTGAACGTTCAATAAATAAAACATTTATTTTAGATGAGGGTAGTTACTCTCCATCAGAATTTATAGATTATCTAAACGATATATTCCAAAAAAAAAGTGCGGGAATTATTGCTGTTGATGAAAATGGTATGCTAAAATTTGAAAGAGAAATGAACGGTAGCAGTTACCAGATAATTGATTTGAAAATAACTGATATCAGTGGAGATGAAAATGGTTCAAGTTCTGACCAAATATATTTAGGTTTGCAAGTGGGTGCTAATCAAGGAGCAACTTACAAAGTTCAGCTTGCAGATGTTAGGACGAAGTCTATAGGAGTAGAGAGCATTAACCTTTCTTTACAGCACGAAGCCAACAACTCACTCGTTCAGATTGATAAAGCTATTGAGCATGTGTCTTCACACAGAGCAAGATTTGGCGCTTACCAAAACGCGCTTGGACATGTATTGAACAATGTTATGAACGCTTCTTCTAACTTGTCCGCTGCAGAATCCAAAATAAGAGACGCAGATATTGCGAAAGAAATGATGAAAAATACGAAAGAGACTGTTCTTTTACAAGCGACACAAGCTATGCTAGCTCAAGCCAATCAAAAATCATCAGATATATTGCAACTGTTGAGATGAAAAATCAAATGGTCGAGCCGTGACGCTATAATGCCTGACACAAGTTTGTATTTAAAAAGATACATTTCTCTATTATAATTCGTAAAATCCGCGAAGGTCCCACTGTTTGCAGTGAGCGGCTTCGCGGATTTTTTGTTATGTCTGTATCAGGAGTGGGTTACTTGAACGCCGTATTGTTTGAAAAAATGAGTAACCGCATCCATGTCCATTCGGTCATCGAACAGATGCTCAGGATAATAGATGCCTGGAGCCATAGGCTTGTCCGTTGGCATCATCAGTATCTTCTCGGCTTGCACCGCAGCGCCGAGTGCAGTCATATGAGTCTGACCGAGTGGGTCAGAGACTGTCATCGTTCGTTTAACGTCGTTTCCTTTTGCATCCATCCCTTTCAATTGAATGACCAGATGATGTGCACTCCCGGTTCCCGGATTATAGAGCAATTTCCGCCGGAATGGCTGGAAACGTTCACCACTGATCATCTTCCATACTCCGGTTTTGACCAATCCGGCGAGTGCATAGGTAGATACTTTATTATCGAATGAAATACGAAAACTGGCGGAATCGATATGGCTGGTATGAGGCAGCGTGACGTGATCAGGTGTATCCAATCTGTAACATGGGGGCGTGTACCCGTTCGGAAAATGTACTTTAACCGGATCTGTCATGGGATAGACGAGGCGGTTCGTGTTGGATTCCGCCACCTGAAAGGGAATACTCATCCGATCCATAAAAGCTGCTGAGTCAGGCCCGGCTTTATCTCGCAGCGAGTACAGGGCATGAATGTTTACTTCGACATGTTGCAGCGAGTTAGAAAGTATCATCGCAAAGATAGAAGCCGTTCCTGCCATCCATCCAGAGGATAGCGCTACAGGGGCATGAAGTTCTTCCTGCTCTACTGTACGAATCGCTTGATTGAACACCTCAGTCCAGCGTGTTACATCGATGAGTGGAATTTTTCTCCGCACTGCTGATACCAGTAGCCGATCATCCAGATCGTTCACTGCATTAATGATTAACGATATATTCTCTCCTGCGGGAATCAGTGGATCGTCTGCATTGGTATCAACAACAACCGTTTGGACACGATTGGATGGAAAAGGTGCTGCTTTACCCGCAGAACGACCTCCCAATACCAAATCCAGATCAGGATGCCTGTCATGCAAAATGCGAGCAAGCTGTGCACCTACAGCACCATAACCTCCAGCGATAAGAACTCTTTTTCTATTCATTCGATAAACCTCCGTTGATATATTTATTTGTTTATATGTTTAAACTATTGAACATAACAGGGTGAAGAAAAGGAATGCAGTACACCAGTGCGGTATGCGCTAGCTCTGACATTCCACTTCCACGAGATGAACGAGCTGTTTGAGTATTTCGATCGCATCGTTGAACTCCAGCTTGTAATACATCTCCGTACCTTTTTTCTGAACCGATAATAGCCCGGATTGACGTAATATTTTCAAGTGATGAGAGACCGTAGGGCGTGACATGGGAACATGCTCTGCAATCTGGGATACGTTCATGCTCTCTTGATCAATGAGCAGCGATATGATTCGCTGGCGAACGGGGTCTCCCAAACCTTGAAGATAAGGGCTTAGATTCTCGAAAATATCAATAACTTTTTGGTTACCCATCGACTCGTTCATGGCTCACTCCGTTATAATGTTTTAATGTTTAATTGTTTAAACGCATTATAAGACTTAGTTCACTTAAAAATCAAATTTATCATTTCAAATTGCATGAAAATAGCTGTTCCGCTCGTCCATTTGAAGTACAATATAAGCAAATATGCCCGTACCACGAGACCATTGTTGTATCCGTGGTGGAAGGAGTCCCCGATGGCTGAGAGTAATCATTATTCGGTGCTGGTAGATGAATATATCTCCGAGTTTGCACCCGATGTACAGGTGAGATTACAGGCGTTAAGACAGATAATTCGCGAGTCGGCTCCGAACGCCGAAGAGAAGATCAGTTACAAGATGCCTACGTATGCACAGCATGGGAATTTGGTTCATTTTGCCGCATACCAGCATCATATTGGCTTCTACCCTGCTGCCAGTGGGATTCTGGCATTCAAGGAGGAACTCTCCAAGTATAAAGGCGCCAAGGGATCTGTGCAGTTTCCGCTGAATCAGCCATTGCCGGAGGATCTGATCCGCCGGATTGTGGAGTTTCGGGTGAAAGAAAATGTGGAGATCACGCTGGAAAAGAAACGCAAAAACTGAGTGATGGCGATAGACAGGCCTATCTATGGAAGGAGATACCGGGTGAATAAAGGGTTAATTGTACTTGATGTGCAGCATGGACTTACAAGTCTAAGGGATGTATCTGTTCCAATTGCAAAGATTCAGTCTGTCATTGCTATTTTTGAAAAGATGAACTGGCCTATTGTGTTTACCAAACATCTGGACCAGGACAATGAGGAATCCTCTCTCTATTATGCGAAAAGTACCAATGTGCAGATCGTTGTCGATACTGGGGAACATCCTATTCTGGAGAAAAGTAAACCAAGTGCGTTCAGTAATACGGAGCTGAAAAAGTGGCTGCTGGATCATCAGATTGAACATGTATTCATTGTTGGATTTAACATGGAGTATTGTTGTCTGTTTACTGCGATTAATGCTGAACATGAGGGGTTTAAAGTAACTCTGATCGAAGATGCCGCGGGTACAGTAAATACAGCAGAAACGTACGAAATGAAGGGACTAGACATACAAGATTTTATCGGTTCGATTCTGAATTGGTCAGGTTGTATTGATGTTCTGTACATGAATGAATTCAAGGAGCAGTATACTTAGACATTTTTTGAATTTAATATGCACTACTGAATCTATAGTAAACAAAAGCTCGTATCATAAACCAAAAACAGTCGGATGCCTATGCATTCCGACTGTTTTTGTTGTTGAATTTTTAATCTGATCACTACTTCATTTTACTTTAGTTATCCCAGTATTCCTGCTTCAGTTCTATTCGAAGTAATACGTCACGTCTGAATTGCTTGCCGTAGGAATCAAATACATAAAGCTTGGGTCCACTTGCAAATAGATGGTCAGATCGGACACGCCCAAGTTAGGAACGGTCAGACTGAACCGACCGTCAGCATCCAGCTTCACCGTTTCAGTACGAATATGCTTTTCGTCAGGTGAAGGACCGTGGATCTGGAAAGAGAATGTTTTGCCTGCATAAGCGGTGAGGGTTCCGCGTACTTTCAGCGTACGATCCGCTGTATATACGAATTGCATCAGATGATTATCCAGGTAATCCTCGTTCCCGGTATCCGGTTCTTGTGGCTCTGTTCCAGGTTCTGTCCCAGGATTCTGTGGATTAGTACCAGGCTCTTGTGAAGGATTGCTGACCGAGAAGAAACGAGTCTGATATAAGATTTCTGCTTTGGACCCGTTTTTCTTTTTCAAACCGGTAATGCGAACGTTGAACGTATCGCCTGCCTTCAGGGATTTCAAGTTATCCGGGCGGAAAATGACAGCGTAGTTATATCCGTAACCATCTGTATTTACATTGAAAAAGGCCTTTGCAGGATCACTGCTAACCGGCGTTTTTGCTCCCAGTGTCCACGTTTTCTGATCGGATGAACGCACGATCTCCACTTGTACCTCGGAGTTGGAAGGCTTAGCAAAGACGTCTGGATTCAGCTGTGCAGACCAGGCTTGTGACACATGGAATGCTTCAATCGGGAATGCCCCTTTGCTTGGATACAAGTTGTAATTGTAATTTAGTTTTCCTGAACGGCTTGTATCCATCACTTGCATGGTACTGAATTGGCTCGCATAATTTTTGTTGTCCCGGGATGCGATCCCGAAGCCGACTTTCTTCAGTTGCGGACTCAAAATCCAGCGGCGATGACCAAGTGCAGCAATGTTACTGGCATCCGAATCATCCATATACGCTTCGACACTTTTGACTGCAAGATTTCCTTGAACGCCATAGGCAGCATATAGATTGGAACTTGAAGCCGATTTGGCTCCCAGATCAAAAAAGTCTTTTGGCATATCGGCAGGACGGACCGGGAAATGAGTCAATTCTCCGGTAGAGACCACAACTGCTCCATGTTGGGCTTGACGATTAAGCGCAGCGTCCAGAACGAGATCCCCATCCAGACCGGAGATATAACGATAGAAGTTGGCTGCTCCTAAAGCTTGCTCTAATGTGGAATCACTTACTACACCAGCGACGTAAGGTGCCTTGGTCGAGGGAGTCTGAGTGAATGTAGCAGTTTGGTTCCTGCCACTCATCCATTGCGTCCATTTTTGACTGATTTCTTGTTCACTTCGCTCAGGCAGCAGACTGTCGACAGGGGCCGCAGCGATTGGCTGCGTTCCGAGCAGCATAAACAACAGACCTGCCAGAGGAAGAGAGAGTAGCGAGCGGATGTACCTTTTTTGAATATACATGTTCTGATCTCCTTCTAGTTAAAAATGATATGATTATGTATTCGGTGTATATTATCGACATTAAAGGTATAATTCGTTAGTTTTGTGGATGGAATTGGTGTTCAAATTCAGCGATTTTTCAGCCAGAGCGATTATAATACTCACGGAATCCTGTAATGGAAAAGGAGTTTTGGCATGTCTAAGATGCTGCATAAGTCGTTTTATCTCATTTTGCTCGTGTTTGTTGCGGTGTTTATTGCTTCATCCTTGTTGGTTCGGGCACAGTACAACTACGCCTTGTATGGGGACAATCCCATTTTGGGCATGCAGCAGTGGAGTATTTTTCTGCCGGTCATTCTTTTGCTTCTTGGTTCAGGTGTCGGGTTATATGCGCTTTGTCTGAAACTGAACAAATACACTCCAAAAGTTGTCATTCCAATCGTACTGTTATGTTCTCTGGCCATTCAGATTATCATCATTTTCGTATTTCCAAGAGTGCCTACGGATGATTCGCAGACGGTTCTTTCACTCGCCATGAACATGCTCTATGACCAGGATTACTCCTCGTTTGAAACGGGCGGTTATTTGCACATGTTCCCGTTTAACTACTCGATCGTACTGTACCTGAAGACGTTGCTGTACCTGTTCCCGGACAACTATCTGGTTATCAAACTATTCAATATTTTATTTTCAACATTAACCACATTCATGATTTACCTTATTTATAAACAAGTGAATGACAGATCCACTGAACGTGATTACGGTGTGTTGATCTTTGCAGCGACGTACCTGCCGTCCTTGTTCCTGAACAACCTGATCTATAACGATGTGATTGCCACAGCATTTCTGACATCATGTTTATACTTTATTATTCGTTTTGTGCGTGAAAAGTCTTGGAAAACCATCATCCTTGCCGCCATTTTTCTCTCGATGGGCAATTACTTCCGAAGCATCGGTGTTATCGTGCTAATCGCTGCTATCATCTATATTTTGCTGAATATGCGGAGCATCGGAGTGAAGAAAGTTGTCATTTCCATCGGTGTGCTAGTTATGTTGTTTAATGTACCAACCTGGACTCAGAATGCAGTTCTTCAATCTTCCGGTGCTGTAAACGAACCTGTTGGAGAGAATGCTGCACCAGTCTATATGTGGCTCAATATGGGGATTAATCTGGAGCGTTTTGGCTTTTGGGACAATATGGAGAGTTATCAGATCTATCAAAGGGCCAACTACAATAAGGCCGAGAGCGCAGCATTGTTCAAACAAGAGATTGGCAGCAAGCTGTCCGAAGCAAGTGCGAGTGACTTGGTGCAGATGTATTACAAAAAGATCATATGGACCTGGACCGAAGGGACATACCAGATGGACCGATACGGAATCGGCAATGAAAGTTCCATCGGTGCCGGAAGAGGCAGGGGAGGCGGAATCGCAGGCTCCTATAGCTATACCAATGCAATAACAGAACTGTTGCAGGGGGATTCGGCTTATCGGACGGGATTACTCTGGATCGTTTATGTGATGAATTTCCTGATGTACTGTTTTATTCTCATTCGGTTGATCGGTGGAATTCGTCGTAAAAGGTATGATGAAGTTTCATTGATTCTGGTCATTCTCGGATTCATCGGTTTTTATATTCTCTGGGAGATTAAGTCCAGATACATCTATCCTGTATATCCGTTGTTGGTTGTGCTGTCCTATATGGGGTTCAAAGACACGTATGACTTCATATTCCATCGTAAAGGTACCTTGGAGCAATATTCCCTGAGAAAAAGGTGATCATATGCGAAAAAAACAATATTTCACATCGGTTACGCTATTCCTGTTGCTAGGATGCTTGGTTATGCTGACGGCTTGCGATGTTATAACCGCCCAGAATATTACCAACACCGGTTCTGTGCAAGGCATGAACGGGTTTGGGAAGCCAAATGGTGGCGGTCTGGGCATGAACGGAGGAACACCAAGAGGTGGAAGGGGTACCCCGGGCATGAATGATCGAACAGGCAGTCCCGACATGAAGCAGGGGACGATGAATGCCGACATTACGGGTAGAGTCATTTCGGTGAATGGAAACACAGTTACGCTTGCATTACTTGAAATGCAGGACACCTCATCTCCAAGCATGGAATGGAAGGATACCGGAATGGAATTGAAATTGAATATAACAGATGACGTTACTATTACTGAAGGCATGGGAATGCGGCGTTCGGGCAAATCAAGCCCGAGTGCGAATACGTCCATTCAAGTGTCTGATCTTCAAAAAGAAAATATCGTGATGGTGTGGTATAAGGATAACTCTGAGACGGTGGAACGGATGATGGTTGTCCAATAAAAGATGATCGAATTATCGTCATTTTGTAATTGCTTACAATGGGGTTATCGGCTATTATGGAAACAACTGGTTTTTTTGAAGGGAGTGAGCGTCATGAAACGACGGTCTAAGATGGTATGTTCAATCACTACAAATAAGGTAAGAATGAACTGAATACTTCCGGCACACCATCAGACGAAGGATGGAACACTTTTAGTTTCCCAGTCCGATCTGAGTTCTGCCGACATATAGGGATATAACTGCTCAATTTTTCTGGCGTATGCGAGGTTTATTTGCTTGTGCAAATTTCTCATACACTCAGAATTTTTAAAAGCCGCAGGCATAGCCTGCGGCTTTTTGCGCGCAAAAATAGGCACACAATGGCTATAAACCATCCACACGAAATGATCAAAAAGGAGAAATGCCCATGTTATCATTAAAATATTTATTTCAAAATAACGACCTTGCCGAGATGATTCTAAAGAATTGGAGTTATGATCCCGAGTCACTGGATATGTTTCAGTATTATCGCATATCCTCCAATGCCGTGTATCCGTTTAGAGATCAGGGAGAGGTCCGATTGCTTCGCTTTGCCCCGGTAGAGGAAAAGAATAAAATCAACCTTAGCGCTGAACTGGATTTCCTCCGTTATCTTCGAACGAATCATTATGGAGCCATGGAGGTGGTACCTGCCCATTCAGGAACAGAACTCGTAGAGACTCACACGCCGTGGGGAACGTACTACGCTTCCGTATTCAAGCGAGTACCCGGATCGCAGTTAGGGAGCATTGAACTGAATGACTCCATTCTGTACAGCTATGGTGAGGCTTTGGGTGAACTGCATCATTTATCGCGATCATTCATACCTGAGCAAAAGGAGAAGCAGCGTTGGACCTATACAGATGTTTTGGATTGGATGCAGAAGATTTTGGAGGGTTTTCCTGCGGAGACGGCTGCTCTGAACGAGGTAGAGCTTCTTCGAACGTATTTTGCAGCATGGCCGATAAACAAGCAAAATTTTGGACTTATCCACTACGATTTTGAACCGGACAATGTCTTCTATGACGAAAAAAACCAGTCTTGTTATGCCATTGATTTCGATGACTCGATGTATCATTGGTACGCGATGGATGTGGAGCGAAGTCTGGAGAGTCTGCGTGAGGAGATCGAGCCTGAAAAATGGGAGCAGAAGAAACAATGGTTCCTGAACGGGTATTGGTCCAAGGGGGGAGAACGTTATGATCTGGAGAGCATGTTCCCCGCATGTCGCCGGTTTGCCAATTTATATGGATACGTGCGTGTGCTTCGGTCTGCCGAAGAGCAATTTTCACATGAGCCGGAATGGATGAGTGCACTCAGAGCAAAATTGAGTCAGAAGATGGCTGAACAAGCGGAGCAATTTGGTCATCCGATGTAAAGTCTACACGTAAATAGTGATCCCATAGATTAAACATTGAACGTAAGTCACATCCCATACCAGAATCAATCCTCATAACTAACAAACCAGCTTGGGAAATCGAATGTAGAATCCCCGAGCTGGTTTTGAGCACAGGTTACCCCGCTGATTCGGGGCAGCTCATGTTATTTCTACATATGTATCTATTTGGGTTAGTCGAGACTCAGGTCGAAATCAGGCTCACACATATATTCTAATGGGTACAGATCGTCTCGTGCCGAGATTAATGCACGGAAGTGAAGATAAAGATTATTGGGTTGTACCACAATGCCACCAACACGATGAGGTATTAGTTCAGCCACGACGAAGACATCTTCGGCATTGTTACATTTAAACAGAACATTCTTCGGATGAATAACTTCCTCCAGGTAACTGTATGTCATCACATGAAATGTTTGTGCACGCCAGTTTGTCTTGATTACTTTATAGGACTGTGTGCGAACTAGGTCCAGATAACGTTCCAGCTGGAACGTATGTTCAAATTGCGTAATATAACCTTGTTTATCTACATCAATCGTAAACTCCACATCGTTACTGACATGCATTTCATCTTTATAAGTTCCGTTCATGACCTTCATGACCTCAAAGTGTGATCCGAATGCCGGATCCTCCACATAGGGAATGGTTACGAGTTTGGCATCAACATAATCTGTAATCTTACTGTTCATGGAAGGTGGGCTGTAATACTTCGATGGCTGAAGATTAATGGTTCCAATCATGCTTCCAGGAAAACCGGGGCTGCAAGTTATTCGCATAGTCATCTCCTTCGTTGTTGGTCAGTAGTTAGACGAACGAGTAAGAAGAAAGTTGCACCAGAATAAGGAAATGAGGGATGGACGTGAATTCGATATGTTTCTTATGAATAGGAGTACTGGCACTATTTCCAATCTTCCTGCTCTTTTGATACAGTAACTATAGTTCATATCGGAGGTATATATCATATATGGAACAAGCACTTCAGATACTGATGCAAAATGCAGGTGCAGAAGAGAACACCTTTTTGTATATGCTGCATGAGGAAGCACGTTTCGATCAGGAACTATTCTGGGAATACGTGAACAGTATTGTGGAACTGACTCGTCTTACTGCCAATCAGCCTTTGGATCGAGAACTTTCCAGTGCCGTCAGCTTCACCTATTCCAAAATCATGGAGTATTTGCAATGGCATCAGTTGGATCGTGATGTGTATGAGATTAAACAGTTTCCATATGTCTACGCACATCAGATTGTGAATCTGCTAGGCAATGTAGTTAACGGTTTCTATCAAGGTATCCTACCCGATGAAGCCAGTTTCGATGAGGAGTTCCCCAATCCAGCCTTCACAGGCAAAATGGCAGAAGAGCAACCAGCTGTTCTGCAGCTGGGCTACTATAAACAACATACGAATGTACACGCCCTTGGCTTCCGCGAGGAAGATGGGGCGTATCGAATTGTTTTGAACGAAGAAGAGGATCGGGATCTTGCAGATTCCAGGATGAGTCGCCGAGAGGTGGAGGGAACGTATCTTTTTACGGCCCCCGATGCCAGCAGCGCCTACCAATGTTTTCACGAATGGGTCATGGAGAACAGTGCCCCGTATCGCTCTTGGAGAGGAGTCCATCGAATGAATGTGAATGAACATGTAATTGAACAGCAGCCGCTTACCTTTGTGGGAATCAAACAAACATTTTCTTGTGTGGATGGTGAGAATTTAAGAGGGATCCCCAAGATGTGGCAGGAGGCTTTGGCAGATGGGATTGAGGAACGTTTAAACGGGTTCAATAACGGAGCTATTCCCGGTCTGGTGGGTATCTGTGTAGATCAGAGGGAGTTGCAGGACAATCAAATGGAGTACTGGATTGCTACCTCTCACTCGGGTGAAGTGCCTGAAGGTTTGGTGTCTATCGAACTGCCCGCGTCCCATTGGGTTGTATTTGAGGTGGATGGATTAGAACCCGAGGCGATACAACGGTTGTGGCACCATATTATGACAGAGTGGTTTCCTTCCACTACATATAAGCATGCAGGTATTCCAGAACTTGAAGTGTATAAAGGTCACGGCACACCTCCCCAAATCTGGATACCTGTAAAATCTGTGTGAGAAAAATTATATCAGGAGGCTTACGATGTTATCCCATAAAGTAATTGATTATTGCCAGGAACAAGGTTGGTGGCATGAAGATGTTCCAACGGCATACGAAGAAGCATTACGGAAGCTTGAGATTGATCTTCATTCGGATTTTGCCCAATTTTATTTACATGCAGAGGACGGACCGACTTTTTACAGCAGGCATCAGGAGTTGTATCAGATCTGCTGGTTCATGGAGAACACCGTATATATGGAAGACATGAATGTAGCACAGCTTACACTGGGACTTCCCGAGGCGTATATTCCACTGGACAGTTTTGAAGGTGAAGGTGGATTTTTCTACAATCGTCGGACGGGAGAAGTAGTACTGGTGGAATTGGGGGAGTCCATCGAACGGTTTCTTAATGGCGAGAGCAAACCGCAGTGGGCTGATTTCAATGCTTTTCTGGAATGGTATTTCGTCCTGGAGGAGGAGACGGTGCAATGAAAGATCTGACACCGGAACATGTCGAACTGGAGCGACAAATTATTGAGACCGTAGAAGCCGGTAATGTGCTGGATGAGACGCAGCAGCATGAACAAGCACTTATCCATTATGATCAGGCATGGGGCATGTTGCCGGAGCCAAAGATGGAATGGGAGATTGCAAGCTGGATCGCATCCTGTCATGCGAATGCACATATCGATCTGAAGCAATATGAACTGGCAAAGCCGTGGGCTGAGATATCGTTACATACGCGGAGTACGGATAGAAATACGAGTCCATTGATCGATCTCGGCATGATCTGCATGAGACTTGAACAGCATGACGAGGCGTATATGTATCTGCACCAGGCGTATGAGTTCGGCAGAGAGCGGGCATTTCAGGGAAGTTCGAAGGACGTACTGAGTTATTATAAGGAAGAGCGGGCTAGGCGCAAGTAGAGCCAATTCCATATCCATACCATGCAACGAAAAGGGTACCCCGGTTTGGCCAAACATGACCATAGGAGTACCCTTTCAATTATTACGGCATGTTCGACTTCATCTAATCCGAAATGTTACGCGTATAGTATTCAATAATATCCTTACGACGGATAATACCGAGGAAGACACGATCGACATCCACCACAGGCACAAAATTTTGGTCTGCTGCAAGTGTCAGCATATCCTCCATCTCAGCCTCAATGAATACACATTCATTATATACCCGATTGTTAATCTCATGGACTTGAACCTGATCCATCGTATCAAAAGTCAATCCGGGTGTATTTCGCATTTTCCATAACAAATCGCCTTCGGACAGGGTAGCAACATATTTTCCATCCTGGTCAATCACGGGAATGGCGGTGTAGTGGTGCGATTCCAATTGCTCAATAGCATCTTTCATGGAAGCGGTAGACTTGATATAGGCCACTTCGGCTTTGGGGAGTAAAAAATAGCTGATTTCCATCATCGGGCTCCTTTTCAGCCTTTTGCATAGCAAAAAAGCTTTAGTATGTAATCTCACTATCCTTATTTAAACATATTATGTGAGCTTTCGGCTATTTTTAATGATAAATTCGTCAGATTTGTTTCATTGTTTAAATGGCGCTGGAAATCTATAGTGTATATTAGAGGTGATGTAACCATGAAATCCAAACGTAAATTAATGTACGGACTGCTACCCATCTTGTTTGCAGGTGGAATCGGAATGTATCTATACATGCAGAATAACAAAGAAGCAGAAGCCAAGCCCCAGACTACCGTGAATCAGTACGTAGAGCATCTGCAAAAAAAAGAGTTTGACCAACTGTATACCTTGATGACGTCTGCTTCGCTGCAAGAGTCCGGCATGAACAAGGAACAATTTGTTGAAAAATACAATGCGATCTATTCAGGTATGGAAGTATCCACCGTCAAGGCAGAGGTTAAGCCAGTGGATATTGCCGAAACGGCGGCCGATGACAGCAAGACCGATGCAGAGAAACAAAACCCGGATACATATGAGGTGGATTATAGCCTGCAGCTGACAACCTTTTTGGGGGAAGTCAGTGAGACGCATACATTGAAACTGGTTCGACTGGAGCTTGAAGATGGAAGCAAAAGTTGGAAAATTAACTGGCAGCCCTCGCTGATCCTGAATGACATGATTAAGGGCAGTAAGGTACGCGTGAGGACACTGTTCCCTGAGCGTGGAGACATTGTGGATCGTGATGGTTTGCCATTGGCTACCAAGGGTACGATGAACGAATGGGGCATTGTACCTGGGAAACTTGGTGATAACCCGGACCAGATGATTACCCAAATCGCAAATCATTATCAGGTTTCGGAAGATGCCATTCACAAGGCGCTTGCACAGACATGGGTGAAGCCGGAGTACTTTGTCCCGATTGGTTCAACAGAGGAGTTTGACGTGCCAGAATCTTTGAGCGGGGTTACGATGCAAAGCAAGGAAATTCGTTATTATCCACTCGGCGATGCGGCTGCGCACCTGATTGGTTACGTGCGTAAAGCCACCAAGGAAGATCTGGATAAGGATACAGAAGGCTATTATCGCGCAGAGGATTGGATTGGCAAAGCGGGTTTGGAGCAGTCCATGGAGAAACAGCTGCGTGGTGAACGGGGTGGATTGATTGAAATTATGGATGAATCCGGCAACTCCCGTTCTGAGCTTATTCGCAAGGATGCTGTAGATGGACAGAATGTTCAACTGACGATTAGTTCCAAACAACAGAAGAAATTGTATCAGACATTGTCCAGTGGTGGAGACGCCGGTGCGATGGTTCTGATGAATCCGACGGACGGCAACTTGCTGGCGTTGGTGAGCGCGCCCTCCTATAACCCGAACAAGATGGTTACAGGACTTACACAGGCAGAGTGGGATGCTTATTCGGCGAATGAGAAGCTTCCTTTTATCAATAGAGTCACTACTCGATATGCTCCAGGATCAACCTTCAAAGCAATAACTGCGGCAGCAGGCCTAATGGAGAAGGTAACGACAGCGGACAAAACCCACGAGATTTCCGGTTTGCAGTGGCGTAAGGACGACAGTTGGGGCGGATATTACGTCAAACGGGTGAAAAGCTTGAGCCCTGTCAATATGGTCGATGCTCTGGTGTATTCCGATAATATTTATTTTGCGATGGAAGCCACCGAGATGGGCAGTGCAAAGTTCATCGACGGAATTCAAAAGTTCGGGTTTGATGACAATTTCGGGTTGGATGAACTGTACCTGAAGCCAAGTCAATATGCGAATGAAGCTCATAAAGACCTTTCCTCCGAGGTGCTGTTGGCTGACACATCCTATGGACAGGGTGAAATGTTAATGTCGCCAATTCATCTCGCCGCTGCCTTTACGCCATTTGTGAATGAAGGAAAGCTGGTGAAGCCTGTTCTGACTGCTGGCAAAGAAACCTCTGACCCCGAGGTGATCATTACACCGGAGGTGGCAAATACGGTCAAAGACGCTCTGAGAGAAGTCGTATCTCGCCAAGGCGGTACGGCACACACATTGAGTTCTGTTGGTGGCAGTCTTGCAGGTAAGACTGGCACGGCAGAACTGAAAGCGAAGAAGGGTGAGCAAGGGCTGGAGAATGGCTTCTTCGTCACCTTTGATACTGAATCACCGTCTTTTCTGGTGGCAGCGGTAATCGAGGAAGTCAACGGCCGCGGCGGCAGCCATTATGTGGTGGATCGCTTGAAGCCGTTCTTGGAGAAGCTTAAATTGACGGAACAGTAAACGAACGATATACATTTATTAAAAAGCGGGTTAAGGAATTCATTATACTGAGATGTGATTAACTCATGGACTGATTCTCCTTGTGTGAATGGTAGTGTAGCAACTATTATTCACACAGAATCAGGGTATGAGTTTTTTGTTGTCCAGTAATACCTCTGTGCTAAGTCCGCTATAATCCAGGTCTGTTTACCGCGATATTTCTACATTTGCTGGTCTGGAATATATATCTTCATCGCAAAAGGAAATACGTGGCTAAAAAATAAAAACTCCATCCATATCTTTTCACCAAAAGAATTAGCTCTCCGGAACAAAAAATAAATGTATAAAAGGGCTATCCCCAGTTCATACGAGGGGATAGCCCTGGCCATTACTTATCCTTTGAACTTCTGCTTATTTCCTTGCAGTTAGCATAAAACGGGCCGAATTGGTGCGAATGCCTTGATCGCATCGATATGTTTCCACAAACTGCTGGAATCGCTCAAGGTCAGAGGCAGTTTCTCCAAAACCGGGAATGATCGGTGCATGGGTGAGCAGAAACAGCAAATCATCCGGTGTGGCGTAATACTCAATCGCATCATATTCACGGGCCTGAATGTCATGAAATCCAGCTTCGTGAAGTTCATGCTTGTAACGTTCCATCAAAGTGCCAGGTTGAATGCCAAGGCTTTGTCCACGGCCGAAAACTTCTGAAATGTTGGATTTATCGTGTTCGCTGACCTGCTGAGTTAGAAAAATCCCACCCGTATCAAGTACCCTGAAAACTTCTGAAGCAGAGAACCGGGAGTGTCTGGAGGATACCACATTAAAGAAATAATCAGGAAAAGCCAGTTTTTCTGCGTCCATTTGAAGAAAGCGTACATTGGAATGAGTTCCCGCGGAATGAGCTTCCACAGCCCGAAGATTCTGCTGTGCGGTCTCAATCATTCCTTGAGCAAGGTCGATTCCCACCAATAACAATGCCTTTCCCGCAATGGACAACACAGCTTCTCCACCGCCTGTTCCAATATCCAGTAACAGATCGGACGATCGCGTACGGCGAACAACTTCCTCATAGAAGTTCCATCCGATGTTCTCCGAGACAACATTCATGGAGCTGAAGTTCCAGCCAATCGTCCGGCCTACGCGTTCATAAAAGTCAGCATAATCTATATTGTTTTTCATTTACATTTCCTCCAATGTGAGTTTGATTAAACAGGACAAGAGAGTTGTGCCGAATCGTTCTATTGTAAATGATCGAATGGGATCAACTGGACAGACGTATCCCTTGATAGCTGGTACGCGTTTTGACCCAGCCCGACCACTATGTACTTCGAACAATACGGAGCAACATCCGTGTCACCTCACAAGTTGGAATGTCTTCATTATATTCAATTGACAGCGTATTCGCGAGGTTCTATTTTGAGTTGGAATCTGTTCTATGCAGATTTTTGTCAATTTACCTGTTCAAGACCTGAAGAAATCAACGAACCGCAGGATCAAGGATTCATGTACGGATGGAGTTTTCAGGATATGGATGATCATCTGCGGGAAGTTCCTATATGGATCTAAGCACTTTTCCTTCGGCATGACAAAAATATGTATGTAGATCCTTCCTATAGTTGTATAGGAAGTTTTTTTGCATTCATTATAATTCGTTCAAACGTGAAAGGTTATCGCTATCGTATTGGTAAAAAGCAATATATCGTAATCCAGATTCACCAAACGGCGAAGGGGTATGCCGACTACAGGTTAACCAGGTGGACGTGGACAAAAGCCGTTTGAAATTCCAGGCACGACAGCTATAATCTAGATAGAGGTACCATTACGAGAATGGTCAACTGAAAATATTGCATGGCAAAGGTAAAAAAGTGAAATGATTGTGGAGGGAGGGTTGGCCGATGTGCCAAGTCTCCTTTTTGATTGCTTATATTCAAAGCATCTGTTAAAATACAGAACGAATGTTCAGTATGCATGGAACGGAGTGAATGGAATGAATATGAATAAAAAACAACTTCAAACCGAGCAGACCAAGAAGAAACTTGCGGATGCTTCCAAAGCCCTTTTTGTACAGAAAGGCTATAAAGCAACGTCCATTGAGGATATTGTAGCTGCGACGGGTAGCAGTAAAGGCAATATATATTACCATTTTAAAAGTAAGGAAGGTCTGTTCCTCTATCTAATCGATGAGTGGGATCGGGAGTGGGAAGCGAGCTGGGCGGCCAAGGAACATCTCTATCGCACGTCCACGGAAAAGATTTACGGACTGGCTGAACAACTCGTCATGGATGACATGAATCATCCACTGACGAAGGCGGCTGATGAGTTCTTCACTGGGGAGAAGAAAGAAAATGATATTGAGGAACGGATCTCCTTGATGTTTGAGCGGCATATTCAATTTAATAAACAAATGATAGAACAAGGCATTGAGAGCGGCGAGTTCAAAGCAGACAATGTAGATCATCTCGCACTGATCTTGGAAAGTACCATTATTGGCCTAAGCCAGATGTCACGGGGCATGGAGCCTGAACAGGCTCTTGCGTTATACCGCCAGGCTGCCAGTGTATTCTTGCATGGCATTGCAAAAGATAAAGCTTAAGCAACATTTTGACAACTACGGAGGATGGAATCATGGCATTACTAACACGGAACAGGGGCGCATTGCTGCTGTTAATGTTTAATATTTTTCTTGTTTTTACGGGTATTGGCCTGGTTGTGCCGATTATGCCTGCGTATATGGATCTTCTGCATATCACTGGCTTCACAGTTGGATTGCTGGTCGCGGCATTTTCCTTCACACAGTTTCTGTTCTCCCCGCTTGCGGGTCGTTGGTCGGATACGTGGGGACGTAAAAAAATTATCGTTGGCGGTATGCTGATCTTTGCCGTATCGGAGTTTATGTTTGGTGCGGTTAATGCACCGGTGCTGCTCTTCGCAGCCCGTATGCTTGGTGGGATTGGAGCAGCGATGATCTTCCCGGCGGTTATGGCTTACACTGCGGATATTACTACGGAGGAAGAACGGGGTAAAGGGATGGGCTTGATCAATGCAGCCATTACAACCGGATTTATCATCGGACCGGGAATTGGTGGATACATTGCTGACTTTGGCATTCGAATTCCGTTTTACGCCGCAGGGGTTGCCGGTTTGCTGGCATCCATCATTACATTAATTATTTTGCCTGAATCTACCCGAAGCACAGGAGAGCAAAGTAAACCTGTGGCTGGCGAGTCGAATGTCAAAGCTCCGGGCATGATATCTCAATTACTGAATTCGTACCGTGAACCCTACTTCTTCAGCTTGATTATTGTGTTTGTTATGGCATTTGGTCTGGCAAACTATGAGACCGTATTTTCATTGTTTGTGGATCACAAGTTTGGTTTCACCACGAAAGACATTGCATTCATTATTACATTTGGTTCCATCGCGGGTGCGGTGGTGCAAGTATCCCTGATTGGTTGGTTGCTCAACCGATTTGGTGAAAAGATGGTCATTTCAGTCTGTCTGTTGTTTGTAGCCGTATTTGTATTGTTGACCTTGTTCGTGCACACGTATTGGCTCATTCTTGTCGTAACGTTTATCGTGTTTCTGGGTATGGATATTTTGCGTCCGGCCATCAGTACACAGATGTCCAAACTGGCACAGGAACAGCAGGGTTTTGTGGCTGGACTGAATTCGGCGTATACCAGCTTGGGGAATATCGCAGGTCCGATTGTAGCTGGAGCACTGTTTGATGTGAATATTAACTATCCTTACGTTTCAGCAGCAGCCGTTCTGGCGATCTGTTTCCTGTTATCCCTGCGGGTACTTCGAGGAGGCAAAACGGTGAAACAACCGAAGACTGAGATGTAATTGTATTATTGGAAATGAAGTACATTAACACAAAAAAACAGTCGATCACACCTAACGTGTGGTCGACTGTTTTTTATTATGTTATTAAAGGATTACGGTATTAACGAATTTCTCCATTCGTTTCAATCAGTTTTTGATACCAGTGGAAACTCTGTTTGCGGATACGTCTCAAATCCTTGATATCAAATTCTTCACGATCTACATAGATGAATCCATAACGTTTGCTTGACCCTTGATGTGTGCTAACCAGATCGATCGCAGACCAAGGGCAGAAGCCAAATACATCTACGCCGTCCGTGATCGCCAGTTGAATCTGTTCGATATGTTTATTGAAAAATTCAATACGATACGGATCGTTAACCACGTCGCCTTCCTCCAGTTTATCAAATGCACCCAGACCATTTTCCGTAACAATCAATGGCAGGTGATAGCGAGAGTAGATCTGACGCAGGGTAGAGCGGAAGCCGACCGGATCGATTTCCCAGCCAAACTCCGTTTTTTGAAGATTGGGATTCACAGATCCTCTATATGCGCCCGGTTCACCTACAATTTCATGCTGGTCTCCTGTATGAGAGAAGTCATTACCATCGTTCAGACTTTCACCAACCGTCTGGGAAGTGTAGTAGTTAAACGCAATAAAGTCAGGATTTCCTTGCGCCAGGATGTCCATATCTCCATCTTCAATGATGGGAGTATATCCTTTCTCTTCGAGATAACTCCAGGCAATATGATTATAACGTCCGTATACCGCCATATCGAGATAGAGCCAGTTACGAATGGCAGCATAGTTATCAGCCGCGAGTGTATCTTCTGGTTTGGAGCTCGCCGGGTAAATTACACCGATATTGGGAGCTGGGCCAATCTTGGCTTCAGGCAGCATATCATGACATAGGACCATGGCTTTAGCTTGAGCAACCAGCATATGGTGATTTTGCTGATACAGTGTTTTTTGCGGATCAAAAAGTGTTGTATCCAGTGTCCCCAGAGAGCCAGGATGCAGGATCAGCATATTTTGTTCGTTAATGGTCAACCAATATTTAACCCGATCTCCGTAGTTCTCATAAAGGGTCTTGGCATATTGTTCAAATGCATCAATTGTGGCACGGTTGGACCAGCCTCCTTTTTCTTCAAGCGCATAAGGAAGGTCGAAGTGGTACATGGTCACAATGGGCTCAATACCATATTTAATTAATTCATTAATGAGAGAATCGTAAAAGGCTAGACCCTTAGGATTCACTTCACCTGCTCCTTGCGGATAGATGCGTGTCCATGCGATCGAGAAACGGTAGGCTTTGAAGCCCATTTCAGCCAGCAATGCTACATCTTCTTTGTACATATGATAGTGATCACTGGTTACCTTGAAGTCGGTTACACCTTCGACATGGTTTCCCATATCGATGACAGAAGGGCCTTTACCATCTTCATTCCAGGCTCCCTCAATCTGATAGGCAGAGGTTGAACCTCCCCAGAAGAAATCTTTAGGAAATGGCTTTAGTTGAGTATGTTTCATGGTTAGTTCCTCCTAAGTTGAATTCGTATAGATAAGTTGTGTCAGACAACGAGAGTCAGCAGGACATCATTTTTCTCTACCTGCTCTTGATTCGTTTCGAACACATCCACTTCTTGCTTCGTTAGGGTCACAATGACAGGGGTTACGGTTTCGTATCCGGCTTCCTTGATCTTATCGATGTCAAACTGGATCAACAGATCGCCCTGTCTGACGATATCCCCTTCCTGAACGACAGGAGAGAAGTGTTTTCCCTTTAACGCTACTGTATTGATGCCGATATGAATCAGGATTTCTGTTCCTGCGTTGGTGGTTAATCCAATGGCATGTCCAGTCGGGAAGAGGGAAGTGACAACACCATCTACCGGAGCGACAACTTCACCAATCTCAGGTACAATCGCCAAACCTTTGCCCATAGCACCAGTCGAAAAAGCTGGGTCATTAATGGTACTCAGTGCTACGACTTTACCCGTAAGTGGACTATGAATTTGTTCCTTTTTGATTTCTGTTGTTTTGGTCTCAGGTACGACAGGAAGGTCTACCGGCGTACTTTCAGCTGATGTGCTGGAACCAGATTCATTTTTCTCGGAAGCTGTGTCTTTCGTTTTGCTTTCATAACCAAACATCACCGTTAATACCGCTGCTACCGCAAAGGAGCATGCAATCGCAATCACGTAGACAACCGTTGGTGTGTAGACAGGAATGGCAAAAATATTGTGGAACACATAAGCAGTCATTTTAACTCCAAAGTGACCATTAATGGCACCGCCGATCGCACCTGCGATAACTACGATAGGAATCACACGTTTATAACGCAAGATCAGACCGTATACGATTGGTTCAGTTACTCCTGCGAGTAAACCGGTAAGGCTGGTCGAGCCAGCAAGGGTTCGCAGGGTTTTATTCTTTTTGGCTTTCAGGAAAATACCGAAGGCTACACCGATTTGTGCAAATACAGCTGCAGCAGCCATGGCTTCAATCGGATCGCCGCCAACCCCGATATTCTGAATCGTGATGGGAGTGAAGCCCCAGTGGAGTCCAAAGACAACCATGAAGGTCATGAATCCACCGAGTACAATCCCTGATAATATACCGCTGACACCAATGAGCCAAGTTACACCGGAGGAGATCCAGTCACCTACTGTAGTGCCGAATGGTCCGAAGGCCATGGCGGACAGCGGAACCATAATCATCAGAGCAATCATTGGTACAAGGAACAATTGCAGGTCTTTCAAAATGATTTTTTTGAGTAACTTATCAAGAACAGCATAGATACTAATCGATATGAAGATTGGGAATACGCTGGCTGAATAATTCATCATCACAACCGGTATACCCAGGAACGATACATCTGAGCCCTTATCCATCAGCCCGGTGAAGCTCGGCTCCATCAGAGCGGCACCAATTACGCCAGCTACATAAGGATTGGCTTTCAGCTTCATACCCAGTGTGATCCCAAGGAAAATGGGCAAGAAATAAAATACAGCGTTGCCGGCAGCGGATAAAATCAAGTATGTGTCACTTGTATCCGACATCCATCCGAGCATGGTCAGGACAGTCAGCAAAGCTTTTAGCATACCTGATCCTGCCATAGCCGGGATTAACGGCGAGAAACTTCCGGATATAATTTCAAAAACTTTGGATAACAGCGAGGTTTTTTCCCCTGTGGACTCAGCCGATGAGGAGGAATCTCCTCCAAAATCCCGGTTTTTCATAATCTCCGCATATACATGAGCCACATTACTACCGATGACAACCTGGAACTGGCCGCCGCTTTCGACAACGGTAATAATCCCATCGTGTTTTTCAAGCGTTTCGCGTTCGGCCTTTTTCGAATCTTTCAGGTCAAATCTCAGCCGGGTCGCACAGTGGACAAGACTATTGATATTGGCTTCTCCGCCGACGAGACGAACGATGTCATCCCCCATTTTTTTATGATCCATGTTCATTCTCCTTTGTTGTTAAGATTGCCTGAAAACAAAAAAATACCTAAACGAATGGCTATGATCATCGGAAAGATGACCTGTTGCCAATCATTTAGGTATCGCCTGCTTGAGCAGTAACAATCCTTGTCGTTAAGTTGTGAGACCTACTATATATGACGCCGTAATCGTTTGCAAGCTTTTTTTATTCCGCGTCAAGCAAATCGTTACGGGAAGTGACACGTTGAATATGGATCGTCAAATACACCTTTTCATCAATGGACATGGCACTTTCAAACTTGTCTTCAAGATAATGATTAATCAACTGGGTGCACTGAAAAGCCTTGCTATATTTGTCTTTCACTTGCTCATACAGAAAGTTATCGCCTGAAGCAAATTGCTCCTGTTCATTACTTAACATTCGCTGCACAAAGTATTGCAGATGGGTAATAAACCGGGAATAATTAAATGAATTTTCATCCAGGGCGATGTGGTAATGGTTGGTCACAATGTTGAAGATATCATCAATAACTTCGGTAATTTCAACGGTCTGTTTCATGCCTTGAGCATCTTGGCGTGCGTTGACAAAATGCATGGCAATAAAACTTGCCTCATGTTCATCCATTTGGATGCCGAATTGTTCCTGGATCAGCTCCACAGCATTCATACCAACCCCAAATTCCTTCTTGTAAAACTTCTTAATTTGCCACAAAAGGGAATTCTTCAGCCCGACGGATTTACGGTACCGGGTAATGGCAAACTGAATATGATCGATCAATGAAATATAGATATTATCACTAAAAATATCGCCCATTTCCTTTTTGGCATGACCCACAATTTCGTCTGCTAACTTCAAATATTCAACCGATGTTTCCCCAATCAGATCAATGAGCTTTTGCGGTATTTTATCTGATTTCAGCACAAAGGTTTTTTCAATTTTATCCTCATCCACGGGCTGGCCGTTTTTCTTTTTAAAGCCAAGACCGTTGCCAATGACAACAAATTCGTGACCAACCTGGTTCTCAGCCCGGATGACATTGTTGTTGAAAATCTGACGAATGATCATATATGTGTTTCACCTCAATGGTCATAATAATAACAAAAAACCCAAACTAAGGCTCCATAGACAGCCTTGGTTTGGGTATCGCCTGCTTACCAGTAACAATCCCGAAGAAGATACAGCTTCCTCTTTCAATTATGTCCACTATACCGCTTTCATAACAGAATAACAATACAATGATTTATGGAAATGGACGTAAAGACGTGGATTTTTGGTATAATAAGAGATGCTGGAAGTGAATTAGATGGGCTGGGTTGCATAATAAGTTACCGAGGACGGTCATTTTTAAGCATATACAGGATTATTGGAGTGATAAGATGAGTAAAGCAAAAGGAAAAGGCGGCACCGGCCGTGGTACGGGTAAAAAAGGCTGGAACCGTTGGCAAGCCGCCGCTAACCGGGCAAAAAGTACACCGAAGCCTTATAAAAGTAAAGGTACGAAGAAGAAGGACGATACCGAAACTTCAAGTGGCAAGCCCGAGTAAGTGTGGTTTGACGATGCCAGAGGAGAGAGCTGCCTGACTAACGGGTGGGTCTCTTTTTGTTTGGAAATATATAAAATTAAATTGACAGTAGTGTAGATTTGGTAATAATATAGAGCTTACGCAAATTAGATGGTAGTGCTACTATATGGAGAAAGGAGCATCAGTATGCCTGTTAATATGGATGAAAATCCACTTGGACTGATTCTGTCACGGACGTATCTGGCCTATAAAAAAACAACAACCAGAAATCTGAGTGAACAGGATATTACTCCGGAACAATTTGCAGTTCTGAATGAATTGAGCAAGGCTGGAAGTCATATATCACAGAAAAAACTGGCTGAATTAACCGTTCGGGACCAAACAACTGTGGGTAAAATTATAGACAAGTTGATTCGTAAAGGTCTGGTGACAAGAGAAGAAGATCCACAGGACCGCAGAGCGGTATTGCTTTGTTTGACGGCGGAAGGACTGGAAATGAATAACGATCTGACACCAAAGGCAAAACAGCAAGAGCAAGAGGCACTCGCCGAATGTTCCCCTGAAGAGCTGGAAGTATTCATGAATGTGATGAATCGCATCTATGAAAAGATGAAATAAATTTTTTTGGACATATATGTGCATGTGCATATATATGTAGTGCAATTATTTTAATTTTAACTAATGGGAGTCGTGAACGAATGAAAAGCTTCAAAGATTTTCTTAAAGTGCCACAGACAAAAATAGGGTTGGTATTTGCATTGATTGTTCCGCTGTTATTTGTTGTGATCTGGATGACGGGTTATCATCAAGCCACGGAGAGAGTAGATCAACTTCAAGTTGCTTTGGTGAACGAAGACGGGACACAGGGAACAGAGGCGCAGAAGCAGATTGAAACGCTCGCGCCTTTCCATGTCAATGTTCTGAATTCTTCACAGGAAGCCGAGAAACAGATGAATGCGGGTAACTATGCGATGGTTATTGTTATTCCGGAAGGATTCACTGACCAGATTGCAGGCGGTACAGACGCGAGTTTGTCCTTTTATATCAATCAGGGAAATGCCGATGTAGCCAAATCCATTGTGGAACATGCGGCGACCGGAATGACTGCACAAATGGGTCAAGGGATTCTGGAATCCAAGGTTCAAGTGACACTTAATAACGATAGTATAAACAGCGATGAACTGAGTTCAGCTATTGGACAAGCGATGGCGAAGATGAATGAAGGGCCTGTGAAGGCTGAAATTAATAAAACGAACAGTGTCAGTGATTTTGCTACATCGATGCTGCCTATGATTCTGGGTTTTATCACCTACATTGCTGCGATGACCATGAACATTCAGTTCAATATCACGTCGAATATCATGAAGCGTAATCACTCCAAATGGGAAATCTTCTGGGGACGGCAATTGCTGTTATTGTGTATAGCTGTGATCGTTCCTCTGATTGTGGATACAGTCGCTCTTCAGTTCACGGATGTGGCGAGCTCCTTCGGCGCGTTGTATCTGTATCATGTGCTGGTGAGTCTGGCTTGTATCTGTTTCACACAAATGAGTTTTGCCCTGTTTGGCAATGCAGGCCCTCTATTTAATGTGGCGATGGTTCCGCTCCAGTTGATGACTGCAGGAAATATCATTCCAGCCGAGATGCTGGCGCCATTCTATCGTCATATTGGAAACTTTCTGCCCGCCTCCAATGGGGTACAGGGATTTATGCGTTTGATCTATAGTGGAGAAGCCGTAGGTGGATACATGATTCATCTTCTGTTGATCGCGGTTATAACGTGGGGGATTACGCTGCTGCGAGTTGGCATGCAAAAGAACAAGTCTGCCCAACCCACAGTCGCAACGGTTACAGCCTAAACATAATTAAGAAAGATCTGATGTGCAGCAACGATCCTGAAGATACGATATATCGTATCTTCAGGATCGTTGTTTTTGTTATTGAGCCTAATAATCAGAGGTCATGTTTTAACGGTTACGAAGCCAAAATCTGTTTCAGAAAGTACAGTTATTACTTCATACGTGCCTGTTATGACATGAAAGTTTAAGTGATGAGATTGAGTGCTACACTAAGTTTACATAAAAGGCACAACAAATCTAGGAGGTAAACGAATATGCAAACGGTATTTACTGGAGAGAATATTCAATTCAGTTATAACAAAAAGAAACCAGTACTAAAACAATTATCCTTATCGGTTGGAGATCGTCAGATTTACGGCTTACTTGGTCCCAATGGGGCAGGGAAATCTACTTTAACCAGAGTTATGCTTGGGCTGGATAAACCTCAAAATGGTAAAATTCAGTGGTTTAACGAACATCTCAATGCAAGCACAAACAAACGAGTAGGTTATGTTCCACAGGATTTGGCCTTGATTTATGACCTATCTGCTTATGAGAATGTATTGTTTTTCGGTAAACTGTACGGATTAAAGGGAGAGCGTTTGAAGAAACAGGTTCGTTTCGCCCTTGAATTTGTTGGACTGTGGGAAGAACGCAAACAAAAACCTAAAAAATTCTCGGGTGGCATGAAAAGAAGACTCAATATTGCTTGTGGTATTGTCCACAACCCGGATGTCATCATACTGGATGAGCCAACAGTGGGTGTTGATCCACAATCCCGTAATCGAATTTTGGATGCCATTATAGAGTTGAATCAACTTGGAACAACCGTTATCTATATTTCTCACTACATGGAGGAAGTTGAACGAATTTGCTCTCATGTCGGAATTATCGATGATGGACAATTGCTCTGCCAAGGTAAGCTCAATGATGTAATTCAGGAACATACAGACCAGGCTATCATCCGTTTGGAGCTACAACGTAAAAGTACGGCGTACACCAAGCAGCTTGAGGATTATGTTGTATTACTGGCAGAAGGCAACAATGTCGAGTTGGGAGTCCCTAAAAATGACGTGAATGCAATAAGTCAGATCAAAGATTCTTTTGGCGAAGATGTGAAAAGCTTTCAATATATTACCCCTAATCTGGAACAAGTGTTTTTCAAATTAACAAGAAAGAATCTGAGGGATTAGATCTATGTGGACGATATTTGCAACGAGTATGAAGCGTAAGCTTCAGAACCCTGTCGTATTTGTCAATTACATCCTGTTGCCGCTTCTTTTGATTATGATTCTGGGGAATGCATTGTCTGGTGTGTTTCAGACAGGAGATAAGGAAACAAAGTCCACTATCATATCTCAGATTTCAACAGTTGTGGTCAATGAAGATAGTGGAGATGTTGGGAAAAATATTGTTTCATTCCTTAGTAGTGAAGACAACAAAGAGATGTTTAATGTCAAGGTAGGCTCTAGTAGCACACAAGCGCTCAAGATGTTGGAGTCTGGAGAGGTAGAACAGTATATATATCTGCCTAAAGATCTAACAAGTGAGTATGAGAAAAATAAGAACGGTAACATCACGGTGTATGGTAAGGATAATAATATTGAGAAAGTTAATATTACAGACCTGGCCCTATCAGCCTATGGTGATGGCTACCTGGCAATGGAAGTTGCGAGTGCGGGCAATCCGAATATCGTATATTCACATGAGTATAGTAACATGTTGGTTGCTCCGGGAACTGCAACAGAGGCTTCCACGGAGAGTGGTTCCAATATTTCAGCGATGAGCTATTATGGCGTGACTATGTTAGTTCTGATTCTTGTATATGGTTTGGCTAATACCATGAATTTTGTACAGGAAGAGTACAGTGAAGCATTAGGAGATCGTTATCTGGTTAGTCCAATTTCCAAAACAGCATTAATTATGGGGCAGTTTCTAACAGGGTGTACGATATCTATTCTTCAAGGCGCAGTCATTGTATTCTGTGCAAAACTCTTCTTCAACGTCAGCTATGGAGACAACATGATGTTTGTATTCTTCATCATTATCGCAGGTTCAATTTTCTTTAACGCTCTAGGTTTGCTCTTGGGGGTTATTGGACGCCGAATCAAACAAGTGGATGGTGTAGTGACATTGTTGATTCCGGTTATGACATTTGTGGGTGGCGGATTCGTTAAACTTGATATGGGTGAGCTCAGTTCCATAAGCATCAATGAAGTGTTCCAACGTCCAATGTTCGATTATATTGGGCAAGGCGTAATTGATTTGATGCCTGTATTTACTGCCCTTATTGCTGCAATGGGTTTTGTTCTAATTGCAGTATACTCCCTCACAAGAAAGGAGGCACGATAAGATGCGGGTATTCGAACTGTATTTAAGACGTATTTTCAAGCGAAAACTTACCTTTATCTTAATCTTGTTGTTGCCAGTTGTATTTACGTATTCTGTAGTAGCGCAATATGAGGAAGCAACCAAGGTCACACTTACGATGTATGTAGAAGATTCAGCTGTGAATTCTTATATCACGGATATGCTGAAGAAGCAGAATGTCACCATTACTCAAGCAGCTTCGGCAGATGATGCTATTCATCATAGTACCAATCTGGGAATTGTATTCCCTTCAAGCACTCAGGACATATTTAATGATCCGGATCTGCTCAAGGTGAATAGTTACGTGAATGAGCAGAATTTCAATTCAAACTCGTTGGAGATTAAACTGAATAGTGTATTCTCTGTTTTAAAAACATTGGCCAAAAATGCCACCAGTGAAGAATCATTAACCGCAGGTATGAAAGAAGCTGCAGCAACCAAAGCTCCAATACAAGTGGAACAGAAGATTCTTGGAAACCCTAATGCGGTGGTATTAACGAGTTCATTCAATATGATTGTGTTTATCATTATGTTCCTTACAATGACCAATACACTGTTATTCCTTGGTGATAAGGTGCATACCACGACCCAGCGTTTATTACTGGCAGCGAGCAGTAAATTGAGCTACTATGTGCAGACCGTAAGTGTGTTTGCAGTTATCGGTGTAGGACAATTTATACTTATGATTGCTCTGATGACCGGAGTTTTCCAAATTGATCTGTCTTTATCGTTCGGAGAACTTCTATTGCTCGTGTTGGCGTATGGATTACTCAATATGATCGCGGCAGGTATTGGGTTACTGCTTGTAAGTCGTACAACCAAAATGTCTACCGGGCGGTTGCTTATTACCGTAGTATCGCTTCCTCTGGCGATGTTAGGCGGAACACTCTGGCCAAGTTCAATTATGCCTGAAGGCATGCAAAAGATTGCAAGTGTATTGCCTACCCATTGGATTACAGAGTTGAACAATGAGATGTTCAGTGGGTTTACAGGTAACAGTAGCATGATTACAGTGCATATTATCAGTTTGTTCGTCTGTGCTGCGGTTATTTTTGTACTACTGACAAGAGTGAGAACGGAAGATATTTAAGCTCTTCCAGCGTATATAATATAGCAGAACCTCGTTTTCCCGGTACATCCTCGAATTGAAGGGAGATGCCGGGGATACACGATGGAGATCGGAGGACGGATTATCTTGACCATTCAGGTTGCGCAAACCATCGAATTATCCAATCTATCATCTCTACACGAAAAAATTCTGTATGCCGAGAAACATCGGAAGAACTACGATATATTCTTCACCGTGAAATATGATTCTAAGTGGGCGGCTTGTAATATAGCTGATGCTATTGAACGAGTAATGAAAGGCCATAAAGCTTTAGGATTAACCATTGTACAGAAGGAGTCCCAATATGCTTTTTGTTCCAGGCTAAACACGCCTAATTCATTTAGAAGTCATATTTCTCTTCGGGATGTCAAACTGGATGTTTTTGAGGGAGAAGGGTTGGCAAAATACTAT
Source organism: Paenibacillus sp. CB74 (assembly GCF_055687625.1). Taxonomy (NCBI): domain Bacteria; kingdom Bacillati; phylum Bacillota; class Bacilli; order Caryophanales; family Paenibacillaceae; genus Paenibacillus; species Paenibacillus sp. CB74. The sequence goes on along the minus strand of NZ_CM146009.1, from coordinate 4,372,982 downwards.
ATAGATGAAGCGGAGTGCAGAATTGAATTTCTTATCCATCATCTGGTGTTTGATGGCGATTCGATGAACGAGTTCATGACCGCATTGGAATATTCAGTGCTTCATGGTGAGTTCTCTGTTCCTACTGGTCTGTACGATATGCCAGAGAGGTCCCTAACAATTCGAAAAAAAGATTCATCGATGCTCCATGACTATTTCGAATCCTTTAAGTCCATATCCCATTTCTCTGCTCATGAGCCATTGGAAGATCCCGTTTATGGAAAAGTCAAATTGTCATTACAAGTGTGGGAAGCCATAGGATCATTGGCACAAAAGCTCCGGATTACCAAATTTGGTGTCATATTATATGCAATAGCTCTTGCAACGGAGCGTAGGCAATCCCGTTTCGGGATAGTTATATCACGGCGGAATCATCAGACAGAACAAAATCAGATTGGTAATTATACAGATGTTGTTCCGTATTCATTCCAGCTGTCAGAACAGCTGAGTTACAAGGATAACGCCAAAGCTCTGTTCAAGAATTTTTTTGTGGCTATTGAATCTTCAAGTGCATTAACTTATGAGGAATATATGAATCTTATTGGCGTGAAGGGTTTTGACTTGGTCGTCTCTTATACACGAATGTCAGATCCAATTGCCCATTCTGAAGTGTTCTCAACCTTTGCTTTGGGAGATTATTTGTACAAATATGATAACCATACCCAATTCAATGAATATGAAGACGGTCTGTATATGGAGTTTCGTTACGATAACACCTTAGTAAAGGGCGTATGTGATTGTTTGGGAGAGATGGTACTTGAATTGAATAGTATTAATCTCGATGAGCAGTTAAGTATGAGTGGGCAGGAAGTAAGTATCAAAAAAGGTGAAGTTGAGCCAAAAAACAGCGCCACTATTAGTGCTGATAAAGCTCAGCGGAGTTCTACACTCCAACTTTTGTTTGAGCGATATAACGAAGAAGATCATCTACTGGATACGGATATCACCTCTTTCGAGATTGCTCAGATCATTACAGATGCCTACGAGTACTATGACGTTCAATTGTCTTACCATGATATTTATACTTCTTCTACAATTAAAGAATTGAAACAAAAACTCAGTAAAAAGTCCATTTCAGAACGGGAGGATGGACCAGAATCGACTAACCCTAATCATTATCATCTTCCTGGCTTTTTGAAAACAATCTTTATTGATAGTTTTCGTTTCATAAATACGGATATGTACAATGTAAGTTATGCTTTACGTCTAACGTCTCAGGCAGCCAGCCATATGGAAAGGGTTAAGGAAGCTATTGAACAGGTTATTCAAGGAAATGATATTTTTTTCACTTCATTTGAAATGCAGGATGGCCAGTTTATAGCTTCAGTAATGCCTCAGCAGCAGGTACATATTGAATGGGTGGATGTAGGAGATTTAAGCGATCTACAGCGAGATCAAGAAACACTTCGTATACATCCTCACTCACAATTATGGGACTTCAAACTTGTTCATTTGAATTCTACAGGAGATATGTATCTGTACTTCAATATTCATCATATACTTATTGATCATATGGGTATTCAAATCCTAAAAGATCAGATAACAGAGTGTTATAACAATCATAAACCTGTATATTCGCAATATGCTTCATTGGCAGAGGAGTACAGTCATGCTACCTCTATAGCCCTCAAGCAATGGGAAAGTCTTCTTCCGTACAAACAATTCCACAATCCGGGTAAATCTTCTCTTGGTAGTGGATACTTTCATCCATATCACTGGAACCTGGATATAGGCATACCGAATTTCGAAGAGACAGAATTAAGGATACTAAACGTAGTCCATTATTCATTATCCAGGTATTTTGATTACGAAGAGGGATATATTGGTGCTGTCTATCATGGGCGTGTTATAGCACGAACCAGTCAGGTCATTGGTTCATTTGCCAGAGTCTTACCTTTGTTCTTCTCTACTACGAATTCGGATATTCTGAAGAACAGCCTTTATATTGCAAGAATGAACCAAACGGTATCTTTAATGGATTTGAATGAACATGGATTTAATCTCTCCTATCCTCGTGTTGTTTTTCAAACACTGCAAGAAGGGGAAGAGCCTGAGGATTCATCTATATTTGATGAAACGATTGAATTTGATGGATTATCCAAGTTTCAAATTTTCGTTCAGCTGCGTAGAGGTTTTTCAAATTCCCAACTGAGTGTGTATATCGATAGTAACGTATATGACTCAGAAGAAGAAAGACGGATAATGGTTACTTTTGAGCGAGCTTTGAGGGAGTTTCAGATAATTCCTATGGATATTGAAGGAGGGGTAACATCAGATGGACCTTCTTCAATCTAGCGAACTGACATATATACAACGAAAAATGTTTATCTGCAATCAATTGCCTGTGTATCGTTTGCCATTCATCTATGAAATTCCAGAACCTGTTAGTCTTAAGGAGGTCTGCACTGCTCTTTTAATAACAATACAGGAGTGTCAAACCTTACAGACCCGGTATACCTATGATGCGGAGCACCGAATGTTTAATCAAGTTTATCACCGCCTGGATCCACATCAATTTGAAATTCCGCAGATCTATTTAGATGAACATCCCGAAATTTATTTGAAGCAAAGGAAAGAAATGATCGATCTTACCAAAGAATATCCCTGGAGAACTCAATTCGCAGAGTACAAACAAAAGATGTATTTACTAATTGAATTTCACCATATCTGTATTGACGGATGGGGAATTCGAAACTTTGAATCTATGTTTATGGATCACCTTGCAGGGCGATCTCGGAATTCACCAGATAGCGACTTTGGTTTTTACCAACGAATTAATGAGTTACAAACCAACAAGTCTTCTTTTACTAAGGAAGAATTCTTAAGGCTATCTGGACAAAATATGCATGTAACAACTAAAAAAGGTCATTTGGAACGTCTAATAAAACAATTGAAACCTGAACAATTTCAACATATTGAGAAAATTTCAACCTTGTTGAAAGTAACCAGAAATTCAGTTTTTCAAGGATTATGGGAATCGGTATTAGAACAGACTTGCACAGGCAGCGTGTATGGAACTATAGGTAATTGGCGTATGAGTATGGGAGCATTTCATGAGATTGGTTGTTTTGTACAGATGCAGTCCCGAAGAATTGTTAGGGGACGCGACATTTTAGCAACGATCAAACAGATCTCTTTGGATAATCTCAGTGCGTTTGCAGAGCGGAGCATGGAACCACCAACACGATGTAACATGGATCATCCAGTTGTCTATTCCTATGAAGAAGATATGTTCAGATACTTTCAATATATTCCTGCGGATAACTTAAACAAATTTGAACTATACATCCGTGTTTTTCTAGTGAATGGTAACGCACAGATCGAAATTGAATATAATCCAAGCCAATACAGTGAAGAGCAAATTCGATTTATGTTAGATCTAATGGATACAACGCTGAAAAACTGTCTTGTCTGAAAGGGGGATTTCTGTTGAATGTATTAGAAAAATTAGAGTGGAGTTTCAATACGCATAAGGAGAAAATTGCGATTAAGGATTCCTCAAAGACGCTGACGTATGGTCAATTGGATATACTGACAGCCAGGGTAGCAGAACATTTAATGTGGCAAAAAATAGCCAATGAAGATGTGGTAACTATTGAGGCGGAGGATAAGTTGGAGGCGATCATTCTCATGCTTGGAGTTGTCCGAGCGGGGGCTGCATATTGCGTCATTCCACAAGACTATCCGAATCATCGCAAAAATAAAATGCGTACTAAAGTGAATGGCAAAGTCGTACTTCGTAGTCTTAATGAAATAGAGAAGCAAGAGTGTGCCCGTCAAAATGTGGTACAAGACGTATTGGGGGTACAGCAAGCTTCTCGCCAAGCTAACAGTCTTTTATACATTATCTTCACTTCTGGATCAACTGGCGAGCCTAAGGCTGTAGCTATTGAAGATCGATCTATTGAAAAAATTGTGAGACAAAATGAATTCTACGAAGGCAATGTAATTGGTCAATTTGCTCCTCTTGAATTCGATGCATCCGTCTACGAAATTTTTGGCGGATTGCTGAATGGGATGACACTTAGAATGGTAAGTAAGGATGATAGTCTAGACTTTGATATCCTCCCAGAGATTTTGGAAGAGATCGATACGGTATTTCTGACAACACGATTGTTTAATCTATATGTTGAAGAATGTGTGGAGGACTTGAGCAAGTTGCAACTCATCTTAACGGGGGGTGAACGTGCTTCCATCAAACATCTGCATGAAGCGGCGCAATATTGCAATGTGTACAATGTGTATGGCCCAACGGAGACTACAGTCTTTGCCACCCGATATAAGGTAATTGGGGATGAAACAGAGATTCCGATTGGGAAGATGTTTGACCAGGGAAATTCTCTCATCCTGGATGAAAGTGGCATACCGGTTAACCGTGGAGAACAAGGACAATTATTGTTATCTGACTCAGGTTTGATGAGAGGTTACATCGACAACGATCAAGCGAACCAAAAGGCGTTTGCGTACTGGGAGGGGCAACGCTATTATCGGACAGGCGATGTTGTTTATGAGAGTGCTGGAGGGGAATTGAACTATGTCGAGCGAGCAGATCGGCAGGTTAAAGTCTCTGGATATCGGATTGAACTTGGCGAGATTGAACGTTGTGCATACAACTATGGCCTAAATAAAGAGTGTTTGGCTCATTACGATGGTACACGGCTGTACCTGTTTGTAACGGATATGATCGAACTCGAACCATTCCGTCAGCATCTTCGCAATATACTGCCAGATTATATGATACCAACAGTTAAGGTGGTGGGAAAAATCCCGATGAATAACAATGGTAAAACAGACATGCAAGCAATGAACCGACATAAAGATCAGGAGTCCAATAGTGTAAACAAGGTTGCAGAAGTAATGACAAGTGTACTCCAAAGTGAGCTAATCATGAGTAAGACTTTTTTGGAGCTGGGTGGTGACTCTATTAAAGCAATGGAAGTCATCTGGAAATTAGGAGGAGAGGGTTATCCGATAGATCTGGATATGCTATTTACACGCACCTTAGGAGAGATTGTGAATGATGTCAAAGCCGGCTAGTGATAGTGAAAAAAGAATTATTAATAGCAGTTTACTGAATCCTACGGCTTACAATATTCCCATGATTGTGAAGTTTGGGGAAGGGCTCAATGTTGCCAAAATGTATAATCTGCTTACATTATACTTTGAACAATTCGATATTTTCCGGACTTCCTATCGAATTGCTTCTGACATTGAGAGATGGATCACGGCAGAAGTACCTACAATTGAAATTTGCTCACAGTCTAAGTTTGAACCTCAAGCAATGCTCGATGCTCACTTGATATCGGTGGAAGATAAAGAGTTAGTCAAAATTGTATTATGTAAGGTGGCTGATGAAACCAATGATTACCTTTTTGTTAATGTACATCATGCATTACTTGATGGCTTAAGTATTAATCTTTTTTTGCAAGATGTAATTGCAGCATATCTCTCGGATGAGCCATTGGCCTTCCAATGCAGTTCGGTGGAAGAACATACGGATTCTAATATTAACTCACAGCGTAATACAGTTGATTTTGGAGAATATGAAGGATTTAAATCTCGGTTGCTCAACAAACAGATTGAGCATGTGAACTATCGAAGTGAAACTGTGAAACTGGGGAGTATGGTCAAACACAAATACACGGATTTCTCTTTATGTCTGACTGCTTTTGCAATCAGTGTAGCCGGCTGGCTGAACCATAACTCCGTGTATCTGGCTTATCCGTATCTGGGTAGAAATCAGACCAATTTTAGAGCACTTGGAAACTTTGTTCAGTTAGTTCCTTTTCATAAGAGGTTTGATACACAGAATTATTCAAGCGTGGAGCAACTCACTGCAGAAGTTCAACAACAGATATTCAAGGATCTGACAACGAGCAGCCATTATGATGCTGTGAGATATCGGGAGTCCATGAAATGTATGAACATTTTTCGGGATATCATATTTGACTACAAATCAGGAAGTCTGATCGAGACTACGCTTAGTCATGAGCATGCAATAACACTCCATGAAATCGAGACATATCGCGATGAAAAATATGGTCTTCACTTCTCGATATATAAACAACTGAATGAACTTCATATAACAATGATATCCAGCGAATATAGTTCGGAAGACATGGAACAACTGTTATCTATTTTTAGTCGTAATGTCCATGCATTATACGCTGATACGGAAATAGGGCTGGATCAAATGTTACGTTTGAAAGATGAAACTAAGACAGATGGAGATAACGCTTCTCCAAACGTTATCTTAAGAGAAGATAACTATGAAGTTATATACAAAGAGGTATCCGGGATGGTATGCACATTGCTGAATGAACAGACTGTACATGCAGAAGAGAGCTTTTTTGATCTCGGTATGGATTCGACACTCTTGGTAAAGTTCAAAAAAAGAATACGAGAACAATTCAAAGTGAATCTAAAAATAAGTGATTTCTTTAATCACTATACTTCCGAGATGCTGACACATAAAATTCTTGAACGATTATAAGGAGGATAACTCGATATGAAAATTGCATTAATGTTGGCAGGACAAGGAACTAAAATTAGCGAGGAAGTAAAGGAAGCATGGCTGAAAAATAAACAAACACTAAAATGGATTGAGCAAGCAGAGACACAGTTGCAGGAGCCGATCAGAGAGTGGTTCTGTTCTGATCTAAGCCAAGACACACGAAAAGCACAATTGGCAACCTATGTAGGGTCCATGTGCATTTATCAATTGTACCGGGAACATGTGGGTTTATATCCTAGCATCGTTCTTGGACACAGCCTGGGTGAGATTACAGCACTAACCATTGCAGGTGCTCTAAGCTATAGTGAGGGATTAAAACTGGTAGATGTGCGAGGAACTGCCATGAAAAAAGCAATTGATACACAAGAAAGTACGGGTATGACAGCTGTGTTTGCTTCACCGGAGAAGGTTGAATCGTGGTTGAGCGATAGACAAGATATCTATATAGCCAATTATAATTCTTCTAAGCAAACGGTCATTGCGGGTAAGAAGACTGATCTGCAGGACTTCGTCAAACAAAACAAGGTAGAGTCTGTTCCTTTAGGAGTCAGTGGCGCTTTTCATACTCATTACATGCAGGCAGCGGCAGACGAAGTTTACAATCAGTTGAACAGTTTCTCGTTTAACCCATATTGGAGTACTGAAGTCATTAGCAACGAATTCGCAAGACCGTATCAGCCTTCTAATGTTCAGAAGGGGATATCCAGTCAGATGGTAAATCCCGTCTGTTGGACACAGTCTGTAGATTATGCAGTGAAGCAGGGCATTCAAGTATTCATTGATTTATCCCCGAACGGAATGTTTGTCAAAATGCTTGGAAATCAGGTCCAAGTGCACGCCCTCCACAACGAAGAGCAACTCTCAAAGCTTAGTAATGAACTGAAAGACGACATCGAAGTCAATAAACACTACAGTGTCTTTTCGCGAGCACTAGGGATTATTGTCTCGACCAAAAATAATAATGAAGATTCGGAAGCATATGAAAATATTGTGATTAGTGGATATAACCAGATCAAATCACAGATTGGAAAAGAGGCAACGGCTGAGGATGTAGAAAAAACGTTATCCTTGTTGGAGCTCATTCTTCGGACCAAAAAAGTTCCAGAGGAACAAATCATGCATTATCGTAACAAATTAGCCTGGAAAGCGGGATAAATTCCTGGAAGCTGATCAAGGAGAGGAGGAAAAGGATTGAGTATAGGAGATATTGCCATTATCGGTATGGACCTTACGCTTCCAGGGTGTGGGAATATGAATGATGCATGGAATAAAATACGTGACAAGCGAATTTCTGTGGGGAAATTTCCGACTAACAGGCATGCACAGATTGGTGAACTGGTTGAGGACATATTCATGCCAGGTTCATATCTTGAACATATCGATCAATTTGATCATAAATATTTCAACATCGCACAAAAAAGTGCTGATTTTATGGATCCTAACCAGAGATTGACCCTGTTATCAGCCACCCGGGCACTGAATGATGCGGGTTGTCTTGAGCAGATCCGCGGTACACAAACCAGTGTATATGCAAGTGTGAACTCCACACAGCAATATCAATATCAATTATTGTTGCAGCAGCGTAAGTTGAAACCGGATCTGCTTGGGATGCTAAACTCGACCATATCAAGTCGCATCCAATATATCTATGACTTACGTGGTGCTTCCATAATGACGGATACGGCCTGTTCATCATCACTGGTATCTATTATTCAAGCGTCAAATGATCTTAGACAAGGGATTATTGATCAGGCTATAGTCGTTAGTTCTAATCTTTATGTTAAGCCGGGGTACAAGTCCGATAAATTGGTAGACATTTTGGCAACAGATGCTAGGACGCGTACCTTTGATGATCGAAGCACAGGTACATCCATTGGAGAGGGCGTAGGTTCTGTAATTCTCAAACGGAAGGAGGATGCAGAACGGGATGGTAACTTTATCTATGGTCTGATCCGCAGCTACGCCATGAATAACGATGGTCAAACGATGAATATGTCTTCGCCTAACCCGGATGCGCAAGAACGACTGATAGAACAGGCATGGGCTCCCCTTCAGGATGAGATGCAGCAGCTGGCATTTATTGAAGCACACGGTACGGGGACGGCTATCGGAGACACGATCGAATTTGAGAGCCTGAGTAATTACTTTTCAGAACGTGTTAAAACAAAACAGAAAATTGCTCTGACAGCATGTAAGTCCAATTTCGGACATCTGGATGTAACATCAGGATTGTTCTCATTGATTAAGTCGGCCTTATCTTTACGTAACCGCGTTGTGTTACCTCATCCGGATTTTCAGATTCCCAATGAGGAGATTGATTTTGAAACATCAGCTTTCTATATTCCGGATCAGTCTGTTCCGCTGGAAGAACATGCGCTTGCAGGTATTAGTTCCTTCGGCATGACGGGTACAAATGCTCACGTTATTCTTCAACAATATAGCTGTTCGGTGCCATCCAAAGTTAAGGAATTGCCATTGAATTTAAAGAGTTACTGGTTCCCATTGGATGAAAATTCATTCACAGTACAAGATGATCTTCAGCGCTTGGAAACGGATGAGTGGCTTATCGTGCAGTTTCCTTTACACAGTAAAAGACAATGGGAGATTCGTGAACATCAGTTCAATGGAAAACATCTGCTTGTGGGTACAAGTATTTTTGAAATGATAGCCCAGGGGTTAGGTTGTACACCATACACTCTTGAGCACTATGACATTAATGGTCTTCACATTATGAATCAGATGGCGGTTCAAGATGGCCCTCTGACGATTCTACTCAAACTGGATAAGAAAACCTTAAAGGTGGTTGTAACATATACGACTGCTGGTGTGTTGAAGACTTGGCTACAGTTTGAGTTACATGATAAATCTTCATTGCACAAACCGATAAGAAGAACGGCTACAGTGCTGGATCAGAGAATAGAAGCAGGAGAACTTATGGAAGTCGCTGTAACAAGCCAAGTTGGGGGCGAAGGAGTAGAAGATATTGCTGTATCCCGAAGATGGGATGTAGTAGATCGTTTATGGACTAATCAAGAACATACAAGAGCTGTAGTTAAGCTGAGACCTCCTTCAGAGTACAAAGTGGAATTCTCAATGTATAGCTTTTATCCCTCCATTCTCGATCCTGCCTTCAATGCTCTAAACCGAATGGCTGAACCGGAACAGATTGTGTTTCCATGGTATTGGAGCGATATCCGTTTTGAGCAGTTTGAACTTGTAGGAGAAGAGTTCTATTCGGAAATAGAATTAGTAGATCGCACCATGGATGAACGAGGAAACATCATCCTATCACTTAATGTTAATTTGTTCGATGGACAGTGGAATCTTATTCTATCTGCTGATCATTATAAAGTGAAAAATGCTCTTAACAAGGAAGAATCGAGTTCATATTTTAAGCAAGAAGAGATTATACCTGCAACGTTTACACAACATTCGTACAGTCCATCCGAAGCGATCCATTTTGTACATGAATCCTTGCGTTCCCAACTTCAACTTGATAGTCCAATAGTCTATTTTACGGAACTAACAGAAATCAACGAGAAGGCGATAGGGCTTCAAGAGAAAGATATGTTAAAGTACGTATACCTGTGGGACCGGAATTATACAGAGATAGATCGTGTTGCGGATGAGACGTATACCCTTGGAAAAGTGCTAATCAGTTTAAATAAAATCCTGCATATGAAAAAGTTTTATTACGTAAATTCAGGAGTTTTAGGATACACAGATAAGAAGAGTGAGTATCCCAAAATGAATGCGTTAAATCGTTCCATAGCCATGGGTGCCTATGCCTTAAGACTGGAAGTGAATAGTGAAGTTATTGTTGTGGATACAGATCATACATATTCAACGGATGTGGAGCGAGTTGACTATGGGTCGGAGCAACATATTATTCACCGGGAAGGTAAGTTCTATATCCTGCGTTTGAAGAGTTTGAAAGTGGATGAATCATCCCGGGACAAATTCTCCGAAGGTAAGACTGTACTGATCGTTGGGGCCAGTTCTGGAATTGGTGAGGCATACACAAGAGATTTGGCTGATCGATATGCTGACATCCATATCATAGCTGCGGGAAGAAGGTCCGTGTGGGATGGTCTGCCATCAAGAGATAATGTGAGTTATCTCAAGTTGGATATATCTAATGAGGATGAAGTTTCTTCTTTTGCTGCTCAGTATCATGGCAAACTTGATTATATTTTGAACTTTGCAGGTGAGCCGGCTCAGGGATTGTTTGTTAACAAGTCCAGGAATGAGTTTTGTGCGAAAACAAAAAGTAAAATAGAAGGTTCACATCTGTTGGGAATGTATTTCTCAGAAGTGCAAGAGATCATTCATTTTTCCTCACTAGCGGGTGTAATTGGGGCGATGGGACAAGCGGAGTATTCCATGGCTAATGCATATCAATCGGGCTTGCCCTTAACGAATACGAATGTAAGAGTTCTCAATCTAACGGGTTGGCAGGATGTAGGTATGTCAGCAGGAATGGAAGATTATTATTTCGAGAAATTAACCAGTGCAGAGGGCATTCCATTATTAAATCGGTTCATTCAATCGAATGCCAAGTCGGCTGCTCTCTTTAAGCTAAAACGTACAGCAGATGAATATTCTTCTCTCTTCAGTCCTGTTACAAAAATTCACAAGAAGCAACAAACTGAGAAGGTATACACGGGTTCTGATCGTGTTAAAGATCATATCGTTGCTGCATGGGGGAGAACTCTTGGTGAAGATGATTACGACCATAATGTTAGTTTCTTTGAACAAGGAGGGGACTCTATTACAATCGTACATTTATGTGATGAATTGAATCTAGCGTTTCCTGGACAATTCGATGTAACAACATTGTTCTCTATTGCAACGATACAGGGTCAGGTTGATCTTATCAATCAGCTGGACAACCAGGAGGCAGTGACAGAACAAAGTGATGGTCATTATGATGCAGCAGAGATGCTGGCATTTCTCAATAAATAATAATCATGAAAGAGGCGATTGAACATGAAGGCGAGTGAGTATATCTTCGGTCAGATTCAAAAGGGCCAACTTGATTCAGCAGTAGGCAAAGACTTATTAGAAGAGATTATTCCAGATGATATTGCGATAGTAGGCATGTCATGCGAATACAGTGATATCAAAGATACATTTGAGTTTTACCAAACGGTTAAAAATGGAAAGCAGGGGTTTAAGGAATTTCCCAAAGGTCGAATTGCTTATATTCCCGAAGATCACACTTATCTGCACAACGGAGCCAAACATTTAAAGATCACACCAGAGGAATTCCTGGAGAGATTGTGTAAAGAAAAGGGATCTTATCTCGATGATATTGATACCTTTGATTATGAATTTTTCGGTATCAGTCAGGACGAAGCCAGATATATTGATCCCACGCATCGTTTGGTTATGAAGCACTCCTATCTTGCTTTGGAGGATGCAGGTATTCGCCTATCCGATGTTAAGGATAGCAAAACAGCTATCTATGTAGGCAAAGACAAATCCATTACAGCAAGTTATCGTTCTGAGATTGAAGAGGACTCCAATCATATAAACTCAGGAAACTGGGAAGGTATACTGGCAAGTCGTCTCAATTATATATATAACTTGTCCGGAGGTTCGTTTGTCGTTGATACAGCTTGTTCTTCCTCGTTGGTCGCTGCACATATAGCATTGAAAACACTTCGGGATAAAGAGATTGATACAGCAATTGTTGGCGGTATTGCTCTTGGACTATTCCCACGTCAAGGTAGCGTACTCGATCAATACAGTAATGTGGAGACACCGCGTTCCTTCCTGAAAGTATTTGATGCCGAATCTCAAGGAACGATCTTTGGCGAAGGTGTCGGTATTGTCATTCTGAAAAGGTTGAAAGATGCGATAGCAGACAATGATAACATTTATTCTATTATCCGTGGCAGCATGATTAATAGTGATGGCAAATCTAACGGTTTGACCGCCCCTAATCCACATGCTCAAAAGGATCTTCTACTGGATGCCTATACAAGCAGCCATATCTCACCTGAAACGGTGGATTACATTGATGCACACGGAACGGGCACGAAACTTGGCGATCCGATTGAAGTTCGAGGGCTAACGGATGCATATAAAAAATATGTGAACAAACGCGGTTTTTGTGCATTAACAAGTTTGAAAGAAAATATTGGTCATACCGTAGGAGCAGCAGGGGTAGGCGGATTGATTAAGATGTCGCTGGCTCTTCGCAATCAGGAAATCTTCCCCAACCATTCTTTTGAAGCTCCGAATGAATATATCAAGTTTGTGGACAGTCCATTCTACATTCCTACTCAGGCTGAGAAGTGGATCAAAGGAAAGTACCCGCGTCGAGGAGGAATCAGTTCCTTTGGATTCAGCGGTACCAATGCTCATGTGATCCTTGAGGAATATGAGCACGCTATAAGCGAATCAGATCATAATCAACATACCTTTCCATTTGTTTTCACGGCACAATCGACTAATCAATTAATCAAGATGTTGTACAAGTACGTGCGGCATGAAGAATACATGAGCGAATATAGACTACAAGATATTTCATATACCCTTATTCATAGAAGAAACTGGTTTAATACAGGAGTTGGTTTCAAAGCTAATTCAATGGAAGAATTCATAACAAAAGTAAGAGCGGCGATAACATTGCTGGAAGGCCAAGTGCCAACAGACGAAATCTTTACGACCAGTGATCGTGAAGTAACAACGGATATGAAAAAACTTATCCATTATCAATTGAAAACAGACTATAGACAATTTGACTTGAATGAGCTTATTCAACTCAAACTGGATGGGTACGAGACGACATTTGACGAATATCCATATGAGAAGGCCAGAACTGTAACATTACCAGGTTACGAATTCAAATCTGATATTCTATGGGCTACAGTTAAACGATATAGTCCACCTGTTCAATCAGGTCCAAGTCTTCCAGTGAAAGCGACATTAATTCAAGAGCAAGTGATCAGATCCGCCAAATCGGATGTGTACCAAGTCAACTTATCCCCAGATGATTGGTTCGTGGATGATCATCGGATTGGAGGTAAGCGTACGTTCTCGGGTACCACCTATACCGAATTGGCTGCTGAGTTAGCTTCCTTATACTTTGACGAACCTGCGTTCACGTTAGAAAAGTTGTATTTCAAAAATCTGATTCAGCTCGATGATAAAACAGATAAACGTTTCCTGATTCATGTTAACAAACTGTCTGCTAAGCAACTGGATATTGAGGTTCTCTCGTACGAGAATGATGATCTGGAGCAGTATACGACTCATGCGGTCTTTACACTTAAACCTCAGGAAGTAATGGAGAAGCATAAGCTTGATTTGTCCTCAGAGGTACAGAATCAATTGAAACCTACAACGATGGGAAGTACAGAAGAGGAAAATAACTTCTTCAAAGGACGTTGGAACTTTATCGCTCAGGACTTCCGGATGGTTCATATGGCCGATTCCAAATTGCTTCTCTCACTTGATCTGCAAGAGGAGTTCCTTGAAGATCTTGACGCCTACCATCTGCACCCTTCCATGTTGGATGGAATTCTGGGGGCTATGGTATATGAACGGGCTCAGGCTCGCCAGAAGACATATCTTCCCTTGTCTTATGGTCGGTTTACCTATACAGGAGTAAGATTCACCAAGAAGATGTATTCCGTCACCGAACTTCTTTATGACATTACCGGTGATCATGATGTAATCACTGCGCACATCCATGTGTACAATGATCAGGGGGATCTAGTTGCTTATGTAGATAAATATGTTATGAAGTCTTTTGCTAATATGTTATTTAAGCCGTATCTTCATACTATTGGGTGGGGACGTTCAACGGTTGAGTTTACAGGTGGAGAAGAAGAACATTGGGGAGACAAACAAGTGTTGCTCATATGCAATGATCTGGTTTCAACGCCTGAATCTTCTACAATAACTCATGTGAATTATGAACAATTAGATCAGATAACAACAGGGGTTAGATATGATCTGGTAGTTTATGCACCGTGGATTGGATTGGACATATCTGATCCCGGGAAAATTGAAGATGAGATGATGAAGTACTTCCTATTCTCCAAGACAGCTAACAAGTTCCTCAAGAGAGGCGGTAAATTAATTTTTGCAGCTGATCAGGGTCTTGCTTTGGGGAAAGACGAGCTTCAAGTTAACCCGCTTCAATATGCAATGCTGAGTTCAGGTCGGATTGTGGGTTTGGAGAATACGGGTTTCACCACACAAATGATTCAGATCTCCGAGTTTAATATTACCGAGTTGTTAAAGGTCGCTGCTCGCAGTGAACTGGACGGTAAAAAAGTCATTGTTAATGATGGAATCATATACGAAGAATCTCTCATCGAAAATAAAGATTTGAAGCAGAGATCTGTAGACTTGTTGAAGGATGACTGCGTTATTGTCACAGGGGGTTACGGGGGTATCGGGCTTGAATATATTGAGCAGCTACTCGATGTGAATGCCGAAGTACACATAGCGGTATTGGGACGTACGGATATCCAAGCAGCCCTCGCTTCCAAACAAGAACGCACACCATATGAAGACAGCAAACTAAATAAATTGAATAAGCTGATATCTAAAGGGGCTGACCTGGAGTTCTACCCTTGCGATATTTCACATGAGTCTGAAGTACAGACAACTATAACTAGAATTCAAGCGAAATATAATATAGCTGGAATTATTCATTTGGCGGGAGTTCCAGAGGAAGGCATGTTGTTCTCCAAAACGGAGGATGAATTCAAAAATATTATAGCACCAAAGGTTACGGGTACACTTTTGCTTCAAAAGTATGTCGACGTAGACAAGTTACAATTCTTTGTTACCAGTTCTTCAATGACTACAATTACAGGTTCTGCCGGCCAGTTCTCTTATACCGTGGCTAATGCATTTTTGGAAGGGACGGCACTATCTGATTCGTTAATAACAGCAATACAGTGGCCGGGATGGAAAGAAACGGGAATGGCCCTTAATTTCGGAGATCTGGATGCCGCGGATGAACATCTCTTAATGAAATCTGTTACTAACATGGAGGGCAGAGAATATATTAAACTTTCGCTTCATGCGGGAGACTCCGGTTTTATTGCAGGTGAATTTAACACATCCAAGGTCGAAGAATATTTAGGCGCATATATCCAGTTACCAAGCGGTTACAGTGATGGGAAATCTCGAAATAATGTGGAAGGGGAAGAGGAGGAGGCTCGTCCTTATCAGATCAAGGATTATGGTTCTTTAACTGTAACTGGGACGGATCGTCAGGATGATATTGAGAAGTTTGTTACCGTCGTATTTGCTTCGGTGCTTGATCTTAATGAGATTGATGTGCATAAGAGCTTTACCGATCTGGGTGGAGATTCTCTCAAAGCATTTGGTATTTACGGGCCTATTGCAGAGCAGTTTAACATTGATATAGAGGTTGCTGATGTATTTATCTACCCGACGATTGTGCAGTTAAGTGAATATGTGAAAGAGCTGATGGAAGAGGCTGCAGCATGAGTAAATCCAGTTCTCGTGTCGTCATAGTAGACTACCGTTGGGATATGCCGGCGAAGGATGATTCGCAAGCGAAGCAGCTTCTCCATAGCAAGGACAAGCTCTGGGAAAATAGAATAGAGCAGTTGAGCGAGCGCTTTAGTCAAGATTTCCACGGAGCTAGCTCATTCGATGGGATTTTCTATCCATCCATTGAAGAAAGATTTGCTTTAGAAGGCATAGATGAGGAAAAAACAACATATTTGCTCTCCAGTGAAAGAATCACACTATCGTTGTTTCAGTCGCTCATCAATCAGAATGTCGTGACAACGAAGCACGATGTGTTGGTATCCAACGGAAGTGCACAAACAGACTTGATATCCAAATCGGCCTATTTGGGAATGCAGGGTGTTGATTTCATGAAGGCTATAGAGTTACTTGATCCGTTGGCATATCTGAAAATGCTACGTTTATCCAGGCCGCCAGCAATTCAGATGGTAAGCGAAGCATCAACTTCAGGTATAGGGGCTTTATATAGCGGGTATAACGCCGTTAAAAAGGGGAAGTTTAACACAGCCTTGGTCGGTGGTTCTTGCGCTAGTACGATGCCATTCCCCCATGAGTTATCCAACTTTGGGTTTGGTTCTGATCGATTCACTCAACCATTCGAACAAGGTGCTTCGGGGCACTATTTTTCAGAAGGAGGCGTTGCCTTTCTAATTAAAGAAAGGCAGCAAGCCCTTGCAGATGGAGATCACATTCTTGCTGAGATTAAAGATATCACCGCAGGCACTATGGGAAGTCCTGTAATTAATCGCAATGCAGTTAAAAAACTGGTGCTTCAATCTCTGGCAGATGCCGGGGTACTTCCTACAGATGAGATATTTATGGACCTGTATGGAAGAGCTAATGAGATCGATGATACTGCTGAGTTTTCCTGTTTGAAAAATGTACAGAAGGTATTCCCTGGTTTAAAGGGAGGATATCTCAAACAGCATGCTCAATACATGATTGGATACTATGGACTAATAGGATTATGTCGTTTGCTGGAATCGAAGAAAAATAACACAGAGCTACAGGGTAGAGTTGTTACTCAGCCAAACTCCTATATAGGCAAGATAGAACCGGATCAATGGACGACTCAAGTGAATGACTATCCTTGGATTACAATGCCCATGTATTCAATGCATGGTAACGTGTATAACTTAGTCATTCATATGAATCCTGATGAAGGATAGAGGAGGAAATAGACATGCAACTGATATGTTTTCCTTATGCTGGAGCTCATGTAAATGTATTTGTTGAACTACAAAATCAAATCAAAAACAAGTATCCCCATATGCAGATCATGTCTGTGGAATATGCTGGGCATGGGAGACGGTTTTCTGAGACAGCGTATCAGTCCATTCAAGAGAATGCGGCCGATCTATACATGAGAATTACAGCAACAATGAATAAAGAAGAAGAAATCATGTTGCTTGGATACAGTATGGGTTCAATTGTTGCCTATGAAGTTGCACAAATGCTAATCAGGGAAGGCTACAACATAGTCAAACTAATTTTTATGGCCGCTACTCCGCCTCATCGAATAGATATTCGAAATGAGGATTTATCAGGAGATGAGGAACTTCTTCTACGCTGCAAACATTACGGATTGATTAAAGAAAGGCAGTTTGATTCTGCACAGATGCGTAAGCTGTTTCTGCCAGCGCTTCGCCATGACATTAATGCAGTGAATACGTACAATGTCGTCAACAACTATCAGAGCTATACATTTGATGAGAAGGTTCAAATTGCTGTTTTTCTAGGTCAGCAGGATCTGTCTGTCGCCGATGAAGATTATTGGACAGACCTTTCCGAGAATGATGTACAGTATCATTTCTACCCTTCTGGACATTTCTTCTTATATGACCACCAGAATCAAGTCAGTCTGGATGTTATTGATTTTATTACTAATTCAAATAAGACCATTATCTGAGGAGGGGTTAGAATATGAGTTTACTTGGAATGCTTCAGCAAAGCGTGGAGATGTATAAGAACAAGATTGCCATTTCCGAAACGAATCGTATGGTTACTTATGGTGAATTGAATGCATTGTCGAACCAGTACTATGACTGGCTAGAAGAAAAAGGGGTATCCGTTAATGATATTGTTGCTATTGAACTGGAGAGAAGCATAGAAGCTATTGCTGCAATGATCGCCATATTAAAACATGGTGCAGCATATACGGTTATTAATAAAGACTATCCAGAGACTCGTAAGGAGTATATGAGACAAACACTGGACATTAAGATAACCATCGAATCTGTTTTTGAGGTAGATCATCAAAGGATGGAAGAGTGGTCAGGTGTAACGAGAACAGAGGATCAAATGTGTTATGTCATTTTCACATCGGGAACAACATCCCTTCCCAAGGCAGTGGGAATTCCTGATCGTGGAGTGGTGCGATTATTGCATGAAGATCGTTTGGGATGGGACGCAGCTAAGACCATCTCTCATATCAGTCCTCTGGAATTTGATGCTTCAATTATTGAGATCTGGGGGGGATTGCTTAGTGGCATGACCATTGCGCTACTTTCCAAAACAGAGGTTCTGAACATTTATCTGGTTGAAAAACGAATTCAACAAGAAATTGATATCATGTGGATAACGAGTTCCTTGTTTAATTTTTGGGTGGATAAAAAACCTGAAATGTTCAAGAAATTAAGTCATGTTATTGTGGGCGGGGAGCAGCTAAGCTTGTCACATGTGGAGAAGGTCCTGCCATTTACGAAAGTTATTAACGGATACGGACCTACGGAGAACACTGTTTTCACTACACTAGATGTAATGGAAGGTTCTGTGGACGAGATTGCAATAGGAACGCCAATTTTCGGAACGGAAGTATATATCGTTAATGAGCAAGGTGAGATGAGTAATGAAGGGGAACTTTACGCAGCAGGAGAGGGAGTAGCCTTAGGATACCTTGGTAATCCCGAGAAGACGAAGGAATCTTTTATTAGCTGGAATGGCCTACCTGTGTATAAGACGGGTGACCTTGTACGAGTGAATGCAGACGGCCGAATAATCTATATGGGAAGAAAAGATACCCAGGTTAAAATTAATGGTTACCGCATTGATCTTCAGGAAATCGAATCTACTGTAAAGTCGTTGGGTATCTCCAACTGTCATGCTTTTGTACAGGATAAAAAAATCTACCTTGCTGTTACAACACGCCAAGAAAATATAGCTAGCCAACTAAAACGATTGCTTCCTATTTACATGATCCCGTCCAAAATAGCTTATGTTAGCGAATTGCCTTTGACAGGGAACGGGAAGACCGATACTAAAACGTTGTATGAGCATTATTTTATTACCAAAACGAAAAGACTTATTCGAATTTTACAGCGGTATTTGAATGCGGACATCACTGAACAGACCAATTTGTTTGAGTTCGCCATCGATTCAATTACGATCTGGGAGATTGCAAGAGAGATTAATCATTCGTTCCACAGTGATCTCAGTTTCTTTGATATTATTGAGAATCCGACAGTCAATGAGATTACCAAAATGTTAGGAGAAGAATATGATGCAGCGTACAATTTATGATTTTCTGCTCCGAAAGTATGAACTGCATCATGCAGGTCAAGACCCTTCATTTAGGAAAACATTTACGGGAAGCATGAAGTGGTACTGGGGATTAAAACTGATTGTAGTGGGTATCTACATTGCTCTTTTTCTCCATTATGTAGGAAAGGATCAGTTTCTTCCGTCGGAAACGTATTGGTTCATTGGGGGAATTGTGTTCTCATTATTCGTTATTACCTTATCCTACCTGAATATTTTTACAGCCTGGTTTGCCATCATGCTTGGAAAACATCGTAAATGGATAGACAATCTATTAATTATTACAGGTATTCTGTTGTGTATAAAACTCCCCGTGTATACGTTTGGAAATGGTGATGTTAACTTTTTCAATATACAGGAGTCACTGCTTCTTCCCGGTATATTGATGATTGCTATGGGGCTCTATCGTAAAGTTCATTACAGATCTTCAAAAGTAGTACCTTGGTGTGCAGCCGTGAGTCTCTTGATCTCAGCAGTTATTCTTGTTAAATTCCCAATTGATTCTATCGGCCAGAGTATTTATCTTGGATTTATAATGTTGGTAAATGCAGGTTTTATCATTGATTTGCTAGTGCTCTATATGTTGCATTTCAAATCAAGAATGCTGGCACATTGAGGTGAATGCGTATGATTACTCCAAATCTGATTGCTATTAGTGAGCAAGAGATTGAGGCTGACGACATCTTGAGTCCTTATGAGCATGAAATATACGATAACATAACCAATGAAGGCAGAAGGAAAGAGTTTCTGGTCGGGCGATATGCTATTAAAAAAAATCTGAAGGATCAATTTCCCTCATATCATGGGGAGATGAATAATATCTCTGTTGAATATGGGAGTCTGCGTTTTCCGCTGATTCATGACAATCTGTTCGAAGTGGGATTAAGTCACTCTAAGACGTATGCTCTTTCTGTACTATACAGCAAGGATAACGTAGTCGGAGTTGATATAGAGACCATACGTTCAGATATCCCGATTGCAGAGATGCTTAGTGAGGCCGAGAAAAAACTTATAGAACATCTTTACCCAGCTTTACAATTTGCCTATATTTTCTTCAGTTGTAAAGAGGCACTGGGGAAAGCGTTGAAAATGGGACTTCTAGCTGATTATTCAATCTATGAGATAAGTGAAGTTGTTTCAGAATTAATACATGGACAAGAAGTGTTTCGTATACAATTCAAACGATTTCCGTTCCTTACAGGTTATAGCTTTATGAAAGATGATAAAGAAATATGTAGTTTGGTTGTACCGCAAAAAGTTGATATAAGGGAGGTACTGAGATTACTCATTGCTTCCTGAATCAAGAAATAGAAAAACCACCACGGTTAGTAGTCGTACAGACTACGAAATCGTGGTGGTTTTGTCTTTTCATGCAGTTACGTGACATTATGAAGCGCTTATGACATAGGTGAAGGCAGATCATGTACGTTTGTGACGGAAAGAATCAATAGTAGGAAGGGAACGGATGTATAGGTCTTTACTCCCCTATAATTAGTACCAGAGAGGTGATCAACATACAAGAACAACCCGCAGTACATACCAGCTTAACGGAAACATTGGCTAGTAAGATTGCACTATGGATTAACAAGGAGCGTGATGGAGAACACATTCGATACTTAAAGATGAAGCTTGGTATTGAAACGTTATTAATTAATACCATGAAAAGTGTTTTGGTCTATGGTCTGGCTCTCTTATTCAATATGCTTCTGGAAACGTTAATTGTACATGCTACATATTATGCTGTCCGTCGAATATCATTTGGATTGCATGCCAGTACAAGCTTCAGGTGCAGCATGATCAGCATCATGTTATTCGTTGGTTTACCCTACATATGCTCATACATAATGATTGGCAACGATATGGTTTTAATTACTGGATTGATCTCTGCAGTGCTTTTGTATCGATATGCGCCAGCAGATACTGACAAATTCCCACTTCTTGGAGCGAAGAGAAGAAAGAAACTGAGAATGGCTTCTGTACGAACAGCAGTAATTCTCACTTTAATTGCACTTTTATGTCCAAGTCATACGGTGAAAACATTAATGATGACAGGCATGTTGTTACAGATCATTTCAATTCTTCCCGTAACATACAAAATACTTAAGAGGAGTGTTAGAAATTATGAAAAATATGAAACAGATGCTGTTGGACGGATTTAAGAATAATGTAGCGAAATCAATGGAGGTAATGGCGATTAAAAGTGGAGAGATAGCGATGGAAACGAGCTGTTCACTTTTTAATTATGAGTCTAAAATCCCGAGCGAATTGTTGTTGAGTAATAAGGAGTAGTTAAATATTACCTGATTTATCCTAATAGTCTATCTTACTTTGTACCCAGCTATGGACTGGTGAAACAGTAAGATAGACTATTTTGTTGATAAATTTTACATTATTTCATATAATCATGATTATGGACTCCTGCTAATTTTTGTTAATGATTCAGAATTTATTCAGGCAAGAATCGCTCAATCTTTATCACATAGAGAGAAGGGTAATTGATAATGTTGCTGATTATTGGTTCTATAATTCAAATGGTAACTTTTAGTTTGTCTATTCCTATCATGTTGAAGAATCAATTTAGTCGGAAGTATATTGCTTTTATGGTTACTGTTTCAATCCTTCTAGGATATTTCTTTTTTTTAGTTATGGGATCAGCAAGTAGTTTTGTAGTTTTATTATTTCTAATGTTATGTGTGTATTACAAATTGAGAAAGTTCATTCTTAGCTTTCTAATTCCTACGATTACGCTTATTTTTATGGTTATAAGCGACTACATATGTGGTGTAATAAATATCAGGGTTATTGGCGGTTCTAATGTATCTCTTCAAAATAATCCGTTCTATATGTTACTCTCTGTGACCGGAATTATGTTTTTAACATTTCTAATGAGCGCAATAGTTAGGGTATTACTTATGAAGTGGAGTAATCATGATATCTTTTTAAAAAGATATGGTCTATACCTAACGGTACTATCTTTTTTTACTGTTGTGATTTTTTATATAAACATATGGATAGGACAACGACAAGGTTTTTCCGATGAGAACATTCAAGCGAATAGTATTCTTTTTATATTCTATTTTGCATTGTTAATTGGAGTTTTCGTTGCATTAACTCGAACAGTTATGAAAGAGTCGGCACTTCAGAATCGACAGGAACAGTATGAACAATTAACAGAGTACACGGAAAATTTGGAACACTTATATACTGACATGCAGAAATTCCGACATGATTATATTAATATTCTTCTGAGTATGTCTGAATTTATTCGAAATAAAGATATGGAAAAGTTACAAATTTACTTTGAAAAAAAGATTATGCCAATCAGCCAAGGGATGCAGTCTAATACATACAAGTTAGGGCCGTTACATAATCTGAAAGTACAGGAATTAAAAGGTGTCATATCTGCCAAGATGATTAAAGCACAAGAGTTGAACATTGATGCGGTAATTGAGGTGATTGAGCCTATTGAGCACATCAATATGGATTCCATTCAATTATGCCGATGTGTAGGGATTTTGCTAGATAATGCTATCGAAGAAGCGATTCATTGTGACGAACCGATTGTGAATTTAGCACTGATTCGTAACGAAAGAGGCATATTAATTGTGGTTATGAACAGTTGTAGAGAGGAAACTCCTGCATTATATAAACTTTTTGAAAAGGGCTTCTCAACCAAAGGCAACAATCGTGGACTTGGTCTTAGCAACTTAAAAGAGATGGTTTCACAGTGCAAGGGCGTTGCTTTGGATACGGAGCGCAAAGAAAAGACATTTATTCAAATATTAGAAGTGCTCGAGCCCTCGTTCAATAGTGATGCCAATAGATCTGCGAGCAGTGTGATATTAGGATAACTCAGTTTAAGTGGGGGGAAGGGCATGCTGGAGATTTTTATTTGTGAAGATGATGAAGAACAACGCAAACGTTTAACCAAATATGTAACGGACTATATTATGATAGAGAACTTAGATATGAAGGTTGTTGTCTCTACTGCACATTCTAATGATATTATTGAATATCTCCAGCAAAATAATACAACAGGTCTATATTTTTTGGATGTAGACATTCAGGAAGAGAAGAGTGGGATTGCACTCGGAGCGGAAATTCGTCAATATGATACTCAGGGAGCCATAGTATTTGTGACGACACATTCAGAGCTGACCTATCTAACATTTACTTATAAAGTAGAAGCAATGGACTATATTACAAAAGATAATTTCACTGATATACAAAAACGGGTTATCGAATGTATTAATACGGCAAATCAGCGATATGTTCAAAATAAACAAAACAGTCGTAAAATATTTCAAACAAAGTCTGGCGATAAAGTCATCAGTATTGAGTACAACGATATTTTATTTTTTGAAACCTCTCCGCAATTACATAAAGTGATTCTTCATGCTAAAAATCGTCAAGTTGAGTTCTATGGAAAATTGAAAGCTTTACTTGAGATGGACAGCAGGTTTTATCGTTGTCATAACTCGTATGTAGTGAATAAAGATAATATTTCAGAAATTGATTTTGCCACGAGGGAGATTCAGATGGTGAACGGTCAGATCTGTTATGCTTCCAGTCGGTTTTTGAAAGGATTAAAGGATATCGTTCAAAAGTGAGTATATTAGCCCTCATTTGTTATGGCTGCTTACAGTCTATTATAAATGAGGGCTAATATTATGTTTGAAGTAGAAATGAATCTTATACTCATAAATATGTGTCTATACATATTTTATTAATGAAGAGAAAGGTGATGAGCCAAGAAGGGCTGCAACTAAATAAGTATTTTTAATAAAGTGTTGCAATTGATGATCTGGCGTGATATATTATTAGTCCGGCCAAGAAAACACGAGATACACGGTGCGGCAAGCGAATGAAATAAGCTTCGAAAGAAACTTAAAAAAAGAGCTTGCAAAGTTGGTTCGGACATGATATTATATAAGAGTTGCTAAAGAGAACGACATTCGGTAACGAAACAAGTTTGATCTTTGAAAACTGAACAACGAGTGAGTAAACATTCTGCTTGCAGAATGAACGCGAAAGTTTGAGACAAGCCTTGGCTTGGATCGACTGGAGCACAAATGAGATGTTTAATCTCGTCAGATTCAAAATGAGCTTATCGCTCTTTTCAATACTTTATTGGAGAGTTTGATCCTGGCTCAGGACGAACGCTGGCGGCATGCCTAATACATGCAAGTCGAGCGGAGTTGATAAGAAGCTTGCTTCTTTGATACTTAGCGGCGGACGGGTGAGTAACACGTAGGCAACCTGCCCTCAAGTTTGGGACAACTACCGGAAACGGTAGCTAATACCGAATAATTGTTTTCTTCGCCTGAAGGAAACTGGAAAGACGGAGCAATCTGTCACTTGGGGATGGGCCTGCGGCGCATTAGCTAGTTGGTGGGGTAACGGCTCACCAAGGCGACGATGCGTAGCCGACCTGAGAGGGTGATCGGCCACACTGGGACTGAGACACGGCCCAGACTCCTACGGGAGGCAGCAGTAGGGAATCTTCCGCAATGGGCGAAAGCCTGACGGAGCAATGCCGCGTGAGTGATGAAGGTTTTCGGATCGTAAAGCTCTGTTGCCAGGGAAGAACGCTTGGGAGAGTAACTGCTCTCAAGGTGACGGTACCTGAGAAGAAAGCCCCGGCTAACTACGTGCCAGCAGCCGCGGTAATACGTAGGGGGCAAGCGTTGTCCGGAATTATTGGGCGTAAAGCGCGCGCAGGCGGTCATTTAAGTCTGGTGTTTAATCCCGGGGCTCAACCCCGGATCGCACTGGAAACTGGGTGACTTGAGTGCAGAAGAGGAGAGTGGAATTCCACGTGTAGCGGTGAAATGCGTAGATATGTGGAGGAACACCAGTGGCGAAGGCGACTCTCTGGGCTGTAACTGACGCTGAGGCGCGAAAGCGTGGGGAGCAAACAGGATTAGATACCCTGGTAGTCCACGCCGTAAACGATGAGTGCTAGGTGTTAGGGGTTTCGATACCCTTGGTGCCGAAGTTAACACATTAAGCACTCCGCCTGGGGAGTACGGTCGCAAGACTGAAACTCAAAGGAATTGACGGGGACCCGCACAAGCAGTGGAGTATGTGGTTTAATTCGAAGCAACGCGAAGAACCTTACCAGGTCTTGACATCAGCATGACCGGGCTAGAGATAGTCCTTTCCTTCGGGACATGCTAGACAGGTGGTGCATGGTTGTCGTCAGCTCGTGTCGTGAGATGTTGGGTTAAGTCCCGCAACGAGCGCAACCCTTGATCTTAGTTGCCAGCATTTCGGATGGGCACTCTAAGGTGACTGCCGGTGACAAACCGGAGGAAGGTGGGGATGACGTCAAATCATCATGCCCCTTATGACCTGGGCTACACACGTACTACAATGGCCGGTACAACGGGCTGTGAAGCCGCGAGGTGGAACGAATCCTAAAAAGCCGGTCTCAGTTCGGATTGCAGGCTGCAACTCGCCTGCATGAAGTCGGAATTGCTAGTAATCGCGGATCAGCATGCCGCGGTGAATACGTTCCCGGGTCTTGTACACACCGCCCGTCACACCACGAGAGTTTATAACACCCGAAGTCGGTGGGGTAACCGCAAGGAGCCAGCCGCCGAAGGTGGGATAGATGATTGGGGTGAAGTCGTAACAAGGTAGCCGTATCGGAAGGTGCGGCTGGATCACCTCCTTTCTATGGAGAATCGTTTCCCGAGTGGAAACATTCAAATACGCAGCTTAGCTGCAAACTACTCACTCGTTGCTCAGTTTTGAGAGCTCAAACTCTCAAACAGCTTGCTTTTGCATGGAGCTTGTTCTTTGAAAACTAGATATCGAAACGAAAGTAAATGCGAATTAGAACATTCCTTTTTAGCTGAACTTGTGTATAACAAGTTTCAATAAAAACGGTAGATTGCACGTACGATGGTATCGAATGGGAGCGACTTTTGGCTTTGCGCAAGCAAAACAAGGGAAGCGAGCAGTCGAAACCGGAGCACGAGGTTAAGCTACTAAGAGCACACGGAGGATGCCTAGGCGCTAGGAGCCGATGAAGGACGTGGCGAACAACGAAACTGCCTCGGGGAGCTGTAAGCAAGCTTTGATCCGGGGGTGTCCGAATGGGGAAACCCAAGCTGGGGTAATTTCCAGTTACTCACAACTGAATACATAGGTTGTGTAGAGGCATACCAGGGGAACTGAAACATCTAAGTACCCTGAGGAAGAGAAAACAATAGTGATTCCGTCAGTAGCGGCGAGCGAACGCGGAGAAGCCCAAACCAAGGAGCTTGCTCTTTGGGGTTGTGGGACGTCTCACATGGAGTTACAAAGGAACCGGTTAAGTGAAGAGGTCTGGAAAGGCCCGCCAAAGAAGGTAAAAGCCCTGTAGTTGAAAGTCTGTTCCCTCCGAGACGGATCCCGAGTAGTGCGGGGCACGTGAAACCCCGTATGAATCCGGCAGGACCATCTGCCAAGGCTAAATACTTCCTAGCGACCGATAGTGAAGCAGTACCGTGAGGGAAAGGTGAAAAGCACCCCGGAAGGGGAGTGAAATAGAACCTGAAACCGTGTGCTTACAAAAAGTCAGAGCCCGTTTTAGGGGTGATGGCGTGCCTTTTGTAGAATGAACCGGCGAGTTACGTTCCCGTGCAAGGTTAAGGTGAAGAGCCGGAGCCGTAGCGAAAGCGAGTCTGAATAGGGCGACATAGTACGTGGACGTAGACCCGAAACCGGGTGATCTACCCCTGTCCAGGGTGAAGGTGCGGTAACACGCACTGGAGGCCCGAACCCACGCACGTTGAAAAGTGCGGGGATGAGGTGGGGGTAGCGGAGAAATTCCAATCGAACTCGGAGATAGCTGGTTCTCCCCGAAATAGCTTTAGGGCTAGCCTCGGAAAACAGAGTCGTGGAGGTAGAGCACTGATTGGGTGCGGGGCCCGCAAGGGTTACCAAGCTCAGTCAAACTCCGAATGCCATAGACTTACTTCCGGGAGTCAGACAGTGAGTGCTAAGATCCATTGTCAAAAGGGAAACAGCCCAGACCATCAGCTAAGGTCCCCAAGTGTGTGTTAAGTGGGAAAGGATGTGGAGTTGCACAGACAACCAGGATGTTGGCTTAGAAGCAGCCACCATTGAAAGAGTGCGTAATAGCTCACTGGTCGAGTGACTCTGCGCCGAAAATGTAACGGGGCTAAACACACCACCGAAGCTATGGCTTGATGCTTTGCATCAGGGGTAGGGGAGCGTTGTATAAGGGTTGAAGGTGTACCGTAAGGAGCGCTGGACATTATACAAGTGAGAATGCCGGTATGAGTAACGAAAAGATCAGTGAGAATCTGATCCGCCGAAAGCCTAAGGGTTCCTGAGGAAGGCTCGTCCGCTCAGGGTAAGTCGGGACCTAAGGCGAGGCCGAAAGGCGTAGTCGAAGGACAACAG
This sequence comes from Paenibacillus sp. CB74, assembly GCF_055687625.1. Taxonomy (NCBI): domain Bacteria; kingdom Bacillati; phylum Bacillota; class Bacilli; order Caryophanales; family Paenibacillaceae; genus Paenibacillus; species Paenibacillus sp. CB74. Next base: position 4,344,946 of record NZ_CM146009.1, on the reverse strand, counting down.
GTCGAAATTCCTGTACCACCGTAAGCCGTTATGAGCAATGGGGGGACGCAGTAGGGTAGTGACGCGGACTGATGGATGTCCGTCTAAGCAGTGAGGCTGATGTGTAGGCAAATCCGCACATCATTAAGGCTGAGCTGTGATGGGGAGCGAAAATTATAGTAGCGAAGGTCATGATCTCACACTGCCAAGAAAAGCCTCTAGCCAGGTGAAGGTGCCCGTACCGCAAACCGACACAGGTAGGCGAGAAGAGTATTCTAAGGCGCGCGGAAGAACTCTCGTTAAGGAACTCGGCAAAATGACCCCGTAACTTCGGGAGAAGGGGTGCCCCGGTAGTGTGAATAGCACGAGGGGGCCGCAGTGAAAAGGCCCAAGCGACTGTTTAGCAAAAACACAGGTCTGTGCGAAGCCGTAAGGCGAAGTATACGGGCTGACGCCTGCCCGGTGCTGGAAGGTTAAGGGGAGTGGTTAGGAGCAATCCGAAGCTGTGAACCGAAGCCCCAGTAAACGGCGGCCGTAACTATAACGGTCCTAAGGTAGCGAAATTCCTTGTCAGGTAAATTCTGACCCGCACGAATGGCGTAACGACTTGGGCGCTGTCTCAACGAGAGATCCGGTGAAATTTTAATACCTGTGAAGATGCAGGTTACCCGCGACAAGACGGAAAGACCCCATGGAGCTTTACTGCAGCTTGATATTGAATTTGGGTACGATCTGTACAGGATAGGTGGGAGCCTGAGAGACATGAGCGCCAGCTTGTGTGGAGGCAACGTTGGGATACCACCCTGATCGTATCTAGGTTCTAACCTGGTACCGTAATCCGGTGCGGGGACAGTGTCAGGTGGGCAGTTTGACTGGGGCGGTCGCCTCCTAAAGAGTAACGGAGGCGCCCAAAGGTTCCCTCAGAATGGTTGGAAATCATTCGAAGAGTGCAAAGGCATAAGGGAGCTTGACTGCGAGACCTACAAGTCGAGCAGGGACGAAAGTCGGGCTTAGTGATCCGGTGGTACCGCATGGAAGGGCCATCGCTCAACGGATAAAAGCTACCCTGGGGATAACAGGCTTATCTCCCCCAAGAGTCCACATCGACGGGGAGGTTTGGCACCTCGATGTCGGCTCATCGCATCCTGGGGCTGAAGTAGGTCCCAAGGGTTGGGCTGTTCGCCCATTAAAGCGGTACGCGAGCTGGGTTCAGAACGTCGTGAGACAGTTCGGTCCCTATCTGTCGTGGGCGTAGGAAATTTGAGAGGAGCTGTCCTTAGTACGAGAGGACCGGGATGGACGTACCGCTGGTGTACCAGTTGTTCCGCCAGGAGCACCGCTGGGTAGCTATGTACGGACGGGATAAACGCTGAAAGCATCTAAGCGTGAAGCCCCCCTCAAGATGAGATTTCCCAGTATGTAAGACCCCTTGAAGACGACGAGGTAGATAGGCTGGGGGTGGAAGTGCAGCAATGCATGGAGCTGACCAGTACTAATCGGTCGAGGGCTTATCCAATAGCAAGTGATAGTTCGCATGTTTCGTTTCGAATCTAGTTTTCAGAGAACGATCTCTGAAATGAAAATTGGTACATCACAGAATGTGTGTATGATTTTCAGTTCCATATCTGATTTCAAGAAGCTATGCTTCGACAAATCGCGTTTGGTGGCGATGGCGGAGGGGTTCCACACGTACCCATCCCGAACACGACCGTTAAGCCCTCTAGCGCCGATGGTACTTGGACCGCAGGGTCCTGGGAGAGTAGGACGCCGCCAAGCAATTGAAGGACACACTTGATGATATCGAGTGTGTCTTTTTTTATTTTAATGTAATTCATTGGTTCTGATTTGACTTGTTATATACATAAAATACTGGCGTTCCAATCCTTAAAGCTGTGATACAATAGGTGAGGTCTATATAGAAAACGGAAACACGCATAAGTACGAGGAGGAACAGTGAACACAATGAAATCAGCCCCGTTTATTGCCGTGGAAGGTCCGATCGGAGCGGGGAAAACAACGCTGGCAACGATGCTTTCCCATGAATTGAATCTTCCGTTAGTTAAAGAAATCGTAGAAGAGAATCCATTTCTGGCTTCCTTTTATCAGGATATCGACGAGTGGAGTTTCCAATTGGAAATGTTCTTTCTGTGTAATCGGTTTAAACAACTGGAAGACACGGGTGCTCATTATGTAGAGCAGAATACCCCAGTTATTTCGGACTACCATATTTATAAAAATATGATTTTTGCCGATCGTACCTTAAAAGGAACGAAACGGGATAAATACCGTCAAATTTATCATCTGTTAACAGATGATCTGCCCAAGCCCAATCTGGTGCTTTATATTGAAGCTGAACTCGATACGCTGATGTACCGCATTAACAAGCGTGGACGCTCATTTGAGCAGGACATGGACCCGGCATATATGGAACAACTGATCGCTGATTACAAAACAGGTATGGACTATCTTGCGAATAGCTCAAATCCGCCAGTAATCATTAAGGTCAATGCAGAGCAACTTGACTTTGTGGAACACCCTGAACACTTCAGGCAAATTGTTAATCAGGTAAAGGAGTATATTATATGAATAACTATGGCATTCCAACGAATGCATTAATTACGGTAGCAGGTACGGTTGGAGTGGGTAAATCCACTTTAACAGCTGCACTCGCACAGCGCTTGAATTTCAAGACTTCTTTGGAACAAGTGGATCATAATCCATATTTGGAGAAGTTCTATCATGACTTTGAGCGTTGGAGCTTCCATCTGCAGATTTATTTCCTGGCAGAGCGCTTCAAGGAACAGAAAAAGATTTTTGAACTGGGTGGGGGATTCGTACAGGATCGTTCCATCTATGAAGATACGGGCATTTTTGCACAAATGCATGCAGATCAAGGAACCATGTCTGCTACAGATTTCGAGACATACAGCAGTTTGTTTGAAGCGATGGTGATGACACCGTATTTCCCACATCCAGATGTACTGATCTATTTGGAAGGAAGTCTGCCTTCAATTTTAAACCGTATTACGGAACGCGGACGCGAGATGGAGATTCAGACGGATCGCTCATACTGGGAACACATGCATGAGCGTTATTCTGTGTGGATTGATCAGTTTACGGCTTGCCCTGTGCTGCGTCTGAACATTGATGAGTATGATGTGCATGATCCGGCATCGGTGGATGCTATTTTGGCACAGATTGCAGCTGTCATTCAGCCTGCCAAGGAAGCGCAAAGATAAGAGAGAATGCGTTTTTCAATGTAGTTTTCTGAATTACAGTGGTTATATCTAAAATATAGATACGGACAACATCCCTTCTACGGCTATTATGCTGATGGAAGGGATGTTTTTTTATGGTCAACAGTAGAAAAATGTTGAATAATAGGCCTTTTTGTGGTTTCATAGGAAAGGTGAATTCTGGAAAAGAAGCATATGCATGACTCAGGAGGGAAAGACAACGTGGAAGAGAAACAAGGAGTTAAAATTGGTATGCCCATCATTGGTGGCTTAATTGCAGCCATTCTTGGGGGCATCGTCTGGGCGGCAATTGCTGCAATGACCGAGTATGAGGTAGGATTGATTGCGATTTTGATTGGAGCACTCACGGGTTACGCCGTTGTATTGTTCTCCAATAAACGAATTGCGACAGTACATAAAGTTATTGCCGTACTGTTTGCGCTCGTTGGCATTTTGCTGGGGAAATATCTGACGGTGGTTTATTTTACTTCCGAACTGTTTGGCGATGTAAGCGTGATGGAACTCGTGTTTGATAGCGAGATGATCAGCGCGTTTGCAGAAACCTTCCAGGACTATTTCAGTCAACCGATTGATTTGTTATTCATTGTGCTTGCGATTGTATCTGCATGGCAGATTCCTGGTCGGATGGCGAGAACCAGTCTGGCTTCAGACGCAACTTCATCGGATCACGCGCCAAGAGCTTAATCCGATAGACGGTGGACGCTGGTAGCAAAATGAAGGACGTCTGACAGAAGAAACTTAATGCTCATCATCCTAAGCATCTGGTGAAGTTATATCGAAGGACGGGGAGCAGAAAGTAGTAAAGAGCATCTACTTTAAAAGATATTCATAAAGTACTCAGAGTGATCAGCAGTTAGGCTAGTTCACATTGCGGCTGAGGTACTTGAATACATAAAAGGGACGTAACGCCTGAGAGGGCGTACGTCCTTTTATGTATTTACTAGGCTGTAGGCGGGTTATGGCTCATAACTGATGTAATAACTTGGATGGATCAAATTATTTGCAACGTACCTAGGATATATCCAGCTTGTTCATAAGGTTAATTCCAAGAACGATATGACCAACGCAGGAGGAAGGTTATAATATCCTGATCTCATATACAGCGAATAAGGCTGATGACGAGAGATAACGTTTACTACTATAGGACAGAGCTCCAAGTTACAGACGATCGTTTACAGCGCTCATCTGATGGCAATGAGAGTTGAATATATTGCTTGTGTTTGAAGACAGGGCTATATTATTTGTTTTGGTCAGCAAATACAGCCATAGCATCTCTCATAAATACTGCCAAACCATCGCCAAACTGATCAATATTACGCGTGAAGCGCTCATCGTCCACGTACATCTGACCAAGTCCTCTGAAGGCTTCAGGCGAGTAGCTTCCCATTTGGTTTAGCCAAGTGTACCACTCTTTGATGCCAGACTGTGCCTCCGCAGATGCCGGTTCTGTGTGACGAAGTGAAGCCAGATGTTTGTAAATTTCGTTCATTTGATCGGATAGCGCTTTCTGCGCCGTGGTTGATTTACTGTACAGCTTCTGATTTGCCTGGTCTACAGCATGGTCTCCCCACCGTTCGCGCGCTTCCTGTTCATACGGATTATGGCTAAAATTAAATCCTTCGAATTGTTCTTTGGCTGTCATTTTAATGTCTCCTCTCACGTGTAGGACTGTTTTATCAATGGTAGCAATCATCTGGTCCAAGCGTTGGCGCTTCTCCAGCAGTATAAGTCGATGCATTTTAAGTGCTTCTTCCGGATTGAAGGAGGGGTTGGTTATAATGTTTTTGATTTCCTTCAGAGAGAAGTCGAGTTCCTTGAAAAATAATATCTGCTGCAATCGTTCCAGGTTGGCGTCTGAATATAATCGATACCCGGCAGCAGTTACTTCGTCCGGAGTTAATAGCCCGATCTCATCATAGTGATGCAGTGTGCGCACACTGATTGAGGCAAGTTCAGCAACTTCTTTTACCTTCATGGCCATGAGTGAAACCTCCTTACAACACTGATTGTACAGTGTCACGTTACGTGAGAGTCAACAGTTGAAAATGTAAAAAACAAGATGCGGCAGGAAGCTGCATCTTGATCATGGATTGGTTACTGGATGTGACTAGGGCTGATTGGAATGTGGCTAGATATGACTAGATGTGAATAGGTGGACGAAATAATTGTATTATTCAGTCACTGTAGGGTGGCGGCTGCGCTTTGATGTCGAAGACATGGGTTGCTGCCGCGCCGCCGGGATGTTATGGGGCTCCTCTGTTATGGAGAGGAGAGCGATTGGTTGTGGGTTGTGGCTGCACCATGTATTCGGTGCAGCCCACGGGCTGGCTGTGCAGGGAAGCAAGGCTACGCCCGCATCCCGCGCACTGCCGCAGCGAACTGCGCAGCCGCTGCGCACACGTCGGCCGCGCCCGCGATGGCGGAGATGACGGCTACGCCGTCGGCTCCAGCCGCCATCACGGCGGCCGTGGTATCGGGCGTAATGCCGCCGATACCCACAATCGGAACTGCGATGCCTGCGGCGCGCAGTTCCGCCACCCCTGCGGGGCCCAGCACAGCGTGGGCATCCGCTTTGGAGCGCGTCGGGTACATGGGCCCGACGCCAAGGTAGTCGGCGCCCGCCTGCACAGCACGGCGCGCCTCACCCACAGCGTGGGCGGATACGCCAAGCATCCGCCCAGCGCCAATGCGGGCGCGTACCAGCGCCGCGTCCGCATCATCCTGGCCGACATGCACGCCGTCGGCCTCCACCGCTACAGCCAGCTCCACATCATCGTTCACGATGAACGGGACCTCGTGCTGGCTGCACACCTCGCGAAGCCGCATCGCAAGCGTCATGCGAGCTTCGCCGATCAGGGCGCCAGTTCCCTTTTCGCGGAACTGGAACAGCGTAATGCCGCCAGCAATGGCTTGGCGTAGCACCTCGACGGGGTCTTGCGTCGTATTTACGCTGCCCATGACCAAATACACCTGCATCGCGCGTTGTACCGCTTCAGCATCCCAAGGGCGCATCACTGCTCACCCCGCTGTCTGCGCTGATACGCAAAATGATTTGTTGGCCCATGTCCGGCCCCAATCCCCAGCTCGTCTTCAATGGCTGCCTGAATGAATGCTCTCGCGGTCGTTACGGCAGCCAGAACAGGTGAACCCTTGGCTAACTCTGCGGTAATCGCAGCAGAGTACGTGCATCCCGTTCCGTGTGTATGACGTGTTACCACACGAACATTCTCCAGATAATGAAAAGACTGCCCATCGTAGACTACGTCCACGATCATGACACTTCCTTCATCATGACCACCTTTGACCAAAGCATACGTCGAGCCCATCTGTACAATCCGTCTCGCGGCTTCTTCCCGCTGACTAAGATTCGTGATGGACATTCCGGTAAGCAGTTCGGCTTCCGGAATATTAGGTGTTGTGATCAGGGCATGGGGCAACAGCTCTGTAATCAGCGCCTGTACAGCTTCCTGCTGGAGCAGGGGGGCTCCGCCTTTGGCGACCATCACGGGATCGATGACCAGATTAGACCAACCATATTGCTGCCACTTCTCAGCGACGAGTCGAATAATCTCGGCACTATATAACATGCCGGTCTTCACCGCAGTTGGCTGAAAGTCTTCTCCGGTTGAGTCCAATTGCTGGGCAATGCCATCGTAAGGGATGGGGAAGACTCCTTGTACACCTGTTGTATTTTGAGCAGCAATAGCGGTGATGACGGTCATGCCGTATACGCCAAGCTCCTGAAACGTTTTGAGATCGGCCTGAATTCCTGCGCCTCCCCCGTTATCGGAGCCTGCAATGGTTAGGGCTTGAGGAATGCTCATACCACACCTCCACGGATCAGACGAATCTGTGCGCGTTCTGCCACAAGGTCGGGTGTTACTTGTGCCAGTTGATTCAAGAATTCAATCTGGAAGCTGCCCGGCCCCTGATGAGCCGTCTTCTCTGCCGCCAGTTCAGCCGCTACGCCATAAAAAGCGAGTGCTTCAACAACACTGCCTGGAAGATCGTCTTCGGATTCCGCAATGGCTGTAAAAGCGCCAATCACCGAACTTAGCAGACAGCCAGCACCTGTGACCTGAGTGAGCAGGGCATGTCCATTACTCGTGAGGAATGTAGATTGTCCATCGGTAATGATATCTTCTTTACCGGTAATGACCACGACACAGCCAAGTTTATGCGCTGCCCGCTCCGCTATGCCGATCCGGTCACCCTCACCTGATCCCGCGTCCACACCTTTGATACTCCAGCTCTCACCGATGACATTGGCAACCTCCGCCACATTGCCGCGCAGTACCGTGAGGCGAAGCTCACGAACGAGCATCTGAACGGTTTCTGTACGATAGGCGGTTGCGCCTGCGCCGACGGGATCTAGCACCACAGGTACATGATGCGCATTAGCCGATTGGCCTGCCAGACGGATGGCCTGAACGATTTTATCATCGAGTGTGCCAATGTTGAGCACCACGGCTCCTGACATCTTGGCAACATCAGCGACCTCTTCATGAGCATAAGCCATAAATGGGGATGCACCAAGTGCAAGCAAACCATTGGCTGTAAAGGGAGCAACGACAAGGTTGGTGATATTGTGTACCAGCGGATTTTGCGTACGAACACGTTTCAGATAAGACATATAATTTCCTCCTTGTTTTGAAGTAACGCCACCGGCAGAAGCCTGATATGCAGAGTCACTCAACAGAATAATAGGATATGAGTCTCCGTGTTGAGCAGGGCGAATAGTGTAAAGACACCGAGAGACGTTACAGCGGTAAAAGCAGATGTAAAAGATAAATCCAATTCATAATGCAATAAAGATGGATTAATGTAACTGGATATGGAAGAACAAACGATCAATATCTAGCCTTGATTGAAACAGCTAAAAGGTAGAGCCACATAAAAATGTAATTCGCAAAAAATAGTAATAATACAAAAACGCGACAGTACAACAGTACAGCAATGTAACAATGCAACAGTACTACAATGCAATATACAGAAAGTGACCCCAGGGTAAGTCTCCTAATTCAGGCAAGCGGTATAGTGAAGGAATTGACGTTCAAATAGAGTCTTGAAACCCAAACCCAAACCAAGCTGGTAGCTCTTTTGGCGAATTCCTTCCGCAGGTTTAGACGGTGTTTCTAAAGAACCCGGGACATCTTATTTGTCTGTCAAATCCTACTTTTGAAATGTAAGGAACGTCAGACACGTTATTTCCCTGAATTCCTTGATTAAAACGATGCAAACGGCTGTTTATTCTAATATTGCGTGTCTCAGATTCCTTAGATTTCTGAGACTGCTTTAAATCCTCGAATAAGACGTCTCAGATTCGTTAGCGCTCGCCGCATGCTCTACTCCGAACACATTAGGACGCGATTCAGCTCCCGGTAGATTTGAAGATGTGCGCTAATGTACATGAACAAATGCAAAGCTCCAAGCCGCCTAAACGTATACAAGGTACTCGATCGCATACCATGTCATCCAAACGCATACAAGGTACTCGATCGCATATCATGCCACCCAAATGCATATCAAGGTACTCAATTGCACATCAAGTCACGTAGAATTGTTAAAGATTATGATTCTCCACTCCTTGCTCCAGCCAGTTCCATTACGGAAACCTTTTACATACTGCAAACCTTGTTGCCCCTAACGCCACGTCCTTGCTAACTTTCTATTCATTCCTCTTACTTGCCGATCCCTTTCTTTTAGTCACTTTCCCTTTATCCTCGTGGCTTTTCTTTACTTACTCTCCTTGCAGATTAATAAACGCATCCTCGGCTTTCACCGATTCAGGAATCATTTCAGTTGCAACGAGCCATGCACGTACATTCTCCCACGACTCCATTTCCTGCCGACCAAACGGTTGACCTTCTTCATTCATGAGTGGCAGTAGAATAGCCAGGCTTTTGGTTTCGATCTCCGGGTCAAGCGGAGATGTTTCATTCTCATGAGCAAGCAGAATATTCAAGGCTTCTTCTGGATGCTCCGTGACATATTTCTGTCCTTCCTGGATCGCTTTGATGAACCGGGTCAGTTGTTCTTTTTTGGCTTCCATACCAGCTTCACTTGCAGTCAGGACCAATTCATAATAATCAGGCACGCCATAGTCGACAGGGTTAATCGATTTCATGGCATGGCCTTCTTTCTCCAAAATCAATTGTTCATGGTTAATAAAACCACCCATAATCGCGTCCGCCTGTCCGGAAGCCAGAGAAGGAATCAGATCGAATCCAACGTCGACCAGTTTCATGTTGTCTGGGCTGCCACCATCTTGGCTGATCATCGTCCGTACCATCGCGTCATACAGCGGAATCGAAGAATAGCCAACCGTCTTTCCTTCAAGGTCTTTGGGTGAACGCACTTTGCCATTTGCTTCGGTCAACAGATGTACGAGCGGGTGGCGAACAACAGCAGCAATGGAACGTACAGGAATGTTCTCACTACGCGCGAGCAAGATTTGAGGCTGATAGCTTAGAGCCAGATCAATTTTACCGGCAGCAACAAGTTTGAGTGAGTCATTGGTATCCGCAGGCATCTGAATGTCGACATCCAGACCTTGGTCTGCAAAGTATCCATTTTCCTGAGCTACATAGATGAAGGAATGTACTGCATTGGGGTACCAGTCGAGCATGATGGACAGTTTATCTTTGGTGTCTGATGCTGGTTCTGTTACAGGCGAGTTTGCTTGCTGTGCATTGGTTTCCGTATCTGTTGTTAGCGTGTTTTTGCCAGCACCCGTGGTGCCGCATCCGCTAACGATCAGCAACAGGCTTATGAGCATAATGGGAAGCAGGGAGTATATACCTTTGTTAGTCATAAATGAAGTTCCTCATTTCATCGTTTGGGTTTGTAGACAATGGACAGCAGTATGTTAACGGACAAGATGACAAAGTACTGATTGAAGTTAGCTGCTGAAATGGTGCATAAGTTATGTTGTGTAGAGCGTAATTCTTGTAGTAACATCTAAAATCTAAATTCTCTCTACGTTTTATCCAGCTATTTTTTCGCTTCATGGCGCCGAGTACCAAACCGTTTCTCCAGCCAGGCAATCAGTACAAACAAAACGATCCCGAGCAGGGATAACAGCACAATAGCGGCGAACATCGCGTCCGTGTTCATGTTGCTGGACATGCGGCGGCTGAAGTATCCGAGACCTTTACTGCCACCGAGCCATTCGCCTATCGTTGCACCAACCACGCAGTACACCACAGACATCTTTAGCCCCGAGAAGAAGGCGGGAAGTGCCAGTGGAACCTGGAGTTTGCGAAAAATATCCCACGTGCTAGCTCCCATGGTGAGCAGTAGTTCACGCTGCTCTGGATCGCCTTGGCGAAGTCCATCGTAGGTACTCACCACAATGGGGAAGAAGGCGATCAGGAACACCACCGCAACTTTGCTCCACAGCGTGTAGCCAAACCATAGGATGAAGACGGGGGACAGGGCAATCAACGGGATCGTCTGACTGATTACGATGAAGGGATATAACGCTTTTTCAATCGACCGATTCATATGCATACCAGTTGCAAGTGCAATTCCGGCAGCAATGGACAAGCCAAAACCAACAACAACCTCCATCAAGGTAACAGGCAGATGTGTAGCCAGCAGGAGGTGACGATGCTCATACAGGGAGTTGGCAATCGCCGTTGGGGCTGGAATGATGAAGGAGGGCACCCATCCCATACGCACAATCCACTCCCAGAAGACAAGCAGCAAGAGCAGGAGCCAAAGAAACAGACCATAACGGTCAAGCCAACCCCTTACGTTATTCTTCATGCAGTTTCCCAAGTTATTCTCTCGCATGCAATTGTTCCTCCAGTCGTCGTCTCATCTGAACGAGCGCCGGTTCGTAGATCATGTCCGAATGTCTTGGACGTGGCAAAGGTACCGTCAAATCTTGTAGCGGTTGGCCTTGGCTCCCCGGAGTTAACAGGATAATTCGATCACTGAGTAGCAGGGCCTCTTCAATATCATGCGTAATGAACAACACGGTTTTGCCCAGATCTTCCCACAGCTCCAGTAGCCAGCGATGCATCTCGCGTTTGGTTAAGGCATCGAGTGCGCCGAATGGTTCATCCAGCAGCAAGAGTTGGCCACCTGTCAACAAAGTACGAAGCAGCGCGACACGTTGGCGCATGCCACCCGACAGCTCGTCCGGGTAAGCATGCGCGTAGCCGGATAAGCCAAATCTGTCGAGCCCTGCCATAATGTCTGCGCGAATTTTTCCCTTATCCTGTCGCCCTGGAGCAAGTTCAGCGGGGAGCATGCAATTCTCCATGACGGTTCGCCAGGATAACAGGAGGTCCTTTTGCGGCATGTAGGCCACCTGCCCCAGTCGCTTTCCATCAGGGACCCAAGGAATTTCAATGGTTCCGTGGGTTGGCTCAAGCAGGCCTGCCAGCAGCTTGAAAAGGGTGCTTTTACCGGAGCCGCTGGAGCCGATGAGCGAGACGAATTCGCCGTTGGCAACACGCATCGACACATTGGAGAGCACGGGGGAATCCCTTTTTCCCGGGAAAGCGTAGCTCATGTTGTGAATGGTTATGTTATTATCCATCTCGTTCTGTTCCCCCTTGTTATTCCAAATTCAACTTCAAACTGCGGGATCTTTCATTACACCTGCTGATCTGCCCGCAGAACGCGAAAAAGACCCACCCATTTCCGGAGAAATGAGTGGGTCTGTAAGTTCAATTCACATTAAAATTCATCATCAACATGAAAAAATCCGCTTACTGAAAGGCCGCTCCACTTCCCTCCGCTGGTATGATCCAGATCAGGTTCAAAGGGTCCGAATCATTCGATTCGTCTCAGCCGTAAGGCTCCCCTAGTGCATTGTTCAAGATATGCAGTTATGTGTTCAGCATATATCACATGCAAGTGGAATGTAAAGGGGGCGCTCAGAAAGAATGTGAGTACTGATCTGAAAATGGTTCCGTTCGGATTATTAGGATTGCACAGCCAGATTATTCGGGCAGACGCATTAATCCGTTGCCGGAATTGCTCCAGTTTCCTCAACTCCTCTTACTGTGGCAGGTTTATTTAATGAAATAGATACGATACAATATCTACTGAATTTCTATACACTGCTTTCGGGATGTAATCAATGGAAGGGGAAGTGTAATATGAGAACGATTGGTCTTATTGGTGGAATGAGCTGGGAGTCATCGTTAGAATATTATCGAATTATTAATGAAGAAGTGAAAAATAAATTGGGAGGATTGCATTCAGCCAAGTGCATTTTATATAGCGTGAATTTTGAAGAGGTCGAGCGTTATCAAGCTGAAGGTGATTGGGAAAGCGCTGGTGAATTATTAGGGAATGCTGCTCAGTCTTTGGAAAAGGCAGGAGCAGAAATGATTGTAATTTGTACAAATACGATGCATAAAGTGATTAAACATATTGAAGAAAAAGTGACACTACCCATCGTACATATTGCTGATGCAACAGCAAATCAAATTCATAAGTCCCATATAAGTACGGTTGGTTTACTCGGAACCAAATATACGATGGAACAAGACTTTTATAAAAAACGAATTGAATTTAATGGTATTAAGGTTTTGATACCGAATGAAGAGGATAGAAAAGTTGTCAATAAAATAATATACGAGGAATTATGTTTAGGGAAAATTGAGCCCTTATCAAGGGATTATTATAAAAAGGTGATCCAAAGGCTGGTTGATGATGGAGCTGAGGGAATCATATTAGGTTGCACCGAAATTGGATTATTAGTAAAAGTAGAGGATTCAGAAGTTCCATTATTTGATACAACACATATTCATGCGATTGAATCTGTTCATTTGGCACTAGCCAAATCATTTGACTCAACCCGATAAACCCGTTCTCTGATTTACCTTGGCTTATGAACTCGATATAATAGGGATGGGCCGTACAGGCCGGATCACAAAATGCAGGTGGGATTGTTCTCCCTCCTAGGCAGAATGGGGACCCAAGTTGAAAACGTTCAAAAAAGTATATATTGAGATCACGAGTATCTGCAATCTGGCTTGCAGCTTCTGTCCGCAGACGCAGCGTGCCAAAGGATTCATTGACCCTGAAGTCTTCAACAATATACTGGAACAAGTTAAACCACATACCAATCATATTTATCTACATGTCAAAGGCGAACCCTTGTTGCATCCCAAAATAGATCTTCTGCTAGATTCCGCACACGAGAAGGGACTCAAGGTGAACATTACAACGAATGGTACACTGCTGCCCAAGACTCAGCATAAATTGCTTGGTAAACCGGCGCTGCGTCAGATGAACTTCTCCCTGCACAGCTTCGATGGGCACGAAGGTTCAACCGACCGTGACGGATATCTGAGCAACATTTTGTCTTTTGTACACGAGGCGGTGAAACACAATGTCATCATCTCATTCCGACTGTGGAATCTGACGCAGGATAACTTCACGAATGCTCAGATGAATCGAAATCGGGAAACCCTTGAAGTGCTGGAACGTGAATTCAATCTGGACTTCCGCATTGAGGAAAAAGTGGTTCCAGGCAGCGGGGTCAAAATTGCCCCGAATGTATACCTGAATCAGGACCACGAGTTCCAGTGGCCAAGTCTGGATGCACCTGAAGATGACGGCAAAGGCTTCTGCCACGCATTGCGTAGTCAGGCGGCTGTGCTAGTGGATGGAACGGTGGTTCCATGCTGTCTCGATGGCGAGGGTGTGATTAACCTGGGTAATGTGCACGAGAAGTCATTCTCGGAGATCATTGAAGGGGAGCGAGCGAACAATCTGGTATATGGCTTTTCCAAGCGGGAAGCTGTGGAAGAGTTGTGTCGAAAGTGCGGTTATCGTCAGAGGTTTGGAGCCTGACATCTTATATCAGCAAGCTGGAAGCCATTCAAGATCACACATTTGAAAGACAAATGTAGTGATCTTTCTTGTTTACTGGGGATTAAAGTCAGATGTACTTACGTTACAAATGAGCATACCAGAGGTTGATATCAGCATATTGTTCAAAGATCCTGACTTGCAAAAAATGCCGATATGACAGTCATTATGCGATGTCAGGATATATCTGATCTAATGATTATTCTAGTTACCTTCCTTATTTGGTAGGATTAGGTTGTGAGTTGGGCAGAGGTGCACCTCTGGCGAACTTTCAGTACAAGCACAGGCTTGTACACGATCCATAACGAGAGAATAAGGGAGGAATAAAGTAATGAAAAAAATGTTGACGTTGTTGTTGTCTGCTGGTTTGGTTGCTTCCATATTTGGTGCGGTTCCCGCTGCTGCTGCGCCTACAGTTGTTAATTCAACGATTATTGTTCCAGCGGGCACGACTTATGACGGTCAAGGCAAAACATTTGTAGCCAATCCTTCCACATTGGGTGACGGGTCTCAAGCAGAGAATCAGAAACCGGTATTTCGTCTGGAGGCAGGGGCTACGCTCAAAAATGTAAATATCGGATACCCTGCTGCCGATGGTGTTCACTGTTATGGCAACTGTAATATATCAAATGTAGTCTGGGAGGATGTGGGTGAGGATGCACTCACATTGAAGTCGGCCGGAACGGTCAATATTACCGGCGGTGCGGCGTATAAGGCCTATGATAAAGTATTCCAGATCAATGCAGCCGGAACGATTAACATCAAAAATTTCCGTGCAGATGATATCGGGAAGCTGGTACGTCAAAATGGTGGAACGACCTTCGCAGTTAACATGACGCTGGATAACTCCAATATTTCCAATGTGAAAGATGCTATTATGCGTACAGATAGCAGTGTATCTCAAGGGAAAATTACGAATACCCGCTATTCCAAAGTGCCAACCCTGTTCAAGGGATTTGCTTCAGGTAAAACCAGTCAATCCGGCAATGTCCAATATTAAACGAGAGACTCAATCGCTGGAGTTGTTAAAAATATAAGCTCCACTTAATTGGAAGTAAGCCGGAATATAACGCCAAAAAAAGAGCGTCCCAAGGTCATTGTCACACTGACTTTGAGGAACGCTCTTTGTAATGCAGATGTCACCATAGTATAGTTCTGCTGAGTAATGTTTCATTGTGGAGGCACATATTATTTCTCTCCCGGAACCTCAACGATGACTTTGCCATGCTCGGGGGCAACGGAACCGGTATCCGTGGAGCCCAATTTGTTTATGACCTCATATGAGGTTTCTTCAAGCATGCGAGAGTACTTGAATGATACGAGTGTTTGACCTGCTACGGAAGGACGAGTTCCTGCTTCAGCAACGGCTTTGGTTTTAATAAAGAACAGGTCACCGATAGTTCCTGCATTATTGCTGATGTTGGCCTGCCATCGCAGCAGTGCACTTCCATTTTTAAGGACATAATAACTGACCAGATCGTTATCCTCCACAACGAAGAAACGATCTTTTTTGCCTTGTTCAAAAATGTATTTAATGGAGGAATCCACCGGACCCAGAGGGTTGCGAATATCCAGACGTGTTTGTCCGAGTTCAGAGAAGCGTGGCAGATGAAGTGCGGCTTCGCGCGCCACAGTCAGATCAGAACTGTTATATTCTTTTACAATCGTAGCATCGGTAGTGTAAATGTAGGCTTCCTTGGCCTTCTGATTCCACTGCACCTTCGTACCAAAAGCCTCACCAATGGCACGGAGCGGAAGCATCGCTTTACCATTCACCAGAATCGGGGCGGAAGACAATGTTGCATTTTGGTCATTTTTCTTCATTGTCTTGCTATTAGGTTTAAGGACATAATTATCGCTGCCTGTGCTAATGCTGATCTCTTTTGTTTTGTTATTGTAGCCAAACGTATAGTTGCCGAGGAATTGAAGCTCAGTCAATGCCACGTACATGGTCCCCTGCCGGATGACAACTTCATATTGAGCTTGAACATTGTTAATATAAGCTGTCGGTTTAGGTTCAGTTGCCGCGGCTTCCGCCACAGTGGATGAGAGTAAGGCAGGTGCCGTACCTGCGGTAAGTATCGAAGCGGCAAGGATCATTTTCCATGTTTTGAGCTGCCAAGCAGAGTTATACATTTTCATTACTATCAATCTCCCTTCTAGTATTTCAGACGGACTACATAACCTAAATGTTTCATATTATGGAAAGTGTACAATAAAATATCCCCTGTTCATATACCCCAAATGAAGCATCGTGATACTTCTGGGGATTGCCACAAATACCCATCTGATGTACATTAGAAGCAATGAAATAAGTGAACCGGGAGCTCAATGAAGTTGGGCTGAGAGAGTGGCCTTGTGCCGCTGACCGTACATCTGATCTGGGTAATGCCAGCGTAGAGAACATGGATTTGCAATATGTAAGGGTGAAGTGTAGGAATGAACGTGGATGAACAACAGACCTTTTTGAACTGTGGTGGTGTATCTGCCATGGCGGAGAGGGATGGTTGATATTCCGTATTTTCGACATCCACCCAATACATCATTGTGAGGATTGTATACTGCGTGTTAGGCCTGCCCGGAACCGGGGAGGCTTTTTTTGTTTATTTTTAGAGGTTGTTCAACCAGTCTTTTTGAACACACACTTTTACAACCCCACAGGGGACAAAGGAAGGACGTAGAGAACATGGCAACAACAGGCAACAAACGATTGAAATTAACGGATATTCTGGTAACCATCGTAATCGCAGTGGTGTTTGGGGTGATTTACAAGATATGGGGACCTACGTATGACTTGATGAAACCATTCGGCGTTCATGCGGAGCAGATGATCTACGGCATGTGGTTTATGGCGGGCACGTTTGCATTTGTCATCATTCGTAAACCAGGCGTGGCTATCTTGGCCGAGGTTGCGGCTTCAACGGTAAGTGCTTTTCTGGGCAGTGAATGGGGCATGTCCACACTGGTGTATGGTCTGTTGCAAGGATTGGGAGCCGAGATCTTCTTCGCAGCATTCCTGTATCGTAAAACCAATCTGTTTGTCACTTGTCTTGCAGCCATTGGAGCCGCAGCGGCCTCGCTTTTGCTGGATTATCAGTATGGCTATATCGATTCACTCTCGGCCTGGAATTATACGTTATTCATCGGTTTCCGCTTCATCGGAAGCATCCTGATTGCAGGAGTGTTTGCTTATTATCTCGCCAAAGCTTTGGAACTGACTGGTGTAACACGTTCACTCAGACCGGTATCCAAACAGGATTATGAGGCGTTGGATTAGATGAGCGGAGAGGGGAATTCGCAGGCGGTAAGTGTGACGAATCTAAGATGCAAGTTCCCGGGAGAGAAAGCCTTGGTATTTCAAGGCTTGTCTCTTTCTGTGCGTCAAGGGGAGAAAGTGCTGCTGCTTGGACCAAGTGGCTCCGGTAAATCGACGTTATTACAAATCTTGAGCGGTCTGATACCTCGTTCGGTTGAAATTCCGATGAAATGTGATGATATTCAGGTTCCCGTCAAAGCAGGAGTGGTCTTTCAAGATCCGGATACCCAGTTCTGCATGTCCTTTACGGATGAAGAGATCGCATTTGTTCTGGAAAACCGAAGTATTCCGCGTGAAGAGATGCCTGCTCTGATTAAATATTATCTGAAACAAGTGGGGTTATCCTTGGAACAGAACCGTGTATTGATCCAGTCCATGTCTCAGGGGATGAAGCAACGTCTTGCGATTGCCTCGATGCTTGCCATGGACCCGGAGGTATTGTTTTTGGATGAACCCACGGCACTGTTAGATGATGAGGGGACTTCCCAGGTGTGGGATACCGTCAAACGGATCGCCAGTGATAAAACGATCATCATCGTTGAACACAAAATAAACGAGATTGTAGATATGGTCGACCGCATCATTGTCTTATCACCTGAAGGAAAGATTGTGGCGGATGGGCCAGCACAGCAGGTATTCACGGATGAACGGAGCAAGTTGAGGGATTATGGAATCTGGTATCCAGGCGTGTGGGAAGAGCATGAGCAGGAGAGGGTAACAAAAGAAGAAGAGGGAACTTATGGAGAGCTTCAAGCGTGTGAGAATCAGGGGATCTCAACCTTGGAAGCACAGCAGTCGTCTGGCTTATCTGATGCAACGGAGATTTTCTCCGTATCTCATGTATCATCCTTATCGCCTGTATCGTCAGCCGATCAGCCTGCACTGGACTTGCAGCAGTTCACTGGATGGCGTGGAAAAACACCTTTCATTCAGGTGGAACAGGCCAAGGTATGGCACGGAGATTGGATTGGTATTGTCGGGGCCAATGGAGCTGGCAAGAGTTCATTGTTGTTATCTCTGATGAATATTCTGAAAACAACAGGTCATTATGAGGTGCACGGTCAGCCTTCTGGCAAAACGGAACAGCTTGCAGATCAGATTGCGTTTGTCTTTCAGAACCCGGAGTTTCAATTTGTAACCAACACCGTCGCGGAAGAAGTGGAATTCTCACTGCTGGGGGGCAGGCTTACAACGGAAGAAAGACATGCCAGGACTCATCATATGCTGAATCAATTTGGACTAATCGACTTGTCCGAGCGCCACCCCTATCAATTATCGATGGGGCAGAAACGACGTTTGAGTGTGGCGTCCGCATTGGTCAGAGAGCAGCGAATTCTGTTGCTGGATGAACCTACTTTTGGACAGGATGCCCGTAATACCTTCGCCATGTTGGCACAACTGGAGCAATTGCGGCGTGAAGGAACAGCTATCGTTATGGTTACCCATGATCGTGAAATTGTAAAAAGATATTGCACCCGAATCTGGTCGGTGGATGAGGGGAGGTTAAGTGATGCAACTGTCGTTTCCTCATCGTGAAACCTGGCTTCATTCCGTTAATCCGGGGTTGAAGATGATTATTCTGACACTGATGTTTGTCATCGTTATCCTTATTCACAATCTGAATGTAATGGCCAATGTTGCGGTGGTAATGATGTTATTACTGTGCTGGACAGGCCATCCGTGGTACAGATTGATTCTGTACGCATCACCATTCATTCTGGTGTTTATCTCTACGTCTGCGGGCATGATGATGTTTGGCAAGGGAGAGACCACTTGGTATAAGTGGGGGCTGATTCACATCACCGAAGAGAGCTTCTATCGCGGTCTACACTTGGGTTTTCGCTCGCTGACTATGGCCGCGGCTGGGTTACTCTTTGGTCTTACGACCAAGCCAGTACGGCTATTTTATTCCCTGATGCAGCAGTGGAAGCTTCCTGCAAAATATGCCTATAGCTTTCTGGCCGCGATGCGCATGATCCCCATTTTGCTGGATGAATTCCAGACGCTCCGTTACGCTATTCGTATTCGTGGAACAAGGCAGCGCGGTTCGCACTGGAACGTGTATGGTACACTCAAGCGTTATGCTATTCCTCTGCTGGCACAGAGCATTCGTCGTGCACAGCGAATGGCGGTAGCGATGGAAGCGAAGGGATTCACGGATGGGGCGAGCCGAACGTATTACATTCAGATGGGCTATTCCCGAGCTGATCTGTGGTTTGTATTTTATTATATCCTCACCTTAACAGCTGCTTATTACATCGGGATTACCTTTCCTTATCATGCTACGATGGTAGATGTAAGGTAATACTGGGAGATAGAGAGAAATATATTGAGGTAAACGGTAACTTTTTCCTGCGCACAACGTCTATATGGAAATAACTTCTAATGGATGGGGATGAACGAGAGTGAAGACGGGTCCTGACTGGCAGGGAATGGGGTACAAGTGGATTACCATGACTGGATTATCAGCTGTACTGTTGACGGGATGGATGATGCTTGATTCACAAAAGGTAGTGCTTGGAGGACAAGCTTCGGTTACAACGCCCCAAGCTTTGGGAGCAAGTCCCCAAGCCTTATCAACAAAGTTGGCCTACAAACAAGGAGACTCCGTTACGCTCATGAATGATATTCCCCTGTTTCAAAACAGGAGGGACAGCAGTGTGGCTCCTGACCAAATGAAGATTGAATACTATACTACAAAAAACGAGAAGTATAGGTTGGCATCGGTTCGAGGCGAGTGGTTGCAGCTTAAGTCATCCGATCATGGAGACTTCTGGTTGCCAAGTTGGTATGCATTGAAGGAGAGCAGAAGCATGACGGAAACAGCTCCGCAAAGTCTCAAGATCCAATCGGGCAGCAAGCTGTATCTGGCTCCAGACAGTGCTACAACCTGGACTTTTGAGAAAGCGCTAACAAGTAAAGCTGTTATTGTTGCAAAGTGGAAAGGATGGTATGGCGTCTCCATTGCTCCACGAACCTGGAGTAAAGAATCCTCCACGTATCGGCCAGGACTCTTCTGGATCAAGGCAGAGGCTCTAGAGCAGAGGAATAATGTGGCTGATGGTTGGTTCCAACAGAATATATCGCTACCGACTTCGGTTATTCGTCATTTGACGGATATTAAGCTGAACATGGCAACCACCTCCAAACAAGTGGCCGAGTGGTTAGGCGAGCCCGATTGGAGAGAGGGTTCAAGCAATCTAAATGATACGGGGTATGCAATGAGTATTGGACAGACCTGGAGATATGAGCGGCAAGATGGACAATTTTTGGTCACATTCAACAAGAATGGCAAGCTGGTCAGAACTCGCTGGAATCTACCACAGCATGATCGAAATACTGTCTTTTCTGATTGGAATATCAGTCGGGCGGATGAATATGGGTTTACGACAAAAATGTACGGCACAACGCTGCCGAAGACAATCCCTTGGAAACCGGTCTGGACTAACCAGGGGGATATTAACTACACTTTTTTACAAGCAGCGACGGATGATGTACTCCTGATGAAGGGGGATGACGGTGGATTTAGCGGGGGCTACTACGAAGGTTCCATATATGCCCTTGACCGTCATACGGGCCAGAAATTATGGAGGATCAATGGGGGTTTTGGAAGACAGCAGGCTGAGGTGGATACAGCACGCCAATACGTTACAATCTACAATGATTATGACCCTGACAAGAAAAAATACGTGGATCGTATTCGTCATCTGAACTTGAAGAGCGGGAAGGTCGCATGGACGTACACCCCTAAGCAAAATTTTAGACTAAATGGCATCACC
Source organism: Paenibacillus sp. CB74 (assembly GCF_055687625.1). Classification (NCBI taxonomy): domain Bacteria; kingdom Bacillati; phylum Bacillota; class Bacilli; order Caryophanales; family Paenibacillaceae; genus Paenibacillus; species Paenibacillus sp. CB74. Next base: position 4,323,776 of record NZ_CM146009.1, on the reverse strand, counting down.
GCTGCGAAAAACGTTGTGGTCGTGGATAGCCCGGTTGTTGAGAGCTCAAGCAACAGTTGGTTGACGGTACTGGATAGTGCAAACGGAAAAACATTGTGGACGCGAAAACTCGCGAAAGGTTATGAATTATTGAACAAGAGTGCAGATGACCCTTATGTGTTGTATTGGGAAAAGAATAAGCTGACTGCAGCCGATCCGCAATCAGGGCGAACCGTATGGAGCTTGAAGGCCAAGCGATCTACCATAGAACAACTTGGGAATGATCCATATTTTGATGGAATTGAACGTCTGGATCCCTTTGTAACCAGGAATGCTGGAAGATGGCTATCGTTAGATAATCAGTGGCTGCTGCTTGATCTGAACACGGGGAAAAAGCTTGCCCAATTTCCTGCTCGGGTAGGACAGAGATTGGAGGAGCTGAATGATGGCATGCTGTTGATCCGTGAGAATCAAAACGGCGATCATTACGGAGAGTATGAAGATTTTACAACCACCCTGTACGATGCCAAGACAGGCCAAACACGGTGGACGCTCAATGGCAAAATTGAACGAGGACTGGTGGAAGATGATCAGTTATATGTAATTAAAAATGGTTACCCCGCGGCTTTGAATTATGATACGGGGGAGACGCGTTGGAATGCCAAAGATACGATTGCCACTCTCAGGTATCCCACGAATCAGGGGAGCTATCTGGTCATTGATGATCAGTTGCTGCTGCCCATGGATGAGAATTGGTTGGTATTGAATAAAAACAATGGAGCCTTGTTAGGTCGTGTACATGACGTGGCGATGGGAAACCCGGAGCATCGCGACCGGGATGCGAAGAACGGAACGATCAACCGGATCGGCAATGAAGTGTATGTGGGTTCGTCCAACGGACGTTTTCGCGTGTATGAAGCCAGCCGCCTTCAGGAGGCAATCTCACCTTAAAAGCTTGTCTCATCAGGGATGTTGATTTATTATAAATGAACAGGATTGCTCGCGCTCCGGTTATCGGCTGTGCGGGCTTTCTTCATGTGTTCTTGAAGAACCATGCATGATCATTCACGGGAGGACTCTCCATGATCTCATTATATGGTGTAAGCAAACGTTATAACGAGCGCGGTTCCCGTGCAGATCAGGGATTCGAAGCGTTAAGCTCGGTGTCGCTCGAAGTGGGACAAGGCGAAATTCACGGCATCATCGGTTCGAGTGGCGCAGGCAAATCCACGCTTCTGCGGATGCTCAATGGTCTGGAAAAGCCGGATGAGGGTGAGGTTGTTGTGAATGGGCAGCACCTGACCCAGATGAATGAGCGCACTTTGCGTCTGGCACGAAGGTCCATTGGCATGATCTTTCAGCACTTCAATCTGGTCAGTAATCGGACGGTGAGTGGCAATGTCTGTATGCCGCTGGAACTAGCCGGGATGTCCCGTACACAGCGAGTCGAGCGTGGACTTGAGGTGCTTAGGTTTGTTGGACTGGAAGACAAAGCGGGTCAATATCCTGCTCAGCTTAGCGGAGGACAGAAGCAACGTGTGGCGATTGCACGCGCACTCGCCATTCGTCCGGATGTGCTTCTCTGTGATGAACCGACCTCTTCGCTTGATCCACAGACTACGAATGGCATACTGGATGTGCTACGTCATATCAATGAAACGCTGGGCGTGACCATTGTCGTCGTGACGCATGAGATGGAAGTGGCTCGTAGACTATGTCACAGGGTATCCGTCATGAAGGATGGGCGACTCGTACGAACATTGACTGAAGCGGAAGTGAGCAGTATTCCCGCTCCGCAGCCGGATCTGCTGACCTCCTTGCTTGCGGGTGATGAATATGGGATGGCAGGTTCGTCTTTGTTCCGTCAGACAGAACAGGGGGACAAGTCATGAGGTTACCTGAATCTGTACTGAAGTATCAGCATGAGATATGGCAAGCGATCGGAGAGACTTTTGTCATGGTAGGCATTTCCATTGCAGCGGCTGTTCTGATCGGGTTACCTCTGGGTACACTTCTGTACTTATTCAGGAGAGGACAACGGTATCAGAATCAAACGTTGTCTTTTGTACTCGGCAGTATCGTCAACATCATTCGTTCGTTTCCATTCTTACTGCTGGTTGTCTTCATGATTCCATTCACACGAATCGTCGTTGGAACGTCGATCGGTACACTGGCGGCAACCGTTCCACTCTCGGTCATTGCGATTGCCTACTATGCCAGACTCGTGGAACAAGCGTTGCTGGATGTACCGAAGGGCGTGGTTGAAGCTGCATCATCCATGGGGGCATCGACGATGCAGCTCGTGGTGAAATTCCTGTATGTGGAGGCAAGATCTGGCCTTGTACTGGGACTCACCACAGCTACGATTAGCTTTATCTCCTACTCGACGGTGATGGGCATTGTAGGTGGCGGCGGGGTTGGAGATTTTGCCATTCGCTACGGTTATCAGCGCTTCGAAACGGAGATCATGGTATTTACGATCATCATTATGATTATCCTGGTACAGATGATCCAATTCACAGGCAGCAGATTGTCCCGCTGGCTGGATCGCAGATCCTGAGCGTAGTGACACGGTACATGATTGAAGAAAGTGCAGTAACAAGGAAGACCAATACAGATTATATGATGAGGGGTAGACATACAATGAAAGCAAAAATGATGCTTATGTTGCTTGCAGTCATGCTTGTCGTAGCTGCTTGTGGCAAAAAAGAAGAAACACCTGCGGCTGAAGGAACGAAAGAAGATACACAAGCTGCACAAGAAGTTACGCTGAAAGTGGCCACATTGATTCCGCCAATGACAGACGTACTGGATATTGTTAAACCACTCTTGAAGGAAGATGGCGTCAATCTGGAAGTTGTTGTATTGTCGGATAACGTTCAACCGAATACAGCACTCGCGAACAAGGAAGTAGATGCAAACTTCTTCCAACACGTGCCTTACATGAATCAATATAATGAAGCAAACAATGCGAACCTGGTGCCCGTGCAGCCCATCTATAATGCCATCTACGGCGGCTACTCCAAAAAGTACAAAACGATTGAGGAATTGCCAGAAGGTGCAACGATCGCCATTGCGAACGATCCTTCCAACATTGGTCGCTCTCTTGTGATGCTGGAGCAGAACGGATTGATTAAGCTGAAAGAAGGCGTAGGTTTTAACGCTACACAGGCAGATATCACCGAGAATACGAAGAACTTCAAGTTTGAGGAAGTGGACTTGCTGATGCTTGCACGCATGATGGATGACGCTGATCTGGTAGCCATGACACCTGCTTATGCCAGTCCGCTCGGTCTTACACCGAAAAAGGATGCACTGTTAACCGAGAAGGATGATTCCCATTTTGCCATCACTCTGGTTGCCCGTGAAGATAATAAGGACTCCGAAGCGATCCAGAAGCTGGCTAAACGTATGGCGGGCCCGGAGGTCAAAGCCTTCTTCGAAGAGAAATATGCAGATATCGCTATCCCGGCATTTAAATAGAGAATACGTGAGAACAACGTGAATAGTCTTAAGATCTAAGCGATAACGCTTGGATCTTTTTTTTGTCCTCACGTGCTTATTAACAAGTATTTAGAAAGTTAACAATTAGGTCATATCCCCGGAACATTTTATTTAATAGTTTTTTTGTATAATTTGTTTGAAAATAGTTCTTTAGGATTATAAATTAAGAGATTTTATTGTCTTTTTGAGCGTGAAAAATGTCTTTTACAAAAATGGAGACCTAGTTTTTAGAAAGATGGTTTACACTCTATGAGAGCTATATAAGTTGTATTAATCATTTACACGAAAACGGAGAGGACAGAAAAAACTGAAAAAGCGAAGCGGTCACCTAAAAGCTTTCTGAAAGAAAGCTGCATCGGAAGCATAAGCTATCACCGGATTTTCCCTAAAAAAGGGGAATTAAAAAAATCTGGGGGATAACAGCGATTGGAAGGTTGTAAAATTAATCTGGAAGAGGTAGAGAAATTTGTCCCAAAACAATAGCAAACCGACCTGGTTCAACAAGATACATAAGAGCTTTAAGACAAAGCTGGTGGTGTCCTTTATTGCTTTCCTGGCCATTCCTTCGTTAAGTATTGGAATCTTATCGTATAACAGTGCCAAAGGTGAAGTAGAGAAGCAAATTTTACATAGTGCGATGGAAAACGTGAACCTTGCCAGTGCGACGATTGATCTCTCAATCAATGCCAAACGGAATCATATTGAATACTATGCGAAAACACTTGCAGAGCAATTAAGACAGGAAGATGCCGAGGTTCGGGTTGTGAACGAATTGAAGGGGTATGCTGCGCAGAACACAGACATCATCACCATAGGTGTGGGCACAGAGGCAGGTGTGTATCTCATGTCCTCTGATGCGGAGATGCCTGAAGATTATGATCCGCGAACCAGACCATGGTACACGGAAGCCATGGGAACTCCACAGCAGGTGATTGTTACAGATCCCTATATATCTGCTGAGACAAAAGAGATCACCATTACGATTGCAAAGGCATTGGAAGACCAATCCGGTGTGGTCCAGCTGGATCTCGATCTGTCGGACATTAGCCAATTGGTTAGCGGAATTAAAGTTGGAGAGCAAGGGCATCTGATTCTGCTGGATGCCAGTGAAAAGTATATCTATCATCCGACAATGCAACCTGGAACAGATGCAACAGAAGATTTTTGGACACAAGTGTATACGAACGAATCCGGTAACTTTAGATATACCTTTGATCAGATGGATAAGGTCATGTATTACGCTACGAATGCATCCACGGGATGGAAGGTCGCTGGCACCATGTTCTCCTCTGAAGTAGAGGATGCTGCTGCGCCCATTTTGAATCGAACGATTATGGTAATTGTTTCTTTTCTCGTCATCGGAATTATGATCATCTGGCTGGTGATGCGATCGATTGTTAAACCGATTCGTCAGTTGAAGGTTCAGGCGATTCAGGTGAGTGAAGGAGATCTAACCCAGACGATTACAAGTACAAGTAATGATGAGATTGGTGAACTGAGTGATGCATTTGGCAAAATGCAGAGCAACCTGCGTGTATTAATCCAAAATGTGGAGAACAGCGCCAGTCAGGTCGTTATCTCATCGGATGAAATGACTCAGAGTGCGGAATCAACCAGTGCAGCCAGTGAGCAAGTAGCACGAGCTATTCAGGAAATTGCGAGTGGCGCAGAGAAACAGACCCAGGGAATTGAACATAACCATCAGGCCATGAATGAAATCACGATTGGCATTACAAGGATCGCCGAACGTTCCATACATGTTGCTGATTTGGCTAAACATACAACCGTACAAGCGGAAGAAGGCGGCAACACCGTCAAACAGACGGTGAGTCAGATGCAATCGATTCAAGAGACGGTAGAACAGACAAATCAATTGATTCAGGCGTTATATGAACGATCACACCAAATTTCAGCGATCACGGAGTTAATCGGAAACATCGCCAAACAGACAAACCTGCTCGCACTGAACGCATCCATCGAAGCTGCTCGTGCAGGTACACATGGCAATGGATTCGCCGTTGTAGCAGCAGAGGTTCGCAAGTTGGCAGAACAATCCGGGCAGTCTGTCAATGAAATTACCGTGCTGACTACGGCGGTACAGGAAGATATGGCTGCTTCCGTTCGCATGATGGAGAAGGTAACTTCAGAGGTGGGAGAGGGCATGGAGATCTCTACAGAAGCGATTCGAAAGTTTGAACGCATTCTGGATAGCATGCGTGAAACGACACCTCAGATTGAAGAGATTGCAGCTACGTCACAAGAGATTACAGCAGGTGTACAGGAAGTATCTGCTGTATCCAATGAGTTGGCTGGCATTGCGTCAGGCAACGCTGCAACTTCTGAAGAAGTGGCCGCTTCCTCAGAGGAGCAGCTGGCAGCGATGGAGCAGATTTCTGCCTCTGCTCGTGGCTTGTCTACCATGGCGGAAGAGCTGCAGCACCTGATTAGACAGTTTAAGTATTAATCGGGATCGTAGATACGAATATCACACAGGGACAGCATCACATGATGTTTCATCAGAGGGAGTGGACAGCCATGCAACCAGAACTCAAAGCCTTCTTGCTGCTAACGGATGCGGTCATGATTACAGATGAGGAGGGTGTGATTCTAGATGTGAATTCCGTTTATGTAACCAAAACAGGATTCTCACGGGAAAGCACCATAGGTCAGCCTGCCCGATTGCTAATGGATACGCACTGGAGAGGAAATCAGACCTGGTCCGGCGTAGCCAAACTGATGAAGGTAGATCAGGAATTTTGGGAAGCTCAAGTTACGATTACATCGGTTTATTTGAACGATTCTCTCTTTTATATCAGTATTTTTAATGATGAATTTTCATGAAAAAAAATCGTTGTTTTGTGATAAGGGTATGTTAGCTGAAAGTGGGAATTATTTTCAAAAAAAAGGTCAATATCGTCAATTGAATAAGGGAGCCTGGCATACTATGATTTGTGTACCGGGGGACTGCGAACGTGAATCTGGCAACATTCATTGAATGCATGAAATCCTGAAGTCGTAATGTGGACGGTGACCATTTGCTACGCGATCTTGTGTTAAATTTCACGCTAATTTTGATCTTTGTTTTCCTGACTCATCACTATCTGAACCAAACCAATGCTACCCGTTCTACATCCATCACGACTCGGATCATTATTGGTATTACACTGAGCATGTTGGGTACGGCGCTCTATTATTTCTCTATTGTGCTTGAGGATGGAACATTGTTGAATTTCCGGGCCAGTGTATATCTGCTCGCCGCTTATTTTGGTGGAACTGGCTCTGCCTTTGTTACTTTTGCATTCATGTGGATTTTTCGCATTAATATGGGGCGTAATCCTTTGTTGGAGAACTGGCAGTATGCGTTGGCAGAGTTGTTATTTGTTGTAGCCGTATGCCTGATCTTTCAGTATGTTAAGGGATTTATGCAAAAGTGGTTGTCTGGAGCGTTGCTGCTGATAACTGTGTATGAGTTTTTCGTACTAAAGATATATTCTCCTTCTCTGCTAATGTTGGGACAGATTCTCCTTTTTCAAGGTATCTGCATGCTCTTCGTTATATTATTCCTGTACTATCTGAACCAAAATCATCGATATAGGAGATTGGTCATTCAAAGGGATCAGGAAATGCTGGAGATGCTTCGGATGCAGCCGGGTTTTACGTTTAAAATCCATAAACAGAATGGGAAATTTGAGTACCTTCTGCTTGAAGGGGAGATGCTCTCTCGACTGGGCTTGGATATGAATAGTCTGAAGCAAGACTACAAGCTGGGTACATTGAACATTTTACCTCAGGAAAAGGTAGAATTTCTGCGAAAGCAGTTTAACCGGGCCTGGGAAGGGGAATCTTTTTTTTACGAGATTGAGCATGAAGGGTTCTATTCCCTGGTGAAAATTCGCCCTCTTCGAGAAGAGGGGGTTGTGAAATATGTCGTGGGATATGGACTCGATATCACGGAACACAGAGCAGTTAAACGAAGGATTCAAGAAAGTGAAGAGCGATATCGAACACTTGAGCGCGTGTCGGCAGACTGGTTCGTCGGTATGGACAGCAACAGGTGTATTGTGTCGGTTAATCAGAAATTTCTGGATGTGCTCGGTCTCAGCAGGCAGGAAGTGCTTGGTCGTCAGCTTGAAGAATTATTGTTCATTGAGCAGTTGGATAACTGGTTGTTCATTTTCCAAAAAGCCTTGCATCACAATATAGCCCAGGATACGGAATTAAGTTTCATCATTGGAGAAGCTCATGAGCAGCATGTTCGGGTTCACCTGTATCCTGTCAAAGGACTAAACTCAAGTGAGAAAATTAAGGCAGTCATTCGTGACATTTCGGATCACTATAGACGTGTTAAGGCTGACAAAGCAAGTCAGGCGAAGAGTGAGTTTCTCGCATTCATGAGCCACGAGATTCGTACCCCACTGAGCGGCATTATCAGCTTTTCGTTGTTGCTTCAACGAACAGATCTATCTCCACAACAGAAGGATTATTTGAGTAAAATTAATGCGTCCTCCCAAACCTTGCTTGCCCTCGTAAATGATATTCTTGATTTTTCGAAAATTGAGGCAGGCAAGCTGATTTTGGAGAAGGTTTCTTTTTCACCGGAGGATGTGATCAAACGTGTGGCAGATCAGGTCGGTGTGGCCATCGGGCACAAAGATATCGAAGTGATCTTTACAACCGATCCCGATCTGCCGTTAACGGTGATTGGTGATCCCTTCCGACTTGAACAGGTGTTATTGAATCTGCTGAGCAATGCAATTAAATTTACGGAGCATGGATATGTGACGTTGCAGGCAGAGGTGCTTTCATTGGAGGCGGAGCAAGTTCAGGTCCGTTTTGAGGTAGAGGACACGGGAATCGGAATCTCACCCGAACAATTGGAACGGCTTTTTGTCCCGTTTACTCAAGCGGAACCTTCAACGTATCGAACATATGGTGGTTCTGGTCTTGGGCTGGTCATCTGTTACCTTCTGGTGACCTCCTTGGGAGGAAGTTTGCAGGTGGATAGTGTTCTGGGAGAGTACAGTCTGTTCTCATTCGACTTGATATTTGAACTGGCAGAATCGGAAGAAGAAAGTTCCTTTCTGCAAACATACCCTCTTCTATATTACGCGGATGATGTGGTGATCGTTGAGGAAGATGAACGAATGGGTGCGAATTTGAAGCAGATCCTCCACTCATTCGGGATGAAGCCGAAGCTGTATCCTTCGTTGAACCATATGATGGAAAGTGATTGGTGTATACCAAAGGCAGAGGGGATAAGTTCAATATTATTGATGATAAATATGGATGCAGCACACGCACACCATCGTTTACCTTGGAACAACCTGATGAAGCGATTGAATCGAACCAAATTTCAGATGGTGGGTTATACCCATGCCTTTAGTGAAAATGCCCTGTGGAGTGAGGAGAGATCCTTTCGCCCGGATCTCATGATGATCAAACCGATTACACGTCTGGGATTGTTCGAAGTGTTACTTGCACTTCAGGGTGAAGGGCCATTAGAGGACAAGCGGATGAGCGAAGGCGACGAGTTCCATTCGCGTAACCTGAAAGGCCACATTCTGATAGCTGAAGATCATGAAATCAATCAATTGGCCATTCGGGCCATGCTGGAGCATATCGGATTCAAGGTGACGGTAGCAGACAGTGGCACAGAGGTTTTGGAGAAATTGCACGAACAAACATGGGAACTGATTCTGATGGATCTCTTAATGCCAGATATGAATGGTATTGATGCAGCAAGGCACATTCGCAAGATGAGGAAATATGACCGTACACCCATTATCGCGCTTACAGCGAATGCTTTAAAAAGGGACGATGAGCTATATCTTGAAGCGGGCATGAATGCAATCCTGACTAAGCCCATACAGGAACAACAGATCGCAGATATGTTGGACATATGGATTGATCTAAAAGGCATAAGAGATATCAATGGAATCGATTCAGATAAGGCCATTAGACAGATGGACGGCAAGCCGCATATTCTGCAATATGCGCTTACGAAATTCAGGACGGAGTATGGTTCGTTTCAGCAAAAGCTGGCGGCACAGCTTCAGCAACAGCAGATTACTGAAGTAATCCGTAATGTTCATTCTCTTCGAGGCGTAGCTGCGAATCTGCATGCAGTGGACCTGATGTGTGCGGTTCTCCAGCTGGAGCTGCTCTTATCCGATCCGTTACTCGAAGAAAAGGCACTGAACTCGGTATTAGAGAAGGTGCAACAGGAAATTGATAAAATTACCGGGTCTCTGCCATGGTGACCTGAATAAAGTTATATTATTTTAAGGAGTAAACTTATATCCGACCCCCCAGATGGTTTGAATGTATTGGGGGTTTTTCGGATTGTTCTCGATTTTTTTGCGAAGCTTGGTAATGTGCACATCGATGGTGCGATCATTAATGCCGGCATCAATACCACGAATGGCTTCAATCAGGGCATACCGGCTGTAGACCTTGCCAGGATTGAGGATAAACAGCTTCATGATCTCAAATTCGGAAAATGTCATCTCCACTCGCTGGTTATTTAACAGAACGGTTCTTCGCGCCAGATCGAGAGATATTCCAGTTTCCTGTTCAGTGACAATAGAGCTGTTCAATATGGCGTAACGACGCAATACAGCCTCAATACGTGCTTTCAGTTCCTGCATGCTGAAAGGTTTACATACATAGTCATCAGCCCCATCTGTTAATGATCGAATACGTTCGGATACTTCGGTTAACGAAGAGATGACAATGATGGGGATTGCCGTATGTTGGCGCATGAGAGAACAAGGATTCTTATTACCCGAATCAGGGAGCAGCAAGTCAAGAAGCAGGATATCAGGCCGCGCTTGAAGCTGTAGAAGACCATCTCTTGCGTTATCGACACGGGTAACATCATACCCTTCACCTTGTAAATACAAGGATAATGTATCGCCTAACATGTTGTCGTCCTCTATGATAAGCACTTTCGTCATGATATTCCTTTCTGAACCCCCTTCTTGTAGAAGGATTAAGATCCATGGATTAACTTAATATACCTGATATTTAAAACAGGCTGCATGAGGATGTCAAGACTCTAACATGACTCCAAGAAGGTGAGAGAATCTGGTTTATTGCTCGCCCAAATGTGGATGAGCTTCACGCTCGATCAGGCGCATCAGTTTGCGCTCGGTGGCTGTCTCTGGTGCAGGGGTGTAGACACTGCAACGCAGATCGGAACTACCCTGAACCTGCAACGAAGTCAGATCAAACAACATTTTGCCTGCTTTGGAGTGCCTGAATTCGATTAATACGTCCGGGGCGCTGCTGACGCTGCTTTGTTTCCAAAGGGTGTGAAAATCGTGATGTCTGTTCATCATGTCGTCCAAAAATAAATTATACCATTCATCATCAACATACTGACCATAATAAGCACGAAATATCGCCAGAAATCCGCTAACAAAATCCTCCCAGTTCACCGCGAGCCTGCGAAACTCCTTTCGATCAAATAACAGACTGATCATATTCCGCTGTTCGGGGGCAATCTGTTCAAAATCCATAAAAACATGCCGGGCTGCATCATTCCAGCCAACAATGTAACAACGCCGATCCGAGATCACGGTAGGGCAGTGATGAAGCTCTTGCAAAATTTTCTGCAAGGAAGGGTGAAGTTGAACAGGTTCTTCTTCCAGTGTCGGCAGTTCGGAGTGATGTTCCATGGCAAGTGAAAACAGATATTTTCGCTCATCCGCAGTAAGTCTTAGTGCTGAAGCGATGTTGTCCAAAACCGAATGGGATACCTGAATATCCCGACCTTGTTCAAGCCAGGTATACCATGTTGTACTTACACCTGCCAGTTGGGAAACCTCTTCTCTCCTCAAACCAGGCGTTCTGCGCCGGCTTCCAGTGGGTAAACCGACAGATTCGGGAGAAATTTTGGAACGCTGTGTTTTTAGAAAAGTAGACAATGCCTGTAACCTGACATCGTAGTTCAATCCATCACCTTCCGTCCTCGTTATCATGGTAGTCATTATACTATTATAATTGACAACTTGTAATAGGATATTCAAAAGTGCACTATTAGTGGCATAGCGTAAGAATGAAGGAAGATAACAGCGCTGAAGGAGGATGGATATGGAACGAGTCGTCATTACAGGTATGGGAGTCATCTCTCCTTTGGGAAATGATGTACATACATTCTGGAATGGATTAATTGAGGGTAGATCAGGAATATCAACAATAGAACATTTTGATACAGCTTCCTATAAAACCAGAATCGCTGGTGTGGTCCGTGATTTTGATGGTGAAGAGCAATTTGGACGCAAGGAAGCAAGGCGTATGGACCGCTTCGTTCAATTCGCTGTTGCTGCTGCGGACCAGGCAGTATCCCAATCGGGTCTTGTGATGGACGAACTGGATCGCGAACGGGTAGGTGTATATATTGGTTCAGGAATAGGCGGAATTCAGACATTGATGGAACAAGGCAAGGTCCTGTCTGATCGGGGACCTGCGAGAGTCAGTCCAACACTCGTACCTATGATGATATCCAATATGGCTGCAGCTATGGTTAGTATGAGGTTTGGTTGCTGGGGGCCGACATTGTCGCCAGTAACCGCTTGTTCCATTGGCAATACAGCCATTGGAGAGGCTTTCCGTCTTATTCGTCATGGTGGAGCCGATGTCATTATTGCTGGCGGGACAGAAGCCGCTGTAACTGAAGTGTCACTGGCAAGCTTCGGTAATGCGACAGCGTTGTCAACAAGAAATGAAGCGTTCCATGCAGCAAGCCGTCCATTTGATGCGGGGAGAGACGGTTTTGTCATGGCGGAGGGCGCTGGGATTCTGGTTGTTGAGTCACTATCTCATGCACTGGAACGAGGGGCAAATATTCTTGCCGAAGTAATTGGATATGGTGCCAGTTCAGATGCATATCATATGGTAGCAACCCACCCGGAAGGACGGGGGGCATATCTGGCAATGAAAGCAGCGCTTAAAGAAGCTCAGATTGAACCTGAAGACATCGATGTAATTAATGCTCATGCCACCAGTACGGAGGCGGGCGATCTCTCTGAGACGAGAGCGATTAAGCAACTTTTCGGGGAAGCTGCCTATGATGTTCCGGTCACAGCGAATAAGTCCATGACAGGACATATGCTTGGTGCAGCTGGTGGTGCGGAGGCGATCTCACTTATTCAAAGCCTGCGTCATGGCATCATTCCTCCAACCATCAATCAGGAGCAGAGTGACCCTGAATGTGATCTGGACTATGTACCCAATGAGGCAAGAAGAGCAGATTTGCGGATTGGAATGTCCAATTCCTTTGGTTTTGGCGGTCATAATGCGGTGATTGTTCTTCAAAAATATTCTTCTTAAGCTAAAAGAACAGCTGAAATAACCAAAGGAACAGCGCAGCCTGGTGAGGCCACGCTGTTCCTTTGGTTATACGCGAATCATTCGTATCACGGAACCCTATTAACAGGCAAGTGTTTGCATGCCTTACGAAGAGAGAGGCGTTGATTCCGCTAAGCCTTTGCTGCCCCGACTCAACCAGCTTACACGCCAGCGGGATTGCATGAAGAGAACAAGGAACAGGGAAGCTGCAGCAATCAGGCTAAGAATGACGAAGCCTGGAGTGTAGGATTGGTAGCTGCTATACAGTTGACCGAGAATCAGCGGCAGTGCGTATCCGCCCAACCCGCCAGCCGCGCCTACAATGCCTGTCATCAGGCCAATCTCGTTACCGAAGCGTTGCGGAACCAGTTGGAACACGGATCCATTTCCAGCTCCCAAACACATCATACCGAGGAACAGCATGACCACTACAACAGGAAGTGGTGGCATGAAGGATACTCCAATCAACATGACGCAGGCTCCTGTATAAAGGAAAGTCAGCATGCGGGTTCCACCAATTTTGTCTGCCAGATAACCCCCTACAGGCCGGAAGAAGCTGCCTGCAATGACACAGAAGGTGGTAATATCTGCGGCTCGAACAGGTGAAAGTCCATACTGGGTGTTGAAGAAGATGGTTAGATAGTTACATAATCCAACGAAGCCGCCAAAGGTTACACAATAGAAGGCACAGAACACCCAAGCATCTTTTTGTTTAAGCAGACTTCCATATTGGGACAATTTTTTGGGCTCAGGCCGGTTAGGACTATTCTTGGCAAAGAGAGAAAAGAGAATAAATACGAGAGCAATCGGGATAATAGCAAGTCCGAACACAACTTCCCAGCTGCCAAAATGCGTAGCCAAGCGATTGGCAAACAACGTCGCGAGTACGGTTCCGCTGTTACCCGCCCCGGCGATACCCATGGCAAGACCCTGGTGCTCTTTGCCATACCATTGGCCCGCCAGCGGCAACGCAGCAGCAAAGGAGGCACCAGCCACACCCAGCAAGAGTGCCACCACGTAAAGCTGGCTTAAGGAGTCAACCCATAACCAGCCGAGTAATAAGGGAACCAGAGTGACGAGCATCCCGATCTGTGCGGTTAGTTTCGGACCGATATAATCAGACATGAAGCCGAGTACAAGTCGCAGGATGGAGCCGCCAAGAATAGGCAATGCGACCAGATTGGCCTTTTCCAATGGAGTCATCGGATAGTCCAATGCGATGACAACTGCGAGTGGACCCAGCATCCCCCATATCATAAAACTGATGTCAAAGTACATAAATGCCCCGAACAGGGTGGGCTTATGCCCGCTTTTCCAAAAACTTTTGCTCTCCATCATCCATCATCGCTCCTCATCCAATTAAGATCTTCGTAATTTGTCTATGTGCTTGTTGAGGCAGAAAAAGGCCGCAATTCGTCCAGATCAGAACGATTTGCGGCCCCGTTGCCGACAGGCGGTACACGTCATTGTGTTCCCGCATCTGAGTTGATCACAGCACTGTGATTTTGATTCAAATTATAAGCAAGAGAAAATGGTCATGTCAACAAAAATTACACGTAATTTTAATTAATTCTTTTTTTGATCGTGTTTCGTGGTTTTTATGTTAATTATATTGACATTGTATTTGGATTCCCTTAATCTGAATCTAATATGAATCCACACAATGGCGTGTGGATTCCGGAGGCAACGGTGCCCTTTTCCGAATGATGGAGAAGGGATTTTTCTGTTTATTTTCAGGTGAGAGAGATAGGGGGCAGCCCATGAGCAGAAGCAAACTGGTGATTATCGGGAATGGCATGGCAGGAATGAAGTGTGTTGAAGAGATCATCGCACTGGAGCCTGATACGTATGAGATTGTAATCTACGGCAATGAACCCCGTCCCAATTACAATCGGATCATGTTATCAAAAGTATTGCAGGGGGAGCATTCGCTACAGGATATCATAATCAATGACTGGGGCTGGTATGCCGAGCATCAAATCCGGCTATGCACAGGTGAGACGGTACACCGAATTGATACCCGAGGGAAATATATAGAGACTGAATCCGGCCTAAGAGAAACATATGATGTCTTGATTCTGGCGACAGGGTCTTCACCGTTTATTCCACCGATTCCAGGAGTGGATAAAGAGCGGGTCATGTCCTTCCGAACCATTGATGATTGTATGCGTATGTCCGACTATTCCAGAGAATTTCGCAAGGCCGCCGTTATTGGGGGTGGATTACTTGGACTGGAGGCTGCACGTGGGTTGCTGCATCTGGGGATGGAAGCTGTGGTGATTCATAATGCACCTTACATTATGAACCGACAGTTGGATCAAAAAGCAGCTGCGATGCTTCAGAAGCAACTTGAAGACCAGGGTATGTCCTTTCTTTTGTCCAAAAACACGCAGAAAATTACCGGACGATCACAGGCGCAGGGGTTGCTGTTCACAGATGGTTCCAAGCTTGAAGCTCAGGTTATCATTGTCGCTGTAGGCATTCGGCCAAATGTGGATCTCGCCAGACGAAGTGGAATTGCCACAAATCGGGCAATTGTGGTAGATGACTATATGCGCACCAATGTACCGGATATATACGCAGTTGGGGAATGTGCCGAACATCGGGGAATCAGTTATGGTCTGGTGGCCCCCTTATACGAACAGGGGAAGGTGCTCGCACGTACGCTCTGTGGACAGGAAACGCATGAATACAAAGGATCGATTCCCTACTCACAGTTGAAGGTATCGGGAGTTGATGTTTTCTCAGCCGGCGAGATTAGTGGTGAAGGTGTACAGACTGCAATTCAACATCTGGATGGCATTCAAGGCACATACAAAAAGGTACTGATGCAGGCTGGCAAAGTGCGTGGCGCCATTTTATTTGGAGATACAGCGGAAGGAACGGCTTTGCTTGGACTGGTGCAACGAGGTGCGGATGTAGCGGAATTGGCTCCGCGTGAAGGGGCCCCAGACCCGGCTGAGATGGCTGCTGCGGCATTACCAGTTCAGGAGACCGTATGTGCCTGTAACAATGTGACCAAGGCTGCCATTATGAAGGCGATTCAGGAACAGGGCCTCGAGACGGCAGATCAGGTGAAGGAACAGACGAAGGCTTCTGGTTCATGTGGTGGCTGTCGCCCGATGGTGGCTGCACTGTTGAAACATACGCATAACCTGAAAAATAACGGGGGTACTGGAGTGGAAGCCACACCAGATAAACCTGCTCCAATGTCTGTATGCAGTTGTACGGCGCTTGGGCATGCAGAACTGAAGGAAATGCTGGCTGACATCGTTGTTCCGAATACAGATCTACCTTTGATCTTGCAGAAGTTGGGTTGGGGTTCGAAGCTTGGCTGTGCTGTATGTCGTCCAGTGATCCACTATTACTTGCAAGTATCCATTGAAACGAAAGTTGCTCCAGAGTTCGAAGGTCACTCCGAGGTTCAGGTGCGCTGGGATAATCATATCCCGTCGTCATCCTATGCCAGAGATGTCAGTAGGTTGGCTGCCCAGCTTCGTGCCAGTTGGATCGGTGCAGTGATGCCGTCATCCGTGAATATAGGGGTTGCACCAGGGCCGGGGTCATTAGTGAGCGCACTGGTTCAGGATATTGGTTTGCTGGCTTCACCAGCTGGATGGGAGATCTATGCAGGTGGTCATGCAGAGCATCCGGTGAAGGAAGGTGAGTTGCTTGGGGTGGCTGAGACAGAGATGCAAGCGGCTATGCTTGCATCAGCCTGCCTTCAATGGTATCGCCAAACCGCTTGGTATGATGAGCCGTTATGGGCATGGACGGAACGATTGGGATTCATGTCGATTCGGGAAACGCTGCTGGATGACCAACTACAGAAGGAACTTGTTGCGATTCATCATTATGAGCGGGATGTGGCTTCAGCATCCCCGATGAAGCAATTTCTTGAATCTCCCGCGGTGCAGGGCACCGTCTGAAACGGATCAGTATTACAGCTGAAAGGCAGGGATGGGAAAATGGAATTATCGATAACTTCGGAAATGGCGGTATCCAAGCTGTATGTAAAAGAAACACAGTGTCCATATTGCAGTGTGCAATGCAAGATGACAGTTGAAGAACTGGCCGCACCTGTTGCAGGTCAGAGCCGAGCGGAATATACGGTCCAAGGCGTTCCGAATGAAGCTTCTCAGGGCAGGCTGTGTGTGAAGGGTATGAATGCTCATCAGCATGCGCTCAGTGGTCAACGATTAATGCATCCGCTGATTCGTCGCAATGGTGAGCTTGAACCCTGTTCCTGGGAGGAGGCTGTTCAGACTATCGCACAGCGGTTTCAGAACTTGAAAGATTCATACGGAGCAGATACGGTTGGAGTATACGGAGGCGGATCTTTAACAAATGAGACAGCCTATCTGCTCGGCAAGTTCGCCAGGGTAGTTTTGGGGACGAAATATATCGACTATAATGGACGATTCTGTATGTCAGCTGCCGCCTCGGCCGGAAGTAAAGTATTTGGAATGGACCGAGGACTAACGTTCCGCCTGTCCGATATACCGAAAGCGGGCTGTATTATACTTGCCGGAACCAATATCGCAGAATGCCAACCTACACTCTTGCCGTACTTTAATCAGGCGAAGGAGAATGGGGCCTTTCTCATCGTTATCGATCCCCGTAAGACGGCAACCGCTGCGATTGCCGATCTTCACTTGCAGGTAAAGCCCGGAACGGATGCCTTGTTGGCGGATACCATGTTAAAAATATTGATCGATGCCGGATTGGTGGATCCTCATTTTATAGGAGAACGAACGCATGGATACGAGCAATTGATACAAGGGTTGGCTGATCTCCAACTCGAACAGTCGGCACTAGCATGTGGAGTCGATCTGGCCCTGATTCGTCAGGCTGCACTGGCCTATGGTGAGGCAGAGACAGGCATGATCATGACAGCACGTGGCGTTGAGCAACAGACGGATGGACATATGGCTGTCAGACACTTTCTCAACCTGGTGTTAGCGACTGGCAAAATTGGCCGAGAAGGCTGTGGATATGGTGCGATCACAGGTCAGGGAAACGGGCAGGGTGGACGGGAGCATGGGCAGAAGGCTGACCAGCTGCCGGGCTATCGATCGATTGAAAATGAAGCTGATCGTGCCTATGTGGCATCGATCTGGGGCGTGGACCCTGCAAGTTTACCGGGTAAAGGAGTCTCGGCCTACGAGATGATGGAGAAAGTTCATGACCAGGAGATTCGGGCTTTGCTTGTGATGGGCTCCAATCCGGTTGTATCCAATCCTAATGTGCGTTTGGTGGAAGAAGGTTTGCGTAAGCTGGATTTTCTAATCGTGGCAGATATGTTTCTGTCCGAGACTGCACGAATGGCGGATCTGGTTCTTCCGGTTACCTCTTATATGGAGAATGAAGGTACACTGACCAATCTGGAGGGGCGTGTTCTGCTCCGTGAACAGGGGCGGCCTGCGCCGGGCGAAACGCTCAATGATTGGGAGATATTATGCCGGATTGCCGCGCAATTGGGTAAAGTTTCTTACTTTGAATATGAAACTGCTGAGGATATCTTTAATGAGCTTCGGTTGGCGAGCCGTGGTGGAGTGGCTGATTACTATGGCATTACCTATGAGCGTTTGCGTAACGAGAAAGGGGTATACTGGCCGTGTTCTTCCCTTGAAGAGCAAGGAGAAGGCCTGTTATTCGGTGATCGATTCGCACATCCCGATGGCAAAGCGGCATTCACATGTGAGTCAAGCCTGGGATGGAATGATATATCACCGGAATTCCCCTTAATTCTTACCAACGGACGTGTGCTCCCTCATTATCTTACAGGGGTGCAGACGCATCGCAGTCCGGCACTTGCAGCTCGTGAATTGGAGAACTTCGTTGAGCTTCATCCGGTTACCGCTGCCCGTCATCGTATTCACGATGGAGAGTGGGTAGAGATACAATCGGAGTACGGAAGTTTCACGGTTCGTTCGCGCATCAAGGATTCCATTCGGGAGGATACCTTGTTTGTGCCGATGCATTGGGGTGGTGTTCAAAATGTGAATCGGGCAACCCGACCGGAACTGGACCCGTTCTGCCGTATGCCCGGATTCAAGACGGCGGCAGTAACCATTCGACCATTGCGATTAGCCAAATAATCCATACAGGTTTCAGCATACAGGTTTCCAGGCATCATAAGCTGCTCTAATGCTAACTTCGAGAACGGATATGTAAATCACTGGAACTTAAAAGTAGAATAAAGCGTTAAGAATATATACTGACTAAATAAGAGGTGGTCAAACCTTTGAAAAAGAAAACATTGGTTTCACTACTCACCCTACCACTGGTAGCTGCATCTGTATGTGGCTACATGTACTTGAACAGGCCGTCTATAGTTAGTGCTCAAAGCGATGTTGAAGCAGCAGCACTTAAGGCGACCCAGGGTAAGGTGGATTATATTAAGGAATCGTTTGAAGACGGATCATATATCGTTCGCTATCGGGACCGTGTGAATTTGACAGAAGTCACTGAGGAATACCGTGATAACCAGCTTCATTACAAAATGATTATTGAAGCTGGTGGTAAGAAAATCACTTCGTATGGTCGAGATTTTGAGACGGAAAAATTGGTTGGGAACACTTGGACCATGCCGGACAACATAGCTGCTGAAAATGAGAAGTTGCTACAGAACTCGCTGTTGGAGAACGCTAAAGAAGAATTACAAGGTCAGGATTGGACCGTACTGGAAACTGCGGGAACACACTCCCGTTCTGCTACAGAGCGTAACGAGCAAAAGGCTGTTTCTGAAGACGCACTCCACAAGGAAGTGGTAACCATTGATGTAAATACGGGTATACCGACGCAACGTGTGATTTATCAGAAAGACAAAAACGGTGAAATTGTAACCAGACCAACCAAGACCGAAGAGTACAAGCATTTGGATTCTATCCCGATGAAGATCCAGAGCTTTGCTCCGGAAGAATCGATTGAGATTAGAGAAATACCGGCGCCGGTCATTGAAGATAAGGTGCTTGGAGGGTCCTAAGATTTTCTATTTCATCAGCAAGTACAATTACAAGAAAGCCAGCCCTCATATTTGTTGAGAGCTGGCTTTTTCCTTGAATTTAGCCCTCGATCTGGAGTGTATGGCGAAGGCGCTTGATATCACTTTTAGGAGGAAGGCCATACATGCGAGCGTACTCCCGACTGAACTGGGAAGGACTCTCGTATCCAACCTGGAATGCCGCATCGGCCGCATCGGTTGAACCTGCAAGTAACATTCGCCGGGCCTCCTGCAATCGAATCTGTTTTTGATATTGCAGTGGGCTCATGGCGGTAACGGCTTTGAAATGATAATGCAATGAGGACGTACTCATGTTAATCATGGAAGCCAATTGCTCGATTCGCAGTGGATGGGCGTATTCGGAGTGAATGACTTCAATGACTTGGGCGATATGCTGTGCATGACTGTTTTGGACTGCAAACTGCCTGATGGAATGTCCGTGTTCATCCTGAATCAGACGATATAGAATCTCACGAGTCATAAGAGGTGCAAGTGCAGGTATATCTTCAGGTGTATCCAGCAATCTGACCAATCGGATTACGGCTTCCAGAAGCGGAGGTTTGTTTGAGCTTACAAACAACCCACGACGTGTTGAGTTGTTGGATTTGGTGTGTGCGGAAGGAGAATCTTGAACAAGATCAAAAACCTGCCCCGAATCAAAATCAAGTCGTAAGCAGAGATAAGGGTGTTCTGTCGTTGCCTGTACCACTTGTCCTGAAATAGGCAAGTTTATGGAAGCGACCAGATACTGTGAAGAGTCATAGGTATAGCTCTCTTGTCCGAGAATAACCAGTTTGGAACCTTGGGCCACAATGCACAAGGCGGGTTCGTGCACGGTATGAATGGGCTCTGAAACCTGGGAAGCACGGATCAAAGCAAACGAAGGAATTGCTGTTAGATGAATCCCGTCATCGTGGGCGAAACGACTGATTAAGCGGGCCAATTCCTGTTGCTGCTCAATAATAGCTGTACCCTGTTCCGTTTTGGATAGCATGGATTGCAGGCCCCCTTTCCTGATACTCATAACCATTTTAAAATGCGTTGGACGAATAGGCAAGAATACTGTGGGATTCTTCTATCGTACAGAGACTGATCGACTACATAATGAAATTAAGCAATTGAATCTGTTGGCAACAGAAAGGAGTGACGTGGAAATATGGCAGGTAATAGATCAGAAGACAGACCAGAATTGGAGCACCCGTATGTAGGAATGTGGGTGACGAAGGACGGGTACATCCGACATGAACTGCTTCCTTCCGGTCGTTATGACGAATCACGGGGAGATAGGCAAAGTGCGTACCAAGGTCGATATGTAGTCGAAGGAGATCATATTGAATATGTGGATGATACTGGCTTTACTGCGGATGGAGACTTTAAGGAAGGCGTGCTTTATCATGCAGGCATGGTTCTGTACAGAGAAGATGCACAATCAAATACCTAATAGGGAGAGAAGTCGATATGTTTAATGTAAAAGGGAAAGTCGTTGTAATCACGGGTGCAAGCAGCGGAATTGGGGAGGCAACAGCGCGTCTGTTAGCAGAGCAGGGAGCACATGTTGTTATTGGTGCAAGACGAGTGGATCGCCTAGAGGTGCTGGCTTCCGCCATTCGCTCGGAAGGTGGTTCAGTAGAATATCATGCCCTTGATGTTACACAGCTGGAAGACATGCAAACGATCGTAGAGCTTGCGCTCAGTCGTTATGGACGTTTGGATGTGATAGTTAATAATGCCGGGGTCATGCCACTATCAACCCTTGAAGCACTAAAAGTGGACGAGTGGAATCGTATGATTGATGTTAATATTCGGGGTGTTCTACACGGTATTGCAGCTGGGCTGCCCGTTATGAAAGAACAGGGTTTCGGGCAGTTTGTTAATATCGCTTCCATTGGAGCTTATGCCGTGACACCAACAGCCGCAGTATATTGTGCAACCAAGTACGCTGTCCGGGCGATCTCGGAGGGTCTGCGACAGGAGGTAGGCTCAGATATCCGCGTGACCCTTGTATCGCCAGGTGTGACTGAATCCGAACTTGCCGAATCCATCTCTGATCATGGAGCACGGGAGTTTATGAAAGATTATCGGAGCATATCCATTCCAGCTACGGCTATCGCTCAAAGCATACTATATGCGATCAACCAGCCGGCTGAGGTGGATGTGAATGAAATTGTGGTAAGACCCACTGCAAGCTTAGTTTAAACCTCGCTGTAAGATTCCGAAGACGCCCCTACCATATATACGGTTGGGGCGTCTTTTTGTACCTTATAAACAACTTGGTTCATATCTCAGGGTGACCAACCACTAATGCTATCAACAGTAAGATAGAAGAATTTAACATGGGGGCAATCCAGAAAGAGTGTATTAGCTGATTTTGCGTATATCTACGCAAGTAGTTCATAGTTCCGTGGTTCCACGTAAACATGAGGATTGGCTCATGAATATGGATTGAATTTTAGTTATGATGTTCATTAGGGGTACATATGTACGTATTTTTAATTTTATTTTGGGATAGATCGTCATTGTGAGTTTAGGTTATTACGCATCGTGGTATAGATATCGGGGCTTATGGAAGCTTCTTCAAATAGGGCAGGACAGAGGGGGCATGACAGTGAACATATGGATAACGGTAAAAAGTCTGGGTAAGCGCAAGCCGGTACTTGCCAAGCAAGCTGCTGAACTTCCGGAAACAACTCATACGCTAAGGCAGCTCATTGAAAATATGGTGGCTCTGCAAGTAAAAGCTCTTCAGGACAAGAAGCAACAGGCGGAATTGCTCGCCTACCTGATGCCGGATGATATTGAATCGCAGGGAGCGGCGGGGAAAGTCGGGTTTGGCGCAGTATACAATGAGGGTGTTCCTGATCTGAATGGCGCGATGGAGACAGCTATAACTGCCTATGAGGATGGATTGTACAAAGTGTTTCTCAACGATGAAGAATTGCAGGAACTGGACAAGTCAATTTTGATACAAGACGGCGACAACGTGGTGTTTATCCGATTTACAATGCTTGCCGGACGTCTGTGGTAGAGAGTGATGAAGGAGGAGAACAGGATGAATCAGGAAGATCAAGTGCAGGTGTATATGGATGAATTGCAGGAAAGAGCCAAGTCGTTAACAGGGGTACAGCTTGAGTTGGCAGGTTATGTTGTGGAGATCGCCGGGTCTACGTATTTGCGTGGAGACGAAAAGATGTTTTTGAATACAGAAAAGTTGCTTGAAAGGCTGGCTGCAGAGACACAGAAGCCATTATTCCAGCCACTATTGGATGTGCTCCAGCATCTGGCGAGTGAGTCATTGGTTGCACGATTCCGTTATATTGCAGAGCGTGCGACCCGTTTCCCATACAGTAACAACTATGAACGCAGGCCCTTCCGCACATCCGATCCGGGGCAGCATGTAGCACAGGTCATCCGTAAACTGATGGGGTTGTTCCGGATGGAAATGAATAATTTTTCTCTGGAAGAATATGTGTCACTTCGTGAGTACAAGCTGGATTATCTGCATGAGATCCGTTGGGTCCTGGCGGATTGTATCGCGTATGAACTGGATCATCAGGGCGGAGGTATGAAGCAGGCGCTGCACGATATTATATATGGTGACAATCAGAATGCACTGTTAACCCATGAAATGATAAAGGGCATATTCATGAGCGATCAGGTGGAAGCCTATCAGATGGTAGGTGAGCTGCTGGTTGCAGCACGGTTGCAGGAAGGTCTGCGCCAAAGCATTGTGGAGCGGATGGATGAAGGAACACTGGAAGCCTATATTTACATATTAAAAATCATTATCGACAACAACCTGATTCGTTTCAGTTCTGTGGTAAGAGCGCTCGCTGTATGGACAGGGATCGGCATAGAAGCAGCCAATCAGCGAGTTGCTGCACAGCTCATTGAGCAGGCTCATGAGGCGCTGGTGCACCCAGAGGTACGCGAAGCCTGGCAGCAGGAAGCGAACGCGAACAAACTCTTTATCAGCCTGTGGGCGACAGCAGTCATCGAAGAGAATGATTTGAAGAGCAAGATCATCGAGATTATGGATCAAGGCCAATTATATCAGAAGATCGTTGCCCAATATGTACTGGCTAACAGCCAGAACCGAGAGCTTCGATTGGACATTGCACGTCGGTATCTGGAAGCGCAGGATACCGAGTTAATGCACTGGATTGTGACCAACTATGACGCCATGTATATGTATAACTGGAGTTTCGAGAATGGTGAGAATCAGCGTAGCGTTTACGTGTGGCCATTGCAGGCTCATGAAGATAAGGCCTTGCGGCGTCAGGACTTTGACCGATTCAAACAGATGTTGGGTGTCATTCCAAAAGGCGGGTCAGGCGGACCATCGGGTGTACTTGAGTATGTTCACTACCGGATTGATATGGATGATGTAGTCAAAAAAATGTTATATCTGGCCGCTTATGATATGGACCCGGAATGGATCGGCGAAGTCATTGCAATCAAGGACCGCCTAAGCCCGGAACTGCGCGGAGAACTGTTATCCCAGTTTGTTCAGCATCCTGAGAATGAGGTGCAAAGACAGTTTGTGTTTGAGAGTCTGTCTGATAAAAGTATGAGTAACCGGGAGAGTGCACTCGCCAAGGCGAAGTTGCTCACGTTGACAGTTGAAGAGATGGAACAGATGGAGGCACTGATGAAGCTCAAGACAGGCTCACTTCGTCAGAAGGTCATCCATGTATTATTACTGCAACCTATAGACCAATTGAAGGTCTCACTGAAGCGACTTTTGCAGGCCAAGAGTGAGTTGCAGCGTCTGGGCGCACTCGAATTGTTGACCGAGATTGCGGCAGATCCGGAGCGGGCAGATCAGCAGGAGGCATTACAGCCATTGGCGCAGCTTATTGAGACACCAACTGCCAAGGAACAGAAACTGCTGGATAAGCTGACCGATCAGGGGAGTCGTTACACAGCCTCCAATGGATTTGGTTTATTTGATCCGAAGCGACGTGAGCCATTGCTGGATGAGATGCGTGATCTCAAGGACGTTACTCCGAAGGACATCTTCACGCTATCTCTGGATAAGACCAGACCTTTTCTGGAGGGTCTCAATGAATTGGTGCATGAACACAGGGATTATGAGTATGAAGTGGAGTACTACGCTGGCTATAAAGAAACATTGTTAGTTGGAGCGAGTCTTCGCTCCAAGGTTCCGTATGGAGAGCGCAATGAAATGAAGCATATGCAGCAGTTTCCGCTTCATGAGGTATGGGAGAACTATATTCAACATGGCGAGTTTAGCAGTATGGAGTTAATGCAGTTGTATATGGTTATACAGCTCCGGGATTTCAATGGCAAATTGAGCGACCATTACAGTTACTTCCATGATCAGTATGGCTATGAAGAACTGCAAAAGATTCCGTTACTGGAAGGCTGGCGCAAGACGTTTGCTGAACAAATCTATCCGCTGGAGGATATCGAAAAACTGCAGCAGATGCTGAATTCGTTACCGTATAAGGATCAGGTAGTGGCGCTTATATCGGCGGCATTTCTGGATAGCGATCCGATCGACACGTTTGAGATAGCCGAGAAGACTTGGGCCTCTATTATTGCGAGTATGCCTGCTGATCGACTCGAAAAGGAGTCAGGCATGCTTCATATTCTGACTGCACCCTGGAATTATGTGGTTCGTGGCAAAATCCATGACGATAACAGCTTCAAACGTTTCTTCCAGACGGCTTACCAGTTCACCAGTCTTGTAGAGCGTAGTGAGCCGCTGTCTTTACTGTCACTTGAAGATTTCCTCCGTGCGTACCAGTTGAACCTGATTGACGAACAGGAGATATATAGACAGGTTCTGGTCGGTGGGAATCGTCTGATGTTTATTCGGAACTTAACATCCACTCGTACGGAAGAGATCGCAAGTGACCCGAAGCTGATTCACTTACGGGATACGGTCGTTAATCGGATTCTGGAAATCGAGCTGACCCGGGGAGAACTCTCTACAGAAGTAAGTACACTTGCCATGAAACTGGAACGAATTGAAGGCATGGAACACTGGGTACATCTAGTCTCTGCGATGGATCAGGATACTTTTGTCCGTGGATATATCTACAGTTATGGGGACAACACAACACGCAAAGAGACGTTCAGCTATCTGATTCAGAATTGTCATCCACGGGATGGAGAAGATGAGAAACAACTCGGAGAGTTGCTCCAGAAATACCCGATTAAAGAGAAAAAATTGCTGGAAGCAGCCATGTACGCGCCACAGTGGATGGAGATTGTTGCAAAACATCTGGGATGGGAAGGTCTTCGCAGTGCGGCATGGTACTTCCATGCTCATATCAATGAACGCTTTACTGCGGAGAAAGAAACCATCGTGGCCCACTATTCTCCAATCTCACCACAGGACTTTAATGAAGGTGCGTTTGATATCGCTTGGTTTGAAGAAGCTTATGCTGCTGTCGGGGAGGAACGGTTCAATCTCTTATACGATTGTGCCAAGTATATTTCCGGGGGAGCCAACCATCGCAGATCCCAATTGTTTGCGGATGCTGCACTGGGCAGGCTTCGGCTGGAGGATATGCGTGATTCCGTGTCAGACAAGCGAAACAAAGATCATTTGTTAACCTACAGTCTGATTCCATTCGCCGTAAATCGTGAACAGGATCTGCGTGAGCGTTACGACTTCATTCAGAAATTCCTGACACAGAGCAAGCAATTCGGCGCACAACGCCGCGCAAGTGAAGGTGTAGCATCACAGATTGCACTGGGTAACCTTGCTCGTAATGCTGGCTATGCCGATGTTACGCGGCTGATGTGGGACATGGAAGCACGTAAGCTCGATGAAATGAGATCTTTCTTTGAGCCACATGCATTGGATGCTGACACGACAGCACAATTGGTCATTGATGAAGAAGGCCAGCCCGAGATGGTTATCGTTAGCAAAGGCAAGACACTCAAATCTGTACCTGCCCGGTTCAAAAAAGATGGATATATCGCTGAACTGAAAGAGCTCAAAACGGATCTGGTTGATCAGTATCGCCGGGCAAGGCAGGAGCTGGAGCGTTCGATGACGGCTGGAACATCCTTTACACGTCAGGAAATTGCCAGTCTGATGCAAAATCCGGTTATACATCCGTTGGTAAGAACGCTTGTATTCCAGTCAGGTGACAAGATGGGAAGATTCGATGGTTCGTCCAGTGGTCTGGTTGCTCCAGGACCAGAGGGTACGATCCATGTCCTAGCGGAACAGGATCAATTGTTGATTGCTCATCCTCTTCATTTGTACCAGAGCGGAAGCTGGAGTGAATTCCAACGTGATCTGTTCACCCGTCAGGAGCGTCAGCCGTTCAAGCAGGTATTTCGTGAATTATATCTTCCTAACGAGGACGAATCGGCTAATGGTACAGTGTCCCGCCGATATGCCGGGTATCAGATTCAACCGAAAAAAACAGTTGCTCTGCTCAAAGGACGCCAATGGACAGTCAGTTATGAAGAAGGTCTGCAGAAGGTAAGCTACGAGCATAATCTGATTGCAAATCTCTATGCCATGGCGGATTGGTTCTCACCGGCAGATACCGAGGCGCCAACACTGGAGACGGTGCAGTTCTACGATCGCAAGAGCTACAAACCTGTACCGTTGCAAGATGTGCCGCTGACGTTCTTCTCGGAAGTTATGCGTGACATCGATCTGGTGGTCAGTGTTGCACATGTGGGAGGTGTAGATCCGGAAGCCAGCCTGACCACAATCGAGATGCGCCATGTCATTGTGAACGAGTCGTTGCGTCTGCTGAAGATCGAAAATGTACGTCTGGATGGGAATTACGCACGGATTGATGGTAAATTGGGTGAGTATGCTGTTCATCTGGGTAGTGGCAATGTATTCAAACAAGCCACAGGTGCCCTTCATATCGTACCAGTGCACAGTCAGCATCGGGGTCGAATCTTCCTGCCATTCCTGGATGAAGATCCGAGAACGGCCGAGATTCTGTCCAAGGTGATGTTGCTTGCCGAAGATAAGAAGATCAAGGACCCGCAGATTCTTGCACAGTTACAGAATTAGAAGTTAGTGAATTAGAAGTGAACCGCCCTGTGGGGCGGTTTTTTTATTTGTTACCCCGATTATCAATGTATCTCCGAATCTCGTGAACAAGCGGGAGAGACTTCAACATAAAGCGGCTGAGGAACCTGATAAAAGGGACTTCAGTTGCTTTTATATTTTTGGATAAATCAATGGGCCGGATTGGTTCCGGTTTCAAATAGACCTGGGACCCAGAGCGCCTCAACATATTCCTTAATATGTTAATTAATTGCATTAATTGGCTGGTTGGATGTGGGTCGAACTGACTGTTTTTAAAAGTAGAGAATTGGTTCGGAAATAGTTACGGAACTGTAAATAATTCGCTTTCTTGTTATGTTATCTGAATTTAAAGTGAGATGATTCCAAAGGACTAGGCTCGCTATAATCTGTTATTTACCAAATTTAAGGGGGTGTAATTCATGATCATGTCGGCTATCGTTAGGAAGCGAAATCTGCTGTCTTGCTTGCAGGCTGCAGTTTCCGAAGCCATGTGCAGGACGACCTGAATGCTTGAAAGACTGGGATCAAGCCAGTTTGCATTCCCTTGTATACATGTATTCAATATGTGCACAAGAAAAATGATCAAGAGAGAGGGAGAACTTACAACATGAACAGAAGACTCAATCTAATTTTCCTCAAACGATGGTTTATGCTATTAATCATCGTGGCGGTTGCGGCTATGCCGCTGCATGCCTTCGCCGCGGAGGCGGAATTCGGGGCTGATCGGCCTTGGATGAACAAATCCTTATCTGCGGAGGAGCGCACCGAGCTGTTACTCAAGGAGATGACGCTGGAGGAGAAAGTTGGATTCGTAACTGGTAAAGTAAATAACTATTATGGTTTCTATAATGATGGATTGGAGCGCCTCGGCATTCCGGCATTACAGATGGCAGATGGACCTGCAGGGGTACGTGTGGCCAACCCGGATGTGCAGGACAAAAAGTCTACGGCACTGCCTGCACCAATTGCGCTAGCTGCTTCCTGGGACACTAATCTTGCCAAGAAATATGGTGATCTGATCGGTCAGGAAGCACATGATACAACACATAATGTAGTTCTCGGCCCTGGGCTGGATATTGCACGTACACCATGGGGTTCCCGGAACTTTGAATCGCTCGGTGAAGATCCATTGCTGGCTTCCGGTATGGGTGCAGCGTATGTAAACGGAATTCAAAGCAATCCGGTTATCGCTACAGCGAAACACTACATCCTGAACAACCAGGAGACGGAGCGTTTCACCACCAATGCAACAGCCAGCGAACGTGCCATTCAGGAAGTCTATGCACGTCCGTTCCAGGCGATGGTTGAAAAAGCGGATCTCGGTTCCGCAATGTGTTCATTTAACCAGGTGAACGGTACATACGCTTGTGAGAACAAGGAGATGCTGACCGATGTCCTTAAGGATCAGTTTGGCTTCGAAGGGTTCGTCATGAGTGATTACGGTGCAAACTTCAGCACTGTCAAATCCGCCAATGCGGGTCTGGATCTGGAGACACCTGGGGAGCCTTATGGCAAATGGGGAGACAAATTGCTGGAAGCCGTGAACAAAGGCGAAGTCAGCGAACAAACGATTGATGAGAAGGTTAGACGCATTTTGCTGCAGATGTTCGATAAAGGGCTGTTCGATAATCCTGTAACGAATACACAAATCAATGCCAAGAAAGACGGCAAACAAGCGCGTGAAATTGCAGAAGAGAGCATGGTTCTTTTGCAAAACAACGATAATGTACTGCCACTGTCTAAGAAAGACGTGAAATCCATCGCGGTCATCGGACCGGATGCAGATAACGCATCGGCTGCTGGTGGAGGAAGCAGTCTGGTTAATCCGACGTATACCGTAAGTCCACTGGAAGGCATTCGTAACCGTGCCGGTAACGGTGTGGATGTAAAATATGCAGCCGGAACTGATCCAATCTCCGCAGGAGATGCATTTAATGGACCGTCTGCTGTACCTTCCACTCTTTTATCGCCAGCAGATGCTCAAAAAAGTGAAAGAGACTATGGTACAGATCGTGCAGAATACGGTCTGCGTGCCGAATACTGGACGAATAAAGATATGGAGGGTAACCCTTCTCTGGTCCGTACAGACAATCAGGTCAACATGAATCTTGGATTTTACAATTATGAAGGTTTTAACGCACAATCTTCCAAGCTTCCCGTGACACCAACGAAATTCAATGCCAAAATGTCAGCTCGTTGGACGGGGGCGATCACAGCACCTCAAACGGGTGAATATAAACTGTCCCTGACCAGTCTCGGTTCTGCGAAGCTGTATGTGGATGACAAGTTGCTCGTAGACAATCAAGGTGAAACATTGAGTACAACCAAGAAAGAAATCACGTTCAAAGAAGGCGAGTCCCACGACATTCGGATTGAGTATCGTACCGATTTCCCGGTACAGTCCAATCACGATATGGGTGCGCAGGTTCGTTTTGGCTGGGAAGCTCCAGAGGACGCTGTTGATATCAAAATGCAAAAAGCAGTTGATCTGGCGAAAAAATCCGATGTTGCCGTCGTGGTAACTCGTACGTATGACAGTGAAGGTTATGTCGACCGTTCCGATCTGGAGCTGCCGAATAATCAGGAGCAGTTGATCCGCAAGGTTACGGCAGCCAATCCAAAAACTATCGTGGTACAAATGAGTGGTCGTGCTGTTGAGATGGACTCCTGGCAAAAAGAAGTGCCATCCATCGTTCAGGCTTGGTATGCAGGTCAGGAACAAGGGAATGCCGTGGCACGTGTGCTATTCGGTGATGTGAATCCATCCGGTAAATTGCCGGTGACGTTCCCATCAGATGATTCCCAGACCCCGGTATCCACTGCGGAACAATTCCCGGGTGTAAATGGGGTGGGTAACTACTCCGAAGGTATCTTTGTAGGGTACAAAGGATACGACAAAGAAGGCATGACACCCGCGTTCGCCTTTGGACACGGACTGTCGTATACCGATTTTAATTATCGTAATCTGCATGTGAAGAACACTGGCAAAGGCGACAATGCAACCGTTGAAGTGTCTCTGAACCTGCGCAATACCGGCAAAGTTTCCGGTGCAGAAGTGGTACAGGTCTATGTCGGCAATCTGCCAACCAAAGTGGAGACGCCAGAGAAGCAGCTTGCTGGTTGGGCAAAGGTTGATCTGAAGGCAGGCAAGCAGCAAAGAGTGAACATTCAACTGGATCGCAGTGCACTGTCCTATTGGGATGAAACATCCCATGAATGGGTAATGCCTAAGGGTAAAGTTCAAGTGTATGTCGGCAGTGCATCAGATGATATCCGTCTGACAGGCAGTGTGAATATCGGAAGCAAGTCCGGTAAATAAAAGTGAAGTCAGGGAGATCGCAAAAATGAGTCGTGGCCTAATGGCCGCGGCTTTTTCCATAATGGAAGGAGAGTGAAGTGTGATGAACATGGGCTGGCGAGAGCATCCCAAACGATGGATCATCCTGTTCATCGCTGTTTGTTGTTTCGGTATAGGAATCTGGCTTATCTTCAACCGAAGTGAACAACCCGCTCCGCCACCGGTTGTGGACAAGCAGAGAGCGGCCGAAGTCTGGTTAACCACAGGAGATCAGCAAAATCTGCTTACACCACAAAAGCCTATTCCAATTACAGATCACCATGAGGCAGACACAGGCTCTTCAGTTGCTTCAACGCAGGAGTCAGACACTTCTTCGTCGGAGTTCACCATACAGATTAACCCGGACAAGACGTATCAGACCATGGATGGATTTGGCGCAGCGATGACAGGTTCGTCGGTACATCTAATTGATCAGCTTCCAGAGGAAAAGCAAGAACAACTACTGAAGGAACTGTTTACAACAGAAGGGCTAAACATGGATATGGTGCGTCATACGATTGGTGCTTCCGATTATTCGGTGGGTGAATCAAGTGAGGCTTCAAGCTATACCTATGATGATATCGAGTCCGGCACGGATTATGAGATGCAACACTTTTCGATCGATAAAGATCAGGATGTTGTGAATATGTTGGAGCGTGTATCTGGATTGAAACCGGATCTTAAAGTGTTTGGCACACCGTGGACGGCCCCGGCTTGGATGAAGTACGGGGAAGAGAAGACCACTAACGGCTGGTATCTGGATTATAACAATCCCAAGGTATATGAAGCTTATGCGAGATATTTTGTGAAGTATATCGAAGCTTATCAGGCGAAGGGCATTCCCATCTACGGGATCACGTTGCAAAATGAACCGGAGTTCACCTCGGATAAATATCCGAGTATGAGTATGGGGGCCGAAGAACAAGCCATGTTCATTCGGGATGATCTCGGCCCGGCACTACAGGATGCGGGACTGGATACACGAATCATCGCATATGATCATAACTGGGATCGGGCGGTCGAATATACCGGCAAGGTGCTGGGTGATGAGCAGGCTGCTGCCTATATCGATGGATCTGCTTTTCACTGTTATGCAGGTGATCCATATGCCATGTCGGAAGTGCATGAGCGCTTCCCAGACAAAAATATTTATTTTACCGAATGTAGTGGTGGGGAGTGGAGTCCTGATTTTGGCGAGAATCTGAGCTGGCAGATGTCCAATCTCATCATTGGTGCACCTCGCAACTGGGCGAAGAATGTACTGCTCTGGAACATTGCACTCGATCCGCAAGGGGGTCCCACGAACGGGGGCTGTGAGAACTGCCGTGGGGTTGTGACGATTGACCCGGACAGTGATGAAATCACTAGAAATGTCGAGTATTATGCGTTGGGCCACATCAGCCGTTATGTGCGTCCGGGAGCTGTAAGAGTGCATTCCACGCAAGAACATGGGCAGATCGAGAACGTTGCCTTCCGCAATCCGAATGGAACGATGGTGCTGGTTGCAGCTAATACGGGTGAAGCAGATGTTTCCTTTGATGTAGTCATGGATGGAGATACGTTTCGATATGTGCTGACTTCCCAATCGGCAGTTACCTTCCGTTGGAACCCGAAAATGGGGACAGAGCATTAATTCAAGCTTGGGGATTAGAGTGCAGATGGAAGGATGGCATGGTAAAAGGCTTTTGGAGTTTTTTCGAATAGGTTGTTAAGAGATAAGGGGCAGGTGGCTTATCCGTAAGCTTGCCCATAGACAAACACCCCGGCAACCTTTTCCCTGAGATGGGAAGGTTGCCGGGGTGTTTATCGTTTCTCTTACCGGTTAGCCTCGGTCAATGGACCGGGCCGGAAGGGGATTTTTTTTACCGGAGATTAATGTGTCTCTTCATCCAGAAAAGGTTTGTTCACCGCATAATACATAAAGCCCATCAGCAGCACACCACCCACCAGATTACCCAGGGTCACGGGCACCAGGTTGTGAAGCACACCTTCAAATGAGATCGTCCCCGGGTGATTCAGCACAAGTGCAATCGCGAACGTACACATATTGGCGATGCTGTGCTCATATCCCGAGATGAAGAAGCAGAAGACAAAGAGCATCATGGCGAACATTTTGGCTCCATTCTCCTTCATAAACATCGGCACAAAGAACGCCATACATACGAGCCAGTTACACAAAATTCCCCGGAAAAAGAGCTGCATGGTTGGGACCTCCATCTTGTGCTCCACCACGCTTAACAGAAATCCATTCACCTGAGACGAGTCGAACAATCCGGTCAGGTATATTAACAAGGCAAACACGGCTGCGCCCATCAGATTACCGCTATAACTTGCAATCCACAGCTTGATCACTTCGAACCAGCGCAGTTTCTTGCGCAGCGCCGCATACGTGTAATAGAACGTATTGCCCGTGAACAAGTCACCGCCACCGTAAGCGATCAGGATAATGGCCGCGCCAAACGTAATGGCTGCCATCGGATAGGTAAAAGGGGACTGCTCCATATAAAAGAAGTTACCTGTCTTAAACGCCACGATGACGCCGAATCCGATAAACATACTGGCCAGCATGGAGCGTGCAAGGTACCTGATTAAGCTTTGTTTGTAAATCTTGTGTTTCTTCAGAGCAAGTTGTTCCACGTTCCGTAGAGCTTCCGTTTCCATAATTCTCCTCCAGTAGCATGATGTCTTGCTTACCATTATAACGAAATTATGGAAATTGGGGAGGGGAAACTTGGATTACTGATTATTTAACTGGATACGGATACATACAGGATCTTAGGATCTCAATCTTCTGCTCCTCTGTTCGTTCACGCGGTGCCAATTCTTCTGCATAGGAACGCTCCACCTTGGCGCGCATAAAACGCTCCGCATATTCGTTTGGACGAGAGTGAAGTTCTTTGGCGTACTCACCAAATGAGCTGACATCCCGTACCTTTTCCAACACTCTGTTCAGTAGCGGACTGCCTGCATAGAGCAAGGAGGCCGTCTCTTCAGATTCAAACTTGAGGAACAGAATAGCTTTCTGTAGGGCGTTGATTTCACCTTGGGTGAGGTAAACAGCCTGCGTAGCATGCTCTCCTGATGCTTCTGTTTCTTCTGCTTCTTCTGATGCTCCTGGTGTTCCCGGTGAAAATGGTTCATGGTCCTGATTCATAGATCATCACTTCCTGTTATGGAA
The DNA here is from genome assembly GCF_055687625.1 of Paenibacillus sp. CB74. NCBI lineage: Bacteria > Bacillati > Bacillota > Bacilli > Caryophanales > Paenibacillaceae > Paenibacillus > Paenibacillus sp. CB74. Next base: position 4,289,383 of record NZ_CM146009.1, on the reverse strand, counting down.
TGCAGTTCTCGCTTGGCGGAAGCGCCGAAATGCGGATGAGATTGAAGAGATTTTAGCGCAAGGACTGCGCCCGGAACATGTTTGTGAGCAGCAAGAATAGCAAAAGCTGCACCTTGAAGTAATATATAGGCATTCCCCGACAATACATCCTGGGCCAACGTAATCTCAGCTTCCGTAGCAGGTAACAAGGCTAGAGTCTGTAAAGCATAGATCTGTACATCCTCATCTTCTTCCGAGTCACGAACAAGCTGCGCGGCCGCATGACGAATTTCATCCAAAAGTGAGGAAGACTCTGACATGCCCAAAGCTCGCCATGCTTCGATACGGATGAGATCCTCTTCATGTGTATCCATACCGATAGATAGAACTTGATGTGTAAGTTGGCTATCGGTTAGATCAATCAGATCACGAAGTGCCTGGATTTTCTCTTCACCACTGATTTCGTTAAAATCAGGGTGTTCATTGTTGTTATGATTGAAATGATTCATATCAGACATCTGCATCATTCACCTCCTGAAGAATATGAAGATGGGGGCGGAAGAATGATCGGACGAGCTGCCAACGCCTCCTCTACAATCTGTTCTGGCGTCAGGTCTCGATCATCCCAGTAAATCAGGTTACTGATCTCAGCGTGAGGCACCTGTTGTTGCAGCTCCGTCAACATGTCATCCAACTCGGCTTCGGTTCCTTCGGCGTCCATTAGTTTGCGAACCAATTCTATCAGATGCGAACGATTGTCCATATGTATTTACACCTCCTGAATGATTAATATTGTGAAGCAACTAGTCTTTCATGGGCTCATTCAATGGATCATATATAATGATCACCGGTAAAAATTTGGACTCAAGCATCAGACTAATGAGTTGTTTATCTTGATCAGTATAAGAAATGATATAGTTCCCGAAATGAGACTCGTATATGAAGTCTTTGAATTGAAAGGAATGTTCTGGATACTTTATCTTCACATATAGCGCAGTAACTCCGCGGGCTAAAGTTTCTTTTAACACAGGAATTTGGGCTAAAAGCATAATAGCGACCAGAAAAATTAGTATACGTTTAGCGAGACGGGTCAAATGAATTCACCCCATTATCATAAATCAATATTTTAACAAATCATGAAGGCCCATCTCAAAATAGATTTCACTCCATACGTATAGCCAGATTACCAAACTGCTCGCCATTTTCCATACGTTCGAACGCTTTCGCTACGTCTTGCAACGGATATACGCTATCGATCACAGGATGTATATCATGTTGCTCCACCCATTGCAGCATCTGCACAAACTCCTCACGGCTGCCCATAGAGGTGCCGATTAGACTGATCTGCGGGAAGAAGATAGAGCGAATGGGTAGGGTCAGATCATCCCCCGAGCTTGCACCATACATCACGATACGTGCACCTGGTCTAATTATATCAAAATATTTTGGGAACATGGCTTGCCCGATGCTATCCAAGATCATGTCCACAGGTGCCAGATCGTTCTGCAAATTCCAATCGGCATGACTATCCAGTGCATGGGTAGCACCCAAGCGCAGTGCATCATTTCTTTTGGCTTCACTTCTGGAGGTGACAGTCACCTTCGCGCCGGCAGCGACAGCCATGAGCAGGGCATAGGTCGCCACACCACCTCCAATACCGGGAATGAGCACATGTTCACCTTGCTTTAATACGCCGCGAGTAAATAAGGCGCGATAGGCCGTCAGCGCTGAAAGGGGTAACACGCCTGCTTCCTCCCAAGATAGGTGGACTGGTTTAGGCAGGGCATTTTCAGCAGGCAACGTTATATATTGAGCCAGTGTTCCATCCGTAGGACCACCAACAATATCGGGCACGATGGGTACGTTATTCGCAACTTCCCAACCGAGCGTAGGATGGATAATGACTTCATCCCCTATCGCGAGTCCACTTACTCCTTCGCCAATCCCAACAATAATACCTGCTCCATCGGAACCGGGAATGAGCGGGGTGTCCTGAGTACTGCGTCCTGCCATGACAAATAGATCCCGATGGTTGATACCAGCGGATTTTAATTGAATCTGCACTTCCCCGGCTTCGGGTACCCGAGATGTTGACTCTGTATATTGAAGACCTGCAAGGCCGCTCTGGCCTGAATGTACGATAGCTTTCATATTCAATATTCCTCCTGTCGATATAATCGGATTTCACTACTGAGCCTCATTGTACAGATGGTGCAGATTCACGTAAAATGAACAAAAATGATGGTCAGTATCATTGAAAATAATAGATAAGCACTTTGCATGAATCGATGATGTAGAATGCCGATATAAACGACGAGCAGGTGATCAGGGTATGGATGCAGGTGATTTAAAAATATTTCAGGCGGTTGCCCGCGAAGGTAGTATCAGTAAAGCTGCACTCGCACTCAATTATGTACAATCCAATGTGACCACACGAATCAAACAGTTGGAGACGCAGCTACAGGTTCCGCTGTTTCATCGTTCCAATCGGGGGATGTCTCTTACACCAGCGGGCGAGAATCTGCTGTTGTATGCGGATCGAATTTTGCAATTATTATATGAAGCAGAGCAGGCCACACAAGTGGGAAATCCGCCTTCCGGCATGCTTCGTCTGGGTGCCATTGAGACAGCAGCTTCCACTTTCCTCACGCCGCTCCTGGCTGAATACAGCTCATGCTACCCGGAGGTACAACACTCGCTTGTCACGGGTGGGACCCATGAGCTGAATCAGAAGGTGATCCAACATGAATTGCATGGGGCGTTAATATATGGCCCAATCGATCATCCTGATCTGAACTATATGAAGATGTATGACGAGGAATTGGTGTTGATCGCCCAACCTGGAGTGCATGAGATACACGAGTTATTATCCAAGCCAATGTTGTTTTTTGAGATTGGATGCGCACATCGCACTCAGGCGGAATCCTTTCTGCAAGATCAGGGTATCCACTCACTGAGCATTATGGAATATGGAACACTGGACACGATTCTGAATGGGGTATCTGCCGGGCTCGGTGTATCATTGCTGCCGCGATCTTCAGTTACCAAAGCAGAATTAAGAGGTGAGATCGCGGTGATGTCTTTGCCAGATCCCTATTGCCGGTTGGAAGTAGGATTTGTGTATTCCCGTGGTGAACATATATCAAGTGCGCTAAGCGCTCTGGTACAGATCATTACAGAACCAGAACTATAGCGGTTATTGAAAAAGTAAGCTTTTGAACACGCATTATTAAAGGAGTGAATGGCTTTGGAGGATACTACGTTAACATTGGCTGATGCATTTAATCAGGTAGAATTTATTGTGGGCGGTCATGGCAGTCGCCAAGTGAAGGTGCTTCAGAACGTACTGGAGCAGGTCGATGGGGAGACCTTCAGTGATCACTACGGTAACGGCCCGATCATCGAAGAATTTCAGCAACAGATGGCTGACATTCTTGGCAAGGAATCGGCAGTGTTTTTCCCAAGTGGAACGATGGCGCAGCAGATTGCGTTACGAATCTGGTGTGACCGCATAGGAGTGAAGCGAGTAGCTTACCACCCCCTATGTCATCTGGAAATCCATGAGGAAGACGGATTGAAGGAATTACACCAGATTGAATCGATTTTGCTGGCGGACAAGGATCGGCTGATTCGTTTGCAAGATGTACAAGCGCTTGATCAGGACATTGCCTGCCTGCTCTTGGAACTGCCACAACGCGAGATTGGCGGGCAATTGCCAGCGTATGAAGAACTCGAAGCGATCTCGGCCTATTGCCGTGAACGCGGGATTAAGCTGCATCTGGACGGGGCACGCCTGTTTGAGATTACTCCCTATTACGAGAAAACGCCTGCGGAGATTTGCAGTCTTTTTGATACGGTGTATGTGTCCTTTTACAAAGGGATCGGGGGCATTGCGGGGGCCATATTGGCCGGGGACACGGATGTGATGCAAGAGTCGAAAGTATGGAAACGGCGGCACGGCGGTGATCTGATTGGCCTGTATCCGTATATTCTGAGTTCCCAGTATTATTTCAATGAACGGATTGGCAAAATGGAGCTTTATTATGAGCAGGCTAAAGAACTGGCATCTCTATTGAATGCGTGTCACGGGATACATACCTTGCCTGAGGTACCTGTATCGAACATGTTCCATGTACATTTTGCGCTCGCTGCTGACGAAGTTGAACCAATTCTTGTGCAAATGGCTCAGCGATATGGCATAGGAATGACTTCATATCTGAACAAAACAAGTGCGAACAGCTGTGCTTTTGAATTGTCCACGGGGGATCGTTATGAGAAACTTCCCCAAGATAAGCTGCGTGCAGCACTGGAATGGCTGGATCAAGAATTGCGTACACAGGTGAGATAACAAGAGGATTCTAGTGTAAAGGAGGAGTTCAAGTGAAGTCGATGGAATTGGAACCGATTCGTGATCTTTTGGTGAAAGCTTACGATACGACAATGGGAGAAGGGTGCACGCCGGAAACGCAACAGAGCATTGAGGATATTGAGCAAAAGTATAACGTAAAACTGCCCGCAGCGTACCGTGCACTTCTGCTCGAATTCGGAGCATGTAATTTCGGCGATCCAGCCTTGTATTCAGCCAAAGAACTGGATTGGGCATATCCCGAGTTTCTGGAAGTCTATCGTGAAGTTAAGAAAGAGTACCACCTGTCAGATGATCTCAATCCGTTCCCGATTGGTGGATTTGGCGAAGGAAGTATGGCTATGCTCGATCAGACCTCGGGCAAGATCCTGATGTTGATCCACGATGCAGGAGATACGCCAATTCGAGAGATTGCAGCAGATTTTAATGATTTAATGACGCAGCTGACGGAGTCCGCGATCTGGGTACAGGAACAGATGAATTAACAGGGAGACGGAAGGAAGCGCAACAGACCTATGGATATTCGTAAGTTAAGATATTTTATAACCGTGGCGGAGGAGCTTCATTTTCACCGTGCAGCGGAAAAATTAAACATGACGCAGCCGCCTTTGAGCCAGCAGATTCAAAATCTGGAGGAAGAGCTTGGCGTAAAGTTATTGGAGCGCACGAGAAAAATGGTCCGTTTGACGCCAGCGGGTGCCATCTTTCTGGAACAGGCCAGACTCATCATGGCCCAACTTGATCGATCCATTCAGCTTACACAAAAGGCTGATCAAGGTATCATTGGACATATATCCGTGGCCTTCGTGGACTCCGCTTCGGGCGGGATCATGGTGGAGGTGCTTAGAAAATTTCGCACTGCATATCCGCAGATTGAATTGACATTACATGAGATGACTTCATCCCAACAATTACAGGCATTGGAAGACGGACAGATCCATATTGGATTTTTGCGGTATCAGGAAGATACCCGGCATGTTTCCTTCCGCCCCTGTCAGGAGGAAACGTTGCTCGCCGTGTTACCTGATCATCACTCCATGGCAGCCCAGACTCAAGTTTCGATTCGGGAACTGGCGGATGAAGATTTTATTTTATTCCCACGGCATCTTGGCTCCCCATTTCATCGAATGGTTCTGGACTATTGTAGAGCACATGGTGTAGATCCACGAATTACGCAGGAAGCGATCCAGATGTATACGATTGTAAATCTAGTTGCAGCGGGCATGGGGATTTCCATTGTTCCCTCCTCGGTGGATGTGTTCTAGCGAAAGGGTGTGGTCTTTCTTCCCTTACAAGAAAATCCGCCCTCCGTACCGTTGTATACGGCATGGCGGACGGATATGAATCAGGAAGTGGTATCCCGTTTTATGGACATTGTCGGGAATATGAGTTGCACTAAAGGTTATTTACACTTACACTGCGATGACAGAACAACCTTCCAATCGCTGTTATCCCCAGATTTTTTGATCCCTTTTCTCAAGGGGAGACTGGTGCTAAAGGCGAAGTGTATGCTTCCGAAGTAGCTTTCTTGCAGAAAGCTTTTAGCTCCGCTTTTTCAGTTTTTTTCTGTCCTCTCCGTTTTCGTGTAAATGATTAGTTCAACTTAGTATGTTGTGAGTAGTAAAAAAAGAAACTATCCCGTCTTGGCTGGATCACGCTCAATCCAAGGATTCAGTATTTCATCAATACGAGTCATGATCGCAGAGTCCAGTTTCACACCGGAGGCTTTTACATTTTCCAATACCTGCTCCAGCCTAGATGCGCCAATAATAACGGAACTGACATACGAGTGCTGAAGAACCCACGCCACAGCGAGTTGAGGAAGAGTTAGACCAATCTCTTTAGCGAGCGGAACAAGCTGTTGCACAGCGGTAAGAACATCTTCGCGTAGCCACTGACCAGCCAGTTTATTGAAAAAGGGTGCACCTGCCTCCCCAGCTGCACGTGATCCGGCGGGCAACGCTTCGTTAGGCACATATTTGCCTGATAGTATACCCTGAGCCAGAGGAGACCATGTAATCTGTCCAAGTCCTGCCTGATCGCTTGCAGGTACCACTTTTTGCTCAATCACACGCCATAACATTGAATATTGGGGCTGACTTGCAATGAAGGGTACATGAAGTTCCCGCGCCAAAGCGGCTCCTCTTGCAATCTGATCCGCGTTCCATTCACTCACCCCGATGTAGTGAACCTTGCCCTGACGCACCAGGTCGGAGAATGCCAGAAACGTCTCTTCCAGCGGCGTGCTGTAATCATAACGGTGAGCATAATAGACATCGATATAATCAGTCTGTAGCCGCCGTAATGAACCATTGCATGCTTCCATGATGTGTTTACGTGAAAGTCCGCGGTCATTATGACCTGTGCCGGTTGGGTGACAGACTTTGGTGCATAGTTCAATACTTTCTCTTCGTATATCCTTAAGAGCCTGTCCCAAGACGGTTTCTGCCTTCGTATTCGAGTACACGTCTGCCGTATCAAATGTGGTAATGCCTGCATCCAAAGCGGCGCTTACACAAGCTTCTGCTATTCCATCATGTACTTGCGCTCCATGCGTAATCCAATTGCCCAGTGAAATCTCACTGACGGTTAATCCACTGTTTCCTAACTTGCGATACTCCATCCATGCCGCCTCCCTATGTGATCTGGACTCCATTGTAGCAATGGCAGATTAATAGGTGAAATATCTTTTACCCCCATCTTTGATATGAAAAAGATATCAGTGCACCTACATGTTCTCCTGGATGTATTTACGATAGAGGGCAGGCGTAATCTCCTCGAACTTTTTGAATATTTTGATAAAATATCCCGATTCATTGAATCCCAGCTCGTCACTGATCTGTGAGACAGGCATGTCGGTGACCTCCAGCAATTGCTTGGCCCACTTAATTTTGAGCCGTGCCAGGTAGGTTGTGAAGTTCTCACCCGTTTCCTTGGCAAACAGCCTGCTGAAATAACTCGGGCTCAGGTGGCACAGATCAGCCATATGTTTGAGCGAAACCTGTTCGCTTTTGTGACTATGAATGTATTCAAAAGCAGGCTGAAGCACGGGACTGGAGCTTTCCGCATCACTTGGGCTGTTCTTGAGATAGGCATCCGCAATCGCATTGGTCATTTCTTTTTTGATCGACTCGATATTACGAATGGAGTAACCCGGCAGAATGGTGGAGAGGTTCAGAGACTCCTGATTGCCTGAAGCTTTCTCGAACATTTCAACTAATAAATTTTTGTTGAGCGCTTCCTCCACAATGTAGTTGCAGAGCAGGGATAACATGTTGGAGATTTTCACAATCTCTTCATAGGTCATCACAGGCAGCTGGGCGTAATCATCCTTTAGTTCCTCCAGCTTCGCTGCATGCATGGGTACGTTTTTGGACGTGACAATTTGCTCCAAGTCGCTACCTTTCTCGGGATCGGCGAGTTTCACTTGTCCTGCCATGACGGCGCCGATATATTTGCCATCGATTGTGATCGGAATCGCGATATCTATAATATTGAAATGGCATAAATACACATAAGGCTCATTCAACCGAACGGCTTCCAGACCGCCGCGTGAATCACATTTTTGGCAGTAGGGGAGCAGCTCGGGGTCTTTGCGTACGTTCTGGCAGAAGGCCTGACAACTGCTGTGACTGGTTACAGGAATGCCTTTATAATCAACGGTGAGGATCGCCAGTTTGGTTACTGTTGCAAGAGAATCTTGTAGACGCTTCCATTTATTAAGGTCCAAAATTTTATTGATATGCAGATATTCTTTGATCATTGGTGCAACCTCCATATCTAACCTAATTCATGATTTAGGCCGTTAAAAGTTAGCAAGTTGTACATATTAAGATGTAATGATGACGGGTAATGTATGATGGGAGGTCAAAATTCAACCATCTCATGACAATAACATACCATGATTGCACCAAAAAGCAAAAAATTACGATTGTAAGTTATAATAATTTGTTATCAAAGTCCACTGTAAACCTGCTGGCTATGCGTTATATTAAGGTCAATTGCAAGAGATTAAAATTTAATGTATTCACTACACCATTCCATATCCTTTAGGAGGCTATATTAATATGAGAAAAGCATTTATCAGCCCAACCAAATATGTACAAGGCGAAGACGAATTGTTGAACCTGGGGTATTTTGTGAAATCCTTTGGAGAATCTGCCTTGCTGATCGCACATCCGGATGATGTACAGCGTGTCAAAGCAAAGCTTGATGCAACAGCTGAGAAATTCAATATTACATTTGTTGAAAGCGGTTTTAAAGGGGAATGTTCCCGTGAGGAAGTTGCGCGTCTGCAAGCAATCGCGAAGGAAAAAGGATGTGACTCTACCATCGGTCTTGGTGGCGGTAAAGCCATTGATGCAGCCAAATGTGTAGCTGAAGGCGAAGCATTGATCATCTGCCCAACGATCGCGGCAACAGACGCTCCGACAAGTCACTCGGCTGTATTGTACACACCGGAAGGTTCGTTCGATGACTATGCTTACTTTAAACAAAGCCCAAGTGTCGTTCTCGTCGATACAACGGTTATCGCAAACGCACCTACACGTTTCCTCGTATCGGGTATGGGAGATGCGCTCTCTACATACTTCGAAGCAAGAGCAACAGCGAAATCCTATTCCCGTGTAAACGCAAGTTTGCCAATGGGTTCTCGTGAAGGATATACACCATCTGCAGTAGGTACCAATGCGGCACTTGCCTTGGCAAAACTGTGTTATGAAATGCTGCTGACTGACGGTGCCAAAGCCAAGGTAGCAAGTGACAGCAACGTCGTGACCCAAGCGCTGGAAAACATTGTTGAGACGAATATTTTGTTGTCTGGCCTTGGATTTGAAAGTGGCGGTCTGGCTGCAGCACATGCGATCCACAATGGTTTGACTGTTCTGGAGGGAACACATCATTTCTTCCACGGTGAAAAAGTATCCTTCGGTACAATTGCACAACTCGTGCTTGAAAATGCACCAACCGAAGAGCTGCATGAAGTCATGGACTTCTGTCTCGAAGTGGGACTGCCGATCAGCTTGGCGGATATCGGTGTAGATACAATTAGTCAGGAAGAGCTGTTGAAAGTGGCAGAGATCGCTTGTATTCCGGAAGAATCCATTCACGCGATGCCATTCCCAATCACCGTTCCTGAAGTGGCTGCTGCCATTGCTGCGGCTGACCGAATGGGTCGTGAGTACAAAGCAGCACGCCGGGAGGCAAAATAATGAAAAAAATCATTAACCAAGCTGAACATGTTGTTATGGAAATGTGTAACGGGATTGCGCTTGCACACCCGGAGCTTGAATTTCTGAAAAAATATAAAGTCATCAAACGCAGAGAGATTCAGGCCGATAAAGTCAGCCTGATCAGTGGTGGCGGCAGTGGACATGAACCGGCTCACGCTGGTTATGTGGGTAAAGGGATGCTGGATGCAGCGGTATGTGGAGATGTGTTCGCATCTCCTTCCCAAATTCAGGTGTACCAAGCAATCAAGGCAACAGCTAGCAATAAGGGTACACTCCTGATCATCAAGAACTATAGCGGTGACATGATGAACTTCAAGAATGCAGCGCATCTGGCTGAAGAAGATGGCATTGACGTACAGTATGTTCGTGTTGAGGATGACATCGCTGTGCAAGACAGCTTGTACACGGTAGGACGCCGCGGTGTTGCGGGAACTGTACTGGTTCACAAGATTGCCGGAGCAGCAGCCGAAGAAGGCCGCAGCCTGGCAGATGTGAAATTGGTTGCTGAGAAAGCAGCTCAGAATGTTCGCAGTATTGGTTTTGGATTCACATCCTGTACCGTGCCAGCCAAAGGTACGCCTACCTTCGAAATTGCTGAAGACGAGATGGAATTCGGCGTAGGGATTCATGGTGAGCCAGGAATTCGTCGTGAGAAAATCGTATCTGCGGATGAATTGGCAGGACGTATGGTTGAAGCGTTGCTCGCAGACATGAAGCTGGATAAGGATGCATCCGCTGAGATTGCGGTACTCGTGAATGGTTTTGGTGCAACGCCACTGCAAGAACTGTACCTGCTCAACAATTCCGTTCAACGTGAGCTTGCAGGACATGCAGGTCTAAAGGTTGCGACTACGTTTGTAGGCAACTACATGACAAGTATCGATATGGCAGGGGCATCGGTTACGATTCTGAAACTGGATGATGAACTGAAAACGCTGTTGTTCAAGGAAAGTGATACTCCTGCGTTTAAAGTATCCGGTCCTCCAGTGGCACAAGTGGCGTATTCCGAAGCGTTGGAAGCGGTTGTTGGTGAAGACGCTCCCGTATCTTATGAAGTGGAGACGGATGCATCTGCTGCGGTAATCGAAGGCAATCAATTTTCATTGGACAATGTCGTCTATCTGATCGATAAAATGGGTGAGATCATCATCAAGAACGAGGTACCGTTCTGTGAACTGGATTCCCATGCCGGTGATGGCGACTTCGGTATGAGTGTGGCCAAAGGCTTCCGCCAGTTGAAACGCGAATGGAATCACATTGTTAACGAACATAAACAAGACATCGGATCGTTCCTGGATGCATGTTCCTTGGTCATCATGGAATATTGTGGCGGCGCATCCGGCCCAATCTGGGGTTCGGCATTCCGTGCGGCTGGCAAAGCTGTAGGGGATAAACAGCAATTAAATGTTGCTGAATTTGCTGAGATGATGCATGCAGCCGTGCAAGGGATTCAGTCTACTGGAGAGCGTTCCTTCGGACGAGGTGCCGTTGTAGGCGACAAAACCTTGATCGATGCACTCGTTCCATGTGCCGATTCCTGGACACAAAGTGCGGAGTCTGGTGATGACTTCAAAACTGCATTTGCCAAAGGTGCAGCAGCAGCCGTTGAAGGTACGAAGAAAACAGAAGATATCGTGGCACGTATGGGCCGCGCAGGTACTGTCGGCGATCGCAGTCTGGGGTACCCAGATGCTGGCGCGTATGCGCTGGGTGTTATTTTCACAGAGCTGTCCGAGTCGATGAAGTAAAGCTGTCGGCAAACTCGTAACTGTAAAATTATTGTTTATTTTATATTATAATGTCGGTAACTTTATAGTATTTTGTCGGTAATTTTATCTAATGTTGTCGTCAAACTCGTAAAAACTCTAATTATTCAAGGAAAAATATATGATTATGAAGTGTTTTCTCCACAAAGTGCAGCTTTACATAGTGATGCTGCACTTTGTGGTATAATGTCGTTTTTTTATTTTGGGATTTATGGTGCGAAATATATTAAACTATGGCGTGTCTTCAAGCTCAAGCAAGCCACACCATAATGGATGCCAAGGCCAAAAAAGACTTGAACGTACACTCTAATTTATCATAACGAGTCGCTAAACGACGATAATTCTTTACTTTATTAAAGAAGCATTCCACCAAATGGCGCTCTTTGTAGACATCCCGATCATATTTTAGGGTCGTTCGGCGATTTTTCTTTAGGGGAATAACCGGTATGGCCTGTTGTTCCTTCAAAAAGGCCCGAATGGCATTCGTATCATACGCTCGATCGGCTAGGACTTGCTTCCGGGTCAGTATCATGCTTTTAAGGATGTTGAAACCTTGGACGGGGTCATGCGCTTCACCTCCAGTCAAGTCGAAGCACAGTGGATTTCCTAACGCGTCAACTACCGCATGAATTTTCGTGCTTAATCCACCCCGGGAACGTCCGATCGCTTGCTTGCTTTGCCCCCTTTTGCTCCTGATCCATGCTGGTGAACCCGCACAATCGTGGCGTCAATCATCAGGCTTTCCTTGTCAGAATCTAGGGAAACATGCTTTAACACTTCATCCCAAATGCCCGCTTTCTGCCAACGCCGAAAACGGGTGTAGACGGATTTCCAATTAGGGAAATGGTCTGGCAGATCACGCCAAGGGGCACCTGAACGAGCTACCCATAGCATCGCGTTTAACATGATTCGATTGTCCACTGCGGAACGTCCTCCTTGTGGTTTTTGTTCAGATGGAAACAAATCTTGAATTAGCCGCCATTGTCTCTCGTGAATTTCGTATCGTGTATTCATTTAAAATAATTAACCCATCTATTACCATTTAATCAGTTTGAAGACATTCCCTAGTAAGCCCATTTATTGGGTTAATTTTGCTACCCGACTTATTATCGGTGTTCCCGTAGCTATTATCAAAAAATTGATACTTTAATATCTGTAAAAAAGGGGCTAGCCCCTTTGAAAAACCTTCAGTAAGTCCAAAGTGCTCGCAAGGATGGAAGTACGTTAACTAAGATGTCAAAAGAAAAGTTTTATCTCTCTTCAAATGAAAATCTTACAGTCGGAGACGCCGTTCTAATGCTACTTTACAGCGATGGCACAAGTGGCTACAAGAGGTTAAGTACCAAGTGTTGACACTATGTCAACACTTGGTATGATTAATTCGATGAAGTCCGTCCGGGGCAACCGTAACAATTATATTTTTATCCGTTCGGAGCAGAGACCCCTTTCAATTATCGAAAGGGATAAAATGTATTAACTTAAAACTAATGCCCCATGGTGGGCCTCAACCCTTCGCCTTTGGCGAAGGGTTTTTAATTTTTATCAGTAATCTCCGGAAGTAACCAAACCTTATATTACTAATGGGACAAAGTACTTCCTATGTATGACATTTGCCGCGATCCGAACGGCTTCTTCAGTTAAGACATCCATAACAAATTTACTTTCTCATAATTCCAAAAAAAATGATCACAAGGACAAAGTCATCATTACGTTTGAGCCACCTTTATTAAAAAGCTGCAGTGGTCGAGGGATAAGAACGCACACTCCAACTTGAACTCACTATTTTTAGCGACTTTTTTATGACAGTGCTAACATTGGGGAAACATTTACGAATCTTCTTCAGTGGACTATCGCACTTTTATCGTTAACAAAATATTGACAACCCTTATATAACACTTATATAATAATATCAAATCGAGTTAATCATTTTGACAATTATAAATTCAAGGAGGATTATTGAAATGTCTAATGTTATTAAGAAACCCAAGACAAACAGACTCTGGCGCTACATGAATATGGAGCGTTTTGAGAGCTTAATCAAAACGGGAGGCTTGTATTTTGCTAAACCAAGCGAGTTTGAAGATGATAATGAAGGAATGTTAAGTCTGGAATGGCAAAAGATCACTGCATATTTTGATGAAGGAATTGAAGCGCATGAAAGGTTTGTTTCTAGGTTTCCTGAACTCGCTGCTCCTCCGTATGTATCTCTGGAGGATTATATGAATTATTTCTTAAACGGACGTGAAGGTTTCGGAGTTAGCTGTTGGCATGCTAATAAAACTCAATCGTTAGCCATGTGGGATCTTTACGTAGGTAAGGGTGAAGAGGGGATTGCAATTACGACAACATTCGATAAGTTGCGTTATGCTTTATCGTCATACGATGCAAATCTTACAATCGGAGCAGTGGATTACAGTGATTTAATGGAACATAGTGAGTTGTCTTTTCTACTAAATGAAAGGCCAAAGAAAAAAAATCAATATAATGTGGAAGCTTCGATGAAGCCTCTGAATAGTTTATTCCTTAAGGATTACTTGTATGAACATGAGAAAGAAGTCAGAGCAGTTATCGAGTTAGACCCTGAATATGGTGGGAATCAAAATTTTAAAATCGATTTAAGCAAGCTCATAGATAAGATTATTATTTCTCCGTATTCCAGTGAAGAATTTGTAGAAAAAATCAAAGTAATTCTGGAAGAGAATAATTTGAGTTCCGATCTGATTTATTTTCAGAGAATACTTCAGAAAAGAAAGAATATTAGATTTGAGAGAGATGGGAAATACATCTTCCGTAAGAGAGATAAATAATACAAACGCTGTTCTTCCTATACTGATTCAGATTAGCTGTAATGGACTCACACAAGAGTTAGGGGGGATGATGTCCAACGACTTGTATACATACCTAAAGGATCGTGGAGAAGATCCGATTCTAGATACATCGTGTTTTACGAATTCATATGTGTACGATATTTATAAAAATTGGGCTTACAAACATCTGAAGTCAGCCAATGAACCTGAAGCATTGGTTCGAAGTCATGATCACGAATTTGAATTTGTTTATATCAACAACCCATATATAAATGCATTCGCCTTTATATATGGGAAAACGGATGTAATAGGTTTGAATATTGGGACAGTACATCAATTAGAAACATACTTTGTTAAAGCATTGAATACAGGAATTTTTGAATGGGTGGTTGAAAAGAAGCAAAGACATATATTGTTAGATTTGCTGATGTTTATGGCAATTGAGTTTATTATTCTTCATGAATTAGGTCACCTTTATCACGGCCACTTAGAATTTGACTCTTGTTCTAGACCATTTAGAAAAATGATAGAAAGAAATGTGGACTACGAGAAACACTTAGAAAGCAGAACACTAGAGATGGATGCGGATGCTTATGCTACATCACGCTCATTTGGAAAATTCTTGTCCGTTGATCTTGATCAGAATCTTCCAATAATGCGGAGTGCTAATGACTTACTTAGGTTTTGGATATTCGCTACAAATTCATTCTTTTATTTGTTTGAGGAAGAAGCTGTTGATTTTCAAAATATTCACCAAGAAAATTATTATCCTAGAGCTTTAAGACAAGCGGTTAATATTGATATTTCAACAATTGTCGTTAAACAAACTAAACCGGAATTTGCGAAATGTTATGAGGAGATTCTTCGTGAAATGTTTCCTCTTTGCGAGAAGGTTTACCAGGAAGTAGGAACTCATAATCCATCTTTTAATCGTGTTGAAGAGCTAATTTCTTTAGTTGATACACGACGGATTGCATATATGGAAGAGGTGAATCTTTATTATCGCGAAGTATTGTATGATAAATTATTAAAATATACACGCAATAAATTGTATAAAAAGCTTTAGCTAAACTTGCTGGCATTGAGTTTGTAAATAGCTCAGTGTACAAAGTTGAAGCTGATGTAGTAATTAATTTTGGTTGAAGGTAGGTAAGATGAGTTTCATTATCTATCTCAACTGTCCAAATTTTATTAGGGTGGTAATAAAATGTATTTTGAATCTATGTTTCAACAGACGATAATTCAAAGCTTATTATACGAGAGACGTAAAAAAATAGACAAGATAGCTTGCTCAAATAATATTCAAATTAAAGATTTCGACACTCTAACTACCATTATTAATTCCATTCCATTAGATGATTCAAAGTTAATAAGAAAGTTAGAGCAAACAGAGCTCAATATCTCTGCGATTTTAGACGGAACAATTAGAGGCTTTAGTAATGATGATGTAAATATTGTTGAAAAAATTAATGAACGTTTTAAATTTAGGAAGGAGCAGTTTTCTGATTTTAAAGAGGATAGGCTGAAAAGAGAGTTAGATCTAAAAGATGAATTTTCTAGCAATCATGACTTAGCAAGGAAAATAATTAGACATTTAAATAGTGATGACGAGGATTATGTGGCACGATACAAAGCATATATAAATTTTCATTATGATGTTGAAGAACCTCTTGCGGGAATTACATTAAGGAAGTGGGAGAATCAACTTACAAAACCCAATAAGTATCAACAAGGATGTAAGTTTAAATTTCTTGTACATGCTATAGGTACAAATGCTGAAACTGCTCTTCGTAATGCGAAGAGTAATCCTATCATTTCTACAAGTCTAATTACAGACGAAGTTCAAGGGACTTATAGAAATTCAAAATTTGGGTTTGTTTATCAGCCTAATTTAAAGAATGTATTGCTTATTAGTAGCACTGATTGCTATGCAGATTTTCTTTCTTTCGGTCAAAGTATCAGCCCTGAATTTTTCTCGCTTACGTCAATACCGCTAGGGCCGGATACATATTTACATTATAGCGCTATTAAAACATGCAAAACTATGCATATTGAAGAAATTGAGAACAATTCAAAAAAAACACAAAAACGCGGTATTGAGGATGTCAAAGGAACTGACGCATATAACGAAATTGTGCTACTTAATGATCCTTATACTAATCCCATTGCAGTATTTCTATTAGAAACAGAAGATACAAGCGAATGGTCGGTAGGTCAGGCAAAAGATCTAGCAACAAGATTAAACCTACCTTTACTAAGAATTTAATCATTGGCATGATTGTACGCCGAAGCAGTTTTAGAAGGTAAGCTTCCAATGTTTCCAGAGGAAGTAATTTAGTAACAGAATAATAATTCGTTCGTGATATTCCGCTGAATGACGTTGATCATGTATCCGTAATTGGTGTGTTTCATGGTGGAGGAACTATGTTCAAGGCTACCCTAACGTAGAAGCGATAGCTCAATAATATAAAGGAAGCAGTCGACCAACATAATCGGCTGCTTTTGTTCAATTAACGGCAGTTTAGTTCCATTAATGGTAAGTAGTCGGTATGATATTAGAGCATTATATAGGTTGCTTGAGGGGGATAAACATAATGAAGCTTTTTGAGGTTGCCTTGTATCTTTACAACGGTTATAGGGATATTGTCTTAGTGACGGCAGAAAATAAAGAATCAGCAGAATGAATAATTAAAGAACAATACGACGAATCAAAAGCCTAAAGTTACTACGAAGCAGAAGAAGTTTCAAGTGTAGATGGGTATAAGATTATACTTACTAAGTTAGTTCATGATAAAAATTGACCCTTCAATATACTACAATGTTCAACTAACTATGTTAGACAGATCGATGAATCAAGGAAGGCGGAAGGAGATTAATAGATGGGCTAAAATGGAGCGGATTAAATGACGATAATTCAGTTGTAAACCCTAAAAAAATATAGAGAAGGTGCCTTTTTTTGAAACATGCATATGTTTTATTCGCTTTCGTAATCGTTTTATTACTTTGCAGCCTCAATCCCAGCAATGTTTCTGCCAACCAGTTTTCGAGTTTACCCGAGCCGGATTGGACATTTTCTGTTCCTGAAGAACACACTTACATGTGGTATAGTAACGTTAGAATCACAGATAAAACGTTCAGTTATCTTAGCATGGATGATCAGATGTATATTCTTAACAAAAAGACAGGCAAGCTAATGTCTAAAACCAGCTATACAGAGGGAACCAACATTAGCTTCAGCTTCTTCGGTACATACGCGCAAGTTGATCAAAATGGAACAGTGTATATTCTCACACCAATTAAAAATGCATCTGGTGTTGTAAAACAGCGTTTGAGTGCTTATCACCCGGACGGACATGTGCTGTGGAATAAGTATTTTAATGAGAAGATCCGCTCTTTATCTGGAGTTTCATTGATGCCAGATGGTAACCTGTTTATATACCTAGAGACAGCCTCTGATCGTGTTGTAAGTTACCGGTATAGCCCTAAGGGTAAACTATTGGGAAAAAAAAGTTGGAACGCATCAATTCTTTATGGTTTTGTGAATGGTTATCTGGAAACCGTTAATAGGACAAGCAAAACTTCAAGTCGTTTCACTTATTATGATTTTAATTTTAAAAAGCAATTTCAATATAATTTTGATTTCACAGAAGGGGAATTTGATGGGCTAGGCCCCGACGGTTATGTATATTTAGAAAAGAAGCTCGGTAATAACGTTAGAAGTTTTACGGCAAAGACAAAGGAAGGCAAAGTAGTATGGACCAAAAAAATAAGTAACTTCAGATACCGAGAAGATCTGAAGAGTTCAGGTAAAGAAGTGTTCTCATTTGGATTCACAGGAATTCTGACTAATGGAAACTTTATATTCATCGACCGTAAGGGTGTCATGCAGACAGTGAGGGCTTCTGCAGAGATTTATCAGACAGCTTCAGATGGGACTGTGATGTTGGTCGAGAAATCTCAAGTATCTATCTATCAGGCAAGAAATTCAGCTTCAACCAAGTTGAAATTGCTACATACAATGAATACATCTGAAATCAACGGAAATACGTCCTCGTTTGTATATGAGGGTGGGGGTATCGTCTATTACATGAACGACAGCAACCAGATTATCCGATATGATTTGAACAAATCGCCTGGACTAAAGTGAAGCAGTAGAACGATAACTCAACAAAACCAATAAAGCAGCTGACCAACGTGATCAGCTGCTTTATTGAACTAACGGGCAGGATAGTGTAGCGACTTAGCTAAACTTAACAATATGTATATTGGAAAAGCTCGTATAAGAAGATATATTTGACTAAAGGCAATATACCCTATATTAACGTGTTTTCTAGCGATACCTAGCTCCTTCTTTCATTCTATACACCACACCACCGGGTAAAGATGTACGAGAAGTTAAAAATAGAGATTGCTTGTCGCTACAAGAATCGGGTATAATTCTATTGGAGTGGTTATTCCCTAGAGCAATCAAGGATTTGACTGTGAACAGCATTTAATCTACATGTACCTTATTGAACCACTTATACTTTTGAGAATCTACTTATACCTTGAGAATCCACATATACCTTTGAGAATCTACATATACCTTGAGAAACCACATATACCTTGAGAATCCACATATACCTTTGAGAATCTACATATACCTTGAGAAACCACATATACCTTGAGAATCCACATATACCTTTGAGAATCCACATATACCTTGAGAAACCACATTTACCTTGAGAATCCACATATACCTTTGAGAATCTACATATACCTTGAGAATCCACATATACCTTTGAGAATCTACATATACCTTGAGAATCCACATATACCTATTGAAATCTACATGTACATTATTGAATTCATTTATATCTTGCGTACCTAAATCCTTTAAGTAAGTAGATCTTTGCTGATTCTAGACATGATTCTTGTTTCCTCCAGATGCCACTCCAATAAACCATTGGAGGAAAACACATGAAAAATCACATGAAAAATATTTATCGGACATTCAAATATCGGGCTAGTAAGCCCATTTATTGGGTTAAAGCCGCTACCCAACTTATTATTGGTGTTCTCGTAGCTATTATTAAAAAATTGATTCTTGAATATCTGTAAAAAAGGTGCTAGGACCCTTTTTGTTGAAAAACTTCAATAAGTCCAAAGTGCTCGCATGCATGGATGGATGTACGTTACTAAGGTGTCAAAAGAAAAGTTTTATCTCCATACAATGAAAATCTTACAGTCGGAGACGCTGTTCTACTGCCGCTTTACAGCGATGGCACAAGGGCTACAACAGGTTAAGTACCAAAGTTGACATTATATCAACACGTGGTATGATCAATTCAATGAAGTTCCCGTTCGGATCAGAGCCCCCTTTCGATTTTTGAGAGGGGTTTTACAGTATATAAAGGAAAATACATTTTATTTAAAATCGGTTAAAATAAAAAGTGGGAAATGTCTCATAAAACGTGATTGGGTAGATAATCTCGGTAGCTACTTATAATAGTGATAACAAATAATTCGCTGGATCTCTCCTGGCGGATTTAAACTTGATTATATGGATGCGCTGATAATGTTCTTGAGGGGATGAGCGCTGGATAAATTGTCGCGGGACAAGAACATAACGGTTGAAAAATCCAGGAATAGTGTACTACCTTGGCAAATGTTCCTTTTGATCATTAAGCTATTGATAGTTATTTTTCCTTATGTATTAATGTAAGAGTAAGATGGTACCTTTATATCAAGGAGTAATATGGTGTTGAAGAAAAGGGCAATGTATCAAAAATTCACGGGAATTCTTGGCGTTTCAATTTTTATGCTCATCGCGGCAATATTTATATCACCCAGGGTTGCGCTAGCAGCAGTAAGCGAGCCAACATATCAAGAGTGGGACAAGGCGCAGGAACATGTGGGATTGAGCCATCTGTGGTTCACTGACCGAGCAGATAATGGGCTCATCCCGGTTCGTCAAAACTGGAAGTGGGGATTCATCAATTACCAGGGCAAGTTTGTGATTAAACCGCAGTTTCAATTAGCTAGAGATGCATTCTACCAGGTGTAGCAGTCGTAAATAGAAATCAGTTAATTAATAGTAAGGGCAAAATGGTATTTCAGGACAAAAGCATTGAATATATCGGTGGGTTTGACAATGGGCTGGCGATCGCGAAGAAAAATGGGAAGATTGGCTACCTAAATACCAAAGGGAAATTCGTTATCTCTCCTACATACAATCAAGCAGCATTGGTGAAAAAGAACGGTAAGTGGGCACTCATCAATACCAAAGGGAAACTGCTTACAGCGTTTAACATCGAAGACATGGATTATGGGACACACTATCGTAAATCAGGGCTATTCCCCGTAAAAATAAATGGACTGTGGGGGAGTATGAATTACAAGGGGCAGTTAGTGGTACCCGCGGAGTTCCAAAATAAGATCGAATTTAGAGGGAATGCACTAGAGTGGGGACTCCACCGTGATGCGTACAGTGTCATTGTTCGGCAAGATGGTTTGATTATTCCTTTAGAAAAACAATATTTGAGCTTAGGTGAGCCACAGAATGGACTTTGGAAAATCCAAGGGAGTGGCGAAGGAATCGTTGATGTATCCGGACAAATAATTGTTGAACCTCAAGATGATCAAAAGGTTATTCTCTCAGAAGACGGAAGTTATGCTGTGAGATACATGAAATATCAAAGTGCTGGTTGGACATTTTATAAAATGGATCAAACGCTACTATTCGAGTCCAATTATACAGATATTCAAGCATTTTCAGAGGACCTGGCTGCTGTGAAACTTAATCAAAAATGGGGCTATGTTTCGAAGCGGGGAGACATTAAAATATCCGCTCAGTACGAAGAGGCCAACCTGTTCCAGATGGGAAGTGCCGTCATTCGCCAGAGTGGCAAGTATGGGTTGATTGGAACTCGTGGTGAGGTCATTTTGCCTGCCAAATACGATGAAATGGTTCCACTTATCGAGCGGACCAATTACATGAATAACCGTATTGACAAAATGACAACAAAGAATCCCCTATACCGGGTAAAGCTGAAGAAAAACTATGGGATCGTGGATAGTCGGGGGGAAATCGTGATGGATGTGAAATACGAAGTTCTTAATATCGAACGTACCGACTATTATCACGATATTGATCCGATCACAACGATTCGATATGCATTAAAAGCCAAGGATGGTGCGATTACCACATCAATCAATATCGAGACGGGCAAACGGATATTCCCAAAATATGAATTCGTAAACTACCTTGGTGACGGAATGTACAGTGGGATTCCGCTAGGGAACAATAATAAGTTTGTTATTTTCAATGAAAAAGGAAAAGAAGTATTCCGCTCAGGTATTGATGGATGAAACGACTTGGTATACCTTCCCGTTCGAGAAAGTTTACAACGATATATACACGATTTACAAAACGGGGATCGAAAAGGCTCATTCTCAGTATTTAGCCGTACAATGTGATATTCGGAAAACACGAATGTAAGAATCCGGTCACAACGAGATATTACGATCAACATGCCAAAGTCGAATCTGAACATATTCTCTGTCCAGCGTTTGGAACGATAGGCCCGAAGGTAGCACAACTACCACATCTGTGCTTTCCGAAATGAATGCGCATGGTAGTCGATATAGCCCGTTCCAGATTAAACTGCCTTTCCTGGAACATACAATGCAAGATGGTACCGTACTCCGATTCGTTCAGGGGCAGGGTGTCGTCGAAAGAACACGCTCCGGAAGTGGCTGGGAGATCATTAACTAATTTTCCGAATCTAACATAAGTGTAGGTAACGACCACCTTCCAATATTGGAAGGTGGTCGTTTTTGTCCTAACCGCTGTTATTTTTGGGCTTGCCGAGGCATTTACACAGGGCGTCAAAGAACCGACGAAGTTGGAATTTGGAGGTCAGGATCTGGACAATTCGTCTGATACAATATCGTCACGGGGTACTTCCAGGTCCGTACTGGTTGGAAGATAACACCTCGCCCACGGGTGCTAACGTTTATGGATGTCATAGACATGCTTGGCGCTTGGGTAGGTGCCTTGCCTTTACCTATCTCGCGAATCTGTTGGATCGCTGTTAGAACAGGTCCAGACACGTATGACGATCCGGTCTTTCTGTTCGATGAGTTTTTCGTAAGCATTCATGTTAGGGGTCATTTTTCACCTCCTGAGAGCTGGATTGGATTTAGTAGCTCTCGGATTTATTTTTTTTCGAACAACAAGAAATATA
Source organism: Paenibacillus sp. CB74 (assembly GCF_055687625.1). Classification (NCBI taxonomy): domain Bacteria; kingdom Bacillati; phylum Bacillota; class Bacilli; order Caryophanales; family Paenibacillaceae; genus Paenibacillus; species Paenibacillus sp. CB74. The sequence continues at coordinate 4,267,006 of NZ_CM146009.1, read as the reverse complement.
AAGACGTAAAATAAACTTGGGCTAGTCATTTAGATTAAATAGGTGTTAATATTAAGGGAATTTAATTTGTTCAGTTCTTTATTTTATAAAATAAGGAGAAAAGACTATGCCGATGTTTTTCATAAGCCACTCCTCAAAGGATGCACCTATAATAAGAAACCTTATGGATTTACTTCAAGGCCAATTTGACCTTTCGCGAAGTGATTTCTTTTTGTCTTCTGACGAAGAACTAACCTATGGAGGCGATTGGTTAGAGCAGATTAGAAAAGGTGTAGAGGATTCTAAAATAATTTTGCCAATCATAACTCCTAACTACCTAAAAAGCCAATTTTGTTTATGTGAACTTGGAGCCTCGTGGGTAAACAAGCAAGCCATAATACCGATAGTATTACCACCATTGAGTTATATGGCACTCAATGAAACTCCCTATCGCACTAACTTGCAAACTATTACTCTTTCTAATGTTGATGATTTAAGCAAAGTGGCCCAAGCTATTGTTGAACGTGGTTTAAAGGCGCCCAATATGGTTCGATTTGGAACTAGAGCTAAAGAATTTTACGAGGAGAAGCTAACACCGTTTATTGAAGAACTGAAAAAAATTAAGCCACTTGCAGAAGCTGATTTTGACGCATTGAAAAAAGAGCTTAACACCTACCAGGAAGCTTACTCAGAGGTGGAAGCAGAAGTAGAGAAGCTGAAAAAGCAGAATGAAAAACTAAGGCAAATGAAGGATGCTGCAGAAATTAAAGAAATGGATAATGCTGAAATGAGCGAGTGGGATACATTCATGGAAAAAGTAGAGGCAGTAAAAAATCAACTTCGTCCTCTACCGGCATTAGTGGTTAGTATCTTATTTAATGCTCGTCGTCCAAGCGTTGGTGGTTTTACTAGCCGTGAAGATAGGCCAGAGCTGAACGCTTACGAGAGCGATGGCTACATTAAATGGGAAGATGGATGGGAACCCGATTATGAACATCCTAGAATTTCTAGCGCAGACGATGCGTTAGACAAATTAGCAGCTTTTATTAGAGAGATAGGACCTGATATCGAAGAAAGATTTGCAACAGAGTACGAATTTGTACGTATGAATTTGAACTATCGACCATTCTGGGAGAAGGTATTAGAGCAAAAGATACAAACTTCTACATAAATTGCTGTAGAGTCTGTTTTTTATACAGACTCTTTTTTTCTTTCCCGTTGCCGAAACACCCGTCGAGGGGAACCCTATCACAAATCATTCATCTAAAGGGAAATTAGAGCTGGTTAGCAACCAGCGGTGGTGAATATGGCAGTTGAAATTGATGGTTATTTACAGATTACACTTATTATCGGCAAGACATGTTCTATATTCGAATTAAGGAAAAGGGTTGAAATAGCCAGAACCCATTGTACTAACATAGCGGATTATAGAGGTGTTTTTTGTAGAATGTTTTCACTATGAGTGATAGCCCTTACAGTATGGGGAGGGGTAATGCCAGATTTCGCCATTGATATTGATACTGACCATATTTACGTATCGTGATATTGAACTAATGGGAAACGTTAGTTGAACTTCGCTCAGCTGTGAATACGAAAACCGGATTCTTGTAGAGTAAGGGGAGACCGGTTCTTTTATCGCATGTGGGTTTGAACACGGTGAAATTGAAAGGGAAACATTTTAAAGCTGCTATTCAGGAGAATGCTACAGTTCGCCAAGGGGAATTGTTACTCGAATTTGATATTGATGTCATTGAAGCAGCTGGATACCAAGTAGTTGTACCTATGATAATTACAAATTCAAGTAAATATCGCGTCATCATTCTGCTGAAATTCGGTCAAGTTGAGGTAGGTAACTCAGTTGTTAATGTAGAACGGTAATGATCGAATTGTTCTGACTTATGCGAGTACCGAGTCGACGTAGTCGGTACTCATCTGTTCAGGAAGGTTATACTGGACAAGACAATCAATCAATGTGGTCATAAACACCATAAGTGGTTGGAATGTTAGTCACCCTTAACTAAACTATGAATAAATATGAAACTTTTCTGAAAAAAACCAGGCTTCAAATCCGTTAATCTGTAAGTTGTAGACTAACGAATTGGATTTTTGATGCGATAATAGTTTGAGGATACAACATTAGTTTATTGAAGAATTCAATGGTTCAAATATTTTTTTGAGTTAATTATCAAATCTTTAGAACTACTTAAACACACTGAGATATGTTTAAAATATAATTTATTAGCTCAAGGCTATTATCTAATCTTTGAGAGCGGTTTTTTTGCTGAGTGTGATACAATTAAGGGGGGATTTGTTAAATGAGTATCGATTTCATACATAGAAAATAATCAATAAGATATATCGCGTCGCCGCGTAGCTGAAGGTATTACTAATGGAATAGATTTAATTTAAAATATTGAGATAATGTCTTAGCGGAGGTTTAGATGATAAGAAATTCGGAAGATGTACTTTTGACTGAAATAAAGCAGTTGATCATGAGTAAACGCGAAGACGAATATTGGGATTTTAAGCAAGCACATCATTCGAATACAGCAGACTTATTACATGACGTTATCTGTATGGCTAACAACAAGGCTGATCGCGATGCTTATATTATCTTTGGTGTAATGGATCAAACTGGAGAAATTATAGGTGTTGAGCACGATGAACAGCGTAGAAATCAACAAGAACTCATTAATCAATTGAAAAGCAAAAAGTTTGCAGGTGGTGTAAGACCGAGAGTTGAAATACGTACTTTGTTCATTGATAAACATGAGATAGATGTTCTGATTATATTGAATACAATGGAGACGCCGTATTACCTTACTGAAAGTTATGAAGATAAGAAAACAAAGAGATGTGTTAGGGCTAATCACATTTATACAAGGGTAGGGGATACAAATACGGATATTGATAAGAGTGCTGATATCAACGATATCGAGTACTTGTGGAAGAAGAGATTCGGCCTTCACCTGTCCCCCTATGAGAAGCTAATGTACAAATTGAAATCTAAGGAGACATGGGTGGGGAAAGAACAAAATTTTTACAATAGGGACAATCCTGAGTTTACGTTGTCTGTAGTTACCGGTGAGAATGAATTGGATAATGCCCCCGAGTTTTATGCGTACACCATGACAAATCGTTCAGTTTCATATGGATTAATTACAGCTAATTACTACGGTACTACTCTTAATAGTAAAGAGATCGTTTATTTAGATGGAGCGAGATATGTGACGACGACTCCTGAATGGGGATTTATTGACTTTGATAAATACCATCAAGAGAGCATTTCTTATAGATACTTTATTAACCAAGATATTAACCATCTACTACATCAATTTTTGTTTAAAGAGGATCAACATGAGGCATGCATAGCCAGAAGAAGATTTCTAGAGGTGATTTTAATCTATTCTGATGAAAATGAAAGAATCCAATTTGAAAAATATGTTTCAAGTAATAAAAAGGTCTTATTTCAATATTTAAATTTAGATATCAACGATGATGTTTTCAATGAGACTAGAACAGAAGATGTTGATTCAAAGAGAATTGAAATATCGAAAGTGCTGAAACGTATGCTGGAAGAGTACCGTGACTATAAAAAACAAAGGGGAAGTTTCAATTGAAGAAAGTATTAGCTACAATATTGATTTTGAGTATTATGTTTGTTCTATTCATACCTATTAACGCAGTATCAGCCAAACCGCATACTGTAAACACGAAGACCCATATGTACAAGGGTCAAGAATATGTCCAAATCACCGATGGAAATCAACAAGTAAAAGATAAAATCAATAAGATATTAAAGGGTCATGCTGTAAAAGCATCCCAAGAAAACGTAGAATTAAAGAAACAGCAAAATTACTTTTACAGACAAACTACATCTGAGACGAAATATAATAATAATCAACGATTATCCATTGTATTCAAAGATTATTATTACAAGGGTGGAGTACATGGATATGAAGAAGCGACTACATACAATTTTGATTTAAAAACCGGATCACAGCTTTTTTTAAACAATATCGCTAAGACGAACAAACAAAGTGTTAACCTTTTCGATGGTGTTGAGTCGGGGTTAAGGGTTAAGAAGGAAGTGTTCGACGATAAGATTAGGAACTTTCCTCTAAGTAAAAAGTCTAGTTTTTATTATTACAATGATGGGATTGTCATAATCTTTGACCCGTATCAAGTAGGCCCTTATGTAGCTGGGTTTATAGAAGTAAAAGTACCCTATACAAAAATCCAGTCCAACAATACCATGCCATTTTTAGATTTAACAAAAGACTCGGTTAAATATCTAAAGCAAGGAAAATTACCTGGGTTCAAAGAAATAAGCTTTGGAAAAACCATAAAACAAGTATCTGAGGCACTGAATAGCAAAGTGAGAGAATCCTATTATGAGAGTGGAGGACTATTTTGGATTTTTGAAGGATGGGACTATGCTTCATTCAATTTCAGTGAAGAATCTGGGCGACTAGCCTATGTATATTTAAGTTCTAGAGCTTTTCCTATGAAAGGGTTCGATGATATCGAGAAGATCTTGGGCAAAGGCACAAGGTTTGAAAGTACAGAGTATGAAGGAGAATTTGTCCTAATGTATCAATTTGATAATGTATATCTTGAATTCACATCTGAATCTCCTAAAGTGTCCGTTAATGCAATTAAGATTTCAAAAAGATAAATTGGTTTAAGCTGATTTGCTATGTAGAGTGAGCTTTATTGAAATAGAGGATATATAATAGAATGCCATTCTAGAGTGAACAGTATTATCTGGGAACTTCATTGATATGCCTTCAGCAGTACGGATTTGTAAAAATAAAATGTACAAGGATTACGATAATAATAAAGTGAGGTTAACGGCATGAAATACCCGTCTTCTATTCACGGTAGACTTACCGAGATTGAGCATATTGTTTCTACTTGGCCTATTAATATAGAGATTGACCATGTTATTAAATGGATACTGCAATTTGATCCATCTGATTACCATATAGCATTAAGGATAATTAATAACCTGAATGTAATAGGTTATGATGATCTAAATAGTGCTTTACAAGTGGCGTATAGTCGACTACTTAGAATGGCTAAAGACAAAAATACAGTAATAAAAGGTGAGAACACAGTTTTTGCAGGAATAGGAGATGCAGGAAAAAGTGGTTCAATGATTAGTTATCATTTTAGATTAATTAATGATATATCTGAAGAAAACTTTTTAGATGATGATTCATTTCATCATATTGAAAAAGAACGGGTAGAAAATATTGTTTTACTTGATGATATTATTTCTACAGGCAGACAGGCAACTCAAGAAATTAATATTTTAACTGAGAAAGTTACACCATTTAAAGTAAGGAATATTTTTCTTCTTACTGTTTGTGGTATGAACGAAGGAATTACAAAAATAACGGATGAAACAAAAGCACTTACTTTTTCAGCATTCCAATATGGTAATGAAGATACTATTAATTCTTTGGATTCAAGATTCTATGAAGGAGTCCTTCACGATAATAGAAAAGAAATGCGTGAACGAATTGAATATTACGGTAAAATAAGTATTAATGGTGAAAATGGAATGGGTTTTGGTGGTGTAGGAGGACTAATTGTGTTTCCGTACAACACTCCAAATACAACACTACCAATCATTTGGAGTGATAAAAATGGCTGGATTCCACTCTTTAAAAGAGTGAAGCGTGTAAATGGAATATCTTCATTTTATAGAAAAATGGATGCAGCAATTGAAAAAAAGGTGGGCCAGGAACAGTCTCAATCAGACCAGAAGTCTGCTTCAAAAAACTTGAATTTGTATGTTGAAGGTAAGATAGATGAAGAGTTTTTCAGTATGTTAAATGAAAAATTTGGTTTATCGCGTAGATTAAATCTAGATGAAATTAACGTGATTGCCCTTGGCGGTGCCATTTTGTCTGAAAATCTTATAAAAATATTATCTGATTTGGGAGAGAAAAGTCTCTTTATATTTGAAAATGATGATGTGTTTTATCCTCGCGCTAAAAGCCCAGGAAGTATTATAAAAGAGAAGTTTCCTGATCTACCTATAGTATATCTTGAACCTTCCATAATGTATTTTATAAAAATTAACGAAATGCTAAAAGATCCGAAATATGGGCCTGGATTAGAAAGAATTATGGGTGAGGATATGGTAAACGATCAGTTGTACACAGATCCAAAATATTTATACGAAATTGAAAAACACTTGAGAATGAAGTATAGGAATAGAATGAAAGAGACATTTGAAAAGTTTTTAGATCATGAAAAAGTTGAATTATTTATCAATGAAGTTAATACTAAAATTCATGATCAATCATAAAGCTATACTTTAATTTAAAATTTAAATTTATAAAAATTATATAAAGGACTCTTAAAGCTTTAAGTTATGCTCTGGAGTCCCTTTATATTAAAAAGGTACGTGTAATCAGTGCGATTAACTAATAATGAATACAAAATATAGAGACCATCTACTTTTCGTTAATCCATAATAGGAGTGATACATATGAAGTTATCGGAAGTTAAAATTCTCAATTACCGTAATTTAAAAGAAGTTAATATCAGTTTGAATAGAATAACTATTTTAATTGGAGAAAACAATAGTGGTAAGAGTAATGTATTGAAAGCACTAACATTACCTTTTATGAATGATGAAGTTGGAAACCTTAATAAAAACCTAGGGTGGCATGATATAAATAACTCAGCTAAGGAGTCATATTTCAACTTTTTACGCTCTAACATGGAAAAGCTTAAAAAAAATGAAATAGAACTACAAGAGTTCATTAAGTTTATTCCTGTAGTATCAGTAGAGGTTACTTTTAGTCCTGACGGAGCAGACGAATATTATGTTCATAAATGGATTGCATCAGTGGATACGGATGATCCACAGTATAGTATCCAATATAAGTATGCTGTTCAGAATCCTCTGAAATTATTAGAATTAGTCACCAATATTCTAAAAATCAACTCTTCTATTGATAATATTAAAATGAATCTTTTGCCAATGGAGTTTTATAAATATACAATACAGGTTCCTTCAACACAGGAGTCAGTTTCATTTAGTGATTTACTCAATTTCAAATATAATTCCCTAGCTGCAGAGAGAGATGATTTTTCTACAAAGAACAACCAACTTGGATCTAAAGCTTTGGTCAATCTTTTACATAACAAACTTAATAATGAACAGAAAGTAGCCGTTGAAAAATCTTATGAACTTTTCTTTTCTGATTTAAAAAAAATTAGCAAACTAGAAGGAATATTCAATTGGCAAGAAGATTCTTCTCTGGATAACGCAAAAGATTTCTTCGAAGAAATAACTTTGCTCCCAAATATGCCGAGTATGAGTTCTTTGTTAAACAATGTACGACTCGGATTTGGTGAAGAATATTTGAATACCCAGGGGTTAGGATACCGAAATTTAATTTATTTACTTGTAATGATGAATTCTCTAAAAGTACATACAGACATCGCTTTAAATCTCTTAACAATAGAGGAGCCTGAAGCACATTTATGTGTAAGTAATGAACACCTTCTTGCAAGTTTCTTTAATTCAATTATAAATACCAGTAAGAGTCTGCAACTATTGATCTCAACACATAGTACCGAATTCATAAACAAACTAGATTTAGAAAATGTTGTTGTTCTATCGGGTGGAGTTGCTTTTTCCCTAAAGACCGCCTTAATTCCAGATGAATTGAATTACTTAGCAAAAAAGCCGAACTTAGATTTTTTGAAATTTCTATTTTCAAGAAATTGCATTTTAGTAGAGGGACCAACTGAAGAGATGCTTATTAAGTCATACCTGGCTTCAAGTTCGAATTCATTGCATGACGTTGAAGTTATTGCTTTGCATAAAGGGTTTACAAAGATGTTAGATATCTGGCTTAAAGTAAATCAAAACACTACCAATAGAATTGGTATTATTAGAGATTATGATGAGCAGCCAAATGCACAAAAAAATCATGAAAAGTATAATGTGTACTCGAACATCTTTGTAACGACAACAACCGAATATACTCTTGAACCAGAGTTTGTGAAGACCGGAGAAAATTTCAACAAACTGAATGAATATTTCTCTCAAAAGCATGGATGGAAAACATGCGAGAGTTCTGAAGAGTTAGCTGGATGTTGGAGAGATGCTAAGGCTTCAACTATGCTGAAGTTCTGTAGAGATTTTGGCAAAGAGGAGTTATCCAATATTGAATTGCCAAAACATATTGCAAACGTTCTAAAATTTCTTAAGAGCGGTGATAAAGAATGGAAATAATTGTTGCTGGAGCAGGAGCTGGAAAAACTACTTCTATGGCCAAGCGTATTCTAAGCAGGTTAGAACAAGTCCATGATGGTAAGATACTTTATGTTATAACTTACACTAATGCTGCAAGAAATAGGATTAGAGAATTGATTATTAAACGTATAGGAGTCATTCCGAAGCAACTACGGATTGAAACTATCCATGTTTTTTTACTTCATGAAGTTATTTTTCCATTCCATCACTTACTTTTTGAAGAGCAATTTAGAAGTGTTTCAAATGTTAAATTACCTTTAAATAGAGCATTTAAGGCCAACAAACTAAAAGAATTGAATAATAATAAATTGATCCATGTAGAAAAAGTAACAGAAACAGCAAAATGGATTTTGTGTAAGAAGACAAAGGACAACAAATCAATTAGAGAAAAGCGCGAAAGAGTATTGAAAATTATGTCAAAGTACTTAGATTACGTATTTATTGATGAGGCTCAAGATATTGATGAACATATGACTCAAATAATTGAGTTATTAGACAATAAAGGATTTAATGTATTTTTAATAGGAGATCCAAAGCAAGATTTACGTGGTCGTAATAATTTCAAAAGCATATTAAGTAGACGTAAGGAATCCGTTATCTATGAATTGAAAAATCAAAGATGCCCTTTATCACATGTTACTTTTTCAAATTTATATGTTCCTTCAGACCAAAAACAAAATCCCGAATCTGAGATAGAGGGTGAGATTAGCTATGTATTTGAAACAGAAATTGAATCAAGTGAAGAATTTGTAAAAAATAGTAACTGGGACATGGTATTCATATATCAAAAAAATAAACGATTTAACACTCACGAAGAGAGAAAAATTTCAAACCGAAATTTAACCTATGAACTAGAAATACTGATAAAAAGAATTGAAACTGAAGACACAAAAAAGAAAATAATTCAATATGAATTATTTAAAGAGATTTTATCTAAGATAAACGAAGTTAGTAATTTTAGAGTGTTCTCTGATATAGAAAAAAAATTAAATATAAAGTTAACTCCTAGAGATAAAGGGAGATTGCGAGAAGCTTTTGACTCGTCACGCGAAAAAATTCTTTCGCCAGGTATATTAGTAAACTCTATTGATGCTATAAAAGGATTGGAAGGAGAAAGGTGCCTATTCATTGTAACAACAGATATTGCAGAGTATTTATTCAGTAAAAAGAGAGCAGAAAACAAAATGCTGAATTATTTATATGTAGCTTTAACAAGATCTAAGAAGGAGCTTGTTTTATTCATTTCTCTTGAAGTCCAAGAGAAATACAATGAGCAAGAGATTGTTCAATTTTTTTCTGATTCTCAAGTTGATAGATATGAGTTGAATTAAAGAGAAATGGGATAGCTAATACCTTAATGATTATATTGGGAGATGGTAACTTGGTTAAGGAGTACATAATAGATAACATTTCTGAATATCTGGAACTAATCAGAGAAAAGAAATTTCATAACTATATTTTTCGTGGACAAAACCAAGCTTTCACTGGAATTCAAGCAAGCGGTTTTAGAACCTATAAGGGGGGATGGGGGACAAACCAATTTTATGATATTAAAGAAATGAAACGACAATTTTTCAATAAAGTAGTTAGAAAGATATCAAACGATGAGAAAAAATTTTTCTTAGCATTTTGTCAACACCATGGTTTACCAACAAATTTAGTGGATTTTACAACTTCACCTCTAATTGCTTTATTTTTTGCATGTTATGGTAAGGAAAAACCTAAGGAGAATATTCTAATTGATGATGCAGAGATATATCTAATAAAAAAAGAAAAATTACTCGATATCACGGATATGATCGCTGAATTTAATAATAAGGATTTTTTTGAATCATTATTAGAGAATGAAGAGATTCGAAAGAAAACACTTTTTAAACTAGAACAATTGTTTACGACTCAAAGCGATATTGCTCTTATCTATCTTAATAGATTAATTGATTGCTATGAAAATAATAACATTAATATACATGGTGAAAGTTTAACGGAATTAGATGAAGAGGCAAGAGAAATTGTAGAGGAAGGAGATTATTATCTTAATAAACTTAGTGATTTCAAGAATAAAAATGAAATTTCAGAATTATATGACTACTTACTCAATGAAATTGATGATGAAAGCATCACATATGGTGAAACTTATCGTCTTGAGAGTTTTATTTATTATTCGACTGAAGAAGTGATTGCAAGAGTTTACCTTGCTCTATTAATTAATTTGCTTCAAATTCAATTTGATTGTGGAGATCAGCAGCTTAATCTAGACTTCGATATGTATTTTACTTATCAACCGCCTGACCTCTTCGATAGAATTGTTAATCAAAAAGGGCTTTTTATTTATCAACCCTATTTATCGAAAACGGATGAACAATATCAATTTTCAGTTTTAAGTTATCAATCCATAAATCCAGATTATACTTTAAGGATTCGAAATCATCATGAGATACTAAATGAACTTAACTTTTTAGGAATAAATTTGGAGAGTATATACGGAGATTTTGACAACATAGCTAAATCAGTCAAATTCAATCATGATTATACTTTTAAACAATAATTCTAGGGTGCTTTATGTGAAAAGCTTTACTATATTACTTAAAAGCAATTGTTAATAAAAGCCTGAATTCATATGAAGATACATTTTATAAAGGAGGGATTGAGTGTTAGAATTTGTAATAACAAATCAAATGGAAAAAGAAATTAAACAATGGGACTCGTGTATACCATTAGATGTATCAGGAGCTAAGTTCTCTTATACATTCATTCCTACGGGGATTGGTCTGGTTATTGAAGTAGAGTGCGACGTATGTAAAAGAAAAATTTCATTTAATGATTTTTAAAACACAAAAGAACCAGTGAACTTTAATGTGAAACTGGTTCTTTTTTTTTATACTTGATAGTTTGCAATATATTTCATATCTATTATGGCATGTATCTCTTTTTTGTCTTTAGCAGGAAGGAGATGGTACTTATTGAATATCATTTTTTCTTCAGCATCAACAGAAACGGATGCGAAGAGGGAATTAATGTGTTTACTCAGCGCGCGAGAGATCTCCGCAGGTTGAATTTCACAATTAGCTTCTTTGGATACCTGTTGAGCTTCCTCGGTGATCAGTTTAAATACTTTTAATACTAGGTTGTTCTTGTATACCTCTGGAACTGTTTCCATATCTGGATGGGTTATGTTGTTTGAATTTATCATCCAATCCACGTTGATGCCAAACTTATCTTTTATAGAAAGTAAAGTTTCTAATGAAGGGTTAAACCTATTATTCTCAATTTCACTTAAAGCACTTTGAGAAATATTAATTAGGATTGCAAACTGGGACTGCGTCAGGTTAAGGCTCTTCCTCAGTTGCTTTATTCTATCTCCGATTTCCAATACAAAACTCACCTCCATGGGCCAGACTACAAATTCTTCTTAATTATCCTTTCTTTATAAGATCTATTATAACGCTCAATTGATATGAATGATACGATATGAAATTTGAATATTCAATTGAATGTTCAAAAAATAGTTTTTATGGACAAAATAGGTAATTTAATTATATTATTATTTTGGTGCAAAAAATCAGTAAAACTAATATTTATATAATTAAAACGATAAAAGTGTGAGGTGAAGTAATGGATTGGACAAACGAGGAATGGAGCAAGCTTGATCAGCTATATTACCCGAAACGTAAAGTTGATAATACCTTAAGTAGATATGTACCGTTTAATATTGGTTCCATCCGGAGCCAGAAGATGAATAAAACAGTGGAGTATGAATCGCTTACCGAATGCTTGTTTTACTATTTCTTGGAACTAGATCCGAAAACGATTAAATACTATGTTCAACCTGTCGAGGTCCCTATTTTAGTGACGGATCATGGGGAATTAAAAGTATATCATCACGTTCCTGATGTCTTAGTATACCGCCAAGGTCATGATCCAACGCTATATCAAATCAAGGCTAAAGAGCTTACTGTGCATGACCAAAATTATGCTCGATTCGATAGACATAATAAAGCTTGTAAAGCATATGCCAGAGATCGTGAATGGAATTATGTTGTTATATATCCCAGATCAACAGATAAGATTGTAACGGAAAATATAAAAAACATCATTCGCTATACTAAAAAGAGAAAACACTACGCAGAACTCATTCCTCAAATACTTTATAAACTTCGATTTATGGAGAATTGTACAATGGATCGATTGGCAAACAGTTTTGAGAGTATCTGCGAACGAAGGTATATCATTCCTCATATCTATTATTTAATTGCAGCCAATCAAATTTGGGTAGATCTTTTTAAGCCAATAAACATTAAAAGTGAACTTAAAGTTGGTAGCACGTACCAACAACTAGAGGAATCAATGACCACAGAGGAAAGGGACAAGTTGTGAAACGATCAGCGCTAAAGTTAAATGAGGAGTTTGAGTTGTATGGGAAAAAACATATTGTTTTAGATATCCAATATCCCAATGTCATTGTTCAGCCACTTACAGGCGAATTAAAAGCCCAGGAGCTGAATTACTATGGTTTGGTTACAGATAAAGGCTTTATGCAGATTCATAAAAATACTGAAATGCCCTCTGATAGCAAAAAGTTTCAATCTAGAATGCAGTTTCAAGGGTTTATAGATTCATTATCCAATGAACAAAGTGAGAAAATAAGACGGAAGAATGAAATGATTAAACCCTTATTATTACTGGAGAAAGTAAAAAGAAATGATCCAAGAGCGGTCATTCAATTTCAAGAAAGGTATTTCAATAAATACTTTAAAGATGAAGAAATGAGTTTAGACGGAGTTACCCAGAAAGAATTAATTAGTCGTATAGCAGCACAATTTCAAGTATCCACCCGTACCTTGCAAAGAGATTTGAGCAAATTTAAAAAAGAAGAACAAATTAATCAATTAGGCATGTCAGGTCTAGTATCTGAAAAAGTAAGGTACCCACATCTAAGAAAAGACATGAAAGTTCTTCAGATTTGTCATCCAAAGAAGAAGGAAATGGTGTTATGCACGATACAATCCTATTTGGATGAGCGTTATTTAGCTATTTTAAAACTAGTCATAGAACAAGATTATCTTACGAAAAAGAAAGCAAGTATTCGAGAAATTACAGACACTGTAGAAATAAGGTGTGCACGAGCCAAACTTCCCGTACTAAGTTACGATACGGTCTATAGCATCATACATCGATTAGATAAAGAAATTGTATTACGGATGCGTGACGGAACTGCAGCTGCTCAACTCTATGACCCCATTGTAGGAAACTTCTCCAATACGGAAGCCAAATCATCACTTCATATCATTGAGATAGACCATACAGAGTTAGATATTATCCTTCTGGATGAGAGTACACTCGAGGTCTTAGGCAGACCATGGATCACTTTAGGGATAGACGTGTACAGTCGTTGTGTTTGGTGTATGCACATTTCATTTGATAGTCCATCGGGGGATAAGGTCAGGAAGGCCATTGAGCACGGAGTTTTAAGAAAACAGGTCAAAGAAACATACGGAACTGTACATGAGTGGGAAGTTTATGGGATACCAGATATCATATATTTTGATAATGGTAAAGAATTTGATAATAACCAAATCAAGCAACTCATTAATGAAACGCTTGAATCTCAAGTGATGTATCGTCCAGTGGCTAATCCACGCTGGGGTGGAACGATAGAAAGATTGTTTGGCACGTTGAACACAAAACTTATCCATCGTCTGGCGGGAACAACCAAAAGTAATACCAAAGCAAGAGGGGAATATGATTCGACAAAAGAAGCAATTTACACCTTGTCAGATATTACTGAACTTATGACGCGATATATAACGGATATTTATCATCATGATGTACACGCTTCCCTTCCTTATGACTATTGTACCCCATATAAACAGTATCAGAGGGGGTTAGATATCGGGGGGCAGAATGACTTTATAAATAAAGAAGATGAGGAAACTTTTCATATTGAATTGTTACCTTATAAAGAAGTTCAGTTTTCGAGGCAGGGAATACGTTTTGGAAATGTGTACTACAATGATGTTGAATTAAAGCGATTAATACGTAATGACGGTACAAAATACAAAATGAAATATGATATTGATGATATATCGCATGTTTATATCTTGGATGTTCTTACTAAAGAGTACATCAAAGTACTTGCAGTTAATCCTACTTACGAAACACTAATAGGAATGAAAAAAAGAACATACAAGTTACTCACAAGTATGGCACGGAAGAAGAAGAAATTACGAGGTAATATACCAAGCGATTCGGACCTGACAGCAGCTAAAGATGAATTACTGATGAAAATAGAAGAAATGAAGAAAACGAACAAAGGCAAAATTAGAGTTCTTAAATTAGGTATGGAACAAGAGAAGAAGAAAATCAAACCTCGAAAAAATTTCACACTGAGTGAAGATGATGAACTTTTAGGATTGGTAAAAGAACTGGATACTAGATTAGAAAAGGGGGAGCTAGTCATTGAAAACGAATGAATTTTTAGCATTTCAGGATCGCATCATCAATTTATATATTGAACATCCAGAAGTAAAAAGAATATGGAGTGTACTTGATTCAAAAAGAATGTTTAGGCGGCGCGGGATGGAAAACAGCAATGCACCCATGCACGTGTTTCTCATGGGTAAATCGAGAGTCGGAAAGACGCAGTCAGTGAAGCGATACACTAAACGACAAGAAAAAAGTCACTACTTTGATGAAGAAGGTTCCAAAGTTGAAATCATACCTGTTGTATATACGGAAATGCCCGATAAATTTACACCCAAAGAGCTCTATAACAATATTATTAAAGGGTTGGGTGCCGTGAAATTGTATGGCAAAAATATAGATGTAGGTGAAGTGAAAGACAGAGCCTTTCATCTATTACATAAACATCGAACAGAGATGCTTATTTTAGATGAGTTGGATTATTTACTACCGTATCCTTTAACGACTAGAACTCAAGGTATGGAGCTAGTGAAGGGAGTGTCCAACCAAGCGGGAGTTTGTTTGGTCTGTGTAGGTACGCCTGATATCGAAGGGCTGCGCACCTTAAATGAACAACATATTGGAAGGTATGCACCACGGAATATACCGAGATTTGAGACATGCGATGAACAGTTTATAGATTTACTCCGAGAGATTGAAAAACAACTTGGGCTAGATCAAAACATGGGACTATCGGATATGAATATGAAGTATCCTCAAATACTACATAAACTATCTTTGGGCTTTATAGGTTGGCTTGTTCCCATACTACAGAATGCATTCGAACTAATTGGTGTCTTTGAACCTGATTTTGATGATTTTGAAATCTTAAAGCGTTTGAATGGTTCTGTATTAATTGAGGCTCGGAGGAATGTTGTAGGGGATATCACAGAGGATGATATTCGAAAAATTTTAAAAGATAGACGGAAATAAAAAGTTTGTTAACAGAAAGATCGCCTTAGGGGCGGTTTTTTTGTTTATCCTTTTTCAAGAATATAGATTTCCATAGCAATTTTATGTAAGGCTTTTTTGCCGGCAGGGCTTAATTCTTGTTGTAAACGGATAAGAGAAGTACTTGCTTCATCATCTGGATTCATAAGATTGCCAAATAAAATATAATCAGTACTTACTTCTAGAGTCAGAGCCATTTTAATAAGGAGGTCAATACTAGGTAGACCTTTACCACTCTCAATTCGTTTAATATTCTCATCCGAAGTTTGAAGAGCTTGAGCAAAAGATACACGGTTATGAAATCGTGTCTTTCGAAGTTCTTGTATTCGGTTTCCTGTATCTTTGAAATTCATGTGATGATCACCCCTTGCCCAATAATAGCCAAATTAAAATGAAACAAGAAGGGTATACAAAATACCTATTATATAGGTATAATCAATAACGGATCTTCTCATTCCTTACGGTAAAGGAGTAGCCATATATGAGTAATAACAATAAGGCGAATATCCTTGTTTTGATAGATGAGCATAACTGCCGAAGGGTGTATAGAATTGAAAAGTACATCTTCTATCAAAATTTTTATTTCATTCTGATAACGGATGAGGAGCAGTTTGAATTGCTGCGTGCAGAGCATAACCTAAGAGGAGATGAGTGGATCAGTGCGGTCCATGAAGAGATCATAGCCATATCTGCCGTGGATCAACTAACCTTACCAATCGTAAACTCACGTAAGAGATATAGAACCGTAGGTCTTATGTATACGGAGGATTTAGAAGCTAATGTTGCTAGATCGTATCAGTTCAAGGTAGCAGGCGATGACGAAAATATTGATGTAATCCCCTATCTCCGACATATCATTGATTCAAATTTATAGGAGAACCTGGATAAACAACAAGGAGTATGATGACAACTATGAATTCCAGTTTAGCTAGACCTATCGTGATAGAGAATGTTCTTTTAAATAAAATACGTGGGAAAATAACATATCAAAGTTCTCTTTCTGCACATGATTCTTTTTTGTTAACTTACGTGAAGTCATATGATGATCCATCAGGGAAGGGATATCAACGTCCAGTAGATATTAGAAGATGTAATGACTTTGCTTTTTATTTATCTAAGGGAGACGAGGCTTTATTCACCTCTTTATTATTAAATGCATCCTCAAATTGGGAGTTTACACCATATGATAAGCAACGCCCAACGTTTGGTCGTCTCATCTGTAAAGCTAAAGCGTCACTAATGGATGGGCAACATCGATTAGGAGGAATAAAACGCTATATACAGGAAACAAATTCTGATATGTCTGTTCCATTTGTTGCGTTTCATTATTTAGATGATGACGAAGAAATCCAATTGTTTAATATTATAAATACCAAAGCTAAAGGAATTGCTCCCTCTCTAAGTAAGTATCTGACTAGAGCATCGGATGATATTAGTTGGATTGCAACGGAATTACTCGTAAGAGGAGATAGTCCATTCCATCATATTGGCAGTATCGTTGGTAAACGAAATAAGGGAAGACATATTACGCTTCAGAATTTGTATCGGACCTTGAAGTATATGACAAAGAAACCTCAATGTTCAGCTTTGACCAAAGAGGTCAAATTACATTTGTCTTTGCTATATTTTAATTCAATCAAAGAGAAGTTTTATCAGCAGTGGATTGACTATAAGGGACAGCGATTAACACATATAGTTTGTTTGGATGCTTTATCTATGGCGGGCTCGGATCTCATTGAAAGTTGTATCAATGAAGACGGAAGTATCGATTATAAGATGATACCCAAAAGGATTGAAAAATTGAAGGGTATAGATTGGTCAACAGATGGTCCTCTAAGGTATATCAAAGGTATTTCGGGGTCTAAAGCCCTTGCAGAAGATCTTACAGATCGGATGTTGGTTTAAGTCTCTACACGATTGAAATCTACACGTAATGAACGGAGAAAGACATGGTTAGACTGGAACTTACATTAACTGTGAAGGTCATACCTTATGAGGGTGAGGCACTTAGTAGCTTCATTATACGTGTTGCACACGGTAATGGAGCAAGAGTAGAATGGTTCATGAAGCACTATCGGAGAAGCGCCTCAACCATCATTCACTTATCTGATATTTCAAAATTAGATTATGTCCCAGAAAACATACTCAATTTAAATCTTCTCGAGAAACATCTTTCTCTAGCCAAGGGTGTATTGCGTCAGATGAGTTTTATCAATATACTGACACAGTTTTCAGATGGTAGTAAGCCTGAAGATAGTCGTGTGATGAGAGGGTTAATCCGCAAAACATTAGCTTATTGTCCCCAGTGTCTAGAGGAAAGAGCGACATATCCATTGTTGTGGAGATTTCAAGAAATGGATTATTGTCAGAAACATCGAACAGCTTTATTACAGTCTTGCATGAAATGCAAAAAGCAGCTAATGTATTCTTCAATATATCTCCTGGGTTTCTGCCCATATTGCAAAAGCAGATTGGCGAGTCAGGTGGCAGAAGGAAAAATTATCCAAGAGCCGTGCATAAACGAAAGTTTTGGCAAAGTTAAAATCATGAAGGAACTCATCCGTTTCAATTCGGCAATCATGTGTAGCAAAGACTTAGCCCGAAAAATAATCTATGTGGCTTCGCTTAACCCCAAGGTTACTGAGTTGTTAGAACGGGACATAATCGGAATATCCTATAAAAATTTACTTCAGCATGCTCGAGGTACAATGTCCACCAAAAGATCTATTCATCTTAACGTTATTCTTAACTTTTTGTATCATACTGAAATTTCAATAAACGAGCTTTCTAATTTAGAAGTGCCAGTGGACTACAAAGAACGAATTAGTCATCGAAACGTTGAACCGGATATCAACCTTTATTCATGTAGTGCTTTATGGTGTAGTTCATATGCCCAAACAGGGTCATTACGTTCCACAAAGAGTGGATTTAAATACAATCAAAATCGAGCATTAGATTTCTATGTATATTGTCATGAATGTGGCTGTGAATACGCTATAAATGGAGGCAAACTTAGAGAACGTTCTGATTTTGTCCGTGGATATTCGACACTGGTGGACCAACCTATACAAGATTTAACTTGGAAAGAAATTGCTACTTACACGGGTTTTTCATTAGCTAAAAATAAAAGAGTAAGAGCTTATTTTACAGTTAGAGGTATAGGAAGTGATCGTAGTTATATCTATGAACAAGAACGTATAGATGCTTTTCTCAAGGGAATCCAAGATGGGATTAAAATTGCAAAAATAAAAGAGTGGGGCTGTTGGGAAACCGAAGAACATTATTTTTGTTATAGATATCATATACATGTCATGCGCGCTATATTAGAGAAAGTGAATGCAAGGCCTCCCAGAAAAAATAAAATTGAAACCGTACGTTTATTAATGTCAGTGTGCGAAGAACTATTGGATAAAAATCAGAAAATAACTAATCCTGTTCTACTAAAAGCTGTTGGAGTATCGATGCAAACCTTAGCCAAATGGGGATTGAAAGAATATATTGATGCCATGAAACAACATCAGAAAAAGCTACTCTATGAGCATAAAATAAGAGCACTTAAAGCAGAGATAGATACTTTTTTTGAAGATAAATGGCACGTCCACATGAAGATGAATGAAGTGTATCAACTTCTTGGATATAGTCAGAGCCAGTTATGTAGCTATGCGCCAGAAATCAATACCTATATCAGACAAAAACGCTTCTATAATTGAGAGAACCCCTATAAATGAACTGACGTAAAGGTCGATTCATTTATAGGGGTTCTTTGTGCATCTTGAGCGATGTGTTTATTATTAGAAATATTATATTTTCAAAAGAGGTGTTTTATGGAAGAAGAGACATTAACAATTAAGACAATACCATATGAGGGAGAAGCATTCTCATCCTTTTTATTACGCACAGCTGTCCGAAATAAAATAAGATATGAGCAATTGTTAAAGATTGCACAAATCAAAAACTCAGGAAGCCCTCATATTGATTTAAATCCTCAAGTTGTGACTGATCTACGAAAATTATCATTTCTGCTTCAAATAGACAGAAAATATTTCAAAGGTGCTTCGCTCGAAAATATAATTGAAACATTCTTAGATGAAGAAGATCAGAGTTCTAATTATTATCGGAGTTTTATTTTAAATGTTTTCAATCATACCTATCGTTGCTTTTGCCCGATGTGTTTAAAGGAGAAAAATTGCTATCATTTACTTTGGCAAATTAAAGAGTTAAAAGTATGTGATAAGCATGGTATTCCGTTGACTTCTCAATGTCCGTCTTGCCAACAAAATCAGCCTTATATAAATCCATCTTTAGTTGAAGTGCAATGCTATTCTTGCGGCGAAAAACTATTTAAGCAGAAATCATCTGACTTTGTTCTCGATACAAACTACTACAATGATCAAAAAAAGAAGTATGAAATCTGGCGTACTCTCTTAACATTAGAAACCAAACTAAATCCAAGTGGCGTTGAGGATAAAAGCAAATATCTCACTCTGCTTTTACTTTATTATTATAATCAAAGAGAAGACGATTTCTATATGTTTAGGCTTAAAACACTGAGTAATGACGCTAAAAGCAGATTTTTATCTTATATACAAAAGGGAGAGGGCTATAAAGCAACTCTTCCTCAAATACTGAAAGTAATTGATGAGAGTGGAGTGACTCTCTCGGAATTTATTAGTACCGAGCTGCCAGAGAAGTTCATAGATTCGGTCCAAAAATACCAAGCTCAATCAAAAAAAACACCTTTATGTCAGTCACCTTGGTGTAGTTCATATCAAACAAGTACTACAATGATCCGTTCTAACAAACCGCCTGTAACATGGAATGGTGTGCGATATCTTCATGTGCATTTGTGTTCTGTTTGTTTTGTGAAATATGGTTTCATTAAAGAAGAAAACAAATGGACAGAGTGCAGTGAATCCTTTTTACGTGCAGGGGATCAGATTCTGCCGTTGTTGATTAAAGGGGAATATGCGAAAGATATTGCTTCTCTTCTAAATACCACACAATACACAGTTCTCAAGTACAGCATGTATTTTTCTTCCCAAGGTATTTTACCTCAGAGGAATAAGGAGCCTAAAATGATTATAGAAAAACCAATAGACTATTTCATGGCCCTAAATAGAGATAATAATAAGTCAGATATTGCTAGAGCACGAAAAATGTTTGGTTGGGGCCAAAAAGATTTTTTTCGGAATTTCTTTAATCCCGAAGTTCAATTGTATATGTTCACAATGAAAAATGAGAAAAGGTCGCGAGTGAATTATAAGAAGGGGAAATTCAAGAATAAAGAAATAGCTATTAATCATAATCAGGTGAGAAAAGGAATATCGGATGTTGCTGTGATAAGACAAAGAGCAGAGGCTTATATTAACAATCAAATTGCCAAAGATGAGATTATAGCAGACATCTATCTTTACAAGTATTTAGAGACTACTAAAAAAACTGTTAAAAAGTTGTTTCCTGAGCTATTGGAATGGATTGAGGAACAGAAACAGTTACAGAAAGCGCGAATGAATGACAAAGTAGAGGAGGAGCGAATAGAGCGCATTAAAGAAGCCGTAATTCTTATAACAAATCATGGGGATTATCCAACCTATGAAAATGTTGTTGAAATAAGCGGAGTTCCCAAGAAATACATTAGAACTCATAAAAAGGTAAGCAACGTATTTAATGAGTTAAAGAAAAGATATAGGAGAAAATAATTTCTTCAAGATATTGCGGCAATTTATTAACGAGCTGCTTATTTGTTCTTTTATTAAGCTAAAGAAGACTAGTGATGAAAAACGACATTATACTATAAAGTTACCGACAAAAAGACTATAAAATATTCATCATATTAATGATTTTTACCGCCACAATAAAATAAAATTAACAATTATAGAGTGTTTCTACGAAGAGGATGTCCATAAGTCATGAATATGACGGGGGACATCCTCTTTGCTGTGTTTTTTTGTGGTAATGAATCTGTGTTGGGTTCGTTAGCAATTGGAGCGAGGGTGAATTCCTTTTGAGACAGCTCCTCCGTTGTAAAGAGTACATAGTCAACCTAAATGAGCTTATTGAAAACTTCTATAATAAACTCTATCTGGAAATTACAGGTGATAATTCATATACTTATAGGAGTATGGAGTCTGCACAAGTGATCAGATTTCTCACATCCGTATCTGACGGAGGAAGCTTATAGTTTTTGAAAAAAAATAATACGGAGGTAGAAGTTATGAGCGATATAAAACTGCCAATGATAAGACCTTCTGTACATGGTTACCTATGTAATGCCTATCCACTCTCAATTGTAATGCAGCATAAACAATCGGAGGCTTGGTTTTACAGTAATTATATTCAATTGATTTGTGCTGGAAACTTTCCAGAAGGGAAATTCTTTTCGTTTTATACATCTAACTTGCCTTGGTATGATTTCTTTATGAGTTGTCCTCTCATTAACTATCAAAAGATCAACCAACGTTTTTTGGAAAAATATATGGGGGGCATCATCAGCTTTATTTGTGATTCTATTGATCAAAATCAATATATTCATTTGTATGTGGATGAAAGTTATATTGCCCATAAAAAGGCGTATAAAAAATATGCTTTGCCGCATGAAATGTTAATTTTCGGTTATAACAAAGAGACTTTAAAATTTTATGTATCAGGCTATAATTCAGATGTTATATTCGGAGAATATGAGGTAGGCTTTGAAGAGCTTCTAGTCGCTTTTAACAATTGTGATAAAACAAAAAATAGAGAATATGTATGTTTATTATCGTATAACCCAGAGCATAATTATCATTTTGATCTAAAATTGATTATTAGATCTTTGAAGGAGCTAAGGTTTAGTCTCAATTCATCTTATCATTATCGTTCTATGAGCACTCCTTCTAATTGGATCTTTGGATTATCCATCTATGATCATATTGTTCAATATTTAAGTGATCAAGTTAGTACATCAAGGGAAAAGATTGATATACGAATCTTTCATACCATGTGGGAGCATAAGCGTGTGATGTTGGATAGATTAGATTATTTGAAAGAACATCATTATTTGGACGATGCTGACGAGCTTATAAAAATATATTCTGAAATCGAATCGGATTCAAAAATTTTAAGAAATTTGGCTATAATATATAACAAAAATGAGAACGCCACCAGTATAACTTCTATCATTGAAAAACTGAAAAAAATCAAGACTATAGAAGAGGATGCGTTAAGCGACTTAATTTCAAAGTTGGAAAGTGTGGAGATCGATGAAAAGCTCCTGAGTCATTATTATCTATAATGTATACAGAGGTGCAGTATGAGGTATAGGGATCTGTGATGCGTGTAAAGTATAGCCATAAACCTTTAAAAAAGTTGTCTGATTTAATGTTTAATGTAGACAATACACAGCTAGCGATTTATTAGCTACAACTAAAGGGGGAGTCAGAGAAAGCGGACTTAGCTCCCCTTCGTATCAACTAATGAGCCTCCAATTTCCTTCCGAATGTCCTGTTCTCTACACGCTTGAATACCCCATACATAACCATGTTTAATAAACCGAGTACAGCCCGCTTCCAATCCTAAGACTACACTTCCCTAGACAATGGCTAGGACAACGCTCAGCATGCTGAATAGGCTTATGAGCTGTATCTCACTGTTACTCTAGTGTTATTGGCTTGATAATGTTAAATAGTGTAAGCTTGAGAGCAGATATAAGGGTTCTAATGATGCGTAATGCGATATGTCAAACGGGCAACAAAAGTGGTATCTATATGAATGAGAAGGGATCTGGATGATTCAATGACTCAAAAAATCTATTATGACTCTGCTTATACAAGAGAGTGGCATACAACAATTACTGGCAAAGTAGACAAGGAAGATGGAGTATATGTCACGCTGGCGGAGACTGCTTTTTACCCGCATGGGGGTGGACAACCTTGTGATGTGGGACAAATTGGCGGCATTGCTGTACTGGATGTAAACATCGAAGACGGAGAGGTATGGCATAAGCTGGAACGTGCTCCTGAACAGAGCGAGGTACAGTGCGAGCTGGATTGGGCGCGAAGATTCGATCATATGCAGCAGCATACGGGGCAGCATTTGTTATCGGCAATGACGTTGAAAGTGGCTGAAGCGATGACGCTCAGTTTCCATCTCGGTACGGAGTATGACACGATTGATGTGGCTGCTGAGTTGGGAGCGGATCAATTGACCATCATTGAACAAGAGGTGAATCGTCAGATCTATCGTAATGCTCGCATCAACACGTCCTGGGTTACGGCAGAAGAGGCTGCACAATTGCCGCTGGTGAAGCAACCTACGGTAACGGAAGACATTCGTATCGTCGAGATCGAAGGTGTGGAGTATAACGCCTGCGGTGGAACCCATGTGTCGGCGACAGGTGAGATCGGCATCATCAAACTGTTAAAGACCGAAAAAGTGAAGGGCGGTACCCGTATTTATTTCAAATGTGGAACAAGGGCGCTGAATGAATTCACATCCACACAACATGTGCTCAATAGCATTATGGTTAAATTAAAGACCAGCAAGGACGAATTATTGGAGCGCATTGAGAAAATGGAACTGGAGCAAAAACAGCTGCAAACTGAGCTGAATGCAGTGAAAACAACCAATGATGCCTACTATGCGGAGCAACTTCTGGCTGCTCGCGAAGGGCTGGTGATTGCTCAGGTCTTTGAAGACAAATCGCTCAAGGATATGCAGAGCCTGGCTACCAAATTGACGACAGACCATGAAGGCCTCGTACTCTTTGCCAGTATCTCCGAGGCGAAAGTTGTTCTGGCACAGAACGGACAGCCGCCTGAATGGGCTTGCGGACCTTTCTTCAAAGGCAATCTTGGTGCCTACCAGGGCAAAGGTGGCGGCAGTGAGAAAATGGCTCAGGCCGGCTTTGCCAGCAGTGAAGACGCGCTTGCCTTTTACGAATTCACCAAGGACCAGTTGGGACATCACTGATCTGTATTTTGCAGATACGAAACAGGCAGTATTGAAATATGAGTGGGACAAGCACGTCACATTGTGGCGTGTTTTCCATGGATATCGAAGGGACATGGGTTACTGGTTACATGAGTTGAACGATTGGCAATCGTTGAAGGAGGTTGGAAGATGACAGAACGAATTCCGTGTATACGGGAGGCATGTGCAAACACCATTTTGCCAACAACGGCTGCCAGAACAGGTGGGTTTTGCATGCCTTGCAAGCAGGAGATGGAGCGCGAGGAGCGCCAGAGATACATTGAAGCGAATCGACGTGACGTGAACGTGTATGCAGGTATCACAGACCCGGTCGAAGTATTGAAAATCATGCATGAACCTCAGGTTCGCGACCCATTAATTCGTTATGTGCCCTATGAAAAATCCAAGGAAGAGGTATATCTGTCCTTGTCTGCAGAGCAACAGGATCAGATGAAGGATTACGCGATGCAACGGATTCGTACAGGTGATGAAGATAACGGCAAAGACATTCTGATATATCTCGTTTGTTACCATGATATATCGTTGACCAACGAAATTCCTGAGCTGCTGGAGCAGGAGATCTATTATCCTGCGATTTTGTATAAGAGTGCTCCGGTAGCAGTGCGAGATCGACTCTTGCAGCAGGTGAATACCGATGATGAGAATCGGAACCACATATTGCTCATGCTGGCCCATATCGGGGATGATGTTGTCGTGCAGCAGTTCCGGCAATGGAGACAATCTCCGCCATCCTGGGCGAGCGAATTGTACGTGGCACCTGAGAATTACACCACTGAAGCAGGATGGGAGCTTACGAATGACGGGCAGCGCAGAGAATTATTCACCACCCCAAGTTATTCACTCTATAAAGCAACAGTAAATGAAGCAACTAAAATGGCAATATCCGAAGATTCGCTATTGATGCTGACCCCGAGCGCTCAAGGTTGTCCATGGTGTGGTAGTGCATTAACGTCCTTAATTAATCTGGATGTTAAGCATCCGGCACTGCGGGATGTGTCTTGGCATGCTGAGCGACTTCAGATCCAGACTTGTGTGATATGCAGCAGTTATGGCGTGGTTTACATGGAACTGGACGCAGCCGGGGAACCGTTATGGAGTTCACATAATGTCATGCCTATGGGAATGGATGAGATTGACCTGGAAGACTATGGTGAACTTGCACCGGATGTCGGCCGGCAGTTTAGGATTGCGAATGCATCGCGTCATGCCTTCCATGCCAGTGAGTGGGGGATGGAGCCGTCGCTATCTCAGATCGGGGGCCATCCGGGTTGGGTTCAGGATGCGGAGTATCCACCATGTCCATGCTGTTCCGCGAGAATGAAGGCTGTCGCACAACTGGATTGGGGCGAGGTTGAGGAATATGGTGAGGGCATGTATTACATGTTCATATGTGAGCCGTGTCAGATGACCGCCGTATCGTACCAGCAATCTTGAGGTGGAAGCTATGATTATAAGCCATTAACACATCTATAGTACTACAGGACCGATTCGGTTGTAAGAGAGTGGACAGTTGCAATCATACTATGACTATATAAGGCATCCCGTAAGTTCTTGAACTTCATGGATGCCTTTTTGCTTGCTCTGCCCAGGATACAAGGGGGCTATCTGCTCCAATTAGCCTTTTTTATGTTAGTTATTTAGTCAGCAGTGAGAGAATGGGCGGTTTTTCTGCGTGCTTGGGCAGCTTTGTCGTACGCACACAATGTAACGAACCCAGCACGTCTTATTAGGCGATTTTGCAGCACTGTAGAATTCTAACGAATCGTAGCCACGTTATTGCTTCTTATGCCAGGTGTTTTCGAAGCAAATCAGAGGTTTTGTCTGTAATAAGACTGCTGAGATTCGTTAGAATTTCATATGGCTGTATAACTGCGATATAAGGTGTGTCCGATTCGTTAGCGCTTGGCCCGAACCCGAACCCGAACCCGAACCCGAACCTAAACTCACCTCATACACACCGCCCGCGCAATTACTACTCATACACACTAGCCCCACACTAGCCGCCAGCATAATAACACCTAAGTTACTCCTACTGCGAGCGTATGCTCCTGTTCAATACATCCGTCTACAATTCCGCAGATGCCTGCTTTAACAAACCAGACAACCACTCATAATCCGGCGTATCTTTTTCCTTGAGCTTGATCGTTTTGCGTTCTTCCGGGCCTTCAAATATGCCATCGGGTAGATCAAGTCCGGTTGCATGAAAGATCGTGAAGGATACGGCTTGTTTGGATGGAGAGATGACCGCAGCGTAACTTCCGTTTTTCAAAAAATGAGGTTTCTTGTATTGCACGCGTTCCTGCACGTCTGGGATGGTATCATGCACCATTTGTCGCAATTGTTCAGCGACCTGTACTTGCCAGGGGATCTGAATCTGTTCAATAAACGCAGTAACTTCTACATTCTTGGTCATGCATGTTCACCCTCCGTATGGATCTGATTGTGTGTTTCCCATTCTGCTCTCAGGATTCCCATCATTAAGCGGTCGTAACGTTTGCCATCACGATATACTGCTGAACGTGCCCGACCTTCCAATTGAAAACCAACCTTCTCATAGGAGCGAATCGCTTTGGCATTGTAGGCGATGACATCGAGACCAACCCGGTCCAGATTCATCTCGTGGAATGCATATCGTAAAATAAGATTCAACGCTTCCGTGCCATATCCCTTGTTGCGATGTTCCGCAAGTCCGATGCCAATGGCAAGCTGTCCGCAGCGGTTGTTCCATTCAATGCTATGAATGACGACAAAACCAATCAGCGTATCCTCTTCATGCGTGCGAAGTCTGAAGTACACTTCCTTGTTCTTAGTCTCGCCCTCATCTTCCAACTGTTTCTCTGAATAGGGAATGGCAAGATCAGTATCCACATTCCGTAGATATTCCGGGTCTTCGTTCCATTGCAGCATGGTCTGCACATCTTCAGCACGTGGGGGTGTCATTTTCAATCGTGTGCTATAAAACAGGTTATCCGTTGTTAGTGTCATAGGGTTCTCCTTTTACATCTGATAGCCTCATCATACTGGAAATTACAGATGGATCACAATAGAACATTTTATTGCATATAAGTGGCCTCTTGTCATGAAACCTAACACGGTAGTAAGATGAATTAATCGAAATGCATTCAGTGATAGAACCAATAAAAATGTCAGCAGGAGTGATATGTTTTGGAGATCAAAGTGGATGATTTGAGTGGAGTACAAGTGAAGGCATTAATCGCGGAGCACTTGCAAGGGATGGCAGCGGATTCGCCTCCAGAGAGTATTCATGCGTTGAATCTGGATGGACTCAAGAAGCCTGAAATTACATTCTGGTGTGCATGGGAAGGCGACGACTTGCTCGGTTGCGGGGCTATCAAGGAACTTAATTCGGAACATGCCGAATTGAAGTCGATGCGTACGGCTTCGGCCCACTTGAGAAAAGGCGTAGCGAGAAAAATTTTGGCTCACATTATGGAGGTTGCCACAGAACGTGGCTATAAACGAATTAGTCTGGAGACGGGTTCAATGGATTCATTTATCCCGGCAAGGAAGCTGTATGAAGATTTCGGATTCGAATATTGCGAACCATTCGCGGACTATATATTGGACCCGAACAGCGCATTTATGACGAAAACAATCTAAATGGATTCGCATGAGAAATCAGCATTCTGTTTGTACAGGATGCTGGTTTTTATTTATTTTGCAACATATCGTACATTTTTAAAGTTGGAAAAAGAGTAGAATACACGCAATGATGTAACATAGACCATGCTATGAAAAGGGTGGAGGGAGCTGTGGATGATATATTGGTGGCTAGATTAGATGAATCCGCTGTTTGCCGTCTTGGTGTTATGTCCTATAATTGCTGTGGTGCTTACCTAGATTGTATACAGATTGCTTTGTGCCATTGTGGGGTATAAAACATAGGTTATGTCCAAATATGCTTGGGATGAATTGGCCATAAGGAACTTCTGGGCTGATTGCTGGACAATAGGGTATACTGGACATTATGTCTATGGAACAAGACAGTATTACAGACGTTTTTTACATCAGGAGGATTTGAATTGGCTCAGACAGAAGGAACACTACAGAAGAAGCTTAAACCAAGACACATCAGTTTTATGGCTATGGGCGGTGTGATTGGTACAGGGATTTTCAAAGGCAGCGCAGAGACGATCGGACTCGCAGGTCCGGGCGTTATTGTCACGTACATTTTTGCCGGATTATTGCTGCTAGTGGTTATGGCCGCGATGGCGGAGATGGCTACGGTGTATAAAAACAAGAATATGAAAGACTTCGTGCAGGAAGCATTCGGTAGCAGAGTTTCCTTTGTTATGGGATGGATGTATTGCTTCCTATGGTTATCGGTATGTGTTATTGAGGTGATTGCCGCCGGGAGCTTTTTGCAGTATTGGTTTACAGAAGTACCGCTGTGGATGCTGAGTCTGGCGTGTGCGGCGTTCATTATACTTGTTAATCTGCTCAGTGTGGGTGTGTTCGGGGAATTTGAGTTCTGGCTGGCCGGGATCAAAATTGCCATGATTATCATTTTTATCTTCCTGGGTGCAGGGTTGATCTTTGGCATTATTCCAAGTGATAACACCCCTTATCTGCAAAATTATACACAAGCAGGCGGGTTCTTCCCCAACGATTGGTCATCGATCTTCTCGGCACTGCTTGTGGTCATGTTCTCTTATGGGGGATCGGAGCTGATTGGTCTGACTCTGACGGAGACGGAAAATGCAGAAAAAGTGATGCCAAAAATCGTGGGCAATTTCATGCTTCGAATTATTCTGTTCTTCACCTTGCCGATTCTCATCATCTGTGGTCTCATCCCATGGAATGAGATTGGGCCGGAGAGCAGTCCGTTTGTACAGGTGCTCGCCTCAACGGGACTACCAGGAGCAGCACACATTATGAACTTTATTTTGGTGACGGCAGTTCTGTCCGCTGCGAATTCAGGGATCTACGGTGCATCCCGGATGATGCATTCCATGGCAGTGGGTGGTGAAGCTCCGAAGGCATTATCACAGACAAATCGTAACGGAAGCCCGGTTAATACCTTGCTGGTGTGCGCGGTTGTCTTGCTCGGAGGTTCCATGCTTGGTCTGTTCGCGCAGGATCAACTGTTCCGCGTATTGCTCGCAGTTCCGGGCTTTGTGGTCATCCTTGTGTGGATCTGTATTGCCTCATCACAGTTAAAACTGCGGAAGAGATATCCGGTTGAACCGACCTTCAAAGTTTGGGGTTTCCCTTACGTCACCGGAGTGGTGGTACTATGTCTCAGTGTGATTGCGGTGATGTTTGTGTTCGATGAAGGTAACCGGTTCAGCATTAGCATCTGTCTTGCCGTGCTTGCGTTGCTAATCATCTGGTCCCTGATTCGATTCAGGAGGACGAATGGACGAACAGTTTAGTATGAATGGGTAGTCATCATTAATGAGAAAACTTTATAAGTAAAATAGGGACTGCTTTTAGCAGTCCCTATTTTATACACTTTGAGCGAATATATTGTTCTATAACCAGAACCGATTGCTAGAATGGACATTAACACTTTCCTATTACTCATTAGACATATATCTAATCTTTGGGTAGCTTTTCCCAAGGGGGGGAGTACTTTGCGGCGATTTCACCAAAGCGTACTAGATTATGCTTCGCCCTTTTTGTTTAAGTACCATAATATGTCAGCTTTCAATCTTCAACTTTAGAAAACGGAGATTTGATTTTAAAGAATTCCTTATATGACATTGGTTTTCGGCCAATCAGACGTTCAAGATCTCCAGACGTTTCCGAGAATTCTCCAGTGTTGATTGCCCGCATCCAACCTAATAAGAAATCAGTCATATGCACAGGTAAGCCATTCGCTACCATAGTGTCTATATAGTCGGTTTCGCTAATTGCCTCATAAGGGATATTGATTTCACTAATCTCCGAGAGGGCTGCAGCGATATCTTCGAAAGAGCTTCCCTCACTGCCACTTAGAGTATATGACTTATTTTCGTGCCCGTTTTCGGTGAGAACGGCTACGTTGGCTGCCGCCAAATCATCCAGAGATGCAGCGGATACTTTACCGGAACCCTTTGGTACTCGCACACTTCCAAATTTAAGTGCATCTCCAGAGAACGAATTTATGACTTCAAGATATGGTGGATTCCGCAGGATTGTATAGTCTAATCCGGATGCTTTAAGCGTTTGTTCAGCGAATAAATCTGACATCGTTACTTCGGG
Source organism: Paenibacillus sp. CB74 (assembly GCF_055687625.1). Lineage (NCBI taxonomy): Bacteria > Bacillati > Bacillota > Bacilli > Caryophanales > Paenibacillaceae > Paenibacillus > Paenibacillus sp. CB74. The sequence continues at coordinate 4,236,156 of NZ_CM146009.1, read as the reverse complement.
CAAAATTAGATTTGAATTTTCTTTTCGTATGATCGACGTGAAGATCACTTGCTTAACCCCAGCCTGCTTTGCAGCAGTGATGACGTTGAAATGTTGTGTATTGCGATCGGTAAATGCTACCGCGGAAATGAGCATCACTTTTTCAACACCATCGAAAGCTCGTAGAAGAGAGTTATAATCAAAATAGTCGCCTTGGTGGGCTTCCACACCTTCTTTAATCAATCTTGCCACTTTATCAGATTCCGGATTACGGACTAACATAGCGACCTGATTTGACGGAACTTTTTTGAGAAGAAGTTCTAGCGTTCTGCTACCAAGATTACCTGTTGCTCCAGTAATAAGTATTTTCCCCATATTTACAACTCCTTTGAACGTCTATAAATACATGAAAATATTTTGTTTCACATGCTCATCTTGAAAACTTACCGTCTTACATTCGTCAGTGTACTACCCCATTCACCGACTGGTTCAAGCCAGCTTACGATTCTATCATCAATGAGGTTGGTAAGCGCACCTTCATACTCAGCACGATAAGGTTTAGTAAGTTCATCTTGAATCCAACTTTCTCTTGTTCCTTGCCAGATTTCATAGATCACCAGATCATCAGAATGATCAAGATCATCGGAGACGATCGCATTAACAAAAGTGGGTTCACTTTTGAAATGGCTAATCATCGCGAATAGATTGTCGCGGAAAGTTTCTTTCTTACCGGGCTTAATTTTGAAACGGATATTGAGAACAACTTGTTTGTTGGTTGTTGACATCGTTACACACTCCTCAATTCTTTTATTTTCTTTATATTACAAGGCTCATTATGTACCATGTAGCACTTTTAAAATAGTACGTACTTTTTGGTTATATAGTAACCAAAAAGTGATAATTGTGATGAATCAGATCATAAATTGATTTTGAAATTACTCTATTCTACATTTATTCTCTGATATTCATCCTTGCTCAATGTCTTCTCTGCATAATTCTGACCCCATTCACAAAGAGCTCGCAGAGTGGGTTCAAGTGACATACCCATTTCTGATATTGAATATTCCACTTTTGGTGGTACCTGATTGTACATTGTTCTTATAACTAGATTATCACCCTCCAACTCCCGTAATGACTGGACTAACATTTTCTGAGAAATGGTTGGCATGAGTCTTTTCAATTCACCGGTCCGTTTAGGACCTTTTAATAAATAATACAGAATAAGAGGTCTCCACTTTCCGCCAATGACATCCAAGGTAATTTCCAGATCACAATAAAAAGTTTTCAATTGAGAAACACCATCCCTCTTTTAGTTTCGATTATTATAGTACATGTGTTGATTCAATCAACCTTCCTACACAACACTCCTAATACTGAATAAACATAACTCATTTAAGCCTAAATGCAGTTCCATCGACCAAAGCTACCACAACCATGATAGCGTTTTTATTTCAACCCAATATTTTCTTGCCTAATTCGACATATTCGTTTACTATTTTCCCATACTTAGTGCTTCAAGCATGCGTTTTTTGGGTAGCGTCTAGTCAAAAAGGCTTGGGTTCACGGGAGAGGAAGAGGAGCGGATGATCGGTTTTTTTAGAAAACGTTTGGTTGTACGCATTGTTGCAGTCGTTACACTGGCCATGACGATTATAGCTGTTGGCAGCATGCTGTTACAGGTGGCCAATATGAAACTGGCTGCACAGGAGGCCATTTCGAGTTACAATATCCAAATTGCTCAGAGTTATGTGAATCAGCTGGATACAGCATCTTATGCCGAGTTTGCCAAGGATCCCAAAGAGAATGACGCATTCTTGAAGATTCGTGATGAACTGGATGATTTTCGTGTAAGGATTGGTGCAATGTATGTCTATTTCGTCAAAATAGATGACAAAGGTACCCCACTTATTATGGTGGACGGTATGAAGGATGCGGATAAAGCTTCACCGATTAATGAAGTCACGGATGTCCCTCAGGAGGCTGTCCAGAAGCTGTTGCAGGGGCAACCAGCCAGTTCTTCAATTATTAATAATGAGGATTATGGCAACTATATTTCCTCTTACGCTCCTATGCTCGATAGTAATGGCACTGTAACAGGTGTAATTGGTATCGATACGGCGGTATCGGTGATCGGAAACATTGAATCGGATATCATGAAATCCAGTATTCCCTTCTATGCCTTATTGCTACTAATTACCCTTATAGGTATTGCTGTTGTCATGACGTTTATCGTAAGGGGGCTGCGACCACTTCAACCGCTGAAGGCGAGTGTGGAAAAAATGGCGCAGGGTGAGCTTGCAGAAGCCAACCAAATTTTGACGTCTTACCGTCTGAAAAGCAAAGATGAGATTGGAACCACATATCAAGCAATGATACATATGTCCGGCAACTTGAACAAGATCGTGAGTAACATGGTTGAAGGCGTGGCAGTAACCACCAATATTTTATCGGAATCAACGAAGGAATTTAATCGCAGTACCGAAGAGATGATTGAGATGAGCAAGACGGTTGATCAGTCAGTCGAACAGATCAGGCAAGGGGCGTATACGCAGAAGCAGGGCGCGAGCGATAGTGCGAATGCGATGGAGGAGATTGCCAAAGGCATAACGGACATTTCCGAATCCTCCATGATCGTATCGGATGCAGCAACAAGTGCGCTTGCTACAGCAGAGTCCGGTAAACAGAGCATGACATTGATGAAAACACAGATGGAGAGCATCTCACATGTCTCAGGTGAAGTTGTAACGATGGTTCAGGTGCTGAACAACTATTCCCAGGAGATTGGTGGTGCCTTGCACACGGTTCGTGATTTTGCGAGTCAGACGAAGCTGCTTGCACTTAATGCATCCATTGAGGCAGCTCATGCAGGAGAACATGGCAAAGGTTTTGCGGTTGTGGCGGATGAAGTTCGCAAGCTGGCTGAAGCCTCAAGCACATCTATGGAACGGATCTCCGACTTGCTGCTTCGCATTCAACAAGAATCACAGCAGATTGGCTCACAGATGGGGGTTACCGCGCAGGAGATTGGACAAGGTGTTACGATTACCGCAGAAGCGGAGCAAGCCTTCGCCCATGTGGTTGATGCATTCCAACTGGTGACTCATCGCATTCAAGAAGTCTCCGCTGCGGCAGAGGAAATCTCGGCAGGATCGGAAGAGGCCGCAGCCTCCGTCAATACGATCTCGCAGATCTCAGCCGGGGTCTCGGATCATTCGGATGAAATCTATCGCTTGATGCGTGAACAGTCGGCCATGTTCAACAGGGTGGCGCAGACTTCCACCATGCTGGAGCAGCAGACCAACGAGATGAGCGAAGCCGTGCGTAAAGTAAAAGTATAGTTTTTGTAGTTGGAGTATGCTGTAGCCATAGTTTACGTAAGAGGCAGCAGAAAAAAACTGGTCTGTTGTATAGTCAGTGTAACGATGTAAGGTATAAAAAAGTGCTCCGTTCCTGGAGAAGTTGGTGTGTATCCCAAACTTCCTTCAGAGGCGTGGAGCACTTTTTGTTTTTCATATCACTTTGATAGATGATCCAGCTCTATCGCCTGTCTGAAGCGTCGGGCGAATCGTTCTGCAGCTACGGCGGCCTCCTTGGATTCCGTCTGTACGAAGCCAATTTGCATTTTCGGTTGATCAATTCCCGCGATCTCCACCATCTTCACGATGCCTTCTTTCCACAGTGGATGTTGGTGAAAGGAGAAGTCGTGACCAATCGTGGCGGCAATATCGTTACGTAACACCATGTTGATGGCTTCTGAATTATTTGTTTTGAACAGAATGGACAGAGATCCATGATCATAGGTGAATTCCTTGATAAAGTCTTCGATGAAACCGTCTCGATAGAGTGCCAGCTTGTATTCTTTTAATTGATCAGGTGAAACACGGCTGTGCTTGGCAAGTTCAGACAGGTGATGGGTACATAGCACAAGCTTGCCCGAGTACATGGGACTGAAGTGAAGCCCATCGAATTCCCGCAATTGCTTGGCATAGATCGCGATAAAGCCCAGATGGGTTTTGTTATTCCGAATATCCTCGATAATTTCCATGGACCCTTTCTCTTCAATGGAGATGTTAAGTTGCGGGTGCTCACGCTTCATATCTGCAGCAGACTGGACAAGATAGGGCATGACACTTGGAAAAGTAGCCACATGAAGCTCACCGCTAAGAGAGGAGGCTTCTGCGTTCAGGGATTTCAATTCATCAATCCGCTGTAAAATGTCCAGTGCCTTGGCTATGAATTGTTTGCCTTCAGGCGTGGGATGAGTTCCCTGCCGCGAGCGTTCGAACAGGATGATCCCCATTTCTTTCTCCAGACGATGAACCGATTGGCTGATCGCCGATTGTGTGACATGCAGATGCTCCGAGGCGGCGGAGAAGGATTGGGTTTTCGCAATTTCAACGACATATTCGAGCTGTTCAAGATTCATGAGTTCATCTCCGTTTAGCATTAATACAACTAATGTTAACATTAGTATCTATAAATATGAATAATACATGAACAGCGATATAATATATAGACAATCATATAAAGGGGATGAACTTCATGAAAGCAGCAGTATGGTACGCCCATAAAGATGTTCGTGTTGAAGATCGCGAGGTTCCGGTTGCTGGAGCAGGACAAGTCCAAATCAAAGTGGAATATGCGGGGATCTGCGGCAGTGACTTGCATGCTTATCATCATGGTGTGGGCATTCAAGAAGGCGAGAATCATCCGCTCTCAGGACAGAAAGCACCGCTGACATTGGGTCATGAATTTGCAGGAACCGTGAGTGAATTGGGGAGTAATGTAAGCGGTATCAATGTAGGGGATCGAGTCGTGGTAGAGCCATTGTACCACTGTGGAACTTGTGAGTACTGTATCCAGGGTCGTTACAACCAATGTACTCAATTTGGATTCGTTGGACTGAATGGTGATGGTGGTTTTGCGGAGTATGTTATTGTTGAAGCTTACATGGTTCATCCCATCCCGGATAACGTAACATTCGAAGAAGGGGCCCTCGTAGAGCCTACGGCAGTAGCTTTTCATGCGGTTCGACACAGCAAATTGAAAGTGGGCAACAAGGTTGCCGTGTACGGAGCCGGTCCAATTGGATTATTGACCATACTGTCTGCCAAAGCGGCAGGCGCTTCTGAAATCTATGCAGTCGATGTATTTGAGGAACGTTTGGCCTTGGCAGCCAAGCTGGGAGCGATTCCGGTGAATAGTACCAAAGTTAATGCAACCGAAGTGATTTTGCAACAATCGGGTGGCATCGATGTGGCTTATGAAGCAGCGGGAGTACAACCAACCATGGACAGTGCCGTTGCAGTTGTCAAAAAAGGTGGAGAAGTTGTCGTCATTGCAGCAATTCCGAACCCGCTTCAAGTGAACTTCTTCGATCTTTTGGTGAAGGAAGCGAACCTGACAGCAACGCTGGCCTATCGCCACATTTTCCCTGAAGTGATTTCATTGATTGCGGAAGGATCGCTTGATGTGAAACAGGTCATCACCAAGAAAATTAAACTGGACGACATCGTGCAGGAAGGGCTCGAGCTGTTGATGAGCGACAAGAGCCATGCGAAGATTTTGGTGGAGATTGGCGGCTAAAGAATTTTCGCTAACTTCTCACTAACAAGGATAGATTTTCATATCAACGTAATTGAAGTATAAATTATAAATCGTGGAAAAGACCGTTCATCCGCATGAATGGTCTTTTCCACGTTATTCAAGTAGAACAGTCATCTTTCACTAGCTACTCTTTATGAATCAATTCTGCTGATCGCGGTTCGTTAAGCTACTACCCAAAACTAGGAATCATAGCGGTAGCAAATCGCCTTACCCCCGCTACTCTCGGAGCTGAATTCCTTATCCTCATAGAAACCAAAACGCTCATATAAACGGATGGCATTCACCATCTGACCGCCCGTATATAAATACACCGTATTTTTACCCATCTCTTTGGCAGATTCCACACATTGCTGGAGCAATGCTCTGGCGATCCCATGACCTCTCCATTTTGGATCAACACCTAACAGCCGAATAAACGGATAATCGATGGGCAATTCAAAGTTTGGATAGGCCTTATGCGCTGTTTCGAACAATTGCACGGTACCGACAATCTGGTCATCAATCCTGGCGACCCACAATTGTGTCAGGTACGGATTAACTACAGACTCTTTAATGTCTTTTAAGTAGGCCTCCCAACGTTCATTTTGCTCAAATGTCTCCCGATACTCGGCATAACTTGCAACAAGGATATCTACGATCTCTGGATGGTCTGCTTCTGTGGCAGGATGAATAGTAACTGCAGCCGTTGTCATCTTTTAATTCCTCTTCTCTTATGGGTTAAGTATGATATAGAGTTTTCTTGCATTTTACCATAACGGATTCCATCCGATTCATTCAAATTTTCTATAGTTCACACAGTCATTTCTATAGGTCAAAGCATATTAGCGATTGAGCTGTGTGGAATACAGATGATTGCGATATTCGGTTGGCGTATTGCCTTCGTATTGTTTGAACATGCGCAGGAACAGCTTGTAATCGGAGAATCCGCACTGTCCGGCAATTTCTTTGACACTTGCATTGGTATTGAGCAGCAGTTGTTTCGCCCGGCGAATACGTTCGGTGAGGATATAGGTTTTGAGCCCGGTACCTTTCTCGCGCTTCACCATCTTGGAGATATAGTCTTTGTTAAAATTAAAATTCTCTGCAATCTGACTCACGGTGATGTTCGTATGCAGATGAATATCGACCCACTTGCAGATATGGTCCACAATCGCATTGTGCGGGCGATAATCGGCCTCTATATTACGCTCCAGTTCTCTGAACAACAATAGTAGTGCAGCGTCGGCTTCCTCCGGTGAGAAGGATGACACATGCAGCAGCTGCTTGAATAACTGATTGGCCATGGAAGGTACCTGGATGGTGGCATGTGTCCTGAATTGGTTGAATTCTGGCTGGATGGCATCATAGTGAACCCAGTAGAAGCTGACGGGTGTGTCACTGACCTGATAGCCATAGTGGGTGCGACCCGCGCGCAGAAACAACAGATCGTTGGCACGAACTACGTACTTTTCGTCGTCCTCCGCGATGTACATCTCACCTTCCAGCATCAAAATGATCTCGTGAACAGGCATGCTGCGTCTCATGTGGCTCCAGTTGCCGTCGGATATGAACTTGCCGCAAAGGTAATGTTTCAGTGGCTTTTGCATAGGACGGATTTATCCACCTTTTCTTGGATTATGAGTCTGATGTTATTACATTTTATTTGATAACATGGGGTTATTCAAGCGGTGGGGTGGATTGTTGAGTATAGGACATATGGAACGGAACACGGATTTTACCCCTCTGGATGTATCAATGAAAATACAAGTGCATATCTGTCTAGTACATACCGTGAAGGAGTGAGTGTCATGATTGATACGAAAAAAGGATTTCTGGGACCGGAACATGTAGAGCTGTTACATGGTGTGTTCCAAACATCACAAGAGGTGGGAGAGCGTTACCTGTTATCGCTGGATATGGATCGGTTCCTGGCTCCATGCTTCGAGGCTCATGGTTTACCTGCTCGAAAAGAACGCTACGCGGGTTGGGAGGCACGTACCATCAGCGGACATTCCCTTGGACATTATCTGTCTGCCCTGGCTGTGACGTATCAGGCAACCGGGAATATGACGTTAAAAGAAAGACTGGATTATGCTGTCACCGAACTGGCGAGAATCCAAGAGACCACGGGGAGCGGGTATATCGGTGGTTTGTCCGAAGAACCTTTCCACATGGCTTTTCGAGCAGAGAATATCGGTGGATTCAATATCGGTGAATACTGGGTTCCCTGGTACAGTGTGCACAAAATCTATCGCGGTCTGATTGATGCGTATAAACTCACTGGTAACGGACAGGCACTTGAGGTGGTTACTCGATTTGCAGACTGGGCGGTAGAAGGTTTACTCCCGATGACAGAAGAACAGATGCAGACGATGCTTCTAAGTGAACACGGGGGCATGAATGAAGTATTTGCACATTTGTATGGGATCACGGGCAAGGCCTTATACCTTGAGATTGCCAATAAGTTTACCCATCAATTGATCCTGAGACCTTTGGAGCAGAAGCAGGACGATCTTCAAGGCAGACACGCCAATACTCAGATTCCCAAAGTGATCGGTGCTGCCGAAATCTACAATCAGGACCATAGCCATGAGAGTTATAAGACAGCGGCAGAATTTTTCTGGAACACGACAGTGCATCATCGTTCTTACGTATTTGGCGCGACGAGCATTTCGGAGCATTACGAAGCGAAGGGCATGGAGAGTCTGGGCATCAAAACAGGAGAGAGCTGTTGTACCCACAACATGATGCATTTGACCAAACAACTCTTCGCCTGGAATCACGATAGCGCCTACATGGACTATTATGAAAACGCCATCTATAATCACATCCTCGGCACGCAGGACCCCGATACGGGGAACAAAACGTATTTTGCCTCAACACTGCAAGGGCACTACAAAATCTATGGAACTCACGATACCGCCTGGTGGTGCTGCACAGGATCAGGCATGGAGAACCCGGGCAAATATGCCGAGGCGATCTATTTCGAAGACGAGCAAGACCTTTACGTCAACCTGTATATCGCTTCCCAGCTGGACTGGATCGCTCAGGGAATATCCCTGAAGCTTGAAACCGACTTTCCTTATTCGGAAAAGGTGACCCTGACGATCACCGAAGGCAGCGCCTCGGCCCATCTAAGATTACGCGTGCCCTCATGGCTGCAACAGCCAATGACGGCAACGGTTAACGGGGATACGGAACATCCGTATACACGGATGGAACCCGGCTATCTGTCCATCGACCGCACATGGTCTGCGGGCGATGTCATCACAATCACCCTGCCGATGTCGCTTCGCCAGTACACTGCCCGGGATGATGCGCACAAAGTAGCCTTTCTGTACGGCCCGATTGTGCTCGCCGGTGCACTGGGAAGCGAGGGTCTTCCAGAGGACACAATTGTGGACGAAACAGCATTGAATCCCAAGACCGCACCTGTACCTGTGATCTGGACGGAGCAGGAGGATGTGCGAGAGTGGATCAAGGTCGTAGATGCAGACACGTTAACATTTGAACTTAACAAGGATGTCACTTCCACGGGAGAACCCGTGAAGCTGATTCCGTTCTATGATGTGCACCATGAATTTTATACCGTGTATTGGCCGTTTAACGATGAAGGTGATGCGCTCGAAAAAGAGTTGAACGATATCACGATCGACAGGGTTCAGGCGGACGGTCAACAGGATGAGATAGGACATCAACTGGATAGCAACTGCCGTGGTGAGCATTATAACGGTTCAACCACAGATGGACGTAAGAAATTGCATATGTGGCGAGAGGCTTTTGGTGTCAGCGGGGCTTACTTCAGCTACCAACTGGCGGTGGATCGCGCCGCAACCAATTATCTATGTGTGGCCTATTGGGGTGGAGATTATTCCACATTTGAACGGGAAGGTGTGTTGTATGAGAGACAATTCACCATTACCGTGGATGGCACACGCATTGGAGAGCAGCGAATTCATATGAACAAAATCGGCGACGTATTCTATGTGACCTATAATATTCCTGAGTCCGTTACATCAGGTAAAGACAGCGTTAAGGTCATGTTCCAGGCGGAGGGCGACAATGGCTGTGCCGGGAAAGTTGTCGAGGTACGCACTACGCGAAGCAAACCCGAATCTCTCTTTGCATGATAAGAGGCATGGTGTGAAAAGGCGCAAACACAATGTTATAATGAAAATAAATTACGGTTAGTTGGGAAGAGGAGGTTGGAAGTGTGGCAAAACCCGATAATAAAGGTACGTATAACTTTCAGGATTGGTTAACTTGGGAGGGGGCATGGGAATTAATTAATGGCAAAGCTTTTAATATGTCTCCAGCACCCACTTCATTGCACCAGTTTATTGTGGGTGAGCTGCACTTCTCTTTGCGGACTTTTTTTCAGAATCGGAAATGTTTCGTGTTTGTTGCCCCTTTTGATGTGTATTTTAGCGAAAATGAACAATATGACCTGCCAGATCAAGTTGTACAGCCTGATTTATCGGTGGTTTGCTCCAAAGACCAGATATCTAAGAATGGCTGTCACGGCGCACCTTCTTTAATTATCGAGGTGTTATCGCCTTCGACTGCGCTAAAGGATTTTAACGAAAAATTTAACTTGTATCAGAAATACGGCGTGAACGAATACTGGATTGTTGACCCCGGGAATCAAACCGTCCATGTGTACACGTTGGAGGATGGCAGTTATCAGACCCGTCATCTGTATACTGAGCAGGAAACGATGATATCTGTCTTGTATCCTGAATTGCACATTCCGCTGGATTCGTTGTTCAAGCTAAGGTAGTGCGAAGCGTCAACCTGTCCGCTACAGAGGAAGCAATAAGGTAGCCGTTTTCTAATGCTAACGAACCCTACACGCCTTAATTGAGCAATATGGGTAAAGTGGAAAATGTAACGAATCTCAGCGACGCTATTTCATCTGAAATAGGCGATAAACAACGTTTTTACACCTAATACACGAATATAACGTGTCTCAGGTTCGTTGCATTTTCAAATGAGCTGACATGCACCCAATAACGTTACCTCAGTTCGTTAGCTATAGATAACCCAACCTTAAACGAAGAAACAACGCATAAGAGGCGAAATTGGATGATCTCCGTTTCGTCTTTTTTTATGCTTCAGTAGTGTTTGTAGTTCTAACATGTTGTGTGAGTGTTCTTGTGACCCCTGTTTTACATTGCTTATTTTCAGACAAGTCTTATATAAAAAATGACACGCATAGCCATTTTCCACGTATTACCTGATAACATTTCTTATCCACAATCTGCTGTCTTGTAAAACTCACTTTGTATGGATTGACCACAACATTTCCTGCCGAGTTCCACGTTGTCCCTGAAAATATGAAATGGGATAAGCCCAAACCACGTATATTATGAGTATCCCAATATCCAATGTTATCCACCTGAGAGCGTTAACATCATGTACAATAGAAAAAGTGGAACAGGAAAATAACGACATATAGCTTCAATATATAACATGAAAGGAGGTCGGATGATTGAACATGATTAAGTACATACAATTCATGGGATTAATCCTCGTTGTTGTTGCTGTGAATGTTCTGGCATTCTCACCCGGCTTTATCGGGCTGAATTTCGGGGAGGGTGCATTCACAACTTCGCTATCCGTTACCCTGTTGTTCGGCAGTGCAATGGCACTCTTATATGGCAGTTACACCATGCTGTTCAGACAGCCGGTGGTTCTGCCCGTGAAGCATATCGAAACACATGAAGATTATGTGGAAGCTTTATCTTTTTATAGACGCATCAAAGTACTCGAAGAAGATATTACGCTGGGGCTGTCTCAACTTAGCCGGATGAAAAAGAAGAAAGAAACACTTCTGAATGTGCTTCATCAGCGGTTTGATCCGGGGGAACTAAGCTACAAAAAATTCGCATCAGTCACGATGGAAGTGGAGAAGCTGTTATACCTGAATATCCGCAGTGTACTGAATCGGTTGAATGTATTCGATGAAGCCGACTATGCCAACATGATGAAATCCAAATCCTCAAACCTTCCCCAGAAACTTTTTCAGGAAAAAACCAAGGTATACAACGATTATCTGTCTTATGTGAAGAATGCATTACACACCAATGAGGAAATTTTGCTCAAGCTGGATCAGTTGTTACTTGAGATTTCACGCCTCGACAGCTTTGAAGCAGGAGATATTGAACAGATGCCTTGTATGCAGGAGATTGATCAGTTAATCAAGCACACCAAATTATACAGACAGTGAGGGGTTGCTCGTATGGCCAAGAAGGGAAAGTTTTTTTTCATATCGATTGTAATGCTGGTACTCGTATTTGGTCTGGTCTATGCAGGAATAACATTAACATCGAACTTTGGCAAGTCGACCACACAGGTGAGCACAGAGAATGCAGGTAAGGAACTGGGCAAACTGTACGCAAACATTGCACCAGCGACGGCAGAACCGGTCAAAGGACAGATTGATCTCGATCCGGTCGACGTAGCGGAATCGCTGCCGGATATCTCGAAATTCGCAATTGCCGTAGAGAATACAACGAATGATTACGTCGAAATATTCTCTTCCACGGAGAAGTCAGGCAGCGGGGTAGATGGCTGGTTAACTGAAGTGGGCGAGGAATTCAACAAAGCAAAAATTACCGTTGGCGGGAAACAGGTATCCGTCAAAATCCGCAACATTGCCTCCGGAACGGCTACCGATTATATCAAGTCGGGCAAGTATATACCTGATGCATTCACGCCTTCCAATGAACTGTGGGGCGAGATGGTTGAGGCCAGTGGGGTGAAAACAGAGATGGTTTCCAAGCGATTGGTTGGGAATGTCCCTGGTATTGTCATTTCCAAAGCCAAGTATGATGCACTGGTTGATACCTATGGCTCTGTGAATGTAAAAACCGTAACCGAAGCGATTGCCAATAATGAACTCGCGATGGGATATACCGATCCATTTGCCAGCTCCACAGGACTGAACTTCCTGGTGACTGCACTGAATACGTATGATAGCGCCAATCCACTGGGCGAGAAAGCTATTGAGGGATTTGAGAAATTCCAGACGAATGTACCGTTTACAGCCTCGACAACCATTCAGATGCGGGAAGCGGCCAAGTCAGGCAGACTGGATGCCTTTGTACTCGAATACCAGACATATGTGAATACCGCCGATCTGAAGAGTGGTTACGTCTTTACACCTTTTGGCGTGAGACATGACAGCCCGCTGTATGCACTGGGACAATTGCCGAAGAACAAACAGGAGATTATCCAAAAGTTTGCGGAATTTGTAACTCAGGCGAAGTATCAACAATCAGCGGAAGAGTTTGGTTTCAACGGGTTGCAGGATTACAAATCCGAACTGGCCACCGTGGATGGCGGCACGTTGTTGTCTGCACAGAAAGTATGGAAAGAAAAGAAAAACGGTAGCAAACCGATTGCCGCTGTGTTCGTGACGGATGTATCCGGAAGCATGGACGGCGAACCGCTTAACCGACTGAAGGAGTCCCTGCGCAAAGGTCAGAAGTACCTGGGTACAGACAACAGTATTGGCTTGGTTTCATACTCCAGTGGGGTAACCGTGAATCTGCCCATTGCCAAGTATGATACGAACCAACAGTCCATGTTTGTCGGAACAGTGGATAGTCTGCAAGCTGGCGGAGGGACGGCGACGTTTGACGGGATCGTGGTAGCGATGAAGATGTTGGAAGATTACATGGTTGCTAATCCAAACGTGAAGCCGTTAATCTTTGTCCTGAGTGATGGCGAGACCAATGAAGGTCATACCCTGAAGGATATCCGGGATCTGGTCGAGACGTACCAAGTGCCGATCTATACGATTGGGTACAACGCGGACATTAAGGCTCTGGAGAGCATCTCCAGCATTAACGAAGCGGCAAGCATCAATGCCGATACCGACGATGTCGTGTACAAGATCGGGAACCTGTTTAACGTACAGATGTAAATTTAAAGGGGGAACTTAGATGTCATTTTCAATGGAAATACCGAGCCAGAAGGAAATTCAGAAGGTGATTGAAGAAGAGGTGAAACCCGTGCCCGCCGAGGTCGCGGAGCTTCAACAAGTGGCGAATGCCAACGTAGAGATGATCATGACACTGGATCTCGAATCCCTGGAGAAGCGCAAAGAGATTCTGCAATCCATTGACGGCTTTGGCATGAACACGATGAGATCCTCTTCCGAGAAAAACGCCTTGCTTCAAGTCTCCGTTGGACATCTGTCCAAGACGGGAGACGAAGGCGGTCAGGTCGCCAAAGGTTTGACCGAGCTGCATATGCAACTGAAGGATCTCGACCCGAGCGTGGTCGACTTTGCCAAGACCGGTTTCCTTGGGAAATTGTTCAATCCGCTTCGCGCCTATTTCCTGAAATACCAGAAGGCTGACGCAGTCATCGCTGACATCGTAACCTCTTTGGATAAAGGCAGATCCACCCTGCGTAACGATAATACAACCCTGGAGATCGAACAACAGAACCTGAGAGAACTCACCAAACGACTGCAAAAGGAGATTCAGCTTGGCGTGCTCATGGATGAGTCCATCGACGCGCAGATTGAAGCAGCCAAGGTCCGCAATGAGGACCCAGAGAAAGTCCGCTTTATTACAGAGGAAGTGTTGTTCCCACTCCGTCAGCGGGTCATGGACCTGCAACAAATGCTAGTCGTGAACCAGCAGGGTATCATGGCGATTGAAGTGGTCATCCGTAACAACAAGGAGCTAATTCGAGGGGTAGACCGGGCCAAGAATGTAACGATCTCAGCACTGAAAATTGCCGTTACGGTAGCGAGTGCTTTGTATAATCAGAAGATTGTATTGCAGAAGATTGAATTGCTGAACCAGACAACCAATGATTTGATTGCCGGTACATCCAAAATGCTCAAGGATCAGGGGATTGCCATTCAGAAGCAGGCATATGAAGCCAGCATTTCCGTGGATACGATGAAACAGGCGTTCACCGATGTGTTGTCAGCACTCGATTCAATCAGTCTGTATAAGCAGGAAGCCTTGCCAAGAATGCGTGAAACGATTAACCAGTTCCGTGAGCTTGCAGATACTGGAGAGCAACAGATTCAGCGTTTGGAGAAGGGGCAGAAGCTAGGGCTGTAAACAGAAGAGAAAGAAATACAATGTCACTTGTTCGCTGGCTATCATTTGTATAATTAGAAAAAGCGATCGTTCCTCATTAAGCATGGGGAATGGTCGCTTTTTGGTTTTCTATAATTAGTTACTAACTGTCATATCCTAAACTTCTCGCATAAGCATATAACTGTTGTTCACACTGGTCCATTAGAACAGCAGCGGTGTTTACTTTTGCATTTCCCTGTTTCAGTAATGTGTAATTCACTTTGTTCTTGGAGACTGCTTTTTGGTACAACAGGTACCCTTCGAGCTGAGTGTAGCTTGCTTTGATAAATGTGGCGTGAATTTTCTTAATTTGCGGGTTGGCAGGCTTGATTTGTTTTGCCCTGGATACCAATTTCGTATAATTGGGGATCACTGTATTCGTAAGTTTAAGATACATGGACTTGCGGTTCGTTGAAGTTACCTGAGTGTCGATGCTTTCCAGAGCGGTAAACGCTTTGGCCTCATAAGTTTCAAGAGCAAATAATTGAGTAGTGTATTCTTTAAATTCTTCATAACTCTTATCTGAATCTGAATCTGAATCTGAATATGTAGAGGTTGCTACTTTGGCTGCATCAGCAGAAGCGGCTGGAGAGAAAAGAACTCCTCCAAGCAAAACAAAACTGGTAATCAATGATATAATCCACGACTTCTTCAAATGTATTGTCATCCTCCTTTGGTTGTATTCCACTGGATAACCTAACATATCATTATCAGAAATTACAGGAATACATTTACATAAAAATAGAGTTGCCGCTTTTTTTCAAAATCCCCCTCAATAATCATCTTTTAACACGACATTGTCAGGTCTGTAATGAATGATCTTGAATAACTCCTCGGCCATGTAGGCGGGGCTGTGCTTGAAATCCTGCCTGATCCACTCCATGATCATGCCGAATATCGCATGAGACTGGTAACTTGCCAACAGTTCATGGTTAATGTGCTGCGGGAAGATATGGTTCAGATCCTGTAAGGAGAGATCGCGAAGAACATCACAGATCATGCGTTGAAAGTTGGACGAAGCCTCGGACTGTACAACCAGTGTGTAGAATTGTGCATGCTGGTGCACATGTTCAAATATGGTGATGGCCGAAGAGGGCATCAGACCTACCTCGAACTCTTTCAACCCTTGATAGGGTTTGCGAAAAGAAGTCACCAGATCCTGAATCACATCATCGATGATTTCGTTGAACAGGTCTTCTTTGTACTGATAATGCCTGTAGAAAGTACCTCGATTCAGGTCGGCGCGCTCGACAATATCCGTAATGGATATTTCTTTAAAGGGATGTTTTTGCATTAGATGGATGAGAGCATCCTTCAGCGCAGCTTTGGATTTCTTGATTCTTCGGTCCATCGAATTTGGAGTTTCAGACATCTATTTTCCTCCTCGCGAGTTCACTTTATTAATTAAAGTACATTTGGGCTTAGTAGTGTTGTTTAACGTACAACTGGACAAGCTTTTACTGATTGAAGTGAATTGCTATGACTTATTATACTAAGGATAAGAGTTAATGAACATTTGTTTGTTAACTTATTGTAAACGAATACACAAAGGAGGATACATGGAATGAAACTTCAAGATAAAGTGGCAGTTGTTACAGGTGCTGGTTCAGGTATGGGGAAAGCGATCGCGACGTTATACGCCCAAGAGGGTGCAAAAGTAGTCGTATCGGATATTAACGAGGAACCCGCACAGGCGGTTGTGAATGATATTAAGGCACAGGGCGGGGAGGCGATTGTGGTTCTGGCCAATGTAGCCAAAGAAGAAGATGTGCAGAATCTGATTGATACAACGGTGAGCACATACGGTACAGTAGATATTCTGATTAACAATGCGGGCATTATGGATGGCATGGAGCCTGCAGCGGATATAACGGATGAGAAGTGGGAGAGATTGTTCGCTGTGAACACAACCAGTGTGATGCGGACAACGCGTAAGGTATTACCTATCTTCCTAGAAAAACAAAAAGGCGTCATCGTGAACATTGCTTCGGCAGGTGGATTGCACGGCGGACGTGCAGGAGCAGCCTATACGGCCTCCAAACATGCGGTCGTGGGCTTCACCAAAAATACAGGGTATATGTATGCTGAGCAAGGCATTCGTTGTAATGCGATCGCCCCAGGTGCCGTGGCAACCAACATCAGCGCATCCATGGCCGACATTAGCCCATACGGTGCAGGACGGCAACAGCTGGGCATGGCAATCAACCCACGCATCGGGACGAGTGAAGAGATCGCCAAGGTGGCCTTGTTCCTTGGGTCGGACGAGTCCAGCTTCGTGAACGGAACCGTCGTTACAGCTGATGCAGGTTGGAGTTCCTATTAATCCATTCAAGCGCAGTCGAGCATGGAGTACCGAAATAGTGCGAACAGTCAGGAAGCCGCATAACCATATGCGGCTTCTTTTTTGTGTTACTCCGAGAACGGTGGATCACAGCGCCATATCCTGTATAGGACAAACGTTTGCATTTCTACACGGATGCTTGAAATGAATCAATTTGACGGTGGTTTTGGTTTGGAAAAGAGTGAGGATTCACGCACGATCAGACGATGGGGAATAATGACCGGATTATGAGGCTGTGGTTCCCCGCTTAGAATTTTCAACAAGACCTGAACGGCTGTATAGCCCAGCTGATAGGTTCCAATGTCTATAGAGCTTAAGGGTGGTGAAGCCAGCTCCGATAAAGCAATATTGTTAAAACTGACCACGCTGATATCCTCAGGCACCAGATAATGAAGCTCAGCAAGAGCTCTCAGTACCCCGAAGGCCACATTGTCATCAATGACAACGATTGCGGTGGGTCTGTTCGGCAAGGACATGAACAGCGACATCGCCCTGAATCCACTTTCCTGTAGAAATTCACCTTCCACAATCCAGTCACTATCGGCATCCAGCCCGGCTTGGGCAAGCGCTTTTTGGTATCCTAGCATGCGATCATGCGATAACGTAATGTCCGGTGGGCCGCTGACAAATCCGATTCGCGTATGCCCTTGGGCGATCAGATGATGTGTCGCATCATAAGCAGTCTGTACATTATCGTTATCCACCATGGGGGCATTAGGATGAGCTTCGCTACGACCGATTAACACAAAAGGAAACTTTTCCGCTTCCAAAAATGTGATGATGGGATCGTCTCGTTTGGACCCAAGCAACAGAATGCCATCCACTCTGCGACCATGAACAAGACGGGAGATCGCGTGCAGTTCATTGTCTGATGAAGTTTCAGTAGTTAGCAGCAATTCATAATTCATACGGGTGGCATGTGTAATAATACCCCGCAGCAGTTCCCCGAAAAAGTAATTCTGAAACAACTCTTCAGCAGGACGCGGAAGCATAATGCCAAGGGTATGGGTCGTTTTGGAAACCAGGCTCTTTGCCATGATGTTGGGATGGTAGTTTAATTCTTTCATGATTTGCTTCACTTTGAGAGACGTCTTGGTGCTGATTCTGGGATGGTTGGAAATCACTCGTGACACTGTAGAAGGGGAAACACCCGCCAATTTGGCAATATCCTTGATCGTAATCATGTAAAAAATCCCTTCTGAACAATCGTATAAATATTCTCCTATGGTAATCCAAAGGATACGATAAATCAATTGCTAACTGCCACATATGAGTTGCACAGGAAGTAAAATAAAGGAAGAAAGAGTCTGAACAAGGAAATAGGAAATTACTGTAGGTAGAAGAGGTAAATTGGTTGAAATTGAGCAAATATGGCTTGTGCAAACGTTTGTGCAAAGAAAGTTAGGTATTGTATGATGTGATTGTTATTGTAGCGCTTACATCTATGAATTTACATACTTCTTGACTTATTTCCCCCTACATATTGAACGAAGGAGTCATCTTGTCTTCCATTTGAGCAAACGTTTGTACAAAAGTGAACATGGAATGCAAAACCTGACAACATACGCAGACAAAAGGGTGAAAAGCGCGAACATTGTTGGACCAAGCAGAGGGAAGGGGACATTTTACATGAGAAAATGGCAAGGGGCAACATTGTCCGTCATGATGGCTTTCACACTGGCTGCATGCGGGGCTAGAGGCGGAAGTCCATCTCCAACTACGGCAGGTGAAAATCCGGAGGAAGTGGTAGAGCTGACAGCCGAGAATCTTCAACCGGAAGAAGGGGCAACCCTGGTGATCTGGGAGGACAAAAATCAAAGCAGTTTTATTGAGCAAAGAGCCAAAAAATTCGAAGAGAAGTACGGGGTAACGGTCAAAATGGAGGAGCTACCTCCAACCGATCAGGTCACCAAACTAACGACGGATGGCCCGGCGGGTCTCGCGGCAGATGTTGTCGTTTTCCCACATGATAAGATTGGTAGCGCTTCAGAGGCGGGACTTATTCTGCCCAATGACATATTCGAAGCAGAGACCGCAGAGAACACCAGCGACAACGCCCTGAAGGCGGTAACGTTCAAGGATATCCTGTACGGCTATCCGTACAGCGTGGAGACGTATGCTCTCTTTTACAACAAAGCATTGTATCCAGAAGCTCCGAAAAACTTTGATGAGATTATCAGCTTCGCCAAGACGTTCAATAACGTGAAATCCAATCAATATGCGCTGATGTGGGAATTGCAGCAATTTTACTATAACTATGCATTCCTGGCTTCACAGGGCGGTTATATTTTTGGGGACAACGGGATGGATAGCGCGGATCTCGGTCTGAATAACGAAGGAGCCCTGAAGGGTGGACAGTTCTTGCAGAAGCTGAAGTCGGAAGTACTGCCGCTCAAGATGGGTGACGTGAACTATGATATCAAAAAAGGATTATTCTCCAGCGGCAAGCTGGCTATGGATATTAACGGTCCGTGGACCATTGCCGATTATCGCAATGCCGGTATTGATTTTGGCGTTGCTCCGCTTCCGGCAATTGATGGCAAACCGATGACCTCCTTCTCAGGTGTTAAAGCCTATTATGTAAATGCATTTACACAATACCCGAATGCATCGAAGCTTTTGGCAGCGTTCCTTTCCAATGAAGAGGCTCAGATGGAGAACTTTGATCTAAACGGTACACTCCCTGCGAACAAAAACGTGGCTGCTGATTCGAAGGTGCAGGAGGACCCAATCAATAAGGCGTTCTTGGAACAGTTCAACAACTCTACACCAATGCCTTCCCTTCCTGCCATGGACAGCGTATGGGGACCAATCACGTCTGCGATTACGGATATATGGGATACCGATAAGGACGTGAAGGCATCGCTGGACAATGCCGTGAAACAGATCCAGGAAAGCCTTGCTACCGTCCAATAGGGACGAACGACGAATCAGAAGATATGCATAAGAATTGTATAGATTGAACTTCATATTTATACAACAACGGAGAGGTACAGTGTAAGCACACTTTGTTCAATGTATACACGTTAGCAATAGGCGGGGAGGAGAGAGCAAATGCAGCAGCAGCATGTCCCGGTGCCCGTTGGACCGAACAGGGAAAGACAACACCGGATGACAGCGGCTATATGTTCCATCATACTGCAAGGTCTTGGACAGCTGTACAATCGACAGTGGATTAAGGGAATTTGTCTGTTGTTACTGGAGGGAGCAGGGCTTGCGTACCTGCTTCCTCGTCTGTCACAGGCTGTATGGGGCATATGGACACTGGGGGAAAATACACAGCGTTTTGTCAAAGTGAATGGGTCCACCGTACTTCAAAGGGGAGACCATTCCATCTTTTTACTGTTGGATGGCATTATCGTACTACTGGTGTTTTTTGTGTTTATTCTGATCTACATCCTGAATATTCGGGATGCATACGTCACGGGAGTCGCCAGGGAAGAAGGGAAGAAGACCCTGGGTGCAGGGGCTTCGCTTCGAAACATGATGGACAAAAACTTTCCCTACCTGTTTCTGTCCATTCCGGCACTGGGCATTCTGTTTTTCACCGTTATGCCGATTCTGTTTACGATCACGATTGCATTTACCAACTACTCAGCCCCGGATCATATTCCGCCAGCCAAACTCGTGGACTGGGTTGGCTTCAAGACGTTCAGTGATCTGATTCAGTTGAAATCCTGGAGCCAGACCTTCTATGGCGTACTGACCTGGACGGTCATCTGGGCCATTCTGGCGACAGTCACCACCTATTTTGGCGGTGTGCTTGTGGCACTGTTGATAGAACAGCGGGGCATACGCTTCAAGAAGCTATGGCGCACGATTTTTATTTTGCCTTATGCGATCCCGCAGATCATTTCTTTGCTGCTCATGCGTAATCTGTTCAATGGCCAGTTTGGACCAATCAATACGTACATGCGAGCGTTTGGGCTGGAGGGATTACCTTGGCTGACAGATCCGTTCTGGGCGAAAGTCACCGTCATTGTTGTCAACATGTGGATCGGTATTCCCGTCAGTATGGTGCTCATTCTGGGTGTATTGACGGCCATCCCTCGCGATCTCTACGAGGCTGCCGAAGTGGATGGAGCATCCGCATTTCAGAAATTCCGAATTATTACGATGCCATTCATTCTTTTTGCTACAACTCCGGTACTCATCATGCAGTTCGCCGGAAACTTCAACAACTTCAATGTCATCTTCCTGCTGACGAACGGAAATCCGCTACGCGGAGATTATCAGTACGCGGGGGCGACGGACCTCTTGGTAACCTGGCTCTACAAGCTCACGCTCGACAATAACAAGTTCAATATGGCTTCAGCGGTAGGGATTATTATCTTCCTTATCATCGCTTCATTCTCCATCTGGAACTTCCGCCGCTCCAAATCATTCAAGGAGGAGGACATGATTCAATGAAGACACGTAATAATCCGCTACGACTGGCTCTGAGTTATGTGTTATTGGTGATTATCGCTATTGTCTCCATCTACCCGGTACTCTGGATCTTTCTCTCTTCCCTGAGACCGGGTGCGGCATTGTTCAGTGAACGGTTGTGGCCCGAAGCATTCACGCTGACTCATTACGGTGAGTTATTCAATAACCCGTCTTTTATGTACGGAAGATGGTATATGAATACGCTGAAAATTGCCTTTTTCACGATGATCTTCTCCACGTTGATGGTGACACTCGGGATGTACGCACTGTCCCGCTTCCGCTTCCGTGGACGTAAAACCATTCTCTCCACCATGCTGATTCTTGGCATGTTCCCAAGCTTTATGAGCATGATTGCGATCTATATCATTTTGCTGCAAGTTAAATTGCTCGACACCCACGCTGCTCTCATCCTGGTCTATTCATCCGGAGCAGTACTGGGTGGATTTATCGTCAAAGGTTTCTTTGATACGATTCCTCGCAGTCTGGACGAAGCTGCTCGCATGGATGGTGCCAGTCACCTGCGGGTATTTACCAGCATCATCCTGCCCTTATCCAAGCCGATGCTAACCTATGTGGCACTAACCAGTTTTACCGGTGCGTGGATGGACTTTATCTTCGCCCGGCTGGTGCTGCGGACGAAGGAAAACTGGACGCTGGCGGTGGGGATGTGGGATCTGGTCAACCGGTATCAGGACAGTAACTTTACGATGTTTGCTGCGGGGGCGGTACTGATCGCCATTCCAATTACCCTGCTGTTTGTATTCCTCCAGCGATTCCTTGTTCAAGGGCTGACAGCAGGTGCTTCCAAAGGGTAATGCCGTGCCATAACAGCATAGTCAGCCGCGGTAAATGCGGCACTTCAACCAGGCACTTCCGTAATGTCCTGTCTTTGTCGACAGCCATTGCTGCGGAAGTGCCTGGTTCTATATGGGCTTGAATCATGATTAGGGAGGAACGTGATGTATGGGCATAAACCCGTCCAGTGAGCCCGAGGTTATGGGATATCAAGGAGGACAAGCTGCATTGCAAAATGCCAAGACTCCGCGAACGCTTTGGCGTAATGTTACCTTTCGGAGGATATTGTACGGCTATGGTATCTCCGTATTCGGGGATTGCTTTAATGGGATTGCGATCAGTCTGTGGGTGTTACAGACCACAGGGAGTGCGAAGAGCATGGCGGCCGTACAGATCTGCAATATGGCCGTCAGTTTTTTATTCGGATCGGTGGCGGGTACGGTTGCAGACCGATTGGATCGCAGGAAGCTGATGCTGGCCTCGGATGTATTCCGCGGCGTAATGGCTGTGCTGATTGCGATTAGCTTATTCGGTTGGCATGCGCCGTTCGCGGTGGTACTGCTGTTGCTCTCACTCTCCATGTTTTCAAGTCTGTTTCAGGCACCTGCATTCCACGCCTCAGTAGCAAGTATGGTAGGCAGGGAGCATATTCAACAAGCAACCGGAACCATTCATATGGTGGATAATCTTGCCCGAATCAGCGGTCTGGCCGCAGCGGGCGTTGCTGTGGCTGCATTTGGAGGGTTCGTCGCCATATTAATTACAGGGGCAACCTTTCTGTTGTCCGCAGTCTGTGTGCTGATGGCGAGCCGTTTTCCTGAAGTACAGCGATCCATTAGTCAGCAGGCCACGTTTGTTCAGGAATGGCGCAGTTCGTTCAGCTACATTTATCGGAATCGTCTAATTCGATCCATTGTACTGCTTAATCCGGTGCTAATCTTGTTTTTCATGTCAGCCATGATGCTGGTTCAAGTGATGGCAGTTAAGGTATGGGAGGCGAATCCGGTACAGTTTGGATTAATTGAGACCTGTATTCCACTTGGATATATGATGGGCTCTGCACTGCTGATTGCTTCGGGAAAACGATTGAAGCGAAGAGGGAGATGGGTATTTATCGGTCTGATTGTTTTAGGCCCACTCTATATTTTTTTGGCGAATGTATCCTCACCAATCATGGCGTTGCCGTTAATCGTGGGCGGAGGAGCGATGTTCGCCTGCTGTACGATGCTCACCCAAATTATGCTGAGGACAGCCGTACCGGACGAGCTGCAAGGAAGGGTCTATGGTGTCGTTGGAACAATCACCAGTACAGCGCCTATTCTGGGATTGACGGTTGTCTCCGTATTGGCAGATCAGTGGGGGGCAGCTTCTGTACTGCAAGGCGTGGGCATACTGCTGCTGGCGACAGGTATTCTGGCCGCTACAACCTTGAAGTCGATCCGAATTTATCAATAAAATGTATTAGGGAGTATCCATGATATGGATTGAACCACATGTACACATCAACAGAGAGTGGGATAGAGGTAATCTTGCAGTTTATGAAGAACCTAAGCATTCTGGCTAAGCAAAACAAAACAGAACAAAACCCGGAGCACACGCTGCGTTAGCGTAACTACTCCGGGTTAACTTGTGGACAGAATATTCTATTGCCAGTTTACATTTACAGTCGCTGTACCGCTGGCTGGTGTAGTAAATGTGTGGTTGGAACCACCTTCCCACGTAATGGTTGCCCCATTTTTCTTGAAGAATTTGAACTCCAGTTGTTTACCGGCAGGAACGCTCACATCATAGTACCAAGTTGGGTAGGCGTGGATAACCTGATTGAATGCAGGCCCAATAGCTGTTGTGCCCGTACTCCAGTTGCCCAGTTCTGCCACATTACCTGTCAGATAGATGTTCTGACCCAGTGTGGTGGAAGCGTTGTTAATGACGAATCGTACAGTGACCTGATCACCTGTAAGGATGGTGAAGTTGTTATAGGCATTGCTGTTGACGCCATTCGCAGCTACTTTCACAGCATAATTGCCTGCGGCAACAGCCGGGATCGTCACTTTGATCTGTGTATCTTCCCAGGATGTAATGGCTGCACCGGTAACGGCTGTTGTACCGAAGTATACGGTACCTTTGGTGGAGCCAAATCCACGTCCACTAATGGTAACAACATTACCTGGTTTGCCCATCACCGGACCTACATGTCCAATCGTTGGTGTTGTTTCGCTTGTTGTATACTGCCAGACCGCGGTTGCCCCGGCAGCAAGCGTGAATGAAGAGACGGTACCATTGGTGGAAGTGATGTTATTACCGTTCAGTGCGCCGCCCAGTACATCGGTGTAGTTGCCTGTTGGCAGTGAAGTGCTTAGATTCGCAATGCTCGCTGGTGTGGAGAGATTACGGTTCACGGCAACAACAGCTACACTTTTGCCGAATTTGCGTTCATAGATATACACATCATTATTGATCCAGCGTTGCTGCGTGGAGCCGTAGGCAATAGCCGGATTGGATTTGCGAAGAGGGGCCAGCTTGCTGATGACGTTGAAGGCCGTTGTTGTTTTGGAGAAAGAAGGCATTTTGGCCCGATTGTCAGGGTCCCCGTTACCTGTCAGATACTGTTCGGTACCATAATAGATGGCAGGTACGCCGCGTGAAGTCAGCGTGAAGGCCAGCGCCTGTTCCAGACGACGGTTATTGACGGCACTTGTTTTGAAGCGATCCATATCATGGTTGTCGATAAACGTAACTTGATCATTTACCTGATTATAATCTGCCGCTGTGCCTGTAATCATCGAATCGAGAGCATACATGTTGGATGTGTTATCCCGGAAGACGTTACGTACGGCAGAGTTAAAGCGGAAATCAAGCAGACTCATCCCGGATTCATTGGCAAATTCCGTGTTATCCGCATCGGATGCAGCAGATCCCAGGAACCATTCACCGAAGGTGAATACAGGTTTATGTGCATAGATGGAGGACATCCAGCTCTTTTGCCAGCCGAGAGGCATATGTTTCACCGCATCAACACGAATGCCGTCCACGCCCATATCAAGCCATAGCTTGATTGCATCTTTGAAATATTGGTCAATAGTACTGTTATTGTGATTCAGGTCTGCGAGGTCATAGAGGTTTTTGTAGATACCATTCTCCAGGGAGGAAAAATCGGAGCCGCCGTTGTGATGGAAATAGCCATTCGTATCATTTGTGTATCCGCCAACCAGATTACCGTTATCGTACAACTTGCCATTCTCAGCAAAGGACGTATCGGTTTCCATGGCAGGAGACGTATGGTTCGGTGCAAAGTCAATGACGATCTTGATGCCTTTGGCGTGAGCGGTCGTAATCAGATTCTGAAAGTCAGCCATCGTTCCGAAATACGGATTGGTCTTCTTGAAATCACGTGCCCAGTAGCCATGATATGCTGTGTTGATTACGCCGCCATAGTTGATCGTGGCGAAGATATTCTCAACCGGCTGGGAGATCCACAATGCGGTAACGCCCAGATCGCTGAAATAGTTATCGTTGATTTTGTTGATCAGGCCTTGCCAGTCGCCTCCGCAATACAACTTCAGGTTGCTGCAAGTGGCATCGTAGGCAGCTCCAGTGGGATTGTTGGAAGGATTGCCGTCCAGGAAGCGGTCCGTAAAGATCTGATAGATGACGTCTGTACTGAAGTTCTGCTTGTTGGTAACTGCGGTATCCGCATCGGCATAGATCGCGGAAGCAGGCAGATAGGGAAGTGCGCCTCCTGCAAGTAAACTGAGTGTCAGTGTTGTGCTGAGGAGTACGCGTTTGGCCATTTGAAACATAGTAATCCACCCTTCTCGTGAATGTAATAGTTTAGATAAACAACCAACCTGGCTTTTGAATAATAGCGCTTTCAATACAATGGAATGATACGCAGTGGATTGAAGACTTCCCTCCTTTTGACACGCCAACAACCCCGGCATCTCCTTCGGGAGTTACCGGGGTTGTCCTAAACCGCTCTGGTTTAAAAGCATGGCCCTCGAGTTATGATCACAACGTTATCGTAAGAAATATTGGATCTTATGTCAATAACTTTTTTGAGAGCATTTATTTTCTATTTTTATGTTTACAAAAGCACGTTCGCGCATTAAACTATTCGCAGATTCACAATATAAGGGCTATGTATCCCGGGACACGCACGTGTGTTATGGGACAACCCCGTCTCTTCTGAGGCGGGGTTATTTGTATTATGCAGTCGAATCGGGAGAAGAGAGGCGGTTGATGATCGTTGAGTACCCATTCTGTCATCGAATGTTTGGAAGGCATTCAGGCGTCACGGCTGGGCAATATCCGCAACATTTATGTGTATCTCCCGCCCGGTTACCATGAGCATACAGCTCGGCGTTATCCGGTTCTGTACGTTCATGCAGGGCAGCGGGCTTTTGGTCCGTCCGGGCCAGGCAATGAAACATGGAATATCGATCAGGCAGCAGACGGTCTTATTTCTTCTGGGCAGATTGAATCACTGATTATTGTCGGCATTACGCATGTCCGTCCAGTCACGCACAACGAATTCTATCACTTCATCGCTCCGGAGAGAGAGGCCGTGAGTGTGGGGTGCTCAGGCATCACCTATGAGCATTTTATCATTCATGAACTCAAGCCGCTCATTGATCATCGGTACCGGACGTTGCCGGACAAGGAGAATACCGGGCTGTTGGGTTCATCTGCTGCGGCACTTTGTACATTGCACATGGGGATGCGAAATTCGGATGTTTTCGGAAAACTGATCATGATGTCGCCATTCTATGTGGATGTGCAGCTGGACGAAACATCGGAAAGCGGGCTGTTGGAAGAAAACATGTATCGCTTGCCAGAAGAGGTACCCGACGTTCGGATGTGGATAGATATTGGAGACACGGAAGGCCTGTTTCTGCCTTCCCAGGTCAGAAGGGTAGCTCATCAATTACTTGAACGCGGAGTCAGATCGGATGAGGAATTGGCATTTCTGGAACAGCCGGATGCCTGTCATCAGGAAGGTGACTGGGGAGCACGCGTTCATCTCCCGTTACTATACATGTTCGGCCACGTAGGTAAACCCACCTCGCTTCAACTGCTTGGCAGGGATGTCATCGGACTACAGGGTGGAATGACCGTGTGTATCAATGCACTAATGCACTACGAGAGCGGATGGGTTCGGAGTCTGCTGCATGGAAATTATACTTCAAGTGACCCGGATGTAATCCAGGTTCGTTCGAATGGAGAACTGGTGCCTGTCGGTATTGGAAGTGCATCCATCACGCTGACTATGGGGGGACTGTCTGCTACACGCATCTATACTGTGGTTCCTGAATTGTCCACTCATGTGGAGGTCTGCATTCATGCAGAGGTAGCCTCAGAGGAAGGGACGCAGGAAACGATCTATGGTGGGATGGGCATGAAGCTTGTCCGTTCCGGTATAGGTCGATATGAAGGTTGTTACCGAGTTCCGCGTGATAGTGGATTCTCCTTCCGGTTTACTCGGGGTTTCCGCTGCTTCGAGACCTATGTGGATGGCAAACCTGTTGTCAATCGTGTATTTCGAGCGACAGATGATATGTCTGTACATTATTTAATCCAATCCTGGGGCAGTACTTCAGCCAAAACGGGAACAGGAGGCCCAAAATGATCATTCCTTCATTCGCTCCAGTGCTGGACATTCCCTATTATTATCCCTGCAATTTCCCTCTGATTCATGAAGTGCTCCATCAGCAAGGATCCATTACAAGTCTTGCACTGCTGGCGGCAAGCCGGTTGTACAGCCTTCCATCGTGCGGGGATAACGGACTGGTGAAGCCTTATTTTCACAAACTGGATTATGTTGAGCCGATCTGGGAGATGTATGGTCAGCGGGAGCTGGACAGCTTCGAGGAAGGCAAGGCGCAGATCAGGCAGCATATCAACGATGGTGGGCTTTTTTTGGCTACAGGAACCAGTTATCATCTGCCTTATTGTGAGGATTATCAGAATCCGGAATACATTCGCAAACACGTGAAGCAAGGCTCCCGACTGCATCTGGTAGACCATTGGATTGCCGTGTATGGTCTGGAAGATGAGCATGTTCACGTCTATGATCCAGTGCCCTCCAAGTACAAGGGGAAGGTTGCTCAAAGAGCCTTTCATAATTTCTGGAAAGGGAACCAATGCATACCCGAGCTTGCTCAGGCGAAGCGCAAAGAGAAACTCCGAACGTTTGGCACCATGGACATTCGGGCAACTGTGCAGCTTGACTCTGCCGGGTACCGAGACATGTTGAACCAAGCGATAACAACGCAGATTGAAGAATTTCTGACAGGCCGGACGATTACACAAGGAGAGAGGAATTATTATTTTGGACATGCGGTGTCTCTGCAGCTCATGGATACGTTACATGGGACGAAAGAAGGAGATCAAGCCAATGAAATGTTAATTTCGGGTCTGCTGTTCGATATGCGATGGAGCCGGTATTTTCTTCGAGATCTTCTTCAGGAGTCTGCCTTATGGCTAGGTTCACCACTTGATCAATATGCAAGAAAATTCAGCGACATCATTGTACGGTGGGAGAAGGCATACAATATGCTGCAGGTCAGCCGGATGAAGAACCGCGAGCACTGGAAAGTACAGCTTACAGGTGTTATTAAAATGTTGATCACGGATGAGTGGCACTGGTATGAGTCGCTTCGACAGTCCATGCCTCAGGCAGATTGCTTTCAACGTCAGACCCTGCCAATGATTGAACAAGAACACAGGGAGGCTTTGCTTCGTATCGTGCTGGATAGTTGCCGGGAGTTAAATGCATACCATAATACATCGATTCCGCTTGGTGAGGGCGGTAACGCTCCGCTATACGGACGAAATGGACAACTGGATTCGCTGGAACTCGTGTCATTGCTTGCTGTGGTGGAGCAGGGAATCGAAGATCGTTGGGGTACGGGAATGGGAGCTGCTCTGGCGGAGATAGCTGCTGCTTCCATGCCGGAAAGTCCCTATCAGACGGTAGGCTCACTTGTTGATTATCTCGCACAACAATATTCGCCTGCCGGTGAGGAGGAAGCAAAATGTTAAACCAATTCTTGCTTGAACGATTCGAGGAACAGGGACAGCATCCTGCACTGATCTGGAAGGATCAGGAGTACAGCTATCAGTGGCTGCTGGAACAGGTTGGCGTCATGAGTGAGTGGATTATAGCAGAAGGGCTAACGGGGCAACTTGTAACGCTGGAGGAAGACTATTCCCCATATGCAGCGGCAGCATTGGTTGCTTTGCTCGGGCAAGGTTGTATCCTGCTCCCCATGGATCGGTACCTGGTTGAAGCCAAACGACAGGAATATATTGAACTGGCACAGGTGAAATGGCGATTGGGCGTTGAAGATGGCAAGCTGTGCATTCGGCAAACGTGTGAAACTTCTGGAGAGATACCTGTGTTGTTATCTACGCTGGCACAGGAGGGTGTAGGAGGCCTGGTACTCTTTTCATCCGGATCGACCGGAGTGAGTAAAGCGACTGTGCATCGTGCAGATCGGCTGTTATATCGTTTTCGCCGGCGGGTTCGGCCCTTGCGAACGATTCCATTCATGATGTTTGATCATATCGGCGGTGTGAATACCATGCTGCAGTCCCTGTCCAGTGGGGGATGTCTGTGTATCATTGCGGATCGATCTCCCGAAGAAGTGTGCCGGACGATTGAGAAGTTTCGTGTGCAGGCGCTGCCCGTCTCCCCAACATTCATGAATCTGTTGCTGTTGGGCAGAAACGATGAAGGGTATGACCTGTCCAGTCTCGAGGTTGTATCATACGGATCGGAAGTGATGCCTGAGTCCGTACTGGCAGCCTGGAATCGGAGATTTCCACAGATCAGGACGATACAGGCCTATGGTATGTCTGAACTTGGTATTCTGCCAACCCGTTCCAAAGAACCAGGTTCTCTACTGTTCTGCATTCAAGATGAAGAGGTCAAGTACCGGGTGGTGGAAGGAGAATTACAGATTCGTACAGCAACAGCGATGATCGGATATCTGAATGCACCATCACCTTTTACGGAGGATGGATGGCTGCGTACCGGAGATGAAGCCGTATTGGAGCAGGGGTACATTCGCATTTTGGGTCGCCGTTCGGAGATTATTAACATAGGGGGACGGAAGGTATATCCTGCCGAGGTTGAGGGTGTGCTGGAAGAGATGGAATGTATTGAAGCGGCGGTAGTTTCGGGAGAACCGAGTGGTATCACGGGTCAGAGAGTGAAGGTGACTATCCGGCTGGCTACAGAATGTACTCTAACCGATCTGCGGCGGTCCATCTGGGAATATTGCCGGGACAAGCTGCCTTCTTATAAGATTCCGCAGAAAATCGTAATTACACAGGGAGAACTCGTAAGTTCGAGAATGAAGAAAATTCGTAAACCGGCTCCTTTGGTGCCAGTCGCCTCGGCTGGGAAATAGGTCGCTGCCATCAATAAGATTTATCTCAATTGAATCGCTACCGCTAACGAATCTCAAACGTCGTATTAAGGGGATGATCAAGAAAAGTAAAACTTAACGAATCTCAGCAACGTTATTCCGTCGAAAACACCGCTTCTGCTTGCGAAAATCGACTAATTAAACAAAATAACATTTCTCTGATTCGTTAGACATTTAGCCCGGATATAATGAAGCAAATAACGTGTGCTTGGTTCGTTGAATATGACATATAAAACGCATAAGATGCAGGAGAGGCTGTCCCTGGTCGTCAATATGACCTTGAGGACAGCCTCTTTTGGAGTTATATCGCCTTGTTAGCTGTATTTATATCAAGCTTCCGCAGGTTGTTTGACCTCCATTTGCAGTAGCGAGAAGCCGTAAGCTTCCAGATCGAGGGTCAGTTTATTTTGCCGGGATTCCACTTCGTTTGATGTGTACAGATTTCGCCAAACGTTACGATCTGCCAAAGGCAGTTCAAGAGTACATGGCTCATCTCCTGCATTCAGCACAAGAAGCATGCGCTCACCCGTATGCGAATCCGATCGTTCGATGGCCAGACAAGGGTCTCCGGCTTTTGCATATACAATCTTTAGTTCCGTGCTGCGCAGTGCAGGGTGCTGTTTGCGAAGGGCGATCGTATGGGTGAAGAATTCCAGAAGTTCACGGTTCTGCTTGGTCTCATCCCATTCCATACACTTGCGGCAACCCGGATCATATCCCCCGTCAAGCCCCACTTCGTCTCCATAATAAATACATGGCACACCTGGATACGTAAGAAGCAATGTAACGGCAAGTTTCATCTTGCGCTCGTCTCCATCACACAAGGTCAGCAGTCTGGGTGTATCATGACTTCCGAGCAGATTGAAGGCAGCTTCAGTAACCGTTTGTGAATAGGCTGCAAGCAGTTTGCCGATCTCATTGGCAAATCCGAGTCCATCGAGCTTTCCGTTCACGGTGTAGTCCAATACCGAATTGGTAAACGGATAATTCATCACGGCATCGAATTGGTCCCCCTGAAGCCACATGAGCGAATCATGCCAGATCTCACCGAGCAGATATGCATCAGGTTTGATGGCTTTTACCGTCTGACGGAATTCGCGCCAGAACTGGTGATCCACCTCGTTGGCCACATCGAGCCTCCATCCGTCAATGTCCATCTCCTCGATCCAGAACCGTCCGACCTCCAGCAGGTATGCCTTCACGTCAGGGTGTTCCGTGTTCAGCTTTGGCATAAGCGGTTCAAAGGCAAAGGTATCATATGTGGGTATGCCATCCTCCACACGTGGCGGCCAGTCTTTGATATAGAACCAGTCTGCGTAGGGGGAATCGGCTCCATTCTTCATGACATCGACAAAAGGAGGGAACTCTCTGCCGGAATGATTGAACACCGCATCCAGAACGACACGTATGCCGCGCTGATGACATGCATCCACAAAGGTCTTGAACTGTTCATTGGTTCCAAAATGAGGATCGACCTTCATATAATCGCCTGTATTATATTTATGATTCGTGGTGGCCTCGAACAGCGGACAGAAATAGATGGCATTGATGCCCAACTGGCTGATGTGATCCAGATGATCAAGCACACCTTGCAGGTCCCCGCCGAAGAAGTTCACAGGTGTGGGTTCCCCTCCCCAGGGTTCAGCATTGTTGGGACTGATAGATGGATCGCCATTGGCATAACGTTCGGGGAAAATCTGATAAAACACGGCGTCCTTCACCCACGCAGGCGGTTCAAAAATGTCGACCGGATTCATAAATGGAAAATCAAAAAACTCCAGTGGATGGTCAGGCAGCGCCTGCTCGAATCCGCGCTCCGTCATCCAGACCGATTCCTCTCCCTGAATCAATTGGAAGCCATACCGTAATCTGCGATAGGGAGGTGAGGTCTCGGCTTCCCAATAGTCGAACATCTCATCCCGGGCAAAGATGCGCATGGGGATGTGTGTGATTGTTCGATCCCAGGCATATTTGTCCCCGGTAATGGCAATCACCGCATCCAGATCACCGCGTTTGGAACGAAGACGCAAATGCATGGTCGAGCGATCATAAGCATAGGACCAATTGAGTTTGGGACGATGATAAATGGCTTCAAGAATCATGTGAATCACTCCTCGTTAGATGATGAGATTTCAGATCAATGCGGCCATAAAACGCAAAAAAGGCACAACCTCTATTGTTCACGAGGTTGTACCTTTCGGCAGCATAGCCTTTTGATTATAGTGCTATTATACGAACTAACTCAGCAAAAGAAAACACTTTTTTTCCTTAAATTTCAAAATTGTTTTTTAGAAATCATATCCAAGACTATTGGCGTAGGCAGACAGTTCTTTTTGATATTTCTCGATATTTTTCTTGCCGGCAGCAATTTTGGCATTGGCTTGTTTCAGGACAGCGCTGTTTACCGTAGTTTTGGAGACCGCTTTTTTGGCGAGTTGGAATCCTTCCAGTTGCGTATAGCTCCCTTTGATCAGGCTGGCATGGATTTTTTGCAACTCTGCAGTTTGCGGTTTAATCAGTTTCAGCTTGGATACATATTTGGTGTAGTTAGGAATTGCAGTGTTGGTCAGTTTCAGGAACACGGACTTGCGATTGGAAGATGTAATGTAAAATCCGCCTCCCAGTGCATTGAAAGCTCTCTCCTCATATACTGCTGCGAGATCCAACTGATCCAGGTAGTCCAGGAAATCTTCTTCTTCAACCGTAGGAATCGGTTCTTGTTCGGACGTGTCAACTTCTTCATAGTATTCGTCTTCCGAATATGTGGTGGTTGAGTCATCCGCAGCAGCGGCATAAGACCCTGCAGGTGCGAACACCCCGCCGAGCAAAACAAAACTCATAATGATTGATAGTAACCATGATTTCTTCACGTGCCAATATCCCCTATCTATAGATGTGATTTTATTTCAATGGATAATCTAACATAGTGCGACAAGAAATTACAGGAAGAGTTTTACAGTAAAATCCTTTTCAAATGCATAAAAATGAATAATTAATTTACTAGCAAAATTACATTGTATTAGATGAAGAAGAATTACGATGAGAAATGGGGCTAATTCGCATAAGGGTAAAGATTACATATATGGTGAGTAGGGATGCGTATTGTATCGATATATATTATATGGTTTCAATTAATATGTATCTATTTATAGTTGTTTTCAGAATTAATAGGAGCTACGAGCGAGTGAAAAGTTTTCCCAAATAAAATGCTTGTATAATGATTTCATCTCCATTACAATACAATTGATAATGAGATTCAATATCATTTAGATAAAAAGGGGAGACGGGTTACATGTATAAAGTAAAGAAAAAGCTATACATTTATGCAGCAGTTATTCTGATGATTTCACTGCTTGCTGGTTGTGCTTCGGGTGGAAGTGCCGAGACGACGAATACGTCCAGTCAAGCTGCAAGTAATAATGAAAGTGATACAACTGCCAGTGGGTCTGAAGACCAGACCCGAGTGATCAAGCATGCCATGGGTGAAACGACAATAAAGGGAACACCGCAAAAGATCGTGACGCTGTTCCAAGGTGCTAATGATGTAGTCGTTGCACTGGGCGTGAAACCGACAGGCGTGGTTGAATCATGGGTTCAGCAGCCCGTCTATGAATATCTGAAAGCCGATCTGGATGGAGTTCCACAAGTAGGACAGGAATCCCAGCCCAATTTGGAGGAGATCAACAAATTGAAACCTGACTTGATTATTGCTACGAAGATCAGACATGAAGAGATCTATGATCAATTGTCCCAGATCGCACCAACGGTAGTAACGGAGACCCTGTTTGATTGGAAAGAAACCGTGAAGATGGCTGGGGAAGCGATGAATATGGTTGAGCAATCGGATAAACTGTTGTCAGATTGGGATGCCCGTGTAGCAGATTTCAAAGAGAAAATGGGTGATCGTCTGCCAATTGAAGCAACCATCACGAACTTTAGAGCCGATCAGGTTCGTATTTTCTACATGGGTTATGCAGGTAAAATTCTGAAAGAGCTTGGATTCACCAGACCCGAAGGACATGATGCAGACACATGGGGAGTTGAATTGACTTCCAAAGAGAATATTCCGGACATGAATGCGGACATGATCTTTAACTTCAATTCAGGTACCGAAACCGATGCGATTCAGAAAAATTATGATGATTGGACCAGCAGTCCGCTGTGGAAGAATCTTGATGCAGTCAAGAACAACCAACTGGTTCAGGTTGATGAAGTGGCCTGGAACATGGCAGGTGGATACACATCGGCGAACATGATGCTGGACGATCTATATAAGCAGTTCAACCTGAACTAACTAACTAACTAACTAACTAACTAACTAACTAACTAACTAACTAACTAACTAACTAACTAACTAACTAACTAACTAACTAACTAACTAACTAACTAACAGGAGCAGGACCTGCCGTGCACCAGGACATTCGTTAACGAAGTGTATGGGCAGGCAGGTCCTTTTCATTTTACAGATGAAAGAGTGAGAATATGTTTCCCCTTTTTACAAAGGCAAGCGCCAAGATCTATGGGCTGGCTGGTTTATTCATATTACTTCTGTTTGCCTGCCTTGCCAGTATGATTCTGGGACGCACGCATATCACATTTCAGATGGCATGGGATGCACTGCAATTCTACGACGAGAGTTCTGTGGAACATGTGGTTCTGCTGACGGAGCGCTTGCCACGTACCATTATTGCTGCTGTCGTTGGTGCAAGTTTGGCTGTGGCAGGTGCACTGATGCAGGCATTGACACGTAATCCGCTTGCATCACCAAGTGTGTTCGGGATCAATGCAGGTGCAATCTTTTTTATTGTCATTGCCATCGTAGTATTGTCCGTATCCTCGCTGACCACCATGATGTGGTTTGGTTTTGCCGGAGCTGCGGTTGCCGCGGCGATTGTGTATGCCTTGGGTTCCCTTGGTCGGGATGGCCTGACACCGATCAAAATTGTACTGGCGGGGACGGCAATCTCGGCATTGTTTGCCTCGTTCACACAGGCGATTCTCGTGTTGGATGGAACCGGATTGCAGGATGTACTCTTCTGGCTTGCCGGTTCAGTTAGTGGGCGGACATTGGATATGTTATATCCCGTTCTGCCGTACATGACAGCCGCAGCCATTGTCTCTCTGTTCATGGGCAGAGCGATCAATCTGCTATTGACGGGTGACGATATCGCCAAAGGCATGGGACAGAATGTACTTCTGGTCAAGGTACTCATGGGCGTTGTTACCGTATTGCTAGCGGGTGGTTCGGTTGCCGTAGCCGGTTCGATCGGTCTGGTCGGTCTGGTTGTTCCGCATATCATGCGTGCACTGGTGGGCAATGATTACCGCTGGCTCGTTCCTTACTCTATTGTAGGGGGAGCCATTCTGCTGCTGTCCGCAGATGTGGTTGCCAGACTGGTAATCATGCCGCAGGAAGTTCCACTCGGTGTCATGACTGCATTGATTGGCGGACCTTTCTTCGTATACATTGCCCGCAAGGGGGTGACGAAGATATGAGGAAGATGTTGACTTTCCGCAATAAAAAAGACACCTTATCGATGCAAATGGAACGAAAATCACTGGTTGTCATCAGTGTGTGTATGCTCTTGTTTGTAGTTGCAGGAGTAGTCGGTACCAGTGTGGGCAGTGACTTTATTTCTCCGCTGGATGTACTTCGAACGATATTTGGTCTGAACGAAGGGGAACATGACTTCGTCGTGCTGACCCTGAGATTGCCACGAGTGTTATTGTCCCTGCTTGTGGGTGCAGCGCTCGGTATGTCAGGTGCGCTCCTGCAAGGTATTATCCGTAATCCATTGGCCTCACCGGATGTTATCGGTATCACTGGCGGTGCGGCTGTTGCGGCTGTGGGGTTTGTCACGTTGCTGGGCGGAGTGGTGAGCATCAAGTTATTGCCGCTGTTTGCCATTGTCGGTGCACTTCTGACGGCATTGATCATCTACATGCTTGCCTGGAAAAAGGGAGTCAGTCCGATCCGCTTGGTGTTAATCGGGATTGGAGTGTCAGCCATTACCGGTGCCGGGACGACCTTTATGCTGATCCTGAGTCCGTTCTACACGGCAGGTCAAGCCTATATCTGGCTGACAGGAAGTGTGTACGGAGCATCGTGGACCGATGTCCGAACCATACTGCCGGTTATCGTGATTGTTGTACCGCTGGCGATCTGGTTCGCCCGCAGCCTGAATGCACAGGAGTTCGGGGATGACTTGGCCACAGGGCTGGGAGTAACGGTACAGTGGCATCGTTCTGCATTGCTGTTATGTAGTGTACTGCTTGCGGGAATCGCCGTGGCTGTGGCCGGAACCATTGGTTTTGTTGGCCTGATTGCTCCACATATTGCCCGGAAGCTGGTCGGTCGGATGTTTGGCAGTATGCTGATCGTGTCCGGACTGGTTGGTGCTCTGCTCGTATTTGCAGCAGATCTCATAGCTCGTACGGCCTTTCTACCGCTTGACGTTCCCGCAGGGGTATTCACCGCAGGCGTAGGCGCACCATTTTTCCTGTATTTGTTGTTCAAGAATCGAAATCAGTTTTGAGGAGGAGAGGGCTGTGAGTATTCTGGAAGCCAAGGAGCTTACGATCTCCTATGGAGCAGATCCCATTATTGAAAATTTGAACCTGACCATTCCCAAGGGACAGATCACCGTCCTGATTGGCAGCAACGGTTGTGGTAAATCTACGCTGCTGCGTACGATGGCCCGGTTGCTGAAATCCAGTTCAGGTTCCGTGCTGCTGGATGGTGAAGAGATTGCGAAGCTGCCGACCAAGGAGATTTCAAGACGCATGTCCATCCTGCCACAGGGTCCGACTGCCCCGGAAGGCCTGACGGTGAACCAACTGGTGAAGCAAGGACGTTATCCGCATCAGACATGGTTGAAGCAGTGGTCACGAGAGGATGAGCGCATGGTCAAGCTGGCACTGGAGTCCACGCATCTGACTGAACTTGCGGATCGGCCTGTAGATGCCCTGTCCGGTGGACAACGTCAGCGTGCCTGGATTGCAATGACCCTCGCACAGGGTACGGAAACGCTGCTGCTGGATGAACCTACAACCTATCTGGATATGACTCATCAGATTGATATCCTGGATCTATTGTTTGAGTTGAATGAACGGGAAGGACGCACGATTGTCATGGTACTTCATGATCTGAATCTGGCATGTCGGTATGCGCATCACATTGTGGCTGTTCACAACAAGTCCATCTACGCGGAAGGTAAACCGGAAGACATCATTACGCAGGAGATGGTCCGTAAGGTCTTCCAGATGGAGTGTGAGATTGCGGTTGATCCACTCTTCGGTACACCAACCTGCATCCCGCATGGAAGGGGAAGGAAACTGAATGGGGAGCAGCGTTACACTCAGTTGGCTTGATTACTTCAATTAATGATTCGACGAATGATGATTCAAGCGATATCGCTATTTTTTTCAACCCACCTCGTCAACACTTCTGCGTTTAATGAAGATAACAGGAACAGGCAAGCTCTTGGTTTCATACAATCCAGAGCTTGCCGCTTGTTGTACCTGTTCTTCGATGTAACAAAACCACCCCTGCATAAATCTAGCCCGAAATCAATCTTATTTTTCCTTAAAAGTTTATTATTGACAACAAAGATCGAATTGCCATAAAATAGATTTTATATGATATTGATAATCATTATCAATATCATACTACAATAAATATTGATGAACGTAGGAGCATTATAAGTTGAATTAATCATTTACATGCAACGGAGAGGACAGAAAAAACCTGGGGATAACAACGATTGGAAGGTTGTCCTGTCATTGTAGTGTTGGTGTAAATAATCTTTAATTCAACTTATATAGGAGCGAGTACCTTCATTCGATCGAGGAGGATTTTCAGTGTTTCCGAAAGGGATTCATAATCTGCAAAACCGACTCATTATAAGCAAGGCGAGGGAAATGGGGATCACCTGTGAGCCCCTTCTTGAGGGATGCGAGGACTTTCTGAAGCTGGCAGTAGGGGACAAGCAGATCATCATTAACAAAACCAGATCTCATCGTCTGCCGTTAATCGCCGGATTGCTTGCGAAGAACAAGCAGGCATGTAATATGCTGCTGCATGAACAGGGCATGCCTGTACCTTCCTATATCGTGATCCCGGAGATGGGGAGTGAAGCAGTAGCTTTTCTGAATAGATACCGCTCCATTGTGGTGAAACCACTGGATGCGAGCAGCAGCATGGGCGTGACGCTGGATGTGCGTACTGAAGATGAACTGGAGGCAGCCATTCATCTTGCGAGTGTGCACGGCAGCAGCATTATGTTGCAGCAATATGTGACCGGAATCGATTACAGAGTGCTGATCATTAACGGTGAAGTGGCGGCTGTGAATGAGTATCGACCTGTCTATGTCGAGGGGGATGGAACTTCAACCGTTCGCACATTAATCGAACAGTTGAATCAGGAACGAATGAAGATTACGTCCATTGGCGAGTATGAAGCCTTTCCCCAGGTGCATGCAGAAACGGAACGACTGCTGGAGGTATTACATGCACAAGGCACAAGCCTGGATGAAGTTCCTGCCGCTGGTGAAGAAATTGAGCTATATGATCTCCGTAACTCAGCCGCCGGAAAAATCAGTGAATTCTACAAGGATTGTACCGAGATCATTCATCCCGAGAATGCGCGAATGATCGTTCAGGCGGCCCAAACTCTTCAGATTGATGTAGCAGGGGTCGATGTTCGTTGTCGTGATATCCGCACGCCGATCTCCAGAGAAGAAGGGGGCATTCTGGAAGTGAACGCCTTGCCAGATCTCACACACCACGTCTTTCCCCATGGGGGGACAACTCGTGACGTGGTGCGGTTATACCTGGAATACTTGTGTCAGGAACAACTTGAATCTAAGTCATATAACTTATAACAACGGATAGACGACAATATATAACGGATATCAGATGACGGATACCCTTATTTATAATTCGGACCTTGCCTGATTTTGAATCCATACCATGCCATATGCAAAATGCAGAACAAGAAATTACAGGCAGCAGTTAAGCCTGAATCGATGATAAGGAGCGTTAAAGGGCTATGTCAGTAGAAGTGCAGACGGAATATCTGAAGATGCAAAATGAGAAGGAATCCAATGCAAGATCGTACCCCAGACATTTCCCGCTTGTTATTAGCAAGGCCCATGGGGTGAAGGTTACCGATACGGATGGCCGCGTATTCTACGATTGCCTGGCTGGTGCAGGAACATTGGCGCTGGGGCATAACCATGACACGGTAATCAATGCTATCCGCGATGTCCTGGATCAGCAGATTCCGCTACATACTCTGGATTTGGCAACGCCGCTGAAGCTTTCATATATGCAAGAATTGTTCTCCATTCTTCCAGCAGCGATGCAAAATAAGTCCAAAATCCAGTTCTGTGGTCCAACTGGAGCGGATGCTGTAGAAGCAGCTATTAAGCTGGTCAAACATGCAACAGGTGGCAAATCCATTCTTGCCTTTCAGGGAGGTTATCACGGTTCGACCCAAGCAACCATGTCGATGAGTGGCAACCTGAGCAAGAAACAGCATCTGCAAAGCCTGCTGCCAGATGTACATTTCCTGCCGTTTCCTTATGAATACCGCTGCCCTTTTGGTGTTGGTGAGGGCATGACGGCCCGGTTAAGTGCACAGTATATCGAGAACTTGCTCGATGATTGCGAGAGTGGTATTGCTGCACCGTGCGGAGTCATTGTGGAGACGGTGCAGGGCGAAGGCGGGGCGATTCCAGCAGACATTGAATGGCTGAAGGAGCTGCGCCGAATCACAGCAGAGCGAAGCATTCCACTCATTATCGACGAAGTGCAGACAGGCATCGGACGCACAGGCCGTATGTTTTCATTTGAACATGCCGGAATTGTACCCGATGTAATTATCTGCTCCAAAGCGGTTGGCGGAAGTCTGCCCATGTCTGTCGTCATCTATAAGGAAGAGCTGGACCAATGGCAGCCTGGTGCACACACAGGAACGTTCCGTGGCAATCAGCTGGCCATGGCTGCGGGACTGGCCACACTTCGTTATATCCGGGAACAGGATGTTCTACACAATGTACATCTGCGCAGTGAGCAGTTCATGAAGCAACTGAATGCATTGAAAGAGCGCTATGCCGAGATTGGTGACGTCCGAGGCAGAGGACTGATGATCGGCGTTGAGGTGGTTAATCCGGCAGGCCGCAAGGATCGTCTGGGACATTATCTGCCTAATGGTGCACTTGCTGAGTCTATTCAACGTGAATGTTTCAAGAATGGATTAATTGTGGAACTGGGTGGGCGTCATTCAGCGGTTGTTCGTTTTCTGCCGCCGCTGAATATTACGGAGCAAGAATCGGGCGCGATCCTGGCGATCTTTGAGAAATCGGTAGCTGAAGCAATTGCCTTAGCAACGGCTGCATGCTGAAGCTGTCCCTGATGAAGAGGCATGCCGTATTACTCGCGATTCTGCTCGGTGCTTTTTCGCTGGTACTGACCAACAGTGCATTTAATCTGCTGCTGCCTTATTTTGTGCAATATTATCAGATCTCTACGACAGCAGGCGGATGGATCATCGCCCTCTACATGCTGGCCATGACGTTAACGATGCCGCTGGCTTCCCTGATCGTAGACCGACTGGGCCGGAAGCAGACGTATATGTTGGGCATCACCATCTATGGTGTGTTCTCGGTGGCAGGTGCACTATTTTATCACTCGATTGAGGTACTGTTGCTTGTGCGTTTCATGCATGGGGTTGCCGCCGGGCTGATGATTCCGTTATCGCTTGTGTTGTTGTTTGATGTATATGGACCAGAGGTAAGGGGACGAATTACAGGAGCGTGGGGTTTGCTGCTTATGCTTGCTCCTGCGGCTGGGCCAACGCTGGGCGGCTTCATCATTCAGTATGGACGGCTTGAAATGCTGTTCTGGCTTAATGTGCCGCTGGCTGTGTTCTCGTTTATCGGGTGCGGTCGAGTCATTCAGACTTATATTCCTGCCCGTAGGAAACGATGGCATCCAACCAGTATCATGCTGCTGATCTGTTCGGTAGGTGCCCTTAGTCTGGGCGTACAGTTGTATGCGAGTCCTGTCGCAGCGGTATGGGTACCTTGGCTGCTGATTGCGCTCGGTGTGGTGTTACTTATTCGTTTTGTCCAGACCGAGAACGGTCGCAAGGAACCACTGATACGTTACCAGTTGCTGCGGCGTAATGCCGTCTTTCCACTGACCGTGCTGATCTCGACCATTCAGGATTGTGTCATGTTTGGCGTGATCTTTGCATTGCCATTATTGTTCCAGGATGTCTTCCACCTGTCGCCGGCCTTGTCCGGTGCGCTGTTCATACCCTTGTCGATCTGCACAAGTCTTTTCATGTGGATCGGAGGCAGTCTGCTGGATCGTGGTCGATCCATGCATTTTATCGCATGGGGCACGTTGCTGGTGTCGATATCGATCTTGTCGTTTGCCGTTCTACCCATGGGAGCATCGATCTGGATTATCGGTATGCTCATGGCGTGCCGTGGAATTGGCGTTGGCCTGTCAGGCATGAGTATCTCTGCGATTGGTCTGCAAGCATTACCAGACGAAGACATGCACGAAGGGTCGGTGTTATCGACCACGATTGAGCGGCTGGCTTCTTCGTTTGCAGTGATGGGTATGACCCTGTACTACGATATGCGCTGGCAATGGCTAGCAGGGGCAGGAACGTCTATGGAGATGGCAAAATGGGGAGCGCTCAAAGAGATCTGTATCGGCCTTGGCTGCGCCATACTGTTTACCCTTCCCCTGGTACTATTTATAACCCGAAAGAAGGTTGGCATCATTGTTCGAGATGGAAAACAAGCTCCGGTCTGAGGCAGAGCAGCAGGCCCGTGAACATTCGTGCAAGCTTCTGCTGAACTGTTACATCCGTGAGCTTGCGTTAGAGAAGGAAAATGATATTCGAATCAATCCGAATACGCTGACGTACGCGGTTGCTTTTCCAGCCAGTGGGGTGACGGTGACAGGAGAACTATCCTATTACTCTGCGATGGGAGAGCATGAATATCTCAGCATGGAATCTGGCGGAGAAGCGGTGCATGATCGCGACCTGGTTCGCTGGATCACATCTGAGCTAATTGGAGATGGGGAACAGGGAGCGAGTTCGGACCAACATGGAATGTTGAAGAGTACGGTGCAAATGAAGAGCTCACTTGAGCTGGAGAATGTACATCCATTGAGTGAGAATACGAATCGTGTCGAGGTGGCGTATGCCAGAGATTTTGCACAAAAGGTAGATAACAGCGTAG
The DNA here is from genome assembly GCF_055687625.1 of Paenibacillus sp. CB74. Taxonomy (NCBI): domain Bacteria; kingdom Bacillati; phylum Bacillota; class Bacilli; order Caryophanales; family Paenibacillaceae; genus Paenibacillus; species Paenibacillus sp. CB74. The sequence continues at coordinate 4,193,221 of NZ_CM146009.1, read as the reverse complement.
GTAACCTTACGTTGTATATCGAACAAGCGGCCAGTCTCGACATCCACGATTATCGGACATCGGAACAATCACTGTTATATGGTCATCCGTTTCACCCTTTTCCGAAGAACTCCAAAGGTTTCAGCGAACAGGATGTTCAGAAGTACAGTCCGGAGCTGCGCACATCGTTTCAACTCTATTATATCGCCGTGAGACAGGATGTCTACGTGCAGGAATGGGTGGATGACAGGGCGGCAATGGATTTGCAAGAACTCCTGCGGAGCCATGTGCAGCTGATTTTAAAAGAAAAGAGTGAAATGTATGGGCTGCTGCCCGTCCATCCATGGCAATACGCATACCTATCACGGTTGACCGAGATACAGCCCTATTTTCGAGATGAAAAATTAATTCTGCTTGGCACTGCGGGTCCTACCGTCTATCCAACCTCTTCGGTACGTACGGTCTATGTTCCCGAATGGAACTGCAATATCAAGCTGTCACTGAACATGCAGATTACCAACATGATTCGCACCAATAGTGCTGAGCAGATGCGCAGAACACTGGATGCTTCCAGATACGTCAGGCAGCATGACTGTTTCGGTGCTGAGCCGAATACCCATATCGCGTATGAGACAGGTGTGGCGACTTGTGCTTTTGATGATGAAGAGTTAACGAGTCTGTTTACGATAGCTTATCGACCCATTGAGTTTGACCCTGCCAATACGTATGTTTTGTCCAGTCTGGTTGAGGCACCACTTCCGGGGATGCGTTCCAGGCTGATGACGATGCTGGGTGGTGGGCGTATCAATGCTGAGCGTTGGCTGGATCGTTATCTGGCATATTCTCTGCTGCCGATTGTACGGGCGGCGGGAGAGAAAGGCATTCATTTTGAAGCGCATCTGCAGAATACACTTGTGACATTAAAGGATGGCATGCCTGTGGACTTTATCGTCCGCGATCTGGAAGGGGTCAGTGTGGATGAGGAACTTATCCGTGAGCAGGATCGCGGTGCGTCCGATTTATTATTTTATTCGCGAGAGAACGCCTGGGCGCGGACATCGTACTACTTTATCGTCAATCATCTGGGGTCTCTGATTCATGCCCTGGCGCGAGATGTGAACGTCCCGGAGGAGCATTTCTGGAAGCAGGTACGTGAGGTGCTTGAGGGTGAACTGGAACGAACAGGCAATGCATATGTGCAACATCTGCTGACGACGGATGCATTTCTGGCCAAACAAAACTTGGTGAGTTGTCTAAGAGGGATCAGCCAGACTCCGGTTTATGTGCCGGTGAACAATCCAATGAAAAGAATAGGGAGTGAAGTGCGTGGGAGTCGTGGGATACAGGGCTGAAACAAGCGGCAGGACAGAAGCAGTCTACGTGAGTGTACAGGAACGGATCATGCGACAGACATTGGAGGCGATGTGGTTCGAGGGCATTTTGGACAGCCAAGTCAGTGGGAGCGAGTGGCGAACCAGCGGCCTCACATCTTCTGGCGAATCTGTAGCGTACACGTGTGAAGCGGAGCGGAAGTTTTCATTTGGCCGGGTGAAGGTGAAGAAGGGTTCGATTCAAAGGGAAGGCGTAGCCTGCACCGATCTGGATCTGTTTTTGGAGGAAATCGTGCTGAATTCATTGAAGGGTGCGAATGTGACGGCTTTTATCCAGGAACTGCTCGAAACGATGGCAAAAGACAGCCAGTGCCGGGCGATATTGCCTTTGAACATTCCGCTAGAAGATCGGCATTATGATGCGCTCGAAAGTCACATGACCGACGGTCATCTGTATCACCCTAGTTATAAGTCGCGGTTGGGATTTTCTTTGAAAGACAATAAGGCCTATGGCCCTGAATTTAACTCGGAGGTTTCATTAGTCTGGGTTGCTGTAAAAAAAGAATTTGCTCAGACCGCTGTATCCGCAGGGTATAGCTCTGAAGAATTGGTAAGGCAGCATCTGACTGTGGAGGATATGAAGCAATTTCAAGAGGTTCTGGAGGGTGACGGGAAGACGGGTTCTGACGCGAGTGATCGATATGTGTTCATTCCGGTTCATCCATGGCAGTGGGAGCATCAGTTGGAATCGGTATATGCCCGTCAATTGATGGATGGAGACATGGTATATCTTGGTCCATCGTCTTCGCCCTATCGTGCGCAGCAGTCGATCCGTTCACTGTCAAACCGGGTGAATTCGGAAGCACCCTACATCAAGCTGGCCCTCAGCATTACCAATACGTCAAGCACACGTATACTGGCACAGCATACGACCCAGAACGCACCGCTAATCAGCGATTGGCTGGATAATCTCGTTCGTGAAGATGAGCTGTTGCAGCGGGCGCAGTTTGGTATTTTAAAAGAAATCATGGGACTGTCGTTCCGTTATGAGCAGTTGCCTGCAACGCAATATGGACGTGCCTACGGGACACTCGGAGCCATCTGGCGGGAGAATGTATCGGTTCACCTGAAGCAGGGTGAGACGGCGTGGCCGCTGAATGCGCTAATGTTGGTGCAACCGGATGGTGTTCCATTTATCCAGGATGCTGTAGAACGACATGGCGTGGAGAAGTGGAGCGAGGCTCTTGTTCGCACGGTTACACTGCCAATCATCCATCTGCTCTATGCGCACGGGATTGCGCTGGAATCTCATGCTCAGAATATCATTTTGGTACTGGAAGACGATCTGCCGAAACGAATTATAATCAAGGATCTGCATGATGGTGTTCGCTACGTACCGGATCAACTGTTACACCCGGAAAAGGCACCGAAGCTGAACCCCGAGCCGGAAACGCATCGCAAGTTCAATCGGTACTCTTTCATCTATGCGGGAGATGTGTCGGAAGTCCGTGACTATACGTATGACGCATTCTTCTTTATCTGCATGACGGATATTGCGTTGGCCTTTGAGAAGTTTGGATTGTCAGAGCAGTCATTCTGGCAGCTGTGCGCAGGTGTAATTGTGGATTATCAGAAGCAGCACCCGGAATACGCAGAGCGGTTCGTTGCCTTTGACCTTTTTGCCGAAGATGCACTGATCGAAGAGATGACCAAGCGCCGTCTGTATGGGGATGGGGAGTTGTACTTCCGTAAGGCGAGCAATCCGCTCAAGGTATCGAAGGATGCACTGGAATCACAGGGAATGCCCGAATTAAAGGGAATCGTCGAATGAGAATTAACACGCTGAAGGAAAAGATTGCACGGAAACAGCCGGTGTATGGCCTTTTTGTATCCATACCACATCCAATTATCATTGAGATGATTGGACATGCGGAATATGACTTTGTCATCATTGATCTGGAACATGCCACAACATCGATGGAATCGGTAGAAGAGTTAATTCGGGCGGCGGAACTGGTTGGCCTAACTCCGTTGGTGCGTATCTCGAAGGTGGAGCGAGCGGAGATTCTTAAAGTGCTGGACTGTGGCGCACAGGGCATCGTTATTCCGCATGTTGAGCAGCTGGAGCAGGTGGAAGAAGCGGTTCGATACGCCTACTATCATCCGTTTGGCATGCGGAGTCTGAACAGTGGTCGTCCTGGGGTATTCGGGAAATATCCGCTCACGGGATACATTGGGGAAGCGAACGAACAAGTGATGATTGTCCCCATGATTGAAAGTGCAGAGGGCGTTCGGCAAAGTGCACGGATTCTGTCTCATCCCCAGGTGAGTTTTGTATTGGAAGGTGCGGCGGATCTGTCGCAATCCCTCGGCGTGCCATGGCAGACCGAGCACCCGGATGTGAGACGTGCGCTGGATGAATTGCATGCTACTGCGCAGCAGTGCGAAGTACCTTATGCTACGGTCACGAGAGGCGTGGACGACATGGCGCTCTGGGCTGAGCGGGGAGTACATATATACGTGCTGGGTGATGATCGGAATACGGCATTTCGGGCGTATATCCAAAAACGGAATGACTACAGGAATGCGGGTGGGCAGATATGAAACCAAGTGTATGGCAGGCGATCGATGAACTTCAACGAGGGATGGAAGACCCGGTATGTGCGTATATCTATGATCTGGCTGGCATGCAGGAACAGGTACGTCAGATGCTGAGCAGCATGCCTGGAAATACACAGTTGTTTTACGCTATCAAGGCGAATCCAGATCAACGTATCATTGAGGCGTTGCTTCCATTGGTAAAGGGCTTTGAAGTGGCTTCCATTGGAGAGTTGCTCAAAGTTAGAGCCGTAAGTCGAGAGGTTCCGATTCTGTTTGGAGGTCCGGGTAAAAAGGAGAGCGAGCTGCGGTTGGCCATTGAGCATGGCGTGAGCTACATCCATGTGGAGAGTCTGCTGGAGCTGCGGCGCATCATTGCGATCACGAAAGAGCGAGTAATGAATCAGGCACAGGCGTACGAAGGCAAGCACATGCGAGGGCAGGAGCAGGTACAGGAGGACACGCATGAACACCACCGTGAGCATTACCGCGGTCAAGCTCAGAAGGTTCGCATTCTGCTCCGAATTAATCTGCGAAGTAGTACGTTACCCCGGACGAAGATTGTCATGGGCGGTGGGCCAAGTCCTTTTGGCATCGATGAAGAGTCGGTGGAAGAAGCGATCGAGCTCATTCGTGTGGAAGGCGCGGGTATTGTTCGGTTGAGCGGGTTCCATTTTCACTCTTTGTCCAACAATATGGACGCCAGGCTGCATGCTGAGATGATTGAGCTGTATTTGCAAAAGGTAGAGCAATGGCAGCACCAGTATGGTCTTCCTGTGGAAGTGGTGAATGCAGGAGGAGGATTCGGTGTGACGTATGATGGAAGTCCGGGATTTGACTGGCCCTTATTCACTTCCCTGCTGGAGCAAAGTGAAGCTAGACAACGCCTTGCTTCACGTGGAGGCGAGTTGTATTTTGAATCGGGCCGACTTTTGGTGGCAGACCACGGGTATTACGCAGCAGAAGTTACGGATATCAAAACTTCTCATGATCAGCATTTTGCTGTGTTAAGGGGAGGTACGCATCATCATCGTCTGCCTGCTTCATGGGGACATAACCACCCGTTTCAGATTATGGCGACGGAGCGTTGGAAGCATTCATTTGCCCGGCCAGAGGTAAGGGATGCTCGAGTCCATATCGTAGGTGAGCTGTGTACACCCAAGGATCGCATGCATTCCGATGCGGAGGTAGCACTGCTGCGGGTGGGAGATATTGTTTTGTTTGAAAAGTCTGGAGCTTATTGCTGGACCATTTCGCATCATGATTTTCTGGGGCATCCGCACCCGGCATTCCATTATCTAACGGAGGACAATAATCATGTCAACACTGATGAAGCGTTCCAGTCTGCAAGCCGCTGAACGCCGGATTATGGCGGATCTGATGAATTCATTTTTGGCCGAGCAATTACTCCCACTGGAGGATCACTCATTCATTGATTTTGCCGCAGCACCTGCACCGTTCAGAAGATTGTATAAGGAATATGACGGCGAGGTGCAGAGACAGAATAGTGATTCTTACATTAGATTGCATACGCATGGTGTATTGTGTCTGATCGAAACAGGAGTAAGACAGGCGATTCAATGGGTTCAGGGTTCACCGATCTACGAAGAGAAAACAGATGGAAGCTGGGTTCTGCTTGATTCTCCGGCAGAGGTTGGACGTGCGGTGTTACAGAGGGCTGTGTCAGATGAAGAATATAGGCAACCCGGAGTGGCGGAATTCCTGACTAGTCTGGATATTGCTGTAGAGCAGTATGCTCTGGGCTGGGAACAAGTCCAGTATCTGTCCGCCAACGTTCCGGCGACTGCTTATGAGTGGTTTATCAAAGGTGAGCGTGTTGCTGCATTGCGGGATCGTCCATTCCACCCATCGTCCAAAGCCAAGGTGGGATTCAACGCAGAAGATGTAACACAGTATGCAGCGGAATTCGGGAAGGCGATTCCGCTGCGCTGGGTGGCTATACGGCTGGATGCCGTGCAGCAAGGTTGCGAAGATGGGTTGTCCATTTTGGACCTCTTAGACGATGTTCAGCGTGAAGTGGTGGAAGCCGAGTTTGCTCGTAAAGGGATCACGCTCTACGAATATCTGCCCATGCCTGTTCATCCGTGGCAATTGCAGCATGTGATTCTGCCTCGCTTCACTGGAGAGATTGAAGAGGGCAGCATTGTTGTACTGGATATAGAAGCGGGCGACGTACAGGCCACATCCTCTCTGCGCTCGATGGCTCCGTTAACCGAATCTAATCTGATGCTCAAGCTGCCCGTTAGTGTTCTGTCGCTGGGAGCTGCTCGTTATCTGCCAGTGGTCAAGCTGTTAAATGGTCTTGCTGGAGAACAGATGTTAAGACAGGCCGTTGCTTGTGACGAGACGTTGAAGGACAAGGTATATATGTGCGAAGAGCAGAACTGGTGGGGCTTCATGCCGGAATCCATGGGACTGTTCGACGATCATCCCCGCCATCTGGCTGCACAGATTCGTGTGTATCCCGCTAAATTGTTGGGTGAATCCTACAAAGTCATCCCCATGGCAGCACTGGGTGTAAATCTGGATGGACATCATCTATTAACGGAGATTCTGGGAGATGACCTGAGCAGCGCGGACGTGGTGGAATTCTATACGAGTATAGCTACGACTTTCTATGACATCGTAATGCGTCTATTCAAGGTGGGCGTTGTACCTGAGATTCATGGTCAGAACTGCATTCTGGTGTTACGGGATAATCAGGTAAAGGGGCTCTTGTTCCGCGACCATGATTCCGTACGTCTGCATCAGCCTTATCTGGACAAGCATGGTATTGCAGACCCTGCCTATCATATTCGCCCAGGATACTCGAACAGCCTGTATAACGAGACGATCCAGAAGTTGATCTTCTATGTGCAGTCTTTGGGGACGCAGGTGAATCTGGCTGCGATCATGGAGGCACTAAGCGAGGTGTATCACATCCCGGAAACGAAGTTATGGGAGATCACGGAGCAGGCCTGGAAGGAAGCGCTGACTCATGTGCAGCTTCCAGAGGGTGACCGGGTCGCCCTTGCTCATGCGATATTTGAGAGCGAGGCGTGGCCCGTGAAGTTGGTTGTCCGTCCGCTGCTTGAAGCGGATGGGGTGCCTGGCGCGATGCCATCGGGCAAAGGCATAGGGTGGAACCCTTTTTATAAGGGATAGATATGGAACAGAGAAGGTGACCCGTTTGACGGGTTGCCTTTTTGGCTTGTTGTTATTGGGAGTTGAAATGCTTGGAGGGGATTAAAACGTTCAACAATCTGGCTAAAAAATCTTATGGAATGGAGTTACAGGAAAGAGACTGATGGTATAATCGGGTTATGTGTTATAGTCATAATTAGCATTACCGAAAAGGTTTTCGTAAAAATCGATATCAACTGTTGTAACCGCAATCATAATTTACTTCAAGAAAGTGAGAATCTACGATGAATCAGAAGAGGCTTTTTAATGATGGATGGCAATTTGCGAAAAGCAAACTGGATGTTACGGAACCTGCGGGTCTGGTGTATGAACCTGTGGAGCTTCCCCATGATTGGCTGATATATAATACGCTCGAACTGTACGAGGATAGCATTGGATGGTATCGCAAAACGTTTCATTACTCGAAGGATGAGCAGCAGCTATTGCTCTGTTTTGATGGCGTATACATGGATTCGTCCGTGTATGTGAACGGGCAGTTGGTTGGGGAGTGGAAGTATGGATATTCTGCTTTTGAACATGAGATCACGAATGCACTGGTGGAAGGCGACAATGAGATTGTGGTCAAAGTGGTGCATCAGAGCCCGAACAGCAGATGGTATTCCGGGGCTGGAATCTATCGCAACGTGTGGCTAAAGACAAGGGACCGCAACCATATTGTGACGGATGGAACGTATGTATCTATCAAGCAGCAGCCGGATGGCTGGCAGGTGGAAGTGGATACGGAACTGAACCTGGAGCAGAATCAGCAGGCAGAGCTGGTGCATACGATCCGGTATGAAGGTCAAGTGGTGGCATCCAGCCAAGCGAATGTTACGGCTTCGGTGGGTGAGAATGCGGTGGTATCGGCAGATAGCCAACAGATCATTGTGAAGAATCCAAACCTGTGGAGCCCGGATGCACCACATCTGTATGAGCTGGTCACGGAACTGAAACTGATCTCGGAAGATCAGAGTGAGAAGATCATTGAGTCGGTATCCCAACGTATTGGATTCAAGGACGTTAAGCTGGATTCGAGTGAAGGTTTCTATCTGAATGGGGTCCATACGAAGATGAACGGTGTGTGTGAACACCATGATCTCGGGGCATTGGGAGCGGCATTTAACCTGACGGCATTGCGTAGAAGATTCGTTTTGCTCAAAGAAATGGGCGTTAACGCCATCCGAACTGCGCATAATATGCCAGCCAAAGAGTACATGGAACTTGCGGACGAGATGGGTATGCTCGTGGTATCTGAAGCCTTCGATATGTGGGAACGGGCCAAAACGCCATATGACTATGCGAGGTTTTTCCCGGAGTGGGCGCATACGGACGTGAAGAGCTGGGTGAAACGCGATCGTAATCACGTCAGTCTGATCATGTGGAGTATCGGGAACGAAATCTATGACACCCATGCGGATGAGCGCGGCCAGGAAGTGACTCGGATGCTGATGGATTATGTGCTGGAATTTGATCCAAAAGGCAATGCGGGCGTGACGATTGGCTCCAACTACATGCCTTGGGAAAATGCACAGAAATGTGCGGATATCGTAAAGCTGGCAGGCTACAACTACGCGGAAAAATACTATGATCAGCATCATGCAGAACATCCGGACTGGATCATCTATGGCAGTGAGACCTCATCAGTGGTGCAAAGTCGTGGCATCTATCACTTCCCGTTCGAACAGCCGATCCTGGCTGATGATGACGAGCAGTGCTCGGCACTCGGGAACAGCACGACAAGCTGGGGCGCGAAGTCGGCAGAATATTGCATTTTGGCTGAGCGGGATCGTCCGTACTCACTGGGGCAATTCCTGTGGACCGGATTCGACTATATTGGTGAACCGACTCCGTATCATACGAAGAATTCGTATTTTGGACAGCTGGACACGGCAACGTTCCCGAAAGACGCTTATTATATCTACCAGGCGGCATGGACAGATTATAAGAAAAATCCGATGGTTCACCTATTCCCTTATTGGGATTTCAACCCGGGTCAGATCATCGATGTACGTGTGTGCAGCAACGCGCCGAAGATTGAGCTGCAACTTAACGGTAAGACGATTGGCACCTACGATATTGACCATGCGCATGGAACACAGCTATCTGGCTGGTGGAAAGTCCCTTATGAAGAGGGCGAGCTGAAGGCGATCGCTTATGATGAGAACGGTGTTGTGATTGCAACCGATGTACAACGCTCCTTTACGGATGCGAAGAAGATTCGTCTGCAGGCGGATCGGGAGCAGTTACAGGCGAGCAGCACAGATCTGATTTTCGTGGAAATTACGGTGGAAGACGAAGCGGGTAATCCGGTGCACAATGCCAACAACCGCGTCCAGGTTCAGGTGTCTGGTGCCGGGCGATTACTGGGTCTGGATAACGGGGACAGCACGGACTATGATCCATACAAAGGACTCAGCAGAAGGTTGTTTAGCGGTAAACTGATGGCCATTATCGGGGCAACGGATGAGGCTGGAACGGTACGTATTGAAGTATCTTCGGAAGGATTGGAAGGTGCCGCAGCTGAGTATGAAGTGCAGGTTGTGGGTGCGACGGATGTCGATGGTGATATAAAAGAAGTGCATTCCGTCTTCATGGTTAATGAAGAACGTCCGGTGTTGACGGGTAACGCTCAGGAGATTCCTTTGCGGAAAATCGAGATCATCAGCGAATCAGGACAGTTGCTCGATCCGTCCAACCCGGAGTTGGTCGTAACCGTCAAGCTGTATCCGGAGAACACGTCCTATCGGGATATCGAGTGGGCTGCTGTCAATGATGGCGGCATTGAATCCAACATAGCCAAGGTGGAAGTCCTTCCTGCGGGAACGGATGGCAATGGAGAGAATCAACATACGGTGAAAGTATCTGCGATTGGTGACGGGGCGTTCCGACTTCGCGCTACCAGTACGAATGGTACGGACAAAACAAAACTCATCTCCCAGCTGGAATTCAAGGCGGAGGGTCTCGGAACAGCTTACAAAGATCCATACGGCTTCATCACAGGCGGATTGTATGATTACACCAAAGGTGAGGTTGGTAACGGGAATGAACGCGGTGTAGCAACAAGTCGGGACGGGGAGACCCATGTGGGCTTCCGCAATATCGACTTTGGTCCGTATGGTTCCGATACGATCACCATTCCGATCTTTGCCTTGTCGAGTGAAGAGTACTTCATTCAGATCTGGGAAGGCATGCCGGATGAAGAAGGCAGTACGATGATTGCAGATGTCGTGTATGACAAGGAATCCAAATGGAATGTGTACCAGGAAGAGACGTATCAGCTGTCCAAACGCCTGAGTGGGATTACGTCGATCTGTTTTGTGTTGAAGCAGAAGATTCATATTAAAGGGTTCTCGTTTGAGCGCCAGAGTCGTGCTTTTGAACGGAATGCAGCTGTATCCTGTGACCATCTCTATGGAGATACGTTCAACATTGAGGGAGACCGTGTTGAAGGTATCGGGAACAACGTGTCGTTGGAGTTCGAAAACATGGACTTTACGGCAGAAGGCACGTCGAAGCTGGTCATTCATGGCCATTCACCAATAGATAAGAATACGATTCATATCCGCTTCGCAGGTGCGGACGGACAGAGTAACCAATTGGTTGAGTTCACACAATCCGAAGGATATGAGGAGCGGGTGTTTGAGCTTGAACGCGTGACAGGTGTGCAAAAGGTAATCTTCATCTTCTTGCCGGGAAGTCAGTTTGACTTCGACTGGTTCCGTTTCGAGAAGTAAGTAAGATGTAAATTAAATTTAAAACCCCTTCAAGCAGGCATCGGTTCATGGAAACGTGGATATGAATCGCTTGCGTGAAGGGGTTTTTCTTACATGTAGGTGTAAAAGAAAACATCAATGAACCTGCTCTGCTTCAACTGAGAGATCTAAGCGATGACCTATTCGGCTATAAATGTACAACTTAATATCCGTGTCTTGTAATGCAAGCAGATTGATCGTTTTATCACTACTTCTGCTGATAGATGTCTCCATAGGTTCACTTACTTCATTGACATACATCTTCACATATACCGTGTGGTTGCTGTTGTTTTCAATTGATATGTTGGCATGTGTCCCGTTCGAAGCAACCATTGTGAAACTGCCGTTGTATGCGGAACGACCTTCATGTTGAGTTGGGGCAATGAGCAGAACAGATGTAGATGTTAGGGAGGAGCGCTCCATTTCATGGGCTAATCCGTTTGACTGCGGTTCGTTCGTTGAAGCTAGAGCCGCTGTATTGGCTGAATGGGTGGATATGAGTACAGATAGAACCAGTGCTACACCAAGCATTGTTTTTAAGGTCATTAAATACACCTCCTACTGAATGATAAAATACTAAAATTTTCGTTCCTGTTATCTATATTTCTATGATTCTAAACGTTTTGAACAGCAGTAGGGTTACGGGGAAATGGAAAAATAAGAATAATGATCAACAAAGGATAAGATTGAACCGTTTCATACATGAGGTGATGGAATGAGAAAAAGTATGCTTATCCTATCGATAGCTTTAATGCTGTTAACTGCTTGTGAAGCAAATGATCCAACAACGGATGCTTCCGGAATTACGCAACCTTTTCCAGAAATTATTGAGCCTCATAACCCTGAGCAAGCGGAACTAAGCGGGGATGTGGTTGTGCTTCATGGAGGCATGCGGAACAAGGATACATGGAATACTTTTATGAAAAATGTGAAGAAAAAACAGCAGGATCAGGTTCGTGTAACGATGTATACCATTGAAGGTGGGGCTATTATCCAGGAATTGATATACGATGGCTCAGCTATTCAATCGACTTACGATAACTCAAGGGATGCTTATGGCTCCAAACACGGAGTGAAGACCGACACCTGCACAGGGATCGGGACGATGAAGAGTGAGGAAGGGAATGTGTTTTACGTGTTAACTGGTTGCGAGAAGGAAGAGAACCCTTTTATGATGCCTAAGTTGTAAATGAACCTTTGAGGCCATGGAATATACGATTGGCAAACTCGGTGCAGCTCACTGTTCTGATGCATACTCCAAAGGTGCTACCGGAATTACCGGTTCCAGGTTCGTGGAGCATATGGGCAAGGCAAAGAATTAATGGCAGGGACTGTGGTCTTATGAGCTAATGGGCTTCCATCATAGTTATTCGCACACTCTCCGAATGTGCCACTGACATATACATAGGGCATACACACTGTGTGCATCGGCCTAAGGAGAGTGACTATTTTGAAGAATCTGAACAAGAGGACAGCTACCCTCAACAAATTAAGGCCCAGACGTGCTAGATTGAAATACAAAAACAAAATTCGACGAAAACGGAAATATAAGATGATTCGTAAAGTGTGCCGAAGAAAGTACCGCTCCCTGAAGCGTCCAGTAAAATCACAGAAAATGGTCTGTGACAAAAAAGTCATTGCATTACCGAGAGGGGGAGGCAGCAATCCTGTATGTTGTGAGCCTTCCCCACTGCTCGCTCCGTTAAGACAACATGAATTGAAGATGGTTAGTCTCCCCGGGACGCAAGGGGTTGCAGGCGCCCAAGGTCCCGCGGGATCTCACGGCGAGCCGGGTCAACCGGGTATTCCCGGAGCGCAGGGTCTCGCAGGCCCTCAAGGTGGGCTGGGTCAACCGGGAGTTCCCGGAGCGCAAGGCCCGGCAGGTCCTCAAGGTGAGCCGGGTCAACCGGGGGTTCCCGGAGTACAGGGTCCAGCAGGCCCTCAAGGTGAGCCGGGTCAACCGGGAGTTCCCGGAGCGCAGGGTCCCGCAGGTCCTCAAGGTGAGCCAGGTCAACCAGGAGTTCCCGGAGTGCAGGGTCCAGCAGGCCCTCAAGGCGAGCCGGGCCAACCGGGGCTCCCCGGAGCGCAAGGCCCCGTAGGCCCTCAGGGTGAACCGGGTCAACCGGGAACTCCCGGAGCGCAAGGGCCAACGGGTCCCCCAGGTGAGCAAGGTCCGCCGGGCACCATACCCGGAATTGAAATCATTCCTACGGTAAACCGTTACTTCTATTTTCCAGATACCGATCTGGATTTGTCGGTCTCAGTTATAATTCCTGCCACAGCATTCACTAATGACGATGGCGACAGCATAACCCAATTTGCAGGGATTGGACTTAACAGCTTTAACAATCTTTATATCAACGGGGTCGTCCAACCAGGAAACTCATATAGTGTAAGTGCGGATAGGTTGTTTTTTTCGTCACAAAACGGTGTGATCTTTGCAGGGACACCTATTATTATCGAGATGATTATAATAACAACCAATATCATAAATGGTTAAAATTGGTTTTATTCACCGGTTCCTTTGCCCTCACTGCGTTCGAATCTACCACATATACTATGTCAGGTAGGAGGTGAGAAACATGCCACTCGTGACCCCATTTCAGAACAGTTTGAGATTTGCTGCAACCATTGGTGACGGAACCGGGACTGGAGCAACGTTTGCGATTGCTGCGACCGCTTTTACAAATGATGCGGGTGTAGCTGCAACGGCATTCCCCGGTACGTTCAACTATTACAATCTTTATATTAATGGCCTTATGCAAACAGCAGATACTTCCTCGGCTACGACAACTACACTTACAATCCCTGGTGGAGATGCATTAAATGCAGGGACTCCAATTGTTGTACAATTTGTAGTGTCTTAATGAAGATGTAATCATGCTGTATCGTTAACTTGTGCGACTTCTATCTGAGATAGAAGTCGTTCTTTTTGTACAAGACTCTTGTCGACATAACAGTATTCATTCATGCATTAATGTGCAAAAATGGTTACCCAAGGATGTTGCCCAACTACCGGATAACCTCTGAGGAAATGATCCTTCCGTTTGATTCCAATCCTCACTCTCACTTGTTAAAATTTAGGTACATAAACTATGGTCAGGTTGGCGGTGAAGATAGGATGCAACGTATTCAGGTACATCCCGATGTGTTGGACGAGAAAGCTCGATTGGTCCAGCAGAAGAAACAGGAACTGGAGCGAATGGTCTGGGAACTGGAGAAATCGATCTATATGTTGCAATCCGATTGGTCGGGTGTGACCGGAGAGCGTTTCTTCTGGGATTTTATGCAGGCAAAAGAAGTGTTCCCGACTACACTCGGTCTGTTGGACAAGATCCAGAATGAGTTTACGTTTATCGCAAAGAACTTTAGAACAACGGACGGCTCAGGCGAGGTGGCGTTGTACATTCCAGAAGAGCTGAAGCGCAATTTCGCTGTAGGGCTGCTTGATAAATCCATAGGAGAAACAATAACGGGAATGGGGCAGACAGCAGAAGCGTTCTTCGATAACCCGTTCAGTACATTAGGCAGTATGGCATATGCCATGACCGTAGGCAAAGTTATAGACGTTGGGCGGGGTATTCAATTTGCATGGGATACCGCCTGGGGCACGGGAACGGCGAGGTCTGATATAGAGCAATTTGTAGAAGACCAGAAGAAGCAGATTGATGAGAGTGGGGCAGGATATTACGGTGGAGCGATGACAGGGCAGGCTCTGGCGTATGTATTGTTTGGGAAAGCCTTTCGTTCGATGGATGACAAGCATACCGATCTGGGTGGATCTGGTGTTAAAAGAGAGGGACCGTATACTCTCAATGAACCTGTAAAGATTAGAACAAATAAAGGGATAGAAGTTGAGTTCACGAATCCATCAGGAAATAAGATTAGCTGGATTGAACAGAATCCTAAAAATATACCAAACGCAATCGAAAGTTCGTTAAAGAGTCCTAACTCAGGTAGAGCTCTAGAGGGAAGGGTGGCGGAGTATGTTCAGCAAAGAATTGAAGTACTTGGATTTGCATTAAAAGCAAATAATCTTACGAATAATGAGGTTGCAGGAGATCTAGATGTTGTTACTAGTAAACAAATTATTGAAGTTAAAAAGTCTACAGCGGCCTTAGACATGGAACAGATAGATAAATATATTAATTCAGACAATGCTAAGTTTTTCAATCATGAAATGAAAGAAGTTATTGTCTATATTGACAAGCCAATTGATTTGACGAATAAATACGTAAAAGAGAATATGGATTCTCTTAAAAATTCAGGTGTTATTGTTGTAAATTCACTAGATGAATTAGGAGGAGTATTGAAATAATGGGAACGTCAGCAGCTGTTGTATTTAGAAGTGGGGAAAGTATCGAAATAAATAAATTATTACTCCGTTTAGAAGAGTTATGTAATAAGGAGGGATTATTTTATAGTCATGACTTGAAAAAGATTGATGAAGCCTCAAAATTAAAATATTGTGAGTTTTGCATTAGTGATATTCCATTAAAAGATAGCTTTGACAGACAACTGATGTTTGGACTAGCAGATGAACCATACCCTCATAAACTTGTTAATTTTGAATGGGATTCTCCAGAAATAGATTACTTTAAAACAGTAGTATCTGGTGATTTTGAAGATAATGAAGATTTGTTATTTAAATTTCTTTTTTTATTTTTGAATGAATTTCCCGATGCAAAAGCATGGATTGAGGAAGATTGGTTTTATAGCTTGGATGATATGAAAAAGATAAAAGTATCCTACAATGACAATTGGTGTTACATGGATCCTAAAAGCCTTTGAAATAAAAATATACAACTTATAAATAAAGCATATAGCACTTCTACCATACTATGTTGGAAAAAAAGGATAAATATCTTCTCGATTGGTGTTGATGTAGAAGAGGAAGATGTACCGATGATTATTGAGGAACTACTTCTGGTGAAGGATTGAGCTGTCAAGAATTTAAAAGATGAGCAAAGGGATAAAAAGAGGGAAAGCTAATCGACAAGTTGAAAGAGGGCTGTTTGAGATGAGTTCTTTGATTTTTTTGAAAAAGATTGAAAACTATTCTCCTGAAAAAGCCATTGAAGATTTTAAGAAAGCAGCGCAAAAAGCGAATATATTTTGTATTTTGATAAAAGATAAATACCGTGGGAATCTCTTCATATCAGCTGAGGGAACACTATCAGAAGTTGATGAATTTACTTTTAAAAACATGGATAAAAAGGACAACTTAAAGTACTTCACATTTAATGTTAATCAAGTAGAAGAAGACTCAGTCGATAGTTTCACTTGGCTTACTCATGACGAAAATTACTTCTGGGCTTTAGATATTGAAAATATAAATCATGAGTACAAGTTTATTTTTAGATTTGTTGTAGAGTATTTTAAAGATAATGGCGAGGATTATTTATGGTTTGATGATGCCGAGTGGTATTACACAGCTGATGATATTTTAAAATTAAGTCAGATGCCATATGATCCGAATTGGTGCAGTGAAAAGATTGTCTAGTTTTATACATTTGAAAATAACGAGGTTTTACTAGGGATTAGACATAGTCGAGGAGTATTGAAATAATGGGAATGTCATCTTTTTTATATTAAAGTAAAGGCGAAAAGATAATGGAATATTCACTGAAGTTGAATGGAAAACAAGATCCTTTATGGTTGAAAAAATTAATTGAAAGTAAGAAATTTGAAGTGAATTATATGAACCGAAAACACAATTCAATGTCCATTGATGAGTTTGATCTAAGAGGTGGATTGAAAGTAACTGCTTATGATAATAACTTTCCGCTTGATCATCCAGCAGCATCTTATGAAACGATCTTTCAAGAAGAGAATTTTATTTATCAACAAACGATTTCTTATGAATTGGAGAATAACGAGCTATATGAATTATGTTATAAAACAATGTATGAAATTTCATTCGTTATATTAGAATCACATAGAGTAGAGGGCGTATTCTATCACACTTCTGGAGAAGAGATATTTCTCTTCAAAAACAGAAAGTATACGTTCAACGGAACATATCTTGAATTGCTTCAGACGCATTATGGAGAACTCCTTGAGAATATCGAGTATTCGGTTTTTACGAAAACTCACAACTGAATTACAGATAAATAATGTTAAATGCACTTCTACCAAACCAAAAGTAGAGGTGCATTTTTATGGAAAAAGGATACTAGCAAGTACTACGATAATAAGATTGAATACTAAATGTTGAGGTGAAACAGAATGTTATTGGAAAATGCAGTATCCAAACTAAATAATATAAATTGGGCCTTAGTAGGTACTATTATCTCTGATGAGGATACTAAACTCGGATATGAATTTCTCAGAAGAATTGCTCAATTTTATAAAACGGAGCAGCTGAAGCCTATGCCACCTGCATTTACAAATGTGGCGAAACTGCTAGGAGATCAAGAAGATGAATTAGATATTTCAGCTTATTGTATTTCGGAAGCTGTTGAATATTTGAATCAAAACTCATATGTGAAAAGAATATTTGAATATTACCTACAGTTGGCGAAGTACGCAGAAAATACTCCGAGCATCAGCCAGTATCTAGACATATATGAACCTTTAATTATACTTTTTGAACGGGGGGGCTCTTTTACCATCAAACCACTCTCTCTAGAAATTACACAAGTCGCACATTTACCATTAAACAATTGGTATGAAAAATTTGTTGAGAAAGATCCGATTGATATTTAATAATCTGTAGATCATTAGGTTAATATTTCGCAAAATCGTATTCATAGAAAAGCACTTCTACCAAACCAAAAGTAGAGGTGCTTTTTCACATGAAATCAAACAATTAATGAAATCTTCCACAGATTGGTCGATAATATAGAAGAAACAACTATAAGCTCACCATATACATAGAGAACGATCCACAACTATCCTACACCCACACGAGGTACATTCATGAAACAAGGCATATATGAACAGCTTATCAACACCATCACCAGGCAGGAGATCTCGGCGTTGGACCCGGATGTGTATCACATTGGGACCGAGAAGCTGGATGCAGAGGAAGCGCGTAAGCTGCTGTCCACGTATTTGGCGGCGGTGACGCGGCGAGCGCTTAAGATTGTACGGGAACAGACGGAAGATAAGACGGCAGTGTTGGCGCAGATCCGAACGTGTAATGAGATTATTGCTACGCTCAAAGGCACACTGGGGGAAGAAGAGTACAACGAATTGCAACTCGATGAGCAGGGGGAAGTGTTGACCCATGTGTATTCCAAGCTGAACAGCATTCGTGCGGTCCGGGATACCCAAATCGTTCGTCCAGATACGCCGATCTCCCAAAGCTCTTTATTCACAGGTGCAAAGTCCGAACCGAGTATGTTATTGGAGTTGCAAAAGGAGATCATGACCGCCGATCGGATCGATTGGCTGGTGTCATTTATCAAATTCAGTGGGCTTCGCCTGCTACTGGAACAGCTTCAACAATTCACAGCGGGCGGTGGGAAACTGCGGATTATCACGACCACTTATATGGAAGCAACCGACCTCAAGGCCATTACTGAACTTAGCAAACTGCCTAACACGGAAATCCAGATTTCGTATGATACCAAAGCGACACGGTTGCACGCCAAAACGTACATTTTCCACCGTGATACTGGATTCACCACCGCCTATGTCGGCTCTTCCAACCTGTCCAACCCGGCGCTAACCAGTGGTATGGAGTGGAACCTCAAGGTGACGGAGAAGGATTCACTCGACGTGTTGCGCAAGATTGAAGCGACCTTCGAGAGCTACTGGAATGACCGCGAATTCACGAGATATGTAGCTGAAGATGAAGGACATGAGGCACAGTTGAAGGCGGCTCTGAATCGTAATAAAGATCAATCCAACCACTTTCAACTCGACATCCAGCCATACGATTATCAAAAAGAAGTGTTGGAACAGCTTCACGCCGAGCGTACGCTGTACGGACGAAACCGCAATCTGATCGTCGCCGCCACAGGCGTCGGCAAAACGGTCATCTCTGCCTTCGACTATAAGAGATTCCGTGCGAGCCATGCGGGAGCCAAGCTTCTTTTTGTCGCCCATCGGGAAGAAATCTTGAAGCAAAGCCGGGACACGTTCCGGTATATCCTGAAGGATATGAACTTTGGTGAGCTGCACGTGGGGAATCATCGAGCGGAGGCACTGGACCACTTGTTTGTTAGTATTAACAGCATCAGGCAAGATTAATCTTGATTTACAAACGTACGTTCTAATGATATTCTATATAAGTAGAATTATATTTCGCTTGAGTGAAAGGACATAGCTCTATGGCATTCTCTTATAATAAGCTTTGGAAGCTTGCAATTGATAAGGATTTAAATAAGACTCAGTTACGTGATAAAACTGGTATTACAAATTCGTCTTTATCAAGATTAAGTAAAAACCAAAATGTAAGCATGGATGTGTTGAATCGCATTTGTCATACTTTAGAGTGTGATATTAGTGATATTGTTGAATATGTAGAGGAAGAGGTGGCTGTTCATGAGTGAAAGATATAATGTAATTGATCTGTTCTCAGGAGCAGGCGGACTAAGTCAGGGTTTTGTTCAAGCAGGTTATAAGGTATTAGCAGGTATTGATTTTGATGAATCTGCACTTAGAACTTATGCTCATAACATTCATGGAGCAAAAGCCTTGAAAGAAGATTTGTTTAATGAAAAAGAAGCAATTTCACATATAGAAAAAGAACTATCAGGAGAAAAAGTTGATGTGATTATTGCAGGGCCACCTTGTCAAGGATTCTCAATGACTGGCTCTCGAGATATTAATGATTCACGTAATAAATTGTATGTGGCAGTTGTTCATGCAGTAGAGTACTTTCAACCCAAAGCATTCTTAATTGAAAATGTTCCTGGCATGGCTACACTATATAAAGGAGCAGTTAAGCAGCAAATTGTCAACACCTTTGAAGATATGGGGTATGCAGTTACTGTTACTGATAAACCTTTATTGGCTGCAGATTATGGTGTTCCGCAAATGCGTAAAAGAATGTTTTTTGTAGGGTTTAAGAAAGAATTGAATTACGATTATTTCAAATTTCCTAAAGAATATTTAAATAAGGAGAATTATATATCAACCAAGGAAGCTATCTCAGATTTACCTTCATTGGAGAATGAATTGGGAGAAGAAGTAATGGAATACAATTGCGAAGCTAAAACTGAATATCAAAGATTAATGCGAAAAAAAGCAACAAAGATATATAATCATGTAGCAACAAAACATACTGATGAAGTTAAGTGGGTAATAAGTCAAGTACCTGAAGGAGGGAATTACAAAGATCTTCCAGAAGGTGTAGGAGCTTCACGAAAGTTTAATGAAGCTTGGACGCGTTACCATAGTAAAAAACCATCTAGAACTATTGATACTGGTCACAGAAATCATTTCCATTATAAATGGAATCGTGTACCTACTGTTCGTGAAAATGCCCGGTTACAGTCTTTTCCTGATGATTTTGAGTTTCTAGGAACTAAGACCCAACAGAACCGACAAGTTGGGAATGCTGTACCACCATTGTTATCACAGGCTATAGGAGAGGCAATGCTTTCTCATCTTAAGAATGGTTATTGTGATGGGGAAATGAATTCGGAATATATCGAACAAATTGTATTAAATGTTTAGATTGGAGTAGTCTATGACGGAGAAATTAAATAATATAGAATTATTTGCTGGTGCAGGTGGGCTGCTTGATGGTTTTGAAAAAACAGATAAGTATAATCTTCTTGGAGCAGTTGAATGGATGAAACCACAAGTTAGAACACTCATCAATCGTTTAGAAACGAAATATGGGGATAGTAAAGCTAAGGAAAAGGTTTTGAATTTCGATATACAACGTACACAAGAATTACTACAGGGTTGGAACGATGAAAATTTTGGATTTTCGGCTGGTTTAGATTCGCTAGTTGCGAATCAAAGGGTAGATGTAATTTCAGGAGGCCCACCGTGTCAGGCATATTCCTTAGCTGGGCGAATCCGTGATGGTAATGGTATGAAGGAAGATTACCGAAACTTCTTATTTGAGGCTTATATCAAAGTTGTGGAACATTACCGTCCTAAAATAATTGTTTTTGAGAATGTCGAAGGAATCTTATCAGCTATACCTACCGGAGAAAAAATTACTGATTTAATTCGTGAAAGTTTTAATAATGTTGGATATGAAATTGTAAATGACTTACGAAAATACGCTTTATTGGATTTGACAGAGTTTGGTGTTCCTCAAAAAAGAAAGCGAGTAATCATTGTTGGGGTTCGTCGAGACATTGAAAATTTTAATTATCAAGGAATTTTGCAAGATTTTTATACTACAATGTTAAAAAAAGAAAAAACGAAACGTAAGCGTACTGTTCGTGATGCAATTGGTGATTTACCACCAATATATCCATTACCAGAGCTATCAAAACGCCAAGCTTATAACAATAATTCTGAAATAAACGGCCATCATGCAAGATTTCATAGTAGACGCGACCAAGAAATTTTCTATGAACTTGCGGAAGATGTTAACAATGGCACCTTTTATTATAATAGTGCAGAAGCTTTAATTAACTTATATTATGAGAAAACTGGAAAACGTACGAATGTTCATAAGTACTATGTGTTACGATGGAATGAACCTAGTAATACTATTCCTGCTCATTTGAAGAAAGATGGTTTACGCCATATTCATCCAGATTCAAAGCAAAAACGATCCATCACTGTTCGTGAAGCAGCTAGATTACAAACTTTTGATGATGATTTTGAGTTTAATGAATCAATGGTTGCAAATTATGAAATGATTGGTAATGCAGTTCCTCCTTTATTTGCAAGTAAATTGGGTTATTTAGTAAATGAATTGTTTGAGAAAGTATTAATAATAGAAAAAGAGGAGCTAGTTTACTAGCTCCTCTTTTTATTGATAAAAGAGTAAGTGCGTTAATCAACTCTACTGGTAATGAGTTGCTAGTAATAGAATAGAGTATATACAAATTAAGAATTAAAAGTGTTAATTATTTATTGAAAAGTCTGCGTAATATACTCCATCTTCTATAAGTGATAAAGTTATGGTGTCTCGTCCGTATCTTTTTAAGGTATCTATTGTAATTTCCTCTTTAACGGATACACCTAATCTTTTTCTCAGATAACGACCTAAAATACTCTTTTTGGAAATTTTCTCACCGTCTAGAAAAGGTCTTTTTCGACTATAAGAAGCCAACTGTTTGGGATATGTGAGTCCTTCAAATTCCTGAACTCCTTCTAATGAGGCCTCCATAATTGTCCCATCATCCCAAATAAGTTCAATTGGGTCAGAGTTTCTTTTCCGTTTTCCATCTGGTGTGGAGTATTCTTTATCATAAGGTTTTATCAACCCTTGATTTTCTCTGAGTATTTCTTTTGGAAGACGAATGTAGGCATCCCCCTCTGCTACATGACCATTACTATTGCCCCAGTTTAATCCACTAGATGTAGGGACTTTCTTTTTACCGGTTCTTGGCGAAATTTTATATAATGGAATGGAAAAGGAATATTTTCTTTCTAATAAATATGGATCTTTTGTTCGCACCGAATTGGAGAATTCTACTACTGTCTGTTTTTTATTTATAACAGGTTCTTCGTATGAATTATTCAGTATAAATCTATAATAGGTATCCAACGGACCGAATGTATCTCTGGTTGCATCAGCAAGTGACTCCCTGTAGTCTGTACGTAGGCCATTTGATGAGAAATTTGCTGAGCCAATTAATGCTGCTAAAACTTTATTTTCCTTTTTCCATATGTAAATTTTAGAGTGTATCTCTTGCCTTGTATATTGAACAGTAAGTTTAGAATTTTCCTTCTTGATTTTATCTAATGAACCCCATAGACGCGCATCTATGCCATTAGGATACATACCACCAATTACAGTGACTTTCATGGGTAATTCTTTAAGTCGTTCTATAGGAGCTGGACCTAGATAGCCACTGATAATAATTAATTCATCAGGCTCTTCTGCGCAAATCTCATGTTTTGAAAAAATAACTTCTTCGAGTCCTATGTAATATAGCAATTCAACTCAACCTCCAATAGAATATTAGATATAAGAATAACATAATTTTAGGTGGTCAAAAACAATAAATAATATGAATCGAAATCAGAAACTAAAAATTTAAAATTGAGAGTAGATTGACGATCTTCATATTACACCTCGTTCCCCCCCCAAAAAAAAAATCAAGATAACTTAGTAACCACCAAGTTAACGAGTGGCCTTAACTTTTATTATATTTTCAAGACCCCTTTAATATCTCACGTATCACATTCTTGGAGAGGTGAATACTCTCTGGAGAAGCATCTCTCAACATGGCTAAAAGTTCCTTAATTTGTAATTCTGACTCTGTGAAGTGAATTTCTTCATCAACATAAGCGAAGAGCTGCATTAGATTTACTTCAAGTGACTCAGCGATCTTCGCCAAGTTTACCAAAGAAACGTTCTTTTCTCCACGTTCGATCTGTCCTATGTATGAAAAATGAAATCCACCTTTTTCTCCGAGGGATTCCTGTGAATACCCTCTTTCTTTGCGTAGTGCGCGAATTCTGGCTCCGACCAGCTTCAAAACTTCTCTGTCCTCGTTCATGGTATTCACCTCTCTATGTTCAAAAGTGTAGACAAGTTTCCTCAAGGTAAACACCAAACGAAGAATACAAATAATTTATTTGATTACTATAAGTATCATTTTATTGTATAATACTGGTATTAACTCTTTGGAGGGATGACAATGGCAAGAAATTGGTCCATAACCGAAGCACATTGTAATCACCAAGTAGATTTTACTCCACATTCGCAAGACCATGATATCTCCACACAACATAGATCCAAACAAACTCCTGCTTACCACATGCTACATACTACAATATTGGACTATCACCAACATGCTATATATCACCTCAAACTTGCAGCAATCATGCGTAATCACAATCAGTTCAGAGCCTGCCTCATTCTCTGCGATTGGGCTCTAGCCTCCATGATTAAGGCGCTTTATATCCATAAGTATCATTTAGTTCATCCACCCAAGGAACTCACCATGAACGTAATCTTGCCTTTAGTGCATATGGACATTGAACCCGGATTGGATATCGCCTTGTTCATCGGTACGATGCAACATATGTCATCCCTAGCAGATTACCCACATGACCAGCCACTAGAACTGAACAACATCGAAAAGCTTCTTCAACGAACAGAAGAGATATTGGACGAGTTAGCCACTCGATTGGAGGATGATTCATCAGAGTAAGATGTTTTTTAATTGATCATTTGGGTTAAATGTTTGATTTATCTATGTTACGCTTACAAGATGACATCATCCAAATAAAGGATATATGATGCAGAGATTACAAAGGATTTTCTTTGCTTTGCATCGGGAAAGTAGGTGTACATTTTGAAAAGAGTAATTGCTATCGTGTTATTCATATTATCTATATTGGAATTGGTTACTCTAATCCTAATTGGTAAAAGCATGATGACTGGGTATATGGAACCGAGTACGTTTAGCGGGATAATTTCATTCCCACTAGGCGCTACGTACCTCTCGATCTGGATGTTCTTTTCACGGCAAGAGTTTACCGGAGGACGAGTCGCGGCACAGATCAGTTTTACAGCGGCATTGTTGACGGCGTGCCCGTTGGTGTGTTTATGGATTGTTTTCTATTAAATCAAGAGATTAAGAAGATTTCCTTTGAATTAGGACCTATGAAGTACGTTGTTGGAGATATTGTTAGGGTGAGAAAGGTAAAATCAGGATGTTAGAAGGATGTATATGCACCAAGCTTCTGCTAACATGGTAAAATCCTAATTCTAACGGTGGAGAATGATATGAGTACAATTAAAGTAACACCAGAGCAGCTGCTGCATGTATCCAGACAGATCGAGCAGGGTAGGCATCAGTTGGAGGGTATACGTAATGACCTGACCGCACGGATCGGATTCATCCAGTCTCAGTGGGCGGGAGCAACGCAAGAACGATTCTTCTATGATTTTCAGCAGTCACGTTCTGTACTTGATCGAGCACTGAAAAGTATGGTTAAGTCATCCGAAGATCTGTTCGCGATTGCCGAGAGATTCGATCAAGCAGATCAGGATCAGGTGAGCTTGGGAGCCGTTGCTGGACAGATTGCTGCCCATACGTTGATGAACCATAATATAGGTAGCACGGAAGAACAAAGACGAATGGTATATAATCCTTTGTTTGGAGTTAACATGCCTGCCAGTGAAGCAGAGGATGGAATGCCAGGGCAAAAAGAGTTTGTTAAGTATTGGGAAAATGGTGGCACCTATGAGGAAATGAGAGCTGGGCCGAAGCAACCGGTGTCTAGTGGTGGGGATATATATGATGAACAGATCAGCGCATTTAAGGAAGGTCATCATCCCGTAACTGGAGAATCCATACCTGCATGGCAAGCAGCAGTTTCTATTGGAGGTTTACAGACTGCTAAGCTCGTACTGGCTTTTACTGGAATGTATAATAAGGGGTATAAGGTTCCGACTGGAGGATTGAAGTTTCCAAAGTCTAAGCTAGATAACTTGAATGGTGTAAACCCTGTGATATTTAACAGAGATATCGTTATTAGTTCTGCTACTGCTCCCAAAAAAGGTGGAGAAACCGTTGTAGGACATGCTTTGCAGAAACATGCAGGGCGAAACCCAGATATATGGGGAAGAGTTAGAGGGGGGCCTGAACAAATTAATCAAGTAGCTCAAAAGCATTTACAGGATATACTTGATGCTCCAGGTGAATTTAAGAAAATTACAAATAATAGAGGTATTACTTTCCTCGAAAAGAATTTACCTGATGGTCGCGGAGCAAGGCTTAACCAAGATGGTTCATTCAAAGGATTTATCGATCAATGATGGAGGTTTTGAATTTGGAAAGTTTAGAAATCATTTTAATTAATTTTAACAAAAATAATCTGGATCAATTCATTAAAAATGATTTGAACATTCAGGTGGATCAGATCAAAAGTTCTCACTTTTATGATAGCCGCAGTGAAAACGATATTGAATTTCAGCAAATAGAGAGCATTGAAGAGATTCTTTCTCCTAAGGGGACGGGGAATATATTATTGTCTCAGCTTAACTTGGGTCATACCTTTAAAGACGTGATGATTGTATTTTCATTCGATGAGGAATCTGGAGATATTGTAATTAATTTTCCTGAAGAGGAATTGTTCAGCGGAGAAAATTCAGAGACAACGTTAAAAGCTCAGAAGTTGTTAGAGTATATTCTTGATATTAAGAAGAAGTATGCAATTGAGAAAGTTAGAATCGGTTATGAACCAGCTATGGATGATGACACTTGCTTGGTCGAGGTTGATAAAGAAATGATGGATACAAATGTTATTGTCTCAAAACTGTTGGCTTAGATTTCCTCTGAACCAGAGTTTGATGCAGAACAATTAGACATTACGATTTATCGAACGCCCATTTCAACTCGAATACGAGTAGTCTTGGGCTATTTTTATCCCCTCATTCCAACCCACTACTTTACAAAATCCACCCATCCCTCCCCATAGCAAATGGTATAATGACAAAAAGGGAGATTCTGGCGCGAGGCTTGAAGGCTCTCACAGCAGAAAGGATGTTATACCACATGCCTACATACAACAAATTGGTGCGGGACAAGATTCCGCATATTATCACATCCAGCGGTAAGGAATGTCGCACAAGCATTCTGGACCCGGAGGAGTATAAGCAAGAACTAAGAACAAAGCTGCAAGAAGAATCGGAAGAATACATGAGTGCAGGAAGCGATGAGGAAGCGCTGGAAGAACTGGCCGACATGTTAGAGGTGATTCGGGCGCTGGCTGAGGTGCATGGAGCGAATGCGGCGCAATTGGATAAGCTACGTGCGGACAAGGCTGAGGCACGCGGTGGATTCCAGGAGAGAGTGTATCTGATCGATGTCGACGAAGCTTAACGTTAAACTCATTACAGATAACTTGGCAGACGAACTCATTTCCCGGATGCAGCATGCGTCCGGGATTTATATTATGACGTCCTTTATCATGCAGTCTGGTGTGAAGCTGCTTGCTCCGCATTTGAAACGGGCAGCTGAACATGGGGCAGAAGTAAGGATGCTCGCGGGAGACTATTTGTATATCACGCAGCCGGAGGGCTTACGGGCGCTCTGTGAGGTCGATCCACGAATTGAAGCTCGACTGTGGCGAAGTATGGGGACTTCTTTTCACCCGAAAGCGTATTTGTTTGATCATGACAACGGCGAAGGACTACTGATCGTCGGCTCGTCCAACTTTTCGTTCACGGCGCTGAAGACGGGGTATGAATGGAATCTCGCAATGAATGCGGAGGCGGAGCCATATACGTTTCAATCCGCTTTGGATAAGTTCATGCAGAGCTTCTACCACGAGACAACCCTGCCGGTGAACCCGGATTCGATTGAGCTGTATGAGGAAGAGTACCGCAAATATCACCAGAAGAACCCGGAGATGATCCAGCGCATCACGGAGATGGAAGAAGCGGAATTTGGCACAGGTCTGCCAGAGGACAAAGAGGAAGAGTTTGCCGAGCTGTCACTGGTGCCGATTCAACCGCGCTATGCTCAGTTGGATGCCCTCGAAGCACTTCATGGCACGATGGAGGAGCAGTATGATAAGGCGATGGTCGTTATGGCGACCGGGCTTGGCAAAACGTATCTGGCGGGTTTCTTCGCCCAGCGGTTCCAGCGGGTGTTGTTTGTAGCGCACCGGGAAGAGATTCTGTTCCAAGCGAAGAGGTCTTTTCAACGGATCATGCCGGAGCGCAGTCATGGGATCTATAACGGTCAGTATAAGGATGGGGCGGCGGATTGTGTGTATGCTTCGATCTTTACGCTGAGTATGCAGAAGCACCGGGATGGTTTTGCGATGGATGCATTTGATCTGATCGTGGTGGACGAATTCCATCATGCGGCGGCGAAGACGTATATGTCGGTGATTGAGCATTTTCAGCCTAAGTTCCTACTGGGCATTACGGCGACCCCGGATCGACTGGATGGCAAGGATGTATATGCACTCTGTGATGGGAATGTGGCGTACCAGATGCATTTTATTGAAGCGATCCGGCGAGGTTGGCTGGCGCCATTTCAATATTACGGGGTATTCGACGATACGGACTATTCGCAGATTCGCTGGATCGGGACAAAGTATGATGAGGAACAGCTCATGGCCGTTCAATTGCAAGAGGAGCATGTAGAGACGATCTATGCAGCCTGGGCCCGACACAAACAGACGAGAACGATTGGCTTTTGCTCTTCGATTCGGCAGGCAGACTTTGTAGCTGCGTATTTCCGAAGTCAGGGCGTGAAGGTACTTAGTCTGCATTCGCGTACATCGGAGATGTCGCGGGAGGAAGCCATTCGGCAGCTTGATGCGGGTGAGCTGGAGGTTGTGCTGACGGTGGATCCGTTCAACGAAGGTACGGATATTCCACGTGTGGATACGCTATTGTTCGTGCGTCCAACCGAGTCGCTCACGGTGTTCACCCAGCAGGTGGGTCGTGGTTTTCGACTGGCGGAGGGCAAATCGCATTGTGTCATTATCGACCTGATCGGAAACTACCGGAATGCGGATGTGAAGCTGAGCCTTCTGGATGTGCGCGGAGATGAGGAACGAAGCGGAAAAACGATGGATTCGGCTGTACCTGAGGTTCCGGCTAACTGTGGGATTCATCTGGAGACCCGGGTGGTGAACCTGCTTCAGGAGCTGAGCCGCAAACGGTTACCGCGTCGCGAGAAGCTGCATCAGGATTTTCTGAGTGTGAAGCGAGAACTGGGACGTATTCCGACATATCTGGAGCTGCACCTGATGGGGCGTTCGAAGAGTATCGGGTATCGGAGCGAATTCGGTTCCTATGTTGGATTTCTGTATTGGGCGGAGTTGCTTTCCCCGACCGAGGGAGAGATGTACGTCCGGTATGAGGCGTGGCTGCGCGAAGTAGAGAAGACAGTCATGAACAAAAGCTACAAAATGATTGTGCTGCTGTATATGCTGGAGCGAGGCGAAGCCCACTGGATGGACCCGATCACGCCGGAGGAGATGGCAAGCTTTTTCCATATGTACCTGACGGAGAAGGAATACCGGAAACGTAAAGACTTTTCAGACAAGGACAAGCTTGCGCTGTGGGAATGGAACGAGAGGACGGCAACACGGATTGAGAAACTGATTATTGATATGCCAATGTCTATGTGGAGCGGGGCAAAGGGCAGCATGACACGATTCGAAGATGGACTGTTCTCGCTGAATGTGCAGGTGCAGGATGCGGAGGAACGGGCGTTGCTGTATCGCTGGACGAAGGAGATTTGTCTGTATCGGCTGCATACTTATTTTGAGCGGGGGAACCCTAGTTAAACGAAAAACCAGACTACACACCGTTTTATGGTATGTAGTCTGGTTTCTATTTTCCATTTCTTGTTTTCCATAACGTATAGATACACAGGGCAACAAGTAAAAACGCAGGGATAATAACGGGTTGAACTGAATTACCTATCGGCATGGAGCTAGCAAGTGAAACCACGTAACTAATTAGTGCAATCCCAATGAATAATGCTGCATTGAAGATGAGAAAGTGTTTTAAAGGTTTTTTCTGAAATTGATACATTACAAAAATGAATGCAATCACGAATAGAATGAGGAACGCAGATTCTGAGATGGTTGTCCATCTTCCGGTTTGGCTTATGGAATTAACATCATCTTGGGTTAAGATACCTTCAGATAGCCATTGTTGAGAGTGACTTAATCGGGTATTCTCTAAAAATAGATAGATACTGTAAATTACAAGCATTAGGACAGCGTATATAAGTAAAAAGAGAGTTGGTAGCTTTTCACTTTTTGTTTTCATGTATGATCACCTCTTTACTTAATAAACTGACATTTCTATCTAAGGCTGTAATACGGAAGGATATGCGTTCATAGTATCCGTATGAGTTCCAAAATCGAGATTGACTCCTAATGGAAGATCTCCTATAGATAATCCGAGTACAGCTCTCATTTTATATCTTGCATTGAAGGTAGCCGTAGATCCAGAAGAAGAATTATAGGTATAGATGTCTTCTAGCGCCGGGGAGAACATAGCTCCGAAGTTTGCTGTGGTAAGGCTGATTTTAGGTCCACTAACTGCTGTTACTTTAAATGTACTTGTATTATAAGAGAAATTACCTGAAAGAGTAACGACCCACTCTTTTGTGAATTTGTCTCTTGTATCTTTGGCAATGTGATAGAATCTCTCCGAGACATTCTCTCCCCTGATGTTACTTAGAGCATTAACTTCTAAGCCTGATTCTTTTAAGTTGTCTATTGGAGAATGTTCTCTATATGATAAAAACCAGTTGTTTTCTATAATTATATTTTGTATTGTCCGATAATCTGCTGCTTCATGATGTTCTTTAGTAACTTCAATAAAACGATCTGTAACAACTGAACCTTCAAGATCCTTAACTGTAAAATCTTCGGTATTCTCAAATGCAGTATCTATAAAATTGGTAAATAGACTACTGATTTCAGAGTTCTCATTGCTTTCCACACTCGCATTAGCAGAAGCTGAACTTATAGTAGTACACGACAATACTAAGGTCAATGTTATCACTAAACTTAAAAATTTCTTCAATTAATGATCTCTCCCTAATATACCTTGAGTTGGTTTATTTGTGTTGGCCAACATTAATAACCCTAACATATATAATTTCCAAATGGTACCTATTATGTGGGATTTATATACATTAATACAAATGGACCAGGAAAAAAGGAGGACTTCTTAATTTCTTTCGTAACTGTGAATTTGAAATTTGGAGAGTTGTGGTTTATAAGTGGATAATGAAGCTATAGCAAACGCTACATCAGGTGAACCAGGATGAATAGACGTTGGGCGATACGGCAGGGGAGACATTTACTGTCCGTAGTCTGCTTTTAGAACCATCCTAATATTAGGAAACCAGATTCAAAGGTTTTTCCCACCCTCCACATAAACCATAATCGCTTCATACAAAAACCTCAAAAATTCCTCATCTCCAAACTGATCAAAATAACCCCCATAGCGACGATCCGTCGTATAGGCTTCCGCAATACATCTCAGAATCTCAGCATCACAACTCATAAATTGCTCCAGGCAACTCTTCCATTCAACCACTAACGCTTGCACCTCACCAGAAGCAGGGGACCGATCCTGATGATTCGCCAGCTCACGAAATACCTGCTCCATATTGACCGAGAACTGCTGGTAGGCTTTTTCTTGCTCTTCCGCAGACAGCTGGCTCACATTCGCTTCGAATTCCCGATATTTCTCAGTATCTCCGTAGATGAACTTTGCCTCAGATTCATATTGTTCTTGAATGGACAGAATGGAAGAGTCGTCAAACAGATGAAGATGAGAGATATCTGTCCCATCCACATACTCGTCCAACTGGTCGATGATGGTTTCGAGTTTTTGTTTGCGTTGAACGAGTGTACTGCGGTGCTCTTTTAGAATATCTTTTTGTTCACCTTTCGAAAGTTGCATCATGGCGGCAATGTCTTTCAAGGAGAAATTCATTTCTTTGAACAAGAGGATCATTTGCAGATCCCCCAGTGCCTCTTGATCGTAATACCGATAGCCATTGTCTTCGACTTTGCTCGGTTTCAAGAGATCCGTTTTATCGTAATAGTGTAATGCGCGTTTGGTGATGCCTGTGATCTGAATAATATCTTTAACGGTGAAATAGGGTGTCTTCATTCCAAAAGTCCTTTGTTTCAGCAAGGATAACACTTGCCGGAGTGATGGTTGCTTCGGTGATCGGTGTACCTGTTTTGTTCAAATAATATTGGATTAAGTGATAACCGCAAGCATAACCAGCCGCATAGGGCATACCTACGGGCGTGAAATTTTGCAGTGTGGCAAGTTCATCGCCGTATAGATAGGGATTAATCTGGTCAAAACCGGTGACATGCAGCTGATCTTTCATCTTCGGTTTGATAACATTGTTCAAAGTCTTCATATCTGTTTTGGCTACCCAGGGGCCCAGCAACTCTTCTCCATACAGGGATGTCGCAAAGCTCTCAGCCAACCCCTCGCTAACAACCATCTCGCCAAGCGTAATCTGTGGATTCCACTGGATATATTGGTACCTCACATTATGATTGCATTCATGGGATAACACAGATTGCATACGAGGTAGAGTATATCTATTCGGGATTAGGTTCGCAATAATGTAACCCGGGATTCCACCGTCTCCGCTGATACCTTCGTTCATTGTCAGTGAAGGGCTATTCTTATCACCCAATAAAATGGTATATAGATATTCGGAGACCGATAGCTCAATTCCGTGCTCTGTAAAGGTGGATAGACTCGTATGAACAGCTTCATGACACTGTTGCCAAAATGTTTCAGACGAGATCGCAGCTAACGATTCGTTAATCTCAGGTGTGATATCTGCGGGAGCGATATTCATAAAATTATTCATCATAATCACGTCGAAGCCATTAGGCTCTTGAGATTGAAGCGGGATCTGTTGTATGTTCCATTTGTTCATAAAGGGACTCATCATACGCTCGCGGTATAACTCCAATTTCTCATCGGGTGCAGCCTGAATGATCTCCTCATAAATTAGATCTGAACGTAACGCGGTAATCTTCATTCCTGATCTCTCCTTCTATTCGCTTGAGATCATTATCAAGTATGACCTAACGTAACAGTCAAGCATTGATGTTAGGTTGCTGGCTCTCTGCATGATTCTTCATCTTCATGGTAAATACCAGACCAGACAGGATATAGATCAAGCTTAACAGGAGATAAGGGAGTTGCAGCGAGAAGACGCGATCGAACGCCGTTTCACTAACCCGCACCAATAATCCGCCGAGAAGCGTACCGATGGCACTAATGCCAAAGGATAGAAAGCGAAACACACTTCCGACCCGGCCAAGTATCTCATTAGGAACGGAACGTTGCAGGATGGAGGAACGGGTAACATTGTAGACAATAATGAAAAATGCAGCACAGAAGTATAGACTGCCTACTAAGTACGCATTAGTAGTAAGACCCACCACACCGTAGATGATTCCCATGCACAGAATGGAGGAGATAATTAATTGTTTTGTACTCCATTTCTTGCGCATATATGCAACAGCTTGGCTTCCTACAATGCTGCCGATGGTTGCGATGGAGATGAGCATACCGAATGCAAAAGCATCCAACCGAAGCACATCTCGTACAAAGAAGATCTGAGTAGCCAGGATGATGGAATACATTAGCGTAATGGTTACTGACAGAATGGCTAGACCACGCAGAAAACGATCATGATAGACATATTGAATACCGGACCACATCTCGCGTTTCCAATTCTTCATCGGGCGAACTTGTTTCTTGGTTGTTTCCGTATTCCCTGGGTAAAAGTTACCCTTCATACTGATCAAAAAGAGCAGAGCAATAACAGCCGTTACCGCGTCTATGGCAAAAGGAAAAACAATATGCAGGGTGATGATGAACCCTCCCAGCGCAACGCCCAGAATATCACTTGTGATTAACTGTCCGGCGGTGAACTGCCCATTGGCTTTTTCCAACTTACTCTCATCTACCAGTTGAGGTATAACCGTCTGCACCGTACTGTCGAATACCACTCGGCTAAGACCAATTCCAAACATGAACAGAGCCAGAATCGGAATACTCACCCATCCTACCCAGATACATAACGTCAGAGCAAGCAGAAGGATCATTCGTGTAAAGCCAGCCCCAATTAGCATATGTTTGCGTGAGTATCGGTCAATGAGAACACCTACGGGTAGACTAAAGAGAAGCCAGGGGAGACGAAGTGCCGTCATGGTAACAGAGGCATACAGCGTATCGCTTGTAAGTGTGGATATGAGCCAAGGAACCGCAGCAAGCGTAAGTCCATCACCCAAAAAAGTAAGCGAGAATGCACCAAATAACTTGGTATAGTTCGATTTGATTTTCATCGTTCCCTCCACCAATAAGATGTAAAGCATAGCTACAAGAAGATTGGGAAATAATGTGTTTTTACTTAATAACAATGTAAGTTATTGCAAAATGGTTTTCAATCCTATTTTTACATTAAATAACTTCACAAAACGCTTACAAACTTTCAATTCTACTCTACCTTTTCCGCTGCGAAGCTGAGATAATGGGAGAGGAATAAGGCATGAAACGACGCAATACCCATGTTCACCAACAGCCGCAAAATAAAAGCTGCACATCCATAGGAGGATTATTAATGACGACACAACCATTGAATCTGATCCAATCCACGGAGGGTCAAGCCTTGCTTGCCCAAATGTATGGACAATCACAAGTACAGGAACAGACTGCACGTTACACGAAGTTGAACGCCACGTTCGAAGAGTACTTTGGCGCACAAGAAGGAAGCAAGCTGTTCAGCGCGTCAGGACGCAGTGAGATTGGCGGCAATCACACCGATCATAACCATGGTAAGGTGCTGGCGGGCAGCATTACGCTGGATACGATTGCAGTGGCAGCACCAACTGCGGAGTCGGTAATTACCTTTTACTCAGAAGGCTATGACAAGAAATATGTAATCGATCTCACGGACCTCACGCCAAATACGGAAGACGATGGCACAACAGCATTGATTCGCGGTATGGCTGCGGGATTTGGAGAATTCGGATATAAGGTAGGCGGATTCCAAGCATACCTCTCCAGTAACGTGTTCTCGGCATCTGGAGTGAGTTCTTCGGCGTCATTCGAGATGTTGATCTGTACGATTTTGAATCACTTCTATAATGATGGAGCAATGGATGTTGTCACTTTGGCCAAAATCGGTCAGTATGCGGAGAACCATTATTGGAACAAACCTTCCGGTCTGCTGGATCAGATGGCTTGTGCGTACGGCGGACTGATTGCCATTGATTTTGAAAATCCTGCACAGCCTGTTATCGAGCCTGTTCAATGGGATTTCCAACAGAACGGTTACTCATTGGTCATTGTAAATACGGGCGGCAATCACGCCGATCTAACGGAAGATTACGCGGCTGTGCCCAATGAGATGAGAGCGGTTGCTCAGGCGCTGGGCAGTGAGTATGTTCGGGAAATTACGGCAGACGCAATCTACGCCAACCTCAAGAAGGTTCGTGAAGCGGCTGGAGATCGTGCCGTGCTGCGTGCGCTTCATTTCCTGGAGGAAAATAATCGTGTCGATGGTGAGGTTCAGGCGTTGCGTGATGGACGTTTTGCTGATTTCCTGAAACTGATTACCGCGTCCGGTAACTCGTCATGGAAGTGGCTGCAGAATGTATATCAGAGTGGTGCTGTGAAGGAGCAAGAGATTGGCATCGCGCTGGCACTGACCGAGAATTATCTGCAAAACCTGGGCGACGGCGCTTGTCGGATTCATGGTGGTGGATTCGCAGGGGTTATCCTTACAATTCTTCCGAACGAAAAAGTGGAAGAGTATATGACCTGGATGCACGACATGTTGGACACGCCAATTATTGTTGTTAATGTGCGTGCGCAGGGTGCGGTGTGCCTGAATGCATTGATTGCCTAATGTAAACAGATACGAAGAATGGCTGAACTGAAATCTCATATGTAACAAAAAGCGGTTATTTGCCCCCGATATGGTCAGGGTGAATTACCGCTTTTTTGTTATGTAAAATACAAGGTTAATGCAAGAAATGTTGCATATATACACCCAGAACACCCTCAAAACATAGGATTGTAAAGAGAGTGTTCTTTTTTGTGTCGAAATTTGTAATAAAATGTACCGGATTTAAATAATAGATAATATCCCTTTAAAACATACTTCAGGGGAATGAAGTGATTTTTGTTTTTATATGTAGAAAAATGACAAAATATAGAGTATAGTTAAGGGATAATTTAACTATTTTTTTCTATGAATTAGGATGTAAAGATGAATATTGGATTTTGCTAGTTTTAAAAGCAATGAATCTAGTAACGGGGGATGGATATGAGCTCATTCAGAAACTGGCTTAACTCAACCAAGCAAGGTCTTGAGGACCAGGTTAAACGATTCAAGAATAAAGATTTTATGGATGCGGTAGTAGCAGGCTGTGCCTTGGTTGCTTTTGCGGATGGAAGCGTAGATGCTTCAGAGAAGAATAAGATGGCGGGATACATAAATCTGAGTCAGGAATTGAAAGTATTTGACATGGCGGTTGTTATCGAACGTTTCAATCATTATGTCAATAACTTCGAGTTTTCTCCCGAGATCGGGAAACAGGAAGCTTTGAAAGCAATTGCCAAGTTTAAGTCGAAGCCTGAAGTCGGCCGTGTCATTGTAGGTGTGTGTAGTGCGATTGGTGCTGCTGATGGTAATTTTGATGATCAAGAGCGCAGAGTCGTAGCTGAAATTTGCACGGTTCTTGGTTTGAACCCGGGTGAATTTAGTCTGTAGCCCTCTAGGCATCTGAAGATGAAAGGAGGTGAATATCAGTGGCTGGTATTAATTTGGTCAAGGGACAGAAAATCGATCTAACCAAGGGCAAAGCAGGATTAACTCAAGTCATCGCCGGTTTGGGTTGGGACCCAGTAGCCTCCAAGGGATTCTTCGGAAGAAAGAAGCAGGCGAATATCGATTGTGATGCTTCGGCATTGCTGTTGGATGAGCATGGTCGTCTAACGAAGGAAACCAATCTGGTCTGTTTCCATAACAAGCAAAGTTTGTGTAGATCTGTAGTTCATTCAGGAGATAATCTAACGGGCGAGGGTGAAGGAGACGATGAGCAAATCAGAATCAACCTCTCCTCCGTACCTGCCGATGTTCATAGAATTCTTATCGTTGTAAACATCTATGATTGTGTGAATCGCAAACAGGATTTTGGCATGATTGAGCGTGCATATATCCGCATTTTGGATGGGAAAAACTCTCAAGAGCTGGTCAAGTTTAACCTATCCGATAGTTATTCAGGCATGACAGCCCTCATCTGTGGCGAAATGTATCGACATGGTGCAGAGTGGAAATTCTCTGCAATCGGTGAAGGTGCTCATGCGGTACATATCGATGAGCTTGCTCGTCGTTATACGTAGTAAATGATTACGCATAATGCAATTTTGCATCTAATTATATCGTGAAGCGGAGATGAATCGAATGGCTATCAATCTATCCAAAGGTCAGAAGATCGACTTAACCAAAACAAATCCGGGATTGGCCAAAATCACTGTAGGTTTGGGTTGGGATACCAATAAGTATGATGGCGGCAAGGATTTTGACCTGGATGTATCCGTGTTCTGTGCGAATGCTGACGGTAAGGTTAACGGAGAAAAGAATTTTATTTTCTTTAATAATCCGCAAAATGAAAATGGTTCCGTTGTTCATACGGGTGACAACCGTACGGGTGAAGGGGATGGCGATGATGAGCAAGTGAAAATCGACCTGCCTAACGTTCCGGCAGATGTCGAGAAAATTGCATTCACCATTACCATCTATGAAGCACAGGAGCGCAGCCAGAATTTTGGACAGGTATCCCGCGCATATGTACGTATCGTAAACGAAGCAAATTCGGAGGAATTGATCCGTTTCGACCTTGGTGAAGATTTCTCCATTGAAACAGGTGTTGTGGTTGGAGAGTTGTACCGTCATAGCGGTGAGTGGAAATTCAGCGCGATTGGTAGCGGTTATCAGGATGGTCTGGTTGGCCTTACACGGGATTATGGTTTGCAATAGGCTCCAGTGAATATATCCATTTTTGACCTTATACAAGACAGGGAAGCCGTCGATTAGACGGTTTTCCTTTTCATTACTGTAGGCATCTCTCATGAAGAAAGGTGGACGAATATATGACAATTAGTTTGGCTAAAGGACAACGTATTGATCTGACCAAAACAAACCCTGGTTTGACAAAAGTTGTGGTGGGCCTTGGATGGGATACCAATAAATATAGCGGCGGAGTCGATTTTGACTTGGATGCTTCAGCATTTTTGCTTCATGAAGACGGTAAAGCCAAAGGAACGGACGATTTTGTATTTTACAACAATCCAACGGGCGGTGCCGGGTCACTAACTCACACGGGAGATAACCGTACAGGTGAGGGAGAAGGCGATGATGAGCAGATTATCGTCGACTTCAGCAAAGTTCCTGCGAATATTACCCGGATCGGTATTACCGTAACGATCTATGATTATGAAGCACGTGCACAAAATTTTGGACAGGTGTCCAACGCTTTTGTTCGCGTCGTAGATGCGTCCAACGAACGTGAAGTTCTGCGTTATGATCTGGGAGAAGACTTCTCGACGGAAACGGCTGTTGTTTTCTGTGAATTTTACCGCTCAGGTTCGGA
The DNA here is from genome assembly GCF_055687625.1 of Paenibacillus sp. CB74. Classification (NCBI taxonomy): domain Bacteria; kingdom Bacillati; phylum Bacillota; class Bacilli; order Caryophanales; family Paenibacillaceae; genus Paenibacillus; species Paenibacillus sp. CB74. Next base: position 4,155,135 of record NZ_CM146009.1, on the reverse strand, counting down.
CTGGAAGTTCCAGGCAATCGGTAGTGGTTTCGCCGGTGGACTTGCTGCACTCTGCGAGAACTACGGATTAGATGCCAAATAGGAGAAGAAAGGTGAATCTGTTATGGCTGTAACTGTCGTCAAAGGGCAAAAAACGGACCTGACCAAAACCAATCCGGGACTTTCACGTCTTACAATTGGTATTGGTTGGGATTCTCCTTCAGCGCTTGAACTTGATACATCTGCATTCCTTCTCGGGGCTGGTGGTAAAGTATCCGGTGATGAAGATTTTATCTTCTATAACCAGCCGACAACGGCATTTATTACGTACAAGGATACACCGCAGCAATCGGACAAAAAGCAATTTGATATTGATCTGAGCAAAATTCCTGCCCGTATTGAGAAAATTGCGTTCAGTCTGACCATCTATGAAGGTGAGTCCAGAAACCAAAGCTTTGGTCAGGTTCAGAATACCTATATTCGCTTTGGGAATGCCAGTAACGGACAGGAAGCATTGAGATATGATCTGGCTAGTGGATTTACCGTGGAAACGGCGATCGTCATTGGCGAGTTATATCGACATAACGGAGAATGGAAGTTTAATGCGATTGGCTCCGGTTTTGCCGGGGGACTAAATGCATTGTGTGGCAATTTTGGCGTGAGCGTCGAGGATAATGCTTCATCTTCACAATCTGCTCCTCCTGTACCTCAGCCGCCCGTACCTCAGCCCCCAGCGCCGAAGCCTCCGGCTCCGCCAGCTCAACCGCCTCAACCCAAGATTGAACTGAATCTGAACAAGATTGAGCTGAAGAAAAAAGGCGATACGATTAACCTGAAGAAAAATGCAGGAGGACTCGGAGAGATTTTAATCAATCTCAACTGGAATCAACAGACCAACCGAGGGCTGTTCGGGCGAAACAAGAGTGTGGATCTGGATCTCGGTTGCCTTTATGAAATGATGGATGGCAGTAAAGGGGTCATACAGGCTCTTGGAGAATCATTCGGGTCCCTTAACCGATATCCGTACATAGCTCTGGACGGGGATGACCGGACAGGGTCAGTGAGGACTGGAGAGAATCTTCGTATTAATGGTGAACGTGTTGCTCATATCAAGCGTATCCTCGTGTTCACTTACATTTATGAAGGTGTCAAAAACTGGTCACAGGCTGATGGAGTCGTAACGATTAACCAGAAAGACGGTCCTGATATTATCGTCCGCATGAATGAACATGGAAGTTCCTTGGGAATGTGTGGTATTGCCATGTTCCGCAACGTGAATGATGAGACGTTCAGTATTGAAAGAATTGTCCAGTTCTACAATGGACACCGCGCCCTGGATGAAGCCCATGGGTGGGGAATGCGCTGGACTGCCGGCAGTAAATAACAATTTGAGTTAGCGGAGGCTGCCTTTTCATGTTTAGTGATTTCTTTAAAAGCATTAGTGAGAACTACGGCCATTTCTTCTCTTGGACCGAGATTGTAGCCACACTATCTGACCCTGTAAGCTGGGGGATTATTGGTAGCTTGATCTTGCTGGAGGGGCTTCTGTCTGCGGATAACGCGCTGGTACTGGCTGTTATGGTTAAGCATCTGCCCAAGGAACAGCAGAAGCGAGCATTATTCTATGGTATCTTAGGAGCTTATATTTTCAGGTTTATTGCGATTGGGCTGGGGACATTCCTCGTGAAGATCACCTTGATCAAAGTGCTTGGAGCATTATACCTGTTATACATTGCCTACAAAGGACTATTCAAGTCTCAGGAAGACGAGAATCAGGAAGGCAAGCAATATTCATTCTGGAAAACCGTACTCATGGTCGAACTGATGGATATTGCTTTCAGTATTGACAGTGTTATTGCGGCGTTTGGTATTAGTGAGCAGATTTGGGTACTTTTCCTCGGAGGTATCATCGGAGTACTCATGATGCGTGGTGTTGCGCAGATCTTCCTTAAACTTATTGACAAGTTTCCTGAACTGGAAAAAGCGGCATTTATCCTTATTGCTATTATTTCAGTGAAAATGATGTTGAGTGCTTTTGGTTTCCATATCTCTAACGTGATCTTCTTCTCGTTATTGGTCGCTGTATTTGCTGGAGCGATTCTCCTCGGTTCGGCAAGAAGAAAAAAGGAAAACAAAGGTCAGACCTCTTAAAAAATGTAACTCTGCCCTCAATCCCTCCGCTTCTTGGAGGGATTGGTTTTTATACCCCGACAGCATTCATTTCATCATGCAGACTGACTTGAAGTCAGAAGATGCAAGGAGGAGAATAACCTGAAATATTTTAATTTTTTGAACTCTGAGGAGGAAGAAGCGCTATTTTTTTCTTCACCCGTATCGTTTAGTCATCGAACCTCCAAAGAAATACTGGCATATGCTGTTGGGGCTGCTTTGTACATGCCAGCCACCCGTCCGCATATTGCGGACGATATTATGAACGGTAAGCATGAAGGACTCACGACCACCATCATTGACCTGGAAGATGCAGTAGGTGACGAGCAAGTAGAATTTGCGGAGCAATGTTTGGCGCAGCAGCTTACATTTCTAGCAGGGCACCTGGAGACGGGAAAGTTATCGCCCAATCAATTGCCTTTGCTTTTTGTCCGGACGAGGTCCCCGGAGCAGCTGGAACATCTTTTTGAGGTGTTAGGTGAGCGAATGACCTTGTTAACAGGTGTGGCACTTCCCAAGTTTGACTGTACGAATGGAAGGGCTTATCTGCAGCTTGTTCACGAATATAATCAGCAGAAAGACAGTACTCATCCACTCCTGTACGCTATGCCTATTTTGGAGACAGCGGGTGTGATCTATCGGGAAACACGCTGGGATACATTGATCCAAGTGAAACAGATTGTGGACGAGTATGCTCCCTATATCCTGAACATCCGAATTGGTGCAACGGATTTCTCAAGCTTGTTTGGTCTGAGACGAAGTCCCGAACTCACGATATATGATATTGCAACCATACGTGATTGCATATCCGATATCATCAATCTATATGGACGCGCAGACAACGGTTATGTAATATCCGGGCCGGTATGGGAGTATTTTAGCCAGCGGGAGCGTGTATTCAAGCCCCAATTAAGACAGACGCCATTCGAAGAATCACTAGGTAAACCGGGCAAGAACCTGAGAATGAAATACATCTCTAACTCTATGGATGGACTCATGCGTGAGGTCATGATGGATAAGGAGAATGGCATTGTCGGAAAAACGATCATTCATCCAACACAGATCAAGCCCGTTCAGGCGATGTATGTCGTAACGCATGAAGAATTCATGGACGCACAGGGCATTGTAGGCCGTAATGACGGAAGCATGGGTGTTTTCAAAAGCACGTATACCAACAAGATGAACGAGATTAAACCACACTTGAGTTGGGCGAAACGAATTTTAATCCGATCACAAATATATGGGGTGTTACATGAACAGCAGCATTATGTCGGGCTCTTGCCCAAACATGAACAAACATACGTTTCCTATTCTTGATCAATTCCATGTCACGATTGAGACCACACATAATCCATTGGAAATTCCATTGGAGTATCTGTTCTCCATGGCGGCTCGTTTGAATAAAAAACGATCATTTCTCTTTGTCAGTAAATTGCTTGGCAAGCATATTGCCGTCAATCCGTATACTTCACTGCTCAGCGGAGCGGCTCTGGCGGTTCTGCTGTATGAAGATTTAAGTCAAGGAGAAGACAAACGAATTGCAGCGTGGAAACAATGCATGGTCCGCGGATTAATTGATCCGGATCAAGCTCGTGAGGCTTATGAGTCTTTAATGAAAGTTCAGATGACTTTGCCTGAAGACGTGAGATTTGTCGGTTTTGCCGAGACAGCTACCGCTCTGGGACACAGCATGTACGAGCTGTTCGCTGATCGTGCAACGTATATTCATTCCACAAGAGAGTACCTGCCTGAAATCGAGCCGGATATTCAATTCGAGGAGGAGCATTCTCATGCGATGTCTCATCGCTGTTACGCTCTGGACTCCGAATCACTCGCAGAGGGTGGACCTCTTGTTCTTGTGGATGATGAGATCACAACGGGCAATACCACATTGAACATTATTCGGGATATCCAGCGCACCTATCCGCGCAAACAATATTATATTGCGTCTTTGCTGGATTGGCGGACTGATGCAGATGAGCAGAAATTCACAGCACTGGAACATGAACTTGGAATAACGATCACTCCACTATGCTTGTTAAAAGGGAAAATTCAGGTGATGGGAGAACCATCTATCGATGCTTCTGGAGAGAAGACGGGTACTGAATCCGCATCGTTGATACATGTTATATCTGTTGCCGGTGAACTGGAGCCATGGCGCGCTGTATCTGCGGATTCGAAGGGAAATCGCTGGTCGGCTCCTTATCTTCGGTACACAGGCCGATTCGGCATTCATTCAAGTCATAATGCTGGTCTGGACTCAGGTATCTCCAGGATCGCAGCCCTGTTGCGAGAAAAAAGGAAGGGCCGGCATACCCTTGTGATGGGTACAGGGGAGTTTATGCATATTCCGATGCGAGTTGCCGCTGAGATGGGTGACGGGGTGATGTATCAGTCCACGACTCGGAGCCCAATCCATACGGTGAATCGTCCAGGATATGCAGTTGTTGCAGGTGAAGGATATGCTTCGCCAGAAGATCCGACTGTTCGCAATTATATATACAATGTATTACCTGGGCAATATGATGAGATTTTTGTTTTGATGGAAAGACATATGTCTGAAGAACGAATGCAGCCTATGCTGGATGTATTGTCCCAACTCGGATGTAAGCAAATATACGTGGTGTACTGCGGTGTTCCACAGGAGGGCTGAGAAGACAGCTATGAACTTACCTACAATTGAGAGTGTGCTGAAGCACAAAGTTAAATCACCTGACCCACTAGGCAGTTATGACCCGTCTGACGTTGTATTTCTGTTGAAGGATTTAAGTAATATTCAGTTGGAAAAAGAGACCGGAGAGCGTGAACAAGCCATTCAGTCGGGTGTGCATTATTCGGAAATGCTGCCCGTGGAGTATCACCCTACGGATGAATATATTGAGTTGTTCCATGATACATTGGCGCAATCTGCAGAGAAGGTCGCTATGGCTGCCGCCGTCGTAGCAGAGATGATCGTGCGCAAGAGGGGACTGGATACCGTTCTGGTCTCGCTCGCTCGTGCCGGAACGCCAATTGGCATTTTGGTCAAACGTTATATTTCCATGAAATACAATGTGGATATGCCTCATTACAGTATTTCCATTATTCGTGGAAAAGGGATTGATGAGAACGCCATTCTATATATTTGGCAGCAGCATGGACTCCATGCACCTATTCAATTCATTGATGGCTGGACAGGCAAGGGAGCCATTCGCAAGGTGCTGGTGGAAGCTTGTGAAAGCCTGAATGAACGGTATGGCATCCGATTGGATGATGATCTTGCCGTGTTGGCCGATCCCGGGCAATGCTCGGCTACCTATGGAACCCGAGAAGATTACCTGATCCCAAGCGCTTGTCTGAACTCAACCGTATCCGGCCTAATGAGCCGTACCGTACTGCGGGATGACCTCATCGGACCGGAAGACTTCCATGGAGCCAAGTGGTACAAAGAGTGGGCTTCATCCGATCTGTCCAACGTGTTTGTGGACAAGGTATCTGATTACTTTGCCAAAGTTGAACAGGAGGCATCCCTTCAAGCGGATGAAGCACTTGCTCATCCCCCCGAAGTGACCTGGCAGGGAATGCAGGATATCCAATCCATTCAACAGGCATTCGGTATCGGTGATGTGAATCTGATCAAGCCAGGGATCGGAGAGACGACGCGGGTACTATTGCGCCGTGTACCTTGGAAGATCCTGATTGATCGTCCGAACAATCCTAATCTGAGACATATTATGCTGCTCGCACAAGACCGGGGTGTCCCGGTTGAAGTGTTCCCTGGATTGAGCTATTCATGCTGCGGTATTATTCAATCGGTAAAGGGGGGCGGCGAATGATTTATGCAAGTGATCTGGATCAGACCCTGATCTATTCCCGGCGTTCGATGGGCGTTTCCGAGGATGCCCCAGGACTCGTCCCAGCCGAATGGATTCGTGGTGAATTATCAGCCTATATGTCAGCGGAGGCGTTGCATCGTCTCAAGACTCTCCCCGAAGATATTATATTTATCCCTGTGACTACACGGACAGTGGAGCAGTACCAGCGTATTCGGATTTTTCAGCAGGATGTCATTCCGGCTTATGCGATAACGAGTAATGGTGGAAATATTCTAATTAACGGTGAAGTGGACCTGGCCTGGAACGAATATGTTCGTTCTCAGCTTCAACAGCATTCGGCTACGGCAGATGAGGTAAGACAGATGTTTGGTGATGTGCTGAACAGCGACTGGGTTGCAGGGGAGCGACTATGTGATGAGTTGTTCTATGCCTTTGTCATTCATCGTGACCGTATGCCGTTAGAGCAAGTTACAGAGAAGATTCAGGCGTTGGGAGCGTTGGGATGGGAGGCTTCCATCCAAGGGCGCAAGCTGTACCTTGTTCCTTCTGGAGTGAACAAGAGCGCTGCGGTAGAACATGTTCGACAGCAGATCGGACATGTTCCTGTTATAGCCTCTGGGGACTCTTTACTGGATCGTTGTTTACTCGATTTCGCAGATTATGCTATTGCTCCACGGCATGGCGAACTTTACCGGGAGAAACAGCGGAACCCCGATGTGATCCCTTACCAGTTCACCGAACAATCCGGTATATTTGCCGCCGATGAGATATTGGAATATGTCCGCTCTACACACCATGTTGCGATAGGAGATGCTGTCTCATGAACAAGACCCGTATTTATTTTAATCGTTGGTTCTCGGTGGCGTATCACTATATGAATCTGATTCGAAACAACGAAGATGGTTTGCAGTTCGAGATCTACGGCACGCATTCCGATCCGAATAACATGGCACTCCAGGGATGTGATCATGCGGAGTTGGAACCAAAGGTTACGGGGAAAGAGTATGTTGATTTCTGTCTTGATTTTTGTCGTAGACATCAGATCCATATATTTATCCCACGTCTCCATATGCTGGATATCAGTAAGAATGCTCATCTTTTCGAAGAGATCGGCACCAAGGTTCTGGTTTGCAAGGATACAGAGTTGTTGGAACAATTGATGGAGAAAGACCGTTTCTATGAATCTGTACGTGAACTGGGAATCATGAATATTCCGGATTACTTCACTGTCAGCAATGCCTCCCAATTCAAACAGGCCTATGATGCACTTTCCAACGCTGGACATGAGGTGTGTTTCAAACCATGTAATGGTGAAGGCGGCATGGGATTCCGGGTGATCGACAATAGTCGTAATCCATTGGAAGAGTTGTTTGGGCACACTCAGAACCGTATCTCTTTTGAAGATGCTTTCCGTGCCTTTTCTACTGTGGAGTCCTTTCCAAACATTATGGTCATGGAACGTCTCGAAGGTTATGAATACAGTATAGATTGTTTGGCTGACAGTGAGGGGAATCTGCTCGCGGCTATGCCTCGCTGCAAAGCAGGTGGACGACTAAGAAGGCTTGAAGAGCATGCTGAACTATTAAAAATTGCAAGTGATGTTGCTGCTGCTTATCGCATTCCATATAACTTCAACATCCAGATGAAATATCGTAAAGAGACTCCGAAACTTCTGGAGATTAATCCAAGAATGTCCGGGGGATTACATGTGTCCTGCCTTTCGGGAATCAATTTCCCATATCTGGCTGTGAAGCTGGCTCTGGGTTATGAAGTCGGCCCCCTTTCTCCGCAATACGGTATATTGGGAAGTCATGTGGAACAACCATTAATTATGGATACGCAGAAAGTTAGAAGCCATTAGAGATTAGTTTCCAAACATTGACACCTTCTGACTGGTTTTCTTACAATACGATTATGAAGATGATCTTGATAATTACACAGGAATCAAGTGATCAAGTGCAGTCTTCATTTGTTCATTGTATATCATGTGTTGTTACAGGCAGGAGGATAAACGATGTTACGCATAACAAAAATCGGGCTGGGTGCGCTGATTGGATATGGCCTTGCGGCTGTAAGCAGTCCCTTTGTTCCTGAATTTGTATCATGGGCAATCCCGGCTTTGGCGACAATGGCCGGAGGTATAATTCCTTCAAGGCCCCGTGGGCCAATCATTGAGACATCTGGTTCTGACCCCGATCGCAGAAGAGTTGTTGAAATGAACGGCGGAGCAGGGGAACAAGCTGTGGGTAATCGATCTGCTAACCAGGAGGTCAGTCCGACCACTGAACGTGCAGAAACCTCTGGACGATCGGAAGCAGGACGTTCGCCACAACAAGAAGAATCAGATCCTATTTTTGGTCCAGTCATTGAATATCTCGAAGTTTTGGAAGATATGGTGATCTCTGAGGGCCAAAAAAATGAACTGGACAATGAAATTGTGGAGAAGTCATTAGCCCTTTTTGCCAGATTGCAGCGAGTCATTCCGGCACTGAAAGAGTTAAACAACGGGGATATTAACCATACGATGCGCAGATTGATTTTGAAAGATTTAAATGGTTTTATTAACCCTTTTCTTCGTTTGAGTGGAGAAGCCAAGCGAACCAATCGCAGAATGTTGTTAAATGGCCTGAAGGATGTCGATTCCAAGATTTCAGAGATTGTATCTACAATCGAACATAAAGATCTATTGGAGCTTCAGAACAAAGCAGAGCTTATTCATCAAAGGTATAATAGCTCCGAATTATAGGAGGGATGGTTGGTATGGCAACGGAATATATTCAATTAAAACAGGATGACCAGCAGCGGATTAATCAGGAGGCAACCCAATTAATTCAAAAGGTATCGCAAACCGATGCTGTTCAACTGGATTTATTAATGGATGATATCGGCAAGCTGGGTGTGAAGACACAGGAAAAAGCGGGACAAACGCTGAAAATGCTGGATCGACCTGTGAATGATCTCATGTCCGGCAATCGGGCTGAAGTGTCCACGATGATCTTGAAGCTGAGAGATGAGTGTGAAAGTTTACAGCAGAGCAAAAACGTTAGTTTTGTAGGGCGGTTACTGCGCAAAAGTCCACTGAAGAACTATGTCTACCGTTACCAGTCTGTGCGAACCAATATTGATAGTATTATTAATGGTTTACGGGATGGGAAGGACAATCTGGAAGAGAGCATTGTGAGTATGCGTCAGTTAAAGCGGTCTTCCATTCAGGAGATTTATAACCTGCAAACCAAAATTGCTTTTGGTAATCAGTTGAAGGATCTGTTCGAGGCAGAGATTGCCAAGCCTGAGAATGAGAGCCGCAAGGCTCACTTGGAGCGTGGATTGCGTAAGGTGGTTACCCGCACTCAATCCATGACCGAAATGATCATGCTGTATAATCAAGCTATTGCAGCTACGGATATTATTAATGATAATAATGATAAACTTATTGATTCCGTGAACAATGCCATTGATAAGACAGCCAATCTGATTACGGTATCTGCCATGATTGCCATGGCTTTGAATGATCAGGAGAAGGTCATTTCCGCTGTGGAAGCAACTAATAAAACAATTGAAGAACAGTTCAAGGAAAATGCCAGATTACTGCGTACAACGACAGAAAAGACCAATGATTTGTTAGCCAAACCGGCCATGTCCATGGAATCGGTGAACCAGGCCATCGGAGATCTGATGTCTGCTCTCGATCTGTCTGAGCAGTCCAATCGCCGCATTATCGAGAGCTGTAATGACTATACAGCCAAGATGACTGCGCTCAATGCAGGCATGAGTGAAAGGTTGGGGCTGGAGGCTCCCAAGGCGGGGAATATTCAATCTAAAAACCAACCCGATGCCAACTCGTTAAGCTCTTATTTGGATTAGTTTTACATTTGGTTTCTATGTTTGAGTTTCATATTTTTTTCATAGGATTGAAGTAGAGAGGCGCTGGTGCGTCTCTTTTTTGCGTCTATAGTTTGAATTCATAGAAATCCTTAAGGTCGAGATCAATGCAGGTTTATTCAATTTTTCAAGCGGGAATACTGGGCATATACTGCATTCTATTGCATACCATATGTATATATGTTGCAGCTTCATAATGAAAGGGGCCAGGGGTATGCTATCTCTCATTATTGCCGGTATTGCCTGTGTATTAATCGTTGTTGCAAGTAGCGAGAAGGCTGAGTCGATTGCGGAGTTGAATGACCGTTAAACTTCTGTATTTTTTATGGAGCGTTTGATAGAATGAAGGTAAACTTTGGAAGTGTGTGAAGGAGATTACTTAACATGCTGGAATTTTCATTCGAAATTATTGACGAGACCAAAATTAACATTCAGTACAAATACGGCAGTCAGTTATTTAATTTTAATCTGTTTTGGTCCAATGGACATTGGACATTGCATCCATTTGATGGCATTCTAATCGAGAATCGGGATATGTGTAGCCTAATTGTTGCGGACTTGCTGAAGAACAAGGATTTTCACGTGATGCTTGCAAAAGAAAAGATCATGCTATCTCATTTGCGAACTACCGTAAATCTTCAGCCTGACGATCCGGAACAATTCGAAGTAAATCCTCGAATCGATGATCGTTCATATCAGGGTGATGATGGTCTCATGAGTTACATAGAAAATCATAGTTTTGAAGAGATACTTCAGCAAGAACAGCAGCAGATCCATGCAAGAGTGGATTTTTTTCAAGAGATCATTCAAAAAATGTTCATGGAAGGCATCGGACCCGAAGATCCTGATTTTAGCAAGGTTCAATCGATTATTCGAATATACAAGGATACATTCGATAGGCTGGGGAATATCAACGATAATCATATGGGAGATTACAATAACAAAAGATGGTAGAGTTATGACTCCGATATAGTGGTGAAAGATCAACCATCCACAATAATAACAATGAAGTGTGTATTAATCCAAGTCCGGGCTATACCGGGCTTTTTGGTTTGTTCATTTTTTTGTGAAAACGTCAAACCTTGCAGGTCTGTAATGTGTTATTTAAGTAATGTAGTGGCATATTTAGGCGGGAAATACAAATATATAGGCGTGTTAGTGAGGTTTGATTAGGAGAGGGGCTGTATCTCAATAATGTGCTCATGGGAGGAAGGATCAGATGATTACACCTACAGTAGCAAGGCAGGAAGAGGCTCAATTATACGAGGAGTTACGGCGTGCGATCGAAGAATTCGAAGAGGGCGAGCATCGACAAACCGTTCTGAATCGGATGATCAGACAGCTCAGAGTCGCCAAGTGGCGCAAAGATCGAATGCGTAAGATCGATGCATACTGCCAAAGCATAAAGCCCGCAACACTATGGATTATCTTAGCCACAGGTGCGCTTGCGCCCGTCTTGTTATTTACGATGTTCATTTGGGTATCTCTATGGGTAGAGTAGCAGACAACTAGAGAGATAAGGAGAGATCAATTCCGTATGTTATTTATTGTGTTTTTGATTGCGCTCGTATTTGGTGTTTTGTTGATTTTTCGAATGGATGAGGATAGAAGGTTGAAAGCTGGAGCGCTGACCGTGGTCGTGTTCAGTATCTTGCTGTGTATGCTACTCATATTCCAAATGGGTAGTTTCGGAGGTGATTCTTTTAGCTATTTGGGGTTTTTCAACATGTCGTATGGAGCGGCCAACGTATGGATTCACATCTTTATTGTGACGACGCTAGCGGGGTTACTGACGTATCTGGGTGCGAGTGAGTAGTAGAGAAGTGAGGTTAGACCGTGAGGGGAGTTGGTCAGGACTACTCGTCACAGTCTAACCTTTTGCATATAAAGAAGTGTAACTAATCTCATAAAAGAGCCTTGCTTTTTTACAAGGATGAGTCACTCGGGTAAACAGAACCAATACTGTTTAGTGTAAATCATGAGTATTCTTGTTCAAAGATTGTACGTTCCCCTGAATGTACTGGTGGTAATCGCGGAAGCTGCTGATGTGATGCAAGGAATCGGAATTCTCGGATTGAATCTTAATCTTGCCATCCTGAGGCAATTTCTTCATCTCGGCAATGACCGATTTGGAACCTTGAATATCACCTGACATGTCCTGAATTCGCTGTAATAAAGCGGGATGTCCTTCATGCTGGAGCATTTCGGCGAGTGGTCTCATCTCCTCCAGCTTCTGGCTCGACCGATCAAGCACGGTCATTACTTTGTCTCCATCTGTGCTTGCACTAAGCGAAACCATCCGGTGGATATGATCTTTCTCCATACGCTCAAGTGCTTCGAGATGGGAAGCTTCCAGTCGTTTGGGATCGCTCCAACTCTCCGATCGGACGGTGTCATTCTGCTGCTGGGAAGCATTATTCGCAGTGCCATTGCCACATCCCCATAACAAAGTTGAGCAAGTTAACACAGCTCCAACAGCAATCATACTTTTTAATCTCATACTGTCACTCCTTCGATAATTTCCTGAAGGTAGTATGAGCAATTATATCCAAAATGATGCTTACTCGCTTCATTTCTTTCCCATAATTAAGCATATCACTGGTTTATCTGGTCAAAACGGCCTAGATGAATTCAAATTTATTTAGCTATTCAAACGAAATTACAGACTTTCTGCTTATTTTTGCAGGCATCTGTTTTCGGGTATATAGATATTGATTTATAATGAATGGATATAAATACAGGTAAATTGTTACAAATAAACTACACCTAACAACTGAAAAAAAAGAGACCTGGACGTTTTGTCCAGGCCATTCCTAATGAAATATAAAAATTGGTGTATCACTTTGCAGTTTTTTCTCAGGAAGAAGGTACTTCCTTTTTTGGATTTCGACTGTCGATAAACCAACCTGGTCCTTCTACACTGATAACCTCCTGTGAGTCGTAGTTATAGGAAACGGTGATACGTTCATCCTCATGTCCCGTTATATGACCGTATAGATATAGACGTGAATGGATGGAAGGATCATCAATATCGTGACTCGTTACAATAAAGTCCGCATTATAGTATTTCTTTATGTACTCAACACTTATTGGTGTAGCTGTTTCAACAATACTTTGCTTATCTGAGGTAGACATACTTGAACATCCTCCTAATAAGAATAGAAAAATAAGTAAGGTCAGAGCTGCAGGTTTTATTCGCATAAGCGTTAATTCTCCTTTTATGGAAATAAACTCTAAGCACACTTTAATACAAATTAATGTAATAGACAAGGTGGGGTATCATGACATACATAAATGATAAGACCTATTGGACCATTGCTGATGAGGTATACAAACGAGATTTACCATCTTCCGGATATAAGAATGAAAATCTTCCAGGTTGGACAATAGTTGAACCGAAGGGGGCCATGCTTCATGATACAAATGGTTCTGGATTTGATGCTACTGTGTTTTACAATGAGGATAATAATCAAGTTATTATTGGTTATCGGGGAACTGAACCCCCTGATCGTCCCAAATGGAGTGTACTAACAGATTGGGAGACTGATTTAAATGATGTTGTAGGTAATCGAACCAAGAATTTGGAGGAAACTCACAATTATATGGAGCAGTATAAGGAAGAGATTGCGGCGCTGCCTCTGCATCAACAAATGCCTTTTATTGAAGCTGAATCTAGGTATCAGAATAATCAATTTATTCAGGCACTGAACCTCTTTGATAAAGTAAAGGAGGAGTACCCGGAAGCTGATATCTCAACCACTGGACACTCGTTGGGAGGTGCTCAAGCCGAATATGTTGCGATTCGTAATGGAGTATCATCAGCGAGTTATAATCCGCCAAGTATCGTACATTTACTTCCTGATGATTTGCAAGAGAAGGTTCGGAACGGAGATTATCTGAAAACGAATGTGGCCTATGTCCATCCAGGGGATTCTGTGGGTTCTGGTGTGAAGAATGCCGAGCAGCATGTTGGTGCTACTTATTATATCAATTCTACTTTTGAAGATGCTAATCGTTACGAGACAATCCCCATGTTCTTACCGATACCTCGCGAGACGTGGTGGGAACAAAGATTGTTCGGTAACAAGTGGTCGTTTGAATTTATTCGTGTCCCGTCTATATCCGGAGAACAGAGTGTATTATCCAAGTTTTTGGATTCCATGCTAGTCGGTCAGAGAACACATAGTATGGATCATTTTACATTCGATGAGAAAGGGAACATAAGTAATACATTGTATACGATAGATGGGCAACGTGTGGATGGTCAGCCTAGAGTAGAAAATTATTCAGAGATGATGAAGGCAAGAGAAGAGTTTAAGGAAGCGATGAATATGCTGGTTGAGAAGCATGGTTCAGCTATGGGAGGGTTCGGCCAACTTGCGGCAACAGTACTAGGAATCAGTCCAGACGCTATGAATAGACAGAACTCAGCATACTATGTTGGCGACCGACATGGGAGCACTATTCAACTAACAACTGAGGAGCTTGGACATGCTTCCAGACAGATGCGGGAAAGTCTGCATGGCTTTGCCAATGATGCCCGCTCTTCAATCCAGATGTTCCAAGCACATATATCAACAAGTGAGAGTCAGTCCTTTACACCCATTGCCTATGATGCTACGGCAACGTTGGAGCGGATTAATCGGTGGTACCAAGAATCCATTACAGAGATCGCAGATTATATCGAACGGAAAAGACAGGATTTTGTTCTGGCAGATCGATAATAGTTTAGCTGCAATGAACTACAGGAGGTGTACATATGGGGAGAATATCTGTCTCTCTGTCAGATTTGAGAAGAGCGATCCAGCAGTGTGAACAGTTACAGCAACGCTTGATTCAACAGGAGCAGCAGATGCGAAACATATATGGAAGACTGCAAGATTGGAAGGGAGAATCTGCTGTACAGTTGTCTGCAAAAATGTCAGCGTTTCTTGAAGGAACTACATCCAAACTAGCAGAGCTAGAAGCACACAAAGAACAATTAAAACAATATATAAGGAAGATGGAAGAGGCCGACCGCGAAGATCGACGCGAAGCTCGGAACCTTTAGTAATCGTCCTTATTTTTCGAGCTGGGAGGAATAATGTTTATCTATAACAATTTGATCTGTCGCTGGACCATCAATCTTCTGTATCCTGCCATTATCTTTGTCTTCCAGAGCTGGGGACCGATACTGGATACTTGGACAGGTCCTATTTTGTTCGTCGCGGTGTTCTGCTTTCTATGGAGTGATGTGAAAGATATGTTCCTTTCTACGGGCTTGACATGGTTTATTGCCATCCCGTGTTGGTGGTATTGGATTGAGCGTCCGAAACCATCATTCGGTGCTGAGAATTTTGCCGCACATCTATGGTTAATTGTACTTATGTACATTGTCTTTGTGCTCATCCCTCAGACGTTGGTCCTGACTACGCGGTTGCGGGTCATGGATTATTATAAGAAATGAAAGTTACAAGACCTCGCTATGAACGGTCTGACTCCTGCGGTAATCCAGCAACTGATCGAGGAGATGATATGGGACATAAAAGGTCTGAACGACGAAGGATATATTATCTACTCATCTCTTGATAATGAAGAGTAGGAGGTGAATTATAACCTAAAAAAATAAGCCATCCTCCTGTGTTGTTCCTCATGATAAGCGGGATGGCTTGGTTCTATACTTTTCTCTTATATTTTCCTGTATATGGGATCGTAAGGTGTATATTGAGTTCCTCAATAGAATCCTCGGATAGAATTAATTTTTCTCCGTCACCGGATAACTTGTGCCACAATTTCGGGTCTTTGCGGTACAGTTTTTCTTGCAGGCCGAATACATCAACTCCTCGTTCCAAGCCATGGCGATACGTTTCCATAATCTGTTCTTTTAGTTTATCTTCACTTACCCGGGTCATTTCATCGTATGGCATGGGAACCAGATATTCATATAATGCTGTTAGATATTTGGCATCAATAGAGAATGTGACGTGATCTCCGTGGATAATCGGTTTAATTTTAATGGTAGGCAGACCAACACTGAGAGCACCGTAGATGACATTGTCCTTCTGGATCAGCAAGGGTGCTCGGCGCATGCCTTTGACCAGCCAGTGGTAACCCGGTAGATCATTGTGTGACATGAACTCAAAATTCTTTCCCGTCCTCTCGAAAAAGGCTCCTTCGATCAGGAACAGATCATGTTCTTTTTTATTTTGGAGCCAGAGTTCCTTATTCAAAGAAATGACTGGTAGATACGTCGTAGTTGCTGGATCATTGTGCGTTGCAATCAATTCGAAGCTGAGTACGGGTGCAAATAAAGAATTTTCCATGTAACTGGGCAAAGGATTGTGGAGGATGCTATCCAGCGGTGAAAGATTGTAGATGGATGCTGTGCTCAAAATATCCAGTAAAGGTTCACGTGTACCATATACCCAGGTGGTATAACGGGCCTCGGGGAAGCGCCCGAGCATGTCGAACACATCCTTGATGTGTTTGTTATTCAACACTCCGTCTGCAAGTACAATCGCGGTCACATGTCCCCAGGCAATGTGTAATTGTGAGGCACGCCATAATTCGTTCATCGCGAGACTCATTGTCTTCCCTTCAGCATGACCAACCCAGATCGGAGGTGCTTCCGCAGTTTTGCTGGAGCTCTCACTCTTGGCTATACTCGAAAAATCCAGTGTCTGTACATAAATGTGATACATACCGTCTTTGAAATCGATACCGATCGCCTTTGCATAGTCTACCTGCTGAATTTCATATGCACTCCAGCATCCGGTCGTCATGATGACCAGGGAAAGACTCAACAATCCTAGCACACAGCGACGCAACAGTCTGTTCATCGTTCATTACCTTCCTTGCGCGGTTTCTGCGTCTCCAAATAGACAGGTCTGCGTTTGCCAATGCCTGTTGGCATTTTGAATAAAGATGAGAGGGCTTGTTTGAAACTCAGTGGGGTTAAAGGCGTCAGATAGGGGATGCCAAATGACTTGAGATCAGTCAGGTAGATGAGAAACAAAATCATTGACAGAATGAACCCATAGATGCCCAGTGTTACCCCTAAGACAAAACATAGAAAACGCAGAATCAGGATGGAACTTGTCATGACTTGATTGACAATGGTTGCTCCAGCAACCACCGTTACTGCAATGACGACAATCATCAACGGGGATACCATACCGGCACGGATGGCCGAGTCCCCGATAATCAAGCCACCCACGACCGTTAAGGTCTGACCGATGGCGCTTGGCAAACGAACCCCGGCTTCCCGGAACAATTCCATCAGCAACATGATTAGAAACATTTCTATGCCCGATTCCATAGGCAACCCCATCCGTCCAACAGATATTGTTGCTACGAGTGGAAAAGGAATCTGATCCATATGAAAAGAAGTTAACGCAATATAAAATCCGGGCAAAAATATGGTGACCAACAGACCGATAAACCTCAACATGCGACCTACATTGACAGGTAAAAAAGGAAAGCTGGCATCCTCTGGTGATTTGAGCAACAGAAACAGATTAACGGGTCCGATGATTGCACTGGGATTACCATCTACAATAAGAATGAAGCGACCATTGAGCAAGCATTCTGCTGCAAAGTCTGGCCTGCCGGTATAGTGAGTTAACGGAAATAAGGTGATCTTGGCAGGTGATAACAACTCTTCAAGTTCATTGGCCGTCATGATACGCTCTGTTTGGATTGTGCGAAGACGATGCTTGACTTCATCAATTAATTCCGGATTGGCAATGTTCTTGATATACATCAATGCTACCTTGGTGGCCGACCGTGAGCCAATAAGTTCGATATTGCAGGCTAATTGGTTGGTACGGAGTCTGGTACGAATCAAAGCGACATTCACTGCAAGAGGTTCGATAAAACCGTCCCTCGCTCCACGGATGGATACTTCTGTCGTGGATTCTTCCGGTGTCCGTGTAGGTATGTTGGAAATGTCTAGGCTCCACATGGCTTGAAGAGAGGGGAGGCAGATGAGAATATGTCCTTCAAATACACGTAGGGACATGAGTTCAGTCCCATACGCCGGATCATTCAGATCAACAGTGCTCCACTGGAGACTGATGTTTTTTTCGATGTCAGAAATGCGAACAAAATGAGTTGATTCATAGGTCCTTTTCAAATCTGGCAGAATGATATCATAGATGGCTTGAGTATCGACCATACCGCTGCAATAGCACATAATCAGCTTCATCTGCGAATCGCCAAATATATGTTTATCGATGATGACATCATCAGACCCGGCAAAAAAGGTTGTCAGATTGTGTTCGGTCATATGGAAAGGTGTATTCGGTTCAGGTTTTGTTGGTGTTGTTTTGGGTGGATTCGACATGTTGAGCAACCTCCTTGTCCTTTTTGTGAATGAGAGCGGCCAGCGTTAACAGGACAGTAACGATTGCCACATAAGCGAGCATGACGGGAAACTGGATATGGTCCACATAATAATCCACATAATCAATGCGCCACCACTGGATGGCAAAAGCGCACATAACGAATGAGATACAGAGAATGGTGATATATCGCTTCTTCGGTCTGCGGATATCCAGCAGGTCCACGATAAGATATATCGAGATGGCTACTCGGGCGAATGAACCGCTCAGCCATTGGTATATGGAGAGAAAATCCACGTGCTGAAACAACTTGCCGATATTCACAAGTTTCCATTGTTCATAGGGACTGTTTCGCTGTTTGGCAGCCTCTTCCGGTCCAAATTCCACAATGGCTCCCATGGTAGGTCCAATGGCCATACTGATCATGAAAATTCCAAGTAACAGGACATGCCACCAGCGCAGTTTGCTTTTGATCTCATGCTGGAATAACATTAGAATCCAAATCTCCATTAGTCCGGCAAGAGAATAGATCATACCTCGCATAATCGGAGCGAAGCCGTGTTCCATCATGGGGAATAACTGACCATAATCTTTATACTTCATATTGGCAGACATGACGAAGTAGCCAAGCAGAATAACTAGTGGCAGAAGGATGCTCGAAGTCATGGCAATAGAACGGATTCCTTTAGCTGCTGACCATGCTGCAACGAGTACACCGACTCCGGCTAACACATAGGTGGGTGTGAACGGTAGATAGGTAGATACCGTCCAGTTCGTTGTTTCATATAAAGTATGTGTCCCTAACGCAAGCAGCAAAATTGCAGCGGTTATGCGAAAAATCCACGATGGAATAATGCCAAACTCTCGGGTGATCCAATCGGTCAACCGCTGTCCACGCACGCGCCGAATAACGATGAACATCATGCATAGAAACAACATGAAGAGCGGTGCAGCTACAACAACTGACAACCAGCCGTCCCGACCAGCCTCTTCAAGAATTGCAGGAATGGACAAGACGTGACAGACCAGTCCGGCACTTAATAAAATGATGGAAAAGGATAGCCAGATCGTAATTTGACCTTTTTCCTGGCTCATGGCATTCACCGTCCGCTCAAGGTAGTTTCCGTTAGGTTGCACAGCATATGGGAAATTGATTCCTTTTTCAGATTTTTTCACAAAAAGCTGCAAACGAGATGGACGGACTAACCAGAAAGCTATAACATACAGATATAGCAATGTCGAAGACAAGCACTGAGCGAAGCATAGAGAAATAGGGAAAATAGGGAGGAAACCTGCGATGACAAATACAACGAAGGCACCTGGAGAGACGAAAGTTGGCTTTATTGGTACAGGCGTGATGGGGAAAAGCATGGCTGGGCACATCCAGCAAGCGGGATATCCGCTGCATGTGTACACGCGAACCGCTGCCAAGGCGGAAGCGTTAGTGAAAGAAGGCGCCGTATGGCATGATACACCAGGCAAACTGGCTGCCGCGTGTGATGTCATCATCACGATGGTGGGTTATCCCAAGGATGTGGAGGAGATCTATCTCGGTGAAGATGGTCTCGTAGCCAATGCTAACCCTGGGTCATATCTGATTGATATGACAACATCCAGTCCGCTTCTGGCGGCAAGAATCTCTGAAGCTGCGGAAGCCAAAGGACTGCATGCACTGGACGCACCTGTATCGGGCGGCGATATCGGAGCGCAGAATGCCAAGCTGTCCATTATGGTTGGAGGAAGCTCGGCGGCCTTTGAAGCCGTGCGTCCGCTGTTTGAGCAGATGGGCAGCAACATTGTGCTGCAAGGCAAGGCAGGAGCCGGGCAGCATACTAAAATGTGCAACCAGATTGCCATTGCCTCTGGCATGATGGGCGTATGCGAAGCACTCGCCTATGCCAAGACGTCTGGTCTGGACGCGGAGACCGTGCTGAAGAGCATTGCTACCGGGGCAGCCGGAAGCTGGTCACTCAGCAATCTCGGTCCGCGCATGATCGCAGGCGATTATGAGCCTGGATTCTATGTGAAACATTTTATCAAAGACATGGGTATTGCACTGGAGTCTGCAAAAGAGATGGGCATGAACACGCCTGGGCTGGCTCTGGCCGAATCCCTGTACCAGGAAATAGCGAATAATAGTCTGGAAGAGAAGGGGACACAGGTCCTCTACACCTATTATCTTCAGGCTTAACAACCAAGAGAACAGCAGCGCATTCTTTTTCGATTCAGGAAAGGTTGCGCTGTTTTTTTTATTTTACGGCTTATTTATGCGTCTAAAGTCACGGAATTGGTTAAATGTTCATATGTACTTTGCGTATTAGAGAGATTTTGGTCGTTAACCCTTTATTTTAACCCCTCTTTATCCGACATAAGTAATAGAAGTTTACATAATGAATGTGTCAAAGGATGTTATTCCTCCTGTAATGGTCACCCGTAACCCACACTATAATAGAACGGAGCTTGCCCATGTTCAAGAAAATCCTGTCTCTGTTCAAGACACAGCCAGAGCTTGCGAACCCGATTACAGCCTCCGCTTCAGCTTTACCATCGACGACAGCCATTCCTCCGCGTATGGTCCGCAGTAAACGCAAGAAAAAAGCGGAAGGGGACTGGACACGCCCGCCGGAGGAGCCTAGTACAGCAGATCAGCTGATGGGTCTTCCAAGTGAGTATAAAGTGCTGAACGATCTACTTATTACCAATCCGAAGTCACGCTCTGGTTATTCGCAGATCGATCATGTTGTAATTGGACCTCGGGCCATCTTTGTAATCGAAACCCGAAATCTGACGACAGGTGAGATCCGCGGCGGAAGAAGAGAGGCCAATTGGTCGGTCAGCAGCAGCCGGGTCAAAATGTACA
The DNA here is from genome assembly GCF_055687625.1 of Paenibacillus sp. CB74. Classification (NCBI taxonomy): domain Bacteria; kingdom Bacillati; phylum Bacillota; class Bacilli; order Caryophanales; family Paenibacillaceae; genus Paenibacillus; species Paenibacillus sp. CB74. Next base: position 4,134,109 of record NZ_CM146009.1, on the reverse strand, counting down.
ATCCACTCATGCAGCATCGTGCACATGTGGAAGCCATTCATGCACACCTCGGAGACTACAAAAGAGTGCGTCTCGTCTCCATGGTGACCTTCACTAACCGTTGCCGGATCAGTGTTGATCCTGCTGTAAGATATGTGAATTCGGATGAACTGATCATCTATGACCATGAATTGGTGGAGACGATTCAGCGCAAGACGGAACGACTTGAGTCTGAAGTTCCTGAGACTGTATTTCAAGAGAAGGATATTCAGGCGATTCACGCCCTTTTATCATCGGTGAACTCGACCGATCCTCAGATTCGGTCAGAACACATGGAGAAGGCCAAAGGAATTAAATAATCACACTTCATGAACACTGTTATCCATACGGATGACAGTGTTTTTGTGTCGATCTTGTCAGTTAATACACGAGTAGTAAAAGGCTTTAGACACAGGTATATCGTCGTATACACCCCATTTTTGACTTATGATACAATGTAGAACGTGTTCAGTTGTGAATCGATTATGTTATCTGAAAGGATATTTTTGTAAATGAATTGTTCAAGGGTTGGAGTAGAGGTTAATGTTTCTCAGGAATATACATACGATAGGGGAAGATCATATGATGAAATGGAATGATACGATAAAGACGTTTACGGTTATGTTCAGTGTGGCAGCGATACTGACAGCTTGTGGTGGTGGAGCGAAAGAGGCGTCATCATCATCCGAAACAAGCAGCTCGAATGCTGCTGTAACCGAAACGGCAGCAAACGGTTCGACTGCTGGTGAGGAGACAGGTTCAGACGCCAAAGAATCTTCTTCGACTGATGACGGCAAGATTGGAAAGGACTCTACACTGGAAGAGTTGAAGCAGCAGTATGCGGATAAGCTCGGATATATCCGTATCCCGCTTAATGATCATCCGGTGCGCCGGGTTAGTGAGAATGATTCCAAAAATATAAATGTGGCCAACTATAGTGATGCTGTTGTGGACATGAACGCAGAGGTGCCGATTCATTCCGATTCACAGCGGTTGATTGATGATGCCTTTCCTTATTTCACAACTGTACAAGCACCTGATGAATCCTATGTTACTTGGGAAGAAGCAACCAATCTGGAGCGTGCCATGGTGAAAACGCTGTTTATCGCCCGTGAAGGTCTGTTGATTACGGATGATGCAATAAAAAATAAGGATTACAGCAGTACATCGTTCCAGGACTCTATGGATTTCTTCCGTGTGACAGCAAAATTTGAATCCATGGCACCTGTTGCTCAGCATCCGCGTGACATCACGCTTAGTACGCTATACGACAAAGCCCGTACTTCGTGGGGCAAGCTTGCGGAGATGGACCCGGAGCAGGATGAAGCGGCGTTTGCCGAGATGTATAAGACGGCGAGAAGTGATGCCAATAATACCATGGGGCTGCTTAATGTTCTGCTGTCTACAAATGAGGAAGAACGTGTAGAGGAGATCTACGGAAAGTGAAAGTAGTAAAGTCATAGTAGTGATGAACAGAATTGGAATGCGTTGAACGAATGAGCTATATGCCTAGGTCTCACATAGAACCCTGACTACCGGGATGATCGGTGGTTAGGGTTCTATGCGTTGTAGCGAAGGGATGCTTCATTTTTTACTGCCAAAATGATGATAAGTTTGTTGTTTGGGAAAAGTAGGGTAATAAGAATAGAAGCGGCATTGTAAAATACGCTATAATAACCATATGTGTACATAGAAATGATTACATATTGGACGCAGTGGAGAAATCAACATGTCTAATGGAGGCTCTGAGCTGGAACGTGTTATCGGTTTAGGGTGCTCCGAGCCGGAGGAATGCTTATGATCAAGCTGTTGTACTACTTGAAGAAATACCGAGTTGCCGCGATTGCAGCCCTGGTCATGATGTTAATTGAGCTTGCGGTGGAGCTGGCTCAGCCTTATCTGATCTCCAAGATCATTGATAATGGTATTCAGCAGGGAGACCTGTCTGTTGTCTGGTTATGGGGTGGTGTGCTGGTTGGCAGTGCTGTCGTGGCTTTTGCTGCCGGAATTGCCAGTTCGTTCTTTGCATCCCATGCGAGCCTGGGGTTTGGATACGATCTGCGGGAGAAGTTGTATGACAAAGTGCAAACGTTCTCTTATGCCGTCTTTAACCGGTTCGCGACATCGTCCCTGATCACCCGATTAACGGGGGATGTGACCCAAGTTCAGGACACGGTCTTCATGAGTCTGCGCTTCATGACACGTGTACCGCTGGTGGTGATTGGCAGCATGATTATGGCAGTCATCGTGAATCCGAGGTTGGGTTTGCTGCTGGTTGTCATGGTGCCGGTACTGCTCATTGTTGTGGTGTGGATGATTAAAAAGGCAGCGCTGCTGTTCCGCAATGTGCAGCGCAGACTGGATGCCGTCAACGGAGTCATCCAGGAGAATCTGACAGGCATTCGGCTGATCCGTGTCTTCGTACGGATGGGCCATGAGATTGAACGCTTTGCCGGATTCAGCGGCAAGCTGATGAAAGGCACAATCTCCGCACTGCGCCTGACGGAGACCACGATGCCGTTCATGCTGCTGATGATGAATGTCTGTATCATCGCTGTGTTATGGTTTGGACGAGTTGACATCGCCTCCGGTAACGCAACCGTAGGTGAAGTGGTCGCCGTGATTAACTATCTGCTTCGCACCATTGGTGCCATGTCTGCATTATCATGGATTCTGGTGACGTTCTCCAGAGCAAGCGCTTCGGCACAACGACTGAATGAAGTATTTAATACGGAGGATACGTCAGAGACTGAACAGAATAAGGCGGTATCAACGACTACACCAACTGCTGGATCTGTACAATCTTCGCATTTTCCGCAATCTGTATACTCAGCGAAGAAACAGCGCACTGTGCAGGGTGCAGTGGAATTCCGCAGCGTAGGTTTCAGTTATCCGAATAGTGAAATTACAGTGCTGGACAACATCACATTCACCGCAAAAGCGGGGGAACGTATTGCCATTATGGGAGCAACAGGCTCAGGCAAATCTTCACTGGTGCAGCTTATTCCCCGGTTATACACGGAGGATCAAGGTAAGGTCCGAATTGATGGTACGGATGCAACAGAACTGGATCTGTCCATGCTGCGTGGTTCGATTGGTTATGTGCCTCAGGAGGTTGTGCTGTTTACCGGTTCCATACGGGAGAATATAGCCTGGGGCCGAGAAGATGCCACATTGGAAGAGATCGTGGAAGCCGCCAAGCGCGCCCAGATTCACGAAACAATTGAGAATTTACCCAACGGTTATGATACCTTGCTGGGTCAACGGGGCGTCAATCTCTCCGGTGGTCAGAAGCAGCGTCTTTCCATTGCACGAGCACTGGTTCGCCGACCAAGTATTCTGATTTTGGACGATAGCACGAGCGCACTGGACGTGGCGACAGAAGGCAGACTGCTGGATGCACTGGAAGAATTGTCGTGTACGACGTTTATCATCACCCAGAAGATCAGTTCAACGACATCTGCGGATCTGATTCTGCTGCTGGATGATGGACAACTCATTGGACAGGGAAAACATGAAGACCTGATGGAATCATCAGGGCTGTATCGTCGAATTCATGAATCACAATACGGGGAGGGTGCACAGCATGTTCAAAGCATTCATTGAGCCTTTCCGTCAGCCGCCACCGCCGATTGACCCGGAGACGTTACGATCAGGCGGTGGTCGCAAACCCAAGGCAAGAGCGAAGAACTGGTCCGGTACACTTGGTCGGATCTGGACCTATCTGGCACGGCGCAAGGTCAAGCTGTCCATGGTATTGCTGATGGTTCTTGCCAGCTCCGCACTCGCTTTGCTTGGCCCCTACATGGTAGGGGTGGCCGTGGATGATTTCATCGCGGGTGAAGCCGGTTCAAGCTGGACACGGTTTCTGATTGGATTAACCGCAGTGTACGTCTTGTTCTCTCTAACATCCTGGTTACAAAACATATGGATGATCGAAATTGCACAGGAAACTGTGTTCCGCATGCGGTATGATCTGTTCTCCCATCTGCACAAGTTGCCGATTCCATTCTTCGGTAAACGCCAGCAGGGGGAGATTATGAGTCGGGTAACCAATGATATCGAGAATGTCAGCGGTACGTTGAACAGCTCAGCGATCCAGATTTTCTCAAGTGTATTAACGCTGCTCGGAACGTTTGGCGTTATGCTGTGGCTCAGCCCGCTATTGACGCTGCTTACCTTTATCGTTGTGCCTTTGATGGCCATTGGTATGCGTTGGATTACACGCAGAACGGGACCACTCTTCAAGGAGCGTCAGCGCAATCTGGGTGAACTTAACGGTTATATTGAAGAGACGTTATCCGGGCAAAAGATCATTAAGGCATTCTCCCAAGAGGAGCGGGTGATTCGCGGTTTTGAGGAACGGAATACCCGCATCCGGATTTCCGGATTCTGGGCACAGACCATCTCCGGTTTTATTCCGAAACTGATGAATGGATTGAATAATCTGAGCTTTGCAATTGTTGCGGGTATCGGTGGTATTCTGGCGATTCAGGGTTCCGTTACGGTCGGGGTGATCATTATCTTTGTGGAATATGCCCGTCAGTTTACCCGTCCGCTCAACGATCTGGCGAACCAGTGGAATACGTTATTGTCCGCAATTGCGGGGGCTGAGCGTGTATTCGAGGTGCTGGACGAAGATGAGGAAGCAAAGGATGAAGGGGCAGCGGTATCTCTGGATAAGGTGGAGGGAGCTGTACGTTTCGACAAAGTATCCTTTGGATACGATGAAGGACGTAACATTTTGCATGATATCAGCTTTGAAGCGAAACCGGGTGAGATGATTGCCCTGGTAGGTCCGACCGGAGCGGGAAAAACAACATTGATTCAGCTGTTATCCCGTTTCTATGATCCGACAGGTGGAACATTAACGGTAGATGGTCGTGATATGACCAGCATTCGACGTGAGAATCTGCGGTCCCATATGGCATTTGTACTTCAGGATTCCTTCCTGTTTCAGGGTACGATCCGGGAAAATATTCGGTTTGGCCGTCTGGACGCAACGGATGAAGAGGTTGAAGCCGCTTCCCGACTGGCGAATGCCCATTCGTTCATTGTGCGAATGAAGGACGGGTACGACAAGGTGCTTCAGGCAGATGGGAGCGGCATTAGTCAGGGACAGAAGCAGCTGCTCGCCATTGCCCGGGCAATTCTGGCGGACCCTTCTATCCTCGTTCTGGACGAAGCGACGAGTAGCATCGATACTGTTACGGAGATTAAAATCCAGGAAGGACTGCAACGTCTGATGCAGGGACGGACCAGTTTTGTCATTGCCCACAGACTGAACACGATCCGGCAGGCCGACCGAATTCTGGTGCTGAAGGATGGGCATCTACTGGAGCAAGGCTCGCATGATGCACTGCTGGAACAAGGCGGTTTCTACAGCGAGCTGTATTACAGCCAGTTGCGTAAAAAGGCGCAATAGAGCAATAAGTAAGGTGTAGTAAAGGAAGGCAACGTGACGAAGGAATACAGGAATCGGTCCTGCTGACGATCCCTTTGCGCTCAAGTTTGGGAAATGACTTGAGCTGTACCTTTTATTCTGGTGAGGACGTTAACGTGGACAAGGCTCAATATTGACAAAAGGATTGGAGACCCGGACGGGCCCCAATCCTTTTTTTATATGTGCGACAACTTTAACGAACATGACAGACGCTATTTGCTGAGATACAAAGGTTGTGAGATTCTAACGAACCACAGAGATGTTATTGACCTGAATGAGCGTGTTTTAAGCTGATGCTGGCCTGGAAATCGGAATATAAGGCTTCTGAAGTTCGTTACATTTTGAGATCATTTAAAAAACCTCGAATAAGGTGCCTGATGTTCGTTAGCGTTCGGACCTACCTGCGAGTTGCCCTTGTCGGAAGCTGAAGCTGAGGAAATCAAAGTATAAGTTAAAAAGGGTTGACCCGAGGGAAAGCGAGCTGCCGAGCTATTGTGGAGTTGGTCACTCGGTGCAATCAAAGGAAGAGCAGGAAGGAGGGCATGAGGATTATGCCTTCTTTCCTGCTCTTGTAATTTACACGTACAATGGCGAATGCACCGACGAGTGCACTGACAAATGTACTGACAAATGCATCGCATTATACAACGCGGCATCTGAACCTGACATTTACTTTGTTACACTGCTCAGCTTAAATGCTCCGTCTGTCAGCTTATTCGTATTGGCGAAGTCCACGCCAGGCTGAGTTGTTGATGGATCGATGATCGCAATCGCAATATCATAGGTGCCAGCAGCAAGACCGGAGACAGAAATGGAGTCGGTCAAGGTGTAGGTACCCGTTTTCCATGTGGTCAGATTAACGTTTGTAGTTTTCTTCGCAACAACGGTATTGCCGCTGCGGAGTTGAATCTCGACCGGCCAAGCAAACGGGAAATGCTGTACGCCTTTATTTTCCACCTTAATCGTTGTGGTAAACGTGCTTCCGCTAATGGTGGATGGATGCGATATTTCCTTCACGACAAAGTGGTAACCCATTCGTTTCTTGAGTGCATCGATATTGGCCTGTAATGCATGATTCAGCGGGAGTGAGGCCGGAGAATTCGGTCCAAGCCAGCTTGGTTTACTTAGCTCCGTTTGACGCAATGTTTCCGTAAATCCGCTACCGGAGGTTAAGGATGCCAACATTCCTGAGGCACCGCCATAAAATTCTCCACCAGAGATACGGGTTTCCCAGAAGTTCGGGTGTCCTGGTTGCTGCTGGCCAATGTCATCCCAATAGCCATTCTGGGTGCCCGTGTACCAACCCCAATCCGCATCGAAGCTGTCTTTATGTCCAAACACATCGTTGAACATGCCCATAACCATGCCTTTATTGTTGGTTTTCGCCAAGGCGATACTGCGGCGGATCAGAACCTGCATTTTGTCCTCTTTGCCAGCAAAGGCATCAATGTAATGCTGAACATACTTGTTCGAGATGTCATTGGTAGGGAAAGCGCCTGTGTAATTGGTTTCACCATTGGGTCCGACATAAGGCCATGTATGGAACTCGCCCCAGTGACCGAGGGAACCAATCTGGACAAAAGCGACCGGACGATCATTCGTATTGTACCTTGCCGCAATGGCTTCGATGGCTAATTGGTGCCGTTCTTGCAGATAGGTGGAGTTGTAGTTGGGAGAGAAGCCCATGTTGTTGCCCGTACCCATGCCTCCGGTTATATCGTTGTATACGGTTCCAGGTGATTCTCCACTGGCAACCATGTCATTGTAGAGCCAGTCGGGAATATCCCGATGAGCCTGTCCTGTTGGGCTGTCCAGAATGAAGCGAAACACCACTTTGACGCCTTTACTTTTCCAGTACGCAAAATTATTGGTGGCTTCAATCGCACTAAAATCATAGGTGCCTTTGGTGGACTCCAGCTCCTTCCAGGTTACACCGGCATATACGAGCCTGTGTGGCTGTGCATATGTCGTACTCTTGGCCGAAGGCGCCCAGCCTTTGAATGGATTGTTGAGTGGGCTGTCCAGCTCTACAGGATTCACCACGGTATTGTTCCCCGTACCCCCGCCCGATCCAGACGAGGTCAGGAGATAAGCGGGCAGTGTTTGTCCAGGTGCGGGCAGTCTGGATGTATCCGAGCTGTTATCAATATACCCGACTCGCACTGTACTGCCTGCACTGATTTGCAGTGTCGAGAGAGGAATAGCAACCTCGATGATGGAGGAGCTACGGTAGAATTGGGAGCTTGTTAATGTGCTGTTGAAATTCCAGCTCCAGTCGGTTCCGCTGCCGCCATAGCGGTATAATCCCGTATTTTCAAGGAGCCACTCCACACCTGTAGTCCCCCAGCCCGCAGCCTGGTAACCGGTTGAAGTATTATTGTCGGTGTTAATCCAGAAGTTGCCCATCGCCGTACTAAGACCAGAGCCTTGAACGAGCAGATAGAGGTTGGTCCCATCATTTGTTACTTTAAGCGTCTGGGCTGTGCCGCTATTGGTCGTGAGAGCACTAACGCTGCTCCAGTCGCTCACATTGCCATCAATGGTGATGGTTGCAGCAGAGGCTTTGGGTAAGGCTCCCGCAGGCAAAAGTAGGGTAATCATGAGGACAAAAGCCAAAAATAGTCCAAAGCTCCTCTTACTTCGATCAAATAATCTTGTCATGGTATACCTCCTGAATAATGGATTATGGATGATAACTCGTTCTGTCACACCTTCATGTCATGAGGGACAGTTAAGGAAGCTCAACTCCTTTCGAATCCGCATGGAGCGGTACGATAATGACGTTGTATGTAAGAATCATGGTAGTAAGTGAGGGTAAATGACTAAAAAGATGAGGGAATTAGTTTGCGGCAAATATAAAATGTGATATTAGTTCTTGAATTCCGCGTCTAAATTGCATTATAGGGGATGAATAGAGGAGATTCAACAGATTTTTTTCCAGAATTTATTGATTTTTCTATTAAAAATAAGAGTGCTACATTGAAAAAAAAACAGAATTTTTTATAATTTCAATGTTAATTTTGCCGCAATAAAAATAGAATTACAATAAATTATATGACATAGAAATAAAAATGTAAACGCTTAATTTGCGATATTTTCAGAGTTAAGTAGTTTATTTGTATACAAAAACGCTTGAAGATATGTTGCGGCAAAATAATTAAAAATCTAGCCAAAACCAATTGACAAGCAAATAAAACTATTTTACTATCGTTACATAGTCATCGTCTTGTTAGATTTCTTTACATCAAATTGGTATCAAGGCATTTGCCGCAAATTTATGAGCAACGGAGAGTGTAAGCATGGGGAAGATAAAAATGGCTTTTATCGGTGTAGGAGACATGGGGTCACATCATTGCATTGGTTTTGATTTGCTCGAAGAGAGTGAGGTTCGTTATATCTGTGATATGAATGAGGCCAATGTGGCACGTACACTGGCTGAACTCAAGAACAGTAACCCCACTATAGTTAGTGATTATCATGAACTGCTTGCCAAGGAAGATTTGGATGCGGTGGTCATCAGTGTGCCGAACTATCTGCATCGTGAAGTAGCGGTCGCTTTTTTGGAAGCTGGCAAGCATGTATTTCTGGAGAAACCGGTCGCCCATACCATTGAGGACTGTGATGCCATTATAGAAGCGGCGGAAGCCTCGGGACAGGTATTGCAGATCGGATTGGTTTATCGGTATTCGAATCTGTATCGCCGAATGGAGAAGGAATTGGAGAACGGCCGTCTTGGCGAAGTGAAATTGATGTGGTGCAAAGAATTCCGAGACCCGTTCCCACCTGCGGATTGGTTCTATGACAAAACCAAGTCCGGGGGAGCGATTGTAGAGAAGGATTGTCATCACTTCGATATTTTCAACTGGATGATCCAGGCGAAGCCTGTCCGCGTGTTTGCCTCTGGAGGCCAGCATGTGATGAAGCAAGGAGAGCGCAATCAGATTCAGAATTCATACAGTCACTATCCGACAAAAGAAATCTCGGATACCTCCATCGTCGACCATGCCTTTATCACCATTGATTATGATAACGGCAGCAAGGCCAATCTGGGCCTATGCATGTATCTGAAACCGCGCAATCTGATGGGAGAAGGGCTTGAGATTGGCTTGATCGGAGAGAATGGCGGTCAGATGGTGGCCCGTAATGACAAGACGATTGATATCGTTGGCGGGCAGGACTGGACGAAGGATCATCTGGAGATTGATGTGACGTCGGATTCCATTATGGGCGGTCATACGGGGGGACAGACTCAGCGTATTGATTTTCTTAAATGTGTACAGGAAGGCAAGCAGCCTTTTGCAAGTGCACAGGTTGGTCGTAACGCGTTGCTTATTGCCCTGGCGGCAGAGAAATCCATTTTGGAAGAACGGTATGTCTATTTAGAAGAAATTTCAGGCTGAGGGGTGTCATCATGAACAGGTTGAGAAAATATGACACGCTGCTGTTCTTTCTCTTCATTTTGCCTTGGATCATTGGATTTATCACCTTTTTTATGATTCCTTTTGGAACCTCGGTATTCTATGCCTTTACGGATGCCAGACTTCCTGGAGCAACCAACTTCAACTTTGTCGGGATCGATAATTTTACACACATGATGGACGATCCCATCTTTTTGAAAAGTCTGCTGAACACGATGTATTTTGTAGTATTTGGTGTTCCGATTGTAACAGCAGGCATGCTTGGTCTGGCAATGCTGCTTAATTTTAATGTCAAAGGAATTGCCTTGTTCCGCACCTTCTTCTATTTGCCGACCTTGGTGCCGATTGTGGCAACGGTCATAATCTGGCGGCTGGTATTCAACTCCGAATTTGGCATCTTGAACGCTGGACTTGGCGCACTTGGTATAGGCAAAGTGGACTGGATTGGCGGGGAACATACGATTAAGCCGGTCATCATCATGCTTCAGGTCTGGATCTCCGGCAGCGGGGTACTGATCTTCCTGGCTGCACTGAAAAATGTACCCAGACATCTGTATGAAGCGGCAGCCATCGATGGTGCCAGCGGGATACGTCGATTTTTCCAGATTACGCTGCCCATGATCAGTCCTTCCATTCTGTTTGTCATCATTATTCAGACCATGTATAACTTTCAGATGTTTACGGAAGCCCTCCTGTTATCCAAGGGTGGTCCGAACTACTCTGCCTATACATTTGTCTACAATATCTACAAGTCGGCCTTTACCGATCTGAAATTCAACATGGCGATGACACAGTCCATTTTCCTGTTCGCCGTGATCTCACTTGTCACCCTGATCCTGATGAAATTATCAAACCGCTTTGTGTACTACGAGGGAGAACGATAGGAGGAGAGTTACATGAATAGCCGAAAAATAGCGGTAAAAACGTCCCAATATACGTTGCTGATCGCAGCGTTAATGCTATTCGCAGGGCCTCTTGTATGGATGCTCTCGACCATGCTGAAAACCAAAGCGGAAACGTATAAGGTACCTCCAACCATCCTGCCAGACACATTCAGTCTGGAAGCCTTTGAACGGTTGTTCGCTGTACAGCCGATGATGTGGCAGTGGATTCAAAACTCATTGTTCATTTCCTTTTTTGTTGCAGCGGGAGCGGTGGTGTCCAGTTCACTTGTCGCTTACGGTTTCTCCCGCTTTGTGAACAGATACCGTAATATGTTGTTCCCGGTTGTACTTGTTACGTTGATGATTCCCCCGTCCATTATGATGATTCCCTCGTACGTCCTTTTTTCCAAGTTAAACTGGATTGACACCTGGTTGCCGCTCATTGTGCCGGCCTGGCTCGGAGGCGCCTATTATATCTTCCTGTTTCGCCAATTCTTCATGACCATTCCCCAAGAGCTGGATGAAGCTACATATCTCGATGGCGGCAATCGCTGGACGGTATATGCACGAGTGATTATGCCGCTGTCCAAACCCATTATTATGACAACCATCATTTTTGCCTTTGTGAATTCCTGGCTCGATTTTCTGGGGCCGTTCCTGTATATCAAAAATGCAGAAATGTTCACCCTGAGCGTAGGCTTGCAGCTCCTGATTGGTCAGACGAGCCAGGATCTGCCAGCACTTGCTGCGGGAGCATTCATCAGTATTGTTCCGATCGGTCTGCTATATCTGTTTGCACAACGTTATATCGTTGAGGGGGTGGTGCTCACGGGCACCAAAGGGTAGAGAGGCTGCCTGCTTTCCGGTTTTCAGGTGAACAGGACTTATTGATATGACTTAAAGGGGAGCTGTGTATATGAAAGCGAAGAGCAAACGGCTATTCAATGTGTGGGCACTTGTACTTGCTACAATGGTGGTCATCAGTGGATGTGCGAATGGAGAATCGTCGGAAAATGCCAACTCTGGAGGTTCCGGAAGCAGCGAAGGCTCAGGCGAGCCGGTAACCATCACGTACTCACAATGGGGGACGGCAGAAGAGCTTCATCGTACACAGGAACTGCTGGATCAGTTCATGAAGGCCAATACCGATATTAAGGTCAAACTGGAAGGCAAGGATTGGGGCAGCTATTGGGACGGACTGACAGCGAATGCGGCGGGGGGAACACTGCCGGACGTGTTCAAAACGAGTTATGCATACGTGGAGAAATACGCCGAACTGGGTATTTTCAAGGAATTGGATGGCTTGCTGGCGGAAAATCAGTTTGATCTGAACAATGTGGACAAAAGTCTGCTAGGTCTTCACCAGTATCAGGGTAAACAAGTATCCTTACCTATCGATGCCAACGTCATCGTATGGTATTACAACAAGGCGATCTTTGAGAATGAAACCACGAATCCTCATGATGCTCCCGTCCCTTCGCTCGAGCCCACATGGGATGAAATTACCGATATTGCAACCAAGCTGACGCTGGATAAGAACGGGAAAAGCGCAGACGAAGCGGGTTTTGATGCCGGAAACATCAAGCAGTGGGGCTTGTCCATTTCACCAGGATCAACGATGGATTGGTTTCTGGAGCCGGAACTGTGGTCCAATGGTGCGAAGCTGGTGAATGATGATGGTTCCCTTGCGCTTGAGACACCTGAAGCGATGGAAGTGCTGAACTATTTTATTGACTTGACCAAAAATAAAAAGATCAACACCACACCTGCACAGATTGAAGGTTTAGGTGGACAGGTGAATCTTGCGATTACGACATCCAAAGTAGCGATGAATCCGGGTGGTAGCTGGAATACAACCAACTACCAGGAGGCTGGCGTAGATTACGGCATCTCGTATTTACCAAAATTCAAAACAAACCAAACTGTTGTTCAGCCGGCAGGTCTTGCGATCAGTTCCAACACCAAGCATGAAGAGGCAGCATACAAGCTGCTTGCCTGGCTTGCGGGTCCGGATGGACAGACTGAACTTGCAAAGCAAGGCTATTCCATTCCGGCTAACAAGGCCGCAGCGGATGCTTATATCGCTACTGTAGGTGAAGATAATAAAATCTTCCTGGATGCTCAGCAGTATGGCATTGTATCCCCATTTACAACCAAGAAAACCGATCTGGTCTGGACGTACGGCGAGCAATCACTCAAACTTCCTCTCGCTGGGGACGGTGACCTAACCGCAGCATTGAAGGATTTGGCCTCCAAGATGCAATAAGCGGATAAAGAGGTGGAGAAATAGAAGGCTATAACCAATTGGCGGCAGTCGTGGGGAGATCGAGTTCCCTGGCTGCCGTTATTATGTTACGGAGACTGTGTTCTTTGTTGTAAGGGGCGGTTGGAAAGGAAAGGGAAGGGGGTGTCTTGTTGTTCGATGCCTCGTATCGCATTGACTTATGATGAGTTGAAATATAGAATTATATTTGCCGCAAATTTGGTTATGCAGGAATGAAATTGCCCCAATACGAATGGGGTTTTAAATACATAGATTAGAGGAAAGGTGGGGACTTCACATGGCAAAATTGAAGGATATTGCAGACCGCGTTGGTGTATCGATCTCTACCGTTTCACGTGTGATGAAGAACGATGTCAATCGATCGGTCAGCGATGAAACCCGCAAAAAGATCTGGGACACCGCTGAGGAGCTGGGTTATCGCTCACAGCGTCCGGCCAAGAAAAAGAAGACTGAACCTAAAACGGCCTATGCAATTGGTTGTGTGGTCGCCATTCCGCAGAACAAATACAACAGCCCTTATTTTTCAGTCATTATGGAAGGCATAGAGAAGCAGCTTGCTGAATCGGGAATGCGGCTGGAATTTGTGTATAGCATCGAGAACGATGGAGATACCGTACAATTGCAATCTCTGGTGAAGGAACATCGGATTGATGGCATGATTGTAGTGGAACGAATTGACCCGGAAGCTTATCGCTGGCTCAAAGCCAATGTACGGACTGTTGTTGGAGTGGACATTACGGACCCGGACATTCCAGTCGTTGGTTATGACCGTGAAGAGGCGGCGAGAGAGGCCACGAATCATCTGATTGAGCAAGGACATCGGATCATTGCCTACATTGGCGGTGCGGAGTACAAGAATGATTTTCGTGAGGAAAAACGTTTCCTTGGATACCAACGTGCGATGAATGGTGCAGGATTAACGATTGATGATCACTGGGTTATTGATGTGAAATGGGATGTTTCGCTGAGTTATGAATTGACCAAGCAGGCATTTACCAATAATGCGAATAGACCTACAGCCATTTTTGCCGCCAGTGATATGATGGCCATTGCAGCCATGCGCGCTGCAACAGAACAGGGACTCCGCATCCCGGAGGATATCGCCTTTTTTGGGGTGGATAATATTGAAATATCCGAATTCACCTCTCCGCCATTATCGACCATTCATGTACCGAAGCTGGAGATGGGCATGTTCGCGGTTAAACAGCTGCTCGATTATCTGGATCATCAATATGAAGTGGCTGTCAAAATGATCGTTCCGTACCGCTGCATATTCCGCCAATCTTCCAATGGCAAAATAGAATAGTATCAACCCAAAAGTTCCCTTGTCCAAGTTGGACGAAGGGAACTTTTGATTTAAGAAATTAATCGTAGATCACATTTTTCCCTTCTTCACTTAGTTTCTTTAAAGAGGTGAGCATATGATTGATCTCTTCATCGGAGTGTCTTTCCCAGGAAGCTAATTCCGCTACTATTTTTAGAGGTGATTTAGATCGATATGAGCGTGTTGGGTTGCCGGGGAATCGTTGATCTGTTAAGTTAGGATCATTTTCAAAATCTCCTAATGGTTCTACAATGTAGATTCTTTCTTTGGCATTCGTTTTTGCTAATTCAGCACCCCACTTAGCAGCATTTAATGTTCCGGTGAAGTAAATGTGGTTAGATTTTTTATCTTGGTAGTTGGATAAGTATTGCGGTTCTAATAAATCTCCAATGTTCAGTTCTGCTTTAGTACCATGAAAAAAAGGTCCATGATCTAATACATTTTTTGGGTCATTCATACGGATGCACCTCTTTTTTTAGATTTGTATTTTAGCAGTATAGTGTAGGAATCGCCAAAAAAACAGTCTATAAAAAACATAAAAATAACGTTACAATAGAAATAGAGAGAATGATATTGAGCGGAAATTACCTATATAGGCTGAATTAAAGGTTATGATTTGGCACGGAAAAATGAACTATTTATGTTGTTCGTGATATTTCAAAAAGCAAGGAGCAGACTGCACTCGGCAGTCTGCTCCTTTTTTATAGCATTCTGGACAACTTCCTGTATTCCCGGGGGGAAATGCCTTCATATTTGCGGAACATGCGGCTGAAATAATGAATGTCCGGGTAACCGCTTTGTACACCGACCGCCTCAATGGAATGATCGGTTTCCCGCAGCAACTTACGTGCCTCGCTTAGACGGATGGATTGAATGTATTCATTGGGCGGCATGCCGGCAATCTGTTTGAACAATTTGGCCATGTGATCCACACTCAGGTTTAATTGTTTGGCGATGCCCGAATTGGTCCACGGATTGGAAGGGGCGCCCTCTATACGTTTCATGAGCTCAAGCAGCTTCTCTCCGTGTACCGAATCATGGCGTGACGAACTTCGCCAGGATGAACGCAGCAGATGGGTCAATATTTGCAGCATCAAGGCTTTGCATACCAGCTCATATCCCGGTGGGCGCATCGTAAATTCATGTACCAATTGTTCCATAAGCTGCACGGTAGCTGGAGAAGGGGTATAGGTCGGGTTGAAGGATAGCGGCGTCATGCCTTCTGCGCAAGCTTCCACTGCGAATTTATGATGCAGAACAGTCTCTTCGTTCACAACCATATCGGCCTCGGTCTGAATGGTCAATTCGTTGAAGAAATCAAAATGAATGCCAATGAAACGTGCTTCCGGGCTGGAAACCACCTCATTCTGATGATAGACACCGGCAGGCAGCAAGATTAGCTGACCAGCTTTCAGATTAAAATTAATATCGTTCATATAAGTTGCAGCTTCGCCTTGAGAGACGTACAGAAGTTCAAAATCATACAAACGCCGCTTTGCCAGTTTGCCGGGAGGAAGGCTCTGGAATTGAGCATAATGCACGTTGGGAGACCATTCCTTGTAAGTGACGGTTCGTTGCAGAGGATATATCGCTTGTTGCAGAGACATAAGTTCCATCTCCTTTTTCAATGAGATTGGGCCAAATAGATCTAATTGAAACTGAACGGAATTGTGCAAATAATCTCTTTATCTCCTAAATAAATAATCACGTAATTTATTTATAATATATGTATTATCACATGTTCTTACGAGAGAGACAACATCACGGATTAAGCTAAAAAAGGAGAGGATGGACATGAACTCTCTCCCGGTGGAACGGAGCACGAGTTATTGTTGCGAACGACTCAGGTCCGTTGCACAGAATGGATTTCCCACGGCTACGGATTGGGAGCGATGTGTTCCAGTGGAACTGGTGGACACGGTAACAGGCAGACCACCTCATCAATCTACAGAAGTTCGATTTGGCTGGAGTCCCGAATACTTGCATATTCGCTTTGTATGCCAGGATGATCACGTCGTATCTGATTTCACGGAAAGGAACCAGCCATTATACGAGCAGGATGTGGTTGAACTGTTCATTGATGAACAGGGGGATGGCAGGAACTACATGGAACTTGAGATCAGTCCGCACAACGTGATATTTGAAGCACTCATTCACAATAACGACGAAGGTTCAGCGTTCCAGGCAGATGTAACCTGGCAGCTGGAGGGGTTGCATACGTCTGTGGAAGTGGATCGTCAGGGCCATCGGGTGTATCTGATCCATATTCCAGCGAGTAACTTCCAGTCGCCCCTGACTAAAGGGGTGTGCTGGAGGGTCAACGTGTACCGTATTGATGAGAATGTGCAGGGAGATCGGGAGTATCAGGCATGGCAGCCCACAGGGGCTGTAAACTTTCATCTACCTGCCCGGTTTGGTTATTTTCAATTGGGATAGCTGTGCATCACTGAAGAACAGGTTTGTATATTTTGGAGGAGGGTATTCGGATGAAAAAAGGGATTAATATATGGTCGTTTCCAGGAGATGCCTCTATTACGGATTGTATTCAGACGGCGAAGCAAGCTGGCTTTGAGGGGATTGAACTATCCCTTAATGCAGAAGGTGAACTGAGTCTGTCTGCCACAGATCAGGAGGTTCGTGACATTCAGGGACGTCTGGAGGAAGCTGAACTCGAAATCGCGGGACTTGCAACCGGGTTGTACTGGGATTACCCGATGACGAGCGCTCGTCCGGAGATTCGCACGAAAGCACTGGATGTGTGTAAAAAACAGTTGGAACTTGCCGCGGCATTTGGTGTGGATACCATTTTGGTCATTCCGGGCGCGGTTGGTGTGGATTTCATTCCAGACAGCGAAGTGACGGATTATGAAGTTGCTTATGAACGGGCGCAAGAAGCCCTTGCGCACCTGCTGCCGTATGCGAAAAGTGCTGGAGTATCCATTGGCATTGAGAACGTATGGAACAAGTTTTTGGTATCACCGTTAGAACTGCGTGCCTTTATTGATTCTTTTGGCTCAGAGTATATAGGTTCGTATTTCGATGTGGGCAATGTCGTGCAGAACGGTTACCCGGAGCAGTGGGTTCGCATTCTGGGTCATCGGATCAAAAAGGTGCACTTCAAGGATTACCGTCGTCAAGCGGGAGGGCTTCATGGATTTGTGGATCTGCTGGCTGGAGATGTGAATTATCCGGCGGTGATGCAGGCATTACAGGCTATTGGTTACGACAACTACGTGACTGCGGAGATGATTCCGCCTTACGCTCATCATTCGAAGCAGATCATATTCAATACATCCAAAGCGATGGATGCCATTCTTGGGCGTTCTCAGTAATAAATTCGAATAACAACGTTTACTGGAGTATCCATTCTATTTTGATATGGGAGGTAGAAATATGTTAAAAGTGGGATTGATCGGTTTTGGGTTTATGGGACGTATGCATTTTGACAACTATGTACGCCTTGCCTCCGAAGGGGAACCCGTGGAATTGGTAGCCATCTGCGATCTGAGAATAGAGGAATTGAAGCACGGTAAAGCAGCCGGTAATATGGCAACAGAGCAAGAGGTATATGATCTCACACCTTATCGTTTGTACGACAATATCGACGCGATGCTGGAGCAAGAGGAACTGGATATCATTGATATTACGCTGCCCACACCATTGCATGCTGAATTAACATGTTCCTTGCTGGAGAAAGGTTATCATGTACTGTGTGAGAAACCGGTTGCGCGCCATTCGGCGGAAGGCTGGAAGATGGCAGAAGCCGCCAAAGCGACAGGAAAAACACTGATGATTGGGCAATGTTTACGCTTCTGGCCAGCCTATGCCTATCTAAAATCCGTAGTAGAAGATGGTCGTTATGGAGCGGTCAACGCAGGTTATTTCTTCCGCGGTTCGGGTTTGCCTCAAGAGTGGTTCCTGGACGGGGAGAAAAGCGGGGGCTGCATATTAGATATGCACATTCATGATGCGGATATTATTCACTGGGTGTTTGGCAAACCGGATCAAGTATCCACGCTCGCTCGCAACGTCATTCCGGGAAGCGGTTATGATACAGTGTCTACCAATTATGTGTACCCTGATGGAAAAGTGCTGAATGCCCAAGCCGACTGGACGTTGGGGGGAGACTATGGTTTCTCGATGACGTATCGGGTGAATTTGGAGCAGGGGAATCTGGTCTTTGAGAATGGAGAGCTAAAAGTGAATCCGAATAATGCTCCTGGTTTCGTTGCGGAGTTGTCACCCGACTCGGGATATTATTACCAACTCAAATATTTTATCCAATCCGTCCAAACAGGCACACCTGTATCTGTATGTACACCAGAGAGTGCAACAGGCACGCTTGAGTTAATTGAAGCCGAGATACGTTCAGCAGATGAGCACGGCACATTGGTTACGGTAAATTAGGGGCAGATTGAGAAGTCGTAGAGCTTGATATTGTAAAAATAAAGAAGGGGCTGCCCTTGTCATGAATATGACGGGACGCCCCTTTTAATCATCGAGGGGGTGGCTCGTTCCACTCGCTTACAATTATCGTGTTAGCAGAGAGAGGCGCAAAGGGATGAGCGCTAACGAATCGGAGACACGTTATTCAGGAGTATGAAGCAACTACGGAAATCTAAGGAACATGAGACGCCCTATTTAGAGATTTTGAGCCGTATATCGCGTTAATCGTCAGATTTTTAGGAAATAGCGTGTCTGGTGTTCCTTAAAAATTATTAATGAGGGGAGGGAGCACAAATAAGACTCCCTGGATTCCTTAGAATAAAAATGAGCCTACGAGCAGCCTTAAAACAAGAAACAGCCCTACAAGCTGGAAGCAGCTCACACGCTAACTTGTATGCCAAATCTTTTTAAAGCCGCCTAAACCCTCCTAAATCATTCTAGATCATTCTAAATCCTTCGAAATTACCTACCCGAGTCCATCGACAGTAGCAGTCATTCCCCCTTGCGACCAACAACCCGCCAGTTATCCGCCTGCTCCACTGTTAACGGTTGGTGTCTGCGGATGTAATCCTCTACCAGTGCGGCCATATCTGTCGCGCCTTCGTGCAGCACTTTTTTACCTGGATACATCGCATAATCTCCACCGCCAGCAGCACGGTAGCTGTTCATCACAACAGAGTACATGCCATCCATGTCCATTGGCTTGCCTTCACGTTCCAGCTTCACAACTCGACTACCTACAGGCTGGGAGATATCCAACTCGTATTCAATGCCAGCCCACATATCGTAATTATAATGCTGAGGTTTGGGTTCCATATAAGCCGGATTGACTGTCACCTCGCCAGAAGCATTTACTTCAAAGTAACGTGCCGTTTGTTCCAACGCCTCCCGGACATCCTGACCACTCAGCTCCAGCACCGTCAGAGTATTAGGATAGATAAAGTTGGATAACACGTCCCGTACGGTGATGTGACTCCCGAAACCACGGGCTTCTTCACTTAGCATGGCGGTATTGGAGAGCTGCGCTCCAGTCGCTTCCATCTGCACTTGATGTACAAAAGCAATAAAAGGATGCGCCTTAAGCCGCAGAGCCGTTGCATTGGAGATGGACAAATCCCCAGCAACCTCGCCAATCGGTTGATCCAGCCATGCTTGTGCTTCAGCTTCCAGCTCGTCCGTAAGCTTCATAACTGTAGCATCAGGTTCGACCTCATTATGTTCATCCAGAAGTAACAACCGGGCCTTCATATCTGTAATCTTCCATTTCCCGCCCGATGATTGCTCCAACTGAACGGATACATGCCCCGCACCATTTCCGCTGAATCCCGGCTGAATGACGGTTACACCATGGATAGTAGCGGTAAGCTGCCGATGCTGATGTCCGGTAAGCAGCACATCGATGCCTTCGATGTCCCGACAGATGGCATAGCCTTGATTTTCTCCAGTTAACCGTTCGGCAGGCTCTCCTGTTTCCAGATCACTCTCAAACCCGCCATGATAACTGACAACCATTACATCTGGTTGTTCATGCTCGCGTATATAGTTAACCCATGTACGAATGGTCTCCAAGGCATCAAGGAACTGCAGACCTTCGATATTCTTCGGATGCTCCCAGTTCGGGATATAATGTGTCGTTGCACCCAAGAGTGCAATTCGAACACCGGAGGAGAGTGTCTTCATTAGATAGGGAGGGCCGAAGGATGGTAGAGCTGCACCTGTTGGAAGATCTCTCGAAGATTCTGATTCATTGGCTCTGTCGTGCTCAGCATGAACAATGTTGGCTGACAGCCAAGGGAAGTTGGAAGCTTCAACTGCTCGGCGCAGCAGATCCTGACCATAGTTGAACTCGTGGTTACCCATCACCGCAGCATCGTATCCGAGTTCATTCAGTACTGTGATGAAGGGATGCCCTTCGTTGTTGGAAATCTGTGAAGCTGCATAAGAGGCCAAGGGTGATCCTTGCAGCAGATCCCCGTTATCCACCAGCATCAGTTCAGGTGAACGCTCGCGTTCCTTACGAATCAGGGAAGCCAGCAAGGCAAGCCCAGCCGGGCGGTACGCATTGGTATTGTAATGAATGGGGCGAATTGCCCCATGCAGATCA
Organism: Paenibacillus sp. CB74; assembly: GCF_055687625.1. Classification (NCBI taxonomy): domain Bacteria; kingdom Bacillati; phylum Bacillota; class Bacilli; order Caryophanales; family Paenibacillaceae; genus Paenibacillus; species Paenibacillus sp. CB74. The sequence goes on along the minus strand of NZ_CM146009.1, from coordinate 4,113,188 downwards.
CTGGTATACAGAATATCGAAGCTTGCCGTAGGGTGTATGGATGTCATTTTACAATCTCCTCTAATATATAATTTCTTCCCATATCTTCAACCATAATGAGCCTATTTTAACAGACTACAAGTCGCGCTGACAGCCTGACAGGAAACTTTACAAAACTCCAAATTTCGTTTCACATCGCGCAAATATTTGGCAATTATAGTAGACAAGTACTGAAAAATAGAAACTCTTTGGAGGGTGTTCGTTTGAAGAAGTCTGCTTTATTTTTACCATTGTTGATTTTGGTTCTGTTTCTGAGTGCTTGTGGGTCTAGTAGTACAACTGGTTCGGCTAACGGGGAGAATACGAGTTCGAATGCATCCGGCACGGCGACGGCAGAGACAGAGAAGCCTGTCGAAGGTTATGTGCCAACGGAATTGACGGTTCAATTTGTTCCTTCCCAGAATGCAGACACGCTTGAAGCCAAAGCAAAACCGCTCGAGAAGTTGCTGGGTGACAAACTGGGCATCCCGGTAAAAGTCAGCGTATCCACCGACTACAATACAATTATTGAAGCCATGGCTTCCAACAAAGTAGACGTAGGTTTCTTGCCTCCGACAGCTTATGTACTGGCAAAAGAAAAAGGCGCTGCACAAGTTATTCTGCAAGCACAGCGTTTTGGTGTAAATGATGAGACAGGTGCTCCAACCGAACAGTTGGCGGATTCCTATAAATCCATGTTTATCGTGAAAAAAGATTCGCCGATTCAATCCATCGAAGACCTAAAAGGTAAAAAAGTCGCTTACCAAAACGTAACGTCTTCTGCAGGTTATGTATGGCCAGCAGGTCTGTTGCTCGACAGAGGCATTGATCCATTGAAAGATGTAACACCTGTAACGTTGAAAGGTCATGACCAAGGTGTGATCGCTGTATTGAACGGCGATGTTGATGCGGCAGCTATCTTCCAAGATGCCCGCAACACGGTAGCCAAAGACTATCCGACTGTATTTGAAGATACACGTGTACTGGCGTTCACTGAGCCTATTCCTAACGATACCATTGCCGTTCGTACAGACATGAATGCTGATTGGACTGCGAAGATCAAACAAGCCTTCATCGATATCGGTAAAGATACGGAAGGTCACCAGATCATCAAAGAAATCTATACGCATGAAGGTTATGTAGAATCCGATGATAGCAAGTTTGAGATCGTTCGTCAGTATGGCGAAAAAGTGAAAGGTGAATAATTCTGATCCAAAAGTAGTTCGGATCTGTTCACTTTGTAGTCGCTCTCTTGGATGGGAACAGCTTAATCGTAGCAATGGACAGGCCAGTTCAGCGTGATCTACGCTGCGCTGGCTTGTGCCATTATAGCAAGGACTTAGGTATGGTTGATCATTATGAATGAAAGAAGGATTATTGCCATGATTGAGCTTCATAACGTTACCAAAACTTACGCTAACGGCACCAAGGGCCTGGATAATATTAATCTAAAATTTGAGCAGGGGGAATTCATTGCTGTAGTGGGTCTGTCGGGTGCGGGTAAATCAACTCTCCTGCGATCCATTAATCGGCTGCACGACATTAGTGAGGGCGAGATTCTGATTAACGGAAGTTCCATCACGAAGGCGCAAGGCAAACGGCTACGCATGATCAGACGTGACATCGGCATGATTTTCCAAAGCTTCAATCTGGTGAAGCGGTCTAGTGTACTCCGTAATGTACTTGCTGGACGCGTTGGATACCATTCCACCATGCGTACCATTCTGGGTCGTTTTCCCAAAGAGGATATTGAACTTGCATTTACGGCGCTGGATCGGGTTAACATCTCGGAGAAAGCCTATTCCCGTGCAGATCAGCTATCCGGTGGACAACAGCAGCGTGTGGCTATTGCCCGTGTACTGGCACAGGAAGCGAAAATCATTCTGGCTGACGAACCAGTTGCTTCACTCGACCCGCTTACAACGAAACAGGTCATGGATGACCTGAAACGCATTAATCAAGACCTCGGGATTACAACGATTGTCAATCTTCACTTTATTGATCTTGCGAGAGAGTATGCGACCCGGATTGTCGGATTGCGAGCAGGCGAGGTCGTATTCGATGGCCCGGTGGAAGAGGCAACGGATGAGCGTTTTGCAGAAATATACGGCAGACCGATTCTCGCTGACGAATTGCTGGACAAGCAGGCTGTGCATGAGCAGGGAGAAGTTGTGGTATGAAGGGGAAGTCCAACGTTCCACTTCAGAATGTAGGCGGAGTGGGGAAGGAACCTGGTTCCAGCCCGGCTCAGGTTGTGAATCGCCCGAAACCGCCTGGGCGTACGAAACATCTGCTCACCCTAGTGATCATTCTGCTCCTTCTGTGGGCCAGTGCCAAGCAGACGGATGCCAGCTTCACGGAGCTGTTTGAAGGTTTTCCCAACATGCTGGATCTGCTGAAGGAGATGTTCCCACCCCGGTGGAGTTACTTTGATAATATCGTGCAAGGCATGCTGGAAACGATCCGAATGGCCCTGATTGGAACAACCATTGGTGCCATTATTGCGATCCCGATCTCGATCATCTGCGCGGGTAACCTGATGCCGAGTCGCTGGATCTATTATCCGGCGCGCTTTCTGCTGAACCTGATTCGGACTGTACCGGATCTGCTGCTTGCTGCTCTATTTGTAGCCGTATTTGGTCTGGGCCCAATCCCCGGAATCCTGGCGCTGGCTGTGTTCTCGGTAGGTCTGATCGCGAAGCTCACGTATGAGACGCTGGAAACCATTGATCAGGGGCCGCTGGAAGCGATGACGGCTGTTGGTATGAACCGGATTCAGCTCATTGTATATGGCGTGGTGCCGCAATTGGCTGCTCAGTTCACATCCTATGTGCTGTATGCCTTCGAAATTAATATACGTGCTGCTGCCATTCTCGGACTGGTGGGAGCCGGAGGAATTGGACTCTATTATGAGGCCACACTTGGATTCCTGGAGTATGACAAGACCAGCGTAATCATTCTGTTTACCCTCGTCATTGTTCTGGTCATTGATTATGTAAGTACTAAGCTGCGGGAGAAATTGCTATGATGAAAAATGAAACAAGCCGCATCCGGCCAAAACCACGGAAGAACCCGCTACGCTGGGTCATTGTGTTACTGCTGATCCTTGTATATGTCTGGGCTCTCGCCGGTGTACCATTCACTGGCTTTAAGGAAACTGCTGCCCAGATTATGAAGGCTATTGTAGCCGGAATATTCTCACCGGATTGGGATTTTGTATACTTGCCAGAGGGAGAAGACCTACTTCGGGGACTGCTCGATACACTGGCGATTTCCGTGTTGGGTACCGTAATCTCGGCAGTACTCTGTATCCCGTTTGCTTTCTGGTCTGCCCGCAATATGAGTGGGCATCGTTCCATCTCGGGTGCAGGGAAAATGGTACTCAGCTTCATCCGCACGTTCCCTGAGATTATTATGGCCTTGTTGTTCATTAAGGCCGTAGGCCCAGGTTCGTTCGCAGGGGTACTCGCCCTTGGATTACACTCCATCGGCATGTTGGGCAAATTGTACGCAGATGAAGTCGAGAATATCGACTATGGCCCATCTGAGGCGTTGCTTGCCTCTGGAGCCAATCGCATGCAGCAGTTGTGGTTCGCCATCCTGCCGCAGGTGATGCCTGGGTTCCTGAATTATACGTTGTATCGTTTCGAGATTAATGTACGTTCTGCGACCATACTCGGCGTAATTGGAGCAGGGGGGATTGGAACCCCGCTTATCTTTGCACTTAGCACACGGAACTGGCCGCGAGTAGGTATAATCCTGCTGGGAATTATCGTGATGATCACGATTATCGACTTGATCTCAGGGTATATTCGTAAGAAGCTGGTGTAGGCTAATGTGGGGCTACGAGGCATATTAGATAGTGGTGCCATAAAGTATATTAGATAATTAAGTAAGGTTAGACGATAGAGTAAGAGGAGAGGGCTATTCGCTGCCAGAAATATGGCTAGGGATAGTCTTTTTTTGTGTCTGCAAATCAACAACAGAATGTTTTATTGCCGTGCTGATCATTATTGAATAAAGATGTTCAAAGAATATGCAGACCGAGGATTGAATTAATTTCCAATGACATGTAGTATTAATAGATTCCTATATAAAGGCAATTAAGGATATTAATCATTATTCCTCATAGATAACCATTACAAGTAATCAGTTTTTCAAAAGGAAGGTGACCTATGGAATTATTTCAATATATATGGATTGGGTTTATGGTACTCCTGTTACTCTACAGAATGGTTTTTCAGAAGTTTAAAAAACATAACAGAGAAAATATTGGACTCAGTGCAATCCTGATTATTTTCACGGGAAGCGCTTATACGTTTACACACATGAACTTGATTTTTGTCATCAGTATCATCGCCGTGGCCGCTTGTTCTGCGGTATGGAACAGCATTCTATTTGTTAGAAATGGATATGTGCCGGAACGTTTGAAATGAATCCACGTTCTGCATTGCATTTACAATATGTAACCAAAGTAGCGTCGCAGGAGCTGATCTAACGAACTTGAGAGTCCTTATTTGGTAACATACGTCAATGGAATTCTAACGAATCGTAATGACGCTATTTGTTGCGTTTAACCTGAATTAACCCTCTTGGAGCGGAAATATAGTTAAATAGCGACACTGAAGTTCGTTAGACCTTAGAATTCGGCCAGAATGGCTAAATAAGATCTGTCAGATTTGTTAGCGGCGTTAAGGGGGAAGGGTATCACGTGAAATTCCCAATACATAAGCGCACGAGGCAATGAGCCGAGAAGCCCACGATCCCAAGAGCGTCAGCCCCTGAGATTCATAAGTAACAAGTCACTTTAGCGTCATGAGTGAATTGGTACCGTATAAGTCAAAGTATTCCGATGTTCCTCTGCTCAACTAAAAAAAACCGAAACCAGGTTGCCCTGAATCAGGCAATGTTGGTTTCGGTTTTTTAGTAGCTTGGTTAAAAGTCAGGCTTCTTTATTGAGACCTAGCTAGCCAATGGCAACGCTTTGGTTACTTGAACCGTAATGGTCTCTGTGCTGGTCACGCCTGCGGCGTTGATCAGCTCAGCGCGGTACGTGTATGTTCCGTTAGCACGACCGGACAATTCCGTAAACGCACTTTGAGAAGCGGGTGTAGCGGCTTTCAAAGTTTGTGTATCAATCAATACATCATTCTCATAGAGACGGTATTCGGTAGCGTTCGTACCCCACCAGAGGTTCATGGATACGCTGTAGTTGCCATCACCATCCCAGTTGTTTTGGGACAATGTTGCTTTGCCAGGGGAGGCGTTCGTTACTTGTACCGTCAGCACGTCACTGCGTGTTGTGCCTTTGTCATTGGTCAGCTCGGCAACGTAAGTATATGTGCCATTCGTTTTGCCAGTAATGGCCGTTTTAGCAAACTGTGAAGAAGGTGTAGCCGCAGTCAACTTCTGCGTATCAATCAGAACACCGTTCTCATACAGTTTGTACTCGGAACCATTTTCACCCCACCAGAGGTTCATGCTTACGTTATACGAACCTTCGAACAAGCCAGTCGTATATCCATTATCAGAAGAAAGCACCGGTTTACCCGGCGCTTCTGCAGCTGGAGTGGAAGGCTGTTCGCCTCCACCTTGATCTTCAGCAGGTACAAAATCATTCAAGCTTCTAGGTTTCAATTGATATACGTCTTTGAAAATAGCAGAAACGCCTGTGATATCAATTTTGTCCCCAGCAGTATAAGGGAAGGAAGTATCTGTCACACCTGTACGGGTGTCTACACGGATGTGTGTAGTTGCTCCGTCCGCAGCCACTGCGTCAAATTCGAAAGATCCAGCCGGTGTAGCACTGATGATATTCTCAATCGTTACATCTTTCAATTGAACCAGTTGACCCTGGTTCGCATCTGTAATGGCTGTAACTTCAATTGGAGCAGGTACGGAAGCCGTACCTGTTTTCTCAATCGCAACGATGTCGGTAAGCTCGAACTCGCTGTTATAGATGGTTGTTGCTGCCGTTACTTTCACCGTGTCACCTGCATGAAAACCACTTGTGTGTTGGAAGACATAAATTCCGGCAGTTTCATCTTGAAGATAAAAGGCTTGTCCACCGAATGCACCTGGTTCTGTCGTTACAACACCTTCGATGGTTACGGTAGTACCGACAGCTTTGGTGCGTGCTTCAGCAACGGTAATCGCTGCTGGAATCGGTCCTTCTTCTTCCGGAAGCTGTTCAGCTGGCACATTGCCAACAGTCACGGCATTGGTAATCAGGTTACTGCCGTTCAGACGGAGACGCAGGCTTGCAGCGCCAGTTGTACCCGGTTTGATACGTACATTCAGATCTTTGATCCCGCGACCTTGGCTATCCGAGGTTACACTGAATGTGGAGCTGTAACCGTACGATGTCGGCCAAGTACCACTTTCATTCTGAATCATGGCTACCTGTGTTCCGCCAGTCAGATAGATACCAGCACTATAACCGGATACGGTTGTGTTTGGAGCCATGTTCTCCACAACGACACGAATCTGGAAGTCTTCTGCATTCGGAAGCGTATCCTGTTTCACGAAGCTGTAAGAAGCATTTGCGCTGGATGCAGGGCCGCCGTAAGAACCAGCCTTGAACGTGGAACGATCGAACCACTTGTATCCGGCAGCAGGTGCGGCCCAAGGTTCAGCCTGTGGTTCTGTAGAAGCAGCCGGCTCTTCGAATGGCAACAGCGCTGTAGCTGTATCCAGTTCAAGTCCGTTTACTTGAGTGAAATCCGTGTAGTTCTCTTGTGTAGCAAGCCAGTTCACCGTGTTCACGAGCAATACGGCATCATCGACTTCTTTGAATCCGTCATAGGTTGTTTTACGTGTGCCCGTCTCTTCACGCAAGTATTTAGGCGATGCATCTTCTACTGGAGAGGAGTCACCGATGAAGGCAGCCTTACCAGCTCCAAGCTTGGATACGGCTACGTAAGGACCTTCTTCGATCCCGCCGCCGTTGTATACGCCTTGGTCCACCGCGTTGTTCCATTTGGCGTTGGTTTTTGGCAGGTACACAATGCCTTTTGCCTTTTCCGGATCAGTGATTGCGAGGGTTGAGCCGGCATGCATGGCTACAGCCGACACACCTTCTGTGATGCCGAAGGCTTGATCTGCCGGTACAATGATATTGGCATTGATATCGCCAAGTGCGTTATAGCGGAATCGTACGCCGAAATTATCGGACAACCAGTCTGAGCTGGTGATGTTTTGCATGGCTTCAGAATTACGCTCATCTGTGCTCATGCCTTTGGCTGGATCTTCGAATGCTCCACGACGATAGCCGTTGATAACTTCAGAGCCATCCCAGCGGTTTTTATTACGGTCTGCATTATAGTGATCTCCAACGAAGAAGATGCTGCCGCCTGTTTCAACATATTGTTTGAGTGCTGCCTGTTCGGATGTTTTGAAAGGAATTTGAGGCTCTGCAATAACGAATACGTTATACTCTTTCAGATCATCATAGGTAAATGGAGTCGTCTTGCGAAGTTCTTTGACATAATAACCATCATTCGCGAGTGCATTCCCGAAGTCAGAGAAACCTCCATCGATGACCCAGTCTGCTGCTCCAGCCGTCTGGCCGTGTGAGTTGTCGAACAATACTTTCTTGCCTGCATTTTGGTTCACAACCTTCGCTTGGATGAATGGTGCCGGGTCTGTCGGTCCTTCCGCATGAACCGATGCATCTCCGTTCCATAATCCGATCTGAAGCGGCAAAGCCATGGACAATGCGAGGAGTGATTTTAGAAATACTCCGCGCATACCTGTTAATTTACCCAACCAAATCCCTCCCAGATATTAGTTAATTCATGAGTTCGTCCATATTCTACCACATGAAAATCTCACATAGTCATAACAATTTGTAAAAATTAACTCGATATTTGTAAAATTGGGTCTTTTGACATATCCATAGGTATTTCGGTCCTGTCTTAACACTCCCATCCGGCGTCACTGTTGATTTTGCATAAAAAAAGCCATCTCTATGAGATGACTTTGGCCCGAATTCGATTGACGGCATGGAAGACAGAAGACTTAATCATGCCTTCACTGCGATTCACCAGCTCTGCCGTTTCCTTGATGGAGTATCCGTGGATGAGGCGAAGTTCTAATATTTTTCGGTGTTCCGTGTTGTTGATATGGGAGACAAGATCATGAACGCCTTCATTAATTTCAAGTTGGGGTGTGTCGAGGTGATGGGTAGGTACCTCCAGACGGCTGTCACGTTTAAGTGTACGGGTTCGCCTGCGGAAACTGTCCATGGCAAGGTTTCGGGCAATCCGTTTGAGATAATAGAGGAGTCGATCTTCAGGGATATCTACGGTCACATTCATCAGTCGAATGAAGCAATCCTGAGCCAGATCTTCTGCGTCTTGTGGCTGTTTGACGATATGGGATAGATACCGTGTGATTTCTGATTTATAGTTGACATAAGCATCGTTGATTTGTGCAGTGTTCATATGATGTGAATCCCCCTTGGATACAGATCAGGCTTGGGTCCGGTCTGGTATGAGTCTCTTATGATCCAAGTATATCGGGAGGTTGTTTCCAAACGGTTCAGAGTTGTATCGAAGTTGTAACATTTCGTGCTTCCCTCTATTCAAGCACAAGGCTTGGGATACAAAATATAGGCAGATGAAATCCATAGAGCAGGGAGATTACGAGGGTATCATGAGACCAAAAGAGATTTTAATTATTGAGGACGAGGAGTCCATTCGAGATATTTTGTCCTATTCGTTACGCAAGGAAGGATTTGAGATCAAGGAAGCAGCTACGGGTAAAGAGGGGTTGAATCTGCTTCGGGATTCGAAGCCGGATCTGATCCTGCTGGATCTGATGCTGCCGGATATGAGCGGTTTTGATGTGTGTCGGCAACTGTCTGTGAACTCCAAGATACCCGTCATCATGATCACTGCGAAGTCTGACATGCTGGACAAGGTACTTGGCATGGAGCTTGGGGCAGATGATTATATCACGAAACCTTTTGATATCCGTGAGGTGGTTGCGCGCATTCGGGCGATCTTTCGCCGGATTGATCTCATCAGCGAGACACTGGAGAATCAGTCCTATGAGGTGGTCAGGCTTGGCAAGCATATTGAGATTCGCAAGGATGAACGGGAAGTGTGGAAAGACGGGGAACGCGCAGGACTCACCAATAAGGAATATGACCTGTTGTTATTTCTCGTGACCCATCATCGTAAGGTACATACACGTTCTGAACTGCTGGACAAGGTATGGGGATTTGATTTTGCAGGAGATACCCGAACGGTGGATATTCATATACAACGGATTCGCAAGAAATTGGATAGTGGTGTGCAGGGCATTTCGATGATCGAGACTGTATTTGGTGTAGGGTATAAGCTGAATATTCAGGTGCAGACATGAAGTGGACCATCCAGTTCAAAATGGTGGTGCTCTTCTCGGTCATCGTCTTTATCGGATTCTCCGTTCTGCTGATTCTGTCCAATAAGGTGGCACAGGAGAATATGTACCGGGAAGTGCATGAGGACATGGTGCAATCGAAGAAAAATCTGGATATCGCGCTGAATCAGTACTTCCTGATTCATAACAAACGCATGAGCAGAGACTCGCTCGAAGCAGGAAGCCGCGAGCTTGCGGAGCAGATTGGTTCAGCCGTTGGCGGAAAAATTACCGTATATCGCCCTGATGCTTCACCATACGGATCTACTGGCAGTGAAGCTAATGTCGCTATGCGGTCTGACCATCCTGATGTGAAGGCGGCCATACAATCCAAGATCGCGTATACCACAGTTGTGGATAAAGGTCGGGTCACCTCCAGTCTGTCCTTTCCGCTTCAGATGGATCAACAATTGATCGGAATTGTGCAGATGGAGAAGGATTACACGGATTTGTTCAAACGCAACCTGCGTTTTCAAAATACGATCAAACTGTTCGCGGCGGTGATTTTCGTATTTGTATTTATCGCCTCCATCTTTATTTCCCGGAAAATCACCCAACCTATCCGTGTACTCACGAAACGTTCTGCGGAAGTGGCTCAGGGGAGTTTGAATGCAGACATTCAGATAACCACTAAGGATGAGATTGGTGAACTGGCTTCAAGCTTCACCATCATGATTGATCGTGTGCGGGAGCAGATTGATGTGATTGAGCGAGAACGGGACGAAGTGAATCAAGTACAGGCGCGAAGCAAAGTCTTTTTTGACAATGTGACACATGAACTGAAGACACCACTAACGACCATTCTGGGATACGCCCAGATTTTGCGGGATAACGGATTTACCGATCAGGATTTTTTTGACAAAGGCATGAATTATATTATCAAGGAAAGCCAGCGTCTCAACACGATGGTTGCGGATATCCTGGAGGTCTCGGTCTCCTCTGCGGTCATTCAGGCGTACCGATTCGAACGTATCGATGTATCGGATGTTATTCGTGAAGCTTGTGAAGACATGTCGATTAAGGCGGGCAAGTACAATATAGGCATTCACTATGAGCTGGAGGAACATCAGTATCTACAGGGAGATCGGGACAAGCTGAAGGAGGTATTCCTCAACGTTCTGGATAATTCGGTTAAATATAGTGATGTCAATTCAATCATTGAAGTACAATCCTTCCGGTTAGGTGAGACTATCGCTATTGTGATTCGTGATCAGGGGGAAGGAATCGGAGCTGAAGCACTCCAGCATGTATTTGAACCCTTTTACCAGGATAAAGGAATCAACAGGGTGGAGAAGGGCAGCGCAGGACTGGGCTTGTCTATTGTGAAGAACATCGTGGAGCGTCATGGAGGAACAGTGGAGATGAAGAGCATCATGCGGCAAGGGACACAAGTAAATATCAGTCTTCCGGGGGAAATGAACGCATGAGACATCCAGGATTCTGGCGAAAGCACCGTGACAAATTGATGTTGTCGGGGCTGTTAATCGCATTTGTCAGTGGAATTTTCGGAATCGGCAGTCTGTTCAGTATGGGGAATCTCAAACCAAGAACGGTGATTATGCCAAGCGAGCAATTCAACAGCCGTCTGGCGCCGCCGCCCAGCAGTACGATTCAAGTCGAGTCGGCAACAAAGATTCCGAATGACTTCGCAATCTATGATTTTGAAGTGGTAGACCGAAATACAATTATATTAAATCAACCAGAACCTTCCTATTCAGGGCTGCGGCTGTCTCTCCTGCATCTGGATGATAATGAAGTGAAAAATATTGCAACGAATACGGATTACGGTGTAGTCATCAGCCCGGATCACAAGAAGTTGATATACTCCCAATATCGGGCGGGTCAAGCGCAGAAGACGACGTATGAGTATATGATTCAGAGCGGGGAACGTCGCAAACTTTCGAACGATAACTCGTATTACAGAGTGTTTACAGGGAATGAATCCTACATCGGTCAGGATGATCTCTTATTCAAACAAGTCGATCTAAAGCAGGGAACGAGTCAGACCATCTACACGCATGATGAGCTGATGGGCATGTTTGCTGGAACAGGACAAGGACAAGAAAAAGGATCGAGTGATACATTTATCGTTATGGATGTCTTTGAGGTCAGTGAAGATCTGAAGCAGTTCTATATGCTGGTGATGCTGAAAGAAAACTATGCCATATATCGTGTGTCGCTTGAGGATGCGCATGAAGTGAAGGCATATGCGGCAATGGAAGAGATTCAACAGTACAAGTTACTGAAGAACGGGGACATGCTCATCCAGGGAACGATCAATAAGGTGCAGGGATTATATCGGTATCGCGCAGAACAGAAGCAATATGAACTGGTCCTGAAAGGGTCCATCTGGAGCTTCGAACTGGATGCAGATCAATCGCGAATTGCTTATTTTTTGCCAATGGATAATCAGAATCAGAAGAATGAATTGCATATTGCCTATCTGAATGACAGCAAGCTTTCGTCAGATACGGTGATCTACCGTAATATTGATAGCTTCATCAAACTCAGATGGAATGATGACGAACTATTTGCAGTAGGAAGCACCATGGATAAAAGTGAAATGTACCGCTTTAGTTTCAGAGCCTGGTAAGCTATGGAAGGTATAAGATAAGACCTTGGTCTGGATGAGGCTGGCGACAGCTCCCATGCGGACAAGGTCTTTTTGTTATGACAATTTACAAATTGGATACAACTCCGGTCAGCCTGGATACATCTCCACCCTATAATAAAAGGGAATGTGCTACGCGAATTCATACATACATGTTCATAGAAGACCCGTTTCCGTCTCGAGAAAATGGGACTTTTTGAACAACCTCTGTACATACTTGGCAAGTAGAAAGGAAGACATGCAGTAATGCTTCAAGTTGATCAATTATCCCACTCGTTCCGTAATAGCCAGGGAATCGTACCGGTGCTTCAAGACATCAACCTGACGATTGCAGAAGGCAAGATGGTGGCGCTGCTGGGCAGTTCAGGTTCAGGCAAGTCCACGCTGCTGAATCTGATGGCGGGGCTGATGAAGCCGGATCAAGGCAGGATTCTGATTGCGGGACAAGATATTGTTCGTTTCAGTGAGAATCGCCTGGCTGAGTTCAGGCGCAGTCATATCGGATTTATTTTCCAGTCGTATGAGCTGCTGTCCAATCTCACGATTCGGGAAAATGTAGAGTTACCGTTGGTGTTCATGGGGATCAGCCCTTCGAAGCGCAAAGCAAAAGCATTGAAACTATTGGATCAGGTTGGACTAAGTGAAAAAGCAAACTTGTTCCCGTCCCAGTTGTCGGGCGGTCAACAACAACGTGTCAGTATTGCACGCTCACTCATTACCGAACCCTCGGTGATCTTCGCAGATGAGCCTACCGGGAATCTGGATACCGAGACAGAGGAAGAGATTATTGCAATTTTGCAGCAGCTTAACCGGGAGCTGAATACCACCTTTGTTATTGTGACACATGAAGCAGAAGTCGCGGAACAGATGCAGGTTGTACTTACATTGCAACATGGAATATTGGTTGAAGAGGCTGTAAGGGAAGTTTGAGGCAAAAGGAGAGGAAATGTGAGAATACGGGATGTAGCACGTATGGCCTGGGGACAGATCATTCGCAGGAAAATGGTCACACTGCTGTGCATGATGGGGTTGTCCATCGGTTCTGCCGCCATGATCATTGCACTTAGCGTGGGGCAGTCCGTACAGGCCTATAGCGAGAAAACATTGAACGACAATTACAAGATGGATGAGATCACAATTACGCCCAATGAAGGCATACGTACGGGGAACGGCAAGGGGGGCGGTCAGAGCTCGACATTTGAACGCGGTGCGCTGACGCTGGAGAAGATTCAGATTATTCAGAGAATTCCCCATGTGGTTGCTGTGGCACCCATGTTAAAGCTGGATTCGTTGGAGATGGTGCTTCCGGATGGTCGCAGTACATACGTTGAAGTTATTGGCACGGAGCTGCAGACCCTGGGCGGGTTCGGATATAAATATGCCGAGGGACGTGCGGCGGAGGATGGTCGTATGGCGGTGACCAGCTATGGGGCCGCATTCGGACTTGTAGACCCGAAAGTAACTCAGAAGTTATTCGAGCAGTTGAATGCTGATCCATATAACAATGAGCTCCTGCAGCAGTATACGGAAATGTCATCCAAGCAGGATCAGTTGGTTCAGCAGCGTGTCCAGTTCCGATATGAAGATTATGCGGATGCGAGTAAAACCAAAATGAGTGGGTCTGTACGTGTATCAGGCGAGCTTACGAAACCTTCCAACATGGATGAGATGAGTGCTCAGGGTGACAAAAAAGTATATCTGCCGCTGGACACAGCACGTGCATTGCAGGATGAGCTTGGATTGCAACAGGCGGATAGTAGTGCAGCCAAGCGTCTGAACTCAGCCTTGGTCAAAGTGGAGGATAAACGCTATGTATCCCAGGTTGAAGAACAGATCCAGAAGCTGACGTTAAATACACAGAGCAATCTCTTCCAGGAGGAAGCAATGGCTGGCCAACTGGCGATGTATCAACAAGCGGCATTGGGCATCGGTGGTTTTATCATGTTGCTGGCCTCGTTGTCCATTGTTGTAGCGATGATCATGTCTACGCATCAACGGCGCAAGCAGATTGGTGTAATGAAGGTGCTGGGGGCGAATCTGTGGCAGATCCGCCAGATGTTTATAACGGAAGCAGCGATGCTTGGATTAATGGGCGGCTTGGCAGGTGTTGGAATTGCTTTTGCTGCCCTCGACGGGGTGAACAGTCTGCTCGCGAGTCAGATGGCAGATCAGGTCAGTGGTCCGATGACCGTGGTTATTCAGCAGTCCGCTCTGCCGCTCGGCATCGTGTTTGCTGCGCTGGTCGGTGTTGTTTCGGGAATATATCCGGCAATTAGCGCATCGCGGACCAACGCATTAGCTGTGATCAAATCAATGTAATTTTATCAGCGAAAGGGAAATTGGGCACATGAAGAAATGGATTAAAATCATCATCACGGTTGTACTTTTGGCAGGTGTGGGGTACTGGCTGTATGAAAAGTACAAACCAAAACCGGAGGCACCTGTTGAGATCCCGCCGCCAATTACGTTTGATGTTACACAAGAAACGATGACGCAAACGATTCAGGTAAAAGGGAAATCCGTATATACCGATCAGACGGATATCTATGCTCCATATGCTTCGAACATCCAGCAGTGGCATGTGAAAAGTGGTGAGCAGGTGAGCAAGGGGGATATCCTGTTTACACTCGACACGTCCACGTTACAAACGGAAGTCGAACAATTGCAGAGCGATCTGGAGAAAGCCCAGCTTGAAAATAAGATGAATCAGGTTAGCCTGGATCAGGCGAATATGAGCGAACCGCTTGGCGTGACGGAAGAAGAGCGCAAGAAGGCATTTGCGGACCGGGAAGCCAAACGCCTGACGTATGAATTGAATCAAAAAGCACTGGTCCTGAAGGAGAAGGAGATACAGAAAAAGCAGGCCGTGATGAGCAAGTCCACTGTGTATGCTTCCGCCTCCGGTATATTTCAGATGAATGAAGAGGACAGCAAGACACGTGCAGTGACGGAAGGACAGCTAATCGGGTCCATTACCAATATCAGCAAACTGAAATTCATGACGATTGTTGGCGAAGAAGAGATGTTCAGACTTAAGGTGGGCATGCCGGTTAAGGTACGAATGACAGCGCAGAAAGACCTGCAATTCACCGGGAAGGTAAGCAAGGTGTCCAAGTTCGCCCGGAAGAGTACCGATACAGACCTCAAGCAGGCTTCGCAGTTTGACGTGGTCATTGATCTGAAGCCGGATGCAAGGATGTATGGAGGCGTGAGTCTGGAAGGCGATATCGAGACGATGCGTAAGGATAAAGTGACGGTTGTGTCCAGCTTGGCCATCATGCGGGATCAGACCGAACCTTACGTCCTGTTAGACAAAGGGAACGGACTGACAGAGCCGCTGACCATTAAGGCTGGAATGGAATCGGGGGACAAGACGGAAGTGGTAAGTGGGTTAAAACCGGGAGATGTCGTTGTTCTGCCCTAGACAAACGGGTGAAATTCGACCTTAATCAACACGAGGTTCATTGTGGTATAAGGCCAGGATGAGCCTCTGGTGTGGTTAGGGGCAAGGGGTGTCCAGATTCCTGCCTGGATTATGGAAAAAAATATAATTAAATTTATTTAATTCAATTTACAGTAATATTTACATGTCGTATAATCGTACATAAGGAGGTGACACCGAACATCAAGTTTGTAGATGGGCAGGCGATGGCCTTTTTTTAAACCGCTTAAAGAAAGCGCTTACTGAAGTGAAAGATTCAAGTATCCTGTAAATCCATCTCCACACTTCTTCATGTCTAACACACAATCACCCACACCCACCACATTATACTCATTCTCATGGTTCACCCTCACACAATTTGTTTGATCAAGATTCCTGTTATACAACCATTTCTTATGGAGGTGATACAACCAACTCATCCGAACGTTCTCTTCGTGCTAAGCATTATCATGACACAGAGGATCAGACATGAGTACAACCCAATCTAACTAAAGGAAAGGTGGAACTATGAAGACTACATTGAAAACCAGATCAAGAGGTAAGAAGATCCTGCGCAAAGGAGTAAAGCAAATGTTGGCGGCAACACTGCTGGCGGCGGGGATTTTCCCGGGAATGTCTCCGGGCCTGACTCAGGCGGCTGAAGCACATGTGGATAATCCATTTGTAGGGGCAACAGCTTATTTGAATGAGGACTATTCGGCTCTTGTGGATACGTCCATTGCGTTGACCAATGATGCATCGCTGAAGGCACAGATGGAGACGGTCAAATCGTATCCAACCGCAGTGTGGATTGACCGGATTGCTGCGATCTATGGCGGGACGGACAATGCGGGTCGCAAAAGCGTTGAGGAACATCTCGATGCTGTTCTTGCCCAAAAGAAACCCGGGACACCAATAACGGCTTCATTTGTTATCTATAACTTGCCAGGTCGGGATTGTCATGCCCTTGCTTCGAATGGTGAACTTCCACTAACACAGGCTGCACTACAGACGTATAAAACGGATTATATTGATGTGATTGCAGATATCTTCGCAGATCCGAAGTATCAGGATATTCGCATTATCGCTGTCATTGAACCGGACAGTCTGCCTAACCTTGTGACCAACCTGAGTACACCAGCTTGTGGTCAAGCCAGCTCAACAGGTATCTATGAGGCCGGTGTGAAGTATGCATTGGACAAGCTGCACGCCATTTCGAATGTGTACAACTATCTGGATATCGGTCACTCCGGCTGGCTTGGATGGGATAACAACCGTTCTGCAGCAGTTGCGTTGTATACGGACGTAGTAAATGATACTGCGGCAGGTCTGCAGAGTGCAGATGGCTTCATTACGAACACGGCGAATACCACACCGCTGGGAGAGCCGAACCTGTCCAACCCGGATCTCAATATCGGTGGACAACCGATTAAATCAGCCAAGTTTTATGAGTGGAATCCGTATTTTGACGAAACCGATTTCACCGCTGCGCTGTATACCGATTTCGTACAAGCCGGCTGGCCAAGCAGCACAGGTTTCCTGATCGATACTAGCCGGAACGGCTGGGGCGGGGTAGACCGTCCAACATCGGCTACGGGCAGCAACATCAACGATTATGTAAATTCCGGACGTGTAGATCGCCGGGAGCATCGAGGGAACTGGTGTAATGCCAGTGGAGCTGGCATAGGGGAAGTCCCTAAGGCAGCGCCCGGACCAGCGCATCTGGATGCTTATGTCTGGGTGAAACCTCCGGGTGAATCCGATGGCTCCAGTTCCGAAATTCCGAATAACGAAGGCAAAGGTTTCGACCGGATGTGTGACCCGACCTTCACCACTCGGGATGGTGTATTAACAGGTGCATTGCCCAATGCTCCGGTATCGGGTCACTGGTTCCATGATCAATTCGTGGCACTGGTGAAGAACTCATTCCCTGTGCTGCCTGCAAGTAATGGTGGAGGCAATCCTCCGGGAGGTAATACAGCTCCGGCTGCACCCACAACTTTGACGGCTACTGCCGGTAACGCTCAGGTCTCCTTGACGTGGACGGCTTCTGCAGGTGCGACCAGTTATAGCGTGAAGCGGGGACTGAGCGCATCAGGTCCATTCACAACGATCGCAGCCAATGTGAGTGGAACATCCTACACCAATACTGGCTTGATCAATGGTACAACCTATTATTATGTGGTAACGGCAACCAATGCTATAGGTGAAAGTGTTAATTCTGCCACAGCAATTGCTACACCGGTTGCAGGGGTAACGGCGCCAGCTGCACCGACTGCGCTCACAGCAACCGCAGGTAATGCACAGGTGAGTCTGACGTGGACTGCCTCTACAGGTGCAGCAAGTTATAATGTGAAACGGGCGCTGAGTGCAGCAGGTCCGTTCACAACAATCGCGACGAATGTGAGTGGTACGTCATACACCAACACTTCCCTGACGAACGGAACAACGTATCATTATGTGGTAAGTGCAGTGAACACAGCAGGGCAAAGTGCCAATTCTGCTGTAGCTCCCGCGACACCTCAAAGTGTCGTTGTACCGACAAGTGATCTTGTCCTGCAATATCGTGCTGGAGATACCAATGCGCTGGACAGCCAGATCAAACCGTATTTCAACATTAAAAATCTGGGCAGTACTGCTGTGAATCTGAGTGATCTGAAGATCCGGTATTACTTCTCCAAAGAAGGATCGGCTGCAATGGATTCTGCCATTGATTACGCTCAAGTTGGCGGAGCCAATATTCAGCGCACCTTCACAGACTCGTATGTAGAGCTGAGCTTCACAGCTGGCGCTGGTAGCATTCAGGCTGGTGGACAGACTGGCGATATCCAGCTTCGCATGTACAAAACAGACTGGTCCAACTTTGACGAGACGAATGATTACTCCTTCGATCCAACAAAAACATCCTATCAGGATTGGAACAAGGTAACACTCTATCAAGGTGGAAACCTGGTATGGGGCATTGAGCCTTAAACTTTATTTGTAACTGTCTTAACCGCGATCCTCAGTGTGTTAGAGGATCGCGGTTTTTTGCTATGCATTACAAGAGTCATTCTAGATTGAAGTTCTCACTTGAACAATGTATGTATAATCGCTTGAAGATCCGTAATTAGGGATGTAAGAGCGGGCGTATCAGGCTGGGCTGTCCTCTGTTCATGAAAATGAGCAGGGGACAGCCCTATTTCTTTTCTAACGAACAGAGGACACGCTATTCAGTTGAATTGATGCATTTGATAAATCTAACGAATCGTAGACACGCTATTTAGTTAATTTGGGTAGATTTTGATCCTCTTAGACTCGTTTTGGTCCAAATAAGGTTACTGAGATTCGTTAGGATTCGTTGTTGCAGTTTCACCACCTAATAGGGTGCGTGGGATTCGTTAGAAAAAACTTGGCGGTGAGTCGGAATCATGCTTCAGCTTGAATCGTTCATCGGTTTGATTTCCAAAATGACTCCTAAAAACACTGAATATTGATCGTTTTGGACGGATATTTGCCTAGGGTCTGGCAGGCAGGATGTCTATAATAGAACCGGATGGGCGGGATCACCTCGCTCAGATTGGAAAGAGAATGAAAGGAGGACCGCACTCTGGTAGTCGGGCAAGCTGATTTCTCTTTTTTAATTTTGTAAGCGTAATCATTAAAGTTTGGAATCAGTCGTTGAAGAGGTCTGCATGGGTGATCGAATGCCCATACGGGTAATTGAATGCTCAATCATCATCGAAGTGTATCAGCATCATCTATTCTGTCTCAAGGAGCGTGAAGGTGGATGAACTCAGAAACAACAGCGCCGGTACATAAGGGATCGGCTTCAGGTCAGCAATCCGGTCGCAGGAAGGCACGGCTGCCACTTGCAGCCAAGGTACTCTCTTCGGCACTCAGCGTAGCTTTGCTTATCGGAGGAACAGCGGGAGTCACTGGAGCCGAAGCTTCGAATGGAAATAGTACAACGGAGAGTGGCCTGCAATCACATAAGGGGGGCAGTCACTTGAAAGAGATTCAACTGGAATATCTGGATCGCGGTCTGGTAGCTGCATCAACATCCGAAGGTGTTTTTCTTAGCTGGAGATTGCTTGGTGACGAGGCCACAGGGTATAGCGATAAAGGGCTGACAGGTACGGACTTTAACGTCTATCGTGATGGCAAAAAGATCGCTACGGTCACGGATAGCACCAACTATGTAGATGCCACAGGTAAATCCTCTTCCCGTTATGAAGTGGCAGCGGTGAACAAAAAGGGTAAGGAGAGCAAACGCAGTGCATCCATCAAACCTTGGGCGAACGGCTACGTGGATATTCCACTGCAAAAACCGGCCGATGGGGTGACGCCTGCCGGCGAAGCCTATACGTATTCCGCCAATGACATGAGCGTGGGTGATGTGGACGGGGATGGCCAATATGAGTTTTTTGTGAAATGGGACCCTTCCAACGCCAAGGATGTATCGCAAAAAGGATACACGGGTAAAACCTACGTAGATGCTTACACCCTGGACGGACAATTGCTGTACCGGATCGATCTTGGAGTCAACATTCGCGCAGGTGCTCATTATACACAGATGCTTGTTTACGATTTTGACGGGGATGGCAAGGCTGAGATGATGTTCAAGACTGCTCCGGGCACGAAAATAATCCAATATAACAAAAAAGGAAAAGTGACATCCGAGAAGTATATCACCTTACCGAAGGAAGACCGCAAGGCAGGCGTGAAGAACGAGGATGATTATCGTTTAAGTGCTGACGGTTACTACGATCACGTGGTGGATATGTTCAGAAACTGGCATAAACACGAAGAGGTTGTGAAGGGCAACTGGCCTGCGACATTGGAAGAGGCATTTGGAATGGAGAAAAAGTATAACTATCCATTATCTCAGCAGGATGCCGAGAGCTTGGCCGATTACTTCATTGATGTCTACGCGGTAGAACGCAGTAACCGAAATGAGTTGCGCAAGTTCGAAGGTTTTATCGTGGATGGGCCGGAGTATGTCACCGTATTTGAAGGGAAATCAGGCAAAGAGCTGGAGACGATCCCCTACGAACCTGAACGTCATGATGATGGATTGATGTGGGGCGATTATGCCATGGCACGGATTGAACCGGGCAATCGGGTGGACCGTTTCCTGGCGGGCGTGGCTTATCTGGATGGCAAGAAACCATCTGCAATCTTTGCACGCGGATACTATACACGTTCAACCATGGTTGCTTATAACTGGGATGGCAAGAAGCTGAAAAAGGAATGGAAAGTGGACAGCGGCTGGACACCGATGAAGAACCCGTTCAATGATGGGCCGCATGGCGTGGATGGCACAGATCCAGAGTATGGCTCCATTACAACCCAAGGCGCGCACTATTTCAGTGTGGCAGATGTGGATGGAGACGGCAAACAGGAGATCATCTATGGCTCAGCCACAATTGATCATGATGGTAGCGTACTGTATAGCTCCACAGACCTGATGCCAGCCGAAAGTGCTGCACCAGGAACGATTGCCCGTCTGGGTCATGGGGATGCCCTTCATGTAGCAGATATTGACCCGGATCGTCCGGGACTTGAGATCTTCATGGTTCACGAGGGTGGTCCGTGGGCTCCATATGGCTACTCCTTGCGGGATGCGAAGACCGGAGAAGTGATCTATGGCGGATACACAGGGAAAGATACAGGACGCGGCATGGTGGGAGATGTTGATCCGACTCGTCGTGGACTGGAGACTTGGGCTGTAGGATTGTGGACAGCACAGGGGGAGAAAATAAGTGATCAAGCCCCTGGTACGAATATGAATATTCGCTGGTCTGGCGATATGACGACCCAGATTGTAGATGGTGCTATTGACGTCACGCCAACTATCAAGGATTGGAAGCGTGGCACGTTGCTGACGGCAACAGGCACATTGACTAACAATTACACCAAAGGTACGCCTTCGCTCGTAGCTGATATTTTCGGGGATTGGCGGGAAGAGATGCTGGTGAGAACCACCGATAGCTCTGCGATCCGCATCTATCTGAGTACCGAGAAGACGGACCGCAAGCTGTACACGTTGATGCATGATGCGATGTATCGTGTGGGCATTGCTGGACAGAACAGTGGATACAACCAGCCTTCCTATCCGTCCTTCTATATGGCATCGGATATCGACTGGTCGAAGGTAACGCTGCCCAAATTCTACACGCCAGGGAAGGGCGGAAAGTAAGCGGGCTGATCAGCAGTAGTAAGATAGCGTAGAACTGATTTGGATCAGACTGTAACCTAAAGCAGCATCAATGGATATGAGCGGTACTGAAGCATTTTGAAGTATTCTAAAGCTCTGGAGTCTCCCGTGTGTCTCGGCACATGGAGACTTCAGAGCTTTTTTACATGAGAATCTGAGGGAGTTGGGAATAGAGCTTGGCATGTTCGGGCGATCCGCGTTACGTCATTCTTGTTTATCCGTTAAGTCCAGATGCGCGGTAGAAGCGAACGCTTCAATGGTGAAGTTTCCTTGATCATGGATTAGTGTGGTAATGGAGCATTCGGGGATCAATTGGTTCTGCATCGCTATAAAGTCGGAATGCCAGACATTAAGCTCGCGCTCGGTGAAGGTTTGCACCAGGAAATCCGTAATGAGTCCACCATGTGTAACCACAATAATGTTACTGTTCTCCTGCTCTTCATTCGTCAATTCGGTTAAGCGGGAGGCCAGACGTTCACCAGCCTGTTTGGCCGAGTCTCCCACAGGTGGAATGTAATCGAGGTCAGACGTGCATCGATCCCACATCGCAATGAATTCTTCGAATGACTGATCCGGGCCATCTCCCCAATTGGCACGTTCACGCAGGCGAGGCTCTACTATTATGGGGGATTGAGTATGGCTGGCAATCATACTTGCAGTTTCTTGGGCACGCCGAAGTGGGCTGGTAAGAATTTTAGTAACAGTAAAGGCAGCTCTGGCAAAATGAAGTGCTGTGGCTTCGGCTTGTAACGCCCCTTCGGAAGTGAGGGAGACATCCCCGATCCGTCGTTCTTTGAGTCCATGTCTTACCAGATGAAAGGTGGTACTCATGCGTGGAAACCTCCTTAGTTGTAGACCATTTACATAAAATATTAGATAATATACTAATTATATATTTGTCTAATTAAATAATACAAATGAGACTTTTAAGCAAGACAGTTTATATTCGACATAGAGAATTGCTACAATGGAGAAAAGTGAGGATCGATCGTTGAAGGACTGGAGGTATGGACATGAGCATCGCGAAACGCTGGACAGGAAGTCTGTACCAGGAGGCATTGCGAACAGAGGACTGCGGGCCGCGTTTTTACGCGTACTATTATAAGCAATGGGACAACTACCGTATGTCCTATCACCATCATGATTCCATGGAGATTATGTATATTATTTCGGGAATGTGTCGTGTGGACGTACTGATGCCGGATGGGAGCTCGGAACAGGCTGTTCTGAAAAAAGGGCAGTTCATTATGCTCGATGCCGGCGTCCCGCACCGTCTGCTGGTGGAAGATGGCGTGCCTTGCCGGATGCTCAATGTAGAGTTTGGATTCTCGGGAACACCAGCCGGTCAGCTGTCCATTCGACAGCTCGTACAGGAAGAGGAAGAAGTCCACACTTTGCTGGCTAATGCCTCGCCATATCTGGTACTGCCTGACCCGGAAGAGGTGTATTACATTATGAAAAGTCTGGTGTTGGAGCTCGATCAGCGTGGTCTATTGGAGCAGGGAAGATCCTCTGTCCCATTAGGCGTTATTCCCAGAGAGGACCGTGCACAACATCGCGAAGCCCGGAATCTGTCGTCCCCGGAACAGGGAATGCTGGTGCGCACGTTGTTCATCCAGTTGATCGTCCGTGTAGCACGTCTGCGCGGAGAAATGAACCGGAGTGCGCCAGATCAGGCGGAGCTTTATGTCAAACGAACAATCGAATTCATGCATCACAATATGGACCGCAATATTCAGATGAAGGACATTGCCGCAGCCGTCAATCTGCATCCGGGTTATTTGCATCGCATTTTCCGTCAGCACACGCAGCGTACACCAACCGATTACCTGACCATGCTTCGGATGGAGAAGGCCAAGATGCTGCTACAGCAGACGAATATTCCGATTTCTGAGATCTCCGACTATGTTGGAGTAGGGAGTCGTCAGTATTTTCATATGTTATTCAAAAAATATACCGGCTGTACGCCTGTTGAATTTCGCTCCTCGATGGAACGACATGTGAGTCAATATCCGAAGGATGAATGAGTCATTTGCAGTAATTTCGAAAACAAGTGTATTAGTGGATCTGGTGTTTAAAAGTTAGGATTTTTGACAACAGGGACTTGAACAGGTCATGATTTTGATAACGCTTCCCCTATTGGCGTTGGTACAATGATTTCATGAAGAGAGTCATTAACCGAAGCGAAATATTCGGATAAGGGGAGGATATAAACATGTCGTTTAAAGTGGCGTTTATCGGGGCAGGAAGTATCGGATTCACTCGGGGATTGCTGCGGGATTTGCTCACGGTACCGGAGTTTAACAACATCGAAATTGCGTTCTGCGATATTAGCCAGCACAATCTGGACATGGTGACGGAGCTGTGTCAGCGGGATATCCGTGAGAATGGATTGAATATTCAGATTCATCCGACAACGGATCGGAAAGAAGCGTTAAAAGATGCGAAGTATGTACTGTGTACGATTCGTGTTGGTGGACTGGAAGCTTTTGCAACGGATGTGGATATTCCACTGAAATATGGGGTAGACCAATGTGTCGGCGATACGCTGTGTGCAGGTGGCATCATGTACGGACAACGCGGAATTGCCGAGATGCTGGACATCTGTAAAGATATTCGTGAACAGAGCGCACCGGATGTACTTCTCTTGAACTATTCCAATCCGATGGCGATGCTCACATGGGCATGCAATAAGTATGGCGGTGTGCGGACGATCGGACTGTGTCATGGCGTACAGCATGGTCATCATCAGATTGCGGAAGCTTTTGGCTTGAAAAAGAGTGAAGTGGATATTATCTGTGCCGGCATCAACCATCAGACCTGGTATATTCAGGCTTCTCATGAAGGCAAAGATCTTACAGGTGACCTGCTCGAAGCCTTCGAAAAACATCCCGAGTACAGCCGCACCGAAAAAGTGCGGATCGATATGCTGCGCCGCTTCGGATATTACAGTACAGAATCGAATGGTCATCTGAGTGAATATGTGCCGTGGTACCGCAAACGTCCGGAAGAGATTAACGAATGGATCGACTTGGGCAACTGGATCAACGGAGAGACAGGTGGGTATCTGCGGGTATGCACCGAGGGGCGCAACTGGTTTGAGACGGATTTCCCTAACTGGATGAAGGATGAACCGATGCAATTTATTCCTGAAAAACGGGGCGAGGAGCATGGTTCGTACATTATCGAAGGGCTGGAGACCGGACGTGTCTATCGCGGACATTTTAATACCGTTAATCAAGGAGTCATCTCGAACCTGCCGGACGATGCGATTATTGAAGCACCAGGATATGTGGATCGCAACGGCATTTCTATGCCACATGTAGGTGATCTGCCACTAGGACCAGCCGCGGTATGTAATATGAGTATTTCCGTGCAACGTCTGGCAGTTGAAGCTGCGGTGAACGGAGACGACCAATTACTTCGTCAGGCGTTCATGATGGACCCGCTCGTAGGTGCCGTATGTAATCCAAAAGAGATCTGGCAGATGGTCGATGAGATGTTGGTTGCACAGGCTCAGTGGCTGCCACAGTACGGGGATGCGATTGCTGCCGCAGAAGCAAGACTTGCTGCGGGTAATCTTATTCCGACGAAGGAGTATGAAGGTGCAGCACGTCTTAAGGTGAAAACCGTTGAAGAGATGCAACAGGATCGTGATGCTGCCAACAAAAACGCAGGTGAATCCGATAAAGGCAAGGATCGTGAGAAAGTGCAGCAATAGACAAAACGAGTATAGGGCTTCTCCATAATTGGAGGAGCCCTGTTTTATTTTTTTGGACGCCACGGACAAAGGCTAAATCAATGTTCTCATCGTACTTATGAATTGTATTATAACCACCTCTTTATTCCTTCCATGCGAAAAGCAAGAGAGGAATATTGCAACGTTGCTCACTTTGAAACATATTTACCATGTGATACATATTACCTTTACAGACATAGTAATATGTCTTATAGTATACGGAGGATGGAAGAAAGACGGTGAATTTTGCAGATGGATGTTCAAGTAATTAACAGTGATCTGATTCGGGGCAATATTGACCCCATCATTCTGAGTGTACTTATACCTTCTGATAACTATGGTTACAGCATTATTAAGGAGATCTATCGCAAGAGTGGAGAGCAGTTTGAATTGAAGGAACCTACGCTTTATTCCAGTTTGAAGAGGCTGGAGAAGAGTGGATATGTGGAGTCCTACTGGGGGGAAGAGACGCAGGGAGGACGACGCAAATATTACCGGATTACAGTGCAAGGCCTCGAAGCCTATAGAGAGCAGGTCCAAGCTTGGCAGGCAGCCAAAGCGCTGATTGATTGCATGATTGTGACTGAAGAAAAAGGAGATGAAGAACTATGAGATTGGAAGCTCGCATCACCCGTCATGTGAATCGTCTGTTCGCTCACGCACCAGATACATTGGATAATCGGGAATTAAAAGAAGAGATTCACAGTAATCTCGCTGCGCGGATTGACGATTATATCTCGCAGGGGATGAGTGAAGATAAGGCGTTCCAGACCGCCATTCAGCATATCGCTGGTATGGATCAAGTGATGAGTGACCATCGGAGAGTGCAACGTATTCCGTACTGGACAGCGTTATTACAGTCTGCTCTGATATATTGCCTTATAGCCTGGATCATAACCATTCCAACGAGAGTGGTGATGCAAGGCTCCGCCATAAACAACCTGCTTATGCTCGTGAGCCTCCTTGTTGGGGGATCATATGTATTGTATATGTTGACTAACAGGACGAATGATCCGGCAACTTCAGTGAAAACTACAGTGATTCAAACCGATGCCTTTATGCGGTGGAATCGCAGAATTTGGTGGTTATGGGCGGTGTTCATGATTGTACTATGGGGAACACAGGCGGCGTTGCGATTTGGAAGCAACATCTGGTTTAATCGACCCATTCAGGTGGATGGACCTTATC
Organism: Paenibacillus sp. CB74; assembly: GCF_055687625.1. Taxonomy (NCBI): domain Bacteria; kingdom Bacillati; phylum Bacillota; class Bacilli; order Caryophanales; family Paenibacillaceae; genus Paenibacillus; species Paenibacillus sp. CB74. Next base: position 4,086,607 of record NZ_CM146009.1, on the reverse strand, counting down.
AGTTTGCTGTGATGGCCATTGCCTTTGCTATCCCGCTACTGAGCGTTATTATTCCTTTGGTAGTGCATCGGGCGTATCGGATCATTAGCAAATATGAAGTGAGTGATGTGTCATGAGAGGGAAAAATATATGGATTATTGCACTCGTTGTTCTCGGTGTGGTTGGCCTTGTGTTCGTGGAGGGTTTCGTTAATCCGAGGATCGAGGCACAGCAGGATCAGTATGAAGCAGAGCAGAATAATCCGCTGACGCATGATTTTGCCGCTTTAGTGAAATACCGCAGTCCCTACATGGGTGATAATTCCAACCTTAGTCATCTGAATCAAGCCTTACCTTTACGAGAAAGATTGGATGGTTACCAACTGTACCCGGAGACGTTCACGGCTCAAGTGAATTATAGCTTGGATACGCACGAGATGGATACAGAGGAACTTGAGCGGATACTGGTATATAATGCGATTGCGAACTTTGTGATGATCGATAATCTGGAGCAGGTTGTCTACCAGTTAGAGAATACCAGCTATACCTTACGTCGTGAATCTGCCCAACAATGGACAGGTACAGAATTAGAGAAGCTTCAGAACCTGGAGCTATGGAATTCGATTGTACGCGAGAAGCTCGTGGAAACGGCACAAGTGAAAGCAGCTTTTTCACAAATTGTTGACAATTAAGTTGCATGAAATAGAAGGAAATAGGCAAGAGACTCGACTCTTCTTCCATGCTATGTTATTATAAATCTCTGATAACGTGGTAACGAACTAAAGCGTTTGGTTTTGGTTATAGACATGGAGGGGTTCGAGAGATGAGAAAAAAAGCGATTCTACTATTATTCATTAGTATATGTGTATTGATTGTAGCGGGTTGTTCCAGTTCCGCAAGCAAAGACGATAACACGATTGTTGTAGGCATTGACGATAAGTTTGCTCCAATGGGTTTCCGGGACGAGCAGAATGAAATTGTTGGTTTTGATATTGATTACGCACGAGCTGCAGCGGAGAAAATGGGTAAAGAAATCACATTCCAGCCGATCGACTGGTCTTCCAAAGAATCAGAGCTGAACAGTGGTCGAATCGACATGATCTGGAACGGATACACCATTACGGATGAGCGCAAGGAGAAAGTGCTCTTCACGAAGCCTTACCTGGAAAACAGTCAGGTCGCGATTACCTTGGCAGACTCGCCAATTACAAAGCTGGATGAACTTGATGGTAAAAATGTGGGATTACAGGCATTGTCCTCAGCGGCAGATGCACTGGCAGCTAGTCCCCTGAAGGATAAAGTAAAAGCTTCCGAATTCAAGGATAACGTGCTTGCTCTGACTGACTTGAAAACAAAACGTCTGGATGCGGTCATCATTGATGAAGTGGTCGCGAGATACTACATGTCCAAGGAAGAGGGGACATTCAAACTGCTGGATGAATCTCTTGCACCGGAACAATATGGAATAGGTATCAAAAAAGGCAATGAAGAGCTTCTGAATCAGCTGCAAAAAGCGCTGGATGAGCTCAATGCAGATGGAACAGCAGCTAAAATCTCCACCCAATGGTTGGGTGAAGACAAGGTTCTGAAATAGGCAGGTTACACACCTGATATATAGTTTGAACAAAACGGACCCCGTATTCCACGCTGGAGCGATACATGCCCCAGAGGAATGCGGGGTTAACAGATTAGAGGAGACAAAACAATGAGTTGGGATTATATATTGACCATTTTAAAACCTATGCTAGAGGGTGCACAAACAACGATCATCATGTTTTTGGTGGCCATTGTATTGTCTGTCCCACTTGGATTTGCTGTAACGCTCGCCATGAGGAGCCAGTTTAAACCATTGGCATGGATTGCCCATACGTATGTATATGTGATGCGGGGAACCCCGTTACTTCTGCAGGTGTTTTTCTTCTGCTTTGGTCTTCCCTTACTTCCGGTAATTGGCGAGCATTTGGTGTTTGATCGCTTTGTTGCAGCGGCAATTGCGTTCATCCTGAACTATGCGGCGTACTTCGCTGAGATCTTCAGGGGCGGACTGCTGTCCATTGATAAAGGGCAACATGAGGCAGCGAAGGTACTTGGATTAACGAAATGGCAGACGATGACCAAGGTCATTATTCCTCAGATGATTCGTGTAGTATTGCCTGCAACAGCGAATGAATCCATTACGTTGGTTAAAGATACGGCATTATTGTATGCTGTTGCTGTACCTGAGTTACTTTCTTACGCTCAAGGGATAGTGAATAGAGATGCTAAATTGTTTCCTTTTTTCTTAGCAGCTATCATGTATCTGCTTATAACATTGGTGCTTACTTTGCTGTTCAAGGCGCTGGAGAAGCGGTTTTCATTTGAATAAATTAAATCTGATTAATCAAAGGACTGTCTGCATATGACACATATAATAGAAGTAAATCAGTTGAGAAAATCATTCGGTACACTTGATGTGCTGAAGCAGGTATCCTTCAACGTGGAACCAGGCGAAGTAATTGCCGTGATTGGGCCCTCGGGTTCAGGTAAAAGTACGATGCTGCGCAGCCTGATTCATCTGGAGGATATCTCGGGCGGAACGATTCGCATTCAGGATCAGACATTGGTCGATAATGGTCGTTACGCGGGTGCCGCAGATATTCGCAAGATGACGGATCGTATGGGTATGGTATTCCAGCATTTCAACCTGTTCCCACACCTGACTGTACAGGCTAATCTGGAACTCGCACCGAAGACTTTGAAAAAAGAAAGCTCAAGTGTCATTAGGAAGCGCAGTCTGGAATTACTCGGAAAAGTTGGACTGTCGGACAAGGCCGACGCTTATCCAGCCAATCTGTCGGGTGGACAGAAACAACGTGTAGCTATTGCCCGCGCACTCATGATGCAGCCCGACATTCTCCTGTTTGATGAGCCGACATCGGCACTCGATCCGGAGCTGACTGGGGAAGTGCTTCGTGTCATCAAACAACTTGCGCAGGAAAATATGACAATGATGATTGTCACGCATGAGATGGGTTTCGCCCGTGACGTTGCGGATCGGGTATTCTTCATGGATAACGGCGAGATTGCAGAGGCGGGCCCACCAGAACAGATCTTCGGCAATCCAAAGCTTGCACGTACTCGGACATTTTTGCAGCGGGTGGAAGTGGAAGGATAGAAGACATTGCATCTAAGAAATGTGGAAAGAACGCAATCCTATGAGTAGTAAGGGATTGCGTTCTTTTTTAATAATAGCTTATGTCCACAGGTATGTATTCCAGATAATTAATACCATGGTCAACACGATATAAGTCACTACATTCCAATGTGTTCGAATTGCATAAGTGGTGTAACTCATAATTCCAAACAAAAAATACTAAAACACAACGAGTTCTAAACTTTATATTCTAGAAGTACAATGTTTAAGCTTACGCTTCAATTATGTGTTCAGAGGATGGATACAATAAAATTAATAACAACTCGCTATTTACAAAATATGGTACAACCATTCCCTATAAAACATTATAATGAACATACTTATTAAACAGGGAGGGGTTCTACGTTGGAACATCGCGATCGCGAAAATGATGTGAACCGTTATTTTAACGACAGACTTCCACCACCACCTTATGTAATACCAAAAACCAATAGTAAATCGATTGCAGCTCTTGTCTTGGGCATATTGTCCATCGTAATTCCATACGTGGGATTACTGATTGGTATTGTTGCCATCATCATTGCCTCTATATCGCTCAAAGAAATGAAGACCCGCATGGAACAGGGCAGAGGATTAGCCATTGCTGGCCTTGTCTGTGGAATTATCAGTGTAGCGTTGTATGTATTACTGATTACGCTCGCGCTGTTATTTTCTTTTGCTGTCTCGAGTTCTGATATGTACTCTACATACTAGGAAAAGGAATAGGAAGAATATAAATGCTATTGATCACTAGAAAATCTATATACCGTTTAGCTGAACCATACAGAGAACCTGATATGCTGGCCTGTTACGCCATTTCACAGACGATTTCATCACCGACGAGTAAAGCGATTTTACTAATCAATAGAGACAGATTAAAAGTTCTCTTTCTCAATGTATTTTCCTCGAAAGTTGTAGAAATAATTGATTTTGCTTTGGATGATCTGAAAAATCAAAAATTAAAATCTGGAATGGGGCTCTCCGCTATATGGTCATTCCAGCTCAATGGTACCCATTGGCGATTTAGCATTATCAAGAAAATGCTTACCCTTGGCTCCATGCAAGGTGATTTTCTGAGTTTTCTGAACCAACACATTGTGAAGGATCTTGGCTAAACTCAATATCAAAACTAACAAAAAGACAAAGGCATATCCCTTTAGCCCAGACTTGCGATCATCCAGCGAGTCAGGACAAGGGGATATGCCTTGTCTATTTTTTCATACTACGCGTGAAGTGCAACTTCACTGCTAACGTTTTCGCTCTCCGTGGTGCGGTGCATCAGGAAGTACGTTAGAGTTCCTCCAAGACCAATTACCGCGAAGATGCACAGTATACCGAGCTGATCCCAAGCTACGCCGAACTGTCCGCTTGAGATAACTGCTTTATAACCTGTTACCGAATAGGTCATAGGCAGCCATGGATTAAACACCTTCAACCAGTTTGGAATCAGTTCGAGCGGGAAGGTGCCCGCGCTGGTCGTAAGCTGGAAGATTAGCATCAGAATTGCGAGGAATCGTCCCGGATTTTCCAACCAAGTCACCAGTGCCTGAATGATGTACATGAAGCTTAGGCTGGTCACAAAGCTGAACAAGAGGAACAACGGAACGCTCTGAACTTTCAGACCCAAGCCGTACAAGACCAGCCATGAAGCAAGCAGGGATTGTACAGCACTCATGAGCGTGAAAGCCAGCGTTTTGCTCACAAAACGATTCCAGCCACTTGCCTCGCTAACCGTGCTACCGCGTGTTGGCACAACCAATGTCGCAATCAATGCCCCGACAAACAGCCCCAGTGACAGGAAGTATGGCGAGAATCCTGTACCGTAATTAGGTACCTCATTATATTTATGCTCATCGACCTGAACAGGCTCTGCATACATCGTTACCAGTTCATCGGTCTTTTTCACACTCCCCGTCTGCTCAGCCGCTTCATTCAGCTTGGTGGCAAGTTCACCAGAGCCATCCGTTAACTTCAGCGTACCTTCTTTTAACTGACCGGCACCGTCATCCAGCTTATGTGAGCCATCTGCAAGTGTTGAGATTCCATCTGTGAGCTGGCTTACACCCGCAACCAACTTGCCTGCACCAGCATCCAATTGACCTGAACCGTCCGCAAGTTTGGCTGCTCCAGACGCTGCTTCGGATAATTTGGAATTGAATTGCTGTAGGCCCGTCGCAAGCTTTTCGTGTCCGGCGGATAATTGCGTGGCACCTTGTACGAGTTGTTGTTCACCCTGTGTCAACTGGCTGCTGCCTTGATGCAGTTGCTGCTGTGCAGCGTACAGGTTTTGGCTGCCTGTCACCAACTGCTGTCCGCCCTGATATACTTGTTCACTGCCAGCGGCTACGGCCTGACTTGTTGCCAGGAGCTGCTGAACAGCAGGACTTGCGGCCAGTTCCGGACTGGATTCAGCCAATTGGGCGAGTCCTTGTGCAACCGCTTTGGCACCCTCACTAACTTTGCCGCTGCCCTCAACAGAGCTTTGCAGTCCAGCTGTTAGCTTCGCACTACCTTCCTCGGAAGCCGCAAGTCCTGCATCCAGCTTAGCCGCGCCTTCTTGAGCAGATTGAAGACCAGCCTGTAACTGTTTGCCGCCCATTTCGGCCTGGGTTGCTCCATCACTCAGCTTCGTGCCTGCTGTTGCGAGTTGGGATAGCCCACTGGAAAGGGCACTTGCGCCAGTATGAAGATCACCTGTGCCTTGGGCGAGAGTGGACGTACCTTCTTCTAACGAAACCACGCCCGTTTCGAGCTTGTCGGTGCCAGCAACCAGTTTGGAGAGGTTCTCTTTTAATGTAGCAGCACCCTCATCCAGTTTGATCGCACCATCATGAATCTGACCTGCGCCATCCCCGGCATCCGCCAGACCGCCTGAGATTTTTTCGACCTGATCCAATAACGTTTCGGTATACGATTCTGTGACTTTGGCAGCAACTTTGGAGCGGATTTGTTTAACCGCCGTGCCACCGATCTGACCCGCGAGGAAGTTGTATCCTTCATTGGGTTCGTAGATCAGATCTGCTGGCTCAGGGTGCTCATCCATCAGGGTCGTTGCTTTGGAGGAAAAGTCCTCCGGAATAACAATCGTCATATAATATTTATTGTCTTCCATGCCTTGATCTGCTTGTTCACGAGTAACGAATTGCCAGTTGAAATCATCGCTTTTTTTCAATTCATCGATCAGATTCTGACCGACCTCCAGTGATTTGTCGTTGTAGACTGCACCCTGATCCGTGTTGACCACGGCTACAGGTAATTCATTCATTTTGCCATAAGGGTCCCAGAATGCATTCAGGAACAGGCCGCTATACAATACCGGAATGAACAGTACAACGAGAATCGGAATAAATATTTTTGGTTTCTTGAAGGCGGACTTCAGATCCTGCCCAAATACGTGGAATGATTTCATCATGTTCTCTCCCTATCCTTACGCTCATCCATTTGTTCTGTCTCTATTATGTGTTGGATCTAGTAGGTTGCCTTTCTCTAGGTGGGGGATAAGCCATTCTTGAGAAAGAGGCCCACAAAATCCTTGATCTGATCCTTATGCAGCGTAGGATGCGCTTTGTTCCAATCCGAGGTTAAGGTGACATACAGCTTCAGCAGGACAAAAGAAACCAGTTTGGGATCGTCTCTGCGAATCTGCTCTAACTCCATGGCACGGCTGACCTGACGCTCCAGATATTCGAGAATGGCTGTCTCCACTTGCTGCAAACCTTCCTTGGCTTGCAGTGTACCGAACTCGTTAACCTCCTGAAAAAGCTTGATCAACAACTCATGTTCCTCCCGGTACTCCAGCAGAGAGTCCATACTCATATGCACGTTATCCAGAAAGGAATTTTCTTCCTTCACGGTTTGCTCTGTAATCTGTCTCATGTCCGCAATGATCGAGCGCAGAATCTCGCTGAACAGTTCTTCTTTATTTTCGAAAAAAGTATAGATCGTTCCCTTGCCCACATTGGCAAGTCTCGCAACCTGCTCCATCGTTGTGGCCTTGTAGCCAAACAGGGCAAAGGATTTCTCGGCAGAGTCCATCACCTGTTGCCTTCGATCTATCGTTTTCATGGTATTTACACCTCCTTGTGGTTGAAAGGATAAATGGGAAGATAAAACTTTTATGACCGATTTACTATTGTGGTCAGTTGGTCGTTAACAAATGTAGCACTTGAACAGAGAAGGTGGATGTGATCTTTGTCATAAAAATGCTGGGATAGGTTCGATAGGTGCGAATGTGATGCTCATATGAAAAAGCAATGACGGAGCGTTTAACGAGTAGAATAGCTGAGCGAAAAAAAGCTTGTAACTATGTCTTCGTTGAATCCGTCTAATAGGTTGAGGTGATTGAGAATGAAACCTGTTAACTATTGGAGTTTGAGTATGCTTTTGATGCTAGTCATTATTGTTGGCTGTGGAATATCGAATAAGGGGGAAATAACATCAAAACCCCATGAAACGAATACGGAAGAAGTGGCAAAGGAATCAACGAAGGGATGCCCGGGAACCATTGAATGGATTGATTTTCTGATGTTCAATGATGTTACATACTTTCAAAACAACGAAGGGACCAAAGAGGTACCTGCAGAGCAAATTGGGGACAGGATAGGGGAAGTGAGCTACATGCTGAACGAGCATGTGTGTGCGGATCACGTGACCGAGAATGGAGATGCGGCATATCTTCCAATTGGAACGGTTATATATGAACTAGAAGGTTATAAGTCACATTATCGCGTGGTAGCGAATAATAAGGTTTACGAAGCAAAAGAAAATCCCCATGCGAAGACAATGGGAGACCTGATGGACATTGAAGGCAAAGTGGAAAAAGTCAGCCTTGAAAGTGGCAATGATGGCAGCCCAATAGGTAACTTCCCCCAGGAAGCCGCATCCGAATTCATGAACGAGCTTCTGCCGTTGCGATATGTTGGCTTTGATGAAGTGTATAAGAAATCCAAGCATGAGACAGGAATTTTTTTACGTGTGCATCTTCAAGATGGAACATCATTTCGAATGGTTTATTATCCAAAAGCAAATGCTTTCTCAGCAGGAGCATTTGGAACAGAAAAGTTACAATCGTTAATCGTTTCTCAGAGAAAAGAAATTAAAGCAGCTGCTGGATTATAGTGTGGAGTGGAGGTTCAACAATTCAGCTACAATGACGAGAAAAAGATGATTATAAATGCAGAAGAATTACTGCCTGTTAAATGATACCTGGAACCTATCCACCTACCCTGCTAACAACAAAAAAACCAAGGCTTCGAGTTAATCACTCATGAGCCTTGGTTTTTATTGTTTCTTATTATTGTTATCTGTGTCCTACTTAATTCTATTCTGCTCGTACTTTAAAGAATGAAATCAGTTCTTGCAGCTGCTCGGAGACAACCGAGAGTTCATCGGAGGCACTCACAATGGCAGCCATGGAGGCTTCCTGCTCTTCAATGGACTGCTCAATTTGTTTACTGCTATTCGCTGCCTTGCTGACATTGGCAGAGAGTTCATCCGCCGTAGCAGACATTTCTTGTGTACTTGCCGAGATTTCTTCGGTAGAACTGGAGATATCCTGAATCTGGTTTGCAACTTTATTCGTAGCAGTCAGAATATTCTCGAAGAATACACCTGTCTCTTGGGTAACTTCCAAGCCTTTCGTTACTTCCTTGGAACCCAGCTGCATCGCCGCGGCAGACTGAGTGATATCCCGCTGAATCTCTTCGATTAACTGTCGAATTTGTTTCGCTGATTCCTGGGATTGTTCCGCCAGATTACGCACCTCGCCTGCAACCACGGCAAAACCTCGTCCTTCTTCACCCGCGCGTGCTGCCTCAATGGAAGCATTGAGCGCCAGCAAGTTGGTTTGTCCGGCAATCTCCGTAATGAGATTAACAATGTTGCTAATCTCATTCGAGTTATTTTCCAACGACTGAATCGAATTCGACGTATTTTGTACTGCACCGGAGATCAAGCGCATCTGCTCAATAACTTGCTGCATCACCACATTACCTGTACTGGAGCGCTGCTCCATGCTGAGTGCTTCGTCTGCCACATCAGCTGAACTGCTGGCGATGGTCTGTACGACCGTTGACATCTCTGTCATGGCACGTGCATTCTCTACCGTTGCTTTGTCCTGAGACACCAGTCCGGTGGATATCTCCCGAATATTGGTGCTGATGGATTGAATGTTCACATTATTTTTCTCGGAAATGCCCAGTAGTTGTTTGGAGGATTCCGAGAGGTGATGTGAAGTATTCTGTACTTTGTAGATGGTTGTATTGAAGCGATGGATCATCGCATTAAACTTCTCGTTGATGATACCCAGATCATCTCGCCCGGTGTCGATGATTACGTCCAGATTACCCGTGCTGACTTCTTCGATACCTTTCATCAGGTTGCGAATTGGAAGCAACGTTCTTTTCAGCAATATGAATTGCAACACCATGAACAGGATCAGGAATCCGACAAGGAACATCAATCCGTACGTAAGCAATTCCTTAAGTCCTTTTGGAACGGCACTTGCATCAACATCGAAGTAAAGAGCAGCGTACATGGAGCCATCTGCATTATTAATAGGGTAGATCAGTGTGGTCCAAGTTCCGTACTCGTCCGTGTAGAAATCACTGAAAGCAGGCTTCCCGTCCTTTTTCATCTGTTCCAGCACCACAACGTTATTTTGAGGTAGAGGATACATGGCACCTGCGGGCAGATTACCTTCCTCAAATGGTTCCAACAGGTTCGTTGGAATGGCGATGATGGACGTTCCGTCTCCTTCTTCAAGTTCTGAACCGAAAATGTACGCCTGTGCGATATTTGGATAGAACTCATGGATGGAATCAAGGTAAGCTTTCATTTCCTGCTGTACAGGACCGGAGTAGCTTTTTTCCTTAGCCGCTTCTGCCACTTTGGCAGTGTCGAGATCATCGTACCATTTCTGGGTGATGACGGTAGCCTGGTCGTGCAGCTGTTCAACCAGAATGTTTTTCTGCAATTGATATGCGGCAGTGATCAGGATTACACCAATCAACGTGATACTGCCGAATGAAATCACCAAATTTTTGATAAAGAAAGGCATGGTACTCCAGCGAAGCTTATTAAACAAGATGGTTCACTCCTTCTACAAATATGAAAATGCACTATACCTGGATGGGATGCTATACGCTATGTAATCTAACGAATATTTAGTGGGAAATGATTATCGTGCAAATTCTATAATTCTTATTTTTACTGTGGTTACGTGACATTCTCTTATGATGCAGTGTGCTTCTTGCATTGTTACAAGTTCTACTTCACTTATAGGACCCCCAGGTAAGTTACTTCGTAGAATATATCGTTATAAAGTCATATTAATATTAGCTTTTCGTGCAAAAATGGTTCTAAGGTACTGGTTCTGTGGGCGTGTTTTTCGTTTTCGATCTTTATTATTACGTTTGTTAATGCAAGGTCTGAAGGACTGAAACATGATATAACAAGACGTTGGATTGATGACTAATTTCAAAATAAATGGGACTCCCCTTTCATAAAGGGGACCTTTTGGGTTTGTTTGCCATGACCTAAAGAAAACACAAGAGAACGAAAAGACAGTCCATTGTTGCCCTTATGCAGGAGCGCTAAGATAAAGTTGTTAAAGCGTTTACATTATGGATTGAAGGGAGCTTAACTCGGATGCCAGAAATTACGATCAGGCTGTATGAAGGCAGGACGGATGAGCAAAAGCAGGAGATAGTGGAGGTGTTCACACGCGAGCTCTCGCGTATTATCGACCGTGAGCCGAATTATATTTCCGTTGAATTTAATGAAATCCCATGGGACGAGAACGTTCCTGATAATTTGAGAGCCATGCAAACACAGAAGCAGGGAGGGGAGAAGACGTGAAGCCGGCGGATATCGTGCCACCAAGCCGGGGAACAACCGGACTTCACTCGTCTGGTCTGGGCACCCGGCTCGGAGATACAGGACGTTATCTGTGGCGATACCGGATCCTATATCTGCTCTCCGTACCGGGTATCCTGTATTTTTTCCTCTTCAAATATGTGCCTCTCTTCGGCTCCATCATTGCCTTTCAGAACTACAACATTTTCAAAGGTATCACCGGCAGTGATTGGGTAGGATTGGAACATTTCCAGAAGATGTTCAGCCATTATGACTTTTTGCGAATTCTCAATAATACACTTCTGCTTGGACTATATGATCTGGTAATTGCATTCCCGGTACCGATCTTACTGGCCATTCTGCTAAATGAAGTACGAATGATTGTATTTAAGCGGTTGCTGCAAACGATTGTATACATGCCTCACTTTCTATCCTGGGTCGTTATTAGCGGAATCTTCATGGGCATTTTCTCGATGGATGCCGGGGTGGTGAACAAGGCACTTGGGTTTCTGGGCATGCAACCAATCTACTTTCTTGGAGAAGACTCGTATATTCGTTCCATTCTGATTGGTTCCGGCATCTGGCGTGACTCCGGGTATGGGACGATTATTTTCCTGGCAGCCATTGCCGGCATCAATCCCGATCTGTATGAGGCGGCAGAGGTGGATGGAGCCGGACGTTTGAAGCAAATATGGTCGATTACCCTGCCATCCTTGCTGCCGACGATTATGATCCTGCTGCTGCTGCACATTGGGAAGTTCCTCGATCTGGGCTTTGAGCGTGTGTTTGTATTCCTGAATCCGCTCAATCTGGAATCGGGTGAAATTCTCGATACGTATATTTACAAAGCCGGGCTTCTCTCACAGCAATACAGTTATACAACGGCCATCGGATTGTTCAAGTCGGTCGTGGGTTTGATGCTTGTTCTACTCGGTAATTTCTTCAGCAAAAAAACAACCGGCGAAAGCCTGTATTAGGAGGCGAGTTCTATGCGTACCCCCAGTGTCCGTTACCGTATATTTCGCATTGGTAATCTCGTTTTTCTAACGCTGCTCTCGTTGACGATGATTCTGCCCTTCATTAATGTGCTGGCCCAATCACTCAGCAGCTCGGAAGCGATCATGGGTGGAAAGGTTAGCTTCTGGCCTGTTGATTTTACCTGGATCAATTATGAATATGTATTTGGCGATGCTGCATTCTGGCGGGCATTTGCGGTATCGGTTGGGGTGACGCTGTTCGGGACGCTGGTCAATCTTGCGGCAACGGCATCACTTGCGTATCCTGTGTCTCGTCCAGAGTACAAGGGACGCTCTCTCGTTGTCATGTTTGTCCTGGTAACCGTCGTATTCTCGGCGCCGCTCATTCCGAACTTTATCCTGATGAAGGAACTGCATCTGGTCAATAATCCACTGGTGCTGATTGTGCCCGGAGCGATTAATGCCTTTAATTTCTTCGTTATGCGCTCGTTCTTCGCACAGTTGCCGGGTGAGCTGATTGACGCTGCCCGCATCGATGGCTGTGGAGAATTCGGTATCATCTGGCGTATCGTCATCCCATTGTCCAAACCGGCCATGGCATCACTCGGTATTTTCTATGCGGTAGGCCACTGGAATGCGTATTCCACGGCGCTCTATTATCTGAATGATCCGGCCTGGTGGCCGATCCAGGTAACACTCAAGAAGCTGTTTGAAAGTGACGATATTTCCGTCGATCCAGGTTCTGCCGTCTATAGCACCCTTGCGCATACATCGCCAGAAGGTATCAAAATGGCAACCATTATTATCGCCACCTTGCCGATCATTATCATTTACCCTTTCCTGCAAAAGCATTTTGTAAAAGGAATCATGGTCGGCTCCGTCAAATCTTAAGTACAAGCAACATACAGATCTGACGGAAACGGGGGGAATGGCGATGTTCAGAATCTTGATTACGGACGATGAGCCCATGATTCGAATGGGTCTGGCGAAGATGATCAAACAAGCGGGACTGTTCGACTGTGAGATTCGGCAGGCTGCACATGGGGAAGAAGCTCTCCAAGTGATGGGAGACTTTCGGCCGCACATCCTGTTTACGGATATCCGCATGCCAACGATGGACGGTATTGAGCTCTGCCGTCGTTTATCCGAGCAAGGCAGTACGATACGCATTATTGTGGTCTCCGGTTATTCGGACTTTGAATATGCAAGAGCCTGTATGGATTATGGGGTAAAGCGATATTTGCTGAAACCTGTGGGACGACAGGGGCTTCATGAACTGCTGCTCAAATTGCTGGCATCCGAAGAGGATAAACCTACGGTTTCTCTTGTACCCGTGAGGGAGCTGAACGATTGGGCGATGCGTCTGGAAGAGGCGATATGGGAGCTAAGACAATCCGATGTGACGGAGTTGCTCGCAGCATGGTCAGATCGTTATCCGGCATATGCCCTGATGCCTGAGCAGACAGCGGAGCTTTTTCAGGAATTGCTGGAATTGATTGTAGCCAGAATGAATGCACGGGGAAACGGAACGATGAGTACGTCCAGTCAGATTAATGAAAGCGCTTCCTCAAAAGAGTGCTTCAAGGCTCTGGGCAACGAAATCCAGATGTTGATGAAAACGATCAAGGAAAAGCGCAGCGGCAAGCGCAAGCATCCGGTGGAAGAAGCTAAGGCTTATCTGGAACAGCATTTGCGCAGGGAAGTGTCACTGGACGAGATTGCCGCCAAGTTGGGACTGAACCCGTCCTACTTCAGCCAACTGTTTAAACAGACGACAGGTCAGACCTTTATTCAATACCGGATACGCAGCAAAATGGAACTGGCCAAAAGCATGCTGGAACAGCCGGGCAACCGGATTACGGATATATCCTACGAAGTGGGGTATGCGGATCATCCCCATTTTACCAAGACATTCAAGAAGATTACCGGACTGACCCCGTCCGAATACCGTAGCAAGTTGGGCATTGAATGATGAAGCGCAGCCTGTCGATCCGCCTATTCTTTCATTTTGCCATCGTAATTACGTTGTCCCTGTCTGCTATCGGCTTGTTTACCTACACCTATGCCTCAACTGAGATGAACGACCAGCTGGCGGACAACATCGCCCAAACGATGCGTAATACGGCGTACCAGACCGACCTGTATTTGCAAAATTATGATCGCTCAACGTACTCTATCCTCTCTAATGGAAGTGTGAAGCATTTCCTCGATATGAATTCGGAGGATAGTTATGCCTATTACGAGTACAGCCGTCAGATTAAAAGGAACGTGTTCCCGCCTGTATTTATGTTATATCCACAGATCAAGTTCCTGTATGTTATCGGGGAGAACGGGCGGGTTGTCATCGATGACAACCAGAATTCAGCGGGCATACCCGATATCAATGCTGCCCAGCAGTATAAGGAGCTGCTCGCTGCAACCCCTGCGAATGGCGAATCGACGTTGCTCACCCGCAGTATTCGCAGTGGACAGAGTTCGAATGTCATTACGATTGCACGCCGGATCAGGGGGATGTCCTCCTACACACCAAACGGAGTGCTGGCGATGGAAGTGAATGTGCTGGAGCTTGACAACATCTGGGGAGAACTCGATCTCGGTCAAGGGGGATATCAGTATGTGATGGATCAGAACGGAAATGTCATCTACCTTCCTGGGGTCGAGGAGGCGCAAACCGTGATGTCATCCAGCACCGTGGACAGACTTATGCACATGGAGGCAGGGTCACTGGAACAGAACACGGATGGCACCAAACGGCTGTTTATATCGGAACTGTCTGCCTATTCGGGCTGGCGCTTTGTCGCTTCCGTGCCGCTGTCGGAGCTTCAAAGGCCGATTGCAACGATTCGCTCAGCTACATTATGGGTTGGTGCAGGAACCTTGCTCGCTGCGCTTGTTGTGGCGTATCGGATCGGAGCATCTCAAGTGGAACCCATTCGGGTGCTGATGAACGGAATGAGACAGACGGAGAAGGGAATCTGGAACAAGGTGGAGATGAAGGAAAGGCGTGATGAGATCGGCGTGCTGATCCGCAGCTATAATCTGATGGTCAGCCGTTTGTCGGACATGATTGAGAGTGTATATGAGTCGGAGCTGCGCCGCCAGAAGTCGGAAATTGAGCTACAGCAGGAGGCGTTGGAACGACACCGTGCGGAATTTCAGGCGCTCCAGTTGCAGATCAATCCGCATTTTCTCTACAACACGCTGGAGACGATCAAATGTTATGCCGTTGTACAGGACTCCGAAGAAATTGCACAGATGGTGGAATCGATGGCTCATATGCTCCGTTATTCCATTCAGACCAATCTGGAGGAAATTACGGTGGCCAATGAGTTGAAGCATGTGCTCGCCTACCTTTCTATCATGAAACATCGCATGGATCGGGAGCTTGAAGTGGAGGTCATCATTGCACCGGATCTGTTGCTAGAAAAAATGGTTCGTCTCACCCTCCAGCCCCTGGTGGAGAATGTGCTGCAACATGCGTTTCCACAGGGCATGGAACCGGGTCATTATATCCGCATCGATGCTCGGCGCTTGAAAGATCGCTTCCTTGTGATCGTGCAGGATAACGGCATGGGCATGAACGATGAACGCCTGAAGAAGCTGCGTGACCGTCTGGAATTAAATCGTCTGGCAGGGGAAGATTCCGATGATGTCTACCATCGTGGAGGCATTGGTCTCATGAATGTCCATCGACGGATTCAACTGGTATTTGGAGAAACGTATGGCTTGATGATTGAGAGTGAGCGAGGCTTGGGAACGACCATTACGATGGCGCTTCCGGCCGATCAGCACAGCAAGCGGATTTAATGTAATTGAAACCAATAACAGGGAGGAAGATCAAACATGAATATTAACTTGCAGAACAAAATTGCGTTGGTAACAGGTTCCAGTGGAGGGATTGGCGCTGCTATTGCCGGGTCATTGGCTCGCTGTGGGGCAAAGGTGGCTGTGAATGGTCTGCATAATATGGAGCGGGCGGAGGAGGTCGTGGCAGCGATTCGGGATGCTGGTGGTGAAGCGGCGGCATTTCAGGCCGATGTGACCGATATGGATGCCATAGAATCGATGGTTGGGGATATCACGCTTCGTTTCGGCGGTCCAATTGACCTGTTAATCAATAATGCGGGGCATCTGGTGGAGCGGAGCCCTATTGAAACGATGAGCGAGGAGCTCTACAGCCGGATTATGGATGTCAATCTGAAGAGCGCCGTATTTGTCTCCAAAGCGGTCATTCCTGGCATGAAGGCGGCTGGAGGCGGACGAATTATCAATCTGACCTCGGTAGCGGCTCATAACGGGGGCGGGCCGGGTGCAGCTATTTACGCAGCCTCCAAGGCGGCTGTCATTGCGTTAACCAAAGGGCTTGCCAAAGAACTGGCTCCTGGGGGGATTACGGTTAATGCCCTTTCACCGGGCTTCATTGGACAGACGGCATTCCATGCTACGTTCACCTCGGCAGAAGGCCGGACTTCTGCAGTAGGCAGTATCCCGCTTGGACGGGAAGGGACTCCCGATGATGTTGCAGGAGCGGCGTTGTACTTATGTTCTGACCTGGGGGCTTTTATCACCGGAGAGACGATAGAAATCAATGGCGGAATGTACATGCGTTGAGGCTACAACATTGCGATAAGGAGGGAATGATACGATGGAAGTGAAACGGAAGCTTGCAGAAAGACTGTTGTACCAACCTATTAGCGGGCCGTTCCATGTGGACTATGCACCTGATGAACATACCATTCTGGCAGAGAATCCGCCAAGGTTTACCTGGATGGCGGCACAGCAGGAGGATGAGAATGCCTATCTGCTGCAAGTATCGGCGAGCCCTTCTTTTCAGGAAGAAGAGACGATGACCTTTACGCCGCTCCCGTATAATTTTTTCACACCTGACCGGGTGTTTGAACCTGGAGAGTATTATTGGCGATATGCGCTACTTATAGATCAATCAATGCAGCAAGGAAGTGAAGCTGAAACGGATGCCGTGCAGGAGAAACAGCAGGAAATGTCATCATGGAGTGAGGTGAGGCGGTTTACGGTCCCAGCGGGATTACCGGAGACACCTCTACCTTCCCGGGCACAGCGATACGTTTCCACAAACACGTCTCACCCACGGTTGTGGCTTGGTGAGCGTGGACTGAATGCGCTTGCCGATGGTGTTGCGTCCGATTCCACGTATTGCGGCTGGGATGTGTTTATGGCAAATTCCGTGGAACCGTGGGTAGACCGTGACCCAATTCGTGAACCGCTGCCTTACCCGGATAACAAACGTGTCGCCACGTTGTGGAGACAAATGTACATTGACTGTCAGGAAGTGTTATATGCCATTCGTCATCTGAGTATCGCTGGGCGGGTGCTTCGAGACGAACGGCTGCTTGAAGCGGCGAAAACCTGGCTGCTGCATGTGGCGGCCTGGGATACGGAGGGAACAACCTCCCGCGATTATAATGACGAGGCGGCCTTTCGGGTCGCAGCGGCGCTTGCTTGGGGCTATGACTGGCTGCATGATGAGTTGAACAGTGAAGAGCAAGATGTGGTAAGACGCAGTTTGCTGCGGCGGACAGAACAGGTAGCCCAGCATGTAATGGTCCGCTCAAAGATTCATCATGTGCCCTATGACAGCCATGCAATTCGTTCATTGTCTTCCGTACTTGTACCGTGCTGTATGGCTTTGTTGCATGAGGAGCAGCAAGCTGCAGCGTGGCTGGATTATGCGATCGATTATTATGCCTGTCTGTACTCCCCTTGGGGTGGCAGTGATGGGGGTTGGGCCGAAGGACCGATGTACTGGACAACAGGCATGGCCTATGTAACCGAAGCGATGAATCTGCTGCGAAACTATGCGGGCATCGACTTCTTCCGTCGACCGTTCTTCCAGCGTACCGGGGATTTTCCACTCTACGTGTACCCGCCTGATGCACGGCGCGCCAGCTTTGGAGATCAGTCTACGCTGGGTGACCCGGTCAATTTGAAAACAGGCTATCTTGTGCGCCAACTGGCAGGTGTTACAGGCAACCGCTGGTACCAGTGGTACTTTGAGCGTGTACGCCAATCCGATCCGGGGACAGAGGGAGCCTTTTATAACTACGGCTGGTGGGATTTTAACTTTGACGAATTGGTATATCGCCACGATTATCCGCAGGTGGAGGAAGAGTCACCTGTGAACATCGAACCGCTCAAATGGTTCCGGGATGTGGGATGGGTAGCTATGCATCACCGGATGGATGATCCGGATGAGCATATGATGCTGCTACTCAAGTCAAGCCGTTATGGCTCCATCAGCCATAGCCATGCGGATCAGAACAGCTTTACCCTGCATGCATTCGGTGAGCCGCTTGCGGCGGATACCGGCTATTATATCGCGCATGGAAGTTCCTTTCACCGGGAATGGCGCAGGCAGACACGCTCCAAAAACAATCTGCTGATTGGCGGAGCAGGTCAGTATGCCGAGAACAACAAAGTGCTGAACATGGCGGCAACCGGGCAGATCGAAGATGCCTATTGGCGAGACGGTGATGGTTATGTGCGCGCGGTAGCGACCGATGCCTACGCCAGCACCGTACCGCATGTGAAGCGTGTTGTACGGGAAATACATTTTCTGCAATCATCCTACTTCGTCATTGTGGACCACATTGACCTGAAGCAGCCGGACAGTGTTCAATGGCTGTTCCATGCAATACACCCGTTACAGCTGAAAGGGCAGACCTTCCGTCTGAACGGTACTAAGGCAGGGCTTGAGGGGACATTTGTCTATGCTTCCTCCGGTGAACTGTCGCTCAGCCAGACGGATCAATTCGCAGAGGTGGACCCGGCAGAGTATGAAGGGCTGGACAGACATTATCATCTAAGCGCGGAAACACGGCATGCTTTAAGCCATAGAATTGTAACGCTGCTTGTGCCATATAAGATTGAGAAGCCGAAGTACGTCCCTTATTTCATCGATGACCAGGATCACGGCATTCATCTCTATTTTACCGACAACGGTATAACAAAGAAGATCGAGGTATCCAAGACATACTAGTAAGTGCTGACCTAAAGAAAACGCAATCTCATCTAAAACATCCCCATTGTTGCAGGCGGTGGGGATGTTTTAACATCTATTTGAAAGCGCTTCACCAACGAGTGGTACCTAAATCTAAATCAGGATGAAAAGAGGGGTAGCATGAAAAAGTGGATGGTCACAGGCATGGCGCTATTGCTGGCGACAACCGTCATGGCGGGATGCAGCACTGGAAACGGGGCGAAATCCGGTGAGAATGGGGGAGACGGCAAGACGAGGTTCTCCATGTCACTGCGAACGCTGGCGTATACGTATGTGGAGAAGTCGCCCGACATCAACCAGGATAAATGGGTGAAAAGGCTGGAGGATCTGACCAATACCGATCTCAAAATTGTCCTGGTGCCTCATAAGGAATATGAGCAGAAAATGGTGCAAATGTTTGCCACCAATGATATTCCTGATGTGGTGCAGGGTGACGGCGGCGTCAACGGCAAGGAGATGGCCGGCTCGGTCGAAGCCGGAGTATTTCAGCCACTGGATGAGTTGTTACAGCAGTATGGGCAAGATTTACTGAAAGCCGTGCCGAAGGAAGCCTGGGACCAGGTCACCCATGACGGCAAGATCTATGCCATCCCTGAATATTTATCCAATCCATCCCGCCGGGCAACCTGGATTCGTAAGGATCTGCTGGATCAAACCGGATTGCCGGTGCCTACTACGGTGGAGGAGACAATGGAAGTGCTGCGCGCCTTTAAAAAGCTTGGCGTGGAGAATCCATATATGGGGCGTGAGGATTTCAAATATGCGGATACCTTCTTTGGTGCCTATGATGTGCAGCAGTTCTTGTCCATGATGGAGCAGCAGGGCGACCAGATTGTACCGAAGTTCATGGATAACGAGAATATGCAGCAAGCCCTGACGGTGTATAAGACGATGTATGAGGAAGGGCTTATCAACAAAGAGTTCGCAACGATTAATTCCACCGTATTCAAAAATACGATCCTCTCCGGCAAAGCGGGCATGTGGTCCATGAATGCCAACGAACTGATCCAGTGGGAGAAGCAGATTAAAGCGTCGGTTCCCGATGCCAAAATCGAGATTATCCCTTCCCCTGTCGGCCCGGACGGAAAAGGCGGTTATTATCTGTACGGTCCTGTGACACGTGCCTACTTTATTAATAAGGATGCGGCCGATCCGGCTTCCATTATCCGTTTTTTCAACTGGATGGTGTCTGACGAAGCGGAGAAGTTCTTCACGTACGGTACGGAAGGAGAGACCTATACAGAGGATAATGGTGTGATTTCATATACAGCTCCGACAGACTCTGCTGGCGTGGACGAGGAGCGTTACCGTCAATCGTTCTTATGGTTCGTACAGGACACAACATACAACAAAGGCTCCCTATCCCTGACTGAAGAAGGCAAAAAGCTGATGAATATTTACGATACGGTTTTAGCCAAAGAAGGTCGGGATGGCATTAACTTTGATCCGCGTTTGGAAGCTTTTGTACAGAATCCCGATATTGCTCCCAATTCGGATACACCTCCTCAGGTATTGCTCACACACATGATCAAGATGGTATATGGCAAGGAGCCGATCTCCGATTGGCCGAAGGTAGTTGAGGAATGGAAATCCAAAGGCGGGGATCAGGCCATCAAGGAAGCCACAGAGAAGTTCAAGAACGGTGAAGGCGTGTCGGCACCGCGTCGCTAGAATTGTTCGACATAAGCATGATTAACATCAGCAATTGCAAAGGTATAACGTCAGGAGATTGGACTACCGTGCGGAGGGGATACAAGTGAATAATTTGTTCAAAACGTGGAAAAAGCGCGTTGTCCTTGTTGCCATGTCTATGATTCTCATTAACGGCACCATCGTTCCCATGCATGAAGTCCGGGCGATGGAAGATGTTGTTCCTAGCTCTATTCGTAACCCTATACAGGAAGAAAGAGAGAACGTCCCGGAGCCGGAGGGCCCGGAGCTGGAGATTTACGCGGAAAACTTTGATGACCCGGACAATTTTGGCTCTACAGGTGGAATTGCATTGAGAGCTCCCTGGTCGCAGGAAGGGGCAGGTGGAAGCAAGGCCAAGACGTCATCTTCCACGACTGCTCCCTCGCTGCCCAATATGATCAAGATAGACGGAACCGATGCGCTTGCACTACCTCTCAACTTGACTGGATACGGAAATATACGGCTGAGCTACTACACGCGTGCTTCCTCCTATATAAGTGGAAGTGTGATTATCGAATGGTCGAAGGATGGTGGCACATCCTGGACGACGCTGGAGACATTTGAACTTCCCCCGGGCACCCCGGACCTGAAGAATAAGGAAGGCAATACGCTAAAAAGCTGGACGCTGGGTTCGGAAGCGAACAATAACAGCACGGTCAAAATTAGATTTCGGACAGGAGATGCCATGCAGGCCAACATGTATATCGACAATGTTGCCATTTACGGTCAGGCTATTCCCGGAATAACGCCTGCCCCATCCCCAGTGCCGCCTGGAGAAGAGAATACTGAATTTATGCCTCCGGAAGGAGTAACTTTATACGAGGATGTGGAGATCGGTACGGCTGGTGGGCGGGCGATGTATTCGTCCATTGCCGTTCCCGAGACAGCGGCAGCTGAACCGATGCCAGTCATGGTCTATATCCATGGAGGTGGGTGGAATCACGGGGACCGGAAGCAGGCATTGAACTCCATATGCAACTATGTACTCAAACGCGGTTACATCGGTGTCTCTCTGGACTACCGACTGACGCCTGAGGCACCTTTCCCTGCCCAGATTCAGGATGTAAAGCTTGCTATTCGATACCTGCGAGCTCACGCTGAGCAGTACAATCTGGACCCAAGCCGTATTGGTGTCTGGGGATCATCGGCGGGCGGACATCTCGCTGCATTGCTCGGTACAACAGGGGACATGGTCGCTGGTGACACTGTAGAGCTCGATACAGGGGTGACAGTAGATATACCTGATCTGGAAGGTTCAGGCGGATGGCCTGAGTATTCCGACAAAGTGCAGGCGGTCGCTGACTGGTACGGACCTGCTGATTTTACAACGACATTTGCTAATAACTATAGCTCGGTCACAGCTCTGCTTGGCGGGCATCGCGCGTTCGATGTTCCGGAGCAGGCCAGACTTGCCATGCCGGGCACGTATGCTTCACCAGATGATCCACCATTCTGGATTCGGCACGGTGATGCTGACGCCACTATTCCCTATACCGACAGCGTTACTTTCGCGGGACAGCTTCAATCTGCGGGTGTGCCGATTGTGGATATGAAAGTCGTGCCTGGTCAGGGCCATGGATTTACAGGGACCGCTTCCGAGACTGCGAATGCAGAGGCATGGGCTTTCATGGATGAACATGTGAAGAACCGGATCGTTACGGAGCCTATTATTTTCAAAAGCAATCCTGAAGCCACTTCGCCTGGAGATGAAGAAGTGGCTGAAGAAAAACCGTTGATTGAAAAGGTCATCGCCAGTAAGCTGCCAAGCGACGATGCGGCGATTGACAGCAGCAAGCCTGACCTGAATTTCAATCAGGCCACGGGCTCCAGTACCGGATTACTAAGCATCTCTTCCACTTCTTCAACCAAGAAATATGTGTACTTCAAATTTGATATGACTGGAAATGAGCCGGAAGGAGATCGGTATCGATTGCGGATTGCAGCCAAGAAAGGCACATCAAATATCGATACCACGTTGTCTCTGTACGGTTTGAATGTAACAGACTGGAGCGAATCATCGTTAACCTGGTCGAATGCTCCGGTCCAAAGTCTGAGCGAAGGTTCGCTGCTCGGCACATTCCAGGTTACGGCAGATCGGAATGGAAGCCCGGCCGTCTACGAAGTGGATGTAACCGATGTTGTGAAGAATCGTCCAGATGCGGTTCAGGTTGCATTTTTGCTTGCGGATGCGGAATCAACGGGTGTTTCCGTGAACGTATACACCAAGGAAGCGAACGGAACGAGCAATCCGCGTCCACAGTTAGCAGTCATTGCTTTGATCGAAGAAGGCAGTGACACGCAGTCACCCGAATGGGAGCAGGGAGCTGAGCTTGAGATTCGCAACTGGGGGACAGATTTTGCGGAACTGAGATGGCCAGCGGCCAGCGATGATACAGCTGTATCTGCCTACCGAATTTATCGGGATGGAGTCCTGCTGGCAGAACAAAGTAAGCGGTCATTTCGTGACAGCGAACTTGCAGCTGGGACATCGTATACGTTTCAAGTGAAAGCAATTGACGAGGCGGGCAATATCAGCAGTGCTCTATCAACCGAAATGACAACCCTAGACGTCCCGTTATCGTCCCTGCCTGTGGCTTCTGTCACGGCAAGTGGCAGCGACGGCAACCTAGCGACCAATACCATCGATAATAACAGCTATACACGCTGGTCTGTTGCCGGGGAGGGGCAATGGATCACATTTGATCTGGGTCAGATACAGTCAGTGGGTTATGTGGGGATTGGTTTTTACAAAGGGGATGTCCGAAAGACCTTTTTTGAGATGGAATCGTCTGTTGACGGTGAGCAGTGGACCCAGGTATTCAACGGCGAAAGCAGTGGGGATACAATCGAAATGCAGGCATTTGATATCCCAGACACTTCTGCACGTTATGTACGAATCACAGGGCATGGCAATTCAGATGCGAGTATTTACACAAGTCTGACCGATGTGCATCTGTATGCCCCTTTTGCAGGGGGAGGGACACCTGTGGCACTGATTCCATATATCGTGCCACAACCACCTGAAGGGACGATGCCCTTTATCGCCCCAGGTCTGACGGAAACAGATGGCACACCACATGTTGTCCATGTTCCACATGCCGTGACCGGACGTACAATGGATGTACGGGATTTTGGAGCAAATCCTGCCGACAACACGAGTGATGACCGACCAGCAATACAGGCTGCTATTGATGAGGCTGAGGTGGGTGATGAAGTGTTTTTACCCAATGGAGTGTACAATTTGTTATCCGGGCCGGATGGAACCACCAACCTGATGCTCAAATCCGGCGTGAATCTGAGAGGAGAGAGCCGTGAAGGAACCGTGCTCAAGACATCGCTGGATCAGGTAACGGGCAGTGCCGTTCTGAAGGCATCAGCTCAGCATAGCATTCTCGTATCCAAGATGACCCTAACTTCATCCTGGTCCGGCAGCTACACGACGGATCATCAATCCAATAATCCCTCCGCTGGGGGGCCGGATAGTCTGATTCACATCGCCAATTATGGTGAGTTACCATCGTATGACATTACAATTGACGGCGTAATTGTGGAGAAGTTCAAACGAATGGCGATCCGTATTGAGCACAGCCGCGATGTTGTTGTGAAGCATGCAAACTTTCGCAATGCAACAGATCTGGGCCCCGGAGGTTCAGGATACGGAATTTCGATTCAGGGAACGGCCAAGACCGATCGACTCGGCTTTGATAATGATACGTTATGGAATGTGGTGGAGGACAGTGCATTTGAGGGTCCTTATCTCAGACATGGAGCACTGATTCAGTTTGTGGCTCACAATAACGTGTTACGCGGCAATACATTTAATGGAACCAAGCTGGATGCCATTGATCTTCATGGTGAACTGGAGTATTTGAATGAAATCTCTGGCAATGTCATTACGGATGTGCAGACAGGTGCAGGGATTGGGCTTGGCAATACAGGGGGTTCAGCGCCAAGCAACCACAGCAAGTCTGGCAAAGGAAACTACATTCATGACAACACAATCAAGAACAGCCGGATCGGTATTTCGGTGACGATGGGTACTCCCGATACTCTAATTGAGGATAATCTCATCGAGAATACAACCACGATTGCAGATGCGGCTGGAATCAAAGTATTGAATGGACCAGGTACGGTAATTCGCGGCAATGTGATTCGTAACAATACTGCCAGTGGATACTGGGGCGTACGGCTTGAGCGCGACAAAGGCGATGCTGGAGCTGGCAATATAGGCGAAGGGAATCCCGAGAATGTGTTGATCGAGGATAACCGAATCGAAGGTAACACAAACGGAATCGGCTTGTTTGCCGGAGTCGGCATTCTGCTAAAGGCTAACATTCTAAACAACGTGAATGAGGACTACTACCAAGCAGAAGGTGTGACCGTTACCGAACTATAAAAGATCAGAATAAGTAGCCTAGCAGGTATCTATATAAGTTGAAGCTCAATTTTACACCTAAACGGAGAGTGCAGAACCAATTTGAAGAAGCGTAGCGTTCGCCTTTATCACTGGATTTTCCCCATAAATAAAGGGAATGATGAAATCTGGGGATAAGAGCGATCGGAAAATGGTACTGCAATCGGAGTGATAAGGGTGTAACATTCATAGTTCAACTTATGTAGCCTGATGGGCTACTTTTTGTTGTAGTCGTTATTTAAGATTCACTAAAGGTTCGTCCTCTACCATGGTTACATAAGCCTCAGTTGCTTAACAGAAACCAAGAAGGAGGATTCATCATTTGAATATACTATTACGAAAAGTTGCAGTAACGGCATTATCCGTGACTATGGTAACGTCATCTTTTGGCCTGATGGCAGGTCCAAATGCGGCATTTGCCGCAGAGAGCACAGCGACAACCGCGAGTGCAGGCGTGACACAAGCTTATGAATCGTTGTTCCAGACGGACAACGTGATTGATGTGAATGTAACGATTGATGATGCAGACTGGAAGAGTATGCTTGAAAGTCCGCTCGATAAGGATTACAAGAATGTGAGTGTGGACGTGGACGGCAACAAGCTGGACAACGTTGGTTTCTCCACCAAGGGCAATCTGACCTTGAAAGCCGTAGCCTCGATGGAGGATTCGGATCGATACAGCTTCAGACTGAAGTTCGATAAATACGACAAAACACAAACCTTGCTCGGACTGGACAAAATGGTGCTCAATAACAACTATGCAGATCCATCCTATATGCGTGAGGTACTTCACTATGAAGCGCTTCGCAGTATTGGCATGGATGTGCCGATGACAAACTACGTTAATCTGTATGTTAATGGCGAACTGGTCGGTTTCTACACCGGGGTTGAAGCCGTAGATGACAGTTACTTGGAACGCAACTACGGTGAGGATTACGAAGAAGGCGTGCTATATGATACAGATGAGAAGAGTTATCTTCAATATGAAGAGGGCAGTGACTACAGTACAATCACCAAAGACTTGGGTACGGATAAGGACAAAGCCAAACTAAAAACCTTCATCCAAACGCTGAACGAGATGCCAGAAGGTGAAAAAGGCGATATTGAAAGTGTGCTGGACGTAGATTCGGCGCTTCAATATATTGCAGGCAACATGGTTTTTGGCAACTATGACAGTTATAACGGCGACAAAGGACACAACTACATGCTCTATAGTGATGCTGATGGCAAGTTCACCGTTGTACCTTGGGACTTTAACATGTCCTTCAACGGATACTCGGGTGGAGGCGGACGTGGCGCAACAACCGGATTAACCACAACCAACACCAACGCAACGAACGTATCTGTGGACGAGCCTGTACTGGGCATTAGCATGGAAAATGTACCGATGATTAATAATCTGCTTGCTGTGCCGGAGTATAAGGAAAAATATATGAGCTACGTCAATGAACTGACGGACTATATGGAAGGCATTCAGGATCGTATTACTGGACTTGCCGATGAGATTCGTCCTTATGTAGAAGCAGATCCAACGAAATTCTATACGACAGAACAGTTTGAATCCAACATTGCTTATTCTGCAAATGCAGAAGCAGCAGGTGGTATGGGCGGCACACCACCAGAAGGATTTGAAGGAATGACACCACCTGAGGGCATGGAAGGCATGACGCCGCCTGAAGGTTTCGAAGGAATGACACCTCCAGATGGAGCAACACCTCCGGATGGCACGACGGGAACAGGAACAACAGATAGCACAGGCAATACGCAGACACGTCCTGGCGGTAACTTTGGCGGAGGAGGCGGAGGTATGGGCTCCATGGCGGCTGGATCACTAACGACATTTGCACTGAACCGCCTTGCGAATCTGCAAGAGCAACTTGGGCGTGAAGTAACGCCACTGCCCGAGACTTCGGAAGAGACAGGTTCGAATACTTCATCCGGAACAACCGACAAAACCATTACCGTAACACTCGATGGTAAATCGATCACCTTCCCGGATCAGGACCCCTTGCAGCAAAGTGGCAGAGTGATGGTGCCTGTGAATGCAATCCTCGAAGCCCTTGGTGCAGAGGTGACTTGGGACAAAATGGCGAAAACAGTAACAACCGTTCTGAATGACCAGACTCTTGTGCTCAAGATCGGAAGCAGCACAGCAACCGTAAATGGAGAGAATTTCGAAATTGATGCACCAGCGATAATTCAAAACAGTCGCACACTCGTGCCTGTTCGCTTCATCTCCGAAGGATTGGGATTGACCGTGGAATGGAATCAAACCGCTGCACAAGTAAGCCTTACATCCAAATAAGCAATATCTTCTGCGGCGCAACGTTGTTGTACGGAGAATGAGAGAAGGGATTCGATGGTCAGATCGAATCCCTTTTTGTTCTGCTTTTGTAGATTAGAAAGGAGCGAAGACATATCTAATTTATCGTTCCAGATTGATTTAATTTCCAACCAGCAGATCATTCTCACATAATTACGGAGAAAGCGGAAAAACTTTGATTTTTAATTTCAAATAAATGTGATGAAAGTCACTGAAATATTATAAAAAATGTGAATACTCCTACCGATATGACTATAGTGATATTCGAAACAGACTCGAAATCGGCTTGAATATCCCCACAATTACTTAGGGAAAAGGGTGGCTCACACACATGCGAAGCATGAGCATCGGTACCAAAATCAGTTTGATCGTTATCAGTATATTTATCGTCTTCTCCTCAGCTGTGGCGATAAGTGTAATCATGGAGATGAGACATGGGATTACGACATTCGCTACAGAGAAGGCGAAGCGAGATTTGGAGATGGCGAATAGTATCATTACATATAAGTATCCAGGAGAGTGGGCCATTCAAGACGGACAATTATTCAAGGGAGATATCGCGCTGGAAGGTAACTTCGAACTGGTGGATGAGATTGGACAAGCATCTGGGGACACGGTGACCATCTTCCGAGGTGATGAACGTGTCGCTACGAATGTTATGATAAACGGGGAACGTGCTGTTGGCACAAAGGTATCTGAAGAGGTCGCCCAGATCGTTTTGCAGCAAGGGGAAAAATACTTCGGTGAAGCCGTGGTTGTGGGTCAGAAATATCAAACGGCCTATGAACCCATCAAGAATGCATCCGGGGAGATTATCGGCATTTTCTATGTTGGTGCTTCTCAATCATTAATTGATGTGATTATCTCCTCGTTCCTCAAGACATTCCTGATCGTATTCCTGCTCGCAATGTTGGTCGCAATTACCCTGATCCTGTGGTACGTTCGCAGGGTGAGAGTACGAATCGAGCGGGTATCCGTGGCAATCAAGCGGGCGGGCACAGGTGATTTTACACAGCCTGTAGTCGATAACGTCAAAGATGAAATTGGCATGCTGGGCACGGGATACAATGAGATGAGAAGCAATCTGCAGATGATCATTCAGGGTGGACTTCAAGCTGCGGAGAAAGCAGAGCATTCGACTGGATTGCTGCTCAAGATTGCGGATCAGACGGGTAATGAATCGGCACAGATCGCATCTTCTGTTGAACAAGTCGCGCAGGGAGCCGAGCGTCAGACGGTCAGTACGGAAGAAAATCTGCAGGCGATGGAAGAAGTGGCTATAGGCGTACAACGTATGGCAGACAAGGCCTCCAGCATTTCTGACTCTGCTATGTATTCACGCAACCAGGCAGAGACCGGAGGTGAAGCGGTGCAACTTACCGTTCAGCAGATGTCTACGATTGAATCCTCCGTTACCAGAACGGATGAAGTCATTCGCATGCTGGAAGGGAAGTCGGCACAGATTAGCCAGATGGTTTCCACCATTCATGAGATTGCGAATCAAACGAATCTGCTCGCCCTCAATGCATCGATTGAAGCGGCAAGAGCCGGGGAACATGGCAGAGGATTTGCCGTGGTATCTACCGAGGTTCGTAAACTGGCTGAACAAGCGGGAGAATCTTCAGATCGTATTGAAGAACTGGTCAAAGCCATGGAACAAGATATGCAGCAATCGCTATCGGCCATGTCGAGAGTGAAGGATGAAGTGCAAGAAGGGCTGCGCTTGACCCGGGAAACGGAACAAAACTTCAGCCTGATCCGGGATACGAACTTGCGTATGGCGACAGAGATTGAGGACATGGCTGCGACGAGTGAAGAGATGTCCTCAGGCGTGGAGCAGATTGTGGCTTCCGTACATGAGATCGCTCGCCATGCGCAGACGGCCAGTACCAATTCACAGCAGGCTGCCGAATCTGTTCATGAACAGCTCAAGTCGGTAGAGCAGATCAAGGCTTCTACGGCTATTTTGTCTGAAGTGTCGACAGAACTCCAGACTTCACTTCGTCCGTTTAAGATATAATATCTGTTACAATAGGGAAAAGGAGGGACTTCAATATGGCTCCTGATAAAACAAAACTTTTCCCCAATGAGAATATCCGCACCGTATGTTACATTCAAAACCTGCCGCCTCGTTCCAACGTGGACATCGGTGATTATACGTATTATAGCGATAACAGCAATCCGCCAGAGCAATTCTATGACCGGATACAACATCATTATGACTTTATTGGTGATCGCCTGGTTATTGGCAAGTTCTGTGCAATTGCGGAAGGTGTGACATTCATTATGAATGGCGCGAATCATCGGATGGAGGGCATGACGACGTATCCTTTTAACATTTTCGGTGGAGGATGGGATCGTGTGACACCTACACTTGAGCAGCTTCCATATAAGGGTGACACGATACTGGGGAACGATGTATGGCTTGGACAACATGTGACGATCATGCCTGGTATCACGATTGGAGACGGGGCAATCGTTGCCTCCAATTCAACTGTTGTGAAGGATATCGAACCCTATACGATTGTTGGTGGTAATCCAGCCAAAACTGTTAAAAAGCGTTTTGATGAAGAAACAATTGCACTGCTGCTGGAATTGAAGTGGTGGGATCAGGATGAGGAGTGGCTGGATACGCACCTGGAACGTCTTGTCTCTACATATGATCTAGAGATATTACGCGGACTTTTGAACAGCAAGTAGAGCAGGTAGAAACTGTATTTAACCAAAGCAAATCAGGCCCTGGACCGTTTTGAGCGGATCAGGGCCTCTTGTTGTCCAAGATGAAATGTTAGATTAGCGGATGGGGGGACGTAGAGTGCAATCAGACTTTGCTAGTGGGGGTTTTGAATGAGTATGAGTTTCTGCATGATCCGTGTTTGTCTGTTTGCCTGAATAAAAGTTAATGATATCATCAACGGTAGTAAACACGACATTTAAATCCATATTATCATTGTGTGTTTGAATAAAAACCTCTTTTCAATGGGTTGTTGCGTTGTTTAATTTAAAGCTTCTTTCATGCTTAAGCCTGCTGTGAATACAGGAACTTTACCTGCAGGTAGTTGAATTTCTTTGCCTGTTCTCCGACTTCTTCCCGTTCTTGCCTCACGCTTCTGTACTTCAAATTTCCCGAATCCAACCAGTTGAACTTCTTTACCTTCTTTGAGAGCTTCCAGAATTGAGTCCAGTACAACGGTTACCGCCTTTTCAGCATTCTTCTTGGAGAAACCGCCAGCCTTGGCTACTTCTGTGATCAATTGTTCTTTATCCATGGGGAATACCTCGCTTTCATTGTTGGGGTGTGAAATTCTGTGCTGTACAACCTATGAGTAAATAAAAAGCTGCCTTATTAATAAGGCAGCTTTCATATAATTAAAGTTTAGTAACGTTCTCAGCTTGTGGTCCACGGTTACCTTGAGTTACTTCAAATTGAACGCGTTGACCTTCGTCCAAAGATTTGTAACCTTCACCTTGAATTGCACTGAAATGAACGAATACGTCTGTTCCTTCTTCAGTTTCGATAAAGCCGAATCCTTTATCCGCGTTGAACCATTTCACTGTACCTGTTTGCATGTGATTCCTCCAAAAAATAAGTTTTTAGCCGATCATTATGACGAGTATATTTGAAAAATTGACACTCACCTGGTGCATTTAAACCACAGACTTGATGTCCGCTAATGTATCGATTAATATTATAATACCATGTCCGCTAATATAAGTCAAGATTTGGAGGTAATTTCTAATGAATCAGTCATCAGGGATTTCGGTGCAGCGGGAGCCAACGATAGAAGAATTCATTCATATGCTTGCCAATGAGGATGAATTACAGCCCAAAACCGTGAAGGAATATGCAAGTGATCTGAAGCACTTTATTGAATGGTACAAGGAAAACACCCTGCTCGGGGAAAAGGTTACATTGAGAATTGAAGATGTAGATACATCCACTTTAGTCCATTATCGTGAAGATTCACACAAGGTTATGCTATTGAAACCAGCCACCATTAACCGCAGGTTGATTACGCTGAAGCGTTTTTTCAAATGGGCTGTTCTGGAATCCAGACTCAATCATGACCCCTCCAAAGCATTAAAATTCATTCCGGAAGACAAAGTCAGTCCACGCCGAATGACATCCGAAGAAGAAGAAGCGTTCCTCGAGGCAGTGGAGTACGTTAACTCTCTTCGTGATCGGACTATCCTGACCCTTATGTTCCATACAGGCTTGCGAACGATGGAGGTATGCAATCTCACGCCTGGTGATATTGAACTTGGTAGACGAAGTGCTTACCTGACAGTGAGAGCCGATAAACGCAACCGGGAGCGTAAGGTCCCTTTGAATATGCAGTGTATTGTAATATTGAATCAGTACTTATCTGATTTTGCTACCGATCATACGTACCTTTTTCCTTCAGAAAAGACAAACGATCGTTTAACGGAGAGAGCACTACGCCATCTGATTAAAAAAGTAATGATTGCAGCAGGGCTGGAAGGTCTGAGTTCACATGATCTGCGTCATCGTTTTGGCTACGCCATGGCAGAGCATACGCCCCTTCACCGTTTGGCGGAGATGATGGGGCACACCAATCCAGATACGACAATGATTTATATCAAAGCATTAAGTACGAATCAGCGGTGAAAACAAGAATAAAGGATCCATATGATAGTTAGAATTAAACCCCTCTTATTAGAAGTTCTTCGAAATTTCCGTGTTTGTATTACTTTAACCTAACCTTGGCATTCATATACTCTCCTTCACATTTCACTTAGGCACTGCCCGACAGGGTTGCCTTACCTCTCTTGAAGAAAGCGATTACATATCCCTGATAATATTGTATATTATGATGGCAACCTTGGATCTGATCAACATGATTCCTTAGCATTTGGCATAAATTCGGTGAGAAATAAGAAATCCAATGATTCACAATATCACACATATATCAGTTGTTAGGGCATACAGCCCATTATAAAAAGGAGGAATCCGAACGTGTACCGGGTACTGCTGGTGGATGATGAAGAAGATGTGCGGGAAGGACTTGTTGTAGAGGTCGATTGGGAAGCGCTCGATCTGCGGATTGTCGGTTTGGCTGAGAATGGGCGAGAAGCTTTGGAGATGGCGGAGCGGGTGGAGCCGGATATTGTGGTGACCGATATCAGCATGCCCTTCATGAATGGTCTGGAACTCGCGCAAAGATTGAGGAAGCGTAATCCACTTGTGAAGGTGGTCATCTTAACTGGATATGATGAATTTGATTATGCGAGGCAAGCCATCTCGTTAAGTGTGGATGAATATCTGTTGAAGCCGTTCTCGGCAGGACATCTCACCGAACTGCTCACAAGACTGCGCGCCCAGATGGCCGCTGAAGTGGCCGAGCGTGAAGATGTACAGCAGCTGCGTGAGCACTATCATACCAGCTTGCCATTACTGCAGGCAGATCTGATGGCGACCCTGCTCCATCGGCAGAAATCTTCGACATATATTCATAGTAAAGCCAAACAATGTGGTTTGGATCTGGCAGGAAAACGCTACGGGGTGTCTGTATTGACACTGCATATGGAAGGAGATGTGCAGAAGGACAAACCTGAGGAAGTATTCAACGAGCTGCCGCCGCGGCATAACCAATCAACATCTGAGGAAGCGGATCAGTCTAAGCTATTCGTTCCCGGAGGTTCATTGCGTCAATCGGAAGATGCTGAACTGAAACGCTTTGCTGCACTTAACATTGCGGCAGAAGTATGGGCGGAACACGGGGCTGGTCATGCCTTTATGCATCAGGAGACGATTGTCCTGCTCTATGTGGATCGCTTGGGCGGTACAGATGGCGCGAAGCGACAACAGAAGGCATTGGAAAATGTGATGCGCAGCATCAATCACTACTTACGTATTCCCGCTACGGTGGGATCTGGTCAGATCGTGGATACACTTGCGGAGGTGAATCAGGCCTATGAAGATGCCCTGCTCGCCTTGGATTATCGGCTTGTACCCGGAACGGATTCAATCATATATATCGCGGATGTAGAGCGGCAGACGGCGGGCAAGCTGCGGTTCGACGAGTTAAAGCAGCAGACGCTGACACGTTGTCTTAAGGCGGGTACACAAGTGGAACTGGAGGAAGCACTGGCGATCATTTTCCGGGAAATTACAGTGGAACATGGGCGCAGTGATATTCAGCTCTATCTGATTGAAGTGTTAACAACAGTATGGAAGGCAGCGCAGGCATCCGGAGAAGAGATGGAGGACATCTTTGGAGCAGGTTTCCAATTGTATGCAGATCTGTTCCGACTGCCAGGTCTTACTGACGCACAGAAGAAGGTACGGGAGGTCTGTCTACTTGTACAACATCGCATTGCCAGTGGTCGCCAGCATGTATATAAGGATATTGTTGAGCAGGCGTTAGTCTTCACCAAAGAGCATTATGCCGACCCGGATCTGTCCATTCAGAAAGTGTGCGGACATTTGCATATCAGCTCCGGTTATTTTTGTGGCATTTTCAAAAAAGAAGTGCAGCTTACCTTCCTGCAGTATCTGATGCAGATCCGGATGGAGGCGGCCCGTGAACTGCTTCGCTCGACAGAGCTGAAGTCGTTTGAGATTGCGGAGCAGGTTGGCTTTGCTGAACCGAACTACTTCAGTTTTTGTTTCAAAAAACATATTGGCGTCTCGCCCAAAGAATATCGTAAACAGGCTTCCCAGGCAGCACATGAAGGTTCAATCCGATGAAGTTCTGGTCCAAGTGGTTGAACTCCATGGGAATTCAATTTCGCTCCAGGCTGCGCTCGTCCAGAGTCAGCAGTATCCGTTTTATTATTACGTGGTCCTTCTCCGTCTTTATCGTTCTGGTGCTGACCATCATGGCGATGCTTCTGCATGACAAGTTCACGCAGGCTGCCGAGCGAAGTGCGGAACTGACGACGAGACAGATTGTGGATCAGGTCAGTTATAACCTGGAGGATTACGTCCGCAGCATGTCTCATCTGTACCGTGCCATTGAGGAACATATGCTGCGTGACGGGACATGGGAAGGGGAGTTGGTGGACAAACAGCTCGACACATTGCTCAGCAGTCGTGAAGATATCATCTCGATTACCCTGCTCGATTCCACGGGTCAATTGCTCAAGAACCGACCTACAGCTGAATTAAAACCGAGTGCCCATGTGACACAGCAAGGGTGGTTTCAGTCTGCGCTTCGTGTGCCGGATCACCTGAGTTTCTCGTTACCTCATATTCAGAATATGTACACAGGCCCATATAAATGGGTCGTTTCCATGAGCAAAGGCATAACGATACGGCAAAATGGTCAGGATCGGCAGGTTATCCTGCTGGTCGATATCAATTTTAAACAGATGGATGAATTGAGCCGCCGGGTCAGTCTGGGGCAACGGGGATACGTCTACATCATTGATGAGAGTGCGGGCAATATTGTGTACCATCCGCAGCAGCAATTAATGTATATGGGACTCAAAAGTGAGAATATCGAACAGGCTTTGGTGGCTTCCGGCAGTTACGAAGATGAGGCAGATGGACAGAAAAGGCTGAATACCGTGAAGTCCGTTGCCAATATTGGATGGAAAATTGTCGGTGTGGCCTATTTGGATGAAATTATGACAACACGTCAGGAAGTGAACGGATATCTCATTCGTGTACTGGTCGTTGTGCTCGTGCTGGTCATTCTCGTATCGCTGTTTCTTTCCTCCAGTCTGACTCGTCCGATCCGGCGAATGGAGCGCAAGATGAAGGCTGTGGAGCGCGGGGATTTCAACGTGGAGTTGCCTATCGAAGGACCGCTTGAGGTGGAACGTTTATCGCGTCGCTTCAACCTGATGGTCAATAAAATCCGAACCCTGATGGATGAGATCATTCATGAACAGGAGCAGAAGCGTCGTCTGGAGCTGGAAGCCTTGCAGGCCCAAATCAATCCGCATTTTTTGTATAATACGCTGAATTCCGTGGTGCGAATGGTCGGCATGAGCCGCAATGAGGAAGTGATCACGATGATCACGTCTCTTTCGCGCCTATTCCGCATCAGTCTCAGTCAAGGTAAAACGATTATCACGGTCAGGGAAGAGCTGGAGCATGCGCAGCATTATTTGACGATTCAACAGATGAGATTCAAGCGAAAATTCAACTTTAACATTCAGGCAGATGAGACGCTCCTGGAATGCCTGACCTTAAAGCTGGTGCTTCAACCCCTGATTGAGAACGCCATTGTTCATGGCATCGAGTACCACATGGACGAAGGAAGTATTGAGGTCGATGTTTATTGTGAGGACAACAAGCTGGTGTTTCGCATTACAGATAATGGGGTCGGCATGACGGAAGAACAGATGTCGGGATTGTTAAGTGGCCGTCCGGTTGTCAAAAGCGGTGCAGGATCAGGTGTCGCGGTACGCAATGTACATGACCGAATCCGGCTCTATTACGGGGAGGGTTATGGTCTTGAATTTGCAAGTGAGCTGGAAGAAGGCACCACGGTCTGGATTCGAATTCCCATTCAATCGCAGCAGAAGGAGGTCGAGCCTGATGACGGACAAACAAGCGAATAGGAACGATGCCCGTAGAGTTAAAGGATTGAATATTTGTACGTATTGGAAAAAGGTTGCTGCGAGCATCCCGGGATTTCGGAAACGTCGGTTGTTAACTGTGACAGTTGCAAGCTTCTGTCTGCTTATAAGCAGTGCCTGTGGCCTCTCGAGTCCAGATGCTGCGGCAGTACCATCACGTATTGCACTGATTACACCAGCAGGCACTGGCGAACTTGCGGAAGCCATCCGGCTTGGTGCCGAAGCGGCTGCCAAAGAGAGTGGGGTGGAACTGATTACCGTGGAAGCATACCCTTCCGAGGGTCATGTGTACACACCTGCCCTTCTGGACGCTGATCGAAGTCAGATGAAGGTCAAACAGGCAAATCCGAACAGCCAAACGTTGTCTCGCAGTGTGCGAGAGCAGGCACAGGTTGAAGCAGCCGCATTGGCTCTGAAGCAGGGGGCATCAGCTCTATTGGTTGATCCCCTGAGTGAGAAGGCACTTAGCAATATTATTCAGGAGGCACAGACATCAAATTCCGATGGAACCATCGTTCCTGTCATTGTGCTTAACGATGAATTTCCCGTGAAAGGTGTAACCAGTATCATCTCCATGGATAATGTCGAGGCAGGGAGACAGGCGGGCCAGGCCATGGCGGAGCTGCTGAAAGGGCGAGGGCGTGTAGCTTTATTGGGTCCAGACCCCGTTAATTCCGGTCTGATTCAGAGAGAGCAGGGGGTAATGGAAGTCCTGGTACAGTATCCTGATATTCAAGTGGAACCCAAATCGATATGTAATACACGGGATGGATGTTGGCAGACTGCGAAGCAATTGCTGGACCAGCAGGATGTGGATGGCTTTATCACTCTTCAGGAACCGGCTTCACTGGGAGCAGCTGATGAACTGAATCGACGCAACTCTGCAGACAAAGTAAGAATTGTTGGATTCGGCAGTGAACAACAGCAACTGGAGCAATTGCAAGAAGGGGTCTTTGATCATCTTATCGTCCAGAATGGATATAGCGCAGGTTATCTGGGATTGAATCAAGCCGTTGCACGGCTGAACAATCAACAGGTGCAATCGAGAGTTCTACTTGAGACGAAGCTGGTTAGTACAGACAATATGTTCTGGATGGATAACCAGAAGCTGTTGTTTCCTTTTGTACAATGAACGGATGCTGGAACGAATGGTGAATGAGAAAAATTAAGCTGTTTTTTAACTTGAGGAAGATTTCGATAGAACAGGTGAAGATATTGTATTCGAATTTAATGTAAACCCTTTCATAATAAAGACATCGGTTAAGCCGAATGAACTTGGGGGAGGTCATTAGGATATGAAGAAAACATGGATGACACTGTTGATTACAGCATGTATGGTTGTGGCGGCGGGTTGCAGTAGCGGTGGAGACAGCGCAGGTGGAAGTACAGGAACAGATACAGGAGGCCAAACAGCAGCCGGGACGGAAACGCCCAAGATTGGTGTCGCCATCTACAAATTCGATGATACATTCATGACGGGGGTACGTAATGCGATGACCGCAGCAGCGGAAGGTGTTGCGACTCTGGATATTGTGGATAGCCAGAATGCACAGCCAACCCAGAACGAGAAGGTCGATCTGTTTGTGTCCAAGAAATACAATGCCATGGCCGTGAATCCGGTGGACCGGACGGCAGCAGGTGTCATTATTGACAAGGCTAAGGCAGCGAACATTCCAGTGGTTTTCCTTAACCGTGAGCCCGTGGCTGAAGATATGAACAAGTGGGATAAAGTGTACTACGTAGGAGCAAAAGCGGAGGAGTCCGGTACGATCTCTGGACAGCTGATTGTGGACTACTGGAAGGCACATCCGGAAGCCGACAAAAACGGCGATGGCAAACTGCAATACGTCATGCTGAAAGGGGAACCGGGTCACCAGGATGCAGAGCTTCGGACCAAATATTCGGTTCAGGCCATCCAGGATGCCGGTATCGAAGTGGAAGCATTGGCGGAAGACACGGCGATGTGGGACCGTGTGAAGGGTCAGGAGAAAATGCAAGCGTTCCTGGCATCCCACGGCGACAAGATTGAAGCCGTTCTTGCGAACAATGATGACATGGCCTTGGGTGCCATTGAGGCATTGAAAGCAGCCGGATACTTCAAGGATGGCAAATCGATGCCGGTTGTAGGTGTGGATGCAACAGCTCCAGCCATTCAGGCTCTACAGGATGGAACGATGCTGGGCACGGTGCTCAATGATGCCAAGAATCAGGGGGCAGCCACGGTGGCACTGGCTTCCGTACTAGCCAAAGGTGAAACACCAACGAAGGAAAATACCAAATACGATATTACCGATGGTAAATACGTCTGGATTGCATACAAAAAGATTACCAAAGACAACATTGCCGACGCCCAATAACAGCACGAGACAGGGACGTCCGACATTCGGGTAACGTCCCTTTTTTGCTGGTCATATGGAAGGGAGGAACCAAGATGGAGTCACCTTACCTGCTGGAGATGAATGGAGTCTCGAAAGCATTTCCTGGTGTGCAGGCACTAAGTCAGGTCACATTGAAAGTGAAGCCGGGAACGGTTCACGCCTTGATGGGAGAGAATGGAGCGGGCAAATCCACACTAATGAAATGTCTGTTCGGGATGTATCATCCGGATGAAGGAACGATACGCATCGAAGGAAAGGATGTGGATATTTCGAATTCCAAGGCGGCACTTCAGCAAGGCATATCCATGATTCATCAGGAGCTGAATCCGGTCCCGCATCGCCCGGTGATGGAGAATATCTGGCTGGGGCGTTTTCCGATGAAGGGAATACTGGTGGATGAGAAACGGATGTATTCCGATACACTGGCTCTGTTTAAGGACCTGAATCTGGATATTGATCCGAAGGCTCAAGCGGGAACATTGTCTGTCTCCAAGATACAATCGATGGAAATCGCCAAGGCGGTCTCATTCAATTCCAAAGTTATTGTCATGGATGAACCCACCTCTTCCCTGACAGGCAAGGAAGTGGAGCAACTCTTCGCCATTATTAATGAACTACGCAGTCGGGGGGTGTCCATTATCTACATTTCCCACAAGATGGAGGAGATCCTGACGATCTCGGATGAAGTGACAATCATGCGTGATGGCTTCGTTGTCGGGACTTGGGATGCTGCGGATTTAACGACAGATCTGATTATTACACGCATGGTGGGTCGTGATCTGGATGAACGTTTCCCGGAACGCACCAACGTACCTGGTGAAGTGATATTAAAGGCCGAGGGTCTGACATCCAACCAGTCCAAATCGTTTTGTGATGTATCCTTTGAGCTGCGAAAAGGTGAAGTGCTCGGTATTGGCGGCTTGGTTGGAGCACAGCGGACAGAACTGATGGAATCCTTGTTCGGACTGCGCGGACTCGCTTCAGGTACGATTTCGATTCATGGGCGCAAGGTGAAGATTAATTCCCCCGCAGCAGCGAAACGTCATAATATCGCGTTGCTCACGGAAGAACGAAGGGTTACAGGAATATTCCCCGTGTTGTCGGTGTATGAGAATACGATCATTGCCAGTCTGGGGCGCTACCGCAATCGCGTGGGCTTGCTGGATGAGAAAAAGGGACGGGAAGAAGCACGGGAACAGACGCAGAAGTTCAGAACCAAAACGCCTTCAGTTAACACGCTGATTCGAAACCTGTCTGGCGGTAATCAACAGAAAGTTCTGTTGGCCCGCTGGTTGCTGACTGATCCGGAGATTCTGTTGCTGGATGAACCGACACGTGGAATCGATGTAGGGGCCAAGTTCGAGATTTACACCATAATTACGGAACTGGCTCGTCAGGGCAAAAGCATTATTATGATTAGTTCGGAGATGCCTGAACTGCTTGGTATGTCGGATCGCATTATGGTGATGAGTGAAGGGCGTCTAACCGGAATCGTGGACGGAGCCGAGGCAACAGAGCAGGATATTATGAGGCTGGCCGCTCAGCAGCGGATGGCTTAGTCAGGAGGGAAACAGATGAACACACAGATGATCAATCAAGTGAAAAATTATGTAACACAACGCGCCATCTTTATCGTATTGATTCTGCTCATCATTGGTATAGCTATTGCCGATCCGAATTTTCTTGCCTTCTCTACACTGCGGGACATCTTACAGCAATCCTCCACACGGGCCATTATTGCACTCGGTGCAGCCTTTATCCTCGTCACGGGTGGGGTCGATCTGTCCGCGGGAAGGGTGGTTGGTCTGACGGCTGTTGTATCGGCATCGATGCTGCAAATTGATGAGTATGCGAACCGCTTCTTCCCCGATCTGCCCCATTTGCCGGTGTTGTTGCCGATTCTGGTTGGAATCACCGCAGGTCTATTCGTGGGTTTGGTCAATGGACTGATTGTCGCCAAATTACATGTGCCCCCTTTTATCGCAACGCTGGGTACAATGGTTGCCGTGTATGGACTGAACTCCATCTATTTTGATACGGAACCCAACCAGTCACAGCCGATCGGAGGATTAAGACCTGATTTTACCGTCATTGGCTCTGGATACATTGATCTGGGCGGGGGTTATTCCATCCCGTATATTGTCCTTATCGCTATTGCGGT
Source organism: Paenibacillus sp. CB74 (assembly GCF_055687625.1). NCBI lineage: Bacteria > Bacillati > Bacillota > Bacilli > Caryophanales > Paenibacillaceae > Paenibacillus > Paenibacillus sp. CB74. The sequence continues at coordinate 4,046,069 of NZ_CM146009.1, read as the reverse complement.
GGCTTTAATTTGCTGGGTGATCTTTAACAAAACACGTCTCGGCAAAAATATGTATGCCATCGGCGGTAACATTCAGGCAGCGCATGTATCCGGAATTCATGTGGCCCGCAACCTGGTTGCCCTGTATGCCATTGCGGGTGCGTTATATGGCCTGGGTGGTGTGCTTGAGGCAGCCCGAACGGGCGGAGCAACAAACAATTACGGTAATATGTATGAGCTGGATGCGATTGCCGCATGTGTGGTAGGTGGCGTATCAACGGCGGGTGGTATTGGAACGGTACCTGGAGTTATGGCGGGTGTGCTGATCTTCGGGGTCATTAACTATGGTCTGACGTTTATCGGTGTAAGTCCGTACTGGCAATTGATTATCAAAGGATTGATCATTGTTGCTGCGGTGGCTTTTGACATCCGTAAGTATATGGCGAAGAAATAAGATTAACGTGAAAAGGTTACACCAGTCACTCCGATGACAGAACAACCTTCTGATCGCTGTTATCCCCAGATTTTTTGATTCCCTTCTAACAGAAGTGAAAATCCGGGGATAAAGGCGCACGCTCCGCTTCTTCAGGTTATTTCTGTCCTCTACGTTATCGTGTAAACAATTTGTTCATCTTATATGGTAAAGCAGCAAAAAAGCCAGCTCTCGGGATATAGAGAGCTGGCTTTAAGCGTTATGCATTTACAAACCAATCTACGACAGTAATTATAGGACCAATAATACAAAATACCAGCATAAATGCGGCCACATTACGGGCAACACTTGTGCCATAATGCGCACGATATTTTTTGGCGATCAGGAAGGCTGGAATCCAGAAGAGGGCTGCTACTACAAATGGAATGTGAAGTCCTTGAGTTCCATTGCTATAAATAGGTATGTTTATTAAGTTGAAAAGGTAATGACTGATCATAAAATTGGCTTTGCCCCATGGAAAGTTAAAGGCAAGACCCATCGTCAGTACGAGCAGAGAAAGCGTCCCGAAGCCCAGTGGTTTGCGTTGTGTAGTCATATGATATCCTCCATAACCAAGAATTTATCCTAAATTAATCCATTAATGTATTGTAACACAATACTAACCATGCGTAGAGGAATTGTTTCACTTTTGTCGATTACAATTACATCATATGTCCTATTGCCTTCATAAATTATACATTCATGTGAATTTGACCAGCCTCCATTAATCGACAACATCAGCTAATCATAATCGATATAATACATGTACATAAGTTGTTTGATGTGAGTTTTATGTCAAAGGGGGCGAGGCTATTTGCTAAGTTACACGATGAAAATGGTAATTTTCCCACTGGGCTGTTTGCTTGTCATTCTGTCCTCTTATGTTCTAAGGCTTACCCCTCATTTGGCAATCATGTTGCTTTCGGGGACTTTATTGGTAGCAAGTATTTATGGGGAGAGAAGATATCCTGTACTTAGGAAATTTCAATGGATTTTTCTCGGAACATTCCATTATTTCAGTGAGCTGAACTGGTGCAACATGTTGTATTATATGCTCATCCTTTCCATGATTCAGGGCAAACAGCGTGTAGCGCAAACCTTGCCCATTTCACTGCTGTTTATGCTGGAATATACGGTGATTCGCCTTTCCTATGTGCCTATAGATGCATATGCATTGCTGGTATCCATGTTTGATTTGTTAACCTCTATTGTCATTATATTTTTATATCATACCTTGGTTAACAGTGAGACCGAGAAGCGCAGACTTCGGGAAAAAAATCGGTTCCTCACCCTCCATGATCCGCTGACCGGACTGTTGAATTACGAAGGGTACATGGAGATGCTAAATAAGGCAGTAGAAGAACATCGTTCTTTTTTGCTTATCCTTTTGAACGTTAATAACTTTAGCGGTTATAAAAAAGCTTTAGAAGATCCTTGGTGTACGGTAATCACAGGCACAGGCCAGATGATAAGCAATCATTTCACCGAGGCCTATGGCATATCCCGGTATGCAGGAGATCGATTCGCGGTCGTTTTGCCGGAGATACAGGATGTGGAAGAACGAATGTCGTCATTGTTGTCCGTTCAGCTGCAAGGACTCCAAGTAAGCTATAGTATCTCCCTGTACCCGGAAATGTCGAATTCGTTGCAGCACTTTATGACGGTGGCCGAGGATAGATTGCTTCAACAACAGCGCAGCAAATGGCTGAAAAATGAAGAAGAAGTATTTCGTTCCGAAAGACTAAGGGCCGTAGGTGAATTGGCCGCGGGGATGGCTCATGAAATTCGGAACCCGCTTACCGCAATTCGAGGATTCCTGCAGCTGTCACGTGGACAAGCATTTAATATCGCACCATGGTATGAAGTGATTATGGGTGAGGTGACGAGAGTGACCGATCTGACGGCCGAATTTTTACAGTTTTCGAAACCTCATGCCAATCATATGAAGCCGGAACAATTGGGTCACTGCCTTGAGCGGGTGATGTCTTTGACCGAGTCAGATGCGGCATCCCGTGGACATCGAATTACACTTGAAATGTCGAATGAGCCAGTCGTAATCAACATGGATCGGGATAAGATTGTGCAGGTATTGATCAATCTGATTCGTAACGCCTTTGAAGCAATGACAGACCCTGGCGAGGTTCATATGGATTTGTTACAGGAAGGAGACGCCGTACTCATTTCCATTACAGATACAGGAAGCGGCATTCCGGAAAATTCGCTATCCACAATCTTTAATCCCTTTTATACAACCAAAGAAGAAGGGACGGGACTGGGACTTGCACTCTGCCAGAAAATCGTTCAGGATCACAATGGCAAAATCACTGTCCATAGCGAAATGGGGGTTGGTTCAACCTTCACGCTTCATCTGCCAATGGAGACGTAATGCGTATATCAAATTTTGGGACAGTAGCAGCATGCTTTCATTTAAAAAAAAACAAAAAAACGCCGCATTGGGATTGAAGAACCCCATGCGGCGTTTTGTATTTCGAATAAACTATTGTGCACAAACCACATCGGTTCAGATCATTTTAGCTAATTTCTAAGGAACATAGGACGTCTTATTTGGCCCTCAGGTCCTTACTTTAATTTGTAAGAAACTTCAGACACGTTATTTCCCAAAAAAACATGAAAAAAACGCTGAAAACGCCTGTTTACTCGGATATAACGTGGCTCTGGTTCCTTAGATTTCTGAAGGAGCTTCAAAAGCTTGAATAAGACGCCTCAGATTCGTTAGAGCTCGCCCCACACGCTTTAGTTCGACTTATTTAGATGCCCCTGATGTAACTGATAGTAGAATCCTTGTTGCTGCATCAATGCGTCGTGGCTTCCACGTTCAGCGATCTGTCCATCATTAATGACGAGAATCTGATCGGCTTCACGAATTGTGCTCAGTCTGTGGGCGATGACAAAGCTGGTACGATCCTTCATTAACGTCCGCATCGCTTCCTGGATCTTCATCTCAGTACGCGTATCAATGCTGCTTGTTGCTTCATCCAGAATAAGAATGGCCGGATCAGCCAGAATTGCCCGGGCAATGGTCAACAGCTGTCGTTGTCCTTGGCTTAGATTGCTTCCCCCGGAAATGATGGGGGTATCGTAGCCCTGTGACAGTTTGCGGATGAATGAGTGTGCATTTGCGAGCATAGCTGCTTGCCTGATCTGTTCATCCGTTGCATCCGGCTTGCCGTAGGCGAGATTGTCGCGAATGGTACCCGAGAACAGGTAGGCATCCTGAAGTACAATGCCGAGTTGCCGACGGAGTTGATCCTTCTCCAGTTCCGAGATGTCACATCCATCAATGGTAATCCGTCCGCCTGTAATCTCGTAGAAACGGGGTAACAGATTGATAATGGTCGTTTTACCTGCGCCAGTGGGGCCAACAAGTGCAATCATCTCGCCAGGTTTTGCAGTAAAACTGACCTTCTTCAGAATGTCTCGTTCCGCACTGTACCCGAAGGACACATCCTCAAATACAACTTTACCTTGAATCTGATCCAGTTGTTTCTTCTGTTCCTCCACATATTCGCCAGGCGTATCCATGATGTGAAACACACGTTCAGCACCCGCAATGGCAGCCTGAATCAGATTGTACTGATTGGCCAGATCGCTCAGCGGTCGCTCAATCTGGCGGGAGTATGCGAGAAAACTGACAATTAATCCGATGGACGTCAGATCATGATAAGCCATCCATCCACCTACAGAAGCCAGTATGGCAAAACCGATATTGTTCATCACGTTCATCGTAGGCCCAACCAAACCCGAAACAGTCTGGGCCTGGGTGCTGGATGTACGAAGTTTCTCGTTCAGGTTCTCAAAATGTTGATGTGCCTGATCCTGACGGTTATAAGCCGCTACGACTTTCTGTCCAGCAATGGTTTCCTGAGCATACCCATTCAGTTCACCGAGCAATTTTTGCTGGGCGGTGAAATGTTTGCGTGTTCTTGACGCGATCAGACGAGTGGCGATGGTAATTAAGGGTACCGTCACCAGACTGAGCAGGGTAAGCCGAACATCAAGTGCGAACATGATCGACAAAGAGCCAACGAGCAGGATGGCACTGGACATCAACTGGGTTACGCTTTGATTCAGCGTTGTAGATACATTGTCAATATCATTGGTGGCCCGGCTCATCAGATCCCCGCTTTGATTTTTATCAAAAAAGCTGACAGGCAGCTCTTGCAGTCGGGAGAACAACGCATGACGCAGATCTTTAACGGTCAGTTGGGACACACCAATCATGACATAGGATTGAGCCCACATCAGGAGTGAGCCAAGGACATAAACACTCAGCAAGAGGAGACATTCTTTCAGCAAACCCGCTGTTACTTTGGGAACGATATGTTCATTAACGGCACGGCCGAGAAGATAAGGTCCCGCCAGATTGAGCAGTGTTCCGAGAGCGGTCAGCACCAATGCAGCAATAACTCCTTTGCGATGACGTCCCATGTATGACCATACCCTAATCAGGGCGTGGCGAGCATTCTTGGCTCTGACTTTGGGAACAGGTCCTCTGCCCGCTGGTCCGGGTCTTCCGATGGGAGGCACGACCGTTTGTTGTATGGAGGAAGAGGCAGGTTTAGCCAAATTGAACATCCTCCTTCCGTTGCTGCGAATAATAGATCGATTGGTAGTGAGATGAATGAGCCATAAGGTCATCATGTGTGCCGCTGGCAACGATCTGTCCTTCATCAATAACATATATACAGTCTGCATCCTTCACGGAGGAGATCCGCTGTGCAATCAAGAAGGTGGTACTGTCTTTCATCAAGGATTGCAATGCCTTCTGAATACTTGCTTCTGTGCGCAGATCCACAGCACTGGTGCTATCATCCAGAATCAGCACTTCCGGTCGCATGAGCAGGGCACGTGCAATGGATATACGTTGTTTCTGCCCACCGGACAGATTGACTCCGCGCTGACCCAGTTCCGTGTCATACCCGTCTTTCAGTTTCATAATAAAATCATCCGCAGCCGCAGCTTGTGCCGCAGCTCGCAATTCAGCATCTGTTGCACCGGGCCGTCCAAAGCAAATGTTATCCCGGATGCTGCCGCTGAACAGAATGGATTCCTGGAGCACAATGGACACACGGCTACGAAGATCCTGAAGATCCCAGTTGCGTACGTTCACTCCATTCACGAGCACTTCACCCTGCGAAGCATCATACAGACGGGGAATCAGCTGCACCAGCGATGTTTTGCCTGAACCTGTGGAACCGATCAGGGCCACTTTCTCACCCGGGCGAGCGATCAGGTTAATGCCAGAGAGTGCATGGTCTCCGTCATAACGGAAAGACACGTCCCTGAACTCCACTTGACCAGCTGTGCGCGACACGACAGGAGATGGACGGGATGATCTCTGGTGGTCACGGGTAGACGGAAGTGACTGTACAATCCTGGAGTTATCGCTTCCTGATTGAATATCCGGCTGTGTATGTAACACCTCGTTGATCCGGGCGGCAGATACCTTGGCTCGGGAGAAACTCATCATCATCATGCCGATCGACGTGAGGGATGAGAGTACAACCGTGACATAGTTGATAAAAGCAATCAGATCTCCGGCAGCAATATCGCCTCCAACTACCTGGAAACCTCCGAACCACAGCACCGCTACAATGGTAGCGTTCAGCATCAAGCTGAGCACGGGTGCATTCAGCGTGACTATACGCCAGGCTTTGAGGGCGGTTGAAGTATAATCTTCGTTGGATTGCTTGAACCGCTTTTTCTCCAGACGTGCACGTGCAAACGCCTTGACGACACGGATGCCGGCAAGATTCTCCTGGAGCACGGCGTTGACCTGATCAAGCTTGCTCTGAACACTGGCGAACAGCGGATAGGAAGCTTTTATCAGAATAAATAAAATAATAAACAGTACCGGCACAGTGGCAATAAGAATTAAAGCCAGCTTCACACTAATTGTAAATGCCATGATGATACTACCGATGATCAGCATCGGCGAACGGATAAACATCCGCAGCAGCATCTGTACAAAAGTTTGCATCTGTGTAATATCACTGGTCAGACGAGTAATCAGAGATCCTTCCTGAAACGTATCCAGATTACGGAAGGAGAAGGTCTGAATATGATCAAACAGTTCCTGACGCAGGTCCGTGCCGTATCCTACGGCAGCTTTGCTTGAATAGAGTGTGCAGCCTGCGCCGCCAACCCAGCCGATTAACGCAACAAGTAACATGATCAGACCTGTAGTTACGATATGGGACAGATTTCCTGCAAGTACACCATCATCCACGATGCTGGACATCAGCTTGGGCTGGAGCAGATCCATGGTTACCTCAAGTACCATGAGTAGCGGGGCGATGATCGCCGCTGACTTATACGGTGTCAAGAATCGTTTTAACGTCCACAATAGGAAATCACCTCAGTTTTAATTGCATAAGTAAATCAATTTCATCAACCTTTAGCTGCTTCAAGCCAGTTGTTATTAGCGATATCGAGAGTTTGCATCACCTCAGGATTCACGCAGGTTTTGGAGCATACGCTGTGCAAGTGCAGACATGATCTCGGATTCTTCCGGCGTAAAATCTTTCTGAGCCTGCTGTTCCAACTCCTGAATCACGATCCTCAATTCTTGCAGCGCGGAGCGTCCCTGATCCGTCAGGTATACCCGCAGACTGCGCAGATCCTTCGGGTCTGCTTCACGTCTCACATAACCGGATGTTTCCATGCGTTTGAGCATGACGGTTACCGTTGCGGGGCTGCGCTGAAGTTGTTCGGCCAGTTTTTTCTGGGATTGGCCATCCTCCCGTTCAAGCTGGAACAACAAAGGGGGCTGCCCCGGGTATAACTCGGGATGGTTCACAAGTTTCTCATGAACCTTGTAACGTTTGAGTTTCACGAGTTCGGATAGCTGTCCCATTAACCGATCATTGTGGACTGGGTTCATATCATCCGCTCCATTTCTACCTTCATTTCATCTTCTCGGTACTGAAAACTAGACATTTTTGAACACATCATTTAGTTAGTCGACTAACTAAATTTTAAGTTTGATTTGACATATCGTCAAGTGAATACAGATCATTAATTTTGGATTGGAAATATTGACCTGAGATAAAACGATGTGATAAATTGATATTATCTAATTGTTAATAACAAAATGTTAATAACAGAATGGGGTTTATATCGTATGACTAACGAAGGTTCCTCTGGAGGAAATGCTCCCGATTACCAGGAGCATCAGGATCAGGCACATATTAGTGAAGAACAGTTTTTGGACAGCTATGATGCTGGCGATTATGAACGTCCTTCCGTCACCGTGGACATGTTGGTATTTACGATCCGCAGTGAAGCTCAGGATAATTATCGCAAGCTCGCGGAACCCGAACTCCAGTTGCTGCTGATTCGTCGAGGCGGCCATCCCTATCTGGGACAGTGGGCGTTACCGGGCGGATTTGTCTCCATGCAGGAATCACTGGAAGATGCTGCTCGGCGGGAATTGTTGACGGAGACGGGGCTGGATGATATTTATCTGGAGCAACTGTACACCTGGGGAGATGTCGATCGAGATCCACGTACACGGGTTATCAGCTGTTCCTATATGGCGCTGGTGGATAGCAGCGAGCTGGAGCTTGAGGCCGGTGATGATGCCAGTGAAGCCAGTTGGTTTCGGGTGGAGCAGCGTCTTCTGGAAGAGAAGCGCCATATCCATGAGCGTGGACGTGTGACAGAACGCAGGCTGCAGTTGATTTTGACCAATGGAACAGAAGAGTTGTCAGCCATTGTTGAGACAAAAGAAACGATAGAAGGAAAAGTACGGAGCCATCGTATGACCTTGGGTGAGGTTCAGGGGATTGCATTTGATCATGCCAAAATCATTCATTATGCACTTGAGCGTCTGCGATCCAAGATCGAGTATACGGATATTGCATTCAATCTGATGCCGGAGACGTTCACACTGACTGCACTTCAGAAAGTACATGAGATCATTAGTGGCAAAAAGCTGCTGGCTGCTGCTTTCCGGCGCAAAATCACCGATTGGGTCATTGAGACGGGAGAATATGCGAGCAGTGCCGGTCATCGACCATCACGTTTATACAGATTGAATCCAGAGAGGCATACACCATAGAAACGGTAGGAACCAATGAACTCGTACGAAGTGATTCAGGCCAGAGGCCCGGATCGTTGTATACATGAGGAGCAAGTAAAGAGGGGATATGGATGGAAAAGTTTACGTTTTTCTGGCGGACAGCATCTCCGTTCTCACAGTGGCACCCGGCGGACTTTACCGTTAACGGGGTTCACTACACGAGTGCGGAGCAATACATGATGCATCAGAAAGCACTGCTGTTTGGGGATCAGACCATGGCAGACAAGATTCTGAAGGCAAGCTCTGCTTCGGTACAAAAAAAGCTGGGCAGACAGGTCGCAGGTTTCGACCAGACGTTATGGGAAGCTGAGTGCCAGCGCATCGTTTACGAGGGCAATTTGGCCAAATTTACACAAAACGAAGAACTGCTAACCGCGCTGCGCGCCACTCGTGGAACGACCCTTGTGGAAGCAAGCCCGGATGATCGCATCTGGGGTGTGGGACTGGCGGAGGAAGACCCGCGCATTCGCAATCGAAGAACATGGCGGGGAACCAATTGGCTGGGTGAGATTCTGACCCGTCTAAGACAAGATATAGGAAGTGATTCAGATGAGTAATTCTATTAGATCAACTGGCAATGGTGGCTCCAATTCACGTTCCAAGCGGGCTAATATCGCACAGCAGACGTTAGCTATTTTGGATGAAGGGCATTACGTAAATGGGTATGATCGCAAGGTTGGGATCGGTACCGATGTGCAGCAAGCCATCCGAAATTCGGTGTTATACCCTCCAGCAGCATTGTCCGCGCTCAGAGAAAAACGTCGTACAGAAGCTCAGGTTGGAATTCAACTCGCTACCCCATCATCTGAAGTTCAAGCTGCATTGGGTCGCATTGAAGTTACTGGCGAGACTACACTTGGAGCCGCTTCACGTTTGGCGGTAGCTGAAGGAAGAGAAGATGTGGTCTGTCTAAACTTTGCATCAGCGAAAAATCCGGGCGGTGGCTTCCTTGGCGGAAGTCAGGCACAGGAAGAGAGTCTGGCCCGAGCGACAGGACTATACCCGTGCATCGCACAAATGAATGAAATGTACGATTACAATCGCAAACAGCGATCGGCTCTCTATTCGCATTATATGATCTATTCACCGGATGTTCCGGTGATCCGTGATGATGAAGACAGGCTGCTGGATAAATATTATGTATGCTCATTCATTACTGCGCCGGCGGTGAATGCGGGTGTGGTGAAAGAGCGTGGAGAAGCGGATGATTTACAGATTGAATCGGTGATGAAGGAACGCATCCGTTATATTCTGGATGTGGCTGTTGCGAATGGTCACCGCACGATTGTTCTGGGTGCGTACGGTTGCGGCGTATTTCGTAATGAACCGGCAGTAGTGGCGAAGTATTTTCATGATGTGTTAGTGGGAGAGGCTTATAAGGACGCCTTTGAACGTATTGTATTTGCCGTATATGATCGATCAGCAGGTCAGAGAACATTAAAGGCATTTCAACGTATTTTGGCAGAGGTCTAATAAATAAAATAAGGATCTGTGTAAATAGGATAAAGGAGAGAGATGACATGCAATTTCATGAGAGACAGCAGGATTTGTTTGATCTGGGAGATGATTACTCGCTTGCGCACTGCATATCAGCCGATGCAAGGATGGGCAAGGGCATTGCGGTACAGTTCCGCGAACGATTCGGTTTGGAGAATCTACAAGAACAGGCCAAACAAGAGCCGCTTGAGATTGGACGATGTTATCCGGTAGGCCGGACGCTCAATCTGGTCACCAAGGCAAAGTTCTCCAATAAGCCGACGTACCAATCATTGACGAATGCGGTAGAATCCATGCGGGACGTATGTGTGATGGAAGGGATTACGAAACTGGCGATGCCCCGAATAGGATGCGGGTTGGACAGGCTGAAGTGGGAGAAGGTCAGTCCAATTATCCAGGCAACTTTTGCTGATACGGATGTTGAGATTATTGTCTGTACAGTGTGAGTACGAAGAGTGGAAAAGGGTAGATCGCAGCCTGCTGACAGATTCAAAACAAAAAACCTCAGCTTTGACCGGAATAGAGCGTCAGTATGATTCATACCAACGTTGTTCCGATTTCAAAGTGAGGTTTTTTTTGTTATTTTTTGGAGAACATTTCTTTGGCTTCATCCATGGCCATTTTATTACCAATCGATGAGTAATCGAGCCAAGGTTGTGCCCCAATCGGGTAGACATGACCGGCTTTGACTGCTTTCAGACCTTGCCAGATCGGATTGTTTTGCAGCTCCTTAAACATGGTTTGGGCTTCATCATCCGAATTCACAACCACAAAGATTGCATCTGCATCATAGTCCGGCAAGATTTCACGGGAGACGACCTGGTACGGTTTCGTTGAATCGATATCTGTGATGCCTTTGGCAGGAGTCAGACCGAGATCCTCATACAAAATGGGACCCATGGGACGACGTGTACTGAACACACGCAATTCTTTGGCAGTAACACGAATCGCCATTACGGTACCATCACCAATCGTGTCATGAATCAGAGATTTCACTTCTTCCGTTTCGGTCGCGTAGTCCTGAATGTACTGCTCGGCTTCCTTCTCGCGATTCACGAGTTTGCCAATGTCTTTCAGATGATCACGCCATGTACCGTCATCCAGGTTGAAGACATGCACCGGAGCAATTTTTTCGAACTTGGCAATATCATCACCCGAGAATTCTTCGTCCAGATAGATTACATCGGGTTTCAGAGCAAGCAAAGCTTCCATATCCGGATCTTTAACCGGACCAAGTGGCGTTGTATTTTGAAGTTGATCAGCAACGTGAGACAGGAAGCCTTTGGCTTCACCACCGATAACAGAACCAACTGGCGTAATCCCGAGTGATAGCAGATCATTGGTCAGATGGATCGACATGGAGGCAATACGTGGTTCCCCTGAACCTGCACTGTTGTCCTGATTGTTGGTTGAAGTATCCGTGGATGAACCACCAGAAGCAGATGACGAGTTATTGGCCGTTCCACAGGCAGCGAGCACAAGCACCAGACAGATACTCATGACAAGCATAAGGTTTTTCTTTAACATGGGTAGTCACATTCTCCTTGAACATCTCTGGGATGTAATTATTGTTTTTGTAAAAAAAAGATCACTTGCTTCGTACTAACAGGTACAAAAAGTAAGGTGCGCCAATCGCGGCAACCACTACACCTGCCGGAATGGCGTTAGGCTGAAAGATCGTTCGCCCGATCGTATCAGCGCTCACCAGAATAACCATCCCAATGAGTCCGGCAGCAGGGATCAGATGCCGATGCATCGGACCGACAAGTCTGCGCGCCAGATGTGGTGCGGCCAGACCGATAAAGCCAATCCCCCCGGCCATCGATACACTGACGGCAGACAAGGCTACGGCACAGAGCAACAAAATAATACGCTGGGATCGAACAGGCGTCCCAATGCTGGTTGCGGCAGCATCTCCAAGGTTGAAGGCATCGAGCGTTTTGGATCGACTCCAAATGTACGAGATACATAGCACCACCCAGGGAAGCAACGCTTGCACATGAATCCAATCCCGGCCCCAGACGCTACCTGCCAACCAGCGGGCGGCAAAGGAATAGGTGTCTTCATCCAAACGCAGGGATAAGTAGAGGGTCAACGCATGGAACCCGGCCGCTACCGCGATTCCCACCAGAATCAGCTTAATGGGAGATACGCCGTTATGGCGATCATAAGATAACAGCATGATGATCAGGGCGGCGGCAACACTGCCTGCAAAAGCGAACAACGGAATCAGCAAGGCTACAGAGCCATCCATTGTAAAGGAGAGACTAACAAACACCATTAGTCCAAACGCTGCCCCTGCATGTAATCCCAGAATGCCCGGGTCCGCCAGCGGATTGCGGGTAATCCCTTGCAAGGCTGCCCCGGCAATACCAAGTCCCGCTCCGGCCAGTACAGTGACCAGGATGCGAGGCAGTCGGTAATCAAACAGTACAATCTGATCATCCGAACTGCCATGACCAAGCAAGGTCTGTAACACAGCTACTGGGGAGAGGCGAATGGTTCCCGTGTTCAGGCTGATCACAATAACGGCAATGGCGATGCAGAGCAGTGTGATGCTGACGACTAACGAACGTTTACCTCGTGATCGTGAAGGTGTATTGAAATTCATCGCTACAAGGCCCTCCTTTCTTTACGGGCCAGATAGAGGAAGAACGGTACACCAACAAAGGCGACCATAATGCCTACTGCGAGTTCTTCCGGCGGGTTCACGATGCGTGAGCCCAGATCGGCGAGCACCAGTAATATCGCACCAAGCAGAGAAGACATCGGAATGATGAGTCGATAATCCACACCCACCAGTTTGCGTGAGATATGGGGGATGACGAGTCCAACAAATCCAATTGAGCCTACTGCCGACACGGACACACCAGCCAGCACAACAACTGCTGCGAGGGCGAGAAACCTCGTCCAGCGCAGGTTGATCCCGAGATTAATCGCGACTTCTTCTCCGAGTGACATAAGGGATACACGCCGGGCGAGTGGCATAATCAGGACGAGTGTTGCGAGCAGCACGGGAAGAATCAGCTTGAGATGCCGCCATTCAATTCCGCCAAAACCTCCTGCATACCAGAAGGCCAGATCCTGACTCAGGTCAAAATAAATGGCAACGCCTGTGCTGAGCGAGGTTAACATGGCTGCAATAACGGCCCCTGCGACCGTCAGTCTGATGGAATTCAGACCACCCGGTGCTGCCATTCCAAGCAGGAAGATAAGCAGTGTGCCCAAGACAGCCCCCACGAATGATAAAACCATGATCCAGCCATAGGGCAGTCCGGGCCAAAAGGCGAAGCTCAGTGCTACCACAAAAGTGGCTCCGGCATTGATGCCCAGAATGCCCGTGTCTGCCAGCGGATTACGTGTAATGCCTTGCATTAAAGCTCCTGCAACAGCAAAGGCAGCGCCGATGATAACCGCTGCAAGCACACGAGGCAGCCGCAGTTCATGAATAATCTGATGTGGTGTCAAAGCCGGGTTGTACTGAAATATGGCAGCCCATACGGTTTCCAGCGTTAGCCCTTTGGCACCTAACGAGATGGCGACAAACATACTTAGCAGCAGTATGGCTATGGCAGACAAAAACGTCAGCCCAACGGTCACCGCAGATTTTTTTGAATTAGATGGACGATGTGGCAGTCCCGGATGTTGAATACGGGTCACTCCTTTGGTACCAACAACGTATTTCATTGTTATTGATTATCATTATCAATTAGTCATCATTATAGAATCTTAATTCAGGCCCGTACATGGCATAAATTAAGATTCTGGAGATGGACATTTTTTAGATTACAAAAGTGAAGGTTTGTTCGTCAACATAGAGAGCGCTTCATCGAGCTGGATGTTGATGGAATATGGAGCATATACGACCCATGAGTTCCAGTCGATGAGATGCACACGTCCGTTTTTTACCGCGGGATGGCTGTTCCATAGTGGATTCGAAGCCATCTCTTTCCATAGTGTTGCCTTTTCATGCATAGAATTAATCGCCAGTACCAGCACATCTGCCTCCAAACCATCCCACTCTCCTGGTGTGAAGGGCAACCAGTTGAATCCGACGCCGGGAGGTTTGCCAGCCAGTTCGGTCTGAATGCGCTGAGGAACGGCCAATTGCAGACTGCGGTAAAAGACATGTCCGAAGTTGCGATGGCTGTACATCCGTGGGCCTTTAGGCGTTAACGTGCCAACGGCAACGGTAATATCTCCGACGATTTCCTTCATTTTTTTGCGTGCACGCTCCGCTTTGCGCTCATGTCGATCCAGCCAATCTGTCGCGGCTTGGGTACGATCCACAATGGATGCGATCTGATGCAGATGACCGAAGACGTCTGTCTGGTTCCAGGGAATGGTGATGATAGGGGCGACATCGCCAATATGCTCCATGGCTTTTGCAGTGGCATTGTCCTTGGTCAGAATCAAATCAGGATTCACATTGAGGAATGCCTGACGTCCTTGTTCCCACGGTTCGTAAGCATGGAAGGGCAGTGCCAGCGATTTGGGCAGATGAGGCAGGTGCCCCTGGATCTGAGCTGCGCATGGTGTGACGCCAAGTGTCATCAGATGGTCCGTGTATGGGTAGGAGAGCGACACGATGTTCCGGTGGACCTGCTTCGCATAGGAAGTTGGCGCATAACCAGCATGGTTCCGGAAACGTCGGCTGAAATAGAATTCGTCACGGTAACCCACTTCACGAGCCACATCACGGATACGCAGATCGGAAGTGAGCAGCAATTCCTTGGCCCGGTTCATACGCAGATGAGTGATGTATTCAATGGGATTCTTCTGCATGCGGCTCTTGAATAGCTGTGAGTAATAGGACGGATGCATGTCGGCCAGTTCAGCCAGCTTTTCCAGCTTGATCTCATGCATATAGTTTTCACGCATATATTGCAGGGTGGACCTGAGCCACTGTTCTGGTTCATCCTGCCCAGCCGCTGCGTCCGTCTGATCTTCTTGTTGTTGGGGCCAGAGCATATGTAACAGTTCCGTCAGGAAGAGCTGCGCCTTCAAGTCTTTTTGTGCATTTTCGTTGTTAAGGTGTGTAAGCTGCACGGCAATGCGCTGTATACCGTAAAATGGGCCCTGAATCCAGCCTGTAACCGGTGAACTGAGTTCACGTTCGTAGATGCGTCTGGCTTTGGTTTTCTCCGTAGCCCGATATAGATCGAAGTGAATGATATATAGTTCAATATCATGTTCTTCATCTCCGATCAGTTCAATTGAAGCGTCGGGTGTGCACAGACAAGCTGATTTGCGAACCACGTGGGATTCGGTCCCATTCATGATCAGTTGGCCTGTGAATTTGTGCATGTATATAAAGGTATGATGAGCAAGTTCAGTAGTGGACCAGCGCCATTTTCCATGGGTTATTATATGTTCTGCCTGACGAAGTTCGATCAGGGTATCATTCAGGAATGCATCCAGATCTGCCCGGTTTGAGGGTTCCTTTTCTGAACGGGGATTTGTCTGCTGATGCAACAGGTATGGATTGATGCCGCTGTGGGCCGTACCAGGGATGGTAGTCATGGTGCTTGTGACCTCCTCTCTTTTGAAAAGTTATTAGGTAATCATTGAACAGCTATTTAGGTCATGATTGAAGCGGGAACGTACGATATTTTGGCGGACCTGAACGTCTTTGTTGAACATCCATTGATCGCGTGGCATGAGGCAAGAATTGTATGGATTGAATAGGGGCATATACCCGGATCATGCCGTGTGGACACATGTGCAGATTCTGGATCGCGCTTTGTGATAACTATACCAAGAGCTTACCGTCAGCTCGGAGACGCTGGAGTATAATTATTGGCTGAGTTGCTGTCTGGGCCTTCGCAGTATAGTCAGATATTTTTTATACCCGTAAGACAGGGATAGGATGTTGTTAATCAGGTGTGATGGTTAATTTAACCGGATTATTACTGGTTACAAGCATGCATAGGACAAGACCTCTTGGCCCTAGCCTGCTGATAATCTTAGCAAATCTATTGGAGAATTGAAATGTACACAGATATGTTCGAGGTGCTGATGAGGTGGAAGTCTAATGAACGTAAATAAAAGTAAATAATCGAAACCGTTTTCTGACGTAGGCGTTTCTTTTTGGTAAAATAAAGGGGATAACATGTTGGCCTGATCTAAATCATGAACATTTTCAACCCAAATTGCAGTAGGGAGGCTTCGATATGAAAGAAGTAGTGGAACGGAACAAAGTACGTTGGGGCATTATGGGCACGGGATGGATTGCATCCCAGTTTGCAAAGGATCTGGAGCATGCCGGGAACGCAGTGAAAGCAGCGGTAGGTTCGCGGACAGAGGGAAGCGCGGAGAAGTTTGCAGCTGAATATGGTTTTGCACGCGCTTACGGCTCGTATGATGAGATGCTTCAAGATCCTGAGGTAGATATTATCTATGTGGCAACACCTCATCCTGTGCATAAGGAGAATGTCATGGCTTGCCTCGAGGCAGGCAAGGCGGTGCTCTGTGAAAAGCCGTTTACGATGAATGCGCGTCAGTTGGAGCAACTGGTGGAGACGGCACGGGAGCGCAATCTTTTCCTGATGGAAGGGATGTGGACACGCTTTTTGCCGCCGATTGCTCAAGCCAGAGCATGGATCGCAGAAGGTCGAATTGGTGAAGTACGTTTGCTTCAGGCAGACTTTGGATTCCGTGCCGGTTGGGAGCCGGAAGGAAGGTTGCTTAATCCGGATCTGGGTGGAGGAGCTTTGCTTGATGCAGGGGTGTACCCGATCTCCTTTGCTTCGATGATCTTTGGCGAACAGCCCCAGCATGTATGGAGTACGGCAAATATTGGTGAGACGGGTGTGGATGAGCAGTTTTCCGTGTTGTTGTCCTATTCCGAGGGACGCTCTGCTTCATTGAGTGCTGCCATTCGTCTGAACCTCAGCAATGAAGCGGTCATATACGGTACGGAGGGCAAGATTCGTCTGCCTTTGTTCCTCGCGGGCAAAGAAGCTTATCTGCATGTGAACGGTCAGGACGAGCCGGAGAAATTCACGGATGATCGAACATGTATTGGTTATGCTTTTGAGGCAGAAGAAGCCGGACGCTGTATCCTCGAAGGTCGGACGGAGAGCAATACGATTAAACTGGACGAATCCCTGGAAATTATGAAACTGATGGACACGATACGGGGGCAGTGGGGATTGCGTTACAAATCAGAGTAAATAGACAGGAGCTGACGTGTAATGGTGAAGATTCTGATATCCGGGTTTGAACCTTTTGGCGGGGACACAGTGAATCCGACTGGAGCGTTAATGGAAGCTCTTACGAACGAGGTGGTGGAGGGGGCTGAGCTAAAAACAGTACTGTTGCCCGTGCACTTCGATGAATGTGCAGACCTGCTCATCGCAGAGATGGAAGCCTATCGGCCAGAGGTTGTCATCGCCTGTGGGCTGGCCAAGGGCAGAACATGCATCACACCGGAGCGGATTGCCGTGAATGTCAAAGACATTCCGCCTGGCTCCTACGCGGATAATCAGGGGCGACGTCCCGTGGACGAGCCCATTGTAGACGGCAGCCCAGATGGTTTGTTCTCCACGTTGCCGATCCGAGCCATGGTGAATAACATGTCAGCAGCAGGCATTCCCGCAGCCGTCTCTAATACAGCAGGCACATATATCTGCAACAACACGATGTACCGGTTGCTCGATCACATTCGAGTAGGGCAACTTCCGATCCGTGCCGGATTTGTACACTTTCCGGCCTCGACAGAGATGGCTGTGTTGCAGCCTTCCGTCCCTTCGCTACCTATACCCGTGATGCTGGATGCGCTGCGGATGATGATCCGCACCATTGTGGCTGAATCGTAGGGAAGGTTTGCTATCGTTCGGTTGCGGTTGCAGCAGATCGTAGGCGATGGTTGGATTTGTATCGTAGACCGCAATTGTGAATGGGAGAGCAGTGGGCTGGGATAATGGAGTACAGTAGGGTTCAAGATGACGTGGAGAGCTTGGAGTTGCATGGGGTTCTTTCTGCTTTGATCTTGGGTTGAGTAGAGTGATAGATATTAAGTTGAACATGAAGTGGAATAAAAAGTTGAAATAAGAAGTTGAATATAGAATTGTATATAAAGTCAAAAAAAGAGTTGTCCCATCGTCATGAATCTGACGTTAGGGGGCAGCTCTTTCTGCTTCTATGTCGAGATCGTGTGTCGCTCAAGTCTAACGAACCCAGCGCACGCTATTCGCTTAAAATTTGCACATACCCAATTCTAACGAATCGTAGAAGCGTTATTATGTGGAAATAAGCGAAATTTCAGTGATATGACCCATTTCTAGATGAATAGAGTGTCTGAGATTCGTTAGAATTCTCAACGCATGATATTAGGCTAAATAGGGTGCGTAGGGTTCGTTAGATTTAGAGCGTACAGATTATAGCTAACAAAATAGATAAAGAAATAACTAAAGAAATAACTAAAGAAACAGTTAAGAAATAGCTGAAAAAAATCAAATATTAGATCCGCAACAGATCAAGATCGAACTCGGGAACGAGTCCTTCTTTCATGGCACGTCCAAGTAGTGCAGTAATCGCACCATATCCATCATCGCCCAGATTAGCGCTGAATTCGTTAACATACAGTCCGATATGCTGTGCAGCCACGTCAGGATCCATTTCTTGAGCATGTTCCATCACGTATGCTCTCGACTCATCCGGGTGCGCCCATGCATATTCAACGGAGGCGCGTGCCCATCCGGCGAGGGCGTGAGCATCCATGTCGCGACGTGCAATGATTGCTCCGAGCGGAATCGGAAGACCGGTATCGCTTTCCCACCAGTTACCAAGATCCGTCATCAGTTTGAGATCATAGTTCTGGTACGTGAAGCGTGCTTCATGGATGACAAGTCCGGCATCGATCTTGCCGTCCCGCACAGCAGGCATGATCTGGTCAAATGGCATGACCACAATCTCACCTACGCCGCCAGGAACATTTTGTGCTGCCCACAGACGAAATAATAGATATGCTGTTGAGCGTTCGCTCGGCACAGCAACTCGTCGTCCAGACAGATAGGCTGGATCGGTCGTTCCGTTTGCGGTCAGAACCAGCGGACCGCATCCTCTGCCGAGTGCGCCTCCAGCAGGAAGCAGAGCGTAGTCAGATAACACGTATGGCAGTGCTGCATAAGATATTTTCATCACTTCAGGTGTGTCGGGTCCATCCGGATTTGCCGCCAGACCATTGGTAATATCAATATCAGCATACCGGACATCCAGCTCAGGTGCGCCCGGGATCAGCCCGTGCACCCACGCGTGAAAGATAAATGTATCATTTGGACAAGGGGAAAATGCAATTTTCATGATGTAATAACCTCCCGTAAAATGGAACTTGCAGCCTGGAGCGCATCGAGGGCATCCTTGATGCGCCAAGCGTCGCGGTCGCGTGGACCGACCGCGTTGGATATGGCCCGCAGTTCGAGTGCTGGCAGGCCGAACTGCTGGGCAGCTGTTGCCACGCCGAAGCCTTCCATGCCTTCGGCGGCGGCATCCGGCACGCGGCGCAATAGCTCCGCGGCCGTCTCCGCTGTTCCGGTCGCCGTGGACACGGTGACCGCAGTGCCTCCGCTGACAGCGAGCCCGGCCCGCTGCAGCTCATGGCGCAGGCGAGCGGCAAGCTCCGCGTCCGCCGCCACAATGGACGAGCCGAATCCGAGCTCGTCCACACTAAGGAAGCCGTCTGGCGTCTGCGAGCCCAGATCGGCAGCAACCATGGCGTCGGCTACCACGAGGGAGCCGACGTCCGCCCGGCCGGGGAACCCGCCGCCGATGCCGGCACTGATCACCAGCCTGTAGGCTGGTGAATATCCGGCCCCGGCAAGGGGCCCCGGCCTTGAAGATGTGGCAGATGTCTGTGCCACATCCGATGGGCTTGGCGCGGTGGAACCGTGCGCCAACGCACTTGTGCTCGCATCCGCTACGGCATATGCCAATGTAGCGGCTGTTCCCGCAGCGGCCGAGGCTGGGCCAACGCCCGCAGCAATGACGTCAAAACGTTCCGCGGCCGTGTCGCCCAAGCCGCGGAGAACTGCATCTTTTTCCGCATCCACCGCAGTGACAATTAACACACGTTGTGATGAATTTGTTTGGACCGACCGGATATCTGAAGTGATCATCTCCCCAGTTATTTCCCCCGGGTGTCCATTAGCTTCGAGTGATGCGTTCGGTTTATTACTTTGCTGTTCATCCTGTTTATGTTCATTCATCTCGAATTCTCCTTGTGAGGTATTAAGGTTGTAACAGATGCTTTGGAGGTAGCTTCCTACAGAATGTTTCAGCTACACTTCTTCGGCTGTATTCCTGCTTTGAATATTTATTCTCTGATTATTTATTTCTCTGTGAATGTATAGTTCAACTTGTATCCGTTAAATACGATCATATATTTGTCCACTACAAAAGAACATTTATCTCGATTTTGTCTTTCAAAGAGTGGACACTTTTTCTAAAAAGGTACTATACCTCTCCAAATAAATGAAACACTACATATAGAAGTTTTTTTGTAAAAGAAATGTAAACAATCTATATGCAGAATATTAATTTCAGTTTGATTACACATGTCCGTGTCCACCCTTTGAAAGACATATCTACAATATGTATTCGCAGGGCGGACAACACGAGTTGGCACCTCATATGAACAGACAAATATCAATCTTCAAATTTCATACCAACAAGCCTAACGAATAATGGGGCGGCTCTACACTTGACTCCTCATAGTAGCTCATTTGTGCAAACCCAAACTTAAAGCCAATACATAGTCTTGCTACTCTAATGTAGATGCCTGCTGAACAGCCAACCACCGTGCAGACAATAGATCTATGACGCAGCGCAACATATTTATTCATAACAGACCTAACAATCAATCAGGTTAAACGTGCACAAAATAGTAATCAAGATACAGTGATTATTGAACAATAGTTCATCTCCATCATAACGGAAGAGGAAAGACCTGAACAACCTTTGCATGTAATTCTGTCATAAGCGTCAAGCAAAGGTCTTGGGTAGGCGTATCACATCAAATAACCATAACGCTTCAAGTAGACGTATCACTTCAGTAAGCCTATCTCACCTGACCTCATATGAATGCCACTCTAATTATGTCCCGTCCTAAGTCGAGACGAACTTACTTCAAATATTTGATATGTCAAATAAACCATATGTTATCTCTTTTAACGTACTCCGAATAAAACAGGAAGTCAAAGTTAACGGTTGACAATCCGATTTAACTGTATTAATAATAGTAGTACAGTTAATACACCTAATACACTTCAGATACAATCATTTAAACCCATAGGTTATTTCAAACATTTACAGAAAGGAGGTGCGGGATGTTCGAATTAGATGTACGCAGCCGTAAGGCGATCTACGAGCAACTGGTGGACAAAGTCAAAGAAATGATCGTATACGGTATTCTAAAGCCCAACGAGCAGCTTCCTTCCGTTCGTGCGTTATCCACGCAGCTGACTGTGAATCCGAATACGATTCAGAAAGCGTATCGCGAGCTTGAACGTGAAGGTTACATTTATTCTTTGCAGGGAAAAGGGAGCTTCGTATCATCGTCAGTGGAACATCCGAATGAAGCCATGAGAGATGAGATCAGAGAGTCTCTGGTGAAGTTGATTGCAGAAGCTTCGTATTCCGGTATGACCAAAGCGGATATGACGCTTTTGTTTGAGGAAGCGATGGCCCGTATAGAGAAGGAGGAGCCTCATGATTGAGCTGAATCAAGTCGTCAAAGCGTTTGAACAGGAAAAGGCAGTGGATGGCGTAACGATGAATATACATAAGGGATCGATCTATGGTTTGCTCGGTTCCAACGGGGCAGGCAAGACATCGCTGCTCAAAATGATGGCTGGCATTTACCGTCAGGACAGCGGGACAGTTCGTATCGAAGATAATGAGATTTATGAAAATATGGATCTCAAAGGCCGCACGATCTTTATGGCAGATTCGCCCTACTTTTTCCCGCAATCTTCAATAACACAGATGGCTGCATTCTATCGTTCCGTATATCCACGCTGGAATGAGGATCGGTTCAAGCAACTGGCCACCGTGTTCAAACTGGATGTCAAACGCAAGCTGCATCGTATGTCCAAAGGCATGCGCCGTCAGGCAGCCGTATGGCTGGGACTTAGCTGCATGCCTGAAGTACTGCTGATGGATGAGCCGATTGACGGCCTCGACCCGGTCATGCGCCAGCAGATCAAGAACTTGCTCTTCCAGGAAGCAGCTGAGCGTCAGGTAACCATTGTTATCTCGTCACACAACTTGCGTGAGATTGAAGATCTGTGTGACCATGTGGCGATTATGCACAAAGGCCGAATTATTGTAGAGAAGGATCTCGATGATCTGAAGGCCGATACGCACAAAATTCAGGTTGCTTTCCGCCACCCGGACCATGCCAAAGCCATGGATGAACAGATTAATATTTTGCATGAAGAAAAACGGGGAAGTGTATCTCTGTACATTGTCAAAGGCAACCGACAACAGGTAACGGATCAATTCCGTATACATGATCCTTATCTGCTGGATGTACTGCCTCTGACGCTCGAAGAAATCTTTATCTACGAAATGGAGGACGCAGGGTATGATATTCAACCGATTGTTCTGTAACCGGGGCATCCTGATCCAAAATTTCAGACAGCATGGATGGATCGGCATTTTATATCTAATCACGTTGCTGTTCTCGTTACCGTTATATATCGCTACGGAGTACAGGGACGTGCCACAGCAGATTACAAGTCTGTTTCAGGCCAATGGTGAAGTGCAGATTCTGTTCGCCATTACACTACCCGTAGCGGCTGGAATCTTTCTTTTTCGATATATTCAATCCGGTTCACCTTCTGATCTGTTCCATAGTTTGCCTTTACGTCGTAAACATCTGTTAACGGTTAATCTGTTGACTGGATATGCCATGATCCTGCTTCCAATCTGGATTACAACTGCGATTACCGGCTGGGTATGGGCAGTGCTGGACCAACCTGCTTTTCTGTTCGATGGCAGTGCGATCTGGATGTGGGGCTTGAGCATGAGTATTTACTCGTTGTTTATGTTCATGCTAACTGTGGCAGTCGGCATGTGTATTGGTCAATCTGTATTGCAGGGGCTCACCGTGTACGCGCTACTCTTGTTACCTGTTGTTGTGTGGTTCATTATGTCACTTCATCTCCAGCATTATTTGCTTGGATATCCGTACGATGAATTGGGACGTAATGCGGAAGAAATGTCACTTGTTCTTCGTGTAGCTTCAATCAGTTATTCTCCTGTCACTAATGGAGAACTTATAATCTATTCGATATTTACAATCCTGTTTATTCCGCTGACTTATGTGCTCTATGCAAAGAGACAGGTTGAATCCGCTACACAAGCAGTTACATTCACTCTAGTGAAACCTATATTCCGCTTTGGTTTAATGTTTACGCTTGTTCTGATTGGCGGAGCTTACTTCACGATCATTGCTCCAAGAGAATCAGCCGGATGGGGAATCTTCGGATATATTCTTGGTGGAATTGTAGGTTATATCATTGCCGAGATGATTATTCGTAAAACATGGTTGATCTGGAGCAGCAAGTTACTACCCAAGATGATTCTATATGGTATTATCGCTGGTCTGATACTGTACGTACCTATTGCCGATTGGAATGGATACGCTGCCCGAGTGCCTGAACTGAATAAGGTTAAAAGTATCAAGCTTGGCGGGGATCGTTATATCTATAGTAATGGTGTCAATCAGAAGATGGATGACGGTCATCTCTATTCCAATGATCCGGAATACATGGGGGCAGTTATCGCTCTTCATCAAAAAATTGTCGATTCCGATCTTCCTTTATTGAATGATCCGATCAATCCAGGGATGCGTAACGATGAGTATGTATATATTAACTACAAGCTGGATAACGGCAAGGTGATGAAACGTAAATACTATATTCCAGAAGCTGAATTCCATCAGGAATTGATGGCTCTGAAACAATCCCAGGACTACAAAAGAGTTGCCTTTGAAACGTATAAGCTGGAAGAAGATGCATTAAGTTTTGGCATTCGTTCTTCCACAAGTTCATACCGAAAGGTGTACATCAGCAATCCGGAGCAAGTCCGTGAGTTCAAGGAACTATTGAGACAGGACATTTTGGATCAGACCTACGAAGAACAGCGCTCTCCGTGGCAGTCGTTTGCTTACGCAGAGATGAATCAGGACTCGTATTCGAAAGATCCAACTCAACCGAGGGAGATGTGGAATTTTGAGATCAAACCTAGCTATGATCGGGTACTGGCCTGGTTGAAGGAGAACAACTTATACGACCAGTTGCTTGTCCAGGCAGACGAGATTGTCTCCGCACAGTTTGTGAAGCAGGAGATCAACAGTCCGGGTTCGCTTCAGTGGGCGAACCCGGAGCCCGAATATATCGATGGGAGTCTAAGTATCAAGAAGCAGGTCGCAACCCAAAATAAAGAAATCATTAGCGATTTGCTCAAACGTCAACGGTCTGGTTATCTAACAGAGAAAGATACCATCTACCAGATTAAGTTGAATGTGACTCGTGGCGAGAACATCTACATGATGCTGAAAGAAGAAGACCTAACAGAGGCAATGAAAGCTATACTGGTCAATCAATAAGTTGAGTTATATAGGTTGTTAACCATAAGCGGGAAGGGTTCTCCCGTTGATTAAAGGGTTGATATTAGACCAGGAAAACTATATAAATTGAACTAAACTATTTACACAAAACGGAGAGGACAGAAAGGACCTGAAGAAGCGGAGCGTTCGCCTTTATCCCCGGATTTCCCCTTTATAAAAGGAATCAAAAAAATCTGGGGATAACAGCGATCGGAAGGTTGTTCTGTCATCGGAGTGTGGAGTGTAAATATTCTTTAATTCAATTTATATAGACTCGACTTGACCAGATACAGCGAATGGAATATATTAGAAAAAGGGAAGGTTCGAGCGACTCGTTCAATCGAATCTCATATGGAACGGCTTATGAGGGAAGCACCCGTAAGAGCAGGCAAATGCCTGTCTTGCGGGTGCTTTTTTGTCGTTCGCTGATTTCGTTGGCGATTCTGCTACATATTTTAGAAGAGAGGGTGTAGAGACGCATGCAAACAGAAGCATGGAAGGAAACGATAAATGGACAGGAGGCCATGTTAGCGATGGTATATAGTTGTTCCCTATTGGAACGATCAAGCTCACATCACTTCATAGACCATCATGGTTTCTTGGAAGGAACGAAGGGCCGAAAGCCTATCGAAGATTTAGCTTTAGAGGACATGGCTTCAATGGAGACAAGTGTAGGTCCATCTCGTGTTATAACGGGATATAGCGGTAGTCACGTAGCACGTCAACGTAAAGTCCAACGATCTCATTTGCGATCATTCGCTCCTCTTTTATTTGGATCACGCCTGCTTATAGGACTTGTGATTTTGTTCGGCGCAGGCATGAGCTATTTTGCTTCTTCAGTCGAGGCGGCGGGCATAGATCTTGGTGTAACCGCGCAGAAAGCCTGGGACTCCGTTTTGAACAAAGCCGATGCCAAAACCAAGTTAACCTTGAAGCAAACGTATGAGAAAGTAGGGAACTGGAAGGCTCAAGAGCAGGCTTGGGAACAAAAAATAAAAACACTTCATGCCGCCAATACCGCGGAATTGGAGCGATTGCGTGTAGTAATAAGACAAACTGATGACGCGAAGATCGCAGCTCTAACTGAAAAGGTAAAACAAACCCAAGCCCGATATGAACCTCTATTCGCCCTCTATAGTTCAGTCAATCGACAGCTGGATGCAGCCAAAGCCATCAAAAATAAGGAATGGAGTGCAGCAATCCGTACGCAGGCGGAGACATTAAAACCCGTTGTGCAGCTCGCCAGAGAAGACATTCGGATCAAGAAAAAGGAACTTGCTGAAGCGCGTAAACGGAAGAGCACTGAAATAAAACGTTTACGAGCTATGCTAGCAGGGGCCGACTCGGCGAAAAAACAGATTCAAACGGCTAAAAAACAGGCAACTCTGGCAAAAGAACGATATTCGGGCGCGCTACAACAGTTCAAACAGAATACAAAGCAAGGCCAAACGTCGCGTGTACTCAGCTCATTGAACACATTGGCTTCTGCAGCAGAGAAGTGGGCAGGCACAAAACAACATATCCACACTTTGGAGCAAAAGGTATCCACTACATATATGAAAGTCAGACAGGAAATCGCCAAGAGATCCAAATAAGAGGAAACCCGGTCCTCTCCGCAACGTACACCACTTTAGATGTAAAGACGCTTCGATGATGATGGAACGAGGTGAAGCTGTTGCAGTCCAAGTTGGAGGCAAAACGTACGGGGGCAAGAGGGTTTAAACGTAAACGGTACTGGATTCCCAGCGTTGTACTCATTTTCATCATAGGTTTTGTTGGAATTGGTGCTCAATTCACACCCAAAATAACGGTATTTTTATTAAAATCATTCATTGAGATTGCTAATCAAGATACGAACAGCAAAGATCGTATGATCTCGGAGGATGTAACTCTTGTTGCGAATGTGCCCTATGCAGACGAAGGCCGTAATGACAGTACGCTGGATATCTATTATCCTTCCGCAACATCGGAACCTTTGCCTGTCGTGCTGTGGGTTCATGGCGGTGGATGGGTCTTGGGAGACAAAGCGGACATCGCAGATTATGCCGTACAATTAGCCAAGCAGGGTTACGTTGTCTTCAGTATGAATTATGCGCTCGCACCAGATACGACATATCCCACTCCCGTGATCCAGACGAATCAGGCTTTGATGTATGTGAAGAACCATGTCAGCGAGTATCAGGGTGACCCGGAAAACATATTTCTCGCAGGCAACTCGGCAGGTGCCCAGATTGCAAGTCAGACTGCGGCCGTGGTGACGAATCCATCCCTCGCCAAGCTCATGAATATAACACCATCCGTTCAGCCAGAAGAATTACGTGGGGTTCTTCTATTCTGTGGTCCTTACAATCTGAGCACAGTAGCGGAAACAGGCTTTCCACTCATACGTACATTTCTCTGGTCATATACGGGAGTCAAAACATTTGAAGACTACCCAAGATTGAATGAAATGTCGACCGTTCTACAGACTACCGAAGCGTACCCGCCTGCATTTATTACCTCAGGCAATGATGACCCGTTGACCAGTCAATCGATTGAGCTGGCACAAGTCTTGAAGCGACTTGATGTTGATACGGAAACGTTATTTTTCTCGAACTCCTTAGAGAAGCTGGGACATGATTATCAATTTGATCTGAAGAGTGATGCTGGTCAACAGGCAATACGTTCGGCAGTACGATTTATGCAACAGTATAGTCGATGAGCAGACAAGTCTGTGGTACACTCGAAGCAAATGAGGGCGCAGGAGGAAAAGCATGGCAGACAAAGAAGATTTGACCCGGTTCGGGGTGGCGTTTCCGACACCTCTAATTGAGCAGTTTGACCAGTATATTGAGGAACAGGGATACAAAAACCGATCCGAAGCTTTCCGTGATCTTGTTCGCAAAACATTACTTCAACCTTCCGTACTGCAATCCAATCAGGATGTAGCTGGCACCATTGTGATGGTCTATGATCACCATATCAGTGATCTTCCCATTCGCTTGATGGAGCTCCAACATGAGGCGCATCATGACATCATCTCCAATATGCATGTACACCTGAACCATGACCAATGCCTGGAGGTCATTGCAGTACGGGGAAACCTGGGACGTTTGCGACATCTGCATCAACAGATCCAGGTGCAAAAAGGGGTCTTGTATGCTGAGCTTTCTGTGACTTATGTGGATGAACTCAACAAACTGGCTCATGCTCAGAGTCTAGATCAGGAAGACAATGCGAATCAAAGTCAGGATCACAGTCACAGTGTGAATCAGCATGGTCACAGTCATCATCATCGTTCTGCCGATTAAGATGAAGTGTGAGTTTAATTTCTATGAAAATATAGCGAATCTAAAAAACAGACCATTGGTTAGATGCCAACCGTCTGTTTTTTTGTTGTTTGTTATAATACCTGACTTTATAAAAACAATCCAGAGGCTCGATTATGGAGTTTACCCTATATTTTATTTCTAATATGAAAATATTTGGATTTATGAGTTAACTTTATTGACATAAGTTTTGTGTTTTGTGCTACAATTTCCGTAAAAAGTAACACGAAATGAATCAGAGTAGCACAAAAATAGAGGGGGAACGACCAGAATGGGCAGATTTTCATGGAGATGGGGAAAACGAAAAGTTAGAACAGGATTAGGGATCCTGCTTGTATGTTCTATTGGATTAACCGGTTGTGCGCAGGGGACAGCAGCACCAGCAGCGTCATCAGCAGAAAATGGACAACCGGGGACTACCCCCACTAAAGACGAATTGGTGCTGGCTGTTGGTACCGAGCCGGAAGGCGGGTTTGATCCGACAACCGGATGGGGGCAATATGGTTCACCGCTTTTCCAGAGTACTTTGCTGAAGAGAGACGCCAAGCTTCAACTGGTTAACGATCTGGCTACGGCATACTCCGTTAGTGAAGATGGGTTAACCTGGAAGATTACGCTTCGGGATGATGTGAAGTTCTCTGATGGGGAACCTTTGACGTCTGAGGATGTGAAATTTACGTTTGATACGGCTGCTCAGAGTGGTTCTGTGATTGATTTGACGAATATGGCTGATGTGCAGGCACCTGATGATCAAACGGTCGTATTCACACTGAAGTCGCCGCAGTCAACATTCATCAGCCTGCTGACGACACTCGGTATTGTGCCTGAACACGCCTATGGTGCTGATTATGCAGAGCATCCGGTTGGATCAGGACCGTACAAGCTGGTTCAGTGGGACAAAGGACAACAGGCCATCGTTGAAGCCAATGAAGAGTATTACGGTAACAAGTCTGCATTCCACAAACTCACCTTCCTCTATCTGGATGAAGATGCGGCCTATGCTGCTGCACAGGCAGGTACAGTGGATATCGCTGCGATCCCGGCAGCATTTAGCAAACAACAGGTGAATGGCATGACATTAGAGGCCGTAAAAACGGTAGATAACCGGGGCATTATGTTCCCCATGCAGCCTGCTGGTGCCAAGTCGGGCGATGGTCTCCCCGCAGGGAATGATGTGACATCCGATCTGGCGATTCGCCAAGCGGTGAATGTTGTGATTGATCGTAAGGCTTTGGTTGAGGGTGTACTTGAAGGGTATGGTCGTCCCGCTTATTCCGTCAGTGATGATCTGCCTTGGAGCAATGCAGAAGCTGTATTTAAGGATGCCAATCTCGAAGAAGCGAAGCACATCCTGGCGGCTGGTGGCTGGGTGGATGCAGATGGTGATGGTATCGTCGAGAAAAACGGGGTTAAGGCCGAGTTCAATCTGCTTTATTTTGCAGGGGATTTAACAAGACAATCTCTGGCCTTAGCTGCTGCGGATATGGTTGCCCAGGCGGGAATTAAAATCAATGTTGAAGGCAAAAGCCGTGAAGAGACGAAAAAGATGGCTTACTCCAACGCTGTATTATTTGGTTGGGGCAGTCATGATCCACTGGAAACCTATAACCTCTATAGCAGTACCCACAAGGGAGAGGGATATTACAATGTAGGACTGTACAGTAATCCTGTCGTGGATTCATGGATGGAGAAGGCCCTTCAGGCCACCAGTGAGGAAGAGGCATTGCCCTACTGGCAAAAAGCGGAATGGGATGGCACAACAGGTTTCAGTTATCAGGGGGATGCACCTTGGGCGTGGCTCGTAAATATAGACCATCTGTATCTGGTTACGAATGGATTAAACATTGGCGAGCAGCAGATTCACCCCCATGGTCACGGCTGGCCAGTGACATCCAATCTGGAGGAATGGTCCTGGGATAACAGCGCGAAATAAGAAGTATAGCGGTAGCTTTAGCCTGAATTGGGGAGAGATTGGATGACGGGCAGGAATGGATGGGCCAGATTTGTTGGTAATAAAGTGTTGCGACTCGTATCTCTATTGGTTGGAGTCAGTGTGGTGTCTTTTATATTAATGCAATTTTCCCCTGTGGACCCGATCGAAGCTTACATTGGTGGAGATATGATCAGGGTAAGTGCCGAACAGCGCAGTTTAATCGAAGAGCGTTGGGGATTGAATGAATCCCCAATGGAACGATTGCTGACCTGGGGACAAGCACTGATTCAGGGAGATTTGGGAACATCAATGATCTACAGGCAGCCTGTAGCGGATATTATCCAGGAACGATTCATGAATTCTGTCGCCCTTATGGCTGTCGCCTGGATGCTATCGGGTATCTTTGGATTCACTCTTGGTGTAGTTGCTGCGATGAGACGGGACTCGAAGCTGGATCGTCTGATCTGCTGGTATTGTTACACTCTGGCCTCCACGCCGGTATTCTGGATTGCGCTGTTGTTGCTGATGGTATTTGGGGTGTGGCTCGGATGGCTTCCAGTTGGACTTGGGGTACCTGCAGGGATGTCGGCTGATCAGGTGACCTGGGGAGATCGGGCTATTCATATGATTCTGCCAGCGTTGACTCTCAGTCTGACCGGGGTAGCTTCCATCGCGCTGCATACCCGGCAGAAGCTCATGGATGTGCTGGATTCGGATTATATTCTATTTGCGAGAGCACGGGGTGAGCGTGGATTTCAGCTGTTTCGTCGACATGGGTTCAGACATGTTGTTTTGCCAGCGATCACGCTGCAGTTTGCTTCGTTCAGTGAACTTTTCGGCGGGGCTGTGCTGGCAGAACAGGTATTTTCATACCCTGGCCTTGGTCAGGCAACGGTTCAAGCGGGGTTGCGTGGAGATGTTCCACTGCTGCTTGGACTTGTGATGTGCAGTGCGATTTTTGTTTTTACGGGTAATATGATTGCCGACATTCTGTATCGCTTGATCGATCCACGAATGAAGGAGGAGCTGATATCATGAAGCAGACTGTAGAACGTTCCTCTGAGCAGACGGCAGATACAGCCCAAGTACAGAAAGTGAAAACTGCAAAACAAGAGATAAGGTACAACATTACTTCGGAATTTCTGCAAGTGGGGGCTGAACGAGAAACAAGCCAAACTAGAAGAGGAGGATATGCTCGTACCAAAGACCAACATTTCCGCAATCCTCGCCAAAGGGCGGTGATCTGGGGAAGCCTTGCAGTGATCTGGATTATCCTTGTGTGGTCGACGGGAAGGCTACTACCCGCTGGTTCTACGCTGACTTCATTAATGGATCGAAATCTGTCTCCAACCTGGGCGCATCCATTTGGCACAGATTGGCTCGGAAGAGATATGTTCATGCGTACGTTAAAAGGACTGGCAACCAGCATTCAAGTGGGACTACTTGCTGCATGTGGTGGCGGATTGATCGCACTACTGCTGGGTTTGGGGGCGGCTTCTAGCCGAGTTGCTGACCGGGTAATCTCATGGATCATCGACCTGTTCCTGAGTGTGCCTCATCTGGTATCGCTGGTTATGTTGGCCTTTGTATTTGGTGGGGGTTTGGCAGGAGTGGCGGCAGCCATCGCGCTGACGCACTGGCCGAATCTGGCCCGGATTGTACGAGCGGAGATGATTCAACTGAAATCCGCGGAGTACATTCAGATTTCACACAAGTTGGGTCAATCACGATTACGGATTGCGGTGCAGCATATGCTGCCACATTTAGTCCCGCAACTGTTTGTGGGCGTACTGTTAATTTTCCCCCATGCGATTCTGCATGAGGCAGCCATTACGTTTCTGGGGCTGGGGTTATCCCCGCAGCAACCGGCAATTGGCATTATTTTGTCAGAGTCGATGAGATATTTATCTGCTGGCATGTGGTGGCTCGCCTTTTTCCCGGGACTGGCATTGTTGCTGGTTGTTCGTGCGTTTGATGTATTGGGCAACAGTCTGAAGACGTTGACGGGTACAGGTAGTTCAAGGGAGGTGAGGTAGCTATGGCTCTTCTTGATATTCAGGGATTATCGGTGTCATTTCGACGCGCTCGTGGTTGGTTTGGACATGAACGGAGTGATGTCATTCAGAATCTGGATCTTTCCATAAACGAGGGCGAGATTGTCGCTATTGTAGGCGCAAGCGGATCGGGTAAAAGTGTGCTTGCGCAGGCCATCATGGGTATTCTGCCTGCCAATGCCAAGTTGGAAGGTCGAATGAGCTACAATGGCGAGCCCTTGACCTCAGAGCGGCAGCTTCATCTGCGTGGAGACGAACTGGTGTTAATTCCGCAATCCGTCAGTTATTTGGACCCGCTGATGAAGGTGGGGAGCCAGGTTCAGTCGGTAAGCCGGGGTGCCGGACAGAAGCGCAGATTCATGAATCAATCCCACGTGAAAAAGTCGGAGCAGGAGCTGACGGAGCGTTATCAACTCCCATGGGGAACGGGCGAGAAATACCCGTTTGAGTTGTCCGGAGGTATGGCAAGGCGGGTGCTGATGGCTACAGCGACCTCAGGCCAGCCCAAGCTGATCATTGCCGATGAGCCGACACCAGGCATTCATCCCGAAGTGCTGGCCGAGACGATGAAGCAATTTCGCGAACTCGCAGATCAAGGCGTAGGCATCTTATGGATTACGCATGATGTTACGACTGCCCTGACGGCGGCCGATCGCATCGCTGTATTTTATGCGGGTGCCAATGTAGAGACAGCGAAGGTGGATGATTTTACGGGCAATGGAGAACGACTGCGCCATCCGTATACGAAAGCCCTTTGGAATGCGCTGCCGCAGAATGGATTTCAGCCACTCCCGGGCTCCCAGCCGTTGGTAGGTCAAGGGATCATTAGGGGATGTTCATTTGCTCCCCGCTGTAGCGCAGCAACCGCTGCATGTATCTCTGAACGTCCTCCGCTTCGTCAGATACGAGGCGGAGAAGTGAGGTGTCTCCATGTCACTTAAAGCACAGGATGTAAGTTATCGTTACGATCAGAAATCGTGGGTGTTTCAGCAGATGAACATGCAGGTTCAACAAGGCGAAGTCGTTGGCTTGTGGGGACCGAGTGGCTGTGGGAAAACAAGTCTTGGGCGCATCCTTGCAGGATATGCCGAACCCGTGGCAGGACAAGTATTACTGGATGGTGAACGACTCCCTCGTACAGGCGTATGTCCGGTTCAGCTGGTGTATCAGCACCCGGAGAAAGCTGTGAATCCACGTTGGCGGATGCGTCGTGTCCTTCAGGAGGCGGCTGTACAGGATGAGCAGTTGCTCGAAGCTTTGGGGATTCAGCAAGCTTGGCTGGACCGCAGACCGGGTGAATTATCCGGTGGGGAACTGCAACGATTCTGTGTGGCGCGAGCACTCGGTACATCGACACGTTATGTGATCGCAGATGAAATGACCACAATGCTGGATGCGATCACGCAGGCACAGATCTGGCATACCGTGATGGACGTGGCTCGCCAGCGTGATCTGGGATTACTGATCATAAGCCATGATCGGGAACTGCTAAACAGGCTGTGCGATAAAATTATTCCGATGCCGATTGCGATGTCACTGTAAGGTTAATTATGTTTCAATAAATATATGGATTGAATAGAAAAAAAGAGAATAGAAAAGAAAACGAAAAGGGGTGCCCCTAGTACTGTCATTGACCATGAATGTGAGTCATGGACTTGACTATGGGGCACCCCTTGTTCCATTTTACAGATATTCGTCTTATCGATCAGCATACGTTCTGTTCGCAACGTGCATAGAGTTAACTGTCAGCTTATTTGTCCGACAAGTTGCTGAGCAACACAGATAATCTGCGCATCGCCTCTTCCACCGTGGAACGCGGACAGGCTACATTAATACGCATGAACCCTGTACCCTCGGTTCCAAAGGAGCTCCCGTCATTGAAGGCAAGTCCTGCTTCGTGAAGCAGCATATTGCATAGTTGTGCATGTGGGATATTCAGCTCCCGAAAATCCATCCATAACAGATAGGTTGCTTCGGGCAGATGCATTTTGATCTCTGGCATATGTTCTGCAACATATTGCTGTACATACTCCATATTTCCGCGGATATATACCAGGCACTCCTCCAGCCATTCCTCTGCATCATTGTAAGCAGCTTCGGTCGCAACAGCCCCCAGTGTGCTGATACCGGCAAGTCCCATCGTTCTTACACCCTGCGCGAAAGATTCCCGTAACTTGGCATTGGGGATGATGATGTTGGACGTGCAGAGGCCGGGAATGTTGAACGTTTTGCTTGGAGCCGTACAGATGATACTTAGATCAGAGACGGCGTCCGAGATCAGGGTGAGCGGTGTATGAGCTCCGCGTTGGTGAACAAGATCGGCGTGAATTTCATCCGAAACGATCAGTACGTTGTATTGCAGACATAACGACGTAAGGCCTTCAAGCTCCTCCCTAGTCCATACACGTCCAACCGGATTATGTGGACTGCACAGAATTAGCATTTTGACCCGACCGGTCTGCAAGCTGGATTCCAATTGTTCCAGATCCATCGTGTAATGACCCTTATTCTCTACCAAAGGATTGGTAATCAGTTCACGGCCTTGACCACGTACGACCTCGTAGAAGGGAGCATACACCGGAGTCTGGATGACCACTGCATCTCCCGGATCAGTGAATCGTTGTACAGCAATGCTGAGTGCAGGCACAATACCTGGCGTGAATACGATCCAGTCATCGTTAATTTTCCAGTTGTGGCGCCGCTGCATCCAATCTGCAACGGCTGCATGATACGCCTCGGTCCGCACTGTATAACCGAAAATTCCGTGCTCCATCCGTGTTTGCAGGGCCTGGATTACGGACGGTGGAGCAGCGAAATCCATATCAGCCACCCACATCGGAAGCGCATCAGCGACGCCGAAGATATCCTCAAGTGCATCCCACTTCTCCGATCCGGTAGAGACCCGGTTAATAGACTGATCAAATGTACTTTTATTGTTCATCGTATAAATCCCCCTTGAGTTCCGTTCCTTCGACCACAATTCGACATATCATTATCTAATACATTGGTTCATTTCGCAACTGTTGTGCGTGTATGATTAGCTTCATAGGTATGGTCTGGAATTCAGGACTTTATTCATATAAGAACAACTTAACGAGTCAGAGAACAGCAGGAATACGACAAAGACTATTTTTGTACGCCCTTGGTCCTGTTTTGTTCATTTATCGTTTACAAGCTCTTGTCAGATGCTATTATATTGCTAACATTTGATGGGACAAATGGCTGTTATCCGAATAAGCTCGTACCCATACATGATGAGCATAACGACATGAGTCTTTTGCGTAAATCGAGCGATCGCCTTGGATCGTATTATGCCAAAGACTTACATTTGAACTCAGGAGGCGTTTTAGAGATGAAAAGCAAAAAGTGGTTGATTACTGCAAGTGTATTCGGCATGGTGTTGACCGGTTCGGCAGGCGTATATGCAGGTACACAACTGGAGACGATCAAAGCTTATCTGAACCATGGGCTCGCCATCGAAGTGAACGGGCAGAAATTCACACCGACAGGTGACCAGGGCAAGAAACTTGCGCCAATTACATACCAGGGAAGTACCTATCTCCCCGTTCGTTCGATTGCGGATGCGTTGAAAACCGAAGTAAAGTATGATTCCCAGAACAATAAAGTAAGCATCGGCTCCTCAAGTTCCTCCGGTGGGTCGACATCCACAGGTAACAGCGGATCAACCTCCCCCTCAACAGGTACTAACACTCAGGCTTCAGGTGTGAAGTCCAAGTATCTGCCAGCAGATTTCCCTTTACCGAAGGATGCGAAGGCGACAAGTCTCGTTGAGAACATCATGGATGGCAACAAAAAAGTGGTGCTCACGTACACAACAAAAGAAACGTTGCTAACCGTTGGAACCTCCTACAAAGACTACTATCAGACCAAAAACTTGACTCAGAATACTCAGGATATACAGGAAGACGGCTTCAGCATCGTGGGTCGTGAAGATGGTAAATATGCCGTAACGATTACGGGTTCTGTGTCTGCAACCAACAAGGATCTGAATGAAATCACCGTGGTGTGGGGCGAAGAGTAAGCGACGATTATAACCACATGTCCTCATACTACCCTGCTTGAGTCGTTCAAAGTATAGTGATCCGTATTCTTCTATTATTCAAAAGGTAACGCCAAAAGCCGCCCGTTGAAATCGAAACAGATTTCTGCGGGCGGCTTTTATGTTTAATTCATATCTGGTTCTATGCATGGAACTGACAGTCCGTTACAGGTACTCGTTAAACCAACCGGCAATATGCTCCAGACGGCGTACCCTCAAGTGGGGATGACCTCCGCGAGACAATTCGTGGTTGGCCCCTGGGAAACGAACGAGACGAGTCGTCTGCTTGCGGCGTTTCAACGCAATGAATAATTGCTCGGCCTGTTCAATCGGACACCGCAGATCCTGTTCACCATGCAAAATGAGCAGCGGAGTACTCACGTTGCCGACATAAGCGAGCGGGGAATGTTTCCACAGTTTTTCCGTGTCATCCCACGCGTTGCCGCCAATCTGATCTTCCGTGAAGAAATAGCCAATGTCACTGACGCCGTAGAAAGATAACCAGTTGGAGATGGAACGTTGAGTAACAGCAGCCTTGAAGCGGTCGGTGTGCCCAACAATCCAATTGGTCATGAAGCCTCCATAACTGCCACCGGTTACGCCCAGTCTGGACTCATCGATAAACTCATACTGGGACAGGGCATAATCTACGCTTTCCATAAGATCGCGATAGTCGCCACCGCCGTAATCGCCACGACAGGCATCTACAAACTGCTGCCCGTATCCGAGCCCTCCGCGTGGATTGATGTATATAACAGCGTAGCCTTGTGCGGCGAGAATCTGAAATTCGTGCATAAAAGTAAAACCATACATCATGTGCGGGCCGCCATGAATCTCAAGAATAGTCGGGATTTTGACCCCGTCGACCATGCCACGAGGTTTCATGATCCACCCTTGCAGCCGCAGGCCATCCGAGGAATTGAACCAGAAGGTCTCTGGTGCACTAAGATGGATCTCATCCTCAAGCTGTGGATTGCTGCGGGTGATCTGAATTGGTGCTACACCGGAATCTTCTGGCTGTTCATATATATAGAGGTCACCAGGACTTCGCGTATCGGCAACAGCGGCAATGATCTGTCCGTTTTCCAATTCGGCAAATTGATAAATCTCCCGTTCGTCAGGCAATATATACTCGGCACTGCTGCCGTCTCGTGCGAATTTGGCGATGCGTACACTACCGTGAATGGTTGCCAGACAGAAGATGGATGAACCATCCCGACTGAATACAGGTCCCGTGGTTGTCAGATGTGATCGCATGTCACCAACAATGCTGTGATTCAGCTGTACGTCCCAATCCGTGCTTAGACATACAGGTTCACCACCTGATATAGGAAGGGTATATAGCTTCGTAAGCGTGGCATTTCCATAAGAACGGTCACTGGCGAGCAGGGCCAGGGATTGTCCATCCGGTGCAAATGTCAGTCGGCTGAATGTATATCCTTCCGGGGTCAACTGCTGCACATCCGAACCGTCTGCCTTGGCAAGGTATACATGATTGGTCAGGGTGTAATCGTTGTGTTCCTCACCTGCTTCGGGCATCTGTGCAATCCATGCGATGGATGTTCCGTCCGGGGACCAAACGTAGTCTCCAACGTCATAGTGACCCGTAGTTACAGGAATGGCTTCCGCATCAATGGGTGCAAGAGCAAAGAGATGGGATCGTTTTCCGTCCCACAATCCGCCAGCATCCGATTTCATGCGAATGCGGTCCACAACATGTTCTTGCGGCAGTTTATGGTCATCGTCGTTAGAATCGGTACGTTTTGATTCGTCTTCTCCGCTTATATCCACGGATGATTTCACAAGTAGGGTATGGCCATCGGGTGACCAGAGCAAGGAGCTGACACCATGTTTCAGGTGACTGATCTGCTGTGCTTCTCCGCCATCTGTTGCGATAATCCACACTTGGGGTTTCCCATCAACCTCTCGTAAAAAGGCAAGTTGGGACCCATCCGGTGACCAGGCAGGGGAATGATCCTTCTCTCCAGAGGTAAAGGGCCTGTCCTTCTGACTCCCCAGATGCAGCAGTCTCAGGTGAGAACAATAACCGTCACGTGCTTCATTCGTTTTCCGGCTTACATATACCAGTTGTCCGCCTTGAGGAGACGGAGTTGGATCGTTAACCCATGTAATCTGATAAAGATCTTCCGATGTTATGCCGCGCTGACTTATCATTGTTTGTCCTCCCACCATGAATTAGAATTGGTTATTTTCCTAACCTTTCCATTTATATTAACGGAAAGCAAGGGACAGGACAATATGACCAAGGATGGGAGGGGAGACTTTTATAACAGCGATCGGAAGGTTGTTCTGTCATCGGAGTGACCCATGTAAAAATTCTTTAGTTCAATTCATATAGTGTGTTAAAGGAATTGCTCGAAAGATGACGAATCCTAATGTTGAATAACCGCAGAAATGACGAAAAATGGTCTTAATTCAATGTTTAACATTGGTGAATTTGGTTTAATGTACAATGCAATTCCTGTTCTACATTTAAGTACTTGGTTCATAGCCATTCGTTTATATAGAACGCGTAAGATTCAGTCGTAATGAAGGAGGAACGTCACGTTGAGCACATCCTATGAACAGCATGTAGAATATCCAAACCGGAAACGAATGGCGTGGCTTACGGCGGGGGCGGCACTTTTTGTGGCAGCCGGATTTTTTTTGATTTTTGATCGTTCTTCAGTTACGAATGATTCCATCCTCTCGGGGGTGATTGGAATACTATCCATTTTGTTTTTTGGGCTATGTTTCTGCTACAGTCTGGTAAAGATGATTAAGAAGGAACCTTCTTTTGTGATCAATGAGGATGGGTTTGTAGATGCATCTTCTTATACCGCAGGAGGGGCAGTGGCCTGGAAAGACGTTGAGAATATTTTTATGTATGAATTGATGGGACAGAAAATGATCGGGGTTAAATTGCGGGACGAGAAAGCCTTTCTGGATCGTCAGAATGGGATGAAACGCAAATTGATGACGGTCAACAGCAATATGGTCGATGCGACCATCAGCGTTGCCCAGAGTAGCCTTACCATGCCACTGGATCAGTTGTATATCATGATGATGAGGCACTGGAGACATGTAAGCGATGGCATGATTTATGATTCGTATAGTCATCGTTAGAGAGGTCACAATGTCCATAAAGTCTTCAGAATGGAGGAATATAGATGATGCATGGTGATCAGACACGCACGATTCTGCTTCCAGATGGAACTGTCCTGCCCGCGATCGGACAAGGCACGTGGTACATGGGAGAGAAGCAATCCAGCCAAGAAGAAGAAGTACGGGCATTGCGTTCCGGTATTGAACTGGGAATGACCGTGATTGATACGGCAGAGATGTATGCAGAGGGTGGGGCAGAAGTTGTTACGGGAAAGGCTATCTCAGGCCTTCGTGATGAAGTCTTTCTCGTATCGAAAGTGTATCCCCATCATGCAGATCGCAAGCAGATGATCACGGCCTGTGAGCGCTCTCTCAAGCGATTGGGAACAGATCGTCTGGACCTGTATTTGCTCCACTGGCGTGGAGGTGTACCGCTCGAAGAGACGGTTCAGGCTTTGGAGCAATTGAAACAGTCCGGTAAAATTCTGCGATGGGGTGTCTCGAATCTGGACACAAGGGATATGCAGGAATTATGGAGTTTGCCAGAGGGTTCTCTGTGCATGGTGAATCAGGTACTGTACAATGCAACTTCGCGTGGTATTGAACATGATTTGCTCCCCTGGATGCGGAAACGTAGCGTTCCTGTTATGGCATATTGTCCACTGGCTCAGGGGGGCAGACTTCGGAGTGAATTGTTGGAGCATCCGGTCATTCAGGAGATTGCGCAGGATCGAGGAGTTACGACTTCTCAGATCGCATTAGCCTGGGTGATCCGGGACGGAGATGTGCTGGCGATTCCCAAGGCGGTACAGCTGAATCATGTGGCAGACAATGCAGCAGCAGTGAATATCGTTTTGACACAAGAGGAACGGACCCGATTGGATGAGGCTTTCCCTGCACCTAAAGGCAAGGTACCTTTAGACATCGTGTAGATGGTATCTTTGAACGATAAGCATGTGAGTAAGGTGAAAATACGAATATTGAGCGATGCAGGGCAGATCTATACGATCTGCTCTTTTTTGTATGTGCACAGAAATCGGAAGCATGTCCATCAACGAAGCGAATATATATTTTGACAAATGGGCTTTACAACACTATATTACTAGTGTACTATGTAACTAACACACCAGTACAGAGAGGAGCGAGTGCTTTGTGACTATGGAATTTGATAACAACTTACCAATATATCTGCAGATTATGCAGTACATCAAGAGACAGATTGTAACCGGGACACTTCAGGCAGGTGACAAAATCCCTTCGGTTCGTGAACTGGCGGCTGAATTACAGATCAATCCCAATACAGTACAACGGACATTTCAGGAACTGGAGCGAGAAGAAGTGGTCGAAACCAAACGGGGCTTGGGCAGATACGTGACAAGTGAGGAGCGGAAGATTATGACGATCAAAAAAGAGATGGCCAGTGAGTTGCTGGAACGCTTTCTAACCGGAATGCAGGAACTGGGGATTGAAGAGCAGGATATTTTATCCATCG
Source organism: Paenibacillus sp. CB74 (assembly GCF_055687625.1). Lineage (NCBI taxonomy): Bacteria > Bacillati > Bacillota > Bacilli > Caryophanales > Paenibacillaceae > Paenibacillus > Paenibacillus sp. CB74. The sequence goes on along the minus strand of NZ_CM146009.1, from coordinate 4,005,451 downwards.
TAGCCGATGCCGTTGCGGAAGGAAAGGGAGGAACAACGCATGAGTAACATCCTTGAACTGAACCAGATTAACAAGACTTATGGCAATAAGAGAGCGCTCAGTAATATTACATTGGATATTGCTCCTGGCCGAATTGTTGGCCTGCTGGGTAGTAATGGCAGTGGCAAAAGCACACTCATGAAACTGGTTGCAGGTTTGCTGCATCCTACCAGCGGAACGATTCAAGTGACAGGTAAGCCTGTTGGGCTGGATACGAAGTCATTGGTTTCATTTATGCCGGATCGCCCATTAACCGAGAAGTGGATGAGAGTGCGGGATGCGATTGCGTACTACCGCGATTTCTATGCTGATTTTGACGAGGAGAAAGCCCGGGAGATGCTAGATTTCATGAATCTTGTGGAGAGTGATCGGGTGCGGCATCTATCCAAAGGGATGAATGAACGACTGCAACTAACACTGGCGCTATCCCGCAAGGCTCGTCTATATCTGTTGGATGAACCGATTGGCGGAGTAGATCCGGTTGCGCGTGGCAAGATTCTGGATGCGATCGTCAAATTCTATGATGAAGACAGCAGTCTGATTATCTCCACACATCTGGTGAATGATATCGAACGGATTTTTGATGAAGTGGTCTTCATTCGTGAAGGTCAACTGGTGATGCGGGAAGAAGTGGAAACGCTCCGTCTGAAATATGGGAAAAGTGTGGATGAGATGTTCAAGGAGGTCTATGCGGAATGATGACATTATTGAAGTATGACTTTAGAAGGAACTGGAATACACTGCTGGCGGGGCTCGTTATTTTGATTATTGCGCAAGTGGCGCTATCCCTTTTCATGTCTGAGGTCACAGGGGTTGTGCTTGGCATTATGGGTTATGTTGGAGTAGGTGTGGCTATTTATGTGAAAATGATCAAAACATACACGTCCAATATCCGCTCTTATAATCGCCGTCTTTTACCCGTAACAGGCCTATCGCATGTGTTGTCTCCTTTGATCTTTGGAGCTCTTTGCGGGCTGGGATTAGTCATTATATTTACGACCCATGCCTACATTTATATTTCAATGAAGCTCAGAATGAACATGGCTACCCATATTGATCTTTCGGGTCTGCATGTATCGGATTATGTTAGTTTGTTACTGTTTATCGCATGGGTTATCGTATTCATGACCGTGATCATCTTCCTTTCGATCTCGATTGCAGGCAGCTTCCGTTGGAGAACCGGACCATGGATCGGAATCGTTGCATTCTTGGTCCTCGTTAATCTGATTGGCTGGTTGGAGAATATGATTATGACAGGACGCTTCAGTCCAAATGAGATGTTCCGTTACACCGAAAATAGTACAGGGATTTCAATCACAGCCAATGGCGTATTATGGTCGGATGGCATGTGGGGAAGCACTATATTCGAAGTGATCGTAGCGATCATTCTGGTGTGGGCTACCATTTACCTGAACAACAAAAAAGTTGAAGTCTAAGGACCGCGCTATAAGCAGGTTAGAATAAAACGACACGGGCGACGAGAGTTGCTCGTTTTGTCATACCGAGATTTCACTTTTTGAATCGCATCCCGAAGAACACACGTAATTCTATATAAATAGAACTAGACATTTACACAAAACGGAGAGGACAGAAAGGACCTGAAGAAGCGGAGCGTTCTCCTTTATCACCGGATTTCCCCTCATAGAAGGAATCAAAAAAATCTGGGGATAACAGCGATCGGAAGGTTGTTCTGTCATCGGAGTGTGGAGTGTAAATATTCTTTAGCGTATTCATTGGTTGCTAAACCCGGTTAAAGAGAACGAAAGGGGCCATGTAAGGGAAAGGAGAACGTAATATGGAGCTATACTTCAGGGATAATTTTTTAATGCGGGTTACACCGAAATTATGAATTCGAATCAGGAACAGGCCGGACATCTGGATTTGAAAAGTGTTTTTGGCTCTTCGCTCGATGTATCCGATCACTCGGGATTGGTCTGTAGCGGCAAATTCCGCATGTTAACCAATCGTTGGGATATCACTGCAGCCGATGGGAGACATCTGGGCGTATTGCGAGCGAGGTTTAGTTTCTTCAGCAAAAAGTATGAGTATGATGCAGGATCGCGCGGTATATACGATGTGTCTGCTCCCGCATTTTCGCAGGAATATGATGTCAGTGGAAGTGGTGGACGCATCGTGGCAAGTTTCCGTCGCACCAGCGGCTGGTTTAGTTCAGGGGCATTTGTATTGGATAACCAGTCTGAACAACTGGACACATATGAATTAATTGCAGTCGTCATGGGTGTGCATGCGATCAACAAGAGACGAAATTCAGCTGCCAGCAGTGGCGGAACCTAGTTTAGGCTCATGAACAGTAAAAAGGTCTGGATGAGATCATCCAGACCTTTTTTATATGGGGTTATTTTTGGGCAAAAGGTTAGGGTTAATCCACTCTTACGTAATCAATGACCATCGGCTTTTGCAAGCGGTTTTTCCTCATGTTGGCGGTGCTGAGCTTCATTGGAGTGTTCGGCATGGTTATCAGGCTCTTTTTCCGCATAACGGGCCAATGCCTTCGCAGCAGTCTCGGACATTCGCTCCCGCAACATTGGATGGTCAGCGATTCGAACCCGTTTGCCGAGAAAACGCATTTTGGATAAGACATAATCCATCTCATTTCGCGGGATGGTCAGCTCGATTCGATACGTCTGCTTGGCTTCCATGTACTCGACCTGTTTCTCGAAGCAGGAGAAAGCATAGAGGATTCGGGACAGCTCCTGATTGAACTTGGGCAGAACCTCGATGGTGATCTTCGTTTTGCGCTTCTCCGTAATGGCAGCAATTCGGGCAATGTAACCCGAAGCGCTATCCGGCTCCACCGGTTGGGCCTCCACGGTAACGATGCTGTGCAGCTTGGTGGACATGAGCCTGTCGATGCGAGGCGCGTACCAGAGCACGTACCATTCTTTTTTGACCATGGAATACTCCAGTTTATGCGGGAACCCCCATTCATCCTGGCTTGTGCGTCCATTACGGACGCGACCAATCAGTCGAAAGCCCTGGCGATGCAGAATGATTAGCCGTAACGGTCTAAGTAGTGGATGAGAGACACTGTTTTCCTCACTTTTGGCTTTTTCGGTCAGATAGTCCTGAAGATTCAGATCCTGCTCACCGTTCAGCATGTTGTGCATTTTATCCAATGTTACAGCGCTCAGGGCTTCTCTTGCGGCAGGGTGATTCAGCATCATGCGAAGCCAGGCCCGTTCCTGTGAGGTCCAGGTAAACAGTCCGGTTTCATTCAGTCGGGTCATCATCTGGTAATTGAACATCTTCTCGAACAGGTTCATAATATTCCGCAATCTCCTTCCATTCCTGGATCATCTCCTGGCGTAGTCTCTGAGGTGCGATGATTTCGCAGCTTGAGCCAAAACTTCGTAACCACGGTTTGATCTCGGTGGTACCGTTAACCTGGATTTCGTAGAGAAAGGTATGGTCCGTTTCGGGTATGATCTTGCCCCATTGACCTTGCAGACGAACACGATCCAGAATGAAGTTGCGCTGACCACGCTCCGGGTGGAAAAAGCGAGCTTGAACTGTCACGGTATTTCCCGTATCTACCAGCCAACTGTAGCGACTAATGTCAGTCCACTGCTGCTTCAACTCGAGCATGTATTCCTCTTCTACGGAATCCTCTTCCTCCAGTTGGGTTATGCCTTCCATGCGGAATTTCACGAAGCCCCGGCGGCCCTGAAATCCAATGACATACCAACGACCATACTGATGGTCATAGACCACTTCAAGGGGCACGATCCGGTTGGATCGCCCACCTGCTTCTCGCTCAAAGCGTGGATTCGTATTCTGTGAACTGTAGCTGGATGGTTTTTTCGGTGAATAGTATAGGAACTGCACACGCTTGCGCTGACGAATCGCACTAAGCAGCGTGTAGAGATGAGCTTCGTCCAGGATACGAGAATAATAGTGATACTTGTAGATATAGGGTTCGGTCGCTTCTTCTTGCGGAAAACTTGTGGTAATAGCCTTCTTCAGACTGTCCCGCAATAAGTACCCCTGTACGGAAGGAACCTGGGTATTTGCCATTATATCCACAAAATCATACAACTCCAGCTGTTCCTCCACGGTTAATTCGGTAAGGACATCTTGCTCCAAAGCATAGCGATACGGTCTGCCACCCGGCTCTTTTCGAATAACGCCAACCTCTTCCAGATATTTCAGATCAGAGCGAATGGTTTTCTCGTCAGGTAACGCCAGATCTTCCGGCAGATCAGCACAGCAGGCGTCCAGCAGTTCCATTGCGGTCAGGGCTGTGTTCTGTAGGGTATGCAAAAGGAAGGAAAGGCGCTGAACTTCAGTCTCTTTCATCGACTTGGCGCGGAAGAGGAAGAGCAGCATGGGCTCTGCGGATTCTCCGTACTGGAAGCGCACGAGGTCTGCCATTTCCCGGCTTGCTTCGGCACCTAAACGTTGATCAGCGACGGTCTGCATGATTTCTTTTAACCTGCGATTGGTTTTATCAAAGGTATGTACGGATATGCCAAGCCGCTCGGCGTACTGTTTGCGGGTATATGCACCACTGGTCAGGGATAACATGCGTAAGAACTGAATTTCTTTGTCAAAACTCTCTTTAGCCATGAGTATTCACTCCTTGGTGGCCTGGAGTCAGGCGGATATAATGGACGACGATGTTGGCAGAACAATTCTGCGGTATAGGAACATTCTTGAACTTCCCATTGGCGATATCCCTTTATTGTAGCAGGAAGAGTGTCAGGTTTCATTTTAAACTTATAAAGGTTGACTCCATCGCAAAAATTCAGTCGTCGTCATACTTTCGCCATGTTCGCGTGTAGATGTGTGAGGCATAATGAGGTTGTGAAGCGGGGCAGCAACAAGCACTGTGGATCAAGGTTCCGAGGCGCCAGGGAGGGTTACTTCGACTGTTAATCGACCAGGTCGTTGGTTCGAATCCAATCGCCGCCGTCCATGGCGGTGTAGCTCAGCGGTAGAGCGGGTATTATACCTTCCCACCTTTTTCCTCGGAACATTTTATTATGAAAGAACAGTAATTAGACTCACACCGGGAGGTCATGAGGGATGAGCAGAGCGAAACAATTATTCAATCAACCTCAGCCAACGACACGTAATCATGGGGGCTACGGAGCCTATGAGCGATTGGTGGAGGAACAATATATACAGATGTTGATGACCAATACATTGAACAATACGTTCTATGCAGATACCCAGCAACTGATGGATGACGCGATAGTCAGTCATCAGGAGATGGCTGCGGTCGATGCAGGGTATATGGCGCGGGCACTGGTCTATGCTCGTAATGAAGGTTTGATGCGATTACAGCCTATATATGGGCTGGCACTATTGTCCAAAGTGGACGCGGATCAGTTTGCAAAGGTGTTCTCCCAAGTCGTACAGACACCGGCTGACTTGGCTGATTTTCTGACCATTCTGAGAGGAATGGGTCGAGGGCAGGGCGGTCGAGCAGTGAAGCGTCAGGTAAGTCTCTTTTTGAACGGGATCAATGAATACTGGGCGATCAAATACAACGGACGCGGGCGAGGATACAGTCTGGGTGATATGATCGCTACAGCACACCCCAAACCGATAGATATGAAGCAGCGAGCCTTGTTTCGTTATTTGCGCGGGCATGAGGTGGATCTTACGGAACTGCCACAGTTGCAAGCGCTGGAAGAACTGAAAGCTACGCCCAACCCCGCAAGCCGGATGCATCTGATCGAGAAAGGTAAACTTCCGTACTCGGTGGTCACCTCGATCATGCAACCGACACGCACGGTGTGGGAGGCGTTAATGTCACAAATGCCGACCTTTGCGTTGCTGCGTCATCTGAACGCAATGGATCGGGCAGGGGTTTTTGAGAAAGCAAAAAATATCGATGCCGTTACACGTCGTCTAACGGATGTGGAGGCCCTACGTAAGTCACGAATACTGCCTTTCCGATTCGCCAGTGCGTATGAAATGATTGCTAGGGAAGAGCTGCGGGATGCTTTGCGACAAGCGGTGGAGCTATCCATTGGCAACCTGCCAACGCTACCGGGAAGAACGGCTATTTTCCTGGATCGTTCCGGTTCCATGCAAGGGGATTATTTACGCATTGGTTCGGTGCTGGCGTTGGCACTTTATAAACAAACGAGAGGTAACGCACTGTTCTGGTTATTCGACCATTTGGTTGAGGATGCTCGGCCGAAGATGAATGAGAGCATTCTTTCCCAGGCTCATCGGATTCGCGCACAAGGAGGAACAGACACGGGGCGACCCGTGCGGGAACTACGGGATATCGGAGAGAAAGTGGATCAGATCATTATGATTACCGATGAACAGCAGAATGAAGGCAGCCCGTTATATGCCGAGCTTGAGCGATACCGGCGGATGATGAATCCGGAGCTAAAGGCATTTATTGTGGATATAGCACCTTATCAGCAGGCAATGGTACCGCCACGAGATGGCAAAACCTTTTACATCTATGGTTGGAGTGAAACGGTATTGACGTATATTGCCGAGACTGTGGCCGGATATGATACACTCGCGGACCGGGTTAGAGCGATAGATATTTAATGTGGGAATTTGGAGGAGACTGATCATGACCTATGTTCATGAAGAAATGAAAGATACGATCAGACAACAGCTCAAGCAGATTGAACAGGAGGAGAAGGTACGAATCATCTATGCCTGTGAATCGGGCAGCCGGGCGTGGGGATTTCCTTCCCAGGATAGTGATTATGATGTGCGTTTTCTGTATGTGAGACCGCTGGAATGGTACTTGTCGATTGAGGATCGAAGGGATGTTATTGAACGCCCGATCAGTGATCAGCTCGATATCAATGGTTGGGATCTGCGCAAGGCGTTGAAGCTGTTTCGCAAATCAAATCCGCCCCTGTTGGAGTGGTTGCAATCCCCCATCCAGTATGATGAACAATCCAACGTGGCACAGCATATCCGTGCACTTTCACCGTTGACCTTCTCGCCCAAGTCCTGCATGTATCATTATCTGAATATGGCGAAGGGCAATTTCCGGAATTATTTACAAGGTGAGCATGTGAAGATCAAAAAGTATTTCTATGTGCTGCGTCCCTTACTCGCTTGTGGCTGGATCGAACGTTATGATGCGATGCCACCGATGGCATTCGAAGAGCTGGTGCAAGAACTTATACCTGCGAATACACCGCTGTATACGGAGATTCTTGAATTGCTACGCCGTAAAAAGGCGGGCGAGGAACTGGATCTGGAGTCGCAGTTGCCGGCAATACAGACTTTTTTGGCGGAGAAGATCGAGCATTTTGAACAACTGGCCGGACAGATGGATAATGAGCAAATCATTCAATTGGAAGAATTGGATCGGATTTTTCGTTTGGCATTGCAAGAGGTGTGGGGTGAAGGGGAATAAGAGAGAGAAAGTGAAAGAATAAAAATAAGAAATCATACAGAAGCAGGTTGGGATCTAATCCTAACCTGCTTCTTCTATTGTAGTTATACATGCATTTATTTTGAGGCGATTCTCATCGCACGTCGTATCTTGAGCAGGGACGTATGAGGTGAGCCGGATCAGTTGGTATGTGCAACCGCGCGAATCTCAACCAGTTGATGAGGGAAAGCCAGACCCGATGTCCCGACCATCGTAACTGCTGGACGATGCGTACCAATGTACTCTTTGTACACGGCAACACATGGCTCAAGATGCTCTTGAGGATGAACCAAGAAAATCTCCAGTTCAGCAATGTTCGACTTGGTCACGCTGAACCCTGCGAGTACGCGATCCAGGTTATCCAGTGTCTGGCGAACCTGTGCTTCAATATCATCCACACCAATAAACGTCCCCTGCATATCATGCGAAAATTGCCCTGCAATGTAGATCATACCGTTAACGCTGTATCCCTGAGCCACGCTGAATGCTTCTTCCCACGGGACACCGTGGCTGTAAATTTGAGTTGTAGTCATATGTTTTTCTCCTTTGTAATTCAAGATATGCCCTAGTATAAACGGAGAAAAACAACTTGGGCAGTACGCACTTTCATGACAGTGACTATCCAAAAGGATAGTATTAACACGGTGTTTTGTGAGCCTAACGACTCATTTTGGGAAATCTTTATATCAGGATATTTAATTTAGATATAACTAACTTAAGTCCTATATCCTTCCCCTAGAATCTGGGTAATAATTAGAGTAGGCAAGTGATTGATGGAATCTCATAACGTAACGATAGGGGGTAACCTGTATGGCATCCGTAATTCTGCTGGTGAAACAGACGGAGGACGAGGAGAAGGTTATTTATCGATTCGGACCGAATGAGCGTAAGATGGGGCTCATTGAGATGAATAAGATCAAGGAAAGTGTGAGAGAACTGGAACCTGTCCAAGTGGATGGGGTGAGTCCAAGCTTTTTCTTTAACCGAGCCGCGCAGCGACTGGTACGATGTTTATTCAGGGAAGGCGGCAAGTTCCCGGAACGAACGACGTTTGAAACATAGTCCTATGGCAGGCTGCATGACAAGTAGGCTGAGCAGGCAGTGAGAGTTCATGGGTTAAATAATGGAAGAAGTCCAAGAGACCAAAGGTAGTGGCTCTTGGACTTTTTTTGCGTGTGCTGCACATTTAAGTTTGGGAGACAGGGACCTCGAAACGATCGATCCATTCTCGCAATTGTTTACGAAAGGAGGAATTGGTATGCTGGTCAATCTCGATGTTAGAATCATTTTCGCTGGTGGAATCTTTGCTAGTCATGCTCCAGATACCTTGTTCGGTATGAAGCAGCAGGAGAGCTTGATCGGGCAGAGGAATTACATCTTCGGCATAATTAATGATACTGAGGTTATCCACACTACATCCAGAGGTTTCAAAAGAGTTATGCCATACCTTCAACAACTCGCGTGTTTCTAGAGGTAGCTCCCAATCCTCCATGAATTTATCTAACAGCATATGGTTTTCCTCGTTCGTCAGGATAGCCCATTGTTCCTCTGTTATCGTGAACTGAGTAGGTTGATCAATGAAAGGTGTGTGTTGCCCTATGTAAAATTGGAACAATTCCTCTTCCCATTCCTCAGGTTCTGTCCAGGTGAACAAATGCACACGTTGATCCACTGCCAAATGATAGAGGTATGTATCGTTGTTATCCGTACTTTTATGAATGGTTAATACCTTTTCTTGTTCAAGGCTGTCTGAGTATGCTCTAATCATGCTGTGACTTTGGGTAAAATGCATAAGCATTTTCAGGAACTCCGGCTCGATCTCTATCGTAGTATCTTCCATATGTAAGATGAGCCCCTTGGATAAAAGACCGTGAGAGGCAGCTCTTAGAACGAGTTCCCAGTGTTGTTCAGATAACTCGCCATACATCGGTTTTAGGAGACCGGCTGCAATGTCCTCCGCGCCAAGTGTGGCCAGCGCAAATCCGAATTCTTCAATGGATAAGGTGACAAGTGGTTTATTCATAAGCTTAACCGCCTACTTTCCATGTAGATTGACAGATACAAGTTACCTTTTTTAGAAGGTCATTTGTGCTCATTCCAGGTTTTCCGAAGTAATTTAAGAATATCGTTTTCCTGATGTTTCAGTAGACTATACGTATATACTTTATAGCTCTTTCCATCAACCATTTTGAATAAGTAATAGGATGGAGTAGGTTGAATCCATTTGTTTAGTCCCGGTGCTACGAAATCAATGGTGCGTATATCCTTCCAAGATATCTGTATTCCTGTATTTGTCTTAATACCAGACAGATCGAAGGAAAATAAGATGTTTGTTCCAAATACTCTCGTGATGTTCCAGATAAACAGACGTCCCACAAACCAAAAGCTTAAGAATGCCGCACTAGTAAAGTACAAGGTTTGAAGTACGCTATTGTCACCATAGATAACATCTCCAATCAAGACAAGTCCAGCAATGATAAAAAGAGCAGATATCAACGTATGACGAATTGCATATTTGCGTTGGTATGTAACGAGCTGCATGGATACCTCCTAAGTGTTACTTGAAGAGTTTACTAACCCATCGAATTCCTTTTTCAGCCGCTGATGCTATATGTTTTCCTGCGTAACTACCTATAGCTCCACCTACATAAGCTCCAACTGCTGTTCCTGCAGGCCCGGCAAACGATAATAGGGTCCCGCCAACAATAGCCCCCGCTCCTGCAGAGGCAGACTTGATCACGATATTCGATGTGGACACGGCGAGATCTGTTTTGGTTAATGTTCCTTCCTTATACTTGGAAACCGTTTTAACCCCTTCATCCCAAACATTAAGTCCTACGTTGATAGGGAACAGTTTTTTGCTTATCATTGTAGGTATTTTGGAAATCTTCATACCGTATTGACCTTTATTCACACCAGCAATAACATTCCGGGTCCATTGACCGAAGCTGTTGGCTTTGTTGAAACCAAGCCCGATATCACCTACTTTTAATTTACCTGCAAGTCGATCGAAACCCTTCAATCCTTTCATAACCAGACCCGGGCTGCGGAATTGTTTATCCAGTTTCCGTGCCATGTTACTCAGAAAGGAATTCCCCTTTCCCTTCACCCAAGGAGCATTATGGATTTTGGCACGGCTGGAGTTCCGGGGATCTACTTTGAAATGAACCGTTTTGGAGAGTACCATGGATGTAGCCATAGCAGAATATAGTCCTGTTCCAATCAGGCCTACATTTCCATGAATCCCATTCATTTTATTCCAAGACTTACTTCCTTGATCATATATATCCGATAGCGTCGTTTTTACATCTTTCCCAGAAGTGGATTGGCTTGAACTGGTCTGTACACCATGCTCTTGAGATTGATCCGCTTGTGAGAAACGAGTTGCGATGGTATGTAGTTCCGTGCCGATCGCAGAGACTGAGCTAGAAAATCTCTCCATTTGCCGATGAGCCACCTGAAAGTTCTGAAAGAAACGCTCCTGTGTGATTCCTGACCACTGGTCCTGTAACGTACTTATATGTCTGCTTAAATTGTTAATCATGCTACGACTATGTTCCGAAGCTTGAGCAAATTGGTTGGAAATTGCATGAAGCTGCTCAGGCGTTACAATAATCCTGGTCACGACATTCACCTCGTGGAAGATAAAATTAAGAATTTCTACAGATTATGTATAGATCAAAAATGAAATGCTGTGAAATATTTACCCACTAATTTTAAAGGTCGAAACGTTTATTCGCAACGGATAATAAGCAATTGACGCGCAAAACAGTCCTTTGGTCGGGTTAAATATGTGCTCTTCGTAATACTTTGTTCCTGCAAATGGGACGAACAGTATAAACAAAGAAGCCCACAACCTTTTATAAGGGCGTGGACTTGTAAATTTTATTTTGGTCTTAACGGAGGGATATACGTATGAACAATCCTCATCTAGAACGTTTTGGCATAAGAGATCAGTGCCGTAATCGTGATGATGTTCAAGAGCGTTGAGATCAGCACTGTCTGGGCTGCAAAATCAGGTTCGTTATCGTATTCTTCCGCCAGGATGGATGCGTTGACACCTGTCGGCATACCCGAAGCGATAATGAGAGCCTGTGCAGCGATGCCTTCCAACCCTAACATGAGCACAATCGAAATACCGATCGCGGGGCCGATCAGGAGTCGCAAAAATGTGCTAATATACACATCAAGACGGTACAGCCGGATTGGGTATTTTACAATCTGCGCCCCTAGTGTCAGTAATGCTACGGCAACCATACTTTGCTGCGCATAGGTCAGTGGCATGGACAGAAACGTCGGCAAGGGAAGCTTCCACATGTGAAATAGAATCCCCAGCAAGAGCGCATACGGAACAGGCATTTTAAGAAATCCAATAATCACCGCACGGTAATTACCTTTAAGCTTCGCGCCCTGAATGGACAACACGCCATAGGTGAATGTCAGTAATGCCTGTAAAGACATGACCAGCGCCTGAATGGAAGAGGCGAGTGGATCACCGCGGAATACCAGTGCATTAATGGGCAGGCCATAGTTGCCTGCGTTATCCAGCATAATACTGTTGTTGAAGGCAGCCTTCATGCCTTTATTCATCCGGAGAGAACGGGAAACGACTGAACCTATAATATAGAGAATCAATACATAGATTGCGTAAAATAATGTCACAGTCCCGAGCAATTCGCCCGACATATCCGAGTGATACATGCTCATAAAGACGGCTGCGGGGGTAATACAATAGAAATTGATTTTGGCGAGGGTGTACAAGTCCAGCTTGAACACCTTTTGCATCCAGGATCCGACGGCGATCAGGAGAAAAACGGGTAGGACGACTTCAAGCATGATGTCTGCAATCATTAGTTCAGCTTCCTTTTTCATGAAAATTTCATCCGATTTCGAAAATGCTTTGCTTATTATATCATTTTATACACAACCAAATGTGGGAATAGGCTAAAAAAGATCAGGAGGTGTTGCATCATGATTCCAGATCATCTGGATGTTGGTTTATCGATATTGTTTATTGGCTTCAATCCGAGCATTACGTCTGGAGAGACGGGGCATCATTACGCGTACAAAGGAAACCGGTTCTGGCGCATTCTTGAACGGTCGGGATTAACGCCGCGTTTATATGATGCACAGGAGGATGGAGAGTTGCTGAAGCTGGGATACGGATTCACGAATATTGTGGCCCGCCCCACCAGAGGCGTGGAAGATATTACGAAGGAAGAGTACGCAGAAGGACGCCAGATTTTGCGGCAAAAGCTGGAGGACTACCGGCCGGACATCGCCTGTTTTGTAGGAAAAGGGGTATACACCCAGTACAGCAAACGTTCCAAAGTGCAGTGGGGATTTCAGGATGATCCGGTCGTCAAGGAAATTCAGGAATTCGTCGCTCCATCGTCCAGTGGACTCGTGCGCATGTCGATGGATGAGATTGTGGCGATCTATTCACAGCTTGCTGATTTTGTTGCGGACAAGAACAGGGAGAATTAAGAGGAAGAAAGACAGGAGAGGTAAGATAGCAGCAGTAATAGGCTACCACGAAACCTATAGAGAATGTGCAGCGACAATCACAGAATGTTGGTACGCAGAGTTCACCCGGTCGGCTTCGCCGATGAGAAAGAATTCTTTTTTTTGGATAAAGTGAGAGGTTTCGGGAACGGCTTCCGTCTATATAGTACAGAACCATGCATGGAAGCTGTAGAGAAGGGGGATTACATGACTCAACAGATACCGGAGGAGGAGCTTATTGAGCGCATTATTGCAGGGGATAAGCAGTTGTTCTCTGTGCTAGTAGATCGATATAAAAATAAAGTCTACGGCATTATGCGCGGAATGGGTGCGAGTCATCCGGATGCACAGGATCTCGCTCAGGATACGTTTATTCGTATCTATCGCTATCTCCCGTCACGGCGGGAGGGGAGTCGTTTCTCGTCGTGGGTGTACACCATTGCGGTGAATCGGATGCGGGATTTTATACGGGAAAAGAAACCTGTGATGTCTCCGGTCGATCAGGGGATCGAACCTGTCAGTAATGAAACACCGGAGAAACGTGTGCTGCATAAAGAGATGCAGCGTGAAATATATCGACATCTCGAACAGTTGCCTGATTCGTATCGGCTGGTGTTATTACTGAAGTACACAAACGAGTTGAGCTATGAAGAGATTGCGGATGTTACGGGTTTGAGTTCAACCAGAGTGCGTAACGCCCTTTATCGCGGGAAAAAAACGCTGAGGAAGCAGATGGAACGCAAAGGAGGTTTAGCTACGTATGAAGCCTATTTCAAAGGATGAAGATCGGTTGTGGGAAGATCATCTGTATCGAGAGGAGCCGGACTCCGATTTTACGCTGAAGCTCATGCAGAAGCTGGATAGCGTGTCCATGGAAAGTGGCGAAGACGGAAGTCCATTCGTAAAAAAATCCATAAAAGCGCATTGGAAGCGCCGGACGGGGATCGCCGCCGCGGCAGTTGTAATACTTGCCGGAGGGGCCTGGTTTGCTTTTGACCGAACAGCAGAGCCAGCACAACCCGCGGTAAATGCTGTGGATCAGCGGCTTCCAGACATACCTGTACCAGAAGAGATAAGATCTGGTTATCTGACGGACGATTACAAACGTCTGAAACCACTTGATCTTGTAATTAACCCGAATATTCAAATTCTAGATCAGGGGTATACACTCAAGATTAGCGATGTCCTAGTGGATCGTTCACAAATTATTATTATAACAGAACAAAGCAATCCTGAAGGAAGCACAATACCGATTGTTTATCCGGAAATGGGAAGGATTCATATTACAGATGAAAAAGGGAACAGTGTTGCTTCCATGGCGGTGGATACGAGACTTAGCAGTTGGAAGTATCAAAGGTTTGTATTCCAACTGAATGATGATATTCCAGATCACGTATTTGTACAGGGAGAACTAGGTTATTTAAAAATTCCTGATCATTATAATCTTGATACTGGAAAAATTACAGCAAGTAATACAACGGTGGATTGGAGCTTCCAATTCAAGATCGATATGACCAAAGCCAAATTAATGGCTGTTGAGGCTCCCATGAACAACACCTACACCACTCCTGAGGGCTTGAAACTGAATATGACACAGCTTGTACGCACGCCAAACGGGACACGTCTTGACATGAACATCACTCTGGACGATCAACTTCGTGCCAGTGTCGGAGAGAATTGGGCCGATGATATGGACTTCATGTATCATATCGAAATTCCCGAGACGAATGAGTATCGAATTTTTAACGAGAACAAACCCAATGCCCGTCAAGCCAAATTTCGGTTACGAGATATGAGTAAACTGAGTGAGAATAATGATGGTCAGATGAGGCTTTCTGAGACATGGGACCCCGCTTATGTCACGGTGGATGCGAAGAAGATTCGCTTTGTCCTTGATGGCTACACCATCCCGGTGTGGGAGGAGAAGTCCGTGGAAGTGGATTTGGAAAAAATGCGTAAGGATGCTGAGTTCTACACTTACGTACTACAGTTTGAACAATTTGGAGATGAAATTTTGTTTTCCAGATACAATTATTGGCCAGTGCAGCAATCATTAAAGCTACCTGAAAGAAACTTTGAAGGGGTTTCTTCTCTTGTTTTGGAGGGAGTGGGGACATTCCAAAATGATATTAATGGGGATCAATGGGTGGCTATAGATCGTGAAGGAAAGGAGTATCCCGTTGAAGTAATGGGAACTACGAATCAGCCTAACAAAAACGAAGAATACATCGTAGATGATCTCAGGTTGATTATCCATGGTTTTAAAAAAGAAAATGGAACGAAATTCACTTTGAAACGAACCGCAGTTAACCGAGAGGTCCGTGATGTAAATTGGGAAGTGGATCTTCCGTCGTACAGTAGCCTGCCTTGGCTGAAATGATCACTAGTACATTTCTCAGACATGAACTAAATTAAATCTTCGAATGGATGTATAAGGATGGATCGACATATTTAAGTGTGGATGTATAGACATATAAGGATATAAGCCAAATATATAAAAAAAGGCCCTGCATAATGGTATGCGGGGCCTCTTTCGAATGCACCGGACTTTACGGGGAGAGCAAATGCCTAACGAATTCATCTTAAGAACAGAGCGATTACCTTTCCGAATTACGCCGATTCCCTTGGAATCAAGGTGGTCGATAACATTACCGTTTCTTTCGGCGTTCCCGGGCGTTCGATCCGGCGTTGTAAAGCTTCAACCGCACGTTGTCCAAGCTCCTCTTTGCACAGATTAACCGTTGTCAGGGGTGGGGAGGAAGTCACTGCAGAATGTACATTGTCGATACCGATGACAAGGCAATCTTTCGGTGTGGAGATGCCCATCTCCTGTAATTTGTGCATCCACTGCAAGGCAATATCATCATTAACACCAATCCAGGCATCGGGACGTTCGTCATCTGGCATGTTTTGAATGCTAGTGGCTAACTGGTTAACCCATTCCCCGTTCTCATACGGAATATTCCATTCTCTGAAGCTGGTCGTATGACTGGTATCCACATGGAAATGATTCAAGGCCAACTCAATCCCGATCTTCCGCTGCGCGAAGCTTGCAGCACGACCATCATCTGTGATGAGTCCGATCCGTCGGCAATTCATAGACATTAGATATCTCGCAACAGTAATGCCAGCTTCCAGATTATCATGGCTGATCGTATCACAATTCAGCAGCGGCTCCTGATGATCTACGAGAATAATAGGCCGACCCGTCTGAGAGAGGCGTTGCAGAACCGTATGAGGAAAAGCACCCATGACAATAATTCCTGCACAACGTTCCCAGTCCAAATGAGGAGCAATAGCTTTTTCGGGAGAGGTGTTCTCGTCCGTCACTCCGAGTGAGGGAGATACAATGGCATGATGCCAACCACGTTCATTACAAGCGGAGATCATGCCTGACAGAACACGTTGCCAGTAGTGGGGTTCACCGCGGTTAAGCTGATTCATGCATATGAGAACAAACGGGGGATCGGAAGGGTCCGCATGGTTTGCGGCAGTATAACTGTTAGTAGCCCCCGGGGTACTTTGGCGATATCCCAAAGCCCTGGCGAGTTCCAGTACCCGAGCACGTGTCGCTTCACTGACACCCGTCTTGCCACTGAGTGCGCGGGAGACGGCATATTTGGATAATCCGAGCTGGTCAGCCAGCGTCTGAATGGATACTTTGCGTGACATATCATTACTCCTTCGTATGTGAGCGAGCTGCATAAATCCATTGAGATGACCTCTAATAATTGACGATCATCTTCGGACACAGTACACTTACAATAATAATGTTATTATAATTTATCATAACAAAAATAACAATAGAATTGGTCATATAGTCAATCTAAATCATTTCATATACTTCAATTTGAAGGAGACGACATCCATGGAACAGTTCAGATTACCGAAAATCCCTATGCCGCATCTGGAGTTGCCACAAGCTGTGCAGGATATTCTGACTGAGGCGGACAAGCGTTTGCAACATCGACCGAGATTGCTGACTCAGTTTCGTAATTGTTTTCCCAATACGCTGGAAACGACTACGAAGCTGCATGATGATGGGACAACCTTTGTGATTACTGGGGATATTCCTGCCATGTGGTTAAGGGATTCGGTAGAGCAGGTCATGCATTATGTTCCACTTGCGAAGGATGACGAGAAGTTACAGCGAATCATCGGAGGCCTGATCAAAAAACATACATTTTATGCTGATAAGGATATCTATGCCAATGCGTTCAATGAAACGGCGAATGGATGGCATTGGGATGCCAATGATGAGACGCAGATGTCACCATGGGTGTGGGAACGGAAGTTTGAGCTGGATTCTCTATGTTTCTCCATGAAGCTGGCTTATACATATTGGAGGGAGACGGAACTGACGGATATATTCGATGAGCGATTCAAGAAAGTGATGGAAAATATTGTAGACCTGTGGGAGACAGAACAGCATCACGGAGAGCGTTCATCTTACCGGTTCATGCGTCGCAATTGTCCAGCCCATGATACGCTGCGTAATGAGGGGTTGGGTATGCCTGTGAATTATACGGGGATGATCTGGTCCGGATTCCGTCCGAGTGATGATGCCTGTGATTTTCATTATAATATTCCGGCGAACATGTTCGCTGCGGTAACCTTGCGCCAGATGGGGGAAGTCGCGAAGTGGGTGTTCCGGGATGAACAACTGGTGAGCCGGATGGCTCGATTGGAGGAAGACATTCGACATGGCATTTCTCTGTACGGTACTTATCGTCATCCAGAGTATGGACAGATCTATGCCTATGAGACGGACGGTTACGGCAACTTTTGTCTGATGGATGATGCGGGTACGCCTGGGCTGATGTCCATCCCTTATATGGAGTATGCTTCGGTGGAGGATGCTGTGTATCAGAACACACGCCGATTTATTTTGAGTAGGGAGAATCCGTTCTACTATGAAGGGAAGGCAGCCAAAGGGATCGGTAGCCCGCACACCCCGCCGGGATACATCTGGCACATGGCGTTATCCATGCAGGGTCTGACCGCAGACAATGACGAGGAAATGCTGGCCATGATTGAATTGCTGGAGAACACGGATGCGGATACGGGATATATGCATGAAGGCTTCCACGCCGATGATCCCAACACGTTCACCAGACCATGGTTTGCTTGGTCCAACAGCCTGTTCTCGCAACTGGTGTATAAGGCAATGAAGAAAGGGATTTTATAAATGATTTAGTTCAAAAAAGTAACTGCCTGCAAAGTGGCCGTTCCGGTTACGAATCGTTCTTTCGATCGCTGTTATCCCCGGATTTCTTGATCGACTCTTGTAAAGTCGAAATCCGGGGATAAAGGCGAACACTTCGTTTCTTCAGAATCGATTTCGTCCCCTACACTACTTCTGCTATTTGGCATGACCTTTTTTTGACATCATTTTTAGAATAGGAGAGTAGGTAAAAAACAATGAAGCCCAAACTGCTGAAATTGACAGTTTGGGCTTTGTTTAATTGATGTACACAGGCTTTTCTATGTGTTTTTCAGCAGATCGGCGATGAATACTTTCTGGCCTGTGCGTGCGCTTTCGAGGGATGCGAGGACCATAGCCATGCTGAACTGGTTATCGCTGCAATCCGTTTCAGGCAATCGGCCTGATTCGAGTGCAGCGAACATGTCTTCGAGGCAGCCATGATGACCTGTTTTGTCCATGACAGGCAGTTCCGCTTCGATCCGCTCACTTGGCTGGAAAAAGGATGGTTTGCCGTCAGCATCCAGGCTTTGCGTAGCAACCACCTCAGCATAGATGTCATCATGACCATCCCAGATCGCAGTTCCTTTTTCACCCGTTACGCGCCAGCTTGCTTCCCATGATGTGGGTACACCCTCCGCGCACCAGGAGCCGCGATAGTTGAATACGGACCCGTCGGACATCTCAAATATACATAACGCCATCGCATTGCCCTGATACCAGGAACCTGGAGGATTGAACTCGTGGCAGTACACTGATACCGGGTTGGCTCCGAGAATATAGCGTGCCTGATCAAACGTATGTATGGCCATATCGAGCAGCAGCGGGCTATCCATTAGATCCCGGAATCCCCCGAAATGAGGTCCGATGAAGAAGTCGGCTCCTGCGTAACCTACCTGCCCTATAGCTCCGCCGGAAATGAGATGCTGATAGGCGCGGATACGTGGATCGAACCGACGATTCTGCATCACGGCTTGAATATGTCCTGTACTGCGAGAGGTTTGCACAATATCTGTGCAGTCGGAGAAGGACTCTGCGAGAGGTTTCTCGCCAAATACATGACATCCCTCCTTCAGCGCTGTCATGGCAATCCCGTAATGACTCGCCGGAATCGTGACATCGAATACGATATTCGCGCCAGTCGCTTGAATGGCCTCGCGGATATCGGTGAACGTAGGGCAGGTGAGGCCGTGTCTTGTAGCAAAAGCAATGGCTGTCTGTTCATACAGATCAACCAGCCCGACGATTTCTGTATCCGGCCTTTGCAAGGCATAGTCCGCCCACGTGTTTGCCATGGCACCGCAGCCAGCGATAATTACCCGATAAGGATGACTCATCAGCTCATCTCCTTCGTATGGATTGTGTTGTGTAGTACTTTATACCGGATTGGGCACAAAATCGCCGCCGCGACATTGTTTCAAATACCGCAAAGCATGTACCTGTCCTGTCATTTCAAGTTCGTCTTTGTAGACGGGATCATGCCAGCCTTCAATATCAATCGTGCCTTGGTAACCGTTCTGACGCAGAATGGTGATAATGTCTGCCCAGTTGTTATCCCCGAAGCCGGGTGTACGGTGCCAGACAAATTCACGTGGGCCGTGTACGCCGTATTCCTTGACAATATCCCAGGCAATCGTGGCATCTTTGCCATGTACGTGGAACACTTTGTGAGCCCATTTGCGCAGCTGTGGAATCGGATCGATCAGGCTGGACATTTGGTGGCAAGGCTCCCACTCCAGACCAACATTTTCATCTGGGACAGCATCGAACATCATCTCCCAGGCCGTCGGGTTATGGGCAATGTTCCAGTCGCCTGTCTGCCAGGTGCCACCCATATCACAGTTTTCAAAAGCAATGCGTACACCCCGGTCTGCTGCCCGGCGTGCCAGTTCGCCAAATACTTCCTTGAATCGGGGGATGGACTCGTTAATGGGTTGATCGGTTAATCGTCCGGTGAATCCGGAGACGATATCTGCACCGAAGAGCTGTGCATGATCAATGACCCGCTCCCAGCTTGCTAGTGTATCGGCGTTGTCCCCGGCTCCCGTGAGCGGGTTACCAAATACACTCACCGCAGAGATGACAATACCTTGTTCATCCACGATTTCACGGACACGTTTGGCTGTCTCTGCCAGGTCCAGATCACCAGTGGTTTGCCAGAAGGTCAGGTTAAATGATTCGAAGCCATGTTGCATGATCTGCGGGATAACACGGACGGCGTCCTGCCCGCCTACAAGGGTACCGATGAGTAATGATTTATTCATGGTTGTATTTCACTCCAATATTGGCTTATAGTACTTCGTGACACACTCATTATAGCCGTGCATTAATGGGATGGCTCTACACAATCTTGTGTAATATTAGTCGGATCTTGTGAAGAGGGGGAAGAAGTCGTGCTGGATCTGAAAGCGCTTCACGAAAACACCCGAATTGACCATAAATCACATCCATTTCAACTGTTCCAAAATCGATGCTCAGATATGAAAGCGGAAGAATGCATTCTGTATTTGCATTGGCATGAACATTTTGAACTGATTGTCATGCGCAAGGGAAGTGCGCTGTTTCATATTGATAGCAAACCATATGTGGTTAGCGCAGGTGAGGTCATCATCATTCCTGGAGGCACGTTGCATGTGGGGTATGCCTTGGACGAGGGGGATGTGCATTATGATTCTGTTGTAGTTAACCGTGCGCTGTTCCATGATTTCACCCACGATCCCGTGCATGAGCAATATGTCGCGCCGTATCTGGAGGGAAGGGTGAGATTTCCGGTCAAACCGGCAGAGGAAAACATCGCCTGCACAGGCTATTATTCTTTGCTAAATGAAGCCGTGGAAGAAATGGCATTACAGCCCCCGGCTTATCAGCTCGTGGTGAAGTCCAAGCTGCATGCCTTATTCACGCTGCTTGCGCGAACCTTTATGCCGCAGCAGCTGCCGGATCGATCGGTGGGATCGTATTTTCCCAACCGCGAACGTTTCAAACAGTTGATTGCACAGATTGAAGCGGACCCCACAGGTAAGATGTCTGTTACGGAAGCGGCAAGCCATGTTGGACTGAATGCGTATCATTTCTGCAAAATGTTCAAAAAGCTGACCGGACGCACCTTTGTGGAATACGTGAATGGGTGCAGGATGAGTGAGGCCGAACAACTCCTGCAAGGCAGCAGTCTGACCATTACGGAGATCGCCGCCAGAGTAGGCTGCGACAACGCCAATTATTTTACGAAGTTATACAAACAGTACAAGGGCATGACCCCTTCACAGGGGCGGGGGAGAACAGAAGGTTAAGCGAAATTAGTATGCAATCATAATGGCAGTCTCAGATAAAAAGGCATCATGGTGTTTGTATTCCTATACAACTCGCAGTCATGATTATAAGCAGAAGCAGAGCGTACGGCAGTAATTACTGTACTATCAATGTACTAATCACCATACTCCATACTTGGACTTACATCCATGAAGAATAACCCGGATCGAGGCCAACTCAAGGCGTTCTTCCGGGTTGTTTGGATTGCAGAATCAGAATAAAAAGACAGTCCTATAATGTGTACAACGTACTCATTTCATAAATCTGGAGAACAATCTATTCGCCTTTTTGGAGAGATCGTCCATTTTGACATTGGCATGATCGAGCTGATTGTACCCCCATTTGATCGTCTGCAGCATGCGCGGAGATATGGGCGTTCCTTTGATTCGCGGATAGATGTTGTGATAGGCCCAGACGAGATGCTCCCAGCGATTGTCATTGCCGTCCTGAATGTATTCGGATACGTCAATCACTTTCCCGCGCCCGTTCTGAAGAATTACATTTTTTAAATGAATATCACGGGGGTTCAGCCCGCGGCTGCGAACGGCTTCTCGCGCTGCGTCCACATCGAGCATCACCTGCTCGGGGACGGGGATTCCTTTTTCCAAACATTCCAGCAGGGTATCTCCGGGTTCAAAACTGATTACGAGAACATTTCGGCCGCTGCCGTAATAGGTAGGGAAATATGGCAGACCTTTGAGCTGTTCGTATACCTGCTTTTCATTTTCGAGTTTGTCCAAGGCATGATCCGAGTACATCTTGAAGGCATACTGCGGCAAGCCGTCATACGTAAATACAGCTGCATCCGTACCTGTGCCAATGCAATTCAATCCTTCTACATCGCCGATGATGTTCACGAGCTCATTCCGGTCGCTTCCGATGACTTGGATCTGTTGTAATGCTTCTTCCGCCTGGAACCAATCCGGTCGATTCATAGGTGGTGCCTCCTTTTTTGGATATGCCTGTACAGAATTTACGCATAAGTTATAATTTTGAATGGTCCACTGGGCCATCACGCGCGTTGCAATATAAAGATCAGTGTGCATATTCTAACGAACCGTATAAGTCTTATTTTGCTGAAATCGGCAGTTCTGAGAATGTAACGAATCAGAGGCACGTTATTGGCTCGTTTGCACGCTGTAAACACGTGATCCAGCCGGAATGAGACTATATAACGTGTCTGGAGTTCGTTAGATTTGGATCGTGCTGTACATCCATGTAATAAGGTGTATGTGATTCGTTAGAGCTGGGCCCAGACTAGCTTAGCTTCGTTAAAGGTTCGGCCGGTCAAGGCTGCCTTCAACCCTACCGGCAATAGGCACACTACCTCCAACTCTACTGGCAATAGCCACACTACCTTCAACCTATCGGTAACCCTACCGGTCGCTCAACCCGGCAGTTCTCTACAGAAATTTTTAATCCCGCTCTTCAGTTTCAATGTCCTCTTTTTACTGTCCTCTATGAAGTATATTATGCGTTCTGCTCCGCAATTTCATCTTTTGGTGATGTTACTATATAAACGATACGGATCGAATCGGAAACGGTTGCGTCAGAAGAAAATAACGGAAGTGCGCTTGCGGCAATGTTGCCCTGGCTTTATACTGTGAGCATTAAGGGATCTCATGCAGATCCGGCATACAGAAAGGCAGAAATCCTTATGGCACAATACCCGCAATGGTCTTATTCGCAGTCGCGGGCGAGTATGTTCGATGAGTGCCTGCGCAAATATTATTATCATTATTACGGTGCCCATAACGGCTGGAAGACAGACTCTGCTGATGAGATGCAGGTTCGTCTGTACCGTCTGAAACAACTTAGTAATCTGTACCTTGTCTTCGGAGACCTTGCGCATCGGATGTGTGAGTCGGCGGTACGCAGCAGGGAAGAGGGCAAGGATAAGCCGCGTGAACACTTTCTGGAACAGACGATACGCAAACTGCTGAATCAGGCATATGTGGAATCAATGGATGCGGATCAGTGGCGAATGAATCCCAAAAATCGCACGATGCTGTCCGAGATCTATTACGGGGATGGTACGTTGAATGACCGAATCGCGACGATTAAGGAGCGAGCTTCGGCCTGTGTCAGTAACCTGTACCAGACGCTTACGTGGGAGGACTTGTCCCGGGCAAGCACGGACATTCTGGAGATCGAGAAATGGGATACCATGATGCTGCACGATACACGTGTGTATGTGAAGATGGACTTATTGTATCGGCGCAGTAACGGCAATATTGTCATTGTGGACTGGAAGACGGGCAAGGAGGATGATTTCTCTGATCAGCTCATGTTGTACGCATCGTATGTAAGAGAGCACTACCGTGTTCCCTTGGAGCAGATTGAGCTGCGAGTGGAGTACCTGTTAACGGGAAAACACCGGGAGTTTACAGCCACAGTAGAGGATATTCGAAAAGTGGAGGAGAACGTGGGTCGTTACATCGAGGAGATGCGATCCTGCGTGGAGGATGAGTATTACAACCGTCCAAAGGACGTCAGCTATTTCACAGCGATGCCTTCGCACCGGTCCTGCCGGGATTGCAACTTCCGCGAAGTATGCAGTGAACGGGCAGTCTGAAGCGCCATAACCGGATGAACATAAGACAAGGCCTTATCCGAATTGATCTATTTTATATGTGGCAAAAAATCAAGAAGCGCGAGCCGGGTACAACATCTGCCCGACTCGCGCTTCTATTGCGTTCCACAGGCCTGGCGACATGGCGCCGGGGTGGAACGATCCTATCCAGATTATTGGACAGCGGCGGCATTCTCCAGCGCCTGGCCCACAGGAACATAGGCATGCCCGAGATCCCGGGCAACCGCCTCATACGTGATATGTCCATTCAGCGCATTGACCGCGCTGCGAATGGACGAACTGCCGCGAATCGCGGCGGCTGCACCGTGGTTGGCCAACTGCAGCGCATAAGGCATGGTGGCGTTGGTCAGCGCCACCGTAGACGTACGCGGCACAGCGCCCGGCATGTTCGCCACCGCGTAATGCACGACGCCATGTTTCACATAGGTCGGTTCATCGTGGGTGGTGATATGATCAATGGTCTCAACGATCCCGCCTTGATCAATCGCCACATCCACAATGACCGATCCCGGTGCCATCGTCTTCACCACCTGCTCGCTGACTAGCGTTGGCGCCTTGGCGCCCGGAATCAGCACCGCACAGATCAGCAGATCTGCCGCCGCAACAGCTACCGCAATGTTGGACGGGCTGGATACCAGCGTGTGGATCTGATTGCCGAAGATATCATCCAGCTGGCGCAGTCGATTCAGATTCAGATCGAGGATGGTTACATCCGCTCCAAGGCCAATGGCAATCTTGGCTGCATTTGTACCCACCGTACCGCCGCCAATAATGACCACTTTCCCCCGACTGACACCAGGTACACCGGACAACAGAATGCCCTTGCCACCTTCGGTCTTCTCCAATAGCTGTGCTCCGATCTGGGAGGCCATGCGGCCTGCAACTTCACTCATTGGAGTTAGCAAGGGAAGAGTACTATTAACCTCCAGCGTCTCATAGGCAATGGCTGTTACCCGACTTGCAATAAGCGCTTTTGCAAGCTCAGGTTCCGCTGCGAGGTGCAGGTAGGTGAACAGAATCAGCCCCGGACGAAAATATCCATATTCACTGGCAAGCGGTTCTTTCACTTTGATGATCATATCGGCCTCGGTCCACACGGACTTGGCATCAGGACGAATCTCGGCGCCCGCAGCTTGATATTCATGATCCGTGAATCCGCTGCCGATTCCCGCGCCTTGTTCAATCATCACCTGGTGACCAGCTCTGATGAAATCAGCAGCCCCGGCCGGAGTCATTGCTACACGATTCTCATTGTTTTTGATTTCTTTGGGAATTCCGATTCTCATCACCATGCACCTCGTCCATTTATTGGTTGTTAGCTTATACTACAAGTTTATGACTTGCATATTTGTTTTGCACCAGACTTGATGTCTAATTTTTAGAAATAGTACTCAACATATTGTCGAAAAAGACTATTCAGGACATTTGTCCATGGATTATAATGTAAGAAAAAATAACACGAAGAGGGATCACCATTGCAAAATGATCGCGTGTTTACGATTAAAGATATCCTTGCACGTCCGGTATTCGGCCGAGCGCGACTAGCGGCAGGGAAGGATGGAGTGAACCGTCAGGTTGGCTGGGTTCATGTGCTCGAGATTACGAATGTATCTCCATTTGTAAGCCCCCATGATCTTATTTTATCCACTGGACTGTGGCTTCAATCGGAAGAAGGGCGTGAAGAGTATCTGCTCCAGCTCATTGGAAGTGAGGCAGCGGGGTTATGTGTGGAGTTTGGTACCAGCATACACGGAATCCCGGAAGAACTGATTGAACTGGCGGACAGACACGAGTTTCCGCTGATCGTATTCGAGCAACCAGTTCGTTTTGTCGAGATCACACAGGATATTCACTCTCTGCTCATTAATCATCAACACCAGTTGCTGAAAAGTCTGGAAGCTTATTCAAGACAGCTTCAGCAACGAACATTACAGAGTACGGATATGTCTGCTGTGCTGAATCTGCTGCATGAGTATGCTGCCAAACCGGTAGTGTACATTTCGTCCATGGAGCCGGGCAGTTTTGTGCCCGAACTTGTACCGGAGGTGGAACAGACCATCTACACCTGGTATGAGCAAGAGGTAGAACATCTGGATTTGAATGATTCAGATACCGAATTATGGTTCCATATGGATGAAGAGAAAGTTCTGCTGTGCCATCCGGTCGTCTGCTTCGGCCAGGTTTTTTCTGCTGTAGGCATGATTGTGCATCCGGCAGCTCCAGTGGAATATCTCAAGCTGCTGCTTGACTACACCGCGAAGGCAGCGGCAGCACTCACACTTCGTTCCCAGTTTCTTGAAGAGAAGATGGTCCGCAATCAAAATGAACTGATCCAGGATCTGATGAATGGCAACATCCAGCAGGAGGACCAGGCTCAGACTCGAATGGGGCTTCGATTGCTGGTGAAGGGACAGTACTGGTTCGCAGGTGGGGTCATCGAGATTGAACATCGATTGAAAGGCACAGGCCGGGAGCGAATGGAAGCGAATCATCAGGATGTTCTTGTCCTGCTTCGTTCCCTGCTCAAGAAGAACAATCTGCCTAGCCTGATTATGCTGAAGAACAACCAGGTATATCTGTGTTGTGCCAAGGAAGCGGTATCGGCTGCTGCACGTCATCAACTGCTGCGATTGCTTGAAGGGATTGCCCTGGACGTGAAACGGTTTGCCAGTCGTAACTTGAAGCAGGTTATGATTCATGTGGGAATTGGCAAGTTCCGCAGCCGTTTGACCAGTCTGCCGGAGAGCCTTCAGGAAGCCTATCAGGTCATCGAAGTTTCGAGGTCGGTAGATCAGATGGAACATGTTCACTTTTACGATCGTATGGGTATATATCAAATGTTGAAGGCATTGCCCCAGTCGTTCCTTCAACCCTTTGTTCAAGATCACCTGGGTGTCTTGATTGAACATGACCAAACGCATCACCTGCGATTGGTAGAGACATTGGATGCTTACCTGCAGAACTTTGGTTCCAAACGGGATGCAGCCGCCCAGTTATTTATTCATCGGCAAACGTTGTACAACAGACTGGAGAAGCTGGAAGAACTGATGGGGCCAGATTACATGGATCAAGGGAGAAGAATCTGTCTGGAGATGGCGCTACTGGCACACGCGATGATCGAGAATGGACAGTGGCAATCCTCTTGATGCGGTGAAAGGGATGCAAGACAGACTGTGCATCGATTTTACATTACTTTGTGCACAGTCTAGCAGTTTTTACTAATCCGCCGGGTATGTTGTAATGAAACAGGCAGGCGTTGCAGGGTGGAAGTGGAGCGCCGGCCCCGATAAAGCTTCGTTTGACCAGAAGACGGTGCTAGTGATAATGAAGAGGGAGCAGCCAGGCGATACGGGGGTGATGACCGGTCGGGGCGTCCGTCTGTTTCTGCTTCAATGGCTGCCGCTGAAATGCCGCTTTGGTGCAGCCACTCCTGAAGTCGTATTGGATTGATTCCGAGTTGTCCGCTCAGATTACAGATATCGAGGTTTATTCTCACACAAATCCGCCTTTCCTGGAATATCGGGCTGGTAGTAGGGTTTGAAAGGGAAGCATGAATTCGAGATCAGTAAATGCTCATGTACATGGTAATCGTAACTTGATCGGCGGAATGATCCATTATATTGAGAAGTAGCGCGGAGGGGATTATGTATACCCTGTTAAATGTTCTCCTATCCGCTTTTTTGATAATTCCCTATAAATTGGCTTTTAACAAGATTCTATCACTTCACATGAAGCTGTGCGTCTCAATATAGTCTCAATTTTGTTGAAAAAATAAATACATTAAAAGTACCAGTATCTAGTACGGAGGACATATATGGGAAACAGTAGTGAGGCTCAATATGACGAGTATGTTGAGGATGGCAAACGTTTTGTTGGTCGAATCAAGGAACTGACAACACTGGAACGGTGGTTCAATCATCCAGAAGCCCCATTGACCATATTTTCAATTACCGGCATGGGAGGTATCGGTAAATCTTCATTGCTTTCAGAGATGTTATCTGTCTCTCGGAATCGAGGTGCGACAGCAATCTGGATGGACGGCCGATCATGTGGGGGGACCCCTTCCGTTTTTATGGATTATTTGTCCTCTACATTAGGATTGGAAACATTGGATAGAGAAGGATACCCACGGCCATTGAGTCTGCTGAAAGACACATCAATCGAGAAGCGAATGGTCCTTGCAGTGGATAATTATGAAGAGCTGGCCCTGTTAGAAAGTTGGTTTATGGAAGTATTTGTATCCAAACTTCCGTTAAGAGGCATACTTGTCATTCTTGCATCACGCCCGGAATTGGCATCCACTTGGCGGACACATCCCCGATTGCATCAGCGATTTATACAGATGCGGCTTCAACATTTTACAGTTGATGAGATTACGGAATATATCATGGTGGCAGGCTCTCTGAATCAGGGCATGGCAGGCACCATTACGAGAATGACCGATGGGCATCCACTGGGTCTGGCCTTAGCTGTAGAAGCTGCGGATCAGAGAAGGAATCTTCCGCAATCCGAATGGGCTGAACTGTCGCATATGATCAGTGCTCGATTATTATTGGAACTGACTACACCTCGTCTGCATCCCATGGTGGAGGTGCTGACACTGCTTGAGACAGCCAATCAGGAATTGTTATCATCCGTACTGGATATGACCGTGACACAAGAAGAGTACCACATGCTGAGACAGATGTCGTTTATCCGTTCCGGCCCGGATGGTCTTGCCCTGCATGATATGGCCAGGGTACATCTACTCCGGGACTTTCGTCAACGTGAGCCTCATCGGCTGCAGACCATGCGCATCAAGATTGTGAAATTGCTAAAACCACTGCATGAACAGGCGGGGCCACATGAGCGTCGCCAGATCGCCCGGAAGATGCTGTTGCTCTGTCAGGAATCCATGCTTCAATACCGCAAGTACGCGGATGTATCCCGTGATTCCTTGTTCTCACCTCTGGAAACGATGAGAAGCGAGGATCTGCCAGCTCTGCACAGCCTGTTACAACAATGGTGCGAGTACAGTGTAGAACCATGGCAGGCTGTACCCTATGGCCCCTTCCTGGATGAACTGGCACACCGTTATCCCGAAGGAATCGTATTAATGCGTGACAAGCTTGGGGAGACAATCGCCATGTTCATTACAGTCCTTGTGCATAAGGATAGTAGTGAGCTGCTGTTAAAATATTTTCCGAATGAGATGTATGAATGCTTCACACCACAGGAGCTGGAAAATGACCCAGATCAGAGTGATACGCACTTTGCCTTGCTGGCTGCCGCAAGAGATGATGTGCCTGGTTATACACGGGAAGAACTCGTTGGATACATGACACTGGACCGACTGGCTCTGCTGGGTGATGGTGCGCGAGCGATGCTCGTCGCAACGAATCCTCATCTGAAACTGTTTTTGCAAAGTATTGGATTCCAGATGCGAAGAACAAGCACCCGGGTCTGCGACAGCTTTGAGCATCAGGCGGACGTACTTGAATTGGATTTGCGTAGTGGGCAATTCGGACAGTGGGTCATGTCTCTGCTTGATCCGGAAGCAACAGAGAATCGGATACAGCCGGAAACAACGGATGCAGATGACTCAGTCTGGACTGAACAGGATGTTCGCAAGATGTTGGGATACCTTCGATCTCCTGGAGAATTACATGAATACGCTGGCAGAGTTACAGGAGTAAGGGATGGTATGCAATTACAGCTGTATGTCATGGATTTGTTGGAAGGCAGAGTTCATGGTCTGTCCCCGCAGGATCAGATGCTGTTGTACGCGGCCTACTGGACGCATGCTGGCAATCCAACTGCCGCAGCCCAGACGTGTTCCATGAGTCGGGCGACCTTCTATCGCCATCTTAGAACAGCGCTGACTCGCTTGGTGCGGATTTTGTAGGTAGCTGCCGTTCCATCCAAACCGTAATTACGACAAGAAGAGGCGGGTCATAGACCAAGCCTCTTCATGCGATTATAGAGCGTTGCTCTGGAGATGCCGAGTTGTTTGGCGAGTGTTCGTTTGTTGCCACCTGCTTCTTTCAGACATTGAACCAGAAGTTGCGCCTCATAGGTGTCCAATTTTTGCTGGAAGGTAACAGGGGAGACTGGATCTGAATGCTCTGAATGCTCTAATTCGTCTGCAGCTTCAACAGTTCGAGGTTCTTGTTCGTCTCCCAACTTCTTCGGATGTTGCTGATATTCGCTATTGGCCTGTGGATGGATTCCCGAGGTCAGTTGAACTTCGGACTGCTCATGCACGATGAGGGAGGTGAGGGTGTCAGGCAGATATTCCGGCTTCACCTCGCCATCTGTCGTCAGGATGGTCAAGCGTTCTATCACATTTCGTAATTCACGGACATTGCCTGGCCAATCATACTGGAACAGCAACTTAAACACTTCAGGTGGAACCAGCTCAATATGACGGTTATAGAGCAGAGAGAATTCTTGAAGGAACGTCTGGGTTAATTCATATATATCCTCCTTGCGTACACGAAGTGGAGGGATGACGAGGTTAATGACATTCAGCCGATAGTAGAGATCTTCCCGGAATTGATTGCGTGCAATCATATTCAGCAGATTCTGATTGGTCGCAGCAATAATCCGGCAGTCCGCCTGTTTCATGCGTGTTCCGCCCACGGGGAAATAACTCTTCTCCTGCAACACCCGAAGCAGCTTCACTTGCAATTCCAATGGCATCTCACCGATCTCATCCAGAAAAAGCGTCCCCCCTTCGGCAAGCTCAATCTTGCCCTTTTTGCCTTTGGGATCCGCTCCGGAGAACGCGCCTTTCTCGTAGCCAAAAAGTTCACTTTCAAACAATGAAGCAGGGATTGCTCCGCAGTTAATCGCGATGAATGGTGCAGTCTGCAATTCACGAAGATCATGAATGGCTTTGGCGAATAACTCCTTGCCTGTACCGCTCTCTCCGAGGATCAGTACGGTTGCTGAGGTGGTACTGATCTTGCGAATGGTCTCCAAGCACTGCTGAATGACCGGGCTGCTGCCCTTGATTCTGGCGAATGGATCTGATTCGGGCCGTAGCCGAGCAACGGCTTTCTCCAGATGCTGGACTTTGGAAGTCATATGTAAGAGTTCCTGATGTAATCGGATTTCAGTTGTTATATCCACTTCAGCAGCAACTGCGCCCACAATCTGTCCATCCAGTTGGACAGGACGGGCATTAATTAGAGCGAACAGGTCGGGCCGTGGCTGATGCTGTTTGCGATAGACCGTTTCGCCGGTATACAGCGTCTTGAGAGACTGTAGCCGATCTGGAGGGAAAAAGTCCGCTGCGGGTTGTCCGATGATGTCTTTTTTGCTGATCGAAAAAACATGCTCCGCGCCAGTTGTCCAGTAGGCTACCCTGGCCTCTTCATTAATTAATGTCAGAGCTGAGCCTGCTGTCTCCAGTGTGGTCTCAAAATAAGCTTCTATCAGGCGATGCGCATGCATCATGGCATGCAGGACATCGGATACGGCGATATATCCCACGTATTCGCCCTGATTATTCTTTATTAATAACAGGGGACTCTTAGCAAACAAAGGGATCACTTCCGCAAGTTCGATCGAAGCAGAGACGACAGGCACAGGAAGACGACCATATGATAATGTTCCATTGGGTTGGCTGTACAACCAGGCATATTCTGTATTGCGGCGTACAAAGACAGGTCTGTCCGTACCGATATGGAGTTCTGATGGTATAGACTGAGGTGTGGTTTCGTCATATAGGACTTCATCCAAAATACTCATATCTGTTCGTAACAAAGCATTCAGCTCAGGAAGTAAATGTCTCATCAGGATCACCTCGGTTGCAGCATATACTTATAAAAAATGTAAATGTGAAATTATGTATATTATAACGTTCTGATGAAGCTGTGTATATATTTTTTGACATCAGGTGTGCAGGTTGGGATATTGACTCGATAAATAAAAATTCATTTTTAATTGTATGCGATTACATTGGATCGAAACGAAGATAAGCGTTGATTTTAGCTAGAATCCAAAGCCTCTAAGTGAATTTTATGTTATAAAACATAACGTATATATCTTTGAGAAATAGAGCAGATAGAACGGACTAAATAGGAAAGTTTGTGATTTAACTTTATGAAGAGGTACAGATGTGTCTATTATATTGGACATTTCAATTTGGGGATTCTTATTTTTTAGACATATGAATCAGTTGATATCGTGTAAATTTGAGAATTCAGTATTATAGCTCAAATAACCATGCTTTCCCCAAAAAACAGGAGAGCATGGTTATTTATTTATCGAAACATATTCTTAACGACCATCCAGAGATTAGCCGGTTTTTCGGCCAAACGGCGCGTATAGTACGGATACCACATGGTGCCATAAGGGACGTAACAGCGAATGCGATAGCCTTCTTTGGCGAGACGTTCCTGTTCGCTCATGCGCAGTCCATATAACATCTGAAATTCAAAGGCATCTGGCGAAATTCCACGGTCTTTAGCATATTGTTTTGTCCAGTGGATGATGTGATCATCATGCGAGGCCACCGCAGTGTATACACCCTGATCGAGGTGATTACGAATCATCGTTTTGAATTGATGAATGACTTCAGCGGTATTCTGATAGGCGACTGATCCGGGTTCTTTGTATGCACCTTTAACGAGCCGGAGCCGGATGCCTTCCCGAATCATATCACGCGTATCTTCTTCGGTGCGATGCAGGTAGGCTTGCAAGACTGTGCCCGTATTGTGCAGTCCTTCCGAGTGCAGTCTTCGAACAATATCCAGCGTTGCTTGAGTGAATGGACTATCCTCCATATCAATTCGGACAAATAGATCATGCAATTTGGCTTGTGCGGCAACGGCACGGATATTTCGATAGCCCTCTTCCGGGTCCAGTGCGAGGCCCATCTGGGTTGGTTTCAGTGACACGTTGGAGTCTACACCTTCACGTGCGATGCCTTCTACCAGTCGTATATACTCATCCCTGTATAATGCCGCTTCGCTCAGGCGGGTGATACCTTCGCCCAGATGATCGAGGGTAGCCATTATGCCTTTATTATTGAGTATGCGGATCTCATCGAGAGCTTCTTCCAAGGTGTTTCCTGCAATAAACTTCCCTGCAAGCTTCTTGCCATATTTGATGGACAGGTTCTCTACCGCTTTGTTGCCTGCCACGGTCAATAAGGTCTTGCGATATATTTCCGTTCCTACACTCATTTTCGTTTCCTCCTTCAGCATTGTGCATCATTCGATTCAGGCTCGGTGGAATCATGCTTTTTTTATCCCTTAATAGAAGCAAGAAGCATGCCAGATTTGGCGAGGCTCTACTATTTTTCATGAAAATTTAATAAGAAAAATATTTCAGGTCCAACCGGAGTTGGCACGGATTTTGCTACATATATTTGGTGAAGAGTAACATGCAAAATAATTCAGGCGAGCAGCCAGTGAACCCCACATCCTGAAGGAGGAATCATTGATGAATATCCCTTTTGTTAACGAACCATTCACACCCTTTGCGGTCCAGGCGAACCAGGAAGCATTTGAAGACGCACTTCGTCAGGTAGAAGCTGAACTTGGGCAGGAATACCCGATTATTATTGGTGGGCAAAAAATAACAAGCAGCCGCACGTTAACGTCCGTGAACCCCGCGGCCAAGAATCAAGTCGTCGGAACGATCCATCAGGCAGATCAGGAATTGGCCGAAAAGGCCATTCAGACAGCAGCGGAGACATTCCACACTTGGAAACATACCGATCCGAATGAACGGGCTCGATATCTATACAAAGCAGCTGCCATTATGCGCCGTCGCAAGCATGAATTCTCCGCTTGGATGGTCTATGAAGCCGGCAAAACCTGGCCTGAAGCCGATGCGGATACAGCGGAAGCCATTGATTTTATGGAATTCTATGCACGGGATATGCAGCGACTGAGTGAACCCCAGCCCCTCGTACGGATTGCAGGGGAAGATAATGAACTGAGTTATATACCGCTGGGCGTTGGCATTGTTATTCCACCTTGGAACTTCCCGCTGGCGATTATGGCAGGCATGACCTCTGCTGCACTGGTCTCTGGCAACACGGTGGTATTAAAGCCCGCCAGTACAACTCCGGTAATTGCCGCGAAGTTTATGGAACTGCTCGCAGAAGTTGGCCTGCCGGATGGCGTCGTGAACTTTTTACCAGGACCAGGCAGTGAAGTGGGCGATTATCTCGTGGATCATGCGCTCACTCGGTTTATCAGTTTCACCGGTTCCAGAGATGTAGGACTGCGAATTAATGAACGTGCAGCACGTACAGCTCCAGGCCAGAAATGGATCAAACGGGTCATTGCAGAGATGGGTGGCAAGGATTCCATCGTTGTAGACAGTGACAGTGATCTGGAGCTTGCGGCAGAGTCCATTACCGCTTCGGCATTTGGTTTCTCCGGGCAGAAATGTTCGGCGTGTTCCCGTGCCATTATTCATAAGGATGTATATGATGAAGTATTGCAAAAAGTGATTGAACGGACACAGAAACTGACGATGGGCAGTCCACTTGAAGTTGGCAGTCAGGTTGGACCGGTTATCGATGACAAGGCATATGCGAAGATCACGGAGTATATTGAGATTGGCAAGGGAGAGGGGCGTCTTGTGCACGGTGGCGGTACAGGGAATGTTGAAGGTTATTTCATTGAACCAACCATCATTGCCGATGTGGACCCCCAAGCCCGGATTGCTCAGGATGAGATTTTTGGACCCGTGCTTGCATTCATCAAAGCCGAATCTTTCCAGGACGCATTGGATATCGCCAATAATACCGACTATGGACTGACCGGCGCGGTGATCTCGCGTAATCGTGAACATCTGGAACAGGCCAGACGCGAGTACTTCGCGGGTAATCTGTATTTCAACCGGAAATGTACCGGAGCACTGGTAGGCACGCATCCTTTTGGCGGATTTAACATGTCAGGCACAGATTCCAAGGCAGGTGGAAGAGACTATCTGCTGCTGTTTACACAGGCGAAGCTGGTATCGGAGAAATACTAGACAGGAACTCATAATCGGACGGAATTCCTCTTACAATCGCGTGAATAGTATGCTATTATCCCTGCAAATCCTTTTGTTCGTATAAAAAACAAGCGCTTATTACTCAGCTAGGCATAAGGAGGGAAACGGATGTTAGGTGTTCAGTTGGTGCAGGAACAACGTATTCGGCTGTCCATCACGCCGGAGATGAAACAATCCTTTCATTTGCTAACCATGTCCGGACAGGATCTGAATCGTTACTTGCTGGATGCGGCAGAGGAAAATCCAGTTCTTGAACTGGAAGAACAAGCTGGGCCCCTTGCCCGAATTCCACGGCGATTGAATCAGCGCAGGTATGATTCCTACGATCCGCTGCTTCAGGTCAGAGGTGCCGAGTCTACATTGGAACAATTGCTGATTGCGCAAATTCGAGTGATGACAATTCCAGCCGAATTGGAAAAAACGGCAGTATATTTGGCAGGATGCGTCAATGATGATGGTTATCTGACCGTTGAACTGGCAGAGGTGCAGGTAGCGCTTGAGCAACCGATGAGCAAAATTGCAGCGGGACTAGAGCTGCTCCAATCGCTGGACCCTGCTGGTGTAGGAGCGCGGAATTTGCAGGAATGTCTGTTGCTCCAGATTAGACGTGATTCATCGGCTGCGCTGTATGCGGAGCGGATGGTGGAAGCGGGATTGGAAGCACTGGTTCCTTTTCACCCAGGTAGAACAGGGAGTCGATTAGGTATGACTTCACGGGAAGCTCAGGTTGCCTACGACTATATTACACGTCTCGACCCCAAGCCCTGCCGATCCATCGGATGTACGGAACGACCACATTACATTATTCCAGATGCCATTGTAGGGTTGCGTAACGGTGAGGCCCATTTTAGCCTACATGTGTCAGGTAACCCTCGTGTATCGATGAATGAAGCGTGCATCCGCTGGATCAGGGAAGCGGCGCCAGATGAAATCTGGGCTCACCGCGCCGCAGAAGCGAGGGCGATCATTCGGAGTGTACACCTGCGGCGCAGGACTTTAGTGCGTGTGCTGGCGGCCGTGATGGAAGAGCAAAAGGACTTTTTGGTCAAAGGCCCATCCGCGTTAAAACCGCTTAATCTGGCTATTATTGCAGAGAAGATTGGCATGCATGAATCAACGGTAAGTCGTGCCGTCAGTGGTAAGTACATTCACACGCCATATGGTGTATATGAACTCAGGGCTTTTTTTGCCTCGGGAATCCGTACAGCGTCAGGGAATAAAACATCAGCATCAGTAGTGAAACGAAGATTAAAAGAAATCATTCGTACGGAACAGACACAGCGGCCATACTCGGATAGTCACTTGACTACACTGCTTGCCGAAGAGGGGATTGTCATCTCCCGCAGAACGGTTGCCAAGTACAGGGAGGAACTTCAGATCTTGCCTTCCCTTGAGCGTAAACGATGGGCTTAACCAAATAGCTGGTGTCTTACCATGTCTGAACACAAGAACCCCCGCGAACCGGATGAACGGTCTGCGGGGGTTCTTGTTGCATGATTGGTGTATCGGTTCCTGCGTTAGATTTCCAGAGTTCCTACAAGCGTTCCATATTGCGCAGGAAATGTTCTCCGGCAATTCCTGGCGTGGTCATCTGCTCCGGATGAAGAATCTCTTCCAGTTCTTCCGGAGTCAGCAGTCCACGTTCCAGAATGATCTCTTGCAAGGTAAGTCCAGTTTTGAGCGCTTCCTTCACAATGGAAGCCGCCACATTATAACCTAAGTGTGGGTTCAAAGCCGTAACCACACTGAAACTTTGTTTCATGATTAATTCGCAGCGCTCACGGTTAGCATCCATCTCTTCAACCGCATAACGTGTGAACACATCAATCCCGTTATTCATGATTTTCAGTGATTGTAGCAAGTTAAACGCAATGACCGGGCCCATGACATTCAGCTCGAATTGACCAGCTTCACACGCCATGCAGATGGTATGGTCATTCCCCATCACCTGGAAGGATACCTGGTTAATCACTTCTGCCATTACCGGATTGACTTTGCCCGGCATAATGGACGATCCTGGCTGACGCGGTGGCAGGAGTAGTTCATTGAATCCTGCACGCGGACCTGAGGCCATCATGCGAATGTCGTTACAGATCTTGGACAGACTGACTGCACATACCTTCAGTGCCGCTGAAAGTTCCAGATAGGCATCCGTGTTCTGTGTCGCATCCACGAGATCCTCAGCTGTTTGTAGGGGGAGTCCGGTAACATCAGATAGGTGTTCCGTAACCTTAACGATGTATTCAGGTTTCGCATTAAGCCCTGTACCTACGGCAGTTGCGCCCATGTTAATCGTAAGCAATCGGCGATTGGCGAATTCCAGACGCTCGATATCCCTGCCGATGACACGGGCATAAGCTCCGAATTCTTGTCCAAGGCGAATAGGCACGGCATCCTGAAGATGGGTACGGCCTACTTTGACAACATCGTTGAACTCTTCTTCTTTTTTATGGAACGCTTCCTGCAGTCTCTTCATGGTAGCGAGTAACGTCTCGGACAGTTGATATGCCGCAATACGCAGTGCTGTAGGTACCACGTCATTGGTGGACTGGGACATGTTAACATGGTTGTTCGGATTGCAGTGGAAGTAGTCTCCCTTGCTTTTGGTTAAAAGTTCCAGTCCGCGGTTGGCCAAAATTTCGTTCATATTCATATTCATGGAGGTGCCTGCACCGCCCTGAATGGAGTCTACAATAAAATGATCCAGATGATGGCCTTTCATCATTTCTTCAGCTGCCATGACAATCACTTCGCCGATTTTGCTTGGTAGCATTTTCAGTTCCATATTCGTAATTGCCGCTGCTTTTTTCACCGCAGCCAGAGCTGTGATCAGCTCCCGGTGTACCGGAACGCCGGTAATCGGGAAGTTCTCCACGGCCCGCACCGTCTGAATGCCGTAATAGGCATAAGCCGGAATTTCTTTTTCACCGATAAAATCTTTCTCCGTCCTTGTGGACATAGTAGACATTTCGTTCGCCTCCAGTGGCATCCAATAAATAGGTCAGCTCCGGCAATGCCGAAGCGCACTCAGTATATCATTTAAGCAAAATGGATGCCAATCTAAATCATTTAGCCTCTTGTGCCGATAATAAATAAAATTAAAGATGTTAAATGGAATATTATTCAATTTTATGAGAAAAGGAGGGCGGCTAAGCTTGTCTTATATATTATGCGCTTCATGATAGAGAAGTCATGCATAAACGGTAAATATGGGGCGGATAGAACGTTTTCAGTGATGTATATCACATGAAATTTGGTACATGATTGGTAAAATAGGAAAAAAGGACTACGGGGTGTAAACATGAAATGGACTTTAGGCGCAAAGACAGTCGCAGGTTTGGTACTAATCTCAATTATTACGTACGGAACTAGCGGCTTTTTTATATTTTTTGTCAAAGACTGGGTTACGTTAGATATTCCGAATTGGGTATACATATCGATTATCCTGATCATGGGGGTATGTTGGAACGGAATTCTCGGGTGGTTTGCCTCTCGCTGGCTGACTCGTCCGATTGTTCATCTGTCTCGTGCGGCGCAACAGGTCTCATCTGGTGACCTGACAACGGAGATTCCGCAGCGGCGTACACAGGATGAACTTACTGTATTATATGATGCTTTTCGTGTAATGGTCTCTAATCTCAGAAGTATTGTGAACGATATTTCGGACAGTACACGAACTACATCACAGAATGCGCAGTCGCTTAGTGAAGCGATTACCCAAGCTGCGGAGCAGATCGAGATGATGTCAGAAGCGGTGGATCATATTGCGGTAGGTGTAGAAGAGCAGAAGGTTACTTCCCATCAATCCCTGATCACGGCGGATGAGATGCTGAACGATTTCCAGCGTATGCATAGCCAGTCCATGGACATGACAGAGATGTCCGGTCAGATGGAACGATCGGTGGATCATACGAAACAGACATTCTCATCGCTGATGAAAGGCATGGACGAGCTGGCCGAGTCGCACAATCGTTCCCGCGACATAATGCTACTATTGGAGAAGGAAGCCTCTGATATCGAGGTAATTACCCAGTCTGTCAAAAATATTGCTGAGGAAACAGGATTACTTGCCTTGAATGCTTCCATTGAGGCTGCACGAGCTGGCGAAGAAGGATCTGGTTTTGCAGTCGTGGCGCAGCAGATTCGTAAGCTGGCAGACGAGAGTAAGGAATCGGTCCATCGGATTAATGAGCTAATTAGTCGTGTGCAGCAGCGAATCAGGGAGACAGCACAACTGTCTCATGAGCAGCATGGTCTTGTGGTTAATGAATCGGAGCGGACCATCTCTGTGGATCAGACGTTGCATGAACTGACAGGCACGGTGGAAGTATTTATGAAGGGCGCGCATGATATCGGTTCCAAGATCGCAGAACAGACTGGCCGCGTGGAGCAAACGCATGGTCATGTGAAGAAGATCCAGGGGAAAGCCGGATCGTTTTCGGATGAGGCGAGACGAATCATGGATGCCGCACACGAAGAGACAGCCATCATGGAGGAGATTTCTTCCTCGGCTGAAGAACTGAGACAATTAACCGATCGGTTATTGGACAAAACCAAAGCATTCCGGATGCAGCCTTAAGCTGTGTTCGGGATTTTTTTTGCTTTTTGAGAACAGTTTTGGCATAATAATTTGCTTATTCTGGTTAAAGCCGAACGTTCTTTCGTGAAAACAGAAATTTGTAAAGATTATTTTATGAAAGATTAACAAATTCGCAACTTGCGGGCGATAAATGAAGATATAATAGGATTATCACAACAGATAAAGGAGCCCAGTATATTGAAAACTTGGACAGGTATCCTGCTGATGATTATTTTGGCGGTAGCTACGATTAGTACAACTTCGGCTGCCAGAACCATGAATGAATCGCAAAAACAGCTTAATATAGATGATCAATCCAGCCAGACCGCAGCGGTCGAGGCTTCCAATATAGATAAATTGCATGACACAGCGAAGACAACACAGGAATCAACCCCGGTGAAAGAGGAATACGTTTCGGTAGCTCCAGAGAATGAGAATGTCAGATTATACCCTATGAAAGTTGAGGGTTCGGGATATATATATAACGGAATGATTTTGGAAGTGGACGGCAAGACAAGAGAATTTAGTGATTGGCAAGGAGAAGGCGGGTCTTACAAACCCGAAGTGCACGAGCTGGATCTGAATGGAGACGGACAGAAAGAGATCGTTGTTCTGTACACGGAAGGGCATGGAACAGGTATTTATTTGGGACAAGCACGTATCATTAATCCGGTAACGCTCGAAGAGATGAAGATGCAATCTCTGGATGAGATTGCGAAACAGCATGTGAAGTCAAAAGTTACGGTTCGATCAGACCGTGTGGATGTGGATGTCGCCGTTGATGGCGTTCAAGCAGAACCTTTACGGATCGAGGAAGATACGAGTGGCGGCGTTTATAACAAAGAGTTGGGATTCGGTGGAGTAACCTATTACAGTGTGGAGGATGGCCGACTTGTCGTATCAGCAGCAGGATCTTATGGTGCGGCTTTATATGCGGGTGATCTGACATTCGCTTACGCCTATCAAGATGGTGAGTGGAAGGCGGTAGATTTGAAATACAGCATGGAAGTATATGAAGAAGAATATTATGAATCCTTTGATTGATAACATCGTGTTGATAACGTAGTGCAGCGGGAATTTGGAAGTTCTCGAATGTGAAATGTAGTGAGCGTCTGAACAGAATATCCCTTATCTGCGTTTGCAGACAGTGGGAAACAGGGCGAGGCTGAAAAAAATTGGGACATACTGCCTCGTTTTTGTGCTGCCTACAGATAGGAACTTTGTACTAAAAATGCAGTAAACAATTGACATTATCACTTTAGTGGTTTAAATGTATAAAGGACAAATCATTTTAACGTTCAGGAGGGATTTTGATGAAGAAGAAGGTTGTACTAGGTTTGATGGTAGGCACATTAACGCTTGGGATCGGGACGGGTGCGCTCGCAGCAACAGGGTTGGAGCAGATTAAAGCCTATCTAAACAGCAAGATTACGCTAAAAATGGATGGTGCCACGGTGACAGCCAAAGATGCCAATGGTAAAACGGTGTTGCCTATCACTTACAACGGAACAACTTATTTGCCTGTGCGTGCTGTGGGATCATTGCTTGGGACAGAGATCACGTATGACAGTGCAACTTCATCCGTCCTGATTGGCGGAACAAATGGATCTGCGCCCGTAACGAGCGGAAAAGTAACGCTGAGTGCACTTGGAACATCCGTACTGGGATCTACCGCTTGGCACACCAAAGATCCTAAGGATACCACATATAAAGGCAAGGATTACAAGGATGTTTATCTGCATAATGATCCTAAGAAACAGGGGGATGATATCCAGATTAATACGGATAAAAAGTATTCTTCTCTACACTTGGAACTTGCCGCGCTAACAGGAAATCAGGAGATTCATATCTATGATCAGGATCTCGCGACACTCAAAAAGTTCAATATCACTCCAGAAAGCGGTATGATGAGTCTGGATGTGGATGTTAAAGGTACAGACGCTGTCTATGTAGAGATTGTATCTGAAGATCCGGGTTCGGCTCTGTTTGTACCGCTCACAACATCGTATCTGACGAAGTAAAACACAATCTGCAAGTTTGCCACCTTACAGAAGGGGCAAGGCAAGCATACACAGAAAAAACGATGATTCACTAGGCAATCCCTGAACCGTATCCGGTATTCAGAGTTGCCTGGTGAACATCGTTTTTATTTTCGATTCAAGCCGGATTGTACAGCTTAAGCGCGATTAACGAATGACGGTATCCAGTGGTTTCAGATTCGCTTCAATCTCAGCGCGGCGTCCTTCGAGGAATGGAGGCAGCGCCAATGATTCTCCCAGATGCTCCATTTCTTCGTCTGTATCAAATCCCGGACCATCGGTTGCAAGCTCGAACAGAATCCCGTTTGCTTCACGGAAATACAGGGAGCGGAAGTAGAAACGATCTACAAAACCGGAGTTAGGGAATTGGAAGTTATGAACCCGTTCCACCCATTGTTTCAGTTCTTCTTCATTGTCCACGCGGAATGCAACATGGTGTACGCTGCCACGTCCTGGACGTTCTTGGGCAAGGTCATTACGTTCCTCAACATGCACCTCGGAGCCGCTACCACCCTCACCGGATTCAAAAACGAGTACATCAGGCTGACCAGGAGTGAAGGCAGGATAACTTCCTTTCGCTCTGAAACCAAGCAGTTCGGTCAGAACCGGAGCGGTAAGGGAAGCATCTTTTACCGTAAGATGGATGGGACCAAGACCTAAAATGCCATATTCGGCAGGCACCGGACTCTGATCCCATGGTTTACCCCCAGCAACACCTGCATTGTTTTCATCCGAGACCAGAATCAGACGTTGTCCTTCAAAGTCTGTGAACGAGAGCGTGGCACGACCACCGCGTTCAACAATCTCTCCATGCGGGACTTCGAATTCGTCAAAACGTTGCTGCCAGTACGTAAGTGCCGCATCATTTGGAACGCGCAGTGATGTTGCCGAGATGCTGTTCACACCTTCACGCGTCTGTCCAGCCATCGGAATCTCGAAGAAGGTAAGTTCTGTACCTGGATTGCCTTTCTCATCGCCATAGAAGAGATGGTAGACGGACACGTCATCCTGGTTGACTGTTTTTTTTATCAGGCGCAGACCCATGACATTGGTGTAGAAACGATAGTTCTGATCGGCATGTGCTGTTAGCGCGGATACGTGGTGAAGTCCTTTGATTTGCATAATAATTCCTCCTAGTTCAATTGAACAAATTTTGAGTTTATTTAAAATGATTTCCGTTTAAGAAAGTTACTAACTTTTCGTTTGTTTTGGTTCTGGATTTATCTTAACATAAAGATATTTAAATTACAATGCTTATTTAGAATTCCAACTGGACAGCTCTTTCATTCAATGGCAAAATGAAAAAGTTAATATTAAAGAGAGATAATGTAGCTGAGATGTTTGCAAAGGAGAGAAGAGATGCATGGCGTATCCACCACCGCTGGACCCTTATGATGCAGAGCCGTTTATCCTGTTCTCCACTTCACATATCGTTACCATTAGCTTAATTGCATTAATTATTATGCTATTGTTTTTGCTTCGACACCGTCTTCGATCTTGGTCAGAAGGGGCCCGCCGCAAACTGCGGATTGTTCTGGCCTGTATCATGTTTACCTGTGAAATCGTGCTTCAACTCTGGTATGTGTACGGTGACGTATGGAGCCTGCAGACATCACTGCCACTCGAATTATGCAGTGTGTCTCTGCTATTATCGGCATTGTTACTACTGACACGCAGTCGACTGTTACATTCTGCGCTGCTGTTTGCAGGCATTGCTGGAGCCCTTATGGCGATCCTGACTCCTAATCTGGGTTATGCTTATGCGCATTTTCGATTCATTCAATTTTTCGTCGCTCATGCCTGTATCATTCTGGCTTTACTCTACATGACCTGGGTGGAGCAGCTGCGACCTAGCTGGAGATCTGTAGCAGGTTCCATGATATTTGTGAATGTGGCAGCACTCATTGTATACGTTGTAGATGTTTTGCTTGACGCAAATTACATGTTTTTGAGATACAAGCCGAGTACACCCTCAGTGCTTGATATGTTAGGTCCGTATCCCATGTACATCCTTGGGGAAGAGATGCTTGCGCTAGTCTTGTTCTCGCTGATGTACGTCTTGTTCTTTGCCATTCCAGACCGAATGAAGGATCGTGTGAAAAAGAATAAAAGCTCCGCGATATAGGGATAATCCTTGTAGTTGCATCTGCACCGAATTATAAACTTCCTCTAAATGAAATATCCCGCAGTAATCTGACCGGATCAGATCGCTTGCGGGATATTTGGGCGTTGTCCCTGTATTGGGCCAACGTATATGGATATGTTTATCCACGGAGCAGAGATTCCGCACCATCCACGTAGATTCGTGAACCTGTAACATGAGAGGCTTCATCAGAAGCAAGGAACAGAACGAGGTTAGCTACTTGCTTCGACGTTCCAGGTTCGCCCTTAAGCGGATGTTCATGACCCTCAGGGAATTCAACTGGAATCTGTACTTCTTTCAGATCATCGGACGGGTAGGTGTTATCATCAATGTTGGTATCGATGGCACCTGGGCAGACGGCATTAACACGGATCTTATAACGAGCCAGCTCCAATGCAGCCATCTTCGTAAATGCAGTTTGTCCTGCTTTGCTGGAAGCGTATGCAGAGAATCCGATTCCTGAGAAAACCCGGTTACCGTTGATGGAACTGGTGATTATGATGCTGCCACCATGTTCTTTCAGATGAGGGATGGCATATTTGACGGTTGCGAAGGTTCCGCGCATGTTGATCTCCATCGTCTGGTCCCAGTCCTCCATTTCCATCGTTTCAATCGGAGCCATCGTTCCGTTGATGCCGGCATTCGCAAATATGATATCCAGCTTGCCCGCTTCAGCCGCAGCCTGATTGATCGCCTTCTGCACTTGGTCCGGTTTGGAGATATCACATTCGATCACATACGCTTCTCCGCCAGCCTTTTCAATCGTCTGCTTGGTTTCCTCTGCAGTTTCCGGTGTACGATCCAGCATGTATACTTTGGCTCCATGCTCGGCGAATCGAATGGCGGTAGCTTGCCCAATACCCGACCCACCTCCAGTTACTATTGCAACTTTGCCTTCCAAACGTTGTTCAGTCATCTCTGATCCCTCCATGAGTTAGATTATCGTTGTACCTTCTACTTCTACATACCCGGCTCAAGACTGGTGAATCAATATGTGTCCATATCAAAAAAACAGGACCGCAACGCGGCCCTGTCCTGTGAGCAGATCGGCTTCATGATCTGTCGGCTTGCAATATTATTTTGGCATGTGGAAGGTAGTAGACACCCTCAGATCATGCCCTGGCTTACTTATGTTTCTTCCAGTCCATCGCGCTGTTATTCAGC
This sequence comes from Paenibacillus sp. CB74, assembly GCF_055687625.1. Lineage (NCBI taxonomy): Bacteria > Bacillati > Bacillota > Bacilli > Caryophanales > Paenibacillaceae > Paenibacillus > Paenibacillus sp. CB74. Next base: position 3,960,489 of record NZ_CM146009.1, on the reverse strand, counting down.
AGATATTCGAAGTCGTTATCCCGGCGCTTCTGTTCCGCTTGGCGAGCTTCTTCTGCTTGCTGGCGTTCCTTCTCTTTAAGTGCAGCCTCGGCAGCCTTCGCCTCATCTGCCTGAGCTTTCAGCTTCTCCAGCACATCACTGCTAAGCAGATCTTTCAGTGTTGTGGGTTTATCCTGTGCTACTGCGGCTTTGGGAGCAGGAGTGCGTTTCTTGGATTTTGCCATAGGAAAATCTCCTTTCCAAACATGAATCAGGTTCCATTTATCGTACAGTAGTCATAGTATATCAGGTTCCCGTAAAGCATTCCATGAATCTGCGGAACAAAAGCAGGAAAATGAGGGTTGCGTGGCGAATGAATTCGGGTATAAAATCATATACTATTACCGATACTGCGACTATTCCCTGGAGAAAGGAGTCGTTGTTCGTGGAAGTAAACCGTGGTTTACTGAAAGGGCTTGCATGGGGTGTTGCCTTTAGCTGCCCGTTATGGATTGCGATTATCGGCTGGTTACGTTTGATGGGATGGATGTATTGAGGATGATGCCGGAAGAGGTCATTTTATATAAAGTCATATATGTAACCGCTATCATTAATATTATTAAATAAAGCTCTGCCTTGTGACATTCGCACAGGACAGAGCTTTTGTTTGTTTAGATTTCATTAACAAGTCATAACCATGGATTATCATCCGTTTGGCAAGGATGTAAATTAAGGCATTTTTACCGGTTCTGGATATTCCAGACCGTGGGTATCTACCGTAACTTTTTTCATAACTTGATCCTTAACGGGTTTGTCAGCTTCACCTATTTCCTGAGCTGCAATTCCATCAACAACTTCCATGCCTTCAGTAACTTTGCCAAAGGTGGCATATGAATTATCCAGGTAATCCGCATCTGCTAACATGATGAAAAATTGGGAGCCTGCAGAATCCAGATTATCCGATTTACGTGCCATCGAAATGATTCCCCGAGTATGATTCAGGTGATTTTTGTGACCATTGGAAGTGAACTCCCCTTTGATTGTATAACCTGGGCCGCCCGAACCGTTGCCCTCTGGATCTCCACCCTGAATCATGAAGCCCGGAATGACCCGGTGAAAGATCAGGCCGTCATAGAACCCTTTATTCGCAAGGGAGATGAAGTTATACACTGTGTTGGGCGCAATCTCCGGATAGAGCTCAATAACGATCTTTTGACCATCCTGCATCTCAATGGTTGCCACAGGGTTTGGACCTTCAGGTGCGGCTGGCACCGGCGTTTGCTCGGCACTGGACGCAGGGCGCCCGCAACCACTAATGACGATAAGCAGCATCGCAAGAACGAGCGATACTGCGGTTGTTTTTTTCCACCGTAAAGACATGAAAACGTTCCTCCTTGCATCTCTGCATGATATATTTTCTCCAAATCGTATTTGGATATTTACCCAACTATCATACCGTTTTTGTGGACAGAATGGCAATGTAATACGTGTAGTTGTGGTGAACAAGGGATGGCCTTCATGGAATGTTGGGTGTAAAATAAGGAAAATGCTTCCGCATCGGGGACGTACGGGTCTGTTCCGTCCGCTCCAATATACGGCAGTCCCGGCGTCAGTAACGGAAAGGGCGTGCGGGTATATGAACTTCTCGTGGAAGCGAAATCTCATCATATTGTGGATTGGTGTATTTTTTTGCAGCACGGCGTATTCGATCTCAATTCCATTTCTACCCCTGTTTCTAAGTGCTGACTTGGGGATTCGTGATCACCTGGAGTTATGGTCGGGACTTGCCTTCGGCATTACGTTTCTCGCGAGTGCGCTCGTGTCTCCGTTCTGGGGTTCGCTGGCTGATAAATACGGGCGCAAACCTATGCTCATCCGGTCAGGATACAGCCTTGCCGTCTTGTATCTTATCAATTATTTCGTGCAGGACCCCTATTCGCTAATTGTTGTTCGATTGTTTCAGGGTCTGCTTGCAGGGTTTGTTCCAGCAGCAATTGCCCTGGTAGGCACCAATACACCTGAGGAGAAGACCGGTTATGCACTGGGTATTATGTCTACTGCTGGAGCCACTGGCGGTATTATTGGACCGTTAATTGGTGGCGTGGTGAGTCACTATTACGGCAACCGGAATGCATTTTTGTTTTCGGCAATTGTTGTATTGGTATCAGCTATTATTGCAACCTTTTGGGTAAAAGAAGAGAACTTCAACCGAAATAAAGCTCGTTCCCATGTCATGGATGACATTCGTGAAGCGAGAGCGAATCGTGTGTTTATGACGGTGCTTGGCATGATGGGCATATGTACATTCTCCGTTATGATTCTGGAGCCCCTTTTGACGGTCTATGTGATGGAAATGGGCGTTCAGCCTGATCGTGCCTCACTTAGCTCAGGTATTATTTTCTCGGCGGTGGGGGTAGCAACAGTTATTATGGCACCGCGTTGGGGCAAGATTGGTACAAGGATCGGATACGGTAAAGTGCTGATCATTGGACTGGTTGGCGGGGCTGTAGGCAATCTTCTACAGTTCTTTACAACAGGTTATATCGCATTTGGCATTTTGCGATTCGTGTATGGTCTATTCTTTGCAGCTGTATTTCCGGCCATTAACGCCATGATTGTGCAGGCTACCGCATCAAGTTTCAGGGGAAGGGCTTTTAGTCTGAACCAGTCCGCTGCCCAGATCGGGACGATGGCGGGACCAATTATTGGTGGCGTTCTCGGTGGCTGGTTGCCAATACGCTGGATATTTATCATTAATGGACTTGCACTGATCATCACTGCGATTGTAGCGAAGTGGTCGGGATTGGATCACAAACTGCCTGGAACAGGCAAGATCTCCGCTAAGCGGTGACCGCTGGAGCAGCCATTAAAAACGGAAATCCTCGAAGTTAAAAGGATATTTAGAAATAAGATAAGCATTCTATAAAGAATCAAAGAGAGATGGCGCTGTAATCATGCAGTGGTCATCTCTCTTTGATTCAGATAGAGGAATATAAGTCACATGTTTATAACACATTAATCCCAATCTGATCTCGGAAGCTTGGAGATTACTTAACGCGCTTGGAAATGGGATGATCCTTATTCATTTTCAGTAGGTCCCACAAATTTCCATACAGATCTTTAAATACAGCTACTGTTCCATAAGATTGTTCTTGGGGAGCTCTAACAAATTCGATCCCTTTAGTGACCATCTCATTATAATCTCTCCAAAAATCATCAGTGTTTAGAAACAAAAATACCCGACCACCAGCTTGGTTACCAACAAATGGCTCTTGCTCAGGTTTAGATGCTCTGGCAAGTAAGATTGTAGTACCAACAGAGCCAGGAGGAGAAACCACGACCCACCGTTTATCTTGTTCCGGTTGATATATATCTTCAACTAATGTGAAGTTCAACTTTTTTGTATAAAATGCGATTGCTTCATCATAATCTTTCACAACCAATGCAATATGTACGATAGACTGAATCATATAATCAATCTCCTTCACTACCCGTAATAACTTTTGTAATATGTATCTTTTATAATAATAATGGAAGGGCAATTTTTTGACTATACTGTCATGTCAGCAATCAGTGATTAAACGTCAAAGAAACCCCTTTTCAAGAGGTTTCTGTAAGTCTGGAATTATCATTGTCCAAGTGATTATTGACCATCCGAAGAGGGCTTGCGAGAAGCCTTCTCTTTAGGAATGGCATGCTCCACCGCATCACGTTGATCCTCATCCTCAAGTGCTTCGGGGAAGGAGTCCTCAGTGAACAGTCCGAAGTCCGGGTCAATATCCCTTTCGGTCACAAGATTATCCGGTTCATGCGTATGTTTGTCGCGATCTTCCTTCATCGTGTATGCACCTCCTCATTCAGGATGTCATTACTGCCGTTAACGTCGTGGTGGGACATCGTTCTCGGGTTTGGCATCTGCACCAGCACCATTGAGCAGATCAGTACCATGCAGTGCATCCGGATCGGGGGCAGCAGGATCAACTGGACTGTTTGGTTGCAGCAGGTCTGCATCCGGTACAGATTCCAGCGGTGTCTCCGCCAAACGTGAATCCAATTCCGGCTCGTCCACAGCCGTTGCGGCTACCGGTGCAAGTTCCGCATCTTCCGTTACAATCCGTCTGCCGGAAACTTCATCAAAGGTATCCATATCGCCTTCCGGGACTTCCGTCTCTGGCGGAATATCGCGGAACCTCTGATAACGGTCATAATAGCGGTCGCTCTCTTCGTTACTAATTGGTTTGTCAGACATCAATAACACTTCCTTTCATTGTTGGTTGCCCAAGCTTCTTACCCCGTAGTTACCCAAAGCGCTGTTGTTGTAATCTTGCACATTTTATTATCCCCGGGGTTTGCTACGATATGAATGCCTTAGAATTTAGGAAATACATATTTAACCAGGAAGTATAAGAATCCGAAAAAGATTATCACATAAGCGGCATATTTAATAAATGTGGAAGCGACCATACTTGAATCCGATTTATGCTGAACATCCTTATGTTCCACCTCAACTGTACGATGCGGCTCATTCATTGCAATCATCTCCTTAGCGTGTTTGTTTGCTTTGAGAAACCATTACACCTGAAGCAAAGGATTGAATCTCGGTCACCGTTTTTACAGCTTTTCCTGTTTTGCCTATGTTATGATTAAGCTTGAATATGTAAGGGAGGGGTCTCAAGTGGACTGGTTCACACTGGGCAATATGATTACACGCATCCGTATCGGGCAAAAGGCGTCTACACCCGGTTTCTCCCGTACCGTCATCCGTCGTCCGGACGGTTTATTTTGGGTAGGCGGAATATGGTCCGGACAAGTTGTACAGTTGCGGGATTTCCTTTTTTCCGATATATGGACCATCTATGATGATGAGGAAACAGAGCAGTGGCTTGAATTCCGTAGTCAAGTTGAACAGAAAGAGCGGGAAATGATAGAGAACCAGTTCGAAGACTTGCGTGATTAATCATATATGCATAACAATAAAATGGAAATAAAACTATAAATCGACTTAAATGTGAAAATTCATTTTATCTAAGAAGGTGACGTGACAAATGGTGGCGAATGATAAATGAGAGAATCTAAGATAGGGAAAATTGGAACTTTGAGGTGCTGTGAATGAAAAATGTGCCCAAAGCTATCGTCATCTTATGGATGAGTGTATTGATTATTCTAGGTATGCCACATGGAATGGTCTTTGCAACTACAGGAGCGATTCAGCAACCTGCATCCATTACAGGATGGGAAGTAAAATGGGGGAACGTTGACGATCAAGGGTTCATAAGTGAGGTTAAGGGAACAGATGAGATATGGGAAAAGCAGGGCATCGATAAGTTAGAGTATAGCAATACGGATCGATCGAGTTCCTTATGGACTCGCCTGACCATCCCTGAATTGAGTGAAGAAAGCTCAGCCATTCGATTTGAGAACATTAAAGGAAATCATATTGTTATCTATCTGGAGGACCGCAAGGTCTACGAGAACTACCATTACAATTATGATAATAATGCGGTGTTACTACCCTTATCCAGCGAAAATTCGGGTGACACGCTCTATGTATGGTCGCAAAATGAGAAAGGTCGTCTGGGCATACAAGGTACTGTTCAAGTTGGACCTTATGCTGCGTTACAGGAGAGATATATTCATAACGGGCTTATTGATGTCATTTTGGGTGCGACCTTTGTTTTCACAGCGATTACGATGCTGAGTTGTACGTTCTTCCTTGGCAAATTCCATAAGGGATTGTGGATCTCACTATGCATGGTGATGGGTTCCATCGGCACAATGATCATCACGTATTCGCAATTTTTGTATACATTCTATCAGGTATATGGTGACCTGTATTCGGTAGTCTTTGATCTGGCTATGCTGCTGGGAATGCCAGCGCTATGTTATTTTTTTGAGCAGATTATCGGGCCGGGACTGCATGGTATCTTCACCAAACTGCGAAAAATAACATTCATATATTCAGTTATCGCTGTGTTCTCTCTATTTATCTACGTTACTTCAGGTGGGCAATGGGAGTTTCTCTACAATCTGCTCGTACAGCGTGTGGTCGGTATGGTGCTGGTCATCCTGCTGACAATTCTGTTGGTTGGAACCATCGCCAAAGCACTGCAACGAAATCGGGAAGCCATCCTGCTTGCGACAGGATTCGGTACATTTGCCTTGATCAGTGTGGCTGAACTGTTGTGGTATTATCAGCGGAGTGGGACGTATCATCTGTTATGGTGGAAATGGTCCATGGTTGCATTTGTGATCTCGCTGATTGCCATTCTCGGAAGTCGGTTTGCCGAAAAACACACCAAAGTGCTGGAGTATTCCAAGGAACTGGAGTTATTCAACAATGAGTTGCAGCGATCCGAGAAGATGGAGATTATTAGCGAATTGGCCGCTTCCGTTGCTCATGAAGTACGTAATCCGCTTCAGGTGACAAGAGGGTTCCTGCAACTTATGACAGAACAGGAAGACAACAAAAATAAGGGATATGTGCGTATTGCACTGGAGGAACTTGACCGTGCTTCGGGCATTATCACGGACTTTCTTACCTTTGCCAAACCTGAATTCGACCATATTATCTCGCTTAATATCTCGGATGAGTTCAATCATATTGAAGGTATCCTTGTACCGATGGCTAATCTGGAAGGTGGCAAAATCACCACTGACATTCCGCCAGATTTATATATTCGGGGCAATTCCTCGAAGTTTAAGCAGGCTTTTATCAACATTATCAAGAACAGTATTGAAGCTCTGCAGGGACAAGGCCAGATTGATATCTGGGCTTACAAGCAGGATGGGGTTATTAAGGTGCATGTCAGGGATAATGGAGAGGGAATGGATGAGGAAGCACTCTCCCGGTTGGGCGAGCCTTATTTCTCCAATAAAATCAAAGGCACTGGTCTCGGCATGATGGTGACATTCCGAATTGTTGAAGCGATGCAAGGACAGATCAGCTTTACAAGTACCAAAGGGGTAGGAACAGAAGCGGTTGTATCTTTTGCTGAGTTCGTCGAATGACGAACTCACAGAAGCATACAGCGGCTTTTTTGTCCCTACCCCTAATCACTTACGTTACCAATTTAACTCACCCGATTTAACTTCTCCAAGGTCCGCAATTCACATCATAATTTACTTTGGAAGGATTGGGAGGTATGACAAGAACATAATCATTCTGCTGCTCCTCAACGGTACGTACCTGAATGTGCTCCGGGATTATGATTCCGAAAGCTTCACGAAGCGCTTGCTTCGGATTGGAGTGCAATTGTTGTCTGAAATGCTCGTCAGTCCAAGCCTTTTCAATAATATCCTCATGCAACGTTTTCTCTGATACCATCATCGTCAACATTCCCTTCATATTTGAAATTAAACTGAATCAGCTTAGTCCTTATGCTTATAATTCCAACTGTTGATCGCTGATCCAGTGATGAAACCCACCTTGGAGGAGCCGTTTCTTCCGTTGTGTAATGTCCTGAACAGCTTGTACTAAAGTGCTGCATAAATAAGAATCAAACACCTCGAGATGCGATATCCCTAAGTTAGACGATGTTAATGTACGATTATAGTGAAATGCAATGTCTACATAAGAGTTCATGAGTTGAGTGTTGTATACATTGTCATGTATACGTTCGCTAAGAGGATGAGCGGGATAGTTGTGATTCAGTGCTGCGGATATGTGGGAGAGGTAGCTGTTGTAGTTTCCATGCACAGCATCTTGATGCGTATCTGTGAAGTCATCGGTCATCTGGAGTGTCATGAGTGTAATGTTGATGGCAGAACATACTGGGATGATCCGCTCGGATTGATTCAACAGAAGGAGTGCACCCGTAGCTCCGATGAGTAGAGGGGCAGCCTTTTGCGCAATCAACAAGGGATTCTGTTGAAAATAATCAATGAAATGCTCACCCGTAACACTCACGGCCCAATCCACTACATATTGTCTGAAATAGATCCAGAACGTGGAGGAAAGATCGAATAATGCCGAGTAAGATTGAAGTGCATCCATGTAATATAAATTGCCCAGGGATAACTTCAGAGCGGCATTCTCCGGTTGTTCATCCATCACGTCGTCCTGATTCAGAAAATATAACATGTGAATCAGACAGGCTGTACTTAATTGGTGTGCTTTCTCCTGAGGCAGTTGATCCGAGTACTGCATCCAAAGTGGGATGATATACCCGATATAACTGTGCCCCGAATCTCGTAACAGGGGATTAACCGAATGAAGTTGCTCCAATGCATGTCCTGACAAGGGTTCGGGATATTCCCGTACGAGTTGTTCCGCTGAAGCAAAAACGACCTCCAGATCGGAGCTAAACGGATCTAACCAATCTTTCCGCATCGTTACGTCTCGTCCTTCCTGCGATAAGGTGGTCCAGGACTGTTCGACTGAATCATGAAGTACATTCAGTATAGCTGAAATAAACTGAAAAAAATAGGATTTTTTGTGATCAATTGTGAGAAAAATGATGACTTTTTGTATTTTATGGCATAAAAAAGTGGATTTTAGGCTCAAACTAGGAAGGTACAGAGATTTCGACATCGGAAAGGCGGCAGAAAAATGAATTTGAAATGGAAAACATGGATGGCAGCCGGATTGGCAGCCGTAGTTATAACAGTAGCAACAGGACATGTAGCATTCGCTGATTCAACGGCTCGGGCTGAGGAATATGGTGGTGCATCAAAAGCTTCTTCCTCCGGCAAACCAGCGAAGCCATGCATGCAGGCAGGACACGGTCTGTTCATGATTGGTGAAACGGCAGACTTGCTTGGGATTGGGCTTCGGGATCTGAAAGAACAGATGGAACTTGGCAAGACGTTGTCCCAGATTGCGAAAGAGCGTAAGGGACTTAGTGAGGAGCAGTTATTGCAGAAGTTGAAGCCTACACTTGCACAGCGTCTGGATCAAGCAGTAGAAGAGGGGTGTCTCACCAAGGATCAGGCTGCAGCCACGAAGGCGGACATGGATACCAAGTTAAAAAAGGTCATCAATACCCCGCTGCGTGATTTGCGGCGTGAATTTGCCCACCATGGCAAACGTCCCATGGTGGATAAAGGCGAAATTGCCCGGTTTATTGGAGTCACCCCTGCTCAACTTCATGAACAGCTTCAGGGAGGAAAATCCTTGGCTGAGATTGCTCAGGCAAAAGGCATTAGCGAAACACAGCTGGTTAACAAGCTGAAGGAACAGTTAACGGGTGATCTGAAGAGATTTGTGAATCAGAAGGGCAACGTGCATCCAGCCCCAGGTCCCCAGGAACCTGTTCCGGGACGATCAACGTCGAGCGAAGCAAAATAAAGAAGCGTGTCTCCATCAGGGGACGCGCTTCTTTATTTTAAAACGGCTCACTTGTTCCCGGACTGCGAGTTGCACCGGGTGAGGGGTTTCGCTCAGGTAAATTTCTTTTGTCCACAGCGCCAGCTGAATCCGGGGTTGAACGTGGTTTGCGCATTAACCCTACGGTGAAACGTGAGCCAGGAAGTTTGGAGAGTGCCCAGCTGATTGCAAGAGCAATACTAACCGTAACAAGGAACGATAGCAATGTTACAGGCAGATGCCATCCACTGAGTTGGAGCGGTCTGGTTACGTAAGCGATCGCGTAGATCACCAGTGCATGAACCAGATATCCACCAAACGAATAACGGCCAATCCAGGCTAATAGGCGCTGAAACCATGTGTCTTTGCTCCGCATCAGTACAAGGAAACCATACATCATAAGCATCTGGGCCATAATGATCAGAAATGTGGTTGGTTTCAAATAGGTGGAGATATTCAGATTAACAACATCCCCGGACCCGCGGAGCACATCGTAACCAAGCCATATATACATCCCAATAAACAGACAGATGGTCCATGGCAGTAACTTGGTGGTCCAACTTCTCCAGCTATCGACTGACCAGGCACATACGGCACCCAGTAAAAAGTAGAACCAGTACATCATCCATGAATAGGAGCGATACTGCAGCAACGTTGACCATGGCTCAGACATAGATTCTGTCCAGCCCCCCATATTGTAGTAGGACCACTTCATAAGCAGGGCGTAGAGTGCAGCTGCAAAGAGAATTAATGCCACAATAACTTGCATTGGCGTGAAACGTATGACGTTTTGGATACGCTTCTGAATGGCTTTTGCTCCTGTCCAAAACAGGGGGAACAGAATATAGAACTGAAACACCATAATGACAAACCAGAGATGATATCCGGTCTGTGGTAGAAACAGTTCACGAACCAGACTGCGCATATCCGGTATGCCACTGGCCCAGAACGCAGGGGTGAAAATTCGGACAGCAAGCCAATAGATGAGTGTCCATACCACAAACGGCATATAGATATCGCCAAATCGCTTTCGAATGAAGCGAGGGTATTCCGGTTTGGTGTTATGGTGATGGTAAAACAACATGACTCCCGACAGAAATACAAATGTTGGCGTACCAAAACGGGTCAGATGATAAATCATAGTCAGCATAATGGAATCGGGTTGTTCAATATCGGCGCGATAGATATACTCGGCGATATTATGCTGCATGACGATCGCCAGAAAGGCTATGCCACGCAGTTCGGTCCATTCCGCTATTCGCGGTTTTTTCACATGTAATCCTCCCTCCAGGAACCGGAGTTCATCATATAAGGGTACCTGTTAAACATTAAGGCTGCATTAAATGGGGAAAATAGGTACAAAAGAAGACGGCCGAAGCCGTCTTCTTTTGTGGGTATTAAACTGAAATATACGTTGTTTAATAATCGCTTCATTTTCAACTCTGTTATTCTCAGTTCTGTTCATCTGATGATGAAGACTCCGAGGGCGCAGCATCTTCTTCAAACAGTTTCTGAATATAGGACTGGAGTTTGCTTACATCGACACCCAGCACCTGAGCGGAGCCGACCAGTTCATTGGTGAGCAGCTTGTTCGGTGGAATCTGCTGCTGGTCTATTTCGTTCGCATGGATATCGAAGCCAAGGGACGCCAGTTTCAACATTTGGGTCGGACTAAGATCCGTCTCTATGTAAGGTGCGATCGCTTCCAGGATATCCGGGATTTTGAAGAGCGAAGTGGTACTCTGCATCTTTTTGGCCAGTTCGGTCATGAAGATTCGCTGCCGTTCGGTACGGGTGAAATCCGAGGTAGCATCATGGCGGAAACGAACATATTGAAGGGCTGTTTTGCCATCCATATGCTGCAATCCCTTTTTTAAATCGATGTCATACATATGTTTATCCGCTTTACTGGTGTAATACATATCTTTCTCAACATCAATCTCAATACCACCTACCGCATCAACGAGTGCCATGAAGCCTGTAAAGTCCGTGTACACATAATGCTGAATGGGAATACCGAGCAGATCACTGACGGTTTGTTTGGTCAGCTCTGCACCTCCGTAGGAAAAGGCTGCATTGAGCCTGCTCTTTCCATGACCGGGGATTGCGACATAGGTATCTCGCAGTACGGAGAATAGATGGGCTTTCTTCGTGACGGGATCAATAGAAGCGACCATGACCGAGTCCGAGCGTCCCGCATCGTCACCCCTTGAATCTCCGCCAAGCAGCAGAATGTTCACCCGTTCCTGGCCCTCCCATCTGGGAATCGTTGTCGTTTGGGTATCTGAGTCGCTGTCTGTGCCAGATGAGGAAGCGTTGGATGAAGTCCCGGAAGTGGTTGAGATGCTATTGGCAAAATGAACAATCGAATATCCGTAATATACAACGACCCCTGTGACAGCAAGCATCAGGGTCAGGGCTGTACCCCATAACCATTTTTTAAGCATAATCTTCACCTTTCTATGTTTGAACTGATATGTAACCCAAACTAGTTTAACAAAAAGAAAGTAAAATGTCCTCTTTGATTTCGTAACTTCGGTCAATGTGAGGATTGTTTGACAAATAGTTAGTGAATATTTAATATGTAAAAAATAATCTTGTTGTGTGTAATGGAGGTATTAAAAGCCAGTTATGAATCAATCCGTATTTCATTGGATTAATCAGTTTGCAGACCAAATTCCATTTCTGGACTGGTTTATGATTACATCATCGGAGTATGCGGTCTGGGTTATGATTGCACTACTCGTTATTGTATGGTTTCTTGGCGATCCATCCAAACAGCGTATCGTTTTCTATGCTTGCGTGGCATCCATTGCAGCGTTAGTTCTGGCGAAATGGGGCATATCACCTGCGGTCGGCCATCCAAGACCTTTTGTGGAGGGAAACGTACATCAACTGGTTGCCCATGTACCTGACCCATCTTTTCCAAGTAAGCATGCCTCCTTTGTATTTGCTCTCGCGGCTGCTTCATTCTTTATTGGGCGTCGCTTGGGGTTATGGATGCTATTACTTGCTGTGTTGACAGGGGTGTCTCGTATATACGTTGGTGTGCATTATCCAGGAGATATTCTGGGAGGATTCCTTCTCGGTAGTCTGCTTAGTGTGGTTCTGATTACAACCCGCAATTATACCAAGTCGATACCTGACTTCTTTATTAACATACACCGGCGTGTTTTTGGTTAGCGATTGAAAGAAATGTCTAGTGAATAGATGGTAGTTATTATTATTGAAAGAAGTCTCGTATCTCTGGTTTTTCCAAAGATGGGAGGCTTCTTTTGCTTTATTTTCGAAGTTACATGAAATTTGTAGAAATTGAATTCTGACATCTACAATTCATGACTAGAGGTGACGATATATTATTCATATGCATTAGTTTATGCGCTAAGTTGAGGAGTGGGGAATGTGGAAGACACGCGGGGGAATATGTTGGGGAAATTGAGGTTAACGATTCGAGGCAAGTTATTGACTGGTTTTCTGGCAGTCGTAATTCTGCTGGTTTTTGTAAGTGGCTACGCATTAGTCCAGATTCATAGTATGTCTGGCAAGGCGAATGAAGTGGATCAGACCTGGATGCCGAGTGTGAGCTTACTGGGAAAGATGAATGGTGATATTTCCGATGTAGAGCGTTTGGCTCTGGGAATCATCGTTGAACAGAACGAAGATGAGTCGGCTAAGATGAACGAAGCGCTACAGTTGCTGCTTACCAAGATTGAAGATGAGCGTAAACAGTTACAAACGTTGATTGCAAACAACGATGCAGCGCTTAAGCTCTATAATGATTTTAGTACGAATTATGATGCTTATGTAGCGAAAATGCCGGCATTTATCGAATTTGGTTTGAACAACAATTATGATGAGTCTAGTCGTTTACACACAGAGGCTTATCCGATGTGGTACACAGCAAATGACTCTATCACCAAGTTAATTAATTTGGGCAATGAAGGATCGGATGCTGCAACAAATGAGTCTGTTTTGCTTGCGGAAAATACATTTAATGTAATTTTGGCTGTTACAATTTTTGCCTTCCTGGTTGCGATGTTCATTGCCTTCTTCATTGCAAGCATCATCTCACGTCCAATCAAAAAGATGAATGAAGCTGCCATGGCAATAGCAAGTGGTGATCTGACAGGCGAGAAAATTGTACTGAAGAATAAGGATGAATTAGGCACGTTGGCTAATTCCTTTAATACCATGTCGGGTAATCTGCGCGAGATGATTGAATCGGTATCAATGACTTCCGAACAGGTAGCTGCTTCATCGGAAGAGCTTCTTGCAAGTGCGGAGCAGAATACCCAAGCTTCGGAACAGATCTCCCAAACGGTAGAGGAATTGGCTGTGGGTACGTCCGATCAGGTCGATATTGTGAAGCGTTCTTCACAGGCGATGAATGAGATGGCTCTCGGGTCGGAGCAGATTGCTGAGCTTGCCCAGAGTGTATCTGTATCTGCTGTGGATGCGGCGAATCAATCTTCCGAAGGGAACATGATTATTCAGCAAGCGGTTGAACAGATGGGTTCTGTTCGAAATTCCATTGCTTCACTTACAGAGTTGGTAACAGGGCTGGGGGAACGTTCAGCAGAGATTGGAACCATTACCGAAGTAATCAACAACATTGCCCGGCAGACCAATCTGCTTGCACTGAATGCAGCCATTGAAGCCGCACGAGCAGGAGAGCATGGACGTGGTTTTGCTGTAGTTGCAGGAGAAGTGCGTAAGCTTGCTGAGGAATCTTCCACATCAGCCCAACGGATTACGGATCTCGTTCAGTTGATTCAGAAAGATACCGATCATGCTGTTCAGGCAGTCAAAGTGAACAGCAGTGAGACGGAAGCAGGAATCGAGATGGTTACTGCGGCAGGACAAGCGTTCGAGCAGATCTCGGATGCGGTTAACAAAGTAGCGGGTGAAATTCAAGAAGTATCCGCTGGTTCAGAAGAAATGTCAGCGAGTACGACTGAAGTCGTAGGCTATGTAAGTCAGATCTCCAACATCGCCGGAGAGGCAGCAGGCGGGGTTCATAATGTGTCTGCCGCAACTCAACAGCAGTTGGCTTCCATGGAAGAGATCGCTTCATCCGCAGGTGCATTATCCAAAATGGCTGAAGAACTGCAGGAGCAGATTAACAAGTTCAAAGTATAATCATTAAGATGTTTGGATACCTAAGGGTAGAAGAATATACAGACGGAATGGTCAGAATGCCATTTAATTTGTGGTATTGATTATAGCAAGGGCGAGAAGCTGTTTCTCTAACGCGTATATGGGTTAGAGAAACAGCTTTTTTGTCGTTTGACGCAGACTAGGTCACAACAATGTTATTTCAGAAGTCACCAACGCTTATATAGCTAGTAAAACAAACGGCTATAATGGTAATTAATGGTGGAACTTACACTCAAATACACCATGGAGAGGAGCGATATAAACTTGCAGTCCAGAGTAATGCATAAGGAATATTCATGAAGAGGAGATGAATAGTTGAACATGAAGGGGAGCTGGTGGAGACGAGTCGCCATGATCGCGTTATCGGCAGGATTATTGGCAGGGAGTTTCTCGATGAACACAGGACTTCGTAAGGCGGATGCGGCCGCCGGAGATCAGAACTATGCTGAAGCACTGCAAAAAGCCATTTACTTCTATGAAGCCCAGCGTTCGGGGCCATTACCAGCAAATAATCGGGTCGAATGGCGTGGTAATTCAGGCATGCAGGATGGGTCTGATGTAGGCATCGATCTGACCGGAGGGTGGTATGATGCCGGGGATCATGTGAAATTCGGCTTTCCGATGGCTGCTTCCGCTACGATGCTCGCTTGGTCTGTCGTGGAATACGGCGACGGATATGAACAGGCAGGACAACTGGAGGAGATCAAGGATAATATCCGATGGGCGACCGACTATTTTATGAGAGCGCATACCAAACCAAATGAATTATGGGGACAAGTCGGAGCAGGTAATACGGATCATGCCTGGTGGGGACCGGCAGAGGTCATGCAGATGAACCGTCCTTCGTTCAAGATTGATGCTACCTGCCCAGGCAGTGATCTGGCGGCAGAAACAGCGGCAGCACTGGCAGCGTCGTCGATTGTATTTGCAGATGATGACCCGGCATACTCGGCCAGATTGCTCCAACATGCCAAAGAGCTGTACAACTTTGCAGATACGTATCGTGGGGAATACACCGATTGTATCACGGATGCCGCAGCGTTCTATAACTCGTGGACAGGATACGAAGACGAGCTGGCATGGGGTGGAGCATGGTTATATTTAGCCACTAATGATAGCGCTTACTTGTCCAAAGCCATTGCAGCTACGGACCGTTGGTCTTCTAGCGGAGGCTCAGCCAATTGGCCGTATACCTGGACACAAGGTTGGGACAGTAAACATTATGGTGCCCAGATCCTGCTTGCCCGGATTACGTCCAACTTGAACATGCCGGAGGCGACGAGATTTATTCAGTCGACAGAACGCAACCTGGATTACTGGACAGTTGGAGTTAATGGGACACGAGTCAAGTATACGCCAGGAGGTCTTGCGTGGCTGGATCAATGGGGCTCGCTCCGTTATGCAGCGAATGCAGCCTTTATTTCTTTCGTATACTCCGACTGGGTCAGTGATCCTGTGAAAAAATCAAGATATCAGGATTTCGCCGTCTCGCAGATGAATTATATTCTGGGTGATAACCCGCGTCAGAGCAGTTATGTGGTCGGATACGGGCAAAATGCACCCCAACATCCGCATCATCGAACCGCTCACGGTTCGTGGCTGAATAACGAGGATATCCCGGCTAACCATCGCCACATTCTGTATGGTGCCATGGTCGGCGGACCGGATGCATCAGATGGATATACCGATGATATCGGAGATTATGTGAGCAATGAGGTGGCAACTGATTACAATGCCGGTTTTACTGGTGCACTGGCAAAGATGAATCTATTGTTTGGTCAGAATCATCAACCCCTTGCGAATTTCCCTGCACCTGAGGTCAAGGGTGAGGAGTTCTTTGTGGAAGCTGCCATCAAATCATCCGGTTCCAATTATACGGAAATCCGGGCACAGCTTAATAATCGTTCCGCTTGGCCTGCCCGAATGGGAGATCAACTTTCTTTTAAATATTTCCTGGATTTGAGTGAAGTGTATGCTGCTGGACGTACTGTATCGGACGTTCATGTGACCACCTCCTATACGGAGGGAGCGACGGTATCCCAACCGGTTGTGGTGAATGCAGCCCAGCATATCTATGCGATTACGGCGAACTTTGGTAATACGAAGATCTATCCCGGTGGGGAAGGGAATTATCGCAAAGAAGTACAGTTCCGCATTACAGGCCCACAGGGCGCATGGAATGCAAACAATGACCATTCGTTCCAGTCGCTGACCACAGGCAATCCTGTGAAGAGCATCTACCTTCCAGTCTATGATGCCGGAGTGAAGGTGTACGGACAGGAGCCTGGTGTGGCACCAGTTACGGTTCCAAGCGCACCTGCTAGCGTGCAGGCTGTGGCGGGAAGCAGTCAGGTTAACCTGACCTGGACAGCTGGTTCCGGGGCTGAATCGTATACGGTGAAGCGTTCCGAGGTAAGTGGAGGGCCATATACCACTGTCGCGACGGGTGTGAATGGATTGACCTATACGAACACGGGGCTGACGAATGGAACCACTTATTATTATGTAGTGACTGCCGTGAATTCAGCAGGGGAATCATCGGGTTCTATGCAGGTGTCGGCTACGCCGCAAGCAGCTTCAACAGTGCCGGGAGCACTGACTTTAAGTGGGACGGCTGGCAATGCACAGTCGGTCCTGACCTGGACAGCAGCTTCGGGCGCTACCAGCTATAAGGTACAACGTTCGGTGGCAGGAGGAACATACGCGGATGTGGCAACCGGATTGTCCATATTGACTTACACGGATACGACTGCGCTGAATGGCACCACGTACAATTACCGGATTGCAGCCATGAATGCGAACGGGCAGACGCTGTCCAATGTCCTGGCACTGACGCCTTCTGCACCTCCGGTGACGACGGATACACTCGAAGTGCAGTACCGCAGTGGAGGGTCCGGGAATTCAAGCAATGCGGTGACCCCGCAGTTCAATGTGAAAAATACCGGCACACAGGCAATCGATCTTAGTACAGTGAAGATCCGATATTATTTTACCAAGGATGGTACCGATGATATGACGTTCTGGTGTGATTATGCCCAGATGGGTACGGCCAATGTTGAAGGAACATTTGTCGCGGTGAATCCGGCGAAGGGTACAGCTGATACGTATCTGGAGATCAGCTTCAAGTCCGGAGCAGGCAGTTTGGCCGCTGGAGCAGAGACCGGCGTGATCCAGACACGCTTTTCCAAAAATAACTGGAGCAATTTCGATCAAAGTAATGACTATTCCTATGATGCCTCCAAGACGGCTTTTGCCGCATGGAACAAGGTAACCGCGTATCAGGGAACCAACAAAGTATGGGGCTTGGAGCCGTAACTGGCTGAATGTCATAAGTCGAAGAGCAGCATGGGCAGACCAACAGCACTTATAGAGGATGTTCAAAAAGTTCGCTTTTGATTACGAAGGATGCCTGGTGGCATCATCAGCATCGAATATGGAATTCAGCCGAAATAAGTGGGAGGCTTACGAAGAATGTTTCCTTGGGAAACATTGTGGTCGCTCACGTAGTTTTCCCTACGCTGCGCTACTCCATTTCTAGCTTCATCCCATCTTCTCGGTACTGAAAACCGCTCTTTTTGAACACGCATTTATATTCCACTATTCCAGGGAGGTATATATCAATGTTGAAATCAGCTGCGAAAAAAAGTTTAACAGCCATGCTGGCGGGTACTGTCATGTTGACCGGATACACTGGACTGTGGGCAGGGCCGCAAGCGGCACACGCCGCAGATCAGGCCATCGAGATTCAGTCCGACAGCATCAATGAAGCCCGGTTTTTGCAATTGTATGAACAGTTGAAAGATCCGGCAAACGGATATTTCTCGCCAGAGGGTCTGCCTTATCATTCCATTGAGACCCTGCTGAGTGAGGCCCCGGATTATGGTCATATGACGACGTCCGAGGCATACAGTTACTGGCTATGGCTAGAGACCATGTATGGTCACTATACGGGAGACTGGTCCCAACTGGAAGCAGCATGGGACAGTATGGAAAAATTCATTATCCCGGTCAACGAAGGTGACGGCAAGGAAGAGCAGCCTACGATGAGCTCATACAACCCGAACAGCCCTGCTACGTATGCAGGGGAAAAACCATTCCCTGATCAATATCCATCACAACTTAATGGGCAGTATGCAGCGGGTAAAGACCCGATTGATACTGAACTGAAGGCGACCTATGGTGACAATCAGACTTATCTCATGCACTGGCTGGTGGATGTGGATAACTGGTATGGATATGGTAACCTGTTGAATCCATCCCATACGGCTACCTATGTGAACACATTCCAGCGTGGGGAGCAGGAATCTGTGTGGGAAGCGATTCCGCATCCATCCCAGGATGATAAATCCTTTGGTAAGGCAAACGAAGGCTTTATGAGCTTGTTCACCAAGGAAAATCAGACGCCGTCAGCGCAATGGCGTTACACCAACGCAACGGATGCCGATGCACGTGCTGTTCAGGTTCTGTACTGGGCGAAGGAGATGGGATACAACAACCCGGAATATCTGGATAAAGCGAAGAAGATGGGCGACTACCTGCGCTATGGCATGTATGATAAATACTTCCAGAAAATTGGAAGTGCTAAGAACGGTACACCGACGCCGGGTACAGGTAAAGATTCCAACATGTATCTCATGGCTTGGTATACGTCATGGGGCGGTGGTTTGGGTCAAGGTGGGGATTGGGCTTGGCGCATTGGAGCGAGTCATACCCATCAGGCTTATCAAAACCCGGTTGCAGCCTATGCCTTGTCTGACCCGGCTGGCGGCCTGATTCCTGAATCAGCAACAGCGAAGGCAGATTGGAATGCCACGCTCAAACGTCAGCTGGAATTCTACACTTGGCTGCAATCCCATGAAGGAGCCATTGGCGGGGGGGCAACCAACAGTATCGGTGGTTCCTATGCGGCCTATCCGGCAGGAATCAGTACCTTCTATGACATGGCCTATCAAGAAGCACCCGTGTATCGTGACCCGGATTCCAACACATGGTTTGGATTTCAGGCATGGCCGCTGGAGCGTGTAGCCGAGATGTATTATATTCTTGCCGAGAGCGGTGATCTGTCCTCTGAGAACTTCCAGATGGCCAAGAAAGTGATCACGAAGTGGATTGACTGGTCCAAGGACTATGTATTTGTAGGTGAGCGTCCGGTGACGGATGCGCAAGGCTACTATCTGAATGCGGCAGGACAGCGCATTTTGGGTGGAACCAATGTTCAGGTAGCGACAACACCGGCTCCGGGAGAGTTCTGGATTCCGGGTGGTCAGGAATGGCAGGGTCAGCCGGACAAATGGAACGGCTTCAGTTCGTTTACGGAAAATCCGAACTTCCGTGTAACGACCAAAGATCCCGTGCAGGACACAGGAGTTCTGGGAAGTTACGTTAAAGCACTGACCTTCTTCGCGGCAGGGACACAGGCGGAGAACGGCACACTTAGTGTGAAAGGTCAAGAAGCCAAGGATCTGGCGGAAGCTCTGTTGGATACTGCTTGGGATTACAATGATGGTGTGGGTATCGTTACCGAAGAAGAGCGTAAAGACTACTTCCGCTTCTTTGCCAAAGAGATCTATATCCCGGCCAACTGGTCCGGAACCTTTGGTCAAGGCAATACGATTCCAGGTACAGCAGGTGTACCTTCCGATCCAGCGAAAGGCGGCAATGGCGTATACATTGGATACTCCGACCTGCGTCCGGCCATCAAGCAAGATCCGGCATGGGCTTACCTGGATAACCTGTACAAAACGTCGTATAACCCGACCACGAAGCAGTGGGAGAACGGAGCACCTACCTTTACGTATCACCGCTTCTGGTCACAGGTGGATATGGCCACAGCTTATGGAGAGTATGATCGACTCCTCGGAGATTCCGATAGTCCGGGAGTGGAAGTGCCCGGTGCTCCTGCTGGCGTAACAGCAACCGGAGGAAGCGAGCAGGTGGTTCTGAATTGGAACGCAGCCGCTGGTGCAGCCTCGTATACTGTGAAACGTGCAGAAGTGAACGGTGGTCCTTATACGTCTGTAGCAACAGGGGTCACAGGATCAACATTCACGGATACGGGCTTGACCAACGGCACAACGTATTATTATGTCATCACTGCGGTGAATGCCGCAGGTGAGTCTGCACCGTCGACACAGGCATCTGCAACACCACTCGCAGGTGTCGTTGTGCCAGGCGCATTCAACCTTACTGGAACGGCTGGGAATGCCCAGGCGGTACTGACATGGACAGCATCGACTGGAGCAACAAGTTATAAGGTACAGCGTTCGGTAGGCAACGGGGCGTATACTGATCTGGCAACGGGGTTGACTGCACTGACGTATACCGATGCTACAGCGGTGAATGGTACGGCATATAATTACCGAATCGTAGCCGTGAATACGAGTGGTCAGACGAATTCGAATGTCTTGGTATTGACCCCATTAGCCCCTCCGGTCACAACGGGAGCACTTGAAGTACAATATCGCAATGGTGGTTCAGGAACTTCAGGCAATGCGATCACTCCACAGTTCAATGTGAAGAATACAGGTACAACTGCTGTGGACTTGAGCAAAGTGAAGCTCCGGTATTATTTCACGAAGGATAGTGCGGCTGATCTGAGTTTCTGGTGTGATTATGCCCAGATTGGAAGCAGTAACGTGGAAGGACATTTTGTTTCGATCGATCCGGCCAAGGGCACGGCAGATACCTATCTGGAGATTGGATTCAAATCGGGTGCGGGCAGTTTGGCAGCGGGTGCCGAGACCGGAATTATCCAGGTGCGCTTCTCGAAAAACAACTGGACGAATTTTGATCTAACGAATGATTATTCCTTTGATTCCACCCAAACGGCCTTCAGTGCTTGGACGAAAGTGACAGCTTATCAGGACGGCGCGAAGGTATGGGGAATTGAACCTTAATCAATAAACAGCTACTTAACCAGTAGTAGGATCATTAAGGACACGAGAAATACAGATTAAGCTGGGGAGAAATCCCTGGCTTTTTCTTTTTTTATAATAAACCTTCAAATGGGTAACGGTAATTAGAAATTGAACCATAGTAATATTTACCATATTTGCGATTTTAAACATTAAAATATAGTTCATATGACCCATGTACTGGATGAGGATTGACCTAACTCTTTTATCGTTGAAAAATGAAGCATATCAAATAGTTACAATAATTTAACCTTTGTAAAAGAAGGAATCAGCAGTGCTTTTTGCCAATAAAGGATGGACAGACCCTGTTACTTAGTGCTCAAGTGCGCCTACATCAATACAGGACTTTTGGCTGATGAACGTTATGGATAGCCCGTTTACAATGGGGCAAGCCGGGGAGAAGCAACCCAGGTTAAAATTCTGTAACATCAGGGGGAACTCGACATCATGAATTGGAAGAAAACAATTATTACAGCAAGTGTCACAGCATCGATGCTGATGGGAAGTCTGACGACAGGAGCACTAACGGCACAGGTATCAGCAGCTGCTGTTGAGAATTCACAAGTAAAAGTAATTTGGGGCGTAAACCTACGCACAACACCTTCTTCTTCTGCGAAAGTTGTTCGCTTGATCGCTAAAGGGGAAACGGTAACAGTGCTTCAGCAATCCGGTTCGGATTGGTATAAGATTAAGGATTCTGCGAATCGGACAGGCTACATATCTTCTTCATCCAAATACACACAAGCTGTAAGTGGCGGTACAAGCGGGTCAAGTTCAAATAGTGCCACATCGGAAACCGGCAATGCGTCTGTGGAGAAAGTTATTGCGGCGGGCATGAAATATTGGGGTACACCGTATGAATTCGGAGCGAGTCGTAACAGCACAGCTACGTTTGACTGTTCCAGCTTTATACGTCAGGCTTTTATCGATGCACTTGGCATCAAGCTTCCAGCTGATTCTCGTAAACAGGGAGCATATGTGAAAGCTAAGGGTGCTGTTCAGACCAACTGGAAAAACCTGAAGCGCGGGGACCTGATGTATTTCATGTCATATAAAGGCAGTTCTGCATCATCGTATTCGGGCGTGAATAAATCCAGCGCAACCATTACGCACACAGGGATCTACCTGGGCGACGGCAAGGTATTACATACGTATTCCAACGCCGGCGGTGGTGTAACGATTAGTGATATCTCTGGCAAACATTGGGAGTACCGCTTCCTGTTTGGTGGCAGTGCGCTATAGGTTAGAACAAGAACTTTCTTAGAACCTCTATGATATTCTGCGGATGTTTATAGGGATACAAAACACCTTCCATTCTGCCTTTGACGGGCGAGTGGGAGGTGTTTTTGTGTTATCTATTGAACCGAACAGTTCAATCCTGATAGTACAGGCGGAACAGGATGTCCTGATTGTAGTTGCCAAATCCCTCACCATACAATGTGAGTCCGCCTACATGCTGGGCATCTTCCTCTACAGATAGACGAAGGGTCCACTGGTTGCGTTCGACAGGGATATCTGAAAGTGTAATTGCGGATAGGTGTTGTCCATCAATAAATGTACCCTCATTGGTGATTCGCAGTACCTTGAGCATGCCATATTGATTGACACTGTCGCTCCACCATTCAGGGGTAAACATGCCGCGTCCGTTGCCTGAATCTCCAGGGCTTGTCCATTCACCCAATCGGATGCCATTGAGCATAAAAGTAACATCCGAGGGCCAATTAGGATTAACGGATGGGGCTTCTGATCCGATCTCCAGGGACAGTTCAATGGCGTTGATCTGCTGTCCGGATAAAATATAGTTTGGAATTTTGTATTCCACAAATCCACGGCCAAACCACAGAATATGGGCATGCATTCGCTCGGGGTCGAGGAAATAGCGAGGGTCATCGTACTGGCCAATCACCTGAGTGGACGTTGCCAGCCCGCATGTTGGATAGACGTCAAAGTGGGTGTAGTGTCCCACAGGTACAGAAACCTCGTGCAGCTTGCGGGCTGTGCCGCTTTCCTGCGGCATGGAGATACCAATCCAGTCTACAGCAAGGCTGTTCATTTTATGCGTGCCACCGTCTTTGCGTATCATTTTGGACTGAATAATGCCCACATCCTGAAGTTTGCGGACATGCATGGTCACGATGGCACTACTCAGACCCAATGAAGCAGCGAGGTCTTTCACATTCATGGGTGTCTCGGCAACAAGGCGGATAATCTGTAAACGTACTTCACTGGCAAGTGCTTCATATAGGGGTAGCCATTCGGCATCGGTATTTGCTCGGATCACAGTTGTTCCTCCATTATGTCTTTATAGAATTAAGTTAAACATAAATTCAGTAAAAAGAATAACATTTTGCAAAATTCAGGTTGAAATTGAGGCTATAATCGATTTTAATATAAATATGAACGTTGATCCATAGAATATCAATTAATTTTTATATTAATCTTAGGGAGTTGAAATTCATTATGGAAAAAGCAAAAATGACGGTAGACAAAGATTTTACTATTGGAGTAGTTGATAAGCGTTTATACGGTTCATTCATTGAGCATCTTGGACGTGCCGTGTATGGTGGAATATATGAGCCTGGACATCCATCTGCGAACGAACAGGGTTTTCGCACGGATGTGCTGGAGATGGTCAAAGAGCTGCACGTACCGATTGTACGTTATCCAGGAGGTAATTTTGTATCCGGTTACAATTGGGAAGATTCGGTTGGACCTGTGTCAGAACGCAAACGCAGACTGGAACTGGCTTGGAGAACAATTGAGACCAATGAATTTGGCTTCAACGAATTCGTGGACTGGGCGAAACAGGCCAATTCCGAAGTCATGATGGCCGTTAATCTGGGAACACGTGGCGCCGATGCAGCCCGCAATATTGTAGAGTACAGCAACCATCCGGAAGGTTCGTATTATAGTGATCTTCGCATCAAGCATGGATACAAGCAACCGCATGCGATCAAAACATGGTGTCTGGGCAACGAGATGGATGGTCCTTGGCAGATCGGTCACAAAACGGCAGAAGAGTATGGACGTGCAGCTGTTGAAGCGGCAAAAGTCATGAAGTGGACGGACCCGACCATTGAACTGGTAGCCTGCGGAAGTTCGAATCTGAATATGCCTTCATTCCCGGATTGGGAAGCAACCGTGCTGGATCATACGTATGATCATGTGGAGTATCTGTCCCTGCATCAGTACTATGGTAATCAGGAGCAGGATACGCCAACGTTCCTGGCACGCTCACTTGAAATGGATCGTTTTATCGATACCGTGAAGGCAACCTGTGATTATATTAAAGCGAAGAAACGCAGCAAAAAGACCATGTATCTGTCCTTTGACGAGTGGAATGTATGGTATCACTCCCATGAAAGTGACTCCAAAATGGATCCGTGGCAGATTGCTCCGCCACAGCTGGAGGATATCTACAACCATGAGGATGCACTGCTCGTTGGTTGTATGTTGATCAGTATGCTCAAACATGCGGATCGGGTCAAAATGGCATGTCTGGCACAACTCGTTAACGTTATTGCGCCGATCATGACAGAGACGGGCGGTGGTTCGTGGAGACAGACGATCTTCTATCCATTCATGCATACATCCTTGTTCGGACGTGGAACAGCATTGGTGCCATTGATCCAATCTCCGAAATACGATACCAAACAAATCACAGATGTTCCTTATCTCGAGGGCATTGCAGTTCATAACGAAGAACAGGGTGAAGTGACTGTATTCGCAGTCAACCGTCATCTGGAAGAAGCGCTTCCGCTCGAAGTGGATCTGCGCAGTTTCGGGAAATGCAGCTTGATCGAGCATATCGTGCTGGAAAGCGATGACCTCAAAGCATCGAA
The DNA here is from genome assembly GCF_055687625.1 of Paenibacillus sp. CB74. Classification (NCBI taxonomy): domain Bacteria; kingdom Bacillati; phylum Bacillota; class Bacilli; order Caryophanales; family Paenibacillaceae; genus Paenibacillus; species Paenibacillus sp. CB74. The sequence continues at coordinate 3,935,293 of NZ_CM146009.1, read as the reverse complement.
TACAGCCGCACAACCAAACCGCGTTGCTCCTCATAATCGCGGGGGTGCAGTGGTATCCGAGACCCTGATTACAGCGAGCTTGGCGAAAGCGTCATGGAACGTGATCCGTTTGAAAGTGCAATAAGGGATCAGGTAAAAGGTGAGGCACGGGAACCTGATTGCACGTTGGATGTCCGAGAGGGATGCCTGCGGGTTAGCTTGGTTCATGTATCAAAAAAGCTGGGTGCAAGTTCAATGCATCCAGCTTTTTCGTCGTATTTTATAGCGGAACAGAAGGCATGGCGACACGGGCAATAATGTGGCTGACGCGTAGCAAGCAGGGTATCGATGTAACACGTGTGTTGAACATGTAGTAAACAGTACACAGTACGGAGTAAATAGTACGTATTACACACTGCATGTACACAGTCATCTGCGTACGTGCTAACGAACCTGGGACACCTTATTATGTCGATTATCTTTATAGTTGAAATTTAACGAATCTGAGACACCTTATCATAGTAAAATGACGGGCAAATCTCGGGAAAAGCACATCCAGATAGCGAATAACGTGTAAAGGATTCGTTAGAATATTAGATTAGCCGAAAACAGACGAATAGCGTGTGCTGAGTTCGTTACAATCACCCGCCCGTTTGAAAGGTTATTTCTCTTCAGCGTAGCGTGCACTTCAACCTCCAACCTTAAAACTTAAAACTCAAAACTTTCGCCATCACGCGGAATGAGTACCTGACCATCCAACTGCTCGGATGTCAGATAAGTGGCAAGATCCGTACGAGACGTCATACAATGATTAATCGCATCCATGTGCACAGCGATGACATGAGCAGACGGCGCATGGCGCTTCACGGCTACAACGTCAGGCCCGTCCATTGTAATGGGATCACCCTCCAGGAAGCGTGCGCCTCCGGCATTCACGATAATGACTTCAGGTGTGTATTGACGAATGGCTTCAGCAGGTTCTTCGCACCAGATGGTATCCCCAGCGATATAGGTGACGTGTTCTCCATCTGCTTCAAGTACGAAACCGGACACGTTGCCCATACGTTCTCCGATTTCACCTGTGCCATGATGCCCGGATGTGCGGGCGAATCGGACAGAGTGATGCTCATGTTTTTCTTCGACAGCTGTTACATTTGTGAAACCGGCACCCAAAAATACATGCTCATCCCCAGGCTGGCAGATTAGAGGAATGTCTTTACCAAGTTGTTTCGCTGCTGCTTCATCCCAATGATCGGGATGGGTATGTGTCACAATCAACAGATCTGGATTCAGATAATCCGTTTCGGTTTCAGGCAGAGCTACTCTTGGATTACGTAACTCATTGGGTGTATTGGGGAATGCGGGCATGACTTCGGCGTCCATCAGCATGGGATCAACGAGAATGTTCAGCCCTCCGTATTCCAGCCACAGTGTTGCATTGCGAATCAATTGAATTTTCATGATATTTGCACTCCTTCGGGTTGTTGAATAGTATTACCCTATATGGTATACAACCCGTTTAACGGCGTACATAACATGATGAATGGAATTAGGCTAAGCTAATTTCACCGTGAAAGGATTGCTGAAGCAAGATGAATGAAATGATAGATGACACAGATATCCGTATTTTGCAGATCCTGATTCAGGATGCCAAACGTTCTCACAAAGAGATCGGTGAAGAGGTTCATCTCACGGGACAGGCCGTCGGTGCAAGAGTGCGCAAGCTGCAAGACCTGGGTGTAATCGAAGGGTACACGGTAAAATGGAACCCGGAACGCCTTGGCCTCGGCCTACAGGCCTTTGTCACGGTTTTCTTGAACTCCGGTGACAGACATGCTGCCTTTCGTACATTCATTGCTGATCGTAAGGACATCGTTGAAGTCCATCGCGTCAGCGGAGAGGGCTGTTATCTGATGCGGGTGCAGACCAGCACCACAGAGCAACTTGGACAACTGTTGGAAGCGTTGCTGCCTTACGGCAATTACAGAGTCAGCCTGTCCATAGGTGTGGAGAAATCACAGTGATGTGTGGTGTGGGAGGCTTGTCTCATCCCTCACGATAGTCCATGATCTTGCTGCTGATCATGCAAAGTCTCCTGAAGCAAAGTCACCGCTTGGTTCAGCTCTTTTTTGCTGAGCAGATGATCGGTCTGAATATGAGACCGGGTGCCGTCCTTCAGGAACAGAACGATCATGGGAGAAGCAGACAGGAGCCACTTGCTGCGGGCAGGTGAGGCAAGTTCGACTTTGCGAATCCGGCTCCATGGAATCTTCCGCTTGCCCGTGTTCAACGCATCATCATCCCAGGATAACAACACGGCAGGGCTTCTGGTTAGTCGTGACACGAACATGAAGAATAGCGGTCCGATCAACCACATGCCCAGCACGGCAGCGATGGAATAGTATATTGTCTCCAGTCTTTCGGCTTGTCCGTCCACGATGATCCATAATAGGCTCACACACAAGAGAAGGAAAAGGAAGCATAGACTTGCTTTCCATAGAGCAGTGCTGCGTCGGTAATATATCTGCTGATGATCATGCTTGGGTATTCCAGATTGCTGCATAGATGTTCCTCCTCATAACAATGCTGATCGATATGCCAAACGTGCCGCCTGCATGAGCAGAGCGGCATGTTCAACGTTATTGGCTATAACACAGGCTCAGATGAATTCATTAGCCCGATCTATAGTTTAACACGAACTTAACTCAGGTCCATTACCCTGATATCGCTGAATTTTTACCTGCATCACGCGCATGTGTGTACAGATCGGCATACACGCCTTGAGCCTCAATCAGCTCTTGATGCGAGCCTTCCTCCACAATCTCGCCATTCTCCATCACCAGAATTCGGTCCGCATGCATCACTGTGGACAGACGATGGGCAATGACAATGGTGGTGCGTCCTTGGGATACCGATTCCAGAGCCTGCTGCACGAGCTGTTCCGTGTGTGAATCCAGATTGGCCGTTGCCTCATCCAGGATGAGCACTCGGGGCTGGAACACAACGATCCGGGCAAACGATATCAACTGCCGTTCCCCGGCGGAAAGCCCGCTTCCGCGTTCGGACAGATGTGTATCATATCCTTGTGACAAACGTGAAATCATGGCATGTGCTCCGACAAAACGGCAGGCTTCAATCGCTTGCTCTCGCGTAATATCCTCACGAAACATTCTCACATTATCAATGATGGAACCGGAGAAGAGGAATGGTTCCTGTTGAATCAAACCCACGATCCGATGAAGTTTGGCCTGCGGCAACTGCCGAATATCGGTACCATCAATTTCGATACTGCCCTTGTCTACATCATAAAAGCGATTGAGCAGGGAGATCAGGGTGCTTTTGCCAGCGCCGGTTGTGCCCACGATCCCTACCATTTCACCTGGATAGAGGTGCAGGTTCATATGCTGGATCAGGGGCCGATCTGCCTGATAACCAAACGACACATCATTAAAATCAATCTGGCCCATCACGTTCCTAGGTTCCAGCGAAGAGGCCTGCTTAGGCTCAGGATCGGCAACTTCAGGCCGCGTATTCAGAATGTTCCAGATGCGATCCATGGATACGGTGGTGGACTGGAATGTATTCCACTGCATCGTAATCTGGTTGATTGGTTGGAAGAACTGCCGAATATAACTGATAAACGCATATAATACCCCGACTTGCAGGGACTCACCCAGAACGGCGCGACCTCCAAGCCAGACCATCATGACCAGTGCCGCATTGCCAAGGATATCAAAGGTCCGGTTGAATATGACATTGGAGCGGGCTTGAGCAATGTTGGCTTTCAGATGGAGCGCATTTTGTTCCGAGAAACGTTTCTTCTGTTCTTCTTCCTGGTGAAAAGCCTGAATCAGGAACATGCCGGACAGGTTCTCCGCTGTAAATGCGATTAAACGGGAAAGACGCGTACGGGCATTCTGATAAGCCTTCCGCAGTCGACTACGGAATAATACCGCAACCACTGCAATGACAGGCAGGACAATCAGGGAGTAACCCGCGAGCACAGGGTCAAGTTGGAACATAAAGACGATAATGAGCACCAGCATCATACCATCTCGAATCAGACTGAGCAGGACTTGGGTGAAAAAGCTGCTGATGGTTTCCGTATCACTGGATACGTTCGTGACTAGACTGCCGATATGAAAACGGTCAAAGAAAGACATGGACATCTTGGAGATATGTTTGAACAGGTCCTTTCGAATCCGGGATACAATGTTCTGTCCCACATGCTGCAACAGATTATTCTGCACATAGGTAAAAATAAAACTAATAACAGCCAGCCCGAGAAAGATGGCTGCGAGCTGAACGAGAAAGCCCACACTGGTCTGGTCGATGGCCAGATGATCATCGATGGCGATCTTCACCAGATAGGGTTGCAGTAGATCTGCCGATATGCCAAGCAGTGAGCAGAAGAATATGCCGGCAAAAGCCCATTTATGCGGTTTGGCGTATGCCATCATCGCTTTGAACGAAGTTCGTTTACTCTGATCTTCTTCTGCATCTGGTCGAAGTTCAGCGTTAGACATGATGTAATCCCTCCTCCTGCAAACGGTAGGTGGCCGCATATAACCCCTTGGCAGCCATCAACTGCGCATGTGTTCCCTGCTCAGCGACTCGCCCTTCATCCAGAACGATGATATCGTCCGCGTGACGGACCGCGCTGATGCGATGAGAGATGATCAATGTGGTCTTGCCCTTGCCGATCTCGCGCAAACTGCGCAGAATACCGCTCTCTGTAACGGCATCAACCGCGCTCATGCTGTCATCCAGAATAAGTAACTGTGCTTGCTTGATCAGTCCTCTTGCAAGGCTGGTTCGCTGACGTTGTCCACCAGACAGGGTGAGTCCGCGTTCGCCAAGACGTGTATCGAAGCGATCAGGAAAACGGACAATATTCTCATAGATCATGGCTTGCCGTGCACTATGTTCCACTGTATCCAGCGATACTTCCCGGTCGCTGAATGCGATGTTATCCCGGATGGTGGTGCTAAACAGGAAGCCATCCTGAGGGACATAGGCGATGCGCGATCTCAGACTTTCCAGCGATAGCTGCCGAATATCGGTACCATTGATGCGAATCGTTCCTTCAGGTGGTTCATATGTACGCAGCAACAGCTTAACGAGGGTGCTTTTACCTGAGCCGGTCTTGCCTACAATACCCACCGTTCGCCCGGCACGAATATGGAGTTGAATATGTTTGAGAGCAGGGGATGAACTGCCAGGATAGGAGAAGGTTAGATTCTCCATGGTGATATCTTGTACGGTATGGAGCGCTGTGGCTTCGGGAGGTTCACGCACATCCGCTACTTCGCTGAGCAGGTCATTCACCCGCTCCAGGGATGCGCCTGAGCGCTGAACGGTATTAATGACATTACCGATCTGTTGAAGCGGTCCCATAATAATTCGCAGATATAAGGTTAGGGCGACAAAACTCCCGAGTGTAATGGAATTCTGCATGGTCATCATACCTCCGACAAGCAGAGAAACAACCAATGAGATGGCTCCTAGCAGCGGGAGCAAGGCTTGAAACAAGGAAGACAGACGAACAAGACGAAGCTGTTTGCTCTTAATTGCATCGACGGTAGTTCCAAAACGTGCACGAGCACTGTCTTCGATGGCAAACGTCTTGGTTACGCGAATGCCGCCCAGCTGTTCTTCTGCAGATTCCGTCATGGTTGCAAGGGCTTCCTGTACTTCACGAGAGCGCTTGCGAATCCGCGGACCGAAAAATACGACCAAAAATGGAATCGCCAGCAAAGGTACAACGCTGATTAGAATGAGTGTCAACGGAATCCCGCTAAGCAGCATCATCACAATGCAGGACAACAGCAGGAAGGTGGCATTGGTCATGAGTGTCACGCCATTGGATATTGCTTCACGTACGGAAGTAACATCGTTCATGACATAACTGAGCAGTTTTCCGTTCCCTTGTTTGGAGAAATAATGTTCGCTAAGTTCGGAAAACTTACTGAATATACGCTCACGCGTCATGAATTCGAAGCGTCGACCAAGCTTCATAATCATGAACTGTCCGGTACCGAACAGTAGATTATAGCCGATGGCAATAGCTAGAAGGGACAGGCTGTACCTTACGATTGTCTGCATCTGGAGTGTGTTCTGCATCAATTGATCCGTGAAACTGCCGAGTATGCGGGGCAGGGATGCTTGCCCGACATTGGAGGCAATAATCAGAAGAACAGCAAACAGATAGATAGGCCAGTTCGATACGACATAACCGCGAAGTAATCCTTTCTTGGACATAAGCATTGTTCTCCTTTTGTTATAGGTGAAGTCAGTTCAGCGGGTGGAGTCAAGAAAAGGGCCGACACCTGTTATTAGCGCGTCGTGCCCTCTTACTGTATGCGATCCGGTTCGCTGTTTATCCGTCATCCGATGGATTTCTCTATTCTTATTTTTGCGCTAATCCGATGGGATGTCAACGAAGTCAGTTAGCAGCAGGCAGGTGGATCGGATTAGTGACTGCGGAGAAAAGTTCTATGCAGTGTTCCCGTGTTGTATTCACCAGATGTCGAAATTACTGAAACATTTTCTAGAGGTACCCCGTCTGTAGGAATGAAGAGGTAAAAAATAGGCTTTACTAATCATATGGAGGTGCCAGGAAATGAAACATAAAAAAGGATTGGCTGCAACGCTTGCACTCTGCGTTTCTTTGACAGCAGGAGGTGCATCCGTATTTGCTTTCTCAGATGTGAAAGATGAGGGTCAGAAGTCGATTGTGGATTCATTGAAAACAAAAGGTGTGATTAACGGAGTAACAGCGGATCTGTTCCGTCCAGATCTTGCATTGTCCGAGCCACAGGGTGTTCAACTGATTGTGAATGCATTTGGTCTGAAAAATGCATACGCGGCGTCTGCCGCTCAGAATAAAATTAGTCCGGACACATGGTATGCGGATGCTGTACAGGCCGCTACCCAAAATGGATTGTCTATTCCGGTAGAAGTAAACCCGCAGGGCAAAATGACACGCGAGCAATTTGTTATTTTGCTTCATGAAGGTATTAACACAACCGGGAATTATCCGGTCATCATGAAGTATAATCTTGTTAAGGACGAAAATAAAATCGGTAAGGACGCCATATCTGCGGTCCAGAACTTGCTGAACATGAACATCATTGAACTGGATAAGGACGGTAATTTCCGTCCAGATCAGTCGCTTACCCGTATGGAGGCTGCAAGCATGATCTTCAATGCACTCGAATTCGTGGATAAACACGGCAATGGCGGCTCAGCAGAGCCGGCTCCAACCAATCCAGGTGAAGGCCAACAAGCGATCGTACCTGAAGTGACTACAACGAAGGTTGATGACAAAACAACCAAAGTTAAACTCAGTGCTGAAATGCCACACCCTGGTTATGGATTGAAGATTGATGATGTGAAACTGGAGAAGGATGGACGCGCGATCGTGCTCTATTCCATTATTCAACCTGACCCGGACATGATGTATCCGATGGTTATCACGAATGTGACTGCAGAAACGGATATCCCAACAGGATATACGGCAGAAGCTCAACCTTCAGGCAAGTAAATTCACTTCAAACCCTATAAACTATCCTGGATAAACGAATTGTATCCTGGAAACCACTCTCCATACGTATATGGAGAGTGGTTTTTTTATTTGACTTCAAACGTAAAAAAGTTCTTATATGTTCACTTATATTACATTTAAAGAAAAATAAAATTACATTTAAATCGATTGAATGGATAACTGCTTGGGTTATAAGGCCAATTCATGTTATGAAATCGGTGATTTTTAAATAGTATTTTCCCAAATATCTATGGGTATAAGCGTGCAAACCTTGTGCAAAATCTACACATATAACTTCGAAAACTCAATGTTTATAAGCGTTTTTGTATCCTGCAGGCAAAGATAAAAACAACATATATACGAAAGAGACAGGAGAAATATAGAATAAAAGCAAGCAATGACGGGCTTGTAAAATGCGATAGATGTATGATAGGTAATATTACATTGTTTCGCATCGGTAACATCTGTAAACCTCCACATTCAGCATGATGCTTGTAAACATGAACACGGTGTCTGATCGTATATGTGGGTTTTGACTTTAATGCCTGTTTTCTAACCTCATTTAAGATCTGACATCTTTCCAGGTTCATGTGACGGAATCCTAAATGACACTTAAGGAGGGAAACCGGTCAAATTCTACATGTTTTACTTCCCCATAATGACAATGACAAGCTGGCAACATAAGTGTAAACCCCTGTTGTAACAGTATATTCGGTGATTTTATATGGAAAGGTTGAAATGGCATATTTACGGATGGGGAAATGGACCATAAACTCGGTATGTAAGCGTTACCAAAAAAGGAGGAAACAACTGATGCAACCAGATGGGAAGTCCACCTTGTCGCAAAACCTATCGGTATACACCAATCCGAGCAGTAAGAAAAATAAATTAGGGAGAAGGATGATTCGAAACTGGGAGTTGTATCTGTTTATCGCGCCAGCCTTTCTATACTTTCTGATATTCCATTATGGTCCGATGTACGGCATACAAATTGCATTCAAAAATTTTATTCCAACGCTTGGTGTCACGGGAAGCCCATGGGTCGGATTCGATCATTTCATCCGTTTCTTCAATTCTTATTATTTCTGGGATTTGCTATGGAATACACTTAGCATCAGCTTATATGAGTTGGCTATAGGTTTTCCACTGCCAATCATTCTGGCGTTAGCGTTCAATGAAGTGAAGGATTCCTTCTTCAAGCGTACTGTGCAGACCGTCACGTATGCACCGCATTTTATTTCGGTCGTTGTGATGTCGGGCATGATCATTACCTTTTTGTCTCCCTCATCAGGCATGATTGTCAATTTGGTGGAAGCCCTTGGATTTCAGGCACCTCAATTCCTGACGGACCCTGCGTGGTTTAAAACAGTGTACGTACTGTCCGGAGTCTGGCAAAGCGCAGGCTGGGGCACGATCATATACCTCGCCGCCCTATCTGGCGTAGACCCGCAACTGCATGAAGCGGCTGTGGTGGATGGTGCGAGCCGGTTTAAACGGATTTTACATATTAACATACCAGCCATCATCCCTACGATCACCATCTTGTTAATTCTAAATATGGGTAGTATTTTGGGCGTCGGATTTGAGAAAATCCTGCTGTTGCAAAATCCGCTGAACATGGGCTCGTCCGATGTCATCTCCACCTTCGTCTATCGGTCGGGTCTGGTGGATGCACAGTACAGTTTCTCCACGGCGGTGGGATTGTTCAACTCCGTAGTTAATGCGATTCTGCTCATTACCGTGAATCAGATCGCACGTCGTACCAGTGAAAACAGCCTGTGGTAAAAGGAGGGAATACACATGTCATCCGCAGTGAAAGAAAGCAGAAGCGATAAGGTGTTCTTAGTGTGCAATTACATCTATCTAACGGTAGCACTCGTGATTGTGTTGTATCCGCTACTATACATTATCAGTGCCTCAATTAGTGATCCCAAATACGTAAGCTCCGGGGAGATGTGGTTACTTCCGAAAGGAATTACATTTGAGGGCTATGCCCGAGTGTTTGAGAACACCAACATCTGGATCGGGTACAAAAATACAATTATCTACACTGTCGTAGGTACCATCGTCAACCTGATTGTCACGTTACCAGCAGCCTATGCGCTCAGCCGCTCGGATTTTGTGGGGCGCGGATTCTTCATGGCGATGTTTATGGTAACGATGTTCTTCGGCGGAGGGCTTGTCCCAAGTTACCTGCTAGTCAAGGATCTTGGTATGGTGAACAGCATGTGGGCACTTATTCTGCCTGGAGCTGCATCCATCTGGAATATTATCGTATGTCGTACGTTCTTCCAATCGACGATTCCCAAGGAGTTGCAGGAAGCGGCGCATATTGATGGGTGTACCAACACCCGGTTGTTCATCAAGATTGTGCTTCCGCTCTCCATGCCAATCATTGCAGTGATGGCACTCTTTTATGGAGTCGGACACTGGAACAGCTATTTCAGCGCCATGATCTATCTGAATGATTCTTCCAAGTATCCGTTGCAGCTCTTTCTACGGCAGATTCTCGTGCTTCAGGAAATGGCAGCTCAAGGGGGAGGAGCCATTGATACCTCTTCAGCAACGGCGATGAATACCAAAGCGGAGATTGCTGCACTGGTTAAATATGCTGTCATTATTGTTGCGACCCTTCCTGTCATTGCAGTGTATCCATTCCTTCAGCGTTACTTTGTCCAGGGTGTTATGATCGGTTCCGTTAAGGGCTGATCTTAATCCATATACCACATTAAACAAGGGGAGTTGTTGTCATGAAAAAGCTTCGCAAGGCTTCATCCATTACACTCTGTCTCACCTTATTCGCAACATTGCTTGCAGCCTGTGGTTCAACCAATGAAGAAGGAAGTGCGACCTCCACAATTGAGGGGGTCAAAAAAGAAGGTTTCCCCATTGTAGACAAAACACTAACGCTGAAGGTCATGTCCCAGGATGCGGGTGTAGCCGACTGGAGCACAATGCCTGTGCTGCAAGAGATGGAGAAATTGTCGGGCATCAAGCTGGAATACCAGCTATCACCGATCGACAGCTTTGAAACGAAAAAAAATCTGGTATTTGCCAGTGGGGACTTGCCGGATATGTTCTATGCTGCGGACCTCAAGCCAGCCGAGCAGGTGACATATGGCAGCCAAGGCATCCTGATCCCGTTGGAGAAATACATTGACGAAGGTTACGCCCCGAATATCAAAAAGATTCTCGATGAGAACCCGGATGTCCGCAAATCATTTACAACACCTGATGGGCATATGTATGCACTCCCATTCATTGATAAAGCCGCTGTGTGGTATAGAGGCCCAATGTGGTACAACGGGGAGTTCCTAAAGGCACTTAACGTAGAAGAGCCTAAGACCACGGAAGAATTGTATACGTATCTCAAGCGTGTCAAAGAAGAAGACCCTAATGGCAATGGCCAGCAAGATGAGATTCCGCTAACTTCTGTAAAACTGGATGATCTTCGCATGTTTTTCTTCGGCTTCTGGGGGATGTACAACGAAGGTATCTATTCCGATAAGGACGGAAAAGTTCACTACCCTTATCAAGAAGAAGGCTATAAAGGGTATCTGACATTCATGAATCGCTTGTGGAAAGAAGATTTGCTGGATCATGAGACCTTCTCTCAAACAGGCGATCAGAAAAAAGCAAAAGGTGTAAGCAACAAACTTGCACTGTTCAACGATTACCATCCATACTTCACGCTCGGTGGTGAGCCAAGCACGGATCATCCGCTGATGACACCCGTGAAGAGCGAAGTGGCAGACTCTCCGGTATACGGCAAGCACCCAGGTATGTCGGCTCGCGGTACCTTTGCGATTACGAGCAGCAACCCGTCACCTGAGGCGACGATGAGATGGATTGATTACTTGTACAGCTATGAAGGTGCGACTCTGTTCAATCAAGGTCCGGAAGGTGTGTTATGGCAATTCAAAGACAAGGAAAATCACGTAAAAGAGTGGCTCCCCGTTCCTGGGGGTGGAGATCGTGAAGAATATCGGGGTAAGATCACGCCGAACTTCGGTATCTTGACACCGGGCATTAATGATCCCGAAGTAGCGAAGGGTCTTCGCACCGAATTTGATGAGTGGATTGACCAGCAGAATCAAGAGAAGTTGGTACCTATTGGTAAAGCACCATTTCCTAACGTTTATCTGACAAATGAAGAGCAAAGCGAAGCAACCGCTCTATTGTCTGACCTGGATACGTACGTCAAGCAGATGGAAGCAAAGTTTGTGACGGGTCAGGAACCCCTTGAGAACTGGGATAAGTACATTGCACAGATGAAGAAAATGGGCAGTGACCGTATCATCGAACTGTATCAGGGAGCATACGACCGCTGGAATTCCGGGCAATAAAAAAAGTCTGTCGATCCAACATATTTCCCAGGGAGGAAGAAAGATAACCGCAAGCTTCAGTGATTTTCATATTTTTCGTATATCACAATGCTCGGGGGAGGTGTGAACAGATATGCAAAAATGGTTTGAAGAAGCCAAGCTGGGGATATTCATCCACTACGGCATCTATGCGGTAGACGGGGTTGCGGAGTCTTGGTCCTTCTATAACGGCAGGATGTCCTACGATGAATATATGAAGCAACTGAATGGGTTTACGGCTTCGGCATTCAACGCAGAGAAGTGGGCGGACCTGATTGAGAAGTCTGGAGCCCGGTATGCGGTACTGACAACGAAGCATCATGATGGCGTTGCATTATGGGATACGTAATATAGTGACCTGAACGTCGTCAAACAGACACCGGCGAATAGGGACATCGTGAGGGAGTATGCGGAAGCGATCCGTGAGAAAGGGATTCATCTGGGGATGTATTACTCGCTCATTGATTGGTCACACCCGGATTATCCTAGCGTGTATGAAGGGGAAAAGGTGCCGGACGATCTCAGCGATGTCAACCCGTATTCAAGTCCGGTGGACGGCGTTCAGGATCAGGAAAAGTGGCAGAAGTTCCTGCAATTCAATAACCATCAACTAGGGGAGATATTAACGAATTACGGAAGGGTGGATCTGCTATGGTTTGATGGGGATTGGGAACGGAGTGCACAGCAGTGGAATCTGCCGGAGTTCAAGCATTACCTGCACTCCTTCAACCCGGATATCATCATCAACTCCCGCCTTCAAGGGTATGGGGATTACAAAACGCCTGAGCAGGGCATTCCGATTACAAGACCGGAGGGACCTTGGGAATTCTGCACCACGATCAACACATCCTGGGGATATGTACCAACTGATCATAAATATAAATCCCTGAATCAGATCATTCGGATGTTCTGTGATTGTATATCCATGGGCGGTAATATGTTGCTGGATATAGGTCCGCGTGAAGATGGCACCATCGATCAGAGGCAGGAATATATTCTGCTTGGGCTGGGAGCTTGGATCCGAACCCATGAGGAGGCTGTCTTCGGAACGGGTGAAGGCATTATGTCCCGCTATTATCTGGGGGGCAGCACGGTATCCGGGGATCGAAAGACGTTGTATCTGTTTGTGTATGATGATCCAAAAGAGAATGTGTGCATCAAAGGTCTCTGCAATCCGATCCAAAAGATTACCGTGCTGCATTCGGGCAAAGAGCTTCATCATGAGATTCATGGAGGCGTGCCATGGTTCAATATCCCGGGAACAACGTGGATTAAAATGACCCCGGAGGACACACATGAACAGGTGACCGTTCTTAAGCTTGAATTCGATGAGGAGCTGGAAATGTACGGCGGCGCTGGAGCCGTTGTCACCCATAACTAACCATTACGGGGAGGGCGTGTGCCGATAGATGCATGCCCTCCCTTACGAATTGGAGAGAGTGACATGAACAGAAGTGGAGTGCCAGAGCCCAGGATTGAGTATGCTCCCAAACATTATATATGCAAGCGTGCGCAAGAACCGTTGGTGTTAGACGGCCGTGTGGATAAGGCATTTTGGGAGGCGGCCCCTTGGACGGATGATTTCGTTGATATCGAAGGTGATCTTCGTCCGAAGCCAGAGAAACAGACTCGGGTAAAGATGCTGTGGGATGACGACTATTTCTACTTTGCTGCCGAGCTGATGGAAGATCAGATATGGGCTACCTTGACTGAGCGTGATTCCGTTATTTTCTATGATAATGACTTCGAGATTTTTATCGATCCTGACGGGGATTCCCATCAATATTATGAGTTCGAGATCAATGCGCTCAATACGGTATGGGATCTGTTATTGGTGAAGCCTTATCGGGATGGTGGGCCACCGGTTAACGGTTGGGATATCAGCGGTCTCAAGACGGCCGTATATATCGATGGAGAACTGAACAATCCTGGGGCGGATAACCGGAAATGGAGTGTGGAAGTCGCGATTCCCTGGACCAGTCTAAAGGAATGTGCCGAAGGAAACCGTCCACCTGCACCAGGTGAGTTCTGGCGTGTCAACTTCTCACGTGTGGAGTGGCAGACCGAGGTACAGGGCGGTGAGTACCGTAAGGTGCTGAATCCGGAGACAGGCAGACCTTTCCGGAGGACAACTGGGTGTGGTCACCTATGGGCATTATTAACATGCACTACCCGGAGTTATGGGGGTATGTTGTATTCTCGGATGACGGAACGGATGAGTCGTTTGCGTTGCCGGAAGATGAACGAATCAAATGGGAGCTTCGCAAGCTCTATTACCGTGAACGCAATTATTATGAAACCCATGGCGAATTTACCCAAGATATGAAGTTGCTTATGGGTGAGGATTCGTGGAGTTGTGAGCCTGTAATTGAAACGACGCGCAGCCTGTTTCAGATTACTGCGCCTTCTTCGAACGGCACGGCCTTAATCTGTATTCGGGAAGACGGAAAGCTGTGGAAGGAGTGAGAACATAATGACCAGTCAAACCTTGATATTTTCCCTTGATGCACAGTCTTTGGCGAGGATCGAGGAGAAGTTCCAAGAGAAGGTGCAGTTTGCAGAGGCCCGCAAATCGGAGTTGTTTGATATTTTTCAGCAGGAGCTAACGGAAGAAGAGACATGGGCGTTGAAATATGTCTATGCCTATATGCCGGTAAACGACATGGCTGATTATAACGGGGACTTGTTCTTGAGTCATGTGCGCCGGGCTTTGGACACCCGCATACGTGTGCCTTGGGGAGATCGCGTTCCGGATCATCTGTTCCTTCATTTTGTGTTGCCTTATCGGATAAATACGGAGAATATTGAAGATTTTCGCGGTTTTATCTATGACGAATTAGCTGAGCGGACAGCGAAGTTATCCATGGCAGATGCGATTCTGGAGACCAATTACTGGTGTCATGAGAAAGCGACTTATATTGGCAGTGATTTGCGTACGATATCACCGCTGACAATGATCCGAAATGCTCGTGGTCGATGCGGCGAAGAATCCACGCTGGCGGTGGCCGCTCTTCGCAGCATCGGCATTCCTGCCCGTCAGGTCTATACACCTCGCTGGGCTCACTGTGACAGTAATCATGCTTGGGTAGAAGCTTGGGCAGATGGTCAATGGTATTACATTGGGGCATGCGAGCCGGAAGCCCGTCTGAATCAAGGATGGTTCAGTCCGCCAGCCCGCAGGGCCATGCTCATTAATACGAGAATATATGCCAACTATCCCGGACCGGAGGATATAACGCTCTCCGAAAAGGGATTTACGGAAATTAATCCGCTTGAGAATTATGCACCGACACGCACCATTCATGTGAAAGTGAACAATGAGCAGGGAGAACCCGTACCCGATGCCAGCGTCCGTTTTGAGCTGTATAATGCGGCGGAATTCTATCCGATTGCCGAAGTGAGGACGGACGCACAAGGGGAAGTGGCCTTAAAGACAGGCTATGGCGACCTGTTAATTCGTGCGGTCAGTGAGGGTAAGTGGAGGGAGATCCTATTCAAGGCTCAGGGGAACGACCATGTAGAGCTTGTGCTGGATTCGTCAGAGCAGCCGGCAGGGAGCGTGGACTTTGATATGGTTCCTCCTCCAGAAGGGGATGGAGAGAACACGGTTGCGTTATCGGAAGAGCAGATTCAGATTCATAATCGTCGTCTGGAGGAAGGAGCACAGACCCGAAGCGAGTATGAGGATACTTTCTTGAGGCAAGAGGAGGCCGTCTCACTGGCTCATTCGGTTGGACTACCCCAGGTGCGGGTGTGGGATATTCTCCAGAAGGCACGAGGCAACAGTCGTGAAATTGCAGCTTTCATAGAGGAATGCTCCAATGTATACGGTGAGTGGCCGCTTCGTCTGCTGGAGTCGATGAATGAAAAAGATTTAATTGATACCTCTCGCCAGACGCTGCACGATCATCTGATTGGTGCGCTCTCGCAGCAAGGATCATGGGCGGAAGATACGTTTGTGAGATACATCCTCTGTCCGCGGATCTCCTATGAGATGCTGGTCCCTTATCGAAGTGTATTCCAGAATGCATTTTCGGCAGATGAGACAGCAGCGTTCAGGGAGAATCCCTCGACACTTGTCCGAATGCTGGAACAACAATATGAATACTATGACGATCTTCCTAATCTAAAAGGCAAAGGGAATCCGATTGGAACGTTTAGTCTAATGAAGGGAGACGCTCAGTCGCTGGATATACTGTTTGTGGCGGTATGTCGCAGTTTGGGTATTCCGGCCCGATTACATCCGAGCGCTCAGAAACCACAGTATCTATGCGATAGAGGATGGGAGGACGTGGTGTTTAGTCTCACCTTACCTCCAACTCAGGGAAGTACAACCTGGGGAAAGCTCCAACTTTGTAGAGATCCAAAATCTACGCAGGATACCCCTGCAGCATCTTATTTTGAGAACTTCTCGTTTGCCCGTCTGGAAGATGGTATATATAAGACACTGATATATCCTTATGGCAGTACGGATGTCTATAGCGAGCCATATGAGGTTGAACCGGGCGCTTATCGCTTAACGACAGGCATTCGTCTAAAAGATGGAACGGTAAACGTACGCTTCGTGTACTTTACCGTGAATGCCGGAGATACAACTGAGATTGTGTTAACTTATCGCGAGATTGAGGTTGATATTCCTGTACTGGGTAAACTTGCACCAGGAAGTATACTGACCCATCTGAATGGTTCAGAGGTGGAGCTGGAAGAACTTCTGGGATCGGAGGGCGCCATAGCTGCCTGGATTGAACCTGAGCGTGAACCAACGAAACATCTGATTCGTGAACTGTGCGAGCTGGCAGAGCCGCTGGATAAGTTGGGCATCCCCATCGTGCTCATAATTGGAGATATGGAATGGAACGCTTCCTTTGATCCTGTTGGTTATCCTAAGCTGCCAATATGCACGGTTTTTGTACGGGATTCCAATTATGCTTCCTTGTCCGGTTTCATTTCGAAACCTGCAGCTCACGAAGCAGGCTACCCACATCTGTTTGTGCTGGATAACCAGCTTCAGATTCGTTACTCGGCTTCCGGGTACAAGATCGGTACTGGGAAAGAAGCCTTGCAGATAGCTGCTGCGATAACACAATCATCGAATGGATTGGAGTGAAGCGGGTGACGAAATATATTGTTGCAGGTTATGCCGTGGATTCTGCTCTTCCTGACATGACACATGAGGATCTGTTGAAGTTAACACATCTGAACGTAGCCTTCGGACATGTTAAGAATGATACGATCACTACCGAGCATTTAAAAAATGGCCATGTGATCGCGAACATGAAGCGAAATCATCCGAATCTTACGGTGCTGTTGTCTGTAGGGGGATAGAGTGCGGGCGGTTTTTCCGAAGCCGCCTCAACCCAGTCTGGAAGGGAGAGCATGGCTGCATCGGCGGTTAGGGTGCTGGGGAAATATCCTTTTGACGGGATCGATCTGGATTGGGAATATCCTTGTTACGGTGAAGCCGGTATTGCATCCAGCCCTGATGATAAACGGAATTTCACCTTGCTTCTCAAGACGATTCGGGAGGCGATGGATACCAAGGGCGCAGTGGATGGTCGTCATTATCTGCTCACCATTGCGGCAGGTGCTGATCAATACTACGTTGATGGTACAGAGATGGCCGAGGTGCAGCAGTATCTGGACTACGTGCAGTTGATGACCTATGATATGCGCGGCGGTTTTCAGGTTCTGACCGGACACCATACGAATCTGTACACGTCAACAGGAGATCTGTTTCGAATTAGTACGGATGCTTCCGTAAATCTGTTCATCCGCGCCGGCGTTCCGAGAGAGAAGATTGTGATCGGCTCCGCATTTTATTCCCGGATCTGGACGGAGGTTCCTGATCGAAACCACGGGCTTCATCAAATGGCTGGCAGCACAGGCGGCTACGGCCCATCCTTTGCCGAACTGGAAGCGAAGTACATCAACAAGAATGGTTATACCCGTTATTGGGATGAGGAAGCCTGTGCACCGTTTCTGTTCAATGGGTCCAGTCTCATATCGTATGATGATGAAGAATCGATCCAATGCAAATGTGATTACGTAAAGGATCAAGGTCTGGCCGGCATCATGTTCTGGGAGTACGGCTGTGATCCGACCCACCGTTTGCTTGGTGCACTGCATCAAGGACTTCATTATTTTCCGGCTGGAAAATAGGATAAGTAAATCGGATCAGGCGGATCAGATTATGTATATGGACTAAAAACATACGAAGGGGCCGTTCCATAAGTCAAAAGCATGACTTATGGAACGGCCCCTTGTTTGCATTATTTTGGTCTAATGAATCACGCACTGCGTCACAGAGGTGATATCTCCATTTATCCAATACACTCCTCGTCATCATCATCCGGGGAATCGGATGAGCCGTTGGGACGGTGCATTTTACGGTATTGCCCTGGGGTATAACCTGTTTCTTTCTTGAATTTGCGGATGAAGTTTGGTGTGTCCAGATAACCGACGCGGGTGATGATATCCTTTAACGGGTCGGTTGTATGAAGCAGTAGCCGAATGACCTCATCCACCCGTTTTTGCCAGATATATTGGGTGAAATTCATGCCGATCTTTTCTTTGAAAGAACGACTGAAATAGGATGAAGAGATTGTAAATTTTGATGAGATCGTACCCAGACTGAGGTCATAATCCGAGTAATTGGCATCAATATAAGCAACGATTTCATCCATCAGGGAGCTTTCTTCCGTCTCACTCTTCGCCTCGACATGAGCGCAGATTTCAGCGGCAAGGCCTGTCAGCTTCTTCTCCAGATCCTCCAATGAGTCATAGGACGTGATCCTTGGAAGTTGATCAACCACATGATGGATTCCAAGCTCCGAGGCGGTTTTGAGCATGGTATTCAGGATATCAAAGCAGATGCAACGCAGTAGCGGTACAGATGGCATTTCAGTTTTCAAATTGTTCAACGCGGTCGAAACCATCTGAACCGCCACATCATAGCTGCCCTGTTTTAAGCTCTGGACCAGCTTCAATAACACATCCTTAGGGACCCAGAAGGAAGAATTCTGCACAGCGGAACCGGAAAGGTTGTTAAAGTATGTACTGCTTCCCTGTCCGTGCAGCATCGATGCTTCCAGAGCGGTCGATGCCTCGATGTAGGACTGATTCAGTTGTTTCGGATAAGTGTATCGATTGCCTATCCCGATTGCGGGCGCGACCCCGGTGTGTTCTGCTACCATCCATTGCAGTTTTTCAACAATAGGCTCCATACGGGCATTGAGACTAGCTTCATGCCCAATTTCGGCATCGAATCCCACGATAAGGGCCAATTGGTCTGCCTGTGGCAACTCCACACCGTAAGCATATGCAGACAACTCCGGCAGCTCCACATCGTTCATCAGCTGCATGACCGTAGGCTGCTCGGGGTCATCCCCAATACGCAAAGCATGCAACTCCCAGCCCATGGTCATGACAAAATAATGGGATCGGTTGAAGTGTATGCCAAGCTTATCCGTAAATTCAGCAGGGAAATCTCCGGTGTGACCGTGCTTCAACAACATGAGTAAAATATGATTGCGCGCATAGGGCTCTTGAAGATCTACACGCTGACTATAATCATGCAGTGTTTTCTTGATCCATTCCAGCTCGTTGGTGGTTGCAGAAGTATCAGGAGCATTTTTCAACCGAATGAACTCCATTAAGTCTGAAATGGGGTGGTATTGTCTTCGGGCCAACATGATGGCAAGGATCGTGCCCATCGTCACCACAAACGAGAATACAAGGATAATAAAGGTGCGAATATGGACAATTCGGCTGAAAAACTGGTTGCTTGGCATAGCGGTGACATAGGTCCAACCCGCATCCGATTTAACGGATACAACCGAATGGGGTTCTTGATTTAAGGAGATGCTGTGCGTACCGGGTTCAAGTGAAAACAGAGCGCTGACTTCCTGTTCGGATATGATTTCTCCTTTGTAATTGGCTGCCAGTACTTGCCCGTAATTATCGAAAATATAAGTCATCCCGTGATAATCACTCAGGATGGAATCAATTAAGCCTGTCAGATTGGACTCGTGAATCAGGTACATGACGGTTCCGTGGGCGGGCGTATTGTTAGGTGCAATCGGTACAAGGTAGGCCAGCATGGAATTGGGGATTCGGGTTCCTTGGACGACCTGCTCGGCTGGTCGTATCGTGGGGAACGGGACGTTATTCAAATCCCGGATCATGTCCGTTTGGTTCCAGGTATTAAATTTGTAGCGGGCCGTGAATACATCCAGATTCTCCGAGCCTTGAGAAGAGTAGATGTTATCATCTCCGCGGAAAAACAGGAATAACTCATCGATAATGGAACTGGTGGCTTTGTATTTGACCAATGCGTTAATGGATTCCCGGCTATAGTAGGGATGGTGGGTCCAATACCGCGTTAACTGCTCATCATAGGCGATGCGAAACGCGATGTCCTGTAGTTCCTTCATGCGATCATCAATGACCGTTTTGGCTTGAGTGAGCTGATTAACATTGGTCTGTTCTATCTCTGAACGGAGTGTGTCCACAGCATTGTGATAAATAATGATGGTTAGGATAACAAGAGGGATAAGGAAGATGGAGATATAGGATAGTGTGTACTTAAGCAGAAGCTTGGACTTGAAGTGATTCCATTTCATATCTGCAACCTCCCGTTTTCTTTCGTGCTGCAGCGATAGCGCTCTCATATGGGCAGTGAAGGTATTGCCAAAATGGGAGCTGCTGGGGTGTTCCTTCTAAAAATACTAGGAGAACTTCTCTAATAAAGCAATGGTTCTTTTATATATTTCAGAGCAATCCTCGAGAAAAATATACAGATAGCAAAATCCCCTCAAAGTTTACTCATTTCCTTATGCTACCACATAAGGCTTTGGTAAGAGTATCTACTTTAAGGGGATAACTTTAGCTGATCATATATTATATTTTCTATTACTGAATATAGGAGTTAAAACGATTATTCATCCAGCGGTTCATAGTCAAACCAATCGAAACTTGCAGGTGTACACTCCTCTGATGGAGCATAGGCGTACATGGCTATCATCACACCTGTGAAACCACTCGCCACTTCGGTAGATAACAGATGTGTTTCTCCTAAACCCACTTCAATGGCATCGGATGAACCCTGCTGATATAGAAACGTAAAGTGATTACGGTCAGACTTGATTTGTAATACAACTGGCCCTTTGTCACAATCAAGCACCTGTTCGGTTCGCATAGAGCCGACGGTTCGCCGCAATACGATTTTCTTCTGACCGTCAATCCGAGTTACAGCCAAATCATAATGGTATTTATGATTCATAAATACAGTTAATCCGGCTTCCTCACCGTTCATACGCGGCTCATAATATAGCTCGGTCGCCATATTACATAAGAAATGGCTCAATCGACGCCCAATAAAGGCTGGATTTCTACCCTCATCAAGTGAAACCGAATGACCACGCAAGATGAGCCGTCCTGGATTTTCTGTGAGAGTCCAACTACCCGGAGCCGGGTTACGCAAGAAAATCCAGTTCAAGCCTAATGATGCTTCGTCAAAATCATCCCGGATAGGCTCATCCGACCAAAGGTGCTCAGTTAGCAAAGGCCCCGTCATCTCCTGCTCGATATGTCCGTCAACACCGATCATCGGCCAACCGTTATCCGTCCAAGTGACGGGTGCCAGGAACGTTTCGCGTCCCAGATGGTGCCGCATGGGGTAACCCGCTGGACGAATGCCAAGAAATACAGCCCACCAGCTTCCATCCTGGATCTGGACAAGGTCTGCATGACCGGTTGCGTGGATGCTGGATTTCATGCTCCGATTGGAGAGAATCGGATTATGAGGACATGGATCATATGGTCCGTATGGCTCTGTGCTTCGAGCAATGGTCTCCATATGGCCATACTCGGTTCCGCCTTCAGCGATCATCAGATAGTAGAGGCCGTTTATTTTATACATGTGGGGAGCTTCGGGGGCTGCTCCTCCGGTTCCGGTCCAGATTAGTCGGCTATCTGACAGTCTCGTTCCGGTCTTAAGGTCTATTTCGCACTGATAGATGCCCTCGCCTTCATCACCGTTGCAAGCAGTTTGAAAATACACTCGTCCATCTTCATCGAAGAGAAAAGAGGGATCGATGCCCCCCTGATCAACAAAAATCGGAGCAGACCATGGTCCTTCGGGTTGGGTACTACGTACATAAAAATTTCCGCCGCCGCTGACATTGGTTGTTGTCATATAGAACCAGCCATCATGGTACCGCAGTGTTGGGGCAAAAATGCCGCCAGAGCTGCCTGCGTTTGCTAAAGGGAGCTGCTCCGTTGTTGTGAGGACATGGCCGATCTGTCGCCAGTTCACAAGGTCTTTGCTATGGAAGATGGGCACGCCAGGGAAATATTCAAAGGTGCTGGTTACCAGATAATAGTCTTCATCTACACGGCAGATACTTGGATCCGGATAAAACCCCGGAATTACCGGATTGGTATATTTCATCATGTTATGCTCCTATTCATGTCGAAAGTGTAATATGGACCTTAGTGTTTGAGCTGTATCCTTGCTACAAGGGGAATTATATCGTCTTCAATCATTTCCAACCTTGATTTTTCGGTCCTCGAATAGCATGATATAGACATTCAACCCAACATGGCTTGCGGAGGGGAATGCTTTTGAGTAATGCATATTTGAGATGGTTTACTTCGGATCAGCAGTTTCCATTTTTCATTCAGTATGGTGGACACGACCAAGACATGGAGCTTCATAATCATGTGGATTTTACGGAACTTGTCATTGTTCTGAGTGGTCATGCAACCCATGTGGTGAACACCGAGGAGTTTTTTATCAAAAAGGGGAACGTATTTGTAATTAATGGCGACACCCATCACGCTTATAAAGACCCTTATGATTTTAGAATCTGTAATATTATGTTCAGTCCCGAGATGCTTGCTTCGGCCGGGCCCGATCTGAGAAAATCAAACGGCTTCCAGGCGCTATTTGTTTTGGAACCGTTTTATCGTAATATTCATTCATTTCCGAGTAAACTTTCGTTATCCATTTCCAGTCTGGAGTATGTGGAATCACTGATATCGTTCATGATTGAGGAGTATCAGAGTAAACAGCAAGGGTATCAGACCATGTTGATCTCACGTCTTACGGAGATGGTCGTTTATTTGTCGAGACAATATGATACGCAGGAGAAAGGGATCGAAGGTAATAATCTCATGCATCTGGCCAATGCCATTTCATTTATTGAAGATCATTATCTTGAGCCGCTGTCGTTGGAGGATATTGCGGGGAAGTCGAATATCTCCATAAGGCATCTGAATCGGATTTTCCGATCCTATTATCAGATGACCCCGATCTCTTATCTGCAGAAGTTGCGTCTGGAGAAGGCATGCCATTTGTTGAAAAACGGGAATATGTCCATTACGGAAATTTCGTATGAATGTGGATTTAACGACAGTAATTATTTCACCCGCCAGTTCAAGAAGACCTTTGGTAAGTCTCCCAAAACATACAGGCAGAATCATTAACACCCGAATGAATATGATGTGTGAGCGGGGAGAGGTGAACAGAGAGTCTGGGCCGAGATTCGCCAACGTATAAATGCAAAAAAACAAGCAGGACCATCCTACGAGGAGGTCCTGCTTTCGTATTTTCAAGGCATCTTAATAGTCCAATAGCCGTCCATTGTCATGCCATTGACCGTACATTTTATTTTCCTTCGTGTTGGTTATGAATTTATCCAATCTGCTCTGGAATAAGGCGGGCTGCTGTTTAACACTTTGAATCGTATCGATTCGAACGTTTCGATACAGGGCAGGGAATGCCGCGAAATTCGCATAAACCTGCGGGTTCTCTTTCAACCTTTGTTCGATCACACTATCCATAATGAAAGCATTTGGGTCCATAACAGGTAGTACCTGTCTACCCTCGTCATGCATGAGGCCTAACTTTTCAAGACGGCGGACACGTTCCTTGTTCAATTCAGTCCATGAGCTGCGTTTGCTTCTAGGCGACAATCTCTGTGCTAATTGAGTATCGGATAGTTTCTTTTTGACCCCATCGATCCAGCCAAAGCACAACGCCTCCTCAACCACATCCAAATACAGCAGGGTATCCGGAGTTGGTTTCAAGCTAACAATGACCCAGCAAGATTTCTGGACTTTTCCATGCTCCTGCAACCAACTTCTCAATTCTTCCCTCGATGTCACGGGGATACAATGTACATTTTCCATCAGCTCATTGTCTAGACTTGAGCCGGTTCTTGATACCAGAAGAGAGAATAATCATTCATGACGGAAGCATGCCCCAATTGACGGAGCATGGTAGACACATTACCTCGGTGGTAGGTCCCGTGATTGACCAGATGAAATACCATTTCCGATAAGCTGGTTTCGCGGACGCCGGCAAATGGATTATCGAGCAGCACGGTTTGTTCCAGATTGGTTTGGCCTTGGAGCCATTCGCTATATTGTGCCGACAGATCGGCAAACATTTGCATGTACTCATCTATTGAACCATGAATTTCACCATTGAGAGGCATGCATGCCTGGAGTGCCTCGGGCATACCGGTGCCCGTTAACACCAGATACCACATCTTATCCACTGCATAGATATGGCTGAGAGCATGGGCGATGGTTGGAAATGAACTGTTCACTTCCTGACTTAGTACAGAAGAGGGGAGTTCTTTAATTCTGTTCAGGATGGTTTGATTAGCCCATGCGTTGTAGTTATACATTTGTTCCGGATGATTCATGAATGATCGTCTCCTTTAATTTGGCGAAGAATGTGGTTACTTACTAAAATGATTATAAAAAAAGAAGTATGACAACAGCGTGTCATACTTCTTCATAGAGTTTAAGTGCGTCTCGAAGCTGTTCTTTCAGAATACCTCGTAATTCAATCGGTTCAAGCACCTCAGCGCCACTTCCCAAACTAAGCAGAAACGACCATAACCACTTGGCTTGTAACGGTTGATGAACCGAGATGCGCATCGTCATACTGCCATCCTCGTGAAATTGCTTATCTGCCTGTTGAAAATGATCCATGGCTTCTGCTAGCGCTTCCGGGTTCACTCGAAATACCACATCACTTACTTGATCTTGCCAGGATGGATCGGACACAACCTCCGCCTGAGGAAGTTCAAGATGTGGTTGAAAGTGTTCCGATGTCAGGGCCACATTCATCATCCGGGACAGTCGGAACTCGCGATAATCCTGCCGTGTCTGGCAAAATCCATATACATACCAATTACGGTATTTGAACTGGAGTCTTACCGGCTCCAGATGGCGAGGGGTATGTTCATTTTTCGTATTGATGTAGTCAAAACGCACAACCTGATGCTTCGTAATCCCTGTACGCAGATGAGGAAGGGCATCAGGCTCCGTTCGGCGAGTCTCCAGATCCACAGATAGACTTGAGGTCTGATGCTCCGGTCCAATCGTTTGCAGACGTTCAATTGTGCCCTGTACACGTGCATCCTCAAAGACCGTGGAGAGACTGCTAAGAACCGTAATCAGAGAATCGACATCATATGAACCAAGCAAGCTTTTATCCATTTTATATCCGTCCATCATGCCGTAGCCGCCCTTGAGTCCCTGATGGGAAATGACGGGGAAGCCGGCTGCACAGATTACATCAATATCCCGATAGATCGTTCTCGGGGACACCTGAAACTCTTCTGCCAAGGTGGAAGCAGACAACACTTCGTGGTTCAGCAGTTTGTATATGATTGAGATTAATCGCTCCAATTTCAAGAAATATCCCCGCCCGTTATTCCATTTTGTCATTACAGGCCTATATTATATCACGACATGATGAACACAATGGATGAATACAAAGGGTTCGTAAAAGTCATATCATCCAGTGGGTTTATTCCAGTTTGGTTGAATAAGTTCTTAGCCGAGATGAAAAAAAGAGTGCTGGATAGCACCCTTTTTCGAAGACAGATTGTTGTTGTTGTATGGAACAGTTATTTTAGAAGTTTGGTTGAGCTATTAATCCAACGTTTAGAGTAGAGTGGGCTCTACTCTTCCTGCACGTTATAGAGAACCCGAGCGAGCAGATTCTGTCCGTAGTTACCAAAGTTTTTACCAAAGATCGTTAAGCCTCGTTTGTTCAAAGGTCCGTCCGTAACCGCAATGCGGAAGTGAATATCGCTCTTGTAATCCAACCCAATCTGGTCCAGCGTTACGTCCGAGATGCGGCATCCGTCGATATAGCTGCCCTCTTGCGTAATCCGGATCAGCTTCAGCATGCCGTACTGATTCAAGTGGGGAGGCCACCATTCCGGGTTAAAGGTACCGCGTGTATTGCCGAAATCGCCTGGACTCGTCCAGCAGCCAATCTCAATACCATTGATGTAGAAATAGATATCCGAAGGGTAATTGTCGCAAAAACCAGGTGCCTCCGACCCCAGCTCCATGGATAGCTGAATTTCGCTAAACAACTGATTGGGCTTGAGGTAGTTGGGGATACGATACTCCAAGTAACCTTCAGCCAGCCAGATCATCTCCGCATCAATTCGCAGTGGATCAGCAAAGTAACGCGGATCATCGAACTCCCCAACAATGCTGTCCCGGGTAGCAAGGCCGCATGTAGGTGCAGCTTGATAATCGCTGTAGTGGCCTACCTGAATTTCAACCTCGTATCGATTATTTATTTCCTGTGAACGCAGATCAACCATCAATTTTTCCTCATTGAGATAACATATCTTCTGAATGCCATGTTTGCCAACGGCGGTATTGATCTCGATCAATCCGCTCTCCTCAAGCTTTTTAATATGCATTGTGATAGCGCCATTGCTCAGCCCCAGTTTGGTTGCGAGATCATTGAGATTAAGACTTTGGTTCTTGGCCAGTAGCTCGATGATCTGAATCCGGATTTCTGAACTGAGCGCTTTGAAGATATTCACACCCGACATCAGATCTTTAATATAAATCATAGGTGGATTCCTTTCCCCGTTCTGAACAAAGTCTCTTTTCAATGCAGACATTTGCACATTTATATGTTTTATTTCAGATAATTATAAATCATTCCCTCATGGAAGGGAAGGGCAGAGAAATAGAAGCCAAAACCCTTCTGTATAGCGCAAATATGAAAATGTAATCCACTTTTTGTTCACTATTACGGTTAAAATAAGTGTTAATCAGTTCATGTATATTTGAAATATACCATTGAAATGTAATGTAACCGCTTTTATAATCCTATTATACCTAAATTGATTCAATACATCATGAACCAAATTAACCATTTGAAAGGTGGAGTTAGGTTTGGATAAGTTGAAGACGGTGCAAAAGTTCAAAAGGAAACGTTGGGCATTACCCGCATTGCTTGTCTTAGTGTTGCTGCTTGCAGGTCAATCACGGGCTTTTGCAGCATTTTGGAATCTGACCGGAGATATCGCTGTTCATGATCCATCGATTATCAAAGAGGGCAGTTCCTGGTACACCTTCTCAACGGGGCCGGGCATTCAGGTATTGAAATCGGATAATGGATCGTCCTGGTATCGGGTTCCGCAAATCTTCCTGAGTAAGCCATCCTGGTGGGCTTCTGCGGTTCCGGGGCAGAGTGGATTGGATGTATGGGCACCGGACGTAGAGCAGTATAACGGAAAAGTGTGGCTCTATTATTCAATCTCCACCTTTGGTTCTAATCGGTCTGCGATTGGTCTCGCGTCCGCGAACAGTATCGGTGCAGGGCAATGGAAGGACGAAGGGATGGTGCTTCAGACAACGACCGCCAATAATTATAACGCGATTGATCCGAATCTGGTCATTGATGCTTCAGGCAATCCATGGCTGGCCTTCGGTTCTTTCTGGAGCGGTCTGAAGATTGTCAAGCTGGACAAAAATACGATGAAACCGACAGGCAGCATAACTTCCATTGCTGCGCGCCCGAATAACGGAGGTGCTATTGAAGGACCAAGTGTTGTATACCGTGGCGGCTATTATTACCTGTTTGCCTCCATCGATTCTTGCTGCCAAGGAGTGAACAGTACCTACAAAATGGTTTATGGACGTTCGACCAGCATAACAGGCCCTTATGTGGACAAAAACGGAGTCAATATGTTGAATGGTGGCGGTACGATATTGGATACAGGCAATGTGAAATGGAAAGGTCCAGGTGGTCAGGACGTGTACAACGGTAATGTCATCGCAAGACATGCCTATGATGCAGAGGATAATGGCAATCCGAAATTGCTGATTAATGACTTGCTTTGGGATGCCAGTGGCTGGCCTATGTATTGATTTATTTTATATAAATATAAAATGTTTTATAAAAGTGTTGACTAAAGTGATCTGGATTTGATAAATTTAACAACAGAAATCTTATTTCATCCAATTGAATACGGTTACAAGTCCAGATCAGGAGGGGTTCAGATGGTAAAGAAAAAGAATTGGGTCACATTTATGCTTCTAATGCTGGTAAGTGCACTGGTACTTGCGGGCTGCGGAGGAGGAAGTAGCGGTTCAAATGGGGACAAGGAGTTAACGTTTATGTTCCGCGGCGGTACGGACGAGCAGAAAGCATACCAGGCGGTGGTCAAGAAATTCGAAGAAGATCATCCGGGTGTGAAAGTCAAAATTATTGTAACGGCTGCGGATCAATATGCAACCAAGTTGAGAGCGGCAATTACAGGCAACAGCTTGCCTGATGTATTCTACATCAATCCGGGCGATGTGAAAGCGTATGTGAACAGTAATGTACTGATGAATCTTACACCGTATGTTGAAAATAACCCGGATGTTGATCTCGATAATATCTGGAAATACGGTGTGGACTTGTACCGTTATGATGGCCAAATGTCAGGACAAGGCGACATCTACGGTATGCCGAAGGATCTGGGGCCATTTGCACTGGGATACAACAAAACTTTGTTTGAAAAAGAAGGCATTCCCTTCCCTGACAAGGATAAACCATATACATGGGAAGAGTTCATTAAAGTAAACCAGCAAGCGACCAAGGATACTAATGGGGACGGTAAACCCGATGTGTACGGTACTGGCTTCAACGTACAGTGGGCACTGCAATCCTTTGTATGGAGCAATGGCGGCGATTGGTTGGATGAGACTAAAACAAAAGTAACGATTGATGATCCGAAATTCGCGGAAGCACTGCAATTCTTCGCGGATATGCAAAACAAATACAAAATCACACCTTCCATTGAGGAAGCGCAAACATTGGATACGTACCAACGCTGGATGAAAGGTGAGATGGCTTTCTTCCCTGTTGGACCATGGGATATGAGTACATTTGAGAAACTGCCTTTCGATTATGATTTGCTGCCATTCCCTGCGGGATCTACTGGCAAATCGGCAACGTGGATTGGATCTCTCGGAATCGGGGTATCCGCGAAAACGAAACATCCGGAAGAAGCTGCTGCACTGGTGAACTACCTTACGGCTTCGAAGGAAGGCATGCAGCAACTGGTGGATGCCAAGGTACAGATTCCAAACTTGCTTGATATGGCAGACGAGTGGGCCAAAGATACATCCACGAAACCAGCCAATAAACAGGAATTCATTGATATCGTAGAGGATTATGGCCGGGCTCTGCCAGGTAACTACACGTACAATGCGGAATGGTATGATCTGTTCTTCACCGACATTCAGCCGGTATTGGATGGCAAGATTACAGCCGCAGACTATGTGAAGCAGCAACAGCCGAAAATGCAGAAGCTGCTCGATAAAGCAGTTGAACAAGAGAAGAAATCACAGAAATAGTAGATAGGTAGAGCGATGCCGGCAGAGTGCAATCATGCTGCTGGCATCATTCGTGTTGGAATTTGTGGAGTTCCATACGGGCATGTGGCATTCGTTGATCGGCAAGGTTCAATCGAAGAATGCCACATGCTGATACTAGAAACAGGGGTGAACGCCGTGATTACGAAATCGAGTTTGTATCGCAAAGAGATGCTGTACGGATATCTGTTTATTTTACCTCCGATTCTTGGATTGCTGATCTTT
Organism: Paenibacillus sp. CB74; assembly: GCF_055687625.1. Lineage (NCBI taxonomy): Bacteria > Bacillati > Bacillota > Bacilli > Caryophanales > Paenibacillaceae > Paenibacillus > Paenibacillus sp. CB74. The sequence continues at coordinate 3,905,479 of NZ_CM146009.1, read as the reverse complement.
GTCATGTTCCCGTTCCTCTACTCCCTCTATGGTTCCTTTACGGATTGGGACGGACTGGGACAGATGAATTTTATTGGTCTGGCCAACTTCAAGGATCTGCTCACGGATGACCTCTTTTACAAAGCGATGTTTAACACATTTTTCCTGATGCTTGGTATCCCGATTGGTCTGTTGTTGGCGCTATTGCTGGCAATGGGGCTGAATCGTAAAATCCCGGGCACAACGACATTCCGAGTGATCTACTACATTCCGGTTATTTCCTCACTCGCTGCCGTGTCCATCATGTGGAACTGGGCGTACAACGGAGATTACGGTCTGGTGAACCAGTTCCTTGACCTGTTTGGGATTAAAGGCCCTAACTGGCTCGCGAACAAAGATACCGTCAAACCCGCTCTGATTATTATGACGGTGTGGAAAGGCTTGGGATACACGATGTTATTGTACCTGGCAGCACTGCAAAGTGTATCACGTACATATTACGAGGCGGCAGAGCTGGATGGAGCGAATGGATTCCAAATCTTCCGCAATATCACCTGGCCGATGGTGAAGCCGGTTACCTTTTTCCTGATCGTTACGAATATCATTGGCGGTTCCCAGATCTTCACCGAGATGAACATTATGACACCTACGGGTGGTCCTGAATATTCTTCGGCATCAATCGTTTTCTACATCTGGCAGAAGGCCTTCAGTAACTTGCAGATGGGTTATGCCTCAGCGATGGCCATGATTCTGGGTATTTTCATTTTTGTCATTACCCTTGTGCAATTCAAAATGAACGAAAAATCAGCCTATGATGGGGATTGATTGTCAAGGAAAGGAGTGAACCGGAGATGTCTTACAGTCAAAAGAGGAAGTTAACGAATTCGATCATTTTTATCGTACTCGCGATTGGTGCAATTGCGATGATTGCACCACTGATCTGGATGTTGTCCACGTCATTGAAGGAGAAGCAGGATGTGTTCGCGCTTCCGCCTGTATGGATACCTGAAGTATTCCAGTTTGAAAAGTATAAAGAAATCTGGGAAGCAGGGCCGCTGCTCAGCGGGATCAAAAACAGCCTCATCGTTGCGGTGAGTGTAACGGTGGTGGGTACGTTTACGTCCAGTATCGCTGCATTTGCTTTTGCCAAATTAAGATTCCCGCACAAAAATAAACTGTTCCTCGCATTGCTGGCATCCATGATGATTCCTTATCCGACCGTCATGATCCCGCAATTCATCATGTTTGCGAAGCTGGGCTGGGTGGATACGCTGCTTCCACTGATCGTTCCTGGCCTGTTCGGTAACGTCATCATGATTTTCTTCCTGCGCCAATATCTGCTTAGTGTGCCTGATGCGATTATTGAGGCGGCCAAAATCGATGGAAGCTCCTATTTCCGGCTGTACTCCAGCATTACGTTTCCACTGATCAAACCGGCGATTGCTGCACAGTTGATTCTCTGGTTCATGGGCATCTGGAACGATTATCTGGCACCAATTATCTATCTGAATTCACCGGAGAAGCAGACGTTACAGCTCGTTATAGCGAATTTCAATGCCACGTATGCGATTCAAACCGATTACCCACTTATTATGGCGGCGTCCATCGTAGCTCTGTTACCAGTGTTGATCATCTTCCTGATCTTCCAAAAACAGATTATTGAATCGGTTGCCATCTCGGGAGTGAAGGGATGAATCAGCGGAAGAACTTCCGAGGGTGGACATTTTCGAAGAGAGGGGTTGTTGCTTCCATGTTGCTGTTGTTGATTACTGGGGCTACGGGATGTGCTGGAGAAGGGGCTGGAGAAACGGTGTCCCGTCCGGTCTTTCCTGAAGCTCCTCAAGATACCCAACTGTATGATACCTCCATATTGGATGACGAGTCCCGTTGGACAGTAAACAATGCACATGATCCGGCCATTATCAAAACAGACCAGGGTTACTACGTCTATTCCACAGACGTTCGTGTAGCGGGAGAACCGAAACCCGGCGTCATGGTACGCAAATCGGATGATCTGATCCACTGGACATGGGTAGGCCAGGCTCTGCCAGGCATTCCCCAAGAAGCGCTGGATTGGACAGGTGCAGTGAACCTGTGGGCGCCGGATGTGATTCAGGTTGATGACACCTATCGGATGTACTATTCGGCATCCAGTTTCGGTAGTACCCAGTCGACCATTGGTTTGCAGACAGCTAAGTCCCCGGAAGGCCCATGGACAGATGAAGGGCTGGTTGTGAAAACCCTTGCGAATGAACAGGATAAACTGAATGCCATTGATGCCAATCCCATTGTGGATGCCGAGGGCAATTCGTGGATGGTATATGGTTCGTTTTTTGATGGCATCTATATTGCCCCACTCGATCCGGATACCGGAAAATTCAAGGACGAGGGTTATGGTACCCGCATTGCTGCACGGGATCGTGCAACCGAAGAGGGTGCAGTCGAAGGTCCTTACATCGTGTATAACCCGGAGTTCAAAAAGTATTATCTGTTCGTCTCTTATGATTCCTTATTCGAAGATTATAACGTACGGGTTGCGCGTGCCGATTCAATCACAGGACCGTACACGGACATGAATGGCATGAACATGTTGGATACAGAACATCTGCCTCAATATGAGATCGGCACCAAAATTCTGGGGGGTTATCGCTTCACAGAAGGTGAGGGCTGGGTAGCGCCCGGACATAACTCTGTTCTCAAGGACGGAGACGATTATTATATCGTGCATCATGCTCGGGGCGAGACGGATAAAAACTGGCCCTATCTGCACGTACGCAAAATGGTATGGACGAAGGACGGCTGGCCTGTGGTGTCACCTGAGCGGTACGCCGGTGAGACTGCCCAGGATATTCCGAAATCCATGATTGCCGGGGAGTGGGAAGGCATGGCGCTTGATCCGTCCGTGGACGGGCAGATTCAGGCAGTGCCTTATACCCTAACAAGCAACGGTAAAATTAAAAGCGAAAATGGTTCTGGAACCTGGACATTTGATGGCCAACAAACATTGACACTGACGTGGAAAGAAAGTCCATGGGGCGGAGCTTCCATAGAAGAGCTGAAGCTGCTCCCGTCCTGGGACTGGGAGCGAAGCCAGCCTGCGCTGGTGGTAACAGGACTTAATGACCGCGGTGTAGCGGTCTGGGGCAAGCAGATTAGCGCAGCGGAGGAGTAAGGCAGGAAGCAGCGTGTAACCCGCGAGCGCGAAAAGAGCGAGCTCTACGCCGAGGATGCACAAGCAGTGAGGGGGAGGAAGGAGCCGCAGGAGCGAGTTTGGCATCCGATTTCAACCGCTAGGAGCGGTGGGAAAAGAAATCGGAGGACAAGAGAGCACCAAGTCCCTCCCACCCCTGAACGTCCGCAGTGTATGCCAAAGCTTTCCTGTTAAGGCGCGTTAACGCACAAGATATTGGTGCTTTTGGACAATCAAGAATCATCTGTACTAGCTTTGCGGCCAGCCCTGCATTAAGACGGGAGCGTTGACCCAGCGAAGCGGTCAACCCCGTTAGACCGAGCCAATATAAGGCTCGAAGTGAGGTTGTAACCCAGCGAGCGCGGTAAGAGCGAGCTACTGAACCAAAGGTGCACAAGCAGTGAGGGGGAGGAAGGAGCCGCAGGAGCGAGTTTGGCATCCGATTTCAACCGCTAGGAGCGGTGGAAAAAGAAATCGGAGGACAAGAGAGCACCAAGGCCCTCCCACCCCCGAACGTCCGCAGTGTATTCCAAATATTTCCTGTTAAGGCGCGCTAACGCACAAGACATTGCTGCTAATAAACATTCAAGATGCATTTATACTGGCCAATGTCTGAGGCCAATCAAGTACTTAAATATGGGGGAGTTGACCCTGCGAAGCGGTCAACCCCATTAGACCGAGCCAATATAAGGCTCGAAGTGAGGTCGTAACCCAGCGAGCGCGGTAAGAGCGAGCTGCTGAACCAAAGGTGCACAAGCAGTGAGGGGGAGGAAGGAGCCGCAGGAGCGAGTTTGGCATCCGATTTCAACCGCTAGGAGCGGTGGAAAAAGAAATCGGAGGACAAGAGAGCACCAAGGCCCTCCCACCCCCGAACGTCCGCAGTGTATTCCAAATATTTCCTGTTAAGGCGCGCTAACGCACAAGACATTGCTGCTAATAAACATTCAAGATGCATTTATACTGGCCAATGTCTGAGGCCAATCAAGTACTTAAATATGGGGGAGTTGACCCTGCGAAGCGGTCAACCCCATTAGACCGAGCCAATATAAGGCTCGAAGTGAGGTCGTAACCCAGCGAGCGCGGTAAGAGCGAGCTGCTGAACCAAAGGTGCACAAGCAGTGAGGGGGAGGAAGGAGCCGCAGGAGCGAGTTTGGCATCCGATTTCAACCGCCAGGAGCGGTGGAAAAAGAAATCGGAGGACAAGAGAGCACCAAGGCCCTCCCACCCCTGAACGTCCGCTGTGCACCATGTCTTGCCTGTTCTTTTCACGTATGCGTTACATCCTCAACTCCGAGCCATCACACACACATTTGAAAGGGGAGCATTCCCATGACAGATTCCATTACCTTTACTAATCCCATTCTGGAGCAGCGTGCTGATCCGTGGGTGTACCGTCATACAGACGGCTACTATTATTTTTCCGCTTCCGTACCAGCCTTTGACCGGATTGAGATCCGGCGAGCAGAGACGTTGGAAGAGTTAAGAGATGCTGAGCCGGTAACGGCTTGGACCAAGCGTGACACGGGGCCGATGAGTGCCAACATCTGGGCACCGGAGATTCATTTTATCGATGGCAAATGGTACATACATTACGCTGCGGCTCATACCAGTGAGACCAACGAAGGTCTGTTTGATCACAGGATGTATGTGCTGGAGAACGATTCTACGAATCCACTCGAAGGGGAGTGGGTAGAAAAGGGACAGATCTATACACGCTGGGAATCATTTGCGCTGGATGCAACGACCTTTGAACATAAGGGAATCCGCTATCTGGTCTGGGCACAGAAAGATCCCGATATCGTGGGTAACTCGAACCTGTACATTGCCGAAATGGAAAACCCATGGACGCTACGCGGCGAACAGGTCATGATCTCTACGCCGGAGTATGATTGGGAAATCATCGGCTTTAAAGTGAATGAAGGCCCTGCGGTAATGCATCGCAATGGACGGTTATTTATTGGATACTCGGCGAGCGCGACCGACTACAATTATTGTATGGGTTTGCTCACCGCGGATGAAGATGCCAACCTGCTTGATCCGGCGAGTTGGGTGAAGTCACCCAAGCCGGTGTTCCAGACCTGTGAAGCGAACGGACAGTACGGTCCAGGTCATAACAGCTTTACTGTATCACCAGATGGCAAGACGGATATCTTGATCTATCATGCGCGTAATTACAAAGATATCGAGGGCGATCCATTGTATGATCCAAACCGTCACGCCCGTGCTCAAGTGATTCGCTGGCGTGAAGATGGCACACCTGATTTTGGTGTTCCGGTACCGGATGGAAAAGCAGTAGCAGAAACGAAATAAGATGTAGTATGTCTTTTCAATACGAGAGCCCTTGGTTAGCGAGTGATGCTGATTTAAGGGCTCTTTTGTATGGAAACGATAGGAAAGAGCGGTATGGGTGTCAATGTGTTGGATATAAAACAAAGCAACCACAACGATGATTTCTGCGTATGAGAAAGATACAGATTACGATGCACAACCTATTAGGAGGATTATATATGGATTCACGCGAAACCTTGGACCAGGAACTGGAACAGATTTTGAAATGGGAAAAACAACAGAAGGACTTGTTTATATGGGATAAAATTGGGCGTTTGCCCTTTGCGATGTTGGATAAAGTGATGCCTAAAGCGTTAAAACAGAAAATTGGAGATTCCCTGAACGACGTTGGGCAGTATGTCCAGCATGGGGGAAAGTTCCTCGTACAGAAGAAAAAAGTAGCTAAGCTGCTGCAAGAGGAAGCCGAGAAGTCCGGTTATTGCATGATAGATACGACCTATCGTTTGGAGCAGGAAGCTGAAACCGAGGGCACAACGAAGATTCATAGTGTGGAAAAGTTGCCGCTTCAAGTGTTGGACCAGGTGGCTGATAACATTACCGAGAGTCGAACCAAATTTGCTGCGGCGCAGGGAGCAGCTACAGGCTTCGGTGGCATTGTAACTATTGCAGCAGATATTCCGATGGTGATGGGGCTTTCTCTGAAGGTGCTGCAGGAGATGGCGCTATGTTACGGTTATGATCCAGATGAACCACTGGAGCGTATCTTTATCGTCAAATGTCTGCAATTCTCTTCTGCTGATATCGTAGGCAAGAAAGCGATCATTGAAGAACTCGCCGCATACGACGACCCGGACAAGCCCATTGAAGTGGTATCGCAGATGCAGGGCTGGCGAGAAGTATTTAACTCCTATAGTGAATCCTTTGGTTGGAAAAAGCTGTTCCAGCTCATTCCAATTGCCGGCATGGTGTTTGGATCAGTAAGCAACAAAAATACGATCCGGGATGTAGCCGAAGCAGGCAAAATGCTGTACAAAAAACGTCTGATCCTTCAGCGTTTGAAGTAATAAGGATTAGAGAAAACATAATATTGCAGAAGAATACTATATAGGTTCGATTTAACATTTATACAATAACGGAGAGGACAGAAAGAATCTGAAGAAGCAAAGCGTGCGCCTTTATTCCCGGATTTCCCCTTTTAAAAGAGAGATCAAAAAATCTGGGAATAACAGCGATCGGAAGGTTGTTCTGTCATCGGAGTGTCCGTGTAAATATTCTTTATATGAAGCTATATAGCGTGTCTGACAACTCCAAAGAAGCTGATTTTCCAAATTTTCGTTCCATGAAGGAAGTTTTCCTAAGGCGTGCTAGGGCACATAAATGGAAAATGACGCAGCATATCATCCGATAAAAAATACGGTGATGGTATTTCTTGAGTTTGAAGATGTGAAGGAACTGCATACAGCCCAGGTTAGCAGCGTTGTGATGTGAGACATGAGTGATATGGTTGAGGATCATTACGAGAAAATCTAAATATAACAAAAAGGGTTCCTGCCGATCTGTAAATACAGAGTTGGCGGAACCCCTTTTGTTGTTATGGTTTAAATCGTTAATTTAGACTTCAAATGTAGTGACTAAAGTGAAATCTAACGAACTCAGCAGACGTTATTTGGCGATGATTAACTCATCCTGATTTCTAAAGAATCTCAGACACGTTATTTACTCATTTCACACGCACATCCCAAGGTTTTCAGTCGTTTTCTCGGGAATAGCGTTGCTCAGATTCATTAGATTACGAAATATGTGATATTCGTTCAAATAAGGGCTATCAGGTTGTTTAGCACAGCTAACGTCTTATAAGGGCGATGCTGCCACGCAAGGATTGGATCCAATATAGAATAAATAGTGGACACCTGTTGATGTATGGCTTACTCTTCGCTACCGTTTTCTTTCGCCCAGATATTCAGTAATTTATCGGATGGAAGCAGGAATGTGAAGATCCCTAGCAGGGGCAGGAAGCTGCACATTTGCATCACGGGTGATACACCGAAAACATCAATCCAGTTCCCTAGCACGAGTGCACCCAGCCCCCCCATACCAAATGCCAGACCCGTGATCAGACCGGAAACCGTTCCGATTTTGCCTGGAATCAGCATTTGTGCATATACCACCGTAACCGAGAAGCTGGATAACATGATAAAACCAATAATGGTAAGCAGTACACCTGTCCAGAACAGATTCGCATAAGGTAACAACAGAGCAAGTGGAGCAGCTCCGGCCATGGACAGGAAGATCAGATTACGTTTGCCGAACCGATCCGCAAGAGGTCCTCCGAAGAACGTGCCGAGTGCTCCCGCAGCCAGGAACAGGAAGATATAGATCTGCGCGTCCTCTGTGGACAATCCAAAGGTATCTTTCAGATTAAACGCGTAGAAGCTGCCAATGGAAGCGATATACCAGGAACGAACAAAGACAAGCAAAATTAATAGCGTAATGGCGGCAGTGATCTTTTTGCGCAATGCTGGATTGGGTGCACGCCGGGCAGCAGCTTGTCTACGCAGATATCCACCCGATTGCAGCATGCGTCCATACCAACGGGCGATGTAGATCTGAACGGCGATCCCCATGGCGGCAATGCCTGTAAATCCAATAGCACCGAACAGTCCAAACGGGATAAAGATCCAGCGTGTAAGCAATGGGGCAAGAGACTGCCCCGCGTTACCGCCCACTTGGAAGATGGACTGTGCCAGTCCACGGCGCTGACCGGCAGCCATATGGGATACCCGCGAACCTTCCGGGTGGAAAGCGGCAGAACCCAGACCGACAAAGATAACGGATATCAGGACAGCCATATAACTGTCAGCAAAGGCCAACAGCAACATGCCTGTAAATGTAAAACCCATACCGATGGGTAGAATGGACGGCGTTGGTTTTTTATCAGCAAACCAGCCTACGACAGGCTGCATAATGGATGCGGTAAAGTTGATCGCAAAAGAAATCCATCCGATCTGAGTATACGTGAGATGCATTGAGTCTTTCAGAATCGGGAAAATAGCTGGAATGACCGACTGGATCGAATCATTGAACAGATGAACCAGACTGATCGCAATAAGTATCCGGTAAACGGTGCTTTGTGCATCCAATCCGGGTGGGGCTTTCGAACGCGCTGCGGCGTCCTTGGATAATGAGGTTTGTGTAGACATGTACAATTCTCCTTTGGTCGCGGTCACGAGGGATCAGCGCCTGATGTTGTATTCTATGCGTGTAAGCATATTGTTACATAATAGGATAGATTGATTGGACCGACAAGGGGAACAAGAGAAAACGTACATTTACAAAAGAAATGTATTACTTTAGACTTCATAATAATAAATTCCATATTTTAGAATGAAAAGGAAAGGGGAGGGATGGCATTGAAATCCTTATCGCCTTATGAATCAGCTCGACGTGAACTGGTAATGACCATTGTATATATGGCTGTAATCACGTTTCAGGCTCTCTATGTTGCACCGAAATCTCTATCTGCTGCTATCGTCATATTTATCATTTTTCAATCGATTGGTGTTCTGATGTTGAGACATTACGTTAAAAAAGTCAAAGAACTGAAGGAAGATCAATCTACTTGAAATTGACTCCAAACTTAGGATTGAGACACGGAGGTTCTACAGGTTTATACTAAAAAGCCGAACTTCTTCAGATGGAAGAGTTCGGCTTTTGGCATTCAATGATTCTATTTTATAGAGATTGCATGAACCAGACTACTTTAACGATTATCAATCGTCTCTGGATACATATCATGATTCATCATACGGTGGTCGGCCATCTGCTCGTACTTCGTTCCCGGCTTACCGTAGTTTGTGTACGGGTCAATGGAGATACCACCGCGCGGTGTGAATTTGCCCCATACTTCGATGTAGCGCGGGTCCATCAGCTTGATCAGGTCATTCATGATGATATTCACACAATCCTCGTGGAAGTCGCCATGGTTGCGGAAGCTGAACAGGTACAACTTGAGAGATTTGCTTTCGACCATTTTGATATCAGGAATGTAGCTAATATAGATCGTTGCAAAGTCCGGTTGACCCGTAATCGGGCACAGGCTGGTGAACTCCGGGCAGTTGAATTTAACAAAATAATCACGGTACGGATGCTTGTTATCAAAGCTCTCCAGAATGCCCGGATCGTACTCAAACGTATATTTAACGTTCTGGTTGCCCAGCAACGTCACATCTTGCATCTCATCAGGTTGTCTCATCGGTTATTAAGCGCTCCTTGTTTCCGTCAAAGCCCGAAGCTTCGCGGTATATATGAATAGGCCGTCTTCAATCGTGCCTGTTTAATTCTCTTCATTGTCTGAGTGAATTTCATCCTCATCCGTACATCATGCCATTCAATCCACCCATACTGCCCATTAGACGCCGCGTTTGTTGCCCCATACCAACGTATGAAGCTGTGGAAGCACACGAACATCATTCAGGTCATCGGATGCACTGACTTGGTCAATCAGCCATTCATAACGAGCAAGCAGTGAGGACGCCAGATCTGGCGTATCGGCGGAAGTCACATCCGGGTTCCCGGTTTGTAAAAATAGATCCGTGCCCGGATATCGTGCATGCACACGGCGGGCATAGCCCAGGTCTGTCTCATCGAAGATCACGATCTTCAGACTATGGCTTCGTTCTGCCGGGCCAGCGGCTAGCCGTCCGATCAGATCATCCAGCACGGACCAATCCGTGTCCATGCCGGAGCTGGGTGGCTTGGGCGAGACGGTGACTTCATCAATGTCCGCCAGCCAAGGCTGCCAGCGGGAGCCCTGCGTCTCCACCGCGGTGCGGATGCCGTTCTCCCGCAGCAGGGCAACCAATCCGCCCAGCGAAGCGAGCAGGGCGGGATTACCGCCGGAGATGGTGACATGGGAGAAACGCGTGCCGCCAACGCGGCGCAATTCTTCCCATACGCCCTCCGGCGTAATCATCTGGATCTGGTCCTTGCCACTGCCGTCCCAGGTAAAGGCCGAGTCGCACCAGGAGCAGCGATAATCGCAACCCGCGGTGCGAACAAACATCGTTTTTTGCCCGATGACCATGCCTTCGCCTTGAACCGTCGGACCAAAAATCTCCATCACAGGGATGCGAGCCTCTTGGTTCCGTTCACGCGACGGCCCATGTTCTACAACACTACTCATCAATCATCCACTCCCGTCTCGCTTCCGCGTAACTGGTTGGTGTCTCGAAGAGCCTTACAAACTCTGTCCGTCCGCCGTCGGTTAGCCCAACATATGGCTCTGTCTGAAGCGCATGTTCCATCTGTTCGAACAGCCAAACGACCATATTTTCAGCTGTTGTATTCATTAAAGGAAGTGTCTCGTTGAGGTACTGATGATCCAGATAACCCTCAATCTGAGTTTTCCATATATCCTTGATATGTCCAAAATCAACTGTCAGCCCGGTTTCACCCGGATAACCGCTGATGCCAAATATCACTTTATACGTATGACCGTGCAAGTTCTTGCACTTGCCTTCATAACAATGCAGATGATGTGCCGCGTCAAAGGTGAATTCTTTGCTTACAAGCACACGTTTGCGGTGATAGCGCAGCTGGGTGGGGAGGATATCTTCACCTATTCGTTGCAGATGCTCCACAATACGGAATGTTCCCGGCTCTCTCATCGTACATCCACTCCCGCCGATTCAGCAGCAGCACGTTGCTGTACATAACGATCCAGTCCGGCTTTGCGCAGTTTGCAAGCAGGGCATTCTCCGCATCCATCGCCAATTACGCCGTTATAACAGGTCAGGGTACGCTCACGCACATATTCGAAGGCACCGAGATCATCTGCCATCTTCCACGTTTGGGCTTTGTCCAGCCACATGAGTGGCGTATGAATGACAAATGGGTAGTCCATCGAGAGATTAAGTGTCACATTCATCGACTTTACAAATGAATCCCGGCAATCCGGGTATCCGCTGAAATCCGTCTCACATACACCTGTAACCAGGTGACGAGCTCCTTTTTGTTTGGCCATAATCGCTGCAAAGCTGAGGAACAGCAGATTCCGTCCATCCACAAATGTACTTGGCAGTTCGCCTTCTTCATGTGTAATTTCAACATCTGTGCGCGTGAGGGCGTTGGGTGCAAGCTGGTTTAACAGGCTCATATCGAGAACCGTTTGCTGCACGCCCAGATCGCGAGCGATCTCGGAAGCACATTCAATCTCCAGCTTGTGGCGCTGACCGTAATCAAACGTAACAACCTCGACTTCGGCAAACTGTTGTTTGGCCCAGAACAGACACGTGGTGCTATCCTGACCGCCGCTGAATACAACGACTGCTTTTTCTTCGTTCAACATAAAAAAACCTCTCTATCTTCTTGAGATCAAACCATGCACGAAGGCATAGAGTGTCGGAAGAACAGAGAAGTTCATGAACTGGCATCCATCAAAAAACACACCTTCTCGATAACCGCTTCAAAAAAAGCAGCCATGAGCAAGTGTCCTTAGTTTTTTACGTACATTACGTTAAGTAACGTGTACGCAAGACTTATACTGACCATCACAAGGTCAAGTCTTATAGAGGGAGTTCGCGAACCTCTCCCATGCCATCGGCACGGATTTTCTTCTTCAATTGTCTGAACCATTATAACATGAAACCGCGTGGTGACCACCCCACTGGAGCACAGTGGCAGTTAATCGGTCGGCTTTATCTAGTGACAGTCTGTTTGATATGTTTATTTGATCAGTACATTCCCGAAAGGGATCACTTCTTTCAGAATTCGTTTGAACAGACCCTCATCGTTGAGATCCTGTTCCAACCGACGATTCTCACGTCCAGCCTGAAAGAGTACAGATCCATGTCCTGTCATCTTCCAATGATAATTCATATGCTGACTGGCAAGGTTGTTACCATATACCGTGAGTTCCAGATGTGCATTCTCGGGATAGGCAATGATGCTACCGGCATCCACATACAGCGGTGCTGTTGGGTGAAGTTCCTGTTGGCAGACTTGGCCTTGAGTGAGCAATCCGATTTTACCTCTGCCGGAAAATTTCATTTTCACTGCATCACGGGTGATCAGCATGTTTTTGATTTTTTGGATTTTGGTATGCATCGTTACACCATCCGAGTAGAAGAACAGGTGGCGGAAATCATAGAGCAGATCACTGTCCTCCGTGAGCTCCACTTCCTTCATGGTGAATCCGGGAGGCAGGGCAGCCACAAATTGGCAAGGTCCGGTAATTTCAGATTTAATCAGCTTTTTCTTGCGATATATGCCTGTAATATTCATGAATTTATCATTGCGGCTCCCACTTGGACCGCGGAAGGCCACTATTTGCTGTGGATGCAGAATATGAAGGCGGTCATCTTTAATCAGTGAAAATGTGACGACTTGTCCAGTTCCGCCTGCTTCAGCATGGTTCAGGTGTATGTTCATGCAGTTGCTCCTGTCTTTTATACTCGGCCTGAACGGCGACGCATTCCCCAACGCATCACACGAATCAGAACAAAATAACCCAATATGAGAGAAACGACAGTGATGATCATCGTCTGAATTCGTTTGCTGGCAGCCGCTCTGGCATTCTGGTCATCTTGCAATTTGCTTACCATTTCAGTAAGTTTCTGGTTCTGAGCCAGTAGCTGTTCGTTCTGGGTCTTAAATGCTTCGACATTGGCCTGAGCTTGTCCCAGCTGATCGGATGTTTGATTCAATTGCTCCATGGTTTGTTTGTAACTTTCCTGCAGAGCGTTCACTTCTCCAGGCAATTCGGAGACTCGCTCCCAGCCGCTATATATATCCGTGAAAATATTGGCACTGGCTGCATTTGCTGTCGAAGCGATCGAAACGGTAAATAGAATGCATGTGGTGAATAACACCCGAATGAAATAACCCTGAATGGATTTTGGCATCGTTAACACCTCTTTCTTCGGTTAGATCGAGCAATCGCCGAAATCGTCGTCTATTGTTGAAATACGGCTCTTACATTATACGTCAAAATCGGGACGATGGGTTCAAGATGATATCGTTTTATTACCCGAAATATTTAAAATGATTTAGGAACAGGGCTGTTTAGCATATAAATCTGTGGGGTAATAGAACGATAGGCAAGCACACCGGACCGTTTTAACAGAACTTTTACTTCAGTTCCGGGTGCATGCTATTCACAAATACGCAATTTAATGAACGATACCAATATATCCGATTGAATATAAGATCGCGAACATGAAGGAGTAGAAACATATGTATACGACAGATCAGAACACATCAACCAAAACAATTATGATCACTGTTAACGGAGAACCAGTAGGGCGTAAGCTGGTCATTGACAGTGTCACCTATGCTCCGGTAACCCAAGCAGATGGTGCACAATACTTACACAAAATGGGAATTGATCATCCTACAGTTTAATTTGGGACTTGTCATAGATTTAGGATTGAAAAGCTTGGCATAGTGCCAGGCTTTTTCGTCGTTTATTGTCGTATTCAGGCGGATTTGGGGACGAGAAACTAATATATTGGAAAAATTTAATGGGAACATGTGTTCCGTGACAATATAGTGTCCATTCACCCTGATAACTTAGAAGATAATACACATAAATCGGGGGAGAGACTACCAGTGAACTCAGTCTTTGAAGTATCTTATTCGTGGAATAAAGAGGCCATACCGACAGGGGGAGCCGACCCCGTATATATGATGGTAGAGTGGCGTAACGGTGCCCCTGCCAAAAGACTTAGGAAAATAGCACCCAAAATTGTATCAAGAGATTTGGAACTTTTGCTCAAACCGGAATATGGGGTACAGCTCAAAGGCATCTATGGATGTCGCTCCAAAGAAACAGATATTGGTTGGTTACTCAGGCTTGGTGATGTATACAAAGGGGAGAGCAAACAAATTTTGCTTGAATTCGTCATGGGACCCCATGTATCAGGAAAAGCAGCGGTATGTTCAGCCTACTGGAGCACAAGGAAGTTGAAGCAAAGTCAACGCGTATTGTTACGAAGAGAGCAGTTGTATATTCAGTACACCAGTCATCTCGGCATGCTGAGACAGCCGGAAGATCCGAAGGTGGAAAAGACCATTAAGTTAAGTGAAACTGTACCGTTGATCAAGCAAGCCTTACGTGCCTATGAAAGGGGCCGGGTTCAAGAGGGGAGTCATATGTTGCGTCGTCATGCAGATGCGCTGTTAATTGAAGCCGCACGCAAGCAGGATCTGGATTATTACACAGAAGCCGAGATCGTTGAGAAGCTGCGTTGTCATTATGAAATCACGTTTACAACCGGATATCATGACCGTGAACAAAAGATATTAGGCGAATAGGGTTGATTTCAGATGGTTACGGTATAGAGAGAACGAGTCTACATATGTTTTGAAGGTGAAGTTTAGGAGAAGGTCGAATGTATGTATCAATATCATATTAAACTATGGATGGAGTTGTATCAAATTTATTGAAACAACATCGTGGAGGGTCCGGCAAAATGACAGACCGACTAATCCGATTAATGCGCATTATCACGCTGGTACAAGCCAAGCCAGGCATTCTGGCGCGTGAGCTTGCCCAGCGATGCGAGACGACGGAAAGGACGATATACCGCGACATGGAGGCCCTCAGTGCAATGCATATCCCGATCGCCAATATGGGACACGGACAAGGGTACATGTTTATCAGCCATTTTGCCATGTATCCGCTTAATTGGTCTGATGAAGAAGCCCAAGCTTTCATGCATCTTGCTGAAGTTATGGAGAATATTCGTCCTTTGCTGAAACCTGCTTTTGAGAGCGCGTATGAGAAAGTGGTTGCTTCGAGTCAGAAAAACAAAACAGAACGTGTGGAATGGTCGGAGCAAATAAGTGGATTATTCAAAGTGGGATTGCCCGTATGGCAACATGAAAATAATGATTCACAGAACCAATCTCTGATTACCCTGCTTCAGGCTGGAATCTCACAGAACACTATTGAAGCGGAGTATCTGTCTCAAGGGAAAAAAGGAATTGTACGCATAGATCCTTACTGTCTTATCCCGCAAGAATACAGATTTGAGCTGTTAGGGTATTGTCACCTGTCGGAGAAACTTCGAATATTTCAGGTGAGCCGGCTGCTAAGGATACGGATCTTGCCGCGTACGTTTCGAAAAGAGGACTATCTCATACAATCACACTTCCGCATTCCTTGGGCATATGAGGGAAGTACGGAGTGGACTGCGTTCAAAATTCGATTTGCACCCCATGCTGTGGAGCGTGTAATGCAGGAACAATTCTATATACGCCCCATCTTAACCATAGAACCGGAAGGTAGCCTGTTATTTGAAGCCATTTTAAGTGACGTTGAGGAGTTTCTCGTATGGATATCCAAATATGGACCTGATGCGGAGATCCTCGAACCAGAGATATGCCGCATCAAGATGAAAGAACGCCTGAACTATTGGCAGCAAATGTACAATAGAAGTCGAGATTAGAAGGCTCCTATTCTATCACAACACACGATTAGGCACCGTGCTGTGGAGAGCTACTCTTTGGATTTGAACAGGTTTGCCAGGTTGCCAAACGGAGATTCTTTCTCTTCATCTTCTGTAGAGCTGGAATAGACAACCTTGGATGCAATGCCTTCATCATCGGCTGCACAGTTATTTTCCAGCGTGAATCGGTCGAATTGATGCATGAATACCTTGGCTGTATTGATGGCATCATCCAATGCGCGGTGCTGGGTACCATCGAATTCAATGCCGCAGATTTCAAGAGCCTGAGCGAGACCGAGTTGACGGAACTTGCCTTCTTTGCGAACGGTGCGCGACCATTGTTGCTGGAGATCGTTATGATTGGTGATCCAGGCCACATCCAGTTGATGGGTGCGACAATGAGAGATCAGTTTGCTGCGGTCATCGGGTCCCCAGGAACACATGTAATAGGGGTCACTTCCCATCCAGGCAATGAATTGATTCAATGCTGCCGGAAAAAGTGGGGCTGCATCAATATCTTTCTGCGTGATGCCTGTAAACTGAATCGTGTCAGTGGACAGAACGGATTTGTTGGAAGGACGAACATACGTATGGAACGTATCCGTAACGGCCAATCCATCCGCACTTTCCGTAACTTTGACGGCGCCGATATCAATGATTTCAGAAGAATAGCGAGTATTGCGGCTTACCGTGAATTCAAGATCATATATGATATATGGCATAGGACAAGCTCCTTTATCGATTAATACCTGTGGTAGATTTCTATTTCTCTATATTACAGGGAACATGCTTCCATGTCAGCCATCGCCAGAGAATTCATTGTAATCAGGATGAACGAACTGTTTGAATGTTTAATTATCTAACAGATGCATTTCCGGTTTTGGTAAGTCTTTACTTCGCAAAAAGTGGTCGTTATAATGAGTGGAGTTAGGGGCTTTCCTATATATTGGTCTGTATTTATGGCAACATAAAAGTAGAATTATTATCAAAACTTCCTAACACAGTTTGAAATGTTGGGAAGTTTTTTTGTTATTTATGCCTATTCATGCAGGAAAGGAGAGAAATTAGTCGGTTGTTGGTATAACATAGGAAAACTGCTTCACGAGTTCGTATTATTGAATTTACAGTACATATGGAGGTTTGTTTCTTTGATTAGCAGAAAAATGAAAATAACAGCAATTACAGCTAGTGTGTTTGTTGTGTTAATGAGCGCTGCTTATGGTGCATTTTATATTTGGAACAAGAATTATAAATTTAATAATAATTATGTATGGCAGCCACTGGAGAACGTAGAATCTACATTAACCTTGAAAGATTCCTATAACGTGATTGTAGCTGGAACGGACCCTGAAGGTATTACCGCTGCCTTATCAGCTGCTCGTAATGGGATGCGTGTGTTACTGGTGGAAGCCAGAGATCGCAACATGTTGGGCGGATTGTTAACCGAGGGAGGCCTTAATACGCTGGATCTAAATTATTCCCCTGAACAACCGCAGTTATTGAGTAGTTTGCGACAGCCTGATTTTTTGAACAAGGGCATTTTCCAGGAATGGTTTGACCAGATCGAGGGCAGTTCTTTTGATACCCATACAGCAGCTAACGTTTTCTATCGGATGGTTCGTTCTGAACCTAATATTGACCTGTTGATGAACGCGAAGGAATTAGTTCCTCTTACTGAACAATCTACGGGAGATCACACGACAATAACGGGGATGAGCATAACGAAAGAAGACGGAACAACGGTTCAGATATCAACCCGCTCCATTATTGATGCGACGCAAGATGCGGATATTGCAGCCGCTGCAGGAGTTCCATACTCCATCGGTAGACAAGATATTGGAGATGGTAAATCCAAAATGGTCTCTACGCTCGTATTCAAGCTAAGCGGTGTTACAGATGAGGTATGGCAAAAGTTTAGGGAAAGAGAGGGAACCGGGGTTGATAAGATGAGTGCTTGGGGGTACGGTGATGCTCGAAAATATGAATCCTCCAATCCACAACATATTAAGATTCGTAGTCTGAATATTGGAAGACAAAATGATGATACAATCTTGGTTAACACGATGCAGATCTTTGGGGTAGACCCGTTAGATCCCATATCTGTGAAAGAAGGTTTGGAGATCGGGAATAAAGAAGCCCCACGAATTGTTGATTTTCTGAAGAAAAATTATGATGAATTCGCAGGGCTGCAATATGCTGGGACAGCGAATGAGCTTTATGTGAGGGAGTCACGTCACATCTATGGCGAGTATCGATTAACTTTAGCGGATGTCATGGAAAATCGTGATCATTGGGATGCCATTGGATACGGTTCATACGATATTGATATTCAGAGCACGAGTGTTGGAAATGCCGGCACGATTATGTTAAGTCCGATTCAATATGGTGTACCTTTTCGTTCTCTTGTTCCGCTAAAGGTGGATGGTATGCTTGTCGTCGGACGTGCAGCAAGTTATGATACAATCCCACATGGTAGTGCGAGAGTTGTACCGCTGGGAATGGCAGAGGGAGAAGCGGCAGGAGCGGCGGTCAAACTGGCCTACGTCCATAAGGAGTCCTTCCGAGAACTCTCAGCTTCTGAAGAGCGAGCATCTGAATTACGCAAAATGCTGGAAAAACAGGGTATGGATCTAAAGGTACATCATTTCGAACAGCCTAAATATATGGAACATAAGGATTACAAGGGATTGCTGGCTGCCGCGAGTATGTATATGACTTCAGGCAATTATAATAACGATGGTTGGGAACTGGATAAAGGAATGAATCCGGAACGATTTTTAAGTAAATTGAAAAGAATGCAGTCGATGTTCCCAGAAGCCTACACCGGCAGTGTCGATCAAGCTCTGGCCACTATGGAGAATGCCTCAAGTCTACCTTTAACGTTGGATCAGGCTGCGTATATGTTATGTCTGGCAATGGGATCTGCAGAAGCTGAAACTTCACTTGAAGATGCACTTGCTCAATTGCAAACGCAAAACTTTATAAGTGACGACACACTTGCTGGCATTCATGACAAGAACAATCTTACCAATGGGGATGCGTTTATGCTCATTCGTGATGTAGTGGAGTATTATTCAGGAGTTGGTTGGTTGACAATTACTTGTAAATGAACTAATGTGGTCAAAAATGATAACAGCGTTATAACGAGGACATGATTGTGCAAGCCAGCTTCAACAGAGAGGGGACAGTATGGTGTAAGGTTCCTGTAGCTGCTTCGTAATTCCTACCTCGCGAGCTGCGGAAGAGAATACTCATTCAGGGTTGCAACATCCGCCGGCAGGGCCCGTTATGCCCCGTAGGACTGCATTTTACAGATCGCATAGGTTGCGAACGGATGAATATGCAGTTAAACAAGGGTGGTACCACGACACATTCGTCCCTTGACGGATGTGTCTTTTTGTTGTTTACACGCCGTATTTTGATAATAAAAAAAGAAGATTGGGAGTGGTCCAGATGCGTCAAAGTGAAATGTTTGTTCCAACATTACGTGAAGCGCCAGCGGAGGCAGATGCGGCAGGACATCGCTGGTTACTGCGCTCCGGTATGATTCGCCAACTGGCAGCAGGAATCTACAGTTACCTGCCTCTTGGACGCCGTATATTGTTGAACGTTGAACGGATCGTTCGAGAAGAGATGGATCGTGCCGGTTGTCAGGAAGTATTACTGCCGATTATGCAGCCAGCCGAACTGTGGGAAGAGTCCGGAAGGTACACCCAGTATGGTCCTGAATTAATGCGTCTAAAGGATCGTCATGCAAGGGAGTTTGCTCTTGGACCAACACATGAAGAAGTGGTAACTGCGTTAGCGCGGGATGAGGTGAACTCGTATCGTAAGCTGCCATTCACGCTGTACCAGATCGGAACCAAGTTCCGGGATGAACGCCGTCCTCGATTTGGATTGCTGCGCGGTCGTGAATTTATCATGAAAGATGCGTACTCTTTTGCTTCCGATTGGGAAGAACTTGATCGGACTTATCAGGCGATGAATACAGCTTACAGTCGCATTTTGGAACGTTGTGGTCTGGACTATATCCGTGTCGAGGCGGACGCAGGAACGATTGGCGGTCAGGGGGAGACACACGAGTTCATGGCTCTTGCTGATGTGGGTGAGGACACGATTGTCACCTGCAAACATTGTGGATATGCCGCAAATCTGGAGAAAGCTGATTATCAGACTTTAGAAGATACGGAGAAAAAAGAAGGAAGCTTGGAAGTTCCAGTCGACGCTGCCAGTGCAGACTCCGCTCTTCAAGCGGATGAACATTCAGGAGCGGAAAACGTAGTACGCATCTCGACACCTGGCGTTCGTACGATTACAGAGTTAAGCGCCTTTGTGGGCGAAGCTGCTAATCATATGATCAAAACACTGCTTTATCTGGCAGACGGTCGGCTCGTTGCTGCCCTTGTACGTGGAGATCATGAACTGAATGATATCGCATTAAAGCAGTTGTTGGGTGCAGAGGAACTGATCCTTGCAGACGATGCAGCCATTGCAGCACATCCGAGTCTGAAGGTCGGTTTTCTGGGGCCGATTGGACTGAATCTGCCGATGGTGGTGGACGCTGACGTGGCAGTGATGAAGAGTGCAATCACAGGAGCCAATGAAGTGGATATGCATATTTCCGGTGTACGCCCAGGCATTGATTTTGCATTGGAGCGAGTAGAACGAATCCGTTTTGCTGCTGAAGGGGATGCTTGCCCAACATGTGGCTCACCACTTGGTTTTACCAAAGGCATTGAGGTTGGACACATCTTCAAATTGGGAACGAAATATAGTGATGCCATGGGTGCTTCATTCCTGGATCGTAATGGTCGCCAGTGTGCGCCAGTCATGGGGTGTTACGGCATTGGCGTATCCCGTCTGATGGCTGCGATAGCTGAACAGTATGCAGGAGATGAAGGCATACGTTGGCCTGCGACTGTGGCGCCATATGATGTGCATCTGATTCCGGTAAGCTGGAAGGATGAGCAGCAGCGTCAACTCACGCTGGAACTGGAACAACAATTGGTCGAGGGTGGTTTCACTGTATTAGTCGATGACCGGGACGAACGACCAGGTGTGAAATTCAAGGATGCGGAGCTAATCGGATTGCCTGTACAGATCGTGATTGGCCGAGGAGCAGCAGAAGGACAGGTTGAACTGGGATCACACGCCCTTGCTGCATCAGGTGAATCGAAGCGAATCTCGTTAACGGCCCAGGAAGCCGTGTGTTATGTGAAGGAACAGCTCACTTCCTAGATCTATTTGGCTAATGATATAAGTTCATATAGTAGTACCGAATATCATGCGGTCGATCATTTTGATTGCCAAAATTCCAATTCGAGTATGAAAAAGAGGGCTATAGACATATAAATAAGCGAGATTGTAGTTGTTGTATCAGACGAAATAACTAAATGGGGATCATTGTATTCAGTATACAAATGGTTTTATGATTAAGGGATTCGAGATCGTCATGCTCAGGGCGGATTGATGTGCAAGTATGCAATTTTGAGAAGACAGAGATGTCGAAATCAAATGTACAATAACCGCATGAATACAGTAATTTTGGAGAATTTTTATATAGTTCGGTATCGAAGGCACGTGATAAACTTGGTCCGTAAAGTCCATGCAGGGATTTATTTTTACTTCAAATGATTGTCAAGATCAGCAGGATATGTCCACGGGAAATGTTCAACATAACTGATATGGGTGGATGTTTAACAACAGATATTAAAAAATGGAATAGAAAAAAAGGGAGTCCCTTAACCAGTAATCTGGCTTGAGGGACTCCCTTTTTGTTATGGCAAGCTAGATTCGTGATGTAATTGAACCATATCAGCGGTCACGCCTATACGCACTTTGCTGAGCTTAAGAAGCTGCAGGCAATTTCAATTGTTGACCTGGATAAATCCAGTGTGGATTTTTGATATTGTTCAGCTTTTGCAATGCCTGCCAAGTTGTGCCGTATTGTTTGGAGATAGAGTACAGGGAATCCCCAGATTTCACAACATGCAGTTTCGCTGGAGCTGGTTTGCTTGGGGTTGGTTTAACCGGTTTTTCCGGTTTTGGTGTTTCTGGTTGTGGCTTGGTTGGAGCTGGTGTTTCTGTTGCCGGAGTTTCCGGCTCTACTGCAGGTTTTTTCGCTTCACTGATCCGACCATCTGTTTTGATGTTAACTGCGCCAAGCTTCTGCATGTAATTGATCAATGCTTCGTCCAGCGCGCCATACATACCTGTTGTTGGGTATTTGGCAAACATGGTGTATTCGTCACCACCAACAGCTGTGAAATCATTGGTTGCCAGCGTGTATGTGGCTTCCGGATCAAGGGCTTTATCACCAACAGTCACGGAATGTACACGGCTACCTTCAGCAGCGGAAGCGTCGATTTTGAACTTGATTCCAGATACTTGCGGGAATCCACCGCTTGGTTCCGGATAGGAGGCTACGCCGACTTCAAGGGCTGCCAGGATATCGGACCCCTTCACTTCAAGAGTTACCACTTGATTACCAAAAGGAAGCACGGTGATGATATCACCTTTGGTTACGACACCTTGCTCAATGGAAGAACGGATACCCCCACCGTTAGTCAGTGCGATATCGGCATTGCTGACATCACGAATGGCATCTGCAAGCAGGTCACCCAGGTTAGTTTCACCTGCACGTACTTGTTCACGTTTACCATCCAGCAGTATAGCTGTATTGGCTACTTCTTCTTTCAAAATCGGTTCTTGTTCTTTTTGAATGGAGTTTACGAGAGTTGCAACTTTCTCATTCGGTTTGATGTCTTTTGCTTCCGTTTCATCAATTAGAGTTGCTTGTTTCTTCGTTACTTTACCACCGTCTACCCACAGATCGATGACACCCACATAATTGGTGTATTCCCCTGCACTTGCAATCAATGTTCCATTATCGGATACAAGACCATCTTGCAGTACAGTGTGGCTGTGACCATCAATGAATACATCAATGCCAGGAACTTCTTTAACGACTTTGAAACTAGTATCCGTGCTGGATGCGTCTTGTCCAAGGTGTCCCAAGACAACAACAACATCTACTTTGCTGCGAATTTCGTTTACCAGAACTTTGGCTTCCGCAGATGGATCTGTAATATCAAGACCTTCTACGTTTTTCGGATTCGTTTTGTACAACGTTTCCGGTGTAGTCAAAGCGATGATACCGATCTTCACGCCATCCACCTCTTTGATGAGATAAGGATCAAAGAGTCGTGTTCCGTCTTTTTTCTTCACGTTGGCACTCAGCATGGGGAAGTTCATCATGTCTGCCAGTTCAATCAGGCGATCCGAACCATAGTTGAATTCGTGGTTACCCGGTACGATGGCCTGGTATCCCATTTCATTCATGACTTTTACGATGCTCTCACCATTTACGAGAGTGGCAAAAGTTGTACCATGTACAGCATCTCCGGCATCCAGCAGGAGTGTGTTCGGGTTTTCGCTACGATATTTGTCAGCAATTCCAGCTACTTTGGCAAAACCCATGGCAGGTGAAGATTCAACTGCACGGGCATGCGTATCATTCGTATGTAGAATGGTAATGTGTTTGCCTGTGCCCGGAGTGGTGTCCGTTGCAGCCGCGGCAATACCTACACTGCCAAACAGCAAACAGACCGTTAGCAGAAGTGAAACGTAATTCTTCCAGATTTTCATATGAATCCGATACCTCCCCAAATAATAATCTACTAGAGCGTTTACATAGCTCAAATAGTATTTTAACAGACTATTATTAGGAAATCTCGCGAATCACGTAAAAATAAGTAACCTGAAAGTGACATGTTTAAATTGGTACTGGTAAAAATAATCTCCGCAAAGAACGTATGTTCTTAAATGGTGTAAAAAAAATGCTGCACTTCACGCGGCAGTCCGGTACGTAAACAAAATTTCTCCAAAGATTCATCCGGTTCAGGCATTACCCCGGAGGTTAGTAACTGAATGGCAAAACGGTTAGCCTGTCTTTCCAGCTTGCCTGGAGCAAAATAGGAATGTTCCTCCAGAAAGAATCGATTAATCCCTTTATGAAGCCGGTCATGGCCAAGCTCATGGGCGCACACGAACCGTTGCCATTCCGGCGGCAAATCATTGTGTATGACGATAAACCTGCGCCGGAGCTTGCGGAAGTACAGCCCCTTGGTGGATTTCCCCAAATTGGTGAAACGAATCTGTATTCCAACCGCGCGGGCAATGCTGAAAGGGCAGTTGGTCCGGTGTTTTCGAATCAGCTTTGTTACGATATCATCCATATGATCTCACCTGCTGCTTCATTAAATTCAGTTCGTCGTGCCTCATGGGCGATTGTCCGATTCGTCTGTCTTTTTGCGTTTGTTCATCTGTTTGGCTTCCCAGAACAGACCTGTCAGTACATCCTTAATTCGTTTCTTGTCATCTTCATCAAGTGGAATGCCGTCAAACATCAGATCATCATCGTCCTCCAGCATCTTTTTGAAATCACGACGGTCTTTGTATGTAGCCCATTCCGGTACTTCCTGAAGTTCGGTGGCACTCCCTGGTTCGATATAACCAGCCTGTTTCATCATCTCTGTATAAGGCACCGAGAGTGCATCTGAAATCTTGCGGATAGTTGCTGGTTTCGGCACACCCCGGACCCCATTTTCAATACGTGAAATCTGTGAGTTACTTATTCCGGCTGCTTCGGCGAGCTGATTGATGCTGTATCCCTGTTGCTCGCGCAGTTGTTTCATATAAGGACCAAAAGCGTGCTCCACCATGTATGCCAACTCCTTCGATTCGTACAAGTGCTTGAAATTAATATTAAGAAGAAAGGTGAATGCGACAACCCTAAAGCTCTGCGGGTGCGCCGTTCCGGATTCGGATCGTTCTTTTGATCGCTGTTATCCCCGGATTTCCTATATCCCTTTCCTAAAGGGTGAAATCCGTTGCTAAAGGCGAACGTTTTGCTTCTTCAGAATCGATTTCGTCTCCTCCACTACGTTGGCTCTTGGTAAGTGCATTAACACATATTTCAAAGGCATCTTCTTAATATTAAAAATCAAATGACTTATACGGAAGTTCATTAATTAAACAGTACTATAACGTATATATACCATTAGGTAAAGGGATATGAAACAATTATGCCAAAAGGCATAGGAAATGAGAGCGAAGGTTTTATTTTATCGTCAAAACGAACCAAAATGAAGGTTTACTCCGATCTCCAGAAAGTGGTATCCTCAAATAGAAATACGAACACCATACGAACAAAATGTAACATTGACACAGGTTGGAGTTTAAGAAACCATCCTTTGAAGAAGGGAATTCCCCGGATTATACCGATTTGGAGTGATTCCAAAAGGCAACAGCGGGAAATTGAAAAAATGTCGTTATTATTTCAGAGATCTGGATAACTCTAATAAAGATGAGAGCATGAGGGTTTAACTTTTATAGAATGAATTTTAAGGTACGCAAGAACGAAGAGGGCAGAAAAAAGCTGGAGAAGCGAAGTGTTCGCCTTTATCACTGGATTTCCACTTTTGAAAATATAATCAAAGAAATCCGGGGATAACAGCGATCGGAAGGTTATTCTGTCATCAGAGTGAATATGCGAAGCTACTAGACTTTCATTCTATACCTAATGTTAAAGGAGGAAGATAAATATGGAATTGATGCTGCCCGAATTGGACCGACGCAAAACGCAAACGGCTGTTGAAGCTGCGCTGGAGAAATATCGAATCTATAAAACGATTGCATTTGAAGAACGAGAGGTTATGGTGACGGCAAGTTATGCGGAGCGTTTCCACGGTGCAACCAATGTGACGGGGGATTCCACGGCACGAACGGCGATCTATAATGTGGATGTGCAGCGAGCGCGTCAGGCATACTGCGATACGATTGATTTTGTGGTGTCCCGCCTGAGTGAAAAGGAACGTGTTCTCGTATGCGAACGATATCTGAAAGACGATGATGTGTTTGATTATAAAGTGTATAACCATGTGTTTGATCCGCCTGTCAGCAAGGACACGTATACGAAGATTCGTACGCGTGCTTTCTACAAAATGGCGCTGGCTCTATCAGATCGAGGACTAATTAATATGGAGCCGTTGTCTGTGTCCCGCAAGGAGCGGCAGAAGCTGGGCTAAGTTATCGATTGAAGAAGTTGATCCTTTAATATCCAAGGTGGATTGGTTACAATAGTTGAACAAACCACAGTTGGCATTAGCCAAAGGAGAGAAGACTGTCATGTCGGAAGAAGTCGGAATGCAGGAAATGGTCACGCTGAAGACAATCGCAGAAACGCTCAATACGTCCAATGATCTGAACCTCATGCTGGATACCGTGGTCGGCAAATTACTGGAGTTGACCGGATTAACAGCAGGCTGGATGTTTCTGATTAATGAACGTGGAGACTATGCCTGTGTTTCGGATTACAATCTGCCCCCGGCATTACTGCGTAAAGATAAAGAGCCCATGCGAACGGGTACTTGTTGGTGTGTGAACCGCTTCAGGGACGGTCGTCTGAATCATGCGGTCAACATCATTAACTGTAAACGGTTGGAGGATGCCGTGGAATTCCAATGGGGAGATACCCACGATATTACCCACCATGCGACCGTTCCGCTGCGGTCAGGTGATAAAATGCTAGGCTTGCTCAACGTGGCTGCGCCAGCCAAGGAACATTTTAGCGATAGTGAACTGGCACTGTTACAGGGCGTCGCGTACCAGATTGGTAGTGCGATGGATCGGATGAGATTGTATCGTGCGGAGCAGCAGCGAGCTGATCTGTATGCCAAGCTAGGGGAGTTCAGCACGGCCTTGGGCCTTGCGGTGAACGAATGCAGCAATTCGGATGCCTTTTCTGTAAAAGTTGTACAGCTGCTTGGACAGCATTATGACTGGCCTTTTGCCGCAATCATTCAGCAGAAAAACGGAATGTTCGTTTTGCAGGCAGTGTATGCAGACAATAAGGTTCGAACATTATCCAGTGCGCTGGTATCCTCGGAAGCGGCAAACCACATGAACCGGGTAATCCATAGTCATCGTGCCACATCTCTGTCTGCAATAGAGGTGGCTGAGATACTTAGTCTATACGAGCCTGACCAGACGATGAATTCCATTGCCTCGGGAATGGTTGTTTCTCTCCCGTATCATACGCCAGGGGAAACGGGAGTTCTGGTGATCGGAATAGGAACAGGAACAGCAGGTCCTGTACAGGCAGACCTTGAAGTGCTGGAAGCATTGGCTGAGCATATTGCGGCTGCATGGGAGAGTCTGAAGCTGGCGGAGAATCGCCGAGAACTGGCACGACTGGAAGAGAGAAACCGGTTGGCACGTGATCTTCATGATTCGGTTAATCAGATTCTATTTTCACTATCGTTAACTGCTAAAGGTGCGGAAAGTATGTTGACAGCATCCGAACAGGCCCACCCGGCAGCGGAAGCGATGAAGGATATTCGGACTTTGTCTCAGGAGGCTCTTAAGGAAATGCGCGCATTAATTATGCAGCTACGTCCTGCAGGACTGGAAGCAGGGCTACTCCATGCGTTACAGGAATACGGTACCAGCCAAGGTCTTCAAGTGGTGATGAATCGGACGGGAATGCGGTCTTTACCGCGTAATATAGAAGAAGCATTATGGCGAATTGGGCAGGAAGCGCTGAATAATATACGGAAACACGCGGATGTTCCTTCTGCTGAGGTCAGCCTCAAGTTAAGTGAGCATGAAGTGGTGTTCACCGTTGCAGATCACGGAATAGGCGGTGCGCAAAGGCCAAAGACATCGTCTGGAAATTCACTTGGCCTGTCCATTATGAAGGAACGGGCCGAATCGCTTGGGGGCAGGTTGGAGATCGTTAGTTCTTCCCGCAAGGGAACAACAGTAACGGCAGTCATTCCACTTCCGTTCGAATCCGTATAAAGTCAGGGGGGAGAAGAGATGCCAATTACGATTTTGCTCGCAGATGATCATGCGATGGTGAGACGAGGACTGCACGTTTTTTTGAGCACACAGCAAGACATGGAGGTTGTTGGTGAAGCATCGAACGGACAAGAAGCTCTGACGCAGGCGGAAGCGTTAAAACCCGACGTGGTATTAATGGATCTGCATATGCCGGTCATGGACGGAATCGAAACAGCTAGACGGCTGCGTACACTAATGCCAACAACCCGAATCATTGTGCTCACCTCGTTTTCCGATCAGGATCATGTGGTTCCTGCTGTGCGCGCTGGGGTGAAAGGATATCTGCTCAAGGATATTGAACCAGAGGACTTGGCTGTGGCCATTCGTAATGTGCATGCGGGTCAGGTGGAATTACATCCTGCGGCAGCAGGTCAATTGATGCATGTGATGGCTTCATCCGATGGGTCGATGAGCGAACAGTTATCAAAGCAAATACCGACAGATCAGTCGGCGGACACTCTACATCCAGAGCTGAAGCAGGTGGAGAAAACAACGCAAACATCTCCTGGCGGTCCGGATATGCTCACTCGCCGTGAACAAGAGGTCTTGGGATTGATTGCTCAAGGGCTGAGCAACAAGGAAATTGCGGTTCAATTGGTCATTACCGAAAAAACGGTCAAAACCCATGTCAGTCATCTGCTCGACAAACTGGGGTTGGCGGATCGGACACAAGCGGCTCTTCATGCGTTAAGAAATGGTTGGGTCGTCTAACCATTTCCGACATATCTTCATACTTAAGTCGTATAAACTCAACCTAAAGGTTGAGTTTTTTTGGTATTCAAGTTAAGTCTATCTGCTGACGAATTGAATGCGGAAAAAAGGTAAGATAAGGATAGTCAAAGACGGATCGGTTGAAGGAACGTTAGCGTTTGAACCCAAAAACCAAGGAGAGTGACATGAATGAATATTGTTATTTTGGCAGGCAGCAATCGGAATAATGCAACCAGTACACGTCTGGGAGAGTATGCGGTGGAGATTATTCTGGGTCAAGGACATCAGGCTAGCCTGTTTGACCTGTATAAGTCACCGCTCCCATTCTACGCACCAGATGAGAAACAAGCGGATCACGAACATCTGGCAGACCTGAACACGCGAATGCTCGCTGCGGACGCAATCATCCTGTCTACACCGGAGTATCACGGCAGTATTAGCGGTGTGCTCAAAAATGCACTGGATCACCTGAGTCAGGCTCATTTCAGCGGCAAACCCGTCTTGTCCATTAGCTCCTCCGGCGGAGCAGTGGGGGTAAGTTCGCTTTTACAACTGCAAGCGATTGTCCGTAATCTGCATGGCATTAATGCACAAGAGTGGATCTCCATTGGGGGTGCACAGCGCAGACGATTCGAAGCGACATTTGACGGATATGAAGAATACGAAGGCAGTCAGGATATAGAGGACCGGGTGCAGCGGGTTATTGGATCGTTTTTGAATCTGGCCCAGACGTTAACGAATGCGCGGAATGCATCCACGAGTTAAGAAAGAATTGAAGAAAAGGCGAAAATGGAAAAGAGGTTGAGCATCATGATTACAGGCATATTTGAAACACATCTAAACGTGACGGATCTGGAGAGATCCCATCATTTCTATGAAACGGTTTTGGGTTTACCTCATGCCTATGGGCAGAAAGAACGCGGAAACTCCTTCTACTGGATAGGTGGAAAAGGCAATGCCATGCTGGGGTTGTGGCAAAAGGAACCTTCCAAGGTGCAGCGTCAGCACTTTGCTTTTCAAGTATCTCTCGAGGATATGAAACATGCGGTGGCTCACTTGGAGAATAAAGGGATCAAGACACGCAACTTCCTGGATGATGATATCGGTGAACTGTACGTCTTTGGCTGGATGCCTGCGGTATCTGTATATTTTACCGACCCGGATGGTCATTCACTTGAATTCATAGCCATGCTCCCGGATGAAGCGAAGCCTGAACTTGGCATGGTGCCATGGAGTGAGTGGGAGAAGATGCAGGGGCGAAGCGTATGATCATCGAAGAATTACAGTTATACACAACTCGGCTGGAGGAGCTCAAGCATTTTTATAGTGTTACGTTAGGCATGGAGGTGTCCAACGAGACGGATCAGGCCTTCCACCTTCAGGTTGGATCGACTAGGATGATATTCAAACAGTGTGAGACGGATCATGAGCCCTTCTATCATGTGGCCTGGATGATTCCGACGAATCGATTCAAAGAAGCGAAACAGTGGGCTGCATCCCGTGTTGTTTTAAGCAAGGAAGGGGAGCGGGATGAGACGTACTCTACGAATTGGAACTCTCATTCTCTCTATTTCGAAGATCCGGCAGGTAATATTATCGAGCTGATTGCTCATCATCGTATTCAGAACGGGAGGGATCATAACTTCTCTGCGAAAGACATCGTAAAGGTATGTGAGGTTGGATTGGTGTCGGATGATGTTCTGTCTACGGTGAATGAGCTTCAGCAGATCGGATTTACTCGCTGGGGTGAGATAAGTGAGACTTTTGCTCCTGTAGGAGATGTACATGGTTTATTTATTGTGGTGAAGAAGAATCGAACATGGTTTTTCTCTACGCAAAAAGCACAGATCTATCCACTGGAAGTATCCATCCGTGACGTGGGCAAGCTTCGAATAGGCTAAACTTTGCATTCCGGGGCAAAACGGGCATATGTGGAGCATTTCCATCATGTTATAGAAGTAAGCGCTCTATTTATTAACCAGAATAGATAAGTTGAACTACATTTACACGATAACAGAGAGGACAGAAGAAAGCTACTTCGTAATACAGATGATGAAGGGTGGTGGCAAGCTTGGATCGACGTTTGTTGGAAGAAGGACTATCAATTATCGTTTCCAGTCGGGAGCGTACAGGAGATCTGTGGCACGCCCATTATGGGGCGGGTGCGATTGCGGCATATTTTTGGGTGCGGGAAAATCGTCTCACTGCCCTTGCCGCCGGCAGTGTTACCGCCGAAGCAAAAGCCATGCTTCGCCAGCATGGAATCAGCCCTGGTCAGACCTCTCCAATAGGTGAGATGATGCCCAGGGAAGATGCCGAAGCGTGTATTACGGACGCATTGGATCGAACCATTGGAGAGCTGCACTGGGTTGGACACCAGGCCATCTACGGGGCAATCAGTCTGAAAGCCATTCGTGAACTGGATGGATGGGGCACTGCGGAGGATATTGGTCGGCTGGTTGAACTGATCGATTCATTCGATCGAACCATTCCGGGGAGATCCTGGATGAACACAACGATGAAAGAAATTCGCAGTCTGAAGCCAGAGAAAAGTGATGGTTTCCCCGAGATCGAAGATCCAGTTCAGTTGTCACGTCTGATTCTGGATGAACTTGGTGCGTTCCAAACGATCTATCACGCGGAAGCGCATCATGACCTGATTGGTCATATGCTGACTTACGGACATGCGCTTAACATATTATATGAACTGGGTTATCCGGCATTATTCCACAAAGGCATCCCGCCATTCCTTACCATGGTGAAGGCATTACGATTAAGCCGAGATGTGGATATTGAACAGGCGATGCCGACATTACAATCACCTGTAGATCTACTGCCACTAGCACGAGCGGAACGGTCGGTGGCGTTGCCCCATGAACTGGAATATTGGCTCACCGATAGACGTTCCCGTGACTGGTACGGAGGTCATGTATTCAAATTCCCGTTCAGCTTCTATCATCATGCCAAGAATGGGGAGCCCGTATCGGAAACATGGGAGAACTTTCGTTATATCATCGCGTGAGATAAAACATACATTTTACAAGGGGTGTCCGTCAGTCATGAGTTTGACGGAGGACACCCCTTTTTGGCATTATTCTGGTCTACCGAATCGTGGGTATCCTGAACCTTTTTAACGGGGCCAAATTTCAAGGATAAAAAGGATCAGAATGACTAGGGACACCAACATGTATGGCGATTTTCGTATAGGCTGACGTGCTGCCCATATACCCCAGGAACTCATAAGTGCAATACTCCCCCAGAAAATCCATAAGGAGATGCCTTCTGGCGTAAATAGAAAGGACAGCTGGGGCAGTCCCCTGTTGCCAGCCCCAAGAAGAACAGTGGTCATATAGACGAGGACAAGGAAAAACAACTCAAAGAGCAGGGTTTGCAGCCAGAAATAATAGATGTTGAACACTCGTAGCACGATGACTGTGATCAGGATAAACAGGATACCAACGGATAAGAATGTTGCCGCGGTCCATCCAATGAGAGATGTTGTTACAACATCTGTTTCCTGATATAAGATGTACATCGCCAACGCATACATAGCGGGGCCCGCCATATAACTGGTGACAGCAATCCAAAGATAGAAGAAATACCTTTTCTTCATGGTCATATTCATCCTTTATTGTTCGTAGAATTTGAAAGCTGCTTACGTCATATAAACATCAACAGGATGGGTTTGGTTGGGTTAACGATAGGAATTCCTCACAATAAATCGGCATTTAACCGCCATAGAGACGACCACATTCAGGCGTAATTCATCCCGATTACCATCAGCGCGAGTGGGCAAAGGCGGTAAAATGGTATTATCGGATCAGCAGCAAGGCAGACAACACTGACAGCTCATACGCTAAAGTACAGACCGGCCATGGGGCCGGTTTTTTAATTCGGTGATTGTTCCCTTGCCCTGATCGGGTAATAAGACTAAACAGATAACAGGAGGCTACGTGATATGAAAACAGTATTGTATGTTCCACTGGATGATCGTCCAGCGAATCTGGATGATGTGATTGTGCAAGGGAAAGCAGCCGGTATCCATATCGTTACACCGAGCCTGAGTGATATTAAGAATCGTCTGGACTCGGAGAAAACCGTAGATGGCACAACGCTGCTCGGCACCTCCACGCCGGTTTATGGCAAACCGTCCAAGATTCACGACTTTATTCTGAAACATGCTGCCAAGGTCGACGGATTCATTATCTCATCCGATATGCTCGCCTATGGCGGTCTGATTGGTAGTCGTCAGCTCCGCGAAGATGGGGGAGGTTCCTATCCAGAGTACGATGAAGAAACTACGCGTTTGCTGGATGTGATCCGCGTAATCAAGCAAAAATATCCACGTAAACCTGTGTTCGTAATGGATACCATCATGCGTCTGGCTACAACCTCTTTTGCAGATGGTTTGGCACTCGATGCATATAATGAGTCCCGTGCGTTGATGCAGCAGCCGCGTCAGACATACACCGAATTTGAAGATATTATTCAAGGTTATAACCTGTCCCCGGATGGAGTGGAATATGGGACAACGACCTATTTTGATAAAGAACAGTATTACAATACAAGACAGCATAAATTCAAAACAAATCTGTACATTTTGGATCAGCTGGCTCGCTCAGGTTATATCGATTTCCTCGCCGTGGGTGTCGACGATGCCAACACGCAGGGTGTTCAGATTAATGAAATCAACTATGTAGAAGCACGGATCAATGAATGGCTCAGTGGAACCAATGGACAAAATCCGGATCGTGCCATCATCTTGCCGGATGCGGATGGTCTGGGGCACGCTTTGGTTGCTCGCATGGCTAACCAGTTGTTCCGAGGCGGGGCGAAGACACGTTACGCCGTGAAATATTTTGGTCCTCACGGCAATACGATCATTAACACATATGAATACATGGACGTACACGAGAATGTGGTTCGTCATGTGGATATTGTGGGCGGTGTGCTTGTGGCCGATTCGGCATATCCTGAACCGGAGGTGGTGACGGATCCGATGACTAGTGTGGATAATGAACAGCTGGTGGCTGTATCAGTCGAGCAAGTTGTTCCATTTGATATGGCTTCCGAACTGGATCGTATGACAAAGGGTCACCCGGGAAATTCCGGAGAGAACACAGCCGTCGACATCGAGATTATTGCGATTACCGCTCTGGATCAGGTGCAGGCTGCGTTGGAGCAGTTGACGCTGAATGGGGAGCAAGGTCTGCCTTCGGTGTTGATTGATTTTGTGGGAAAAGGTCCAGCGAATGTTGATGTTGCTGAAGCGTTGCTGAGCAGTCCATATACCGGACGGGTGTTGGGATACAGTGCTTGGAATACACCGGGCAACAAGATCGGTATTGCCGTAGGTATGGGGCAGTCCAGGTACGCGTTGATCACCACAAAGAAGCATGAGCATAAATTGCGAGATGCAATGAATGCACATGGCTCACTGTTGTTTAAACGTTTCCTGAAGGATTATTACTATAAAGCGGTAGCGATTGCAGAGATTCGCACGTATTCCCGAGCTCACGCGTTGTATACCAATGTGGCTACTCTTTCAGATCAAAATATGTTGCTGTTCAACTCGGAGGAAGATTATGCCCATCTGCAAACATTGCTCCGTGATCTGATGCAAACTTATACCACGGCGCTTGCGAATAAGACAGCCTTCCATACAGGCAATGTGGCGATTAAGCAGATCTGTAATGACGAATTGTCCTATGCCACGTATGGCAGTGCACTGCTGGAATATGCGAATCCCGATTTCATCTGGGGCCGTGCATTTGAGATTACGTTGAACCCGAAGGTTACTTTGAACTAAGGTTTGAAATAGTAGAACGCGTTATGTCGTCTTTTTTCCACCCGAACGACCCCCTTTATCGCACCGAAGTCGTACGGAACACCATCCGCGCTAGGGATGAAAGAGTGTAAGATTGTATTATCGGATCAATAACAAGGGACGCACCGAAAGCACATACGCTAATGTACAGACCGGCCAGGTGGCCGGTCTTTTTGATGCGGTGAATTAGTCCCGGTACTGGTTCGATCGGAATACAGACTCTGAGTTCAAAGGGGGAGTCTACTGCTGCTGCATTGTCGCTGCACGGTGTGGGCAGATCTCAAACTTGCAGCCAAAGGGGGCGAAATGAATGTGTCTATGAACAATGAGATTAGCACGATCATGAGCACGCTCATAAAAAAAACGCTAAAACAGAAGCTCGCGGTCCTTGTTCCAGATTGGGATGATCGTGTGCTGGATGTACCTGCTTCAGGCGAAGTGTTGGCTGGGCCTTGTGCCGTGGTTGCGTTTGCCGAAGAAGTGCCGAAGTCTGCCTGGGCGGGATATCGAAGGATTATTAAAATCTCACCATACGCTCGTCCGGAAGATGGCGGCGCTGAACAAGTGGAAGCTTGGTCCGCTGAACTAATAGAAGGATTGCATCAAGTAAGGCTAGTGGATGAAGCAGGTGAGTCCTTCACTTGTATCTATCTGGGTTCTTCAGATAGTGACCGGGTGGATGCAGGGTCTGGAATGTTTACGCGCAGTCTGCGGTTCGGAGTGTATGTTCCCGAAGACTCGGGAGCTGCTCTCGTTGAATCAGAGGATGCGTGGTTAGCTGCGCTTCAAGGCTGGACACAGCAGGAACTTGGCTCGAACTGGTCGGTATATGGTGATGCCTGGCCTGGTGGATACGATACGCCGTCTGTGTTATGGCGATTGGCCGGATGCAGCACGTCTGTGGCGGGCACTTCCGCATTGGAGGTTCGACAACAGTGGATTGGGCATGTGCTCACCGATCATACAGTGCTAACACGGCACACAGTTACTCGGTTGGTCGAAAAGCTTGCTGTGCAATCTCGTCTTGCCGTTAATGAAACGGGGGGCGAAGCGCACGAAGGTAACACGAGATATATTACAGTGGATGAGGTCACCGCAGATCTGCAGGCGGATGCGTATCTGAATGGTCAGATTCGTCTGACACTACAACAGCGGATTCGTCGTCCGGGTACGAATGTACCTTTGATCCGTGAGATTTACCATAGCAAAGGTATGGAGTAAACGTTAGTCGAGAGGAACCTTCTATTAAAGGTGGTTCCAGATTATAGCTTTGAGTAGATTGGTTTAGCTTCAATATTATAGCTTCAAATTCATAGGTTCATAGGGTCGAAAATTCATAGGTTACGCTTAAAGATCAATGTTAACGAAATTAGCAGTCCAACAAATGAGGTGAGATGGCAATGGCAAGCTCAGTGAAAAAAAACAAACAGACCGCTCCGCGGTATACAAGGGCAGAACTGATGAATCATTCAGAAGCCCTCTTTGCCGTTAAGGCAGAGGTGCTGTACGGTGCGCTGTACGAAGCGGCGCAAGAGACGTTTTCCATTGAAGAAACACAAGAACGAATTAACCAATTTATGAAAGCGAAGGTGAAGGCATAATGGCAGGTGGAACTTGGGAACAAACGAATCGTCCGGTCCTTCCGGGCTTATATATGAATTTTCAGGCGGCAGCATCCTCGGCCATTCAGGCAGGTACGCGGGGAACGGTCGTTGTGCCTATCAAGGCCAACTGGGGTCCTGTAGGGACTTTTGTTGAAGTAGGGAGCGAAGCGGCGATTGAACGTATCTATGCGGCGAATGCGCTGGACAACGGTACAGCTTATACGTCCTTGAAGCTTGCCCTGTTGGGCGGGCCGAAGAAGTTGCTCGCTTATCGGGTAGCAAATGCTGCTGCCAAAACAGCTACGCTCACCTTGAAGGACAGCAGTGATGCCAATGTGCTGCAACTGGATGCGAAGTATCCTGGGGATCGTGCGAATGGATTCTACGTCACCATCCAGCCAGGTGTAATTGATAATACGAAACATGAAGTGCGCCTCTTTGAAGGTAACCGGATGTTGTATGCGCTCCTGACTGCGGATATCACAGCAGCTTCTCTGGCAAAAGAGATTAATTCGGATGAACGAAATGTCTGGGTGACGGCGCAGGCGATTGGTGATGGTGCGGGTGTGGTAGCTACTGTTGCGGGTGCGGCATTCAAAGGCGGCGTAAGTGGCAATGATGACCTAACCAATGCGGAATACATTGCTGTGCAGGGTGCGCTGGAAGGAGAGCAATTCGACGTCTTGGCTTTGGATCAGGCGGCTGATGCACCTCTGCTTGCGAGCTTTGCGGCATGGGTGAAACGTGTGCGTGGTGAAGGCAAGCCAGTGATGGCTGTATTTGGCGGTTCCGCAGCGGATGATACCTCCGCTACAGCAGCACAAAAAGCAGCAGCACGTTCGCTTGCGCTCAACCATGAAGGTGTGATTAACGTCGGTACAGGCGTGCGCCTTGGAGATGCATTTTACAGCTCGGCAGAAACGTCTGCTTATGTTGCCGGACTGATCGCGGGACAACGTCTGAACCAATCTACAACTTATGCAGCTACTCCGTTCGATGATGTGACGCGTCGTTGGACGCGCACGGAACAGGAGCAGGCGGTACAGAATGGCGTATTTATTTTCTTCCATGATGGACGTCAGGTGAAAGCCCTTCGTGGTGTAAACACACTGGTAACCCTAGCGGCTGGCCAGAATAATGCGTGGAAAAAAATCCGATCTATTCGTGTGTTGGACGCCATTAACACGGATCTGCAACGTTCCGCGGAAGATACGTATATCGGTAAAGTGAACAATACTGAAGAGGGTCGTCAGGCACTGATTAGTGCCATGAAGGCCTATTTGGCGCTGCTCGCACAGAGCAATGTGATTGAAGCTGACGGTTACGATGTCATTCTTGATCCGGCGTATTATGGCACTGCTCCAGTTCTCAAACCGGAAGCGGATCAGGTATTCCTGCAATGGAATGTGAAGCTGACGGATGTGATGGAGCAGTTGTTTGGTACATTTTACGTGCAATAAGGTTGTGTGGAAGGAAAGAACTGTTTTCTAGAATAATTACTGCACGTTGAGCTGATGGTTTACACGATATTTTTTAATTTCAAGGAGGAAAATATATGTTGGATGCGTCAAGAGTAATTCTCGGTACCCATGGTCAGCTGCATATTGATGGTGTGTGGCAGACAAACATTAACAAGTTGGAAGCGAGTGTGGAGATTGAAAAGCGTGAGCTGAGCCTGGTCGGTAACGACTGGAAAGTGCACAAAAACGGCGCAAAAAAAGGAACAGGCACGATGACGGGCTACAAGGTCACTTCGGATATGATCCTGCGCGGCTTCACCAAATTCGAGATTATTTCGAAGCTGAACGACCCTGAATCGTATGGACACGAGAGTGTTCTGCTAAAAGGTTGCATGGTGGACAAAATCCAGCTTGCCAACTGGACAGCGGGTGAGGAAGTACCGGAGGAAACGGGCTTTACGTTTGAAGGATTTGAATTGTTAAATCCGATTGTGGCGAACTAAAAAGGACTTTAATGGAGGCCGAGATGATCTCGGTCTCTTTGTTGTCTACTTAAAGCAAATTTAGTATCTACACGATAACGGAGAGGACAGAAATAACGTGAAGAAGTGGAGCGTTCGCCTTTATCCCCGGATTTTCCCTTGAAGAGGGGAATCAAAAAAATCTGGGGATAACAGCGATCGGAAGGTTATTCTGTCATCGGAGTGGCTAGTGTACCATTATGATTGCAAAATGTGAGCAAGAAGGAGATAACGCCCAATGAGTATGAATGAAAATATGTCCGAAGAACAGATTTTGGATCAATTGTTTGAAGCAGCAGAACGTTTGCCAGAGGAGAATGTGCGGATTCAGCGTCTGGATCTGCTGTTGACCTTGCGTGGACTGACGTCCTCCAAAGTGGATCACATTCGCGAACGCTGTACAATTCGAAAAACGACCAAAGGCCGCACCGAGGAAAAGGTGGATACGGAAACATTTAACGCGCTTCTCATTTCCGAAGCAACCGTGAAATTGAAAGTACGCAGCCTGGAACTGTCCGGCTGGGGGGATACCCGCATTACCGGTCGCATGAAGCTGTCTGGTGGAGAACAGGCGGTTCGCCGTATGCTGCTCGCGGGTGAATTGGATGCTGTAGGTGACAAAGTGCTGGAGCTGTCCGGCTTCGGTGTGGAGATTGAAGACCTAAAAAACTGATTCACTCCGGCGGGATGACCACGTTCCTGTATCACATGTGGGTGCGTCATCATCTCCGGCCCGGAGAGTTCTGGTCTTTGCCACGCGGGGAGCGTTCGCTGTTGATTGCGTTCTCGGAAGAGGAAATGTCAGCGATTACCGCGCAAATGAATCGATAACGATATAAGGCAGGAGGTGAAAAAATGGCAGAAATGATTGTAGGTCTATCCAAGTCCAATGCCGAAATGCGGACAACCCTTCGATACCTGGATCAGATCCAGCGTTCTACGGAACGGCTGGGAAGAGTTCGATATCAGAGTCTAATCAAGGTGAACAATGAACTGAGAACGACTGGGCGCAGGTTGGAGCATATTTATAGTATGGCTGTGCGAATCAGTAGGCTGCGAATTACACCGACGGTTGGGTTGATTGATAAGCTCAGTCCAGCATTGGATCGCGCATTGGCGAAACTGAACAGTTTCAGGGACCAGATGGTTACGGCTTCGGGTACAGTATCACTTGAGGTTCGGCAGAAGATCGAAGTGGCGATGGGGAAGATGAACCCGGCGAGTGGGCCTTCGTTGGCACTGAACATTGGGAGCAATAATAATACGGTCAATAATTCTGCCAAGGAAGAAGAACCTAAAAAGTGGTGGGAAAAGTGGCTTGAAGGAATTCAAGCATTCAATGATGTGAAAGATGCAGCGTTTAATGTAGGGGATATTATTGGTTTATTCAAAAAGAAAAAGGATGACAGTCCTGCACCAGATCCAACCAGAAGCCCTGCTTCCAAATGCTGCTGTTGTACAGGTGGAAAGATGGGCAAGAACCGCAGAGTTCGGTCACCCAATGCGAACGGTGGAGGAGGCCCTGATCGGGGCAGAAGAGGCTACCGAAGTGGTAGAAGATCAGGCAACGGCCCGAATCCAGGCCCAAGACCAAATCCGGTACCGAGGCCACCTGTACCTGATCCGCCTAATCCTCCACCCGATCGAAATAGAAATGGGAGAAGAGGACGAAGAGTTAGAGGTATGGGTGGCTTAGGCTTCGCAGACTCTGGTTCACTCGGATCATTAACCGATATGCTGGCAGGTAGTGGGTTGATGGACAGCTTGAGCGGAGGTTTCGCCAAAGGTGCCAAAA
Organism: Paenibacillus sp. CB74; assembly: GCF_055687625.1. Taxonomy (NCBI): domain Bacteria; kingdom Bacillati; phylum Bacillota; class Bacilli; order Caryophanales; family Paenibacillaceae; genus Paenibacillus; species Paenibacillus sp. CB74. The sequence goes on along the minus strand of NZ_CM146009.1, from coordinate 3,865,751 downwards.
GGCTTCTCGGACCCATAAGCATGCTCGCAGATGTGGCGAATGTAGCGACAGCACCCCCGGAAGAACGTGGTCGAGCGGTAGGTTCCATGATTGGCGGCACAGCAGGCACTGCGATTGGTAGCGCCATCGGTAGTGTACTTTTACCTGGTATAGGGACATGGGTTGGTGGTGCAGTAGGTGGTTGGGCCGGAAGTGCAGCAGGCGGTTGGATCGGAGACAAAGCGAAGGATATTGGAAACTTTATGTCTAGTGCTAGCGAGGGTGTAGGGGATGCATTGTCGGGTGCAGCGGACTATGTCTCTGAGAAAACCAAAAAAATCACCGATGGCATATCCAACTTCTTCGGCTTTGGTTCCAAAAAAGAAGAGAAGACGGTCTCGGCAGCAACAGTAGCTGCACCGTCGCAATTACCAACAGGGCCGCAGATGGCACCTGCTTATATTCCACCAGCACTGGCCATGACAGGCCCAACGGCTTATATGAACAGCAAGGTCGGTCAGCCTACATCTGCTGGCTTCATGGGAACAAGCATGATGCAAAACCAAGCCATGGCGCTTGGTAACGGTGCTACGCAGACGAATGGAAAATCGTCCACGATGACGGTACAAATATCCGAAGACCAGATGAGCAGTCTGTCCGGTTACTTGAAGGATTTCAAAACCGAAACTACCAATCAGATTGCGATCAATATTCCACCAGGCGCGGTGCAGGTGACCGTTCGTGAAAATGCCATTGACTACGATGGGCTGTCACGTCAAGTTGGACAACGTATTGTAGGGGAAGTGCGTCGTGCGATGGAAAACCGAAAAACGATTATGGCCTAAGCAGAAAGGAGGCCGTGTATGTCTGTATTTGAAGATACAGTGGAAGAGATCCGAATAGAATTTACCCTGATCGATGGGAAAACGCAGTTTCAATTTCCAGTGAAACCGGAAGAATTGACGATCTCACGTTCCAAAGGGTACGAAACGATTAATATGCTGGAGCATGGCGAGTTTGATTTTGCACAGGGGGAGAAGGTGAAGGAGATCACCTTCTCTTCTTTTTTTCCCAAAGAGTATGATGCGTCCTATTGCATGTACGAAGATTTGCCTGATCCGCGGGTAGCGATGAATATGCTGAATACGTTTTTGATATCGAAGAAGCCGCTGCGCTTCATCATCACCAACACGGGGGTGAATGTGCCGGTATATCTGATCTCGCACAATACGACCTTCCGGGGCGGCGAGAGCGGAGATATTTACTTCGACCTAACCCTGCGCACATGGCGGGATTCCAAGGTGGAGAAGGTGGGTTCTGCCGCATCCGGGAGCAAGTCAGGTTCTCGTACGGATTTGAAAAAGTCTAGCAAGACCTACACCGTCAAATCCGGTGACTCTCTGTCCAAAATAGCAAAGCTTGAGCTGGGCAGCAGTTCCAAATGGAACGAGATCTACAAGCTCAACAAGAAGATCATCGGCACTGATCCGAACCGGATCAAGCCCGGGCAAAAGCTGGTGATGCCATGACCTACAAGGTCATTGTCGACGATAAATATGACATCACCAAGCTGGTAGAGACGATTACGCTGAAGGACTCGCTCGACCAGATTGCGTATCAGGCCAACATCCGGCTGGCGGTGTCTGCATCTTCGGGTCTGCCTTCGATTTCACCGGGCATGGCGGTGCGGATTAGCGGGGTTCCTTTTGGCGAAAAATCCATGGTTCACTTGCTGCATCCTGCGGTCATCTGGGAGGTGGAAAGCTCGAATAGCGGCACCAAGCGGCTATCTCTCACGGTGTACGACCGGATGATCTATCTGGAGAAATCGGAGGACGAGTTCCTGCTACCAAAGGATCAGACGGCTACACAGCGGCTTAAAACCTACGCCAAAGAGTGGAAGATTCCATACGCTTCACTGCCTGATACCAAGACAAAGCTGGGCAAAGCGGTGTATCGGTCACAGACGATTTTCTCCATGATATTTGCTGATCTGAAGGAAACGGCGAAGTCTGGCGGGGAGATGTATCATCCGAGGATGACACCCGGCGGGTTGCAGCTCTTCCAGATCGGAAGTAATGCGAAGGTGTATGAGCTGGATCGGCTGATTGATCTGACCCAGATGCGTACGCTCGAAGGAGCGGTCACCAAAGTGAAGGTGATGGCGGCATCGGAGTCTGGCAGTGGCAAAGAGGTTCCCTCCAAAGTGCTCGCGATTGAGCAGAATGGTGTGGAAGAATTGGGCACATTGCAAAAGCTGATCGAGGACGATCAGGTAAAATCGACAACCGCCGCGAAGAAACTGGCGAAAAGTCATCTGACGGGGATTCAGGAGACCTTTACGATCTCCGCACCGGACGTGAATACGATTCGCGCCGGGGACGCCGTGTTGTTAAAAGGGCTCAAGCTAATCGTCATGTCGGTCAGCCGTGATCTGTCTGCCGGACCTGGAACAATGACATTAGAACTGGGGACGGCTGAACTGGTGAAAAGGAGGTATTACCTTGAATAAAGATGATCCGTATGGGCATTTTGCCGACGTCATGCGGGGTGCGATGAGTACCCATTCTCGTCAGGCCGTGAGCGGTCTGGGAGCAGTATTGGGTACGATGACCTCGTCAGGCGTGAAGCTGGATGATTTCAAGCACGAAGTGCAGGATTATCTCGTGGCCGAGTTGCCGGGCACGCTTGGACTGCCGGAGCGCGAGGCTACTGGCGTGATCTCGGGTATATCTGACGTGGCAAACGGAGGAACGACGGGCACGGGACGGTTTCTTTTGCAAGAAGAGGAAGTGGAAGAAGCGGTGTGGTCTCTTGGTAAAGGATTAAAAGCGGGAGATCGCGTACTGGCGATGCGGGTGAATGGCGGTAACGACATTGTGGTGCTGTGTAAGGTGGTGAGTGCCAATGCCTAGTTTGTTCCCGGAAACGGGTATGGTCTGGGGAGATGAGGAGGATCTGTCGGGGGCGGCATCTGAAGAGGTACGCTTTGGACGAAGTTGGCGATTTGATTACGATACAGGCGATTTTGTGCTGACCCCAAGTGGCAAAGTCGCTGCTGCTGATGGGCATGAAGCCTGGGTGCAATGGTGCATCAAGGCCGTGAAAACCCCAAGGTACAGACATGTGATTTATTCTCGGGACTATGGTTCGGAGCTGGAGGAGCTGGTGGGTCATGGTGATAGTCGCGGCGTGATGGAAAGTGAAATTACCAGGATGGTGACGGAAACGCTGTTGGCTGATCCACGCACGGATTCGGTAGACCAGTTTACATTCGATTGGAATCGGGAACAGTGCATGTTCTCGTGCCGGGTGGCGAGTGTGCAGGAAGAGATGTTTATTCTGGAAAGTGAGGTGATCTGACGGGATGGCTGAGATTCCGCGTTATTTGGAGGACCAGACGGAGGAACAGATTATGCAGCGTATGCTGGATCGTCTGCCCGCGGATCTGGATAAGTCGGAGGGTTCGTTTCTGTGGGATGCGGAAGCTCCGGTAGCGTTTATGCTGTCTGAGGCGGCTTTGTGGGCGCAGGAATTACTCCGGCGGGGGTTTGCAAGTACGGCTGCGAGCAGTGATCCGAATTTTCGTTCGGAAGAGCTGGATCTGCGGGCGGGAGAACACGGTATCACGCGGCGGGCCGCGGTGGCGGCGCAGGGTTCGGTGAGGTTTATGGGTACGCCGGGGAAAGTAGTGCCTGCGGGAACGGTCGTAGCTACACTCGCGGATGAAGTATCTGCCGAAGCTTCGCTCGAATATGAGACAGTGGGACGTGTGGAACTGGATGCAGAGGGCTTCGGGGTAGTAGGCGTGCGAGCGCTTGTTGCCGGAAAAGAGAGCAATGTACCTGCGGGCACGGTAACTGTGCTGTCTACACCTGTAAGTGGCGTGACTTCAGTCACGAACGTTGATGTGATTAAAGGCGGTGCAGATATCGAGGCCGATGCAGCGCTACTGGAGCGTTTTTATGCCAAAGTCCGCAACCAGGGGACCAGCGGCAACAAGTCGCAATATGTGCAATGGGCCAGTGAAGTGCCAGGTGTTGGTGCAACGCGTGTGATTCCGTTATGGCAGGGGCCGGGCACGGTGGGATTGTATCTGCTGGATACGGACAAACGTGCTGCGGGTACCGATCTGGTGGCGGCCGTACAGAAGTACGTCGATCCAACGCAGGATGGACAAGGTGAAGGTGTTGCGCCGGCGGGGCCGGTGGTGTCCGTGATGCCAGCAGAAGAAGTACCGATGAACATTCAGGTGAAGTTGACGCTGGCAAGTGATGCAACGTTGGCTGATGTACGGGCACTGATCGAACGCGGGGTGACCGCGTATCTGAAGCAGTTGGCTTTTGCCGATCCGCTCGTGCGTTATACTCGCATTGCCGCGATCCTGCTGGATATTCCGCCCATTATCGACTATTCAGAGCTTACCGTGAACGGTGTGAGCGACCAGAATATTGAGATGACCACGAGTCAGGTGGCGGTGCTGGGGGCGGTGGATGTGCATGAGTAGTGTTGGGCAGATGGTGAGAGCAAAGTACGGATGTGGGGGCAGCGGTAATGTAGGACATCGGAAATGTTCTGACTATGCGGCATCTGGTTTAGCTGGAAATGAAGAAAGTGGTGGGCCAGAAGAGTGCTTGGGTCGTGAGATAAGCGGCTCGGGAACTGAGCATTTGAGCGAAGCGGTTTGCATCGATGTGCAAGGAAGGGAGGGGACAGGGCATGAGTGCTCCTTCTATTGTAGATGTTGGACTGACGAGTGAGAAAGGGCGGGAGTTGTTCTCGTATTTGCCAAGGTATTATGAGACTTCGCGCGTCATGCAGGCCGATATGCAGGCCAAAGGCACCGAGATGGATATGCTGTATCAGGCGCTGGATGAGACGTTGGCGCAATTTTTTGTCCGTACAGCGACGTGGGGGCTGGACTTCTGGGAACAGGAGCTTGGCATTGAGACAGATCGTCTCAAACCAGTGGAGCAGCGGCGTGCCGTGGTGGAGTCGAAGCTCCGTGGTGCCGGAAAGTTCTCTGGCAGGTTGGTTGCGAATGTAGCTGAGGCATATGCCGGGGGCAAGGTGGATGTAACGTTTCGGCCGGAAGCGTGGAGTTTTACGGTGAGCTTTGTGGATACGATGGGCATCCCGCCTAATATCGATGATCTCAAACGGGCGATTGAGGAATTAAAACCGGCCCATATGGCCGTGGAATATGAGTATCGCTATCTGGTCTGGGATGATCTGGACAAGAAGCAGAAAACATGGGACGAACTCGATGCCGCGTCACTTACGTGGAATGAACTGGAGGTGTGGGCGTAATGCCAAAAGAAACAGATCGACTGAAATTACCTCTTCCCTTGGGGAATGAGAATGTGACCCGGGAGAGTATTAACGGGATTTTTGAAAAGATTGATGCTGGTGTTGCAACGCAAGCGGATTTGGATGCGCTTCGTGAAGCGGTGAGTCAGATGGATATTCCCGATGCGTCTTTGACGCAGAAAGGGAAGGTGCAGTTGTCCAGTAAGACGGATGGGACATCTGAGACGGTGGCGGCAACGGAGAAGGCGATAAGGGATGCGAGGGTGGCGGCTGAGACAAATGCGAAGAATGCTAGCCTGCCAAGGTCCGGGGGATCTATAGTTGGCGATGCAGGAGTATTACACCTCGTGGGTTCAACTCATGTTTATCAAGGTTTCTTGCCAGAAGGCCAGAACTCAGGTAGAAAGGGATACGTCGGATTTGGTACTCCCGGTGGGAAGGACTTTACAATCGCAAACGAATACGGAGGAGAATTGTTATTCAGAGATAAGAACGGAGTGACAGCACTTTCTGATTTAAAGCAATCTGTCAGTAACGGTAAAGCATCAATTGCTGCTGCGATTACTGGCAAGGGAGTACTAACAGCGGCAAATGCTTCTTTCGCAACGATGGCGAGTAATGTAACTAAAGTTAAACAAGCGTATTATCAGTCAACAACTTCACCCGCAGGTTTTATTAATTCAGGGTCGGGTGTCCCGTTTGTACTTGCAACATTTCCAGGTGGTACAAGTATTATATCGGCTTATGGGCGTACGCCTATTGGATCAAGTATATTCAATGACAGATGGTCTGTTCAGAGTAAAGCGTCTGATAAGTTTGAACTTCGATTAAGAGATGCTAACGGGGTTGACTGGATCCTATCAACTCATAATTACATTGGAAGTAATGGTACTACAAACGATAGCGTAAATTCATTTTGGTCAATTGCACAAATACATGTAAACCTGCTATCGGGAGTTGCGATGGTGGTTGCACGAGTTGATTCGTATGTGTCGTGGAATAATGTGCATCAAGGTGGTTACGGTTATAGCAACTCAACCACGAAACCTAACGGTGGTTTTGATAATAGTCGTAACTTTAGTTTAATTGTAGTTAGTGAGGGATCTGTGAATTTCCCAGGTAACAATAGTGCATTAATAGTCGAATCAATGTAAAAGATGTGCTAAAGTGGTGCGGATTATTAAGTCCTCTGGAGTAATTAGGAGACTTTTTTGAGCAACTGAGTTGGAGAAAGTATCCAACTGGTAGTGTCATTGTTGACGCCGGCAGCTCAAGACAATATGGGATTGTTTAAAATTTGAAGGTAAGACGTTTATTTTCATAATGTTGGCTATAGATCAACTGATGGATGTCCTCCTAGATGATGGTCACCATATTTAGGGTGCAGTCGTATGGTTTATATTTTCAATGAAATTCTATCTAATACTGGATATGACAACAGGTGAATCGCTTGTGTCTTAAGACTAGTTCTGAACTTATATTTAGAACACATAAGATCGTAAGCTACCGCTTGTTAAATACAAAATCATACTTCATATCAATTCTAATCAAAAATGGGAGGTGAACCATGACCATAAACCAACTAACCACTGCCATTGCTGATGCTCTGACGCAGCATTTCCCTAACATCCCGATCCACCCAGCATCAGTAGGTGGTAACTCGGCTCCTGCCGAAAAAGGCATCTCCTACCACTTGCTGTCCGCTCAACTCACTCGGGAACGCAGCGATCGCTTCGTGCAATCTCACGCCTTTGAAATTCGGTGGCTCGATCCAAACGATATCCCAGCAACCCTTCCGGACGAGTTGTTCGAAGCATTGGAGACCATCGATGTGGAGGGTACACCCTATCGCGCAACGGAGATGCGTTGGGAGACGGAGAACGATACGCCACGAATGCTGGTGTATTACACCATGCGAACCACCAAAATGTCGGAGTCCGCCCGTACCATGCAACAACTGGAACAGCGACCTACCGCACTTAAGGCTACAAGAGAATAACTATATTAGTTCAACCGAACGATGGTTATCCTTTCCTTAAAGTGGTCAGTATAGCTATTTTTTTTATTGAACTTAACTAACCGAATGAGGGGATCTACATGAAAGGAATAGGAGGCGCATTGGCAATGTTTACGAAAAAAGAACAGGACCCTAAAAAACCGGAAGCCCAACAGAAAAACAATCCAAAATACAGCAAAGCACAGTTCGCTGAATCCCGGCAACTTAGCCGGATCGAGAAAGATATTTTGGCAGCAGTTCTACTGGAACAACAAACATACACATTGGAAGAAGCACAGCAACACATCCAACAATTTATGAATGGGGAGGCACAATAATGGCTGGAGGAACATGGACAACACAAAACAAGGTACGCCCCGGCGTATATATGAATTTTGCATCAGAGGGCTCATTGCCGGGTACGGTAGGAGAGCGAGGAACGGTCGCTTTGGCGCTTCCATTGTCATGGGGGCAAGCAGGTACAATCCTGACGGTACAAGCAGGTGAAGATGTACAAGCCAAATTGGGCTATGACTGGACAGCACCGCAATTACTGCTGATCCGCGAGGCATTGAAACGGGCGCAGACCTTGCTTCTGTACCGACTCAATGCAGGGACCCAGGCCAAGGCAACCTTGGACAAATTGACAGTGACTGCTCAACACGGTGGTGTACGTGGTAACGATCTGGCAGTTGTAGTCTCCGCCAATATCAATGATCCAGAACAACTGGACGTTTCCACGTTGCTTGCTGGTAAAGAAGTGGACAAACAAACTTCATCCACCATCGAAGCTCTGGAATCCAACGCATACGTCACATTTACTGGTGAAGGTGCACTCACAGCTACAGCGTCACTTCCACTAACAGGTGGATTGGATGGTACAGCAACGAACCAAGAGCATGCTGATTTCCTGACCAAGCTGGAAGTATTGGATTTTAACACGGTTGGTCTGATCTCAGACGATGCCACACTCAAGTCAGTCTACACAGCTTACATCAAGCGTTTGCGTGATACCGAAGGCAAGAAGGTGCAACTGGTTCTGTCCGATTATCCGGCAGCAGATCATGAAGGTATCATCAGTGTCAAAAATGGTGTTGTGCTTGCAGACGGTACCGTTCTTACGCCAAAACAAACGGTAGCATGGACTGCCGGTGCAACAGCGGGAGCTAACCTGAATGAATCCCTGACGTTCCGTGCGTATGACGATGCCGTGGATGTGAATGGCAGATTGACGCATAGCGAGACAGAAGCAGCATTGCGTAATGGCGAGTTTGTCTTTACCGCGAGCAGCAACCGTGCAGTGGTGGAGCAGGATGTAAATACGTTCCGTTCGGTGACACCGGATAAGGCACGTCATTTTGTCAAAAACCGTGTTGTCCGTGTTCTCGATGGTATCGCTAACGACATGAAACGGATCTTTGAGTCCTACTACATCGGCAAAGTGAACAACAACGAAGATGGGCGCAGCCTGTTCCGTTCCCAATGTGTCACTTATCTGAAGCAACTTCAGGATATTGGTGCCATTCAAAATTTTGATTCCAAAACAGACATCACTGTTGCTCCGGGCAATGAAACCGACAGTATTCTGATCGAGATTCAGGTCCAACCTGTGGATTCCGTTGAAAAAGTATATATGAAAGTGAAGGTGGTTTAAGATGGCATTTTTGAAAGCAAGCGACACAATCTCCGGCCAGGAAGGCCGCGCATACGCAACGATTAACGGACAGACGGAAGAAATGTTTTATGTGAAGACGCTGGAAGCAACAGTGGAGAAACAAAAAGCAGAGGTCAAAACGTTGGGCCGTCGTGGTGTACAGCACAAAGCAACCGGTTGGTCCGGTTCGGGTTCCATGACGATCTTTTATACCACATCCCGTTTCCGCGAGCTGATGCTCCAGTACATGCAAAATGGTGTGGACACGTACTTCGACATTGAAGTGACCAACGAAGATCCTTCCTCTACAATTGGCAAACAGACCGTGACCCTCAAAGGTGTCAACCTCGACAGTGTGATCATGGCATCTCTGGATACCGAGGCTGAGGCGTTGGAGGAAGAAGTGAGCTTTACTTTTGAAGATGTCGATATGCCTGTATCGTTCAACCTTCCTAAGTAATTTAGCGTGGAAAGCTTAGTAATTTAAGATTTATAAACAGTTTAACTTAGCAGCGGGTTTGTAAAAGAAACCTGTTCAACTTGCCTGTGTTACGGGCTATTTGGCGTGTCATATTTCTGCTCTTCGCCGCTTCATGCGGCGGGGAGCCTAACTTTAGAGGAGGAACAATATATGAGTGGATTGAGTATGTTTTTTGCCCAAAATGCAGCAATGGATACAACGGAGGAGTATATCGTGTCCCCCCGATTTAAAGATGAGAAAGGTGAACCCGTTGCTTGGAAACTGCGCAGCATGACCGAGGACGAAAACCAGGAATGCCGCAAGGCAGCTACTCGCAAAATCAAGGGCAAGAACGGTGTCTACACACCCGACATCGATGCGAATGATTACATGGCTCGCCTGATGAGCGCAAGTGTAGTATTTCCCGATTTGAAAAACGCAGAACTCCAGCGGTCATATGGCGTGATGGGGGCGGAATCGCTTTTGCGGAAAATGCTGTTGCCTGGGGAATTTGCTTCGCTTGGCGAACAGGTCCAGAAGTTGAACGGCTTCAATCAGGACATGAACGAACTGGTGGATGACGTAAAAAACTAATTAAAGAGGGCGATTCCGAAGCCAATCTGGCTTATTACGCTCTCCATGAATTAAACATTTTGCCGCACGAGCTAATGGCTTTCTCCATGCGAGAACGAGCGGCCATTTATGCGATGATCTCCATCCGGGTTGAGGAAGAGAAGAAAGAACGGTCCAAGAGCCGCGCCCGGAAGAAATAAAAAGGAAAGGAGGGAGAAATGAATGTATGCCATGTTTGCAAGACTATACCTTACTTCCACACGTATAGTAACGCAATTTCAACAATTACCTGCTGCTATAACTGCCATGTTTAATTCTGCTCGACTGAACAGTATTGCAATGGCATCCAAACTGTTACAGGGGGTATCCGAGGAACAAGCCAAAGTAAACGCAGCTTTTGCAGAAGGAGCCCAGCGCGTGCGATCCTGGATCAGCATGATCAAGTCAGCAGGACAGGCGGTTCTTGTTCCAGCAGCACAAGAAGAGGATTTGAAGCATCGCTATATGGCTGCTACGGGTGACGATGCTCAGGGGGAGACGATCTTTAATCGCTACCGTGCGGAAGCTTTCAAGAGCGGACAGAATGTTACAGACGCTTTGAAAGGCACACTATCTCTTATTCCGTATGCACAGAATACCGACCAAGTTGATCAACTGAGGGATATGGCTAAGCGGTTGAGCATGCTAAATCCAGATGGTAAAAACATGTCGGATGCATCCAGTGCCTTGGTTGCTGCCATGAACGGAGACAATGGTGAACTTGCCAATTCTTTTAACATTCCTGCTGAAGCTCTAAACGGAGCAGGTCTGCAACAAACCATTGATTCATCTAATCTGGATGGATTTATCACAAAGCTTGATGTTATTTTGCAAAAACAAGGCTATACCCAACAGGCTTTTGATACCATGTTGGATTCACCACTACAGAAATGGAACATGCTTGTGAATCAGTTTAATGGGGTTCTGGGACAAATTGGACAGGTAGCTCTTGTTGCCTTGACGCCTCTACTAGATCGATTAAATGAGGCTTTTGCCAATGGTGAATTCACTGGCATTATTGAATGGCTTAGCAATGCATTTACGGTTGCTGCAAACGCGCTGACGATGTTGGTAGACGGGATTTTGTATATCGCGAGTGTGATCCAACAAAACTGGGATATTATTCAGCCCATCCTTATGGCGCTTGCGCTTGTGGCTCTGGCTTTGGTCATTATCCAAGTTTACAGTCTGGTTGCAGCCTGGTTATTACTGAATTGGCCTATTCTGCTCGTCATTGCCGCCATCGCAGCTGTTATTAATATTTTAAGGATGATGGGAATATCGGGAACTGAGATTTTGGGAGCGATTATCGGTACATTTATACTGCTTGGGGAGATGGTACGAGTTGTAATCGCTACAATGTGGAATTATTTTGCCATCTTCGCAGAGTTCATAGCCAATGTCTTCAAAGACCCATTCTATGCATTTCAGAAATTGCTTTACGATTTGGGAATGTTCGGGATGCAGATATTTTACAATCTTATTGTAGGAATTGAGGACTTTCTGGGCAAAGCGATGGGGGCAATTGGGAAGGTAGCTTCCTTTATTAATGATATCTTTGGTACAAATTTTGCTGTCATGTCCGAAGCCGATATCAACATTGCTAGTAAAAACGTCAAGGGTTGGATGGATACATTGAAATCATTTGAGCCACAGAGTGACAAAGATGTATTCCACATGAATCGAATGGACGGAGAATTCGATCCAAAGGTTTCTGACAAGGGACAAGATGCAGCAAAAAAACTATTATCAAAAATACCTTCTCTGCCTGATCCAAATTCCAAAGAAACAAAATTACCCGGAAACTTCGGCGGCTCAACTCCAAAAACACCTTCCATGCCATCGATGCCAACTGCACCTGCTCCCACCGTTGTTCCCAATAGCAACATGAGTAACATCAACAAAATCAACAATATCGGACAGGTGGACAAGATCGGTGACGTGGACGGCACAGTGGATGTGACGAGCGAGGATCTGAAACTGATGCGTGAGCTTGCAGAGATGCAGGCGATTCAGCGATTTGTCAGTCTGACGCCAACCGTTCAGGTCACCACAGGGGATATCAACAGCGGACATGATGTGGACAGCATTATCAGCAAAATCACCGATGGACTGAACAGTCAGATCGTCTCCAGTGCCCAGGGGGTGTATGGATAAATGGAATATTATATTCAACTGAGTTTCAATAACCGCTCTGAATACATGTTTTTCCCGGTGACACCAGAGAGCATTGAGTTTTCGGATTCGGGAGACGGTAGTACGTTTAACGTGAGCGCTTTAGGTGAAATTAACGTGATCAAGTCGCCGAAGCTGCGCGAAGTCAGTTTCAGCGGGATTTTTCCGGCAGATTACAGCCCTTATCATCTGAACTACGATGCAAGACATCCGGCAATTCAGAAGCAGTTTTACCGTGATCCCTATGAATATGTTAAAAAGATCATCCGCTGGATGCAGACGGGCAGACCCGTCAGACTGTTCTTTTCCAGTGCAAGGTACACCATTAATATGGCGGTTTCCATTGAGAGCTTCGACTGGAAGGAGACAGCGGGTACGGTGGGGGATATCCAGTACGATATCAAGCTGAAGCAGTTCATTTTTTATGCCGCCAAAAAAGTAGTGCCACTCAAGGACAGCAAGGATACGGCTGCTTCGAAAACAAAAACCAAAGCCTCTCGGCCCAATGAAAAAATTCAGCCAAAGACCGTCACACTCAAAGCCGGAGACTCCTTGTGGTCTGTAGCTAAAGCCCATCTGGGAGATGGATCTCGCTGGAAAGAGTTGCAAAAGCTGAATAGCATCAAAGATGCACAACTGAAGAAGCTGCCGATTGGACTTGTGATCAAGCTTCCGTGAAAGGAGAGGCAATATGCAAGAGCAGATCAGGTTGGATGATAAGCTGGCAAACATGAAGGAACGGTTATTACTGGATGACAAGCAGGGCAACATCTGGGACATTAGCGAAATTGCCGGTGACATTACGTACAAAACCTCCCGCATCGGCAAACCTTCCTCTCTGGAATTCACGTTGATCAAGGGCAGTCTGTACCAGAATAAGAAATTCACATATGAGAATGGATATGTCGTGAAATATATCAGCAACGAGGTAGGCATATTTTACGGATATATCTTCTCGGTGGATAGCGGTAAGGACGAAAGTGTCAAAATCAAGGCCTACGACCAGACTCGTTATCTAACCGCGAATCAGACGTACAAGTTCGTTAATGCCACTGCTGCGGATGTAATTAAACGAATTTCAAAGGATTTCCTGTTGAAGACTGGTGATCTGATTCAGCCGAAATATGTTATTCCGCGTATGTTATTCGATAACAAAAAGCTGATTGACATGATCTGTGAGGCGCTCGACCGAACGCTGATCTATGGCGGTAAAAACTATATCTTCTACGATGATTTCGGCAAACTTGTGCTTCGGGATGTGGAAGAGATGCCTTACGGCTTTGTCATCGGGGATAACAGTCTGCTCACGGATTACAGTTATACAAGGTCGATTGACGACCAGACATATAACAAGATCAAGCTGTATCGGGATAACAAGGATACGGGAAAAAGAGAAACGTTTGTTCATCAGGATTCAGGCAGCATCCGTCAATGGGGGCTGCTTTTTTTGTACCAAAAAGCGGATGATGGCCTGAACGAAGGTCAGATTGATGAAATGCTCAAGACCCTGATGACCCTCCGTAACCGCGAGACGCAGACGTTGAAAGTGGATGCGCTTGGTGATTTCAAGGTGAGGGCAGGCAGTTTTGTCAACATCCAGATCAATGAACTGAAGATTAATCAATATTTTCTGGTAGACGAATGTACGCATAAGGTACAGGGGGGCGTGCATACGATGTCACTGGATTTGAAGGTGGTGTAACGATAAATGATGCTGGACGTGATTAAAAAGGCGGCGGTGGCCGCTGTAGATGCCAAGTCTCCCGTTCAGGTAATGTACGGAAGCGTGACAAACACACAGCCTCTGGAGATTACCGTTGAACAACGGCTGGCATTGGCTGAGCCTTTTCTGGTACTGCCGGAATCCGTAGTGAACAAAGCTTGGACCGTGGGTGACCATGTCTTGTTGTTACGTGTTCAAGGTGGAGACAGCTTTGTTGTGCTGGATCGGCTGGTGAATCCATGATTCCACAGGGTGCGCAGATTAGCGCAGAAGATCTGGAAGAAGCTGCTGTGCTTCCGAGTCTGACGTATGTATTTCAAGCTTCGGGACAACGAATTGGAAGATTGCAACTGGATGGAAAAGATGCGGTAAAACAGGCGGTGTATAAAGCGTTGTCCACACGCCGCTATGAGCATCTAATCTATTCTTCGGATTATGGCATGGAATGGTCCTGGGAAGGAATGGCAGGGAGATCCATGGTTGAATCGGAACTGGAACGCTGGATTCGCGAAGCGCTGCTTCCAGATGATCGCATTTCGGATGTAACCGAGTTCGATTTTGTCCACGAGGAAGATGGGGTGCGGGTTTCTTTTACCGTGGAAACGGATTTTGGCAGCTTCAGGGAAGAGACGGAGGTGAACATGAATGTATGATGAGCAGACGTTTGAAGTTATTTTAAACCGAATGCTGGATAGGGTACCGGATGGTGTGGATAAACGTGAAGGCAGTATTATCTATGATGCGCTTGCGCCAGCAGCTGTGGAAATGGCTCAGATGTATATCGAGCTGGATGTGAACGCCAATCTGAAGTTTGCAGATACAGCATCTGGAGAGTATCTAGATCGCGCGGTGGCTTGGTCTGGCATTCGTCGGAAAGCGGCCACGAAGGCACGTTGGGTTGGCAGTTTCCGGGATAACGAAGGTAAGCCTGTTGAGGTTCCTTTAGAGAGTCGTTTTTCCACGGGGGATCGGGTGTACGTTATAGTGGAGCGCATCGCGGCAGGACGATATGTGTTGGAATGTGAAGTCGCGGGAGCGGAAGGTAATGAATATACGGGGGCGCTGCTGCCCATCGATTATATTGCTGGCCTGACGACGACTGAATTGACACAGTTGCTTGTTCCTGGCGAAGACGAGGAAACGGATCAGGCCTTGTATGACCGATATCAGGATAAAGTATCCCGTCCAGTCACGAGTGCCAACAAATATCAGTATGAGTTATGGGCACGGGAAAACTCCGGGGTTGGCAAAGCAAAGGCTTTTCCACTGTGGGATGGTCCAGGTACAGTCAAAGTAGCATTGCTGAATAATGAAATGCAAACACCTGCTGAGGCGGTCATTGAGGCGGTGCAGGAATATATCGATCCAACTCAGGATGGAATGGGCGAAGGTGCTGCTCCAATTGGACCCGTGGTCACGGTGGTGGGGGCGGAAGAAGTACCCATCGATGTGGAGGTACAGGTCACGCTTGCTTCTGGTTCAACGTACGAGGGCGTGAAGACACTAATTGAAAAGGGAGTTACGGCGTATCTGAAAGAACTGGCCTTTGCCGATCCGTTAGTTCGTTGGACACGTATTGCCAATGTCATTCTGGATATTCCGCCCGTGATCGATTACAGTGATCTGCTGGTGAATGGTGGGATGTCCAATCTGGAGATCGCCCCCGGCGCCGTAGCTGTTCTTGGGACGGTGAAGGTGACATGAGTAACGCAGAGGCATTAATGACTCTTTTGCCCCCGTTGTATGAAAATGTGCTGGAGATGCAGCTTCTTACCGAGACCGAAGGTGTAGAGCTGGACAAGCTTACGGTGGTTTTGGAAAGTGTGCTGGATCAATTCTACCCGGAGTCTGCGACCTGGGCATTAGAACGTTATGAGCGGGATTTGCAGATTCCAACGAATCAAGCCAAGCCAGACGACCAGCGAACATCCGTGATCATCTCCAAGATGCGCGGCAGCGGCAAAGTCTCTGGCTCCATGCTCAAGAATGTGGCGCAGGCCTACGAAAGTGGCGGGATTGATGTATCCGTTTCGCCCGAGGAATATTTGATCCGAATCCGCTTCATCGACACATGGGGCTTGCCACCCAATTTGGACGATCTGAAGGCAGCGATTGAGGATATTAAACCAGCACATATGACCGTTGACTATCGTCTACGGTATTTGACGATTTCGGAGGTTGAAAGCATGACGCTGGAGGAGATCGAACAGACCCGGCAGGATAAATTTGCAGGAGGTGGAGCATAAATGACTGAACCAAAAACACCAAACTTGGGATTGAATAAAATTGACCGTTCTTCGCCATCAACGACCTATTTTGATCTGGATAAGTATCTGGATCAGAACTGGGAGAATGTTGATGAGGGTGTAGGTCAAGTGGAAGAAAAGGCTGAGGAAATTGCGGCACAGGTGAGTAGTATTCAGGAACGGTTGGATACGGAGAAGCGTAGATCAGTGACGTTGGAGCCAGGATTGCAGATCATTAATGCTGAACGTGCCTCGGCATTTAAGTTGGAAGGGTTGAAGGGGCGCACATTGGTGAATTTGTTAGGGCGTGATGGTGGTTTCGAAGGTTACAGTAACTGGGGGATAGGCGCAGCGTCAGCGATTTTAGATACTACGGTGTATGCCAAAGGTAGTATGAGTTCATTAAAGGTAACCCTTGCCTCTACCAACAGTAACATAAGCAAGACAGTGTCTACGTCAGTTGGTAAGACATATGTACTGGTAGCGGACGTCAAAAACGTATCGACTAGCAGTACATTCGTATCGATATCCACTGTAATTAACGGAAATATAGTAACGGGATCTACATTTGGAACCTCATTCGCTAAGTTCACGGCGACAGCTTCAACCCATGCGATTGCAGTTGTAGGTGGTGGGGTCTCTGGGCAAGTATTCAATGCGGACAATGTGCGTCTTTACGAAGTCAGCGCAGCTGAATACGCTTCACTGGACAACATGACGCCGGAACAAGTCGGATTTAAATATCCTTATGTTGATAGCATTCAGCCTGTCCGAAACCCGTATGCGATTCGTTACGGGGGGAATTTGATACCACCGTTTTATGAATGGAGTTACTTCACGGCGGGGTCTTTTAAAAACACAATTATTCAGCCATATGAACTTTATCAAGAATCTAAAGACTCATCGAATTACGTTTCACTATCAACTTTCATTCCAGTTATTATCGGAAAAACATATACATTAAGCGGGGAAGTATTTAAATCAGAAGCTGATGATAGAGATGGATTGTTTTTTTACTGGGCGGGCAATGACGGCAAAAGACTTCCCGGAGAAGACACTACGACTCGAAAGTACAGAGGCACTTACGTTGTCCCTGATGGTGCGACGTATATACAATTGTTTGCTGTTGTTGACGATTTTTCGTCCACAAGTTCAATTAAATCGCAAACTTTTAAAAATATTATGTTCAATATCGGAAGTGTCGCATTGCCATTCAAACCACGTGAAGACGCCATGCTCGCAATGCAAACTGATCTGTGCGCCGATCCAATAACAGGAGCGCATGCTGATGAATTGTTCGAACGAGACGGTCAGTTTTTCAAGTTGGCGAAATGGAAAAAGGTAGTCTTGGACGGGGCGTCGATTTGGTATTCTCCTGGCAAAGCGATTGGGTTTAAGATAGTCGGTTCGGTGGGGTTCAACGCTGCTATTAAGTATGATAAGTTGGCCGTACAAAAATACGATGGAAAAATTCTAACAAGTACGGCAAGTATGTTGACCCCTGATAACTGTTATTTCCCAATGGCAAATCTATCTGAATTCCAAGTATCGATATCTAACGAAGACAGTGGATGGGGAGACAGTTATACAGGCCTAACCAACGATGAGATTAAGGCGTATTTCATGGGCTGGCGTATGTATGATGGTTCGTCTGGGGGTACGCCTTACAATGGGACAGGCACGAAATATTGGCATAAGCTGTCTGATGGCATTACAACACCTGGAACGGGGACGACGACGCTGCCGACAACTCAAGCACCGAACTGGAGGCCATACCAGCTCATCTATCAACTTGCAACGCCAATTGTCGAACCAATCACGTCTGAAGGACAATTGACGTTAATTGAGGACAGTAATTTGGTGGAGGTCGGAACGGGAATTGTGCTGCGCGAGAGTACAATGCCCCCGCTGTCTAAGATGTATAGTACTTATGAGATAAATTCAGTCAATACAGTGGGGTCGGTAGCACCGAATCCTCTAAAATACAAAGCACAAAAAGTCTTAAAGGTTTATAAAAATAGCAGAGTAGATAAATGGTCAAGGTCTACAGATATGAATACCTATGGATTAGAACGTGCGTTTATAGACGTAACGCTTTTTGATCCGTTTGCCACATACAGTGTCACATACCTGATGCTGGATGTGTCTCCGTCAGTCTCATTTAGTGGCTCATATGCAATCAACGAGAAGGCATTGCTTACAAGTCTAAGCGATATTGTGCAGCAAAACGTGGCTGAGACCACTGTGTTGGGAATTGCTATTGAGGATGGGGGGCGGATTAAAAATTATGTGGATAATAAGCCATGGCAAAAGTTTAAAATCACACAAGATAATGGGAGTGTTATTCAACTTCCGCACAGTTCGAACTTAAATGATATAAAAAAAGGGGGGCACTACGATTGTTTCAACGCTATAAATGGACCAGGTGGTGTGGCTAACGCTTGGTTTTACGTCGAAGTCCTTGTGCATTCAAACGCACCAACTCATGTAATTCAACGTGCATCGAGATTGGATACGCATAATACACCAACGTTATACATGCGAACATGTATGGATAATATATGGAGCGCATGGAGCCCTGATGTTTTTCAATCTGGCGTTAATGCTAAAAATGGGATCGTGGATGCCATTAGCGCCATGGGAACAAGCGCATCCATGAATGACACATGGTCAACATTAGCAAACAAGATAAAGCAAATTAAAACTGGTAAGCAATTTGCGACAGGACAATTTGTTATAGGCTCAAATGGAACTGGTTCAGTGAATGGATTGGCATTTAAGCCGCGCCATATAACATTTGCAAATGCTACTAATACTCCAAACTATATTTATTATGGTATCTACAGTGAAGAATCACCAAGGAATAACTATGGTACTGGTGGTACACGTGTTCTTAACAGAGTGGTTGGTTTAGATAACGGCTTGTCTGTTGATGATAAAATCATACCTACTGTAAATGGTTTTAATGTGAGTGGTACAGGAATAACAGATCAAAGAACATACAACTATTTTGCAACAGAGTAGCGGTGTCCCAATAGTTTTTATAGTTTGGCATATGAAGAATTTGTATGTAACCAAAAGGAATTAAAGTCTTAGCTTTAGAAGTTCAACGACTAGAATTAAAACCAAAGGAGGTGAAATTATGGAACGATGGGACACCCTATGGAAATGGGGAATTGCACTCATGAGCAGCTCAGTAACCTACTTCTTTGGGGGTTGGTCAGGAGTACTCGGCGTACTGCTCGTGTTCGTCATCCTCGACTACCTAACCGGCATCGTGGCTGCGGGTATGAGTGGCAAGTTAGAAAGTAATGTCGGCATGTTCGGTATTGCGCGGAAGGTATTTATATTTGCAATGGTATCGGTGGCTCATCTGGTGGACGGTGTTCTGGGAGACGGACATTTGTTCAGGGATGCGGTCGCCTTTTTTTATATCGCAAATGAGTTGTTGTCTATCATTGAAAACGGGGGTAAGTTGGGTGCTCCGATTCCGCCTGTGATTCGGCAAGCCATTGAAGTGCTTAAGGGAAAAGGGGGAACCGGGGGGATCTCGGGTAACTATACTCCTGATTCCAAAGAATCTTTTGTACAGTCAGATCATGAGGACGTTGATCAACAGATTAGAGATGAAACGAAGTAAAGACTCAGCATTCATTAAAAATTGTCCTGTGGCAAGATATAGAGTACTACAGAGTCGAAAGTCTGCACCAGTAGCCTACAAGTAGTGAAAGAGACGGAATCGATTCTGAAGAAGCAGAGCGGTCGCCTTTGTCTCTAAATTTTAACCATTAGAAATAAAATCATAAAAATTTGGAGACAACAGCGATCATAAGAACGATCCGTATCTGGAACGGTCGCGTACCGCTTGATATTTTTTCCTAAGAGGATAGATACTATTTGAACATAGCTATTACCATCAACAAGGGACACGCACACAAGCAACCTCTAACTCAACCGCATTAACTATATACAAACGGCAATTTGCCGCATAAAGGGTGTGAGAAACATGCAAACGAGAAGTTCGGGCAACACACAGGGCATTGACGTCTCCCGGTACCAGGGCAATATTGACTGGGCCAAAGTGAAGGCAAGTGGCATGACATTTGTATTCATCAAGGCAACCGAGGGACAGACGTATACCGATCCGAATTACCAGAAAAACGTAACAGGTGCACTGGCGGCGGGCATGCTGGTGGGAACGTACCATTTCTTCCGCGCGACTTCTATCGATGTTGCAAAGGCAGAAGCGGCGCATTACGCCAATACCCTGAACAAAGTTGGAGGCGCCAAGGCGTTACAGCTGCCACCCGTCATGGACTACGAGAACAATCCCGGCAACCTGAGCAAAGCACAGATGAATACGGTAGCGAAAGCCTTTTTAACCGAATTACAACGTCTGACAGGTGTAAAACCGATCATATACACGGGCAATTCATTTGCCGGGAATTTTGACACATCACTCAGCTCATACGATCTGTGGATCGCGCGTTACAGCAGCACCCGTGTACCGGACGACCAGCCGGCATGGAAGCGTTGGACGTTCTATCAGTATACGGATTCAGGCAAGGTGAATGGCATCAACGGCAACGTGGATATGAACGAATTCGAGGGAACGGCGGCACAACTCAGAGCAAGATACGCAGCAGTCACTCCGAAACCTCCGGAGCCAACCAATCCAACGAATCCAAGTAATCCGAATCCACCAACCGAACCACCGAAAGGGGGCGAACCGATGACAGCCGAAGAGAAAGCAGCGTTTGATGCGCTCAAATCCCAAGTCGACAAACTGCAGGCGCGTCAGCAAATGGAAGTTCCAGTATGGGCAAAAGCAGCTGTGGATGCAGCGCTGGAATATGACACCAAAAATCCATTGTTCAGCATCGATAATGGGGCGAGTTATGATTTTTACCGTTTTATTACCGTGATGCATCGCAGAGGTTTGTTTAAAAAGTGAGCTGATTCTTAGCTAATTAAAATATTAATTTTATATGAATGTGGATGGAATGGAGAAGGAACACGAGACGCTTTTTGTCGAACTGTGTTCCTTTTTTGTCTTTTGTGTAAGTAATATTAACGCATATAATAAAGTTGAAGACTTATGTCTGTAAATCTCTTGTCTAATTGATTAATGTGATGTAAAGTAAGTTACACGAAATTGTTTTTCACCACAGTTTATTTACACAATCCTCCTCATCATGACAAAACCATAACATATGAAGTTATTGTAATGTCTCCCTGTTGTACAATCCAACATCTCAAGATGACTCGTTCATACGTTTTACACATCCAATCTGCAAGAGATAACCACCCTAATAAACAACTCACACATTTAAACAACCTAGCCTATGTTGACTTTCTTTCGTACGTATTGCAAACGATACCTAGTCCAGCTCCCACACTGCATACTCAAGACGACCCGCGACCCGCTCAAGGAACAGACGTTATTGGTACCCAGCAGCGTAGTATCCATATGCCCATTTGTATTTCTGATCTAGTGACTTGAACTTGGTCTTACCGGTCCGTAACCGTTCGCTATTACTTATTGACCTTAGTTCAAATAAATCGCAACAATCTCATTCATTTTCATAGAGTCATCTCACAAGGCACTTTGTTTTGTTGTACGTCTTCTTTCTCTATAAAAGTAATCGTCCATATCCGTAATCCATGCGCAGGATGATCTGGCGTTTACTTATATCCATTATTCATCTTTCTACCATACTTTTTTTAAGTTTCATATACATGCCTTACTTCTCCCGGAACTTTAATTCAGGTATCACAGGCACCTAAAGCCTTTCATTGATACAAGCAAGCACCGAACCAATGGCTATCATTGAAGTTTTTTCATGCCAGCATTACACACATTATGAGACAGGGAAGGGTGTTGTACGTATGCGAATGAGAAAGAAATGGATGTCCGGTTTTTTGACTCTGGCTTTGAGTACCGTCTTGGTGTTGTCAGGCTGTTCGAGCAATGAGGGGGCTGGGAATTCACCTGCTCCGGCGGAAGTCAGTGAGCCACCAGCCGAAGTGACAGAAGCGCAAGATACGATGATCATGGGGCGTGGCGGGGATTCCGTTGCACTCGATCCGGCGATTGTGACCGATGGAGAGTCGCTGAAGATTGGACATCAGGTGTTTGACTCGTTGCTGGATTACAAGGAAGGCGGAACAGAAGTCGTTCCTGGACTGGCAGAGAGCTGGGAGATTTCGGCGGATGGACTCAAGTATGTGTTTAAGCTGAAGTCCGGTGTGAAATTCCATGATGGAACTGACTTCAACGCTGAGGCTGTTGTGTTCAACTTCAACCGCTGGGGTGATCCGGCGAGTGAATATAAATTCGAAGGAGACTCCTTCGATTATTACGACTCCATGTTTGGTCCAGAGGACGGACGTGTGATCAAGGAAGTGAAGGCGACGGACGAGACTACGGTGGAGTTCACATTGAACCAGCCACAAGCGCCTTTTCTGCAAAATATTGCGATGACGCCATTCGGCATTGCCAGTCCAACCGCGATTCAGGAGAAAAAAGAAAACTTCAAGAGCGAGCCTGTGGGCACCGGACCATTTGTATTCAAAGAGTGGAAGCGTAACGACTCCATTACCCTGGAGAAAAACGAGGATTATTGGAAAGAAGGACTGCCGAAGCTGAACAAAGTTATCGTGCGTTCGATTCCGGATAATACCGCTCGCTTCAATGCCCTGCAAAACGGCGAGATTGATGTCATGGAAGACTTGAACCCGGACGATCTGTCCATCCTTGAAGGCAACAGTGAGTTGCAGAAGATTGAGCGTCCACCGTTCAACGTGGCGTATATCGGCTTTAACTTCAAGAAGAAACCATTTGATAATGTCAAAGTCAGACAAGCCCTCAACCATGCGGTGAACAAGCAGGCCATTATTGATGCGTTCTTTGCTGGACAAGCTGAGCCTGCTGTCAATCCGATGCCGCCAACGCTGTGGGGATACAACGATACCATTGAGGATTACCCATATGATCTGGAAAAAGCAAAAGCTCTACTCGCCGAAGCTGGCTTCCCTGACGGTTTGCCTGATCCGGTAACCTTCTATGCCATGCCGGTATCCCGCCCGTATATGCCTGATGGCAAGAAAGTAGCGGAAGCGATCCAGGCTGATTTTGAGAAAATCGGCGTGACCACGAACATCGAATCCCCAGAATGGGCGACGTATCTGGATGATGCCAAAGCCGGGGAGAAAGACGATATCTACATGCTCGGTTGGACGGGGGATAACGGGGACCCGGATAACTTCCTGTATACATTGCTGGACAAAGACGCCATTCCGGGCAACAACCGTAGCTTCTACGTCAACGAAGAGTTGCATGTGCTGCTGACGGATGCGCAGAAAGAAACAGATCAGGAGAAACGTGCCGAGCTGTACAAACAAGCGCAGATGATTATCAAGGAAGACGCACCTTGGATTCCACTTGTGCACACCACGCCAATTCTGGCGGGTAAATCGAACCTGAAAGGTTTTGTACCATCTCCGCTAGGCAGTGAATCCTATGCTGGTGCCTACTTCGAATAATACAGACGTAAGCTGAACTTATCCATTTCAGGATAACGGAGAGTGGAGAATCACTCTGAAGAGGGCACTGCACCTCGGAGTGAGTAGGTGTAATTTCTTTCTATTAAAGCGCTGGTGAGACGAAATGCTTGGCAGAACCCACATCCGGACGTAACTATCCAAAGCATGCGTATCTGCCAGCGCTTTTTATTTTGCACGATATGTCGAAGGCAGGTGAACAGGATTGAACAGCTATATTGTCAAACGTGTGCTTGTGTTGCTGCCCGTACTGCTGGGCATGACCCTGATTGTCTTTTCCATCATCCACGCCATCCCGGGTGATCCGGCCGAGACCATACTTGGGCAAAAGGCAACCGAACAATCCAAGCAGGCCCTTCGTGACCAGCTCGGTCTGGATAAACCCTGGTTCCAGCAATATTTCGCCTACTTGGGCGATTTGCTCAAAGGCGACCTCGGAACATCCATCCGCACCAAGGTGCCTATTGCCCAGGAAATTGTGCCTTATCTGACAGCTACCCTCGAATTAACGATGGCAAGTATGTTGTTTGCTGTCATTATCGGGGTGAATGCGGGGATTATCAGCGCATGGAAGCACAACTCCTGGTTTGATTATTGCTGTATGGTCATTGCTCTAGTGGGTGTATCCATGCCGATCTTCTGGCTCGGCCTGATGGAACAATGGCTGTTTGCGAACAAATTGCAGTGGCTGCCATCCATTGGGCGCATGAATGCACGTGATCCGGTGGAAGCCATTACGGGCTTGTATGTGCTGGATACGATGATTGCTGGACAATGGAATCAGTTGTGGACCGTAACGAAACATTTGTTGCTCCCGAGTATTGCGCTGGGCACCATTCCAATGGCCGTTATTGCCCGGATGACCCGTTCCAGCATGCTGGAAGTGATGAGTTCCGATTACATTCGTACTGCAAAAGCCAAGGGACTGGGGCCGTTTTTTGTTGTCTATGGGCATGCACTCAAAAATGCGTTTATCCCCGTGCTTACGGTTATCGGCATCCAGACGGGATCGTTGCTTGGGGGTGCGGTGCTGACTGAGACGATCTTTGCATGGCCAGGAGTGGGACGTTATATATATGAAGCGATTAGTTCGCGGGACTATCCGGTAATCCAGAGTGGCATTCTGATCGTGGCATTCTTTTTCGTGGTGATCAATCTGATTGTGGACTTACTCTACGCCGTGTTCGATCCTCGTATTAGTTATAAATAGGAAATTCATCAATCATTCATATCCAAGAAAGGAGACGCCGCATGGCCAAATTATCGACTAATACCGGACAATCGATTGATGCTGCGTCGGCGAGCACATCCGGTCCTTGGCGGGAAGCGTGGAGAACGTTTCGGAAAAACCGGCTTGCGCTTGCGGGCTTGATTATTATCGTGTTTTTTATCCTGTTGGCCTTCCTTGCGCCATACATCGCACCTTACGATTACAAAGAACAGGTGCTGGTGGATCGGCTTCAGGCCCCTTCGGCAGAGCATTGGTTTGGTACCGATGATCTGGGGCGTGACGTGTTTTCCAGAGTGCTGCATGGAGCGCGCATTTCCTTGTGGGTGGGCTTCTTCTCTGTCATTGGTTCCATTATCGCGGGTACGCTGCTTGGTCTGATTGCTGGATTTTATGGAAAATGGGCGGACATGCTCATCTCGCGTTTATTTGATATCCTGCTCGCATTCCCGGGGATTTTGCTGGCCATCGCCATTGTGGCGATATTAGGCCCGTCGTTGCAAAATGCACTGCTCGCCATCGCCATCGTGAACATCCCGACCTACGGAAGATTGGTGCGTTCACGTGTACTCAGCTTGAGACAGGAGGAATTCATTACGTCGGCACGGACACTTGGGGCGGGCAACGGGCGGATCTTATTCCGCCACATCTTACCCAACAGCCTTACTCCACTGATCGTACAGGGTACGCTCGGTATTGGGACGGCGATCATCGAGGCCGCAGCACTTGGATTTCTGGGCATGGGTGCACAACCACCCGACCCGGAGTGGGGGAAAATGCTGTCGGACTCCCGTCAGTTTATACAAAAAGCACCGTGGACACTCATCTTCCCCGGCGTTTCCATCATGTTGACCGTCCTCGGCTTCAACCTCATGGGCGATGGACTCCGCGATACCCTTGATCCGAAAATGGCAAAAAACTAGAATTTTCAAACTCAAACTCAAACTCAAACTCAAACTCAAACCGTAACCGTAACCTATAACCCTAATTTGTACTCTGATTTTATCTGTTCCGCACCTTACACGCTACAGATAACTCTAAACTAACCGTATGTGCTAACTTTCTGCCGTAATCCTATGTGTAGCTGTAACGCTAACTTCTGCATCATCTCTAACGAACCTGGGAAGCCTTATTCTACGATTTTTAGCTGATTTCCTAATCTAACGAACTTCACACACCCTAATATGTGAAAAACTTTCGAATGTGCTCCATAGATTGGATTAAATTGAGCAATAGCGTGTCTAGGGTTCGTTAGATTACAAATTCATCCAAAAAAGGCCATTTAACGCCTCTGAGGTTCGTTAGCGCGACTGCCATACTTCTCAAGACATTCAAGCAATCACAGGACCAAGTTACCAATATACCAACGAATATATCAACACAATATATCAACACAAAAATAGCAATACGGACATATCAATACGAACACATCGATACGGCAGTCTCAACACTGCAAACCCGAGGATATTCCGAGGCGCATTAAATAGACAAGTTTTAAAGCCATCCACGATACCAATGGACAGATTACGATCTTCCCCAATAAGCCGGTTCGAACTTCGGTTCGAGGCGGCTTTTGTTTTACCTGCGGGATTACGTTAAAATGATTGGTGATGTGTCAAAGTTAAAGGGGTATTCGATCTTTTTGTTAAAATAACCGCCTGCGTATTGACACCCAATTTTCCCATATGTTATATAAAAGGAAGGGTTTAGCACTCCGATCATTAGAGTGCTAACAAATGATGTTTTTACTATACGCCTACATATGGAATGATTCTGTTTTTGAAAATAGATATTGAATCTGAGTAGGACATGCGAAGCCAAGGGACGCACAGACCTGAAGAAGCGAAATGTTTGCTTAATCTACAGACTCCATCTAAATAGAAGGCTCTAATCCTCATACCAGTTCCTGATTAAATGCGAAAGTAGTGCAGGGGACGAAATCGATTAGGAGGAAGCGAAGCGTTCGCCTTTATCACCGGATTACTCCCTTATATAAAGGAATCAAAGAAATCTGGGGATAACAGCGATCCGAAAAACGATTCGTAACCGGAACGGCTACATTGCAGAACGTCATGTACTTATTTTTTGCAATGACTCATTAGTGTGAGTCACCTTATCTGAGGACTAGAGCGCTCAAAGGTTTTTGAGTCTCCTAATGGTCGCAGGAATATCTCAGTTATTTCTATTTTCAATCAAATCATTCGATATTCAAATCTGAAAGGAGTCCAACCATTCATGGCTAAAAAAGAATTCCAAGCAGAATCCAAACGTTTGCTGGATATGATGATCAACTCCATTTATACCCAAAGAGAAATCTTTTTGAGAGAATTGATCTCCAACTCCAGTGACGCCATTGATAAAATTTACTACAGAGCACTGACAGACGATACGCTCGTTTTCAACAAAGAGGACTACTTCATCAAGCTTACCATCGACAAAGAAAATCGCACGCTCACACTGACGGATACCGGAATCGGGATGACACAGGAAGAGCTGGAGAACAATCTGGGCGTTATTGCGAAAAGTGGTTCCCTGGCGTTTAAGAAGGAAAATGAAGCCAAAGACGGCCATAATATCATCGGACAATTCGGGGTTGGTTTCTACTCGGCATTTATGGTGGCGGACAAGCTTACCGTAACAAGTAAAACGCTGGGCAGCGACGAGGCTTGGAAATGGGAGTCCGAGGGCGCGGATGGTTACACGATCACACCGGCTGAGAAAGATTCCGTAGGTACAGAGATCGTCCTGACGATCAAAGAAAATACCGAAGAAGATTCGTATGACGAATTTTTGGAAGAGTACCGACTGAGATCCATCATCAAGAAATACTCCGACTTCATTCGCTACCCGATCAAGATGGATGTGACGGGTCAACGTGCGAAAGAGGGCACGGAGAACGAGTTCGAGGAATACCAAGAAGAGCAAACCGTGAACAGCATGGTACCGATCTGGCGTAAAAATAAAAGCGAATTAACCGAAGAAGATTACAATAACTTCTATATGGAAAAACGCTACGGTTTTGACAAACCGCTCAAACACCTGCACATCAGC
Organism: Paenibacillus sp. CB74; assembly: GCF_055687625.1. Classification (NCBI taxonomy): domain Bacteria; kingdom Bacillati; phylum Bacillota; class Bacilli; order Caryophanales; family Paenibacillaceae; genus Paenibacillus; species Paenibacillus sp. CB74. The sequence goes on along the minus strand of NZ_CM146009.1, from coordinate 3,837,754 downwards.
GCAGATGGCGCTGTGGTATACAATGCAATCCTGTTTATACCGGAGAATACGCCGTTTGACTACTATACCAAAGAGTATGAAAAAGGCCTTGAACTCTACTCCAACGGTGTACTGATCATGGATAAATGCGGGGATCTGTTGCCAGATTACTTCGGATTTGTCAAAGGTATGGTGGATTCGGAAGACCTGTCCCTGAACATTTCCCGTGAGATGTTGCAACATGACCGTCAGCTTAGCCTGATCGCGAAGAATATTAAGAACAAAATCAAGAGCCAACTGCAAAGCCTGTTGAAGGACGAGCGTGAGAACTACGAGAAGTTCTACCAAGCGTTTGGTCGTCAATTGAAATATGGAGTATACAGTGACTATGGGGTGAACAAGGATACATTGCAGGATCTGCTGTTGTTCACGTCTTCCAAAGAGGGCAAACTTGTGAGCCTGGACGAATACGTCTCCAGAATGCCGGAAGATCAGAAGTACATCTACTATGCATCCGGTGAGTCCATTAGCCGGATCGAGAAGCTGCCACAGATCGAGGGCGTTCTTGAGAAAGGGTACGAAGTACTGTACTTCACCGATGATATCGACGAGTTCGCAATCAAGATGATCTTGAACTACAAGGAGAAAGAGTTCAAATCCATCTCCAGTGGTGACCTGGGTATCGAAGATAGCGCGGACCAAGAAGAAACGGACGCTCAGGACAACGATAACAAAGAGCTGTTTGAAGCGATGCAAGCTCAATTGGCGGGTAAAGTCAAAGCCGTTAAAGCTTCCAAACGTCTCAGAAGCCACCCGGTATGTTTGTCTACTGAAGGTGAGCTGACGATTGAAATGGAGAAAATCCTGAAAGCTATGCCGAACAGTGAAAACGTACAAGCCGACAAAGTGCTTGAAATCAACGTGAATCACGATGTATTCAAATCGCTGAAAGACGCTTTCGCACAGGATCAGGAAAAACTGAACCTCTACACAAGCTTGTTGTACCATCAGGCACTGTTGATTGAGGGATTGCCTATTCAGGATCCAGTAGAGTTCACCAACGATATCTGCAAGGTTATGGTGTAACATCAGTTATACAAGGGTGCCATAACATCCCTGATGCAAAAATTCAAACCGCTTCAAGAGTTAAATGGCTTGAGCATTAAGGCTGGAAGTTAAATTACTTCGAAGCATCTACCATATTTATCCGACAGGGCATTTCCGTTCTGTCGGTTTTTTGTCTTTTCCCCCACAACGGGCAGGGTGCGGGGTAGGCAGACTATCATTGCAGCGATGGATAAACATCTTAATGGAATTCTTTAGTCATTCAAAAATGTGATGAAATCCCCTTTTCTAGGGGATGTGTTGTCACTTAGATTGGGTGTGAATTAAACGGCAAAAGTAGTGAAGGGGACGGAATCGATTCTGAAGAAGCGAAGCGTTCGCCTGAAAGCTTTCTGCAAGAAAGCTGCATCGGAAGCACATGCTATTACCGAATTTCTCCCTTTCTAAAGGGAATCAAAGAAATTTGGGAATAACAGCGATCATAAGAACGATCCGTAACCGGAACGGCCACGCCAACTGTATCATGCACTTTTTTTTCATCATAAGTCACTTTCAATATAGAATCATGATCATTTAGGTGCACGAATGATAGTCTGGCAGGGTATAATAAAAGAATAGGACTGTTTATTACAAGTTGATGTAAGAAGAGATGACAATCGCAGACAGGTTTTACTTTTCGAAACCACAGATGTTGTGTATAATCACTCAAAATAGAGACAGTCGGCTAGGAGTGATCCCCATGCAATGGAACGATCTGAGAGAACATAGACAATATCCTGAACTAACCAAATTGGATGGATCTCGTGCAGCATACGAACGGGACTATTCCAGACTCATTCATTCACCGACCTTCCGTCGGTTACAGGGCAAATCACAGGTGTTTGGCGCAGGAACGGGGGATTATTATCGTACTCGTTTGACCCATTCCCTGGAGGTGGCGCAGATTGCACGAGAGGCTGCCCGCAGCCTGATTCGTCGTTTTCCCGAGGTGGACTGGGACCGTGCCGATAACCCGGGCCTTATTATTGATTCAGAAGTGGTGGAGTGTGCTGCAATCGCACATGATTTCGGTCACCCGCCGTTTGGACATAAAGGTGAAGAAGTATTAGACGGTATTCTGGATGACCTTATTAACACCGAGGCTAAGAAAATTATGAAAAAAAGCCGCAGCGCCAAAGTTCCCAAGGTGGAGTCTGAGGTTCGTGCCGAGCTAAAACGGAAATATGAGCATTTTGAAGGAAATGCACACAATTTCCGTCTCATTATGCATTTGGAGAAGCGTGAGGATATCGACGGACTGAACCTGTCTGATGCGGTATTACTGGGAATCAACAAGTATCCGTACCCCGGGACAGAGAGCAAGAAAGGCATGTATCATCATGAGTGGCAATATATTCGTGAGATCCGTGAACGTTGGAACGTGCCGGCAGGCAAGAAGACGCTTGAAGCACAGCTGATGGACCTATGTGACGATATTGCGTACTCCTCGCATGACCTGGAGGATGGTATCAAAGCAGGCAAAATTGAAGTACACGAGCACTTCCTGCAAGATCCTCATGTGAATCGACTGATTGTGGATAAGATTACAACGTTGGAGGATCTGTTCTGGAACGGATGGACTCGGGAAGCAATTGGGCAAAAGGTAGAAGAGGTGCTCGCTTCGTTCCTGCGCATCTGGAATGAGAAGATGCCGTTCTGTGAGCATGATTACTCGCGTACCCGACGTGAGGTGAAAGCTTATTGGGTGAGTTTCTTTGTAGGCAGCCTAGGTGTTATTGATGATGGTGACTGGAAGAAGGTTACCTTTGTCCGTGAAGGGGCTGAAGACCTTGATATGCTGCGTACGGTGAGTGTGCTTAAGAGTTTTGCATGGGTGACGATGATACGTGATCTGCGTGTGCAACGGCTACAGAAGCGAAGTGAGTGGATGATTAAGCGATTATGGGATGCATTCCTCGATCCGGAAACGTCCAAATCCATTATTCCATCCGACTGGCTGCAGCGGTATGAGAAGGATCAGGCCAAAGCGCAACCGATCTGGACCTGGGAACATATGGTGATTGATTATATTGCAGGAATGACGGATGCATTTGCCGAGAAAATATACAATGAACTTTATGGACTGAAGGTAGGTTCCATCTACGATCTGGATTAAAATGAACCGATATAAAGGGAGATGAGACGCTTGGCTACAAGAATGAGTGAGACGTTCAGTCTGGGCGTACTTGACCTTGTTCCAAGGTTAAACGATGCCACAGCGGAACAGGCACTTCAACAATCCGTGGCACTTGCGCAACAGGCTGAGGCTTGGGGATACACCCGATACTGGACATCAGAGCATCATGATATGGCTGAACTGGCATCGGCCTCTCCCGAAGTACTGCTATCCCACATCGGAGCAAGAACGACAACGATCCAGCTTGGCTCTGGAGCGGTCCTGTTGCCACACTACAGTCCGCTCAAGGTTGCAGAGTCGTTCCGTCTCCTGGCTACCCTCTATCCGGGGCGCATTGAGCTTGGGCTCGGACGTGCTCCTGGCGGTGGTCCTCATGCGACGATGGCACTCAGTGGCAATTACTTGCAACATGTGTCCAAGCTGCCCGAATCACTTGCAGCACTGACCGAACTGCTTGAAGATCGATATACCTACGAGGATCATCCTGTGACGGCTCGTCCGATTCCCAAGCTCCCGTTATCGCTTTGGATGTTGGGGACCAACGTAAAGAGCGCAGAATTTGCGGCACGGTTCGGCATGGGCTATGTCTTTGGTCAATTCATGAGTGATGCTGATGGTACAGAGGCTGTAAGGCGATACCGAGAAGGATTTGTTCCCAGTGCAACCATGAAGGAACCTGAAGTTATGGTGGCAGTCAGCGTATTGTGTGCGGAGTCAGAGACGGATGCCTTGGCCTGGAGTCGTGACATGGCAGAGAGACGCAGGGCGGATGGAAAAGAACGTTTAAGCGAGCTGAATTCGAATAGTATCGAGGTCTCCGGCACGAATGATTCAGCCAGTGCTGATCTTCATGAAGCTGAGCGGCACTATGCAGGTACACCTGAGCAGGTATGGGCTCAATTGGAACAAGTAAGTCGCAGACTGAATACGGATCGGTTGCTTCTGGTTACGGCAGGACCCGATTATGAGCGCAGGCTGAATTCTTACCGATTGCTGGCCGAGCAAAGACAGAGCAATCTTGAAGTAGGCGAAGCACTTTATGATGCAAACCGTTAAAATTTGAATAAAGCAGAGAGCTGCAGATCGGGATGTTACCGTATGCTGCAGCTCTTTATTTTAGAATATGCCAAAATTCAACAAGACTTTACTAAATTAAGCTTCTTAATAACAAAATAATGTTATAATACTTTACGTCTATTTTCCTATCGATATAATATAGATAAGTTCTTTTGACAAGAGGTCAAAAGAAGGGGAAAACAATGACAAAAGCACCTGAATTCGGGATGACCGAAGAGGTCAAGGGGGAAATCATATGTTCAGCAGATTTAAGATCAAAAGTATCGGTCTGCGTATCAGCATCGCGTTCTACTTGTTAATCCTCTGTTTGATTATTTTGAGTGTCACCATTGTCACCCGCATGAATTCAATCGAATCCAACACAAATGAGATTACAAACAATTGGATGCCATCAATCCAGCAAATTAACCGGTTAAACTACACTACGGAGCACGTTCTTTCGCTAAGTTATCGTCACTTTGACGCGGATACATCGGACAAGGGAGCTTTGTTAGAAGAGCGTACCAAGTATATTCGTGAAACGACACAGGCGATTAAAATTTATGACCAGCAGGAAAAGTCTACGGAGGAACTCGAACACTGGAATGCGTTCAAGAATAAATGGGAAGCGTATCTTAAGATTAATACGCAAGCAATCAAACTGAGTGATGAGGGTCAGACACAGCTGGCCAAGGAAGTCGCTGAAAAAGGTGCAGACTCCTTTGACGCCATGCAAGTCGATCTGGATTATCTTGTGGAATACAATCAAAAACAGTCCGATATTGCGGCGGCCCAAACGATCAGATCGGTTCAGGATGGTAGAATAATCATTATTATCGGTGTTCTTGTCATGATTGTCATTACGGCGATCAGTATTCCGATTATTCGTTCACAGGTCGTGAAACCACTGCTGCGTGTTATTAGTGCGGTAAAACTGATTGCAGAAGGCCAATTGAATGTACAGGATATACATACCAGACATGAGGACGAAGTCGGTGTTCTGGCCAAAGCGGTGAATGACATGAAAGGTAACCTGACTTCCATGGTTCTGAGCGTTAGACGAATTGCGGAAGCTGTCAATCGTCAGAGCGGGGAACTGGCAATCTCCTCCGAAGAGGTTAAGATTGGCAGTCGCCAAATTGCAATGACCATGGAAGAGTCGGCCAAGGCTGCGGAAAGTCAGGCAGAGACAGCGGTGGAATCAGCTCGTACGGTTGAAGTGCTGAATGATCACATCCAGAATCATACGGAGCAAGGCAGTCAGCTACGCGTCATGTCGGATCTTGTACTGGAGCAAGGGCTGAATGGTCGCAAGGCGATGGAACAGTCAGTTCAGCAGATGCAACAGATTTCCGGAGCGGTCTCAACTTCCATGAATAAAATGGAACGGCTGAATCGTAAAAATGAAGATATCTCCAAGCTGGTTCAGGTCATTCATGACATTGCACGCCAAACCAACCTGCTGGCATTGAATGCCTCCATTGAAGCAGCCCGTGCGGGAGAGAGTGGACGCGGGTTCGCCGTAGTGGCCTCAGAAGTGCGGAAGTTATCGGAAGCTGTGCAGACTTCGGTCGAAGAGATCACGGCGATTACCGAGGATATTCAGCAGGAGTCACAAGGGGTGGTTGCGGAATTGCGTACAGGCGTTCAGGAGACCGAACTGGGTCAGGAACATGTACTTGCTTCAGGTCAGCTCTTCCGTACGATTAATGAATCGGTGGAAGGCATGGTAGGTGTGATCAGCACCATGACAGATGGCCTCGCGGGAATGCAGGAAGCAAGCGGACGAATGAATGATTTCAGTCAGCAGATTTCGGCTGTTTCGGAACAATCAGCAGCAAGTGTGGAAGAAGTTTCTGCATCGGCGGAAGAGCAGGTCAGTTCCATGGAAACGATTAGTGGCAACATTCAAAGTCTGAAAGAATTATCGGAAGATTTGCTAACATCCATTGAAAAATTAAAAATATAACCTTCTTCTTATAATAGAAGAAACTGGCTCGTGCATGGGCGGGCTGTTGAGAATCTCAAAATAAAATAAGGTGTTCCTCGATCCTGGGGACACCTTATTTTTTTCTTTCCAAATAGTTACCTCCAAAGAAATGGATAGTTGTCTAGCCGTCTAACATTGTATACAATGACTACCTGAAGCATTCGTAACAGCTGATATTTGATATGTATACACTGAGCTACTATCTATATAGAAGAAACATGATTAATGAAGGAAGGAGAGGAAAATTTTGCCTGATGAAACACTTGGTAGTTACACTACTTCTGGGAAATACCTCTACACCTTTGCTTGCCACGAGAACGAGCGTGAATTATGCATGCTGGAGCTGAATACGTTGCTTGAACCGAGTTCAGAGATCGGTATGGATAGGGGAGCATATGTGTGGTCTGAACGACATATATCACCTGGACGTAGTCCTTTTATCCATGGCAGATTAGATCTAATCGGTGAAGGCGATACGGTGAATGATCTGCTCCCTCTTGCCAAAGAGATTCAGCTGCTGCCAGAAGAGACATTTAAGGTGATTTGTCTGAAAGAAGGGGATCATGCCCCTGATTATGCACAGTCTCGTCAACTGGAAAAAGAAGTCTGCATGTGCATTAAAGGCAAGGCACAGATGAAGCAACCAAAAGTGACTTTCGGCCTAATCCAAACAGGAGAAAAATGGATCTTGGGCCAGTGGACAGAAGCTGATCGATCATGGCAGATACATCGGCAGAAGCCGCAAAACTACTCGACGGGATTTGGCATCACGCTTGCCAGAGCGCTGGTGAATATTGCTGTTCCGAACGTGGAAAACCATCGATTACTTGATCCGTGCTGCGGTATGGGAACAGTTGTCATTGAAGCTTTATCCATGGGAATTGATGCGAGAGGTAACGACTTGAATCCTCTGGCTGTCCGAGGTGCACGTATCAATCTGCCGCATTATGGATATGATTCGGATCGAATCACGTTAGGGGATATGAATGAACTGCAAGATCGGTATGATGCAGCGATTTTGGACATGCCCTATAATCTCTGTTCTGTACTCCCAGATGCTGAGCAACGAGACATGCTGAAGAGCTTGCGCAGATTGACCCAGCGGGCAGTGATTGTTTCCACAGAGTGGGTAGAAGAGCACTTGTTGGAAGCGGGATGGACAGTAAAAGAGTACCGAACAGTAAACAAAGGCACGTTTATACGTCATATCTGGTTGTGTGTGTAAGTATAAAAAAAACAAAACTCTACCTCTAAGGAAATTTCCAGAGGTAGAGTTTTTTTACTGTGTACATTTTAATTGAACTAACGATTTACACGAGAAACGTAGAGGACAGAAAAAAATGAAGAAGCGGAGCTAAAAGCTTTCTGCAAGAAAGCTGCATCGTAAGCATACTCTTCGCCTTTATTCACAGATTTTCACTTTTCTAAAAGTGAGTCAAAAAAATCTGGGAATAACAGTGAGCGGAAGGTTGTTCTGTCATCGGAGTTGTAAGTGTAAATATTGTTTAGTTCAATTGATATCGTTGATCTGATTTGCACAATATTGCATGGGAACGGATGTTTGTGTTAATATTTATGACTATAATCCACCAGGTTAAGCGGAAGTGTCTGGCCAGCTACATAAGCTTCCAGATTTTTGACGAAAATATCGAGGGCACGATCCGTGTATTGCTCCGTGCTTCCTGCGATATGTGGCGTCATTAAGACGTTATCCATACCCCATAACGGGTGGTCTGCCGGAAGGGGTTCTTCTTCGAAAACGTCCAGTGCGGCGAAGGCAACCTGGCCGTTTTGGAGTGCATTCAGCAAGGCTTCCGTTTTCACACTGGGGCCGCGGCCCACATTGACGAAACATGCACCAGATTGGAAATGCTCAAATGCAGTTTGATCATATATATGTTTGGTTTCATCGGTCAACGGTAAAATGTTAATCACATAATCGCCTTGGCTCAAGGCTTCATGCAGCCCGGTCATGTCGTACATCTGATCCACGTTGGGGACATCTTTGCCTGAGCGACGAACTCCGATCGTTCGCATGCCGAGTGCTTTGAGGATGCGGGCTGTTTCGGTTCCAATCTCACCTACACCAACGATGACCGCTGTTTTACCGTGCAGTTCGGGTAGGGGGTTGGCGGGAGCTTTCCATTCGGATTGCTGTTGATGCAACATGGCTTGTCTCAGCCAGCGGCTGTGGGATAACATCATGCCCAGAATAATTTCGGTGATTGGAATGGCGTGAACTCCATTTGCACTGGTGACCTGAATGTTCTTCTGCTGCAAATCTGCAAAAGGAAGATTGTCCACACCAGCGGACCAGACCTGAACCCACTTCAACAGGCTGTCTTGTCTCAATGCATGTTCAGTGACAAGAGGTGACCAACCGAGAATAATCTCAGCCTCTTTCAACTCAGCAGGGTCCAATTCCTTGGCTTTTCCGAATGTCAGGGTGTACCCCGGTGCGGCGTTCTGAATGCGTTGTTTCTGTTCTTCGGATAGAGATGGAAAACATACAATTTTACCCATAATGTGTGGTCCTCCTGAGATCAATAGTTTGATAAGTTTGATAATTGAAGTGTATCAGATTTGATGTTGGATGTGCATAAGGTGGTGAATGCAGGAATCTAGCCTTATTTGCAAATGGTTATCTTTGTGTCACTCTATACTTACCCAACTTGAAACGATATGTATAGTTATGAAATAATAGAGCGAACTTTAGAGAGGTGTATGCAATGAATAACCAATCACATCAGGATCATTCATCCCGACGGGAAAGATTGTTTGTGGCGATTCGTCTTCCTGGTCCTGTTCAGCAGTCTCTTCAGATGGACGCGAGGCTTGTACAGAACAAACTTGATTTTCGTAAATGGACAGATTATCGGGATTATCATATAACCTTGCAATTTCTTGGGGATACACTTGTTAGTGAGATTGGACATCTTCGGAAAGCGTTGCGCTCAGTAGCAGTTGAATTCCAGGCGTTTGAACTTCAGCTTGCGGATTGGGGCACATTTGGACTTGAAGAAGCGCCTAAAGTATTATGGAAGGGTGTTAGCGGAGAGATGGATCGGTTGATTTCACTGCAAAAACAAATCGTTCAGGCCACATCGACTCTTGGATTCGAAGCTGAATTAAGACCATATGCTCCCCACATCACCGTTGCTAGAAAATATCTGGGACAACTCCCAGGTAATGAGAATAAAGGGGTATCTGGAGTGCTTCCGGAACATACCTCAGGTGTTAATTCATGGATGGTGGAGGACATTGTACTTTATGTGACAAGGCTTGGACAATCTCCAATGTATGAGGTCGTGGACACGTTCTCTTTTTCCTGATAATCATTTTTATGCCATAAAATCACATTGACATTACGTTTATCCCTATGTAATATTAGCCATCGTTATTCAAATTCTTTTTTTTGGGTTACTTAGATAAGGGAAATGTTTCGACAGGAGGAATCTTCGAATGAACATTATAAGCAAGAATCGTTGGGTAGCACCGATGTTATCAGTGCTGCTTGTATGTATAGTGGGGGTAAATGTCGTTCAGGCGACGGGGAAGTGGAATGAAGCTAGTGATAGTAAACAGATGACCGAACTTGCGGCTTCTGTGCAAAATAAACAAACATCTGCGCAAGAAGAGAGGCGCATGATGGAAGATGGGACAAGTCTGTCTACACAAACCGTAGCGTGGACTGAATCTCTGCCAGCGAAGAACTGGTTGACGACTGCTCAAGAAAAGCAGGAATTGCAAGAAGCCAAGGCCAAGAACAAAGCTAGAGCTGTAGCTGCGGCCAAAGCCAAAAAAGAAGCTGCACTGAAATTGGCCAAAGTGGAACGTGCCAAAGCGGTGGCTGCTGTAACAACTCCCCCCCAAAAACTATACTTTACGCGGACCAAACTTCTGAACCAGGAAGACTCGAAACTCGCAACCTGGTCATACAGTGTGTCCGATAAAGAACTGCATCTGCTGCAAAAAATCGTCATGGCAGAGGCGGAAGGTGAACCGTACGAAGGCAAAGTGGCAGTTGCCAATGTTGTCTTAAACCGGCTGCGGTCAGCCAATTTTCCCGATACCATTTACAAGGTGATCTATCAGAAATCCCAGTTCAGTCCTGTAGCGAACGGACGTTTGAAACGTGTGGTTCCCAACGAGGACAGTATCAAAGCAGTGAATGCTGCGCTGAACGGGAAGAAGGAAGTTGCCGATGATACGTATTATTTCTTATCATTGACGCTTGCGGACGATCTGACAGTTGCCCGCTCGCAGAAAAAAGTAAAAACGATCGGTCATCATACTTTCTACAAGTAATCGACCCGTAAATTCTGCAAACAGGCAGGGTAGTTAACAGTGTGTGCTTCACACGGCCCTTCAAAAAGCCTGAATCGTAGTTTTATTTCGTTATTTAAAATATGGTTATACTCTAAATTACCCTTTTTTCTGCCAAATCATACGGTCAAAATCAATGAAAATAAAAGAAGGTTCCCTTCCAATAATTCGGAAGGGAACCTTCTTTGTATATCGTGAGCACTTGCCTTGTCCTCTATAACACCTCATGAGAGCAGTTCTATAGGTCCATAGAGACGTTAGAATGGGATTCTGGTACCTGATAAGGACGTGGCAGCAATTCCGGCTGAGAATCGCTCTACGGGTGTTTTCGTAACTTCGGCAGTCGTCGGGAATAATAAATCATGAACAGCTTGGGCGCAACACGTTGGATCATAGGCTGAACGGCTGCCGGTAATATGTGCTACGTTCAGCGGGCTTTCAGCTTGAGTGGAAGCCTGTTCACAGAGTTGGCTGAAACGTTTGGTAATCACGTCGGCAGAGTGGATGACCTGGCCGTATCCGGCTTGTACAAAGTATTCACAGTTCTCTTCTTCTTGACCCGCCAGCGGAGGAATGAACAGCATGGGTAACCGCTTAGCCAACGCTTCGGTACATGTCATGCCACCAGGCTTCGTGATTAGCACATCGGATACATCCATCAGTTTGCTTACTTCACGGGTATATCCCAGAATACGAATATTAGGGTGCTGGAAGCAAGGCATCTCCTTCATTTTTGCAATCATTTTCTCGTTGCTACCAAGACAGAACACCAATTGCACACGATCTGCCCAGGACGTGAGAGCTTTCATATGATCCTCATCAAAAGAAAGTCCCCAGCCTCCACCCATAAGCAGCGCGGTAGGCATGTTCTGAAGCCCCATCTCTTGCCGCAGCTTTACTTTGTCGCCCGCTTCCCAGAAGTCAGGATGCACAGGAATTCCCGTGATCTGAATGTGGGAGGGATCGACCCCTCGAATTTCAAGTAATGCTTTGACCTGAGGGGTGGAGACCAGATATTTGTTCACTTCCGGATTAATCCATGTTCCATGCACGTCATAATCCGTCACGACGGTATAGAGCGGGATATTCAGGCCCTGGCGTTTGAGCCGGGAGATCACTGCATTTGGAAAAGGATGGGTACAGATCACCGCATCTGGTTTCAGTTGGGATACGACCTGTGCTGTCTGTGTATAGAAAATTCGATGCAACGCCAGCTTGGTAAAGCCATTTAATGACTTGTTGTACTGTGTGCGGTACAACAGACTGACCAGTTTGGGTTGAACCGACAGTGTCTTCCGATATGCAGAAAAGATTAATGGAGCTACCGTTGGGTTTAAAAATTTGCCTAGTTCAATGACACGACTGTGAACATGTGGACTGACTTTTTTGATGCCATGTGCCAGCGCATGAGCGGCCTGAGTGTGACCGGTACCGAATCCTTCCGATAATAAGAGCACTCTTGGTTTTCGCATGAGTTCACCTTTATTCATAAGTTTTAATTCATAATGAAGATATTCATCGTTTTCGTTAGCTATGGATCATACATTACTACATGAATATACATTGAAGCGCAGAATCATGTTTCATCCATAAATATTTACACCATATCTCTTGGTCTGAGACAGTCTGGCTTCATTTATATACGTATGTTTGAGTCATCTTACACTATAGACGACGACAGAAGGAGTTTCCACTGCATTTCGGTTAAAAAAAATTAACACAATATTTAAAATGTTAGGGTTGCAATCTTATTGCTGAGGTGGTAATGTATATTTTGACCGAATGACCGAATTGTATTTTTGGTCATTCATGTAGGACGAATGAACATTGAATGGAGTAAAAGGAGGGATATGATGGCTCCGATTGACAGGAGACAGCAGGTTATTCATGCAGCAGCCCAGTCGTTTGCCATGTTTGGATACAAAGCAACTACGATGGACCAGGTCGCCAAGATTGCGAACGTGGGCAAAGGAACGATCTATACGTTTTTCACCAACAAGGAACAATTGTTTGATCAGATTCTGGTAGAAGTGATTCAGGAAATGAAGAACATCGCACATCGTGAAGTGCATCAGGAAAGTGCATTTTTTGATAATCTCTTTCGGGTGCTGGATGCGTTGTTGGAATTCCGCCGTGATCACGAGCTGCTGGTTAAGTTATCACAGGAATTGAAGGACTTTGGAACACTGCAGGCCAAGGAAGGTTTGGACAAAGTGGAGAAAGTTATTTCCGATTTTTTGGCCCGGGAGCTTGAGAAAGCGAAGGATAATGGAGAGATTCGGGATTGTGATCCGCAAGTGGTCGCTTTTATGATGATTCGCTTGTATATTGCACTCACCTCTGATTGGAACAAACAACATCAACCACTGAGCAAAGAGGAAATCAAGAATTACTTTCGCCTTTTCTTAATGGAAGGAATTGCTGCTGTAACGTAATCCGAATTTATTCTACTATAAATAAGGGTTATCATACATGTATGGCAGCGAGGCTTGTCGGAAGACAGGTTTGTTTTTTTGCTTTAAATTGACCGTTTGAGGAAAATGGTCACTTCGTGTTTCGGTAATTTTTCTGGAACGCGACATTTTATTTCATTATAGTTATTCCTGCTCATGAAGCAGAGAGATTAAGGGGAGAAAATGACATGAAATCTTTATCCGTGTTTTTCAAGGATGTGGGATCGGCCGTGAGAAACCCGAAGGTGTTGATCCCTGTTATTGCAATTATGTTTATACCGATCCTGTATAGTGGCATCTATCTGGCGGCTTATTGGGACCCATATGGTCATGTGGATGAGATGCCGGTTGCCGTTGTCAATCTGGATAAAGGCGCAGAGCTGGAGGGCAAATCACTTCATGTAGGTAATGATCTGGTGGATGAGCTGAAGAAAAATGCAGATTTTAAATGGGACTTTGTCAGTGCGAGCCAAGCCAAAGAAGGCATGAGTAATGACAAATATTATATGCAAATTACGATTCCGGAGAACTTCTCATCCCAAGCAACAACGTTGCTCGATGACAAGCCAGCACCGGCTGACCTGATCTATGAACCGAATGGCAATTATAGCTTTGTCGGTGCACAGATCGGCAAGACTGCGATTAAGGATCTGAAAGCCAAAGTCTCAGCCAAAGTAACAGAATCCTATGCAGAGACTTTGCTCGACAAGTTCTCAGAAGTATCTGATGGCTTAGCGGAGGCGGGTGATGGAGCTGGTGAACTGAATACCGGCGCAGGCAAACTGGATGATGGTGCAGTTAAGCTCAAGGATAACTTGGCGAAGCTTGCATCCGGGACGCTTGAACTTCAGGAAGGACTTTCTCCATTAAGTGATGGGGTTAACGCGTTGCACACGGGTGCGACCAAGCTTGAAAGTGGAACAACGAATCTTGTATCGGGTCTGCAACAGCTTCAGGCAGCCGCTTCGAGCCAGCTTCAGAGCGGAGCAGATCAGTTGAAGGATGGCAGTGCCAAGTTGGAAACGGGCCTTCAATCTTCACTGGATGGTACAAGTAAGTTGCAGGCTGGCCTGGCATCGTCAGAACAGGGCAGTGAGAAGCTGTCTGACGGTCTGCAAAGTGCCGTTCAGGGCAGCGGTACACTAGCAACAGGCCTGCAATCGGCTGTGGATGGCAGTGGGAAGGTTGCGGACGGAGCACAGAGCGTAGCCGCCGGATTGAAGCAGCTTGCTGCATCGAACCCGGAACTCGCCGAAAATGCGGATGTACAGAAACTGCTTGCGGCGAGTGAAGCGGTTGCTGATGGAAGTGCGCAACTGCATGAGAGCGAGCAGAAGCTTGCACAGGGTGCAGATCAGCTGCATCAGGGCAACCAGCAGTTGGCCGCGGGTGCGTCCGAGCTCCATGGTGGTCAGAAGCAACTACTTGCTGGTGCAGACCAGCTGGTAGATGGACAGAAGCAATTGCTGGCTGGAGCCGGACAGCTTAGTCAAGGGGGAGCGAAACTCTCCGATGGTCTGAAGCAGTTCAGCGGCAAATTGGGTGATGCTGCAAGTGGCGGTACATTGTTGGCGAATGGTGCCAAGCAGCTGGGCTCAGGTACAACAGCTTTGCAAACGGGTGTGGGCAAACTCAGTGGTGGCGTTAGTTCACTAACCGATGGTTCCAAGCAACTGGGTGATGGCGCAGGCAAACTGGCTGACGGTCTTACTGAGCTAAAAGATGGTTCAAGTGAACTGGCAACCAAGCTGAATGATGCCGCGCAGAAAACATCCGAAGTGAAGAAAACGGATGATGTGGTGAACATGTTCGCTGAACCGGTGAACTCCTCGGAGAACACAGCAGAGAACGTGAGCAATTATGGTACAGGATTGACACCGTTCTTCCTGTCGATCGGTCTGTTTGTGGGATCATTGATTTCGACGATTGTATTAAAAATGCGGGAAACGTCCGTACCTGGTGCAACAGGCTGGAATCGTTTTGTCAGCCGGACACTGGTATTTGGCTCCGTGAGTATCTTCCAATCGGTTATCGTGGCAAGCTTCATGTTATATGGTCTTGGACTGGAGACGCACAGTGTAGGGCTGTTCTATCTGTTTACCATTATTACAGGGCTGACCTTCATGTTGATCGTTCAGGCGCTTGTAACCTGGCTGGATCTGCCTGGACGTTATGTTGTCATTCTGCTGCTGGTCTTCCAACTTGCGGCTAGTGCAGGTACATTCCCGGTAGAACTGATTCCATCGTGGCTTCAGGCATTTAGCCCTTGGTTGCCAATGACACACAGCATTATGGGCTTCAAAGCTGTTGTATCGAGTGGTAATCTGGATGTGATGTGGCATCAGGCAGGAATTCTTAGTATCTATGCAGGTGCATCTATTCTGCTGACGCTTGCTTACTTCCTTTGGAATGGCAGACGTCCGAAAAAAGAAGTCGAACAGGCTGATTCCGGTCAAGTTGTGACGGCATAAGTCGAACCTGATCTTCAGCAGGGTCATATTTTTGAATAAAAACTTTATTTTCTTGTAGTGAAATTATGCAATATAGTAGTCAAATAGTGCAAATAGCCTGTGACCCCAAAAAGGGGTTACAGGCTATTTTGTATACAAATGCATAAAGAAGTAAAGATTCGCTGGCTTACGCAGTGGAAATTTGGTTGAATTATGGATAAACGCAGGCGGTACATGGAACGATTTTCTTCTGTCAGCAATTTAATTCAGTTGTACTCTGGCTTAAAAAGTGTATAATTATTCGAAAAAGAGATGAATTTAAACGTCACTACTGTAAAGCTGTACTGCAAAACATTTCTTATCAGAGGTATTAAAAAGTTTAAATTGCGCTGATGTTAGGTCGGTGTTAAAATAATATAACTATATCAAAAAAACGTCGCTCCATTTCAGTAGCCGTGCCAGCGGCTGCGTGTTGATTTATACATGATGCTGTTTGCCGGATCGTCCGGATCAGCCCATCTCATTCAATGGCTTCTGCCCAATAGCAGGCTTATTTTTGACAGTCTCATGCTGTCACCTCTTCTATCTAGCAGGCTCTATCGCAAGCGAAAGGCCAGCTCCTCCCGTTTCATTGTTGCCTGTTGCCTATGTTCTTGATCTTTCCGAAATACTTCATTATAGAAAGGTTGCGTTCCATGAGACACATCGGATTACCTCCAAAACAGGGTCTATATGACCCGCAGTTCGAAAAAGACGCATGCGGAATGGGTTTTGTTGCCAACATCAAAGGAGTACCTTCACACGATATCGTTAGTCAGGCACTAACCATGCTCAGTAACATGGAGCACCGTGGAGGACAGGGAAGTGAGCCGAATTCCGGTGACGGAGCAGGTATCCTGATTCAGATTCCACATCGTTATTTTGCACAGGAAGCAGACCGTCTTGGTTTTGCATTACCTGAACAGGGATTCTATGGCGTGGGAATGTTGTTCATGTCCCAAGACCCTGCCATCCGTAGTGCGCACGAAGAGAGCCTCAAGAAGATTATTGAAGAAGAAGGACAGACGTTCCTGGGTTTCCGGGATGTGCCTACTTTTGATGAAATGCTTGGCCGTTCTGCACTTGCAGCGAAACCTTATGTACGTCAGGTGTTCATTGGAAGATCCGCAGATGTGAAGGATGAGCTTGGATTCGAACGTAAACTGTATGTTGTTCGCAGACGCGCTGAGTTGGCTATTCGATATTCGGCAGATGAAGCAGAAGGTGGTTCATTCTACCTGCCAAGCTTGTCTTGTCGCAAAATTGTTTATAAAGGCATGCTCACAACGGAACAGGTGGGAGAATTCTATCTGGATCTGCAGCATGATCTCGTGGAATCTGCGATTGCACTCGTGCATTCCCGTTTCAGTACGAACACCTTCCCGAGCTGGGAACGTGCCCACCCGTATCGCTTCATGATCCACAACGGTGAGATCAATACGATGCGTGGTAACGTGAACTGGATGCATGCACGGCAGTCCTTGTTCGAGAGTGAATTGTTCGGTGACGACATCGCCAAAGTGAAACCGGTCATTAACCCGGATGGTTCCGATACAGCGATGTTCGATAACACACTGGAGTTCCTCTATCTCAGTGGTCGTTCACTGCCACACGTGGCCATGATGATGGTTCCTGAACCTTGGAGCACAGATGAGGGCATGGACCCTGCCAAAAAGGCATTTTATGAATATCACAGCACAATGATGGAGCCTTGGGATGGACCAGCAGCAATGGCCTTCACAGATGGTTTGCAGATTGGTGCCACACTTGACCGTAACGGTTTGCGTCCAGCTCGTTATTATGTAACCAAGGATGACCGCATTATCCTGTCCTCAGAAGTTGGGGTGCTTGATATTGCGCCTGAAGAGATCCTGTACAAAGATCGTCTGCGTCCAGGTCGGATGTTGCTTGTGGATACACAAGAAGGCCGCATCATCTCAGATGAAGAAGTAAAAGCGATCATTGCAGCCGAGAATCCGTATCAGGATTGGCTTGATGAGCATTTGATGGATCTGAGCGAGCTGCCGGAAGCACCGGAACTTCCTGATCCAAAACATGATAACGTGACCCAGCTTCAGCTGGCATATGGATATACATTTGAAGAGCTTCGCAAAATCCTGGAGCCAATGGCGACAACAGGTATGGAAGCTACCGGTTCGATGGGCTATGATGCACCACTGGCTGTGCTGTCGGATCGTCCGCAGCGTCTGTACAACTACTTTAAACAGATGTTCGCCCAGGTAACCAACCCGCCAATCGATGCAATCCGTGAAGAGATTGTAACGTCTACGGCAACAACCATTGGTCCTGAGCGCAACTTATTGAACCCTGAACCGGAGAGCTGTCGCCAGATCCGTCTGGATACACCGGTATTGTCCAATGAAGACTTTGCAAAGATTCGCCATGTGCGTCGCCCAGGCTTCCGCTCCATGACGATTCCGATTTTCTTCACCGCTGCGGAAGGAGCAGAAGGACTGCGCAAAGCAATGGATCTGCTCTTCGAAGCTGCGGACCGTGTCATCGACAAAGGTCATAACATTCTGATCCTGTCTGACCGCGGTGTAGACGCAGAGAATGCGGCCATTCCTGCATTGCTTGCTGTAGCAGGTCTGCATCACCATCTGATTCGTCAGGGAACCAGAACAAAAGTCAGCATTTTGCTTGAATCAGCAGAGCCGCGTGATATTCACCACTACGCATTACTGCTGGGTTACGGTGTGAGTGCTGTGAACCCTTATCTGGCCTTTGAAACGCTGGATGACATGATTCAGCAAGGATTGCTTCGTGGCATTTCGCATGAGAAAGCAGTGAAAAACTACATTAAAGCAGCTACCAAAGGCGTTACGAAAGTGTTGTCCAAAATGGGGATTTCTACGATTCAATCATATCGTGGCGCTCAAATCTTTGAAGCGGTGGGTCTGAAATCAGACTTCGTTGACCGTTACTTTACCTGGACACCTTCCCGGATCGGTGGAATTGGGTTGGAAGAAGTGGCAGCCGAAGCGCTGACACATCACAACCGTGCCTTTACGGATAAAGACGGTAACGATAAAGTATTGGATTCCGGTGGCGATTATCAATGGCGTAACGACGGAGAAGAGCATCTGTTCAATCCGCAAACCATTCATACGTTGCAACACGCAGTTCGTACCGGAGATTACAAGCTGTATAAAAAATATTCCAAACTTGTGCAAGGTGAGAATGATCAGCTGTTGACCATTCGCTCCATGCTGAAACTGAAACCGGTTGGAGCTTCCATTCCACTTGAAGAAGTTGAATCCGTAGAAGATATCATGCGTCGTTTCAAAACGGGTGCAATGTCCTTCGGTTCAATTAGTAAAGAGGCGCATGAAGATCTTGCCATTGCAATGAACCGTGTTGGAGGTAAGTCCAATACCGGTGAAGGTGGAGAAGATCCGGCTCGCTTCATTAAAGATAGCAACGGGGATTCCCGTCGCAGTGCTATTAAACAGGTCGCATCCGGACGTTTCGGTGTTACTTCCAACTACTTGGTTAATGCCGACGAAATTCAGATCAAAATGGCACAGGGGGCAAAACCGGGTGAAGGCGGACAACTGCCAGGACGCAAAGTGTATCCTTGGGTTGCTGAAGTCCGTGGTTCAACACCGGGTGTAGGTCTGATCTCGCCACCGCCGCATCACGATATCTACTCGATCGAGGATCTGGCAGAGCTGATCTATGACTTGAAAAATGCCAATCCGCGTGCTGAGATCAACGTGAAGCTCGTATCGGAAGTGGGCGTGGGTACCATTGCGGCAGGTGTAGCCAAAGGGCGTGCCGATATTATCCTCGTCAGCGGTTATGACGGTGGTACAGGTGCATCTCCGCAAGGTTCGATTCGACATGCGGGTATGCCGTGGGAACTGGGTCTTGCAGAGACACATCAAACGTTGATGCTGAACAATCTGCGTGATCGCGTCGTACTCGAAACAGATGGCAAAATGCTTAACGGCCGTGACTTGGCGATTGCAGCTTTGCTTGGAGCTGAAGAGTATGGTTTCTCTACCGCACCACTCGTTGCACTTGGCTGTATCATGATGCGTGTCTGTCAAATGGATACCTGTCCGGTGGGTGTAGCAACACAGAATCCGGAGTTGCGTAAAAATTATATGGGTGATCCGGCTCATGTGGTTAACTTCATGCGATTTGTTGCTGAAGATGTGCGTGAGATCATGGCTGATCTTGGTTTCCGTACTATTCAGGAGATGGTCGGACGTACAGATTGCCTCGAAACGGTAGAAGCCGTAGATCACTGGAAGAAAAAAGGTGTGGATCTGTCTGTATTGCTGCACGTGCCTGAAATGCCGGAAGGCTCTGCGCGTTACCGTACACAGCATCAGAACCACCAATTGGAAGAAACGCTGGATATGCAGCAATTGTTGCCACTGGCACAGTCTGCTATTGAATCCGGTCAACCGGTTGAAGCGGTGCTTCCAATTACGAACGTTAACCGTGCAGTAGGTACCATTCTGGGTAGTGAGATCACACGTAAATATGGACTCGCAGGATTGCCTGAAGATACGGTTAAATTCAAATTTGTGGGCTCTGCCGGACAAAGCTTTGGGGCCTTTGTACCTAAAGGCATGACCTTGACCGTTGAAGGGGATTCCAATGACTACGTAGGTAAAGGATTGTCCGGAGGTAAACTGATCGTGATGCCTTCTCCGAAAGCAACGTTTGAGGCGGAAGATAACATCATTATCGGTAACACGGCTCTCTACGGTGCAACAAGCGGTGAAGCGTATATCCGTGGTATTGCGGGTGAGCGATTTGCTGTACGTAACTCCGGTGCCAAAGTAGTCGTTGAAGGGGTAGGCGACCATGGTTGTGAGTATATGACGGGTGGACGTGTCGTTGTACTCGGCGATACAGGTCGTAACTTTGCAGCAGGGATGTCCGGAGGTATTGCCTATGTCTATGATCCGGAAGGCACATTCTTGCAACGTTGTAATCTGGAAATGGTTCTTTTGGAGCGTATCGAAGATGTTGCCGAAAGTGCAGATCTGCGAGGCATGATTCAACGTCATGTTGCCAATACAGGAAGTGCTGTCGGTCAGCGCGTTCTGGATAACTGGCAAGATGCGGTGAACCAGTTCGTTCGGGTTATTCCGAAGGACTTCAAGCGTATGACTGAGCAGATTGAACGGGTTCAGGCGACGGGCTTGACTGGAGAAGCAGCACTGCTTGCAGCGTTTGAAGCAAATATGCGTGAACTTGCACGTGCTGGGGGTTAACTCCTTGTTCAAAGGTGAACGTGCATGAACAGGTTGTATTAAGAATAATAGGAGCTATATGGTTGCCATTTTGGCACCATATAGCTCCTATTTGGCTTTCGACAAAATTAGAACCCCTTCAAAAAACGTTATCGTCATGAGACGACAACATCACGGAACGTTCTCAAGTATAATAAGGCTAGTTTTGGAGGGCAGGGAAAGTATATAGATAAGAGAGGTTAGCGGAATGAATATGAAGCATCCAAACAGGGACGATCGTAGGCCGACAGGGAAACAAGTCGAAGCAACCCAGATGGACATCATGAAAGTTTTACTGCAATGCGGAATCGACCCGGAGCGTTGGAACCATTTCATATCCTCCGTCAACAACAAGCGTCCTTGACACAATAGATAACCATGGAATGGAGGGAATTAGGACACAAAAAAAAGCCCAGAAGCCAGAGATAGCATCTCTTGGGAACTGGGTCCTCTTTTCGGGTTTAGTCCATGCTGCGTTCCATGCGGACAAACGCAATAAAACGACGTGCCTCTTCTTCCGTTAAGGACTTCCCATCAATCATCAGATCGAAGCGTTCTAACACTTCTTTGTCCGATAACTCCAAGGTATCAACGAATTCACGTACGTCCTCATCCATCACGACATCGCTTTGCTTCGTACGTCCTATAAGATAATCAATAGACACATCAAAGATGTCAGCAAGTCTCGTTAACACTTCGAAGTCCGGTTTACGTCGGTTCTTCTCGTAGTGGGAGAGAGCAGCTCTGGTAATATGAATGGAGCTCGCAAGTTCTTCTTGAGTAAGTCCCCGCTGTTCCCGTAATTCAGCAATGCGATTTCCGTAGCTCATAAGCTATTTCCCCCTGAACGACATCAAATATATATAGAAACAATCCTGAGCCAAGTTTTTGATCAGGGCAGCTTTCCTGCAAAAGAGTAACTCCTCATAAGTTTCCTTTAACCCATTTCCATTTGTAAATAGGTCTGTCTAAGGACATCTCAAATTGTCGTAAATCAAAAGAACCATGTCCAAATACCGCTTGACATGATACGTTTTGTATCGTAAATTGGACGTATGGAGTTACAAAATGTATCATTTGGGATATTTTAAGTATCTCCTTGTTGCCTGGACCATATACCTGTGAGAAGGAAGTAGAGGCAGTCCATGTAGGCTAATCCATTCTAAAGGAATGAAACCATGCAATCAATAATTCAGGAATGGGCTGATATGAAATTAAATGTCCATATGTACATTCAGGAGTTTCATAAGAAAATGGTAGACCACAAAAGACGCCCTGTTCTGTTACTTGGAATGGACACTCAAGCAATCACCTTCCTGAGCGACCTGAACTTGCCAGTATCATCAGAAATGCTCATAGGTTTGGATGTTGAAGATCAGCATGTATGTGTAAGACTTCACGCAAGGTTGCAATGGAAACAGCCCTTCGGAGAGCTCACAATGTATCATTCAAATTTGCATATTCAGCACGAACAGAAACTATATATAACTGGACAGTTAAACACAATGCTTACTGAAGTTCAGTTTCCCACGGTTTCCCGTTCTCAGTATGAAAAGGCAACAGAGCAGAAGGATCTGCAGAAAACCTATCATTACATTGATTTCACCATATAATTCCAAGTCGATTCTTAACAAATTCTGAACAAAACATGTACTTAACGCCATTTTACTATATTTCATAGCGTTATGCATTAGTTCTTTAACACCAAAAGCATTTGCGCAATGAATAAATGGGCGAGGGGGCTCATACTATTTCAGGAAGTTTGGATATGGTTGAAATGCACTGCCACATATTATCCGGTCTGGATGATGGTCCTGTTCGAATGGAGCAGTCCGTTGCGATGGCTGAGAAGGCGGCAGCCTCTGGAATCACCTCCATTATTGCTACTCCGCATCACCTGAACGGGCAATACAACAATGAACCGATGGTGGTT
Organism: Paenibacillus sp. CB74; assembly: GCF_055687625.1. Lineage (NCBI taxonomy): Bacteria > Bacillati > Bacillota > Bacilli > Caryophanales > Paenibacillaceae > Paenibacillus > Paenibacillus sp. CB74. The sequence goes on along the minus strand of NZ_CM146009.1, from coordinate 3,815,014 downwards.
AATCAGGCCGTGAACCTGCTACATGCAGAACTTCACAAACGTAACATTCGCCTGGAGATCCGTCCCGGACAGGAGATCAGGGTGCATGACAACCTGATTGGAGACTTATATGCAGGAAAGTGCTGCACACTCGCCGGAAGTCGTTACATGTTGCTGGAACTGCCCTTTGGTCATATTCCCTCACAGTTCCCCAGGATACTGCATGAATTACGAATAGCGGGAATTACCCCTATCATTGCTCATCCGGAACGCAATCGTATCATTTTGAAGAAGCCAAAGTTGTTGGCGGATTATTTGAGTCAAGGCGGGCTATGTCAGCTTACGGCTCAATCTTTCACTGGGCTTTTCGGACGGAAAGTTCGGCAGTGGTGTTTTCATTTTTGTAAAGAAAACGGGTTTCATTTCATTTCATCAGATGCACATGATACGTGCAAAAGGACATTTGCCATAAGTGAAGGGGAGCGGGTGATTGAGCGTCGTTTTGGAGCTGAGGCCGTTAAGAGGCTTGCAGAGAATGCGTCGCACATCCTATCGAATTCGTGTCTTGTCACAGAACGCTGGAAACCTCGCAAATGGCTACTGTCCATCTGGTAGTTACATAGGATAGATCACAACGTATAGGAGGAATGAAAGTGGAACTGAAAGGATATTTTCGACTCTTACAAAAGAAACTGTGGTTGATTGTTGCAATTGCTCTGGTAGCGGGTGTGGGTGCAGGGGTCAAAAGTATTTTCTTCACCCAACCGATCTATGAGGCGAGTTCCAAGCTTATCGTGAACCAGACCTCCAATGTTCAAGGCCAGGCGATGATGGACTTCAGCATGATTCAAACCAATATCAAACTCATTAACTCCTACAGAGAAATTATTAAATCTTCAGCCATTATGGATAAAGTGGCTTCCACGTATCCAGACCTTGGCTTAACCTCAGCACAGCTCATGAATAGCACCTCCGTCTCTACAGCCAGCGAATCCCAAGTGATGAGCATAACTGTACAGGGGACTTCCTACGAAAAAGCCGCAAAAACGGTCAATGCCATCTCCAACGTGTTCCAATCTCAAATCCCCCTAATCATGAAAATCGATAATGTCGCTATCCTCAGCGAAGCCAAAGTGGATAGTAACGCATCTCCAATTAATATGAAAACCACATTAAGCATCATTGTCAGTCTGTTCGCAGGTTTTGTGCTCGCGATTGCACTTGTATTCCTGATGGATTATCTGGATGACACATTCAAATCCGAGACTGAACTTGAAAAAGAACTAGGCCTGCCTGTGCTTACGGTGATATCCAAGATGAAAAAAGATGATCTGAAAAATACGAAAAATTACGTATCTCAACAGAAAGTGGGGGATGGCAAATATGTCACGGCTAACCAATGATAATAACAGTCTGGTGACCTATTTTAACTCCAAATCTCAAATCTCGGAGGGGTACCGTAAATTGCGGACCAATATTCAGTTCTCCTCAATCGACAGTCATATCAAAAAAATCATGGTGGCTTCGGCCGAAGCCGGTGAAGGCAAGACCACCACCATTAGCAACCTGGCGGTCACCTATGCTCAGGAAGGCAAAAAGGTTCTGCTGATTGATGCCGATCTGCGTAACCCTTCTTTGCACCAGGTGTTTTCCGTACCCAATCATATCGGGCTTAGCAGTGTGCTGTCCAATCAGTACGGTGTGGAAGAAGTGCTCAGAGAGAGCTATATCGATAATCTTCAGTTATTCACTTCCGGCCCAATTCCGCCCAATCCGTCCGAGATGATCGGTTCCAACCGGATGAAGAGGCTCATGGAGAAGTTAGAGGATCAATATGATGTCATCATGTTTGACACGCCACCGGTGCTCGCAGTAACGGATGCGCTCATTGTGAGTTCGCTGTGTGATGGTGTGCTGCTGGTCGTGAACTCAGGCAAGGTCAAGAAGGAATTGGTGAAGAAGACCAAGGCTGCTCTGGAGCATGTGAATGCACGAATCCTGGGCGCAATCCTGAACAATATCAAAAACGTTGCAGTTCCGGTGGGTTACGGAGAGAAATAAAGTTCTGTCCGTTGCTCCAGGTAAACAGGTAATGTCTACTGCACCTTTATCACTGTAGGCACTCGGTCATGCTGTGGGTTCAGTGAACCTTAGACGTTAATCGTCGAAGGTATGACGTGAGGACGGGTTAGATGCCCTGGTTCAACTTTTAAACTAAAAAAAGAGGATAGGGTGGTATTTATGAAAAAAGTGAGAAAAGCAATCATTCCTGCAGCTGGACTGGGTACACGTTTTTTGCCAGCCACGAAAGCGATGCCCAAAGAAATGCTCCCTATTGTGGACAAACCAACTATACAGTATATCGTTGAGGAAGCCATTGCCTCTGGAATTGAAGACATTATCATCGTAACAGGTAAAGGGAAGCGTGCGATTGAAGATCATTTCGACAACGCTTTTGAACTGGAACATAACTTGCTGGAAAAAGGGAAGCTGGGCCTGCTTGAAGAGGTTCGCAAATCCTCTAACGTGGATATCCACTACATAAGACAAAAAGAGGCCAAAGGACTTGGTCATGCTGTCTGGTGTGCACGTAACTTTATCGGTGACGAACCTTTTGCCGTGTTGCTCGGAGATGATATCGTCGTATCGGAAGTGCCATGCACCAAACAATTGATTGATCAATATGATCAGGTTCAACATTCCATTGTTGGCGTACAAACCGTACTTGCTGAACAAACAGACAGATACGGCATTGTGGACCCGCTTCAATCGGATGGCCGTTTGACAGAGGTTCTCAGGTTCGTAGAGAAACCTGCCCAAGGCACAGCGCCTTCCAACCTGGCGATTATGGGGAGATACGTACTGAGTCCAGAGATTTTCGAACATCTGGAACAACAAGAGATTGGCCAAGGGGGAGAGATTCAATTAACAGATGCGATTCAGCGTTTAAATGAGACACAAGGAGTGTATGCTTACGATTTCGAGGGAGTACGTTATGACGTGGGCGAGAAACTGGGATTCATCCTGACAACCATTGACTTCGCTCTGCAAAAACAGGAACTTAGAATTCCAATGCTGCAAGCACTGCAACATATTTTGGAAAAAGAGTCGGTAGAATATGCAGCCGGGGGGGAGTTTGAATGAGTCCATCTCCCCAAACGAAGGAAGCGGAGATTGTTATGGACCCAAGTCTGGGGTACAACGCATCAACGATGTCAGGACAAAATGCGGATAAAGTGTATCTATTTATGAAAAGAATGCTCGATTTGCTGGGTTCTTTCATAGGTTTGATCATTTTGTGCCCCTTGTTTGCGGTCATCGGAATACTAATCAAAATCGAGGCCCCTCAGGGGTCTGTTTTTTTTCGTCAGGTACGGGTTGGACAGAATGGGAAAGAGTTTCATATGTACAAATTCAGGTCCATGGTTGCGAATGCTGAAGATTTGCTGGAACAACTGATCGATCAGAATGAAGTGAACGGGAATATGTTCAAAATGAAAAACGACCCCCGCATTACCCGCATTGGCAAGTTCATTCGGAAGACCAGTCTGGATGAGCTGCCTCAGTTGTGGAACGTGTTCAGAGGTGAGATGAGTCTCGTTGGACCCAGACCAGCTCTGCCCAGAGAAGTGAAGAACTACACTTCCTATGACAGACAACGCCTGCAGATGATCCCGGGATGTACGGGATTATGGCAAGTCAGCGGTCGCAATAGTGTTGGGTTTGAAGAAATGGTAGAGCTGGATCTGACGTATGCCCGTGAACGCAGCATGATGGTGGATATCAAAATTATCTTCAGAACGTTCAAGGTGCTGGTAGGTTCGAAGGATGCGTTTTGAAACACGATTCTGGCTTTGAGGTGGCATAGCAGATATGCAAAAAACCGGTATACTTGCTGCATTAAATTTGAAGTCGTTTAACATCATTTTGTTTTCACTGATAATCGTCTTCGCAGCAATCTATCTTCCGCTAGTTTCAGTTGTTGCACTTATAGCTGTGATTCTGCTGGGCGTTTATATTAAACAGCCCAGCTGGATTTTTATGATTCTTATTGTAAGTTTCTCATTGTCCATTGATAAGATATTTAGCATTCATCTGGCAGGACTGGATTCGCTGTCCTTCTACAAGCTGGCGATTCTGGGTTTTGTCATTTCTCTTTTTTTACGATTTGGTATTCGAAAAGATCTGATATATCCTGCACTCGCAATTGTTTTTTTATTTGTGGAGAGTTATTTTCTATCGGATCTGCCCAGTAAGGTTAATCCGCTGGATCCATTCAAGGCCTTTCTAGGAGTCATTGTTCCTTTTTTGTTGCTGATGCCCCATTTTTCAAGAGAGATCAGTCAACGAATTATACGTGTACTCGCATGGTTACCACTGTTCAGTCTCGCTGGTGGTTATATTCTGCAACTCGCCGGCATATTGTCCATTACGAACCTGGAGATGTCGGGCGTAACCCGGTTACAGGGAGCTAATATCGCCGCGCATCTGGCCATGTTGTGTTTTATCTCGATCTGCGTCTGTCTGATCCAGATCAAGCAAGGCCATCAGGTTGTACTGTATTACATGCTTACCTTGACACATCTGGTTATTCTGGTCCAGACAGGAACAAGGGGACCACTTATTGCACTCATTCCAATTATTCTGGTCTATCTTTTTGATCAACTGAAAGCCTTCATCAAAGGCAGGGTCAGTGCCATTATTCCTCTCATTCTATTCGTTGTGGCCGTCGCCTATATGGTGATTGCGCAGTGGGACAACTATGAGATGAGATCAGAGAGCAAAGGCTTGTCGGGAAGGGATGTAGCCTGGAACTATTTCATTGGTAAAGCTAATGAGTATCCGATATTTGGACGTGGGCTTGGCTCAACGCTCGTGGCTAATGATGGAAGTATCTTTTCTGGCTTCGTCGTTCCGCATAATGAATACATTCGTTTTTATTACGATGGCGGGTTAGTTGGAGCCATCCTGTTGTTTCTATCGTTGCTTCTGGTATTCCGTGCCGTATTCTTCCGATTGAGCGGCATGATCCGGTTGTATTTTGCCGGTATGATTATCGGTTTCCTGACCTATTCCTTTTTTGACAATACCCTGTCCACCGTTCATCTGATTGCTCCATTCTGTATCTTCCTGAACGCATTATATGCTACGGGAAAAGGAGTACACTCCAACTCAGGGGCGGAAGCAGAAGTGGATATCCAGGTACAGCGAGCCAAGGACGCATCCTTTTCAAAGGAGATTAGAACATGAAGGTCTGTTTGATCAGTTCTACAGGCGGTCATTTTGATGAATTGACCAAGATTATACCTGCGGTTGAAGAACATGATTATTTCCTGATTACCGAGAAGAACAAAAGCAGAAAAGTAGATTCATCTCAGGGCAAAATATACTTCTTAATGCAGCAAGAGCGTAAGAATGCGATGTTTTTGCTGATTTTTATGGCTAACATTATCAAATCATTCTTTTTATATCTGCGCGAGCGTCCAAAGGTCATCATTACGACAGGGGCAGGGGCCACATATCCATTTTGCCTCATCGGTAAAATCTTCGGTGCCAAGCTGATTTATATCGAAAGTTATGCCAAAATCTATTCCTCTAGCGCAACCGGGAGATTGATGTACAAAATCTCGGATGAGTTCTTTATCCAGTGGGAAACGTTGCAGGATAGCTATCCCAATGCAAAATACAGGGGGGCTTTATTTTGATATTTGCTATTGTTGGAACCCAGCGCTTTCCCTTCAATCGCATGTTCGAGCTTATTGATGAGGCGATTGAGGCTGGAATTATTGAAGAGGAAGTTATTGCCCAGTCGGGATATACGGAGTATCAGCCGCGAAACTTCACTGCAATTCCTTTCCTGACGCAGGAAGAGATGAATGGATACGTGCAGCGCAGCAGATGTATTATCACTCATGCGGGTGTTGGCTCCATCACGAATTGTCTCGAACGCGGCAAGCCGGTGATCGTCATTCCGCGCCGGAAAGAGTGGGGTGAACATGTTGATGATCATCAACTTGAGATTTCTAAGGTTTTTCAGGAGAACGGCTATGTTGCCGTTGCAGAGAGTCAGGCTGAATTACAAAAACTGGTTCCTTGCATAGAGGAGCAGACGTTCCAGCCTTATGTGAGAAAACAGTCTGATCTGATCTCATCCATCAAAAATTACGTGAATAGTCTGTAAGTATTCTGAAGATTAACCATGAAAAAAGGAGTCTATCATGAAACCAAAAGTATTGGTTGTTGGATCATCCTTGAAGGATATGGGTGGAATTGTGAGTGTCATCAAAAACATTGAGGATTCTTCCATCTCTGATATGTATGCCATGCAGCGGGTGGAAACGTATATCACGGGCAGCGTGTTCTCACGGCTGCTTATTTTTATACGGGGATTCATTCAATTCTGGATGAAGCTGTACACGTTCAAGCCGGATATTGTTCATATTCATATGGCGAACAACGGGAGCTTTTATCGGAAGTCACTATTCCTGCTAACCGCAAGAAAATTGTTTCGAAAGTCAGTCATTCTGCATATTCATGCGGCCAGCTTTGATGATTTCTACAATCGATTCGCCCTGCAGCGCAAGTATTGTCACTACATTTTGAATCAAGCCGATAAATTGATTGTCTTATCCCAGACGTGGAAAGAATACTTTGTCACGATTGTTCCGGAGACAGCTATTGAGGTGCTCTATAACGGAGTCTTTGTGAAAGAGCCCTTTGCGAAGGAGCAGAAGGCGGCAGTTAATGCTCTCTTCATGGGAAGACTGGGTGAGCGAAAAGGCGTCTATGATCTGCTTCAGTCTATTCAGCAATTAAAGGCGCTGGGCGTTACAGCTACCTTCAATCTGGCGGGGGATGGCGAAGTCGAAGAGGTCAAAGCGCTTGTACAGCAGTATGGAATCGAAGAGCGTGTCAACGTACTCGGCTGGATTAACGGAGAGCAAAAGGAAAAGCTGATGCGGGAAGCGGATCTGCTGGTCCTGCCTTCTTATCATGAGGGATTACCTATGGCCATACTTGAAGCAATGAATTGTGGCTTGCCCATTATATCGACCAACGTCGGAGGCATTCCCGAAGTGATTACATCCGGTCATAATGGGCTGTTAATCGAGCCGGGAGATGTGCACGGGCTAACATCAGCACTGGAATATCTCATTACGGATGAAGAGATTAGAGCAAGAATGGGTTCATATAACAGAGCGATTATATCGGATAGGTTCGATATGAATCTTCTCGTAGGCAGGCTGTCAGGAATATATGATGCACTTCAAGTGAAGGTATCCTAGTGAACAGGAAAAGGTGATGAAATGAACCCCTTGGTATCTTGCATCATTACGACCCATAACCGGGCCGAGTTATTGAAAAATGCGTTGAGAAGTGTACGAGAGCAAACACATCCGTATCTGGAGATTTTCATTGTGGATGATGGATCAGAAGACCAGACGCCAGAGATCTGTCAGGCTTGGGCCCGGGATGATTCACGGATTCGGTACATTCGGGTTCCATATCCCAAAGGAGCCAATCATGCACGGAATGTGGGGATATCCCAAGCCAATGGCAAGTACATTGCCTTCCTGGATGATGATGATGAATGGATGGCCGACAAAATTAAAACCCAGGCGGAAGTGCTGGAGCGTACGCAGGAATCGTTTACCTTTTGCAGCAAGTATCTCGCATACACGAATGAGCAGCATCAGGTGGTCAAACGGAAATTGTCGGTGGAGCCTCGTGATGTTGTACGGTATGAGGATCTGCTTACATTCAATTGGATCGGGGAAACGTCCAAAATCATGGTACTCACCTCGCTTGCCCGTGAAGTTCGATTCGATGAGAATCTGACATCCGCTCAGGACTATGATTTTTATCTGCGCATATTGAAACGAGGCTACATTGCCGTGAATGTGAAAGAACCGCTCGTGGATATCAATATCCATAGTGGGCCGCGCATTTCAACCTCCACAACGGCCAAGTACAAAGGCCAACGCAAGATTATTTTGAAATACTACAACGATATGTCCAAGGAACAGAAACGCCGCCAATTACATCATTATCGAATGCTCGAATGGTCGAGAAATACTCTGCGCAATAACGTTTATTTGAAAAAAGCACTGTCGCTGTATCCCTGGTGGAAAGATTGGGTGCTGCTCAAGCGTAATACCAAAATTATGATGCAAGGTTTTCTGATGAGATTTCATGCAAGACGCGCAGTTGGAACGTATACAGAGGAACCTGTGCGAATGAAACTAAAGTAAGAGGTGTCTGGATGGAAAATCCGACGGTGTATATGCTGCCTAAGATGATTGAGAACAATAAATTCAATGAGCTGTTATCCGATTCCATTGAGAACAAGGGATGGGAAGTAAAACAGTTTACCAAAAAAGATCTAATCAAACTGAGAAAAAATGATGTGCTGCATTTTCATTGGCCCAGCTTCTATTACAGAGGTTCATCCGTGCTGTCAACCGTGATCAAATCCATTCTATATGTTTTGATGATTTGTTTTGCGCGTGTGCGCGGTGTCAAGTTGTTTTGGACGGTGCACAACATTTGGCCTCACAACAGCGGTAAGACGCGCTTCGATTATTGGATGAGAAAAATACTTGTCCGAAACTGCTCCAAGCTGATTGTCATGGGCAAACCCCTGATCTCTGAGATCTGTTCGACGTTCGGGATTGATCCCAGCCGGATCGAGGTTATTCCGCATGGACATTACAAGGGCGTGTATCAGGGAAAAGGCGTGAATATTCGCTCCCGGTTTGGCATCCCGGAGGATAGTTATGTGTACGCGTTCTTCGGTCAGGTGTCACCCTACAAGGGCGTGGATGATTTGCTGGAGGCATTCAAGGAACTGGATTCGGACCAGGCCCATTTGTTGATTGCCGGTAAAAAAGTGAAGGACTACGATCTCGGTGAAGAATTCCTCAAGAGCGGTCATATTCATACCCATTTTCATTTTATTGAAGATGATGAATATTCGGACTATTTTGATGCGGTCGATTCCATCATTCTGCCATACAAGCAAATTGCAACTTCTGGTAGTGCAATTCTGGCTTTGACCTTCTGTAAACCGGTGGTGGCACCACGGATTGGCTTGTTGGAGGAATACCTGCCCGATGATTGTGCAGTACTCTATGAACCTTCCGATCCGGATGGATTGCTTAAAGCGATGAATATGATCCGTTTAAAACAATCGGTGTTTCAGGAAGGCAGTGGTTTTGTCAAAGCGTTAGAGCGGCTGGATTGGCCAGTGATTGCCCAAAGGACACTTACCCTGTACTCCAGTTAGTGCAGATGAGAGGGTGGACCTAATTGAACAATATGGGGATGAAATGATGAAGGTAACCGTCGCGATCTGTACGTATAACCGTGCACATGATGCGGTAGAGGCGATACGAAGTGCAATACAACAGAATTACGCAAGCAGCGACTATGAGATCATACTGATTGATAATAATTCGAAAGATAACACACGGGAAATCGTGCTTCAAACGATCTTGCAGCATGAGACCCATTCGATCCGGTATGTGTTGGAAGAAAAGCAAGGCTTGTCTGTAGCCCGTAACCGGGCCATTCACGAGGCGCGCGGCGAGTATATCCTGTTTCTTGACGATGATGCCTTTGCTTGCAGGGATTGGATTCGCCAGATCGTTAGTGTGTTTGAGATGAGCGAAGATATCGGATGTGTCGGTGGCAAGATTGATCCGATCTGGGAAGTGCCAGAACCGATGTGGATTCCACCCGAGAATAGGTCACTGTTCACCATTCTGGATTTTGCAGATGAAGTCACTGAAATGAAAAGCCCCTATATTCCATTTGGTGCGAATGTGGCTTTTCGGTTATCCGTCTTTGATCAACTGGCTCCCTTCCGTGAAGACCTTGGAAGAGTGGGAAACAATCTTCTCTCCAGTGAAGAGAGTGAGTTAATTGCAAGAATACGGACAAAGTTCAAGGTATATTACACGCCGTATGGGGCAGTACAACATAAAGTAGCCAAAGAGCGAACGACGAAGAACTGGTTTCTGCGCCGAATCTATTGGCAGGGTGTGAGTGATGCCATTCGTGATCAGGATCGTGGTGTTGTGCGTACGGCCAAACATGGCATCAAGCTGGCACAGGGGATAACAACTTCTCTGATCTACATCTATAATGCAGATCGGTTCACACGTCAGCTTGCCAAAGTATGTTACCGAAACGGCATGATTGTTGGGTCGCTTCGTCAAAACAGTAAGGGATGAGGATCGCTATGGCGCAAGTTGCACTTCGCAAAGTATTCAGAGGAAATGGCTTAATGAGTGCCATATTTCAGACAAGTGGAACCAATCTGCTGGTCATGACACTGACGATGCTGTCTTCCATTTTGACGTCACGCATGTTCGGCGTAGAGGGAAAGGGCGCGTTCTCGGCCATCCTGTTCTGGCCTGCGCTCTTAACCGGATTGGTCGGATTCGGACTACCCACGTCTATCATCTATAACATCAAACAGAGTGCAACCGAGAAGAGTGCACAGTATGTTCGATTAAGTTTTCTTTTTCAAGTTCCGGTGTGCATCATCATTGGTGTTGTGGCCTGGTTTGGATTACCTTTCTGGCTCTCCAGCTTTCCGCCGGAGGTCGTGCAGATCTCCAGATGGTATACGATTGCTACGGTTCCTGTACTTATTGTCATCAATCTCATATCAGCCCTCTCGCAGAGTCGGGAGAAATTTGCTGTATATAATGGCATCCGGTTAATGATCCCCCTGTTTAATGTAGGTGGGCTTTTTGTGTTATGGGGTCTGGGCATGCTGAGCATTCAGCTCGCGGCTGCGATCTATTTTGTAACCAGCTTCTCCGTGGTGGCATGGGCCATCTATGCCAACCGTAATGAATTGAGACTGAGATGGTTCAAGGATCGGGTGGACCGGAGCTCAGCCAAGAAGCTTTTTGGTTATGGCAGCAGGGTGTATGGCGTTGAATTGTTAGGAACGCTGTATACCCAGTTCGATAAAATCATTATTTTGGCTTTGCTCACCCCGCGTGATTTTGGACTGTATTCTGTCGTATTTGCCTTATCCCGAATCTATAATGCCGTTCAGACGGCGATTAGCAATGTGGTTTTCCCAAAAGTGACCGGATTGCCTCAAGAGCAGATTATTCGAACGGTTGGCAGAGCCTTCCGCATCTCGCTCATGGTCATGATGATCATCGTAATTCCTACCATGTTTGTGGGGAACTACCTGATGGGTCTTCTGTTTGGCTCCGAATTCCTGGAAGCGAGCGTCGCATTTTATATTTTGGCTGTGGAATGCATCATTGGTGGTGGTTCATGGATTCTGGCATCCGCATTTAATGCGCTTGGACGACCAGGGCTTGTGATGATCAGACAGCTCATTGCACTCTCGGTGACGGTGGCCTTGTTCTTCGTGTTCACCCCGCTATGGGGGCTCAACGGAATTGCGATTGCTTTATTGATCGGGTCCATTGTACGAATGGTAGTCACTGTGGCCGCGATGAAGATTGTATTCAAGGTGAAGTTCGCCGCCATGTTCTATGACAAGGAAGATCTGCCGTTTCTCTATGAACGGTTAAACAAAAAAAGAAGAAGAGTCACCCAAGGAGGAGATGGAGATGCTGGGCACTAACAATATTCATCCAATGGAAGAGTTGAAGGGACATTTACGTCAGATTTTGAAGGTCATTCCACCGCGTACCGAAATCTATTATTTGGATTACCCGGTGCATAGCAATGGTGGCGACTTGTTGATTATGAAAGGGACTGAGGCTTTCTTCCGGGACAATGATATTCAAGTACGTGCCAGATACAGCATTCTGGATTGCCCTTTGTCTCTCAAGGTACCGGAAGGTATCACAATTGTGTTGCATGGGGGAGGTAACTTTGGTGACCTGTACCCTGCTCATCAGAAATTGAGAGAACGAATGATTGCCCAGCATCCGAATCATCGGATTGTCATTCTGCCTCAGACGATGTTTTACAAAAGTGATATTGAATTGAAAAAAACAGCCCAAGTATTCAATCGTCATAAGGATGTGCACTTTTTTGTCCGGGATACCTTATCTTATGAGATAGCCAGTAAAGAATTTCAACAAACAAATGTTTATCTGTCTCCCGATATGGCGCATCAATTGTGGCCACTGAAGTCCAAGAGCAAGCCCAATGCAGAGATGTTGTATTTCTTCCGTAAAGACATTGAGAAGACTCAGAATCAGGTGCATTACGAATCCGTCAGTGGACCTAAAGCCACGTTTAAAGACTGGGAGACATTGTACAACCGGGTTGACCGGAAAATCATTCGCATGATTACATCCCGGTTGAAGTCAGGGAAAGGAAGCTCTTTCGCCCGCTGGTTGTGGTACAAATACTCTGATCGGATGGTACATACGGCCATTAAGGAATTCAATAAGTACCAAACCATTACGACATCCCGTCTGCATGGACACATTCTGGCCTGTCTCCTGGATCAACCGAATATTCTGCTGGATAATTCATATGGCAAGAACTCGAATTATTATGCAGCCTGGACCAAGAGCAACCCAGCAGGCAGACTCGAATCCAATCAGACCAGCACATATACCAAGCAGACCGAGACCGGCAAGGGAGCGAGTTCGGTTGTACTGTCAGATGGTGCAGCCCTATGAGAAGTATTCTGTTATCCGGTGGTTCTGGCAAGCGACTCTGGCCGTTATCCAATGATTCCAGATCCAAGCAGTTTCTTAAAGTGCTCCATGGGCCGGGGGGGAGTCCGGAATCCATGGTACAGCGGGTATGGCGACAGTTGAATCATGCCGGACTTGCATCACAGGCGCTGATCGCAACTAGTTTGCCACAGGTCGAGATTCTGACTTCTCAGTTGGGAGATGATGTGAGACTGGTCGTGGAGCCAGAACGGAGAGATACGTTTCCTGCAATTGCGCTGGCAGCCTCCTATCTTTATTCCGTAGAGAGTGTGAGTTTGAATGAGACGATTGCAGTGTTGCCGGTGGATCCTTTTGTTGAAAAAGAATTCTTCGAAGTGCTGGCAACCTTGCCGGAGATACTCGATAAGTCAGGTGCCGATCTGGCCTTAATGGGAGTTGTGCCGACCTATCCGTCAGAGAAGTATGGATACATCATTCCGCAATCCCGATCTTCCAGTGAAAATAACGATGAATACGTCAATGTAGCGAAGTTCCAGGAGAAACCCTGCGAATCCGATGCGGTCCTTATGATGGAGCAGGCCGCATTATGGAATTGCGGGGTTTTTGCTTTTAAGCTGGGGTATTTGATCAATCTGCTGATTGAGATGGAACTGCCGATCCAGTACGACGAGATGCTGAAGCAATACGGAAGGTTGAACAAGATCAGCTTTGATTACCAGGTTGTCGAGAAGGCGAATCAGATTATCGCTATTCCGTATAACGGATTTTGGAAAGATCTAGGCACATGGAACACACTCACGGAAGAGATGGGAACTTCGGTGGTAGGAAAAGGGTGGATTACAGGCGATTCCCTGAACACACATCTGGTCAATGAACTGAACATTCCGGTTGCCATATTGGGCTTGTCGAATGTGGTGGTGGCCGTAAGTCCGGATGGCATTCTGGTCAGTGACAAAGAGGCAAGTCCACGCATCAAGGAAATCTTGAAGAACGAGGATCAACGTCCCATGTATGAGGAGCGCAGGTGGGGTTGCTACCGGGTTCTGGATTACACCAGAAACGAAGCTGGTGGTGAGGTTCTTACCAAACGAATCTGCATCAGTGCCGGGAAAAATCTGAGTTATCAATACCATTTGCTTCGCAATGAGGTGTGGACGGTTGTATCGGGAACAGGCGAATTGATTCTGGATGGGCAGAGCCGAATGATCGGGCAGGGAGATACGGTGGTCATTGACCGGAGCATGCTTCATTCCGTCAGAGCCGTTACGGAACTGGAGATCATCGAAGTACAGATCGGAAGCCAGTTGATCGAGGAAGATATCGTTAGAGTGTCTACCGAATGGCAGGACATTGTTCAGACATATGTGAAGCACGCGTAACCAACACATTAGGACATGGGGGAGATTATGGAATGAATATTACGGTGATTGGCACAGGGTATGTGGGTTTGGTATCAGGCGTATGCTTTTCGGAACTGGGAAATAACGTGATCTGTGTCGACAATAATGTGGAAAAAGTGAATTTGTTGACGGATGGTCAGGTTCCGATCTATGAACCGGGTCTCAAGGACATTATGAATGCCAATATGAAAGCGGGTAGGCTGTCCTTCACGACGAACATTCAGGATGCCATCAGTCGTTCGGATATTATTATCATCGCTGTAGGGACACCATCCCTGCCTAATGGCGAAGCGAATCTGAGTTATATTGAGCTTGTTGCACGAGAAATTGGTTCTCATATGGATAATTATAAAATAATAATGACTAAAAGCACTGTTCCTGTCGGAACTAACGATCGTATTCAGGAATGGATCAGCAGTTTGACGAATCATCCATTTGACATGGCATCGGTACCAGAGTTCCTGCGTGAAGGTACCGCTGTGCAGGACACACTGTATCCTGACCGGATAGTCATTGGCACACATAGCGATCGGGCAGTTGCCACCTTGAAAGAGCTGCATCAGCCATTAACCGATCAGATTATTGTCACGGATATTCGCTCAGCCGAAATGATTAAATATGCATCCAACGCATTTCTGGCAACCAAGATATCCTTTATCAATGAAATTTCTAACATCTGTGAAAAAGTAGGCGCAGATGTCAGCCGCGTTGCTGAGGGGATGGGATATGACAGACGAATCGGTGCTTCCTTCCTCAAGGCAGGCATTGGTTACGGAGGGTCCTGTTTCCCTAAGGATACACAAGCTCTGATTCAAATTGCAGGTAATGTGGATTATGACTTCAAACTGTTGAAGTCGGTGGTGGAAGTGAACAAGGATCAACGCTTCAACGTCATTCGCAAACTGGAAGACGCGTTGGGCTCGCTTGAAGGGAAAGAGATTGCGATCTGGGGGCTCGCCTTCAAGCCGGATACGGATGATGTTCGGGATGCTCCGGCAATTGAGATCATTCAGCGTTTGCTTGAGCAAGGAGCAGTCATTCGGGCGTACGACCCCATTGCTACTGAGAACTTCCGCAAAGAGGTGGATTCTTCATCCATTACGTGGGAGGATCGTGCGATGAACGCAGCGGAGGGCGCTGATGCACTCTGTGTTCTGACCGAATGGAAAGAGTTCATGGAGGTTAATCTGACCGATTTGGCAGCACATATGAATCAGCCCATTCTGATTGATGGAAGAAATATTTATGGAGAAGAACAGATTCAAGACACCCCCTTTCAATACTACTCCGTCGGTCGTCCAGGTCTAACCAATATCGATGGAAGAAAAACAGCAGTTATCTGACGGAGGCCATAACATGAGACGCGGGATTAAAATAACAATAGGTGCCATTTCCCTTGTTGCAGTCGTTATGATTGGATATTCTGTGTATCTGTATCTGCATGTTAAATCAGCGGCAGATCAGATGTATGAACCCCGGGAGCCCATCAAGCAGGTATCTATTGTCGACCAGAGGGGCGGGGGAGATTTCCCCGTGGACATGGAGAATGAGGAACCTTTCAATGCTTTGATTCTGGGTGTGGATGAGCGTTCGAATGATCGGGGTCGCTCCGACACCATGATTGTATTGAGTGTTAATCCTGCGAAACAATCGGTACTTATGTTTAACATCCCCCGGGATACCCGAACTAGTATCGTTGGGCATGGTACGGAGGATAAGATCAACCATGCCTATGCCTTTGGGGGCGTTAACATGTCTGTGCAAACGGTGGAACAAATGCTTGACATTCCCATACATTACTACATGAAAGTGAATATGGAGGGCTTTGCACAGGTCATCGACATGGTGGGTGGAGTGGACGTGAATAACCCGTTCGCATTTGACTACGAGGGTTACCGGTTTGAACAGGGGAATATTCATCTGGATGGTGAAGCTGCTTTGGGATTTTCGCGGATGCGTTATGATGATCCAAAGGGAGATCTCGGGCGTAATGACCGCCAGCGGGAGATTATCAAACAAGTGCTGAAGAATACGGTCCAGGTATCCAATGTGTTGCAACTAGAGACGTTGCTGGACGAAGTCAGTGCACATGTGAGAACCGACGTTACCTTTGATGAAATGAAGCAGATGTTCTCCAACTATCGTCCGGTGCTGAATCATATTGAATCTGTAGAGATCAAAGGCACAGGCAAGAAAATAGACGGCGTGTATTACTATATCGTGGAACAGTCAGAGCGAGACAGAATACATCAGATGATTGAAGGCCATTTAAAATGATCAGATAGGGCGGTGAACCAGATGCGTATCTCCAGGCTATTGAAATTATCCCTGATTGTGCTACTAATGTATATGCTCATGATACCCGCAAGTACAAACGTTGTTCAATCAGCCCAAGACTATCAATGGAAAAATATCCCCATTGGTGGAGGGGGGTACGTTACAGGTGTGGTCATTCATCCGACTGAGCCTGATCTGGTATACGCTCGAACTGATGTGGGGGGAGCCTACCGACTGGATGTAACTTCAGGAGATTGGGTTCCACTGCTTGATCATTTTGGAGATGAGGATAGCAATCTGTATGGTGTGGATGGCATTGCGCTGGATCAGCAAAATCCCAATGTCGTGTATATCGCTGCTGGGAAGTACGGGAATGTGGGGCCAAGCGATATTCTAAAATCTACAGACCGAGGAGAAACCTGGATTCGAACCGGACTTAATCTTCGGAATGAATCGAATGGAAATATCCATCGAGCCATGGGAGAGAGCATCGCTGTGAATCCAACCAATTCCAATTACCTGCACGTTGGTACACGATATGATGGATTGTATACCTCCAGTGACGGGGCAGCCACATGGAGCAAAGTGTGGGATGTACCAAACGGGTTGGCCGGTGAGGGCATACGGAGTGTAGCATATGGATTAAATCCGGTGACGAAACAAGGTCAGGTTGTGTATGCGGGAGTTCGCGGTATTGGTGTCTATAGCAAAGCACCTAGAAGCAATGGGCAGACCACATGGCAGCTTACCGGGAGAAGTCCCGAATATCCTGCGCGTATGACTGTGGCGAAGAACGGAACCTTATATGTCACCACGGATAATCAGGGCGTCTATAAGTTCAATGGTGTGCAGTGGACGAATATCACACCAAGTTCCAGTTACTCTTCTTACTATGGGATCACCATCGATCCCAATAACGATAATCATATCCTGGTAGCCGTTCGTACAGGCGGAGATAATCTGCCCCTGTATCGTTCGGTAAACGGCGGAATTAGTTGGACTGTAGTTAATAAAACGCTGGTATCCAAACCATCATGGTGGACACCCAACATGTTTTTCTCAGCAACATCCAGTATCAAGTTTGATCCAATTCATCCGGGCACCGTATACGCTACAGACTGGTTTGGCGTGTACAAGACGGAAAATATCAATGGTACCAATGGATTGACTGGCAATACGTCGAGTACTTGGGAAGCCATTACCGATGGTCATGAAGAAGTCGTTGCACTCACTGCATCCACACCGCCTCAAGGTGTATCGTTCTTTAGTGGGTTAACGGATCAGGTCGGATTTAGACATGACAATGTAAATAATGTTCCTCTTAATAAAATTCCGCTCGCAGGTATGCGAGAAATTGTGAGTATTGACTATCATGAGGCAAATCCGAATTACATGATATTTCTCGGAAGCAGTGACTGGTATGGTACGACCACACGCTTATTTGTCTCTTCTAATAACGGAGTTACAGTAACTCCGGTAAATGTTCCGGCAGGCTCTACACTGGGGCGAGTGGCCTATTCTGCCATTAATCCAAATGTAATTGTTTATTACCCTCAGACAGGTAATCCGGTCAGAAGCACGAATCGTGGCGCAACGTGGCAAAATATGAATGGTGCCCCTTTTCAGGCCATTGGGGGAAATATGGTCTTCGCCTATAACCATCCACTGGCTGCGGATCGCATCAATGGATATAAATTTTATATGTACGCTGCTGGTTATATGTATCGCTCAACGGATGCAGGTGCGAACTGGTCCAAAGCCAATACGGTTCGTCTTCCTGTTAACACGGATATCAATACGAGCTTCATTAAAGTCGAGGCTGCCCCAGGTGTGGCGAATGCCGTATGGGTAAGTCTGGGAACCGATGGACTATATGCATCGACGAACTCGGGAAATACATTTTCCAAAATCCAGAGCGTGCAGAATTCCAAATTATTTGCCTTTGGAAAAGCTAAGCCAGGAAAATTGGTTCCAGCCGTCTATGTATACGGCACCGTTAATAACGTGCATGGTTTCTTCCGTTCAGATGATATGGGAGTAACCTGGAACAATATAGGTCCAGTAGGTGAAGGAATTGGGCTAGGCAATGAGCCGCAAATTATGGCGGCAGACCGTCAAATCTATGGTCAGGTATATGTAGGTACGAATGGCAGAGGCATGTATGTTGGATCAATAGAATAACGAGAGAGATATGAAAGTGGTGAAGATCAACATGATGGAGGAGGGCTCCGGGCGCGCGAGACAAAAGCATGTACGAAGAACGTACGGGTTTCTCATTGCTCTGCTGTTGATTGTGATCTGGATTCTGGTCATCTGGTCCATGTCAACGCAATCCTCTCAACAGCAAGACATTCAGCCTTGGCTTCATAAATGGTCTCAAAAATTGCACATCGGTTTTACGCTTCCCGATGTGCAATTCACTTACGGGGAGTACGAGTATTCACTGAAACAGAGGCCGTATGATTTTGCAGAGTTCATCTTTCGCAAGAGTGCGCACTTATTTGTCTACGCTGTGCTTGCCATGCTTGTGTATGGCGGGCTTCGATACAGGAGAACATCCCTTTTGACCAGTATCGTGTCTGCTCTGGCTGTAGTGTTCGTCATAGCCTCTATCGATGAGTATATTCAGCAGTTCAGCCCGGACCGGACAAGCTCGATACGTGATGTTGGAGTGGATTTGCTCGGTGGTTGCTGTGGAATTGCCATATATGCAGGACTTCATTCCATTATTCGCAGGATTATAAAGAAAAGGCGTGCTTCCATCTACGATAAGTGATTTCCCAGGAAATGCTGTCTTCAGAACCTGCTTCTACTTGTCTTCCAACCATCATAAGTATGGAGTAGGACAAGGAGGGCGGGGACATGCTGCGAAGAAGGAACAGGAATGCTATGTTTAAGAAGATCGGTTTCATTGCGATCATTCTAATGTTACTATGGTTAATCGGCAGAACCATTCCATATGTATTTCGTGCAGATACACCGGATGAAGCTGCAGCTGTTGCTGAAGAATTTTACAAATATGAGCAGACGGGTGACTTCGGCAGTTCGTGGGAACTCTTTCATCCGCTGATGAAAGAGCGGTTTCCGAAAAGCGCATATGTACAGAACCGAGCACATATATTCATGCAGCATTTTGGCGTGGAGACCTTTGAACTGGAGATGGAAAAGCCGGAGCGCGAATTCGATGTAACCGTGATCGATGGCGTTAAGCCATTTTCTGAAGCCTACAGAATCCGTGTCACCCAGAAGTACTCCGGTACCTTCGGCCAATTCGATATTGTGCAGACCTGTTATCTGGTAGAGGACGGTGATGAGTGGACATTACTCTGGTATTATCCAAATCAGAAGAATAAGGATACCTCACATGTCGACAATAGTGACTGATCCGGCATCGTGGGATCGTTGTGAGAGAGACTGGAACTCTGTCATGATGATATTCACCTATACATTGAACCATATTGTATCATTTACCTTACATGAAGCTCTGTGAATGCGAGACTTTTGTCGCATTTATGGAGCTTTTTTTGTGTTTTCCTCGTTTTTATGGCTGTAAAGCCTTGACAACAGTCCCGGTGTCAAGTAAATTACGAGATAGATACAAAATGTATCAATTTTCAGCGTCTAACGACAAATAACAAGGACTTCTAAGCTCCTTGTGAGGGGAAGGAATATCATTGATCGAAACGGGCCGCTTTTACTGTGTCAGTTGTGGGATGATTGTGTCGGTCGCTAGGAGCTCTGTCGAAATGAAGGAAGAGGGCAATGGAGGCAATCACGTATTTCGCACCGGATTCTACCGGAGTGAAATGCCGCTTGGATGCTGTGAAGCGTGTGTAGTTGAAGCGAAACGTCAGGGGAAATCCCAGTTTGCGGGACAATATACTAAAGATTATGATACACTATGTGCATATGAGAAACGGGCATGATGTATATGTTCGTCCATGAAGGAGGGGATTGAATGCAGCAGGAGCCGGTCGTCCGGATTCAGGGCGTCAGCAAAATCATATCCTCCCGATCATTGGTCAGCGACCTGACTCTGGATATTTCTCCGGGGCAGGTTTTTGGTTTTTTAGGACCTAATGGCGCGGGGAAAACAACGACGATCCGAATGATGGTTGGACTGATGTCCATCAGTAAGGGTGACATTTTAATCTCGGGACACAGTGTGAAGAATGAGTTCGAGCAGGCGGTAGCGCAGGTAGGAGCCATTGTGGAAAATCCGGAGATGTACAAGTTTCTGACCGGGTATCAGAATCTCGTACACTTTGCCCGCATGTCACCTGGAGTTACCAAGGAACGAATTGCGGAAACGATTGAGCGTGTCGGGCTTACCGCCCGTATTCACGATAAAGTCAAAACCTACTCACTGGGCATGCGCCAGCGTCTGGGTGTCGCACAAGCGATATTACATAAACCGAAGTTGCTTGTACTGGATGAGCCAACCAATGGACTGGACCCACAGGGCATACGGGAACTGAGAGACTATTTGCGTGAGCTCACCCAAGAGGAAGGCATTACGGTCTTCGTCTCCAGCCATTTGCTGTCGGAGATGGAACTGATGTGTGATACGGTGGCTATTATCCAGAACGGCAAGTTGATTGATGTAAGAAACCTTCGAGCTGAAACGGGTGCGGATGCATTAATTGAAGTGGCTTTTGAAGTGAATGATGCAGAACGCGCTGTCAACCTGATTCAGGGTGCTACTGCACAGGGCAATGTGCTTGTGGCACGGGTGTCTCGTGAGCAGATTCCAGATATCAATGCCAAGCTGGTTAGCGAAGGGTTTCAGGTATACGGTATTCGTAACGTGACTCATACCCTGGAAGAACAATTCTTGCAAGTCACTGGGGGTGGAGGCATTGGGTAGTTTCGGTAATCTGATATTGAATGAAAATATGAAAATATTCCGTCGTCCACGTACCTGGATCATGTTATCAATTCTGGTGCTGATCTCACTGTTAATGCCCGTGTTATTGCGAGAAGGAATGGGTTCCGCTGGTGTTCCATTCTGGGAAGCGGCTGTAACCACTGTTCAGATTGTATTCTTTCTGAATACGATCTTCTGTGTTGTGATTGCAGCGGAAGCGGTCGCGGGCGAATTTACTTGGGGAACAATCAAACTGCTGCTTATTCGTCCATGGTCACGAAGCAAAATTCTGGCTTCCAAGTACCTCACTGTGATCATCTTCAGCATTTTGAGTACTCTGGTTGTCATTGTCATGGCAACAGGGATGTCCTATCTGCTGTTCTCGCATGATGCTCCTTCGGGGAGTGGCAATGCACTAACGTTATGGGGATATTTGTACGTTGATCTGTTCATTACACTTGCGATTGCCTTCATGGTGTCGTCCGTATTCCGTTCAGGCGCACTTGCAATTGGCTTATCCCTGTTCATTATGTTCTCACAAAGTATCTTCTCACTCATATTTAATCCGGCCCGTTATGAGTGGGCCAAGTATGTTCTATTCAACAACATGGACCTTAGCAAATACATGAACTCGGGAGCGGATTTTGCGCTCATGGGTGGTCCGAGTGCAGGAATGACACTTGGTTTCTCCATTGCAGTCCTGGCAGTGTATTATGTTATTTTCATGGTGATTTCCTGGGTTGTATTCAGCAAAAGAGATGTGGCAGGCTAACGCCTGCTTCTTTTTTTTTGCTCCAATGCTGTCTTGGTAAGAAAACAGTGTATAATCAGCATCGCCTGTGGCATGACTGTCATTTAAGGGTAATTAGTACCATAAGTAAATGACTAGATATACATATGAACGCCGCAGTCACTTTGGCCGAGCAGCGCATGGAGGGATCACGTTCCTTGATTAACAACAAGTTCTACCGCATATGTACAGCAATTATTTTGTTGCTGCTCATTGTGTACCTTGGGGATAAAGTAAACTTTATATTCAGCCCCCTGACCTCACTGATTCATATCATCATCATTCCGCTGCTGATTGCCGGGTTCTTCTATTATCTGCTGAGACCGCTCGTCGATTATATGGAAAGGCACAAGATTAAGCGTGCATTGTCAGTTCTGATCATTTATGTCGTGACTGCATTGATGATTGCAGGTTTCAGTGTACTGGTATGGCCTTCATTGAGAGAGCAGCTGCTGAATTTTGTGGAGAATGCTCCAGCATTGGTTACTTCGCTCAGCGAACAGTTGAATGCACTTGAAAAGAGCAATTTTGTATCCAGATACCTACCTGATGATTCCAATCTATTCTCACGATTATCCGATGTTCTGAGCCAAGGGATCACGCAGGTTACCGATTACGTCTCCGGGTTATTCTCCGTAGTATCGAATCTGGTTATCATTCTGGCGACGTTCCCAATCATGCTGTATTACATGCTCAAGGAAGGCAGCAAGTTTGGAACGAATCTGACCTTATTGTTGCCAAGGCATTATCGGAAGGATGGAGAAGAAACCGTCCATGAGATCGATGAAGCACTAAGCAACTATATTGTTGGCCGGGTCATTGTTAATGTTGCTCTGGGCATTCTGATGTACATCGGTTTTCTTATCTTGGGTCTGCCGTATGCATTGCTGTTGACTGTTGTGTCGATTATTCTGAACTTCATCCCTTATGTGGGTGCATTGCTGGCAGCTATTCCGGTTGTCATTGTCGCGTTTATTGAATCCCCTTCGATGGCGATCTGGTCACTGGTGATTATTGTGATCGCACAGCAAATTCAGGATAACCTGATCTCACCTTACGTTTATGGCAAACAGCTTGATATTCATCCTCTCACTACCGTTATTCTATTGCTCGTGGGTGCCGATCTGGGGAATATCCTGGGCATGATTATCGTTATTCCGCTGTATATGATATTGAAAATTATCGTTCGCAAAATCCATTATCGGATTGTCGAAGATAAGACTGAACTTTGAAGAGCATTCTAAATATCCCGCTGTCATAGGATAACACTAAGGTTATTTTGAATCACATAGAATAAGCTCAATAGGATAAGCCGCATATCAATGGTGATGGGTCAGGTAAGTTGGCACTCACGATGGATATGCGGCTTTATTTTTTTATTTTCATTTTTATTGCTCACTTATGTTATAGCTGTTATACTTGATATATAACAGATAACAAAAAAGAAGGTGAACCCTTGATTATTCAACTGGATATGCAATCTGAACTTCCCATATATTCGCAACTCGTTTATCAAATTATTGAAGGCATTGCCAGTGGAGAGTTACAGCTAGGTGAGGCGTTACCTTCGGTTCGGAATTTGGCCGCAGATATTGGTGTTAACCTTCATACAGTCAACAAGGCTTATACAATACTCAAGCAAGACGGGTACATTCTGGTTCATAGACAAAAGGGCGTTGTGGTAAACCCTGATGGAATGCCTAATTTAACGGATGATTTTTTGAAAAAGCAACAAAGAGAATTAAGACCGATTATTGCCGAAGCAATATGTCGCGGAATGACCAAAGAGGAACTGTCTGCGGTATTAGACCAAATGTATGATGATGTAAAGATGGGTCACAACAAAGAATAAAGAATCAAGGGAGTGTGTTATGTATGCAACTATTTAGTATATTGCCTATCATTTTAATCTTTGCTCCATTAGCCCTACTTTTATCCTTTGCACCTTATGTGACAAGGGAAACCATCAGCTTTGGGGTTACGGTAAGTCAATATAATTACTACACACCGGTCTTACGTAAGCTCCGGAGAACGTTTACCACAGTAAGTCTGATCGGAAACGGTCTGATTATTCTTGCCTGTCTGTATGTACTCCGATCTGCCAATGAAGAGTCTACCGCAATGATCACCGGTGTTTGCACCATGATATTCATTGTGTACTGGTCCGCACTACACATAGTATTTCATTTCAAGATGAAAAAGATAAAAGAAACACTTACAACTGTAGAAGCACCTCAAAGGGTTAAAATCGACACCACCTTCCGCCAAAATAAACTCACCTATTCCAACTATTGGTTTCTCGTTCACATAGCTATTATTGTAGCCATTGCGATCATTACAATCTTGAATTATAACGCACTGCCTAACGTCATTCCGATGAAATATGATCTTCAGGGCAATGTCACTTCCAGTGTGCCCAAAACCTATCTTTCGGTACTGGCTATTAACCTTGTACAGCTAGGTATCATTGCACTGATGATGTTGGTGAACTGGAGTATTAAAACAAGCAAACAACAGCTTGCTCCATCTAATCCTGCCCAATTTGCTGCTGATCATATCCGATTCCGCCGTAAGTGGTCTCTATTTACGATCATAACAGGCTTGCTTCTTACCATCTTATTTGCCTTCATTCAGATAAATATGTTCGTTCCTAATCAGGTCTTGTTAACAGCGATTAGTCTGATCACCTCAGTGGGGATCTTATTAGGTGCTATTTTATTGTCTCTCACAGGCAGACAAGGCGGTGGGAAAATTAGGAATCATCAGGAAGATCGCGAACGGTCCAAGGAGCAGCCTGTGAATGATGATGATTATTGGAAGCTTGGCTTTATTTACTTCAATGCCAATGATCCTTCTTTTACCGTAGAAAAACGTTATGGCATAGGCTGGACGATTAACTTTGCTCGTCCACTATCTTGGGTCCTAGTGTTACTCATTATTGCTATTGTTGTTTTAAGCAGAGTTCTGAGCCAATAAAGGCTCATAGACTATGCATATTATAAAAATGATTTGGAGGAAATATGACCATGACCAATTGGAAAAAGCTACTCCTGTCTCTTAGTTTCGTATGTCTCATCTTGCCAGTGACATCGATCTCAGCAGCTGCTGAAGAACAAGCTGGGAATGAAAATCTGGTTCCTATTCGTGAGATTGCAGAACAGAATGGTGCAGAGGTATCTTGGCAACAAAAAACAGGACAGATCACGATACGCAAAAATGAACTTATCATTGTAGTTAAGGTAGGGGAGAAACAGGCGATAGTGAATGGGCAAGTCGTACCCATAAGCAATCCTGTTCGGTTAACGAAAGGGGTTACCTTCATGGATGAAGGATTTCTTAACGAGACTTTGAAGACATCAACTGAGGATCGGTTCATTTCACTTATAAGTGAGGGCAATGGCAAGGAAGCTGCGAAGTATGTTCATAGCTCTGTGAGTGGAGTGTTGTCTCCTACGTTGTTGAGTCAGTTATGGACAGCATTAGAAGGACAAAATGGTAAAATCACAAATAAAGCCATAGCTAAACACGTAGAAAATAACACCGTGCATCGCAATGTCACCTACACGTTCAAGACAGAGCTTACTCGTATTAATATTACGGTCAGAATGAATGATAATGGACTTGTGGATGACTTGCATATTGCCGCCGCTACTCCAGATGTGTATCAAAAACCAAGCTACGACGACCCATCTGCGTACATAGAACAAGACATAACGGTGGGTCAGGGCGATTTAGCTTTACCAGGAACATTAACATTGCCCAAAGGAGAGGGTCCTTTCCCGGTTGTCATTCTGGTACACGGTTCTGGGCCTAGCAATCGAGACGCTGCCATTGGTGGGGCGAAGCCATTCCGTGATCTTGCGGTAGGTTTAGCTTCACAAGGCGTTGCCGTATTGAGATACGATAAGGTCACGTATGAGCATACCTATAAGGTCGCTTCACAGCCTAAATTCACGTTAAAACAAGAAAGTGTAGATCAGGTAGCCGATGCAGTAGATTTGCTTAAAAAGAATTCAAATATTGATCCTACAGCCATTTTTGTGGCTGGACATAGTCAAGGCGGGTTTGCAGTACCGTTAATCATTGCTGACGATAAGCAGCATGATCTTGCAGGGAGCATTCTGCTTGCTGCGCCAAGTAGCAGCTTTGCGGATGTGCTTATCGAGCAGCAGGACGAATTGGTAGACCGGATGGAGCGGCTAGGTTTAGACACGAAGATCATCAAAGAACAAGCTGCTTTTTATAAAAATGCTGCTGCGATCGTCAAAGATCCTCAATACTCTATGGATCATCTTCCTGAGGCATTTCCACTCCAACCTGCTTATTGGTGGTTTGAGCAGAGAGATTATGTGCCTGCGGAATTGGCTAAAACACAAAATACTCCTATGCTTGTTATACAAGGCGAAAACGATGTGCAAGTGTCTATGGATCAGTTCCAAACCTGGAAATCGGCTCTTCAAGGTCATTCCAATGTAACGTACAATAGCTATCCAAAGGTAAATCATCTTTTATCCAGCTATGATGGACTTTCGATTGGTCAAGAGTACGCTGAGCCGTCTAATGTCTCCAAAGCCATTATCGATGATATAGCGAATTGGGTATTAAAATGACATGGAGAAGAGTAACACATTGAGCCTAAAATAATATAAAAGAGGAGCACTTGCCAATGTAGGCAGCTGCTCCTCTTTTTTTGTTTATGAATGTGCTTTATTTAACCCGATTGGACTCTTTGTCGTCTTCATCGGTGTAATCAGACATCGTCAATGGTTCCTTGGGGACAATGGCCACTTTGTAGAACCGATTCTTGTCTTTTTCCAGCAAAACAAAAGTAAGATTCTCGAACTCATATTCTTCCTGTTCGTTCATCTCGGGACGATGACTGTAGAGCCATCCACCAATGGTGTCCCACTCATCTGCATCCAGGCTGGACATAAACATGTCGTTCACCTTCGATAAGGAAACCTTACCATCCATAATGACATAGTTCTCATTGATGACCTGAATATCTTCCACTTCGTCTGCGTCGAACTCATCGCGGATCTCACCGACAATCTGTTCAAGCACATCCTCGATGGTTACAATTCCGGATGTTCCTCCATATTCATCCACCAGCACGGCGATGTGCACGCCATCCTTCTGCATTTTCTTGAGCAAGTCCTTTACAGGAGTTGTTTCGTGAACAGCGGATACAGGCTGAATCAGGGAAGACAGATCGACAGGCTCATCATTTCCGTATAGTTCCAGGAAGAATTGCTTCGTATTAATGATACCGATAATATCGTCTTTGCTCTCATTAACTACTGGAAAACGGGTATACTGTTCTTCACGAATAATCTCCAGGTTTTCCTCATTCGTTCTATTTACATAAAGGCAGACCATATCGGTCCGGGGTACCATGATTTCTTTGGCTAACATCTCATCAAAAGCAAAAATCCGGCTTACATAACCGAACTCGGCTTGGTTTATTTTACCGTTTTCGAAGCTTTCATTAATAATGATCTGCAACTCTTCTTCAGAGTGAGCATCTTCGTGCTCGGAAGCAGGTTTGATTCCGAACAGTTTCACCAGTTGGTTCGCTGAGCCGTTTAACAGCCAGATAAAAGGATACATAATTCGGTTAAACCAGATGATAGGTGTAGACGTCAGCAGGGCTACAGTCTCTGCTTTGCGGATTGCAATCGTTTTTGGAGCAAGTTCACCAACCACAACATGCAGATACGTGATGGAAGCAAACGCAATAACAAATGATAAGAATGAAGAAACCGCCTCAGGAATTTGCAAGCTTTCGAACACAGGGTGGAGAATCTTCTCTACCGTCGGTTCACCCAACCAGCCCAGTCCCAGAGAGGTAATCGTGATGCCGAGCTGGCAGGCGGACAAATATCCATCCAGATTGGCAACGGCTTGTTTCACAGCCAGCGCACGCTTGTTTCCTTCTGCAATCATTTGGTCGATCCGGCTTGGACGAACCCGTACCAGAGCGAACTCCACTGCAACAAAAAACGCCGAAAGTCCTATCAAAAACGCAACCAATATTAAATTTAACGCATACCTCTCACTGTCCATTCACTACTGTTCTCCTTTAAGTAATAAGTTTTTAACGAGTATTATATCTAATTTTACGTAAGAAGACCACCTTCTCATGAAGAAAAGAGGAAGAGTCTGGAAGGGACGATGAGCAAATTGGCGCTGCAATGCGGTTCTGTATCATGATTAATCTGATATGTAGAAGGTAACACAGTCATAATATACAACCTGTGATGAGATATTCCGATTACCAGAATCAAGTATGCGGTCTGCTTATGTAAAGTTTTATCTAAGCAAACGTTACGAATAGGGGCTACATTGGGTATCTATGATTAGCTGTATGCATAATCGTCAAAGCTGTGTAAGTGAGAGAACGGCAAGGTCATGAAGCTTGCCACCTAAGGAGGAAGCCGAATGTTCTGGCTGGTCATTATATTAGTCGTATTTATTTTTCAGGCAGCCACGATTCTTTTGCTGGAATTTCGGAATCCGGCTAAAGCTGTGGCTTGGCTGTTTATTTTGTTCTGCGTGCCTTTGATCGGTTTTGTAGTGTATTATTTCGTGGCGCAGGATTATAACAAACGAAAAAAACTCCGCAAGGGTGGATCGCGAATCTTCCGTGAAATGAAGGAAACGATCTGGAAACAAGCCCACATCATCGGGGATGTTGAACAGATGCCTGGCGATCGTTTCAGCCATCAACATCGATTGTTTAACCTGTTAACCCATCTGTCGGAGAGCCCGATCACGGGTTGTAACCACAGTACGGTACTCACCAATGGTGAAGAGGCATTTGCGGCAATGCTGAGAGAAATGAAAAAAGCAAAGCACCATCTTCATGTGGAATTTTATATTTTTCGTGATGATGTCATCAGCACCATGTTTCAGGATGTCATGATTCGTAAGGCGCAAGAGGGAGTGAAGGTTCGGTTTATCTGCGACGGTCTCGGCAGCCACAAGATGAGTGGAAGCTTTATCCGCAAACTTCAGGATGCTGGTGTGGAATTCCATTATTTTCTCCCACCGCTGATCGCTACGATTGACCGCAGAGTGAACTACCGGAACCACCGCAAAATTGTTGTTGTGGATGGACGGGTTGGCTTTGTGGGCGGTATTAACGTAGGTGATGATTATCTTGGACAATATCCAGAGGTAGGTTTCTGGCGGGATACACATGTGCAGATTGAGGGAGACGCTGTATACTTTCTGCAAAGTACGTTCCTTAATGACTGGAAACTGGCTGCTGGTGAGCGAATTACCGAACCCCAGCTTGCAGAATTATTTCCTCCGCATATCTGTAGCGGGGAAGAGCGAATTCAGATATTGGCTAGCGGACCGGATCAGGACTGGGATGCGATTCAGGAGATGTGTTTTGGGGCCATTTCGGTAGCTTGTGAACGGATCTACATTACCACACCTTATTTTATACCTGATCCCGCACTATATGAGGCGCTCAAAACAGCTGCAGTCAGTGGCGTCGATGTGAGAATTATCATTCCGTATCAATCCGATTCAAAACTCGTACACCTGGCGTCACTTTCTTATGTGGAGGAACTGTTGCGAGCAGGTGTGCAGTTTTTCCAATATCGCAAAGGTTTTGTACATGCCAAAGTGATGATTGTAGATGAGTTGCTCGCTACAGTCGGAACAGCCAACATGGATATGCGCAGTTTTTTCTGCAATTTCGAGTTGACGGCGGTCCTGTTCGAATCCTCTGCGATTCAGCGTTTGATGAATGACTTTGAACGTGATCTCGGGGAATGCAGTCAGATCGATGGGAAGGTATTTCAGAAGCGTTCACGGGGACAAAAAGGCGCAGAAATGCTTTCTCGGATGCTTTCTCCGCTTCTTTAGCCGATTTAGGACAGATTTCTGAAGATAAGTTCACTTTTTGTGAATTTATCTTCTTTTTGCTTAGTATTTTGCGCAAATTTGATCTTTTATGATATAATAGATATATAAATCATGTCTTGGCGAAGGAGGGGAGTCTGCGGGAAAACAGGCTCCCTTTTGCTCTCTTTTGAAAGTACAAACCGGGATGAAGAACATTTTGAATCCATTTTATATCGCCTTTAGATGCTTGTGCTTGTATGGCCAGGGTACATGTAGAACGCAGTTTGCTGTTTTCTATATGTCGATTCACCCTGAGTATTTAAATGATTTATAAAATGGATTCACACACTGATTTAACGGGGGGGATACCATGTCCAATGTAACGGTGAAAGAACTAACAGCCAAGCAAGCTGACCGCGGGGTCAAAAGCTCGGTGTTTACTTTAAAGCTGCTGCAACGTATTGTGATGATTCTGATCGGTGCTGCACTAATGGCTGTATCGCTTGAAGTATTTCTCGTACCGAATGGTGTTATTGATGGTGGGATTACGGGGATTTCAATTATGGTGTCAGAGCTTACACATCTGCCACTCGGCGTATTCCTGACCTTGCTCAACTTGCCGTTCCTGATTCTGGGTTACAAGCAGATTGGTAAAACATTTGCGTTATCCACATTGCTGGGGATCGTGGTCATGTCCATCGGGACTTCGTTATTGCACCATGTTCCTGCATTAACACCGGGTGAGCCTTTGCTGGGAGCAGTTTTTGGCGGATTGATTCTGGGTGTGGGTGTTGGACTCGTTATTCGGTCTGGCGGTTCACTGGACGGTACGGAGATTGTGGCTATCCTGCTTAGTGAGAAGTCACCGTTGTCTGTAGGACAGATTGTATTGTTCATTAACGTATTTATTTTCGCAGGTGCAGGATTTGTATTCGGTTGGCCGAATGCCCTGTATTCCATGATTGCATATTATATTGCGATGAAGATGATTGATATCGTGAATGAGGGACTGGATCAGTCCAAATCGGTATGGATCATTAGTGAGAAGTATCGTGATATCGGTTCAGCCCTGACAGACCGTCTTGGTCGTGGTGTAACTTTCCTAGATGGCGAGGGTGGATTCAGCGGGGACGAGAAAAAGATCATCTTTGTTGTCATTACCCGCTTGGAAGAAGCCAAACTCAAGTCCATCGTTGAAGATTGGGACCCGCAAGCTTTTGTGGCGATCGGTAACATTCACGACGTGAAGGGCGGACGTTTCAAGAAAAAAGGTATCCATTAGCGATTTATCCACGCATATATGATAATAGCCGACTCCCTTGTGATAAGGGGGTCGGCTATTTTTTCTTCAAATGCTTGAGAATGAGTTCAACCGGTTGCGGCTCGACGGCTGCGATCAAATCTCCGATATCATTCAGGCGCTCCACAATGTTCATCAGATGGTAATCCTGGATGGAGACGTTGTTTCGAACCTCATCCCAGGTAAGTGGCGTAGATACGGTGGCTCCTGATTTGGCACGAGGTGTATAGGGGGCCGCAAGGGTCTTGCCACCATAATGCTGGAGGTAGTCAAAATATATGCGGTCTCCACGATCCTTTTTGAGTCGTTCCAGTGTGAACAGATCGGGGTGCTTCTGCGTGACATATTTGCCAACAAAATAACCGATATCCCGCAACTCATCAAAGGTTACACCTTGCACAATAGGAACGATAATCTGAACGCCGGTTGCCCCTGAAGTTTTGGGAATGGACCTCAGACCAAGAGAAGTCAAGGTTTCTCCAACGATGAGTGCAGCCTGCATGATCCGTGGCTCATGTTCCTGAGAGGGGTCCAGATCAATCATCCATTCACAGGGCAGCAGGCTTCCGACAGCATGAAGAGAAGGATGGAATTCAAGTGCAGCCAGGTTGCCGAGCCACAATAATTCAGGCAGTCCATTCATTACCACATAACGGATGCCATCGTGTACTTCAGTCCGAACATAATCCGGGACGGGTTCGGGGGCATTCTTTTGGTAGAAAAATGTCCCTCCCGCTCCATGGGGGTATCTTATGGTGGTTAATAGTCGATTGCTTGTATATGTGAGCAGATATGGAGCTAAAGCTGCCAGCTTTTGCAGATAGATTGCTTTGGTGACACCTGCTTCCGGCCATAACAGCTTGTCCGGGTTCGTAACGGTTAGCTCTGTGCCTTCTATTATGATGGTTCCTTGAATCTTAGGGGCCACACCGAACACCTCCTATACGTAATCTATATACGAACTCATTCATTGAAGAAGCTGATTCGCCAGGCAATCCTCACGGGTTACCTCTGCGAAGGTCTGAATACTGGGATGGCGTAGTGTGCGATGATGCGTCAGTTCCATATATTGCACTTTGACACCTATTCGTGGTTCTACCCAGGTGGTTTCCGCACTGCGTTCGGGTACATTATGGAACGGTCGGTCCTGCCTAATCAGAGGCTCAACCTGATGGGTGAGTTCACGCCAAGTATTGGAGTTCAGCTTGCCTGTCCCGACATGACCAATATAGACAAAGTTAGGCCCATCATATACGCCAACCGCGATGGCGTTCACAATACCGCTTCGGTACGTGACACCCCCGATCATGGCATATACATCATGCATGATTTTGACCTTCTGCCAGCGCTGATCCTTACCCTGTACGCCATAAGTGCTGGTGAGATCCTTGCAGACGATGCCTTCCATCTGATGCTGTCTCATGACCGTAAGCAGGGATGCGGCATCAAGTGTATTGGTAACCTCCTGAACATGGGGAGCGCTGTTAAGAACCTCGTGCAACAGGCGCTGTCGATCTGCCAAAGGCTGATCCGTCACCCATTGTCCCTCATAGAACAGGATATCAAATACCATATACGTGACCGGAATCTGATGTATGGCTTGGGCGATGCCTTCCGGTCTGCTCATGCGATCCCGCCGCAGAACGTGATAAAACGAAGGTTTGCCGGTGTCCGGGTCCAGTGCAATTACTTCTCCATCCAAGATATAGGATGCTCCTGAACATAAATTACGTGGTGTGACCAACTCGGGATACTGTGCGGTTCGATCATGTAACCTGCGATTCACCAGGCGAAGCTCATGCCCGTCCTCATAAGCAAGCATACGGACTCCATCCCACTTGATTTGTGCAATCCATTGAGGTCCTGTGGGCAAGGTATCCCTGGAGATGGGTTCGAACGGAATCAGGGGTTTGAACATGGGGGAACTCCTTCCTCGCCCTAATGATCCGGCGCAGGTTCATTCAGAATTTTGTTATATTTTTTGGAAGCGGGACTTCATATGATGCACCAGAATGAGCAGTAACGGAAGTGCAATACCACAGGTCAGATCCCAATCAATCCAATAGGGAATGATGACCTTGAGATAAAAGGTCTCGTTCGGAGCGATTAGAATAGACATGGCGAGAATAAGCATGGAACCCGGCAGGATCAGAGAACGGTGACTGGACAAGTGAAACAGGTGAGCGACGCCCAGGATAAAACCGTAGAAGAACAGAGCAGCTTTGAAGAAAACAGCAATAATCCAGACCGATGTTATGAAGGCTTCGACGCGTTGCATAAAGTTTCCGATATTGATCTTCTGTGAAAGGTTGAATGAAGCGAACCAGTGATGCTGCGTCATCCATGGTCCCATAACGAACAGACACATACTTAGCGTCAATGTGAGTAACAATCCACCAATCATGCCAGCGAACAGAATGTCCTTTTGCAGATGGGGCTCATCTTTCGTGTAGGGAAAAAGCATCATGAAGATGCACAACTCGCAGTAAGGATAGGTGAGTACAGCAACAAAACCTTTGAATGGATCAAGAAAGCCTTGTGCAAGCACAGGTTGGATGTTAGCTATACGTATATGGGGGATTAGAAATACCGTCAGAAAAAGCAGAAACAACACGATTAGAGGAAGAAAGACCTCAGCAGTCTTACCAATGCTCTCCAGACCGGAAAGAAGCCCCCAGACAAGCGCACACATAAAAACCAAATGAAGGATCATTAATGGAGATTCCGGCAAGATCTGGGTAGACATAAAATCGCCAATCTCCCTAATGAACGTTGAGGTGCTGATTAGGAAATAAAAAATATAAAAAGAACCAAACAACGTCCCGATCCAGGGTCCCAATGTTCGAAGGGCATTTTGAATCAGATTCAGCCGGGGATGCGTTCTGTAGGCAACAAGCATAATGAAGAGTATTCCAAGGCCCCCTGCGACTCCCAACAAGGCTGATAACCAGGCATCCTGATGAGCATAGGATGTGATCATGGAAGGGAAGACGAGAATTTGCTCCCCGATGGTGCACAGGAACATAAGTGAAGCGAGCTGTCTAACAGTCAAACGTCCCTTTTCGATCATGAGGTATCTCCTTAACAGATCATGTCTATGTATTGGTTAGAATGCACCAATTGTGCCAGTTTTATAAAAGCCAACGTAAAAAGCCCGTGCAGCCGATCTCTCTGTGATGTAGAGAAATCAGTTACCCGGGCTTATTAACATGTGGTTAAGCAATCATATTGTATTGTAACGGCTACATAGAATCAGTTCGCAGTTGTCAGACGTATACGAATATTCTGTGGGTCTACCGTAAACCAAGTGTCCTCTACTGGTGTAACGACTGCACCGGATTGACGTAATTGTTCAAGTGCCTGTTCCAATTGTTCCTTGGTGGCGTACACAATGGTGAAGTAATCAATTCCTGTAGCGTTATCTGGATTGACAGGTGCATTCACTCCTGCCCAGATATTGAGTCCCAGATGATGATGATAGCCGCCTGCGGATACAAATAGTGCTGACATGTTGGCGAAGTTACCCACGATATCAAAACCGAGTATGCCGGTGTAGAAGTTGCGGGCTTCTTCCAGGCTGCGGACGTGGAAATGAACGTGACCGATAACTGTGCCAGCAGGCAGACCTTGCCAAGGTTCATTCTCCGATATGGCAAACAGGCTTTCCACATCAACCGGATCACTTGCCATCACGTAGTTATTGTCGCTATCCCGTTTCCAGGTATCACGTGCACGGTCAGCATAGATCTCAATTCCGTTCTGATCAGGATCGGAGATATAGAAGGCTTCACTGACCAAGTGATCGCCTTGACCGATATCGATACCGGATGCAGCCAGATTACGAAGAGCGAGACCCAGGGACTTACGGTCAGGCAGCAGAATGGCGAAATGGTACAAGCCAGCGTGTGAGCGTTCCGGCAGGGTAATGCCATCCGTGAGCTCTTCCAATCGCAGCAGGGACTGTACACCGTCGGCTGTCAACGTAGCCACTTTGTCACTCCGCTCCAGTAATTTCAATCCAACTACATCGGTATAGAACTTAATCGAACGGTCCAGATTCATAATTCGGAGACTCACTTCACCCAGATGGGTTGTGGCAGGGATTTGATACGGCGTATTCATGATTGTTTCCTCCTGATAATAAATAATACGGGTTCTCGTTTGAATGTGTATATGCGTTGAAGATGAATTATTAGATTGCATGTTGTTAAAGCAGGATTGCAGAGTGACTGTATATTCATAAATAAGTTACTTTTCATAAGTTAATATAAAATATAAATCAGCTTTCGTCAATCGCATTTTACAAAAACAAAAAATCCGACTGTGAAGCCGGATTGGAGTAAATTTCATTACATGAGCAGATAACAAAATCGTTCTTGCCTTGACGACATTCAAACTTTTGGTTTGGGTGCTGCCTTTTTCCTTTTGGCTGGTGCAGGTGCATCGGATTCCCCTCCGGCAGCCGCCTGAGCGGACGTTTTTCGCGCTGCGCGTTTCTTCGGTTTGGCCGTTGTTGTCCCAGGGTCAGCCGGAATAGGTTTCACCGCCTCGATGCTTGCCTGTAAGGCAGCCATCAAATCCATCACATTAGCTTCAGGTTTGGCTGGAGCAATCTTGATTTCTTCGCCTGCCACTTTGTGCTGGATAAGATCAAGCAGTTTGTTGCGATAGTCATCGGTGTATTTACCAGGTTCAAAAGGCGTAGACAATTGATCAATCAACAGCTTTGCCATCGTGAGTTCCTTCTCATTCACGTTTTGCACTTCCGGCAAGTTGGGCACCTGGGAGACAGGACGAATCTCGTCCGGATAGAAAATCGTCTCCATGGAGAGGCAATCTTCCAACACGCGTATGGCAGCCAGACTGCTCTTGGAACGAATGGAGATTTTGGCGATGCCGATTTTGCCGGTATCCCGCATCGCGTTCATCAACAGCTGGTAGGCATTTCCCCCGGCCTGATCGGGCGAAAGATAATATGTTTTCTGAAAATAAATCGGGTCAATCTCAGTTAAGTCTACAAAATCAAGTATGGTGATGGTTTTGTTGGTGGAATCATTTAGCGCTTCTAATTCATCTTTTTCGAAGAGTACGAACTTTCCTTTTTCATATTCATAGCCTTTGGTGATCTCTTCCCATTTGACGTCCACTTCACAGGATGGACATTGGCGAACATAAGCGAGCGGGCTGCCGCAGACTTTATGGATATAGCGCATGGAGATGTCTTTGTCTTCGGTAGCCGAGAACATTTTGACAGGGACATGAACAAGGCCAAAACTGATTGCGCCTTTCCAGACGGTATGCATAGGTCGGCTCCTTTCGAAAGGGTGTTCAAAAATTCAGCTTTTAATTACCTCAGCCGAATGTCCGTTACTGAAAAACGGATTTGTTGAACACGGATTTATATTCAATAGTATGGGCATATGGCGCAAGGGATAATCGTCTTATGGACGAACGAATTCGTATGGTTCGACGAGACTCGGGGATGATAACAGAAGTGATCTCACAATGATTAAGCTGGGAGGTGCTGAAATGAAGAACAGACGGGATGAAGAGGAAGCACACAAGCATGCGTTTTCTCCGTATCCTCTTGCGGAAGCCGAAAGCGCAGAAGAATTCTATACACCCGCTACAGCTGTGAACTGGGAAGCGGTAACCTCAGAAAAATTGCCCCTTGATCGGGAGTCGTTCATGCTTGACATTGACCGGATGGTGAATGAAGGGTTAGGCGGGGGACAAGTTACGGACGATAACGGTTATATTGGTGAAAGTACAACAGATAGCATGGTTCGAGAATCACATGAGGATCCGGAAGGGGAGTATGAATAAGATGATGGATGCAAAGCGTGCCAAAGCGATATATGATTCCAAGGATACGATTGCCGTTACGCTGGAAGGAGATCCGGTCTGGATCGAGAACGTGGATGAAGCCAATGGTATGGCGACCGTTCAGGTTGGCAGCAGACCAGGAAATACCCAGACGGTACGTGTGGATCGCTTGGAGGAGTAAGTACAAGTAGCATATTGTTATTAAGCAATTCGAGAATGAATAAAAGCTGAATATATGTATTAACACAGCCGGTACCGGGAGGTGCCGGTTTTTGGTTTTTGCTAGGGTTGTTGCGGGGGAAGAAAGGGACCGATATAATAAGGTTCAAAGTGAACTCAGGCGGCTAGACCGCCAAAGGTGGGGCGAATATTGAATCAGGCGCACGAGCAGTGGGTGTTTTTATCCCATGGCATTGCAGATACAGAAGCACTCGCTTCCGCACTCGCCAGACAGGCAAACGCCGGCATGGTAATTGCTTTGAATGGTGATCTGGGTGCGGGTAAAACGGCATTTTCGCAGAAATTTGCCTGGCATTTGGGTGTACGTGATGTGGTGAGCAGTCCCACATTCACGCTAATCAAGGAGTACGAAGGGCGTCTGCCTTTATATCACATGGATGTATATCGCATATCGCTGGAAGAAGCGGATGAGCTTGGACTTGATGAATATTTCTATGGAGCCGGAGTCAGTCTGGTGGAGTGGTCTAGTATCATTCCCGAATTGCTGCCGCAAGAGCACTTGCATGTGCAGATTGAAACAACGGGCCTGGAGGATCGAACGATTACACTGGATGGGTACGGCGAGACTTATGCAGCCTTGTGCCGACAGTTCAGACAGAATGGGGTCAAATGATGATGGAAGATTTACAAAAAGAGCCGCGTCAGCGGTTTTTGGCGTTGGATACATCCACCGCAGTAATGGCTGCTGCGATGATGGAAGGTCATGCGCTTCTGGAAGAACGCAATGAACGGGCTGAGCGCAACCATTCGGTACACGTTGTACCGGTGATGGAACAGCTGCTGGCCGCCAGCAGCACACAGCCTGGCCAACTGGATGGCATTGCCGTTGGCGTTGGGCCAGGCTCGTACACGGGCATCCGCATTGCAGTGACCGCGGCGAAGACACTAGCCTGGGCATGGGACATCCCCGTAGCCGGGGTGTCCAGCCTTCAGGCCCTCGCCTGGGGCGGCTGGCACAGCGGCCTTGCCGCCAAGGCGGAAGCTGCGGCAGACGATGCCGCAGCAGGGGCTGGCGGAACGCCATCCGCGGACCAGGGCAGCACAGGTGCTGCCCCTGTCCACTGGATCGTTCCGCTTGTGGATGCAAGGCGCGGTCAAGCGTGCACCGCGCTGTTTGCCTCCGCCGGGAGCGATGCGCCCCGGCGTCTGGCGCCTGATGCCATCCGCAAGATGGACGGATGGCTGGAAGCCCTCGCCGCCCGAATGGCGGAGGCGGCGCCGGAAGAGCGGCCCGCAGCCGTCTGGTTCGTCGGCGAGACGGGCCCTCATGCTGCGGCAGCGGCGGAGCTTCGCTGTCCCGCAGGAACGGCGCTCCAGCTCGTACCTTATGAGCTGGAAGGCCGCTGGGTTGGGCGGCTTGGCGCCGCCGCGCTGCTTGCAGGTCAGCGTGATGACGTGCATGCGCTGGTGCCGAACTACACCCAGTTGTCTGAAGCGGAAGCCAATCTGCTGCGCAAAAGCTAAAAGAGGTTGTTCAAAAAGTCCACTTTTGATTACGAAGGATGCCTAGTGGCATCATCAGCATCGAATATGGAATTCAGCCGAAATAAGCGGGGGCTTACGAAGTATGTTTCCTTTGGAAACATTGTAGTTGCTCACGTAGTTTTGACTACGCTCCGCTACTCCATTTCTAGCTTCATTCCATCTTCTCGGTACTGAAAACCGATCTTTTTGAACACGCACTAAAGGGGGGAAGCAGATGGACAACGTGGCGAATAACAAGCAGGAAGCATCGCTTCAGTTCAGGTTCATGACACTCGCGGATATTCCCGATGTGATGGAGATTGAACATGAGGCCTTTACCCTGCCCTGGACGGAAGAAGCATTTCAAAATGAATTGACACACAATCATTTTGCTAAATATATGGTGATGGAATTGGAAGGCAAAGCCATTGGTTATGCCGGAATGTGGACGATTATGGATGAAGCCCATATTACCAATATTGCAGTCAGAGGCACGTATCGTGGACGCAAGCTTGGCGAAAAGTTACTGGATGAATTAATGAGTACAGCGGCTTATCTCGGGATGGAACGAATGACGCTGGAGGTCAGAGTGTCGAACAGCATAGCTCAGCGTTTATATCAGAAAAAAGGGTTTGAATCGGCGGGTCTTCGTAAAGGGTATTACTCCGATAATGGGGAAGATGCGATGATTATGTGGGCGAACTTGCCGTCTGCAGGCCGGAGCGGCGAAGAGGAAGGAAGCGTACTGGATTCATGAACGAACTCAATGAAAAAATAAATTCTGCACCATCTTACATTTTGGCGGTGGAGACAAGCTGTGATGAAACATCGGTAGCTGTA
This sequence comes from Paenibacillus sp. CB74, assembly GCF_055687625.1. Classification (NCBI taxonomy): domain Bacteria; kingdom Bacillati; phylum Bacillota; class Bacilli; order Caryophanales; family Paenibacillaceae; genus Paenibacillus; species Paenibacillus sp. CB74. Next base: position 3,775,536 of record NZ_CM146009.1, on the reverse strand, counting down.
GTCAAGGACGGACGGGAAGTGCTGTCCAATCTGATCTCAAGTCAGATCGAGACGCATAAGGCATTTGGTGGTGTGGTCCCTGAAGTCGCTTCACGTAAACACGTGGAAGTCATTACGTTGATGCTGGAACAGGCGATTGAACAGTCCGGCATTCGTCCGCGTGATCTGAGTGCGATTGCTGTGACGCAAGGTCCGGGACTCGTTGGGGCATTGCTGGTCGGAATCGTTGCGGCCAAAACGCTGGCGATGGCACTCGGCAAACCGCTCATTGGCACACACCATATTGCTGGGCATATTTATGCCAACCGACTTACCCATGAACTGCAATACCCGGCGATGGCACTGGTCGTATCGGGTGGACATACAGAACTTGTGCATATGGAATCCGAAGGCAAGTTCAAGTTGATTGGTCGTACGCGAGATGATGCCGTCGGCGAAGCCTATGACAAAGTAGCACGTGCATTGGGCTGTCCTTATCCGGGAGGTCCGCATGTGGACCGGATGGCGTCTGAAGCGGAGGATGTGGTACCACTACCAAGGGTATGGCTGGAAGCAGGTTCATATGATTTCAGTCTCAGTGGTCTGAAGTCTGCTGTACTGAATGCGCTCAATCAGGCTAAAATGCGCGGAGAAACCTTGGAGCCATCTGCCGTTGCACGTGGTTTCCAGGAAGCTGTCGTAGAAGTCCTGGTGGAGAAAGCAGTAAGAGCCGTTCGTGAGTATGGTTCAAAACAATTGCTGTTGTGTGGTGGTGTTGCCGCTAACCGGGGATTGCGCTCTGCATTACAGGAGCGATGCACGAAGGAAGGGCTTGAGCTGTTAATCCCGCCAATGGAATATTGTACGGATAACGCGGCCATGATCGGAGCGGCTGCATATCTGAAATGGCAGCGGGGAGAAATCTCTGAATTTGATGCCAAAGCTGACCCGGGGCTTTCCCTGGAGGCATGGTCCGTTCAGTCCCTATAAACAGGCCGTTTGAGATTAAGAGTTGACAGCCTGCATGTGAAGAATGTATATTAGTTACAAATTTAAACAGGAAGTTATTTTCCTGAATGGTTAAACGCGATGAACAGGAATAGTAAGGTCAATTCCCGGTTTAGAGAGCTGCGGGTTGGTGCAACGCAGTCGAAGGAAACCTGAAACTCACCTGGAAGCGGAACGATGGAACACGGTGACTCCCCGGGAGAATCCGAAGGCCGATTATGGCCCAAAGTACATGGTTACGGGTTGCCTCCGTGAATGGGCCGTTGTCGGAAGGACCGTTATTACAAGGATTGCCGACAATAACTGAGGGGGCTTTCAGGCTGCTTCAAGTGATCCGGAGGTGCGAAAGCATCTAGGGGTTCTCTTGAATGAACAGGAAGGAAGTCAACAAGAGTGGTACCGCGAAGGTGAACAGCCTGTCGTCTCTTGCATTATTGCATGAGGTGGCAGGCTTTTTTTGATTTTTAAAATAAGGATGAATGAAGTTAGGTCATAGGTTAAATGTGATGAACGGGAGCAGTAGAATGATAAAGCGCTCAGAGAGCTGCGGGGTGGTGCGACGCAGTGGCTTGAGTCATTCGAATCTCGCCCGGGAACGGAGTTGTGGAAGCGTGGGGACGATTTCAATAGCCCAGTTGTCCTAATGGACAACGACATGTGTTACACAGCAACGGTTAACCCGCGTTATAGGGTGTTTCTCCGAATTCCAGTGATGTCGTACGTGCACACACATCCAACGGATTTCGGAGACGACGAGGTGGATGGAGTCCGGCGTAAGTCTGGCCCATCAAGCAAGAGTGGTACCGCGGAGGGGAGAATAACCCGCCGTCTCTTATATGAGATGGCGGGTTATTTGTGTTTGCTGCCGGCAGCAGGGTGGGCGTGGGATAAACCATATGGAGATTGAAAAGGGAGAAAGACAGGGTGTAAGTCGACGTACAACCTGTCACAAGCAAGTAGGCTATTTAACAAACGAGCAATGAATATGGAACATCGAGTAAATGAACATGAAATATCAAGTATAGGCACTAAATATGCAATAGGCTCTAATGATTACCAAGGACTAAGCTACTAACGACATACGCATTTACAAACAAAATATATAACAACATTGAAGGCGATCAGCGGGTGTTCTATGGCTCGTGGATCGTAACAAAAATGAATATAAAATTTGATGGAGGTTGATGAATATGACAACGATTAATAACAAACGCATGATTGAGATTTTTGATACAACGCTGCGCGATGGAGAACAGGCACCGGGAGCGAGTCTGCAACCCGAGCAAAAGATCGAACTGGCACACCAACTGGCATCTCTGGGGATTGACGTCATTGAGCCTGGATTCCCGATCTCCAGTCCAGGTGAGTTCGCGGCGGTTCAGGCGATTTCGAGACAGTTGCAGGACGTGGAGATCTGTGGATTCGCGCGTGCGGTCAAAGGTGATATTGATGCAGCCGTTCAAGCAACAGCGGATGCAGCACGGCGCCGAATTCACCTGTTTATCTCTTCCTCGGATATTCATATAGAGCATCAGCTGCGCCGTCCGCGTAGTGAAGTGGTGGCTACCGCTCGTGAGATGGTATCTTATGCGCGTCAGTTCACGGACATCGTAGAGTTCACTGCTATGGATGCGGCTCGTACCAAGATGGACGATCTGATTGAAATGGTTGAAGTCGCTATTGAAGCTGGAGCGAGTATTATCAACCTGCCGGATACCGTTGGTTATGCTCTTCCACATGAGTATGGTGAGATGTTCCGCCGGGTACGTGAGGGTGCAAGAGGCGGCGATCAGGTTCGCTATAGTGCACACTGTCACAATGATCTGGGCCTGGCTGTAGCGAATAGTTTGGCCGCGATTGCCAATGGGGCTTCCCAGATTGAAGTGACGATCAATGGTATCGGAGAACGGACGGGGAACTGTGCACTGGAAGAACTGATTATGGCTCTGGAGACCCGGGGAGATGCAATTGGTGCAACGACCAACATTAAGCTGAACCAGCTGTATGAGACTTCTCGTCAGATTAGCCGTGCCATGCACTTCCCGATTGCATACAACAAACCGGTGGTGGGACGTAATGCATTCCAGCATGAATCCGGCATCCATCAGGATGGTCTGCTGAAGAATCGGAGCACTTATGAGATTATGGACCCGGAAGCGCTGGGTATCCCTCGCAGCATGATTATTCTGGGCAAACACTCTGGTCGTCACGCTCTGAAGGATCGGGTTCGCAAATACGGTTTTGAGCCGGATGAGCAACAAATGGAGCAATTGTATGAGGTGTTCAAAGAAACCGCAGACCAGCAAAAAGTGGTCAGTGACGACCAGTTGCTGCAGATGGTTAGCCAGACCATGAATATTCCTGCACAGGATTATGAGCTGGTTGAATTGCAGGTGACGGCGGGCAGCATGACCGATCGAATGGCCGCCGTTCGTATTCGTACAAGTGCTGGAGAACAGTCTTACTCTGCCGTTGGCGGGGGTCCAGTGGATGCGACCATTCGTGCGATTGGTCAGAGTATTTCGGATGACATTGCTTTTGTTGATATGGAGATGCATGCCTTGAGCGGTGGAGAGGGTGCAAGTGCGGAGGCTGTAGTTACCGTGGAGCGTGCAGGACGTGAGTTCCGGGGAACGGCAACACATAATGATATCGTCATGGCTGCCGGTTTGGCTTATGTGGCGGCTTGCAATGCTGCTGGGCTGAAGGCGGAGCCTTCCGAACATCATGAACAAGCACATGCGTAGATCATCTGGGTCAGATCGTATGTGCAGCAGGTATAGTACTCATCGCGATTCGATTTGATCTACATTGCATCATGTGAGTAAACAACGGGCAGGCCTTGAACGACAGAGGTCTGCTTTTGTCTTTTTATGGAGGAAGTATGAAGAGAGGGAAAGTCTATTTGTCAAGGTGTGACTATAGTTATCCACATATCCAGTGAAAATTGTGGGTAACTGGGATAAAGTCAAACCAGTGCAGTTTTCGAAACGAAAAGGGTTTAGGGGATAGAACGACTCCTTACTATCCACAAAGTTGTGGATAACGTGGATAACTTGGTGGATAAATATGGTTTTTGTGTGTAAAAGGCTATTCTACCGCTGTATAATTAAGGTTATTAATGTGCTTGCTATCTTGCTTTGCTGTGGATAAGTATGAAAGATGGGCGTATAAAAATATTTCTCCTCATTCGAGTGAATTTGACAAAATCCAAAACAAGTCACCCCAACTTAAACAAAAAGCTGATCCCAGTAAGGAATCAGCCGAGGTACAACTATATTTGTAAGGACTTGTTCAAGCCATGTTTCTCAATTTGGGCTATTCCATAGCTAGTTCTTCCCACTCCTCATACGCCTTGGTGAGCTCTGCTTTGCGCTCCTCCGATTGTTGCTGGAGTTCTTGCAGCTTCATATAATCCTGGTAGATTTCAGGCAGAGCCATCTGCTCCTCAAGCTCTGTAATTTTCGTTTCCAGTTCCGCGATCTGTTGTTCCAGAGCTTCCTGCTTGCGTTGCCGGTTACGTTCTTCACGCTTTGCTTGTTTTTCCGCTTCGAACGAAGCCGCTCCAGATTTTTCGGTTGTTGCTGTACTCGGATCGGATTTGGAAGAGTTCTTGGATGAAGCTTGACGTGCCTCAGCAGCTTCGCGTGCGATGTCCTCAAGCTCCTGTTTCTTCTCCACATAATCATCATAATTTCCGAGATAGTGTTCTGTTCCACCTGGATGAAGCTCGACAATGCGCTCGGCCATTTTGTTGAGGAAGTATCGGTCATGGGAAATGAACAGCAGGGTACCTTCATAATCCATTAACGCCGCTTCCAGCACCTCTTTGGCAAACAGGTCGAGATGGTTCGTAGGCTCATCCAGAATGAGCATATTGGCTTCCTTCAGCATCAGCTTGGATAGAGAGACACGTGCTTTCTCGCCGCCGCTGAGGGAAGAGATTTTCTTGAGCACATCGTCACCGCTGAACAAAAAATTCCCGAGTACGGTACGAATACGTGCTTCTTCCATCCCCGGATAGGCACTCCACAGTTCTTCCAGAACCGTGTTGGACGGATTGAGCCCCGTCTGTTCCTGATCATAATAGCCAATCTGGACTTTCGTTCCCCATTGGATATCCCCGGATACCGGACGTAAACTTCCGGTGAGACACTTCAGCATGGTGGATTTGCCGATACCGTTTGGACCGATCAGAGCAACGGTTTCCCCGCGCCGCAGATCAAAGGATACATTGCGGAACAATGGAGAAGCCTCGTCATAAGCGACAGACAGTTGATCCACACGAAGCACTTCTTTGCCAGACATCACGGCTGTTTCGAAGGAAAAATGAGCTTTTTTCAAATCTCCCATCGGCTTATCTAGGCGCTCCATTTTTTCGAGGGCCTTCCGGCGACTTTGAGCCCGTTTGGTCGTCGATGCACGTACAATATTTTTCTGGACAAAATCTTCCATCTTCGAGATTTCACCCTGTTGTTTCTCATATTGCTTCATCTGCGTCTCATATTCGGCAGCCTTGAGTTCCATATAACGGCTATAATTGCCCGTATATTTTTTGGAGCGATGCCGTTCGATCTCTACGATGGTCGTTACGAGCCGATCGAGGAAGTACCGGTCATGGGATACCACGAGCAATGCGCCTGAATAACCTCTCAGATAATCTTCCAACCAGGTGAGGGTTGCGATATCGAGATAGTTGGTAGGCTCGTCCAGCATGAGCAGATCGGGTGCCTGAAGCAAAATGCGAGCAAGTGCAAGGCGTGTCTTCTGCCCGCCGCTCAGCGTAGCAATGGGGGTGTCCGGCGAAAATTCCCCGAATCCCATCCCGTGCAATACGCTGCGAATGCGGGTTTCCATCTCATAACCGCCATGGTCCTTGAACCAGTCGGAGCGTTTCGCATAACGTTCCAGCAGGTCCGCGTACTTTTTCTCGTCTTCCATCTGGGCAGGGTCGGCAATATCGCGCTCCATCTGACGCAAATCGGCTTCAGCCTGTGTCAGGTGAGCGAACACGTTCATCATTTCTTCCCAGATGGTGCGATCGGATTGCAGCCCGCTATTCTGAGCCAGGTAACCGAGCGTCGTTTCTTTGGATTTGAAAATCTGTCCCCCGTCATAAGACATTTCACCAGCTACAATTTTGAGCAAAGTGGATTTTCCTGCACCGTTTACACCAACGAGGCCGATGCGCTCGCGTTCTAATATTTGTAAGTTCACGCCGTCCAGGATTGGATCGACACCAAAACGTTTGATAATTCCGGATACTTGCAGCAGCATAAAATTAAGTTCCTCCATAGGTCCAGTTCTTGATATGACAACTATATCCCAGTTTACATGAAATACAGAGCAATTGCACCGATTGGGAACGCATGGGGCATGTAGTCTTTTTGATCAATCAATGATAAACTGAAAGAAGGCATGTTATTACATGAGGATTTTGCAGAAAATGAATCATTTTAACCTTTTCAACAAGATGACAACTGGTCATAACATATAAATTGTTTTTTAATGAGCGCTTTTTTGTACCTTCCCTATCAACAGGAGGTTATTCAAGGATATGCAGGATCATGCGGAACTGAAAAGCCAGCTTCGATCCAGACTGAGACAGAGCCGTGATCTGATGGATGCGAGCATGCATCAGCAGGCGATGACTAAGATTAACGTTGGAATGAGGCGTGAGCTGGATCGCCTTAGACAGGCCAAGAGTAAGGTCATGAACAGACCACTCGTCATATTCAGTTATCTGTCCTATGGAAGCGAAGCATCCACAGCTTTTCTTTTTCAAGAGGGCTGGAATCATGGAGATGTGATGTATGCACCGAAAGTGTTGGCGAACCCACCTCGAATGGAGCTACGGCGAGTGACCGGAGAACGGGATCTGGAGCCAGGCATATGGGGGATACCGGAACCCAAGGATTCCTGTGAAGTTCTCAAGCCTGAAGATTGGCCGGATATCGATCTCGTACTGGTACCGGGGCTTGGTTATGATCTGCATGGGGGGCGTATTGGTTACGGTGGCGGTTATTATGATCGTTTTGCCGAGACGCTTGCAGCAACATGTGTGATGACGGGCAAGAAACCTTTGATGGCTGCGATGGTATTGCCGGGTCAGTTACAAGAGGAGATCCCGATGGACCTGCTCGATCTGCGGATGGATCTGTTGATAACAACCGAAGGTATATTACATATCGAATAAAGGGTTGTGATGTGATTGAGTTCAGAAGTGAACAACGGCCAGGCTTCGGGTGGAAAACTGACCCATTTTAATGAACAGGGGCGGGCCCGGATGGTTGATATTTCGGGTAAGGAAATTACCGTGCGTACGGCTGTGGCCGTAACCAAGGTGACGATGAATCCAGATACACTGGAAGCGATTCGGGAGGGCCGAATCGGCAAAGGTGATGTTCTGGCTGTGGCTCAGATTGCCGGGATTCAAGGCGCGAAGAAAACGTCGGACTGGATTCCGATGTGCCATCCGCTGGCACTGACGGGTGTGGATATTCGTTTTCATGATAACGGAGTGGATGAATTACACATTGAAGTTACTGTCAAAACCGAAGGTAAGACGGGTGTTGAGATGGAGGCGCTCACGGCTGCCTCGGCTGCAGCACTGACGGTCTATGACATGTGCAAGGCCATGCAAAAAGATATGATTATCGGTCCAACCATGCTGAATTCCAAGAGTGGTGGCAAAAACGGTGATTACAGCCGATAGACAATATTTATTTTCATAGAGGAGAAGGGTGATCTTTATGGTGTGGAGAACAGCAATCCTGACAGCCAGTGACAAAGGAGCCCGCGGGGAACGTGAGGATACGAGTGCACAAGTCATTCGGGAGCTGGTGGAAGAAGAGCTGGGTGGTCAAATCGTGGAGTACCGTATCGTTCCGGATGAACCCGATGAGATTATCGCGGCTTTGATTGAGATGACGGATTATTTTCACGCCGATCTGGTGCTGACTACCGGTGGAACGGAGCTGGCCATTCGTGATATTACTCCAGAAGCGACCCGGCGCGTAATTGAACGGGAAGTTCCAGGGATGGCAGAGGCTATGCGGTACAGTGTAATGAGCAAAAACCGTTCTGCCATGCTCTTCCGTGGGGTCTGTGGCATTCGTGGCCGCACGCTGATTGTCAATCTCCCAGGTACGCCAAAGGGTGTGCACGAACATCTGGCTGCCATTATGGATCAGCTTCCGGAAGCGCTGTTGATGGTTACCGGTCAGTTCAAGCAATAAGCGAGTACGGACTCTCGTGCATGATATTCGATTAGACATAAACCATTGTTCAGGTAATATCTCTTATTTGTGAATATTGCGGGTTATGTAAGTGGTTACATCTGTGGTATGATGGGCTTAAATTAAGAACGACGCAGAAGACATCTATGAACATCTGGCCGAATATGCGCATCTTTGAAGCTTGAGACGAGGAGGAATATCAATGTTAAGTTCCATTGGACCAACGGGTTTTATTTTGCTGGCCGTGATTGCATTGCTGTTGTTTGGACCCAACAAACTTCCGGAACTGGGACGTGCAGTTGGGCGTACCTTCCGTGAATTCAAAGAGGGCGCTCGCGAGATTATCTCTGAGGATGACTCGTCCAATCGCAAAGAGCAGGAGAAGGCAAAACCACTGGCGGCTGAGAGCACACCTGCAGACAAGCCTGCTGATAAACGCCTGCCGGAATAATCTTGACGGCAATGAAAGAGAAATCCCTTCCTGCCGGAAGGGTTTTGTATTTTAAGCTGGCAATAATGGGGGGGCAGGCATGACGCAGCAAATGGAAGAAATGTCGATTACGGAACATCTGAGTGAGCTGCGGAAGCGGCTGATCTACGTATTAAGTATTTTTGTGCTGGGACTGATTGCAGGATTTTTTGTAGCGGACCCGGTATACCAATATCTGACCAAGTCAGAGTCGGCCAAAGGTTTTGTATTGCATGCCTTCTCGTTCTGGGACGGGATTGGCATTTACATGAAGATTGCAGGTTTATTTTCACTTATCATTACGCTGCCGTTTACGGTGTATCAGATCTGGAAGTTTGTTAGTCCGGGGCTTAAACCGCGCGAACGAAAAGCAACGCTGAAGTATGTTCCCTATGTATTTCTGTTATTTCTTATAGGGATGGCTTTTTCGTATTATGTTATATTTCCGATGGCACTCGCCTTTACAACAGCGATTACGGAGAAGATGGGGCTTGTGGAGACCTACGGGATGAAACAGTATTTCAGCTTCCTGTTTGGCATTGTGCTGCCTGTATCCCTGTTATTCGAGCTTCCTTTGCTTATTATGTTTCTGACAGGACTGCGGATTCTGAATCCCATTCGTCTTCGCAAGATGCGCAGAGTGGCTTATTTTGTCCTGATCTTCATTGCAGTGGTGATTACACCTCCAGACTTCATATCCGATCTGCTGGTGATGATTCCCTTGCTCCTGTTATATGAGATCAGTGTGTTATTATCCGCAATTGTATACCGCAAGCAGCTTGCGGCCGATGAAGAGATCGAATCCCGTTACGTCCGTGCCGAGGATAAGAAGCATGCGGGTTAGAACATAAGATGGTATCAAAATGGAACACTGGTATATGACTGGTATGCGTGTGAATGAGGATGATCAGTAACTGTAATGTGCCCGGAGAAGACGGTTTGTTCTTTTCCGGGCTATTGTTGTAGATTGTTCCGCAGCTAGGCAGGACAAGCAGGCATATTATGTTCAACAATGGATACAATGGGAAAGGGACTGTCTGCTAACGTTGCAGAAGGGCTCAAGAATTTCGTAAAATAAGAATAGTGAATTTCCACATAGAACCAGGCACAGCGGGTGTACTTTGGCTATGTTCGTGTAAATTCAAGGTAAATTCTCATAGGAATTCGTCAAAAGGACTTGAAATCATGCTTCAAGTTGAGTATCATAAAGTTGGTTGTTAGCACTGAACACTGTCGAGTGCTAATACATATGGCTACAACCTACAATGTAACGTTATATAATTTCAAAAGGAGGCTATTTTTCATGATCAGACCTTTAGGTGAACGCGTATTGGTAGAACCACTGGAGCAAGAGCAAACAACTTCTTTCGGGATCGTACTCCCGGACTCCGCCAAAGAAAAACCGCAAGAGGGTAGAATCATTGCAGTTGGTGCTGGAGCATTGAAAGACGGCGTACGTGTGGCTCTGGAAGTGAAAGAAGGAGATCGCGTTATTTTCTCCAAATATGCCGGTACAGAAATCAAGTTCGAAGGTAAAGAATATTTGATTATGAAAGAAAGCGATATTCACGCGATTCTCGACTAATTCAAATTTAATCGGATAACCGAACCATATAGCAATACCATTTTCCAACAAAAACTAGGGAGGTTTTCTTAACATGGCTAAAGACATTAAATTCAGTGAAGACGCTCGTCGCTCCATGCTTCGTGGTGTGGATGCATTGGCTAATGCAGTAAAAGTAACACTCGGTCCTAAAGGCCGTAACGTGGTTCTGGAGAAAAAATTCGGAAGCCCGCTCATCACTAACGATGGTGTAACGATTGCTAAAGAAATCGAACTGGAAGATGCATTCGAGAACATGGGTGCACAACTGGTTAAAGAAGTAGCTACTAAAACCAACGATGTTGCCGGTGACGGTACTACAACAGCAACTGTACTCGCGCAAGCGCTGATTACAGAAGGTCTGAAAAACGTAACTGCAGGTGCTAGCCCAATCGGTATCCGTAAAGGGATCGACAAAGCGGTTAAAGCTGCGGTTGCTGAATTGCAATCCATCTCCAAACCGGTTGAAACCAAACAATCCATCGCACAAGTTGCAGCAATCTCTGCAGCTGACGAAGAAGTAGGCGAACTGATCGCTGAGGCTATGGAAAAAGTAGGTAAAGACGGCGTTATCACTGTAGAAGAATCCCGTGGATTCGCTACGGAGCTTGAAGTGGTTGAAGGTATGCAATTCGACCGTGGATACATCTCTCCATACATGATCACAGACACGGACAAAATGGAAGCTGTTTTGGACAATCCGTACATCCTGATCACAGACAAAAAAATCTCCAGCACGCAAGACATCTTGCCATTGCTTGAGAAAATCGTTCAACAAGGCAAACCACTGGTATTGATCGCTGAAGATATCGAAGGCGAAGCACTGGCTATGCTGGTTGTGAACAAACTGCGTGGAACATTCAATGCTGTAGCTGTTAAAGCTCCAGGATTCGGTGACCGTCGTAAAGCAATGCTGCAAGACATCGCTGCCCTTACTGGTGGCCAATTGATCACGGAAGAACTGGGTCTGGACCTGAAATCCGCTGTTGTGGAACAACTGGGTACAGCTCGTCAAATCCGTGTAACTAAAGAAAACACAATCATCGTTGACGGTGCTGGTAACAAATCCGATATCGATGCACGTGTTAGCCAAATCCGTACACAACTGGAAGAAACAACTTCCGAGTTCGACAAAGAGAAACTGCAAGAGCGTCTGGCTAAATTGTCCGGCGGTGTAGCAGTAATCAAAGTCGGTGCAGCTACTGAAACAGAATTGAAAGAACGCAAACTTCGCATCGAAGATGCCCTGAACGCAACTCGCGCTGCGGTTGAAGAAGGTATCGTATCCGGTGGTGGTACAGCGCTCATGAACGTATACAACGCGGTTGCAGGCGTAGCCCTTTCCGGTGACGAGCAAACAGGCGTAAACATCGTCCTGCGCGCTTTGGAAGCACCAATCCGTACAATCGCAGCTAACGCTGGCGAAGAAGGTTCCGTAATCGTGGAACGTCTGAAAAAAGAACAAACTGGCGTAGGCTTCAACGCTGCGACTGGCGAGTGGGTTAACATGATCGAAGCAGGTATCGTTGACCCTGCGAAAGTAACACGTTATGCATTGCAAAACGCTGCTTCCGTAGCAGCAATGTTCCTGACTACTGAAGCAGTTATCGCTGACAAACCAGAACCAGCAGGTGCTGGTGGCGGAATGCCTGACATGGGCGGTATGGGTGGAATGGGCGGCATGATGTAATAAAGGTGTAAAAACCTTAAATGCATCATGGTTTCCCTTGATAAGAAACCATCAAAAAGAATAGACCATTCGTATTACTACGAATGGTCTATTCTTTAATTGTTTTCTAAGTGTTTAAAATAAGTTATAGATTCAAAAGCTACAACAAATATTTTTCAAACAGCTCCAAGTGCTCTTAAAATGACGTAACTCAGTATCAACTAGCTTGTAAACATCATCGGGAGTATTGATCTTATTAAATGTCAAATATTAATCACTTATAAAGTAATAATTCGTAATTATAGAAATTAAAACAGAAAGGGGAAGATGAGTATATAAAAGAACACTTCACAGATATAAAGATATACTGAAACGAAAATTTACACATATTTACAATTAACAATTCAGAAGATGAAGAGCACTTTCAAAAAAAGATGTTAGCTTAAAAGTATTACAAGACGATAAAGTGGGCATCAACTATTTCCATCACAATCTACTAAAAATTTCAATCAGTTATTATTAAATACTTGGGCGATGTTGATCAGATTAGGGAGGGCGTTTTGAATTGAAACAAAATTTATTTGCTACTGTTAGATACTTTCAATTAGAAGTAGCAAACACTTCATTGGATATAATGAGTGGATTGAGATTATCAAACAAAGAGGCTACAATAAGTCAAATTTTAAATAACACTGTAATTGAGAATATAGGTAAAATATCAGAAAAATCACTTAAGGATTCGATATACATTTTTTGCAATGGATCAGGAAAGCGGTCGATCTATGATAAATTAGATATTGTTGGAATTAAAGATGAAGATGAAATCTTTAATGTTGTTAAAGGAGTAATTCAAATTTTCTTTACATGTCTATGGTTAGTTAAAGATAATAGTGCTCATATAGATAGTATATTTCTTAATAATTATATAGAAAATGAAAATGAAACATTGGAACAAACGTTCCATCACATAACATACTTAATATTTTCAACCAGCAGAGGCGAATTACAAACAAACATGTTCACTATAGATGAAATTAAAAAAGCTCTATTCTACGTATCATGTTTTAAAGAAGTAGATTCTCTCGATGAAGTGGACAACATCAAGTTTGGGTATGGACTCTATAATGACTTACCTTATAATAATTATAGCAAGCTTTCTAGAGCACACACTTTAATATGTACAGCAAGAAAAAATTCTTTTATTCCAATTAAGATTTCATTTTACATTGCCACCCTAGAATGTCTATTTAATACAGGTTCAGGTGAAGTAACGCATATGGTTTGTGAAAGAACATCGTTATTCCTTGCTGGCGACTTAGAAACAAGAATAAAAAACTATCAGTTAATTAAAATAGCATATGATATACGTTCAAAATTTGTACATGGACACCAAGATATGACTTCAAAAAGAAAAACTAAGGAGTCTTTACAGCAAATATCAGAAAAATTGGATTCTTTAATTCGTCAACTAATGGTTTTAGTTATAACAGAAAAAAGAGAAATTCTACGATTAAATAATTCAAAGAATGAGGATAAAAATTCTATAAATCAGATGTTTTTAGAGTTAATCCTTGAATAACTATTAAGTCAATCAACAGTCGATGCATTCGAATAGTACAAATAGTGTTTTTCATGTAAAGAAACTTCACTGCGATTACAAGTTTAGGGATGAACTCGTTTAATGTACATATCTAAAACTGATGTAGAAAAAGTGCGGGATTGACTGAGTAAACACTTGTAGTGAAAAAGTCTAAAATCTTTATAGAATAAGCGCTCGAACATTATTGAAAGCATGCTTTAACCTACCCCAACAAAATGTGAACTAAGACGTGTATTCCCGCATTAGAAACATACGTTCCGAATAAATTTATGACTACCACACAAACTCGAAATTAAAGAGGTTTGTTACAAGTGTGGGACTGAACCCCTTTTGATTGACAAGAATCAAGACACCTTGTAGGCTTTAGCAACCGTCATCGGAATTTTATCTGAGACTGTTTGTTTAGTTTCGCTTGAATCCGAATGAAGTTTCAGAAGTTGATGTAGACTTAAAGAGTCTGTTCAACGATTGCCTTCGTTGTGCACCTAAGATCTTCGAGGTGGAACGTTTCAGACTTTAGTGTCGAACTAAACGGCTTACTGTGGGCATTATCAGCGGACATCCCTTATGGGATCTCATGGTACACTAAAATGAGCAAAGGCTCCCGTGAGGGAGTCTTTTTTATGTTGATTTTTTCAAAAAAGTACGGATGATTTCTTCTGTTGCTAAACAGCAAATTCTTAAGTAAAATAATATATGAACAAGCGCTCATATATTAATATATAAACTATATTGGAGATGATTCATATGTACGATGCATTGGTTATCGGAGCTGGGCAAGCAGGATTGGCAGCAGGTTACTATCTTCAGAGGTCGGGCTTAACCTTTGTAATCGTTGACGCTGCTTCATCTGTCGGGGAATCTTGGCGTAAACGGTACGATTCCTTGCGTCTTTTTACTCCACGAATGTATGATGGGTTACCGGGAATGCCGCTTGGTGGAAACGAAAATGATCTGCCAAGCAAAGATGAAATTGCAGATTATTTTGAAAGTTACGCCAAGCAAATGCATCTTCCCATAAAGTTAAACTGTTTAATCTCCCGTCTCTCCAAGCAAGATGAGGTGTACTATGCTGAAACCAATGATGAAATAATTGAAGCGCGCAATATTATCGTTGCCACAGGGCCTTTCCAGACCCCAAATGTTCCATCTTTTGCAAAGTCATTATCCGAGAGTGTAATTCAGCTTCATTCATCAGAGTATAAAAATATCTCTCAATTGCTCCCTGGCATAACAGTAGTTGTAGGCGGAGGGAATTCAGGCGCCCAAATCGCTGTAGAGTTAGCATCAGATGATAAACAAACCGTGTACATATCCATAGCTCGAAATATTACCTTTAGGCCATTGCATATTATGAAACGAAGTATATTCTGGTATTTCGAAAAGCTCGGAATATTACGTGCAAGTGCTGACCGTATGGTTGGAAAATGGTTGCGGAATCAGCCTGAGTACGTCTATGGCTATGCGTTAAAAGAATTGATGACCCAGGGGAAGGTCAACATGCGCCAACGTGCCATTAATGCGATAGATGACCGCATCCTATATGAGGATGGGAGTGAGACACGAATAGACAATATGATCTGGGCGACTGGATTTAAGCGAAATGATAGTTGGATCGATATCCATACTGCTTTTGATTCCAAAGGTGAAATGATACACGAGAGAGGCGTATCACCGGTTGCTGGACTGTACTATGTTGGACTACCTTGGCAAACATCTCGGGGCTCAGCACTGTTGGGATGGGTCAAGTACGATGCTCAGAAGATCATTAGTCATGTGATTCAAAGGTAAGACACATTATACTGGAGCAGATGCTGGGGATAATTAGGCAAATATCACATCTCACATTTTTGGGTATATTCCTAAAAGGAGGGATTTTATGAAATTATATAAACTGCCAATGATTCTTTGTATTATAGTGCTTGTATCTATTGTCTCAGCTTGTGGTGCGGATGATATCATCCGCGGAAAGAGCGATAACTGGAATATATCTCTTCAGAGATCGACAGGGATCTATACGATAACCTACATCGGTGATGAAAAGCGTATAAAAGATTTTGTGTTTGACCTTACGGGCAACAATTTATCACAACAGGGGAAATCACTTGATGAAGAAGGGGTACCGTTCACGATGTCGGGAACAATAACTGAGACGGAGAAAATGAAAGATCCGATTACCTTTAAAATGAGTTGGAACAATCAAAGCGAGACTATAACTTTTGAGTAAATCTCGCATGGCGGAGGTGTTCATCATTGGTTTGGTGGCAACCACTGAGTCAATCTATAGTACATAGAACATATCACCCGATAGGCCGTTCCTTCATGGAGCGGCCTTTTTACTCCAATGCATCTCACTTCGCAACAGTTATTTCAAAAGTAGATTGTTCATGATCCTGGATGCTGAAGCGATATTCCAATCCATTTCTAACCGTTGCCCCATCAAAATCTGACTGATTCACATCGCGATCCAATAGACCGATATCCTGAATGACATCTTGTGCATCGTTATACGTGTACTCACTATTGGTTGTGAGAATGAGCGTGGCCATAGCGGTCAAAAAAATTCCACCCGTTGGTTCTATGGTATCACCAGTATCATATAACGTGACTTCCTGTAAGCTCTCATCTGCATTCACTACACCAACCAGGCGCAATTCGTCATTGAACACATACTCGAAAGTGCTAGTAACCTGATTGGAAGACTCTTTCATATTCAAGCGGGTAATACTCAACCCATTCAGTCGGTATTTGCCCACGGCGCCATTAAACTTGTTTTTAAACTCTTCGGTAGTCATGTGGAAGCCTGAGGGACTCGTCTGATTTGCAGCTTCCTGTTCTTTGTCTGTGGTAACATTACCTGAATTTCGTTCCACTGTCTGATCTTGTCCAGTCTGAGCGGAGTTCGAAGATAAAGTCAGCATGCCATATAACCCTATTGAAGCCATTCCGAAGCATAGCACGGATAGAATAGTATGTCTTATCGTTATCCGGTTATGTTTGCGCATGGAGAGGATCATCAAAACAAGAAATCCCAAGAAAGGAAGTAAGCCAAGAATAAAGATGACTGTAAAAAGGTATTGCACATGCTCACCTCGTAGTAGACGGGTATTTGGAATAGTACTGTATCAAATGCTTAATAAGTGTGTCTCAACATCTGTGGCCCAAAATGATATATGTAGAATTGGGCCTATTCCAGCGGGCACAATTCCATTTGCGCCTCATTCATTATAATGGTTCCATCAAAAAGTTCAAACTTCCAATGCTCACTGTCCCCAACAAAAAAAAGCACTGCCGGCATACTGCCAGCAGTGCTTGCTTGATGTTATACAGGTCTTACCGTAAAGGTGAAGGAATACGCGCGGTTGGCCGGCAAGGTGTATTCAGCGTGGGTACGTGCGCCCCAGCTATCATCCCCGCCGACACCCATTTGTTTATAATTAATGCGGGCGACAGTCTGTGTACTCTGAGGTAATTTATACACATGATCATTGGCTTCGAGTTCCTCAGGTGTCCACGGCAACGCATTGATCTCAAATGGTATGTTGGCTTCAACGTGCAGGCCACTTTGACCATCCGTTGACGTGATTTCAGCAAAGCGTACATCGGTTTTGTTACCACACTCTTGTGGTTTCAGGTATGGAACGAATTGATCTCGAACCGCACCTGTGTAATAGCCGAGACGTGCACTGGTTAGGCGGTCTGCGTAATTGTCATGCGGGCCTCTGCCGTACCAAGAGATTGTATCCAGGCTGTTACTCAGTTGCAGCAACATGCCGAACTCTGGTAGATCAGGTAGGCCCTCGCCTGGAATAAGCGTTTGACTGATTTCCAATACACCATCCATATCAATACGGTACGAGATGGACAACGTACATCCCGGATGTTGATCCCACGTATGATCGGTCGTCACGAGAATGCCTTGTTCGTCTGAATGGTGTTCAAAGCGAATTAATCTACTGGTAGCGTGAGCATCTCTCCAGAAAGCAGAACGCATATTCAGCTTGTTCCCCATATCGTTGTCTGTCATGGCTCTCCAGAAATTCGGCCGGATCGGTGCCAGCAATTGTTCCTGATTGTTGATCTGATAAGACGTTAACACGCCAGTAGTCGGGTTAAAGCTCAACGTGACTTGCCCTGTAGCTACTTTCAATTCATCTTGCAGTTCCTGTACCTGTGGTGAATTGCCTTGTCCTTGGTGTACCGGTTGGATTGGACGCAGTCGCGGAGATACCACGAACTGATCCCAGGCAATTTCGTGACCGACTCCTGCCCATTTGGTTGCGACTTTGGTTACCAGAGATACAGTCAGCACCGCTTCCTGGAACAGATCGGATGATGGCGTGTAAGGGATACGCACTTCAGCTGATTCGCCAGGCGGTACCGCGATGTCCAACGTGCCGTTCTCTACGGATACACCATCGTGTGTTACTGTCCATACGAGCGAATATTCGCTCAGATTCGTGAACAGGAACTGGTTTCTTATACGCAGCAGGCCGTCTTTGACATCAATAGCCTCCATACGAACGTTCTGATAACATTTCTTCACTTCTTCCAGCTTCGGTGTAACCGTCTTATCGGCCAGAATCAGTCCGTTTCCGCAGAAATTGCCATCATGAGGGGATTCGCCGAAATCTCCGCCGTATGCGAGATATTCTATACCGTCTGCCGTCGTGGTACGAATGGACTGATCGACCCAGTCCCAGATGAATGCACCTTGCAACACATCATATTTATCGAACAATTCCCAATACAGATGCAGGCCGCCGCAGGAGTTACCCATGGCATGGCTGTATTCACAGATAATATAAGGTTTCTTCGGTCCTTGCATGCGAGCATAATTCTCCACATCCTCAGGACTGATATACATCGTCGATTCAATGTCGCTTGCCGAATCGGAAGGGCGATAATGGAATGTCCCTTCATAATGAACGAGACGGGTCGGATCGACTTGTTTCAGATAATCGTACATGGCGATGAAGTTATCGCCGCCGAAGGACTCGTTACCCAGAGACCAGATAATAACGGAAGGATGGTTTTTGTCCCGCTGGAACATCGAGTTACAGCGATCGATGACGTTGTTACGCCATTCCGGTTTGCTTGCCGGGATGTTGTTCTCATTCATTTCCTTTTGCCCATAGTACCAGGTGCCGTGAGTCTCCAGATTCGTTTCATCAATGACATAGAGGCCATATTCATCACACAGTTCGTACCAGAGTGACTGATTCGGATAATGGGATGTACGCACAGCGTTAACGTTATAGGACTTCATCAGCTCGATGTCACGGACCATGTCTTCCCGACCAATGGCTCGACCTGTATCCGGGGAAAATTCATGACGATTCACGCCCTTGAATACAATGCGTTTGCCGTTGATTTGCATCAGGCCATCCTTGAGTTCAAACTTGCGGAATCCGATCCGGCTGCGAACCGCTTCCAGCGTTTCGCCTGATTCATTCTGAATGGACAGCACAAGTGTATACAGATGAGGAGTCTCGGCGCTCCATAGAAGCGGCTGGATAACCTCTGCTGACAATTGGAATGAAAGTTCATCCTCACCCTGGAAAGTGACCGCCGCAGTAAGTGGTTGCTTCAATACAGTCTGCTGTTGTGCATCATAGAGCTGTGCCTGAACGGACAATCCGGCTGTGGTCTGCACCGCGTTATGATTGAATAATTTTACATCCAGCAGCAGCTCCGCATCCTGATAGGCATCATCCAGTTCAGTGCGAACAAAGAAATCGGCGATCTGAACCGGTGAAGGTGAATGCAGGTATACACCACGGAATATGCCGCTTAGCCGCCAGAAATCCTGATTCTCCAGCCAGCTCGCATCACACCATCGATATACCTCCACAGCCAGCTTGTTTTCACCTTCCGTCAGATATGCAGTGATATCGAATTCTGCGGGTGTGAACGTGTCTTCGCTATAACCGACGAGCTCCCCGTTAACCCATACATAAAAGGCGGATTCAACGCCCTCAAAGTGCAGCAGAACAGGCCGGTCTTTCCAGTCTGCAGGAACCGTAAACGTACGGATGTACGAACCCACCGGATTATAAGTCGTTGGTGCAAAGGGTGGCTTCAATTCAGGCTCACGCTCGACCCACGGATACGTCATATTTGTATATTGGGGATAATCGTAACCTTGTAGCTGCCAGTTGGAAGGAACGGCGATCTCGTCCCAGTCACTGGCATCATAGTTGTTCTCATAAAAGGAAGAGATCCGTTGCTCCGGTGTCTCCGCAAAGGCAAACTTCCACTGACCATTCAGTGATGCGTACCATGGCGATGCGCTGGATTCATTGGATAACGCTTCTGCTACAGATGGAAACGCTACCATAGACGCATGTGCGGGTAGACGGCCTACTTGAAAAGTCTCAGGATTGTTGTTCCATTCCGGGTATCCATTAGCCGGAGGGGTGTATACCAATTTGTTTCGCATAACAGCAACTCCTTCTGAAATGTTATAATATTGTCATTATAGAATTGAATGATGACTTAGAGAATAAAGAATATTGCCCATATATATCACAATATGAAACTAACGATGGAGAAAGGGGGGGACTGGATGGATACCCGGATTTTTTTTGGTAAAACAGAAGAAGCTGCTCGCCTGCCCATCTATATGACCACGGTTGGTTACTGGGAACACCAATATGAAACCGAGCGTCCAGAGGGATTCCCGGATTATCAGATCCATCAGATTATTCATGGCCAGGGGAGACTGATTATACAGGAAGAAGAGTATATCGTCAGCCCGGGAGACGTTTTCTTTCTGTATCCTGATATTCCGCATCGATATATGCCCATCAGTGATCGTTGGGAGCTGGCTTGGGTGTCGTTCCAGGGGAGAGAGGCCAGCCAGTTATTATCTTACGCGGGGATAACCGGTTCAAGCGTGTGCAGACTCAGAAAAGCCACGCTGTTACGTGGCCTGGAGCAACTTCTGGTTAGAGGAGAGCATGGGGATACGACGGATTACGCAGATTACGATGTGGAATGCTCCAAACAATTATATGCCCTGCTGCTGGATCTAAAGCCAATGCTCATCGCTTCCGCCAATTATAATGATGAACTGGAGCGATTGAAGCCTGTGCTGCGTTATATTGCAGAGCATCTGGATCGTTCACTTTCACTGAAGGAACTGGCCGATGTGGCTGTAGTATCTCCCCAATATTTGTGCAGGCTGTTTCAGAAGGCGCTCCATATCAGGCCTGTATTTTACGTGAACCAAGAACGGATCAATCGGAGCAAACAACTTATGTTCAGTGAAAGAGAGCTGCGAATCTATGAAGTGGCTGATCGAGTGGGTTACGAGAACGCCAGTTATTTCTGTGCGATGTTCAAACGGCATACAGGCATGAGTCCCGAACGTTTTCGCAAACTGCATGGACTGAATTGATGAAGTTACAATTTTGATGCTCCACCTGCCCTAGGGGCAACAGAGTACACATCACTTAAATGACATGCCAGATACACCTTCATCCAACCCTCGGAATCGTTCAGATCCACGCGTAGAATCTCCTCTATTTTGCGCAGACGCAGGTACAGCGTATTGGTATGAATATGAAGACGTTCGGCTGTGACTTGCACAGATCGATTTGCGGCAATGTAGGTTTTGAGTGTGAGTTCAAGCTCTCCTGATTTTTGCTGTTGAAGAGGCGACAGAATTTCATCAATGTAGTTCTCAATATCAGACGGTTCCTGATTCAGAAACAGCCGATTGATCCCGATTTCTTCGTAGAGCATCAGGCCCGCTTTGTTTTGTTTCAGCAAAAAGGATAACGAGCGTGTAGCCTCGTCATTGCTTTTGGACACGTACTCAAGCCCTTGATAAAGTCCGCCGATACCGATAGATAGGGCAGGGGTTTTGGAGGTGGTCCATTTCTCTACAGCCGATTCCAGCCTGCTGATGATCCAATGTCTGACCTTGGGCTCGGGTGCCGCAGCCAGAATCGTAATTTTGTGATGTGCACTGAACAACAGATGTTCACGGGTGCCTAGTTCCTTTTCGATAAAACCAATCAATTTGCGCACCCAATTTTCAGTGGTTTTCATATCGGGATGTTCCCCATAGAGCTGCAATTGTGCGACGAACAAGGACTGATGGGCTGGCAATTGAAAGCTGGAAAGTCGTGCCTCCAACTGCTGTGGATCTCTATATTGCACCAGATCGCTGAAGAAATCCTGGTTTTTTCGATAGGACATTTCAGTGAGGGAGTAGGTGTTCATCATCTCCAGCATGACAATAGCTCCGCCTTGCTCCAAAATCACATGATCCAGCTGACCTAACGGATGATCTAATTGGATGGCAAAACAGCCAAGCATCAGAGATCCGTTCACAATCGGATACAGGTAATAATCGCTTTGATCCGTTCCCCCGGATAAGATGATGGGGTTAAACTGACTGTCCAGAGCAGTGTATATATCTAGCTCACTTAACAAGACACTTTCTGGGAGAACGGGGTACCAGTCATTTCTGGCCATGTCCACATAATAGGTAGGAAGCTTCAACATCGACCCAACCGTCTCAATGATATGTTCAAGGCTCACATGTTCAATGGAAAGGGCCGTGAATTGATTATGAATTTCATTGCGGCTAACGAGATATCGGTTCGTTTCCAGCAGTTCTGAATACATGGTGGCATTGGAGATCGCAATGGCTGCCTGATCCGCGAATCCCTGCATCACATTCAGATCATGTGGGGCAAATCGTCTGTGTTGTTCAAATTGGTATACCAGCATCACTCCGATTTTATGGGTGTTCATCGTCACAGGAACGGCGATAAGCCCTTTCGCCATAACACCATCAGGCAATGAACGTACAATGATATCCGCATTCTCCTGACTGACATTGCCCATATCCTTAAAGGCATCATCCGGTGTGCTGTACATTCGGCCAATGCCTTCCTCGTATACTTTTCCCGTAATGCCCTCATCCAGCTCGCCCTGATATTGATACACACTATCCTGAAAACCGACCTTGGCTCTAGGGATCATCTTGCCAGAGTCCGGATCAACCATCATGAACAGTCCACAGGAAAGAGAAGGGATGACATGCAGTGCATTCTCCATGATTTTGAATAACAAGTCGTTCAACTCCAGGGAACAGGTCAGCTCCCGCAGTCCGGTCAACCATCGATCATTGTGTGCACGTTCCATCTCAATCTGCTGCTTCAGCAGTCCTTCCCGAATCAAGGACTCCAGACGTTCACTTTGTAGCAGGGTGAGTTGTTTCTGGGTATCGATCACCACACGAATCTTGATATTGGACAGAAAATCAAACGTATACCTGAGAATCTTCCAGGATGGCTCGATCTGTTCTTGATCTGTATATTCAGGTACCTCTCCTTCGCGCAGCCAGTTATTCCATTGGAAATCGTATTCGTCCTTCATCCAGATTCCGTACGAAGCAGATCCAAAGACCTTAACCATAAATGAGCGAACTGCTTCATGAATCATAGCAAACGTACTCCTTTCGTGTTCACACGGTGGCAAATGCTTACATATATAACATGACCTTCACTATGCTGTGTAATTTATATTCGATATTGTGTATATCACCATAATAAATATCAAAATGCTGTTGTTATCAACAATGACATTATACATTTGCAACTTATATAATGTCATTAACTTTAACACTATACAATTTCATCGTAGTACAGCAATAGAGTTATAAGTCAAACGTGTACACGTAATATTGAAGTTCAACTTAACTTTTTACACGAGAACGGAGAGGACAGAAATAACGTGAAGAAGCAAAGCGTTCGCCTAAAAGCTTTCTGAAAGAAAGCTGCTTCGGAAGCATACGCTATCCCCGGATTTTCCCTTTGGAGAAGGGGATCAAAAAAATCTGGGGATAACAGTGATCGGAAGGTTATTCTGTCATCGGAGTGGAAGTGTAAATATTCTTTAATTGAACTGACAACCAAGTCTGAAAATGAGGTGGAGTACAGATGAGTCAAATTACTGCTTTTGTAGGTGCATTGTTGATTGATGGACAAGGTGGAGAGCCTGTTTCCGATAGTGTGGTCCTGGTTGAGAACGGAAAATTCATAGCTGCGGGTGCGAAGGCGACCGTTCCAGTTCCGGAAAGTGCCAAGCTTGTTGATGTAACAGGCAAAACGGTGATGCCCGGATTAATTGATGCCCATGTCCACGTGCATGGAGCCAAAAACCTGAATATGGCTGCGGTGGCGCTGGAAGCCAATGAACTTCAGATGGGGAGAGCACTTCAGGATCTGCCGAAGCTGATCAACGCGGGTTTTACAACCGTCAGGGATGTAGGCAGCCACGTTGCTGTGTACATTCGTGACCTGATCAAGGAAGGTGTGGTGAAGGGGCCGCGAATTAAAACATCCCGTCATATGCTCTCTCAGACGGGTGGACATGCAGATATTCATATGATTCCAACGGAACTGAATATGTTTACCGTGTGTGACGGCGTTCCCGAAGTGATTAAGGCAACACGTACGCAGTTCCGTGAAGGGGCGGATTTCATTAAAGTGTGTTCCACAGGCGGGGTGCTTTCGGAGAAAGATGACCCTCGCTGGTCGCAATTCCGCTTGGATGAGCTGAAGGCGATCGTGTATGAAGCGGAAGCGGTACAGTCATATGTGGCTGCACATGCGCAAGGTACACAGGGGATCAAAAATGCGCTGGAAGCGGGCGTGCGCACGATTGAACACGGAATCTACATTGATGAAGAAGGTATTAGCATGATGCTGGATCAAAAGGCGGTTCTGGTTCCAACGTTGGCCATTGTACATCGGATTATCAAAGAAGGGCATAAATACGGTGTTCCCGAATTTGGCATCCGCAAAGCCAAAAGTGTATATCAGGAGCATATTGAGAACATGATTATTGCGCGTAAGGCAGGCGTAACCATTGCAGTAGGGACAGATTTCTGCACGTGTGCACCTGTTGAGCATGGCGGGAATGCACTCGAACTGCGATTGCTTGTGGAAGATGTTGGATTTACGCCGATGGAAGCGATCGTGGCTGCAACACGAGATGCAGCAAGAGCGATGCAGATGGAAGCGGAGATTGGGACGATTGAGCCGGGGAAAGCTGCTGATCTGCTGGTATTAAATATGAATCCGTTAACGGATATCGGACTGCTCGAAAACACAGAGAATATCGAACAGGTCTATTTATCAGGTGAACGCTTGAAATAAGAAAGAGAAAGATGGTTCTGCGTGTACTGCACTGACAACATAGAGAATGGGGAGAAGCCACCATGTTTAGTCAACCGATATATATCGCCACGGTATTACTTGTTATTTTAGCTATAGGGGAACTGGTTTCGATCTGGTCCAAAGCACGAATTCCTTCCTTGCTTGTGATTCTGATTGGATATTTGCTGCTGAACTGGGCGGGGTTATTTCCCAAAGGAGTAGTATCGAGCTCCGCTCTCACTGCGTTCGGGGCTCTCATGGTGGCTCCGCTGATTGTACACATGGGCACATTAATACCGCTGAAGTTAATACGTTCCCAATATAAAGCAATACTGATCTCTTTGTTCGCCTCACTCACGGCGACAGGTCTTATCCTGTTAATCGTATCACCGTTCTATGGTTATCCTACCGCTGTTGCCGGATCAAGTCCGGTTGTCGGTGGCATTATCTCATATCTGATCACAACGACGAAGTTGCAGGAGATGAACTTGGGGCATCTGATTACGATACCAGCCGTTATTCTGGGAATTCACTCTCTCGTGGGAATGCCGATTGCAACCAACATGCTGCGCAGATATGCGCTGAAACTACAGAAACAGGGTGCTTTTGAGAACAGGGTTGCAGGCGAATCCAATGTGAACATTAAAGAAGCGAATGCCAAAATATTCCTTCCACAACGTTTCCAAACCGCACCTATTCTGCTGTTGCTTTTGTTCATTATGGGCAGTCTCTCCATTTATCTAGGCAATGTAACCGGACTTAGCTACAGTATCTGGGCTCTGTTGCTTGGGGTGCTAGGACATCTGATTGGACTATTCCCATCTCGTATTCTGGATAAAGCAAGTACATCGGGGATTGCCATGACAGGTCTGATCGTAGTCGTGATGACAAGTATGGAGTCGATCACTTTCGATGCGGTGGTTAGTTCCATTATTCCGGTGTTATTCATTATCGCAATCGGTGTAGTTGGGGTGCTAATCGGTGGATTTGTCGGTTCCAAGCTGTTCAAATGGGACCCGCTCAAAGGTCTGCCTGTAGCACTGACCGCACTATTCGGTTTTCCGGGGGACTATATTATCTGTGAGGAAGTAAGCCGTTCGGTTGGACGTGATGAAAATGAACGCAAAGCCATCCTCGATGAGATTTTAACGCCAATGCTGGTGGGTGGATTCACAACAGTCACAACAGCATCTGTGTTAATTGCGTCCATACTGATCAAGACACTTTAGAAAAATTGATGTTCTTTTCATCCCAATTTCAGTTTCTATTAAGGTTACGGAGGTAAGATAAGTCTTGTAAACCCCTTCTCGTGTTAAATAGATGTGTGACTGGCCCTATCGGATTGTCCTCCGGTAGGGCACTTTTTTTCTTCCTTTGTGCGGTTGATGGTATGATAGATGAATACATAATGTGTAACCAACTCTAGTGATCGGAGGATTGCATAGTGGATCACAGCTTGCACCCGTTGTTTAAGCCGATTCAGATGAATGGAACGTATTTGAACAGTTATTATGTTGAGAAAATACCTGCTACTGGCTTAATGGCATATGTGGCCTGTTATTGGGAATCGGGATCTCTTTCAAGCACACGCAGGGATGTTGCTAAGGGAGCAGGTCGAGATCAGTCGGTGATATCTGTACCTGCCCGAGTATTGCCTGATGGTTGCACGGACATGCTGATTACATATGATCACGTCCGTTCAAAGTACGCCTATGCATATTGTGGCAATTATACACAGCCATTCACTATACCTGAGCCATCTGATGATGGTCCTCCTGCTGGAGATTATACTTTTGGTGTCCGGTTCTTCCCAGGTGGAGCGCATATCTTCCATGGCATGCCTCTGGAGTGGTTTACGGATAAGCGAGTTGCCCTTCAGGAATGTTGGCCGGAGGGGCTGAACGAGCTTCAGGAACGGATGGCTGAAACGAATAGTTTTGCAGAACGGGTAGAGGTCATGAACGCATATTTGAATCCGTTGTCCGTGCAGACCAGCACATCTGAGAACGATCTGATGAAAAACGTGTTGCACCGTATTTTTATAGATGGGGGACGTATGAGTGTCCAGGAGCTGGCAATGCGTGAAGTGATCAGTGAACGGCAGTTGCATCGCAGATTCTCGGAATGGGTCGGAATCAGCCCCAAGCGATTCAGCGAGGTGGTTCGTTTTCATCGTGTACTGAGCGATATTCATCAGGGGAACACGGCAGACTGGGCCATGCTTGCCCAGAATCATGGTTTTTTTGACCAAGCCCATCTGATTCGGCAATTTCGCAAGTTTTATGGAGAGACTCCGTTGACGGCAGCCAGAGAGCATGGCAGGATGTTGTCCGATTTGTACAATAGATCTGTAGAGTCTTCAGTTATACTAAGATCATGAGTGAGAATAAAAGATAAGGGAGACATCATATATGAATGGAACATTGCAGATTCGGGATCATTTGTTAACTGAACTGGAAACAGGAGTACGGACAGGGGCTTCGTTAATTCGATTGATCCGTCCGGAGGATTGGTCGTATCGTCCACAGGAGAATATGCGTTCATTGGTGGAGCTTGTACATCATTTTATCCAGATTACCGCATCGGACCTTGCCATCATGCAGGAAAAAGATGAAGCTGAGGTTGGACTGGTAGAGAATAGCCTGTCGGGGACTCAGGATATCGAGGAGCTTGAAGCAACATTGTGGAGTAATTTCGAATCCTACAAAGCCTATATCACGGGATTAAGCGAAGAAGATTATCTGAACCGCTCTACCAAAGCTTTCTATATGGAACACGGTCACTTGCAGGCACAATGGCAGATTGAAACGTTAACGCATGTATTCCATCACCGCTCGCAGCTCTATAATTATCTGAAGCAGCAGGGCCATGAATTAAATTTCTTCATGCTGTATTCGTAGTTAAATCTGTAATATTAAAGTAAGAGTAGTTGGCTCCATCGGACGTTCCGGTGGGGCTTTTGGCGTACAGTGGTCTATTAATCTATGAAGTCTATCAAAAATGGACACTATGACAAGGGTAATTCACCGTTGCTTTAATAGATTTCAAGCATAGAATAACGTATCAAAGCAAAAGGAGGTGATTTCAAATGGCCATCCTTTTACCGCAACAGATTTACAATCTGGATCCAAGTGTGGGCAAGTCGTATTACGAAGATCTGACTGGAGGAACCAATGCGAGTATTACGGTTAATAACTTTGGTCCGTTCGCAGTTGACCTGGTTGTTACTCGTGTGAATGCACCGGTAATCACGTATTTGATCCCTGCTGGCAACAGCCTTACACTGTCTGTAGATTTGCTGCTCGTCGCTGCGTTATTGACCAGTGCAGCTGGTGCATCTACGGGTACGATTCAAATTGCAACATCTGATTTCTAATGATGTAATGTACTTGTTGAACCTCTGTCGGACATCTTGTCGACAGGGGTTTTTCTTTTTTTTGGTGAATAAACATAGATTTAAAGTAATATGGACTATGTAAGTTCAAATAATGAACTAATTTTTCTTCAAGAAAGAAGGTGAGAATCTTGGTTATGAAAGCACTCTTAAGAGGTGGAATACCATTCGTCATTATGAGCGTTATTGCTCTATTACTTTATTCTCAAGGGAAGTTTTCTGATGCTAAAGGTACATTTGTTGCAAGCCTAATCGCTCTTTTTATCGGTGCTGCATCCGTTATCTATAACATAGAACATTGGAGTTTGACTAAACAAAGCGCTGTTCATTTTATGGTGATGGTTGTAACAATTTATCCTATCCTTATATTAAGTGGCTGGTTTACGATTACATCTGTAGCCGATGCATTTATAATTTTTTTGATTTTTATTTTTGTTGGGCTCATTCTATGGTCTGCACTGTTTGCATTAGCCAAAATTTTTTCTTGGTCATAATAAATGCGTATTACCTTTAAACTTTAGTAGTGCTTTATACAGGTTTGTTTACTTTGGCAGTTATTCGATTAATTTAAGGTATAGACGGCACACAGTCTTGTGTTGGCATACAGGAGGTTAGTCGATAATGAACAGAACCATTTTATTTGAAACCGAACGGCTGGAGTGTGCGACGTGGAACGAAGGGGATCGTGCACTGGCATTTGCGCTTTGGGGTGATCATGAGGTTGCCAAATGGATTAGCAGCAATGGATCATTGAGTGAGGATGAAGTAGAAGCGAGATTAACACAGGAGATTCAAAGGCAACAGGAAGCGGGGGTGCAGTATTGGCCTTTCTTTGAGAAAGAGTCGGAGGTGTTTGTTGGTTGCTGCGGTCTGCGTCCGTATTCGCCAGAAGAGGATATCTATGAACTGGGATTTCATCTAACCCGGGATCACTGGGGGAAAGGGTATGCGCAGGAAGCTGCACAGGCGGTGATTGATTATGCGTTTGACGAAAAGAACGTGAAGGCACTGTTTGCCGGACATCATCCGGATAATGAAGTGTCACGTCATATCTTGATCAAGCTGGGATTCGAGTATACAGGTGATGAACGCTATGAACCCACCGGAAATATGCATCCATCATATATGCTGCGAAAAT
The DNA here is from genome assembly GCF_055687625.1 of Paenibacillus sp. CB74. Classification (NCBI taxonomy): domain Bacteria; kingdom Bacillati; phylum Bacillota; class Bacilli; order Caryophanales; family Paenibacillaceae; genus Paenibacillus; species Paenibacillus sp. CB74. The sequence goes on along the minus strand of NZ_CM146009.1, from coordinate 3,746,258 downwards.
AAGAAACCCCTGACCAATGGAGGACAGGGATGGTTTGTTAGGCGATGCTGAATAATACGGTTTTGGTTCCCACAAGTGTAGAGCCGCTGTTCACAAAATAATAGTTGGAGGCGGTATCCAGTGTTAAAGGACCTGTCCAGGTAATCGTCCCAAATTGACTGCTGAATATGCCTGTTGGCGGGACGTCACTCAAGGCGAGTGTAACTGTCACATTGCCATTCATTGTGGAATTGGTAATGTGAGAGTATCCTCTAACGTTAATGGTACTGTCTGACACACTGTCTACCATACGTTGAATATTCAAACCGGTATGGACCATGGTGTTGATGCGACTGTGATACAGGTACGTGTTCAGATTGCCCATATGACCGGATTGTACGATATTACCCACGACTCTGGCATTGAGCAGTTGAAACTCAATGGTTGTGAACGGGTCAACCGGAGCAACGTTCTGAAAAATGACATCGCCGCTTATAATGGCCCCGTCAGTATAGTTGGTGTGTGTGCTGACGGACGTGCCGTCATTAAACGTTCCTATGACCGTAACAGGACGAGCATCAAATGCAGGTCCTTGAACCAGATAGACATCTTCTGCAGCCTGGCTCGTTTGGATCGTGACGTTGCGGGGGATGGAAGAAGCAAAGTTGGCCAGATCAGAGTTGCCCAGTTGCCATGGACCTAGACCCAGAAGCTGCACATGCCTTGCTGGTGGAATGACAATATCCTCATTGAAGGATGAATTGCCAGCAATGAGAATAATTAGACGGGCTCTCATGCCAAAAGTAACCGCAAGTGGACTATTTGTCGCTGCATCAATAGCAGCCTGGAGAGAATTAAAGGGATCAAAAGGTGATCCGGTGCCCGGTCCTGGAGCACTCGAATCAGCCCAGTAGATCGTCTGTCCCCACTCGAAGTTGGGAGTTCCGCCTTCAGCACCAAGTAACTCAGAAGTTACCAGTCGGTGGGCAGCGACCAATTGTCCAGTGTTATTTTTACCCCACATGGAAACGTCGGTTGAGCTTTCTGCCAAGCCGCTGGTAGTGAAAACAAACTCAAAGCCATCCAGGTTTGCAAAATAACTTTTGGTGAAGACTTCATTGGGAGCAAGTGAGATGGATTCCAGTACATACAAGGTTCGCGTTCCGTTCAGCGCATATCCTTCGATCAGAACAGTTGAGGCGTTGACTGGATCTTCGTTATCAATTTTGATAGTAACCGATTGGGTGAGTCTTGATCCGGCTACCAGGTTGTTCTCAATGGGACCAGATGAGATTGTGGCCATTTTTTTTCCCCCTTTTATAGAGATAGTTCTTTTGAAACAATGCGGTGTGCGGTAACGATTTGCCCAGTGTTGTTTTTGCCCCATACTGAAATTTCGGTTAGCGCAGCCGCACCTCCACCCGTGGTAAATACATATTCGTATCCATCCAGGTTGGCGTAATAGGTTTGGGAGAACACTTGTCCGGGATTCAGATTGACCGATTGTTGAACATACAATGTCCGCGTTCCATTTAGAGAATAACCTTCAATGAGTATATTGGATGTATTAATGGAATCAGTGTTGACCATTTTGATGGTGACTTGTTGCGTAGGCCTGCTGCCACCAGAGAGGTTATTCTCGATTGGGCCGGTAGAAAGAACTGCCATAGGTTCATCTCCTTTTTTATGAATGTCTTTTCCTGAGAAAAGCTAGAATAGCATATGCTAGAGTAGACAAAATAGTTTGGACTGAGAGACATATGTACTGAAAGTAAAGAAGATACTGAACCCCTGTCTCAAGAGAGGATATATGTTTTCATGCTTTTTTTATTTCGCTTTCAGCTTCTATTAAGGTAGCGGAGGTATGATAACTCTTGTAAACCCCTTCTCGTGTTAAATAGATGTGTGACTGACCCCGCCGGGCGCCGGTGGGGTATTTTTTTGTTTTATTTTCAAATAAACAAAACTAAACAAAAATAAATAAAAGATTATTTCTTTGTTTGTTATTGACTATCAAAGATAAACAAAGGTATAATGAATGTGAAAAAAGGAACTTACTATGTACGTGGCAAGCATATGATTTTTAATATAAGGAGAGATTGATCATGAACGTGACCCTTACCAACGTCAACACACAGGCTGCAGGTTTCGATATTCCATTTGTTCGAGAGATGGCGGAGATTACACAACATATGTGGAAGAATGGCTGGGATGAGCGCAATGGAGGCAATGTCAGCTATCTGCTGGAGGAAGAGGAAGTAGCACCATATATCGATATCCATCATGTGATCCGCAAGATCAAACCAGCATTTTCGGTGCAGGAGCTGGCAGGCAAGTATTTTATCGTGACAGCATCGGGTAAATATTTCAAAAATGTACTCGCTGATCCGGAGAGTAATCTAGGGTTGCTGCGTGTATCGCAAGATGGACAGGAGCTGGAAGTGCTCTGGGGATTGAAGTCGGGGGCGAATCCAACCAGTGAATTACCTACACATTTTATGAGCCATATTGAACGTTTGAAATTGGACCCGAACCATCGGGTTGTCATGCATAACCATGCCACTCATGTATTGGCCATGACGTTTATCCACGAATTGGATGAGGCCAAATTTACGAAGACTCTCTGGCAGATGTGCACCGAGTGTGTAGTTGTATTCCCGGATGGCATTGGCATTATTCCATGGATGATTCCTGGATTGAACGAGATAGGCCGCGAAACGGCGGAGAAAATGAAAGAATACCACGCGGTCATCTGGCCGCAACATGGCATCTTTGGAACAGGTACAACGATTGACGAGGCTTTTGGTCTGATTGAGACGATTGAGAAGGCAGCCCAAGTGTATATGCTGGTTGCTGGTCACGAGATCCGGCAGAGAATTACGGATGAGCAGCTGATCAACCTGGCGCAAGCGTTTGGCGTAACCCCTCGTCCCGGCATTTTGGACAGCTAAAGAGAAGCTTAATAAGGAAGCTGCACAGGTCTGGGCAAGGCAGATGCAGGGAAATTACATTGCTGTACAGTCAACGCATAGATCAAGGAAGTGGTCTTTGGTTCATTGAACCGAAGGTCATTTCCTTTTTTTTGACGAACAAACGTCATTTTGGTTCAAAAAAGTTCAAATTGCTGAACAAGAATGGCTTTGTTATCGATTATTGAATCGTAGAATGCATTATCACGCGCTGGCGAAATTCGGGTGAAATGACGTATTGTCAATGGCTCTGCGATTTTGCATAATAACAATGCTTCACAGATGAGAGATGGAAGGAAGTTATGATCATGCTTGGCAAAATGAAGAGAATCTTAATAGGCAAGCCAATGAAATCGGCTGAACTGGATGGAGAAAAATTGGGGAAATGGAAGGCGCTCGCCATCCTGTCCTCGGATGCCCTATCGTCCGTTGCCTACGGTACGGAACAGATTTTGCTGGTGCTCGTTGCGGCGGGATTCGCCGCCCTGTGGTACTCTGTTCCAATTTCCATCGCCGTGCTGGGATTACTCGTCATTTTAATTTTTTCCTATCGCCAGACGATATTTGCTTATCCAACAGGGGGCGGCGCTTATATCGTAGCCAAGGATAACCTGGGTACAACATCCAGTCTGATTGCCGGAGGATCTCTGCTGGTCGATTATATTTTGACCGTTGCGGTAAGTTCGTCCGCAGGCACGGATGCGATTACATCGGCTTTTCCTATGCTGCATGACTACAGTGTTGTGATTGCACTCATTATGATTGTTTTTCTAACCATTATGAATCTGCGGGGAGTGACGGAGTCGGCGTCTGTGCTGGCGATCCCCATCTATCTGTTTATCTTTTCGATTGCAATTCTGATTATCTCGGGTGGAATCAAATTTCTTGCCGGGGGCATGGAAGCAGCTGCACCAGAATTCGGAACAAGTCTATCCCATGTGAGTATGTTTCTGTTATTGAAAGCATTCAGCTCCGGATGTTCGGCGTTGACTGGCGTGGAAGCGGTAAGTAACGCGATCCCGAACTTCAAGCAGCCAGCCGAGAAAAATGCCGCGGGTACATTACTGCTTATGGGTTGTATATTAGGAGCCATGTTCATCGGTATCACCTTACTAGCTTATGGGTACGGAGTGAAGCCTGATCCCAAAGCAACGGTCATTTCCCAGATTGCTGAAGCGACGTTTGGCAGGGGCACGATGTATTTTATCATTCAGGGTGTAACAGCATTGATTCTGTTCCTGGCTGCCAACACCGCATATTCGGCTTTTCCGCTACTATCCTTCATGATGGCGAAGGATAAATTCATGCCACATGCATTTATGGTCAGAGGAGACCGCCTTGGTTTCTCGAACGGAATCATTTTTCTTAGTGTGATGTCTGCCTTACTGGTGGTTGGGTTCAAAGGAAATACGGAAAGCCTGATTCCGCTCTATGCGGTAGGAGTGTTCATTCCATTTACCCTGTCACAACTCGGTATGATGATTCGTTGGATCAAAGTCAAACCATCTGGCTGGCAGATGAAACTGCTCGTGAATACGATCGGTATGCTGACTACATTATCGATCACCCTGATCTTTATTTTCACCAAGTTCACGCAGACATGGGTCATTTTTATCTTTTTACCGGTTGTTGTCTATGTGTTCATGCGTATTCACCGTCACTATTGCAACATTGCCGATGAGCTGCGAATTGACATTCAGGTGGAAAAACCAGCCCACAAAGGCAATACCATCATCATTCCCGTTGCTGGCATTACCCGGGTCGTCATGAATACGATCAGTTATGCGCAGACGATGTCGGATCACGTGGTCGCGCTGTACATTGGATTCGATGATGAGGCGATACGCAAGATGGAGCAGAAGTGGGAAGAGTGGAATCCCGGTGTTCGTCTGGTCGTGATCAAATCGAGATACCGCAGTATTATGGGGCCGCTGAAGAAATTCATTGATACCGTGGAGTGGAAAACGGCCGAGACCGATCACATCACCGTATTGATTCCGCAATTCATCACCAAGCACTGGTGGCAAAATGTACTGCATAACCAGACCAACTTCATGATCCGGGCCTATCTGATCAATTACAAAGACGTGATTGTCACCACGGTGCCATATCATCTTAATCGTTAACTTGAACAGTTCATCGCTTCATCCCGTTTGGAAGAATTACAGATTATTGTAAAATGAGTCACTTTCTTTAATAGGTATACGTTCATATTCCATTTACACATCGAACCGCAAGGATATCTCCAAAAAGGGGAGTACTTGCGGTTTTTTTGTCGTGTAATCCGGTCTGGATACCACTTTCGAATGGATGCACAATTGCGTAAAGTCCCTTGTCCATGATTAACGTTACGTTGATTCAGAATGAATTTTGCTGTGACATTCGACTCTTACACTAGATAACGTGGTGCTGAAGTGGTTGTAACCTTTCACACACACTGAATGCGTGAAACAAGGAGGAAGAAAATCCGATGAGTGAGCTTGATAACCGGATCAGCTTGCCCGCGGCCAAACGGCGTGTATCAGGTACGAGTGAGCGCCGGGCAACCTCGCTGCGTGTGCAGCGAATGCGGGAGAATCTGCTGGCCTATGGTTTCCTGGCACCATCGCTGCTTTTGTTTGCAGTGTTTCTGTTTTACCCGATGTTTAAGTCCGTGTACCTCAGTCTGCATTCCACAGATCCGACGGGGCAGATTGCAGCTTACGTGGGAATGGATAACTTCAAGGCGGTGTTCCAATCGGGGCTGTTTATGCAAGGCATGAAAGTGACATTACTATTTGTCCTGTTTACAGTACCTACGGGTATGTTGGCCGCTCTGATTCTGGCTGCACTGACTCACAACCGTTTCAAGGGTATGCGTGTATTCCAATTTGTGTTCTCTCTGCCCGTGGTATTATCCGTCGGTTCGTCAGCGGTCATCTGGAAGTTTCTATTCCATCCGACCCTGGGCATGCTGAATTATCTGCTTGGCAAAGTAGGCATTGACCCAATCCCCTGGCTTACCAGCCCGGACTGGGCACTGATTTCGATCTCCATCATGACCATCTGGATGAACCTCGGATTTAACTACATTATTCTATCCAGTGGTTTGGCAGGCATACCGGATGAGATCTACGAGAGCGCCAAGATTGATGGTGCAGGAGCAATGCTTACGTTTCGTAAAATCTCGATGCCGCTACTGTCACCAACGTTATTTTTTGTTACGGTCGTATCGATCATTGGCGCTTTTCAATCGTTCGGTCAGATCAACATTCTAACCCGGGGTGGCCCGATGGACAGTACGAATGTGTTTGTCTATTCCATCTATCAGGAAGCCTTCGTTAATTTCCGCTTTGGTACAGGTAGTGCACAGGCACTGATCCTGTTCGTGGTGATTATGCTGCTGACCCTGATCCAGTTCAAATGGGTAGAAAGGAAAGTGCATTACCAATGAGTGCGAGATGGACAAAAACGCTGTTGTACGGAGCACTGACCATTTGTGCAGCACTGGTGCTATATCCGGTGATGTATACCTTTTTCATGGCTGTCATGACGCCAGAAGATGCGAGCGCTTATCCGCCGCATATTATTCCAAATTCTATCGATTTGTCCAACTTTAGCGAAGTATTCGATATTGTTCCGATCGGTCGATTTATCGGCAATACCTTCCTTGTCGCAGGACTGACGACACTTGGTCAATTGATTACAGCGAGTATGGCAGCCTATGCTTTTGCGAAAATGCAGTTCAAAGGAAAAAACGTTATCTTCAGCATGTTTGTCGCTACGATGATGATTCCATGGGAAGTGACGATGATCCCGAATTACCTCACGGTTCGCAGCTGGGGCTGGCTGGATAGTTACCAGGGGCTTACGGTGCCATTTCTGGCGACAGCGTTTGGTACATTCCTGCTCAGACAGTTCTTCATGCAGCTGCCCAAGGAGTTGTTTGAGGCAGCTAGGATCGACGGTTGTGGTCATATTCGTTATTTCATATCGCATGTTCTGCCTTTGTCCCGACCGGCACTTGGAACACTGGCAATCTATTCATTCTTAAGCATGTACAATTCATATCTCTGGCCGCTGCTGGTGACCAATACACCGGAGATGAGAACCGCACAGATCGGGATCTCGATGCTGGAGTTCCAGGAATCCACAGCGTGGAATCTGGTATTTGCCGGAACCGCAATGGTGATTCTGCCATCCTTACTACTCCTGATCTTCGGGTTGAAACAGCTTGTCCGCGGAATGGCCGCAGGCGCGTTGAAGGGGTAAGGAGATAGTATTTCACAAGTATTCAAGTGAATGGAATATCTGAAGGTTTTGATCTTAAGTTTTTAATCTAAAGGTTCCGTATTAAAGATTTTGATTTAAACCTTGTATCTTCGTACAAGGTCTTAAGGGTTGGATACCAGGAGCGAATAAATGAGGCTCGCATTTTCAATAAGTCTCTTGAAGAGCTGCAAAAGTAGTGAAGGAGAAGAATCGATTCTGAAGAAGCGAAGCGTTCGCCTTTATCACCGGATTTTCCCCTTTGAGAGGGGGAATGAAAAAAATCCGGGGATAACAGCGATCAAAAGAACGATTCATATCCGGAACGGCCATCTTGCAGCACCTATGCACTTATGATTGCGCGAGCCATATAAAAGGAGAGCGATTTCGGTTGAAAAAAAGAGGAACATTTGCATTAATGCTGGCAGCACTCATGTTGGTTATCTCAGCTTGCGGAACAAAAGCGGAAACAAGTAGCCCGGCGAGTGGAGCTCAAGCAGAAGCGGCTGCCGCCGAAACAACACAACTGACGTGGTGGCACTCCATGTCTGGCGCAGGGGAGAAAGCCATTAATCAGCTCGCCTCTGATTTTAACGCCAGTCATCCGGACATTCAGGTGAAGCCCATCTATCAAGGGAAGTACGATGAGAGTCTGAACAAACTCAAAGCATCCATGGGCTCAGACAGCGGTCCTGACATTATCCAGGTCTACGAGATCGGCAGCAAGTTCATGATTGATTCGGGCATGATTACGCCAGTACAACAGTTCATCGACAAGGATCAGTTCGACCTGTCCCAATTGGAACCGAACATCATCCGATATTACACGATCGATGGTAAATTGAACGCCATGCCGTTTAACACATCCAACCCGATCCTGTACTACAACAAGGATATGTTCAAAGCAGCAGGTCTGGACCCGGAGAACCCGCCGAAGACGTATGAAGAGTTTGAGCAAGCAGCAAAAGCATTGGCGAAAGACGGTAAGCCAGGTGCGTCCATGGCGATCTACGGCTGGTTTATGGAACAATTCTTTGCAAACCAGAATGCAGATTATGTAAACAATGGTAACGGAAGAACCGAAGCAGCTACAGAGTCTTTGCTGAATTCCGAAGCAGGAGTGAAGACATTAACATGGTGGAAAAAGATGATCGACGAGAAAACCCTCTCCAATCTGGGACGTAGCACAGACGATACAACAGCAGCATTTACCGCTCAGCAGATTGGTATGACTCTGGATTCCACGGCGGGCCTGCGTAAAATCGTAGAAGGTTCAGGTGGCAAGTTTGAACTGGGAACAGGCTTCCTGCCTCGTCCGGCAGATGCCAAAGAAGGCGGCGTTGTGGTAGGTGGAGCAAGCTTGTACATCATGAACAATAAATCGGAAGCACAACAGCAAGCGGCATGGGAATTCACCAAGTACTTGGCTACACCAGAGGTGCAAGCGAACTGGAGTGTGGCGACAGGATACTTCCCTATTACGACAGCAGCCTACAATGAGCAAGTATTAAAGGATAATATGGCGAAGTACCCGCAATTCCAGACAGCTGTCGACCAATTACACGCTTCAGCAGATTCGACAGCAACATCCGGGGCTTTGATGGGCGTATTCCCGGAAGCTCGACAACTTGTCGAAGGAGCGATTGAAACCGTCCTGAATGGACAAGGTACACCACAAGAAGCATTGGATGCAGCAGCCAAACAAATTACAGACAAAATTGCGCAGTATAACAGTACGGTGAAGAAATAACTGTAGGTTAACTCAAAATAAAGATGCGGCGATCATTCCTGATCGTCGTGTCTTTATGATTTTATGAATTTTAACCTGTGAGACTTAAGTTGGATTTTTCATGATGTATGGAGTCGTATGTGTTATCACAAAATGTCGAAAGAAGATAAAGTTTATATCCTTCGTGTTAGTTTAACTTACGCAAATTAGTTTTTTGTGCACAGGCATGAGAGATATAAGGTTCAAAAAGTCACAATTAGTGCCGAAATTTAGTCCTATTCGAAAGGATATTATAAGATTTAATATATTTCTGTAATGTACATGTTCTATTTTCTTTCATAACGAAGAAATATTGTTTACACAGGTCGCTTATTCAGTTATCTTATATTTGAACTAATGTACAAGCTGTCTGAACAAATGATTGAAAATTCATAACATGGGGGTAGGAGAAAGATGCAAAGTAAGCAAATAAAGAGTTGGCTTCGATTATTCTTAGCTGTGGTGCTGTTGATTACCGGAGCTATACCTGCTGGCTTATTCAACAGCAAAGCCGCCGCAGCTGACGAGCCATTAACGGTTACACAAGCGCTCGCTCTTGGTTCAGATGATTCAACCGCTACAGTTGAAGGTTATGTTGTAGGGACCTACAGCAACGGTCCAAGTGTAAATTCGAATCCACCCTTTACTGTGGACACCAATTTTGCTATTGCGGATAGTCCAACCGAAAAAGATATTAGCAAAATGATGCCTGTTCAAGTACCCACATCTGCTCCTCGCAGCACGTTCGGACTGCTAAGCAATCCCTCCTTGTATCAATCCAAAGTGCGTATTAACAACGGTACGTTATCTCAATATTTCACTTCTAAAGGTATACGCTCCATTACATCAACAACCTTTCAACTCATGGATGACACACCGGAAACGGAAGTAGCCAATGTTACAGCTAACCCATCTTCAGGGGAAGTTCCGGCAGGAACACAGGTGACTTTAGGAACAACTACAGTCGGTGCTGCCGTATATTACAAGTTAAATGATGAAAATGCGTTTCTTCCTTACACAGTTCCCATTACGGTAAATGATGCCATACACATTGAAGCTTATGCACATAAAGAAGGCTTGCTGGATAGTGCAATTGCTTTATTTAATTACACCATCGTGGACAATACGCCGATCTCAATCTCTGATGCCAGAAACAAACCGGAAAACGCTTCGGTTACCGTTCAGGGGATTGTCACCTACCGAGAGGAATCCGGAGGGATGGCGAATCTATACATTCAGGATGAGAATGCCGGTATTGTCATTCGGGGTACGGATTCAACCGTGGAGCCCGGTGACCGGATAGAAGCATATGGTCCGCTCACCATTTATAACGGTCTGCTCCAGATCGAGAAGGATAAAGCAGGATTTCCAGGCGGATATATCAAGATTTTAGACAAAGCACAAGAAATTCCTGAACCGCTTGCATTGACTTCCAGGGATTTTACATCTGCTGTAGGCGGAGGTAAGGGGGCGGGCGGCATCTATGAAGGAATGCTTGTCGAAGTTCACGGGATTACAGTGACAAGCAGCAATAGTCCCACCTTTTTTGCGACAGATGTCGATGGTGGTGAGATCACGATCTATGCCAAAAATAGCCCCACTGCACTAACAACGGGCAAAACCTATGAAAAAGTGACAGGCGTCATGACTTATCACACAAGCTATGGACTGGAACTAATCCCGCGTACAGCAACGGATGTTGTCGAAAATCTGCTTTCTGTTACAGCTAGTGTTCCGTCAGGTGGTATTGTCAAAGGATCAACCGTGACCTTATCCTCACCAACAGCAGGAGCGGAAATTTATTATTCGGTTGATGGAACAGAACCAACCCAAACATCTACGCTTTATAGTGGCCCGATTACAGTAGACGAAGATACCGTGGTTAAAGCGATCGCCGTATCAGGCGGCAATACAAGTCATGTATATAGCTTTACGTACACCGTTCTTCAGGAACTGGACAACCTGAGAATTCACGATATACAAGGCGCATCTCATAACTCCCTGTATGATGGTCTGGCTGTCCAGAATGTTGAAGGTATCGTGACTCATATTGTCAATGCAAGTTCGTTCTATATGCAGGAGATCCCTGGCATGGAAGATGACGATATAAAAACATCTGAGGGTATCCTTATTTATAAATCCACTCATGGCATGGCGGTAGGCAACAAAGTCAGCGTATCCGGTCAAGTGAAGGAATATGCGACAGCAACGACCGAGCTGGCGACAACAGAAATAGTGGCTACAGCGATTACGGTTGAGGGTGAAAATCAGACACTGCCTGAACCTGTGATCCTTGGGAAGGACGGACGAATGATCCCTAACGTCATTGATTCGGATCAGTTCGGTGAGTTTAATCCGGATGTGGATGCAATCGACTTTTACGAGAGCTTGGAAGGCATGAGGGTGCAACTCGATCAAGCCACGATTGTCGGTCCGTATTCAAGTGAGCCAGGGCTGGCAGTCGTAATCGATAATGGTCCGAACAATCCGTTACGAACACCTGCAGGAGGCGTCATTCTGACAGGAGATGGTGTAGAGCCGTTTGAGAGTTCACTTAATCCGCAACGACTGTTCATCAATAAAAAACCATCCCAAGCGGTCAAAACGGGAGACAAGATGGATGGCTCTGTGAAAGGGGTTATGACATACTCCAATGGGAACTTTAAAGTGATTCCTGAGGGTAATCTTCCGGCAATCACACCAAGTTCTCTTGCACAAGCCATAACCAATATTCAACCTACGGATGACAAATTAACGATTGCAACGTTCAATGTAGAGAATTTCAGTCAAAAGGATGCGGCTAGAGCGGTTAAAATTGGCGGTATTGTTGTAAATAATCTGAAAAATCCAGATATTATTGGCATTATGGAAGTACAAGATAATGATGGAGCAACCGACAGTGGAAACACTGCTGCGGATGCGAGCTTCCAGACTTTAATTGATGCAATTGCTGCCAAAGGTGGTCCCACGTATAAATACACAGATATCGCTCCGGAAAATAACAAGGATGGCGGAGCACCAGGTGCCAACATTCGAGTTGGGTTCCTATATAAGGAATCACGAGTGTCCTTGAAAGAAGGAATTAAAGGTAATGCGACAACAGCAATTCAGGTAGGCGCTGACGGCAGTCTCTCCAATAACCCGGGTCGTATTGCATCAGGGGATGAGGCGTTCGCCAGCTCCCGCAAACCACTTGTCGCTGAATTCGAATTCAATGGTGAACGTGTAGTGGTGATTGCCAACCACTTCAATTCCAAAGGCGGAGACCTGAAACCGTTTGGAAGCATACAGCCTGCCACTCGAAGCAGTGAAGTTCAACGTGCGAAGCAAGCTGCGCTGGTGAATGGCTTTGTGAAAGACTTACTAAATAAAGACCCAGAGGTAAATGTTGCTGTTCTCGGTGATTTCAATGACTTCCAATTCTCAAATACCTTGAACATTGTTGAGGGTAATGAACTGGACAATTTAGTAAACGAACTGCCAGAAAACCAGCGGTACTCCTACATCTACGACGGCAACTCTCAGACACTGGATCACATCCTGGTGAGCAAAAATCTGACTGAGACGGCAGCCATCGAAGTGGTGCATGTGAATGCCGATTTTGAGACAGCGGATGGACGGGTGAGTGACCATGATCCACTACTCGCACAATTAAGTATTGGAGAGCCGGTGGAAGAAGGGGACTTCAACCTGCGCGTACTGCACACGAACGATACCCATGCGCATCTGGATAATATCCCGCGCCGAGTAACGGCAATCAAGGAAGCACGCAATGATAACACGTTGGTGTTGGATGCAGGGGACGTTTTCTCAGGCACATTGTACTTCAATCTGTTTAACGGTCTGGCTGATCTGGAGTTCATGAACATGATCGGATACGATGCGATGACCTTCGGCAATCATGAGTTTGATAAAGGTCCGAGCGTACTGAAAGCATTTATCGAAAAAGCAGATTTCCCATTTGTGAGCGCCAATATTGACTATTCAAAAGAGGCGAATTTGAGTGGTTTGTACAACAATAACATCGGGAATCCGGGTGAAAAATCCGAGATTTATCCGGCAATTATTACGGAAGTGAATGGTGAGCGAGTCGGAATTTTCGGACTGACGACACCGGACACAGTATCTCTTTCTTCACCGGGAGATGACTTGAAGTTTGTAGATTATAAAGCAAGTGCACAAGCAACTGTACAGATGCTGCAAAATGAAGGTATCAATAAAATCATTGCTTTGACTCACTTAGGCTACTCAGAGGATCTCAAATTGGCTGAAGCCGTAGAAGGAATCGACATTGTGGTAGGTGGGCATTCACACACCATTCTGAACGCACCCGTTGTGGTGGATACCCATGCGGACCCAACTTTGGTTGTGCAAACTGGTGAATATGACGTGTCTCTTGGTCAATTGGATGTTACGTTTGATGAAGCAGGTATATTGAAAAAGTGGAACGGCAAATTGCTGAGTCTGGATGCGAAAGATGCTAACGGTCAATTCGTCTATGCTGATGATGTGGAAGCCGCCAACAAGCTGAAAGAATATGCTCCTCAGTTGGATCAATTTAAGAAAACCGTTATTGGTAAAACAAATGTCTTCCTGGATGGAGAACGTGGTACTGTACGGAAACAGGAAACCAATTTAGGAAACCTGATGACCGACGGTATGCTGGAGAAAGTGAAATCCATTGTGCAGGAGAATGATGTCAAAGGATACGTCGCGATCCAGAACGGCGGCGGCATTCGAGCTTCATTCCAGACAGGTGATATTACGCTGGGTAATCTCTTGACTGTGATGCCATTCGGGAATAATCTGTCTGCGTTGAAAATGACAGGTAAGGAAATCACAGCCGCGTTAGAAAATGGGGTTAGTGGTGTGGAAACGGGAGAAGGGCGCTTCCCGCAAGTGGCAGGCATGCGGTTCTACTACGATTCCACGAAACCAGGCGAAAAAATTGATGCCACAACCAACACCGTGACCCAAGTCGGGCAACGTATGGTCAAAGTTCAGATTAAAAATGCAGATGGGACGTACTCGGATATTGATCCGAACAGGTATTATATCGTTGCTACCAATTCATTCATGGCTAACGGTGGAGACTTCTATCGTGCGATGAGAACGGCGAAAGATGATAGTCGATTCTACGAATTGAATTTGGTCGATTATGAAATCTTCCATGAACATCTGGACCGTGTAGGTACAGTTAATCAAGTGACGGAAGGACGCAGTACGGATCTGAAAGGCACACCACTTCCTGGTGACGGAAATGGAAGCAACCCTGGTAATGGTGGCGGCAATAATGGAAGTAATCCGGGCAGTGGTAACAGTGGTGGAGGGTCTACAACACCTACTCAGCCGGTAACTCCAACCACACCGACTACGCCAACCAACCCTACAAATCCAACTACACCAACCGTTCCTGGTAACGGAGGAGGTACGAATCCAACCACTCCGGTTGTAGACCTGAAAGATATCGGTAATCACTGGGCAGCAGCTGCCATTGAGCAGGCCATTTCCCGGGGAATTGTGAACGGGTATCAGGATGGTAATTTCCGTCCGAATGCACCAGCAACACGCGCCGAATTCATTGTTATGCTGGCAAGAGCATTTGAACTTCCAACCAGCAATAAAGCTTTGACGTTTAAGGATGCTGCTGGCATACCTGCGTGGGCGCAATCCTTTATTGCTCAGGCAGTGGAACAAGGCATCATTAGCGGGTATACGGATGATACCTTCCGTTCATCGGGCAAAGTATCTCGTGTAGAGATGACGGTTATGCTCGTCAGAGCACTCGGTCTTCCAGTACAGTCCAATCAGACACTGAGTTTCGCGGACGCAGATAGAGTACCTGCATGGGCTGTTCCGTATATCGCTGCGGCATATGATGCAGGATTGGTGAAGGGAACAGGGCAAAATAGATTTAACCCACTCGCCGAAGCAACACGTGCGGAAGTGGTGACCTTGTTATTGTCGGCAAGTGAGTTGCAGGCGAAATAATAAAGACTATTCAATTTTCCTATGAAAAGGAAGCCAAAACCAATTTTAACCTTAAACGCTAAACTCCTTTACGCTAATGAAAACAGCTTGCAGACCTTCATCTGCAAGCTGTTTTTTTACTAATTAATGACTGTTCAATTTTACCAGAGGAAGGTATAGTAGACAGGATTATATGGAAGGAGTGTTGACGTAATGCAAGATCAACCGGTATTAATCGCACTATTGGCTATTGCCGCAGGGGTATTCAGTTTGCTCGGAGGAATTAACAACTGGGACTGGTTTATGAAGAGCTTTCGAGCAGGGATCTTTGTGAAGACGATTGGAAGGCAGGGCGCAAGAGTGGTATATGGTATTCTCGGTGTTGTCCTGATTGTCATTGGAGTACTGCTGTTACTGATTGGTCAGGTGTAGGAATAGAGAGGAATAGAAAAGTATAGAGAGAAAAGAAAAAAATTGTAGAGCCTGAGTACATAATTCAGTTTTACAGCCTTTAATGTAGAAGGTAACGATTAGTACGTCTAGCTTTTTGCTTGAAGTTTTCGAGATTAGTCAGGGTGTGGCAATTAGCATTTTAAAATGTCTTGAAGCCAAAGCCTTATCCCTTGGGGAAAGGGAGACAATTTTCTAAGGAACTCAGGACGTCTTATTTCGCCCTCAGCTCTTCTTTTTAAAATGTAAGGAACATCAGACACTTTATTTACTGGAATCCCTGACAAAAACACTGCAAACGACTGTTTTATTCTGATATAGCGTGTCTCAGGTTCTTTAGATTACTGGAATCACTTCATATCCTCGAATAAGGCGTCTCCGATTCGTTAGCGTGCTCCTGCTAATATGCTCGGGTACAATCAGGCTTCATTAGGTTTGAAGACATTTCCAAGTAAAAGTTACAATCAAAAAGACCACCGAAAAATTTCGGTGGTCTTTTTGCCAAATACAGGTTTATCCATCTCAAACTGGTTTAATTATCTTTTAAATCTGCAATGGAGTTGATGTCCATATAGGCTGGTACAACCAGACCTGTTTTGGCACCGTCCATATTCGGACCCAGATCATCGATCTGATCCTTATACTTGTTGTAATAATCGGATGAAGTAAGTGGTAACCATGCGGCTGGTGTAGCATCTACATCACCGTTGGCGATGCCAGTCCACATTGGACCAATTTCAACTTGAAGGGAGGTTACGTTGTAACCGAGTTTTTCCTTCAGAACATACTCCAGCAAGTTGGTACTTGCGATTTCGGAGTCCCAGGCTACATAACTTAGTTTGATGGGGTCACCATTCACTGGGGTTAGACCTTTGGTCCACTCAGCCACTTGGTCACTATGCTTTTCTGCATAAGCGGCAGCAGCTTGCTGAGCATCTTCTCCATTTTGAATAGCGATCATCATCTCACCCATCTCTTCAGTTGTCCAAGAGAAGCGATCAAGGAATTCATAAGCGACAGGTTTGTCTTCCTTTAACCCTTTACGGGCAATGGTATGAATCTGTTCGGCTTCACCGTAGACGCCTTCTGGATCCTCCAGATATTTCAGGTCATATGCGTTGAACATCCAATGCGGTGTCCAACCGGTAACGATGACCGGTTCCTTATTTTTAACTGCTTTATCCAGCGTAGCTGTCATTGCGGCTCCTGAACCTTCAACCAGTTTCCAGTCAGACAAACCGTATTTCTCAATGGCACTTGCTGTAGATCTCATAATTCCGGCACCCGGATCGATACCGATAATTTGATGATTTACCTCTTCGCCTACATTGGCATTAGCCGTTGGTGTCGAGGCAGAGGCACCTGTCTCCAGGTCCGCAATGGAATTTACTTCAGTCATGTAACTAGGAACCACGAGGCCTGTACGTACACCCGTCATGTTGGCACCCAGATCGTCGACCTGATCTTTGTAACGTTCCCAGTAGTCAGCGTGTGTCAATGGCAACCAAGCTGCTGGAGAGGCATCTACATCGCCTGAGGCAACACCTGTCCACATTGGCCCAGCTTCTACTTGCAGAGCGTTAACTTTGTAACCAAGTTCGTTTTCCATCACATATTTCAGCAAGTTCGTACTTGCGATTTCGGAATCCCAAGCCACATAGCTTAGTTTAAATGCATCACCGTTCACGGGAGTCAGACCTTTGGTCCACTCAGCAACTTGATCAGCATGCTTCTCGGCATATGCTTTAGCTGCTTCTTCAGGAGAGGTACCTTCCTGAATGGCAGTCATCATTTCACCCATTTCATCAGATGTCCACTTAAATCGGGACAGGAATTCATACGCAACAGGGTGATCTTCTTTCAAACCTTTACGGGCGATGGTATGAATCTCCTCCGCATCACCAAAAGATTTCTCTGGATCTTCCAAATATTTCAGGTCATATTTGTTGAACATCCAGTGCGGAGTCCAACCTGTAATGATGATAGGTTCTTCATTTTTGATTGCTTTGTCCAGCGTGGCTGTCATGGCTGCACCAGAGCCTTCAATCAGAGTCCAGTCAGTCAGCTTGTAGTCTTCAATCGCTTTTGCAGCGGACTTCATGATACCCGCCCCTGGATCGATACCAATAATCTGATAATTAACTTCTTTACCTACAGCGTTGGCTGCTGAATTGTTGCCACCAGCGGAAGTTGTGCCACCAACGAAGTATTGTGAGAAACCAGCGACAAGCACAAGGAATGTTGCCGCAGCCGTGATCCATGCTTTTTGCTTTGCTGTAACGCGTGAGGTCTTTTTGCGACCTGGCATAAACAGATTTTGTGTAAAACGGTCCAATACAATCGCGAGTACAACAACGGCAAGGCCGGCTTCAAAACCTTTACCGATTTGCAGCTGTGTTACCGCACGATAGACTTCCGCACCAATACCTTGTGCACCGATCATGGATGCAATAACAACCATGGACAATGACAACATGATCGTCTGGTTAATACCGGACATCACGGTAGGCAAAGCGAGTGGAAGCTGTACTTTGAACAACTTCTGCATGGAGGTCGAGCCGAATGCATCGGCTGCTTCAACCAATTCGCCAGATACTTGTCTGATACCCAGATGAGTCAGACGAATTGTTGGTGGAATCGCAAAAATAACGGATGCGATAACACCTGGTACGACACCAAGGCTAAAGAATGTAACCGCAGGCAGCAAGTAGACAAATGCAGGCATTGTCTGCATGAAATCAAGCAGCGGTGTGATTATGCGTGCTGCAGTTTTGCTATATGCCAGCCAGATTCCGACCGGAACACCAATCAGAATGGAGATTAATCCTGAAGTGATAACCAGGCCGAGTGTGTCCATGGATTGGGACCAGTAACCAAGGTTATCTACCAGCAAGAATCCAATCACCGTAAATAGTGTCAATGGGAGGCGACCTACGAGGAACGCTAGAACACCCAGTATTGCAATGAACAGAAGCGGATGGGGCAACATGAACAGCCCGGAGAAGAATCCGACTACTGCCTGAATAACAACAGAGATTACATTAAACAATCCGGAGAGCGAGGAGCTCATCCAGTCAACGATGGATTCAATCCACGATGCTAGTGGTATTTTGGGAATCATTCACAAGTTCCTCCTTTACTGCAACTTCACCGCTAAGTGCACCCAGCAGGGCACCGCGGACGATAACACCTTGCAGACGGCCATTCTCACCAACAACAGCGAGAGGCACATGGGCTGAACTTACCATTTCGAATAATTCATGAATCAGGGTCTCAGGCGCAACAGTAGGCCCGTCTGTGATCAGAATGTCGTTTAATACTTTATTTTCGCGCATCGCACGGGTAGCATCTTCAGCTGTGATGACACCAAGCAGTTTTTTCGAACGGTCAATGACAAACAGGTTGGAAATTCCGCGTTCGCGCATTAATTCGAGGGCAACACGAGGACCACGATCAAGTGTAATCGTTTCAGGGCGACGCATTACGTGGGATGCTGTAAGGACCTTGGACAGATCCACGTCTTCGACGAAGCGGGCCACGTATGAGTTGGCCGGTTGAATCATAATCTCTTCCGGTGTACCAATCTGCACAACTGCGCCGTCTTTCATGAGGGCAATACGATCGCCGATGCGCAGCGCTTCGTCCAAGTCATGGGTAATGAAAATAATGGTCTTTTTCATTTTATCCTGAAGCTCGATCAACTCATCTTGCATATCACGACGAATCAATGGATCAAGTGCACTGAAGGCTTCATCCATCAGTAGTACTTCCGGGTCATTGGCAAGTGCACGCGCCAAGCCGACACGTTGCTGCATCCCGCCACTGAGTTCATCTGGCATTTTGTCTTCCCAGCCTTTCAGGCCAACCAGCTCAAGTGAGGTTTTTGCCTTCTCCCGGCGAACTTCCTTATCTACTTTTTGTATTTCCAATCCATACTCCACATTATCAAGAACGGTACGGTGCGGGAATAACGCAAACTTCTGGAAGACCATGCTAATCGTTTTCCGGCGCACTTCGCGCAATTGTTCTTTGTTCATCTTGCGTAGATCCTTACCATGGACCAGAATTTCTCCGGAGGTTGGTTCAATCAGACGATTGAACATCCGAACCAGTGTGGATTTACCACTCCCGGACAGCCCCATAATAACGAAAATCTCGCCTTCCTTAATATCCATGTTGACCCGGTTGACACCAACCGTTATCTGTTTTTCTTTGGCCAACTTTTCTTTACCCCAACCTTGCTCCAGTAATTGCAGACCTTGCTCGGTTTGGGGCCCAAACAATTTACTTACGTTTTTCACTTCAAGTATGGTCATGTTTTCACCCCTTCTGATGTGTTGTGCACTTCGAACGGCTTTCAGCATCCATAAGCCCATACACTTATGCGCCCAGCCACGAAATCCGGTAGTTGTTGCTTCGCTTCCCGTCTTTCTGGGTAACGAGTTTAATACTAACAATACTTAACCAGTATATCAACCGAATAAACAGTACATAATGTTTGTACAGTAAAAACTGTACAAAGTTTTTCGTCCAAATACTCCGTCATTCTCCTTATTCTGGCTTATAAGGCAGCTTTACATTTGACAATGCTTTTCCTACAATAGAAAATGAGCTGAATTGAAGCTGAATTTTTTGGTTAAAAGATAGTCATAGGCAATTGTAGCCTGGTAAAGTTCCCATTTTCATACATTGGGTGAATGAAAGCCCTCTGGCATATATGATGTCCGGCCGAGAGCTTTCCCATGTAAGCAGGACTTTTAAAGTGTTGCAATGATTTCGCCAAAGACTGTGGAATGTTCAGAATGGAGGTTGCAAGCATGGGCTTGGACCATTTACAAGAGGAACAGCAGGCAACCGTGCTGAAGATTCGTAAGCGCGTTATTGAAGCCATTGGACGTAATATGGATCTTTACGGGGTTACGCTGTCTACGGGACACTTATATGGATTGCTATTTTTTGCAGACAAACCAATGACCCTTGACGATATGGGACGGGAAATGGAAATGAGCAAAACGAGTATGAGTACAGGTGTACGAACACTGCTGGATTTGAAAATGGTAAATAAAGTGTGGAGCAAGGGCTCCAGAAAAGACCTATATGAAGTGGAATATGACTGGCATCAGACGTTTACGGATTATTTTGCGATTAAATGGAGAAAAGCCGTGGAGAGTAACCTTCAGGTTCTACGCAAATCGATTGAAGAACTGAATCGACTAGTTGAAGATCTGGATGAAGAGACGGATGTTGAACTAATCCGGACCCTGATGGAAGACAAACATAAGATTTTGCAAGCGGAAGCATATTACAAATGGTTGGATCGATTGATTGATACCATGGAAGATGAAGAGATATACAAGCTGGTTCCGAAGGAAGAGATCAAGGAACATCTATAATGACATGCAAAGGGCCCTTTCCGTTAGAGGAGAGGGCCCTTTTGGCTTGTGCAATATCTTACTGAATTATAATGAAGGAACACGATGTAAAAGATAACTTTGCCCATCGTATCGACCTATGTTCACATTTAATGTCCAATCAGACCTGCATGAGGAAAGGCTACAGGCTGCTGTGAAATCTGTTGCAGTTCATTCAGTATCTGCATTTGGCCACCTGGAGTCCAGCATAACTGATGCCAATTCGAGATATCATGAACGTTACCTTGTAACACGGCAGGGGAGCGATTCCAGGATGCCGTTTGCTTCATGCGCCGGAACACCTTTTCACTGGCAGGATGAAGCGAAGCACGGTGAATCAACAGGTAATCCGTGTCCAGCACGGGGATACTATCTGCTGCATAATCATACCGGGAGATGTCGGGAGATATAAGCTGGGCAGGGAGCAGTCCCAATTCAGCATACAACAAATGATTTAATGGATGCTCGCCAGTTCCTTGTAAGCGAATGAACTGATTCGTGACCTCCATCAGAGTCAACCGTTTTTGTCGGAAATAAGGTTGTAGGTTCAATCCTGCTTCAAGTTTGCGAAACTCAAGTTCCTTGAAGTTCAGCAACGCTTGCTTCTCGCGTCCGACCAGTTCGGCTATGCGAATATGGTTCTCTTTCCAGTCATCCGTGGATTCCAAGATGACGGTGGGTGCAATATTTTTCAGGCGATCGTAATAGGGCTTGTGGTAAAAGTCACCGATGATCAGATCTGGCTTCGCATGCCGAAGTTGATCTAATTGTCTGGTTAATCGGCGTTCATGTTCATATTCATCCGAATCCCGGTCAAAAACTCCTTCCAGCACAGCTACAGGGCGCAGTTCAAGCGAGGCCAGATTCTGATCGAATCCCATGATGGACGCCGTAGCTACGCGAAGTTGATCTTTTTTCATATATACGCTGGGGGCAATCCCCAAGGTTTGTTTGAATTTGCGGCTAAAATAATACTCGTTGCCATACCCTACAGATACTGCGACGTCTTTAAGAACACAGTTTTCTTCGGTCAGCTGTTTTTTGGCTTCATCTATCCGTAAACGATTGAGATAATCGGTCGGCGACATGCCTTTGGCTTTCTTGAAACTGCGTGAATAGGAGCTGGGTGTGAGACCGGCAATCTTCGCAAGCTGATCCATGCTGATTCCTTCACTCATGTAGCGTCGCATATACATAATACTGCGTTCCAAGGCAGGGTCCACTTTCTCATGATTGGCTTCCAGCCGGTTCTCCGAGAGAAACTGTAGCAGTTCATGCAATTGGCTATGTATGCTGATAAAGTGATCTGGCTGACAGCCCCGATAGGTCTCATACAGTTGTTCCAAACGTGATACAGCCTGCTGCTCGTGACGAACTAGCAACCTGCCTGTTTGCCAATCCAGCGGAAAGCCAGGTGAAGAGGTCATTTTCCACTCGCCTCGCACTTGCTGCAAACGAACGGTATCCATGCTTAGCAAAATACATTCGGTCACCTTCGAGCGAGCAGCGGCCTCGATGGTTGTACCTGGCTTCAGTACATATATGCTGCCCGCTTGAGCCGGATAGGCTGTATCATTCAGGACCAGAACACCGTCTCCTTGTAAAATAAGACAGAGCATGGGCCGGGACACCGTCTTGCCTTGCACACGGAAATTCTCCCCGCGACGCATACGGCACATGGAGGAGAGGAGCGGTAGAGATGAGGTTTCAGCAATGAAGGGAAACTGTTCAGTCATACGGACCATCCTTTTGTCTTATTTTCTTAATGATAACAATTATCATTCTCATATGGAAGATGTTTTTTCAAATAGTTTTCGACAACCAAAAAAGGATTACCAAGAGCCACTAGGGCTGCAGGGTAATCCTTTTTGTTATGGACAAGTCCGTAGAATGAGCTACATGCTTGAATCAACAGGATATATTAGTACGGTGTCACCAATAGAATATTGTCCAGGAAAACGTCACTCATGACTTTTTTGCCTGTTCCGCCCGTTTGCACATGATACAAGCGATACTGATCTTTGGCATTGATGTAGAACAGGCCTGCAACATCATCTCTGATATGGAATGCATCCCATTCGTCACTGGTAAGTTTGGTTACCTTGAGAGTAGTATTGACCGAATAGAGACCATTGTTGCCCGAGATGTAAGCAGCCGTAGGTGTACCATTGGTCAATTGATTAGCAACATACGTTACATTGTTCAGGTTCAGGTTGGCGGACTTGGTTACTTTGTTGCCGGAGACCGTTTTGGCATAAGCCTTCTTGTCTGCATCAATAAGGACAACCTTGTCTGTACCTAGAGCACTTACTTCCCGAACGCTTTTGTTATGAAGCTGAAGTGTTTTGGCTGAAGTTGTTAACGCAAACGCTTTGCCTTTGGCATAATTGTAATCCTTGTTACTGTCGAGCTCGATTCCTTTGTTATACACGTAAAGATTGTTACCCCAACCACCGGAGTATACTGCATTCACATCCAGTTTGGCTTTGGGATTTACCGCAGTGGCCTTGCCCGTGTTGTAATTCACCTTATACATGACAACAGCATTGGTAGAGTAGTACTGCTCATATGGGTCTGTATTGACCATGAGTTGCAGTTCGTTTTTGGCCAGATTCGTAAAATAACGACCTTCCACTGCACCTGCGGCAATTCGCTGCACAGCTCCAGAACCGTTGGATGTTTTGGACACGATCCACGTGTTTCCATTAACCAGTGCGTTATAGTAAACCCGCCCTTTGGTTACCACGAGAAACGGAAAGTCGGTATCAGCCTTGTCCGCAATCTTGGTAACAGCTGAAGCGTCACTATTGCCATTAGCGCGATATATCGTGCCTGTAGCATCCAGATAATAGATGAATCCATTATCCGTATAATAGCTGAGCACATCTGTTGCAAATGTCTCTGCCGCATCGCTGGACCCGTCATTCGGAACCCGAAGCAATGTTGTGGAAGAAGCAGTCTGGGTGTAGTAGAGATAAGAACCTGCCGCGAGCAAGTCCACCCCTTGGAAATCAATTAATACTTCTGTTGTATTGCTTCCATCCGCGGATACTTTGTACAAAACGCCGTCGGACTCATAATACACAGTGGATTGGCTAAGTGAAGCTGCCTGGGCTTCGCCCCCGCCTCCGAATGCCACTGCTGCAATGAGTGTAAATAACAGCAATGTACAGATGATGCGTTGTAAATATGTATGCCCTGTTCTCATGCTTTCCTCGTCCCCTTCGTTCTATATGTATGTCGTTAATTTCTTATGTTATATCGGTAAACTATGGAAGATATGTTAGATCTCAAACATGAAAAAAGAAGCGAATGAAATTGAATTTCATACACATTCAAACCTGAAATGGAATTGCGAATGATGCTGCCAATCCGGCTCCAAAGCATTCTCCGCCTGACTTGATCGTGATAACATAACATTTAATCAGCGAAGAGAGTCAACTGACTAATCAACGACAGGAGCGAAACGATATGATGAATATAGCAACGATCGGTACAGGGTCCATTGTGGATGCCGTTCTATCCGCGATCAATGAACTGGAAGATGTCATTTGTACAGCGATGTACTCCCGGAAGAGAGAGACAGCACAGGAGCTTGCGAGTAAATATAAAGTAAATACAATCCATACGGACCTGGGGTCACTATTTGCAGATGCAAATGTAGATCTCATTTATATTGCTTCACCAAACAGCATGCACTACGAACAGGCCTATCAGGCACTTCAACACGGCAAACATGTCGTCTGCGAAAAACCGTTCACGTCCACGCTTCAGGAAGCAGAGACGCTGGTTGCACTTGCAAAAGAAAAGAATCTGTTACTGTTTGAAGCCATCTCGAACATTCATCTGCCCAATATTAAAGTCATACAGGAGCAGCTGCCAAAGCTTGGCCCAATCAAACTCATCCAATGTAACTACAGTCAATACTCACGCAAATACAATGATCTGCTTGCAGGGAGGACGCCGAATGTATTTAATCCACAATTCTCTGGCGGAGCGCTGATGGATATTAATATATATAATCTTCATCTGGTCATGAATCTGTTCGGCAGTCCGAATACCGTATCGTATACTGCGAACCAGCATGCAAACGGCATTGATACGTCAGGCGTTGTCGTTCTCCAATATCCGGAGTTTATTGCGGAATGTGTGGGTGCCAAAGATACAAGCAGCATGAACTTTGTGCTTATTCAGGGAGAGAAAGGGTATCTTCAGGTTGTCGGGGGAGCAAACGGTTGCCGGGAGATCAAGCTTCAGATCGGGAATGAGTCTGCTGAGGCGTATAATGTCCAGACCAAATCCAATTGGCTCTACTACGAGTGGGAAGTGTTCAGGGACATCCATGCAGGTGGGGATTACAACCGGTGTTATGAACTGCTCGAACACAGCCAGTCTGTGATGAGTGTGCTCATGGGTGCGCGTAAGGATGCCGGAATTGTATTCGCAGCAGATCAGCGTTAATCGTTAATACGTGTCACTAATGCTGCTCATGTACAACATGTCGAAAATATAAAGTACCGAGACCATCGAAGACATTTTGGACAGCCTTAATTGTTCATTGTATCCGTAAGCGAGTAACGTTTCGTCACAATATTTGGACAAGGTTGAATGGTTGCTGCCCGTGACCGCGATAACTTTCATCTGTTTGTTGCTCAGCACTTTGGCCGCTTCAATCATGGATTGGTTCTCACCTGTGTGTGATATAACAAAAGACAGCGTCAGGCTGTTGGGATTCATCGTATTCAAGTAATGCATGTTGGCATTATTGTGAGCAATTGCAGATATGCCGAGTTCATTCCATTTGGCACAAGCCTGTTGAGCTAGATAATAATTCATATCACTGCCATAGATATCGATACGTCCGGATTCTTTGACCCAGTTTGCGATTCGTAGTAAAACGGGGGCCTTTAACATCCCGCGTGTATCCTCCAGCGCTTGCTGATATAGGTAAGGAACCGAGTCGATGGCAGCCAGCACATTGCCTTGTTCTGCGAATGGAGAATCCTGCTTCTGCAACGCAGAAGGTATCCGTTGATATTCAAGAGCAAGCTTTAACTGGAAGTCTGGGTACCCTTTGGTACCCAGCTTTTTGCATAAGCGAACAATGGTGGAGGAGCTTGTATAGGTCTGCTGAGCCAGTTCATGGGCTGTAGAATCGAATACAACTTCGAGGTTGTTTAGGATATAGTCCACAATATGCTTCTCCTGTGACGTTAATGGTGAAGCATATTTTAATTTTTGAAGTAGTTTGGATTCCATGCGGTTCTTCCATTCCTCTCTATAATCATCCCAGAGCATATATCTCCAAACATCATAACCTGCGTTTATCTATTTCTCAATCTGCACATCTCAGATCTGACTTTCCGCCAGTTGTTGACGACTATTCCATAGCGTGACGAGACGAAGAAGTACCAAACTAATAAGCAAGAACACTGCTCCAATCAAGAGTAACATCCAGGGGCCGATCAGCAACATGCCACTGGCTTGACCAGCGACTAAGGCGATCAAGGGAAGGACAATTAATCCACCAAGCTGATAAGCTTCCTGAAATCCACGAACCTTGGCCGAGATCAGCACGTTTAACAAAATGACCATAAGACTGCAAGCCGGAACAACCCACAGGACAAGAATCATCCAGTTGACATTGGGAAACATCAACGTTCCAAACATAGGGTACATCAGAATATTGGCAATGATTCCATAGATCAGGAAAGTAACCCAGGATAATAGAAGGGAAGGGATTAGGGCAGCCAACACTTTGCCTTTGAAAAGTGTGTCCATGCTGATCGGTGTGAATAATAAACCTTCCAGTGTCTTGCGTTCCTTCTCACCAGCGAAACTATTGGCCGTCAGAATACTGGAGGCCATCACCGGAATGATGAGAAACAAGGGCGCGAACATATACATGGCTAAATAATAAACAATACGATGATTATCTGTAGGCATGGAAGCGAGCTGAGGAATCTGTCCACCATGGGTTAATGCATCCAATGATTCAAGCAAAAAGTTGATGTTGCCCAGAGAACGAAGTTCCATTCTGGAGGCCGCCCACAGAAGAGCAGAGGGCATGATGATTCCGATAATCAGTGGAACGATCAACATGGGCAACCAGAGCTGAACGCTGGCTGTGACGGACCAGATATCTTTACGGATCAGTGCACGTATGGCTTGGCGATTATTCATGGTGGTGTGCCTCCCTTATGGCAAAATAGATACTCTCCAGATCACTGCCCGTGATGCGGGCCTGATAGACTTGACCAAGCTCCGTTAATTGCCTTAGCAGTAATGGAATATCTTCACGAGATGTAAGCTGAAATGTCGCTTGATGTGCAGAGATTATTTCAGGTGTGTAGTCAGTTGCTGTGTTCCATCCATCGGGCATGTCGGCTTCAACTTCGAGTTTCGGAGTGGACAGGTACCGGCTAACAATCTCCTTTTCCGTGCCTTCCTCAACGATGCGCCCCTTTTCCAGAAAAATATAACGATCACAGACGGCTGACAGTTGGGACAGCACGTGGGATGAGACCAGAATCGTCATCTTTTCTTCCTGATTTAATTGACGGATGATACGCAGTACCATCTGGATTCCATCCGGATCCAGGCCATTGGTGGGCTCATCCAGAAACAGGATGGAAGGACGATGCAGGAGTACTCGTGCAAGGCCCAGGCGTTTCTTCATGCCTGTGCTATAAGTGCCGACTTTTCGATGCTGATAATCCTGCAGCTCGAACAGAGTTACAAGCTCGTCGATACGTTCTTGGGCATGCTTCAGGCCAAAAACATCTGCGAAGAAAGTCAGATTGTCACGGCCACTCATATTTTCATATAGTCCACTTTGTTCGGTAAGTGTGCCACATATGGCCAGTACTTTCTCGGCCTCACGAGCGGTGTCCAATCCGTTAATGGTTACCTGTCCACTGGAAGCACCCAAGACCCCATTCATGATGCGGATCAGTGTGGTTTTGCCCGAACCGTTAGGGCCAATTAACCCTGTGACACTGCCTTGTTGAACTGTGAAACTGACATCATGCAGTGCTTGATGTACCTTGAATTGCTTGGATATGTTGCGTGCTTCAATCATCTATATTCACCATCCGATCTGAGTTTGGAGATTATACGTGCAGCAGGCTGATATCGTTCAAATGGACGACAAAAAAGATCTATTCCTGCTTCAATAGTCCCGAATGCAGGGTGCATATTTACCCTGAAGTCTGGCTGAAATCGGGTCTCAGGTTTGTTTTCACTATGGCGTGTAACATGTATCCTTATTTTAGGGTAGAACATCCGTTTCATTGCTATTCATAATGTGGTAATGAATTGAATTACATATGAATTCGTCTAACACATCCATATGAATACATCATATGGGTACATATAGTGTTCTGGACGTAGAGGAAGGTGAGTGACTCATGGCAGCATCCAATGAATATCGTTTTCAAGTGAACCTGAGCGGGATGATTCAGATTTTATCCAACCATCTATATAGTAGTCCCAAGGTGTTCTTGCGTGAACTCATGCAAAATGCAACAGATGCGATCACGGCACGCAAGGAAGTGGAGCCGGGATATCAGGGCGAGGCAAGGATTGAGCTGACAGGAACCGGTGATCAATTGACGATGATGGTGGAGGACAACGGAGTTGGCCTGACCGAAGCGGATATCCACGAGTTTCTGGCGATGATTGGACAATCCTCGAAGCGGGGGCAGCAGGCACTGCTGGATGGCGAGACATCGTTTATTGGGCGTTTCGGTATTGGTCTGCTCAGCTGTTTCATGGTAAGTCATGAGATCGTTATGCTGACTCAATCGATTAAGGGTGGTCCCTCGATGGAGTGGAGAGGTAAGCCGGATGGTACATATACGATTAGACAATTGGACACACAGTTGTCTCCCGGAACGAAAGTATATCTGCGTTGTACACCGGATGCAGCACATTATTTTGAAGCGGAGTATGTGAAAGAAGCTTTATTTTACTACGGCGCTCTGCTTCCTTATCCAGTCACGTTGATACATGATGGGGTGCAGTCTGTTGTCAATCAGGATTCTCCGATCTGGCTAACACGCCCAGAGCTTGCCCGTTCTTGCCGAGCGGAAGTACTTGCTTTTGGTGAACGTCTGCTTGGGGAGAAGTTCCAGGATTTCATCACGCTGACAACGGCTACGGGCCGTACGGGAGGCATTGCGTATGTGCTGCCACATGCAGTGAATCTGAATGCCAAGCGTTCTCACCGAGTGTACCTGAAGCGAATGCTGATCTCGGAGAAAGCCGAGAACATTTTGCCGGAGTGGGCGTTCTTCGTGAAATGTCTGATCTGGACCGATGAGCTTCAACCGACGGCGTCAAGAGAACATTTCTATGAAAATGAAAAACTGGAAGAAGTGCGCTCCGAGCTTGGGGACGCTCTGCGTACGGGGCTGGCTGACATGGCTGAGAATCAGACCGAACGCTTGCAGAAGCTGATTCGTCTGCATGCTCTTTCGATGAAGGCGTTGGCTGTTCAGGATCAGGCGTTCTACGCGATGATTCACCGCTGGCTGCCTTTTGAGACGACGAGAGGACACCGGGAACTAGGTGAACTGATTGATGAAGGGGATACGCTGTATTATACCGGCTCCATTGATGAATATCGTCAGATACACCATGTGGCTTCAGCACAGTCCATGCTGGTCGTCAACGCAGGTTATATCTACGATAAAGAACTGATGGCGATGCTGCCTGTCATACTGAACCATGTACAGACCGAGCGAATTGAGCCAGATGAAGTATCGATGACATTCACGGATGTTGCACCGGCTGAACGTAACCAGTACTATGATGCGCTACGGTTGGCAGATTCGGCATTACAACGTTTCCGCTGCCGGGCTGAAGTGAAAGGTTTCAAGCCATCGGATCTGCCGGTGTTGTTTACCCTTTCGCAGGAATCATCCACGCTGCGTGCGTTGGAAAAAGCAAGCGAAGAGAGCACTGACTTATTCTCCTCTGTTCTCGGTTCGTTGTCGGCAGGCATTAATTCGGCAGGGTACTCGACGTTGTATCTGAATGTAAACAATCCCATCATTAAACGGGTGCTGACTTCACCGGATAATCAGATGACACCGATTGCTATAGAAATGTTGTATGTCAACGCACTGATGATGGGCCATTACGCCATGAACAAGCAGGAACTTGAAGTATTGAACCAGGGAATTGTACGGTTTATTGATTGGGGTTTACGCGCAAATATGAATCATGAGGGAGATGCCTGATGAAGACAGAGATGGATTTTGAAGATTTGATGGAAGAGGCCTATCAACTGCCTAGTGGTCCTGCGAAGCTCGGTTTTTTGGAGGAAGCAGCGCGGGTAGCCGATGTCAATGGTATGGTTGAGGAGGCGTACGAAGCGCGCTCCGAGATTGTGGATGTAGCCACCTTCTGTGGATATCCGATGAAAGCTTTGATCGCTTTTTCCTGGCAACTGGGCAAGTTCGATCAGCAACCAGAGCTGTATGATGAGGAGACGTTATTGTGGTCATATAAATGGATTCTCGGTAAAATGCCCGATTTCCCTGAAATCTCACGCGAGAAGATTATGGAGCTGTTGGAGGACTTCGGAGCACGGTTCAAGTCTTATGGTTACAGTGAGCGTTCTTACTGGTACTATCGTTTCCGCATCTTTATGGATTTCGGAGAGCTGGAGGAATCAGGGCGCAGTTATGACAAGTTCAGAGCATTGGACCGCGACTTCATGAGTGACTGTGAGGCATGTGAGCAGGATGAGATTATGCGTTATTTTATGTTAAAAGGAGACGACGAGAAGGTGCTGGAATTGGCCAAGCCTATTCTCAAAGGACGCATGAGCTGTGCGGAGATTCCGCATCTAACATTGTCGGAAATTCTGATGCCGCTATATCGTCTGGGGCGGACGGAGGAAGCCGATAAATATCAGGTCAAGGGATACCGCTTGATCAAAGGTGAGAACGATTTTGTGCAAAGTTTTTCCGAGCAGATGGAGTATCTCACACTTACGAATCCGGCCAAAGGCATTGATGTCCTCGAAGAAACACTGGTACTCGCAGCCGATCATGAAGATGCATATGCCAAAATGTTGTATTATGCGAAGGCAGCCCCGTTATTGCGGCGTTGGGCTGAAGAAAAAGAGTCGGATGGGTATCGCCTGCGCCTGCCAGCATCCTTCCCGTATGAAGGCGATCCCGGCGACTTGCTCAAGTTGGCTGATTACTTTGCGGAGCATGCTCAGACCGTTGCAGCCAAGTTTGATCAGCGTAATGGAAACACACATGTATCCTCGTTGATCGCATAGAGACGGTTATTACTCCGTAACATATAATAAATTTACTAGTAGCGATAACGTAAGAAAAGTAACGAAACAGGCTTGTTCAAGAAGGTTATATCCTTCTGAACAAGCCTGTTTTTCTCATTTATAAGCATGATAAATCTTATCAATATGAAGATACTTTGTTCTTATTGTGCCGATACTTCAGAAGGGACCGTCGTTGGTGAAGGAACCGGTGCAATTTCTGATGTATCTTCTGCAGGCTCTGCTCCTTCATCAGGTTCGGCTTGCGGCTGCTGAGCAGCCATTAACTCAGCGACGATGCGATCTGTCGGCTGTGTGATTAAAGCATACATGATAGCAGCCTCTTCTTGACGAATCAGAGGTTTGCGAGAAAGAAGATCAATGGAACCATCCTCCATCACCTTCACCTCAGGTCCATGGATACCAAGCTTCGCCATCATCTGAACAGCAGGTACAGCCCATGGATCTGTGTGCCCTGCAAGTTTCACATCATTGAAAAGTTCGCTAGGATATTGCAATTGCATAATTCTCCACATCATGACCATGGCTTCCTGTCGGATAATCACTTGATCCGGCTTAAACTGCTGTTCGTCCGTGCCCGTAATCATACCCAATTCATATCCAAGTTGAATATATCCGGCTGCTGCATGGTCTGCCCAGTCGGTGCCTGCAGGTGGCGTTGTTTTGCTGGGCTTCAATCCACTGAGTTTAAGCGTATTTTCAATGAATTCAGCTCGTGTCACAGCTGTCTTCGGTTGGAAAGACTTGTTGGCATCATTCTCATAATATCCAAGAGATTGTATTGCATAGATGGCTTCAGCATAAGGACTGTTCTCACGAACATCCCGGAAGCCAGTAGCTTGTTGTCCTTTTTTGGCATACCCAAATGGGTTGAGATAAGGTTCTCTCATGTAAGTAGTGCCATCTTCGTATGTTTTGAACGCCGTGAACTGTCCGGTTAATTCATCTTTGAACAGATTGTCTTCCAATTGAATCAGCTTACGTTCGCCAATAAACGGATCACTAATGCTGAGCGCACTGGACGTTTCGCCGCCAGCTTGCAACTTGCTAATGAGGGTGCTGATGCGAAGGTCAGCATACAATCCGTTAAAACGCTTCAACTCTTCCGCAGTTTGCGGCGTGTAATCCTTGAACTGCACTGGCTCTGCATATTGCGGGAAGAAATTCTGGATGAATGCCGGGTAGAACAGATTACGAAGTGCTCCATTTTGATTATAGGTCAGGAAGACGCCTGTGTTTTGCTCAGGAATAAAAAATAGATAAGAGCTGAATCCTGTCAGGTCGCCTGCTTTGGTAATCACGCTGGAACTGCTTCCTGCCCCGGGAAGCTGAAACGGTGCTTCGTACCCGTAAGTGGTATCGGGCAGTAATGGATGAATGGAGGAACGGTACTGTTCCATGCTTTTCACTGTAGATTCCTTGAGAATACGTGTGTTGTCCTTCACGCCATCATTCAGGAACGCAATCATGAACTTCCCGATGTCCTCAGCGGTAGACAGCATGCCACCTTGAGGCATTGGTGATGGAGAGAGGGTATACAGATCAAGCGGGTTGTGTGCCGCATCATAGCCTACAGCAAGTTGCTTTTGGAATTTTTCGTCCAGTATGAAACTGCTGTTATTCATTCCTAGTGGTTTGAAGATATGCTGCTGCATATAGGATTCAAAGGGCTCTCCGCTAACATTCTCCACAATCATGCCGAGCAGCAAAAACGAGAAATTATCGTACATGTAGGCGCTGCCAGGCTCTCGAACGACGGGAGGCATGTGTTGCTGAGCGTAATCCTCCATCGTTATGTATTTGTCAAAATCAGTATGGATGTCTTCCTGCTGCGGATCACGGATCTCGAATCCGGTCGTGTGTGTGAGCAGGTTCTCCACAGTTACAGGTTTGTCAAAAGGATTATCGAATTCGAGCCCTTTTACATAGGTTTGAAAATCAGCTTGCAGGTCAACTTTGCCTTGCTCCGCCAGCTGCATCACGGCTGCTGCCGTGAATGTTTTGGAGACAGAGGCTACACGGAAGGCCGTATTTTTCGGATCAATAGGCGTTTTGTTCTCCTGATCAGCATAGCCGTATCCTTTTTCCGCCAGCACTTTACCATCCTTCACAACAACAACGGAGGCTCCAACATAATGAGCTTTTGCCTCAGCGGAATCAAAGAATGAGTCGAGAAATGCTGTAGCTGATTCGCCTGTCAGCGCTTTCGTTTTCCCCTGTTCAGCAGTTACTGGAGTCGCGGTCTCCGCCTGGACTGCGGGTACCCATAGACTAAGAGACAGAACAACAGCCATGAAAGCTCCGATTAGGGAGGTGAACCTGACGCGGGTCTTTCGTTTGGATAGATGCATGCAAACACTCCTTTTATGAAAATATTTACAAAATAGTTACTTATCCATGTATTACTGATTACTCGCACGATAGGTTTCACGATAATAGATTCCAATGTTGACAATCCAGATGACGGAGAGCATTACAATTGGGAATGGAGCAAAGCTAAAGAGGGCTGAATATAACACCATGGAGACCATGCCGATCCCAAGCAAAATGTTCATCATCAGGAAAGAACGATAGGCTGCACGGTATACGATCCATTTCTCACCTTCATCCAGTTTCTCGAAATGATCCCTCTTCATGTTGCGTGAATTCAGATCCAGTGCGCGATCAGGGAAATAGCGATTGTATCGCTTCACAGTCAGTGTTTGCAGTATAACGACGATGATAATAGAGATACACGCAGCAAAGAGATTCATGAGGTTAAACAGTTCGGGAAAATTCGGCATGTTTCTGTTGGAAGCGTTTAAGGACAGAGCAAGTGCGATCCAGGTAAACGCAACAATAACGCTCAATCCGCTGAGGATCATCGCTTTTCCGAGGGAACGC
Source organism: Paenibacillus sp. CB74 (assembly GCF_055687625.1). Classification (NCBI taxonomy): domain Bacteria; kingdom Bacillati; phylum Bacillota; class Bacilli; order Caryophanales; family Paenibacillaceae; genus Paenibacillus; species Paenibacillus sp. CB74. Next base: position 3,712,262 of record NZ_CM146009.1, on the reverse strand, counting down.
TCAGCGGGAGAGATGAGTGAGTCAGAATCTCCATACACCTCATCTTCCGTTGGAGGCACAGATGGCGTACGAACAAGACTGAGCGTGTTCCACAACATCATAACCACCACTGAAGCAGCCAGTAATGCAAATAAAAGATCATAGTCATAGTAAACGGACAACGTCCAATTCAAATTAGATGGAATTTTGTTGATTCCGCTGGCTCCGAGAAAACCGACTACAGCACCACCTGCCGCATACAACGGAAGACGCATCTTGTTCTTTTTGGACGGGGAAGTTGTTCTGTTCATCTTAATCTCCACCTTTCAATTCAAAGATTTTTTCTACAGGTTCACGAAAGACATGGGCTATTTTTAATGCCAGGACGACCGATGGGGAGTAATCTCCGCGTTCAATCAGGGCAATGGTTTGACGGGATGCGCCGATGAGTTTGGCTAATTCCGCTTGGGACAACCGGTCTCTGGCCCGTAACTCCCTAACATGATTGTGCAATTCTTCCACTTGCTCACCTCCATGAATAAAATGTACATGATATTTTACTGAATGTAAACTATAATATACAAAATGTTAATAATAATTTACTTGTATGCGTTGAGTTTGGACATGAAAAAGAGAGCCTGCCATGGCTCTCTTAGTGATTATGTTGTTGCCGAAAAAGTAATATCATGATGCCTCTGCACACGCCAGATGTTGATGCTGTTCCTCTGTCTTCCGAAGTGACATTCGGAAAAAGACGAGTGCTGCAAGCCCCATGAGTACATACAGAACAGCCATTACGTATGAGGGCAGGAAGGCTCCAATAGTTAACCCGATACTTCCGAGTAGTGCAGCCACGTTATAGCTCAACCCGTCAGCAGCCATGTAGGCAGCCCGGTCCGAATCTGGGATCATACCGGCTAGCATGACCTGACGAACAGGGGCGTACATCAATTCTCCAATGGTCAGCAATATAGCGGATGATATAAGTAGCCAAGCCCAGTTGCTGAAAGCAAGAACGGCGAAACCTGCGGTATACAGGTACATACCGACAGTCATGATCGCTCGGGACTGGAAGCGGCCCATCCATCTAGAGAATGGGATTGCAACCAATGCAACCAGTACAGTGTTGATGATCATAATCAGGCTGAACATACGCAGACCAGAGATATCTGAGCCGAACAGTTGGGCGGTGAATTCACTTTTTAGACGAACCGCAATATATTTATCCAACTGGAATTCCAGGGAAACGGCAAGGACCGTAGCCGTGAAAAATACCATGAAACGTTTGTCCTGAAAGACCGCCCGGTACGTTTTCAGTATGTTCCTCTGGATGGGAGCATTGGATTCCAATATTCTGGTGGATGGACCGGAATGATTGGATTGATCTCCATGATTGAGTGCGCGTTTTTCCATTGTTTCCCGAATCATAAAGACTAATATAAACAGCGTAACCATACTTTCCAGGCACACCAGACTGAATAATAAGAAACGAAATGATTCGAAAAATAGCCCGCCCAACAGTGCGCCAAAGGTTACAGCAACGTTTGTTGTCCAATATTGTAACCCATATACATAATGACGTTCATGTTCACTGCTCACGTCGACAATCATGGCATTCGCAATCGGCACGGTGATCCCTGAACTTAGACTGCTAAGCAGAAACATGAGACAAGTGACGATGATCGAATCCATCCACGGCGAGTTGGCAATAGCCAAACAAAGTAGAGCCACGACCTGCAAAGTTTGTGCAATCACCATTAATTTCTTTCGTCCCATTTGATCCGACCAATATCCTGCCCACAAACCCACAATCATGGAAGCCGCAATATTGACCGTTAGCAATAACCCTGCCACACCTGCGCCAATCTGAACACTCAGATAGATCGCCATGAATGGAATGATGGACTTCTGAGTCAGATCGGTGAAAAAATCTGTAATGATACGTATTCGGATGTTAGGGTGCAGATCGGCGTATTTCATAAATTGTTCTTCTTCCTTCCCACTGGTCATGTTGATGTTACTGAGTATAATGGAGGAAAACCTGAAGAAAAACTGTAGAAGCATCCGGGTGGATTTCGTATTTTAGAATTGAGAAGAAGGAAGGGCATATATGGACGTATCAGAACATTACATTCAACTGCGGTTGAACTTCCCACATGTGCATGATGAACAAGAAGTACATACAACGGTAGGTGAACTCGCTGATCTTTTATGTTGCACCATGCGTAATATGAACCTCATTATGAACAAATTCAAGGAGAACGGATGGGTCAGGTGGAACCCACAGCGTGGCAGAGGCAAAAAATCGATGCTGTTATTTTGTGTCCCTTTGCTTACTGTGGCGCGTGAACGGTTCGACGATCTACTGAATGGCAACAAGATGGAGGATGCCTATGAACTGGCCGCCACCTTGCCAATTACGATGCGAGAACATTTGATGCAGCAAATGCAGACTCAATTCGGCCTGCTTTCGAATGAAGGAGACAGAGGCCGGGTGGATACATTGCGGATTCCGCAGAATACACCTTTTAAGACTCTCGACCCTACGCAGACGGGGATGTGGGGAGAAGTATTCATTATTACAGAGGTCTTTGATCGTTTGGTTCGTTATAATGGGGAACGCCAAGTCTGCGAACCGAGTCTGGCTATGGCATGGGAGAGTGATGCGGATGGAAGGGAATGGACCTTTTATCTGCACAAAGGCATACCTTTTCATCATGGAAGGATCCTGGATGCAGAGGACGTCAAGTTTACCTTTGATCGAATTATCTCTAATAAGAGTAACCCGTGCAGGCCGCTGTTTGGTTCCATTGAGAGCATAGAGGCGTATGACCTGTTGACTGTACGTTTTGTGTTGAATAAGCCCAACTTCATGTTCCCGGATCTGATGAGCAGTATGTGTGCATCTATCCTGCCTAGAGATGTGGAGATGAACCCGCTTTATCCGATTGGAACAGGACCTTATCGATTGACTCGTCATGATTCGAAGCTGCTTGTACTTGAGGTATTTCTGGCCTATTTCAGAGGGCGTGCTTATGTAGATCGCGTTGAAGTATGGCAGCTTCCCCACTCGGCAAAGGCGGAGTCCATCATCAAGCATGATTTATTTCCGGATGCGGAGCCTCGTGCAGTGCAGCATGAGATACAGGGCGGTGTGTATATGACGTTTAATATGCAAAAGGAAGGGCCGCAGCATGATGTGAATTTTCGCCGGGCTGTTCAACAGTTATTGAATGCACATGAGCTGTCGGAAGCGCTCGGGAGCACAAACACACAGGCTGCTTACAGTTTGATTCGAGGACGAGTACAGGAACAGCAACCAACAGTGGGTGCGGATCAAGGGGAGTTATGGAAAAAGCAATCGGAACAATCGAATTTTTCTGTCACACCTATACCCGCACTTTCCGTGGAGACCTCACTGGCGCAGGCCGCGGCATTATTACGTCGTAGCTCATACCAAGGGCAGAGTTTAAGTCTATGGGTGGAAGAAGGAGAGAAGATGGAGGCAGACATGGTCTGGTTTGCAGAGAGATGTAAACAGATCGGCCTACATATCAACATTATGCCGGGAGATCCGGTCCATGCAGTCTATCAAGATGGGTTCAGGGACTGTGATCTGATCTATACAGGAGAAGTCTTCAATGATCATGTCATGCTGAGCCTCGTGACGATGTATACCTTCCGGAACACGTTATTCCTGATTGCGATGAATGATTACTGGAGACATGAACTGGAACAGGAATGCGGACGTGTGGTGATGATTCAGGAACCTGCTGAGCGGTTGAAAACGTTGATTCATTTGGAAGATCGACTGATACAGGAGGCGCTGCTTCTGCCCGCGTACAGCTTCAGGGAAGAACATGCCCATCATGATTCGCTGCGAGATTATCGTGTTGCGGGGTATGGTCTGCCTGATCTGCGCAGACTGTGGGTGAAAAGAAAGCCTGGTGCCGAGCAAGAGGATGGGAGTTATCCGGTGTATATTCCGTTGTGGTAGGTATGGATGGTTACCTACCACAACGGAAATGCAGCAGATGTTCACCAGTTCAGATCAATTACGAAACCCTGTTGAATTCAATCGGTTTTGTACCCGGCTCAAGCAACAAAGGAATGGAGATGGATTGAGCAACTTCTGATGATTCGTTCAGGGTGAACGTATATGTGACCTTCAGACCGAATGTGACCAGTTCGACAGAGAACGTATCATTTCCGGTATATTCCATGGGCATTTCGAGGGCGTTAAAGGTTGCCTGCAACCCGTTCGTTGTTTCCTGAATAGACATCTCGCCATAACCAGGATGCGTGTAAATACCCGCATAAGCGGTGTAAGGTCGATCACAAGGTATGATGAGAGGTTCTTCCATTTTTTCTTCAACGGCAGTGTCTGCTTGAATAGGCACTTCCAAAGGATTCTCCGGATTAACCTCCGTTTCTTCTGATTCTTTCCCCATTAATATGCTTAATTTGGAACTCCAGTTGACAGGCTCAAGCCCAAGCAGTCGGTCCATGATATGAAAAGCAACCGTATACGGAATTATACTTCCGTTGGTATTGCTCAGAACCACGATTCCAATCTGCTCCTCTGGCAAAAAGGCAACTTGTGATGCAAAGCCATCAATAGCCCCACCATGATGAATCATGGCATGTCCACGATAAGGCTCAATCATCCAACCGAGACCATATGTACTCACAGGTAGCTCTTGGCTTATGAACGGCGAATCACTAGTCATCTGAGGACTATGCATAATCTTCATCTGTTCCTTAGAGATCAGTGACGCTCCTTCCCATTGACCTTGATTCAATTGGAATTTAAGCCATGCGCCCATATCGACTAGATTACTGTTAATGGAACCAGCAGGTCCTATGGCATCAATGACACGAAATGGTATTCTCGTATTCTGACCCTCTTTCTCTAGGTAAGGGTAAGCATAGTCTGACTGGAGTTGCATTTCTTCAACTGAGAACAGACTTGAGTTCATCCCGAGCGGATTAAATAGGGAATTTTGAACCATCTGCTCCCACGAAGTTTCATTGAGCTGTCCAACAAGGTAACCGGCTGTCATGTACATCAGGTTTTGATACTGCCATTTGTTACGGAAATCTTGATTTGGCTCCAGATACTGTAATGCGTGTACAAGTTCTTCTCTTGTACGTGGGGAGTTGTACCATACCAACTCATGCCTTGGAAGACCGGAACGATGACACAACATGTCGCGAATAGTTAGACGTTCTGTTGCGACCGGATCGAACATTTTGAAGTCTTTCATGTACGACTTCACGGGGGCATCCCAATCCAGTTTTCCTTGATCAACCAGGAGAGCAGCGGTTGCTGCGGTAAAGGCTTTGGTACTTGAACCGATGGCAAACAACGTATTAGGGGTAACTTCAAGTTTGGATTCGAGGTCACGATAACCGTAGCCTTTTTGCCAGATGACCTCATCCTTATGGATCACAGCCACCGCTGTACCGACACCATTCCATAGTTGAAGTTGATCATCAATGAACTCATCCAGTCCTTCCAGTGATGTGCGAAGCTTTGTTCTTGTCATACCCTTCCCTCCCCATAGTCAATAAAACGAATAATTTCCTACAATTCACTATGCCTTTTCTGGATAAAGTTAACATCCTACCCGAGACTGATTTTGCGTAGCAATGCCGTATTAACCGACTTCACCGATTGCTTGTCAAACTAGTCCGCATATATCGAACAAGTCCCTCATAACATGTACTAATCAAGTAGGGGTTCTGCTGCAAGCACAATCCTGAAGTGAAAACATGTGCTAAAGGGGATGATGTCATGCGCCGAATATCATGGATGCTTGCCATGGTATTGGTCTTATCGGCCTTACTTGCCGCCTGCGGGAAGAAGGATGCGGCAGCTGTGGTCAAAGATCTGAACGAAGTCGTAGGAGAGATGGAAAGTTACCAGGGGGCAGGCGTGATGACGCTGCATACCGGAGATGCGCCGCAGCAGTACAAGGTCGAGGTGTGGCATCAGAAGCCTTCCTATTATCGTATTGCATTAACGAATGCCAAAAAGGATGTAACACAGATTGTACTGCGTAACGATGAAGGCGTGTTTGTTTTGACACCGAGCCAGAACAAAAGCTTCCGTTTTCAGAGCAATTGGCCGGATAATCAAGGACAGGTATATCTCTATGAAACATTGATTCGGAGCATTACGGGGGATACAACCCGCCAGTTTGCGGATGAGAAGGAGAGCTATGTATTTGATGTAGCTGCCAATTATAATACACATGCACTTGTCAGACAGAAGATCTGGCTGAACAAAAGTGATTATGCACCTAAACAGGTGGAGGTATCCGACTCCAATGCCAATGTTGTGGTCGATGTGAAATTTGACTCCTTCAAATTCGGGACTGAATTTGAGAAAGATGCCTTTGACATGCAACGTAACATGACAGCCGGTACTGAAGAAGGCGGCAAGACAGGAACCGACTCCGGTGTGACTCCTGTGGAGCAAACCGGTAATGAGGGCGGCAAAGAACCAGCCAATCCTCAGACTGCGCCTGAACCAGAAGGAGCTGTCACTGATGGACAGACGGGTGTGGGTGGGGACACAGAGCAGCAAGGTACAGAGGGGGCCGCAACAGGTCAGGAAGGCGAAGAGCCAACACTTGCTGAACCGGAAGGGGCAGACAGCTTCGGCGTGATTCAACCAACCTATGCACCGGAAGGCGTACAGCTCAAGGATGATCAGATCCTGGAAGAGGCAGGAGACTATTCGGTCATGCTTCGTTATGAAGGAACCTATAATTACACGATATTCGAAGCCAGACCTCAGGATCGAGCTGTATCGCTTGCTCCATCCAGTGTAGTGGATCTTGGATTCACATTGGGAATGATCAGCGGAGATGCATTGAAGACTCTGACATGGATGACAGATGGCATAGAATATCGGATCACCAGTGCAGACCTGCCTCAGAACGAAATGGTACGCATCGCAACATCAATGCAGGAAGAGTCAGGCAAATGACTTTTGCACAAAAGAACGAATAGTTGCATAAACATAAGGAATGCTAAGAAGCATCGGAGACCCGTTCTCCGGTGCTTTGTTTGATGAGAGACAGGTATTTATCTGGAACCATTTTTCCTGCTCCATCATCCAATAATGCAAAATGCGCTTCTATGCAGAGGGAACCGGGTAAATAATCGATATAAGCAGCTCTTTGATGGGATGAAAAGTGAAATTATACCCTGTCAATCTCGCTTATCGGTCTTCTTCTGTATTCACATTGGTTCCTCAAACGGCGCGCCTTGCACCTGTTTTTGAATGTGAAACTTCGGTTCATTTGACAGTCACATGCAGGAGCATTACGATGGAGTCTGACGTGAGCCGGATTAAGATGATTAGAGAAGGTGACTTAACGTGCAAGGACAATATCGGCCGACCCAAGCGGACATCAATTTGGATCATTTGTGTACTAACGTAGAAGCTTTCCGCAAGGCATTGCCTCAGGGCATGAAATTCCTCGCCTGTGTGAAGGCCAATGCTTATGGGCACGGAGCGGTGGAGATGGCCAGAGAACTGGAACGAGTGGGTGTGGATTACTTAAGTGTTGCTTTTCTTGACGAAGCTCTGGAACTGCGACAACATGGGATTACGATTCCAATTCTGGTGTTGGGTTATACGCCGCCTGAAGGGATCGATGCTGCATGGAAACATGATGTGACCATCACGCTGTTCAGCAGGGAAGTGCTTGACGCCATTCGACATCTGGATGCGAGCACATTCGCTAACAAACTGAAGGTTCATATTAAAATTGACAGCGGTATGGGCCGATTAGGTCTATTACCTGGCGATGAGGCATTGGCTTTCATCCAGGAAGTAGCTTCGCTTAATCAGGTGATGCTGGAAGGCATGTTTACCCATTTTGCCAGAGCGGATGAAGAAGACAAAACCTATACACTGGAGCAGTATCGACGGTTCCAAGGCGTGGTTCATGCGCTCAGGGATCAGGGATGTTCCATCCCGATTATACATACGGCGAACAGCGCCGCTGCCATTGATACACCTGAATTGTCTTATGATATGGTACGTGTGGGAATAAGCCTGTACGGACTGTATCCTTCGGCTGAGGTGAATCATCAGGTGGTGAAGCTGTCCCCGGTATTGACGCTGAAGACGAAAGCGGTTCTGGTCAAAACACTGCCACCCCATTGGGGGATCAGTTACGGAACCCGTTATTTTACGCAAGGGTACGAACGAATAGCGACCCTGCCAATCGGATATGCAGACGGATACTCAAGAATGCTGACAGGTAAAGCACAAGTGCTTGTACGCGGCAGCCGCGTCCCTGTCGTCGGTACAATCTGCATGGATCAGTGTATGGTGTCGTTACAATCTTTCGCAGAAGAAGCGGAAGAAATTCAAGTCGGCGAAGAGGTTGTCCTCATCGGTCATCAGTCTGGTGGTGTTATAACCGCAGACGAGGTGGCATCCCAGCTCGGTACGATTGCTTATGAAGTGATCTGCATGATGGCGCACCGCATTCCACGGGTATATACCCGTGGGGGAGCAGTAGTCGCCAAAATTAATCCACTTTTGACATCCTGACAGGTAAACTGGACGTCATTACCAATAAACTTTTTTTCAGAACAGAAGGAAAACTGTCGGAGCATCTCGAATGTTGTATGACAGTGAGGATTTAATTCCTGAATTGAGATGTTTGGTCTGTACGAATATTGTTCCCCGTGTTTATAATGGAGTACAGCATACTTGATATACTCGGGGCATATATATTCCTTTGTATAAAAGTTCTGGAAAAACGTAATACTGGTTCACAATGGCGAAAGGTTTGTGGGGGTGGAAGAAAGGTGGCCAACTTGCAGAACACCAAGCGGATCATGATCAGTTTACCTGATTATCTTTTGCAGGAAGTGGATGGCATCGTAGCGCTGGAGAATTCCAACCGCAGCGAATTGATTAGGCAGGCTATGAAGCTGTATTTAACGGAGCGTAAGAAACGTTACATCCGTGAAACGATGCAGCGAGGGTACATGGAGATGGCAAAAATTAATCTGACCATGGCATCCGAAGCCTTTCATGCGGAGGAAGATGCGGACAGCACTCTGGACCGCTTAGTTAGCGGGGTGTAGACATTGATCGTAAAACGTGGTGACGTTTTTTTTGCGGATCTTTCTCCCGTTGTCGGTTCCGAGCAAGGTGGAGTCAGGCCGGTTCTGGTGATCCAGAATGATATCGGCAACCGGTTTAGTCCAACTTGTATTGTGGCGGCTATCACCGCCCAGATCCAGAAGGCAAAGCTGCCAACGCATGTTGAAATTGATGCGGCGGCTCATGGCTTTGACCGGGACTCGGTTATTTTGCTCGAACAAATACGGACGATCGATAAGCAGAGGCTGACTGATAAGATTACCCATCTGGACGAGGAGACCATGAAATTGGTCAACGAAGCCTTGCAGATCAGCCTGGGATTAATCGATTTTTAGGCAGTAACCAGCGTTTTGTACGCTGCCCTGCTGTCCGTTGGCAATGGATGTTCCTGTAAGGGAACACACTGAATTCAGACTGTAACCAAAAGAGCGTATGACATCCTTCGGGCTGTTGTACGCTCTTTTGATTAAAGCTTGATGAAAGCGTAGAACATTGGCGATCTTTTCGCTATAATGAAACCTGAGAAACCGTTTACCCGAAAGACCTATATATAGAGGTGGAGGAGACATATGAGCATTTACATCAATCAGGAGAAACTTCAATTTCATTTACAGACCCGTGAGGCCAGTTACGTATTTCAGGTACTGCCTTCAGGATATTTGGTGCATTTGTATTATGGCAAAAAATTACGCGACACCGATCTGAGCTGGTTGCATGTACGGACAGAACGAGCGTCCTTTAGCCCTAACCCGGTGCCAGAGGATCGTACGATCTCCTTCGATACGTTGCCAGTGGAATTGCCAGTGTATGGCACGAGTGATTTCCGTAACCCTGCAATCCAATTGGAACTTGAGAATGGCTCAACGGTTTCGGAGTTTACGTATACAGGTCATCGATTGGTCAAAGGAAAGGCAGCACTTACCGGACTGCCAGCAACATACGTTGAATCCGATGACGAAGCAGAGACGTTGGTTATTGAGCTGGAAGACCGCGTCGCTGGTATCAAGATCGAGCTTTCTTATACAGCCTTTACGGCATTTAATGCAATTACACGCTCCATGCGTATCGTGAATGAGAGCGCTACCGCTGTGAATGTAGTGCGTGCGCTCAGTTCTTCTGTCGATTTCCCGCATGCGGATTATGAATTGTTGCAATTGTCAGGGGCTTGGACACGGGAACGTGATATCGTGCGCAGACCGCTTGCGTCAGGCCTGCAAGGCATCGAGAGTCGTCGCGGTTCAAGCAGTCACCAGCAAAATCCATTTATTGCGCTGATGACACCAGGTACGGATGAAGATCAAGGTGAAGTCTACGGATTCAGTCTCGTCTATAGTGGTAGCTTCACCGCACAGGCTGAAGTGGATCAGTTCCACACCACCCGTGTATCGCTTGGGATCAACCCGTTCGAGTTCAGCTGGAAGCTGGAGCCACAGGAAGCTTTCCAGACACCTGAGACCGTTATGGTGTATTCGGCTGCAGGTTTGGACGGCATGTCACAGTCTTACCACGAATTGTATCGGGAGCGTCTGGCACGCGGCAAATTCCGCAATGCGGAGCGCCCGGTACTGGTTAATAACTGGGAAGCGACTTACTTTGGTTTCAATGCGGACAAGATTGAACAGATTGCTCGCGCTGGGCAGAAGCTGGGTATTGAGCTGTTTGTTCTGGATGATGGCTGGTTTGGACACCGGGACAGTGATAACTCCTCGCTGGGTGACTGGATTGTCGATAAAAACAAATTGCCACAGGGGCTGGATGATCTGGCAAACCGCGTAACAGGTCTGGACATGCAGTTCGGACTGTGGTTTGAGCCTGAGATGATCTCACCAGACAGTGAGTTATATCGTGCGCATCCGGACTGGTGTCTTCATGTTCCTGACCGTCGCCGGACAGAAGGACGTCAACAATTGGTGCTCGACTTCTCTCGTCAGGATGTACGTGATGAGATCGTGCGCATGTTAACAGACGTACTTGGTTCTGCACCAATCACTTATGTGAAATGGGATATGAACCGCAATATGACGGAAGTGGGTTCCGCATTGCTTCCGGCAGACAGACAGCGTGAGACTGCGCACCGTTACATGCTCGGATTGTATGACGTTATGGAACGAATCACTTCGGCGTTCCCGAACATTCTGTTCGAGAGCTGTTCAGGTGGTGGTGGCCGCTTCGATCCAGGTATGCTCTATTACATGCCACAGACGTGGACAAGTGATAACACGGATGCGATATCCCGTCTGCGGATTCAATATGGTACCAGTCTTGTGTATCCGGTGAGCTCCATGGGATCGCATATCTCGGCGGTACCGAATCATCAGGTGAACCGGATCACTTCTCTTGAGATTCGGGGACATGTGGCGATGTCGGGCAACTTCGGGTATGAGCTGGACCTGACGAAATTCACGGAGGAAGAGAACGACATCGTGAAAGCCCAGGTTGAGCTGTACAAGGAGATCCGTGGAACGGTGCAATATGGAACGTTCCGTCGCTTGCTCAGTCCGTTTGAAGGCAATGAGACGGCGTGGATGTTTATTGCACCAGACGGAAGTGAAGCGGTTGTATTCTACTTCCGTGTGCTCTCCGAGCCTAATGCGCCTCTTCAGCGCCTGAAGCTGAAAGGATTGGACCCGAATGCGGATTATCGTCTGAAAGGCGGATCAGAGACCTTTACCGGCGATGCCTTGATGTATGGCGGTATTTCGGTAGGCAGTGCATCAGGAGACTATCTGAGCGAACTGTTCCGCTTTGAACGCGTCTAGATAAGTGAACTACAATTTATTTACACGGGTACTACGATGACAGAATAACCTTCCAATCACTGTTATCCCCAGATTTTTTGATTCCCTTTCTCAAAGGGAAAATCCGGAGATAAAGGCGAACGCTTCGCTTTTTCAGGTTTTTTCTGTCCTCTCCGTCATAGTGTAAATGAGTAGTTTCACTTATTAGATTGCTATTGTATATAGAGTTTTTAAACAAGGGAGGATCGAGGAGCGTCGTGATGACGTTTTTCGGTCTTTTTTTGCCGTAATGGGGAAGGCTGGAGGATGACATCATTCTGTCAGAACTTGTATGCTTGCGGATTGATGGAAATCTGGATGTGATTTTGTGATAATATAGGATAGAGTGGAAAAAACAAATGGTTCAACTATACTGTAATTACAGCAGCAAAGCTGCCCTGAAATGATTGTAACGAACGATTCAGATTCAGGAAGGAAAGAGGGATTTATTTTGTCTGAACAGGAAACGGTTCTGGAACCCAATGAAGAAACAATAAAGGCAGAACGCCATGAACGAATCATCAAACAGGTAGCCAAGGAACTGTCACTGTCCTTGAAGCAGGTCCGTACGACATCGGAGCTTCTGGACGAAGGCAATACGATTCCATTTATCGCCCGCTACCGTAAAGAAATGACTGGAGAGCTGGATGAGAACCAGCTGCGATTGATTGAAGAACGCATTGTCTATCTGCGCAATCTTGAGGATCGCAAATTGGAAGTCATCCGTATTATAGAGGAACAGGGCAAGCTGACCGGAGAACTGAAGAATTCCATTACCCAGGCTGTGAAGCTGCAGGAAGTGGAAGATTTGTATCGTCCGTTCCGTCAGAAACGGAAAACGCGTGCAAGCGTGGCTAAGGAAAAAGGTCTTGAGCCCCTTGCTGTATGGATCTGGGGTCAACCGAAGCAAGGCAATGTACTCCAGGAAGCTGCGAAATATATCAATGCTGAACTGGGCGTAGAAGATGCGGAGTCGGCACTTCAGGGAGCCAAAGACATTCTTGCTGAGAACATCGCAGACGATGCTGCCATTCGTGCATGGATTCGTCGGTACACCTTGGATCACGGAATGCTGACTTCAGAAGCGAAGGATGCTCAAGAAGAGTCCGTGTACGAGAATTATTATGATTACCGTGAACTGGCCAAAAAGATGCCTCCACACCGAATTCTCGCGATTAATCGCGGGGAACGTGAGAATATTCTGAAAGTTGGCCTGGACGTACAGGCAGAACCGGCCCATCGTCATATGGAAGGACAGATCATTCGTGGTGCTTCTGCCGTGCAGGATATCCTGCGTGATGTGATTGAAGATGCATACAAGCGGCTTATTGCGCCTTCCATCGAGCGTGAAGTTCGTGGAGAACTGACGGAAAAAGGCGAAAATCAGGCCATCTCGGTATTCTCGGCCAATCTGCGTAATCTGTTGCTTCAACCACCGATTCATGGCAAACGTGTGCTGGGTGTCGATCCTGCCTATCGTACGGGCTGTAAACTGGCTGTCGTAGATGATACGGGCAAGCTGCTGGAAGTGGCTGTGACCTATCCAACGCCACCACACAACAAGAAACGTGAAGCTGCGGAAGTATTCCACCGCATGATCAAGCAATATGATATCGGACTGATCGTCATTGGTAATGGTACCGGATCTCGTGAAACGGAGCAGTTTGTTGCGGAGATCATTCAGGAGAACGGTGATGAAAGTCTGGTGTATCTGATTGTTAACGAAGCAGGGGCGAGTGTGTATTCTGCATCCAAACTGGCCCAGGAAGAGTTCCCGGATCTGGATGTTGCGGAGCGCAGTGCAGCTTCCATTGCACGCCGGGTACAAGATCCGCTTGCGGAGTTGGTTAAGATTGATCCAAAAGCTATTGGTGTGGGGCAATATCAGCATGACGTTTCCCAGAAGGTTCTGGAAGAAAGCCTGAAGGCTGTCGTCGAATCTGCAGTTAACCATGTCGGTGTGGACGTGAATACGGCTTCACCTTCGTTGCTGTCATATGTGGCTGGAGTTAACGCTACGATTGCCAAGAACATTGTGAAGTACCGTGAAGAGAATGGCCGGTTTACGAACCGCCGTCAGCTTCAGAAAGTGCCGCGTCTGGGTGCCAAAACCTATGAGCAGTGCGTAGGCTTTATGCGGATTGGTGAGGGTGAGAATCCATTGGATCGTACACCAATTCACCCGGAGTCCTACAAGGTTGTGGATCAGCTGTTTAAGGAGCTTCAGGTTGCACTGGACAAGCTCGGTAGCAAGGAACTGTCGGTGTTACTGTCCGAGCAACAGCCGGAGCAACTGGCTGTGAAACTGGACGTAGGTGTGCCTACATTGCGTGACATTCTGGACAGCTTGCAGCGTCCGGGTCGTGACCCGCGTGAGGAGATGCCGTTGCCAATCTTCCGTACAGATGTATTGAAAATTGAGGATCTGGTGGAAGGCATGGAGCTGCAAGGTACAGTTCGGAACGTTATTGATTTTGGTGCCTTTGTTGATATTGGGATTAAGAGTGATGGGCTTGTCCATATCTCACAGCTCAGCAACGGATATGTTAAACATCCGATGGATGTTGTATCTGTCGGGGATAATGTAACGGTGTGGGTCATGAATGTGGATACCAAAAAAGGCCGTGTCGGCCTTACGATGAAGAAGCCTGCTTCTGCGCAACAGTCTTAATAAGCAACAGAATTGGAGAACAGCCTTCCCTGAACAGGGAAGGCTGTTTGTTGTCGACAGTAATAGTCCCGTTGTCCGTTCTAATTCCTCTGATAAGTACGGTGGGAATATGTGCATTTTCTTAAAGTGCGTGTTCTAAAGGCCATCCTTCATAATCCAAAGCAGACTTTAGGAAACCTTTTAAAGTTCGTTCTCTGCACTGCGTGGTGTGCCATTTGCTGGTTTGTTGCGATAAAAGAACCAGCATTCGTTCAGCAACTTGATTTGGCGGCTATCCTTTTTGTGAAATGCACGCATCAGTTGATTGCAAAGCCATTGAGGCAAGGGTATCTCCTCCTCTTGCATAATTCATCTGTACGTTAGCATATGTGGCAATAGCCTGGACTGTGCGGCTTAAGTGAGGAGCTCCGCCAAATCATTATCTTAATCGCCAAAAAGCACAATTCCCAATGCTGGGAGTTGCGCTTCTTGAACTTGTCATTTTAAAATGATACCTCAGATGAATTAGAGAGCTTCCATCTCTTCTTCATACCATTGTTCCAATTGAGCCTGGAGCGCCCGGATTTCAGTAAGCAAGGAAATCAAGGGATAATGGCTCTCACGTAGTACTGCAAAAGATTCTTCAAGCGCATTGATATAATCAAGGCCGCCGATGATGGTAAGATTTTCGTTCAGAAGATCGAGGTTGTCACATTCGGCGATTGCCCAAGGCAGGACAGGGACATCTGCTGCCGTGAGTTTATCTATCTCCTTGTGAAGGCGCAGATTGAGCGCGCTAAGTTGATAGGCGTAATCCGCCGGCATTTCCACGAACTGCAATTGTTGTTCCTGCTGCAGGATGACATAGCGCATTGTAGGCATAACGAGTAATAATCTCCCCTCATACATTCTACTTGACAGTGTAGCCTACGAAACGGTTAAAATTCAAGTATTATGCCGGAAAAACAAATGCTCCGAGGGGGTGCAAGGAGAGGACACCGATGGAAAATGAGGAGTTGCAACAGTGGATTGAACAGGTATCACTGGATCATTTCGGAGTACCGTTCACCCATGAAGCGTTGTTTAACAGTCGTCTGACCACGACGGGAGGGCGTTATATGCTCAAAAGTCACCGGATTGAGATCAATCCGCATCAACTCGAAGCCTACGGGCGAGATGAGGTTGAAAAAATTATCAAGCATGAGCTGTGCCACTATCATCTGCATATTCGTGGACGCGGCTATCAGCATCGTGACCCGGAATTCAAGGCTTTATTGCAGAAGGTGGGCGGTTCGCGTTACTGTCAATCTCTGCCTGATGGCAAAGGCAGAAAGCCGCTACCTTATCGTTATAAGCTGGTGTGCAAAAGCTGTGGGACGGAATATTTGCGCAAACGGAAAATAGATCCGAAGCGTTACCGGTGTGGTCGTTGCGCGGGAAAGCTGGGCCTTCAGAATATCTGATGTGAGTATCATTCAATGTATTGGAGAAAGTGATGGAAGGCATGTTGACTTGGATTATTAATCATGATAAATTAATCTTATTCAAGTTAATTTTCCCTGATAGCTCAGTTGGTAGAGCACTCGACTGTTAATCGAGTTGTCACAGGTTCGAGCCCTGTTCGGGGAGCCATTTCTTGGAGAGATACCCAAGTGGCTATAAGGGGACCCTCTGCTAAGGGGTTAGACTGCGTAAGCGGTGCGAGGGTTCGAATCCCTCTCTCTCCGTTCTGATTTAACCCAAAATCCCCTTCACATTTGACCGGATAACGGTTCAGTGTGAAGGGGATTTTTTGCGTTCTCATCTTGGAGTATCCTTCGTATATTTTTCTGTATCGCTAAAGTGAAATATCCAGCACCTCGTATAAACCTTTCTTGCCTGCTTCCGTTACTTCGACAGAGCGACTTCCTGTTTTTTGACGAATCCAGTCCAGTTCCGATAATCGATGTCTGAGTTGTTCCCCAAGCATGCCTGAGAGATGATGACGGCGTTCGCTCCAATCCAGACATTTGCGAGCGATGGCACGGCGTGATCCTGGCTTAATCTGAAGTTTAATTCCAAACGTAGTGAACCACTGTGTTCCTTTCACTGTAACTTGATAATCCTTGCTGTGTGCCTCTTCGGGCTCTTCAAGATAACCCTTCTGTAGTAAGGCTTCACAGAGCGAGATTCCCAATTTCCCGGCCAGATGCCCATAACAGGTCCGTGCATAACTCAGTTGTTGAAGCTGATTGGATTGTTTGAGAGAGCGGATCTGTACAGGCGGAGCAATACTGGCCATGGTTTCAATCAGATTAGCAATTTCCTTGTTTGCAAGACGGTAGTATCGGTGACGGCCTTGCTGTTCAACTTCCAGTAATCCTCCCTCTACGAGTTTGGCGAGATGACTGCTTGCCGTCTGGGGCGTGACACCTGCCATATGAGCAAGCTCTCCTGCGGGCAACGCCCGGCCATCCAGTAAGGATGACAGAAAAATGGAGCGACTTGGATCAGCGATTAACGACGCAATAACAGTGATATTCGGGTATACATTCATACTTCGATCATATCTGAACTATTACTGTATTACAATTCGGTTGTATCGTCCCATACGGATCAGACGAAGCTTATAAACGAATGGATTGGAACAGGAGAGGTACAAAATGAACAAGGTGAACAAGATAATGAAACCGGAGGCTGCTACTGGGCAGCTGAACAAAAATTCCACAGTGGTACGACATGAAACGATTAATCCCAGTATTTTATATTATGGTACCCCTGTATTGCTGCTAAGTACATTAAACGAGGATGGGTCAACCAACGTGTCTCCACTGTCCTCATCCTGGGCGCTGGGGGACTGTCTGGTGCTAGGTATAGGTACACAGGGGAAAGCCTATGAAAATCTGATTCGACATCCGGAGTGTGTGATTAATTTACCAGATGCGACCATGTGGAGACAGGTTGAGGCATTAGGCCGTTATACGGGAGTTAACCCGGTTCCTGAGGAGAAAAGGCAGATGGGCTATGAATATTGTCATGATAAATTCACTGTAGCTGGACTGACATCCGAATGCTCGGTTCAGGTGGCTCCAGATAAAATAGTCGAATGTCCGCTCCAGATTGAAGCGGCTGTACAACACATACGCATTCCCGAACATACACCGTTCATGGCGATTGTGGAAGTGAAAGCGTTGAAGGTGCATGCGCACACACGACTGATATCTGGACCAAACAAGATTAATCCAGAAGAATGGCATCCGCTGATCTATAATTTCAGACATTATTTCGGATTGGGAGAGAGACAAGGGAGCAATTTTCGGTCAGAGAATTGAACTGAGTGGAATTTCAACTTATGTAGTCAGTGAAAGATTGGGTAATAGTAAAGATAGCAAATGTAAGCATATACATAGTAAAAGAGGTGATGTGCATGGAATTGGAATATTTGATGCGTGTACTCATAGCTGGAATATGTGGTGTGTTAATCGGATATGAGCGCAAGAATCGAATGAAAGAGGCGGGAATTCGTACTCATTTTGTAGTCGCTGTCGGCGCGGCCCTGATGATGATTGTATCGAAGTATGGATTCCAGGATCAGGCGGGCTGGGCCAATCTGTCGCTTGATCCATCAAGGATTGCGGCACAGGTCGTTAGCGGTGTGGGGTTCATTGGAGCAGGCATGATCTTCACACAGCGCCACACGGTCAGGGGATTGACCACAGCGGCTGGCATATGGGCTACGGCAGGCATGGGACTTGCTGTCGGTTCAGGTCTGTATTGGACAGGTGCAGGCGTGACACTGCTTATTGTCGTAGCACAGATGTTACTGCATAGGCCCACACGCTGGCTGGTATCCGCTCGAACAGAGACGTTAACCATCCATCTGCAGAATGAGGGAGAGGCCCTGAAACGTGTTTTGGCACTGCTGGGGCAAGAGAAAATCTCGGTCATCGGATTTAAGACAGAACAGCATTCAAGCACAGACTCCATAGAAGAGACTGTGCTTGAGTTTACGTTGCAACTGCCGGGTTCATATCGGGGCGAGCAACTGATTATTTTGTTACAGGACGTGCCTCACGTTCGATCTGCTGAGTTGAAATGAAACGAAGAGAAGCTGCATGGATCAACAGGCGACCATGCAGCTTCAGTATTTAATTCCGTTGCGGGATTACAGTCCTTCTCCAACAATCGTTTCCGGACGGGAGACCGGTCTACCTTCAAGCAGGCACTCAATGGCATGTGCAACGCCGTTCTCCACATTGGTCAGCGTTATGGCTTTGGCTAATGCCTGGATTTCGGGTTCGCCATTACCCATGGCGATGCCGAGTCCTGCCATTTTTAACATGGAGACATCGTTGAAGTTATCCCCGATCGCTGCTGTATCTTCCATGGAGATGTTCAGGTGAGCCGCCAGTTTGGTGAGAGCATTCCCTTTGGATACGTCCGGGTGCTGCATTTCGAAGTTGTGCTCAAAGGATACAACCATAGCGACATCCGTTCGGGAAGCGAAGTGTTCTCGTCCTGTTTTTACTTTGTCCGGATTCATAGAGAAGGCCATAATATTATAGATATAGGCTTCTGCCGGAATTTCGAGGTGGCTGTTTACCCGGTGGTAGTCTTTTTTTTGATAATGTTTCTTAATGCCCCGAATCATGCGTGCAATGTCCTCACCAGGGTTCGAACCAAGAACACGTTCCATCTCTGCGAGCAAGGTTTCATGACTGCTAAGTGGGGCATAGATGCCTTGTTGCGTTGAAGCTTCATAATAGACATCATGATCTTCCAGCCACTGCATGACGGAAGCAGCTGTGTCACGCTCAAGCGGAAGATGGAATAGACGTTCGCCGTCTGCATCATGAATCGTGGCTCCGTTAGAGCCGATAATTGGGGTTTTGATCCCGCCTTCGCGGCTGATGGTCACCACATCGGAATAGACGCGTCCTGTAGCAATGGTAACTTTCATACCGGATTGCTGGGCCTTTTGGATGGCTGCGGCATTCTCCGGGCTAATCTGGCTATCTCTGTTCAACAAAGTTCCATCTAAATCTGTGGCAAATAATTTCATATATTTACAACTCCTTATCTTCTGTCGGTTCAGGAATGAGAATCTCAACCTGTTGTTCGGCTAGAAAAACAAGCCATTCTTGGGTTGGCCATTGATCCGTAATCAATACATCCACCAATGACCAGTCAGCAAAACGATAACCATATCGTTTATCAAACTTGGATTGATCTGCAAGAACAATGACTTTCTTGGCAGCTTTCATCATTTGATGTTTAATTTTACCTTCCTCTTCGGAAGCACTGAAGCCGTCCATAGTGATACCGCCAATTCCGATAAAGGCTTTATCTACATAATAGTGGGAAAGTGTCTCGATCACAGAGGTACCATAGACATAACGTTGTTCCTTATCCACTTTGCCACCGAGCAAACGAATCTGGACAGCCGTGTGATTGGAGAGAAGATCAGCGGAATGAATCGAATTGGTAATGACGGTACAGGATTTGCCGTTCAAATTCTCGGCACAAGCCTGCACGGTCGTGGAAGAATCCAGAATAATGATCTCGCCTTGTCTTACTATAGCGGCAGCGAGTTTGCCAATGGCTCTTTTTTCCTCAGATACATCGAGTAAACGGTCTTTGTAGGATCTGAACTTTTGCGGAGGAGGGGGGAGAATTGCACCGCCACGTGTTCGAATGATGGCATCCTGTTCCTCAAGCTTGATCAGATCCCTGCGAGCGGTATCCCGTGATACATCAAACAAAGTGACAATATCATCAGCTGAGATGCGATTGTGTTTGTGAAGATGTTCAACAATGAGCTGCATTCGTTCTTCTTGAAACAAACATGTCACCTCCAAGGGTATGGATGACCGTACTTATCATGATACTTTAATTATAAGTATTCCTAATGTGATTTGCAATATTATAAGTCAACGTAAGGCTTTGTAAGTTTTTTAATGAGGAATTTACTTTTTCCCCGTACAGGTGTGACATTGGCGTGCATGTGGAGGTCGACTAAAATGCTCTATGAAGAACAGTTTGAAATGGACAAAAAAGCCTGGAAAATAAATTTTAAAAAAAGTATTGCAAGTTTAAATTGTCCTGTGGTATACTCATTCTTGTCGCCAAGAAAGACAACTTGTTATTAAGGCCCGTTGGTCAAGGGGTTAAGACACCTCCCTTTCACGGAGGTAACAGGGGTTCGAATCCCCTACGGGTCATATCTTCACCACCTCATGAGATTTATATTTTCGATGAGAAATCCTCAAAGTCAATGCTCTTATAAACAAGAATGAAGCATGGCACATCCGGTGAAGTTTACAGCAAGAGCCATTAGCTCAGTTGGTAGAGCACCTGACTTTTAATCAGGGTGTCGAAGGTTCGAGCCCTTCATGGCTCACCATTTTTACAATTGAATATGCGGTCGTGGTGGAATGGCAGACACGCTATCTTGAGGGGGTAGTGGGTGTATACCCGTGGAGGTTCGAGTCCTCTCGACCGCATCACAGCAACAACGTTATAAGATAGACTTTCATGATCATTCATGGAAGTCTATCTTTGTGTTATACGCTATACCTTATCTTGTTCCAGGTATATAAAGGCTGAGCATTCAGGAATAATGTGGTATAATTCAAGCAGATGAGTTGATTATTACGGTTGGAAGGCGGTTCTTGTATGCAGTCGATCTATGAGCGAATTGAACACCTGATTGCCGAACGAGGAATGACCAAGAAGGCTTTCTGCCAACAGCTGAAGATTAGCACAGGCAATCTGGGTGACTGGAAACGTGGCAAGTCTATTCCGAGTACGAATAAATTAATTGAGATTGCTTCGTTTTTTGATGTGAGCCTTGACTGGCTCATGATTGGTCGTCCATCGAAGGAAGCGATGGTTCGGGAAAAACGGGAGGATTATTTTTTTGACGTTTTGCGGCAATTGAATTGCCAGGAAAGTGAATTATCGACTGTGGAACAGTCTTTTATCAGCGAATATATTGAATTCACCCGTTACCGCAAATCCAAGGAAAGCAAAGACGCAGGAGACTATCGTTATAAGTCTGAGAACAGATCAGAGATTAATTCTGAAGAGAACGAAGCGTAACTGATATGAGCAGCATCCATAGACTGAATGAACAAAAACCTCTGGACTAATCCGAACATACTCGGAGATAGTTCAGAGGTTTTTTGTATTAACCATGCATGTTTCATGCCCTTATTTACGAAAGACAAGAGTTTCTTTGCCTAGCAGTTGGGGGCGGAGTGTGTTCCAGATCTGAAGGCACTGTTCCTGAAGCTCCCAAGCGGCCATGCCAAGGATTCGAACGCCGATGCCTCCCGTTGCCAGTAAACTTGCACCTGCGAGCATCCGTCCATCGGGTGGCAGCGCGGATCTGACTTGTTGCAACTCCGCAGTGCCAAGCCCCGGAGCGATTATCCACAATGCAGCGGTATGTGTGTAGTGAAGGAGAGATGCTGAGTGTTTGGGGTCATCGGTTGCCGGTTCGAGTCCGAAACGATCCCAGACAGCCAGTTGCTTACCTTGCCATATCTCCGTCAAGCTGCGGTAGCGTTCGAACTGGAATGCTTCTCCCCGGTGAATCCGTCCGGCAGACCAGATATCTGCATAGGCAAGAATGGCCTGTTCATCCAGCTCAAAGGTTACTGCGAGTGAAGAAGAACTCCCTTTGAAGGGAATGACGCATTCCGGGAAGTATTCCAGCGTAGCTCCTTTTCCCAACAGAAAGTGATGATTAACGGATGAGGGAATGGAAGGTGTGGGATGAAGTCTGGTCGCTGATGTGCTGCTCAGCATGACATGTGTGCCTTCACCTAATTCCCACTCGGAATGATAATGATCCCCGTTAAGGACTCCGGGAGAGACGTCTGATGTGTACACGCATAACTCGGTTCCGCCTCCGGGAGGCCGAAAGGATCGGCTAAACCGGAGAGGGGCGCTGTAATAACGATCGGTCATAACCGTCCGCTCGCCTTGAAAGGCAAAGGTGGCCCGAAGCTCGCTGCGGCGCGTGACAGGCTCACCTGTACTTTCGTTCCGATTCACTCCTGTCCCGGTGGGCACAGAAGGTGAATTAATGTGAGTGAGTGCCATGTTCATGGCTGTGTGAATGCAGATGTGCAGCGGAAGCATCGTCATCCATGTATTGATGTTCGAGCCAGTGGACGATCTCGGATACACCTTCACCGCTCATTAGATTAGACATGACATAAGGGCGGCCTTCGCGTACCCGCTCGGTATCATTTTTCATCACTTCCAGGCTTGCTCCAACGTAAGGGGCGAGGTCGGTTTTGTTGATCAACAGCAGGTCTGAACGCGTGATGCCAGGTCCGCCTTTGCGCGGGAGTTTCTCTCCTTGGGCAACGTCGATAATGTAGATGAATACATCAGCGAGTTCTGGACTGAATGCAGCGGAGAGATTGTCACCACCGCTCTCGATAAAGATCAGTTGCAGATCCGGGAAACGTTCAATCAACTCGTCAACTGCTTCGAAATTCATGGAAGCATCCTCACGAATAGCCGTGTGCGGGCATCCGCCTGTCTCTACACCGATAATACGCTCTGGTGCCAGTGCATTCTGACGCAGCAAGATCTCGGCATCTTCCTTCGTATAAATGTCATTGGTGATGACAGCAAGGCTATAACGTGTACGCAGTGCCTTGGACAGCTTCTCGACAAGGGCTGTTTTGCCTGAACCTACCGGTCCGCCAATGCCAATTCGCATCGGACGACTCCGATCAAATGCCTTACGTTCCCACTCCGGATGATGCGTATGATTAGCTCCTCCACACATAACAATTCCTCCTAAGTTAGATAAAGTTGTAGTTAAGACATAAACAGCCGTGCGGGTAAGGTCTCGTGCCGCATAGCATAGATTTCCTGGGCGATTCCGAAGCTGTGCATATCTTCCGGGTCATTTTCCCGAATGAGTGCCCATTCTGCTTCGATATCATCGAGCAGCTTCTGAATCAACATCTGCGCCTCGGTTTGACCGATGGGCAGAAGGCGAAGTGCGCTGTTCACATAAGCGTTAACTGAGGTATACAGATGCCCGGTAACGGCTTCATCCAATGCAAACTCCAATTGATAGTTGATATAACCGTGAATGGTCGTAATACCGCAATACGCGCCGTGTTCCCGTATGGCCTCATCAATCAGGGTGAAGTCCATCCAAGGATAGAGTGAACGGGCCAACTTGAGTAGTCGCTTTCCCATTTTGTGGCCGCTTTCCCTGAGTTCCCGAGGGGAGCGCTGGGCGTGGACACGTTTGTCATACAGGGCAAGTATAGCGGCATCCTGCTGATGTATTGCCTGATAGACGCCTTTGATGGCAAGACCATCTAGTCTTACAAGACTGGAATGAAGCTGACTGCGAATAAACTGTTCGAGCTGCGCAGTATTTTGTACCGTGCCATCATGTGTATAAGCCTCTAGACCGAAGGAATGGGAGAACCCACCGATAGGCAGGGCTGAATCCAACAGCTGAACGTAACGGAGCAGCTTCGTGCCACTATTCATCATGAGTGCCCCCTTATCAGCTAATCCGTATTCAGATCAAAACATAAAGTAGCGCTGTGCCATAGGCAACTCGTCTGCGGGTTCACAGGTGAGCAGTTCGCCGTCGGCGCGTACCTCATAGGTTTCGGGATCGACCTCAATGACAGGGGTGACGTCATTGTGGATCATGTCTTTTTTGCTTACCGAGCGGCAGCCTTTAACAGGTTCAACCCGCTTTTTCAGCCCTAATGTCTCTTTGATTCCCGCATCTGCTGCGGCTTGGGAGACAAAGGTGATCGATCCGCTGGCAATGGCGCTTCCATAGGCTCCGAACATCGGTCTTCCAAATACTGGCTGAGGGGTCGGGATGGATGCATTGGGATCACCCATCTGGGCGAATGTAATCATGCCACCCTTGATGACAATCTCGGGTTTTACACCAAAGTAGGCCGGTTTCCATATGGTTAGATCTGCCAGCTTGCCGACTTCCACCGAACCGACGAGATGTCCGATTCCATGGGCGATCGCCGGATTGATGGTGTATTTGGCGACATATCGCTTGATCCGATCGTTATCGGAAGGTGAGTCTGGGTTGAGTTCAAGTTTGCCGCGCTGTTTCTTCATCTTGTCGGCTGTCTGCCAAGTGCGTATAATGACTTCGCCCACTCGGCCCATGGCCTGTGAATCGGAACTGATGATGCTGAACACGCCAAGATCATGCAAAATGTCTTCGGCCGCAATGGTCTCGGGACGAATCCGCGAATCGGCAAAAGCGACATCTTCCGGGATGGAAGGGTCCAGGTGATGGCACACCATCAACATATCCAGGTGCTCTTCTACAGTGTTGCGTGTGTACGGTCGTGTTGGGTTGGTGGATGAGGGGATAACGTAGGACTCCCCAGCGGCCCGAATAATGTCCGGTGCATGTCCGCCACCAGCGCCTTCCGTATGGTACGTGTGGATTGTCCGGCCATTGATCGCGGCCAGTGTGTTTTCGAGAAATCCGGTTTCGTTCAGTGTATCGGTATGGATAGCGACTTGAACATCATGTTCACCGGCGGCAGTCAGGCAGGCATCGATAGCGCTCGGAGTGGTACCCCAATCCTCGTGCAGCTTCAGACCGATTACACCCGCTTCAATCTGTTCGATTAAAGGTGCAGTACTGGAGCTGTTGCCTTTGCCGAGGTAACCGATGTTCATGGGAAAAGCTTCTGCGGACTCCAGCATCCGGTGAATGTGCCAGGCTCCTGGGGTGCAGGTGGTGGCTTTGGTTCCTGTTGCTGGTCCTGTTCCGCCGCCAATCATGGTTGTTACCCCGGAGGATAATGCAGTCTGAATCTGTTGTGGACAGATGAAATGAATATGGGTATCAATGCCGCCAGCGGTTACAATCATGCCTTCACCAGCAATGATTTCGGTGGAAGCACCGATGACCAGCGAGGGGTGAACCCCATCCATTGTATCCGGATTGCCGGATTTGCCAATGGCGCAGATATGCCCATCCCGAATGCCGATATCCGCTTTTACAATGCCCCAATGATCAATGATGATGGCGTTGGTAATAACGGTATCAGGAGTACCGTCACTGCGCAGGGCAGAGGTGGACTGGCCCATCCCGTCGCGGATGACTTTGCCACCCCCGAACTTGCTCTCATCTCCGTACACAGCATAGTCATGTTCGATCTCTGCCCATAGTTCGGTATCTGCGAGTCTTACGGCATCACCGGTTGTGGGTCCGAACATCGAAGCATATTGCTCGCGACTCATTCGTTTCATGAAGGCTCACCTCTATCCTGTATGGGAGGGGAGAACGTCTTCAGGAATGCCTCTAGTTTCTGTGGATCGGGTTGTTGATCTGCTGAGCCTTCCGTTAATCCATTGAATCCGTGAATCTGGCGTTTGCCGCCAAAGGTCGTGAGTTCGACGGGTTTCTCTTCACCGGGTTCGAAACGGACGGCGGTGCCTGCCGGAATATGCAGACGATGTCCAAAAGCTGACGTGCGATCAAAGTCCAGTGCGGCATTAACTTCATAGAAGTGAACGTGAGAGCCGACCTGGACGGGACGGTCGCCGCGGTTCAGGACAATCAGGCGTAGAGTTGGGCGATCCGGATGACAGATGATATCGTCATCTGGCTTCAAGCGATATTCACCAGGAATCATGGTTTCTCCTGCCTTTCTCAGCGTATAGGTTCATGTACAGTAACCAGTTTGGTACCGTCAGGAAATGTGGCTTCTACCTGTACTTCAGGGATCATATCAGGAACGCCATCCATACAGTCTTCGCGTGTCAGGATGGTACCTCCGTGTCTCATTAAATCGGCAACACTCATTCCATCCCGTGCCCGTTCCATGAGTTCGGAGGTCAATAAAGCGATGGCTTCGGGAACATTTAACTTGAGTCCGCGTGCTCTTCGTTCGCGGGCGAGGTTAGCGGCCACGGTAATCAGGAGTTTTTCCTTTTCCTGTTCAGTCCAGTGCAAGGCAATCCGACCTTTCGCTTATAATGTCTGATATATTCGTGGAACATATTGTATGTTAAATATACTCACACAGGGTGAACCCTTTGTCAATAAGCTTCAAAGCTTATTAGCAGCATGCATGAAATGAGTAGGCATGAAATAAAATTATGTAAGCTATATTGACATGAAGAGTGTAACACTCCATAATTTGGATCAACGAACATTTTGGGTGTAAATGACCTTAATGTTCGGCAATAGACTAAAAAAAGGGAGTGTAGGCTATTGAAGAAGAGGACGGTCAAGTTATGGAGTGTTTTGCTCGGTGCGGTCATTGTCATGACGGGATGTGTGGAGGGTGCTGCGCCGCCTGAAGCTTCAGGTTCGGGTGGTACAGGAGAGCCGGCTGCATCCAGTGATACGATTAAAGTTGGTATTCTTCACTCCCTCAGCGGAACGATGGCGATCAGTGAGGTATCTGTTAAAGATGCCGAGATGCTTGCTATTGAAGAGATTAACGCCGCGGGCGGAGTTTTGGGTAAGCAGATCGAGCCAGTAATTGAGGATGGCGCTTCGGATTGGCCTACTTTTGCGGAGAAGGCTGGAAAGTTGCTGCAACAGGATAAGGTCGCTGCAGTATTTGGTGGATGGACCTCTGCAAGTCGGAAGGCTATGCTCCCGGTGTTCGAACAGAACAAAGGTCTGTTGTTTTACCCGGTACAATATGA
The DNA here is from genome assembly GCF_055687625.1 of Paenibacillus sp. CB74. Classification (NCBI taxonomy): domain Bacteria; kingdom Bacillati; phylum Bacillota; class Bacilli; order Caryophanales; family Paenibacillaceae; genus Paenibacillus; species Paenibacillus sp. CB74. Next base: position 3,685,039 of record NZ_CM146009.1, on the reverse strand, counting down.
AGGATTGGAATCGTCGCCAAATATTTTTTATACAGGAGCAACAACCAATCAGCAGATCGTTCCATCCGTAACCTGGTTACTGGAGAACAGGGGCAAGACGTTTTATCTGCTCGGTTCAGATTATGTTTTTCCGAAAACGGCCAATCAGGTCATTAAGGCACAACTCGCAGCAGAAGGCGGCGAAGTGGTGGGTGAGGAATATACACCGCTGGGACATACCGATTACAGTACCATCATTAGCAAAATCAAGGCTGCGAAGCCGGATATTGTATACAATACACTGAACGGGGATAGCAATGTGGCCTTCTTCAAACAATTGAAGGACGCAGGAATCTCATCGGATCAGATGACAACCCTGTCGGTAAGTGTAGCGGAGGAAGAAATCCGTGGTATTGGCGCAGAGGTATTGAAGGGGCATCTCGCTTCGTGGAATTATTATCAGACAACGGATACACCTGAAAATGCCACATTTGTTGCCAAGTACAAAGAAAAATACGGTGCTGATCGGGTGACAGCAGATCCGATTGAAGCGGGATATGTGGCAGTTTATCTCTGGAAGGCAGCGGTGGAAAAAGCAGGATCAACCGACGTGGAGAAGGTTAAGGCAGCTGCGAAGGGTCTGGAGTTTGATGCACCGGAAGGTAAGGTGACTGTGGATGGGGAGAATCAGCATATCTACAAAACCGTACGGATCGGTGAGGTACAGGAAGATGGACAGTTCAAGGAATTGTGGAATTCTGGTGCGCCTGTCAAGCCGGACCCTTATCTGAAAACGTATGAATGGGGAGCTTCCCTTAGCGCCAAATAACATAGAAACCCCGTAATAAACATAGATAACTCGCTTCAAAGCAGTCGAAACAGAAACGAGGGTGTGACAACACACCCTCTAACCGTATCGCGGTAAAGCGTTGATGTGATGAGTGTATGTATTGGATGTGTAGTGACTGAGACGGATTGAAATCATGCGCATTAGCGAGAGTCGCGGTATGGAGGAGGGGATCACGATGGATATGTTTATCCTGCAGATGTTCAATGGTCTGAGTATCAGTTCAATTCTATTGTTGATTGCACTCGGTCTGGCGGTAACGTTTGGGTTGATGAATGTCATCAATATGGCTCACGGTGAACTGATCATGATCGGTGCATATGCAACGTATGTAACACAAAATCTGTTCATGTCCTATGCTCCAGCGGCGTGGTTTGGTGCCTACTTTGTTGTGGCTTTGCCGATTGCGTTCATTGTAGCTGCTCTGATTGGCTGGCTGCTAGAAGTCGTACTGATCAGGCATCTATATGGTAGGCCGCTGGACAGTCTGCTTGCGACATGGGGCGTAGGGATGATGCTGCAACAGCTGGCCCGCACGATATTCGGAGCGCCGAATGTGGGGGTATCCAGTCCGGCTTGGCTCAATGGGGGATTGGCGATCTCGGACGGCATTGTGTTTCCGTACAAGCGAATTTTCATTATCGCATTGGTTGCGGTTGTGCTGTTGTGTATGTATCTCTATATCTATCGAACATCATCCGGAAGACGAATGAGAGCTGTGATGCAGAATCGGAGTATGGCAGGATGCCTTGGAATTTCGACTCGGCGGGTGGATGGCATGACCTTTGCCATTGGTTCGGGCATCGCGGGTATTGCTGGCTGTGCATTAACGCTCATTGGTCCGATTGGCCCTTCCCTTGGCACGTATTATATTGTGGATGCATTCATGGTCGTTGTTCTGGGTGGCGTAGGGAAATTGGTCGGAACCGTGTGTGGGGCACTGGGAATTGGTATGTTCAACACGCTGTTCGAAACGTATACCTCTGCCTCCATTGGCAAGGTGCTGGTATTTGTGTGTATCGTTGCTTTTCTGCAATGGAAACCACGTGGCCTGGTTGCAATGCGTACACGGAGTCTCGATTAACGTGAAGAAGGGGGTTAGTTCATGTCGGCATTACTCAAGACTGGCAGTCTGAAAATGAGGATCATCTGGGCGGTTGTGCTCATCATGATGTGTCTTGCTCCACTGATCTCCACGGAGTTTCGTCTGAGTCTGTTAGCCAAGTTTTTGGCGCTGGCGATCCTGGCCATTGGTCTCGATCTGATCTGGGGATATGGGGGTGTGCTGAGTTTAGGGCACGGTGTGTTCTTTGGACTGGGTGGTTACGCGATGGCAATGTATCTGAAGCTCCAGGCCAGTGGAGCAACGCTTCCTGACTTCATGGGATGGAGCGGTCTCAGTGGTCTGCCCTGGTTCTGGGAACCATTTCGCTCTTTCCCCGTGGCCCTCCTATTGGGGATAGCCCTTCCGGCATTGCTCGCCTTTGCTCTGGGGTGGTTTACGTTCCGTAACCGGATCACTGGTGTATACTTCACTATTCTTACACAAGCCTTGGTTCTCATTACGGTGACATTATTTGTTGGTAAACAGGAATGGACGGGTGGGACGAATGGCATTACCGGATATAATTCAATCTTTGGTTTTACACTTCATTCCGCTGGAACAACAATTGCTCTCTACTATATAACCCTTGCTGTTCTGGTGATTGCTTATGTGCTCTGTCGTCGAATGGTGAACAGTCGGTTCGGCCAAGTGCTCGAAGCTGCGCGTGATGGAGAGAATCGGGTGCGATTCCTTGGATATGATCCGGCAGGATACAAAACGCTGGCTTTTGCTTTTTCCGGTGCGCTTGCAGGCATCGCGGGCATGTTGTTTGTTCTTCAGGTTGGCATTATCTCGCCATCCATGATGGGGATTGTGCCCTCCATTGAGATGGTTCTGTGGGTTGCGTTGGGTGGTCGCGGTACGCTTATCGGTGCAGTCATCGGAGCGGTGGTACTGAATGCAGCCAAAACAGGTATAAGCGAGGCTTACCCTGAAGGATGGTTGTTTGTCATTGGTGGGCTCTTTGTAACGGTAGTTTTGTTCATGCCGAACGGTATTGTGGGTGTGTATCGTCATGTTGTTCGCTTGCTGAAGCGGAGAGGAGAGAGTGCGCATGTCCAAGTCACTCGGGAAAAACCTGAAGTCTACTAAGGATTCGGCAGTCCTGGTAGCTGAGGATATTACAGTGGCCTTTGGCGGGTTCGTTGCTGTCAAAGGCATGAATCTGAAGCTGCATGAGCATGATCTGCATTTTCTGATTGGACCGAATGGTGCAGGGAAAACGACGATGCTGGATGTGATCTGTGGTAAAACCAAACCGTTGTCCGGCTCGGTGAAGATGGGGGATGGCGCGGACTTGACGAAACTGAGAGAACACCAGATTGTTCGCAAAGGTGTAGGACGCAAATTTCAGGCGCCATCAATCTTCGCGGGTCTGACGGTGCAGGAAAATCTGACGCTGGCAGCGGAGACTCGACGTTCCCCTTTGCAAGCCATCGGTATTCGTCGATATGGGAAAATGAGTGTTGCCATGGAGCGTGTTACCCTCCAGATTGGTCTGCAAGATCGCGTTGAGACTCGTGCAGGAGCGTTATCGCATGGGGAGAAGCAGTGGCTGGAGATCGGCATGTTGCTTCTGCAGGAGCCACGTGTGTTGTTGCTGGACGAACCAGCCGCAGGCATGACGGATGAAGAAACGCACAAGACAGGGCGACTCCTGCAAGAGATTGCGCGTGAACGCTCGGTTGTGGTGGTGGAGCATGATATGGAGTTTGTGCGAGAGTTCGCAGCCAAGGTAACGGTAATGCATGAAGGGAAACTGCTGAAGGAAGGTACGATGGCGGAGGTGCAGGCAGACCCGAAAGTGGCAGAAGTGTACCTAGGCAAAAGGAGGGATGACCATGCTGTCGCTGCAACGAATTGAATCCGGCTACGGGGAGAGCAATGTGCTCCGCGGTGTGAACCTTGACGTACAGCCTGGACAGGTGGTGTGTCTGATGGGGCGTAACGGTGTGGGTAAAACCACGTTGATGAAAACATTAATGGGGCTGCTCAAAACACGCAAGGGCAGTATTCAGTGGCAAAATCAGGAGTTATGCACCTTGGACACAGCCAAGCGGGCAAGGGCAGGGATCGGTTATGTACCTCAAGGGCGGGAGATTTTCCCGCAGCTTACGGTGAAAGAAAACCTGTTGCTTGGTCTGAAGACAAGTGCTCCGGGATTAAAAACGTTCCCGGAGGATGTGCTGGCGATGTTCCCGGTGCTTGCTACGATGTATGGACGGCAGGGCGGGGATCTGAGTGGTGGACAGCAGCAACAATTGGCATTCGCCCGGGCATTGGCTTCACGTCCGGGGTTGTTACTGCTTGATGAGCCGACAGAAGGCATCCAGCCTTCTATCGTGGAGGACATTCGGCAGGTTATTCTGCAGCTCAAGGCGAAGGGAGATCTCTCTGTTCTGCTGGTGGAGCAAAGTATTGATTTTGTAAGGAGTGCCGCCGATTATATCTATATCATGGACAAAGGCACCATCACCCTGCATGGGACACCGCAGGAACTGGATATGTCGCAGTTTGAACATCATCTGTCCGTGTAGTGTTAATTAGCGTGTTGAGTAGTTAGGTTTCAGGAACGCTTGTCCAGGATATTCGAGTATTTCGGATATAACCGCCGGATGCATTCAGGACAGATATCATGGGTGAATTCGGCGTGGGTATGCTTCTCCAGATAATTCTCAACGGAGGTCCACTGTTCCTCTTCGTCCTTGATTTGTTTGCAGACAGCGCAAATAGGCAGCAGTCCCCGCAATGTGCGCACTTCAGACAATGCCTTCTTCAATTGGTGTTCTGTCTTCCTCTGTTCGGTAATATCCATGTGTGCAATCAAAGCTAGATCGGTATCCAGAATTGTATTCGTGTGAGACAGAGGGGTGAGTTCCACGCGAAACCACCTCTCTTCGTTGTATACAGTATACACGCAGATATCATATGTATGATTTCGATTAAAGGGTATTCCGCGTTCTTTCAAATTCTGTGCGACAAGTGCCGTGTTTGTGTTCTTGCTTCGTATTGCCCAGGCTTCCGTCAGATGCAGGTAATGTGCATGATTAATATTCGCATCCGGGTATGGTGGTGATTGGCCGAGCCCCTGTTGCCAGGCGCGGTTACAACTGTGAATGATCCAATTATGATCAACGATGATGAGTTGGTGACGTATGGACTGGAACGACAGTCTCTCCAGATCGGATGTAACATGTCTCATGGATGGGACCCTCCTTTGACAGAAATCTTATCTCAGTTCATCTGGAATATCCAAAATATCAGCGACCATGTGCCTGAATCGGGTTGCTTTGCGTGTGCCGTGGATGAGATTGGATAAACGGTAGGGTGGGATGCCGTGCTGTTCACAAAAGGTCTTCTGGTCCACTTGTAGTTCGGTTAGCCGTCGTTTGATGGCCCATCCGAACGGAGTGACTGGTTTTTTCTTGTTCTTGTTCAAAAGGGTTCACCCCTGGTTAGAATGTAGTATTCAGTCGCCCTTTCTTCATGTAGAATATATAGAAATGCGAGCTGTATATTTCATTATATACGTAAATCCGTCATCTAACAATTAAAAAAGACGGAAAAAAGTGTATTTTGTGATGTTAAATGGCGTAAATACGTTAAATAAACAAATAAAATGACAAAAAACACGTCGGCAAGGAGGTTGCCGGCGTGTTTTTTTGTTTGTTTGATGAAGGGAAGGGGGCGGGTTTGTGGAGCAAGAGGACTAGGCTCTGTAGGCATGAAGTCCAGCTCCAAGCATATGGAAACTGGGGAAAAATGATTTCATGGACATCGAGGTTGGCTGTGCCAGTCCATCCGCAGCCGAGGCGCTTACGGTATTCCATTCAGTCTCCAGATCTGTGGCCAGGCGTACCATCAGATCTTTGGTTATATCGTTATTCAGGGGAATGACTTTGGAGGCTTCGGTTATGCAGGCATTCATGGCTGAATGCAGGTAACCAAGGACCGCTTCCTCGACCGGGATGTCGAGGTGGTGGTTAATCCAGGCGTGAACAGTGGAGAGGCAGCCAACCGAATCATATTTGGCGAAGATCTGTTCGAGCTGGCTAAAATCAATCCAGGGGTGCAGAGCGCGTGCCAGTCTGATCAATCGTTTTCCCATGGCGGCAGCTTGTTCTCTGAGATCTCCAGGAGTTCGCTGAACATGGACCAGTTTATCGATCAGAGCTATCCGCCATGTATCCTTGTGATCTGCTGCGGTATAGATGCCTTTGATGGCCATGCCTTCAAGACGAACAATGCTGGGATGCAACTGACAACGCATGAATGATTCGAGATCTTCAGCATTACGAATGGTACCCTCCCTGATATGGATATCCATGCCGAAGGAATGGGTAAACCCTCCAACCTGAATAGAGGAATCAAGCAGTTTGACATAATCGAGCAGCTTATTCCCACGGTTCACAATCATTCGCCTCCTGTGTTCGTTAAATGTCATGTTAAATGACATTTATATTCCTTTTTGTTAACTTTATGTTTGAAAATCCGAATTATATGATAGTTATCATCCCATAAACGTCCGCTTTTTGTCAATAGTATCCGTTAAATTTAATGAATAGATTCTGATATTTAATATTTGTGTCATTTTATATAACTTATTATGTTATTTATGTGACGGAGTTCAGGGAGGACTATATATAAGGAAGGACTATATATAAATGAATCAACAAGATCGGCTCTTACCGAAAAAGAGGGGATCAAATCTAATAATATGCACTTCATGGGTAAACATGACGAGAATATGCGTTTTTTGAGGAAAATGCCTAGCTAAAAAAGAAGGTTTAAAAAATACTTTACTTTTATTTCAGAACCCTGTATAATCAATTCTGTTGCCGATTATTTACGACATGCGGTCGTGGTGGAATGGCAGACACGCTATCTTGAGGGGGTAGTGGGCGTATGCCCGTGGAGGTTCGAGTCCTCTCGACCGCATCATATGAACGATGAAGAAGAAGCTTTCCATTAATGGAAAGCTTCTTTTTTTGCCTTTTTGAACAGTCTGGTACCAGAAGTTGAAAAAAGGCCATCCATTACCGGGGGTAATGGTGCTCTACCTTCCGGCTAAGGGTGGCCGATGTACTATTTTTGCAGCAAGTTCTTGATATCTTCTTCAATCTTGTCAGGTGTTGTTTTGGGAGCATAACGTTTAACTACCTGTCCGTTCTGATCCACAAGGAATTTGGTGAAATTCCATTTGATTGCTTTGGAGCCGAGCAGGCCGGGTGCTTCTTTGCTAAGGTGTTGGAAGAGCGGGTGAGCACTTGAGCCATTCACATCAATTTTCTCAAACATAGGGAAGCTCACGCCATAATTCATCTGACAGAACTCCGCGATATCGTCGGAAGAACCTTTTTCCTGGGCAAACTGGTTGCTTGGAAATCCAAGGACTTCAAATGGCGCATCCTGGAACTTGTCTTGCAGTTCTTGCAGACCTTTGAATTGAGGTGTAAGTCCGCATGAGCTTGCCGTATTCACAATCAGTAACACTTTATCACGGTAGTCGGACATTTCAACTTCTTGACCGCGAAGGGTATTCACTTTGTAATCGTAGACTGTCATCTCAATCGCCTCCATGATATCATCTGATACCTTTCATTATATTGGTTACAATTAAATAATGCAAAACTAATATGATGTTAAAAGAATCAAAACTGGCAAGTTGTGCAGAATGCGTGAATGAATTGCGAAGTGATTTACGCCAGAGTGAGAATTAGATAGCCTTGACGAGGTGGATAGCGTATAACCGTATTGTAAGCGTTATTATATATGAATAATGGCGAAAATCTGCCGATTCGGTGATCTGTCCGGACTTTACACCGCCATGGCACGGGTGTATGATTCATATCGTAATTTCAATTTAAAACTAAATTGTACCTGAAAAACGAAACAAACGATAATATCGCTCGATCTTAACTTAAGATATACGAACGATGTTTTAATCGCTGAGTTTCCATTCATTCATGAATGGGAAACGGGGGAACCAACGGAATGCGCTGTCCAGGACAGTAGGCATTCATGGGGTGAATTTTCCGGTGACAGCCGGAAATAGGGCGACTCTCGCGCCCGAATCCGTCAGCTAACCTCGTAAGCGTTAAAGGGAGAGGCAACAAGCCGTACGCTGGTTCATGGCGTTTTCGCCATGGATTCTTTAAGAAGCGTTCGGGAGGCCTTGGTCCCCCACGCTTCTTTTTTGTTGTCTTTTCACGCCAAGGGAGGAACGAATGATGGATACTGAGATGATCTTAGTGACTGCTCCTAATGAAGCAGGACGCAAATTTATCAAATTGCTGATGTACAAAAAAATGCCGTTTGCCGTTCTAACCAACAGTGCAGGGGAAGAGCGCAGACTCCGTAGAATCGGAGTAGAACATGTCATTCGCATGAATACGGCTGCAGCTCAAAAATGGTTTTTGCCGCAGGCAAGCGTTGGTAACGTGTTTATTTTCGAGAACAGCCTGAATCTGACCTGTCGTTATTTACAGATCTGTCGATCGTGGACATCGAAATCCCTATGCGTCATTACGGAGCAAAGCCATCCGAAGGGGATCTATCGGGGAATGGGTGCAGACCGGATTGTATATTCACTCAATGGGGAAGTCGGCTTTCTCCTCAATGGGTAATGTCATAGCTTGAGATTGCTCAGGTGTAAGGTGCCTGTTATAATTGAATGTATCGATAAACGGAAATTTGAGGAGACTCGTGCATGATGGTGAGTCTTCTTTTTTATGGTTTTAAAGGTAGTTCAAAAAGTCCGCTTTTGATTACGAAGGATGCCTAGCGGCATCATCAGCATCGAATATGAAATTCAGCCGAAATGTCCGTTGCTCACGTAGTTTTCCCTACGCTCCGCTACTCCATTTCTAGCTTCATTCCATCTTCTCGATACTGAAAACCAGACTTTTTGAACACGAACTTTTAGATTGCCTGTGGCTTACAAGGAGGAATTGGCGTGCCGGATGTGGGTGGATTAAAGTGGTTGTTTTTTGATGTTGGAGATACGCTGGTGGATGAATGGGAGCCGGTTGATGATATTATCGGACAGTTCGTTCGCGAAGCCTGTGCTTTGGGGTATCCGGTGAAGATTGAGGCGGTACGTGAACTGTTCGCGAACTGTTATCAGAAATATGAACAATGGCCCATGAGAGTGGCGATTCGCACATTCATTGAAGATGAGGGACATCAGAAACAGATTCAGGACAAGCTGAAGTTTAAAAAAGATCTTGAACGACCTTTTCCTTCAGCGGATTCCGTACTTCAGCAGTTGTCGCGGTATTATCGCATTGGCATTATCGCCAATCAGAGTCCTGGAACGGAAGAAAGACTGGAGAGTTACGGACTGCGAAAGTATGTTGATGTTCTGGCATGCTCGGCTGAAGAAGGGGTGTCCAAGCCAGATCCAGAGCTGTACGCTGTAGCCCTGAAACAGGCGGGTTGTGCACCGGAGGAAGCCGTCATGATCGGGGATCGGATTGATAACGATATCATTCCTGCCCGGAAGCTGGGCATGCGTACGATTCGAATTATGCAGGGGTACGGAAGATTCCAGCCAGACCGATCGGATGACGAACGCGCGGATTGGACTGTGGATTCATTGGATGAACTCCTGCCTTTACTGGTGCCGGATCAGGAATAGATGATTATTTGTTAGAGCTCGGAGTTTTACTACAAAAAGAAACACCTCGCTGTACTGCAATAATAAAGGCTGATCAACTTGGTATTGAATACCGGAGTTGATCAGCCTTTTTGATGTTTAGTCGATAAGACGAGATTAGAATAACCGGATCGTCTGAATGATCAGATATACATTCAGCACAACGATAATTGCGGCAATGACCCATGAGATGATTTTGAGCCACAATTTGTTAGCGAATGCACCCATGCTTTTTTTATCACTCGTGAACATGACCAGAGGGATTACCGCAAAAGGTAATTGAAGAGAAAGTACAACCTGACTCAAAATGAGCAGTTCTTCTGTGCCGTGTTCTCCTGCAATTGCTGTGACAATTACTGCCGGGATGATGGCGATCAGACGTGTGACCAGTCTGCGCAGCCAAGCCGGAATCCGAATGTTGAGGAAACCTTCCATAACAATCTGCCCTGCGAGTGTACCTGTAAGGGTAGAATTCTGGCCTGATGCTAACAGCGCCACACCGAACAGGATACTTGCGATTGTAGTCCCTAATAGGGGTGTGAGCAAGTGGTAGGCATCGGAGATCTCGGCAACCTGCGTCATGCCGGCACTATGGAATACAGCAGCTGATACAATCAGGATGGCCGCATTGATGAACAAGGCGAGTGTTAGCGCGATTGTAGAGTCCATGGTCGAATAACGAATCGCTTCTTTTTTGCCCTGTGGTGTCTGTTCGATCTGACGCGTCTGCACAATGGAAGAATGCAGATACAGATTATGCGGCATCACGGTTGCTCCTATAATACCAATGGCAATATAGAGCATGGCAGGGTTCTGCAGGATCTCCACATTTGGGACAAAACCATGGAGAACACCGCCCATATCCGGTTTTGCCAGGAACAGGTCAATCCCGAAGCAGAGGGCAATGGTGGCCATCAGCACGATGACGAGTGTTTCCAAGGCGCGGAAGCCTTTATTTTGCAGTACAAGAATCAGGAGTACATCAACAGCGGTGATGATAACTCCGTACAACATGGGGATGTTAAATAAGAGCTTTAATGCGATGGCAGAACCGATGACCTCAGCCAGATCGGTAGCTGCAATGGCCAGTTCACACAGAATCCATAACATGACGACAACGGGCATGCTGAAGCGTTCGCGGCAGGCTTGGGCCAGATCCCGTCCAGTGACGATGCCAAGCTTTCCTGCCAACGATTGAAGTACAACGGCCATCATGTTTGAGAGCAGGATGACGGATAACAAAGTATACCCGAACTGCGATCCGCCTGCGATATCTGTTGCCCAGTTGCCGGGGTCCATGTAACCTACGGCCACGAGATACCCTGGCCCTACAAAAGCGAGAAATTTCTTCCACCATGCCGCATTCTGCGGTACTTTCATGGAACTATGTGCTTCTCCGAGTGAAGGGGCTATGCCTGCAGTAGACAATGATTCACTTGAAGGAGCGTTGAATGGATTTTTTTTACTCATACGTTTATCACCTGACTCTTTGGAATAGTGATGCGGGACGAACCGCTCAAGATATATCTAAATTTTTATGTTTATTGTTACATTGTACTCCTTCAATAATTTTTGTCTAGTGCAACTTTTATGTATTAACACAAAAATTATGTTCTAATTTGAAAATGCTCTTTTGTATATTACCCAACCCCGAAAAAAATACAGATATGTGGATAAGATGCATGAAAATAATAAAGATGTAAAAGCTGATAAAGATATAAAATGCGTTTCAAATTGAGCCAGAAGTTTAAATTGAATTGAAGGCATTTAAAACTATATGGATAAGGGAGAGATTCTTAATGGAAGCTTTATATACAGCAGTAGCGACAGTTAAAGGTGGACGTACAGGTTCGGTGACATCTTCGGATGGCATGCTTAAACATGATCTGAAAATGCCCAAAGAGCTTGGAGGTTCCGGTGGTGAAGGTACCAACCCTGAACAGCTCTTCGCCGCTGGATATGGAGCATGTTATGAAAGTGCCCTTGCCAATGTAGCACGCAAAGCAGGCGTGAAATTGGAGGATGTGGTCGTTACAAGTAACGTATCCATTGGTAAAGACCCTGCGGATGACGGTTTCCAGTTATCTGTTCGTTTGGACGTGAGTATGCCTGGTGTGGATCACAGTCAAGCAGAAGAGCTGGCTCGCAAGGCACATGATTTCTGTCCATATTCCAAAGCGACACGTGGCAATATTGATGTTGTATTAAACGTAGTCTAAGATTTGACTCCCCCAATCAAAGGGGAACATATAGAGCAGGGTATCTCAGATACCTGATGTTCGTTCGTTTGAGTACAAAGCCCTGCTGGCCATCGGCAGGGTTTTGTGTTGATTATAATATAAGGGCAGGATGCAGGAGATCAGATGTCCAATCGCGTACTTTTTACATAATTGCACTCCCACTTCATGCTACACATTCCATAAAGGGGGAACGAAGATGAGTATTGAAGAGATGATCGAGCGCCGATTTGTATGTACAAAATGCAGGGGCACGGATTGTAACATTAAGGAAGTTTCCATGTCAGGAGCAGGCCTGAGCAAGATGTTCGATATACAACATAACCACTACCTGTTCGTGGCTTGTGCTTCCTGCGGCTATGTTGAAGTATTTGATCCGGATGTTTTGAAAGGTAAAAAACAAGGGCAGGTAGGGACGATTCTGGATATTCTGTTTGGCGGGTAGACATGCGCGAGTTGACATTGAACTGAATTTTCTTTAATATAACTTAGTACTGAGTAGTGTCATTGCATGAACCAAATTTGAATTAAACAGGTGATATCCATGTCTTATAGACCGCGTATTGCAGATTTAGAACTAGCTTATGGTAACAAGGAAGACGGATTGTACGAATTCAAAATGAATTTGGTAGACGGTACAAAATGCCGTGTATTCTACTCCCGTTCTCCGGAATGGAAGATGACCAATATCAGCCGTCTGCAGAAAACGCCTTGTCCAGTATGTCGCAAAGATTTCATTTGCAAATGTATGGACCAGTGGGCAAGTGACCTGCATCAACAAATGATCGATGACCAATGGATGGAAAAGGCAATTGCTGAGTAATTGTCGGACAAGATACGAGCGTGGGCACAATGCCTGCGCTCTTTTTCTTTATACTTCCTAACAATGCGTGTTCAAAAGTGGACTTTTTGAACCACCTCTATAATTAAATTTTAGAATTAGGAAACAAGATGGCTCAGATTGGGTAAGTTACTCTAACCGCAACAATAGGAGGCAGCCAATATGACAGCAAATCAAACGGATGTGCATCAGGGACATCCCATCGTACTGGTGGATGGCGTCTGTCACTTCTGCCAGGGCTTAACCAAATGGATTATCAAACGTGACCCGGAAGGGAAATATCATTTTGCTTCGCTCCAATCGGATGTGGCCAAGGAACTGCTGGTAAAGGGTAACCTGTCGACAGACAGTATGGATACTTTTGTTCTGATTGAGAATGGAAAATACTATACACGTTCAACGGCCGCACTGCGATTGGCTAAAGGTCTGAAGTTTCCTTATCCCTTGTTATATGTGTTCATTATTGTACCGAAATTTATTCGCAATGCAGTCTATAACTGGGTTGCTCGCAACCGTTATCGCTGGTTTGGCAAGGATGAAGCATGCATGTTGCCTACCCCGGAGATCAAAGATCGATTTTTATGATTAATAACGGAAATAATTGGGTAATGACTACAGATCATATCTAATTTGGGAGGACAACAACTTGAAGAAGTGGACTACATTATTTATCGGGGCATTATTAACAGTAAGCTTGGCAGCATGCGGTAACGACACAGATAATACAGCAACGCCGCCAGCCACTAACAACGAAACATCCAACGAGGGCAATACACCTGCAGAGCAGGAAACAAAGATCCCTACCTTGGACGAACTGATTACCAAAACCAATGCAGCAACGAAAGAAATGAAAAGCTTCACAACTGAAGCAAACATTGATCAGAATCTGAAACTGGATGCGGGTGAACAGTCCCAGGATCAACAGGTTAAAACATCGCTCAAGATGGATATTATCAAAGATCCAATGATGATCTATCAAGAGATGAAAATGGAAATGTCGGGACAGGAAGCTCAGAACGTGAAGCAGTATATCACTTCGGATAAAATCTACTCCCAAGTTGGGGACCAATGGGTTGCGATTCCTGAAGCTCAAACTGCTGCATTAATTGAGCAGATGAAAGCAAGCATGAATCCGGAAGGTGAATTGGAGCAATTCAAAAAGATCCAAGAAGATACTGAAGTAACCGAAGAAGGCGACAATTATGTGATTAACGCTGACGTATCCGGTGATAATGTAAAAGAGTTGGCCAAATCCGTAATGGAGCAAAACGGCTCGGATGCCCAGATGCAAGCGATGCTGGATCAGATGAATATCACCAGCATGAAGATGAAATACATGATCAACAAAGAAACGTATTTGCCGGCAGGTACGGATGTAGCCATGGTCATGGAGATGGAACAGAATGAACAGAAAATGACGATGGACATGAAGATGACCAGTACATTCTCCAACCATGATCAAGTGGAAGAGATCAAGATTCCACAAGAAGCATTGGATAGCGCGAAGTAAATTGGCTGGCACAACTGCCCAAATGAAATGCTGAAGAACATAAGAAGCGATGGACGTACATCCTTGTGTACCGTTTACGCGCACCTCTGAATTAGATCTGTGTGAGCCACGAGGTTCACCGGATTCAAGCAGGGGTGTTTTTCTTTTTAAAAGAGAATATGTTCAGGCGTCAAGGTGTTATAGTATAGTCATAATGAAGCAGAGAGGGGAGACAAAAGATGATCGAATATGCACACATTCACCATGTTAGTCTGGCTGTACGAGATCTGGAAGTCGCGAAAAAATTCTATTCGGGGTTACTGGGAATGCAGGAGATTGAACGTCCGGCTTTTCGCTCCACAGGTACATGGTATGCCATCGGTAGCCAGCAGCTTCATCTGTTACAGCACCCGGAGGGTCACACGTTACGTGAGGCTGGGATTGATACAACGGACGGCCACTTTGCGATCTGGGTGACCAGTTATTCAGGGACTATCGCTTGGCTGGAGCAACAGGGAATTGAGTACGAAGCCAGACCTGATAGTGTAGCGGGATTCGCGCAGATTTTTGTACTTGATCCCGACCGTAACATTATTGAGTTCGATTCACCCTATGAATCCTAAGGATGAAGGGTTAGAATAAATCCCTTGCTCCACCAGAAATTGTATGCTATATTATCCATACATTCATAGCACGTGACGGAAGCACCGTCCATATACTGCATATTCATGCGGTTATTGGGCGGTGCTTTTTTGTGCTTTCTGACAGGGAGGGAAGGGGAATTTGATTGTACTGAAGGTTGTTCTGGTTTCGAAGGATAGAGATTACATTAGCGCATGGCTGGATTTTGTGCAGGGGAGCTCGTCTGGTTTTCATGTTCGTTTCACGGCATTCTCCCAGGGGGATTCCTTCAGGGAGCATATGAATGAGCAAGAAGGTCGGGAATTACCGGATCTGGTTATTGCGGAACCGGAGTTTCTGAATGACTGGCTGAATAACGGGGGAGAAGGATCAGGTGTACCTTGGCTGATGCTTAGTGAAGGCATGGAAGAGGTGGATGAGGCCAAGCGGCTGTTGAAGTACCAACCTCTGCCTGCTTTGCTGGATGCTGTGATGCATGCCTGCCGGCAACCACGCCGCAAGAAGGTGCATCTTCCGGGACAAGAAACTCTCTCCATCGGTGTAGTATCCGCTTCGGGTGGAAGTGGCAAAACGGCGGTAGCCCTGCATATGGCGAAGCAACTGGGACTTGCGGGATATGCTGTTCTTTATCTGAATCTGGAGACGTTGGATAGTACGCTCCCTTTTCTGGAAAAGGGACTAACTAGAAGTGGGCAGCGCCAGCCTGATGCGGAGACGGGATTGTCACGCCTGTTATACGATCTGAAGGTGGGCAGAAAGGAATCCGGCAAGCAGTTACAGGCGCTATCGAAGGACGTGGATGGATATGTGGTCCGGCATGAAGCATTGAAATCCGATGTGTTCTGGCCATTATCGAATCGTAAAGAATTGTTGCAAATGACTCGTGAGGATACGTCGAATCTGCTTCGTTATTTAACCGATAGCGGACAATATGACATGCTGATTCTGGATGGGGACTCAGGTTGGGATGGGCGCAGTGAAGGGGTGCTGGATACAGCAGATGCATTTGTCTGGTTGGTTGAGGATGATATATCTGCCATGCATCGATGGGGACAATGGTTGCAGCATGCTGAGCGAACGAAGCCGGAGGTGTACGAAAGTATCATGGACCGATCACGTTTTGTAGTTAACAAATATCGGGACAATGTTATCAATGCACTTCCACGCCCTGATCTGCATCTGGATGCAGTGTTGCCCTATATCCCTTCTTGGAAACAACTCAGTCAGGAGGAAGTCCTGCTTAGTTCACCGATCTTCCAACGTGAAGTGAAGAGATTATGTGCCATGCTGGTACAAGATGGCGAAGAAGAATTGAAGCAGACGGGACGAATTCAGAAGCAGGATCGGTGGGCACTATGACGGATTCAACCCATAGAATACTGGATCGTGAAGAACAGTTTCAGATGATGCGCAGGGAAGTCAGAGCTGGGCTCGATTTAACCTCTTCAGCAGGAGATGATGAACTGTGGCAAGGGATAGAACGCAAAGTTCTCACCGACCCGAAGCTGGATGATCTGACCTCAGGAGAGCGTCACACGCTGGTACAGCGATTGTTTGACTCCTTTCGTGGATTGGATATTTTGCAGCCACTTGTGGATCATCCCGATATTACGGAAATTATGATCAATAGTCACAAGGAGATTTTTGTGGAGCAGGAAGGTGAAGTCAGCCAGATCACCCTTGAATTTGAGTCCAGGGAACGGCTTGAGGATATTATTCAGATGATTGTGTCTGGTGTAAACCGGATTGTGAATGAGTCTTCGCCAATCGTAGATGCCCGTTTAAAGGATGGTTCACGGGTCAATATCGTGTTGCCTCCCATTGCCTTGAAAGGCCCCACGATGACGATTCGTAAATTCCCCAGTGAACCGATGAAGATGTCCGATCTGATTGAAAAGGGAGCCCTGCATGAAGAAGCGGCAGAATTATTGCAGCAATTGGTACGGAGCAAATATAACATCTTCATTGGAGGGGGGACCGGATCGGGAAAAACGACCTTCCTGAACGCACTATCCCAGTTTATCCCTGCCGATGAGCGGATTATTACCATTGAGGATTCGGCTGAGTTACAGATTGTTACGGTACCCAATCTGGTGTCACTGGAAACGCGGAATGCCAATACCGAAGGCAAGGGGCAGATATCCATTCGGGATCTGATCAAGTCTTCCTTACGGATGCGTCCGAATCGGATTGTGATTGGTGAGGTAAGGGGCGCAGAAGCGCTGGATATGTTACAGGCTATGAACACTGGCCATGATGGAAGCTTATCAACTGGGCACGCGAACACCATCTCGGACATGATTAGCAGACTGGAAACGATGGTGCTCAGTGGTGCGGATCTCCCCATTGCGGTTGTAAGGCAGCAGATTAGTTCAGCAATTGATATTTTTGTACATCTGTCCCGGCTACGAGATCGCTCACGGCGGGTGACAGAGATTAGTGAAGTGATTGGCATGCAGAACGGTGAGGTTTTGCTGAACCCACTGTTTCGTTTTCAGGAGCAAGAAGAGCGTGAAGGCAAAATTATTGGTGGACTAATACAGGTTGGAAAGTTGAATCAGGTGGATAAAATTCAGATGGCTGGGCTCGGAGAATGGCTGGATGGATACATAGAACAATATAGTACGGAATCGGATTCATCAGATAACAACGTGAATTAAAGTTATTGGAAGGTGATTACTGTTGGGTGAAGCCAGACAGATGTTGACGGATTACACCGTATATACACTTTCCCGGAGACAGCAAATGGTCTGTATGCTGATTAGCGGTCTTTTGTTTTTTGGCATCGGAATTCTGTTCTACCATCACTGGTTGGCTGGGGCAATCCTGGCTGCAGGTTGTATATGGGTACCAAAACATTGGACTAAAGTGCTGCTGGAACGAAAAAGAATGACACTCAGTTTACATTTTAAACAAGCATTATATGCATTATCTTCGGCACTTGCTGCCGGAAAATCGGTGGAGAATGGATTCAAGGAATCCGTGGAGGATCTGCGGATGTTGAACCCGGAAGCAGATACCGATCTGATTCGTGAGTTCACGATATTGCGAACACGGATGGAGTATGGACAACCGATTGAAGAGGCACTACAGGACTTTTCGGATCGGGCACAGATTGAGGACATTACGAACTTTGCAGATGTGTTCATTACTTGTAAACGAACGGGCGGGGATCTGGTTGAAGTCGTGCGCCGCACCTCGGCTGTTATCGGGGAAAAGCTGGATATTCAGCAGGATATTATGGTCGCAGTGGCACAGAAGAAATTTGAATCCAAGGTCATGTTTTCAGCTCCATTTATTTTTTTGATATTTCTCAATCTGACCGCCAAGGACTTTATGGAGCCATTATATAGCGGGATGGGATATCTCATCTCTACTGGTGCACTTGCAGTGTTAGCCTGCTGTTATCTGTGGATTAATCGCATTATGGATATCAAAGTATAAGGAGCTGAAACGATGCTGCTTCCCGTTATAGTCGCAGGGATGCTCGGAGCGGGATGGCTGGTACTGGATCGAACCCGGGGACAGACCTACCGGCATCTGCGCAAACTGGATATGGAAGGATTACGACTGAAGAAATTGCATAGCCCATTCCTGTTCATACTGGACAAGTTCGAGATTGGACGCAGATTGCCTGTGCTCATGTTTCGAATGCAACATGCCATTCAGAAAATGTATGGCATACAGCACAGTGGGGAGAAAACGATGCTCTATTGCGCTGAAATGTTAACCTACACGTGGCTTATGTTACTGGCAGGTTGTTTGTTAACACTTGTTGGAGATATGGGCATCGGAGGTATGGTGGGTGGACTGGCATTAGGAATAGCTTTACCTTTTGCACTCTATAAAGACCTCAATACCAAGGTCCAGCGGAGAGATCAGGACATCCTTATGGAGCTGCCCGAGCTATTGAACCGAATTGTTCTATTAGTAGGCGCCGGGGAGACCGTTCAGCGTGCCATCGTCCACTGTGTCACAAGCCAGGGGGAACGAGATCATCCGCTGTACAACGAACTCAGAAAAACCGTGGGAGATTGGAATAATGGCTACTCGTTTCAACAATCATTTGAACAGTTCAGTCGCCGCTGCGGTGTGCAGGAAGTGACGATCTTTACAACAACGGTGCTGCTGAATTTCCGGCGTGGGGGAGGTGACTTTGTATTGGCGCTGCGGGATCTGTCACATGTGTTGTGGGAGAAACGCAAGGCTGTCAGTCGGGCGAAGGGAGAACAGGCTTCTTCCAAACTGGTGTTTCCGATGGTACTTATCTTTTTTACAATTGTGGTCATGATCGGGACACCTGCTTTTATGATGATGAATATGTAGGAGGAATTGGGATGATGGAATTGATGAAAAGAAAAGTAGCTGGATTTTGGAAGGAAGAGGACGGGCTTGGCACGTTGGAGCTGATTCTGATCATTGGGGTTATTATCATTATTGCTGTGATATTTAGAAAGCAAATAGAGGCATTGGTGACTGACCTTCTTGACAAAGTAGACACAAAAAGTAATGAATTCTTCCCGAATTCTTAGGCTGAAAAAGGAAGAAGGGAGCTTCACCGTTGAAGCCTCCCTGATCTTCCCTGTTGTGCTGTTTATTTTGGTGTTACTGCTATTCTTCACCATGTACATGTATCAAAAGACATTCCTGAATCAACATGCCTATGCAGCTTCCGAACGTGCAGCTTATAGCTGGGACAACAGTCACAAACAGGCGATGACAGGTGAATTCGTCGCTGGGGAACATGACAATCTTTACTGGAGACTGACGGATGATCGGATGCTCGGAGCACTGTTTGGCTGGGCGGGAGCGGACAACCAGGTTAGCGTTTCAATACCTGCTGGTGAAGGCGGAAGTCTCTCGGAACAGAAATTGGCACAAGCAGTTCAACATATGCCCTCAGCCATGAAAGGCACGATTGAGTATCAGAATTCTCTGATTCAGCGAAAAATAACGACCAGGCTGGAACAAGTGATTTCTTTGCCTCTGCCTTCCTTTTTGTTTGATTCAGGGAACCGGGTTCTAACTCAAGGATCATCCGCAGTTGTTGAACCGGTGGAATTCATTCGAACGGTAGATTTGGTCCGTTATTACGCAGCCAAGTTTAAAGGCAAGGGTGGTGCGGCGACCAGTACAGCGGCAGAGGCTGGACAGGTTGTGCAGCATTTTGGCAAAAGCAAAAAATGAGAAAAGGAGGAGGGGGAGCTGTTTAGAAAAAAAGACGGTGAGTTGGGAGCCGTAACCCTTTTTTTAATATTAATATTGGCGGGAGTTTATATGTTTGTCGCCATATTTATTGATTATGCTCGTATTGCTGCCTTCAAGGTGCAGACCGAACGAATGACTCATGCTGCAATGAGATCGGTCATGTCAGCCTATGACACCTCCCTGCGGGAGTATGGTTTATTCGGGTATGGTGACAGCAGTGGGGATGCGATTATGGCGAAAGTGCTGAATGATAGTGTGAAGCCCTCGTCTGTAAAAGACAAATTTCCCATTCTGGATATCCAGTGGGATACAACTTCGCTGAGCATGGAGCGTGAACTGGGCAGATACGATATATTTAATCGTCAGATTCAGGAGGATATGAAGTATCGGGCTCCGGTTGATTTTACCCTTGAAGTAATCAATCGGTTCAAACCGATGTCAGACGAGATGAAGGAAGCCGCGCACACGGTAGACTTGCTGAAGAAATTACAAAAGTTATATGACAAACGTGAAGAGTTGTTGGATGAGGCCATTGCCAATCAGACGGAATCGGCCGAGAAACTGAAGAATCTTCCGAAGTTGATCATGGACCCGCCTTCACAGGCTATCTACGATGAGATGCTGGAAGATACACCAGAGACTGCTGCCGAGGCAGCGGCACGTTATGCGGATTATCTGAACAAGCAAAGGGCGGACGAAGGATTGCCGTTCAGAGAGCAACAATACATATTGGAACTGGCTCGTTATCGGACGGGTGTTGGGAATGTGGTCACGGGTATCAGCATGATCATGCAACCGGCGTTACAGGCCCATCAAACGAAGCTGGAGGAAGCACAGGTCAAGATCGAAGAAGCACGCAAGATCAATGAGGAAATGAAACGTGTGATCGCGGAGGGGGAGAACCGTTCGGAGAACGCCAGTTACGACAACGTGGGCAATTCGAATCTGCCTGGAACGAGCCCTGCATCTACAGGATCGGGCACTGAAGCCAAAAGTGCACGTTCTCTCGCTTCGGAGCTTGTGAGGGCAGATAGCCTGTTCGATCAGTTGAAGGCACGAGTGATTTCCCAGAACTCGGACTTCTCTAACGTCAGAAGAGACAACATGGAATTAAATACACAGCTTCGCAGTGTCACGGGTATGAGCGGTGTTCCAATTAAACCCGCGGTTAGACAGGCAAGCCAGATAACAGAACGATACATGGATACTTATGTGCGCAGCGGCCCTGCGAACCTCATCGAACAGAGTAAACAGCAGCTGGAGAGTGGTCGTGGTTCGGACGCCCAGCGTAAAGCAAATGATAAGGAATCCAAAGGAAAATTAAAGGAAGTTAAACGAATCTTGTCGCAGATTCAGAGTGGAAGTTCAGGTTCCATGGACGCTTTCAAACAGCTGGAGGAGTATTACAACGCTAACATTGCGTTTAACGAGGCTAGTCGTGAGGAAGCCAAAAAGGCAGAGATTGCTGGTGATCCCTATGACTCTGGTGGCGATGCCATGAAGGGAATGGACAGTTTGTTTGGCGGGATGTCAGGTCTCCTGGATAGCCTGGGTGATGAATTGTTCCAAAATGAATACGCTCTAGCCTATTTCAATTCCATGGATTTTGGTCAGCTATTTACCTTGACTGAAGGTGGTGGAGATGCGGGTGATGTTTTCAAATTGGAGAATCAGGAACTGGAGTATATCGTATACGGGTTTCATAATCCATCGGGTAACATCGCTGCGGCATATGCGGAAATCTTCGGGATGCGCCTCGCTATTCGAACCGCAGAAGGATTAATTGAACACAGCAAGTTGGGAAATCCACTTTTGGTGTTATCGGCAGCCATTTTATATGGAATTACAAACGCTATTGCGGATATGGTGAAACTTGCAAAAGAGGGCAGTGTGGAACTGTCCAAATATATCAAAGTCAAATTGACGTATAGGGACCATCTTCGATTGTTCCTCTTGATGCACAGCAACAATGAACGCAAAATGTCCAGAATGCTGGCGTTAATTCGATTGAATACGGGTGTGAATCCGGATGAGAAACAGACGTACGCTTCGGGTAACATGCGAAGTAGCATCAAGTTGTGGTTTTTGCCAGGGGTGGTTAGAAGCATAGGTGCAGTTATGGGTAGTGAGGATCAGGTTGAAGGTGGGCGATTTTTCATTGAGCGGAAGGCGGATTATTCCTATTGAGTGATCGGGATTGTTTCGGTGGAGGGATTATGGATAAGCAGCAACATTATGAAAAAGAAAACGCACAATTACAGAATCGTTTAACAAGATTAATCAGATTGCAACGTTTGAAGTCTCTGAATAAGCAGATATGTCCTCCTAAAAAGGAACAGGGCAGCATGGTTCTGGAAGCCTCACTGGTGTTACCTGTTTTTCTGTTCTTTATCATGTTTCTCATCTTCATTGTGCAAATGACTTTAATCTCCACAGCGCTACAGAGCACAGCAGGGGAAGCGGTGAAGCAGTTATCAACGAAAATATATCCTGTTTCCCTTGCATTCACACCTTCTGATTCTGCCGGAGGTGAAGGCTCTGGAGGAGGGTGGAAGATACCGGAGTTGTCTCTGACGGAATGGGCAGAAGGTTATGCTTCTTCTCTGCCCGAGCCATTAAGTGATTGGGTACGTTCAGCAGCGGCTAGTGGTGAACAACCACTACAGGAGATCAAGACATCCGTCTTGGAAACCGTGCTTGATCCCACGGTAAAACCACTGCTTCAACCCTTTATCGAGCCAACTCTACTGAATATGGAACGGGTTCATGTGAATGGGATTTCCATACCTGATCTCAAAAACAAAACTAATCCATATTTCCGACTGGAACTGAGTTATGAATTGCCGGTAAAAGTCCCCTTTCTCAGTAAACCGCTTCGGATTCAGGCTGCTGCGGCAGAACGGGTATGGATTGGAGATACCGGAGAAGGGGCAGATGGTAGCGCAGGGAGCGGGGATACTGCCGGTTCAGCAACGGTATTGTCTAAGCCTGACCCGGCTTACATAGGCAACAATGCAACGATCAAGGTGAAGGTAGAACCAGGAGCGAGCGCGAATTTAACGATATTTTACAAGTCAGGTGAAAGTTCTGCGAAGCACATCGGATGGGCCACCGCAGATGAGAATGGAATAATTGAATGGACCTGGTTTGTTGGCACTCGGACAACAGAAGGAACATGGAGTTTTGTTGTCGAGACAGGAGACGGTACCAAGACGGAGACTACGTTTACCGTGGCTTCCAGAAAATAAGGAAGGGGATGATAGAGTGGAGTGGTTCTACATTGCCTGTGGCATATACATTATTGCAGCTTTTATTACTGACATACGATCCATGAAAATTCCAAATCGATTAACTTTACCGGTGACTGTTGCAGGTGTACTGGCCCATATCATATGGGGAGGTTGGGATGGGTTCTTATTCTCTGCTGCTGGATTTGCAACAGGTTTTGGTATTTTGTTTCTGATGTATGTCATTGGCGCAGTAGGGGCAGGAGATGTGAAATTGTTTGGTGCGATTGGCGCATGGACGGGGTTTGCTTTTGGCATTCATGTGATTATTTACTCTGTTTTGTATGCAGGAGCTATTGGTTTAGTGATACTTCTATTCCGCAAGGACTCAGCGAAACGAATTCGTGGCATGGCAGGCAATCTTGCCGGTTTTTTCATGATTGGTTCCCTCAAGCTGCTGAACACAGAGAAGACATTAAAGTTTCCATTTATGCTGGCCGTATTGCCTGGATTTATCACGGTGCTTATTTCAGGACTTTTCCCTTGAGTGAAGGAGTAAAGAAGTTTTGAGAGTAACAGTGATAGAAGATGGCACTACAATAGGAGTGGCAGAGTGTAACATATTGTAACTAAAACTTAGATCAACTAAACTTTTTAAACTTTCTTTAGTTGATCCTATATAACAATGGAAAGAGAGGATTGGCATGTATGGATTAACGAGAGATTTTATTCGTAACGGCGGAGCGTTTATGGTTTTGGAGAAAGAGGACGGACTACGAATGGAGGAATTGAGCCGGGTACAGATGGGCATGCTGTCCTCCAATCAGATTCCACGACTTCTTCCTGTTCATATTCGGGAAGTGGACCGAAATGTAACTTTGCAGTACGACATATCGGGGTACAAGATGTTATCCCAGATGTTAAAGTCAAGTAAAATCAAATTGCGTGTTCTGTACGGTCTGTTGTTCCAATTAGCCGATGCCTTCACGGAATGCCGACAGTATATGCTGGAGCCTCGTAAATTATTGATCCAGGAAGAATACTTGTTCATCAACGGTTCATTCGAACAGGGTGAGCTTGGCATAGTCTATGTACCAATCATGGATACGGTTGAAGTTGATCCAACGCCTCAGCAATTCCGTGAGCTGGTAATCAGACTGATGGCCCATGTACAGGAATTGCAGGGTGAAGGAATCCAGCGTGTTCTACAGTTTTGTGACAATGAACGCTGGGATATCAGACAGTTGCGAGAGCTCTTGCTGGAATTGTACGCGGACGAGCAAGAGAATGGAGGAAGTGCAGCATTTCTCTCGTCCAGAACATCGGAAAAGGTCAATGATCTACGAGGTAATTTTCATTCGTCAATTACTGGGCGGGATAACAGGCAATCCACTAGTTATTCTCGTCCAGATCAACCTGGTGCGCCTGTTCAAAAGGCTGCTGTGGAGCCCGTGCTAAATTTCCGTCAGACACAGAAAACGAGTGAATCCGAGGTTGAAGACTTTCCGATGAGATCTCGGACCTTTTCAGGCAGGCGCTCACCTGGACAATCTTCATTGGAGAGTACAAACAGCATGGATAAGAGACGAAGTAACCCGCATAATTCTGATTCGCTAGAGCCCGTTGATATGGAAGTAGAGGAAAAGCCTGCAACCTCCAAAATAACCTATGTCATATTGGGCTGCATGGTAGCCATGGCATTGGTATGGAGATTCATATACATGGAGCAACCGGGACAGACGCAGATGATCCTGTGCATGGTACTGAGCCTTGGTTTGCTTGGTGTAGCAGGATGGACTTGGAAGCGTAAGGGAATCACTCATAATGAACCAGAAAATAAGCGGTCTTTTTCATTCAATTTAGGTAAGAACAAAGGGAAGCAAACGGAAGATGAGGAGGAACCGTTTCAGGAGAGTTGGCGATGGAATACAGCTGAAAGGCCGGTGGAACGCATAAACCAAACGATTGCATCCGCGTCAGAAGGTGGTAGTGAGCATTCCCATTATCAAAGCCTGCATATGACACCTGAACACTCTGATCCACCGTTCGTTCAGCGCCATGTGGAATCGGTAGCTTCAACTTCAGAGCTAACTCGACAGGATGCAGTTGCGGAGGCAACCGTGAATTTGCAGAATCTGGCCAAAGGTAACTTTAATGGGGAAGGGCCGGTGAAGGCGTCTTATTATCTTGAACGAAGATCGGGAAGCAGTGACCAACATGAACGGATGGATGTGCAAGGAGCATCTTTTGTCATCGGAAGATCAGCCGACATGGTTCAGTGGGTCGATACAGCGACCGGTGTGTCCCGTGCTCATGTGGAATTGAGCCGGAACAAATCGGGCTATGTCATTAAGGATCTGGGTTCAGTGAATGGAACTATTCTTCAGGGTAATATTCTTGCTCCTTATAAGGAGTATCCCTTGGAGGATGGAGATACATTTACATTGGCGGAATCTGTCTACATTTATCGGTCGGTTGGATAAGCAAAGGTTCAGTCCCGCAGTTGTATTAATCAGATAATCCACGATGCTTCAAGTCTTCCAGCGCTTGAGTTAACGTAGGGAAGGTGAATTGGAATCCGTGGTCGAGTGCTTTTTGCGGAATGACTCTCTGCCCTTGAAGCAAAACAACGGATAGTTCACCAACTAAGGTTTTAATTAAGAAACCGGGTACGGGGAACCAGTGAGGGCGATGATATACCTTGCCCACCGTGCGACCGAATTCATCATTGGTGACAGGGTTCGGGGAGGAAGCATTGACCGGACCTGACACTTGTTTATTTTGAATGCTAAAATCAATGAGTCTTACGATATCCATAATGTGAATCCAGCTGGTCCACTGTCTGCCACTGCCGATCTTGCCGCCAAAACCCAGCATATAAGGAAGTTTCATCAATGGAAAAGCACCTTTTTTATGACCGAGAACCAGACTCACCCGGATTTTAACGAGTCTTACATTTTTGATTGCATCTGCAGCAACTTCCCACTGTTCCGAGACCCGGGACGGGAAATTCATGGATTTTTGCGGACTGCTTTCGTCAAAGGTTTCGTTCGGTGAGGTTCCATAGATGGCCATGGCAGAAGCCTGAACGACCACTTCCGGCTTTTGCTCCAGGGTTTCTACCAATCGGGCTACCCGCGCTACGGTCGTTACTCGGGATTCAACAATCTCCAGCTTCGCCTTGGTTGTCCAGCGTTGATTCAGCGTTTCTCCAGCAAGGTTAACGAGAGCGTCCATACCTTCCAGCAAGTGAGGTTGTTCTTCGACTTGCTCCCATGATATATATGTAAGATTCTTACTTGGATTATGCAGGTCAGGCAGTTTTCGTGTAATAACTTTCACATGGTGCCCGGCTTGCAGCCAGTAATCTACAAGTGCTCCTCCCACAAATCCGGTACCACCACAAATGGCAATTTTCATATCAAACATCCTCTCTATATTTCACTGCCCTGATATACACCCATGAATCGACAAACAGCCCCGTACGGTAAGCAAAGCTTGTTGGGAACGACTTACCTGACGGAGCATATCTGTACATTAACCAAATCTATATATGGCTTAACTTATCTTTGTACTTTATTTAATCAAATGTTGATAAGGGGAATAATCGATTTTGTTTTTCTCCAAGAATTTTACCAAAAACTTATTATCCCGCTTCGGGGTGGCAATAATGTATCCTTTGATACAATGATCTCTCGATACTTCCGTGGCGTTGTCTTCAACTGCAATTTTACCGATCTCTGCAGCAATGGAATGTTTGGCGATGTCACGAAATGGCCCAGGTACAGGCTCGACGAGCTGATCCAAAAAAGCTTTGGCTTCATCCGTCCATAAGTGACGGCTGGTTTCCACCCAATAATTTTGCCAATCCAGTTTGGACTTTCCGTCTGCTTTGGGTAGCACTTTCAAAAACTTGCGCATCATGAAAAATCCACCGATACACATGCTGCCAAGCAATAAAAAAGTCCAGAATGCGATCGTATTCATAAACCAGTTGCTGGGGGAACTGCTGGTCAGTATCATCGTGTAGGAGTCGAAAATCATTGCGGAGTCACCTCGGTTCATTGATTTTCACGGAAAGACGGATTCCGCCTACCCATGTTCCATAAATTAGCTGTCAAAAATAGCCTCTATCCCGAATTATAGCGCATTTCTAGATTTATTTCGATAATCGCGTTAGAATAAGGGATAATTCAGATTAAGGGGGATCAATAATGCTGAAAATCGGCTCCCACGTGTCCTTTTCGGACAAGGGATTATTGAGTGCAACGAAGGAAGCGTCCTCGTACGGTTCCAGTTCGTTTATGATATATACGGGTGCACCACAGAATACACGTCGCAAGCCAATTGAATCCATGTATATTGAAGAAGGTAAGCTAGCCATGCAAGAGGGTGGAATGGAAGATATCGTTGTCCATGCACCGTACATTATCAATCTTGGCTCATACAAAGACAACACGTATAGACTCGCTGTAGATTTCCTACAGGAAGAGATCCGTCGTACTCATGCCATTGGTGTCAAAAACATCGTATTACATCCCGGCGCTTTTACAGATAAAGATGCCCACTATGGGATCGGACGGATCGCAGAAGGGTTGAATGAAGTGCTGGAAGGTGTGAAAGAGACAGATGTGAACATCGCTCTGGAAACCATGGCTGGTAAAGGTACGGAGATGGGTCGCAGTTTTGAAGAGATCGCCCAGATTATCGAGAAAGTAACGTATAACGAGCGCCTGACAGTGTGTATGGATACGTGCCATATTCATGATGCCGGATACGATATCGTTAACGATTTTGACGGTGTATTGGAACAATTCGATCGCACGGTAGGACTTGACCGCATTGCCGTAATGCATATTAATGATAGTAAGAATGCTGTGGGTGCGCACAAGGACCGTCATACTCCAATTGGCTCCGGCTGGATTGGGTTTGAAGCGATTAACCGGATTGTTAACCATGAGAAGCTTCAAGGACGTCCATTTATTCTGGAGACACCTTGGATTGGCAAAGAGGCCAAAACACAGCGCCCAATGTATGAGGTGGAGATTGCGTTGCTTCGTGGGGATGTTGCCGGTCGATTCGGCCAGGAATTCCTGACAGAAGTAGAACAATTGCAACACTTTTTCAAAGGTAAAGAGATTGAGTCCCGTTCGTATATTCTGGATGTGTGGACGCTGCTCAAAAATGATGCTAAAGCCAAAAAGGCAGACCCGCGTGAACCGCTGGAACGCCTCTATGACATGGTGACTGAAGCTGCGTTGTTCCCACATTTGAATGAAGAACAACTGAATCATCGCTTGATTGCATGGCTTGCGGGTTAACCCCGCAGGTCATGGCTTATATTGAAGGAGGAAGGATAACCCGATGGAGATCCACGCTAAACAAGTACGCCCTGATTCTAAAAACCGCGCCGATCGTGCGCGCATGCTCATTTCCTGTCCGGATGGTCCAGGAATTGTAGCTGCGGTATCTCATTTCCTGCATCAGCATGGAGCAAATATTGTTCAGTCGGACCAGTACACCATGGACCCTGCTGGCGGCATGTTCTTTATGCGAATTGAGTTTGATCTTCCGCAATTGTTGGTCAATTTGCCGAAACTGGAAGCAGACTTTGCAGAAGTGGCAAGCCGTTTTCAAATGGAATGGACGCTATCAGCGGTTAGCCGCAAGAAGAAATTAGCTATCTTTGTATCCAAAGAAGATCATTGTCTGGTGGAATTGTTGTGGCAATGGCAGGCAGGCGATCTGGATGCAGATATTGCGCTTGTGGTCAGCAACCATCTGGACATGAAAGAATATGTAGAATCATTCGGCATTCCATATCATCATATTCCGGTTACAGCAGATACCAAGAAAGAAGCGGAACAGCGTCAACTGGACGTGATCGGCAACGATGTGGATGTGATCATTCTGGCTCGTTACATGCAGATCATCTCTCCAATGTTCATTGAGCACTATCGCAATCGAATCATTAATATCCATCATTCATTCCTGCCCGCCTTTGTGGGTGGTAAACCGTATGCACAAGCGTATAACCGTGGTGTCAAAATCATCGGTGCGACAGCGCACTATGTTACGGAAGAACTGGATGGCGGCCCGATTATTGAACAAGACGTGCAACGTGTAAGCCACGGGGATGATGTCACCGAACTGAAGCGTATTGGACGTACCATTGAGCGTGTTGTGCTTGCACGTGCCGTGAAATGGCATGTTGAAGACCGGGTTCTCGTTCATGAAAATAAGACGGTTGTATTTTAAGTTTATACTTTAATACTGTGCAAGGTTGATTCGGAACCACATAACAGATTGAGTAAAAAGCGACCCCATTCGTTTACGAATGGTGAGTCGCTTTTTTCGCGCTGATATACTTTCCGCACAAGCCGAGCACAATACCGAATAACAGATGTCCGATTATCCAGTAGATAATGGCTCTTATATCGTAAAGGTTGGGTACACGTGAAGATAGTTGAGAGAGCGGGATGTAGAGCAGGGACGATCCAGCTCCAAGCAAGAGTCCTTTGAACATCGGGTGACCTGAACGCCCTACCCACCATAGATAGAAGATGCCGATGAACACGGAAACGACGAGATGCAGAGAGAATTCAATCCATTCGGGAAGGGTTGGCGGAAGTCCAGGTACAAAATCAATATTCAGAAGCAGGGTATATACCTTTTCACCAGTGTAAAACTGAATTGTTTTGAGAAAGAATCCAAGGACAACGCCCGAAACCATACCTGTTAAAATACCCGGGAACCAGGGTAATGAACGATTTGAGTACCTAGTAGGGGGAGCAGCGGGTACAGACATGATAACAACCTCCTATGATTGATGCTTACTTTGAAAAGTAAACCACAGTCCCGCTTTCGAATCCATATTCAGGATATGTTATGTAAATTTAACTTGGATATCTAAAAAGTGTATGGTTTTCGTGT
Organism: Paenibacillus sp. CB74; assembly: GCF_055687625.1. NCBI lineage: Bacteria > Bacillati > Bacillota > Bacilli > Caryophanales > Paenibacillaceae > Paenibacillus > Paenibacillus sp. CB74. The sequence goes on along the minus strand of NZ_CM146009.1, from coordinate 3,654,874 downwards.
TAAAGGTTATACTTCATGCGATGGATTTGCGAGGCTTAATAGGTCTGTTTATGGAATTTAATGCCTTGTCCTGATACGGTTTTTGCTTGATTGGCAAGGGATTGTTCATCAAAAACAACCAATTTTTCACGAACTTCTAAAAGAAGGTTATGGAAAAGCTTCACGCCAAGTGATACAATACAAAAGTGAATAAGTCAAAATGAAACACTCAAGCGGATTCACTTATTGTGAAATTCGGTTTGCTTGTATGATGAGAGGGATTCGCTTGCGCACCCGACTTATCTAAAGACATGAGGAGGACAAACCATGACTGACAAGAACGAAGCGATTCAAAAGGATGAAAATACTACAATCGACAACCTGTCGATTACGACCGTACGTACTTTGGCGATTGATGCAATTGAGAAGGCAAATTCCGGACATCCGGGTATGCCTATGGGCTCCGCTCCAATGGGGTACCAACTTTTTGCAAAAACGATGACTCATAACCCGGACCACCCAACTTGGGTTAACCGGGACCGTTTTGTCCTGTCTGCAGGACACGGCTCCATGTTGCTGTACAGCTTGCTGCACCTGAGCGGATATGATCTTCCAATGGAAGAACTGAAACAGTTCCGTCAATGGGGAAGCAAAACACCGGGTCACCCGGAATTCGGACATACTGCAGGTGTTGATGCAACTACAGGCCCACTGGGTCAAGGTATTGCAATGGCTGTAGGTATGGCGATGGCTGAAGCTCAACTGGGCGCAACTTACAATAAAGATAAGTTCAACGTAGTTGACCACTACACTTACGCAATCTGTGGTGATGGTGACTTGATGGAAGGCGTATCGCATGAATCAGCTTCCCTGGCTGGACGTTTGCACCTAGGCAAATTGATCATGTTGTTCGACTCCAATGACATCACACTCGATGGTAAATTGGATCTGTCTTCTTCCGAAAGTATCGCGAAGCGTTTTGAAGCTTATGGCTGGCAAGTGCTGCGCGTAGAAGATGGTAACGATCTGCCTGCAATCGAAAAAGCAATTCAGGAAGGTCAAGCAGATACACTGCGTCCTACACTGATCGAAGTTAAAACGGTTATTGGTTATGGTAGCCCGAACAAACAAGGTAAAGGCGGCCACGGCGGTACTCACGGATCTCCACTGGGTGCAGACGAAGCCAAATTGACTAAAGAGTATTACAAATGGGTTTATGAAGAAAACTTCCACGTACCAGCTGAAGTTCGCGATCACTTTGCACAAGTGAAAGATCGTGGTATTTCTGCTAATAAAGCTTGGGACGAGAAATTTGCCGAGTACAAAAAAGCATACCCTGAGCTGGCAGCTCAATTCGAAACAGCGATTAACGGCGACCTTCCAGAAGGATGGGACCGTGATCTTCCTAAATATGCAGCAACAGACAAAGCGCTCTCCACTCGTGTAGCATCCGGTAACGCTCTGAACGGTCTGGCACATAACGTGCCACAACTGACAGGCGGATCTGCTGACTTGGAAAGCTCCACAATGACTCACTTGAACAACCTGGAGAACTTCACACCTGAAGATTACTCCGGCCGTAACATCTACTTCGGTATCCGTGAATTCGGTATGGCTGGAGCAATGAACGGTATGGCACTGCACAGTGGTGTGAAAGTATTCGGAGGTACGTTCTTCGTATTTACCGATTACCTTCGTCCGGCTGTTCGTCTGGCTGCCCTGATGGGATTGCCTGTAACGTATGTTCTGACTCACGACAGTATCGCTGTTGGTGAAGACGGTCCTACGCACGAACCGATCGAGCAACTGGCATCCCTGCGTATCATCCCTAACCTGACGGTTATTCGTCCGGCTGATGGTAATGAAACTTCGGCTGCTTGGGCTTACGCGCTTGAGAACAAGAGCAATCCGGTTGCACTCGTACTCACTCGTCAAAACCTGCCGATCCTCGAAGGTACCGTTGAAGGTTCACGTGAGAACGTGAAACGTGGTGCTTATGTTGTGTCTGATGCAAAAGATGGCAAACCGGTAGCACAAATCATCGCTACAGGTTCTGAAGTGCAATTGGCTGTTAAAGCTCAAGCAGCACTTGCAGAACAAGGCATTCAAGTTCGCGTAATCAGCATGCCAAGCTGGGATCTGTTCGAGAAACAGGACAAAGCTTACAGAGAGTCCGTTCTTCTTCCGGATGTTAAAGCTCGTCTTGCCATTGAAATGGCTTATCCAATGGGCTGGGAGAAATATGTTGGAGATCAAGGTGACATTCTCGGAATCAGCACATTCGGTGCTTCCGCGCCTGGCGACCGTGTTATCCAAGAGTATGGCTTTACAGTGGACAACGTGGTTAGCCGCGTAAAAGCATTGCTGTAATAGAGGTTGTTCAAAAAGTCTACTTTTGATTACGAAGGATGCCTCACGGCATCATCAGCGTCGAATATGGGATTCAGCCGAAAAGTACTGAAAACCTGACTTTTTGAACACGCACCTATAGTTTCATAAGCGCTGCTATGGTTGGGAGGGCACCATGCTCTCCTGATCCATGGCAGTAAGTTATTTCCGCAGAACATGGGCGGTAACTCATTATCGCCCTGATCTGTTTTGCCTTTTGTTTTCATTAACTTCAGGGGAGCGGGTACGCATGTCACAATTCGATCAAGTCAGTGTAGTGAAAGAGGCCAACATTTATTATGAAGGTCAGGTAACCAGCAGAACGGTTATTTTGGGGGATGGCAGCAAAGTGACTCTGGGCATCATGCTTCCAGGCAGTTATGAATTCGGTACGGATTCCCGTGAAATTATGGAGATTCTGTCCGGAGATCTGAAAGTATTGCTTCCCGGAGAAGAAGAGTGGCAAGAGATTCAAGGCCAAGCTACGTTCCACGTGCCTGCCGAATCCAAATTTAAACTGGAGATACGCAGCGTTACTGACTACGTCTGCTCGTACCCGGCGGAATAACATAAGAAGGGTAAGCAGAACCGCAACCTGCGGATTCGGTTTACCCTTTTTGCTTCTTGAATACGAACGACAAAGTTCGAGCGGCAAGCTTGTCAGCCCCGTGGATTTGAAGTATCCTTAAGGCAAGTTGTTTAGAATGGAATACGGAAAACACGCACTATAACCGAAATCAGGAGGTATTTGAGATCATGGCAAAAAAAGTGACATTTGACTATAGCACAGCATTGCAATTTGTAAATCAGCACGAAGTGGATTATTTCGCAGAACCAATTCGTTTGGCTCATGAGCAGCTCCACAACGGAACAGGAACAGGGTCCGACTATCTGGGCTGGATTGACCTGCCAACGGCTTATGACAAAGAAGAGTTCGCCCGCATTCAAAAAGCAGCTGCCAAAATCCAAAGCGACTCCGAAGTACTGATCGTTATCGGTATTGGTGGATCTTACCTGGGTGCACGTGCAGCGATTGAAATGCTGACACACTCTTTCTATAACAACCTGCCAAAAGATAAACGCAAAACGCCTGAAATCTATTTTGCAGGAAACAATATCAGTTCCACATATGTAACTCACTTGCTGGATCTGGTTGAAGGCAAAGATTTCTCCGTAAATGTTATCTCCAAATCAGGTACAACAACAGAACCGGCAATCGCTTTCCGTATCTTCCGTGCAGCATTGGAAGAGAAATACGGTAAGGAAGAAGCACGCAAACGCATCTATGCAACGACAGACAAAGCGCGCGGTGCATTGAAAGAACTGGCGAATGCTGAAGGGTATGAATCTTTCATTATTCCGGACGATGTAGGTGGACGTTACTCCGTTCTGACAGCTGTAGGTTTGCTGCCTATCGCAGCAGCGGGTATCAGCATCGAAGAAATGATGCAAGGTGCGGCTGACGCATCCAAGGAATACAGCAACCCGAACGTAGCAGAGAACGAAGCATATCAATATGCAGCTGTTCGTAATGCATTGTATCGTAAAGGAAAAGGCACAGAGATTCTCGTAAACTATGAGCCATCCCTGCACTTCGTGTCCGAGTGGTGGAAACAGTTATTCGGAGAGAGTGAAGGTAAAGACTACAAAGGGATCTACCCAGCATCTGTTGATTTCTCTACAGACTTGCACTCCATGGGTCAATTCATCCAGGAAGGTAGCCGGAATATTTTCGAAACCGTGATTCAGGTTACTGAAGTTGCAGAACATATCTCGATCAAATCCGATCCGGATGACTTGGATGGTCTGAACTTCCTTGAAGGTAAAACGATGGACTTTGTTAACAAAAAAGCATTCCAGGGAACACTGCTTGCACATACAGATGGTCAAGTACCAAATCTGATTGTGAACATTCCAGATATGACTCCATATTCTTTCGGATATCTGGTATACTTCTTTGAAAAAGCATGCGGCATCAGTGGCTACCTGCTGGGTGTCAATCCATTTGACCAACCGGGCGTGGAAGCGTACAAGAAAAATATGTTTGCATTGCTGGGCAAACCAGGCTTTGAAGAAGAGAAAGCAGCGCTTGAAGCGAGACTTTCCGAATAATTCATCGGTCTGCTCATATAGTTAAATAAGCTAATGTAAATCTATCCGGGGATGACTGTTGAGTGTAATACAGGGTTCCCGGATATAGATAACCAGGGCAGTTCGTCCGCGTTCACGCGGGGAACTGCTTTCTTGTAAAATGGGACTCAGGAAAAGACTAGAAAGTTGGATTTGGGATGATTGAACGTTATCGCACGGTTCGAGGACCGGGCAATCTGGAAATTGTAATCAAGAAGTCGCGATTTATCGGACATATTATGCCGGTCACGACAGAGGAAGAAGCCGTTGCCTTTATTGATGATATCAAGAAAAAACATTGGAATGCGACTCATAACTGCTCTGCGTACATGATTGGAGAGCGGGATGAGATCCAGAAGCAATCCGATGACGGTGAACCTAGCGGAACAGCAGGGAAACCCATTCTTGAAGTGATTAAAAATCAGAAATTAAAAAATGTGGCAATTGTGGTTACACGATACTTTGGGGGAATCATGCTTGGAGCCGGAGGGTTAATTCGGGCTTATACGGATGGAGCTGTAGCAGCCATTGAAGCCGGAGAAGCCATTACCAACGTGCTGCATCGTGAAGTGTTTGTTGAACTGGATTATACATGGTTGGGTAAAGTGGAAAATGAGTTAAGGAGCCGGGAAGTCCGTACAGGTGAAACTGGATTCACCGATAAGGTTACGTTGACTTGTCTTCCGCCGGATAGTGAAACCGAGGCTTTTGTAGCCTGGATCACGGATTTGACGCAAGGGCAATCCCGGATCACGGAGGGACAGCGGCTTTATTTTATTGAAGGGGAATAAAATATATGGCTAGAAGAGCAGTCGAACAGGAGTTGTCGAGGGAGCGGATACTGGAGGCGGCGAGGCACCTTTTTATTACCAAAGGATACCGCGCCATTTCGATGCGAAGCATCGGCCAGCATCTAGGCTATAGTCATGGGTCGCTGTATTATCACTTTAAGGAAAAGGCAGAGCTGTTCTATGCCATCGTGGTTGAAGATTTCAATTATCTGGGGCATTTGCTGCTGCAAGCTATGGTCAGGCCGGTTCGTGATGATGTGAGCAAGGTAGAGCACATTATGATGGAGTTTATTCGTTTTGGTCTGGAGAATCCCTATCAATACGAGATTATGTTTATGATCAGGGACGAGGAACTGTTGTCTTATTGTCGTACCGAACAGGGACGCTGCTTCGAATTATTTGCATCGATTATAAGGCAGTATATGAACGAAGCGAACTGTACGGAAGAGGATATTCAAAGGGTACCGCGTACGCTATTTTTGGCTATGCACGGATTCATTTCTTATTACATTCAGGACCGTTTAACGTTTGAGGAGATTGAATCGTCTGCGCTGTCTCATGTCAAAGTGCTGTGCCGCAATCTGGGTCAGCAGCCTGAGTCTGGCGTCCAATAATGGCGCAATTGTTGCACCCCTACACTTCAGGGCGGTGATTTGTCATAACTTTAATTCTTTATCACATTGTCTCGCGAAAGTTAATGAGCGCAGAAGACCAAGTCAGGCGGCTCCGACCCGGTAAGAGGGTGGACCGCCTGTTTGTGTGTGCAAAAACGAAAGAACAGATGCAGGCCTGTTCGCCTGGAACTAGCCTTCCATGATTTTGAGAAAGTACTCCCGCTCACGTGGTCCATCGAATTCGCAAAAATAAATGCCTTGCCAGCGGCCAAGCAGCAACCTGCCTTCGTGAATAATCACCGTCTGTGATGGCCCTGTTGTGATTGATTTGAGGTGAGAGGCTGTATTGCCTTCGGCATGTCGGTACTTGGGATGCTCCCAAGGATACACTTCGTCCAGACGTAACAAGACATCGTGTTTTACATCCGGGTCTGCATTCTCGTTGATGGCGATACCCGCGGTTGTATGTGGGCAGTAGATGAGCACCGTCCCGTTCTGCACACCACTACTCTGGACAACCTGCTTCACGTCCCGTGTGATATCCTTCATTTCATCTCGTGTGGAAGTGGATATATTCTTCGTATATAACATGTTTAATCACTCCTTATCATCTCTGTTCTTACCCTCGATTGTACCTTAACCACTACATACCAAACAAACCACATATGTAAGGTGAAAAAAGAAAATCGCCTCATAACGGAGAGGACAGAAATAACCTGAAGAAGCGTAAGCTAAAAGCTTTCTGTAAGAAAGCTGCTTCGGAAGCATAAGCTTCACCTTTATCACCGGATTTCCCCTTTAATACAAAGGGGATTAAAGAAATCTGGGGATAACAGTGATCGGAAGGTTGTTCTGGCCTCGCAGTGTACAGGTGCGATTATAATTAATTGATCTTATATCTGGCCTAATTATATTCAATAAAAGCATTGACGATTAGCACTGCAAACTGGTAAAGTATCAGAAAAGCAAAACCAAGTAGACTAATGGGAATAATAATAAAGTAATATCATCCAACTTAGGAAAATGTCGTATTGAAGCCAGGAAGACTGCCGACCGGAGCTAAAGCCGGAGGCTGGGAGGGAACGCAGCAATGAATACCGTTCTTCGTCATAAGGGATGGACTTGGGGATTCCGCAGTACCGTATTGTTATATTTTATCGTACTTATTGTACTTCCAATCATCGGTGTGTACGTCAATTCCTTCTCTGAAGGATGGAGCAACTTTGTTCAGAGCATTATGGACCCCATCGCGTGGAAAGCCGTACTGCTGACGATTCGGTTGGCCGTGATTGCTACGCTGATTAATGTGGTTCTGGGCACAATGATTGCCTGGGTGCTGACAAGGTATCGCTTTGTAGGCCGATCGTTTCTTAACAGTCTGGTTGATCTCCCGTTTGCACTGCCAACAGCGGTGGGCGGTTTGATGATTATGCTGCTATTGGGTCCGGTCAGTGCCATCGGGAAACTGGCAGAATCCATGGGGTTTGAGATTGTATTTCACCAGCCCGCAATTGTTATCGCGATGACTTTTGTCACGTTTCCGTTTGTGATCCGCGCGGTGCAGCCTTTGCTGGAAGAAATCGATCCTTCCGAGGAAGAGGCCTCGTACACAATGGGGGCATCCAAGGCTCGCACGTTCATGCAGGTTATTCTGCCATCCATGGCACCTGGCATGATCAGTGGAGGGATGCTCGCTTTCTCCAGAGGACTGGCTGAATTCGGGGCTGTCGTGCTGGTGGCTGGTAACATTCCGGGAAGAACACTGACTGCTTCCGTATTTATTTACGGGGAGATTGAAAGTGATAATCCCACGGGTGCCGCTGCTGTATCCGTGTTGCTCCTAACGCTCTCCTTCCTGATCCTCTGGCTGATTAATCTGGTGCAGATGCGGGGGAGAAGACGATGAGACGACTCTTAATCGGATTGACGTTTGCGGTATTTATCGTACTGCTGATCATCCCGCTTGGACGCATTTTTATTGGTGCATTTGAAGACGGGGCAGATGGATTCCTGAAAGGGCTGATGCGCCCTGAGGCGTTACATGCTTTGATGATGACCGGACTGGTAGTCCTGGTGGTCACCCTGTTAAATACATTGTTTGGCATCATGATGGCTCTGTATCTGGTTCGTGCCGGATGGTTGAGTGAACGGATAAAAGGGCTGCTGAACAGCATTGTAGACCTGCCTTATGCCGTATCTCCTGTCATTGGCGGTTTGATGATTGTGTTGATGTTGGGACCTAACAGCATTATGGGCGCTTTTTTTGAAGGGATTGGATTTAATGTGGTCTATGCCTTCCCGGGTATGGTGATCGCAACGTTATTTGTTACCTTTCCACTGATGGTCAGAGAGGTTATGCCTGTCCTGCAGGAACTTGGTTCTCAACAAGAGGAGGCTGCTTCTACACTGGGCGCCTACGGCTGGAGAACGTTCTGGAGTGTGACATGGCCTTCGATCCGCTGGGCGGTAGTGTATGGTCTGGTCTTGACGGTTGCGCGCTCACTTGGGGAATTCGGTGCAGTGCTGGTTGTATCCGGTAATATTATGAACAAAACGCAGACAGCAACAACCTTGGTGTATCAGGATGTTGAGAATTTTAATGTGGCTGCCGCAAATGGTGTTGCATTGGTGCTGGTCACCTTCTCCGTCGGGCTGCTGCTCATGATGGAATGGGCCAAGAAGCGAAAGGAAGTGCATTGATATGCATGTAGAAGTCCGTGATCTGAACAAACATTTCGGTGATTTTCATGCGGTAAAAGATGTCTCATTCGATATTGCCAAAGGCCATCTGATCGGTCTGCTTGGACCCAGCGGAGGCGGGAAGACTTCCATTCTGCGGATGCTTGCGGGTCTGGAGAATCCAGGTTCCGGAGAGATTCGCTTTCATGGGAAAGTCGTGAACCATCTGCCTCCACAGGAGCGTGGAATCGGATTTGTATTCCAGAACTATGCCCTGTTCAAACATATGACGGTATTTGAGAATATTGCTTTTGGACTCAAGGTCAAGAAGACACCGAAGGCCCAGATCCGTGATCGGGTTATGGAACTTGTTGAACTGACCGGGTTAAAAGGTTTCGAACAGCGCTATCCACATCAGTTGTCTGGTGGGCAGCGTCAACGTGTGGCTTTTGCCAGAGCACTCGCCCCGGAGCCGCAGCTGTTATTGCTGGACGAACCGTTCGCGGCCATTGATGCCAAAATCCGTCAGGAACTGCGTTCATGGTTACGGGAGCTCATCGAGCGAGTGGGAATCACTTCGATCTTTGTAACGCATGACCAGGATGAAGCAATTGAAGTGGCGGACGAGATCATGATTATCAGCCAGGGTCGTCTGGAACAGAAGGGCACACCTTGGGATATCTACAAAAACCCGCAGACACCGTTTGTCGCTACATTTATCGGGGAGTCTACGGTTGTGGAGGATGCTTCCCAGTTGAAAGGATTCGAACATGCCGTCGAGGGTGAACACACCAAAGCGCTAATTCGACCGGAGTATATTGAGATCGGCTTGAAAAACGAGTTCACCATGTTGTCTGCAACGGAAAAAGGTACAGTCAAACATCTTCATTTCCGCGGTAGTCAATGGATGGTAGAGGTGGATGTACAAGGGCACAAGTTAATCACCTATCGTTCCCTGGAGAAAACAACCTTGGAGATTGGTCAACAAATTCGCGTCCTTGTACACCGTGCTTACCTGTTCAATGACTCCAACAGTTGGGTGGTTGAGAACCGACTGAAGGAAGATCCGATGCCGGTGATGATTTAGATCAAGTGGAAGAAGGGGGCTGCCCATGCAGACGAGGAAGAAGAAAGTCATGCTTTTATATGTTGCCCTCATGCTTCTGCTCGTCTGCATGACCGCTGGATGCAGCAAGCAGGAGGAGTCAAGCGAACAGAACAACAAACCCGCTGGTAACGATTCATCCAATACACTGGTAATCGGTGCTTATAGTGTAGCGAAAGACGCTGTAGGCGAATTGCTGCCCAAGTTCCAGGAAGAGTGGAAGGCAAAGACCGGACAGACGATTAACTTTCAGGAGTCCTATGAAGCTTCGGGTACACAGGCAAGAGCCATCGTGGGTGGATTCGAGGCGGATGTAGCCTTGCTCGCGATGGAGAGTGATATCGACAAGCTGGTCAAAGCCGATCTGGTTAGCCCCGATTGGAAACAGACCCCTTATGAGGGCATGATCACCCGTTCGATTGTTGTTCTGGGCACAAGAGCAGGCAACCCGCTCGGAATTCATGATTTTCAGGACTTAACCAAGCCGGGAGTGAAGGTACTCTACCCTAATCCAAAGACATCCGGGGGCGCACAATGGGACATTAATGCCATTTACGGTGCCGGATTGAAACTGTCGGAGGAGCAAGAGGGGAAGAAAGATCCTGCCGAAGCCAAGGCTTTTCTCGAACAGGTACATCGTAACGTTGAGTCATTAGACAAGAGTGGGCGTTCTTCGATGGCGGCATTTGAATATGGTGTGGGTGATGTAATCGTCACATATGAAAATGAATTGCTTGCCCGGATCGCCAAAGGTGTAGATTATGACATCGTTATTCCGAAAAATACGATCCTCATTGAGAATCCGGCTGTTGTGGTGAATAAGTATGCCGACAAACATGGGAATCGTGAATTGGCTGAAGCTTTTGTCGCATATTTGCGTACACCAGAAGCCCAGCAGATTTTCGCGAAGCATGGTTTTCGTTCAGTAGACCCGGATGTATTTGCACAGACGGAGTCGACATTCCCAACACCTGAAGGGTTATTTGATATCAACTATCTGGGTGGATGGGACGAGGTACGCAGTACGCTGTACTCCAAACGTGGCGTGTGGTATCAGGTGCTTGCGGGATTATGAGTATTGCTGATGTAATCGAATAGGTAACTGAGCATGTGGATACTAAACCTTCATTTCAATGGAAGTAGAGATGAAGGTTTTTTACTGCCAATAGGATATAATAGAGGTATACTGAATCATGATTGTTACATAGTACTAACAGGAAGGCGTGAATTGGATGAGTTCAGAGATTAAATTATCCCAAAGTACAGCGATTCGACTGGAGCAGGCCCGCGGTAAGGGGATGTCCGAGGAAGATATTTTAAAAGCCATTCAAGCCAAAGACGTTTCCGCTTTTGACGCAGTGTCTGAAGAGGAATACCGATATAATGAATTTTTCTCGTATGCGGACGAGCACGGTGAAAATCTGGAGACAGCAGTGAAAGAAGGCTACCGGATTACCTTTAACACGCGTGGTGGGCTCGGAATTTGGTTGGAAAAGGCCTTTAAGGTGCAGCCAGAGAAAGACTTCACGGTGGGTGAAGGAATCGTTACCGGATTACAGTTGAAACCGGAGCAGGCAGAGGTGCTGGCGAAGCGACTTGCGTCGAACTGGGTGATTACGGAGTCGAAGGATGTACCTGCGGGTAAGGAATTGACATTGAAGCTGCGCGCACTGGTGTAGTTCGAGCATTGAATTCATATGAGTTGAACGCTCCCGAATGGAGCGAAGCACGGAGATGAAGTCTGACGGTGAACAGTCAGACCACAGACTGTCCTGAATTGCAGTGCATAACTGCTGCGGGATGGTCTTTTTTTTGCAAAAATAGAGGTGCACGATTACAATTTACATATCATGAATTCAGGGGGGAATGCAGATTGAATCAGCTAACATTTCTGGGCACTGGCGATGCGATGGGCGTTCCACGTGTGTATTGCGATTGCGAAGTGTGTACAGAGGCGAGGCTTACGGGAGAGAATAAACGGAAACGTTCCTCTGTTCTGATTGACTATGATGGCGATGGTGCGAGTGAACAATTCATGATCGACTGCGGGCCGGACTGGAGATCACAGATGGAGGATCAGGGATTGCGTATGGTGCATACGCTGCTCATCACGCATGCCCATTTTGACCATATTGGAGGATTGCCGGAATGGGCAGATGCGTGCCGCTGGTTGGGTGTAAAGGGACGTTTGTATGCACCACGTGAAGTGATATCCACCATTCAGGGACAGTTTCCCTGGTTGGGGCGTCATATGGACTTTCTGGAAACGGATGATGATATTGAACTCGGGGGATGGAAGGTGAATTCCTGGAAAGTGTGCCATGGGCATAACGGGTATTCGTACGCGTATCGGCTGGATCGGGTTGGGTATAGCTGGGCGTACTGTTCAGATGCCATTGACCTGAAGGAATCCGAGAAAGAGCCGCTACACGGATTGGATATGCTGGTGCTGGGAACAAGCTTTGTACATGAACATGCGGAATTCTCCACACGTTCCGTGTACGATATGCGCGAGGCACAGGAGCTGCTGCGGGAACTGAAACCGGGTCATACCTATTTTACACATATGTCCCATGACGTTGATGTACGCCAGAATTATAATCTGGATCAAGGCATTACGATTGCTCTTACCGGGATGAAAGTGCCGCTTGGAACCCTTCGTACTTAAAAGTGGGAGCAGGGAAAAAATGATTTTAGAAGAGCGTATCCTTTGGAGGAGGTTCTTCGTTTACATAGTGTGAGTCACAATAATCAGGAACCAGCAAAGGGGGGCCCCCGATATGGCCTTTGTGAAGTCCGTGAATTGCCGCATGAACAGACCACAAGAGGATGAACTAAAAAATAAACCTGATCTGGAATCCGGTGATATCGCCGGACATCCAGTTAACCAGGACATTCATGCCGTCTTAACCGACCTGATGGGTCCGTTATATGCGTATTGCTTATCCCTGACCAGATCTGTACCCGAGACCGAGGACTTGGTTCAGGATACCTGTCTCAAAGTATTGTCGTCCACGGCGGTGCAATCTTCCGAGACGACGAAAGAGATGAACTGGGAAGCTTATCTGATCCGAATTGCTCGCAACAGCTGGATTGATATGCTTCGGAAGCAACAGAGATTGCATTCCATATTGGATGGCTTGAAGCCTGTTATGCGAGAGTTCGCAGAGGAAGAGCATTTTGAAGAGCTAGAATCTGCTGTTCAGTTATTAATTAGTGAATTACCACCCTGGCAGCGAGCCATATATGTATTGCGTGAATTAATGGGTTATAAGGCGGCAGAGACTGCGGATATGCTGGAGACGACAGAAGGCGCTGTGAAAGCAGCATTAAGTCGTGCCCGTTCAGCCATCGCTGAGGTGAGGCACAGGTTGGAACAATCGGACGCTGAATTGCAGTATGGAGAGGGCTCAGTGGAGGACAATCAACAGGAGCTGCGCAGCTATCTGCTGGCATTCCGCACGGAAGATACCGCGCGCATCATTGATCTGTGCCTGAATCGGACCGATGATCCGATGGCTGTGGCCGGCAGCATTTTGCAGCAGACTCTGCCGTCTCCATCCATGCAGCCAGTGATGTACGGGTACGCCGCTTCCGGAACGAATGCGATGTCGTATGGAGGTGGGTACACGGTCAACATGGTTGCCTAAACCAAGGAGGCGACACACATGAATGTAGTACCCTATGTAGTGGAACAGACCGCTCGTGGTGAGCGGAGTTATGATATTTATTCACGTTTGCTCAAAGACCGAATTATTATGGTTTCCGGGGAGATTGAAGATCAGATGGCAAATGCCATTGTGGCTCAGTTGTTATTTTTGACTGCCGAGGACCCGGAGAAAGATATTCAGATGTACATTAACAGCCCTGGTGGGTCGGTGACCGCGGGATTTTCGATCTATGACACGATGCAATTCGTGAAGCCGGATATCTCCACGATCTGTACAGGTATGGCGGCAAGTTTTGGTACGATATTGTTGGTGGGTGGAACAAAAGGCAAACGTATGGCGTTGCCCAACAGTGAGATCATGATCCATCAGCCACATGGCGGTACGCGAGGGCAGGCGTCGGATATGCTGATTCATGCTAACCGCATCATTCAACATCGTCAACGTCTTAACAAGCTGTTAGCCGATCATACAGGACAGTCTATTGAGCGGATTGAGAAGGACTCAGATCGAGATTATTTCCTGACTGCTGCTGAAGCAGTCGAATATGGATTGGTGGATAAAGTCATATCCAGCTCATAACAGTAGCCCGGAGGGTCATGTGACCTTTCGGGCTTTTTTGATTTATAATTCAAACTTTACATTTCATTGGCCAGCGTAATAAGCCTGTTCATGCCTTCCCGAATCTGCTGCTCATGTGCATAAGAGAAGGACAAACGCAGCTTGCGACTGGCTGAATGATCCGAAGAATCGAATACGGTTCCGGGTACAAAGGCAACGGATTGTTCCATGCACTGGTGAAGCAGTCTTCCTGTATCCATGCCCCTCGGAAGCTCCACCCAAAAGTTAAGTCCGCCCTCGGGTCGGGTCCACGTCCAGTCTGTTTCCAGCAGATATTGTTCCATCACTTCCATACGTAGTTGGATGGCGGTCCGCAGCTTGGACAGATGCTGATGCATACGTTCTGACTGAAAATAACGGAGAAAAAGCTTCTGGTTCAGGAGAGGCGATCCGTTATCTGTCAGTGATTTTACGGCCTGTAGTCCTGGCATGAAACGCTGACGGCATATGATGGCTGCAATCCGCAGTCCGGGCGCAACATACTTGCTATAACTGCGAATGTACAAGGTGTGTCCGGTGGTGTCATAGGTGAAAATGGGTGCAGGAGGTTTCTCCTTAAAATAGATATCATAGGTGCTGTCGTCCTCGAGCAGAAAACAACCGTACTGTTCTGCAAGTTCGGGTAACTGCTTTCGCTGTTCTACTGGAACATTAATACCGGTTGGATTCTGAAAGGTCGGTGTCATATAAAAGAGGCGCGGCTTCTCACTCTTCATCAGATGTTCGATCTGCTCCAGATCATAACCCTCGGGATGAATGTCGGTGAAGATGAGCCGGGCACCTTGTTTGCGGAAAATCTCCATTGCCGGTCCATACGTAGGCCGTTCCATCAAGACCCGATCTCCGGGCTTGACCAGCGTCCGCGAGATGACGTCAATTGCTTGCTGGGCACCCGATGTAATTAACACCTCGTCTGCGGAGAGGTAGAAGCGTTCCTTGGTTGTCAGATGGCTTGCCATTGCACTACGCAATTCCAGATCTCCTTGAATCGTGGAGTACGTTCCGAGCAGACGTGGATATTGATCCAACAGATCGCGCATCAGTTCTCCCCAATACCGATTGGGAAGCAAGGCGGGATCAATCAATGATTTGGAAAACTGGAATTCGGCTTCAAGCGATTGTACATGTGCGAGGGAGTCCCAATGCAACCAGGCAGACACGGCGGGATCATCCGCCTGATCTGTTACTGAGAATGGAGTTGCTGGACTGACATAATAGCCGGACTTGTCCTTCACATAAACATTCCCGCGCTCCTTTAACTCCTGATAGGCTTTGAAAACGGTCAGACGATGTACGCCGAGCAGTTCGGACAGGCTTCGTACAGATGGCAGTTTTTCATGTTCAGCCCACTCTCCCGCTTCAATACGTACAACGAGATAATGGATGACTTGCTCATATAATTTCAGGCTGTTATCTGTCATCATCAAGGTTTTGCCCATCCGGCTCACACTCCTTTGTGAACTCTATTGTAACAGCTAATAGGCGCCAACTGTTCTGTTTTATTCATTCTGTTCTATAGACCATGAGATATGATGAAGAACAGATAAAGGAGTGGTTATCATGGTGGGGATTGCATTTACGGTTATGTGTCTTATTTTCGGTACAACGTTTCTGGCTATTAAAATTGGAGTGGAGGCAGGCATGCCGCCTTTTCTGTCAGCCGGACTGCGTTTTGTAATCGCGGGAGCGCTGATGTTTGCATGGATGTGGATGAAGGGCAAGGTGAGCTGGTCCCTACTGTTCCGCAAGGAGATGCTGTTGACGGGAGCGGGTCTGACCTTCGGCACCTTTGCCACATTATATTGGGCTGAACAGCATGTGAGCTCGGGTGTGGGTGCCATTTTGTCAGCGACAGGGCCGCTTATGATTATGTTGATGCAGACGGCACTGTTACGGCAAAAAACATCTGCTCGTATGATGGTAGGCTGCCTAATCGGGTTCACGGGTGTGGTTCTGGTTGTGCTGCCAGGTGTATCGCTTGGTGCAGGTTACCTGTTCATGTGGGGCTGTATTGCGGTATTGGTGGGGGAAGTCTGTTATTCGGCAGGTGCATTGTACTCCAAAAAGGTCATTCATCAGTTCAAGGAGGCTAGTCCTGTAGCCATTAATGCGGTGCAGATGATGTATGGGGGATTGCTGCTGACTCTGCTCTCTGCTGGAACGGAATCGTGGAATATGTCTGTTCTGGATTGGGTGCCTGCTGTCTCGTCGGTCATCTATCTGACGGTCATTGGCTCGATGGTGGGGCATAGTCTGTTCTACTGGATTATGTCGCGTACCAATCCGTTATTCCCGGCAACCTGGTTATACATCTCACCGCCCATCGCCGTTGGGCTTGGCGCTGTTGTCTATGGTGAGCATGTCAGCTGGATTACGTGGATCGGTGTGGTACTGGTCGTTTCAGGTCTGCTGGCGATGAATGAGAAGGTGAGCGGCTGGTTGAAAAAAGGAAAGCGTTCCTATTCAGTAGCTCAAACCTCCAAACCTATAGTGAAATAGGTGATGTGTAATTCTGCACACGAATGAGACCGATGATTAATGAGAAGTACAGGAGACTAAACCTTCCGTTTATATCAACGAAGATGTCGTAAACGGAAGGTTTTTTGTTCATACGATTTAAATATAAGTTATAAGAAGAAGCTGGATATGGTATAGTGTGGAGTGCGTTTAATAAAACAGAGAGGAGAAAGTTCTAGCTAGCGAGAGTTTAACCGAGCATGTAAGTTAAAATAGATTTATAGAGTTCATTAATTTGTACAAAAACAATCAGACTGGCATTGGGGAGCTGCTTTATTGTGGAAGATGAATTTCATGTAATTTCAATTATTTTAGGTTTTGTTGCTTTTTTAGTGTATCTCTTTTTTGCATTTAGTCATCGTTATCTAGCTTTTTATGGCTATTTTATCATCTGGGGTGGGCTTCTGTTTCTGAGTATTAAGCTGGATATGGATTTTTACTGGGTGAATCAGGCGGTTCCTAGTATGGTAGGGAGTATGATAGGGATGCTTTGGGGATTCTTTAGCAGTGCTGGAGAGGATGCAAGTCACTACCGGGCTGTGAAGAGGGAACAACGTGAGCGTGCCGTTAGAGCACTAGAAAAAATGGCCAATAAAAAATAAGTTCGAGAAAAGGGCAATACATAGTTAAACTAAAATAACAGACCTATACAAGTGAGTTATGGTTGTGCACGTCTGTTATTTTTATGTTTTGATCAGAAAACAGTTTGTGCTGAATGCTTTGCTTGAATCTTACTCCGCGTTCAGCACAAACTTCTCAATAGCCGAATCTCCAACTGTTTTAAAATAGGTAAAGACTAATAGTATGCAGCTCCATCTCAAAATCAGCTCTTGATTTTAGGTTGAGCTGTTTGTTATTCCAACATAATGTTCTCGTTAACCAGTTGGTAGTAGTATTCATCCATTTGTTCTGCTGTAACATTTTCTTCGAAATGTTGTATCCACCACGTCACAAGTAAACGAATTACCCCCGAGTGAAACTCGGCTACCAGTTCTATGGGAAGTGAAAATTGTTTACCTCTTCTCTTCAATTCCAGAAAATCTCTTCTGAATATCTCTCCGATAAAATGTATGAAAAAGTTGTTAAAGCTCCCATCCTTTTGTTGGTTCTGCACGATGGTCTCCAGTACATTTCCAAACAAAATTTTAGATACGCTTTGCAAAGGCTGCTGTAGTCGATCTTCTACATTCATTTGTAAATAATCCCGAAGGACCCAAGTTAGGGTGGAGGACAGTAGAGCAAATTTATCCTTAAAATGTTTGTAAAACGTGGTCCGGTGAACCATAGCTTTGTCACATATTTCATTAATCGTGATGTTGCTGAATAGCTGGCCTTTCTCGCATAACAGATCGAGTAGCGCCATTGTTAACAATTTATGAGTTCGGGTAACTCTCAAATCCACCTTTTTACCAATCATTTTCATCTACATCATTTCCTTATTGTAGTTTAGCTATATAGTATCCTGATATTGATTCTTACTTGATAGGAGATTTCGAGTGTATATTGGTATTATAAGTAATTTTTTGATATAGCTACAAGTACGGATGGATTATGATGGATTAGAGAGGATGAAGTGGCGATGTCCGACATGAAAAAAGCTGTAGTAATTGGGGCAGGTATTGCAGGGTTAATCACTGCAAGGATGTTATCTGATTATTATGATGAAGTATGTATCATTGAGCGAGATGAATTGCCTTCTGAGCCGGCGAATCGGCAGGGTGTGCCACAATCCTTTCATCCACATCGTGTATTACCGCGCGGCGGACTCATTTTGGAACATTACTTTCCCGGATACAATGATGAATTGGTCGCACTTGGCGCCATTCCTTCACAGGAAGAGAAAGTTGTGATTGCCAATCGCTACGGTACATTAGTGAATAAGGCGAATGCTGCCTCCTCATTCAAAATTGCATCGAGCAGTAGAGCCTTGCTGGAATGGGTACTGCGTCAGCGAGTCCGGAACATAGATCATATAAGCTTTTTAACGAATACAGAAGTTACGGGATTAATGGCATCAGAAGATCAGCGTTCCATTACAGGTGTGTATACCAAAGAAAGAGGCCGGGATCATCAGGAAGAAATGCTTGCAGCGGATATGGTTATAGATGCTGCGGGACGTTCTTCCAAATTAATCAGATGGCTTGGTAAGATAGGGCTGTCCGTGCCTGAGCCGGAAGTACTAAAGGTGTCTCTTGGTTACAGCACTCGCTATTATAAGATACCACCCTCTATTCAAAATAACTGGGCAACGGTCATAACAGAGTCCGATCCTGCGCAAGGAATGCGTGCAGGCATGTTGTGGCGCATTGAAAATGATATCGCTGGACTATTACTGTTTAACGCAGGAGGAGATGAATATCCTTCAACCCATCCAGATGAATTCCAAGAACAAATCAAGCTTCTGTTTGCTTCGGATGATAACATAGCGTTGATAGACCAGCTGGAGCCTTTTCAAGGACCGCGGGGATACCGTATTTCCGAATCTGTCCGTCAACATTTTGAACTCATGGAGAATTGGCCCTCCGGATTACTCGTACTTGGCGATGCATTTTGCAGCTTCGATCCGATCCATGGCCAAGGCATGACGGTCGCTGCAATTGAAGCCGAGACCATAGGGAAATGTTTGGATGAGCAGCGAATGCACCCTGAGCCACAGTTTGAACGCCAAGTACTGCATCGTATGCAGCAGGCCATTGAACCGGCCTGGTGGCTTAGTTCTGTGGCTGATCTGCGTTGGAAAGGGGTCGTACATATCGGGCCTTCCCGAATGAAAGGGGTCGCTGTTGCGCAGAAATATATCAATTTGTTCAACAAGCAGGCCATGAAAAAGGCGAGTCAGGAAAACAATAAGCATCTCTTTATTTTGCAGTTCCTGATGAATGCTTTAATTCTTCCGCCAAGAGAATTTTTTAAAGCGGACGTTCTGAATATGATCCTGAATGATAACGGTTCCGAAGAAGAATTGGAGTTAAGAGCAGAGCTTGGTGTACAGGATCCTGAGCGGTTTCAGCAAAGAATTGATGAGCTCCTTCCGTCTTTTCAGTTGGAGCCTGATGGCCGAATCAAGAAACTGCTGGAGTCTATTCAACATGCCTTGAGCAAGTAAGCAGTTTAAAAGTGGGGGGGAGTCGGGGAGGAGGCAAAACATGAAACAAATCATTCTTAATTTCTTAGCTAGCATTGTAATCTCATTCATTGTATTTTTTATTGTTTTGTTTTTTGACGATGTCCCAGATACAGATCGTGTCATCTTAGCTATGGCGATTACGATTTCACTACAGTTATCCCTGATCACCGCATTATTGCTCTCAAAACATAAAAAATAACAGAGAAAATATACCCAATATAATCTTATAAACAGCAAAATGACTTATTTTTAAACATCAAAAAAACAGCCCTGCACAGTGAAATTCACTGACCGGGCTGTTTGTTGACCTTATCTACTCTGCGTTCAATACAAACTTCTCAATAACCTCTTTTACACCGTCTTCGTTATTACTTGCCGTAATGTAGTCTGCCAGCTCTTTCAACGCAGGGATGGCATTCCCCATCGCTACGCCAAGACCAGCAACTTCAAGCATCTCATGGTCATTCCAGGAGTCGCCGATGGCAATACACTCGCTGAGCTGGTGACCAAAGTGGTCAGCCAGGAACGTAAGGGCGTGGCCTTTAGTTCCTTCATTGTGCATAATCTCAAGGAAGTAAGGTTTGGATTTGGTAATATGCACTTGTGGTCCGAGCAATTCACGCAGTTCAACAGCAACCTTATCCAAGTAGTCAGGCTCATCGATTATAAGCAGCTTCGGTGTCTTCTGTTCGATGACTTTGATGAAATCAGATTCGATATAATATTGGGTGCCGTTTAGTTTGGCATAATCACGCAGCTTGTCGTTTTCCTCACGGGCATACAGCTTGTCGTCAATGTATGTTTGAAGGTGGAGATTGTTCTCCAGGCAGTAATCATACAATTTGCGGGAAGCTTCCTGTGGAACGTAACGCTCATAAAGTACTTTTTCGTCCAGCAGGTTTTTCACCAAAGCGCCTTGATACGTAATGATCGGCACGTTAAGTCCGGTTTGACGAGCAAGCGCTTGTGCGGAAGCATAAGCACGTCCAGTCGCCAGCGTTACCGTTACACCATGGGCAACCGCTTGTTCCAGTGCAGTCTGTGTCGCAGGGGTTACTTCCTTGTTATCGTTGATCAGGGTGTCATCAATGTCAATTGCAATCAATTTGTAGGTCATCTGTGTTTCTCTCCTTTTTTATCTGTATCTATACTAACGAACGAAAAAATAAGTTTTACACGAGGCCACTCCGAATACAGATTCATCTTTCGATCGCTGTTATCCCCGGATTTTTGATTCTATTCCCCTAAGGGGAAATCCGTTGATAAGCGTATGCTTCCGATGTAGCTTTTTTTCAAAAAGCTTTAAGCGAACGCTTCGCTTCTCCCGATAAATTCTGTCTTCTCCGTTAACGTGTAATCTTAGACTTCGTTCTAAAACTATACTTCCATCTAAATTTTACTCTTCCAGGAAAACAAGGCCGATAAAGTCTTCCAGCTCCAGGTTGCCGAAGTAATGTTTTACATCCAGGCCCTCAAGTGCAGTACGCACCTCGGATTCCTCATAACGCTTGCCGCGCAGCATATTTTCGATATCCGCCACATCGCCTACACCGAAGAAGTCGCCAAAGATTTTGATATCCTCAATGCGTCCATCCTTGATGTTCATGCGCAGATCGATGATGCCGACAGGGAATTTGCGGGTGTGCTTCACATTGCTTTCCGGAGACAAGCCATAGTTCCAGTCCCAGTTGTTATAACGCTCAGCAGAAATTTCCTTGATTTTGTCCCAGTCCTTGTCAGTCAGCTTGTATTGAGGGACGTCTTGTGGCTCCATTCTGAAAATGTGACGCAAAAGCTCATCACGGAACTGCTCGATCGTCAGGTTGGTGTCAATCAGATCCCGTATGTTGGCGACCCGGCTGCGCACGGACTTAGTGCTCTTGGATTTGAATTTCTCGGGATTGACGTTCAGGGAAGCCTGAACATGCTCCAGATTCAGATCAAACATCAAGGTGCCATGACTGAACATGCGCCCACGTGTGGAAAACTGAGCGTTGCCCGAAATTTTCTTTTCGCCCACTTGCAGATCATTACGCCCGGTCAACTCGGCATTTACACCAAGCTCGTGCAAAGCTTCAACGACAGGCTGGGTAAACTTGCGGAAATTGTGGAAGGATTGACCGTCATCCGCTGTAATAAAACTGAAATTCAGGTTGCCCAGATCGTGATATACCGCTCCGCCGCCGGAAAGACGACGAACCACCTGCACACCGTTATCCTGAACGTACTCGATATTAATTTCTTCAATTGTATTTTGGTGCTTTCCGATGATGATCGACGGACGGTTGATGTAGAACAGCAGATAGCTGTCATCCTCCATCGGCAGATGCTTCAGAATGTACTCCTCAATGGCAAGGTTTACAGAAGGATCTGTAATGCCCTGGTTGTCTACAAACAGCATGGTCATTCCTCCATTAATGTATGTGAGGGATTGCTAGTCCCTTATGTAGTGAACCTTGGATATCAAACGGAACCGAAATTCCTCTTCTATTGTAAACGAATTATGGTTGGGACACAAAGAAAACAGGATTGACCCACACCTCCCGTGCCATCCATAATAAAAAGGACATACAGAAAGGATGACGGAAGAATGACCGGTTATATCGAAGTGTTCGGACATGGCGGGGACGTGGAGACGGCTGCGTCACGATTTGGAAGGGAAGCCGCTGAATTTCTGGATTTCAGTGCTAACATTAATCCGCTCGGTCCGCCCAGAGAAGTGCTGGAGTCTATACAGCAAGGGTTGCAGTCCGTGATTCGGTACCCCGATCCGGGGCATCGTAGATTCAAAGCACTGCTGAGCGAGCGTCTTGGTGTGATGCAGGAGCAGATTTCCGTGGGCAATGGTGCAGCCGAAAGTATGGCGCTCATCCTGCTGGGGCTTGCCCCGCGCAAGGTGGGTACGGTGGAACCGGGATTCTCGGAGTATCGGGCGTTGGCAGAACAATTCGGTGCCGAGGTTGTGCATACAGAGGGAAGAGAAGAGCTGGCGTGGCGAGCGGAACCCGAGGACATCGAACAGCTCATGGAAAAGGTAGACCTGCTCTTCCTCGGTCAGCCCAACAATCCGAACGGTGTACAATATCCGCTTGAGGTATTGCAAAGGCTTGCCCGCAAAGCGGAAAAAACGGGAACCGTACTCGTCATTGATGAGGCCTTTATGGATTTTATCCCGGTAGCCCGGCGCCAGTCCCTGGCAGCACATCTGAGCGACTATCCCAATGTGATCATCATTCGTTCGATGACGAAGTTTTATGCCATTCCGGGCTTGCGTCTCGGATATGCTTTGGGCCGTGCGGAGTACATCCAGGCAATGACGAAGAAACAGGTGACCTGGAGTGTTAACGGTCTGGCGCTTATGGCAGGTGAAGCCTGTCTGCGCAGTGGAGAACGGTACGAACAGGAGACACTATCACAGATCACGCGGGAACGGGAACATCTCATCGCAGGATTGCAGACGTGTGGATGTGCGGTCACACCGGGAGAAGCGAACTTTATTTTGGCACGTGTTCCAGCGCCTTGGACAGCAGCATCCATGCAGGAGGCGATGGGCCAAAGGGGTATCCTGATTCGCAGCTGTGCGATGTATCCGGGGCTTGACGAAGGCCATGTACGTTTCGCGGTCAAGGATGCAGATGCCAATGCTACTTTGCTCGAAGTGCTGGGCAGCGTGCTGGAAAGCAAGGGAGATCCGAATGCTGATCAGACCTCCATTCATGAATCAAGTCAGCAGGAGCAGACGAAAGATTCGGAACAGGAACAGGGAGGGAAACGGCAGTGACACTCCCGTTTTATAACTACTTCGCGAATGGAAAAACAGACGAGAATGAATATGCCGCCTCTTCCTGGCCGGGACTAAACATATCTGCATATGAACGACATATCAAAGCACAGAGCCCAATGGCTGCCCAAGCGTTGTCGAGTGCGGTATATGGCGGTGGGATGCTAGAACTGGATCGCATATTTAATATCTATGTGGACAGGCATTACCGTTGTGATGATCCGCCGCGTGATATCGAACAAGCACTGAACGAATGGCATGAGCCAGAAGATCAATGTGCCGGATTGTTGACAGCGGTAAGGCTGGAGCATACCTCCATTCAGGAATTTACAAGTGATGAATTTGGTCTTCTGTGCTGCACCACTGCGGGGCTATCGAATGCAGCACGCGCGGGTTCGGAGAGAACGGTATTTGATGCAGCGGGAAATAAGAAGATGGCTTCCGACATGAAGCGTTCTGCTCCTTCAGCACGGAATCTAACGAAGCAGCCCTATGTCCCGGGTACAATTAACATCATGCTCTGGTTGAATGGACGCATGACCACCGGGGCGATGGTGAATGCGGTGCAGACGGCGGTGGAAGCCAAAGCGGCAGCGCTGGCGGATGCAGGTGTTTTGGATTCGGAGAACGGGTTGCCCGCCACCGGCACCACAACTGATGCCATTGTGTTTGCAGTACGTCAGGCAGTGGAGGAACCACAACCGATGATCACTTATGCCGGGACGGCGACTACGGCGGGGGCGGCGATTGGCAGATTGGTATACGACACGGTGACGGAGAGCCTTCAGGCCGGACTGTTATGGAAAGAGAGGATCAGGCACAAATGACTTTTGAGATAGAGCATCTATGGACCTGGCCGTTCTGGACAGGCATGGCTGGAGCCTGGATTATTATACTGGCGTACCTGTTAGACCGATGTATCGGTGATCCGCGCTGGATTCCCCACCCGGTGATTGGCATGGGAAAAGGCATCTCGGCGTTGGAGCGTGTTATTCGCTCGCGTGTAAACACAGATTCGGGGCTGAAGAGAGCAGGGCTGTTGTTCCCGCTTGTGGTTGCGGGGGGTTCTTTTGCCATCACTTGGGGACTTGTATATGTGCTTGGATTGATTCATCCTGTCATTGCGGCGGCAGCTGAAGTGGTGCTTATCGCAACGACCATTGCTTCAAAAGGGCTGAAGGATGCAGGTATGGAAGTGTATCGTCATCTGAAGCAGCAGGATTGGCCGGCGGCCAGACGTTCACTGAGCATGATTGTAGGACGTGATACGGCGCATCTGGATGAACCGGAGGTAGTGCGGGGAACGGTAGAGACGGTTGCCGAAAATATCGTGGATGCCATTGTATCCCCGTTATTCTATGCGCTTATTGGAGGCGCTCCGCTAGCCATGGCTTATCGTGCCGTCAACACACTGGATTCCATGGTCGGATATAAAAATGACAAGTATCTGCATCTTGGCTGGGCCTCGGCCCGTCTGGATGATGTGGCGAACTGGATACCCGCCCGGATGACCGCAATGCTGTTAATCGTGGGTGCCTGGGTCATGAAACTTGATGCCAAAGGAGCAGCACGAATGGTCGCTCGGGATGCAAGACTGCATCCAAGTCCGAATAGCGGGTGTCCCGAATCAGCAGTGGCTGGAGCACTGGGCATCCGACTTGGCGGACATAACGTGTATCACGGAGTTGCTTCGTTTCGTGCCTATATGGGCGAGGCCACACGGCCGATGGAAGCCGAGGATATTGTGCGAACATCACGCCTGATGTTCTGGTCCGCAGGGGCTTTTGTTGCACTTTGTGTGTTAATATCGCTGGGTGGCTGGCTGGCAGGAGGGATGCTGTTATGGCCCTAAATGAGGGGGATGCAGGCAAGGACATACATACGGATCAACCGGCTTCAATGAAAAGAAACATTCTGTGGGTCCGTCACGGGACAACGCTATGGAATGTGGAAAAAAGATACCTGGGGCATACCGACATCGGTCTGCTGCCAGACGCCAAAGAAGAACTGGCTCCGCTTGATGAACAATTGAGCGGTGTTTCGTGGCACGAGGTATATTGCAGTGATCTGCTGCGCTGCCGCCAGACGCTGGAACAGATTCTTCCTGATGCCGGCGGAAAGGTGAAGTTCGATCAGCGTCTGCGGGAAATTGATTTTGGACAGTGGGAAGGGCTAACGTATGAGCAGCTCAAGGATAACCCTGAGTACCGAAACTGGATTGATGCGCCGCAGAAGGTCACTCCGCCTGATGGGGAATCGTGGCAGGAGTTTACGGAGCGAATGGATTCATTTCTCCAAGAGATGTTGTTGGATGGTCGGCCTTCAATGCACCTTGATGAGGGACGGGTACCTACCATAGTTGTGGTTACGCATGGTGGTGTCATCCGATATGCCTTGTCCCGTCTGATTGCCGGGCTTGGGTTCTGGGATACACATGTCGTACCGGGACAGGCGATTCAGGTCCAGCTTGATCGACAGGGGAATCAATGGTTTGGTAGCAGAGTGACTTTTCCGCCAATCGGGTTGTAAGGATGTACAATATACCCTATAATCACAACAGAAGTGTGACTTCAGCATGGATACAGATACGGTGCAGGCTGTGAAGGCTAATGCGTACATAACATGCAGAAATTACATGACAATGATATACCATATCAGCGACCAAGGGTCCCGCGTGTGAAGGCTGTTTTCATGGCAGATTAGTACGAGTCGTGAAACACACAAGGGTGAAATGGGGAAGCCGGTGCAAATCCGGCACGGTCCCGCCACTGTAAAACAGGATGATTCCTGTAAGTCAGGTTACCTGCCCTGGACGTACAAACCGGTGTTCCTTCGAGGAAAGGACAGCGTTTCGGGCAATTCTATGCGCATGGACAACCTTGGGTTGAACATGTACAGATCGCCATATGCGAGACGTCATCCCTGATCCTGGACGTAAGGATTAGGGATTTTTTATTGTTCATGTAAGATAAACCGAACTTTTACACGTTAACGAAGAGTGCAGAACCGATCTGAAGAAACGGAGTGTTCGCTTAAAGCTTTCTACAAGAAAGCTACATCGGAAGCATACGCTTATCCCCGGATTTTCCCTTTCGAAAAGGGAATCAAAAAATCTGGGGATAACAGCGATCGGAAGATGGTACTGCAATCGGAGTGGACTTGTGTAAATTGATGGATTTTACTTGTACAGGAACACCAAGGCAAGGGTAGTAAGAGTTCAAGCATGTTGCAAGAAAATAGTACAGATAGAGAAGGGGAGAATAACAGAATGAATATCAAGAATTGGAAAAGCGTAGCGTCCCTGCTAAGTGCAGCGGCACTCGCACTGGCTTTGGCCGGATGTGGCAATGCAACAACGAATGAGGGCACAGGTACTTCGCAGCAACCGGCACAGGAGCAGTCCCAGAGCCAGGCGCAGACGGATCTCAAAACGCAATATCCACTGACCGTTACGGATGCAACGGGTGAATCGTTTACTTTTGAAAAGGCGCCAGCCAAAATTGTATCCGTGTCACCAGCTGAGACAGAGTCCCTGTTTGCCCTTGGATTGGATGAACAGATCGTTGGTGTATCCGACTATGATGATTATCCTGAGGCAGCAACAACCAAAGCGAAAATGGGCGGCATCACCAAGCCCAACGAAGAGTCCATCATTGCATCTGAAGCCGACATTGTCTTCACAGGTATCTCGATGAGTGAGGATGCCGTGAAGAAGCTGCGCGAACTCGGTATTACCATTTTCAAAACGGATCCTAAATCCATTGACGATGTGATGAACAATATCGAAACCTTCGGTAAAATCACCGATCATCAGGAAAAAGCACAAGAAATCATCACTCAGATGAAACAGGACGTGACGGATGTAACCGAAGCGGTGAAGGCCGTTAAACCAGAAGAGAAGAAAAACGTATACGTTGAATTCTCCCCAGGCTGGACTGTAGGTAAAGGCGAATTCATGGATGAACTTATTACTGTAGCTGGTGGTAGCAATATTGCTTCGGACAAAGAGGGTTGGTATGAAATTAATGAAGAAAACGTGATTGCCTCTAACCCCGATGTAATCTTGTATGCCAACGATGTAATTGATGAAAACTCCAAAACACTGGATCAGATCATCAAGGCGCGCAGCGGCTGGGATCAAATTACGGCTGTGAAAAATGACGCGGTTATTGGCCTGGATGCCAACCTGCTGAGCCGTCCGGGTCCACGGGTAACTCAAGGGTTGAAAGAAGTAGCCAAAGCGATCTACCCTGACTTGTTCCAATGAGTAAAAAGCTGATCCTGTTCGGAACGACGGGCATGGTGCTGCTGGTGCTTACCGTGCTCATCTGCACGGGCATTGGTTCAGTAGCTTTGCCAATTCGGGATATTGCCGGCATCCTGATTCACAAAATTCCCTGGGTGGGCGACTGGATTACACCGGATTGGAATAAGGCAGCCGAACAGATTATCTGGAAAGTGCGTTTTCCGCGTGTACTGCTTGCTGTGCTCGTGGGGGCTTCACTGGCTATTGCGGGTGCGGGCTTCCAGGGTGTGCTGCGTAATCCGCTGGCCGATCCGTTTACGCTCGGTGTATCATCCGGTGCGTCGGTAGGGGCGGCTTTCCTGATTTTCTTCGGATTGCAGTACGCACTGATCGGAATCTGGACGTTACCTCTAATTGCATTTTTGACGGGTGTAATCACGTTATGGTTTGTGATGGCACTGGCTCGTGAAGGGCGTAAAATACCAACACACAGCCTCATTCTGGCTGGTGTGGTCATGCAAAGTTTCCTGGGAGCAGTTGTTTCCTTCCTGTCGACCATGTCGAAACAGACGATTAATGAAATTATATACTGGACGATGGGAAGTCTGGCATTACGCGGGTGGTCGTATACGGCCATCCTTTTCCCGTATTTTCTGCTGGGGCTGGTCTTTCTCTGGAGCCGGGCACGCTCGTTAAATGTGCTTGCGCTGGGGGAACGTCAAGCGGCACATATCGGGATCGGCGTGGACAGGCTTAAGCTCTCCGTGCTGGCAGTCGGCACACTGCTGACCGCAGGGGCTGTCTCGGTATCCGGTGTCATCGGATTCGTTGGATTGGTGATCCCGCATATGTTGCGGCTGCTGGTGGGGCCGGATTATCGACTGTTGGTACCTTTATCAGCCATTGGTGGAGCGATCTTCATGGTGTGGGCCGATACCATCGCAAGGTCGTTGCTGGCGCCCACTGAAATTCCGCTCGGGGTCGTCACCGCCTTTGTTGGTGCGCCGTTCTTTGCTTACCTGCTGCACCGGAATAAAAAGTTGCAGAAGGGGATGATGCCATGAATTCCAGTACCGGTTCAAACTCACTTATTTCCATTAAGGGAGCAGGAAAGTCATATGGTAATCATCAGGCATTGCGTACTATAGACTGGCATGTTGATGAAGGTGACTGGTGGGGAATTGTTGGTCCAAACGGCAGCGGCAAGTCCACTCTGATCCAGCTTATTGCCGGAACGGAACAGTTAAGCGAAGGTCAGATCCGTATCGATGCTCGAGATATCAGCTCATACAGCCGTAAGGACCTGTCACGCATGATCGCTGTATTGCAGCAGGACGGCTTGCCACCCATCTCTTATCCTGTACGAGACGTGGTGGAGATGGGGCGATATCCGTACCAGAACTGGCTGGGGCGGGAAGCGGGTGATGGGGCACTTGTGGTAGACAGGGTGCTCGAAGACCTGGGATTGACGGAGCTGGCGGACAGACCGCTGGATGCACTCAGCGGCGGGCAACGACAACGGGTCGCACTTGCCAAAGTTATGGCTCAGGAGCCGCGGTTGCTGCTGCTGGACGAGCCGACTACGTTTCTGGATATTAAGTATCAATTGCAATTCATGGAATTGTTATCGGCATGGCGACAGAGAAACAACATTACGATTGTGGCTGTGCTGCATGATCTGAATCTCGCCGCGTTATTTTGTGATCACATTCTGGCGCTGCGTGAGGGCGTGGCGGTGGGAAAGGGCACACCTCATACGTTAATCAACGATGAGAATATTCAGGACATATTTCGCGTCAAACCCGCAATTGTCTCCCATCCCGACCATGCCATACCTCAACTGCTGCTGCGGCGGGACATCGATTAGTTGAAGCGGGGCAACCCATATTTTGATGAAGGAAGTGCTGGTTGTATGAATAATGAACAGATGTTGGAGCAATTAACGAAAAGGATTACCGCTCCTGACCAGAAAGTGGCGGCAGAAACCTCTGCGCACGTGGATTCGTTAACGAAGCCGCCAGGGAGTCTGGGCAAATTGGAAGAGCTGGTAATCCGCCTGGCTGGCATGACGGGTAATGCACGTCCGCGTTTTGATCACAGGGCGGTCATTGTCATGGCAGCAGATCACGGCGTAGT
The DNA here is from genome assembly GCF_055687625.1 of Paenibacillus sp. CB74. Classification (NCBI taxonomy): domain Bacteria; kingdom Bacillati; phylum Bacillota; class Bacilli; order Caryophanales; family Paenibacillaceae; genus Paenibacillus; species Paenibacillus sp. CB74. Next base: position 3,625,092 of record NZ_CM146009.1, on the reverse strand, counting down.
GGAAGAAGGCATCAGTGCTTTTCCTGCTGAAGTAACCCCGCAGATGGTCCAGAATTTCCTCGCTGGGGGCGCTGCGGTGAATGTGCTTGCCCGTCACGCCGGAGCTGATGTGATCTGTGTGGATATCGGTGTGAATGCCGATCTTGAACATCCAGACCTGCTTTCCCATAAAATTCGCAAAGGCACGGCCAACATGGCCCGAGGTGCAGCGATGACCCGGGATGAGGCCGTTCGGGCTATCCTTGCAGGAGCCGAAGTTGTATCGGCAGAGGTGGCGAAGGGAACACAGCTGTTTGTCACCGGAGAGATGGGAATCGGCAACACCACTGCAAGTGCTGCGGTAATGAGCGCACTTACCGGAGTTGCACCTGCCGCCGCCGTGGGGAGAGGTACCGGCATTGATGATGCAGGCTTGCAGCGCAAGGCTGCTGTAGTCAGCCGGGCACTTAGTGTAAACGCTCCGAACCCGGAAGATGCACTAGATGTTCTATGCAAAGTGGGTGGACTGGAGATTGCTGGACTCACGGGGGTTATCCTCGCAGCAGCTGCTCATCGTTGCCCGGTTGTTGTAGACGGGTTCATCTCTACCGCCGCGGCGCTGGTTGCGAGACAACTTGCACCGCTGAGTACCGCTTATATGATCGCTTCTCATACTTCACATGAAAATGGACATGGAGCGCTGCTGCGTGAACTGGATCTGAAATCGATGCTGGATCTGGACATGCGTCTGGGTGAAGGCACAGGTGGTGTGCTCAGTCTTCATCTGATTGACGCAGCATGCCTTATTCTGAACGAGATGGCGACCTTTGCAAGCGCGGGTGTCTCGGACGGGACAAGCCCTGCTTCGGACTCCGCTGCGTCGGATGACTCATCCGTGCAAAGAGAGGATTCCCGATGAGCGTACTGGTGACGGGCGGGGCACGCAGTGGCAAAAGCTCCTTTGCCGAACGTCTCTGCATGCAGCGTTCCTCGGAGGCCTGGTATGTGGCGACAGCCCAGGCGTACGATGATGAAATGCGTGAGCGTATCGCCATGCATCAGCAGCAGCGCGAGGCATCGGGGTATCTGTGGCATACGATGGAAGAACCGATGCATCTGCCTGCTTTGATTAATCGCATGGGTGAAGGGCACACAGGGACTTCTGCACCCACCATTCTGGTGGATTGCCTGACGCTTTGGCTGACGAATGTTTTGTTAGCACATGAGCATGACGAGAAGCAGGTGTTACAGGGACATTTGGATGCGCTGGTTGAAGCGATTCGAATCTATCCCGGTTTGCTCGTTCTTGTTACAAATGAAGTGGGGGACGGGATCGTACCGGAATATGCCCTTGGCAGGAAATATCGGGATTTGGCCGGTGTATTAAATCAGCGCATTGCGGCGATATGCGGTGAAGTGTTTCTGGTAACCGTAGGCATTGCGACTGAACTGAAAAGCAAGGAGTACCGCTTATGAAGGATGGCACGCCTGCTCCTCAGCGCAAACATGCCGCGGCAGCCGCTTTTCAATTTTTGTCCCGTTTCCCTGTCAAAATGCACATCGATTTTGTCCCGCCGCTGCTGCGTGAAAGTGTTGTTTTTTATCCGCTGGTCGGTGCTGCAATCGGTCTGTGTGTCTGGCTCGCGGGAGCCTTAAGCGGTGCAGTGCTTCCCGCCTTTCCGGCTGCCGTCCTGACCTTGACGCTATGGGTGTGGCTCACTGGTGGGCTTCATCTTGACGGATGGATGGATACGGCAGATGGTTTGCTCAGTTATCGTACTCGTGAGCGAATGCTGGAGATTATGAAGGACAGCCGTGTGGGGGCCATGGGCGTGATCGCCTGCGTCTTGTTGCTGATGATGAAAGCGGCGCTGATCGCCGATTTCATTGCCCGGGGCCACTGGGTGTATGGTGCGCTGTTGATCCTGCCCATGATCTGGAGCCGCTGGTTCATGGTGTATGCGATTTCTGCATGGCCGAATGCGCGCGGAGATGATGGACTTGCCGTATTGTTCAAAGGACTCGGTGAGCGGAAAGAGGTCCAGCGTGCACGCAGCTCAGCCGTGGGGCTGACCTTGATCGCAGGGGCAGTTACGTTTGCCGCGGTGTGGCTTTTCAAGCCGGATATGGGGATTGCAGATGCAATGCTGAGTGGTCTGGGAACACTGCCATGGTGGCTATACCCGGTGACGGCCGTTATTATACTGCCTGTGGCGTGTTATTACATCGGCCGATTCGTGGCTGCGCGGATCAGTGAACGACTCGGCGGTTTAACCGGGGATACGTATGGTGCCATGAATGAGCTACTGGAGGCGGCTTTGTTGACCGTGCTGAGCGTGCTTCAAGGACTGTTCTGGCTTTAACTTTTGAAGTGTGAAGCAGTTTGGAGAGCGTTACGCATGAGGTTGGCAGCATGGTGATCTGGAGATAACACGTAGACAGGGGGAGAGATCGTGGAGGGTAAGCTTGTACAGCAAACAGCAGCAGTACTCATGCTGCAAGGGACGGCTTCCGATGTGGGTAAAAGTGTCATCACAACGGCATTATGCCGTATATTCAAGCAGGATGGCTTCAAGCCAGCCCCGTTCAAGTCACAGAATATGGCGCTGAATTCCTATGTGACGGAAGATGGCAAGGAGATTGGTCGGGCCCAGGGGGCACAGGCCGAAGCCTGCGGTATTGAGGCGACTACCGACATGAACCCCATCTTGATCAAGCCGGTGCGGGACATGCATTCGCAGATCGTGGTGCATGGGGTACCTTTTGCCCAGATGAGTGCTTCGGACTACCGTCAGCATTTCCTGCCAGAAGCAAAGCAGACGGTTATGGATGCGTTGAACCGGTTGCGGGATACCTATGACATTGTCCTGATGGAAGGAGCGGGCAGTCCAGCCGAGATCAATCTGAAGGATCGGGATATCGTCAACATGAATCTGGCAGGTTGGGCCGATGCGCCGGTAATTTTGATCTCCGACATTGATCGCGGCGGGGTGTTTGCTTCCATTGTAGGTACGCTGGAGCTGCTGGAACCGCATGAAGTGGCTCGTGTCAAAGGGTTCATTATCAACAAGTTCCGAGGCGATCTGTCCCTGTTGCAGCCGGGACTCGACTGGCTCGAAGAACGGACAGGCATTCCAGTATTAGGGGTATTGCCTTACATAAGAGATATTCAGATTGAAGCGGAAGATTCAGTGGTGCTGGACTCCATGCGTCATGGGAAATTCGGCAAAACCGAGCTGGATCTGGCAGTGATTCGATATCCGCGAATTTCCAACTTTACAGACTTTGATGCCCTTTCCCGTGAACCGGATGTGAATGTGCGTTACGTGACATCGCCAGAGGAATTGGGCAGTCCGGATGCCATTCTTCTGCCGGGTACGAAGGATACGATAGGGGATCTGGGATTTCTGCGTGAGTCTGGTCTGGAGCAGGCAATCGCCAGCCAGACCGAGCGTGAGCATGTCCAGCTCGTAGGCATATGTGGCGGATACCAGATGCTGGGACGTCATCTGAAGGACCCATTTGCTGTGGAGGCAAATCAGATTCAGGAAGCGAAGGGACTTGGCTGGCTTCCGCTATCGACAACGTTTCTTCAGAACAAACAGACGGTTAGAGCTTCCGGTCGAGTGCAGCCTGATCATCCTGTTCGTCTGTATAGTGAACAAGATGCAGCTGACGCTTCATTACCTGTAAACGGATATGAGATTCATATGGGTGTTACGGAGTGTCACGAGCCGGAGCATGTCACCGGATTGTTTGAAATCTCCCATCCAGGTGGTGAACCATTCCATGAAGGCTGGGGCACAACGGATGGCAGGGTGTGGGGAACTTATCTGCATGGTTTGTTTGAAAGTGATCAATTCCGACGTTCATGGCTGAATGGTTTGCGTGTTGGAAAAGGACTCGTTCCGCTTCAGGAGACATACAGTGCGCATGAACGTAAAGAGATGGAGTTCGATCGGGTAGCCGAATCATTGCGTTCGGCATTGGATATGCAGCGTGTGTACGAGATAATGGGTATTAAGTTACCGGAGTGAGCAGGAGAACAGAGTCAACAGCCGATCTGAGCGAGAAAACATCAAGTGATATAATCAGTATGGGAATGTGATTAATACGCTCAGGTATTGATTATGAAATGGATTAAATGCATTTGTTAATCGTCATAAAACAGTTCTTATACAACAATACCCCCATGTCCGACAAACCTTTCTCTAGAAACGGAATGTTAGCGGCATGGGGGTATTGTATATCCTATGATTAAACAAGGTTTAAATCAGGTGATGATGGGTTAATGGTTTACCTGTTAGTTTATTTTGAATTTCTTCATGGCGGATTGCAGCTCTACAGCTTGTTCATGCAGATGACGAACCGTATCCGAATGTGAATCCATCTCGCTGAGTTGAAGATCTGCTGTTGAAGCAATCTGTAACATGCTCTCACGGGATTTGGACGTAATCTGTGCCGTTTCTTCCACGGACGCACTTACTTCTTCAGCACCAGCGGATACTTGTTGTGTCGAAGCAGAGACGGTCTGAATGGTCAGATTGACGTTCTGGATCAATTCATTCAGTTGCTGGAAGGCTGAGCCTGCTTGTTGAACAACAGTTGTACCTGAACCAATCTCCTGGGTAACACGGTTCATGGCATCAACAGACCGTTCAGCGTCTTCTCGAATGGTGCCCAGATAATCCGAGATTTCCTCTGTGGCTGTTTTGGATTGTTCGGCAAGTTTGCGAACTTCTCCGGCAACGACAGCGAATCCGCGGCCATGCTCTCCGGCACGTGCTGCCTCAATGGAGGCATTGAGTGACAGCATGTTGATCTGTTTGGTGATTTCAAAAATGGAAGCAACAATGGTACCTACGGCTACCGAACGTTCATTCATGGTCTCCACATACCGCAGTGATTCACTTGCTGTCTGGCCTACACGTTCCATCTGCTCAACGGCATTCTGAGCCAATCGGTTACCGTTAACTGCTTCATTGGCTGCTTCCCCAATCTGCTCGGATACTTCGGCAGAAGATGAAGCAATATGCATGATGCCCTGCGTAATTTCCTCCATGGCTCTGGCGTTCTCGGATGCGCTTGACGCAATGCTGATGCTGCCTTTCTCTGCATCTTCTGCAGAGCGGCTGGAGTTCCGTACCATACCGGACATCGATTCAACCCGTTGAAGCAGGTCATTGGAGCCTGACACCACTTCATTGGACGTGGACAAGGCACGGCTGATCATTTCTTTCAGATTATGTGTCATCGTCTGGAAGCTTGAAGCGAGCTGGGCAATTTCATCTTTGCCTTTGATCTGGAGTTCAGCGGTCAGATCACCTTGGGATATTTGTTTACTATGTTGGACAAGCTTGATGATCGGTTTGGTTACTCTTTTGATCATACTAGTGGAGATCAGCCAACCGAGCACAAAGACTAATGCTGTAATCCCAAGACATAGCCAGAAAATCTGGGTAATCTTATCCTGAATGAATTGGGCGTCCATGCTCACAGCCATAATCATATTACTACCTGCAATTGGAATGAATGCTGCTTTATGTACACCAAAGGAATCCGAATAGACTTCGCTGATTACCATTTCTTTGCTCTCGATGGCTGTGTTCATTGCTGGCTCTACAGTGATCTCATCCTGGGCTTTCATACCTGAGGAAGAGTTGGCTACAACGACTTTGGCTGAGCCGTCCTGAATAGCAACAACGTAAGCCGCATCTAGATTATGTTCTTTTGCTTTTTCGGCCAGATACGATTCCACGGTCATGGCAGCACCTTCTGAACCGGCTCCGCCACTCTGTACCTGTAGGATTTTGGAGGCAGAAGTATTCTTGTATATATCCTGAATGGACGTGTTTAGGACTTTGTCGAACTGCGGTAGAACGTAACTTTGAATAATATTCATCGACACGGCATAGAAACTAATACTGAACAACAGAGAAGCAACCAGCAGAACGAGGAACAAGGTGCCTCTGATTTTACCGGCAACGGTGCGATTACGAAACATATGATCATCCTTTCACGTCAAGTTCATTAACATTATCGCTTTTCCGTACTCATAAGACCTATCTACCAATGAAGAAAGACCTAAATTATATGTTGAGAAAACTTGGGAATAAGCGGATATACCTATATTACAAAATTAACCGGAGGTTGAATAGAACAATTTTCACGAATTGGTGTATTTTTTTCAGAAATTGATGAATCTGTTACATACATATTACATAATATCAATTAATACCTACCAGAATAGTTTGTTATATGGTATATTGTAAAATGTCTTGTTGGAAGTACAAGAAATAGAAGAGAAAATCGGATATGTTCCGGTTACACACATGCCTGAGGAGGATTTAAAGAAATGGATACTTTTCTAATCATATTGAATGTAGTGGTGATGCTTGCTTTACTTGGCATCCTCTACTGGATGCAGAAAAAGCATATCTCCTTTACGAAACGCGTATTTGCGGGTCTTGGACTGGGGGTTGTGTACGGGGTTATTCTTCAATTGGTGTACTCATCAGGTTCTGATGTAGTTACGAAATCAGTCGATTGGTTCAATCTGGTCGGTTCAGGATATGTTCGTTTGTTGCAAATGGTTGTGATTCCATTGATCATGGTGTCGATCATCTCAGCCATCATGAATCTGAAGGGCAAGCAAAATCTCGGTAAGATGAGTGTTTCCATCATTGCCATTCTGTTGATCACCACAGCGATTGCCGCAGGGGTCAGCATTGTAACGAGCCTTAGCTTTAACCTGACTTCCATTGAAATTGAAGGTGGAGATCGTGAGATCGCCCAGGGTCAGAAGATGGAGGAACGTCTTGTTGATGTGAAGGATCAGACCATTCCGCAGCAAGTGCTGGAATTTATTCCTTCGAATCCATTTGCAGATATGACAGGAGAACGTCGTACATCCACACTGGCGGTCGTTATCTTCTCCGCGTTCATCGGTGTAGCCGTACTTGGACTGGATCGCAAAAAACCACAACAGGCGGAAACATTCCGAGGTATGGTTAATGCCGTATACGCGGTGGTTATGCGGATTGTAACATTGGTGCTCAGGCTTACGCCATACGGGATTCTGGCCCTTATCACCAAAGTGACGGCGACCACGAATCCGGATGAAATTCTCAAGTTGATCAAATTCGTCATTGCGTCCTACGTGGCCCTCATCGTGATGTTTATCATTCACCTGATCATCATCTCACTGTCCGGGTTCAATCCGATTACGTATGTGAAAAAGGTTCTGCCAACACTGGTATTTGCCTTCACATCCCGTTCAAGTGCAGCGTCGATCCCGCTGAATGTGGAGACACAGACGAAGAAACTGGGCGTATCGGACGGTATTGCGAATCTGTCTGCAAGCTTTGGTGCTACAATTGGGCAAAACGGCTGCGCCGGGATCTATCCGGCCATGCTGGCGGTGATGATTGCTCCGACGGTCGGCATCGACCCGCTGAGCTGGGACTTCATCGTGACGTTGATCCTCGTAGTCATGATCAGTTCGTTTGGTGTGGCAGGTGTTGGCGGCGGGGCAACGTTCGCTTCCCTGATTGTATTGTCCACCATGAACCTGCCTGTAGCTTTGGCAGGATTGCTGATCTCAGTTGAACCGCTGATCGACATGGGTCGTACAGCCTTGAACGTGAACGGGTCCATGACTTCTGGACTTGTAACCAGCAAAATTTTGAAAGAAAATGATCATGACACATTCAATGATCAGAGCCGTGAGCTGGATTCAGCTGTTCAGGCTTAATAGACTGGATTGGATAGAGGCTCGTGGCAAGATAGCTAGAGCCTTTTGCAAGCCAAGTGAGAAAAGCCGTCCTTCGGAGGAATCCGGAGGGCGGTTTTTTTGTAGCCATCACATCATCATACCTGTGCACGTTGTGTGAAGCCGTCTTTTTTTGATGCTCATGGTAAGAGAGAGGCATGCTTGGAGTTATTTAGTTCTGTTCATGGGACGAGAAATGTGATAGAGTATTCATGTTTTGGCCCTGAGCCAAACCGCGGTTCGTAACCATCCCGCGTAATCAAAACTAGGAAGGCAGTGTATGTATTTATGTATAACTTAGGGTGGGGAGCGGTTTTTGTTCTCGTAACTTATGGATTTTTCCTGTTGTGTTACCGCTTGTTCGGTAAAAAGGGTCTCTATGCCTGGATTGGTGTGGCTACGGTTATAGCCAACATTCAGGTGACCAAAACGATAGATATCATGGGCATTGTACTGACGCTTGGCAACACGATGTATGTCAGCATGTACCTGACCAGTGATCTGCTCAATGAGAAATATGGACCAGGTGAAGCGCGCAAAGCTGTATGGTTCGGATTCTTTACGCTCATCATGACCACGGTTCTGATGCAGATGGTGTTGTTCTTTGAGCCGGCACCGACGGACTTTGCACAGGATTCGATGAAAACATTGTTCGGTCTGCTGCCACGTCTGGCTCTCGGAAGTTTGACCGCCTATTTCATCAGTCAGTTCCTGGATGTACGATTATATTCCTGGTTACGCAAGGTGGCCCCAGGGCGCAATCAGTTGTGGATTCGTACCAACGGCAGTTCGATCATCAGTTCATTTGTGGATACACTGGTGTTCTGCACAATCGCGTTTGCGTTCATCTATCCTTGGGATGTATGGCTGGAGATCTTCCTGACCACGTATATTATCAAATTTGTATTAACTGCGGTTGGAACACCGTTCCTGTATGCTGCACGCAGCTTTAAGTTTAAGGAAGAAGTTTAAAGAATATTCAAAGAGGATCACTTAAAATCACCCTTTGTGCAGTCCATTATAATTCGGACTCTGCAAGGGGGTTTTTTATAGAAAACACATGTCCCCGAAACAAGATAAACCCTTTTTACATTATTATGAAAAAGTTATAATATAAACAACCTGTCGTTATGAGCATGTATCATTATCCAACGATGATATCAACCAAAGGGGAATCGCATATGTACTCTACACTGCGTTATACACTGGAAAGCAATGGCACAACCTACGAGAATGATAGCATGAATGCCTCGTTATTGGTGGACTTGATCACCAATCTGGAATTGCAGGAATACGTAGTACTTGTACCTTCGGAGCTGGTGGAGGGAAGTATGTATATGCAGGCTGCTGCGCTTGAGGAACCAGGGCAGATGGTGGCGGAGATTCGTTTGCAGGAAGGTGAGGACGATTTCCGGCATTACAGCTACAGCACAACAGATCCGACTGCGATTATTCAATGGTTTCTGGATTATTGGGGGAAGCAACAGCTGCCACAGCTGGAATCCTGGCAGGATATCACGCATGAATTTGATTAATGTTTAATGAGTAAGCAGGAATAAGACACGTAGGATGCCGACGGAGTAACTTAGGATATGCTTCGTATAAATAAAATCCCGCAACCCATGATATCATGGATTTGCGGGATTTTTGCGTTCAAGTGTGTACTTGCTACTTTTTCTGTATACAGGCCTAAGGCGTACGTGAAAAGAGTATATTATTTTGAAATTACAGTTCAGCGCAGTTTCGTGCAGTTTAGTTCATGATGCATAATATCGGCTGAGCATTGATGTATATGGGCTGTTTTGACATAGATCCAATTGGATTAGTCGCTAAGGATTTGCAGTTCTTTTGGATATGTTGTCAGAACTTCGATACCCGTCTCGGTCACAATCACATCATCTTCGATACGCACGCCGCCTGCTGCGGTATATATGCCCGGTTCAATCGTGAATACGGTACCTTCATTCAGGATGTCCATATTCTCTCCATGGAGAGAAGGATACTCATGTACGTCAATACCCAGTCCATGTCCTACTCTATGCATAAAGCGCTCGCCGTATCCTGCTTCTTCCGTGACCTGACGTGCCGCACGATCCACTTCTGCGCAGGTGATGCCTGGTTTCACGATTTGGATGGCAGCTTCGTTGGCTGCGAGCACCGTGTTATAGATGGTTTTGAGTTCGGGTGAGATATCCCCAAAGGCGAATGTACGCGTGATGTCCGAGGCATATCCACCAGCATATACACCCATATCAAACATCAATAGGTCACCATGTTGCAGTTTCCGTTCACCCGGTGTCCCGTGTGGCAGACCTGTTTTGGGTCCCGTGAGCACCATGGTATCAAAGGAAGGGCCGTCAGCTCCCAGTTTTTTCATCTGATACTCCATCTCGGCGACAAGTTCAATCTCGGTTACGCCTGTGCGAACATGAGAGAGCCCTTGACGCAATGTTTCTTCGATCAAATGAATGGCATGGCGAATACGGGCGACCTCATCGGGTGTTTTTTTCACACGTAATGTGCGAAGCAACGGGCCTACATCTTGGAAGCTGGCAGCACCAAGAGCGGCAGTAAGCTGCTCATAACGTGCGACCGTCACGTATTCTTTTTCAAGACCGACTCGGCCCAAGCGCCCCTGATAACGATCAAACAAAGCATACGGATTATCCGTATCCGTGTGAGTTGCAATGTTGGATACCGAAGAAGCGGCTGCCGCAGCTTCAGCGTCAAGTGCGGGTACAATCAGCAGGGGCTCTTCGCCGCGTGCGAGAACCAGACCAAGGAAGCGTTCATGCGGATTGCTCGCAAATCCAGTTAAATAGTAGATATGTTTCGGATCTGTGATCAGCATGGCGTCCAATCCTTGCCCGGACAGATCGGCTTCAAGACGGGATAAAGGGTTTTGATTCATAAGTGTAGTTGTCCACCTTTCGATTCTTACTATCTTTCTATTATAAAAGAATATGATGGAATTCCAAACTGTAGTGATTTCAGATCGGTTGAATCCCTTGAATTCTTCGTTTGAGCGGCTGGTGTGAAGGGTAATACAGGGCGAAACCGCTGTACATGAATAATAGCATCACAACTATAGAGAACAACATAAAAACAACAGATTAACCATACGTTGAGGTTTAGCTTCGTTATTTTATACAAAAGTACGATCTGCGAAGGGAGATGTAATCATGAATAATCGAGGAACCGTTCCACTGTATGCTTCATTATTAAGTGTGGCACTGTTAACAGCATCATGCTCTTCAGCCGATCCCTCTGTTAGTGGAACAGAGCAGACGTCGTCTCAGGGACAGGGAACCGGTCAGGGACAGACAGCCAATGGAGGCAACTCCGGTTCGAGTGGAAGTGAGGGTGGAGCGCAGGGAGAGGCGGTTATTCCGTATCAGGCTTCCGTTCTGGTTGAAGGATTGAATGCACCCTGGGAGATTGTAAGTGTGCCTGATGGTCGGATGTTTGTAACGGAGCGCCCTGGTGCAATTCGGATTATTGAGGATGGAAAACTGGCCCCTGAACCATTGATTGAATTCTCAGCTCCGTTTAATGAAGAAGGTGAAGGAGGGCTGTTGGGTCTTGCAGCTGATCCGGACTTTGAGGAGAACGGTTATTTGTATGCGTACCACTCCTATCTGGAAGGCGACGACATTGCCAATCGGGTGTTACGCCTCAAGGTGACTGAGGGGAAAGCCGTTATAGACAAAGAACTGCTTGGTAACATTCCAGGCGGAACGAATCATAATGGTGGGCGGATCAAGATTGGCCCGGACAAGTTGCTCTATATCACGACAGGTGAGCGGTATGAACCGGAACTGTCACAGAACAAAGATAGCCTTGGGGGTAAAATACTGCGGATTGGTCTCGATGGATCGATCCCTGCAGACAACCCGTGGCCGAATTCACCTGTGTACAGCATGGGGCACCGCAATGCACAGGGACTGGCCTGGAACCCGGACAACGGTTATCTCTATGCGACTGAGCATGGTCAACGTAATCATGATGAGATTAACCGGATTGTAGCGGGTGAGAATTATGGCTGGCCCGAGGTGGAGGGAGACGACGATGACAATGGTGCATATCAGGCTCCACTCGCACATAGTGGGAATGATACGTGGGCGCCGTCTGGTGTAGCTTTTGTTGAAGAAGGACCTTGGGCCGGCTCACTGATTGCCGCAAATCTGCGTGGAGAGCAGTTGCTGAAGATTACTCTTTCGGAAGACGGTACACAGGTGGAGAAGGTGGAACCGATCTTCGAAGATGAGTGGGGACGGATTCGCAATGTGAGTGCTGGCGAGGACGGAAAGTTATATGTGCTTACGAACAATCGTGATGGACGAGGAACGCCACGGGATGGGGATGACAAGCTGATTGTACTTACCCCTGAGAGTTGATTTATTCTAACGAACCTGACACACCTAAAATAGAGGTTTAATGGCGTTTGTAGAATGTAACGAACCTCAGCCACGTTATATTGCCAAAATTCACTCGAAACCTGCGGGGAAAATCAACGAAATGAGTAAATAAGGTGTCTGGAGTTCGTTAGAAAATCTTGATACTCAAAATACTGCGTATAGAGTGTCTCAGATTCGTTACAAAACAGCTATAGCGTTTAGAGTGTGCCCAATTCATTAAAGGTGGGACTCTGTCAAAAATCAGACACTCACGTTACGGATTTTTCGGTGGATTGTTTTGCCAAACGGGAAGGAGAAAGATTCTGTGCACATGCGTGGTGAAATATAGCGGTGTAATATAAGATACTGCGTGCATATCGTGCGCAATAGGATCTGCCATACGTCAATACCAGTATGGAAGTAGATGTACATGCTTAATTAATCAAAGGAGCTGTCCCGTCAAATTCATGACTTATGGGACAGCTCCTTGATTGTAAAGGATGTGTCATCCTAATCCTGAAGAGGGTACAACGTAGGTGTGCCACACCAATCTACAAGATTTAAAAGGATACGTTATGGTCGCCAGAACATTCACAGTTCCGCGTTCTTATTTATTCTGCGCTCTCCGCAAGTGTGGCAATACGCTGAGCCGGATCATTGTTGTACTCTCCGCCGTGATAACAGAGAACTTTATCAAGTTTAAGGTCTGTCAGTTTCTTCAAGCTTCGGAGTGCTTCAGGCATGTCCGGTGTCGCAGGTGGCGCAGGGCCAACGAGTTCATCATCAACCACACGAAGTTCATCGGCAGCAAGCAGGAACTGCTGCTCTCCGAAATACAAGCAGATATGACCTGGGGTATGTCCAGGTGTATGAATGACTTGTGTGCCTCCTTGCAGAGGTAACAGGTCTCCGTCTGCGAGCGTTCTGCTGATGTTCACTTCGGGCAGCTGCAAGAGAAGTTGGTCTGCCAGTGCCAGAACGGGCGCAGGCAGCAGAGCACGACGTTCAGGAGTGAACTTGATCAAAGGTTTCTCACCAGTTAGATATGGAATCTCATCGGCATGTGCCCAGATTTCCAGATCGGGGATAGCATCCAGAAGAGCGCCCAGATTACCGATATGATCGATGTCCTGATGTGTAATAATCACACGTTTGACGTCCGAGAGATGTACGCCCTCGTGTTCCAATGCGGATTGAAGTTCAGCAAATTGGCCAATCATGCCCGTATCCACCAAGGTCACGCCATCTTCATCACGAAGCATGACGGGGAATATGGGGCTGTTCCCGGAAGGTGTGGGAATCTGAAGATGTAGCACAGTCATCGAATGGGTTGGTTGGCTCATGGTAATCCGGACCGTAGTCCGGTACACCTCCTTTTCTTTTTTAGCGATAATTGTTGTTATTCAGGGCGATTATATTTTAAGTGTTTTCTATATTTTTTGACCGTATGGAGCAGTGATTCGAACGTTTCTTCTTCATTACTGCCATCCTTAATGATGGAGACAAACGAAAAGTTATCATGAACAAGTTTGTTCCTTGTCTGAAATACCAGACCGAGGGCTTCAGCGAAGTGTTCTTTTTCGGATTCCAGAGCAATGAACTCTTTACTCAGTTCAGCTTGAATGATCTCCATGTTGGAACGTGCCCGATAGGCAGGAGTTTTCATCAGCTGGGTCGAATTAAACTTTTTCTGATATACGTGTCTGTACAGTTGATGTAACATCTGTTCAATGATGGCGCATAGTTCGATAACCAGTGAAGCATATCTTCGGTTTTTGCGTTTTCGGGTGAACTCACGTGTTTCTTCTTTGTCCAAAATACCGTATTTTTCATACAGCGTTGAATCAACGTTTTGCAAGATCTCCTGATATTCCTGTTCGAGTAGTGCGATTTCAAGTTTGGCTTGTTTTTTAACTTTTTTGAAGTCATCTTTGGTCAGCATACTTGTCCTCCCATGGAAACCGAGATGTGATCCTATCATTATCTCATATTGTCCGTCGTCGCGCCTCTAATTTCAGAACCTTTGGTTCAGAAGGGAAGTACTCATGTCCATTCAGACAGCAATTGTAACAGGGGCCAACTCAGGGATGGGTTTGGCAACCACCATTGAACTTGCAAAGCAAGGATATCACGTAATTATGGCATGCCGCAGTGAGAAGCGCGGACAGGATGCTCTTCAGGAGGCTGTGCGTCAGTCCGGCTCTTCTGCAATTGAATTGATGTTATGTGACCTCGGCTCACTCGAAAGTATACGCCAGTTTGCCCGCACATTCCGCGAGCGTCATGATCGCCTTGACGTTCTGGTGAATAATGCGGGAGTGGTGATGATTAAGCGGAAGGAAACCTCAGATGGGTTCGAACAGAGTATCGGCATTAACCATCTGGGTCATTTTCTGCTGACTTTGCTTTTGATCGAACCTCTAAAAGCTGCAACGCAGGGACGGGTTGTGAACGTGTCGTCAGGTGCATACAAGGCCGGCAAAATCCACTTTGAAGATCCACATCTGCACAAAGGTTATAATCCTATCAAAAGCTATGCCCAATCCAAATTGGCTAATGTGTTGTTCACTCGAGCGCTGGCCCGTAAACTGTCAGGTACATCGGTTACGGTGAACTGTCTGCATCCTGGTGCGGTGGGCACGAGTATTGGTATAGATCGCAATACCGGATTTGGCACACGCATTATGGCGTTTGTAGGCAAGCTTCCCTTTTTTCTGTCCCCTGAAGAAGGGGCGCGAACGGCTGTTTATCTGGCTACAAGCCCAGATGTTGTCGGCATCACCGGGCGTTACTTCTATCAACAGAAAGAGCAGCAGCTGAAGGCGCATGCTGTTGATGATACTTCAGCTGAGCGTTTCTGGACGTGGAGCGAAGAACAGGTCGGGCTAAAGCCTGATGAGAAGTTGTAATTCAACACAAGCTGATGATTGACCAATGAATCAGGTCGCATTAACTTTTATATTTTTGCCTTCACAGCTTGTTGAACCAGTTCAATAAAAGCTTCAATACGTTGAATGCCTTGATCTCCCTGACCGTATGCACGGACAGAGGCAGATGAGGCATTTTTCTCATTCTCACCAAGTACGAGCGAATAAGGTACTTTTTCCATCTGGGCTTCACGGATTTTGTATCCAAGTTTCTCGCTGCGCAGATCTGTTTCTACCCGAATGCCCGCAGCCCGGAGCTGGCTCTGGACTTGGAGCGCATAATCTGCGTAATGATCCGATAAAGGCAGCAGCTTCACTTGCACAGGTGCGAGCCAAAGTGGGAACGCTCCTGCATAGTGCTCAGTCAGAATGCCAATGAAACGATCAATGGAACCGTAGATGGCACGATGGATCACGACTGGACGGTGCTTCAGGCTATCCTCACCAATGTAAGTGAGGTCGAACTTCTCCGGCATTTGAAAATCAAGCTGGATTGTTCCGCACTGCCAGCTGCGCTTCAGTGCATCAAGGATATGAAAGTCAATTTTCGGTCCATAAAAGGCACCGTCTCCTTCGTTAATGCGATACTCCACGCCCCGGCGATCCAGTACATTTTGCAATGCACGTTCCGCCTGATCCCACAGTTCTTCCGATCCCATGGAATCTTCCGGTCGAGTGGATAACTCAATCTTATATTCGAATCCAAAGATATCATACATACGGCCGATCAGTGAGATCGCCTGATTAATCTCGTCCTCGATCTGCTCTGGCATGACGTAGAGATGCGCATCATCCTGGCAGAATGTCCGCACACGCATCATGCCATTCAGGGCACCTGAGAATTCATGACGGTGAACTTGACCGAATTCCATCATGCGAATTGGAAATTCGCGGTAGGAATGGAGTGTATTTTTGAAGATCAGCATGTGCCCAGGACAATTCATTGGTTTCAGTGCAAACGTTGCATCGTCCACTTCCGAAAAGTACATATTGTCCTTGTAATGCTCCCAATGGCCGGATTGCTCCCACAGCCGGTTGTTCATCATGAGCGGAGTCCGTACTTCCTGATAGCCTTCCTGTAATTGCAGCTCACGCGAGAATTGCTCCAGTTCAGTACGAACAGTCATGCCTTTAGGCAGATAGAAGGGCATGCCGGGCGCTTCTTCGGAGAACATGAATAGTTCAAGCTCTTTACCGAGTTTGCGGTGATCCCGTTTTTTCGCTTCTTCGAGCATGTGCAGATGTTCATCCAGCTGGGCTTTGTTTGGGAAAGCAGTGCCGTAGATACGTTGCAGCATCTTATTATCCGAGTTACCTCGCCAGTACGCACCAGCCACATTCAGCAGCTTGAACGCTTTGATCCGGCCAGTGGATGGGAGATGGGGACCGCGACACAGATCGAAGAACTCTCCTTGATCATAGATCGAAAGCTCGGCGTCCTCCGGCAAATCCTGAATGAGTTCAAGCTTGTAGGGGTCCTGGATTGCTCCGAAGATGCGGAGGGCTTCCTCCCGGCTAACGACCCGCCGACTGATCTTATGATTCTCCTGAATGATTTTGTTCATTTCCCGCTCAATGGCAGCCAGATCACTGATGGACAAGGCATGTTCCAGATCAACATCGTAATAGAATCCATCCTCAATGACTGGGCCGATACCCAGTTTCACTTGTTCTGTACCGTAGATGCGTTTGAGCGCCTGTGCGAGCACATGTGCTGCGCTGTGACGGTAACGATACAGGCCTTCCGCACTGTCCAAAGTAACAATGACGAGTTCGCAATCTTGCTCAAGCACCCCATCGAGATCGATATTCTGACCATCTGCAATACCGCCGATCGCCTGTTTTCCAAGACTTGTGCTGATGGATGAGGCGACTGCACCCACAGTGATGCCTGCTTCGTAAGAACGAACATCTCCACCTTGCAGACGGACCTTAATGGATTGACTGGATGGTGGCAGATCATTGGCTTGATTGTTAATTTCGTTACCTGATTTGTTGCTTGCGGCGTTACTGTTTTCCTGTTTGCTCATGTGAACCACTCTCCATTTCATCAAATGAAAGCGCAAAAAACACCCGTCCCGGAAAAGGGACGAGTGCGCTTGGCTCGTGGTTCCACCCTAATTTGGTTATGGTGCACTCTGCTCTCGGCCAGCCGCCGTGAACAGGAAACATCATAACCCTCATTGGAATCCGCTATCGGGGATCAGGCGGTGAACTCTACTGGCAACAAGCCGAACATCCCAAGGGGAGTCCGAGATGCTGAGGTTCGAGTTCACGGCTGCAGAGGGGTAATTCCGGTCCGTTCGCTGAAGAAGGTTTCACCAATCCCTTCTCTCTCTGGGCAGCACGCAAACGAAATCTTGTCTCTGGTCATCGCCAAATATGTTAGATCAACTCATCAGATGATCCTGAAATGTGTTGTATTCAATATTAATATATGGGAACAGGTGTTATTGAGTGTCGATTATATAGACTGAAAATGGAAAGGTCAAGCGGAACATTTTAATTCGTTACGGACGGCCCATCCCATACTAAACGAATGATCGTTCCTTCACCAGGGGTGGACTGTACCTCAATATGCCCTTTCATCGCCTCAATCAACCCTTTGGTTACGGCCATGCCCAGCCCTGATCCAACGTCCGATGTACCTGTATCTGTACCGCGATAATATCGTTCAAATAACTTCCATACCGTCTCGGGGTCCATGCCTCGTCCATTATCGGCAAACTGAATACTGAATGCATCTGCGTGTTCACCAGAGTGCACACTGACCACGAGGATGGACTCGGGTGGATTATGAAGAAGGGCATTGGCAGTCAGATTATCCACAATTCGTTCAAACGACGGAATATGAACAAGTCCATACACAGGCACTTCGGAAGGTTGGAATATGATGCGACCTTCCCCATAAGCCGGGTTTCGTTCAGCGCGTTGGATCAGATCACGGAGTAACGTATTTACGTCAGTCTCTTCCACCACAGGTTGATATCCGCCACTGCGTAATCGATAGGTCATGGCAAGGTCATTGATAAGCCTGTCCATATACATGGATTTATCGAGCATAATGCCTGCAAATTCCCTGACTTCTTCCACGGTCCAGCTATATTTATCTGCTTCAAGCATATGGGCATATCCCTGGATGGAGGATAGAGGCGTCTTCAGATCGTGAGTTATGCCAGCAATCCATTCCTCCCGAAGTGAATCGGTCTGTTTCCGAAGTTCTTCATCTTGCTTCAACGTGTAGGATAGGGCCTGCATGGAGCGAAGCACTTCAGCATACACGTTGTATTTGCGCTTCCACTTACCGTTACGACGCTGACTGCGAGGCACTCCGAAGGCTCCGGTAGGTTCCTCGTAATGACCTCGCTCCAGACGCTGTAACCATTGGAGCATATGCAGCATGGGCGAGCCGAATCGGTTGGCATACCAGAAGGCAAGCAAGATAAGCAGAATGATGATGGACACGATCAATATAACCAATGCCGGTTCCAGAATAAAACGGTAGGGATTCGAATTCCCTGTACCATTTGCCTCGCCAGGGATGCTAATCAACCAAGTGGTTCCATTCTTCTCATCGTACCATGTAGCAGTAGACTTGCCTGATCGACTTGGATAGCGAATCTGCAAGACCAACTCCTGAAGGGTGTATTCGCTTGGTACACCCACAGCTGGTTTGTTAAAGGAGGAGAGTTCTCGTCCTGACGCATCCAAGACTTGAAGATAGGCATGAGCAGCAAGAAGGGCTTCCTGTCGGCCCGGTTGAAGAGTAAACTTCCCGTTGGTCAGAATGAGGTCTGAACGAATATTATTGATGAGCGATTTGGCCGGGTTACTCTCCCCATACAACAAAGTGAAATTCTTCCCGTTTTTCTCCCGGATGAGTATGACAATCTGATAAGGGAAAGGCTTTTGATTTTCCCAATATGCAATCAATTCTCCCGGTTTATAGTGAGTAGGAGCATCAGCAGGTGCGTGGTAATCATCAATGACGTTGCCTTGTTCATCCAACACTTGGAGCCAGCCTTGATATTTATCCACTTGCTTTAACAACTTGGGATCATATTTGATGGTATTGTCTGGCATGAATTCTGCTGTATTAATCAATTGATCCAGACCGTTAAGCGCAAAATCATCCACCAAATTCACTTCATTAACCTTTTGCACGACCCAGTAAGTGGCTACAGACCCAAGAAGAATGATCAGAATGACGGCTCCCGCAAGCATCCCGATAAACCGGGTCATTAATCTGCGACGAATACTCATGGGCGTGACACATGTTCCGGCTGAATGAGCTTGTATCCCAGACCTCGGACGTTAACGAGATACACTGGATTGGAAGGATCTGCTTCAATGCGTTCCCGAATGCGGTGAATATGAACCATCACGGTATTGTCATCACTGATGGCCTCTGAGCCCCAGACCCGCTCATACAGATCTGACTTGGTGAAGATGCGATTGGGATGTTTGCAGAAAAAGAGCAGCAGTTGAAACACAAGCGCCGGACAGGATACGGATTCTCCTTCAACTCGAAGCTCAGCGGCCCATTCCAGCACCTGAAATCGTCCAAAGTCGTACACACCTTCCGGCATGCTTGGAGATGACGTATTTACGTTCGATGGGATGTGCTCCGAGATGGCAGCTGTTTTTGAAGGCAAATAACGCTTCAGTAAGGATTTAATTCGTGCAACGACTTCTAGCGGATTAAAAGGTTTGGCTACATAATCGTCGCCACCAACAGCGAATCCCGTTAATTTGTCGTAATCGGTTGTCTTGGCCGTCAGGAACAGGATGGGCGCATCGGTGACCTGCCGTAGAAAAGGACAGATTTCCAGTCCGCTTTTGCCAGGGAGCATGATGTCGAGCACGATGCAATGATACGTCTTATTGTTGCAAGCCTCAATGGCAGCTTCACCTGTTGTTACGGTGTCGATATCGAGAAACTGTTCTTTGAGCAGAACGGTTTTGAGCATATGCAGAATCGCTTGTTCATCATCTACAAGCAGTATTGAGACGTTATCCATAGTTAGAAAATGACCTCCTGGTACTTCCGTTGTGTGTATTGATAATCATACCATCCTATGGGGATGTATAGCGTACATGCTATCTTAACGGAGTCTTAATTATGCAACCTAAGAAGACATGGTGAGTTTAACTACTGGTAAGTTGGGGTTAGACGAAGGATAAGACTCATTCTGTACACTTAACTGGAAAGTATAATGAATTAGCAGAAGGGATGTTGAAAATGAACTGGGAAGGTCATATGAAAACAGAGCAACAGACACATCAGATCGTTAAGCATAGAAAGGGCTGGAAGGTCCTTGCAATAACCCTTGGAGCTTGCGTGATATTGTCTGCTTGCGGCAATGGCAACGCGATTACTTCCGACCAGGCGGAGCAGCAGTCAGCCGAACAGGCGTCCAATCATGAAGCGAGCGAGAACACCAATCAGGAGCAGAACTCCACTTCAGAGGTGAGCGCAGTGGTTACACCGGACAATTTCATAGATACGTTGATGAACGGTTCAAAGGATGCAATCTATAGCCAGTTTTCCCCGGAATTGAAGGAAACGGTAACGCTTGAGCAGTTTAAAACGACCGCTGATCCTTTTCTGGAGGGTGTTGAATCGTGGGAGCAAGTGGTAGACGCCGAAATGAATCAATTAACCGAGGTTGCCTGGAAGGATCAGACAGGGACGAAAGGAATTCGCGCCTATTTTTCCGACGAAAATCTGATTGAGGGTCTGTCAATTCAACCGTTGGAAGCTCATGAAGACACAGATGACAAACTCACCAAAACCGAGTTTCAATTCCCGATGAAGGGGGAATGGTATGTATTCTGGGGAGGTCAAGATGTATTGTCGAATTATCATTATGAGCATGAAACCCAGCGCTATGCACTGGATATCGTTCGGACAAAAGAACAATCAAGTTATCATGGTGATGCTAAGGAAAATGAAAACTACCATGCTTTTGGTGAACCACTCTATGCTGCTGCGGATGGAACGGTCGTCGAAATCAAGAACGATATTCCGGACAATGTACCGGGTGTGATGAATCCGGAAGAGCCGGCGGGTAACTATGTAGTTATTGACCATGGCAACGGTGAATACAGCATCACAGCACATATCAAGAAAGGCAGTGTTTCGGTCAAAAAAGGAGATAAGCTCAAGCAGGGAGACCCTATCGGTGAGCTTGGCAATTCGGGTAACTCCAGTGAAGCCCATCTGCACTTCCAGGTATCGGACGGCGCCGATCTGTTCACATCTCGCTCGATGAACATTCGCTGGGCTGACCAGAGTCAGCAGTTAACTCGTGGCAACACCATTCAGGGACTTCCAGAGTAATTCTATATATAAGTTAAAGCATTGATTTTACACTTAACTACTACGCGGACAGAACCATCTTCCGATCGCTGTTATCCCCAGATTTTATTGATTCCCTTGTATAAAGGGGAAAATCCGGGGATAAAGGCGCACGCTGCGCTTCTTCTGATTAGTTCTGTCCTCTCCGTTGTCGTGTAAATATTTACTTAAAAATATAAAGATTTCTCTGTCAGAATGTAAGAGATGACGAAAACTTCTATTTTCCATTATAATATCCTCTATGATATAGAACGATCTGAAATGATGGAGGAGTATAGATGAAGCTGGAAGATGTGCAGATTGAATATGCGCGCCTGGAGGACTTGCCGAGGATTGTAGAGATTTATAATTCCACCATTGAAAGCCGTATGGTAACAGCGGATTTGGAACCGGTGACAGTGGAGCAACGTGTTCCGTGGTTCGAGGACCATTCACCGGATCATCGTCCACTTTGGGTGATGAAGCAGGCAGGTCATGTGGTAGCTTGGGCAAGTCTCAGCTCGTTCTATGGACGCCCTGCGTATAATGGAACGGTGGAAGTCAGTGTATACGTGGATCAGCAATGCCGCGGAATTGGGGCTGGTGGACGTTTGCTTGAAACGGTATTTGCGGCTTGTCCTGCACTTGGAATTACGACCATTCTCGGATTTGTCTTCGGGCATAATGAACCGAGTCTGGGATTGTTGCGCAAGCATGGTTTTGAACAGTGGGGATATTATCCCGAAGTGGCCGTGCTGGATGGTGTGAACAGAGATTTGGCTATACTAGGCAAAAAAATATAAGTACCGTTCTTATTTCGTAACATAATTTATCGGAACATAAGAACACTGAAGATAACCTCCAACCTATTTTATAGGATTGGAGGTTTTTTTGTCGTACATATATTCTTCACTATGTGAAAGTGTAGCTAGTGCTTATACGCCAAGTTGATGCTTAATCTCTTGAATCTGTCCCAGATGGCGTTCCTCATGATAACTTGCGAAGTCAATCCATTGGGTAAGATCCATCTCACCGAATACGGGATGAGGAAAGGACTTGCTGCGCAGCAGATCAGGATCATGATCCAATGCAAAGTTATTTAACGCTTGGTGAGATTCGTCCAGATCGGTGCGTACGTCTTCGAGTGCTTCAGGCGCTGCTGGAGGTTGAAGATGGGGTGGTGCCTCGACGGAGCGGCTGCGGTCCAACGATAGTTCATATGGTTTTTTGTCCACAGACACCACCTGTTCCTTTTCGAGTGCAAGGCGGGCTTGTTTTCCAATTACATTTTCCATCAGATTCAGATGACGAAGTACTTGCATAATACTCCATTGTTTGGGTGAAGGCTTCCGGTTCAATTGTTCTTCTTCGAGCCCCGAGACGGCTTCCCAGATTTGGCTGCGTATATCGTCATTACGAGTAAACATCGTGTAATCCTCTCCTTATATACGTTTTCTGTGATGAGGGTGTCTGTGTATGTTCATTACCCCAAATGTGGATGCTTATTCTATAAGCATAGGGGATGGAATAAGTGAATGCGAATCCAGGCAAGATTCGCCTTGTTAGATGTATTATGTGCCCAATAAAAAAAGCCGTTCTCTCTGAACGGTTCATTTCAATCTATGCCAAGTCCAAAAAAAGATTGACGGGCGAACCCCGGCAAACTATAATCGGTACAAGTAACTTGATATGTAAGGAGTCCTGACATGATATGTTAGTAATCGACGAGGTTTATCACCACACAGCATTGCAAATATCATCGTCCGATTTATTGTACCTTATCGAACGGCTGAAGGTCAAAAAAGAAAATGAGATTCAAACGCTCAAGCAGAAGATCGAACAGTTCGAACAAAAGCGTCGAGCGGAAGAGGTCGCTTATCAATCGTTATCGACCGTGCGCAAATGGTTTGCGGGACGCCCTGCAACCCATCATCAGGCGGTGGAATATATGGTTCAGGTAAAGGAACGTTTTCGCAAGATGGAACAGATTCGCAGACGCATACGTGAATTGGATCAGATCGCAGAACGAATTAAACATCCGGACAGCATTGAGCGGGACGAGATTGAGCTAGCGCCCGATACCATCCGTGAGCTCAGACAGCTTAGTGAAACGGAGGATGTACAAGCATGACTTTGGAAACGTTAAGCACCGGGATCGATACGGTCTGGGTCGTACTGAGTGCAGCGATGATTTTATTGATGGAGGGTGGATTCGCCCTGCTCGAGGCTGGCTTTGTGCGTTATAAAAATAGTGTGAACATTATTATGAAGGTTTTTGCTGACATTACGATTGGAACGTTGCTGTTTTATGCCATCGGTTTTGGACTGATGTATGGTTCGGACGTTGGTGGTTTTGTGGGAGTAACGGGATTTTTCCTGAATGGGGATTTGTCTCTTCTGGACGTACCGGTATCGCTGGAGACATTTTGGTTGTTCCAGGCTGCTTTTACAATTGCTGTTATTTCCATCGTTTCAGGAGCGGTAGCCGAGCGGATCAACTTCCGTGCCTATCTGCTCTATATCATATTGATGACGGCGATTATCTATCCAATTGGTGGACACTGGGCATGGGGCGGCGGTTGGCTTAGTCAGCTGGGGATGCAGGACTTTGCCGGTTCGGCTGTTATCCATGCACTCGGCGGATTCTCGGCACTGGCGGCTGCAATTATCATTGGTCCGCGTAAAGGCAAGTACACGCCGCTTGGCGTAAGCGCCATTGCACTACCAAGTAATCTGCCACTGGCATCTGTAGGGGCATTTCTGTTATGGTTTGGCTGGTTCGGGTTCAATGCAGGTAGTACACTCAGCGCGACGGATGTAAGAATTGGTCACATTGCGATTGTCACGATGTTATCCGCGGCTTCGGGTGGTGCAGTTACGTTGCTGTACACGTTATTTCGCTTCAATCGTTCAGATGCACCCTCGGTCATTAACGGTTCGCTTGCGGGACTGGTCGGAATTACGGCAGGCTGTGCTTTTGTTGGTGATGTAGCCGCGATATTCATTGGAGCAGTATCCGGCTTATTGATGATGGCTGCCACCAACTGGCTGGACCGTCGGCAGATTGATGATCCAGTTGGTGCTTTCCCGGTGCATGCCGTATCCGGAATGTGGGGCACGATTGCTGTAGGTCTGTTTGCCACGGATGGTGGATTATTCATGGGCGGCGGCTGGAGGCTGCTGGGTGTTCAGGCACTTGGCCTTACAGCACTGGTTGTCTGGGGGTTCGCCATGACCTGGATCGGGTTAAAGTTGATTGGCAAAATTGTGCCTGTACGATCGACAGAGGAAGAGGAAGATCTGGGTCTGGATATCAGCTATCATGGTGTGATGGCAGCTCATCAAGCCCATGAATTCCTGGACAGTGAGGAGCATATGCGTGCTTACCAGGAACAGTCCTCTGATCCAAATCGTTAAATGGAATATAGGATAAGGAAGTAGACTGACAAGCAATGTCAGTCTCTTTTTTTGCTAGAAGCAGGGAAAGACGTCCGGGCGGAAGAATATACAGGTGTGAACCTGAATATGTCTCAGCATAGGTGTATTGTCAAAAGGGGAGGATCTATATGATTAAGCCAGAACAATGTGAACGTCTGACCAGAAAAGCCCGTAAAACACTTGAGGAGTATGGTTTGGGAGTTGCTGCCGATCTGCTGTTGTCCTCAAGCCGCTGGGGAATTCGCCTCGATGTGTCCACACTGGACGAATATCGCAGGACAGGAAACTCACGTGTGGGTGGACATCCGGATTTGCCGAGTCACATGGAATGGCCCGTAACAAAAGAAGGCATTCCAATGACTTTCCTGGCCCAGTTGAACCTGGTGGATTTATCGCCGTATACGCCGAATGATGGGCGCGGGACTTTGCCTGAACGTGGAATGTTATACTTTTTCGTTGGCACGGACGAATCTGCTTGTCCCATTGAACATCGTGTGATTTTTGAGCCAAGTTCTCATAATCTGATAAGGCGAGAACCTGAAGGGGATACCGCGCTAGATGGAGCCCCGTTTGTTGCACATTCGGTGACTGTGCTGCCTAATCTTGAGTTTCCTACATATGCATATATTGACACCGCCGCACTGAACGAGCTCTCGCCGTCTCTGCTTGAGACCGATGAGACCGAAGCGGAAGTAAGTCTGTATGACCGATACCTTGAATTCGAGTCGAGCTGGAATCATCCAAGTACGCTGAACTGGGGTGGTATGTTTGGATATCCTGATGGGCAGCATCCGGATGCCGAGCATCGGGCCTTATTACAGATCGCAATGGGCGAAGAATATGATTATAATGAGCAGGCGTGTGAAGATAAGCTGACCAAGCATTACGGCGGAGATGAGGATCGGACATGGCAGGAATTATCCGATACGCTGCTGCTGTTGAAGATAGATACACATGACTCCATAGGTTTTCAATGGTGGGATTGCGGGGAACTGCAATTTTTCATTCGCAAGTCTGACCTGGAAGCTGGACGGTTCGAACATACGTATTGTTCGTTATACTCAAGTTGAGCAAAGATTTGAACTCATATAAGCAACAAAATGTCCTGAATCCCGTCTATAAGAAGGAGGAAGGACTTTTTTGTTCGTAGATTGTTATATAAATTGAACTAAAGAATATTTACACTGCACACTCCGATGACAGAACAATTTTCCGATCGCTGTTATCCCCAGATTTTTTTAATTCCTTTTATAAAGGGGAAATCCGGGGTGGCGTATGCTTCCGATGTAGCTTTCTTGCAGAAAGTTTTTAGCTCCGCTTCTTCAGGTCCTTTCTGTCCTCTCCGTTTTGTGTATATGTTTTGTTCAATTTATATAGATTTGGGGTATATATCAGGGAGGGATATCTTGGTTGATAATAGAACGTATGTTCTGTATAATGGAGTAAAAAGGAAGTGGGCTGTTGATTCAATCTGCGTTCAAACATATTGACGTGGCTGTAACATCGTTGATAGATATATGTGATCAGCTGTCGGAAGAAGATTTGGCTTTGACTCCAATTGAAGGTAAACGGCCTATTGGAGAACTACTGGCTCATCTGTCTATGATCTGCCGAGCGGATGTGTATATTTCGGAAGGTGCATCGAAGGAAGAAATGGCTCACTTCTATGCTGAGAATCAGGTGCATTCGCTCCGTGAGATCAAGCAGGCTCTGATCGATAACCAGATGTATCTATACGAACGATACAGGCAGTTTAACACGGAAGAGTTACTGCATGTGACGAATTCATATTGGGGAGCATCCTATAGTCGGCTGGAGTGGTTGCTTGAGATTATGGGACATGTATACCATCACCGAGGACAACTGTATACGATGCTGACCCTGACAGGCAAAGAACCCGAATCAGTTCTTTTTAAATAGAAATGAGTAGAATACATACTAGCATGTTATAGGAAACATTACGGGTTAAAGTAAGAATAGACCGACGATACTGCACGTTATACGTGAAATAACGGAGGATTCGGGACGTGGAACAACACAATACATGGGATGCATCGATGAACAATACGTTGATTGACAGGTTAAAACAGATTCCTGAACTTGGTCAGGCTACGCAGATGGAACCAGTTATGAAGGGGTATTCAGCGGATGCCAAATTCAAAATGTTTGTCCCTGGCCAAGGCCATGTGTTGGTGAGGGTATATGATGTTGCTGAGGAATGGATGAAGCAAAAGGAATATCAATGCTTGAAGATCATGCAACAATTAGGTGTAC
Organism: Paenibacillus sp. CB74; assembly: GCF_055687625.1. Lineage (NCBI taxonomy): Bacteria > Bacillati > Bacillota > Bacilli > Caryophanales > Paenibacillaceae > Paenibacillus > Paenibacillus sp. CB74. The sequence continues at coordinate 3,597,966 of NZ_CM146009.1, read as the reverse complement.
TATGTCCAGCAACGTTCGGCACAGGTAGATTGGATGAGAAGAACGGTTATATGATTCTTAGCTACATTGAAGGCGAAGATGCGTCCGAGAGACTGCCTCAATTGAATGAACAGCAGCAGTGGGCCGTTGGCTTGGAAGCAGGAGCACAGTTAAGGCTGATTCACCAGTTGCCGATGGAGGAACAGGTCGAATCATGGTACACACGCAAGAGCGCGAAGCATCAACGTTACATGGAGCGCTATAAACAGTGCCCTATCGTGATGAAAGAGGATCAGGCTATTCATACGTTTATCGCAGACCATCTCGATTGGATGAAAAATCGTCCAGATGGATTTCAGCATGATGATTTCCACCCGAGCAATCTTGTCGTTAAGCAGGATAAGCTCGCAGGAGTAATTGATTTTAATCGTTTTGATCAAGGTGATCCCATTCATGAATTTTTGAAGCTGGGTTTGTTTGCTTCGGAGATCAGTATTCCATATTCCATAGGTCAGATTCAGGGTTACTTCGATGGCAAAGAACCGGATGAGTTATTCTGGAGATTGTATTCACTGTATACGGCTATGGCGCTAGTGTCTTCTGTGGTATGGATTCAGCAGGTGAAGCCGGAAGAGACACATGAGATGATGACCAGGATCGAGCGTGTCCGTGAAGATCATGATGATTTTCGCAGTTTCATCCCTCGGTGGTATACTTTGAACAGATCATGAATTATGGAAGGGAAAGGAATAATGCCGTGGTACAGCCAGCAACCATTCTGCTTGTCGATGATGAGCAGGAGATTATTAAACTGATGGAAATTTATTTTGGCAACGAGGGTTATCGGATTCTCACCGCGAATGATGGGCTTGAAGCGCTGGAACAATTGAAAAGAGAGTCGATTGATCTCATTATTCTGGATGTCATGATGCCGAATATGGACGGAATAGAAGCTTGTATGAAAATTCGGGAAGAGCAGAAAATGCCAATTATTATGCTGTCCGCCAAAAGCATGGATATGGATAAAATCACAGGGCTAAGCATCGGTGCTGATGATTATGTAACCAAACCGTTTAACCCGCTTGAACTTGTCGCACGGGCGAAATCTCAGCTGCGCAGGTATCATACCTTCAATGAAGGTCGGGAGAACAAAGAGCACGAGTGGATTATTGATGATCTGGTCATTAATACCGATACACATGAAGTCTGGGTGGATGAGCAGCCGGTTCGTCTGACTCCGCGTGAATTTGCTGTTCTCGAATTACTGGCACGCCATCAGGGCTCAGTACTCAGTATGGAACAGATCTATCGTCAAGTCTGGAAAGAAGAATTCATGGAGTCGAACAATACCGTCATGGTGCATATTCGCAAGATTCGTGAGAAAATTGAACTCGACAGCAAACATCCCAAGTTCATTCAGACCGTATGGGGTGTTGGTTATAAAATGATCAAACCGCAATAAACATGCACATCCACAGGATGTCATATGACATGAACACATTCAGGGAGTCCCGACTATGAATTCAAAGTTGATTAATACAGTCCGATGGAAATTTATCTATGCATTTTTGCTGAGCGGCATATTAACTGCAGTTATGTTGTACGGGGGCAGTCAAGTGGGGCAGACTATTCTGGAAGCTCAGACGTATCCCGATTATTCCATTCCAGCCAAAGGGATCAGGTGGTTGGTGAATAATATCGGTTCGGTGCCTTTAATGATTGTGGTAGGTGTGCTTAGTTTTGTGCTGTTTTTTTTCCTGTTCTCTCGCAAGGTGATGCGGGTTCTGGACGAAATAACGGCAGGAATTCAGGAAGTTGCCAAAGGCGAGTTATCACATCGCATTGAAGTGAAGACCTCGGATGAATTCGGAGTGGTGGCTGCAAGCATTAATCAGATGGCTGAACAATTGCAGTTATCGCTTCAGGAAGAACGTAATGCAGTTGCTGCCAAAAATGATCTGATTACAGGGATATCACATGATCTTCGTACACCGCTCACTTCTATTCTGGGATTTCTGGAGTACATTGAGAAGGATCGCTACCAGGATGAGATTGAGATGCGCTATTACGTTAGCATTGCCTATGAGAAATCCCTGACTCTTCGTAAGCTGATCGATGACTTATTCGAATATACGCGTGTGAGTGGCGGGAGTCTTCCATTGTCTTTGCAGGCGTTGAACCTGAATTCGTTTCTGATGCAGTTGGCTGAAGAGTTTGCTCCCATGCTGGAGGATGCTGGGATGACCTACAATTTTGTTGGTGGGCAAGAGCCACTATGGATACAGGCTGCTCCGGGGGAGCTTGTAAGAGCGTATGAGAATCTGTTCAGCAATGCTATAAGATATGGTTCGCAAGGGAAACGAATGGAGATTGGAATGGCTCTTGAAGGTAAGGAGGCTGTAATCCGCATCAGTAATTATGGTGAATCGATTCCGGCACAAGATCTGCCCCATCTATTTGAACGATTCTATCGTGTGGATAAATCCCGCTCCCGTGAAACGGGAGGCACGGGTCTCGGCCTGGCGATTGCCAAATCGATGATTGAATTACATCGAGGAAGTATCGTTGCCTATAGTGAAAATGGCAGAACAGATTTTGTTACCCGATTCCCTGTCACGGCTCCTCCCCCAAGTAATTACTCAGAGGAATAATAATTAAGAATTTGGTAAGAAGTTAACTACTTCCTCATTAAGAAATATTCGGTATTCTACCTCTGTTACCATATTGTTGTATAGAGGAGGATACCGAATATGAAGTCCCGATTCAGTACTGTAAGACTAAGATACATATACATTGGAGGAGCAAGCGCGTTACTGAGCGCAGCCCTCCTTTTTGTCGTCTATCACATGCTGCGATTTGCGCATAACCATGTCCTTCCTGATACAGCATGGATAACGCGTATGATGAACTGGGGAATCAACCATATCGGCACAAAGCCGTTTTTCATCTTCATTGGGGGAGCTTTGTTTGCGATCTTTTTCTGGATTCGATCCCAGAAGATTGCGGAAGATCTCAGTCACCTTGCACGCGGAACAGCGGAACTTGCATTGGGCCATAACCCTGGAAGAATTGATGTTCTCAGTGGTGGTGAACTAAGACAGATTGCTGCCAATCTGAATACGATTGCGTCTCTCCTGCATGAGGAAGGGCTGAACATACCAGAACGGAAACATGAGACAAGAGAGATAGAGGGAGCGTCTATGTACAATGAGCAACCCGATCTAAAGCAACATGTGGAAGAAGACAAGGAGAATGCTCAGACTAGTTCTGCACAGGTTGACTTACCGATAAAGCTTACCCTATACGGCGTCCGTTCCTCTCTGGATGAGATCATCCAAGGGCGCTGTCAGGACGAGGTAGAAGTTCAGCATTGGGTCAGGTTGGCGTATGAACAGACATTGCTGCTTCAACATGCTCTGGAGAGTACACAACGGGATGGACTGGAACGCGGAGTTTCAGATGAACAGGTACACAAGGAGCCTGAATGTTGAAGCACAGGGGCAAGCGATGGATGTATTACGTATTTGATGCAGCAGTGGTTGTAGTTGTGATGTTGGCCCTTTTCTATCTCTATCTGATTACTTATGGCGAAGGAGTGCTTCGCAATCGTCCCGAGGCTATGCAGGTGGCCGCTTCAACCGTTATTACGAATGCAGAGGGGACCGAAATTTCGAGGTTGCTTACGCAGACCAAAGGGTATTCCGAATATGCTGATCTGAACGCCATGCCGGATTTATTAAAGAAGGCTTTTTTGGCTACAGAAGATCGACGGTTCTTCAACCATGATGGACTGGATTTCATCGGTCTCGGCAGGGCCATTGTGCAGGATATTATACATATGAATCTAAGTCAGGGAGGAAGCTCCATCACGCAGCAACTGGCAAGAAATCTGTATTTGAATGGGGATAAAACATTAAGTCGAAAGGTGAATGAGATATCAATTGCAATGGCCCTTGAGAAGAAATACAGCAAAGATGAAATTCTGGAGATGTATCTGAATCAGATCTACATGGGACGCCAGCAGTATGGTGTAAAAGCGGCAGCCTGGCGGTATTTTGGAATGAAGGATATGCACCAGTTGGAGCTATGGCAGATGGCTACATTGGCGGGAATGCCCAAAGGTCCGTCTCTATACAATCCAGTAGATCATCCTGAACTTTCCAAACAAAGACGTGCCGTTATCCTTGGACTCATGCATGAACAGGGATTAATTACACGAAAGCAGATGCTTGAAGCTCGCAGCGTCGATTATACGCCGCCTGAAACCGTATTGAACACAGCAAGTTCATCGGGCTTGAGCAAACCTGCATATGTGTCTGCCGTAGATGCAGTGATTCAGGAGGCTTCTCGGATCACAGGCAGAAGTGAAGTGGAGATTCAATCGGCAGGTTGGGTTATTCAAACCGGACTAGACCAACAGGCGCAACTGGCGATGGAAGAAACATTTGCAGACACTACCCGATTCCCCGATGATCGCCACGACGAACTGGTTCAGGCAAGTATGGTGATTATCGACCAGCATAACGGTGAAGTGAAAGCGATGATGGGTGGACGCAATCCCTTGAAAGGGGACATCAACCGGGCGATTATGGATGCGAGGCAGCCAGGCTCTTCTTTCAAACCGATTATTGCATATGGCCCTGCATTGGAGTTGGGGAAGTTCAAGCCAGAGAGCATACTGCCGGATAAACGCATGAGTTATGGCAACTATCAGCCCAGCAATCTGGGTGGGCGTTACAGCGGTTCGATATCGATGTCCCAGGCTCTGCAAAAGTCCATTAATGCCCCAGCCGTATGGCTGCTTCACGAAACCGGACTGAAATACGCACATCAATTTGCGGCACGACTCGGTATTGAACTGGGGCAAGAAGATCTGAACCTCTCGATTGCCTTGGGAGGTGTGCATCAGGGGGTGTCTCCAATGAAGATGGCGCAGGCCTATACCGTGTTTGCGAATAATGGAAAGTTGAATACAGCCCATCTTATACGCCAGATTACAGATTCCCATGGACGAACAATATACGCTCATAAGTCTGCAAATAAGCAGGTAATCTCCTCTAGCACGGCGAATGCCATGACCAGAATGCTGCAAAATGTAGTCAGTCAGGGAACAGGAAGTCGGGCACAGTTAGGTCAGCACAAGGTAGCGGGTAAAACGGGAACAACACAGGCAGCATTACCTGGTGTGGGAAGGGAGGCCAATCGGGATCTGTGGTTTGTAGGCTATACGAGTAACTGGACTGCGGCGGTCTGGATGGGATTTGATCATACGGATGCAGAACATTATATGAGATCAGGAAGTGGTATTGCAGCTGATTTGTTCGCAACGGTAATGAAAAGTGCGATGTAATAGACGTCGAAGTGAGGGAGATCATAGGCCAGACGCTCCGTTCGTCCTCTAAAATACACAGAATCTAGATTTTAATGTATAATATGTTTTCTTATCTAGTGTAAAAGGAGAATGAAATGGAACGTAAATACAGTAACTCGGATACAGATACGGATATGAACTCGTTGCAACCGAAAACCGGTATAAGACCGGAACGGCCTGGTATCTCCGGCTTGGGCGGATGGCTTATTTTAATCCAGATCAGTCTTTGGCTTGCCTTGGTGTTTCTCATCTCGGATGTATCGCAGGTGAATGTCATCATGGACCCTGCCAGATGGGAAGGCGACCGTGGTGTAGATCCTCAGATATACACGGAGATGATCCGTCCACTTCTGTGGTTTGGATTCATAAGCAGTACCATTCTATTGATGATCGTTGTCGTGAATCTCATTCTTCTATATAAACGTAAGAGACAGTTTCCACGCATGATGATGGTGTTGTACATGATGAATGTGATTGTAAGCATCGTGACCTGGGTCCTGATCGCACGGAATGAAATCCCAAGAGATCAGCATGTGCTTGATGCAACTCCGGCTTTTCAGCTGATCGTACGATCCATTCTGGCGTGCTGTATCTTCATCCCGTATTTCCTGAAGTCGGTGCGTGTGAAGAATACGTTCGTGAAGTAAAAAGAATAGATTGAAAAGAAGTGATACGTAAGGCCCACTGGCATACAAGAGTTCATCCTGTGTGCTATCGGGCCTTATGTGTGTTACATATGTGAGGGAAAATAATCATTTCGATGATGATTTGGTCCGGATCGAGGCGGGAATTCGGCGTATCATCTGGTTTAACACCTCGGATAACACCAGGCCTACGGCAATAGCGCCGGATAACATGAGTGCCTTGGCGGCCATCTCCATGGCGGCACTGTAGTCATTTTGCACAAAACTTCGCATCGCATTATACGCCAGCCCACCAGGAACCAGAGGAATGATGCCTGCGACGCTGAAGATAATGACGGGTGCACGAAACATGCGAGAGAATACCTGGCTGATGACACCTACGGCTATGGTCGCTGCAAGTGTAGCAGGTACCGCATCCGCAGCATATTCAAGCACGATATAGATAATCCAGCCGATCATGCCGACAAATCCACCGTGGAGCAGCATGCGCCGTGGTGCATTGAAGATGATTCCGAACGCGGCTGAAGCGACAAAACTGGTTAAGGCTTGTTCAATAAAATGGAGCATATCCTGCATTCCTCCGTCTTACATAAAAAGTGAAAATACAACTGCAATGCCGGTACCTATGGCAAAGGCGGTCAGAAATGCCTCGGCTCCCTTGGATAATCCGGAGACGAGATGTCCGGCCATCAGGTCACGTACAGCATTGGTAATCAGCAGCCCCGGAACCAGCGGCATAACCGAACCAATAATAATTTTGTCCCGTTCATGGCCCACTCCCATATAGATCAGGAGAAAAGCGAGTAAGCCGATAACGAAGGATGCCGTAAGCTCGGCAAAAAATTTGACCCGTACCAGCCGGTGAAAGGCAATAACGGCTGCATAACCTATACCCCCGCAGATTACCGCCGGAAGAAAGTCGCTCCAGCCTCCGCCAAACATAATGGTAAAACAACCACTGGATAACGCTGCGGCCATAAGCTGCACAGCCGTTGAGTAGGAGGAAGGCTTGCCTTCGATCTGTACCAACAGATCATGGGCTTCCTGAGCGGATAGCTCACCTTGTCCAATGCGGCGGGAGACCGCATTCACCTCGGATACCTTGTCCAGATCTGTCGTACGCTCGGAGATACGAATCAGCTTGGCGGGTTCGGTTGCATCAACAGAGAAGAAGATGCCTGTAGGCACTACGTAACTGTGTGAATGGGGTAAACCGAGCGCTGCGGCCATACGTTTCATCGTATCTTCCACACGGTAGGTTTCACCACCACTTTGCAGCATGATTTTGCCTGCGAGCAGACAGATTGCAATTACGCGGGATTGTTCAGTAGGGTTGTTGCCAATCATACCCGTCTCGACTTGTGATACGGGTGATGAATCATGACGTATGTATTCCAACCGGATCAAGCTCCGTTTCATAAGTGATATGGGGTGGTGCGACACCATTGTATCATATTTCACACGCCCGCAAGGAATCATACCGCACCATCGCCAAGACCATAAAAAAGCTTCGTTCCCAAGACTTGAAGATCTCAGGAGCGAAGCTTCTTGGAACAGGTTCGGATATAAACGGATTAACAGGAACAATATCCTACATCAACAGGGTAATAACCAACAATTCATACAGCACAAGCGGCAAAGTCGTAGGTCCAAACAACGCGCGCGGTTCAGGATATCCATGCATCGGGGTAACCTGGAGATACAAAATCCCCCGGTCTGCACTGATGATGACACCTTCCCACACTTGACCATCGATATTCTGGACTTGTACCTTCTTGCCTATATGCTGTCGGGCTGTATGATGAAGCATATTCCGCACACTTTGCACGGATTGAAGCATCGGTTGATTGGCTTGATACACGACACGCATGGATGGCGTGGATGTGGATTCAGACATGATGCACAACCCTTCCTCAAAATAAGTTCTTACTTCAAGGTATGCATCTGCCTACAAAGGGTGATTACACAAACGCCATCTCCAGGCTCCCGCGTCCATTTTCATAGGCGACTTTGCCCAATGCTCCATTCACAAAGGTTAACTGGGGCGGCATATGACCAAGATCCACGTCATACAGTACAGGAACATCCAGATCCCCAATTGCAGCGGATAGGGCATCCGTGAAATTGAAATCCGCTGTATCGGAATAACCCGCAGGTCGGCCGAACATGAAACCTTTCACGCCTGCAAACCAGCCAGCCTGTCTCATCTGCCACAGATGACGGTAAATATCCCCTGCGCTCATCTCACAGCTCTCCAGATACCAGATGGTTCCTTCTTCTGCACAATACTGATCCAAAAACGATTGCATGGGTGCATACGGGGTGCCGATCAGACAGGTGATGGTATCCATACAGCCACCGATCAGTCGACCGGAGAACGATACAGCGGTAACTGCATCTTCCGAATGGCCGAGCTGTTTCCAGCGTGAGGGTGTATCCAGGTTAAATCCAGGTAGTTCCATTTTCCATTCCGATTGATAATGCGTGGAAGACGATTGTGTAATCTGTCCGCCGTAAGGGGTCTGTAATACATCGATCCAGCGCGCAGTTACGGGATCAAGGGCGTGTGATCTTAAATCCACATAATTGGTGCCGTGCGCTGTCGCTGTGCCGGTGAGCAGGGTGTATGCGAATAAAAAGGTGCTGATATCCGAATAACCCATGACCCATTTGGGCGGCAATGTTTTCAAAGCTTCCCAATCCAGCAGGGGCAGGATATCCATGAGAAACTCCCCGCCCCATGGAGGGATAACGGCCTGAATAGTTGGATTGCGAAGAAATTCATTCATCTCTTCGGCGCGTTGCTCTTTGGAGGCACTCACACATTTGATGTTCTGGCGGAGCGATGGGCTTTCTATCACGCCAAAACCAAGGCGCTCCATGTTGCGTTTACTCTCCTCAAGATAATGGTGCAAGGATTCGCCTACACCGCTGGAGGGTGCAGCTACACCGATGGTATTTCCCGGAGCGAGTGGCTGCGGATAACGGATAGAACGTTGATTCATTGAGAAAACACCCTTTCCTGTTCACTTTGCTCATCTTCATGAATATTTCCATTATATAGATTAATCCATTTATTGAAAGCACATTGCGTTTAGATTAAGGATTCACAGGAATATCAATAGAGAACGGTGCGCGAATTTGATCAGGATAAGAGAATATTTCCATTGTCAGATTTCCTTTGGCTGCGGCCCCATTTTTAATGACAACTCTTGCTTCAAAGACGGAAGGGCTCCAGCCTACTTCACTTATGTCGAATGGGTTCCCTTTACTGTCCTCGACATTGGTAAATGATAGCCCCGAAGTAGCATTTTGAGCGTCTGCAATTGAAAACTCGAGGATCAGATTTTTGCCCTGGACTGAGCTTTTCAAAAATGTCAAATTTGATGGGCCACCTTGGATTTCACCCAATAATGGATCGATACTAATAACTAGTTCATTCTTATCCACTGCTGAAAGACCAGACCCTTGGAGCGTCAGTTTTTTCGGAGTGGAAAAATACATGCTTTCGAAAAAGACGGAATTTCCAGAGCCAGAGATGGAAGATGAATCCGTTCGCCATGCTCGGCCTTGCTCATCTACCAAATGCAGATCAGGAATGCCGAAGATTTTTTTGGTGTTGTTGCGATCATATTCGATGTCAAGTACAAGGCGAGTGGGATACAGAACGCCCTGTTTTACATGAATACGCTGCCCGTCCACGGTCATTGTTTGGTTTACGGAGATGATTTTTTTCATGTCTTTCGTTAAGCTGTGATCCACTGGGAAGGTGACCTTCCACTTGTTATTCGTTTCCTTATCCTGTTCTTTAAATATAATGGTTAGCTCTTGTGGCGGTAAAGATTCGGTGAATGAGACATCGATTTTATCCTCATAAACACCACTTTCTGAAGCTGGTTTAGGTGAAGCGTAACTAAACGCAACAGGCAGATCTTTCCCGTTCTCATCGAGCAGATCGATATCATAGTTGAATTTCTCGGGATCTTTCATGCCTTTCATCGTGTAAAAAATGACCATACGTGACTCGTCTGTGATAATGCCTTCAACGGTCAAGGAAGTACCATCATGCTCGTCGGTGACACCGACCTTCTGCAAGAGAGACTGATCGATCGCCATCATTAATCCTTTGTCCTGGCGAATCATGCTCACAATGCCTTCCATGCCAGGCAATTGCTCCACAAAGGATGCAAAAGCGGGAGAGACACGGATACATCCCGTAAACAGCAGGATGAGGGCAGCAGCCGAGATGGAGCTCATATACCAGCGCAGCCGGGACTTTCGCTTACGGGCAGCTTGGCGAATTCCCGCTTGCACAGCCTGGGAGGCAGCATCAGGTACTGGCATGGTTTCGTATTCCGTCTTACGAGCATTCAGACGTTCTTCCAATGCGTCGAATGATTTTTGTTCATCCGTCATGAAGATGCATCTCCTTTCATTTCAAGTTGATCCCGGAGCTGTCCGAGTGCCCGATGTAATCGGGATTTGACGGTTCCGGTCGGGATTTCCAGAATATCAGCAACTTCGGTTAGGGAGAAACCTTCAAAATAACTCAGGATAATAATCTGTTTACAATCCCGATCAAGGTTGGATACGGCGGCAGCAAGATCAGGGTCGGCAGGACGATCCCAGCTGCTGGGTTCATGAATCGCCGTATCGGGGCTGAAACGGCTTTTGCGTTTGCGTTCGTCTGCGCAGTAGTTGAGCAGAATGCGGATGAGCCAAGTGCCAAAGTAGGATGGCTCTTTTAATTTTTTGAGTTTACGAAATGCCCGGAAGGTTGATTCCTGAATGGCCTCCAGTGCATCACCTTGGTTGTGCAGGTAGGCATAGGCGATGCGGTACAGTCGACTATGATGCAATTCCATTAAGGCTGCAAAAGCCTCGGCATCCCCTTTTTGTGCGGCGATAGTGAGCTGAGTAGGGGTCACATGGCTCCTCCTTTCATGGTTGTGTTGAGTATTAGACCGTGTAAGGTGTCAAACGGTTCTTGTTTTCTGAAAAAAATATGATGTATTGTGAGATTTCTATAGAAGTTGAACTACATATGTATACGAGAACGTAGAGGACAACACAAATAACCGTCAGACCTTCTCTTTGTACTCCAAAAAGAGTCCTGACGGTTATTCATGTTATTGTCCAAGCTAGCTAAACATTATTGCTGCTGAGCTGCAACGGCTGCTCGCAGACATGAAGCTGTAGACGTATTACCGCGTTCAAGTGCAATGTCCAATGGGGTCTGACCCGCTGAGTTCAGCGCATGTGGATCTGCACCATACTGGATTAACATCTCGATAAGTTCGATCTGATCCGTATGAAATGCTGCCGAGTGCAGTGCATATTGTCCATCACTGTCCAAAATGCTCGTGGATGCCCCATGTTGAAGCAAAAGGCCGATCACTTCGGAAGAACGTTCCCCGGCAAGAGCAGCGTGCAGTGCAGTATTGGACGGAATAAAGGAAATTTTCGAATGAGACAGGGCGTTAACATTGGCTCCGCGCTCCAGAAGAACACGAACTGCTCCTGCTTGTCCATAATGAGAGGCATACCCCAGCGGAGTTAACCCATCCTGATTTTCCGTATTGGTGAGTTCCGGCTGAGAAGCGAGAATTCCAGCAATGGTTACCGCATCTCCAGCCTGTGCAGCCTGAAATAATTGATTCATCTGTTCTGCATGATCCATAAGGATTACCTCCATCTGATGAGATAATTTAATTATAAATGTTACTCTTCAGAGGTTCTTCTTCATAATCACCTTTTTGCCCGCAGCTGGGAAGGAGAGCTATGAAAGCGTCTGGTAAATAATGAACTGAACGATCCGAGACTTTCGAACCCCACATCATAACAGATATTGGTGACAGACTTGTCCGTATCAAGTAAAAGTCGTTTCGCTGCTTGTAGTCTGCATTCAGTCAAATAACGATGGGGTGAAGTGCCGAACAGCTTTTTGTAACTTCGTAGAAAATGATTCACGGATAGTTGTGCAGCTGCTGCAGTCTGTTCAAGCGTTAACGGCTGATCATAATAGGCTGAGATATACTCATGCCCGATATAGACCCTTCGATATAACTCTTCCCTGGTTGAACGTCTGATCATATCAAGTTCGTTAATCTCTTGTTGAATGTTACGGTGTAGATCCAACATATGAACGGCGAGCTGATGAAGTTGCTCCTCTGTTGCCCAGGAATCCAGCATGTCTCGACTGTACAAGTTACGGAAATGATTCAGGGCTACGCCAAGCCGATTATGCATTACGTATGTACGTTCTATCCATTCCATTTTGCTTGGGGATGAATAACTATACGGCTCATCAAGTAGCCGGAGATCCCTACTAATCAGATTCCGGCTAATCTCTTCCACATAACCGGGAGGAAAGAAGATGCAAAAGGATTCAACTGGAGTAGATGAATCGATGTGAAGGCTGTATTCCTGACCTTCATTCAGAAGCAGATAGTTCTCATTGTTGACTGCGAAGTGACCGCGACCCGCTTCATAGAGGGTTTTTCCGTTACGGAATGTTTTCAGTGATAGCGAGCCGCTGCCTTTCCAATCATATTGGGAACTCGATTCATGCAGAATGAAGGGTACAGGTCGAGGAAGCGGAATCTTCAACACTTGCAAGCACCTCCAAGCTTAATTCTGGTTATATAGCTTCTTCACAGCTTCCAGCCCAGGTACGGCAAAACAAGCGAGTGGAGAAGGCAGATCATGGAGCGGGAACCAGCCGATCTCACCGATGGCTCCGCCTTCTTCCAGATTACGAGCATGGCCGCCAATCACCTTGGTGGAATAGAGCACGGATATCCAATGTTCCTGCTGTTGTGGCTGGATTGTCTCCGCCGTGCAGAGCAGGCTGTCGATGGCGATATCCAGGTTCACTTCTTCCTTGATTTCACGGATGACGGCTGTCTCCAGGGACTCATAGGGATCTACTTTCCCGCCAGGAATACTCCAGGTGTGCTGTTCAGGCTGGCGGTTCCGCCAGGCTAGGAGCACTTCGCCCCGATCATTCAGGATGACCGCGCCTACGCCAATGCGAGGTGAAAAATCAGCAGCTCCCCTATTTCCGGATTCGGCAGCAGGGGCAGAACGATTAGATCCGAACGACAGTGGAAGCCCAGACTGTGCCGACCATTCTTCCGCAAGGATACTCATCGAGATCAGGTCATAATGCATGCCATCCCGCAGAACTGCAGAACGCTGACGCCCCTCTTCCCGAAATCCGGCTTTTAGGTATGCGCGTCTCGCGGCTTCATTGTATTCGATGACTTCCAGCGCAATCCGGTTGAGGTTCAATTCATGGAAGCCATATCGGAGAATCAGAGCGAGGGCATCGCTGCCATATCCTTTACCCCGATCATTTTCTTCACCGATGCCAATGGCGAGACGGGCGGAGCGATTGTTCCATTCAATCCGGTAGAGGGCGGTGAAGCCAATGAATCGATTTCCCTCCAGTGTACGTAATGCAAATTCAAAGCCATTGTCTCGACGGACAGAGGAGGAGCCTGTCTCATCCGGCGTTAATGGAACAGCAATATCGGTATCCATGTTGCGCAAATATTCGTAATCGTCCGTGAAGCGGGAGAGACGCATGCAATCTTCCGGGCATGGGGCTGCGAGTCTGACTTTGGAACCTTGAAAAGCATTTAAATGACGTGGAGCCATGTTGCACCTCTTTTGTTCGATATGAAATCTTTCATTTCATTCCATTATACTACGAACAGGAGCAGATACCGAAAAATGGCACTAAACCGTCTACATTCATTGAAAAACAACAAAAAAAAGCAGCCATTTCGGGCTGCTTGTACATTCATTATTTCAGATCATTCAATAAATTCTTCATTTTTTTGTAATGTCCACTGACCCGATCAACCATGTAGTTATACATGAGTTGGTTCTCTGAAAGGTCCGCCATTTCCTTGTCAATGTCAACGTTATTGTTGTTATTGTTCATCGTGGTTTCGTTGTTCTCGACAATTCGGTACTGTACGATGGAAGAATGGGGATCACTGACAGGGAAGTGTTTTTCATGAGTCCGCTTCATGGCGAGCTGATCTGTTTTGCCATTCTCAACGATCCGTCTCAGCTCTTCCTGAAACTCCACCGTTTTCTTTTTGTAGTTGGGCGTGTCTGCATTGGCTATGTTGTTGGTAATGGCATTGTGCTGTGCAGTAAGCGCTTGTAACAGTGATTCGTTACGTCTTGTGGTATTCGTTTCGATCACAGGCTCAGTCTCCTTCACTGCATATTAATACAGTTACTCCTATAATAAAAAATAAAGTTGCACACTGTCAACATAACATAGAAAAAGACAAGCACATGCCGGAGGCTCTTGAAGAGAACCTTGCCTTCATGAAATCTTGTCTTAGACCTTGGCTGGCTTTCTGGATCAGCCTTCGAGCAGACTTTTAAGTGGGACGATTCATATTTTTGCCGTAATAGATCTCGTCCATCTCCAGCTTCAGCCACTCCGTAATCTCCTGTTGTTCCTTCTTGCTGAGCTTATCCTTGGTGTACCCAAACAGATAATTATCGAGGTCGAATTCCTTCAGCTTACATTTGGTGTGGAAAATATTCTCCTGATAGACGTTCACGTCAATCATGTCAAAGCTGTTCTTGATCTCGTCGGGAATATAATTCTGAATCGAGCCGATCTCATGGTCAATGAACAGCTTGCGTCCACTGGTGTCCCGCGTGAAACCACGTACCCGGTAATCCATCGTCATAATGTCTGTATCAAACGAGTGGATCAGATAATTAAGCGCCTTGAGCGGTGAAATCTCACCGCAGGTGGAGACATCAATGTCCGCACGAAAGGTACTTATGCCTTCACTAGGGTGAAACTCTGGGTAGGTGTGCACCGTGATATGACTTTTGTCCAGTTGCATAACGACGTTATCGGGCAGAGGGCCGGGAGATTCATCGAGTGATTCTTCGGGGATCTCCACAATAGGACCTTCCGAGACAAGGATCGTCACACTGGCACCTTGAGGCACATAATCCTGCTTAGCAACATTTAACACGTGGGCCCCGATGATGTCGGAGACGTTGTTCAAAATCTTGCTTAGCCGGTCGGCGTTATATTGTTCATCAATATATTCAATGTAAGCTTCGCGTTCGTCTTTGGTTTTCGTATAACAGATATCGTACATATTGAAGCTCAGCGACTTGGTCAGGTTGTTAAATCCATGCAGTTGAATGCGCTGCTCTGGCGTAATTGTCATGGTTGCAGTTCCCCTTATCCCATACGACATATCATCGCAGTTATAATACTACTTATACCCAACCTGACTCCAAAAAAAACATATGTACGTTATACGGAATGTTAATCTCCTCTGATGATGGATGTGAACGGATGGACCTTGAACGGTCTGCATTGATCCAGCATGATTCAGAAGGAAGAATCGTCGAAGTCTACAATATCGTTCATGCGCTCATCTTCAGCTACCGATTGGATATCCTCTGAAGTGACACTGATGATCGTATAGTCCTCATTCTGCTGTTTCTTCACGGCTTTTTCCTTCACAAAACGGGGACTGCCTTCCCCGGCATCTTCATCATAAACGAGCAGAAGACCATCGCTTTTACGCAGCAACAGGTCATCCCGGGCAGTGAACTGCCACGGTCCAATATAAGGCTGATTGCTAATCGCACCGTAATAGTCCACACCCGAGAGGATGGAACGGTAATACTCCTGCTTGTCTTCTTTCCATTGTTCCTCGGGGTTCTGAAAGGCAGTAATGATCGATAGTTTCAGATGTGGATACGTCTTCTTCAGATCAATCACGACTTCGCATGCCCACAGATCCACACCGTATTGTCCCGGCGTCAGCACCCATTCCAGACCATCCTCGACAATAGGCGTTAAGCGGGAAGAGATGGCTTTTTTAATAAAAGGAATACCTTCATGCTTCTGTCCGAAAATTTGCAATTCATGTGCCCGGTAACCGGTAATCAACAGATTTTTCAGTGTCCGTTCCTCCTTTCAGGCATGATCAATGGATCAGTGGAATTTTCTATATTTTCTATAGACACACACTACAGATGCAGTTATTTCGCAGGTGGAGCATCTGCACGGAACGGATACAGGAATGGTTTCGGAATATCCGTTTCAAATGACATCAGCTCATCCGTTGTCGGATGAATAAATGAGAGTATACGTGCATGAAGTCCGAGGCGGCCGAGGTCTCTTGTGCGTGCGCCATATTTTCGGTCACCGGCAATCGGATGTCCGAGATCTTCCATGTGCACACGAATTTGATTTTTGCGACCTGTCTCCAGACGTACTTCCAGCAGAGAGAAGTCGCGGTTCGACTTCAGACGTTTGTAATGCGTGATCGCATGTTGTCCATCATTCGGACGAGAGCTGGAGTACATTTTCAGTGTTTTGGTTTCCTTCAGCCAGGAAGAGATGGTGCCTTCTTCTTTGGCTACTGCACCTTCAACAAGGGCAACGTAGACACGGTCCTGCACATTTTCTTTCCAGTTGTTTTGCAGTTTCTGCTGTACCTCTTCACTTTTGGCAAACATCATTACACCCGATGTATCCCGATCCAGACGATGGACGACAAAGATCCGGTTCAGCGGATTGGTGCGGCGTACATGCTCTGTCAGTTGGCGATAAGCTGTCAGATCATCCGTCTTGTCAGCGGCAATGGACAACAGTCCGGCTTCCTTGCGGATCACGATGATATCATCGTCTTCATGCAAAATGTTAATACCCGTCAAGGATGGAGCAGCGACTGCACCTTCTTTTCGGATGTAGACAATCTGACCTGGCGTTAGTGCTTCATTAAACTTGGTTACGACTTTCTGATCCACGGACACCTGTCCACGACCCAGAATGGACTTCACCGCGTTCCGTCCCGACTTCAAATGCTGCAACAGGAAGTTCAGCAGTTCGTCCGGTTCGGTGACTTTGTACTGGCGTGGTGGTTCCTGCTTGCGATAATAGGCATTGCCCGGGCGCTTGGAAGCACTGCCATTTTTGGATTTGTTACCTCCGGCTTTCTTCGGTGCGGCTGATGATTTGGTAGCTAGTTGTTTTTTATTCTCCTCCGTATTGCGTGATGCGGAAGCACCTGATGATTTTGCAGATGAGAAGTTAGACTTGCCGGAACGTGCTGTAGATGAACCTGCGTATGATTTTCCCTTGGCCGAGGCCGATGTTTTGCCTGTTGGACGTTTGCGTTTATTCATGAATAGTAATCTCCTTCTGAACAGCCTGTACCGCTTGTGTGCATACGATCCGTTCATTTCGTTATGCAGTCCAATATACCATTAACAGTCGACAAATAAAAATAGGTTCATGAAACTGCTATACATCCAATCCGAAGAGTTGTGAGATTCATAGGATATGGTATCCCATAGCATTGGAGGTGTTACTCATGGGCGTGTTTCTCGATATGAGAACTTCGATGAACTCGGGAACTGTTGGACAGCCCGGTTTGTCGCTGTCAGAATCCCCGACAGCTTTTGGCGCGATTGGTCTGCAGACTCAAGGCGTGGTGAATCCCATTATTACGTTGAACGGAACAGTGGGGGTTACGGGAGAACTTGGAGATACCTTTGTGGTGGAGCTGGTACGGGGATTCGTATATGATCCATTCTATGTCATCTACCGTGCTGAAGGGACGATTGGACAGAACGGCGGTGCCGAATTTCATTCGTTCACAGCTCAGGACCTGTCTGCACCACCCGCACTGGAAAGTGTGTATACTTCGTTCATCTCGGGGGTGTCCACAGCAGTAAGAACCGGGCCGGAGATGTTATACGGTATTGCAGCCACTGGTTAGTTGTGAAAGGCGTAATATCAATAAGCAGAGTGCTCGTCATCGCTTATGTTGACGGCAGAGTTCGTTTCATTTCCCAGAAACCAGAAGTAGAAGGTCGTGTCGCAATATATCTCGACTAGCGCTCAGCATGAAACCCCTGGCTTAAGGAGCCGGGGGTTTTTGTCATACAAATGTCTGTACAGTCAAGGCGGCGCACTCATCTGAAGGATGGAGGTGTCCAGGGGGATCAGTTGGCACGTCCTTTCAGAATGATGTTGTTGGCTTTGCCGAAGTCGATGGCGACTTTGCCGGCCAGTGCAGCTGTACGCTCAGCCAGAACAACCGCGTTGACACCACAGGAGAAGAGAGCGACATCAAAGGTATCTTGATTCGTCTGAATCCACTCGAGTGTTTCCTGCATGTGATCATAGCTGTCGAAGGGCAGTGCAGTCACGATGTTTAAATGATACGGCTCACGTTCGAGCGTAGCACGCAAGGCTTCGGTCTCACGGGTAACGAGAAGCACACGCTTGCCTGCAAGCATCTGCCAGAAACGAGGATTTTGTGCCAGTTCCCGATTGACACAGGCATGACAAGTCCGTGGGGGAGAGATGCCAAAGTGGGCAAACACCATATCGGTCAGAGGTCGTTTGAGATAATCCGGCGCGTTAATGGTACTGTCACCACGGGGAAGAACGCCGACGATATCCGCCCGTTGCAAGGAAGCGGCAACTTCATCCCGGAGCTGCGGGTTGGGAAGACGCAATCCCTTTTGTCCTAAATTGGCTTTCTTGGCCCAACGCTCCTGAAGGACCCGTTCCGTGGTCCATACGGTTTCTTGAGACATGACGATATTCTCGCCATCGCCGACACGTACAAGAGAGAGCGGACGCTGTTCAAGAAGCGCCGTTTCAAGCTGCTCAAGCACACCTTCCAGTTCAAGATAGATCGAATCCATTCAGCGATTGCCCCCTTTGAAAATAGAACTGCTCTATTCTATGTTGCGACTGGAGCAACGATATGTACGTTCGACCCGCAGGGCTTCATCTTCAGGCGTATATGAATCTATTTATATGAAAGTCAGTACATCTGTCGGTACCGCTTCTATTAACGTTTCATACGTTATAGAGTGCTGGATTCCAAAGGAGATGTTGCTTGGAAGAGATATGAATGTGATAGATGTGGCTCATTGAGAGACGGCATCGAGAGAGACGACATCAATACTATGAAAACGGTCTGTATGCTGTAAAAGGATCATGCAGTAGCGTTCATGAGGAGGAATGTTATGTCCAGGAAAGTTGTGATTGAGATTAACTTCAACAATTACGGGATGGACCCGCAGCGATTGACGCGGGAGTGGCTGGAACGTCGAATGAGCATCTTCCGCACGTTCACATTGCATTGCCTGAAGGCACAGACGAATCAGGATTTCCTGACCGTGGTGAAGCTGTCCAAGGAATCGGGGGAGTTGATGCAGGAGATTCTGGCAGGTCAAGAGCCGCTCCCTTCCAATATCCGTTTTGGAACAAATATTGAAAGTGTGCGTGCCATTCTGGCTTTTGCTGAAGGAGCAGAGGATATCTATATTGCCCGTCTGGATTCGGATGATCTGTATCATAGAACCTTTGTTCAGCAACTCTACGATATTCAGCCACAGCCGCAGACGATGGCATTGATTAACCAGAACGGCTATCTCTGGGATAGCGTGAACAACGAAATGGCACCAGCGTTTCATCGTTCTCCGCAATTCTATGTCTACCTGTATAAAACAGCGGAGTACGCATCCGGATACCGGGTCAAGCTTCCGGGCAGAGGTACACATGGCAATGTCATAGACTTGCCGCATGAACTGCTTGCTCCGCGCAAT
Organism: Paenibacillus sp. CB74; assembly: GCF_055687625.1. Taxonomy (NCBI): domain Bacteria; kingdom Bacillati; phylum Bacillota; class Bacilli; order Caryophanales; family Paenibacillaceae; genus Paenibacillus; species Paenibacillus sp. CB74. The sequence goes on along the minus strand of NZ_CM146009.1, from coordinate 3,578,334 downwards.
TATGTCAACATCGTACATTCAAGCAATACTTCAGTGAAAAAAGTACCACCAAAAGACCGATTAAGCCGGGATGAGATGGCCCAGGTATTACGCGAATTCATGATCTGATCAGGGGGGATTCATCGATGATTCAAGGACAAACGATTCTGATCACCGGAGGAACAGGCTCCTGGGGTCAAAAGCTGACCGAGGTGCTGCTGGAACAGGACCCGGCTGAGATTCGCCTTCTGTCACGCAATGAATACGCCCAGATTGCAATGCAGCGTGAGTTCAACCATGACCCGCGTCTGCGATTCATCATTGGAGATATCCGGGATTATCGGGCAGTGGAAGATGCATGCAGGGGCGTGGATGTGCTTTTCCATTTGGCTGCGCTGAAGCATGTGCCGGTCTGCGAGGACCAGCCGGATGAGGCGTTCAAGACCAATGTGATCGGCACACAGAACATTATTCGGGCTGCGATCCGTATGCAGATTCCCAAAGTTATTGATGTGTCCACGGATAAGGCGGTAGATCCGATTAACGTATATGGCATGACGAAGGCTTTGGGTGAAAAAATGATGATCCGTGCCAATTGGCTGAGTGAAGGGACCCGGTTTGTCTGCATCCGCGGCGGTAATGTGCTTGGAACCAGCGGAAGTGTCGTGCCCTTGTTCCGTCGTCAGATCGATGAAGGCAAGAGCCTGACCATTACAGACAAAGGCATGACCCGTTTTTTCCTTACGCGTACCGAGGCCATACATTTACTGCTTAAGGCCGCTGAGGCAGCCGTGGGCGGGGAGACGTTTGTGATGAAAATGAAAGCTTGCAAGATGACGGATCTGGCCTCCGTCATGTTGGAACAGGCAGGTCGTCCATCCTTCGATTACAAGGTGACCGGAATTCGTCCGGGCGAGAAGTTGCATGAAGTGCTGATCTCGCCCTTTGAAGCACCGCGCACTCGTCAATACGATGCACAGTATTATGTGATCCTGCCGGAGCACCAGGACAAGGGACTGACGGATCAGTACAGCAGCCTGTCACATGTGAACTTCACCGAGTATCGTTCGGACAGTGCCATGATGAACAAACCAGCGATTGCCCGTTTTTTGCGTGCAGGCGGTTATATCGATTAGGGTGTGTCTCAAAACGGCTTCAACGGAGTTTTCAGACACGCCCAGCGAAGGGAGGCGGAGCATTTGGAGTTGGAAGGAATGGAAGAGAATCATCAGCATGAGCAGCACGAAGGAAATGAAGAATTACAGCCACCGACCCCAATACAACCTATTCATGATCGCTCCTTGAAAGCTGTTGTCATCGGTCTCGGTTATGTAGGTTTGCCCATGGCCATCGAGATGGCCCAGGCAGGATATCGGGTTCACGGGATCGATATCGATACCTCCAAGGTAGCCAAGCTGCGTGCCGGACATTCGTATGTTATCGGTATAGATGATACAGTCCTGCAGTCTCTCATGAAGGCAGGTTTGTTCACGGCCAGCACGGATTATACAGCGGTGGCACAGGCGAATGTCATTGTAATCTGTGTGCCCACTCCGCTGACTGCCGAGCATCAACCGGATATCTCGTATATTGCGTCTGCGGTGGATGGCATGACTCCATATTTGCAGGAGGGTAGTCTTGTTATATTGGAAAGCACGACTTATCCGGGCACGACGGAAGAAGTCGTGAAACAACCGATAGAAGTGGCAAACGGCTGGCGGGCGGGAGAACAATTCTACGTTTGCTATTCTCCCGAACGGGTAGATCCTGGCAGTGTGCATTATGGTGTGAAAAATACGCCAAAGATCATTGGCGGCTCTACGCCTGCCTGTCTGGAGTATGGTAAACAGTTCTACGGCTCGTTCCTCAACGAAGTTGTTCCGGTCAGTTCAACGACGGTAGCGGAGACGGCGAAGCTGTTCGAAAATACATTTCGCAGTGTCAACATTGCACTCGTCAATGAGCTGACTCCGGCCTGTGAACAGATGGGCGTGAACATCTGGGAGGTGCTGGGTGCTGCGGCCACCAAGCCGTTTGGTTACATGCCATTTTATCCCGGTCCAGGCATCGGCGGACACTGTATCCCGATCGATCCCATCTATCTGTCCTGGGCGGCAAGCCGGCAAGGATCAGAGTTGCAATTCATCCAGCTGGCAGATGCAACCAATCGACAGATGCCAGAGAACGTAGTGAAGCGTTCAGCAGAATTGCTGGAGCAAAAGGGGATATCTCTGCGGGGTGCGCGCGTTGTGCTGGCGGGTATGGCTTATAAAAAAGACATCGATGACTTGCGCGAATCACCTGCGCTGGACGTCTTTCGGCTGCTGAGCGCAGCGGGGGCAGAAGTCGTTTTCACCGATCCGATGGTGCCTGTCTTCCGCAAGGATGATGGCACAGTGCTGCACGCTAGTCCGGCGGTGCCGGAATTGTGGGCATGGGCTGACTTGGTGATCATCACAACGGATCATACGGGATTCAATTATCAGGAGATGGCGGATCATGCGAAGCTGATCTTCGATACACGCAACGCAACGGCCGGATGCCACGGAGGAAATATTGTGGTGTTGGGCCAGCCTGTGCGGCCTGAGGTGAAGGGAGTATGCGAGCAACAGGAGAGTATAGCATCGGTAGGACAAAAAGAAACGGCAGTCAAGGATGGTGCAGCTCACCATGAAGTTGCCATCGGCCCCGACGAGGATCAGGGAGACGCCCATGGCAAATCATGATCGTGTGAGTGAACGTTACTATGGCGAGATTAACTCGGAAGATTCTCATGAAGCGACGAGGACGCGTGTTCACTGGATGTGCCGTGAGGCAACTGGCAAACGTATTCTGGATGTCGGGTGTAGTCAGGGCATTACGTCCATTCTGCTGGCACGTGAAGGATTTCGTGTCACTGGCATTGATCTGGAGGAAGAAAGTATCCGGTATGCCCAAAGCGAGCTAGCCAAAGAATCCAGGCCGGTCAGGAATAATGTGGACTTTCGGATGCTGGATATTACGCAATGGAAAGTCAGAACGACTTTTGACACGGTACTACTGGGAGAAGTACTGGAGCATTTTGCTCATCCAGAGACGTTATTGATTCAGATTCATCGGCTGTTACAAGAAGAGGGGACGCTGGTGGTAACCGTGCCATATGGATATCATCCGTTCTATGATCACAAGCAGACCTTCTATGCAGGAAATCTGGCGATGTGTCTGATGCCCTATTTCGAAGTCTTGAAACTGGAAGTTCATCATAAATATCTATGTTGCGTGGCCCGCAGACGGCGGAGTACACAGCTTCATATGTCGCCAACGTTAGATCAACTGATGGAGTGGATGGAGCTGGATCATGCACATTTTGCCGAGGTGGAACAACAGCATCTCCGCGTAATGAAACAACGCAAGAAGGCACTGGACAGTGCGGTGGAGCAGGTGAAACGTCTTCGTCGTCAGGAGAGCGGGGAAGGGCAGCAGTAAAGGTGGGAACAGGGCAGGAAAAAGAAAAGAGATACGGCCAGTGGCAAGGCAGGGGGAGAGACAGTGGCAAGGGCAGGGTTAGAGCCTAAGTCAAGGACAAGGACAGTCTATGTTCTAACGAATCTCACACGTCTTATATTGGTGATTTTCGAGAGGTGACAAATCTAACGAATCTAAGCGACGCTATTTCATTAGAAAGCTGTGATAAAAGAGGAATGCATGCCTAAAACGCAAGGATAGCGCGCCTCAGATTCGTTAGTTTTTCCAAGTGGCTGAAATACACCTAATAGCGTTACCTCGGTTCGTTAGCCATAGTGAAAATGATGTCGATGTATTCTTTATTGGACTTTGAGATTTGACGGAATGAGAGTGCTAGTACTTTGTTTGAAGTAACTAGTCAATGAAAGAGCAAAGCCGTCATGACATTTTGCAATACGCGTACGACAGGAAGGAGCTCAAAATGTGATCACCATCAGTCTGTGCATGATTGTGAAGAACGAGGAACGCATGCTAGCGCGCTGTCTCGATTCGGTTGCTGGCATCGCCGACGAGATCGTCATTGTGGATACCGGTTCATCAGATCGCACGATGGACATTGCTGCGCAGTACACCAACCAGGTCTACACGTATGAATGGAAGGAAGACTTTGCAGCAGCGCGGAATGAGTCATTCGCCAAGGCCACGCAGGAGTATATCCTGTGGCTGGATGCGGACGATGTGCTGCTGCCCGCGGAACGGGCGAAGCTGGAGGTGTTGAAGCAGCAGCTTCCGTCTGAGGGGGAGACGGAAGCTGTGATCTTGAACTACACGCTGGCCGAGGGGCCGGAGGGAAGTCCGCTTGTGACGGACCGACGCCTTCGCTTGGTCAAGCGGGATGCCGGGTGCCGCTGGCATGGCCGGCTGCACGAGCAGCTCAGCTTCCCGCGGGGCGAGGTCATTACGGCAGACATTGCCGTCACGCATCGCCGCGAAGCGGGACATCATTCGGCGCGAAACGTGCGCATTTTGCGCAAATGGATCGCCGAAGAGGGCGTAGCCCAAGGTCGCCTGCTGTTCTATTATGCAGGCGAATGTTATGACCGCCAGCAGTATGCGGCGGCGGCACGCGGGTACGCGAAGCTGCTGGAACAGCCAAGCGGTTACCGCGAGGATCGCCTGATTGCCTGCGCGAGGCTGGCGGAATGTTATGAACGACTGGGCGAGACGGGCCGCAAGCTGGGGGCATTGCTGCAATCGTTCCAGTATGATCTGCCGCATGCCGACTTCTGCTGTGCCATTGCTGCCTGTTTCCATGAGCGCCAGGAACCCGTCTCGGCTATCTATTGGTATATGCAGGCAGTCGATGTGAGCAGCCGCGATCCAGGTCTTCGCCCGGTGCCTGTCGCCTGTCGTACTTGGCTACCACATGCCCGGCTCTCCCTTTGTTATGCTCATCTAGGCAACTGGGAGCAGGCATTGATGCATAACACCAAAGCCCGTGAGTATTTGCCCAACGATCCAGGGCTACTTGCCAATCGGCAGAAACTCGAAGTAGTGGTGCGCAAAGAGATGAAGGAACGGGAAGAACGTGGTGCAGAGTCACCTCGTAAGTAAGGAGACGAACTGGGGCAGATGAGGACTGAAGCGTTTGAAGCGGGGAAAAGGAAATAAGGCAAATAGATTGAAGCATAAGTGAAAGAGCAGAAGCAGAATGATAGATAAATTATAATGCTGCCATATGTTTTAAGTCCGATAGATACGAATTGTTAATGAACAAAAGAAGCCCCGCTTAACCGAAAGAGTCGGTGAGTGGGGCTTCTTACGCTTCGCGTACCCCAAATGTATCTCCAATCATGATGTAATGTAAGTAAGCATTTTTTGGGGGGTTCACAAGCCTTCCACAGCGTAGAACTTCTGGTGTGCGATGCAGTGAAGATTACGCATCAAGATGAGACCTTGAGTGCTCGGGGCCATCATTTTAGCTGCTAAGCTACTTTTACTTTTCGGGTGCCAGGCAACGCACATAGTGGTCTTTCATCCGTAAGCTTTTGCACGCCCAGCCCCGTCCATCATATATTTCGTCATCGATATTGAGGGTAATGGTCTCATCCGTGTATTCATTCCAGTTTTCAATCCGGAGTGTGTTTTCACTTTCCCATTCGAGATGGTTATTCCCATGGTGCTCGGCACGATAGATCGTTTTTACCGTGGAGTCCTCTGGGGCATCCGTCTTCTTCACATCGACCCAGATCGTAACGCCGCCTGCCGCACCACCGTAAGGTACGCCGTAAATCTCGGCAGTATATTCACCGTTTCGCGAAGGCATGGAATAACTCAGATCTCCCAGCTCGGAACGGTCAAATGTGGAGAAGTATGGACGGAGCCAGAAATACAGGAATACGGAAGCAAACAGCACAAGGATCAATAGTGTAAATGTAGTGAGAATCGGGTGTCGACGTATCCATGACTTTGATGGTGATTTGTTTGAAGGATTAATTCCATGAGGATGTTGTTGTTTCATAATAAATTACTCTCCTTTGAAGGTGTTGGTTAGGAACAATAAGGAAATCGATATGTAGATGTAGATATGCCAAGGTTCTCTCTTTAAGCTATTTGTTAATTGATGGTAACACATTATGTTATTGATTAAAGCAGGTTCGAGCATTTTACAGTAAAACGCGGTTGCTCATTCGGGGCTGGGCCGTTAAACTAAAGGGAGCGGCGTTTGCTTGACGGACAAGTCATGAGAACGCCATTTTGTTGTCAAGGATGCGGTATATGAGCCGCTTTCGGATGTCAGAATCGGATCGGACCAAGCTGGTGGAAGAACACCGGTGATAAGTAAGGAGTCTTTACATGAGTGTGCAAACACCTACTATTGAAGAAGCGCAGGGTCTCCTGCAAAAATATTATGGCTACCCCGACTTCCGTGAGGGACAGAAAAAGATTGTAGCCAGCCTGCTCGAACGTGAAGATACGCTCGGCATTATGCCAACCGGGGGCGGTAAGTCGATCTGTTATCAGATCCCCGCTCTGTTATATTCGGGTCTGACGCTTGTTGTCTCCCCGTTGATCTCATTAATGAAGGACCAGGTCGATGCGTTGACGACCGCCGGAATTGCTGCCGCGTATATTAATAGTACACTTAGCGGCAAAGAAGTGAATGATCGCATCCGCGCGGCGCAGCGCGGTGAGCTGAAGTTGCTCTATGTCGCGCCTGAGCGACTGGAGCTGGATTGGTTCCGCGAGGAGATGGGCTATTTGCCGATCTCGTGCGTTGCTGTGGATGAGGCCCACTGTGTATCACAGTGGGGACATGATTTTCGGACAAGCTACCTGGCGGTAGCGCCGTTTGTGGACAGTTTGCCAGAGCGGCCGGTGGTTGCGGCCTTCACGGCAACAGCGACGCCCGAGGTCATGGGCGATATTCTGCGGCTGCTGCGTTTGCAGGACCCGCAGACGTATGTGACCGGACTTGGGCGGGATAATCTGGCGTTTAGCGTGCTTCGCGGCGAGAGCAAGAAGGACTTTGTCCTGAATTACGCGCGCGAGCATGCCAGCGAGCCTGGAATTGTATATGCCGCGACCCGTAAGGACGTGGATGATCTGCATCAGCGTTTGTTGCAGGCGGGATTGCCTGCTGGACGCTACCATGCCGGCATGACGGACGATGAACGGGCCCAGAGCCAGGAAGCTTTTTTGTACGATGATATCCGGGTGATGGTGGCAACGAATGCGTTCGGGATGGGGATTGATAAATCGAACGTGCGTTACGTAATTCATAACAGCATGCCGAAGAACATGGAGGCATATGTACAGGAAGCCGGACGTGCAGGCCGGGACGGGGAGCCCAGTCAGTGTATTCTGTTATTCGGGGCACAGGACATTATCACCCAGAAGTTCCTGATTGAGCAGAATCCGATGGAGGGCGACCGCAAACAGAACGATTACCGGAAGCTGCAACAGATGGTGGATTACTGTTACACGACGCGTTGTCTGCGCAGTGCGCAGCTGGATTATTTCGGTGAGGTGCATGACGACACACCTTGCGGTATTTGCAGTTCCTGTACGGACGACCGTGAGCTGGTAGACATGACGATTGATGCTCAGAAAATATTCAGCTGCATTCACCGCATGCGTGAACGGTATGGTGTATCGCTGGTCGCTTCGGTGCTCAAAGGCTCCCGTGCCAAAAAGGTGCTCGATTATGGCTTCGATTCCCTGCCCACCTACGGTGTGATGGGGAATCGGACAGAGCGCGAGATATCGGAGATCATCAACGTGATGGTATCGGAAGGATATCTGATGCTGTCCGAGGGGCAGTATCCGGTCGTTCGTTTGCAGCCACTTGCGGTGGAAGTGCTCAAAGGTCAGCGTGAAGTAATGCAACGTGTCGTGCGCAAGACAGCGGCGACGGCTTCGGGTACGAATTATGGTGGACGTCGTGGACGCGATGCGATGCCATCTGCGGTTAACGAGACGGTATTTGAACAACTTCGTCTGATCCGGCGTGATCTGGCGGCGAAAGAGCATGTACCATCGTACATTATCTTCAATGACGCGACCCTGCGCGAGATGAGTGTGGTATGTCCACAGACAGAACGTGACATGCTGGATATCAAAGGGGTCGGTGAGGTCAAGTATCGCAAGTACGGACTGCCGTTCCTGGAGTTTTTCCAGAAGCAATCGGGCGAAGAAGTCGATACGGATGATGATGCATTTTACGAGTTTGAGTAGTATGCGAAGGTATAATCAGATATGAGCAAGTTGGGATGAAGTGTGAATTGTGGTTATATTCGCGCTTTCAGGTCTTTGAGGCTCAGGTGCGTAAAGCATAAATGATTGTAGAGGTGCTATATGTCCATCCAGAGGATATCTTCAAACCTGTCGAAAGCCGGAGCGCAATTAAGTTTGAAATGAACTTGGACTATAGTGTGTCTCTGTATTGTGGACAAATTAAGGTGAATTGTCTTTCAAAGGGTGGACATTGGCGTTAGGAATGTCTGAAAGTAGCATGTACAATATGTGGTTTTATTTATTTGGTTGTGCACTGTATGTTGTGTTTTTAGTTTGGCGGGGTGTATATGTCTTTTTGAAAAGAGTGTCCAATCTTTGAAAGACAAAAGTAGAAAATGTCCATGAGACATGGAATGGCTAGTTCAAAGAGGTTTGCATGAACAGCATCCAGGGCAGGATGGCTGTGCAGCTTTACTTTTACCAAAAAATATGGTCTGGGTGTCCAGGCAAAGGTTGTGAACCATGAAGGTTATTCTTTCTACATTAAATGCAAAGTACATCCATACCTCCTTGGCCTTGCGTTGTCTGAAGGCGTACAGTGAGAAGGATTTTGATATTGACCTGGCGGAGTATACGATCAAAGATCCAGTCATGAACATTGTGTCTGATCTATACCAGCGCGGCGCGGACGTGATTGGGTTCTCGTGTTACATCTGGAACATTGAAGAGACGATTAAGGTCATTGATAATCTGAAAAAGGTTATGCCTGACGTGAAAATTTTGCTTGGCGGGCCGGAGGTGTCCTACGACACGGAATATTGGATGAACCGGATTCCCAATGTGGATTTCATCGTGATGGGTGAAGGGGAAGAGACGCTGCATCAGCTTTTGACGGAGCTGCAAGGAAGCAAAAAGTTCCACTTCGTGTATGGACTGGCGTATCGCAAAGGGGAAGAGGTCATTCTCATGCCAGGACGTCCAAAAGCGGACCTGAACGATCTGCCGTCACCGCACCGATTTGAAGAGGATATTCCCGACCTCGGGAAACGTGTGGTTTATTTTGAGACCAGCCGGGGCTGTCCGTTCAGTTGTCAGTTCTGTCTGTCCAGTATTGAGGTCGGCGTGCGGTATTACGATATTGAGCGGACCAAGTCGGATATTCTGTACCTGATTGAGAAGGGCGCGAAGCTGATCAAGTTTGTGGATCGGACGTTTAACATCAAGCGGGATTATGCGCTCGAAATGTTCAAATTCCTGATCGAGAATCATCAGGGGACGGTGTTCCAGTTTGAAATCACAGCGGATATTATGCGTCCTGAAGTACTGGATTATCTGGCAGAGAATGCACCGCCGGGCACATTCCGCTTCGAGATCGGGGTTCAATCCACGAACGATCCGACAAATGAACTGGTGAAACGCCGCCAGAACTTTACCAAGCTGAGCCGGACCGTCAACAAAGTCAAAGCCAGTGGAAAAATCGACCAGCATCTGGATCTCATCGCCGGACTGCCGGAGGAAGATTACAATACGTTCCGCAAGACGTTTAACGATGTATTTGCACTGGGGCCGGAAGAGCTTCAACTCGGATTCCTCAAAATGTTGCGTGGTACGGGTCTGCGTCTGGATGCAGAGAAGTACAACTATACGTATATGGACCACGCGCCGTATGAGATTCTGGGCAGTGATGTGCTGCCATTCAGCGACATCGTGCGCTTGAAGCGGCTGGAAGATGTGTTGGAGAAATACTGGAACGCCCACCGGATGGATCACACGCTGAAGTATCTGATGGAGCAGGAGTTCAACTCGCCATTTGATTTCTTCCAGGCGTTCGGGGATTACTGGGAAGGTCAGGGCTGGCAGAAGATTGGTCACCAACTGGAGGATCTGTTCACGCGTCTGCACAGCTTCCTGGAGTCGCGGAATACGCCGCATATGGATGTCGTGCTTGGCCTCATGAAGCTGGACTATTTCCTCGGCCACAAATACAAACCACGCAAAATCTGGTGGGAAGATCCGCTCCAGAAAGACCAGTGGGCGGGTTATATGAAAACGTTGGCTGAACGTCCGGAAGACGTTCGTCTGCCACGTGTTGCCGGTGCCGCTGGCACGGCATGGCTGGAAAGTAGCGGCACGGGTGCGAGTGCCGCTGTGGCAAGTTCGGCTGCTGCCGGAGAAGACTCTGCCGCAGATGCGGCGGGTGTGATCGGCAGCGATGCCGGGGGTGCAGCGTCGCTCCCTGCGGGCGACGCAACAGGGTCCGCCGCGGATGGAGCGGCGGACGGGGAAGACGGCAACGCTTCGCGTGCGTTGCCGATGACCTCGGCCATGACCGCACAGACGGTCATGGGTGCCCGGGCTTTCGCCGACCTTGGTCTCGGCGAAAAGGAACTGCAGAAGCACACCGTACTGGATGTGCTTCCGTTCCGGCTTGAGCGTGTGCTAGCTGGCGCCAGCCCGCTTGCCGCGAAAGGCCGGACGCTGCTGGTCGTTGTGTACCAGCAGCACGAAGGGCAGCAGGCGCAGTATTACATGCTGCCGCTGGGAGAAGAAGCCGCTGCCATGTAGGTTCAGCGACCATATTTCCGAAAGCATCGGAAGATCACTAGATTCCCTTACGGGATGAAGATGATCTTCCTTTTTTATTTTTTTAATTTTATAGAACTCATAAATCCAATTAAGCTGAAGTGAGAGTTTTTATGAAAGATAAAGCAGAAAACACCATCATTTTAACCAAAGGTTCTGATGATACGTTGTATGTGCAAATTCCGTATAATACGGTGCATATCCAGCGCATTCGTCAGGTAACAGGAAGAAGGTGGGAGCCTGACACGAAACGTTGGGTCATCCTCTATTCAGACACATCTCTTCAGGAGTTTACAAAGTACTTTGATGCGCGAGATGTAGAGATTTCCCCGGAGCTGTGGGTGGAGAGTGATATATTGAGAAAATGGAAGTTACATGGAGAGAAAACACAATGGAGAAGAGATGAGTTGCAACAAGCTCTAAAATTGAGAGGGTAAAGCATACTGTAATCAGATTGAACGATTTGTGACCAGTCTTCCTCAGATCGATACAGAAATTCATGCATCTCATGTCCAGACATATTGTTTGAGATTGCTTGAGCGAGGAGTCTCCCATTCTAGTGTAAATCAGACGATTAGTGCGATCCGATTCTATTGTAAACATGTGTTACTTCATCCTGCCGAGTTTCAATATATACGTCCTAAAAAACAAAATAAGTTGCCCAATGTCATGTCCGAAAAAGAAGTCACCCAATTGCTGAAAACTGTGACTAATCTCAAACACAAAACAATTCTTTATCTAACCTATTCGGCAGGGCTTAGTGTCGGCGAAGTCGTTCGTCTACGCTGTAGTGATCTGGACATTGAGCGTCAGACCATTATCGTAAGGCAGGGAAAAGGTCAAAAGGATCGAAGAACTCTTCTCTCCCATCTTGCTTGGGAGATTGTACAGAAGTACATCGCCGAATATAAAACCGATCGTTGGTTGTTTCCGGGACAGTCTTCAGATCGACATCTTACGGAGCGCAGTGTACAAAAGTTTTTTGAAGAAGCTAGACAAAGAGCGGGTATTGTAATAAAATGCAGCATTCATGCTTTGCGGCACTCTTTCGCTACACATTTGCTGGAAAATGGAACAGACCTGCGCTATATTCAGGAGCTTCTTGGTCATACGAGTGCACAAACAACACAACGATATACGCATGTGAGCACGAAAAATATTCAGCGTATTCAGAGTCCACTGGATGGTGTGGACATGGGAGATTGAGTATCTCAAATCTCTCCCTTTTTCACCAAATTTTTCTTCGCATATATCGCCTCATAGGTTATCATATACGTAGTTCAGATATTACTTTGGAAGTGTGGTATTTACGAAGTACATAAATTAGATGTTAGATGAAATTCCCCTAAATCTATAAAATGAAGGTGTATTCAATGAAGAAACTCATTGTAATAAACGGAACAATGGGAGTCGGAAAAACCACAATTTGTAAAGAATTATATAAGTCACTTGATAAAGCAGTATGGTTAGATGGTGATTGGTGTTGGATGATGAATCCCTGGATAGTAAATGAAGAGAACATGCGAATGGTTGAGAATAATATTACATATTTACTAAGAAACTTTTTATCAAATTCTACATTTGATTATGTCATTTTCAACTGGGTTCTTCATAGAAAAGAGATCCTAGATGGTTTACTTGACCGTTTAGGTGATTTAGATTTTCAGGTTAAGAAGGTTACTTTGTTGTGTTCTGAAGCTGCATTACGACAAAGAATGAATCAAGATAATAGATCGGAAGAACAAATTACTTTAAGCATCAAGAGGTTAAGAATGTATGAGAATATGGATACTAACATTATTGATACAAGTGAAAGTGGGATAGAAGAGATTATTGAAAGAATAGCGGAAATAATATGTTGATGTTAATTTTGAGAAGAGGGGAACATCACCTAACATAATATTCACAATGCGGACATTCGTCCTTGGTCTTGCAGTCGCCAGACACCCAGCATAAGCTGGGTCGTGAATACAGGAACGTTATCTGAAATCAGGACAAATATGTAATATCAAAATCTAGGAGTGTGATTCGACTTGGAGAACTCAAATTTAAAAGATCTTATTGAAAAATACCTGAGCGCATATAACACGTTTAACATTGATGGAATGATAGGAGTTTTGAATGAGAATATTCATTTTCGAAACATTTCTAAAGGTGAAGTGAATTCGGAAACAAAGGGGATACAGGAATTTCGCACATTAGCAGAGCAGTCAATTGAGGTATTCTCTCACAGACGTCAAGTAATAAAGAACATTACTTTCACAGGAGATAAAGCAGAGGTTGACATTGATTATGAGGGAATATTGTCCAGTGATCTCCCTAATGGAATGAAGGCAGGAGAAACATTAAAAATTCAAGGGAAATCAATATTTCAAATGAAAGATAAGATGTTGATACTGATTGAAGATCATAGTTGAAACATTGTTGGAAGTTATTCATAGATTATCCTGAAATCAGATAACAATATATTCACGCATCGGGCATACGCCCTCGATCCGGCTGAAGCATTTCAGGGAAGCAGAGGCTGCCGGACACACTTGGCATACGCCAAGCGTCGTGAATACAGGAACGTTAGATGAAAGATCGGCAGTATCCTAAAAACATAAAATGAAATGAAAGAGGAACAAGTATGACATTGATAGGACTTATAAGACATGGAGTAACAGATTGGAATGATGAATACAGGGCACAGGGACAAGTTGATATACCTTTAAATGATGAGGGACGAAGGCAAGCTGAATTACTATCTAAGAGAATGGAGAACGAGGAGTGGGATTATATTTATTCAAGTGACTTATCAAGAGCACTCGAAACAGCAGAAATGATAGGAAGGATTAAGAATGTTGAAGTGAAAACTGACCCGCGATTAAGAGAAATGAACTGCGGTCTTATTGAGGGAACAACTGAACAAGATAGAGTTAGTAAGTGGGGATACGGATGGTCCAAACTAGATCTTGGTATAGAACCAAACGCTGAGATAATCACAAGAGGAATGAATTGCCTAATGGACATTTCTGAAAGACACCCCGACAAAAAAATATTGATAATAAGTCATGGAGCACTAATTGGACTGACTCTAAAGAAACTAATTCCGCACATCGATACAGAAGAACACCTCCATAATACATCAGTAACAATTTTAAATAAAGACCAATTCAGATGGGATTGTGAACTATATAATTGTATTACTCACTTAAACGTTGAATAAATTATGAATAGCAAATCCGAAGAAGGCCAATCAATCATTTATCTTGTATTAACGCAGCGGGGCTATCGGCCCTTGGTTGACAGAGGTATAATCATGGAGGAAGCTCAGTCAACAAACGCCCAAGCCTAAGATAAGAGTTATCTAAGGATTGGGCGTTTCGTGAATATCAGAACGTTATGCGAAACTAAATGAGATTTTGAAGAATGGGTGATCTAATTGAATAATATTGAGCTTCAAAGCTGGATCGGTACATATAAAATTATGGATAGAACTTGACGCCTGTACAATCATCAAGCCTCTAGGAGGCATTCGACCTTCTTCAAGGAAATTAACCACCATCATATCCACAAGATAAACGGGAATGTGCTGTAGACTAAGGACCCTTTATTCCGTGCTACAGAAGTTCGTCGGTATTCTCAGTAACTTTGCGAATTACTTCTTGTGTAATATACTTAGTATATTAATATTATGATGTCAGGGTGGTTTTGTGGAATTGCATTTATACGAGCAGATATATAGCTATATTGTACAAGAGATTAAAGAAGGTCGCTTAAACGAAGGTGACCGGGTCTCTTCTGAAAAAGAGTTGGCTGAACAATTTGGCGTCAGTCGTATTACATCTAAAAAGGCTTTGGATAAATTGGCAGATTCTGGGGTTATTAAACGAATACAAGGAAAAGGTTCATATGTGGCCGATGGTATCATTGGAGGACAAGAACCGAAGCATTATTCAGAGGTAAGAACAACTTTGGTTCCTGAGGACGATAAGCGGGTGATCGGGTTTATTATACCGAATTTTTCTGACGAGTTTGGCCTGGAACTTCTTAGATCGATGGAAAAGCGGAGTGCTGAGCATAATTATCAACTCATTATCAAGCGAACTTGCGGGGATCGGGATGAGGAAAAACGTGCGATTGACTTATTTATTGGTTTAGGCATCAAAGGATTAATCGTGACCCCCATTCATGGTCAACACTATAATTCTGAACTGCTCCGACTTGTATTAGATCGGTTTCCAATTGTTTTGGCCGATAGATATCTAAAAGGAATTCCGGTTTGTTCGGTATATACAGACAATAAGAAAGCAGCCATGGATCTTACGCGTCATCTGATTAGCAAAGGTCATAAAAAAATTGCCTTTTTATCTCCGCCGGAAGAGAACACTTCAACATTGGAGGAAAGGCTGCTTGGATATACGTTTGCCTTCACCCAGGAAGGAATGAATTTGAACAAAGATTATGTATTGACGAACTTGAAGGGCACCCTCCCCAAGAACATAAACGGAACAGCGATTGAAAGTGATAAAGAAACAGTAAAGCATTTTTTGAAAAAACACCCTGATGTAAAGGCATTTGTCGCATCGGAATTTCTAATAGCTACCATGCTGGCTCAAGTCATCCACTCGATGGGGAAATCTCTGGAGGAATTCGAGATCGTTTGTTTCGACTCCCTGAACGATCACCTGGGTCAACCCATCTTCACTCATATTAAGCAGGATGAGAAGCAGATGGGTGAATTGGCAGTGGACATGTTAATCTCTCAACTGCATGGAACAGCAGTTCCCGAGCTGAACATTATTAACCATCGTATGGTTGTGAAAAATAACGGATAGGGTTTATTCAAGTGCAGCTAAACCAAAGCTTGTTCAAAGTGTCGAGAAGTCCCGATGGGCTTTTCGGCACTTTTTTTGATATCAGACATATCAAACTTC
Source organism: Paenibacillus sp. CB74 (assembly GCF_055687625.1). Taxonomy (NCBI): domain Bacteria; kingdom Bacillati; phylum Bacillota; class Bacilli; order Caryophanales; family Paenibacillaceae; genus Paenibacillus; species Paenibacillus sp. CB74. The sequence continues at coordinate 3,562,672 of NZ_CM146009.1, read as the reverse complement.
CAAGCAGGGACCTTCCTGACCTGATATCGCAAGAAAAACCTCGTTTTGACGCAGTCTGTCTTCTATGAAGTATGTGGATAGGCGTTTTTCTTATGGTTAAGCATGTCTCACATTAGGGCATTTGGTTAGGGGACCGGAGGTTAACCTTGAAACGTCGGTCTCTACATCTAAATTATAGCCATACATCATGAATAGTGATGTCGTAATATTGCAATTGACATGTTTTATAATGTCATATTAATATACTTAGTATAACTAGTGGGCTCCTATAACAAATTCACGGTGTTCATCATTTTCTGATTTTATAGTTCATATCACCAGAGTTGTTAACGCTTACATAAATTGTGGATGATCAGAAAATGAAGTGGATCCTATAGGAATTCAAGTTAAACGAATTCATTTAACTTAAGGGGGACTTTGAATGAGGAGATCCAAAAAATTCGCATTTCCAATTCTTGTTTGCTTTCTGGTTATGTTACTACTTGTAACGGCATGTTCAACGAAGGGAGGCTCTAGCGATCAGGCCGGAGAGGGGATTACAACGGTTACGATGTGGCATGGTCTTACCTCCATTGATTTAGATAATATGAATAAAGTCGTGAAGGCATTTGAAGAGAAAAACCCTACGATCAAAATGAATTTGGTTTATACAGAATCCAACGAGGGATCCGATCAGAAGCTGCTGACTGCAGTCGCAGGCGGCAATCCTCCTGACGTTGCACTTTTCGATCGGTTTAAGGTCGGTACTTGGGCTGCGCAAGGTTCTCTGACTGACTTATCCTCGATGGCAGCAGAATCCGGAATACGTAAGGAAATGTATTATCCATTTGCATGGGAGGAGTCCAGTTATCAAGGAAAGCTTTATGCAATGCCGATGGATACGGACTCTCGCCTGCTATTTTACAATAAGGATCATTTCAAAGAAGTGGGGTTGGATCCCAACAAACCACCACAAACGATCGCCGAGCTTGAAGCGGCCGCCGATAAGTTGACCATCAAGGAAGGTAAACGGTTCAAACGGATCGGGTTCATCCCATGGTATTCGCAAGGCTGGCTGTATACTTGGGGATGGGCATTTGGAGGAGAATTCCAGGATGCTGCCACCGGCAAAATTACGGCAAATGATCCTAAAGTCGTGGAAGCATTACAATGGATGACCGACTTCGGTAAAAAATACAATGTCGAGGATATTGCCGGATTCACAAGTGCAGCGGGTACGGAGGAAATGGATCCGTTCATTTCCGGTCAAGTCAGCATGAAGATAAGTGGAAACTTTACGGTGAAGGGCATCGAAAAATTTAAGCCGGATTTAAACTACGGTGTTGCACCCATACCGACCCCAACAGGTACTAATTTTACGACATGGTCGGGAGGCGGATCCGCTATTATCCCTAAAGGCGCCAAGAACGTCGCTGCTGCTTGGGAATTCCTCGAATTCTTAGGGAAAGAAGAGGGGCAAACGTTATTAAACGCTGATTCTCAAATTTCCGTTATTGATTCGGTTAACGACAAATACGGTTACAAGGACGATCCGATTATGAAGGAATTTATTAATATTTTGCCCAATTCACATAACCGCCCGGTTATTCCTGAAGGACAACTGCTGTGGAATGAGTTAGCTTCCGCTACGGAAAAGGCTACCCGCGGTAACGGTACTCCGAAAGAGAACCTGGATAGAGTAACAGAGACGGTTAATAAGGCTTTAGAAAAATACGACAAATAGAGTGCTCGGTAGGCAGGGGGAGCGAACTCTCTCTCCTTGCCTATTCATGAATGACACTTGGAAGGAGAATGTACATGGCAAAACTGGCCGATCCAGTTCAAGTAAAAGCAATTCCATCGGCAAGGAAACGAGCACTCCACAGAACTAACGCGATTGGATGGCTGTTTGCTTCACCTTGGGCTATAGGGCTGCTATGCTTTTATGCAATTCCCATGCTAATGTCCATCTACTTCAGCTTCACTACTTACAGCATTCTGCAGCCTGGTGAATTTGTCGGAATGAATAATTATAGAGATCTTTTTCATGATCCTCTATTTTGGAAATCCATATACAACACGATTTATTTTACGGTATTTTTTGTTCCATTAAGTATATTTTTCGGTGTGGCACTCGCTATGATGTTGAATATGAAGGTTAAGGGTATGGCTGTATTCAGAACGATCTTTTTCTTACCTACTCTCGTCCCACAAGTAGCTCTGGCTGTTCTGTGGATGTGGCTGTTACATCCAAACTTCGGATTGGTGAACGGGATGTTAGCGAATATAGGTATCGATGGACCCGCTTGGCTTGGTGGTGAGTCATGGTCCAAGCCCTCTCTCATTCTGATGTCGCTTTGGGGTATTGGGCAAGCGGTCGTTATCTACCTTGCTGGATTAGGAGACATTCCTGAGGAGTACTATGAAGCGGCGCAAATCGATGGAGCTAACTGGTTTCAGAAAACGAGAAAGGTAACCCTGCCTTTGCTCACTCCCGTTATTTTCTACAACCTTGTCATGGGAATGATTGGTGCATTCCAACAGTTTACTCTTCCCTATACACTGACCAAAGGGCAAGGAACTCCTGCAAATTCCATGACTTTTTACGTCATGTATTTATATGAGAACGGCTTTAGGTATTTCAAAATGGGTTATGCCTCCGCAATGGCCTGGATCTTATTTATTATCGTTATGGCATTAACCGGAATTATTTTTATTACGTCTAAACGCTGGGTTCATTATCAGGGAAAATAAGGAGGAGGAAGCAAAGGATGAATCCTACCGCTATCAAAAGAATCAATCGTGCGTTAGCATATGTATGTCTAATTGTTGCTTCTGCATTTTTCATGATTCCGTTCATTTGGCTGCTTTCGACTTCTCTTAAACCACTCACACAAATCTTTACATTCCCACCAGAGTGGATTCCGCGTCCAATTCTGTGGAGTAATTATTCCCGTGCTGTTGAGTATATCCCTTTCTGGACATATCTGAAAAACACGGCGATTATAACTATCGTTAGTACACTTGGTGTGATCATATCCTGTCCCTTGGTTGCATATAGTTTTGCCAAGCTAGAGTACCGTGGGAGAGGTATACTTTTCTTTGTTACCCTTGCTGTTATGATGATCCCCGGACAGGTGACCATGATTCCTTTATTCCTGTTGTTTACTAAATTAGGTTGGGTAGGGACACCTCTTCCACTGATTGTACCCCAATTTTTTGGAGTACCCATTTACATTTTTCTGTTGCGGCAATTTTTCATGGGACTGCCTGATGCCCTGCGCGAAGCAGCCCGCTTGGACGGCGCTAGTGAGTTCCGTATATATTTACAGATCATGTTTCCACTAGCCAAATCCGCCGTTTTAGCCGTGGCATTGTTTCAATTTATGGGGAGCTGGACTGATTTCATGGGCCCCTTGCTCTATTTAACCAATGAACCATCTTACACGGTTTCGCTCGGATTGCAGCAATTTCAGAGTCAAAAGGGATCCGAATGGGGTCTATTAATGGCGGTATCCACCTTGATGACATTACCTATCATTGTTTTGTTCTTTTTTCTTCAAAAGACGTTTATTAGCGGTATTACATTTAGCGGTATAAAAGGTTGAACAATCATACAGGGCGGAATATCAGCGATCGAGCAAGTGTCTGGGAACTATCGATACGGATGAGCGACAGCGCATATACTCGGTAGATTTTGCGACATGTATCTGCTGTTATAGACCCACAGCTCGTGTGGCTACTACCATAAGTCGTAAATGATTAGCATAGCCCCATTGTTAAAATTGTAAAATCAAAAGAAACCGTTCCTTGGTAAATGGGTGTGCGAGCAACCATTTACCAAAAGAGACGGTTTCTTTGTACATTCAACATATTATGAATTAACTTTACTTGCCAACCAATGAAAAAAATTATTTCCATTATACAATTGTATTTTTTTATTATCCAAAATGGATGGGGAAGAGTAACTGTTGGGAGTTGTTTCGACTCAAATTAATCATGCTATAGCTGGTGGTCTGCTATTGAACTTGCTGTATATTATACTTGTCCATGACAGAGTTACGAAATTTTTCGTATTCTGATAACGCTTGTGCAGTGGAGGATTGAGGTACACTATATTGAGTTATCCCTTCCAAGCTGAATTTGCCTAAATTATCGTTGATTAATCCATAATCACCAAAAGTATTTTTCATCAAGAAAAGTACACTTCTATCGCCTTTCTGTAGTTCCGTATAGTCATTAACTGTGTACTTGACGTTTCCTTCCAGACTGATGGGTTCGATGATCGTTAATTTGTTTTGATCTGAAGGGAAATCATCGGGCTTTTTCAATATCTTATCAATTTTTATATTCGTATTGGTGTGAAAAGATTGCATGGTTCCATCATCAAATGCAGTTATGATATGCTCGCGATCTTTGAAATTTTCTGTTGCATAACCAATGACGATCAGTTCAGCGAATGCATCCAGCTTATCTATTTCATGAAATGTTAGGGAGTTAGCTGAAAGGTTGACGACATTATGAATAGGAACGTCCCGTTTCGATTGACCATTGACGTAAGCGATTGCACTGACAGAGATAGCTAATAATACGAATAAAGAGACTAGTACAATCTTCTTTTTGAAAAAAGACATGATCTCATCCTCTCTGTTAGATTGGTATATTGAAAGCATTTAGCATCATTTCTACTATACACATATCTGAAAATTATTGTAAATTAATTATACATACCTGGTTTAATGAAATGAATGAGGCCAATGGTTACTTTATTGATATAAAGGAACGTGAAGACATTACGGAAGAATGGAGAGAGTGGTAATTTGACCGAATAGCATAACACCCATTTTAGATAAAGCCTCCCTAAAAAAATATGGCTATTACTCGTCCATTCGTTCAATTTTAATAGACAAGGGTGATTAATGTGGATAAAGGACTCATTATATTTCTAAACGGAACATCAAGTTCGGGGAAAACAAGCATCGCGATGGAAATGAAGAATCAAGGAGACATTCCGTTTCATCATCTATCTGTAGATCAATTTCTTCATAATTATGACCAATTCATAGATACTACATATCCAGATATTAAACCAATAAGAGAAGTGGAACACCACGTGATGACCGATATCCTGTTCGACCCCATCAATTCGTTGTACTGTGCAACCATTAAACTGTTTTCGGAGATGGGCCTGAATGTCATCGTGGATACAGTCATCAGCAATGACAAGTGGTTTAACGAGTTTTATGATTTATTATCGGATTATCCGGTATTGTTTGTAGGTGTACACTGCTCCAAAGAAGAACTTACCAGAAGAGAGCAGACCAGAGGAGATCGTGAGATTGGACTGGCCCATTCCCAGTTTGACTACATCTACTCTTATGATGAATATGATCTGGAAGTGAATACGGAAGAACTCAGTTCAGCTGCATGTGCGGAAAAGATATTAGGTTATATCAAGTCCGATCAGGAATACTCGGCATTTAAGAATTTAAGCAGAAGAGACTGAAGCTGTTTGCGTCAGATCATATGATATCCATTCCAATGAAAGTTAGGGATTCGGCCAAATCTTTTTCTTAGCGTTGCCTCGACCCAATAAGTAGATTTCATCAACAAATGCATAAGTATTAGAAAATGAAATAGAAAAGTCTTTACTACCACCGATAGGAAGTTTGTTGCCTTTAATCTGGATGAACAGTGTATTGTTATGATGTGAAATGTTGTAACCATGATATCTGCTAATACTGTCTCCAAACCCACCTTGTAGAGTAATAAGATCAGGAGAAACTTCAGTTCTCGTAACCATAATCTCGTCAGGGTCAACAACGTTGTTTAACATAAAAAGTCCAATGATAATAGGAACAACGATAATAAAAACTGCTCCAACAATAATGCTATACTTCATGTTTGGTCGCATACTCATGATTCACCTCCATAATTAGATGATATGAATCGATGTCTCAATACTCTTTGGGCATAAATTCCTTGCTCAATAAGAACATAATTCTACGTTTAGCAATAGGAGACTCATGTAAATCATATACTAATTCATTTTTGTGTATAGAGATAGGGGGAGGTTACGGATGGAAACTAACGCTATGAATCCAGAAGACCATATCCAACATATGTTGCAGGTGATCATCGAAAAAACACAATCCATCATCGGCGATAACCTTACAATCCTTCGGCTCGCTGGAATATTTCCTGGGACATATTGTTGAGTATCGCGATGTAAAGCAATACCTGACAGAGGAGTGGCATATCCGTACACCGCGCTGGTTAGGGGAGTATGGCAATACACCGGAGGAAGAAGAGCTTCTTTCAGACATTTACCGGCTGCAGGCATACATCACCGAAACATTAAAGGGTGGATAAGTGCTCGTGATGTCGCATTAGTCCGACTGAAATGTCGCAAAAGTACATGGTAACACGATACGGAGATCGTATATACTCTCTTTATGTTTCGATAATGAAAATCATTATCAGTACTATACATAAGGGGGATTTACAAATGAAACAAGGAACAAAGGGGCAAGCAGCTGGTAACAAAGCCTATGCTGCTCACAAATCACGATTACTCATGGGCTTGATGCTGGCCCTTATTCTTGTATTGACAGCTTGCGGTGCTGCAACAGGTACAGATAGCGGTAAGCAATCTGCGGCAACGCCAGCGGAGACACCTGCGAATGCGGAAACAAAGACGGACGGAGCTTTTCCCGTAACGATCAAGGGTATGAAGGGTGACATCACTCTAAACGAAAAACCACAGAAAATTGCAGTGCTTGATGTTAAGTTTCTGGATCAGATGTTAGCGGTTGGCGAGAAGCCAGCAGGTAGTGTTATCGCTGGAGGCAACACTGATTTCCCAGAATACTTAGGCGATCAACCGAATGGCGTAGAAGTTCTGGGTACACGGGACGAGCCTAACCTGGAAGCGATTGTTGCACTCGACCCGGATCTGATCATCATGACCGACTTCCAGGAGAAACAGTATGAGAGTGTAAGCAAAATTGCGCCTACCCTGGTACTCGATTTCTACGAAGACTGGCGTGATACGTTAGCTACGGTTGCCCAAGTTACAGACAAGCAGGATGAGGCAGAGAAAGTGCGCACAGCGTATGAAGACAAAATTGCCGGGCTGAAGACAAAATTGTCAGAGAAGCTGGGCGATGAAACAGTGGCGATCATTCGTCCACGAAAAGAAGGAATTCGTGTTCACGGTATTGAGCATCGCATCGGCGGTATTATGTACAATGACTTGGGGCTGAAAATGCCTGCTCTGGTACAGGAGATTAATGAAGATGGTTCCGTAGAAATCTCGATGGAAAAAGTGCCTGAGATCGGGGCAGATCGTTACTTTGTGCTGTCGGATGAGCTGTTTGCGGCAGAAGCCGAGGCTATGTTGACTAATCCAGTGTGGAAGTCCCTTGATGCTGTTAAAAATAACCTTACGTATGACGTAAACTCAACACTTTGGATCGCTTATTATGGACCGCTTGCGATTAATCTGATTGTAGATCAGGCAGCGGAAGCCCTGCTCGGATCGAACTAATATGAACCCATATCTCTCGACAGACTTATGGAAAGAGACGGTAGAGGATCATTCGATTTTGCTTGGTGAGCCGCCTGAACATAGTGTCCGTACCATTGCTTTGAGTGAGTTGCATGACGAAGAGGCGTGTCGAGAGTATATCCGCTGGTTTCAGAATTATATCGATGCGCCTGACATGAAAGTCGCAGCCTCCATGCTAGCCAAGCGGCTTGGCTATCTATGGACGACTCCGCTCGTGACCGCGATGACGTTTCATCATCAACATGTTACTTTTCAGCTGGAAAACAGCTTTCTCTATCATCCGAAGCTCGAAGAGCATGAGGGCGGTACACGATTTCCTTTTCTGGCGGTGAACGGGCTTCAGGCTGAAGAACTGTCTGGAGACAGGAACGTATGGCGGGAAAAAGCGGTCCAGGAGATGTTTGCAGTACAGCTGACACCTCTGTTAAAGGCTCTCGCTGCGATTGCACCTCTTTCAATGAGCATTCTCTGGGAGAATATCATGGTACGGATTGGCCGATTATTCGCTCCTGATGAAGGCGAGACGGAGCAGGAACGTAAGATCATTCGAGAGGACTTCTCCTATCTGACGCAGGTGGCATCCGGGCGAGTGTTTGGTGAGAGGAAGAATCCGTTAACACGTTTCACTGATTGTAAGGACAATGTGCATGTTGCCAAAAGTGAGCGGATCACCTGCTGTTTCTATTACCAGATGTCAGGGGAGTGTTGCCTCAAATGTCCGAAAATTGACAATGAGAAAGAATCTCAATTAAAATGACAACAGCAACAATTTACCTATGCGATTGTCAGGAGATGAGAGAAATGCCGCTGCAAGAACAGACAAGTCTATGGAGTGATACGACGATCAAGATGATCGACGGATATAGCGGTACTTTGCAGACTGGCAGTGTTCTTCACGAAACCGAATTAACTTCAAATGTGTTGCTGCTGGCGGTAGGCGGGGAAGGGGAGCTTGCAATGAATGGTGAAGTTTGCCACATTGGAGCTTCTTTTGCTTGTCATGTGGCGAGGGGAACATCCTTTACACTGACGGCCAGATCAGACGAACTTTATTATATCGTGATTAGGTATAAGGCTTCTTCCCTGGAAGGAGCCTCCCATGCGTTGCCCTCGTATCGCAAACATCCGCTGCAAACGTCGTTTATTCAAAATCCTGTGACGCAAGCGGAATGGATTCAGAATGCGGAAAAAATCGTTGCCAAATGGCGTCGCGGCGAAGGGCTGGAACGTTTTCATGCCAATGCATTGCTTCAGGGGATGATCTACGAACTGATCATGGAGTATGAACGTGGTCAAGGTGGAGCAGAGTCCGACATGGTGGATGTGGTCGTGTCCTATATATCATCGCATTATCGGCAGAATCTGGAGCTGAAAGAGCTGGCAGCCCTCGCCGGATGCAGTGTAAGGCAGTTGCAGCGACGATTCAAACAAGAGAAACAGCTCGGGCCGATGGAGTACGTCATCCAGTTGCGGATGGAGAATGCGTCGCGGATGTTACTTCATACGGATGCTTCCATTGGGGAAATTGCTGACAAAATGGGCTACCGCGACATGTATTATTTCAGCAGGGCGTTTAAGAAATATTATGGCGTTCCTCCACTGCGTTATCGACTTGCTGCCGCTTCAGAATTAGATGAAAACTATGCTCAAGCCTTACTGCGGAATCGCACAGCTTCTTCGTACGAGTCGGCCCAAGGTCCGGTGATCTGCCATATGCGAGGTGAATATCAAGTTACTGAATCACCACAGCGTATCGCCGTACTGGATGTTCAATATGCCGATCATTTGCTTGCGCTTGGGTTGTCTCCAGTAGGAAGTGTAGGATCGGGAAGTGCCGTGGTCAACTTCCCTCAATATATCCGAGCAGGACTTCAGGGTACCGAATTACTTGGGACGTATGAGTACCCTGATCTGCTTGCTGTAGAACGATTGTCACCGGATCTGATTATCTGTACCGAGGTACATGATCAACATGTTGAACGGTTAAGCCGAATTGCTCCAGTGATTATGTTTAAACGTAATGAGAGCTGGCAGACCATCCTGAGTCTGTTCGGTGAACTGACAGGCAAGCGAGCAGAGGCCAAGCGTATACTTGCCGATTATCATCGACGTACTGCTTTGCTGTCCGAAGAACTGGCTCCGGTACTGGCAGGAAAAAGTGTAGCACTGATCCGTCCGCTGGACTCTCTCGTTCGGGTTCACTCTGCAGCACATCGTACAGGCGCTGTGTTGTACCGTGATCTGGGTCTGCCTGCCCCGTTATTTGTATCCGATACTGCCGACACGGCCTATCATATCTCGGTTGATAGACTACCGGCTGTACAAGCCAGCCATTACTTTTTGCTCAGTAATGAGCTTATGCAGGATGGGATATCCGCGACAGAACAGCGTGTGTGGGGAATGCTGGATTCAGGTGAGCGACAGCACATACATTCCGTAGATGCCGCAACATGGATCGGTTGTTATGGGCCGACAGGTATTAATGGGATTGTGGATCAGATTGAGCAGGCGTTGTTGGCTTGAGCAGGCAGCTTTTTCATGAGGGAAAAACAAAAGAAACCGTTCCGTAGTAGTAAATGGAAGTGAGAGCAACCATATACCAAAGGAGACGGTTTCTTTGTACATTTTACATACTTGAATGAGGACACATTAGATCAGGCCGAGTGTTAATAATGCAGGAACGATATACGAGTCAGGGGGATATGTTAAAATGATAGAAAGTTGAACCAATACGAATAACAGGAGGTATAACTCATGAAATGGCAAGAGGTTAGAGAACTGTTCCCTGACCAATTTGTTCTGGTTTCTATCATTCAATATCATGAGGAAGATAACAAAAAAATCGTAGATGAAGTTGCACCAATTCGTACCGTATCAGAACAAGATGCGAATAAAGAGTTTTTTCGAGTAGAGCCTGGTAACGTTGTATATCATACTTCGAATCAGGACCTTGTGATTCATCTCCGTAAAGATCCATTAATGAGAGTGAGACGTAATACGAATGAAAATTAACTATGATGGACAGCTAATTACAACGTCACTTACCGTTACATTTAGAGGAAGAACACTGAAAATAGATGATGTCATTATAGACACTGGATCTTCACATACGATCATTAGTCCTGATGTTTTAGAGGAAATCGGCGTTACTTATGAAACAGGGGATTCAATTTTTGAAGCATACGGGATTGGAGGGAGTATTCCTTTTTACACCAAAATCATGGATAGGATTGTAATAGATACAAACAGCATTGAGAATATAGAGATAGATGTAGGCATATTGCCTAAAGATCATAAAGGTCTTCTCGGGTTGGATATTCTGAAACAACAAAACTTTATTATTGACTTGAAGTTACTAGAGTTACGTAAGTGAATTTTGAAATAACGGCTATGGTGAAATTGACTTAGAAGGAGAAACTATGAACGAAAAAGCTAAAGGGAAATTAAAAAAGCAATTCCTACTCATCATTTTATTTATTTTTATCATTGGGATTCAACTAACTATCAACACCTTAGTGAACCATTCCCCTGCATGGACAACTGCATTATTAATTTTTAGTTTTCTTATATTTTGTATACTCGGCCTTGTAACATACCTTGATCTCAAGAAGCAAGAGCAGTTCATAACGATCGGACAAATCGTAGATGTGAGGAAGAATAAAAATATCATTATAGTTAAAGGATTGGGACGAGGTAATAGCAAGATTTTAATCAAAGATAGTCCTACCCTGAATATGATGCAGACAAATGAACTGATTGAAATCACTAGATTAAAATATACAAAAACGATAACGAAAATAGTATATAAAGATGAAGAGATACAACTTTGAGTAAGTGGTGGAAGAGATATATTAATTTACATAATAATAAAGAGCGTTTTTGGATCTACATCTAAAATAAAAGGAGAGAATGGATATGAACAACATAAACTCTCATCATTGCAACCTAAATATAAGGTATGACCTGCCTGATGAGCTATGGGTTAAAGTTGCTAAAGTATATGAGCGTATGCCAGGGTGGATGGGTTATAGAAGTGGAATTCCATACTGGTTTGGTACTGATGAGGATGAAGTCTTCATTGAAGCATCCGTTGAGCCTAGTGGGTTATCCTTTTATGCGCAGATGAATAGCGAGGATTGGACTTCTTGGATAGAAACATTTAAGTTGGAAGCTTCAAAAGTGTTGGGCTTTGATGTTGGTGAACCTGAAGATGGTTATGTGTGATATTATGTGAAATTGTATTAAAAGAGTTGGAGGATTCATCCATACATATTTCAAAAATCATAATAGGAGATATTAATAATTTATGTATTAAATGTGGAATTTAATTATGGAACAGAGAAAGTCAACTTACTAAGATATTGGATGTGACTGTATGAATCATGAACTGTTTAGCAGAATTAATGGATATTTAGAAGGAGTAAGTAATGTAGTTACTTACTTCGGAGGATGCTATGGGCATGAATATCAGTTCATAAAGCTTGATTCGCCAATAGAACGAGCAATAGAACTTTATAATGCTAGTAGTAATTTAAAAGATCACAGAGATCTTAAATATGTAGGACTAAGCGAAATAGATGATTGGAAGGATGAGATATTTAATATTAGCGCAAAATGGTTTTTCTCTTTATTTCGCTTGCAAGATTTTGGCATAAGTATTGAATATCCGGACATTGATGGAGAAACGCCTGCAGAACTAGATAAAGAGTTAAATAATGTGAGTAATAAACTGATTAAACTGTTGGAAGAATTCTTTGAAGAATCGAATATTAAAGCTTATAGACTCGTAACAGAGATTGAATGGAAAAATGAGTTTGATTGGGAACAGATTTATTTTTCGCTAGGTAACGAAGAAGTATTTATCTTAGATCTATATCAGTGGGGTTAACGGATTAAAAGATCAGCGATTGCACTTGAGCTTGCAAATATAGATCTTAAAAATATAGAAAAAAACTAAAGGAGTTTCCAAATTGAAGAGTCAAAAGCGTTCAATGATTTTAATATTTCTTTTAATGATACTAGCCCTAAGTGGTTGTATTTCATACAGTGTGAAGACGGATGAAATTGTTGAAGATGGGGTGATCATAAACTCAATTTCATTTGGACTGGGAGAGAGCGAAGAAGATGCAGGTATTACAGTCGTAACATACAATTTCAATCTTCGGAATAGAACCAATACATCAATCATGATAAAAACAGTTGAACCGATCTTGAGTAAGGATATTCAGGAGCGATTAATTGATAGGGACATTAAATTGGACATAAATGAGAAAGTTGATGGTAATAGCTCGGAAGAACTGACAGGTACTTTTAAATTAGATACTAAAGGGCTTGATAAAGAAGGAATCATCAAGTTAAACATTAATGTTAAAGAATTTAATATAGCAATGGAAAAAGTCGTAGGGATGAATGATGTAAATAACTAATATGAAAAAAGTCCAAATAAACATATCAAACAAAGAGGTGTATCTTTATGGAAAGAAAAAAAGATGAAAACAATGAGATGGCTGTAATTCCAGAGCACCATAGCCCTGTACGACATATCCTTAATGAAGCAAACGGACTACCGAACAATCAGTTTATAGACAGTTTTAAGAAAGCTCTGGATACTCCAGATGCATATGTAATTATGGAAGGTGATGATGGAGGACAAATCTACTTGTCTTGCCCTATGAAACTAGTCAATTGCAGTGAGGAGACATTACATACTCTATTAAAAGATTTAGATACCATTGCATGGGACTGTAATGACGGAGAAGGCCAAGGACTATTTTACGAAAAACTCTTTCCTGGTGATGGGATTAGTGGGGGTATGGGGGGAGGAGATGTTGAGGAAGGACTATGGATTCATGAAGAATTTATAGATTTACAATTATATGATGAAATTCATGAAGTCATATTAGGCAATAAAGAAAGAATAACAAAGCAATAAAATGAATGAATCATAAGGCCCTTCAACATCGGATAACAAAGTGTTTATCTCGTGGGTTGGCAAACTGTCAAAATACTGCCTACAGAGGAAAAGAAATATGCGAGGTGAGTTATGGGCGTAAGAAAAAAATATAAACGTAAAATCGTTCGATCCAATCGACTATTCTATTGGTATGTTGACCCGGATATTGACGACGAAGGGATAATCAAATTACATATCGTTTCTGAGGATAAGAAGTTAATCGTCACTTATGAAGTGGGACAACACAGTACTAAGAACAAGCCCCCATTTATAGTCATCATCGGAGAAGAATTCGAAGGATGGACAACAGAATATATAGGATACAGAAGAGTATTAACACCGAAATGGAGCGATGAGATCATAACGCCAAAATTGATAGGTGAAATTATTGATTGGTGTCTCTTGAAAGACAAAGAAATAAACATCGTGAATTGGAAAGGTGAACTTCTGCGACCTATCTCTTGAATGGAGTGTAATTGCATTTGAGAATAATTTAGATTCATGTGGGCTCATTTGAAAACGCATACGTGAGAACAAGAATATGTAATTAACATTTTAATATAGAAGGAGAGAAGCTAATGCAGATGATTCGTGGACATCACACGGTTAACAAAGTAATCGTTTGTGTTCTTTCATACATATTTATAATTATGGCAATAGCAGTACCTGCCCACGCTGATGAGAAACAGGTTGAGACTACACCATCCCGGATTCCTTTATCCAATTTAGAGGAGACGATTGATGCTTATGTTGCCTCGTATGAGAAGTATACCGCTGCCGTTTCGGTTGTGGCTATCAAAGATGGTGAATCCATTGTGAATAAAGCATATGGTTACGCAGATATTGAGAATCAGCGAAAGGCGGATACCTCTACGGTTTTTGAATGGGCATCCATCTCTAAACTGCTGGTCTATACGAGTGTGATGCAGCTTGTCGAACAGGGAAAGCTTGATTTGGAGACGGATATCCAGGAATATCTGCCAGAGGGATTTTTCAAAAAGCTGAAATACGATGATCCAATAACCCTTTTGAACCTGATGCATCACAATGCGGGTTGGGAAGATCAAACAGCGGCAGAGGTGTTTTATTACTCCGAGGATGAAACGTTAGAATTAGGAGAAACGCTGCGTAAAAACGAGCCGAAACAAATCTATAAACCGAATAGCATCGTGGGTTATTCGAACTATGGCGTTGGTCTAGCGGGTTACATCGTGGAAGAGATAAGTGGACAACCTTTTTATGAATATGTCAATCAACATATATTTAAACCGCTTCATATGAACGACACCTCGATTCATCCAACGGGGCAAGATCATCCAGACCTAGTACAAAGAAGGAATGAGATTGAAGGGTATACGAAAGATTTGAAACTGATCCCTGAGAACAGAGTATACGTTACGTTTTATCCTACAGGGGCAGCCATAGGCACAGCAGAAGATTTAGGCAAATTTCTTGCTGCGTTGATGCCTGTGGATAATAGCAATGTCTTATTTAAGAACAGGGATACGTTAAACGAAATGTTATCAACAAGTCTCTATTATGACGGGACCTCTACTCCGCGATTTGCGCATGGGTTCGTTGAGATGGAATACTGGGTGCCTACACTGATGCATGAGGGGAATCTGAAAGGGTTTTCCAGCAAACTTGTCTTTGATCCCGCATCTAAATTTGGGATGGTGGTCATGACTAACCAGTCTTTTGAAGAAATTTATTATTATGGGCTCATCAAAGAAATTTTTGGTGATAGCGTAAATTCTAATATTATTACTTCCGAGGGGGGAGGATATTTTCAATCCGCACGACGGCCTGCCGCTAGATTTACCGATTTATTCAGACAGCTTGATATAACGAAATTCACAAAAGCTGAGTTAAGTAGTTCTTATAACGTTGTTGAGCATAATGGCGTGGTTGAGAAAGTTTCCTTCACTCCTTACATGGATTACTTGCCTGTATCGAAATGGAAGGTGAACTTGATTGTAATATCTTTTATTCCTGTCATACTAGCCATCCTTTTCAGTGTGACAGCTTTGCTCGTCTATTTTATCCAGATGCTACTTTACAAACGAAATAAACGAGGAAATCCTCGGATAGATTTTAATAAATATCATCTTGCAATTAATATTGCAGGTGCGGTACTTCCTCTTAACCTGTTAATCATACACACGAGACTTCCCAATTATCCTGCTCACTCTTCGATACGGATCAATTTAATGTTTAACCTACTTTATGTGGTTCTAGCAGTCGCGTATCTTGGCTTGCTTATGTTCAAACTGCGGAAGAACAGTTACAGCAAAAAGCAAAAGGTGATGTATATTATGTCTGGCATCTCGGCGTTCATATTGGCTGCTTTTGTTGTGGGGTGGCATTTGTATGTATAGAGTGGCAAACGCTGAATGTGGATATTTAAAAAATTACAAAGGCTTGCGGATGACTCCTATATATAAGTGATATTAATTGAGGTCAATTACAAAGACATAAAGACAGCAGTTCCTTATCGGGACCTGCTGTCTTTAAATTAGTTGGACAAGTATATAAACAAACTCAAAGGTAACAACAAAAATGATCAGGGCTCTAGTTTAGATCCTTCACTGGCTTATTGCTACAGGTATTTGACACAGTTAATAAACGAACGGTAAAATCCAGATATTCCCTGAATTCAGAAACTAAATATTTCTTTAGTAGGTGTGAGGTATTCTATGACGAGAATTATGGTTACGCCAGAGCAACTTTTCGCAATTAGTAAACAGTTCTCTGCAGCTTATACTACTCTTCAACACATGAATGAAAGTCTTCTACGAAGCATGACTGATATAGAAGCGAACTGGGATGGGAGTACTAGAGAAAGGTTCTACTATGATTTCAAGAAGTCACAGCTTGTTATGACTGAAGTTGTCACACTTATGAGTTCAATATCAACTGTGTTACATATCCATGGAGAACGATTTCTCCATGCTGATCACGGGTCGGAAGGGCAAGTAGACATGAACTGTTTACCACCACCCCCACCGAATGCTTGTGGCCCACAGGAAGGTGTAGACGATCGGAATGCAGTTGAGAAGTCTGTAGATAGTTTAAAAGAGCTAGGACAAGCATTTATTCAATCGGCAGATGACCGATATCAGAAGAGATATGATAGTGTAGGCGGATTTCTGGATTACTGGACATTTGGTATTCCAAGTGGACTCGTAAACGGGTATGTTGATCGAGCTGACAAAGCTTTAGAGTCGCCTCAAGACACATTGAACTGGTTGACATTTGGAGTCCATGGAACGATTAGGGAAGCCGTTTTGCCTACAAATGCTTGGTCAAGTGAACATTGGGCAAGTTTGCTTGGTACAGGTGGTATGGTATTAGGGGTAAGCTCTGTTTTCAAACCAAAGCTGCATATCGATACCCCTGTCAAATATGAGGGTGCAGTGGATTTTAGACAGATTTTAAGTGACGGACAACGCAATGAGCTTCCGCTGACGGATAACCAAAAGATTGAGATAAAGCGTTACTTGAACAAGCTTGATTTCCCCGAAGAAAATATCTTAATCGCACAACCTGGTTATTATGATACCTGGAATACAGGCATGATGTATAATCGCTTGGTCATCAATACGGATGTCTTACCAGCAGCAGCCCCGGGAGTAGGGACTTTGAGTGCGAATACACGCATTTCAATGAATGCTACACTAGCTCACGAGATTGTTGGGCACTATGAGGCTTCTATCGCAGGCAGATCGTTCCCACTTTATGATCTTCCTCCTAAAGTCATCAAGAGAAACTATGCTCTTGATGAGGCTCAGGCAAGTATCCGGGCAGCAAGGTTTGCTCCTGAACTCAATTCTACTGAACGGTATGCTTTATTAAGAGACGCGATGGTTAGACTTCGTAATGCCGATCTCAGAGTGCGAGATGTCAAAGGCGAGCTATTCATAGATCAGAGATAAGGAGGCCTTACAATGGAAACTAAAATGCTGTTTGGCGTGGGGTTAGTCTTCGATACACCGGAATTCGGAACCATCGTCATGGGAGCCAATGAAGAGTTGGATGAACTACTTCCTTCAACAATCAAAGAGATGATCGGTGACCAGATTATTATCAAAAAAACGGATGGGGAGGAGCAAGTGTTTGGAGTTGTTTCTACTCAAATTAATCATTCTATTGCGGGTAAAAAGAATATCGGTATATGTTTGGGTAAAAGTATATCCCCAGACGAAATACCTGCGGGTTCAATCGTCTACTATTATCCATGAGGACAAATTGACAGTAGGTATACTTTGTTGAAGCTACATGGAGTGGCAGTTTTTTATTGCACTGGCTGTGCCCATCTTTACTTTTAAAGATCATATATGTTCCGAAAGCATCGGAAGGTCATCTGATTCCCTTTTTGGGATGAGGATAGCCTTCCTTTTTATTTCTCAAAATTGCGGAGAAAGACATAGACTCAAACAAAGGAGAGTTTCCTATGAACGATGATACTACAACGGAAAAGAAGATTACCATAACTAAAGGTTCTACTCATTCATTGCATATTCGTTGTCCCTATAACCCTGCATATATTCAGCGCATTCGCCAGATTACGGGCAGAAAGTGGGAACCCAAACAGAAAATGTGGATCATACCCTACACTATTGCGGCCATCCAGGAGTTTACGAGCCAGTTTGATCCAGATGAAGTTCAGATTACCCCGGAGTAAAGAACCGTTACAGAAGGCACTAAAGTTACGAGGATATAGTCGCAAAACGATCAAAGCGTATTGTAATCAGGTCGAGCGTTTTCTAAGCAGCCTTAGCCTTAAAAATAAGGATGTCACTACTTCCAATGTTCAGATGTATTGTTTAGGTTTGCTGGAGCGAGGAATTTCCCATTCAAGCGTGAATCAGACCATTAGCGCGCTCCGCTTCTATTGCAAACATGTGCTCCATCATCCTACGGATATCCAGTATATTCGTCCCAAGAAGCAGACCAAGCTTCCACAAGTGATGTCCGAAAAGGAAGTTGCACAATTACTCAAATCCGTAACCAACCCTAAACATAAGGCCATATTGTTTGTGACCTATTCTTCCGGGCTTCGTGTAGGTGAAGTTGTGCGTCTGCGTTTCACCTATCTGGATATTGAAAGGCAGACACTCATTGTGAGACAGGGAAAGGGTCAAAAGGATCGGAGGACGCTACTTTCAAGCCTCGCCTGGGATATGGTGCAGAAATACATAGATGAATACAGTCCCAATCGTTGGCTATTTCTGGGCCAATCTTCTGATCGACATCTTACTGAGCGGAGCGTACAGAAGGTTTTTGAAGAAGCTAGACAACGCGCAGGAATTGTGAAGAAGGTTAGTATTCATGTGTTAAGGCATTCCTTTGCCACTCATTTGCTAGAAAACGGGACAGACCTCCGCTACATTCAGGAGCTACTTGGTCATACGAGTGCACGTACAACTCAGCGATATACGCATGTTACTACGAAAAATATCCAGCGTATTCAAAGCCCGCTGGATCGGATGGATTTGGGAGATTGATTATCCTAATAGTCCCCCCTTTTTCACCAAATTTTTCTTCGCAAATATCACCGCATAGGTTATCATATACGTAGTTCAGATATCAGGTAGGATGTGTGTTATTTACGAAGTACATAGATTTGATGTTAGTTGAAATTATTGTGACAAATAAATTAATATTGGGAGGCTAATATGGATTGTATTATTCCTTATACACATAAAAGATTACTTGAAGCACATCGTTTGTGGCACCAAGCCTATGATAACTATTTCGATCCAGAAGGGTTTAGAGTAAATATCAATGCAACCATTCAAGCTTTAAGAAATTTGACTTTTGCTCTTCAAAATGAAAAAGAAAAAATTATAGACTTTGATTCTTGGTATCCAAATTGGCAATCAAAAATGAAAACTGATCCAATTATGAAGTGGCTTAATGAAGCGAGAGTCAAAATCGTTCATCAAAAAGATCTTGAAACAAAAAGCCAGGCAAATGTTCTAATTCATAGTTATTTTAACCTTATGGAGTATAAGTTTGATGTACCAGCGCTTTTGCCCTCTGAGATAATTGCTCACAAGGCAAAAAGTATTATCAAAGAAAAAGTTGAAATTCCTGAACATCGATTAAAAGAGTGTATAGCAGTTGTAGAACGAAGATGGGTAGCCGAAGACCTACCTGATTGGGAAATTCTCGATGCTCTTGCATACGGGTTTAATTTTGCTAAAGATATCGTTCTTGATGCACATAAACAAGCAGGTTCTAATTATATTGAATGCTCACTCCGAGATTCCTTACACCCGTTATCCTATGATGATCTGACGGGACAATATAGCTGTATGAATATGAATGCAACATTCAGAACACAAAATATAGTATTAAGTGACTTTCAAACAAGAACATTTGAAACGAATACAGTGAAAATGAATGAACAAATAATATCAGCAGCTAAGAAAAGATATTTCTCCAAGATACCTAGTCAGTTTACTGGTTCAAAACATGATCCATTTAAGTTTGCTGATACTTTGAATGAAATGGCTTTGAAAGTGCTTAAAAAAGATAAGTATCACCAATGGATACAGTTTATTAAAGTGCCCTACAAAGGGTGGGAGTTACGCTCTGTTATTCCAGAAGACAAATCAGATAAGTTTTTAATTATGAAAGAGCTTGCTCAATATGTTAAGGAAACAAAAGCCACTTGTATAATTAATATCAATGAGGCATGGGTATCTAGAGATGTAGATGCAATAATGGACGGTACTCCTGTTAGTGAGACACTAGATAAAGCGGAAGCACTTTGTGTTTCTGTAATAACTTCTGATGGGAAATCCAGAAGTTATATGACCGAATTCCAGAGAAGATATTTTGGGAACATTAAATTTTTGGAAACGAAAATTTCTGAAGGGAATCCAGGATATTTTTTAAAACCTGTTTTAGATGTATGGGAAAGTATAAGTGAAGAAGTATCTAAATAATTTAGCTTCTCTAAGAAGACAATAACTTCAACTAACATAATATTCACGCTGTGGATATACGTCCTTGATCCGGCATTCGCCGGACACCCAGCATGGGCTGGGTCGTGAATACAGGAGCGTTAAAAGAAATTAGCTTAAATTTTAGTGACAGAAAATTTGTTTTCTAAGGAGTGATAAGAATGCAAATAGAAAACTTGAGTAACCTTTTAACTATAGCTTTTGGAGTGGTTACGACGATCTCTACCTTGGTTGGATTGATAGCTATTTTCTTTTCTTTTAGTATGCAACAAAATATTCAAAAATTAAGAGAAGTATTTTGGGAACTTTCAAAATACTCCAGATATATAAATACTCATTATAATATTGATGCTGAATTACATTTTTTTGAGCAATATACAATCTACAATCAAATTTATAATAATGGAAGTAAACTGACAAGACGAATACTATCAACAGCTATGTATTCTCTTATAATGTTATCATTAGTTTTTCTTATGGTTTTATTGATAATCAAGCCTCCTGTATCTACACTACTTGAATTTATTATATCTACGTCATTTATTATTTGTGTAGGTTCTACAATTTTTTTGTTTATTCGGTTAATTTCGTTTATTGGAAACACTAAAAAAATTAGTGATTTACCAACTCCACAAGAAATTTTAAGTGGGAATACAAAAAACGATATTAATACTATAGTGATTGTTGGTCAGTTTTTAAAGGTGCGGATTATAAGATGGGATGATAAAGATTCTTACCAATTTTTAATAGGGCTTCCTCTACCTTTTACAAACATCGAGGTTGCAAATGAGCTCTATATGGGATTAAATAATCCAAATGAAGATGACGATTATTATTCGAACATTATTAATCTACCAGAAAAAATTATAGATGGAACACAAGATCTTTCATCTACGTACTCACCTTATAATGGATTTAATGATTATTATTGGTATAATCTAAAAACGGATGTGAAAATAGATACTAATAGAGATTATTTGAGAATAGAGCTTCTATTGACAAGCGAATCTAATAAAGATGAAGTGACAGTTCAATTTGACTATGTTCAAATAAAAGAATTACTTACGAGCCATCTTGACCCAATATTATTGGCACCCAAAAATATCTATATAACTAATGAAAATACTCGATTAAAGGGCTACAACGTAACTAAGGAGATGGTCATAAAAATGTTTTTTGATTGATTTGTGTATTCGGGGAAGTCGCTAACCTCTTAGAACATAATATTCACGCTGCGAACATCCGTCCTTGATTTGGTATCCGCCGTACACCCGACATACGTCGGGGCGTGAATACAGGAACGTTAGCTGAAATACTATAATAATCTGGAGGTTAAAATTTGAAATGCTGAAACTAAAAGAAGAATCTCTCAATTGGTCCTTGAAGCATATTAATAAATACGGGGATTCTTATGTTTTTCCAAAGCTTTTTGAATTTGCAGCAATTAATGAGAATTGGGATGATGTGAAAAATTATCTATTAACAACTGATGTATACTCTAATGGAGTTAGACCATATAGAACTACTATCACACCAAAGAGTAATGTCGGGTTTAGAATATGTACTCAATTAGATCCCTTAGATTCAATAGTATATAACGCATTGATTTATGAAATATTTGAAGAAATAGAAAACAAAAGAATACCAGCTGTACATGATGTTGTGTATTCATTCAGGCTAAATCCTGAAAGTGATGGTACACTGTTTGATCCTAAATACAATTGGAAGGAATACGAAGATAAAACAAGAGATTTGTTAGAATCTGAAGAGTATTCGTATGTTGTGATGACAGACATTACGGACTTTTACCCGAGTATATATTTACATAATATTGAGACCCATCTGCGCGAATGTGTAAGGTTAAGTGGAAAGAATGCTCATGCTGAGACTTTGATTAATATAATTAAAGCTATGCACATCAGTCAGACTCATAAAGGACTTCCAATTGGTCCTCAGTTTAGTCGCCCAATAGCGGAGCTTATACTAAATGAGATCGATATGATACTTATTGAAAATGATATTATGTTTATTAGATATGTCGATGATTATCGGCTTTTTTGTAAATCTGAAAATGATGCCTATAAATCGTTAGCATTCTTAGCACAAAAGTTATATGATATTTTAAATTTAAAATTAAATGAACAAAAAACTAAAATTTTGACTACTGAAAGCTTTATTTCTAAGCATCTTTATTTATATAAGGATAGAGAAAAAGATAGGGTCATTGAAGAGTTTTATGAGTTATTAGATAAACTGGGGTTTAGTAGAGATTTCTATGGGGAAATTGATCTTTCCTTATTGGGAGAAGAAGAAATAAAAAAACTTCATGAGTTAAACATATTTGAATTACTAGAAGAAGAACTTGATAAAGATGACTTTGATATAGGCTTTGCTAAATTTCTAATCGGAAATTTAGCACGTTTTGATAGTACTGAAGTAGCAGATTTGATATTGACAGAAGAAAATATGAGAAAGTTGTTTCCTATTATTAAAACTATTATTAATCATCTTGAACTAGTTAGATCTTATAGTGAAGAACAAAAGCATGAAATAGGAAATAAAGTGTTAAGCCTATTTCAAAGTAGCTTTATGAGTGAGTTAGAATTCAATAGATCTTGGTTATTGCATCTATTTTCTAATAATGATGAATGGAACAATAAACATTTTTTTTCTGAATTAATAAAGAAATATCATGATAACTTCACAGTGAGAGAGCTGATACTGGATTTAGGAAGATCAAAAAATCATAGATATTTTAGAGAAAACAAATTTAGTATTATTTCTGATCCTTGGGTCAGGAGAGCTTTTCTAGTAGCAATAAGTTGCCTACCAAAGGATGAACGAAATCCCTATTATAAATCAAGAGGTTTAACTCAAAGAGATCTATTAGAGCAAGTAATAGAGAAATGGGCACAGAAAAACTCCTTCTAGAATGTCTAGAAAGCACAGTACTTCACCTAACATAATATTCAAGCTGCGGCTCCTCACGGAGGCTTGGTGTGCCGGATGGATTCCAAGGAAGTAGATTCAGCAGACACATCCGACTACGTCGGACGTCATGAATACATGAACGTTAACTGAAATTCCTGCAAAGTATTATTAAAAAGGAGAAAAATCAATGAATTCATTAAGACACGCTATTATTAATTTTTACAAAGATACAGAATATGCTGAATTTAGGGCCGGTGTACCACGTCCAAGAGAATGGCATCTTCCTAAGTTTATGCATGAAAATTTTAATAAAGATGTAGATTTCTTTGAGAAATATAAGAATGGCACAAAAATCATAATTCCTCTTGATGAAAAAGATATGAAACTTTTGAGAGTTACATTGCTACATGAATCGTTATTTTCTTTCTATAAAGTATTTTACAACTATTTAGCAGCAAAGAATCTATATTTATCAGGAGCTCTTCATTGGATAGAGATTACAAATTATTATGCAAAGCTATATCTTGCAAGAGCAATTAATACTCTTTGCGGCATTCAAAGTTATCGAATTACCAGTGATAAATTTATTTTTATAGAAGATGTGTTTAAAATAACAAATCCAAAGCGATATCAAACTTTATCAAATAAACATAACCCCAATAAAATTGATTATGATGCTGACATTGTTTCTTATTCTATGCACTTGAAATTAGATATAAAAAACAAAGGGGGTCATCTAATATTTGATAATGAGAGAATTAATTCGCATGATGATACATGGAGAATTTACTGTGACTTGGACCATGACGAACTTGAACTTACTAAGATAACTTATGAAGAACTTTTTGACAACAAATATGATCATTTATCAAAGGCAAGGAATGAAGAGAATTATACTTTTGATGGCTATATGCAGATAGACTTTAACTTGTTTAATGATAACTTCCATCAATATTTCAATAGGGACGATACTAAAAGAGAAGCTCAATTAGTTTATGACGATGTAGTGGGAGTAACACTTGGAGTTTTTACTGAACTATTTCATTTATATGAGAAACTAAAAATTCCAGCTCTACCTATTGAACTTGCAAAGTTTGAGCATATGTGTAAGTACATGATTCAAGACCAGACATTAAGAGATAAGTTGGTAGATTTGTGCCGTAATAAATTCCCTTTACACAACAAATATATAGAGGAAATGAATGCATATATGTTAGGGACTTATGGTGATTAGCATAGTCTATGAAGGCAGGAACTTCAGTTAACATAATATTCACACTGCGCGGCTTAGAATATAATTGCTTTAATATCGGTATAACCAATATAAAAATTGGAAAACATCTTTATTAAAGCATTGAATACAGGCACATTTGAATGATTGAGAAGAAACAAGAATACATATTGTTAGGTTTATTAATTCTTGTCGTTGTAGATGTTATTATTATCATGAATTAGATCAACTTTAGTACGGCTTAATCTATGCACTAGACCATTGAGAATAATGATAGAAAGACATTTGGAATATGAGAAACAATTAAAAAGTAGAACACTAGATGTGGAAATAGATGTTTATGCAACAACACACCCATTCGGGAAATGGTTGTCCAGTGGTATAGTCCTTCAATAGTGCCGAGTACTGATGACTTAATTAAGTTTGGTGTTGTCTACTATTTATTCGAGGAAGAAGCCGTTGATTTCAATATTACTCACCAAAGATTCGAGTCGTAATACTTCTGCCATGTTAAGATACTTTATTTCGTTAGATAATAACACTAAGCGAGATAAGCATATGACCAATCCTTTTACAAAAGTGTTCTTATAACAGGGGGAAATAAAATGTGGAAGAAAGCGATGAGAGTAAGTTCTAGTATCAGTTACAGGAAGAGATTTAAATGTCCTGTTTGTGATAGTTTTTCACTATATATAATTCACGATAGTGCCTGTGAATGTGAAAATGGCTGTGATGAGACCTTAATAAATATTGGATCCATTTTTGAAAAGGATGAATTTAATGGATACTTCACTTCAGATTATATCGATAAACATTTTTGGATTGATGATGCAGAAATAAATAAGATGTTTACAGCTATTGTTGATGACAATCGGTATAATTTATTGACTGAGAAGGAAAAACAAACTTTAAAAACTATACTATATAGCAGGACCAGTAAGATTGAAGAAAGTTTAGATGATCTAGTTGTTAGGTACTTAAATGATAATGAGTTAACAAAAGTCCCTCAAGAAATGACAGAATTCGGATACATGATTAACCTATTAGAAGATACGCATTTTTTTATGAATCTTTGCTGTAAAGACTTAGCTTTATTTAACTGTGGAATTCTATTCGCTGATAAACAATTTTATTCTGGAAGATTTTTTTATAATAACGCTATTGAACACTTGTTCCAAGTAAACGAAAGAATATACGTTATCTTAGGTATAGTCTACAATTTTAATTTCAAAGATGAATTATCTCTCAATAAAAACTATAAAATTGAAGATTATATAAAAGGAATTGATGATTATAAGAATTCTGATATTAAGAATATACTAGACAGTCTTAAAGGTAATCATATGTATCGTACACTAAATACAATAAGAAAACTAAATACACATGATTTATCATACTATTCAAAAAAAATAGAAGAAGAAATGAACGAAGATGTTATCGCAGCAAGTAAGTTTTGGAATCGAGACGGGGATGCAGTGGATGCGGATTTTTATTTGCCTCAAATTAAAAACCTCATTTTTTGTTTAAACAAACATTATGAATTATTTGAACTCATATTAAGTAAAGTAAGTAGCCTAACAAATATCGAGGAACACACTTCTCATCCAATGATCACGAAATTTATGAAGTTCCAAGTTACACATTTTGATAAACAATATTCTAGTAAAGAAATACAACAATTAGAATTTGAGAAGATTAAAATATTCAATAAGCTTCCTCAGTATAATAATATAATAATTGCCGATGTATTTTTCAGGCTAAATGAAGTAGTACGGTGTGTATTTGACTTTTGTAATATGGAAAATGAAATTTTCTATAAAGAGTGGATTCAAAGAGAGAATTTACACTTGTATGACCTGATGGATCAACAATATTTACTTTATAGTGCTATTTCAAGGATATACTCTTGTTATGATAAATTGTCCCGCTATATATCAGAACGTTACCCTCAGTATAAAGATATAAAGTACTTTCATGATTTTAAGAAAAAACTAGATAAATCTGCCTTGTCAAATATTATTGTGGATATTCTGAATGATGACTATTATCAAGGGTTATATGATCTTAGAAATGACATCTATCATAATCTGCGAGCAGGTACATTACAGGGTGAAGAAGGATTGGTCAACTTTAATTATACTTTATTTATTATTGTTGTGGAAAATACTAAAAAAATTATGAAACTTATAGATGATTTATATAAATTTAGAAATCAAAAGATTGGTAGAAATGAGCCGTGCTTATGTGGAAGTGGATTAAAAAGTAAAAAATGCTGCGGTTAGAGACAGTATGATATGAAAGCTAAAAGCTCCAATTGACATAATATCGAGAGCAAATCATTGAGTGAAAAATTTAAGAATAAGTATCCCACTCAATAGCACTTATGAAATAATTATTCAAGTTATGATGTCTGCCTACTAATAGGCAGACTTTTTCTATTAAATAAATGCTGGAAGGTTTATAATCTAAGTGATATTAGTCTTGGATATCATGCGTTACATTTGTTTAGAAGAATTAAAATATATGGGTTAAATTGTAAGATGATTTATTCTTCCCCAAGCAAATACCCCACAGAAACCTCCAAAGCCTTCGCAATCATCACCACTTCATAATCTTGAACAAGACGATATTGACCCTCTAGACGTGAAAGACTTGTCTGACTGATATCCAAACCCAATGTTTGTAATCTGGCGAGGAATTCCCGTTGTTTGATGCCCTTACTTTTACGAATAGCTACGACTCGGGAGCCGATGATGTTTTTGTCGCCAGGTGGTTCTTGTCTATGCTTCATTATGTACACCCCTCATTTCAACCAAATTGTATGAGAAATAATGGTTGTTTTAATGCGTATATCGAATTAAAATGAAATAAACCGATAATCGCATTAAAATTGACTGCTCACGTCTAGTCTTAACAAGACATGGCGCAGTTTAGACCCATCAGAGAGGTGCATGTATGAGCCGGTTGCTTGACTTATTGGAAGAGGAACGGCGCAAGCTTAATCAGCTTGGTGAGGCATCCTTGAAGCAAGCGATTCCGTTGTGGGAGAACCCTGAGGTTCAGGAACAGAGCCGGAGGGTGGATGAACTGGTGGCACAAGTGAGTGAGATGAAGGCGAGACATAACCGAGTTGTACGATGATGAGAGAGGTACATAATGCGTAGGGGAGGAGAAGCAATGGATTTTCCGCCGTGGTTGCAACAAGCGATCCAGGCAAGGTTAGATGAAGTATCTGCCCGAATCGAGCATGACCCTGAATTGAGTCGTGTACGTGAGGAAAAGGACGAAGCCTTCCAAGTTTTGTTTACTGGCAAGGATATCGAGCAGACACCTGAATATGCTGAGTGGGAGAATCGTTATATTGTCAGCAAAGGCATAGAGAATGAACGGTTGTACATGCAAGGGCTGAGGGATGGGATTCAGCTGACAGTTTCCTTGCTGGGTCATTCGATGCCGGAGGAGAACGATACGAAGGCTCAATCAAATAAAGCGAACCCATAAGTCAGGGGAAGCGACCCTGATCTACACTTAAATTCCCGAGCCGAAGCGTAAATAACTCGCTTCGGCTCGGGTTTTTATGCTCTACTTTTCCAAAATCCAACTCTTACTTCGCACTTACCGATTTAAACCAATCATTCACTTCTTGCGTGATCTGATCTCCGCCATTGGATTTCCAGTTGGCGACGAATTGGTCAAAGGCATCAATTGGCAGATTGCCGTAGATGATTTTGTTGAAGGTTTCCATCTCGGACTGGCGGAGCAGGTTCCATTTGGATACCATAGTTGGTGTTGCAGCGCCAGTGAAATAGTTTTGTTTACGGATGTCGATCTGGGACATAACGACTTTACCAGCATACCAGTTTTCCGGTTTACGGAATTCGGCCATTTGTTTCTCGTAAGGTGTCTCAGGCTTCTCGCCATTGGCCAGCTTCACGAGTGTTTTCATGTACAGATCCGGGATACGTGCTGGGCCGGTCAGGAAAGGGAATTCGTTGGAGAAGTCTTTGATCTTCTCTTTGTCACTGGTCGGTTGTCCATCAATGATATCCCAGTCGTAACCTTTGGCGAAGCCGTATTCATACTCACTGCCCGCTTTCGGGTTCGCAAGGTTATCGAGCAAGTAGTTGTAGTACAGGAAGATGGCTTCTGGATGCTTCGCATCCTTGTTGATCATGATACTTGCGTTGACACCAGAGTTCTGCCACTTCGTACCGATCTTGCCGTCTGGGCCAGCTGGAACAGGGTAAGCTTTATACTTCGAGCCAGGTACGTTCTTCAGCAGGTCAGGTGCAGGCCAGTCCGGTACCCAGTTGGCGCCAGGCAGAATGCCTGCTTTGCCAGCTGTCCAGCTTTCAGCGGATTTGCCTTCGTCCCACAGAGCGGAGTCAGCGTGAATATAACCTTTATCCATCCATTCAGCCAGCTTGGCAAGAGCTTGTTTGGCACCCGGGTTAACGGAGCCGTACTCGAGATTGCCGTTTGCGTCTTTGTTCCATTGCTCCTCGATTGTGCCGTATGCACCGAACAACCAGTCGAGCTGACCCATCCAAGTGTTGGTGTTATTTTTCAGCGAGATCGCCAGCGGGAATACTTTGTCTGGAGACAGACCGTCCGGGTTCTCGTTTTTGAATTTGTCCATGATGTTCTCAAGGTCTGCGATGGTTTTCGGAGCTTCCAGGTTCAGCTTCTCCATCCAGTCTTCACGGAGCCAGAGCAGTGTATCGTCGTTATCGGTGTACTCCATGATCGGCATGTTGTATTTCTTGCCGTCCTTGGTGAACGGATACCACAGTTCAGGATGTGCTGCTGCGTGATCTTTCAGGGTCTGACTCGCGTACTTGTCGAACAACTCATCGATGGCGATGAATTGACCGGAGTCGATCAGCTGATTGGTCAGCACCGCATTGGTTGGTACAGTGACGAAATCAGGCAGCTTCTCGCCAGAGGCGATCGCCAGTTGCAGTTTTTGTCTGTATTGATCGTCATTGGCCGGATACCAAGTATCTTTATGCTTCATACCCAGCGTTTCGAGCATCCAGCGATCGTGCACGTTATTTTCTTTGGTATCTCCTTGCACGTATTTCTTCGGCATCAATACCGAACTGAACTCGATCGGTGGGTCATATTTTCCTTTGGCAAAAGCAGCTTCTGCTTCAGCTGAGCCGACAGTTCCCGGCGTATTATCGGTACCATTGTCACTGGCTGTCTCGCCACTGCCGCACGCAGTGATCGTGATGAGCGCGATAACCATGAG
This sequence comes from Paenibacillus sp. CB74, assembly GCF_055687625.1. NCBI lineage: Bacteria > Bacillati > Bacillota > Bacilli > Caryophanales > Paenibacillaceae > Paenibacillus > Paenibacillus sp. CB74. The sequence goes on along the minus strand of NZ_CM146009.1, from coordinate 3,532,780 downwards.
CAGTGACCACCATGTTTTGAATTTGATCATTGTTCAATCCCCCTACGGTGTATGATCTTTATAAATGCGTGTTCAAAAAGGCCGGTTTTCAGTACCGAGAAGATGGGATGAAGCTAGAAATGGAGTAGCGGAGCGTAGATAGAGCTACGTGAGCAACTACAATGTTTCCAAAGGAAACATACTTCGTAAGCCTCCCGCTTATTTCGGCTGAATCCTATATTCGATGCTGATGATGCCGCTAGGCATCCTTCGTAATCAAAAGCGGACTTTTTGAACAACCTCTACAATGTAACTGTACCAATTTGGGTGGGAGGGCATCTATATGAGTTTGTTAGTTTCCATAGGACTCTATTAGTGAATGTTCAAATGAATGTGCAAATGAAGTTCAAAAAATTCGGTTTTCAGTACCGAGAAGATGGGATAAAGCTAGAAATGGAGTAGCGGAGCGTAGGCAAACTACGTGAGCAACGGACATTTCGGCTGAATTCCATATTCGATGCTGATGATGCCGTGAGGCATCCTTCGTAATCAAAAGCGGATTTTTTGAACAACCTCTAAGATGTTATTTGTGCTGGTCTCTATATTCCTGCGGCGTAACGCCGAACTGACGCTTGAACACTTTGATAAAATAAGCCGGGTCCATATAACCAATCTCCATGCTGATTTCATATACTTTTTTGGTGGTCGTCACGAGCTTGTGACAGGCCCGATCCATACGCAGGCGCGAGATGTAATCACTGATGCCTTCGCCCGTTTCGATCTTATAGATTTTGGACAGATGCGTCGGGTGCAGATTGACATGGTCAGCGAGCACGCGCAAAGATACATCCAGATGCAGGTTCTTATCTGTAAAATCCTGAATCTTCTTCACATAATCCGAACGGATGTCCTTGATCTCGTTGGATGTGCCTTCCTTGAGTTTGCCAAGCACGCTGAGCGACCATTTGCGTAATTTGCTGATGGTAGCGAAAACTTCCCCACTTTGCAAATCTTCAACATCATTTCCCATTAAAGTGGTCAGAGTCAGCTTGTTCCGATGGGCGATGTTGGTGAACGATGCTGTAATGAGGAAACCTGCCTCCATGCAGTGTTCCCAGGATTCCGACCATTTCTCGTCCAACTCGGCGCAGACCGCAAGAATTTTCTCTTCGGCTGCATCCCATTGTCCGCTTTCCAATAGGCTAATGAAGGTGGGCGGGGTGTACAGTACATCTAAGGGGCCTTGCGCCGCAGGTGTTTCGACATCGCTCACGCGCATGACGAATTCACGTTCGTCGCCCACGATCTGCCGAAAATAAGCGGAAGCCTGACGGAAGCGATCGTAAATCTGTTCCGGGAAGGTGAACCACTCGGTGATAACGATGGAGAGGGAGCCTTTCAGAAACTGTTTTACTTTGGATTGAAGCTGAATGGACAGCTTCTCCAGCATGGTTTCTTTGCCAATATCGCCTTTCCGTTCTTTCATTTGCAGTAGAAACACCAGATATCCGTGCTCCTCCTTCACACCCCACACTTCCATGAACTCCCCCATAATCTCTTCCGCCATGTTGATGATCGCATATTCGATCAGGGTCTGATCATTGCTGTCATAGTGTCCGAATTCTTCTTCCAAACGAACCAGCATTAACGCGGCATCCCCGGTGTGAAAAGGGAGATCGTAATTGGCGAGTTTCCGCTCCCATTCGGCAGCGGCGATTCGTTGTCCCTGCAAAGCCCCAAGGAGCAGTCGTCCTCGCAAATGGGGGAGATTCTCTCGCAACGTAAACTGGGTCCGTGTCAGTGAGCTGACCAGTTCCCATTCATTGTTCAATTGATCGATCGCCTTCTGCACAGCACCCATTAGTTCATCGTCTGTGGGCGGCTTGAGCAGATAGTCTACGGCTTCGAACTGGATGGCTTTTTTGGCGTAATCGAATTCGGAATACCCGGATAACAGGATACATTTTATTTTTTTGTCCCGGATGCGGATGCGTTCAATCAGTTCAATACCTGTCATTTCGGGCATCTGAATGTCCGAGATCACGATATCAATGGGGTGGGTGTCGATCATTTGCAGTGCTTCGTGTGCCGAGTATGCTTTATGCACATGTTCGATCCCGAGCGTATGCCAGGGCTTGGTCATGGACAGGTTATCGACCCAGTGTGCTTCATCGTCTACGATCATCATTTGCATGTTTGTATTGTCTCCTTGGTGGTTGAACGCAGACATATGTACACTTGCCACTCCGATGACAGAATAACCTTCCGATCGCTGTTACCCCCAGATTTATTGATTGAATTTTTAAATGTGTAAATCTGGGGATAAAGGCGAACGCTTTGCTTCTTCAGGTTTTTTCTGTCCTCTGCGTTATCGTGTACATGATCTTGTTCAAAATTAAATCGTCAACTCATCGTTCGTATCGTATCAATTCGTATCTGTACTACCTTTATCGGAATCGGTATCCTCTTTTGATATCTCCCAGATGATTTCGGTTCGGAATCCGCCAAGTGGGGATGGGCCGAATAGGAGATAGGAATGGCTTCCGAATGTGTGCATGATTCTTTGATTCGTATTCCAAAGGCCGCAGCCCATTTCTTCCTGTAAAGGTTCCTGCATCTTCAAGTTCAGCGCTTCGTACTGTTCGGGGCTTAGGCCTGGCCCATCGTCATCGATATATATTCTGCCAAAACCATTCTTGCACTCCCCAGTAATTCGGATTTCCCCGGAGGAATAGGACTTCGCTACGCCGTGTATGACGGAATTCTCAACCATCGGTTGAAGCATTAATCGCGGCACCGATTGGGCAAGCATGTCCTCAGGGATATCAATGTGATATTCAATCCGGCCATTGCGCAGCTTTTGAATGTCCAGATAGTTGATCAGCAGCTTGATCTCTTCCTGAAGAGAAGATGTCTCTTTTTCCATACGGGTGGTATAGCGATAATACGCACTAAGGTTATGCGCCATGGAGACCACAGCTTGTTCGTCCTTCATCTGAGCCATGTTGATGATATAGCCTAGACAATTATATAGGAAATGCGGATTGATCTGTGCTTGTAACTGCTTTAGTGTAGCTTCCCTGGCTCTAATCTTCTCATGGAACACATTCTCGATCAGATCCTGAATCTGATGGGACATATCGTTGAATCGGCGGAAAAGGAATGAGAATTCATTCTGGTTTTTGCTATGCAGTCGAACAGAATAATCGCCTTGCTCGACACGGCGTAAGCCTTTGATCAGCTGTTTGATCGGATACTGGACATTTCGGTACAGCAGGATGGAAGCCGAGATGCCCACCACGAGTAGCAAAATCATACTGGTGTAGAACAGATTCTGACTGAGCGAGATTGGTTTCAAAATCTGATACAGCGGGATGACGTCAACCAGATGCCAATCCAGATAGGTAGACTTCACGGAGCTAACCAGATATTTCTTTCCATTCAGTTCGACCACGTCCTGTGTGGTATCCTCTGGCGAGTGCGTATCCAGATACTGAGTGAGTGCTGCGGATAATTGCTTGTCCGCGCTGCGATTCAGAATGGGTGCATTTCCTTTGTGATATAAGAAAGGATCGCCTTGTCCGCCCGCTTTATACGTATCCAGCATATTCTGAATGTTCTCATAGCTGAAGCTGGCTTCAATCACCAGATTGCTTCCAGTGAGCATTCCAGGTTGGGCAAGGGAGTCCGTAAAGAACCAGTAGAAGGATTTCATCTTATCCTGTGATTCGGCACTTTGGTCCCCATAGGTCCATTGTCCGCTCATATTTTTTTTCAAATAAGCCTCATCATATCCTGTAGTTCGGTTGTAGTTGGCGATGACATCCTCATTCTGCTGTGAATACACCGCATATCGGGTAGGCCATATATCGGTAACGCTCGTCTGAAGCGTCATCTTCTCCTGAATCACATAACGGGTCTGCATCCGGTCATATCGATCATCCCACATGTTCAGGCCATTGAAGGCTCTGACATTCGGATCACGGGAGAGAATCAGGCTGAAATCCATCATCTGATTGATACGCGAGTCGATCTGACTGGACAAGAACGTGAGCTGCTTCGTGTTGGAGATCTGCAATTCTTTGCTGACGACATCATAGGTGACGTTATTCGAGTAGGTGTACATGATCAGAATGGGGATAAATAAGACCACAATTAACAGATTTATTTTGGCAAATAGACTGAATCGGGATCTGGTTTTATTTTGAAAAGGCATGAAGCGCTTCCATATATACATAAAAAGTCTCCTTCTAATTCGTGTGTAAACAACTGTTTCTAGGATGGCCCTAACAAAACACTATCAAGCCTAACAATGTTATATAGCAGACCTCAGTATGGCTTGATACTATTTATATCAGAGAACCCCATCACACACAAAAACTTTTTTTGGGAACAGGAGCAGTGCTATGGAGGCTAAATTGGAGGGTAAGCGGGTCCCGCAGGCAAACGTTGGGAGCAAGATGGAGAAAAAGAGAAAAAAACGCTATAAACAGCCATGGATTCTGCACTTCATGGTGTTACCGGCGGCCATTATGGTCTTTATATTTTCATACATTCCGATGTCCGGGATTTTGATGGCATTTCAGGATTATAAACCTGCACTGGGATTTTTCAATTCCGAATGGGTAGGACTAAAGCACTTCAGGTATATGTGGGAAAATGATTATTTCCTGCAAATTACGTGGAACACGCTATTTTTTGCCTGTACGAAGATTGTCATGAATCTGATCATTCCGTTTGTCTTCGCCTTATTGCTCAACGAGGTACGGAAGATGGCGCTGAAAAGAACGATTCAAACGCTCGTGTATCTACCACACTTTCTGTCATGGGTAACGTTATCCGGTATCCTGATCGACATTCTTGCCCAGACGGGTATTGTCAATCAGTTCCTGGTTTCGGTATTCGGCATCAAGCCGATCTTCTTCCTGGGGGATGGCAGCTGGTTCCGATTCACGATTATCGCGAGTGATGTCTGGAAAGAGTTTGGATTCAACACCATCATCTTCCTTGCGGCACTGTCCGGCATTAACCCGGCTCTGTATGAAGCGGCTGAGGTGGACGGCGCAGGACGCTGGAAGCAAACGATGTATATTACCATCCCGGCTCTTATTCCGATTGGGATCGTCATTGCAACCTTGGCACTGGGGAATGTGCTTAACGCCAACTTTGACCAGATCTTTAACTTATATAGTCCGTTGATTTACCAACAAGGCGATATTATCGATACGTTTGTGTATAGAGAAGGTCTGCTTAGTGGGCAGTTCAGTTTCGCTACCGCTGTGAATCTGTTCAAATCAGTCATCAGCCTGATCCTGATTGTGATCTCGTACCGACTGGCTTACCGATTCGCCGGATACCGCATTTTCTAGAGAGGAGGACGAACGAATGTATCATAAAACGATGCCTTACCGCATATTCAGCATATTCAACAATGTGTTACTGACCCTGCTTTCACTGCTCTGCTTGCTGCCTTTGTATCACTTGCTCATGGTATCTCTTAGCGCATCTGCACCTGCGAATGCTGGTCTCGTCACGTTCTGGCCGATTGGATTTACATTGGAGGCGTATGCGAAAACATTTGCCAATACCAACTTCCTCTCCTCCTTATGGGTATCCGTGGAGCGGACCGTACTCGGTACAGGGCTTGCGTTAATCGTCAATACACTTGCAGCCTATGCGCTGTCCAAGGAGACGCGAGTGTTCCGCGCACGTAACATCTATCTGTGGTATTTTGTCATCACGATGCTGTTCAGCGGTGGCCTCATTCCGGGGTATATCCTGATTCTGAAGCTGGGACTGATGAACACATTGCTGGCCTTGATCCTGCCGGGATTGGTTGCGGTGTTCAACATCATTCTATTGCTGAATTTCTTCCGTACCGTTCCGAAGGATCTGGAGGAAGCTGCATTTATCGATGGGGCAGGTCACTTGCAGACGTTTATCAAAATCTATCTGCCGGTCTCCGTACCTGTTATTGCAACGGTTTCACTCTTCATGATGGTTGGGCATTGGAACGCATACTTTGATGGGATCATCTACATCCGTGATGCGGAAAAGCTGCCACTGGCAACATTCATGCAGACGATCATCGTGCAGGCCGATATGTCGAAGCTTGATCCGGAAGCGGTGAAGAACCTGTCCCAACGGACGATTCGGGCTTCGCAGATCTTTATCAGCGCACTGCCGATCCTGCTCGTGTATCCGTTCCTGCAACGGTACTTTGTAACGGGGATTGTGGTTGGTGCTGTTAAGGAGTAGTTAAATGTAAGTGTAAACATGTGTTGCTTAACTTAAATGAATCTATTATGAAAAGGGAGTCACTGAACTGGGGAAGGCCAGGGCGGTGGCTTCTTTTTTGTGTATGGATAAAGAATGTTGCTTATATGTAGTGTATTACCTTTATTTGAATAAAATGGTACAGTTGAAGTTGATTAAATAGTTATCTTCAATAAAGCCAACATCATTAACGATCGAGTGCAGGAGGGAATTCAAAATGGAATTTAGAAAAATAACTTGGGATAATTTTATCGAATGTATTGAACTTAAAGTCACTCCAGACCAACAAAGATTCATATCCTCGAACCAACATGCACTTGCTGAAGCGTACATTGCCTCAGATGAGGGGCAGATTATTATTACTTTTGCAGTCTATAAGGAAGACAATATGGTAGGTTTTATTTCGATGTACTATGATGACGGGGATGGCAACTTTGAATATAGCAGTTATGGCATCTTCAAGATGATGATTGACCAGCGATACCAAGGTAACGGATATGGTAAAGAAATGGTAGTAAAAGCAATTGAGTATGCGAGGACTTTCCCACGTGGAAAAGCCAAAGTTGTAGAACTCACCTACAAACCTGAAAATCTAGCTGCGAAGAAAATTTATGACTCTCTTGGTTTTATTCAAACTGGTGAAGTATTGGCATGTGGTGAAGTACAGGCGGTATTAACTTTGTAATTGTCCGTACAGCCCCGATTCTGCTCGTTCTTCAGGAGGACATTAAGCAGTCAGCGGTAGATCATTTCGTGGAAAATGGGAAGAAAGCCTGAGAATCAATCATATTTCTTGAACAGAGGAAATTGGAACGAAGCCCGTTGCCTACACTATGCTGCCCTGTTATAATTCCGATATATCTATCGTATTGGGGGTTATGACGTGGCAATATGGATGATGCCGGATTGCTCGTTCGCTAGAAAGCCTTACGCAAAGCCTGAATAGGGGCGGACTTTGTGTAGGGCGCGACAAAAATGAGATCGTTTGCCCTGGAATCAACATCAACATGGTTCAAACCGCAGGCTTTGCACCTTACTTTATTTTCATAATAAATATAAGGGGCTGAAAGCCATGCAAACACCATTTATTCACAATCATCAATTCAATTATATTCATAAACAAGCTGATTTCCTGCTGAAAACGCTACGCTCGGTCGTGGACCCCAAAGTATTGGATACGGTCCGTTATACCGTCAGCACGAATGCCGTTGGCATCTTCGATGATCTGACGCCGGAACAAAAGCAACTGCTAGAGCAGTTATCCACGTATGAGAAGACAAATGAGTTGCAGACCTATCTGAACCAGCTGGAAGTATATCTGATTCCATTTCCGCAAGTATCCGCGAAGCAGATTCAGAAGCTGTTTCCCAAGGTAAAGAAGCTCAAAGTGCCGGATCTGGAATCCATCGATTACGCACGGACAACTTATCTGAGATGGACCGATATTGCTACCGATCGCTTGTTCATCGTGTACCCGCATGAGGGCACATTGCTCGGGATTGAGGGACGGCTTACAGCCACGAACAAGAAAGGGTACTGCATGTTCTGTCATCGCCATCAGGAGCTCGGATTCTTCAACGTGAAGACCAAGAGTTATACGCCGGACAACATTTCTTCCGTGGCCCAGTACGTATGCATGGATAACACAGCTTGCAACCATAGCATCACCGATACCACTATGCTGGAGAATTTTCTTCTCTCGACCCTAAAATAATTACATTTAAACAAACAGGGTCGCTCTTCGGAGCGACCTTTTTGCCGTGTTCAAGCGGAGTTGCAGCGTCAGACCTCATATTAATGTAGCACTAAAATATCTTTATAGCGTCGAAGGATCGTTGGCATAATTCAGTCCCAGGTTATGTGCATGGTTCAGTAATGCCTCATAATGCTCAGGCTTGGATTCCAACGTTTCATATAGAAACTCAACCCTGGATCGGGACACGCCGCAGTAATCGGCAATACCCACATTGAGCAGATTGGCAATTGATTCACCATAGTTGCGCTTGTGCATCTGTTCTTCCGTCACACCTGAAAGAGAGAGCCACAATATTTGCTGATGAGGAAGTTTGTTCTTTCCATATGCAAACCCGTTGTTCATGACACGATCCACATAACCTTTCAACATGGCTGGCAGATGCCACCACCAGAGGGGAAACACAAAAGCCACAGCATCGTGCTTCTTCAAACGCTCCATCTCGGTTACAACCTCAGGTGAGAACACTTGATTCTCTTGGGTATAGTCGGGTTCATCCTTTTCACGAAGAATCGGGTCGAATCCAATTCCATGCAAATCCAATATTTCATAACCGTGACCAGCCTCGGTAAGCCCTTTTGCAAAACGTTCAGCTACCTGGAAGGTCAACGAATCTTTACGCGGGTGGGATACGACAACGAGTACGTTCATCTTAACTTTCACTACCTTTCTGGATTGCGGTCTTGTAGCCATAATTCAATGGCTGATGCTATTATAAACAGGTATGAAAACATCTGGAAGTACGCACTTTGATGTTCTATAAGAAGAATAAAGTGCCATAGGAACATTGAAGTACCCTAAATGCATGCCTCGAAATGAGCTTAAAAATAGAAAGAAGAACAGCAAAAAGATTATATTTTCATCTGGGATACAACTGGATATGGAGGGGTTCAAAAATGACGGAACATGGAGAAACAAGTGCTCCAAAGAAATATAGAGTAGGCGTGGAAGCGGCTTTGGAAGTGATGGGTGGGAAGTGGAAGCCATTGATCATTTATCACTTAATGACTGGACGGAAACGCACGTCAGAGCTTCGACGATTGATACCCGACATTACGCAGAAGATGCTGACAACACAGCTCAGAGGTCTCGAAAAAGACGAGATTGTGCAGCGCAAGGTATATTCGGAGGTTCCTCCCAAAGTGGAGTATGAGTTAACGGATTACGGCTGGGGACTTAAGCCTGCCTTGGACCATTTGTGTTATTGGGGAGAAGATCATCTGGACAAAATCCACGGGGATAAGTTTAAGGTTCTGGAAGACTTTGATTCCGAAGAGAAGGGGGCGGGAAGATGAATGGTGCGGAGCACGCGAAACAGGCAGTGCCCTTTCGTTGTGAAGGCGTGGCTGTAGTTCTGTTGAAGAAGAGCCACGATCAATACCGTGTACTGATGTTAAAGCGGGCTGGTCGGATGTTGCATAATGAATGGTGTTATGTTGGCGGCGGGATAGAGAAGGGCGAGAAGGCATGGGAAGCTGCACTGAGAGAAGTTCACGAGGAAACAGGCATTACGGAAGTACGGTTGTATTCTGCCAATCAATTCGAACAATATTATTCATCCAAGGAAGATTATATCTATACCGCTCCCGTATTCGTAGGATATGTGGATGAAGGCCAGCCTGTCCGGTTAAATCATGAACATACCGAGTACCAATGGATGACGTTTGACGAAGCCAGGGAAAATGCGGCATTGCCCGGCATTAATGATATTTTGCATTTTGTTGAAAAGCATTTTGCCAGAAAAGCCCCTTCCAAGTGGCTTCGGATTCATGGAGAATGATTAGGAGGTAAGACTTATCACATACAAGACGATTTATCCAAGAGCATGGTTGAGCCTACTATGTATGTTGGTCATTGAAGTCATACTTTTGAGGGATGGTATGTACGATAAAAATGGGTTTCTGAAGTACTCCCTGATCGCTATATTGACCTATATTCTGGTTTATATCGTTTTCCTGATCTGGCGTTTATTTTTCACTAAACCCAGTATTACGCTGGAAAGCGATCATGTGATTTCTACGAAACATCAGAGATATGATGCATCTCAGATTGAGTGTATTTATATGAATTACAGACGAATTGGCATCAAACTCTATGGTAAACGGTTAGTGCCGATCGATCTATGTTTTTATTTTAACGAGGTCAGGAGACTACAGGCGTAGAAGCGGTACATGAATGGGCGGCGCGAAACGACAAAGAAATAAAGCACAGATTTTTTCAAACCTTGGCGTAGACCCGTACGTCTGTTGAGTATAAGGAATGGTTAAGGCTGAAGATAGGGGAGGCGTAGCAATGCAAACCATAGAGCAGTTTCTAACGAGTGATTGGTATACACAGGTAACAGCTGAAATCATTCAGCTTAAACCTCAGGTCCAATTTGTCGAGCATGCCAGTTTTGAAGCATCCTTGCTGATGGATTCATTTAATGAACGGAAATATGTGCTGGAGGGTTTTGGCGTCTCGGCTCCAACCGAAGAAGAGTGCATACAGTGGATTATGGAGCAGATGGACGGAAATAAGGACCACATCATGTCCTATGTTCTGGCTCGCTTAACATTCAGTGAGCAATTAGACGATGATCCAGATGGAGAATTTTCAGAAGGCGAGGAGCTTGAGGCAGGAGATCGATCTGAAGTGGTCGAGGTATTAGGTTTTACGAGATCTGTTATCGCTAACACCATCATTGAATATGATATGGTCAAAAACCATCCGAAACAATTAACAGCGTTTTTTAAACGCACACATATTCCAGGTGCAGCTAAATTCTCGTCACAAATAAAAAAGCTTTACGCTTCAATCGCAAAGTAGATTCTAGAAATCAGTAGGAGAGATGCCCATGAGATATCTAACGAAAGAATGGTATGAGCTTTGTCAGCAGACACATCTTCATTTTGGATTAAGAGTACATAACGGAGCTTACGAGTTCGATGAGAATCTATTTTCAAGGCTGTATAAAAGAAAGGAAAAAGCGCATGTAAAGCAGGAGCGAGAGTTATATAATTTGGACCCACGTTACATGCTCGAGCATGATGGACAGGTGCTCACTCGCGTAGACAAAGCTTTCGGTGAGGAAGAAGTGAAAGAAGAGGATCAGATCGTTTACCACATGCCTCCGGAACAAAGAGCGCATATCGAGAAACTTATTGCAGAGTATGATGTACGCCCTCCGTTTGATGAGAAGAAATGCAAAGAAGAGTACAAAGAATCAATGGAATGGAATTTTCGATATAAGGCAGAGAAATTGCCACAGAAAATCGTTGAACAAATTGCGGATATCCGTGTGTTTACGTTGGGCTACTGTACTAGAGAAGTTATGCTACAGCTAAAGAAACAGAGCGCAGAAAATAGGAGAGAGATGGAGCGTGTATCGGATGAATACCGGGAAGTCATTATAGCACAGGATATTCCGGATGAAATTCGTAACCGGGTTCAATTTCATGATTGTACAGTGACGGAACTACTGACAGGGGATGAAGTGCTCATTCGTTTTGACACCCGCGGGGGCTTCACCAATATAAATAAACTTACGCTGGTTGCACCCGAAATCCTTAAGCAAGACGGTGGGATTATAGGCACTTACTGGTTGTATCAGGAGCTGTATCGGATCGATAACGGATATGAGCTTCATGTTCTATTTGATGGAGAGAATATGCCTGAGCTAATTGTTCGCTGTGCTGACATTCTGGTAGAGGAAGAATGAGAGAGAGTCACTGAGGATGAATATGGAGGAATTATAGTGAAAATTAGCACCATAGAAACCAAATTAGGTTCTAGATACGATGAGTTCGATCCTGAACAGGATGGGAATAAAAATACGAGATTTGCTGACATCATAATTGATGGCACATCGCTCTATCAAAGGCTGAAAAAACATGATCTGATCCCTTGTCTGGGATGGGGAAGCAATGAATATCAAAGACTTCTTATTGATTATTTTTTACTTAAAAAGCCACATGAATCCCTGTATGATAGATATCCGATTTTAGTATGTCCCTGGTGTGGGGATGAAGAATGTGGGTTTATCTCTGTAAAGATTGATAGGGAAGATGATGTTGTGATCTGGAGAGATTTCATATTGAATGACAAGAAACTGCAGGTGGGCCCATTCTTTTTTGATTGGGAAAATTATAAAAAAGCCATCGAAAGTACGTTTGGTACGGCGGGAATTCAGTAAGGGAAAATAGTGATATCCTCAAACATATCGAAATTATATTAAAAGTACTAGGCACCATCATGGTGATCCTGGGGGTGATATGGTTTTGGTTCTCAGAAGAGTTTTACAATTTAGTTTTTTGACAGCAAGGAGTTGAGCAACAATATGGAGTTATTCTGGGCTTTAATCGTACCACTTATAAGTATTATTGTAGTTCTTATCTTTGCGGCAATCATACGTTATGCCGTAGATTCATCCAAAACATCGAAAAAGTTGGACGCATTAATTAAAGAAGTACACTATCTTAAAACTGAAATCAAAAAACAGCAACACCATAAGCAGCAAGATAATAGCAAGCATATTTTTGACGAAAAAGTATAGGGAAATAATTTTAGATCAGAGGCGAGAGATACAATAATATGTTCTCAGAAAGGAACAGACCATGATGAAAGCAAATGGGAATGTACAAGCTGTTTTCATAGACAGAGATGGAACCATCGGTGGTACAGGGCATTTTATTCATCCGAGAGATTTCAGATTATACCCCAATGCTCAAGAAGCCATTATGTGTTTGAAACGAGAAGGAATTATGGTACTGGCGTTTACGAATCAATATCGAATCTCACGTGGAGAAGCAAGTGTTCAGGATTTTGAAGCGCAGTTTCGCGAGTACGGATTCGATCACTCCTATATATGTCCGCATGAGCAAGAATGCAGTTGCCGAAAGCCGAAACCTGGAATGTTACTGCAAGCTTCCGAGGAACACGGTCTGGATTTATCCAAATGCATCGTTATTGGAGATGTGGGAGATACAGACATGCTTGCTGCCCATGCTGTAGGAGCGACCAAGATCATGGTGAGAACAGGTTGGGGGGAATCTTCACTAACCCAATTTAGAGACAAATGGTTAGAGACTGAACCTGATTATATCGCAGCAGATATTTGGGATGCCGTACAATGGATCATTCATGGAAGGTGATTAGAAAATAAAAGACAGGAGGTAACTGTGTATGGGCATGTCAGACTATTACAAAAACCTCAGGAACAAGATCGGCAACGAGCTTATTTTTATGCCAGGTGTCGCTGGGATTATTCGAAATGAACAAGGGGAGATCCTGTTCGGTCGTAAACATAACGAATCAACCTGGGGCTTGATTGCCGGAGCCATTGAGCTTGGTGAGACACCGGCGCAAGCGATGGTGAGAGAGACACTGGAAGAGACAGGTCTGGTCGTTGAACCCGAGAAGATTATCGGAGTATACGGTGGTGAAGCAAGACGGTTTATATACAGTAACGGTCATCAGGTCGAATATTTGACTATCGTATTTGAATGCAGGATCCAATCTGGGCAACTCATGCCCGATAATGAAGAGATGAAGGAGTTGCAGTTTTTCCCCGAGGATCAGCTTCCACCCATGGCAAACCAGTATCCGGATTATATTTTTAGCTCCAAGCAAGAAGAACGAGCCCATTTTGAAAGATAACCCACTGTACAATTCGAAGCTAACCTCGCCGCATGTTTACCAAATGAATCAAGATCCTAGTTGTATGAGGAGAACTATATGTTAATCAATCCAACGGTAAATGAGATCAATAACTTATTCAAGATACATCATATCAACGAAGTGATCACTGAAATTCAACGTTTGTCAGGTACCACCGCTGGACGTGTTTATCGGTTGAGTACAAGTCTGAATAAGCACTATATATTAAAATCGGATGAACCTGAACAGATACATATTGCCCAGCAGTTTTTGGAGACGTATAAGAGTTCTTCGTTATTGCCTGAAGTTTTGTTGACTGCTCAGGACAACACTTATCTGATTTACTCCTATATCGAAGGCACAACTCATTTCAACAGAGGACAGAAGAGAGACTGGTTAACTCGTCTGGTGAAAGAGCTCTTCAATTCATATGTGCGTTCTACAGATACGAAATCATGGGGCAGAATGGAGTTCCCGCAGAGGACATGGAAAGAATTCAATCAGATTAGCATTCATGAAGCGAAGATGAATATCGGAAGTATGTTAACGACAGATGATTATCATGTGGTTCAATCTAAAGTGGATCGTCTGTTTCTTGAGGAAGAAGAGAAGTTTCTTTTGCATGGCGATACGGGAGTTCATAATTTTGTATACGATCAAAATGAACTCATCGGCGCTATTGATCCCTCTCCAATGGTTGGGCCTATCCTCTATGATTTCTTGTATGCGTTTAGCTCTTCGCCAGATGATATCAACACCGATACCTTATTTACTGCGTTCGATCTGTTAGAGCAGGTGGAAATGGACAAATCCAGATTGATCGAGGAAGCTCTGGTCCATCTCTATTGCCGAATTGGGCTGAGTAACAAGCATCATCCGGATGATCTGCCTGAATACTTGAAGGCATGGGATAAATGGAAGCGATTATGTGAGGAACTTTGATCTAGCAAAAGTTTCTACAGCTATCACGGAATGCCTTAGTTCAGACTAAACGATATCGTATCGGATTAAGGCAAAGGTGGCAAGCGCCATACGTGTATATCCGCCTACAAGGAACAATTGAATTAAGATCAAGCTCGGGCACTCTATGGCACCCAACGCTTGAAGTAAGTGAAACAACCCCAGCATCTCCAGGTTCTTTTTCTCCGTATTTCTGCTTTCACCGATCTTCTCGGCAAATCTCCTCTAATCGTTACTTCCCAGTACTGAAGCGTGTGTTATGTCCTCCATTTGTTAAAAAAAGTGATCAGCTAAATTATTTTTTTGAAATTAGTGCTTGCCTTAATGTGAACATGAAGCCTTAGGATGTAAAAGAACCGGCCAAATGCATCCCAAAATGAACATAAAGGAGGAGTCAGCATTATGGCTTTTTCGATAAAAGAAGCTTCCGAGCGGCTGGGTTGTCCTGCACATAAAATTCGTTATTACGAGAAGGAGGGACTGCTCCCTTTCATTAGGCGGGATCAACATGGAAATCGGATGTTCGAGGAAGAACATTTGGATTGGATGAGATTGATGTCTTGTTTCCGGGCAACGGGTATGAAGGTATCTACATTGAAACATATGGTTAGTCTGGCGCTGGATGGTGATTCAACAATTCCACAACGGAAAGCGATACTTCACGAATATAAAGAGGAATTACATCACCGCCAAAGTGAAATTGCCGAGGCACTTGCAGCGGTGGATAACAAATTGACGATCTATGAAGACATAGAGACAGGAAAGCTTCCTTCAGAAAGCAAGTTGCTAGACCAAATGGAAAGCATCGGCAAAGACTAGACTAATACTAACGGACGGAGAGATGGAGAAATGAAGCAAAGAGTGCTGGGAAATAGCGATATTGTTGTATCTTCGATTGGATTGGGAATAATGGGCATGTCTCCAGGGATGTACGGAGAAACCAATGATGAGGAGTCAATGAAGACCATCCATCACGCGCTAGAGATTGGCGTTACACTGCTAGATACAGCTGACGTGTATGGTAATGGTCATAATGAAGAACTACTGGGGAAAGCGCTGAAGGGTCGTCGCGATCAGGCAATTATTGCTACCAAATTTGCGTACACCCCGAACTATGAGACGTTGAATGGTCATCCAGATTACGTGAAAAAGGCTGTAGAAGCAAGTCTTCACCGGCTGGACACCGACTATATTGATCTGTACTACCAACACAGGGTAGATCCTCAGATTCCGATTGAGGAAACTGTCGGCGCAATGGCTGATTTGGTTAAAGAGGGGAAAGTCCGCTGCCTTGGCTTGTCGGAAGCATCGGCTTCCACTTTACGCCGGGCACACGCCGTTCATCCGATTTCTGCGTTGCAGAGCGAATATTCCCTGTGGAGCCGGGATATTGAGGACGAGATTCTGCCTACTGCGAGAGAACTGAATATTACACATTTTGCATACAGTCCATTAAGCAGAGGATTTATCTCAGGTGAGATACGGAAATTCGAAGATTTGCATGTTAATGATCTGCGCAGATATATGCCGAGGTTCCAAGGAGAAAATTTTGCCAAAAATATAGAAGTTGTGGATAAAATCAAAGAGATCGCGATGGAGAAGGAGTGTACTCCTGCACAATTGGCTTTAGCCTGGACAATAGCTAATAACGCACTGCCGATTCCGGGAACAAAACGAATCAACTATTTGGAGGAAAATGCGAACGCTGTAACAATTGAACTGACACCCGATGACTTAGCTCGCATTGAAAAGGTAAGTCCTCAAAATGAGGTTCATGGAACACGTTATATGAAAGAAATGATGACACAGCTTAACGGGTAAATCATGTGGGTGTAACTTGTTATCCGCAGCGAAATAGTTGCTCAGTAAAATACAAATATGGAATACAAAAGAGACTCTCCTTTAGTGAAAGTCTCTATTTGTATTCATCTCCAATCGTTCTTCATTTATTTCAGAGATAACTTATATACAAAAATAATGGAGTCCCACTTAAGATAATAGTTATTGGGGTAGGGCGGTTCCTTTATCAAAAAAATATTTTCGTTAATTAAATGATTTAAATCGATCTTACTCGTTCGTAATATTTATTGTCTTATCTGTAATAGTCTTACCGTCACTCCCTAATGCTTGAACAGTCATGTGGTGATGCACAGACTTACCCGCAATATTCCAAGTTATTTTCCAACCAGCGTTCTCATTGGTATCGTATCCGATCAGTTCTCTTTCTCCCCAAGTCTCTGTTCCTGTTGGAACGGCCCAGAAAAGAAGTGTTTCCGCGTTGGTCGCCTCTACTGTGATATTTATCTCTGTGCTATCAGTAGGAAGTATAATCCAACCTTCTTTTTCGGGAAAGTTAGTCTCAACATTCGTAATAATGGGCAAAGCTTCATTTGTTAGGATAACTTCAGTATCATGATTTTCAGCAGGAGCTTCTGAAGCACAGGCTGTGAGAAGAAGGAAGAGCAGAAGAGACGGGAAAAATGGTCTATTTGTCATGATTATTACCCCTTTCTATTCCTTCAAAGTAATGCTGTCGCAGTCGGTTTGACAATTATATATACCATTGATGATGATGTTTTGTAGTCTATTGTTTTCTCTTAGCTCCTGGTAGTTAAGAAATAGAAGAAGCGTTACCAGTACAAGGATCACTGAAATGAACTTACGGAAGTTTCCCATGAGTAGATATAACCTCCTCGTTATATTAAGAAAATGACGGTGTAAAACCGGTTAATTCGATAATGCTATGTGTATTACATAACACCTGAAAGGCATTAAAGTTACGTGGAAAATGAAAACAGGACTATTCCACTACCGGGAATAAGTCCTGTTTTTATTTACAGCTATTCATATCAATGGTGATGATGTGCGTGAGCATCTGGTGCGTCGCCCTTGACGGTACATAGTACCGAGGTATCATGCAGATGTTTCTCGGACTCCACTTGGAGTGTTACATGTTTGATCTCTTTATGCTCCAGCATATGTTCAATCTTCTGAACCAAGGTCTCGGATGCATAGACATCCATCGTTCCATCTACGACGATATGAGCAGTCAGTGCGTTCAGGTTACTGGTAATGGACCAGACATGCACATCGTGTACGCCTTTGACGCCATCCACTTGTTTAATGGTCTGCACCAGGTCATTCACATCTACATTGGCCGGCGTGCCTTCCATCAAGATATGCAGAGATGATTTGGTGACATAGAACCCACTACGCAATACCAGTGCCGCGACAATGACACTCGCCAGTGGATCGGCCCAACCCCAGCCAAAGAACATCATCAGCAGTGCCGCCGCAATGGCCCCAACCGATCCCAGCATGTCGCTGATGACATGCAGATAAGCACCGCGCATGTTCAGGTTATTCTCCGTATCGCTACCACGCATCATGATCCAGGCCACCAGAATATTAACGAGCAATCCAATGACGCTGATAATTAACATGCCTACGGTTGCAACTTCTGGCGGGTTAATGAATCGACCAATGGCTTCGTAGAAAATGTAGAGCGCAATGGCGATTAACGTGATTCCGTTTAACGTGGCAGCCAGAATTTCAAATCTTCTGTATCCGTACGTTTTGCCGGTGTTCACGGCTTTTTCACCAAACGTAAACGCCAGCAAAGCGATCCCGAGCGCAATGGAATCGGACAACATATGACCTGCATCCGAGATTAGAGCAAGGCTGTTGGTAATGAATCCGCCAAAGGCTTCAACGATCATATAGACGGTAATAATAATGAAGGAAAACAACAATACTTTTTTGTTATTGGTGGTGTGAGCGTGATCGTGCCCCTGGTTATGACTGTGTTGATGTCCAGACATATAAATCCTCTCCTTAGGAGCGAGGCTCCGTTATGTAATATAAATTCTAGTGTGACTATAAATGATCCTTAACAAGGATTAACCACCTATAAATGAATATATGAGCGGTTGTTCATATGTTATGGTTTTATTATAGTTGCGCCTCATAGTAGTGTCAACCAGATTTAAGGAAATGTAAACATACCAAGGTATCTCCATACACGTGCTGGCGAATGAGATTGCTTTTGTGCTACCATCTGTGCAGGATCATAGTGAGATGTTCTCGCTACATAGAAGGGCGGACAACGATATGAAACATCTGCTGCTGGCAGACGATGATGCAAATATTCGAGCACTCCTCCGGCATGTCATGACCAAGGAAGGCTATCGGGTACATGAAGCACAGGATGGACTGGAAGCGGTCAAACTGATGCAAGAAACGCCGATCGATCTGGCGATCCTCGATGTCATGATGCCTGGCATGGACGGACTGGAATTATGTGATTACATTCGGCAGCATTACGACATTCCGATTATGTTGCTGACGGCACGAGATCAGCTATCTGACAAGAGAGAAGGTTATTTGAAAGGAACAGATGAGTATGTGACCAAGCCGTTTGAACCCGAAGAACTGGTTTACCGGGTAAAGGCATTATTTCGCCGCTACCATCGCACATCCAGCGATATCATCCGCATGAACCGGATCGTGATCGACCGGAACAATGTGGAGGTTACGGACGGGCAATCCATTCTCTTTTTACCAATGAAGGAATTCGAATTACTCTCACAGCTTGCCCAGTTCCCGGGGCGTTTGTTCTCTCGGGATGAACTCATTCGACTTGTCTGGGGAGCAGATTACGAAGGAGATGACCGTACTGTTGATGTACATATTAAGCGACTCCGTGATCGGTTTGCCGATTATACGGATGATTTCGTGATCCAAACGGTGCGGGGCATTGGTTACAAAATGGAGGTGAAAGCACCGTGAGGACCTTGTATGTCCGGGTATTCCTTATTACGGTGGCGGTGATTGTGGTCAGCGGCATGCTAGGTTTCCTTTTATCGAATATCTATTATCATGCGAAGCTCAAGGACTTCAATGATGAGAAGCTGGTGGGCATTGCAACGCAGATGAAACAATTTGTGGAGCAGCAACCCGGGACCATAGAGCAGTATTTGAACAATGCCGCCGATCTTGGATACGAAATCTATGTAACGGATGGAAAAGGAAACGACCAATTCTACGGCCGAGAATTCCGTGAAAAGGATCTGGACAAGCAAGCTGTGGAACTGGTGCTGAATGGAGAGGTATACCATGGCGTCGCGCAGTTTCCAAGCAAACCGTTCATTACCGGTTTCTTCGATAATCAATTAAGCAACACCGTGGGTGTTCATCTACAGCTAGGCAATGCGAATTACGCTCTCTTTATGCGTCCGGATGTAATTCTGCAGTTCGGTGAGCTGCGAATCTTTTTTGCACTGATTGGCGCATTTACCATAGGCATTAGTATCTTGATCTTTCTGATCAGTACCCGTTATCTGGTCAATCCGATTGAACGTCTGTCCGAGGCGACCAAGCGGATTGCACAAGGAAAGTATAATCTGAAATTGCCTACTGCACGGCGTGATGAGATTGGTCAACTGGCTCAGCATTTCATGACCATGAGTCGTGAATTGGAGAGAGTGGATCAGGCGCGGCAGCAGTTTGTATCCAACGTATCTCATGAGATTCAATCCCCGCTGACCTCCATTCAGGGGTTTGCCCAGTTGGTGGCAGATCGGGATCTGCCTGAACAGGAACGGGAGCACTATGCGTCGATCATTGAGGAGGAGAGCCGTCATCTCTCCTTGTTGAGCAAGCAGCTGCTTCTCCTGTCCTCTCTGGAACAAGGCAACGAAGATCTGACCAAAGTGGAGTTCTCTCTGCGGGATCAATTCCGGCAAGCGGTTCAGGTGCTGCAATGGCAACTGGAAGAAAAAGAACTGCTGCTTCGGATTTCGGTGCCCGAATCCATCCAGCTGATTGGCAATGAAGTGCTGCTCATGCAAGTCTGGATGAATCTTCTCGGTAATGCGGTGAATCATCTTCCACAAGGAAGAAGCATCGAGATTCATGCCGAACAGATGGATAACCAGTGTGTGATTCAGATTCGGGATACAGGGGACGGCATTGCTGCGGAGCATCTGCCTTTCCTGTTCGATCGATTCTATCGGGTGGACCGTGCGCGGGAACGTTCTTCCGGACGAACCGGGCTTGG
Organism: Paenibacillus sp. CB74; assembly: GCF_055687625.1. Lineage (NCBI taxonomy): Bacteria > Bacillati > Bacillota > Bacilli > Caryophanales > Paenibacillaceae > Paenibacillus > Paenibacillus sp. CB74. Next base: position 3,512,117 of record NZ_CM146009.1, on the reverse strand, counting down.
ACTTGCCATTGTGCAGAAAATTATCCGAATCCATGACGGTACAATTGAGGTTGCCAGTTCGCCAGCGGGTACGGTCTTTACCGTGACCCTTCCGCAGATGTAATCTGTTATTCATTTTCCGTTCATTTTCGCCTCCTATACTTGGGTTATCAAGAGGGAGGTCACACAACATGTACTTGGCTATTCGGGAAATGAGGTATGCCAAAGGGCGGTATGCCTTAATTGCTACAATCATGGTGCTGGTTTCATTTCTGGTACTGTTTGTTACAGGTCTTGCACAGGGGCTGGCGTATGATAACGCAGCTTCGGTCAAAAATATGGCAGCAACCCACTTTGTGCTGGAACAGGATTCGAATCATCGGTTTACCCGGTCACAAGTGGATCAGGATCAGCTTGATCAAGCTCGCTCCGTGGTGGGGCAAGAGAACGCTGAGCCGCTCGGTGTGAAAATGACAACCGTCAGTCCAATGGGCGACACGAAAAAGATCGATGTCACGTTGTTCATGGTGAATCCGGAAGGCTGGCTTGCTGCAGCGGTTATCGAAGGAACTCCGATTACGGATCAGACCAACGGGCAGGTGGTGGTGGATCATAAGTTAGCTGAATCTGGTGTGACGATTGGCACCGTTCTGGTCGATCAAGCTTCGGGGATGAAGTGGACCGTTGGCGGATTTGTACAAAATGAGTCTTTCAGTCACTCTCCGGTCGTGTTCTTGAATGAAGAAGAATGGCTTACGCTTCAAGGAGGGACACGGACTACACAAGGTTCGGCCGACACCAATGCCAATGCTCCGATATACAATGCCATTGCGGTAAAGGACGCGAGTGAGCAGGTAGACGGACTAAGTGCTGCAATGCCTAATACGGAAGTCATCACGAAATCGGATGCCGTTTCGGCTATTCCTGGATATAAGGAAGAGCAGGGATCGTTGCTTATGATGATCGCTTTTCTATATGTCATCTCAGCGTTTGTACTTGCGGTATTCTTCTATGTCATCACGATTCAGAAAACAAGTCAGTTCGGCATATTGAAAGCAATCGGAACGCGGAATGGATATCTGGCGGGTAGTGTTTCTTTACAAGTATTCATTCTATCGGTTGGTAGTCTGGTCATTAGCGTACTGTTGGTTCGACTGTTTGAGTCCATTCTGCCGGCATCAATGCCGTTTCAATTAGGTTTATCCACCCTCGCACTGACCTGTGTATTGTTCATTTTAATGTCTATGGCGGGTTCATTATTTTCAGTGTGGAAGGTTACCAAAATTGATGCGCTTGATGCGATTGGGAGGACAGCAGCATGAGAAACCGATTGGTATTACAGGAAATTACTCAGACCTTTGAAGATGGTGGCAGCAAACGCACGATTCTGGATAAGCTCGACCTTGAGGTGGCCGAAGGGGAACTAGTGGCTGTGATGGGGCCTTCCGGCTCTGGCAAAAGTACATTCCTGTCTATTGCTGGCGCACTTCTTGAACCAACGGAAGGACAGGTTCTGCTGGACGGGGCTTCTATTATGGGCAAAAGTAAACAAGACATATCTGATGTACGGCTTCAGCAGCTTGGTTTTATATTTCAAAGTGCCAACCTCATTCCTTACCTGAAAGTAGAAGAACAACTGATGGTGGTCGCGAAGCTCGCCGGAACGGATAAAAACAAGGCGGAGAAACGAGTGGATGAGCTGCTGGATACGGTAGGATTGACTCATCGGCGGAAGGCGTATGCGGAGAAGTTGTCTGGCGGGGAACGTCAGCGGGTCGCTATTGCGCGGGCGTTGATGAATGATCCGGCTGTCCTGCTCGCGGATGAACCGACAGCTAGCTTGGATGCGGAGCGCGGACTGGATATTGTCGGCATGATTGCACGGCTTGTGAAAGAGCAGGGCAAGAGTGCAGTGATGGTTACGCATGATGAGCGGATTTTGCCGCTCTGTAGCCGGGTTCTTTTTTTGGAAAAGGGAAAGCTGGTTCATCATTAGACATTAGGTAAGTTGTCAAGAACGATCTGATGTGGTTAAGGACGAGAAGGTCATGTATTCCCTCAAGGGGAAGGTGGCCTTCTTTCTTCATTTTCATCTATAATTGGGAGAAGTATATAAATGAGAGATTTTATTTTAGATAGAGAGGAACGGATGCGGTTGAGCAGCTTGAATGCAGAACAATTCCCGGCACTGACGACGTCGATTCATTGGGGCCTTATTGAGGCAGAGTTCAGATTAAATGCCATCGTGGATGAAAAGCAGGTGAGCAATATTAGTATCATTCCATTTGTCGGGGATCAATGTGTTGTTTTTCAACTGGATAATGGAGACTGGGAGCTGCCTGGGGGGACGCTTGAAGCAGGTGAGCCGTATATGGACGGACTGAAGCGCGAACTGATGGAGGAACTTGGGGCAGAAATGCGATCCTATCAGATTTTTGGTCAATTCTATTGCACATCCAGTGCGTTGGAGCCATATCGACCGCATATCCCGCACCCCCATTTTGTAAGAATCATCGGTTATGGAGACGTTGAACTTGTAGCTGATCCGCTGAATCCAGAGGATGGCGAGCAGGTAGTTGCGGTGGAGGTTGTTGAGATCGACGAAGCGATTAGGAGATTCCAGAAGCAGAACAGATATGACATTGCTGAGATGTACCAACTGGCTCATATGCTGCGAGAAGAAGCTAAACAGTCAGGCGAAGACCAGGTATTTTAAATCCGATATCCTACGGAGGTAACGATGATTCGAGATAAAATTAACGAGCTGCTGGATACTTTACCCGAATTGGAACTGAACCGAGCATATTGGGGAATTGAGCGTATCCATCAGGAATATAGGTTTAAGAAGAATTTGCAGGATAAAGGGGTTGTTGTCTCCGAACTGTACGAGGAATCCGAAGAGATTGTAAAGCAATGGGATAGCGTGTTTGCCCATAATATCGATGATGTGGTCAAAGAGTCTATCCATTATAGCCAGTACAAGTGGCATATGTTCAGTTATGAACAACAGAAATGTCTGACACATGATGAAGCACGAGATGCTTTTAATGCCGAGCCGAAAGATGAAGTATATGTGATGTATGAAAGTGGCGGTTGGGTACTTTTATACGAAAATGCGAATCGGATCATTGCAGCGGATTTTGATTCGGAGCAAGATATCTATATCTTCGACAGGGCGTTTACATGGACGTACGTGTATACGCATGAATCCATGTGTGGCCCTTATTTTTATAAAATAGAACAAGCATGATTTTGAACAAAATGGGAGTGATATCTTATGCAGGAACTGTTTAAGAAGATCATCAACACAGACGTCAAACCCTTATTGGCCAGTCACGGCTATTCCAAGAAAGATCTGAATTTCTACAAAACGGTTAGAAACCTCGTATACAAGTTCAACGTCCAGAAATCAAAGTATAACAGCAGTAGGCATGTGCAGTTTTATATTAACTGTAGTGTCCATTCCACCGAGCTTGCGGAGTTGCAGTCCGTTGCTTTGAGTGGGGCCATATTGGAGAACAAATCGCATTTTACTTGCCGGATCGAGGAAATAGTCCCATCCGCCCCAGACCACTATTCCCTAACGCCTGATGTTGATCAGGACGCTTTATCGAAAGAACTGGTTTCACATTTGGAAGAGGGTATTTCATTCCTACACTCGCTAACAGGGGCCAGAGATATAGTCCATTATTATATGGCGAAGACAGCGCTACATTTAAGTGAAGAAACTTTCCGCTTCCTGCTACAAGCCGGCGATACGGAAGAAGCCAAGTATTATTTACAGCAACTACATGCCAAATACGGAGCCGAAAAGCGTTGGACGATATTTGAAAAGAAATATGCAGCCATTTTTGCTGAGTACGGTTTGTAAGCTTTGCTCCAGACAAATAGCCAAAATGAGGGGATGACATATGAATGATACTCAATATAATTTGAATTTCAATAAACTGTGTAGCGAATTACAGCTTGGTGAATTGATCAGTTCGCCCAAACCAATCTCAGGTGGACTTCTTCATCGAATGTACAGCATTGAAACGACGCAAGCTAATTATGCAGTTAAGGCATTGAATCCACAGATCATGATAAGACCTTCTGCTGTGCAAAATTATATGGATTCAGAAAAAATAGCAAACGTGGCAGCTGAACATATCCATGCTCAACCTGCAAAAATGTTAAAGGGCGCTTCTATGCATAACATTGATAATCAATTCTATCTAATATTTGATTGGATTGAGGGTCAATGTTTGGAACAAGATGAAGTCACGATCAATAACAGTTCTCTGATGGGTACGATCCTTGCAGATATCCACAAAACGGATTTTAGACAACTAGAATTGGATAGTTCACAGGTAACTAATCCTAAAACAATAGATTGGATGTTTTATCTGAACAAAGGAAAGAAAGAGAATATAGAATGGATTGATATTTTGGATTCCAATATCAATAAGCTGTATGAGTGGAGCACAAAGGCTAAGAAGTCATCTTCAATGCTAGCATCCGATAAGGTAATTAGTCACAGAGATCTGGAGCCGAAGAATGTGATGTGGAAACAAGGCATACCTATTATTATCGATTGGGAATCGGCAGGTTATATTAATCCCATGCATGATCTGGTCGAGACCGCTGTGTATTGGTCAGTAGGTAGCACTGGAAGTATAAACAAGGAAAAGTTCTTGGCTTTTATAGCTGGTTATGAGAAGCGAGTGGGGAGTCTAACAGCCAATTGGGAAGTGGTTCTGGATAATGGTTTTGCTGGAAAGTTGGACTGGCTCGAATATAGTCTTAAACGGTCACTGTGGATTGAATGTACGGACATAGAGGAACAGTTAGTGGGAACATCACAAGTCATTTACACTTTAGAGGCTTTGAAACAATACGAAAACATGATTTCAGATATGAAGAACTGGTTGAATACTTAATCCAGGAGGGGATGCCCATATGGCAAACGATAAAGGAACACTCAGAACATGCGAACAAGGACATTCGTATTATAAAAAAAGTGATTGCCCAACCTGTCCAACGTGCGAAGCTGAACGTAAACCGAAAAATGGATTTCTAGCCTTGATGTCTGCTCCCGCCAGACGAGCCTTGGAGAATGAAGGGATTACAACACTACAGCAAGTTGCGGAGTACACGGAGAAAGAAATCCTGAAGCTGCACGGAATCGGGCTATCTGCCATACCTAAACTGCGAAGCGCTTTGGAAGAAGAGGGAATGTCTTTTAAGAAATAACCCTCTTTACGCTGTTCCACTAATCCAAACCAGGAGCTGCTGAAAGAATCTCCTCCATCGTTACCCGATACAACAAGTTACCTTCACTGAGTAGCAGACGATGTTGGCGAAAATCCTGCCTTGCCTGCTTGAAGGGCCGACCATTTTCATTTAATAAATCAATCTTCTGCCCCTTGCTGAATCTTCCGGGCTTCTCCATCTTCTTAAGCACAAACGTCCCATGTTTACCGTACCCGGCATCGAACAAGAAATGATAACCATCCGTACTGAAGCCGGAGGAACCGGAGATGTTTGGATTCGTGAATGTAACGTTGGGTTCACAGGTGCCCCCTGAGATACAACCGAGTTCAAAATCGGTATAGAAGTAGAACCAGACCTGCTTCTCATTCACCACATTGAGTGCGTAACAATCCGCAATGTCAGCTTCACGATTTTCATATCGTTTATTCCCGTGCTCATCCCAGGCCAGCAGACCATATGATCCAATCGGATCGCTCCAACCGTAGTTACCAAATACCCCTTCATCAAAGTAACTGGTCCAGATCGTTCCCTTTTCTGTGACCTGCACACTTTGGATCCCGTCTCCCAACAAAAACTCGCGAATGGTATTTCCGTCTAAATCACACACTTTGGCGTTCAGATCAACCTGTTCATTCCCATAATTCGCACACCGTGCTCCGACGAGCAGCAGATGATCATGTAATGGTTGTACGTAATGATAATTGAACGTCTGTCCCCAGATGACAACTTCCTCAATAGTTTGATCAGTCACAATAAGCACTTTGTACGTATAGCTTTGATCCAATTTACTTTGGACGAACATACCTTGTTTTCTTTCGGGGATCTGATTCATCAACAGTACATAGACAAGGCCATCCCCGCCCCACTGGGTGGAAACGATATCGAAGCCCTCGACATAATTTGAAATATCGGCAAAAGGCAAAAGGTTTACTTTGGGATTGGACATATCCATATCCTCCTTTGTAGTCAAATGCAGAGTCACCATCTGCATCTGTATAAGAGGATTATGACGTACACGTACTAAACTGAACATGGCGGAAGTATAGCGAAGGTCTTCTTTGGCTTTCTTGACACACGTAGTACAATAAGGAAGTTGTGTAAAATTCTATATAAGAGGAGGAATGGAGAGGTAGCTATAAGAAGAGTGTGAGAATACATACAACGCACGTGTAGTAAGGGGAAAGAAGTACCCGTAGATTTGATTTGTATGAGTACGATTACGTGGAAGACTCATCTCTGAAAAACTAAAAAACTAAAATGTATAAGGAAGTGTTACGAAGTGCAACCACATATTCAAGAGCAAAAGACAGACTACCGTCCACTAGGCGTATCGGGTTTAGGTGGTTGGCTGATTCTCGTCCAGATCGGATTATTTCTTACGTTGATTTTCCTGGCGCTCCAATTGGTTCTGTATTGTTTGCCCATGCTTACAACAGAGACTTGGGAGTTGCTAACTTCGGAGCAATCTGAATATTATCACCCGCTATGGGGACCGGTCGTTATTTTTGAAACGGTATATAACGCACTGTTTTTAGTGTTTAGCATATATACCATCATTGCTTTGTATAGTAAAAAATCGATCTTTCCTCGTCTTATGATCATGTTTTATAGTGTCAGTCTAGCCGTTAGTGTCATTGATTATTTATTGTTGCTTCAGATTCCGATGGCGAGAGAACTTGAGGATGGAAACTCGTTAAGAGATATTGGCAAGTCGGTACTTACTTGTGCGATCTGGATTCCTTACTTTATCAAATCAGAGCGAGTTCATAATACATTTGTAAGATAAATGGGTTGCAGGAAATGCCCGATCTTGGATAGAAGCTATCTGAGGTCGGGTTTATTTGATTCTATTGAAAGCACCTATAAACGTAAAGTAGGTATGTATGTTAAGGAATCTGTGCAGTGGAATCTGAAAAGGAGGAGAGAGCTTGAAAATTTATCTGGTAAGACATGGGATGGATGAGGAAGGCTATCGAGGCGGATGGAGTGAGCGTGGACTCACGGAACAGGGGATCAATCAATCCAGGAAATTGGGAGAGCATTTGCATCATCATGCTGAGGAGTACAACATACATACCATCATGAGCAGTGATCTGCCTCGTGCAGTACAGACTACACGAGAAATTGAGAAGAGATTAAACATGCAGGCGATCTTCATGAAAGATTGGCGGGAGATGAATAACGGAGAGTTGGCAGGTATGCTTCATAAAGATGCGGAAGTGCATTATCCAGGAGTGTATTTCAACACCCTTGAGATGCATTCCCCTTTTCCGGGAGGAGAAAGTCCAAGAGACTTTTATAGCCGGATAAGCACCGCTTTCGAGAATCTTTTCAGAGATTTAGAGGAGAATACACTCAAGTCCAATGTTCTGTTAATTACTCACGGCGGAGCGATTAACATCCTGTATTATCTGCTTGAGAATCGGGAATGGAGCAATCAGTCCAGCTTTTATCCCATGGGTAACACCAGTGTACATACCGTTGAAAAGGGAAGGCATGGTTGGAAACTTAGTAGTGCAAATGCATTAAGTCATCTAGAGTAGTTGTTTATTAGATCCAGAGCTGATCAGTCGACATAATCAGGATGTACAGACTCATAGGTCCCAATGTATTACAATGGTATAAAATAGCAAACGGAGGCGATGACATGAGTAATCAACCCATTGAACTGCTACAACATTTGAAGTCTTTATCTGGACCATTTCCAACGTGGGATATGGGGCAGTTACCGGAGCGGCCAGGGAAGCTATTTTTGGAGTGGTTGAGATTGGCGGTTGAGAACGAAGTGAAAGAACCTCATGCCATGACGATCTCCACCGTGGATCACGATGGTTATCCTGATGCGCGGGTGTTAATTTTGAAAAACGTAATCGACGAAACGTTCTATTTTGCCTCCAGTTCGGAGAGCCGAAAAGGGCAGCAGTTGAAGGAGAACCCTCATGTGGCTCTCACCTTCTACTGGCCTTCCCTGGGAAGACAGATTCGGATAAAGGGAATTGCTGAGGATCAAGGAGATCAAGCGGGCGCTGATGATTTCCGCAAGCGTTCAGCTGGAGCGCGAGCAGTTGCAATGACAGGGCATCAGAGTGAGGTTTTGAATAGTGAGAAAGTGCTGGATAATGCCATTGAAGCTCAGAAAGAACGTATCCAACGTGACCCCGATGTCGTTACATCTCATTGGCGTCTATATGCTGTGAATGCACAAGAGGTGGAGTTCTGGCAGGGAGATTCAGAGCGCAAGCATGTGCGAGTCCAATATGTGATGCAAGATGGGCAGTGGAAGACACGCAGATTGTGGCCCTGATTGTATAACAGATGAGTAGGCAGCGCGGATCGAACGGTTATGGATTTCTTTTCTTAACAATCTCAGGGAGGCGAATCTATGAAAACGATTGAAAGTTTCTTCGAACCATTTCCGGTGTTGGAGACCGAAAGGACGATACTCCGGCGGCTTACCTATGATGATTTGGATGATATGTATAGTTATTGTGTTGTACCCGCTGTCTCGGAGTTCACCACTTGGGACGCGCATCAGAGCAAAGAAGATACCAGAGCTTTTTTGGATTTTGTCATGAGCCGGTATGATGTGAATTTAATAGGCCCATGGGGCATTGAAGATAAACAAACCAAGAAACTGATTGGGAGTTGTAACTATCTAGGGTGTGATAGCGATAACAGGAGAGTCGAGTTGGGATATGTGTTATCTGATCAATATTGGAATCAAGGCTACATGACCGAAGTAGTGAAACGAATCATCCAATTTGGATTTGACGAAGTGGGATTGGAACGAATCCAGGCTCAATGTTTAGTGAAAAACACGGGCTCCGCGAAAGTCATGGAGAAGGCAGGCATGCAATTTGAAGGTGTGCTGAGGAAATACATGAAGGTAAAAAATGAACTTCAGGATCTGAAGATGTATGCCATTGTAAAAGAAGATTTCTATACTAAATATTGACATATAATAAAGATGCTATATTGTTTAATTCAATAATCATATGACAAGTGTTGGCCCGTTCCTGATCGTTAAGGAAATGGGTTTTTATTTTTTTAACAACCAACGTACATAATGTCATATCGTGAACCTGATGCCATCCGCTATACTCTTCAAGTTATCCAAATGTGGATTGAATGAAGGAACCAGGAGGTACAACGAATTGACAGTCAAAAACAGATATAAATCACTCGAACTGCAGACCCCCGGAGTGTATGAGCTGGAAGGGCTTGAGGTGGGAGTGACATCGAACTGCAATTATAAATGCGACTACTGCTGCGCCTACAATCGGGATGATGGAGCGTGCATCGGTAGTCAGGAAGTTATCCGTATTATTAGTGAGCTTCCTCGTCTCAAGCGCGTGCGATTGTCCGGGGGAGAAGTTACTTTGAAATACCATGATTGCCTGGAGATTGTGACGTACTGTGCGGCACATGGCATCGATACACAATTGAACAGTAATGCCAGTCTGCTGACAGAAGAACGGATTCTTGCATTGCGTGATGCAGGCTTAACCAATATCCATATCTCGTTCAATTATACGGATGCAGAGGCCTATGCTGCGTACTACAGTGTGCATCCTCGCATGTATGAGAGACTGGAGCAGAATATCCGTTTGTGCACGGAAGCCGGTCTGGAGACGGTACTGGAAACATTACTGTTTGAAGGTAATCAAGCGAACATGCAGGCCATTAGCGATAAGGTATATGATCTGGGTGTGCGCATCCATGAGATCCAGAACAGCATTAAGATGCCACATACCGACTGGAGTCAGATTGTATCCAGAGAGTCTCTTGTTCGATCTGTAACGGAGCTGATTGAGCATAAAAAGCCAGATACAACGCTCTATTTCACCTGTATGGACCGGTTTGCGGAACAGTTGAATTTGCGGGAGCAACCGGGCGTGTATTTCTCTAATTGCGTGGATGGCACGAAACAACTTCACTTGCACGGCAACGGAGATATTCTCATCTGTGAGTTATGTCATCCTGTCGTCATTGGCAACATCTATAAAGGAACGTCGTTGAAGGATATCTATGCCCAGCAGCCACCAGCGTTAACGGAATTCCTGAAAAAGCGGCCTTGTCCCGCATATGATGCTCTATTTCCATACGTATAACAGGAAGCTCTGACGAAGATGTTTTGATCTGTAAGCTGAACGAAACATCTATACAATAACAGCGACATTTAAGGTTATATAGATTAAAAATCAAGGTGATCTGCTTTCCTCATTGGGAAAACGGATCACCTTATTTTATTGAACTATTCATTTACACAATAACAGCGATTGGATGGTTGCTCTGTCATCGTAGTGTCAGTGTGAATATTCTTTAGTTCAAGTTATTTAGTTTCAGATTCATTTAAGCTCCCCGGCCTAATATGGCCTTAAGAACTTAGATGAAGAGGTGAGCTTGACATGATGAAGATCTATCAGAAACCAACCCGGAAAGACCCCCATAAAAGACCGATCTCCCCTAGAAAGCGAAGATGGCTCATCATCACACTTGTCCTTGTGCTCGCAGTAGGTGGAATCCTGTACAGCTTGGCTGACCGTTACCTGATCCGGCATGTGCAGGTGGTTGTAGCGGATGAGAACACAGCAACGGCAGCAACGGGCAACACGAATGATTCCACCAGTACTCCGACCACCGCAACTAAAGTGAATGCAACGTCAGATGATTGGAATTATTCGAGCGATGATATGGAGGTCCATATTGATAAGGTACAGTCAGGATCTGGCTCGGATCAAATTACGTATTATGTCGCTGATGTTCAGCTAACGGATGCAAGCAGCCTGAGAACAGCACTGGCGGATAACAGTTTTGGAACGAACATTACCGAGAATACGTCAGAGATTGCCGCAGCCAACAATGCGATCTTTGCCATTAATGGTGATTATTATGGATTCCGTGATGATGGTGTCATTATTCGAAATGGAACATTGTACCGGGACAGCCCAACACGGGATGCACTGGCCCTGTTCAACGACGGAACGATGAAAACATATAACGAGAACGAGATTTCTTCCTCGGAACTGCTGAGCGAAGGTGCCACCAATACATTATCCTTTGGACCCATTCTGATTCAGGATGGCGAGATTGTCAGTGATTTTAGCAGTGTAAAAATTGACAACAACTTCGGCAACCGCTCCATCCAGGATGCGAATCCAAGAACAGCAATCGGCATGATTGCTCCGAATCATTACGTCTTCGTAGTGGTGGACGGGCGGCAGGACGACAGTCGTGGCATGACCTTGGCAGAACTGGCCGATGTCATGAAAGGCCTTGGAGCAACCGAAGCCTACAATCTGGACGGCGGCGGTTCATCCACGATGTATTTTATGGGCAGAGTCGTCAATAATCCACTGGGGCGCAACCAGGAACGTGGCGTAAGTGACATTCTATATCTGACGGAGGGACAAGGATCATGACGATATTAATTCCATCCTATGAACCCGATGTGCGTTTGCTGAATCTCGTTCTGCAGTTACAGACATTTAAGCTTGGACCTATTGTGATTGTGGATGATGGCAGTGGCCCGGGTTACCGTGGGATTTTCGAGACGGCAGAAGCCTATGGCTGTACGATCCTGACACATCCCGTCAATCTGGGGAAGGGTAGGGCGTTGAAGACAGGCTTTCAGTATATTAAGGAGTATGGGCCTCAGGGTGGTGTAGTGTGCGCGGACAGTGACGGACAGCATCTGCCACATGATATTAAGCGTATCTTCGAAGTGCTGCTGGCACAAACGACACCCGGAATTGTACTCGGCAGCCGTCGCTTCAGTGGTAAGATTCCAGCACGGAGCCGTTTTGGCAACACCGTTACACGAGCGGTCTTTTCCCTCACGACAGGTACCAAAGTATATGACACACAGACGGGTCTGCGCGGTTTTCCCTACGCCATGCTGGACTGGCTGAACCAGATCCCCGGGGAACGGTTTGAATACGAGATGAACATGCTGTTAAGTGCACACAAGGAAGGGTACGAGATTACGGAGGAGTTTATTGATACGGTGTATCTGGATCACAATGAATCCTCTCATTTCCGCCCGCTGGTCGATTCGTTCCGAATCTATAGGCCCATCCTGATGTTCAGCACATCTTCGTTGCTGTCTGCTCTAATTGATTTTGCATTACTATTCGTTATTCAGTATTTCACGCATAATCTGTTTCTGTCGGTTGTTGCAGCGAGACTATGCAGCTCACTCTTCAACTACACGATGAATCGGAAGTACGTATTTTCAGCTGGACGAACCTCGAAGGTTCGGCAGTCTTTGCCCAAATACTTCTCACTTGTCCTACTGGTGCTGTTATTAAACTACGGTTTACTGTATTTTTATAATGAAAAGCTGATTATTCCGCTGCTCGCAGCCAAGCTGTTAACTGAGGTGTCCATCTTTGTATTCAGCTATTGGGCACAGCGCAGATTTGTCTATTAACACTGAATTAACCCTGAAGAAAGAGTATGCCTAAGGCTTGCTCTTTTTTTGGTTGATACGGTTTCATATGCACCCCGTTATAGGGTACGATGGAAAGGGAATGAATCTGAGTGTTAGATTGAAATAGAACACAGAGGGGAGGACAATTATGTATCTTCGAAGTGTAGAACTCATGTCGGCCAAGATTGAGAATCGGAACCAATATCCTTTTGACATCCCCGCGATACGTTCGTTGGAACGTTTGGAGCTCACGAATAACATTACTTTTTTTGTAGGTGAAAATGGTTCAGGGAAATCTACGCTGCTAGAGGGCATCGCTCATCAATGTGGATTCAATACCGCAGGGGGCGGCAGGAATAATACCTATGAGACACATGCTTCGGAATCCTCGCTCGGGAATTATCTCAGGCTGGCATGGTTGCCCAAAATAACGAATGGTTTCTTCATGCGCTCTGAATCGTTCTATCAATTCGCATCACATGTCGATGAGATGCCGGCATCGCTTCAATATTATGGCGGGCGTTCATTGCATGAACAATCGCACGGGGAGTCTTTTCTCAGTCTGTTCGTCAATCGCTTCAGTTCCAAAGGCATCTATCTGCTTGATGAGCCCGAAGCCGCTTTATCTCCTGCTAGGCAGCTCTCTTTATTGCGTATCCTTCATGATCTGTCAGGCACTTCGCAATTCATTATTGCGACGCACTCACCCATTTTGCTGGGGTATCCGGGGGCAGAGATTTTAAGCTTTGACGATAGCCATATTCAAGAGGTAGCCTATGAGGATACCGACCACTATCAGATTACCCGCAGTTTCCTGGAGAACCGCGACCGGATGCTGAATGAACTATTCAAGGATTAAGTTAAGTTATCCGTGTAAACAAGGGAAGATATTGAATCATGCGACATTAAATTTATTGTTGAGGAGAGATTAGATGAAAGTAGGTTTGCTGATTATTGATATGCAAGAGAGTATTGTGCGGAAAAAGATGGACCAGACTTCGATAGACCATGCATGCGAGTACATTAATCATGTTGCAGGTGTGCTGCGCACGAATAATCATGTGGTCATTCACGTACAGGATGTGGAAGGGATGGAAGAGGCAGCGCCAGATGAGTATCGCATTATTCCCGAGGTGGATGTGAATGAGAAGGATATCACGATTACGAAGGAAGCATCCAATGCCTTCTGGCAGACTGATCTGGAGCAGGTGTTGAAGAGTCATGGCATTGAACTAGTGATCATCGCCGGCTTTGCCGCAGAGGAATGTGTTCTATTCACCTATAACGGAGCGATGGAGCGAGGTTTCCGGCCGGTGATGTTGCAAAATGGAATTCTAAGCACACATCACGAAGCGGTGATCTCAACGTACAGGGACCGCAATGTGATCTCATATCCTGTGGTTGATTATCTAATCCATTAAGGGTTGGCTACATGCCAGAGGATAATTGGTGGAAAATAAAGATAAGATTGATAATGGGACTCTGTAGGGAGTCTTTTTTTTACATATGTGCATGTCGACCGTGAATGTATGGTTACTCTATGGTTTAAACCAAACTTTGCCTATATCTGCTAGGGTTGAAACGATATATTGAGAACAGGACGCAGCAAGCTCTTTGTGGATATCGGGAAAGTGTCCTGTATGGGTCACGAACCAACTGATTAACTAAGGGAGATGTGGAATGAAGATGAATGTGCAAATTACGCGTATTTTGGCAGAACAAAAGGAATTGTTTCTCAACCTGTTCAACTTGTACTTATATGATCTGTCAGAATATTCTGGCGAAGATCTACTAGAAGAGGGGAAATATGATCCAACGAACACCTATTTATATCTGGAACGCGATGAATTACATCCGTTTTTGATTCAGTATGAAGAGAAGGTTATTGGATTGGTACTGGTGTGCTCACCTCCATATGTGTCGGAAGAAGTGGATTATACTGTGCAGGAGCTGTTCTTGGTCAAAAAATATCGCGGGCGGGGGCTGGCGGCACAAGCAGTTGACTTGGTTTTTGCTCAATTTGAGGGTACATTCAAAGTGGAACAATTCGCTAACAATGCGGCAGCAGTTTCATTCTGGAAAAAATATTACGAGCAACATCAGATCGAATATACCGAGTCTGAATATAACATTGAGATTGACAACATCGCTGGTAGCCACCGGATTTTGTCCCAGACTTTTGTGCATGGAAAGAGATAGATCCTATATGAATTAGAAGGTGATTAGAATGTTTATTATCATAGCAACCAAGGGGAATTGGAAGTGGGTTTCAGGTGTATTTCAGGCAGAAGATGTAGCTAGACAGTACATGGATCTGATACCTGATGAGCTTAAGGGATACCAGGAATTTGTTGAGGTAGAGAACATCACATATCCTTTTTATATTATAGAGCGTCAGGAATCTCCATTTAGGTTTCTCGGTAAAGATGAAGTGATTTCACTTTTTGAACATACAGATGTGTCAGATGACGAAGATGAGGTACATTTCAATATCTACACGATTGATTCCGATTATAGACCAAAGAAACCTGGAACAGATTATATGGGAATACTGAGGCATGATCATGTGACCAATGAATGGATAGAGATGTATCGTGAGGGAGGGGCAGAGTTTCTGAGTAAACGAAAGGTTTTTTGAAAGTAATGTATTTTTTTAAGGTCCGATTTGCTTCTCCTGCGTTGAGAGGTGGATAGGATCTTTTTCAATTTCCATTTACCAATACATGGGTTATGATGAATTAAGAGGAGTCTACGGAAGTGATTGTTTAAGGGGGCAGCCAGAAGTAACTCAACAGAGAGGGGCAGAGGCATGACTAGTCGTATTGTTGTTACCGGTGGAGCTATTATTCGAGATCGTATGGGAAGGGTTCTGCTGCAAAAGAGATCTGATTATGGAGATTGGGGATTACCTGGTGGTGGTATGGAGCCAGGTGAACGAATCGAAGAAACCATGATTAGAGAAGTGAAAGAGGAAACAGGGCTTGACGTGAGTTCTTATAAATTGGCCTCCATCTACACGGGCGAGAGAATGCACTATGCGTATCCGGATGGAAATGAAGTAGTGTTTGTAATGTTTTTATTTGACGTTATTGCGGAGTTGGAAGGAAAACTCTGTGATGACCAGATGACTCTTTTATTTGAAGATGAACAAAAGGAATCATTACAGCTTGTTTTCAGATATCTTGATGAGATTGATATTGCCACAATTAACAATGTGCAGAAGCCTATATTTGTAGACTTGAAGCAAGGAGAGACTAAATTGCTTCGCGAGTGATCGCGATAATAGAATAGTTCAGATAGAGAAAGGAGCTTTTACATTGCCTTGGCCTATGGTCCATTTTGCAATTGCATCGGAATTGATATCCAAGCCACCCTATGAATTGTTATTGGGAAGCCTAGCTCCTGATTCCATCCATGTAAGAACTAATCTTCGTACCGAAAAGGCAAAAACCCACCTCATGCCAGAGGCGGGAAGGTTTGCAACAGATGAAGAACTTAAAGCTTTTTTTGAGTCCAACAAGAAGTTAGCTTATAGTGATCCCAAATTCATGCAATATCTGTGCGGTTACATCGCCCATATCTATACGGACCGCGTATGGACATTCGATATATATCCTGCATATGAAGTTCACCCCAATGGAAGAAACGTGTATACGAAGGATGTCACGAAGCTTGAATTTCTGATTTTACGGAATTGGGACAAGGCCAGCGATTGGTTAAGTGAGCTGAACGTGGGAAAAGCATATGATTTAGGCGGATTGCTGGAAGCTGAGGTGTATCAGTATAGGGGAGAGAAACTTGAGTTTTTAGCTAACCCTGACAACGAACACTTGGGTGACTTAAATATTTTATCCATGGAAGCTATGCAAGAGTTCATATATACAACAGGATTAGCGTTAAAACAATTGTATACGAAATGGGATGTTTATAAGGAGTTACGCAGCAGTGTGTGTAAGTAAGGGAGGGATATACCTGAAGGTATACAGGAAACAACTCCGCAAAATTGTAGTGAATGATACACTGTTCCTGTACGTTGTGGATGAACAAGCATACGATATCGTCATTCGGGTTTATTCGAATTCGCTTAAATCCACATTCGTAGAGTTCGATGTTGCTTGGGAAGATACATGGGATATATTTGTCCATGAACCCAGACTGATATCCAACCTTATTCAATATGCAATAAGACAAGGGTGGGACTACCAACAGAAGAATAACAAAATGAGATTCAAAAACGCGAACAGCATTGTAAGAATTTTAATGGCAGAGAATCTGGACCAATAAACGTTCGCAGACGATATGAGGATCAACTAGATTTAGAGAGTGGGGGTCAGATCAGATGTATGCGGTAATTGCCAATGTTATTAAGGACAATCAACTCCGAACGGGTGCGAAGGTGTACATTTTATATTGTCATGGTATGGCTGAAAGTCCATTGGTGTATGGTATGGCCAGGGGAGGAAAGAGAATCGAGAAGTATATCTCCTACAAAAAATTAAAGAAATTCAGATCACAGTGGGTCCCTCAACATATTAGGCATCGGGTGAAATGGTCATATGAAGATCGAAAAGAAGCGGATAAGTGTGCTAAGTCATTAGAATTAATGTGGACTAACGTCCGATTATTTGATAGTGCGGGTCATATTATTAAAGAGGGTGTGACGACAAGCCAAGCTTTTAATATTGCTAGTAAGATCAAGTTTATTGAACGCAGGTACATGTTGGACGAGAAGGAGAAGTGACGTGCCGAACATATATAAGGGAAGATATTCAGCTCAAATTGATGGAGAATTTGTTGTATTTATCATCGGAATGAGGATTAATCGTCTGTGGGCTATACATAAATGGCTGCCTGTTCTACAGTCTATGGGCCCGATGATTAAAGAGCTGTATATGAATCCGGAGACCGGATTTCTGAGTACAGAGTATTTTATAAGCTGGCGTGGGGTGACGTTACTTCAATACTGGCGATCTTACGATGAATTGGAGAAATACGCACGGGGCGGACTGCACTTGGAAGCCTGGAAAAGATTCAACCGCTCCATTGGTTCCGATGGAACAGTAGGGATTTATCATGAAACATATAAAGCTCAGTCGGGTTCCTTCGAGACCATATATGTCAATATGCCCCAATTCGGATTAGCTAAAGCGTCTGAACACGTGCCTTCGACAGGCAAGATGGAGACATCCAGACGCAGAATGGGCGGAGAGAATGACCCGGCCGTGGATACACCAGAGAATCCTTAAATTAGTGAATAGAGAGGAGCATGTTATGAAGGCTAGACTTCGGCCAGAAGATATATTTTCCAAGCAATTAAGCTGGCTGTGTATTGAACCGATGCTTGTTTCCGTGCGGGGCAGAGATATGGCCGCCAAAACAGAGATATACCGACAGTTACATGAGGGGCAACAAGCTTTATTTTTGTTCTATTCCTATCACAATCACACGAAGAGTCTGGCAGAATTTTATTGGTTTTCGGCGTATAACATCACCCAGATCAAGAGTTGGAATGGGATTAAAAATGGGATGCGGTTTTTTCATTTAGATGAGATGGTGAATGTACTGGATCAGATAGAAAGCCTGATTACGGAACACAATTGGGTGGATGAAGTGTGGCGTGAGGTGCTGCCAACCGATCTGGAGAAGGACCCGATCCTACTTCAGAGAACAGAAACATTATATGCTAATTATCAAGCCGTGGCACAAGAAGCTATTACACACATGAACGAGATGATCCTGCAAAATCAGGAGATGTATCTGGAGATCGATTAACACTAACCTAGCACCATTATATGAAAAGACTAACTCATGCCTTGAATGCTTCGGATGAGTATATAGAAGAACTGCTCCCATGGAGTGGTTCTTTTTGGTATCTGTGCAGTGCCGATGCAACAAACTTGCAAAATCCTGCAACAAAACGCAATACAGTGGGATTGTCGTAACTATGCTTGTAATATGAGTTGTGAGAGGAGGGCCAACACATGAAAGTCATTTTTGAAGAGGACACGTCAGTTGAAAAAAGAGTAGCCAAGGTCATTACACATCCGGAGGAGAAGTCGAATTGGGATCGTATTCAGAAGGCGATCTGCGAATCAGAAACTCAATTAACGGTCATCCATGCCAAGAATAATCGCAATATGCAGATCCAATTGAGCTCGGTGGTTGCCTTTGAATCAGAGGATCGGATGTGCTGTGTCCGGGTGATCTCAGGGGAGAGGTATTTGCTTAATAAACGTCTGAAATTTGTAGAAGAGGATCTGGGTGACGTTCATTTTGTGAAAATTAATAATCAAACGATCATCAATACACGATACATCACCGCATTCTCTGCAACAGACCATGCCCGAATTAAGGTAGACCTGAGCGATCGCTCCAGCTATTTTGTCAGTCGATTTTATATTAAAAACTTTAGGGGGAAATTATCATGATGACTCAACTTAGACATTCTTTTTTTCAAGTATTCACGATGATGACGCTATGGATCACACTCTTGGCAACCGTATTCTTTGGTGATCTACCCATTCAGATGTCCTATTTATGGAACATAGCGGGTATTGCTCTCATTGCAGCTGTGTTGTTTGGAGTGATGTATAACCTGCTATGGAACCATTTTACATTAAAACCGGTATGGAATATCGTTATTTCTTCCACATTCAATATTGCTGGAGGTATGGCGATGGTATGGTTGTTCTCGGTAGATATGTTCCAATTTATCGCTCCCTGGTTCCCTGGCATGTGGTTATTATCTATCGTGCTGCACATCATCGCTTTTTATTTTTATGCTAGAATAGATAGCAGGAAAAAAGCGGAAGAGTTAAATAACATTCTCAAGTAGGCAGGGAGTGCACGTATGAACGAGGAAGAACTGTTGCAGCTGTACGGATTGGAACCAGATGAGCTTAACCGGAAGGACATCCGACAGCTGCTACACCAAGAGATAGAGAATCGAAACTTAGAGGATAACGAAGTTCTAAAACTGTTGTGCATTATGTTGTTCTGTATCGGAACTGTAGAGGACACCACGCTGATCTGGCAGGCTAAACAAAAGAATCAGGATACGAGCAGTTATCTTGATGTGCAGTTATTATGTGGTGCAGGGTATGAAGAGACATTGTTTTACCTGGAAAAGATGGACGGGGAACAGGCACATAAGGAATTGCTGTACCTTAGACAGTGCGAGCCGTATGATTTTGTTGATTTCTCCAAAGTGGAATGGGTCTCGAACTATAAACGATATTACGGTGTTTGAAGATAAACGAGCTAACGGACATATCGGAAGGAGGGGGGGAGATGCCAAGTTTGCATGACATGATTGAGTGGTTGGGTTTTGGCGAAGAGCGTAGAGATTTCTGTTCAAGAAATGGGTGATCAAGATGAAGCCTGAATACACGCAACATGGTAGTAAGAGGAAGACAGGACTAAGAACAGGCATTGTTGTATTTGTTGTTCTGCTCGTTATTCTAGTCATGACCAATCCAAACGAAGAGGATTTTGTTGCCTGGCTCTCAAGTGAACATGGCATCCATGCTTCGTATAATGTGAATGAAGGCAGTACGTTTACGCAAACAATCGACGGTGACGAAAAGAGACTTCATTACAAAGGTGGACATATACGCCATATGGGAATCTTTTCAACGTATAGTTATCTTTTCTCGGATCATGAAGAAAAAGAAATCCTGATTGAAGCGGTCGGCATAATGAACATGCTATGGAATCGATAGTTAGATTCACTATGGACAGTTAAAAAAGTTAGGAAAAAGTTCTGCTGATATCCACGCTCTATGCATGATGTAACTTGTGCAGAGAAGCGTGTTTTTGGCGTGAGATGCCTTATAAGTTGGAATGGCTAATTTCGTTCGTTCGCAAATCCCACATTATGGGTTATGATGTACCTTGAGAGAAAATTTTACATTGATAGGAAGTCTTCTTATGGAATTTACGAATGCCCGCATGCGTTATTTATACGAGTTTTGGAAAAAGAAAGAAGATGGCGATTCTGCACAATGGGTTATTGCAGATATTGATTAATAACATAATGTCTGACACATGGAAGATTTATATCTTCACATTCACACAACATAAAGGGTGATGCAATGATGACAAGGCGATTAATACTGATTGAAGGTTTACCAGGTTCAGGCAAGTCAACGGTTGCCCAAATGGTATCCGAAATTTTGATAGAAAAGGGCAAGGAGGTACAACTATTTCAGGAAGGGAACCTGGATCACCCTGCTGATTATGAAGGTGTGGCTTACTATGATGCTCGAGACTTCGAGTCCTTATTGAAAACGCATGAAGAATACAGAGAGATTTTGAAAAGTCATGCGACTGCCCATGATCAAGGATACCTGATTCCTTATCGTAAGATGAGAGAACAACGGGGAATAGAGCTCCCCGATCACATTGTACAGGATATTTTCAGCCGAGATATTTACGAAATTTCTTTTGAGCAAAATGTGAAGCTGATCACCGAGAAGTGGCAAGATTTTGCCCAAAACGTGCTAAGCACGAATGATGATTACATCACGATATTTGAGTGCTGTTTTATCCAGAATCCACTTACCATGGGTCTCGTAAAATGCAATCAAACCAAAGAGCAGAATATGCAGTATGTATTGGATTTGGGTCGTATCATTCATGCTCTGAATCCGCTTCTCATTTATATCGACCAGAAAGATATATCCTTTACCTTTGATAAGGCAGTTCGTGAAAGACCGAAGGAATGGTCAGAAGGTTTTATTAACTATTATACGAATCAGGGTTTGGGGGAAGCGCAAG
Source organism: Paenibacillus sp. CB74 (assembly GCF_055687625.1). Lineage (NCBI taxonomy): Bacteria > Bacillati > Bacillota > Bacilli > Caryophanales > Paenibacillaceae > Paenibacillus > Paenibacillus sp. CB74. The sequence goes on along the minus strand of NZ_CM146009.1, from coordinate 3,490,675 downwards.
GTTATCAGGGTGTTCAGGGTACGGTACAAGTTTTACAGGAAAGAAAGAAGCTGGAGTCCGAAATCTATGACTTACTTCAGATGGATAAGGTATGGCTGGATAACTCGGATTACGACCTGGAGGTTTGTAGGCGCAAACTGGAAAAAATTCTGGAGTAACCTTACGAAGCTAAGAAATCGAGAGCAGGTGAACAAAACAACATGAAAAAAACGTTATTTGAGCTTGTAAATGAAGTCGAAGATGAAGTGACCTTTATGGTTTTCCTACAACAATTAAGTAAGGATCGGGAAGGTCATGCAGATGAATGGCAGAATGATTCAATAGCGTCATTTTTGGAAGCGGCAGCGGAGTGGGGACAAGCGTCGATAGATGGATTAAGCCATTACGAGAAGCCGGATAACCCATGGAAGAGATGCGCTCAGATCCTGTATATGGGCAAGATTTATGAGTAATATCAGACTAGATTGCAACGAGTGGAGGAAGTTAGTAACATGATGCATATTCATCTGACAGAAGAAGATTACTGGCAAATGAACAAATTTGCGATGTTTAAACTGTAAGAGAAAGGTGTGCTGATCGCTGTATGTGTGCTGCCTGTGGCTATTGCCATCATATTTAGACAACTTGATTTTTCATAGAAGTGGAAAGGTTTTGAAAGCTTCAATGAGACAAAACAATATTTCTTTATTTTCATTAATAAGGCAAGTGCACATGTGATTCCGAAACGATCTTTTGAAACGGAGGCGGAAGCAGTTCGGTTTGCAGAACAGGTCAGAACATATATGAAAACTGCTCAGCATAATACATAACGGAGGTTTATTTTCATGCTCTTGTTGGAAGTAGCATTGATAGTTGTAACAGCTTTATTGTTAGGGATTGGTGCAAAAAGCAAAAGGAAACTTTTACTTAAATGGGGTATAGCCAGTTTGATTTTATTGCTCGGACTCCTTATTTTTTCATTCATCATGGGATTTATAGATGGAGTGTCCGATGGATGGTCAGCAAGATGAGTATCTAAGAAAACAAAAATAATTGGTTGAGAAGCTTGAGGAATAGAGGGCTTATGGACATTACATTTATTCGTCATGGTCATGGTGAACACTTGTTAGATTATCCTAATCAATTAAATTACCTGCATCCTGGTCTCACTGAATTGGGAAAACGTCAAGTTATAGCGTTACGTAAACAAGTGAATTTATCGCCTGAAGACGTCATTTTGGTTAGTCCAACCAAACGTACGATCGAAACAGCGCGCCTGCTAGAACTAAACGGCAATCTTATGTTCAGCCCGTTGGTTGGCCCAAGAATGTTTCCTCAGAATCCGGAGTTTGTTCCTTTCATCTGCGATCAGATCTATTCCAAGGAAGAACTCAGCCATAAGTATCCTGGCATAAGAATGGTTGAGCTGGGGCTGGATTGTTGGGAAGAAAGTATTAATCAGATGGATGCACATCGATTCGAGCTATTAGCTGAACAGCTTCTGGAGTGGTGCAGGCAACAGAGCGGCAATACGTTTATCATTTCCCATGATGGCACGATTACGAATTACAGGATGTTACTCGGAGAAAAAGGATTAACGAAAAGTGATTTTCTTGGTGAGGCCGGACAGTACACAATCCGAAACGTTTAACGATTTAAAGGAGATCATGTCATGATACATTTTCCTAATGTAGAGACTGAACGTCTGTACCTCAGAGAATTAACCTTAGCAGACCGGCAGGATGTGTATGAACATTTTGCTAAACCGGATGTAACTCGATTTATGGATATTCAGCCTTGCCGCGATGTAAAGGAAGCAGAAGAAATCATACAATTTCACATTGAAGATTCAGGTTGCAGATATGGTCTATTCCATAAATTAGATGGCGAATTCATAGGTACAGCGGGGTTTCACTGTTGGAATACGGATTCACCGTCGAAGGCAGAGATTGGCTTTGACTTATCCCCGGACTATTGGGGACAAAGGTTGATGCAAGAAGCTTTAACCGCAATGTTCGAAATTGGCTGGAACGAGATGAATCTTGATTTTATTGAAGCGACTGTGGAGCAGGCAAATATTCAATCGCAGAGCTTGTTAGAAAAGTTAAACTTTCTGAAGTCCACTGAGTTAGTAGACAATCTCTTCTATTACACTTTACAGAAAAAATATGTTGGGTCTGACATAGACCCCTTTTGAGCAAGGGAGGATTTAAATGAAATCTGTTCCGTTCTCTATACTTTTAGCTAGTGCCATTTTGGGTATCTGCTTTATCATTGGCTGTATGATTTTAACCACTCATGAGAGAAATAGTGAACTCACTCAGGCAGTAGAGCAAGTAGTACCAAACGATAAAGTATTATTGACGATGCAAGAAACTGCCGAGTATCTGAGTATGACTGAAGAACAGGTGATGAGTATTATTAAGGCGGAACAAGGAAGCTTTACCGTATCAGGTTTCTTTGATGGGAAAATGTTCCCGTTCATTAAGGTTCAGGATCAATTTTTTGTAAGTAGAGTTGAGTTGGACTTGTGGGTTCAAGAAGCATCTGCAAGCCACAGAAGATATATTAACGGGCTGATGCAGTAGTCTATGGGAATGGTGGCATAATCCTAAGGAGATGAATTCACATGGAATTCGTGGGACAGAAAATTAAAATAACTACAGTTACAGAACAAGACCTCAACTTCATAGGTCAACTTGAATGTGACACAAACGTATGGAGCTTCGAGGAAACTGTTGAAACAGATGAGGAAAAGGTCCGTGAGAAATACCGCAGCCATTTTGCTGTCGCAGATGAGAAACCGTATGCTTATGATTTCGCTATACGGCGCGTGAATGATCCAGAGGATACACCCATTGGGATCGTTCAGATGTGGAGTTACGTGGATCACCGAAAAAGCTGGGAACTTGGATTCGCTGTACTTTCGGAATACGCAGGTAGAGGATACGGGAGTGAAGCTACCCGACTTTTGCTACATTTTGCATTTCAAGAGTTACAAGCTCATAAGGTTGTCGGCATGTGTAATTCACAAAACGTCCGCTCAGCAGCACTGATGCAGCATGTGGGTATGACACGGGAGGCCGTCTTCCAGGAAGAACTATGGTGGAACAAACAGTGGACAGACCAGTATTTTTTCTCGATTTTGGATAGAGAGTTTAAGCCAGTCTAATAGATACGGGAGGAAATCAGATGACTACGTTGGTTCTGCTAAGTGATTTGGTGTTCGAATCTAACGATAAATTGAATCAGAAAATACGAAGCTTATTCCACAGTGAACAGCCTTCCATCGGCTATATACCATCATGTTCCGACGCGGAGCGAAGGTATTTTGAGCACACTAGACGTTACTATAACCAAATAGGAATAGACAACATTCAATATTATGATCTTGATCTGCAGTACGAGGAGAACACATTTGGCTCTATTTTCGAGTGTGATGCGATACATCTATCTGGCGGAAATACGTTTTATTTTCTAAGTCTATTACAGAAGAGAAATGTGCTTGGTTTGCTACGTTCCTATGTCAAGAGTGGCGGCATGCTGATTGGGGTCAGCGCAGGCAGTATTCTGACGACACCTACGATAGAGATCGCTGGGTATGGGGAAGATGCAGATGAGAACAATGTAGATTTGAAAGACATGAAAGCACTGGGTCTTGTTGATTTTGAGTTTGCACTCCACTGGGATGGTTCGGAAGATGCCTTGGATTCATTAAGAGAGTATACCCGTGTTAAACGTACAGTTGTATATGCATGCCAAGATGGTGGCGGGCTTGTAGTTGATGGTGAAAGAGTAGAGTTATATGGAAATGTGTGTCTCGTAGATTACAGAGAAAGTGGGTCAAGTGATGAGTAATATTAAGGTCTATCATTATGATGCTTTCTCCACAGTTCCTGGTCAAGGTAACCCGGCAGGAGTGGTCTTTGATGCTGATCATTTCAGTGAGGCGGAGATGCAGCAGATCGCTTATCAAGTTGGTTTTAATGAGACGGTATTTGTGTTGAAATCTGAAGTAGCTGACGTCCGATTACGTTATTTTACGCCGGGTCATGAAATTAATCTGTGTGGACATGCCACAATGGCATCCCTGTATGGATTAAAGACGCGTGGTATGCTGGGTGACCGAGAGTTAATCACGATTGAAACTAATGTAGGCATACTACCTATTCGATTTGAGCGAAATGACAACATCATTTACATGGAGATGAAACAGGATCATCCGCAGTTTATACCGTTCCAGGGGGATATTGAGAAGCTGGTAAGCGCCATAAACCTCACTCTGGATGAAGTGGATCATTCTATGCCAATCGTTTATGGGAGTACGGGAACCTGGACGTTGTTAATCCCCATTCGTGATTTGAACTCTTTTATGAAAATGAAACCGGATTCTTCCCTGTTCCCAGAAATTTTAATTGAGAATCCCAAAGCTTCCTTACATCCCTTTTGTTTCGAAACTCGTGATTCCGATGCGATGATGCATGCCAGACATTTCTCTTCACCTTACTCAGGTACGACGGAAGATCCAGTGACTGGAACAGCCTCCGGGGTGATGGGTGCTTATTATTTAACCTATGTGAAACCGGAGATCGATGAGGTACAGTTTGTGGTAGAGCAAGGGCATGAGATTGGAAGAGATGGAAAGGTTCAAGTGAGCGTAATTCGGGATGGAGAGGATATGGATGTCAGAATGAAGGGGACAGCTGTTTTTGTGCGTGAACTGAACGTTGAATTGGATACCTGATCTATACATAAAGGAGGATGTGCTATGAGCGAATCATTACAGGATCAGATTCAATTTCTCATTGAGATTGATAAACTCAAAACGATTGAACGAAAGACGAGAATTATGCATGGTGAGAGACTTGAAAATGATGCAGAGCATTCTTGGCATCTGGCAATGATGGCTTTGGTTTTACAGAGTCATGCCAACACGGATGTGGATATGCTCAAAGTCATTAAGATGCTTCTCGTTCATGATCTGGTTGAGATCGATGCCGGCGATACTTTTGCCTACGATACGGTGGGGAATACGGATAAATATGATCGTGAACTCAAAGCGGCTCATCGACTGTTTGGAATGTTGCCTAAGGAACAGGCTGAAGAACTACTCCACTTATGGTTAGAGTTTGAAGCAAAACAGACGTCTGAAGCACAATTTGCCTCATCTCTCGATCGATTGCAGCCTATTATCCACAACCATCAGAATGAGGGAGATACATGGCAGAAATATAACATTACAAGTGAACAGGTGTTAAACAGAAACCGTGAGATTGCGAACGGTTCCGAGACATTGTGGGAGTATGCGCAGCAGCTTATTCAGAAATCCGTGGATCAGGGAATCTTGACCAAATCATAAGTTTACGCTCTAACGTACGCACTTTGAAGAAGGGGGAGTATGATGACGCAGGACTTTTATTGTGATGAGGTGCTGAGTGGTAAAACGCAAGTTAAAGTTGTCATGGAAACCAATAACGTTATGGCTTATCATCACACTCGGCCCTACTACAAGCATCACATTGTTGTGATTCCCAAGATGCATATTCAGTCCTTCATTTTAGAAGAGGAAGAGAATAATAATGAGTTACTCTTAGAAATGATGCAAGTCATTAAAAAGGTAGCTGCTGACATGTTAGCTCAGACAGGCTCATCGAAGATTGTAACTAACTTGGGCAGTTATCAAGACTCGAAGCATCAGCATTGGCATATAGTCAGTGGTGAACGAACTTAGGAAACGGTAGACCGGTTTATAAATCTTCCACCTTTCATAAAGGGACGTGGAGGATTTTTTTTGTTTTGAATCAATAAGCACCCCGAATAACCTTTACATCCACCATAAAAGTTAACTGAGGGAAAATATGCTAGAATAGGAAGTGATGATTTAATAGGTTGATAGGAGGAATAACAATTATGATTACAATGTTTCTAATGTTGATTAATGTGTTGTTATATGGACTCGGTGTGTATGCGCTGATCCTGTTTATTAAGCTGGCCCGGCGTGGGATTCAGGCACTGGATATCTACCTGTATGAGAAACGCGGCGAACGTTTCTAACGTTCACTATCTCACACTCGAACAGAATTATCATTTTTCTCTCAGTGTTTTATCTCTCCTAATCTAGTATGATTAACGCATCATTTCAGTAAAGAGAGGTTCACGACATGGAAGCTTTTTTAGAGCAGATTAACGAGTTAAACGAGCTTCAGAAGGACTTGGTTAGCCTACATCCTCTGTTTGCAGAACATTATCCAGTGGTTGTCGCCTATGAAGCTTTATTATATATCTATGATTATTCGTCCAAGACGCAGCAATATGAGTGGGTAAAGACGGTGCCGGACGATTTATATATTCCAGATGAATGCCTTGCAGCCATGCCAGTGCCTCATATGGATGGACGTATGTGTGCGATTGTTACGGACGCAGCATTCAAAGACCTGGAGCAGAAAGTCTATTTGTTCCACGAATATGTTCATTGCTATGTATATGAGAGTTATGATGAGCGAATCGTCAACCGTCTTCAGATTAAACATAAAATGACGCAATTGAAGCGTGTGACATGGGAACTGGATTATGAGTTTCCGTATGAAGATGCAGTCGTTGTGGAGCGGATTAACGCATTGTTGTCTGCTTTGAAGAGTAGAGACCTAACACAAGTACACACAGCTAGAAAGGCGTTGTTTACTTCATTAACTGAAGAACAAGCTGAGTACTGGAGTTGGTTGGAATGGAACGAGGGTTACGCACGTTATATTGAGAATCTGATTCGGGCAAAATTTGGACAGGAAAGCAATCATATGGGAGACACAGCCCCGTTTAACCGCTTGATGTTCTATGAATGTGGGTCGGAATATATTAGTCTGCTTGTGAAGGAGCACCCGGAGTACCATACGGATCTGGAGCAATTGTTTGATCGAATGCAAGCGGAGAGAATACAGGATTAATCATGTATCTACGGTGAAAAGGTGAAACATAGCGGAGTCACACTATTCCAGTGATCTGTACGTTCCACCAGTAGGTATATCGTTTTTTTAATTAATGTAGAATACTTCCCGATAAAAGGAGATCAACTCTATGCCGCTACCCATGGTTCATCTCAATATTGCTAATCGGATTGCTGACTCGCTGCAAATGCAGGCTAATCGAGGTTCATTCTATCTGGGGAACATCGCCCCGGATTCCATACATATGCGTGAAGGCACAACCAGAGAGGATAAGGAATACACCCATTTTAACCCGAAAGATGATGGAGATTACGTTGGAGGGCTCCACGAACTCTACTCATCCTATATGCAACCACTCATCGATGAAGGATGGAAGTGGTTTGTGCGGGGGTACTTTATGCATGTGCTAACGGATTATTACTGGTTCCGCAGCGTGCATCCTGAATTTGTAGAACGGGTCAACAAGGCAGACTTATCCATAGGTACGAGTAGATCCAAGGAAGAACTGGCGCGTTTATATTATCAGGAGACGGACCAGATTGATTTCAATCTCTACAGAGGTACAAGTTGGAGTGAAGAGGTATGGCGGGTGCTCAACAGCTCACTGGGTTATAACATGACGGATCGTTTAACTGCTGATGAGATTATCCGTTGGCGGGATCACACGTTTTCTTTTCTTAATGGGGAAGAGCCGGGAATAACTCCTGAGTTCATTACGGGTGAGAGAGTTCAGGTATTTGTGGAAGAGACCGTAGAGCGACTGAGCACTTTGTTGTCTTCATGGGACCCGGAGTTACGTAACTGAATATGACAAGTTGAGTGCAATTGAGTCATTAGAACTGTATTTATTACTTCTCTATTCATCACTTGTATTTAACACGAAGTCAGGGGGGCAAGCAGTATGGTGAGACATGTAGGAGTGTTGCTCGTAGTCGTCATTGCCACGATCATTGCAGGGTGCAGTCAACCGAATGAATCGAACGCGGAAGAAGGGCTTCCTGTACTAATCACTTTAACGTGTAATCCCAACCTCGCCTCGGAACCATGCCAAGATGTTGAGTTTGATCGACCTGACGAGATTCAAATCATGATGGAGGCCATACATAAGGCAGAGCGTATACCGGGTATTATTGATTATGGTACGCAGTACAAGATGAGTATCAATAATGCAGATGGTTCGGTTACCCGGTATGATTTTTCATTAGGAATGGATCCCAAAATGCAAGGACTGTTAGTAAACGAGGAAGACACGCATACTGGATATAGCATTGCTCTTGAGGATGCGAATCAACTAAGAAGACTGATTCAGCGACGTACAGATTAAGAAGGTATATGGAACGGAGAAGAACCTGTGGATGACAAAATTACCATTGAACCATTGACACGATCGGACGCAGATGGAGCGTATCAGGTGTTCAAGACAACGATCCCGGCAGCATTTGAACAGGAGGGCATAGGCTCGCTACTGGATGATATCCAGGATGAAATAGCACATAAGAGAGCATTAATTCACACTACATTGCAGCCAGATCATAACAAGGAAGCAAATATATTTTTCCTCGTGGCCAAAATGGGTAAGTCCATTGTAGGCACAATCTCGTATGGACCTTGTGGTGAGGAGATTCGAGAATGTACAGAGGGCAGACTGAATGATATTGGAGAGCTGGGTAGCCTTTACGTGATGCCCGAGGTTCAAGGGAAAGGGATTGGTTCGGCGCTCATAGTCGCACTGGTTACTGAGCTTCAGCGGCGTGGAATCAAACAATGCTGCCTGGATAGCGGCTATCAAATCGCACAGAAGAAGTGGCAACGCAAATTCGGTGAACCCTATGTCGTAGTGAAGAACTATTGGGGTGAAGGAACAGATCATATGGTTTGGCTGTGTAACGTACAGGATTTTATAGAGGGTGTTCAAAAAGCCCGCTTTTGATTACAAATAAAGAGATGACGACCTGTACTTTACAGGGGTCATCTCTTTTACTAAGTGAATCTTTCTGCATCGATGGTAGACGATTATTCGTACAGTGTATTATGTGTGTTTTTATGTAGCCGAAGGAAAAAGGAGTGAACATATGTCAATCCAATGGAAGATACCCGAGCAACGGCTCTCCCCTCATGCGGTAAATCTATGGAGAATTAGCGCCATCCTATGGAATGTCATAGGTTTCCTGATCCTTGCCGTACTGTTAATACTCGACTCCATCTATGGATGGAAGACGTGGGTCGGTTGGATCCTGTGGGGGGTTACGGCCATATCCGTGCTCTATGCGGCGTGGGATATTTTCATCCAGCCTGCATGGTTATATAAGCATTGGTACTATGATGTGAATGAGGAGTTTCTGCAATTGAAGCGTGGGGCGCTAACCAAGGTACATCAGATCATCCCTATGGCTAAGATACAATCGGTTACAACAAATCAGGGACCTTTGATGCGAAAATATGGACTCTATTCCGTATCGGTTGGCACGATGGGGTCATCGCATGAAATCCCGGCATTGCCTGAGGAAGTCGCGCTTGCGCTCCGTCATCAGATTGCGTCCTATGCACGGATTAATGAGGTGGATGAATGATCGATATGAAGCGACATCATCCATTAACCATACTGTGGAGTCTGTGGAAACTGGTGAAGAATTCGTTTGCCATCATCCTTTTTTTGTTTGTTTTCCGTCAGGGCTCAGAGTCCCCATGGCTTTTCTATGGAAGGATCGCCTTTTATGCAGGTATCTCCATCGGCATCGTGTCAATCATCTGGAAGTGGTTTACCTCTCGTTATACTGCAGACGATAAGGCCTTTCACATCTATAGTGGTGTGTTTAACCGCACCCGAAGAACGATACCATATACCAAAGTGCAAAATGTGAATCGCCACACGACTCTATTTCACCGTCTGTTTAACGTGACATCGATCCGATTTGAGACCGGGATTAAGGGAGAAGATGCTACCTTTCAGTTACACGTTGTTTCACTTTCCGAAGCAGAACAGTTGGAGAAGATTGTGGCGGGTTATATGACAGAAGATGCAGAAGCAGAAACGGTAGAAGCAACAGAGGAACATGAACCGTTGGATGCAGTTAAAGATATGGAAGAGGGAGAGGCGAAATCCCACTCTGTTATAACCGATCAAGCCATGTCTCTGCCTGCAAAAGAGAAACAAGAACGGGTTGTTCATTATCATTCGACCCGCAAGGATATAATCAAAGCGTCGTTTACCTCGCTCAGCTTTCTCGTATTGATTCCAGTCCTGGGCACACTTTATTCTTGGGTGAAAGATTTCTTCCCCGATGAAGAAGTAACGGAAAGTTTATTCTTAACCTGGCTTGATTCCTGGTGGATTGCCGGTTTGATGATTTTGGTTTTATTGGTCATATCCATCGCTCTGGGGATTGTCAGAACCTTTGTGAAGTATGGAAACTTTCAGATCACCTCGGATGCCAAGCGGATCTATATCTCGAAGGGCATGATGGAACAAACGTCATTTTCAATCTTGAAAGAACGAGTTCAGGCTGTGAAAATTACACAGTCTCCGATGAAAAGGTTGCTTGGACTAGCGGAAGTAGAACTGACCACTGCAGGTAGTCTGGGGGAATCCGAGCAGGAAGTGAATTCGCTCTATCCCTTCTTGCCGGTGAAGCAAGCCTATACCATGATTGAAGAGATACTACCATCCTATCAGGTGACGCAGGAGATGGAAAAACTTCCGAGAATATCACTATGGCTGCGTCTGCTCAAACCAAGCTGGGGATGGATCATGATTACAGGTGTATTGTGGTATTTCAAACCATTTGTTTTTGGGCAGAAGCATGCCTGGTGGATGATTTCGGCGATTCTGCTCGTGTGGATTGCAACAAGCAGAGTGATGGAATTTTTCCATACCAGATACACTTTACATCAAAATTTCATTCAACTTCGGACTGGGGCGCTCACTTCAACACTCTTTATCTCCAAACGTGAGAAAGTCATCGAAGTACAGATCACCCGTAACGTGTTACAGCGCTGGTTCGGTGTTGCTTCCATTCACACGGTAAACCGTGCCAAACCTGTCCTGCATCATCATGCACATGACATTCCCCTAGATACGGCGGAATCATTTCAATTATGGTACATGGGACGTACCCAAGATGTCCAGACCCGGTAAATCGCAAGAGCAAGTGCAGGAAGACCGCATCAGGTTATTCTGTACTTGCTCTTTTAATAGAGGAGGAAGGATATTTTGATGAAAGCTGTGTTCTTTGATGTGGATGGTACATTGCTGAGCGAAATAGATCGGAGTTTGTCACCGCGTACAGCAGAGTCGATCCGGGAATTGATTCGTAAAGGCGTTCAAGTCGTACTTGTAACAGGTAGACCCTATAATCTATGCGAAGAATTCAGAAATCTCGGAATTGAGACGATCATTTCGGCTAATGGGGCATTGATCAAAGCAGGTAATGAAGTGATACATAAGTCTGTACTTTCTGCACAGATGGTAAGAGCATTCAGTGAGTTTGCCGAGTTGCAGGGGCACAGTATTTCATATTTTACAGAATCATTTGAGACGAACGGGTTGTGTACAGCAGATGGTCGTGTTACTGATGCCTTAAGAGATACGCTTGGACTCATGGTTTCCCCGGAGAAAATCAGCACGTTGGAACAGGACGTATATTGCATCTGCTTATATGCGGATGAAGCGGAGACGGAGAAATTCCAATCCAGATTTCCTTCTTTCCGATTCGTGAGATTCCATCCGTATGTAGTAAATGTGCTGGAAGCAAGCGAAGTCAGCAAATCGATAGCCGCAGAGAAAGTCCTCAATTACCTGAAGATATCCAAAGAGGATACAATGGCCTTTGGCGATGGGGAGAATGATGTGGATCTGCTAACGTATGCGGGAATCGGAATTGCGATGGGAAATGGCGGAGAACGGATTAAACAAAGCGCCGATTATGTCACCCTGCGAGCAAGTGAAGATGGCGTTACCCATGCGCTGGAGCAATTTAAGGTTATATGAGGATTCTCACATAAAATAAAGATGAAGGATATCCCAATTGTGGATTTTCATGTAGAATGATATAGCACGTATTAAGCCCTAAAGCATAGGGTGTTTATCGAAGGGTGACTTATGAAAAAGGTTGTTATTGTAATTCTGTCTCTTGTTGTACTTGTTGGTGTATCTTCTTCCGCTTATGCTCATCCAGGCAGACTGGATAAGAACGGTGGACATAACTGTTCAGCCAAATCCAAGCAAAAGGGTCTGTGCAAGGGTTATCACTATCATAAAAAGAAAAAATAAGCACTGCTTTACATTCTTGAACAGGGGGAAGAGGAATGAATCATATTAAAGCCGTTATTTTTGATTTGGACAATACAATTCTAAACAGAACGATGACTTTTGACGGATTCACGCAACGTTTAATGAACACTTATTTTGGTCACCTTGAGTCAACTGAAGAGATAAGCAAGCGAATTATTGAACTAGACCAGGATGGTTATAAGGACAAACCCCTCCTGTTCAACGAATTGTTGCATGAATTGCCATGGGCAGAGCATCCGCCACATGCAGAACTGATGGAGTTCTACGGCAGAGAGTATGTACGAAGTTCAGTTCTAATGGAACAGGCGCGAGAAGTCGTTCAGCATCTGCGGGGGAAATATCAAACCGGGTTAATTACCAATGGGCAGACTGATATTCAGTATGGGAAAATCGATCAACTCGGTATCCGGGATGACTACGACCATATTATTGTTTCAGAAGAGGCAGGAGTCAAAAAGCCTGATCCACGCATCTTTCAGCTTGCACTTGATCATTTCGGTCTAACTCCGGAGCAGTGCATCTACATTGGCGATCATCCGGTGAACGATATTCAAGGTGCAGCAAGCGTAGGCATGAGCACCATCTGGATGAAGGTCAACCAACCTTGGCAGGACAGCATCACGATTAGTCCTTTACATACGATTGAACATCTAAGTGAGCTAAAGGAATTGCTTTAGAGGACGGTTAGATAAGTAAAATCTAATATCACAGTTTCGAAAGCGAGGTACATATGGAGATTAGACAGATGGCTACAGCGTTTTTGAGCAATGGCTCAGACATGCTGATGATGAAGAAGGCAGGCAGCAGATTGTTTGATTTTGAATTTTGGGGCGGTATAGGCGGGCATCTGGAGCAAGGGGAACTGAACGCACCCATGACTGCCAGCTATCGGGAGATTGAAGAAGAGACCGGATTCAAGCCAGGGGATATCGAACACTTTCGACTTCGAACTATTCTGTTAGAGGTTAGCGGTGGTGAGATTTGGCAGCAGTTTGTCTATTTTGGAGAGACGAAGCATCGACAATTTGTACCTTCCGATGAAGGAGAGTTATTTTGGATACCGCAAGATGAGGTACTGGATTTACATGCGTCCATTCTGGTCAAAGCGACGCTTAGGCACTATTTACAACAGCCGGGAGCAGAAGACATCTGGATTGGCAACGTTCAGAGCGGAACAGACTTAAAGGGCACTCCACAGGTCATATGGAACAGAATGCAGGAAGCGAAATCATTTGAGCCAAAGGGGGTTATCGATAATATTGAAAGATAGAACTGGAAGAAAAAAATGGAGATGGATAAATTACCTGTTGATCACTGTACTGATTGCTATCATTCTTCCGAGTAGTCATGTAGAGGCAGACAGCACGATTACAGTGAAAACGAAGGTCCAATATTACAAAGGACAGCCATACATACATCTAACAGGTGGAAAGAAATCTGTGACGGATAAGTTGAACAAGACGTTTAAACTCCACGCAGTGAAAGCAGCTCGCCTGGACAAAGAAGAAAAGCAATCAAACAAAGCTTATTTCTACACTACCATGGCCAGTGTAAAATACAATGCAAAAGAAAAGTTGTCTGTAGTATATGAAGATCATGTATACACTGGCGGAGCACATGGAATGGATGCGACAACATCATATAACTATGATTTAAGAACAGGGGAAGAACTGAAGCTAAGCGAGTATGTTAAAGATGATATTCAGATGGAGAAGGTAGAGAGATCCATCTCCAACAGTCTATTAGCCATGTATAATGCTGGAGTTTCTATTTTTGAAGAGAATATTTATGATTTTCAGCTTGATCAAACATCTGAATTCTTTTTGTATGACAAAGGGATTGTCATCCGATTCTATCCTTATGAGGTTGCACCCTATGCTAAAGGATTTGTAGATATCAAAGTCCCATACACTAAATTCAACCAATAGATATATGCAATAAAAGACATGATCCAGTTCAATGAGATCATGTCTTTTTATATCAATATCGTAATATCAATACATAATATGTCTTTAACGAATAAAGTCTTTACGACCAGATCAGGCTGTAATAATCCGATCTTTCGTTTGTCTGTTCCGATGTTCTATAGCTTCCTCATAATCCACGATCAATGTATCAAAAATATGCTCCCACGACCGCTGTTCAGCCAGCTTTCTGCCTTCCAGTCCCATCATCCTCAATTGGTCCACGTGATTTCCCCAGAGACATATCTCCCGAATCAGTGCATCAGCCTGACCTGGCTCGAACATTACTCCATTACGGTGGTGGGATACCAGATCTTTTACACCTCCGGCATTGGCCGCCACCACAGGAAGCCCTGAAGCCATCGCTTCCAGCACCACATTGCCAAATGTCTCCGTAGCGGAAGGAAACACAAACAGATCTGCCGAAGCATACATAACAGCAAGGTCTTCCCCGTGCATATAACCTGTAAAGGTGACATTTGGTGGGGAGTGCAGACGCATTTTGGGAAGAGATGGGCCGTCACCAACGATAATCCAGTGTACACGGGACTGCATTTCCTGGGGCAACTGTTGCATCGTAGTCGTGAGCGTAGCGATATCTTTTTCCGGGGCAATGCGTCCAACGTAGAGTAAAATAAGGGGAGCAGTGATGTGGTATCGTTCACGGATATCCGAGCTGCGTTTATCAGGGGAGTACAGGTTGCAATCAATTCCGCGAGACCAAAGCTTCAGACGCTGAATGCCTTGGACTTGAAGGGTGTTTATCGTTTCCCGAGATGGGGCAAGGGTTGCATCACAGGTGCGGTGGAACCATTGGATATATTTCCAATAGAGAGGGATCATGCTTTTCAACCGGTAATATTCGAGGTAACGATCAAAGTGGGTATGGTAGGAGACAACATGTGGAAGGTGATGTTTGAGCGCATACCTCAGGCCAAGCAGCCCCATATTAAAAGGCGTGGCGATATGCAGCAGATCGGGTTGAAAGGTTTGCAGCTGCTTATGAGTGTCTGTTCTGTTGGGTAGTGCAATGCGGCATTCAGGATACAGAAAAAAAGGGATGTTGGCAACCGATCGGACTTGAGTCTCATGGCTTCCTTCAATGATGGAGTTCGGAGTAAACAGCAGATGTTCAATTCTTCTGCGGTTCAGATGGTTACTCAAGCGGTGGAGCGTGCCAGCAACACCATTGGTTTCCGGAAGATAGGTGTCTGTGAACAAGGCCAGGCGCATCATTACCCCTCCCATGACTCGTGATGCCAAGATCATAACAGCGGAACATTTTCCCGAGGTCAAGTGCATGTTAACTTGACGATATTCCCTGTAAATTTGATAACAGGATAGACAATACTAACTACTATAAGTTCAACTTATATAATGTATTCTGCTATGATGTAATAACGTGTCGGCGTAGTTGAGCTTGATATTTACACGATAACGGAGAGGACAGAAAAAAACTGAAGAAGCGGAGCTAAAAGCTTTCTGCAAGAAAGCTGCTTCGGAAGCATACACTTCGCCTTTATCACTGGAGTTTCCCCGTTAATAAAGGGAATGAGAAAAATCTGGGGATAACAGCGAGCGGAAGTTTATTCTGGCCGCGTAGTGGTCCAGTGTAAAAAAATCGTTTAACTATTCAGATAGAGAGATACAGGAGGCAGAGAAAGATGAACAAGTTACAAGAAGAACTGCAGGAGTTGTTACCACTCGATCAGTTTGAAGAGATGTCAGGTGAAGAAGTGGTGGGGAGTGTTGCCATGGACCTTTATCGGGCTGAATTCGCAACGATTCGAGAGAGTGGGCCGGAACTTCCGCAAGTATTGCGAGATATCATTCTAATCATCGATCTGGATACCGAGCTGTCCATGAACGGTATGACCGGTTTCCTTGAGAATGCCAGCGGGCAGTATCTGAGTGAGACGATAACAGCTATGGAACGGATCGGCAATGATGCAGATGCCGTGATCCTGAAGAAGATAGAGCAGATGTTGTCCGAAAGCGGCGTAACGAACGGGCAATTGCGAGATAATGTGAATGGCCTGTCTGAAGATGACATTACGACAAGCCTGCAAACGCATGGGGAACAGATTCATGAGGTATTGCAGGAGATTGAATTGGAAGCCGCGAATTTAAGCATGCAAGCAGATAACGAGGAAAGCTTCGACTTGCTGTATCAGTATGTGGATGCCAACAAAGGTCTGCTGAAAAAGGAGATGCAGCATTTCTTGTCTAATTGAATGGGAAGAGGGGGCGAAATGACAAACATGAACAAAAGATTAGCAACGGAATCCGTTCTGGTTACCCTGTTATTCATCATCGGTTTTGCAGCTTGGAATGTTGTGCAAGGCATGATCATGACCATGAATTACGCACCTGATCTGACAAACACCGCTTCTTCCGTTACCCCATTGCAATCCAAGGTTGCCTTTGGAACTATGGTTCGATGGGATACAACATCCATGATTATTGCTGTTGCCGGGTTCATTTTGCTCGCCGCTGCATATTACGGTCTTCGATCAGGAATGCAACGCTGGACACAGCGTTCCTGAAGGTGTGTCCTCGTAAGCTACATGTCTGTCCCATGTTCCTTACGCTGTCTTTGCACGGGGAGAACTTCGAAGTCTTATTACCCGGAAAACCAAAAACCGTCCTTCATCAGATTTATCTGATAGAGGACGGTTTTATTTTTTCACAGACTACAGACTAGATATGTTTGGAAATAACCTCTTCCAGTCCTTGAGCGACAGAATGTGCACCCCGTGCCAGATGCCTTTCATACAGATGCAAGCGGACAAAACTTTCATCCGTCCCCATGGCTTCGGAGAATATTCCACTGAGCCCACGAGCACGGCGGTCGATCTGTAATAACAGTTCGAGCGAATCGCCCATTGGATAGAACAGGACTTCCAACTCATCCAGATGTCCACGGAACTTGTTTGTTGGTACATATTCGAATTCCTGCACAAATGGCAGATTTCCGCCAAGCTTCGGCGCATAGTCGTTGGTCACTTCACGCAGCTTGAAGCCAAGAATATCGATCGCATCGAGCACAGTATTCATGTCTTTGCTAGGAACAACATGCAATCTGTCACGGTCTGATGGGTCCACCGCGCTTGAGATATCGAGCCCCGTTTCTACCCAAACTTCTGCACGATGCAGTGTAATCGGCAGGTTTTCTGGCAGGTCAAATGAAAATTCTTTCTCCAATTTGGCTCCAGGCTGTAAAGTAAAACCTTCGGTGAGCAGGTATTTGGCGATAATGGCTGTTTCTTTTACTTTGCGATCATCGTGCTCCCGTATGTAATGGGTTTTGATTGAAAGATAGATTCGATCTACGTTCTGTTCCACATCTCCACCTTCAATGTACACAACCCCTGAGATGATTCCTCCAGGCGTGACTTCTGGTGTATGCAATTCCGTATTTACTTTGGCTGCTCCAACACCTACACTGGCTAACATTTTCTTGAAAAATGACATGCGCTCAACCTCCAGATCAGATGGTTTTATTATAGGGCAAACATACGACTTCGACCTTAATACGGAAGCTGGGAGAGAAGCGTTTCAAATTTTGGCAAAGATATTCGCATATTCAAACAGGAGATTCGCTTAGTCGATGTCGAATGTTAGATTAAAGGGATTTTTTGTCAGGAGATGAAGACAATTGAACACAGAATTTTCAGAACAGAAATATGGTGAGACCGGTGTCAAAACCAGCTTTGAGCAGATGGCGAATGGGGAACAGAAATATAAAATGATATCCGAAGATGGCAGTTATTATTGCAGAACCGTTGCTTCTTCCCAGGGAGCATGGCAAAACAGTCATGTACATATCAGTCTAACGGAGTTTTATGTGGTGCAATCCGGATGGATTGCTTATGCCAGTTATGGAGACGATCAGGTGTTTTCCATTCGAGTGATGCGTGAAGGAGAGCATATTATTGTCCAACCTGGAGTGCACCACAATATATACATGTCTGCACATAGCACGATCCATACAATCAAACATGGATTGAATACATCCAGTGATTGGATGGCATCCCCTGAGTTGGATAGGTTAACTCAATCTGTAACAGAGAAGGAGCTGCTCCAGAAGTATGATTAACCAGACGGGAGGCAGACAGATGCGTAAAAGAACAATATTGTGGATTACGGGAATAACGATCATATTCTTGGTGACTCTGCTCATCTATAGCTATGTTATTCCAAGTGTGAATGCCAAAGATGTTGTGATGGCAGGTACCATCAGGCAGATTGATACGGATGCAGTT
Source organism: Paenibacillus sp. CB74 (assembly GCF_055687625.1). NCBI lineage: Bacteria > Bacillati > Bacillota > Bacilli > Caryophanales > Paenibacillaceae > Paenibacillus > Paenibacillus sp. CB74. Next base: position 3,472,236 of record NZ_CM146009.1, on the reverse strand, counting down.
GAGGTAGAGTTAGAGATAACGCGAAAAAGAGAAGACAAAGATCAACATATGGTGTATCCCGTTGTCCCGGGGTGGGGAGGAGCCACATTCACTGAAGAACAAGATAATGCGTGGTACGTGCCTTCGTCTGTTGGCAGCTCCTATCTTGATCAAGTCATTCTGGAAGAGTATCTGAAGGTGCAGGGGAAAACGAGGAAATCAGCTGAGAATCTGATAGGGTTTGCAATCCCTGATGAGATGGGGAGTTACAAGTTGAGGTTTACGCTCAGATCCTTGGATGGAACGACTCAACCGCTTGAAAATCCCATCGTGTATTATGTTCACAACGAGCAGTTGTTGGGGAAGGATCTAAGTTGGGTTACGGGTGAAAATCTGGAGATCATTAAGGAGTATGCAGAGTGATGAGTGTATATGAATCAAACGGAATCACCGTACGTTTCTTGGAAACAGAAGATGAACACCAGCTGGTGAAGTGGCTGACTGACCCGGAAGTCCTTCAATACTATGAAGGCCGTGATCGGCCGCATGATCTGGAGCAGGTAAGAGAGCATTTTTACAATCAGGATGATGATGCTACCCGTTGTATCGTTGAGTATGCAGGAAGTCCCATAGGATACATTCAGTTCTATAAGCTTGAGGAAGAAGAACGAACGGAGTATGGTTATGGAGACACGGATGAGATCATCTATGGAACGGATCAGTTCATTGGTGAGATAGATTATTGGAACAAAGGTATCGGAACATTGCTGGTGCAATCCATGCTGGCCTATCTCATTCATGAAAAACAAGCCCGTAAAGTGGTTATGGACCCTCAATCCTGGAACTTGCGAGCGATATCCTGTTATGAGAAATGTGGTTTTCAAAGGATTAAGCTGTTGGAGAAACATGAGCTGCATGAAGGGCAGATGAGAGACTGCTGGCTCATGGAATATGCACGTTAGAATATTAAGAGCTATTTTCATCATACAAACAAGGAGGAATAATGGATGGACGAACGATTTCCGATAGGCCCATTTGTACACACGGGTGAAGTTACTTTGGCGCAGCGGGAGAAGTGGATTCAGGACATTGCTGAGCTACCTGAACGCGCGCGAGAAGCGGTAAAGGGGCTGAGTGAAGAGCAATTAAGTCTGCCGTATCGAGAAGGTGGATGGATGCTCAAACAGGTCATTCACCACATGGCAGACAGCCATATGAACAGTATGATTCGTTTCAAGTTGGCACTGACAGAGGATACACCTACAATTCGACCGTATTATGAAGAGCGTTGGGCTGAACTGAGTGATTCAAGGGACCTGGATGTTGAGTTCTCACTTCAAATTCTGGATGCGCTCCATCGTCGGTGGGTGGTTCTGTTAAATGCACTGACAGATGCGGATTATGCCAAACAATTCTATCATCCCTCATCTCAAGAAACGACGAGATTGGATTATAATCTGGGCATGTATGCTTGGCATGGCAAACACCATGTTGCTCATATTACATCGCTTCGAGATCGACTGGAAATTTAGTTAGGATAAATATCTTATTAAGGAGAATTCATTAATGACTGTACATATCAGATTATTAAATGAGAGTGATCCTGTAATTATATCCAAGGCGTTTCAGGAGCAGGGGTGGGGGAGATACGCTGAGCAGTATCTTCATTACTTGGCTGAACAACAGAATGGGGACCGTGTAACCTTGGTAGCCGAGTTGAATGGAGAATTTGCCGGATACGTGAATGTATTGTGGCATTCCAAATACCCTTCTTTCAGGGAACAAGGCATTCCCGAAATTAACGATTTTAATGTGCTGATCAAGTTCCAGCGCCAAGGTATTGGTTCACGGTTGATGGACCGCGCAGAGGAAGTTATTTCGGAACGAACGGATGTAGCAGGTATTGGTGTAGGCGTATTTTCCGATTATGGCAAAGCGCAAGTTTTATATGCCCATCGCGGATACATACCGGACGGTCATGGTGTTCACAGACACGATCATTACATTCAGCCAGGTGAAGAAACGATTATGGACGACGATGTTGTACTTTATCTTACGAAGAAATTAAGAGGCATACAATAGTGTGAGTGATGGATACTGGTTGTTAAATATCGATTGTGTGTGACTGGCGTAAACGTGGAGTGAACCACGAGGAAGCACATATATTATATGCCGTACGCCTGGGCAAAGTGTTTGATCTTTTGATCAAACACTTTATTTATTATTCGGGTACGAGAGGACGGGTGGCGGCAATGAAAATGGCGTTTGTTTTACTTGATGGAATGACAAGCATGGATTTGGCTGGATTCTATGAAGCTGTGATCTTTAAGGGGAGGGGGTGGCAAGATGACTATTCGTCTTTTTCAAACGATTGATCAGCCAGCAGTGCTGAAAATGATGACGGATCATAATTTTCAATTCCCTTCGTTTATACGCGAACAGTATCCTGCGCGCTGGGATTTATTTTTAAATATGATGGATGAACGGATCAGTGCTTATTATGTCATGGTTGACGAAGCAGATGTTGTCATAGGTCATGCTGGTTATATCTTTCAGCCTACGGTTAACCGATATGAAATCGTTGGCGTTGTTACGTGTAAATCACACCTTCGACAAGGTGTAGCACGTACACTAATTACTGAAATATGCATGAAAATAGCTGGATTTGGATGTAGTGATATCATGCTTTACACACTTGATCATGCAGAAAATGAAGCAGCGCTCGTATTTTATGAACGAATGAATTTTCAAAAGGAAGGTATTGATATGAATTATTATACCTCGGGATTCCATAGGCTGGCTCTTGTCAAAACACTATAAGTAACTTCAAGAAATCCATTTTACTCAAAATCTGATCTTGATTTGTTAAGCTAATTTAACCTATCTGCATAGTGAAGGGGAAGCTCCTATTCTCCAAAGTAGGATCGCTACAACGGTCTGATCTGAAACTTCGATCAGAGCAGTGTAATGCCAAAGAAAGATAATGAAAAAGCTGTCCTGCATGTTATACTCTATTGGAAGTTGAGGAATGATAAGCAGGATGTTGAGAGATTAGATGATCAGAGGAGTGAATGATGCATGTTTAGCAAAGTCGGCCAAATTATGTTGTATGTCAACAATCAGGATGAATCACTGGCATTTTGGACGGAAGTTGCAGGATTCCACATTGTGGATGAAGTAAACCTCGACGAGGGCATGAGATGGATTGAGATTGCGCCTACCCCAGATTCGCAGACGAGCATTATTCTCCATGACAAAGAGTTTGTCGAGCGGATGTCGGCGGGTGTAAATCTGGGTACACCATCATTAATGTTCTTTACCGAAAATCTGGATCAACTATATGCTGACTTGTCTGGAAAACATGTAACGGTTGGAGAGATTGTCGAGATGCCAACGGGGCGTGTCTTCAACTTTGCTGATAACGAAAAAAATTACTTTGCAGTCATGGAACGGGCGAAGTAAACTGTAACTCATAACAGCTACAATTGTTAGCGATCGACATCCAAGTCGGTCGTTTTTTTGTTGGAAAAATCTTATATTTCAAAGTAGAAAAATAGAGGATTAATGGTTAAAAATGTTATAATAAAGTGTAGCTGATTTAATGAAAATGACGAGGGATGAATGATCTAAACTGAAGGTTCGGATGGAGGATTTAAGGAGGAATGTGGTAGTGGAAAAAACGATTAAAAGTGTACAGGATCTATATGATATGCTCGATGCAGACTTCAGATCTGCCAAGCAATTTTGGGAGCCTTTCTATGAGGATCGGAACAGACCCATACCCTTTTTCCCAAACAAACCGGATGAGAATCTGGTAGCGTATGTGAACGCAGGTTTGCTGGCAGGTGGCAAGGCACTGGAACTGGGTTGTGGTCCAGGCAGAAATGCATTGTATTTGACCCGCCAAGGATATCAGGTAGATGCTTATGATCTTTCCAAGACAGCTATTGCCTGGGCTAAGGAGAGGGCGGCAGAAGAGCAACTGGACGTACATTTTGAATGTCGCTCCGTGTTCGAACTGGCCCCGCAGCAAGAATATGATCTTGTCTACGACTCGGGTTGTCTGCATCATCTGCTACCTCATCAGCGGATTCCTTACATAGAGATGATTCACCAAGCGCTCAAGCCCGGAGGATACTTTGGGATGAGCTGTTTTGCTCCTGGTTTTGGCGGTCAAGGTGGGCCGGAGAGCGTCATGGATGATTGGCAGGTATATCAAGAGAAGTCGATGAAAGGCGGACTGGCCTTTACGGAGGAAAAGCTCCGTTATTTACTACAAGATCCATTTGAATGTGTGGAATTACGTCCTATGAAGGCGATGGGCCAGGATGAGAATTGTTTTGGATTACCCATTTTGTGGGTGACCATGTGGAGAAAACCGGGCGTGTAGTTATAGAGTTATAAAGTCATAGGGTGGAGTTTAACTAATACTGCATTGAGCGAGAGAAGGCGGGGGAATATGAGACAGAGGTATTTTATCATTACAGGTACATCCAAAGGAATTGGGAAACAGCTCGCGGAGTTGTTGCTAGCCAGGGGAGACTGGGTCTATGGCATTTCACGCGGGCATTCGCACGAGTTGGAATCAAGCGAGGAGTGGAGCGGGCGTTACCATCATGTTCAGTACGATCTAGCCGACCTGACGGGGATTGATGATATGGTTACACGTGTATTGGACAAAATCCTTTCTCAGGAAGCTGATTGCATTGGACTCATTAATAATGCAGCGATGCTGGAGCCTCTAGGACCCATAGAACAATGCAGTGCCGCAGAGATAAGTCAGAGTCTTAACATCAGTCTTGCAGCGCCAATGATATTGAGCTCATCTTTTATTCAACAAACCAATCACCTGTCCGCCAGACGTAAAATTGTTAATCTCTCATCGGGTTCGGGAAGTTATCCCGCGCCTTCAATGGCAGTGTACTGTACATCCAAAGCAGGATTGAACATGTTCACCCAATGCGTATCTTTGGAGCAAACGGGTCAACAGAATCCTGTTGAGATCATTGCTTTTGATCCGGGGATGGTCGATACGGAGTTACAGGCTGCTGCACGAGGCAAAAGTACAGAGGAGTTTGCGCTTGCAGGCATGTTCAATCAAGTGTATGAAGCAGGCCAATTAAGATCGCCACGAGACGTCGCGATACAGTTGATCGAGCGGATGGATGGACACAATCAACCTTAGAAGAACAGAAACGTGGTGAACTCTCTTGTTTAAAATTATGCTCATTGAAGACGACGAATCGTTATTTAATGAAATCAAGGAACGGTTATCCCAATGGTCGTATGACGTGTATGGTGTGCAGGACTTTGGCAAGGTATTGCAGGAGTACAGCGTAATTCAGCCGCAATTGGTCATTATTGATATTCAGTTGCCCCAATATGACGGGTTCCATTGGTGTCGAATCATTCGTTCGCATTCCAATGTGCCGATTATCTTTTTGTCCTCACGGGATCATCCTGCGGATATGGTCATGTCCATGCATTTGGGTGCAGACGATTTTATCCAGAAGCCGTTTCACTTCGATGTATTGATTGCCAAGATTCAGGCAACTCTGCGGAGGGTGTACAACTACAATACAGAGCATATTGAACTCCGGACTTGGCGCGGTGCTGCAATTGAATATGTGAAAAATACACTCACTTGCAGGGATGAATCTGTTCTGTTAACCAAAAATGAGATGTTCATCCTTAAAGTGCTGGTGGAGCACAAAAATCAGATCGTTACCCGTGAGGATCTCATCCGGAGCTTGTGGGATCATGAGCATTTCGTGAGTGATAATACGCTGACGGTTAACGTTAATCGGTTACGAAAGAAGCTTGAACCCATCGGCTTGGAGCGATACATTGAAACCAAGGTAGGTCAGGGTTACATGGCAACGGAAGAGGCAGAAGCATGATCGGAAAGTACATACGAGAAAGGGCTAGTTGGTTATGTCTACTGGTAAGCATACAACTTATTATTTTATTGGTAGCTTACATGGACTCGTCTATTCCATTCCAATCTGTGATGTATATCGTAGTGCTGAATGTGGTGGTATGTCTTGTTTTTATCTGGGCGAGATATCTGAAAGAGACTCGTTTCTATAAAAAGTTGAGCACCTGGGATCATACCTATGATCTGGGAGAACTCGACATCGCCGAAAGTCCATATGAGCAGATCGTACATGAGGCCCTCAGTTCCCAGACACAGCGATATCGTAAGGAGTCGTCACATCATTTTATCGCTCTGGAACAGGAGAAGGACGAGATGTTGTCCTGGATTCATGAGGTGAAGACCCCACTGACTGCGTTGCAACTGATGATCGAGCGCTTGCCAGATGATAAGCTACAGAGCCAAATGACATATGAATGGTTACGAATCCATCAATTGCTGGATCAGCAGCTTCATCAGAAGCGGATTCCGTTCATGCATAATGATCTGTTCATCGAAGAGACGGAATTTGAACCGATATTGAATAGTGAGATTCGAGCACTGAGATCGTGGTGCATATCCAAGGGGATTGGCTTTGATGTGTCGTTGATGGTATCGCGTGTGCTCACAGACAGCAAATGGTTAGGCTTCATCCTCCGGCAGTTGTTGAGCAATGCGGTGAAATATAGCGATTCATCGGACATCCTCATTGAAAGTCGGGAACAGGATGGACATGTCATACTGATGATTAAGGATCACGGGCGAGGGATTGAGGCTCAGGATCTGCCGCGTATATTTGATAAAGGATTTACGTCTACCCGAGGCAGAATGGATGGAGCGGCGACTGGGATGGGGCTGTATCTGGTTCGTCAGGTGGTCCAAACCCTTCATATGCGCATTCATGTAGAGTCTTCTCCTGGCGAGGGCACTACCGTCACACTTACTTTTCCGCGAAAAAACGACATGGTGCATCTTGCAGGCGTGTGACAATAATGTCACATGCTTTTTGGTTTTGTTCGGTGAATCACACGATAACACTGCACATCCCGCCTATGATATAGACATGGGCATTTTGCAGAAGTTCAAAGAGGAGTGAGTGGGATATGTGGATACTGGAAGCCAAAAAAATTCATAAAGTCTATGGTAATAAACTGAATAAACAGGAAGTGCTGAAAGGGGTTGATCTCGGGGTAAGCAAGGGAGAGTTTGTCGGTATTATGGGGCCATCGGGTTCGGGTAAAACGACACTGCTTAATGTACTTTCCTCCATCGATCGGGTGAGCCAGGGCACGATTGATATTGAGGGCAAGGAATTCACCGGAATGAAGGAGAAACAGCTGGCTGAGTTCCGCAAACATCATCTGGGCTTTATTTTTCAGGAATATAATCTGCTGGATACCCTTACGGTGAAGGAAAATGTATTATTGCCGCTCTCGATCACGAGCATTCCAAAACAGGAGGCACACCGGAAGTTTGAACAGATTGCCAATGAACTGGGCATCTACGAATTGAAGGACAAGTATCCATCCGAGATTTCAGGTGGGCAGAAGCAGCGGACTTCAGCAGCAAGAGCATTTGTCCATGAGCCAAGTATCATCTTTGCGGATGAGCCAACCGGAGCGCTCGATTCCAAGTCTGCCTCCGATCTGCTCGGCAAGTTAAGTGAGATGAACAGCACCCGAAAGGCAACCATTATTATGGTTACCCATGATCCGGTTGCTGCAAGTTATTGCAGCAGAGTGATCTTCATTCGAGACGGTCAGATCTACACCCAGCTGAATAAAGGAGACGAGTCCCGGCAATCGTTCTTTAATGACATTATCAAAACCCAGGGCGTATTGGGTGGTGTGCAGCAATGAGCTTGAATTATATTATCTTCCGTAATCTCAGGAAAAACTTGAAGAATTATTATCTCTATGTATTTGCGCTTGTGTTCAGTGTGGCTTTGTATTTTTCCTTTGTGACGTTACAGTATGATCCTTCCATGGATGAGGTAGCTGCTTCAACAAAAGGTGCGGCAGCCATAGGCGCATCTTCGGTATTATTAATCGGTATTGTCGGTATTTTTCTGTTATATGCCAATACCATTTTTATTAAGCGGCGCAGCAAAGAAATTGGATTATTTCAGTTGATTGGACTGACGAAGGGCAGAATTTTTGGTATTTTGAGCGCCGAGAACAGTATCCTTTATTTTGGCTCCATGGCCATTGGTGTGTTGATTGGTTTTCTTGCGTCCAAGCTTGTATTGATGATATTGTTCAAAATTCTCGGTGTGGATGCGATTACCAAACTGTACTTTTCTCCGATGGCACTGCTGCAAACGGTGATTGTCTTTACGATGATGTATCTGCTCATCATGCTGATGAATTATATCTTTATCAAGCGCCAGAGTATTCTCTCGCTCTTTCGGGTGTCATCCACTTCGGAGCAGCAGGTGCAGAAGATGTCGTTTGGACAGATGATTGTTGGCGTCTTGGGCATTGCCCTGATGGTGTATGGATACTTCGTGTCTGCTCGGCTGTTCAGTGGCGAGGCAATGGATATGCAGCAGTTGATGTATACGATGATCCTGATTCTGTTCTCGGTCATACTGGGGACATACCTGTTCTATAAGGGGTCGGTAAGTTTTATCTTTAATCTGGTTCGCAAAAGCAAAAACGGCTACCTATCTATTCATGAGGTGTTATCATTATCTTCAATCATGTTCCGCATGAAGTCTAATGCCCTGCTGCTCACGATTATTACAACCGTATCTGCGCTTGCGATTGGCATGTTGTCACTCAGTTACATTTCATATTATTCGGCAGAGACGCAAGCCAAGGAAAGTTTGCCGGAGGATTTCTCTTTTGCTCAGGAGGATGTGAAAAGTCGTTTTGTAGCGGAGTTGGAACACAAACAGATTGCTTATGAAGAGAAGCATAGAGAGCCTATCTATATTGAAATTGATGCACAAGAAGTGATGGATGACTCCGCAATGGGGGAGCTGTTGTTCAGCAGTGTGCTGAGTGACAACATGGTAGATAACATTGATGTGCAAGCAGGTGAAGTGGTCTTCATGGGATATGGAAATGCCATTCAGCAGTTAATTTCCATTCAGGAGAAAGGTCCAATCGTCTTGCACGGGTTGAAACATAGGCTGGCACAACAACTGATCGGAACAACCAAACAAGGCGTCCTTCCCGCGTACTATACTAGGGGCACGCCTGTAGCGGTCGTGGATGAGACGGTATATCAGCAACTGAAGCAGGATATCGATCCCGAGCTGCAGAAAGTCGAGTGGGCTGACTACTATGGTGTACGTATTGTGAACGAGGGGCAGGATGAAGATGCCTATGCCGTATATAAGGAGCAGCAGTTGGAAGCCCCAAGTTTCTCCCAGATTGAGTTCAGAAATAACCAACGTAACACGATGGGCCTAATTATGTTCATTGTTGGATTCCTCGGTTTGACGTTTTTAATTACATCAGGATGTATCCTGTACTTTAAACAAATGAATGAGAGTGAAGAGGAGAAGGGCAACTATACCATTCTGCGAAAGCTCGGATTTACGCAAGGCAATCTGTTGCGTGGCATTCAGATCAAGCAGTTGTTTAACTTCGGTATTCCACTCATGGTAGGATTGAGCCATAGTTATTTTGCCGTAAAATCAGGGTGGTTTTTCTTTGGCACGGAGCTAGCGACACCTACGGTCATTGTCATGATTGTCTATACATTGTTATATTCGATCTTTGGTCTGTTGTCCGTGTGGTATTATAAACGGGTGATTAAGGAAGCTTTGTAGAATTGGGATCGGGCGTATGCTGATATAACAAAAATAGTTTGAGTAAAGGGCAGCTGTAATATATACAGACTGTTCTTTTTTCTTTTTCTAAGTATATTATCTTGTAAAAAAAGGATGATAATGGAATTGAGTCGAAATGATGATAGAGTCACGGAATCTGATCCACGGATAACATTTGAATCGAGGAGAGGTGATGTTCAATGAATTATGCAAATAAAATCACGTTGGCAAGAATTTCGTTGATTCCATTGTTTATGCTCTGTTTCCTTAATCAGAGTAGCTTGTTGTTTGCACTTATTATATTTGCAGTAGCGGCGGGTACGGATAAATTGGATGGGTATGTGGCGAGAAAATATAATCAAATCACGAATCTGGGGAAGCTTCTTGATCCGCTGGCGGATAAACTGTTGATTGCGGTAGCGTTAATCCTGATGGTTCAGGAAAATATGATCAGTTCATGGATTGCTGTAATCATTATTGGGCGTGAAATAGTTATTACAGCGTTACGAATGGTGGCAACGGAGCAGGGCATTGCTCTTGCAGCCGATCGATATGGCAAGATCAAAATGGTGCTTCAGGTGGCAGCGATTATTGCAATTTTGTTGAACAATGTTCCGATCAGTTTGCTGACTGAGGTGCGGGTTGACCTAATTCTATTATGGCTGGCGGCAGGCGTTACGCTGTTATCGGGAATGAATTATATTGTAATGAACTATCAGTTGCTTCGGACAGAAAAATAGAAGAGCCAATCGGATAATGGTTGATAATCCGAATGTTACCCTGTACTTCATGTACAGGGGTTGTTTGTCGTTGATTGCCGTTCAAAAATATGTGGGGCATAGTCATGGTTCCTTGTATACTTAGAGTATCTGAATATACATAAAATGAATCGGAAAACAGGCACAACGGTGCTGATTCAGGAGGATCTCATGCAACAGGAACATACCGCTGATCACCACGGGGACTGGCTTCAATTTATGATTTTAACAACCAAACTGGAACTTCCACCTTTGCCAGCGGACACAATGGAACGTCCACGGCTAAGTTTGCAACACGAAGAATTGTTCCAATCCAAAGTCACGTTGTTGACTGCCCCGGCGGGTTCAGGGAAGTCAACACTTTTAGGTAGCTGGGTGAGGAGTGCAGCTATTCATGCAGCCTGTGTCTGCCTGGATGATAAAGATCAGGACCCGCTTCAGTTTTGGCTCTACATTATTCATGCACTGGATCGCGTGAGTAAGGGTCTCTGCGGGGATGTACTGCCGCATTTTTTGCAACGGTACCCGGTAGATCCCAGGTCGGCATTGATATTATTGCTGAACCGTGTTGCCCAGACCAATCAACATGCGCTACTCATTCTGGATGACTATCATGCAGTTACCCAGCCGGAGATTCATGAACAGATGCAGTACTTTATTGAAAATCTTCCGCTATCCATTCATCTGGTCCTGTCTAGTCGCACATATCCTCCGTTCATGCTTGAAAAGATGCGTCTGAGAGGTGAGTTGAAGCAATTTACACTTCAGGAACTGGCATTTACGCCAGAAGAGGGCATTGAATTTTGCCAAGAGATCATGCATCTGGATATTACCGGGGGAGATGCGCGTGGATGGGTACAGCAGACAGAGGGTTGGGCTGCCGGATTGAAGCTGCTAGCTTTATCTCACGCATGGGGTGGAAACGCTTCGGTCAGCCCTATGAATTCGATATCATCACCTCTGTCTCGTGAAGATTATGGAACAACTGGTGAGAGAACGATTTCGGATTACTTGCTCGAAGAGGTATTCCAGCGTCAGTCACCGCAAATGCAGCAATTTCTTCTCCGAACAGCGATCACGAGAAGAATGAATAGCAGTCTATGTCAGGTATTAAGTAATATGCGGGAAGCTCCGCAATTGTTAAGGCAACTGGAGAAGGAGCATCTTTTTCTTGTTCCACTTGATCGGGAAGCACACTGGTATCGTTATCATCATTTGTTCTCTACATTTCTAAAGCGTGAACTGGATCGTTGTGGCACAGAACAAGTAAATGAATTACATGGTCTTGCTGCAGTTTGGTATGAGAAACAAGGGTACACGGCTGAAGCGTTGGATCATTATATCCTCGGACAGCATATGCAGGATGCAGCGAGACTGCTGGAAGAGTTGTTCGCCCATTTTATTATGGGAGAGTGGTGGACGCTCCGGCGATACTTTGATGTTGTGCCACTGGAGATCGTGAAATCACGTCCCAAATTATATATGTCTTATCTGTTCCTTGTTGCACGTGAAATGCCTTATGGACAGATGGTGAAGCAACTTGATGAACTGGAACATGTGATCCGGGTGCATCTTCAAGGGCAGCTGGAACCAGAGATTATCGGGTATTTGTTGCAAGTTATATGTGTAATGCGAGCTTATATGGCCTATCTGAACAGAGATTTGGAGGGGTTGGCTCATTATTTGGTGTCCTATATTGATCAGGGATATCCCGATGATATTGCCTTTCAGTATATGGACTATGACCGGAGAGAGAGCATGCGGTTGCGCAGCTTTCATGGTGTTAATGGCTACTTGAGGCGTGGGGAAGCCTGCTTCGGGGCGATTACGGAACGTTGGTATGCTGAACATGCCTACGTGACGTCCTATTACGGTGTTGGATATGGTGAGATTTTAATGGAACAGGATCGAATTACAGAAGCGATAAGTTGTGCGGACCGAGCGCTTGAAGTGGCTTTGCAGATCAAGGTGGCTGCGCTGCTCGTTCCTGCGTATGTACTCAAGGCCAGACTTGAACTTACAATGGGCCGACCTGAAGAAGGTTTGAAACTGCTTCAGCAGGTCTTGGGTTTATTATCTGTGAAGGACATGGAATACTGGCAGCCAGTACTGGAAGCACATCAACACCGAATTTTAATTGAAATGAGTCCAGTGGAATCGTCCCATACCATTCTGACTAAGCCTGCAAACGAAGGAGATGCAGCTGTTGAGATCAGCTGTGATCAGATCTTTCGATCCATGGTTCGCATACGTGCGATGATCATCCTTGAACAGTATGATCATGCACGAGAGGAATTGAGACGAATCCGTAAACTGGCTGAAGAACGGGACTTGCTTGCTGAACAGGTAGAGTGTGCTCTGCTAGAGTCAATCATGTTGCAAAAGCAGGCATCTACAGATGCCGGTGTTGTGGCGTTATCCCGTGCTCTGGTGCTGGGAGGACCCGAAGGGTATATCCGTTCATTTGTTGCTGAAGGTGAACAGATGAAGCGGCTGTTACAGGACTACCTGTCTCTGCGTCGCACGAAGGCAATACACGATGATGGTGTGAAAATGGCTTATGTGAAACAGTTATTGTCTGCTTTCGCAAGAGACAAACGGTTAAGAGGCCTCTCATCTGTAGGAGAGGCGAAGCTGGATACAAAGGAAGTGGGACTCAGCCCGATGGAGCAAAAAATATTCGGTCACATCGCTGAGGGCATGACCAGCAAACAGATTGCTGCCGAGTTTGGCATTTCACCCGGAACCGTTAATACACACATTCGCCGAGTGTTCGCGAAGTTGGGCGCGAGTAGTCGTACTCATGCTGTACAGATTGCGGAGCAACGGGGATTGTTATGATGTAGTGAAACGATGTCTACTCTTTTGTAGACTGTTTTCGAATCAAGGTCTCTCCTACAATGAAGATAATCAAATAACGCTGACGAGTCTTTGCTGACACCAGAGTTATGTTCACGTGGGAGGTAACGTTAAGAGATGTCAACACGAATAACCAAACGTAAAGTTCATACGAAAAATAAGATCCGTAAGGTCTCGCCTTATTGGGCAGCCCTTCTGTCTTTATCTGTCCTTTCTGTTCCCGGGACAGTGCATGCAGCGACTGATGCAGTAAACATTCGGGATTTGCAGCAGGCAGCACCATGGGCCAAGCAAGCTATTGAAAGGGCTGCCGAGCAACAGATGATTCTGGCGGACAAAGCAGGGAATTTCAACCCGACCGCAACGTTAACAAGAGGCGACCTTGCGTATACGCTGGCTCAACTATTGGAGTTGAACGTGTTGTCCTCAGTCCAGCTTCCAGATCTGTTATTCAGGGATTTGGATCATAACGCTGAGAATGGAACCTATATTCATGCCCTTCAAGTGGCAGGAATTATGAATGGTTATCCCGATGGTACGTTTCGTCCTGCCGGTCTGGTAACGAGGGAAGAGCTGGCAACGACAATTATTCGGGCTCTGAAGGCTAAAGGATATGACGAAACATTAAATTTGACCAAAGAGTTGTCATTTAAGGATACTTCCGATATTAGTGCCTGGGCATTGCCTAGTGTACAACAGGCTGTTGAATTGGGAATCTTGAAAGGGGACAATGGAAACTTTGCGCCGAAGCGTTCTACCTCCAGACAGGAAATGGCTGTGATCGCACTACGCACAACTGAAGTCATTCAAGTGCTTGATGAAGCTGCGAACCAAGGGGGTACCAACTCGGAATCCAATCCTGATGAGCCAGGAAAGGGAATTGAGGTGCAGGGTACAACTTCAGGCGGCAACAGCGCAGGAAACGCAAACAGTAATTCCGGGGTGACACCAGGGAATGGAACTGGAAGTACGGGTGGAGGAGGTGGATCTGCGCCAACTACGCCAACGAATCCTTCCACTCCGTCCAATCCAGGTACGGGGAACAGGGCGCCACTGGTTAGTAGTGGCGGTTTGCCTGATCAGGAACTTACACTAGATCATGCCGCATTGGACTTGGATGTCTCCACGTATTTTAGTGATCCAGATGGTGATGAATTGCAATTCAGTGTCATAACCGGAGATGCAACCATTGTTTCCTCTACTGTCGTAGAAAAAGTGATTCGACTTGTTCCACAGGCTACTGGAGTAACAACGTTGACGATCAAAGCAGCTGACGTCCAGGGTGCCAGTGTCACGGCACAACTCAACGTTAAGGTACAGGCCAATACGATAAGTCGTCAATTTCCTGATCCATATTTGGCTGGAGCTATTGCGTATTGGTTGCAAAAGGATGTGGATGATCCACTGACCAAAGATGAATTGGTGGAAGCTCTCATTCAGACCAATGGAGGATTGTATGCCAGAAATGCGGGCATTTCCGATCTGACAGGTGTCGAGATATTCAAAGGGCTGAACGTAACTGAAATCGACCTCTCTGGAAATGAAATAAGCAAAGCAGATGCCTCTGGATTTGATCGCTTGAATTGGCTTGATTTATCCGGTAACGAACTTACGCAAATTAATGTGACAGGACTGGATCAGCTGGAGTATCTGAATCTTGCGAATAATCGACTTGCTTTATTGGATGTGAGCGGACTAGACTCCTTGCAAGAACTGGATATGAACAGTAATGAGCTTGTTCATTTACCCGTTGGAATTGCTGGATTACCTGATCTGCAATACCTGGATGTGAGTAACAATCCCATAACACTGAGAGAAGAGCCTGACTTCACACTGCATCACACGTTGCTGCAACGTTTGGACAGGTATGACTTCGATGATGCGTCTCCTGTATTGGTAGAGGCACCTGCGGGTAATACCGCTTATGTTCATGGGGATGAGGTTGAGATTGACCTGTCCTTTATGTTTGAGGATGAAGATGACGTTAGATCAACTCTCACACTAGAGGCCGACTCCCCTGATCCGCAACTGGCAGATGTCAGAATGATTGGACAGAAACTATACGTTACTGCACTGGGGACGAGTAGTGAGCCTATTCGGATTGAGGTGAAAGCTACCGACCCTCTGGGCAGAACCGGTGTAGGTCACGTGTACGTTGATCTGAGAGGAATAGAGTAGCGTAACTTAGAACAGCATATGTGAACTAATGCAAGTTACATCAACGTGCCTTCCTATATGGAAGGTTCGTTGTTTTTATTTTGTGTGAGATAACTTTATGTTAAAATATGCAAGAAATGAATGAGGCTGTGAGTAATGATGATAGGGGAGAAGAGGATGTCTAAAGGAAATATCAATCCAAGTACTTCAGAGGATTCAGATTATGTTCGCCAGCAACTTATTGCATTTAATGCTGCACATGTGGGCGAGGAATTAAGGCATCGTTACGAGGAGTTGAATTTCAATATCAAAAATGAGACTGGCGAGATTGTTGCAGGTGTGATTAGTACACTTTGCTGGAACTGGCTGGAGGTTGATATTCTCTGGGTCGATTCTGAACAGCGGCATCGGGGATATGGTTCACAGTTGTTGCTTGAAGTCGAGCGAATTGCACGAGAGAAATCTTGTGATTTTGTCATGTTAAATACCTTTTCCTATCAAGCACCAGAATTTTACAAGAAGCACGGATACCAATTGATCACAACGATCGAGAATGCACCGACTGGACATAGTCATTATTATTTTAAGAAGGACCTCACGTAAGAAAACATACGCGAAATAGGATAAAATCAGGAGGATGACAATGGTTACCATTAAAGAAATCGGACTTGAAGACTTACCATCACTAAGCCAGCTATACAATGAGTTGATGGGAACGCCTACCAATGAGCAGCAGATGAAAAAGATGTTCCATTACATACAACAGAATCCCCATTATCATGTGCTTGGTGCATTTCACAATGGTAAACTGGTTGGGTCCGTTATGGGGATTGAGTGTATGGATCTGGTGGGTCCATGCAAACCGTTCATGGTGGTAGAGAATGTGATTGTATCGGATCAAGTGCGTAGGCAGGGCATTGGGCAGAGATTGATGCTCCAGATTGAGCGGATTGCCAAAGATCTGGGCTGTGGTTACATGATTCTGGTGTCTGGCGATCAGCGCAAGGAAGCGCATATATTTTATGAGAAGCTGGGTTTCAAGGATGAGAAGGTTCAGGGTTACCGGAAGCATCTTTAAATATCCAAGCGGGTGATAATATTTTACACAAGTGGAAGGATTACTTAAGGAACATGGCGAATAAGGCATAGTCTTAACAAATGAAACGAATAAGAGGGAGGCACTCTCGTGCTCAAAAAATGGGCTAATGTTTTCATGATTCTGAGCCTGGTATTCGCCGTATGTTCCCCAACCTCCTATGCTGCCGCCAAAACGGTTAAGGTCACCGTGACGTTGGTGAGCGCAGAGCTTGTCGAGAACAACTCTGTCGGTAATGAATGGGCCATCGGAGCAAGTGTGAATGGCAAAGATCTGGAAGAGGGTTCATCGGTCACCTTAAATCTGAAGTCTACAGGTACGTTGAAACTGGAGGCCGTCGCTGAAGAACAGGACAAAATTCCCGATTACGGGAGTAAAAGTACCAACGTCAAACTATCTTCGTTCTCCAAGTCAACCAACAAGACGCTTTCTGTGGTGGTGACCGAGAACAGAGGTCGGTATTCTGGTAACACAGCGACTTGGGCGTTCAAATTTAAGATTAGCAAGAAGTGAATAGGTACCAAACGTGTGATAAAAGGGAGCCGAGCTCTCTTTTTTTATGTGTAAATAATTGGTGATCTGAAGGATGATAACGTTTCGAGCTACGCTGATCTTTGTTAAACTAATGAAAGTATCAGATCAAAATTTAAGATGAAATATTCAAAATAATACATAGGAGGTTAACACAATCATGCGTATCGTAGATAACATTAAAGTCTGGGGGGAGCCGCTGGAGAACGCCGTAAGTCAGGCGGTGACTTGCTCGCAATATGGAGATGTCTTGGGTGTGGCTCTGATGGCCGACCACCACAAAGGTTACTCGCAACCCATCGGTGGTGTTGTCGCTTATCGGAATATGATCAGTCCGTCAGGTGTCGGATATGATATTGCCTGTGGTAACAAGGCTGTGCGCACCAACCTGATGTGGGATGATATTCGGGATCAGATTGTGACGATTATGGATGACATCAATTCGAATATATCTTTCGGCGTGGGTCGTAATAATCCAACACCCGTGGATCATGAACTGTTCGACGACGCGAGCTGGAAGCTGTTTGATACCATTGAACCAGGATTACAGCATAAGCTGAAGACGCTCGCACGCAACCAACTTGGAACCGTAGGCAGTGGCAATCATTTCGTGGATATTTTTGTAGAAGAGGCCACGGGAAAGGTGTGGATCGCGAATCACTTTGGCAGCCGCGGGTTCGGTCACAAAGTGGCGAGTGGGTTCCTTAACCTTGCCGCAGGGCGTCAGTTCAGTGGCAAAGCGCCGGGTGAATCCATGGATCAGCCACCTACATTGTTTAACCTGAACAGCGAAATGGGTGATATGTATTGGGATGGAATGACTCTGGCGGGCAGATACGCTTATGCAGGACGTGATTATGTCATTGAACAGGTGCTTGGAATTCTCGGGGCAAATGCTGAATACACCGTACATAACCATCACAACTTTGCCTGGAAAGAACAGCATATGGGTGAAGAGGTCGTCGTGGTTCGCAAAGGTGCAACGCCACTGGCACCTGGGCAGCTCGGTTTTGTCGGAGGTAGTATGGGTGATATCTCGGTGATTGTGGAGGGGATCCACAGCGAAGAGAATACCGAGTCATTCCGCAGCACCGTACATGGGGCAGGGCGCACGATGAGCCGAACCCAGGCGGCTGGCAAAATGAATTACAAGCTGTGCACACGCATGGGCGGTGAGATTAGCGAAGCACAGATGCATGAGGCGATTCGCGCCTATGGTGTGGAACTGCGGGGAGCGGGCACGGACGAAAGTCCGTTTGTGTATAAGAAACTGCAAGACGTACTGAACGCACATGCGAATACGCTGAAAATCAACCATGTGCTACGTCCCGTCGGTGTCGCCATGGCCGGAGGTAATGAATTCGATCCGTATAAGGATTAGTCATATATGTTCAACTGAACATTTACACGAAAACGGAGAGGGTGAACTTCATGAGAAATTGTGCAATATACAGCTCTCAGTTTGACCTGGATCAGCTGTTTGAAGTGATTCAATCCATTTATCCTGAGGGTACGATTAAACGCAGGGAAGACAAGACCCATATTCAAGTGACTCAGAAAAAATGGCTGAGTAAAAAAAACAAAGGTTTTAATATCATGACCAGCCAGACACATCCTGAGGAATTTACGACCATGATTCAGGGGATGCTTGGATTTTTGAGTCAGATTGAGGGGCGCAATGCTTCGCTCCAGGAAAAGGTATTGATTAAATGTTCCACACTGAACATGGTGATTGGTATTGAGACAGAAGAGGATATCTCGGAAGAATTCTTCGGCGAATTGCTGCGCTTGGCGGATGCTCTGGATGCCGTCATTTTCTGGGGAGGAGGATCTCTGCTGAATGCACATGGCCAGTTATTGCTGGACGTGAATGGAGAATCTGAGGTGGAGGATTACACGGTGACAGCGCACACCAGTTTCCTGGACGATGCTGGAACCCAGACAGAGTCTGCAATTCAACGTAAAGCCCGTTCAGAGCAACGGTTGACGGAACAAGGCATTCCTTATAATGCGAACTTGCCTGCAAGGGCCGGAGAAGAGCACATCACCATTCGGAGTAAAGAGGAAGTCGCGCGCCGTGCGGTTGCCTTGTGTCTTGCCGCGCTGAAGGGAGAGTGTCTGGGAGCAGGCGAAAGCGCGGACGATACCGCAGCTCTGGTTCAGGAAGTGATCGACAAGTATGAGGCGGACTCCTTTTTTTCACCCATAGAGAAGAAGTTTATCGACCAACACGGAGCGGAGCAGCAGGAGATCATCGCCTTCTCTTGGGGATATGAGGCGTACCACGTCATGTTGTGGGCGCTTGGTTATGTGGAGAAATTGGGTGCACCAACGGAGTTGTGTAACGTAGGGAAGGATGTCGGTTATTTGCAACAGAAGGACAGCTTTGCCGACTTTCTCTCCGGTGCATCTCTGCGTAGCAAGAGCGAGATTCTGGATGAAGCAGATCTGATCTACCGTTATAACTGGGTGTGTGTGGATAGTCGTGTCAATGACAAAACACCTCCCGCCGGCTTGAATAGTGGAGTGGCTTATGAACGTCACCGTGCTTTGAACTGGCTGATCTGTTATCTGGATCAGGAGTGGGATGATGTGCGTACAGATACGTAGAACACAACATACAACAATGCAAATACCCCGATAGCCGCTCAAATACGGTTAAAGGGGTGTTTGGCGTGTGGTTCTGTGTGGACACAAACTTTATTCCATGCATGCTTCAATATGTGTATTCACACATATTTACCACCATATATTCTGCTTTTATCCGCTATGCCTGCCGAACTGTTCACGGATGATGACGTCAGCAAGAATCAACTTTTTCTCGACGTTGCTTTCTGGATTCGCTATGCGCCATAACATCTGATCCACCGCACGCGCACCGAGCAATTCCTTATTCACATTGACTGTAGCCAGTAATGGGATATGGTCGTATAGATTATCAAATCCCGTGACAACGCACTGATCGGGTACACGAATCCCCATACTTTCAAGGGCTTCTATGGTATATAGCCCATAAAAATCATTCGCACATACAAACACTTCAGGCAGATTATCCTCATGGATTACCGAAGTGAACGTCTGGCGAAACTCATCCAATGCCTGATTGCTCAGCTCGGGAATCTGACTTATTTCCATCCCATGGCCCATAAGTACAGAAGTGTATGCAATCCAGCGTTCATAGAAGCTTTGAGCATCTCCGATGTTTCCAACGAACTGGAAAGTTTTGAAGCCCTTGCGGAGCAAATAGAGCATGATCTCCCGCATGGATGCAAAGTTATCGGTGAATATGCTATCACTGTGAAAAACAGGGTCCAGATGATCGACCATTACAACCGGAATACTGAGCCGCTTGATTTCAAGCAGAATCGGGGTCGAGATCGAGCCAACGGTAATGATTCCACGAATGGCATCCGGGTTGAGTAGGGTGAATAGCTGGTCTGCTGATGGTTCCGTCAAGGTTAGAATATTAATGCCTTTTTGGTTCAGCTTGGAAGAAATCCCGTTAAAGACGGGTCCCCAGTATACGGAGTCCTGATTTTGGTATCGAACATTGGGAAACAAAATCAAGATGGTACCGCTTGAACGTGTGTTTTTCGAGTCATGTGATTCACTGTTGTGAGACAGTTCACCAGACAAGAGGCTGTTATCTTTGAAATACCCAAGTTTGCCAGCGGCCTTGAGAATGACATCCCTCGTCTGATCGCTGACTCCCGATTTTCCAGACAAAGCTCGTGACACCGCGAATTTCGACAAACCTGTAAAATGTGCAATCTCCTGAATTGTTACCTTCGTTTTCATCATACCATCCTTACACTCGTAATTCTGCCGTATTCCTTGTTTGGAGCGATATCCAACTGATTCTAGTATAGCATGATGTATTTCTCTTAATCTAATAACGGACAGAGAATTCAAAATGTTAGAGAAGCACAGCATTTCAGGATACGCAATCCACGTGAAGATAAGCACATTTTCAGATAGAATGACGAATTTTGTCTATAAAATTATTATTTTGTTATTATTTTAAAATAACAAAATAATAAAAGTTATATTTATGGTTTTAATAAGGTGTACTTAGGAATAAGGATTTTAGTAAGCATGAAAACAGGTTTTTAACCATATTATCAGCATTTTATCAGAATAAATAGAAAATGTTAACAATAAAAATGTTGACGCTTACATTTTGCTGTGTTAAATTTTGTTTGTCAAAAACAAACGATAAAATAACAAATGGTGGTGATTGTTTATTTTTGATTGGTTTCTGAGTGGGGTTAGCGATTTAGGGTGAACCATGATTGGTATACACATTCGGGGAGGTTGTTAAAAACATGATTAGAAGATGGAATGTTGTACCTCTGATGTTATTGGCCGTGATGCTTTTTGTATCCGCTTGCAGTGGTGGGGGGACAGCACAGACGGGAAGCGAAACAGAGGGAACAACGAACTCAGGTAACAGCACCGAAGTCGCTGAAACAGAGAAAGAGGACGTAGTGGAAGAAGCTGTGGCAAATGTGCCTGATCTGGGTGGACGTGTCATCAAGGTTGCTGCCTGGTGGGATCTGAAACCGGCGGGAGAGACCGCCTCCGATAAGGCCAGACTCGATAAAATTGCAGAGGTCGAGAAGAAATACAACGTAAAACTGGAGTTCGTCAACGTACCTTTCGAAGAATACATGAACAAATTTACCACGTCTGCACTGGCCGGCGAACCATTCGCCGACATCGTTCAGATGGAATACAAATCCGCACTACCCGCCATCCTCAAAGGGCAACTGTTGCCCCTCTCCGAATTCACTACACCTGAGAACAACATTAACCAGGAAGCAAACCTGATTACAAAGTTTCCTGCTATTGCAGGCAATGAATATGCCTTCGAATCACCAACCAGCATTGGTCTGGGACTTCACTATAACCGAGACTTGTTCAAGAAACTGTCATTACCTGATCCACAAGAATTGTATAACCAGGGCGAATGGGATTGGGACAAATTCATGGAACTCGCCAAGCAGGCAACCAAAGATACCAATAATGACGGCAAAACAGATGTATATGGATTTTCTGGCTGGGCCCTTGATGTCGTTCGCCATTTTACCGCTGCAAATGGTGGAACCATCGTGGATGATGCCAATAGCAAGGAAGGATTATCTGATCCGAAAACGATTGAAGCAACCGAATTCGTTAAACGCCTGTATAACGTGGAAAACGTCGTGAAGGTCAAAACCGGTGACAAAACCAACTGGGAGGAGAGCAACACTTTTAAGGATGGAGACGTTGCTCTGTTCACTGCTGCTGAATGGCAGTTGGGCGATCTCACCTTTGCTGTCGGTGTTGTACCCATTCCGAATGGGCCACAGGGCAGCAAAGAGGTAACGTATGCAAACAACGCGGCATCGGCAAAATTCATTCCAAAAGATGTGGAGGATCCAAAGATCGTCTACCAAATCTATGAAGAGACCTTCGACATCCCGCAGATCGAAGAGTATCCAGGTCAGGACTATCTGGAAAGTCGTTATACCGACGAGAAGGATATTGCCATCATTCGCGAGCACATCGCTGGAACAGGCCGTATCTTGCTGGATGATGCCTACACGGGATACCCTTTCGGGGATTTTGTGAACGATATCATCAAGGACAATGCTTCCGTCACAGCAACAGCTGAGAAATACAAAGCACAGGCACAAGCTGCCATTGATAAACTCGGTAAACAATAACAACACTTATCACCAGCAAACGATTCAGGCAGGGGCTCGTGTCGGCAATGTTGCACGGAGCCCTTTTTTCCTGAACCACCAAATCGGCTTTGCTGGCATCAGCCTTGATGAGGAGGACTCGCAGGATGGCTGGAATTCTACAACGTAAGACATGGATATTCTCCACAGTGATCATCGTGGCGGCAGCTTGCATCATTCTATATGTAACTTCCGGCGCTGATGAGGGTGCAGATGTTCCACTTGGCAGTCTGCCTGCCATTGAAGTGGATGCGATCTTGCAGCAAACCCGGCAGAAGAAGGGGTACGAACAGTATCGCTCTGGAACAGACCAGGCTTCACAGCCGAGTGTGGACATCACCATTGAAGCGGGAGATTACATAAGAGTCGAAGGTGAAGACGTCCGCAAACTCACTAATTATGAGGGAATGGATGGTGTATCTCTCCATACCGGAGAGACCGGACAAGTCGATTGGACCATTAACGTGCCGGAGACCGGGCTGTATAACCTGTCCGCAATCTATTATCCCGTTGAAGGCAAGAGCTCAGCTATTGAACGTGCATTGTACATTGACGGTGAACTTCCTTTTGCGGAAGCCGCCTATTTGCAGTTTGATCGGGTATGGGTCAATGAGAAAGATGTTGTGGAGCAGGACAATCAAGGCAATGACCTTCGTCCGAGACAAGTAGAACAACCACGCTGGATGGAAGAAACGTTTCAGGACTCCGACGGGTACGAGCAGGCTCCATTCAAGTTTTATTTGGAAAAAGGGGAACACACCCTAACGCTAAAATCTTCGCGTGAACCCATGGTGATTCGGTCCATACGCCTTTTCAATGAGAAGACAGCCGTTCCTTACACAGAGACTGCGGGGGCACAACAGTCGGATTCCTCCGGGCAGCCGAAGGATGTCCTTATTCGCATTGAAGGAGAAGCCGCTATTGCCAAATCTTCACCTACGTTATACCCGACGAGCGAAAGGTCAAGTTCTGCAGTATCTCCTTACAGTGCTTCCCAGGTACGCATCAATACGATTGGTGGCTTTAACTGGCGTCTGCCAGGACAATGGATTGAATGGGAAGTGGATGTGCCGGAGAGCGGACTGTATCATATCGGTTTTACCGCACAGCAGAATTTTGTCAAAGGCATCTATTCTACTCGCAAACTGACCATTGACGGTGAAGTTCCGTTCGCAGAGATGGCCCAAGCGCCTTTTCGTTATCAAAGTGACTATCGCATTGACGTCATGGGTGGCAAGGAAGCATACAAGTTTCAATTAGAAAAAGGAAAACATGTGCTGCGGCTGGAGAACAGCCTGGGTGATTTTGCGCCCCTCATCCGAAATGTGGAGGACAGTCTGTACAACTTGAACTCCATGTACCGGCGCATTCTGATGATTACAGGTACCAAGCCCGATGAATTCCGGGATTATCGGGTGGAACAGCAGATCCCGAACCTGCTGGAAGTGTTCAGTGGGGAGAGTAAACGACTCAAAGACGTGGCCGCACAGCTTCGTCTTCTATCAGGACAGTCCAGCGATCAGGAAGCACTGATCAAGACGATGGCGCAGCAACTGGACGAGATGATTGACAAGCCAAATACCATACCAAGAAGGCTTGGAGCATACAAAACCAACACAGGGGGTCTCGGCACATGGGTGCAGCAGGCACGAGAGCAGCCCCTTGAGATCGACGCCCTGTACGTCACTTCCATCGACCAAGATATTCCCGGTACAGGCATGGGGCCAATTGCCAAGCTCGGTCATGAAGCGAAGATATTCTATCATTCGTTCTTCATTGATTATAACCAGATCGGCAATGTAGCTACAACGGAAGATCAGCGCACCGTAACCGTCTGGATTGGCAGCGGGCGGGACCAGGCGAATACGATGAAGGCGATGATTGACAAGACATTTACACCAGATAGTGGCATTAACGTGAACTTGAAGCTGGTCAACATGGGAACCTTGCTGCCAGCGACCTTGTCGGGCGAAGGACCCGATATTGCCATGCAGATCGGCAATGATCTGCCCGTGAATTTTGCCATGCGGAATTCGGCTGTAGATCTGACGCAATTCAGTGACTATGGCACCGTAGAGCAGGAGTTCAGGGAAAGTGCAATCGTACCGTATGCCTATGACTCAGGCGTATATGCCTTGCCGGAGACGCAGACCTTTAACATGCTGTTTTACCGTAAGGATGTGCTCGAAGAACTGGGACTTGAAGTACCTCAGAACTGGGAGGATGTTGAGGCTCTGCTCGCGATTCTGAGCAAAAACCATATGGAATTTGGCATGCCGGTTGTAACCCAGGCCAATATGCAGGGTGTCAATATTCCACCGAACTCGCAGTATGCCACAATGCTGCTTCAGAACGGAGGCGCCTTCTATCGGAACGATGACAAGGAGTCGGATCTGGATTCCCGGATCGGGATTGAGACCTTTAAGCGGTGGACAGAGTTCTATACCGATTACAAGCTGGAACGGGAATATGATTTTGCCAACCGTTTCCGGACAGGACAGATGCCTATTGGGCTAACGGATTACACCATGTACAACCAGCTGTCCGTATTTGCACCAGAGATTCGGGGATTATGGGGATTCGTTCCTGTCCCGGGAACCGTTCAGGCGGATGGAACCTTGAATCGGGACGTACCGGGTGGAGGCAGTGCAGTCATGATGCTGGAGGGTGCCAAGGATCAGGATGCGGCGTGGGCGTTCATGAAATGGTGGACCAGTGCACCGATTCAGGCGGAATTCGGACGGGAGATGGAAGGTCTGATGGGCGCAGCGGCTCGTTATCCAACGGCCAACATCAAGGCACTGGATTCCCTGCCGTGGCCTGCCGAGGATTACGCCAATCTGAAGGCGCAATTTGAAACAGTGAAGGGTATTCCCGAAGTACCTGGTGGTTATTTTACAGGCCGCCATCTGTTCAATGCATTTTACAAAACCGTTGTTGGCCAAGTGGAAGCCAGGGAATCCATCATGGATTATACCCAATATATTCAGGACGAGATTCGAGTGAAGCGTAATGAATTTGGTCTTCCGTAAGCAGAGGGAGGGTTAATCGTGCCACAAATATCACTCCGAGACGGACAAAACAGTCCTCCTGAGAAAGCGTCAAGGATGGGCATGAAATCGTGGTGGAGCTGGAAGCTCCAGGAAATGAAGGCCAGCAAACATTCCTATGTTCTGCTTGCACCTTATATGCTGCTGTTCGTCATGTTTACCGTGATTCCGGTTGTCATCTCGATCATACTCAGCTTCACCTACTTTAATATGCTGGAATTCCCGCGTTTCATTGGCTGGCAGAACTATACCCGCCTGTTTCTGGAGGATGATGTATTCCTGATTGCGATTAAGAATACGTTGTTGTTCGCCATTATTACCGGGCCGATCAGTTATATTGCCTGTTTTGTCTTCGCGTGGATCATTAATGAGTTAACACCGAAATGGAGAGCGTTCATGACGTTGATCTTCTACGCGCCCTCCATTTCGGGCAATGTGTATTTTATCTGGCTCATGATTTTCTCGGGAGATCGTTATGGTATTGCCAATGGGCTGTTGATCAAATGGGGTTTTCTGCTGGAACCGATCCAGTGGCTGAAGACGGAAGCCTATATTATGCCCATCCTCATTCTCGTGCAGTTGTGGCTGAGTCTCGGCACCGGATTTCTGGCATTTATCGCCGGTTTGCAGACGGTGGACCGGACGTTATATGAAGCGGGCGCGGTGGATGGGATAAAAAATCGCTGGCAGGAGCTGTGGTACATTACCTTGCCTTCGATGCGTCCACAGCTCATGTTCGGCGCGGTCATTCAGCTCACAACTTCGTTTGCCGTGGCTGATGTGTCGATTGCACTGGCCGGGTTCCCAAGCGTGAACTATGCGGCAGAGACGGTGGTCACCCACTTGATCGACTTTGGTACAACGCGGTTTGAGATGGGATACGCATCGGCGATTGCGACCGTGCTGTTCATGATCATGGTGGGCACCAACTTGCTGGTACAGAAACTGCTTCGAAGGGTGGGAGAATAACCTATGGCTGCAATTGCAACAGGCAAAAAGCGGGTGAATCGCTCGCTATCAGGAAGTCTCTCCCTGTTTGCCCTTCTGCTCGTATTTGGTGCCTTCATGGTGCTGCCGTTGATCTATGCGATCAACAATGCATTCAAACCATTGGATGAGATTTTCACCTTTCCGCCAACGCTGTTTGTCAAAAATCCCACATTCAGCAACTTTACAGATCTGCTGAATCTGCTGAGTGACTCGTGGGTGCCGTTTTCACGCTATATATTCAACACGGTATTTATTACAGGTATCGGAATTGTAGGTCATGTGCTTCTGGCTTCCGCAGCCGCCTACCCGCTTGCGAAGCACAAGTTTCCAGGCAAAGTATTCATGTTCCAAGTGGTCGTACTATCACTGATGTTCACACCTGCGGTGACGGCCATTCCGAACTATATGATCATGTCATGGCTCGGATGGATTGACACGTACTGGGCTGTTATCATCCCGGCATTTGCCTATTCACTCGGGTTGTATCTGATGAAACAGTTCATGGAGCAGATCCCGGATGCGCTACTGGAAGCGGCCAAGATTGATGGTGCCAGTGAATACCGGATCTTCTGGTCCATTGTCATGCCCAATGTGAAGCCAGCCTGGCTTACATTGATCATTCTGCTGTTCCAGATGTTATGGGGCAGTGATGGCAATGGGTACATCTACAGCGAGCAGCTCAAGACCCTGCATTATGCAGCAGGTCAGATTATTCAGGGCGGAATATCCCGGGCAGGAGCAGGTGCTGCGGTAGCACTGATTTTGATGAGTGTGCCGATCACGCTATTTATTTTCTCTCAGAGCCGAATCATTGAGACGATGGCGAGCTCGGGCATGAAGGATTAAGGGGGAGCGATATGGCACGCACAGTGAAAAGATGGCTTGTTCTCCTGGCGGCAGTATCTCTGCTGCTGGTGAATGCCGTGCCTGCGGCGGCCTCCCCGGCGCCGTATGAGAGTTATAACTACAACTACTGGAAAGAGGCTGTTCCATCACCAGATGCCTATCTGCCCGAGCGCACCATTTCAGGCCGTGACCTCGGCATTAGTGAGTTCAAAGACCCCGGTGATGTGAACGTTTCTCCGTCCGGGTTGATCTACATTTTGGATAGTGGCAACAATCGAATTGTCGTATTGGACCCGGAATTTAAGTTGCTGCGCGTTATCGATGGATTCATGACAGAGGGCAGCAAAGAGAGCTTTAATCTTCCGGGCGGATTGTTCGTGAATGAAGAAGAACACATATACATCGCCGATACGGGAAACAGTCGAGTGGTTGTTTTGGATGGAGAAGGGAGGCTGCTTCATATCATAACCAAGCCGGAGTCGGATATCCTGTCGACCCAATTCCAGTTCCAGCCCTTGAAACTGACGGTTGATCATGTAGGTCGCGTATATGTTGTGGCACAAGGGGTCTACGAAGGCATTATGCAGTTTGATGAGAGTGGGGCATTTATCGGATACGTCGGTACCAACAAAGTGGAGCGGGACTACGGCGAATATATCTGGCGCATGTTATCCACCAAAGCCCAGCGTGCACAGATGGTTCTGTTTGTGCCAACAGAGTTCTCCAATGCGGATATTGACCCCAAAGGATTCGTGTATGCGACGAATATTGATCCAGGCTCGAATGAACCGATCAAACGGCTGAATCCGTCTGGCGAAGATGTACTGAAACGTTTTGGTTATTACGACGTCAAAGGCGATATCCGGTTCCGCAACAATCCCGGTCCATCCAAACTGATTGATGTGAAAGTGCTCGGCGACGGCATGTACAGTGTACTGGATGCGACACAGAATCGGGTGTTCACGTACGACGATGAAGGTCATCTGCTCTACATATACGGTGGCAAAGGAAATCAGGTGGGCACGCTCAAAACGCCAGTTGCGATTGAACAATCGGGTGAGCACCACTTGGTTCTGGACCGGGGGAAGAACAATCTTGTTGTCTACGAGCCAACTCGTTTTGGTTCCCGTGTGAATGAAGCGGTCGCACTCCACTATCGAGGCGAGGACACGGAAGCTGTGAATATATGGAGAGAAGTGCTTAAGCTGAATGCCAACTATGACATCGCCTATATCGGTATCGGCAAGTCCTTATTAATGGAGAAGAAAAACGAGGAGGCGCTGGGGTACTTCGAACTTGGGATGGATCGCAAGAGTTATTCTGTCGCGTTCAAGAGGCATCGGCGAGAGATGATGAAGGAACATTTTGGTACATTCCTGACCGCTGTGATTGCGCTGATTGTCATTCTGATCCTGACCCGGGTGGCGGCTAAATGGAGACGGAGGAGGCAGGTCGATCGTGAAGCAGGATTTCATTAAGTTTCCGCTGCATCTCATTTTTCACCCCATTGATGCATTCTGGGACCTCAAGTCGGATAACCGGGGACGGCTGTTTGTTGCTTTTGCAGCACTCGCGCTTACCATTGTCATGATGATTCTGCAAAAGCAGTATGCAGGATTTCTCGTCAATTACATCGACCCTCGCACGATTAACAGCATCATTGAGATCGCCACAGTTGCGGTGCCTTTCTTTCTATGGTGCACTGCCAATTGGGCAGTAACGACCTTGATGGAAGGGGAAGGCAAGTTCAGGGAAATCGTGCTGGCGACAGGCTACTCGCTCATTCCCGTTATTCTGGTCTATGCCCCGATGATCGTAATTAGCCGGTTCATGGTGCAGGAGGAGACTGCTTTTTATTATCTGTTCAATAGCATCGCGTTTTTCTGGTTTGTACTGCTTCTGTTCATTGGCATGATGACGGTACACCAGTACACGGTGGTTAAAACGATCGTTACGATGGTGCTGACACTCATCATGATGGGCATTATTGTATTCCTTGGCGCACTCGTCTTCAGCATGCTGCAACAGCTGTACGAATTCGGTTATAACATTTACCGCGAGTTGATTTTTCGGACCTAAAGGAGGCGGCATCCGTGAACCAAAGGCAACGACTATATACGGTGCTGGCTGGTGGTGCAGCTGTAATCATGATTGCAGCCGGGCTGCTGTATATAAACAACAGGGGCATTCCTGCCGTAGAAGCTGCGGCTTATCTGGACACAACAACCAGAGCTATGCCTGTCACGGAGGAACCATTGAAGTTCCTTGTCGACTCTTCGCAGGGGGTGCCTGGTATGCAATTGGTAGCCGAAGATCAGGGCTTGGCTCTGTACTATAACGAGGAGACAACGGAAATTGCAGTACGTGACGGGAAAAGTGGAGAGGTCTGGTACAGCAACCCGAAAGAACGGGCTGAGGATGGTCTTGCTTCTGCGTATGAGAAAGAAGTGCTGTCCTCCCAGTTGAACGTGTCTTTCCGGGATTCGATGGGCACTTTGGAGAACTTTCCAAATTTCAGTTCGAGTATAAGCAACAAACAATTCACAGTGGGCCAGATCGATCAAGGGATTCGGGTCAACTATACACTGGGTGATACATCACTTGGGATTGATGCACTGCCGAAGTTGATTAGCAAACAGCGACTGGAGGAGAAGGTTCTTTCCAAGCTGGACGCTTCTGTCGCTAGATACACATCTGCCCGTTATTATCCAACCAAGAACAATCCGGATATTCTGGAACGGCTGGATGGACAGATTTCGAAGCAGCTTGTGCTGAACAAGATGTTGAGTGCATTTGAGACGGCAGGTTACACGGCGGACGATCTCGCTTATGACAATCAGGAGAATGGAGTCGAAGGCGGAGGTGTATCGGATAAGCCAAGCTTCGTGATTTCTGTGGAATACCGATTGGATCAAGGGGCGCTTGTTGTGACCGTGCCTCTGAGTCAGATAGAGGAAAGTGGGCAATACCGTATCCGAAATATTGATTTGCTCGCTTATTTTGGTGCTGCGGATACGAAAGGTGAAGGCTACATGCTGGTACCTGACGGTTCGGGTAGTCTGATCCACCTGAACAACGGGAAAACCCAGGAAGAGCAGTATGTACAGCGTGTCTATGGTGCAGACCCGAATGATAATTCGCTCAGTCGTCCTCAGGTTAGTGAATCCGCGCATATGCCTGTGTTTGGTCTGAAGAACGGGGAGAATGCGTGGTTTGCAGTCATTGAAAAAGGGGACGGCATAGCCAGTATCTCCGCGGATATTGGAGGCAGACAGAACAGCTACAACCATGTGCATGCAACCTTCTCGCTGCGGGGTGAGGATGAACTGGAGATGTACACCTCGCAGAAAATGCAGGAGATTCAACTGCTTGGCGAAGAGCCTTACCGTGGAGACATTCAGGTCCGCTATCATTTCCTTCATGGAGAAGATGCCAGTTACTCGGGAATGGCCCGCCTGTATCAACAGCAGTTAATAGAACAGGATGTGCTGAAACCCCTCGCGGAAAAGACAGCGTTGCCGTTTTATGTAGATGTGCTTGGTGCAGTGGACAAAAAGGCTTCGTTCCTTAGCGTACCCTATCGGACCACTTTAGCTATGACGACGTACGAACAGGCCATTGAAATGGCAGCGAAGTTACAGCAGAATGGTGTGAACCGTGTACAAATGCGGTATCAGGGATGGTTCGGCGGTGGTGTCAGCCATCATACGCCAACGCAGGTGAAGTTGGACAAGGAAGTAGGTAGTCGTTCCGAACTTCAGGCATTGTCAACTAAGCTGGAGCAGTCGGGTGGAGCTTTGTACCCGGATGTGGCTTTCCAGCATATTTATCACGATGATATGCGTTTTGCTCCTTCCTCGGATGCGGCGCGGTTTATTACTAAGGAGACAGCAGAACTGTATCCATACAACTCTGCGCTTAATCGTATGGATCAGAGTAAGGACAGCTATTATCTGCTCTCAGCGGCCAAGCTTCCTTATGTGGTGAGTGAGTTTACTGATCAATTCAATCAACTGGACCTCGGTGGATTATCCCTTCGTGATCTGGGGCAGGTCCTGACTTCGGATTACCGGGATAGTCGGGTGATTCATCGGGAGACGGCAAAAAACATAGTGAAGGAGCAGCTGGGCAAGTTGGCACAGTCCTATCCGAACCTGATGGTATCCGCAGCGAATAGCTACGCTTGGGGTAGCGCACAACATGTTGTAAATGTACCCGCAGGGTCAAGTCGGTTCAATATTACCGATGAAGAAGTTCCTTTTTATACGATGGTCATTCATGGATACATGAACTATACGGCATCTCCAATGAACATGTCGGGGGATCAGGATCTCCGCAAACA
Organism: Paenibacillus sp. CB74; assembly: GCF_055687625.1. Classification (NCBI taxonomy): domain Bacteria; kingdom Bacillati; phylum Bacillota; class Bacilli; order Caryophanales; family Paenibacillaceae; genus Paenibacillus; species Paenibacillus sp. CB74. The sequence continues at coordinate 3,440,207 of NZ_CM146009.1, read as the reverse complement.
GTTGCTGCGAAGCTTGGAGCTTGGAGCAGCTCCGTATTTCCAATGGACCTATGAACCATCATCCAGGCTGAAGCTGACGAATTATGATTCGGCCTACGCAACGGAGTACAGTTATTGGGTGGATGACGCCATTGCTTTGTATAAGCAGGCCGAAGACGTACTGGGAGATGTGGTGAATGAGAAGATCCTCAGACATGAACGCATTCAGGAAGGTGTGGTCCGAGTCACCTATACTGGCGGTACAACCATTATTGTGAATTACAATGCGGATGCAGTAACTGTGGATGGAACGACGGTTGGCGGGACGGACTATGTGGTGGGAGGAGTGAACCGATGAGAACCATTCGATTATCACTGAAGTCACGGAGAGCGCTGCTTGGACTTGCATTTATTTCGCCGTGGCTGCTCGGTTTCATCTTCCTCTTTGCCACACCGCTCCTGCAATCGATTCGGTTCAGTCTGAGTAATCTGTCCGTTGCTCCGGGAGGATACGTTCTGGACTTTGTTGGATTCAAAAATTTCAAGGATGCGCTTCTGGTTGATGCTACATACAACCGGATTCTGGTGGATTCCGTAGGAGCGATGTTGCTGAATGTGCCGATGATTCTGTTCTTCAGTCTGTTTACAGCAACACTGCTTAACCAGAAGTTCAGAGGTAGGACGATGGCACGTGCGATCTTCTTCCTGCCGGTTATTCTGGCTTCCAGTGCAGTTGCAGCAGCAGAGTCTGCGGGATTAATCAATCTAATGGGGGATGCAAGTGCTGTCGATGCGGCCGCTGATGGTGGTGCCTCGTTCAATGTGGTATCCATTGTGCGGATGCTGGCGGATGTGGGATTGCCAATGGCCTATGTGGATTACATCGTTGAAGCCATCATGCGGATCTATGAGATTATTAGTAGTTCGGGTGTGCAGATTCTGATCTTCCTCGCCGCGCTGCAATCGGTACCGGGATCAATGTATGAGGTTGCGAAGATCGAAGGGGCGACAGCCTATGAATCGTTCTGGAAAATAACATTTCCGATGGTCAGTCCGTTAATTCTGACGAATGTGATCTATACCATTATTGATTCATTTGCCGGAAGTCCGGTCACGCAGGCGATCTATCAGACCGCATTCAAAACCCAGAACTTTGGCTTAAGCTCGGCGATGTCCTGGCTGTATACGTTGGTGATTGGCCTTGTACTGATCGTAGTGGGCTGGGTACTGTCACGGCGTGTTCATTACAACTGACAGTTCACATTGAGGGAGGCTTCAGATTATGGCTGCATCAGGGACAGATCGCATGGTGGTAGTTCCGAAGCAGAATTACCACATGCAGCGAGTGCGAAACAAAACATCGGACCTTCTCTATTCCATATTCAGATATGCTTTGGTCATTGGTATTTCATTTATTATTTTATACCCGTTATTTCTCAAAGTGTCAGTGGCGTTCAAGGATAAGCAGGATATCTACAATCCAACGATCTATATGATTCCTCAGAACGTTACATTGGATAATATCCGGCTTGCGGCACAAGTGATGGATTACCTGCCTCTGCTGGCAAACACGTTATTGTTCGTTACCATCACAACGCTTCTGACAGCCATATCCTGCGCACTTGCCGGATACGGCTTCGCCCGGTTTTCTTTTCCAGGTAGCAATGTGCTCTTTGTACTGGTGATCCTCACCATTCTGGTGCCAACAAGCACACTCATGGTGCCGATGTATCTGCATTTCCGCAGCTTTGACTTTATGGGCATCATCCAGTTGTTTACCGGAAAGAATGGCATTAATCTGCTGAATACGTATTGGCCTTCCGTGATTACGGCGGCAACAGCGGGAGGGCTGAAGGCGGGGTTGTTCATCTACATCTTCCGACAGTTCTTCAAGGGCATGCCGAAGGAGATCGAGGAGGCCGCCCTGATTGACGGCGCTGGTGGATTCAAGACGTTTGCCCGTATCATGTTGCCCAATGCCATCTCACCACTGATTACGGTCATTCTGTTCTCCTTTGTGTGGCAGTACAACGATACGTTCTATTCGGCATTATTCATGAGTGAAAGTCCACTGATCTCACTGAAGGTGGCTTCCTTGCCTGCTCAGGCGAACCAGTTGATTCCGCAACTGATGGGCTTTGGTTCGAACTCGGGCATTAAGGCCGATCCGAACTATGTGGCCATGATTGTGGACACGGGTATTTTGCTGGCGATTGCACCGCTGATTATTTTGTATCTGTTTGTGCAGCGTTATTTCGTGGAGAGCATTGAGCGCTCAGGTGTAGTGGGTTAAGGGGAGCGTTGAATTGAGATGAAAGAAGCGTGGGTATTCGCTGTAACAATTCATGCGAATACTCACGCTTCTTTCTGGTGGGGTACATATGTAAATGGAGCTGTCCTTTGGAGAAACATTATAATCTGTTTCGAACCAAAATCTAGTTTGCCGGTTGTAGCATATCTCGGATATTGGGATATAAATTCACACTGTTCGTGAATAAGATATATGATTGATTAACCGTACGGATCAGAATCCTCTCGCTTGTGCCATTAACCGGACCGATCCGAATGGCGGATGGTTCGCTGCCACCGTACGTATCATCCAGAGTGACCGATGAGATATGTGCGATGGGGATTTCGATTTTGGAGAACTGCCAGCGGATGACCAGTTGATCTTCTATTTTTTTCACGTTAACACCAAACATAGGTTGATCTCCTCCTGTTGTATCATTGTAGTAATCTCGTATGTCCAGTTTATCATATTATGGATAAAATTACCTTATTAATAATGAAGGGAGTGGAAAGGTTGAACGACTGGAATGCCTATCATTATTTTGAACAAAGTCTTGGTCCTTTCAGAAATCTCTCCAGCCTGTCTGCGGATGAAGCAGAAGAAGTAACTCAGCAGATCCGTCTTCAGGGAAGGAACTTTGCCAGTCGGCGATCCGCAGATTACATGGCCATTCGCAGAATGCTTGAGCATAGAGCTTATGAGCAGTTTGTTGCCAAAGGTGGAAAGCCGCTGCAATCATATCCCCATTACCTGACGCTTGGCGCATGTGAATGGTTGTCGTCCTGGTATTCAGAACCTGATCATGTGCTCATTCCGTGGGGTGATCTTCCTGTCGATGTTGTGAGTTTTACCTACGGGGACTTGTTTCCAACAATGAGGTTTGACGATGCTAAACCTTATCGTAAGCAGATTTATACCAAAGATGAAATCATCGAAGTGATCCAAACCTATGGTTGGCCTCAGGAATGGAACCGTCAGGGCGATAAGGGTCCGGAACGTTATATTGAGGTGCAAGTGTGGGACGAGCGGTTCATCCAATCGTACACACGGGTGTAAGATAACGGGGATGGATACAGGATTAACCATGAGACATACCGAATACAAATAGAGAAATGAGTCAGCTTAAACTCCAACACAAAGGGTGTGCCACATGACGAATCTATTCGAACATTGTTCAGGTCAGACTTTATCTGCCAACCTGGGATGGCTGAACGAGCCAGCAGATTGGTCCATTGAAGACGGCAAAGTAACGATAACCGTTTCGCCAGTCAGTGACTTTTTCATTGATCCGGGAGGTGACCCGGTGAAAGCCTCAGCTCCATTTTTACATACGATAATCAAGGGAGATTTCAGCATCGTCACTCAAGTACAGGTGGACATGAAAGAACAGTATGACTCGGGCTGTCTGATGGTAATGGTGGACGATACGAATTGGGCTAAAGTCTGCTTTGAATTTTTTGAAGAACAGCCGTCCATTCTCAGTGTTGTGACCCGTGGTAACTCGGATGATTGTGTATCATCCCCTGTAGATGTCAGCAAGCCTTATCTGCGTGTAGCCCGTGCAGGCAGCAGCTTTGCTTTCCATTATTCCCAGGATGGTGAGAAGTGGAAACTGGTACGTTATTTTGGCCTTGATTGCCCCGAAGAGATCAAAGTTGGCATCGTGGCCCAATCCCCAATCGGGCAAGGGACCACAGTTACTTTTGCAGATGTACGGCTTCAGTATGGACTGACCGGAAGTGTACGCCGAGTAGAATAAAAAACGATCAGAACGTTGTTCTGTCATTTATTTCACTCGAATTAACAATCCGAACAGGCCGAGTACAGCAAAGGCCAGAAATGCCGTTGTATTGGAGAACACTTCAATCGTGTAACCTGCCATGGATGAACCGAGGAATTGCCCAGCACCCAGCGCGAGAAAGGCAAGACTAATTCCGATGGATACATTGGGACTGAATAGTCGCGTTGCCCAAACGATAAATACACTGGTCAGGAAAATATATGTGCTGCCAAATATGATCGCAGAGATCAGGCTTGCCGCCATGGATGGAAGCAGGATTACCCCGAGCGAGATAGCCAATAAAAGTATACCTATCCGGTAGGACCACACAATCTCAATACGTTCAATAATGCGTCCGGCGCATCCGCCGAGTATCCCCATAACCCCCATCACAATCCAGAACAACACGGCTTCCGAATCGGAGGCCCCTTTCTCGTCCGTGAGGAAGTTTCGGGCAAAGGTCCAGTAGATTGCGGAACTAACACCTGTTAACAGACAAGCCATCAGAAGAGCAGACCCGGGTCTGGTTGGTTTCATACATGTCCAGAGCGACTTGGTACAAGGCAGTGTCTTGGTTGCCGGAATGACACGTCTGTTCCACAGCAGAACTACAACACCGATCACGGCAAACAGGATGTAGGTTAGACGCCAGTAATCCGTGAACAGCCAGTAGAGTGGACCGGATATAACAATTCCGAAGCTGGTCCCTGTATTAATCCAGCTGTTGCCTCTGGCTTGCAGATCCGGTGCAAGTTCCGCATTAACTGTGTTACCAAGGGCCGGAGAGGCCCAGCCTGTACTTAAACCGGCTAGAAATACACTAAATGCAAGAACCCATGCATTCTGAGACAGGGCAATGCCGGTTAATCCGAGCACTGCGCTGATGCCTGCCAATTGAATGACATAATGGTGCCCCTTGTGATTAATCAACAGGGGTGCCGTTAGAAGGGACAGACAATAGGCAATATACGTTCCAGAGTTAATCGCCCCGGAGGCTGCGTCATTCAAGTGTAAGGCTTCCGAAATTTCCGGCATAAACAATCCATAACTGAATCGCCCGAATGCATAACATACAGCGATAAGTGCAATGCCTGGAAAGATAATTTTTTTCATAAAATCCACCGCCTTTTTAGATAGAACGATCATTATATTTTCACTTAAATAAAAAAGTGAGTTGAACTACTAACTCACCCGGAATAGGACTACTTGAAACTGGTTTGCGTCATATGGATCAATTCTCGGCAGACGTCATTTACATTTTCTGTCTCAGCAAGTGCCGTAGAACCCTCCAGCAGCAGGGCAAATCGTATCAGATCTCGATCACTTGCAGCAGGCGCCAATGTTTGGATTAACGTTCTCATATGTCTTTTATGTGCATTCACTGTCTGGACGATGATATGGTCTGCATGACCTCCGAATTCTTCTTTGGCGCGTAAGAACAAGCAACCTCTTGACTCGTGTTCTTTCAACCAAGTTGCATGTCCTTCAGCCAGATTGAGAAACATGGGTTGTTCTTTATTGTTTGCATATTGCCTTAACTGTTCCAAATAACGCTGTTCGCGCCGGAGGAGCACCTGAACGATGAGGTCATCCTTGGATTCAAAGTGGTTATATAACGTCATGATGGCGATTCCGGCATCTGTGATAATTCGCTTCAATCCAATGGAATGGAAGCCATGAAGATAAAATAATTCTTCAGCCACGTTCAAAAGCATTTCTTTTTTGCTGCTCATAATCAGGAATGTCCTCTCTTGAAAATAGGATAGAACGATCATTATACCTTATAAAGGTATAAAAAATGGCTCACACTGTCAAATCGTGTGAACCGTTTCAATCTCCATTTGATGTAGGGCCTCAATCCATTCTGTCGAACATTCGGAGTCTGTAATGACCATTGATACGTGATTCATGGGGGAGATCTGTGCAAACGTGGATCGACCAAATTTGGTGTGATCGGCTACCAAAATGGACTCTTCTGCTCGTTCCATCATTCTGCGGGAAACAAGTGCTTCTTCCAGCAAATAGTCTGTTACACCATCCATTAACGAAACACCGCCGGCAGAGATGAATGCTTTGTTTACTTTGAACTGACTCAGCAATTCATATGTGACTGGCCCCGTGGAAGCTTGCACCGCTGAATTGATTTCACCTCCAGCAAAAATGATTTTACCTGCAAAACCTTCCAGCGCACAGGTGAGGATTGGAACTGAGTTGGTGATGACAGTCACCTGTGAACGATTTCTTAGTTGACGCATGATCTCCAGTGTTGTTGTGCCATTGTCCAACATCACGGTTTCACCATCTTCAATCAGAGCGGCAGCTGCAATGCCGATGCGCTGTTTCTCACTCATCTGAAGCTGCGCACGCTTTTGAAAAGGGGCTTCGATCATTCCTGAACGTACACGAACAGCTCCGCCATAGACTTTACGCAATTCGCCTTCCTTTTCGAGTCGATCCAGATCACGTCGTATGGTTTCTGTAGATACCTGAAACAGATCTGCCAAAGCCTGAACCTGAACTTTCCCTTGGGTAGCCAAACGGGTAAGAATAGTGTTTTTGCGCTCTTCGTACGTTAGAGACATACGTTGTCGAACCTCCTGTATTGCGTATACATATGTATTTTTTATAATTCGTGTAGTCTTGTGGATTTATGTTGATTTATATAGTTTAAAAGGTCAAGCAAAGCTTGTCAATTTGCCGAATATGTACTTTAAAAGAAATAAATCTGCACCGTCTAGGATCTTGATTATTTTGTTATCCAAGAACATGGGACAGAGATGTGATGATGAAGTTAATGATGTATTGACAGTACTATCATGTGAAGATAAGATCATATAAAACAACATAATGTCACAAGAAACAACATACGGAGTGTAACGAGATCATAATTATATAACATGTATTTTTACTTACTAATGAGGGGGTCAAAAGAGTGAAGCGACAGCTGACTTTTCAAAAAGATGGAACGTTTAAAATTGTGCAGTTTACAGATCTGCACTGGAAAGACGGTCGTCCTGAGGATATCAGAACCCGGAAGTTAATGAATACCGTTGTTCAAGCGGAACAACCCGATCTGGTTGTGTTTACAGGGGATGTGATCTATACGGGGCCGGTAGATCAGGGGAAAAAGGCATGTGAGCATCCGGAGCAGGCTTTCCGTGAGGCCGTAGCAGTTGTGGAAGAGTGTGGCATTCCGTGGGCATTTGTGTACGGCAATCACGATACGGAAAATCGGATTACTCCCGATGGATTAATGGATGTCATTCAGGAGCATGAGTATAACGTGACAGAGCCTGGTCCAAGCGAGATTGCAGGGATGAGCAATTACACGCTAGAGGTAGCCGATCCAAATGGGAGTCCGGCTGCAGTATTGTATTTCCTCGATTCAGGGAGTTATTCCACAGTTGAGTCTATTCCCGGCTATGACTGGATTCAGCCCAATCAGATCCAGTGGCTGATGTCTGAATCCATACGCGTCAATTCCGGCCGCAGCCGCGGAGATAAGCTACCCGCCTTGGCGTTTTTTCATATCCCGATTCCTGAATACCAGTCCATGTGGGACACGCAGATCTGCTATGGCAGCAAGTACGAGCCTGTCTGTTCTGCCCAAGTGAACTCGGGGCTGTTCTCTGCACTGCTGGAGATGGGCGATGTGATGGGAACCTTTTGCGGACATGATCATGTGAATGATTTTCACGGGAATTACCATGGCATTCGTCTCTGCTACGGGCGTTCGAGTGGGCACAGTACATATGGAAGGGAAGGCATGCTGCGCGGAGGACGCATCATTCAGTTGAAGGCGGGACAACGCAGCTTTGATACATGGCTTCGTCTGGAAGACGGCTCTGTCGTGAAGGAGCAGCCAGAACATCAACCTGGGAGCGCTTCAGCACAATAGATTATATAAAAGAGTAATGGAGTAGAGAGGAACGTTTTGATTATGATTTTACCTATAATGCTGGTACTGGCTTCCGGGATGGCTCATGCCGTCTGGAGCATGTTTACCAAGCGCAGTCTGAATAAAAGTGTGTTCTTGTGGTCCATTATGATGATTCCAACGATTCTATTGCTTCCTGTACTCATTGTGGAATTGGCACGTGAACCCTTATCCATGGCAGCCTATGCGCTACTGATTCTGTCGATGGGCTTGCAGGCATTGTACTCTTGGCTGTTGTCTCAGACCTACGAACTCGGCGATCTATCTCAGATCTATCCGATTATGCGGGGAACGAGCACCTTATTGGTACCTCTAATCGGAGTTACTTTTCTGGGCGAAACCTTATCATTGTACGGCTGGATCGGCATTGCGTGTATGCTCGGCGGATTTACGGTGCTCAGTGGTGCCGGAAGCAGAGATGTTAATACGGGCTCGCGTGTAACGGGATTGAAGCCGGTTTTGATGGCTTTATGTGTAGGTTTATGTACAACCAGTTACGTGTTCGTGGATAAGCTGAATCTGGAACATATCTCACCCTTATCATTACTTGAAGTGACCAACATTGGTTTTGTCGCCGGTTTAACCCCTGCGTTGCTGGCTTCTCGTCAACTGCGTCAGGAGTGGAAGGTGAATCGATCGACCATTATGCTTGGCGCGTTACTGAATCCGGGCTCGTATCTGTTGTTTCTGTTTGCGTTACAGCAGGCACCGATGGCAAGACTGGGTCCCCTTCGGGAAGTAGGAACGATATTTGCAGCCTTCCTCGGGATTTTACTGCTGAAAGAACAGCAGGGGAAAAAGCGTATTCTCTGTTCCGTCGTTATTTTTGCCGGCATTTTGCTAATTGGGATGTGGGGCTGACTAAAAAAATGAATCAGATTTCTTCATGCAATCCCCTCAGGTGAATGACCTTAAGATGCATCTGTTCAGATGACACTTAGGTGACCGCCTGAGGGGATTTGTTCATTTTATCGGAGACACCCAAACATGATATATTGGATGCAGGCACAGTAAGCAGGTAGAATAGATTGAGGGAGTGAGTAGAGCATCGGGAGTAAAGAGAAGGACCACTTGTTGCATGAGGAGAAATTCATCCGGGCAATTGCGGAGCACGAGCAATTAATGCATGACCTGCGGAGAGTGCGAGGTCTCCATTTGCCACAATGTTACATAGGTGCAGGATATATTCGCAATTATATCTGGGATGTTCTTCATGGATATGCTGTTCGAGAGCTGCATAGTGATATTGATGTTGTCTATTACGATGCGCAAGATCTGCGAGAGGAACGAGACATACAGTTGGAGTGTCAGCTTCGTGAGTTGACAGGCAATGCCAAGTGGTCGGTCAAAAATCAGGCCAGAATGCATCTGCGCAATGGCACAGATCCTTATCTTTCTACTGAAGATGCTCTTCGCTATTGGCCAGAGATTGTGACTGCCATAGGCGTACAGTTGGATGAAGAAGATCGGGTTAACATCTGCGCTCCTCATGGTCTGTGTGATCTGTATGCGTTAATGGTTCGTCGAAGCCCGTTCTTCACGGATGCTGATTATTATAATCAACGCGTACAGAAGAAGTGCTGGCAACAACAGTGGCCCAAACTAACGATAATAACAGACTGAAAGATAAGTGATTTGCGGAAGTGCAGGTACAAGAAGGAGTGTCTACAGAATTGATGAAAAAGTTCTTACAGAAAAACGGACTGATCATTGATCTTGTCCTGTTGGCATGTTTTGTAGCTTTTCTGGTCTTTTGGGGCCAGAGGTTTGCAGTCATGTTTTTCGGAATGATCACGGTGGCTTTTATCGTGCTAAGACGGATTGACTATCAGAAGCATGTTATTCTGAAACGGATTATCCTTACCGGATTTGGTGTGGTTGCCGTCTCCTTTGTCATTGTTGAAGCACTTGTGTTCACACAGCTTGGTGCGAATGATCCGGAAGAAGCGGACTATGTCATTATTCTGGGTTCAGGCATTCGGGGAACGGAATTGTCATTGACCCTCAAGCAAAGGTTAGATGCCAGTCTGGACTACATTCGCAGTCACCCTCAGACGCCGGTCATTGTATCGGGTGGACAGGGACCCGGGGAATCGATTCCCGAAGCGCTTGCCATGAAAAACTATCTGATTGAACAGGGGATTAACCCCGCCCAAGTCATTATGGAAGATCGCTCGACGAGTACACAGGAGAATCTGGCCTTTTCCAAAAAAATCATTCATGAATCCGGATTGGAGCACCCCGAGATCATGATTGTCACCAGTGACTATCATATGTTCCGTTCCAAATATATCGCTGCCAAGAACGGGTACGCGGCAGAATACGGTATATCGGCCCCGTCACCGGGATATTTGAAGCCGGTCAACATGATCCGTGAATATTTTGCTACGATCAAAACGTTTATCTAATATGCAAAAAGGACGAAGCGTAATACTTATGCTTCGTCCTTTTGCATATATGGGTGTACTTGTTCCTTAACGTTGAGTTATTTCTTTGAAGGAACAAGTACAGCTTCAGAAACCTGATCCGCAGGCGCTACCATTTCAGAAGATGAGGCAGGAGAAGGAACGGTTGCAGCCTCGGAAGGGAGGGCTACCATCTCAGAAGATCCAGCAGGAGAAGGAACTGTGGCTGGTTCTACAACTTGAACTTCAGAAGGTTCAGTAGTCGAAGGAGCTGGTATATTTTCTGAAACTTCATCCTCAGGGATAGCCACGATTTCAGGCGTTTTGGAAGCAGCGGGAGCAGTTACAGCTTCAGAAATTCCGGATTTAGATGGAGAAGCTGCGATTTCAGGAGTTTCAGATACGGTAGGAACAGGCACGGCTTCAGTAGCCTTGGCCTCTACTTTAACCGTATGGTTTGATGCCCATACTGCGGTGGATGTACTTACTCCTGTAATAAGCAATAGGGCCCCCATACTTAACATCCAGTGTTTCTTGTTCAGTTTCTTCACGTTAAACATGTTCATCAATCTCCTTTTTAATTGTTTGCCTTCACCCGACAGGGATGAACAAAATTGAGTAGGCATATTCTTGGTTCCCGCCATCACATTTAAAATTGTCTCACCATATTGTCTTCGTTCTTCGTGGGACATCTCTTTCACCACATCTTCATCACAGGCTAATTCGCTCCAGGTATGAATGTCCCGGCGAATCATATGAATCAGGGGATTGAACCAGTGCAGGGCACTAACCCCCAAGGTCAGAGCCTTGACCCACAGATCTTGATGTTTCAGATGTACCAACTCATGATGAATCACCATCTTGATGTCCATCTTTACCGTATTTTCGGGTGGAAGATATATGGTTGGTTTAAACAAGCCGACCAGTATAGGGCTCCGTACTGCCGTGCTGTGAGCAAGCGTGATATTGCGTTGGAGACCCAAAGCCTCTTTGATTAATGGCAGCTGTATAGCGGCTTCACTATCATAGAGAACTGGTATACGTGTGCGTGATAGTTCATTCAAAAATCTCCGATAACAGTACACCTGCCATGCAGAAAAACCGATGACGCCAATGCCCCATATGCATAACAGGGACCAGGCTGTAGTTACAGAAATGGTTTGTGCCGAGATAAATGTCCCTGCAAGTAAGCTTGTAGATGTTGCATGCTCCATACTCGGTACAGTTGATGTAGGAGGGAATGCAAAACCCAAAAGCCATGAAAGGCCAAGGGATACCGGGAGCAGATAGAACAAGAGAGCCATTTTACCGAGTCTGTAGAGCCACTTGGTCGGAAAAACAGATACAGGTATGAGTCGCAGTGTCAACATACATATGGCAACGATACTTCCAGCCACGGTCAGGCTGCACAGAATTTCAAAAAAGATGTTCATGATCTGCACCTACTTTTCCGAAAGCCATTTTTTCAGTTCTGAAATGTCATCGTCTGAAAGCTTATCGCCGTCATACATGGCCGAAACCAAATTCTTGACAGAACCTTGATAAAGCCCATCAAGCACGTGCTGTGTTTCCTGTAGTTTATAGTCTTCTGGTTGTAGAAGAGGTTTGTAATCATTGATTCTTCCACGCCTCGTCACGGTAAGAGCGCCTTTATCCACCAATCTGGACAGAAAGGTAGACATGGTCTGCGCTTTCCACGCTTTCCCTTTCTCAGCGAATATGTCTAATAGCTCTGTCGAGGTGACGGGTGGATCGCATGACCATATAACGACCATTAACTCCATTTCTGTTTCGGATAATTTTTGAATCTGGTTCACAGTGAACACTCCTTAACATCGTTATGCGTCCATAACGAGCATATTACTACACTACGTAGTACGTATAAACTACTACAACTTGTAGTGGATAGTCAAGTTATCCTGATAGATGATTGCCAAACCATGTTATAATATAGGTCATTAATAGAAGAACGATGTAGGAGTGAATGATCATTACAGCATATCAATTACCTGCTCTCTATGAGCAGAAGCGAGTTTCAATGCAAGAAATGGAAGAGATTGTACGCCTGTTGGCCCAAGCCCCGCTACTATATGATGATGGAGAGAGCATTCAGGTTCAGGACTATCTGGAAGGATTGGAAGTCGAACTTGAGCATGAGGTACGCCTTGCTGTGACTGAATTGTATGCACTGGCTGTTCAGGCCTGCCGCGTCTTCACTGATCCATTGGCGTACGAACAACTTCAAGATGCGCTTGGGTTACAGGCTGAGTTATGGCAGGAGGAAGTGCTTACTCTTGCGAAGTGGATGGACTGGCTGAAGCAGATCAGTGAAGGAAAAAGAACACTGCCCGAGTATAACTTTACAGCCATGCTTGGGACTTTGCCGGACGGATTCATGATCCATGACTTTTATGATGAGCTCCGATATCAACTGGAACAAAACCCTGCACACACATGGGCTATCGAAGAGCGGGATCGCTTGTACACGGCGCTGGGTGCGAATTAAATCAAACCAACGGGTCACCAGCGGTGTTTAATCTAATATCTGTATTTTGCATGCATAGAAACAGGTTGATCTATCTCTTGCGAAATCTTTACCCAGTATGGGAAATGAGGGGATACCGTGAAAAAGATTGTATTAGCTGGTGGAACGGGTTTTGTTGGACAGGATTTTGCCCAAAGGTTCAGGAAGCTGGGTTATGAGGTGCTGATTATCTCGCGTCAGCCCGGTCATATTGCCTGGGAGGATCGTACAGGGATCATAGAAGCACTGGAAGAAGCAGAGATATTGATTAACCTGGCAGGTAAATCGGTGAACTGCCGTTATACGGATGAGAATCGCAAAGTCATTCTGGAATCCAGAACGCGTACAACACGTATTCTCGGGGAAGCCGTCCTGGCTTGTAAACATCCTCCCGAACTATGGATTAATTCGAGTACGGCGACCATATACAGACATGCTGAAGATCGTCCCATGACGGAAAAAGAAGGCGAGATTGGCTCTGGCTTCTCGGTCGACGTTGCCAAAGCTTGGGAACAGGCTTTCTTTGAATTCAGTTTGCCGTCTACACGTCAAATTGCACTGCGAATTGCGATTGTGCTGGGCGAGGGCGGCGTGATGGTGCCCATGACGAACCTGGTCCGTTTTGGCCTGGGAGGATCTCAAGGTGCAGGGACACAGCAATTCAGCTGGATTCATATCGAGGATCTGTTCCGCATGGTGATCTATTTGCAAGAGCATCCGCACTTAAATGGTGTGTTCAATGCGTCCTCTCCGCATCCGGTTACAAATCGGGAGCTCATGGCACGTCTGAGAGAACAGATGGGTGTTCGGATCGGGCTGCCCTCTCCTCGCTGGATGCTTGAACTGGGCGCACGATTCATCAAGACCGAAACAGAGCTGGTTCTCAAAAGTCGATGGGTCATTCCTGAGCGACTGGAGAGGGAAGGCTTCACTTTCACCTACGGAACGTTAGATGTCGCACTTGCCGAGATCCTGAGTAAGAAGAAATAATACTTCATACAAAAGAAAACACAACAGCAAGGGCAGAGGCATCTGCCCTTTATTATATATTTTAAGGCTTCTATCAAATGGCGTTTTGCCATTTGAGGTTAAGGACTCATTTCATTTATATATGTTCAACTAAACATTTACACGATAACGGAGAGGACAGAAATAACTTGAAGAAGCGAAGCGTGCGCCTTTATCCCCGGATTTTCCCTTTTTAAGAAGGGAATCAAAAAAATCTGGGGATAACAGCGATCGGAAAGTTGTTCTGTCATCGGAGTGTCTGTGTAAATACTAATTAGCTGAACTTATATATATCAGTCAGATGAACAGAAAGAGGTTGGGGAAATGCAACTTAGAAGAGTGAGGATTGCGGGAACAGGGAAGTACCTGCCTGAACAGGAAGTTACCGATGAGGAACTGGATCGCCGCTTGGGCGTGCCTGCAGGCTGGGTTAGCAAAGCCACAGGTGTAGGTGTACGCCATTATGCTTCGGGTGAAGAGACTTCCTCCTTCATGGGCGCGCGGGCTGCTGAAGCTGCACTTGCGGATGCAGGATTACAATTCAGTGATATCGACTGCCTGGTGTGTACAAGTGGCACGAAGGAACAACCGTTGCCTAGTACGGCGGTGTTTATCCAGCAGGCCATGGGGCAGCAAGATTCGGGCGTACCCGCCTTTGATATGGATGCAACCTGCCTGAGTTTCCTGAACGGACTGGATGTGATCTCCTATATGGTAGATGCCGGACGTTACCAGCGAGTACTGCTCGTAGCCACCGAGATTGCCTCAGCGGGACTAAATTGGTCGGATAAAGAGAGTGCGGCCCTGTTCGGAGATGGAGCAGCCGCCGTTATTATTGAGCGTTCGCCTGAAGGGTCATCCTCACAGATTGTACATGCTTCCCTTCAAACCTACAGCCGAGGTGCTCGCTTCTCGGAGATAGCAGGTGGCGGTACACGGCAGCATGCTTCGAATTATAATGCAGATCAGCCTGAGCCTTACCTATTTCATATGGATGGACAGGCCATCTTCCGCATGGCTTCCAGACTTTTACCCGGATTCATTGGTGGTATGTTGCAGGCGACCGGGAATCGGATGGAGGATTTCCAATTGGTGATTCCCCATCAGGGGAGTGCCATGGCGATGAGACTGATCCGCAAAAAGCTAGGCATTGCTGAAGATCGGTTTATGGACATCACACGAAATCACGGCAATACAATTGCGGCATCGATCCCGATGGGTCTGCATGAAGCGATTAGACAACAGCGGATTCAGCGGGGAGATCGGGTGTTGATGATTGGCACGGCTGCCGGATTATCATTGGGAGGACTCATTTTTGACTACTAGATCTGGGGAAACCGGACATCGTACAGCTGCTTCTCTTCGTGTGCTGCTTACAGGCGGAAGGGCTCCCGTTACGCTCGATCTGGCACGTATGCTTCATCGTGCAGGCCATCGGGTCTATGTTGCGGAGAGTGTCGTACGGCATCTGACCAGATCATCCCGTGCAGTGGAACAGTACGCTGTGGTTCCATCGCCGCGTCATGACACACGTACTTATCTGGCGGAACTGGAACGGTTGGTACAGGATTGGCAGATTGACCTGCTGATCCCCATGTGTGAAGAAGTCTTCTATGTTGCTCAAGGGGCAGACAGACTGCGTGCATATTGCCGTGTTCTGGTTACAACCATGGAGCAATTACATGAGCTGCACCATAAATATGATTTTATCCAGCTTGCAGGGTCACTCGGTCTTCCCGTTCCCGATACGCGCCTGATCAACAATCAGCAGGAATGGATGGAAGTTCATTCTGTTCTGGGAGAATCAGGAGATTGGGTGTGGAAACCGGTGTATTCCCGCTTCGCAGCCAAAGTTCGCATGCCAGCACGTTTGATCGATGAGGGTACGGGCGGGACTGAGCAAGAAGGACACATA
Source organism: Paenibacillus sp. CB74 (assembly GCF_055687625.1). Classification (NCBI taxonomy): domain Bacteria; kingdom Bacillati; phylum Bacillota; class Bacilli; order Caryophanales; family Paenibacillaceae; genus Paenibacillus; species Paenibacillus sp. CB74. The sequence goes on along the minus strand of NZ_CM146009.1, from coordinate 3,424,369 downwards.
AGCAAAAAGAAGCATCGACATTTACGTAACGATCCTCCGGAAGAAGGGGAATTATCCTCTGCTTCCCCTTGGGTTGCACAGGCCTTCATTCCGGGTCAGGTGTTGTGTACATACAGCATAGCCCACGAAGGACAACTGGTTGCGCACGCCACCTACGATAGCCGCTACCGCACAGGAAGCGTGGGGGCCAGTGTATTTTTTGAACAGGTTGAACATGAGGGTGCGCTTGCCTGGGTAAGACAATTTGTGCAGGCAACAGGTTTTAGTGGACAGATTGGGTTTGATTTTATAGAAGGCCAGGATGGGCAAGTATACGCAATTGAGTGTAATCCGAGGGCAACGAGTGGGATTCATCTGTTTCACCCCGGAGATGACTTGGTGCGTGCACTGACTGAACCGGAGACGTTGGTCAAAGAAGGAAAATGGATCACGCCCGCAAAGGGTAGCAAAGCCATGCTCATGCTTCCCATGCTGGGAAGCGGAGTACAGCAGATCTTCGGCAAAGGCAAGTTCCGTGCATGGATAGCTGCCTGGCACGGAGCGAGGGATGTGGTTTATTTAAGGCAGGATATTCAGCCTTTCTTTGAACAATTCGCGGTAGTGCTGGCCGCCTGGCGTCTGGCAAGATCACAGAAAATCTCACTGACTGAAGCTTTGACTCACGACATAGAATGGAACGGTGAACAACAATGAAGAGAGCATTGGTTACAGGAGCTACGGGATGTCTGGGCAGGCACCTCGCGATACGGCTTGCAAAAGAGGGATGGGACGTCACAGGCATGGGCCGACAGTCCAAGGTTGGTGCAGAACTTGAGTCGGCAGGAATCCGATTCCTGAATGGAGATATACGGGATGAGGCGGCAGTAAATGAAGCGTGTACGGGGCAGGATGTGGCCTTTCACTGTGCGGCGCTATCATCACCATGGGGGAAGTATAGGGACTTTTATGGAAGTAATGTGGAAGGAACACAGAAACTCATGGATGGCTGCCTGAAAAATGATGTACAGCGATTCATACATGTCTCGACTCCAAGTGTATATTTCAACTACATACCACGATTTAACGTACATGAAAATGACCCGTTGCCATCCAAACCAGCGAATCATTACGCAGCCACGAAGCTTCTCGCTGAACAGGTCGTAATGGAAGGGCATAGAAAGGGACTTCCGTCGGTCATGATTCGACCGCGAGCGATCTTTGGTCCGTATGACCAGACGTTGTTTCCCCGAATTGTCGCGGCCAATGCGAAATCCGGCGTGCCCATGATCGGTGGCGGACAGGCTTTAATTGATCTGACCTGTGTGGATAATGTGGTGGACGCCCTGTTATTGTGCCGTGATGCACCGGACGAAGCGCTCGGCAGAGCGTACAATATCTCCAATGGCGATCCGAGGGCGTTTAATGAGTTGGTGAGCAGCTTGTTTGGCATGCTGGACATGCCTCTGCGTCGTCGAAACATTCCTTATCAGGCAGCATATGGCGTTGCAGCATTGCTCGAGCTTGTTCATGGCTTTATTCCTGCGCTGGGTGAACCTGTGTTGACAAGGTATACCGTTGGCTCCTTATCCATCCCGCAGACATTGGATATTACGGATGCACAGGAGCGATTGGGATACGTCCCTCGGGTGTCTATTGAAGAAGGTTTACAACAATTTGCAGACTGGTGGAGGGCTGGATCATGCTGACAACAACTCCGGTAGAACTATATCTGGGTGCAGCAGGTTACTGTACACATCCAGAATTTCTGACGCTGCGGGGTGGTCGGTTGAAGCCGGTGCCTTTCCCGGCAGGTTTTGCCTGCATCATTCACCCTGTACATGGACCAATCCTGCTGGATACGGGATATAGCTCCCGCTTTTTCAAGGAAACGGCTCATCTGCCCAATGCACTGTATCGTCATATTACACCGGTTGTCTATCGTGAAGAGGATAGTGCCGTTCATTTTTTGGCTGGGCTTGGGCTGAAAGCTTCGGATATCCGGTATATTATCCTCTCCCATTTTCATGGCGATCACATCGCAGGTGTACGAGATTTCCCGGAGGCACAATTCATCTATTTGCCGAGAGCTTATGATGCTGTGCGCTCACTCGGTCCGATTGCGGCTGTGAAGGCAGGTTATCTGTCTGGATTGTTGCCTGAAGATTTTGTAGCCAGATCCTTGCCTGTTACGCGTCAGCCGGAGCGGTGGACAAGAGCGGGAGAATCGTTCCCTTATGATGAGGTTTACGATATCTTCGGCGATGGCAGTCTGCTGGGGGTGGAGGTATCCGGTCATGCGGAAGGCATGATGGGACTTCTGTTGCGTACAGAAGAACATGATTATTTCCTGTGCGCGGATGCAGTGTGGTCGAGTCGGGCTTTTCGTGAACAGCGCAGGCCTCATGCGCTCGCGGGTATCATTATGTCTGATCGACAGGAATACCACCGTAACTTTGACAAGTTGGTTCAGCTGCATCAGCAGTTTCCCGACATTCGGATAGTGCCGAGTCACTGCCGAGATGTGCTGGACGCTTGGGGCACAGGAGGGCTGAAACGATGAGCAATACCCTTCGTATTGTAGTACATTATGCGCTTGCACGCGGGCTGCGAACATGGAAAACGCGGGAACAACTGGAGCGCTGGCAAGAGCGTCGGATTATTCGACATGTCCATCAGATCCGCGCCCGATCTCCGTTTTACCGAAAGTGGTGGGGTGGCGTGGACGCATCCTACTGGAGAAGCTTTCCGATGATTGACAAATCAATCATGATGGAGAACTTTGATACACTGAATACGGTAGGCATTACCAAGGATGAAGCGTTGGCTCTAGCAGGTGAAAGTGAAGAAACGCGTGACTTCAAACCCTCCATTCAGGGAGTGACTGTTGGATTGTCCTCGGGTACGTCAGGGAACCGGGGAATATTTCTGGTAAGTGATCAGGAGCAGGATGCGTGGACGGGCACGGTGCTGGCCAAGTTGCTGCCTGGTGGGCTGTGGAAACCTGCGAAGATTGCGTTTTTCCTGCGGGCCAACAGTAATCTGTATGAATCGGTGCAGCGCGGCAAGTTACAGTTCCAGTACTTTGATCTTCTGGAACGTGTGGAGACCTTGGTGAGACGGTTGGAAGAATACCAACCTACCGTCTGGGTGGCTCCCCCATCCATGCTGCGTCTGTTGGCGGACGCCTATGTGGCAGGCCACCTGACCGCTGTACCGGATAAAATCATCTCGGTTGCCGAGGTGTTGGACCCCCTGGATCGCAAGGTACTGGAACAGGTCTTCGGACAGAACGTTCATCAAGTCTACCAGTGTACAGAAGGGTTCCTGGGAGCGACCTGTCGTTATGGCACACTGCATTTGAATGAGGATATAGTCCATATTGAAAAAGAGTACATGGACCCGGCCACCCGCCGGTTCGTGCCCATTATTACGGACTTCTCCAGAACATCACAGCCGATCATCCGGTATCGGTTGAATGATATTCTGACCGAGGCGGCAACGCCATGTGCCTGCGGTTCTCTGTTTACAGCGATTGAGCGGATTGAAGGCCGCTGTGATGATACGCTTTATTTTGAACAACTGCATACGGGTGTGTCTGTACCGGTCTTTCCGGATTTCGTTACTCGCGCCGTCATTGCGGCTTCGCCGGATATTGAACATTATCGTGTGGTGCAACGTGGGGACGGGACGATGGAGGTATCGCTAGTACTTGGTGGAAATGCAGCAATGGAGCAAGTAAGGGCTGATGTGTTGCATGAATTGAACAAGATGGCAGACAGGATGGATTGTACTTTGCCGGAGGTGAGATTCGTTCCGTATGCGTTCAAACCAGGGGTCACCAAGCTGCGCAGGGTGGAGAGACAGCTTGATTGAGTTGGTGAGAAAATATTGGGGGAGAGCAGGTGGCTGCATGACAGTGGTGACATACAAGATAGGAGATGGACAGCAACGGATGCAGACAGAGAATGATAGAAATGAAGAAACGAAGGAAAAAAGAATATCAATATCCGGTGCATATGATCCCGTGGCTCTCATTACAGGCACATCCAGTGGCTTCGGTATGTTAACGGCCATTACTCTTGCCAAGCAGGGATACCTTGTTGTTGCCACCATGCGTGACCTGAACCGAAAAGAAGAGTTGGTCAGACTTGCAGGAGAGGCAGGCATAACAGAACGTTTGGTGTATGAGCAGTTGGACGTTACGGATTCTGAATCGGTGCAAGCAGCTATAACCAAAGTCGTTCTGGATTATGGGCGCATCGACATACTGGTGAACAATGCAGGATTTGCGGTTGGCGGGTTCATTGAGGAAGTATCGATGGAGGATTGGCGGCGCCAGATGGATACGAATCTGTTTGGGTTAATCGCTGTGACACGTGCAGTCCTGCCTGTGATGCGTGAACAGAAGCAAGGTCTAATTGTTAACTTGTCCAGTGTCAGCGGGTTGTCCGGTTTTCCGGGTTATGCTCCATATGCTGCCTCCAAATTCGCTGTGGAGGGATTCTCGGAAAGTTTGCGGCATGAGATGTCTTCGTTCGGCGTTCGCGTGGTATTGGTTGAGCCAGGCGCTTATCGTACGCCAATCTGGAATAAAGGTTTGGGTGAGATTCACCGGAGCGAGGACTCTCCGTATAAGCATAAGCTGGATGCGGTCCTTCGTTATTCCCAACATGCAAGCGAGACGGCACCTGACCCACAGGAGGTAGCAGATCTGATCGGACGAATTGCACGGATGCGTGCACCAAAGCTTCGATATGCGCTGGGCAAAGGATCGCGTGTGCTGATCATAGGTAAAGCATTGCTACCGTGGAAGTGGCTGGAATGGATCATTGCCCGTGGTTTAAAATAGAGATTATATACTTCAGTATCCATTCACAATTGCGGCTATTTCCTAGAGAGGGGTGGATTCGTGTTTGAAATCATTGTTGTTATTCTGCTTCTTGTGATTGTGGGCTTGCTCTTGCGAATCAACAGCAAGCTGCCGGAACGTGATTGGGTGAAGGAAGCGATGGAACGGGATCGGAATCAAAAACATAACCAGAGTTCTCCAAATTAAAATAAGCGGAGGTTGCCAATGAAAATTGCATTCGTTTTGTTTGATGGACTGACTTTCCTTGATTTTGCTGGGTTTTATGATGTGATCAATCGGTTGAATTTTTTTGAACAAACCAAAGGAACAACATGGGAAACCTGTGCAATGACAGATCAGGTCACGGATGAGTCTGGTTTAACGATGAAGGTGGATCGAGTGAAGCCTGACCTGTCGGAATATGATCTCGTGTTTGTCCCTGGAGGCATGGGAACACGTAAGCTGCGATACGACGAGGCATTTGTAGGCTGGTTGAAACAAGCGGAGTCTGTTCCTTTGAAGGTATCCGTGTGCACAGGCTCTCTTCTGCTGGGTGCGGCTGGATTTTTGTCTGGTAAAAGAGCGACGACACATCCGTATACCTATGATCTGCTTCAGCCGTACGTTGCTGAGGTCATTCAGAGCCGGATCGTGCGGGATGGAAACGTAATTACAGCCGGTGGAGTAGCCACGTCCATTGATCTGGGAATTTATGTTGTTGGGTTGCTTGCAGGACAGGAAGCGGCAGCAAATGTGAAACTCCAGATCGATTATCCTTATGAAATGGAGGGAGTGGTCGAAGAATGAACGAAAATGGAAAGCAAGAAACCTATATCATGCGCAATATTAAGCGGGATGAAGCAGATGTATACTGGCCGTTTCGACTGGAAGCATTGAAAACACATCCTGAAGCCTTCGGGGCTTCCTTTGAATTATCCATTCGGATTCCCATGAATGAAGTGCAGGAACGCATACATAACGAGCCCGACGATTATATCCTGGGCGCATATACAACAGAAGGAACACTCGCGGGAATGATGGGTTTCAAGAGAGAATATGGCCTGAAGCTCAGGCACAAAGGCATAATCTGGGGCGTCTATGTTGCTCCGCCATATCGGGGAAACGGTCTGGCATCGCAATTGCTCCAGGAAGTCTTGGAACGGGGAAGATATCTGGAAGGCATCAAGCAAATTAATCTGAGTGTGGTAACGACGAATGAATCAGCCAGACGCTTATACGAGCGATATGGATTTGAAGTGTATGGCATTGAGCGTAACGCACTGGAGGTCCATGGTCAGGGATATGATGAGGCGCATATGAATTACTTTTATACGTAGCATTCAATATGAAGAAGATATCACAGCAGGAGGTGTCCTATGACAGGTCAAGTTGAACTTGAGATCGACGGTATTTCCTTTGTCTTGAAAGAGTCTCACTCATTTGATTGGTTACGGCCCTTGGGTACGGTCTTTCGCGTATTCGATCAGCAGGATTCAGGAAATCTCTCCTTCGGTATCGTGCAAAAGGATGGAAAGAGGTTGTTCGTAAAGTATGCGGGAGCACTTACCATTCATGCGAATCATACGGGAAGTCCCCCGAAAGCCATTCGTAATCTGAAATCATCTGTTTCCGTCTATGAAGATTTGAAGCATGACACGTTGATCCGACTAACGGATCATTTTGCAACGGAGCAAGGGTATGTCTGTGTATTCGATTGGGTGGAGGGGGAGAATCTTCATAACCACTGGAAATTTCCGCCTCCGGCCAAATATGAAGATCCTCGTTCCCCCTACTATCAGTTCAGACAACTTCCGGTGAAGACAAGGATTGGCGCGATGGAGCAGATTCTTGATTTTCATATCGAGGTGGAGCGGAGAGGGTATGTGGCTGTTGATCTGTATGACGGCAGTCTGATCTATGATTTTGACAAGTACGTCATGAAAATTTGTGATATAGACTTGTATCGGAAGGGCTCTTTTACCAATACCATGGGGCGTATGTGGGGATCTTCCCGTTTCATGTCTCCAGAGGAATTCGAGCTGGGTGCACTCATAGATGCGGTTACCAATGTATTCAATATGGGAGCCATGGCATTCGCGCTGCTGGGTGGGGAGAAAGACCATTCATATGATAGATGGGGTGCCGGAGAGGCTTTATATCAGGTTGTGATACGTGCAGTCAGCGCAGATCGGTCCCAGCGGTATGCATCGATTGCAGAACTCGGTGAGGCATGGAAAGAAGCTGCAATGCAAAGGTAAGGAGCGCGTATACGAATTATTCGCAAATATGCAAAATCCATTCGTATGTGTGTGATAAATACCGTATAATGGAAATTATTAAGGGGGTGCAGATGATGTGCAGATATGCCATGTCAGGACCATACAAAGACATCTATGCATGCTTCAATTGTCGCAAATCATTTAAACAAGTTTCCGGATACGACCTTCGCCCTGAAGTTGTGGAACAACTCGAATATAAATGTCCACAATGTGCTGCGTCTATGGTTAGCATGGGACAGGATTTCCATGCGCCCAAACAAAATGATAGCAAACAATGGACCAAAGTGATGATTCTGTATCGCCATGGTTATACCTTTCATAATTGTGGATGCGGGGCTGGATATCGGCCGTCAGATTTACGTGAATTACCCGATTTTCTGGATCAGCAGGAAGCAGGTAAAGGCAGTGAAGGCAAACGATTATTGCAAAGGTTAACTTCATAGTTATGGCTCCTACATCGAACCTGTCGTCTATGGAAATGTTGAAGATACAAGCGAGCACGTTATATACAATCAATGAGCAGCAGCGTCTATTAAGCATTAACGAGCCGGGTGGTGGGCAGGCTCCAGCCATATTTATCGGATTGGCTTCTGCCGGTTCACTGATCTATTACCACAAGCAGTTACCGCCGGATCTGATGGATGAATTGAGTAAGGAATGCGAGCTGCCATTGGATATTCCGAAATTGATTCGAAAGGTGCAGACCTTTGAGCCAGTTAACCATGTGTGGATGGGACCAGCCTATGTCTTTCCTGAGTCATCTGACGAATGGAATCGGCAGGTTCAGTTGATTGGTCAGGAGCAGTGTAATTTGCTGGCAGAGCATTTCCCTGAATTAACAGATCTCTTGCATGAAAAATGGCCTGTTTCGGCTTATGTTATTGATGATTCTGCTGTGGCAGTGTGCTGCTCCGCACGGATTTCCGAACATGGGGCGGAAGCAAGTCTCTATACGGCACCTGGTTATAGAGGACATGGGTATGCAGCGGAGACGGTAAAATGCTGGCAGTATCATGTCAAGGAACGTGGACGCATGCCAATCTACAGTACATCTTGGGATAATCTCGCTTCACAGCAAGTTGCCCGTAAATTGGGATTAATTCAGTTCGGTGTAGATTTCAGTATCACAACTGTGGAGTTGAGGAAGGGCTGTGATGTTGGATGATCCGCACTTTCCTACAAAAGGACCTTCAGTATGTCATTGAAGCGCATATCCGAATCTACCGAGATGAGTATAATTATGATGATAGCTTTGCTGAATTTATCACCCATGCGGTGAATTCGTTTGGTTGTTCAGGCAATCACGCGAGGGAGATGTTATGGGTTATGGAGTTAGATCAGACAGCTTCCGGTTGCGTTAACTCGTTGTTGAAAGGAGTGGTCCAGTGAATCGCAGAAGATGGATTCTGGGTTTGTTATCTGGATGTATTGCACTGACGGTAGCGGCGTGCTCGACTCAGACGGAAGAACAAGTATTATCAGCAACGATTGAAAGCAACCTGCAGCAGATGGTTAGTGACCCTGTCCTGCTGACCAGCAGCAATCCCAATGAATACATTGCTGGTAACCCGGAGGTTTACAAGGACATCTTGCATACGGGTAAGGAAGGACTTCTTCTCCTGTTACAGCAACTCGAATCCAGTCCGGAGAACGGTCTTAAGGAATGGATCATGGCTCAGGCAAGTAGCGAAATGCTTGGAGAGCACAACCCTGTAGAGGCGTGGCATAGTGGCAAGGACTGGCTCAGACAGTATAAAATAAACGTAGAATAACGGTTCATCATCATCCCTAGTATCTGACTTAGCGGAAATAATGGAGGTGACGGAATCGATTCTGAAGAAGCGATAGCGTTCGCCTTTGTCTCCGAAGAACGATCCGTAACCGGAATGGTTCCCGCAAGTCGTCAAGCACTGTAGTGTGTGATGAGCCGGAAGTACAAACCTCACCTCCAGTCAGCATGAGCAGCATTGAGAGGTTCTTGGAACCCGAAATAATACATTATAGAGGTGAAATCCTTGAATAAGAAAATTGCTTTTTTTGATTCAGGCATCGGTGGTTTGACCGTTTTGCATAAGGCATTACAACAGTTTCCCGAAGAAAAATTCCTGTATTACGCGGATACCTTGCATGTCCCGTATGGAACCAAATCTGCGGATGAGGTGAGAGGACATATTTTTGATTGTGTGGAAGCCATCGTTCAGGAGGATGTCCGAGCAATCGTAATTGCTTGTAATACTGCAACCAGTCTGGCTGTTAAAGATCTGCGCGCCAAGTACGATATCCCGATTATTGGTATGGAGCCTGCGGTGAAACCAGCCGTGGAGATGAATCGTGAGAGTGGGAAGAGAGTGCTTGTATTTGCCACGGCCCTCACCTTGAGCCAAACCAAGTATAACGAACTGGTATCGCGTGTTGATGATCACCACAGTGTGGATTCCATTGCGCTGCCGGAACTTGTGGAATGGTGCGAACAGCTGGATTTTGATCCGGGCAAAATCGCTGATTATTTCCGGCTCAAGCTGGCAGATCTCGATCTTCAGGTGTATGGGACAGTGGTGCTTGGCTGCACTCATTATCCATTCTATACGTCCATTCTGCGCACGGTTCTGCCAGATCATATACAGATTATTGATGGCAGTACAGGCACCGTGAATCATCTGAAGCAGCGGCTTGGATTGGTCGCTCAGCATGGAGACAGAATTGGGGAACAGGTCACTTTCCTCAGTTCAGCAGGCCGACCGGAAGAGCAGGAGAAGATGTACAGGGCACTCCAATATCTTGAGAAGAACTCCATGTAGGTTACACCATAGGAGGTGATCGCTATGCAGTCCATTTATCTTATCCGTCACGCCAAGGCCACAGGGCAGGAACCCCATGCAGAGCTTACAGATGAAGGGATCAGGCAAGCCGAAAAACTTGCAGATATCTTGGCTGATCAATCCATTACGTATATTGTCTCCAGTCCGTGGAAAAGGGCTGTTCAGACGGCTATGCCGTTGGGCATGGCAACGCTGCAACATATACATACGGATGAACGTCTCCAGGAGAGGGTACTTAGCTCTTTGGATCTGCCTAACTGGATGGATGTACTGAAACGTACATACGATGATGTGGATTTGGTGGAAGAAGGCGGGGAATCTTCCAGAAACGCGGCTGCAAGGGGGCTGGCGCTTCTGGAAGAGTTGTGGAGCAGACCTGAACAGCATGGGGCCGTGGTTACACATGGGAACTTGTTATCACTGCTTATTCGTGAGTATGAACCATCCTTTGGCTATGAAGAGTGGGCCAAACTTTCGAACCCGGATGTGTATGTATTGGAGAAACAGCGGCCAGAAGCAGGGCAGTTCACCATTCGCAGAATCTGGACAGATTAAACAGGAAAAGAGTGCTCCAGCGATAGGATATCAGCCAGAACACTCTTTTCGTTTATTCATAGGGGATGCTTATAGGGCGGCAATCATGATCATAACCCATCCAGCCAAAAATGCGACTCCACCAAGTGGCGTAATGGCTCCCAGTTTGCGAACACCCGTAACACTCAAAGCGTACAGGCTGCCAGAGAACAGGATGATGCCGGCGAACATCAGCCATCCGGCAAGCATGACGAGTGAAGAGGATTCGAGACGGTCTGCCAGCAGCCCAATCAGGATGATCCCCAGCCCGTGGATGAGGTGATATTGAACACCGGTTTCATAGATTTTGATCATGTCAGCGGATAATTTGCGCTTGAGCGCGTGTGCGCCAAAAGCACCCAAAGCAACAGCCAGGAACATCATAATGCTGCCGAGTATAATCTGGGTTTGCAATGTGTTTTTCTCTCCTTTTAAGGGTAATTAGTTATAACATCAAGGTTTATTTTGCACGAGTGTTGTTTAGAGTTTGCGCAATTGAATCTGCCCAATGGAGTGATCGGCTTCCTTTTTCAGAATCAGTCTGGCACGCCCTTTGGTTGGCAAAATGTTCTCATGCAGGTTTTTGGCATTGATATCCTGCCAGATCTGGTTGGCGGTCCGCACGGTTTCTTCTTCATCAATATTGGCGAATCGTTGATGGAAAAAGGAATCCGTGTCTTGGAATGCCGTATTGCGGAGCAGCTTGAAACGCTCAACGTACCAGTGTCTTATATGCTCTTCTTCTGCGTCAATGTAGATGGAGAAATCGAAGAAATCACTAACCAGCAAAGGCGTTTCTTTTTTGACCTGAAGTACATTAATGCCTTCAATTATGAGAATATCCGGTTGACAGATCTGCACCTCTTCTCCTTGAATGACATCGTAGGCGAGATGAGAATACACTGGTGCTTTCACTTCGGGTTTGCCTGATTTCACATCGCCCATGAACTGAATCAGGGATTTGATATCATAGCTTTCCGGGAATCCCTTACGGTTCATGATGCCTTTCTCTTGCAGCACGGCATTGGGATATAAGAAACCGTCGGTTGTGACAAGGTCAACCTTCGGGCTATTCTTGCCTCGAGCGAGCAGTGCCTGAAGTAAGCGGGCCGCTGTACTTTTGCCCACGGCAACACTTCCCCCGATTCCGATGATGTAGGGGGTGGGGAGCGCTTCTTTTTTCATAAAGGAGGCCGTTAGTCGATTCAGCTCTCGTGAAACTCTTGCATATAGGTCAATAAAGTGGGTAAGAGGCAAATATATATCTTCGACTTCTTGAATCGATACCTCTTCATTCAATCCCTTTAACTGTTCTAATTCGGCTTCCGTCAGTGGAAGAGTGGTCTGATGTTCTTTAAGTTCAGCCCATTCCTTGCGGTTAAACTCGATGTAAGGAGAGTATAAATTCATGAGATCCCGCTTTCTGTATGTAATATAATTGTGGACACAACCTTTAGTGTACCAAATTTCAGGAAACTGACAACACCTTTACATTGTCCGTTTCATAATGCCTTTCGTGAAAATGGAGCGAAAACCAACTTATAGGAAAGTTTAACCCAATTTATGTTAAAGTCAACGTATACCATGCGGAAGGGTGACAGCATATGATCATATATGAGAGAGAGCATGATTTTGTTTTGACCGCACAGCATGAGCATGGATTAGTAGCCGGAGAGATGGCTTCCCACTGGAAGAAAGAATTACTAGCCGACGCTGCACATCGGGATGAATTGATTCTGGCGGCGAGAGAACATGACCGGGGCTGGATTGAGTTGGATGCTGCTCCGTTCTGGAATGATTATAGCCAATCACCATATTCGTTTCGGGATTTTCCTTTGCGTCCGCGTTTTGTATTCTACCATAAAGGGATTGAAGAGGTTTGTCAGAAAAACCTCTACGCCGGATTATTGTGCAGTTTGATGTATACGGAGCTATTTCAAAAGAATCTGGGTGCTAATGCTCAGGATGATGAAGACATCCGAACTTATCTCCAGCAAGAACACGAACGTCAGCTGAATTGGCAGAAAGAGCTTGGCGGTGATGCTGAAGCATTGAAACAGAGGATGCAAAGCGATGTGGAAATCATGCTTTTCTGCGATCAGCTCAGTTTGTTTCTATGTATGGAGGAACCTGGAACACCTGCTGCGCGTTATGATTTTTTTGCAGAAGGGCTTAGTTGCACGTTTGATGCCTGTTCCAGACAACCGATTCAGGCAGAGTGGTTATCCAATGAAAAAGTAGGCCTGTCTTTTTTTCCGTTTGATGAAGACTTTACGGTCGTTTTGCCTTATAAATCGGTGCCGAAGGCAAGTATCCGCAAATTTGGTATGCAACAGGCTTATCGCCGAGCTGAGTGGAAGGAACGTCGTGTGTTAATTACGGATTTGAACTGAGAACTGGAAACGCCAAGCTAGGGGAATGAGCAACATAGAATATCACAAAACAGGCGGGCTTCTGATGTACAGGGTGTCCGCCTTTCGTATGCATATATATCATCATGGAATGTACTGTGAGATCAGTGAAATTACTAATAAATCAGCGTGGGAATAAAGAAGGAAAACACAGGTTATTCCCAGAAATGTTAGTGTACAGCAGAGAAGTGCATGTTAGCAGGAGGACGAATATGAACACCAGAATAGAGATATTAACGATGTGTATGGTATGGGACAAAGTGAATGATCAGGTGTTATTAATGAATCGGCCGGATCGCAAAGGATTTCCGGGATACATCGCTCCTGGGGGAAAGGTAGACTTTCCGGAGAGCATTGTGGATGGTGCTGTGCGGGAGGTTCTGGAGGAGACGGGTTTAACGGTCAATGAGATTACGTATAAAGGACTCGATGAATTCTGTGATCCCGAACAAGGATTACGTTACATGGTATTCAACTATTTGGCGACTTCATTCGAGGGACAATTATTGCAGAATCCGCCCGAAGGCGAACTGTTATGGGTGCCTATGAAGCGGGTGTCCGAGCTGCCTATGCAGGACTGGTTCGCTGAACGTCTCCCACGATTTTTCCAAAAGGGTACGTTTGAGCGGAGTGTGATCTGGGAGAAGTCATCCGGACGTACGCTGCAAGAGACATTTATGTTGTATAGCGATTCCGCTCTTGAACAGCGTGGGGTTCGATAAAATCAACGTGAAAGGGAGAGAAGATCATGGGATACCAGCATGCCCTAGAAGGATACATTGCAGCGACGAATACACATCAGTTTCATGAAGTGAGCAAATGGTTATCGCCAGATGCCGTATATTGGTTTACAGGAACGTCATGCACTACTCCAGACGAAATCCGGGCTTATTTTGAGAACGCTTGGGAAACAGTCCAGGAAGAAGTCTACAGTGCTGAAGAGGTTAAGTGGATTACGACTAGCAAAGATCAGGCAGTTTGTATTTATACCTACCACTGGAAGGGGATTCATCAGGGAGAGCCGGCTTATGGAAAGGGGCGGGCAACGAATGTGTTTGTTGCTGGGCTTGATGGGGAATGGAAATTAATCCATGAGCATTTAAGCTTGGTTTAGGATAAAATTAATGCCTCATAATGTATCATCCATATCTATATATTTATATCCAAATATTATGGTATAATGAAGGTTACTATTTTTATGGGAGATGACTAGCCCAGGAGAAACAGTGTGTGTTTAATAGATTGAGTAAACTAGTTTGTTGAAGTAAGCATGATATATTTGTAGATTTGCCATACATAGGCTTCTGCAAACAGAACGAGAATGAATATTGTACGATGAAAAGGTGGAGATTGGCATGAAATTGTCGTTCCGGATTTTGGATTGGGAAGAAGAGCGACCATACGAACTTTTATTGATGGCTGATCCTTCAAAAGAAATTGTTGATGAGTACCTGAGTCGGGGTGTTTGTTTTATTGCTGAGTATGAAGGAGAGATGGTTGGAGAGTTCGTATTGCTCAAGACTCGTCCGGAGACTGCCGAGATAGTTAATATTGCCGTACAGGAAGAACTGCAGGGACAAGGTGTAGGCAAACACATGATTAAGGAAGCGATGGAAGCTGCACGCAGATTAGGCTGCCGGATTCTCGAGATTGGAACAGGCAACTCCAGCTTTCATCAATTGAAGTTATACCAACGTTGCGGTTTCCGCATTATCGGGGTTGATCGTGATTTCTTTGTGAGGCACTATGAGGAAGAAATTATAGAGGATGGTATTCGCTGTGTGGATATGATTCGTATGGCCATAGATCTGGATGCTGTTACAGAGGATGAAGACGAAAGGAAGAGTACTTAGGTGAATCGGTATACACATATTGGCGTATATGGCTTGGTCACTTGGGAGCAAAAAATTCTGTTGATTCATAAGGCACGGGGAGCATATCAGGGGCAATGGGATTTACCGGGCGGAAGGCTGGAGTTTGGTGAGCATCCAGAGGCAGCTCTTCATCGTGAGATTGAAGAAGAGACCGGCCTGACCGATCTACAAGTAATGATTTGTTCTGCGGAGTCTAAGGTTGTGGAATGGGTCCATCAAGGTGAGTCGGAAGAGCTGCACCATATCGGGATGTTGTACGATGTTGTTTTGACCGCAGCTTGTCAGCCGGATCAGATCAAAAAAGAACCCGATGGTGAAGATTCGTTAGGCGCGGATTGGTTTACACTGGAGCAGACTACTGATCTTTCCCTAACGCCGTTTGCAGAGTATATGATTAGTAAAAGAACACCCTGATGCGCATCATCAACTATATTGTTAACTCAAATTGGCTATATCCAAAGAAGCTGCTCGGATCATTCACGTCTGGGCCAGCTTTTTTAGTGGGTCTCCTGAAGAAAAAACCAATTATTTGTTGAATGTCATGTCAATTGGTTAATGTTTAACTTGACGGTTTGTTTTTGAACATAATGGACCACAATTCAATTAAGGAGGTAAAATGGGAGATCATATGCCTATTTTGTTATAATTAAGCGTTCGTTGTTCTAACCAAATTGCTCGATGAATTTTGATTCATCTAATTTATGCATCAATTGAGCTAAAAATAGGAAATGCTCCTGAGCGTAAAAGTTTATAGAATAGATATTAGAACACGGACTTCACTTGAAGAAGAGGAGAAAGTGTAACCTTCGAACGGATCAGGACAGTATTCGACATCTGTGCGACGGTATATACAATCATTGTTCTACTTTGATTTTGAAAACGCAGACAAACCTTGACGGGAGCGTCGGACTAACGTTACTACCACCAACAGCACGATTATTGGACTTCATGAAAAATTTCGCTTAAAATGTTGAACGAACGCAAATTACGGCTTAGTCAATGATTTCCGTCAAAAACTTATGACTAAATCAAGACGGAGGGAACGTCGATGACGATCGTGGAAGGCAACAAGAAGCCCTGGGAAAGTTACTATGGCCCCAATATGGGATACGTACAGGAACAATATGAATTATTTGCTCAAGACCCTGGTTCGGTTACACCGGCCTATCGTGAACTATTTGAACAATGGGGTGCACCGCCAATGTCTGGCAAGGATGCACGCACAACCTCGAATTCCGGCAACGCCCAATCGGCTTCCGGAAGCGTGGACATTCAATTATTACAGAAAGCGGTTACAGCAGGTAAGCTGGTATGGAATATCCGTACGTATGGTCATCTTGCTGCAGACATAGACCCGCTTGGAATCAGTGAAGATACAGATACATCTTTGCTGGAACCTCAGCATTTTGAATTAAACGAAGAAGATCTGAAAGCTTTGCCTGCTTCCCTGATCTGGGAAGGTGCAGATGGGCAGACAGCAACCGGTTGGGATGCAATCCAACGCTTGCGTCAGATTTACACTGGACCCATGGCCTATGAATTCAGTCATGTGCACGAAGTTCAAGAACGTGAATGGTTGAATCGCCGTGCGGAATCCCGGACTTCACCAGCTCCACTTACGCCGAAAGAACGTAAGGCTTTGCTGGAACGTTTGGTTGAAGTTGAGCAATTTGAAGACTATCTTCACAAAACATTTGTTGGACAGAAACGTTTCTCTATCGAAGGTAACGATGTGCTTGTACCGATGCTGGACGAAGCTGTCCGTATCATGGCAGAAGCCGGATCAAGCCACATTCTGATGGGTATGGCCCACCGTGGACGGTTAAACGTACTTGCCCATGTATTAGGCAAACCGTACAGCAAAATTTTCTCTGAATTCCATCATGCTCCGAACAAAGACCTGGTTCCATCGGAAGGTTCGACGGGAATCAACTACGGTTGGACGGGGGATGTCAAATATCATATGGGTGCCAACCGTTTTGTAAAAGACGGGGAAACTGTGCAGGCCCGCCTTACTCTGGCGAATAACCCGAGCCATCTGGAATACGTCAATCCGGTTGTACAGGGTTTTGCACGTGCGGCTCAGGATGACCGTCGTGACCCTGGATATCCGAAACAGGATGTAACGAAGGCAGCTACCATTTTGATGCACGGTGATGCCGCATTCCCTGGAGAAGGGATCGTTGCGGAGACACTTAACTTCAAAGCTCTGCCAGGATATCAGAATGGTGGAACCATCCATATTATCGTTAACAATCGTCTGGGTTTCACTACAGATAGCGGTGATTCCCGTTCAACATACTACGCAAGTGACCTTGCTAAAGGGTACGAAATTCCGATTGTACACGTGAATGCGGACAATCCGGAAGCTTGTATTGCAGCCATTCGTATGGCAGCAGAGTATCGCAATCGTTTCAAAAAGGATTTCCTGATCGACTTGATCGGTTACCGTCGTTACGGCCATAATGAAACTGATGATCCTGAAACGACTCAACCTATCGTTTATGACAAGGTGAAAAACCATCCAACGGTAAGCCACCTGTATCAGGATCTATTGAAGCAGGAATCGGTTATCGATGATGCGTCCATTACGAGCATTCGCGATGGAGTAACGAACAAATTAAAAGAAGCTTATGACCAGATGAAGAAAAATGAAGTACATGAATATTACCAACGGAAAATCAGTGAGCCGGAAGCAGTTACAATTACGCCTACTGCCGTACCATTGGAGAATCTGCGCAGCATTAATGCGGACCTGCTGAAATGGCCTGAGAACTTCAATGTGTATCCGAAGCTACAGCGCATTTTGCAACGCCGGAGCACTTCCCTGAACGAAGGGGAAAAAGTGGATTGGAGCCTTGCGGAGACACTCGCATTTGCAACCATTCTCGCTGATGGCAAACCAATTCGGATTAGTGGACAGGATGCCGAGCGCGCTACATTCGCTCATCGGAATCTGGTACTGCATGATTCGGAGAACGGAGCCAAGTTCTGTCCGTTGCATCACTTGCCACAGGCAAGAGCATCCTTTGCCATCTATAACAGTCCGTTGTCTGAAGAATCCGTTGTTGGATTCGAATACGGATATAACGTATATTCACCAGATACACTGGTCATCTGGGAAGCTCAATTCGGGGATTTTGCCAACTGTGCACAGGTTATTTTTGACCAGTTTGTATCCGCAGGTCGTGCCAAGTGGTCTCAAAAATCCAGTCTGGTGATGTTGCTTCCACATGCGAATGAAGGTCAGGGACCTGAGCATACAAGTGCTCGTCTGGAACGCTTCCTTCAGTTGTGTGCAGAAGACAACATGACGGTTGCCAACTTGTCGAGTGCTTCCCAGTACTTCCACTTGTTGCGTCGTCAAGCTTCGTTGACTGAAACGGAAGATGCCCGTCCACTTGTGATGATGTCACCGAAAAGTCTCATCCGGAATCCGCGTGTTGCATCACCTGCAGTGGAATTCAGTGAAGGCAAATTCGAACTTGTGCTTGAGCAAGCTGGGCTGGGTACGCAGCCGGATCGTGTGGAGCGCATTATTCTGTGCAGTGGCAAGATTGCCATTGACCTGGAAGATGCTTTTGAAAAAGATAAAGCAGATTGGTCATGGCTTCACATCATTCGAGTGGAACAGCTGTATCCGTTCCCGGCAGAAGAGATCAAACGTATCCTCGCACGTTTCAGTAATGTAAAAGAACTGGTATGGGTACAGGAAGAAAACAAAAATATGGGCGCCTGGACTTACATGGAGCCTCGTCTTCGCGAAGTTGCTCCGGAAGGCACAACCGTTAGATACGAAGGTCGCCCGGAACACGCAAGTCCTTCCAGCGGTTATCAGCTTGTGCATAGTATGGAACAGCAACAGATTATTACATCTGCGTTGAAACAAACGACGAAGAATAATATTCCACTGGGGAGGTAAGAGCTGTGAGTGAAATTAAAGTACCTGCAATGGGTGAGTCAATAACTGAGGGAACTGTATCCAGATGGATGGTTAAAGAAGGGGAAACCGTTAATCAGGGTGATGTGCTTCTTGAACTGGAAACGGATAAAGTAAATATCGAGATCAGCGCAGAAGAAAGCGGTGTGCTGGAGAAGATCATTCGTCAGGAAGGAGAGACGGTAGAGATCGGTGAAACGATCGGTACACTCTCAGCTGGCTCTGGAGGAGGAAGCGGTGCACCCGCTTCCGAACCGGCAGCGGCAGAAGAGAAAAAGGCCGCTACTCCTGCACCTGAAGCACCAACACCAACAGCACCTGTTGCTGCGGCACCGGAATCATCCGACAGCGCCAAAACGGCTTCACCGTCCGCTCGCAAGCTTGCACGTGAACGTGGTATCGAGTTGGATCAGGTTCAGAGCAAAGATCCAATTGGACGGGTATACCAGGACGACGTGAAGAGCCATAACAATCAGGCACCTGCTCCGGCAGCTCCACCTGCCAATAAAGCTCCTGCGGCACCAAGTGCTCCGGCAGCTGGAAGTTCTACTTATACCAAACCAGTGGAGCGTCAGCGGATGTCTCGCCGTCGTGCGACCATTGCCAAACGTCTGGTAGAGGCTCAGCAGACTGCAGCCATGTTGACTACGTTCAATGAAGTGGATATGACTGCGATTATGGATGTACGTAAACGCCGTAAGGACAAGTTCAAAGAGAAACATGAGATTAACCTCGGGTTCATGTCCTTCTTCACCAAAGCAGTTGTGGGAGCTCTGAAAAAATTCCCTACAATTAACGCAGAGATTGATGGCGAAGATGTTGTACTCAAAAAGTATTATGACATCGGCATTGCCGTATCTGCGAAAGAAGGACTGGTTGTACCGGTTGTACGTGATGCCGATCGACTGGGCTTTGCCGAGATTGAGAAGAGCATTGCGGACCTGGCATCCAAAGCTCGTTCCAACACACTGGCGTTATCTGATCTACAAGGTGGAACGTTCACCATCACGAATGGTGGAACATTCGGTTCCTTGTTATCTACGCCAATTCTGAATACACCACAAGTGGGTATTCTGGGGATGCATAAGATCCAGCTTCGTCCAGTGGCGATTGATGCAGAGCGGATGGAAAACCGTCCAATGATGTACATCGCGCTATCTTACGATCACCGAATTATCGACGGCAGTGAAGCTGTACGTTTCCTTGTGACCGTGAAAGAACTGCTTGAAGACCCGGAATCACTGTTGATTGAAGGTTAATCCATAACGTTTGATCAAGGCTATTATTCATATCGTTTAACAAGAAACCCCTGAATTGGAGCGCAGCGTGAGCTGTACATCCGATTCAGGGGTTTCTTTTGCTATCGAAAGTATTGTATTGTTCCGGCTCTATTATATAGAGTCAGCTGTTTCAGTAAGGCTCACAGGCCTATCGTGTGTATTCGAGCTAGGGGTATTCCGCTCTAGCCAGTCTACAACATGCTGAGCCACTTCTGTTCGGTTGATCTCATGCAGCATTTCGTGGCGTCCACCCGGATACAGGCGATACTCAATATTCTCCAGTTGAAGCTTCTTGTACTGGGAGACCAGATTAAGAACACCTTTGCCATGAAGTCCAACGGGGTCCTTTTCACCTGAGAACAGATATACGGGTTTGTGTTTAGGTATGCGCTCCATATTGTGTGGAAGATGGACTTCGAGCAGCAATTTGAAGAAGTCGCGGAAAAAGCCTGCTGTACAGACTGCCCCGCACAGGGGATCATCAATGAATCGCTGAACCTCTTGTGCGTCCCGGGACAACCAATCAAACGGTGTCGTTGCAGGGCGGAAAGAGCGGTTAAATCCACCAAATACAATCGCGTTGAGCAGCATGCTGGGATGAGTATCCCCCTGAATGCCGCATTGCAAGAAGGCCAGCTTCTCTCCAAACCGTAGCAGACCGCGTCTACCATTCGTCCCGGATAGAATAAAGGCATGGTACTGCTCATGACCAGCGTACATGAGATGTTGTACCAAGAATGAACCCATGCTATGTCCCATTAGAAAAAGGGGCACCCCAGGGTTCTCCTTGGCGGCTACTTCGCCGAGATTAATCATATCACTTGCCATCCAGCGGAAGGCATCAACACCAGCATTGCCGAGTAGCTTGGCATTCTCCACAGTTTTGCCATGACCCCGATGGTCATTGGCATAGACCGCATAGCCATTTTCAGTAAGAACGCTGGCAAATTCCGCGTATCGGGCGGCCGTCTCGCCCATGCCATGTGCAATTTGCACTACACCCTTAACGTCGCATTCCGGATCGGGAAGCCAGCGGTACACATGAATACGGGTACCTTCACTAGCGACCAAGGCAAAGGTAGATTCCTGCATCTCGTGTAATTCCTCCTTCACAGGTTACATATGAGCTTGATTTATGGCAGATAAGAGCGAAGAACAGTAGTATTCCCGTTTAAAGTATAAGAACCCAGATTGGCTGGCAAGAGATAACACTGTCCAGCTTTCAATTCAATGCGGTCTGA
Source organism: Paenibacillus sp. CB74 (assembly GCF_055687625.1). Lineage (NCBI taxonomy): Bacteria > Bacillati > Bacillota > Bacilli > Caryophanales > Paenibacillaceae > Paenibacillus > Paenibacillus sp. CB74. Next base: position 3,403,124 of record NZ_CM146009.1, on the reverse strand, counting down.
TTCAGCATGTGCCCACTCCAAAGTGCCTTCTCCTTCACAGACAACGAGAATTGTGAAGCTGTCAGGATTTGTGGAGAGTTCCCAGCGTTCAGTTACAACCCCTTTTTCCACCACAAAATAAGGACATTCCGCAAGCATGAGCCATTCACCAGGAGTAGCGTTATTGGTTTTCATTGTTGAAGCACCTGCACCCTCATAGGCGGTGACATTCAATGAGTCTTCAACATGCAACTCACGTGGTTTACCATCCAGTCCAGGACGATTGTAATCGTAAATCCGGTAAGTCGTATCCGAGTTTTGCTGAATCTCAGCGACAACGACACCTGCACAGAGCGCATGTACGGTTCCGGCAGGGATAAAGAACGTATCACCAGCTTCTACAGGTACCTGACGAAGGGTATCCATCACCGTGCCGTTTTCCAATGCCTCTTTCAATGTTGCCCGATCCACGCCTTCATTCAGGCCGTAGATGATGTGCGCGCCCGGTTTTGCGTCGAGTACATACCACATTTCTGTTTTGCCAAGCTCGCCAGGAGGAAGTGCCTCATACTCGTCTGTGGGATGAACCTGAACGGACAGGTCATCGTTGCAGTCAAGCAGCTTAATCAGAAGGGGGAAACGACCGCCTTTTTCGGAAACGCCTTTGGTTCCAAGCCATTCGGTGCCCAGTTGTTCACGAACTTCATCCAGACCCTTGCCAGCTAGTGCTCCATTTAATACCTTGGTTGTACCGTTTGGATGATCGGCTATCATCCAGCCTTCTCCGATATGTCCTTCAGGGGGCGTAAGGCCGAATTGCTCCAGCGCACGACCGCCCCACACACGTTCTTTGAATTCAGGTTGGAATTGTAATGGGTATGGCGTAGACATCAGTAATCTCTCCTCTAGTATATGAAATGGTGGATCGCTTTAATCAGTCATGGGCCTGCAATCGCCATGAACAAACAAGTGAATACGTTTGCATATGTAGATTTAGAACACAGATCGCAGGAAGGAGAAGCCGTTAACAGCTCACCTTGCGATTGTGTCTAGTTTATTGTATTTGGTGAACAAAGGAAATTATTTTTTTCTCAATGCCGATCAGAAAAGGAGAAGTTTCTCGCTGTAATTGGCGATACAGCACAACCTGTGCCTGTTCTACCGGCAGGGAAGAGGACCACTCCAACACGGCTGATGCTTCCTGTGCGCCTCCGTCATGACCGGGATAGAGCACAACTGTAATAATGCCGCGAGGACGTAATAAAGCGAGTGCGGCCTCGAGTGCAGCAATTGTACTGTCAGTCTTGGTTATGATGGAGGAATCTGCATTTTCCGAAGGCAGATACCCCAGATTAAACATGACTGCGCCAACCGCACCAAGCCATGACTCCGGCACGGCTTCTGCCATTCGATCATGACTTAGTTGAAGCATGGAGATGGAGCCAAGCTTGGCTTCGTCGTTTTGTTTTCGAATCCGGGCCTGTGCAAGCGTAAGGGCTTCATTTTGAATATCGAATCCAATGACTTGACCACGTTTGCCTACTTGTTGTGCCAAAAATAGTGTGTCTGCTCCAGTACCAACTGTTGCATCTATGGCCAGATCACCTGGCTGCAGACGGGAAGCAATCCACTGATGAGCACAGCTGAGAACCGAAAGAAAGCCCATCTATGCTCGCCTCCAATACTTACCCTGCCATGAATCCCGCTCTCGCAGCTCACGATCAATGGAGTTCAATACTTCCCATTTGTTCATGGACCACATTGGCCCAATCAGCAGATCACGCGGTGCGTCGCCTGTAAGGCGGTGTACGATCATTTCTGGCGGGAGCATCTCCAATGTATCTACGATCAGCTTGATATACTCGTCCTGATCGAGAAAACGTAAAAGACCGGCTTCGTATTGCTTTACCATTGGTGTTTTACGCATCAGATGTAATAGGTGAATCTTGATGCCCTGTACATCCATATTGGCGACTGCCCGTCCAGTGTCCAGCATCATCTCATGCGTTTCTTGAGGCAGACCATATATGATATGTGTGCACACACGTATATTTCGTTTGCGTAATTTCTCAACCGCTTCTTCGTAACACTTCGTGTCGTGCGCCCGATTAATCAATGTTGATGTGGAATCGTGGATCGTTTGAAGCCCCATCTCAACCCACAAGTATGTGCGCTCGTTCAGTTCAGCCAAATAATCAACAACGTCATCTGGCAAACAATCCGGGCGCGTGGCGATGGACAGACCAACAACACCTGGTTGCTCTAAAATTTCTTCAAAATATTCGCGAAGCTCCTCAACCGGAGCATATGTGTTCGTATAGGCTTGGAAGTAACCAATATAATGGGCTGTAGGCCACTTGAGGTGCTGTTTATCTCGAATCGTATTGAATTGGGTAACCAGATCTTCACGTCTGCTGCCAGCAAAATCGCCTGATCCACGCGCACTGCAGAAGGTGCAGCCACCTTTGGCAATGGAACCGTCACGGTTGGGACAGGTGAATCCAGCATCCAGCATCACTTTGAAAACTTTATTGTTGAATTGATCTCGCATCTCATAATTCCAGGTATGGAATCGTTTATCTCCCCACAGGAGAGGGGACTGTAATGAAGGTGCATTCATCTTCAAGGTACTCCTTTGGCTGTCTAATTACAGTAATCATACGTGAACAAAAGAAGAAGCGCTATGCGATTTCCGTCATAGACGATGGATAGCGATTATAGGTGTTTTCATGAACTTTTATCATTGTATCAAAAAACTAAAAAAAAAGGGAACCTAAACGCAAAATAGGCCGTAAAATCAAGGTTTTCTCCTTGCTATAGTTTACACCTTATGTTATATTTAAATCAGCGTCAGACACCATCTAATGGGTACTATTCATCATAGCATTTGAATCAATGTTGACGTCATGGACCATACTATACCGTGAGGTGATATGAATGAATTCCCAAGTAAAAAACAATGAATTGAATCATGTGTCTGTTGAATTGACGGCAGAGGAAGCACTGGCTTTAACGGGTGTTCGTTTTAATGGAAATCCGAAAGTGAAAGCGGCTGCAAGACAAAAAGTTCGCGATGCTTTCGAAAAGACATTTGATTTTTCACACCAAGATAAGGTAGACTATGAACTACTAAAGTAGTTGGACCCCAATTCCAAATAAATCGAAGAGGGAATCTTTGAGATTTGCCCAAAGTGGCAGATCCGAAGATTCCCTTTTCATTGCTCTTTACAATTTGCGAGTTCTTCGGCAAAATAAGTCTGAGACAAGTATGGGACAAACGGAGGAATAAAATGCGTTTACGTGGCAGAAAAGGGATAAGAGAAAATCTGGAGCAACAAGTTGATCTTGTTGTACTGGACCCCAAGCAACATAAAGGAAAATGGTCTGAACTGTTTGGCAATGACCATCCGATCTTCGTGGAATTTGGTATGGGTAAAGGTCAATTTATCAGCCAAATGAGTTATAAATATCCGGAATTTAATTTCATCGGTATTGATATGTATGATGAACTGGTGCGTCGTGCCAGTGAGAAAGCTCGGAATGCGTGGAGCCAGGCAGATGTGGAGACACCACCGAACCTGAAGCTTGCGCTGGCAAACATTGAACAGATCGAGGAAGTTTTTGAACCGGAAGAACTGGAACGCATTTATTTGAACTTCAGCGATCCGTGGCCAAAAGCAAAGCATGCACGTCGCCGGTTGACGCACCCGCGCTTCCTGAAGAAATACACGGAATTGCTTAATGCAAAAGGACAGATTCATTTCAAAACCGATTCGGAGACGCTGTTTGATTTCTCACTCAACGCCATTGCCGACTTTGGTCTGCAAATGACGAATCTGTCTTTGAACCTGCATCGCGATGGACTTAACGAAGAACATGTGATGACCGAGTATGAGCAGAAATTCATGGGCAAAGGCATGAACATTCACCGGGTTGAAGTGATTGTGGGTGAAGAGGCACTGCGTGAGTATCAGCAGACACGTCTGGACAAGTATAAAGTCCGCGAAGCGACAGAAGAGTCTGGTGAAGGTCAGGAACAGGAATAAAATCGAAATCTAACTTAAACTCATTAAAGAAGAGCGACACATGAGGGGAATGGTTCATTCTCATAGGTCGCTCTTTTTGGCGTTGTGAAGTGCTCCTAAAAATCACGTCTGGGATGATTTCAAAAGTTCTCTGAATGAAACTCTTTGCGGCGATAATCGTTCGGTGTAACACCGTTGAACTTTTTGAACATGCGATAGAAATAGGAACTGTTGGTGAATCCGGTCCTCTCGGCAATATCGGCAACGGAGTTCTCTGTCTCTACCAGCAGATGTTGAGCCTTGGCTATGCGGGTTTCATTAATCACGTCCGTTAGCCCTTTCAGGGTGAGCTGTTTGTAGAGCCTGCTTACATAGATGGGCGACATGCTAAGCTCATCTGCAATAGAAGTTAGACATAGGTTAGGGTCCGCATAGTCCCGCTCAATAATGCCGTTGATTTTGCGAATCAACTCTTCGTGCTTCATTGTACGTTTCTCTTCAACTTTGGAACCAAGCTCATCAAACATACGATAGAAGTGTTCATGCACTTCACTGATGTCTTCCGCTTCTTTCACAGGCAGCATGAGTCCATCCGATACTGAATCAAGCGTGAGTTGATTATTTTTCTTAAGGGTATTTCGTACATGGTTGAGTGTCATCGTCAGATGGGATAAGGCCAGCTGGAAGACGGTGAAGGGATAAGCGGCTGTTTCACCGACGATATCTGCATAGACTTGCTTGGCTTCTTGCGTCTTGCCTGTCATTAGATGATCGACAAGCTGTCTTTCCTTACCTGCCGGGAATGCGTACTCCTTGGCGTGATAAGCCATAATGTCAGAAGTATAGATCAGACAGCCGGGTCCCATGAACAAACGATGCAGTGAAGCTTCGGCTGATCTGGTGTAGGAAGCAATACTGTCTTCCAATGAATCTTCCTCCGTGCCGATCGTACAGGAGATGGAGCATTTCAGATGGGTCATCACAGCAGCCTGCATCATGCGCAGCAGCTCTTCTATCCGGTTGTTAGTAGGTTGCTCAAGTTCCTGGTATTCCGCTTTCTCGTTGAAAATGAGGGTGATCAGATCACCGCCCATATCCACAGCTTCCGCATTATAGTGGAGATCGGCTGTCTCGGTGCAGATGTTCATCATGGCGTATTTGACAAGCTGGGTCTCATCACGATACGTTTCGCAGAATTCCGTAAAATGATCAATACGCAGCAATACGAGTCTGGAAGCACGCTGAACATCAATGGAGGAACCGTAGAACTTCATCCGTTCTTCCAACATACCTCCAGTTACTGTTTCACGACCCTGCAAGGCCCCACGCAGAAAATCCTGCCGTAACAGATGAAGACTGCCACGTCGCTCTGCTTCCATCACACGTAAACGAACAAGCACCTTATCAATAGGGTGATATAGTTTTCGGGATACAAGGTAAGAGAGCAACAACCCTGCGATGAGAAGTCCAACACAAAACAGAACGGTATGTGTACGCATACTCCGTATATCTGAGGTAATCAGATCATACGGTGTTATTCTCACATAACGCCAGCCCAGATCATCGGGAGCGGTATAGGTGATGAGTGATTTTTCTCCGTCGACCTTCTCGGTAAAATAAGCGGAATGCTCCGCATCCTGCATAATTGGCTTCATAAAAGCTTCACTGGAGAGATTTTTCATCAATGAACGATCACCAAAGTCGGATAATAGATCCCCATTCTCATTCACGATAAAGGTCTTGCCTGGTTGATCCACAGCATTCATGTTCGGACTGAGCCAATCATCCTTGATATTAACGATGACAGCATAGTTTAATTTCGCGTTGTCATTGATCGTGTCGTAACAGAGATAAGTGTAGCTGTTGACCTCTGTTTCTTCAGTAGAGCCGACCTGATATGTACGCGGGATGGGAACAAAAGGTTTATAGTCATGGAAGCGTTGGAGGATGCTTGTAATCCCCTGATCGTCGATCTCTGAGACGGACTGCTGCCCATTACGCACGTTGGAACTGATAAAAAATTCATTGCTTTTAGAGTTGTATACATAGATAGATTCGATAAAGGGAAGGGACATGCGGTAGTTGTCGAGTTGCTCCATCGCCGATGTAATCTCATAGATATTTGGTCTGGAATAAAGCAATAATGATGAGATGGTGTAGTCCTGATAAATCTGATATGACAATGATTTCGCAGTCTCGGTCATCTTGGCTACTTCACGGCTGGTTTGTGTAAGGCTGTTCATATCGGTACGATACACCTGGCGAAGAGCAATCCGATTATAGTTGGCATACAAGATAGAAGAAGCCACAAGCAAGGTGGCGACGGTACTGATAATAATGCCGATCAGAATCCGTGTGAAGACCTGCTGACTGTCCTCTGAACGTTTACGCATTCTTTTTCCCCCTTGGACCTCTTGTTATGGGTGGAGAACGTAGAACTTCATATACATACGCCAGACTTCATACCTGGATGAGCAGAAGAACAAGAGTATCTTGAATTATATATTATGTATGCGTTTACATCAACGCTGGACAGGCTGTTTTGCCTACTTTCTCTACATAAAGTTCAACTTTCGCAGGATTGTTCACCAGTTGCAGCCTATGCACGATATCAACATTTGTGAACGGATGCGTGTGGATGTCTGTTCATTTCACGGTTCGTTCGTTTTGTTCATAGTTTATTTCGCAGAATCGTTCATTTTCTGAGGGGAAGCTTCAGTATCCGTGAGCGAAGGGAGCATCTACAATAAAAAGAGAGCTCCACCACGCAGCACCGCAAGAAATTCGGGAGGGATCGAGCCATGCTCAAAGAATTGAACAAAAACAAAATCATGTTTCTGATGCTGTTGCCCACGCTGATCTTTTTTCTGATTAACTCGTATTTTCCAATGGTCGGTATCTATTATGCGTTCACCCGGTATGATTTTGAAGGCGGACTATTTGGCAGTCCATTTGTCGGTTTGGAGAACTTTAAGTTCCTATGGCAATCCGGAATGCTGCTGAAGCTCACAACCAACACTGTGGGTTACAACCTCGCCTTCATTATATTAGGAAACGGACTGGCGATCTTCTGTGCGATCATGCTTAGCGAAATCCGGGGCAGGTTATTCAAAAAAATTACGCAATCCGTCATGTTCTTGCCGTACTTCATCTCGTTTGTACTATTAAGTGTAATCGCTTACAACATGTTCAACTATGAGTCGGGTTTTGTGAACACGGTGCTCAAACGTTTCGAGGCTGGACCGGTGGATATTTATAATACACCTTGGATATGGGTATTTTTGATCATCATCTTTTATCTGTGGAAGAATCTCGGATACAGCATGGTCATCTATCTGGCCGCCATAACGGGGATCAGTGACGAGTATTATGAAGCAGCCCGAATCGACGGGGCCAACATTTTTCAGCGGATCTGGTACATTACGGTACCGATGCTGAAGCCAACCTTTGTCATCCTGCTGTTATTCTCGCTCGGCAGCATTATGAAGGGGCAGTTTGACCTGTTTTATCAACTGATTGGCAACAATGGGGTGCTGTACAATGCTACAGATATTATTGATACGTATGTGTATCGTTCACTGAAAGTAACGTTTGATATCGGGATGGCAACGGCTGCTGGTCTGTATCAGTCTTTGTTCGGGTTCATTTTGATCATGACCGTCAATTATATAATCCGCAAAGTAAATGAGGACTACGCCTTGTTCTAGAACGCCCCCAGGGCAGAAGGGAGAACGATCATGAACACGCCAATGAATACTCGCACGCGTACGAATACACGTCTCAGAGATTCGGAGTTTACTTTCATGTTTCAACTGATTTCCTATAGCTTCATCATCATCTTATCCATCATGTGCCTGTTACCTTTTCTGCTGATTCTATCCGGTTCGTTTAGCAGCAACGAATCCATTGTAAGGGATGGCTATCACCTCTTTCCAACGGACTTTTCCCTGGAAGGTTACAAAATGGTGTTCAAATTCCCGACTCAGGTACTCAAGGCTTATGGGGTAACCGTTTTTACAACGGTGGTGGGGACCACGCTAGGGCTGTTTCTCATCACGATGGCCGGCTTTGTGCTCCAGCGTAAGGACTTTAAATATCGGAACACGTTTTCATTTTTTATCTACTTCACAACGTTGTTTGGTGGGGGACTTGTGCCTTGGTACATTATGCTGGCGAACTACTTCAACCTCACAGATACGTATACCGTACTGATTTTCCCGGGGTTGATGACACCGTTCCTCATTATCTTGATGAAAAACTTCATTCGTTCGGCTGTGCCGGATGAGTTGATAGAGTCAGCCAAGATTGACGGAGCTAACGACTTCCGCATCTATTTCAGCATTGTGTTGAAACTGGCGATGCCTGGGATTGCTACTGTAGGTCTGTTTCTGGCATTGGGGTACTGGAATGACTGGTTTACCTCATCGCTCTTCATTAACAATCCTGATATGTACCAGCTGCAATTTTATCTCTATAACACGATGAACACGATTACTTTTATTGACCAGATGGCGATTGGCACAGGGATCACGCTTAGTCAGGATGTGCCTACGGAATCAACCAAGATGGCGATGGCGATCGTTGTGACGGGACCGATTTTGTTCCTGTATCCGTTTGTACAACGTTATTTTGTCAAAGGACTTACGATTGGTGCAGTGAAAGGTTAGAACGTGAACACGCTCTGTATATCAGGCTGCTAGCATCATCTTCGGTCTGAAACATGGCGAGTCTGCGCTAACATATAAAGGTTCACCACAAAAAGGGAGGATGCGTATGCGTAACAAAACAATTCGGCACCTGTCTCTGGTACTTGCCCTGATGTTGTTCGCCGGGGTGCTTGCCGCATGTAACAATGGTTCGGGGGGATCGGCGCAAGGAAGCGAGCAAGGGGGAACATCCGAGAATAAAGGTGATAAAGTAACACTGCAATTTTACATGCTTGGGGATGCTCCGAAAGATCTGCCTGTCATTGAATCCGAGATTAATAAGCTGGCTGAGGCTGATCTGAACGTCAATGTGAAATTCAACTACACCTCCTGGACCGACTGGGATCAAAAATATAAACTGCTGCTGTCTTCCGGACAGCCGATCGATCTGATCTTCACAGCGGATTGGACATTCTACCAGTCCTATGCCAAGAAGGGAGCGTTTCTGGCACTGGATGAAATGCTGCCTAAAGCAGCACCAGCGCTTAAAGCTCATGTCCCTGATGACATGTGGGATGCTGTCAAAATCAATGACAAAATCTATACGGTTCCATCTACTTGGATTGAGTATGTAACCGAGGGGATTGCGTACCGCGAGGATTTGCGCGAGAAGTACAATCTTCCGAAGCCAGAATCGCTCGAGACACTCGAAGCGTATCTGGAAGGCATTAAGGCCAACGAACCCAATATGATTCCGATCGCGGATAGCAATGCCAACCATACGCACGGTATCCGTCAACTGACATCCAAGCTGGTGAATACAGCGGGTCAACTTCCATATGGATTGGATATTATGTATGACACACCTTCGACCGTGACGTCCTATTGGGGATCGGCACAACATCTGGAAGACCTGAAAACATACAAACGCTGGATGGACAAAGGATTCTTCCCCAAAAACGTACTGAATGTAAAAGATACTTCCAACTCATTGCTGCAAAATGGAAAAGCGGCTGTTGTTCTGTCCGGGGAGAACCCTAATAAATTTAATGCAGATGTTATCAAGGTGCAGTCTACGCATCCAGATTGGAAACTGGCTTATTTCCCTTACCCGAATGCAAAAGGGTTTGCACAACCTGTTCACCCGATCCACAATGGGTTTGCGATTCCACGCAGTAGTAAGAACCCGGAAAAAGCATTGGCATTTTACGAAAAGCTTGTGACAGACAAACGCTATAATTGGTTGACTGAATACGGCGTGGAGGGCAAAAACTTCGAAGTAGATAATGGATACTACAAAATGGTGGGGGATGCACAAACGAACGGCTTCCCGCGTGAGGGCATGAATGGTTGGGCTTGGCGTAATCCGGAATTTATGCTCTATGATAAAACCTTTGATGATGTCCTGACCATGTTTGAGGATCTGGACAAAATCAAAAAGCCAGATATTTTTACCGGATTTGCGGAAGACTGGACTCCATATCAAGCCGAGAAAGCTGCCTTGGAGCAAGTGGAAAAACAATATTTGTATCCGCTTAATGTGGGTTTGGTGGCAGACGTAGAGGCTGGTTTGAACACATTTATGGAGAAGGCAAAACAAGCGGGATTAGAAAAAATTCAGTCAGAATACACCAAGCAGTGGCAGGAGTACTTGAAATCAGCAGGCATTCAGTAAATTTGTACTTTCCTTCATACAGAAAAGGTGCCTTCAAAGTCGAAGGCACCTTTTCAATGTGTGTGCAGGTTTGTTTGAAGCCGCTGCTTAAAGGCGTAATTGGACGAGATATGCGGGAAGCAGCAAATGTTCGGATAAATTCATATATGGGCCTCTTCTGCGGATGAAGGACGAACGTCCTCCAACAGATCGAGAATACTTTGAGCGCTCTCCATTGGATGAACCTTGGCAATTTCCGCCAGATGACGTTTGCGTTTACGTACGACATCCGGATAGTGGTGCAGCAGTTTGTTCATCCATTTAACAACTACGTCAGACGAAGATATGGGTTCTCCCAACCCTCTAGCGGTAAAATAATGGACGTTTTCTTCTTCCTGACCAGGTATAGGGTTGTGGAACAACATCGGAATTCCTTTGGCTAAGCCTTCGCTGCATGTCATTCCTCCAGGTTTGGTGATCAGCAGGTCGGAGACTTCCATCAATTTGTCCACTTCGTTGGTGTACCCGATAATATGAATGTTCTCTTTGCGATACATGGGGTTCTGTTCCATGCTGATCCGTGCTTTATCATTGCGACCCAGACAAAAAATAATCTGAATATCTTTATGCCACCGTGTCAGCAACGGATGGACCAGCTCGTCGCTGAGCATGCCCCAACCGCCGCCCATTACCAGTACAGTGGGCATATTTTTGAGGTTGAATCTGCTTCGGATCTCTTCTCGTCCGGGATGTTCCCAGAAGTTCGGATGCACCGGAATGCCGGTGACTCGAATTTTGTCTATAGGTACGCCACGAAGCAATAGTTTGGACTTAACCTCATCTGAAGAAACCAGATAAAGATCTACTTCACGGTTAATCCATGTCCCATGTGCATCATAGTCGGTGATGACTGTGCAAAGGGGAATCTGTGCACCCAGACGTTTCAGTCTGGCTATGACAGCACTGGGGATCGGATGGGTACAGACAATTGCATCGGGACGTAACTGGCGCACCACGCTGCGTGTATGGGTATAGAACAGCTTGTGCAATGCGAGTGTTGTCAGCCGATTCAATGATTTTTTATATTGGTGTCTGTATACGTATCCGACAAGTTTGGGTTGGTTGGTAACCGTTTTTTTGTATGCTGTTATAATAAGAGGTGCAACCTTGGGATTTAAGAAACTTCCCAGTTCCAGCACTTTCGTCTGCACATCTGACGAGAGCTTTCGCAAATTGCTGGACAGTGCATAGGCGGCTTGAGTATGACCCGTACCAAAGCCTTCAGATAATAGTAATACTCTTTTTTTCTCCACGCTTACTTCACCTGTTCCTGCTAGGTTTTTCTGAGTCTAACATATCGGCTTTAAGACCAGAATGCAACTGTTGCAAGTGCGACTAAAGTACCTATTGTGGCACCTGCCAGAACATCGGAAGGATAGTGTAATCCCAGATAAATGCGAGAGAATCCGACAATAAGAGCCACAGGCAACAATATTAGCAATAAGATCGGATCAGTGGTCATAAATGGAACCGTGACCGAAAAAATGGCAGTTGTGTGTCCTGATGGAAACGAATGGTCCGTCAGGGGATTCCGAAATGTAATTGTATCCGGCAAGGCCAGATAAGGTCTAATGCGGGGATACAATTTTTTTGCGATGGCTACAGGAATGTGGCTGACCGCAAGAGCGATGCAAGCCTGGAGTCCTGTTGTGCTCCATGGAGCCGGAGCAAGCAGCCAGATTAACAAAGATACTGCAATAGAAGAAGTTGCTCCACCCAGATGGGTGAAATAATACAGCCAAAAATTCATAAAACGGTTATGAAGTCGGCCGTTGATCCACATAAAAACATTTCGATCATAATCTTGAAACTTTAAGAATAAACGGCTCATATTGGCCTCCTGCCATTCAGGCCGCCTGCAATGGCGGCATTATTTCCGGTCATTTTCTGCATCCGGTTTCGTCCTGATTAGTATATAACCGTTTTTCATGAACTTGAGGTTATTTCAGGTATATGTTTATCATATTTTTAAATGTTGTCCTTTTCAAGGAGAACCCATGTAAAGAACGTAAAATTCATGTAAAGTTGGTGAATAGCTTTACTATGTTAGCAAAGAATTAAAGGAAATAACGAACAAGACACATCTTAGCACATTTGCAATGCGAAGAGCGAGATTACCCTAAACAAATAGCAGAATGAATTCCTCAGATATCTGATGAAATTCATTCTGCTATTTATTAGTTGCCATGAATATCTGTATACAAGGGTCATTTGTCCAGCCAAAGCGTTTTTAAATTTGTAAAATTACCTTATGGCATCACGAAAAGGAATTTGAAACCTAGTTAGGGAGGCCTTAAGTAAGTTGCTAGCTAATTTAAACTGCTGATAAAAACTTTTTGAAAGGGGAAGATGGGTATCATCTTCAAGTATTATTTCGTAACCCTCCCATTGATCGGGGGATATCATTTTAATGAATTTAATATTAACTAGATAACTCTTATGACACTGGAATAAGAAGGGAGAGCTCAGAGTTACAATATCCTTAAGGCAGGATGAACTTTTCAATATAGTACCATCCGTTAAATGTATATTAACTAGAGTTTTTCCGCTTTTTGTAATATATTTAATAGAATTTTCAAGAAGGATCATTTTTCTTCCTTCATTTTTAATAGTTATAAAATTCACGAAATCTTTGTCATGTTGCATAACTTGTGCAAGTTCATTCTGATATAACTGCTCAGACTCAATCTCTATAGATTTTACTAAGGTGTTAAGATTTGAAAAATGGAGTGAAACTGGAGAATCTATTAAACAACATCCAAGTTGTTTGTAGAACTCCGATTCGTTATATTCTCCCAGTACTATTAATTTTATTATCTTTTTTTCTTGAATATTAATGATTTTAATAATTTCAGGAAGAAGATCTATGGACTCTTTTGTGATTTCATAAATGATAATGCATGAATTGTGATCTTCAAGATAATATTCAAAATTACTGATGGATTTTAGTAGACAAATGTTATTATTTACTCTGTTAGACAAGTTTAATTTTAAAGAATATTTTTTTGAAATGATAGCAATTTCTGGGCAGTATTTAAGCATTGTGTTTGATCTCCTTTGTAGGATAAATCTAAAAATTGTCATAAAAGCATTTTTGTGTTTTGAGCAAGCCACTTAGCATCGAACGACAAGATAAAAGTTCTTTGAATATGTATCAGAATAAGTGAATGGAAAAAAGTTGTGTTAGATTACAAATTTATGATCTTCACAATTATAAGTATGATAAATGAAAAAGTCAAAATTTATGATTTGATAATATAATTTGATATAAGTGTATATAAATTCATATTTAATAAGACATTTTTCTACATTATCCTACAATTTTTATATGTGAAACCTCAGAGTAAGAGTCTCTTACTCTGAGGATATTCTTTTAATTACTATTTTGATTTACTATGTAGTCATAGCTATTTCATATTTTGCTTGGCCAGCAAAAAAACAAAATACTTATTATACTTAGGAGGCTTTTATTATGGTATGTGCTAATGATTGTCCATCTCCATGGAAACCGTCCGGTAATCCTCAAATTGGCGACGATAGTTACTGTGCTTCTAACACGGTTTGTGTGGGTTTGCGTCGTTTCAACCATTATTACATTGGTTGTAAAAATAGCGCTGGACAAATTCAAGTATGGAAATATTGTAACTCCGAATGGGGAAATTGTTGTTAAACAATTTTCACATGAAAATAGGTGCCCAATTCTTGGGCACCTATTTAATATCATTTCAATTCACTACATCTCATATTAAGGAAGTGAATCTGTGTTAGTAGAGAAAAAAGATTATAAAGATATTTTAAAGAAAAGATCCATTGCTCCTTTTCCAGTCGGGAAAGTATTGAAAACTAATTTTTGCTATTCGAAAGATTTCCAAGAGGTCACAATTAGATGGGGGGAAACGGGGACTCTTATTTTTTTTATGAGTAAAACTTGTGAAAAGTGCGATTTTTCTATTTTAGAGTCTTACTCAAAATTGTTTCATTTCAAGACTTATATTTTTGTTGAAGCAAATGAAGAATTTGTTGAAAATTTAAAGAATCAATTTCCTAAATATAACATTTACAAAAGTAATTTCGCCGTGTTATTTAAAGAATTGAATATTGAAGTCGTGCCTTTAGTATATGCTCTTAATAAAGTAGGTCAGCTTGTAGCTGCTGGAGGATTTGGCTCCTACGAAGGTTTAGTTCGGAGAATCGTTCCATTAGTGGAGGTTTTTGGTACGGGGAGAGTAGTTGATGGAAGTACTAATTAAAAAATTCAAAGTCTTCATGATTTCATTTCGTGAAGTGTGGAAGATAGATAAAAATTATGTCTTATTAAATTTGTTGCTTACATTATTAACTCCTGTTCAATTAAATGCTTCTATATATTTGGGTGCTCAATTGATCAATAATATATCAAAAGAAACGTTTGTGTTCTCAACTGTTGTTATGATTTTAATTGTAATTATTGCATTAGAGCTTCTGGTTCACTTATTCACTCAATTAAAGTCGAAATACAGCATTTCTTTTATAGAAAAATTTAACATTTATCAGAAGACAAAACTAGCAGACCATCATTATTATGCAACGAGTTTGGTGGAAAAAGAAAATCCACAGTTTCATGGAAAAGCTAACTTTAATGAGTTTGCTCTCACTAAGATGGAAAGTAATTATCAAAGTTTCCTTACTTTAATTTCGCTCATTATAGGGATATCCTTATCTACAGTTCTTATTCAAAAGTTAGATTTTATTGTATTTTTGTCGTTAATAGGTGTTTGTATAGTACGTGCATTTCTAGAATTAAAAACGTTAAAAAGTAGAGTGGGGATTACCAATATACTACAAACCTCACATCGATCTTATGGGTATCTCAACCAGATTATAAATGATTTTTCTGTTCATAAAGAGTTAATGGTTAATCGAGCTTATGAATTTATCAAAGGATTATGGCTGAAAAGGAGAAAAGTCGCATTTGATCTTCAATTTCGTCTTGAGATGAAGACAATAAACTACGTCACTATAAGCAAGATTTTGTCTATTGCATTCAAACTTGTCTTAACTGTTGTACTAGTATACAGAATTTCTAAAGGTGATTTGAAGATCGGTGATTATATGGCTATTACGATGGCTATTCCTTTAATTGAAGCTAACATTTTGAGCTTTGTAAATATCGTTGGTGGATTTTATGAGAATACTTCGTATTTAATCACAGCGGATAATAGAATTATTGAAGATCATAGGAAGAACTTAAGCTCCAAAATAAAAATAAATAGTATTGATTCTATTACTGTTAAAAACCTATCATTCAAATATCCAAATAGAGAAAAAAATGCTTTGAATAATATAAATCTAGATATAAAAAAAGGAGAGAAAATAGCTATAGTCGGGGATAATGCTTCAGGGAAAACAACACTTACGAAGTTGATTTTAGGTTTATATGACTCACCTGAAGGCAGCGTTTGTATAAATGATAGAAATATCTCAGAAATTGATTTAGACACATTATGGCTAGAAGTGAGTGCTATTTTTCAGGATTTCACAAGATTCCAACTTGATGTCCGACATAATGTTGCTATATCCGAAGTCAGCAAATTAAATGATGACAAGGCTATTTTAGAGGTGCTGAACCAATTTGGGATTGAAAATATATTGGAATCAAAAAAAGGGCTAGAAACAGAGCTAGGATATCTCTCTGAAGATTCAATCAATCTGTCTGGAGGACAATGGCAACGGATCGCTTTAGCTAGAGCCATGTTTAAGAAAGCCTCTCTTGTAGTCCTTGATGAACCAACATCGGCTATCGATCCTAACAGCGAACTGCGGTTGCTTACAGAACTTATTAATTCATCAACGGATAGAACCTTGCTTGTTATTACACACAGGATCGGCATTGCGGCTAATGTGGACAGAATAGTAGTTATGAAAGAAGGGGAGATAGAGGAAACAGGGACACATTTCGAATTGCTTCAAAAAAGAGGTTACTACTACGAGATGTGGATGCTTCAAAAAGAATTATACACTAATAAGCAAGAGGAGGTTTTATGTTGAATAATCAAATTGTTAGTTTCAGTAACGTGATTGATTATAAAGGAAAAGAGATCCCGTTTTCCAAAGAAAAGAGTCAGCTATATTTATTTGTTTCTTTATATTGTAATCATTGTGTAGATTTTTTACCTGAGATCACAGATTTACGAAATAAGATACCGCATATAGAATTCGTTTTATTTTGTAACGGAGATGAGGAAGAACACGATGGATTAATCGAGTATTTCAAATGGGATTTTCCAGTTGTTCATATTGATAGTGAGGACGCCACGTTGATGTATGACATTAATACGTTCCCTCATTTTATCTATATTAAAGAACATCAAAGAGTGTTAGGTGATTCTTTAACCAAATGGGAAAAGTATGAACACATTATTCTAGCGGGGTCCGTTGAAAAATGATTGCATATTTAGGTCAATTGTTCCTTGCAGGACTATTTTTAATTTCCTCTATCTCTAAGTTCCTTGATATGAATGAATTTCGTATGAGCATCAAAGAATTTGGGGTAGTTCAAAATAAACAATTAATTAGTGTAGGCTCTTACGTTTTTGTCCTAATAGAAATTATGTCTGCTTATCTCTTGATCAATAATTTCAACGAAGTAATATCACTCATAATACCTGTCGGAATGATGAGTTTATTTGTTATGGTTTTTATTAAGGTTATTTTTGAAAAGAAAGAACTTAAGTGTAATTGTTTCGGGAAAAGTGACAAAGGAACGAATAATACTTATGCTGTCATAAGAAATCTAACAATAATTGGATTGATCGTTTTCTGCTGGATTTTTCAAGCCGAAGATCTCTTCACTGCTTCAGATAATTTTTTGATTTTCACGATCGTTCTTAGCGTCTCATTTATAATTTGTTGTTTGAAAGATTATTTTTTCGAGAAAAGAAAGGAATTGAAGGATGCATGATATTTTAACGTATTTGTTATGTTTTTCATTGTTTATTTTGGTTATTGTATCAACGCTATTATTGAGAAAAGTTAACGACTTTAGGAAATTAATAATGATCGTTAAAACAATAAATACGAATAGAGTTTCTTTGAATGAACTTGGCAATAAATTTCATCTCATTTTTATTGATCCAGCTACAGAACAAGATGTCTTAAAAGATCTATCTAAAAATCAAAATTCAATCATATTTTACCATGCCCCTCCTTATAGAATGGCGTTATTTGAGAAAAAAGTCCCAACAAATATGACGGTTTGCAATAGCTTGGACAAAAAAATATTGACCTCATTAGAGATCAGAAGTTTTCCTTGTTTAGTAGATGTGAATTTAAATAACTTAAAAATTAAAAAAATATATGGAGGACACAAATAATGGAAGCTAAAGCTTTTATCGTGAATGAATGCAAATTTGAGCAAATAAATGAGAAAAAACAAATTATTCATTCAACTCCTTTGGAAACAATCACTTTGCCAACATTACCTTATGTAAATGATATTTATGCGGTATTAGAGCTTACTAATCTTGAAAAAAATCAGGATATTGCATTATTTCTGACCATCTCTGATAGGAATAACAAAATCATTGCTTTTACGGATGAAAACAATACCATCGCAATTGGTGAACAAATGAAAACTTTTTGTAAAATTCAAGTAGTCCATAGTATTAAAGGAACTCATCAGTTGACACTATATTGTAACGGCGAACCATTACATATCCATAAGTACGACATTATATGTGAGGACACGGCGTTAATGTATTGTGACGAAACTGAATTAGCAGATTTGAGAGCTGAAATTGAAATTTGATATAATTTCTTCAACCAAATAAATTAGCTATAAAAAGAGGGTTGTACAATCCTCTTTTTAGTATTTTTTCATTTAAGCTCTATACTGGTGTATAATGTGCAAAGACATCCTATCCTTAACTTGATGGAAGAAATTATTTTGATTTGAAAATAAATAAAAAGGTTAAGGTTAGTGTATAATTGTGGTATGTAATTAAAATTTTAAGGGGGACGCACCATTTCAAACAAAAAATTGACAAATGAATCAAATTCGATTAAAACTATATGACGTTAAAATATATCGCCAACACACAAATATAAATGGCATTTAATCGTTTGATGAAATTAAGAAAAAACGGGGGTCAGTAAAGTGATTAATAATTTAATGATAGTCCTTCAAGTTTTTTTTGGTCTTGTGGGATTGTACCAATTATTTCTATCCTTTTTTGGTTGGTACAGAAAGAAAGAGGAAATTACACATGCACCAAAAAAGACATTTGCATTGCTAGTTGCAGCGCATAATGAAGAACAAGTTGTAGGGGCTCTGTTAGAGAATCTTCAACAAATGAAATACCCGCGAGAAATGTACGACATTTTCGTGATTTGTGACAATTGTACTGACGATACAGAAGCTATATCCAAAAGTTATGATGGTGTAACTGCTTGTGTAAGAACGGATCTTGAAAAAAGAGGTAAAGGATTTGCTATTGAGTGGATGCTTAATAAGCTTTGGGAAATGCCGAAGTCTTATGACGCAGTTGTTGTATTTGATGCAGATAACCTTGTGAACACAAATTTCCTTCAATACATGAATAATGACTTGTGTAACGGACGACAAGTTATTCAAGGATATCTTGATACCAAAAACCCTAGCGATTCCTGGATTAGTGCTTCCAACGCTATCAATTATTGGTTCTGCAATCGCTTATGGCAGCTTCCGAGATATAATTTGGGATTAGCAAATTTCTTGGGAGGCACAGGAATGTGTTTTGACAGCAAGTTATTAAAAGAGATGGGTTGGGGAGCTACAAGCCTCGTTGAAGATTTGGAGTTCACAGTACGTTGTATTCAAAGAAACATTTATCCTAAGTTTAACTTTGATGCTAAAGTTTACGATGAAAAGCCATTAACTTTTAAAGCTTCTGCTAGACAACGTCTAAGATGGATGCAGGGACACTTTGAAGTCACCAGAAAACACTTAATCCCTTTGCTGTTTCAAGGAATTAAAGAAAGAAGTATGACTAAAATCGACGCAGCATTGTATGTATTCAATTCATATAATTTTCTATTTGGTTTCTTTATTACCATTGTTTTTTACCTTAATTATCTTCTACCTGTAGATTCACAACTGGTTTCAATTTATGGTTATTTGCCTATTTGGCTATCTATTCCTTTCATGATATATGGGCTTTTGCAATTACCGTTAGCAATGTATCTTGAAAAAGTAAGTTCAAAAATGTATTTAAGAATTATTACTTATCCGATATTTTTGCTTTCTTGGTGGCCAATCACCGTTCATGCATTCTTCACCCAAAATAACAAACAGTGGAGCCATACACAGCATACTAGAGGGGTTCGGTTGGAGGAAGTACAAAGTAAACAGGGATAATTTTTGTTTTATCAGCATATAAAAATGTATTGTATATGTTGACAATGATGTTAGATAGATGGTATAGTATTCTAGTGCTTTAAAACGAATAGCAATGGAATCACAAGTAGAAGTCCGACTTCTCACCTGATCAACATGATGTTGGCTGGTCAACGATCCCAATAATTTATGAAGTGTATACTCATGAAGAATTGTGTTGATTACAGGGATGTCGGTAGCTTGACCGGCATCCCTTTTATTTTTGTGTAACAGGATATTCAAAATGACCTGGAGGTGGACGGTTATTAGTAAAGATCACATGATTAATGATGAGATTCGGGCGAAGGAAGTACGCCTTGTCGGAGCTGAAGGAGAACAAATTGGGATCACGCCCATTCGCGAAGCACTGCAAATGGCGATTGACCTGAATTTGGATCTGGTCAATGTGGCACCACAGGCTAAACCGCCGGTGTGTCGTATTATGGACTATGGCAAATTCCGCTATGAGCAACAAAAGAAAGAAAAAGAAGCCCGTAAGAACCAGAAAATTGTTGACATTAAAGAAGTATGGTTCCGTTCCAATATTGAGGAGCACGATTATCAAACGAAGCTTCGTAATGTAGTTAAGTTTTTGAACGAAGGCGACAAAGTGAAATGTTCTGTTCGTTACCGCGGACGTGAAATTGCACATGCCGCGATTGGTCAACGGATTTTGGAGCGCGTTAAGGTAGAAGTTGCAGAACTTTGTACTATTGAACGTCAACCGAAATTGGAAGGCCGCAGTATGATCATGATCTTGGCTCCTAAAGCCTGATAACATTGGAGGAGGAAACACAAAATGCCTAAAATGAAAACACACAGCAGTTTGAAAGGACGCTTCAAAATTACCGGTTCCGGTAAAGTCCTTCGTTACAAAGCTCACAAAAACCACTTGCTTTCCCACAAATCTAAACGTGCTAAGCGCGTTCTGAACGGTAACCCAGTTATGGCTGCCGGGGATGTTAGACGTTTGAAACAAGGTTTGGCTAACTTGAAAGGCTAATTTTAATTAGTACATTCCGTATGGGGGATCGGCTACGGCCGTACACATATCACGGATACATTTATATTTATTTGGGAGGTTCTTTAATATGGCAAGAGTAAAAGGCGGTTTTGTAGTACGTCGTCGTCATAAAAAGGTTTTGAAACTGGCAAGAGGTTATTTCGGTTCCAAACACCGTATCTTTAAAACAGCTAACGAGCAAGTAATGAAATCCCTGGTATACGCATACCGTGACCGTCGCAACACGAAACGTAACTTCCGCAGACTGTGGATCGTTCGTATCAATGCAGCAGCACGTATGAATGGTTTGTCTTACAACAAACTGATCCATGGTTTGAAACTTGCTGGTGTAGACATGAACCGCAAAATGTTGGCTGATCTGGCCGTTAACGACATCAATGCGTTCAACTCTTTGGCTACTGTAGCTAAAGGCAAAATCAACGCTTAAAATTGTATGATACAAGCCGCCGTACCTATATGGCGGCTTTTTTTACGGCTTGGAAGCAATCCGAAGGTGAATCTCTGGATGAGTAGAGCGAATAGGCTATGGTCTGGCAGGGAACAATGAAAACCAGATAACTGGTGAATAACAGTCCGTGGAAATACATAAAATACGAACGGTGAAATAATACAAATGAAAACAGGTAAATTCCATTCCTCACTAAAGTTCACGATATGTTTTTGTTATATAACATCACATCGTTGTAACGTTAGTGTGTTAAAACGCTAAATTATTAAGCGTTTTCAATAAAAAAAGAACAAAAATATGTGATATTTGGTGATGAAACATCTGGATTTTAACACTGGTTGATTGTATAATCACCTCTAGTAGGCTAGTCCTAAATTTTTCTCTCCATGTCATAATGTTCGGTTTTTCGACAGATGATAGAATGCTTCAAGGGTGAGAATGCGCTTTTAATGTCGAAGAAACCATACATTCTGCATAAAAGCCATTCCTGCTATCTGTTAACCGTTCAATTGTAGGCTGGATTGGAATGAAGGATATATCATTAAGGGGGAAAAAGAGAAAATGAAAAAGATGCTCAGCTTGTCTTTGGTAATGTTGCTGGCGGTATCGGTTATGCTCGCAGGTTGTGGTAGCAAACCGAAAGAAGAAACAAATGCCGGAGGAGATACAGGTGGCACATCCACTGAAGCGAAATCCGATCTCAAAATCGGTATGGTTACTGACGTAGGTGGAGTTAATGACAAATCCTTTAACCAATCCGCTTGGGAAGCTCTGCAAGCGACTGAAACAGAAACAGGTGTAGCAGTTAAATACCTGCAAAGTAAATCCGATGAAGAGTACATTCCGAACTTGAACGAATTCGTTAAAGGCGGATATGATCTGACTTGGGGTATCGGTTTCCAATTGGCTGATGCAATCAAAACGGTTGCTGACCAAAACCCGGATTCCAAACTCGCGATCATTGACAGCGTAGTGGATTCTCCTAATGTTAAGTCCGTAACTTTTGCTGAAGAAGAAGGATCCTTCTTGGTTGGTGTTGTTGCCGGTCTGACAACAAAAACGAACAAAATTGGTTTTGTAGGCGGTATGGAAAGCCCACTGATCAAAAAGTTTGAAGTAGGATTCAGAGAAGGCGTAAAAGCAGTTAACCCTGATGCTCAATTCATTTCTAACTACACAGGTGCATTTGATAAACCAGATTTGGGTAAAGCAGCAGCAGCAACACTTTACAATGAAGGCGTAGACATTATCTTCCACGCTTCTGGCGCAACTGGTAACGGTGTGTTTAACGAAGCAAGCGCACGTAAAAAACAAGGTCAAGATGTTTGGGTTATCGGTGTCGACAAAGACCAATCTCTTGAGTTTGGTGATGAGATTACTTTGACTTCCATGATCAAAAAAGTAGACGAAGCGGTTAAACGCGTAAACCAAGAAGTTGTTGATGGTACATTTGCTGGCGGTTCTGAGAACCTGACACTGAAAGAAAACGGTGTAGGTATTGCTGATACTTCTACTGCTAACGTATCTGCTGATATCCTTGCTAAAGTAGATGAGTACAAAGAAAAAATCATCAGCGGCGAAATCAAAGTTCCTACAGAGTAATTTTGGTCTTAGTCACAGATGAATAATCATTGAGGCCGGTCTAGACCGGCCTTATGATTGCAAAAACAGGAACATTTGATCAAGTCATCATAACAATTGTACAAGGTCACTGTGTATCAACGCTCCGGGTAGGAGCTTTTCTTTCGTTTGCGGAACCACACTATATCAGTTATAAGGGTGATTACATGGGTGCAGCAACCCCCGTCGTTGAGTTAAAACAAATTACGAAGCGTTTCCCAGGCATTGTTGCCAACGACGCTATCAGCCTTCAGCTTCGTAAAGGCGAGATCCATGCGCTACTGGGCGAAAACGGCGCTGGTAAGTCAACGTTGATGAATATTGTATTTGGTCTCTATCAGCCAGATGAAGGTTCCATTGAAGTGAATGGCAAGCCTGTCATCATCGACAGCCCTAACCGAGCGATCGATCTTGGCATCGGCATGGTGCATCAGCACTTTAAGCTTGTACAGCCGTTCACGGTAACAGAGAACATTATTTTGGGATCTGAACCAACGAAGGGTCTCAATATTAATTATAAAAAAGCAGCCGCTGAAGTTCAGCGTCTATCCGAACAGTATGGACTGAAAGTAAATCCTCATGCCAAGATTCATGATATCTCTGTCGGAATGCAGCAGCGTGTGGAGATTGTTAAAACATTGTATCGTGGTGCGGACATTCTTATTTTTGACGAGCCTACAGCCGTATTGACTCCTCAAGAAATCAAAGAACTGATGATCATCATGAAGAAGCTCGTCGCAGAAGGCAAGTCAATCATCTTGATTACGCACAAATTGAAAGAAATTATGGAAATCTCCGACACCGTAACGATTATCCGTCGGGGGAAAGTCATTGATTCCGTCAAAACTTCTGAAACGAACCCGAATGAGCTGGCAGAGAAAATGGTGGGGCGGAATGTCACATTCAAAGTGGACAAAAAGCCGGCTACACCTGGTGCCAATGTGCTCGAAGTTAGCAAACTAACTTCCAAGAACAAAGAGGGTATTGCAGTTCTGAACCAACTTAACCTGAACGTACGTGCTGGAGAGATTGTTGGTATTGCAGGCGTGGATGGTAACGGTCAAAGTGAACTGATTGAAGCCCTTACCGGACTTCGTAAAGTCGACAGTGGTTCAATTCTTTTGGAGGGCAAGGAGCTGTCCAATCATTCTCCGCGCCATATCTCGGAGTCGGGTGTAGCCCACATTCCGGAAGATCGACATAAACACGGACTTGTACTTGATTTTTCAGTGAGCGAAAATATCGTTCTGGAATCGTACTATAAGGCACCATACACTCGTAAGGGGTTCCTTAACTTCGATGCCATCAAAAAGCAGGCGAAGCGGCTTGTGGAGGCATTTGACGTGCGTACACCAAGCATCGAGACCAAAGCCCGTTCCTTGTCTGGAGGAAACCAGCAGAAGGCCATTATCGCACGTGAGGTGGATAAAAATCCTGAATTGCTTATCGCTGCACAGCCAACCCGTGGCTTGGACGTAGGGGCTATTGAGTTCGTGCAAAAGCAGCTGATTGCACAACGCGATCAAGGCAAGGCTGTTCTGCTAATTTCATTTGAACTGGATGAGATTATCAATGTATCTGACCGAATTGCTGTCATCTATGAAGGCCAGATCGTTGGCGAGGTGCTGCCGGAAGAAACCAATGACAGGGAGCTCGGCTTGATGATGGCGGGCAGCACCCAAAAGAGAGGTACTGCGCATGAATAACGTATTGAAATGGTTTACCCGAGATTCATTTATTTTGCCTGTAGTCGCCATTATTATGGGTCTGATACTCGGTGGGGTTGTCATGCTGATTGGTGGCTACAATCCAATTGAAGCTTACGGCGCATTGTTCACCAAGGTATTTGGAGACATGTACAACTTTGGTGAAGCGGTACGGGAAATGACACCGTTAATTATGACTGGACTGGCATTTGCATTTGCATCACGTGCAGGGTTGTTTAACATCGGGGGAGAAGGCCAATTTCTCGTCGGTATGACTGCTGCAACCTTTGTAGGAGTTAAATTTGCAGGTTTGCCAATCTACCTTCATGCGCCACTGGCTTTGATTGCGGGTGCATTGTTTGGTGGTCTGTGGGCAGCTATTGCTGGTTATCTGAAAGCATCACGTGGGGTCAATGAAGTTATCAGCAGTATCATGTTGAACTGGATTGGTCTATATCTGGCGAACCTTATCGTACGCCAATTCTTGTTGTTGAAGGGCGAGAATCGTTCGGTGGATATCAGCGAATCGGCTTCGATCAGTCTCACATGGTTATCTGAACTAATGGGTAACTCCCGTGTGCACATGGGGACATTGATTGCTCTTGTGATGGCTGTGCTCTTCTATATCTATATGTGGAAAACTAAACAAGGTTTCGAAATTCGCGCGGTAGGTTACAACCCGAATGCGGCTGAATATGCAGGTATGCATGTTAACCGGAATATCGTAAAAGCAATGTTTATCAGTGGTATGCTTGCCGGTCTTGGTGGTGCATTCCAGGTTCTTGGTGTGTTCCATTACCAGACTGTAATGTCGGGTTCACCAGGTACAGGTTTTGACGGAATAGCAGTTGCCCTGATTGGTTTGAATCATCCGTTTGGGGTGTTGTTGGGTGCAGTGTTGTTTGGTACCCTCACGTACGGATCTGCAGGTATGAGTTTTGCTGCGGATGTTCCGCCTGAGATTATTCGGATTGTGATCGGTTCGATTATCTTCTTCATTGCGGCACAAGGCATCGTGCGCTGGATACTCAAACCGTTTTATTCGAAGCGTAAGAAAGAGAAGGTGTTGTAGATGGACTTGTTGACAATTGGGCAGATTATCAATACGACGCTTGTCTTTGCTACGGCATTGATTTTTGCTTCACTCGGCGGAATTTTTTCGGAAAAATCAGGTGTTACGAACCTTGGACTTGAAGGTTTTATGGTCTTCGGTGCCTTTGCGGCTGGAATCGGGGCGCACTATGCTCAAGAAGCGGGTATGGGCGGAACGACATCGGCTTGGATGGGGGTTTTGCTCGCGATTGTACTGGGCGTACTGGTATCGTTGATTCATGCCGTTGCGTCTATCACATTTAAGGCAGACCAGATTATCAGTGGTATTGTCATTAACTTTTTGGCAGCAGGAAGTACGTTGTACTTGGTTAAGCTGTTGTTCGAAGGTTCTGGTGATTCACCATTGGTTCAAGGCTTCAGCAAATTTGATGTGCCATTCTTGAAAGACATTCCGTTGCTTGGAGAAGCTTTTTTCAAGAACGTATATCCAACGACATATCTGGCCATTCTTTTCGTATTCCTGACGTATTACATTATGTTTAAAACACCATTTGGTCTGCGTCTTCGTTCAGTTGGTGAACATCCAAGTGCTGCTGATACGGTTGGTGTTAAAGTACGTCGTTATCGCTATGTTGGCGTTATGATCAGTGGTGCGCTTGCAGCCATTGGTGGTGCTGCAATCACGTTGACGACAACGGGTACATTCTCACACAATACGGTTTCCGGCCAAGGTTATATTGCCATTGCAGCCATGATCTTTGGTAAATGGAATCCGATTGGTGCGTTTGGTGCGGCTGTCTTCTTTGGATTCTCACAAGCGATTCGTAACTATGTGCAGTTGTTTGAATGGTCACAAAGTATTCCCCAGGAAATTATTTTCATGTTGCCATACCTGCTTACCATCATCGTTCTTGTTGCAGCGGTTGGACGTTCTTCGGCTCCGTCTGCACTCGGTGAAGCATATGATCCGGGTAAAAGGTAACGACGTGCAACATATTGATTTACTTTCCAAAAGTTTGATGGAAAGGTCCGCCATGTGCGGGCCTTTTTTGTTTTTATGAGCTTCGGCAGGCCGCTTTTTCACGTTCACTTTGGTTCTCATGCAGATACCCATATTTTCAGGTAGGGACAAAGAAACAGGCGAATTCAGTGATGGACGAATACACTGTTTTGAACGATCCGAGGAGGAGGGGAAAGTATGAAACAACAAGTTACGCGTGATGAAGCGATGAAATTAATAGGCAAAAATATTGTTGCAATCAAAAAAGACGGCACTCGGGTTACGGGAAAGCTGTTGAAAGTATCCGGCAACAAACTGGTACTGAAGCGTCTGAATGGCAAAAAAGTACGCACAAAAGCGATTTTGCCATTGGTACTGTTTGATCTGCTCGCTATTGCCACACTGCCTTATGCTTATGGACCTGGTCCCGGCTTTGGTCCCGGATATGGACCTGGCCCGAAACCGGGTCAGGGATATGGTCCAGGCTACGGGCCGGGTTATGGACCAGGAGGACCTGGTGGCGGTTTTGGCCCAGGGCCTGGTTTCGGTCCTTATGGACCAGGACCACGTCCACCAGGATTTTTCTAGGGGATTCTATAATGTTTTTTCCAATTCGTAGCAGCGGCTCATCATGATGTATCGAATCGCGCTGTACCCATTTTTTTGATAAAACTGAAGCCCTTTGGTATTGCCTTCATCCACCATCACTTTCGATCTTCGACATCCCCGGGATGCCGCAAAGCTCTCTGCTTTGAGCAGCAAAGTTTGGCCGTAACGTTTGCGTTGTTCTTTCAGGCTAACAGCCATCATATCGACATAGAGCAGTTCCCCATGCATGAGAAAATGGATGAATGCCACAGCAGCTTTATCTGGCTCTGGCGAGACAACAAAGGTCATGCCCCTGTTCATTCGCAGGGGTATTTCTTTGCGGATTTTGTTAATTTCTTTTTCACTCATGTGAGAGAGAGGCACAAGTTGAGTGTCAATCAGCTTCATGATGGCGCCATCATCCAGCTTGGATGTGCGTTGCCGAATCACCATACGGAGCCTCCTTTCAGGACCAGTCGCGCTGCTCGTATATCCTATGCCCGAAGCAAGATAAAAGGTGACTGAATGAAGCGCTGGGATTAGGGCAACCTTAAAGGTTGAAGAGGGAGGAAGAAAGGTTCTCTGAATTTTTATGCAAAACAGGTATTGACTTATCGGTTGGAGGAATCATATAATGTTCCTAACATTTAACGAGAATATTTCATCGGCTATGAAGAGGACGAAGTTTTAAGGGCTCTTTTGCTCAGAGAGTGGCTGGAATTGCTGAAACCACCACCATTATCCCTTATATACGAGCTCACCTCGGAGCTGTTTTCCTGAAAAGCACTGGATGTCACTCCTTTCGCGTATTAGGGAAAATCGTATGTCTGCGTTACAGACAACAGGTATGGGAAACGACTATGTTCGTTTGAGCTATTCGTTTTGTTGTACCTGGTAAGGTCCGTTATTGCGAAATTTCGGGCAAAGTTGGGTGGTACCACGGAAGCGATAACCTTTCGTCCCTCGCAAGCATGAACTTGTTTGCAGGGATGGAAGGTTTTTTTTGTAACTTTAAATGTCAGAATGGTGTAAATTTCGAGAGGAGGATGACTGATGGGAGCTCAAATTCCAGAAGTACGGTCAACAGATGAATTACGTGAAAAATGGATGAAGCCGGAGGTCATTAGCGGATCCGAAATTCTGCTGAGAAGCTTGTTACTTGAAGGTGTTGAGTGCGTATTTGGTTACCCGGGCGGCGCAGTGTTGTACATTTACGATGCGATGTATGGTTTCGAGGATTTCAAACACGTTCTCACTCGTCACGAACAAGGAGCAATACATGCAGCTGACGGATATGCACGTGCAAGCGGCAAAGTTGGTGTCTGCATCGCTACATCCGGACCAGGAGCAACGAATCTGGTTACGGGTATTGCAACAGCATATATGGATTCAGTACCACTCGTAGTCATTACGGGGAATGTTATTTCGAGCCTGATCGGGTCAGATGCTTTCCAGGAAGCGGACATTACCGGGATTACAATGCCAATCACCAAACACAGTTACCTGGTGAAAGATGTAAAAGATCTGTCCAGTGTAATTCATGAGGCATTCCATATTGCCAATACCGGTCGTAAAGGTCCTGTCCTGATCGACATCCCGAAAGATGTATCAGCGAACAAAACATTGTTTGAACCGACAACTGAACCTGTTATATTGAGAGGGTACAATCCACGGACAGTACCAAACAAACTGCAGGTTGACCGTTTGGCCCAAGCCATTCAGGAAGCAGAACGTCCAATGATTCTGGCTGGTGGCGGTGTGGTGTACTCGGGTGGACATGAAGAACTGTTCGAGTTTGTTGAGAAGACAGGCATTCCAATTACAACCACTCTCCTTGGTCTGGGTGCATTCCCAAGCGGTCATGAATTATGGACGGGTATGCCAGGTATGCACGGAACGTACACTTCCAATCAGGCTATTCAAAAAGCGGATCTGCTGATTAATATCGGTGCTCGATTCGATGACCGGGTAACAGGCAAGCTGGATGGATTCGCTCCACATGCCAAGATCGTTCATATCGATATCGATCCGGCGGAGATTGGTAAAAACATTGCAACTGATATTCCAATCGTGGGTGATGTGAAGACTGTACTGGAAATAGCTAACAAAGAAGTTGGACGTGCCGAGCGTGCAGATGCATGGAGAGACCAGATCAAACAGTGGAAGCAAGAGAAACCTTACAGCTATACGGATTCAGACGAAGTGCTGAAACCCCAGTGGGTTGTTGAAATGCTGAATGATACAACCAAAGGTGAAGCGATTGTAACTACGGATGTGGGACAACATCAGATGTGGGCAGCACAATATTACAAATTTAATCAACCGCGTTCATGGGTAACTTCAGGTGGTCTCGGAACGATGGGCTTTGGATTCCCTTCTGCCATTGGTGCTCAGATGGCCAATCCGGACAGACTCGTAATCTCGATTAACGGTGATGGCGGAATGCAGATGTGTTCCCAAGAACTCGCGATCTGTGCCATTAACAATATACCGGTTAAAATTGTAATCATTAACAATCAGGTGCTCGGAATGGTCCGCCAATGGCAGGAGATCATCTATGAGAACCGCTACAGCCATATTGATCTGGCAGGAAGTCCGGATTTTGTAAAACTGGCTGAAGCATATGGCGTAAAAGGATTGCGTGCAACGAATAAAGAAGAAGCGGCACGTGCTTGGCAGGAAGCTTTGGATACACCAGGCCCAGTCGTTGTAGAATTCGTGGTACGCAAGGATGAAAATGTGTATCCGATGGTTCCGCAGGGAGCAACAATTGATCAAATGCTGATGGGGGATGCTGAGGAATGATTAGACATACGATTTCAATATTGGTTAACGATCAGCCAGGCGTCCTTCAGCGGGTATCGGGGTTGTTCGGTCGACGCGGATTTAACATTGAGAGTATTACAGTGGGTCAATCAGAAGAACCCGGACTCTCCCGGATGGTTATTGTCACCATTGGTGACGATAAAACGCTGGAGCAGATTGAGAAACAATTGTACAAAATCATCGATGTGATCAAAGTGGTTGATTTCAGCCTGAAACCGATGGTAGCCCGTGAACTTGCCCTGATCAAAGTTAAAGCAGAGCCTTCCGAGCGTCCTGAGATTCTGGGTGTGGTTGAAACATTCCGCGCATCCGTTGTAGATGTTGGTCCAGGCAGCCTGATTGTTCAGGTGGTTGGAGATACGGACAAAATTGATGCAATGATTGAGTTGCTCAAGCCATACGGCATTCGCGAATTGTCCCGTACAGGCATAACTGCATTGGTACGCGGCAACGCATAAGGCTATAATGAATGAAAAGGGACGACGGTGAGCTAACATATATAGTTGATCTTATGTGAAAGTGTCAGTCCCTTACTAGTTGCAATATAACATTTTAGTGATGTAACGCTTGAAAAGATAGATACATTCCCGCATTAATGGGCGGGTGTCTGAACGGATCGATCAGACCTGAGACGCTTTGGACACTTCAAGCGAGTCGGTCCCTTGAGACACCCGCTCATTAATGAAGGGTTCTTTACAATAAAAGGAGGACTTATAAACATGCCAGTAACTACTTATTATGAACAGGATGCAGAGCTTAACGTATTGAAAGGAAAAACGATTGCGGTAATCGGTTATGGTAGCCAGGGCCACGCCCAAGCCCAAAACCTTCGTGATAGCGGATTGAACGTGGTCATCGGACTTCGTGAAGGTAAATCCTTTGACTCCGCAAAAAATGACGGATTTGAAGTTCTGTCCCCGGCTGAAGCAACAAGCCGCGCAGATGTAGTTCAAATCTTGCTTCCTGACGAAACTCAAGCGTCTGTATACAAAAACGAAATCGAACCAAACCTCAAAGAAGGCGCTGCATTGCTCTTCTCCCACGGTTTCAACGTTCATTTCGGTCAAATCGTTGCTCCAAAAAACAGTGATGTATTGCTGGTAGCTCCTAAGTCCCCTGGTCACATGGTACGTCGTACTTACGTGGAAGGTTTTGGTGTACCGGGCTTGATCGCGATCGAGCAAGATGCAACGGGTAAAGCTAAAGAAATCGGTTTGGCTTATGCTAAAGGTATCGGTTGTACACGCGCAGGGGTTATCGAAACTTCCTTCCGTGAAGAAACAGAAACTGATTTGTTCGGTGAGCAAGCTGTTCTGTGTGGTGGTGTAAGTGCATTGGTAAAAGCGGGATTCGAAACTTTGACAGAAGCGGGTTACGCTCCTGAAATGGCATACTTCGAATGTCTGCACGAACTGAAGCTGATCGTTGACATGATGTATGAAGGCGGACTTGCAAGTATGCGTGATTCCATCAGTAACACAGCTGAGTACGGTGACTATGTAACTGGACCTCGCGTTGTAACGGAAGATACGAAGAAAGCAATGAAAGAAGTACTGACGGATATCCAACAAGGTAAATTCGCACGTGACTTCATTCTGGAGAACCAATCCGGTCGTGCATTCTTGACAGCAACTCGTCGTAACGAAGCTGAACATCCAATCGAAGTGGTTGGCGGACAATTGCGTGAGATGATGCACTGGATCAAGAAGTAAGCATTAACTTTTAGAATATGCACTTTAAGGTATTCAAGTAAACTTAAAGCTTTAACTGGGAATAGCGGCCGTGCTTATGCGTGTGCCGCTATTGCTGGTTCAGAGAAACATTATAATACAAGTACAGGAGGTGCGAAGCGTGCGTAAAATCTATGTATTTGACACAACGCTGCGTGATGGAGAGCAATCCCCGGGAGTCAATCTGAACACTCGTGAAAAGGTGGAAATTGCCCATCAGCTCGAGCGGCTTGGCATTGACCGGATGGAAGCTGGTTTCCCGGCGGCATCTCCAGGCGACCTGGCAGCTGTCAATGCAGTAGCAAAAGCGGTTAAAAATGTTACCGTAATTGGCTTGTCCCGTTCCAGAGAGCAAGACATTGATGCGGTTAAGGAAGCACTTAAAGGTGCACAGGACCCATGTATTCACGTTTTTCTGGCAACTTCACCTATTCACCGCCAACATAAATTGCGTATGGACAAAGGGCAGGTACTGGATACAGCTCGTTCCGCGATTCGTTATGCGAAGAAAACATTTTCGAAGATCGAGTTCTCACTTGAGGATGCAGGTCGTACTGAATATGATTTCCTCGTGGAAATGGTGAATATGGCTGTTGAAGAAGGCGCAGCCGTAGTGAATATTCCGGACACGGTGGGTTACCTCAGTCCATATGAATACGGAAACATTTTCAAACATCTCAAGGAGAATGTGCACGGGATTGAAAAGGTACAGCTGAGTGCCCACTGTCATAATGACCTGGGTATGGCGACGGCCAATACACTAGCAGCCATCCTCAACGGGGCCGATCAGATCGAAGGTACGATCAATGGCATTGGTGAACGTGCAGGTAACACGGCGATCGAGGAAATTGCTATGGCGCTGGAGACACGTCAGGAATTTTTCCAGGCGAAAACCTCGTTGCAGTTATCTGAAATTGCACGGACCAGTCGTTTGGTTAGCCGTTTAACAGGTATGGTTGTGCCAGGAAACAAAGCCATTGTTGGGGCGAATGCCTTTGCACATGAATCCGGCATTCACCAGGACGGCATGCTGAAGGAAAAAACAACGTACGAAATTATGACGCCAGAGTCCATCGGTTTGAAGGAAAGCAAGCTTGTACTGGGTAAACATTCCGGTCGTCATGCCTTCCGTGAGCGGTTGATCGATCTTGGCTATGAGTTGGAAGAAGAAGCATTGAATCGGGCATTTGCCCAGTTCAAAGAGCTGGCTGATAAGAAAAAAGAAGTTACTGACGAAGATCTGCTTGCCGTAATTGAAGAGAAATTGCAGGATGCACCCGAGGTGTATAAACTGGAATCGATCTTTGTTACGTACGGAGATGAATCGGTACCAACAGCCAAAGTCCGGATTGCAACGCTTGACGGGGATACGGTTGAGAAGCAGGCGGAGGGTAATGGATCGGTAGATGCGATCTACAATGCGATTGACCAAGTAAGTGGGGAAGACGTAACGTTGTCTGACTATTCGATCAAATCGGTAACACATGGCAAGGATGCATTGGGTGAAGTACATGTTGTGCTGACTCAAAATCAGGTTTCCGTACAAGGACGTGGTGTAAGCACAGATATATTGGGTGCAAGTGCACGTGCCTATGTAGACGGTCTGAATCAATTAATTGAGAAACGCAAGACATACACAAATCGTGTAAATGTGAACCTGTAGGCTCCGTTCCGGTGCAGCAATGTACGCTGACAGGAAGATGTATCTCATTTCGAATGGATATAGAAGATCGTTCGGCCTGCTATGTTCCGTTCAGTGAGGTACGTAAAGAGTCTGACTCTCCTATGGAGGGTCAGACTCTTTTGCTTTTAATATATATAATTAGGGCAGGTCCACACAGTGTAGTTTCTACGGTGACCTCGTGCATTACCATACGCTATCAAGTTATTACCACGCGTATGCATTAGGTGCATGTCCACCTGGACCTGGGAAAATCTCATCCAGACGTTTGAGCACGGCTTCATCCAAAGTTACATCCAGACATTTGAGTGCGGTCTCAAACTGCTCCAGTGTACGCGGTCCAATAATTGGAGCGGTTACTGCGGGATTGGCTGCAACCCATGCCAAAGCTACCGTATCCTGTGGTTCACCGAGATCACGACAGAGCGCTGCGAAGTCTTCAAGCTGAGTCTGTTGTTGCTCAATTCGTCCCGCGATGCCGCCACTGCGTGTTCCTTCCAGCTTCTGCAGAGCATTACGTCCCAGTAACCCACCATCAAGCGGACTCCATGGAATGACGCCGAGGCCCAGTTCTTTGGCAGCAGGCAGTACTTCCAACTCAGGCAAACGACAGTTGAGGCTGTATTTATGCTGTTCGGAAACAAGGCCAAGGAAATGGCGGTTGTTGGCTTCGCTTTGAGCGATTGCAATCTGCCATGCAGCAAAGTTGCTTGACCCTACATAACCGATTTTACCTTGATGAACGGCATTCTCAAATGCACCCCACAGTTCATTCCATGATACAGCTGGGTCAACATGGTGCATCTGATACAGTTCGATATGATCGGTCTGCAAGCGGCGGAGGGAACCCTCCAGATGCCGTCTGATTTTATAGGCAGAGAGGCCAGCTTCGTTGTTGGGGCCATCTGTATCATCATGCATGGAGCCATAGACTTTGGTGGCCAAAACTACTTTTTCACGTCTGCCACCGCCCTGATTGAACCAGCGTCCGATAATTTCTTCGGTAAGCCCAGAATTTTCACCCCACCCGTAGATGTTAGCGGTATCAAAAAAGTTCACCCCTGCATCGAGTGCTGCGTCCATAATGCGGAAAGCTTCTTTTTCATCTGTAGCAGGCCCGAAATTCATGGTACCGAGACAGATTCGACTGACCTTGAGGCCTGATTTACCCAAATACGAATATTGCATGTTGCTTATCCCTCCTGCGTACCTGATTTGAATTCAGCTATATTTTACCCTACCGG
Source organism: Paenibacillus sp. CB74 (assembly GCF_055687625.1). Classification (NCBI taxonomy): domain Bacteria; kingdom Bacillati; phylum Bacillota; class Bacilli; order Caryophanales; family Paenibacillaceae; genus Paenibacillus; species Paenibacillus sp. CB74. Next base: position 3,368,449 of record NZ_CM146009.1, on the reverse strand, counting down.
GAGGGTCAGGAACAACTTGTGAAAGTTAATCTCTATCGGCTTATAGGTAAAATCTATTAAAGTCATAGATTGTATATCTTGGTCAAATGACCTTGGAATATGATACAAAAGAGAGAGTTAATATGAGACGTTACTTTATGAATAATTAATGAATGAAATATAAGGAGTGGACAACCCAATGGCAGACGTGAAAAAAATTGCAGTTATTGCAGGTGACGGAATCGGCCCTGAAGTCGTAGCTGAGGCTGAGAAAGTTCTTAAACGTACGGAGGAAGTATTCGGTTATCGTTTTGAGACAGAGCATGCCCTGTTTGGTGGAATCGCGATTGATGAGAAGGGTACACCTCTTCCAGAAGAAACACTGAGCGTGTGTAAAAGTGCAGATGCAGTCCTGCTTGGAGCGGTTGGCGGTCCAAAATGGGATAACAACAGCAAGGAGCTTCGCCCGGAAACAGGCCTGCTGGGTATTCGCAAAGCACTCGGATTGTTCTCCAACCTGCGTCCGGCTGTCGTATTTGATTGCTTGAAGGATGCCTCAACGTTGAAGCCGGAAGTACTTGAAGGTACAGATCTGATGGTGGTACGTGAATTGACAGGTGGTATCTACTTCGGTGAGAAGTTCAGACGTGAAAGTGCACAGGGTGAAGAGGCCGTAGATACTTGTGCATATAATGTAACAGAAGTGGAGCGAATCGTTCGTCAGGCATTCGAAATTGCGCAAGGACGTCGCAAGAAGCTGGCTTCTGTAGACAAAGCCAACGTATTGGAAACTTCCCGTCTCTGGCGTGAAGTTGTGAATCGGGTAGCACCGGATTATCCGGATGTTGAACTGGAGCATGTGTTGGTAGACAACTGTGCGATGCAATTGCTTCGTCGCCCAGCCAGCTTCGATGTTATTGTAACGGAAAACATGTTCGGAGATATCTTGAGTGATGAAGCAGCGATGCTGACGGGTTCCATCGGTATGCTTGCATCTGCATCACTGGGAGAAGGCAGCTTCGGACTCTATGAGCCGGTACACGGTTCTGCACCGGATATCGCAGGTCAAGGCCTCGCTAATCCGATTGCAACCATTCTCTCTTTGGCGTTGATGTTCCGCACAACCTTTGGTTATGCAGAAGGTGCGGATGCCATTGAAGCAGCTGTGTCGAATGTATTGAATGCAGGACACCGCACGAGTGATATTGCTGTAGACAAGAGCACAGCGATCAGCACGACCGAAATGGGCGATTTGATTGTAGCGGCTATTCAGAAACAGGCGTAATTATATTATCAAGAACATGGCAGCCCTTTGTTTCCAGTTATGGAATGTACAGAGGGCTGTTCCTTTATGATTTTTGGCACGAAAAATCCTTATTTATAATTATTATAAAAAAATAATGGTTATAATCTTGACTTTGGGAAGTCCGGATGATAACATTTTACTTGTACTTGTTATCAAGTATCAAATCATTTTAATTACAGGAAAGGCGTTCGCGTTTTTCTTGATGATGAGCAATCCATATGGATGCTTACATAATCCCAAAGGAGGAATTTTTAGTTATGGCAGAACGTTTGGTTGGTAGACCAGCACCGGATTTCGCAATGGAAACAGTATCGGGAGATGGACAAGATTTTGGTTCCGTTAAACTGTCCGATTATCGTGGCAAATGGCTTGTATTCTTCTTTTATCCTTTGGACTTCACATTTGTGTGCCCAACTGAAATTACAGCTTTGAGCGTTGCTTCTGAGCAATTCAAAGCTTTGGATACTGAAATCCTTGGCGTGAGCGTAGACTCCGTACACAGCCATAAAGCATGGATCAACACACCTGTAGATAGCAATGGTCTGGGTCAGTTGAACTTCCCGCTGGCTTCCGACATCACGAAGCAAGTGGCTAAAGATTACGGCGTTCTGATCGAAGAAGAAGGCGTAGCATTGCGCGGCCTGTTTATCATCGATCCAGAAGGCGAATTGAAATATCAAGTGGTTAACCACAACGATGTAGGCCGTAGTGTTGAAGAAACACTTCGCGTACTGCAAGCACTGCAATCCGGCGGATTGTGTGCAATGAACTGGAAACCAGGCGACAACAACCTGTAAGGCCAGGTTAACTTGAACGGTTTTTGTTCAAGCCCTCATCCCGTTAGGGATTGAGGGCTTTTTGCACCCTTTTGCCAGAAGTTATCACGAAGTTAATCAAAAGTGTTTGAACAAGCAGCTAAGCGTGTTAATAATATATTAGAAGAAAGTCTTCTTTTTATTTGTTGAAAGAGGAATTGATGGCCAGTAAGGCGAATAGGGTATGGAAACCCGGTAAATATTCCGGTGCTCTGCATTTATAATCTGTACATGAATGTGATACACTGATGGAACTATTCCTTTTCGGAAGTGCTGGAAGTGTACGGGATGCATTTTAACAAAAAAAGTCCCGGCACGTAATAAGGAGGGTGAACAAAAATGAGTTACTGTTGTGGGGCAAGTATGGTTGGAACGAAGGGCACGCTGAAGCATTACCGCACCCAGGTTCATAATGTTCCCCTGCTGTTTTGCCCGGTGTGTCATCGGGTTGAGGTGCATTATAAAGTGGAAAACGAATATGAAATTCTCGCCGAATATGCGCATGGAGACGGTGCATCCGAGATCGACTTTCAAGATTATGTTACAGAAGATGAGGATGCCATTTTCGAAAACTGTGTAAACCGTGAGAGCGAGGATGCCATGGTCATTGTGCAGCGCCAGATTGATATGGCTCTGGATTTGCTCAGGCTCGCCAAAGAAACCAAAGACGAGAAGTGGGAAAGTGAACTTAAACGTCGATTAGCTGTGATGAGTCAGCGCAGACTGAAAATTCAGCATAATAAGACCGGACTATAGATGAATTTGGATATATCACAAATTAAAGATATTAAAAACGAAGCTGATTTGCCTAAGGGGTGAAACGGCTTCGTTTTTGTGCTGTTGTTCTGGAACTAATTCGAGGTTTTTTTTAAAATAATTTCCATTCGACACTTTCTCCGATTGACTCTCTTCTATAAACTTGTCTATGATAAAAGCAGACTTGCAAAAGAGGCGGAGCAAAAAATGTTCGTGTTTGGGAATAGGAGAAGGTCGGAATGGAACAAACGTATATGATTTTCCGGATCGAGTGTTGGTTACCGGGAATAGACCAGCTTGAGTTCCGGACATGCCATCCATATTTTCGGCTCAGCCCCCCAACGAAAGGGCACCGGTAATGAAAAATAAAATCGGCCCTTCCTGTTTCTGTGATGATATGATGTCCGAATGGCAAGTTTATCATTTACGTGAAAAGGAGGAACCTGACATGATTAGTGAATTTCAGGATACAGTGCCTCAACCAACGGATGGATTCCCGCCTGTGCATCTGGATAACAACAAGTACGAGAATGTACTGGAACATCTGGATAGCGGTATTATGTTGTTTGACAGTCACGGTGTATTGACGTTTATTAACGTTCAGATGGCAAAGTTGTTGGAACTTCCGAGAAGTCTGTTGAGCGGCTGCACCCTGATGCAAATGCTGCATCATCCGCAGATGAGCCGATTCAAGAAAAAGAAAATTTTACGTATTTATCGGGAAACCATTTTTCATCGTAAGCGCTATCATGAGTTGATCGATGAATACGGCAGGCATTGGCTGGTTACTGTAACGTACGGTGATCAGATGGATGGCGACTTTTTGTTCAGCGTCAAAGATGTATCTGATTATAAACAAATCGAACAGACCGCTTATCAAAATGACAAACTTGCGATGCTGGGGCGGATTTCAGCATCTATTGCTCATGAAATTCGTAATCCGTTGACTGCAATCCGTGGGTTCATCCAACTGCTCAGGCCCCATTTGCTGCAGCTCGGCAAAGACGAGTACGCGCGAATCATACTGACGGAGATTGATCGGGCGAACGACATCATCTACGAATTTTTGAATTCTTCCAAACCATCGGCTCCACAGAAGACCGTGATGTCTGTCGACTCTTTACTCAAAGAGGTGGTCCTGCTGACAGAAAGCGAAGGTTTGATGAAGGGATGCGAGATCGTCCTGGATGAAGGGGATGCCCCGCTGAATGTGTCCATTGATGTCAAACAGATTAAGCAGGTTATTTTGAATATGGTGAAAAATGCAATGGATGCGATCGAGGAAGTCGGTGAGGAACATACCGGTCTAATTCGAATATCTACTACCACGGAAAACAAGTTCGTGCAGATCTCCATCGCGGATAACGGTCATGGGATGGACCATAATACGCTTGTACGTCTGTTTGATCCATTCTTCACGACCAAGGAGAGCGGAACGGGACTTGGACTGTCAGTAAGTTACCGAATCATCAAGAACCATGGAGGTACCATCTCTGTGGATAGCAAAAAAGGCGAGGGTACGCGGTTTATGATTATGTTGCCTTTGGTATTTTGAGAAGTGCGGGGAGTCAAGGAGTCGGCCATCTGCCGACTCCTTTGTTTTATGTTGCCAATTAGGGTTATAGTTAGTAATGAATGCGAATACATAAGCTCCATAACGGAAGGATGAGATGCAGATGGAAATCCAAGGAATGGAACGAATGAATCAACAATTGATGGATCACGTGGGAAAAGTAATTGTGGGAAAAGAGCATACCATAGAGCTGGTGATGACCGCGATTATAGCGTCAGGACATGTACTGCTGGAGGATGTACCGGGTACCGGGAAAACGATGCTCGCCAAATCGGTGGCCTCTTCATTGGACTGCACCTTCCAACGGATACAGTTTACACCAGACTTGCTGCCCTCTGACTTAACAGGAATTCACTTTTTTAATCAAAAAGAAGGTGATTTTGAATTCAGACCGGGGCCCTTGTTTGCCAATCTTGTACTAGCCGATGAAATTAACCGGGCTACACCACGTACGCAATCAAGCTTGCTGGAGTGCATGGAAGAGCGCCAGATCAGTATCGACGGCTCAACGAGACAGCTGGAACGGCCATTTATCGTTATCGCCACCCAGAACCCCGTAGATAATCAGGGAACTTTTCCGCTACCTGAGGCTCAGATGGATCGTTTTATGATGAAAATTCGCATGGGTTATCCAAGCAGTGAAGAGAGTGTAGAAATCTTGAGACGTACGGTAGCCAGACGCTCTGTTGATGATCTCACGGCAGTGATCAGTCGTGAAGAACTTTTGAAGGCGCAGGATACGTATAAAACCGTGCAAATCAACGAAGATTTGCTACGATATATCATTCAGTTAACGGAAGCGACAAGGCAACATCCCGAGCTCTCACTTGGCGTAAGTCCACGCGGGGCTCAGGCATTACTTAAGGCAAGTCAGGCATGGGCTGCACTGCATGGCAGAGACTTTGTTTTGCCTGATGATATTAAGGTTCTGGCGGTACCTGTGCTGGCCCACCGGCTTGTATTTCGTAACCGGATCAGACAACAAGAAGGCTTGGCGGAGCGTATCATCCAGGAACTTCTGAATCAGACAGAAGTGCCTACGGAGAATCTCGCTACAAGCGGGCGTTAATCTTATGGCATTATTATGGCTTGTCCTTGTTGGAGGCATTGTCGTTGTTATACATGGTGTGTGGTTCGGACGACCTGCACTGCGAAAGCTCAAGTACAGTAGACAATTCAGCAAGCTGCGTTGTTACGCTGGAGATGAACTTGAGATGGTGGAGACGATATCGAATGAGAAGCGAGTCTCCGTACCGTGGCTCAGACTTGAATCGATGATGCCCGTGTCGTTTGTATTTCGTTCCGGCTCAGGTATGGATATTAGCCAAGGCGAAATCTATCAGAACCACAAGAGTATTTTTACGTTGAAACCGTTTACTCGTATTACGCGCAAGCATCCTTTTACATGTACTCAGCGTGGGATTTATCCATTAAATACAGCAACGATGACAGGTGGGGATCTCTTTGGCGTGTGGCGTTCCACCAAACCGATTCCTTTGCAAATGTCTATGGTCGTGTATCCTTCATTAGTGAATGCAGAGGATCTTCCTGCAATTTATCAGGTATGGCAGGGAGAAGTGGAAGTATCACGATGGATCGTTGAAGATCCTTTCTTGATTCTGGGTGTTCGGCCTTATGGCGCAGGCGACCCCATGAATCGCATTCACTGGAAAGCGAGTGCACGTACAGGTGAATTACAAGTCTACAAGCAGGGATGGACAGCTGATCCGCAATCCTGGATTGTAGTCAATATTCAGGAATCTGCAGATATGTGGAGTGTTGTCACTCGACCCGAAAAGATTGAACGGGCACTCCGTTACGCTGCCACGGCTGCAGTGGATGCTATCGGTAGAGGGCTACCGGCAGGCTTCGCCCATAATGGTTATCATGTGGGTGGCGGCCGCGATACACTTCGGATTGAGCCAGATTATGGCACACCTCATCTGGAAAGATTATTGGAAGCTATGGCGGAGACAGAGCTGAAATGCATGGTACCCATGGAGCAATTCCTGAATGATGAAGTACGGTTGAATGAAGAAGCACAACAAATCCGCAGCTATCTGCTGATTACATCCTATGTATCAGCCGCTATGGAGCATGAGATTGCACGTCTGCATGAACAAGGACATCGTGTGACGATTCTCCCGGTAGAAGACGTAAAGGGGAATACGAAGGCGGTGAGTGCATGAGCAGCAGACAGGCAGCGACGACCAAGGGACTCATAGCGATGTTTGCCGTCTTGATGGCTGGTATATACCTATTTCCGATATTTACACTCGCTTCATTCTATGCCATGGAACATTTGCCGTATATATTATTCATCCTGGTTGTTCTCGTGGGTTGGTTGGGACAATTCATTCAGTATAAAATTCCGGGTTTTAGCGAGAAAAGTACATTTATTCGTGGAGTAACGGCACTCTTCGTAGGATTTTTCTTCGGACTCGTTGTAGGAATGAGCCTCATTCTCCCGATGCCGGATATCATCACATTGATACTGTGTGGAGTCATCTCGGCTTATGCAGGTCTGACCTTCCAGCCAGTCTTTCATTCTGTATTGTTATGGCGTTTGCAGATTATGGGTGTAATCAGTGCGATTGTACTTATGATTGCTTCGAATTCATTGGAATTCATGCAGCCGATACGAACCTATACCCTATGGATCTATATTGCGGGAGTGATCAGCTTTGCCTTTTGGCTGGTTGGACGATATATGCTGCAACTGGACCAGGCAATGCTCAATGATGGCAAGAGAAGATTGGTTTTACGAGATTTTGCACGTGCGAATCATCAGCGGTTCATGTGGATGTTTATTGTCATCGTCGCGATCGGTGCTTTCCCAAGTCTCGCAGCATGGCTGGGACCGCTACGTGACCGCTTGCTCGCATGGATCAGGGGATGGTTTGGCCCGATATCCGGCGAGGAGCCACGATTGCCAATGGACACTCCCGATCAGCAGCTAAATCTCCCGAATGACTGGAGAGAGCCCCCATCCGAGCCCTCAGTCTTCTGGAACATTCTGGGGTGGGTAGTGATGTGTGCTGTAGCAGGAGCAATCCTGTGGCTGCTTCTGAGGTTGGGACGAAAAACGATAAACAGACTCATGGAACGATTCAAGGGAATGTTACAACCTGGTGAAAAGAAGGCAGAACCACGAACGGAGTATATCGATGTGAGTGAGACGCTTGATGCGCCAGCAAAAGTTCGGAAGAATTGGTTTCGGAGAAAAGAAGTGGTACCTGCTCAGGAGACTGAACGTGTTCGGTATTACTATCGGACTTGGATCGATAGAGCTACTCATCGAGGAGTGGGAATACAGGGGACGCATACTCCGCTCGAGGCTGCACAGACCATTATTCAAAATGGTGTGAAGCTAGAAGAAGATGATCTGTCTGCGAGACTGCCAGATGCGTATAACAGCGTGCGGTATGGAGGAAAGGTTCCAGATGCATCAGATATGGTTGAGATTGATCGAATCTGGAAATCTTATCGAAGTAAATAAGTCCGGAATCCCTTTACTTTTCTTGTCACGTTCAAGTATCATGAGAGGAATACACAAGTTGGTCAGAAAAGGAGCAGACATTAATGAAGACAAATCATTGCAAAATTGTAGATTGTACGATCCGTGATGGCGGATTGGTAAATAATTGGGACTTTAGCGTGGACTTTGTTCAACAGCTGTATGCTGGGTTGAATGAAGCTGGCGTTGATTATATGGAAATTGGATACAAAAACTCTCCGAAGTTACTGAAAGGTGCTGAGGAAGCAGGACCATGGCGTTTCTTGAATGATGATTTCTTGCGTAAAGTGATTCCTCAAAAAGGCAATACCAAACTGTCTGCACTGGTTGACGTTGGACGTGTGGACGAGAATGATATCTTGCCTCGCAGCGAGAGCATGCTGGATCTGATCCGGGTTGCCTGCTACAGCAAAGATGTAGATAAGGCGCTTGCGCTGGTTCAAACATTCCATGATCGTGGATATGAAACTACACTTAATATTATGGCACTCTCTAATGTTATGGAGAATGAGCTGCTCGAAGCATTTGAATTGATCAAAGAAAGTACTGTGGATGTTGTCTACATTGTCGATTCTTACGGTAGTCTGGATCATAATGATGTGAAATATCTGGTAGAGAAGTTCAAGACTCATTTGCCTAACAAACGTCTTGGTGTTCACACACATAATAATATGCAGCTTGCGTTTTCTAACACATTGGTTGCGGCGGAACTTGGCGTTGAGCTGCTTGATGCTTCTGTGTATGGTATGGGACGTGCGGCAGGAAACTGTCCAACCGAATTGTTGGTAGCTCATCTGAAAGGAACTAAATACAATCTGCGTCCAGTACTTGGTGTATTGGAACAGTTGATGGTTCCACTGAGAGAAAAAGAAGAATGGGGTTACATTCTGCCTTACATGATTACAGGGGCGTTGGACGAGCACCCACGTTCAGCGATGGCGATTCGCTCATCAGAAGACAAGGATAAGGTCGTTGATTTCTATGATAAATTAACAACGCCAGAAGTGAATTTTGATAAGTAATATAGTCTGATATACAGTTGCAAATTAGGAAAACATGGACTCTAACTGGAGATCCATGTTTTTTTAGTTCTTAATGCCTTGTTTTTCTCTATATTTATGAATAAATATTCCTAGGAGTGACTATTTTTTAGTTCACGTATGCAGATTTAAATGTTATTATGTACCAGATAGCATGTGTATGCATGTGAATTGAACGTTGGTTAATATGTTTTTTTGTCGAATCATGTAGTAAGCTGTTGAGTTTGGTTAATGTAATTCAGGATAGGTGACCCCGGGAAGGAAAACACGGCATGAAGGTTAATCTGCAAGATCAGAGAAAAATAATTTGGGTCGCTGTTTGCGGCTTATTGTGTTTCCTCGCAAGTCAATGGTTCCGTTCCTCTTCAAGCTCTGATCTGACCCTATCGGGTTACCCGGTTTTGACACTCTTGGGTGGATTCGCTGCGGCAGCGGCCTGTATCGGTATCTACAATCAAAGCTGGTTGTTTCGGACACAGAAGCTAACTCTTCGGAGAACATTATTGACAACACTCTTTTTATTGATTGGTCTGTTTGAACTGGTTCATATCGTTTCATTTGCAGAAGAGATTCCAAATGGAGCCATGATGGAATCAGAGTTCTCCTTAATGATGTCAACCATGGGATCTTTGGTGTGTTCAGTAGGTTTGCTGCTCGTATATACCCTAAATGAGAAAGAAATTGCATTACCACGAAGGTTCTTGCTCTTCAGTGGAACATTGGGTGCCTTTGTTATTTTGTACATATTGGCGATTCAGGAGTGGAGCATGTTGCCAAATATGCTTGATGGGGATGTGCTTGGTGGAATCTTCACCCGGGTTCATTTTATGGTCGGGTTGCTCTATGCCATTATTGCAGTTCTTTTGTTTGTACAATGGAAAAAATCCAAAGATGGTGATGTACCAACCATTCTATGTGGCATCTTATGTTTCTTTTTTGGAGAATGTTATTTTGTTTCAGCAACGGGGGTGAATGATCTCAATCTGCTGCTGGGGTTGCTGAGTAATTGTATGGCATATTTTTTCATTCAAAAAGGACTGTATACGTCCGTAGTGGACACACCTTTCCTGCAACAGCAGGTCGCGGAGGCCAAGATGAACTATATTGCTCATCATGACGATGTAACAGGACTTCCGAATCGTCGTCGGCTTTCACAACGATTGAAAATAATGATGGATGATGCCGTGGTCGAGGAACAGCTTGTTGGTGTACTGGTCCTGAATATTAACCGGTTCAAGACCATTAATGATTCGCTCGGACAGCAAGCAGCTAACCGTGTTTTGCGTCAGGTAGGTCAACGACTGAAACATTCGTCACTTCCAGGAGAAGAAGTCTTTGGGCTGGGAAGAGATGAGTTTGCGTTGACAATGACAGATTTCAGTTCAACCAATACGGCGTTGCGACGGACAAGATCCATTCTTCAACTTTTTGAAAAGCCCGTTTTGGTTGATGGCAATGAGTATCACCTTACCCTTGGAATCGGTATGGCCATTTTCCCGCATGATGGTGAGTCGCCACAGGAGATCATTCAGAATGCGGATACGGCTCTGCACAGTGCCAAGGAACAAGGAATGGAACTGAATCGTTTTGCCCATGCGATGCAGATGAAGGCACAGGAGCGTTTGCAGCTTGAGAATGATCTGCGCAAGGCGTTGGATCGAGGTCAGTTCTACCTGGTCTATCAGCCGCAGGTTAATCTGCAAAGTGGTCTGATCGTGGGTATGGAAGCATTGGTTCGTTGGCAGCATCCGCAGCGAGGCTCGGTATCTCCGGCGGAATTTATTCCTCTGGCAGAAGAAAGTGGGCTCATTGTGCCTCTTGGCGAATGGGTGCTTCGTGAAGCGTGTGCACAGAACAAACAGTGGCAGGAAGCTGGTTATCGTAAGCTGTGTGTTTCGGTGAATCTGTCGATGAGACAATTCAGGCATTCCCATTTGTTGGACAATATCAATGGCATTCTCAAGGAGACAGGACTAGAGCCCGTATGGCTTGAACTGGAGATTACAGAGAGCATGACATTTGATAAAGACCGATCTTTCGAACAGTTGCGCAAAATCAAAGAAATTGGTGTGCACATCAGTATTGATGATTTTGGAACGGGATACAGCTCGTTGCACTATCTGAAGGATCTGCCGATTGATCGGCTCAAGATTGACCGTTCATTCGTTAATGAAGTCATGGAGGACAGCAACAACGCTGCGATTGTATCTACCATCACTTCAATGGCGCATCATTTACAATTGAAAGTGACTGCCGAGGGCGTGGAGAACGAAGACCAGATGATCTTTCTCCGCAATCAGCACTGTCATGAGGCTCAGGGTTATTTCTTTAGCAAACCGATTAAAGCTGCTGAATTTGAAAAGCAGTTTTTGAGAGATGTGGATAAGCCCACAGGATAGGGAACAGCGGGGGCGCAAGAGTGCTCCTGCTTTTTTTATGTTGATACGTAATGAAAAAAATGGAAAACATGACTTGCATGCTATAAAGGATCATGGTATATTATTATTTGTAAAATCACTGTTAACTTCTTAAGGAACTTAACAATTAAATCTTCATTCATGCGGGTGTAGTTCAATGGTAGAACTTTAGCCTTCCAAGCTAATAGCGTGGGTTCGATTCCCATCACCCGCTTAACGAAGCAAAACCGAAGTCCTTGCGATGCAAGGGCTTTTTTTCTGTCATAAAAGAAACTTTTGAATAAAAGCAATCATCAGAAGACTGCATGTCATCAGATTGGTGAGTAGTATGTATTCTTTCAGAATAATTTATAACCTTTGCTTTTTTACAATGATCTGGTACAATAACGGAGAAATTGATACTACACATGAATGAGAGGTAACCATACGTCCCATGAAGTAAAACACATGAATTGACCCCAGTTAACTGCAGAAAGTTTTATGACGCAGTCAGCCAGAGCGGCTGAGCAATGAGGGGATTCGTGTGTCCAAATTCAGCTATGGGATCAGGTATGGAACAAGTAGACCTTGGAGGTTTACGTGTACCCTGTGTTTGGGGTTTCTTTGTTCATGCCGTAGCTTACCTTAGATCTGTCTTTGAATGCTTGATCCAACCCTGAATTGCCAAACCGCCGGCTGATGCCAGCGGTTTTTTTTGTTCAGCAAAAAGGATGCAGGAAGGATGAGGCCTCATGATGACATTGGTACGCTTACATGAAGTATCAAAAGAATGGAACGGCATTGAATTGTTTACAGGATTGAATTTGGAGATTAATGAGGGCGAGCGACTTGCCATTCTGGGTCGTAACGGATGCGGCAAGACGACGTTGTTACGAATCATTTTGGGAGAAGAGCACGGTGGTGGACGGATTGAACGGCATATTCCGCAGCAGGAATGGGGATTCATGCGCCAGCGCTCGGAGATTGAGACGGGCATGAATGTATTGGATGCGGTCCAGCGTGAGAGCGGTCAGATCTATGAAGTGAAACGGAGTTTGGAAGAACTGGAGCAACGTTTGAGCATTAGCACTGAAGCGGATGATGAGCTGCTTGCAGCCTATACGCAAGTGATGGAGCAATATGAACAGCTTAACGGTTACATGTGGGAGACTGAGGTAGAGAAGGTACTGACACGTCTTGGACTATCCGCAGAGCATTGGAACAGACCCTATCATTCTTTGAGCGGTGGACAAAAAACAAAGGCTCGCCTGGCAGGACTTCTTGTCAGCAAGCCCAAATTCCTGATCCTGGATGAACCGACGAATCATCTGGATGAGGGAAGCATGCGCTGGCTTGAAGAGTGGTTATCCTCATACGAAGGTACGCTGTTATTTGTATCTCACGATCGAACCTTTATTGATGAGGTAGCATCAGGAGTGATTGAATTCAGTGCAGATGCCCTGACCAAATACAAAGGCGGATACTCCGAATACAAGCTCCACAAAGAGCGTGAATTACGGGAACAGGAAACGATCTACCGCAGGCAGGAGCTGGAGCGTAAGGCTTTGGAAGAAACGATTCGAAACTACCAGGAATGGTTCCATAAAGCGCATAATTCAGCGACCGATGTGGAGGTGAAGATCACCCAGAGCTTCTACAAGGCCAAAGCCAACAAAAATATTTCACGTTACCATGCAAAACAAAAACAGCTGGAACGTTTGGAGCGGGAACGGGTCGATAAACCTCGTGAAGCTGCAAAGTTGAACATGGAATTGCAGATGAATCCACTGGCTGCACGACAGCTTGTTGCCCTGGATGAGGTGAGTTTTTCATATACGGGTAACGAGCCAGTGCTTCGTAACCTTCGAATCACCGTTGAACGCGGAGATCGGCTTGCCGTACGAGGTCCTAATGGAACGGGCAAGACGACACTGTTAAAGTTGATGATTGGTGAGCTGGAACCTTCGCAGGGCAAGGTAACACGGCATCCACAGCTGAAAATCGGTTACTTTTCACAGGAGCTGGAAGGGCTTCCCGAGAGTTTAACATTGCTGGATAGTTTGCTTACCCTCCCATCCATGACACAAAGTGCGGCACGTACCATTCTGGGATGTTTCCTGTTTTCAAGGGGTGACGTGTTCAAGCGTATTGGGAATTTGAGCATGGGGGAAAAGTGCAGAGTGGCATTTCTGAGACTGTATTTTGGTGGAGCGAATCTGCTGGTGTTGGATGAACCGACGAACTATCTGGACATCGATACCCAGGAAGTCATGGAGAATGTATTAAAACAGGCTTCAGGTGCTTTGGTACTTGTATCTCATGACCGGATGCTGACGAAGACACTTGCGAATCGATTGTGCGATCTGGAAGCTGGGGGCACAGCAACCCTGTTTGAAGGAGGCGTGTCGGATTGGGAGCAGTCCAGCAAACTTCGGGAGCGTGCGCTAGAGACACGGGAATCCGATGACGAGCGGTTGCGATTGGAGATGCGCCTGTCGGAGTTGCTGTCTCCTGTGAGCACTGCTGGAAAAGACAGTCTGACACAGCCCGAGCATTCGAATGAGCGAGCAGTCGAGGCAGCTGAGATTCGCAAAATCCAGCAGCGCCTGAAACAATTGAAAGATAAGGGTGCAAGCATAAATTAGAACATGGACAGCTTGCTATTTCGATCTGTTTTGCATATAATTATGAACGATCATCGATGATTACATCGATATAGGGTATGTGTTCAAAAAGAGTGGTTTTCTGTACCGAGAAGATGGGATGAAGATAGAAATGGAGTAGCGGAGCGTAGGAAAACTACGTGAGCAACGGACATTTCGGCTGAATGCCATATTCGATGCTGATGATGCCGCGAGGCATCATTCGTAATCAAAAGCGGACTTTTTGACAACCTCTAGAGGTTTGAAACTAACAAGTAAACGTGATGATGGAGACAAGTAAGCAGTGCCTCTGGACAGGGAGGAAGCGCCGTAGATTGAGAGCGTTTCTGTAGAACAAGGCTGCCGAAATTCACTCCGAAGCGGTTCCCTGAACCTGTTTGTGTGCAGACACAGAGGCAACAGTAGGGGCAAACGGTTAACGGTCGTTATTCCGTACAAAGTGAGACAGAACCAGTTGCAGGCCAGAAGGCCCGTGCAGCAATGGATGTCTAACAAGGGTGGTACCACGGTCTTTTCGTCCCTTCAGGGGAGAGAAGGCCTTTTTTTGTTGCAAAAACACCACAAAAAGGGGGCAATTACACATGAAAGAACGTTTAGAGGCATTGAAAATCGAAGCGCTGGAGCAGTTGTCTGGTGTGAATGATCCACAGACGCTCAGTGATCTGCGTGTGAAGTATTTGGGGAAAAAGGGTGCATTAACTGAAATTTTGCGTGGTATGGGTGCGCTTAGTGCGGAGGAACGTCCGGTTATTGGTCAAGTAGCCAACGATGTTCGGGCTGCCATTGAGGAAGTCATCGACAGCAAGCAGGATCAGTTCCAGAAAGAAGAGACGGCGAAGCGTCTGCAATCCGAGAAAATTGATGTGACGCTGCCAGGACGTCGTGGACGTCAAGGCGGACTGCACCCACTGACGAAAGTGGTACAGGAGATCGAAGATATTTTCATCGGCATGGGATACCGCGTAGCGGAAGGTCCTGAAGTCGAGATGGATTATTACAACTTTGAAGCATTGAACTTGCCGAAGAATCACCCGGCGCGCGATATGCAGGATTCCTTCTATGTTACTGAAGACTTGTTGATGCGCACCCATACATCTCCGGTTCAAGTGCGTACCATGCAGAGCATGAAGGGTGAAGTGCCTGTCAAAGTCATCTGCCCAGGTAAAGTGTACCGCCGTGATGACGATGATGCGACGCACTCTTTCCAATTCAACCAGGTTGAAGGTTTGGTTATCAGCGAAAACATTCGTATGAGCGATCTGAAAGGAACCCTGCTGCAATTCGTGCGCGAAATGTTCGGTTCCCACACGGAGATTCGTCTGCGTCCAAGCTTCTTCCCGTTCACGGAGCCAAGTGCGGAAGTGGATGTAACCTGTGTACAATGTGGCGGCAGCGGCTGTCGGGTATGTAAGCAAACCGGCTGGCTCGAAATTTTGGGCGGCGGTATGGTTCACCCAAAAGTACTGGAAATGGGTGGTTATGATCCGGAGAAATACAGCGGTTTTGCATTCGGAATGGGCGTGGAACGTATCGCCATGCTGAAGTATGGTGTCGATGATATCCGTCACTTCTACAATAGTGATCTGACCTTCTTGAAGCAATTCGGAAGGCTGTAACTTAACAATACAATGGATCAACAAATATAGAGCAAGCGTTATGAACCGGGAATACCAATTTATAGATGAAGGAAGTGAACGTCCATGAGAGTATCGACAGATTGGCTGTCTGATTATATTTCCCTTGAAGGTGTGACGCCACAGGAATTGGCAGAGAAAATTACCCGTGCGGGTGTCGAGATTGATGTAGTGGAGAACCGCAACAAGGGCGTGAATAAAGTTGTTGTAGGTTATGTGAAGAGCAAGGAGAAACACCCGGATGCAGACAAACTGAATGTGTGTGTTATCGATGCAGGTCAGGAAGAAGATCTGCAGATCGTGTGTGGTGCGAAAAATGTGGATGCAGGTCAAAAGGTAGTCGTAGCTTTGGTTGGAGCGAAGCTCCCAGGTGGATTGGATATCAAAAAAGCCAAACTGCGCGGTGTGGTATCCCTTGGCATGAT
Organism: Paenibacillus sp. CB74; assembly: GCF_055687625.1. Taxonomy (NCBI): domain Bacteria; kingdom Bacillati; phylum Bacillota; class Bacilli; order Caryophanales; family Paenibacillaceae; genus Paenibacillus; species Paenibacillus sp. CB74. Next base: position 3,352,345 of record NZ_CM146009.1, on the reverse strand, counting down.
CTGTTCTGCGAAAGAGCTCGGCATGAACGATAAATTGCTGCCCAAAGATCAACAGGAAGGTATTCTTGTTCTACCGGAAACAACAGAGGTTGGCACGCCAATCAGCCAGGTTCTTGGTCTCGACGATCATGTACTTGAACTGGACCTGACACCGAACCGCTCCGACTGTCTCAGCATGCGTGGTGCAGCTTATGAAGTAGGTGCCATTCTGGGTCGTGAAGTGAAGCTGCCAAATCCCAAAGACCAACTGGTTGAAGTGGGTGATGCAGCTGCGAATCATATCTCTGTAGAGATTAAGGCACAGGAGCAATGCAGTCACTATGCGGCTCGTTATGTAACCGGCATTAAGCTGGGTGCTTCCCCGCTCTGGATGCAAAACCGTCTGATGGCTGCAGGTGTTCGTCCAATCAACAATATCGTTGATATCACGAACTATGTCATGCTGGAATATGGTCAACCGTTACATGCATTCGATGCGGATAAGCTGGAAAAAGGCCATATTGAAGTGCGTATGGCCAACGAAGGCGAAACGATCGTTACGCTTGATGGACAGGAGCGCAAGCTGGAGCCGCACATGTTGCTCATTACGGATGGCGTGAAACCTGTAGCCATCGCTGGGGTTATGGGTGGCGAGAATTCCGAGGTATCGGAAGGTACGGTGAATCTGCTCTTGGAGTCCGCCAAATTCGACGGCGGAACCGTTCGGAAAACGTCGCGCCAACTGGGGCTGCGTTCCGAAGCAAGCATGCGTTTTGAGAAGGAAGTAGACCCGGGTGCGGTGATTACGGCTTTGGATCGTGCGGCTGAACTGATTCAGCGTTATGCTGAGGGTGAAGTGCATCAGGGAATTGTGGAAGCTGGGGCAGAAGCGGCGGAGAAACGTGTCATTCAATTGTCGCTGAACAGGCTGAATCGTTATCTGGGAACAGATCTGTCTTTGCTTGAGGTGAAAACGATCTTCGCTCGCTTGCACTTTGCATGTGGTGATGCTGAGCAAGGACTGCTGGATGTGGAAGTGCCAACACGCAGAGGGGATATTACACTTGATGTAGACTTGTTCGAAGAGATTGCGCGCTTGTACGGATACGACAACATTCCAACCACATGGATTGAAGGACCGACAACTCCGGGGGCATATACACGCTCTCAAGCGATGCGCCGCACTATTCGTGGAGTGCTCTCAGGCAGTGGCTGGCAGGAAATGATCAGTTATTCCTTTGTGCACCCGGATAAAGCGACATTATTCCCGGCGTTGACACAAGGCAGTAAAGCCGTGAAACTCGCGATGCCGATGAGTGAAGACCGCAGTGTGCTTCGTACGAGTATTTTGCCGCAAATGCTAGATGCAGCGGTGTATAACATGAACCGTAAACAGGATTCACTGGCTGTATTCGAAGTGGGCAGCGTGTTCTTCACCGAAGAAGATCAGCTGACCAAGCAACCCCATGAGATCCCAGTACTGGGCTTGCTGCTCACCGGGAATCGTGCAAACCAGCAGTGGAATGTTGGAGCGGAGAAAGTAGATTTCTTCGACCTGAAAGGTGCACTTGAGCAACTGTTCGCTTATGTAGGCCTGGAACAACGCATTCGCTTGGTAGCGAACAGCCCCGAAGGCTTCCATCCCGGACGTTCTGCATCAGTTTATCTGGAAGGCAAGGATGGCGGAGAAGGCACATTGATCGGTACATTGGGTCAGTTGCATCCGGAACTGCAACAGCAGTATGATCTGAATGATGTGTACATCGCAGAGATTGCACTTGAATCGATCTACAATGAAGCAGACGCTGACATTCGTTATCGTGAACTTCCGCGTTTCCCAGCCATGGAACGTGATATCGCGGTTGTTGTGAATGAGGATGTTGAAGCGGGAGATATGCTGCGCGCCATTCGTGAATCGGCGGGTGAGTTGTTACAAACTGTACAAGTATTCGATGTGTTCACTGGAAGTAAGCTGGGTGAAAACAAGAAGAGCGTGGCGATGGCACTGGTATACCGGAATCGTGAACGTACACTGACCGATGAGGAAGTTACTGAAGTTCATGCCCGTGTAGTGGCTCGTCTGGAAGAGCAATTCGGAGCGGAATTGCGTAAATAGGACAGAAGAACATTTTTTGAACAAAGATTAGCAGGAATTGTTTGAAGTCACATCGAATCCTTAGCATTAGAGGATCGATGTGACTTTTTTGTGATTACAGCTTAGAATCAACATACAGACTTGAAGGAGGGCACAACTGTGACTACACCTGATCGTACACGCGTCACCGTAGAGATCTACGGGACTTCCTATAAACTGGTTGGCAGCAGTGCCGACTATATGAAACAAGTAGCTAACCTGGTAGATGAGCGTATGAGCGCGATCTCCAAGCAAAATTCCCGTCTGGATACTCCGCGTATTGCGGTGCTGGCGGCTGTACATATGGCTGAACAGTCTCTTCAGACACAGGAAATCCGGAATGAGCTGAAGATGCTTACTGGAGAACGTACAGAACTGAGAAACGAATTAAATCGATTGAACGCCATACAAAATGAACATCAACAAGAATTGGAACGGCGTGACCAGTCTCTAGCTGAATTGCAGAAGCTGAAGCTTGAAGCAGAGCAGGCGCTGCAAAAAGCTGAGACGGACAAGCAAGCAGAAATGGACAAGTTAAACACACTGCTTGAGCAGGAACGTGCCCAGGCAACGGAACGAGTGCAGAAATTGCAGGCCCAGGCAACGGCACAACTCAAGGAAGCAGAGGCCAAGGCGGCAACACAACTCAAGGAAGCAGAAGCGAAGGCAACGAGACAGCTGAAGGAGATGGAAGAAAAAGCGGCTAATCAGCTCAAAACTGCACAGGCACAGGCCGCTTCTCAGCTAAAAGAAGCTCAGAATCGTTCTGCCGCCGAATTGCAGCAGGCGCAGGCCAAAGCTGCGGCTCAATATAAGGAATTGCAGGATAAGGCTGCCGCTCAATTAAAAGCAGCCGAGAGTCGTGCCATTGCAGAACGTCAACAAATAGAAGCCGAAGCTGCACAACAGGTTCAGACAGCCAAGGAAGAAGCCGAGTCCGCCATTTTGTTAGAGTTGGAGCAAGCAGAGAATAACCTGAAAAAAGCTCAGGAAGAAGCGGCACTGCAATATAACGAACTTCAGCAACAGATGGAGCTTCGTCTCCAGCAGGTTGAAGAAAAAGCGCTGGAACAGACTCAGGCTCTGACGGATCAAGCGAATCAGGAGCGGGCTGCCTTGCAGGAACAAGCGGAGCAGAAGCGCCTGAACCAGATAAACCAATTAAATGCAGAGTTCAAAGCCTTATCCGAACAGTCGGAACTCGAATGGATGGAGAAAGAAGCAGCCCTTGAGGAACAATTGCAACAAGCCAAGGAAGCAGCAGCATCTCAGGCAACCGAAGCCGCTGCAGTGGCAGAGGCCTTGTTGCAAGATGAAAGGAGCAAGCTCAAGCAGCAGCTTGAGGAACAACGTAAACAGGCGGAGACTCGACTGTTAGATGTCGAGGAGCAATTGGAAGAAGTAATGACCCAGCTCATCAGTGCGCAGGACACAGTTGCAGCGCAAGAACAGCAGCTCCAGCACGAGCGTGGTCAATTGGAAACGTTGCGTCATGAGCATGGAGTCCGTATACAGGAGCAGGAAGTTCAAAGTCGCCGAATTACGGAACTGGAACAACAACTGGAGCAGTTGAAAGAGGACCGGTCTCAGTTGCAGGAACTTCTGCGTGAAACGGAGCAGGCTGCCCAGCAATCCCGTGATGCACAGCAACAATGGAAACAGAAGTATAATGAAACTGTAGAGAGAGAAACCTCTCTTACAGCGCAGCTGCGCAAACTTCAGGAGCAGCACGCACAGCTTGAACAGGAAGTCCAAAACCTTCGTGAGGCTGAAGTGAAGTCGGAAGAGGAGCAGCGCAGGTTGCATAAGGTGCTTGAACAGGCTCATGCCGCGGTGCGTACATTGCAGAATGAGATCGGCACACTTACGGAACGTGAGCAATCCTGGAAAGACCTTGCTGAACAGCGATTGGCTGAGATCGGGGACCTGGAGAACCAGATTCTCGAAGTTGCTGAACAAAATGAGACATTGGAGTCTGGTGTGCAATCCCTTCATGATGAATTGTCCGTAGTGAAGGAAGAGTCTCGTTTTAACCATGAAGAGGCTGTCCATTACCAGAAGGATGCTGAGCTCTTGGAAGAAAAACGCAAAGAGCTTGAAGTTGAGTTAAATGCTGTTCGGGAAGATCTGGACCGACTTCAGGATAATTATAAACAAATCCGTAACGATTACAGTGATGCATTACAACGGGAAGAGAGTTACAGTTCCAAGATTGATGAATTGAGTTCAGAGAAGCAAGAGATTGTGAGAGCACTTGAAGAAGCAAGACAGTCTTCAGCAAAACTTTCCGAGCGCTACTCCGAGCAAGAGAACCGACTGGCCCAGACCGAGGAAGAAGCGCTGGAGTGGCAGATCAAATACGAAGAACTGTCGGTCAAACAGGCCGAATTGGCATCCCGCCTAGAGCAGTTGACGAGACGTGAAGAAGAACTTCGCTCAAGCGTTGAACAAGCAGAGCAGAACGACCAAGTATGGAAACGCCGTGCGGATGAATGGGCGGCTCAGGAGCAATCCTGGCAGGAGCGTTGGTCCGCGCTTGAGAATGAACTGACGGTTTGGAAGAGTGAGAGTGCTGCAAGTAGCGAGTTGCTGGAGGGACTGGAGCAAGAACGACAACAGCTGGATAAGTTACGTGCAGAAGCAACGCAAGAGAAAGAGATGATGGAAACCGAATTGCTTGAGATGGGAGAGCGTTACGAACTAGCAGCCAACCAATTACGTTTGTTACAGGTGGAACGCGAGATGGAGCAGGAGAAGGCAGAGCAACTGAACACGGAATATCGTCAGTTGCATGATGAATATAAGAAATTGCAGACGGAATATAACGAATGGATTGAATTGATTGAACAGGACCAGACCTAGCGGAATGAATGTAGCAGAACTGGCTCGTGGGCAACGTACTCTGGTACAATTTGTTATACTAAAGAAGGAGCTCCCGTCGCTGCGGGGGCTCCTTGTCTTGAAACCTATTCTTCAACAATAATTTTGGAGATCATGCTGCTGTGTCCTGAACCACAGAAGACAGAACAGGACATTTCAAACTCACCAACCTTGTCTGGGGTTATGACTTTGGAGCTATTTCTGGTATCCAGTTGAAGATTCAGCTCAGGCACAAGTATACCGTGATTTCCATTTACATTTTCATAAACAATGTTAACCGGAACGCCTTTTTTGAGTCGGTACTCAGGTTGATCGAATTCGTAGTTGCTTGCCTTGATGACCAGTTCTTCACTGGCTGTAACTTCAGCATCGGATCCATTACTTCCAGATTCTGCGGACTGCTTCGTCCCTCCGCATGCGGCGAGGACCAGAATTAACATACAGGCAGCAAGCCATGTTATGCCTTTCTTCATCATGTGCCTCCTTAAGCTTGATATGGATAAAATTTGAATGATTGCTCCAGTCATCATACCGCAATATATGGATGCCTGTACACGCTGCGTATGTCGGTTTTTTGAAAATTGTACGTCTATGTCATAGAGGGGTACTGCCCAAATGAAATAAACCTCTTCCGGCACGGAGCCTTCAGAGGTTTAAGCGAATATTCATTGGAACGTTAAGGTGAAATGTAGATTAACTTTTGGAGCTTCGTCCTGCATCAAAAGGGGTGGAAACCGGGATGAATAGATCGATAATCCCGATAACCAGCGCAGCGAGAATGGCACCGAGCAGGCTGACTTCAACATGATCTACAACATATTGACCAAGCCAAATCACCAGTGCGCTAACGATAAATCCGACAATACCGCGACCAAACGGGTTGACCCTTTTGCCGAAGATACCTTCAACAATCCAGCCGAGCAGGGCAATGACGAGAGCAAGCAGCAGGGCGCTCCAGAAGCCACCAACGGCGAATCCGGGAACGATCCAGCTAACCACCATTAATACTATTGCGGCGATGATAAATCGCACGACATGTCCCAGGAAATTCATGGTGTTTACCTCCTTTTATTCGGATTGAACTGAGCAGGGCAACTCCAAGGGGATGGAGAGGTTGCACAATCCTGACACCTGTAGTTTGTGGTGCTATGGTTTAAGTTATGTGTGGAAGGATTCGTTAAATAGCGTAAGAAAGTTTCTTTCGTTATAATACAGATATAGTTTGGAAGGAGTTGTACACTTGGACACGAAAATTTTACACACATTGGAATATCGCAAAATTTTAAATACATTGCTTAGCTTTGCCCAGACGAGCATGGGAAAAAAGAAAGCGGAGCAACTTGAACCAAGCAGTGAACTTGAAGAAGTGAAGCGGTTGCTGCAGCAAACCGATGAAGCCTTTACATTCGATCGCTTGAAAGGCTCCCCGTCGTTTGGGGGAATTGTAGATATTACAGCTTCCATCAAACGAGCTGAAATTGGAGGCACACTTAACCCTCACGAACTTTTGGGAATATCCAACACGACCTTTGCGGCGCGGCGATTGAAACGTCAGATTGGTACTTTGCATGAAGATGAGCCCATCGACTCTCTGTTCTACATCAGTGACCAACTGTCAGAGCAAAAAACGCTTGAGGATGCCATCAAAATCTGTATTGACGACAATGCAGAGGTTGCCGACAGTGCAAGCGTAACGTTGGCTCAGATTCGTCGTGAGTTGCGAGGCGGTGAAGCGCGTATTCGCGAAAAGCTGGATTCCATGATTCGATCCTCTACTGTATCCAAGATGTTGCAGGATCAGCTCATCACCATCAGAGGAGACCGTTTTGTTATTCCGGTAAAAGCTGAATATCGTTCGTACTTTGGCGGGATTGTGCACGATCAGTCCGGTTCGGGTGCGACATTGTTCATTGAGCCGGAATCGATTGTAGCCATGAACAACAAATTACGCGAAACCCGGATTCGGGAAGAACGCGAAATAGAGATTATTTTGCAGAAATTGACGGCACTTGTCAGTGAGCAGGGTGAATGGCTGCTGTATGATGTCGACTTGCTGGGATCGCTTGATTTTATCTTCTCCAAAGCACGTCTGGCTCGTGAACTGAAAGCAACATTACCACGCATGAATGACCGTGGGTTCCTCAAACTGAAGAAGGGCCGTCATCCATTGATACCGATTGAAAACGTGGTTCCAATCGACATAGAGTTGGGCAATGATTACACATCCATTATCGTGACAGGTCCGAATACGGGTGGTAAGACGGTAACGCTCAAAACGATTGGATTGCTGAGCCTGATGGCGATGTCCGGTTTATTTGTTCCGGCTGAGGATGGCAGTCAGCTATGTGTATTTGATGCGATCTATGCAGACATTGGGGACGAGCAGAGTATTGAGCAGAATCTGAGTACGTTCTCCAGTCATATGACGAACATCATTCGCATTCTGAAGAATATGACGCCGAAGAGTCTGGTATTGCTCGATGAACTTGGAGCAGGAACAGACCCGGCTGAAGGGTCCGCACTGGCGATCTCCATGCTGGAGCATATGCACCGGACGGGATGTCGCATGGTTGCAACCACCCACTACAGTGAACTGAAAGCATACGCTTATGAGCGTAAAGGTGTCATTAATGCCAGTATGGAATTTGACATTAACACATTGAGTCCAACCTATCGCCTTCTGGTAGGTGTACCGGGACGAAGTAATGCATTTGCCATTGCAGAGCGACTGGGACTGCCAGGTTACATTCTCGACTACGCCCGTGGCGAAGTGAAGGAAGAGGATCAACGGATTGAGCACATGATCGCTTCTCTGGAAGAGAACCGTCTTACAGCTGAACAAGAGCGTGAGAAGGCGGAGAGCTTGCGCCAGGACATGGAGAAATTACGCAGTCGTCATCAGGCGGAACTGGAGAAGCTGGAACAGCAGCGTGATCGCCGGATTGAAAAAGCAGAAGAGGATGCACGCAGCATTGTGGACAAGGCACGCGCGGAAGCGGAGAAGATTATAGCAGATCTTCGCCTGTTGGCTATGGAGGAAGGTGCTTCCGTGAAGGAGCACAAACTCATTGCTGCCCGCAAACAACTGGACGAGGCTGAACCGGAGAAACGCAGGAAAACGGTCAAGAAGACGGCAACAGCGCCGAAGACTCGTGCCATCGGGCCTGGTGATGAAGTGCTTGTCTACAGTTTGAATCAAAAAGGCCATGTTGTAGAGATGTCGGGCAGTAAAGACGCTATGGTACAATTAGGGATTATGAAAATGAAAGTATCCCTGGATGACCTGGAACTACAACAATCGGCTCCAGCAGCCAAACCGAAGCAAAAACCGGTAACCGGTATGAAACGCACACGTGATGACAATGTGAAAAGTGAATTGGATCTGCGTGGCACCAACCTGGAAGAAGCCCTGATGGAGACAGACCGATTCATTGATGAAGCTTTCCTTGCCAACCTGGGCCAAGTTTATATTATTCACGGTAAAGGTACTGGAATTTTACGTTCCGGTATTCAGGATTACCTGCGTAAGCATAAACATATTAAAAGTTACCGGCTGGGCAATTACGGAGAAGGCGGAAACGGTGTGACCGTCGCAGAATTGGAATAGCCGGTCCATGAATCAATGATATTCTGCGACCTTATTCATGAAGGTCGCAGATGGGGAGAGGGGAACGGTGCGTGATAAAAAGCATTGACCAATTGCTGTCTCATCCTTTGGGGATGGTACTCGGTTTTTTCTCGGTAGCGATTATGGAGCTGCTTGTATTTCTGGCTTGCTTCGAACTGGTGACCAAGTATAAATGCTGGACGGAGATCAAGAAGGGCAATGTGGCGGTTGCGATGGCTACAGGAGGCAAGATCTTTGGGATCTGCAACGTACTGCGGTTCTGTATACAAGCCAAGTCTTCGGTATATGAAGCCATGACATGGTCTTTTGTTGGGTTTGTTCTTCTGCTTACCGCCTATTTTTTGTTCGAATTCCTGACACCCGTGTTCTCCATTGATAAGGAGATCGAAGCGGATAACCGAGCTGTCGGATTGATATCCATGATTATTTCAGTCTCGCTGTCGTTTGTTATTGGCGCGAGCATTATCTAGGGGGAACGGTCATGAAGATATTGATACGGATTCTGTTTGCGGCATCGATCGTGTTTTTTGCCATCGGTGTGATCTATGTGATGAATACATGATGAGATGAAAGAGAAAGGTTGATTGAATATGGAAACAACAATATGCCCTTGGTGTCAAACGGAAATTGTATGGGATGAGGAACTTGGCCCTGAAGAGGAGTGTCCATACTGCCACAATGAATTGAAGGGATATCGAACGCTCAACATTAACATTGGTGATGAAGAGAACGATGATGCAGAGGACGACATCTATGATGTGGATGATGTAAAAGATGAGGAACAGACTACGGATCTTACAGATCTGTGGGGGGATGAAGTTGAACTCAAATTGCCGGAGCTGCGAACGTTGACCAAATATGCCGATGAGGGTAATGACCTCATTCAGTATGAACAAGGTGTTCAGAAGCAACTTGATCATCAGGAAGAAGTGCCTGAGTGCCCGAATTGCCGGGAATTCATGATTCTCGCAGGTACACAAGCTGCAACGCAGGATAATTTCATGCCAGTTGCTAACGCAGTTTCAGGCGAAGGGGCGCTATTGTCACCTCCTTTTAAGGTGCTGACCTATATATGCTCGGGATGTTTCCAAGTTCAATACAGTCTGTCTGAGGATGACCGTCTGCGTCTGATTCAGAACCTGAGTGCGCAAGAGTAAGCTTCACGTAGATACGAACCACAATTTCAAAGCAATCCTGAAGATTCATCATGTTTTCCTCTTGCTTGGGGCACGTTAACCCTAAGACCTACCTGTACACAGTTCACTTCAGGTGGATGAAGGAGGAGCAGATGAAGATTACTTTAGGCCGACAATCCATTCTGCTTTTGGGCGTGAATGGATTGTTTGCGTTAGCCGGAGCACTGTCGGGAACCTTTTTGAATGTGTTTCTGTGGAAAAGCCGCCCGGATTATGCCATGTTGGGATGGTTCACTCTCAGTCAGCAACTGACCATTGGACTGACATTCTGGCTTGCTGGCAAATGGGTCAAGGAACACAATAAAATGAGTGCACTTCGACTAGGTACTGCGCTGTCCGGCATATTTTATATGATCGTCCTCTGGGCTGGCTCCAAAGCAGTAGACTGGATATGGCCATTGGGTATTCTATTAGGTTGTTCACTGGGGCTGTTCTGGATCGCATTTAATGTTGTGTATTTTGAAATAACGGATCGGGAAAACAGGGATCTATTCAATGGCTGGGTCGGGTTACTTGGCTCGATGACTGGAATTATAGGTCCGTGGTTCTCCGGTCTGATTATTACTCGCATGACAGACAACACAGGATATCGGCTCATCTTTACGGTATCACTCGTCATTTATGTCATAGCGGTAGTCTTCAGTTTTTTTCTGAAAAAAAGAAAGGTGAGCGGTACATACCGCTGGTCTGAACCCTGGATACAACTATCCAAACCGAATAGTCCCTGGAGGACCTTAGCCTTGGGGTTATTCGCTCAGGGCGCACGGGAAGGTGTCTTTGCCTTCCTGATTGCACTGTTGGTATATTTGGCCACAGCAGAGGAGTACAAATTGGGGCAGTTTTCACTCATCACTTCAGCTGTGGCACTCGTAAGTTATTGGGCAGCCGGGAAGTGGTTCAAACCACAGTTCAGATCGAAAGGCATGTTCATCGGGGCCCTCATTCTGCTCGTTGTGCTGCTTCCTCTTCTCTGGAAAGTGACCTATGGTACATTGTTAATCATGGGAATTGGGAGTGCTGTTGCGATGCCGTTGTACGTACTTCCAATGATATCAGCGGGATTCGACATGATGGGCACCAGTGGCGAAAATGTGGAGAAAAGGGTTGAACTTGTCGTTTTGAGAGAATTATGCCTGATGCTTGGCAGACTATTTGGATTGGCCATATTCATTGTGACGGTCATAAATGCTCCGTCTCTACACATGTTAACATGGCTTATTATTATCCTTGGTGCTTCTCCACTTATCGGATGGATCTTCATGCGCAAATTATTGGACCGAACGGAGGGGCAAGAGCCTGCGGCTTAGCAGGTCTCGAAATACAAACAGGGTACAGCGACAGGAAAGAGAACTTTCCGCATGCTGTACCCTATTTGTATTGATTTGTTTTCCTGTTACACAGGAGATGGTTTACTTGTGCGTGTGAGTGAGAACAGGTCCATATCAGGGTTTTGTTTGCCGGCAATGGCATCCACAATTAAGGAAGCAGCAATCATGCTGTATACGGTCCCGTTACCTCCGTATCCTTCTACAAAATATGAATGTGGATAATCGGGATGGGTACCAATCAGAGGGAGACCATCATTCGTATTACCAAACACGGCACCCCAGGCATAATCGACTTCAAGATCATCTAAAGGGAAATAGGAACGTACCTCTTCCAGGAGTGTATCTCCCCGGTGTTTTGCCCGTATTTCACGTTGATCCTCCCGAGGTATTTCTTCATCCAAACCGCCTGCGATGATTCTTCCGTCGGGTGTTGTTCGCATATACAAATAGGGGCGTGCCGTCTCCCAAATCATGCTGTGTTCAGACCATTCACTAAGATCAGACAATGGTTTGGTAGCAATTGCATAAGTCGTTTTCAGATAGGCTCCACGATCCTTTTTGATGTCCTGTGTCTCGTAACCGGCAGCAAATATAACCTTCTTGGCACGGATTTTACCGTTGGAAGTGTGACATAATACACCTTCTTCATCGTACTCACAGTGTATCATCTCCGTCTGGCCATAAATTCGAGCGCCACGATTATTTGCGGATTCAAACAAGGCATGAACAAAACGATAGGGGTTCACTTCTGCATCTCCCATCGTGTACAGGGCAGCGGGTTTACTGAAAGGAAAATGCTGGCTTATTTTGTCGGCATCCCATAATTCAGCTTCAAAACCATAACGTTTCAGCGTCTCGTATTCTTCCTTCAGTAGAGTTACATCATCTTCGCTACTTGCAAAACAAAGACTTGTTCGAGGGATAAACCAAGGGTCTGTATCTAAACTGTCTGCAATTTGAGCAAGCTGTTTCATGGCCTCACGACATAGCTCATAAAAGCGTACGCCTGTCGCTTCACCAAAAGTATGGATACATGAGGTTAGTGTTTTGTCATTGGTATATTGTAAAAGACCTGTATTGGCAGAACTGCTGCCGTGGGCAATATCTCTCTTGTCAATGACAACGGTATTAATACCCTGCTCCGTGAGTAGTTTAGATGTCAATGCGCCCCCCATGCCTCCACCAATGATGAGGCAGTCACAAGAGATGTCTTCTTGCAGAGCAGAGTAATCAAATGTTGCATTAAAAGTGGAGGGCCAAAAAGGTGTGCCATAGACCAAATCCATTAGAAACATCTCCTTTATGAATTAAATTTGTATACTTTTGTGTGACCGGGTTAACAATAATTGCGCATAAACTATATGCCGAGGAGGCCAGCGAAACATGCAGAATCATACGATGCAAGCACTGAGTCCCAAGGAATTAAACTATATTGCGGACTCGATCACCAATGAAGAACTGCTGATTAAGCAGTGTGCAGCAACAGCTTCCATCACACATAATCCACAAATTCAACAGGCACTGAATCACTATGTTCGCTCACATGAACAGCATCTGAACACGCTTGTCAATGCGCTTCAGCAACATCAGTCTCTTGCCCCGACACAAGCTCAGTAATTGAAGACTATTCTAACTGTATAGGAGGAGAATGCATGTATTCACAATCTTTATCACCTAATGGCTCTTTTATGCAAGAGCAAGATCTGCTGAAGTCGATTCTTGCAGATTTGAGACGAACCTCGCGCGAATATACGACTGCGACTACGGAAGCATCCTGCCCGATGACACGTCGAATGTTCACCGATTTAACGAATGATACTCTGAGATTGCAAGGAGAGCTGTTCAATCTGATGCAGCAAAACAACATGTATTCTGTGTCGGCCAAAGCACTCCGTCAGGATGTGGACAAGCAGCTCCAGTCTGCACAACAGGCCCAACAGAAGTGTCAGCAATTCATTCAGGAAAAGAATACGCAGCACAGCTCATACAGCCAAGCTCCTAATGTGCCTCAGCATCAGCCGAATTACGGTAACCCTTATTACATGTAACCTTTGCAAAAGAGGTTTGAAGCACCTAACATTCCAGGACCATACCACCGCCTGCCCGAATTCAGGGCAGGCGGTCTTTTGTCTATGCATCAACGTTAAATTCATGTAATATAAGTATTAATTCATTTTCAGGAACCTGTATGACGCTGGAGGGAAAACCATGAAAGATTTGAACGATCTGCAATTAAAAGTTCTGGATCTGTTGAAGGAAGACGCGAGAAGGACTCCCACACTGCTGTCGACGCTGCTGGGGGAGTCGGAAGACAAGATCAAAAATGCGGTGGCACAGCTTGAACAAGACCACGTCATCGTGAAATACGCAACTGTCGTGAACTGGAGCAAAATAGATGATGAAAAAGTAACCGCCCTGATTGAGGTTCAGATCACGCCGGAGCGTGGTCGTGGCTTTGAAGGGATTGCCGAGCGCATTTATCTCTATCCGCAAGTGAAATCCGTATATCTCATGTCAGGTGCATACGATCTGCTCGTTGAAGTGGAAGGTGGCAACCTGCGTGAAGTCGCTAATTTTGTGTCGGAGAAACTGTCTCCGATAGACTCTGTACTTTCAACCAAAACGAATTTTATACTTAAAAAATATAAGCAGGACGGGATTATCTTTGAAGACCATCAAGAAGACAACCGTCTCATGATCTCGCCGTAAAGGAAGATGTGTCATGATAGTGAATGAACAGACAACCGGGAACAATAAGAAAATGACAACTTATCTGGCACCCCTCGTGCAGCAGATACCTCCATCCGGAATTCGTAAATTTTTTGATCTGGTTGGGGACAACAAGGATATTATTACATTGGGTGTGGGTGAACCTGATTTTGTTACACCTTGGCATATGCGTGAAGCCTGTGTCTACTCGCTGGAAAGAGGTATGACCAGTTACACATCCAACGCAGGTATGCCGAAGTTGAGAGAAGCCATCAGTGAATATCTGGATACTCAGTTTGATACCAAATACGATCCCAAGGATGAGATTATTGTCACCGTGGGTGGCAGTGAAGCGATTGATCTGGCTTTGCGCGCGTTAATCGTACCTGGCGACGAGATTCTCATTCCTGAACCTTCCTACGTGGCTTATTCACCAATCGCTTCAATCGGTGGCGGTATACCGGTTGGGGTTGAAACCTACGCAAAAGATCAGTTCAAGTTAACGGCCGAAGCACTTGAAGCTGGCATCACACCGAAGTCGAAAGTGGTTATTCTGTGTTATCCGAGTAATCCCACTGGGGCCATCATGACGTATGAAGAGTGGCTGCCGATTGCTGAAGTGATTAAAAAGCATGATCTGATTGTAATCGCTGATGAAATCTATGCTGAATTGACGTACACACAAAAACATGTTAGCTTTGCAGCTATTCCTGACATGAAGGAGCGAACAATTCTCGTAAGCGGATTTTCGAAGGCATTTGCAATGACAGGTTGGCGGATCGGTTACATGTGTGGTCATCCTGAGCTTATTGCAGCCATGCTCAAAATCCATCAGTATACAGTAATGTGTGCACCGGCCATGGGTCAGGTTGCTGCACTTGAGGCATTGACGAACGGTTTGGGTGAGAAAGATCGGATGGTAGAATCGTATAATCAGCGTAGACGTTTAATTGTGCAGGGATTCAGGGATATTGGACTTGATTGTCATGAACCTCAGGGAGCATTCTATGCATTCCCGAGTATTCAAAAGACAGGTATGAGTTCCGACCTGTTTGCTGAGCGATTGTTAACGGAGAATAAAGTTGCTGCTGTTCCCGGCAATGTTTTTGGCCCTCAGGGTGAAGGCTTCTTGCGCTGTTCTTATGCTACTTCTGTAACCCAATTGAATGAAGCTTTGGAACGAATCGGAAACTTTGTTTACAAACTGCAAAAAGAGGGTTAATACTAAAGTAGAATCTTTTTACAAATGTGACATTGTTATCGTTGGAAAAAAATAACTTTCTTTTACAAAATAATGTGATATAATTTCAATTTGAAATAAGTTTTCATATATTTGGAAAACATTTTTCCAAGGAGGGGTTAGCTTTGTTTTGTGTTGAATATGATTTACCGACGAATCGTGGGCACGTTCTGGCAGAAGGCGATCATGGCGACCGATGGTCGGTGAAACCCGATAACGCATCTTTGCATGACATTTCCTTGGAAGATGAAATTCATATGCTTCGTCGCAAGATGGAACAGATCTTCCTCGAAGAGAAATCATTCACATCCGATATTGTAATTGAAATCAGCAGTTTGCTGGATTTAAAGATTAATGAGTATATGAAGGCTAACCCGATCAAAGCAAAATAACGTTTATGCCGGATTGAAACGTTTCATTAATCGAATTAGAGAGGGAGACCTGAGAGGGTCTTCTTTTTTTGTGTGTGCTAAGGCAGGGTGATCGCCCGATCAAACAGGTTATTTTTTTGCGTGGAACAATTGTGATATATTGGACGTAGGAGACTAAAGGGGGAACTGGAATGAAGAGATTTTGGGGGCTTACTGCGATCGTTTCAATTGTTTTTCTGCTTGCTGGTTGTGGTGGTAAAGATGGTTTTTCCATTTTTATTATTGATAACCAAGGAAATCCATCTGTAATCTCAGAACAGTTACAGGCTAATCTGCAACAGAAACTGGGCGAGGAACCCAAGGTGGAAGTGATCACCAGTGCGATGTATGATGTTCAGAAAATTATGGTTGAGTATGCAGCTGGAGGACATGATATCTTCATTTTGCCTGAATCTGACATGAAACAATATGGAAGTAATGGTTCCAATATTCCGCTGGATGATACTTTTGACCCCAAGAAGTTTGAACGGGGTGTATTTGAGGGTGGAGTATTGGTAGAGAAGGGTGAAGGAGATGGAGGTTCAGATATCAAACAAGAATCACATCTTTACGGCATTCCGCTCGAAGATATGAAAATGTTTAAAGATGTAGAATATGCTGCGAGCAATCTGTTCGCTACCATTCCAGTGTCATCTTCCAATGTCGAAGAATCCAAGAAAGTGCTGAAGGCGCTGACAGAGTAAAGAAAATTCAGAATGGCTATGGAAGGAGGGAAGCGGATTGCTGATTACGGTCACAGGCGGCATAGGTAGTGGTAAAACCCGGTTTGCCCTCAAGTACGCAGCCGGGATTAGCCGGGAGGGTGTATATTTATCCACTGGTGATCATGATCCCGTTATTCCCGAATTGCCATCCGCTCATTATCGTGCCATTCATGCCGGGAACGGTCAGCATCTGACAGAGGTGATCACCCAGATTAATCGGGAATCCAATCTGTTTTTGGCGGATCAGCGAATTGTAATTGTAGATAGTCTGACCTCCTGGATGGCTACCAGTTTCAGAGCAACCGAGGATCTGAATCAGCAGCGATCAGAGACACAGCTTTTGCTTGATGCGTTATTGTCTTATCAGGGGAAGCTGCTTGTGATTACCAATGAAATGCATGGCACATTACATCCTACCGAGGAAGAACGAATATTTACAGCGAGAATGGCTTCGGTTAACCGGATGCTGCAGATACATGCTGAAAAGATGTACATGCTGGTATCTGGTCTGGCTATCGATCTTAAGAGTCAGGGCATGCGCAATGAAGATGAACGATAGTGAGATGACATAAACGGGTGACATAAAGAAGCCTCCTTAACCACGAATGGGTGGCGAGGAGGCTTTATTTAATCATCGTTCTTTATTTTTTCTTTTTGCTACGTCTGATCCACCAGATGATACATCCGATAACAATAATGGCTAGCATGACGTACACCACGATGGAATAGACGTCCATAAAGTGCAAAATGCTCTCCCACGATGCGCCTAGCGCAGCACCGACGCAGACAAGAATGACATTCCAGATCAATGTACCAATGGTTGTAAAGAGAAGGAATAAACCAAATTTCATATTGGACATGCCTGCCGGAATGGAGATAAGACTACGTACGAGGGGAACCATTCGGCAGAATAATACGGTCCACATGCCATATTTGTCAAACCATGCATCGACACGGTGAATATCCTCTTTTTTGATGCGTAGCACATGTCCCCAACGTTCCACAATTTTCTCAAGGCGCTCGACGTCAATGAGCAGACCAATACCATACAGCATGACAGCACCAAGGACGGAGCCGATGGTAGCAGCGATAATAACTCCTGGAAGAGTTAGACTGGTGTAAGTGGTCATGAAACCGCCAAAGGGCAAGATGATTTCGGATGGAATCGGGGGGAATACATTCTCAAGAGCAATAATGAGTGCAATGCCTATGTAGCCGTATTGTTCCATGAAATCGGTTATCCAGTTTTGCATAATCGTCTCCCTTTGCTTTTGGTTTCCTTCGATTTGTCGTATACTCGGCAGAGCACACCAATTCTTATATACGTGTACAGCGAGAAACTGGTTTCTGAAAAAATAGCATTCCCGTATTCATTAATGATATTAACAATTGGAGGGATAACGATGGGCATATATACACGAACAGGTGACGAAGGTCAGACCTCGGTTATTGGTGGACGTGTCATCAAGGATGATGACCGAGTAGAGGCTTATGGTACGATTGATGAATTGAACTGTTTTGTCGGTCAGGCGATTAGCCTTATTGACTCAGCTCAGGGCGAATTCGACGATCTGCGTGAACATCTGCTAGAAGTGCAGCAGGAATTGTTCGATTGCGGGTCGGATCTGGCCTTCGTGAAGATTAGTGAGACCAAATATAAGGTGAGAGATGAAATGGTCACACGTCTGGAGCAATGGATTGACCAGTATGATGCAGAGAATCCGAAAGTGGAACGCTTCATTATTCCAGGTGGCAGCCAGTTATCCTCTGCTTTGCACGTATGCCGTACCGTATGTCGCCGCGCAGAACGTCGCACGGTAACACTGGGACAACATACGGATATTAATCCGTCTGTACGGCGGTATCTAAACCGACTGTCTGATTATTTCTTCGTGGTTGCACGGACGGCCAACGCGAGACAACAGGTGGCCGATATTGAATATGTGCGGAGCAAAAAAGTCTTCCGCCGCAAAGAATGAGCCAATACTATTCGCCCATTGTCTACACGGTGACCGAGCAAGAAGATGGCTGGCTGCTGAAGACCGTGCTTCAGCGGCGGCTGCTGGTGTCCCGCAAGCTCTTGTCCAAAATCAAGCTGACGGAACAAGGCGTTATGCTTAATGGGGAGCGCGTATACATTAGCGTCAAGGTAGCTGCAGGTGATGTCGTTGAAGTTCGGATGGAACAAGAGGAATCGGATGATATTTTGCCTGAACCTATCCCCTTTACCGTTCTGTATGAAGATGAGCACTTACTTGTTGTCAACAAGGATGCAGGCATCATCGTTCATCCGACACATGGACATTACACAGGTACTTTGGCGAATGGAGTCGTTCATTACTGGAAATCCAAGGGTGAGCGATTCCGGTTTAGACCAATTCATCGTCTTGATCAGGAAACGTCAGGTGTGCTGGCTATAGCCAAGAACCCGTATGTGCACCAGCACGTATCTGAACAGATGATTGCAGGGACGGTAGATAAGAAATATATTGCGTTTGTACACGGCAGCCCCGTCCCGGAACAAGGGTCAGTGGATGGGCCGATTGACAGGGATCCTGAAGAGCCACACCGTCGAATTGTAACGCCTGATGGTTACGCGGCGAGAACGTTGTATACGACGTTAACACGTTGGGCAGAGGGCACCGCCAGTGAAGTAAGTCTCAAGCTAGAAAGTGGAAGAACCCACCAGATCCGGGTACATATGACGTCCATCGGTTGCCCGTTGATCGGAGATCGGATGTACAAGACACTACCTGAGCATGAGATCAATGAGCAGGCCATGGCTGTTCGGGAAGAACGGGATAGCTGGATCGAACGCCAAGCCTTACACGCCTGCGAATTGACGTTTGAGCATCCAATTCTACAGGAACGCATGACGTTCCATGCCCCTTTGCCAGCAGATATGGCCGCGCTAGAGAATCGTTTGAATGATGACGCAGCTCCCAGAGAAGAATTGTAGGAAGCCTGCAACGAGGCTCTTAGATTTCCTTAGATACGCCCTCTGTATAGTAGGTGTTGTAGCTTTTTGTACGGTCCATCTTGTTAGGCCCTTTCTGCTTAAGTTTCAACGCTAGTAAGCTATTCCATTGTGAGGGGTGCTATAATGCACCCGAACAACATGCCGTAGGCTAATCTTTATGGTTTAATGTGTTGATGTTTACCCATTTCATGTTAAATATTTCATGAATTCAAATCTCAAAAGCTTTTAAGGATATAAAAGCTGTAAGACTTTGACCCAAAAATATAGCGAATGAGTGTTTTTGAACACATTCGCAAAAAATCAGTAAAATTACATGGCGATGGTATCGATTTGGAGCGACTTTTGGATTTGCGAAGCAAACCAAGGGAAGCGAGAAGTCGAGACCGGAGCCACACGAAACCGGAGCATTTGGAGGTAAATAAATGAGCAACTTAAAAGTATATCAATATGCCAAATGCGGCACATGCCGCAAAGCTGTAAAGTGGCTTGAAGCGCAAGGACATGAGCTGGAGCTAATCCCCATTTTTGACACACCACCATCAGAATCTGAACTAACAGAATTGATCCAGAAAAGCGGGCTCGAGGTGAAAAAGTTCTTTAATACGAGCGGGGAAGTGTACAAAGAACAACAATTGAAGGACAAGCTGCCAGGCATGTCCGCTGATGAACAGATTCGTTTGTTGGCTTCCAATGGTCGGTTGATCAAACGTCCGATCGTTACGGATGGAGAAAAGGTGACAGTTGGTTTCAAGGAAGAAACGTTCGAGCAGGAATGGAATAACGCATAAGCGTGCTGAATACCAGCCTTGAATTGTTCAAAATTCAGGGCTTTTTTGGCTGAACGATGGTTGGCGGAACTATGCTATAATGATAGAATTAGTTTCGTATTTTATATGCTAGATCAGGATAGGAGAGAACAAATTCAAGTGAATCAACGTAATGAACCTACTTTGTTGCTGGTGGACGGTATGGCGGTGTTGTTCCGTGCTTTTTATGCGACATCTGCAAGCGGATATATCAGACGTACAAAGGCAGGATTGCCTACCAACGCAGTCTACGGATTTATCCGTTATTTCTGGGATGCGGTTCAGACTTTTGGGCCAAGTCATGTCGTATGTTGTTGGGATATGGGCGGTAAGACGTTCCGCGGTGAAGAATATGCAGCCTACAAAGGCAACCGGTCTGAAGCTCCGGATGACCTGATTCCCCAGTTCGCCCTGATTCGTGAAGTCATGGATAGCCTGGGTATTCCGAATATAGGTGCACAAGGATTCGAAGCTGACGATTGCATCGGGACGCTTGCTAAGTATTATACCGAAGAGACAGATATGAATGTTATGGTACTGACGGGTGACCACGACATGTTGCAACTGATTAATGATCGCACGAGTATCATTATTATGAAAAAAGGCCATGGCAACTACATGGTGTACAATCCTGAAACGCTCATGGCAGAGAAACAACTGACACCTCGTCAAGTCATTGACATGAAGGGTCTGATGGGAGATGCCAGTGACAACTATCCCGGAGTACGGGGAATTGGTGAGAAAACAGCGTTGAAGCTTGTACAGGAATATGGCTCCATTGAAGGGATTTTGAGCAACATGGATAAACTGACCCCTTCGGTGCGTAACAAGATTGAGAATGATCTGGACATGCTTCATCTGTCCCGCAAACTGGCAGAGATTCATTGTGCTGTTCCGGTTGCCTGTGCGCTGGATATCTGTGAATTGCGTCTTGATCCGGATATGGTGATGGACAAGTTTGAACAACTTGAGATGAAGAGCCTCGGCTCTTGGATGGGAGTGGCAATAGGGTGAGCAACATGAAGAACGTACGATCAGGCAAAAAGTGGTGGACAGGGGCTATGGCCCTCGTCCTGGCCTTGCCAATAATTCTTTCGGGAGCAGTAAGTGCGCCACAGACAGTGGATGCCAAAGCAGCAATTAGCACCAAAGTACAGAAAGTAAAAGCAGCAGGACGTAATTTTACCGTACAGACCGTTTCGATTCCGAAGGGAACACCGGTTACCGTGGGACTCGCGAAGAAGCAAGTTGGCCAGACGGCTACATTGCCATCGATTGTGAAAGCCTATGGTGCACAAGCAGCCATTAATGGAGCATTTTTCGAAGCATATAATGGAGCACCAGATCCATACGGCATGTTAATAGCAAATGGTAAGGTCATACATATTGGAAGATACGGAACATCCATCGGATTTAAGGAAGATGGCTCGGCGATCATGGATTCACTTCAGGTGAATTTGACAGGTAAAGTAACAGATACAAAAGGCAAATCACGCAGTTGGTATGCGACATTTATTAATCGAACACCCTCTGCGAATGCAAGCATTACGATGCTGTATACACCTGAACGAGGTGCGACAGTCGGGTTCAAAGGTGGTACTGCAGTAGTCATGGAGAAAGGCATCGTGACCAAAAAAGTCCCTAACACCAATGTAGCCATTCCTAAGAATGGCTCTGTGCTGGTCTTCACAGGCAACCAAAAGTCCTCTTCAGATCGTTTCACCGTTGGCTCAACCGTAGAAATGAATTACAAATATACGAACGCAGCAGGTAAAGAGATTCCTTGGCAAGATGTGGTGACCGCTGTGGGAGCAGGTCCGCGTCTGGTGAAAGACGGCAAGGTAGCTGTAAATCCGACGAGTGAAGGTTTCAAGGATGCCAAGATTCTTAATGCTTCCGGAGCCAGAAGTGGTATCGCAATCATGGCGGACGGTTCTGTTATGCTGGCTACCGTTTCCGGAGCAACAATCAAGGAGTGGGCAGCTGTGATGCAAAAGCTTGGGGCGAAGCAGGCCATGAATCTGGATGGTGGCGCATCTTCAGGCATGTACGCCGGGGGCAAAATGCTGACCTCACCAGGTCGACTTTTGAGTAATACACTCGTATTTGGTGGCTCTGTTCGTTAAAAGAAAGTGATTATGGGAGGGATGACGCAAATGACACTCACATCTGATCGAAAGCCAGAGGAGGGTAGTACAGCTGTTCTGGCCATCAATGTAGGACTGCCGCAACCGCTCTCTGGGCAGAAGCGTGAAGTGCTGAGCGGCATTGTGAAACACCCTGTATCCGACGCGGTTTTCCTGTCATTCACTGGAATGACAGGGGATGCGCAGGCGGATCTGGTGCATCATGGAGGCCCTGACAAGGCCGTTTGTGTATACGATTACAGTCGTTATCCGGAGCTGGAACAGTTGATGGATCGCAAGCTGGACTGGGGAGCTTGTGGAGAAAATCTGACGGTTGAAGGCTGTGCCGAAGAAGTCGTTCGGATTGGTGATGTCTACGAGTTGGGCGAAGCCACAGTGCAGGTCAGTCAGCCCAGACAACCTTGCTTCAAGCTGGGCGCGCGGTATGATTATAAGGAACTGCCTGTATATTTTCAGGAGAGTGGATATACCGGCTTTTACTTTCGTGTCCTGCAAGAAGGTGAGGTAAGGCCTTCATCGACATTTCGACGGATCAGCACCGATCCTGCATCAATGACCGTTCTTGAAGCCAATCGAATTATGCATCAGGGGAAAGAAAATGTCGAAGGTATCCAGGCGCTGCTGGCCATTTCTGCGCTGTCAGACAGCTGGAGGCAGACGTTAATGAAACGATTGTCCAAGCTGGAGAACAAGTAGCAGGATAACTATAGTGTCATCAAGTAAAGCACGAAAAATGATTTCCTTTTTAAACTAACTTGGGAGTGTGACTAACATGACGATCTTAGGCGCAATTGAAGCAGGCGGAACCAAATTTGTATGTGGTATTGGCACAGAAAACGGAGAAGTTCTGGAACGCGTAAGTTTTCCAACAACAACACCGGAAGAGACAATGGCTCAAGTGATTTCGTTTTTTGAAGGCAAAGGCATTGAAGCTCTGGGCGTAGGTTCATTTGGTCCGATTGATCCGATTGAAGGAAGCCCAACGTATGGCTATATCACAACAACACCGAAGCCACATTGGGGACAATATAACGTGATTGGCAAGCTCAAGGAGCATTTTGATGTACCGATGACATTTGATACGGATGTGAATGGTGCTGCACTTGGAGAAGCAACCTGGGGCGCTGCACAAGGTCTTGAGAGCTGTCTGTATATCACTGTGGGTACAGGTATTGGTGCAGGTGCTGTAGTTGGCGGTAAAATGGTCCATGGATTGTCACATCCAGAGATGGGACATATCATTGTACGCAGACATCCGGAGGATACATACGAAGGTTTCTGTCCGTATCATGGCGACTGCCTCGAAGGCCTTGCAGCTGGTCCGGCCATTAACAAACGTTGGGAGCAACCGGCTTATGAGCTGCCTGCAGATCATAAAGCATGGGAGATTGAAGCACATTACCTGGCACATGCACTGATGAATTATGTTCTCATTCTCTCTCCACAGAAAATCGTAATGGGTGGCGGAGTAATGAAGCAGGAGCACCTGTTCCCGATGGTGCGTAGCAAACTTCAGGAGTTGCTGGCTGGATACGTTCAGCATCCGGCACTTCAATCCGACATTGACCAGTATGTTGTTTCACCAGGACTTGGCGACAATGCAGGGCTGTGTGGTTCGCTGGCGCTTGCCAAGTTGGCATTGAATAAGTAGGTCATTAAGGGATTGACGAATTTTACCATTGTGGTATGATATGGGCAACAGCATAGTACGGTTAATGAGGAAGCACCTCTCTTGCATGGATTTTGCAGGAGGGGTGTTTTTTTTGTGCTGCCTGTAGGTAGTGTAGCTAACCCGTTTAGGCTGAAATGTTAAAGGGAGGGAACGGAAATGGAAGTCATTTTCATTAACAGATTGTCCAGAATGTCAGATCAGAATGCAGAGTATGCACAGCTATGGATTGGGGAAGAGGAAGATGGTTGGCAGCTGGGATGGAGTCGCTACGAGGAAGGAGAACGTGAGGACAGCATCTGGTATGAAGGGACTTCTTGGGAGGAACTGCTTCATATTTATCGTCATCAGCTCGCCATACAGATGAGTGAGGGATACCGACCGCAGTTACAGGGGTTATTTCATGAGAATGATGATTTGAAGTTGCGCAGTTATGGTGGGCAGCGACTCCATTGTTACAGTGAGTTATACGGCAATGAGCAGTTATATACGGATTTGTGCGCCTGGCGTAGAAAGAGAGCCGTGTCTGACCGGAAGGCACCGTATTTTATTGCAACGAATCGTCTGCTGCGTTTGATCAGTGCCTTTGTGCCGCAATCGGTGGATGAACTGATGCAATTGCCGGGCGTAGGGGAGAGCAAAGCGACCGACTATGGTGCGGAATGGATGGAGATTACGAACGGGTTGGAGCGTTCAACGACATTCCCGCTGGAATGGGTGTACACGGCGCTGAAGGAAGAAGAGTATGAGAACTGGTTATACAAGCAGAGAGAGCAGAAGTACAAACAGGAACTTGATAAGTTCACCACGCGCAAGCAGGTGCTTGAAGGCATGAAGGAAGGGCATACGTTAGAAGAAATCGTTAATCGATCCGGATTATCCCGACGCGAGTTGATTGAGCTGTTAGAGGCACTGGATCTCGAAGGTTATGACACCGATTGCCTTCTTGATGTGGAGCTTGCTGTGATGCCAGAGAACGAACAAGAGGCTGTATGGAGTGCATATGAGGAGCTGGGAGATACGTTCCTGAAGCCAGTATTACATAAGGTGTATGGAGCGGAGAAGCCCGACGGAGGAAGTCTGGAGCAGGTCTATGAAAAACTGCGCATGATTCGCATCCGCTTCCGTCGGCATGCAGAGACAGAGCGGAATGTAAGTTAGTTGCAGGGTATAGAAAAAGACGACGCGTTCCTCCAAGAGGAGCGCATCGTCTTTGTTATTTCGTACGAGTTCATACCCAGTCTTTTTTGCGGAAAATGAAGAACATGCTCAGGCCCAGTGTAACCATCAGGCCAATCACAACAAAATAGCTGTATTTCCAGTTAAGCTCGGGCATATTCGTAAAGTTCATACCGTATATACCGGTAATAACCGTCAGCGGCATGAAGACCGTGGTAATGGCGGTAAACACACGCATGATCTCATTCGCCCGGTTCGCTATACTGGATTGGTAGGCTTCTCGCAAGTTGCCCATCAGGTCGCGATAAGTCTCAAAGGTTTCCGATATTTTTACGGCATTTTCATAGATGTCACTGAAATACTTTTGCAGTTGATCATCGATGAGACGCAGGTCTTTTTTGTTCAGTGTATTAATGACCTCTTTCTGAGGTCCAAGCACTTTTTTCAACCATAGAATCTCACTTCGCAGCCCGATGATTTCATTCAGATGTGACTTTTTGGTATGCATCAGAATGTCTTCCTCAAGCTTCTCGATCCGAGCTTCAATCCGGTCACCCACGGTGAAATAATTATCAACGATCAAGTCGACCAGCAAATACAGCAGACGGTCCGGTGTACTGATTTCCTGTTCCCACAGGATTGGTTTCAGTGTGCGTAATTCGCTGACCTTCTGCTTTGTAACACTAATGATGAAATGTCTGCCAAGGAACAAGTTGACTGCACGCAGAAAAATCTCTTCATTATCGAAACGTATGCTATTAATTACAATAAAATAATGGTTCTCATAAATTTCAATCTTCGGACGTTGTTCTTCGTCACTAAGACAGTCTTCCACAGCCAGATCATGCATCAAGAACAGCGGTTGAAGTACCGCCAAATCGTCTACATCTGCATCAATCCAGTAAAATCCTTCCGCTGGTGGAGTCAGCGCCTGCTGAATATCGTCCACCGGAATAAACACACCGTTGTTTACCAACCGGATTTTCATCGTTAATCTACTCCTTCTGCACCCGCCAACTCGGCGGATATTATCATTATGGGCGCAAAAAGAACAAATCAGCCGGTCGGCAGCGGAGCCTGGAGATCAGGGCTGCGTTCACTATATAATCAAACGGAAGTCACGTCCCGCTGCCGGCATGCTGATGTCAATTCTCTATGCAGTTTGTCGGAATTCGGCTGCCAGTCAGGCCTCGGGTCGCCATCCATTTAATATGTCACCTCTCACATAAGGGTTTATAACACCTTGTTTAGTATACCGCTGGTACAAGGTGCTTTCAAGCGCAAAAATGTGTCTATTTCGCGCCCTGAGGCAGTGTATGACAACGGATGAAGAACGGTTCCGATCTGGACAGCAGACAGAGAACTGCACCTTGACGTAAGGGCATTAATGTAATAAAGTAGACGGTGAACCATATTAAATTACAATCTAATACAGCGAAATCTTATCAAGAGTAGGTGGAGGGACTGGCCCGATGAAACCCGGCAACCGGCGGTATACCGCACGGTGCTAATTCTTGCAGCGACCTAGTGTCAAGTGGCACTGTTGTAACTGAGAGATGAGAGAGGCGCATATCTATTTACATATGACCTTTCTCGAAATCCGAGGAAGGTCTTTGTCATATGCCCCGACTTCTCAGCAGTGATTTTCGCTAAGGAACTTGAGGTTGTTTGTAACGTTGGATGAAAGAGCAATTCAATGTTTTTACAAGCTCAAGGCAGTCTGTCACTGTATTGATATGAAGACATCAAGCCAGTGGCAGTTGCATCTATCTATGCACAAGGAGGAGTTAGACTTACCATGCCAATCAAAATTCCGGATACTTTACCAGCAAAAGAAGTACTTGAAGGAGAGAATATCTTCGTCATGGATGAAACTTCTGCATACCAGCAGGATATTCGTCCACTCCGTATCGCTATATTAAACCTGATGCCGACAAAGGAAACGACCGAAACACAATTGCTTCGTCTGGTCGGAAACACGCCTATTCAGGTGGATGTTGTTCTCGTACACCCCAAATCCCATACGTCGAAGAATACGTCTCAGGAGTATTTGGATCTGTTCTATAAAACCTTCGACGAGATTGAACACCGACGTTTCGATGGCATGATTATTACGGGTGCCCCGGTGGAACAGATGGATTTCGAAGACGTGAACTATTGGAATGAGATCCAGGAGATCTTCGAATGGACCAAAACCAATGTGACTTCAACCCTCCACATATGTTGGGCTTCCCAAGCAGGTTTATACCATCATTTTGATGTGCCGAAAGTACCACTTGATGAAAAGTGCTTTGGTGTTTTCCCACATACGATCAATAAACCACATGTTCCATTGTTGCGTGGATTTGATGAAGTATTCAACGTTCCACATTCCCGTCATACGGAAGTGAGACGCGAAGATATTGAAAAGAATGAAAATTTAGAGATTTTGGCTGAATCCGAGGAAGCGGGTATCTTCCTGGTTGCGACCAAAGACGGCAAACAAATTTTTGCCACAGGTCATGCCGAGTACGACCCGTTCTCATTAAAGTGGGAGTATGACCGGGATGTAGCCAGAGGGTTGGATATTGCATTGCCTAGACACTATTATCCAAATAACGATCCTTCCCGTGTGCCACCGGCTACCTGGCGCGCTCATGCCAACTTATTATTCTCTAACTGGCTCAATTACTATGTGTATCAAGAAACACCTTACGATATTGGCCCGCAAATCTAATCGAGATTACAGGAGGATGCAGCAATGGAAGACAACAACAAGTTGAAAATCGAAAGCCGCTTAGCACAAATAGGGTCCATCAATGAACCGGTAACAGGCGCCATTAACTTTCCGATCTATCAATCCACTGCGTTTCGCCACCCGAAGCTAGGACAAAGCACGGGGTTTGATTATATTCGTACGACGAATCCAACCCGTAAGGTATTGGAAGAAGCAGCCGCAGCGCTAGAGTCTGGTGATGCGGGGTTTGCCTGTAGCTCGGGTATGGCTGCACTGCAAACGATCTTTGCCATGTTTGGTCAAGGGGATCATCTGATTGTATCGTTGGATCTATACGGTGGAACCTATCGTCTGCTTGAACGCATTCTGTCTCGTTTTGGCGTAACTGCCAGTTATGTAGATACGAATGACCTGGCAGCACTGGAGAAGGTTCGTCAGCCAAATACCAAAGCGGTATTTATTGAGACACCAACCAATCCATTGATGATGATCACCGATGTGGAAGCCGTTGCTTCCTGGGCGAAAAGTTACAACCTGTTGACCATTGTTGACAACACGTTGTTGACTCCATTTTTCCAACGTCCGATTGAACTGGGTGCCGATATCATCATTCATAGCGCTACCAAATATCTGGGCGGACACAATGATGTGCTGGCCGGACTAATTATAACCAAGGGTGAGGCATTATCTGCAGAGATGGCGTTCCTGCATAATTCCATTGGAGCGGTATTGTCTCCAAGTGACTCCTACCAGTTGATGAAAGGGATGAAAACGCTGGCTCTTCGCATGGAGCGTCATGAGTACAATGCGCTTACCATTGCCAAATATTTGCTTGAGCATCCAGCAGTGGGTGAAGTGTATCATCCAGGCCTGTCGGATCATCCAGGGTATGAGATACAAAATAAACAATCCACAGGTAACACAGGTATTTTCTCTTTTAAAGTGAAGGATGCACGTTACGTTGAACCATTGCTGCGTCATATCAAACTGATTGCTTTTGCCGAAAGTCTCGGTGGAGTGGAATCACTCATGACCTACCCAGCGGTACAAACGCATGCGGATATTCCGCTTGAAATTCGTGATGCTGTAGGTGTCGATGACCGACTGCTCCGGTTCTCTGTAGGCATTGAACATGCGGATGATCTGATTGCAGATCTTGGCAATGCTCTGACAGCTGCACAACAGGAAGTTGAAGGAGGCGTGCACTCATGAGTGAGTCCAACAACAAGCCCAATTCTGAATTGAAATTTGATACCAAATTGCTTCATTTTGGTGATGAAATTGACAAAACAACTGGAGCCTCCAGTGTGCCAATCTATCAAGCCTCAACCTTCCATCATTTTGATATCTTCAATCCACCTCAACATGATTACAGTCGTTCGGGTAATCCGACACGTCAGGCTCTGGAAGATTACATCACACTGCTGGAGGGCGGAGCGCGAGGATTCGCCTATTCATCGGGGATGGCTGCGATCTCCAGCGTGTTCATGATGTTCTCCGCAGGGGATCACATGATTGTAACGGAAGATGTATATGGAGGCACGTATCGGTTGCTTACTTCCATATTAAGCCGTATGCAGATTGAGACGACTTTTGTGGACATGACCAATATAGATGAAGTAAAAGCGGCGCTCAAGCCAAACACCAAGGCAGTTTATATGGAAACACCATCCAACCCTACTCTGCGTATTACGGATATCGCTGCCGTAACTGACTGGTCGAAGGAACATGACCTGATCACGATTCTGGATAACACCTTTATGACACCGTACTATCAGCGTCCAATTGAGCTTGGTGTGGATATCGTCGTACATAGTGCTACCAAGTTCCTAGGGGGGCATAGTGATGTGCTGGCAGGCTTAGCAGTTGCTCGCACGGAATCACTTGGCGTACAACTGAAACAGTTGCAGAATGGACTTGGAACTGTACTCGGGGCACAAGAATCCTGGCTTCTGATGCGCGGGATGAAAACCTTGGGGGCTCGTATGGCTCATAGTGAACGGAGTACAGCCAGACTTGCGGCATGGCTTAATGAGCGCAGTGATATTACCGCTGTCTTTTACCCTGGACTGGAGGATCATCCGGGCCGCGAGGCACATGAGCGCCAGTCAACAGGATATGGAGCTGTCGTTTCATTTGACGTCGGTTCAGGAGATCGTGCAAAAGCAGTTCTTAACCGGGTGAAGCTACCCATTGTTGCTGTAAGCCTGGGAGCTGTCGAGAGTATTCTGTCCTACCCAGCGATGATGTCTCATGCAGCAATGCCGGCTGAGGTTCGCCGGGACCGTGGCATTACAGACGGGTTGCTGCGTTTCTCGGTAGGTCTGGAAGATATCGAAGATCTGATTGTAGATTTGGAACAAGCACTTCAGGAATCCTAACAAAAGGGAGTATCCAAATACCCTTATGAGTATCACTTAAGTTCGGATAAATTCCATTCCATATGTAAAAATTTTTACTTATTTTTAAAGCACCTGTACATAAGGTGCTTTTTTTCACATGTAACCTGTGTTACGATATGTGGAGTACAGAAATGCGATGTTGCCACCAGAACTTGCTTCTTTTGAACAAGTTGGGACGGATCGTTATATAATTTCTCTTCATGAGGGAGGCTTTTTTACGATGAGTACGGTAGACCGTATCTTAGATAAAGCCCTTCGGGGCGAACGTTTGGACTTGGAAGACACGATTCAGTTATTTGAATCCAATGAAGTGGACAAAATCGGGGCAGCTGCTAATGTCGTTATGAAACGCATGCACCCTGAGCCATACAGAACATTTGTAATTGGGCGTAACGTCAACTACACGAACGTGTGTGATGTGTACTGCCGTTTTTGTGCTTTCTACCGCAGACCTGGTTCAGATGAAGGTTATGTGCTTCCAGATGAAGTTATTTTCCAGAAGATTCAGGAAACGGAAGATGTGAATGGTACCGAAATTTTGATGCAAGGTGGTACGAATCCAAACTTGCCTTTCAGCTATTATACAGACCTGTTGAAAGCCATCAAGGAGCGTTTCCCGAACATCACGATGCACTCGTTCTCACCTGCTGAGATTATGAAAATGGTTGAAGTCTCCGATGGCCTTACATTGGAAGAGGTTGTTCGTGCTATACACGAAGCTGGACTGGATTCCTTGCCTGGCGGCGGCGCTGAAATTCTGGATGACCGTACACGCCGGAAAATCAGCCGTTTGAAAGGTTCATGGCGGGATTGGATGGACGTTATGCAAACTGCACACCGCATCGGCATGAATACCACGGCAACGATGGTTATCGGCCTTGGTGAATCGATGGAAGAGCGTGCTTTACACTTGCTCCGTGTACGTGAAGCTCAGGATGAATGTATTGCGAACAAGTACGATTCCGAAGGTTTCCTGGCGTTCATTCCTTGGACTTTCCAGCCAGACAATACCAACCTTAAGCTGGAGCGTCAGACGCCGGAAGAGTACTTGAAGACTGTAGCCATCAGCCGACTGGTGCTTGATAATATTAAGAACATTCAATCCTCTTGGGTAACCATGGGTCCTGAGATCGGTAAGAAGTCGCTTGAATTTGGATGTAATGACTTCGGCAGCACCATGATTGAAGAGAACGTTGTATCTGCTGCGGGTGCAACTTACAAAGTGAACATTGAATCCATTTTACGTTTGATTCGAGAGGCCGGTTATATTCCCGCACAACGTAACACCCGTTACGACATCTTGCGCATGTTCGATGAAGAGAATACCGTGCATGAAGATTTCGTAATGCAGAACTAATTATAATATTTGTATACCACTTCCATATATGCTGATCGTTAGATGAGTATTAATGAAGCAAGCCCGCTGACTACTCCCTCTGGAGGAACGGCGGGCTTTTTGATTTTTTCTGGAGATTGAGGTCATTAAACAGTACATGTTACGCAATTGGCGATATTTTATATTGTAATTGAACTGTTACAATGAAAAGGAACTTGTGTAGTCAGACATGTTGGAAGGGGCAAACCAATGAAGAGAAGAACACTTGGAAAGACCGAACTGAACGTTCCTGTATTGAGCTTTGGAGCATCCTCACTTGGCTCTGTATTTCGTGACATTGACCGGGAAGAGGGAATTCGCACTGTACATGCTGCTGTAGATGCCGGAATGAATTACATAGACGTTTCGCCTTATTATGGATTGACAAAGGCAGAGACGGTGTTGGGTGAGGCTATCCGTAGCTTGCCGCGCAGTTCATATATGTTATCAACCAAAGCCGGACGGTATGGGGAAAATGAGTTTGATTTTTCACGTAAGCGTATTCAGGATAGTGTACAAGAGAGCCTCAAGCGATTGCATACCGATTATATTGATATTTTGTTCCTGCATGATATTGAATTTGTGCCAGCAAAAATAATTATTGAAGAAGCTTTTCCAACGTTGCTGCGTCTGAAAGAACAGGGAGTTATTCGTCATGCGGGCATTTGCGGATTACCCTTGCCATTGTTCGAGAAGGTTCTGCCACAGATTAATGCGGATGCAATCATCTCGTATTGTCATTATTCATTGAACGATACCTCATTGTTATCTTTGTTGCCTTTGTTGGAAAAGAAAGAAATTGGCCTCGTGAATGCTTCGCCTATTTCTATGGGCTTGTTAAGCACCCGAGGTGCTCCTGCTTGGCATCCTGCAGGTGAACGGGTGAAGCAGCTCTGTCTGGAGGCTGCACAATTCTGTGCAGATCAAGGCAGTGACATTGCCAAGCTGGCCGTGCAATTTTCCACGTCGAATGAACGTATTCCAACTACACTGGTGAGCAGTGCTAACCAGCGTAATATCGTCAATAACGCAGCCTGGATCGAAGAACCGATAGATCAAGGGCTGCTGGATGAAGTGCTGCGCATATTGGCTCCATTGCATAATGAGACGTGGTCAAGCGGGCGTCCTGAATATAATGCGGAGTTATAACAACATGACATCAGAAACATTCAAGGGGGAACAATGATGAGAGCCATTGTGTGTGAAGAAATAGATCGTCTAGAGCTGCAAGACCTGCCTCAACCGGAACGTGTAGAAGGAGAGGCGCTGGTTGCGATAAGGCGGATTGGAATCTGTGGAACAGATCTGCATGCGTATAAAGGCAATCAGCCATTCTTTACCTATCCTCGCGTGCTGGGTCATGAACTGGCGGGTGTTATTGAAGAGATCGGTCCGAACGATGCAGGGCTACGTCCAGGGGATCAGGTAAGCATTATTCCATATCTGCATTGCGGTCATTGTATTGCTTGTCGCAGTGGAAAAACCAATTGTTGTGTGTCCATGCAAGTCATGGGCGTCCATGTAGACGGAGGCATGAGAGAAAGAATCAGCGTGCCGGTCTCACATCTGCTTTCAGCAGAAGGTTTGACATTGGATGAGACCGCAATGGTAGAACCCTTAAGCATTGGAGCCCATGCGGTCAGGAGAGCGGGAATTAAGCCTGGTGAGCATGTAGTTGTGATTGGAGCTGGCCCGATTGGGCTTGGCGTCATGGCATTTGCCAAACAGGCAGGTGCCCATGTTATTGCCGTTGACCGTAACCTGGACAGGCTCGAGCTTAGCCGGACTTGGGCTGGAGCGGATGAATTGGTACAGGCCAATGAACAGGCTGTACAACAAGTGGCTGAAATTACGGGAGGCGACTATGCTACAGCGGTCTTCGACGCAACCGGTAACGTGAATTCCATGAATGAGGCCATTCAATATGTGGCGCACAGTGGTCAACTCATTTTCGTCGGACTGGTGAAAGCGGATATTACTTTCCATGATCCTGAGTTTCACAAGCGGGAGATGAGCATGCTGGGCAGCCGAAACGCAACCCGTGAAGATTTTGAACAAGTCTTGTCAACCCTGCGTCAAAAGAAATTAAGTATGAATGGTTATATCACACACCGAGTGGAGTTTGATGAGTTACCTGCTACAATCGACCAATGGCTCTTGCCAGATTCACATGTAGTCAAAGCCATCGTTGAGCTATAATCATAAGTAAATCGGATAACAGAAAAAAACGCTCTCTGACCTTGGTGGACAATACCATCCATAGGGAAAGAGAGCGTTTTTTTTATTTTTCCGGATTGGTCATAATGCCCGCATGCGGATCAATGTGACGCACAATGGACTTCAACCAGACCATCTCCAGAACATGTACCTCATAATAAAGTGCACCGGGGATCTGCCTGATCCATCCTTCCGCCATCGCGATTTGTGTTGAGTCAGAAGTGGCTTCCAGCGTTCCAGGTTCACGGCGCAGCCGTTTGCGTACAGCTTTTTCAACCTGAGAGCTTTGTGTGGTCAAAATGCATACTTTACGTTTGGAAGAGAAACCCCTGAACGCAATGTAGACCATTTCATAAGCAATAAGGTAGGCGATTACGGAATACATCGCTTGGTCCCAGCCAAAGACAACACCTGCGGCTGTCAGTATTAACAAGTTAAGCAGCATGATTATTTTTTCGATAAGCATCCGTTTTCCGCTAAATACACGTTCAGGTGGGCGGGAAGAGGGATCACCGATTTCTAGCGTATCCAGTGTCCCGCCGTACCGCACGACGAGCCCAATTCCAAGTCCGAGACATAATCCGCCAAACATGGCGGCAGCCAGCGGGTGCTCTACAAGTGGCGGCATGGGATGAAGCACAATGGCACCGATCGAAAAGACAACCAGACCCAGCACAGTAACCAATACAAATTTCTTCTTCACAATCTTGTAGGACAGAAATATGAACGGAACATTGAATAAAAATAGGAATAATCCAATCCTCATTTCCGTCCAGTGGGCGAAGAGGGAGGAAATGCCTGTAATGCCTCCAATAATGATCTTATTTGGATGTAAGAACAATTCAAGTCCTACGGAGGCCAGAATTCCACCCATAATCACGAGCAATAGGTTTAACCAGCGGCGGGTGGATGATATTCTGGTCTTGGCGGTGGCTGGCACCGGATTAGCCGATATCAGAGGTGCTTTCATAGGTCATCCTCCTTTGTGCGGCTTTCGAGCCATTCTCCCTGGGTTAGTCACAGAAAGACCGGCGCAGAGCCGCGAAGTACGATCGTATGTCTGTTCTGCACAGACATAGGCATTACCCTTCTTTCTGCAGTACCTTTGGTTCTTCTTTCTTTTTCCGAGGATCTTTGAACTTGAATATTTTATCCAATAAACGGAATACATGTTTGGACTCTTTGGTTAATAAAGGCCCCAGAATGGCCAGAATTAGGACATACAGTGCGGCAAATGGTTGAATCATTGGCAGCAGTCCTCCGGCTTTACCCATGTTGGCCAAGATGATGGAAAATTCACCTCGTGACACAATGGTTAATCCAATATTGGCTGATGCTTTGGGCGATAGGCCTGCACTGCGACCGGCCATCATGCCTGCAAGGAAGTTACCGAACAATGTAATAACAACTGCAATCAGAGCTAACCATACGGCTTCGCCACCCAGAGACAACGGATCAATGGACAGTCCGAAGCTGAAGAAGAAGATGGCTCCGAAGAAGTCACGGAACGGCAGAATCAAGTGCTCAATCCGTTTCGCGTGTTCTGTTTCAGCAAGCACCAGTCCAACCAATAATGCACCGATCGCTTCGGCAACATGAATAGTCTCAGAGAAGCCGGCTACGAGGAACAAAGCTCCGAATACAACAAGAGAGAATAGCTCATTCGATCGTATTTTAAGCAACTTGTTTAGTAGCGGCGTTGCTTTGCGTCCAAGAATTATGACGATAAGCATGAATCCGAGGGCAATAAGTGCGGACATGAGCACGCCTCCGATGGAGGATGAATCACTAAGCACAAGTCCGGACAAGATCGAGATATATACAGCGAGGAATACATCTTCGAACATGATAATACCCAATATCATCTCTGTTTCCGGATTGGCTGTTCGTTTCAAATCAACGAGTACCTTGGCCACGATCGCACTGGAAGAGATGGTAGTTATACCTGCGATAATAAGTGCTTCTGCAACTGGGAAACCGGACATAAAACCGAATATTAATCCCAGCGTAAAGTTAATTCCGATATAGATCGAGCCGCCAACTGCAATAGAGCGACCCGATTTAATTAAACGACCTACCGAGAATTCAAGTCCGAGGTAGAAGAGAAGAAACAGAATACCGATCCGACCCATGAAATCAATAAAAGGCTGGCTTTCAATGAAGCGGAAGTCCAGATGCCAAATTTTCATGGCATGTGGCCCAACGGCCATCCCGATCAGAATATAAAACGGAACGACCGAAAATCTTAGTTTTGCTGATAAAAGGCCGGCTGCCGCAATGAGCACAAGGGCCAGACCTACTTCGAATATCAGATGATCCATCTATTTACCCCCTTCCAGTCAGGAGGAGGGATTTAAACAGTTTCTGCTGATTGCGTTCGCCAACGGCTACTACCGTGGATTCTGCACTGATAACTACCTCCGGACCTGGGCTGATGTGTTTTTTGTGATTTTTTTCTACAACGGCAATAACCGTCGCCCCAGAGTTTTGACGTACATCCAATTCACCGATGGATTTGCCGATACATCCGAAGGATGGTTCGATTTTGTACCACTCGATAATCAGGTCGTCAAACGTGACTTCAATATTTTCAAGCTGCTTTGGCTTGTAAGTTAATCCACCTACAATAGCAGCAATTTGTCGTGCTTCGTAATCGTCAAGTGTGATCATCGAGATGCTTTGATCGGGATCATCATACTCGAAGTGGTACATTTCCCGCCGACCGTCATCGTGAATAATAATGACAATTTTATCACCGCTGCTTGTTTCAATCTGAAATTTTTTGCCGATTCCCGGCAAGTCTGTTTCGCGTACATCCATGGATTGTTGCCTCCTTATATTTAGGGGCTGGCCACAGAAGACAGGCTTATTTCCCGAAAATGTATAATCTGCTGCTCTAGGGAACATCAAAAGATGCGGGTAAACAGAGCCAGAAATTCCTGACACAGCCATATGATTTGAATTTGTAAGTGTGGGTACAACAAAAATAGGTTCGTTCGTTAAGGCGATAAACATCGCTTTGTATCTAACGTGTGCAATAAGGGTTATAAGATATGCACAAGCGCACCGTCTTCAATACAGAGGTGTCTCCATGCAAAAGCAACCTGTAAATACGTCGTAACGGCTACTGAAGAGCGTTCGCGTATTTTGGTGCTATAGGGGTGAGGGATACATACATACTGGTGAACTTAATAGGTAGCAGAAATAATCTGCGTTTAAACAGACAATACCACGGTTTAAAGGACAGACCCGTTGTAGGGATTCGCAGCATTAATAACAATGCGAGGACAAGAAAGACAGGCTTATTATGCGTAACCGCAATCAGCTTGGTCATGACTTGTGGATATTTGCGAATAACAGGTTTCTGCTGGATTTCGGGTATTTGCAACAGCACTTCCTTGTTGGAAGTTGCTTCAACAGATACCCCAACAGCAGATTCGGACTGCGTCGGAATAGGGAAGCACAAGGCTTGGAAAACGCACAAAATGATAATGATCGTGTAGTGGAGTATTCTAGGTTGTTGTCGCATTTTGGCTTCCCTCCTTTTCCGTGAAACATACTGTTATTAAAATAATAACACATTTTTGTCTTAACTCCAAACCTCTTCATAATATACTGAGAAATCATGACACGCTTTCCATCAATCCGCTTCGTATATCCCCATCGGCCTTGCCATATACTTTGAAGAGGAAGGAAAGGAGTGATTCTTGTGGAACTGTTTGCTGTATGGACCGATGTATCTGGGCAAGAGGAAGCGGATCAATTTTATCGTTGTGTCAAGGAAAAAACCAAAGGTTTACATATAAGTAAAAGAGGATTCAGGCTTGTCTTCAAACATAATGATGGAAGAGCAGCCTGGGTGTGCAGAGGGAATGAGAATCACGAAGACTTCCAGCAATGGCTTCCCCGGATCAGTGATCTGCTCTCCCTTGGGCTCGCCGATTTCATTATGGAGACACAAGAACGTAACATGGTGGAGGATATGATCGCCAAGGCATGTTCTGTCATGGATGAGCATGAGGTGGAGAAGGTCAATCGAATCTGCATGCCACTACTATTAAATGGTGATCTGGATCAACCTGGACTCCGGGAGCGCCGTCGTACTACGTTGGCTAGTGGACTACGGCAGGATTTGGAGGATGTTCACTTTTTTCACCTTGAAGGCATTATCAACTTCCGCATACGGCCATATAAACAGGAGCTTCAGGAATTAGTGGAGTATGCGCTGGATGAGTTCTGGATGGATCGGCAGTATGAAGAATTTATGGGGCTGTTAAAATATTTTGTATTTTTTCAAGAAGCCAAAGTACCTCTGGTTCATCTTGTACACAAGGGAATGCATGAATTTCAGGTCCTGGATGCTGGACTTAATCTGTTACCCGTGCAAAAGGATGAACAGGTTGTTGTGGAAATGCCGGGTCTGGAACTGGAGATGGATATTGAAGATATGATTGTAAGTACACTCATCTCGATCTCTCCTGAGAAAGTTATGCTGCATACGCGTACCCCGGATCTGCCGATCATCTCAACCATATGCCAGATCTTTGAAGACAAGGTACAAATATGCCATCATTGCCCGGAATGTGAAGTGCTGCGTTCAGGATTGTTGACAGGTCTTGACGCAAGTGATCTCGGCAATTATAATAACTGTTGATCCATGATTTTTTCATGTGAACCATTGAACCAAAAGCGTTGACAAAGACAATGACCACACGCACGATCGGTGCAGAGAGAGGAACCTTGGCTGAAATTTCCTCCGGATATCACGTATGGTTTACCCCTTTGTAGCTGCAATTTTGAAAGTGGAGTTAGAACATCGCCTTTTACTGGAGATTATCCGCGAGTAAGGATCTGCCGGGTCATGCCCGTTATCGTCATGCCAATGAGGGCTGTGTCTCCGAATAGGATGAATCAGCTGAATTAGGGTGGAACCACGAGTATATATCACTCGTCCCTTTGCCGGGACGGGTGTTTTTTGCGTTCCTTTGCAAAATGATTGGAATAGCATTAGATAATCAATCCATGAACATTAGGACATGAAGGTTACATTAACAGGAGGAATGAGACAAATGGCAGTTAACATTAAATTACCGGATGGTTCGGTACGTGAGTACGCGGATGGCAGCACCATTGAGGACGTAGCGGCTTCGATTAGCAGCGGATTGCGCAAAAATGCCGTAGCCGGCAAGCTGGATGGTATCGTGGTGGACTTGTCCACAACACTTCATGAAGGAGCATTGGTGGAGATCGTAACTTTGGATTCACCAGAAGGACTTGAAGTGATGCGTCATAGTACAGCTCACTTGATGGCTCAAGCCGTGAAACGTTTATTTGGTAACCAAGAGGTACGCCTTGGTATTGGCCCGGTCATCGAAGATGGTTTTTACTATGATATGGACCTCGAACACCCGCTCAATCCTGAAGATCTGCAAAAGATCGAGAAGGAAATGGAGCGTATTGTAAACGAGAACTTGCCAATTGTACGTAAGGAAGTTAGCCGCGAGGACGCGATTAAAACGTTCGAAGAAGTGGGCGATCCCTACAAACTTGAGTTGATTCGTGACTTGCCCGAAGACAGCGTGATCACGATTTACGAGCAAGGTGAATTCTTCGACTTGTGTCGTGGTCCTCACGTGCCATCGACTAGCAAAATCAAAGTGTTCAAACTGATGAATGTCGCTGGTGCTTACTGGCGTGGAGATAGCAAAAACAAAATGCTTCAACGTATCTATGGTACGGCTTTTGTGAAAAAAGCACAGCTGGACGAGCATTTGCACTTCCTCGAAGAGGCTCGCAAACGGGATCACCGCAAGCTGGGTAAAGAGCTCGAAATGTTCACATTCTCCCAATTGGTTGGCCAAGGTCTGCCAATCTGGTTGCCTAACGGTGCGAAGCTGCGCCGTACGCTGGAGCGCTATATTGTAGATCTAGAAGAAAGCCTTGGATACCAGCATGTATACACACCGGTTCTGGGTAACGTGGAATTGTACAAAACATCTGGACACTGGGAGCACTACCAGGAAGATATGTTCCCGAAAATGGTTATGGATAACGAGGAACTCGTTCTCCGTCCAATGAACTGTCCTCACCATATGATGGTGTACAAGTCCAGCATGCACAGCTACCGTGATCTGCCAATCCGTATTGCCGAGCTTGGCATGATGCACCGTTATGAAATGTCAGGAGCGTTGACAGGTCTGCACCGTGTACGTGCAATGACTCTTAATGACTCACACATTTTTGCACGTCCGGATCAGATTAAAGAAGAGTTCGCTCGTGTTATCGAGTTGATTCAAACCGTGTACAAGGATTTCGGTATCAACGAATATCGTTTCCGTCTGTCCTATCGCGATCCGAAGGATACCGAGAAATACTTCCAGAACAACGAGATGTGGGAGATGTCCCAACGCATGCTGCGTGAAGTTGTGGAAGAGCTTGACCTTCCATTCTATGAAGCAGAAGGTGAAGCTGCGTTCTACGGTCCGAAGCTAGATGTGCAGATCAAAACAGCATTGGGCAAAGAAGAGACATTGTCTACAGTCCAACTGGACTTCCTGTTGCCTGAGCGCTTTGAGCTTGAATATGTGGGAGATGACGGACAGAAACATCGTCCGGTCGTTATTCACCGTGGTGTAATCAGTACGATGGAACGTTTCACAGCATTCTTGCTGGAGAACTTTGCAGGAGCTTTCCCGCTGTGGTTGTCTCCGGTTCAGGCCAAAGTGATCCCGGTATCCGGAAACTTCGACGATTATGCGCGTGAAGTGGAAGCGAAGCTGAAACGTGCGGGAATCTCTGCTGAAGCTGATCTGCGGAATGAGAAGCTTGGATATAAAATCCGTGAGGCGCAGCTTGAGAAAATGCCTTATATGTTTGTTGTCGGTGAGAATGAGCGTAATGCAGAAGCGGTATCCGTGCGTAAGCGTGGAGAAGGCGATCTGGGCATGAAACCGGTCGATGAAATTATTGCACAATTGAAAGAGGAAATTGCAACACGTTTGGTGTAAATGAACCATTGATCTATGGGATAACCATTGCATAAGCTGAGCTGATTTATCTGAATAAACGCCTGAGTAACTTGGGAACTCCCTTGTTGTTCAGGCGTTTTTTCGTCGTTTTCAATTTTGAAAAGTATAGATTAATTGCTTTTTGGAAAACCTTTGCAGTGAGGGGGAGGTTGTACAATGAAAAAGCAATTCTCAATTCAAAAGAAAACGATAAGGTGTTTACTGGTTGGTTGTGTAATGTTCGCCGGAATAATGATCAGCCTGAATCAGGCGGATGCGTATACATTTGAAGAGGAAAGTGCAGTACTTCATGTCGAGAGTCGAAGCAGTGAGACTTCGATTGAGCGTTCGAGCAAGTCTAATCAAGAATTTTCGGAACAGGCCGACCATCTATACAGCGATGAGGCCCAACTGACAACCATGGTATACATGGCTTTACTGTGGTCACCACAACCGATGGTCATTCCAAAGCCGGAGCTTCCAGATAAACAAGTGGGTAATCCATCTATGCCTGTGCTTGCCCCACGTTCAGAACAGGTTCTTGGCACACAGAAGGTGACAGCAACAGGATATACGGCAGGTGTGGAGTCTACAGGTAAAGGCCCCAAACATCCACAATACGGAATTACGTATTCCGGTGTCAAAGTACGCCGTGATAAAGAAACCGTCTCCACGATTGCAGCTGATCCAAAGTTGTTTCCAATGGGCTCCATTCTATATATTCCGGGCTATGGATACGGGATTGTTGCAGATACCGGTTCGGCGATCAAAGGCAATAAAATTGATCTGTATTTCCCGACAACCAAGCAAGTGTATAAGGAGTGGGGCAAAAAGGATGTGGAGGTACAGGTGATCAGGCAAGGCGCTGGAAAGTGTACAGAAAAGATGCTCAGCGATTTGGCTGATGCGATCAATGTGTACAAATCTGTACCGGATTCTTGGTTGGACAAGGCCATTTAATTTCACATGTGAACATGAATAACAGAAGTGCTCTCTCCACATAATACTGACTGGGGACGAACCCCGCGGTGCAGCAATGCATCGTAAATATGAAGAGAGAGGTGATTCGTTGTGGCTAAAAAATCACAAGGGTATCAAACGCCGAACGAGAAGTACAATGCAGAGTTTGGAGAAGAGAATGCAGCATCTAAAGTGAAGCAATCCGCTCAAAACAAAGTTCAAGATAATTTCCAAACACCTGATGAAAAATTCAATGCCGAGTTCGGTGTAGAAAACACAGGCCAAACTGGCCAAGGTCGAGGCAAAGCATCCAAATACAAAAAATAAATGAAGATTCATTAACCCAATGATGATTCAGCACCCTGGAGCAGCAGCTCCAGGGTGTTTTACATATGCGAAGTTTTTACAAAAATATCCTCACATCTCAGTCTTGAGACCGAGATGACTTCCACCTGCCGCCGCTGTTCTCATTGCCTTGTCTGAGTTACACTGGATACATAATAAAGACGAAGGAGACATGAGCGATGAAACGATCTACGCGTGACCGCTGGTGGGTTGGCATACCTCTTATTGCTATAGGTGCAATGATCTTGTTCAGACAATTGGGATATGACATTGATGTAGGATATATTTTCAGAACATATTGGCCGTTATTTTTAATCTGGTGGGGGGCCAAGGGAATCTCCGAGATTCGTCGCAACGGGGGTTATGCTTTTATTGGACCGGTCATCGTACTGGGGATTGGTGGTTACTTTCTTGCCCGTAACCTGGGATGGATTGATTACTCCATGGGGGAGTTCATCCGTTACCTGATCCCGGTTATGCTAATTGGCGGAGGATTATTCGTACTGATTGGGCCACGACGTCGCGACCGGAAACATCATGATAAAATGCAGCCACCTCCAGCACCTGAGCAACCTTATAAACCGTTGTCTCCTGAGGATCTGGAAATGCCATCTTCGTTTGACGAACAGTTCGAGAAAACTTTTGGCAAACCTAAGCAGGAACAGAAGAACGCCTCATATGGTCCTCATTTCACAGGATCAACACATTCATCATCACAAGAGCATCAATATAAGAAGAAATATCATTCGCATAACTCAAGTGATACTGGATATGAAAAACATTATGATGATGACTACGGGAATGGTTATGGGGATTATGGCAGTGGCAATACCATTAATAAATCAGCGTTCATTGGGGATTTGTATATGGGACAGGAAGTGTTCTCGTTGAAACCGATGAACATCTCGGCCTTTATCGGAGATACCGTTATTGATTTGACCAAAGCACAGATTCCATACGGTGAGACGAAGATTGTCATTTCTTCATTTATCGGTGATGTAAAAGTATTTGTACCAGAAGATATGGACCTGGGTGTGACGGTGACGACGAATTCATTCATTGGAGACATGTCATTGTTGAATCAGAAACGCGGCGGATTCCTGAGTAGTGCGCAGGCTGAAACTGCCCATTATCGTGAGGCAAGCAAAAAGGTGCGCATTATTGTAAGTGTGTTTATCGGAGACGTCAAAGTTAATAAGGTGGGTTAATGCATGATTCGAACAATTCTCAAGGCCAATAAGTGGGAACTGATGATGTATTTTGCGTTAACGGGTCTGATTACGCTGGGTGGGTTCTATCTATTATATGGAGAGGTGTTGATGGGGGCTGGCCGTCAAAGGGCATGGACCTATGTTGCCGTTATTGTGCTGGCCACCGTTATCACCGGATATATCGCCGCATTACGACTTCAGCGCAAGATCGACCTGCTCGATCTTAACATGTTGAAAGTGTCCAAGGGTAATCTGGCGGTACGCATGCCTGAAGCGGATGACGCTTCGTTCGGTCGTGTCTACCAGGAGTTCAATGTCATGATGGATTCGATTGAGAAAAAGATGAGACTGCTTCAGCGTCTCGGTGAGCAGGAAGTGATTGAGAAGGAGCAGGCCTCGGAGCGCGCTGTGCTTGAAGAGCGCAAACGAATGGCAAGGGATCTCCATGACACGGTTAGCCAGCAGCTGTTTGCCATGCATATGTCGGCTTCATCCTTACCACGTCTGCTGGAGATGAATCCGGAGCATGGCGGTAAAGTGCTGGACCAGTTAATTCAGATGTCACATATTGCGCAGCGACAGATGCGAGGACTCATTGCCCAACTTCGACCGGTGGAGCTGGAAGGGCGTGATCTCAGCGCGGCACTGGATAGCTGGTTTCCTGATTATTGCCGGCAGAATGGTCTTAAAGGTGTGAAAGAGCTGGAACTGGATGGCGGAATCTCGGATGCCATTGAGCACCAGCTGTTTCTTGTTATTCAGGAGGCGGTTGCCAATGTTGTGAAACATGCAGAGGCAGGGGTGGTCAGTCTGTCCATACGGGAGAGTGAACATCAGATCAGCATGAGCATCAGCGATGATGGTCAGGGATTTTTGCATCAAGCCGAGCGTCCAGGTTCATATGGGTTATCTACCATGCGTGAACGGGCCGAGAAGCTTGGGGGGCAAGTCCAGATTATATCGAAGCCGGGAGCGGGAACGACGGTACGGGTATTGATCCCGAAATTTCCGAATGTTTCTGAATGAATTAAGGGGGAGACGAAATGAGTGGGAAAGTAAACGTAATGATTGTGGATGACCATGACATGGTACGAATGGGCTTGAAAACGTATCTGATGCTGGAACCTACTTTTCATGTGATGGGAGAAGCAGGCCATGGGCAGGATGCGCTCGATCAGTTGCGCAAATTAAATGATAATGAAATGCCCGACTTGATACTCATGGATCTGATGATGCCGATCATGAATGGCGCAGAAGCAACACAAGCTATCATGACTGAATTTCCAGGGATGAAGATCGTGATGCTCACCAGTTTCCTGGAGGATGATCTTGTTGTGCAAGCGATTGAAGCGGGTGCGGTAAGTTATGTGCTCAAGACAGTATCTGCTGAAGAATTGATCTATGCTCTTCAAGGGGCTTACAGAGGCATGCCTGTTATGACAGGTGATGTGTCGCAGGCATTGACTCGGGGAATCAGGCAACGTACAGCGAGAGAGAGTGAATCTGGCTTGACTGAACGGGAAAAGGAAGTGCTGTTGCTTATTGCAGAGGGGAAGACCAACAAAGACATTGGAGAAGAATTACATATCAGTATCAAAACCGTCAAAACACATGTGAGCAACCTGCTGATGAAATGTGAGATGGACGATCGAACCCAATTGGCAATCTATGCGCATCGTCAGGGTTGGGTGAAAACGAAAGGATAAAATCCC
Source organism: Paenibacillus sp. CB74 (assembly GCF_055687625.1). Lineage (NCBI taxonomy): Bacteria > Bacillati > Bacillota > Bacilli > Caryophanales > Paenibacillaceae > Paenibacillus > Paenibacillus sp. CB74. The sequence goes on along the minus strand of NZ_CM146009.1, from coordinate 3,307,390 downwards.
GTTATGACGGGAAAAACAATCTATTCTTCCGTGCTTTTATCTCCTTTTTAATTGTTTTTAAGGTACGGTTAAGGTTTAAAGTACAAAATAAGGACAGTTAAAGAATATCTCTTGGGAATAAGAGATTGGGAGGTAGAGAGGCATGGACGAACGCAATTATAGATCGAACCGTCAAGACGAGGAAAACGAAACCAAACAAACGGAGAATCGCAATTCTTCCGGAACGGACGAATCCTCCTATTATTATTCTTATGGACCTTTTCAGTCCGTGAATCAGGAAGATACAGCAAACCACATGGGAAGCAATAATCAACGTGAAGAAGGAAATGTAGAGATTACAAAACCTGATCCGGTGAGACCCGTACCTACTTACTACAATAATCAATCCTCCGAGCAAGCGACAAGATCAACAGGAGGCGGTGGAAACGGCTCAGGTAATGGTGGAGATCAAGGGAATGGCGGCAAAGGCAACTGGAACTATAATAACCGCAAGCCGCGTTCATCTGTAAGATCACTGTTGTTCTCTTTTATTGCCGGCATGCTGGTCATTACCGTTCTCATGTACACAGCCGATAGAACAAACATGTTCACACCGGAGACTGCACTTACGAACACGGAAAATCAAAGCTCGGGACAGGAAGCGTCCACAAACACAGGCGGAGGCAACAATGTGACAGCATCGTTACTGCCAACAGGCAAAGAAGATGTCTCATCCGTAGTGACGAGTACAAGTCCAGCTGTTGTCAAAATCGAAACACTCGCGAAACAGTCCTCGCGTACAGGAATGGGTCAGGGTGGATCGAACACAAGTGATCCGTTGTACCAATACTTCTTCGGTAATGGGGGCGGAACGGAAGGCAATCAAGGTCAGAGCCAGCAACAACAGCAAGGCAGTAATCAATTAGTACCCCTAGGCATTGGTTCAGGATTCATTTTTGACAAAGAAGGATATATCCTGACGAATCAACACGTAGTTCAGGGTGCGGACGTAATCCAGGTAACCTTGGAGAACAACAGTAAACCTTATGAAGCTAAACTTCTGGGAAGCAGCTTCGATCTGGATTTAGCTGTACTGAAAATTGAGAAAAACAGTGGTGACGATGCGTTCCCTGTAGCTCCACTGGGTGACTCCAACAGCACTCAAGTCGGTGAGTGGCTTGTAGCGATCGGTAACCCTGAAGGATTCGAACACACGGTTACAGCAGGTGTGCTGAGTGCCAAAGAACGTACAATCAGCATTCCAGATGAAGAAACAGGAAAAACACGTGAGTACAGCCATTTGCTGCAAACAGATGCTTCGATTAATCCGGGTAACTCTGGTGGTCCGTTGCTGAACCTGAATGGGGAAGTTATCGGAATGAACGTTGCAGTAAGCGCAGATGCACAAGGGATTGGCTTTGCGATCCCATCGAGCGTTATCTCTGAAGCCGTTAAATATCTCAAAGAGAACAAAGAAGTTCCCAAAGAGCCAGTACCATTTATCGGTGCATCTCTGATGGCTCTCACGCCTGAAGTAGCTAAACAAATGGGAACAGACATTACCGAAGGTTCTGTCGTAGCCAGCACGATCTTCCAATCACCGGCTTACCAAGCAGATCTTCGTGCATATGACATCATCACTGGTGCTAATGGTACGCCGTACGCCACAAGTCAGGATCTGATTGATTTTATCAAGAAACAGAAAATTGGCAGTGAAGTGACATTGAACGTGGTTCGTGACGGTAAGAAAATGGATCTGAAAATCAAAATCGGGAATAAAAATGATTTTGATACTTCACAAACAACAGATACCCAACAGCAACAACCATAAATATCGGGTAAGGATCGAAAGAGCGGAAGGGTTTGAAGGCCCTTCCGCTTTTTTTGCCCTGATAAAGCAGGGTTACAAAGGACCAGTGAAGATTTTGAGACGCCTACTTGAAGATGCAGATTGTGCTTCTGCCTGTTACAATGGGATAAAACGTTAGGATAAAGGAGAAAGACCATGCGCTCAACTATTTTGATTGTGGATGATGACGAAAAAATTGTATCCATGCTCCGCCGGGGCTTGGCTTTTGAAGGATATGAGGTACAGACTGCTTCCAACGGAGCCGAAGGCCTTAGTAAACTGATGGACAAGGAGCCGGACATTGTTGTGCTGGATGTGATGATGCCGCAGATTGACGGATTTGAGGTATGTCGCAGATTGAGAGAAGCAGGCAGCAAAGTGCCTGTGCTAATGCTGACTGCCAAGGACGAGGTACAGAGCCGGGTGACCGGACTGGACACGGGAGCCGATGACTACCTTGTAAAACCTTTTGCGTTGGAAGAATTATTGGCGCGTGTCCGGGCATTGCTGCGCCGCAAGTCAGATAGCGCAAGTACGCCGGACAACCGCTTAATGTATGAAGATATCATTTTGGACAATGACTCACGTGAAGTACTCCGAGATGGGCAACGTCTGGAACTGACTGCCAAGGAATTCGAGCTGCTCAATCTGTTTATGCAAAATCCAAGACGGGTACTGTCCCGTGATCTGATTATGGATAAAATCTGGGGTTATGATTACAGCGGTGAGTCTAACGTGCTTGAAGTATACATCGCCATGCTCCGACAGAAGACCGAAGAATACGGTGGCAAACGTCTAATCCAGACCATCCGGGGAGCCGGTTATATTCTGAGAGGTGACTCCTGATATGTCCATCCGGTTAAGACTAACCGCATGGTATTCTGGCATTTTGGCGGCTGTGCTTATTTTTTGGGGCGTTGTAATCTATGCCTTTGTTTATTTTAACTCCTACCAGGAAGTCGAACAGCAATTGAAGGTGAAGAGTGCCCGGATTACGGAGCAAATTGGTGTTAACCCTCTTTCGCAGTCGTTGGATCTGGACCCATTTACAGAGAGCCAGCTTCAGGAGGCTCAAATATATATTCAACTCTGGGATTATCAGAGTCGTTCGGGCATAATTTCCGGCAATATGAAGAAATTACAGATTCAGTTTCCGGTATTGAAATCCAATGAAATTCTTGAAAAGCGTGGCATATCGAAGATCTATGTGGATGGCACACCGTTTCTGGTGAATCAGCTCCCCCTTTCTCTTCAAGGTACCAATGAAGTACGTGGAATTCTTCAGGTAGGAGCCAATGTAAGTTCACAGGAGCGCCTGCTGGAAGCGTTGCTTAATATTTTGGTTTTTGGCTGGCTGGTAGCGATGGCCCTCGCTATTACCTCAGGTCTTGTTCTGGCCCGCAAGTCGATGCGTCCGCTCGTGAATGTCATTGATGCCGCAAATCAGATTCAATCAGGAGATGACCTAAGTGTACGTATTCAATATGCGGGGCCTAAGGATGAGATCGGGCGTCTGATCGAAACGGTTAATAATATGCTTGAGCGTACAGAATTGTCATTCCGCGGTTTAGAGGAGACGAATGCTGCCCAGCGCCGCTTTGTATCCGATGCATCGCATGAACTGCGTACACCGCTGACTACCATTCGGGGGAACGTGGACTTCCTGAAGAAGCTGTGGGATCAAGAGGCAACAGACCGACCGAATCTGGATGAAGAAACGGTCAGACAGATGTCCGTCGAGGCGTTGGAAGACATGGCCGATGAAGGAAAACGCATGAGCAGGCTGATCAGTGACATGTTGTCATTGGCGAGAGCGGATACAGGGCAAAAAATTGAACTGAATCCGATCCCGCTGCAGATATTGGTACAGGAAGTCGCGCGAAGATCGCAATTCCTGGATCACCATGCGGAGTGGCGTACAGGTGATCTGTCAATTCTCAATGGTATCTATGTGAATGGTAGCAAGGACTATCTGCAACAGATGCTGTTTATTTTCATCGAAAATGCGTTTAAATACACACCTGACGGCTCTGTAACGCTGGATGCCGTATTATACAAAGGTCAGGTGGGACTACGCATCAGCGACACCGGTATTGGCATGGATCGGGATGAAGTGCCGTTTATCTTTGATCGCTTCTATCGAGCGGATGAATCCCGTGGGGCTACCCCCGGCATAGGTCTGGGACTTTCGATTGCGAAGTGGATTATTGAGGAACACCAAGGATCGGTCGAGGTTGTAACCAGACGTGGAGAAGGAACAACCTTTATTATCTGGTTGCCGGTGGTCTTTGCTCCGCCTATCGAATAAAGGTATAATAGACAGGACTGCAATTACATCGGCAATGTTGTCGAGAAAGAAAGCGGGTGGCAACCAAGTGGAAGTACTACGAATTTCGCCGCGTGGATATTGTTACGGCGTTGTGGATGCGATGGTGCTCGCGCGTCAAGCGGCACGCAATCTGGATTTACCACGACCTATTTATATATTGGGTATGATTGTGCATAACCAACATGTGACGGATTCCTTTGAAGATGAAGGTATTATTACATTGGATGGTCCGAACCGAATGGATATTTTGAGCCAAGTGGAGAGTGGCACGATTATTTTTACAGCTCATGGTGTATCTCCAGAAGTGCGTAAGCTGGCAAGGGATAAAGGACTGACAACAGTGGATGCAACATGCCCTGATGTCACCAAGACACATGATCTCATTCGGGAGAAGACGGCAGAGGGTTATCAAATCATCTATATCGGCAAAAAGAATCACCCTGAACCAGAAGGTGCCGTAGGCGTTGCACCAGATCTCGTTCATCTGATCGAGAAGGAAGAAGAGATCGAAGCACTGAACATACCTCCAGGCAAAATCCTTATTACGAATCAGACCACGATGAGCCAGTGGGATATCAAACACATCATGAGCCGGCTGTTGGAGAAGTTCCCTGGCGCTGAGATTCATAATGAGATTTGTCTCGCAACTCAGGTGCGTCAGGAAGCTGTTGCTGAACAGGCAGGTCAAGCAGACCTGGTTATTGTAGTGGGTGATCCTCGCAGCAATAACTCCAACCGTCTGGCACAAGTGTCGGAGGAAATCGCGGGGGTTACGGCCTACCGTGTATCGGATGTCTCCGAGATTCAGCAAGAATGGCTGAAAGGTGTCAATAAGGTGGCGGTTACTTCGGGTGCATCAACACCTACACCGATTACGAAGGAAGTCATCCTTTACTTGGAGCAGTATGAGCATGACAAGCCGGAGACGTGGGAGATTAAGCGTACCGTGAACATGAGCAAATTGCTGCCCCCAGTTAGAGAAAAAACACGTACACCGTAGTGTGAAGGCAATGTAAGTCTACCTGTATGTAAATTGCAAACGAGATGTGAATAAGAAGAATCCTGTTATGCAGAACCGAATTTGGTGCCTGCGGAGCAGGGTTCTTTTTAATATAGGATAAAGAAGGTGTACCTTGACGCAACAGGAGATCTATGGTATATTCACTTTAACGGATAAAAGCTTAAAAGCGAACAAGCGTTTAAGCGCGACAGAGTTTATATATTTAATCAGACGCACGTTAGAAACTTATTGTGCTCTCATACAAGGAAGGATGGGAATTAATATGATCGTTATTGCAGGCAAAGCCACACCGGAGGAACAGATTCAGGATATCGTAGCAGTTATTGAAAAAGAAGGGCTTCAGGTTCATATCTCTCGCGGAGAGGATCGTACTATAATTGGGTTGATTGGCAAAGTTGAACCTAAAATGCAAGAGCATCTTCGCCAAATGAAAGGTGTCGAGAATGTTGTGAAAATCTCGAAGTCCTACAAGTTGGCAAGTCGTGACTTCCATCCGGAAGATACGGTGATCTCCATCAAAGGTGTAGATATTGGCGGAAAAGAACTTGTCGTCATGGGTGGACCGTGTGCAGTTGAATCCGCTGCGCAGATTGATGAAATTGCGGGACTTGTAAAAGCTGCAGGTGGGCAAGTGTTACGTGGGGGTGCATTTAAGCCGCGTACAGGTCCTTACAGCTTCCAGGGAACGGGCGTAGAGGGATTGATCATGATGGCGGAGGCAGGTAAGAAACATGACCTGCTGACCATTACAGAAGTTATGACACCTGAGTATGTGGATATTTGCGCCGAGTACGCAGATATTCTGCAAGTAGGTACACGTAACATGCAGAACTTTGACCTGCTGCGCAAATTGGGCGAGTGCGGCAAACCGGTATTGTTGAAACGTGGCTTCAGTGCAACATATGATGAGTTGTTGAATGCGGCAGAATACATTCTTGCGGGTGGTAATCCAAATGTCATGCTGTGTGAACGTGGTATTCGTACGTTTGAATCTTACACACGTAATACGCTTGACCTGTCAGCGATCCCTGTTCTACAGTCTCTGAGCCATTTGCCGGTTATTTCTGACCCGAGCCATGGTACTGGACGACGTGAACTGGTGGAGCCGATGACAAAAGCTTCTGTTGCTGCGGGTGCCAATGGCCTGATCATTGAAATGCATACTGATCCGGATAACTCCATGACAGGAGATGGTGTGCAATCCTTGTTCCCTGATCAATTCGCGGACCTGTTGCAGGATCTGGAGAAATTGGCACCAATCGTGGGTAAATCATTCAGTACAGCTAAACAACCAGCAGCATTCTTCCCGGCACGTGTAGGCGTATAATAGAATTCATAGTCAAAGTCTGGAACATAATCCGGGCATCTCATCTGGTCTCGTTTATTGCGACGGAATCAGATAGATGCTCGGTTTTTTGCATATTTTGCAGTTTTGAACGTATTTATTAATCAATAGTGATAAGAAACATTTATGATGTGAAGTTTTTTCCATGATTTAGGATAAAAAAGGGGTCGCTTTACCGCATTAAACCAGTTAAATGTATATCAAATGTGTTGTTATGTGAATTTACGTTATTTATAAAATGTGAGTATAGCTAACATACTCGCAAAAAATACCTTACATAAGTATTGACGATGTCAGGTTTTAAAATTTATAATGACGACAGAAAAAAATTCGAATTTAGACATTTTCTTAGTGGGGTTGTTTAATGTTCGGAATATTTGGGAGGACGAATACATGTCGGTTGAAAACGTATTGAAATCAATTCAAGAGAACAACATCGAGTGGGTAGATTTTCGTTTTGTAGATTTAGCTGGTCGTGCACATCACATTTCCTTGCCAGCTTCGGCTGTTGATGCAGACACGTTCGTAAATGGAGTAGCTTTTGACGGTTCTTCTATCCAAGGTTTCCGCGGAATTGAAGAGTCCGATATGGTTATGATGCCAGACCCTGAAGCGACTTATGTCGATCCGTTCACTGCACACCCTACATTAAATGTTATGTGTGATATCTTCACTCCAGACGGCGAGCGTTATGAGCGTGACCCACGTAGCATCGCTGTTAAAGCAGAAGCTTATTTGCAAGAAAGCGGTGTAGGTACAGCGGCATTCTTCGCACCTGAATCCGAGTTCTTCATCTTCGACGATGTACGTTATGAGAGCGGCACGAACAGCTCTTCCTACTACGTAGATTCCGAAGAAGCTTCATGGAACACGAACCGCAAAGAAGAAGGCGGAAACCTGGGCTTCAAAGTACGCACTAAAGGTGGATATGTTCCAGTAGCTCCAGTCGATACACAACAAGATATTCGTAGCGAAATGTGTCGCCTTTTGGAAGAAGCGGGTCTGTCGATTGAGCGTCATCACCATGAAGTGGCGACTGCAGGTCAAGCCGAAATCAACTTCCGTTTTGATACACTGAAGAAAACAGCAGATAACCTGCTTGCATACAAATACATCGTGCACAACACTGCACGTCAATATGGTAAAGTAGCAACATTCATGCCAAAACCATTGTTCGGTGATAATGGTAGCGGAATGCACGTTCACCAATCCATCTTTGATGGCGATTCCCCATTGTTCTATGACAAAGCGGGATATGCTAACCTGAGTGAAATGGCTCTGCACTACATCGGAGGTATCCTGTACCATGCTCCGGCACTGATCGCTTTGACTAACCCGAGTACAAACTCGTTCAAACGTCTTGTACCTGGTTACGAAGCACCAGTTAACTTGGTTTACTCCAAAGGTAACCGTTCCGCAGCAGTTCGTATTCCGGTTGCAGCTGTGACACCAAAAGGTTGTCGTATCGAGTTCCGTACACCAGACTCCACAGCTAACCCATACTTGGCATTCTCCGCAATGTTGATGGCTGGTCTGGATGGAATCAAACGCAAAATCAACCCAACTGAACTTGGATATGGTCCGCTCGACAAAAACATCTATGACCTGTCTGATGCAGATAAAGAAAATATCCGCAGTGTGCCAGCTTCCCTCGAAGAAGCACTGGATGCATTGGCAGCGGATAACGAGTTCTTGACTGAAGGCGGCGTATTCACAAAAGAATTCATTGAAAACTACATCAACCTCAAGCGCGATGAAGCGAAAGCAGTAGCGATCCGCATTCATCCGCACGAGTACAGCCTTTACTTCGACTGCTAATCGGTCGGGGTCGGAACAGAACTTGTTCCAACTTAAAGCCTCCGGGACACACTCTCGGAGGCTTTTCCTTGAATTAAACAATGTAGTGCTTTAACTTTGCAGGGTGATAAAGGAATTTGATGGCCTGAATTGAACACTTCAGTGCATATTGCCCTTGAAGCAGATAGAGAATACTGATATCATAGCGATAATATTCACTTTGAGTGCATTTCGCACAAATCCATAGAGCGACTTTCAATAAGTAAGATATAGATCAAAATGATTCAATTTGTCTATATCTTATACCCGTGAGCGAGTCTAATCGAATTGTGCAAAATGCTGTTTGTATGTCAGAGTTACGGATGGAAAGGGCGGGGGATTTTGTGACAAAAAGAGCGTATAACTTTAATGCAGGACCTGCGGCGTTACCACTTGAGGTACTGGAGCGTGCACAGGCGGAATTTGTAGATTTTCGTAATACAGGCATGTCGATTATGGAGATGTCTCACCGTGGAGCGGTGTATGAGTCTGTACATAATGAAGCTCAGGAGCGGTTGTTGTCGCTTCTAGGCAATCCAAAAGGATACAAGGTTCTCTTTCTGCAGGGCGGTGCAAGCACTCAGTTCGCGATGTTGCCAATGAATCTGCTCGGTGCAGGTCAGACTGCAAGTTACGTGATGACCGGCAGCTGGGCCAAGAAGGCTCTGTCTGAGGCGAAATTGATCGGCGAGACACAGGTTGCTGCATCTTCGGAAGCAGAGAAATTCATGAAATTGCCGGATGTTTCGAATCTGAGCCTGCCTGAACGTACGGCTTATGTGCATCTTACTTCCAACGAAACGATTGAAGGTACGCAATTTAAGTCATTTCCGGATACCGGTTCAGTACCTCTGATTGCCGACATGTCGAGTGATATTTTCTGTAAACCATTCGATCTCAATCAGTTTGGTATGATCTATGCAGGTGCACAGAAGAACCTGGGACCATCGGGGATTACGGTTGTGATTGCTCGTGAGGAACTGGTGAGTGAATCGCCTAAAACGATTCCAACCATGCTTCGTTACAGTACGCATGTAGACAACAACTCCCTATACAATACGCCGCCATCCTTCTCAGTATATATGGTAAATGAAGTATTGAAATGGATTGAAGAACAGGGCGGATTAACTGGTATTGAGCAAAAAAATACGAAAAAAGCTGAATTGCTTTACAACGCAATTGATGCTTCCGGTGATTTCTACCGTGGTTGTGTGGAACCGGAAGATCGTTCCCTGATGAATGTAACCTTCCGTCTTGCTTCGGAGGAACTGGAGAAGAAGTTCATCAAGGCATCGGAGGAAGAAGGATTCGTAGGTCTGAAGGGACATCGCAGTGTGGGTGGTCTACGTGCCTCCATTTACAATGCGGCTCCTTATGAGAGTGTTAAGGCACTGACAGACTTCATGAGTCACTTCCAGAAGACAAATGGATAATTAGTAGGGGTACGGAGTCATGGACCATAGTGTCTAATCCTGTGCCTTACCAGAGCCTTCCACATTGACGTGTGGAGGGCTTTTCTTTAAGATTAGAGGGTTGTCATCAACACGAATTGAAAAGGAGATTGAACACATATGGCTTTACACATTGTTCTGGTTGAACCAGAAATTCCGGCGAACACAGGAAATATTTCGCGTACTTGTGCGGCCACCGGAACCCATCTGCATCTCGTGCGTCCACTTGGATTTCGAACAGATGATGCTACATTGAAACGGGCAGGGCTGGACTACTGGCATGCCGTTCATATTGAATACCACGACTCATTTGCAGAGGTTCAGGAAAAATATCCGGAAGGTCGCTTCTTCTACGCAACTACGAAGGCGAAGAACCGATACAGTGACTTTAATTTTCAAGATGGGGATTTCCTCGTTTTCGGTAAAGAGACCAAAGGCCTCCCACCTGAATTAATTGCTGCAAATCCCGATACATGCATGAAAATGCCAATGACTGGTGACGTTAGATCATTAAACCTGTCCAATTCGGCAGCAATTATTGTATATGAAGCGTTGCGTCAGCTCAATTTTCCGGGGTTAGAAGGATAAATTCCGGTTATAAATAACGGCTAGAATTCGGTAAAAAAACATTTTTCAAAAAAAAGGACAAAAAATGTTTATTTCCAGCAGGATTCGACAAAATCTTGGCGAATCTATAAACATAGTACAAATGTACCTAGAAATTTAGAGTAAGATAGGAGAGGTGTGCCGTAGCTATGAAGCCAGCTGGAGTAGTTCGCAAAGTTGACCAATTAGGTAGGATCGTATTGCCTAAATCTTTGCGTAAAAGGTATCAAATGAATGAGGGAGATCCTGTAGAGATCTTAGTACAAGGGGACCATATTATCTTGGAGAGATATCGTCCAAAATGTATTTTCTGCGGATCCATCGAGGAAGTCAACGAGTTCAAAGAGCGTTACATATGCGCACAATGTTTAGATGAAATGACTCAGCTTCCACAGCACGGGTAAGAAGTAACGCCATGGGGTTTATTAACCCCGTGGCGTTTTTTTTGTTTTCAGTATTCAGTGCATGGTTCAGTTCCGCGGAAATATAAGAAGAATATAATTTTTAACGCTGGTTGCATATAGGTAAAATTTCATCCCACACGGCATTCAGGATGCCTTGCATGTTTTCTTCCTCGCTGTTAATACATATGACAGCTTCCTTCGAGGGAAGGATGATACATAACTGACCGTAGGCTCCATCGGCGCGGTAAGCCTCATGGGAACACATCCAGAATTGATATCCGTAACCTTTTCCCCAATCACCATCTCCAGTCGTTTCGATCTGCCGGGACGTAGCTTGTCTGATCCAATTCGCAGGTATAAGCTGTGTGCCTTCCCAAAGGCCCTCCTGAAGCAGTAACTGTCCAAATCGACTCAGTTCCTCATTGCTTATCCAAAGTCCTGCACAGCCGAGTGTTACCCCCAGTGGAGAGGTTTCCCACTCTACATCATGAATGCCCAGAGGCTCAAATAATCGCGGAGTCAGGTAATCTTTCACGGTTTGGCCGGTGGCTGCCTGAAACATGGCTGAGATCATAAACGTATCCCCGCTGCTGTATGTAAATTGTTCTCCGGGCATCCGATCCAGAGGGAGAGACATATAATGTTTCGCCCAATCTTTCTCGGTCAAAGAAGCTCGTTCATCAGCCCAAAGAGGCGGCGAATCATGACCAGAAGACATTCGGAGCAGGTCACGTAACTTCAATTCCCGTGGAGATGGGAGCTTGTAATGTGCACTCGATACATGATTATAGGTGAAATAATCACCAAGTGTGGTATCCAGATGTAACAGACCTTCTTCAAGCGCAAGACCAACAGCCATGCATGTGAAGGATTTACTTATGGAATGTTGTACACGGCGCTGATCCCTATCCCTGTCCCAATAGGCAAGCAGATGCCCTTTTTGTAATATGCGAACGGAGAACACGTTCAATTGTTGCTCAGTAATGGTATGAATGAAACCTTTGAGTTGCTCAGACATATTAACCTCCCTAATATCAGGTGAAACCTGAGTAAAATCGGTTGGTGAAACGTTTCCGTAATTCGAATGCAAAATCAGAACTCATGTTAGTATAAACCTGGTTTGGTGTCAATTAAAGTTGTAAGAACACTGACTAAAATTTCATTTTTTCGTAATAATAGTGTCTTTCGGCGCAAATTTAGACGTAAAAAAGCATTTTTTCGAGAAAATAACGCGAAATTTGTAAAAAGGTTATTGACAGGATTTACTCATCGGGCTTATGATTTATTCGAAACGATTCGAAGAAATCGCTTCCACCTTAAAAGTGTTGTAATGAAGACCAAGTGAATCAACGTTGGCTATGTTTTGAAACGATTCGAGAAAATCGTTTCGATAACCCATCGTAATACAAGGGAATCTACAACAGCCTGCAAAACAACGCCAGAGCAACGAATGAGTAAAGACAGCAGGCGATGATGAGAGGGGTTACATTATGGCACATATAACGATCGAAACTGGATCGCCAACCTTATGCATGAATACCAGCATACATGTTGTGTCCAGTGACTCCGGAGAGACTTCAGGCGGTACCCTATATCTGTTGCACGGAGCAGGCGATAATGCGAGTACCTGGCAACGATTAACCACAATTGAGATGTATGCAGCGCAATATGGTTGCACCATCATTATGCCGGAAGCGAATCGAAGCTATTACACCGATATGGAATACGGCCTGAATTACTTCCACTACATCACTCAGGAGTTACCTGAAGTATGCGAGCGTCTACTCAATCTGAATCCTGATCCGGAGAAAACGTACGTCGGCGGTTTATCCATGGGCGGATATGGTGCACTGAAATGTGGACTAACTTATCCAGAGAAGTATCGCAAAATAGTGTCTCTATCCGGGGTGACGGATATTCAGACACGGCTTCATGATCCCCATATGCCAGCGACCATGATCAAGGAAATGAAAGCGGTTTTTGGAGAACGTTTACAGGTAAAAGCCGATCAGGATATTTACGCACTGTCGGCCAAGCTGCTGGAACAGGGTGTTCCTTTGCCGGATATCCTCAGTTGCTGTGGCGATCGTGACCCCTTCGTAGAGATGAATCGTGATTTCGCGAAATACATGCAGGGGACCGCTTTTGATTTTCGGTATGTGGAGACGCCGGGGGCTCATGAATGGAGATTTTGGGAGCACCACCTGAGAACGATGTTTGATTTTCTGTACAATGACAAGACCAAAGTAGAGTGAGGAGATGCAATGTGAAACCTGCAGCCGAAGGACCTAGCAAAAAGCTGAAGGGAAACGTGAAGGGCAATTCGCTCTGGACTGAAATCTGGAAGCACCGTATGACATACACCCTGCTTATTCCGGGGCTTGTCTGGCTAATCCTGTTTGCCTACATGCCGATGGGTGGCCTGTCTCTGGCATTCAAAGATTACAAGGCCAACCTGGGCATCTGGGGAAGTCCATGGAGCGGATTCGAGAACTTCAAATATGTTTTCCGTGATCCAACCTTTATTGACGCAGTATGGCGTACGCTGTACATCAATATTCTGAAACTGATTATTCAATTCCCGTTCCCGATCATTCTGGCGTTGTTGCTGAATGAATTGCGGATGCGCAGAGGGAAAAAATTGTTCCAAACCGTTCTTACGTTCCCTCATTTTCTGTCCTGGATCATCGTATCCGGCGTAGTCATCAATGTGCTCGCATATGACGGACTGGTAAACAGCGCGCTCGGATTGCTCGGATTGCCAACGATTAATTTCCTTGGATCCGAATCCAACTTTGTACCGATGTTGCTGTTAACTGATATTTGGAAATCAAGTGGATGGGGCGCAATTATATTCTTGGCTGCCATTTCCGGAATTGACCAGGATCAGTATGAATCAGCACAGATCGACGGGGCTTCCCGTATGCAACAGATGTTCAAAATTACTTTACCGAACATCCTTCCAACCATCACAATCATGTTTATTCTTTCGGTTGGTGGATTGATGTCTTCCGGGTTTGACCAGATCTTCAACTTGGCAAATGCTGCTACCAAAAATGTATCGGAAGTACTCGATGTATATATCTATCGGATTACGTTCCAGTCATCAACCGATTTCTCATTCTCGACAGCGGTCAGCTTGTTCCGTTCCCTGGTGAATATGGCCTTGCTGCTTCTTGCTGACAGATTTGCCAAGTGGCTTGGCGGAGACGGTTTGTTCCGATAAGAGAGGAGGATAAATGAGATGAGCAAGAAAGCTAACAAAAAACCGAGAATTGGTACTGAAAGAATGACACTTCTCGATTACATTATTTTCGCCGTATTACTCGTGCTTGCCCTGATGATCTTGATTCCGTTCTGGAATGTCATCATGATCTCGTTTGCAACACAGAAAGAATATGCTGACAATCCATTTTTGATGTTCCCTAAACAATGGACATTGGATTCCTACAAGGCGTTGTTCGCTGATGGAACGATTCTGTCGGGATACAAAAATACCATTATATTGCTAGTCATCGGCTTGCCACTCAGCTTGTTCCTGACAACAAGCATGGCATATGGCCTTAGTCGCAACAAATTCCCGTTTAAGAAATTTATCTTTTTCCTGGTACTGTTCACCATGATCTTTAATGGTGGTATCGTACCGCTGTACCTGATCATGAAATCACTTCATCTTACAGGTACGCTCTGGTCCGTTATCCTGGCGGGAAGCTTCAGTGCTTTTAACATGATTCTGATGATGAACTACTTCTACACCTTGCCTGAATCACTGATGGAATCGGCGAGACTGGATGGAGCAGGAGAGTGGAGAATTCTGTTCTCTGTCGTTCTTCCGCTGGCTACACCAATTATGGCTACAATCACGTTGTTCTACGGTGTGGCTTACTGGAACAGTTGGTACGATGCGATGATATTCCTTCGAAAAGCGGATCAGTTACCGCTCCAGAATGTACTGCGAAACATTATCGTGACATCTACGACGAATGCATCAAATGCATCCAGTGTGGATGCTGCCCAGGCGAGCAACTTCTCCATGGGTATGAAGATGGCAGCTGTATTTGTCACCATGGTACCAATTATGTGTTTCTTCCCAATGCTGCAAAAACACTTTGCCAAAGGGGTATTAACAGGGGCAATCAAGACCTGATTATACGTATAGGATTTTGCAATAAAATCTGACTAAAAAACATGGGGGTAAAACATGAAAACGAACAAAAAGTTGTCAGTAAGAGCTCTCTTTGCCATCACGCTTAGTGTAGTTATGCTGATGGTGACCGCTTGTTCCAGCCAAGGAGCTTCAGGTGGTAACGAAAAAGATGCAGAGGGAAATTACAAAGATAACCTGACCATCTCTGTAGCTAACCTGACAGAAATCAAAAACGGAAACCTGGATAATGACTTCCACAAGTTCTGGACAGACAAATTCAATGTAACATGGGACTACAACTATATCGATTGGGATTCGTGGGGCGAGAAGCTTCGTCTGTGGATTAACTCTGGCGACTTGCCGGATGTAGCGGTATGGAACTATGTACATGGCGATGCCATTAACAGCATTGAACAAGGTTTGTTCTACAAATTCCCGGATGACTGGAAAGAACGCTGGCCTAACGTTGCAGCAGCTTACAATTTGACGGGTCTTGGAGACAAGCTGGAAGAATTGACAGGTGGAACATACGTCCTGCCTAGACCAATCTATTTCGAGAACAAACCAGCTGACCCACTGACGAACCAAATTGGTGTCATTGCACTTCGTAAAGACTGGGCTGAAGCCGTTGGTTTTGAACTGAAAGATGCTTATACAACAACGGAATTGAATGAATATGCTGCGCTGGTGAAAGAAAAAGATCCAGGCAAAGTAGGTAACAAACTTGTACCATTGTCCTACAATGCAGCAGATGCCATGACAAACATGATTATGCCAAACAGCGTACATGCCATGACCGACACACCGTTCTACAAGGGTGAAGATGGCAAGTTCCACTGGGGACCAGCAGATCCTGAAACGCTGACAGGACTTAAATTGATGCAAAAAGCGTATAAAGATGGATTGCTCAATCCTGAGTTCTACACATGGAAAAACAATGAAGGTCAAAACAACTTCAAAGTAACAGGAACAGCCGCTGTAACAAGTCTGGGTGGACTCGCTTCGTACAGACAAGGTCTGGATTCGGATATGAGAAAAAATCTGGGTGTAGATAGTGATGAACTAGTACACACAGCAATCGTAGTGGGCGATGACGGTAAATACCGTAACATGGAGCAAGCCAACTTCTGGTCCGCATTGATCTTCAATCCGGACATCAGTGACGAGAAATTCGAACGGATCATGGATCTGATCGATTACTCCGCAACCAAAGAAGGACAGTTGCTCATCAACATGGGCTTTGAAGGAACGGATTGGAAATATGATGAGAACCAAGAACTGGTTAGCTTGTTGCCAGAAGGAACAGTATTGGAAGATAAATACCCGGCACGTTTCGAAGGTCTGTATCTGCTCGGTGACGACTTCAGCGTTGTAAACCCAGCAATCAAAAAGGATTACCGTGATAGAGCCGTGAAATTGTTCCAAGAAAAAGCAAAACTCGGTACAGAAGGCAAATCGCTTGCAGCATACGATTGGGATGTCAACCTGTATGATTCCAAAGCGAAGAGTCAGGCTTCATTCGATTACCAGAACGAATATGCCAACCTGATCCTCAAAAACGGAGATCTGGAGGCAAACTGGAAAGAATGGGTGAACAGTAAAATGTCCCTGGTTCAACCTTATCTGGATGAGCTAAACGAGAAATTCTAGTAATCGTTCAGTCATTAATTTTGAACCCGGTGCGCGGTCTCTCCCCGAACGCAGCCGGGTTCTTTATTTCAACAACTTGTAAGTGGAGGATACGAACAGATGAATAACGAGCAGCTGCTAGACCTGGTAAAACAGATGACGTTGGAGGAAAAAACAGCTCAGCTTCTTCAGTTGACTGCCAACTTCTATGAAGGAACAAATGTCGAAGGGCAGATCACAGGGCCGATGGAAGAGATGGGAATTACGGAGCAGTCCGTGGATGCCAGTGGGTCCATTCTGGGGTTGTCTGGTGCACAGGCCATCATTGATGTACAGCAAGCTTATATGAAAAAAAGCCGTTTGGGCATTCCGCTCTTGTTCATGGCTGACGTCGTTCATGGTTTCAAAACCATTTTCCCGATTCCACTGGCGATCGGTTGCTCATGGGACACAGAACTGGCTGAGAAAAGTGCTGAAATTGCAGCGCGTGAATCAGCTGTTTCCGGTTTGCATGTTACCTTTGCACCTATGGTGGATCTGGTTCGTGACCCGCGTTGGGGCCGTGTGATGGAAACGACAGGAGAAGACCCTTATCTGAACAGCTTGTTCGCGGCTGCATTTGTACGTGGATATCAGGGCGATAGCTTGAAGGATGAGCCTGATCGTCTTGCAGCCTGTGTTAAACACTTTGCGGCGTATGGAGCGGCTGAGGGTGGTCGGGATTACAATACGGTGGACATGTCCGAGCGTAACCTGCGTGAGTACTATTTGCCAGCGTACAAAGCTGCATTGGATGCGGGTGTAGAAATGGTCATGACTTCGTTCAATACGGTTGACGGTATTCCGGCAAGTGGCAATGAGAAGTTAATGCGCGGCATTTTGCGTGACGAGTGGGGCTTCGATGGTGTGCTGATCTCGGATTGGGCTTCCATTCGTGAGATGATTGCGCATGGCGCTGCGGAAGATGATCGTGAAGCGGCATACCGTGCCATTCGCGCAGGCGTAGATATGGAGATGATGACACCTTGTTATGTACATCATTTGCCTGAGCTAATTGAGAGCGGTGAAGTGGAAGAGAAGCTCATTGATGAAGCCGTTCTGCGAATACTGCAACTGAAAGAGAAGCTGGGATTGTTCGACAATCCGCTACGTGCAGCTGATCCGGTTCGTGAACGTGAGATCGTGTTCTCCAAAGAGCACCGTCAGGTATCATATGAACTGGCAACCAAATCGGCTGTCCTGTTGAAAAATGATGATAGTGTGCTTCCGCTTCAACCTGACGCTAACGTAGCCCTTATTGGTCCTTTTGCACAGAGTCCTGATATTCTGGGCTGGTGGTCCTGTGAAGGAGTTAAGGAAGATGCAGTCAAGCTTGGAACAGCTCTGCAAGAACGCTTGACGGGTGGGAAAGTTCAGTTTGCTCAAGGTAGTGATGTTCATACGATTACAGCTGAGCAGATAGCGGAAGCCCTTCAAGTGGCAAGCAAAGCGGATCTCATTGTCCTTGCTCTGGGTGAAGACTCGGAGATGAGTGGAGAAGGTGGATCACGCACGGATATTCGTCTGCCAGCAGCCCAATTGGAATTGGTTAAACAGCTCAAAGCAGCGGGAAAACCTATTGCTAGCGTTATTTTCAACGGACGTCCATTGGATCTGCATGGTGTAATCGATGAATCGGATGCCGTTCTTGAAGCCTGGTTCCCAGGTAGTGAGGGCGGGGCAGCGATCGCAGATGTTCTGACAGGTGTAGTGAATCCATCTGCACGTCTGACGATGTCCTTCCCGCAGTCCGTAGGTCAGATTCCGGTCTATTACAATCATTTCAATACAGGTCGTCCGTTGAACCCGGAGAAAACGGAAGAGCGTTATGTCTCGAAATACATTGACAGTCCCAATGAACCTTTGCTTCCGTTCGGTTATGGTCTTTCATACACTTCTTTCTCTTATGGTGATCTTGAAGTGTCCAGTAACGAGATGACTGCCGAAGAGCCTTTGAGTATCCAAGTACGTGTAACAAACACGGGTGATCGCACAGGTGTAGAGACTATTCAGTTGTACATTCGGGATGTAACGGGTGAAGTCGTTCGTCCTATGCGTGAACTGAAAGGATATGTGAAGCTTGCATTGGCTCCAGGAGAGAGTGGTATAGCTGCGTTTACGTTACATGAAGAACAGCTTCGCTATCACCATTCCGATTTAAGCCATCGCAGTGATCGAGGTGAGTTCCATATTCTTGTGGGTGCAAACAGTCGGGACACTCAGAAGAAATCATTCAGACTCGTGTAATCCGGTGAATGGAAATAGTAATGTGTCAGGCCTTTCCTTATGGAAGGCCTGATGAACATAACAGGGGAGCGAAAAATGTGGTCAGTATCAAGGATATCGCCAAACAGGCGGGAGTTTCCATCTCTACGGTGTCATATGCGCTTAATGGTAGCAACAAAGTGACCGATGAGACGAGTTCCAAAATTTTGGCCATTGCCAAAGAGCTGAACTATGTTCCAAATGCCGCTGCAAGAACACTGAAGAAGAGAGAATCCAAAATTCTGGGTGTATTCTTGACCGATTTTAGAGGAGATGTGTATGGAGACTTGCTGAGTGGCATGAAAGCTGTATGCAATGCTCAAGGCTATGACCTGATCGTGTGCAGTGGTAAACAATCCCATCGCATGCTTCCAGAGAGGATGATTGATGGTGCAATCATTCTGGATCATACGTTTGCAAGTGAGGAACTGATGCAATACGCCGATCGGGGCCACAAAATCGTTGTATTGGACCGTGAGATGGATCATCCCAACATTAATCAGGTTCTGTTGGATAATAAAGCCGGGGCGACACTTGCGATGGAACATCTTATTGAGCAGGGACATAAGAAAATCTACGTGGTGACAGGACCGGAAGGTTCGTTTGACTCTGTGCAGCGATTAAAGGCTGTGAGACAGGTTGCGGAACGTGAAGCCGATGTGGAATGGATTGAGATCACGGGAGATTTTGAAAAGAGTGGTGGAGAACAAGCCGCAGATCAGATTGTGCAGGAGTATGATGGGCCCGCAGCAGTATTCTGCCTCAATGATGAGATGGCTATTGGCTTGTGTGATCGTCTGGCAGAAAGTGCACTTGGCGTTGGTCAGGAGGTCGATGTCATCGGATTCGACAATATTGAATTGAGCAAGTACGTCCAGCCGAGATTGGCAAGCATTGATTATTCCAAACGCAAGTGGGGATCACTCGCCGCTGAACAATTGATCAAAATTATTGCTGGAGAACCCGTCGATCATGAACGAATCTATGTGACATTAGTTGAGGGTGGGTCAGTGAGTGGACCTATGCCTTCTGATGCTGTTATATCCATGCGGAATGAACGGGCGGTAAGCTATTGATCCCGAATATGCGTATCCTGACTGGATTGATGCGTGGAACAAACGGCACAGCAAGAGGCAAGGCTTAGAAGAATCGAATCATTCTTTTAAGCCTTGCCTCTTGTTATTTCAAGGATGAAGCAATAGAAAAAGCCTCTCCGGAGAGAGGCTTGGCCTTTTACAAGCCTTTTGTCTTGTCATTGTTGTAGGATGAAGTGAGAATGCCTGTAATGAAGAGAGTCAATACAATTGCAATAATCCAGAATGTCAGTGAAAATGACATACCCTTCGCACCTCCTGCACAAGCTCATTTTCTTCTATTATAACCATTATAGGTAGAAAAGAAATGCTTAACCCTATTATTTGTAAAATAAAAAGTGTGTGGGTACCGGTCTTAGACTGCCATCCGACGGGTTATTTACAACCCGATTATTCAGAATAAGCGAGGAAGATCCGCCGCCATCCAGATTATAGGCGTCGATAACCCCAAGCTTGTACAGCCGTCCTTGCAACTCTTCTAGGGTAGCACCGGAACTTCCGCCTTCATTATATCCATCGACTACAATGATCAACAATTGATCATCCTTATAATTGCCAATGACCGTACGTGGTGCTCGTTTGGGTGATACTTTCCACTTATCGGGAATTGTGGTTTTACGCCCATTCTGCAACAGCACCGGAACAAACGTAGCCCCAAACTGTGGCCGCAGGCGATCCAGTGAATTTTTATCGAAGAACTTGCCTCCGACCAGCTTGCCGGCATCGTTAAGTCCTACAAAAAACAGGTCTTTGAAACTGGCCTGAAAACCGTTCACGTATTTCCCATCCATAACCGTTGTGCTAAGTGGGTAACGTTTACCGCCACTGTCAGCAAATCCACCTGCGTTGATCCCAGCAATCGCGCCGTTACGCTTCACAGCCTGCATGGTTGTCTCAGAACGGCCAGGTTCACTGTCCAGAGCCATCTGCATAGCAGTGGGGTCTTTTAGCTTAATCTTCATGGCATAGCCCTTATAGGTGCCAGGATTCACTCTGTACAGTTCAATCGTTAGCCGGTCACTGTCTACCCGTTCAAATGGAACGCCAAGCTTGGATGTAATCCGTTTGTTGTAGATCGTTTCCGGACGATCCGCCTGAGCGGAAGCCTTCTGTACGAGTGTAGACATCGTACTTGTTGTTTTATTATAGAGCTGTGTCGTTCTTTTAATAGAAGAAGAAGTCTGGACAGCAGCCTCTTTTGCCCCGGCAAGCTCTTGGCTAATTGCTTGGGCCCGGGGTGTAATCGTATCCTCTGACAGTTCGGCAGAAATCAAACCTCCGGGTTCGAGCGGAGGACGAAGCAACAGCAGGCATAATATCAATCCAACAAAAGGAGCGAGTGCAAGCATAAAAAAACGATTAACCTGTTTGACGGGTGTAATCATTTGAGCAGGTCCATCTTTTTCTGGAGTGTCTCCAGTTGTTTTTTGACTTCGCTCAGCTGGGTATAGAGTTTGTTGCTGTTATCCGTTTTGTCACTTGCATTATCCTTGGTGAAAGTCAGCAATTCATTGAAGGATTGAACTTGTCCCTGCAGGTCTTCTACTTCCTTAGATATCGTTGTTAGCTGATTTTCGTAGTCGGTTTTTAACGCTGTAATCTGCTGCTGATTATGGGACTGAAGCTGGTTAATCATCTGTTGCTGGAGATGGTTACTATAATAGTAGGTTCCAACGACTCCCAGTGCAATGAGCACAATCCACATTACCAGAAACAGCTTGATTGAAGATCCGGCCTTGCCTTTGGCGCTCCGGGTGTGATGGATGTCAGAGGGCGGGGCAGATGGTTTCATATCATCACTCCTGGTCATTTATAGGTACAAAAATTTTTCCAGTCCTCATTCTATCATGCCCCTATTGATTACGCAAAAATGAAATTCTTTACTTAATAGAGTAAAAAGAGATTGCATCGGAAGGAAGTCCTAGGATACAATTTCTTATAGATGCAATAAGTAGGAACTTTGGGCAGGTTTTTCGACTTTTTTAGATAGAAATGCAGGAAATTTATACTATATTTTTACCTTTCCGGGGATGGGAAGATGGACGTCATGGTGTTTTTATAACAAAATACGGTGAAAATAGAGCTTTTTTATCGGCTGCATCCTGTGTTTTTCTATTTTTCGACATAATCCGACCTATGCTTCTTCTATACTCGGACTGTCGCATAGACGATGGCATCATCATGACAGAAGCTAGAAGCTATTTGTCCAATACATAACAGGGGGAACAACAATGAAAAAAGTATGGCAGGTGGTCATCGTAGATATCCACCCCACCAGCATGCTCGGTACAAAATTGATTTTGGAAGAGCAGCAAGATTTGACGGTACGTGGCATGACCTCGACCGGAACAGAAGGGCTCGATCTAGTGAATATGCACCAGCCTGATCTGATTCTGATGGATTATCGTCTTCCAGAGGGCCCGGCCGATCAATATATTGCCCAGATGAAGAATCTGTCAGCTCACAGTCACATCATCATTCTGACGGATGAAGATAATGTGAAGCTGTTTCGTCATCTGATGAGTCTTGGTGCAAGCGGCATGTTATCCAAACAGGCTTCCCCTAGCCAGCTGATTCATCTGATCTCTGGGTTACGTGAGGGCCATGTGTCCATTCCATTGGCGTGGTTAAACAGTGCGGAGTGGGCGCAACCTGTGGAGTCTCCGACAGAATCACGTGTAATTGAATTAACAGAAACCGAAACTTTTATCATGGAAAGAATTGTTCAGGGTGTAACCTATGATAAAATAGCGAATGAGATCAACGTTAGCAGACGTTCCATTGATAATTACCTGCGTAAAATATACGTGAAGCTGGAAGTAAGCAGCAGAGCACAGGCCATTGAACGTTATGCCTTGCATGCAAGACAAGTGAAGACGGGATCCTGACGAATCGGGTTTGTTCTTCTTATTATCACAACTGGTCGATATGCATCCGGTCATATTCGATGGCGAGCACGAATAGGTTGTAGGGCTGCGGACTGCGAGTACAGTTTCGGAATAGGGATGAAAGGGGAACGGATCGATGAAATATTTCTTTGCTTCCCGTACCAACAGGCTTTTGTCATCACCACTGAGGGATATACGTGAGATGTCTGGCAGAGATTATTTCATTTCTCTGGCAGAAGAATTGCCTGCGGAGGAGTTGTTTCCTTTCAAATTGTTGGAAGAAGCAGCGGTGTCTGTCTTTAGTTCAGGCCCCTCCGCATTGCAATATGGAGAGCCAGCAGGCTACACCCCCCTAAGAGAGTGGCTGAACAAGGACTGGAATGCACGCAAAGGCATACGAACGGTACCCGAGCAGATTCTGTTGACCACTGGTACCCAGCAGGCCATCGATCTCGTGATGCGTCTATTACTTGAGCCAGGAGATTCCGTACTGGTTGAACATCCTACATCTCCAGGCTGTCTTGAGGTTCTGGAAATGCAAGGAGCCAAGATTGTGCCCGTAATGGGTGATCGGGACGGCATACTACCAGACCTTTTGGAGCATCACATGCAGCAGGTTAGACCGAAGCTGCTTTTTGCTGCACCCAGTTTCTCAAATCCGACAGGTGCTTTGTGGAGTATGGAGCGTCGGGAGGCTGTCCTTGAACTGTGTTCGCGCTATGGTGTACTGCTAGTGGAAGATGATTCTTACGGGGAGCTTCATTTCGATGGCCTGGAGCCAACGGAATTCTATCGTAAATACCCTTCACTCTTTGCACTGGATACTGCAGATCAGGGTGGACATGTTCTATACATTGGTTCATTCAGCAAAACGGTAGCGCCCGCTCTTCGAACCGGATGGGCCGCGGGGCACCCGGCACTGATTCAGGCCATGGCCTCAGTTAAACGGATTGCCGATGGTCAGTCCAGCCCGATGAATCAGCGGCTGTTGTATCAATTGCTTGCCCAGTCCCCGTTTCGTTGGAGTGATCACCTGTCCATGTTGAATCGGGAGTATAAGACAAGACTCAAACTGATGCTTGAACTGTTGAAGAGACCAGGCTGGAAAGGGTGTCAATACAACATTCCTGAGGGTGGAATGTATCTGTGGGTACAGTTGCCGGAAGGATTGGATAGTGGCGCTCTGCTTAAGGCTGCTCTGCCCAAAGGGGTATCTTTTCTGCCTGGATCGCTATGTTCTACAGGTGTACAGGATCAACGTTACATTCGATTAAATTTTAGCCATCCGGGTCGGGATGAACTGCTGCTCGGCATGAATCTGATCAGTGAAGCCATTTCCGAATTTACGGCTCGTAGCTAAGACAGATCCAAAATAGATTGTGGCAAAATTAAAATTGGTTCATGACCAAAGTGATTACGTTATTGCATCCACTAACATTTTTATATATAATATGAATTAATGAGTTGTTGGTTTCTTTATATAAGCTACAATGGTGGCCAGTTCAGAAAGAGCACTCATATATTTTATCTAACGGGGGAAAATTCAACATGTCTAATATTTTATTCGTTAAAGCAAATGACCGTCCTGCAGATCAAGCAGTCAGCGTTAAATTGTACGATGCATTCTTGAGCGCATACAAAGAGTCCCACCCAGGTGACACAGTTACTGAGTTGGATCTCTACAATACAGAATTCCCATTCTATGGTAACACTGCAATCACAGGTACTTACAAAGCAGCTAACGGTTTTGAACTGACAGCTGACGAGCAAAAAGCAGCTTCACTTGCAGCACAGCTTCAAGATCAATTCTTGGCAGCTGACAAAGTGGTATTTGCATTCCCGCTCTGGAACTTCACTGTTCCTGCACCATTGGTAAACTACATTGCTTACCTGAGCCAAGCTGGTAAAACATTCAAATACACTGCTGAAGGTCCTGTAGGACTTGCTGGCGACAAAAAAGTAGCTTTGCTTAACGCACGTGGTGGCGTGTACTCCGAAGGTCCAATGGCAGCTGCTGAAATGTCCCTGAACTTCCTGAAAACAGTTCTCGGCTTGTGGGGCATTCAAAGCCCTGAAGTGGTTATCGTTGAAGGACATAACGCTTCTGCAGATCGTGCTGAAGAGATTGTTACTGCAGGTCTGAAATTGGCTTCCGAAGTAGCAGCAAGCTTCTAATAACAATTTTCTATATGTAACACATAAAAACACCTGTTGTCTCCTCTGGAGATTACAGGTGTTTTTGCATTCTCATTTTCATATCACGTATTTCGAGTGTTTCCATATCAGTTATGGCCTGTATTTTTCAAGTATTGCTCCGCGGTTTCAGCGATATGTGCAAGGTCGCCCTTATGTTCACCAGATACGGAATACGTTACATCAAGTTCATTAATGGTTCGTTCAATCATATTATTATCCTCAAGCATGTGTGCATGCTCGGTTAACGCTTGTACTCCCTTAATCGTCAGAATATATTTCCCTCGGGAGAGGCGTTCAAACCAGCCATAATAATTCTTTTGCAGAATCGCCGCGGCAGAACCTACACCCGTTTGTCTGGCGAGTATGACGGGAGATGATTCTCCGTTCGTTCGCAGAGCAGATGCGACTCGTAAGGCCTTTTCACGATATGCCGTGACCAGCTGTCTGCGTGTGCTGCCTCCCGTATTATAATCACCGCTGCGTTCGTCGAATTCCTTAAGCAGGCGTTTCCGCCGAACACCACTTTTGCGAGCAACCTGATTGCGGCCAGTGAGGGGAGTCTGTGCAGAAGGCTCGCATAATACATCAATTAGGGGAGGTTTGGTTTTGTAAAATGTGACTGTCAGCAGCCCCAGACCAAGCTGTCTGCATAATGCAGTCAGTTCGCTCCAGCGTTGGTTCACGGCTCCACGTTTGCTGCGATTGCGCTCGACGGCCAAATACACGAACGGGCTAAGCTTCAAGCGCTGCATGCCTTGCAACAACAGGGAGAGATTAAATGTTTTTTTCATCTCCACAATCAGTGGTTCCTCCTGATCCGATCTGACCCCTACGAGGTCACAATGTCTAACTTCCGCCTTTACGTCGAAGCCACGCTGCTCGAAGAAAGCCTTCACAGGCGAATATAATTCGGTTTCGTATTGCACTGCCATCGTTCGTGCTCCTTTCCCAAAGTAGTCAGAGTTCTGACCGCATTGTCCGGTTTCCTGAATTAGAACCCTCATTATATCATATTCGTTCTTTTTTTTCTGAACGCACAAGATGTCTGATAGAACAGGGAAAAGCCAAAATTCGAATCCGTGGATTGAAAAAAAGAGGTCAACTTATCCGAATTGCCGCATAGGTATGTAATACACTTTTCACAACAAAACAAGATGTTTGGACAGAGGGTGGCGGGACTTCACAGGACCGCAAGATTGGTATTCAAGCAGGAGCCGCAATTCTATTGATTTCTTCATACCATTCGGAATGGTTGACAATCACACTAAAGGAGCCATGGGAGGTACCAAGCATGAATATTTTTGAACGCGTTGCGGAACATCGGGCAGAGAGTGACCGTTTGACATGGAACGGAACATTTGAAGATTATATTGAACTGCTGAGAGAGGACCCGACTCCGGCAATGACGGCTCACGCCAGAGTGTATGAAATGATTGAATCGTTTGGCGTGGAAGAAGTAGGTGGGCATAAGCGGTACAAGTTTTTTGAGCAGGAGATCTTTGGATTGGATCGATCCATTGAAAAGCTGGTTGAAGAATACTTTCACTCAGCAGCACGCCGCCTGGATGTACGTAAGCGGATCTTGCTGCTTATGGGTCCCGTAAGTGGAGGTAAATCAACGCTGGTGACGTTGCTGAAGCGGGGGCTTGAACAATTCTCGCGGACAAAAAAAGGTGCTATCTATGCTATTGATGGATGCCCGATGCATGAGGAGCCACTGCATCTGATTCCATTGGAACTTCGTCCTGAAGTGGAAAAGGAAATTGGAGTTCGTATTGAGGGGAACCTTTGCCCATCTTGCCAAATGAGACTCCGTACCGAATATGGCGGTGATATCAGCAAGGTGCCTGTGGAACGGGTTATTGTTTCCGAGGATAATCGGGTGGGGATAGGAACATTCAGTCCTTCCGATCCGAAATCGCAGGATATTGCCGATCTGACGGGTAGCATCGACTTCTCCACCATTACCGAGTTTGGTTCTGAATCCGATCCACGTGCCTATCGTTTTGATGGAGAGTTGAACAAGGCGAACCGCGGATTGATGGAGTTCCAGGAGATGTTAAAATGTGATGAGAAATTTCTGTGGAATCTGTTGTCGCTTACACAGGAGGGGAATTTCAAAGCAGGACGTTTCGCCTTAATCAGTGCAGATGAGATGATTGTGGCGCATACGAATGAATCGGAGTATAAGTCTTTTATCTCCAACAAGAAGAATGAGGCACTGCAATCCCGGATGATTGTCATGCCGATTCCATACAACCTGAAAGTATCCGAGGAAGAGAAAATCTATGCCAAGCTCATTCAGCAAAGTGACATGAAGCATGTTCATATTGCACCGCATGCATTGCGGACTGCAGCCATTTTTTCCATACTTACCCGCTTGAAGGAAACGAAGAAACAAGGCATGGATCTCGTGAAAAAAATGCGGATGTATGACGGTGAGGAAGTGGAAGGTTATAAAGAAGCCGATCTGCGAGAGATGCAAAATGAGTATCTGGATGAAGGGATGTCCGGCATTGATCCGCGGTATGTCATCAATCGGATCTCCAGTGCTTTGATCAAGCAAAATCTTCAGTGCATTAACGCGTTGGACATTCTGCGGGCCATCAAGGACGGTCTGGACCAACATGCTTCCATTACGAAAGAAGAGCGGGAGCGTTATCTGAATTTTATTGCTCTTGCACGCAAGGAGTATGACGAACTGGCCAAGAAGGAAGTACAGAAAGCATTTGTGTACTCATTCGAGGAGTCGGCGAGAACATTATTTGAGAACTATCTGGACAATATTGAAGCATTCTGCAACTGGTCCAAAATTCGTGATCCACTCACGGATGAAGAAATGGACCCGGATGAGCGTTTGATGCGTTCCATCGAGGAGCAGATCGGAATCTCCGAGAATGCAAAGAAAGCATTCAGGGAAGAGATTCTAATCCGAATCTCGGCGTACTCCCGTAAGGAGCGCAAATTCGAGTACAGCAGCCATGACCGTCTGCGTGAAGCGATTGAGAAGAAGTTGTTTACAGATCTGAAAGACATCGTCAAGATTACAACCTCCACCAAAACACCAGATGCAACCCAATTGAAACGAATGAATGAAGTGATCAAACGCTTAATTGAAGAACATGGATATACCGCAGCCAGCGCCAATGAACTGCTACGCTATGTGGGCAGTCTGCTTAATCGCTAATCGGCAACGAACCATTCCGGATCAGGCTTCTGATGTCTGCTGTGAGGCTCCTTCACAGCAGAGTCAGGGCCTTTTTAGTTCCATAAGCATCTTATTAACCTGAAATACTGACAAATAAGGTTAATTTTACGGTGAATTAGTTCTAAAGGTGTATGTAAGTTTGGGTATTTTAGTCTATAATCAATACATATATTTACAATTTAATGTAATGGTGTTTATTAAGGAGCTGACTGAACCAGATATGAGCAGTATTTCCGCAACAAGACAGAAGCAACTTGATTACATGGGATTAACCGCAAGAGATCTGGCACTGCTTGCCGATCATCGGCCTGTTTTTAAAAAAGTCGTGAATGAAGTGGTGGATCATTTCTACAATCATGTGGGGAATTATCCTGATCTGGTAGATCTGATTGCCCGATTCTCTACAATTGATCGTCTAAAGGAAACACAGAAGATGTACTGGTTATCGATGACGGATGGAATCGTGGACGACGCATATATTGAACAACGTATTGCGATTGGGCTTGTGCATTCCCGTATTGGCCTGTCCGAAGATTATTATCTGGGTACCTATATGGTTTACCTTGATATTGCAACGAGCATATTCCAGCAGGTTATCCCTGATTCCTGGCATCTTGTCATTCAGGCGCTCAGTAAAATGTTTAATCTGGATTCACAGCTTGTCCTTGAGGCATATGAGAAGAAAGAAAAAGAAAAGTTACATCAGCTTGCCGATGATCAACAACATACTTTGCAGGCGATCACGCAAATTACCCAAGAGCTTACAGGCATGATCAGTGAACTGAATGAAAATGCGCTGGCTATCTCGAATGTGGCCAAAGAAACAGCTGCTTCTCAGGATCAGGCTCAAGTTCTGCTCACGGAGTTGACCGGGGAGATCCAGCAGATTGGAAAAATGGGTGAACTCATTCGCGAGATATCGGATCAGAGTCATCTTGTCGGCCTGAATGCAGCGATTGAAGCTGCTCATGCAGGAGAGTTCGGTCGTGGCTTCGAGGTCGTCGCCAGTGAGGTGCGCAAGCTCGCAGCCAGTTCCCGGGATGCCCAGGGTAAAATTCAGTCTAATCTAGAGCAGATCATGAAGAAACTAAGTAGTGTGCAGCAAGAGTCGGATCATACGTCTCGTGGAGCACGTAGCCAAGCTTCACGCTCGGCCGAACTGGCTGTATTTGCAACAACAATGGAGAAACTGTCTCTGGATTTGAAGAATCTGGAACAACAGGAATAGACGTTAAAAGCAATAGGAACCTTCCATACCGTTTCAGGCTGTTTTAAGCTATAATGGGTAGACAAACCTGCCGATGTTATGGAAAATGCAGCCGGAGACAGGGGATTTGAAAGAGGTTGAGGTGATCAGATGGCTTCTATCCATGATGTGGCCAAGGAAGCGGGAGTATCTGTTGCAACCGTTTCCAAAGTGATAAACGATTATCCTGATGTAAGTGAAAAAACACGCAAAAAAGTCAATATAGCCATCGAATTATTGAAATATCAACCGAATGTGGTCGCACGTGGACTTGTAAAACGCCGTTCATGGACGGTAGGTGTATTGTTGACGGTCCCATTTACAAACCCTTTTGTGTCGGAATTGCTGGAAGGGATTAAGACTGCGCTGGAGAACAGTGGTTATGATCTGGTCCGATTGTCTACACGATTCGATGATCCGACGTACTCGTTCATCAAACATTGCCGCAGTCGTAATGTGGATGGTGTGGTGGTATTCGGGGAAGGCAGAGATAACGCGAGTATTCAGGAACTGGTGGATGCAGAGATCCCAACAATGTTTATCGATACGGACCTGTTGGGCAAACGCGCCGGTTACATTACTACGGATAACGCAAACGGCATCTCCATGAGTGTCAAACATCTGTATGAGCTCGGACACCGCAAGATTGCTTATATTTCGGGAACACTCGGACCTGCCGTAGCTAATCTGCGATTGGAAGGATATCGGGAAGGACTGCGAGAATGCGGCATTCCGTATTCTACGATATATCTGGAAGTTTGCGATTACTCATTTGATGGCGGTAGCAAGGCTGCAAGAAGATTGTTGGCACTTCAGGATCAACCGACGGGGATTGTCTGCGCATCAGACATGTCTGCCTTTGGGGCAATTCATGAAATTGAAAAGCATGGACTGAGTGTGCCAGAAGATATTTCTGTTGTCGGATTTGACAACACATATTATGCTGAAGTATTCAAACCGGGACTGACCACGGTGAATCAGAATATCTATTCGATTGGCATTAAGTCCATAGAATATCTGATTGCCATGATTGAGAATCCGTCTTATTCTCCACCCGTTGTGACGGAACCTTCCAATTTGGTCATCCGTCAGACGACAGCGCCTTTAAAAGTGTAAAGACGTTTCACACGTAGCACAGCGAACAAGCTGTGCTTTTTGTCGTTCTATATTATGGTGAAGATTTTAGAAGAAGTCCTATAGTTTAACGGGTAAACAAAGTTTGCTGGCAATCGTATAATGAAAGTGCTTACAATTTCTGTTGAATAATGTCTATCCAATCCTGCCCAACGAACTTGTGAAGGGCGGACGCATGACAGAACAGAGGTTACTCTTCACAAACAACTAAGGAGGAGATCGGATGCATTTGAGAAAATGGTGGAGCTTGTGCTTGTCGGCTGTATTGATCTTCAGTTTGTTCCCGAGTGTGGGAACAGGAGGGGCACGTGCTCAAGCGGCTGCTGACGTTAAGACGGGCGATGATGAAGTGCTGTTCGAGGTTAATTTTGAAGATGGTGCGTTGGGACAATGGCGTCCACGGGCGAGTGAAAAGCTTGATATCGTAGCGCAAGGTCACGACAGCACAAGCAGTCTGAGAACCTCTTCCCGTACCGAAACGTTCCATGGACCCTTAATTGAAGTAATGGACCATGTACAGAAGGGCAGCACGGTTCATATTTCGTTTTGGGCCATGTACGATGAAGGACCTGACAGTCAGGTCATTAACGGTTCACTGGAGAAAGAGTACAATAACGACGCTTCAACTCGTGAATATGCTACATTTGCCTCTGCAACCCTGAATAAAGGACAATGGAAAAAAATCGAGGCGGATGTGGTGATTCCAGGGGAAAATAGTGGCATCACCGGATTCCGGATGTATGCAGAGACACCCTGGAAGACGTCAGCGGAAGTGACGCCGGCAGATACAATTACTTTTTACGTGGATGATGTTCTGATTACCGAAGCCGAAAAAATAGAGATAGAGCCGAACATTCCGAATCTAGTGGATGTCGTGGGAAAAAACTATGCCATGGGAGCGGCAATCGACCAGTCTGCACTGGATGCAGAAGATCCGCATTCCCAGTTGTTGACCAAACATTTTAATAGTATTACAGCCGGCAATTTTATGAAAATGGATGCGATGCAACCAAAGGAAGGGCAGTTTGTCTGGTCAGAGGCAGATCGTCTGGTGAACTTTGCCGAAGCAAATGACATGGAGGTAAGAGGTCATACCCTGTTATGGCATAGTCAGGTGCCGGACTGGTTCTTTACCGATCCGAATGATGCCTCCAAACCTGCCACGCGTGAACAGTTGCTTGCACGAATGAAGACTCATATTCAGACCATCGTGACTCGTTACAAAGGAAAGGTTCATACATGGGATGTCGTCAATGAAGTCATCTCGGATGGAGGCGGCTTGCGCAATCAGGCGAGTGGTTCCAAATGGAGAGATATTATAGGGGATGTGGATGGCGACGGAGATGACAGTGATTACATTGAGCTGGCTTTCCGATATGCCCGCGAGGCTGACCCGGATGCTGTATTAGTGATTAATGACTATGGAATGGAGGGAAATGGAAACAAGGTGAATGATATGGTGAAGCTTGTAGAGAAGCTGCTTGCCAAAGGAACACCGATTGATGCGGTTGGATTTCAGATGCATGTGTCCATGTACGGACCGGATGTAAAGCTCATTCGTGAGGCTTTTGAGAAAGTGATCGCTCTTGGTGTGAACGTACAGGTTACAGAGCTGGACGTTTCGATCTATTCAAGTAATTCTGAGCAGGAGATGCCTGTTACGGATGAATTAATGTTGCAGCAAGCTTATCGTTATCGTGAGCTGTTCGATCTGTTTGACGACCTGGGAAAACGTGGTGTCATGGACAGTGTTACGGTCTGGGGACTTGCGGATGATGGTACATGGCTTGATAATCATCCAGTCAAAGGACGTAAAGATGCACCATTGCTGTTTGATCGTAAATTGAAAGCAAAACCGGCCTATTGGGCAC
Organism: Paenibacillus sp. CB74; assembly: GCF_055687625.1. NCBI lineage: Bacteria > Bacillati > Bacillota > Bacilli > Caryophanales > Paenibacillaceae > Paenibacillus > Paenibacillus sp. CB74. Next base: position 3,274,853 of record NZ_CM146009.1, on the reverse strand, counting down.
TGGTGGATGCTACCACTCTTCCGATCTATCGTAATGAGTGGACCGCACTGAAGGCCAGCCCATCTTTTCCAAATCACAAAGGACAGGAAGATGTTCTATGGGGTGCTGTGAAAGGGCTTGGAATTAATCATCTGGCAGATGGTGTATCCGCAGTTACGGGTGATGCCCGTGTAATGTGGGATGCCAAAAAGGTTAATTTACGAGTGGAAGTGAAGGACACCACACGTCGCAAAGGGGATCAAGTGCAGGTTTTCCTCGCGGAAGAAGTAAAGAGTACAGGCGCTGCCACTTCTGAAGCTGATCTAACTGCCAAGAAGAAAAATCCGCCGTCTGCAAATGGTCAATATACGTTCAAACGGGAAGGCGGTAAAGGCAAGGATAAGAATGCATACAACGTACAGGAGACAAAAACGGGTTATGTTGTATATGCATCCCTGCCGATGTCAGCTGCTTTACTTGCCGAAGGCCAGGTCTTGTCTTTAGATTTTCGGATTACGGATGAATATGCTGCGGGTAAGACAGCTACCATCGTCTGGAATGATAGTTCCAATCAACAGCCTGATAAACCAGCCAACCGGGGGAAATTGAAGCTGGGTTCTGTCTTGAAACAAACGAAGGTCACGTATGGCAAACCTGTAATTGATGCGAAAAAGGATGACATCTGGAAAAAGGCTGCATCTGTTAAAACGGATGTCTGGGTCATCGGAAACTCAGGTGCAACGGCGACTGCACAGCTGTTATGGGATGAAAAATACCTGTACGTATTGGCAGATGTGAAAGATCCTCTGCGAAGCAAATTAAGTTCTAATGCACATGAGCAGGATTCGATCGAGATTTTTATTGACCAAAACAAAGATCAGACAACGTTCTATCAGGAGGATGACGCCCAGTACCGGGTTAACTTTGATAATGAGGCTTCTTTTGGAGGAAATGCACGGAAAGAAAACTTCAAATCAGCTACCCGATTAACAAGCGGAGGGTATACCGTTGAAGTGGCAATCCCACTAGATAGCGTTCGTGCTGAAGGGCAACGATGGATTGGATTCGATCTTCAAGTTAATGATGATGGCGCGGGGGATGGCAAGCGAAGCAGTGTGTCCATCTGGAGTGATTCATCAGGTAATTCTTATCAGGATACTTCCGGTTTTGGCAGTCTGTTACTGACTCGCAAATAGAATATTGAGCTGTGTATCAGAATATGAGAATGTGAGCTATTAAACCTCGTTTTTCTGGAAATAAGTGTTGATTTTAAAGGCTGGGACGTTTAGACTATATACATTCAAATAAACGGGTTCCAATGTATGACAACGGCTTCAACTGAGTCTGTGGTCACGAGTCAAATGATGCGGAGGGAGTGCCTGTCATCCAGACAGCGCACTCGCTTCTTTTTTACATTTTTGCATACATATGAGGCATTTCCCGGTTGAAAGGACAGAGTGAGTGGAGCACCTACATGGTACGTACAACTTAGAACTTGTTATTTTATCCTATATTATTGCATCGTTAGCTTCGTACGCAGCCCTTGACCTTGCAGGCCGTGTAAGTCAGGCTAGCGGGATGGCGCGGAATGTATGGCTTACCTGCGGTGCAGTCTCGATGGGGCTGGGGATCTGGTCCATGCATTTCGTAGGTATGCTGGCTTTTGTTCTGCCTACGCAAGTCTCCTATTCCACCGGTAAGGTCGTTTTATCTGTTCTACTTGCTATTGTCGCATCGGGGGTAGCCTTGAACATTGCGGGAAGACAATCGGGCAGGATTAGCAAGCTCATGATTGCTGGAGTGCTTATGACAGTCGGAATCAGCTCAATGCATTATGTGGGAATGGCAGCGATGTCGACTCCGGTTACATATGAACCTGGCAGAGTGATGTTATCCATTCTGATTGCAGCACTTGCTTCATTTGCGGCACTATGGCTCATGTTTTTCTTCCGATATCATCAATCCAGACATACCTGGGTTTACAAGATGGGCAGCGGTCTTATTATGGGTGTTGGAATCTCTGGCATGCACTATACTGGGATGTCAGCCGCACAGTTCCATCATTCAAATGCCTCGATGGCAAGTTCAGGGATGCAGATTGAACCCGGTATTCTCGCCTACCTGATCGCATCGGGCACATTTATTGCCTTGGGCTTGACGTTATTCGGCATATTTATCAACCAGCGTATGTCCCAGAAGGATCGACGGATTCATGAGAACGAGCAATGGTATCAGGCACTGTATCATAATCATTCGGATGCGATCATTTCAGTAGACAAGGAAGGCATTGTCAAAGGCATTAATGCTGCAGTAACAACAATCACCGGTTATCCTGAAACAAGGGTCATGAATCGTTCCATTGATGAGATTGTTCAGCAGATCGATATAGAATGGATCAGTGAATTCGATTCCATTGATTGGGATGATCATGGGATGGAGCAGATGCATTACATGGCCAAGATGAGAGACGTGCGGGGTGAACTTCTGGACCTTAGTATTGTTGTAGTCCCGGTTGTCATTGATGGTAATCATGTGGGAAGCCACATTCTGATCAAAGACATTACGGAGGAGAAGCAGGCTCAGGAGAATATTCGTCACCAAGCTTTGCATGATCCGTTGACGGGGCTGCCCAATCGGCGCAAGCTGGATGAGGTGCTGGCATGTACAATCCAATCTTCAGAAGAAAAAGGACATTCGTTTGCTGTTATGGTGATGGATATAGACCGATTCAAGATGATAAATGACTCTTTGGGACACTCCGTTGGAGATGTATTTCTAAGAGAAGTCAGCAACCGGATTATGAAAGCCATAGAGGCTTCTGATCCCTTGGCTATGGAGAATGTCATGCTGGCCCGCATGGGCGGTGACGAGTTCACACTCGTTGTGACCCATGATCAAGCGACAGAGGTACGAGTGGCAGAACTTGCTAAACAGATTGTTGAAGCCATTCAGTTACCCTATCGCTTGAAGGAAAATGACTTTTACGTGACCGCCAGCATTGGAATTGCGATGTATCCCCATCATGGAGTGGGCGTCGATGCTTTGCTGAAACATGCGGACTCCGCCATGTATGAAGTGAAGAAGAATGGCAAAAATGGCTTCCAATTTTACACGGCCCAACTGGATTCGGAACTTTATGAACGCATTGAGCTGGAAGGATACCTGCGTAAAGCGTTGGAACGCGATGAGATGGTTCTGTACTATCAACCGCAGATTCGTACCGAGGATAGTCGTATGATTGGTGTCGAGGCTCTTATACGTTGGAACCATCCACTCAAAGGGCTGCTTGCACCCAATGTGTTCATCCCGCTTGCAGAAGAGACAGGTATGATCTATGAGATTGGGAAATGGACGCTGCGCGAAGCGTGCAGGCAGATGAAGCTCTGGCATGCCAGCGGTGGGCCGCTCATTCCGGTATCGGTAAACTTGTCCAGCCAGCAGTTTCATCAATCCAACCTGGTAGAACAGGTCAAGAATGCACTCTTGGAGACAGGACTGGAGGCACGTTATCTGGAGCTGGAGATTACAGAGAGCATGATGATGGATGCAACGGTATCTACAGCAATTCTGAATGAACTTAATGCACTGGGTGTCAAAATCAGCTTGGATGATTTCGGTACGGGATACAGTTCCCTGAGTTATCTGAAGCATTTCCCGATTCACAAGCTTAAGATTGATCGTTCATTCGTGACGGACATTACAGAGAGTCACAGCGATCAGGCGATTGTGGCGACCATTATATCGATGGCACAGAATCTCAAGATGGAAGTGATTGCCGAAGGCATTGAGACGAAAGGCCAACTCGATATTCTGATGCAGAATGACTGCCGGGAGATTCAGGGATATTATTTCAGTCGTCCACTGCCCGCAAGTGAAGTGGAACATGACTTTTTTGTGCCGCTGCGATTGCAGGGGACTGGTTCACCAGCGTTACCTTCCTAATTTTTTGTATGCCAAGCGGCAAGTTCCCATGTATGTCGGGAACTTGCCGCTTTTTGGTATCATATCTTTTAATGATATCGTTCACGAAATAAGCATTTATCATAACCTCACATAAACTTGCGGTGATGCTTCTTACCATCATACGTAAACCAGATCGGTTTATCCTCTACACGTGTCTCTACATGTACCGTACGCCCCCAGAGGCGATACAGATAAGGCAGCGTGCGTTCCATGTATTTTAAATCCAGCTCGATGCCCTCATATTGATGTTTCAGTACGAGTTCACCGGTCCGCAGATAGTCAGCATCTTGCACGACCAGATAAGGTGATCCCCCGTTGACACGTGAAAATACGAGCTGATCCCGAATGTTCTCCCAGGACTTGTCGGTGATTTTCCAGTCCGGTCCTTTTTTCTCAAATACGTAGAGGTCGAGATCCTCGGTCAATTGCTTGGTCATGTAATTGCGGATAAAGGAGGTGTCGGAATCGAATTCACGTACCTCGAACATTTTGGCACGACCTTGCCCTGGTTTGCGGCCCCAACGTTCCTGTTCTTCACGGGTGGGGTTATCCCAACGCCGTTCAATATCCTCGAAAATCTTCAGTCCCAGATAATACGGATTCAGACTTTGTTTGGATGGCTGCACGACAGAGGAGTTGAGCTTCGCGAATTCAATCGTGTCTTCACTGTTGAGATCGAGTTCACGGATAATGCGTTGATGCCAGTAAGATGCCCAGCCTTCATTCATGATTTTGGTTTCCATCTGTGGCCAGAAATATAACATCTCTTCACGCATCATACTCATGATATCCCGCTGCCAGTCGGTCAATACTTCCGAGAATTCCTGAATAAACCACATGACATCCTTCTCCGGTTCGGGCGGAAAGTGATGAACCTGAATACCTTCGGCGGGTGTTTCTTCGGTCTGCACATCATCAAGTGACCACAGATCATCATAGCGACCTTCCGGCCGGGGTGCTTTCTCACCGCGCTGCTCCCGCATTTTCATCTCCATATAGCGTTGTTTGTCCAAATGGCGGGGTTTAATCAGCTGTGGGTCTACATGCTCCTGAATGGCAATGACAGCATCGATAAATGCTTCAACAGCTTCCGTTCCATACTCCATCTCATAATTGCTGATCCGGTCGGCCGTAGCGGCCATGCTTTCGACCATATTACGGTTGGACTTGGAGAAGCGGGCATTGTTTTTGAAAAAATCGCAGTGGGCCAGGACGTGGGCTACGATCAATTTGTTCTGAATCAGGGAATTGCCATCCAGCAGGAAGGCATAACAAGGGTTGGAATTGATGACAAGCTCATAAATTTTGCTGAGTCCAAAATCGTATTGCATTTTCATCTTATGAAAAGTTTTGCCGAAGCTCCAGTGACTGAAACGGGTCGGCATGCCATAAGCTCCAAAGGTATAAATAATATCCGATGGGCAGATTTCGTACCGCATGGGGTAATAATCCAGGCCGAATCCATTGGCAATCTCCATAATCTCGGCAATGGCGTATTCGAGGTCGCGAATCTCATCTGTCATCTAACGCTGCCTCCTTCCCTTTTCTGGAAAAAGCTGCGCAAAGCTTTGTACACTTCGCCTTTTTCTTTGATCACATAATACATGAACTGATCCATCTTGATATGACGGTAAGCTGACATCAGTGTGCTGCTGCGGTTGTACTGATTCACCTCGCCGTACCCAAACATGTTGCTGCGTTTCATTAACTCCCCGATCAGCTTCACACACCGTTCGTTATCCGAGGTTAGATTATCCCCGTCAGAGAAGTGGAAAGGGTAGATGTTGTAGCTTGAAGGTGGATAACGGCTGTCAATAATATCCAACGCCTTCATATATACAGAGGAGCAGATGGTGCCTCCGCTCTCGCCACGGGTAAAGAACTCTTCTTCAGTAACTTCCTTGGCTTCCGTATGATGGGCGAGGAAAACAATCTCGACTTTCTCATACTGACGGCGTAGAAAACGGGTCATCCAGAAGAAAAAGCTACGCGCGCAGTATTTCTCAAACGAACCCATGGACCCGGATGTATCCATCATGGCAATAATAACGGCATTGGATTGCGGAATAATTTTGTCTTCCCATGTCTTGTAGCGGAGGTCATCTGGACTGATATGATGGATGCCCGGGGTACCGGTCGTTGCATTGCGACGCAGATTCTCCAGAATGGTACGTTTCTTGTCAATATTGGACTGCATGCCTTTTTTGCGAATATCGTTGAATACCACCGTATGTGTCTCAATCAAGTCTTTATCTTTCTGCTTCAGATCGGGTAATTCCAGCTCAGCGAAGAGCATATCTTCCAATTCCTCAATACTAACTTCGGCTTCCACAATATCATGACCCGGCTGATCGCCAGCCTTTTCGCCTTTGCCGGGTTTCTGCGAAGCAGAGGGATCACGACCGATGACGTCTCCGACCTGACTGTCACCGTCTCCTTGACCGACATGTTTTTGCTTCTGGTAGTTATACACAAAACGGTACTCATCCAGACTGCGGATTGGTACCTTGATGATTTGTTTTCCATCAGACATGATGATGTTTTCTTCCGTAATCAGATCAGGCAGATTCTGCTTGATGACATCTTTCACCTTTTGCTGATGGCGCTGTTGGTCCTGGTACCCTTTGCGGTGAAGCGACCAATCTTCCTTCGACACGACGAACGAGTAAGGCTGGTGTGAATTTGACATGTAGGCACCCCCCATTGATTACGCGGCACAGTTTGGCCTGTCGGTAATTAAGTATATTCACGGGCGAGGACGATATGTGATGAGAGTGGATATAAAATGATACAATTACACAAGTTCACCTCAGAGGTAAGGTGTGTCGTAAGAACAGAACGGCTCCATTTTTTACATAAACAGTGAACAAGTGTGATATCCTTCCTTTACAATAGGAGAAAGACATCGATCTGGCATCTGATAGAGGTTGTTTAAAAAGTCCACTTTTGATTCTCTGAACACAGACTATAGAGATGCATGAAAAGGAAGGATGTATGTGAATAGAAAGGCGATCAAGGCTTGGATTATGTATGATTGGGCCAACTCGGCATATGCGACAACTGTGCTGGCAGCAGTACTGCCTGTATTCTATGCTTCGGTTGCTGCGGCTACGCTGGATACAGATACGGCCGCATCTTACCTGGCCTATACCCATTCCATTGGCATGTTGTGCGTAGCTCTGCTAACACCGCTGCTTGGCACGCTGGCTGATTTGTCAGGACAGAAGGGCGACTTCTTGCGTATATTTGCAATCATTGGTGTCCTTGCCACATTGGGATTCAGCGCAATCGGAGAAGGGGACTGGTTACTTGCTTCCGCATTACTGGTCATATCTACGATTGGTTTTGCAGGTGGTAATACATTTTACGATGCCATGCTACCGGATCTGGTACCTGTGGAACGAAGAGACATGATATCTTCCAAAGGTTATGCCTATGGTTACATTGGAGGAGGTTTGCTATTTGCAGTGAACATGCTGATGATTCAGCAACCGGGCTGGTTCGGGATGAGCAGTACATTGGCAGGCACAAGGCTAGCTTTTATCTCCGTGTCGCTGTGGTGGTTTTTGTTCTCAATACCGATCTTTCGCCATGCTCCGAGACGGCCAGCATCACCAGATCTGCCCGGCACGTGGAAAGGGTATGCTGCGGTGGGTGTTCGCAGACTACGGCAAACTTTTCGTCAGATGAGGCGTTTTCCCCAGTTAATCCGCATGCTGGTGGCTTTCTGGTTTTTTAATGACGGCATTAATACCATCATTCTGATGGCTACGATCTACGGGACAAGTATAGGCATAGGTACAGCCGACTTGATGCTGGCGCTACTGTTAACCCAGTTTATCGGTTTCCCTTGCACCTTGTTACTGGGAGCCTGGGCACAGCGCTGGGGAGCGAAGCGGGTATTGATCTTCAGTTTATCTGTATACATATGTATCGTAATTCTCGGTTATTTCATGACACAAGCGATTCACTTCTATATGCTCGCTGGATTGGTTGGTGTCGTGCAGGGTGTAAGTCAATCCACAGCTCGTTCCATGTTCAGCAATCTGATGCCAGCTGGCAGAACAGGTGAGTATTTTGGATTCGTGAATATTACAGGCAAATTCTCTTCGATCTTCGGTCCCTTTGTGTTTGGTTATGTTGGGCAAATAACAGGTTCTACACGTTGGGGAATTCTGTCCCTCATTTTCTTTTTCGTCGCCGGAATTGCAGTATTGTTAACTGTAAACGTACAGAAGGGAATGCAGGATGCTACTTTTGCAGATGAGGAAGAAGGGCGTAAGGGGAGTGTCGGAACTCTGCTGGGCAAAGTTCAAATGTAGGGTCTACTGGTTAGTTTTTTGATAGGTGTCATATCCAACTTCTCGTTGGAATACTCATGGCTTCAGGCGTTGTTCTTCGCAGAACATGTCTGAAGCTTATTCGCATTTATGCAACTTTATTAAGATTGATAGGATGAAGTGATTAAACGACAGACAGCAGAATACAGTGAAAGAGTAACAATTTATGAAAAGGTGAAAATAAAAGATTGACATGATACATTTTGTATCATAGAGTAAAACTATGAATACATACTGTATCTGAGAGTTGTCGAATACAACCATGTGTTTTGCTTCATTGCCGTGTAAGATTCCGCCGGAATATTGCAAAATACTGACCAATAGCGTGCATGTTACTCGTTTTGCCAAACACAAAGGTAGAGTCTGGTCTATCCCGGCTACATATTTATACTAATGAACAGAGGAGAGGCTGCCATTGATCGATGCTCAAGGTAACGGACTTGTTTTCTTACTATGTGTTCCCCGCAGTGGTAGTTCCTTATCCACCGTCATGCTGCAAAATCACAGTCGTATATTTGCCACCCAGGAAATGTGGTTTCTGATGAATCTTGTCGATTTGCCCAAAGGTGATTCACGCGCTTATGGTGGTAGCTCCATCGTTCGTCAGTTCTACAATGCTATGGTACCCGAGGATGTCTTCGAAAAGGCGTGCCGAAGTTTTGCTCTCGAGATCTACAATGGATTCCTGGAGGGTAGCGGAGCAGACTTCATCGTAGATAAATCTCCACGGTACTATTACATGCTTGAATGGCTGGATCGTCTGTTCCCTCAGTCCAAGCGCATTCATCTCCAACGTAATCCTCTGGCCATAGCTGCATCATTCAAAAAGGTAAACCGCCATACAGGAGAAGGGTTCGACCTAATTCATAGTCTGCATAGCCCCAAATTAAATATGAAATCTGCGGATCTCACACTTGGGATGCTCCGCTTGAATGATTATTTTGCCGAACCACACTCCAATGCGTATGAGTTGCAATATGAACAATTAGTTTCTAATCCTCAGGAAGAACTTGAGAAACTATGCGCATTTCTGGGAATTCGATATGAACAGGGTATGGAGCAATATGGACAGTTTCTGGACAGTCCGAAGTCTGACATGTTTTACAGTATGGGCGTGGGTGATCCTTTTCTTTCTTCGCATCAAGAGGCACATCAGGGTTCTGTTAACAACTGGAAAAACATATTGGAGCCGGGTGAAGTTGAATTGTATTGCCGTGTGATGGGGGCAGATCTGTTCCACCGGATGGGATACAGTGAACAGCTCGCAGAAGCCGAACAATGGACGGGAGTCCATTATGATGCAAGTCCTGATCAAGAGGTTATCGACCGGATCACGCATCAGTTGACAGCAGCGACCGGTTGCCAGTGGCAACCGCAATACCGAATGCAGCCAGCAGATTCTGTCGTTCATGCTCCGCTTTGGACTCCTGATGACCAAGTTGTCGAAGAACCTGAAAAGACAGACCCTACACTGGCTGCACTGGTCACGATCAGACAACTGCAAGCTGCATTACGGGCGGCAGATCATCGTCTGGAACGGGGATACAGTGAGCGGGAACGCCTGAAAGTTCAGTTGGCTTCTGCTCAAAGCAAAATACAGCGTATCAAATCATGGGTACCATTTGGTCATCAGATCAGCGCCTGGGCTTCACAGCGCAAGATTCTACGGGGAGGAAAGTCATGAGCGCCATAGCGGGAATTGTTCATAACGATGGTCAACAGGCGCTATGGGAAGACAGCTGGCGCTTGTATGCAAGCCTGGGGCATGTGCCTGCGGACACAACAGGAGTGTGGAAAGGCAACGAGGCTTTTCTTAGCTGTCATGCCCAATGGATTACACCGGAATCGGTTAGCGAGAAATTGCCTTTATATGATGAGGAAAGTGGCCTGACGATCACGGCAGATGCCATTCTGGATAATCGGGAACAACTGGCAGATCAATTACAGATATCCAGAGCTGAACTGGCTATGTTGGCGGATAGTGAACTGATCTTGCGTGCCTATCAGCGCTGGGGAGACGATGTAGCTGTCCGATTGCTGGGGGATTTTGTATTCGCCATATGGGATGAGCGGAATCGCAAACTGTATGCAGCGAGAGACATTACAGGCATGAGAGCTTTCTATTACCGACACGATGGTTCACGATTTGCTTTCTGCACACTCATGAATCCGTTGCTCGGGCTTGAAGGGGTACATAAAGAACTTGATGAGACCTGGCTATCTGAGTTTCTTGCCATTCCCGACATGCATGATTCAGCAGATATCAATTCGACCGTATATCGTGGGGTAAGCCAGCTGCCTTCTGCACATACACTTGTCTTCCGTGACGGCAGGCTGGAGCTGAAGCAATATCATCGTTGGGATGAAGTGGAACCTCTACGGCTCAAATCCGACGGTGAATATGTAGAAGCGTTCCGAGAGGTATTCGCTCAGGCAGTCGGATCACGATTGCGAACGCACAGGCAGGTGGCTGCCGCATTAAGTGGAGGACTGGACTCGGGGGCCGTGGTAGGTTTTGCTTCCGGAACACTGAGAAGTCAGGGCAAACGCCTGCATGCCTATAGTTATGTTCCCGTACCGGATTTCACTGATTATACGTCAAAAACGTTGCTAGCCGATGAGAGGCCCTTCATACGTTCCACGATTAATCACGTCGGCAATATTACGGAGAACTACCTTGATTTTGAAGGCAGAAGCCCACTTAGTGAAATAGATACGTGGCTCGACATTATGGAAATGCCCTATAAATACTTTGAAAATTCATTCTGGATTCGCGGATTCTATGAAAAAGCAAGCCAGCAAGATGCAGGTATTCTGCTCACAGGCGCACGTGGTAATTTCACCATCTCCTGGGGGCCGGCTCTGGATTATTACGCCAGTCTGCTGAAAAGTGGCCGCTGGTACCGCTGGTTCCGTGAGATGCAGCAGTATAGTGAACGGACCGGCATGCCCTTCTCCCGTATAGCCAAGATTACGGGGCGAAAGGCATATCCGGAATGGTTCAAGGCTCAGTCCAAGGGAGCAAGCAAGGCCGCATCTGTACAATTGATCCATCCTGATTTTGCGCAAAGAACGGGTGTGCTGGAACGACTCAAATCCATTATTGTTCGTCAAGGCGGTGCGCAGGCAGATGCACTCAAGGTTCGTGCCGAGAAATTCAATAACCTGGCCATTGCGAATAAAAATGGTGCCGTAGCCACAAAATGTTCTCTCCGTTATCGGGCTTGGGAACGTGACCCGACCAGTGACATCAGGGTTATTCGATTCTGTCTGTCTGTACCGATTGAACAATATGTGAAGCACGGAACGGATCGTTCATTGATTCGCCGGGCGACTTCACCCGAGTTGCCCGACAAGGTCAGACTGAATCAGCGTGTACGGGGGGTACAACCGGCGGATTGGCTACATCGCATCATTCCAAATTGGGAGTCGTTTACGGCCGAGTTGCGTGAGTTGTGTTCTGACAGCAAGGTCGCTGGCATATTAAACACGGAGCGCATCCAATCTGCCCTGGCCAATTTTCCGAGTCCGAGACCGGAGCTCGCTTCACATCCGGATCTGCGATTGATGATGCATAGTCTGATCGTGTACCGCTTTATTCGCAAATTTTGACCATGTGCACATGAAGGGAGGTGAAAACAATGCAAAACGAAAAGAAAGAATGGCAAGCTCCAGCTCTTGAAGTGTTGGAAGTCAATCAAACGATGGCCGGTACTGGCTACAGACAAATTGACTGGGTAACTGATCACGATGCGGATCTGTACGATCCAACTTCCTAAGTTGTTAAGTTATTAAGTTTTAACCAGCGTCATCATACTTAAAGGGCGGAAATGGAACCAATCCAGATTTCGCCTCCGCCCTTATATTGAGCAACATGAATATAAGGGCTTTTTTTACATTTAATCACGAAGGAGGTGTCGTTCATTGTTGCTTGTGCATTATGTAGCGTATGGTCTGCGCTGGTCGAGCCAAATTCGAATGCCTGAACTTCAGATTGCACCCAAGCATGCCGAGACGGATTGGGATGTAGCGGATGTACACATCGAGTCTTCAGATTTGACCCCATTGTGGGAGGACTGGGATGTAGGTAACGACAACTTTGTGGCACGAGAGGGCAGCCTTTTTTTCAAAATCGAAGATACAGGTCTGTTTCTAATAGAGCAAGGAAAGCGCATTGTCGTGTCCCCTATATCGGGTGCAGATGAGAAAAAGGTCAGATTATTCATTCTGGGTACGTGTATGGCAGTCATAATGATGCAGCGTGGCATTCTTCCATTGCATGGCAGTGCAGTGGTTATTGATGGTTGGGCTTACGCATTTGTCGGACATTCGGGAGCAGGTAAATCAACACTTTCGGCCGCACTGGCATCACGCGGATATCCGCTTCTCACCGATGATGTCGTTGCACTCACCTGGGGTGCCGGGGGAAGAGCCATCGTATCGCCTGGTTATCCACAACAAAAATTGTGGCAGCCCAGTCTGGATGGTTTCGGCATGAAGGAACAGGATTATGCAACGGTTCACGCAGAGATTACGAAGTATGCGATACCTGTTCAACACTATTTTCATGAGATGGCCGTACCACTAGGCGGAATCTTCGAACTTGCTCCACAACCGGAGGCAAACTATTCGTCCGTTCAACTGGTTGAAGTGAAGGGGCTGGAACGATTGCATCTCTTATGCTCGCATACGTTCCGTGGTGGACTCGTTGCAAGACAGGGATTGGCACAGTGGCTGTTCGAGACGGCTTCAAGACTTTCAGCAAGTGTAGAGATTGGCAGATTGGTCAGAACGGGTGCTGAGTTTACAGCATTTGAGATGGTAGATCGGATTACAGATCATATACGTAAAGGAGTGCACACAGGATAATGACAGCGACTACGCCGATGAATGTGGAAGACCGGGTAACCCGGAAGGAAGGCAATCTGGTGAGTGACATGGGCAGTGAGAAAGTCATGATGAGCATTAGCTCTGGAAAATACTATAATCTCGGGAGTACCGGAGGACGAATCTGGGATCTGATCGCAGAAGAACGCACGCTGGGTGAAGTTGTAGACGTACTCGCCGCGGAGTATGAGATTGAGCCGGATGTATGTCGTGAGCAGGTAGTGCAGTTCCTGGAACATTTGTCCCGTGAAGGTCTGATCGACGTTACTCGCGGAGTGTAGCATGATGTTGCGAAAAATAAAGGCTTATCTCTCGCTCCCGCGGGCGATGCGTCGACTGATATGGGAGGCCTATCTCTTCCTTGGCTGGGCGCGCATACAGAAGGCTATGCCATTCGCCAAAATCGCCCCAGGTCTGGGTACACCCATGGTTGAAACGCCGATGACAGGAATTGATCGCAGCGAGGTCATCGCTATCCGGAATATTTCCAAAGCGATTTCGCTTGCTAGTAAATATACGTTATGGGAAAGCCGCTGCCTTGTAATGGCGATTGCCGGGATGAAGATGCTTGAGCGTCGCAAGATAGAGAGTACGTTATACATGGGGACTGCGCGGAATAAGCAAGGACATATGATGGCTCATGCCTGGCTGCGAAGTGGTAAATTGATCGTGACCGGAGCTGATACTATGGACCAATATACGGTTGTCGGCGTGTTTGGCAAACGGTGTCCGGAGAAGGGATCTGGGGAGATTGTCTATGATACATGAAAGTGAACTCTATTCATCAGGATTTCCGAAGGAACTTAAGCTGATTTTGAGCATCATTAGAGGTGATCTGACGGCTCTATCCCCTGAAGAACGCAAGGCCGGTTTACAAGGAACGGATTGGCAGCTCTTTCTGCGGCTGGTCTATCATCACCGCTTATACTCTGTCCTTTATTTGAAAATGAAAGAATTGAACTCGGTGATCATTCCAGCAGATGTTATGGAGAGCTTGAGACAACAATACACGGCCAATACGTTTCGCATGTTACATCTGACAGCTGAAATGGAACAGGTGTGTGGAGCTTTCCGTGAACACGGCATCCGTAATATTACGCTGAAGGGGCCTGCGCTGGCCCATGATCTATATGGTGATGTATCCATGCGAACCTCCAAAGACCTGGATATTCTGATTCCGTTCGATGATGTGGAAGCGGCTGAAGGCATTCTGGCTACCCTTGGTTACGTATCCAAGGAAGGGGAGCGGGCACCTACGGTTCGCAGCTGGAAATGGCGGGAACATCATATCTGTTACATCCATCCGGTCAAAAGGACTCAAGTGGAGATTCATTGGCGTTTGAACCCGGATTCGGGCAAAGAAACCGATTTTGAATTGTTGTGGAAACGGAGCCGGTTCAGTTCATACACACAGACACCTGTTCGTATGCTTGAACAAGAAGATCTCTGGGCTTATTTGGTAACCCATGGAGCACGTCATGGCTGGTTCAGACTGCGTTGGTTGCTGGATATCGATCAGATGATTCGAAGCATGCCACTCGATGTGAAAAAAGTAGAACGGCGTCTGAAAGCGGAGGGACGTTTGTCCATTGGCTCACAGGCTCTTCACTTGGCATCAGATCTGCTGAACACGCCACTGGATACAGAGTACAGGTCCTTGATGTCCTTGAGTGATCGTACAGGCAAACGATTAGCGAGTAAAGGCGCAGAGTTCATGAATGATATGCTGGAAAGTCCGGCTGATATGAAATCGTATCCGTCGTATCTGTTTAAACTCCGAAGTACGAAACAGAAGTGGTTTTTCTTTATTGAGCGGTTATATCCAAGTACATGGGATGTGGATCAACTGCCGCTTCCGCGTTCTTTGTTTTTTCTGTACTTTCCGTTACGTCCGTTTCTCTGGTTCTGGCGGCGAATTAAAAGGTATACGGTCACGGAGAGGGGTAAAGTATGATCTCGGAATTAAAGTATTTTATGCGAAAGCTGCATCATGTCACGGGGCCCATTTTATATTGGAATCTGCTAGGGATGATCTGTATCAGTCTCATGGAAGGGATCGGGATCTACATGCTTGTTCCGATGTTGAGTCTGATCGGCATATTTGAGATGGGCTCCGCTGGGTTGAACATTCCCTGGATTGGACAAATGTTGAATCGTTTTTCTGAGAATGGCCAATTGTTACTCGTATTGTTCACCTTTGTATTGATTGTCTCCGGACAGGCCTGGATGCAGCGTCTTCAGACGATCCGTAATACTCGAATCCAGCAGCAATTTGTACGAACGCTGCGCATGGAAACCTATGGTGCCATTATTATGGCGCAGTGGTCATTTTTTCTCCAAAAACGAAAATCCGATTTTAACCATATATTAACGACTGAGCTTGCACGTGTCAGCCAAGGCACAGGCATTGTACTGCAAATGACAGCCTCCCTGATCTTTACGGGCATACAGATTGGTCTGGCTTTCTGGTTGTCTGCGAAATTGACAGCACTTGTGTTGGTCTGTGGATTGCTGCTCTTTATGGTCTTGAGAAAATTTGTCAAGCGAGCCAAACAGATCGGGGATCAGACTTCTGAATTCTCGCAAAGTTATTATAATGGCATAACCGAGCATTTTAACGGAATTAAGGATATTAAGAGCAATATGCTTGAGCGATCACACATGAATTGGTTCGAGCGTATGTGCAGACAGATTGAACGCAATGTCATTCAATTTAGCCAATTGAACAGTGGAACACAGCTGATTCATCGGATGTCTGCGGCGATCATTATTGCGGCATTCATTTATCTTTCTCTTCGTGTAATGACGGTGCCACCTGCAAGTCTGCTGCTCATCATCCTTATTTTTTCCCGCTTATGGCCTAGATTTACAGCGATTCAGTCCAATCTGGAGTACATCAGCTCCATGCTGCCTGCGTTCCGTGTGGTAAGAGAAATGCAAGCTCAGACGGCGAAAAGTCGTGAGATTAGTGAAGAAGTGGCTTCAGCGGGAGAGACGGGGTCTCATGTGATTCAACCCATGGTATTTCAAGAATCGATCACATGTGAGGATGTCTGTTATCGTTATGAGGGAAGTGATACGTACTCTTTGAGGAATGTGCAGGCTTCGATTCCCGCAAGTGGCATGACCGCGATTGTGGGTAAATCTGGAGCAGGCAAGAGCACACTAATCGATCTGATTATGGGTCTTGTAAGGCCAGAGAGCGGTCGTATTCTGATTGACGGTGTTCCTCTGTCAGAAGAGCGTTTATTGAGCTGGAGAAGTTCTATCGGATATGTCTCCCAGGACCCCTTCCTGTTTCATACCAGTATTCGTGAGAATCTGCGTCTGGTTGATCCCAATGCAAGTGAAGAACAGATGTGGCAGGCTTTGCAGTTTTCCTCCTCTGCGGCTTTTGTACGGAAGCTGCCTCAGGGTCTGGATACGATTATTGGTGATCGGGGTATTCGTCTATCCGGTGGCGAACGTCAGCGATTGGTGCTTGCCCGGGCCATGCTGAGGAATCCTTCGGTATTGGTACTGGATGAAGCAACAAGTGCGCTCGATAGTGAGAATGAACAGTATATTCATGAGGCACTGGAACGACTGAAAGGACATGTGACCATTATCGTGATTGCACACCGATTGTCTACGATTCGGACAGCGGATCGTGTCATTGTGCTCGATGAAGGTCGGGTGATTCAAGAGGGCGGGTACCAGCAGTTATCTACTGATCCGGTAGGGACGTTCAGTAAACTTCTGAATATGCAAGCGGGTGTTGTAGGACAGTAAGTAAGTTTTTCTGTATATTCGTTTATCGAAGGATAACCAGCAATCATTATGTTAAAAGGCGCGCCACTGCGGGCGCGCCTTTCATGTAAGTGGGCTAGTATAATGAAGGATTAATGAACTAGTGCTGTATTGGAAGGGATCGGAAGCTGAAGAGCGCCGATCTGCTTCAAATGTTGTACAATCTCTTGCACGGCTTCCTCAATGGACGATTGCTCTGTATCGATGATGAATGAAGGAGATTTTGGTACATCATAGGGGGCCGAAATGCCTGTGAAATGCGGGATATCACCGTTGCGTGCTTTTTTGTATAGACCCTTGGGATCACGCCGCTCGCATTCTTGAATTGAACAGCGCACATAGATTTCAATAAAATCATCGGGTTCAAATAACTGTCTGACCATCTCCCGATCCTGTGCATCTGGAGAGATAAAGGCTGAAAGGACAAACAACCCGGCATCTACCATTAACTTGGACACTTCGCCAATACGCCGCAAATTTTCTTGACGATCCCCTGTTGTAAAACCGAGATCACGGTTCAGTCCATGACGAACATTATCCCCGTCCAGAACATAACAGCGTACGCCTTGGTCATAGAGATATTGCTCCAGGGCAAATGCAAGGGATGACTTTCCTGCACCTGATAACCCGGTAAACCAGATGGCACGACTACGGTGCCCATGTTGTTTCTCCCGGTCTTGTCTGTTGATGTTGGATGATTGCCAGGTTATATTGCGCTCTTCCTTCGACATGTGTATCCCGCCTTTTCCCTACCATGATATGTATAATATTTTAACATATTTACAAGATTATAGCACCTTACAGATTTCTTCAAAATAAGCGTGAATCGACAAAATATCGGGTATAGATGTAGTACATACATAAGCAATATGCATATATCCAAGGAGTATTTTGCATGAAATGATGTAGAATGCTCACATCGCAGGAGGAACAAGGCCATGAACGAAAACATACAAAACATACAAGTTGGATTCAAATGCCCGGATTGCCATCAGGATGTTCGAGTGGAATTTATAGATGAACAGGTCAGCACTGTTCGTTGCAAAGGTTGTGACAGAGCATATACCTTGTTGAAGCCAACCATTGGTGATGAGATTCTTCTGGATTGGGAACAGGAGGCATTGTATCACAAGCTGAGGGCAGAACGCTCTGAACTGGATAATCACAATATGTCCGCCTTAATTATCAAAGTTATCGAGCTGCTTACATGGCGTGATCGGGGAGATGGACAGACTCGCGCCATACAGACCGTGAGGGAATGGCTTGCTTCCAGTGGCAAACCCCAGACCTTGCTTGAATTGTTCTATCAATCTCCGCCACAACCTGAAAATAAACGTTTTGATCGTTGATAATTTACATACATTAGCCGTTCCTGTGGCATATTACCTGAAGGTGTTCGTGTATGCAAACGACTAACCGAATTTTCAGGAACAGGAGCGGATGGAATGAAGCGAATGGTTCTATATATATTGGTGGCACTGTTATCCATCAGTATGGTACCGGCACAGACTGAAGCATCACCGGTTACCGGAGCATATCACTTTGGCTTCAAAAAGAGTCAAAACGGTCAGCTGCCCTCCATTGATCAGGAAGGCTTCAAATCGATCTTACAACATAACGATGCCATTTTCCTGGGGGATACAAAGCAAAAGGAATTGTATCTCACGTTTGATAACGGGTATGAGAATGGATTCACGCCTGCCATACTGGATGTTTTGCGTACCAAGAAGGTGCCAGCTGCTTTCTTTGTAACAGGTCATTATCTGAAAGATCAGCCTGAGTTGGTCAAACGCATGGCGGCTGAAGGTCATATCGTCGGTAATCATTCATGGAGTCATCCGGATATGACCCGTATCTCCAATGAAAAGCTTAAAGTGGAACTGGAGAAGGTCAAATCAGAGGTGAATCGTCTGACAGGTCAACAAGCGACCTTTTTGCGCCCACCGCGCGGAATCTTTAACAATCGCACGCTTGCAGAGAGTCATGCTCAGGGTTATGTGAATGTGTTCTGGTCTGTTGCCTACAAAGATTGGGATACCAATGTGCAACGTGGTGCACAATATGCTCATCAAGAGGTATTGAAGCAACTTCATCCAGGGGCTGTCATTTTGCTTCACTCGGTATCCAAAGATAACACGGAAGCACTCGGCTCCATTATTGATGAGGCACGCAAGCAAGGATATGTGTTTAAAAGTCTGGATGATTTGCGAACCAAAAGTTATTGATTCACGTCACATAAAGAACAATGGACCCCATGTGGGTCATTCAAAAGTGTAGCAAAATATGAAAGGGCATCCTGAGCGATTAGGCTCGGAATGCCCTTTTTGGTTGTATCTTATATATCGTATGCCCAGTCCAAGTAGTGGATGTAACCATATACAGATCCAGAAGAAAGGATTGGATAATACGATACGATGGTGCGTGTAATACTATAAAACAGTGTTATAGATGATTCCAATTGTTTTCGGGCCGCAGTGACTGCATATTACACACCCAGCCGTGGTTAGTTCCACCCGGGCCCCCGTCTGTTCCTGCAAAGATTTCCGCAAGTCCAACGCATCCTCTTCGGCCATGGTGTGCACAACGATCAGCAGATCTGGATCGATCTGATCCTTCTGGCTAAGTGTATTATTTAGCATTTGTTCCAGCGCTTTCTCCCGTTTACCGCGCACTTTATAGGCAGGTGCCATCTTGCCATCCGTTACCCGGATGACAGGGCGAATCTTGAGCAGGCTGCCAATCAGGTTCTGCATGCCTGAACAGCGTCCGCCTTTATGCAGATACTCCAGGGTATCGATGACAAACTCGGTGCGTACATTTGGTTTCATCGCCTCAATCAGGTGTGTAATCTGATTCAGGTTTTGTCCTTGATCGGCAGCATATACAGCTTTCATCACCATCAGCGCAATTCCTGATGAGAGATTTTGTGAGTCAATAACCGAAATTCGACCTTCGGGGAACTCGGAACTCGCTAGTCGTGCATTTTGATAGGTAGAGGAAAGTTCAGAAGACAAGCTGATATATAGAATCTCATCCCCTTGATCTATGTAAGGTTGAAATGCCGTCATGAAATCAGCGGGGGAAGGTGCAGCCGTTTTGGGAAGACGCCCATCTTGGCTGACACGTTCATATAGCTGTTCAGGCTTGATCTCAGCACCATCTTTCAGTGATTCATCACCGAACACCACATATAAGGGGATAATGCCGATATCGTGCTGCTGGATCCATTCTGGAGCCAGATCACTTGTGCTGTCCGCAAAAATTTTGATTCGTGACATGTCAATCTCCTTTGAAAACAATGATTTTGGCAAAAAAATATAGATTATACTTATGTGTAGACCCATTCCTTTTAATTATAAGGAAACAAGGCGCTGATGCAAACCGTTACATCATGTTCATGCCTATCACAATAAGTGCAACGAATAACAGAATCATCATTCCATTTAATATGGTTCCAATTATGGCAAAGACTTTCTTTCGATTCTTGAGGACAAGACCAATAATTCCAAGGATGCCTCCGGCGAGGTTGAGAATCAGACCGACCAAAATGGCTAATGAAGCCAGAACCACTGCTGGATGTAAGGCTATCTCTTCTGCCTGCAACGGGGTGAGCACTCCGATGGACTCGTTTATAGCCATGGTGGCAATAAAGAATATCAGAATGTAACCCAAAATCGCAACCAATCCTATGACAAAGCTGGCGATACCAGGTCCGGAATGTTTCAGTGGTACAATCGGTTGTCTCTCATGATCTGGTGGGTATGGATCATAACTGTTGTTATTGTATGGATCTGTATGGCCAGGGTTCTGATCCGTATTGTTATAACCTGAATTATAGGAATCGCGATTATCCATAATTGTAACTTGCCTCCCTTAAACATCTTATGAGTGTTATTAACCTAATTGATGAGTAATTATTAGCTTGTTCCCATCTTTCCGGTACTGAAACACCAACTTTTTTGGACTTGCACTTAAAATACAACGATGACATACCTGTTTACTTTTCCATAAATAACGATAAAGATCAAGGATTTACGCTTGTTTCCTACAATTTATAGGGCGGAGATAGAATTGTTAAGTATAAACAGACATATGATCTTTGAAGTCTCGTCCCGACTGGCAAAGGAGGAGTGGATTCGCTACAATGATAGGAGTGAAGAGTAGTTGAAATAAGGGAGAGAACTTACATGCAACGAAGATGGATGATGCTTGGAGCTGTAATGACCATGCTATCGGTGGCGATCGGCGCATTTGGTGCTCATATGCTTAAGGATACGATTGGGCCGGCGGCCATAGCTACATATGAGACGGGTGTGCAATATCACATGATTCATGCATTGGGCTTGCTCATTATTGGCTTGACGGCTGGTCAGCTTGGGGCATCGACGAAACTAAAGTGGGCAGCACGTTTGTTGTTTATCGGGATTATCGTGTTCTCGGGTAGTTTGTATGTGCTTAGCATTTCTGGTATCAAGATTCTAGGAGCCATCACACCGATTGGTGGGATAGCCTTCATTGCTGGATGGTTGTTATTGGCATTAGATGTATGGCAACGAGGTAAGGATCGCTCCTGATCGGGTCGAAGGAATCTCGGAGAGTTCAATCCTACATGAACCATCGAACTAAAAAAGCAACTTGCGTTAGAATGTCCCGTCATTCTAACGCAAGTTGCTTTTTGTTTTATTCCGATGAAGTAGGTTACAGAAACTCATCGATTTCATTGGTTCGGAACGTATACACCTGTTTTTCATCGACATGGTATATGCTCACAATACTACTATCCCGATCAAAATTCAAAATGCGGCATGGAATGCTCTGATGTTTACCGTTCTTATTATTGACCACAATACGGGTAAGTCGATTCTCTTTAATGAGCGTGTCAATCCACGCATCAAACGAATTTCCTTCGGAAATATTGGATGTTTGAGTAGAGGTCTTTTTCTCAATAGCAGGTGTTTCTTGCTTGTTCTGTGTTTTGGCTGGAGCAGTTGAGGTAGGTGTCTGCGTAGAACCGGACGCCTTCTGTGCCGCGCTCACTTGTGATTTTTTACGTTCATTGTGAAGTGTGACGAAAGAGTCCTTCTTGGACTGGAGTGTCGCTTCAATAATTTTGCCTAGCTCTATGCCGGATTGAATCCGAAAGTCCGCAATTTGTTCCTCTTTGTTTATGAACTCCAACAGGGACTGCAGTGCCAATGCATTTGAGCGGCTCTTAATAAGTATATCGACATTAAATAAAAAGCCGATTTCCTCTTGATTGGATAAGGTTTCTTTCATTCATCCCAGCCCCGTTAAAAGATATGTCAGCTTAAAAAAACGCTTCAATCCACTATATCATTAAAAATGAATTTATCATAGTGCTAGAGAAGGGGAAATATGCCGATTTGAAATGAATCAAGACCCGGATTGCCCTTTAATTTCTCCCCATAATAGAACTAATATTCTTCTTTTTTCATCCCCTGATCATCCTGTTCACCTGCGTCAGTCGCGCGGGTCTACTCTATAATTTATTTAATCAGGACAGGAAGCAACAGGGGGAATCGGGAATGGGCAATGCATATCAGGATCGATTGAGATACGTTTATAAAATTACATCTTCCAGAATTAGAAAAGCGGATTATGATCTGCATCTTACTTATCAAGAAGCGACAGTTAATGGAGAAGTGGCATCTATAGGAAATCATCAAGTGTTTCGTTTCATAGATCGTATTCGAGGCTACATGGAAAGGGAACAGAATCTGGCTAGAATCAAGCTGGATATAGAGCAATTAAAAGTTTTGAAAACCAATGCCGAGCATAAAAGAACAATGAAGAAACGACATGAAGAACTGAAAAATCTGAAATTTGTCGATGATTACCTGCTGGTGGTCATTGAAAATAATAAAGACTACGATCGGCTGAATTCATCGAAAGCTTTCTCCATCAACGGTAAGAAATACAAGCGGCTATTGGCGACAACAGGTGGGGCCAAAAGTTCGACGGTCATCTATGTGAGTGAGGATATTCACCCGCTTTTGGAGAAAAGATTGAATAATGGCAGAGATCCCAATAAAGAACTGGTTCCTGCCAAACTGGAGGCATACAAGGCCTTGGCTTGTAGTACAAGCACGCCTGTATCACATCCTGAACGTGTGTTGGTTGTTCATGATTGTATAACCGAATTTGGAGCGGACATTATTCAGATTGATGATACCGAGACAGAGTACCCTCGCATTGAGCGCAGGAAAAATGAGTCTATTCAAATGAACATGAGTGACGGATTCGGTCTTATCTCTCCTGCACTTAGTGAACGATGGGCAATCGAACTGGGGCATGCATATATCCCGAGTGGATTTTGTATTCGTAATAGCTTCTGTAAAGGAATGGTATTTACATTTGATTATCACGAATTTGCAGATCAAGTTGCAGGCAAGTATATGGTGGACGATGCCTGGGGTAACCCTGTGGATATCCGAGAAGTAGATCTGATCCTCACAACGTCGATGCTCAAACTATGGAGCTCGTATAACAGTATTGATGATTACCTGTTATGTTGCGGTTATTATGGCTACACGTTCAGCGTTACGAAAGTTACACCCGGAGAATTAGAGGATGAGCGTCATTTAAACTATCAGTTCATTCAGTCGCTTCAATTGGATGATAACGAGATTGGTGAACTCATTCGTCCCACTATTGACTCGATTACAGATGTACTGGGCGAGGACCATCGCAAGGCACTGTTATTTCTCAAAGGAATACATATTCATGAGAATGACTACAGAAATAGTCCGGATGATTATATTAAAGGGCTGATGGTAGACCCGCGACTTATAGATGATCCTTTTGTGCGAAGCAAAATCCATACCTTAATACGCAAACGAATGAATGAAGCCAAGATCGGTGTGCTGAGAGTCAAAGGCAATTTTAGCATTATATCTGGCGATCCCTATACATTGAGTCAGAGCATATTTGGTATGCCTTTAACTGGACTGCTGAGTTCAGGTGAGTTTTACTCCAGCTATTGGAATGAGCGTCATGTTAATAGCGTGGCTTGCTTCAGAGCTCCAATGACTTGTCATAACAATATCAAGGTACTTCGTTTCAAGAATACGGATGAAATGCAACATTGGTATCGCTATATGAAGACGGTCACGATCTTGAATTCATGGGATACGACGACGCATTCTCTGAATGGTGCAGATATGGATAGTGATCAAGTCTTGACTACGGATAACGCAACGATTCTTGGAGCAATTCAGGAGCTTGATGCGATTGTATGTGTGCAGAAAACTTCAGCCCAAAAAATTCCGGATGAGAAGGATCTAATCCAGGCCAACAAAGACAGCTTTGGAGATCTGATCGGTTTTACAACCAATAAAATCACGTCGATGTTCGATGTATTAGCCAATTATGAGGAGCATAGTGCAGAATATCAGGAAATGATGTACCGAATTCAATGTGGTCAGCATTATCAGCAAAATGCCATTGACCAAGCCAAAGGGATTGAATGTAAAAAGATGCCGAAACACTGGTATGATATTCGCGCTGCGGTAACGGATGAGTCAGCCTTGAAAATGGTAGCGCATAAGAAGCCTTATTTTTTCATATATAATGACCCGGAGCAGAAAAAAGAATATACCACCTATGTAGAAAAAACGAGTCAGAAGTGTTTGCAGTTATTTGGCTTGACTGTTGATGAATTGTATTCGAAGAAGGAACTATCACCGAATCAGGAACAGTTCCTGGCACAGTATGAACAGAGAATGCCTGTATCCAAAGCACCTTCCGTGATGAACCGGTTATGCCTTCAAGTGGAAGAAGAGTTCAACAATTTAAAGTTGAAACAGACCGTAAGGCCGTTTGATCATACGATATTGATGAGTACCAAAAAATACTCCCAAGCTCGTTATAAAGAGATTCAACGATTATATCAGATGCATAACGAAGAACTACGTAGCTATATGACCAATTTACGCAAGAGTAAGGTGAGGAAGGAAGAAAGATCAGCCCGATGGCAGTTGTTTGTTTCCCGCTTTAAGGAGCAGGCGCTGGAGATCTGTAATAATGAAGAAGATCTGTGCAATATGATTGTGGACATGTGTTATCGAAATGCCGAGAAATCGAAGCAATTTGTATGGGATGTGTCGGGAGATCAGATTATTCGCAATCTGTTGCATAGCAATGATCGCATCATCCATTATCCGGTTAGAGACCCGGACGGCGATATTGAATATGCCGGGAGAACCTTTAAAATGACCCAAATGCATGTGAAGGAGCAGCGCCCTTGAAAATCATTCTGAATGAACGTCATCATGCCGAGCAGGCCATTGCACATGGGATCATGGATAAGAAGCCAACCAAAACGTTGGCATGTCTGGCCAAATATGAATTTGAACAAGGGAAAAGTGAGCATGAAGTTCATATGTCATTAAACCAATTTATGACCCAACACTATCCAGATTATAATGCTGTTCAATGGGATACGTATCTAACACGTGTTATCAAACAGACTGTAACCTGGATAAAAAAGAGAAAAGAAGAACAAAAGAGTGCAATAATTGAGATTAATAAAATTCCTGTAACAGATGCTGAACTCCAAAAGATCAAAGCATTAAAAAGCATACGATTAGAGAAATTAGCATTTGTAATGCTGGTATATAGCAAAATTAACAACCTTATCAATGAAAATAGTACGTATTGGGTTAATAACGTTTTGAAAGAAGTGTACAGTGACAGTCAAATGGCAGTTAGTAAAAAGGATCAAGGGCTGCTGGTGTATAAACTGATTCAACAGGGTTATCTCATAGGGAGCAAGCGAGTTGATTCTACAAATGTACAAGTGCAGTTTGCTTGTGAGAATGATACCATTGCTTTTTATTTGGAGCGTTTCGATGATTTTGTGTTAGAGTACCTACGATGGAAAGGCGAGAATATTAAGGTCTGTACCATCTGTGGAAAACGCATGTTGGCCAAGTCGAATCGAATGAAGTATTGTAAGGACTGCAAGAAAGCTGGATATCATCAAGGGGTCGTAGTTATCTTGAATTAGTCTGAATGAGCCGTTTCTGAAGCAAATCATGGTCGTATGGATCATGGTTTGCTTTTTTATTTTCTGGTCTGCTCTTCATTAGAATATAACCTCTAGGCCTGTCACACCAAGGGTTTCCACGTTTGTTCAAGAGAGTGTTTAGTGATAGTCAAGGTAAAAGACTCCCATGAAGGGACCTTTGCTGTCTATTTACCATTTATGTAGAAGGGGGACGTTAATTGGAAATGAATCCTAGTTGCTCTGTCAAAAGTTATTCTAAGCAGACACAAGTCAGAGCTGCTCCATTACTCAAAAAAGAAGGTGTTGTATGGTTCGATCCGCATTCATTCAATTAAGTAGCACGAGAGAAAAGATTATTGACAAGTTGCTGACGTCAAAGGATCTGATGAAGGCTGTTGCTTATGATACAGCGGACTATCTAGAACAATCCATTGTAGTAGATCCAAAACAATACATATACAAACGGATTTTCCCGCACCGGTGCATTCCCGGTGAAAATGAAGATGTACTGAAGACTGTAGTTTCTATTTCACTTGAGAATATTCTACCTGTTCAGCATCAGTATAAAGCAGGAATTCTATGTTTTAATGTGTATACGCATCGTCAGCTATGTCAGTCCAATAGTGATCTGTTACGCACGGATTATATTATCAGTAAAATTGATGAACTTTTCGCTAAGAATCAAGATTTAGGCTTGGGGCGATTGGAGTTTTATAAGATGGATGTTCTGGACATAAACGCTAACTACTATGGAGATAGCATTGCGTATCGCGTGCTGGATTTTGCTTGATGAATGTACAGTACATCAAATTAAGAACGCTGGCTAACAAACCCGTCGTATTTCAAGGTCTAAATATTTTTCCCAAGTCACTGGATGCAATCGTTGAAGAAGGATATGAGGACTTTAATGAAAAGCTAAATCTGGTCAGTCTTAGGATAGAGGATGTGTATCCATCCCTTTCACTGAAAGAGTATGATGGTACGCTGATTGAACTACTATTGTACAGCAGGAACGAAAGCTTGGTTTCTACTTATCTGAATGCTTTTCATTATTTTCTTGACGTTGCAATTCAATTCAATTATTCAGATTCATGTATTATGGCTGGTGACATCAGCTTGTCCTATTCTGATCTGGAACATATCATCAAAATTATTCAGATTCAACACTGTGTATTGACAAAGCAAGATGATGATTTCAATCCACTCAATGAGCGGGCAAGTGCATTACGAGAAAAGATGCTTGCACGAAAACGCAGAGTGCGTGAATTAAAAGAAAGTTCGTCATCAGAGGACGTTTTAACTTTTACCGATTTGATATCCATCTTGAGTTCTAACGCCAATGGAATCAACATTCTTAATGTATTTGATCTGAATTTCTTTCAATTCAATGATCAATTTAATCGCATGAAGCTATTAGATGATTATGAAGTTAACATCCAGGCTTTATTACATGGGGCGGATTCCAAAAGTATCAAGTTAAAACATTGGATTTCTCCATTAAATTAACAAGCAGATTTACTAATCAAATTAAACTATATAAAACTATCGGAGGTATTTTTTTATGAGCAGATATGGATCACGTGAAATTTTGGATGTAGTATTGAAAGATGTTAAGACTGGGGAACCGGTCGTTTATTTGGAAAGTTTGACGACATCGTCGATGGAGTTCGCTGGACAGACTGTATATGCACGTGGGGGAAAAGGGCATCCGAAGCTTATCGGCTGGGATTCCGAGAAGGATGTAACCATGACAATGGAAGATGCGTTGATCTCCAAAGAATCCCTCGCTGTTCTTACAGGATCTAAATTTGTAAAAGGCACAAAACCTGTGCATAAAAAAGAGGTTTTTGAAGTGAGTAAGACAGGAGAAATCAAACTTGGTCATGCCCCGCTTACATCCAAGTTGGCACATTTCTTCAAAACATCAAACGGATCATCTATGGATGCCAAGCTCACAGCCTCTCCTATTACAGGTAATACTGTGACATTTACAGAAGCCACTCTTAATGAGGGAGATAAAGTTATTGCCGATTATTACTATGCAGCACCAGATACTACGCAAAGTATGACGGTTGCTTCGGATGTGTTCCCAGGAACATATCTTCTTGAAGGCACGACGAATTGGAAGAATGAAG
This sequence comes from Paenibacillus sp. CB74, assembly GCF_055687625.1. Lineage (NCBI taxonomy): Bacteria > Bacillati > Bacillota > Bacilli > Caryophanales > Paenibacillaceae > Paenibacillus > Paenibacillus sp. CB74. The sequence continues at coordinate 3,246,732 of NZ_CM146009.1, read as the reverse complement.
ATGGCTTCGACGTGGAGGCTGTGTACACTATTCCTAAACTGAAAGTAATGCCTGGATTCTCGATTGGGATGGCATCAACGGGCGATCCGCAACCATTTACATTTACTTGTGAAGTGCTGAAGGATACTCATTCCAAAGCTATGGTTGTTATTGACGTACTGGAAGACTAAAATTCAGGTGCAAGGATGGGGCTGGACCAACCATTGGTTCAGCCCTTTTCTGTGTTTATCCGAAGTAGCTTGAGCATTTTACAGAATTATATCACCTCGTCATATGCTTAAATTGTTGCGTGTCTTCATTCATAATCATGCGGCTTTTTCTATGTTTCGCCTGATATCATTAATAATTTGCTCAAGTACAGAGCCGTAATATCAGGATTTCTCATTTTAATAGGACTATTAAATCAGAATCAGGAGTGATCATATTGACTACGACAAAAACAAAAAAATTAACGGCTGCAGCTTTAAGCACGCTAGATTCAAAAAACAATCAGCGTAAAACGATTTATGTAACAGACCAACAGTATGAAGTGCAGATTCATACCTTTTTTCGAAAATCGCTAATTGATAATGTGAACACCAATTATTTATCTCTAATCGATCAACTTAGACAGAAAACAGATGTTACGGATCAAGTCATCAAAGATACAGTTGGGTTATATAACACACTTCTTCTAAAAGAGTTCTCAGATCTTCCGATTCCTAAAAAGCTGGATGTGGAAAAACTCATCAAGGTAACCAATATGTTGCTAGATAACGGAATTATGGAAGAAGTACTAACACAGTTCCCAGATGTGGAACTAAGAAAGCTTGAAGATCAGTTCAAGGCATTACAAGAGAAAATGGCAGGGATGGTCTCCGAGTTGGCTGTGACACGTGCACAACAATTAACAGATGAGATTATTTAACTAAATACATCTATAAAAGGAGAATACTCATGTTAGTGTTTTTGAAAGCAAATCTGGAAAAACACATTGTATTCCTTCACCAGCTCAAGCTGGAAGCCAAGGAAAGCCGTATACGCACTCGGTTTAAAAAGTTATTGGTTGAACACTATCAGCAGTTTCATGAAGAAATGGAAGAGCTGAAAGATCAACACATGTTAAAGAATGAAGACGGCAGTTTTGTCATGAGAAACGGCAGTATGGTTCCACGAGATTCACTAACACTTCAAACAGAGCTGCAGGAGTTACTGGAAGAGCAAGTGATGATCGAGTCCACTGCTGAACGTATGCCAATGTTACAAGCGATGTACCGAATCCTGCAGAGTTGTTCATTGCAGTTGGAGGGAGAAACAGCGGATGTCTACGACCAACTGTGCGAACAGTTCGAACAATACGCAGAATAGGGGCAATTCATTGAATTGCTTCTTTATGTTATAAGAGGAGTGATTCATGAATGCAGAATGGACTGGATTTAAATATAAATATCAATCAAGTGATTACAGATTTGAATAAGGCTCTTCGAGAACTTTCAAATAAAATGAGCAAACTTGAGGTCAAAGTTGAGTTTGATCAAAGTTTTGTACAAGGAATGAACTCTTATGCAGAGGGCATGAACAGATTGAATCGTACCATGGTTCAGAATCAATTGATGATGCAGAGTTCGATAGATGAATATAAACGAATTCAGACAGCTCAAGAACGACAACGTAATATGACAGCTGCTGAAACAGCAGCTTATGACAAACAACGCAAATCCATTAAACGATTAGAACAAGAACTTGAAGGATATACACAGACTAAGATTAAAGCAAACAAGAATCAATTAGGTGAAATTACCGGTTACTCTAAAACATATAAAAATGATGCAGGTCAACTTCTCACAGTCAATACCAATAACGACGGTGAAATAAGAAATTACGATAAAGTGATGGAACGTGTAGGTCAACAACAACGTCTCCTTAATCAACAAAACCGCTTAAACCAGCAACGTGAAATCAATCTTAGTGAGGAACAAGCCACACGCAGAGCTTTGGAACAGCAAACAAGCCGAAACAACGAGTCCAAAGATCGAGCACATCAGCAAGCACTACAACAGAATGCAAAAATGGATACAAACCTGCGTAATTCCATCAAGGAAACAGAAGAAAAAATCGCTCAAGCAAGTCAAAAATACAGTTTGAATGGAACAGTATCCAATGGGTTAAGATCTCTAAGCAATGAAATGCTGATACTTAACTCATCCATGTCTACGGTTGGTTATAAAGCTTCTGCGGAGCATTTAGCTAGAGTCAATGAACAGCTTAAAGCAACTACACGCTCGTCTTCTGCAGCAGGTGGAGAAATCAAAACCTTGGGTGAAGTTATGCAAGGTGCCTCAACCATGGCTGGGGGATGGATGAGAAATGTAACCTCATTGATTCAGCCCATGGATGTATTAAGAAAAGCAGTTCAATCCATTATTCAAATGGATGGTCAGATGAATCAGTTAGGAAGGACAATAGGGAAGTCATTTAACGAAGAGCGAATGTTGGATGGTAGTATCCATATTGCTCAATCTACGGGTCGCAGTATCTCTGAGGTGAACGGGAATTTAATTGGTTTTGCCAACCAGGGGTTTAACGAGTCAGATACACTGAGTCTTGGGAAAGCTGCAAGTGTGCTTCAGAATATATCCAACTTGACGCCAGGTGATTCGGTTAATACGCTTACTGGTGCAATGGCTGCCTTTAACATTGAAGCTAATAAGAGTATGGGGGTTGCAGATAAGCTCAAGGAAGTTAGTGGGAACTACGGTGTATCAAGTAAGGATCTGGCATTATCCTTAACTTCAGCTGGTGCAGCAGCCAAATCCTTTGGAGTTTCGATTGAAAAGCTACTGGGAAATACAGCAGCGATTAGCAGTATTACTCGGGAAAGTGGAGATGTCGTCGGACGAGGACTGAAGTCGATATATACTAGAGTTGGCTCGGATGAACAATCTGCCGGGGCTCTACAATCCGTAGGGATCTCCAAAGCTGACAAAGATGTGATAACGGTACTGGATGAACTGGCGGGAAAATGGAATCAGTTAACGAAAGCTCAGCAACAAAATACGGCTTTTAGCTTGGCAGGACAAGATCAGACAACAACGTTTACTGCGTTGATGCAGAATTGGCAAACATCAGTGAATGCATCGGAATCAGCCCTTCATTCCCAAGGGGCGGCAATGAGAGATAATGAGCAATATATGGGATCACTCGGCGCACGAATTCAAAATATGCAGACTGCTTGGGAGTCGCTCACACTTGCGCTGGGTAACGCATTGGTATCAGACAGCATTATCACCATAACTTCACTTGTTACAGGATTACTGAACTGGATGGCCCAACTAAATAGCAGCTTTGCATTATTTGGTCTCTTAGGCATGGCCGTAGGTTTGTTAAGCGCCTCTTTACGAATTTTGGTAGTGGAGATTGCGAAGGCTGTTCTTGGTTTGATGGGAATTCCTGCTGCAACTATTGCAGCGAGTGCGGGTACCAAAGCGTTGAGCATGAGTCTTACTATATTAAAAAACTCTTTTAAGGCACTACTAGCTAGCACTGGTGTAGGGCTTGTGTTTGCGCTAATTGGTACCGGTTTAGAGTGGTTAATGAATAAGTTCTCTAACGCGACTCAAGCCACCGAGGATTTTGCTGATCAAACAGAAGCGTTGAATCAGAAGGTATACGATCTTAATGGTTTGAAATCATTGTCAATAGAGTATGAGGAACTCTCAAACCAGGCATCGCTTAATTATGAAGAAAAAACAAGGCTTGCTCGAATTGAGAGCGAATTGTCTACAAGATACGGAATTACAACTCAGTCACTTAACGGTCAGACTAAATCTCTGAGTGAGAATACAGAAGCAATTAAAGGGAAAATTGAACAACTAGAAACAGAAATTGAGAACGAAAGATTTAATGCTGAATTGGCATATAACAAACAGTCAAGGGATATTGAGGGAAGATTAGCTGGTAATAAAGAAAAAATTAACGAAAAAGAGAATTTAATAGAGACAATTGATGTTAACTACAATAAACAACTAAAGTTGTTGAAATATTATAATCAAATAGGACCAGAGAATTATAGTAAAGCTGATTACGATCAAACGGTGTACAATGTAGAATTTGGTGCCAATAAATTCGAAAGTGAGAAAGCGAAACTAGATCAACTAAACCAAGAGTTCCAAAAAGATATCAATATTAAATCTGATGCAATCAAAGGAGCTTATCAGAGCTACATAGATCTACAAGAAGCAGAAGGGACCGAGGTTAAGGCGTCAACTCGAAAGTTTGTTGATATATATGTTGAAATGGCAGCACAGAGTGAAGCTACGGCTTTTGCAATTAAAGACGATGCAAAAGAAATATTCAGTGCCCTCCAGAATCAAGAATTTAAAACACCCGAAGAAGCAATGACATTTCTACAGCAGTTGCCTAACGTTGGTGATATGACTATAGATACGTTAAATAAAGTTAATCAAGCAATCGCGGAGATTAATTTAGCACCTTTAGAGGAACCTATCAAGGTAAATACCGATTTAAGTAAATTCACCAGTGAGGTCAATAGTGTTACCTCAGAGATTGGCAAATTGAACTCTGTTATTCACGACCTATCCAAAGGGCAGTCTCTGTCAGCAGATGAGATGAATGCATTAATTCTGAAGTATCCCGAACTTGCCAAGCATGTGAAACAAACCAAAGACGGCTATACAATTGAGAAATCAGCCTTGGAAAACTTGAAGAAAACCAAGGTTGATTATTTCAAAACATTAGAATTGCTAGGTCAAAATGAGCTGATTAATAATAACCAAGTACTAGCAAGTAAACTGAAAGCTTGGGGAATTGAAATCAAAGCCATTACGACCGTTGCGGAACTAAATGCTGCACAAGCCCAAGTCAGGTTAAAGCTGGCTGCAGACGTTGAAGTTGAGGATTACACAGGATTAGGAACAGAAAATCAGGGGATGCGTAATAAATTTAATAAGGATATACAGAATCTTGCAGCCCCTTATGAAGAATTTTTAGTAACTGTACATAACACAAATGCCACTATGAGTGCGTTGACATCATCACTGGATTCTTTGGGCATTAGTAATGAGAAAAACGCGGAGTCCTCTGATAAGGCTGCAAACTCCGCCAAACAAGCCAATAACACGTATACAGAAACCACGGAGGTTCTGACCGAACTTCAGAAACAAATCCAAGGTGTGGATAAATCCTTGGATGATCTTCACAACAGACAAAAGAATATGGAAACCAGTTCAGCTGCATATCGAAAATCTTTGATGGAAGAAAATTCACTGATGGAGAAAAAGATAAACCTCCTGAAGAAAGGTGTTCAAAATCCTGAGAAGTTAATATCTACCAAGATAAAAACAACTAAGGAATCAGATGATATTGCTTCTGAGAACGTTCCTACTACAATGAAATCTTCAGGGAGTTACTCAGGTAAGTATGCAAACTACATTAACAAATATGCTGAGCAATACAATGTTGACCCAAAATTGATAGCGGCTATCATACAAACAGAGAGCGATTTTAAGCCAAATAAAAAGTCTCCAGCAGGGGCGGCAGGGTTAATGCAATTAATGCCTCCTACGGCTAAAGATCTTGGGGTGAAAGATAGTTTTGATCCTGAGCAGAATATCAAAGGGGGAACCAAGTACTTTAAGTTTCTCTTGGATAGATACAAAGGGAACGTTAAGCATGCTCTAGCTGCGTATAACGCGGGGTTTGGGAATGTTGATGAATGGATTAAAAATGGAAGTATGGATAAAATTCCATTTAAAGAGACCTATAATTACGTTCCAAAAGTATTAAATAACTATGACACCATTAAGGGAAATGCCCCTAAGGTCGCTGCCCCTTCAACAAAAAAAAGTGTCGGAAGTACATCTGAAATAATACCGGCAACGTCAGAAGAAAAGAAAAAGGCAGAAGAAGAAGTAATCAAGGAAATTAATGAACTCCAAAACTTACAAATCGATAATCGGCATAAGCTAATCGATTCCTGGGCTGAATATTACGAATTGGCAATCGATAAAGTACAGACAAAGATCGCAAAATCTACAAGTAAACAATCCATGTTATACAGTAATTCTGATGAATGGCGCAAAGAAGAACAGTCACAAATTAGTTATGTTGGTCAACAAATTAAATTGAGAGAGCAAGAGATAGCCAAGATTAAGCAACTGCTTAAAGATAAGAAAATAACTTCAGAAACGTATAATAAGCAAATTGCAGATCTGGAATCAAAGAACGTAGAGGATGAGTCTCAAATTTATGCTAAAAGAGAGAAAGTGATAGATTCATATATCGGGAGTTATAACGACAAGCTTTCGGAACAAGATCATCTAGTTTCTCTTTCCAATGCAAAATTGAATACCATGACGGAAGGATCTGCAGAATATAATAAGGAACTTGCAAGCCAGGTTCCTGTTCTACAAGAGAAGAACCGTATCACAGAAGCAGAGATTAAATATGTAGAACATTTGCTTTCAGGTGGCAAATTAAACGCTGATCAGACCGTTAAGTATACCAATACGCTGAAAGATTTAAACATTGCGCTAATTGACAACAATTCAGCTATGAGTGACGTAAATGAGCGATTAAAAGCCTTACGTGAGAATGCTGCAGACAAAATTATTGAAGATTTCAAAAAAGTCATTGAGCAGCAGCGCGACTTTGCTATCGATGCCATTGATGAGCAGCGGAAAGCTGAAGATGAACGTCATAAAGAGCGAAATAAACATCTGGATGATGAGCAGAAGAAGTTTGAAACGCACATTAATGCACGGCTAAAAGCACTGGATCGTGAAAATTCTTCTGTCGACTATGAGGAAGAGTTGACCAAAAAAAAGAATGAACGTCAGAAAATTGTGGACAAACTTAACGTTTTGTCTTTGGATAACTCCATGGAGGCTAAGGCAAAACGAAAAGATCTGACAGAGCAACTCTCAACCGTAGATGAAGAAATCGCTAAATACGAACGTGATCGTGAAAGAGAGCTTGTTAAGCAGGGGTTACAGGACCAACTTGACGATCATAAGAACTACACAGATAAACTCAAAGAAGAAGATAGCGATCTTCATGAGACAACGTTAGCTAATCTGGATGATGAGAAGAAGAAAACAGAACGTTATTACAAGGACATCCTTGAGAACCAGAAATATTTTTATGATTTGAAGCAAGGGTTGATGAGTAACGATGCTGCAGTCGTCAGTGCAAAATTAACCGAAATAGGCGACAGGTATAACGAATTATTTGCTAGCATTAAACAGCATGCATTTGAAACCTCTCAAGAAATGCAGAATATGACGTACAATTTTCAGCAATCGATGGAAGGCATAGGGAAATTTCAAGCAGGAGACTATTCATCATCCGATTCAGCATCGCAAGGGAACAACAATAGTGGATCAGCCAATGAATTTAAAATTCAAGGCACGATGGAAACAAGAAAAGCATGGACACATTATTTGAGTAATAAGAATCAGGCTGAAAAAATCCGAAAAGAAATGGCCTTGTATAATTCAGACTCATATAAATATCAGCAACTGGAAAAGGAATTCAAAAAGCTGCAAGAGGAGAACCAGGGATATCGGGAGAAATATAAATTCCCTGATAATAGCTTTGCGGAACTGGCTAAGCTAAATATATTTTCAGCGAATACTGGTGGTATGACTCCGTCATTTGCAGGAGGGAAATTCCTGCTTGCCCATGAGAAAGAGTTGATTCTGAATCAATCGGATACATCCAATATTCTGAAGATTGTAGATGTTGTTCGGGGGATCACAGATCGAATCAAAACCGGTCTTGATTTTAGTACATTTAAATTTTCTGAGAATAGAGTTGCCGGAAATACGGATAACCGAATTCAGATTGATAAAGTTGAAATTATGGCTAAGGATAACGATACCGGATTGAACTTGCTTGGCAAATTCGAAGAAGCGTTGAATAACAAATTAAAGTGGAGAACCATTTAGGGAAGGGCAGAAGCCCTTCCTTTTTATATTTGCAGAAAGGAGTGAAGCCATTGCCAGGTGTTATAGATTATCTTAGAAAACCTATACAGCCCCAATATTTTTTAGCAAAGCCGAATCGGGAGATCATTAGCAAAATGAGTGAGATTTGTCATGACTCCATGAGTGTACGCTTAAATGATGTTAGCGAGTTATCGTTCTCTATACCGTACCAACTGGATATTGCCCATGTCTTGCACAGAAACAAAAATGTAGATCTGATCAAAGAACGATATTTAATAAAAATGGTGCAAGGTACCAAGATAGAGTGGTTTACGGTAAATAGCCTAGGGGATGATCTGGGTGATGCGGACATGCTAAACGTCCGTTGTTACTCTCTAGCCAGGGAATTGTCAGACAAGCGTATCCATAGTTATCTTGCAGAATCGTATCATGCAGAACAAGTGTTGACGGAACTGCTGGCCAACACGCTTTGGAACATTGATTATCTGGATGCTGATTTTAAATTAAGTTACAGGACCTTCGATTTTTCATCTAACAGTGCGCTTGAGGCTGTATTCTCGGTAGCAGAGACATATAACGCGATTGTTCATTTTAATACAGAAAAACGACTAATCAGTATGACCAAGCCAGAACTAACTGGAATTAATCGAGGACTCACCGTGGGTTATGGGAAATTGTTAAAAAGCATGAATCGAGAGACAAGTGCTGAGGAAATGGTTACGAGATTATATGCCAGCGGCAGAGATGGTTTAGGGATTCAGAAAGTGAATCCTACAGGACAGAATTATATTGAAAATTTTGGCTACTGGTTGTATCCGTTTGAACGTGATTCTTCTCGTAAAGTCATTACCTCAAGTCTTTGGATGTCTGATGCACTATGCCATGCTTTACTTGATTACAATAACCTAGTTGAGTCTAACAAGGAGAAATTCAATCAGTATCTGGCTCAACTCCAACAGTATGAAAAGGATCTGATTCCATTACAGATTGATCTGAACAAGTTACAAAACGACGAGGCTGTTTTGGAAGAAGTGACACTTTCCCAACAGTTTGCGGATAAAATGTTTTTGGAAAAATATACTCATTCGGGCAACTCATCTCGAACGTTTAAACTTAATTCAGATTATGCATATGCTGTCATTATGCGACTTGAGCCTGCTGCTGGAGTATCCGTTTCAGTGGATGGAACATGGGTCAATGCAGTATCTGGGAAATGGACGATGCTAACCAGATCTAAGGGAACTGATTCGGTTACGGTAAGTTTAAACGGGGGTGCAGCAAGTTGCTTCATTCAGGTGAACACGATAAGCCTGGGTGAATACGAGACCTCTTCCAATGAAGCTACCATTGTGGATCGATATAGTTTGGATCAGAAAAAGAACCAGATATCCCTGAAAGAGGTCGAAATTTCAAACCTGAACAGCAAGATTATGGCGGTTAAGCAACAAATTACACAGCTACAGACCTTATTAACGGCTGAGAACAACTTTTCCTCAGAGCAACTACAGGAGCTCAACTACTTTGTTATTGAACGGGAATTTAATGAAGACAAGTACATTGATGAAAAGGATCTGTACGAGGCAGCTCTTGAAAAATTTAGGGAACTACAGGTACCTCAACTATCTGTGGATATAGATATCGTTAACTTTCTGGAAATTGTGGAGGAGCAGCTTAACTGGGATAAACTCAATCTTGGGGATTATGTCAATGTGAAATATGAATCAGTTGGTATTGGCGTGACCGCCCGTGTTAGTGAGATTCAATATAACTATGATTCGTCTTCCATTAGTCTGACATTGTCCAATATAAAAAATGTAAATGATGAATCTACCCGAATTGAGAGGTTTCTAAATGAGACCAAGAATACCTCAATCGCTGTTGACACCAATAAGACAAAATGGGGTCAAGCCGTTGTTGATTCATCTGATATGAGTAAGCTGTTTGACCGATTCTGGAATAAGGTTACGAATGAAATCAATATGTCCATTAACAATACAGTGGATATTAACAACAAGGGGATTACTATTACTGATCCGGATGATCCATTACGGTTTCTACGTTTGACAAACGGTGCACTTGGCCTGACACGATCAGGCGGGCTAAGATATGAAACGGCCATTACGGCAGATGGACTGATTGCTGAAATGGTGCTAGGCAAGATTATTCTGGGTCAGCGGGTTGTGATAGGCGATACAACAGGCGTGTTTACCATTGAGGGGTCCAGATTGATGATCGATGACCGTTGTGGACGTGAAGTTGTGAAGCTCGGATTGCTCTCGGAACAACCGGATCGTTTTGGATTTTTCCTGAACCGGTACGGTTCATCTAACTGTTATGATACGACCAAAGTTAATCGCGTTTCTATGACAGCGGATGAAGGATTCATTATCGAACGTTTTCGTAACGGGATTGCTGATAAAACATTCGGTACTTCGCTTGATGGAGATCTGTTTGTCAAAGCTGGCGTGGATGATCAGGTCTTTACCATAGATAAAAATGGTTTGGCTCTCGGGTCCAGTGTATGGGCGAGAGCTCCTTTTCATGCAGATTATTACGGCAATGTCTGGATGAATAAACTCTATGCGGATTCAGCAGAGATTCAAAACTCTTTGTTCAAAGATGGCCATATCGAAGGATCATCACTAACCTTGCGAGATGGGGCAGGTGTGATGAAGATGTTCCCATTGAAAGGATTCTGGGCTGGCGCAGAAGAGTTTGAAGATGCTATTGCATCCATTGCCATGGACGGTACTGCCAAATTCAAGAAGCTGAAGATAACGGATAATCAAAACACGCTGTTGATTGATTCGGAGCAACGTAAAATATTCATGAATCAATGGGACATTGTAGGTGCGGGAGCGATCGATGCAGAACTGATCGCTGCAACGATGGTTACGGCAGAGGATGGTTTTATAAGTTCAATCGTGTCTGGCAAAGTTTCGACTTTGACCCGCGCGGCAGTACAAGGATGGTCCAACTACATCAAGATTGAAGGGAAAGAGTTATCCTTTCTGACGAGTATGGTTCAGGCGGGAACGGGTACACATAAAGCGTTATCAGATGGGCGAAAGTTATACTGGCGTAATGCCAGTCAATCTGGTGAAATGACAACGGAAGTAACCAGCTGGCCAGTAATGGTCTATGGAATGACAGACAAGACCAAAATGAAGCTGTATTTTGAAGGAGATGGACAGACAGCCTATCCGATTATCAGTATGGGTGAGGGAGACGCAAGGCAATATGGCAAAGGTCTAATAACCAAACCCAACGGGTCCCTCGAACTGTTATATTCGGCACAATCCAATGGAAGAGGAAGAAGTCTGAAATTCATGGATGACAAAGTGATTATGGAGTCTGAATCCGGACCAGTTGAAGTAAGCGGTAAAGAAATTATTTTCAAAACAGAAGCCGGTTCAACCATTCATATGAAAAACGATGGTGATATTGAAATCAAAGCTAATCGCAATATTAAAATTAACGGCCAACGTATAGACCTGAATTAACAGAAGATATGGAAAGGAGGTGATTACGATAACCATTCGGGATGCCCTATATTTTTCGTATGCAGGCCAAAAATCTGTGGATTTTGGCATTATTAACGTCAATCTTAGCAGTGGTATGTTGGAAGAGAACTTTGCTCCTTCCCGGAGTATTGTGGAAGAGAAAATTAAGGGAAGGGATCAACCTTATTTTATGAGAACTGAGGTTGAACCGTTGCAATTCTCGGTCTCTTTTGCATTTGAAGAGAGTTGGGACTCAGACAAGATCAGGGAAGTGGCGAGATGGTTAACGCAGCATGACTATTATCAGGAATTAACATTTACTACGGAGGAAGGTTTGAATCCTGAAAGGATTTTTTATGCACTCGTAGTAGATGAGGCGACACTTATACACAATGGACTGAGACAAGGTTACATTACATTGACGTTCAGATGTGATTCGCCGTATGCCTACTCCCCGGTAATGACAACGCGAACGTATGAATGGAAAGACCGAACCTATGAGTGGAAACCGGCTTTTAAAACAGGTATAGATTCCAAGTCGGTGATTGTGAATTCAGAAGGTCATCTCACCCTAAATACGAAACGACCTAAATGGAGCGATTACCCCCAATACACTACATGGAGTGAACTGAACTGAATTCGGAAAGGAGAGAATTATGTCAACAAACACATCCAAGCTTCATTTAAAAATACCAGCATTCACAGATGAAATTGAGAACACCATTCGAGATTTGGGTGAAAACTTTCAAAAGTTGGACCAGATATCCGATGATTTTGTAACAGACATCCCTGTTAGTGGGGACTATCTGCAAAATGCGACACTACGTAATGCCAACTGCGTGTACGGCAGTTATTATGGCTGGGTAAACACACGTACTGGTAAAGCTGCTCCCGAGTGGGAGAGTGTACATTCTTACAAAAATGGAGATTACATCGTGCCAACGGTGGATAATGGTCATGTGTATCAATGCATCCAGTCTGGTTACTCCGGTTATCGGGAACCTGTTTTTCCAATATCAGAAGGGTCTGAATTTCAGGATATTCGGGCGACGAGTCAATGGGCTTCAACCACTTTGTATCAGAAAAATGATATGGTGGTGCCTACGATAGATAACGGCAGATACTACATATGCATCCAAGCGGGAGAGTCCGGTGATCAAGAGCCAACATGGACTACGATTGATGGAACAACAACGTATGACAAGAATGCAGTCTGGTCCACCCATCGAATCGCAAAATGGAAAGAAATCGGTTCAGCTGCCTGGTTTCGACCTTTTGGGAAGATTGAGTAGGTGTTTATATGGCTAATTGGTTGTCAGTAACACATCAGAAAGGTCATTTTGTATCTCCCTCAATTAAGATTCCTATTAAATCGGGAGGCGTGTTGAGTCGGGTAAATTGGGTTAGTGAAGTTAGTACGGAGAGTTCCAGAATTACCGTACAGACGAGACATTCAATGGATGGAATGGAATGGAGTTCTTGGGAAACATGCGTTAATGATGGAACTGTACCTGGACTGAATGAAGACACAGCGGTCGATCAGTATCATTTTATGTATCGTGTCTTGTTTGATACAAGTGACTTGAGCAAATCACCGAAATTGAAAGAAATCACTTTTTCGTTTGAGCCGGTTCTTGTGATTTTCAATAAAGGAGATCAGGTCTGTAATCCCGAAATCTGGATTCATAAGCAAGGGAATGGTGACTTTCAGATTGACAATCAGTCACAGCATGCTGAAGTATTTCGTTTCAAGAATCTGGTGCATGATGAGGAAGTGTATGTGGATAACGAGAGACAACATATAGAATCCTCTCTTCCCGTAACGTATAGGTATAAGGATTTCAACGATCAATTTCTAAGTTTGTCTGTTGGGAAAAATATTTTGCGTGTTCGTGGAGATGCACGAATTCAGTTCAGATATCAATTTAAATTGTTACAGTAGGAGGTTATATGACTGGAGTAGCTTATAACGGTTCAAGTGTAAGTCAGTCAAGTAAAAGTGGGCATGTAACATACGACATCGAAAATTGGATAGAACCTTTTTGTAGAGTTAGGGACGAAGAAACAGGTTCGTGCTTGGCCTGGGGAGGTGGAATTTGGACATCAGGTGGTAGTGGAAGCACCAATGCAGTCATAACCTCATCGGGGACAGTATCCAACTCCACGGTATATGTTAACGGACGGGCAGTTACATGTTTGAACGATCCTTCTCCAGATACATGGACGGCAAGTCCTGCTGTACCGACGAGTAATGGTTCAACAAGATATATGAACATACGACCCTCCACATCGGGCAGTGGACAGGGAAGAGTTGCATCAGGGAGTACGACCGTATTTGCAGGTGCTAAAGCCATTGGCAGTGTCAATTCAACAGTTACCACATCATTGGGGACTTCGGCCCGGATCACGACTGGAAGCAGCAACGTGTATACAAACTGAGTATAAGCGAAAGGAGGTGAACTATTGTCAAATTTACATACACATATGCAGTATAATGACCCTCTCACAATTATTGCTCGCAAGGGGGACGCTGTAGATCCATTTGTGGATCGGACAGATTCGTTACCTGTCATAAACAGCCTGATCACTTTACTTGAAATCCCTTCATCGACCGATAAGGTGGTTATTAGTGGATTTGTTGAAATTGACCAACATGTCTATGAGAAAAAACAGAAGTTGGCAGAGAATGAGTTTCTCGTTCATTATGGCATGGGTACCATTCAATTTCACCCTTCTCAAGAAGGGAGGGTTCATCTATGTCGCTACAAAGGTAGAGGACTCATTATGTATCCTGCTTCACGAATCTATGCAATGATTACACGTAATCCAGATGTTATCAAAACATTGCAAGATTTTATAGAAGAATCACAGCGTAAGCTGGACGAGACGCAACTCGCGATGGAACGAGTAGAAGAAGTCATTCAGCAGTCCATAGACCAGACAGAGCAAGCGCGGCACGCTACGGATCATGCCAACCAAGCAGCAGATGAAGCGCTAGAAGCTGCTAATCGAGCCAAAGATGCCTATAAAACAACTCGACTCGTGTATAAAAGTCCGGTATCGGATCTTCGTGAATTACGGGACACCTACCCTTTTCCTGAGACAGGATGGACGGTCCAAACCTACAAGGACGGCAAAAGATATCGTTATGATGGGAACAGCTGGATTGAGATTGATGTGTTTGGCCAGAATTTGCAGGTGGTTAATCCATATAAGGATGGCTTAATGAGCGTAGCGGAGCATTTGAAGTTAAACGAAATTCCACTGGAAGTCCAAGACCGCGTAATTGTATTCTGCAAAGAGTCTTATGTTTTTCAGGAAGTCATAGGGGTAGTAGCTCCTTTCCCATTCCATGGAGAGATCCTGGATGTGAAGGGTTTTTGTGGTGTCTATGGAGAAACAGAGACGGAGATCAGAATTGAGAAATCCAGAGATCTGATCCACTGGGTGGATATTATGGAATCTCCATTGGAGTTTAATGCACTAGCTCATGTTGACAACAAAAAGGCAAAGTTTAGTAACAAACAAGTTTCGGCAGGGGATTTATTTCGGATTCAAATTATCAAAGCAGGACTTGATATTCAACATCTTACAATTCAATTAACGATAAGAACATAAAAAAAGGAGATTGATTATAATGACACAACCAATTATTACATGGATGGACGCAACACACAGCAAGGAGATTGTAGGACCGTTTGATTATGGTGTTATTGATGCAGATACCAAAAGTGAAATTCGTATTTTTAATGTATGGAATAACAGAGGTGGTGCGACGGATGTGTCCAAAATGGAGGATTGTACCTTTACAACACGAGATAATGACGGGGGCACTGGTGATACGGTTAAACATGATATCGAAGCTGTTAAAAACAACTGGTTTCATGTGCAAGTGGACTCACTTGGGGAGAATGATCTGGATGAAGAGAGCTCTCGTGTAGGCAAGGATTTTTCGAAGCCTATTGGAACTACAGGCAAAACTACGGTGGATTATTCAGGAACACCTTATGCAACACCGCTAGTACCGGGTGCAAAAGAGATTTTGGGAGTTAATAATAATGGGAATCCAGAAGATGCTGCAGGTAACTATGTAACACTGTCAATTCAATGCGAAGTACCCTTGAATGCACGTAGCGGTAAACAAGAGTTCAAGAAACGTATCTCCTATCGTTATGTTTAATAAAAGTTAATGATGCAGACAGGCTATTATAGCCTGTCTTTTTATTTATCTATGAGGAGGAAAAACTGTGATTTTAGGTCAGAAACAGTACTCTCGTTCACCTGTTTCTCAAGCTTATATATGGATTGCCGATTATTATGATGGAACGTATCTGAGTGAGTATGATCTTCAGGCGCAACATGCTAACCGCTTTTATGACATCAACAAAGAGAAGTTGGTGTTATTCGGATTGATGGGCCAAGGATCCCAAGTTTATTACAATGTTGCCAATGGTGTCTTCCACATTAATGCTGATCGTTACTCCATATCTTATGAATGTGAGGAGAAGGAGTACCCTTTAACCGGGAGAACGTTTGTGTACAATGACATCATTCAATTCAAAAATGGGTCCTCAGAAGCGAATATGGCTGGATTTTCAGGGCAAGCAGGGGCTTTCAGAAATACGATTGAATGTTTTAACTTTGGTTACAAAAAAACAATGAATCTGAATGATGCACAAATTAATTTTCAATGTGTATGTTCCTTGCCTTTAAAGGAATCCGTATTCTTTCAAATAAA
Source organism: Paenibacillus sp. CB74 (assembly GCF_055687625.1). Classification (NCBI taxonomy): domain Bacteria; kingdom Bacillati; phylum Bacillota; class Bacilli; order Caryophanales; family Paenibacillaceae; genus Paenibacillus; species Paenibacillus sp. CB74. The sequence continues at coordinate 3,230,545 of NZ_CM146009.1, read as the reverse complement.
AATTTCTTCTAACCTGGACTTGCCTGGGCAACTCGTTATTCGTAAAAACGGGTTGGTCGTAGACCGAATCATAGCCCCGCTGAAGGCAAATCATGCAGGAATTATAAACTGGGACATTCGTTGAGCATGATTTTGATATGAGATAGGTGGTGAAAATATGGCAATTCAAGAAATTGCACTGGATATAGATCTATCTATAGGTGTTTTTCAAGATACGATAGTTGAGGATCAAAAGTTAAAATTAAGAGAACTGGGTCTTGATGCGGACGGGAATTCAATCTATCCTGCTACTGGATATTGGGAGTCCACCGCGATTCGAATTCAGGATAAGATCGCATCATTTAAAGGTGTGGCTGCAAAGGTAGATGTTACGGGGGGCGCAGCATACAAGATTTACTGGAGTACGTCTGAAGACGGCTTTGAGTGGCTGGAGTATGAGGAAGTCTCAGCTAATAGCGCTGTGTCCAAATCGCCTGCAAAGTATGCAAAGGTGAAAATTGAGATTTTTACTGAAAAGAAATATTCGAACTTTTACATAGACGATTTTAATCAGAAGGATAAATACAGTAATCCTTTTATTGAAAGTGATTCGGGTTCACTAGGCTTAAAGAAACTATATCAATTGAACATGGAACGAGCCTTGGATACTCCAACAGGGATGGTGCTAAGTCAGAAGGTTGAACAAGCGAAATTTAAAAAAGTAGATCGAATTAGAGTGAGTAGGGGGTGATTTTATGGCCGTTCCAGCGACAATAGGAGTATTGAGATCAAATATAAGTGATATGGAGATTGGCGACTATATTGCATGGAGATATGATTCTTCTGGAGAGCAATTTATAGATGGCACTCTAGGAATAAACGAAATACCTGTAAATGGGTTGGTTGGTACTACAAGTTTGAACAACTACTACTGGTTCGCTATTAAAGTAGATAAAGGCCTTTTAATCTCTGATCGCATTAGACATCATACTGTCACTTGGGATTCAATGAATGCAAGTAAGATTATTGAAGGATTGCCTAAAACCTTTGGTGGCGTATCAGGTGTTGTACGCAGTATAAGTGGTGGGGTAGGATATGCAGACGCAAATGGAAATTTAGTGATGACGGATCGAGGATTGGGAGCATTCCCCAATAATAATGAATATGACAAATATATTATGAAGTCCAATTTGGGTGGCAAGGCTACACCTAATGATGATAATGTTTGGCATCACCATAACGTGTTTTGTTGGGCAAAGGAAACGCCTGTTCTTGGTTCATGGACTACGAACAAAGGGACAACCTTAACGGCGAATTCAACAAGCAGAATAGTGCGAGGGTTTGAGAAACGAGATGACAATAGAGGTGTTGCTTTTACAGGAACCGCAGCATCTCAGAATTATATTGGTTTTCGTCCAGTATTTGAATATAGGGAGGTGTAATATGTGGCTACAGTAGGAGAACAATTAAAAGAACCAGAGGTAGGATGGAGACGATATGATGATACACATGCTGGTTTAAAGTATACAGGAAGTTGGTACAAAGTAAATGGCACTAATAACTACAATGGAAGTATCAATGTAACAACTAGAGCGACAGACAACAATTATGTGGATTTTTCTTTTTATGGAACTAAAGTTAGAATCATCTCTGATCTTGCTCAAGATAGACATACGGATAATTCGATTGCTGTAGATGGTATAACGGAATCATTTAATACAAATAAAACAGGGACTGGTGTATCAAATGCAATCGTTTATGAAAAAACGAACTTACCTCTTGGATTTCACACAGTTAGAATTACGGTAGGGCATAATCGTACTAACTTCGTCATGGATGCGGTTGATGTTGATGATACAGGTTATTTGAGTGGGTACGCTTTAACAGCTCCAGAAACAGGATGGAGACGATATGATGATTCTGAATCAATCATTGGGTATACCGGATTTACTCAAAGAAACATTACAGTTACAGGTGCTTATGGAGGGAAATCATCATATAATGCAAATGGATCTGATGTGGGAGAAGTGGTTTTCACTTTTGTAGGAACTAAGATAAGGATTATCTCTTCAACCACCTCCACAGTTAGAGCAGAGAGCATATCTATCTCCATTGATGGTAATATTGAGAAGTTTACAGCGAGGACTAGCACATCTCAAACGCAAACGCTTGTATATGAAAAGCAAAATCTAACTTACGGTACGCATACTGTGAAGATTTTCGACTTTCAGGGTGTCTTGATTGGAACTACCGCCGCCGCTTTCGGTCTTGATGCAATCGATATTGATTCTGATGGACGTTTAGTAGGGACAATCGGTAATCAATTGACAGCACCAGATGAAGGATGGAAGAGATATGATGATAGTGTATCTTCAATTAAATGCATTGGAAGCTTTACTAACGGGGTTGGCGCTGGTGCTTATAATGGGTACTCTAATTACACTTCAACGATAGGTGACAAAATTGTGTTCGATTTCGAGGGAACAAAACTAAGATTAATTGGAGCACGATATACCAATCGAAGTGATCTAATTGAGGTTTACGTTGATGGGAAATTGCATGGGACTCATTCACAACTAGGGTCAGAACTTGCACAAGTACTTCTAGTTGAAATAGTAGGATTACCGAAAGCAAAACATCGAATAGAAATGGTGAATAAATCAACTTCGTCAACAAATAAATTTATGGCTCTTGATGCTATAGACACTGATTCTGATGGTCGATTGTTTCATCCAGACGAAGTAACAAGTGTTACTGAACTTGAGATAGGAAAGCGTATCAGATGTAACTATGTTGTAACTACTTCTGGTGCATTTGGAGTTTTTAAGAATATAGGTGAAGAGACTGATCCTCTAATTCCAACAAACGCTACTTTACCTGCTGTTCAAAAGGGTGATTTCTACTTTATTATGGCAGATGATTATAACGGAAAGAAGATTTTAATCGCAGATAGAAATATTCAAAATACCATATCGTGGGATACTTTGAATAGTAATGGTTTAGTTTTTGGTGTTCCGTTAGACATGAATCGTGAAGGCTACAGTTTCACCTTTCGATTACTCACTGGCGGCATAAACACTTCAGATAAAGATAATGAGTGGGATAAATACATTGTAAACTCTACCTTAAATGGTTCGCTAATAGCAGGAAATAATCGTGACTGGAATTGGAGTACAACGGAATTTAGTTGGGCATCAACAACTATCGCCACAACCTCTGCTAATAGAGTTCGTAGGGGGAGTACTTCGGTAGGTGGTTATGGATCAGTTGGATCTTCTATTGCAAATACAACACATGCCTACAGACCATTAGTAGAACTAAAAACATTGCCAATGGATAGATCGTTCATTAATCACGAAGGATCGTATAAAAAATATGTGCCTAAAGTTTTTATCGAATCCAATGATAACGCGATTCCAGTAATGACTTCTAACACTACTCCAACAGGTATAGCGAGTGCAAGTAGCATTAACAGTGCAAGCTTTGATGCATACCAAGCATTCAATGGAATACAGGATGAACGATATGGATGGGCTTCTTTAACACCTGTAAGTTGGTTGCAATATCAATTCCCAGCTAAAAAGATTATCTACAAGTATTCTCTTGCTATGAGGACTAATGGCTCCTATTATGCTACTGGTGAGCCACCGAAATCATGGACATTTGAAGGCAGTAATGATGGTGTTAATTGGGTAATTCTGGACACCCAAACAAACAATACGACATTATCCAGAGGGTCGATAGAAGAGTATAGAATCAATAACTCAGATGCATTTACATATTATAGAGTAAACGTGAGCGCCAATCAGGGGAATGCAACAATAACAGTAATTGCAGAGTTGAAAATGTTTGAGAAAACACTGAAAGGCGAAGTAGTTGGATGGAATACAATATCAGCAACTTTACCATCAGAAGACACTTTTATTAATGACGGAATGAATGATCTGTCTGTTTTAGATAGAAAAAATAAAGATTTCGTTCAGACTATGACTTCCAATGGATCGTTAGGATCAGGTGAGTTATTTAAAGGGAGTATTGATCTGAAGAAGTATTTTGAAATAACAAGTATAAGTGTGAAGTAGAGTATAAATACTCTACTTCTTTTAATGATTTTGCTTATTAAGGAGATGATTTAATTGCCAAAAATTATAACTACATTGAACACCAATGATATGGGCGCAGGTAACGTTTTGACAAATGGTAATTTAACAGTCACTAATACTCAGACAACAAGTATACGTGCAACACATGGAAAAACATCTGGAAAATGGTACTGGGAAGTTAAGTTTGATGTTGGCAATAATAACTATATGCTAGGTGTTTCAAATAAATTATACTCTATTGATTCATTAGCGCCAAACAACGCGAATTGGAGAGCATATTATGGAGCTAATGGATATAAATTTCCTGAATATGTAACATATGGATTGTTATCTGTAGCTGGTGATGTGATAGGTTTAGCTCTCGATCTTGACAATGGTACACTGGCTTTTTACAAAAATGGTGTCATCATGGGAATATCGCATACTAACCTAAAACAATTAGGTGAAGTGTTTGCAACTTTCAGCTCGTATATCACTAATACCAAAACACTGACATTTAATTTCGGTGCTTTACCATTCCTTTATGCTATTCCGAGTGGGTTCCAACCTTATAATGGCTTAGATGTAAGTAAAATTTTACTTTCATCTGGTGAAAGAACCTATTCGTTAACACCACTAAGTTATTCAACAGAAACATCTATACCAAAAATGACTAGTAATACTGTACCTAGTGGTAGAGCTTTTACAAGCAGTAGAAATAGTACGTCTTCTGATGCATGGAAGGCGTTCGATTCGGTATTGCCTTCTAGTGAATACGTCAGCGGGGCCGGAATTATCGGGCATTTAGGGTACGAATTTGTTAACCCTATTCAAATCGGGAAATATGCCATAAATATATCTGGGACTTTGAGTGCGATGCCCAAAGATTGGACTTTTGAAGGATCTAATGATGGTGAGAATTGGGTTGTTGTAGATAAACAATTAAATCAAACGGGAAAAGAATATCTAGAATATAAGGAATATACTATCGATGTGAATAATATCAATTACTATAAAATGTATCGCCTAAATTGGACAGCCAATAATGGATATACAGACGTTAGAATTATAGAGTTCAAAATGTTTGAAGCGATGTCCATACCTCAATTAATAGTCCTTTCTAACCAATCTGAACAAGCATTTATTCATCATGGTATGGAGTCACCGATCAATATTAATCATCTTAGAGAGGTGAAATCCATTGGATCAATTTCTAAAATTCACGAATCAGGCAAAACCTTTGAACACACAGTTGATATGTATAAACGCCGAGTAGATAAAATTACACTTGGTTAAATTCACGAGGAACACATCTATATGATGTGTTCTATTTTATTTTGAAAGGGGAAATATGGATGGGATACAATTCAACTGACAATGCAATCCCAATAATGACAAGTAATACAGCTCCATCGGGTGTAGCAAGTGCTAGTAGTGAGTATAGCTCTTCTAATAACTCAAGTGGAACTCATGCCTATAGAGCATTAAATAGAAACACAACAACCTATTGGGCAACAACCACCAATTTAGGGTGGCTTTCTTATGAGTTCACTACTAATATTTTGATTGGGAAATATTCATTAACCTCTTCTTCTGTAGGAGTAACTGCAATGCCTAAAGATTGGACATTTGAGGGTAGCAATGATGGTTTAACTTGGGCAGTATTAGATACACGAACCAACGTTACAGACTGGGTATCTTACGTAGCAAAAGAGTTTACAATTGCTATTCCCGTAAATTATAAAGTTTATCGAATAAATATCACTTCGACTAATGGTTATGCACGAATATGTGTGAGTATGTTTGAGATGTTTGAATATTTTTATGATCATAAATTTTTGATTTCATCGGGAGATGAGACTTGTTCAATTATCAACTTAGAAGATAGCCTCTCTGTGGCAACGCCTAAAATGACTACAAATACTATTCCTTCAGGAGAAGCAATATCTGGTGGAGAATTTACAGGGTACTCTCCTTTTTATGCTTTTAATCAGATTAATGATGTTCGAGGTTGGATATCTCCAAACGATAATTCAGGATCAGGCTGGGTGGGATATAAATTCCCTGTTCCAATTATCATATCTAAGTATTCCATTCGAAACTCAAGTAGTGGGGCATCGATGAATGGATATGAACCTAGGAACTGGACATTTGAAGGCAGTAATGATGGTGTTAATTGGAGAGTACTTCATCGAGTGGAAAACCAAACGGTATCGAACACTTGGACAAAATACTCTATGCAAGTAGATTTTGACTCAAATAATGAAGATGCTTATTTATACTATAGAATTAATTGTTATGGAGGAGGATCGTCCAACGCATCTAATCAGGCGACAAACTATGTGTGCATAAATGAAATATATATGTACGAAAGAATCATTGGAAAAGTGATCGTATTATCTGAAGAGGAGAATTTTATCAATCGAGGTATGATTAAAGGTCAATCGATTGACCTTAACGTTAAATTCGAAATCAAAGAGTTCATTGAACATGAATATGAACAACTGGATTCAGGAAAAGCATTCAAGCAAAAAATAGATAGAGATGTCCATAAAGTACACAAAATTAGATTAGGTTAAAACAGAATGCTCTTAAATAGTGTGTTCTATTTATTTTGATTTGAAAGGAGATGTTTGATTTATGGAAGTAATCCCAGTTACATTAAACCCGAACGATATGGGTTCAGGGTTCACGTTATCTAATGGAGATCTAACCATAGTCACCTCAACTGATTATCGTGCTATTCGTGCTACACACGGCAAGACAACTGGAAAATGGTATTGGGAAGTTAAATATGATGCTGGAGTAAAAAACGTCCATATTGGAGTATCCAACAAATCATTCTCTTTAACAGGGAATATTGCTGCAGATAGCTCAATGTGGAGAACTTATTATGGTAACAGCGGGAATAAATATCCGGAAAATACAGCATACAGTACAGTATGGGATGTCGGGACAGTTGTGGGTGTTGCACTTGATCTTGACAATGGAACATTAGAGTTTATTAAGAATGGAGTTAGTATTGGTGTTAGTCACAGTAATGTTAAGGAGTTAGGAGAAGTTTATCCCACTTTAGGATCATTTAGTTCGAGTAGTAAAACTATAACAATCAATTTTGGTGCGACTCCTTTTATATATAGTGTTCCTAGTGGATATAAAGCATACAACCTGGTGTACTCTTATAAGTTCTTGATTTCATCAGAGGACAAATACTACAGCTTGGTAGATAGGCTACGAGATAATGCTATCCCTGCCATGACTTCAAACAACTCTCCATCAGGCATAGTCGAAGCAAGTTCTACATACACCACATTCTATCCGTGGAAAGCATTTGATCGAGTTGTTGATCCAAATGGTTGGGTTACAAATATCAGTGTACTAACAGGATGGTTGAGTTATGAATTCGACTCCCCTAAAATCATTGCCGCTTATTCTGTTCAAGCAGGAACTACGCCAGTAGGAAGATCACCTAAGACTTGGGCTTTCGAAGGATGGACAGGATCAGATTGGATAGTGTTAGACAGAAGAGACAATCAGCCAGTATTCAATGGATCGGAGCAAAGATTCTATACATTTGAGAATAAAGATTTTTATAAAAAATACAGGATCAATGTAACCGCAAATCAGGGAGCAGGAGACTTTTTAGCTATTGGTGATTTAGGTATGTATGAACGCGAAAAATTTTACTTGAATTTCGAAAACAAAGAGATTGATTTCATTAGAAATGGAATGAGCCATGGGGAGACTATTAACATAGATGATGAATTTTCTGATAGAAGATTCTCAGTGAATACTAGTACACAAATAGGATCAGGCAAAGTCTTCAAGCAAAAAATTGATACAACCAAAGTACAAATTAAGAAAGCATCGATCACATAAGTATGTGAAATGATTGTTTGATTTATATTTAGAAAGGAGTGGTGCGAGAATGGCAACAATAGGACAGTCATTGATAGCTCCAGAAGAGAGTTGGAAAAGGTACGATGATACGAGCGATATTTTCAAGTATTCTAGTGGATTCGTTTCCTCTCCAAATGCTGTATATTACAACGGAACTTCTAGACTTTCATCGTCAATAAATTCAACCGTAGAGTTCCAATTTGAAGGTACTAAAATTAGATTAATTGGTAACAGTCATAATATGGGATCATCTAATATCTCTATTATGATTGATGGAGTTACTGAAATTTACAGCCAGTATAACCAAAAATCGGTCCTCCAGCAAGTATTGTTATACGAAAAAACATTAAGCAGAGGTATTCACACAGTTAAAATAACAACAAATGACGCTTATTACGTTCTTTTTGATGCAATAGACATTTATGATAAGAAATACTATAATACACTTTTTCATTTTAGTGGTTCATATTACTATTATTCAAATTCATGGAACAAGCTATCTAACAATACACCAACTGAGCAAGATTACATTGACTATGGTATGGACGACATCTCAACTATACCAGAATCAGCATGGTCGCAACTTCAAGGTGAAGTGGAACTGTGTTACTACACAGACGACTCAACCAAAACAGAAGCCTCCTTTAACATCGAAACCGAACCTTTTACTCTCGAAGAGGAGTGGGCAGACAAGGATATTGAAGTGCTTTATTACACAGACGACACCAATGCAACAGAATCGGTGGTAACAATCGAAACGGAACCCTTCACCCTAGCCGAAGAATGGGAAGACAAAGAGATCAAAATCATCGAATACACCGATGACCCGAATCAAACCGAATCAACGATTACAATTGAAACTGAACCTTTTACCATCTATGACGAATTGGGTGATAGTGTGGATGTTCTATACTACACAGACGATCTCTCTAAAACGTCAGCTGAACTAAATATCATGGCTAACTACTCCCCATTGGATGAACTTGAGGGAGATTTTGACGTGGTTACGTGGACGAATGATGAAGAGGTTATTGCCGGTAATCGGGACATGATGCTAACGTATGACGCACTACCGTTTGAACAGTTAATTGTGCAACCAACAGACATAGCGTTATATGGAGACGTGAAAAAGGTTGTAGCTATGAAAGTAACGGAGAACATTCCGGAAGGTATATTAAGAATGGCTGCTTCGTTCGATTCGGGGCTCACATGGAAGACATACCGTTTCAACAAATGGTTCGATATGGATATCAAGGATACAACCTTATTCAAAAGAAAAGGAATGAATCTGGACACGCTCAACGCGATTCCTGAAAAGGATCTAATCGGTTTAACAAGAATCGCCTATTACTTCGATAGCAGCAAGCATTATGAAAACAGCTATTTGCTTGATGAAGTGAAGATGGTCGTTGATGCACCGCGACATGCAGTGGAGTTTAGAGATATGTCACTGCAACTGTTAAACACCACAGCCACAATTGACCTGACCTTCTCTGGTAACAAACTTACAGGTCTGCTGGATGATGCAGATCAAGGCAAGGTTAAGTACCGCGTGTTGTTGAACGGTAAAACGTATTATCCGGCGGATGGCAATTTTACACGACTAGCAACTTCTCCATTCAATATCGAACTCAATATCGACGAGAGAAATGTACATTTTGGCGTAGAGAATACGCTGAAGGTTGAATTTCAGGATTATTGGGGTGCCGTAGACTCCTGGGAAACCAAGTTTATCGGATCATATTCAGGATTAATGTTTATGGATGAGTCTGGAGACTTTCTGTCAGATACCTTTGGCGGAATTTTGAAACAACTCGATTATGGGGTGATTATTGCCGGACAGACGACGTTAACGAAGAAAGTCAGAATCAAAAACTTGCTTGGATACGCTGTGGATCATGTATACCTGGAGATGGATAAAAAATTCGAAACGGATGGGGTTGATGTCCAATTATCCAGACAGGCCGATCCGTTTCTTCCGATCGATTATCTGACCTATGGCCTGATCCAACCGGAGGATAGCATCGATTTTTATATTCGCATCGCAACGGATATTCATGCCAAGCCGAACCCAAATGGTAATTTTGAAATGAAGGTCACAGCAGACCGTGTATAGCTCTCAATACAATGAGACAGGAAGTGAGTGGAATTAATAACGAGGAGACTCTATTAGATAGTGTTATACATATTAAAAGTCCGGAAAATCGTTTTGCAGCAAAGTATATCCTATACAATCAAGTCGATGAAGAACTGTCTTCGACCCTAATAGCTGCTACAAGAAAAGTAAGCGAGGTTGTCTCTACTGTATCCGTACGTGTCAGACGTTCACAGGAATTAACCAATTCACTATATGTGATGTACAAGTCGCAAGGAGATCTGAACGCAACCATTCAAGCGGCATCCAAAGTTGATCTTGAAGGCATGCTATACGTTCGGCCACATAACCGTGCGCACGGCAAATACGAATTATTGGAAGCACCTCGTGTGACTGTTGACCTAAAGCCTGTTGCTGATGCAACCACACGAAGTCAAACTCACCTGCAGACAATCAACTTTGGTGATACACAGCGCATGATGATCGGCAGCGACGAGATGGAACAATTCGAATCATTCATACACTTCGGTGATTTGGATACCAGAATACCTGATCTGTTATATTTGGAAAAAGCTAAATTGAGGTTGTATTATACAGGAACCCTGGCACCTGGAGCACATATTGAGCTGCATCAGCCGGATACATTGTGGCGGGAGTACGGAATTACGTATGCAAACAGACCTCATTCCATTCAGCTCTTATCGTCCAGTTATGTTATTAATACGACTGAACGTTATGTTGAGTTTGATATGATGGCTTTACTTCACATGTGGAGAGAAGGCATGCTTTCGAATGTTGGAATGATTATTCAGTCTAGAGGTAACACGCCGATATATTTCAACACTCGCGAGTCTTCCAAACCACCTGTTTTGCAAATTAAATATATCACTTCTCAGATCTATTCCATCGGTCGAACCGAAATCAGAAGTGAAATTTTTATTTATGGTGCAGGTCGCAAAGATATAGCTTCATCGTTAGTTGTAAACAGTGATATTGGGCTGGATTGGCTCAAATCTCAGTTGTACATCCACCGCTATGAGGATCACATGCATCATGATATACCTCAAGTCATCGCGGTCAGCCGTCCGGAACTGGATGCAGACCTGACTATAGCTAAACGTATAGATGCAGAACTGGATTCGAACATTTCTATTGTTGAAAGTAGAACAGAAGAGAAGGAAACATGGATTGCTGTTTCTAAACCCGAGCTTCATTCGCAATTCATTACTGCTATACGAACAACTAAGGATACAGACGGTAATCTTGCGGTTAGAACAGGTCTGGACGACGCAAAAATTGTAGAAATCGCAGTTTCTCATCCTGACTTACCTTCAGTTATTACAGTAGATAGACAAATGTCTCTGGTCAGCACGTTAACGATATCACAGTTGTTCGATGATGGACGGGATACGAGTTTAATTGTATCCATACCTGATCTACATGCTTCATTGGATGTCTCCAATTATACAAAAGCAACTTCAACGTTGGGGGCTTTGCTAACGGTCATGTACGACGGTGATTCGACTGTCATTTCGGAGATTAAGGTTAATAAACCTGATCTGAATAGTGTTCTTCAAGTCAGAGCATTAGATCATGATGAGAGGGCAGCGAGTCTTGAGATTCCTTATTTGGAAGAACAGCCTGGGCAATTATATATCTCCAGACCTGATGTACTTTCGAGCATTGAGGTCAAGTATATGGATGTAATGGATGGCCACATTAGTATCAAAGAAAGAGAATACTTGGATGGTTATCTTCAGGTGCGAGAGTGGAAGGATATGCAGTCTACGGTAGATGTGAGACAGATTGTGGATATGGCTACTGAAATGACAATTTCCAAGCCTGATCTGGCCGCTTATGTCCTACCTAGAGTTATTGCGAATGAGGAGTTAGGTTCGATCACAAGTATCCGTAAACGGGATGCCAGTGATTTAGTGACCACAGTGATTGTGAAGAGTCCAGGGAATCAAGCGTATTTTTACATTTTATAAATGAGTTAACTATCAAAGAGGGCATTGGCCCTCTTTTTTTTTGCGTTTAGGATCATGTCCAACTCTAAGCATCTGTACTTTATTATGTAACAGTCCTCTTCTCGTTATGATACAATGTGTTTATCACATATTAAGGAATGAAGACCATGCGTCAAGAGGACAGTGTATTTGAACAAATTATGAAGCAGAAGAGATTGAGGACGATCAAGTCTGGAACTGATAATCTTCAAGTAGAGCCAATACATAAAAAGAAACTAGCTCAGGAGCAATTAAATGCATTGGATATTAAGTTCAAAAATTCGGTAGCTGAATCAGTAGACCGCAGTGTACTTCATAGACGTGTACTGGGAATTAGAAGAGAGTTAACGGAGATAAGGAAATTAAAGAATGATGAGCATACGTTTTAAGGTAGGTCCACTTTGACCAGTTAAATTAACTCGTCTTCTTAACTCGAGAAGCTGATTAGATGTTATCAAACACTCCGAGATAAACTTTTAGACACTTAAAAATGATTATTATGAGAGCTGCCTCATTTCCGAGGTGGCTTTTTTTATATTTTAAAGAAAACATACTTTTACATCTAAGTCTGCGAGAAGAATTACCAACAAAATATTCGAAAGATAAGTACCTACATTTTCTCAAACACGGCAGGTGTCCACACGACAATCCCGAATGAGGCATACAATTATCGTGACCTGTGGAAGAGGAGGTGGATCGGGAAATTATGGTGACGATGGAGCCCATTGTAGTTGGAGAGCATGTATTGGTTGGGGTAGAAGTCAAGCTGCCCAAAACAACGTTGTTGACGATTAATACATCCAAAGGATATATCATGTGTGGAGCACTCGATGTGGGATTACTTAATGAGAAGCTCGGGGATCGCAAAATTATTGCGGCTCGGGCGGTTGGTGTGCGTACACTGGAGCAGTTATTGCATGCACCTATGGAGTCGGTGACAACAGAGGCCGAGGCCATGGGCATTACGGTTGGCATGACGGGTGTAGAGGCTTTGTTGAAAATGATTTAATCACTAACAAAAGGGCTACCCATAAGGGAAGCCCTTCTTTAGCATCGTAATATTGGCCTGGCACATCGTAGGCACCAACGCTATACACGACACTCTCTTCTTGAATACTCTTATTAAGTTAAGCTTCTTCCTTTGCGAACAAAGCAGCCAAATTTTCCTTGAAAGGTGCGCGAACAACGCCTTTTTCCGTGATGATAGCTGTTACATATTCGTTAGGCGTTACGTCAAATGCTGGATTGAATACTTTAACACCTTGCGGTGCGGTACGTTTGCCAAATCCTTCAGTGACTTCTTCCGCTGCTCGTTCCTCAATCGGAATAAGATCTCCGGATGGAGTAGACAAGTCGATCGTCGACAATGGGCTGGCTACATAGAACGGAATGTTGTGAGCCTTGGCAAGAACGGCCACACTGTAGGTTCCGATTTTGTTAGCTACGTCACCGTTCGCTGCAACCCGGTCTGTTCCGACGATAACGGCTTGAATCCAACCTTTGGACATCACCATGCCTGCCATATTATCACAGAGCAACGTAACGTCAATACCGGCTTGCTGAAGCTCAAATGCAGTCAGTCGTGCACCCTGAAGTACAGGACGAGTCTCGTCTGCAAATACTTTCAAATGGATACCGCGTTCCTGTGCGAGATACATTGGAGCGGTTGCCGTACCGTATTTCGCTGTAGCCAGTCCGCCTGCATTACAGTGAGTGAGCACACCCATACCATCCTCGAACAAAGGTAGGGCATTCTCGCCGATCATGCGGCATACTTCTTCATCTTCCTTCTGGATCAACAGAGCTTCAACTTCAAGGGCATCATTGCCCTCTTCCAGGCTCAAGCCGGATTCAACGACCACATTTGCTCTTTGCATCATGCGATCCAGCGCCCAGAACAGGTTCACTGCTGTTGGACGGGAAGTCGCCAGATGAGCACAGATGGATTTTACATGATCCAGCCAGCCTTGAATGGTTGTTCCATCGTATGATTTGGCACCTAATACAACACCAAATGCAGCAGCAATACCTATCGCTGGAGCACCGCGTACTTTCATGGAGTGGATCGATTCCCATACTTCCTCGGGTGTATAGAGTTTCAGCATAAGAATGGTTTCGGGCAATAGACGCTGGTCAAGCATTTCAAGTTTGTCCTTTTTCCAGATCAGAGAGGACAGAGGCTGATATTCAGGGGTTGTCATGGGTGGTTCCTCCGTTCCTTGTGTTAAGCCTTAGTCGTAGTAACCGCTGTAGATACAATATCCAGTACTTCACCGATGGTATTCAAACGGCGATTGTTTTTGATTAACGCTTTACCAATGGCCAATGATTTACGCTGAGCACGTTCACGTTCAGTTGCATTCGGAATGGTATCTATATCCGCCACGTGAGCGAGTCCCACGATACGACGAACCATTTTGGCACCTGCGAAGCCGATCGAATCTCTGAACAATTGCTGCACATACAGCTCCTGGTACCCAGGCGTTTTTGCCATCGGATCCACCAGGTCGTTAGCCCAGAGGGCACGGAAACGGGATTCGAATTCAGTCCATACATCACGAACCATATTCAGCAAAAGCGTTTCACGCTCACGTAAAGCAGTCTCATCCTGAATCCATCCTGGCAGGGATGCGTAATTTAAGAGCAGGTTTGCAAGGACTGCACCGACATCGAATCCCATGGGGCCGTAAAATGCAAATTCGGGATCGATGACTTTGGTCGATTCAGGTGTAACAAAAATACTGCCTGTATGCAGATCTCCATGAAGCAATGCCTGTCCATGTGTCAGGAATTTTTCCCGCAGCAGGGCCACTTCAAGGTGGAGCTCCCCATCCGTGCGAAGGGCGTCAGCTTCATCTTCAATGGAAGCATCATAATTATTTTTTTCAGCGATCCGGTAGGGTTCATCAAAGATCAGATCTTCCGTTATTTTGCATTGGTCCGGGTTAATGAATCTGCCCTGTTGTTCCTTCTTCAATTGCTGATCCATACCCAAGTCGGATGTGAAGAACAGCGTTCTCGCCATGAATTCCCCAATATGCTGTGCAAAAAGAGGATAGGAAACACCTTCAATCAGACCCTTGCGCATGATCACATGATCACTCAGATCTTCCATAACGGTTAATGCGAGGTCATCATCGTAATGATACACTTCCGGTACCATCCCTGGACACAGACGGTACTCTTCTTGAAGAATCTCACGTTCAATTCGGGCACGTACAAGAGAGAGTGGCCATGATTCTCCAACCACTTTCGCATAAGGAAGCGCCTGTTTGATAATGATACTTTTATCGGAGTTCTGATCCGTGATGTGGAATACCAAATTCAGATTGCCGTCGCCGATCTCGTGACAATCCAGATTTGCATCTGCCGCAAATGGACCCGGTAATGTTTTGGCCAGTTCAATTGCATCCTGGGGGGTTAAAGGGCGATATTGGGACAAAGGTGCCACCTCCATATATATGAAGAAACAGGAAAACCCACTTCTTTGCTTGGTATATGTCAGTATATCGGAAATAGCGCGGTTTTTGAACTTTTTTTTGAGATAACCCAAGTTAATTCTGATTCGAACTTCCTGTTCAAGGGTAAAAACAAATAGGCCGGACAGTTGTGAGAAACGCTGATCATGAGCCTCTCCGCTACCAAGCGGTGACACATTATTAACTCTCTGTTATGCATTGCGGGACAACCTGCTTATCACGGCATGACAGGCTAATTTTAAATAAAAGGATGGGATTAATATGGCTACAAAAAACAAAACAGATCAAGCGAAATCGGTGGAACAAGTACTTAATCGTCAGGTAGCCAACCTGAACGTATTGTATGTCAAAATTCATAACTATCACTGGTACGTTAAAGGACCTAACTTCTTCACATTGCATGTGAAATTCGAAGAGTTCTACAACGAAGTTACCGTGCAAATGGATGAAATTGCGGAGCGTATTCTTACGCTCAAAGGTAGCCCGGCGGCTACAATGAAAGAGTATCTGGAGCTTTCCTCTATCCAGGAGGCAGCTGGTGGCGAAGACGCGAAGACAATGGTGCAAAACCTGATCGAGGACTTTGCTACACTTTCGAACGAATATCAGGAAGGTATTGAAGTTGCAGAAGCAGCCGAAGATCAACCGACATCCGATATGCTGACAGGCTTCAAGGCTGACCTTGAGAAACACATGTGGATGCTTCGCTCTTTCCTGGGTTAATACAAGCAAGATTTAATCTAATACAAGTATGATTCTTTCGTAAGCTTTCTGATCCCCGATCATGTTGTCAGAAACGCCCTGAGCGTCTATACTGCTGACAAGAACGATGGGGGAGGAACAGCTTATGTTAGAACCAACGATACCGGCTTTAAAAGAATGGGCCTCAGCAATCAAAGCACTGGAAACGGGTCGCCAAATTATGGTGATGCGCAAAGGTGGGATTGTAGAGGAAACCCGACATTTTGAGCTGAAAAGTCCGGCGTTTTACCTGTATCCGACTTATGAACATCAGCGTAAAGAACTGATTAAGTCCTCGGATCAATCCTTTGTTGAAGAATCATTGGCCGAATGGGTGCCCGAAGCTTCGACAATCCGCATTACTGCTTATGCCGAAGTAACGCAGGATCTGGAGATACGAGATCAGGAGATGCTGGATCGACTTCTTGACTTTCATATGTGGACAGCGGATTTTGCCGAAGACCGTTTGAAATGGAAACGGAAAGATCCGCTCCATGTATTGATTTTACGTGTGTACCTTTTGAAAGAACCGATGGAAATCCCCGTATTGCCTGAATATAATGGCTGTCGCTCATGGATTTCTATTCCGAATGGTCCGGTGCCGCGCGAAATGACGCCAGTGGTGGACGTTGCGGATTTTGACGAACAGGTACAGAAGATTAACGAGATGCTCAAATTGTAATATTATTAATGAAGGGGCTTGTCCATAATATGGATAAGTCCTTTTTTGGATTAGTGTGCAGCAGATATGATGAAAGCTTGATTTTCTGTGATTTTTCTCACTGTCCATCTCGGCAGAAGATGTTTTCTCATTTGATTCAATCTGGTATTTATTATAGAATCAGAAAGAATAATGTTTCCTTCAAGGAATATACACTCTTAGGAAATAGCTTGATTATCATTGAGAATCAGTTTAGAATTATTCTAAAGTGTTCTTGCTTTGAAGATTCGAGTACAAGAGAAATTCAGGGGAAGCCCTGTTCAGATATAATAGGCGCTTTTTCGTTTTCGACAGCAAACATCAATTTAATCAATGGAGGGAAACAATACACATGGCTACGAATTTCGTCATTGAAGGTCTGAAAGCGACGATCGAAGGTAAGGAAATCCTGAAAGGCATCAACCTGGAAATGAAAGGTGGAGAAATCCACGCAATCATGGGTCCGAACGGAACAGGTAAATCAACTTTGGCTTCTGCATTGATGGGCCATCCGAAATATGAAGTAACTGACGGTACAATTACACTTGATGGTGAAGATGTATTGGATATGGCAGTAGATGAGCGTGCACGTGCAGGTCTCTTCCTGGCTATGCAATATCCAAGTGAGATTGCTGGTGTTACTAACTCCGACTTCTTGCGTAGTGCAATTAACGCACGTCGTGGCGAAGGTAACGAGATCTCCCTGATCAAGTTCATTCGTCAAATGGAAGGTAAAATGAAAGAACTCGACATGAACCCTGAGTTCGCTCACCGTTACCTGAATGAAGGTTTCTCCGGTGGTGAGAAAAAACGTAACGAGATTCTGCAGATGATGCTGCTTGATCCGAAAATCGTAGTACTTGATGAAATTGACTCCGGTCTGGACATCGATGCTCTGAAAATCGTGGCAAACGGCGTAAATGCAATGAAGAGCGAAGATCGTGGTTTCTTGATCATCACTCACTATCAACGCCTGCTTAACTACATTACTCCTGACTATGTACACGTTATGATGCAAGGTCGTATCGTGAAATCCGGCGGACCTGAACTGGCACACCGTCTGGAAGCTGAAGGATATGACTGGGTTAAGGAAGAGCTGGGAATTACAGACGAAACTGTAGGTCAAGAAGCGTAAAGACAAAACGGAGGAGGATTAATTAATGACTACACAAACAATTCTTCCGGTTGAATCTGAAGCGCTTCGCGCCTTGTCGGAAAGCAACAATGAACCCGGCTGGTTGACCGAACAGCGACTCGAAGCTTTGAAGCTTGCGAGTGGGCTTGCGCTTCCTAAACTGGAAAAACAAAAAATCGAACGCTGGAATGTCAGCGAGTACGGAACATATAAAGCAAGTGAAGCTATTTCTTCTTTGACAGAAGTACCTGCTTCTATCAAAGATCTGGTTCAGGATCAAGCTGAAGGCAGTCTGGTTATCCAGCGCAATTCCGGTGCGGTATATTCTAAAGTGTCTGCTGAACTGGCGGCAAAAGGAGTTATCTTCACGGATCTGGCTACTGCGGTTCGCGAACACAGTGATTTGGTAAAACCATATCTGAACACAGCAGTGAAAGCAGATGAGCATTCCCTTGCTGCACTTCATGCGGCACTTTGGAACGGCGGGGTGTTCCTGTATGTTCCGAAGAATGTTGAAATTGAAGTACCACTGCAAGCAGTGCTGCTTACGGATGATGCATCTGCAACGTTTGCACCTCACGTACTCGTGGTTGCAGAAGCAAACAGCTCAGTAACTTATGTGGATAACTATGTATCCGGCGAACTGTCCGCACCTGTATTCCATAATGGTGTTGTGGAAGTATTCGCAAAATCTGGTGCTAAAGTACGCTATGCATCGGTTCATCAACTGAGTGTGAATGTAACTGATGTTTCATTCCGTCGTGCAGTCTTGGAGAATGATGCTTCGATCGAGTGGATCGTTGGTGAAATGAACAATGGCGATACAGCAAGTAACACGATGACTGTGCTTAAAGGCAATGGATCAAGTTCCGACTCCAAAGTTATCGCTGTAGGTTCCGGTTCCCAGAAAATTAACTACACCACAGAAGCTCGTCACTTCGGCAAGAATACGCCAAGTCAGATGATTACACGTGCAGTTATGCGTGAAGAAGCTTCTGCAATCATCAACGGCATCACGAAGATTGAGAAAGGCGCTACCAAAGCTGATGGACAGCAGACAGAGAAAGTATTGATGCTGAGCCCTAAAGCACGTGGAGACGCTAACCCAATCCTTCTGATTGATGAGGATGATGTAACAGCAGGTCACGCGGCTTCTGTTGGTCAAGTCAATGCCGAGCAGATTCATTACTTGATGTCGCGCGGAATTAACCGTACGGATGCCGAACGCCTGATCATCTATGGCTTCCTGGCTCCGGTGGTGGCGGATATTCCTCTGGAAGCACTGCGTACCCAATTGCAGTCCCTGATTGAGAAGAAGCTGGGACAATGAACCCGTCCATTCGCGAGCAGTTCCCGATCCTCCACCAGGAAATCAACGGACACCCGCTCGTATATTTAGATAGTGCTGCAACTTCACAAAAGCCTCGTGCTGTGATTGAAGCGGTCAAACATTATTATGAGTATGAGAACTCCAACGTGCATCGTGGTGTTCATACCCTTGGAAGCCGTGCAACGGACGCTTACGAAGGCGCACGTGAGAAGGTAGCCAAGTTTATCAATGCACGTAGTACGCAGGAGATTATCTTTACCCGCGGGACAACGACAGCCCTGAATCTGGTGGCTTCATCATACGCCCGCGCCAATTGCAAAGAAGGCGATGAAATTGTTATCACGCAAATGGAGCACCATAGTAATCTGATTCCTTGGCAGCAGGTTGCCAAGGAGACAGGTGCAACATTGAAATACATCCCGCTTCAGCCTGACGGTCATATTGAACTGGCAGATGTCGAGAAGACGATTACGAACAATACTAAAATTGTAGCAATCGCTTATGTATCCAATGTTATGGGTCTGATTCATCCTGTGAAACAAATTGCTGAAATTGCACACCGCAATGGTGCTGTCATCGTTGTTGATGGCGCACAAAGCACACCTCATATGAAGGTGGACGTGCAGGATCTGGACTGTGATTTCTATGCATTATCCGGTCATAAAATGTGCGGACCAACCGGAATCGGTGCACTCTACGGCAAAAAGGCGCTGCTGGAGTCCATGGAGCCTATTGAGTTCGGCGGTGAAATGATCGATGATGTGGGTCTATACGATTCCAACTGGAAAGAGCTTCCCTGGAAGTTCGAAGGTGGAACCCCGATTATCGCAGGTGCGGTAGGATTGGGAGCTGCCATTGATTTCCTGGAACAGATTGGTATGGATGAGATTGCACATCATGAGAGTGTGTTGGCAGCTTATGCAACAGAACGTCTGGCCGAGATCGATGGGTTAACCATCTATGGCCCAGCGAAGCGGCATGTGGGTGTTGTTACCTTTAATCTGGGGGATGTTCATCCGCATGATGTGGCAACCGTACTGGATGCGAGTGGCGTAGCCATTCGTGCCGGACACCATTGCTGTCAACCGCTAATGCGCTGGCTTGAAGTTAGCTCAACAGCTCGTGCCAGCTTCTATCTATACAATAACGAACAAGATGTAGATCGGCTTGTCAGCGCCTTAATCCAGACAAAGGAGTACTTTGGCGATGCAACTTGATGATCTGTACAGACGTGTTATAATGGACCACTACAAAAACCCGCGTAACCGCGGAACATTTGATAATGACGCTGTCACGGTGAATTTGAACAATCCAACGTGCGGCGACCGGATTTCACTGCAAATTTTGCTGAAAGACGGAATCGTTCAGGAAGCCAAATATACGGGTGAAGGCTGCTCCATCAGCATGTCCTCTGCATCAATGATGACGGAGGCCGTCAAAGGCAAAACGATGGAACAGGCACTCGATATCGCTAACCGTTTTTCCTCACTGATGAAAGGTGAAGAAGTCGATTTCGACGATTATGAAGATCTCGAAGCCCTATCCGGTGTGAACAAGTTCCCTGCACGCATCAAATGTGCCACTCTGGCCTGGAATGCATTACGCAAAGGGATTGACGAAGAGAACAAAGTACAATAACGATAGGGAGGTAGAGCAAGATGGCTAAAAAAGCACCAGAAATGGAAGAGTATAAATATGGTTTCCGCGACGAGCACAAATCCATCTTTCAAACCGGTAAAGGTCTGACTGCAGAAGTAGTTACCGAGATTTCCCGGATTAAGAACGAACCGGAATGGATGTTGGAATTCCGTCTGAAATCCTTGAAGCAATTCGAAAAGATGCCGATGCCGAAATGGGGCGGAGATCTCGACGGATTGGATTTCAACGATATTCAGTACTACGTTCGTGCTTCTGAAAAACAAGGGAAAACATGGGAAGAGGTCCCTTCTGAAATCAAGGAAACCTTTGATAAATTGGGTATCCCTGAAGCAGAGCAAAAATTCCTTGCAGGGGTATCGGCTCAGTATGAATCTGAGGTTGTATATCACAACATGCAAAAGGAATTGGAAGACCAAGGGGTAATCTTCATGGATACGGATACGGCTCTCAGAGAGCATCCGGAAATCCTGCGTGAATATTTTGCAACAGTTATTCCGCCAGCAGATAACAAATTTGCTGCATTGAACAGTGCGGTATGGTCTGGAGGAAGCTTCATCTACGTGCCTAAAGGCGTTAAATGTGAAGTGCCTCTGCAAGCCTACTTCCGGATCAACTCCGAGAATATGGGGCAATTCGAGCGTACACTTATCATTGCGGACGAAGACAGCTTTGTTCACTATGTAGAGGGCTGTACAGCTCCGATCTACAGCACAAACTCACTGCACAGTGCGGTCGTTGAGATCATCTGTAAGAAAAATGCTCGTGTTCGTTACACAACGATTCAAAACTGGGCACCAAACATCTACAACCTCGTTACGAAACGTGCGGTTGCAGAAGAAAATGCAACGATGGAATGGGTCGATGGTAACATCGGTTCCAAACTGACGATGAAATATCCAGCGGTTGTACTGAAAGGTCGTGGAGCTAAAGGTTCCGTACTCTCCATCGCTGTAGCTGGTAAAAACCAGCATCAGGATGCAGGTGCGAAAATGATCCACTTGGCTCCGGATACAACTTCTACGATCGTATCCAAGTCCATCAGTAAACATGGTGGTAAAGTAACGTACCGTGGTTTGGCTTCCTTTGGACGTCAAGCTGAGGGCGCGAAATCCAACATCAAGTGTGATACACTCATTCTCGATAATGAGTCCACATCAGATACAATTCCTTACAATGAAATCATGAATGATAACATCATGCTGGAGCATGAAGCTACGGTATCCAAAGTGTCCGAGGATCAGCTCTTCTACCTGATGAGCCGCGGTCTGACGGATGCAGAAGCTACACAAATGATCATCATGGGCTTCATTGAGCCATTCACGAAGGAATTGCCAATGGAATATGCTGTTGAGATGAATAGATTGATCAAATTCGAAATGGAAGGCTCTATTGGTTAATTCTTTTCAAAAAGGATTATTCAGCAGATCGGGACGTTCACGTCCTGAATCCGACCTAACTTAAATCATGTAATACTAAAAAAGATCGAGGTGAATTCCTCGGTCTTTTTTTTATACTGTGTTGTTCGTTTATTGTACATATTAATGATCAGATTCTAGTATAGAACGAAGTATAAGGGAAAAGAATTTGACTAAAAAAGCATACTGCTATACTTAACCCTAGTCTGAGCGGCGCTTTTTTGTAATAAAATAAGACCAATAGCACAAGCCATTTCATAGATTTAAGCATGTAATGATAGAAAAGGATGTGAGTGTATGAGCGTTAACCCTTTCGAGGGATATCGGATTACAAGTTCATTCGGCTATCGCATTCATCCCATTCATGGTGGACAAACATTTCACCGCGGAATTGATCTCGTAACAGAGCCGTGGAATGGCCCTGTCTATGCCTTTATGGAAGGCAGGGTACGTTTTGCTTCCGAAGGAGTTACAGGCTCCGGATTCGGCGGTTATGGGCTTACAGTTGCCCTTCAAGATCATCGAGGCTACTTGCATTGTTATGGTCACCTTTCTCGCATTGCCGTAACAGTTGGACAGTTGGTAAAGCGAGGCCAGCTGATCGGTAATCAGGGAAGCACGGGTCAGAGTACTGGTCCGCATGTACATTATGAGATTCGTAAAACAAGTGCACCTTCTTACGGGTATACAGCCAGTGAAGATGGTGTGACGGAACCCGCTGCATATCTGGCGGCCGAATACGGAACTGCGACTCAGGAACAGGAGGCTCCGCCGATGACCGCTGAGCAGAAGAGAATATTTGAAGACATGCAGAAGACGCTGGAGATTCAAGGGGAATGGATTCAGCAACAAAAGCAACTTTCCAATATGGATTGTCCCACATGGGCGCAACAAGCTTATGATTATTATCGTCCGTTCATTATGAACGACAAAGGCAGTTATGAATTTTGGAGATTACTTGTTATCATGCACCGTAAGGAAAAAGGCATCCAGATTCATTCGGATTAGAATATATAGATCATTCGGAACAACAGGATTTATTTTTATGAATAGTTCGAATCCTCGGGGCAGAACCAGGCAGACAACCAATTGTGGAATGTTGCCACTTCGCCCGGTTCATTAGGTCGATAAACGTCATATGTTAGGGTATACCTGATGAAGAGGAGGCAATCACATGAGCGAAGTAGGATATGGCTGTGGAGGCAACGTAGGCGGAGTAGGTGGCGTTGGTGGATACAATATGTTCACTAACACGGGTGCAATCCTGGTACTGTTCATTCTGTTGGTTATCATCACAAAAGCATTCTGCGTGTAATCCAATATGATCGAATAGAAATACACAAAGGGAAGCCGATTAAGGCTTCCCTTTGGTCATAATCAACTTATTAAGTTTGCTATGCCTATCTAAGCTACTTTTTGGTTCTCCGTATGCATGTTTGTACAATGAACAGTTACTGTACATAGATCTCAACGATAGCAATATCTCTTTCTTTCGCTAAATCAATAAAGGCCGTAGAGGTCTGAACGAGTGGGCGGAAGTAATCTGCAGGATTATTCATCACAATTAGTCCCGTCTGACCCGTGGAGAGCAGAACCCGTTTACCGATAAAATTAGGCAACATGTGCTTGATCAGTTCCTGCGTGGCTTCACCATTTAACTGACCGAAACTGAGACTGTACAGTTCACACAGAACAGAGATGAGTTCCTGTTTGGTTTGATACACCCGATTGGTCGTCATGGCGCTGTAAACGTCCGCTACAGCCGTTATACGGGAATATGGGTGGATCTCGTCCCCTCGCAGTCCATGGGGATAACCACTTCCATCCTCGCGCTCATGATGCTGAAGAGCAACCGTTGCCAGAATTTCATCCTGCGTGGATTCTTTAATGATATCGTACCCATAGAATGTGTGTTTCTTCATTTCGTCAAATTCTTCCGTGGTCAATTTACCAGGTTTATGTAACATTTCAGAAGGAATCTTGGACTTGCCAATATCATGAAGATATCCTGCTTTGGCTACCGTTAGACATTCCTCGGGGTTATAACCCATCCAGCCGGCGATATAAAAAGCGAGCATTCCGACTTGCAATGAATGGTTATACGTATAATCGCTATCCCCGTCCAGCATAAGCAACAAGGAGACAACATCTTTCTGTTTTTCCAACTGTCCCGTTAGGGTAATCAAAATCTCATCGACTTGTGTCTCATCAATAAAACCCTTCTCCATCGCTTGTTGAAATAGAGACTCAGTACCTTTGATCGTATCGTTAAACAGATTAGTTAACAGACGGGTTTGATCGGAAGGTAAGGTTTGTGCATCAGAGTGTAGGTCGGATGTTGTATGTTCTACATCTGCGTAATCGATTCCATGTTGCAGCAGCTTGGACAGGTCATCTTCACTGAGGGTGGAACCTTTCATCAGGATGTGGAGACCCGAACTGTTGTATACATCATTTTTTAACAGGTCGCCAGGTTTGAGATCAGTAACATGCACTCTCACGTATAAACCACCTTTTCCTCGACTAATATCGACATATATCATTATAATAACAAGAAAAAAATGGGTTGACAACGACTTATTTACTATTAACCCACTCTGTCTAAAAAGGTGTAAAGGCTCATTGTTTAGTTCTCCATGGGGTTCCATGGTCCTAATTGATGACCCTTCCATTCTGATCCATCTTCCCAGATTTCCTTTTTCCAGATCGGAACGGTCTGTTTGAGTCTCTCTATGGCGTAGCGGCTTGCATCATAGCAATCGTTGCGATGAGGTGAGGATACGGCAATGACTACACTAATCTCTGCCACATCCACTTTGCCAATGCGGTGACTGATTGCACACAACACACCAGGCCATCGATCGGAGATTTCCACACCAATAGCCGCCATCTGAGAAAGGGCCATTGGCACATAGGCCTCATACTCCAGATGGACGGTGCGCTGTTCACCAGTCATTTCACGAGTCGTACCTACAAAAGTAAGAGCTGCCCCGTGATTCGGGGTAATCACTAGCGCCGTTGTTGCTTCTACAGACAAGGTGGACTCTGTAATCAGGAATAAGCCATCTTCCGTCCGATGCTCAGGAAAAGTAGATTGATGCTCATTGGATATATCCGTACCATCGCCTCCCGAGACTGGAGGTATTAAGGCAAGTTCGTCTTCTGATCTAATTATAGTATCGGCAGGAGCGTACTGTTGGTTAACGGCCAAAAAGGATGACCTTATCTGAGAAGCTGCCTCAGGGTAAGCCAGACTCAGTTTTTCTTTTATCTCGGCAGCGGTTGGAATGCCTTCAATATATTCAAACTCCAGAAGGGATGTATTTAAGCGTTCAGCAATGCCTGCAAATAGTTGAATTGTCAATTTCATGGATATGGTCCACCTCTTTTTGGTCTTTAAACCCTTTAAATATATCATAACGACGTGGAAAATGTTATGCTTATCCATTAGAAGAATGAACGTTTATTCAAGAGCAGGGGAGGCGGTGTGATGAGCACCAGGGAGAAGCAAACGTTAACGATTCTACACACCAATGACATTCATAGCCACTTTGGCTCCATGAGCACCATCGCCGCTATGATCAATGAGGAACGGGACCAAGGTGGCAACCTTCTTGTATTGGATATCGGTGATCATATGGACCGGATGGCCGTTGAAACAGAGGGAACACTGGGTACGGCTAATGTTGATGTTATTAACCTGACGGGCTACGATGCCATTACAATCGGTAACAACGAAGGACTCACGTTTACGCCAGATCAGCTCGCGCAGTCCTACGCTGGCCTTCTGTGTCCTGTGGTATGCGGTAATGTTGTGGAGCAAGACACTGGCCTTCCGCCAGTCTGGATGAAGCCTTCTCTGATTGTGGAGAAAGGTCCATTTCGCATTGGTCTGCTGGGGGCAACTGCGCCTTTCACCACGTTTTACGAACTTCTTGGGTGGGATGTTCTGGACCCTCTGGAGTCACTAAGTGCTCAAGTAGAATCGTTACGTGATGAAGTGGATGTGGTGGTTATTCTTTCACATCTGGGACTTTCCACAGATCGGAGACTGGCGGAGCAGATCACTGGAATTGATGTTATTCTCGGTGGACATACCCATCATGTTCTAGAAGAACCATTAGTCATAGGCCAGACCGTGCTGGGCGCAGCTGGGAAATTTGGACAATGGCTTGGGAAAGTGGTTCTGGAACGAACAAGCGGGGGAGAACCTCTTCAACTGGTAAGTAGCGGTTGTATGGCTGCCAAGAGTATATTACTGGATGATCAGGTCGCGCTGGCAATCGCTACGGATCGTGCGGAAGCCGAAAGGGCACTTAATCAGACGGCAGTGATAACAGACCGGGTACTGCCCATCGCGTATGACCGGGAATCGCCGCTAGCAACATTGCTTGCACAAGCTGTTCGTCATTTCACGGGGGCACAGCTATCGTTGGTGAATGCAGGTCAGCTTCTCGGAGATCTTCCACAAGGTAATATTACAAAAGGAATGTTGCATTCCCTATGTCCATCTCCTATAAATGCTTGTACAATATGCTTGAGTGGAAGTCATATTCGTGAAGCACTTGAACAGTCCTTGCTGGACGAATTTTCAGGTAAGCCTATTGTCGGCTTTGGTTTTCGTGGTCAAATTCTAGGTACGTTATGTATGGATGGAATGGAAGTTCAATACAATCCGCATGCGCCTGCCTATGAGAAGATCCAGACCATATCCATTAATGGGGAGCCTATGGACGAACAGTGTGAGTATATCGTTGGAACACTGGACATGTTTACGTTCAATGTCGGGTATCCTCCTCTGGCTCATGGAACCCGTACGCTCTATCATCTTCCCGAATTCATACGCGATCTGCTGGAAACGGAAATTAAACGACCAGGGGCTCTGGACGACAGCCTGCGAGCCCGCTGGCATCAAAGCTAAATTAAAGGACTTGCCTTCTGCTGAAGCGGCGGCTAGTGGTAATTACATCTACGGAGCGGGAGAGGATAGGCTGTGCGTTTAGTACATATAAACCTATTGCAGCCTGGCATGAAGCTGGGGAAACGAATTTATAGTGAAGAAGGCCTGGTATTACTTAGTGAGGATGTAGAGCTAACCAGTCGATTGATTGGGCGGCTCAAAGATCTCGGGGTTGGTTATGTGTATATCAAAGATGCTGCGACTGAGGATATCATCGTTCCTGATATGTTGCAGGAAGAGACCAAGAGGAAGGCATTGGTAGAGATCAAGCAGCAATTTCAGAGTATGTCAGGACTAAAAACCAAAAATCAGATTCCTCATTTCGGTAAAGCGCTTAGTGGTGTGATGAATGCCATTCTGGAAGACATCGGCAGTCAGAAGGAAGCCATGATTATGCTGATGGACATGAATTCCAGTGATTTTGACCTGTATAACCATTCTCTGAATGTATGTGTGTACACATTGGTTCTTGGTGTCGCTTCGGGTTACACACGCCAGCAATTAATGGAGATTGGTCTGGGCGCCTTGTTGCATGATATCGGCAAGACACAGATTGCACCTGAGATCCTGCACAAACCCTCCAGATTGAGTGACGAGGAATTTAAAATCATTCAGCAGCACACTACATATGGACACCGTATTCTCAAAGATGAACCAGGCATACCGCTTCTATCTGCGCATTGTGCATTGCAGCACCATGAACGAATTGATGGTAGCGGATATCCATTTGGGTTGAAAGACAAAGAAATTCACGAATATGCCAAGTGGATTGCGCTTGCTGATTCCTATGATGCCATGACGACGAATCGGGTGTACAAGCAAGCCTTATTGCCGCATCAGGCTGTCGAGGTTCTGTACACTGGTTCAGGGACCCTGTACGAACAACGGATGCTGGAGAAGTTCAGGGATTGTGTAGCCATATACCCAGTAGGTCTTTCAGTTAAGCTCAGTACGGGAGAGGTTGGGGTAGTTGCATCCATTCATTCACGTGTTCCCCAACGTCCGCTGATCCGTGTTCTAAAAGATGCGGACGGCCAGACTTTATCTTCGCCTTACGAAATTAACCTGCTGACAGCTCTGTCTGTGATGATCACAGGTGTAGAGGGTGTGGAGGATATACCATCTGCGGCCCAAAGTGAACAGGTGCAAAGCTGAACAACTAGAAAGATGATTAGCGCTCATGTCGTAATATCGGGGCCGTTTCGTGATTCGGTTCAGAGTTGCCTGAGCGTTTTTTGTCATGTAATGGACAGGGTCTACGTATGCCGGAGCATTCAAAATTGTGCTATGATAAAAGATAACTCCAAAAGAGAAACACAAGGTATGATGTAAATAAAACTTTTTAGGTTAATAAAAGGAATAAGGTGAAGAACAATGACCATGCTAAACTCAGGATCGGTACAACCGATGCCTTTATCGCCGACCAATGATCCGTGGGATCCGATCGGCTCTCTGCGTACATATGGACGCCATGTGCTGACCAGTGTAGAAATGACTGTGACACATCTGTGCAATATGAGGTGTGAGCATTGTGCCGTGGGAGATATGCTTACGATGCGCGAAGCACCGGCTCTACCACTTCCTCTGATGCTGAAACGATTGGATGAAGTGGAGCATCTGCAGACGATTAGTCTGACGGGTGGCGAGCCAAGCTTTAGCCAGAAAACAGTGGATGAAATGATCATCCCACTGCTCAAATATGCCAAGGAACGTGGAATTCGTTCCCAGATTAATTCGAATTTGACATTGGATATCAGCCGGTATGAGCAGCTTTTACCGTATCTGGACGTTATGCATATCTCATTCAACTACCTGAATGCTGACGATTTCCATCAAGTCGGATTTGCAAATAGTGGCAGACCTGTAAAACGTGAAGTAGCGGTGAAGATGTATGAGAAAATGATTGAGAATTCCCGCAAACTGAGTGAAGCAGGCATGTTTATCTCTGCGGAGTCAATGATCAACTTCCGTACGCATGACAAGCTGGATGGTATTCATCAATTGATTCGTGAGATGGGCTGTGTTCGCCATGAAGTGCATCCGATGTATAACTCGAACTTTGCTTCGTCGCTGCCCGTGTTATCACTGGATCATATGAGAGCGGCGATTCATCGTTTGCTTGATGTGCGTGACAAGGATATGTGGATGCTCTTCGGGACATTGCCATTCTTCGCATGCAGTGCAGCTGAGCAGGATCGGGAATTGATTAACCGACTGTACAGCGAGCCAAATGTGACGGTACGTAACGATCCGGACGGACGCAACCGTGTGAACGTCAACATGTTTACAGGCAATGTGTATGTGACGGATTTTGCGGATATCCCGGCGTTTGGCAACATTCGTGATCGTAAGCTGGATGAGGTGTTCCATGAGTGGTCAGCGGAACATCCGCTCAATCAGACGGTTAACTGCCATTGTGATATCGCATCCTGTTGCGGGCCAAACCTGCTCGTAGCGGATATGTATTACAAAGGTGTGGATTTCAAATCCAGAAAGGCCATCACACGTTGATATTCCAGGTGTATTCCTGAAATAGATAGAAAAGGGGAGTTTCAACTTGGATATTCATACCGAGTTTCATCTTGGGCAGCTAGTATTTAATCTGGTCTGTGTCTTTTTGCTCGTATTTTTGAATGGCGTATTTGTTGCAGCAGAATTTTCGCTTGTGAAAGTAAGGCAGACACGCTTAACTCAATTACAGAGTGAAGGAAACCGTATGGCTGGTTACGCATTGAAGGTGAATAGTAAACTGGATTCCTATCTATCGGCAACTCAGTTCGGGATTACGCTGACATCGCTCGGACTTGGGTGGCTGGGAGAACCGGCCATTTCGGAATTGCTCGTTGAGCCACTCATGTTTAAACTTGGTGTAGGAGATGCAGGACTTATTTCGACCGTGTCGGTCATTATTGGTTTTTGTATCATTACATTTCTGCATATTGTTCTGGGTGAGCTCGCCCCTAAATCACTTGCGATTCAAAAAACAGACGGTGTGGCATTGTTCTTATCTGCACCTTTGCTGTTGTTCTACAAAATTTTCTTTCCGTTCATCTGGGTACTGAATGTATCGGCCAATGCATTGCTGCGTCTGGCAGGTATCGAACCTGCCAGTGAAGGAGAAGCTCACTCAGAAGATGAGCTTCGTATACTGATGAAGCAGAGTGCCAAAAGTGGGGTCATTGATAAGGATGAGATCAAACTGATGGATAACATCTTTGACTTCTCCGATATGCTGGCACGTGAAGTCATGCTGCCTCGTACGGATATGGATTGTTTGTATACCCACATGTCTTTGGAGGAAAATCTGGAGATTATTAATGCAACCAAACATTCCCGGTATCCTGTGGCAGTAGAAGACAAGGATGAGATTATAGGGTTTATCCATATCACAGACCTGCTGCTGGCTGACCCGGAGCAGCAACGTGATCTGGCTTCGCTTGTCCGTCCCATCTTGAACGTTCCCGAATCCATGGAGATTAGCCAGGTATTGCGGATGATGCAGAAGAAACATTCTCAGATGACCCTGGTCGTGGATGAGTATGGGGGCACAGCTGGATTGCTGACCGCGGAAGAGATTCTGGAAGAGATCGTTGGAGACTTGTATGACGAGTTTGAGGATGAGCGTCCGCATATGGAACGCACCGGCGATTCATTCTCCATTGATGGTCGATCGCTTATTGAAGAAGTTCATAAGTGGACTGGGGCCATCATTGAGGATGAGGAAGTAGATACGATTGGTGGATGGCTGTTTAAAGAGCTTGGAGGCAGTCCGGCCAAGGGGAAAATGCAGGAGCTTAATGGGTACGTTTTTGAAGTGGAAGAAGCCACTCGCTTACGAATCACCCGGGTTCGAGTGTATAAGCAATCTGTCCCACAAGACATGAATACGGAAGAAGATCAGTCAACACACTAAATTGACCTCTGAAGGAACGCCTTATGGTGGACTTTCAGAGGTTTTTTTGATGTGTCAGTTAAAAGGGGATTAACTTGCCGACCTGAAACATATGGATATAGAGACGGAAGCAATTGTTTTAAAGGTACGTTGAGTGCATATAAACATGCAGAAAGGAGAGTTATTCTGTGAAAGATCCACAGCTTCGAGCCTATGTCCCATTTGTGGGACCGTTTGATCCTTGTCCACCCGTAAAGATTCGAACGTATCTGGTTCCTCCGCAATTATTCATTCCATTTCAACCTATGGGCTGGCCTCAGTACAGCCCGGCAGAAGCCTTAAGAATCGGAACGTTGTGGCCTGCATTATACAGCCCTTATACACCAGCGAGATCGAAAGGGAGGAAGGTGGAGTCGGATGGAGCCTGAAGTACCCAAAGCCTGTGATGCAAGGTACTACGAGCTGTTAGAGGAGCTCCAGGCACTGGACTTTGTATTAGTTGAGCTGAATCTGTATCTGGACACCCATCCGGGTGATTTTCAGAGTATTGAACAGTACAACAAATTCAGTCAGGAGCGCATGAGAGTTGCACATGAATTTCAACAATTGTATGGACCGCTGATGAACTTTGGTCATGCATTCTCCAAATATCCTTGGGAGTGGTCTCAGACACCGTGGCCATGGCAGGTGTGAAATAATCCCCTCGGGTTTCCGTGCAAAGTTGTAAAGCCGGGGACTCGGGGAACATGCCAGCAATTTCGATTTTATTCAAAAAGGAGGGCTCTGCATGTGGGTGTATGAGAAAAAATTGCAGTATCCTGTTCGGGTTAGCAAATGTGATCCTCATATGGCAAAATTGCTGGCTGAACAATATGGAGGAGCGGACGGTGAGCTGGCAGCAGCTCTGCGGTACTTGAACCAGCGGTATACCATTCCGGACAAAATAATCGGGCTGCTGAACGACATAGGCACAGAGGAATTTGCTCACCTTGAGATGATTGCCACCATGATTTACAAGTTAACAAAGGACGCGTCAGTGGAGCAACTGGAAGAAGCGGGACTTGCACCTAATTATGCTCAGCGTGATTCTGCTTTATTTTACACGAATTCCTCAGGTGTACCTTTTACTGCAGCATACATTGCTTCGAAGGGAGATCCGATCGCGGATTTGTATGAGGATATTGCAGCAGAAGAGAAAGCCCGGGCTACATATCAATGGTTAATCGATCTGACCGATGACGTGGATCTGCAGGATAGTCTGAAGTTTCTTCGGGAACGGGAAATCGTGCATTCGTTAAGGTTCCGGGAAGCCGTGGAGATTTTGAAAGAGGATCGGGACACAAAGAAAATTTTCTGAATATTTAATATCGAGGCAGAAGTCTGGCAGTCCAGTAGGGCTGCTTTTTTGTATGAAAAGATAATAAAATTAAATAAATAATTTTTAAAATTAAATTACATATAATTATATAATTTACAAATATTGTTGTAAAATACACTCGCATATTATACAATGAAATTGAAGTTGAAAATTCTATTAAGGAGATGATCATTTTGAGACTTAGTAAAGTTCTTATGTTGACTGCATGTTCCTTTATTTTGACCACTTCCATTTCAAGTGGAGGCGTGTCTGCGGCAAATGTTCAACCGATTACCAGTACAAGTGTATCAGACGTAGTATCTCCTATGCTTGAAAGTAAAACTTTTTCTGTAGTGCATTATTATCCTGTAGGTTTTGGAGTACCAAAATATCTTACGGACTATAAAACGCCAGACGGTTATGTAGGCACCTTGGTGTTGGTTAGTTATCATACGGTGGATGGAATTGTTGCTGCAAGATTCGAAGGGACCGTTTACAGATAATCAGAAATGGTAGATTAAACTTCGTTTTAAGATTCCTATAACAACGCTTTTGTAAAAAATTAAAAGTAGCAGTTCTCAAGATTGAATAATCTTGGAACTGCTACTTTCATTTAGAGCATCTTTTTCAGTTTAATAGATACTACAGTTGTATGCTGACGGTTTCTTCACCAGGGCTTACATAATTGACACTTACTTTATCGGATGGCACAGAGTGATATCCTCCGGTTTGTCCACTGCCCCAACTGTTATATATCAGATTGCTACCAGAATAGTAGCCTACAGTTATATCATGCCAGCGCACATTTTTAATCGATGAACCTGTGTTCATGTTCTCAGGTTTTTGACCAATGGTGGTCATTCGTTTTACTCTCATCCCTATACCGCTTTTATCCCAGCCACTTACCCCGCTTCTTACAATCGTTGTTGTCAATTGTTCGCCAGTCGTTGTGATTCCTGATACTGCCAACGTACATTCATTGGGATTGGTCACATAAAATTTCATATAAATGTCTTGATTTGAACGATAGCGAGTAGTACTGGGAACCATCGCTCCATTTGCTAGCGTCGTGGGGGACCAATTATCAAAGGCTGTGCTGTATTGTAAACCTGCATCGATCCCATTTCCGTTAGATCCCCAACCTCCCAGATATACATAAGGAACATCCGTTGAAACATTTCCTTTTACGTATGGGGCACCTGGGATGGTAACATAAGTACTTAACCAGTTGTATCCATTATTTGAGAAAACTCTTCGATAAGGACCGGAACCTCCGCTTGGATTAGGTACTTCGGCAGCGGGCGAAATTTGGGTATCATCTTTAATAGCAGATGCTGAAAAATCATTCGTGGACACTCCGGGACCAACAAGTTCTTTTCCGGATGCACTTTGATAGACATTGTTCTCAACCAGATCATATACTTCTGTCGTTTCTTTGAGTTCCATCTTGTTAGAGTAAATGGCACCGTCTTCTGCGACATAGATGACATTTTCTCGATCTTCTTCGTCGAGCCGGGCCATCACGTCAGCAATCACTTCTCGCTCATTTCCTGTGATTGATGAATCGATGTTGACTTCGATCCTTTTTTTAAGCTCGTTGTTCATGGTGATCGTGTCCATATTACCATCTGCGAATACAAGATTGAATGGAGTTAATAACAAAGCTAAGGATAATAATGAAGTTAGCGATTTTCTTATCTTCAAACTCAAAACTCCCTCTCTCAAATGGAATGTGTGTAGAATAATTACCAATGAATTTTGACTACGTTTAATGCAGCAACTCAGGATAATGGTAGATATAGATCGTGCTTGAACATAAACATCTCCTTTTATGGATTTTAATTACTTCTATATGATAGTTTTTATGTAATAATATGTAAGTGACTATTTTCACAGTAAAAGGTAATAAATCTCAAATGAACGTTATAGGTAAGAAAATGGAGAAACAAAAAAACCATCTCTAGTAGTGGTACCAGAGATGGTTTTATTAAATTTTGAAGTGTATACCTAGTATTCAACCACCATGGCAACATTTTGCCACCCGGCTCCAACGGTCCAGAACAACACTTTGTCACCACGCTGAATCTGCCCGGTTGTAACCGCTCGATGCAATGCAATGAACGGACTGCTGGTTGATGTATATCCGAACTCATCTCCGATATAGACAGCAATATCATCACCGATGCCAACGTTCTCGGATACAGCGCGAATGTTGCTAATGGATAGCTGAGAGAAGCAGGCGGCTCTGATCTCGTCAGGTCCAATCTCGTTGCGTGCCAGCAAGGTACGAATGGACTCTGAAGCGGCATCCACACAGATGGAATCATCAAAAGGGATAAATTTCACATGAAAGGCACCCGCATCTACACCTGTTTTGCCCAGCTTCGCCAAGCCCTCTGCAGGAAAAAGAGAATTGCCATACACACAGGTATCCGTCTGATAGATGGAATCAATGAAACCGACAGCATGTTCATCCCGCTCTATAATTACCGCCGCTGCTGCATCACCGAAATTGGCAAAGTACACGGGATCATCGGGACTGGCGTGAGGAGCTACGTAATCCGAGCCAATGATTAAAGCCCGGCGAATCCGAGGATTGCCCAGCATCTGCCGGCTAACCTGTTCGAAAGCAGCAGTCATGCCTGCACAGTTCGCGTTACTGTCGATACAGATCGTGTGAGAAGCTCCGTTAATCAGGCGATGAATCATCAGGGAATTCGTAGGAAAGATGTATTCTGGCGTTTGGCTTGCATAAGCAATCAGATCAATATCTGCACCGGTGAGTCCGGTTTTTTCCAGTAGATTACTGGCTGCCTCGAAGGCCATGCTTAGCGAATTTTCGTCATCGTTGTCAATTTTATAACGTGTATCACGACCAAGTGCCTTTAACAATCCACGAATATCTACACCTCTTGCATCAAAATGTTCAATATAAAAATCATTGTGCACCTTGGTTGTTGGGTGATAGATATCGATATCTACAATACGAATTCCGGCCATCTTCATTCTCCTCTTGAGCGGAAGGGTGAATTCACAGCTTGTCCGCCTGGTTTATTAAGTGGTAACGGTAGATATGATTTCGAGATTGTCCAGGCCAACAGACCGACCAAGTCGGGACAATTGCATTTTTAGAATCGCGTTGTTCTCGAGGGTCAACACGACTTTTTTATATCCATCTTTTTTGAACATTTGAAGGCAGCCTTCCAAAAGAGGAACAATCTCCGGAGCAGTAACATTCAACTTTTTGCAATCGATGTTCAGGTCGAACTCCTTGGTGTTAATAGGAGCGATCGTATCCTGATAGGCCGAGATGGAACGCAAACCGTCTTCTTGAGAGAAAGAACCCTCCAGTTCAATGTTTAACACCTTGTTCGGAACGTCAGTCTTAAGAATGAAATTTCCCATGCTTGATCTCTCTCCTTTAAATGAGTTAAGGCTATCCTGCTAATGGATATACAGCTCCAATTGGACCCTGCTGAAAGCTTCTAAGATGAGAGCTGATTTGAAGGATAATTTAACCATATTATAAAGGTAGGAATGTAAAAAGATCAATAAAAAAGTCGAATCATGTATAAAAATGTAGAAAAGTGAATTACTGTATTTCGTCCAAGGTAGCAAGCAAAATATTAAATGCGCTAATAATGCGCGGGGCCCCCACACATGGTGCCAGATGTAGCAATATTCCCTTGATCTGATCTACCGTCATTCCCACACTAAGAGCCATTGTGTAGTGTACTCCCAATTGCTCATACTGCCCTTGGGTAATCAATGAAGAGATAATAGCAACTTCCTTCCATTGATCCGTAATCGTGGTGCGCTGAAAAATATCTCCGTATGCCGTCCCCATAATAAATTCAGACAACTCGGGAAAATGTTCTTTGATGGGGGCAAGGGCTTTTGCACCGTACTCCCCAGAAAGTTTAGCAAAACGGTCGAGTCCCTGAGCAACATGTTCACTCATGATATGCTCCTCCTAATTCAAAGTTACGGTGCGGTGAGCCGTGGGTGGAATTTCATCCCGATCGGTCAAAAGTTCTATAACAGTTACCCGATTCAACGTCTGGGCTGTGTTTAATGCAGATGAGAACTCAGCAAGGGTCTCTGCTCGAAACGCAACCGCACCTAGAGATTCGGCAAATTTGGCTGCATCCATAGGAACTTCATATACTGTGCCATCAATTCTGCCCGTTGTTTTTTCCATTCCTTTGAGTGCCATGTCCAGTTGTTTGTTATTAACAACAATGAAAATGACATTCAGATTGTTGCATACCGCGGTATTGATCTCTGTCCCCAGCATCATGAAACATCCATCTCCGGTGATACATACGATAGTCTCTTCAGGGGAGGCGGCCTTTGCGCCTATCGCCATACCAATGGCGTTACCCATGCATGCAAAGTATGCGTCAAACACAAAGCTGCCTGGTTTCTTGACTTTATATCGCTGGACCGCATGAAATCCATGGCTGCCATCATCGACAAACAGTGTATGATCGTACGGCAGCAGATCGCTCATCCCGTCCAGCACAGAAGCCAGAGACAGTTGGGGGAGATCTGGTAAAGGGATAGTGTAATCCATGGGTGGCGTAGTTCTCACAGGAGTAGGGAGGTCTTCTAGTGTACCCAGTAAATATTGCAGATTGTCCTTCAAATCACCGGTGATATGTAAGGTTTGAGCGCTCAGAATCTTGCCTACAAATGTAGGATCAGCGTCAAATTGTATGAGGTGTGCCGGGTGGTTATCAGGCTTCAGATTGCAGATGGTCATGTCACTCAGACGTGAACCAAGTACGATATAAAGGTCACTTTGGTTCAGCATGTCGTCTGCATGTGGGAAACCACCGACACCACAAGGTCCGTGGTACAGGGGATGGTCCCACGCAATCGCTCCTTTTCCACCAGGAGTAGTAATAACGGGAATGTTGAACGATTCTGCCAGATGAAGCAATTCATCATGGGCTCTGGCGCGACTTACACCTTTACCAGCAATAATTAAGGGACGGTCAGATTGTTGAATGAGAGGAAGAATACGATTCAGATTAGATACACTAAGCAGAGGTTCCGGTTCGGGAATGACAATCCGGCATTGAGGTAACAGCTCGGTCTGTACGTCAAAAGGAAGGCAGAGATGAACAGGGCCTTTATTAGGGCCGAGTGCAATGGAAAGGGCATGATTCAGCAGTGTGCCGAAGTGATCACCACGCTCAACCAGTTTGCTGAAAAGTGTAGCAGGTTTGAACATCTCGGCCAGATCAGCTAAATAGGAAGAGGAGTCCTGACACTGGGGGAGTCCCAGTTCCTGAATGGATTGATGACCCGTAATAAACAGTACGGGCAAATTGTTGGCCTTTGCATGGGCTGCAGCAGTAAGCAGATTGGTTCCGCCTGGACCGGATGTGGCAAAGGCAACCCCGAGTTTACCCGTCTGTAATGCATAACCGGATGCGGCAAAACCTGAGCTGGATTCATGACGGCCTGGAATGAATTCTAATCCGTAATCCACCATCTTCAGGACAGCAGGACAGATGGACTTACCAATAATACCAAAGACATGAGTAACGCCTAGATTACGCAGAGTTTCTGCCAAATAGTCCGCAACTGTTCTCACGCGGGACACCTCGCTTCATGAAATAGGTTAATAGAACCATACGCATATTCCATTTGTTGAATGCAAGTCAATGTCTAAGGTTGTAAGAGGAAATATTCATTGTTATTAGGAAGAGTATCTTTTTTTTGTTGTTTTTTGTCAACTTGTTTTTATGAGTCTAAATTCCTGATTCTTAAGTTGGTAACGCTTTAAGTGTTGCTGGATAAAGTAAAATTAACTGGTTATATATCCCTGCAACGAATTACCCAATCTATGTTTAGTTACAAATAATGTAAAAAGATGACTAACCATGATGAATTTCAGGTACAACCAGCGACTTGTAAGCTAGCGTTTTAATTCTTTTTCGTATCAACGCATCGCATTCGCAATTCTTTGCTTTCTGCTATACTGGAAAGGAATTTGGAGGGGATAAAATGGCAGTCATCAAGATGGCTCTGATTGGTCTAGGTAAAATGGGATTACATATGGTTCATCTAATCGAGAATACGAAGATGGATACCACGATTGAAATTGTTGCGGTATGTGATGCGAATGAGGAAGGTCTGGCGTCTTTTGCAGCTTCTCATCCCGGGGTTCGAACGTATACGGATTACAAGCAATTGATGAATGAACATCAGATTGACCTGTTGTATATTGCAGTTCCACCGAAATTTCATTATCCGGTTGTCATGGAAGCACTGGAGCGAAAAATTCATGTGTTCTGTGAGAAACCGCTTGCCAATAGTGTGGAAGAAGCCAAAGTGATGTTAGATGCAGCGGAGCTAGCAGGCGTTATTCATGCCATCCATTTCTCAATGCCGCATGAACCTTCCGTGCTGAAGTTGCAAGAGATGATCGAGCAGCGTACGGTAGGGGCGATTCGCAAAATAGATCTCATTCTGCAATTCCCGCAGTGGCCACGATCATGGCAACAGAATGCATGGATTACGAGCCGGGAACAGGGTGGATTTATTCTTGAAGTGGGGATTCACTGGATTCATATGATTCAAAAGGTGTTCGGAGCCATCCGGGTAGTGAGTACTCAGGTTCAATATCCTGAGAATGGAGAATGTGAACTTGAAGTGCAGGCTGCACTGGAACTGGAAGACGGGACTCGAATTCAGCTAAACGGCATGTCTCAATTTGCGGGAGAAGAACGAGTATCCATGGTGGTGTATGGTACGAAGGGCACGATTGCCTTGGAAAATTGGGAAGATTTGAAGACGGGCATAGTGGGCCAGCCACTTTCTCCAGTGGAAGTGCTTGAATCCGCGAGTGAATTGCCTGTACTTAAACATGTCATTGCCCGTATACAAGGACAACCAGCCAAGATATATGATTTTAACGATGGGTATCAGGCGCAGTTGGTACTTGAGGCGTTACGGAACACGGAAATAAAGTGACAAGAGTTTGGACATAGAGGTATTCATTGTAATTCCTCTTGCACCATTCTTCCTAGAATAAAGAAGCATCGCAGTGGCCCAAGTGTGCCTGTCTGCGATGCTTCTTTCCGTTGAGTTGAGACAAGATATAGCTGTATAGACAATCAATCCGTATGTTGTTTTGGATCACGCAAGCTTGAATCGCTTAACCAGCTGATTAAGTGCATCAGACATTTCATTCAACTGCTTGGACGTGTCAGACATCTCCTGCAGAGAAGCAAGTTGTTCCTCCGTCATTGCAGATACTTCTTCCGTGGCTGAAGCCGTATCTTCCACAACAGCTGCTACTTCATTAATGGACTTCATCACGTCCTCACTTCCGGAAGTTAACTCCTCGACAACCGCAGATACCTCCAGAACTTCACCACTAAGGTTATGAATATGCTGAGTAATCGTTGAAAAGGCATTACCTGCATCCTCAATGGTTCGCAACCCATCATTCACATGTAGAGTACTCTCATCAACGACCTGAGCCGTACTTTGAACACCTGCTACCACGGTTTCCAATATACTTGTAATCTCTTTCGCGGATGTTGCACTTTGATCTGCAAGATTACGGATTTCCGAGGCAACGACAGCGAAGCCACGTCCATTTTCCCCAGCACGGGCTGCTTCGATTCCGGCGTTAAGTGCAAGCAGATTCGTTTGTCTCGCAATACCCGACATGGAGTCTGCGATGTTGATCACCTGATCAGACATCATCGAAATTTCATTAATGGCTTCCTGTACAGAGAGGAAGGATTGTTCAATGGAACTCATTTTGCCTACTGCATTATCAATGCGCTGTTGCCCATCCATGGCAATGGATTCGGTACGCACAGCACGTTCTGCAACGTCACTTGCCGAGGAGGCGACACGATTAAGCCCGGTGAGGGATTGCTGCATCGCGGCTACCATGGTTTGCGTAAGAGCAACCTGTTCATCAGCCCCTTCCGCGACACGTTCCATCGCAGTGGCAACCTCTTTTCCAGCAAGATGGCTATCGGCAACCCCTTTATCCAATCGATCCGAAGCTGTACTCAGAATCATGGCATTGCTCTGAACATCCAACATCATTTGCTGCAAACCAGCGAGCATTGTATTAGCTGCCTCTGCAAGTTCACGAGTTTCGTCTTTCATTGGCGTAGCGATTCTCAGTGTGAGGTCACCATTGGAAGAACCGATGTCATTCAATGCCTGCTTCACGGTACGGATGTTCTTAACAATGGCGCGTGAGAGGACCAATGCAGTGATGAACGAGATGATGGCCACAACGACAAGTGCCCCATATAGTTCCAGGTTCAGGAGTGCATTTTTTTGCTTCAGCGCTTCTGTACGGTTTTCGGTTAACGTATGTTCATTGGTTCGAAACGTATCGAGGGCAGTCCGAATCTGGTCCATGTCTCTTTTACCTGGATCATCTGCGAAGAAATCTCGAATGGCTTGCGTATTATTGGCTTGGCGAAGGGCAATCACGGGTTCTCCAGCGACTTGGACCCAGTTCTCCATATTGGTATGTATGTCTTCCAAAAGTGCAAGTTGATCCGGATTGTCCGAAATCAAAGCAGCAAGTTCGTCTCGGAGTGTAATGAGCTGCTCTTTTCCTCGGAGGTAGGGATCGAGGTAATTGTCCTGACCGGTGATGATGTAACCACGTTGGCCTGTTTCCATATCCACCATGTTTCTTTCGAGCTCATAGGTTAGCGCGTGTACTCTCATATCGTGATCGACCAGAAAATCCAGTTCCCGTTGAAGCTGACTTGTGCTGTTCTGAATCAGCAGGATGCAACCAGCCAGTACAGCAAGCACGAGTAAATATCCTAATCCAATCTTATAAAAAATCTTGAAGGTCTTACGCTTTTTCATGTTTGTTATTCCTCTCTATGGGGTATATGTAGTTGTCGAAAAAACTGGAAATGTGATGATTATGGGTCTTTAGATTAGGTGTCTAAAGCACTATTTTTTAGTATTATACGTAAAGAAAGTTCTTTTGTATATAGTTTGTTTAACTACAATATAAGGTTTGGTTATTTGTGTATAAGGTTTGAGGGTGACGATGTTTTACAATCGTTGGTTTACACGTGCAAACGTTATGTTTATCATGGGAAGGGAACGATTCCAATTACATATACATATCCCAATCCGAAAGGAACATTGGACATGACTAAAGAGAAGGTATTGCTCAAACCGGAAGCGATGATTTTTGACATGGATGGTACGCTATTCCAGACGGAGACCCTGTTGTTGCCGGCTTACCAGCAACTATTTGATACATTGCGTGCCGAAGGGCATTTTGAAGGAGAAACTCCACCAGAGGAACGCATGCTGGGAAGCTTGGGCATGTTGCTCGAAGATATATGGAAAGTGGTTATGCCTGAGGCATCGGAAGCGGCACATCGCCGTGCAGACGAACTGCTGCTCCAACTGGAAATTGAGGGGCTTGATCAAGGAAGTTCCCAATTGTATCCGGGTGTAAAAGAAACGCTGCAAGCACTGAAACAACAAGGTGTGCGTCTTTTTGTCGCAAGTAATGGGCTGGAGGACTATGTGAAGGGTGTGGCATTTGCACACGAGATTATGCCTTTATTCGAAGGGGTATATAGTGCTGGCCAGTACAAGACTCCCTCCAAAATTAATCTGGTGCAGATCCTGCTTGAGAAACATCGTATTCAGGACGCCTGGATGGTAGGGGATCGTTCTTCTGATGTGGAGGCTGGTAAAATGAACGGTCAGGCGGTCATCGGTTGTGCCTACGCCGGTTTCGGCCGTGATGAGGAGCTTGCGGGCTCAGATGTGCTCATCTCTGATTTTACAGAATTGTTGCGCCTGTATGATGAAGCAGAATAAGCTAATCCTCAATTGAAAATGTCAGTCATCATATGAGAGCGCCCAACCCGAGATGAATCACGGGTTGGGCGCTCTTGTATTTTTGCTACGGATCATCTCTTTTTGCGTGCTTTCTTCAATGCAGATGGTCTGTTGCTTGCAAGCCGGGTGGTTCTTATCGGTTTGGCTGGGCGACTGGGCTGATTGCGATACACCCACAAGGCGTACTCCAGCGGTTGAGTGATGGCTTTATAATAGATATCCCGCTCACCGATACGAGCGAATACTTCACGTGCCGGTTTGGGATTCACTTCAAGCAAGTAGATGCGTCCACTCCTGTCGATCGCCAAATCCAATGCCAACTCACAGAGGTCCCCATACGTATCTTCCAGAAATGAAGCAACTTCAATGCCAAACTTCTCTGCAGTTGTGTTAATCTCTGCTCGGAGGTCGTCATCATCGATCCATTGCTTCATGAGTCGGTTCATCGCGATTGCCTGACCGCCGCCATGCAGATTGGAGGTTACACTTTTTTCTGCACCCATGCGTCCGGCAC
This sequence comes from Paenibacillus sp. CB74, assembly GCF_055687625.1. Lineage (NCBI taxonomy): Bacteria > Bacillati > Bacillota > Bacilli > Caryophanales > Paenibacillaceae > Paenibacillus > Paenibacillus sp. CB74. The sequence continues at coordinate 3,187,425 of NZ_CM146009.1, read as the reverse complement.
ATCCCGTAAGCTCCCATTGCCCTTCACCGTTCTTCTGAACGAGCATGCGGTAATCATGCACACGTCCATTCGGAAGCTGAAGCTGAATGCCTTTTTGTACAAGATACTTGTCTTTCATATTCCAGTGCTGGAGCAACGAGCCTAATCGTGATAAATGAACTTTACGTGGAGTGATGATACGACGTTTCTGATCCCGCCCCTGAACAAGCACTGTATTGGCCTCGCTACTGCCGCGTTCAATGCGCAGAATACCACGTCCGCCTGTTCCATTAATAGGTTTGAGGTAGACCAGAGAAGAAACTTTGAGCATCCGATTTACATCGGACATATCCTGAAATAGAGCGGTTTCCGGCAGGTGCTCTCGAAAGTTGGACTTTTGCAACAGGGTCTGGTGGATGGTCCATTTATTGCGTAGAGGTCTGTTGAGAAAGAGCAGATGGCCATACTTCTCACGAAAAGCAAGCAGTTGCTGAAACCTGCGGTTACGCTGTATCCGGCATCGATCGAAGATCAGGTCCGGGAATGATCGCCATTCCCTGGACCAGCCTTTTCCCTCATGATAAACCATGGCTTCAATTTGTTTGCCGCCAGGGTGCACGTCGGCTGGTGTGAACACATAGATATCGAGTCCCCGCTTGCGCCCTTCAAGAATCATTCTGCGATAGATGCTTCGTTCTTCAAGAGCGCGATGTTCATTTAAGTACAACGTCATAATGCCCAGAACAGGTGAGGACACAAGCAATCACCTTCTTTTTGCAGTATTCCTGTCGATCATCGTGTGGACTGACGGGCAAGATAAGCGCTGTAGTGAAATATACGTTCCAATGACCTCCGTCTGATCTGTGGTTCATCGAACTTCATGGGTTTGGCATTGGCTTCAAAGAACCAGAGTTCCCCCAGGTCATCAATGCCCAGATCCATGGACATTTCTCCGAGTGTGTAACCCGATCCCCGTTCTACCTGCCTTGCGATCATTAATGAAGTGGATTTCACACGTTTCATCAGGGTTGTTGTCAGTTCTTCCCCAAAAAGCTCGGTCAGGAGCTTCTCAGGGTCTTCTACGGTCCCGCCGCGTGGCACATGCGTTGTAATACTGCGGGAGCCAGCAAGTCTCGCACCTACACCGGTCACACTCCACTGACCCTTGCTGTTCTTTTGTACCAGAACACGCAGATCAAAGGGGCGTTTACGAGAGGAGGCCAGTTCTATGCCTTGTTGCATGATATAAGGCGTATGTCCGGTTTCTTTGCGAATCCGTGCCCACAACTTGGCGAGTGTAGCTGCTTTATAGGTCATGCTTTTACGTGTGGTTTGTATTTTGAGTCGATAGGGAAGCCGTTCTTTTTCCTGAAATTTAAGCATCATGATCCCTTTGCCCGCTTTGCCGCTCTCAGGCTTAAGGTATAGATAGGGATAGCTCCGTAGAACGGCACCCAGAGAAGAAGCACTTCGCATCCGACGGGTATAAGGGATCAGTTGCTGAGTTGATTTAGACTTCTTAAGCCATTCGAACAGATCCCATTTGTTGAAAAAGAACGGGTTATACAGTTCGATTCCTGATTGCATGCATTCGTCAATTTTGCGCTGAACGGAAGGTTTTCCTTCGTCTTCCCGGTTGGGAATACGATTGTACAGAACATGGGGAAGGGGGAAGGGTTGTGACACCCACTTTCCGCTTCCCTTGTTGTACGTATATCCTTTCACGGTGGGACCACCCACGTTCAGATCCCGCACAGTCACAATGTACACCACGTATCCCATGCTCTCGCCTGTCTGCAGGATATCCTGAAAATTTTGATGGTTCCCCCTGAACATACGCTGATTATCATGCATGGTCAAAACAGCAATGACAGGTTTGAAATCATCATGAAGGCTCATCAAATTTCTTCCTTCTTCCGGAACTTGCTCAAATACAGGCAGTGTTCCAGAATGTGCTCCACCGATGATTTTCCCTCCACTCGGAGTGAAGGGTGACGGAAAATGGAGCGCCCGGGTTTGGCGTTCGCTTCGAACATCCATACATGTTCCTCCTGATCAATGCCCAGATCAAAGCCAATCTCACCAATCAGATGCTGGTGCTGGGTTTCAATCGCCTGGGCCAGTGTAATAGCGACGGATTTGGCATGCTGAAGTACTTCTCCCGCACGATCGCCGAAGTTGCGACTGAGCGCCTGCTCAGGAGTCATTAGGGAGCCGCCATTCTTGATGTGTGTTGTAACACTGCCACGTCCTGCCTTTTTGGCTCCAATCCCGACAACGACCCATTGATTGTTACCGTTTTTGTGCATGTGAAAACGGAAATCAATTGGACATTCATCAATCTCAATTAGACGTATTCCCTGCTGAACAACATATCCGCGAAGTTGTTTGCCATGTCTTCCCTGAAGCATGCGCATCAGGCTGTTGAAGGACCCAAACCGAAGGAGTGCATTACCGCCTTTTTTGCGATAACGAGCGAAGTAACCACGTTTGGGCGAATAAGTCAGGCGATAGATCCCGTTCCCCAGACTTCCCGCGGTGGGCTTATAATAGACGAACTGATGGCGTTCCAACATTTCCTTCATCTGTTCAACGGACGGATTCGTAATGGATTCGGGAATATAACGACCTGCCACCGGTTCATTCTCGAGCAATGTATAGATATCCGACTTGTTGAAAAAGCTCCAGTTGAAGAACGGGATTTTCCGACGAACAAATCGTTCCCGTAGTTGGTTAATGGCAGGTGAAAAATCGGAACGACGGCTTGGTAACCGATTGTAGACAACATCGGGCAGAGGTACCGTTTTACGGGTAAAGCTCCCGTTTTCATTCAGAAAAAAACCGGATACCGTCTCATTCTGCCAATTGATATCCCGGGGAGTAAAGGCATAAATATAGGATTTTCGGCTGCCTTCACGGAGTAACTGTTTGATGAAACCCGTACGGGAACCGAATGGATTAGTGCTCGTCGCAGGCCCATCAGAGAGTACGCCGATCAGCGGACCTAACTGAACCTCATCATTTTGCAAATTCCGGAGATAAATACTACCCCGTTTGGGAACGTTCATCATATTACGGATACCTGAAGCGAGATACAGATGTTTACCTGCTTTTTTGATTGGTTTGATCGTTGCAGGTACCCGGTCACGCCCGAAGCGAAGGTTCACCGTTTTTTTGCCGGACAGATTGAGGCTCTTCATTAAAGCGTTGGATACATAAACCACTTTATCCGGTTGCTTGGTGAAATGCAGATTGCAAAAGGTCAAACTCATGATTTATCCTCCTATCCTGAAAAGATCCTTGGGCTCCATGGCAAGCAGGCACTGCGGGCCTCAGCCGCCGTGAATCGGGATGGGTTTCAGGCCAGCTTTGCTGGATGTATTCGACAATTTCATTGGACGAATGACGTCCGTGAGAACATGTTGTTGCAACAGATAACGGGCATAGGCAAGCGGCCGGGTATAAGTCAGGATATGCATGCGTCGGTCGCCCGCGTCTGCGAATGAGGTGCGGCCTGGTTTGGAGTTGACTTCAATTAGCCAGAGTTGGCCCTCTGCATCTGCTCCGAAATCAAGCCCCAATTCGGCTAACCTGCCGAAACGGCTCTCCAGCAGGGTGGGGATTAGCGTAGCAGTCTGCCGGATGTTCTTTAGCAGAGTTTCTGTACGGGTCGTTCCATATCGCTGGAGCAGATATGCATGGGCCGGAAAGGCTCTGCCCCCACCGTGAAGATTGGATGTGAGTGAACCTTCGGGTCCTTCTCGTACCATACATCCGGTAAGTGTCCAGCGACCGTGCCCATTCTTTTGCATTAGTGCCCGTATGTCGAATGCTCTTCCTTGATGGCTAAACTCCAGATATGGCTGTACGATCATCTTGCGCTCAGCCTGTTGTAATGCCAGCCAGGAAGATACAGCCTGAGTATGGTTGAATGTAAGGAAAAAGGGTTCATTGTGTTCGTTACGCCCCTCCGCGATCCATGTGGATGGAGTTAATCCCCGAGACAGGCGAAAGGTATTTTTGCCATGAGTCCCGGATATCGGTTTGAAGAATAATCCTTTGGGCCAACGGTCCAGCCACGATTCCCAAGGAATATGCGATCCGATCCGGGTGGTGGGGGCAAGTTGCGACCGCAACTCAGGATTTCGGGACAACAGACGATGTACCTCCCATTTTCCTGGAAGAGAAGCCGACCAATAACGATATTGACCTGAGTCCTTCGTTCGTATCTGTTCCTTAAGCTTCTGTCTAACGTTCCTTGGGAGAGGGCGAAGGCAACGATCCATAATAAGATCAACCGCAGGGACAGGTACCGAATTCCACTTCCCTTGATGATAGACATATCCCCATTGAAGAGGGAGATGGGCTGCATCAACCGATATTGGAATCACAATAATCTGAAGGGCGTATCGCACACTCCCCAAGCTGAGACGACGGCAGAAAAGTTCATCCGTGAAGGGAGGTGAGCCTTCAGTTGCACGCACCAGAATGGCCATTGTTTTGATCTCAGATGATGGAAACATTTCGCTGCACCTCTCCTTTGTAGAATGACTTTTTCAAAAACCCGCCAGATACGTGGAATATTCGAGCATGGCTTTGACGGATGGGCGGATCTTGCTCTCACTCAGTGGTGTATTATCATTCTTGGATGGTTTGGAGTTGACTTCGAGCAGCCATACGCGTCCAGTGGTATCAAGGGCCAGATCAATACCGAGTTCACCAAAATGAGCAGGGATGGCACTCTCGATCCCTTTGGCGATATCCAGTGCTGCGGTGTGCAATCCTGCATATGCGGAAGCTTTGGCTGATCCGGACAACTGCGTTTTGGCAACCGCCTCTTTGACGGTGCTGAGGCTCCCACCTCTTGCCAGATTGGATACATAGTGACTCCCGCCCGCAATTCGTGCAACGATGGAGGTTACACTCCATTTACCTGTACGGTTCTTTTGCACGAGCGCACGGAAATCCACGGGCCTGCCACTGTGGTCAATGAGAGTCAGCCCTTGTTGGATCTGATAACGCGTTGTTTTCATTTTCCCAGCCATACTGGCATACAGTTTATCCAGAGAAGCATACGTTTGTTTCCGGGTACCCCCAACGCCAGTCGCCAGAGTCAGGAAACTTCCGTCCGTCTGACGTGAGACCCGAATGATGCCTTTGCCCAAAGAACCGCGTACGGGCTTCAGAAATACAACCGGATGCCGGTTGCACATTGTCTTGAGCATGGTGGATGTTTTGAGCAAATGGGACTCGGGAAGAACTCGTTTAAGCGTTGAAATGGACTTGAGTGCGTCAAATACTTCGTTTTTGTCCAGAAACTTTTCATTGAAGGTTTGCGTGCCGTAGAGCGATTTTACTTCTTTCATAAAATGCTGTACGCTAGGTTTGTTCTCAAGCTTGCGGGACGTTAGCCGGTTATTGACGACGTCTGCTACAGGCAGAACAGTCTTTTTCCAGCCGTCATCATACACCCAGCCTTTCATATAACCCGTTACCGCTCCAATATCCTCCGGTGTGAAAAAGGATACATAGGCGCCTTGCTTACGGCAGGCGTTCACCAGTTCTTGACAGAACATCGTGATGGAGCCAAAGGGCCGATCGGGCTGATCGGGATAATCCTGGCTAACCAGTACACTGATGTAGGGCCCAAGGCGAAGGGTACGGCTGGCTGAACGATAGGATACCCTCAGGACCGAACGTGGAACGAGACCGGTCTTGCTGGCAACTGTCTGATTGATGCGCAGTCCATCATACCTTGGAACCGGAATGACAGTGACTTCGCGACGGAAAGAGCCAAATTGCAGCTGAAGCGGCCTTCCTGAAGGGATTTTAAGCGCCTTGAGCACCCCTTCGCCCAGCATGATGACGTCGTCCTGCAGGATGCCCGAGCCGGTAACCTGAATCGTTACTTTTTTAGTGGACATCACGGATCTCCTTCCGGGCGGCAACTTGATGTCTGATCTCGAAGTTGAACGGCATCTGAACATGGCATGTGCTTCATCATATGAGGACATATAACCCTTGGTGATTGACCCATATGGATTAAATGCATTTGATTTCGAGGCAGGATATCGACGGCCTGTTTCAGACCGCCTTTGTTTGACCGCGGAGAAAAGCGTGTATTAACACGGAAGAACAAACCAATCTGAGGAGGAATAATAGTGAACATTTATGACAAAGCCAATGATTTGGCCAAAGCACTGAGAGAAAGCAGCGAGGTGGAAGAGATTACTTCCGCGATGAAGCTGATTGAAGCTGATCCGGATGCAAAAGCAATGCTGGATAACTTTCGTGATCAACAAATGGAATTGCAACAACGTATGATGAGCGGGGATATGCCAGCTCCGGATGAGATGGAGAAAATGGAGAAACTGTTTGAAGTACTGAGTCTGAATCTGAACATCCGTCGTTTGTTTGATGCGGAGCGTCGTCTCAGTGTCATTATTGAAGACGTGAACAAAATTATTGCAGACAGCCTGGGTCATCTGTACGGTGGCGCTGAAGCGTAAAAAGGTAGTTCAAAAAGTCCACTTTTGATTACGAAGGATGAACGCGTACCAAAAGGTTGTCTTGTTTTTTTACCTGAACCTTTCATATTAGCCCCTTACCGTTCATAGACTAGAATATAGAGTCGATCACGAACGAAGGAGCTGTGAATGGTGAAGAGGTTGAAAAAAGCAAAACATGTAATCTATCTGCTTATCGCGTTGTCGATGCTGGTCATTGCACTGCCGCGGATTTCCTTTGCTGGAGGAATGGACTGGGTTAATATTTTTGGCATCGTATGGGTGCTATTCTCCTTATTAATCGTTGGTGCACACCTACATTTTATTCTCGGTGTAGATGAAGAGAAGAAACGTGCACTGGAAGCCGTTCGCCGGGCGAAGCTGCGGCAGTGGGAGATGAAACTGCTGGACAAGCAGGAGCGGAGCGAGTCTGTATAAGGTACAGTAGTAGATACAACATGAGAGACCGGAATCCCTTGACTCAAGGGGTCCGGTCTTTTTTGCTACATACAGGATTAGAGGATAATTAAGCGATTAAACTCTGAGGGGGAACCTTGCCTATGAGAATGAGATGGGAGTGGGGTTATTTTCCTGAAGGCGTGTTATAATAGGTACAGAATAGTACAGATGCATCTTCGGGGGTGGTACAGTTGGACGGACAGGAAGAGAACGTCACGAAGCATGAACAGTTACTTCAACATATTGAACAACTGAAGGTTGGCAGCAAAATATCAGTGCGTGGACTTGCACGGGAACTCGGTGTAAGTGAAGGGACAGCTTACCGTGCCGTAAAAGAGGCGGAGAACTTCGGACTGGTCGTGACCAAGGAACGAATTGGAACCGTTCGGATTGAGAAGAGACCTCGGGGCATGTCGGAACAGTTGACCTTTGCTGATGTTGTGACCATTGTAGAGGGCCATGTGCTGGGTGGTAACGAAGGTCTAGCCAAACCGCTGCACAAGTATGTGATAGGTGCGATGAAAGAACAGGCGATGGCGCGTTATATTGACGCTGGGAGTCTGTTAATTGTGGGTAACCGTGAGGATGCTCACTCGCTTGCCCTCGAACAGGGAGCGGGCGTGTTGATTACGGGTGGTTTTGGGACAAGCCGTGAAGTAAGAATTATGGCTGACGAGCTTGGGCTACCGATTATTTCATCCCGGCATGATACATTCACGGTGGCTTCCATGATTAACCGTGCGATCTTTGACCGGCTGATTAAGAAAAAAATCATGCTTGTTGAGGATATCATTGGTCAGAAACCTCGCTTGCAGGTATTGAAAGTCACGAGCTCAGCCGCAGATTTTCATATGCTGGTCTCGGAGACGGGTGAACATCGCTTTCCAGTCGTGGATGAATGGAACCGGGTCATTGGCATTGTCAGTCTGAAGGATGTCAGTGAGCTGACGGCGGATCAAAGTATTGAGAAATGTGTCGTTCGCCGCCCGATTACGGCGTCGCTGCAAACCTCTCTTGCTTCCGCTGCGCAAATTATGACCTGGGAGGGCATCGATTTTCTGCCAATCGTGGATCGCAACCGCAAACTGATTGCATCCGTCACACGCAAGGAAGTGCTTCAGGCCATGCGGGATGCACAGAAGCAGCCACAACTGGGAGAGACGTTTGATCATCTGATCTGGAACGGGTTTGCCGAGGAACGCGGTGATCAGAATGAACTGTTATTTCACGGATTCATCATTCCTCAGATGGCAACCGATCTGGGTACGATCTCCGAAGGCGTTCTGTTGAATGTGATGACACAGGCTGGCCGGCGGGCAGCGTGGGATGTTACAGGGAACGACCATGTGGTGGATAATGTCACGACTTATTTTGTTCGACCGGTACAGATTGAGGATCAGATTCTGGTTCGACCTGTAATTCTGGAAACCAGTCGTCGAACGTGCAAAATGGACATTGTGGTTACACGTGAAGGCAGTGTGGTATGCAAAGCTGTAATGACATTGCAGTCCATTGACCACGCCTAGCACGTTGTATTGCCTCAGGTATAGACAAAGAGAGTACTCCCTCATGGAGAAGCTTTGCCGGGTTGCGTTGTAGCGCATTCTGGCTTCGCTTAATGAAGGGAAGTACTCTCTTTTTTGCAGACACAATCATAGCACTTCAACAAATCATGCAGATTGTCCGGAAGTTGTACCTGATCCGTTACTGGACCGTTGTTGAATCCGCGCATAATAACTGCGGTTACGTATTCCGGCAAATACATTATACGCACCCATAATTAGAAATAGCGCTTCCACAACCACAGATAAGGTGGAACCCGTGAAGACAAACATCAGGATCAGCGCAAGAACAACAAGCATACCACCCATCCAGATATTCATCCACGAACGGTACAGACCGGCGCTGGTAGCATCCGAGCTTCTGTGTGAACGAATGCTGTTCAACGCTGCCAAAACCATGGCAACAGTAAAGATAGCGATTAGTACATATTTGAGTACATCAATGAACACAAAGACGCAGCTCCTTTTCTGGAAAGCATTTACTGCCCTTATTGTACCATGGAGAGATGCAGACAAGGGCAGTTTTTTGCTGTTACGCAGGAACATGCATGCGAATCTGTACCCAAACTTGCAGTACGCCTTCCATAACCAGCATCGTTTTGACCTGAACGGTGTATTCCTTTTCCCTGACCGAGTACACTTTCTGATTTAGCATGATTCGCGTCATTTTGCTATACTCGTCGATGTTGAATACATCTCTTCCGCGGAGCACCTCAAGTTCGTCTCCGAGCTTCTGTAACATCACTTTCAGAGAAGCCTCGTCTGGCCCCTTATCGGACTCTTCTGCACGGACCTTGATTTCCTTGATCACGGTTTGGCGTTTACTGTATTTTTTCAGCGTTTTGATATCCTCCTCATTCTGATGCAGCTGAAGCTGCAGCTCCTGATTGTTCAGCCACAACGCATTGTAACTCAGGTGAAATACCCCATTGTAGACGACGCATCCAGCGATCATTCCCAGAACAAATACAGCAGTCATTCGCATCAGCGGGCGGTAACGGGAGAATGGCGGAACTCTCATGAACGCTGTTCCTGTCTCATATTAGCTCCGGCCTCCGCCGCACACCCACTTTACCAGTTCTGTTCCCATATGTGCGCCCATAAAAGCAGAGATCAGATACAGAATTTGTTTGACCGCTGGAGACAGGTTACCATCCAGGAAATTGCTCTCGATGACACGCATGGGATCAATGGTGCCACCCACAGCAGCTGCGAGTGCCCATATCTTTATTTTCCCAGAAATATCGAGCATCGTCTGTGTTGGAGGCTGGAGAGAAATCACCGCTCCAATACCTCCGATCATCGCGCCACCCAGCACGATTCCAAACGCAATAAAGAAATCAAGAATGGCTTTGGACAAAAATGTGCTCACTGGCAACACCCCTTTCAGACCTAGCAGCACACCTCCTGTCTTCGGTCTGTCACAGGGGGAGCGGCTTGTACTTCTATTGTATGGGCGTGCCCCCGAACGTTATGATAAAATAGAATAATAAAGTCTCCTTTTAAGAGGTAGTCACGATTTTTTAAGGTGATTCCATTTTTTATTTATTTAATTCATATATATGAGAAAGATAGAGCGGCAAACGGATCAGAAGATCCGATGCTGTGACTATCTGCGGCGAAAGGAAGAAAAAAACATGAGTTCTTTTGTGCATTTGCACGTTCACAGCGAATACAGTTTGCTGGACGGCGCTGCGCGTATTCCGGATCTCGTGAATAAGGCTGCAGATCTCGGAATGACAACACTGGCGCTAACCGACCATGGCGTAATGTATGGTGCAATTCCTTTTTATAAAGCATGTATTGAACGGGGGATCAAGCCGATTATCGGTTGCGAGGCATACATGACAGCTGGGTCCCGCAAAGAGCGGGGAAGCCGTAAGGATCAGCCGATTCATCATTTGATTTTGCTGGCCAAAAACATGACGGGATACCGTAATCTCATGAAATTGTGCTCGATTGGACATCTCGAAGGTTTTCATTACAAACCACGTATCGATATGGAAAGTCTGGCTGCCCATCATGAGGGAATTATCTGTCTTAGCGCTTGTCTGGGGGGCGAGGTTCCTCAGCACTTATTGCATGGTCGAGAGGAAGAAGCGCGGCGTGCGGCGTTGCGTTATAAAAATATCTTTGGTGAAGACTTCTATCTGGAGCTTCAGGATCATGGGCTTTCCGAGCAAAAAAGGGTGAATCCCCAGTTGATCAAACTGGCGGCTGAACTGGAAATTCCGCTTGTAGCGACGAATGATGCCCACTATCTTTCGGAAGAAGATGCGGAGCTTCAGGATGTACTGATCTGTATCGGAACGGGCAAGACCGTGGATGATGAGAATCGGCTCCGCATTGGAACGAATCAGCTCTATCTGAAAAGTGAAGAAGAGATGGCCCGGTTGTTTCCTCATGTACCGGAAGCTCTGGCGAATACCGTCCGCATTGCGGAATCCTGTGAGTTGAAGCTGGAGTTCGGCAAATCGATTTTGCCGGAATACAGACCACTTCCCGATGGACTCAGCCCTTCGGCGTATCTGCGTCAATTGTGCGAAGAAGGCATGGAGGAGCGTTACGCGCAGTCCACACGCTGGACAGACGAGGAGCTTCGATCCGAACTTGAACAACGGCTGGCCTATGAACTTGGTGTGATCGACAGTATGGGGTTCTCGGATTATTTTTTGATTGTCTGGGACTTTATCGCCTATGCGCATAAACAAGGCATTGTTACTGGCCCAGGCCGGGGCTCCTCGGCAGGAAGTCTGGTAGCCTACACGTTGCACATCACGGATGTTGATCCGATGAAATACAACCTGCTCTTCGAACGTTTTTTGAATCCCGAGCGGATCTCCATGCCGGATATTGATATTGACTTCAGCGATGAACGGCGGGATGAGGTCATTGATTATGTCGCGCATAAATATGGCAAAGCCCATGTCGCCCAGATTATTACCTTTGGAACGATGGCTGCCCGTGCTGCTGTACGTGATGTGGGACGAGCACTGAATGTGCCTTATGGCGAAGTAGACAAGGCTGCGAAGTTGATTCCGGCGCAACTCGGCATTAACATCGAGCGGGCCATGGAAGCGACACCTGAGCTGAAGGCGCTGTATGAAACCAAGCCGAAAACCCGTGAACTGCTGGATATGGCGATGAAGGTCGAAGGTATGCCACGTCATGCTTCCACGCATGCAGCGGGGGTGGTCATCTCCCGTGATCCGCTGACCGATGCGGTGCCGCTTCAGGAGGGCAGTGAAGGGACCGCGTTGACCCAGTATTCCATGGAAAACCTGGAGTCAATTGGGTTGCTTAAGATGGACTTTCTCGGTCTGCGTACCCTTTCAATCATTGAGCGGTGTGTACGCTGGATTGGGGAACATGGAGAAATTCCGGACTTCCGTCTTATTCCCGATGATGATGCTTTGACCTACGAGATGCTCGGCCGTGGTGACACGATGGGCATATTCCAACTGGAATCTGCCGGTGTACGCCGTGTGCTGAAAGATCTGAAGCCAAGTAGTTTTGAAGATGTGATCTCGGTACTTGCCTTGTATCGTCCGGGTCCGATGGAGTTCATATCCAAATACATTCAGGGTAAGCATGGACAGATCGAAGTGGATTACCCGCACGTGGATCTGGAGCCTATTCTGAAAGATACGTACGGCATCATCGTGTATCAGGAGCAGATCATGCAGATTGCCTCCCGGATGGCGGGTTTCTCGCTGGGTGAAGCAGATTTGCTTCGCAGAGCGGTCTCCAAGAAGAAACGGGAAGTGCTGGATCTGGAGCGTGGTCACTTTGTACAAGGTAGTCTGAAGCAAGGGTATAGCGAAGAAGAAGCTGACCTTGTTTATGACATGATCGTTAAGTTTGCGAACTATGGCTTCCCGCGTGCTCACGCCGCAGCTTATGGTGTGCTTGCATTCCAGACGGCTTATCTAAAGGCGCATTATCCTGTGCATTTTATGGCATCCATGCTGACAGCCGTGATGGGCAGTCATCGGAAAGTGGCAGAGTACGTGGTGGAATGTCGGCGTATGGATATGGAGGTGCTTCCGCCGGATGTGAATGAGAGCGGTATTTTGTTTACGCCTGTATTTATACCATCCGGTAGCGCAGGCACCGGGGATCAGAGCATTGTATCGCAGCAGACTGCGGGAGCCGATGCAGAGAGTGACACCGGAAGCGTGGCCGAAGAACATACCACGAACGGTAACGGAAGTTCCTTCAGAGAAGAACATGTTCGTGAGCATGAGGAGCATTCGGGACAAGCTGAATATGGTGAAGCACCTTTGCCGGATGATCCGGGTCCTGGCTCCGAAGAGGACAGTGGTGGATATGAGTGGCAGGCATCGACAGCCATGCCTGAAGCAACCTACAACCAGAAGGAACCGGAATTGGTGAAGGCTACCTCAAAGGGTGCAATTCGCTTCGGTCTGGCTGCTGTGAAAAATGTCGGTACCCAAGCCATGGAAAGCATTATGATCGTAAGGCAGGAGAGACCGTTCGACAGTCTGCTCGATTTTTGTCGTCGTGTGGATCTGCGTGTATGTAACAAACGTGTGATTGAATCGCTGATCCAGGCCGGAGCTTTTGACACATTACCCGGACACCGGGCCCAATTGCTGGCGATGCTAGATGAGACCGTTGAAGCCGCGTTGAAATGGCGCAAAGAACGTGAGGATCTGCAGATTCAATTGTTCGACTTTGTGGAGACGCCAAACTGGGAGATTGAATACCCGGAAATTCCTCCTTATTCCTCTGGGCAGCAACTGGAGCTAGAGCGTGAGTTGTTAGGCTTGTATCTCTCCGGGCATCCGCTGGATGACTATGAAGATGTGCTTGAATCGAGTGGGGCTGACCGGATCATGGAGCTGACCGAGGCGGCAGACGACACAATGGCCGTCGTCGCGGGTATGGTAGTGTCTGTGAAGTCAATTACGACGAAACAGGGCAAGGCCATGGCGTTCATGGAGCTGGAAGACCAGATCGAACGCTGCGAAGTGGTTCTCTTTCCCGAGGTATGGCGGCGTAGCCAGCAGCATGTCGGGAAAGGTGAATTGCTCGTCGTGCGTGCCAAAGTGCAGCAGCAGGACGAAGGGTTCAAGCTGCTGGCTGAGGAAGTGGTGCCGTTGTCACAGGCGGCACTGGAGCAGCAGCTGCGCAGCCGTGACCGGCGCGGCAAGCCCGGCAGCGGCAGCTCTTCGCGCCCGGCGCCGTCGGCTTCGCCGCGGCGGCCAGCGGGCGCAGGAGCCGAAGCGCAGCGCAGCAGCGCAGGCGGGGATGCTTCCGCTGCGCGTAGCAGCGGGAGCCAAGGCTCGGCAGCGACGCGCAGCGATGCGGCGGGTATGGGCGCAGCCACGGCTGCGGCTTCCCGGCCTGGCGGTGCCGCTGAAGCGTCCGGCAGCCAGGCGCAGAGCCGCGAACCGCGGGCGGTGGAGCAGCGGGTGTTCGTGAAGATTGGCCCGCATGCGGAGAAGCCTGAGCTTCTGGCACGTCTGAAGCAGCTGCTTCAGGAGCACCCTGGACCTGTTGCGACGGTGCTCTTCTATGAGCAGCAACAGAAGCTGCTTGCACTGAGTGATGCCTACCGAATTAAACCATCACCAGCCCTGTTCTCCGACATGGAGAAGATGCTGGGTGAAGGGACGGTCAAAATTAAATAAGCGGTTATCTCGTTAGTGATCGTTTTTATTCCAACAATATGAAACCTGTTTAGCTAAATGCTGAACAGGTTTTTTGTGATCGTTGTATCGCGGTCCTGATTTCACCATCCGCACATTTTATGAACATTTTAACAGGTTACTGCATACACTTGAGAACACCGAAGGACCGAGTGGTCCTCGGGGTATTGATGCGGGAGGTCGAGATATGTCATATGAAATCGTAGAAGCCATGCTGGCCCGGCGCGGGGTACAGATTGATGCAATCGCCGCAATTGTATACCGTCTGCAAAAAGGGTACCACCCCGAACTGACCTTGGACGACTGTGTTACCAGCGTGAAATCCGTTCTGCAGAAACGAGAGGTGCAATATACACTTTATACAGGTATTGCTCTCGACGAACTTGCGGAGAAGCGACTCTTGCCCCAACCGTTACAAGCTATTATGGAAGCGGATGAATCCCTGTATGGAGTGGACGAGACTCTGGCCCTCGGCATTACTCATGTGTATGGTATGATTGGTTTAACCAGCTTTGGTTATCTGGATAAAGAAAAAATAGGTGTCATTCATGATTTGAATGAACATGCAACAGCCATTCATGTCTTTTTGGATGACCTGGTTGCAGGGGTGGCCGCTGCAGCTTCTGCCCGGATTGCACACAAAAATATTAAAGCCAAAAAATACCCCTCAGACCTTTAACCCCCTGTATTTCCATGCCTGCATGCCGTGATCAATCTTATGACTCATATGAAGGTCTCCAAGGGCGGCTGACGCTGCCCTGATACGTTTAGAGCTGCTTATGGAAGAAGTATCAATAAGAAGATTTCGTCAACCATATGAGTTATTTGTGGGGGACTAATGTCCCTCATGATCCCAAATTCTCCCCCAAGGTCCCGAACCCTTTCTTGCAGAAAAAAAGTGAGGTATGTTATCATTAGTCCAATATACGGGCTCTGAACATTAGCTTAGGGGGCGGACAAGGCATGTGGACGGTGATTTACATTGCGCCGACAGCAAAGGTTGCGGACAAGATTAAGACCAGGCTTTCGGAAGAAGGTTTTCTGGTACAGACCCGTCCCATCAGTTTATCCAAGCAGCAATTTGAGATTCGCGTCCCTTCTGGGGAATTGGAAGAGGTCCAGGAAGTGTTGAATTCCATTCTGCATTCCTGATTCGTTCGACATCGACGTGCCTTGGCAGAGGAAGAAGTACCATCGGTACATAAGGGACTAACCGCGTAAGCGGAGAGAGGAATCGACTTGCATGTATTGTATGCTGCTGTCCTTCCTTCTTTTTTTGTTAGGACTAGGACCGACCTGGTTGCTCCCGGAGACCCTACCTAGATAGATTCAAAACATCGGCGCAACAATCTTTCGGTTATTGCAGGTAATATCAATCGTGCTGACAGAAGCCGCTGATCCTTGCCCTGTACCGGCGGATTTTTTTGTTGTGAATGCTGGACAAGGCCCATGGCAGCGTGTGGGTCGTAAGCGGTTTACCGTAGCACGCGGATGAAGCTGTCACAAGCAGCGCACTGCAGGTTGCGGCCATCAAATCAACGGCTGGAGAGGTGTAGTTGTGTTCAAAGATATATTCCAGAAGAAACGGAAGTACGCTACCATACCTTCCGAGCGTGCACTTCCCGGCGAAGGCCAGGAAGTCCTAGAACGCCCAAAACGTGAAATACCTGAAGGGCTTATGAACAAGTGCAGCAAATGCGGCACCATTCAATATAGCAAGGAATTGGAGAAAAATCTGAAAGTATGTCCTGCCTGTGGTTACCATATGCGTCTTAACGCTATGGAGCGCATTGCTATGGTACTTGATGATCAAGGGTTTGTTGAGTTTGACGCTGATATGATATCAGTTGATCCGCTTGGCTTTCCTGGATATAGCAACAAATTGGAACAACAACGTCTGAAATCGGGCCTGAAGGAAGCGGTAATTACAGGGGAAGGTACCATTGAGGGCCTGCCTGTAGTTGTGGCTGTCATGAGCTTTGATTTCTTCACAGGCAGCATGGGTTCGGTTGTAGGGGAGAAAATTACCCGTGCCATTGAGCATGCAACAGAGAAGCGCTTGCCAATGATCATTTTCTCCACATCAGGTGGTGCCCGGATGCAGGAGAGTATTCTCAGCCTCATGCAAATGGCCAAAACAAGCGCAGCTTTATCCCGTTTGGATGAACAGGGTGGGCTGTACATTTCGGTCATCACGGACCCGACGACAGGTGGAGTCTCGGCAAGTTTTGCGAGTCTGGGCGATATTAATATTGCCGAACCTGGCGCTGTGTTTGGTTTTGCCGGCAGAATCGTTATTGAACAGACCATCCGTCAGAAGTTACCTGATGATTTCCAGACGGCTGAATTTAATATGCAGCACGGTCAGCTGGACATGGTTGTGCACCGGAAAGAACTTCGGGCCACTCTTGGCAAGCTTCTGGATATGCATAGTGAAAAAGGAGGGGTCTAAATGGCGGGTGAGTTGCCATATGAAGCGCCTCTGGTTGAGATGCGCAAAAAGATTGATGAACTCGTACAGTTTGGACAGGAAAAAGGGATTGACTTTACGGACGAGATTGCCCGCCTGGAAGAACGTTACCATAGACTTGAAGAAGAGATTTACACTGGCATAACGGCAGCACAGAAAATGCATCTGGCCCGGCACCAGCAACGCCCAACGGCGCTAGATCTGATTCAATTGATATTTACGGACTTCATTGAGCTGCACGGTGATCGCATGTTCGGAGACGATCTTGCGGTTGTTGGCGGGCTTGCCAAGTTGAATGGAAAGACAGTAACGGTAATCGGACAACAGCGGGGGAAAGATACGAAGGATAACATCGCCCGCTTTTTCGGCAGCGCTCATCCGGAAGGTTTCCGAAAAGGACTTCGTCTGATGAAACAAGCGAACAAATTTGGCCGTCCTATTATTACGTTTATTGATACTAAAGGTGCGTATCCGGGTAATACTGCAGAAGAGAGAGGTCAATCGGAAGCTATTGCTCGCAACCTGATGGAAATGGCGAAGCTTTCGGTTCCTGTTATAGTTGTGGTCATCGGCGAAGGTGGAAGCGGCGGTGCTCTCGCTATGGCTGTGGGTAATCGTGTGTTGATGCTGGAACATGCAATCTATTCTGCGATCTCTCCGAACGGGGCTGCTTCGATTCTCTGGAAGGATGCATCCAAGGCAGATCAAGCGGCTGAAGCGATGAAAATAACAGCCAAGGACCTTCTGGAGATGGAAGTTATTGAAGAGATCGTGCCTGAGCCACGCGGCGGTGCTCATCGGGATTATGAAGCGTCTGCTGCTTTCATCAGTGAAGCTTTGATCCGTCATCTCGACGAGATGAAGGGTTGGAGCGGGGATCAGCTGAAACAGGATCGGTATGAGAAATTCCGTAAAATTGGATCGGTCACGTTTGAACCTCAAGCATCCATTGAAGCTCCTCAAGAGCTTGTAGAAGTAGATGCTGCGAGTAATTTGTCGGGAAATGTTGAATAGTGTGACGAATTTCCTATACAAATGAGCAAAAGTATAGTAAATTTAATAGTTGGAAAAAGAAAAATAGATAAAGAGTAATACCTTTAAAATCGGAGGAAACCCAAAATGCGTAAAACGAAAATTGTATGTACCATTGGTCCATCCAGTGAATCTCTGGAGAACACCAAAAAATTGATTATGGCCGGTATGAATGTGGCCCGTCTGAACTTCTCCCACGGTGATTTCGATGAGCACGGCGGACGGATCATTGCGATTCGCCAAGCATGCGAAGAGTTGAACAAAACAGTAGCGATCTTGCTGGACACCAAAGGACCGGAAATTCGGACAGGTAAACTCGAAGTAGAACCGATCGAATTGGTTCAAGACGAGTACATCACTTTGACAACAGAAGAAATTCTTGGAACCAAAGAACGTCTTTCCATTACGTATACAGATCTTCCGAATGATGTTGAACCGGGATCTACAATTCTGATCGACGACGGTCTGATCGGACTGACTGTGGTGGAAGTGCAAGGCACCGAGATCAAATGCCGTATCGTTAACGGCGGATCGATCAAAAGCAAAAAAGGTGTTAACGTTCCGGGCGTTGCCATTTCTCTGCCGGGTATCACCGAAAAAGACGCTAACGATATCGTATTTGGTATTGAGCAAGGTGTTGATTTCATCGCGGCTTCTTTTGTACGTAAAGCGAGTGACGTACTTGAGATTCGTGAATTGCTTGAAAAACACAATGCTGGACATATCCAAATCATCTCCAAAATTGAAAACCAACAAGGTGTCGATAACCTCGATGAGATCCTTGAAGTATCTGACGGCCTGATGGTTGCTCGTGGAGACCTGGGTGTTGAGATTCCTGCGGAAGAAGTACCATTGGTACAAAAACGCATGATCGAAAAATGTAATGTTGCAGGTAAACCGGTAATCACAGCTACACAAATGTTGGATTCCATGCAGCGTAACCCACGTCCAACACGTGCTGAAGCGAGTGACGTGGCGAATGCGATCTTCGATGGCACGGACGCAATCATGTTGTCTGGTGAGACAGCTGCGGGTAAATACCCGGTTGAATCCGTTCTGACCATGTCCCGTATTGCTGAAAAAGCAGAATCTGCTCTGCCTTACCAAGAGCTGTATCTGAAGCAACGTGTTGCTCAACAAACAACTGTTACGGAAGCAATCAGTCAATCAGTTGCCCTTTCAGCTCAAGATTTGAACGCAAAAGCGATCATCACTTCAACTGAATCAGGACACACTGCACGCATGATTTCCAAGTATCGTCCAGAATCTCCAATCATCGCTGTAACTACGGAAGACAGAACTTCCCGTCGTTTGGCTCTGGCTTGGGGTGTAACTCCTGTCAAAGGAAGACTGGTTGATTCCACGGATGCTTTGTTCGAAAATGCAATTGAAGGCGGCGTAAAATCCGGACTGGTTAAAGAAGGAGACCTGGTTGTGATTACAGCAGGTGTACCTTTGGGTCGTTCCGGTTCTACCAACCTGATTAAAGTAAGCCAAATTCCAAACAACGCTTAATAGCGTATTGGATGGAGAAGCAACAGGAAAGAAGCAATGGGGCGTTATTGTCCCGTTGCTTTTTTTTCCATCTTATTGACACTTTGCAGCGAGGTAACACGTATGAATGTTAGAACGAAGGAGGCCGATCACGTGCGAGAACAGATCAATGGTAGCTGGTATGCGGCACGTCTTCGTGTACGCTATCAAGAAAGTGACCAGATGGGCGTGGTCTACCACGCGAACTATTTAAATTGGTTTGAAATCGGTCGAACTGAGATGATTCGCCAAATGGGGTATACATATCGTAAAATGGAGGAACAGGGGTTACTGCTTCCCGTAACCGGACTGGATGTGAAGTATCACAAGCCTGCCCGATATGATGATGAGATTATCATTTTCACCCGTATTGCTGCATTTAGTGGTCTGCGACTGAACTATGAGTACGACATAAGACGCATGTCTGAAGAACCTGATGAGCATATGGCGATTGGAGAACGGGTATGGTCAGCTGATGAATCACTCCCCGGAGAACGGCTGGTTACAGGTTCTACCCAGCATGTGTGGGTAAATGGAGACTGGAAGCCAGTTCGGCTGGATAAGGCAGCCTCTGAGCTATACAGCGCGCTTGAAAAGGTGTGGCTTTCGGGAAAGGGGTAATACGTCAATGCGAAAATGGATGTGGGCTTTACTCTTAATCATTCCGGTGATTGAATTATTTGGTTTTATTCTGATGAGTGACTGGATCGGAGCCGGAAAGACATTGCTTCTCATGATTCTCACGTCCTTGATTGGTATAGCAATGTTGCAGTTTGAAGGGCGAAAAGTACTTGTAGACGCCAAATCCGAGATGGAGCGTGGCAAGGTACCTGGAAGAAAAATGGTCGATGGACTTTTTATTTTTGTCGGTGGTTTCTTGCTCTTGATTCCAGGTTTTGTAACGGATCTGATCGGGTTTACACTGATATTTCCATTAACACGTCCGGTTTATCGTCTGTTCTTCCTGGGATGGCTGGAGAAAAAAATGAAAAGTGGCAAAATTACGTTTTATCGTCGTCCGAAATGAAACACCAGTTGTTTTGCATAATGGAAAAGGCTCCGCTCAGCAGATGATTTCTGTTGAACGAAGCCTTTTCCGCTTTTCCTGTGTACTCATCGCATAGGATGATGCCTCATCGGACACGTCCGTTGATGATATACGTTCGGAGGTCGCGTAATACGTTAGCCCGATTGAACGCATCGAGAATCACGAGACTGACAGGGCCAATAATTAAGCCCAGAACACCGAACAACTTCAAACCCACGAACATGCCAACCAATGTGGCGAGTGGGTCGAGCCCTACACTACTTGCAAGTACCTTCGGCTCAATAATCTGACGGGCAATCAGTAAAATCAGATAGATAATACTAATGCCAATGCCCAGATACAGATCCCCGTTCATAAACAGGTATGCAGCCCAAGGTACCATGACCAGACCAACACCCAGGTAAGGAAGCAGATCGACCAGACCAATAAACAGAGCGATGGTAAATGCTGACTTCACTTGCAATATAAGCAGTCCAATCATGACAAATAGTGCTGTAATTGAGATCATGATCAATTGTGCTCTTACATACCCAAACAAGGCCTTTTTCAGGTCAGTCCATATATCTGATATGGGCTTGCGAATGGAAGAGGGCACCCAGCCCGAGACGGTGATACTATGCCGGGTCCAACTTTTGCTGATGAAGAATGTAGACAGCAGAACAACAATTAACACCGCGCCCATGTTGGGCAGGGAAGTCAGGAGACTCAGAACCATATTGAAAAATCCGGTGACCAGATCCGTCACGGCTGTACCTACCGTTTCGGTCGTTTTGCTGATATTGCTGTTAATGGTTTCCTGGTAGTTGGGATTCTCTTTGTAAAATTCATTGATCTGCCCAATCAAACTCTGAATGGTGTCATTCTGGGTCCAGCGCACAAATGTGTCCTTGATTTCATCCACATGAAGATCAAAGCTTGTCGTAAGTGAAATGACTTCTTTTACCATGCGGGTAATCGCCGCTGATAGCACCACCGCAATGGCACCAAAATAAACGATCAATGAAAGAGTCACAGCCAGCCAGCGGGGGAACCGTGCTCGATGCTGAAGCAGTTTCACTAATGGATTCATGGCATAAGCGATAATCCAGGCAATCGCAAAAGGATACAGAAGCGGGAACAGCAAGTATATGGCAACAGCGATCAGAATGGTCGCAATGATAACCCATAAGCCGCGGAGCAGACGTTTCAGTATAATTTTATCCAAGCATCAACTCTCCTTATTTCAATTAAGCCGACCTATGTATGATCTATAAAACAGTATTAAGAATAGATGGCTATCTTAATTAATATAGAGCATTTACCACGTTTTGAAACGCCGGAAGGTTACCAGAGCTTGTTTAAGAGCTAACATTTTGAGCAAGCTCCGCCTGGATTCTTTCTTTTGCCTAGAGTATGCCTTAGTATTACAGAATATAGCAATATAAAGTTCTTCATACGACAGAATTGTTTAAAAAACATTAAATGTCAACCTTGTTTTTGTAAAGGCTTTCAAAAATGCTTTATCGGTCCGATAAAGAAGTTTGATGTGCGAATGAACTCTCATCATGTTCACATAAACGACAAAATCCAGTATGATGTTATAAGTAAATACCGATTGACAGATAGGAAAACCGCATTTTGAAATATTTGTTAATTTTAAAATGAAAATGTTTACAAAAAGAGGATAGGTGCACTTTGGCACTTATATGCACTCTGGAATGGTTCCTGATTTCGCTTATTAAAGGAGAGATGTAATATGACAGCTACCAAAGGTCTGGAAGGCATCGTTGCAACAACCTCTTCGATCAGTTCTATTGTAGACGGTGTGCTCACATACCGTGGTTACGATATCGACGATTTGGCTGAACATGCCAGCTTTGAAGAAGTTGCCTATTTGTTGTGGTTTGGTAAATTGCCAACAACGGATGAACTGAAATCCCTTCGTAAAAGCCTGAGCGATTACGCGCCGATTCCGAGCGAGTTGATTGCACAAATCCAATTGTATCCGAAAAACGTCAGTACCATGGCAGCACTTCGTTCCGCTGTCTCTGCACTTGCACTGTACGACGAGCAAGCTGATGAGATGACAACAGAAGCGAATGAGAACAAAGCGGTTAAGTTGCAAGCACAGTTGCCAACGATTGTGGCAGCCATCGCCCGTATCCGTCAGGGAAAAGAACCTGTGGCTCCAAAAGAAGGCGCTTCCATCGCAGAGAACTTTTTATATATGATGACTGGTGAAGAACCATCCGAGACCGCAGTGAAAGCATTGGACCAAGCCCTTGTCCTGCATGCGGATCACGAGTTGAATGCTTCGACATTTGCAGCTCGTGTAACGGTTGCTACGCTGTCGGATATCTATTCCGGTGTAACTTCCGCCATTGGCGCACTGAAGGGACCACTGCATGGTGGTGCTAACGAAGCCGTTATGAAAATGTTGAATGAGATCGGTACGCCTGATCGTCTTGAAGCGGCAATTCAGGAAAAATTGAATAATCGTGAAAAGATCATGGGCTTTGGACATCGGGTGTACAAAAACGGTGATCCACGTGCCAAGCATCTACAGAAGATGTCCAGAGAACTTGGCGAGATGAACAATGATACGCGCCTTTATGATATGTCAGTGAAGATCGAGGAACTGGTTACAGGACAAAAAGGACTGAAGCCTAACGTAGACTTCTATTCTGCTTCTGTATATACCCAACTGGAGATCGAACAGGAATTGTTCACTCCGATCTTTGCCATCAGCCGGGTGTCTGGATGGACTGCGCATATTTTGGAACAGCTTGCGGACAATCGCATCATTCGTCCACGTGCGGAGTACACTGGCCCTACAGAACAGAAATACGTTTCTATTGAACTTCGCTAATAGCCACAAAAACAGTATAATAATATGGACGAGGTGAAGGGTTGGAAAGTAGAGGCGTTACTAGCTTAAGCTCTCAGGACCCTTCTCTCCACAAGACTAGTGGTATGATGAATACTGCATATATGAAACCTAGGAGGAATTTTAACTATGAAATTAGAAAAATTTGCTCACCCAACTGAAGGCGAAAAAATTCAAATTGATAACGGTACACTTCAAGTACCTAGCAACCCAATCATTCCATTTATCGAAGGTGACGGTACAGGCCGTGATATCTGGAAAGCTTCCAAACGTGTATTGGATGCAGCTGTTGAAAAAGCCTATGATGGCAACAAAAAAATCGCATGGTATGAAGTGTTTGCTGGACAAAAAGCATTCGATACATACGGTGAGTGGTTGCCGAATGATACATTGGAAGCCATTCGTGAGTATATCGTAGCGATCAAAGGACCATTGACTACACCAATCGGTGGCGGTATCCGTTCCCTGAACGTAGCCCTGCGTCAAGAGCTTGACCTCTACACTTGCTTGCGTCCTGTTCGTTATTTCGACGGTGTACCTTCTCCGGTTAAACGTCCTGAGCTGGTAGACATGGTTATTTTCCGTGAGAATACGGAAGATATCTATGCAGGAATCGAGTATGCTGAAGGTTCTGAAGAAGTGAAAAAAGTGATCCAGTTCCTGCAACAGGAGATGGGTGCTAACAAAATTCGTTTCCCTGAAACTTCCGGTATTGGTATCAAGCCAGTTTCTTCCGAAGGTTCAAAACGTTTGGTGCGTGCAGCAATTCAATACGCAATTGATCATAACCGTAAGAGTGTTACCTTGGTACACAAAGGTAATATCATGAAATTTACCGAAGGTGCCTTCAAAAACTGGGGATACGAAGTGGCTGAAGAAGAGTTCGCTGACAAAGTATTCACTTGGGCACAATATGACATCATCAAAGATAACGAAGGTACAGATGCAGCGAATGCAGCACAAAAAGCCGCTGAAGATGCTGGTAAAATCATCGTAAAAGATGCGATTGCCGATATCGCTCTGCAACAAGTACTGACTCGTCCAGGCGAATTCGATGTGATCGCAACCTTGAACCTGAACGGTGACTATCTGTCCGATGCACTTGCAGCGCAAGTTGGCGGAATTGGTATCGCTCCTGGAGCGAACATCAACTACGTAACAGGACATGCTATCTTCGAAGCAACTCACGGTACTGCACCTAAATACGCGGACAAAGATGTTGTGAACCCTGGTTCCGTTATTCTGTCCGGAGTAATGTTGCTTGAGCACTTGGGATGGCAAGAAGCAGCTAACCTGATCTACAAAGGTATGGAAACATCCATTAACAATAAAACAGTAACGTATGACTTTGCACGTCTGATGGATGGCGCTACTGAAGTGAAATGTTCTGAATTCGCGGATCAAATCATTAAAAACCTGTAAGGGGAGATGTGAATCTTGACTATTCAGCGCAAAAAAATCACAGTAGTCGGCGCCGGTTTTACCGGTGCCACGACCGCATTAATGCTTGCCCAAAAAGAACTCGGGGATGTTGTGCTGGTTGATATTCCTCAGCTGGAGAACCCGACGAAGGGGAAAGCACTCGATATGATGGAGGCAAGTCCTGTTCAAGGATTTGACAGTCATATCGTCGGTACTTCCAACTACGAAGATACTGCAGGTTCTGAGATTGTAATCATCACCGCTGGTATCGCCCGTAAACCGGGTATGAGCCGTGACGATCTGGTCAATACGAATGCGGGTATCGTGAAGTCCGTTTGTGAAAATGTGAAAAAATATTGCCCTGATTCCATCGTCATTATTCTAAGCAACCCGGTAGATGCGATGACTTATGCAGCTTATCAGACCCTTGGTTTTCCTAAAAACCGTGTTATTGGTCAGTCAGGTGTTCTGGATACAGCACGTTATTGTACCTTCATTGCGCAAGAGCTGAACGTATCTGTTGAAGATGTTCGTGGATTCGTTCTTGGTGGTCACGGAGACGATATGGTGCCTCTCGTTCGTTATTCGAGCGTGGGAGGCATTCCAATCGATACCCTGATTCCGGCTGACCGGATCGAATCCATCGTGCAGCGCACCCGTGTTGGCGGTGGTGAGATTGTGAATCTGCTTGGTAACGGCAGTGCGTATTACGCACCGGCGGCTTCACTTGTTCAGATGACCGAAGCGATTTTGAAGGACAAGAAACGTATCATTCCAGTCATCGCTTATCTTGAAGGTGAATATGGCTATCATGATCTGTTCCTCGGTGTACCAACCATTCTGGGTGGTAACGGCATTGAGAAAATATTCGAGCTTGACCTGACAACGGAAGAAAAAGCAGGCTTGGATAAATCTGCTGATTCGGTTCGTAACGTCATTTCAGTAGTAAAGCTGTAAGTTTGAGAACTTTTTGAACAGAAGCTAAAAGAAAACCTCCGGTAACCCGGAGGTTTTCTTTTCTTTGGATAAGATCCCCAGTATAATGGGATGTGATGTATAGCACACCGAAAATGTTGAGGAGGATGAAAATTTTGACAATGATTATGTATCTGCTCCATATTATTGGAGCACTGGCGATGGGATTTTATTTGATTCTGCCATTCGTGGTCGGTAAAATCCGTACTTTGAATGCTGCAGCACAAGAGGGAGCATTTGCATCGCTACGTTCTTTGAACAAAGTCGCGCAGTATGGACTTGTAATCCAACTTCTAACAGGCGGTTACCTGATGACAAAAGGTGAGTATTCTCATGTCTGGATGGCTGTTGTTGTTGTCCTTCTCTTGGCCATTGCCGCTATTGGAGGAATTATGGGCAAACCGCTACGACTCGCTGCAGAAGGTGTGAAAAACAAGCGTGATGTAGGTCCTGAGCAAAGCAAGATCCGTATGTTCAGTACACTTCTGGCTGTATTCTTGCTTATCATGGTGTATCTGATGGTGAATAATCAGGTCATCTAAGTGCGTAGCGGACGGTTAATCCATCCTACAACGATGTATTAGTCTCCATTGCTTAAGCGTTTGCAAACGTAATTAGGACAAGCTGAATGGGATGTAAGATAGCATTACGGGAAACAAATGAAAAATAGACAGCCACATCGGCTGTCTATTTTTGTTATTACCAAGATGAATCAGCATTTCTTGTTATATTTGAGTTGGTACTACAGCAGTCTTTACCATACATATCATCGTCCATTGCCATCAGACACGGTCTACATGGGTTAGGTTGCACTCACAGCATATGCACACACTGCATTTCGACCAATCCGCTTGGACTCATACAGCGCAGTATCAGCATCACGTAACAAGGATTCCAACGAATCAATGCCTCCATTGTATTGGGAGATACCAAAGCTTGAGGTCAGCGTAATAGGATTTCCCTTAACATCTAGGGGGGAATTCAACAAGGCAACTCTCAGTTGCTCTGCAAGTTCTTTGGCTTCTTGAAGAGAGGTATCCGGAAGGGCGATAACGAATTCTTCTCCTCCATAACGGGCGAACAACATCTCAGGGCTCAAATATCGATTACATACAGAGACTACATGGATAATGGCCTGATCACCTACATCATGTCCATAGGTATCATTGATGCGTTTAAAATAATCGATATCAAATAATATAAATGAAACAGGCTGCTGATTAAGACGAGCCTCGCTTAACATCTCCCGTCCTTTATGCAAAAAATGAGTGCGATTATAGATTTTGGTCAGACCATCGAAATAAGCCAGTTGTTTTAGCTGTTCTTGCAAGAAACGTTGTTCTGTTATATCAATGAGCATAATGAGGCTACCCACGATCTGTGCATCCTTGTTATACACATAAGATGTTCTGACCTGATAACAGACGGTTTCACCTGCTAACTGCCAGTACAGATCCGTTTGCAATCCTTCCTTCTCGTATTGAACGGGAAAAGTCTCACCGGCAAGAGTAAGCCATATCTCATCCAAGGGTTGTCCAATCATGGTGAGGTTAAGCTCTGGCAACATGTCACGAAGTGATCGATTATAATCTACCAGACGATTGGAACTATCCAGTACAATAACTCCTTCGCGCATGCTCTCGAAAATACTGTCTTTAGCAATCGGCACGATGGTCAGGAGACGAGAGGATAGAATGGCCCAGATATACATCGCAGATGTAATACACATGAGAACCGGCACGGGGTCCATCCCACCAGGTGTCAAGCCAAGCAAATACAGAAAAGCTGCGACCATAGGAATAATCTGTGAAGTAATCAGTGTAAGTAATTGTCGACGGTACATCTTCTTGGTGTGTTTCCATTGACCGATCAGAATGAGGCAGGCACACAACAGACATGAGAACGTGAATGCGCCGTGTACAACATACCATTGACCTACTGCGATATCCATCAGAGGTACGGGACTATCTTCTCTAAGCCATACTTTCTTATAAAAAAGATGATGAAAATCATTGGTTGCTACCATACATAGTGTAATGGAAGGGATTACAAACAATGCGGCAGTTACCTTTTTGGATAACGCTTTTCCTGTATATTTTATCATCAACATGAGGCCAAGAGATGCGGAGAAGGGCATGCCTATATACTCCACGGTGGTCCAAAACTTCATCTGCTCGAGCGTGTTGCTGGCCAGCTCAATTGCATATCCAAACGTGTATATGGAGAGTGCTGCTGTGTAGAGGATGAATATTTTGGAGCTGGGGATCTCGGATCTTCTGAAATAGGTATATAAACACAAAAAGACATTCAGCACGGCTGAAGTGGCTACGAGTGTTATATATGAATTAATATGCGATTCCATTGTCAGGTCTCCATGTTAGATTAGGATGATTAAACCAGTAAAAATGATAGCTAAAGCATATCTGTATACTGTACATTGTACCTCAGCCCAAGCAGCATAGGAATACACTTTGTATCATGAAACAGTCTAATTTCGAATAAATTTCGAATTCTGGCAATACAGGCTTTGAAGCAAATCGATTGTTTGATATCCAAAGAGCGTGGTAAATAACGAATAGAAGGTAGGACGCTGATAGAGACAGCACGCCGAGCCTTGAGTTGCTTTTCATCACAGAAGAATAATCTGGACTGTTCATGCCATCCTACAGAATGAGACTTTTTCAGAGAACGAAAGACAAGGAAGGTTACAGCTAAGTCCGTGTCTTCTGTAATCCAAACATGTTCACATTTTGAGAGGAGAATGTTAGATGTCAACCACACCACAAAACGAAAAAACAATGCCAGCACAGCATCAGGATCAACGACCTGGAATCGAGTCGGAGATGCATCCTAGACCCGAATTTGAAAAGCCTGAATACAAGGCAGCAGGTAAACTGACGGGAAAGGTAGCGCTCATTACAGGGGGTGACAGTGGGATCGGACGGGCTGTAGCTGTTACATACGCCAAGGAAGGCGCAGATGTCGCCATTGTATATCTGAGCGAGCACGAAGATGCCAAGGAAACGAAGCGCCAAGTGGAACAAGAAGGACGGAAGTGTATCTTGATAGCTGGAGATATTGGTGATGATGCCTTTGCGAAGAAGTCGGTTCAGCAGACGGTGGATGAATTGGGCAAACTGGACATTGTCGTGAATAACGCTGCGGAACAGCACCCACAGCAGAATCTGGAGGATATTACACCAGAGCAACTGGAGCGAACATTCCGTACCAATATCTTCGGCATGTTCTATGTGACGCAGGCAGCTCTGCCACATCTGAAGAAAGGCAGTACGATTATTAACACCACATCCATAACAGCTTATCGCGGTAGCCCGACCTTGCTTGATTATTCATCTACCAAAGGTGCCATCACTTCGTTCACTCGTTCTCTGTCGATGAATGTGATTGAGAAGGGAATTCGTGTCAATGCCGTTGCACCAGGGCCGATCTGGACACCGCTCATTCCATCCACCTTTGACGAGAAAAAAGTAAGTGAGTTTGGCGCAACCCAGCCGATGAAACGTCCAGGGCAACCGGATGAACTGGCTCCCGCATATGTGTATCTGGCTTCGGATGATTCATCGTATGTGAGTGGACAGGTAATGCATGTAAATGGCGGTGAAGTGGTAAACGGGTAATGCTTTTAAGATGATTCGGAATCCGTATAGGATTGATTATATAGAGAGACGTATCGCATTCAGCATGGCTGAGCGGTGCGTCTTTTTTATATCAGGGAATTGTGCAAGTCTAAGATGCGGTTTAGCAGCTGTTTACAAAAGTCTGCATCTGCGTTGATACATATATGATATGGTACGAATAGCTTGGCTGATTGGAAGTTCCCTAATCTGTGATATGATAGATCGAGCAAATTATACGCGGAGGGACAAGTCATATGAAAATGAGCAAACAGAATGCAGCGCATTATATATGGGGTGCACAGTGCGATGGCTGGCACCTTGTTCAAAACGATAAATTGAGCATCATTCATGAGCGAATGCCTGCAGGAACGACTGAAACACGACATGTTCATTCGGTAAGCCGTCAGTTTTTTTTCATCCTTAGTGGTGAAGCATATATGGAACTAAACGGAGAAATGTTCGTGCTGGAAACCCATGAAGGAATAGAGATTGCACCCGGAATGCCGCATCAGATGATGAATCGCAGCAACGAAGAAGTGGAGTTTCTCGTTATTTCCAATCCCGGCACCCGTGGTGACCGAATTGAACTGGATTCAATATAGAGCCAATTATTAGATGTTAATCTGATCATAAAGGAAGAGATAGATGAGACCGTTCCGAATTCGCCTTGCCATCATTATGATGGTGCTGATCGGTGTATCCGTCATTGTAGCTGGATATACAATGGGCAGAGTGTTTAAAACTACGCACATAACCGCATTGGAGCAAACCATGGTGCGGGAGATTAATTTGCTCAAAGCCACGTTTCCCTTCCATGATGCAAGTGATCCAACCTCGGAAGCCACACGAAAGTACTATTCAGATCGGGCGCTGGAACTGGATCGCCTCACGGATTCCCGGGTGACCTTCATCAATAAAGACGGCACCGTCATTGGAGATTCCGAGAGTAATCCGGCAGCGATGGATAATCACTTGAACCGGGAAGAAATTCTGGGTGCGGTTGGGGATGGATACGGGCAGTCTATACGGTACAGTGAAACACTGGGACAGGACATGCTGTATGTAGCACTACCTGTCAATTCGGATCAAAGTGACATGATTGAAATGCCCAGCGGCAAATTTGATGGCTACATCCGCCTTTCAATGAGTCTGCATGCGGTTGATCAGGGTCTTCAGCGTGGTTGGATGATTATGTTTGCTGCACTTGGACTGCTGTTCTTAATTGTCGCATTTGTCAGTTATCGGGTTGCACGCGGACTAACCTCCCCGATTGAGCATATTACAAAAGTGGCTCATCGAATCACCAAGCTGGAATACGATGCGAGAGTTGATGTAACGCGTAGAGATGAGATCGGACAGTTGGGGCTTGCGATCAACGGAATGGCAGACAGCTTGCAGTCCCAGCTGAAGACGATTCGTGACAATGAAGCCTTGCTACAGAGCGTCCTCGCGAACATGACCGGAGGCATTGTCATGATCGATGCAGGGCAATCCATTGCATTGGTTAATCGGGAAGCAGAGCGTATGCTCGGTATTCAGGCAGGAAAAGTTACGGGTAAGCCTTATACTGAATTGAAAAGACACTACGAATTAACACGTACCATTGAAGAGAGTGTTGCACTGAAAGATCGGATGCACGAAGAAGTGAGTGTGTTCAACCCGGAGGAAAAACTGATCCGTATTGATGGCGTACCCATGTCGGAAGATGATGGCGGGTATCGAGGCATGTTGTTCCTGTTGCAGGACGTGACGGCGATTCGCCGCTTGGAGTCAATGCGCAGTGAGTTTGTTGCGAATGTCTCACATGAGCTTAAGACACCTGTTGCTGCGGTCAAGGGCTTTGCCGAAACGTTGCTCAGTGGCGGGGTACAGGATAAGGAGACGGAGCGTTCATTCCTGAAAATCATCTATGATGAAGGAGATCGACTTAACCGATTGATTGGGGATATTCTGGAGTTATCCAAAATTGAATCCAAACGCGCGCCTTTGCAATGTTCACCTGTTCATGTACACTCTTTCTTCGAAATGGTGCTGGGCACCCTGTCCAAGGTGGCGGAGAAAAAGCAGATTCGTCTGGAAATGCATGTTCCGGAGGAACTGTACATTGAAGCGGATGAGGACAAGATGAAGCAGATCTTCATCAATCTGTTATCCAACGGAATCAACTATACCCCGGATGGCGGACGAGTGAAGTTACAGGTGACAATGGATAACGACGATGAAGTGGTCTTTGCGGTGTCGGATACAGGAATTGGCATACCGAAAAAAGATCTGCCGCGGATCTTCGAACGGTTCTATCGCGTTGATAAAGGCAGATCCCGTAATTCAGGGGGCACGGGCCTTGGACTTTCCATAGTGAAACATCTGGTGGAATTGCATCATGGCAAATTGTCTGTTGAGAGTGAGCTGGGCATGGGGACAACGTTCCGTGTGATCCTTCCATTCATTCAGGATGAAGAGATCTAGACATGAAGTAGGAAAATGTAAAAAGGTTGTTTTGTTTTACACCGCGTTAACAATTTAGTGCTATGATAGAAAAAGTGTTGTGGCAACAGACAACCTATGAAGAGAGAAGGGGTATCATGGCACAGCGTTTGCTAGTTATTGAGGATGAACCTACATTATCGAGATTACTCACGTATAACCTGACACAGGAAGGTTATGACGTTACGGCAGAGGATCACGGATCTGCAGGATATGATCGGGCCTTGTCTCAGGAATTTGATCTCATTTTGCTTGATCTGATGCTTCCGGGCATGAATGGTCTGGACATTCTGAATAAGTTAAGAATACAGGGTGTCAGTACACCTGTTATCATTCTGACCGCCAAGAACGGTGAAGCCGAGGTAGTACAGGGACTGAAATCGGGTGCCGATGATTATATTACCAAACCATTTGGTGTATCTGAGTTATTAGCCCGAGTGGATGCCGTATTAAGACGTTATTCCAATGGTGAAGACTTACCACAGCCTGATGACAAGGATGGTTCACGAATTATTCTGGGAGAGCTTGAGATTTATCCTCTGAAATATGAAGTGACACTGGG
The DNA here is from genome assembly GCF_055687625.1 of Paenibacillus sp. CB74. Classification (NCBI taxonomy): domain Bacteria; kingdom Bacillati; phylum Bacillota; class Bacilli; order Caryophanales; family Paenibacillaceae; genus Paenibacillus; species Paenibacillus sp. CB74. Next base: position 3,155,214 of record NZ_CM146009.1, on the reverse strand, counting down.
TGGACAATCCATCAGTCTGCGTCCGAAAGAATTCGAAGTTCTCTTATATTTGGCCAAAAAGCCGGGTGTGGTACTGACAAGGGATGATCTGATGAACGCGGTGTGGGGCTTCGATTATATCGGAGGTCAACGAACAGTGGACGTACACGTCAGCTCATTACGCAAAAAGCTGGAGCTGGACCCAGAATCGGTTCACATTGATTCCATTCGTGGTGTAGGTTATAAATTGGTTGTGAAAAGAAAAACTCCCCATCATTCAAGTTAGCAATGATCGGGGAGTTTTATTTTACATTCGTTTAACATAAAGGAGGATGTTCCTTTACGTAGAGGGAGTAGCATGGACTTATCTGGGTGATACTTTATACCTACATAATCTATCTCAAGACGGAGCTAATACGTAAAGGAGATTGCGCATTTATGCCCATGTTGCTCGAAGTGAAACCTGACCAGCCTCATGTTGTTTTACATAACGAAGAATTAACGACACCCGAACAACAGCATCATGAAGTAACGGTGGTTGCTGAAGAACCTGTAATCCATCTGCAAGACTATTACCGCCAGGTTCCTGTCGCCGGAGTCCACACGACCTGTGGAGAAGCAGCGACGATGATGAATCAGGGTCAGGAGCACCCTTGCATTGTATTATGTGATGAGCAGATGAAACCTACTGGATTGTTAATGCGAGAGACGTTATATCGGATGTTAAACGGCCGTTTTGCCGCAGATCTATTCTACCGTAAGCCGGTCATACAAGTCGTGAACACATCGCCGGTTATTGCAGATATTCATATGGAAGCGACCACAATTATCGATATCGCACTTGGACGGAATGAACAACATTTCTACGATTGTCTACTCGTTACGGATCAGGATCGACTGCTCGGTGTGCTGACGATGCGTGATGTGATGTCGCTTTCCCGCAGATTGCAACAAGCGTCTTCGGAAGAACGTGTTCGTACGGTATCGGAGAGCAGGCAGGAGATAACGAGAATTAATGAAGCAGTTACCAAGCTGGTGCATGCAGCGAATCAGACCGTTCATGAGGCCCGGGAGATCATGGCATTGTCCAAGCGGGGCGAAGAGAGTTTGAAGCATGTCGATGCTTCCTATAACCGGGTACATCAGCATATGGAGAGTCAAGGACAACATGCGGATCACATGTTGAATTCGATCAAAACAGGCTCAGGCATGGCACATTCGATCCGATCTCTGGCAGATCAGAGTGGGCTCCTTGCCCTGAATGCTTCCATCGAAGCAGCACATGCCGGTGAATATGGACGAGGTTTTCAGATTGTTGCAGGCGAGATTCGAGCGTTGGCGAAACAGACCCGTGAAGTTGCAGGCAGCATGTCTTCATTGCTGGAGAATATTGGTGGACTGACCCTTCAGACCGTAGAACTGGTTAAGGCAAGCGGAGCGGAGATTGATGACAGTTCGGTACATGTCACTGCAGGGGGAGCCACGTTCCGGCAACTGAACAGTGCGGTGAGAGATCTGTCCCGTATAGCAGAGGAAATTGCCATGGAAGGCGGAAAAGCTGGAGAAGTCGCAGAGCATATTCGTACAAAGCTGGATGAGATGGTTTTGAATAGTGAGTAAAATATAAGGCAATCCATAAGGCTAAGGTAGACATCAGGAATCAGATTGATCCATTACGCAGATCATGAAGGTTAAGGATGTCTTTTTACATTCCGTTAACATGAAAGTGATACGGTTTTTACAATGAGAGGGTAGGATATTAAAGATGGCCGAGCAGCGATGAACGATTACCAGCATCGGTCTCAACGTAAAGGGAGTTTTCGTGTCCCTGCAGCGAAGGAGAAGTGAACATCCATGAAGGACCTCATTCACATTGATAAACTTAATTTATACTATGATACGCATCACGCGCTTAAAAATATATCGATGGATCTGCCGGAAAAAACGGTTACTGCGTTCATCGGGCCGTCAGGTTGTGGTAAATCGACATTGCTTCGCACATTGAACCGGATGAATGACATGATTCCGGGTGTTCGTGTGGAAGGACAGGTTATGTTGAATGGCTCCGATATCTACAGTAATGAGATTGAAGTGGAGACACTGCGCAAACGGGTCGGCATGGTGTTTCAACAACCGAATCCGTTCCCCAAATCCATTTATGATAACGTCGCTTATGGACCACGCTTGCATGGGGTAACCCAGAAGGCTGAACTGGATCGGTTGGTGGAACAGAGTCTTGTCCATGCGGCACTGTGGGATGAAGTGAAGGATGTATTGAAAAAGTCGGCACTGAGTCTGTCTGGCGGACAACAGCAGCGTCTCTGTATTGCACGGGCGCTGGCTGTACAGCCTGACGTTCTGCTGATGGATGAAGCAACGTCGGCACTCGACCCGATCTCCACGTTGAAAATTGAGGAGCTGGTGAAGGAATTGCATCACAAGTACACCATCGTTATGGTTACCCACAATATGCACCAGGCGGCACGGGTATCTGGACGCACGGTATTTTTCCTGAATGGTGAAGTGGTGGAGGCAGCTGATACGGAGACGTTATTCTCCACACCGCAAGATTCCCGAACCGAGGATTATATCTCTGGAAGGTTCGGTTAAGCGAGCTGAGTTGGAATGATCCCGGCATAACCGGAGACGATGGATAAGGAGGACATGAAATCTATGATTCGCAGAAAAGAATTTGATCAGGAGCTTGAAGAGCTGCGTACCTTGCTCAAGCAAATGGGTGAACATGTAGGAGCAGCACTGGATGGGGCTATTGAGAGTTTACAAACGATGAACGCGGAGAAAGCTCAGGTCATCATCAAGAATGATGCGAATCTGAATGCCCTTGAAGACAAAATTATGGAGCTTGGCTCCAAACTGATCATTACACAACAGCCGGTGGCGAAGGACCTCAGACGTATTATCGTGGCTTTCAAAATCTCCAGTGATCTGGAGCGTATGGGAGATCTTGCTCTCGACGTGGCGAAGGTGACACTCCGGATGGATGGACAGAAGCTGATTAAACCTCTGGTGGATATCCCGCAGATGGCAGAAATCGTGAAATCCATGATTGATGAATCCATCGAATCTTTCCTGAAAGAAAACACAGATCTGGCCTACAAAATGGCTCAGACGGATGATCAGGTCGATCAACTGTACAGCCACATGATCAGTGATCTCTACACGTTAATGACAGAGCATCCGAATCAGGCTTCTCAGGCTATGCTGTTAATGATGGTTGGACGTTACATTGAACGTATTGGCGACCATGCAACCAACATTGGTGAGAGCACGGTATACCTGGTCACAGGTAAACGTCCGGATCTGAATCAATAGAAGAGTATTGCTTTGGCTTTGGAATTGGGGAATCAGTGCTGATTAAGTAATGCAATCATATGAATGGAAAAGGACTTTCTCTCAGGTAGGCTGTGTACAGCTGCCTGTGGAGGAGGTTCTTTTTTGCGATTAAATGAAGTGAAAAGAGGCTATTCTTTTTGATGTGACAGGTGGGTATGGTATCATGAGAATAGATGTAATTTGAAGAGGTTGACCATATAATACGCGAGGTGCTGGAATGGACAAGTTTATTCTCATAGATGGAAATAGCATTATTTACAGGGCGTTTTTTGCAATGCCGCCTTTGACCAACTCGAAAGGTCTGCATACCAATGCCGTATATGGCTTCACCACGATGCTGCTGAGACTGCTTGAAGAGCATAAGCCTACACATGTGATGGTCGCATTTGATGCAGGCAAAGTTACGTTCCGACACGAAGGATATCAGGAATACAAGGGTGGTCGGGAGAAAACACCACCAGAGTTGTCAGAGCAATTCCCATTGCTCAAAGAACTGCTGAAAGGACTTGGCATTGCCCAGTTTGAGCTGGCAGGATTTGAAGCGGATGACATTATCGGGACGTTAACCAAACGCGCAGATGAAGCGGGCAGACAGGTGCTTGTTGTATCGGGTGACAAAGATATGCTGCAGCTTGCCTCTGAACATGTACATATCGGACTGACACGTAAAGGGGTAACCGATATTGAACTGTATGATCCTGCTCAGATTAAGGAGCGTTATGGTCTGACGCCGCTGCAAATCATTGATCTCAAAGGTCTGATGGGCGATGCGTCTGATAATATTCCGGGTATTCCCGGAGTCGGAGAGAAAACAGCACTGAAGCTTTTGCACCAGTTCGGATCGGTGGAGGATGTGCTGAATGGTACAAGTGAACTGAAAGGCAAGATGAAGGAAAAGATCGAGGCCCATGCCGAAGATGCCCGGATGAGCAAGCAACTCGCGACAATTCACCGGGAAGTTCCGCTTGAGCAGACGTGGGAGGATATGCAATTCGGCGGTTTAAAAGAAGAACACGCTGGCCCTGCACTGGCCAAGCTGGAATTCAAATCCTTGCTCGAACGTCTGTCGTTCAGCGGCAGCCTGGCTTCTGAACAGGAAGCGGTCCCTGCTGCCGAGGTAGAGTCCTCCATTGCAACAGAGGACAACATAGGCGAGCTGTTCAGTTCCCTGGGTTCCATTGATGTCCTCCACGTGGAGACACATGGGGATAACCCGCACCAAGCAAAATTGATTGGACTTGCTGTAGGTTCCGCTGGAACCTATACGTTCATATCTCCCGAATTGCTTCATTCCGATGCTGCTGCTTCAGTGCGGGAATGGCTTGGTAATTCAGAACAACCAAAGCGCGGGTATGATCTTCATCGTGTAGACCTGGCTCTACATGCACATGGAATTGAATTCGCTGGCGCATCATTCGATGTACAGCTGGCTGCTTATTTGCTTGATCCAACGGAATCCAACCAGACAATTAGTGGACTCACAACCAAGTATGGTCTGCCATCACTCGTGGAGGATGACACGGTTATGGGCAAAGGGGCCAAGTATAAGGTGCCGGAAGCAGAGATCCTGGGCGATTTCCTTTGCCGGAAAGCTGCTGCTGTGGCAGCGATTATACCTCTCCAGGAACAGGCGCTGGAGGGCGATGAGATGAACTCACTTTTCCATGAGCTGGAGATGCCGTTGTCGCGTATTCTGGCAGATATGGAGAAGCAGGGTATTAAGGCTAATACAGCCGATTTGCAGGCGCTGGGAAGCGAGTTCGAAGAGCATATCAGCAGACTTATGGCTGAGATTTACAAGTTGTCAGGGACGGAATTCAATCTGAATTCGCCGAAGCAACTGGGGGAGATTTTGTTCGACAGACTGGGCTTGCCGGTCGTGAAGAAAACAAAAACAGGCTACTCCACAGATGCTGAAGTATTGGAGAAATTAGCGCCTTATAATGATGTGGTTAAGCATATCCTGCAATATCGTCAGCTTGCCAAGCTGCAATCTACTTATGTGGAAGGACTGCTCAAAGAGATCTCCGATCGAGATGGCAAGGTGCATACGTATTATCGTCAGACCATTGCTGCAACGGGACGACTTAGCAGTCAATTCCCGAACTTGCAGAACATTCCGATTCGGATGGAAGAAGGTCGCAAAATCCGGAAGGTATTTGTTCCTTCCGAACCCGGTTGGTCCATTTTGGCAGCAGACTATTCCCAGATTGAACTGCGTGTTCTGGCACATATTTCGGACGATGAGCGCTTGAAGGAAGCATTTGTCAATGATATGGATATTCATACGAAGACTGCTTCGGATGTATTTGGCGTGAAGCCTGAGGATGTGGATGGGGATATGCGTCGTTCCGCCAAGGCAGTTAACTTTGGTATCGTATATGGAATAAGTGATTATGGCTTATCACAGAATCTGCACATTACTCGTAAAGAGGCAGCGCAGTTTATTGATCAGTATTTTGAAGTATTCCAGGGTGTGCGCCGATATATGGATGACATTGTGAAAGAAGCTCGCCAGGATGGTTACGTTAAAACGCTGCTTGAGCGACGTCGTTACCTGCCAGAGATTAATGCCAGCAACTTCAATCTGCGCTCCTTCGCAGAGCGTACGGCGATGAACACACCTATTCAGGGAACTGCGGCAGATATCATCAAGCTGGCCATGGTACAGATGGATGAAGCACTGCGGGAACGCAAGTTGAAGAGCCGTATGTTGCTTCAGGTGCACGATGAACTTGTGTTCGAAGTGCCTGCCGATGAATTGGAGCTGATGAAAGAACTCGTGCCTTCGGTCATGGAAAAAGCATTGGAACTGTCAGTTCCGCTGAAAGCTGAAGTCAGCTTTGGGGATAACTGGTACGAAGCAAAATAATCAAGCAGCGCGCGGTTTTTCCGGTATTTTACAATCGGACCTTCCATGTTAGAGATATAAGAAAAGGGTCCCGCTGAGCGCCATCTTCCGTTATAATATAGGGGAGGTGAGAACATCATGCCGGAATTACCGGAAGTCGAAACAGTCAGAAGAACATTGAATCAACTTATTGTGGGCAAAACGATTGATCATGTGACCGTTAGCTTGCCGCGAATTATTCAGCGGCCGGACGACATAGATGCATTTGCAATGGAACTCGCGGGACATACCGTAATTGGCGTGGAGAGACGCGGCAAGTTTTTGCGTATTTTGCTGGACGGGCTGGTGCTTGTCTCCCATCTGCGGATGGAAGGAAGGTACGGCGTGTACGAGCAGCATGAAGATGTGGAGAAGCATACACATGTAATCTTCCATTTTAATGATGGTACGGAATTGCGTTATAAGGATGTACGCCAGTTCGGTACGATGCATCTGTTTAATACAGGTGAGGAACTGATATCGAAACCTTTGCTGAAGCTGGGATTGGAGCCGCTTGATCCGGCCTTTACGGTAACCGCATTCCGTGAGGCGGTGGGCAAGCGAACAACCAAAATTAAAGCTGTGTTGTTAAATCAGGCATATGTGGTGGGTATCGGGAATATTTATGTGGACGAGGCTCTATTTCGCGCCGGCATCCATCCTGAGACCATCGCCAAAACTCTGACCGAGGCGCAGTTAACGGTGCTTCATGAAGCGATTGTGGCTACGTTGCAAGATGCAGTGAATGCAGGGGGTTCATCCATCAAATCCTATGTGAACGGACAGGGTGAGATGGGCATGTTCCAGCATCAACTGAAAATCTATGGACGCAAATCGGAGCCTTGTGCAACATGTGGTACGTTAATTGAAAAAACGGTGGTTGGTGGCCGTGGTACGCATTTTTGTCCGAACTGTCAGCCGCTGAACTTGAACTGAATGAACGAAATGATGAAATCATAGCACCCTTGGATTCCTCCCTCCATATACTGATATGGCAGAAATAAGCGGGCGTATACCCATACTGGCATCTTCAGTTGGCACGAGTACCGCACAGAGGAGGAGTCCGGGGTGCTGCATCATTTTATTTCATTGCTGGCGCTTGCTTTGGCGCTTAGTTTAGATGGTTTTGGAGTCGGGATTACATATGGGTTACGGAGGACGAAGATTCCCCTGTTATCTATCGCTGTTATTTCGATCTGTTCGGGATTGGTTATTGCCTTGTCGATGCAAGTTGGTGTGCTGTTGTCCCATGTCGTGTCACCGAATATCGCTTCCATTGTGGGCGCCGTTATATTGATAGGTATTGGTGCATGGTCACTGTTGCAACTTATTCGAAAGCAAGGAAAAGAACAGCTGGAAACAGGCAACGGAACGGATGAGGGAACAGAAGAAACAAACGTTAATGCGATGGGAAACGTACAAGTGACGCTGCCGGATTCCAAAGGCAGGAATCAGGTGCTTGCACTGGATCTGGAGCAATCGGCTTCGGGTGGTTCTCTCGAACGAATGGTATTTACTTTGGAGCTCCGTAAGCTGGGGGTCGTCATTCAGATCCTTCGCAGCCCTTCCAAGGCGGATATGGATAACTCGGGAAGTATATCTGCTCAGGAAGCGATGTGGCTGGGGATTGCCCTGTCTCTGGATGCGTTTGGAGCAGGCCTGGGAGCGGCTCTTTTGGGATTCCCCACGCTCTGGACGGCACTCATTATTGCCCTGTTTAGTGGGGCGTTTCTGTCACTCGGCATGAAGGTTGGACTACGATTCTCAGCCCTGCGCTGGATGCGAAGACTCTCTGTATTGCCGGCACTATTGTTAATGATTATGGGAATAATGAAGCTGTTATGAGGTGAAACGATGAATATAGGCTTAACCGGCGGGATCGCGACAGGCAAAAGCAGTGTTTCCGCCTATCTCGCCAGTAAGGGAGCGTTGCTCATCGATGCAGACGTTATTGCCCGGGAAGTTATGATGCCCGGGCATCCCGTGTTGGCCGCCGCTGTTAAGCGGTTTGGACAAGCCATACTGAACGAAGATGGAACACTGGATCGGAAAAAGCTTGGAAGTATTGTTTTCCAACAACCAGAGGAACGAAAGGCATTGGAGGCTATCACACATCCGGCGATCCGTAAAGAGATGCGTGAACGGGCTGCTGCATATGCGTTGCAACATCCGGATAAACTTGTGGTATCTGATATTCCATTGCTCTACGAATCGGGTCTGGAAGACGGCTTTGAGGAAGTCATGGTTGTCTATGTACCGAGAGCGGTTCAACGAGATCGCTTGATGAGTCGGGATGGAATGACTGCAGCGCAGGCTGAGGCACGGATGGATGTACAGATGGATATTGAGCGCAAAAAGCAGTTGGCTGACATTGTCATCGATAACAGCGGTTTATGGACTGAGACGGAGCAGCAAATTGACTCATATCTACAGCGTAAGGGTTTGTTATGAGAATATTGCGCAAGAAACGAGTACTGCTGTTGATGTTTGTGTCCTTTGTATTGGTGCTATTTCTGAATACAAACTGGATGGCATGGTTCTATCCGATTCATTATAAGGAAGAGATTCGTGCCCAATCTCAGAGCTATGAGGTTGATCCGTTTCTGATTGCTTCCATTATCAAAGTGGAGACCAATTTCAAGACAAGCAAGGAATCCAAACGAGGTGCCATTGGACTCATGCAGCTGATGCCGGACACGGCCAACTGGATATTGGAACAAGCCAAAATTCCCGACACTTCACTGGAGGAATTGAAGCACGAGCCTGAACGAAATATTCAGTTAGGCACATGGTATCTGCGCAATCTGTCCGATCAATTTGGTGGCAATGAAGCGGTTATGATCGCTGCTTATAATGCGGGTCCAGGCAAAGTGAATAGTTGGCTCAGAGATGGTGTATGGGATGGTTCATTCGATACGGTAAAGGATATTCCATTTGGTGAGACGCGTCACTATGTACAAAGGGTCATTTATTATTATAATCAGTATGTTAAGATCTATAATACGTTCTAAGTATATAAGTAGAAGCACAGAGCAGGCCGGTTGTTCACCGGCCGCTCCATGCTCCTCTGTGTAGCGTATTACGATGCAGATATTATTGGTATTGACCTGCCAATTGCTGTTCTGCAATTGTTACCAGACGCTTCGTGATGTATCCACCGATCGAACCGTTCTCGTAAGAAGTCATGTTACCTTGGTATCCGTCTTGTGGGATGCTGATTCCGAGTTCTTGAGCAACTTCATATTTCATTTGCTCGAGTGCTGCGGAAGCTTTAGTTACCACCAGGTTGTTGGAGTTACCGTTGCTTTGTGCCATTGCTGTTCACCTCCTCGTGAGTTGGTAAAAGTATTATGTCTCGGCAATGCATTTTTCATTACAAAATCAAGACAGGGAATATGTGGTAAAAAGTAAAACGTGGGAAGTGATCTGATTTGAAGTGTCCTTATTGCGGTTATATGGGTACCAAAGTGCTTGATTCGCGTCCGGCCAACGAAGCGAAATCCATTCGCCGTCGCCGGGAGTGTGAGCAGTGTGCCCGAAGATTCACAACGTTTGAGATGATTGAAGAAACTCCATTAATTGTTATCAAGAAAGATGGCAGCCGGGAAGAGTTTAGCCGGGACAAGATTCTTCGCGGGCTTATTCGTGCCTGTGAGAAACGTCCAGTCTCCGTTGAGACGTTGGAGATGATGGTATCTGAAGTCGAGAAATCCCTGCGTAATACAGCTGATGCTGAAGTGGAGAGTCGTCAGATTGGTGAGCTATTGATGGAACAGTTGTTTCCAGTCGATGAAGTGGCGTATGTCCGTTTCGCGTCGGTATATCGTCAGTTCAAAGATATCAATATGTTCATGAAAGAACTGAAATCCCTGTTGTCCAAAGACGATCTGGAGGATTAGTGAAGTGGGAAAGGGAGAAGAGCAGTCTGGAGTTCCAGTCCATGTGTACCAGTGAAATCGGTTGTTCTTCTCCAATCATTTTGGATCTTGAAAAATTGATTGACAGCGAAAGCTGGATTTTATATGATATAGGAGTCGCCTGTGGAACGTTAGCAGTGTTGGACAAGTTATCTATTTCATATCCTGGGGCCTTAGCTCAGCTGGGAGAGCGCATCGCTGGCAGCGATGAGGTCAGGGGTTCGATCCCCCTAGGCTCCATAACGAAGAACGCCATCACATTAGTGTGATGGCGTTTTTTATGTGGTGAAATAAATCAGAACATGATTAATGAAGTAGAAGGAATTGGGGACGTATATTCTAAATACCAAAAATCGAGGGTTTAAAGTCCTGACCGGGGAGTTGTCAAAAAAATGCAGTTTGAAAACAAGAGACCCCTCCGGCTGGATATTGTCCAACCGGGAGGGGTCTCCTTAATCCTGTATACGCTTTCACTTAGCCGGATATTCGACGAACCTTACAAAGATCGTGGCTACTTCGGCGCGGGAGGCGGTGGCTTTGGGAGCAAAAAAGTTGCCCGGTTTGCCTAATACAATGCCGTTGCCTTGTAGCGCTTGAACGGCCTCCAACGCCCAGGAGCTGATCTCACTCTGATCCGTGAAGGGTTTAGAGTAGCTTTCAGGTATCTCATAGCCCTTGTAGTTCATGTAGTTGTAAAGTATCACTAGCAGCTGCTCGCGCGTTAACGGCGAATTGGGGTCAAACAGGTCTGCGTTTGTACCGTTGACTATGCCTTTTTCGGCCGCCCACTCGGCTGCCGCGGTGTACCATTGTCCGTCCGTCACGTCATTAAAGCGGGAACTCGTGTAGCTGGAGAGGTTTACGTTCTCAAGATTGGCGAGTACCTGCACGAACATTGCACGCGTCATTGCGCTGCCCGGTGAGAACATTGTGGACGTCGTGCCGTTGAAAAGATCGTATGTGTAGGCGAAATTTATATCGTTGTAGAACCAGTCTCCCATGTTGGCATCCCTGAAAGGGTTGCCCGATATCACGAGGAAGCCCAGTGGGGTGGCATCATCGAACACCAGCTCCGTACCCTCACGGATGTTCAGCGACATGCCGTTGTTTAAACCGACTCTTGCTCCGTCCGGTCCTACCACAACCGCTCCGCTGCTCCGTATCTTCGATCCACCGTGGAGATGCACCTGGTTGCCGTTTGACAGGTTCACATGCGCGTCTTTACCGCCTACTATGACTGTACCGTCGCTCGCGATCGTTGAGCCACCCGAAATGATCACTGTGCTGATGCCTCCAGGTAGTGTCACTTCGGCGCTTTTGTCTTTCGGAATGGTTACCTCACCGTTTGCGTCTATCGATGTGCCTTCGGGTACCTTAATCTTCGTCCCGCCTTTGGTCGTTATCTCGCCGCCGCCTGGCAGGGTGGTGTTGCCGTTTTTGTCTGTGATTGCGGGCTTATCCTTCGGTGTATTCACTGTGTAGGTCGACTTCGAGGTTCCGGTTCCAGGGTCTGTCCCGATGCCTGTATTGTCGGTGTTGCTTGAATTATCAACGTTGCTTGTATTACCGGTGTTGCCCGTATTGCCGCCAGAATCAGGTACAGTGGGAGTCGTCGTCTTCATCGGTGTCGCCGTAGCACTGATCTCCGCGCCGTCTCCCTTCGCGTTCACCGCGATGATGGTGAAGTTGTAGCCTTGGCCGTTTGTCAGATTGTTGAAGGTATATTTGGTCTCCGCCGCTTCCAATGCAACCGGTGTTACATTTCCATACCATACCTTATAGCCCAATATCGCGCTGCCACCATCGTCAGCAGGAGCATTCCAGCTCAATGTGACCTGTCCGTCACCCGCTGTCGCTTTGAAGCCACTCGGTGCATCAGGCACGGACGGTTTTCTCTGCGCGAACATCCAATCAAAGACGTCTGTGTAATCGTTGTTCCAAGCCGGCAAGTTAGAGGACTGCGCCGTGGGAGCTATGCTCCAATTCCCCATAGTGATCTGGTTATAAAGCACCGCCGCTTCAACTTCATGCGCTATATAATCAGCCAGAACAGGTGTGTTGGCCGGATTCGGCCTCAGATTCGGCTGATCAAATTGATTGTAGGGCCACGTAAGAGCCTCATTACTCTCAAAGCGCGAAGCCCTCGCGTTGACCATTTTTGGCATATTGTTATTGATGAAGTTATTGAGGTTTGTCTGGTAGCCACCAACATTATGAGCATTTAAAAACATCCAATAGGCCAGGGTGTTGTGAGCGTCATTGTCTTTAGCGTTCGGTGAACCGCTTACCGGGGCCATAGGTGCGGCGGCAGCGAAGAAGCCGGGATAGCTGTTAACTAAGTTATTCGTATACTGGCCGCCCCATGAGAAGCCTGCTGCGTAAATACGGTTAGGATCTACTTCACCGCTGGCAATCAGGGCGTCTATGACCTTCTTAACATTTTCTGTGGAGGGAACAGATACGCCATTATAGGAAAGATTCAGTACATGGCTGGCGTACTTATCGGGATTTTGCTCCATCTTTTTCATTAAAGCGACGGAGCCGTTGGCGGATTTCATGGCCGCTTTTTGGTCTGTCGCAGCGTTTGTGCCGCCGCGTGACATGCCGTGGGTATATACATACAGCGGCAATCCTTTCATCACGTTACCGTCTTCATCCTTGTGAAGGTAGAGCGAACGATTGACCGAATTGTCCGTGAATGTTGTAAATTTATCGAGGATTGGATTCACCACTTTTTCCTGTTCAAAAACCACATTGTGAAGCGAATTCCCTTCTGTCAGTACGATTTCGCCCTTTTGAACAAGGGTGTAGACCTGCCTAGTCGAGTTACTGCTGCCATCCAGCGTTGTACTGCCGCCGCTCTCTGAATAAAACTCAGACTCAACAACGATGTAACGACCGCTCGTCAGTCCGTCCTGATAATCTGGTGAATGGCTAATCGGCCCGACATAGCCGCGTACCTTTGGCTCGTCATTAGCGTATACCCTTGTGATTTTGCGTGGTCCTTCAAAGGTCACTGCTTCGCCGTTCAGGGTCGTGTTCCTAGCCGATAAGGCAAATAAATCCGGATTAAGCGCGGAGCCTAACGCCGACTTCCCCTCGCCTAAATCAATGATAACAGCCGTTGTGTACTCGCCACTGGCGAAGTTGTCATTCCATACGATAAAGGGAAGTATCCCCGCGTCCGGATCGTTTTTGAATGTCACATGAATGGCATGATCAGCCTCAATATTCGTAAAGGTATAAGTGCCAGCAGATAGAGTCACGGTCTGGCCGTCTACTGTTACGGTATCCACAATTTTGCCGTAATCGGGGGCAAACGTAATTTCTTTGTTAGAGCCCCGATCTACTCTCAGAACATCCCCGGGTGGGTTCGACATGATTGAGCCGCCCGGTCCCGCAGTGGCGGTAATTGATAATCTGGTGTCTAATTCATTGGCTGGGATGAGCTGCAGGCTGTCTGTAAATGAATCAGAGCTGGTGTAAGCTGCGTCTGGAACTCCAAAAGAGGAAACGACTTCATAGCGGTCACCGCCGTTTTCTGTCGAGTTATTAATATAGACCTCAAAGGTAAGCTGTCCCTCCTCAAAGGTCAAATTTCTTTTGGGTATTCTCATTTCCACGATGTATCCGGTTTCCGTGATCTGGGTCCATGCAGCCCTGCCTGGAGCGGCCTGCCCTGAAAACACACCCGTCGAGCTGACTCGCCATTGATTTGAGCCGCTGGTTCCGGTACCAACATAAAACTCCAGGCTGTCATACCGGTGATCTGCGCCAGCTCCCTGATATAGATTACTGTCATTCACATCTACGCGGGCATACAGGTAGTCATGATCCCAAAGGATTCTTGCTGTACCCATGGCATGGGGTCTCGGGTCGGTGGGTACCGTGCTTTTGTTGATGTGATGCTCCATGGTTTGGTCCCAGAGGGGATCATTTGACCCGAGTTCGGGAGTTCCAAAAATGGCGGTGGGTGTTTCATTCGCTTCTGCGTTCTCGATGTTGTCAGTGGCGGCAGCATAGCTGGTAGGCATTAGCGACGCTACCATGACCAAGCAACAGAGGAATGCGAGCATTCTGCTAAATCGTTTTGGCATAAATGAAAATCCTCCTTATTTTTTTGATCCGGTTCGCCCACGGCTTACCGACATCTTATTCGGACACGTTGTCAATATGACAAGCGTCCAACTATATATATTAAGTCTATCAGGAGTTAAATCCTTTAATTTACACATAAACCATACGTATACATCCAGAACGGCAGAGATGCCGTTTTATTGTTTTGATAATCTTGTACGCATCTGTACAAGTAGATTGCTTCATATGAATGGTGTCGCAGTTTGCATTCATTTCAAATTGCAATAAAAAAATCCACCTTATGAACAAGAAACTACATTGAATTGGAAAGGTGGAAGACGTAATATGAGGAGAAATGTAAGCGCATTCATATCAGGGTGTTTTTTTAACTCCTTGAGCGAGGTGGTCTTCTTTTAAAGGTGAAATAAGGATTGTGTGCTTTTAAATATTAAACGAGGGGAAGAATGCTATGCGAAAGCGGATTTCAATCATAACGTTAGTTTTATTTTTGACCTTCAATAACTGTTTGAGTTTTGTTCTGCCATTTAACAATCAAGCTTCAGCGGACCCCGTAACACCAACGATGTTGGCACATTATCCACTGCTTGAGGATGTACAGGATACATCCGGTAATGGCAAACATGGAACGGCTGTAGGCAACATTACGTATGCCGATGGTCTTACTTTACCTGGAGGAACAGATAGTACTACGAACTACGTGCAGCTTCCTACTGGATTGTTTGATCATCAAGAAAATACAACGATTTCTGTATGGATCAAAAATAACACGGGGAGCGGGAATTACTCCGCATTATTCTACGGTACGCCAGCAGCTGAAAATAAATTACCAACGAACTATTGGCTGTTTAATCCATCGAACCCAAGTGGTGATTTCAAGTCCGTATTTACGGATCGCAATAATGTGGACCAGCCTTGGACAACTGAGATAGGAGTATCAGGCGCTTCTACCTCACAATATCAAGGTCAATGGGTTCACTATACGACGGTCATCACAGAACGCTCTATTACAGGTTACATTAACGGTGTAAGTATAGGCACGGCCGCCAAAGAGAAAACAACAGCCAGCTTTGGTACGGATTTGCAAGCATACATCGGTCGCTCCAATTATTCAGGGGATGCTACTTTTGCGGGCAGCTTTCAAGATTTGAGAATTTACGGAGAGGCACTAAATAATGAAGATATCGCGGCAGTATATGAACAATCATTTAATGAAAAGCAAGTACAACAAGGAAAAATAGAGCTAACGTTAGGTGATATATCTGCCGTGACAGAATCTCTTGAACTTCCTTCTACCAATAAGTATGGCGCATGGATATTGTGGACTTCCAGTGATGAGAGTGCGGTTAGTACAACTGGGGAAGTGACCTTACGAGAAATGGAGCAACAAGTGACGTTAACTGCAACCATTTCTTTAGGTGGAAGCCAGGCAACGAAGGAGTTCGTGGTTACCTTACTACCTAAAGGTGCTACTGTGGAGCAGATTGCCGTTAAGGAGGTTTCGCTTAATGAAGCTGCACTTCGTTTATCCATGGGGGACAGCGAGACATTAGTGGCTACAATCTCACCTTCAAATGCAACCAATAAAAGAGTCGTCTGGACATCTAGTGACTCCAGTGTAGCGCTTGTCAATTCAACGGGTAATGTTACAGCGGTTAGTGAGGGTAATGCCACAATTACGGTACAGACTGAAGATGGAGAGTTTACAGCTACATCAGCCGTTACCGTTAAGGGAAAATCACTTAAAGATGATCTTATTCTTCATTACAACATGAAAATGACCGAAGAAGTAGACGGTCAACTTGTATTAAAGGATGTTGCCAACAAGGCAGTTACGTTTGATGGAATATTTAAAAATCCAAACAATGGACAGTTCATTTCAAATAGTGAAGTTGGTTTTATTTCATTTAATGGTGGAAGCTCTACATCGAACAGTGGATATGTTGAGATTCCGAAGGGCTCTAATGGACTGGATCTATTACAAGGTCTGAATGAGATTACCGTGTCTTCCATCGTAAACTGGACGAATGACGGTACGAATCGCTGGATTTTCGGTTTGGGTACGGTGTTAACGCCGGAAACGAACAAATATTTCTTCGTAACCCCACGTCACGGTAGTGGATCAGGCAATATGATTGCTACAGGCATCTCCAAAAATGGCTGGCCGAACGAAGCCTTAGTTACAGGTGGCGCAAACTCCAACCTGATCAGTGGACAGTGGAAGCATGTAACGGTGTCCTTCTCTGAAGCTAGCAACAGGATCACATTATTCGTTGATGGAGTTAAGGTTGCTTCAGGTAATACGAAGGGACTAAAGTTGTCAGACATTATTAATCCGGATGCTACGTTTTCTGGCTTTATCGGTAAGTCCATCTTCGCGAACGATCCATACCTTCAAGGTAGCGTGGCTGATTTCCAAGTATATGATCGTGCGTTGACAGAGCAGGAAATGGGCGAGTTATATCAACAAGAAGCAGCAACTCACATCTCCAAAATACGTCAGCTTACTGTTGATGATGCAGCGAATCAAATTCGCATAGATCGTTACTTAGACGAAGCAGATCAGAGTGCTGAGCAGATAACGAAAGACCTTACCTTACCGACGAGTGGTAAAAACGGCGTAAACATCACGTGGAGTTCCAGTCATCCTACGGTCATTTCTAACAGTGGTACTGTACAACGTCCTGCTGTTGAAGCAGGTAATGTTCAAGCAGAGCTTACCGCTACTTTAACGTATCAAGGCGTATCTAGAGCGGCTGTATTCCCGGTTACGATCTTGAAGCAATTCGATGATCAGCAGAAGGTTGATCTGGACGCTGAACAATTAGAGATCTACAACGCGGACAATGTTAAAGGGAACTTACGTCTTGTCACTACAGGTGAACAAGGCTCCACCATTACATGGACATCCAGCAGGCCGGCGGTCGTTAAAGGAACGGCTGAAGCGGCTGGTAACGCTACACAATTAGGCTGGGTGAGCCGTCAAACTACGGATATACCCGTTACGCTAATCGCTACGATTACGAATGGTACAGCTTCGAAAGAGCTAACGTTTAACGTTACGATTAGAAAAGCAGCTGCACCAGTACAGCCTGATGCGTACTTCTTTGCATACTTTACAGGTGAATATGAGGGCGGTGAAGAGATCTCCTTCGCTACAGCGGAAGATCCATTGTTCTGGAAAGCACTGAATAATGGAAAGTCGATCCTGCAATCGAATATGGGGGAAAAGGGGCTTCGTGATCCATTCGTTATTCGGTCAGCAGAAGGCGATAAGTTCTATATGCTGGCAACCGATTTGAAAATGGGTGAAAGTACAAATTTTGATCAAGCTCAAATGACAGGCAGTCATTACATGATGGTTTGGGAGTCAGAGGATCTCGTGAACTGGAGCGAGCAGCGAAAGATCAAGGTTGCTCCCAAGACGGGAGGAAATACGTGGGCGCCAGAAGCGATCTATGATCCGGTAACTGGTGAGTATATCGTATTTTGGGCATCATCAATGAAAAACACAGAGACATATGGTGATTATAACGGAAGACCAGAAGGTCAGTACAATGTGATGTACTACGCAACAACAAGAGACTTTTACACTTTTTCAGAGCCAAAGGTCATGATTGATGAGTCACTTCCGACCATTGATACGACGTTTATTGAGCATAATGATATGTTGTACCGATTCACCAAATCAGAAGTAAATACGAAAGTGTATGTGGAGAAGGCCCCAACGTTCTATTATGACAAAGACGGTATTGCAGCAAATGGCCTTCAATACGACGCAGTTCCGGGTACACGTGATAACAAACTTGGCTTGATCGGAAAAAATGGCAATAACGAAGGACAAACGATTTTTAAAGATATTCATAAAGACAAATGGTATCTGTTCCTTGATTCATGGCCATATCATGTACGATATACAACAGACTTGGACAGTAGCACGCAATATATAAACAATGTGTTAAGTAGTGATCAATATGCACTTCCGCCAGGACCACGACACGGGACGGTAATTCCAATCTCACGTGCAGAGTATAATGCTTTGCAAGAGAAGTATGCATGGAAAGGTCCAGCGCCATCAACAGATCCGGTTGTACATTACTCATTCGATGCAGATACAGTGAATGGTACAACGTTGAATGACATTTCTGGTAATGGCTATCACGCAACACTCGTAGGTGGAGCAACGATTAATGAAGAGGATCGGATCGGTAAAAGTGGTGGTGCACTAGAGCTTAATGGATCAACAGGATATGTGAAGCTGCCAGATCACTTGATTCAATCCTTGAATCTGGAGAAGGCTACGTTCTCTACATGGGTTCAAATGGATAAAAATCAAGCCAATCAAAGAATATTTGATTTTGCTTCCGAAACAGGCAGACAGGTTAACCGCAACACCATGTACTTGAGTACACAAGGGGATACAGGTAGTCTGGAGTTCGCTGTCGTAACCCCTTTTACAGAGAAATTTAGCAATGACAGCACGAAACTAGGATCAGATTATAAATATGCAGTGAGAAATGCTGGACTTTTACCAACGAAGACTTGGCAGCATGTTGCCATTACAATGGATGAATTTGATGCCGTATTGTACGTGAATGGTCAAGAGGTTAAACGCAGCTCGACATTTAACGTGGAGCCGAGAATGTTACTGGAAACAACGATGAATTATATTGGTAAATCGAGAAACAGCTCTCATAGTCTATTTGATGGTAAATTGGATGATTTCCGTATCTATAATCGTGCATTATCCGTTGAAGAGATTGCAACTTTGGCTAATGAAGACGTTACTCCTCCAGTAGAGCAGCCATCTGGGGCAGAACTCATTCTCCACTACGATATGAATGATATCGATGGTGCGACAGTTGTTGACCAAACAGGAAACTTTAACGGAAAATGGATGAATCCGTCTAAAGCAGAATGGATTAGTACACAAGATGCGGGTGTACTAAGCTTTACTGGTGGCACGACTAACTCCTATGTAGAGCTGCCACAAGGAGTTCTCGATGGATTAACGGATATCACCGTTTCGTCCATTGTGAACTGGAGCGGTAAAAATGCTGCGGAGTGGTTATATGCATTAGGAAGACCAAACAGTAATACGCACTATACGTATTTCACACCACGTTATAACGCTAACGGTCTGGCTCGCTTAGGTATCGCGACGAATGCCTGGAATAATGAGTCTTCAACTTCGACCACGGGCTTAAAGAATAATGAATGGAAAATCGTTACAACTGTTGTTTCAGGTACAGATGGTACACTAGCGCTATATATTGATGGTGTTGCTGTTGCATCAGGATCAACGAATGGTATGACGTTAGAACAAATAAAAAATATCTCAGGCAGTAGTGGAACCATTGGGAAGTCATTTTATCCGGCTGATCCATACTTCGGCGGGTTGATTGCAGACTTCCAAATCTATGATGGTGCGATGACAGCAGCAGATATTGCATCACTGAAGGCTCGTGCAGATCAGAAGATTGCTTCGATGAAGGGCATGTTTGTATCGGCTGCGAAAGAGAAATTAACCATTCATGATCTTCTTGCCTCGAATACATCCAAAGATGCGATTATAAGCAATGTAACTTTGCCAACATCAGGTGCTTATGGCACAACAATAAGCTGGACTTCAGATAAGGGGAATGTCATCTCAACTACAGGTGCCGTAACCAGACCAGCTAATGCAACGGGTGATCAAGTTGTAACGTTAACAGCAGTATTTTCAGATGGTACAGAGACAGCTCTCAAAACCTTTACGTTGATGGTTAAGGCATTGCCAAGCGATGCCGCTTCTGTAGATGAAGCAAAAGCAGCGCTAGTCGTTCATAACATTGGTGATGTTAGAGGTCATCTCTCATTACCGAAATCTGGACTATATGGAACAACCATTACTTGGGCTTCTGTTCAGCCCAATGTCATTTCAGTGACGGGTGAAGTACAACGTCCGGCGTACGGTAGTGGAGATATAGACGTGAAGCTTACAGCTACGATTACATTAAATGCAGCATCCGCTACAAAGGAATTTATGGCGAAGGTGAAGGAACGGCCTGCTGATGAAAAATATGCGGGATACTTCTTCGCATATTTCACTGGAGAAGGTAGCTCAACAGGCGAGCAAGTTCACTTTGCACTAAGTAACGGTAATGATCCATTGAACTGGCGAGAATTGAATAATGGTAAACCTGTATTGACCTCTACCTTAGGGGAGAAGGGAGTACGAGATCCATTCATTATTCGTTCGCCTGAAGGTGACAAGTTCTATATGATCGCTACCGATCTGAAAATTAACGGCAATGGTAACTGGGGCAGAGCACAGACATGGGGCAGTCGTTCCATTATGGTGTGGGAATCGAATGATCTGGTCAACTGGACAGATCAACGCATGGTAGAGGTTGCACCGGAAGAAGCGGGTAATACCTGGGCACCAGAAATCATGTACGACAAAACAACTGGTGAATATATCGTATTCTGGGCTTCAAGAATGTTTGTCGATGCATCCCATACAGGCAGTGCATATCAAAAAATGATGTATAGCAAGACAAGAGATTTCTATACGTTCACTGAACCGAAAGTATATTTGGATTATGGATATTCCATCATTGACACAACGATGATTGAGCATGATGGAAAAGTGTATCGCTTTACGAAGGATGAGCAGGACAACGGAGCTGCTGCTCCATTTGGCAAGATGGTCTTCCAAGAGGTTGGTAACTCGATCTTAGATCCAGCCTTCAAGATGATTAATCAAGGTGTGGGTAACATGAAATGGGTTGAGGGTCCAACGATCTTCAAATCAAATACAGAAGAAAAATGGTATTTATTCGTAGATGAGTTTGGTGGAAGAGGTTATATTCCATTCGAGACAACCAATCTTGCATCAGGTGTCTGGACATTATCTTCTAACTACAATTTACCCGCGAGTCCGCGTCACGGAACGGTAATTCCCATTACACAACGTGAGTATGATGCACTTAGTGGGAAGAACGTACCCGTTAGTGGAATTAGCCTGGACCAAACGACGTTGTCCATCGTAGAAGGTAAATCAGGGCAATTGACAGCTACCGTATTACCAGCTAATGCAACGAAAAAAGCAGTAACATGGCGCTCCAGTAATCCAGCTGTAGCCACTGTAAGTGCGACGGGGCGAGTAACAGCGGTGGCAGCAGGAACAGCAAACATTACAGTAACTACAGAAGATGGTGGGTTTTCATCCAGCGCTACAGTAACAGTAACACCATTGGTTGATGGGACTCCAGAAGCACCAAGCAGTGGGGATGGAAATGGTAGCGGTAATATCCCTGCACCTACAGCACCACCAGCTACAGGTGGAAATGAGCCAGTGGTAATGGACAACGGCCAAATAAACATTAAGCCAGTCGCAAGTGAGAACGGTGCTTTTAACGTGAAGTTAAGTGCGGATACAGTGAAGCGTGCGCTTGATCAAACGACAAGCGGTGAGCTACAGATACGAGTTGAAGGTGATCAAAGCTGGAACGGGCTAACGATTGAGTTAGCAGTAGATGCGCGCTTAACAAGTGGATCTTCTACGGTAGATCGCATCGAGATCAATACAGGCTCTGCAGTCGTAAGCGTGGCAACCGAACTGCTCGGAACAGGAACAAGTGCGGGGAAAACGTTAGGATTGTCGATTAAGAAAATAACAGCTAATCAATTGTCAGCTAGTGCACAAGCGGGGCTAACTGGTGAGGTCGTATATGATATCGAGTTAACGATTGATGGTAAGAAGCTTACAGCGTTTGATGGCAGAGATGATCTCGTGATTGCATTGCCATACACCCTAAAAGCTGCCGAAAATCCAAACAATGTCATCGTATACGATGTGAAGGACAACGGTGAGCTAAGAGTGGTGACGAATGGTAAATACAATGCAGCGACAGGAAAAGTAGAGTTCAAGCCAACGTATCTAAGCAAGTATACGGTAGCGTATGTTGCAACGAGCTTTAAGGATGTGACCCAAGACTGGGCGAAGGATGCCATCTCAGCATTGGGAGCAAGAGGCATTGTGAATGGTGTAGGCGACGGCGAGTTTAATCCGAAGGGTCAAGTGACAAGAGCAGAATTCATCACCATGCTGATGAATATGTTGGAGTTATCGGATGAGAGCGCAACGACAAGTTTTAGTGATGTGAAGTCAGGAGAATGGTACCATGGAAACATCGCAACTGCGCAGAAGCTGGGGATTGTGAACGGAAAACCAAATGGAAGATTTGGAGTTCGTGAGAACATTACGCGAGAAGATATGGTGGTTATGGTATACAAGGCGATCCAAATAAAGCAACTAGCGTTAGCAGGTGGTGAAGCTACTGCTTTCAAGGATGAAGCAAGCATCGCAAACTACGCGAAGCAAGCGGTAGAGGCAATACAGGGAGCAGGCATCATAAACGGTGTAGGTAACGATGAGTTTGCACCGAAGAAGAATGCCAGCCGTGCAGAAGCAGCAGTGATGATTTATAATGTGTTGGGTTTGATGTAGGCACGGGCTCCGTGCATTAAGGAATAACAAAGCTAAAAACGTTACCACTTCTTGTGGTAGCGTTTTTGGCGTACCATTTCGATTCCCTCATGTTCAATACCTAAAACTTGGCTACTAACACAAGGACTCTTGAGTGTAAGTGGTTTTTTTATGATTCATAGCAGTGATACTTATCCTTTTTGAAAGCGCTTTTAAATTAATGTAGACAAGAGAACATACCAGATGATATATTGTTTCTATAAGAAACAATATTATTTTTGTTGAGAACTATATTATACGTGTCCTTGTTAAGGGCGGAAGAAATGATCTCTCGGAGCTTAAGCTTGGACACTACAAAAAGGATGGGGAAATGATGACTAAAATCGAGACAACAATTCAATCCTTTGATGGTACACAGCTTTATTTCAGCAAGGATACAGTGGAAAATGCCAAAGCCGCTGTCGTTATTGTGCACGGATTAGCGGAACATACCGGTCGCTATGATTATGTGACAGAGAAGCTGAGTCAGCGCGGGTTTAACGTATATCGATTCGATCATCGCGGTCATGCCAGATCCGAAGGACCACGTACGTTCTACAGTGATTTCCACCAGATCATAGAGGATGTCAACGTTGTGGTGGAGACTGCTTTGCAAGAAAGCGGAAATCTTCCGCTGTTTGTTATCGGACATAGTATGGGCGGCTTCGCAACATCGTCTTTTGGAACGAAATATCCAGGCAAGGTTAAAGGTATCGTGTTATCCGGAGCGCTCACTCGTTACAATACAAAAGTTGCCGGAGAACTGCCGATGGATCTGCCTACAGGCACGTATTTCCCGAATGAGCTGGGCAGCGGCGTATGTAGTGATCCCGCAGTTGTATCCGCTTACGCGAATGATCCACTAGTTGAAAAGCAAATCTCTGTAGATTTGTTTAACAGTCTGGGAAATGGCATAACATGGCTGAAGGAGAACGCTGAGAAGTTTATAGATCCCGTACTTGTTCTGCATGGGGCGAATGACGGGCTGGTCAGCGAAAAGGATTCTCGTGATTTTTACGGAGATATCGCTTCAACCGATAAAACACTCAAAATTTATGCTCATCTGATGCATGAGATATTTAATGAACCAACCCGTGATGACGTTATTGAAGAAGCAATCACATGGATTGAAAAACGGATCTGATTTCAGTAGAGTAAGAGAGAGAATCTGAATGATGAAAGGGATTATCCATGAAATTAGATTGGATGGGCGACCATCGGGAACTGATTGAAAAAATTATCAAGTACGGCAATGCGTACTCGAACACCTATAAGTTGCAGCGAAGTTATGGTACGGATATGATGTTCTCGGCTTCACAGATTCAGACGCTGGAATACATTCTGGAAGCCGAGGACAAGGAAGAGAAGATGACGGAAATGGCTGCGCGCCTGGGCGTAAGCCGCAGTACATTTTCCAAGAATGTGAAGAATTTGACCGAAAAAGGACTGCTCGAGAAATTCCATCTAAGCGGTAACCGCAAAGATATTTACGTCAAACCTTCGGCAAAAGGGCGCGAGGTATATGGCAAGTATACCGAATTTGTGCGAGAGCTTTGCTTTGATGAGATTTTCAAGTATGCCGATCAGATTTCAGATGCCGACAAACAAAACTTTATTCGCATTATGGATATGTTCGCCGATGTACTCGTCTGGTATGGTGAAAAGGAACAGGAAGCGCGTAAATTAATCAGAATTGATTCGGATTCGGGCATCGACTAGTTTCGAGATAAAAGGGATTTTCCTCAAGGCTGTTCTGTGGCCGGAAAGGAAAATTCCTTTTTGCTTGCTCTGAAACACGAATCTTGAAATTAAGGCACTAGCCCATTCCCTCCGCGAATGTCCGTCATACAGTATAAGGTGCTCTCGTGAACTGCTGTATGACAAATGTTGAATAGGGAGATGGATAGATTGAAATCAAAAACGAAACTGACCGGACGAGTGATCTTCAGAGGTGATCCAGGATATGAGGCCGCGCGAAAAAACTGGGACCCGCATACGGACAGATTTCCTAAAGTATTTGTTTTTGCTCAGAAAACAAAAGATGTCTCCAATGCCATCCGATGGGCTCGTGAGAATGATGTGCCGATCCGGCCGCGAAGTGGCAGACACGCGCTTGAAGTGAACCTTTCACAGGTGAATGGCGGTATCGTGATTGACGTGAGTGATCTGAATTCGATCAAGCTTGATAAAAAAAATGGAACCGTCGTTGTAGGAACAGGCAACCGGGTAGGAAGAATTGCGAATACCCTCGCCAAGCAAGGATTCATCGCTCCGTTTGGTGACAGCCCTACCGTTGGAATCGGTGGGATTACGTTAGGCGGGGGAATTGGGCCTCTCCAACGTACCATAGGTCTCATCAGTGATAACCTGCTTGAAGTGGAGATGGTGGATGCCAACGGAAAAGTCATTCGGGCGAATAAAAAGCTTAATGCAGATCTCTTTTGGGCCTCACGTGGTGGGGGTGGTGGTAACTTCGGAGTGTACACCCGCTACAAGTTCAAAGTGCGCCGGGCTCCAGCGAAAGCGACAGTATTTAAAATCACCTGGCCATGGGCTCAATTCGAAAAGGTGCTCAAAGTATGGCAGCGGTGGGCTCCCTCTGTTGATACGAGATTGGGCAGCGAGTTGTCCATCGGACCGAAAAAAGGTGGTAACGTTATGATGGAGGGACTGTTCTTAGGCTCTAAAACAGAGGCCCTCCGATTATTGCAGCCAATGACTAGTGTCGGCACACCGACGAGCTCCACGGTTCGTTTGTTGCCTTACCCGGAAGTTGTGAAGTTCTTATTGCAGCCTGACCCGATTCAAACGCAAAGGTTCAGTAACCAGTTCTCCTCCGGTTTCGGAAGAAAACCATTTCCTGATAAGGCCATCAAAACGATGCGGGCATTTTTGGAGAATATAGAAGAGGGGCCAGGCGGGTTCTATTTCCTGAACTGGGGTGGAGCGGTAAGTCGCAAATCACCTCGATCAACCGCATTTTTCTGGCGGAAAGAGAAGTTCTATGTGGAATGGACCAGTACGTGGATCAAACCTTCCCATGCCGCTAAAAATATTGCACTCGCTCGTAATACTCGCAAGAAATTGCAACCATACATTGTCGGTTCCTATATCAACGTTCCAGACCAAGGAATCAAAAATTCCGGTCCAGTGTACTATGGAGCCAACTATGCCCGACTGCGGAGAGTCAAAGCCAAGTATGATCCGAAAAATGTGTTTAACAATCCGCAAAGCATCACGCCTGCTCGGAGAGTGTAATCCATATTCACTTGTTCACTGTCTAATTAATGAGTGAAGAAACACGCCTTATTGGGCGTGTTTTTGGTATGTAAAATATAAATGCCAGAACAAGGAATGAAATTAACCTGTGAACAAGCATGAACAAGCGTGAACGACAGTGGAAAGATATACGACGCACACTCAGGATATCACGACCGTGAATACTTTTTTCACCGAACAACGAAAAAACCGCCCTCGGTCATATGACCAAGAGCAGTTTCTTCACATGCCAACTAGGCATGTCAGTTGTTGGAGCAATTAAACGTTAACTTTTTCTCCAGCAAATACTTCCACGTTCATTGGTGCGGCCATAAAAGCTGCTGCTTGTTGAACAAAAGCCTGGAAATGTGAGCTTGTGTTGTGGGAAGCTGTAGCAGCTTCATCTTTCCACAGTTCAATCATCGTGTATTGTTGTTCGTGTTCTGTGCTTTTTGTCAGATCGTAGCTGATGTTACCTTCTTCTTGACGTGTAGCCGTGATCAGTTCTTTAGCTGCAGCCAGAAATGCTTGTTCTTGAGCCGCTTGAATTTGCAGATGTGCGTGAATGATAATCATAATAGTTAACCCTCCAGAGTGTGTTTGAGATTTGTTAGTGATATAAACCTATTAAAAGCAAATAATCATGACTTACAGGGAAACAGCCCCTGATATTATGCCCAAGTTGTGATGGTTTCTACTGGCAGACGATAGGAAGGATGACCTTCTTTCGCTGATTTACCAATAGAGATCAACATAACGGGTTGATAACGCTCTTTGTCCATACCGAATACTTCTGCAATTTGATCTTTCTCATAACCACCAATTGGGTTGGTGTCATAACCATGAGCACGTGCTGCAAGCATCAATTGCATGGAAGCAAGGCCAGCATCGATTAGGTTAACGTCACGAAGATCGGAAGCAGCCATCTTTTCGTAATAAGGCATTACAGTTTTGAGCTGCATATCCTTAATGTCTTGTGGCATGTAACCAAGTTCTACAGCTTTACCAAAAATCTCATCCATATATTCAACGTTGTTCATGTCAATGAATACGCCAATAACAGCGGCAGAAGTCAAAACCTGATTTTGATTGAATCTTGCAAGAGGAGCAAGCTTTTCTTTGCCTTCAGCTGTATCTACAACCAGAAAACGCCAAGGTTGCAAATTGATCGAAGATGGTGCACGGGAAGCTTCTGACAGAATTTCTGTCATTTCTTCACGGCTGATTTTCACTTCAGGATCATACAGTTTAACAGAACGACGACCGTAGGTAATCTCGTTAAAATCATTTGTTTTTTGGAATTTGCTTTGAATCGTACTCATGAATGGATCTCTCCTCTATATATGGGTTAAAAATTGTTCTGCATACGTTCGAGGAAATCAGCGAGCGCTTGAACCTCGTCTTCACTGAAATCCTGCAAAATCTGATTGATGAAATTCGTCTTCTCGGCTTTATAACCTTCAATCTGCTTTCGACCGTGGTCCGTGAGACGAACAAAAGTTACCCGATTATCTTCAGGGTTTTTACGTCTTGTGACCATCAGGTCTGCCTCAAGCTGCTTCAAGTGGCGTGTAATCGCAGCACTATCAATGTTAATGATTTTCTGCAGCATGGACTGGTTGATCTCATCGACCTGATCCAGTTCATGGAGAATCTCAAAGCGTGAGGAACTGATACCTGTGCAACGTTCGAACTTGGGACTGATTTTGTTGCCCAACACGTTCAGCAGGTTGATGATCTGTTCTTCTTTGGAAACAATACGTGTCATGACTAGACCTCCCGGGTGAATCTGAATCATGAACAACGGCGTATGTTAACCAATAAATGATGTTACAGTATACAATGCCATTGCCTAATGATTATTTGTATGCTCTCGATCATTGATGTATCAATAGTTGATGCCTCAATCATTGATGGCTCAATTAATATATCATGCCTTTTATGATTTTGCAACAGGTTATGAAGAAAAGATGATTATACCTGGATTATCCCGGTCCAGAAGCATGTCTTCTGTATAGGATGTCCATCTGCATGAGTTTATATCTATGGGCCATGTTATTGAGAATTATTATCAATTGATCTATAATAAGAAGACATGGCATATCGAGCGAACGCAACAGGCAGCAGTTCATACAACAGCTGAGCAGGCATGAAGGTGGATATGGATCGGAGGGTAAGTACAGAAGATATGAATTTGAATGATCACATCAAGCTGTGGAATCGCTGGATACGATCACAAACATATTACGGAAAGCAAAATAATAGAGCTTAGTCAGGCGAGTATAGGCTTCGATCCGACAAGGGAAGGGACGTCAGCATGAACGAAAATGATTGGATCAAACAAATGGAGCAACTACATTTCTCTGCTGTCCACGTCTGCCAGTACTCTAGCAATCCGGGGACTCTCAGCCGCAGGGTCTGGAAGAGGTACGCCATTTGCAGGATTATTGCTGGCAAGGGATCTTTGACTATGAATAACGTTATACATACGGTGTCCCAAGACGATTGGTTTTTGTTGAAGCCAGGAATGCATGTGGAATTTCAGACAGATATGGAAGCCCTGGTCCGATATCAGATCATTTTATTTTCCTGTGTGACACTTACCCGGAGTCGAAATGCTTGGCATAGCGATACAGTTGATTTTCCTGTTACAGGCAAGCTTAACATTTCTTCCAATGCGTCTGATATTCGGGAGAGCATGGATACCTTGGTACATGGAAAAGACTCTTTCACGAGTCTGGAAAAGACGCGCAGGAAACATCTTTTGCATCAGTTATTGATTCAGCTAATGATACACGTGAATGAAGCAGCTCCGTCTTTAGCGGGGATGGATCGGGCACTTGAATACATGACGCATCAGTATATGAAAGACATTCGAGTCGATCAGATGGCCGGCATGGCAGGGCTTAGTGTGAATCATTTTATAAGAACGTTCAAACGGCAATTAAATATGACTCCGATCGAATACATCCTGAAACAACGTATGGCGAAGGCCAAGCAGCTGTTGTTTTCTTCAGATAAAATCAAGGAAATTGCGGAGCAGGTAGGCTATAGGGATGAGCACTATTTCAGCAGAGTCTTCAAGAAAAACGAAGGCGTCGCACCGACGCTATATATGAAAAATAAAGTGAGTCGCATTGCCACATTGTATTACGGGTTGGATGACTATGTAATAACGCTTGGTATGACGCCAGTGTCCGCACTATCTTATGGTCAGAGAGTGGCTCGCCATGTTGCTGTTCCTGAGCTTCAAGTACACAGTCATCAGGGACTTATCCTGGACAGCTTCAATCAGAACTATGACGAGTTGAGACGAGTCCAACCGGATCTTATCATTACGAGTGATCGTCTAGAGCCGAATGCATCCCTGCATCATATCGCCCCCACCGCTATGCTGGAACATACCAACCATTGTGGTGAAAGACTTCTGTATATAGCGGACATTATGGGACGTACCGAACAGGCTGTGCAGTGGATTGAACAACATGCGAACCTGAGTCAGGTGCTTCGAAGACGAATTCAATCGAGATGGGGGAAACAGAGTGCCATGTTCATCCGGGTGACTTCTCATTTCTACCGAATGTATGGATTAAATAACCAGACAGGAGCCCTGTTGTATGATGATTTAGGTTTCCATTTGCCTAGCCATTTCCCGGAAAATCAGTGGGCTGTGGAGACGCAAGTTAGCGATTTGCAGTTATATGACGCGGATCATGTGTTTGTAATGGTCGATCCCACGGAAGAGGCGCACGCTCAACTACGGCAATTGCAGCAATCTAGTGAATGGTTGGCATTAAAGGCTGTTCAAGAAGGCCATGTCTATAATGCAGGAGATATTTTCTTCAAGACGCTGGGGCCAACCGGACGGACGTGGGCTATGCGATATGTAGCAGAGCAGCTTGGTATTACTGTACGGTGATATTGTGCAAGTGAAGAGCGTGGAATAATCCATGGCAAGCTTGTTTGCTTTTCCCTACTATAATGATAATGATTATTATTATTAAATAGTAGAGGAGATTCACTACAAATGGTAAGACAGAGAGTAGCAACGATGGTACTATTGGCCTTGCTTATATTCGTACTGGCCGCATGTGGCAAGACATCGGAAGTAAATGAAGCAATGCCTGAGCAACAGGATACACCTTTGGAAGAGAGTGGTACACAAACGATCGAGCATCTTAAAGGAACAGCGGTTGTACCGCAAAAAATAGAGCGTATGGTTGTGTTGTCTGCCGCTTACATCGATCACATGTTAACGATTGGTGAGAAACCAGCAGGCGTTAATGTAGAAGTTCGTTATGGCGGAGATTATCTGCCTTATCTTGCAGATCAGCTTGCTGATGTGCCAACAGTAGGGTCGGCAGATAGTCCTAATCTGGAGGCTATTCTTCAGATCAATCCGGATGTCATCGTTGTTGAGAGTCGAACTGCTGAGAGTACATATGAGCAGTTGGAGAAAATTGCTCCGACGATTGTACTTGGTAATGAATGGCTGGATTATGAAGATGACACAACGTATTGGACACAGGATCTGTTGACCATAGCCGGGTTGTTCAACAAGGTCGATCTGGCCAAGGAGAAAATCGCAGAGGTGGAGCAACAGGCGGAACAACTAAAAGCGAAGATCGAACAATTGGATCAGAAAAAGCTGGCTTACTTGCGTGTCAGAGAGAAGACTTTGCAAATTTATGCGGAAAAAGGGCATCCAACCAACACGCTGTTGTATCATGATCTTGGATTTGTGCCCACTGCTGTGACGCCTGGCGAACAGCGTGAGGACCTGTCCATAGAGAAAATCGCGGATATTGATGCCAATTTCGTCGTTCTTGAGGTTGATCCGAATGCCGAGGACTATCTAAACAACATCCATGCAAGCTCACTCTGGAAGAAAGTGCCGGCTGTTGGTGAAGATCAGGTCTATACGACAGACTCGTTCTGGTTATTTAAGGGCTGGGGAGCAATCGGTCGCAGCGAGATTATTAACGAAGTTGAAGATATGATTCCATAGATGGGACATTATCCAGGACATAACCATTCAGAGATGTCGGAAGTATTACAGCAATTTTTTGTGACGACGATCCGAGCAGACTGCAATGATTCCAAGTTTCCTTTCCGAGTGAAGGATTTGCTGGATGAAGAGAAACGAGACTTAATATTGCGTGAACAGGCTATGCAACAAGGGCTTCAATTGGATGGAAAAGGGAGTGTAGCTGTCGGTACACTTTTTGCCAAGCGTTATTCGGTGTTGGTAATGGCCGTAATTTCTGCATTCAGTCTATACGACACTACACTTAGTATGGCAGATGATGATATACGGTTCGCATTGAATGGATCAGGCGGCATGCGATATGAGACTCTGCTAGAGAAAATCTTTCTGGAAGGTCCCGATCCTGTCCAGCGCAGGTCAGAGAGTACCTTGCTCAAGAAGAGAATGCTGTTACATCTGGTACCTGTTCTGCGAGCAGTAGCCATTAGTACAGGAGCGAGTGATAAGGTCATGTGGTCTCTGGTTGCGCATAATGTGCAACAATTGTATGAACGCATGATTAATGATCAAAGAATATGGAAGACGGATCAACGGCTTGCACAGATCAAGGAAGATCAGAGCATATGGCTTGACGAACAAAATGAAAATGCATTTACATTTGCCATGGAGCTGAATCGCTTTGATCACCCCGAGTGGCAAGGATCGCCGTTCTTGATACGTCGATATTGTTGTTTGGCTTATCAAGTTGGAGACGGCAGTCATACACATGGTTATTGCGACAGTTGTCCGAAGCTGGATTCGGAATCCCGATTGCATAATCTTCTACAGGAGTGAACTGACATTTTCGTACCGCATCGTCGTATCTGCTTCGACGATCCTTGTTCTCTTCGAAACTGACGCCAGAGGCTTGGGCGAGACCATGTCCCCAAATCCTCTTTATAAAGAATCGGTCTGGACATCGACATGTTCCATAACCTGCAGCCGCTTAAGCCAGCGTCTGCGGGTTTGTTGGTTTTGGACGAGAAAGTTCAGGCAAACGTAGGGATAAAATCCGAGTAAGCTCAAAAATGAATGACTTTTCACGTTTTTGGATTTTGCGTTGATTACCTGGATCGGATATACTTCAAGTTATTGATCAATTCATAACTGTGCGTTGGAAGGGGAAAAATGATGGCTAAAGATACAGCAGCATCGGTTAATCGGCGAAATGATATTATCTCTGCAGCGATTGACGTCTTCGCGGAAATTGGTTATTACCGTGCGACTACAGCTCAAGTGGCTGAACGGGCAGAGATTTCACAGCCGTATATCTTTCGTTTTTTTAAAACAAAAGAAGCTTTATTATTAACTGCAATTGAAGTCTCATGGACACGAGTGATTGAAGCGTTCCGAATCGTTGTGGAGACGGCGACGCCAGATCAGTTGGAAAATGACTTAATTGAAGCCTACGATAAGATTCTGGAATCTCACAAGAGTGAGATCTTGCTACAAATGCAGGCGCAAACCATCCGGGAAGAAGTCATTCGTCAGGCCATGCAAAAAGGCATTGGTGATGTACGAAGCATGGTACTGGAAGCTTTCACAGTTGCAGGAATTGCGGAACCACTCAAAAGAACCATGATTTTCCTGGCGATCGGGATGTTGTGTAATGTATCTACAGCATTGGATATGCCGGAGCTAAAGGATCGATAGAGAGGGAGTGAAGTCCCTTTTTTAAATTTAGTTATTGATCAATCACTAAATATGGTTTATATTGTTCTCAGGAAGTAATTGATCAATCACTAAATTAATGAAAGAGGTCGGTATATGATGAAAAAAGCTATTGTTATTGGAGCCACAGGTGGAACAGGTGCAGCGATTACGGAGGAATTGATTAGACGGGGAATTTCTACGATTGCATTTGGGCGCTCTCGTCAAAAACTGGAGCAACTTGCGGTAAAGCTGGGATCTCCGAGTCACCTACAAATCGCAGTGGGAGATGCATTTCAGTCGGATGATATTATTGCTGCTTCCCAGGAAATTGATATCATGTTCCATTGTGCGAACGTTCCGTATAACGAAATGGAGAGCAGACTGATTCCGCTGGGTGAATCCGTTATGACGGCGGCAGATCACTTGGGGCTGAACGTGGTTGTAATAGACGGAATCTACCCTTATGGCAAAAGACAAATGAAAGAGGTAACGGAAGAACATCCGAAGCAGCCACATACCCGCAAAGGCAAGACACGACTTGCCTATGAACAAATGTTATTCAGCAGAAGATGGAGCAGAGCTCAGGTGATGATTGTTCGCTTGCCAGACTATTATGGCCCAACGGCCAATCAGGCTTCCTATCTGGGTTCCACGCTTGAAGCGATAGCGAAAGGCAAGATGGCTTTTTTTATCGGGAATATGAAGGTAGCCAGAGAGTATATCTATTTGCCGGATGCTGCGGTCATGGTGGTGGAATTGGCAAGCAGGGAGACGACATATGGGCAGAACTGGAACATTCCTGGATCGGGGATCATCTCGGGTCATGAGATTGTGCATATGGCACAGAAGGCTGCGGGGAGAAGAAAACCTGTGATCGCGTTAGGAAAAGTGGGACTGTCATTGATTGGACTGGGTGTACCCGTTATGAAAGAAATTGTAGAGATGTTATATCTGACGGTGGACCCGTTGATCTTGAGTAGACAAAAGTATGAGGAACGGATTGGCCCGGTTGTGGCAACATCTTTTGAAGAAGGAATTGCGTTAACGATTAAGGAGTTGCAGGGGGAGTAGAAGGGAATATATCTTTCGGGACAAGTAATTGATTGATCACTAACTATGGGAGTTTCAGAGGTATCCTGAATGGGGGCGCACAAAGCTAGTCCTGGGCATAGAGTGTACTATTGTAAAAAGCGGAGATTTGACGTGGGTGTACAAGGAGGGGGGGATTTTCTAGTGAGCGTTATGTCCAAAAAGAAACGCAAGATTTCCTCAATTAGTAAAGTTAAACGGAAAGTAAAAAAACAAAAAAAGCACGCTAGCCTTAGGAAGAGCAAGTCTTGTAAAAAAGGCAGACGTAAATGCAAAAAAAAGAAAAGCCACAGAAGCCCTTTCCTTCGAGGCCCACGGGGTTATCGGGGGATGAGAGGATACACTGGAGCAACTGGAGTTACAGGGTTAATCGGAGACCCTGGATCTCCTGGCAAAAGGGGAGCAATCGGTCTAACAGGACGAACTGGAGTAACTGGAATTACGGGAAGTACCGGAGTAACTGGAGCCACAGGAGCTACTGGACTAATGGGGACCACAGGTGTGACTGGAGCTACAGGATTTAAAGGTACGACCGGACCAACGGGTGAGGCGGGAGCAACTGGCATCGGATCGACTGGAGTCTCAGGAACAACCGGCGCAACTGGAATAACCGGATTTGGTAATACAGGCGTGACTGGTGCTACAGGAAATACTGGTATAACTGGCTTTACGGGCAGCACCGGATTTACAGGAGCAACTGGTCCAACTGGAATTGGTGTGATGGGACTAACTGGTTTTACGGGCTCAACCGGTGAAACAGGAGTCACGGGTCCGACTGGTGCAACTGGAATTACTGGCGTTACCGGAGAAACGGGTCTAACTGGGATAACAGGAGTCACGGGTAACACAGGAGTAACTGGCGCAGCCGGAACGACAGGTAGCGTAGGTGTGACCGGAGCTACTGGAGAGACGGGGGTGACCGGGGTTGCAGGTACGGATGGTGCCACGGGACCCACGGGGGCTACTGGGATAACCGGAATGACTGGATTTATGGGGACAACTGGAGTAACCGGTGAAACAGGGACAACAGGAACAACAGGTGTTACTGGAGAAACGGGGTTAACTGGGGCCACCGGAACGACTGGTGTGACGGGACTCATAGGAGTTACTGGGATTACTGGTCCTACCGGCTCAACAGGAGATACAGGAACGACGGGTCCAACAGGTGTAATAGGAGTTACTGGCGTAACAGGGACGACTGGAGCGACAGGTCTAACCGGTCTCACGGGTGTGACCGGAGCCATTGGAGCGACTGGGGAAACGGGACCTGCTGGGATAAATGGAATGACAGGTTCAACCGGCACGACAGGTATTACTGGAATTACTGGTGCCACTGGAGAAACGGGCATAACAGGGGACATAGGTTCAACTGGTGTCACGGGTCCCACTGGTGCTACTGGAGTAACTGGATCTACGGGAGATACAGGAACCATAGGAATGACAGGTGCAACTGGACTTACTGGTATCACGGGGATTACCGGAGTTACGGGCATAACAGGTATGACCGGTCTAACGGGAGTCACCGGTGCGACTGGCTTAACTGGCGTTACGGGTATAACTGGTGTGACCGGTGCAACCGGATTAACTGGAGAAACAGGAACCACGGGCATCACAGGGGAGACGGGTGTAACAGGTGTTACAGGTCCGACTGGGGTAACCGGATTAACTGGAAGTACTGGCATAACTGGTACGACAGGATTCACCGGGACTACGGGTATAACCGGCGAAACAGGCACGACGGGTGTGACAGGGCCAACAGGGGCAACTGGCGAAACAGGAATTTCGGGATTAACAGGTGTCACAGGAATCACAGGAGCAACGGGTAGCATGGGAGTTACTGGCGAGACAGGAACTACAGGCATAACTGGCGTTACGGGAACTACAGGTGCGACAGGAACCACTGGAGAAACTGGAATTACTGGAGAAACAGGTAGCACTGGCATCACGGGTGCGATAGGTGTTACAGGTGCAACAGGTGCAACGGGTATCACAGGTTCGACTGGGGTAACTGGTACCACTGGAGAGACGGGATTTACGGGAGTCACAGGGGTAACTGGTGTGACCGGACCCACTGGATCTACTGGAGAAACGGGATCTACCGGCACGACCGGTATCACGGGAGCAACAGGTGCCACTGGCACGACTGGCGAACAGGGCACGACCGGCATAACCGGTGCAGCGGGTATTACAGGAGAGACAGGGATAACCGGAGTCACAGGTCCAACTGGTGTGACCGGACCCACTGGATCTACTGGAGAAACGGGATCTACCGGCACGACTGGTATCACGGGAGCAACAGGTGCCACTGGCACGACTGGCGAACAGGGCACGACAGGCATAACCGGTGCCACGGGTATTACCGGAGAAACAGGGATAACCGGGGTCACAGGTACAACGGGTGTGACGGGGCCAACAGGTGCGACCGGCGAAACAGGAATTACTGGATTTACGGGTGTCACAGGCTTAACGGGAATCACAGGAGCAACGGGAGCAACAGGTGGCACGGGAGTTACTGGCGAGACAGGAACTACAGGGATAACTGGGGTTACGGGAACTACAGGAGTTACAGGTGCGACAGGAACTACTGGAGCAACTGGATTTACTGGAGAAACAGGTAGCACGGGCGTCACCGGCATCACGGGAGCGACAGGTGAGACCGGGGTAACTGGTATCACTGGAGAGACGGGGTTTACGGGAGCAACAGGTGCCACTGGCACGACTGGCGAACAGGGCACGACAGGCATAACCGGTGCCACGGGTATTACCGGAGAGACAGGGATAACCGGGGTCACAGGTACAACGGGTGTGACGGGGCCAACAGGTGCAACTGGCGAAACAGGAATTACTGGATTTACGGGTGTCACAGGCTTAACGGGAATCACAGGAGCAACGGGAGCAACAGGTGGCACGGGAGTTACTGGCGAGACAGGAACTACTGGAGAAACTGGATTTACTGGAGAAACAGGTAGCACGGGCGTCACCGGCATCACGGGTGCGACGGGTGTGACTGGGGTAACTGGTATCACTGGAGAGACGGGATTTACGGGAGCAACAGGTGCCACTGGCACGACAGGCGAACAGGGCACGACAGGCATAACTGGTGCCACGGGTATTACAGGAGAGACAGGGATAACCGGTGTCACAGGTACGACGGGTGTGACGGGGCCGACAGGTGCGACCGGCGAAACAGGAATTACTGGATTTACGGGTGTCACTGGCGTAACAGGAATCACAGGAGTTACCGGATCTACCGGCATCACGGGTGCGACAGGTGTGACCGGGTCAACTGGTGCCACAGGTATTACAGGAGAGACAGGGATAACTGGGGTCACAGGCACGACGGGTGTGACGGGGCCAACAGGTGCGACCGGCGAAACAGGAATTACTGGATTTACGGGTGTCACTGGCGTAACAGGAATCACAGGAGTTACCGGATCTACCGGCATCACGGGTGCGACAGGTGTGACCGGGTCAACTGGTGCCACAGGTATTACAGGAGAGACAGGGATAACTGGGGTCACAGGCACGACGGGTGTGACGGGGCCAACAGGTGCAACTGGCGAAACAGGATTTACAGGTGTCACAGGTATCACAGGTACCACGGGAGTTACCGGCGAAACAGGAACTACAGGCATAACTGGGGTCACAGGTCCAATTGGTGTTACAGGACCCACTGGATCTACTGGAGAAACGGGATCGACTGGGTCAACCGGATCTACTGGCATCACGGGTGCGACGGGATTGACTGGCACAACAGGCATAACTGGTGCCACGGGTATCACAGGTGAGACTGGGGTAACTGGTATTACTGGAGAGACGGGATCTACGGGAGTCACAGGTATCACAGGAGCTACCGGACCCACTGGATCTACTGGAGAAACGGGATCGACTGGGTCAACCGGATCTACTGGCATCACGGGTGCGACGGGATTGACTGGCACAACAGGCATAACTGGTGCCACGGGTATCACAGGTGAGACTGGGGTAACTGGTATTACTGGAGAGACGGGATCTACGGGAGTCACAGGTATCACAGGAGCTACCGGACCCACTGGATCTACTGGAGAAACGGGATCGACTGGGTCAACCGGATCTACTGGCATCACGGGTGCGACGGGATTGACTGGCACAACAGGCATAACTGGTGCCACGGGTATCACAGGTGAGACTGGGGTAACTGGTATTACTGGAGAGACGGGATCTACGGGAGTCACAGGTATCACAGGAGCTACCGGACCCACTGGATCTACTGGAGAAACGGGATCGACTGGGTCAACCGGATCTACTGGCATCACGGGTGCGACGGGATTGACTGGCACAACAGGCATAACTGGTGCCACGGGTATCACAGGTGAGACTGGGGTAACTGGTATTACTGGAGAGACGGGATCTACGGGAGTCACAGGTATCACAGGAGCTACCGGACCCACTGGATCTACTGGAGAAACGGGATCGACTGGGTCAACCGGATCTACTGGCATCACGGGTGCGACGGGATTGACTGGCACAACAGGCATAACTGGTGCCACGGGTATCACAGGTGAGACTGGAGTCACAGGTATCACAGGAGCTACCGGACCCACCGGATCTACTGGAGCAACTGGCATAACCGGCACGACTGGATTAACTGGTGTTACGGGTGCAACAGGTGCGACCGGAGCTACGGGAATAACTGGCACTACAGGAGCAACAGGAACAACAGGCACCACGGGAACAACAGGAGTTGCAGGCGTCACAGGAGACACGGGTGCAACTGGTTCAACGGGGGTAACGGGAACAGCAGGAATTACAGGTCCAACCGGCCCGACAGGACCAACTGGGGCTAACGGAATTACGGGGGCAACTGGCGTGACGAGTGCAACAGGTGCGACCGGAGCTACGGGAATAACTGGCACTACAGGAGCAACAGGAATCACAGGGGCTACAGGAGCCACTGGGCCAACCGGGCCTAACTTTGCTACAGAAGGGTTTTCAGCCTTCTTGGCTACACTTTCTACAGCAACGAGCACACAATTAACCAACTGGACGACAACAAGTCCTTATTATGGTAACGCCAACTTCAACGCAACGACAGGAAATTATACGGTACCAGTGACAGGCAGATATTCCATTGTGGCCACGATCAATTATGCAACGACCGCAGCGATCGCCTTATCACTG
Source organism: Paenibacillus sp. CB74 (assembly GCF_055687625.1). NCBI lineage: Bacteria > Bacillati > Bacillota > Bacilli > Caryophanales > Paenibacillaceae > Paenibacillus > Paenibacillus sp. CB74. The sequence goes on along the minus strand of NZ_CM146009.1, from coordinate 3,116,281 downwards.
GGCGCTGGGGTTAACCCAGCCTTTCTTGTCCAGAGAACATCACCTACGGTAACTACGCTTGTTAGTGGTTTGTTGCCCATCTTAAACGTAGCCGTTACATTGCTTACTCTACGGGCAGTCTTGGGGAGCAGTTCTGTTACTTTGGCGGTAGAAGTGGCATTGAATGCTGGAGATGTAATTGGATTGTTCTATGCCGCTAACGGGCTAACGATTACGTTGAACCTGGGTAGCGGCGCAACAAATGGTATTTTTTGGTCTGTACATGAGATCACCTAATAACTTTCCAACGGATTGTGCCTATGGACAAATTCGTAAACTTGTAATAAGTTAGTTTGAAGATATTCGAAATATCTTTTGGAAAGTGGACTAAGAAGTGAGGTGGATTTCATGATTCCTATTCTGGGACGAATTAACGAATTAAGTCGAAAACAACGCAGCGTTGGTTTGACCAAAGAAGAACAAAGCGAGCAGCACGAGCTTAGAAAACAATATTTGCAGGCTATTCGAGGTCAGGTACTGACAACCATGCTGGCAGTATCCGTTGTGGACCCACTGGGTCATGATGTGACCCCTGAGAAATTAACCAATGAAAAATTGCAGCGCCGTGAACAGGCCGGCCAATAGCATTCTTTTAATAAGACAGACCAAGGTACATCTTGGTCTGTCTTTTTTTGTTTTTTGCGAACCTTGAGTCTAAAGGAAGCACACCAAAGAGGAAGGTACCGTCCTGTTAGGTAATTCGTGCGGATTTACAAGCATGTTAGTTATTTTTAGTTTTGATGACAATAAAGCTTCCGTCAACTTCAATTCATCTTCGATAACCCCTATAATAACGCTAATATATTTCAAGAATACAAGGGAAAAGAATCATTTTTCGTGTATTAACTAACAACAAACTGACATCAAAAAGATTGAAAAAGACTATTTCATATATGGATCTCGAAAGGGTTGATGAATCATGAGCCTGGAAGCTTTGAATGAGCGTGTGAAAAATGATCTGGATTATTTGTCATTTGGCGGTACGAATTGGGTGCGTCCAAGAGAACATGCAGAGGGTCATGTCTATGATGTTGTCATTGTAGGCGGGGGTCAGAGTGGATTAGGGGCGGCATTTGGACTTCTTCGAGAACGGATCTCCAATATTGTCATCATTGATGAGAATCCATCAGGGCTTGAAGGACCTTGGGAGACTTATGCGCGTATGGTAACTTTGCGTACTCCCAAGCATCTGACTTCCATCGATCTGGGTATCCCCTCGTTAACCTTTCGTTCATGGTGGGAAGCACAGGTTGGACGCGAAGGTTGGGAAGAGGTAGACAAGATCCCGCGTGGAGAATGGATGAATTATTTGCGCTGGTATCGGGAAGTGCTGAATCTGCCTGTGCTTAATGAGGTGAAATTGACACTTGTTGAGCCGATAGAGAACGGAATACATCGACTTCATGTGAATAAAGCAGGAACTCAGATGGATGTCATACTTGCTCGTAAAGTCGTGTTTGCTACGGGGATACAAGGTGGCGGAGAGTGGCATGTGCCATCCATGATTGCGGATAGATTACCTCGGGAGCTGTATGCCCATACGTCTGAAGCGATTAATTTTGATCGGTTAAAAGGTAAAAGGGTTGCTGTGCTTGGTGGCGGCGCTTCTGCTTTTGATAATGCGAGCTATGCTCTTGCCACGGGTGTGGCGGAAGCTCATGTATTTGTACGACGGGAAAAGCTGCCTAGTGTTAATCCCATTCGTCAGATGGAGCAATCCGGGATGATCGAGCGATACCATGCTCTTCCGGTTGCCGATAAATATGAAGTGATCTCTCATTTCTTCAAATTCAATCAACCACCCACCAACGATACGTTTAATCGCGCGGCAGCCTGGCCTGGATTCGAACTGCATTTGAACTCGCCTTGGCTGAATGTCGAAGCGACGGAGCAGGGGGCGGTTGTGCATACGGCACAAGGAGCATATACGTTTGATTTTCTAATTATTAGCACAGGTCTGCTAAGTGATCCGGCACTTCGTCCTGAACTGAGGCTCGTGGAGCCATACATTGCGCGCTGGAAAGACCGTTATGAGGCTCCGTCAGAGCATCGCAATGAATTACTGGATGCACATCCTTACTTGAGTTCGGGGTTTGCGATGACTAGCAGGAGTGAACAAGGTGAGAAGCAGTTACATGGACTGTTTGTATTCAATTACTCTGCACTTGCCAGCTGTGGTCTGTCGGCATCGGCCATATCGGGGACCAAGAGTGCCGTGCCGAAACTGGTCTCTGCCATAGCGGATCAATTGTTCCTCGATGATCGGGAGGTTATTTTGCAACAATTCTATGCTTATGAAGAACAGGAATTTACGGCTACATGGGTGAAAACGGGTGCACTCGCTGAGTAAACGCACCTCCATAAGATAGCGAACGTGTGGCATCTGATGCTGCACGTTTTTTGGTTTTTCACATGATGAAGGTTACACTTGCCTTTAAATTGTTGTAAAATGTCGGTTGGAACATGTTAAAGGCAGGGATAATAGATGAATGAAATAAAAATGAACTATGAACAGTTTAGAGCCCATTTGAAAAAAGCGTCGCGCAAACGGAATGTACCTTTGATTAAAATAGTTGCATTTCAAGAGAAATACATGAAGATTGAAGAAGTGCAATTTTACGATGTGGAACAAAATCATATGAGTGTTCAGGCCTGCAATACGTTGTGGTTGCATCTGGAGAATAAATCTTTCCGTAATATGGTGTCCCAACATTTGCAGTTCTATAGAGATATGAAGAACCTGGGTCGGCATTCCTTTGAGAATCTGATCAAAGAACTATATGATACGTCTGTTCCTGTGCTGCTCGATTACAATCCCGCTGATTATTACACCTCGGGACAGCTTGCTGAGATTCTGGTCATGGACGAGGAGAAGCTGATTGAACAATTAGAGATGGGACGCTTCAAGGGGGCGTTTATTAATGAGGATGGCAAATGGCTTAAACCCAAACCGGATGCCATGCTTGTAGAGTCTTGAACATCATGAGATTCCCATGCACAGCAAAATCCTGCAAACGCCGCGCATAAAGCGCTGGAGGCTGCAGGATTTTTGATGGAGATACGAAAAAACATCGTTCGATCATTAGAATTAGATACTCAAGTGTCGCGACGTACCGTGAATCCGTCTTTGCAACGATTAGGATTGCCAGGGATGGAGACCATCCTCCGCCCTTGAATCATAATTCCCTTTTGACAGGTACGAAAAGCAGGAGACTTTCCGTTCAGGCGACATTTGTTGAAGGTTACCGGGGTAAGCCGCGCCATGGAGGCGATAGAGCTTCCAACAGTGGGAGCTTCAACAATCCATTCCGCAGAGGATTGCGGACCTGAATAACACTGAATGGTGCGGAAGGTCCAGCCTAACGTTAGATTAGAGAGTGTAATGCACCAGGTTTTGGGCGTTAATTTGGCGATGACTGCTCGAATGTGATGGCCAGGGGAAACGGGATGTGGAATAATGGTTTCTGCGTTAGGCAGGATCTCCCACCAGGCATAATAGCTGGCCTTGCCTTGAACCCAGTCATGACCTGTTCCGGTCTGAATCAGACTGCTGTTTTTGAAGCCATCAATCCCAATCCATGCGGATGAATACGAGTTACCTTTGCTAGGTAGAACATAGGGAACTGTCCATTCTGCTGAGATGCGGCGGTATTGGTGTGGTTTTCCTGTACAAGCATAACCGCTCCAGTTGGATGAGACCCATCCAAAACGCGAAGAGGAATCTTTCTTTTTCTGATGCAGGGAACAGGGTTTTCGCCGTTTGTGTGGACGATCTGTCATCAGGTCACCACCTTCTATAAAATCGGGACTAGATTATCAGATGCGTGTTTGAGGATTAGGGAAATGGACAACTGGACAAGAAAATGAGTCGAACGATGCAAATTTTTGAAGGTTTTTAAATTATTTTGAATGAAAATGGTTGTTTTTTGAGGAGATTATGATACTATAGAAGCAGTTGGAGGAATGAAGATGCTGACTGAAGAACGATATGCTGCAATTATAGAGCGCTTACATGCACAGGGGATTGTGAAATTGCAGGAGCTTGTTGATGTGTTAGGTGCTTCTGAATCAACGATTAGGCGTGACTTGATTGATCTGGAGAGTCGTCAGATGCTCAAACGCATCCATGGCGGTGCTTCACTGGTGAACGAAAAAACGCTTGAACCAGGCATGGAAGAAAAAACGTTCAAAAACATTCAACAAAAAACAACGATTGCTCGCTTGGCTGCAATGGAGATCGCAAATGGCGAATGCATATATCTGGATGCAGGAACGACAACATTAGCCATGATTCCCTTCATTGAAGCGAAGGACGTAACGGTGGTTACCAACGGACTTTCACATGTTGAAGCTTTGGTAAGCAAGCGTATTCGCAGTTACTTGCTTGGAGGTATGATGAAAATTCATACGAAAGCGGTCATTGGCAGTATCGCATTACAGAACATGGATAACTTCCGTTTTGATAAATGTTTTCTTGGAAGCAACGGCGTTGACCCTGAAATGGGGTATACAACACCCGATCCGGAGGAAGCCTTGATTAAAAGGCGTGCACATCAATTGTCGGGAAAATCTTATGTGCTGGCTGATTCCAGCAAAATAGGGGAAATTACTTTTGCCAAATTGTTTGATTTGGAGGAGGCTGATTTGATTACCGAGCAGATGCCAGAACACTGGCGGCCTGGAATCGCCCAGAAAACTAAAATAATTGAGGGATAACGATGATATATACAATAACACTTAACCCGTCCATTGATTACATCGTGGAAGTTGATGAGCTGAAGCTTGGTGGATTGAATCGAATGAATCGGGATTTGAAGCTGCCTGGAGGCAAAGGCATTAATGTCTCTCGCATACTGAATCAACTTGGAGCAGATAACACGGCCATTGGTTTCCTTGGTGGATTCACAGGGCGTTTCATTAATGACAAGTTGCAAGAAGATCACATCCGGACAGACTTTGTCACAATTGCAGACGATACGCGTATTAACATCAAGTTGAAGCACGGAGAAGAGACAGAGATTAATGGTCTTGGACCTGCAATAAGCGGAGAAGAAGCAGAGCAACTGCTTCACAAATTGTCTTCCTTGGAAAAAGGAGATATTGTCATTCTCTCCGGAAGCGTACCACCTGCTCTTGGAACGGATTTTTATGATCGTCTCATTAAAGTCTGCAAGCAAACGGGTGCGGAATTCGTGATTGATACAACTGGCCCTGCGTTAATGGAAGCTCTTAAACATGCACCATTGCTGGTGAAGCCGAATCATCATGAACTAGCCGAACTGTTCGGTGTAACCATTGAGACTCGCGAGGAATTGGTTTTATACGGGCGTAAGTTGCTTGAAGCCGGAGCCAAACATGTATTGATCTCCATGGCAGGCGAGGGTGCACTATTCATTACCAAAGCAGAAGTCCATCATGCGAGTGTGCCAAAAGGTACTGTGAAAAACTCGGTGGGTGCTGGTGACTCCATGATTGGTGGATTTGTAGGTACCTATGTACAGAGCGGCGATCTGCTGGAAGCTTTCCGCACAGGGGTTGCATCTGGAAGCGCGACTGCTTTCTCGGATGATCTAGCAACACGTGAATTGATTGATGAATTACGCAATCAAGTAACTATTACGACGATCTAGTCTAACGGAAATATAAAAGTTTCTTATTTGTAATTGTAATGTATTGAGGCCTGCTCATCGCAGGCCGATAGAACCTAAGGGAGTGTACCAAGATGAGAATAACAGACTTGATGATCCAGGAAACGATGATCATGGACCTGCAAGCCACAACGAAAGATGAGGCTATTGATGAACTGATTGCAAGCCTGAACCGAAGCGGACGTATTAATGATCCGGTCCTGTTCAAGGAAATGATCTATAAAAGAGAAGCTGAATCCAGCACGGGGATCGGTGGCGGAATTGCGATGCCACACGCCAAAACAACAGCAGTGAATGAACCAACGGTTGTATTTGCCAAGAGTAGACAAGGCCTTGATTTTGAAGCGTTGGATGATCAGCCAGCTCATGTGTTCTTCATGATTGCCGCTCCAGAAGGCGCAGGGAATACCCATCTGCGTACGCTTGCAGCTCTTTCTAGGTTGTTGATTGATAGCGATTTCATCTCACAGTTGATGAGTACAGATACACCCGCCGAAGTCAGTGCATTGTTTGATGCCAAACAGGCGGAAGCAGCAGAAAAAGAAGCGGCCAAAGAGAAAGCAAAAGCTGAAAAAGCAGCAAATGCCGCATCCGGAACTACTAGTGGTCAGCCACAGAATACCTCTGGTGTGATCGTGGGTAACGCAAACTCGGAAGATTTTGTTGTTGCGGTTACAGCCTGTCCGACAGGTATAGCGCATACGTTCATGGCTGAAGATGCACTTAAAAAGAAAGCTCAGGAAATGGGCATTAACATTCGCGTAGAAACAAACGGCTCCGAAGGAGCACAGAATGTGCTGACGGCTGATGAGATTGCCCGCGCCAAAGGGGTTATCGTTGCCGCAGACAAAAATGTAGAGATGGCACGTTTCGATGGTAAACCGGTATTACAAAGACCGGTGAGCGATGGAATTCGCAAATCCGAAGAGTTGATCCGCAAAGCTGTTAACGGTGATGCACCGATCTATCACAGTCAAGGCGGAGGTACCAAGGAAGAGGGAGCAAGCACTGGCAAGATCAGTGTAGGTAGCAAAATCTATAAAGATCTGATGAATGGTATCTCTCATATGCTGCCGTTTGTTGTAGGTGGCGGTATCCTTCTCGCAATCTCCTTCTTGTTCGAGCAGATTGCTAGTCCTGATAATCCAATTGTGCAACTGCTTCAAACGATCGGTGGCGGAACAGGTGCATTCCACTTCCTAATTCCGGTCCTTGCCGGATTTATCGCGATGAGTATTGGTGATCGTCCAGCCCTGATGCCTGGTATGGTCGGTGGATTGATGGCGGTTAACTCGAACGCAGGTTTCCTTGGTGGTCTGGCTGCCGGTTTCCTGGCGGGTTATGTAGTCATTGGTCTTCGTAAGGCATTGAAAGGTTTGCCAAAAGCAATTGATGGCTTGAAACCAATCTTGCTGTATCCGGTATTCGGTTTGCTGATCGTAGGTGCAATCAGCTTCTACGTCTTCGATCCAATCTTTGGTTCCCTGAACACATGGCTTGTAGATGCACTTGGTAATCTGGGAACAGGAAATAAAGTATTGCTTGGGCTGTTGCTTGGTGGCATGATGGCGATCGATATGGGCGGACCGTTCAACAAAGCGGCATATACGTTCGCGATTGGGGTATTCACATCCAGTGGTAACACAGACGGTGCATGGATGGCAGCGGTTATGGCAGGTGGTATGGCGCCTCCTCTGGCAATTGCCCTGGCAACGACGTTCTTCAAATCCAAATTTACGGAGCAAGAACGCAAATCGGGCTTGACCAACTATGTTCTTGGATTGTCTTTCATTACGGAAGGTGCAATTCCATTTGCAGCAGCTGATCCACTTCGTGTATTGACATCATGCATCGTTGGTTCTGCTGTTGCGGGCGGACTGACACAATTGTGGAGTATTAATGTACCCGCTCCGCACGGCGGCATCTTTGTTGCTGCACTGGCGAACCACGCAATATTGTTCCTGCTTGCCGTTGCCATTGGTGCAGTGATCTCCGGTCTGATTCTGGGCTTGTGGAAGAAATCACCAACGCTTGTGAAGTAAGGAATATTAGAAACATCTCCTGGGTGGATTTCACCTGGGGGATGTTTTTTTTGTTTCAACTTTTTCATCAGACAACGGAAATTTGCCTCTGAATTTGTGTTTGTGTAAAATGCTTATTTAGCATTCATATGAATATATGGTAAAATAAAAATATATAATGAAACAGTGTTTCAACTAATGAAACTTATGCAGGAGGAATTTGAATGTCTGATGTAATCAAGAGTCAGGTGCAGAAGCAGTTTGCGAAAAATGCAGGAAAATACGTGACGAGTACGGGACATGCCAAAGGTGAAGATCTCGAGTTGCTCGTGTCTTCATCTCAAGCTACTCCAGATATGAACGTGTTGGATATCGCCACTGGAGGAGGACATGTCGCCAATGCTTTGGCTCCTCTTGTTCAGCGGGTGACTGCCCTGGATTTAACGAAGGAGATGCTGCAGGCAGCTGAACAGTTTATCCTGGGGAATGGACACGATAATGTAGATTTTGTAGCCGGGGATGCGGAGAAGCTACCATTCGATGATGATGTCTTTGACCTTGTGACCTGCCGAATCGCGGCTCACCATTTCCCGGACGTTTCTTCGTTTGTTCACGAGGCGTTGCGAGTCATGAAGCCTGGTGGAAGGTTGTTATTGATTGACAACGTGGCACCTGAACGTGATGAGAATGACCAGTTTTACAATGAAGTAGAGAAGTGCCGAGATGCAAGCCATGTTCGAGCATGGCGCAAGACGGAATGGATTCATATGCTGGAGTATGCGGGCTTCCGAATGGAAGCGATGGTTTCTTTCCAGAAGCGCTTTAAATTTGAAGAGTGGTGTAATCGTGCAGCACTGCCGGAACAGGAGAGGGGTGTACTTGAAGCAAGCATGTTAAGCGCACCGTCCATCATCAGGAAATTTTTTGATTTTGAAGTGACAACGAACGGGAAGCTCGACAGCTTCCAAGGAGAAAGTGTATATATTCAAGCGACTAAGCCGACTCATGTCTGATTCAATAGAGCAGACCATTAAGTTGGCAGGTTTTGAACGACTAAAAGGGCGGATATTAATCAACAAAAACAAGCAGAGTACCTTGAACAGGTAGATCTGCTTGTTTTTTTGGCATATTTATAATCATCAAAGCGACGGTTCAGGGTTTTAGTATAACCTTGGTACATTCGTCTTCATGATCGTTGAAAATACGATACGCATCGCTTGCATTCTCCAGTGGAATTCGATGGGAGATGATCTCGGTTGGATCAAATTCACCAGCTGTGATTTTACGGAATAACTCAGGCATGTAATGTATAACAGGGGCTTGTCCCATTTTGAGATTGATATTACGTTCAAACAGATTGCCTAATGGAAACATGTTGTAGGAAGAACCATATACACCTGTAAGTTGAAGTGTACCGAATTTGCGAATGGCCTTCATGCCAATCTCGATGGCACTCAGGGAACCGCCATGCAATTTCAGCTTCTGTCCAATTTCCTCCAGCGTGCTTTTTTTGCCATCCATACCTACACAGTCGATGACAACGTCGGTTCCACCTTGTGTAATCTCGCGAATGTGTTCACCCATATCATCGTAATCTTCAAAATTAAAAATCTCTGCATCGTTCAAACGTTTGGCTTTCTCCAGTCGATAGGGCAGGCGATCTACAGCAATAACGCGTTTGGCACCTTTCATCCAGGCGAACTTTTGCGTCATCAGTCCAATGGGGCCACTACCGAGTACGGTAACTGTATCTCCCGGTTTAACTCCCGCATTCTCGACACTCCAGTAAGCGGTTGGAAGAACATCGGACAGGAACAATAAGGCCTCATCTTCCAATTCACAGGATTCCGGGATCACAAACGGTGTGAAGTTCCCATAGGGAACACGCAATAACTCTGCCTGACCTCCAGGGTGGTTGCCGTAGCGCTCAGTAAATCCAAAATAACCGCCTGTATGAATATCCGGATTGCCATTGGAATTATCGCACTGACTCTCCATGTCATGATTGCAATAGAAACATTCGCCACAAGCGATATTAAAAGGCAGGACCACACGGTCCCCCTTCTTCACACGTGTCACTTCCGGACCGACTTCTTCTACAATGCCCATCGGTTCATGACCGATAACATAATCTTTGGCAGCAGGCAGGGCTCCCTGATAAATGTGCAGATCGGATCCACATATGGCTGTGGAAGTAATACGAACGATAATGTCATCCTTCTGTTGCAGTGTGGGATCTTCAACCTCTTTGACTTGAATGTCCTTCATTCCCTGAAACGTAACGGCTCTCATCTTCATATTCCTCCTTGTATAGTGGGATTCTCTGACAATTACCCCTTTTCAGCTCAAATGATAGAGAAGATACTAAATTAAACTACAGGCCATTTTATTTTTCGCAGCGCATCGAGCAACTCAGGGGGCGCATTCAGATTGTCGCGGACCAGATCCCGCGGGGTTAACGCCATCCATTGATTCAGGGACACATCCTCAAATCGATCACTTCGGAATATTTCCAAAAACCATAAAGTGTCTGTACCGGTATTCTGTATATAGTGTCCCATTGCGACAGGAACATATCCGACATCTCCAGCCCGATAATCAAATGTTCGAGCAATGCCATTGCCTCCAAAGACGGTCATTCTTCCTTGTCCTGTCAGATAATATTGCCATTCATCTGCATTAGGATGCCAGTGCAGTTCACGCATGGCGCCAGGCCGGATCTCAACAAGTGCAGCTGCAACAGTAGTAGAGATGGGGAAGTTGGTGGAGTCTACAATACGGACGCTTCCGCCAGGTGTAATGAGTGGTTCCTGCGCCAGCAATCGATGTTTGAAAGTGAGCGGAACGGTACCGTATGGCGACTGAACTTCCTGGCTCTCGATGGAGCCCGGGACAGTATCTTGGAAAATGTACACCTGTTCCTTCGGCATCGACTGAAAAGCAGATTCGGGCACGCCGAAATTGACAGACAATACTTCCGGTGGTGTATGGGCAAACCAGTCGGATATGGATAACGTATTCAGATCGGAGAAGGACCCGTCATCAAACACGAGTAGAAATTCACAACCTTCCTCCAGTCCTTGAATGGAATGGGGGAGACCCTTTGGGAAAAACCAGAGATCGCCCGGCCCAACATCTGCAATAAAATTACGTCCGTTCTGATCCACCGAGGTGATTCTCGCTGTTCCCCAGATCATATAGGCCCATTCGGATTGCTGGTGCCAATGGAGTTCTCGTACACCGCCGGGTGTCAGGCTCATGTTCACACCAGCCAGTGTCGTGGCAACAGGAAGATCCCGTACGGTAATTTCACGTGACCACCCCCCATGGTTCAATTGCATATGGGTATCGGAAAAAGACATTCTCAGATTGGGCAATAACCCGTTATCGGTAGCTGGAGGTACCAGCATATCGGGGTTTTGTATATCTCTCATGACATCTCTGGGTCCCAGATCAGGTCCTCCAGCGCCATCACTGCGAATGGGTTGCGGGATGATAAGAGGTTTATCATTTGGTTGCTGTCCTTTGGTCATTGAGTGATCCCTCCAGATTCAGTGGCATGTCACACGCGACATGGTATCGTTATGTCTACACCTATGAATCAGGGCCTGGATAATATGAGGGACAAACGACAAAAAAGACGTGACCGCATGCAGTCACATCTTCTGGTTATCGAATCAGATGAAGGCAGAATTCCAGATCGGATTGAAGATGCCCGTTCATTAGGCGCTCAGCGTGTTTTTGTTATATTTCGTCCTCCTGGTACATCACGATTAGGATGGGGTGGAGGCAGGTTTTTCACGCTGCGTTGTACGAAAACGCTGCTCGTAGATTTCGTGTACACGATGGAGAACGGCAGGACCTTGCTCGGTAAAACGAAGCGCTGTCGCTTTATTTTTCACCAAGAAAGTACCGGATTCATGTCTGGTGGGTGATAAAGCCGCACTGTAGAGCAATGAAGCGCCATGACTTGGATGGGGAAAGAACCATTTCATAATGGGTTTGATATAGAAGGGCAGACCGGATGTTTTGTTGCCCCGTAGCGTATTATTTCCACCGGGATCTACGCTTAGCAATTGTATGCCATCCGCCTTAGCAGATTTGGCAACCTCGCGTGTCCAGAGAGATAAGCCGAGCTTAGAAATGGCATAAGGACCAAACAGCTTTTTGAATTCAGCTGGACGTTCCAGGATGTTTAGATCAAATTGTTTGACCATTTTGAACGCGGTGGTGGAAGTATTAATGACTGTCTTCATCTGTCCTTTGAGCAATAGCTCAGCCAATTCCATGTAAATGATATAAGGGATTACCGTCTGAAGTTCGAAGTGTAGTTCATGCCCCTGATCAGAGAAGCGAAGCTCGGAGGCGCTCCCCCCGGCATTGTTAAACAAGACATCAATCGAATCGGTATCAGATTTGATCTGATCCAGTGCAGTTCTCAGGCTATCGTAGTTGGTCAGATTGGCCTGAACCCAACGAAGCTTGCCTGAACGTAAGGCGTTCTGAATATCGGTATCCTCGGCTGGGAAAGCCGACCGGTTGAGACCGATCACCTGCCATCCTTCATCCAGTAACTTGCGTGTCAGTTCAAGACCAATTCCTGACGTTGAGCCTGTGATGAGAGCGGTGTGAAGCTGATTTTGGTTATTCATATATACCTCCAGAAGAATGGGATTACAGAGCGAATCTGTATGCTGCGCTCATTCTATAACTTGGAGTCGACTCCAAGTCAAGAGGGGGTTCGAATGGATCACGCTTGACTTGGAGTCAACTCCAAGTTGTAATATGGAGAGATATGAATACGGAGGAGGGCTATAGGATGAGCCAAAATGAAGTGTTCTCCATTAAAGAAACGTCAGAACAGGCGGGATTATCGGAAGATACGATTCGTTATTATGAGAAGATTGGACTGCTTCCCCGAGCTGAACGCAGAGCCAATCGCCATCGGGTATACCGTCCGGAGGATATTCATACGATGAAGTTGATCACATGCCTCAAAAAAACGGGAATGTCTCTGGAAGAAATGAAGCCGTACTTGCACATGTCCCTGGATTCGGATCTCGCAGATTTTCCGGAGGAGCGGGAGATGCTGGTTAATTATCGAAAGAAAGTTGAAGCACAGGTCGTTTCGTTGCAGCAGGTGATAGATTTCATCGACGAGAAGTTGCATAAACGAAGTATGTTTCCTGATGAGTGCCCTATTACCGGGGAAAACCAGATGTCTGTTTTTGAGAAAAAGAACATATTCGTTTGACGGACAATTGATATTGAAAAGAGGAAATCTGCCTTGACTCTACAACAATTAAAATATGTAATTGAAGTGGCCACACGCGGCTCGATGAATGAAGCAGCCAAACGCCTGTTTATCTCGCAACCCAGCCTGTCGAATGCCATTCGGGATCTGGAGCAGGAGTTACGAATCACCATTTTTGAACGTACCAATAAGGGGATATCTCTGTCCAAAGAGGGCGTTGAATTTCTAAGTTACGCACGTCAGGTGGTAGAACAGGCTGAACTGTTGGAGAATCGGTATCTGAACGCCAAGCCATCTCCGCAGCATTTCTCCGTATCGACACAACATTATGCTTTTGCGGTGAATGCCTTTGTTCGTCTGGTACAGCAATATGGTCAGGATGAATATGAGTTGGCGCTTCGGGAGACAAAGACCTACGAGATTATTCAGGATGTGAAAAGCCTGCGTAGTGAGATTGGCATCCTGTATTTGAATGAATTCAATGCCAAAGTGATTAACAAATTGTTAAAAGATGCAGGTCTGGTCTTCACAAGCTTGTTCACAGCTAAGCCCCATATCTTTATCAGTGTGAAGAACCCGCTTGCGAAGCAGGATTCGGTTGCGATTGAGCAGCTGCAAGATTATCCGTATCTGTCATTTGACCAGGGAGAGTACAATTCCTTTCATTTTTCCGAAGAGATCCTGAGTACGTTATCTCACCCCAAGAGCATACAGGTCAACGACCGCGCAACATTATTTAACCTGTTGATTGGTTTGAATGGTTATACAATCTCTACGGGTGTGCTTAGCGCTGATCTGAACGGAAACGAGATTATTCCTGTACCGCTGGAATGTGAGGAAACCATTAATGTGGGCTGGATAAGTCATAAGAGTACTTCTCTCTCTAATCTGGGCGTGGAATATGTCCGGGCTTTGCATGAGGCTATAGGGTCTTAATGATGTTGGGAGGTTCGTCAAAAATCCGTTTCCGTACAATCGGGAGCGGTTTTTTTTGTTCTGCTGCAATCACTCAAGTAGAGGGTGGTATGTTGTCATCCCGTGTAATAGAATGAAGGTATATGTCGAATAGGTGTGAGAGCACGAAGGGAGAACGGTTAGTGAGAGTTCTGTATCGAAATAAAAGTGAACAGCATGAGCTGACGGTATATGATACCAAAAAGCTATATGGAGAGAAGGGGCGATTTCGTGTATTGGAGTTCTCCAATGCAGCTGTGCAGGGCGCAATGGATCTGGATGAGCCTGCCCGGATGGTCTTGGAGTATCCAAGAGCGATGGTACATCTAATGGAACTGAATCATCCTGATTTTGAAAGGGTATTTGTGGTCGGACATGGTATTGGCACATTGCCAACCTACTTGTCTGATTGTCAGGTAAAGGTGGCTGAGCTGGACGCAGAGGTCGCTGAGCTGAGCCGAACTTTTTTTGGATTTGAAGGAAGTCCTGTACTCATTGGGGATGGTCGTGAATTATTAGGGCAGGAGCCTTCAGGGATATATGATTATATTATTGTTGATGCGTTTACGGCAACGGGTACACCCGAGCATTTGATATCCAGTGATTTTTTTGCCTTGGTCAAGGACAAGCTGGACAAGAAAGGTGCTGTGCTCCTTAATGTGTTCGGTCATGTTGGCAATGACCGGCTTGTGAGTGCGATCTATACGACACTTCAGGCACACTTTGCTTATACACATGCATTTGCATTGCCCACAGAAACAGCGGATGAAGTTCAAAATCGTATTTTAATGGGCAGTCATCATGCGATCGAATTTCAGATTCCCCACATGGCGGGGTTTGTTGAGCAGGAGCCGGAAGAAGGATATATCATCGTTGATCCAGACTGAACCTGAACAGTGATTCTTCCAGGGAAAGTAAATGTCATTAAATCGTCAATCTTACGATGTAATTGTTAAGATTTCTCAAACTCTTTATTTGATCTTAACAACTTTCGTATAAGATAGAGGGAATATGCTTTTTCATGAAAATCCGGGGGAAGTAAATAATGATTGCACAGATCAAAAGATCCAAATTACGAAGAAAAATAAAAAACATCAAGAAAATCAGCCTTACAGCTTTACTCGGTGGGCTGGTCACCATATCCGTCTTAATGACATTGACCCTCATGGTCATCTCATCTTATACATCTCAGAAACAGTCACTCATTGATAACACCCTAACGCTAAACTATGCAAGCGCTGTGCAAATGAGCCAAACCCTGGATTCGCTTTTTAATTCCATGCAGGAGAGCTTGAAATTTGCAGCCCAATATTTCCCTGATATGGATCAAACCAATGCTAAAGAATTGAATTCCACATTGGATTTGGTTCGCAATAGCAGTAATTTTTTTAATTCCGTTGCTTTGGTAGATAAAGCAGGAGTAGTCAGGTCTACCTCACCTTACTCGCAGGCTAGCGTAGGTAACCATGTTAGTTCAGATGCAGCAAAAGAAGCGATTAAATCGAGAGCTTCCTATATCTCCGAAGCGTACCAG
Source organism: Paenibacillus sp. CB74 (assembly GCF_055687625.1). Lineage (NCBI taxonomy): Bacteria > Bacillati > Bacillota > Bacilli > Caryophanales > Paenibacillaceae > Paenibacillus > Paenibacillus sp. CB74. The sequence goes on along the minus strand of NZ_CM146009.1, from coordinate 3,100,831 downwards.
ACACCCCGAACCAAACGCAGAATTGTATTTGTCAGTGAACCGATCTTTGATTCGGCAGGTGCGTACCAAGGAACGATTGGTGGAAATATCTTTTTGCAGGAAGATAATATTTTGAGTCTGTCTTTTGGCAGTCAGCTCAAGACAAGCAATGGTTCCTACTTTTTTATTGTGGATAAGAAGGGCACGTTATTATTTCACCCAAACACCAACCGCATTGGGGAAAATGTCAGTAAAAATGAAGTGGTACAGAAGCTGCTCATAAATGAGAACGGTAAAGAACAATACAAGAACCTTGCAGGTGTGGATTCACTTGCCGGTTATTACAAAGTTCCGTCAACAGACTGGGGCGTCGTCATCGTGTCTCCAACCCAAACGGTGTACGATCAATTGAATCATCATATCCGTATGTTGTTACTGTATACTTCTGTGCCTTTCCTGATTCTGACTCTAATTGTACTTCGGGTGGCACGTAAGCTGGCAAGTCCGTTTGTGTTGCTCGCTGATTTGGTGAATCAGGTCGATAAGGGACAAGTGGATCTGCCGGTGATGAAGCCTCATTGGAACAGGGAGGCGGACCTTCTTACACGTACCGTTGTTGGCGCGTTGGCGAACTTTAGGAAGCAGAAGAACCAGCTTGTCTATGATGCCAGAACAGATGTTTTAACAGGTATGAACAATCGCAGAACCTTCGAAGAAGTCATTCAGGAATGGATTCAGGATGAAACGCCATTCTCCATAATTGTTCTGGATATTGACCGCTTCAAGTCCATTAATGATACATTCGGGCATCATGCTGGGGATGAGGTGCTGAAACACATTGCCAATATCATTCAATTGTCTGTTCGCACGGAAGATGTCTGTGCTCGTTTTGGTGGAGAGGAATTTGTAGTCTTGTTAAGGAATTCCGAGTCTAACGTGGCTTTTGAGATTGCTGAACGTATCCGAATAACGGTCGAAGAAAGCATATTGCCTATTGATCGTTCCGTAACCATCTCAGCTGGTATTGCTGAATATCCGAAGCACTCCACAACATCCACAGAACTGTTTCACTTGGCCGATAATGCATTGTATCAAGCGAAGGAAGAGGGGCGTAATCGTACGGTTACGATCCAGACGGTTATCAAATAAATAAAGAAGCTGTTCCCTAAGAACAAGGGACAGCTTCTTTTGTTTTCTATACCTCTTGTGAGGATCTGGCCAGCACCTCATTGGTATACGTTTCTCCCCAATCTCGCATGCTGAAGATAATTGGTCGTAGCGTTTCACCAAATGCTGTGAGCGAGTACTCCACTTTTGGAGGGATTTGGGGGTAGATTTCACGATGAACAATTCCGCTGCTTTCCAACTCTCGAAGTTGTAGGGTGAGCATACGCTGGGTGATGTCAGGAAACAATTTGCGAAGCTCATTGAATCTCAGAGGACCAGAGAATAAGTGATACAAAATGGCACCTTTCCATTTGCCTCCAATCACACTAAGAGTAACTTCCACGGAACAGCCGTATGGCGTTGGACATGGCTTGGTTGCATCTTTTTTCATTATTAGTGCACCTCCACTTTACGGTGATAATCTATGGTATCCATTTGGGTGATTACATTACATATCGTACGTATAGTTCATGAAAGAGCATATCACTTATTATGCAGATTATAAACCCTAATCCTAGGCGCAGGCAGATGTGATGATGTCTGTAAGAAAAAAAGAGCCCCCGTTTCGTCTTGCGAAACATGGAGGCTCAATAAATGGGATGAATTTTGTACACTATATCAGGGCATCGAGGGAATATGCACCAGCTCCAGCGAGAGCAACACCAAGTAATGATCCAATCATCACAAGGTTATATTCGAATCCTCCGTTCAGATTCCATAGACCTTTATCTGCGTGAACCTTGGCTATGGCTACAACCATCGGAAGCATGAGCAGAATGGCTCCAACGATAATCCATAGACCGACTCCAAACAGGAATCCACCAATTAATTCAGCAAGTCCTGCGTACACGGCCAACGCTCTAGCGGGTTTCAGGCCAATCGCTCCGAAAAATTCAGCCGTCCCTGATACACCCTCACCCTCAAACCAGCCAAACAGTTTCTTGCAGGCATGTCCGATCATAATAAAACCGATAACGAGACGAATGATGAGTAGACCCGTGTCCAACATGAGATGATTTCCTCTTCTCTGAATGTGTTAAAGTATGATAATGAGTGTGTATATGCTACTTCAGTGATGATAGAATGGAGTCACATAGAGCCATCGTTGCAATATTATCCTTGGCGCTGGAATGTGGGACTGTCTGGTTCTGGCAGCACGTGATGAAGTGCGCCATCTCACCAACGAAACCGCGTAGATAAAGGTCGCGATAAGCTCCTGACATGGGAGATCCGGAAGGGGTATATACGGTATCTTGCTCCTCGAGAGATTTCCAGGGAAGGCTTGTCGAGCTTCGGGATTGATGAACAGTAAGAGTGTTGATCTCTTCAGCTAACGCAAATCCGTGATCAAAGGTGACGAGTACACTTTCACTCTCCCGTGACCAGGCACTCATGCCGGTAAAATAAGCACTGCCTACCACGTTATTTTCGAATACAAGGGAAATGCTTTGATTAATGTGCTCCCCATCCTTCACGGTTGTGCCTGTAACACGTATAGCTTCTCCGAATAAGTAGCGCATCAGATCGATCATATGAATGGCAGCGAGTTTGATGAACTGCTCCTCATCCTTGCAAAACGGGGTGCTGTCTACAGCGAATTTCATCTGAAACGAACGCACTTTACCTAGCGATCCACCATTAATGAGTTCTTTTAACTTCAAGTAGACCGGAGCATAACGCTTCATAAAACCAACCATGACAACGACGCCAGCCTGCTCGGCAGCTTCGGCTACAGTGGAGGCTTCCGCAGCGTTCCATCCAAGCGGCTTGTCCACGTATACATTTTTGCCAGCCTGAATGCATTCAAGGACAAGAGCAGTCTGATCCATAGGCTGGGCGACCACAACGACTCCATGACAAGTTTCCTGCTGTAACATAAGCTGAGCGTTATCATACGCTTTGCCATTGCTGCCAAATCTCAGCAGAGCTGCTTCAGATCGTTCCATACTGCGAGTGGCAATGGCCTGGATCTGCGCTCCGCTTTCAACGACAGAAGGATATATATTCGTGGATGCATGAAACCCGGCACCGATAAAGCACAGATGGGTTGTTTTCAAAATGAGATCTCTCCTTCAATGTATCATTCGTATTGGTGGTTTGTTTGCTTGATAATACGATAGGGTGTTTGACGTTGATAAAAAAGGACATATGTCCTTTTTCTGAATGGATAAAAAGAAGTTGCATTATTATTTTGGAGCATGTATACTCTGAATTACGGTAAAACAAGGAATTGCTTCACCGGAACGCTTTTCATCCATGGATGAGGAGATACATAATATGCGGTCGTGGCGGAATTGGCAGACGCGCACGGTTCAGGTCCGTGTGGGCTAACCCCCCGTGGAGGTTCGAGTCCTCTCGACCGCATCAAACCAAAGAAAGGTTCGCGAGTTGCTTTAGAGCAATTCACGAACCTTTCTTTTATTTTTACAATAACATTGTGAATTCGGTATTTCGCTGTTGGCACTCTAATGCTGACGTTGCCGCAGAATGACTGCCATAATGAGTCCGGTGATAGCTCCAGCTATTCCAAACAGTGTAACACTGGCAATAACCTCAACGGACTGGAGACGAAACAAAAAAGCGATACCGCTGCCAAAGGTGGTTCCAGCGAGAAATCCGAGCGAAATTCCTAATTCGTTGGTTAATTTCATAATTCACCTACTTGGACATGTGAGATATGGATTTGCAAATATGGGGAACAGGAAGTAAAGTGTGATCAGGAAAATCATCACATTTTATTTCCTTTTTTATCTTGCGGTTTTAACCCGTTAATTATGCATGATATCTCATATGGGAGGGTAAGAGCGAATGAATATGAACGAACGAATTGCAGCGTGGAATGAAGAAGCACAGCAGTGCGCTTGTGGTCATCAACACCGAGTGGTAGATATGCTCATTCATCTGGAAGCCGGGGCCATTCAGAGGTTACCTCGTTATTTGTCTGAACAAGGGTACCGCCATGTGACGGTTGTTTATGATCGACATACGTTTCGTGCTGCCGGATCTGATGTGCTGAACAGTGTTCGGGAAGCGGGAATGCATGTGGATGAGATCGCTCTGCAGGAGAATCGTACGGGTGATGTTATTGCGGATGAAGTAGCTATTGTGCAGGTCATGTTGGGTGTGAAATTGGAAAGCCAGGCTGTCATTGCGGTGGGCTCAGGTACCATTCATGATCTGGTGCGATTTGTATGTTCCAAAATGAACAAGCCCTTTCTGTCGATACCGACAGCGGCTTCAGTGGATGGGTTTACCTCTGCAGGTGCGCCCTTAATTGTAAGCGGCATCAAACAGACATTTCAGGCTGTTCCGCCCGAGGCCATCTTTGCGGATATGAATATTTTGGAGCAAGCTCCCCAAGAGATGACGGCTGCTGGATTCGGAGATATGCTGGGCAAATATACTTCCCTTGCAGACTGGATTGTTTCTCGAGATCTGGGAGGAGAACCGTTCTGCCCGGTCGCTTATCGGATGACAGAAGAAGCGCTGAATTCCTGCATTAATCAGGTACAAGCTATTGCGGAGGGGCGAGCAGAGGGAGTAGCTGCATTAATGGACGCATTAATTATTTCTGGCATCTCCATGCTGATCATTGACCATTCCCGCCCGGCATCCGGGGGTGAGCATCACCTGTCTCACATCTTGGAGATGGAACTGATGCAGGCTGGAGAAAGACCGGTTCTGCATGGTGCCAAAGTTGGGGTGGCCTGTGCATTGCTTACGGTGAGATATAAAGAACTTGCACAAACTTCGGGTGAACCAGTATTTGCGATATATAACCAATTACCGGAGGCTGCTCAGCTCATCGCATGGTTGGAGCAAGTAGGTGGACCTGTGACTACTGAACAACTTGGTGTAACCCCGGAGATGGTGGAACATGCGTTTACCACAGCGCATACGCTTCGTCCTCGATATACCGGATTGAAATATATCAATGAAGTGTTAAAAACGAGGTAAGGGTTATTTCTAAGGAAGTATGGTCTCCGAGATTGCATAGCATTGGCTTCTAGTGCGCTGAAATGGCCTTGGTTTGGATTAGAAAGCCGTGAAGGGGATCACCTGACGGTGTTGGCGTAAGTGCCAGCAAGGCTGCTTCAAGGTCGGGAGAGAAGAGGGGGATGTTTCATTTAAAAAGGCTCTGGCCTCCTGGGAGGAGATCAGAGCCTTTTGGTTGTTCGCTTATTTAGTTGTTGCGACGATCTTTCAAGATGACATCTGCGAACAAAATAGTTTTCGGGATGCGGAAAAATTGCTCCGCTTGTTCCTGAAACGCAGCGGAAGGCAGTGTTCCCTGATGCAGCCATTTGCGGAAAGTGCCGGGATGAACCCCGATCCAGTGGCTGACATCTGTCACCGACAAATCATGGACCATACACAAGCCTGTCAAGATACGGTTACTAACCGGAGAACGGGTCACTGTACGCTTCATGAAGCGAGATGACTCGGGTTGACATATGACAGGGCTATTACGCACAACTTCCTCATTAAAAAGAATGTGGCGGGGATAGCCGAGCAATTGGCAGGTCTTGTCCAAATTGGTACTGCCGGGTATCCGTCCTTCATATACCCACGCACTGACACTGCGTGAAGAGATGGAAAGGTCTTCTGCGAGCTGGGACAATTTGATATCATTGGCCATCAGTACGGCAAGAAGAACACGATTACGGATTTGACAGCGTGTCGGTTTTCGGAATCGTTTAACACGGACGCCTTTTCCCAAGTATTTACGGTTGATCAGAGACCACGCCTGGATGGAATGTTGTTCTGGTTGATTAGGCATATTTCCTCCGATTTTTTTTAACCAAATACTACAATAAACAACGGGGTACTTTCAAGTGCCGGGTTTACCTGTTTCAAATGCGTCAATGCGTCAATTCCTGATAAAGAGGGAACTACGAACTAGACCATACGCAATTCACATCCTAGTATATTCCTAGATTACAATGTTTCACTAAAAATGAAGGGACAAAATGAGCAGGATTAAAGATAATATAGTTCTAATTACTTATTATTAGGTCTGAAGAACTTTTATCTATTTTTTGTTGATATGATGCGGTTTATTTCCCTGAATTCCCCAAAAATTATTGGATGTGCTTCAACGCATCCGGTAGAAGGTGTGCACAAATCTGAAAGATAAATCCGCAAGTTCAGCATGACATGTGACCTGTCAAATCTCTTACTTTTACATATATTGTAGGGTACTCAAGTAAAGGGAGAGGTGAGGAACGTGAATCTGTCTGTGAATACCTTTGCTGCCATCTCGGGAGCGATAGTTACGTTTGCTTTTGGTGGATGGGATCAATTGCTGAGCCTGCTCGCGGTCGCGATGGCTGTGGATTATGTCACAGGTTTGGCAGCTGCGGTGAGAAGTGGTACGGGGTTGAATAGCAACATTGGCTTCTGGGGGCTTGCTCGCAAAGGGCTCATGCTGACCGTTGTCTTGCTTGCTCACCGAATTGACCTGATCATGGGAACCGATATTATCAAGGGAGGAGCTATTTATTTCTACCTCGTCAATGAACTGATCTCGATAACTGAAAACTATGCGAGAATCGGCCTTCCATTGCCCGGAAAGCTCAGACAGGCTATAGCAGTGTTGAAGAAACAGGAAGATCAGGAGTATTTGCCGGATCGGGAATGGTCAATTCCACAAAGCGAGGATAGTCTCCAACAGCAGGCTGAAACAGGACAAACTTCGCAGGATGAATCCGCGAAACAGGTGGAAGATGGTTCCCGAGAAGAATCCGAACCGAAAAGAGATGGTTCGGGTTAGTTTTTCTTTTCAAGAGAACGTTTCCAAGTATCCTTTCGTAATAGAGAACGTTATGATATATTTTGGATACATGAAAATTCATTCATTTCTACTATTATTATATTAAACGAGGTGCTTGCTCAGATGATTAAACATATTGTCCTGTTCAAAATGAAAGATCGCTCAACAGAAAGTATTGAAGCTGCTGCCCAGGTACTCCGTAATCTGGAGGGTAAGATTGATGTTCTGGTTTCACTTGAAATCGGGATTGATGTGCTTCGCTCGGAGAGATCGTTCGACATTTCACTCACGGCGGAGTTTGCGTCACTGGAGGATCTTCAGGCGTATCAGGTACATCCGCTTCATCAGGAAGTTATCAAGTACATGAATGAAGTCAGAGAACAGTCGATTGCAGTGGACTACGAGATCTGATCTGGTATTCAAACTACGTTGAGATAAAGGGGACTCTGCATGAGCGATTTAAGAGACGTTATGGAATTTCTATATATTTTTGTTGTGTTTCTAATCGCTTGTCCTGTGATGATATTCTGGCTTAAGCGAAGAGGGAAACGGAACCGATAACTCACTGAACGGGAAGTGAACGAATGTATTATGTGAACAGAGAACAGATTGCCCGCCGGCTTGCTGCTGTACCGGAAGTAGCTGAAGGGCTTCGCCGCGCAGCGCAGGCTTGGGATGGCAGTCTCATGCTGGGGATGGTTCAGGAGCGGTGTCTTCATCTGGCGATTGAGATTGTTACCGATGTGGGAAGTTATCTGATTGATGGCTTCATCATGAGAGATGCGAGCAGCTATGATGATATTATTCAGATTAATTATGAAGAAAAGGTTTTTGACAATTCGACCTATGAGATCTTGCGTCAGCTTGTGACGTTACGTAAACCACTGGTGCAGGATTATTACAGTTGGGAGCGATCTGAGCTCCATCCGCTTAGCATAGAGTTGCCGAACATACTTGAACATTTTACTACACAGGTTAGCGCATACGTGGAAACAGAACTTGGTCCTTTCAATGCGGCACAAGCCGAGGGACAGCGCAAGGAATGAGGGAAATCGCATGACAAATGAATCAAAAGAATTCAATGAAGTAAATACTGAAAGTAAAGAACCGAATGAAACGCCTTCCGGATTCCATCCGGTGTATATGGTTGAACTCCTGTTCCGGGAACGTCCGGAGGTAGACCGCCTGCGTTTGCAGGAAGCGATGATTCGTCATACAGGACAAGTTCGACTGGATGTTAAACAAGGAACTGGAGAGCAAGAGCATGAGATGTTAGTCTTCTACCATCTGGACCATAAGGTATCTTTTCAGGAAGGGGCTATCCCTGCTCAGACCTGCATGCTTCCAGTGAATGAAATCGCAGATCGTGCACGTTTTGGCGGAGCTGTGCAACAAGCATGGCATTGGCCGGAAGTGGGACAAGTTGTCAAAGCTTCGCGTTATTCCATCCGGATACATGATATGTTCACGGCTGCCATGCCTCGTAAACAGCGTTTGGAGCTGTTCCAGAAAACTGTACTGGCAATTATGGAGAGTTTGACCTGTGATGCGCTGTATTGGTATGGCAGTGATAAGCTGGTTGAACCGGAAGCTTATACGCAAGCTCAGGAACGTGAGGAACATCTGTATGCAGCTATGAACGTTCGGATGTATCAGGCTGGAGGTACGGAGGAACAGCGCGGGTTGGTCATGGATACCGTAGGATTGTCTGCGCTGGGTGTACCTGATGTACAGTGTCACTTCGTTGGTCTTGATCCAGATACGGTGGCACAGACCTTACTGGGTGCAGCGTATTACATATTTGATCAGGGAGATGTCCTGCAAGATGGACAGACGCTGGGTTCTTCAGGTGGACGTCGCTGGCGTTGTGAACATCAGGCGGCATTAATTGCACCAGGACGATATGTCATTGATTTGGACCCGGGTGATGAGCATGCGGCGGCTGATCTCGAGCCGGCTCGTCAGAGTTGAGTTTAAATCCAAGACATTCTGCAGCCATTCAAAAAGGGCGTTCAGATTATTTTTAACATCTGGAGTGTCAAGTCAAGCCTGTGCTGCTTATAATGCATCAACAGAGTAGGCATTCGCCCGGATGGCTGAGCGACAGATCGTTGCTTCTGATCCGGTACTTAAACCATAGTAAAGGGAGAGATGTGACGTGAAGGATTCTAACAAAAGTTTGTTGTGGGGAGCTCTTATTGGCTCCGTGGTAGGTTCTGTAACAGCGTTATTGCTGGCGCCGAAATCGGGTCGTGAACTTCGTCAGGATATTACAGAAGGTGCTCGTCAGGTATCGGAGAAAGGTCAGGAACTGGCTGGAATCGTGGGGGAACAAAGCTCACAGATCGTATCCAAGGTTAAAGAGACCGCAGATGTCGTGATTCAGGATATTCAATCCTGGCGCAATTGCGGCGAAGGAAAAGAAATTCGTATATCGGCAGCCATTGTAGATACCGCCGATATCGATAAAACAGTTGATGAATCCGGCAATGACATCGTAGCGAAGCTTCCTGCGGATGAGTCCAAGGACGACAACTAAGCAAGCTTGAGATAAGCAGGCTTTCCTCTATTTAGAGGAGAGCCTGCTTTGTTGCGTGTCCACACATAGAAGACGTGGCGCGGATTTAATTTGAACGCCGCGATGAAATCGGGTAAGATGTAGGTACCTTTTTGCCGGAATGTTCATACGGTAGGAAGAAAGCTCTGGAAAACAAATGTAATGAGAACCAATTCAATGAAGAAGGAAGCGGTGTGTTCGTGCAGCAAGCAATCGCTATATTAGACTCCGGTGTGGGGGGATTGACCGTCGCCAAGGAAGTGATGCGTCAGCTCCCGCGGGAAAAGATCATTTATTTTGGGGATACTGCCCGGACACCGTACGGACCCCGTTCGTCCGAACAAGTAAAACAATTTACGGAACAAATCGTTGATTTCTTGATCCAGTTCGATCCGAAGGTTATCGTTATCGCCTGTAACACAGCAACAGCGGCCGCGTTGGAGTATATCCGTTCCAAGGTGAATATGCCCGTCATTGGTGTTATACATCCGGGTGCGCGGGCAGCAATCACAGCGACACGTACAGGACGTATTGGTGTGATTGGTACCACGGGTACCATAGGTAGTGGGGCTTATACATCGGCACTTAAACAGTTGTCCCCCTATATTGATGTGATCAGTCAGGCTTGTCCGGCGCTGGTGCCGTTGGTGGAACAAGGTGAATTTCGTTCCGAGCACACGACACATACGGTGGAGCAATCATTAGGCGAGATCAAACAGCAGCCAATAGATTGTCTTATTCTGGGTTGTACGCATTATCCCTTTCTCATGGACACCATTCAGGAAGTTATGGGACAGGAAGTGAAGTTAATCAGTTCGGCAGATGAAACGGCACGTGAAATCAGTACGATTTTATATGATAAACGAAAGTTGGCCAGTGGGGATGAGACTCCGGTGCATCAGTTTTTCTGCACTGGCGACCCTCGCATGTTCCAGAATATCACCCGTCGCTGGTTGGGAGAGCAGATCTCCAAGACTCCTGTTGTCTGGCAGGTTACGCAATTATCCTAGTTATACTCAAAATATGCATGAATCAGACTTTAAATTAATGTATTTAATAATGAATGATCCCGGAACTGTGAAGTTTCGGGATTTTTTGTCATGATTATGCATCAACAGGTGATGAACATGATTCATGTCACATGACGGACAACCCGACCTGCATACATATGTTACATAGACGAAGTTGGTGAGAACCGGACAGGAGACCTGTCTTTTCCTGTGGAAAGGAGAGCAACATGGAACTGCAATGGATTATCGTTCAGCGGGGAGATACACTGTCGCGAATTGCGTCAGCACACCATATGACCAGGGAGTTACTTGCCGCACTGAACCCGGAAGCAGCCGCCCAGCCTTACTTGCTGGCAGGTCAGATGCTGCGTATTGTGCCCGGGACAGGTCGCAGATATGCTGTACCGCCTGGAGAACGTGTAGGGGAGATTGCAGGGAGATTTGGTCTGGAGGAAGAAGCGTTGCGACAGGCCAATCCCGAAATCACCAATATTACCGACTGGGTTGGTCGCTGTATTCATATTCCGGTTTCGAATGGAAAAACTATTGTAAAGATTCAGGGAGAGTATGGTTATCGAGAATTAATCAAGGATATAAACAAGCTGGAGCATCAATACCCGTTTATCGAAACGGGGTCCATTGGAACAAGTGTCATGGGGAAGTCGCTGTCTTATTTGCGTATCGGGCAAGGGCCGAGACATATCCATGTTAACGCTTCTGTTCATGCTAATGAGTGGCTGACATCAGCAGTTCTGATGAAGTTTATCGAAGAGTATGCCGAGGCATATAGTGCACATGGGACATGGCATCAATACCAGACGGAACGCTGGATGCAAGAGACGACACTCTGGGCAGTGCCGATGGTTAATCCGGACGGGGTCGAATTGGTTCAGGAAGGTGTAGTCAATCACCACCCACATGCACAGCAGTTGTTAGCCTGGAATGCCGGCAGATCAAATTTCACCCATTGGAAGGCCAACATCAGAGGTGTGGATCTGAATGATCAATTTCCCGCCCATTGGGATGATGAGGTAGCGAGAAGAGGTGTGATCTCACCTGGTCCCAGGGATTATGCAGGGACAGCTCCATTAACCGAACCGGAGGCACAGGCGCTTGCGCAGTGGACGAAGCAACACACATTCGAGGCGGTTGTATCCCTGCATAGTCAGGGACAGGAAATCTATTGGAACTACCGTGATCTGGAACCCAGAGAGAGTGCTCCGCTGTCGCGTAGACTCGCCAAAGCTTCGGGTTACAAAGCGGTGAAGCTCGGTGGCAGTGATGCGGGATACAAAGACTGGTTTATCCAAGCTTTTGGTAAGCCGGGCTTCACGGTGGAAGTTGGGTTGGGTGTTAATCCGCTTCCCGTTGAACAGTTTGATGATATCTGTATCGAAGTGGGAATGTTGCTGGCTGAACTGTTAGCTAACGGACAGTGAGGCAAGACCCTGAATGATGATGGTGTGAAACTTAACGGTAGATCATTCGTATAACAGGAACGGACGCTATGAGCGACGTTCCGTTTTTATTATTTTTTTTATTGTGGCTTATTATGACATACGTTCTGGATGGTTTTCGAACGGGTAATGATGGATGTGCCGTTTGGCGATATATATTATTATACGGAGGGATTCGCATGAAGTGGAGAAGACTGCTGTCATTCAAACGATGGACACAAGTTTTCAAAAGGCTCCCCCGGCTGCTCCGGGCTCCGCAGATTCCTTTGGGAGAAAAGCTGTTATTTATTATTCCGGCCCTGTTGTACTGGGTGCTTCCTGACGTAATGCCGTTTATGCCCATCGATGATATCGGGGTTACTTTGATTCTGATGAATTGGTTTGTGAGCCGGGCAGAACGTAAATATCCTGTGCTTCAGGAGGGTGCACCTTCTTAATATGCAGCTCATGAATCATTTTAACATTGAATTCGCATCAATGTTATTGCGAAGAGCGGTAACTTTCTTTACAATAGATGCTGTAGTTTAAGAATGCTGAAATTGTTGAAACCTGCAATTACAATATAGGAGATGAAGAGAATGAACTGCAAAATTACGCGTAATGCTGCTAAAGTATTGAAGCTTGAATTGGACAAGCCGGAGAACGAAGGAAAAAAACTGCGCGTTGTCATCACACATGCACATGGTGACCATGCTCACTACGGGCTTGATCTCGACACACCAAAAGAAAATGATACAGTTGTATCTACCGATAAAGAGATTGATGTTATTCTTGCGAATGACCAGCCTCTGTTGAACGGTGTTAAAATCGACTATCTCTACTTCCCTGAAGAGGGATTCGTTATTACGAATCCGTCCCAAGGCAATCACGGCGACCACTAAGGGCGCGAAGAAGGGGAACTCATGGCTAACGATATCCGCGTATGCGAAAAGTGTAATCATGTTCGATTGAAATCCATTGTGCCCAAGCTGCAAAAAATGGCTCCAGACACGGAGATCAAGATTGGGTGCAAATCCTATTGCGGTCCTTGCGCGAAACGTGCATTTGTTTTTATCAACGGTCGGTATATCAGTGCGCCGACTGAAGAAGAAGTGCTCGTCAAAGTTGCAAAGTTCGTCAAGTAATAGGATGTGATATAACAAGGTGAGTGAATGAAAAGTTCACACATCAGAAAGGAGGGGCTACGAGCCTCTCCTTTTTTTGCGTTTGGGTAGTAGTGAAAGGATAAGTTACTCTATAGCGCCCTTGTTCGTTTCAGTGATTTCGAAGGAATCTTCTCTAATTTCAATGGCGATGACGGTATCATCTTTTTTCAAAAAATGTACATGCCCCAGTCGTTCTTCCTCTAATTCCACCCAGCCTGTATCTGCTAACTTCTGAAAATAATCCATTGGCGGGTATAGTCCTTGCTCACCCCCAATATGCTTTAGTTCATATTTAACGCCCTCTTTAAGGGTGGGATGATCGGAATAAGCTTTGCCTTCAATAAGCTTCGCATTGCTTGGAACCGGGATATCGGGGTTAATGGATGATTCTGTATATCCTTCTATCTCGTATGTTGCTGGAGCACAGCCTTGTACCCAGATGAGCAGGGGCAACATACAGAGTGTCAGTACTATTTTCTTCAAATGAATTCCTCCCGACTCAGCATGTTTACCTAATAAACGTAGTGAAAGCAATTAAAGTTACGATAAAATCATAAAAGAAGAATAAGGAAGGCTTGTGCTATCCATCCTAAAGGGGTAACAGGAACATGATAATCCCAAGGAGGAATACTCATGCCGAAGCGTTATGATTCCAGTTTGCAAGCCGATACCACCGTATCTCAGGCGCAAAATGCGGTGAACAAGCTTCATTATGCTGTATCTCAGGCCCTGTCACACCCGACAGCACAAACCATAGTACAGGCGGAACGCCGTCTGGCACATACGGAGCAGGCAATGCGTCAAGCAGAGCTTTCGCTCGGAGGACAAGGCGTTGAGTTAGCAGAAGAGATGTTCATCGAGGAGAAGAGAAGATTGAATTCAATCCAGAGTCAGCACGGTCAAGGGAATTTATAACGTTCCTGTCACATCAGAACCCGCAGGGCAGCAATGCTTTGCGGGTTTTTTATATCTTTTGCAACGACTCTCGATTCATGAGTTTACTCCGACAGTATGTCGAATGGTCGCTTAAAATTCTGTGAGAAGGTTAATAGAACGAGAGCAGGCAAAATTCCATACGGGAGGTACAGAATGACAAAACATATTACGGATTGTACGATTCTGAACAACGGAGTAACGATGCCATGGCTAGGATTTGGAACATATAAAGCAAAAGGTAAGGAAGTACAACAGGCGGTTGAGACCGCTTTGGAAGTTGGATATCGGAGCATTGATACCGCGTCTATCTATGGTAATGAAGAAGAAGTGGGACAAGCTATTGCAAGCAGTGGTGTTGCCCGTAACGAACTGTTTGTGACAACCAAGCTCTGGAACGAGGATCAGGGATTTGATTCGACGTTGAGGGCATTTGAAGCCAGTCAGAAGGCACTTGGACTGAATGTGATTGATCTTTACTTAATTCACTGGCCTGGCAGAGACCAGTATAAGGAGACATGGAGAGCATTCGAACGTCTATATAGCGAAGGAAGCATTCGTGCGATTGGTGTGAGTAATTTCCAAGTACATCATTTGCAAGATATCATAGATGAAGGCGGCACGGTGCCAGCAGTGAATCAGGTGGAGTTGCATCCGGGTCTGATTCAACAGGAATTGCAGGATTTCTGCGGGGCGCAGGGGATTCAACTGGAGGCATGGAGCCCGATCATGAAAGGCAAGCTGAATCAAGAGTCCACCCTCAAAGCACTGGCCCAGAAATATGGGAAAACGCCAGCACAGATCATTCTGCGCTGGGACATTCAGAATCAGATTGTAACGATTCCGAAGTCGGTTACCCCGGAACGTATTCGTGAGAATGCGGACATCTTTGACTTTGAATTGACACCCGATGAGTTGAAACAGATTGATGCGCTGGACTCGGATAAGCGGACGGGTCCACATCCGGATCAACTGTTTTGGGATTGAGTGGGTAGTCGCTAATTGAATATGATTGTTTGATGAACTACTGGCGGTTGTTCCGGTTACGGGATCGTTCTTCGTGAGTTTAAGATGTAAGCATAATCGGTCACGCTAAGACACTACGTGTGCAGAACAATCTTTCGATCGCCGTTATCCCCGGATTTTTTTGAAAGTCCCTTTATCATGGGAGAAATCCGGTGATAAATGCGAGCGCTCCGCTTCTCCAGCTTTGTTCTGCCCACTTCGTTATCGTGAAAATTATAAATCCATCTTTAGTGGATAGGTATATAGTAAGAAATATACAAAAGCAGCAGGATCGGGGAGTGTTCCTTGACCCTGCTGCTGTGTGTGAATTAATTTTTTTTCGGCACTGCGCAGCCGTCATCTGTGCAGACACCACTGCCGTCGGCTTCGGTTGTGTTGGACTCAACCATGGTGAACGGGGAACGTTCGTCCCATGCTTTCTGAATGGCGTCCAGGAACACCTCATCCGGCTGAGCGCCTGACACGGCGAACTTGCGGTCAAATACGAAGAACGGTACGCCTCGGATGCCCAGTTGCTCGCCTTCCGCTTGGTCAGCGCGGACATTGTCGGTGAATTGATCACCGGACAGCACTGCCGTAGCTGCATCTCGATCCAAGCCAACTTCCTCTGCCAACTGAGCCAACACTTCAGGGTCGCCAGAGTGTTTACCTTCAATAAACACAGCTTGGAATATGCGCTCACTCAGTTCAAGCGCTTTGCCTTGTGTATCCGCCCAGTGTGTCAATCGGTGTGCGGAGAAGGAGTTCGTAGGGATCATGGCATCAATATTGTATTCCAGTCCTGCTGTGCGAGCATTGGCATTCATTTGAGCATTCATGCCTTTGGCCTGTTCCACGCTCATATTATATTTGGAAGCAAGATATTCCGTATTGGTTTTGCCGGGGTTCAATTCAGCATTTGGATCAAGCTCGAAGCTTTTGAATTGCAGCTTCACTTCATCACGATGTGGAAACTGTTGCAATACATTCTCCAGGCGGCGTTTGCCGATATAACAGAATGGGCACAGAAAATCTGACCATATCTCAATATTCATTATGTTAAAACCTCCATTATCCTTTTAGTTGAAACTAATATAGTTACAATTATAAAGCCACTTTCTATAATTCGCAAGAAGATTACGATTTATCCCGAAATGCCTTGGTCCAATGATAAGGCTGGATCTCATCCAGTCTTTTGAAGATCAGTTGACCTTCAGGGTCGTATACAGCAGCTTTAACTTCTTCACCCCAATAAAACAATCGTTCCTGACAGACGCCGCAAGGTGTGAGGACCTTGAATTCTGAATGCTCGTCATTACGAGCGATACAGAGGGAGTGGGTGACGCGTTCGTTCAATTTGTGGGCCTCCAGATAAGCTCCTGTTTCCATACACAGATGCGTGGCATCGTTGATGACCTCTGGAGCTACACTAATTAGCAGGGAACCTGCTTCGGTATAGACAGCGCCCGCACCGCCCCATCCCTGAGGATAACGTTGCTTCACAAAGTTGGCGGCTGCATCGAATAATTGCTGTTCAATATGGAGTGGTTCAGTATGTGATGTCATGTAATTAGAATTCCCCTTTTTGCAATCCAATTCACTTGATTTTGTGTATTTGTTTAGCTTAGCTTGTCATTACGATAAGGCTTATTGCGATGTTACTGCTGAGTTGTCTTCCTCTCGAAAGCGCTGAATCAAATCATAGGTAATTACGGTATCAGAGACATGCAATCGCTTGACTGCTTCATCATGAGCGGGACGGCAAGCGTTGATATCTGTTTTGTCACGTGTGGACAGGTCATAACAAGCGCCGTTCTCGTAGATATAATCATCCGATGGAATATAGAATACAGAACCATCCGTGAATGCGCCATTACGCAGCACAACCGTGCGTGCAGACCCGTCATATACGTCGTTACCCATATGATAATAGGACTGGTCAGGCACGCCGAGCAGATGCAGCACGGATGGCGTGATGTCCAGTTGTCCCGAAGGTTCGTCGATGGTTCCAACGGCTGCCCCATCCGGTAAATGCACCAACAGGGGAACCTCGTTCATGATCTGTGCCATATCCAGGTCGTTCAACGAGCGTCCGAGAAACTGCTCGTATTGCGATTGTTCTTTGATTGAGTTGTCATGGTCCCCGTAAAACATAAAAATGGTATTTTCCCATAGTCCTCGACTTTTCAGATCCTCCACCATCTTGCCCAGTGCCGAATCCACGTAATGTACGGATTGCAGATAATCACCAAACATGGTTCCCTGAAACTCGCCTACATCCAGTTGTTGTTTCTCTTTCGGCAATGCATACGGATGGTGACTGCTGAGTGTAATGAGGAACGAATAGAACGGTTCGGTAACCTCACTGCTCATTTTCTCAACGGATTGACGGAAAAAGGATTCATCAGACAGGGACCAGCCAAGAGGGTCATCCTGTGCAAAATCATTTTTACTATAGAACTTGTCATACTTCATGTTCTGATACATCGTATACCGATTCCAGAAGCCGCTCTCATAAGCGTGAAATACGTTGGTACTATACCCGTTATCCTTCAGAATAGAAGGGAGGGAATCATACGTATGGTCTGCATATCGTACAAAGGCTGAACCGACCGGAAGTGGATGTAGGGAAATATTTGCCCCAAAATCGGCATCTGATGTTCTGCCCTGACCGGTCTGGTGGTAAAAGTGACTGTAATACTGACTTTCTTTCATCAGTTCATTAAAATGGGGCGTGATCTCCTGTCCGCCAATGCTCTGGCCAATCATGAAGTTCATAAAAGCCTCACCCTGTACAATGATGACGTTGCTGTCTTTATATTTGCCGAACAAAGCATCATTTTGCGGAGCGTTTTGCTGCCTTTCAGCGAAGAACGCCTTTGCCTGTTCAACATCAGCGGGTTCAGCCTCTGGCCCGGAACCGATGTGGTCTTTGGCATAGTTGTACAGATCATAACCGTGAAAAGCGAGAAGACCGGTCACATTGTACATGGATACATTCCACCAGTTGTTATCGAACAGGCCCTTGGCCCATGTTTTGCTGTAAAAATAAATCGGACCAACGGCAAGTCCCAGCCCTAGCACAAGGGCAATGCTGCCAGCAGTGAGTCGGCGGCGCATCTGCCCCTTGCGATCGTTGAACGAATAACTTCCATAACCTTGAACCGATGCACTGGAGTGCTTTGAACGGTAATGTCTGCTGAACAGAACAATCGCTGCGAAAGGCATGACGACAAGCCAATCGGCAAAAAACCAGAAATCACTTGGGGAGATCAATGTAGCGATGCTGTCCCCCAATGCGTCAACCTGTCTGGCTTGCAACAATACCGGGATGGTCAAGAAATCCTGGAAATAGCGATAATACACCATATCGGCGTAGATTAGTGCGGTAAGCAGCAGGTTAAGCACGACCAGAGATACGATCATGCCTCTGCGAGGCAGCCACCAGGTCCAGAAGGACAGGAGGAGTAATGATCCAATGGCAATAACTTTATCCAGAAGTCCCATCGTAATGTTATAGGCGTGCAGATTGTGATGAAGCCACATGAGTTTGAGCAGCATGAACACAAGAAAAATAAGATATAACGTTAGTGGATGATTCAGAAGCCCGCGTGGCATGGAGCTGCGAGTAGGCCGAGTGACAACCATAATCTATGTCCCCTTTGTTTTTGTTGTTTTGTAATCGGAATGTAAAATAGGGCTCCATTCATTATAGCGTGACCTCATGGGTTTTCAACTACGCCTCTGGTAGAATCCATTCGTGGTCGATTAAAGGTGGATGAAGGAAAATTCATATGAACAGAAAAGCGCACAAAAAAAGCGCCCCGGCCATGTGGCTAGAGCACTTTATAGTTGGAACAATTATGAAGATTGTGGTGTTTTATTTCTTGGAGGTAGTGGGCCCAAATACTGATAGTACTGGGTTTCAATGCGTCCGTTGAACAATTTGCGACGCTTGTCTGCCTTATGACCGAAATATTCTTCAAAGGCTTTGGTTGACGTAATTGCAAAGAAGGACCATGTTGGCATGTCGAGATAACTGCGCCCTAAAGAGCGGAGTAACTTCTGAACTTCTTTTTCTTCACTTAAACGTTCACCATAAGGAGGGTTGGTGATGATAACACCATATTCGCCTTGTGGTCTTGCGCGATGAGCGGGCAGAACACTGACTTCAATGTCTTTGGCGAAACCTGCGCTTTTGATAGCAGCCTGAGCTACTTCAATCGCTTCCGGATCGATGTCACTACCTGAAATCTGTAACGGGACATCGTCTCGCACAGCATCGAATGCTTCTTCGCGCGCCTGTTCCCACAATTCTTCAGGAATGACAGCCCAGTCCTCAGAGTTGAAGGTCCGACGGAGTCCTGGTGCAATGTTCCAGCCAATCATGGCGGCTTCGATCAGCATTGTGCCTGATCCGCAGCATGGATCATAGAAGGGACGGGATACATTCCAGCGACTGAGCTGAATCAGAGCTGCTGCAAGTGTTTCTTTGAGTGGCGCTTCGGTGACGAGTTTACGATAACCCCGTTTGTGCAAGCCTGGTCCGGTCGTATCTAATGTAAGTAAGGCGCGATCATTCAGTAAAATAACTTCAATCACATAACGAGACCCATCTTCGGGGAACCACTCTGTATCATAGGTTAACTTCAGTTTCTCTACGATTGCTTTCTTCACGATCCCTTGTGATGCAGGTACACTGCTAAGTTGGGATTTTTGAGAGCGACCTTCTACAGGGAATTCGCCGTCGGCTGGAATCCACTCTTCCCAAGGAAGTGCTTTGGTGCCTTCAAACAATTCGTCAAATGTCGTGGCAGGGAATTCACCCATTTTCACCAATACGCGGTCCGAACTTCTCAGCCACAGATTACAACGGCAAATATCAATATAATCTCCTGTGAAGAAAACCCGGCCGTTGTCGATCGTAACATCTTCATACCCCAGTTGCTTCAGTTCCCGGGCGACAACAGCCTCGAGTCCCATCGCCGAGGTTGCAATCAATTGCAATTGAGCCATGTGATTCATTTCAACTCCATTTCAAGCTGGAGAAGGATATCCTTCTCTCTGCTGTATAGTAACGGTGCGGCCTTGCCGCTTTCCGTGAAAAAACTTACAATGAGAAATGCGGTGAACGTATGCATTCCTCTTTCGAAGTGATGCACCAGTCAACCGCCTGTGTTGATAACAAACATTTATTATAGAACATTGGCATCCATATGGAAAGCAGTCCAAGTGTCCAAGGAGGATTTTAGTGGTGAATCTGACCCCTGATGAATATGTAAATCAATTATTTCAAGAAGATGACCTTTTGCTGAAAGTGAAAGAAGCTATCCGTTCGAACGGTATGCCTGAAGTTTCGGTGGCTGCTGCATATGGACGATTGCTCACGTTTCTAGCCAAGACATCCAAAGCAGAAGCTGCGCTCGAAATCGGCGTGCTGGGCGGTTACAGTGGGATCTGCATTGCACGCGGATTGCGTGAGAATGGAACCCTGACTTCGCTGGAACTGAAAGAAGAATATGCGGCAATGGCGCGTGGACATCTGGAAGAAGGCGGCTTTGGCGAAAAGGTGGAGTACCGCATTGGACCGGCGGCAGGCAGCCTGGAGCAATTGGAACAGGAGGGTCGCACATTCGATTTCTTCTTTATTGACGCAGATAAGGAGAATTATCCGGTATATCTTGATTATGCCATTAAGCTGGCCCGGCCAGGTGCTGTTATTGTAGGCGAT
Source organism: Paenibacillus sp. CB74 (assembly GCF_055687625.1). Lineage (NCBI taxonomy): Bacteria > Bacillati > Bacillota > Bacilli > Caryophanales > Paenibacillaceae > Paenibacillus > Paenibacillus sp. CB74. The sequence continues at coordinate 3,080,074 of NZ_CM146009.1, read as the reverse complement.
AATTGTTTCCTGCGTGGTCGTACGCTGAATCCGGACAAGCAGGGTCCAGCAGTGCTTGCTGTTCGTCGCTTCAATGAACAGATGGCAAGTGATCCGCGCCTGGTGACGACGATGTTACCGGATTACGATGGGCTGGTACTTGCCTGGGTGAAGTAAAAGTGGATATTTCCTAAAGATAAAACTCCGATGGAACACGATCTCGCGCTTTTATGTTGTGAGGGGGATCGTGATCGGAGTTTTTTAGCCGTTTTTAATATTGGCCGTGTATATTCTGCTCATTGCAATCCTGGTTTTCTTGATTTTTTTGAGCATATACAAAGAAGAGACGACACACCTTGAATCACAGGGAGTATCGTCTCTTTCTTTGTATTTACAGATATTGTTGTAGTAATTCTTTCTTATACTTCAGGTGTTCCGTACGTTTCGAACCATTTTTTGATGGTGTCAAAATCATCACTGAAGGACAAGCCCAGCATCAATAATACACGAGCTTGTTGTGGACTCAGATTATCGCCTGCAATGATACCTTTGCCACCGCCGTACACACTTCCTGAACCCGTCCGAGTGGTAGTCACGAAAATGACACCTTCTTCGATGGCTTTGGTACGCGCTTGTCCCATCGCTCTGGAGATGCCGCCAGCTCCGGTACCGGAAGTCACGATTCCTTTGGCGCCGCTATTCACGAAACCTTCGATCGCCCCGCCTCCAGCTTCTTGATACGAGATCGCAATTTCAACTTTGGCCAGATCTGCCTTTGTGATTTTACTTAGATCAAATACGGGCTTCGCTGTGCCTTCAGGTTTCAAGGCACGTGCAGGAGCGCGGTAGATCCGAATGTTTTCTTCATCAATATATCCTACAGCGCCGAGCATTGGGGTTTCAAACGTATCTGTCCGATAATCATTGGTCTTGGTTACACCACGAGCAAGCTGGATCGTGTCATTCAACATGAGTACAGTCCCGAATGAAGTGGTACGACCACTGCCTGCAAGCTTGATTGCGTTGTACAAATTGGCTTGAGCGTCAGAACCGATGACAGTCCATGGACGCATGGAGCCTGTGATCACGACCGGTTTGTCACTCTGAACCGTCATATCAAGGAAATAGGCGATTTCCTCCATTGTGTCTGTACCTGTAGTAACGACAACACTGTCATACATTGCAAGAGCTTTATCTACCGTCTGCGACAAGTCATAGAGGTCGGCCATGCTATAGGAACCCGAACCTGAGTTTCCAAATTGGAGTGTGCTAACATCAGCAATCTTCTGTTTATCCGGTAAGGAGTCTACCATCTCTCCAATGGGAAGTGTACCTGCCTTGTAATTCTGGAAGCTGGTGGCATCTTCGGATTGTCCGGCAATTGTTCCGCCCGTTCCGATAACCAATACATTAGGAAGTGCAGATTGTTTGGAAGAGTCCGGTATTGCAGGGATGGATGTATTGCGAGCCGGCGTCGTGGTTGCTGTTTGAACAGCACCTGTTGTGCCTTTCACCTCTACCGTAGCTGCGTGTGCAGCGTAGGCACCAATGGGTGACAACGAGATGGTTAATGCTGTTAAAGCTGCGGTACTCCATACGGCCCAGGGACGAAGATTGGATGTTTTACTCATGAATAGCACTCTCCTTCAAGTAAGTGTGATGTTAAGTTTATTAAGAAGAATATGTATACCATTTCAAATTGATTGTATTTAATGTCAGTTAATATGACAAATTGAGATAATGATAGAGTAATCGGTTACATTCATAGATAATGAGAGTAAAATGATTGTTTATAAGGGATTATGAAAGATTATTCATTTTGTTGAGAGAGTAAATAGCTAGATTTAGCAGTTTTGAATAAGATAAATCCTTTTTTAATGTAAATTAACATAACATAATGAGTCTTTTGTCCTGATAAAACGGAGTATCTCGATAAAAGAATGTCGAATCGGGACGTATATCGGAAGTGGGTAACAGAAGGAGAGGGTGATAGCAGCACATATTAGGTAATGGGGCTCAATTAAGGTCTAAATATTGGTTTCGTTAGAGAGTTATGGTTATAATAGGGATGATCAACATATGTAAATAAATATATAATATTGATTGGAGGAGAAACGATGAAACAGGCACCGAGAAAGTATGCGAATTACATTCCGATTCGAGAACTGGAGACTTTGGAAGAGAGGTTATCTCCCTTCGAGGTGTATGCAGAACTTCGTGATAATACTCCAGTCCGATATGATGAGCATCGAGAATGTTGGGATGTTTTCGGTTATGAAGATGTGAAATACGTATTGAAAAACCCGAAACTGTTCTCTTCTGCACGTGATCGTGCCAATACGAGCATGTTGACGACAGACCCACCCAAACACAAACAGCTGCGTGATCTGGTGAATCAGGCGTTTACACCCAAGGCAATTGAAGCGTTGGCTCCACGTATTCAGGAAATCACAGATGAATTAATTGCTCCACACCTGTCAGAAGGACACATGGAACTTATTGATGACCTTGCAACACCATTACCCGTCATTGTGATTGCAGAATTAATCGGGGTCCCTGCGGCGGATCGTCAAAAGTTCAAAGATTGGTCTGATGTATTGGTAAAAGGTGCACGTGATGATAGTGAACAGGCCTTTCAGGAGTTACTGGAGGAGAAGAAGAGAAATATGCAGGAGCTGCATATCTATTTCACTGGCATTATGGAAGAACGTCGGTTGCAGCCAGAGGATGATCTGATCTCGTTATTGCTTGCTGCGGAGATTGAGGGTCAGAAGTTGACTGCAGATGAGGTGGTGGGCTTCTGTATTCTCTTGCTTGCGGCCGGTAATGAAACAACCACCAACCTGATTACCAATGCGGTTCGTATCCTGTCAGAACAACCTGAGCTACAGCAGGAGTTGCGCGAACATCCTGAACGGATTACTTCTGCGATTGAAGAGACGCTGCGATATTATCCGCCAATTGTCGCGATTGGACGGGTCGCCAAGGAAACTGTAGAGTTGAATGGTCAGACGATTCAAGCTGGAGAGCAGGTGATTTCCTGGGTTGGAGCTGCTAATCGGGACAGTGCCCAATTTGAACAGCCGGAAGATTTCATCTCTGATCGCAAGCCGAACAGACATATGGGATTTGGTTTTGGCATTCATTTTTGTCTGGGTGCACCACTCGCTCGTTTGGAGGCAAGGGTCGTTCTTCATACATTGCTTCAGCACATGGAGCATATTCAGCTTGTGCCAGGAACAGCCCTGGAACCGATACAAAGTGCCTTCGTGTTTGGTGTGAAGCATTATCCAATACACTTCAATCGAATTAATAAATAAATAATGAATGGCACATGAATGACAAAAGCCGCTCTCAGGCCAATTAGGCGCTGGAAGCGGCTTTTTCAATGGAACAGTAAGATGGACTAGTTAAGAAATGGATGGGGATCAGGATTTCTGAATAGAAGCAGGTTTATTATACAATTTGAATCTGACCCAAACCATATTAAGCAGCAGCAGTCCGCCAGAGACGATGAACAGACCTTCGATTCCGATGAATCCTGCCATGAAACCTCCAATGATCGCTCCAAGCATGTTGCCTAACGCAAGGGTACTCGTATTAAAACTGAATGCACGGCTAATCATGCTATCAGCTGTATAGGAACGGATCAAGGCATTGACGCTCGGAAGCAGGCCACCCATGAACACACCCATCATGAATCGAACAAGAATGAGCTGCCACACGGTCTGAACAAATGCCTGCGGAATAAGCATGAGTCCTGTTCCTATGAGGGAGAACGTCAGTACCTTGTGAGGACCAATCCGATCACTCAGCTTCCCGAGAACAGGAGACATGGCCATATTGGATAGACCCGTAACTGCACCGACAAGTCCTGCCCAGAAGGCCACATTTACATCCGAAGCATGCAATTTTTGCACATACAGCGGCAAGAGTGACATGGGGCTAATCATCGCAAACTGCAGCAGGAACGTCACAGCAAACAGTGCGGGAAGTTGAGGTGACTTGTTTAATTCCTTCAGACCGGACAATACGGATTGTGCCGGCAGTTTGGCTGCTTCTTGACGGTCGAATTTCTCTCTCACCAGGAACATGGCGAGCATGGAAGCGACAAAGATCAGTCCACCTGTAATGTAGAAAATAGGCCGGAAGCCTACTGCATCAGCCAGCAAGCCGCCAATCAGCGGACCCAGGATTGTACCGGCAACTTGCCCGGACTGACTGATTCCCATGGCGAAACCCATGCGGTCTTTCGGAGTGGTACCCGAGATCAGCGCAACAGCCGCAGGGTTAAAACCGGAGATTGTACCGTTAAGCAAACGCAATAAGAGAAGCTGCCAGGGGTTCTGTGCCAGACCCATAAGGGCAATGACGATGGCCATCCCGAATCCCGAACGAAGCAGCATAACTTTACGACCATACTTGTCCGACAACTTGCCCCACAGCGGTTGAAACAAAAATGAGGTGAGGAAATTGGCTGCAAAAATAAATCCCGCCCAAATGCCAATTTCATGTTCGCCAACAACGCCAAGATCTCTCGCGAGATACAGGGACAAAAATGGGGTAATCATGGTCATGCCCGAATTGACCAAAAATTGTCCGAACCAAAGCACAATGAGGTTTACTTTCCACGTTTTCAAAGTGCTTTCACTTCCTTTCAAAGATATTTCTGTAATTCTCTAAAAAAATCGATTCTTTCATTATAACACAATTGGCATATGGGGGATGAGTGTAAGGAATGTCATAGTATTGTCACGTAGAACGCATCCGCATGTGGTTGTTACAGCTGTTTAAAAAGGGCATAATGGTAATTATGAGTCCAAAAACTATTGGAGGCTTCTTACATGAGCTATAATGATCGACTGATTCGGGCAAGTTTCAAACAACAGGTAGACCGCGTCCCGGTATGGTACATGCGTCAAGCCGGACGTTACGATCCTGAATATCGCAAGATTAAAGAAAAGTACTCCTTGTTAGAAATCTGCAAACAACCCGAGCTGGCGGCTGAAGTTACACTCATGCCGGTACGCAAACTGGGTGTAGATGCGGCTATTTTGTATTCCGATATTATGAATCCGGTTGCCTCATTGGGCATTGATTTTGACATTGTTAAAAATATTGGACCGGTAATCGATAATCCTATTCGTTCAGCTGCAGATGTGGATCGACTACGTCCCATCGACGTAGAAGGAGATCTCTCACATATTCTGGAGACTATTCGAATTCTGGATAAGGAGCTTGACGTGCCTCTGATTACGTTTGCGGGTGCACCTTTCACGATTGCGAGTTATCTGATCGAAGGCCGACCTTCGAAAGGTTATATCCGTACCAAAACGATGATGTACAGCGAGCCTGAGGTGTGGCACAAACTGATGCAGAAGCTTGGTGATATGGTTATTACATATGTCCGTGCGCATATTGCGAATGGCGGCAAGGCTTTCCAGTTGTTTGACAGTTGGGTTGGAGCACTTTCTCCCAAAGACTTCAGAACATATGTGTTGCCTACGATTACCCGTATCTTTACCGAATTATCGGATTTGAATGTACCGAAGATTTATTTCCCTGGTGTCGCCTCGGGCGAATTGTTGCCAGCGCTGCATAATCTGCAAGCCAATGTAATTGGATTGGACTGGAGAGTATCGATTTCGGAAGGGCGTAAACGACTTGGCGGCAAATTTGCCGTACAAGGCAATCTGGACCCTTATTTGCTGACTGCACCGATGGAATTGATCAAGGAACAAGCCAAATTGATTATCGACGAAGGGATCAAGGAGCCGGGGTATATTTTCAATCTGGGGCACGGACTATTTCCTGAAGCCTCCCTTGATAAGCTCAGAGAATTAACGGCTTATATTCATGAGTATTCTGCCGAAGCATTAAAGACAGGGGTGACGATTACTAATGACTAATACTGTAGGTGTACTGGTGATGTCGTATGGCACACCAGAAAATATGGAAAGTGTTGAAGCGTATTACACACATATCCGCAGAGGACGTCCGCCTGAACCGGAGCAACTGAAGGAACTGACGGATCGATATGAAGCCATTGTTGGCGGTGTATTCCCGCTTCGGGAGAACACGGACAATCAGGTCAAGGCTCTTCAGGAGACTTTAAACCGCGATGAGCGTGGCGCTGATGTGGAATTCCGTTGTTATCAAGGACTGAAGCATGCCTATCCGTTTATTGAGGACGGCGTGGAACAGATGGCGAAGGATGGAATTCAGACTGCAATTGGTATTGTACTGGCTCCTCATTTCTCCACAATGAGTGTGGGCAGTTATATCAAACGTGCGCGTGAAAAGGCAGAAGAGCTGGGCGTCCATATGTCCTTTATTGAGAGTTATCATCTGCATCCGAAATTAATTCAGGCGCTGTCCACGCGTGTCAGTGCCAAGTTGGATGCGTTTGAGGAAGCTGGAGCAAAACGCGGGGACGTGAAGGTATTGTTCAGTGCTCACAGCCTGCCGGCACGTATTGTGGAGATGGGGGATCCGTACCCGCAACAACTGCTGGAGACTTCGGAAGTGATTGCCTCACGTGTAGGAATAACCAATTGGCAATTTACGTGGCAAAGTGCCGGACGAACAGCTGAGCCTTGGCTCGGACCGGACATTCTGGATACGTTACAGGAACTTTCGCGTGAACAGGTAGAGGATGTACTTGTGGCACCAATCGGGTTCGTCTCGGATCATCTCGAAGTACTCTATGATCTCGATATTGAGGCCAAATCGATTGCCAAAGAAATCGATATGCGCCTGATGCGTATTGATTCTCTTAATAGTGATCCTCTATACATGGAGACGTTAAGCGACGTTATTATAAGCCAATGGCAGCAAGGGTCGGATGAGTAATGGGTGATAAGAAACGCCGTGTTGTTGTCGTCGGCGGTGGCCTCACCGGCCTCAGCGCGGCATTTTATATCCGCAAGCATTACCGGGAAGCGGGCGTTGAACCTGTGATTACTCTGGTCGAGAAAAGCTCGTCCATGGGGGGCATGATTGAGACACTGCACCGGGATGGATTTGTGATTGAAAAAGGGCCGGATTCCTTCCTCGCTCGCAAAACAGCAATGATTGATTTGGCTAAAGAATTGGAGATTGATCATGAGCTGGTCAGTCAGAATCCGGAGTCGAAGAAAACGTATATCATGCAGCGTGGCAAGCTTCATCCTATGCCAGCAGGACTCGTTCTCGGTATTCCTACAGAATTAAGACCGTTCCTGAGAAGCGGGCTTGTCTCTCCGGCAGGCAAACTGCGGGCGTTGATGGATTTTGTCATCCCGCCTCGTCGTACAACAGAGGATGAATCGCTCGGTTATATGATTGAACGCCGTCTTGGAGCTGAAGTGCTGGAGAACTTGACCGAACCACTGCTCGCGGGAATCTATGCAGGTGATATGCGGAGATTAAGCCTTCAGGCTACATTCCCGCAGTTCGGCGAAGTAGAGCGGGATTACGGCAGCTTGATCCGGGGCATGATGACAGGTCGCAAACCGGCTGAGACGCATACCGGAACCAAAAGGAGCGCTTTTCTGAACTTTCGTCAGGGACTGCAGAGCCTTGTTCATGCACTTGTCCATGAGTTGCAGGATGTGGATCAACGTCTGAACACCGCGGTGAAGTCATTGCAACGTCTTGATGGAACGCAGACCAGATACCATGTTGAGCTGGAAAATGGTGAAATGCTTGAAGCTGATGATGTAGTGGTTACTGTGCCGACATATGTCGCGTCAGATCTGTTGAAGCCTCACGTGGACACAGCGGCACTGGATGCGATTAATTATGTATCTGTGGCCAATGTAGTGCTCGCTTTTGAGAAAAAAGAGGTGGAGCATGTATTCGACGGATCGGGTTTCCTTGTTCCGCGGAAAGAGGGTCGCAATATTACGGCTTGCACGTGGACATCGACGAAATGGCTGCATACCAGCCCGGACGATAAAGTACTGCTCCGCTGTTATGTCGGTCGCTCGGGTGACGAACAGAACGTAGAGCTTCCAGACGAAGCGTTGACGGATCTGGTTCTCAAAGATTTGAGAGAGACGATGGGTATCGAAGCGGTGCCGATCTTCTCCGAAATTACAAGGCTTCGAAAATCCATGCCTCAGTATCCGGTGGGACACCTCCAACATATTGCCTCCCTGCGTGAGGAACTTGGTAGCAAGTTACCGGGTGTGTACATTGCAGGTGCAGGTTATGAGGGCGTAGGCTTGCCGGATTGCATCAAACAAGCGAAGGAAATGTCTATTTTGGCAACACAGGCGCTTGTAACAGATTAAGTACAGCAAGAGAGCTGTCTCACCGTAGAATTATCTACTGGAGAGATGGCTTTTTTCATATGAAAATCTGGAAGCTAAGCGAGTTAATCCCCTTTCAATAGATGCAGTTCCAAGGAAAGATGGAAATCCAGAATATGCCTGATATAATGGTATGTATGGCTGTGAAGAAGAGGAGTTGCTTATGTATCCCCCAAGATCAGATCGAAGTGTAGAGAGAAAAAAAAGAAAGCGCACCCGTGATAGAATCATCTGGACAATTAATCTTTTATTGATCATGACAATTGGTCTGGTGGGCATTTTTTATGTGATTAACACACGTCAGCAACAGGCAGACCAGCCGGTAAAGCAGCAAATTGTTGATCAGGATCAGCCTTCCATTGGAGACGATGCCAAAGGCGGGGATCAAGTAAGTTCTCCAGACTCGGAGGAGTCTGATGAGACTCCGGAAGAAGACGCCGAAGCAACGAATAAAGAAACAACAGCAGATGTAGGTGAGTCATCCGGCGTAGCGAAACCTGATACTTCAGGCAATACCAATAATGGGAAAGCCGAATCCGGAACGAAAAAACCTGCTACAGATTCGACGCCGTCCGGCACCAAGGGAAATGCAGGTGTGGATACCGAATCAGAGACGTCGAAACCTTCCAATTCAGCGAAGGGTGTAACCATTAATTTTGTCGGGGATATTCAATTTTCGGGCAAAGTTGCTGAACTGCTGGATAAGAACGGTTATGATTATCCCTTTGCTAAACTCGGCAGATTATTCAAGGATGATGATCTTACCATCGGGAACTTGGAGACACCGATAACCCTGGAAGGTACGGGGGCAGCAGACAAAACATATGTATACAAATCTTCGCCCAAAGCATTGGCGGCAATGGCCTCTGCGGGTTTTGATGCTGTCAATTTGGCTAACAATCATATTCTGGATCAGGGTGTTGAGGGTTTGGTAGATACGTTAACCTATCTCAAGGAATATGGTATTGCTCACACCGGGGCTGGCATGAACAGGGATGAAGCGTATGCACCAGCGTATCTGGAACGCAAAGGTATGAAGATTGCATTGCTTGGGTTCTCCCGCGTTGTACCGGAAACGAGTTGGAAGGCGGATGGCAATCGGGCTGGCGTGGCTGAAGCCTATGATTCTACAGGAGCAGTCAAAGCGATTCAGGAGGCCCGTAAGAAGGCTGATCTGGTGATCGTGGTTGCACACTGGGGCGAGGAACGTGTAAGTACTCCGAACAGTGACCAGACCCGATTGGCTCATGAGTTTGTGGATGCTGGCGCAGATCTGGTCATAGGTGGTCATCCTCATGTGTTGCAAGGGTTGGAGTATTATAAGGGGAAATGGATTGCATACAGTACGGGAAATTTTATTTTCTCCAGATCAACCACCGAAGAGACATGGAAAACAGCGGTATTTCAGGCACGTTGTACTCCTGATGCAGCTTGCAGCATGAAAGTCATCCCTTATGAAGCGGCGCTTGGTCAGGCCATTCCAATGATTGATGAGGCAAACAAACTGCTGCTGCAACAGATGGCAAAGCTTTCGCCAGGCATACGATATGATGGAAATGGAGTCGCTTCGCCTAATTAATAATCTTTTTGAGGAGGGAATCGAATGAACAACCTTTGTGTAGCGCACCGTGGATTTTCTTCTATTGCACCAGAGAATACGATGGCTGCGTTTCTAATGGCCATGGAACGGCCTGAAGTTCAGTGGATGGAGCTGGATGTGCAGTTGTCGCGTGATGGTGTGCCAGTGATTATTCATGATTTTACAGTGGATCGTACGACGAATGGCAAGGGTCTGGTTCGGGAAACCGATTGGGCTGATCTGCAACGTTTGGATGCTGGAGCATGGAAAAACAAGTCTTACAAGGGCGAACGGATTCCGGCGCTAAGTGAATTGTTAGATCGCTCGTGCGGCAGAGTACGTCTTAACATTGAACTGAAAACGCAGGGAGACATGTACCCGGGTCTGCCTGCGGCTGTTATACATGAAGTGAGAAAAAGACATATGCAAAATGATGTGGTGATCACCTCATTTGAACCAGCCGCTCTGATCGAAGTGAAGAAGCTTGCACCGGAGATCCAGACGGGGCTGATTATCGATGCACGACCAGGTGATCTGTTAACTGCCCTGCAGCAGATGAATTGTACATTTCTCTCCATTGGATACACCAATGTAGACAAATCCTTAATGAACGAGATGCGGAGTGCAGGTATTCGGGTGATGGCCTGGACAGTAGATGACAAGACCATTATGAAGAAACTGGCCGCAGTTGATCCAGAGCTCATGTTATGTACAAACCGTCCTGACGTATGGGAGCTGGCATTTCAGGAGACGAGCAGCCGATTCTTCAGACCGTAATTACCCTAAATGCACTATTGAATCCAATAAAGGTGGTAATATACCCATGTTGACTAATATTCGCAATGTATACTGTGTAGGACGCAATTATAAACTTCACGCGGAAGAATTGGGTAACGCGGTTCCGGATGAACCAATGATCTTTATGAAACCTTCTCATGCAGTCGTGCCCCTGAGTGGTGAAACGCTTGAATTGCCTGCTACCAAGGGTGAAGTTCACTATGAAGCTGAGCTGGTCGTGCAGATCGGCCGGGCTTATGAGCTAGGTATGACGGTAGATGAGCTGGTGGATGCGTATGCGTTTGGTATTGATTTTACGTTACGTGACGTACAGTCCGTGATTAAGAAAAAGGGCCACCCGTGGACAGCGGCCAAAGGATTCAAAAATTCGGCTCCGGTTACTGCATTTCAAGCGTTCCCGGGGGCGGCAACACTGCTGGAGAAAGACTTTACGTTGACTAAAAACGGTGAGGAAGTTCAGCGTGGTAACATTCGTAACATGATCTTCAGTTTACAGGATATTGTGGATTATGTAGGTCACCATTACGGCCTGGGGCAGGGAGATGTCATTTTCACAGGAACACCGGAAGGTGTTGGACCAACACAAGCAGGAGATGTGCTCGAACTGGCATGGGACGGCGAATCCTTGGGTGCATGCACGATTGGGGCAGCGCAATAAGGATTACACAGTACAGATCATACCTGCTTGAGAAGTAGAGATGTTATAGGGTACAAGAAAGGGGCGTGCATACGCTCCTTTTTGTTATGTTATTCATGGCAATTTCATATTTTCATCGTACAGGTAGGTTTTTAATTACGTCAGATTATATGCTGTATTTGCGCTCTGCGTGACCAACGCCTCCAGTTCAGCTTGTTGTGCAGCGTGTTGTTGCGAGCTGATACTTCCACTCGCGAGTCGCTCATCCAACTGCTCTCTGAGTTGTCTTACTTGTATAGCAATCACCTCATCCAAATTCCCCCTGTTTTCTTCCGTAATCGTTCTCAGCGACTTACCGTTGTAGAGCTTCTGATACAGATCCTCTTCTGAAGACTGATTAAGAGCGCTGAGCAGTTCGTCACTGCTTCCCTCACCAGGATCCAGGTCAACGATGGACCATTTGGCAGTAGGTATGGGGGAGATGGCAGATTGGCCCCATGCTGTTCCGGCGAAGGACATGGTGACAAACATGGTGCCTATAATAATGACTCGTTTCATGTTCATATGCATATTCCTCATTTCTGTAGTAGAGTACGAACGAACTGATTCGTAGCTTGTCATAGATGTATTGGTTGATATATCGATCTGTGAATAGTGTAAACGGGAAACCTGAAGTGAAACTTAAAACGGAATAAGTAATTTAACCCGCAGAGAATGACCTTAAAAGAAGCTCACTCACATAATTCACACTTGACAGGTTGGGTTAGTTGGTTATATGATGATCTCAATTATTTTAATACTCATTAAATGAACAGTGAAATAATTTGAACTGAAAATAAATCGAGCTGATTGGACCACCAAAGGCTCCCGGGACTACTCCACTATGGAATGTCCACGGGGGCCTTTTTTCGTGTGCTATTGAGGTTTCAGATGATCAAGGAGGTTACGCATTGAGTGATAGAGACTGGGAAGCGTTGGAGCGGACGGATTGGTTATTTCGCAAAATGGTCAGACGATTCGTCAAGGAGCGGGATCGCATCTCTGTAGAAGGCATCAGCCTGCCGGGCATGCTTATCCTGCACAAGATCATTCGTGAGGGAGAACAGCGGCTTGGAGATCTGGCAGAACAGTTGGACTTCACATCGGGTGCCATTACAGCTCTGACCGATAAGTTGGAGAAAAAGGGACTCACCATCCGCAGACGAAAGGAAGACGATCGCCGGACGGTTTTACTGGACATCACATCCAGCGGGCGGGAGATGTATGCGAGAAACAGCAACATCGGTGCCCGATGTATCACGCTTCTGTTTGAGGGTTTTACGGCGGAGGAACTGGAGCAGCAAAGTCAATTCTACGAGCGGGTAGTAGCGAATCTGGAGGGATTCTCGGACACAGTGCTGGAATTGGCGGAGAGCAACGGGATACAAGAACATGATAGCTCCTCCACAAGTAACTTTGAGCAGAAGCAGCGGAACAATACCGGGAAGAGTAACTATCTCAGTTATTGAGGTTGGATCACAGTAATGACATTTGATATACCACAAACATTCTAGGGGAGAGATGATCAATGGGACACTCAACAATATATCCAACTGGAGCGACGTTATACAATCCGGACAAGGCTTGGGGCGGTTATACCGTCTATCAGGCAGGTGAAGAAGGCGTAGTATTGATTGATATGAATGGCAAGGAGGTTCACCTGTGGAAAGGGTTGTTAGGATTCCCGGCCAAAATATTGCCTGGAGGTTACGTGCTGGGCAGCACAGGTCGTAGAGATCCGAAGTTCGGCATTCAGGATAATGTTGATCTGGTTCAGGTAGATTGGGATGGTAACATTGTATGGAAATACAATAGCTACGAACATATTGAAGATCCGGGGTATGAGCCACTATGGTATGCCCGCCAGCATCATGATTATCAGCGTGAGGGTAATCCGGTAGGGTACTATGCACCTGGGCTTGCACCGAAGACGAAGAGTGGCAACACACTTATCCTGGCTCACAAAAATGTGAATAACCCGCAAATTTCAGATAAGCCATTGCTTGATGACGCCATTATTGAAGTGGATTGGGAGGGGAAGGTACTTTGGGAATGGCTGCCTAACGAGCATTTTGAAGAATTAGGTTTTGATGAAGCTGCTCGAAATGTTCTGTTCCGTGATCCGAATACACGTTCTTTTGGTCATTTGGGTGGTGGTGTCGGTGACTGGTTACATATTAATTCTGCTTCTTATGTTGGACCCAACCGCTTCTATGAAGACGGAGACGAACGGTTCCACCCCGACAATATTATCTGGGATGCCAGAGAGGCCAATATAATCGCAATTACAGACAGGCAGAGCGGAAAAATCGTATGGAGACTGGGCCCCGACTATACTTCAACTGAAGCGAAGCACATTGGCACAATTATCGGACAGCATCATGCACATATCATTCCTCAGGGCCTTCCTGGAGAAGGGAACTTGCTTGTATTCGACAATGGTGGCTGGGCAGGTTACGGCCTTCCGAATCCGGCTTCCCCATTTGGATTAAAACATGCGATTCGGGATCACTCGCGTGTGCTGGAGATTAACCCGGTCACCCTGGAGATTGTCTGGCAGTATACATCGGCAGAAGCTGGATTTTCCGTCCCAACGGATTCCTATAAATTTTATAGTCCATACATCAGTTCCGCTCAGCGTTTGCCTAACGGCAACACCCTGATAACCGAAGGTTCCAATGGCAGGTTGTTCGAAGTGACAGCCGAGCATGAGTTGGTCTGGGAATATGTCTCCCCTTACACGGATCGGCGAAATACCAATATGGTCTATCGTTCGTATCGAGTTCCTTATCAGTGGGTTCCACAGTTGGAGAAGCCGCAGGAAGTTCCCATTGAAGCCATTGATGTCTCCAACTATAGGGTGCCGGGAGCAGCACCCAAAGGTTCTGCATCCATCGTGAGTGTGGAGACAACTCTTCCGTTTGTGGAAGGTGCAGCCTGTGTGGCAACGTCGGATGAAGGCAAATTGGGCAATTAGGCGTCAAGATCATGACTAGATTGAATGGGGTGTATATTGTGAGAAAACCATCCATAATTACCGGCGTGTTAATAGCATTCCTGGCTACGGCACTCCTATTATCCGGATGCAGTTCAAGCGCTGCAGGGTCCGGAACCAAAGACGCTTCAGGTAAACATGCCGAGAATGTAAAAATTCGAATCGCAGATACCAGTACCAACCCAACGTTCAGGGTAGCCATTGCCAAAGGTTTCTTTGAAAAAAGGGGCATTGACGCAGAGAGTATTACGTTTGGCTCACCGGCTGAAGGTGTAAATGCACTATTTATCAAACAGGTGGATATTGCGTATGGGGCAGATTTTCCCGTATTGAATGCATTGGCTAAAGGAGAATATTCAGTCATCGCTTCGGCTGGTCAGGCTACGGATGAAGCGGCAGCCGCCTGGAAGCTGTATGCAAGGAAGGATATTCAGAGCGGAGCGGATTTGAAAGGCAAGAAAGTGAGCTTCATTCGAGGCACATTTATTCCGTATCTATGGGATGAATATCTGAAAGATCAGGGATTAGCGCTGGGTGATGTGACGCAAATTGGTCAGGGGGCTTTTGATGAGTCCTACATCGCACTGAAACAGGGAGACCTTGATGCCGCCTGGGTGATAGGCTCTGCGTTAACTGATAAATTCGATGCACTCGAAGAGGTCCATCAACTGACGGATATGTCCCAGACCCCTATACGCCTTGGTATGGGGCTGGTATCCAGTTATGAATTCATCCAGGCAAACCCCGAAAAGATAAGTGACTTTCTCGCGGCACTTGATGAGGCATCCGCGTATGCCCAAGCGCATCCTGAAGAAGTTGCGGATCTGATGTATCAAGAGACCAAACAGCCTAAAGATGCCACGTTGAAAGACCTTCCGATCAATCCATGGGAAGTTGGATTTACGCAGGCCGCTTATGACAGTTTGGCAGGTCAGAAGCAATATATGGTGGATACCGGAATCATTGAACAAGATTTTGATCTCGACACCAAACTCAATCTGACCTCTCTCCAGCAGGCTCTGCCGAAAAAAGTGACATATAGCAAATAATTCATTCAAATGGGAGGTGTTCGTGATGTCCTTACCTGCAACTCAGCATACCATTCATATCGAACAGCTTCGGAAAACGTATCATGCCCCGACTAATGGAGATGTGCATTATATCATCAAGGATGTCGATCTGGTTATCAAGGGAGGAGAGTTTTTCGTCCTGCTTGGTCCCAGTGGGTGTGGGAAGTCAACGTTGCTGAACATGATCGCGGGTTTTATCTCCAAGTCGGGTGGCCAGCTCAAAGTGGACAACAAGGAGATTGACAGACCGGGCAGGGATCGGGCGATGGTATTCCAGCAGGCGGATTCCTCTCTTTTTCCATGGCTAACCGTGAGAGAGAATGTGGAATTTGGGCTCCGAATGTCCAAGGTACCTAAGGCACAACGACGTGAGATCTCTGATCGATACATTCAGCTTGTTGGACTAAGTGCTCATGAGGGTAAATTTCCAAAAGAACTCTCGGGGGGCATGAAGCAGCGGGTTCAATTGGCCCGTGTACTTGCGAATGACTCGTCGATCTTGCTGATGGATGAGCCATTCGGTGCGCTGGACGCGATGACGCGGCGTACGATGCAGAAGGAACTGGTGAATATCTGGAAAGAAACTCACAAGACCGTTATCTTTGTCACCCACGATATTCAGGAGGCGTTATTGCTTGGTGAGCGCATAGGCATTATGTCTGTAGGTCCGTCTTCGAATATTACGGATATTTACCACAACACATTACCTTACCCGAGGAACATCGCCTCATCTGAGTTCAACACCCTGTATGACCAAATTCAAGGCCACTTTGAAGAATAACTGAGGTGATATGTGAGATGAAATGGTTGGAAAAAAAATCGGTGTCCATCCCGCTCCTGTGGGTAACAGTCATCCTGATCTGGCAGTTTGGTGCCCTCATCTATGGGCCTGACGTAATCCCTGGCCCTTGGGATACGATTCTGGGAGCGCGTGAACTGATTGCTGACGGTACGCTGATGCAGTATATCGGAATCAGCTTCACGCGTGTACTTGCAGGCTGGGTACTCGGAAGCATCATTGCTATTCCGGTAGGGCTGATTATTGGCAAAGTACATCTCATCCGGCTGTTCGCGGAACCCTTCCTTAACTTTATACGCTTTATCCCGCCGATCGCCTTTATTACCTTATTCTTGGTGTGGTTCGGTATTGGTGAGCAATCCAAGATTGCACTCATCATGTACGCAACCTTCTTCATTGTTGTGCTAAACACCTTAACGGGTGTGCTCTCCGTTGAAGAAGACAAAATCCGGTCGGCACGCAGTATGGGAGCCAATGAACGGCAGATTCTGCTGCATGTGATTGTTCCGGCGACAACCCCGTATATTTTCACAGGTGTGCGCCTGGCAATGGGAACTTCCTATATGGCTATCATTGGTGCGGAGATGATTGCCGCAAATGAGGGAGTGGGTTACCTGATCTGGAATTCCAGACTCTTTTTCCGTACGGATTGGATATTTGTCGGGCTGATTTCCCTGGGTTTTATGGGATTCCTGACGGATCGATTGTTCAACTGGTTTGGTCGCAGGGTACTCTACCGATATGGGGTCATTGGCGGAGCAAAACGAGTCTGAATGAGAACATAAGAATGCGCAATTCCAGACGTTACTTGAGAAGGGGATTCATCTTGTTGTAACGTTTGGTCAATAACCTGTTTTGGCACTTCTACACGAGGCCGAAACAGGTTTTTTGTGTGCTGGCCTTAGGAGTTTCGGCATTGGCATCAAACCGTGGTATAATTGAATTTCAAAAATACAATTAACGTCATGTGGGCTGTACATATGCTGCATGCAGGAGACATTATGGATTGGATTATTGGCGC
This sequence comes from Paenibacillus sp. CB74, assembly GCF_055687625.1. NCBI lineage: Bacteria > Bacillati > Bacillota > Bacilli > Caryophanales > Paenibacillaceae > Paenibacillus > Paenibacillus sp. CB74. Next base: position 3,062,863 of record NZ_CM146009.1, on the reverse strand, counting down.
CGTATGCGCTTCTATGGTGGCAGGTGCTGCCTATGCAAAAAAGTCGCTAACTCTGTCTGGCTGCTTGGCAGCAATCATGATGGGAACGATATATTACGGAGCGGGTAACCTGTTCTGGTTTGGCACGTTATTGTTATTTTTTATTACTTCAACGTTGCTCTCCAGGTTTCGTAAAGATCGGAAGCAGGAGCTGGAGAAATCCTATGCCAAGTCAGGAAATCGGGACGCTGGGCAAGTAATGGCTAATGGTGGAATGGGCATGTTCCTATGTCTGGGATACTGGATATTTCCACATCCGGCATGGATATATGCGTTCATTGGTGTAATGGCTACCGTGACATCGGACACATGGGCAACTGAACTCGGGAGTCTCAGTCGCAAGCCGCCGCGCTCTGTTCTCACATGGAAGGTACTTACACCAGGTGCTTCAGGAGGTGTCTCATTTCTCGGCACCGCGGCTGCAGCCGCAGGCGGGGCTCTGATTGGTGCGGGAGCCTTCATGTTTTCGTGGATCGCCGGGATCGAAGGCCTTGGTCTGTTTAGTTGGACTTTTGTCGGTCTTGTAGGCGGGTTGGCAGGTGCTTTTGCCGATTCCTATCTGGGCGCAACGGTGCAGAAGATGTATCGTTGCACTGTGTGTGGCCGTGAAGTTGAGGTGCATGAACATTGCGGGCATCCAACGGTTCGGGCTCGTGGCTGGGCATGGATGAGCAACGACCTGGTGAACGTACTTAGTTCGGTTATCGGAGGATGCGTGGCGATAGGTTTAGGTAACATTTTGGCGTTGTAAGGGGGAGTACATTTGAGTACGGTACAGGGAGACAAATCGGAGGCTATTTTGGATGCGGCCTATGGTATTTTTGGCTCGAAAGGTTTTTATGAGACCAAAATGTCTGATATAGCAGACGAAGCCGGCATTGCAAAAGGCACCATTTATTTATATTTCAAAAGCAAGGAACAACTATTCATCGCAGTATCCAAGCGGGACTGTAACAGTTTTATCAGTCGTCTTGAATATGCTTTGAACTCACATGACAACACAGGTGATAAACTTGGAGCAATAGCCAAGACCCACCTTACGTATTATTATGAGCGCCGCAATCATACCAAACTCTTTTTTATGGCACCCAATAATGATCCGGATCTAATGAAATTCATGAAGGCATTCATGAACCAATACATGAGCATGGTGCGTGAAGTACTGGAGAGTGCAAGTGTACCTGAGCCTGTATTGCTTGCTGAAGCTTATATTGGAATTCTGGACCGGCTGAAGATGGATATCATGTTGAATCCGGAGTTCAATGAGGAACATCTGAACAAACGAATTGCCTTTGCAGCAGCATTGTTTCTGGACGGATGCCGTTCTTTTTTACAAGTTTAAAGTGAGTGCGTGGATGTGCGTAATATGAATTTTATTTTACAGAGAAGTGGGTACGAGCAATGAACATAATGACGGTAGAGCAGATTGCAAAAAGTTATGGTGAAAAAATATTGTTCAAGGATGCTTCATTTGGCATGGCTGATCAGGACAAGATTGGTGTCGTTGGGGTAAATGGCACCGGTAAATCCACATTTTTGCGTGTGATATCCGGTATGGAACCGGCAGACGCGGGACAGATCTCCATCGGTAATGACGTACGTATTCAATTCCTTGCACAAAATCCGGACTTCAATCCAGACAATACGGTACTGCAACAAGTATTCGAAGGTGACAGCATGGAAATGAAAACCGTGCGTGAATATACGGAAACGATGGAATTATTGGAGCTGAATTCCTCCGATCCAGCGTTGCAAGAGCGATTATTACGTTTGAATCAGCAAATGGAGCAGCTTCAGCTCTGGCAGATGGAGAGTGAAGCGAAGAGTATCTTGTCCAAACTGGGTATTCGTCAATTCGATGCACTGATGGGCACGTTGTCTGGTGGACAACGCAAAAGGGTAGCACTCGCTGCTGCTCTGATTCACCCGTGCGAACTGCTCATTCTGGATGAGCCAACGAACCATATTGATAATGATTCGGTCGTATGGCTCGAGCAGTATTTGCAGAAGCGTCGCGGCGCACTGCTTATGATTACGCATGATAGGTATTTCCTGGATCGTGTGGCCAATGTCATGCTGGAATTGGATCATGGCCGTTTGTTCCGGTATGAAGCCAACTATACACGCTTTCTGGAACTGAAGGCAGAGCGTGAAGAGCGGGAAGCTTCTTCCGAACAGAAGCGTAAAAACTTGCTTCGGACGGAGCTCGCATGGATTCGTCGTGGTGCCAAGGCACGGACGACGAAACAAAAAGCGAGAATTGATCGTTTCGAACAACTCAAAGACCAACAAGGAGTCCAGCGCTCCGGTTCATTGGAAGTGTCGGTTGGCTCCACTCGTCTAGGTAAAAAGATTCTGGAGATCGAGCATCTTTCCAAATCCGTCGGTGGCCGCACACTGATTGAAGATCTGAGTTATATTGCCGTACCTGGAGATCGGGTAGGGATTGTCGGACCGAATGGTAGTGGTAAGTCTACGCTGTTACAGATGATATCTGGCAAATTGGAACCCGATGCAGGCGTGGTTGACGTCGGTCCTACGGTCAATCTGGGCTATTTCACCCAGGAGCATCAGGAGATGGATGAATCTCTTCGTGTCATTGAGTACATCAAGGAAGTGGCCGAGAATGTGAAAACAGCCGATGGCTCTCTGATCACAGCATCCCAGATGCTGGAGCGGTTCCTGTTTACCCCGGCATCCCAGTGGACACCAATCTCCCGCCTCTCTGGTGGAGAGAAACGTCGTCTGTATCTGCTGCGTGTTCTGATGGCTGCGCCGAATGTCTTGCTGCTGGATGAGCCGACGAATGACCTGGACATCCAGACACTCGCTGTACTGGAAGACTATCTGGACGATTTTCCAGGTGTTGTCTTTGTGGTATCCCATGATCGCTATTTCCTTGATCGTACGGTGGATAAAGTGCTGTCTTTTGAGGGCAACGGTGCTGTACGTGTACATGTCGGCGACTACAGTGAGTATGCGGAATGGATGCTGAAAAATGCACCTGGAGCTACGCAAGAGAGTGACCCAGGATCAACGAAGGTGAAGCAGTCATCGGAGAAAACAACTCCCGCTGTGTCAGCAGCTAAACCCAAGTTGAAATTCAGCTTCAAGGAGCAACGTGAATACGATCAGATTGATGAAAATATTGAGAAGGCTGAAGCCAATCTTGTCCGGATTAATAAAGAGATGGAAGAGTCATTTAGTGATTCTGCCCGTCTGCAGGAGTTGATGGCGGAGCAGGTTGAGGCTGAACGTCATCTGGACGAATTGATGGAACGCTGGACCATTCTGAATGAACTTGCAGAGCAGATTGAACAGAGCAAGTCTTAATTTATAGTTAAACATCGCCCTTTCTTCTAAAGTGACTTGATGTCGCTTTGGAGGAGAGGGCTATTTTTTGTTTGTGAATTTCGCATGAAAGTGAAACGTTCAGTATATTCATTACGTTGTATAAGTAAAGAATTCCATAGAAGGGAGAGAACACCATACTTATGTATAAAGAAATCAATGAACAGTTGGCGGTACTCAAGGAAAAGGGGAGAATTTACGAGAAATGGACCAAGCGTTTGGAGAAGCTTCAAACGGAAGAAACTGAATGGGAAGCAAAGGTAAAACGTCGTCAGGAGCACCTCCAGAAGGAGCAGAAAGATGTTGATCGACTGAACAGTATGACATTGGCAGCATTTTTCTATCAGCTGATTGGCAAGAAAACGGAGCGGCTGGAGAAGGAAGAACTCGAACTGATGGAAAGCAAGGCTGCATACGATACCGCTTGTCGCATGTTACAAGACGTACAGGAGCAACGAATTCATGTGGAGCAGGAGTTGGAGGGCGGGCGGCAGTATCAATACTGGCAAAGCGATTACAACGCTCTGTGGGGAAAGAAGGAAGGTCGTCTGCTGGACCAGGATGCTGAATTGCAACACATGGCTGAAAATCGGGAACATCTGGCGAGTGAACTTCAGGAACTGGACGAAGCTTTCCGGGAAGGGGAATACCTGGTCTATGCCCTTGAACGTGCCGAGAAGGCTTTGGCTTCGGCAGGTAATTGGGGCATATATGACATGATGGGTGGTGGGGTAATCTCCACACATATCAAGCGGGGACGTATGGATGACGCTCAGGTCGCCATTATGGATGCAGGAAAGCGTCTAAGACGTTTTCAAAAGGAATTGGAGGATGTAGAGATGGCAGTACATGCGGATCTGCATCTGGGAGGCCTGCTTTCTTTCGCAGACTATTTCTTTGATAACCTCTTTGTGGACTGGATGGTTCAGGACAAAATTCGTAAAGCCGAACGTCAGGTGAAAGATGGACTGAGTGCGGTTCGACAGACCATGCATGTGTTAAGCAATGAAATGCGTGACCACAGGGCAGAGTTAGAGCGTTTGGAGCATAAATATCATGCCTATGTGGAACAGGCAGATTAAGAGATAGGACAGCAAAGGACACTTCCGATCGCACCGAATGGCTGTGCTTGGAAGTGTCCTTTTGCTTAGACGTACATATGGATGTTATTCACGATTTTTCGTAGATGGATGATTCTGTTTTACTTCGTTGTAATGTAGGCAGCGAGCAAGCGTGCCGTATTCAAGACAGCATCCTTATGTGTGCGCTCCATGGAATGAGATGCGTGAACGCCCGGTCCGATCAGTGCTGCCCGGATATTGTTTCCTCCGCGTAGTGCTGCACTTCCATCTGAGCCATAGTGGGGGTAGATGTCCACAACGTAATCCAACCCATCTTGTTTGGCCAGTTCAATGAGACGACTGGTCATATCGTAGTCATACGGTCCAGAAGAATCTTTGGCACATATGGATACATCGGTTTCTTTACAACTCAGATCATCGCCCATGGCTCCCATGTCTACAGCGATCATTTCACTGATTTCTGCAGGGATATACGAGGCACCATGTCCGACTTCTTCGTAGTTAGAGATGAGCAGAGAAACATTATGTATTGGTTTCCAGCTTTCGCGATGGGCAGACTCAAGGATGCCGAACAATGCAGCTACACTGGCTTTGTCGTCCAGATGACGTGATTTGATATAACCGCTTGGGGTAATAACTGCACGAGCATCAAAGGAGATAAAGTCACCAACAGCGATCCCGAGTTTTAACACATCATCCTTGGAGGAGACAACTTCATCAATTCGCACTTCCATATGGCTCTCGGTCCGTTCAAAGGTACGTGCATCTGGGTATACATGTACAGACGGGTGAAGGGAGAGAATGGTGCCTGTGTATGTCTTTCCGTCCCGAGTATGTATGCTGCAATATTCGTTTTCGATACTTTGCATGGTAAATCCACCGACAGAAGTCAATTTCAAGGTGCCGTGGGATGTAATGGAGCGTACCATGGCCCCTAGCGTATCCACATGGGCACTCAAAGCAATCGTCTTGGATGAATCCTGCCCTGGCAAAGTAAGCACGGCACCACCCTTGTTATTGAGCTCACAAGTGATGCCCAGTGATTGAGCTTCTTGGCTAATCATCTCGATAATATGATGGGTGTAGCCGCTTGGACTTGGTGTATCCAGCAATTTTTTCAGAAAAGACAAAACGTAAGATTCATTAATGGTAAAACTCATTGTGTAATTTCCTCCTTGAAACGTGGGTATGGTGTGAAACAAATACAGCCTGTCTGGGGGAGTGAATGTGATACTACCATTCCTGACTCGCCAGCAGGCTGATTCTGTTGGTTACAATGTCCCGGTAGGATTTCCTTTGCGCTGACTCTGGATCGAATCATTCTCCAATAGGCTGTCCGGTTCAGTTGAGTCAAGCGAATCCATCGATTTGAATGAATCGAACGAAGAGTTGCTTGTAGCCGAACTTTCCAATTCAGATAAACGCAATTTCAATTGCTTGTTCTCGCGTTGCAGTCGGTATTGGCGATAGATGCCATATGAACCTACAATAATACCACCGATCAGGGTGCAGCCGAGGATCAGCAAAATCAGCGGGATTTGAACCGTGCTAAATAACAGGTTAACCTGAACAGAATCAACGTTAATAACCGCAAAGATTCCTGTGAGCAGTGCAAAAACAAGACCTGCTATGAGTGCCCATTGCATTTTCATGGTGTTGCCTCCTTGTTGAACAATTGAGAACTAGTATGCATTACCCATATTCGAGTATGTTGCATCTTTCAATGATTGTAAAATCCCTTGCCCGTTGGGCAAGGGATGCAGGTCACATGGAACGTTAATCTTACTTGGTTAGTTCCTCCATCTGTTCAATCAATTCCTTGAACACACTCATGGCTTCACGAATTGGCTGTGGTGTAGACATATCCACGCCTGCTTTTTTCAGAATGTTAATGGAGTAGTCACTGCCCCCGCTCTTCAGGAAACCGAGATACCGGTCAACAGCCGGCTGGCCCTCTTCCAGGATTTGCTTGGAGAAGCTGGTCGCTGCGGAGAAGCCAGTAGCATATTTATATACGTAAAAGCTGTTATAGAAGTGGGGAATACGAGCCCATTCCATCTCAATATCTTTGTCAACAACCATGTCCTTACCATGATATTTAACATTCAGATCATAATAGATCTCGGATAACAATTGTGGTGTTAATGCTTCACCTTGTTCCGCGCGTTCGTGAATGATTTTCTCAAATTCAGCAAACATGGTCTGACGGAATACCGTTGTACGGAATTGGTCTGCGTAATAAGTTAACAGATACAATTTTTCCTTTGGATCTGTTGATTTGTTAAGCAGATAATCCATCAATAACGCTTCGTTGGTTGTGGATGCAACCTCAGCTAGGAAGATGGTGTACTGGGCATCACGATACGGAAGTGCTGTATCCGAGTAATGTGAATGCAGAGCGTGACCCATTTCATGAGCAAGGGTGAACATGCTGTTCAGGTTATCTTTGTGATTCAACAAGACATACGGGTGAGTGCCGTACGCGCCCCAGGCATATGCGCCTGAGCGTTTATTTTCATTCTCGTATATATCGATCCAGCGGTTATCATATCCAGTCTGCAATGCATCTGCATAGTCCTTGCCGAGTGGTTTCAGACCGTCTTTAACGGTTTGTTTCGCTTCGTCATAGGTGATATCCATTTTGTATTCGTCTACGAGTGGAGCGAACAGGTCATACATGTGCAATTGATCCACGCCCAGCAACTTTTTGCGCAGATTCATATAACGATGCAATAAAGGAAGGCTTTCGTGAATCGTGTCTACCAGATTCGTATACACATCCGTTGGGATGTTATCTCCATATAAGGACATTTCCATTACGGAAGGGTACTTCCGAACATTAGCATAGAACATATTTTTGGTTACATTTGCATTCAAGGCAGCCGCAATCGTGTTCTTCTGTTTGGCATACGTTTCATATACCGCCTTGAAGGCACGTTCACGAACTTCACGATTAGGATTCTCAAGGAACTGAATGTAGCTGCCGTGTGTCAGCTCGACTTCTTTACCATGTTCATCCTTGATTCTTGGAAACTTGAGATCGGCGTTATTCAGCATACTGAAGATGGTCTGTGGTGCTTGCGAAAGGTTGCCTACCTGTGCAAGCAAAGCCTCTTCCGCTTGGCTAAGAACATGCGATTTTTCCCGTTTCATCTCTTCAAGAGTAAACGTATAAGCAGAGAGTTTTTCGTTGGCGATAAACGCGTCCAACTGATCATCCGGAAGGGAGAGAATCTCTGGAGTGACAAAAGAGAGTGCTTCACCAACCCGTACACCTAATTTCTGGGCTTTTTGGGACAGGTTTTGATATGTAGGATTAGCTGTGTCTTCATCTTGATGCATACGTGCGTATACAAAAAGGCGTTCTATTTTGAGGCTGATCTCATCTTCGAACTCGAAGCAAGATTTGAGTACATCAGGTTGACCCAGTTTACCTTGAAATTCGGAGGCCTTCTTGGTCAAAGACGATACTTCTTCATATTCCTGATCCCAGGCTTTCTGATCGGCAAATAAATCTTCCAGTTTCCAGCTATGCTCAGCCGGCACCTCGGAACGTTTCAATAATTGACTCATGGAAATCCTCCTTTGATAATCTGATGAATGGTTGGACGAAGCTGCCTTCGTCTCGCTTGCCTGTGCGGAGAGAGACGAAGGAATCAGACTAAGTACCAGTATAACAGATAGCGATTTCTGGTATTTCAACGGCCTTCCTCCTTACAATACGAATAATCTCGTATAGTATGACCTTAGGCACGCTGAAATATTTGAGTATCACGGTTCTTTCTGATTAGGTTCCCATGTTATACAGAAAATAAACGATCAGGAAAAAGGCGAAACAAATGAGCAGGGTAGCAATAAGCGCCATTCCACGTCTCAGTCGATCCGGGATAGAATTGCGTCCCAGAATAAGCACAATACCAAGGGAGAAGGCAAGGATAATAAAAATGACGACATTGCTTGAGTCAAGCTGCATGGGTTAGACCCCTTTGAAGGCAGCCATCAATTGACGCCATTCATCCTCACGGTTCTCAAAATCTGCTTTTGGAAAACGGCGTTCAGCCCAGTGCATTAAGGCAGGACGACTAAGGAAAGTATGGCATTCTTCGCCCCACTCTTCCGAAATTTCTCGCAGTACGAGATATTTGCCTTGAACTTCAACGGTCATCATATTCCACTTGTCTGTTTTGTATATTTCATGTTTTTTTATCATAGGTAGTCTCCAAACTAACGGTTTTGGTAAAATGATACCGTACCCTACGATTCAAAGCAAATTTTTTCGACATTTATGGAAAGATAAATTGCAAAATGGAAGCCCATACAGTATAATGAGGGTATTCGCCATAGATGGCGATATTTTTAGGAGGTTTTTCATTTGAAAGGTACAGTTAAATGGTTTAACGCAGAAAAAGGCTATGGCTTTATTTCAGTTGAAGGCGGCGAGGACGTATTCGTACATTTCTCCGCAATCCAAGGAGACGGCTTCAAAACATTGGAAGAAGGTCAAGCGGTAGAATTCGAAATCACTGATGGAAACCGTGGTCCTCAAGCAGCTAACGTAAACAAACTGTAAGAATTTATCCGGTCAACGGACTTCTTATACATGATAAATTTGTAGCTGAATATTAAGAACCCAAGCACAGTCCCCCAAGGGAGGCTGTGCTTTTTTTGATTCTCAATTTACGATGTAAATCACGGTTGAAGATGGTGCGGGTGCGTTCAAGACACACGATTGGTCATGCTGGACCATAACTTTAATCCGAAACCGATCAGTGCAGCCAGAGAGAACGCCATAGCGGTGAGATAGAAGGTTTGTCTGCCCGCGTGTTCCAGCAACAGTCCACCCAACGTTCCACTAAGCAGTCCCGAAGCACTGGACCAGACAATAGTGAACAAAGCCATACCCGTAGCCCTGTAACCGTCCGGAACCAGACGAATGATATAACGGACTGCCGTAACGTAGAAAATACCGAAGGTCACACTGTGCATCGTTTGAATGGCAACGACAGCTGCCGGTGTATCGGATATGGACATCAGAAGCAAACGAACCGTGTACATCAGCGCAGCGAAAGCAATGAGCGGCAGTTCCTTATAACGGTTTCCATACTTGCTGAGCAGGAGAAATATGGGAATCTCACTTACAGAAGAGATCAGCAAAGACCAACCGATCAGCCCTTCACTGGCACCCAGCTCTTTCAGCGTGATGGTAAGAAAAGCTTCGTTCATCCGATGTCCCATGGCAAGCAAAAATACACAGCCAAAAAAGGTGAGTACCTCTCTGCGTTTCAAAATAGCCCATAGCCCCGATAGATCCATTTTGCTGCTACTTCCCGAAGGTTGATCCTTCAATTGAAAACTGATTAACAGTGTAGTGGCCGCAAGACCAACGCAAACCCAGATCGTCCAGGCTGGACCAAAAGATCCAAGGAAATACCCGATACTTAATGCAAAGAAGGCATATCCGATCGATCCGAAGACTCGAATGGAGGTGAAATTTCGACCGTACTTGCTGGCCGTTGTAATCGCCATCGTATCAGAGAGTGGATAGACCGGATAATAGAAAAAGTAAAACAGGGTGACAAGTACAAATACCTGACCGAAGGTTGTTGCATTGGCGAGCATGACTCCTGTAATCAATTGACCACCAAGCAGAATGATCATCACTTTGCGTACTGTTTGGTAACGGTCGCTGGCCATGCTCCAGAACATATTGGAGAACACGGAGATGAGAGGGCCAATGCCGTAGAGATAACCAATCTCAGCCCGACTGAAGCCAAGATGACTGAAGTAAAGCTGGAAGTAGGAAACCACTAGAACGGTGGAACCGAAAATGGTGAACATGAGAGCCCGCAGCCAGTTCTGATCCGGGCGGGCGTTGTGACCTAATTTCATGATGAGAGACTCCAATCCTGATAACAGTTCAATAATTTTATTACCCTTTTAGGGAGGGTGATTTACCAGTAGGTGGTGTGGACATTGTAGGTTCTTTCTGCGTGCGTCGGATGACAAGCCAAACAATAGTAAGTTCGGCGAGCAGGCCAAGGGATTGCGCTACAGCGCCAATCATGCCGTTCCACGCAGGGAAAATACTAACCAGTATAAGCAGCACGATTACCGTGCAGATTGCATTCGCCGTTTGCGAACGAAACATCGTTTTTGTCTGACCGCGAAGCAGAATGATGCCATTGCTGAAATCCAGAAAAGGGAAGATCAGCGGAAATAACACGAACGCACGCAGTGTCCACAGGCTTTGTTTCAACAGTTCGCCCTGAACGCTCATGACATTTTCGAGTACCCATGGTCCCAAGGGGGTATAGGCAATCGACACCATCATGGCAAACGGAATAAATCCGGTGACCAGTGCAAATTTTCGTACCAGTTTGGCGTCCACAAGGTAGAAATTGAGCACGATCTGATGAATGTATGTAAAGAAGCTTAGCATCAACTGCATCAGACTGCTTGCTATGGCAAACGATGAAATGGCCAGTGCAATCCCGGTCGTTTTGCCAAGTACGATGTTAATGACGGGGCCTATAAACAGGGCTACAAAGCTGGATAGCAGCAGCGGTTTATAGAAGCGAAATACGTCTCCCCTGCTCTCAACGGGATGATCCTCAAGTTTGGCTGGCATCTTGCGCTTAATGCTGTTTCCCTCCAAAAAGCTGACCAGCGCCTCAATCATCATGCCCGCAGCAAAAATGATAGCGCCTACACGTCCACTGTCAATGCTGTCTGTGTAGATGAAATACAGGGATAGGCCGTACATGCCGGCTAAACGGAATATCATGCCGATGGTTAACCACTTGGTTCGGTTATTCGTAATGATGATCCCCTGATAGATGTTGCGGATCACTGAGAAGATACTCACATACATGAGAATTTCATATACGTCGATGACTTTGTTCAGCAGATCAGGACTTACACCAAACAGATATTTGAACACCCCGGTACCCACGGGAGAATATACGATCAGAAAACCAATAAGAAGTACACAGGCAAGAAATATTTTGGTCACAAACGTGAGGGCCTGAAAGGATAGGCGATCGCGAACCAGTGCGGAACAGGTTTGCCGCAGCAGGGTGGAGGGGCGTTCCGTGAGGGTTAACAAGCTACCGGCGATGGCATAGCTGGCAATCACCGTCTCGGGATGAGCGGAACGTGCTAATGTACTGTTTATAATGACGTGAGAAATGGTGACGAGAGAGGCGGAAATGCCAAGTGGCACAAAAAAAGAAAATAACCGTCTCCACGAAAGTGATTCACTTGACGACATGTCAACGACTCCTTTGATGGATGAAATATGCCTAGTATATCACAAAGCTTTGAGCGCGGATGCGATTTTTTGCGCGGAATATGCGGCAGATCATTTGTACAATTAAGGGGATCATATTATAATAGGAATGGTTAAAAATCGCTCTAATACGTATTCAACCAAGTGGAGGCACATTTATTTTGAGCCAATCAAATCGAAAACGTCATCAATATCCGCGTGGACCGCTGGCATTGATGAGAGGGGTGTACAAATACACCATTCCGGAAACACGGAAGGCATTGAATGGATGGCGTGCTCAGGCTGAGGCAATTCCGAATGAGGAATTGCGTACGCAGGCACTTGCCAGTCTAAAGGATAAACAGTTTCACTGTGAAGGCGGAACCGTCTACGCGTTAGCTGATTTGCCCAACAGACACATTCTGATTCCGCTGATCGTTTCATATCAGACTATTAGTGATTATTTGGACAATCTGTGCGACCGCAGCACATCGATGGACCCGGATGACTTTCGTCTTCTCCATCAATCTATGCTTGATGCGGTAGATCCCGAAGCAATTCCCGTCAATTATTATGCCCTCCGTGAGGAGCAGGATGACGGTGGATATCTGCGGAATCTGGTGACCACATGTCAGGAACTGACCCTTCAGTTACCAGGCTATGCGTCCGCCAAGCCCCAAATTCAGGATCTGGCAGGCCTATACACGGACCTGCAGGTATATAAGCATATCAAGCCGGAACTGAGAGAAACGGCACTGCTCGAATGGTGGTCGAAGCATCGTCATCGTACACCTCAGTTTCGTTGGAACGAATTTGCTGCTGCGACTGGCTCTACACTGGGCGTTTTCATGCTGTTTCTGGCTGCGAGTGACGATCAGTTGACTGAAGAGCAAGCGGCCTCGATCCACACGGCCTATTTCCCACATGTATGCGCATTGCACATTATGCTCGATTATTTAATTGATCAGGATGAGGACCGCATCGGGGGAGATCTCAACTTCTGCAACTATTATGAGAATGTAGAGACCATGCTGGACAGAATTGCTTTTATTGTGGAGATGGCACGCAGCGATGTGCAGAAGATCCCGGGAAGCTCCTTTCACCGGATGATCATCGAAGGACTGATTGCCATTTACCTGTCTGATCCCAAAGTCAGCGAACAGCAGGAAGTTCGCGTCGTATCCAAACGTCTGATGAAGAAGAGTCCGATGACGAGAATATTTTTCTTCATTTTCAGTCGCTGGATACGGAAAAATATGTAAGTCAGGTGTAATTGCGGAGCCTGAAGTGAAACTAGAGGAGGAAGAAACATCATGACAGCAGTAAAGAAAATCGCAGTGTTAACGAGCGGTGGTGATTCACAGGGGATGAACGCGGCCGTTCGTGCGGTTGTTCGCAGCGGACTGTTTCACGGTCTCGAAGTATATGGAGTTCAACGTGGATACCAAGGTCTCTTGAATAATGACATTTTCCCAATGGATTTGCGGAGTGTAGGGGATATCATCCAACGTGGGGGAACGGTTCTTCAATCGGCACGTTGCAAGGAGTTCTACACAGCTGAAGGCCAGCAAAAAGGTGCGGACATTCTGCGTGCACGTGGCATTGACGGTCTGGTTGTTATCGGTGGAGACGGTTCCTACAACGGAGCAAACAAACTGAGCAAACTGGGCATTAACACAATGGGTCTGCCAGGAACAATTGATAATGATATTTCATTCACCGACTATACGATCGGATTTGATACAGCTGTAAGCATAGTAGTTGACGCAGTAAACAAATTGCGTGATACGATGTCTTCACACGAACGTTCTTCCATCGTTGAAGTTATGGGTCGTCACTGTGGGGATATTGCTCTGCATGCCGGACTTGCTTCGGGTGCTGAAACCATTCTTGTGCCGGAAGTTCCGTTTGACATGGACGAAGTGGCAGATCGGATGAAAGCTAACTTTGCACATGGTAAACGTCACAGTATTATCATCGTTGCAGAAGGCGTGGGCAAGGGTGAGGATGTGGCGAAAGAACTGATGGAACGTTGCCCGACATATGAGCCGCGTGTAACCGTTCTGGGTCATATTCAGCGTGGGGGTACGCCAACACCTTTCGACCGTAACTTGGCGAGCCGTCTGGGCGACTTCGCTGTTCGTAGTCTGATCGCAGGCGAGACAGACAAAGGTTGTGGCATTATCAAGGGTGAACTTACCCTGACGGATATTGATAAAGTCGTTAACACGAAAAAAGATTTTGATATGGAGACTTACGAGCTTGCACAACGTTTGTCCCAATAATTCGATTCAAAAACAAAGAGCACAATCCCGCATGAACGAGGATTGTGCTCTTTTTGTTGTTTTACGTTTTTACGGAAGTGAATATTAATGTTACGCCTTGCGCAGTGCGGCATGTTTTTGTATCCGAAAGAGTCTCCAGAGAAGCGCTGTTGCTCCTACAGCAAGGCCGGCAATGAGTCCGATCCAGTATCCAAAGGCACCGAGAGAAGTATATGTAGCCGTTAGATAACCAACAGGCAAGCCAATAATCCAATAAGCTATGAACGTAATGATTAGTGCCGGATTCACATCTTTGTAGCCACGCAATGCTCCCTGGGTCGGTGTAGCAATGGCATCCGAGATCTGAAAGAAAATGGCGTAAATGAGGAAATGCTGCGTAAGTGCAATGACCTCTCGATCGTTTGAGTACACACCTGCAATCTGTTCACCGAACACAATCAACACGATGGCTGTCAGCAGGGAGAGTCCGATGGCTCCACCAATGCCGAGCAGACTGTACTGTTTGGCATCTTTCAGACGCCCTGCACCTGCCTCAAAACCTACAAGGATCGTAAGAGCCATACATATGCTCACAGGCAGCATGTAGAGCGTAGAAGCGAAGTTCAGAGCCGCCTGATGGGCAGCGATCGTTGTGGTATCAAATCGGCTCATCATTAAAGTCACCGCAGCGAAGATGGACGTTTCGAAAAAAGTCGCGAATCCAATCGGAACCCCGATCTTGAGTAACTCTTTCCATTTGGCAAGGGATACGCGGGTCCACTGACGGAAAATACCGTATTGGGCGAAAGGCTCCATCCGATGGACAAAAAAGAGACTAATGAGAAAGATGAGCCAGTACGTACAAGCTGTAGCGACTCCAGCACCAACGCCGCCCAATTGGGGAAAGCCCCAGCGGCCGAATATCAGCAGGTAATTCAGTAAGATATTAACGGGCAGCGAGACCAGTGTAATGAACATTGTCGTTCGCGTCTGGCCAAGTGCATCCATGAAGCTGCGCAGCACGGTATATCCGAAGAGTGGGATAATGCCAAAAGCGAGTGCACACAGAAAATAAAAGGCCACTTGGGCAACGTGAGGCTCCAAAGGCATTCCGTTTAGTATAGGGCCAAGTAACAAGGCCCCGGCTCCGATAACGACTAGACTGACAGCAATGCCAAGATACAACGCCTGTATGACGTTATATCCGATCTGATCATTACGTTTGGAACCTAACAGATGAGATACAACGGGGGTTATGCCAATTAGAATGCCGCTTAGTCCAGTTTGAACTGGCATCCACAGACTTGTGCCAATCGCAACACCTGCAAGGTCGGCCGGGGAAAACTTGCCTGACATATTCGTATCGAAGAACGACATGGCAGAGAGGGCGATTTGAGTGGTGAAGATGGGCAAAAATATAATCAGGAATTGCTTCACTTTTTGTGAAAAACTTGTTGTGTTCATGTTCACTGGCAGTGCCTCGCTATTCTAAAGTGATGTCATCCAAGTGTCATATCTGGACAGCTATTCATTGTAGTGGATTTTGTCCGATTTGAATAGGGACAGAAGCAGAAGAGAGGCACAATCGAGAAAGGCAAGCATAAAAAACCTCGTTCCGCCTGAAGCGGAGCGAGGTTGGATGAATACAAAGATATGCAAAAGTGCGGATTACTCATATTGTACACCAGATGTATAACGATTGGACGCATTCCAGAGCAGATATTCATGCACATCCATGTCTTTCATCGCTCTAATTTGGTCTTCCACTTGTTTCTTGCCGTACTTGATATAATGCCCACTTCCGAGCCAACTTGCCGTAAAGTCCTGAATCCACGGACGAATGACGGGTTTGAGCTCTTTGGTAGGGTCCAGTTTCTTGTGTGTGTCTTCCATGGAGCCCTTGATGGTGGTGTAAGGATCTTTGTCAGGGTCCTTCACTCCATACCATCCCGTTGAATAGTGACTAGGGTATACCATGGGTGAGATGACGTCCACATTTTCGGATATTTTCACAAAATCTTGTCCGATGCCTTCAGCTGCAGGTACAGAAGCGGCATAACCGAAAATATCCACTGAGACACGAACACCTAACGGCGCGAGCTCCTTGCGTGCATATTGCACGAATTCAGCCACAACATCGACCCGTGACTTGTCGGACTTGGTATATTTCAGTACATCGGCCCGAGTTTCGAAACCTTCCGGGAAACGAACGTAGTCGAATTGAATTTCTTTGAATCCAAGTTTGGCTGCTTCCTTTGCAATCTCGATATTATAGTCCCACACTTCCTTGCTGTACGGATTCACGAAGCTGTCGCCTTTGCCATTGGCCCAGACGGATCCATCCTTATTTCGGAAGGAAAGCTCTGGATTCTTCTTGGCAAGAATCGTATCTTTGAATACAACGACACGTGCGATCGGGTAGACATCGTGTTTTTGCAGCCGTTTCATCAAGGCATCGATATCCCGAATAAAGGGTTGGGATTTGCCCATTTTCTGTAGCGCTTTGTTTTCTGTGGGATAAGTTATGTATCCGAGATCGTCTTTGATATCAATGACCATGGCATTCAGTTCGGTACTGTCTGTCAGTTCCAGCAATTCTTTCATACGTGCGCCGCCAGCGCTGTAGGCTGTGACGTAAATACCTTTGACCACAGGTGCGTCAGGTTGAGGATCCATTTTGGCAGGTGGGTTATCAGCATCAATAACGACCTGATCTTTTTGAGATTGGAAGATTGCGGTGTTAAAACTGTTGGTTAACGATTGGAACTGGGGGTTTCCCTGATCCGCTGCTGCGGGGGTACCACCAAAGCTTCCAAAGGCCATAGCCAATAAAGCCAAAAACATGTTCATTCATTTCCACTCCCTTATGTGCATTCCATATATGAATTATACATTAAAGCCTCCGGGCTTTTAACCATATTAAGCAAGTAATGAAACACATGGAAAAAATGAAAACCGCTTCCTGCAGAGGAAATCCCCTGCAAAAAGCGGCGTGATCAATCTGAAAAAAATTATTGAATGTAAATCTCATTTTGATGCTCACAAATACTGTACTGAATGATTTCCATTGCGTCTCCCTGTTCCAGGATGCCCAGCCCATCCCGGAGGACAATCAGTGAGTCGAGTTCATTCGGTTTCAAGAAAGGGAGCATTTCCGGGCACCATCTGTTGACAATTTCAAACAGTTTTACCGTTTCCATATCCACATTAATCACCCTTTCCTACTCGAATTCCAAAATGGTAAGTCATTCGGTGCATTCGGGAAAGCATATGGCCTGTGAAATTGAAGGGTTGAACCTGCTATACAACATATTTAGGAGCCGTACACCGTTATTATACCACAATGTTGTGAATTGTTAACCGTACAGGTGTCTTAACTTCTGCGAAATGAGCCCATAACACCAACCGTTTCCACTATGTTAACAAAAGCATTTGGATCGGTATCCTTGATAATTCGTTTAATTTCAACCAGCTCGTAGCGGGTGGTAACGGTCATGAGCATGTCCTTTTCAATATCCGTGTATGCTCCCTGAGTCTTAATTTTGGTAACTCCACGAGGCCGAACAAGTAATTTTTTCAACATGGCTTCGGTTTCGTTTGTGATAATATACAGGGTTACCTTGACGTGACTGATATGGATCAGATCAAGCACCTTGCCCGTGATGTAAATGGATACCATGGAGGCCAACGCTGTATTCCAATTGTCACTCAGGTATCCTGCAAGCATAATAATCGAACCGTTCATGCCGGCCATCACTGTACCAATCGGAAAGTCTCGTTTACGTGTGAAAATGGACCCAACAATGTCGAGTCCTCCCGTGGAGCCGCCGACGCGGAAGGAAACGCCAGTGCCCATTCCAATGAGTACACCGCCAAATACAGAACTAAGCAAAGGGTCTGTAGCCACAGCAAAAACAGGCAGAAGCGCAATGAACCAAGAAGTGGCTGCTACCGAGAGAATACTTAATGTAATGAAACGACGTCCAAGAATAAACCAACCTGCAATGAGCAGGGGAATGTTAAGAACAAAATACATTATACTAAGATTCAACGTTGTAAAATAACCCAGAAGCATTGAAATACCGGATACCCCGCCGCTTAAAAGCTGATGGGGGACCAAGAACCAGTTAAAGCCGCAAGCAATAGCTGCGGCACCCAAAATGATCACTAAAGAGTGCCAAATTATTTTGGGCAATTTAATCACCTCATTTATATTTAAAACCAGATTGCTGGTAATCTTGAATTGTTTTGTGATATAATGATTTGTGGATATTCTTGAGTAGGAAACTTTTCCCAAATGGAACGATAAAATTTGAAATGTTTCAAACACATGTATGTAGTTTTAGTCTTATGTTGGGGACCCATTCATGGAATTATAATCGTTCGTGAAAATAATTTGCCCAGTTGGGATACCCTATAAATATTAACGCTACTTAAGAATACAGACAACAAAGTGGATTGTCCACCATGTCCACCATATAAAAGGAGTATGAATAATTTTGACAAATTTAAATTTCACAGATTTCAATCTTGAACCGCTGGTGCTGCAAGCCATCACTGAGCTCGGGTTTGAAGAAGCAACACCAATCCAATCCAAATCAATTCCTTTGGCGCTTGAAGGAAGAGACTTGATTGGTCAAGCACAAACGGGTACTGGTAAAACAGCTGCATTCGGTATTCCATTGATCAGCAAAATCACTAAAAGTGACGAAAAAATCCGCGCCCTCATTATGGCACCTACACGTGAACTTGCAATCCAAGTTGCTGAAGAGATCGAAAAACTCACTCGCTTCAAAGGTCTGCGCTCCCTGCCAATCTATGGCGGACAAGATATCGTTCGTCAGATTCGCGCACTGAAAAGAAAACCACAAATTATCATTGGTACACCTGGACGTCTCCTTGACCACATCAACCGCAAAACAATCAAACTTGATGATGTACAAACTGTTGTATTGGATGAAGCAGATGAAATGCTCGATATGGGTTTCATGGAGGATATTCAGTCTATCCTGAAACAAGTACCAGACGAGCGTCAAACGATGCTGTTCTCAGCAACAATGCCTCCTAACATTCAAAAATTGGCTCAACAATTCTTGAACAACCCTGAACACGTATCTGTAATTCCTAAACAAGTAAGTGCACCATTGATCGACCAAGCTTACATTGAAGTTCCTGAGCGTCAAAAATTCGAAGCACTTAGCCGTTTGCTGGATATGGAATCTCCTGAACTGGCGATCGTATTCGGACGTACCAAACGTCGTGTTGATGAATTGGCTGAAGCTCTGCAAAAACGTGGATATTCTGCTGATGGTCTCCATGGTGACCTTTCCCAGAATCAACGTGATACAGTAATGCGTAAGTTCCGTGACGGCAGCATTGATGTACTCGTTGCAACAGACGTAGCTGCACGTGGTCTCGATGTATCCGGCGTAACTCACGTTGTGAACTTTGACCTTCCGCAAGATCCGGAGAGCTATGTTCACCGTATCGGTCGTACAGGTCGTGCGGGTAAAGAGGGTGCTGCTTGGTCCTTCGTTACACCGCGTGAGATTGATCACTTGCACTTCATTGAGCGTGTAACACGTCACCGTATTCCACGTAAACCACTGCCAACAATGGCAGAAGCTGTTGAAGGAAAACAACGTTTGACAGCAGAACGCTTGCTGGAAATCGTACAATCGGGCGAATTGAACGAATACAAAGGTATCGCGATTCAAATGCTTGAGCAATATGATTCTGTTCAACTGTTGTCGGCTGCTCTGAAGCTCCTGACAGGTGACAAAAAAGATGCTCAAGTTGACCTGACTCCTGAAGATCCAATCCGTGCGAAGCGTCGCAAACCGGATGTTCGCTCTGGCGGACGTAAACCATCTGGCTATAGCGGTAACCGCAGCAGCGGCAGTGGTGGTGGCTACAACCGTGATCGCAACAGCGGTGGCGGCGGACGTGGTGGCTACAACCGTGATCGTAACAGCGGCAGCAGCACTGGTGGCGGAAGCAGAGAAGGTGGTTACAACCGTGACCGCAAACCTCGTCCAAGCTCCAACGAAGGACGTCGTCCAGCAAAAGATTCCTCTTTCGAGTAATATAAATGTGTGAACTTGAAATGGAGCAGGCAACTGCTCCATTTTTTTTATTTTTAGATGGCTATTTTCTTTTTTTCTGATTATGCAAAGCACTGGTCAAAGGCGGAGCTGATCTCTTTTCGGGAAGTACTGGCTTTTCCTATCTATAATAAGGTATATTAATATTAGACTTCAGGTAATACGCAAGGCTGCGGAGGAGGAGAAATGTTTGGAATTTAAAGGAGCTATGGGTGGGATCTACCGGCTTACAGAGTGGATTACGAGACTGGCCGCAACCAATCTGTTGTGGGCTATTTGTTCGTCTCCGTTCTTGTTTTTCTTGATTATGAAACTGCTTGTTATGCAGCAGAACCTCGCCAACGAATCATTGCAAATGAACTGGGCTATAGCCATTGTGGCACCGCTTACACTATTCCCGGCGACGTCGGCGCTGTTTACGGTTGTTCGTAAATGGAATATGGGAGATACGGATGTGCCAATCTTCCGTACGTTCTTTGTAGGTTACAAAGAAAACTACAAGCAAAGTTTAATCGGGGGCATTTTTTACACATTGTTGTTCGCGATCATGTATCTGGATTATACGGTGTACATGACCCAGTTCCGCAACATGCAGCTCGTGGGAATCATCATGCTTGTGCTGCTTCTCTTGTTATTTGTATCACTCTTTAACTTTTTCTCAATGGTTGTGCATTATCACATGTCCATTGGACTCATTATCAAAAATGCAGTACTGTTAACGCTGATCAGACCATTCCGTGTATTTTCCACATTGCTGGGAAGCGGACTACTGTTCTACATTGGTTTCCGTTATCCGGTATTGTTCGTCTTCTTCATTATCAGCATCATTGCCTGGTTCGCGTTCTTTAACTTCTACGCAACCTTCAACAAAATGCAGGAGCAGATGGAAAAGATGCAGTTGAAGAAGGAAGAAGAGGAAGCTGCTGCGCTGGCTGAACAATCAGCAGAGAATGGTGAAACATCTGAGCCATCAGACGACAAAAACATTACATTGCAAAAATAAAACATGATGAATCGCCATTTACTTTTTACACAGTTAGGGATATAATAATTGTACATCCTGCGATGTACGTTTCGGTTATTCGTTGTTTTGAACCAATGATGATGTCTTCGGGAGATCAACACAGAATGTTGCTGAAAAGCCCTGTCTATACGACATGGGGACTTCAAAAAGCATTTTTGCGGTCACCCACCTGCCAAGCAGGTTCATAAGACAATGTAGCCGGACGGCATAGGCGGGTTCCTAAATTTTCATGTACAGCACCCTGACTTTCCCTCTTCTGAAGGAATCTCAGGGTGTTTTTAAGTTGTGATGATTGTTTTTGATTGGTTTTGTGATAAATATGATGCTTACCCTTTTGTTACTACTTGAACAATGTTACACTTAGATACATAAATGGAACGGTTACAATCAAAGGAGGAAGGGTCTTGACCTTAAAGAGAACGCTCGTCGGTATCATCCGCAGCATGGAGGGGACCAGCGATCGAGCCAAGGATCCCAAATTAAAAACACGGTATTATAACTTATCTAAAGACAGAGCTTGGGAAGAGGTTTCTTCAACACTCAAAAAAATTCCGGGTTATAAAGTGCTGCACGAAGTTCCTTCTGTTGGAGAAGTTATACTGGAGAAGCGGACTACCTTTGGACGGACGATGGATATTACAGTTTCCATTATCTCGGTAAGTCCTGTTCGTAGTGCGGTGGATATGTATTCAGCTTCACGTGGTTCGCTTGGAGATTTGGGTTCGAATTATCGCACGATTATGAACTTATTCTCCGTACTGGACAAGAAGCTAAGCAAGTATAAAGCGAATGATTGAAATAGATGATAAATAACAAAAAGCGAGTGAAGGTTAACCTTCCTCGCTTTTGTTCTGAACGTGTGGTAACTTCTACAGCAAAGCTTTTACAGCAGCAATGGCTTGTTCGAAGTTAGGGGAGTCTGTCATTTCAGGCAAATACTCCACATATGTAATCCGGTCTTCGGCATCCAAAACAAAAATGGAGCGCATGTCGAGTTGGAATTCTTTGATCAGAACGCCGTAGTCTTCACCGAAAGAACGTGTTTTGTAGTCTGACAATGTAACTACGCGGTCGACACCAGCTGCCCCGCACCAACGGGCTTGAGCGAACGGGAGGTCAACGCTTACTGTCAAGACAACAACATTGTCTCCCAGTTCTCCAGCTTCAACGTTGAAACGACGAGTTTGCGCATCGCATACGCCAGTATCCAGGGAAGGAACAACGCTGATTAATTTGATTTTGCCTGCGTAGTCTTTCAGGGAAGCATCTTCAACCAGGTTTTTGCTCAGGGTAAAATCAGGTGCTTGATCGCCCACTTTCAGTTCGGGTCCGATCAATGTAATAGGGTTGCCTTTGAATGTGGCTGCGCCTGTACGTTCTTGTGTCATAATAATGTTCCTCCTTATAAATTGGTGATCCGTGCCAAAATCCATTATAATCTTTTATGAAAGGCATTGTCCAATTCGGACATGTACCATTACGATGGATCAGAGATTAAGTCCGATCTGAACAGGGTGGAGTGAAAGAAGAAATTTATGATATTTATTCGCTATGAGAACTGGAAAGGTTATCTGAAGTATTTCCCTTTGACGTCGATTTTTTTAATTGCCAATGTTGTGATGTTTATTGTGTTAACGGTGAACGGTGGCTCAACGAACAATATGGTGCTGCTGAAATTCGGGGCACTTACGAATCATGAACTGTTCGCACAGGAGTGGTGGCGTTACATTACATCGATCTTCCTGCATGCGGGCTTCAGTCATTTATTGTTTAACAGCTTTGCGTTAATTGTATTTGCACCACCAATGGAACGTTTGCTCGGGTCGGTAAGGTATGGTGTATTGTATCTGGGTGGTGGTGTATTGGGTAATATCCTTGCTGTTGCATGGTACAACTCGATTGGAAGTATCACCATCTCCGTAGGTGCTTCTGGAGCGATCTATGCCGTCTATGGTGCATTCCTGTATGTAGCGCTGTTCCAGCGAACGATGATGGACGAGGCTTCGCGCAAAACGATGTACACGCTGCTTTTGTTCGGGATCATATTCTCTTTCGCGATGTCGGGCATCAATTGGATGGCGCACCTCGGAGGATTGTTGGGTGGATTCTTTATTTACGGACTGTTGATCAGGTTGTGGAAACCTCGCAGCTTAAAACGGTAGTCAGAACGTTCTCAAGATGGAATGCAGTCAGGGATAAGTAGGGTATAACAGATTGGAGCGATCAGGACGAGTGGAATTAAGACAGTTGCATTACTTTTTGAAAGTGGCACAAAAGGAACATGTAACACAGGCTGCTGAAGAGCTGCATGTGGCACAGTCGGCGGTGAGTCGTCAGATTCATCAGCTGGAAGAAGAACTGGGCGTGGACCTTTTTATGCAAAAGGGGCGAAACCTGCAGTTGACTGCAGTAGGACAGCTTTTTTGCAAACGAATTGAAGGTATATTAAAAGATTTGGACAAAGCAGTCGGGGAAGTTCATGAGTTTCTTGACCCGGAGCATGGGGAGATCCGCATTGGATTCCCGCATAGCCTGGGGATTCATCTCATTCCTTCCGTTGTAGCTGCTTTTCGTCAGCGCTACCCTAACGTGAAATTCAGATTCAAGCAGGGGATGTTCCCTACATTGATTCGTGACGTGTTATCGGGAGAGGTAGACTTGGCATTCATTTCTCCTTTTCCAGAGAAGCATGATCAAGTGGCTGGTGATATTGTACTCACGGAAGAATTACATGCCATCCTTCCTCCGAATCACCCGTTAGCTGGTGAAGAGACCATTGCGCTTGAACAACTCAAGGATGATAAATTTGTATTGTTTAGCAAAGGTTATTCTCTTCGTCCTATTGTGTGGCATGCCTGTCTGGAAGCTGGTTTTACACCCAAAATTGCTTTTGAAGGGGAAGAGACCGACACGATCCGCGGATTGGTCGCTGCGGGCATGGGGGTCAGCCTCCTGCCTGAGATGGCGCTATTCCAGACAAACCCGTTGCAGCCGGCACATGTCGCTATCTCCCATCCAAAAGTAACACGGACCATTGGGTTAATTCACCGTGCGGATGACAAGTTGCCGCTGGTTGCCCAGTCCTTTCGTTCATTTTTGCTTCATTATTTTGGTTTACAACAGAACAATACCCCATCCGATTAACGGTGGGGTATTGTTTGTGTTGTATGAGCTATGCAATTAATCGCGGCTGTTGAAGATTCCGATGTAACGAATCAACTCAAGCAGTGAGATCAACGCTGCAGCGACGTAAGTCAAGGCTGCGGCGTTCAGGACTTTTGCAACACCTTTTTCTTCTTCATTACGGATGTACCCTTCAGATACCATAATTTCTCTAGCGCGGTTACTCGCATTGAACTCAACCGGTAACGTGATGAGTTGGAATGCTACAGTTACAGAGAAGAAGATGATACCGATCCCTACAAGGTTCATGGCATTGAAGAGGAATCCTGCAATCAGCAGGAATGGAGCTAATCCGGATGCGAAATTCACAATGGGGAAGATCCGGTGACGCAGTGCCAGCATTGGATAACTTTCTTTATGCTGAATGGCATGACCAACTTCATGGCAGGCTACCGAAACAGCTGAGATTGAGTTTTCATAATATACTGGTTCTGATAACCGTACAACCCGATTGATCGGATCGTAGTGATCTGAGAGCGTGCCGCGTACAGGTTCAATGGGAACATCATGCAGGCCGTTAGCATCCAGCATCTGGCGAGCAGCATCGTAACCCGTCATTCCGTTTTGGTTCGGGACCTCCGACCAACGTCTAAATGTACCTTTAACGCGAAATTGCGCCCATAAAGAGAGCAAAAAGGCGATAATGATCAATACGAACATACCGTTATTAAAACTCATATTCATTCCTCCGCTTTCTGAAATAAGCTACATCATGGTGTTCTCAAGCAAGATTTTAAGTGCCTCCATTGTACCGGCGCTTTTGGTGAGAAGTCCTGCCATCATTTTGCGTGCTTGTACAGGTTTCATCTCTCCAAGTAGCGGTTTGAGTTCATTAACCTCTCGCTCAAGTTGTTGTACGTGAAGTTCCAATGTTGTCAATTTGCTGGCAACTTGTTCTTCTGTACTAACCAGACGCCACTTCTCAAGAGATTGCTTAATCTCGTCGAGACTATACTTCTCTTGTTTCATCTGTACAATACGTTCAAGCCTCGTTAAAGTTTCATTACTATAGAGACGATAATTTTTTTGTGTACGTTCTTCGGGAGCGATCAACCCAAGCTTTGTGTAATAATCAATCGTCCGTTCACTCACACCAGCGGTCTTGGCGAGTTCGCCAATCCGAAAAAGTTTCATATCCCCAATGATATTCACCTCGCTTGCAAGTTCAAATGTAGGGAATTGTAGTTTCCAGTTGCGAATTTCTATACTACGCCCAATTTTTCTTACTAATAAGTATGATACATGATCTTTAACCGTACAGTCAAACGTTATGCTTTGGCGATCAGGATACCGCATTTCTATATCTATGTACTCATAGAATGTGATTATGTACTTAAGTGCAAGAAAAAGACGTATGACTTTATTCCCAGAAATAATTTTCAGTTTTGATGAAAATACTCTTGTCAACTTTCCTCTCTTCTGCTTATAATGACATTAAGAGTTTCACGTTATGTGAAGAAACTTAACATAAGAGGGAGTGGGGTATATGAGAAAGAAATGGTTGGTTTCCATGTTAGTAATGCTTACTTTGTTCGCTTTTCCGGTCAGCGCATTTGCGGCTGCGGAGGGTCCAACTAACATTGAACTTCAAAGCGGTTTGAACTCAGCCTTTACGTTTCTGGCTGTGGTACTCGTATTCTTGATGCAAGGGGGATTTGCTTTACTCGAAGCGGGTTCAACACGGATGAAGAATGCAGGACACATTGCAGGTAAGACCATCCTGACATTGGGAATTTCAGTTATTGCCTTCTGGGGGCTGGGTTTTGGTCTAGGCTTCGGTAATGGTAATGGATTTTTTGGAACTACCGGATTCTTCCTAAGTGGAGACAGTATGGCTGCTTCCTTCGAATCACTGGCTTTCTCCGATGTTCCACTGACTATCAAATTTGTATTCCACCTCGCCTTTGCGGCGGTATCTCTGGCCATTGCCTGCGGTGGTATGGCTGAACGTGCAAAGATGAGCGTATATATCGTGTTTGGTACATTGTATACCATTATTATGTATCCGGTTGTTGCTCACTGGGTATGGGGCGGCGGCTGGTTGGCTGAGCTGGGTATGCAAGACTTTGCAGGATCGACGGTAGTTCACTTGACTGGTGCGACTGCAGCATTGGTAGCTACCATCTTGTTGAAACCACGTATCGGTAAATATAACAAAGACGGCAAACCTAACATCATTCCAGGTCACAACCAAGTGTATTCCGTACTCGGGGTTATTATCCTCTGGATCGGTTGGTTTGGATTCAACCCAGGTAGTACGTTATCTGCCATGGGGGATGGATTCTTCGGATATGTTGCATTGACTACTAACGTAGCTGCAGCAGCAGGTGGTGTTGCTGCGCTGTTAATCTCGTGGGCAGTACTTGGTAAGTCAGATATTCCTAGCATGTTAAACGGTGTGCTTGCGGCACTCGTTGCGATTACAGGGGCATGTGCATTCGTTGAGCCTTGGGCAGCGCTGGTTATCGGTGCTTTGGCGGGTATCATCACATTCTTCACAGCACAGTACTTCGATCGTAAAGGAATTGACGATCCAATCTACGCTTTCTCCGTACATGGTATTGCGGGTATGTGGGGTGCGATTTCCACAGGTTTGTTCGCTACTCCTGAACTTGCCGAGAATGCTGGTGTAGGTCAAGCGGGTCTGTTCTATGGCGGTGGCTTCCACCAATTGGGCGTACAACTTCTAGGTCTGGCGGGTGCTTTTGCCTTCGTACTGGTGATGTCCTTCATTATTCTGGGCGGAATGAAAGCGATCATGGGCATCCGTGTTACTGAAGAAGAAGAAACAATGGGTCTGGATATCAGTGAGCACGGTACTTACGGATACCCTGAACAAATGAAAAGCGTAGATTCAAAATCCAATGGTGGTACGTTCAGCTCCTGAGTTGGATAATGCTGAAACATGCATCAAGGAGGCTGGACATGATGGAACCCATCTCGTTTACAAACTATTCCTGGTCTTATCAGGGAATCGATGGTGCGGTGTCTGTTCCAGAACTGCGCCAGGCACGTGTGATATTACAGAATGAGCTCCAGGATTTGTTGTCCGCTTCCTTGTCGCCAATCGAGTGGTACCAAACGGTAAATGAACTGCATGACCGGATTGCACGGAAAGCAGTAGAGTTATGCATTCAGGGGATGGTTGAGGAAGGCTTAGGCCAACCTCCCGTCCCCTATGCCTTTATCGTATTTGGCAGTTCTGGCAGGGAAGAAGCAACGTTATGGAGTGATCAGGACAATGGCATGATTATTAGCGATATCCCACATGAGGGTAAAGGGGCATACTTTGCCGAACTTGGACAGCGAATCACGGATATGTTGGAAGGGCTTGGTTACGCCAAGTGCGAAGGCAAAGTCATGTGCTCAGAGTCACTGTGGAGAAAAACGCTGGCATCATGGAAGCAACAATTGGCAGAGTGGAGTTCAGATCTGAATTGGGAGCCTGTTCGTAATCTGATCATCGCTTCAGACATGCGTTTTGTTACGGGGCAGCAAAGTCTGGCAGAGGAATGGATCACAAGTTTTTATGAACAGTTCAGACTTGTTCCCGAACTTTCGGATGCCGTTCTTCGCAATACGGTTAAACATAAAGCTACATTAAATGTACTTGGACGTGTGGTCACAGAACGATTTGGTGAACATGCAGGTGGATTTGATGTCAAGTATGGTTTGTACATCCCACTTGTGAACAGTGCCCGTTATTTGGCTTTGCAGCATGGGATCAAGGAGTCATCTACGTTAAAAAGAATGGAGAGACTGACTTCACTTGAAGCTGTTCCGTTTACACTACTGGACGCATGTCAGCGGGCCTTCATAGCCGCTTTGAAGTTTCGCCGAAGTACGCCGGTTATCATCCAAGGGGATTTGCAACATAGCAGCGGGTTCCTGGATGAGAAACAGATGAAACAAAAACAGATTCATTATGAGCTCAGGGATACGCTCGGGTTGGTACGACGAGTGCATCGTGCTTTGCAAAGACAGTTGCGTTTTGCAGAAAGGAGACGTCCATGAGAGAGCCGGCAAGGGGCAATACAGGATTCTGGAATTCGCTGCGTCAGGGAGGGGTTCCTTCCGCCATCGCTTCCATTATGGGAGCCCCTACGGCGCAACACATGGCGTTTATCCGCTCGATGATGAGAGAACAGCGCAGACCTGAGGTTCTGCATACGCCTCTAAACGAGTTGGACGCAGTTGTATTTGATCTGGAAACGACGGGTTTTTCACCCCAGCATGGGGATGAGATTATCTCATTTGGTGCGGTCCGTATACATGGTGGTGTGGTGCTGGAAGGAGAACAGTTCTATACGGTGGTCCAGTCCAAAACTGCGGTCCCAGAACATATTACTGAACTTACAGGTATTACACAGGAGATGACACTGAACGCGCCAACTTTGTTGGAGGGATTACATGATTTCATGTCTTTTGTAGGCGGAAATGTTCTGATCGCACACGCAAGTGCGCATGATCGCGCCTTTCTGAATGCTGCGCTGTGGCGGACTTCAAAAGTAAGACTGACGCATCGTTTAATTGATACGATGATGTTGGCTCGCTGGCTTGAACCAAGCAGGCCGGGGTATGGTCTGGATGAATTACTGGAATCCAGAGGCATTCCGATCTATGGTCGTCACCATGCATTGGAAGATTCGAAAATGACTGCACAGTTATGGTCCTGTTATCTGGAGGACATGATGCGTAAAAATGTGGAGACCCTGGGTGATTTGTATACCCAGCTAAGTCACGCATAACGGAACGGGAAGCAGATGGTAAGAAGGCGCAACGTGGTGTGCTTGATCCGGCAATTCCTTCGAAGATTCAATCTGATATCCGTTCAGATGCATACGCGATCGCAACCCGCTTGTTAGGTCAGGTGAGCCGATGAGGTACATCTGAAGCAAACCGGCGAAGGCGGGAAGAGCTTGCATGTCCTCTAGGGAAGGTACAGGACTAGTCTGCGGATGAGAATGGAAGATGCCGATGAGTTTGGGTTCGGAGAAAACGCACCGAATCCATTCGGCATCGTCCAGAGCAAAATGGTGCAGCGGGTCAGGTGCTACGTTACGAATGGGCTGAAACCGACTGATTCGTATACCGCCCGCTGCGGTTTCACCCAGCATAACCCCGCAGGCTTCTTGCGGCAGCGAAAGGAACATGTGCTTACACATCTCTTGTTCTACGGAAGAAGGGATGTAGAAGGTGTTCTGCTGTCCGTGAAGTGCTGCCATTTGTATTCACCCCTCTCTCTTTGGCTCCTGCTTAGGCAGGAGTCCTTTTTCATTTTATTTTCTGTGATGTGGATTGTAAAATTTTAAAGGAAAAGGGTACAATATTAAAGAGGACATTGGTGAATCATGTTCTGGTGATCTGTAATAGATTGTCGTAAACATCTAACATGCGCGAAATAAGGTTTCAGTTTCAATAGGTTAATTATATAAAAGGGTGGCGGGTTATGAAACGAAACATATACATACTCCTCGGTGTTGTCTTGCTAGTTGGTATTACACTGGCCCAGAATGCGGGCGATGGTATTGCCGCCGTATTTAAGCAGGAGGAACCCATGCCTACTGAGACGGGTCCGCGTGCGGGTCTTCTGGCACCTCCTTTTTCTCTGACAGCAATGGATGGGAAAACGTACAGTGTGGGCGGCGCCAAAGACAAGGCGACTTTCGTCAGTTTCTGGGCATCGTGGTGTGATCCGTGTAAACAGGAAGCTCCCGAGCTGAACAAAATGGCTGAGAAATATAAGGATAAGCTTGATCTCTATGGCGTTAATGTAACATCCTACGATAAACTGAAAGATGCCAAAGCTTTTGTGGATGAATACCAACTGAAGTTCCCCATTCCCTTGGACGAGAAGGGAACCGTGTATGCTCAATACAATGGGGTCGCCTTTCCAACGAATGTTCTGATCGACTCCAGAGGCGTTATACAGGAGATTATTCTGGGCATATTGCCCGAAAAAGAGTTGGAACGTAAGATTAAAGAATTAATTGCAAATTAATTACTGCAAAGAAAGAAGCCTTTGCATCCATGAATCATGGGTACAGAGGCTTCTTTTTATTTTCCGGGAAATACACTTCAATGATTACTCAGCCCGTGAGCAGGAATAGGGAGTGTGCCCGGCTCATCCTGCAATTTTTCTTGAAGAAGCGCATAGCGGAAACTATGCACGAGAGCTTCCCAACTGGCTTCAATTACGTTCTCGGATACACCAACCGTGTTCCACGTGTTTTCCGTATTTTTGGATTCGATCAAAACACGAACTTTGGCAGCAGTGGCATCCTTCTCATCCAGTACACGTACTTTGTAGTCCGAGAGATGCATGTTGGCAAGTGAAGGGAAGTATTGCACCAGTGCTTTCCGAAGTGCATTATCGAGTGCGTTAACCGGACCATTACCTTCAGCAGCGGTATAGACACTTGTTCCAGCTACATTAAGTTTGACAAAAGCTTCAGAGACTACGGATTTGCCCGCCGTTTTCTCCACAAGCATTTTGAATGATTCGAAAGTGAACAATTCTTTCATGTCACCGTTCGCCTCACGAATTAACAATTCGAGCGAGGCGTCAGCGCCTTCGAACTGATAACCCTGATGCTCCAGGTCTTTGATTTTCTCAATAATCTGACGTGAATTGGCACTGCTTGGATCGAATTCAAGCCCCAGTTCCTGCGCTTTGGATACAATATTACTCTGTCCGGCAAGTTCCGATACCAACACACGTTGCTTGTTACCGACAAGTTCAGGCACGATGTGTTCATACGTACGCGAATCCCGCAGGATGGCAGAGACGTGGATCCCACCTTTGTGAGCAAAAGCAGCATTGCCGACATAAGGCTGATTAATCGGCATGTTTACATTGGCAATCTCGCTAACATAACGAGCCACGTTGGTAAGTTGTCGCATGGACTCCTCAGTAACACATTCATAGCCAAGCTTCAGTTGCAGGTTCGGGATAATGGATGCGAGATTGGCGTTACCGCAACGCTCTCCATAACCGTTCATTGTTCCTTGAACCTGACGGGCTCCGGCTTGTACAGCGCTTAGTGTATTGGCCACAGCAAGTTCACAGTCATTATGTGTGTGGATGCCAAGATGTGCATGAGGCAGGCTTCTATGCAGTGTTGATACGATCTCGTACACCTCGTTTGGCATGGTCCCGCCGTTGGTATCACACATGACGAGCCAGTCCGCTCCAGCCTCGTGAGCCTTGGTCAAGACAGCTTGAGCATACTCCGGGTTATGTTTGAATCCGTCAAAGAAGTGTTCTGCATCAAAGATGACTTCCATACCGTTCTGTTTCAGATAGGCGATGGAATCATAGATCATGGACAAGTTCTCTTCCAGGGTGGTTTGCAAAGCAGTATGCACGTGGAAGTCCCATGATTTACCGACTAAGGTTGCAGCTTGGGCACCGGATTCGATCATGCGCTTCAGGTTAGCGTCTTCACTAGCGATGCTGCCTTTACGGCGTGTGCTTCCAAAAGCGACGACTTTTGCATTCAGGTTTAATTCCTTGACTCTTTTGAAAAACTCAATGTCCTTGGTATTGCTGCCGGGAATTCCGCCTTCAATATAATGGACACCCAGGTCATCAAGCTTCTTGGCAATTTTGAGTTTGTCGTCTGCCGATAAGCTGACACCCTCCCCTTGTGTGCCGTCACGTAAAGTCGTATCGAAGATGGAAATGGCCTTTGACATGAAGATCCTCCTTTGAGATAAAGCGCTCTTTTAAAAGTTTGGATTGTAAGTTGGGAAAAGCAGTTAAGTACGGTAATGGACAAATCCTTCAATTCGGCAACGCTACACTGTGTTAAACTGGATGCGTTGATTTGTCCTAAAGTTGTCAATTTGTATAATTAATTATTATAGCACCATTATAGCCAAATGCTACATCGAAATCACAGTTTCATGTAATAATTAATGGATTTTAGAGCTAAAAGAAGGATGTTAATCATAATTCGTATGTATGTTATAATTTATTATTGAGTTTTAATAGGAATATGTGGAAAAAAAGGAGGGTTGATTTTGACTTTTGTATGGGAAAATACGATTATTGCCCTGATCACGTTGATTCTTTTTGTGAGTGTAGGCTGGTTGGTTATTCGATCTCTGATCAGATCTCGGAGAAAATAAAAGCCCGCGACTGAATTTACATAACGGGTTTGATATACTATAGAAGAAAGAAATTCGTTTCATTAATTAGTGTGCATGAAAGGGCGGGGGTCATGATGTCTTCAGACGGCAATCCTCCAGCGAATGTGGATCAATATTACCCTACAGCCGGACGGGTGATACTGCATGTGGATATGAATGCTTTCTACTGCTCTGTACATGAAGCGGAAGAACCGGATCTATATAGAGGAAAAGCAACGGCCGTTGCGGGAAGTAGTGAACTGCGCAAGGGTGTAATTGTAACCTGCTCATATACCGCTCGTAACCGAGGGATCTCAACAGGTATGGTTGTACACCAAGCCATGAAAAAGTGCCCTGACCTCATTGTGATTCGTCCCGATTTTCATCTATACCGTCAATATTCAAGAGCGTTCATGCAGATTGCATATAGTTATACGCCTCAACTTGAGGCAACATCCATTGATGAGTGTTATCTTGATATTACAGGCTCAAGACAATTCGGGAATCCAATGGAGATTGCGGAGAGCATTCAGCGTAGAATCAAGGATGAATTGGGACTGCCTTGTTCCATTGGTATTGCACCCAACAAATTATTGGCGAAAATGGCTTCGGATCTGAAAAAACCGAACGGTATCTCCATTTTGCGCATGAGGGACGTACCCCGGATTCTTTGGCACAGGCCATGTAACGAAATGTTTGGCATTGGCAAAAAAACGGCTGAAAAGTTGAAAAAAATAGGCATTGAAACCATTGGTCAATTGGCCAAGTCGGATGAGAACATGTTGACCGAACTATTTGGAGTCAATGGAGCCTGGCTCAAAAACTCTGCAAATGGCATTAACCATTCCGCGGTTCACGCAGAACGGGAAGCCAATAAGTCCATTGGGCATACGACAACTCTGCCGGCGGATGTATCGGATATGAATGAGATTCATCGGGTATTCCTCAATATAAGTGACCAGGTCGCCAGAAGATTGCGCAAGCACGAAATGTTCAGCCAGGGTATTCAGATTACGATCCGGACACCCGATATGAAGACGATCACCCGATCACGTCTAATGGAAGTTCCTACGGAGGATGCAGCGGTCATTTACCGTGAGGCATGTCAATTATTTGAGAAGCACTGGGGAAATGGCAAGCCTGTACGTATGCTGGGTGTGACACTTCAAAACCTGATTCCAAGAGAGGAATCCGCTGTGCAGATGGACTTGTTCGAATATGAGCAGAAGCCCAAAAAGGACAATCTGATTCGGATTATGGATCAGTTACGTGATAAATTTGGTGAGAATGCTGTTGTGACTGCAGGCATGCTTGGAGACGATCC
This sequence comes from Paenibacillus sp. CB74, assembly GCF_055687625.1. Lineage (NCBI taxonomy): Bacteria > Bacillati > Bacillota > Bacilli > Caryophanales > Paenibacillaceae > Paenibacillus > Paenibacillus sp. CB74. Next base: position 3,029,092 of record NZ_CM146009.1, on the reverse strand, counting down.
TTCCGTACTGCTTCGTAATCATAAAGTGCGGGGGACTTCACTGCAAAAAGATAACTTGCAAAGTCTTGATTAAATAGGGGATAATAGAGACTTATGGTTGCAAAATGATTTGTAATTATTCTTACTTTGGTTTAATATGTTTCTAGATAAAAACACTGTACGTTTCGAATTATAGGAGGAGAGAATGTAAATGAGTAAATATACTTGGGTTGAAAAAGACACATGCATCGCTTGTGGCGCTTGCGGAGCAACGGCTCCAGACATCTACGATTACGATGATGAAGGTTTGGCAGAAGTTATCTTTGACGGCGACGCTAACAAAGGGATCAAAGCGATTCCAGACGACTTGTTTGACGATATGCAGGATGCATGCGACGGCTGCCCTACAGATTCAATCAAAGTAGCGGACGAGCCTTTCAATAAAGAGGGCTAATTTCTTACATGCTCACAGAGCACTTTCTGTTGTCTTACGACAAGGGAAGGTGCTTTTTTTGTTTTCGTCTATCTGTATTTATCTGATCCATGGATCAAGGACGAACATTGTCGAAATGCCTTTTTCCCACCGGGTACTCAAGTCCTATGGATTGAACGACTGTTTATGCCGATATATAAGGATATACGGAAAAAGGCGAAATAGTGGAGGATCGGATGCAAAATACTCATCTAAGAACATATGTCAAGAAACATCCAGACAATAAAATGGCCTGGTATTTGCTTGGAAAGGAGTACTTGGGCGAAGGACAGGAGGCCAAAGCCAACTATTGCTTTCAGCAAGCGGGCGAGGTCTACGAGGCATTTGAGCGCAGTAAAGCTCCTGCCGACATCTGGGTAGACTATCAGGAGAAACTGGTGGAGATGTCCGAGCAAAAGGAGAAAAAACAACGTAGACGCAAAATGTGGCTTACGTTATTCATGTTGCTTGTACTGGCAGGTCTGCCACCTGCGGACGCTCCAGGTTTCAGTCGTGAAGCGGCAGACGCACTATCGGCGGCACTGGAATCCACAGATGACATCGCAGAGCCTGTAGAGGCGGATAAACAGGCTGTAAGTACAGCCACGCCACCAAGTAATGTGTTCACCGCTGCGGCGTTTGGCGGGGGCAATCATGGTGAGGCTGCGCTCGCAGCTGCATGGTCCGGATCTGGACCAAAAGTAGAGACTTCGGCTGTATTGGGAATGCAAACCTCGGAGGATTGGTCTTTGTGGAAGCGAAATATGCCTGTGAAATACATTGTGCAGACGAATACAAGCGGGAAACTAACTGCACAGAGTTATGATGCCAAGCAGTGTAACTGTGAACCTCCAGAAGTCACGCCGAAGATCAAAAAGATGGCTATGGCGTGGACCGCGAAGCAGGAAGCCGCTGCATCATTATCAAGTGCAATTGTTGCTTATCGCAAAAAAAATGACGCTTGGCCCAAGAGTGTAACGCAAATGGCTCAGCCATTTCCAAATAATATCCTCGGAGAGACCGCGCCAGGCATGACCGAGATGTTTCCGAAGCTGCTTGCCTTGCATCAAGGAAAGGCACAGCAAGGAAAGAGTGAAGCCGGTGGAGCAGATAACAGTTCGACGACTTCGAATTCGTCTCAAGGACAGAATGCCGCTTTTGCGGATACGCTGGGAGGAAAACCTTTTTTGCAGGAACCGCTTGAGATTGTCATTGATAAGGATATACATAAACTTGCATTAATCAGTGGGGATACGATTGTTCGGATGTATGATGTGGGACTTGGGGGTGATCGAACACCGGAAGGTTCATATGTCATTACGGATAAAGTGGTGAATCCGAATGGACGTTCGAATGGTGAGTTTGGTAGCAGGGGGATGCAGCTCTCCAACACGAATTATGCTATCCATGGGACCAACGAGCCAGACAGTATCGGACTGGATGAGTCCCTTGGATGTGTGAGAATGCGTACAGGAGATGTAGAAGAGTTGTTTGCTCTTGCTCCGCAAGGTACTCCGGTACGCATTGGAGAAGATCTACTGCCAGATCTGACACTTGTTCCAGAAGCAAAGCAGCGTTATCAGCATACGCTTGTTCCAAAGCAAGATAACCCGAACAAAACGTATCATTGGCTGAATTGATCTGTTGGATATGTAGAATCAGACGGGTTTAGCCTGAATCATCTACATATTGGCAATAATGATAAGAGCACCAATAATGATGATCAAGCCGCCTACACATGCTGCAGTCCATGCAATGGCTTTGCGATTCACTTCTTCTTTCTTTTGCTGTAATGCAGGTGGTTTACGTTTGGGAGCCATGAGTTATTCCTCCTTATTGGAATAGAACTGGTGTAGAGTAACCATGCTCTCATTGTAAAGAATTCAACTCGTCATTACCAGTGGACGGGTGGATTTCTTGTGAGCATTTTGCATGATTCGATTTGTGGTGTCTATGCGTAAACTACTTTCCTTTTTAATAAGAAACAGATAGACTTGTGTGTAGAGTGTTTTTTTACATATGAAAAGGCGGAAAACGGCTTATTGGCGTACCGGACCAGAACGGAGTGAGTGATTTGTTATACAGAAGTCTTGCTAAACCTTTGTTGTTCAAAATGGACCCTGAACAGGCCCATCATCTGATTATTGGCGGCCTTAGTGGCGTGGGTAGCATCCGTCCGGTTCCTTCCGGACTGCGAGTGATGTACGGCGTTCGTGAAACGTCTGATCTGGCTGTTGACATGTTTGGGTGTCATTTCCCTACACCTGTTGGTCTGGCGGCGGGTCTGGACAAAAACGGACAGGCCGTAACGGGCTTTTCTTCCATCGGATTTGGATTCATGGAAGTGGGAACCGTGACACCACTTGCACAACCAGGTAACGACCAACCACGGCTGTTCCGTTTGCCGCCAGATGAGGCTTTGGTGAACCGAATGGGCTTCAACAATCTTGGTGCGGAAGCCATGGCAGGTGAGTTGGCACGTCTACAGGATCGGCGTATTCCAGTGGCTGTTAACATCGGCAAAAATAAGGCAACGTCTAATGAGGAAGCTCACCTGGACTATTCCAAGTGCATACAGGCACTATACGATTATGCTGATCTGTTCGTGGTGAATATCAGTTCACCAAATACACCGGATTTGCGTAATCTGCAACATGGGAATGAATTGAAGGAACTGCTCGCTGCGGTTATGAACGAGATGAATGCGCAGCATTCGCGAGCAGGCGGAGCGACCAAATCCGTTCTGGTGAAGATTGCACCGGATGTGAATGATCAGGAACTTGAATACATGGTTCGCACGATTGCAGACAGTGGTGTTGCTGGCATCATTGCAACGAACACAACCATCAGTCGTACAGGACTTTCTCACCAACATGCGAAGGAAACGGGTGGTCTGAGCGGTAAACCTCTGCGTGAACGTTCAACGGAGATTATTCGCCAGATCTATCGTCAGACCGAAGGCAAACTTCCTATCATCGGTTCAGGTGGCATTTTCACAAGTGAGGATGCATACGAGAAGATTAAAGCCGGAGCAAGCCTGGTCGAAATATATACCGCATTGATCTATGAAGGACCTGAGGTGAATCGGCGCATTCATGCCGGACTGCGTGAGTTACTGCGCAAGGATGGTTATCGTCATATCTCTGAAGCGGTTGGTGCAGAGCATCGTTAAGAAGGATTGTGATTCCCCGGTATGAAAATATAGAAGCATGGAAGAGCGTAATATGGTTCGGGACTCTTCCCCCCACCAAACATCATGTATAATGGAATAGAACAGGGGACGCTATAGAGACAGGAGGCATAAGCATGGACGGTAGAGACTGGGGTACATTTTTACTTCCTTATGAACAAGCGGTAGAGGAATTAAAAGTCAAGTTTAAGACAATGCGGGCGGAGCTGAAAAAACGGGAAGAGTATGCCCCGATTGAATTCGTTACCGGTCGTGTCAAAAAAATATCCAGTATTCTGGAGAAATCCAGACGACTGAATGTGTCGCTTGATGACGTGGAGACAGGCATTGAGGATATTGCAGGTATCCGTATCATGTGCCAATTCGTAGATGATATCCGTCGGGTTGCCGAATACATTCGAGGCCGCAAGGATCTCACGGTGCTCATTGAGAAAGATTATATTACGAATTTCAAAGAGAGTGGCTATCGCAGCTTCCATATGATTATTGAGTATCCCGTTCAGACGGCTCTGGGACAAAAGATCGTATTGGCCGAGATTCAGATCCGTACACTTGCCATGAATTTCTGGGCTACCATTGAACATTCTCTGAGTTACAAATTTCGGGAGAGTTTACCGGATGATATGCGAGCCAGGTTGAAAAAAACAGCGGAGGCCGCTTTTGTACTGGATAATGAGATGTCTGCCATTCGTCTACAGATTTTGGAGGCACAGAAGGCATTTGAGGATGATTCCAATATTGTGTCAAGAACATTGAATATCATTCATCAATTATACTTCTACCACCTTGTCAGTGAAGCGATTGAAGCACAGAAGCGTTTTAACGATTACTGGGAACGACATGATATGGAAGGGCTCAAAGACTTGCTGGATGACGTGAAAACACTTCTGAACAACGCCAGAAAGGGCGAAAACCCGGATGAGCATCTATGAGCCACTGTACATTGATTACTTAATCTACTTCAATCGGGATCAGGATTATTTCGAGTGCCATGAAGTGCTGGAAGAATTGTGGCTTGAACGGAACCGGGATTCTCTCTATAAAGGATTGTTGCAGATTGCGGTTGGTTTATACCACTTCAGGAATGGCAATCTCCGCGGAGGAACGATGATGTTACAGAGTTCACTTGACCTTCTGGAACCTTATCCTGATACGATTCTGGGCATTGACCTTGGGGCTTTGGTACGGGATGTACAGGAAATCGTGAAGGAACTGTCCCAATCAGATGATCAGTCTGTGTCTTACAGGGATTTGTCCATACGAATTGTTGATGAGGTCTTGGAACAGGAGATTTCTAGAAGATCACTTGAGCTAAAACCTAATATTCCGCAACGCCGGAGTCCTACCAGAGGGCGTATATACGAAGAGAAGATGAAGGCGATGAAGCAGGGTGAAAGTTGAGTTGTAATCAGCGTTAGCATTCATACGAGCATCTCATGGATTTGAAATTCCATGGTTATGAAACACCCCGATTATTCCTGTGAAGGGAACAATCGGGGTGTTTTTGAATGTTGCATCATATTCAGATAATTGCAGGTGGCACAGCCTGTCCTTCAACAGATCAGTGTCTGGTGTGTTAGGACCTTAACTGTGCTTAATTATGAAGTTGATCTATCCGTTAGCTTGCCGAAGGAGTGGCATTGCCTTTATATTTTTCGAAAAATTGTTTGTAATCGTCTAACGTGTAGCCTTGATCACTGCCATTCTCTTGCAGGCCGCCAACCATACGGTCTTTCTCGACACCAGCTTCATAATAGACGAGTGTAGGCGTGAACTCGATGTTGTAATCGGTCCATCCTGCTTCGAATTCGCGCAGATTGAACTGCGGAAGCTTAATACCTTCACTGTCAACCAGTGGCATCAACTGAGGTGTTGTGGCACGGCAGTGCGAGCAGTCGGAAGCGAAGAAATAAACAAAGAAGCTGTCTTTGTTATCAATCTTGGCTTTGAGATCCGCGGGAAGAATGATTTGTTGGTAATTGGGATCGCTAAGTAGCTCCCGTGTCGCTGGATTAAGCTTGGAAGCAGCGATGCCATAAGCATTTTCTACTGAATCCATCTGTTTCTTGGATTGTTGGTCTACAACAACCAATGCAGCAATCATAACGACTAAAATACCCAGGAAAATAAGGATCGCAGCACTTTTCTTTTTCTTCTTGGATTTCATCGGACATCCCCCATCGATCATATCGAAATATAGTTTGGGCAAAAATATAGGTTGGGATAATATGCATAAACACCCGGATTTTTGCTCAGGAATCAATCTACTTGCCATTATACTACATTACACGCTGTAGTGGAATAGATACGATATGATAGGAAAGCAAAGCTTGGATATGATAAAATAAAACGATATTGCAATCTTACCAAGACAGGATGAGTGGGAATATGGGTGTAAAGTTACCTTTGATATTTGCTGAGCGAATGAAAAGTTTGCTGGGTGATGAGTTTGAACAATTTATGAAATCTTATGAACAGTCTCCTCATGCGGGACTGAGAGTTAATACGCTGAAAATATCGATGGAACAGTTCGATGAGATTGCTCCGTTTGATCTAAGACCTATTCCTTGGTGTGAGACAGGATTCTATGTACCTCATGGTGTTAAACCGGGGCTGCACCCTTATTATCATGCTGGTCTGTATTATATACAGGAACCAAGTGCAATGGCTCCAGTTGAATTATTGCAGGTGAAGCCTGGTGATCGTGTGCTTGATCTCTGTGCTGCCCCAGGAGGGAAAACAACACAGATTGCTGCGAAGCTGCAAGGCAAGGGTGTGCTTGTCACGAACGATATCCATGCTGAACGCACCAAAGCGCTGGCCAAGAACGTGGAATTGTTCGGGGTGCGGAACGCCGTTGTTTTGAATGAGTCGCCCGAGCGGATCGCGAATGCATTTCCTCATTATTTTGACAAAGTATTAATTGATGCGCCTTGTTCAGGTGAAGGTATGTTCCGCAAGGATGAAGACATGGTGAAATCGTGGGAACATCATTCGGTGGAAAAATGTGTACTCATGCAGCGGGATATTTTGGAGACTGCCGCACGATTACTGGCTCCAGGAGGGACAATTGTATATTCGACATGTACCTTTGCGCCGGAGGAAAATGAAGCGATGATTGCGGAGTTTCTGAATCTAAACCGTGATTTTGTTGTAAAGGACATTCCTGAAGAGACAGGATTTGCTCCAGGGCGTCCGGAATGGGTGCGTCAGATGATGCCTGAGAAGGCTGATGATACAAAAGAAGTGCTGGATCAAACGCGTGGTACCGCAAGATTGTGGCCTCACCTTTTGGAAGGGGAAGGACATTATGTCGCTGTATTACAGCATCGTGCAGAGCAAGGACTCGAAACAGATCAACCAGGAGTAGTTCAAGAAGGAGCAATGGAGTATGGACAGGTCGAGGATGTGTCCAGGATTGAAGTAGAGGGGAACCAGGATCACTCTATTGCTGCTTCTTCAATTGCTATGACCAAGGCTGATCGTAAAAAGGAACGTTTGCTGCGAATCGAATCCAGAGAGTCCCATGACAGACAAGCTGGTGGAGGCAAGAATACGAGTAGATCGAGCAAAAAAGGTAAAGATTACAGTGGACGTAAATCGGAACGGGGTCAGGGACGCGGAGCTGATCCGGCAAGTATGGACCCGATTGCGATCTATACTTCGTTTATGAAAGAACAATTGGAGATGGATCTAACTGGAGAAACGGTATGTTACGGAGATCGTGTGTATCAATCATCGGTAGGTGCAGCAAGGTTGGAGGGACTGAAAGTCATTCGCCCAGGCTGGTTTATGGGCACAATCAAGAATGGCCGATTTGTTCCTTCCCACCCGCTTGCGTGTGCTCTGAATGCATCTGAGGCACGGCGAAGCGTGAATCTGTCATCGGCTAATGGCGAAGCCGTGAGGTACCTCAAGGGTGAAACGTTGAATATCGAAGAAGAACGAGTGGTGCTCAAGGCGGATACAGTCGCCAAAGGGTATGTTCTTGTGTGTGTAGATGGTTATGCCGCTGGCTGGGGAAAATGGCTGGATGGTGTATTGAAGAATGAATATCCGGCAGGCTGGAGGTGGACATCGGTATGAGTGGAAAAGGCAAACAAACGTTGCGTCTGGACAAAGTGTTAAGTCATATGGGTGTGGGAACACGAAGTGAACTCAAAAAGATGGTGAAGCAAGGCAGAATCCATGTGGACGGCAAAGCGGTAAAAGATAGTGGTGTACAGGTGAATCCCGAGGTTAACGTCATTGAAGCTGACGGAGAGCGGATTGTGTACCGGGAGATGATCTATCTGATGCTGCATAAACCTCCGGGTGTTGTGTCTGCTACGGAAGACAACAGAGATAAGACGGTGCTGGATCTGCTGCGGAAAGAGGATCGGGTGTTCAATCCCTTTCCTGTGGGACGATTGGATAAGGATACGGAGGGACTGCTCATTCTCACGAATGATGGTCCACTTGCCCATGATCTGTTATCTCCACGCAAGCATGTGCCCAAAACCTACGAAGCCCGTGTATTGGGAAATGTGGATGATGCGGATGTGCAACGTTTCAAAGCGGGCATTCAATTGGATGACGGATACGAGACGTTGCCTGCTGAGCTAACTATACTTGGTCATGAAGAGACGGAAGAAGGCACGATCTCGTCGATCTCGCTTATTATTCACGAGGGGAAATTTCATCAGGTGAAACGTATGTTTCAGGCGGTAGGCAAGCGAGTGATCTATCTGAAACGCGTTGCCATGGGTGAGCTTGAATTAGCTTCCGATCTTGCTATCGGAAGCTATCGTGAACTAACCGCAGATGAGTTGAACCTTCTGCGGAAGTAAAGCTCCCGTCCTGCGCGAAGCGGAGCAGGGAGTTGTGGAGGGAGGCGAAGCCCCGATACGACCGCCGAAGGCGAGAAAGCTCCCGTTCTTCATTGAAGTGAAGCAGGGAGTTGTGGAAGGAAGCGAAGCCCTGATACGACCGCCGAAGGCGAGAAAGCTCCCGCTCTTCACGAAGCGGAGCAGGGAGTTGTGGAGGGAAGCGAAGCCCCGATACGACCGCCGAAGGCGAGAAAGCTCCTATCCTGCGCGAAGCGGAGCAGGGAGCCGGGCAGAAAGCGAAGCCCTGCCCGAAATGGTCCCGGTTAAGCTTGGGTGGGATCGCCGCTGAAAAGCGGTGTTCCCGGCAACAAGCGTTCCTACGCCAACCGTTACATAGCAAGACCCGACCTACCACCGATGAGCAAGACGGGAGTCCAGAGGGCAGAGCTCTCTGGGGCCCTCCCTCGGAAGGGAGGGTTTGGGTGGGTGCGACTACTTAATAGATGAGGAATGAAGCCAGAATGACGTATAAACTAATTGCACTAGATGTAGATGGAACACTGCTGAATGACCATCATGAACTAACCGAATGGACTCAGGAGACCTTGATCCAAGCTTCCCGTCAGGGAGCAGAGATCGTTCTTTGTTCAGGTAGAGGTCCTGCCAATACGATTCCTTTCATGGAGCAGATGGGACTGGATGGATATGTGATTACACATAATGGCGCTGTAACGGCGCAAGTGGATACTCGTGAGGTGGTTCATCATTTTGCATTGGATGGACAAGGACTGGAGCCGATCATATCCTACTGTCGAACCAATGGAGTACATTTTGACATCAATACGGCATTTGGTCTGTATGTGGATCAACCAGAAGGTCTGGGATTGCAGGTGCGTGAGATGTATTACAACTTTATGGCAGAGCCACTGAAGTTACCCAAGTGGGTTGACATGACAGAACCGCTGGCCAAGTTCACTGCATTTGGACCGATTGAACAGATGGATGCCGTACTTCAGGAGTGGTCTACCTGGAATCTGCCTTATTATATGACACGGAGTGGTGATTTTTTTATTGACCTGATGCATCCCGAAGCGTCCAAAGGTGCTGCGCTTAAAAGGCTTGCCGAATCCAAAGGAATCATGCCTTCGGAGATCATGGCGATTGGCAACTACTTCAACGATATTACGATGCTGACTTTTGCGGGCAAAGGCATTGCCATGGATAACTCACCTGACGAGGTGAAAGCTGCCGCGGACGAGGTGACCCTCTCTAATAACGAGCAGGGAGTAGCACACGCAATCCAAAAATATGTCTTATCGGTTTAATCCTGCATCTTATACGTAAAATGCACGCTTTCCTCATAATCTACCGTCCTCAGGGGCATCCTAAGAGAATAACGTTAGGAATTGAGGAGGACACGTGATGAAATATGATGTGGAATTGGTTGCAGACCTGCGGACATCAGGTGGAGAAGTGCAGGACGTGATGATCAATGGTCAATATGCAGGCTCACTTTTTCTCGTGTACAGAGAAGGAGACCGTTTATCAGGCAGTCTTCAGATCGAGCAGGAGTCTCTGCCAGATGACACAGAGCAACTTATTGTGGATAAAGTGCATACCTATGTCCGATCTCTTGCAGATGCGTTGGAAGCTGCATATTATGAAGTGCTGGTTAGTTGCGGCTCATTGCACTCAGTTCTGCATAAGCCTGAGTCAGATACGATGTGGCCGTCTGAGGATATGAATCATCACGATGGCAGCTATGACGATATAGACAGCAGTGAAAGTAAGGTAATTCCTGTTTCACAAGCCGAATCGTTTACATATGAAGATCGGGATCAGGTTCTGGAGATGGAAATGGTAAGCGCAGGACGCAGCATATCCACCTATATATTCAATGATGTCGAAGGACAGGAGCTTGCAGAAGCTTCTCTAAAACAATATGGCGCTGATGTCCAAGGTGAAATACACTGGTATGACGAGCCGGAAGAGAACCAATTGGAAGCCGCAGCAGAGTTGCTGGTCAGAGAGCTGGATGAGGACATCATCGATACGATTACGATCCGCATGTGGCATCAGGGGAATGAACTCGAGACGTTAGAGTGGATACATCGCGATTTCTCCGAGGAATTTGAGGATCTGGATGAATCCGATCAGGATGAGCTGGAAGCTGCTGAAGAAGCATGTTATGTCATGCTGAAACGTAAGGACCGGGAGTTCCGGGTGTATGAGCTATTTCTTCAGGAACGAGGTGGGTTGCCTGTCGGAACAGCAACAATAGACACCTCTCAATCCGATCTGACGGGATACATTGATTACGAGGTTCCTGGAACCAGTGTGCAGCGAAAGAGCCTTGTCGAAGTGTTGATGCAGGAGTTGGACAAGGAGATGGAGTTTGATACCCTTCATCTTACGATGTTGTATCGAAATCAGATTATTGATGAAGCCAGAATAGATGGGTAAAAGGCAACTGCCTTTTACCTTTTTTTGTTCTCATTTTGACGAAAAATTCATTTCCCGGTATAGTACCATTAGTTTAATAGAGCTCAGGAAGCGGAGGAGAACAATATGCACTCATTCAGGATCAGTAGCGAATATATTAACGATGGTTTTCAAGCGGTTCAGGCGAAGCCCGAAGATACGGAGGATGTGATGTCGCTGTTGGTGGAGACAGCCGAATGGTTACAGGGCCAAGGTTCTACCCAATGGAACGCTTTGCTTCAAGGTGAAGATTCACATGATACGGCAGGGGCAATTCGGCGCGGGGATGTGTTTGTATTTAAAAAAGGAGCTGACGTAGCGGGAATGGTCATCCTTATGGTTCAGCCAAGCCCGTGGGATATTCATCTCTGGGGTTCAAAAGCTTACGCCGAGGATGGCGCAATCTATCTGCATCGGCTGGCGATCCGAAGAAAATATGCCCAAAGCGGTCTGGGACGAGCAATATTGGAATGGTCCAGCAGCGGCATACACTTTGAAGGCAAACATACGGTTCGTTTGGACTGCGGAGCCGACAACGCAACGTTAAACGCCTTTTACGCGCGGAACGGGTATACTTTTTTGGGAGAGACTGATGGTTACAGTACATATGAGAAGCCGGTGGAGCTCCTGAGCTGAGCATGATGACTGTCCTCTGATTTTAATTATAATTATTATCAAATATATATTGATGACAACAGCAAGTGGTTGATTGCTGGTTTGGTTTAAAGCTTTTGCTTCTGAGCGTCATGTTTCATGAATATGTTGTATATACGAGTGATAACAAAAGCTTATCAAGTGCTGCTTAAATCGCGTGGTTTGAATAGCAAGATTTTGCTGTGTCTATCGTAATATAGATGTTCCGGCTGTCCTATGTCATAATGGATAACAGAGCCGTATCAGAGAAAACAAATGAATGAATATGCATGCAATATAGGATGGGCAATTGAGAGGGATTCTCATTTTGTATCTTTACTGAACATATGTTCTGGTATATCATGAATGAAGATGTATGGAAAGAACGTAATTAGAAAGGGGGAAACTAACAGTGAGATTGCTGCAGGCGCTTTTCTTTCCTCCGGAGCAGCCCGGAGGTGTATCCTCTATGATTCCGTATATGCAAGAGAGATTTACAACCCCAAGGTGGGAAATGGATCTGTTCTCGTTGCCGAAGCGGATTCGCAACAAGGGCAGGGAGGAAGTTCATTTCGAAACGTTTGACTGGACTGAATATCAGGATAGTCCTGTTGTCCAAAAATATATTCAAACCTATCGTGATTATCTATGGTGGACCAAGTTGCGTATTCAGAAGCCCTATGATCTGATTCATGCTCACCATCCCATTGCCGGACTTGCGATGAAAACGGTCTTCCCGGATACACCTCTCATTCAGACGATTCACTCCAGTTATGAACGAGAATTAATCCTTAATGGACGCATTGAAACGGACGGACCGGAGCATCAATTCCTGCTTGCGATATATGGTGAACTGGAACATCAGGCAGAGCGTCTCTTGACGGTGTCAGACTCGTTCCGTCGTTATCTGGCTCCCTACGTGAAGGAACCTGATGTCATCGGTGTGATTCCCAATGGATTTGATGAGAAGCGCTTTAAGCCGATTCCTCATGATAATGCGATACCACAGCTAGTGACGGTATGTCGGCTTGTTCCGGCGAAAGGATTGGATATTCTTTTCAAAGCCTGTGCGGAACTCAAGGGCCGAGGTCATGATTATGTGTTACATATTATTGGAGATGGACCGATTCGTCCTGATCTGGAAGAATTGGCGCAGCGATTAGGGATCTATAATGAGACCATTTTCTATGGTTACACACTGCACCCTGAGGAATTCATGCCATTCTTTGATATTTTTGTACTTCCTTCACGAGCAGAGGCATTTGGTTCCGTTTTCGCTGAAGCGGCGCTGAGTTGTCTTGCCCTTGTGGGTACGGATGTAGGTGGAATACCCGAACAGATCGAGAATGGTAGCAATGGGTTGCTTGTACCGGCAGAAGATCCTTCTGCACTGGCTGAAGCGCTTGAAAAGGTGATGCTGGATCCGGCTTATCGTTATGAACTTGCCCGTTCAGCATGTGAAAAAGCCAAAACACATTACTCGCTCGGCAGATCAGTCAATGAGCTGAAGAAGATGTATCTACAGTTTCCCAGCAAGACCTAAAAGAGAGAACAAAAAGTGCGAGCCGCTGTGCTAAACAGCGGCTTTTTTTTCATGCAAAAGGTGTGCGCATGAGTGATGAATTGTGGTTATGAAGCAAACGTATGCACATATTCATGAAGTACATAAGCATGTTTATATATTTTTGCGTCCACGAAATGTACCCCAGCGGTTTAATACCAATTTGGCTGCCCAGAACAGTGCCATACTTCCGAAGATAGGGTAAAGGATAGATAGCAGAGAACTGAATCCAAACTGACTGAGTGAGTAACAGAGGAGCATAATGGTTAATGTAATGAAACGGGGATGAACGCGTATATGTTGTCTGAGTTGCAAGGTCATGCCATAGATATCCGCAACAAACGTACTGAATATTTCCATAAAAATAAGGGATACATATACAGATTGTACTGCCCATCCAAGTTGAAAGGCAATGCTGCCCATCGGAATTTCGAATTGGATGATGCCGGGCATCTGTGCCGACATGGCAAAATGGGCTGCCATTAGCATGAAACCTACGCCAATTCCACCCAATACTCCGCCCCACTTCAGCACATTCCGACTACGAATCTGGTTCCCTACAGGCACCAGAACAGCTTGAGCTAACGCCAGATTAAATGAAGTGTACAACAGTGGAGACAGCCATACTTGAATAGGATTTGAGTCTGTCGTCAGTGTGATGAATCGGGAAGCTCCCGGATGATGGATGGTACTTGTGATCATGAGCAGAGATAACAGAAGCATCATAGGCACGACAATGCTATTCATTTGAAGAATAGCTTGGATGCCCCGACCGAGAAGCAGATATGTCCCTACAAGTGTGACGATTAGACCGGTCTGATAATGCAAACCGAGATGTTCGACAAAAACGGAACCTGCTCCGGCAAGCATGACACTGTTCACGCCAATGAGAATGAGAAGGGTCACCCAAGTGATCCATTTGCCCGCCTTGTGGCCGAATAAGTGTTTGTTCAGATCCTCATAAGAGCGGGATCCGGTATCGTGGGCGATCAGCATCATTTTGGTACCTAACCAGACAAAGAGCATGGTGGATAAGCCTATGGTGACGGTGGCCCATTTGCCATACTGGGTAAAAAACTGCAAAATTTCCTGCCCTGTAGCGAAGCCGGCTCCGACAACCGTTCCGATGTATGTAAATGCGATCTGCAGCACCCGAAATGCCTGTTTCATGTGTTTCCCCTCTCAGGACCCTGTATAGTTTGGACATGCGGGTACCATGGTACAAGGTATGCTTGACCCACGAAAGTCATGACAATCGATCATGAGCTTTGGCTTGAATCGCGTCTGAAGGACAGCGTCCAGGCAATTTCGCTTGAACTTATAGATAGATATATGATACTTTTACCTCATAAGATAGGCTTGGGAGGTCAAATCATGGAATTATTGAAACAACGAATTTTACAAGAGGGTGTTGTCATCTCGGATCAAGTATTGAAGCTGGATGGTCTGTTGAACCACCAGATTGATCCTGCATTAACGATGGAGATGGGGCGTGAATTCGCTGCCCGTTTTCGTGAAAGTGGAGTGACCCGTGTAATCACGGTAGAATCCTCAGGGATTCCGGTTGCGTTTGCCGCGGCCTATGAACTTGGGGTGCCACTTGTATTCGCCCGTCGCAAAAAAACACTTCTAGCTGATCCTGATGCTTACTGTGAACGCGTACCGTCCTTTACCAAAGGAATTGTAACTGACATTATGGTATCTCGCGAGTTCATTCATGAGAATGACCGTATTTTGTTCATTGATGATATTATTGCCAATGGAGATGCCGCTCGTGGCGTCATCAAAATCATTGAGCGTTCCGGTGCGGAACTCGTCGGATTCGGTGTTGTGGTAGAGAAATGTTTCCAGGCAGGGGCACGAACGATTCGTGAACAGGGGATTCCGGTGGAAGCCTTGGTACGCATTCGTTCCCTGAACGATGGGACGGTACAATTTGACGATAACGAAATGTGACATTTTAAAGGAATAGGGCCTATTTTTTGAACTATGCCTTTGCATGGCCGCTAATTTCATTTATAATGGGGTTATGTTAGGGAGAGGAGGCAACACCATGGGGAACCAACCGGCAACAGAACAATTCTTTAATGATAAGCTGGCGGAATCGAAAGTTCATTTTGAACGTGCCCTGGATTGTAAACATACGGAATTCGATGACCTTTATCCCTATATGATTGAACATCCTCAATTTTTCTGGTACAAACGCTATGTTGCCTGGTCAGAATTACTGACGATTGTAGGCTTATGCGAAGAGTTGTCCTTCTCTTGGAAAGAACAATTTACACCGCATCAAGTGGAGTACCTTGAAGAACGTGTGATGTCCGCCAAAGTGCTTGATTTTTGGTTCGAGAAGAACGACAGCAAAGAGCACGCGCAGCGGTAACTTTCAGTCGGGACATAATTTCGAATGACATGACAGTCCAATACAGTCACGTGAGACCTAAATGACTTTTCATTTAGGTCTCTTTTTGTAAATAAATTTGGAATATAGGAGCCATGAACATGATTAGTGATACAGAATTGGACGCCCTGCGTCTGTCAGGTGAGAAAGTCAGAGTAGTACGGGACGAGCTCGAATCGAACGATGTAACCGGGATTGTCGTTGCCTGGGATGGCGAGCAGGTACTTATCCGTCGTCAGAATCGACGTGTCGTCAAGTTGGATCGTGGTTACCGCTATCAGTTGTTCAGCGAACCCCGGCAAAGTCCACTTGGTGAGTAACAACGATCATTATGTCAGAAGTATGAGCGTACAAATGTTTGGAATTACCATGATTTCTTGGCATAATTGACTCACTCGGGAGAGAAGATAGGTACAGTGAAGAAATTCTGTAACTATAGCCGAGAGGGTGTGCTGCAAGACATGACATTGATGAATGATAAAGTTCATGCCTACAAGGATCAGATTGGAGCATTAAGTGATGTGCTGCCAGGTGTGGTGAAGTCGTATCATGAGTTTACCGGAGAATGCTTCCAACCTGGGGCGATTGATGCGAAGACCAAACAGCTCATCGCGCTTGGTATTGGCTTGTTCGCCAACAATGAGGTATGTACCTTCTATCATGTAGAAGAAGCACGTGCCAAGGGCGCTACAGATCAGGAGATTATGGAGACCGTTGCTGTGGCTGGAGCTGTAGGAGGCGGACATGCCCTGTCCCAGGGCGCGATGCGAGTGCAGAAGGCGCTGCATTAAGTGTAGATGGAGGTAGTCCAAGGACTGTCCTCCTAAAGAGGAAATCAAACAAAAGAGGAGGTTCCGGTTGATCCGGAGCCTCCTCTTTGATATTATCCCTACATTTTCCCTAACATTTTATCGTACATAAACTGTCCAGTTACCCGACGTGCTGTTACGTAACGATCATTGAAATAAGGATTGCTCATTTTGGTGATGCTTACCCCTTTGCTGCTGGATGCATGTGCAAATTGTCCGCCGCCGATATAAACACCTGTATGTGAAATGCCTTTGCCTGTTGTGTTAAAGAACACCAGATCACCTGTCCGAACATTGCTCTTGGCTACTGGAGTACCTGCTTTGGCTTGCTGTTGCGAAGTACGTGGCAATTCAATGCTGTATTTATTGAAAATATATCTCATAAACCCGGAACAGTCGAACCCGGCCAGAGTCGTGCCACCCCACTTGTAAGGAATACCTGTCATGTTGTTCACTACGGAGTTAATACTGCTTGCCTCTGTGCTTGTTGCCCCGGATGTAAATAGTACAGCCGCTCCAAAAATGGAGATAATCAGTTTTTTCAAAATCAATGTTCTCCCTTCGATGCCTACGGAGTTAGCTAAGGGTTCGGTAGAAGGTTCCCTATATTTCCTATGTATAAGAATAATTCACCCAAAATGGTTCCCCCGTTTTCAAACCTGAAACTCGGCAATGAATAATTAAGTTTTTGTAACTATTTGAAACTATATTGCATAAATGCGTAATTGTCAAACCCTTTTAAACCCCTTCGTAATACCTCAATGTTAGCGGAATTAACGATTTTATATGAAAGAAGGCGTCAAGTTTGGGTATCATTGATGACAAAAACGTAATTATTGATTCGTTTGAGACGAAATTGGATAAATAAATAAGTTTGTCATGAGTTAAAAGAACTATCCGTTATGTAGAATTTAAGAGATTATATTCATTAAGTTGCATATATTGACAAAAATTGATTTTTTGCATATCATCTGATTATCCAATCCACATATTGGATAAAAATAGATTTTATTATGTTATATATTTAAATTAAGGAGGTTTAAGGACGGGCGTTATAGGTAAGGTAGAATTGTGGATGTTATTACAATGAACATGGGAGAGTGTTACATTTGAAAGCAAAGAAAATAGTTACTTTTGTCCTGGCATGCGCCATGGTGTTCTCAACAGTTGGAATTGCAGTTCTACCTGTAGGGACGGTATCTGCTGCTGATGCATCGGGTACTACAGCGAGTATTTCAGATATTTTGAAGAACCAACTGCCGGATGGAGGTTGGAGAAAAGATTATAAACAAACAAGTGGAGAGTGGGCGAAGTCCACGATTGACAACAAGGCTACATATTCAGAAATTAGAAGATTGGCGAAGGAATTTAAAAAGACGAATGATCCACGCTACTCCACAGCTGCAATCAAAGGAATCAACTTTTTGATCAATATGCAGTATTCAAACGGCGGATGGCCACAAGTCTACCAAAGCTCTGGATATCACAAGCATATTACCTACAATGATGATGCAATGATTAATGTAATGATCATGCTCGATGAAGTAGCAACACGCAAAGGTGATTTCTCATTTATCGACAGTACACTTGCTAATCGCAGTAAAAATTCAGTTGCCAAAGGTGTGGAGGCGATTCTGAATACTCAGGTCGTCTCAGGCGGGAAGCTTACAGCATGGGGACAACAACATGATTCCAGTTCCCTTAAACCAGCGAGCGCAAGAATCTACGAAGTACCATCGCTGACAGCTGGAGAGAGTGTAACGATTGTTAAATTTCTGAAAACAAGGCCTGCTACCGCTAAAATTACCGCATCCATTAAAGGAGCAGAGGACTGGTTTAACAAGGTGAAAATTACGGGTTACAAGTATGAAAGGGCAAATGGTGATAGCAAGATTATCGCTGATTCCAAAGCAGCACCGATCTGGGCACGCTTCTATGAAATAGGAACGGATAGACCCATTTTCATTGGACGAGACGGGGTAGTTAAATACAAATTGAGTGACATTGATAAAGAAAGAAGAGGCGGTTATGCCTGGTATGGCAATTGGCCTTCCAAGCTGTAGTATGACTCCTTTTTGATGAACCAAATGATTAGTTGAAGGTAAAGCCCGAATGGACAAGCATGTCTGGTTCGGGCTTTCATGTTATTATTTTCAGTGTTGACATGATAGATTGGGCATGATATATTATTTCTTGTCGCCGAGATTAATCACGGAGATATAATATGCGGTCGTGGCGGAATTGGCAGACGCGCACGGTTCAGGTCCGTGTGGGCTAACCCCCCGTGGAGGTTCGAGTCCTCTCGACCGCATCGAATAAAAAGACTCCTCAAGCTAACGCATGAGGAGTCTTTTTTTGTTTGCATTTTTTGATATTATCCTAACATCAACTATACGGAATGTTTTATTGTGCTGCGGTAACATTAATGCTGTCAATATTCGGTCCTTCCGTTCCCGTTGTAACCACTTTCAAGGTATTGGTCCCGGTGTTCATGGGAACTTGTATTGTTTTTTCAACCCAAGTGGACCAGCTTCCCGTTGCTGGAAAGGGCTCATTGCTGATAACTTTGGTTCCGTTAACAAAAATGTCGAGGTTACGTGTTCCACTTTCCAGCGCATAACGAAACTTTACATTTTTGGTGCCAGTAATCGTATTGTTAATAGCGTTCCATTGAATGGCTGAACCAGTCATTGCATTGAAGTTGACATACCCGGAGCCTGTGTAATCGGGGTAGATCGTTTCAATGGCAGCTTCCGTAAGTGTTGTTCCGGTCTCTGCTTCATAAGTAGTGCCGCTGCCTGTATTTCCACCGTTATTCCCACCAGTAATGTTGGCAACAAATGTTGTTACGCTCTGAGCGGGGAGTTGTGCCGTGAAGGCTCCATTGGATACGGTAAGCGAGGCCCCGCTTGCCAGGTTGCGACTGCTGTCCGTAACCCATGAGGACACCGTGGAGGCATTACCATTCTGCAGAACGAATTTTTGGCTTGTGGCCGAAGTTCCACGGTTAATTGCCACGACGACTACTTTATTATCCCCTTTATAGGCTGAGACAAATGTGTTCGTATCCGGATTTTTCGTTGCATCGACTCGCAGGTAGCCAGGACGTACAAATTTGGAGAAATGGGCCATATTATATCCGCGTTTGCTTATGGTACCATCTTCTTTCATCGGACCATACTGTCTGCGGATGTACCACCACACATAGGCCTGGAAATCACCTTCCACCATGGCATTGTGCATGTGATAGGAAACCTCCAGTGCTTCAGGCCAGCGGTCTGCTGAGTTGTTGTCACTGTTCGGAACATATACCTCAGTCATCCACAGTTCTTTACCGGCTCCTTTTTGCTTAAAGAGAGGATAGGCAAAGTTCGAAATCTGGGTTCCATACGTATGTGCTCCCAGAATGTCCATGTTGGCAAGTGCCTGCGGATCATTCAGGATTGGATCGGATATGTTCTTCAAGTACTGGAAGGATTCAGGTGCCATGACTTTGGTACCTTGAATGGACCCGGCATTTTCTTTCATGAAACGAAGAATTTCTTGTGGAGTCCACCAGGTCCAGTCATGCGCGTAATCCGGTTCATTTTGCACAGAAATGGCATACAGATCTACGCCGTTATTTTTCATATAGGTTACAAAGTCATTCAGATGTTGCGCATATGCGGCATATTTGTCGTATTTCAAACGTTTGGCATTGGTATCTCCATTACGGTTGAACGTTTCCACCATGCTGCTCGGAGGATTCCACGGGGAGGCGAATACGATAGCTCCCTTCTCAATAGCCCGTTTCGCTGTGGCAACTTCACGATACCAGTTATTGGAATCTGGATCCACGTAGATCCTCAGAATTGAAAAGCCTAACTGATTCTGGTCATTACCAAAAGCAGTTTCACGTTGAGCGGGAGTCAGATCACCAATCCAGGCGGGAAGGTTAATACCGCCAAAGCCCTTGATCAGTTGTTTTTCCGAGGATAAATTAATGTTGGCATCACTTGCCGCCGAAACTTGTGTCGGGGTTAACATCAGGGGTAGTGCTGTTAAACAGGCCAATAAAACATTGATCGTTTTTTTGAATTTGAATTTCACTACTTTCATCCTCCTCGATAATGGTAAATGGTTACATAGAGAAACCGTGACCAGGGAAATAAAAAGAGCTGATAGTCTGGCATTTATTTTATGTAAACCCTTTCAAAACCCCCTTCCAAAAAGTATAGGAAAGAAATGAAACATATTAACTTCTTTCATTTGTTGATTCTACTAAATAATTGCCAAACTGAAAACCTGACAAATTACAGTATTTTTTCTAATTAATCTCTTTTTTCTACAGTTCAATGACATTTCTTGTCTGATTGTAAAGGTGAAAACGGGGAGATGGCGTGGTTCCCTGAAGATACAGGTCTCCAGTGGTGGGGATATTGTGATTAAGGAAGGCATTGGCTTACATATTCCCCCCTTCATTATCAAACAATGAAATCACAGAAACTTACGGGGAGGGAGTCATGATGATGGAAAATAGAAAGCATTTTCGATTCATTGCAGGTTGCATGGTATTGTTGATAGTAATTTGCGCAGGGATATCGGCAGGAGGGCCAACAGCGGCAGCTTCAGAGTCCACATCGAATCATAAACGATTAGCGATTATCATCGATGATGTTGGTAACGACATGAAAGGTACCGCAGAGATCCTGGCAATGCCAATTAAACTTACGGTAGCAGTCATGCCTTTTTTGCCAACAACGAAGAAAGATGCGATAGCTGCACATGAAAAGGGGATGGATGTAATTGTGCACATGCCCATGGAACCCAAGAAAGGAAGACCTGAATGGCTGGGCCCGGGTGCAATCACATCCAATCTGACAGATGAGGAAGTCCGCTCACGCGTGGAAAAAGCGATTGATGATGTGCCCTACGCAATTGGCATGAACAATCATATGGGTTCCAAAATTACTTCGGACAAACGCATCATGTCCATTGTGCTCGATGTATGCAAGGAGCGGGGCCTATTCTTTGTAGACAGCCGTACGAACTTTCGCTCCGTGGTGGGGGAACTGGCTATATCCAAAAACATGCCACCTGTAGGTAATGACATTTTCCTGGATGATCAGAACTCCAAGCAACACATTCGCAAGCAAATGGATCTGGCAGCTCGTCGTGCAATCGACAAGGAGACCTGTGTTGTTATTGGTCATGTCGGACATAGCGGGATGAACACATCAGCTGTAGTTCGTGAATCCGTTTCCCGTCTGCAGGGTCAGGTTGAGTTTGTAGGTATTGGCGATCTTGTGCGCGAAGTGTGGAACTGGCACGCTACCCCTACACTACCGACAGATAATAAATAATGCCGCTCGCAATAGACTCTGCGATTCGTTTTTGCTCTGCGGGGTCACTCATTCTGGCCCGGTCTTCGGCGTTGCTCAAAAATCCGGTTTCGACGATGACGGCTGGCTGCTTCACGTAATTCAATAAATAAAAGGGCTTGCCCCACACGACTCCGTGCTCCGTTTTGAATAATTGGTTCATGGCGTCCTGGATGGATTGGGCTAACAGATAGCTTCTGCCTTCCTTCTGGTGCAATACCACGGGGCCGTGTGCAGATGATCGGGGACTCCAGTTCGCATGGATGCTGACCACGATATCCGTACTTACTTCTTCGCTAAGGCTCTTACGTTGGGCAAGATCTCTGGTATGACGCGAGCGGCTGTTCAGCCAGCGGTTGTCGTCACTAAGGGCGTAATCACCAAGTCGATTGATGATAACGGCATAACCTTTGCTGCGAAGCAGGAGATAGACTTTTTGGCTAATGGCGAGATTGATATCTTTTTCCAGCACACCCTGGGCTGACGTACCGCCGTCAATACCGCCATGGCCTACATCGAGCAGGATAACCGGTGCTGCAAAGGCATGATGACTTGAGCGATAAGCATCTCCATCGGTCACAGGCAGCATGGATGGACTGTTCTGAGACGGGGCTGCTTTTCCATAAGCGACATGGGGCAGCATGGTAAGGCAATAGAAGCTGATTAACAAGGCTACCGAAGCGGTCAGCAGCTTATACATGGGATACACACTCCTTCATGAAATAGGTATCGGATGCAGATTCATGGCTGTCTGGATACCTTTGGCATTAGACTGTGCATTCTGAGGTTTTTCATACCCTTTTCAACAAAAAAAATGTTTAACCAGTACACATCTTGCACACAATAGAACTATCGTAAGCTCCGCGAATGTGCAGGAGCGAAGGAGGCAGATGTTATGGCCAAAAGTGATGAATTGGTAAAATACATTACGCAGCGGGTTGTTCATTATATCGATACGCCGAAGGATGAGCGGAAAGACCGTGCCAAAAGGAAAGAGCCGTGGGCGATGAAATGGTTTGGTATGATTCCCTTCGCTGTATCCCTGTGGGTGGGGAAAAAGGAAAAGGAATTGGATACACCGTCTCATAAACGAAGTTCTTCAGGCAAAGGATAACTGTAGCACACCTATTTCACTCAGTGAGCTTAAAGACACGCCTTGTTGAGAAACCAAAAGACGCAATCCCTTTATTACATGGGAAGGCGTCTTATTTGTTGTAGATATTTAATTGTTCTAACGTTATTGAATGCTCTGTAGAGTTAGCTGACAGTTAAGGCTTCAAGATGTAAAACTGACCGTCTTGTTGTAATATGCTCAAAGGCACAAAGCGTTGAATGGATGTTTTTCCACCAAGCGCTACATATAGAATGGACTCTGTTTCCTGTCCTGCATGCCACAGCTGATAACCGCTGACGGGTAGAGGACCACCGTATACGACGTTGCGATCATCTGCTGAGAAAACAATTTCTTGATCCTCCCCGTGTTGTATCACCTCTCGTGCCCGATTGGCAGCAATAGGCTTGGATGTCATCCACAACAGATTGTCAGCCGGATTGAAGACGGGACGCAAATGAATTGGATCGACTGTGCCCGATGGAGCTATGGATAACTTAGTTATGATCGCAGAAACCTGTTTGGAATCAGCCTCCAACAGCTTCAGTAACTCGGAGGGTAATACATCACCATTCGTAGCATCAATATAAAGTGCAGGATGGTTGGGTTGTTCCACTTTCCAATAAGCCAGCAGGGGAAGAGCATAACCACGATGAAGCTCTCCTCCGCCAGCAAGTAACGCCTCAAGATTCACATGTTGTCGATCCAAGGCTTGTCCGAGAAGTTCATTGTTATATGGTGACTGCTCTCCTTGACCATATTCACTAAGCATCAGATGTCCCTGTTCTGTGGCGGTAATAATCATATATCCCATTGGTTTCCCATCCAATGCAGCTTGCACCAGCCAGCTATGTGTACCAGGGCCCAGAGGATAGAAGTCCAGGTCGGCGTTCTTCCAATCAGTTTCCGCGTTAGCCGTACCAAGTGCAGCAGCTTGTTGCTCTGCAAATCGTTGCACAGCAGCGGGAGCTAGTTTGTCATTCTGGGAAGCATGATGTTCGGGACCATATGCTGTAGATGAAGCGAGATATGGTGAAGACGTTTTTTGTTCTTCAGCATTGGCTATCGACCAAAAGGAGAATAGGGCAAGACAACTGAGCAAGCCCAAGGAGATACAGACTGTTTTCCGAGCGTTGTTCCAACACATATGGAAGAATTGTTTCAAATTCACACCTACTTTTCATTTATCCGTTACCTGAGCCGGTCCTAATTTCATTCTAGGGGACGGGCTATGCAAAGGTTGCCGCAACCTGTCGGGCAGCTGATCATGAATAAACACTACTTTTGCCAGCATTTGCAGGAAAAGTAGTGTCTTCGTCTATCTTAAGTGAAACATGCCGCTGCTAATCGCAGTCACTTTCACTTTGGGTTCGTATTGCCAGATCATCTCGGTCCGGCGTGTCTCGTATTGCAGTTTCATGGCTTCGCGATCGATAACCGCCTGTTTGGCTTTCTCTTCTTCAGCGTCTGTCTCGGTTTCGATCGGCACAACGGCCTCTGCGGCCAGTTCCATATCTGTTCCAATGGGTTTAGCGTTAGTTATATCCAGAACTTTTTTCAGAGATACAGGTGACGTGCGGTTAGAATGGACACTCTCCACGCCTGAGGCTATGTTACCCGGGGGTTCTACTTCAGGTGTATCTTCCCGGAGTACTGCTTCGTAATAGGTATCCAACACGTCCAGCTCCAGATCAAGTCGCTCTTGGGCTTTCTCAGCCCAGCTATAATCGAGTTCCAGCAAGCGGTTCGTCAAATGAGATTCGAGAGCAGCTCCGGCATCGGATAACGATACTTTGGCTGTCTGTACATGCATGTTCTCCGCGAGCCTTGGACTGAGATCACGTCGATTCAGCTTGGTTCCGAACTTCTCTATAATTTCACCTGAGCGAAGGGAGATGCCGAGAAAATGCAATTCTTCCCGTTTCAAATCACAGGCGAACTCTACCTTGAAACAGACACCGAGCCAAGGTTCATATACGGCTGGCGCTGTAGCGCGCAATTGCCGTTTGGCAGCTTGTTCGAACAGATTCACGAAGGCACCCCCTTCACGTGCTGCACCAAAAATCTGTTGGAGTCTGCGACTGCCGTACACCACTTCTTCACGCAATATCCTTCCTGGTCCCAGTAGTGGCATGGATGGAGTAATGCCGAAATAACGGCCCAGAATGGTTTCTTTCGGTGGCTCGCCTTGAGGACTGCCGTTGGTTGCGCCATTCGTTTGAGCAGTGTCAGGTGATGCTTGCGCTGTTTTGGCTTCTGCTGCTTCAATGGCCTGCTGATAACTGTCAGGATCGAATATAAATGTAAAGGACATTGTCTCAGCGGGTGCTCCGGTTCGCTCCACGAACCCCCAATAATAGGGGCGATTGGTCAACGCTTTGTCTGCCTCAGGCGAAAGTTTAACAGTAACATGGGCAGGCGAACGCTCCATAATCTGACAATCGAGTGCTTCCAGATAGGTGAGAACATATGCCTGCACTTCATGGGGAGTCATGGTCATGGGTCAGCTACCTCCTTTGCGAAGATCTAACAGCCCGGAGACGGCAGGGCCTTCATCGGCAACCTCGCGTTGAATGGAGTTCAGTGATTGCCCAAGTGAATCCATTTTACGGCGAATATCTTCATCATTTTGTGATTCCAACATGATTTTGTACAGGCTTTTCTCAATGGACTCCTTCTTCTCCAGCCGTTCCAGAATGACATCCAGCCCGCCAATCACCATCTCAAACATATTGATTTTCTCATGCAGCAGGTTCAGGATATGTTCCTCAATGGTTCCGGACGTGGATAGGTTGAAAATGTTCACATCATTTTGCTGTCCCAGACGGTGTACCCGACCGATCCGCTGCTCTACCCGCATAGGGTTCCAAGGCAGATCAAAGTTGATCATATGGTGGCAGAATTGCAGATTAATGCCCTCGCCACCCGCTTCGGTTGCAATCATGGCCTGCACACGTCCGCGGAAGAGATCCATCATCCAGTCTTTTTTGCCTCGATTCATACCACCCCGATAGGGTACAGCCGTAAGCCCATTGTTACGGAAATAGTTTAGCAGATACTCCTGCGTGGCCCGGTATTCGGTGAAGATAATTACTTTTTCATTCATGTTCCGAATTAGCTCCATCGTTTTCTCGGCTTTGGTATTTTCCTTGATCGCTTTGATATGGGCAACGAGTTCCCAAATCTTGTCCCGAAGGGGAGAGTCCAGCGGAAGTTTCTTCGACAGATTAACCAGTGTCACGAATACCGCATCTCGACTACTACACACTTCACGCTGCAATGTAACAAGGGAGAGCATGCTGCTCAGGTTGCCGCCAGCTTCCTGGTATTGATCCTTAACAAAGGACGTCACCCCATCATAAAGCGCTTGTTCTTCGGGCGATAGTTGCAGATTCACGTTGGAGACGTTCCGTTTGGTAAATTGAACGGGGCCTTCGCCGCGGCGGTTACGAATCATCACTTTGGATAACTCGTTCTTAAGTTGTTCCTGATTTTTCGGAACCCGTTTGTCTACGACAAAGTTGGCCGCAAAGTCACCCTGACGCCCCAACTGACCGGGCTTCAGCAGGTTAATCAGATTGAACAGCTCACTCATATCGTTCTGCACAGGTGTAGCTGTGAGCAGCAAACAGTACTTTTTGCGCAATTTCAGCATGAATTGATAATTGGTTGTTTTCTTGTTTTTGAGCTTATGTGCTTCATCAATAATGATCATGTCGTAATCAGTGTTCAGCAGCATATCTTTATGCGGGTCACGTTTGGCTGTATCCATTGAAGCAACGACTACTTCATTCTGCCAGGAATAGGCCTTTTTCTGGGCAATGGCAGGAATACCGAATTTCGAATTCAACTCCCGTACCCATTGCAACACAAGAGAAGCCGGTACGAGAATGAGTACCTTGGATACGAGACCCCGAACCATATATTCTTTCAGAATGAGACCGGCTTCAATGGTTTTGCCAAGACCGACCTCATCGGCGAGAATGGCCCGGCCTGACATTTCAAATAATACTCTGCGTGCAGTGTCCATCTGGTGAGGAAGTGGAGTAAGGCCTTGTAAATGCTTCAAACACTGAATTTCGTCAAAATTGGGAATCAGATTGGTCTCTTCGGCTTGAATGCCCAGTTGAAAGAGTCGGTAATCTCCCCAAGGGCCCCCTTTATCCAGTCGTGATTCCAACTGATTGATCCAGCTTCGATCGAATTCCAGTGGAACGGGCAGCTCGGCTACAGGTTGATTCGTGTGGTGCGGGTTTTTCCGGTTCATGATGCTTCCTCCCCTGCCATACGTGATGACGTTTTATTCGTAGGTAATAGTATGGACGAATGAGAGTGAGTTCATAACTATACAAGTTGAACTACATTTTATTTGCACGAACACTACGATGACAGAACAACCTTCCAATCGCTGTTATCCCCAGATTTTTTTGATTCCCTTTTCTGAAGGGGAAATCCGGGGATAGCGTATGCTTTCGATGCAGCTTTCTTTCAGAAAGCTTTTAGGCGAACGCTTCGCTCTTTCAGGTTTTTTCTGTCCCAAAAAATTCACAGGTTTTGTATGCGTGAGTCTGAGGGTGTGTGAAGAAGCTTGTCCGAGCAGGAGAGTCTAAAAAATAAGGTCTGTGATAAAAGTCATATAGAAAATCAATATATGGTGTAATATACTGGTTTTATATCACTATATGTGGTGTTTCATCATAATTTACTTTTATAGTGAAAATGGAGCGTTAATCGGGGAGGTTGAACGTAGCGATGAAATCAAACCAACGATCGTACCAATTAGAAGGACTTAGCGAAAAAATATTTCTGGACCGATACGCCTGGAAGGATGCTGACTCGAATCATGCCAAGGTCGGAGATGTGGTACTGGTATTAACAAAGGATGATCCCAAGTTCCCAACCAAGGAAGTGGGCGAAATTATAGAACGTCAGGGTCAGCTTGTACAAGTAAGGACTCGAAGCGGAGAGATCATCGAGACCAGCGTGGAGAAACTGACACTCAACATCGAAAAAACACCGGAAGAGATGTGGAGCCGGCTTGCCAAAGCCATGGCCTCTGTTGAATCTACAGCAGATCAGCGGGCAACGTGGGAGTCCAAGTTCCGCTCCGTGTTGGAGGATTGGAAGTTAGTACCCGGAGGGCGTATTGCTGCAGGAGCGGGGGCAAGCGATGAGCTCACACTCTTTAATTGTTATGTTATTCCGTCTCCGCAGGACAGTCGGGGTGGCATCATGAAGACCTTGACCGAGATGACGGAGATTATGGCACGTGGGGGAGGTGTGGGCATTAATTTGTCTTCTTTGCGTCCTCGCCGAGCGGTGGTGAAAGGTGTCAATGGATCATCCAGCGGTTCCGTATCGTGGGGCGGATTGTTCAGTTATACGACAGGACTGATTGAACAGGGCGGAAGCCGACGGGGTGCGCTCATGCTGATGATGAATGACTGGCATCCGGATGTGCTTGATTTTATTACCGTGAAACAAACGATGGGGCAGGTGACCAATGCCAATCTGTCTGTATGTGTGAGCAACGCCTTTATGGAGGCTGTCAAGCAGGACGGAGATTGGGATTTGGTTTTCCCCGATACGAACGATCCAGACTACGACACCGAGTGGAACGGGGATATGCAGCAGTGGAAAGCCGCAGGTCATTCGGTGGTACACTATCGTACGCTGAAGGCGCGCGAAATCTGGCATACCATTATTGAATCAGCCTGGAAATCGGCAGAGCCTGGTGTGGTTTTCATGGAGTACTATAACCAGATGTCCAACAGCTGGTACTTTAATCCGATCATCTGTACTAATCCATGCGCGGAACAGGGTCTGCCTGCCTGGGGTGTATGTAATCTGTCAGCGATCAATCTGTCCAAATTCTATGATGAAACGAATCATGATGTGGCATGGGATGAACTGGCGGAAACCACTCGCATCTCGGCTCGATTTTTGGACAATGTCATTGATGCAACACCATATCATTTTGAGGAAAACAGACTGAATCAGCAGCGTGAACGCAGGGTGGGGCTTGGCACGATGGGACTGGCAGAGCTGATGATTAAGCTGCGTATAAGGTACGGCAGTCCTGAATCCCTTGAATTTCTGGATAAACTGTATGGATTCATGGCGAAGGAGGCCTATCTGGCATCGGCAGAGATTGCAGCAGAGAAGGGAGCTTTCCCGGCTTTCGAAGCTGAACCGTATTTACAGAGTGGATTCATGAAAAATATGGTTGCGAGGTACCCTGAAGTGGGAGAGGCTATTCGCAAACAGGGCATTCGAAATGTCACGCTGATCACCCAGGCGCCAACGGGAAGTACAGGTACGATGGTAGGCACATCAACAGGGATTGAGCCGTATTTCGCCTTCAAGTATTTCCGTCAAAGCCGTCTGGGTTATGATGAACAGTTCGTACCGATTGCGCAAGAGTGGCTGGATGAACATCCGGGTGAAGCTTTACCAGACTATTATGTGACGGCGATGGATCTGTCGGCTGAGAATCACATCCGGGTGCAGGCTGCGATTCAGCAATGGGTGGATAGTTCCATCTCGAAGACGGCCAACTGTCCGGCTGATTTTACGGTGGAGGATACGGCTGAACTGTATGAACTGGCCTTCGACCTTGGCTGTAAGGGAGTAACGATATATCGAGACGGCAGTAGGGATGTGCAGGTGTTGTCCACTTCGAAGAAGGAAGAGACCCAGGAGACCGAAGATCAGAACACGGCGGAAGCAAAAGAGAAGACGGACGTATCTACAATAGATAACCCGAATAATGTAGGAGGGCAGGCAGGTGTTGAGCCGGTCAGTAGTAAGGTTGATGATGAAATCCATTCTTCCGATCAAACCTCTTCCTCTGCCACAGTGCTGGATAAACAATATAGAAGCCGCCCTCAGGTACTTCGCGGTGCAACATACAAAATTAATACGCCATTCGGAATGGCTTACATTACAATTAATGATCTGGAGGGAACGCCGGGTGAAATCTTCCTGAACGTGGGCAAAGCGGGATCGGACGTGTTCGCCATGGCTGAGGCCCTCGGTCGGGTATGCTCACTGTTTCTTCGATACGGAGATCACGGGCACAAGGTGGAACTGTTGATCAAACATCTCAAGGGAATTGGTGGTTCGGGTGCGATTGGCTTTGGAGCCAACCGGGTGGAATCGATTGCAGATGCCGTCGCCAAAGCATTGGAAAGTCATGTACAGAGCAATGTGCAGGCGAATGAAACGGGAGCTTCACAAGAACAGAACCAAGTGAAGAGCGCATATCCACAAGTGGAGAATCAAAAAAACTTTATCGAATCAAGAGATTTATGCCCTTCTTGTGGTTCGGCATCCCTGATGAATGTGGAAGGATGCAAAACATGCAGTCAATGTGGGTATAGCAAGTGCAATTAAATAGCATTTGAAAAAAAGAGAAAAAGAAAAGGCGTTCCATGACTCCACCAAGAGTCAGGAATGCCTTTTCTTCATTTAGCTAACTAACACCATTTATGACTACGATCTGCCAATGACTGCAATTCGTTGAATAGAACCCCAGCGTGATAGCCGTCGCACACGGCATGGTGTAACTGAATAGATAAGGGAAGATAAACTTTATCGTTTGTTTGAACATATTTTCCCATCGTGAAGATAGGCAACAAGAAGGTTCCCTCATTGTAAATATTCAGATTAAATCCCGTAAAGTTCACCCAGGGAATACTGGAAACGGGAAATGTATTTGGTGGTTCATTGGGTTTGGCAACCAATTGTTTATGATCTTTGTAATTCTTCATATCGTCCAGATAACGAATGTGGAACGTCTCAAAATCTTCATGGAATGTCGTCCAGATCGTCGAGAAACGTTTGTCGTCCTCATGAAAAATCGTATAGCTCGGAGACATCTCGTCCCAGTAGCCCAATCTCCCCTCGGCGTCGAAACAAGTTCGAAATTCTTGATGTGTATTGACGACCGTAGAGATCATATGAATAAGAGCTGGGTAGAACTTCATGCCTTTAAGTTTTATTTGAGCAATCAATAGCGTGATATCCAGATTAGCAGTCATGCTGTAGGTACATCTGACCTGATTCAAGTAGTGGTCAAAGTAAGGCTTTCGATCCCACTGATCTAACACGATTGGATTAAACATAAGTTATAACCTCCTAAATTATAATAATGCCTTTATTTAGGAGGTATATTTGACTGATTTGACCATATCCTATCACATTCCCGGTATCGTATTTTTAGACATTGATCCCTCTCAGTATAACATAATAATGAATGTGTACTTATAGCGTAATCCTCCGCAAAGCGCTTTTTCAACCTGCTGCATTACTTTATAATGAAAGTGTATTTATAACGAAGAAGAGAGGGGATTAGATGCTTCAGTCGATAGAAGAACCCAAATTTTATTCTTATCCTGGAATGGTAGCGGTGGTGACTTCACGTCATGAGGGAGTCCAGAATGTGATGGCGTCCGGATGGCATACATACATCGGATCATCTCCAGGTGTATATGGCATCTCCCTTCGTAAGGAAACATACTCCTATGAACTCATTGAGAAGAGTGGCGTATTCGGAGTTCATTTCCTACCAGGTCATCGATCAGAGTGGATTCAAGCTGCAGGAACGTTCAGTGGAAGAGATACAGATAAATTTACAAGATTCGGCATTCCATATGAGGAAGGAATGAAGGTAAGTGTACCCATTTTGACGGACGCTTATTTTGCTTATGAATGTAAGGTTATGGATATTACAACATATGGTGACCATGAATGGATTGCAGGGGAAGTGTTGCAGCGATACCAGGATCATAGGTACTTTCTGGAGAATGGAATGGTTGATCTGGAGAAGTTGCAGATCCCAATGTACACAGGGCGCTCCACATACCGAATCTTGGATGCAAGGACAGAAGAAAAGAATCACCCGTTCTACCTCTAGGGTCCTAGGCAAGAAGAAGCAATTATGAGCAAAACTTTCAATCCGGTCTGACATAGGTTTATAATGGATAGTGGCTGCTGAGCAAGTCGGCAGC
This sequence comes from Paenibacillus sp. CB74, assembly GCF_055687625.1. Taxonomy (NCBI): domain Bacteria; kingdom Bacillati; phylum Bacillota; class Bacilli; order Caryophanales; family Paenibacillaceae; genus Paenibacillus; species Paenibacillus sp. CB74. The sequence continues at coordinate 2,997,276 of NZ_CM146009.1, read as the reverse complement.
CTTTTGTTATGAATATAATTGTTTCAATGAACGGTTGCGTGGGTATGCTGGTTTGCGCAAGCGGACAGGTAATTTTAGCCACTCGATGAAAAGTACTATATTTAACGACAAAATTAGAGTATGATTTTACAGCTATATGAGCTGGCAGGAAAGGTTACATCGGTTTAAACGTTTGTAAATATTCTTGTAAAGTATGAGGCTTATTTCGGGCGTATAATGCTAAACGTGAACTCACGAATCCATATAAAGAATATCGTAATGATTAAAACTTAATGGACTGGCAACACGTCTTCCTTAAGACTATAGAATTCACCAAGAATGTAGCATCATGGATCGCGCTTCGAACAGAGGCTTTTCTTATGTTGTAAATGAAAGATGGAAGGTGCAATACGTATGTTAATGACAACCAGAACGATCAGGAGTTCCATTATGCCCCCAACACCGATGTTGTTGACTCACAGTAACAAGGAGGGGCATGCATGTCACAATTGCCTAATAACAAGCGACATATGAACGGACTGGATGGCTTGCGAGCCATCGCTGTACTTGCGGTAATCGCGTATCATCTCAATTTGGATTTTATTCCGGGCGGACTGCTCGGTGTAGGTATATTCTTTGTTCTCTCTGGATATTTAATTACAGATATCCTCGTGTCACAGTGGCAGGAACACGGACGCATTTCACTCGGTGATTTTTGGGTAAGACGGGTAAGGCGCTTGCTTCCAGGCATGCTGACCATGACAGCTGTGGTGATGATCTGGTTGGCCTGTACAGACCCATCCCGGCTCGCTGCGCTTCGTGGTGATATCGTTTCGGGTGTATTATACATAAGCAATTGGTGGTATATCTTTCACAACGTTTCCTATTTCGAAAGTTTTGGCCCTCCATCACCGTTTGGACATTTCTGGTCACTGGCTGTGGAAGAGCAATTTTATCTCATATGGCCTCTTCTACTGATCGCAGCAATCGTCGTGTTCAAAAGAAAGGGATGGCTGGTCGTCTTCATTGTCGTCGCAGCTGAGTTGTCTGCTGGCGCAATGGCCATCATGTATAATCCGGATCTGGACCCAAGCCGTGTATATTATGGAACAGACACGCGGGCATTCGCACTGCTTGCTGGTGCTGCTCTTGCCGTGGTGTGGCCTAGTCGCAAGCTCTCGAACTCTCTGCCTGGCATGAATCGGCTTGTACTCGATATATCGGGACTAGCTGCACTCGCTTTATTAATCTACATGATGTTGAACAGCAGTGAATATGATCCGTTTCTGTATCAAGGAGGAATGGTGCTTCAGGCTGTGGCAACAACGTTGCTGGTAGCGGTATTGGCTCACCCATCGTCATTCCTGGCACGGTTCATTGGAGCAAAGCCATTACGCTGGATTGGAGAGCGATCCTACGGATTATATCTATGGCATTATCCAGTTATTATTTTAACCAATCCCGCGGTGGATACGGGAGGAGCGCATCCTGTACGAATCATTTTACAAGTTGCTGTAACGGTTGTACTGGCTTCATTATCTCTTAAATATATTGAAAATCCGATTCGCTACAACGGATTCCGTGATTCCTGGTCCCGATTATGGGGAAGAGGGCGGTCATCGATCGGTATACGGAATGTGTGGTGGAAGCGGACAGGTCTGTTGATGACGATTCTGCTGTTGTCCTATACGGTATCCCAGATGATGGTCTCACATGCAGCGAATTCCGACTCCCATTCCGTATCGATGTCGACCACATTGAATGGAGAGAATTCTGTAGCGGAGGAACAGGGACAGGATGTTTTGCCAGCGAATACAGCGACATCGGGCTCAGGTCAAAAGAACGATGCGCATAGCCATAAACCGGAAGCAGGAACGAAAGATAATCCGGAGAACAATGAAAAACCGACAGGAGAGACGGCGCCAGACTCGAAACCTGGGGACCAGGACAATTCAACGAGTGGTGGCAAAGACGGTCAGTCTGAAGATAAGCCGGCTGATGAATCCGTGGCTAACGAGAATGATGCTCCGGACGGAGCTGAAGCGAACCCATCCGATGGAACGGATGATGTACCTGATTCATCTGAGGAACATGAAGAAACGGCTCCTCCTGCCCAGGATGGCAAGATTCATTATACCGTCATTGGAGATTCCGTGATTTTGGATGCAAAACCATATCTGGAGCAAAGTATAGCGGGAGTGTACGTGGATGGACATGTTGGCCGTCAAATGTGGCAGGCAGGCGATGTATTGGAAGGGCTGAAGCGAAACAACCAAATGGGCGGCAAGGTGGTGCTGGAGCTCGGGACGAATGGTTCCTTTAACTCCAAAAATCTGAATGCGGTGCTTGATTATCTGAAGGATGAGGATCAGGTGTATCTGGTTACTGTGCGTGTACCTCGTCCGTGGGAACGAACGGTAAACAGGGCGTTGAATGAAGCAGCATCCAACTACAGTAATGTCTCACTGATTGACTGGAACAGTGCAAGTGAAGGGCACGACGAATATTTTGAAAAAGACGGTGTACATCTCACTACGCAAGGGTCAGAAGCTTTTGCAGAACTGGTGAAGAACAGTATTCAATAATACGCAATCCATATTCAATACGATTTAGCACTTATTCATTACTATAACCTAGGTTTAAGCTGCCGATGGCTGCAACAAGAAAGAGCTCTCATTGTGAGGGCTCTTTCTTGTTGTTATGAGCAATAAGTCAGCAATGTAAGTTCCAAACAGGGGAACCGATATTTTTCACCCCTGCATCCGTGGATCGTCACCTTACGGTATGATAACGTTACCATTTACAATAAGTGTAATCAAATCGCCGAGGGGGAATATAGAGATGTTGAAAAAATGGCTTTCGGGTGTTCTGGCAATAACGTTGTTCTCCATTATTCTAGCTGGCTGTGCTGGCGGAGATACTTCAGAAGGAGGCAGCGGTAATGACAAAGTAACCGTAACACTCTGGCACAACTGGACCGGACAGGATGCAAAGGCGGTTGCCATGCGTCAGATTATTGAAGATTTTCGCACGGCACATCCAGATATTGAAGTCGTGGATGAAGGACTGCCTACAGATGGTCTCAAAACCCGGCTTCGCACGGTCGCAGCTGCCAACGAGATGCCAGACCTGTTCGTAATGTGGCCAGATGCCATGACTAAGGAATTTGTAAAAGGGGATCTGTTACAACCCATCAATACCGAGCTGGACGCGAAGCCGGAGTGGAAAGATAATTTTATCCCGAACGCACTGGACGGATACACCGTGGACGGGAATATCTACTCCGTGCCCATGAATCTGGCGCCGAGTTCCTTCATCTATTACAATGAAGCTCTTTTCAAACAATACAACGTGAAAGTGCCAGAGACTTGGGCGGAACTGGAACAAGCGATTGCTACGTTTAATCAAAATAAAGTCATTCCCATGGCACTTGGCAACAAGGCCAACTGGGTAGCACAATCGACCATATTCAGTACCCTGGCTGACCGGATCACCGGCACAGACTGGTTCCTGAAAGCGGTAGCTCAGGATGGTGCAAGCTTTACCGATCCACCATTTATTGAAGCCCTGAACAAAATGCAGGAGCTCGGCAACAGCAAGGCGTTCCAGGATGGATTCAATAGTATCGATGAGACACAGATGATGCAGCTTTATTTCCAAGGTAAGGCAGCGATGGTCATGAACGGCGGATGGGCCTTGGCCAATCTGGTGAACAATGCACCTGAAGAGGTATTGAACAACACGCATATTACGATTCTCCCTCCAGTGGACGGAGGTAAGGGTGAACCAAGAACCACATCCGGCGTTGTAGGAACCGGGTTGGGTGTAAGCAAAAAGCTGAGCGGTGCACAAAAAGAGGCGGCGATGGAGCTGTTCTACGCACTGGCAGGACCAGATGGTCAGAAGGCTACATTGGATAGCAGCACATTGGTGAGTTACAAGATTGATCTGGACAAAACCAAGGCGCATCCTTTGTTCGTTGAATTATATGATCTGATGCAGGAAGTAAAGATTACGCCTGTATACGATTCCAAGTTGGGATCGGCAACGGTTGAAGTTATTAACAATGCTTTGCAAGAGTTGCTCATGGGAGGTAAAGCCGAAGACATTGCGGCTAAAATCCAGGCGGCTCAAGCCAATGCAGTTAGTCAGTAATTATGGGTCAAACTAGATAGCGATTACGATGGTACAGCCAGACGATAAAGATTCAATGAACTCATCACATCGCGTATTAGCTGGTTATTCGACAAAACCCCTTCCCGGCAGGGGAGGGGTCTTTAAGTATGGAAGGGAAGTGAACAGATGAACGCACTGCGCAGTCGGCGTTTTATTATGCTGGGGCTGGCCCCGGCAGTCATCATTTATGCATTGTTTGTATTTGTACCGGTCGTATGGTCGGCGTACTACGGTTTCTTCAACTGGTCCGGCATCGGCGCATCCAAATATATTGGTATGGATAATTACGTAGAGATCTGGCATGATCCTGTATTTTGGCGGGCACTGAAAAATAACGTTATTTTTGTGTTGGCATCCGTATTTGGACAAATTCCGTTAGCACTGATGCTCGCGGTCATATTACACAAAAGCAATCCGTTACAGCGGTTCCTGCGCTCAGCCGTATTTCTGCCGATGGTACTATCGACTGTAGTGATCGGTATGATCTGGCAGTATATCTACCATCCGCAGATCGGGATATTGAACTTTCTGCTGGACGCACTGGGTCTGGAGAGTTGGAAGCTGCAATGGCTTTCCGATGACAAGATTGCGATCTTTTCCTTAGTGCCGCCGCTGCTCTGGAGCTTTGTGGGGTTGTATCTGATTATCTTCATCTCCGCATTGCAGAATATTCCAGGCGAGATTCATGATGCTGCCAAAATAGACGGTGCTTCAGGCATCCGTAAGCTGGTATCCGTCTCTTTGCCCATGATCTGGGGGACGGTTCAGGTTGCGATCATTCTATGTATCTCGGGGAGTCTGAAATCCTTCGATCTGGTCTACATCATGACCAAGGGTGGTCCGGCACATGCAACAGAACTACTTGCAACGTATATGTACAATTCGACCTTTACAACATACCGTTATGGTTTTGGTAGTGCGATCTCAACAACCATCGTACTGATCTCCCTGCTGTTGATCGGAACAAGCCAGTGGGTGACCAGTCGCAAACGAAAAGAGAATCAATAGAGAGGAGGGCTATCATGCGTGCGACACCTGTATCCATGCCATCACCACGAAGCGGCTCAGGCCATCCGATTCGCCGCCTCCGCAGCGGAATTGTTTGGACGCTGCTAACGGTCTATGGTATTTTAACATTGTATCCGTTCTACTGGCTCGTGATTAGTGCGTTCAAAACGAATGAAGATTTCTATAGCAGGCCCTTTGGTCTGCCGGAAAACTGGAATGTTGCCAATTTCAGCAATGCATGGGAAAGCTCCAGGCTGGGGACTGCTTTTGGCAATTCACTCATTGTATCCGTCGGATCACTTATTCTGACACTGTTTATTGCAGCGCTATCTTCATTCATTCTGGCCCGTTTCCAGTTTCGCTGGAAAGGGTTAATCATGACCTTCTTTGTTGTAGGTATGCTTATTCCGATTCATAGTACACTTGTCCCTTTATTTATTTTAATGAAACAGATGTCTTTGCTAAATACGTACTGGGCATTAATATTACCTTATACGGCTTTTGCATTACCTACAGCTATTTTCGTGCTTACTGCTTATCTGACAAGTGTTCCACGTGATATTGAAGAGGCAGCTTTTATTGATGGAACAGGGCTTTGGGGGCTATTTACCCGAATCATGCTGCCCATGTCCGTACCTGCGTTGTCTACGGTTACGATCCTGAGTTTCCTGCATGCGTGGAATGACTTTTCATTTGCGCTTGTATTCATCAACAAGACCGGATTGAAAACGTTACCGCTGGCCATTGCGAACTTTGCGGACGGGTATCAAACCGATTACGGGTTAACACTTGCTGCCATGACCCTATCGGTCATTCCAACCATTATCTTGTATCTCGTATTCCAGGAACAGGTTATGAAAGGCATGACAGCCGGAGCTGTTAAAGGATAAGCGAAAGCGCATCCAGAGGAGGAGAAACGTTTGGCACGCTGGCTCACATCTTCGTTACAAAGGAAGCTATCCGTTGTTGTGACAGCTTCAATGATTGTGCCATTGCTGGCTTTGGGTCTGTTCGCCTTTCTAATCTCTTCCCGCATCACGGAGCAAAAAACAAAACTGTCCGGCATGGATACGCTGAAACAGGTGGAAGCCAATCTTCGTTATATGCTGCAGGATGCCGAGAACCTGTCCATTTTCCTGATTGGAGAAAGGGATATTCAGCATTATCTTAGCCAAAATGAGGATCACGAGATGGACAGAGTGGATATCTTGGGCAGGATGACCAATCTGGCTGCTTCCAAGAAATATATCGCCAACATCGCCATATATCCGGGGCGTTTTGATGCCACATTGTCGACCGCTACCTGGTATGAATCCAGTGAATTCAACTTATCCTATCCCTCTGTTCCTAGTGGTGAAACAGTTAAACAATGGACGGGGGTATACCCGGTCCAGAATTATGCGGGTATTCAAAATGTGATCACTTTGGTTCGGCCGATTCGCAGTATCCATGATTATCGGCCCATCGGCTGGTTAGCCATTAGTCTAGATGAGAAGGCCATATCCAAGGGATGGGCCGCTCTGGGATTAGGCAGAGGGCAAGGCAGATTGGAACTTATCGGCAGTTCTGGAGAGATTCTGTCTTCGATGGACAAATCCCGGCTTGGACTTAAGCTAGATGGTGTCGAGCCTGGGATCACAACGTTAGTTCAGGCTGGTGGTAGCGGAACCACTACGTATGGCAGTGGTGAGGATAAACGGACGCTGCTCTATTATCCGGAAGAATTGACGGGGTGGACGTTGGTCGGAACAGTCCCATATGATCAGTACAAGTCCGAGAATCGGTATATCCTTATTCTGACCGGGTGCGCCGTTGCCATGTCTGCTGCGATCAGTGCAGGTTTGGTCTGGTTTACGGTGCGGCGTGTGACGCGGCCGCTTCGCGTGCTTACCAGACATCTGTCCAGAATTGATCCGGAACGTCCTCTTCCACTGTTTCGGTCTGAAAGTGATGACGAGATCGGCAGGCTTGGGGAGAGTTACAATCTGCTCGGTTCACACATTCAGTTATTGAAGGAAGAGGTTATTCGCGGTGAAGCTCGCAAAAAGGAAGCGGATCTTCGGGTGCTCCAGGCGCAGATTAATCCGCACTTCCTATATAACACGCTCTCTTCAATTCACTGGATTGCCTTGATGTCCGAAGAGAAGCGGATCGCGGACATGGTTGAGGGCTTGAGTGATTTTCTGCGCATCAGTTTAAACAATGGTCAGGATTATTATCCTGTGGAACAAGAGATTGCTCATATCCGACATTATGTGCGGGTGCAGTCCATTCGTTTCCCTGATCAATTCGTATTGCATTACATCGTTGATCCAGCGCTTGAGAAGCGAATGATGCTGAAACTGTTGCTGCAACCGCTCGTTGAGAATGCCATGATTCATGGCATTCAGCCCAAAGCAGGCGTGGGTACCATCACTATAATGATTCGCAAGGACCCGGATAATGAACAGATGAATGTACTGGTACTGGATGATGGTGTCGGCATGGAGCCGAACAGGCTGGAGCAATTAAGGATAAGTATTAGGGAATGGAAGGGAAAACAGCCGGAAAAACAGCTAAACCAAGGCGGTTATGGACTCTGCAATGTGAATGAGAGACTGCTTCTCCATTATGGAGCGGATGCACAGCTAGAAGTCGACAGCAGGGTTGGGGGAGGTACCCGGATTTCGTTTTCCATTCCAATCTTGGAGGGTTCGCCATGAGACTATTAATTGTGGATGATGAAGTAATTATCCGTACAGGGCTTGCCAGCGTTATCGCTTGGCATGAACTCGGAATTGAACTTCTTCAACCGGCTGCCTCGGCAGAGGAGGCGTTAGCACGCATGGCTGAGGAACGTCCGCATATCCTGATGACGGATATTCGGATGACGGGCAGATCAGGGCTGGAACTGGCAGAAGAGGGACTGCGATTGTTACCTGAGCTGGAGGTCATTATTTTGTCCGGATACGATGACTTTTCTTATGCGCAGCAGGCGATACGCCAAGGGGTTACAGATTATCTGCTCAAAACAAGCAAGCCGGAAGAGATCATCAAGACCGTATTACAGGCCAAACAACGGATCACGGAACGTTGGGCAGAGAAGTCCAGAGAGGGACAGCTTATGCGGGAGAATCGGGAGCGGTTATTTGCTGGTTGGATCATTGACGGTGACACCACTTCGGGCCAATTTCCTTCGTTTTTGCGTTCTGATGCTGGAATAGAGGCAGCGAATGATGGTCTTGATGATGAACAGATTCGCAGACAAGTCATTGTACTTCGAGCAGAGGGTTGGGATCGATCCTCGGATGCACTATTACGATTCGCGGTGCAGAATACCCTGGAGGATATGCTACCGGGTGCCATTGCGCATATAGAGAAACAGCAAATTATATGTGTAGTTTCATGGGCGCCTGTGGAACAGGAATATCCGTTCAAGCTGGAGAGTGCATTACGTCGGGTGGAGCAATTACTGAAGTGTACTCTGCGTGCAGCAGTAGGTCTGCCTGTGCATGGATATGCAGATCTGCACGAAAGCTACCGAACGGCTTCAACTGCTTTCCGATATCGAGGTTTGATGGATGATAAAGTATGGCATTATGAGCACGTTCAGGAGCGCCAAGGTGGTAAAACTGTACTTACGCATGAAGAAGAGACCACACTTGGTTCAATATTGTTAGATAATGATTCAGTGAGGTTAACGACATGGACGCGTGAACTGGTGGCTAATCTGACTACGGAACCGGAGGTCACGCCAGAATCGTTCAGTGCTTGTCTGCACTCTGCGGTCATTGCAGGTCATCGCTGGCTTACCCGTACAATGCGAGCGACAGGGCGTGAAGAAACCGCAAGGCTTGAACCCTGGTTGCCGGAACCGGATGCCGAAGCTGTAGATCTTGGGGATATGTTGTTCCACCATCTGTATGGTCTGATGCATGTCTATCATAGCCGAATGGGTCAGGGACAGGCTGCCCATGTGCAAAAGGCTATTGGTTATATTGAATCATCACTGGCACAGGACATTAATCTGCAGCAGGTAGCTGGACATGTTCATTTGCATCCGGGTCACCTGAGTGAACTTTTTAAAAAAGAAATGGGTGTGACCTTTGGAGATTTTGTCACCGATATGCGTATCCGAAGAGCGATGGATATGCTCGCGGTGTCTCCAGCGAAGGTCAGTGAAGTCGCTGCTATCAGCGGCTACGAAGACGTGAAATATTTTAGCAGGCTGTTCAAAAAACATACCGGCAAGACCCCGAGTGAATATCGAGAAGAGGCGCTGTCGTTCAAACCTTCGGGAAGTTAGAAATGAGCAGACCAGGCAGCATGTCTTGCATTTCTGCAAACGTTTTCGATAGAGTATTACTCAGGGTTATTGGAGAGTGAGGGTGTATTAATGAAGATCCATAGTTCAAGTCAGGATTTATCGGGACAATGGAAAATACAGCATTTTGAAGTTGGAGAGAAACGGGCTATGGATGTGGCAGCTGCTGCGCTGGATGACCGTTTCTGGATCGGGGCAGAAGTGCCTGGGGATGTACATGCTGCACTGATTGAGCGCAGTATCATTGATCCGCCCTATTACGGCCATAATGATGCCAAAAGTCGCTGGATTGAGCAAAAGGAATGGTGGTACCGTACAACCTTCAATCTGGTGAGAGATGCGGAGACGGAAGAGCACTTTGAACTGGTGTTTGAAGGATTGGATACGTTTGCAACGGTATATGTGAATGGCCATGAAGTTGGAAAAACGGCTAATATGCTTATGTCACATACATTTAATGTAACGTCTCTGGTACGCAGTGGCTGGAATGCGATTGCTGTCAAGTTCGATCCGCTTCACCTGCATCACCGGGACAAGGAAACCTTCGACTGGTCCTCGTATACGAAGGAACGGCCATGGCTGCGCAAAGCAGCGATGAACTTTGGCTGGGACTGGGGGCCACGCATGGTGACGGTGGGAATCTGGGGTGCTGTACGGCTGGAAAAACGAACAATAGCCAAGCTGGAAAGTGTGTATGCTCGAACGGAATCAGTCAGTCCAGAGCATGCTGTGTTACACGTCACGGCAGATGTGAAGTCCGTCTTGTCTTTCCGCAGCAGACAGAAACGTGAGCAGACTGTGGTTACGTCCTGTAATGTTCGTCTGCTGGATCGCAACGGACACGAGGTAGCAGGTGCCAATGAACTGCCTGTAGAAGGTGGTAAGGCAGATACCACGTTGAACGTCACGTCACCTCAGTTATGGTGGACTCATGATCTGGGTGAGCCGTATCTGTATACGTTAGAGGTTACATTGTGTGCTGACGGCATCGAGGTGGATCGTTACAGCGAACCTTATGGGTTACGAACCATTGAGCTGGCACTTCACAATGAACAGGGTGAAGATGCATTTACGTTTATTCTGAACGGAGTCAAAGTATATGCCAAGGGTGCCAACTGGATTCCGGCTGATCATCTGATTGGTGCCATCCCGAGCTCCCGGTATCGTGAGCTTGTCGAGCTGTCGGTAGAAGGACATATGAACATGCTGCGCGTCTGGGCCGGTGGCATCTATGAGAAGGATGTCTTCTACGATGAGTGTGACCGGCAAGGGGTGTTGGTGTGGCAGGATTTTGCATTTGCGAACGCGTTGTTCCCGGATTTCAATCGTGATTTCATGGATAATGTCCGGCAAGAGGTAGAAAACAATGTCATCCGTCTGCGTAACCGTGCCTCGCTTGCCATCTGGTGTGGCAATAACGAGATTGACTGGCTTTATGACATGAAGTCTGCAAGTGGGGATATTACCAGTCCGTTCTACGGCGAACTTATCTATCATGAACTGATCCCTGAAATGCTGGATCGCTTGGATCTGTCCCGTCCGTACTGGCCTTCTTCTCCGTTTGGGGATAGCAATGGTCAGGATGCGAATGATCCCGATGTCGGGGATCGTCACAACTGGCAGGTATGGCATGGCTCGGTCTATCCAAGGAAGCATGGAGAGCCGCCCCTGCTGGACTATAGTATTGAAGGTGTGACGTTCAAAAATTATAAAAAGGATCATGCGCTTTTCAGCAGTGAATTTGGTATGCATGCCTCGGCCAATCGTTACACGCTGGAGAAAAATATGCCCGCAGGGCAGTTTTATTGGGGCAGTCCGGAGATGGCCTACCGTAACAAGGATACCAACCATCAAAAAGGCATTCTGCTGATGGAAGGTTACACAGGCATTCCGCAAAATATAGAAGAATACATGAACTATTCCATGCTGACTCAAGCAGAAGGATTGCGCTACGGAATTGAACATTTCCGACGGATTAATCACCGTAACAGCGGTGCACTCGTGTGGCAATTAAATGATAGTTGGCCAGGTACAAGCTGGTCCATGATTGATTATGAACTGCTGCCGAAGGCATCCTTTTATTACGGGAAAATATTCTTTCATCCTGTCTTGTTGTCACTGGAGCATGAGCCGGGGGAGCCGCTTGCGTTGTGGGTCGTGAACGATACACGGGACGTGCTGAAAGGCGAGCTTCGGTTCAATGTCTATGAATTGCAAGGAGAGAAGATCTATTCCAGCACACATGCTGTTGAAGTAACATCTCAATCCGCATTGTGTATTGCCGAATTAACTGAAGTAGAGGTGTTACAGGGCAGACGTGCGGAGGAAGTCATGGTTGAGTTGGTATCCGAAGGATTTACGGCGCCGATCAATCGGTACTTCTTGCGTGATCCTAAGGATGTGTCATTGCCGGAATCTCAATTGAGTGTACATGTGAATGAAGAGGAACAGTCTGTAACGGTTACGGCGAGTGGAGCAATTGCACGATTGGTGAAGTTGGAGCTCCCTCTTGGGCGTGTGCGATTCAGTGATAATTATTTTGATCTGCTCCCGGGCGAGAGCCGGACGGTAAGACTTCGTCATCCAGAGCGATCGTCTTTGCCACTGACGGAACTTCGAGTCAGTGCCATGAACGGCAGAGAAGGATAAAATAATAATAATAGACTTCGACTTCGATTCTAGTTCGAGGTTTTAAGGTGGTAATCCTGATCAGGGATGCCACCTTTTTTGCTTTTGCAGTAAGTGAATTCATGTATTCGTGTCAGGTGATCTTATCGGGTTTTGAAGAAAAGATTCATAGCGCTGCTGAAAAGAAGTCTCCATCTCCACTTGTCGTGCAAGTTGCTGTTGAACCTTCGCTCCGCGAATCGTCTGAAGTTCCTGAAGTTGTGCAGTGGAACTGAATTGGTCTGTGGCCATCTGAACAAGTAATTCGGAAAGCACATCCGCATCTTCGAGCGCAGCATTAAGTCCGAACGCACCGGTTGGGGTCATGGTATGAGCGGCATCACCGATGAGTACAACATTGTCTTGTGCCCACGACTGGCAATAGCTGCTTTCGACAGATAACAGAACAAAATCACTCCAGCTCTGAATGTTGGCAGCTACAGAATCAGACAGGCAAGGAAATGCGGAGACAAGTTTGTCTACAAAAGGAGCAATCGGCTGCTCTCGCAGCTTGGAGTATGCTCCTTCGGGGATGTTCCAGCCAATCTGAACATAACCGCCAAACTGTGAGAACAGTGCGAGCTGTTGACCATCCATGCTGGCCATCCGAACAGCCGGTTCCCAACCTATCGGTGCCGGAATACGCGCCCACAGTAGATCATACCCATGCTTGCGAATTTCGGGGGTCAAACCGGAATGTTTGCGTACAGCAGAGTATCTGCCATCAGCACCGACAATAACAGATGCTTCGATGGAGGCGGGCACGCCGTTCTGTCGAATGTTAATACCAACGATATGGCCGTTTTTGTCTCGTAACATACCCGTCATTATCGTATTGAATCGTACTGGTTCGTTTGAACTGTGCTGCTGAGCGTGCGACGTGATGGCTTCCAGGAGATGATCTTGCGGAACATGAATACCCACATGCGATTCTCCGTTACTCGGGGATATTGTATGAACAATCTGACCATTTTCCCAATATTGAATCTGCTCCAAGAGCAGTGCTCCACGTTCCTTGACGAGGGAATAGAGGCCGTGTTTATTTAAAATTGTTTCGCCGTCCACATTGAGCAACTCTCCGCGGAATGATTTGTGCAGGTGGGGTTGCCGCTCTATGAGCATCGTGGATATTCCTTTTTGATTCAGTAAATATGAAAGTAAGGCACCACCTGGCCCAGCGCCGACGATGCAAACATCCGTTTTTAATGGTGATTGTAAGTTCTGATTCATGTGCATAAGTCCCTTGCAGTATAATGGTGACTCTTGTTTACTTTATAACAACAAATTTATTAAAATCATTAAGTAACTAAAAGTAACTTTGAAGATATAGGTTATTATAAACAAACCCGTTGCCATAATGCAATAGCTGCAACCCAAAATAGAACACAAGTCTTTCGGTAGAGTATAAGGTGTCCAATACAAGCGTATTTTTCACAAACATCATAGTGTAAATATGTTACAATATAAGGTAGGTTATGATGAAAGGCAGGAGGAACGTTTATGAGCCCGGATACGGAGCGAAACTCTCAATTGGCAAATGTAGATCAATTGTTGGAGGCCTTCTTCAGATATAAAAATAAAGTATTGGATCAGCAGCAGAAGACCGAAACCAACTGTAAACTGAATCCGACAAAAAGTCATATATTGGGCATGATTTTACGTGAACAACGCTGTATGGCGGTTGATGTGGCGAGACAACTCAGCTTGTCCTCCGGTGCAACCACGATTGTACTGAATCAACTGGAAACGGAAGGCTTGATCCAGCGGGTGCGCAGTGAAGAAGATCGTAGAATTGTTTGGCTGTCCTTAACGGATGAAGGGGCGCAGCTTGCGAAGACACTTAATGCGAATCGTGGCCGAATGACCTGGGAATTGTTGCAAGCACTTTCCGAAGAGGAGCAGCAGCAGATGTTCGGCATGTTGAAGAAAATTGAACTGAAACTGCTGGAGAACATGAAGTCGTTTGAGCAGATCCATCGATAATGAACATATGACTTGTTCTTTTGAAGACGTCAGTCCTCATGAGTTCGTCCCTTTTTGCGGGGGGATGAGCCTTGAAGACTGGCGTTTTTGAGTTTGTTCACAAATGGAAGCGAACCACATGATCCGTCAATCCTTCCTGAATCAACACTTCTTTTTGTTTCCTGCCCATCAGGTCAAAGTGGGGAAATGGCTGCCGCTGATGAATATATCGCGGGTCCAACCCGTGATCGTTACACCAACACTCGAGACGTTCCAGATCTGAACAGCCAACTTTGGTGACACTGGTGATGCCGGGGAATCGGTTGTCAATCCAGAAATGAGTGAGGTACGCAATCTCACCACGAGCGACTTGTTCCTTCCACGCAGCCAACTCTTGTCGTTTAATTCCAAATGCCATAGATGCAAGTTCCTTTCCAAACGGGTATTGTCCTGAGCATATTGTAACATCTTATATACAGAATCCATCAGAATTCTTCAAAATAGACTAGTCTGAGACGAGTTGATTGGGTATATGAATATGACAACATTTTTATAACAAAGTCTGGATTATGTTAAAATAAACCTATACAACAAAGGTTTCACACTTCTATAGCGGAAAGGGATTGTCATCATGGAAATATTTATAGCCGTACTTGTTTTACTGGTACTGATCGGTTTATCGAACATCCTCAACCGGTTTGTACCTTTTATTCCCGTTCCGCTCATTCAAATCGTGCTCGGTGTAGCCATAGCTCTGCTTCCTGCCGGGGTACACTTGCAGTTGAATCCGGAATTGTTCTTTGTACTTTTCATCGCACCATTGTTATACAACGATGGGAAGCGAACACCACGGAATGAATTATGGAATCTCCGTGCACCTATCCTTCTGCTTGCGTTGGGACTTGTATTCGTGACGGTGGTTGTGGCGGGATATGCCATTCATTGGCTGATTCCTACGATTCCGTTACCCGCGGCTTTTGCTCTTGCAGCCATATTGTCCCCGACAGATGCAGTGGCCGTTGGTGCTATGGCAGGACGAGTACATTTGCCTAAAAGCATACATAGGCTTCTTGAAGGTGAAGCATTAATGAATGATGCATCCGGCTTGGTCGCCTTCAAATTCGCCATTGCAGCCACGGTCACAGGTGTGTTTTCCCTGGCACAGGCAACCTTCAGTTTTATTCTGATTGCCATTGGCGGACTTCTCGTCGGAGCATTGTTATCTTTTCTATTAATCCGGCTTGGGATGTGGATTCGCAGACTGGGCATGGAAGATGTAACAATTCACATGCTGTTGCAAATACTCACGCCATTTATCATCTATCTGGTAAGTGAAGAAATTGGGGTATCAGGTATTCTTGCGGTAGTGGCAGGCGGTATTATCCACGCCATTGAGCGTGACCGCGCTGAATCGGTTCAGCTGAAAATGCAGGTGGTATCTGCCAGCACATGGTCAGTCATTTTATTTATACTAAATGGGCTGGTGTTTGTAATTCTGGGTGTACAGGTCCCGGATGTTTTAAGTACCATTTTCGAAAATGTATCGTTTAATAATCTACAAGTGCTGGGCTATGTGGGCTTGATCTCGGTGCTACTGCTGGTTCTGCGCTTTCTCTGGATCTATCTGTTCTGGCAAGGGAATGAATGGCTGCGTACCAAATCCTCTATAGGCAGACCCAAATTCAAGGATATCACGATTATTTCCCTATCTGGAGTACGTGGGGCTGTCACATTGGCGGGTGCCTTCTCCATTCCTTATGTGCTTCAGGATGGTTCACCTTTCCCTGAACGGGATCTCATTATTTTCCTGGCGGCAGGGGTGATCCTTTTCTCCCTGATTGCGGCGAGTGTGTTTCTTCCGGTTTTGGCAAAGAACCCTGGGGGATCCACCGAAGAAACACCACAGAAGTCCGAGCGAAAAGCACATGACATTATGCTGAATGCCGCAATACGGGCTGTCAAATCCGAAATGAATGATGAAAACAAAGCTGCAGCACTCGCGGTCGTCTCCGATCTGTCCAAATATATCAGGCAGGCCGCAGGTCAGCTTACCGCAGATAAACGCAAATATATCCAGAAACAGGAAACGGCTATTAACCTGATTGCCACCCGAGCGGAACGAAAAGAAATCGAAGCGATGCTGGATGAAAATGCAATTGCTTCCGATGCTGCTTTCAAATGTGACAGTTGGCTGGATCGTAAGGAAATGATGTTGGCCAATCGCGCAAACACTCAGATGATGACCTCAATCAATGAGATCGGGCGTATGCTGGGTCATCTATTCACCAATCGATCCCAGAAGCCGAGTCAACCCTTCATGCTAGAAAATGCAGAACTTTTCCGTCAGGTGAAGTTACGCACCTCTGAAGCGGCAATTAAGGCCATTCGTGCCCATATGAACGATGGGAATCGAATCGTAGCTTTGTCAGTCATCGCCAAATATGAACGTGTCATTGCCAAACTGCGAACCTGGAACCAAGGGAAAACGGAAGATCCGTTTAATCAGGAGAAGCTTGAGTTGCAGATGGTGGCGATTCAGGAACAGCGCAATACAGTGCAACAATTGTATGAGAACGGTGAGATTAATCGTGATGTGGCTGCCAAGCTGCGCCGGTTTATTAATGATGTGGAAGCAACTGCGTTGAAAAATACCTAATCCGATAAATCCGATATTTTAAATAAGTTAAACGGTCTGATATACTATGGAACAAGAAAATGAATCACTATCCATTATATATCGATCAGTAAGGGAGAGATGACACATGGCAAAACAACAAATACGGTTGGGCAAGACCGATCTGGTCGTAAATCCCATTGGACTGGGTGCAAATGCTGTAGGAGGGCATAATATCTATCCGGATATGCTGAATGATGAGACGGGTAAGGAAGTAGTTCGTACAGCTTTGAAACAAGGGATTAACTTTCTGGATACGGCATATATTTACGGACCTGAGCATTCAGAGCGATTGATCGGCGAAGTATTGAAGGAAACCGGTCAGCGTCAGAATACCATCATTGCGACCAAGGCAGCTCATAAATTGGTGGATGGCAAGATTGTCATGGATAACTCACCTGCTTTTCTGAAGACATCCGTGGATGAGGCGTTGAAACGTCTGCAAACGGATTACATTGATCTGTTCTACATTCACTTTCCGGATGAACATACGCCTAAGGATGAAGCGGTAGATGCGTTAAAACAATTAAAAGACGCTGGTAAAATTCGTGCGATTGGCGTATCTAATTTCTCCATGAATCAGTTACGTGAAGCCAACAAAGACGGGCATGTAGACGTATTACAATCTGAATATAATCTGTTCAAAAGAGAAGCGGAGAAAGAGCTGTTGCCGTATACGGCTGAGCATAATATTTCTTTTGTGCCTTACTTCCCATTGGCAGCGGGACTGCTCGGTGGTAAATATAATCGCAATACAACCTTTCAGGATGGACGGGCGAAGAATCCGCTGTTCACGGGTGAAGCCTTCATCGAAAATTTGGATAAAGTTGAGCAACTGCGCAGCATAGCACAATCTAAGGATGTTGAGGTTGCTCATCTGGTTCTGGCCTGGTACCTGACGCAGCCTTCGATTGATGCACTGATTCCAGGTGCCAAGAGACCAGAGCAGGTCATTAACAATCTGCAAACATTAAATGTGGAATTAACTGCTGAAGAAATTGCCGTCGTGGATCAGATCTTTCGTTCATGAGTTCGGGTGAATCGGGAAATGCTAACAGGGAGTTTACGTTTGAAGACAAAGTGAGGACACAACATGAACCTGAAGGCAGCCCGAGTCATCGGAATGTTCACGCTAATTATTTTGCTGGGTAGCAGTTCTGCTTATGCGAAGCCTGTACAGAAGAACCGTCAGTATTATGAGGAACGAGGAGAGATCGTGTGGGAAGTTCCCACACAGGATAAACTCATCGCTCTGACCTTTGATGATGGACCAGATCCGGTTCAGACTCCGCAGATTCTGGCATTGCTTCAGCAATATCAAGCCAAAGGAACCTTTTTTGTACTAGGCAAATGGGCAGAAAAATTTCCTGAACTGATTAAGCAGGAACAGCTCGAAGGGCATGAAATCGCCAATCATACGTATGCGCACACGTATGCAGTCCGATCAACACGTGCGGACAAGTACATGAAGGATATGAACGCAGCGGAAAGTTCCATCATTGAAGCGGGTGCGGAGCGGCCCTTGTTGTTCAGACCGCCTGGCGGTTATTACAATGATATGGTCATTCAGGCTGCCAAACAAAAAGGGTATACCATCGTACTCTGGTCCTGGCATCAGGATACACGAGACTGGGCTTCCCCAGGTGTGTCGGCTATCGTTAAAAAAGTACTGAATAACGCCCGTAATGGGGATATTGTACTCTTCCATGATAAGGTGGAAGGCAAATCCCATACGGTAGCTGCACTCAAAACGATTTTGCCAAAGTTACAGCAGCAGGGATATCGATTCGTGACGGTGTCTGAGCTGCTTGCTGTGAAGGCACGTGAAGCTGCGAAGGATGGGGCTGCACCTTCTTCTTCGTTGAAGCATGTGAAGCCCTAGATATTGCAATTCAATTAGAAACCGCAGGCCTCGGGATATAGAGACCTGCGGTTTCTTTATATTTGATCTCTATATGAAACATGAATCCAGGAGTGGGAGGTGTTGTCTGTCTCCCTTTTGTTTTGAAACCAAAACGTCTACAATAGATGGAGCTTTGTATGAAGAGCTACTTGAACCATGATATGAATGATGACATAGAGGAGAGTGAACATGATGAATGGACAACAACGAATAAATATTAAACCGGGTCTTGAAGTGGACATTGTATTGAAGCAGGACCAAGCTACAGGTAAGCTGACACGTGGCATTGTAAAGGATCTGTTAACCAAGTCCCCTACCCATCCACACGGAATCAAAGTACGACTGACGAGTGGCCAAGTGGGACGTGTGAAACAGGTCATTACAGGATCGAACTAACTGTGGCTAAAGGCGTTGAAATGAGCACGACCGCAGAAGTAATGGCACATCTTGCTTCGGGTAATGCACGTCAGCAGGACGCATATCGCGTAATACAGAGCAGTGGTTTGCTCGAACTATTAGCTGCCTACCACCCCTATCCGGCGGGCACAGTACCGATTGATGTTGATGTTCCGGGCAGTGATCTGGATCTGCTGTGTTATGCGGAGGATCTGGATGCCTTCAAAGCTGAGATGTATGAACAGATCGGAGCGATTGGTGAGTTTCAATGTGTTCGTGGTGGGGATCTTCCAGACCAACGTCCTTATGTGACTTGTCATTTGCAAGTGGGACATTGGCCTGTGGAGATTTTTGCCCAATCCGTGCCAGTTAACAGGCAGAATGCATACCTACATATGATTGTGGAGTGGAGATTGTTACAACTGTGGGGAGACGCAGGACATCGTGAGATCCGCAGACTAAAACAAGCAGGGTGGAAGACGGAGCCTGCATTTGCTTCTGTACTTGGATTACAGGGAGATCCATATGTGGAGATGCTGCATCTGGCCGAGATGAAGCGTGAAGAGCTCTGGAGATGGGCGCGTTCACGCACGTTTTTTTAAAATGTCTATTTGAGATGAACTAATCATTTACACGATAACGGAGAGGACAGAAAAAACCTGAAAAAGCGAAGCTACAAGCTTTCTACAAGAAAGCTACTTCGAAAGCATACACTTCGCCTAAAAGCTTTCTGAAAGAAAGCTACATCGGAAGCATATGCTTATTACCTGATTTTCCCTTTATCAAGGGAATCAAAAAATCTGGGAATAACAGCGATTGGAAGGTGCTTCTGTCATCGAAGTGTCAGTGTAAATAACCTTTGCTCAGATCAGAAAGATAGCTACAATCGTCGTTACCGTAAGTCCCAGCAATACAGGCTTCAGGTTGCGTCTTGCAAGTTCAAAAGGACTGACTCCGCAGATTGCAGCAGCAGGAATTAACGCCCATGGAATCAAGGTTCCGCCACCTACCCATATGGCTGCAACCTGACCCAGCGCGGTCAGCACAGGTGCAGAACCTGCCGAACCTGCAAACATGGACGCAATCGAGCCAACCAGGGAAATACCCGAGAACCCCGAACCATCCATTCCGGTCACTGCTCCGGTCACCGTCATTGTAATTGCGCCCACGGTTCCATTCAGTGGCACCAGTCCAGCAAGTGCGACCCCGAGATCATTCACGATCCCGTGAGAACCTTCAGGAAGAGGGTTGCTGAACAACTCCGTAATTGCAGCATCTCCCAGATAAAAAAACGCAGCTATGGGAATAACCGGTCCAAATACCTTGAAACCAAACTGAAATCCTTCTATTAAATAATGGGTCGTTTCCTCAGGTCCAGCATGACGATGTGCGGCAAGGGTGACAGCGATCAGTATGACCACAGCGGTTCCACCAATCAGAGCGGTTGCATCGCCGCCTTGCAACTTCAATACAAACATCAGAATTACATCAACTGCGAATAACAGAGGGATAAGCAGTGCAAAAGCTTTTTGCAGACGGGGTGACATCACTTGACCTTGAACAGGCTGATTAGCAGGTAGGGTGGTGGGCACAGTCTCTGATGAGGAAGAGGGTTCCGTGCTCACGGTACCTGATATGGCATCTGGAGAATGAACAGGTGAGCCTGATCTCATCTCTTTGCGCAGCATCCAGAAGGCTGTAAGGGTAGATACGGTTCCCATGACAATAACCAAAGGGATGCTGGCCGTCATGACGGAAGTAACGGGTAGACCGGCTGCATCAGCTGTGAGTTTGGGAGCCCCCTGAATAATGTAATCTCCTGACAGTGCAATCCCGTGTCCAAACAGGTTCATGGCAATGGCAGCTCCAATGGGAGGAAGACCTACACGCACCGCTACAGGAAGAAGAACTGCACCGACGAGTGCTACGGCCGGCGATGGCCAGAAAAATAGCGATACGACCATCATAATCAATCCGATACCCCAATATGCGACCTGAGGAGAACGGATAAACCGGGTGACGGGTGTCACCATGACCTCATTAATACCGGTTCTGATCAGAACACGGCTCATCGCTACAATAATCGAGATGATAAAGATCGTACTTATCAATTCTTTTGTTGCATAGATAAAACTGCTGAAGATCCCGGCAACTGAGCCGCTTAAGGTTTCGGTTGCCAGAAGTCCAATGGTCATAATACCCGCGACACAGATGATCGTGGTGTCCCTGCGCCGGATCATTACGGCGATGATCAAGACGATAAATGCCAGATAGACATAATGTAATGCAGTGAGTTGAATATTCATTGAACAGGCCTCCCTACATCCTGGTGAATAACCCAAGGAGTGATATATCGTATGCATGTCAAGACCGGGCGTTCGTGGAGTCCGGGGCTTGCTACATCATTTATTTTTAGGGAGAAGCTTCAGAGTAATAATGAAGGATTTTTTTTACAACTGGAGAATTTATTACAACATGAAGCTTGTTACTATCGAAATGGGAGCGGATGAAAGTCACCAGAATTGACATATGAAGGTCACGGGAACCCATAGACAATGGCAAGCAGGGGTGATTACAATAAACATGCCATCATAAGGAAGAAAATAGAAAAATGATGTTGAATCAAAAAAAGTGTGTGTTCAAAAGCAGACTTCTTGAACTACCTCCAAAAGGGCGGGAATCCATGAACTTGATCCGTTCACTTCGTTTTAAATTTATCGTGGGTCTTACATTGATCATGCTGCCACTATTCATGCTGCTTTATTACAACAACGTCTACGCCATGAAAGTCGTCCGTGACAAAGTATC
Source organism: Paenibacillus sp. CB74 (assembly GCF_055687625.1). Taxonomy (NCBI): domain Bacteria; kingdom Bacillati; phylum Bacillota; class Bacilli; order Caryophanales; family Paenibacillaceae; genus Paenibacillus; species Paenibacillus sp. CB74. Next base: position 2,975,400 of record NZ_CM146009.1, on the reverse strand, counting down.
CCTCACCAATATGAGTCATCTCGCCAAGAGTGTGGAGCAGAATGAACGTGTATTACAGGAGACGAATCGGTATTTATATAGTCTGGGCGAGAGGGACCCGGATATTATCTCTCTGTTTTTTCTGAAATATGGCAGCGGCGATTATATTATTGCCAAGCAACGAATTATGAACAAATTCATGACAGATATCGGTTTTTATAATCTAATCGATTCTTTTTTTCTATATGATGCCGTGAATGATGATCTGCTGCTCGCCACTTCAGGCAATTATGATGTCAAAAAGTCGGTTGTGCAGGAGAGTATGCCTGTCCAGATGCAGCAATTGGAAGGGGATATCCAGAAGCCGGAATGGAGCATCGTGCGTGGCGGGACGTGGAATGCACTGGTCAAAACGGTGCGAATCAACCAGCAGTTCTATGCAGGTGCACTTGTCGATATGAATGCATTGAATCACACACAACCATTCACTGAATCCGGTGATCGGAGTGGCGCAGTCATTGTTGGAACAGACGGTGGCGCATTATCTGATTCCACTTTGACTACTGCACAGATTCAGCTTGCTGCAGCGCATCTTCCTGGCCTGAAAGATCCGTATCAGGTGATCTCCGAAGTTGTGAACAAGGGAGAAGCACGTCAATATCTGATGTTGGGTATTGCCTCGGCGATGTCCCAGATGAATTATATCGTGCTGCTGCCTGAGGAAGACATGATGCGTAACCTCCCGTTTTTCCAGCAGATCATTCGTCTGCTCCCCATCGGTGCGGCAGTAATTCTGGTTACTGCACTGATCTTTTTGCGGCATCTGTTATTCCGCCCAATGAATGCGTTGATTCGAGGCATGAGAAGGGTGAGCCGTGGAGATCTCGATGTGAAGCTGGACCCGCCATCTTCTTCGGAACTTGAATTTATGACACGAAGTTTCAATCAGATGACCAGTGAGATCAGGCATCTGAAGATTGATGTGTATGAGGAACAACTGCGAACGCGGGAGGCAGAGTTCAAACAATTACAAATGCAAATTAATCCTCACTTTTACCTGAATTCACTTAATATTATTCATAGTCTGGCTTCCTTGCAAAAGCATGAGTTGGTGCAGCAGATGGCGGGTCATCTTGCCGATTATTTTCGATTCAGTCTGCGCGCAGGCAAACGTGTCATTCGTCTGGATGAAGAGCTGGAGCACATTCGTCATTACTTAGAAATTCAAAAGCTGAGGTTTCCAAGCAGATTCGATTTTGAACTGGATGTCGAACCGAATCTGGAGCATTATGTGATTCCTCCATTAACCATTCAGCCCTTTGTGGAGAATGCCATTATTCATGGATTTCAGCGCCGGACGCAAGCCTTCGTCATTCGGATCGTGGCACGTTTCGGTACGAACTCATCCGGTCAGGTCGATGGCACGGTGCTTCAATTGATGATTGCAGATAATGGCGTCGGATTTGATAAGGAGTTATTGGAGCGTCTGCAACATGGACAATACACTGAAGACCCGAGTGGACAGCATATCGGTATATGGAACGTGGCTCATCGGCTTTTAGTGAAGTATGGTGATCAAGCCAGTTTGCAGTTTGGAAATAGGGCGGATCATGGCGCCAAAGTCATCATTGATTTGCCCGCACAGACCGAAGAGGAAGAAGGGGGAGCCCATGCGGAACCTGTTGATCGTGGATGATGAAGTGTATGCATTACAAGCGATGGTGGAAGGCGTTAACTGGCAAGCAGCAGGCGTCGAGCAGGTATTCAGTGCTTATGATGCCGAAGAGGCAAGAGAAATCTTAAGAGCAAATGCTATTGATATTATGATCTGTGATATCGAGATGCCTGGTGAAACAGGACTTGACCTGCAAAGCTGGGTGTTAAAACATGATCCAGGCATACTGACCATTTTCCTAACAGGGCATGCTTTATTCGATTATGCTCAGACAGCCATCAAGCTAAATAGCTTTGATTATGTGTTGAAGCCGGCTCCAGCGGATCAATTGATTAAGGTAGTAACCCAGGCGGTGGAGAAGATCAAGGATGGAGAGCAGCGTACACGTACCAACGAAGTTTATGAGACCGTATACAAGCGCTGGAAGACCCATAAACCGCTACTAACAGAACGCTTCTGGAAAGATGCCATCTCTCAGCGCATCACGTTAACCAAACAACGGTTGCAAGAGCTCGCAGAATTGTATGGTGCCGAGATTGATCCGCAGGCTCGTGTGTTACCCATTGTGATCTCGGTAGAGGAGTGGCTGCGTGAGTTTGACCTGCGCGACGAGGAGGTGCTTGAATATGCGCTCCGTAATGCAGCCAGGGAGATCCTGCTTGGCAACAAGCCGGGTGAGGTGTTTCAGGATCAAAGTGGATTGAATATTGTACTCGCTTACGAGCAAGACGGCATCATCCCGAGTGCGAGCGAAGTGGCACAACGTTGTCAGGGGTATATCCAGGATTGTGGTACGTATTTCTACTGCCGCTTGTCCTGTTATGTTGGTGTCCCGGTTGCTGTAACTGAACTGCAAGGCATGTTAAATGAACTGATGGATATGGAACGCCGCAATATTAAGGAGCTTGAAGAAGTTTTTGTCTATGATGAGCGGGGAAGAGATCAGGAAGATCGCTTTTTGCCTATTCCATGGTTTTCGGAATTATCCATTCTTTTTGAGACAGGGAAAGTAGGGGATTTGCGAGAACGTGTGGATGAAATTTTTGAATTGCTTGCTGCCCAGGAGGGATTGTCTCCTGAAATGCTGCATCTCTACTATCATGCCATGCTGCATGTGGTCTATCCACTGCTTCATCAGAAGAACGTGTCAATACGCAGTCTGTATCCGGGTGAACGGGAGCCGGAAGAGAGTATGGTGACAAGGTCGCTGCCGCAGTTGAAGCAGTGGACGTCGGATCTGATTGATCGTGTTATCCCGGTGTTGTACCCGGACGATCATAGTCCTATGACCATTGTGGATCAGTTGTGCGTTTATATTGAAACCCATATTGGTGAAGAACTTATGCGAGAGGAACTTGCAGCTTTTGCCGGATTCAATCCCGCTTATCTATCCCGTCTGTTTCGGAAAGAGAAGGGCATGTCCCTATCTGAGTTTATCCTGCAGGGCAGAGTAGCTAAAGCGAAAACGTTGTTGTCCCAGTCCACCGTCAAGGTAACGGACATCGCTGGCAAGGTGGGGTATTATAATTACTCGCATTTCACCAAAATGTTCAAAAAGTGCACGGGGATCACACCACAGGAGTTTCGTAAACAGTCACGTACCGTATAGTCCAAGGCGCAGCATGCTGCGTCTTTGTTTTGTTTTTTTTGGTACTAAAGTCATAATTTGATAAGTCAACAGGTCACCACAGCAGATAGAGGTCTTACTTTCCCCGCCGTATACTTGAACCACAGGAGCCGCAACGGAGCTTCATCCTGAGGAAGAATTCAAGAGGAGTGAGGGAGAACAAGTTATGAAGACACAACCCCAGGCGGGTAAGGGAGTACGGATATCGGAAATACCGGGAGAAACAGTCCGAAAGCGCAAGTCTGTGTGGCACAATCTTGGCAAATTCAAGGTGCTGTATCTCATGTTCTTGCCAGGTGTCCTGTTTCTGCTGGTGAACAACTATATGCCGATGTTCGGCGTTCTGATCGCATTCAAAAATGTAAACTATGCTGATGGTATTTGGGGAAGCCCGTGGAGTGGATGGGACAATTTCAAATATTTGTTCTCAACCAGTGATGCATGGGAAATTACCCGAAATACACTCGCGTATAACACCGTGTTTATTGCACTGAATCTCTTTGTAGGTGTCGGGCTTGCTATTCTGCTCAATGAAGTGAAAAACAAGGCAATGTCCAAGTTATATCAATCACTTATGTTATTGCCGTATTTCCTGTCCATGATTGTGGTCAGTTATCTGGTACTGGCTTTCCTGGGCAAGGATTCAGGGTTCATGAACTCCACAATTCTGCAGATGTTCGGCGGTCTGCCGATCGACTGGTATTCCGAGCCGAAGTATTGGCCGTATATTTTGCCACTGGTGAATACTTGGAAGAACATTGGATATTATGCCGTCATCTATCTGGCAGCTGTCGTGGGTATCGATGAAGAATACTATGAAGCAGCTGTGCTCGATGGAGCAACCAAATGGCATCAGATCCGCTTCATCACCATTCCGTTCCTCATACCTTTAATCGTCATTATGACGTTATTGCAGATTGGCCGTATATTCTATGCGGACTTCAGCCTGTTCTACCAGGTTCCATTGGAGTCAGGAGCACTGTTCCCTGTAACAAATGTACTGGATACTTATGTATATCGTACGTTCCTTATCGGTGGAGATATCGGAATGTCATCAGCAGCAGGTCTATATCAAGCCATCGTCGGATTTGTGCTGGTTCTTGTATCCAATACCATTGTAAGACGAATAGATAAAGATAATGCATTATTTTGAGAGGAGGCAAGTCAGCTGTGAAATCACATGATCCACTAGCCGTATCGAAGCGTTCCGCATCCGTTATTCATGCGATGTTTCTATTCTATGCCGTTGCCTGTATTGTGCCGATCCTGCTTGTCTTCGCCATCTCATTTTCGGACGAGACAACCGTAATTGCCAATGGATATAAGCTTATTCCAGAGAAGTTCAGCCTGACGGCTTATGAGTTTCTGTTCAGAGATATGGATCAGATCCTTCACTCGTATGGTATATCCTTTATTGTTACCGTTGTAGGTACCATAACAAGTGTTGCGCTGACCGCATTGTATGCGTATCCGCTCTCGCGAAGAGATCTGCCTTACCGGGGCTGGTTCGCCTTTTTCATCTTCTTTACAATGTTGTTCAATGGAGGTCTGGTACCTTGGTATCTGGTCTATGTCAATGTATTGGATCTGAAAAACTCCATATTGGCACTCATACTGCCGCTACTGCTATCCCCATTCTTTGTACTGGTTATGCGTACATTCTTCGCGAACTCCATTCCGGTGTCCATTCTGGAATCCGCTCGGATTGATGGTGCAGGAGAATTGAGAACGTTTGCACGTATCGTACTACCGCTCTCTCTTCCCGTTATGGCAACCGTCGCGTTGTTCAGTACACTGAATTACTGGAATGACTGGTACCTTAGCATGATTTTTATATCAGATAACCGGACGATCAGCCTTCAGTACCTTATGTATCGAACGCTGCTCGATATTCAATATTTAACAACCAACTCCAACGTCTCTTCACAGATTTCGTCGCAGGGTGGCTTGCTGAATCTGCCTAACAAAACGCTGCAAATGGCGATGGCTGTGGTCGGTATTGGTCCCATTGTACTGGCATATCCGTTCTTCCAGCGTTATTTCATCAAAGGTCTTACGGTTGGCGCTGTGAAGGGATAACTCTGAACCGGTTAGCGGAGAGGGCAAGGTAAATGAAGATGGACTGAAAGGGCATATACAGAAGTAGTTACAGGTTTATTTGTGAATTGGGGAAATCGGTTGTAGGGTTCAACACATGACAGGAGGGGTTCAATTGGTTAGATCATTAAAGGTATGGTCACGCATGATGGCAACAGTTATGGCGCTGAGCCTGGTGCTGGCAGCTTGCTCAACAGACAAGGGTGGAACAACAACACCTGGTGCAGAAGGCGGAGGAGCAAGCGAAGGTGGGGGCAAACCCTACGAAGTGACACTGTTCTACCCAGGGACACCACAGAAGGATGTCGCTCTGGTGGAAGCCGAGATTAACAAAAAGATGGAGCCGAAGATTGGAGCCACGCTTAAGATCAATGCGATTGACTGGGGGCAATGGGATAACAAGCTGAATCTCATGATCTCCTCGGGTGAAAAATCAGACATTATCTTCACTGCAGCTTGGCAGAACTACACGGTGAATGTAGCGAAAGGTGCATTCTTGCCATTGAATGATCTGCTTGATACTTATGGTCAGGATATCAAGAAAAACCTGGACCCTGCCTTTCTGGAAGGTTCTCAGGTGGACGGCGTGAATTACGGGGTTCCTACGAATAAGGAACTCGCTGCCACACGGGGTGTGTTGGTACGTAAAGATCTGGCTGACAAGTATAAGCTGGACCTGACGGCTGTAAAGACTTGGGCTGATCTGGAGCCACTGCTCAAAACAATCAAGGAAAACGAGCCAGGCATTACACCATTCTATATGTCCAACACCAATGGTAATGGGCTGTTAGAGAATCTGGATTGGGATTATCTCGGTGATGCTTCCGTACCCGGAGTGATCTCCAAAACTGCAGGCGGAACAACGGTTCTGAATGAAGTGGAAACGCCTGAATTCAAGGAAGCGGCTGAACTCGCCCGCAAGTGGTATCAAGCAGGATATATCAACAGTGATGCTGCTACGTCCAATGTGTTCCCGAAAGACCAGGCGAAGGCTGGAAAAGCGTTTCTCTGGACAGACGGCATGAAGCCAGGCAAGGATAAAGAAGAAGAAGGGTATGTAGGTTTCCCACTGACTCAGATTGAGATGACACAGCCGACAATCACGACAGGTGATGCATCTGGAGCAATGCTTGCAATCTCCCGTTCTTCCGAGCAACCGGAGAAAGCGATGCAGGTCATTAACCTGCTGCATTCCGACAAGGAAATTAACAACTTGCTGAACTTCGGAATTGAAGGCACCCACTATGTGAAAAAAGACGGACAGGATAATATCATTACTCTCCCTGAAGGCGTAGATGCCAACAGTCGTACCTACAATCCAGGTGCCCAGTGGCAGCTTGGTAACCAGTTCCTGAACTTCCTCTGGGATAATGAAGACCCTCAAAAGTGGGAAAAGTTCAAAGAATTTAACGCCAAAGGTGTGAAGTCCCCAGCACTGGGCTTTACATTCAACAGTCAATCGGTCAAAAATGAAATTGCTGCAGTCAACAACGTGAACAAACAGTTCAAGCCGGGCATGACATCGGGCGCCGTTGATCCAAATGAAATGATTCCGAAATATCTGGAAAAATTGAAAGCAGCGGGAATTGATAAAATTATTGCAGCCAAACAGGAACAACTCGATGCATTCCTTGCCAAAAGTAAATAAAATGATCATCAGTTATGATAAGAGACTTGTATTCTACAAGCTCTTGTCGGTGACAAATCAAAAGGACGTTTTCGGTGAACACCGAAGACGTTCTTTTATTGTTATTTTTTTGATTTGGATTGTTAATCATAATTAGGAAAAATATGATATAATCAGGTGGTTGATTAGGGGGTGTTTGTGTGTCGAGGACCAGACTTGTGTTCTCTGGGGCTTTATTGCTATTTGCGATCATCTTTACATTTAACCATCATCTTGGTTTTTCTGTTGGAGATACAATACTGTCAGCAATAGGTATATCACCGTATACTACATCTTATTTAAGTGGTGTACATATCACACTTTTCCTCGGATTGGGGATCTTCGCCTGTGGCTTTTATCTTACTCGCAAAGAGATTGGTCGGTCGTTTCCGGGACTTGCGAAAGGGTTGTGGATTGTTGTTCTCGCTCTTGTTCTCAGTTACTCGTATATGACGGATAAATTCATGTATATAGCCAAGTGGGAGGCTAAAGGCATAGATTCGGTATCCTATCTACAGAATGCAAGCTCATGTACCTTTAACGTACTGAAAACGGGTGAGACCCGAGCAACCTGTGACCTGACACTCAAAAATTACGGTAGAGATCCCGTATCCGCTGTGTTATTGCCTGATCTCGCACGCAGTTATAAGTTTAAGGATGATCCACTATTGGAAGCCTTGCGGTCTGTCCAATTAAGGCCAGTACATATTGAGATTGAACCCCATGGAACGTTTACAGGGGAATTGGAGTTTTATGGGAAAGCGGAATCCCCACTGTACGTCAGCGGGAAACTCATGGATATTGTGCTCGATGTAGGCGTGGATGGAGCGAATACGGTGTTTGATTACGATATGCCATAGTTGATATTTTTATAGAAAATAAGAATAATTACATAAACAGATGTGGAATAAGGTCAATCTAGATAGAACGTTCAATGAGATATACTAAAATCAGATTAAGAGCTGGCTCATGGCTGGCTCTTTTTGTGCGTGGAAGTTGCAATTAGTGCTGAAATATTGGTTTTATCTCCTTCCCCCTTCAATTGGTAACGCTTACGCTAGATAATGAATTGGTTTGTCTCAAAAAAATAGTTTGTCTTTACCGCTTACATCATTACAATTAATGTCACGACAAATTAAGACAAGGTGAGATGAAAAGATGTCATATCGGACAAACCTGTTTTCCAAAATGGTCATTCTTATTCTGATTATGCTGATTCCTGTAGTGCTTCTGTACTGGTACTCCAATCACAAAACCACAGCTGTTCTCAGAGATGAGTTGAATCGATCGAATAGTAACCAGCTTGAATTTTTCCAAAATCAAGTGAACACGCACATCGAGCTGTTATCCTCCTGGCCGAATCTGCTCATACATGATCCTGACATTGCCAGCTTCCGGCGAATCTACGCGGATAGTAACTACTTTGACCTAGATGCTATCAATCTGGTCAAACGTATTCAGAATAAGCTAAGTATTCAGGAAAGCTCGTCCAATTGGGCGACAAAGTTATATCTGTACTCTCCTTCGCTGGGCAGGGTGGTTTCGGAAAGGGATGCACGTTCTTACGATAAACAAGCGCTAAGGGAGAATATCAGTTCCGGCTGGGATGTACGCAAAATTCAGGATGGGGAAGACGATCGGTTTATGTTTAGCTGGATTACCGTATCTCCATACGGTATTAAAGACCCGGCTAATAATGCGGAAACGATTATTAAACTGGAGTTTGATAGTGACAACATTCGGGATATGCTCGATAAATTCAAGGACGATGGCAGGCATGACCCCTTCTATTTCCGTGAAGAATCGGGAGTTATCTATAATCGGACTTCGGATCGTTCGTTAACGAACCAATTGATGAAAGAACTGTCCATCCATGAACTTCAGGATGTGGATAATCGGACTGTGGTGATAGATGGCGAGCCCTACATGGTTAACACCGTGAAATCAAGCACGACAGGCTGGTATCTGGTGGACTATATGCCTTTATCCGATATTCTGAAGCCGATTCATCAATCGAATATGCTCTTCTATTCTTCGATGATTTGTTTGTTGTTGATGAGTTTTGGCGTGGCCTACTTGTTATATGTCCAGGTGCAGGTACCAGTGAAACAACTTATTCGCGGTTTCCAACGGTTGAAGCAGGAAGATTATTCGGTGAGGATTAAGCCGAAGGGTCGCAATGAATTCAGTTTTCTGTCTGAACGGTTCAACTTGATGGTGGAGCAGATCCAGCAGTTATTTGAACACGTTTACCTGGAACAGATTCATGTGCGTGAAGCCCGCTTGAAGCAGCTGCAATCGCAGATTAACCCGCACTTCTTCTATAATTGTTTCTCCTTCATTACGAGTATGGCGAAGCTGAAGCGTATGGATGCGGTTGTCGCGATGTCGCATAACCTCTCCCGATATTATCGGTATACGACAAGGCAGGAGCGGGATGTAGTGCCGTTGACAGAGGAAATTGAATTTGTCAGCTGTTATCTGGAGATCCAACGAATGCGTATGGACCGAATTCATTACAAGCTTGATCTGTCTGATGAGATGTTAAGAGAGGAAGTACCGCCCCTGATTGTACAACCACTGGTGGAGAATGCGGTAATCCACGGTATCGAAGCGGATGCGGAAGCCGGAGAAATAAGGGTTTCTGGGGAAAAACAGGGCGGTGTCATGGTTCTTGTCGTAGAAGATGACGGGCAAGGCATGACTCAGGAGGCACGTGAGGCGCTTCTGAATAAGCTCAGGGGAACGATGGATCAGGAGATGGGCTGTGGCCTGTGGAATGTGAATCAGAGACTCCAGCTTCGATATGGGGAGCAGGCAGGGCTTGATATAACGGAATCGGAACTTGGTGGATTACGGGTTACACTATCGTGGCCTGCCGAGAGGGAGCTTCTCCCAGATAGCCAAGATAGTATCGAGAACATGTGAGAGCCTGGTTAGAAATTGAACTTAGTGCATAACGAACGAGATAGGGAGTGACTTGCTTGATAGATATACTGCTAGTAGATGACGAAACGTATGTAACAGAAAGTCTGGAACTTACAATCCCCTGGGGAGAGCTTGGAGTAACGACTGTGTTTCGTGCCGCTTCCGGTAAAGAAGCGCTGGAGATTATGGAGGAAAATGCAGTAGATATTGTGGTAACCGATATTCGCATGCCGGGCATGTCCGGACTGGATCTAATTGCAGAGGTAAGCAAGCGTTGGTCCCATATTCGCTGTATCTTGCTGACTGGTCACAGTGATTTTACTTATGCGAAGAAAGCGATTCAATTGCAGGCAGCGGATTATATTTTGAAACCTGTGAACGATGATGAATTTATGAGTTCCGTGTCGGCAGCCATCACATCTCTTCGTGATGAGTGGGATGAATTCGACAAATATCACCGGCTTTTATACAGTCGGAAGTCTGACTATAAAATTTTACGGGAAAATCTGATGCATGATCTGCTGCTGGGACGTGAGATCACGGGGCGGGCACTTCGGGAACAACTGCAACAATATGAGATTCATATTGACCCGGAACAATCGGCTGTGATGATGCTGATTCGTCTCACAGGACGCTTCTCATCAATGGATCAGCAATCTCTGGATCTGATGGATTTTGCTGTAGGGAATATTGCAGAGGAAGTGCTCGGAGAGCAATTCAACGTGTGGTTTGGTCGCGGACCTCATGAGTGTCTGGTTATGTTTTTGCAGAATCAGGGACAGATCGAAGCTCCGCAGATGGACTTGGAGACGTTGAGAACCTCAGCTGAAACTTTCCGTGAGCATGTCATTCGATATCTACAGGGGGATCTGTCCATGGTCGTTACACCATCATTTCCTTTTAATGAATTGACAGCAGCTTATCGAAAAAGCCTGGGTTCCCTTGTCCTTTCAGGACCGGAAGAACACAAGATCATATATATGGACATGGATCAGGCACTCGGCAAAAGATCGGAGAATGATGCGACCCAGGCGCTCGAAGAGTTGTACAAACCGCCTGTACTTCCGCAATTGCTTGAGACCAAGCAATGGGAAGCGGCAGCGCGTAAGCTGAACACGGTCTTTGACGCGGCAGAACAGGTACGATTGTCCCGAGAACATGTGTATGAGATGTATCTGTCTGTAACCAATGCATTCATGTATATTGCCCATAAACAGGGGCATCTGGTACATGAAATTGATCATGCGGGATTCGATCTGCTCCTTGCTCATCAGTTGATCCAATCCCCCGAGAAGCTGCGGCGCTGGGCAACCGAGATGCTGGCGAAGCTTCAGGAAGAGTTGTCCGATCAAGAAGGTGTGCAGAGCCGCAGGCATGTGATCAAGCAGGTTCAGGAGCTGGTGACAAGTGATACGGGACAGGATCTGTCGGTGAAGATGATTGCGGACAAGGTATATTTGCACCCCGTATACCTATCAAAAATCTACAAGGCAGAGACTGGGGAAGGTCTCGGGGATTACATGATTCGGATGCGCATGGAACGCGCGCTATATCTGCTTAAAAATAGCAACAAAAAAATATACGAGATTACGAGTGAACTTGGCTATCAGAATCCGCAATATTTCAGCAAAATGTTCAAAAAGCATTATGGGATGACACCCAATGAATTTCGGGATCAGGCATAATTACAACAACATTCCAAAATATAGGTTGGCAAAGGTGCAGAAATCTTGATTTCGTATCATAGGATCAAAGTCCTGGTCAGCCTATAATGAAAGGGTAACCAAAACGATTTAAGGGGGAACAACATGAGAGCGCAATCAACGAAAAAGAGATTCTTGACGCTTCTCGCTACAACGCTGAGTCTAACTGTCGTTCTTGCAGGATGTTCAGGAGGCAGTGGGGGCGGAGATAGTGCAACACCAAGTACGTCTGGAACCCAAAACGAATACAAAGAAAAGTATGATCCGGAAGTAACCATTACAACAGCATGGGGAATCGATCCTGAGCTGAAGTTTAAAAATGGCGAATCCATGGAAAATAACGTGGCAACCAAGTGGGCCAAGGAAAAATTCGGGATTAATGTCAGCGCGCTCTGGTCAGTAACAGACACAAACAGTGCGTTTGCAACTAAACTTCGTCTGGCTATGTCCTCTGGACAGGAAATGCCAGATATCGTGACGATTGGTAGTGCGGACAATCTCGTTGCTCAAGACTTGATCGACTCTGGCATGTACGAAGAGGTCGGTCCACTGTTCGACAAATATGCTTCTGACACATGGAAAAAAGCGATGGAGCAAGATCCTAACGTCTGGAACCAATATAGTCGTGATGGCAAAAGAATGGGTATCCCTGTTCTGGACTATGCCTACAACAATGATTATTTGTTGTGGATTCGTCAGGATTGGCTGGACAAGTTGAATCTGAAAGCACCAAAAACAATCGATGAGCTGGAAACCGTTATGGAAGCATTCAAAAACAATAACCCGGACGGCTTGGCTCCGGATAAAGTCACTCCGCTCAGCGTTGGTTTCAAAACATCCATGAACACTTGGATGGGAGATGTATCTTGGATATTTGGTGCATATGGCACCTTACCTCAACAATGGAATCTCGCTGCTGATGGCAAGTTGGAGTATGGCTCCATCAATCCGGGTATGAAACAAGGTCTGACCAAATTGAGCGAATGGCTCAAAAAAGGATATATCCCGCAGGAAGCAGCACTATGGGATGAGAACAAAACAGCAGAGCCAGCCGTTGCAGGAACTGCCGGCATTATTCCAGGACCTTACTGGATGAGTGGGTGGCCACTTCTCGATACAGTGAAAAATGTACCGAGTGCGGTATGGAAACCGATTGAAATTCCTACCGGTCCTGAAGGAAAAGCGATGCGTCACGGAACACAGTTCGTGAATGGTGTTACGTTGATCAAAAAGGATATGGCACATCCAGAAGCATTCTTTACGTATCAGAATTACCTCTTCGACAATTATGCAGACCCAGCACCGGGCAGCCCTTATGATAACGGTCTGTTTGCAGGTTATGACTATCAATTGGATGCAAACGGAAAACAATTGCCGATTGACCAGATCGAAGGCGGATACGTGAACGTTGTACGTTATTTGCTTGTTCGTGATGGTGCACGTATTCCAGATGCACAGATGAAAGCTCTGATGAATCTGGCTAATGGCAAAGAGCCTGAAACGAAGCTTGAGAAAGACGTTGCTGTCAATTACGGTAAAGAAACTCCTGCCGCAGCAAAAGTGTTATTGAGCCAGGAAGAAATCTCCTTCAAAAACATGTTCACAGGTCCAACAACACAGACGATGAAATCCAAGCTGGACTATCTGAACAAAATCGAGAACCAGGCATTTAACGAAATTATCTATGGCAAAAATCCGGCTGATGCGTTTGATACCTTTGTACAAACGTGGAAATCGGGTGGCGGTGACCAAATCACGCAAGAGGTTAACGAATGGTATGACAGTGTGAAAAAATAGTTTTAAGCAGCGCCCAGACGATAACGTCTGGGCGCTTTTTTTGGTTTATTCAAGCTGCGGCAAAGTGGTTGAATTTGTGCCATTTATATTGCTTTTATGTGCTGTTTGGACCCCGTGAAAGGTTGATATAATCGCAATATAAGCCACTCAGGGAGTACTTGAGTAGGAAGAAATACAGGGGGAGCAATCATGAGAACTTTGAAACGCACTTGGCCATTCCACGTTATGCTGTTGCCAGCCATTATCTTTCTGATTATCTTCAGTTATGTGCCTATGGGCGGGATTATTATGGCATTCCAGAACTACAAGCCATGGCTTGGAATTAGCGGTTCTGAATGGGTCGGGCTGGACAACTTTAGATATTTGTTTGAACGTGAAGACAGCTTACAGGTCATCTGGAACACATTGATTATTGCTGTACTTAAACTGATTTTCAATTTATTTGTTCCATTTGTTTTTGCCATTCTTTTGAATGAGGTTCGTAAGATGGCTATACAGCGTACGATTCAAACGCTTGTCTATTTACCTCACTTCTTGTCCTGGGTCATCCTGGGCGGGATTTTGATAGATCTGTTGTCAACAGGCGGCTTGGTTAACCGGGTTCTGGGAACCTTCGGACTCGGGCCATATTTCTTCCTGGGAGACAACAGCTGGTTCCGATCTACGGTCATTCTGACAGATGTGTGGAAAGAATTTGGCTATAACATGATTGTTTTTCTGGCTGCCCTTGCCGGAATTAATCCAGCATTGTACGAAGCAGCGGAAATTGACGGAGCGGGACGCTGGAAACAGACACTGCACATTACAATTCCTTCACTTGTGCCGATGCTGATGGTTGTGGGAACACTGGCACTTGGTAACGTACTGAATGCCGGGTTTGACCAGATTTTCAACTTGTATAACCCGCTCGTATATCAAACGGGTGACATCATTGATACATTCGTATATCGTTCCGCAATGCAAAATGGTGAGATGGGCTTTGCAACGGCGATCGGATTATTCAAATCGGTTATTAGCATGATCTTGATTCTTGTATCGTACAGCTTAGCCAAAAAATACGCCGGATACCGCATATTCTAAACGAATGAACAGAGAAAGAAGGGACCACGATGTATCATAAATCATTGCCTTATCGCGTGTTTAATATAGTCAATACCTGCTTTCTGATTTTGGTCGCCATCATGTGTATTGTACCGATGATTCATGTACTGGCAGTATCCTTTAGTACAAAGGCTGCTGCTGATGCAAATCTGGTCAATCTCTGGCCTGTAGGCTTCTCACTTGAGGCATACAAAAAAACGATGAACAATCCAATTTTTTTGAACTCGCTCTGGATCTCGCTCCTGCGTACAGTGATCGGTACAGCCATTACGTTGCTGATTACGTTCCTGGCGGCGTATCCATTGTCCAAAGAAAATAGTGAGTTTAAAGGCAGAACGATCTACTCCTGGATATTTGTATTCAGCATGATTTTCAACGGGGGACTCGTGCCATTCTATATGGTTATTCAGAAGATTGGGTTGATGGATTCCTTCTGGGTACTGGTGCTCCCGGGGGCAGTTAACACATTCCTGGTCATTCTGATGCTGAACTTCTTCCGCGGTATTCCAAAAGAGCTGGAGGAAGCAGCACTGATGGATGGAGCTAACCATTTCAGAACATTGTTCAGTATCTTTCTTCCCATTTCGATGCCGTCCATTGCAACCATTGCATTGTTCAGTATGGTGTTCCACTGGAATTCCTGGTTTGATGGATTGCTCTATATGAATAACGCCAAGGATTACCCACTTGCTACATTTATGCAAACGGTCATTATTGGACGTGATATGAGTAGCATGAGCATGAATCCAAAAGAAATGGAAGCTCTCTCTCAAACTACGGTAAGGGCAGCTCAGATCTTCATCGGAAGTGCACCGATCTTGATTGTGTATCCTTTCCTGCAACGTTTCTTTGTCAAAGGTATGACGTTGGGCTCAGTTAAAGGCTGAGCCTGTACCCCAAATTAATGGAGGTTGATACAGTGAGCAACTTGACGGAAAAGGCATTCGTTCTGGGAATGGATGTGTCTTTTATGGATGAAATCGAACAGCATGGCGGGAGCTACAGTGATGTGGATGGCAAGGAACAAGACTTGCTGTCCATCCTGAAGTTCAATGATACGAACGCGATTCGACTTCGAATCTGGAATGATCCTGTTGGTGGATTCTGCAATCTGGAGCGCACGGTGGAGATAGCCAAACGGATCAAGAAACAGGGATTGAAATTTTTGCTTGATTTCCATTACTCTGATCGCTGGGCTGATCCAGCCAATCAATGGAAGCCGAAAGCTTGGGAGAATCTGTCCTATGAAGAGCTTCAACGTGCAGTATGCATGTATACGGCTGATGTTCTGAGAACGTTAAAGGAAAACGATGCGCTTCCAGACATGGTGCAGGTCGGCAACGAGATTACGCCAGGCATGTTATGGAATGAGGGACGTGTTGGTGGAGAAGAGCATGATACGGATGAACAGTGGGAGCGTTTTGCAGGCCTTGTGAAGTACGGAATTGCTGCGGTCAAATCCGTTGACCCGGATATCCAGATTATGATACATATTGATCGTGGTGGAGATAACGCCGAGAGCCGCAAGTTTTTCGATCGCTTTGAAGCACTCGGTGTGGAGTTCGATATCATTGGTCTATCGTATTATCCTTGGTGGCACGGCACACTTGATGCGTTACGCGACAATCTCCATGATCTGGCTGAGCGTTATGGCAAACCTGTCAATGTGGTTGAAACGGCTTATCCATGGACACTGGAGCAGCCAGAAGGCATCGAATGGATTTTGAATCAGGAAGAATTGTTGTTGCCAGGATACCCTGCAAGTGTAGAGGGGCAGACCCGATATCTGAAGGATCTGTTGCAGATTATTCGCGAAGTTCCTGGTGGTTTGGGGCACGGATTCTATTATTGGGAACCTGCATGGATACCAAGTAAAGAAGAATGGTCCGTTGGACATCCGAATAACTGGGGCAACCTCACCATGTTTGATTTTAAAGGTCGGAAGTTGGAATCGTTTACAGCACTAGCTACTACGGAAGAATCTGATGTTGTGACATACGTGTAATATCATACAGGTTCACAAGTGGTATCTGATGAAAAGATGAAGTCATGCCAGAAGATAAGCTTGGTAATTTGAGTCGTGAATATCGTTGTATTCAATAAAAATTGTAATTCAAAAGCAAGGGAGTTGTCCTTATGACATACAAATATGCACCTGTAAGTTCCAAAGCCCCGCACATGTTGCATGGCGCAGACTATAACCCGGAGCAATGGCTCCGCTACCCTGAAGTTCTGGAAGAAGATATTCGCTTGATGAAGCTTGCCAAGTGTAACGTGATGTCCATTGGTATCTTCTCATGGGTATCCCTTGAGCCGGAAGAGGGTGTATACACGTTTGAATGGCTGGATCAGGTGTTGGATCGTTTTGCAGCAAACGGCATCTATGCATTCCTAGCTACACCAAGTGGTGCCAGACCTGCCTGGATGTCCGCCAAGTACCCGGAAGTGCTCCGCGTATCCGAGAATCGTGTCCGCAATCTGCATGGTTTCCGTCACAACCATTGTTATACTTCCCCGGTATACCGTGAGAAGGTTACTGCAATCAATACAAGACTGGCAGAACGTTATTCAGATCATCCGGCTGTCATCGGCTGGCACATCTCGAATGAGTTTGGCGGAGACTGTCATTGTGATTATTGTCAGGAAGCATTCCGTGGTTGGGTTCAGAAGAAGTATCAAACACTTGATGAACTGAACCATTCGTGGTGGACCACATTCTGGAGCCATACGGTTACAGACTGGAGTCAAGTGGAATCTCCGGCTCCTCACGGTGAGACACAGGTACACGCAATGAATCTGGATTGGCGCCGTTTCGTTACGGATCAGACAGCTGATTTTATCGTGCATGAAACGAAACCATTGAAAGCTCAGAATCCCGATCTGCCAGTCACAACCAACCTGATGGAATTCTATGGCGGCCTGAACTATTGGAAGTTCGCTGATATTCTGGACTTCCTCTCTTGGGACAGTTATCCCACTTGGCATGATGCAGATGACGACGCGAAACAGGCGTCCCGGATCGCAATGATGCATGACATCGTTCGTTCCATCAAAGGCGGTCAGCCGTTCTTGCTGATGGAGAGTACGCCAAGTTCGACGAATTGGCAAGATGTCAGCAAGCTGAAAAAACCGGGCATGCATCTGCTCTCTTCTCTCCAGGCTGTAGCACACGGTTCCGATAGTGTTCAGTATTTCCAGTGGAGAAAGAGCCGGGGTTCCAGCGAAAAACTTCATGGTGCGGTGGTAGACCACGTAGGAACGGAACATACACGTGTGTTCCAAGATGTCACCGACGTAGGAACGGCGCTTGAAGGCATGGAAGCCATTGTAGGAACAGCGGTTCCAGCAGAAGTTGCAATCATATTCGATTGGGAAAACCGCTGGGCTGTTAATGATTCACAGGGTCCGCGCAATATCGGTG
This sequence comes from Paenibacillus sp. CB74, assembly GCF_055687625.1. NCBI lineage: Bacteria > Bacillati > Bacillota > Bacilli > Caryophanales > Paenibacillaceae > Paenibacillus > Paenibacillus sp. CB74. The sequence continues at coordinate 2,957,406 of NZ_CM146009.1, read as the reverse complement.
TGAAGTATGAGCAGACCGTGGAGGAGCATTACGAAGCGTTTTGGAAAAAAGGAGTCGCTGTAGACGTTATCGATATGGATGCAGATCTATCCAAGTACAAGTTGTTGATTGCTCCAATGCTCTATCTGGTGCGTGAAGGTGTTGGCGAACGCATTGAGAAGTTTGTAGAACAAGGCGGTACGTTTGTAGCCACTTACTGGTCTGGTATTGTAAACGAAAACGATCTGTGTTTCCTGGGTGGATTCCCAGGGCCACTGCGTAAGACACTTGGCATCTGGTCCGAGGAAATTGACGGATTGCATGATCGTGATCTGAACGGAATTATCCCCGAGCAGGGTAACGAGCTTCAGCTCAATACAGCGTACGATGCGATTGAACTGTGTGATCTGATCCATCTGGAAGGCGCGAAGTCTCTGGCTACGTACCGTTCTGACTTCTATGCCGGACGCCCGGCATTGACAGTTAACCAATTGGGCTCAGGGAAAGCGTATTATGTAGCGACACGTCTGAAAGCACCATTCTATGATGATTTCTACGCAAAACTAATCGCTGACCTGAACATTGAGCGTGGACTTCAAACAGAACTGCCTGCCGGAACAACGGCACATACGCGTACAGATGGTACAGCAGATTATGTATTTGTACAGAACTATACACCAGATGAGAAACGGATTGAATTAGATGTACAGTCCTACACGGATCTGCTCAGTGGTGATGCTGTGGAATCCAGTCTTAGCTTGAATCCATATGACATTCGTGTCCTGCGCAGACCGGCTGCCCGGAAATAATAGGTTCATCCTTACTTTATAAAGATTTAAGATACTAGAAAAGTGCCCTGAACGCCTGACATTGGTGTTTAGGGCATCTTTTTATTTTAAGTATATGGCTGTTGAACCACTTTTTCTGGACAAGATAAAGGATAAACGTGTCCGCGCAGCGAAGACAAACAGGTAACTTGTAACTCAAGACTTTCAGTCTGGGAGGAATGGAAATGAATCAAAGAAATCTGGATGGTAACAGCATTATTATTCGACTGGAAATGACAACGAAGGATATCAAGTTTGGCGAAGTGGCTTCGGCCATCTCGGAAGCTGGGGGAGACATCATTGCCATCGACGTGATTTCTACCAATCAGGATGTAAGCGTTCGCGACTTGACAGTCGCCGTTACAGATGCACAAGATAACAGTAAAATTATAGAAGGGGTGCGCCAGCTTAAAGGTGTGTCCATTATTAATGTATCAGATCGGACGTTCCTGCTTCATCTGGGCGGTAAGATCGAAGTAACACCAAAGACACCGATTCACAACCGGGAAGATCTGTCACGTGTGTACACTCCGGATGTGGCTCGTGTATGTTCAGCCATTTCAGAAGAGCCTGGCAAAGCCTTCTCTTTAACAATTAAACGGAATACCGTGGCCGTCATATCGGATGGCAGTGCCGTGCTTGGACTTGGTAATATTGGTCCTCGTGCAGCGATGCCTGTCATGGAAGGTAAAGCAATGTTATTCAAACAATTTGCAGGTGTGGATGCCTTCCCAATCTGCCTGGACACACAGGACACGGAGGAAATCATACGTACTGTGAAAGCGATATCACCTGGCTTTGGCGGCATTAATCTGGAGGATATCTCATCACCTCGCTGTTTCGAGATTGAACGTCGTCTGAATGAAGAATTGGATATTCCGGTATTTCATGATGACCAGCATGGCACAGCAGTTGTGTTATATGCCGGTCTGATCAATGCGCTCAAACTGGTTGGCAAGTCCATTGAAGATGTGAAAATCGTGGTCTGTGGTATTGGTGCAGCAGGTGTAGCATGCAGTAACATATTATTGTCTGCGGGAGCCAGCCGGCTTATAGGTGTCGATCGTGAGGGGGCAATTGTACGGACACAAACTTATGAGAATGAAGTCTGGAGTGATTATGCAGCTCGTACTAACCCCGAACTGGAGACTGGCTCTTTGCGTGATGTTATTCGCGGAGCCGATGTGTTCATTGGCCTGTCCCGCGGCAATCTGTTGACTCGCGAAGATGTGCAGACCATGGCAGAAGATCCAATCGTGTTTGCAATGGCAAATCCGGTACCTGAGATTATGCCTGCCTTGGTGGAAGACATTGTAGCGGTAATGGCAACGGGACGATCCGATTATCCGAATCAGATCAACAACGTGTTATGTTTCCCGGGCATCTTCAGGGCAGTTCTGGACTGCCGAGCCACCGAAATTAATGAAGAAATGAAGCTGGCAGCCGCTCAAGCGATTGCGTCGGCCATTACGGATGAAGAGCGTACACGTTATTACATTATTCCGAGTGTGTTCAATGATAAAGTGGTCAAATCGATGCGCAGTCGCGTCATTGAAGCAGCTGTTAAGACGGGTGTAGCTCGACGTATTCCGCGTGAACAGTCCCGTGAAGGCGGGGAATAATAAGATGTCAGAATTAGATGAAATAACGGCAGGAGAGGCTGTTCTGCGAGCCGCCCGATCTTTTGTTCAAGGTGATTCATCCAAGCATAGTGATGGTCATGACTGGCCGCACATTGAACGAGTGACTGCACTTGCGGTCGAACTCGCTCACCGCATGGGTGCAGATCCATTTGTCTGCGAACTGGCGGCATTATTACATGATGTACCGGATGAAAAGCTGAATGAGAGCTTGGAAGCTGGAATGGCGAAACTGAATGAATGGCTGGATACCCAGCCTCTTGACCCGGATATACGTAATAAGGTTGTGGGTATTATTAGCACCATCTCATATGCGGGAGGCCAGCGTCCTGCGGTCAATTCGCTTGAAGCACAGGTTGTGCAGGATGCGGATCGTCTGGATGCATTGGGTGCGATTGGCATCGCACGCACCTTTGCCTTTTCAGGAGCGAGAGGACGCGAGATGTACGATCCGTCCCTTCCCCCACGGGAGCAGATGACCCGTGAGGAATATCGCAACGGGCGCAGCACAACGATTAATCATTTTTACGAAAAGCTGTTCAAGCTCAAGGATCTGATGAATACCACTTATGGCAAGGAGCTGGCCAAGCAGCGTCATGATTATATGGTGCAGTTCGTGGACCAGTTCAAAAGAGAGTGGGCGGGTACAGACCGTTAGGCAGGCATCGTAAGCATGAGTATTCCTTAGAGATAATATAAACTTAGGCGAATCTTCGAATTGGTGAAAATCCATTTTGAGGATTTGCTTCTTTTTAGGTTAATAATGTGTATTAACATACATAAATGAATCCATTTCATAGTACCTCTGACTTATGACATGGCAACGGAAGGTCTTCCATGGTACAATAAATCGTTCTCCTGAATGTATTCAGGCAAAAAAAGAAATATGGGGTAATAATGAACATGATTATCAAATGTAAAATTTCAGGTTCGGTAAAGAGGAGGGGTCACCACCATGTCATTTGGTGCTCGTGTACTTAAGACGGGAATTGCGGTCACGCTTGCCTTGTACCTTAGTAGCCTGTTTTTGAACCCGCAATCTCCCGTGCCTGCCGCAATCGCAGCTATATTCGCGATGCAGCCTTCCATCTATCGCTCCTGGAAATACTTTCTGGATCAGCTGCAAACGACCACACTTGGAGCTATTGTGGCCCTGGTTGGCGGCATGGTATTGTCCAATGAGCCAATCGCTGTTGGATTAATTATTGTACTTGTCATCATGATTTGTCTTAAATTGAATATGGGTGAGACGGTTGGATTGACACTGGTCACGGTTGTATCCATTATGGAAGCTTCGGGTGATTGGCATTTTGCACTCAATCGTTTTCTGTTGACACTGGTTGGTATTGTATCGGCGTTTCTCATCAACATTACGGTATTTCCTCCGAAACCGAAGATTCAGTTCGTGAAGCAGATCCAGAGTGTGTTCAGCGGCATGTCGTTGCTTCTGCGAACCTCAATCTCGGATGAAATCAAGGAAGTTGTATTCCGGGAGGAGAAAAGCAACCTGGGCGGTTCCATTAAGTCTTTGTCTGACAAGTATAACTTGTTCGAAGAGGAACAGAAAAAGATGAAACGTTCGAAATTCAGCGAAACTCGGCAGATGGTAGTCTACAAGCAAATGCTGCTGAGTCTGCAAAAAGGCTATGAGGTGCTGGATTCGGTTGAACGTCACTATTTCCAGGCACCACGGTCAACAGCGATGGATCAGTTTTTTGATTCTCATCTGGAACTTGTAATTAAATTCCATGAGCATGCATTGCTCAAGTTCGAGGATAAGCTGAAACCGAATGGAGAAGAGGCCGCACAGTTTGTATTGGACAATGACCGTTTCATGGAGCAGGCGATCACCCAGTTTGATATCGACAAGGAAGGCATGTTACGACTGTCGATCGTGGCTGCTGCGATTTATGATTACGGATATCAGTTGGAACGTCTGAATCGACTTGCCGAGCATGTGCATAGCTCCAGTGAAGACAAAGAATCACAGGACAAAATTTTGAATTGGCTTAAGTGGCCTTAGATGCGAATTGCGTACCTGCTTCATGATCATATACAATGGAATTACAACATTGCCCGGACAATCGTGTCCGGGTTGTTTTGTCGTACATACAGCTGAATGGCATGAATGAATTTTAACGAACTGAGGGATAGACATGATTATAGAGGAATTGGACGCTGAACTAATGAAATGGTTGAGTGGGACAAATCTGGAGCATAAACAACATGAAGCGATGCAACTGCTGACCGTATCCGAGGATCAGTGGCCGCATCAGGCGATGATTAGTATGGGGGAAGTGATTGCGATAAGTCCCCGTCAGCTTAGACTTGCTCTGTGGCAAGGTACACAGACCAGTATGAACATGAGCAAAACAGGCAAGGCTACCTTGATTGCGGTTCAAGGGCAACGTTTGCTGCATATTCGTATGGAAGTAGAGTTGCTGCCTGAGATTAAGGGGGCTGTTCATCCGAGAGATCGTTTTGAAGCACAGGTGCTCCAAGTACGTATGGATCATGCGCCATATGCGGAGATTACTTCAGGAATAACCTTTCAACTAAAAGATGAACTTGGAGCAATTACACGTTGGCAAGAGACGATTGAAGAATTACAAAAGTAGGCATAAACAGTTTGATCAGTTGAGGACCCAGTGATTGGGTAATAATGAAGATGAAAACAACAAAAAACGCCTCCGCTTGCATCGGGACGTTGTCACTGGTACAATAAAAAATGGTTTTCAGAAAATTAGAACTAATTAACATATAATTAAAATGTTTACTTTCTAATAATTATACCATTGCCTTTTCGGGCTTGTCAAATGGGATTTTGAGGACACAATCCGGGGAAAGAGGGGCTATTAACATATGAGTACAGAGCAGCAATGGAGCGAAGAGCAGCAACGGGTCAACATGGTGACCGATCAGATTGAACGCAAGATCACAACGTTAGAAGATGAAGTCGGTTCCTTCCGTGATGAAGTGGTTGGCATGAGAAAAGACTTCTGGGACGAAGTGACAATGAACTTTAGCGAAGCGGACGATGTGGGGGAAACTTCAACCAGCATGCGGCAGCAGTCTCAGGTATTGTCCGATCGGGAGCGCAGTCATCTCAATACAGCGGCGGCGTTGGATAAAATGAAACGACTGCATCATTCACCGTATTTTGGCCGGATCGATTTCAAGGAAGATGGATACCCGAATGCGGAACGCATCTATCTAGGGATTGCATCGTTATTAGACGAGAAAGAGGAATCCTTTCTCGTCTACGACTGGCGTGCACCGATCTCCAACCTCTATTATGACGGAGCACCGGGCCCGATCACATATCGTACACCAAGCGGGGAGATCAGCGGTGATATAGAGATGAAGCGGCAGTTTGTCATTCGGGACGGACGGATTCGTTTTATGTTTGATACAGGCGTAACCATTGGCGATGAATTGTTGCAGGCCGTGCTCAGTCGAACTTCGGATGCACAGATGAAGAGTATTGTTGCGACCATTCAGAAGGAGCAGAACCGGATTATCCGTAATGACCGGACACGCATGCTTATTGTGCAAGGCGCAGCCGGGAGTGGCAAAACATCCGCCGCGCTCCAGCGTGTGGCCTATCTTCTCTATAAATATCGCGAGCATCTGCAAGCGGATCAGATGGTTCTTTTTTCACCAAACCCGATGTTCAACAGTTATGTCTCCACGGTACTGCCTGAGCTTGGGGAGGAAAATATGTTGCAAACGACCTTCCAGGAGTATCTGGAGCGCCGTTTGGGTCGTGAATATCAATTGGAAGATCCGTTTATTCAGCTCGAATATGTACTTACGGGAACAGAAGATCCCGATTATGATGTTCGCATGTCCAGCATTCGGTTCAAATCCTCGGAATCTTTCCTGAAAGTCATTACGCGTTATAAGGAGAGCATGCTGTCAGGTGGCATGAAATTCAAGCCGGTTCGCTTCCAGGGCCGAGCAATTGTTACGTCAGAGGCTATGGCTGAGAAATTCTACAGTTTCGAGTCATCCGTTAAGCTGGTGAGCCGACTGGAGATGTTGCGGGATTGGATGCTGAAAGAACTATCTGCCTTTGGTAAAGGTGAACTGGATGCGCCTTGGGTCGATCAGCAGCTTGATCTGATGGAGCCGGAGGATCTGCAACGTGCATACCAACGGTTAAAGCGTAAGCAAAAAGGAAAGACCCATACGTTTAATGACTTCGAGCAAGAAAGAGAAATTCTGGCACGTATGGTAGTCAGTGACCGACTCAAACCGTTACGGAAATGGATCAAGTCCTTGCGGTTCGTCGATATAAGACAATTATATGCACATCTGTTCAACGATGAGGGTCAGATGGTGCGATTGCTGGGTGACGAGGCGTTGCCTGCCCAATGGGATGAGATCTGTAGGATGACTTTACGCAGATTGAAGCTCCAGGAGTTGGCATACGAAGATATTACGCCATACTTGTACCTGCGTGAGCTCATGCTTGGATTCCATATTAACTCCAATATTCGTCATGTCATTATTGATGAAGCTCAGGATTATTCTGCGTTTCAGTTGGCATTTATGAAGAGATTGTTCCCTCGGGCGAAAATAACAGCACTCGGTGACTTCAATCAGGCGATCTATGCCCACTCTTCAGTCCTTAGTGGAACAGGACCATTGACTAACCTGTACGGCCCAGACAACACGGAAGTGATTGAGCTGACCAGGAGCTATCGATCTACCCGGGAGATCGTGGAATTTACTCGTGGCATGGTGCCTGGTGGGGAAGAGATTATTCCATTTAACCGTAGCGGCGAGAAGCCTAAAGTGATCGTTTCTTCTGATTCCGAGCGTCATATGAACGTCATCACGACAGACCTCAAGCACTTGATTGAGGAAGGGTATGAATCAGTTGCAGTGATCTGTAAAACCGCCGAAGAGAGCAGAGACGTACATGCTGCATTGAGTAAGACACTGCCGACAGCACCGAAGTTAATCAAGAAAACGACGCTGGCTTTTGAGCAGGGTGTTCATGTCATTCCGGCGTATCTGGCCAAAGGTGTGGAATTCGATGCTGTCCTGATCTATGACGGCTCTGCGGAGCAGTACGCCCATGAGCATGAACGTAAATTGTTCTACACGGCTTGTACGCGAGCGATGCATCTGCTGCACGTTTACTGCGTGGGCACACCGAGTCCTTTCATTACCTCGCAGTCGGAAGAATGGTATGATCTTGGCAAGGTGTCTGCTGCGCAAGTGGACTGACATATCACATTCATGTGCATGAAGAAGGCTTCCGTTCAGTGGAACGGGAGTCTTTCTGTATATGATACATATATCGGGAAGAAGCTAACTTCACGAGGGACGTATACATGATGAGATTCCAGCCATATAGGTGATCGCATGGAATGAAAATACCTAACGTGAATTCGTAAGGATTGGGTTCTGTGGATAAATATGACTCCATAATTTGTATTGAGGCACAATGGATGTTATTTTTCTTTACACATGAGGTCTGGACTCATATAATCGTAACAATATATTTTTTTTGGATCGTTTATTAAAGGAGGCAACAATATGAACAAATCATCTTTTGAACGGCCGCTTATGGCCGATTGTGTACCGGATCTGGTCGCTACAGCCCGGGGAGATATGCCAGCGACTTTGGTCATTCGGGGAGGCACGCTCGTAAACGTGATATCAGGTGAGATTTTGCCTGAGATGTCCATAGCTGTACAAGGAGCTCGAATTGCTTATGTTGGTAAAGATGTAAGCCACACGATCGGAGAACATACCCGGATTATTGAAGCGAACGGCAAATATATCGCTCCTGGATTGCTGGATGGACACTGCCATATTGAAAGTACTCAGATGAAAGTAACCGAGTTTGCGAGAGCGGTATTGCCTTCAGGCACAACGGGAGGTTTCTTTGACCCACATGAGATCTCCAACGTGCTTGGTCTCAAAGGTCTGAGACTGATGCTGGATGAAGCGCGGACCACACCGATGGCTGCTTATATGCAGGTGGCTTCCTGTGTGCCTTCCACCCATCCGGGACTGGAGACAACAGGTGCTTATATCGGGCCTGAAGAGGTGGCTGAGGCTCTTTCCTGGGGGCCGGACATGATTGGTCTTGGGGAAGTGATGAACTTCCCTGGTGTCGTTTACGGGGACGAGACGATGATTGGTGAGATCCAGGCGACCCTCCGGGCTGGCAAAGTGGCAGATGGTCACTTCACCTGGGCAGCAGATGACTGGCGTTTGCCGGCGTACGCAGCGAGTGGAGTTACGGGGGATCATGAATGTGTGACCAAGGAAGATGTGGTCGAACGTCTGCGACTCGGGATGTATGCGAAGATGCGTCAAGGTTCGGCATGGCATGATGTGGCGGAGACCATCAAAGCCTGTACGGAGCTTGGACTGGATACACGCCGGATGATGCTGGTAACCGATGACCGAAGCTCTGAATCCCTGCTCAAAGAAGGGCATATGGACTTTGTTGTTCGTCTCGCCATTTCCCAAGGTGTGAAGCCGGTCACGGCTTTCCAGATGGCTACCATTAACACGGCTGAGCGGTTCGGGGTTGCACGCGACATTGGTGCGGTTATTCCGGGCAATATAGCGGATATTATTCTGCTGGACGGCCGGCTGGCGGATGTACGTGTGGGTATGACAATTGCTGCCGGGCAAGTCGTAGCCGAGAACGGGAAAATGACGGCGGTCTGGGACAGCTTCACATACCCGGAGGAAGCGCTGAACACGGTGAAGTTGGAAGCGAATATTCAGCCAGAAGATCTGGAACTTGCTGCACCGATTGCAGAAGGTACGATTGGTGCCAAGATCATTCATGTGACAGAGAATCATGTGGATACGAAGGAGAAACACCTGCCTGTCACGGTGCAGGATGGTAAGGTTGTGGTTTCAACTTCCGGGGAAGTATGCAAAATCGCGGTATTGGAGCGTCACAAACAAACCGGGAATCGGGCGGTTGCTCTTGTTGGAGGCATTGGCTTCACATCACCTGCAGCAATTGCGATGACGGTGGCTCATGATAGTCACAACCTGTTGATTATCGGTAATGATGATGCCCTGATGGCCGAAGCCGGTAACCGGGTCATTCGCATGCAAGGTGGGGTAGCCGTGGTAACGGCAGCAGGGGTGACCGAATTCCCGCTGCGGATTGCAGGTTTGATGTCAACCGAGTCTTTCGAAGTCGTTGCAGCCCAATCGGCAGCAATCAGTGAAGCTTTACAGTCCGCAGGATGTACGTTGAATAATGCGTTCATGACGCTTTCGTTGCTTGCGCTGGTAGTGATTCCGGAATTACGGTTGTCCGACAAGGGGCTTGTGCGGATCTCGGCAGAAGGTATTGAACTGGTCTCCCTTTTCGATGAAGTGGTTGACAGTACACCGGCAGTTCCATCGGGTAATGAATGAATAGATTTATCGATTAGAGCTCGATAAATGGATATACATGAAAAGCCGCCTTAGGGCGGTTTTTTTGTGCGTTTTGGGAGAAAACGCTTTCTAGGTCTTCTGGTTCTTGGTGTACATATGGCAATAATGACTGAAGTCGCGCTGAAATAGGAGTCAATTTAGAAAATAGTGAGTAATTGTGACTTTTGAACTATACATACAGAACTACGAATTCCCGAAATATAATTATATGATTCTTTCGTCGTAAGTCTTAAAGATGATATTGCATATAGAAGCAATCTAAATTCGTCGTAACTAATAAGGTTCCATTAAATGAATATGAAACGACACAATTTCATCCAGATTTGCACGTTAGGGCTGATAACTTCAGAGGGAGTGTACAAATATGAAAAGCAAAAAGGGGTATCGTTTTATCTTGTTACTATGTTGTTTGATTCTGTGCGCGAGTACAGCCTGTTCTTCCAAAGCCATTGCGGATGGTTCAGTCGACAGTTATGCAACGATTCATGGGAAACTTGATGCACCCGTGAGAGCGACATGGGTGTGGGATACTACCCAGATCCGAAGTAATCCTCAAGAGGTGTTAACTTACGCTACAGCCAACAAGATCAATACGATCTATCTACAGATGAACCGGGATATTAAAATCCCTGAATATAAAAGCTTTATCCGCCAGGCGAGAGCCAAGAATATTGCGGTTGACGTGATGGATGGAAGATCGGCCTGGGGATTGACGGAGAGTCGGGAGCAGATTGCATCTTTCCTGGACTGGATTGAGGCTTATCAAGCGCAGGCATTACCCAATGAGAAATTTGCGGGTATTCATCTGGATATCGAGCCACATGTGCATCCGCAATGGAAAATCAATCAGGCCAGTGTGATTACCCAGTGGCAAGGAAATGTGGAGTATATTGTTGAGCGAGCATCACGGATGAAGATGCCGGTAGCGGCTGATCTGCCTTTCTGGCTCGATAACTACAAAATTCCGGGTTCAACGATGGCGGTTAGCAGCTGGATGATTCGAAAGTTTGATTCCATTACGATTATGGCTTACCGTGATACAGCTGCTGCAATCTATAGTGTAGCGAAGGATGAACTTGCAGAAGCGGCTCTGCTTGGCAAAACGATCTCCATAGCTGTGGAAACAAAGCAAAGTAAAGAAGGCGACTTCATTACTTTTTATGAAGAGGGATCTGCTTATATGGAAGCACAATTGAAGTTGGTCGAAAAAATGGCTTCAGTACATGCGTCCTTTAACGGTTTCTCCGTACATGAATACACTTCATGGAAGACATTGAAAAAGTGAGACACCAATGAATAAAGAAGGTGCTTGCAGCCAGAGAGCTGTGAGCACCTTCTTCTATTATACCTGAACCAAGGCAGATTCCATGGCCACGTTCTCATAGAACATTTTGCGATACTGTGAAGGGGTGATGGCTTTATGCCTTTTAAATGTGGTGATGAAGTAGCTTAGATGATCAAAACCGACATCCATGGCGATATCAACAATTTTGTGATCCGTATTCTCAAGCTGGACGCAGGCTTGTTGAACGCGGTAATAATTAATGTAATCAACCGGAGTTTTCTGCACCATCTGTTTGAAAAAACGGCAGAAGTGTCCTTCGCTCATATTGGCTTCATCGGCCAGTTCTTTCAGCTTCAATGGTTCAGGATAACGCTTGTGGATATACCCGAGCACGGATTTCAGGCGCTCTACCTTGTCATGGCTCCCTGTAGCTACGGTGCCTTTGAGCGGAACAGGTTTCATATGTTCGAACATTCGGGCAAATATGAGGTACAGGTACGCTTTCGTTGACATTTCACACGTTTCTGTTCGGGCAGCATGGTCGGCAAATATGCGCTTCAGGTGATCCAGAATTTCTTGTCCCCAATCCTCATCTGCTTTGATATGAAAAGGGGGAACTACGGTTTTGCGCACCAGTGGACCGATGAATTTCTCCTGTACCGTATCGAAGGTACGACTGCCAAGCAGCTCGGGATTAAATACAATGGAAGAGAATACACAGGGAACATCACCTTTCAGATAACCTGCATGAATCTCACCTCGATTGATAAAAATGGCTTCTCCAGCTTGAACCTCAATGGTGTTCATATCAATCTGAAAGACCGCACAGCCCTGAGTAACCATGGTGAACTCCATTTCATCATGCCAGTGGCAATCCAGAATGCTATCGCCGTTCAGTTGTTGTATATCCGGGTACACACTGACTGGATACATGGCATTCCCGTGGATTCGGTCTTCCCGTAATCGTTCACGTTCCATATCAGATTCTCCTTTTTGTATCATTATTAATGTAATCGTTTCCATAGATTGGTGCTGATGTTCAACAATCGGATGGTTATTATCAAAATCGTGATATATTTGGTCAAAATAAGAGAAGAAATTCATCATTAATATCAATATTATTATAGTATAACCAAAGGGGGAAAGAAAACATGAAATTTACTGATGGATTCTGGATGACTCGTGAAGGGTATCAGATTCAAAACCCAACTGACATTCGTGATATTGTACAAAAAGAAAATTCCTTGACCGTATATGCGGCAACTAAATATATTCGTAGCAAAGGCGACACGTTGAATGGTACATTGCTGAAAGCAACGTACAGCTCACCTATGCCTAACGTTATTCGAGTAACGTTGAATCACCATAAAGGCGGAGTGAAAAAAGGCCCTGTATTTGAGCTGAATACGCAAGATGCAAACGTTGACATCTCCAAAAATGAACAAGGGGCTGTTCTGAAAAGCGGCAATCTGGAAGTTCAAATCGATAAAACAAACGGTTGGGACGTCAGCTTCCTGTATGGAGGAAAACGCATTACTGGTAGCGGTCAACGAGCGGCTGGTTATATTACAGGTCCGAGCAAGGAAGCGTACTTCCGCGAGCAGCTTGATCTTGGCATTGGTGAATACGTTTACGGACTCGGTGAGCGCTTCACACCGTTTGTTAAAAACGGTCAAATCGTAGATACCTGGAATGAAGATGGCGGTACAAGCAGTGAGCAGTCCTATAAAAACATTCCTTTCTATCTGTCCAATAAAGGATATGGTGTATTTGTAAACCATCCGGAGCGCGTATCGTATGAGATTGCATCTGAGAACGTATCTAAAGTACAGTTCAGTGTAGAAGGGGAGACGTTGGAGTACTTCATTATCGGCGGCGACAATCCGAAGGATGTACTGGATAATTATACGAAATTGACAGGTAAACCAGCACTTCCACCCGCATGGACATTTGGTCTGTGGCTGACAACCTCATTTACAACAGATTATGATGAAGCAACCGTTAACCATTTCGTAGATGGCATGGCTGAACGTGATCTTCCGCTGTCTGTATTCCACTTTGACTGCTTCTGGATGAAGGAATACCAATGGTCTGATTTTGTATGGGATGAAGCGATGTTCCCGGATCCGGAAGGCATGCTTGCACGTCTGAAAGAGAAGGGTCTCAAAATCTGTGCCTGGATCAATCCATATATTGCAGAGAAATCCTACTTGTTCGATGAAGGTATGGAGAACGGTTATCTGGTCAAAACAGCCGATGGCAGCGTATGGCAATGGGATATGTGGCAAGCAGGTATGGCTCTAGTTGATTTCACGAATCCGGATGCTGTGAATTGGTATAAGAGCAAGCTGGAAGTCCTGCTGGATCAAGGTGTAGATTCCTTCAAGACAGACTTCGGTGAAAGAATTCCGACAGATGTTGTGTACTTCGATGGTTCTGATCCGGTTAAAATGCACAACTATTACACACAGCTCTATAACAAAGCTGTATTTGAATTGCTCGAAGAGAAGATTGGCAAAAACGAAGCTGCCCTGTTTGCACGCTCTGCAACAGCCGGTGGTCAACAGTTCCCGGTTCACTGGGGCGGTGATTGCTCTTCCACGTATGAATCGATGGCTGAATCGCTTCGCGGTGGTCTCTCACTTGGGCTTTCCGGTTTTGGATTCTGGAGTCATGATATCAGCGGCTTCGAAAGCACAGCGAGCCCTGACGTATACAAACGTTGGGTACAGTTCGGACTTTTATCTTCACACAGCCGCCTGCATGGCAGCACTTCGTATCGTGTGCCTTGGTTGTTTGACGAGGAATCCGTGGACGTTGTTCGTGACTTTACGAAACTCAAAATCAGCCTGATGCCGTACCTGTACAATTCTGCGGTGGAGTCAACGGTAAAAGGTATTCCGATGATGCGTGCAATGCTGCTCGATTTCCCGGAGGACCCAACAACATATAACCTGGATACGCAATACATGTTCGGTGATTCAATTCTCGTGGCGCCAATCTTCAACAAGGAAGGCGATGTGCGTTACTACCTGCCTGAAGGAACTTGGACGAACTACCTGACAGGAGCGAAAGTACAAGGTGGACGCTGGATCAGTGAAAATCATGACTTCAAAACGCTTCCAATGATGGTTAAACCAAACAGCCTGATTGCTGTCGGTGCTGTAGATCATAAACCGGATTATGACTTTGCGAATGATGTGTCCCTGCACTTGTTCGAACTGGCTGATGGTCAAACGGCTCAAGCGGTTGTTGTGAACCAGGCAGCTGAACAGGAACTGACAGTTAACGTTACACGTAATGGATCAGTACTGGACGTTCGTGCTGATGGCGCGGGCAAACCATGGAACTTGGTGCTTCGCGGCATGGAGAGTGTATCCAGCGTTGAAGGTGGTTCCCAAGTGTCAGGTTCAACTGGTGTTGTTATTACGGCAGCAGCAGGCGCAACCTCGCTTACAATTCAACTGTAAAGTGATATAGTAGATAGATGAAAGGACGGTGCCGCAAGGTGCCGTCTGTTTGTCTACAATGATAGGAGATTGAATGAAATGAGTATGATGAATTCAGGTTTACACTGTACGATATCGGCTGAGATGCTGCATCAATTGGTAGAGAATACTTTTGGAAGCGATACCAAAGTGAAGGGATTTGCACTCCTGCAAGGAGGGCTTTTCAATACAACCTATCGGATTCAACTTGATCATGCATCCCATACGGATGTGATTTTACGTTTGGCTCCAGAGCGGGGAGAGATGGCAGCCGGTTCTGCGAGTGATCCCCTCTTTTCGTTCGAACGTACGATGATGGCAGCTGAACCGATTGTGTATGAATACTACCGTAAGACAGGCATTCCTGCTCCAAACATTATCGCCTGTGATGATAGCGGGTCCATCATTCCAAGAACGTACATGTTTATGACGTTTATTCCCAGTAAGCAATTAGATCACGCATCGATTTCAGGCATGGACAAAGAGCGATTGTATCATCAGCTTGGTGCGTATACCGCCATCATGCATCAGATCGAGGGTGCATCGTTTGGCTGGCCACAAGGAGATGGGACGATTAAAGGCTCGAACCAATGGTCTGAGGTGCTGCACTCTTTTGCTGAAGAAACGGCACTTAAAGCGGCACAAGCCGATTATATGCCAGGTGTGGGGGAAGAGATTGCAGCTATATTCATGAAAAATAAAGACTTATTTGATCAGGTGACCCGTCCGGTACTGGTTCATAATGACCTGTGGGAAGCGAATGTGCTTGTTCATGAGGAAAAGGGTGAGCTACACATTGCGGCCATCATTGATGGAGATCGTTCCATGTTTGCCGACAGGGAGTATGAAGCCATATTGTCGACAGAATCGGTGGCTTTTCATGAGGGATATGATCATCCACTGGACCCGTCCCCAGAAGGACAGGCACGGCGACTTGCATACCGAATACTGTCATCATATTTTAATGCTTACGTTCATGAACATCAGGTCAATCAACCTGAAGATGGTCAGAAGTATCGCCAGCGTACGCTGGATTTACTGGAGCAATGGAAGCAACTTGCACATCACTAATTCGCAGGGGGAATGAAGGATGAAGGAGTATCATCAATACCCGATGTGGGATGCATCACGTTCACTTGAGGAACGGTTGGATGACCTGATTGCACGATTAACAACGGAAGAGAAGATCAGACTAATACCTACTCGCGAAGCGGCTGTACCAAGACTGGGCATTCCAGCCTACAACGTTGGGGGCGAAGCTGCCCACGGGGTTGCATGGAAAGGGGAGGCAACGGTATTTCCGCAACCGCTCGGTCTATCAAGTACCTGGAATACGAGACTCATGCGAGAGATTGGTTCAGTCATTGGCGATGAGGCGAGGGCATACCATCACCGTAATCCAGAAGTTCACGGGTTAACCTTGTGGGCACCGACGGTTGACCTTGAACGTGACCCTCGCTGGGGCAGAACGGAAGAGGGATATGGCGAAGATCCGGTCCTTACGGGTGAAATGTCGGCAGCTCTCGTCAAAGGTATGCAGGGAAATGATCCTTTTTATCTGAAAATGGTCGCGACATTGAAACACTTTTTTGCCAATAATAATGAGAAAGATCGGCTGAATTGTTCATCGAGCATCGATCCGCGGAATCTGCGGGAATATTATTTAAAAGCCTTTGAGACACCATTTGTGGAAGGCGGTGCCTTGTCCATGATGACAGCTTACAATTCCATCAATGGTACACCTGCCATTGAGAGTCCATATGTGAATGATGTGGTTAAGGGTGAGTGGGCGATGCCAGGTTTTATTGTATGTGATGGAGGGGATCTGTCTCAGACAGTGAACTATCATGGTTATCACACCAGTCATGCCGAATCCGCAGCAGGTGCGTTGAAGGCAGGAGTGGATTGTCTTACGGATGAGGTTGATCTAGTCGTATCTGCTCTGGAAGATGCTCTTGAGCAGGAGCTGTTGGAGATAGCTGATTTGGACCGAGCGATTCGTAACATCTTCGGTGTACGGATGCGTCTCGGACAACTGGATCAATCCGGACGCAACCCCTATGCGTCTATACCTGAGTCGGTACTATGTGCACCGGAGCATGCCAAACTCAGTTATCGTGCCGCTGCCGAATCCATTGTTTTACTGCAAAATGATGGATTACTTCCCTTGAAGCCGGAAGCATTACAGAAGATCAGTGTCATTGGACCACTTGCCGATGTGGTCTATACCGATTGGTACAGTGGCACGCTGCCTTATCGTGTATCCGTCCTCGATGGACTACGTAATCGGTTACCCCAAACTGACGTAACGTATACAGATGGAAATGACCGTATTCAGTTGAAGACAGCAGACGGACAGGTTATTTCCTTGGAAGCGGAAGGTATTCTCGTCGCCGTACCGGAGGACAGTGCACCTACAGCCGCCGAGTTTGTACATCAGGATTGGGGCTCGGGAAGTCATACGCTGAGAAGTGTGAACAATCATCGATACGTTAGTTTGACCGAGCAAGGCGTCTATCAGGCAAACGCACCAGAGATTGGTGGCTGGTTTGTAAAGGAAGTTGTTCAATTCGAAACCCAGTCGGACGGCAGCAACATCTTGCGGACGTGGAACAGTATTCCCGTTGGAATGAGCGAACATCAGGGACATTCTGCTTTATCGCCAGTGTCACCACAGGCAGAACCAGCGGTTTTTGAGATCGACATTGTGGCACGCGGAATAGAACAAGCCGTAGAAGCAGCACGTGACAGTCAGGCTTCGGTCGTTGTTGTTGGCAACAGCCCGTACATCAATGGCAAAGAAGAAATCGACCGCCCGAGTCTGCTGCTTCCGCCGAATCAGGTCGAACTTGTCAAAGCCGTGTGTGAGGCTAATCCCAATACGGTGGTTGTCATTATGGGCAGTTATCCATTTGCCTTGCAGGAGTTGAAAGGTATTGCCCGGGCAATTGTATATATGACACATGCAGGTCAGGAATTGGGTAATGCGCTTGCGGATGTGCTGTTAGGTCATTATGCCCCGGCAGGCAGACTGAACATGACATGGTATGCAGATGAATCCCAGCTTCCTGACATCATGGATTATGACATTATTCAGAATGGCATGACCTATATGTATCATCAAGGACCGATCCAATATGCATTTGGTCATGGCCTGACCTATTCGGAGTTTGAATACGAGGCGATTCGTGTAAGTCGTAGTGCCCCGGTGGAAGATACCAACACAGATCATTTGAAGATTGAAGTGGAGATACACAATACAGGTGAACGTGATAGTGATGAAGTCGTGCAAATCTATGGATCTTCATATACCTCGCGAGTGAAGCGTGCTCAGAAGCAACTGCTTGCTTTTCGTCGTATCCATGTGAAGGCAGGGACGCGTGTTACAATAGGTTTCGAGGTTTCTGTTCAGAAGCTGGCGCTATGGGATGTTACCCGAGATCGATACTGCCTGGAGACAGCGACCTGGGCCATCCTGGCAGGGCGTTCTTCCGCCGATATACGCCAGTCGGCAGATATTCAGATTGAAGGTGAGACGATTCCTGATCGTCCGCTGCACATGCTTACCTTTGCCGAGAATTACGATGCTTGTAGAGGTGTTCTGTTGGATGAATGTCTGGAAGGACGTTCGGCAGTTCGGGCAATCACCCGGGAAGAACCTTTGTATCGCGATGGTCAGTCATCCTGGATCACTTTCAACAATAACGCTGTTCAGGACATACAAGGATTTGAAGCCAGAGTGGCAGCTTATGGGGAAGAGGGCAGACTGGAGATTCGTTCTGGAGGATTGAAGGGCGAACTGCTCGGTGTGTGTGTGGTTTCTGGACCCGGAGGCAGTGTGAATGGGAAAGATATCAAGTGGACAACGGTCCAGTGTTCGCTTGAGGCGTCACATCAGGTGAATGAGCTGTATATTATTTTCAAAGGTGGAGCAGCGTTACGCCACTTTAGATTGGTGTAGTTCTAGACATTATGAGCCAAATAAGCTGTCATGCACTAATATGTGCAGGCAGCTTATTTGTGTGAACAAGCGGTAACATCCAGCATGTCCTGAATAATCAACCTCCGAAACAAGCACAATAATGCTGTTGTGTGTAGAATCTGTAAAGGTGGTTGTGGTATGAACGATAAAAAGTGGGACCTCGTCGCACTTGCTTCCATCCCTTTAATTATGACCTTGGGTAACTCCATGCTTATACCGATCCTGCCACAGATTGAACGTGAGTTGAAGGTATCTGCATTTAAGGTCAGTATGCTCATTACAGTCTACGCTGTAGTTGCCATCCTGCTTATTCCTCTTGCAGGGTATTTGTCTGATCGTTTTGGCAGAAAAGCAGTCATTATTCCGAGTCTCATCATTGCAGCCGTTGGGGGAGCTGTAGCTGGTGTGGCTGCATGGATGTTAAGCGGAAATATAGCCTACTGGACCATATTAGGTGGCAGGTTATTGCAGGGGGTCGGAGCAGCGGGGGCATTCCCGATTGTGATTCCTTTGGTTGGGGACATGTTCAATGATGAAGATCAGGTATCTAAAAGCCTGGGAATCATTGAAACTTCGAATACATTTGGTAAAGTGTTAAGTCCAATTCTGGGAGCAGCACTGGCTGTTTGGTTATGGTACCTACCTTTTATGGCTATTCCCGTACTCTGTGTTCTGTCGCTGATCCTGGTTATATTCTTGGTGAAAACACCAAAGAAAAAAGAAAAACCGCCCACCTTTACAGAATTTGTGGCTTCCATTAAGGATGTACTAAAAGAAAAAGGACGCTGGTTGTACGCCTTGTTTGCGATCGGTGGAATTTGTATGTTTATTCTTTTTGGTGTGCTTTATTATCTATCCGAGACATTGGAGAGCGAGTTCGCCATGAAGGGCATTGTTAAAGGTCTCGTACTTGCCATTCCACTAGCGGCACTGTGTCTTTTTTCCTTTTTCGCAGGGAAGTGGATTGGAAAGAGTAAACCTCGCATGAAGTGGCTTGGTTTCACAGGACTTATTCTTGTAACCGTTTCGCTGGGTGTTATTGGCGTTTTCGATAATATCTACGTAGTCGTGGGTCTATTCACATTGGGAAGTGCGGGAATAGGGGCAACCTTACCATGTCTGGATGCTCTAATTACAGAAGGTGTGGACAAGAAGCAGAGAGGTACGATTACGGCTTTGTTCAGTAGTATGCGATTCATCGGTGTATCACTCGGCCCACCTGTTGTTTCTTTGCTCATTGGCAAACAACATTTTTTGCTTTTTGGTGTGCTTGCTGCTTCTGCAGCTGTAGGAGGACTACTTACATTATTCGCAGTTAAGCCGGATAAAGGAGACCAACCTACTTCAGGAAGCGGACAGAAACAGGAACGGCACATCGATCGAATGGAGACAAGTAGTGGTTATGCCCCGATAAGGCGCAAGAAAAGTCCACTTTAAATTGAAGGTCCTGTATGCTACGTTCATTTCCGGGCTGTCTTAAGTCGATTTAATATTCAGATCTGTTCCAATAAAAAAACGCGTTTACGTCTAAGAAAGCGGATGATTTGCTTTCTCGGTGTAAACGCGTTTTTATTTTATGTTCAGAATGATTGTAACCAATCAGTCGTGTTTGCTTTTATCTGACTGGCTAGTTTCGGTGGGGATGGCTCCAGATGAGTCCTTTTGATCTTGAGGTGAATCCGTTGCAGGGATATGAGTAAGAGTGAGCAGAGCATGAGCTTCTATGGAGAAGCTGCCGCTTCGTTTTCCCTGAATCAGATATATAAGCAAGAACAGAATCATAAACATCACGGAATATCGGTACATATCGGTATAACTCGTTATGGCCGCAATGGCGCCAAGAAGAAGCGCACCTGTCGCAATACCCAGATCCAGCGAGTTCAAAAACATGCCATTAGCCATGCCACGTTGAGAAGGAGATACGACTTGAATCATCCAGGTCTGCAGAGACGATTGCATGGAACCATAGCCTATCCCGTATAAAAAGGCAGCAATGAACAGGACTGACATGGAGGATGCATATGAGAGTAGAATGAGTCCGGCAGCAATGAAGATTGCTCCTGGAATCAGCAGTGCTTTTGGACCCTTATTGTCATAGATTCGTCCTGCAAAGGGTCTAACCAATAACACGGCGAGTGCATTAAACAAAAAGAACAGCGCAGGATTGGCCAGATTGGCTTCCTTGCCATACAAGACGATGAATCCGACGAGCCCACCATAGGTGATGGATAACAGGCAATTCAGCACACTGGGCAGAATCAGCTTGCGGTTGAACGGTGTCTTTTGTTTTGGGTTGGATCCTGAATCACTTGTAGTAGCTTGTGGAATGATACGTTCACTGTTATTGTTTCTGGCGGCTTTTTTACGGGTCAGCGTGTAACTAAGTGGATAGATTACAGCGAGAACACCAGCAGTACATAACATCAGGGTTACAAATCCGGCACCCTGGAGCAGGGTCACCCCTATGATGGGTCCCATAGACATAGCCAGACTAGTCGATAGCCCGAAGTAACCCATGCCTTCACCCATTCGTTTGACGGGCACAATGTCCGAGGCCATCGTTGGAAAAGCGGTACTGCTCATACCGAACCCGATACCAAATAACATTCTCAGCAACAAGAGCACGGCTATGCCCGCAGCAAAATAATAGCCGAGCGTTGCCAGCAGGGCTACGGAGAGGCCGATATAGATCATGGCGTTACGAAGACCCTTCTCCAGTGCTTTCGCGGAGTAGAGACGGGCTGCAATGGCACTTAGTGCAAACAGACAGGTGAAGAGGCTGACCTCAAATGCATTAGCGTGAAATCGCTCCTGAACGTAAGACGGAAGTGGTGAGACGATCATGTGCAGTTGTAGAAATAACAAAAAGTTGCATAGCATTAGCAAAATAAAATCGGTGGTCCATAGCCTAACTTGTGTAGATTGTTCTTTCATGATGACGTATTCCCCCTGAGTTGTGATTCTTACAAGTTGCGATTAATGAGGGAAAGAGTATGTTTAAATGCTTCCATCTGGTCTTCGGATATACCTTCAGCAAGTTCTTTATTCATTTCTCTTTCGATCGGAACGAGGACATCAATTAACGCTTTGCCTTCCTTGGTGAGGTATAACAGATAGGCTCTGCGATCGTGTTCACTGGTCCGGCGTTCTACCAAACCCTTTTTCTCAAGCAGATCAATAATCCGGGCTGTGGTGGGCTGGTCTTTGAAGACACGTGAAGCGAGTTCTTTCTGATTCACACCTTCCCCACGGTCAACATTAAACAGCACAGAAAATTGCTCTGTTGTAATATCATAAGGTTTGAATCGCATTGCGAGTAGGGCTACCGCTTTACGATGCGTGAAACCCAACATGAAGCCGACAGACTGCTCAAGTGTGTAGTCCATAACGAGACCTCGCTTTCCATCATAAAAAGTTCTGAATCAATTAGTTGTTATAACAACTATATGTGAAACAAGTATTTTTGTCAAAATGAAATATTCCATATCAGTCAAGCCGGAACACTATGCATGGATTAAAAAATACTGTTAGAATGGTAATGAAACCGCTTCGATTCAATGCAAGTTCATCGTGCTTTTGAAGAATGGAGAAAACCAATTTCCTCTAACCGCTGTTGGAGAAGACCAAGGAGAGCTGTGTGTGCTGAAAAATATCCCTGCAATAATTCCTCCAGAGTTGCTCAAAATTATGTCTGAAATGGGGCATGGGGACGAGTTGGTTCTGGCTGACGGCAATTTCCCGGCAGCGAGTCATGCCAAGCGACTGGTGCGCTGTGATGCACTGGGAGTTGTCGAACTATTGGAAGCCATCCTGCAATTATACCCACTGGATACCTATGCTGAGCGTCCCGCTGCTGTCATGCAGGTTGTAAAAGGGGATCAGGTGGTACCGATCATATGGGAAGACTATCGCCGTTTAATTGAAGAATATGAAGGCATCACGGATGCATTGGATCATGAAGAGCGATTTGATTTTTATAAACGTGCTTCGAATGCCTATGTGATTGTTGCAACGGGTGAGCGTGCACAATATGCCAATCTGATTCTGAAGAAAGGCGTCATTTTTCCTGATGCTGATCCTGGTCAGCAACAACAGAACGCTGAATCGAACTGAATATTTACGGCGACGGAGCACCCGATGCTTTGGTCGCCTTTTTATTTTTGCCAATAACAAGGCAGTATAACAAAATGTTCAGAATTGGCATGGACGAACGAATATTCAGCTCAATGCCCAAGATACTACAAACTTTGATACAGATGATGAATGGGGAAAGAGAAGAGATTATTTTAAAATATAAAGATCACAAAGGATGAGACGTTGGTCTCCAATTAAAGGAGTTGAGTGAAGTGCAGCAACGAATCAGACAAGCTGGTCTTCCAGAATGCAATGAAGTGGGTCGACTGTTCAATGAGTACAGGGTGTTCTACAATCAGAATGCTGACATTGAGGCGGCACGTCAGTATATTAAAGAACGAATGGAACGCCATGACTCGGTGATTTTGGTAGCAGAAACCGATGTGGAAAGTGATCAAGGGAAAGATGATTGTAATGGTATGCCAAGTTCGCATGGCTTGAGTTGTACCGGATTCGTTCAGCTGTATCCCAGTTTCAGTTCGGTATCGATGGGGCCGATCTGGGTGCTTAATGATCTATATGTGCATCCTGATTATCGTCAGAAAGGCATTGCAAGGAAACTGTTGCAAGCAGCCAAGCAATTGGCATCTGAGCGTGGAGTTCTTCGTATATCACTTTCTACTGAGTTAACTAACACGCAAGCGCAAGCTTTATATGAATCCGAAGGATATGCACAGGATACCAAATTCATGTATTATGAACTTAATGTATAAGAGGGTGCTCAAAAAAGCGCATGATATAAATGAATGGCAGACCCGTAATAGGGAACGAGGGAGGGGAGTCGCAACATGATGCAGTGGATTGCCATGATCACGATGTTAATTGATCATATAGGGGCTGTCTTTTTTCCACATATTATAGAGTTGAGAATTATAGGTCGTATCGCTTTTCCAATCTATGCTTTTGCAGTGTATATCGGTTATAAACATACACGAGATGTACAAAAATACATATGGCGTCTGTTCTGGATTGCGATAATATCACAGGTACCGTTCATGGCTGCGTTTAATCATTATTCTCTGAACGTGGTATGGACATTGTGGTCTGCCCTGTTGGTTCTATTCGTTATCGATAAACTACCATCCCGTCTACTGGGTATTCCAATCGTCATTGGGGCAGGTTGGTTCATGGAAATTAGCCAAATGGATTACGGAATGTACGGGTTGTTATTAGTTCTGTTATTCCGTTATTTCCAAGGTCCTGTGCTTGTTATGGCACATGTTGTGTTAAATGCACTATATCTTCTGCTGCATCATAGCTCTGTGCAAATGTATAGCGTGTTGGCCACCGCTGGTATTGCTGTTGCTCAGTATTACCAAGCAGGATTCCGGATGAAGGGGCCACGTTGGATCTGGCGCTATTTCTATCCAGCTCACCTCGCCGTCATTGCAATCATTCGCTGGATATAAAATAATGCCCAGAATGCAAAGTGAAGAAGCCATCTTATCGTCAGTGAATGACGATAAGATGGCTTTTCTCTGTGTGCCTATATATATTAATCAGGTTGATGCTAGAGTGGACTTACTCCATTGCTGTTGAAGTGCCATACTGGCGCCGAATTGCGGCGGGGAAATACCCAATCTGAACAGCGTAGTCTAACATGACGGAGATGAATCGATCATCTGTTTTCGCACATGAGATTCCGGCAGGTTCCACATAAGCCGTTGTGACAGGGCAAGCATAGACATAAGCTGAATCCTTCGCTCCGTCGCCTTCAAGCTGTGCAATAGCCAACTGAAGAGCTTCCGGCTCCTTGCTGATGCTGGCATCGAACAACCAACGGGTGTACTCGGCAAAAGGAAGTGTCTCGACATTGTAACCAGCCCGATTCACAGAACGGATCAGCTCATCATAGCGGATCGGCTCCGGGTTACAGATGTGGAACACACGGCCGGCTGTATCCTGACGTAGGGCCAGATGAACAATGGCTTCACTTGCATAGTTGATCGGTGTGAAATCAACCATCCAGTCAGCCGCAGGCGCTTTGCCAAGCAATAACATGGCTTTGATCATGCGATAGAAGGCATTACTATCAATATTGGACTGGAAGCGTCCCGTTTCCGAGTGGCAAGTTAGATTACCTGCACGATAAATGCTGACAGGTACACCTTCCTCGGCCGCCATCATGAGTACTTTCTCGGCTTCAAGCTTGCTGTCCGAATACAGGTTGTCCACATGCAAGTCAGCCGGGAACCGATCATATTGCAGGGAGGATTCCCATTGTCCGCTGAGTGCGAGATCTTCCGGAATGCCCATCGTGGATACATGGTGGAAGGAGGCCCCAGGTTTGCTACGAATCAGATCCAGCAAGGCGACCGTTCCTTCCACGTTTGTTTTGGCGAACTGATCGGCATCTCCAAAATGACGTACGTCTGCTGCACAGTGGATGACACGATCAATTCGTTCATGGACATAAGCCGTTTGTTCAGCTGAAAGACCGAGATTAGGTTGTTCGAGATCCCCTTCAATAATCTCCACGCGGGAAGATAGTTGATCAGTCAGTTGTTTGCCGAAATATCCTTCCAGCACGTTAGTCAAACGTTCCATTGCAGTTATTCCATTGGATGGCCGACGGACCAGCGTGTAGATTCGTGTACTGGAATTCAGAATTAACTGTTGAAGCACATGAGAACCCAGATAACCGGTGGCTCCGGTCAGTAACACATGCTCAGGTTCACGAATGAGCGGATACCCCAACTGGGACGCAAGTTCCACAGGGTGTTCGGATAATTGTGTGATCATGTCATCCGTCACCGCCGAATGCGTTACTTCTGCTGTACTTTGAGACAGTACTTCCACGCGACGAGCAAGAGCACGGACTGTTTTCTCGGCAAAGAAGTCGGCAATTTTTAGCTGCGGGTAATGTGGCTTCAGAATGACGAGTACATGAATGACACGGAGTGAATCACCACCGATATTGAAGAAGCTATCTTCGACACCGAAGTCGTCGTGTTGAAGAATTTCTTTCCATGCATCTAGGATAATGGATTCCGTCTCTGTCTCCGGCAGAACCCGGTCAGGGCGGTCTTCATGTCGTTCCACATGAGGCAGGGATACCATCGCTTTGCGATTGATTTTTCCAGTCGGTGCAATCGGCATTTCATCCAACTGACAGATCCACTTCGGTACAAAATAAGAAGGAAGTTTCGCGGTCAGTGCTGCCTTGATGTCGGAAACAGAAAGGGTACTGCCATCTTTTGATGTAAAATACCCAACCAGCATATTCTGTCCATCCGATTCTTTCTTTGGAATGACCGCAACGTTCTGAATCTGATCAAGCCGTGCAAAGTGATCTTCAATCTCGCCGATCTCAATGCGGTGTCCCCGAATTTTTAGCTGTGAGTCACTGCGACCAACATATTCCAGTAACCCGGTATCCAGCAATTTGGCAATATCGCCAGACTTGTAGATTTTTTCACCTATTGCAAAAGGGTTCTCAATGAATGCTTGCTTTGTACGTTCTGGCTGATTCAGATAACCTTTGGCCAGTGCAGGGGTAGCGATATATACTTCACCAGGTACACCAGCAGGACAGAGCTGTTGTTCTTCATTCACAATGTAGACTTTGTAGTTATGAATCGGTTTACCAATGGGGATGTTCACCACATGTTCTGGAACCTGCTCACTGATGCGGTGAGTGGCTGTGGCTACTGTACATTCGGTAGGTCCGTATACATTAACAATATCAATCTGGTTTCCAAATTTACGCTGGAAGGCACGAACCTGTTCACCATAGAGCGCTTCTCCGGCTACAGTAATGATTCTGACTTTGGCCAGCTTGTGGAAACCTTCATCGGATAGATAGGAAGCAAGCTGATTGAAGAAAATCGTAGGCAGGATCGTAATGATCGTTGTTCCTGTCCGTTCAATTGCACTTGCGAATTCTTCAACAGATACACGTTCTTCCGCAGACAACAGATATAATTCTGCTCCATAGAACAAGGCGCCAACGGTATCCCACACGGATGCATCGAAGCTGTATGTAGCAAACTGGGTTAATACATCACCTGGTTGAATGTCACAATCACGTTGAACCACACTGCCAAGGTTGGTTACACCCCGGTGGGCAATCAGTGCCCCTTTAGGCTTACCGGTCGACCCTGACGTGTAGATAATATACGCAAGATCATCTGGCTGAATATCCAGATTGGGGTTGCTTGCTGCAAATCCGGCTAGACGACCATCAACAGAGAGAATCTGACGGACCGTAGCTATACTGGAGAACAAGCTGGTAGCTTGTGCAAAAGAGGCTTCCGTTGTCAGCACGAATGAAGACGCCGTATCTTCCACAATATAACTGTTACGTTCTTTTGGATGCTCAGGGTCAATTGGAACATATGCACCCCCTGCCTTTAGAATACCCAGCAGGGAGATGATGGTCTCCAGACTTCGATCCATAAAGATACTGACGAATTCACCTTTCTGCAATCCATTGGATAACAGAACGCGTGCAACCTGATTCGCTCGTTCATTCAATTCTCTGTACGTATAACTTTGGGATGGTGATGTTATCGCGGGCGAATCCGGATATGCTGCTGCTGTTGCTTCGAACCAGCCATGGACCGTCTGATTCTCTGGTTCAAGCACGGAAGTATCATTCATCTCCCGGTATAACAATCGATCTGAGGCGGAAAGAATATCCACCGTACCGATCGCTTTCTCACCGTCACGAACGAGGGCGAGTAGAAGAGTCTGATAATATTCTGCATATCTCAGCACGGTAGACTCTTTTAACAGTGAACTATCATAGAACAGATCAAGGATGAGCATGTTCCGATCATCATCTCGAACATTCCAATTTAATATTTGTGGTGCTTGAGGCAACTGTACGCTATTCAGCATGAACAACGTTTCAGGGTATCCACCGTTTTGCAACGTGTATTCAATCTTGAGCTGCTCTGAAACCTGATGACATAGTTGGTTGAAGGTCAATTTACCCTGAATCTGTAAAGAAAGATAGGAAGCTGCCTGATCGGGGGCAAGTATACCTATGGCAAGTTCCTGTTCAGCTGACAATCGGTATAACAAGGCTGCATAAGCTGAGAGGAGTACCGGGTACACCATCTGTTCTCCAAACTTCTGTTTAAGATCACGGCTCAGAGAATCATGTAATGTGATTTGAGCAGACTGATAAGAGAATGATTGTTGACGTCGCCCAAAATCCAGTGGAATCTGCAGAACGGGCAAGCTAGATTCCATGGAATGGCTAGAAGATGGTTGGTTTTCAATCACTTCAGTTATTCCTCCTTGGTTCAAACCGAATGTTTGTGGATTTGAATTATTGTTTGCTTACATTGAAATGAGAGATTAGTTCTTGGAGTTCCTCAGACATGCTGTTAAGGCGTGTGGAGGAGTCTACCAGTGTGATCAAAGATGCTTTTTGCTCATCAACAGATGAGGAAATTTGTTCACTGCTGTTTGCAGTCTTGCTTACGCTTGAAGACAAGTCCTCTGCTGTAGCGGTCATTTCTTCAGTACCCGCAGAGATTTCTTCCGTCGCGCTTGATACTTCCTGAATCTGATTAGATACTTTTTTCGCTGCTTCTAAAATGTCTTCGAACAGTTGACCTGTTTGATCGGCTACGCTGAGCCC
This sequence comes from Paenibacillus sp. CB74, assembly GCF_055687625.1. Classification (NCBI taxonomy): domain Bacteria; kingdom Bacillati; phylum Bacillota; class Bacilli; order Caryophanales; family Paenibacillaceae; genus Paenibacillus; species Paenibacillus sp. CB74. Next base: position 2,929,047 of record NZ_CM146009.1, on the reverse strand, counting down.
TGTATCTACTTCTGACGTACCTTGTTCCATAGCACGTACAGCTTGTTTGATTCCAGCTTGAATCTCCTGAATCAATACGCCAACCTGGCTGGTCGCTTGTTCAGACTGCTCGGCAAGTTTGCGTACTTCACCTGCAACAACTGCAAATCCTCTTCCTTCTTCACCAACACGTGCTGCTTCAATGGAGGCATTCAGGGCAAGCAAGTTTGTTTGGCTGGAGATTCCCGAGATAATATTGAGAATATCGCCAATTTCCTGTGAACGACTCTCCAGAACCTCAATGGCAGAAGCAGTATTCTTAACCGATTCGGTAATCAGGTTCATCTGTTCGGATACTTGACGGACAACGCTGTTACCTTGTTGTGAACGACGTTCCATTTCATAGGCTTCATCCGCTACACTAGCGGAGCTGGTGGCAATTGTCTGGATTACAGTAGCCATCTCGGACATGGCACGTGCACTATCTCGGGTTGCCTGTTCCTGTGAACGAATGTTGGAAGTGATTTGAGTTACGTTGTTATTGATAGAATCTGCATTGTCACTGTTGCGTTCGGAAACTTCATATAACTCTTTGGCAGACTGATTAACTTCTTGTGATGTGATTTGCACTTTAACGATCGTATCGTTGATTTTGCGAACCATGGTGTTGAACTTCTCATTAACGAGTCCCAGATCGTCTTTGCCTGTCGGAATGTTGACATTCAAATTACCCCGACTGACGTCATCAATTCCTTTGATCAAATGACGGATAGGGGAAAGGGTGTTTTTAACCACAAGGTATTGGATAATCAGGAATAACAGCAAGAAAGCCACAAGGATGATAATTCCGTTTTTTAGCAAGGAGTTAAGTCCTGCGGGTACGGCTGATGCATCTGCATCAATGGCAAAATATGAGAAAATCTTACCGTTACTGTCTTTGATTGGATATGCAATGGTTGTCCAAGTTCCGAAATCATCGGAATAGAATGTGGTGAATGTAGGGCGGTCCGTATTAAGCATTTCTTTGAGTGCGTTGGCTACAACGACCGGCTGCTCATACATGTCACCTATATTTACGTTCTCACTTTGAAAAGCCTCTCTTAGGTTGGTCGGCATCGCTACAAGGGAAGTTAATCTCTTGTTATCGCCACCGAGCTCAACACCGAAGATGTAGGCTTGTGCAATGTTAGGATAATATTCTTGCATTTCATCAAAATACGCTCGTAATTTAGTTTGTGCTGCTCCATCATAGCTGCCTTCCGCAATAGCAGCTTGTACCTCGGCGGGATTGATATCTTCAGCCCATTTTTTGGTGATTTGTTCCACCTGTCCATGCAGTTGATCAACAAGAACTGTTTTTTGAAAATAGTAACTGCTTGCGATAAGTGCTACCCCGATGATAATGATATTGGTAAATGAGAGTAACAAATTTTTGGAGAAAAACGACATGCTTTTCCAACTTAATGATTTCACTAAATTCCACTCCTGATCTTCTTTAAATTAAGAAACTTTAGGTTGCTTTGGTACAGTGAACTAGATCATTCCGGGATCCCCTCCAAAGGAAATTTATGCGACCATGGTCTTGGTTTATCAGTCGCTTTCGTAGAGACTTATGTACCGTATGAACCATAGGTGTCTAATTATTAAAACACATCTATAATTAATATGTCGTATAAAATGTCGTTAAATTGAATAGTATCGTTAAATTTTTTTTAATATTTTACGTATTTATGGACATATCAGACGGTTTATAGGTATTTAGAACTGTTTATTTTAAAATTTCCCATTTTTTAGCTTCATTCTGTATTCTATAACATGGTGGGTAAAAAAACATCCTTCAACAAAACAAAAATAAGATGGCAAAGATGCAACAGAAGGCACGGATATACATCGGAAGCGGTTTTATCTATAATAACTACATATGCATTTCTCAAATTATGAGCAGCGGGGGTTTATAGATGAATCTTAAACAGATAGCAGCAGAGCGTGCGGCGGAATATGTTGAAGATGGAATGAAGGTTGGATTGGGTACAGGTTCAACAGCTTATTATGCCATCTGCCGAATCGGTGAGCGTGTACGTGATGGATTGAACATTCAAGCGGTTGCCACTTCAGAGGCTTCGGACAAGCTTGCCCGTGAATGGGGGATTTCTATCATTCCATTTGACCAGATTGGACGTCTGGATCTGACCATTGATGGCGCTGATGAAGTAGATCCCGAATTTAACCTGATCAAAGGGGGAGGAGGGGCTCTTTTGCGTGAGAAAATCGTGGCGGCCAATAGTGACAAATTGATTATTGTGGCGGATGGCAGCAAAGCCGTGCAAAAGTTGGGTAAATTCCCACTTCCGGTTGAAGTTGTTCCATTTGCTTCGGAGTGGACCTTCCAGGCCCTCGAAAAATTGGGGTGTCAACCACAGTGGCGGATGGATGGACAGCAACGTTATCTGACAGACAACGGAAACCTGATAGCGGATTGTCATATGGAAGCGATTGATCACGCCGCGAGCCTTAATGTTCAATTGAACATGTTACCAGGTGTTGTTGATAACGGACTTTTTGTGGATATGGCGAGCACAGTCATTCTTGCCCAAGCGGACGGCAGTATCGAAGAGCTCCATCGTTCTTAATATGGAAGAGGGTGCGTTACATCTCATGAAAGAACTACCCATCGTGGATGGTGAACTTGTTCTCCGGTGTGTGGAGAAAAAGGATCTGAAAGAACTCTATGAATTGATCTACTGTGATGACGTACCTGAATGGAAGCAATGGGATGCACCTTATTACCCACTTAAACACGAAAGTTATGAAAGTTTCGAACAAGGTATGCTCAAACGATTGGACGTTGATGCAAGTGATTCCAAACCGGTATCGATCCGTATCATTGAATCCGACAGACAAATTGTGGGCACGATCAGCTATTATATAGAAGATGAGTTATCCATGTGGCTGGAAATGGGGATTGTAATATACAGATCTGCCCAGTGGGGACGCGGGGTTGGTACACGTTCACTTGTCATGTGGTCAAGTCATTTGTTCGAACATCTTCCTTTGGTTCGCGTTGGACTGACTACTTGGTCTGGTAATGAACGAATGATGCGTGCGGCCGTAAAAGCCGGATTACAGGTGGAAGGGCGAATGCGGAAGTGTCGTATCGTTCGTGGGGAGTACTATGATTCAATTCGTATGGGAATGCTCCGTGAGGAGTGGGAGCAGAAGCTGGCTCCTCATACGAGCCGAAATGTAAACAACTGATGGAGGATTATTGAAATGCTGAACACGGAGGACAACCGGGAACTGTCTTTACAATTATTCGTGGTTCTTGTTCGGGCCTACAATTCTGTGACCTCACGTTCCAATCGGGACATCCAGAGTCACGGACTGAATACGACAGAATTTGGTGTGCTTGATTTGTTATATCATAAGGGACCGCAGGCATTGCAAAAGATTGGTGAAAAAGTGCTAATGTCCAGTGGTAATATTACGTATGTTGTAGATAAGTTGCAAAATAAAAATCTGCTGTTTCGTCGACCATCCAAGGAAGATCGGCGTGTCATTTACGCTGAGTTAACCGATGAAGGAAGAGAATTGTTCACACAGATATTTCCTCAACACCATCAGGTCATCATCGATGCTTTGGAAGGACTTGATCCTTCCGAGAAAGTGGATGCGATTCGGATGTTGAAGAAGCTGGGACTGGCGGCAGAAGGGAAAACTGACTTGCGTTCATAACGCAGGTCAGTTTTTTTGTGGAACCAAAAGTAAAGGCTTATACTGGCTGACTGGCTTGCAAGGCCCTCCATAATATAGGAAGATTGTTCTATACATGCATGGCGTAAAATACATGATCATCAAAAATTCATGTATAATGGAACAGAACTTTTTAGAGCGGAATGGATGGATTGGTTGGATCTAATAGAAGAACCTATCCCGATTGCAAGTTAGCTAACATTGATCTCATTCTGGATACGTCACGAATGATGATGGAGATGTGATGCGGGTAGAGGAGGGGTGCATCTATGAGTTATCAAGAAGCAGGAGAACGTTTACTCCAGGAATCGGGAAACTTAGCGGATAAAATAACGGAGAAACAGTATCTTAGACAGCCCGATTTACTTGAGCGATTTGGTGAGAACGGAAAAATGCGAACCAAACAGGATTCTCAGTATAGCTTGAACTATTTGGCAGAAAGTGCGCTCTTACAGAGTCCAGGCCTGTTTACTCATTATATTGCCTGGCTGAAAGTTCTACTTGAAGGTTACAAGGTATCACAAGAAGACCTGGCGATTAATCTCAACCTGATTAAAGAGGCATTGGAAGAAGAATTTGACCATTCGTCAAAGGCACTTCTGCTCGATTATCTGGAGATGGGAATATATAGAACAACACAAATGGAGTCACAGGCGGGTTATATTAACGAATCCATGCCATATGGAGATGCTGCGCAATCATACTTGCAGTGTTTACTTGAGAATAAACGGAAAGAAGCCTTCGAGATCATTGAAGCTCAGTTAGAAGCTGGGGTGACGATTCGTGATATTTATCGATATATTTTTCAGCCTACCCAATATGAAGTCGGACGATTGTGGCAGAATCATCAGATCAGTGTGGGGCAAGAGCACTTTTGTACGGCAGCGACCCAATCATTCATCTCACGTCTCTATTCTCGCTGGTTGACTCATGCGGGTGAGGGTAAAAGGCTGGTTGCCACCTGTGTAGGCAGTGAACAACATGAGATCGGACTGCGTATGCTCACAGATGTGTTCGAGATGGAAGGCTGGGATACGCACTATCTGGGAGCCAATGTTCCTAATGGAAGTGTAGTCGAGGCTATAGAGCGCCATCAGGGTGATGTTGTTGCGATTTCAGTTACGATGACGTATCACCTTCATCTGGCCAAAGAATTGATTCAACTGATTCGTCATCATCCGGCAACGGCACATGTGAAGATTATGGTCGGGGGATATCCTTTTAACATTGATCAGGATTTGTGGAAAACGATAGGTGCCGACGGTTATGCTCCGGGAGCCGATGAGGCAGTTGCGGTTGCAGAACAATTATTGGCTCAGCCAGCTACATGCAATCATCTGGATCTGGATATGGTTAGGGATTAGGAGAGGGATGATGTGATGTCTACTGAGAACGGAGAGATACAGAGGCTGCGCAGAACGATTGAGCAGTTATCGGATCAGATGATTCGGAGCAAAGAGCAAGAGGAACGGATACTCGCGGAGTTCTCGGATATGAATAATGAACTGGTAACACTCCAGCGTCTGCTTGCGAAGAACAATAATAGTCTTGAGGCTGCACGTCAGCAAGCAGTAGATGCAGGGGAATCCAAAAACGCATTTATTGCAGGCATCAGTCATGATTTTCGCACGCCATTAAATGGCATATTGGGGATGGCTGAGATGCTTAAGCTGTCCCCCTTGTCTGAAGAACAGGAGACTTCGGTTTCCGTTATACAGGATGCTGCCAAACTGCTACTTAAGTTGATTCAGGATCTTCTGGATCTATCCAAACTTGAGGCGGGTCAGATGCGGCTTGAACGGGGAGAAGTGGATCTGCAAGAGACGATAAATTATATTGTTCGTTTGCTTGAACCCCAAGTCAGAAAGAACGGCAATCGGTTATCAGTAGACTGTGACCCTGGCATCTCCAATCTTCTTGAAGGGGATTCAACGAGGATTACGCAGATATTGATCAATCTCATTCAAAATGCGAACAAATTCACATCAGAAGGCTCTGTACAGATACGAGTCACTCTTAGTAAGGATGATGTGAACAAGCAAATCATTCGATTTGAAGTTGAAGATACAGGGATTGGTATTTCGGAAGAAGATCAGACCCAGTTATTTCAACCCTATGTGCAGACAGAACGAGGACGCTCGAGAGAGTATGAAGGGACAGGACTCGGATTATCCATTTGCAGATCACTCGTTATTCTAATGGAAGGTGAGATTGGAGTAGAGAGTCAGGAGGGTGAAGGATCAACATTCTGGTTCGAACTTGCACTTGGCAAAAAACACGTTAATCAGGCCGTGAATGAGTCTGCTACTTCCACTCCAGAGTATCAGAGGGAGGCTATGCATGATGAAACTGCTTCTGTATCCGTATTACTGGCCGATGATAATGTCATCAACCGGCAGCTTGTTATGCTGCAGCTCAAAAAGCTGGGAATAACCCAAGTGGATTCTGTAGTGAATGGGGAAGAGGCCGTTGCAGCTTTTCACAGCAAAACATACAGTTTGATTCTCATGGATTATATGATGCCATTAATGGATGGTTTGGAAGCAACACGCCAAATCCGCTCCATAGAAATGGATGAAATGCGCCATCCCACACCCATCATTGCAATGACAGGTAATGTTATGCAGGGAGAGAAAGACAAGTGTATGGAAGCCGGGATGAACGACTTTATTGGCAAACCCTTCACGCTGGAAGTGCTGAGTAAGATGATCCAGAAGTGGCAGCAATCCTCCGAAGCGACAGAGGTACTGAATATGAGCATCGTGCATGAGATTGCGGAATTAAACACCGATGGCGATCGCACACTCCTTGGCATGTTGTTGGATATGTATCGTACCGAAACACCTGGCAAAATTGAGGTGCTGCGCAGAAATATTGTGTCTGGCGACCATGTTGCTGCTACTGAAATAGCCCATGATCTGAAATCAGGGAGTCTGAGTCTGGGGATTCGTTATTTATCAACTTTGTTTGCCCAGATAGAGCAGTTCGCGAAGGAAGGTCAATCACGAAAAGCAGAACCTTTGCTGGATGCTTTGTTACCTGCCTACCAAGCTGCCTGTGCGTCACTGCAACGAGTAAGTAAAGATTGATGATATCTCAATAAGGAAAGAGGGTAGGACCCGTTCATGATATTCTACGTACTTGCAGTAATGGTACTGATCCTTCTTGCTCTTCTGTGGACAGGTGGACTTTATTTTTTCAAAACCGCCATTCGTCGTACGCCAAAAACGTTTTTGGTGGATAATCCGAATCTGATGCCTGAGCCGGATAATGAAATCATCAGCAGTGCTTCTGACCTGAAGTGGCTGGATGCTCAGCCTACAGAAGAGGTAATTCTTCAATCGTATGATGGACTACAACTGCATGGTACATGGCTTAGTTCCAATAAGGGGTCAAATCAGACCGTGATTCTGGCACATGGTTATTCGGGGAAAGGCAGAGAAATGGCTGGTTTTGCCCGATTTTATGCGGAAAAGCATGGGTATAATGTGTTAATGCCGGATGATCGGGGTCATGGCCGGAGCGAAGGTGACATCATCGGTTTTGGGTGGTTAGATCGTAAGGATTATGTACAGTGGAGCAACTGGGTGCTTGAAAAATTGGGTACAAAAGGGGAAATCATATTGCACGGTATTTCCATGGGAGGAGCAACCGTACTGATGACAGGTGGTGAAACCCTGCCGGCTCAGGTTAAAGCGATTGTGTCTGATTGTGCATATACATCTGTGGAAGAAGAACTGACGTTCCAGTTAAAGCAACTATACAAGCTGCCTGCATTTCCGTTCATACCTGTCACAAGTCTGATCTCCCGGTGGAAAGCAGGGTATTCCTTCAAAGAGGCTTCTGCGCTCAAGCAACTTGCCAAAGTTAACGTTCCCGTGTTGTTCATTCATGGGGAGGCGGATACGTTTGTACCAACGGAAATGGTGTACAGGTTGTACGAAGCTTGCCCAACCGAAAAGGAATTGCTGACCGTCCCCCGTGCGGGTCATGGCACAGCGTTTCAAGTTGATCGCACCGGATATGAGGCGGCACTGGAATCCTTTATGAAGAACCATCTGTCGCATCCAGCATCGGTAATCCATTGATTTCTTATATTGTATTATGGGTATTCATGGATAGGACAGATGTGGAAGGGGGCGGAAGATGGCACGCACACAAAGGAAATGTTCTTACTGCCATGAAGGAATGGCAGAAGATGAGTTTAAGTGCAAATCTTGCGGTAATCTGGTTGCCACAAAAACGGCAATGCCTGAACAACCTTATATGACTGAATATGAAGAATCGGTATTGGATCGTTATTCCATCGTTTTGCTTGTACTGATTACACTTTTTCTCGCTCCGGTGGCTATTTCCATAGGTGGAGTCATGTTGTTTAACGACAGTTCATACAAGAGAGATACGGGTAAATTACTTGTAACGGCTGGATTGGTCATCATGTTCATTTTTTCAATCCTTTTATTCGCTGGTACCGGGACATTGACGTTTAATTTCTAAACTATGGGGGTGTCTTAATGGGAAATGAACAATTTGAGGCTGCACGAAAAGCAGAGGCAGGTTATCATTCTAACTTCTATGAGAATAATGAATTATTCGCCTCGGGTACTTGGATGTCCAGGCCAATGCCTATGGTTATGGATATGCTGGAACGTATCCTCGCTCACAAGGAGGAACTGCGTGTCCTTGATCTGGGATGCGGAGTAGGAAGGCATACGATACCCATTGCACAGCGTCTTGCACAGACGAACAGTGAAGTCATCGGTGTGGATTTGCTGGACGAGGCTATAGATGGACTTCGCAAGTATGCGAAAGAATATAAGGTGGATCATCTCGTGCAAGCTGTAAAAGCAGACGTTGAGCATTATGCCATCGAGAAGGATCATTTTGACTTTATAGCTGCTTGTTCTTGTCTGGAACATGTATCGAATAAACTAGCATTCAAAGAAGCGCTAGAGCGGTTACAAGCAGGAACTCGAACAGGTGGCATTCATTGTATTACGATGAGTACCAATGTGGAGGAGAAAGAAATGAACTCAGGCCGTGATGTCGAGCCGTTAATTGAATTGAACCTGCCCACAGCCGAGGCTATTGCTATACTTGAGGAGGCTTATAAAGGCTGGAATATTCTGCTTAAAGAACATGTCACACAGACGATTGAAGAGGATAAGTATGATGAACCGACACAATTTCGTTGTGAACTGCTACGTTTCGCTGTGCAAAAGCAATAAATTCTCTGCCGGGACCTGATTAAAGCCCCGGCACTCTTATTGTTCTGTTGGGAGGGAGAAGTTAGGGATGAATACATACGTAATTGGGATGGATGGAGGAGGGAGCCACACCCGTGTGGCTGTCGCCGATCAGAACGGAAGGTTGTTATCCTATGTGCAAAAGGGAGGTTGCAATCGTTATCACGATATCCATGCCGAGCAACATGTGTTGGAAGGTATCGCGAGTATGTGATCCGCTGCCGATAAGGCTGTTGGAGGCGCACTGTTGGATGCATATCATTTGGCGCAGATCAACGTTTCGGATAACATCTCGACTGTGCTTCAATCGGAACTGAATCATTATACGACTTGAACTTTGCGAGGCTAACGACTACAATACGATAACGGAAACAAGCAAGGTATAGGAGGAATAAGGGTGTTAATTAATTTGAAATCACGCATAGAAGAACCGGTAGTACAGGAGCTGTTATCTTACTCAGTCTTTCCTGATCCGGATCATCTGAAACGTGCGTTGAAACAATATGTAGAGAATGACGAACTGTATCTGGCCGGATATGAAGCAGAGGAGCAATTGATCGGTCTGATCGGTTATGAGCATACAGGCTCCAGCGAGATTACCATCCACCATATTGCCGTTCTGCCGGAGAACCGCCTCAAAAATTATGGTCGCGGCATGATTTCACAGCTGCTGGAGAAATACAATCCTGACACTTTGATTGCAGAGACGGATCTGGAGGCCCTGGAGTTTTACCGGAATACGGGATTCATCGTATATAGTCTGGGCGAGCTTTATCCAGGTGTGGAGCGGTTCCGTTGTGTACTTGAAAAAGAGGAAGATACAGACGAAGAATAACGCAGAAGTGTTCTACTACTTTATAAAATAAATAGAGCATACGCATTACAGGATGTTGGATTTGGCAATTAGCTGAGTCGGACGTCCTGTTTTTTTATTGTTCTCATCAAAAAAAGCAGGAGTAAAGTATTGCTTTTCAATATAGTTTCATTATAGAATAGTTTCACAGGAGAATAGTTCGTTAAGTGAACTATATTGCGAAAGGAGAATGATGAATGAACAGACCGGATGCTGGAAGTTTGGTTAATCGCTATTTGGATGCTTCTTTCTTGGTAACCAAACGGTTTGATACCCAGATACGTGAACGTGTAGGGCAGATTTTGACGATGGATCAGTTCTGTTCCCTTCGACTTATTAATGAGAAGCAGACTTGTACGCCCTCTGATCTGGCAGAACTATTATGCATAGGCAAGAGCAGTATTACTGCTCTGGTCAACAAGCTGGTGGATCGTGATCTGGTCGATCGTGCAGGGGATGAACGTGACCGCAGGGTCGTATATTTAACTCTGACGGACAACGGGCGACAGGTGTACAGGGAGACAGAACAGGAAATACAGCAGATTCTGGAGCCGTATCTGGTTCATTTTACACCGGAAGAGGTTCGGATTTTCATTGAATCTTTTGAGAAGCTGGCAGCTTTGCTAACGCATGAAGGAGGACAGGAGAACGAATGAGAGCGATACTGAAAGCAAGATGGTGGTTAATGGGGCTATGGGTGGTTGTAGCTGCCGTATTGATGTTTACCGCCCCTAACATGAGTGAGTTAATCCGGGAGAAGGGACAGTTTTCGGTTCCTGAAGGGTATTCTTCCACCCAGGCTGCAAAGATTCTGAATGAAGCTGCGGCACAAAAAGGAGAACAGCAGGGCAGCCAAATTGCTCTTGTATTTTATAATCCCGATGGTCTGGGTACCACGGGGAAACAAGAGGCAGAGAAGGCTGTTAAACAATTGGAGGCCGACAAAGAGAAGCTGGGCATTCTGTCCATTCTGGAACCTTTCTCTCAGCCTGAATTGTCCGAGAAGATGATCTCGGCTGATGGCAAAACGATATTAACGTCGCTATCTATTGATCAGGGAGATCGTACAGTCAAGGAAATGCGGGAAGACCTGAATGAAACATTGAAGTCCGTCAATGTGGAGCACTACATAACCGGTAAAGGTCTGATTGACGAGGATACCATTGAAAGTTCCCAAGAGGGGCTCAAGAAGTCGGAATATATTACCGTTGTCTTTATTTTACTCATTCTGTTCCTGGTGTTCCGTTCGTTTGTAGCTCCGTTTGTACCGCTGCTGACGGTGGGGATCAGTTACATTGTATCGCAACAGATTGTTGCATTCCTCGTGGATGGGGTCGACTTCCCGATATCAACGTTTACACAGATCTTTATGGTCGCCGTTATGTTCGGGATTGGTACGGATTATTGCATCCTGTTAATCAGTCGGTTCAAGGAAGAACTGGCTCATCATGAAAATACGTGGGACGCCATCATTGCTACCTATCGTACTGCGGGTAAAACGGTACTCTTCTCAGCACTGGCCGTGCTGGTTGGATTCATTGCGATCGGCTTTGCCCAGTTTATGTTGTATCGTTCTGCAGTTGCCGTAGCTGTGGGTATTGCCGTAATGATGCTCGCCTTGGTGACGATCGTTCCCTTCTTCATGGCGGTATTAGGCAAGAAGTTATTCTGGCCGTCGAAGGGTTCGCTTGAACATGCGGAGAGCAAGATCTATGGTGTAGCTGGCCGCTTCTCACTGAAACGTCCATGGGCTGCGCTGCTCATCGTTGCGGCTGTCTGTGTGCCTTTATTGGCAACCTACGATGGCAAACTGTCGTTCAACAGTCTCGATGAGATTGGGGAGAAATATGATTCCGTAAAAGCATTCAACATTATCTCCGACAGCTTCGGTCCGGGTGAATCGCTGCCGGGTCAGATCGTCATTCAGAACGATGAAGCGATGGATAATGCGAAGTATATGGCTGTAGCCGAGAAAATTAGCCGTGAAGTAGAGAAAGTGGCCGGAGTCTCTGGTGTCCGCAGTATGACACGACCTACGGGTGATGAGATCAAAGATTTTGAAGTTACACAGCAAGTGGGAACATTATCGGATGGACTGGGAGAAGGCAAGACGGGTCTGGACAAAATCCGTGATGGTCTGAGTGAAGCCAGCAGTCAGCTAAGTAAAAATGAACCCCAATTAAAAGAAGCTGCTGATGGGGCAGGAAAACTTACCCAAGGGACCTCGCAGTTGCAATCGGGTATCACGCAACTCAGTGAGGGACTTGGGCAGATTGAAAAAGGTATTCGAGATGGTTCCGCAGGTGCCGGTGAATTAAAAGCCGGGCTTCAGCAAGCCAAAACGAGTGCAGATCAACTTGCGCAGGCGAATAATCAGTTACTTGAAGCCTATCGTCAGGCGGGAGCTGGTGTCGCTGCACTGGGGGAAGGAACTCGTGAACTGGAGCAACAACTAAGCGGGGTTTCAACAGCTTTGACCAGTCTCTCCGAATCCTTCACAGCACTTGAAGAGCGATATCCTGAATTACAGCAAGATGCTGATTACCAGCGTATCAAAGGCACGATTGGTGAAACCGGTTCTGGTACAGCGCAGCTCGCTCAAGGTTTGGGTCAGATTCAGACCAAGCTGGGAGAAGCCGCTGCTGGAATTAATCAGGCCAATGAAGGTTTTGCCTCCGCAGCAGCCGGACAGAAGGCTCTTGCTGATGGTCTGGGCCAAATTGTAACGGGAATCAGTCAGTTACAATCCGGTCTTAAACAGGCTGCTGATGGTCAGGGGAAAGTCATTAGTGAGATTCCTTCCATCCAGGATGGACTTGGCCAGCTTCAGGGTGGTCAGGAGAAAATGCAGCAAGGTTTCACGGATCTGAGTGGTCAGCTGACACAACTGACAGATGGACTGAACCAAAGTGTCGATGGCATCAAACAGGTTTCAGGAGGATTGGATTCGGCACAGGATTATCTGACGCAATTGCAAAATTCACCGGATTCGGATCTGGCAGGCTGGTACGTTCCTGAAGAAGCTCTGAACAGCAAAGACTTCAAACAGGTATTTGATACGTATCTTTCCGAAGATCGAAAAACGATGACGATTGATGTTATTTTTGCAGAGAATCCATACGGCACAGAAGCTATTGACCGTGTGCCTGACATTGAAGCGGCAGTACATCGTGCGGTACAAGGCAGTACGCTTGAAAAAGCAGACATAGCTATAGGTGGCGTGACGAGTACATTTGCAGATTTGCAGGAGATCTCGAATAATGACTATACACGTACTGTCATGCTGATGCTGGCGGGTACATTCATTATTCTGGTCGTGCTGCTTCGCTCGGTCATTATGCCATTGTATCTAATCGTTTCCTTATTACTGGCTTATTTCACATCAATGGCGTTAACCGAAGTGGTCTTTGTTAATATCCTTGGATTCGCAGGCATCAGCTGGGTTACTCCGTTCTTCGGATTTGTCATGCTGATTGCACTCGGTGTGGATTATAGCATCTTCCTGATGGATCGTTTCAATGAGAACAAAGCCATGAAAGTACAGGATGCCATATTGTACGCGATGAAAAACATGGGAACCGTTATTCTATCTGCAGCGGTCATTCTGAGCGGAACTTTTGCTGCGATGTATCCATCCGGTGTTCTCTCAATGATGCAGATCGCTACAGTAGTTCTTAGCGGGCTGATCCTGTACTCTCTGCTCTTCCTGCCATTCTTCGTGCCAGTGATGGTGAAGATGTTTGGCCGGGCGAACTGGTGGCCGTTCCCTAACAAGAAACAGGCGGATTCCGTTGAGTCGGATCGGACCATAGGCATGTAATATAATGCATTGCAATGAATGGATTAGGCTCTGCCGTGTTATGCGGCAGGGCTTTTTCTTTTTTTACCTCTACAGAAGAACAAGGGTCTTGTACAGCAAAAGAAAGGTGCTTGCCTAAGGACACCATCCCGCGCCTTGTCTTGCCACTCATCATAAGATATAGAGCAGTTCATTATTGTTCAGGAATTCACAGCAGAGAGGGGCGACGGGATGGTATATCGATATGTTGCTATAGGAGATTCATTAACGGTCGGTACAGGAGCGTTGCTGGGCACCGGCTTTGTTCCTTTATATCGGCGAATGGCAGAAATGAATGTTCGTACATTTGTATCCATGGAAAATATGGGCGTAAATGGACTGACGTCTGGGGGGATGTTGCAGATGATCTCTTCGCATCCCCGCGTACGGCAATCGCTGAGTGAGGCGGATATCATTACATTATCCATTGGCGGGAATGATCTGATTCGTACCTTTAAATCAAGTGGCGGCATACCCAATGCCAGTAAAATGACACAGGTGCTTGGAGAAACCCGCAGTAATGTATCCCAGATCATGAGGCACATTCGGCAGTTAAAGGGCAATAGTGAGTATATGGTCCGATCTATCGGATTGTACAACCCGTATCCACAAGCGACGGAAGCAGCCTACTGGGTGCGCCAATATAATTCATTTTTGAATGGAGCGGGATCGGGCAACTATGCGTGTGCTCAGGTTTATGACAAGTTCGAAGGTCGTGAGCGTGAGCTGTTGTTCTGGGACAGAGTGCATCCCAATGCGAGAGGCTATCGTGTTATTGCAGAGCAGCTTAATCGAACCGGATATTATCCGTTCTCATGATCACGTTGGAACAGAACTAGACCGAGCGATGGACTTCCTTTAAGATAAATAAAAGACCGTTCCATTTTGAGAGATAAAGGGGTTAATTTTTGGTGCAAAATATCGAATCCGGTTCCCTCCATCATTCAGAGCAGCAGCGTATATCCGAAGTGTTGGCCTCCTATGGTTTCACATCGGACTGGATAGGTGAGCGTGGAAAAGGTGGGATGAATAATTCTACCTACATGCTCCATATAGACGGGACGAGTTACGTAATGAGACAATATGAAACACATAATGATCCGATGAAAATCACCTTTGAACACGAGGTGCTGGAAGCCCTCCAGCGTTCGAACTTTAAGCTTCATACACCTTCACCTGTAAGGCGGTTATCTGGCGAGGGGGATACCTTTCTTCCTGTAAAAGATACCCTCACAGGTCATACCAAAATTGCGACGCTGTTTCATTATCGGGAAGGTGTCAATCCCATCTGGCATAAGCCAGACCAATTATTTGGACTCGGTAAAGCGGCGGGGGCCCTGTCTTCTGTTATGGCAACGCTGGATATACCACTTGAACCTGTGTATCCACCGTACTACCAAATTCAGGATGCGTATCCGCTCTGTTCACCAGAACGATTATTACAACTATGCGCATCGCCGCCAGAGGCATTAATCGCATGTGCGCATGAGCTGAAGCAACTGGGAGATGCGCTGCCAGATCTGTTTGAAGCCCTGCGGGGAATGGAACAGTTGCCGCATCAATTGGTCCATGGGGACGTCAATGCCTCGAATGTTTTGTCAGATCAGCAAGATGGTGAAATCTGTGCCATTTTGGATTTTGAATTTGCGACATGGGATTTGCGGGTCATGGAGTTAGCTGTTCCGATGTCTGACCTTCTGACTATGGACAAGAGTGAAGATTGGATGTGGCAGGCACAAGAGGGACTGATCAGGGGATTTCGGGAACAGGTCAGCCTTGAACCGGAAGAGTTGTTAGCCATTCCTCGATTAATTCTGCTGCGCAGTCTGGATGTGGTCTGCATTTCATCAGTCGGATGTTCGAGGGCACAGATGAGCCTGAAGTGGCTGTGGATCAGATTAAGAAGCTCAAACAGCGGATGGACTGGATGCGTTTGAATGAAGAACGCCTGCGTGAGATTTTGGTATATTAATATCATTTTTATGAAAAAAGTGCACTGTTTCTGCTCATACGAGGGCAGAGATCAGTGCACTTTTATTAGTTAGAAGAGTGATATCTGAAGATTACATCGGATAACGGATGACACTACAATCCACGTTTGCGGAACCAACTGCGGACAGCCCAGCGGCGCTCCTGACGTTTCTTGTATTTGGGCAACGAACGATATACGTTCAACGATTGCTCGTAAGCCTGCTTCGCATCTGCATTACGTCCAAGGGAACGATGGACCGAGCCGAGCAGATAATACGCTTCACTGGAAGAGGAATGAATCTCCTGAAATTGATGTACATAATCCAGCGCTTTATCCTCATGTGTATCTTTGAAGGCACCGGCAAGGGTTAAGTACGGGCGTCCGTACTTGACTCTTGGGTTGATCTCAAGGGCTTTTAAAATGTGACGTTCTCCCGTTTCGATGTTGCCCAGGTGAAGCTCAGTGGTTCCCAGTGCCTCCCAATATTCGGCGGATTGTTCGTATGGGCGCTCCAGTTCAAGCAATAAGGCATGTGCTTCAGTGTAACGTTTGCGCTCAATTAACAGGCGAGCCAGTTCCAGCTTGGAAGACACTTCATTGGGACTCATGGCAAGCTGTTGGCGAAGCCGGGAGATGTTACGCAAACGCTTGAGAGGTCTGGTAAAGCTTGGGAATACCCCAACGTATCTACGATCCAGGAAATACAGGATAACGAGTAAAATGAGGATGGCAATGAACGGATTACCTACAATCCGCCATAGAAGGCCAAAGATAAGAAATTTAATAAGCACAGGTTCAACTCCAATTATGATGTAATCGCATTTCGTACACTTAAAATATATTTCGATTGGTCCAACGGATTAACTCCTCTGCGTTTGCGAGCAGGGTTCACATCCGCAGGACAATCCTGGTATCCGGCAAATGAAGTGGTAAGCACTCCGCGTCCGCCAGTCTCGGAACGCAGCTTCACCGGATAATCCATTGACGTTGCAAGAGGCATAAGTCCTTCAATAATACAGCGTCCACTACCGATGACAGGGGCTTCGAAGGTTGCCCGCATATGTACCAGATCGCTGAGGGCCTTACCGCCATATTCCTCCGGGACCGTTAGTCGGAACTGAAGAAGGGGTTCCAGCAACGTGGTACCTGTTCTCGCTAATCCATCCATGATTCCCATAGGCGTGGCTACGACAAAATCCAGCGGATGGGTATGCCAGACATGATGTTCTCCCTCCACCAGCGTGATACGCAGGTCAGTTACTTCCCAACCGAGCATACCTTGAGACAAGGCTTCGGGAATCCGCCGTTCAACTTCATTCTGATAACGTAACAGCAGATCATCGGTCCTTACGGTTGAGGCATAGATCAGACCGCTTCCGCGAGGCAAAGGTTCAATCCTGAAGCGCAGGATGGCCCAGCAGGGCTTGGGCATCGTATAAGCGATGTAACCTTCCCCGGCTGCACGAGGCGTTTCCTTATAGATAACGGATGGTGGATCGAACACAACATCCAAACCGAAACGGCTTCGTAACAGGCTGGATAAAATCTCAAGCTGAATGGTTCCCATGACCTTGAGATGCAGCTCTCGTTCCTCCGGCAACCATTGCAGGTCAAGTAAGGGGTCTTCATCCGTCAACTCTTGCAATGCTGCGACAAGATCGGGGTAACGTGCCGGGTCCTTGCCATGCACTTGTACGGTCAACAAAGGCACAGCCATCTGTGGCAAAGGAGGCACACCCTCGGGACTGCCAATAATGTCCCCCACATGTGTATCACTCAGTCCGAACAGTGCTGCAATCTGCCCTGCGTGAACGCTACCTGTATCGGCCCATTTCCGTCCATCCATACGGCGAATCTGCGTCACTTTCTCTTCAAGTTCCCGCGTCGAATTATGAATGGTATCCCGGTTGTGGAGACTGCCACCATACATGCGAACGTAGGCCGTGCGTCCCATCGTGCGGTCACGTTCAATCTTGAACACAACACCCGATACGGGGGAATCCACAGGTTGTGCAGGTGGAGGCAGAAATGCAAGGACAGTGTCTAGCAATGCCGTGACACCGATTCCTTTGCCGGAGGCACCATAACACACAGGGAACATCTCACCCTGATGCACATACCGCAAGAAGGCTTCATTCAGATCCCTTTGGGATAATGGAGTCTCATGAATGTAGGCTTCCATGACCTCTGGGTCCAGTTCAGCGAGTATCTCGACCAGACCTGGGATGGATGGTGTGAGATCTGACAGCGTATCCTGATTATCATTCCATAGGGAGCTGATGCCATGAAATGTATCTTCATGGAATTGATACGTTTGGATTTCGCATGCGAAAGGGGACAGGGTGGAACGAATCTGTTCCATGACTGCTGGGGCAGATGCGCCAATCCGATCCATTTTATTAATATAAATGATGGTTGGGATGCGGAGTGAACGAAGGGCATGCCAGATGGCCTCACTCTGGGCTTGAATTCCCTCTACTGCGGACAGAATGAGTATAGCGCCGTCCATCACCCGAAGTGCTCGCTCGACTTCCGAGCTGAAATCAATATGTCCAGGTGTATCAATGAGGTCAATGATGGTGTTCTTCCAGATTAGAGAGGTCATGGCTGCCTGAACGGATATGCCACGTTCCTTTTCAATGTCCAGTGAGTCTGTGGCGGTTGTTCCTTCATCTACACGTCCCGGACTGCGGACGACACCACTCTCATATAACATATGCTCAGTGGTTGTTGTTTTCCCCGCATCCACATGGGCGAAGATGCCAATATTCCTGCGATTCAATTCGTTTAACATGGACTGCCAAGCTCCTCTGACAACGGAATGCAATATTTCCGACAAGTAATAATCCAGATTATCATACCACATCTACCATATGGAAGAATATGTGGATATATATGATTAAAGCGGGAGAACTACGTTCAGGACGGTTTTAGTTTAACGTGAGCTGTTCATGGCTCTGCGGTAAGCTGCGGGAGTTGTACCAGTCAATTTTTTGAATTGACGATAAAAGTGGGGCAGACTGTCGAACCCGCAAGCATCAGCAACGGCTGCCATCGTCTCATCGCCCTGCACCAGATGTTCTTTCGCCATAATAACTCTTCGGGCTAATGCGTAATCCGTTAGAGTCATGCCCGTGTATCGTTTGAAGGCACGACTGAAGTGGGCTGGTGATACCGCAGCATACTGAGCCAGTTCATTCAGGGATAGGCCATTTCGAAGGTTATCGTCAATATGAGAGATCGTAGAAGAGAGCCATGAGGGTCCCGCAGCGGATTTCCCCGGGTTCGCAGGTCCCGCAGCTTCTAGACGTTCCAGAAAAATGAGCAACAGTTGTAGCCTCAACAGGGCCGCATGTGCGCTTAGATGATGACCGAGCTGAAGTTCGGTCTGTATATCATCAATAAGGGCTGCTACCTGTGATTGCTCTTGTGTACTCAGATGTCTCTTATACACTCGTTGTCTGCGACAACGTTCAAACAGGCTTAACATAGAAGAAGCAGCGCCTCCAGCGGTCGAGGCCAGCAATCCCGGGCTGAAGAACAATGCGGAAGATGTGACAGGATTTCCAGCATCCGGCAAGGCTCGATGAACTGTGCTGCCCGGAATAATGAACAGATCTCCTTCCTGCATATTTTCAAGTCCTGTATCAATAAAGATGCTTCCCTGACCCCGATATACATAGATAATTTCATGCCAGTCATGAAGATGATCCGGCAATTCATTCTGGGGAGATTTGGTGTCGCTGTACACCAGGCGGAACGGGATACCGGATTCTGCCTGAATAGTTGTACGAACAGGTGAACGTTCCATAAAGACTCCTTTCCAGACGATCGTCTTCAACGAGATGTTATACCTGGTCATGAGAGAGTATATTTACCGCAATATAAGCAATTTAATTTCCTTTTATTGATGATACAATGAATTTAAAGCGTTTACAATAAAAGGGTGCAGAGCCTTCGAACTGCATTCCGACAGTACAAATAATCGATGAGGTGAGTGTCCATGTCGGCAAGCACGAAACGGCCAAGGTTGAAGCTGAGTTTACTGGGGAGCGACGGTCAGCGCAAGTGCAAGGAGATTATGGAGCGCCCCGTGAAGGTTTTGCAGATCGGAGAAGGTAATTTCTTGCGGGGATTTGCGGACTGGATGCTTCATGAGAGTGCCAGACAAGGCAAATTCCATGGAAGTGTAGCTGTTACCCAACCACGACCGGGAGGCAAGGCCAAGCTGGAACAGATTCGCGATCAGGATGGATTATATACGATGATTACGAGAGGTCTGTCTCAAGGGAAGCCGGTTGAGCGGACAGAGTTGATCTCCATTTTTTCACAGTGTATCAATCCGTATGAGGAATGGGATGCCTTTCTAAACTTGGCAGAACTGCCTTCACTTGAGTTCGTTATTTCCAATACAACTGAATCAGGATTGAAATATTCGTATGCGGACTATATCGAGGGTGAACCGATTCAATCTTTTCCGGGGAAATTAACGGTGTTTCTGCATCGGCGATATTTGAAATTTGATGGTGACCCATCCAGAGGTTTGATTCATCTGCCATGTGAGCTGCTTGAAGGCAATGGGAATGTGCTGCGCAGTTGTGTCCTCCAGCATAGTGAGGATTATGGGTATTCAGATGGTTTTCGTTCATGGATCGAGAATCATAATCATTTCCTGAACAATCTGGTAGATCGAATTGTGACAGGTGCGCCGACCCGGGAGGAAGCTGATTCCTTGACGAATCGCTGGGGGTATGAGGATCAGTTGATTAATACGGCAGAGCCATATCATTTCTGGGCTATTCAGGGCGATGAATCATTGGACAAAAAACTTCCTCTTAAGCAGGCAGGTCTCAATGTACATTGGGTGAAAGATCTGAAGCCTTTCCAGATACGCAAGGTTCGTATTTTGAATGGGGCACATACCTTAATGTCATCCCTCGGCATTCTGCAAGGCAAGCAGCATGTGAGAGAAACGATGGAAGATCCACATTTTGGCTCATGGATCAGGGAAGCTGTGCATCAGGAGATCGTTCCTGCCCTGGATATGCCCGATCATCAGTTGGACCAGTATGCGGAAGAAGTCTTCGAACGCTTCCTTAACCCGTACATTGATCACAAATTGCAAGATATTGCATTGAATACGATCGGAAAATTCAAGGTTCGTGTGCTACCTACACTGTTGTCTTACGCGCAAAATCAGGGAAGTTGGCCAGTACGTTTAATTGAAGGATTTGCTGGATTATTATGCCTCTATCGTCCTGTGAATACGCCAGAGGGTTACAAGGCACAACGACTGAATGGGGATGACATTCTGTTGCGGGATGACCCCGATGTGCTGGGTGCTTTGGCCGCACACTGGGACGGTTATGACACGCTCAACAGGGA
This sequence comes from Paenibacillus sp. CB74, assembly GCF_055687625.1. Lineage (NCBI taxonomy): Bacteria > Bacillati > Bacillota > Bacilli > Caryophanales > Paenibacillaceae > Paenibacillus > Paenibacillus sp. CB74. The sequence goes on along the minus strand of NZ_CM146009.1, from coordinate 2,908,024 downwards.
TCAGAAGCAACTGGATCACCGGGTAGCGGCTGTGTTGTCGGATACTCTGATCTGGGGCGAAAATCTAGATGCAAGAGAAGGGCTGCGTGCAGCACTTGTTCGTGAAATCGGTTTGTTGGAAGGTGAAGGGAAATGAACACAACAAGTACAATCAATGATTGGATTGCCATTCAACCACAGGATGACGTCATTATAGCGCTTCGGGATTATGCCAAAGGAGAACAGATTACACTGCCAGACGGAGTTTCTTTTAATTTGCTGGATGACGTGCCCAAAGGGCATAAGATTGCTGTTCATACGCTGGCACCGGGTGATGATGTGATGAAGTATGGTTTCTCCATCGGGATTGCGAAAGAGCAGATTAGGCAGGGAAGCTGGATTCATAGTCACAACCTGAAGACGGGTCTGCACGGATTACTTGAATATGAGTACCAACCGGGAGTCCGGATTCAGACGGACATGCCTCCGGAACATCTGCGCTCATTCGATGGATATTTGCGTCCCAATGGTGAAGCAGGTATCCGTAATGAAATCTGGATTGTGAACACGGTTGGATGTATCAATAAAGTGTGTGAAGCTTTGGCACGTATGGGTCAGTCCCAGTTTGGAAGCCGGGTAGATGGTGTATTTCACTTTCCACATCCATTCGGGTGCTCACAGCTTGGCGATGATCTGAAGTATACACAACAGTTGCTGGCCTCTTTGGTGGAGCATCCGAATGCTGGAGGTGTGCTGGTCATCGGGCTGGGCTGTGAGAACAATCAGGTCGATGAATTCCGTGAGTGTATCGCTCCGGAATACAGAGGCAAAGTACGGTTTCTCAAAGCGCAAGAAACGGATGACGAGCTTGAGGAAGGACTTCGACTGATGGAAGAACTTGTGGAGATCGCCGAACATGAACAACGGCAGCCGCTTCCGCTCAGTAAACTCAAGATTGGTTTGAAGTGTGGTGGTTCGGATGGTTTATCCGGAATTACAGCCAATCCGCTGGTCGGTGCGGTTGCTGATATGTTGGTTGCTGCCGGGGGTACGGCTATTCTGACGGAAGTTCCGGAGATGTTTGGTGCGGAGACGATCTTGATGAATCGTGCTGCCAATGAGCAGGTATTTCACGATCTGGTGGACCTCGTGAACGGCTTCAAGCAATATTTTGTGAACCATGGCCAGAATATCTATGAGAATCCTTCACCTGGTAATAAGGCAGGTGGCATTACCACACTCGAGGAAAAGTCACTTGGATGTACGCAAAAGGGAGGGCGTTCTTCAGTCGTTGACGTTCTGCGCTATGGCAAACGTGTAACTCAAACCGGTCTGAATATTGTAGAAGCACCGGGTAATGATTTGGTGTCTGTCACGGCACTGTCTGCGGCAGGTGCACATATCGTGCTCTTCACAACAGGACGGGGCACTCCATTCGGAGGCCCGGTACCTACCGTCAAGATTGCGACTCAATCCGATCTTGCGAATCGAAAAAAACACTGGATCGACTTCAACGCAGGCCAACTGTTGGAGGGGCAGACGATGGATGAGGTCAAAGTACAGCTGTTCAGCCAACTGATTGACATTGCTTCAGGACGGTCTCATACACTCAGTGAGCAGCATGGATTCCGAGAGATTGCCATATTCAAGGATGGCGTGATTCTCTAAATCCATGCTGGATGGAGAGGACTATCGTCTGAGATGCATTATAAGGTAAACCACACAGCCAATTCCGGTTGAAATTTGCACGACAACCGGGATTGGCTTCATTTAGATTCCACGGATGCCCATTGCTTTGGTAATGCTTGATAATGCGGCGGAAGATGCGTGTTGCTGCAGTTGTGTAACCAGCAGCTCACGTGCTTCTTCTACGCTGCCTTCAAATGGTGTAATGCCATGACGTTGCATCCAGTGATCTGCGGTCTCATATGCGGAGCTGTTCCATGCGACTTTGCCTTCAACGAGGCCCTCTTTTTCTTTAGTTCCACTGATCACAATGGCAGCACAGCTCTGAAGGTCCAGTAGCCCGCGGTCAAATGCTTTTTTATCCTCTTTTGCCCCGAAACCGGCTTGTGATCGCAAGGCACGTCCATCGATACCTTCCTGATCTGCAATTAACGCATGGAGTTTGAACGCTTCACGGGAGAGCAACCCTGCTTCATACTGCTCCTGGGCGGTTCTGGAGTCGGAAAGCAGTCGGTGGACCCAAGGGAAGTATTCACGCGATACAAGAAGCGCTTTCTTTTTGACGAATTTTCCATATGCAGCGATGCCTTCTTCAGCCAGGCGTGAACGCCATAACCAGGGATCGCGTTCATCATCCTTGTGCCAATGTTCTTTGGGAGTTAGCGACGATAGAGAAGGGTATTCGGCGAATAGTGGTGCCAAAGGCAGCATTCCTATAGACTGGATGCGTTGTACTGCTTCTTCGTATGTTATAACGGGTTCATATGTCATGATATCAGCAGGCTCCTTTGAAAAGTATGATGAAGCGATTATTGGGTTGAAGCAATATATCTTCGGCTCACTTCCTCGGCATGCTGACGAATCTCGCTCCGGAGTTTGAGGGGCTCGATCACTTCAGCCTCACGTCCCAATCGGTAAAAAAACCGTACGGCCCAGTCCCATTCTCCTGGTGGACAGAGAAATGACAATTCCCAGAGATCTGGGGCAATTTCAATCATTTTTTCACCGATATGCTCGTCCTGTTCGGCTTCAACCATACCCCGATAACTCAGTCGTACTCTAACCAGAGTTGGCGGTTGTTCGGGAGGGATCGGCTTGTTGCGCTGTTGCTCTGCCTGTTCGCTTAACGCCTGTTCTTCCTGTGGCTCGATCGCCTTGACATCCATTATTCGATCGACCCGGAACAGACGCTGTTCACCATGTTCGATGGAATATGCTTCACAATACCAGAAGCCGGAGGAAGCATATACCCGTGTGGGACAGATATGTAGCCATCGCATACGTGATACGGAGCGGTACAGCACACTTAACCATCCTTGTTCAGGTATACAGGCCAGCAATGGATCGAGGTGATGAAGGATGTAATTGCGATCTGGAATGTGATGATGCAGTTGTTTGAGCATGGGATCAATTCGGGCCATGATATCATCTGGAATAATGGCTTTAACTTTGTTCATCAGAGTCCAGCGTTTCTCATGAAAGGGCGTGTCAGCGTAGCGACTCAGACCCTCAAGAGCGAATATGAGCGTCGCTGCCTCTACCGGGTCCAGTTGTAATGGGGGCAATACATAACCTTCCATTAAACTAAAACCACCTCCCGGACCCGAAATGGCAATAATGGGCACATTCATCTCGGAGAGGGACTGAATATCCCGGAGGATTGTACGACGGGAAACTTCGAATTTCTCACCTAATGAGTGTGCCGTTTCGTGACCATGCTGTAGTGCCATTACGATGGCAGCAAGCCGATTTGTTCTGTTCATGTCAGCCACTCCGTTTCGATCTTTGCGCCGCCGGAAAGTGATGTCGTAGTTATACTTACTATTGTAACAACGATTAAGTGACATCATGAGTGTCACCAATATTTCAGCTGTTCATCATTTTATGATAGTTCAGCAACAGGGTTCACAAGCAAGTTCCGGCAGGCATTGTTAAAATGTATGTCTCGTCCAATTCGCTTTGCAATGTGATATTTCCTTCTATTAATTAAACCACAGATCATGCCAAAAACCCGTATCCAGTGTGAACGGATACGGGAAGTAGCAGCTTATAGATTGCAGAAGAGGATAAAGGTATGAAAATTATACCAATATCCTTGCTGAACACAATAACAAGCACAAAAGGAATAAATATGTGACACTTTGTATCACGGGTATTTCTGCCACATGATGTGCTTCCAATGATTCGAATGAAGCGAAATTACTTATTTCATTTCGAGCAATTGCACCCCGCGGGCCTCAATCTCAACATTTTCCGACAGTTCGCGTTGGGTGAGCAGATCATGAGCCTGGGCTGTACCGAGATCATAGGATTGCGTAGTTGCGTTATGGTTCATGACAAACAGGTAAGGTTTGCCGTCTTTGGTACGTGCGCTTACTTCAACACCTTCCGGTGTCTCAAGCAAGGACTCTACATTCTTGGCTGCTGCAAGCTGTCCCAACAAACCATCCAGGAAGCGTTCATCCGGGTCGGATGCAACGTACCAAGCTTCACCTTGGCCAAAGGTATTCCGTGTCACCACAGGCATGCCTTTATAAAAGTCGTCTCCATACTCCGCGATGACTTCGGCTCCTTCACTGTGCAGCAGGTCACACAGCATGCCGCAGCCATATTCTCCTTTGAGATCGCCGTAGGCTTCTTTGAGAACAATGCGATTCTTTTGCTCCGGCAGCAGGGCATCAATCTCCTCCACCCAGATACCGAGCAGTTTACGGAGTTCTCCCGGATATCCACCTGTGGTTACGAGATCGTTCTCATTCACAATGCCACTGAAGAAGGTCGTCAGGAACGTTCCACCTGCTTCAACATACTTCTCCAGTTTGGCGGCAAATCCTGGTTTAACCATGTAAAGGACAGGGGCAAGGACAATGTCGTATTTGCTCATATCCGTATCCACACTGATGATATCTACTTGTATGTTGCGGCGGAAGAAGGCTGCATAATATTTATGGATCTGATCCACATAGTTCAGGGCAACTGTAGGTCCGCTTGATTTTTCAATGGCCCACCAGTTATCCCAGTCGAACACAATCGCTACTTTGGATTCAACAGATGCATCCAACGTGGTGTCACCAAGGATCTGCAATTCCTTGCCGAGCTCAGCGACTTCGCGGAATACACGTGTATTCTCGTGTCCAGCATGTTCGATAACTGCACCATGATACTTCTCACAGGCACCGATGGAGCGGCGAAGCTGGAAGAACATGATGGTATCGGCCCCGTGCGCAACAGATTGATAACTCCACAGACGCATGACACCTGGACGTTTCAGCGAATTATACGGCTGCCAGTTCTGCTGACTTGGTGTTTGTTCCATAAGCATGAACGGTTGACCATCCTTCAATCCGCGCATAAGGTCATGAGCCATGGCCGTGAAGCTGACAGGTGTTGCGAGACCGGGATAGCTGTCCCACGAGACGATATCCATATGTTTTGCCCATTTGAAATAGTCCAATTGCTTGAAGAAGCCCATCAGATTGGTCGTCACAACGGAGTCCGGAATGTGTTTTTTGATCGCATCGTACTCTAACAGATAACAATCCAGCATGCTGTCGGAGTTAAAGCGAGAGTAGTCCAGCGAGATTCCCTGGAATGTTGAATTGTTGTTCCCCCAATGTTCGCTCAGGTTGCTTGGAAGTACAATCTCGTCCCAATCGTAGAAGGTATGCCCCCAGAAATTCGTGTTCCATGCTTGGTTGACCCGTTCCAGAGTCTGATAACGTTCCTTCAGATACACGCGGAATGCTTTCTCACAGTTATCACAGTAACAATCACCGCCATATTCATTGGAGATGTGCCATACGAGAACTGCGGGGTGATCCTTGTATCGTTCGGCCAGTTTATCTGCAATCTTCTCAGCGTATTTGCGATAGGTTGGGCTGTTGGGACAGGAATTATGTCGCCCGCCGAATTTGCGTTTGCGTCCGTCAGCATCTACACGAAGCACGTCTGGATATTTCTTCGCCATCCAGGCCGGATGGGCAGCCGTACTCGTTGCAAGGCATATATAGACACCATTCTCATATAGACGATTAATCAGTTGGTCGAGTTCTTCAAAACGGTAAGTAACTTCATCAGGCTGAATCAATGCCCATGAGAATACGTTGATCGTGGCAATATCAATGCCTGCCAATTGGAACATGCGCAGGTCTTCAAGGTGGGTTTCGTGATCCCACTGTTCCGGGTTATAATCGCCGCCGTAGAACATTTTGGGTAGTTTGCTGCTAATCAATGTGTTCACCTCTTGTATAAGAATAATCCTATACTATATGATACATATGACTTTTAAAATATAATAAAAGTAATGACTCATATAAGAATACGGAAGTCTAATTCAGCTTATACCCAAGGAGGCATCCCATGTTTATCTCACCCCGACATCAACGATATTTCATGACATCACGTGATCAGCCGCTGCCCCTTTATATTGAGAGCCTGGGTTATAACGGCAATCAGGAGAAGGTGTCCAGATCTGCGGGGTATCCCTGTTACCACTGGCTTCAGACCGTGAAGGGAGCCGGAGAATTCAAGTTTGCCGGGTCCACGGTCATATTGGGGGAAGCATCCGGTATTTTGCTGCCGCCGAATGAACCGCATGAATATGTGCGCGCTCAGGGGGAGTGGGAGACACTATACATTACATTTGGCGGTTCGCAGTGTCCGGCAATCATGGAGTCACTTGGTCTGGGTGAAGCGGCATTCCATCAGTGGGAGAAGGGCAGCCCATTTAACAATTACGGCCAGGAGGTACTGGAGTCAATCAGCAGTGATCAAGATTTGTCGGGACTCGAAGCGTCAGCGGATATATATCGATTTCTGATTATGCTCAAAAAACATGGTATGACGGGCAATCGTCATTCCATCTCACATGCCGTGGAGAGATTGGCCCCGCTCATTGCATTCATGGAGCAGCATTATGGGAATCCCGAGATTGGGCTTGAACATATGGCTGCCGTTACGGGGATCTCATCCAGGCATTTGAACACCTTGTTCAAACAGTCTTTTGGCATGACAGCCTATAGTTATTTCATTCTGCTGCGTATTCGCAAAGCCAAGGAAATCATGACAGGTGATACTGCCCTGACGATTAAGGAAACTGCAATTCGGGTTGGCTTTCGGGATTCAAGCCATTTTGTTGCTACTTTTCGCAGGATTGAGGGAGTGACTCCCGAACAGTTCCGTAATTTGTACTAACTTGTGCTCAAATGATTAAAAAGTGATGCCAGGAAGGTATTGATGCATGAGGGTCATTGCCGTTATGATGGTATCGATTCCTGTGATTCGAAAACGTTTAAACGGACACTTAGTATCCGTTCTACTTGGAGAGGATGATTGAAGATGACAACCACGATACCCTTATGGGATCATGCTGCACCTTATGCAGCGCAGGGTCATGAAGACGACATGCCACATTTGATTCCATTTATTCAGCCCGGTTCCGAGAGCGCTGTCATTGTATGCCCTGGTGGTGGCTATGGATTTTTGGCTGATCATGAAGGTGCTCCAATAGCCGAATTGCTGAACCGTGCAGGCATCAGTGCATTTGTCCTGAAATATCGGGTGGCACCTCACCAGCATCCAGCACCGATAACAGATGGTCAGCGTGCCATACGTTATGTTCGTGCGCATGCCGAGCAGTACGGCATCAATCCTGCCAAGATTGCAGTACTTGGTTTCTCCGCAGGAGGACATCTTGCAGCAACACTGGGAACGCTGTATGACGAGGGACAACACGATCATGAGGATCGTATTGAACGCCAGAGTTCACGCCCGGACCGGGTTATTCTCTGTTATCCGGTCATTACGATGGAGTCCTATGGACATGCCGGTTCCCGTGAAAATTTGCTTGGATCTGATGCGTCTGCCGAGCAGATTAAAGCTTTCAGCGCGGAGCAGCAGGTGAGAGCGGATGCTCCTGAAGCGTTCATCTGGCACACCAGTGATGATCAGGCAGTACCTGTAGAGAATAGCTTGCGTTATGCACTGGCATTGGGTGCGCATGGCATTCCTTATGACTTGCATGTTTTTGAAAAGGGCTCACATGGACTTGGATTGGCTGAGGACAACCCCGCCGTTCGGGTATGGTCGGATCTATGCTTGACGTGGCTTAAGAACCAAGGCTGGTAATTATATTAGCGCTTTAGAGCGAAGGAGTAAATGACAATGAAATTGCAGAAAAATGATAAGCTTCTGTTTATCGGAGATTCGATCACGGACTGTGGTCGGGAACATCCTGTAGGCGAAGGAAGTTCAGGTCTGGGCCATGGTTATGTAGCACAAGTCTATGCCCTGTTGCGATCCATCTATCCGGAATTGATGTTGCGTATCCAGAATGTGGGTAATAGTGGGAATACGATTCGTGATCTGAAACAGCGCTGGGATCGTGATGTGCTGGACCTTAAACCGGATTGGCTCACAATCATGATCGGTATTAACGATGTATGGCGTCAGTTTGATAACCCACTCTCAACAGACTCCCATGTGTTTCTTGAAGAATACGAATCCACATTGCGTGAACTGGTGGCTTCGGTTCGTCCCAACCTAAAAGGACTGGTATTGATGACGCCTTATTACCTTGAGGCCAATCCGGAAGATCCGATGCGGGCCACGATGGATATCTACGGAGAAGCGGTACGCAGGGTTGCCAGTGAGTATGATGCGGTGTATGTGGATACACAGGCTGCATTTGCTCCATTTTGGGATCATTTCTATACGTCTGTGCTGACTTATGACCGGGTACATCCGGATGCAACGGGCCATATGGTACTGTCCAAAGCATTTTTGGATGCCATCGGATTCGAATGGTCGGGCGGCGTCAAATCTTAAAAAGGACGTGATGGCATGAGCAATGTAACTATTGCAGTACAAACCCCCGCATTGCTGGGGGAAGGGCCGAGCTGGGATGCGGAGAACAATCGATTATTGTGGGTAGATATTGAAAGTTTCAAGGTGCATGTGTATGATCCGGCTACAGGTCAGGATCAAGCTTATGATGTGGGTGAGCATGTCGGCGCGGTTGTTCCGTATCGGGGTGACGAGGTTGTGGTTGCATTACGCAGTGGGTTTCATACGTTTCACCTGATTACGGGTGAGCTGCATGCCATTGAGGACCCCGAACAAGATAAGGATACCAATCGGTTTAATGATGGCAAGTGTGATGCGAAGGGCCGTTTCTGGGCAGGCACGATGAGCATGAATAATGAAAGCAAAGCCGGATCATTGTATTGTTTGGAGGAAGGACAACCTGTTCGCACGATGGTACAAGGTGTATCTACATCCAACGGTCTGGGTTGGAGTCCGGATCGGAAGACCATGTATTATATTGATACTCCTACACGTTCGATTGACCGGTTTGATTTTGATCTGACAGCAGGTACGATGCAGAATCGGACAAGTGTCATTCATATACCGGAGGAATTCGGTTTTCCGGATGGCATGACGGTTGATGGTGAGGGCATGCTGTGGGTTGCACATTGGGGCGGAGGAAGAATCACTCGCTGGAACCCGGATACATCAGAACTGTTGCAACAGATTGATATACCGGCAGATCAGGTAACCTCCTGCTGTTTTGGCGGACCCGATCTCGAAGAACTGTACATTACAACAGCACGTATAGGGATTAAGGAAGAACGTCTGAAAGCGACGCCGGATGCGGGTTCACTGTTTGTCGTCAGACCGGGAGTTAAAGGTCAGGAGACTCATGCCTATGGTAGCTCGAAATAAACAGGTGCCAATCATGTAGTGAACTTCTGTCTGATTAGCCAGGTAAGAAATAATTCATTTTGTACTCTTATATAAAATATAACATGTCGAAAGGTGCTGTTCTAACAGCATCTTTTTTTATTGTACAGACAAGTTTAAACACCAAAAATATTTTACAAAAAACGATTTCGACAGAGGGGTTTTTAAATTTCCATCGAATGTTATTTATTTAAAGTATTATCCATATAACCGTGAATTAAGAATGATTATGTAAGCGCTTAACAATAAGGCTGGAGGGAGGTGAGGCTTCTTGTATCAAGGGATGCATTGATTCGTCTGGCACGCCATCATCAGCACGATGAGACAGCGGGGATAGACCAAAATGCAGTAACAAAGTTAAAGAGGAGGATAAGTTGATATGAGAACGTTTATGGGGAAATTACGAATCATGAGCCTGACAGTTGCTGTAGTAACTGCTTCGCTGGGAGGACTTTCTGGAACTACATCGGCGGCGCCGAGTGACGCCTATGAGTGGAAAAATGTGGTGACAGGTGCAGGAGGCGGGTTTGTACCGGGTATTATTTTCAACGAATCTGAAAAGGATCTGATCTATGCCCGTACGGATATCGGGGGAGCCTATCGCTGGAATGCGGATGACGAGAGCTGGATACCCTTAACGGATTTTGTTGGCTGGGATGACTGGAACAAGAATGGTGTGGACGCACTGGCTACGGACCCGGTTGATCCTGATCGCGTGTATATGGCAGTTGGGACGTATACGAACTCGTGGGACCAAAATAATGGTTCCATCTTGCGTTCTACGGATCGGGGAGATACATGGCAGACTACAAGACTTCCGTTCAAAGTGGGCGGTAACATGCCAGGGCGTTCGATGGGCGAACGCTTGAGCGTGGATCCGAATGATAACCGTATCCTGTATTTCGGTGCACGAAGTGGTCATGGATTATGGAAAAGTACTGATTACGGTGTGACCTGGAACGAAGTCACAAGCTTCCCGAATCCGGGGAATTATGTGCAAGACCCTTCGAATGAGTATACCAGTGACATCGTAGGCCTGGCATGGATTACGTTTGACAAAACAACAGGTTCGGCAGGGCAGGCAACCCAGACTATCTATGTGGGTGTTGCGGATAAAGCTCAGAGTGTATATAGAAGCACGAATGGCGGCCTGACCTGGTCAGCTGTTGCGGGTCAACCAACAGGTTATATCCCGCATCATGGTGTGTTTGATTCAGATGGAAGCCTCTATATTACGTACAGCGATGGTGTTGGACCCTATGATGGGACAAAAGGTGACGTTTGGAAACTGAACACGTCAACAGGTGTCTGGACCAACATCAGCCCTGTTCCAAGCAGCAGCACGGATAATTATTTTGGATATGGCGGATTGGCTGTCGATGCCCAGAATCCCGGTACATTGATGGTTGCGACATTGAATTCCTGGTGGCCTGATGCCACGTTGTTCCGCAGTACAGATGGGGGAGCGACATGGACACGCATATGGGAATTTGATGGATATCCGAACCGGAAGTTACGGTATACACAGGATATTTCGGCAGCGCCATGGCTCACATTTGGCACGAATCCTGCCCCACCCGAAACTACTCCAAAACTGGGCTGGATGATCGGTGATCTGGAGATTGATCCGTTTGATTCGGATCGCTTGATGTATGGAACAGGTGCTACGATCTATGGAACAAAGAACCTGACAGACTGGGATGATGACGAAAAAATCAATATTTCAGTGATGGCTAAAGGTGTTGAAGAGATTGCAGTACTGGATCTGATCAGCCCGCCAAGTGGTGCACATTTGGTAAGCGGATTGGGGGATGTCTCCGGATTCCGTCATAACAATCTGGACCAGGCGCCAGCGACCATATTTACGAGTCCGAACTATCCTTCCACAGAAAGTCTGGATTTTGCAGAGTTAAGTCCGAATACGATGGTTCGCGTAGGGAAAGCAGATTATGCTGCCGATTCAAATGCAAGATCCATTGGTTTGTCCAGTGATGGAGGCACGACATGGTATAAAGCAAATGCAGAACCTGCCGGCACAACCGGAGGGGGGACTGTAGCCATCTCTGCAGATGGTAACCGACTGGTATGGAGCACGTCAGACAAAGGTGTACATTACTCGACTGGTGGCAATTCCTGGACGGCAAGTACGGGGATACCTGCACAGGCGAAAGTGGTTTCAGATCGTGTCAACCCTAACAAATTCTATGGATTCGCAGCGGGCAAAATCTATGTGAGTGTGAATGGTGGCGCTACCTTCACGGCATCATCTGCGACCGGACTTCCAGTGGAAGGAAATGCCGATCTGGATGCCGTTCCAGGTGTTGAAGGTGAACTATGGTTTGCAGGTGGTAGTGAGGAAGCAGGTCCTTACGGATTGTGGCATTCCACGGATTCAGGAGCGACATTCACGAAGCTTGCCAATGTAGAGGAAGCAGACAGTATCGGATTTGGTAAAGCGGCCCCTGGGCAGAACGTTGTTGCGTTATATACGGTTGCACAGATCGATGGAACACGTGGATTCTTCCGCTCCGATGACGGTGGGGCCAATTGGGTTCGTATCAACGATGATCAGCATCAGTATGCTCGTGTAACCACAATTACAGGTGATCCACGTTTGTATGGCAGAGTATATCTCGGAACGAATGGCCGTGGAATTTTGTATGCTGACCGTGTTGGAGGTAACAATGGCGGAGGAGACGGCGGGGGTACAACACCAGTAACCAACTCTGCGATTACACCAGTTACAGCCGAATTTGATCGCAAAGCCGATAATCAGGTTGATATTCCAGTCACGTTAACGCTGAACGGCAATACACTTGTATCCATTCGTAATGGGAATGCAACGCTGGTTTCGGGTACAGATTACACGTTAACAGGCAATGAGGTCGTATTGAGTAAAAATTATCTGGCTTCCCTGCCAAATGGCGCAGCGGCACTAACCTTTCAATTCAGCGCAGGCGCTCATGCTACCTTGAATCTGCTCATCAAAGACACGACAGCTGCACCAGCTGGAACCATCCGCATTGAAATGTTTAATAGCAACACATCGGCAACGGGCAACTCCATCAGCCCCAAATTCAAACTGACGAATACGGGCACTACAGCATTGGATCTGTCTGATGTGAAAATCAGATACTATTACACGATAAACGGTGAACAGCCTCAGAACTTCTTCGCTGACTGGGCGACAGCCGGCAGTTCGAATGTAACAGGTACATTCAGTGCACTCAATCCAGTACGGACGGGTGCCGATCACGTGCTTGAGATCGGCTTCACAGCTTCGGCTGGAATATTAAATGCAGGACAAAGCACGGAAATCCATACTCGCATCTCCAAGAGCAATTGGACTAACTATACGCAAACGGATGATTATTCTTTTGCAGGCAGTCAGACCGCCTATACGGAGTGGTCCAAAGTCACGGGTTATATCGCGGGAAGTCTCCAGTGGGGAATTGAACCATAAGGGATAGAATTAACATAATAAAAGATTGAAAATAGGGGTCCTGATTCGCCAAATGATCGAAAGGCGATTCAGGACTTCTTATTTTGTCGAAATATAGTGTAAACTATAGATAGTTACCATTGAATATACGATCGTTTTAGGATATAAAAAGATGTACAATCAATTTAATTTTAATGTAACCGCTAACACTGGAAAGTGTTTATAACCGATATATAATAAGTTGGTATAGCCTGTACAGATATAGAGGAAAGATTAGACAAGGGGGTCGCGATCATGAACCGGTTGTGCAAGGTGCTGATTGTTGACGATGAGTTTCTGGTAAGGCAGGGCATAAAGCATCATATGAACTGGGAAGCAGAAGGATTTATCATTGTGGGTGAAGCTTCCAACGGTGAAGAAGGATTACAGCAGGTGAGCCTGTTAAAACCGGATATTGTGATTACCGACATTGTCATGCCTGTCATGGATGGTGAAACGTTTGTCCGTACACTAAAAGCCAATAATCCGCAGATTGAAGTTATTGTACTTAGCAGTTTCAGTGAGTTCGAATATGTACGATCTACGCTTCAGCACGGAGCAGCAGATTATATACTGAAACCGAAGCTGGACACGAATGAATTATTGCAGGTTCTTCAACGCACAGCGGGTAAAATTCCGGAGCTGCAGTTTGAGCCGTCGCACGATGGCTGGAGACTTGGACAGCTGATGGAGAAGATGTTATCCGGATTTACATTGGATGAAGATAGTGAAATGGCGATGATACGAGATACCTTTCCCCACAAATCCTTTCGTTTACTTGTGTATGAACCGATGGATGCTGGAGGGAATCGACTGAAGCCGGATCAGGAACAGATGGAATCCAGGCTCCGCAGTGATCTGCCTGAAGTGGAATGTGCTATGGTTCCTGCAGAGGGTACATTACCTGTGATGCTTCTTAATGTCGATCCCGCGAGAGATGGCTGGTTGGTTGAACGGATTAGACAGTTGGCGAGTGAAAAAGCTACAGGAGAAGGCGGTCCTGGTTGGGTACTTAGTGAAAGCTTTACTTCATTTGAACAGATGGGTGTTGTCTATCGCGAACGCCTGATTAAACTGATGGAATATCGCTTCTATTATAAGGATCGACCCATTTTGGTGTATGGTGAACTGCCTCCACTGCATCCCGCTGGTTATCAGTTTAATGTGAATATGTTCTTACAGCATGTGAAGCGTAACCGGGTCGAAACGGCAAGAGAGTATTTACAGGAACATGCGACAACCCTTGGACGGGATTATATTGCCGATGTGTTTGAGATCAAATCATTTCTCGGTAACTTGATCTTCAATGTGACCATTACCCTCGCGGATATGGATGTTCAGTCTTCCGGGCTGGAAGAGAGCAAATATACGTATTTCAAAAATGTGGACGGGGCTTCGAGTCTGGACGAAGTCATGATTGTACTTGATCAGTTTATGACGGAAGTTCAGGAGTGCACCGCCGGTGCAGGTGGAAAACGAAGTGACCCGAATATGAAGATGCTGCTGGATTATATGCATGAGCATTTTGACCAGCCACTCGGACTTGCTGAAGTAGCCAAGCACTTTCATTTCAATCCATCGTATTTATCCAGTTATTTCTCATCTCACAAAAAAGAAGGATTTAATGAATATCTGAATAAAATTCGGATTGAAAAAGCCGAGGAACTGCTGCGATCCGATGATGTAACGATCTCTGAAATTAGCAGTATGGTAGGCTATTCCGATCATAGTTATTTTTGCAAAGTGTTCAAAAAATTCACCGGACTATCACCAAGCCGATACCGGCGCAAATTCTGGGCATAAAGTCAGAAGGATAAGATCATGAAGAAATGGATGAACAGATTATCTCGTCTCGGTTTATTTCCCAAGTTGTTTCTGGTTATGGTCATCAGTATTGTTCTCGTCTCTGTACTCATCTTATGGACGACCATTCATATGTCTACCAATCTGTTTACCGAGACGTTCAGTATCACAAACTCCAAAGTGCTTAATCAGATCAAGACCAATTTTGAGTCTTTTAATGAATCGATTGCTGCGGTTACCAATAATGTAACTCAAAGTGGTGCCATTCGGGGATTTCTGTCTGAGGGGGATGCAGACTCAGTCTCAACGGCCAAATCTTTCTATAATATGCGTGAAACCATGAACCGGGTTCAAACCATTATCGAGTCATATGAAGTGGGGATTACCATTGTGGGTGTGAACGGACGAAGTTTTTCCACCAATCCGGCTTACATTAAGAAGACAGGAGATGAATTGAAGCAGGAGCCTATTACTAAAGAAGCGCTCGAGTCGCCGAGTCGGCTAATCTTTGACTATTACCGTGGTGATACCAGTGAAGGCGAACTGCAGATGATTTCTGCAACAAAGGCATTGACGGATCGAACAAGAAGTCATATATACGGGACACTTTATGTCACGATGAGAGAAGTGGAGTTCCAACAGTTCTATTCCAGTTTCACGAGTCGGGGTAATGATGTGGTCATTATGAACGAAAAGGGCGAAATCATATCTTCAAACCGTATGGACTGGATCGGAACAATTCAGCCGGAGCTACTCACATATGCTAAGGATTTGAGTGGGGACGCTTCGAAAAGTATTAATGCTCGTGTCATGGGGCAGGAGAGCATTGTTCTATCCGAGTATTTACCCTTTTATCGGTTTTACCTGATTAATGTGGTGGATAAAGATATGGCGATGGGGCAGCTCATTGACATGAAGACGGTTGCGTTGATCTGTACAGCGATCGTTATCGGTGCGCTTGTTCTGGTGTTTCTGATTACCAGCCAAATCACCAAATCTCTGCGCAGACTGGTGAAGCAGATGTCTAATATCACGAAAAGTGATCTGGATAACTACATACCGGTTAGTGGCAGTTACGAGAGTCGGCAACTGGGCCATGCGTACAACTACATGCTTGATGAATTGCATGATTATGTGGATCAATTAGTACAGACACAGCATGAACAACGAAACGCAGAGCTTGCGGCATTACAGAGTCAGATTAATCCTCATTTCTTGTACAATACACTTGCATCTGTCAAAGTGCTGGTGCAACAAGGCAACAAGGACAGGGCTGCGGATACCATTAATGCCTTGATTGGATTGCTGCAAAATACGATCAGTGATGTGAGTCAGACGGTTACAGTGGAGCAAGAAGTTGAGAATTTGAAAAATTATGTCTTCATTAATCACGTCAGATACGGTGGCCGAATTAAAGCAGCTTTTTACGTTGCTCCGGATTGTACACACTATCATATACCCAAACTGGTGATCCAGCCGTTTATCGAGAACGCATTTTTCCATGGATTTATCAAGAAAGACACGGGTACGATTCATGTCATGGTGTCCAGAGCAGGAGAATCACTTATCTGTGAAATTATGGATAATGGCGATGGTATTGAAGGATTTGTCATGGGAGAAACGTTGCCCAATCCGAAAAATAATCGTCAACTTTTCAGCGGAATCGGTATTCGCAATGTACATGACCGTATTGAGTTATTATATGGTTCGCCTTATGGTGTTACCATTATGAGTAAAGTCGGGGAAGGGACGAGAGTCACCGTTACACTGCCTTTAATCACGGGTTGAATTCTAGCCTGTTTCAATTGAATACGATTAAAATCATGATCCCTCGTGGCTGTATTTTTGCAGAAACGGGGGATTTTGGTGTGTCAGAGTTGCAATGAAAACACATATTTGTACGATTTCAAGATCAAGATAATACAAAATCAAAAGAAATTACAAAAAACCAAATTTAATGCAAACGGTTTCTGTAAAGGTTTTCATTGTGGCAATAAGATGACAAATCCGCACAAAATTATTACTAACGAATGGAGATATGGGAATGATAAGATGAATACATCGAAAGCAACCGCTTTCAGAAAACGCAAACAAATTACACACAAAGAGGTCGAAGGGGAGTTGAACGTTTTGAAAAAAATGTGGGTATTGATGCTCGTTACAGTACTGCTGTTGTCCGCATGTTCATCCGGTGGTGGAGGTAATTCTGCCAGTGGTGGAGATGAAAAAACAAACGAAATTACGATCTGGGCTTGGGACAAAGCATTTAATGTCGCTGCTCTTGAACAAGCAAAAGAAATTTATCAAAAAGAAAATCCTGATTTGAAGATCAACATCATTGAGAATGCTCAAGATGCGATTATCCAGAAGCTGAACACAGGATTGAACTCTGGAACAAGCAGCGGTCTTCCAAACATTGTATTGATTGAAGACTATCGTGCACAAAGCTTCCTGAGTGCGTATCCGGATGCATTTAAAGATTTGTCTTCTACAATTAAAGCTTCCGATTTTGCAGATTACAAAATTGGACCAACTTCTTATGAGGGCAAACAATATGGAGTTCCATTTGACTCCGGCGTAGCAGGTTTGTACTACAGAACGGATTTGTTGGAACAAGCGGGCTACAAGTCTGCTGACCTGCAAGACATCACTTGGGATGATTACATCCAAATCGGTAAAGATGTAAAAGCAAAAACAGGTAAAGAGTTGCTGTCTCTTGACCCGAATGATCTTGGTATCATTCGCATGATGATCCAAACAGCAGGCAAATGGTACACTGCAGAAGATGGCAAGACACCTGACATCAGCAGTAACCCTGCATTGAAAGAAGCTTTCGAAACGTACAAAAAAATGATGGATGCCAACATTGTTAAATTGCACTCTGACTGGAGTCAATTCGTTGCCAACGCCAATAATGGTAGCGTAGCAACAATTCCTACAGGTAACTGGTTCTCACCATCTGTACGTCAAGAAGCATCCCAATCCGGTAAATGGGCTGTAGCTCCAATGCCGAAAATGGCTGGTCAATCTAACTCTGTACATGCATCCAACTTGGGCGGTAGCTCATGGTATGTTATGAACAATGTACCTGGTGCAGATCAAGCAGCTGACTTCATGGCTAAAACATTTGGTTCTGACAAACAATTGTACCAAGACTTGTTGACAAACATTGGTGCGATCGGTACCTACAAACCAGCTACTGATGGTGATGCGTACAACAAGCCAGATGAGTTCTTCAGCGGTCAAAAAATCTTCAGTGATTTCGCAAATTGGACCAAAGAAATTCCAAATGTAAACTATGGTAGCAACACATATGCAATTGAAGACATTCTGGTTGTTGAAATGCAAGCGTACCTGAATGGTAAATCAATTGATGAAGTTTTGGCTGAAGCACAAAAACAAGCTGAAGCACAATTAAACTAGGATACCCAAGGTAACTTATAGAACCCAAGGTAACTCGGAGCCGTCTCCCTTGTCTGGCGCAAGTCGAACCGGATAAGGCGAGAGGCTCTGTGGGTTCTATCCATGTTCCGTGGAGAGAGAGAGGAGCCATACTGTGAAAGCCATAAATACAGGAGACAGTCTCCAAAAGAAAAGTAATTTGACTGGATGGGCTTTTGTTTTGCTGGCTGTTATCGGAATTGTAGCATTTTACTTTTATCCGATGATTCAAGCGCTGCTCTTATCATTCAAGTCTGGCAAAGGGGCCAATCTTGAATTTTCGGGCCTTGCGAACTACAAAAGATTGTTAGTTGATACCACGTTCCGCACAGCATTATCGAACACATTCATCTACTTGATCATTCAAGTGCCAGTAATGATTATTCTCGGTTTGTTTATTTCCGTATTGCTGAATGACAGCACACTGCGCTTCCGGAGTTTCTTCCGCACAGCCATTTTCTTGCCTTGTGTAACTTCATTGGTAGCCTATTCTGTTGTATTCAAATATTTGTTTGCACCGGATGGAATGGTCAATCAATTCTTGATGGGCTTGCACATTATTGGTGATCCAATTCAATGGATCACAGACCCGTTCTGGGCTAAAATTACGATCATAATCGCCGTTACTTGGCGTTGGACCGGATATAACATGATTTTCTATCTGTCATCTCTGCAGAACATCGATCAATCGATCTATGAAGCAGCCAAAATAGACGGAGCCAATGCATTCACCCAATTTTTCAAAATTACAGTTCCTTTGCTCAAACCCATTATCCTCTTCACATCGATCACATCAACGATTGGTACTTTGCAAATCTTCGATGAGATTATGAATATTACGAAGGGTGGTCCAGGTAATGCCACCATGTCGATCTCACAGTATATCTACAACCTTTCGTTCAAATATTCACCGGACTTTGGATATGCAGCAACGGTTTCATATTCCATCGTAATTTTGATCATTGTATTGTCCATTATCCAGTTTAAAGTGGCAGGTGATAATAAAAATGGCTAAATTTAAAGCAAAACGAATTTTCACTTATGTGTTCCTGTCCATCGTCGCTTTTGTATCCATTTTTCCATTCTTCTGGATGTTGGTCAGTTCAACGAATGCGTCTGTTGATGTAACCAAAGGCAGATTGTTACCGGGTTCGGCTTTCATTGATAACTTCAATAAACTGCTTGATTCGACAAATCTCGTGCAGGCTCTAGGGAACTCGGCTATTATCTCGATCGTCTCGACTGCTCTGGCGCTATTGATTGGTTCCATGGCAGGTTATGGATTCGAGGTATTCCGTACGAAGTCCCGTGATATCGTGTTTAATATCCTGTTGTTATCCATGATGATCCCGTTTGCAGCAATCATGGTACCCCTGTACCGCATGTTCGCAACAATCTCCGGTGTTGCACCAGTGATCGGTATTAATACAATGGCAGCAGTTATCCTGCCAACCATTGCAACAGCGTTCCTGATCTTCTTCTTCCGTCAGAACACCAAAATGTTCCCGAAAGATTTGCTGGAAGCTGGACGTATTGATGGTTTGAGTGAACTCGGGATCTTCCTGAAGATCTATATGCCAACAATGAAAACAACTTATGCAGCGGCAGCAATTATTACATTCATGAGTAGCTGGAACAACTATCTGTGGCCACTCATTGTATTGCAAACGCCTGACCAACAAACGATTCCGCTATTGATCTCAAATCTTGGTGCTGGTTATGCTCCGGATTACGGAGTAATCATGACAGCGATCGTTATTGCAACACTACCTACAGCAATCGTATTCTTCATCATGCAGAAACATTTTGTTGCAGGTATGGTAGGTTCCGTGAAATAAGCATAACCGCATAATGCGTCCGTATCGGACGAGTGCAGGAAAGAGAAGAGGACGCCTGTCAGGCGTACCTCTGTCTTTTTTGTATTTTGTATGAATGCAAATGGAAATTCACATTAACCTATAAGCCAAACTATACCGTTTTAAAGGGAGAGAGAGCCGATGAAAGCAACAAAGGCAGATATCAACTGGTTGGGAGACGTAAGTGTATTTGAGGTGAACCGTCTTCATGCCTATTCCGATCACCGTTATTACCAAACAATGGACGAGGCAGTGGGTTCAGGCGCCATGTCCATGCGTTATGATCTGAATGGAACGTGGAAATTCAACTATGCGATTCGTCCAGACAGCCGTCCTGAGTTTTTCTATACATCCGATTTTCCCAGTGAGGGCTGGGATGACATTGAAGTTCCGGGACATATCCAGTTACAGGGATACGGACAGATTCAATACGTAAACACACAATACCCTTGGGATGGCCTGAATGAAATTCGTCCACCGGCATTGCCACAGGATAAAAACCCTGTTGGAAGTTATATTCGTACGTTCCACCTGCCAACAGGTTGGGAGTCAAATCCGGTTTATATTTCTTTCCAAGGTGTAGAGTCTGCATTCTATGTATGGCTTAACGGACAATTCGTAGGATACGGGGAGGACAGCTTTACGCCGTCTGACTTTGACCTGACGCCATTCCTTCAGGATGGTGAGAACAAACTGGCGGTCGAAGTGTATCAACGCAGCACAGGCAGCTGGCTGGAAGACCAGGATTTCTGGCGTTTCTCCGGTATTTTCAGAGATGTGTATCTGTATACGGTCCCTGCTGCACACGTACGTGATGTTCATGTTCGCACAGATCTGGACAAGTCCTATACGAACGGTACATTGCAACTCGATTTGAAACTGGAAGGAAAAGCGGTTGCTGGAGCACGTGTAGAGGCTGAACTTCGTGATCGTGAAGGCAATACTGTAAAAACGTTTGAATCCAAGGTTAACGATGGTCAAGTAAGTCTTCGTGAAGACATTGGTACAGTGAACCTGTGGAGCGCAGAGATTCCATACTTGTATCGCCTCTATATTCGTGTATATGATGCTGCGGGTACACTGGTTGAGGTTGTTCCTCAAGCCGTTGGTTTCCGTACATTTGAAATGATTGACAAAGTCATGCACATTAATGGTAAACGTATTGTATTCAAAGGTGTGAATCGTCATGAGTTCAACCCGCGTCGTGGACGTGCGGTTACGAAGGAAGACATGCTGTGGGATGTTCGTACCATCAAGCAAAACAATATGAATGCCGTACGTACGTCACACTATCCTAACCAAAGTCTGTGGTATGAGCTATGTGATGAATATGGACTCTATGTTATTGACGAGATGAATCTGGAGACACACGGATCTTGGCAGAAGCTTGGCGCCGTTGAGCCTTCTTGGGTTATTCCAGGTGACAAACCGGAATGGCATGATATCGTTATGGATCGCGCTGTATCGATGGTGGAGCGTGACAAAAACCATCCGTCCATTCTGATCTGGTCTTGTGGTAATGAATCCCATGGCGGTGAAGTCATCTATAAAGTCTCCCAATACTTCAAATCAGCTGATCCAACCCGTCTGGTACATTACGAAGGTGTATTCCATGATCGCCGTTTCGATGAGACAAGTGATATGGAGAGCCGCATGTATGCCAAACCGGCGGACATTGAAGAATTCCTGAATGCCAACCCGATCAAACCTTATATCAGCTGTGAGTACATGCACGCCATGGGTAACTCTATTGGTGGCATGCACAAATATACGGAATTGGAAGACAAATACCCGATGTATCAAGGTGGATTCATCTGGGATTACATCGACCAATCCATTTATAAAAAAGATCGTTATGGCAAAGAGTTCCTCGCCTATGGCGGAGATTTCGGTGATCGTCCATCAGACTATTCGTTCTGTGGCAACGGTATCGTTCATGCTGATCGTAAAGTAACTGCGAAAATGCAGGAGGTCAAATTCCTGTATCAGAACATTAAGCTGGTCCCGGATCGTGAAGGCGTTAAGATCGTGAACGGCAACCTGTTCGCAGATACATCTGCATTGGAACTCGTATACAGCCTGGAGCGTGAGGGACATGAAGTGTTGCGTGGAACATTGGAAGTGAACGTGGATGCGCAAAGCGAGACAGTAGTTAAGCTTCCGCTGGGTACAGAATCCCTGGTGGGCGGCGAGTACGCTGTGAACACTGCTTTTGTGTTAAAAGAAGCTACACTGTGGGCTGACAAAGGCGAAGAAGTGGCATTTGGACAGTTTATTTTCACACAGGATCAGGTAAATGATGCAGCACAGACGGACTTGAACCTTGTAAGTGATGTACAGGTGGTTGAAGGTGACGTTAACATCGGTGTTCGTGCTGGCAAGACGCACGCGCTGTTCTCCAAACAATTCGGGACACTGGTTTCCCTGAAATTGTCCGGTCGTGAGACGATTGCTGTACCACCTGCACCGCTCTTCTGGCGTGCAATGACGGATAATGACAAAGGTATGGCCATGGGCTTCGAACTGGGTGCCTGGTATGCAGCGAGCCTGATGCCACGTTCTGTGGAGTGGAAAGCGGAACAGAAACCGGATCAATACCGGATCGAGTTCACGTACAAGCTTAACATTTCGGATGATGTACAAGTGAAAGTGGTGTATACCGTTCATGCAGATGGAAGTGTACGTGTGCATAATACGTATAAAGGTACAGCTGGATTGCCGAACCTGCCGATTCATGCATTGTCCTTCAGAACATCACCTGACTTCGAAAACGTGGAATGGCTCGCGATGGGACCCGAAGAAAACTATGCAGACCGCGCATTCGGCGCACGTCTATGCATCCATGGCAGCAAGGTAGCTGATACTGTAGCTCCATATCTGGTACCACAGGAGTCGGGCAACCGTACCGGCGTACGTTGGGCCAAACTGACAGACAACGCGGGACGTGGCTTCAAAATTGAGGCATCTGGTACACCGGTTGAACTGAATGTTTCACCATATACGGCATTTGAGCTGGAGAACGCACAACATGCGTATGAATTGCCACCTGTGCACTATACGGTCGTGACTGTTGCGGGTAAACAAATGGGTGTCGGCGGTGATGATAGCTGGGGTGCTCCGGTTCATCCGGAATACCTGATCCCTTCGGACGGCGAACTGACATTTGAATTCGTCATTCGTGCACTGTAAGCACCAGAATCGTACAGAAAAATAATGTATTAAATAAGAACAGAGGTCTTCGCTCGTCGGAGGCCTCTGTTTTGTTATGTCAATGTGCAGCTTGAGAGGCGTATGAAACCGTTCTCGTTCCGATCTCGTAATGTACAAGACAAGAAACATAAGAGGGGGTTCAAGATGAGTAGAAAAGCAAAGACAGGTATATGGGTGACGGTGTTGGTCTTTCTGGGCATCATTGTTGGATGTTTAATATGGTATTTCAATACGGCTTCGGGTGAACGTGCACTCAAAACGATGAGGTCCAACAACTCGGGCGGTCTGGAGAGAGTCGTTAAAGTATACAGCAATAATGGTGAATTGATTCAGACCTATGATGGCAAAATTGACGTGGAAGATACAGAATACGGCAATAAAGTATTATTCGATCTGAATGGGAAACGTGTTGTGATCTACAATGCAACGATTGTAGTAGAAGAGAAGTAAGGCAAAATTAAGGTGATGACTTAGAGGTGTGGTGATTTTTATGATGGATATGTACCTAATAATTCTTGTTGCCATCTTGGGCATGATCTTGTTCTATGGTTTAATCGCTTATTTCTTGGTTCGCTTTATTTCGAAAAAAGCATTCAAGCTTACGTTAACCAGATATGAAATGATGGAGATTATGACCTGGCTTGCGGTGCTGTTTCTAACCTTTATGATGATTAAGACAAGTTCCATGAATCTTCTCTTGCCGGTTGTAGTACTTATCATTCCATTGATCAATTTGCGGCGGTCCAATCGGAAACAAAGAGAGATGAATTAGTATAGCTTGCTAAGTTAGCTAATGCACAAGAAGAATGAATTATGAGCGAAGGGGAGCTTAATCATGATCTTGGGCAAATCAACGGACACGTCAGGATTAACGCAAGTTGCCAATCTTGCGGATGAGTTACAGTCTGTATTTGATAAAGCAGAAAGCAAATATCAAGTCATTGATATAGAACTCTTCTTTGTTTTCAGGTGCCTTCCTGAAGAATACGATAGGAGATCAACGGCCAGGCATGTGAAGAAGGATAATGTCATCTATTTTGATCTGGTGGTCAGCGAAGATCGTTATAAGACATTAAGTAAGAGCAAGCAACGGTATGTGTTAAGCCATGAGTTCTATGCTTTTTTGAGCGAAAAAATACAGAAGTATAAGATTGAACATCTAAACACAAATGAATTTATCGCAGATATGGGCATGTGGCTAAGGGAGATCGGATGGTTGCAGACCGAAGAGGAAGCTGAAATAAGTGAATTTGAAGAAAAGGTTAACTAACATAACAAATTAAAATAAAAACAACAAAAAGAAGCCCTCTTTCGAGAGCTTCTTTTTCATGGGAGAGGAGAAACCGGACGAAGAGCTTATGGGGAAACGTAAGTCTTCTCCGCGGTTGTCTACGACACTTGTGATGTCGATAATTATAGAATCGCCCGATTGTTTCCTTTTTATACATATGCGTCAGCAATTCGGCAACAATTTTCCAAGGGGAATGAAGATCGCGCATTTTTCAAACGGAACCCGAATGTGGTACGATAGCCTTATCAATAAACTTACATAGAGAAAAGGTGACTCGTCAGTGAGAGTGGTATCTGGGAGTGCGAAAGGCAGGCCGCTGAAGGCTGTTCCTGGCACGGGTACGCGACCGACCACCGACAAGGTGAAGGAAGCGTTATTTAGCATGGTTGGTCCTTATTTCGAGGGCGGCACAGCATTGGATCTGTTTGCAGGCAGTGGGGGTCTCGGTATTGAGGCGCTGAGCCGCGGCATAGACAAGGCTGTTTTTGTTGATTTGGAATCAAAAAGTATTGAAGTCATCCGCATGAACCTGAAGGCGACCAAGCTTGAAGACCAGGCGGCGGTATACCGTAATGATGCAGGTCGTGCATTGAAGGCACTCGCCAAGCGAGGCACAACGTTCGATCTGGTATTTCTCGACCCGCCATATCGCATGAAGAACGGACACGAGTTGATGCTGACCATGCACGAACTGGAACTTCTGGAACCGGAAGCAACCATTGTGCTTGAATATGAATCCAAACATGATTACCCTGAGCAATTCGGCCCGTTTGAACAAACGCGCAAGGCTTTGTATGGGGAGACGGCAGTATCCATCTATTATTATGCGCCTGAAGCATTGGAAGATGGGGAATCCATTACACCGAAAGAGGAGGCTCCTCATGACTGAAATGATACATCGACAGGAACGGATCGCCGTATATCCTGGAAGTTTTGATCCCGTAACGATGGGGCATCTAGATATTATCGCCAGAGCGTCGAAGCAATTTGATCGCGTCATTGTGGCTGTGTTGAACAATATGAGCAAAAATCCGCTGTTTACGGTGGAGGAACGCAAAGAACTGATCACGGAAGTAACCCGCCATCTACCCAATGTGGAGGTGGACAGTTTCCGCGATCTGACAGCCAATTATGTCCGGCAAAAGGAAGCGCAGGTCATCGTTCGTGGTATACGCTCGGTAACTGATTTTGAATACGAGTTGCAGTTGGCATCGACCAACAGCAAGTTGAATCCGGATGCGGAAACGATATTTATGATGACCAATCCGAAATATTCCTATTTAAGTTCCAGCATCGTCAAAGAAATCGCTCATTATCATGGAGATGTTACAGATCTTGTATCACCTGAGGTGGAAGCAGCGCTCCGTCAGAAAATCAGCGAGAAAACCGGCGGTTAAACCAGAAGGTAATACCTGATAGACTAATCATGACTGCAAGAAGTAACGCAAGACCCATGCATGCAGCAGGGAAGACGCTCCAAATGGTGTTGATCGTGTATGTGTTACCTGGACTATGTATGAATAGCCAACCGAATGGTATCGAGAGGTCCTGCTCTGCATTCGTCTGTAATGTGGTCCAGACCTCTGTGCTGTAACGGCTGAATGGCATCCACAGGAACAGACTGATGAAAAAGGCGATTAATCCATGAGTCAGACGAACTCCAGCAAAGTACAGCATCGATTTGCTGCTTGGACCCGTTGTTTTCAGGACGGCAGAGACTTGCAGGTGGGAGCATAAACCACCCCATCCCAGAACGGCTGCAAGTAGAGACATGAGCAGCGCGGGTGTAAGTGAAGTCTGACTCAAATGATAGGTGCCCAGGTGAAGCTCAAAGAAGGCTGGCCACAGCGCAGCAGAGGACCCGGGAGTCAGATACAGGGAGACCAACCGGATAAACACGGCAAAACCGATCATGTATCCTCCAGTCATCATCAAGGTCTGCACAGCTTGTGATACGGTGTCACCGAGCAGTTTGCCAAATCCTCTTCCATCACGACTATGGGCTTCCCTGGCTGCAATCATCAGTTCAGACCATATACGGCGTCGTTTGTATATAGAGTGGTGGGGTGCAGATGAGCGACTTATGGAATTTGCAGGACTTGCAGGCTGAGAATCAAGAGAGCTGTTATCTGCTTGCGCAGCTGTCAAGCCAGCCCGGTTTGTTTGGTTACCCGGTGCAGGCAGGAGACGCGTGGCAAGAATGGCAGCGATCCAGCCGCTGATCCAGTGGACCACGAGTAGAAAATATCCGGCCGCTGGCTGGTGAAGAAACGCAGCACCAACGACCAGTATGATCATCATCGGATTGGCAAAATGAGACGCCGCCGCAAGGACAACCGCCTGCTTGGCGGTAATTTGTCTATCCTGAAATAAACGGGACACCGCATCTGCTCCTGCGGGGAATCCGCCGCACATGCCAACGGCAATCGCCAGACCTGCGTTGCCCGGAAGTCTGAACCATCGTTGCATTAACGGTCCGAGCAAGGCGCCGATCGCATGGGTGAAGCCAAACGCAGTAAGCATTTGGGATAACATGAGGAATGGGAGCATGGCAGGGAAGATGATTTTCCACCATATATCCAGACCTTGAATAGAGGCGTCAAACGCTTCTTTGGGTGAGGCAACTACCGCAATGACCAACATTAAAGCGCCGGTACTTAGGATTATCGTTCGTAATGGGCCAGAATCTCTAACCTCGCTCTGTAATGTCATCGTTTCACCTCATATCAGATAACGCTGCTTCGGCATCTGAATCGTTATGGACGGCCGAATGACGCCCAAAGGGCGGTTCGGCCTTGACCGGACAGGCTATTGTATACAGCGGCCTATCCGGCCTGTACCATTGTATGCACAGGGACCAGAGTGTTAGACTTGAAAAAAAATGATGAAACAAGATGAGCTGAATATCTGCATTACACAGAGCGAGTATCTACCGGAGAATGGCAGTATTCACAAGGTGGAATTACGATCGCTGATTAGTGTAAAGTTTAGCTTATATAGAGATACAAAGAACGGAGGCTCATGCGATGAATCGGATTCGGAAATCTGGCGGATTCAGAGCTTCGATCTTTGTGATCGTGGTGGCTCTGGTCGTCTATGTTGCCGTGTACATGCCAACGCCGTATATCATATATATGCCTGGCAGTGCAGATGAAGTAAAACCAATGGTAACGGTTAAAGGTGGGGACCAGGAAGAACGCGGTGTGTTCATGATGACGACCGTGTCGGCAACATATGCCAATGTGTTTTTGCTAGGAACCTCTCTGTTCAATCAAAATGCTCAAGTGGATAAAAAGGAGGACCGACTGCGCGGCAAAAGCGAAGCGGAATACTCTGCCGAACAGGTGTGGTTCATGAGTGACTCACAAT
The DNA here is from genome assembly GCF_055687625.1 of Paenibacillus sp. CB74. Taxonomy (NCBI): domain Bacteria; kingdom Bacillati; phylum Bacillota; class Bacilli; order Caryophanales; family Paenibacillaceae; genus Paenibacillus; species Paenibacillus sp. CB74. The sequence continues at coordinate 2,880,168 of NZ_CM146009.1, read as the reverse complement.
CCTCTGCAATGGAGGCTGCATATGAACAGGCTGGTGTGGCTTACTCTATTGTACCTGAACATATCTTTGTATTTGGACTGTCCGAAGATCCAAAACCCGATGGAGACATTGCTCCGGGCGATATTATTCTGGGCGTGAACGGAACAGCTACGCCGGATAATACGGTGCTTTCTGCCCAGTTAAAAGATAAAAAGGTTGGAGATACCGTCGAAATGCAACTGGAACGTGGCGGAGAGACCATTAGCCGGGACGTGAAACTGATTCAGGTAAAAGACAATAAAACGGGAGAAACCCGCCCGGGACTCGGCGTAATGATTGGTGCGGTTCAGAAGGTGAAACCTGAAGATCCGGACAAACAGATTTCCTTTACAGATACTCAGGTTGGTGGTCCGTCTGCCGGCTTGATGTTTACGTTGGAGATCTATAACCAGTTAACACCTGGAGATCTGACCAAGGGGCATCGAATTGCGGGTACAGGTACCATTACCAAGGACGGTGTGGTGGGTGCCATTGGTGGTGTAGTGCACAAGATTGTAGCCGCTGACCGGAAAGAAGCGGAGATCTTCTTTGTGCCGAAGGATAACTATAAGGAAGCAGCAGCCAAGGCTGAACAGATCGGCACCAAAATGAAACTTGTGCCTGTGAGCACAGTGGATGATGCGCTGGCGTATCTGAAAACCTTATCCGTGAAATCCTAGGATTATGTTCGGGCGTGAATAGATAGAGTCCATTTGAAACGAATGGGTAAAGTTCGGACGAAATCGGACTGAATGGATTACAGGGAATGAAGTGTGATCATAAGAAATGAGAGTATTAGCAGATTCAAAAGGTTAAATGGGAGAATCCCCTTGTTGCGATGTGCCTGAGCGGCGCGCAGCAAGGGGGTTTTCTAGTTGTATAGTTTAGTTTTCAGTAGTCGACATGAATGATCTGTTTGATGATGGAATGAAAAGGATTAAAACTTATGGTCAAAAGCGGATTACACTCTCACAGGTGACTCATAGTAGTCACTGAACATCCTGCGTGTGTCCTTATGCTCGCAAGCTAGCCCATACGCGACCTGAGCCTGGATGTCCAGTTCCAGTTGATGGTGCGTGAACGTCGAAGGTTTCAGCACTACAGGCAGCAACGCAGTCTTCTTCATTTGTTTAAGCAGGCTCTGCCCTTGAGTATTGAATCCGAGGACTCGGAGATATCCGGGTCCGGCAGCCAATTGCTCTGGTGAACACTCGGCTTTGGTGTGGTTCAGGAGCAGGTGGGCGAGCATACGCTGGAGCTTTGTGCGTGTGTATCGTTTGGTCTTCAGTGCATTCAGGAGTGCTTCGACTGAAGGCTCCGGGAGCTGAGCGAGTGTACGGATCAGCCGGTGCTCCAGGCCTTCCGTGACTTCGGCGATGCGTTCCAGCTCGGAGGCACGGCGTGTGGCCGCGAGGTGAAACAGCGGCTGTGCAAAGCGCTCCCAGTGCATGGGAGCGCGGTTTTCCTGCCATTCGCGATGCAGAATGGCAAGAGTGGCCGCCGGCACGTATGGCGCGGCGGCGGCAGGCCCGTCCGCCATCAGCAGGCGGCGGACGGCTGTGGCACTGGCGATCGCCCCCGGGCCGGGCGTCGCCTCATGATACGCGGCACCGGTACGCGCCGCCGTAAAGGGCTGGATCGCGCTGCCAAGTCGTTGCAGCGCGATCAGGTAGTGCAGCCCAAGCGAATTGTTGGGCTGCTCCAGCAGTGCAGCGGCGTCGTGAGCATCGACGCCGCCGGGCGCCAGTGCCGCCGCCGCGCCTGCGTACGCGGCGGGGTAGCTCGGCGCCTTCCCGCAGGCGGCGCGCGATGTCCTCGCGCATCCCTGCGGGCTCCACAGCCAGCACGCGCGCAATGCGCTGCAGGCTGTCCAGGTCGCCGGACTCGCTGCCAAAGCAGAGCGAGTCCACAACGCCGGTGCGGTCCAGCAAGGACACCGCACCGAAGGCAAACCACTCCGCCGGCTGAACAGCATAAGCCACCGGCAGTTCAATTACCAGATCGGCGCCTGCGTGCAGCGCCATCTCGGTGCGCGCCCTTTTACCCACGATGGCGGGTTCGCCACGCTGGAGGAAAGGGCCGCTCATGACCGCAACAACGGCGTCTGCGCCGCTTAGCCGCCGAGCTTCCTGCAAATGATAGACATGCCCATTGTGCAAGGGGTTATATTCAACAATGACGCCTACGGCTCTCATGATTAGACGTACTCCTTTCGATTGGATAACCGAGTATGTATAACATCCATTCCATCATAGGGGATGTCATGTATTAGATCAAATCATGCACCCATTCAGACAAGAAAAAGCACAAATCCGACATCAATGGATGTCAGACTGTGCCAATCACATCTTCACAATCTCAGGACAATTAGACATTTTCCGGCGCGGGAATAAGACTTGCTTTCGGCCCAAAAAATTCATAATGAATGTGGTCTGCTGGAACACCAAGCGCCTGCAGCTCCGTATACACTGAACGCATGAACGAAACGGGTCCGCACAGATAATAGGTGGCATCCAGTTCATCAATCACTTGGTGAAGCCAGACTGCATCCATATAACCTTCCTTATGAAAAAACTCATTTTCACGATCAGAAGCAGCGGGTTGAGTGTAACAATAATAAGCTTTAACGCTTTGATACCGTACGGCCAGACTGTTCACATGATCACGGAACGCGTGAAATTGACCATTCGGACTTGCATGCAAAAATGTGATTTTGCGGTTTTCGTCCAAGTTAACAAATGTATTTAACATGCTGATTATGGGGGTTAGACCAACGCCACCGCTCAAGAGAACAACAGGACGTTTATCGTCTCTATCCAGCGTGAAGTCACCAGCAGGAGCGGATAGCTCCACCAGACTACCTTCTTCAATATGATCGTGGAGATACGTGGATATGACTCCATCAGGACGTTCTAATCCACCCAGCTCACGTTTAACGGAAATGCGATAGTAGGGTTTACCCGGTATATCTGAAAGGCTATACTGACGAATCTGGGTAAATGACTGTGTCTCCGGTTTGATTTTGATACTGATATATTGTCCCGGTTCATAACTGGCGATAGGCTGACCATCAGCTGGAACGAGGTAAAAGGATGTGATGACTTCACTTTCCTGCACTTTCTTGGCTACCTTGAAGGTACGAAATCCTTCCCAGCCACCTGTCTGGTTCTCTGCTTCCGCATACATGTCCTGTTCGATCCCGATAAAGGCATCTGCAATGACATTGTAGGCTTCGCCCCACGCCGTAATAATCTCATCGGTAGCCGCGTCTCCAAGCACATCTTTGATCGCTTGTAACAGATAGGTGCCCACAATCGCATATTGCTCGGGAACGATACCCAGACTGCGATGTTTATGGGCAACTTGCCGGACGGCAGGCAGGATGGAGGACAGATTATCGATATGCAGGGCGGCGGTGTATACCATATTGGCGAGGACGGCTTGCTGTCGTCCCTGTTTCTGATTTGCGTGATTGAAAATATTCAGTAGTTCCGGATGAGCTGCGAACATCGTTTCGTAAAAATGGCGTGTGATCGCTTCACCGTGAACTTCAAGTACGGGTACTGTAGATTTAATGACTCTAATAGTGTGTTCACTTAACATACATTTTCCCTCCCGATATAATATGAGATATTTGAATAATAAATTGTTATGGAGTTGATTGTGCTTCGGTTTATAGCAAGTATAGGTAGGTGCCGAGAGGGACTGTGTGACATAGATCACACTAAACGTTAACGAAATGTGACCGCGGTTTGCAAGAAACTACAACTAAAATGACGACTTGTAGTTTATCTTGAAGTGAGTCTATAATAGACCAGATGGAGTAAACGGTTCTGAGCCATTAGTTTTAAAATAGGGTGTAAAGTTAAAAGTGTTGACAAACGTCTTGAAAAATCGGTATAATGATTTTTGTTTGTTAAGTCAATTTCATAATACTTTTAACGATGAATCGTCAGAATACATACAGTCAGGATTTATTGCTTTACAAAAGCAGGCTTGACCTGTATAACTGTCGTGATACGTTTGACATGAATTATGAAATTGGTTTCGTTTGGAGTGATGGAAATGTTAATGCCATTTCGCAAAGTGGCTACCAGTGATGGCCCCCTGAAGTTTAACGAACAGTGGGATATCAAGGAACTGGTTTCTAACCGACAAGATATCACAGCCGTTACCCCCCTGACTGCGGATTTATCTGCAGAATTCAGAGAAGGTGACGTTGTGGATGTTCATGGCAAGCTGACCGTAGGAGTGGACATGTTGTGCTCCCGTTGTCTTAAGCCGATCAATGAACATTTTCATATTGATTTTCATGAGCAATTCAAGCAGGGAAAACAGCCAGAGGAATTACATGAAGACGACGATACGCTCTATGTGGATGGGGATAGCGTTGATCTGAAAGGTTATGCCGAGGAAGCTTTTCTGCTGGATCTTCCGTTTATACCGCTATGCAGCGATACATGCAAAGGGTTATGCCCCAAGTGTGGCCATGAGCTGAACGAAGGTGACTGCGGTTGTGATAACCAGGTTATCGATCCGCGGCTTGCAGGGCTCAAGGATTTTTTTAAATGAGCATGATTGAAAATCGAACGTAACAACTACCTGCAAAGGTTGATTTTGATAAGGAGGTGGGAATAATGGCAGTACCTCAACGGAGAACGTCCAAGACGCGTCGCGACAAACGTCGCACTCACTTTAAATTGGCTGTACCGGGCATGGTGAAATGTGAACAATGTGGCGAACTTAAACTTAGTCACCACGTGTGCAAAGTGTGCGGAACGTACAAAGCAAGAGAGATCATCTCTCAATAATAGTTGGACATTAAGTAGCACTTCATTTCGATGAGGTGCTACTTTTTTTCGATTAGATAGTGTAGGTAGAGGGAGTTAACAAGCATGAAATCTTTGCTCCACAGGGGTGAATTGTTTTTGTTCAGCCAGCCTTTCTTTTTGACACGGGATGAGATATACTATAGTTTAGTACCAGGTTCTAAAATTTGACGTTACATATATGATGAACCATAATCCGTTTGAGAACGACCCTGGTGACCAGGGATGCATCTATAGAAGCAACACGAAAGAATGGTTGAACTGGCCGGATGGGACGGTTCCGTAAACGATACAGCGGGGGGTGTCAGGCATCGAACGTGTACCGAAGAGACAGAGGCAACAGCAGTTAACCAAAATGATAGAAGAGAACCCGTTTGTGACGGATCAGGAACTTACGCGCCAATTGAAGGTGAGTATTCAGACGATTCGTCTTGACAGACTGGAACTTGGAATACCAGAACTTCGGGAGCGGATGAAACTGATGGCAGAGCTCTCGTATGATCAGGTGCGCTCGCTGCCCCTGCATGAGATTATCGGTGATATTGTGGATCTGCAGCTGGACAAAAGCGGGATTTCCCTGTTTGAGATTAAGGAAGAGCATGTGTTTTCCAGAACAGGGATTGCACGTGGGCACTACGTCTTTGCACAGGCCAACTCCTTGGCTGTAGCCATTATTAATGACGAGATCGCGTTGACTGCATCAGCAGACATTCGCTTTGTCCGTTCGGTTCATTTGGGAGAGAAATGTATTGCAAAGGCTTATGTGAGATCGATTCCGGGTCAAAAGGGCAAAGCCAAAGTGGAAGTATTCACTTATGTAGGTGAAGAAATGGTGTTTCAAGGCAACTTTGTAATCTACCATTCAGGTGGAGAAGACAGCGGAGAAGGAGGTCATTTGGAATGAAAATCGTCATTGATGCCATGGGAGGCGACAATGCACCTGCATCAACGGTAGAAGGTGCGATCGCCGCAGCCACGGAATGGGCGGATACACAGATCGTCCTGATCGGCGATGAAGCCAAGCTGGAGCCTCTTTTGAGTCAGTCAGGTGTGAGACCTGCCAATCTTACGGTCCGGCATGCTTCCGAAGTTATTGGTTCGGATGATGAACCCGTAAAAGCAGTACGTCGCAAGAAGGATGCCTCCATGGTGGTTGCAGGCCGTATGCTGAAAGAGGGCGAAGCGGACGCGATGATCTCGGCAGGCAATACCGGAGCGCTGATGACAGCAGGTTTGCTTGTTGTAGGTCGAATGGAAGGCATTGAACGTCCGGCGCTTGCGCCCATGATTCCAACGATTGATGATGTAGGTGTACTTGCGCTGGATCTCGGAGCGAATATGGATGCTAAACCGGAGCATCTTGCGCAATATGGCCTGATGGGCAGCTTGTATCGGCAAAAAGTACAGGGCATAGCGTCCCCACGAGTGGGTTTGCTCAATGTAGGAACAGAGCCAGGCAAGGGAAATGAGTTAACCAAACATGCATATCCTTTACTGGAACAACTCCCCATTCGTTTTGTCGGTAATGTTGAGGCGCGTGATGTGCTGACTGGTGCTTGTGATGTGCTTGTATGCGACGGTTTTGCAGGAAATATACTGCTGAAGTCGCTGGAAGGCACAGCAGGTGCCATTTTCGCCTTGCTTAAGGAGCAATTCTCATCTTCTCTTAAAAGTAAACTGGCTGCAGCTGTATTGATGCCTGAGTTGCGTGGGCTGAAACGAAAGCTGGATTATACGGAGCATGGTGGAGCGCCGCTCCTCGGTTTGAGCAGACTGGTTGTAAAAAGTCATGGATCTGCTGATGGCAATGCCATCAAAAATGCTGTGCGCCAAGCTCGGATTGCAGTGCAGAATCAGCTGGTAGAGAGCATATCTAAGGAAATTAGCGGGAAGTGAGTGACGACATGAATAATTTGCGCCCAGTAGGGGTTATTGGTACAGGGAAATATGTGCCTGAGAAAATTTTGACGAATAGCGATCTGGAGAAAATGGTCGATACCAATGACGAATGGATCGTCAGTCGTACAGGAATCAAAGAGCGTCACATTGCTGCACCCGAGCAGGCAACTTCTGATCTGGCATATGAAGCAGCTCTTAAAGCACTTGAATCTGCTGGCATGACAGGCAGTGATCTGGATCTGATTATTGTTGCAACCATTACCCCGGATTCTTCGTTCCCATCAACAGCCTGCATCTTGCAGGACAAATTGGGTGCAAAAGGTGCGGCGGCATTTGATCTGTCGGCAGCTTGTTCCGGATTTGTATATGGGTTGGCAAGTGCTACCAGCTTCATCCAAAGCGGCATGTACAACAACGCACTTGTTATTGGAGCTGACTGTTTGTCTCGTATTACGGATTATACAGACCGTAACACATGTGTCCTCTTTGGGGACGGGGCAGGCGCGGTAGTCGTTGGTGAAGTTCCAGAAGGTCGCGGATTCAAAGCATTTGATCTCGGTGCCGAAGGTGCTGGCGGTAGTCTTCTTCAGATGGAAGGCGGCGGTTCCCGTCTGCCTGCTTCCGCAGAGACCGTTGAAAATAAAAAGCATTATATCTACATGAATGGTCGTGAAGTGTTCAAGTTTGCAGTCCGTGTCATGGGTACGGCTACCATTGAGGTATTACGCAAGGCTGGTATGGAGCGTACGGATGTGGATCTGTTTGTTCCGCATCAAGCGAATATTCGGATTATCCAATCTGCGATGCAACGACTGGAACTTCCTGAAGAGAAGGTTGTAGTCAACGTGGATAAGTATGCCAATACATCGGCTGCTTCCATTCCGCTTGCTTTGGTAGAAGCCGCAGAGGAAGGTCGCATGAAAGCCGGAGATACCGTTCTGATGGTTGGATTCGGTGGCGGTTTGACATGGGGAGCATCGGTACTCGTTTGGTAAATAGACATCTGGGAGATGAATGAGATGGGTAAAATAGCATTTGTATTTCCCGGACAGGGATCACAGGCTGTAGGCATGGCTAAGGACGCGTATGAGTCCGTGCCTGCGGCAACTGAAATTTTTCGCACAGCAGATGAAACATTGGGTTTCTCGCTGAGCAACCTTGTATTTGAAGGACCAGAGACTGAGTTGAAACAGACATCAAATACACAACCGGCTCTGTTGACAGCAAGTATTGCCTTGCTTGAAGCTTTCAAAGAAAAAGGAATTCAGCCAGACTATATGGCTGGACACAGTCTGGGAGAATACAGTGCACTGGTGGCAGCGGGCGTTCTTTCGTTTGCTGACGCTGTGAGCACTGTGCGGGCGCGTGGTCAGTATATGGAACAGGCAGTACCGGGTGGACAAGGAGCGATGGCTGCTGTGCTTGGTGCGGATCGGGAAGCGCTGGGGGTGCTTTGCCGTGACGTATCTGAAACTGGTCATGCGGTTGAACTTGCCAACATGAATTGTCCGGGACAAATCGTCATCTCTGGTGTGAAGGAAGGCGTAGCTGCTGTCGCGGAACGAGTGAAAGAAGCAGGCGGTAAACGCGCCATTGCTTTGGAAGTAAGCGGACCGTTCCACTCTTCACTGATGAAGGGTGCGGCTGAGAAGCTGGAAGAGAAACTGAAAACCGTTACGTTCTCACCGGCAGCGGTTCCTGTAGTCGCTAATGTGACTGCAAGACCTGCAGAGGATGGACAGGTTCGGGAATTGTTGACAGCTCAGGTCTATTCTCCTGTATTATGGGAAGACAGTGTGACATGGCTGATTGAGCAGGGTGTGGATACGTTCATCGAGATTGGATCTGGCAGTGTATTGACCGGTTTGATTAAAAAAACAGATAAAACCGTAAAACTGTACAATGTGAACAGTCTTGAAACGCTCGAAGCAACGGCAAGTGCGTTGAAGTGATTAGCAGGGATTAGATTTGGGGAAAGGAGGAATGATTATGTCTAAACCATTAGAAGGTAAAAATGCACTCGTTACCGGGGCATCCCGGGGCATTGGACGCAGTATTGCATTGGCACTGGCTGAAGCTGGAGCGAACGTAGCCGTGAATTATGCGGGTAGCCAAGCGGCAGCTGAGGAAGTGGCGGAAGCGATTCGTGCCAAAGGAGTCAAGGCGATTACACTTCAAGCCAATGTGGGCCTGATGGATGAAGCTGAACAAATGGTCAAAGCTACACTTGAAGCTTGGGGCAACGTTGATATTCTGGTGAACAATGCCGGTATTACCCGTGATAATCTGATCATGCGTATGAAAGAGGAAGAATTCGATCAGGTTATTGAAACCAATCTCAAAGGTGTGTTTAACTGCCTTAAGGCGGTTACACGTCCAATGATGAAACAACGGTCGGGAAGAATTATCAATATCTCCTCGGTTGTAGGTGTGCTCGGTAATGCTGGACAAGCGAACTATGTTGCTGCGAAGGCAGGAGTTATTGGCCTGACGAAAGCATCTGCTCGTGAACTGGCTTCTCGTGGAATCACAGTCAACTGTGTTGCACCAGGTTTCATTGAGACGGATATGACAAAAGAGTTGTCCCAGGAGCTGGTGGACGGTATGCTAAGTGGTATTCCGTTGTCCCGTTTGGGTCAGCCGGATGAAATTGCCGGTGTAGTCACTTTCCTGGCTTCACAGGCTTCATCTTATATGACAGGGCAGACGCTGCATGTCGATGGTGGCATGTACATGTAATTCTTCCCGGACTTGAACAATAGTCGGGGAACAGGCGCTGGACGATCCGAAATGCCGGAAAAAGGCCGGGTTCCCCGGCCGGGAGCCGCATATGTCTTCTATGGCATTTTGCCTGCGATTCTCGTATAATACCAAAGAAGGAGGTGAACCGGATGTCCGATGTATTGGAGCGTGTAAAACGCATCGTCGTCGACCGCTTGGGCGCAGACGAAGCTGAAGTTACACTTGAAGCATCTTTCAAAGAAGATTTGGGTGCTGATTCTTTGGATGTAGTGGAATTGGTCATGGAATTGGAAGATGAATTTGATTTGGAAATCTCTGATGAAGATGCAGAAAAAATCACGACCGTAGGTGAAGTTGTAAACTACATACAATCTCATACCTAAAGTCATTTTAGTCCCGCACATGTTTTCGAACAGGCGGGACTTCTCATCATTCATTGGTTTTTCTCATTCCGCAAGCAACTCTACTCAAGCAGGCTTATCTTGGTTGAATAGATGTCTGTTTGCGGATATTCCCACAAAATACTTGCGTAATGCAGTCGATATAGAGGTGACTCGGTTTGAAACAAAGAGTAGTAATTACCGGAATGGGCGTAATGACATCGCTCGGAAAAGATTTGGAAACGTTCTGGGGCAGTTTAATGGCAGGAAAGTCCGGAATCTCTCAGATTGAGGCGTTTGATGTTAGTGAATACACGACACAGATTGCAGCTGAGATCAAGGATTTCAACCCGGAAGAATATATGGATCGCAAGGATGCTCGCAAAATGGACCGTTTTGTACAGTTCGCTGTGGCAGCCGGCTTCAAAGCCGTTGAAGACAGTGGTCTGAAAATTAACGAGAATATTGATGCAGAGCGTTTCGGTGTATCCATCGGATCAGGTATTGGTGGATTGGGTACGTGGGAGGACCAACATAATGCATTGTTGCAAAAAGGTCCAAAACGGGTAAGCCCATTCTTTATTCCCATGATGATCTCCAACATGGCTTCAGGCCAAATGTCCATCTCTCTTGGTGCCAAAGGTCCCAACATTAACGTGGTTACCGCTTGTGCAACAGGTACACACTCCATCGGAGATTCCTTCAAGTTGATTGCCAATGGTGATGCAGATGCCATGATCTGTGGTGGTGCGGAAGCAACAATCAGACCAACGGGTCTTGCAGGGTTCTGTGCTATGCGCGCAATGTCTACACGTAATGATGATCCTGCGAAGTCAAGCCGTCCTTTTGATACAGAACGTGATGGTTTTGTTATGGGCGAAGGCGCTGGTGTTCTGATTCTGGAATCCCTGGAGCATGCTCAAAAACGTGGTGCACGCATCTATGGTGAAGTGATCGGTTACGGTCTGACAGGCGATGCACATCACATGACAGAACCAGATCCGGATGGAGCAGCACGTTGCATGAAGATGGCACTTCGCAATGCGGGTATTGAGCCTGAAGAAGTGGATTACATTAATGCACACGGAACCTCAACTCCTGTAGGTGACAGATCTGAAACGCTTGCGATCAAAAAGGCGTTTGGTGATCATGCGTACAAGCTCGCAGTGAGTTCCACGAAATCCATGACGGGCCACATGCTTGGCGCTGCTGGTGGTGTAGAAGCGGTTATCTGCGGATTGTCACTGACACATCAGACATTGGCACCAACGATCAACCTGGAAAATCAGGACCCGGAATGTGATCTGGATTATGTTCCAAATGTTCCACGTCAAACTAAAGTCAATATTGCCATGTCCAATTCATTTGGATTCGGCGGTCACAATGCCACCATTATTCTCAAAAAATTTGAAGCATAAGGGGCTAGTTCGTTTGAGTGAAGATCTGAAGCAGTTACAACATAAACTTCAAATCAAATTTGACAACAGGCAGCTTTTAAAACAAGCGTTTACCCATGCTTCTTATGTAAACGAACACCGGTTCAGTCAGCATCAGGACAACGAGCGTCTGGAGTTTCTGGGCGATGCCGTGCTGGAACTGACTGTATCGGAATACTTGTATCATTTGTATCCTAACCGTCCGGAAGGCGAATTAACTAAGCTGCGGGCATCCATTGTCTGTGAGCCTTCCCTCGTCAAATTTGCTGAAGCGTTGGGTTTTGGTCAGTATGTACTTCTTGGTAAAGGTGAGGAACTGACTGGAGGACGGACACGGCCGGCTCTGCTGGCGGATGTGTTCGAGTCTTTCATTGGTGCATTGTATCTGGATCAGGGGCTTGCGCCTGTCCGGGCATTTCTCGACCAGCATGTCTTCCCATTAATCGTGTTGGGCAGCAAGCTGCAAATGAGTGATTACAAAACGGAACTGCAGGAACTTACTCAGCATCACAATATGGGAGCTTTGGAATACCGTATCGTTGAGGAACGGGGACCTGCCCATGAACGTGAGTTTGTCTCGGAGGTCCATATGGGTCAAGAACGGCTTGGCAGAGGTACAGGACGTTCCAAAAAGGAAGCGGAACAACAGGCTGCATCTGCAGCACTTGATCGACTGAAGCTTCCGGAGGCCGGAGCTTAACCGATAGCGCATAGACAAACGAAGAGCAAAGAGCAGCCCGCGGGTCCGCCCCGGCGGAAGTAATCGGCCGGACTGCTTTTTGCTCTTTTTTTTGTAAAGAGGTTCAGGGGGAGTTAGCCTGATCGTTAACTAATAAGTTAAACCTTATTTTACACAAAACGAAGAGTGCAGAACCAATCTGAAGAAGCGAAGCGTGCGCATTTATCAACGGATTTTTCCCTTGGATAAGGGGATCAAGAAAATCTGGGGATAAGGGCGATCGGAGGATGGTACTGCAATCGAAGTAGTCATGTGTAATAACAATGGTCAATTTATTTAGGCGCTGGAATGCAATACTTGAAATTTGCAAGAGGAGGTGACGAGAAACCCTATGTTTTTAAAACGGATTGAATTGGGTGGATTCAAGTCATTCGCCGACAAAACGGAGATGGAATTCGTTCGTGGCATTACGGCTGTTGTAGGTCCGAACGGAAGTGGCAAGAGTAATATATCGGACGGAATCCGTTGGGTTCTGGGGGAACAAAGTGCCAAATCGCTGCGTGGTGGCAAGATGGAAGATATCATCTTTGCAGGTAGTGATGCACGGAAGGCTGTTAATTTTGGTGAAGTGTCGCTAACACTCGATAACGAGGATCATGCACTTGCACTGGATTTCGGTGAAGTGACGGTGACTCGTCGTGTACATCGCAGCGGAGATAGTGAATATTTTATTAATAAACAATCTTGTCGCTTGAAGGATATTACGGAGTTGTTTATGGATACCGGTATCGGTAAGGAAGCCTACTCGATCATTGGACAGGGACGAATTGAAGAGATTCTGAGTACCCGTTCAGAGGATCGCAGGGGCATCTTTGAAGAGGCATCAGGTATCGTTAAATATAAATCCCGTAAGCGGGATGCTACGCGCAAACTGGATGAGACAGAGCAGAATTTACTGCGTATTCATGATCTGGTGACCGAACTGGAGGATCAGATTGGACCCTTGAAGGAACAATCGGAGAAAGCGATCCATTATAAAGAACTTCGTTCTCAGCTCAAATCACAGGAAATTTCCATGTATGTGTATCAGATCGAACAGATTCATGCATCTTGGAGTAAGGCCAACGAAAGGCTGCAATCGCTAAAACAGGAAGAGGTTGGACTGGCGGCGATTGTCTCTACGCATGATGCCAAGCTGGAAAATGATCGGAATGCGCTGCGTATCCTGGAAACAGAGACAGAGCAACTGCAATCCGCTTTATTGCAATTCAGTGAAGCGACGGAGAAAAGTGAAGGTCTTGGAGAACTGCTCAAGGAGCGCTCGCACCATCTGCAAACAAATCAGGAGCAGCTCAAAGTAACGCTTGCCGCCAGTGAAGAGAGACATCGCGAACGGGAAACCGAGCTGATTGCACTGCGTGAGAAGTTTGGCAAGCTTGAGCATGAACTGAATGATGTGAGAAATCAGTTGTCGCAGGAAGAAGCCAAACTCATCGGTGTCACAGGCGGTATTAGCCAGCAGCAAGAGGAAAGCCTCAAAGGCAACTTGCTGGAACTGATGAATCAGATGGCTCAGACACGAAATGAAATTCGTTATGTGGATCAGCAGAAAGAAACGCTGGAGCGCAGAATGAATCGCGCGGCTGAGGAATCAGGCAAGTGGGAAGAACAGAAAGAGACACTGGAAAGTCGCAAAGCGGACATTGAGAAAAAAGTTGTTCGTTTGGGCAAAGAAATCAGTGATCTACGTGGTGGTTATATTACGGAAAGTGAACGACTCCAATCACTGCAGAAGCTGCTCGAAGAAAGTCGAGGCACGGTCCGTAAATGGGAACAAAAGCGTGAAGCTCAAGTTTCCCGCCGCGATACAATGAAAGAGATGCAGGATGATTTTGACGGATTCATGCTGGGTGTCAAGGAGGTCCTCAAGGCTTCACGTAAAGGTACGCTGAGCGGTGTTCATGGAGCTGTGGCTGAACTCGTTAAAGTTCCCGAGAAGATCGAACTTGCGGTAGAGACAGCAATGGGAGCATCCTTGCAGCATGTGGTCATGGAAAATGAATCAGTTTCCAGACAGGCGATTGCTTTCCTGAAGCAGCGCCAGTTGGGACGTGCAACGTTCCTGCCTCTCGATGTCATTCGTCCTCGTGCCATTGGAGCGGCTGAACGTTCCATGATCGAAGGTATGGAAGGTTTTGTGGGGATCGGTGCTGATCTTGTACAATTCGAATCCAAGTATGCTTCAATCATTGGCAGTCTGTTGGGTAATGTTATTATTGCCGAAACGCTGGAGGTGGCCAATAAAATTGCGGCTCGCTGCCAGTATCGTTTCCGGGTCGTGACGCTTGAAGGTGATGTGGTTAATGCGGGTGGTTCCATGACAGGTGGTAGCCAGCACAAGAAAAATGTGAGTCTGCTCAGTCGTAAACGGCAGTTGGACCAACTCGATCAGGATATTTTGGATACCGAAAATCAAATTGTGAAACTGCATCGCAGTGTGGATGATGTAAAAGTTCAACTGGAGCAGTGTCAGGACAAACTGGATGAACTTCGCCAGTCTGGTGACGATACCCGAAATGCAGAACAGCAGGCTTCGATGGAAATGAAGCAGGTAGAGCATGAGCTTCGCCACGTGCTTGAGCAGGTTGCCGTTGCCGGGCAGGAGAAGAGCGGATTCACCGAAGAGATCAAAGAGCTGGATACGGCTCGCATCGTCGCTGTGAAGAAGCTGGAGCAGCTTGAAGAAGAAGAAAAAGCGACTCATCGTGCCATTCATGCAGCCGAGTTTGCTCGGAAAGCCAATGAATCCGCGAAGGAAGAATTGCAGAGCCAACTCACCGAGTTGAAAGTACGGGAAGGCAAGCTCGATCAGGAGCGATTCTCCAATGGGGAACAATTGCGACGTCTGGAGCGGGAAGTGGAGTCGCTGGTCAAAGATCTTCGTCAGAATCGCACCTTGTTAGCTTCGATGGAAGCAGATCTCAAGAAAACACAGACCGAGAGTGTTAAGCAGATTGAAGATCTGAACCAGTACAAGCTGAAAAAAGCGGAAGCTTCCCAAGAACTGGACTTCAAACGTGCTGCCCGAAGTGAGTTGTCGAAAAAGCTTGAGCTTGCGGAGAGCGAAACGAAGGAACAGCGCACGCAGTTGAAAGCTGTGGAAGAGCAGATGCGACAGACCGAAATTTCCGTGAACCGGTTGGATGTTGAGCTGGAAAATATACTTCGAAAGCTGACGGACGAATACGAACTGGGTTATGAACTGGCCAAAGAGCGTTATCCGGTGCCGGAAGATGTAGAGCATACACAGGCAGAGGTACAGAAGCTGAAGCGCAGTATATCCGCCCTGGGTGATGTTAACCTGGGAGCGATTGAAGAGTTCCAGCGCGTCAATGAGCGATACGAGTTCCTGAGTGAACAGAAGAATGACCTGGTGGAAGCCAAAACAACGTTGTATCAGGTTATTCGGGAAATGGAAGACGAGATGGCGAAGCGATTCAAGATCACGTTCGATGCAATCCGCCGTGAGTTCGGTACCGTCTTTACCAAGCTGTTTGGCGGGGGACGAGCTGACCTTGTTCTGATGGACCCGGAGCGCTTGCTTGAAACGGGAATAGATATTGTGGCTCAGCCACCAGGCAAGAAACTGCAAAACCTGCAACTGTTATCCGGTGGGGAGCGGGCTTTGACGGCAATGGCTTTGTTATTCGCCATTCTGCACGTCAAACCTGTACCATTCTGTGTGCTGGATGAAGTAGAGGCAGCGCTGGATGAAGCTAACGTGGTACGTTTTGCCCAGTACTTGCGTGAATTCTCCGAACAGACACAGTTCATCGTTGTTACCCATCGTAAGGGTACGATGGAAGAGGCTGATGTGCTGTATGGAGTTACGATGGAAGAGGGCGGAGTATCCAAGCTCGTTTCGGTTAAACTGGAAGATGAGGAAGCAGTTATTGCCTGATCGATCCAAGGCTGTGGGACCCATGAACTCATTATCATTATCAAAATTCATTTAGATTGAGCATTATTGCATAGCGCTAGATTATGTACACGATGGAGGGGCTTTATGAGTTTTTTTAAAAAGCTGAGAGACAGCATTGCAAACAAAACAGAGTCAGTTACCAAACAGTTCAAGGATGGATTGGAAAAGACACGTAAAGGGCTAGTGGAGAAAGTCTCGGATCTCGTGATCCGCCGCAAAAAAATCGATGAAGAGTTCTATGAAGAACTGGAAGAGATTTTGATTGGAGCAGACGTTGGCGTGAATACGGTCATGAATCTGATCGAAGACCTGCGCGCTGAGGTGAAAAAACGCAAAATTGAGGATGCGGCTGAGCTGCAGCCTGTATTGTCTGAGAAACTGACGGATCTTCTTCGTGGTGAACAGAACAACGAGCTGAAAATGAACCCGGACGGCATTACTGTCATTTTGTTTGTTGGTGTTAACGGTGTTGGTAAAACAACGACAATTGGCAAGCTGGCGCACCGATTTAAACAGCAAGGTAAAAAAGTGATCATGGCCGCTGGAGATACGTTCCGTGCCGGAGCCATCGAACAGCTGGAAGTATGGGGACAACGTGCCGGTGTCGATGTGATCAAACAGCAATCCGGTTCTGACCCGGCAGCGGTTATGTATGATGCGGTGCAGGCAGCAAAACAACGGGGTGCCGATGTTCTCCTCTGTGATACAGCAGGTCGTCTGCAGAACAAATCTAACCTGATGGACGAGCTTAACAAAATCTATCGTGTCATCCAACGTGAAATTCCGGATGCTCCGCATGAAGTGCTGATGGTTTTGGATGCGACCACAGGTCAAAATGCCTTAAATCAGGCTAAACTTTTCGGTGAGAAAAGCGGCGTAACCGGCCTCGTACTAACGAAACTGGATGGAACAGCCAAAGGCGGGATCGTTGTAGCAATTCGTCAGGAGCTGGATTTGCCAGTGAAGCTTGTGGGACTGGGTGAAAAGATCGATGATCTGCAACAATTTGATTCAGAGCAGTTCGTTCATGCCTTGTTCGCCGGATTGATCCAAGAGCAACCAGCTGAAAGTGCTGAAGAAGAGGAAACGAACTCGTAGAACCATGTTAATTAAGATAAATTCATAGCGTTAAGCGTAATTGCCAGTGATAGACGTGATAAGTGTCACGTGTAATGTCACTGGCAATACGTGTATAATGGGAATAAAGCAGGCAATGCTAAAGGGCTGGAAAGGACGGTTGAAATGGCCAATACTCATACCTATTCTCGCCGTGAAGAAGTCGCCAATGCGGTGACACATGGAATCGGCGCTGCACTCAGTGTGGCTGCACTGGTGATATTGATTGTATTTTCTAGTATAAAAGGAACGGCTTGGCATGTGGTCAGTTTCACGATCTATGGGATCACCATGTTGCTGCTCTATACAAGTTCTACTCTCGTACATGCATGGAAAGATGGAAAAGTGAAAGATTTATTTGAGATTTTCGACCATTCTTCCATTTATTTGTTTATTGCGGGATCATACACTCCGCTGTTGTTTATTGCTGTTCGCGGTACACTTGGATGGACCCTGTTCGGCATAATCTGGGGAATCGCATTATTCGGCGTGATCTTTAAGGCGTTTTTCACGAAAAGGTTTCTGTTCATGTCCACGATTTTCTATGTTGCGATGGGCTGGCTCATCGTAATTGCCTGGCAACCGCTGATGGCTGCCATACCTACAGGCGGAATTGTGTTGCTGGTTGCTGGAGGCCTGATGTATACACTGGGTACACTCTTTTATGTGTGGCGTGGATTCCCTTACCATCATGCGATATGGCATCTCTTTGTACTGGCAGGCAGCATTCTTCATTTCTTTATGGTACTGTTGTACCTGACACCACTTCGCTAGAACGCCATAAACGGATGCATCTCCACGGACTGAGACGCGTTCGTTTTTCTTTTACATAGAGGTGATCTCGTACAAGTAAAAATAGTATGTGCTTGTTGTGAAATAAGGTATATATCACCTGTTAAACATCGAAATAACATATCATCAAAGCTGTTTTTATTGTGACAAGTATTTTTGCTTGACAACCTGATTTGTTTTAGGTATTATTAGGAACGTTGCAAGAGTGTAAAGTGTTTTTCCTTGACGAAGGGAGTGCCCCGATGTGAGTCAAGAAAACCGGCTTGAGAAGACAAACCGGATTAACTTGCTGTTTGCTTTTTATGAATTGTTACTTACCGAGAAACAGCAGACTTTTCTAAAGTATTACTTTCATGACGATTTTTCACTTGGTGAAATAGCAGCCGAGTTTGAGATCAGCCGCCAGGCGGTATACGAGCATATCAAGCGTGCCGAACAAGTGCTGGAGAATTACGAAAGCAAGCTGGGCTTGTTGGAAAAGCATGAACGGCGTAATCGCAATCTTGAAGATTTGCAAAATGCATTGGAACGCGCAGGCGTCTCCATTGATGACAACAAACAAATACACGATATCGTTGCTCAGCTCAGCGAATGAGAAGATTATAACGGCTCAGTGGAACGTATCGGTCTTAAAAACAGTAATAAAGCTTAAGGAGGTGGGATCATGGCATTTGAAGGATTAACGACCCGATTACAGAATGTGTTCAGCAAGCTGCGCGGCAAAGGCAAGGTGTCTGATGAAGATGTAGCCGAGGCTATGCGCGAGGTACGTCTGGCATTGCTCGAAGCGGATGTAAACTTCAAAGTGGTCAAGGAATTCATCGCCAAGGTGAAAGAGAAGGCTGTTGGCAAAGAAGTGATGGAGAGCTTCACGCCAGGAATGGTCATCATCGACATCGTTAACAAGGAACTGACGGATTTGATGGGTGGAAGCCAGGCCAAACTGGCTAAAGCGAACAAACCGCCTACGGTGCTGATGATGGTTGGTTTGCAGGGTGCTGGTAAAACAACCACCTCGGGTAAACTGGCTAAAATGCTGCAAAAGCAAAACAGCAGACCATTGCTTGTTGCAGGAGATATTTATCGTCCGGCAGCGATCAAACAGTTGCAAGTACTTGGCGAGCAGATCAAAGCGCCGGTATTCACACTGGGTGATCAGACAAGCCCTGTGGAGATCGCACGTCAAGGTCTTCAACATGCCAAAGATAACGGTAATGACTATGTTATTATCGATACAGCAGGACGTCTGCATGTTGATGAAGAGCTGATGGAAGAACTTCGCCAGATTCACAGCGTAGTGAATCCGGATGAAGTACTGCTTGTGGTGGACAGCATGACAGGTCAGGATGCGGTTAACGTAGCAGAACACTTTAACCAGCAGCTTAATCTGACCGGGGTTGTCCTGACGAAGCTGGATGGCGATACTCGTGGTGGTGCTGCACTTTCTGTCAAAGCCGTTACGGGGTGCCCAATCAAGTTTGCTTCCCTTGGAGAGAAACTTGACGCTTTGGAGCCGTTCCACCCGGAACGTATGGCTTCGCGGATTCTCGGTATGGGGGATATGTTATCTCTGATAGAGAAAGCACAATTAAACATTGATACCGATAAGGCCAAGGAAATGGAACGGAAGATGCGTAATGCAGAATTCACGTTTGAAGATTTCCTGGAGCAGATGGATCAAGTGAAAAAGCTGGGACCAATCGATCAGATCATGGATATGATTCCCGGCATGGGCAAGATGAAACAAGCCAAGGACCTGAAGGTTGATGATAAACAGATGGGCCGGATCGAAGCGATCGTATACTCAATGACGACCGAAGAGAAACGCAACCCGGACTTGATCAACCATAGCCGTCGGAAGCGTATTGCTACCGGAAGCGGAACATCTCTGGCTGAAGTAAATCGTCTGATCAAGCAGTTTGATGAGATGCGCCGCATGATGAAACAGTTCTCGGATATGATGGGACCTAAAGGCGGTAAAAATAAAGCGATGAAGCAGCTTAAAGGTATGGGCAAAGGAATGAAGTTTCCTTTCCGTTGATTTAAGCGAAGCTGGATCATATACAGATTTCATTGAAGGAGGTGAATTTTCAAATGGCAGTTCGTATTCGTCTGAAACGTATGGGTGCTCACAAAGCTCCTTTCTACCGCGTAGTGGTATCGGATTCCCGTTCCCCACGTGACGGTCGTTTTATCGAGGAGATCGGTTACTACAACCCGGTTGAACAACCGGCTGTTGTTAAGATCGATGAAGATAAAGCATTGGCATGGCTTCAAAACGGTGCACAAGCATCTGACACTGTCCGCAACTTGCTTAGCAAAGCGGGCGTGATGAAGAAGTTCCACGAGTCTAAATTATCTAAATAAAGTGCTGATTCGGAGGGTCATCTATGGAAGAATTAGTAAGCATAATTGCTAAGGCTTTAGTCGATCATCCGGAAGATGTGGCGGTTCGGACGGTTGAGAAAGACCGGCTTGTCGTTTATGAGTTAACCGTTCATCCTGACGATGTCGGGAAGGTAATTGGTAAACAGGGACGAATCGCAAAATCACTTCGTACGGTCGTCACATCAGCAGCAGTTAAGATGGATAAACGGGTTACCGTTGATATCATATCTTAAAGATATACGAAAGGGGGTTAGGATGCATGTCCTAGCCCCTTTTCGTGCATGCTGAAACTTAAATAATATGATTGAAGTAGTTCGTCAAGTATGATTATTTGCGGAAGTAGTGAAGGGGACGGAATCGATTCTGAAGAAGCGTCAGCGCTCGCCTTAAAGCTTTCTGAAAGAAAGCTACATCGGAAGCATACGCTATCACCGGATTTTAACATTTAAAAATAATTAAAAAAATCAGGGGATAACAGCGATCCGAGGAACGATCCGTCACCGGAACGGTCGCAGGAAGATCATCAAATATGAGTACCATATGAATGGATTGTAGGAGGAAATATGGCAGAGTTTATGAATGTAGGTAAAATCGTTAATACGCATGGAATTCGCGGTGAGGTGAAAATCATGCCTTTAACCGATTTCCCGGAAGTACGTTTCGCGAAAAATGCGGAGTTGTTTTTCTTTACACCAGATAACCATCCAGTGATGGTTAATGTGGAATCTGCACGTTTGCATAAAAATATGTATATTCTTCGTCTGAAAGAATATGGCAATATTAATGAAGTAGAGAAGTTTAAAGGCGGTATGGCCAAAGTATTAAAAGAGAACCTGGCTGAGTTGGAGGAAGGCGAATATTACTTCCATCAAATCGTTGGCTGTTCTGTCATCACCGAAGAGGGTGAAGCGCTCGGAACCATCTCTGAAATCCTGACTCCTGGTGCGAATGATGTATGGGTTGTCAAAACGCCGGCTGGCAAAGAAGTGCTGATTCCTGTTATTGATGATGTCGTGCTTGATGTGGACATCGAACAGAAGCAAGTGAAGATTCACCTGATGGAAGGGCTGCTGTAACATGAAAGTGGATGTATTAACGCTATTCCCTGAGATGTTTGACGGTGTGTTCGGTGCAAGCATTCTGGGCAAAGCTCAAACGAAGGGACTGGTATCCCTCGGTGCAACCAACTTCCGTAATTATGCGACCAATAAACACAATACAGTAGATGATGCTCCTTATGGCGGGGGTGGGGGTATGGTGCTAAAACCAGATCCCATCTTTGCTGCTGTGGAAGATGTTCTGGAGCAACGCGGAGAAGCTGCGGCAACGATGAAACCTCCACGTATCATTCTAATGTGTCCGCAAGGTGAGACGTTTACACAAAAAAAAGCAGAAGAACTTGTTCAGGAAGATCATCTGATTTTTATATGCGGACACTATGAAGGTTACGATGAGCGAATTCGCGAATTTCTCGTGACGGATGAACTATCCATTGGGGATTACGTACTCACGGGTGGGGAGCTACCTGCCATGGTTGCGATTGACAGCATCGTACGTCTGATCCCAGGTGTGCTTGGAAATGAGACAAGCGCCGTAACGGATTCATTCAGTACTGGACTCCTGGAATATCCGCACTACACACGTCCACCCGAGTTCAGGGGCATGAAAGTACCGGATATGCTATTGTCTGGGCATCATCTGAATATTGAGGCGTGGCGCAGGGAACAGTCGTTGCTTCGTACATTAGAGCGCAGACCGGAAATGTTGGAAACGGCTGATTTGACGGACAAAGAGCGAATTTGGTTGAAAAAGATACGCTCAAACCGTAATAATAATACAGAGTAAATAGACGTATCATAATCTATATGCACGTTAATATAATTTTCGCCATTCCAAAAGGTCGACCTTGATACCAAAGGTTGGCTTTTTTTGTATATAGAAAAGAAGCTGGATTTTGATTGGTTTATTCTATAAAATGGAAGTACACTTATTGAAACTAGGTTTCATTAAGTGAAACTAAAGGTGGTGTATGAATGACGTATAGAATTATTGGTCTAGATCATATTCAGCTCGCAGCACCGGAAGGTTGTGAATCGGAAGCACGTCATTTTTTCAATGAAGTATTGGGATGGACAGAGATTCCTAAACCTGAAATTCTAAGAAAACGGGGTGGTGTATGGTTCGAGTGTGGCAGACATCAAGTACATATTGGAATACAAAAAGATTTCGTTCCAGCAACAAAAGCTCATCCAGCATTTCATGTAAAGCATTTGGATCAGCTGCGTAATCATTTGATTGATAATCATATTTATATTGTCGATGACGAAGCAAGGGAAGAGGAGGGGGTAAGGCGTCTTTATATCAATGACCCTTTTGGCCATCGTCTTGAGTTCTTGGAATGGGTTTAAATCATTCGTTAAAAAATCGTTCATGTTGACATGTACAGTTTTGCAACTTTGAACTTTTTTGCATAAGCACTAGACAGGGTTATAAAAGAAAGGAATTTTCTATATGGTGAACTCAGTTGGAGCTGAATCACAACTGAGGAGGAAGGTTATGAATCATCAACCCTATGAAATTGCCAAAATAGATATTAGCCAAGCCGGAGAACGCTGCAAAATGCTCTTGGGAGATCTGAATGGAGATGGCAGACTCGAGATGTTGTTGGTACAGGCAGATGGGGACATAGATGATCGATATGTTCCGCATCAGGTATGCTGTTTGACTGCATTTGATCTGGAAGGGACTTTAATATGGCAGGTAGGAACTGCTGATCCCCATGCAGGTGGGCCGGGCTCAGACTACCCTGCACAGATCGCAGATTGGGATGGTGATGGGCATAATGAAGTACTATGTGTTATGAACAAACAATTTCTCGTGTTAGATGGCCGGACCGGAGAGATCAAAGAAACACGTGATCTGCCAGGTGATGAAGCGCATGACTGTATTATTCTTGCCAACCTGACTGGTAACCAATCCAAAATGGACATTATACTGAAAGACCGCTATAAGACGTTATGGGCACTTGACCATGATTTTAATTTGTTATGGAAGCATGAGGGGAATCCGGGACATTTTCCGTGGGTGTTTGATATTGAT
Source organism: Paenibacillus sp. CB74 (assembly GCF_055687625.1). Lineage (NCBI taxonomy): Bacteria > Bacillati > Bacillota > Bacilli > Caryophanales > Paenibacillaceae > Paenibacillus > Paenibacillus sp. CB74. The sequence continues at coordinate 2,856,808 of NZ_CM146009.1, read as the reverse complement.
GGAGATGGAAAGGATGAAGTGATGGCCGGATATGACATGCTGGACCATGATGGGACGGTATTATGGTCTTGTGAGAACTTGGATGATCATGCCGACTGTATATGGTTTGGAGACGTTGATGGTGATGGGGGAGTTGAGGTTGTTATCGGTGGCAGTGTCACGGTTATGATGGACCGTTATGGCAATGAGAAATGGCGTTATGAAGATTCGATTGAATCACAGCATATTGCGCTGGGCCATTTTATTGCTGAAATGGAAGGTTTACAGATTGCAGGTCTGGACCGGATCGTCCGGGGCGATGAGCGTGGTAAGGATGGAATGTTCATGCTGAACAATGATGGGCAAGAAATATGGAAAGAAAATCGCACAACTCGTGGCTGGTTAACTATTATAGAGCCTGTAAGTAACTGGGATGAGGGTGGACTCGATTATATTTTGGCTTATCGTCGAGGTGGTGATGTCTTGCCTTCTTTGGTCGATGGAAACATGAAAACGGTTACCGAATTTCCGAAAGAGGGATATGCGGTACATGCAGATCTGGTTCAGAGTGGACTGGAACAGATCATCATCTATGACGCACAAGAAGCGTTGGTTTACGCCAGCTCTCCGATGACATTATCACTAACCGATGCAAAAAGAGCCAAGCCACAGCTCAAAAGGCTGTATAGCTCGACTCTGTACCCGGGCGGTGAAGTTAAACTCTAGGTTTTATCGGTCATTCTCCGATGGGGGTAATTCATTCTGCGGACTGGATTCGGGTTGAAGCAAGGTTGCCAAATCAGTACCTGTCGTGACCGTCAAGCGAGGTAGCTTCATGAGATCATCTCCTGGATGCACAAATCCAGACTTTACAGTAAAGGCCATGCGATATCCGTGCTGCTGTAACTTGTAAATCATCTGTGTACTGGTATACCCAAAAGGATAGGCCAGATAAGGTGTGTCTATTCCGGTTTGCTTCATTTGCTGAATATCATCATCCAGAAGACTGGTGTCAAGACCGACAGGTACACTGTTTCCACAGCGCATAAATCCCTTGTGATGCAGGTTATAGGTATGGCTGTTAAATTCAAATACGTCAGTTGCCGCCTGCATTTCTGGCTTGGAGATGAAACTGTCAATTGCGGGAGCAGATTCTGAAGGCTGATCTTGAATTTTACTACCAATGACAAACAGTGAGGCATGAAAATTATATTTTTGAAGCACAGGATAAGCTAACGTATAATTGTTCTGATATCCATCATCAAAGGTAATTACAATGGACTTCTTTGGCAGGGAGAGCTTCCCGTTTACATACTGTTCAAGCTGATCCAATGTAATCGTGTGGTAGCCTTCGTCGTGCAGGTATTTCATGTTTTGCTTGAAATCTTCCAGACTAATGATGGATTTGTTATCTATCTGGTGATCGTTCAGTTCGGGCTCTATGTAATGATACATGAGTACAGGAACTTCTGCAGCCGTACCTGTTTCTATCTTGAAGGTGGAACGATCCAGTGCATTTTGACGGGTGTAGTCAGTGTGTGACAGCTGGAACGCTTTGCGTTTAACGATGTCCCAGGAGGTACAGGCTTTGTGTGACATGGCATTTGTAGGATGGGTTACGGCATAGGCATACAGTGTAATGGAGCATATGAGCATGGCGAGTAGGGCAAGTGTGATCTTTTTCCAATATTTCATGAGTCTTTGGGTTCTCCTTTTAAAGTGATCAATAAGTTATATCATAGACGATATTTCAATAGGGGAAGTTACAGTATTTTTTCCTATATCAGGTTGACTTGCAGATGAGAGCGTGGAGAAAGAGGAGACGGCATATCTGAACCCCTAGCTAGTTGTAAAAATTAAAATAGTTCAACGTTCTGCTGTCCATGAATATGCTTTAGGGGAATGATAGGGAGTTCCAGTGTTGCTGATGGCTCCATAGACATTTTGTTTAATTTCTCTTGTGTTTTGATATGCTGCGTGATACAATAAGTCTGTTATGTGGAATACGGCGGTCCTCTATGGATAATGAAGGAGACAAGGTGATCTCTGGAAGAAGTATGAACGCCTGTACGGAAGGAGGGAGTCATAGATGAATATCGTTCAAGCGATTACACAAGAACAACTTCGTAAGGATATTCCGAGTTTTCGTCCTGGTGACACTTTGAAAGTGCACGTTAAGGTAATCGAGGGAACTCGTGAGCGTATCCAATTGTTCGAAGGTGTTGTGATTAAACGCCGTGGTGGTGGAATCAGTGAGACTTTTACAGTTCGTAAAATTTCTTACGGTGTAGGTGTGGAAAGAGCTTTCCCGCTTCATTCCCCAAAAATCGATAGAATCGAAGTGGCTCGCCGTGGTAAAGTGCGTCGTGCGAAGCTTTATTATCTTCGTGAACTACGCGGTAAAGCAGCGAGAATTAAAGAAATTCGTTAATATAACGGATACCGGGAAGGGCTTGGAGACAAGCCCTTTTCGTTTTTGTCCGGGAAAAGTTGAACCGGAGGTACACTTCCGAGTAAAATGGTATGGCAACACATGCGTGGGATAGTCCGGGAGGCTTGTAAAATCAGTTATCGAAGTGCGTGTTCGAAAAGACCGGTTTTCAGTACCGACTTTTTGAACAACCTCTGAAGACATTTGAATTGTGGATTAAATGTATTGTAATGCTTGGTGTAAGATTACATAACTGATGTGAATGTTTTGTATCCATCCCTAGAGTTATTGGAACGATACAAAATGCTGGATGTGTGTACTGCTATAATCATGTACTGTGAAGAGAGGAAGATCTTGAATGGAACAAGAAGTTCAACAGGACCAGGGCAATCCTGCCGAAGAGAAAAACAGTCGATCCAAAAAAGCCAAAAATGAAATTGTTGAATGGCTCAAAGCCATTGTTATTGCATTAGTTCTCGTCATTCTGATTCGGTGGTTGCTCTTCAAACCGTTTGTTGTGGATGGACCGTCCATGCAGCCGAACTTCGAAACGGGCGAACGTGTAATCGTCAACGAAATCTTATATGATATCCGAGAACCGAAGCGCGGTGAAGTTATCGTCTTCCACGTACCTTCCGAAGGTCGGGATTTCATCAAACGTGTTATTGCTGTTGAAGGTGATACGGTTGAGGTTCAGGACGATACGGTGATGGTTAACGGCAAAAAGGTTGATGAAACCTATATTCAAGGTGCCATTGATGCAGCTGAAGCCAATGGTGGAACATATAACGTGAAGGATTTCCCGAATGAGCAGTTCCCTGATGGCAAAGTGCCTGCAGGTCATGTGTTTGTCATGGGAGACAACCGTCCAAATAGTACAGACAGCCGTATGATCGGTTACGTTTCGTTAGAAGATATTATTGGTCGTGCAGATGTTATTTTCTGGCCGATCGGGCAGATTAAGTGGATTAACCACTGAAATTGAAGTAAACAATGAGGTGAAGACAAGTTGACGATACAATGGTTTCCAGGTCATATGACTCGAGCCAGACGCCAGATTCAGGATAAGTTAAAGCTCATCGACGTGGTCATCGAACTATTGGATGCCCGTCTGCCTGTCTCCAGCCGTAATCCGATGATTGACGAAATATTGCTGGATAAACCCCGGATGATTTTGTTAAACAAAGCGGATTTGGCAGATGCCAAAGTGACGCAAGAGTGGATTGAATATTTCAAAAAAGAAGGAATTACCGCCTTTCCCGTGGATGCCTCAACAGGCACCAATGTAAAAGACATTCCGGTACAGGCGAAGCTTCTTCTGAAAGAAAAAATTGATCGTCAACTGGCCAAAGGAATTAACCCTCGTGCGGTTCGCGGATTGATTGTGGGTATTCCAAATGTGGGGAAATCAACATTGATTAACCGACTGGCTGGACGGAGTATTGCGTTGACAGGAGATCGTCCTGGTGTGACGAAGGGGCAACAGTGGATTAAGGTAGGCAAAGAAATGGAGTTATTGGATACTCCGGGTATTCTTTGGCCCAAGTTCGAAGATCAGAATGTAGGTTATCGTCTTGCCGTAACGGGTGCTATCAAAGAGGAAATTCTGAATGCAGAGGATATCGCCTTTTTTGGAATCAGTTACCTGATGCGTTATTACTGGGACGCTCTGGAAGAGAGATACGGACTTCAGGAGTTCTCCAAGGATGCAGATGATTCAGACAGTGTTATTGCGATTATGGAACAAGTCGGCCGTATACGTGGTTGTGTTGTAAGCGGTGGACGTATTGACTTGGAAAAGGCATCGCGAGCATTTCTGCGTGAATTGCGAGCGGGTAAAATGGGACGGTTCTCTATGGAAGCCCCCTATTAAAAAAATGGACTCTACACGATGAAGAACATTATCTTGATCTGTTCATTTCATATATCCAAGTGCCGAAAGAAGCGGCCGTGACCGGATTACCGGGAACGGTCTTTTTTTTTGTGTATAAAACGCGAAATTGGAGCTGGACTTACGTCCAAAACGATAAAAATGGAAGAGGATTGAAGAAAAGTGCGCTTTCTGGAATTGGCTGACCCATATATCAGGTGCATCTAAATCGTGCTATGATGAATGGTGGTGCAATTTAGATTAGACGAGGTCTGATATATTCAATTTAAACCATCAAATACCGATAAATGAAGACATCACTATCTTTATTATTGTAAACCTCAAGGAAAAGTTTTGCTGAGATGACAGGTTGTACAGAACAAAGACAGAGGATCTACGTCTATATTATAAAAAAAGTTGTAAGTGATACGCATGCTGAAGAAGCGTGGGTAGAGGAGATGAGTATTATGGTTGAAAAGAATGAAGAGATCGGGTTCAATTTACTGGATCCCCCGATTGGAACAAAGAAGAAAAAAGAAGCCAGTGAACCGCGGGATCTGTTGCTCTACGAACGAGAGTATTGGGACAGTGGATTTGAACGGATTGCTGGTATTGATGAGGTAGGTCGGGGATGTTTGTTTGGGGATGTTGTCGCGGCGGCGGTTATTTTACCCAAGGACCTCATTCTGGAAGGTGTGAATGACTCCAAGAAATTGACGGAGAAAAAACGTGATGCACTATATGACGTTATTATGGAAAAGGCACTGGCAGTAGGTATCGGGTACGCCGATGCCGAGACGATTGATCGGCTAAACATCAAGCAGGCTGCGAGACTTGCGATGAAACGGGCTGTTGAAGCGTTGGGAGAAACGCCTGATTATATGCTGGTGGATGCCGAGAAGGTGGATGTGAATGTACCTCAACTGTCCATTATTAAAGGGGATGCCAATAGTCAATCGATTGCAGCGGCATCTATCATCGCCAAGGTAACGCGAGATCGACTCTGTAAGGAAGAATGGGATACGTTATATCCGGAATATGGTCTGTCGATACATAAAGGATACGCAACAAAAGTTCATCGGGAGCAAATTATGGCTTTAGGGGCAACCCCAATGCATCGCCGCAGTTTTCTGGGCAATCTGCTTGGTGAGCAGCAATCGTTGTTTTAATACAGGCTTGAAGGAAGGAGGGGGAGAGATTTGAATATCGGTTCCGTGATCAAGGGATTATTGGGAGACAGCAAGCCAGGGAATGCCAAGCCGCTTGAATTAAAGGAAGGTCAGGTAGTTCGTGGCTCCGTGGTAAGTGTATCCGATGATGGAGGGGATGCGGTTCTACAGATTCAAGGTGTGCAGGTGCGCGCCAAATTGGAGACTCCACTCCGTCCGGGTGAGACCACATTGCTCCAAGTACAGCCTCCAGGTGAAAACGGCATTACGGTCATGAAGCCAATGTCGGGTACACTTGCTGAGCTGCCACAAGCTTCGTTGAACAACCTGCTACAGGATGTAGGGCTACCGGATACAAAAGGGAACCGGGAACTGTTGCTTGCCATGCAGCGTAGCGGTTTGCCGCTCACGAAGGATAATGTGGCTATGGTTCAGAATATGATGAATGCCAAACCCGCACAGGTCCCTGTGGAAGAATGGGTGCAGGCGACGGGAATTGCTTTTCAGCGTGGTCTTCCGGTTACGGCGGAAACGGTAAAGGGATTACACCAGACGGTGTTTGGTCCCCCTCTTCACCAGTTATTAAGCGGGTTGGCTGATCAGTTGGAAACGATGCTGACTCAAGCTACAGGTAAACCGGTACTGACTGGGGAACAATCTGCTACGCTGAAGCCAGCAGCCATGGCTGGTACACCTGTATTGCCGAATGCAGCGCAGTTGGAAGAAGGGTTGGCTTCATCAGGCAATGGTCGTCAGGTAACAGGGACTGGAACTGGAGCACCTGCTTTGTCGACTAAGCAAGGACAAGCGGCATTGGCAGGAGCAACACCCATGACGGCTGATGGGTCAGAGGTTGCAGGGGCTGCTGTGAAAGGAAACATACAGATGGCTGGAGGCACAGGAAGTGCTGAAGCTGCGGCGAAGCCAGTTGCCAACAACGTTGAATTGGCTGGCAAAGGTGGTGCGAGTATTCCGTCTGGAACCGGAATACCTGGAGAGAGCCCGCGTGGGACTGACGCGGGTGAAATGGGTGGTAGCCGCCCGGGTACACCAGGGGCGGCAGCTGAATCTATGGCTGGCCGTGCAAGTGTAGGCCAGTCTGAAGCAAGCGCGGCCGGCCGGACTGATGGCCGCGCTGAAACGCCTGCTGCTGCGGGGACGCCGTCCGCAGCAGGCCAGGCGGCGCCAGCAGCGCCTACGGCAGCGCAGCTGGCGCCCAAGCTGATGGCGCTGCTGGACGCACTGCGCAGCGCGTCCACTGCCGCACCGGCACAGCCTGGTGCGGCAGCACAGGCCGCCCCTGCATCGCAGGGCGGCCAGGCGGCTGCGGCTGCCGGAGGCGTGCCGCAGCCAACGCCAGCCGGCGCTGATGCGCCGCCGGCTGGCGTTAGTGCCGCAGCACCTGCGGGAGCTGCGGCAGTGCACGCGCCTGTCACCCACGAGGGGGACCCGTGGGTGGGGCGCGTGCTGAAGCTGCTCGGTGCGGAGCACGAGCAGCAGGCCGTTCACGGCGCGGCAGCGCAGCCGCGCGTGGGGGAAGCGGCGGGTCCGGCGAATGCGGACACGCTGAAGGGCTTGCTGCTGCAGCTTGCGAGCAGCGAAGGTGCACCGGCGGCACTTAAGGATGCCGCCGGACAGGCCGTGCAATATCTGACAGGTCAGCAGTTATTGCTGACGACAGATCGCAGTGCTACATTTGCACAGATGCACTGGTTTATTCCGATCACTGGACCGGACGGGGAAGAAACGGCATCTGTTCAGATTCAGTCACGTCGTGGACCACGTGGAGAGCTGGATGCGTCCAACTGCCGTCTATGGTTCGATCTGGACATGAAAAGTCTTGGGCCAACGCTGGTAGATGTACATGTGGTTAACAACATTGTCAGCTTACGTGTATTAAATGATCGCGAAGGAATGGGACCGCTTCTGGAGAGCGGACGAGAGGTAATCCATCAGGCGTTGGATAAGCTGGGTTATCAACTGCTGACTTTCAAGTCAGAACCGTGGCCTGTGGGCCAGGAACCGGGTGCAGAACGAAAAATGAAGGCCTCGGACTATAGTCCTGAACGATACAAAGGGGTGGACTTGAAAGTATGAAAGACGAGTCGTCACAACCGGACCTGCTCTCCAAAAAGGCGGTTGCCCTAAAATATGTCCCTGGAGAGAGCGAAGCGCCTGTTGTTGTGGCCAAGGGGCGCGGGAAAGTGGCAGAAGCTATATTAGATAAAGCCAGAGAAAACGGCGTCGCTGTTCAGGAGGATGCAGCACTTGTGGAGGTGCTCTCCAAGTTGGATCTGGATGAACAGATTCCGGCTGAACTGTATCAACTGGTCGCGGAAGTACTAACGTATGTCTACCGTGCAGATCGAATAGCCTCAGGACGTGAGGAAAATGAGTCATGGTAGAACGTAAATTGGGACAGGGGCTGAGTCTGAAGCTCACACGACAGCAAAAGGGCCGATTAGGTGAAGAGGCCGCCCGTCAATGGTTGCGAGAGAATGATTATCGGATCATTAGACAGAACTGGCGTTGCCGTAGCGGTGAGATTGACATCATTGCTTCTTACGAGGGACTGATTGTTTTTGTAGAAGTAAGGAGCAGAAGTGGAGCCGCTCAATATGGTACACCTCAGGAATCGGTTGATATGCGTAAAATGCAGCAGGTGCGCTCAACTGCATCCGTTTATTTGCAAATGACGGGAGAGTCGGAACATCAGATCCGTTTCGATGTAATTGCCGTAATGCTTGATCAAGCAGGAGAGACGATCTCTGTGAATCATATTGTTAATGCTTTTTAAGCATGACACGTAAAATCAATGCTGTAACTCAAGATACGAAATGTATCATTTCGATATAGAAGTTCGTTTATTTCAAAATCCAAGTTTAATTATGTCTTATTTTTGCATTCCTTGAAGTCTTGAAATTAGTTATTATACTTAAGCCGCAGTTCCTTGTCATGCAGGAACTGTGGCTTTTTTTAATTTTACGATGAAATGATAAAACAGAGGAGACAAACACTGATAATAAAATCAGTGTATTTCCTAAAAATATAGATACAAAATGTATCATTTGTTATAAACTAAAAAAGTTGAAATTTAAAGAGAGGTTGGTGGGATGTATGAAAGAGCTTCAGAATACGTCGAACAACACAGGAAAACGAGTATGGGAGTGTCCTCGGATGGAAGTGCTGGATATCAGCGAGACCATGAACGGTGGGCAAGGCATTTGGCAATATGTTTGGGACGGGGAGTTCTGGAAGCTTGAGCTTTTAGAAAGTTAAAAGAGGTTAGAGGGAAACGTTAGATTCATAAATATATCGTGAGGTGTAGTGAGAAGATGAAGACAAGTATCAAATGGATAATTCGACTAAGTACACTATCTTTATGTTTCATTATGTTTGGAATCATGTATTCTGGCGTTTCTTATGCAGCTGATCCGTCTACACAGGCAAAGGTATCAGGTAAAGTTACGGATCCTGAAGGATTTCCTATCCAGGATGCAACAATTAAGTATTCTCTTAGATACCAAGGGGAAAATACTGAAAAAAGCGTGAAGACAGATGCCACTGGAAGTTATTCCATCCTGGAGTCTGTTCAGGATTATACGGAAATCAGTTTTATAATTGAAGCAGAAGGATATGTGACAGACAGGCATCGTAATACCTACTATTTGTCAGAAGGGGAACAGATTTTGGTTAATTTTGAGCTTTACGAACCTTCTACGATTGTAGGATCTGTAACCGATCAAACAGGCAAGCCGATTCCAGATGCCCTGGTCAAAGTAACAGGGGCGTCGGATCGCCCGGTTAAAACGAATGAGCAAGGCCGGTATGCCGTTACTGGGCTTGATTTTGACTATAATCCGAACATTGCAATCTGGGTAGATTCTGCGGATTATATGCTTTATGAACAGGATCGTTTGAATGTTCAAGCTGGAAAAACCTTAATCGTAGATGTTGTTTTGACAGAAGCAGCACACGTCCGCGGAAAAGTAGTAGATGAGGAGGGCAACCCAGTCACTGGAGCTAAAGTGAATGCTGGAGTCTCGGCAACAACGGATGCTCAAGGCAACTATTTTATAAAACGCGTGCCAACAGGCGCCAGAACAATAACGGGGGAAGCATCAGGATACTTAAAAACTAGCCTTAACGTTACCCTTGTACAAGGGGATCATAATACGTTTAATATCGTACTGAAGAAAGATGCAGATGTTACTCCCCCAGTAACCAAGTACAGATTAGTTCCAATCACAGACACCGTAAATGGGAAGACATACATCAAAGGATTTACGTTTAGACTCCAGGCTACCGACGAAGTCAAAGGATCAGGTGTAAAAACAACGCAATATCGAATCAATGGAGGAGCGTGGAAGAACTATGAAGGGCCTGTCCAATTTTTTGCTCCCGAGGTCAAGGTGGTAGAGTATTACAGTACTGATGTTGCTGGTAACCAGGAGAAGTACAACAAAATGGATTTTGTTAAAGGTACTTTTGAAGGAGCAGGTCCATACTGATTCGAGCGTTGACGTGATCGTAATTTCCTGACGGTGCAAATTGGCTGGTTCAAAATAGACGGCTCTGACTTGATGATCGCCATTAGTGGATCAGGATTCGGAGTCGTCTTTTTCATTCTTGCGCCTGTAGTCATAGTTTTCGGAGCCATCCCTTTGAATCTCCTGAACAGAAGGGTGTATAATCAAGGATGTAATCTGGAGTTATAATCTTTTGATTAGTCATAAACGAGTTATACAAGACCGTAAGTCTTTGTTACGGTTACAAGTGATATTATAATCAGGGAGGTACGGCCGATGAGTAAAGTTACAAAAACAAGTAATGTAGTCAGAGAAGCGATTCAAAATCGTCGCACGGTGAAAAAATTTAAAAAAGAAGCTGTTCCTACACAGCAAATTATAGAATTGCTGGACACTGCAGTCTGGGCCCCTAACCATAAACTGCGTGAACCTTGGAGGTTCCTGTTATTTACCGGGAATGGGCGGAAGAAACTGGCTGAGGCCATTGACGCAGAAATGGGAGAAGACAATAAATTTTCAGCGAATATTATGCAAGTTCCATCCGTTATGCTTGTTGTTCTGGAGGAAGATCCAAGACAGAATATCTGGGACGAAGACTTCGCTGCGGTAAGTGCATTGGTTCAGAACTTTATGCTTGCAGCCTGGAGTGAAGATATTGGTACATTCTGGGTGACCAAGCCATTCCTGTACGCTCCCAAATTCCGCAAACCTCTTGGCATAGAGGCGGGTGAGAAGATTATAGGCATGGTTTACATGGGATACCCCGATGTTATTCCTTCTGCCAAAGAACGTACACCTGCGAAGGACAAACTGACTCTTTTTGAGTGATGAAAAATTGACGTACAAGTACCTCTCCTCAAAAGAGAGCCACTTGTACGTTTTTTTGTTGTGATGACATATCCCTATATTAAAAATTCAATGATATATTCGTCTTGACCATGCTATTCAGCCTACAGGTTGATGATATCGGGTTATGATTTTTGGTGAACTTGTTCTTCCTTCGTATACTTCTCAAAATAAATTAAGATCCAATTGACGATACTGTATGGCTTCAGCCACATGAGCTGTCACAATATCACCATCATGGTCCAGGTCGGCAATGGTCTGTGCCATCTTGATAATCCGATCATGTGCACGCATGCTCAGGTTCAAGGTTTGCAGTGTTTGCTCTAACAGTTGCTCTGCCTCATGGGGGAGATGGATCGTTCGTCGCAAAAGTGTGCCCGAAAGCTGGCTATTCCAGCGAACCAAACTTTGGGCATAACGGGTCGCCTGAATATGATGAGCATGGATGACTTTTGACTGCATTTCTTCAGAGGAAGGGGAAGCAGCAGACTTGCGCCACTCGCCTGGTGGAGGAACCTCAACCTGAAGATCAATACGGTCCAGCAATGGCCCTGAAATTTTGGCCCGATACGCCGCAACACGAGCGGGACTGCATATACAGCGCTGCTCCTCCGAATGAGCGGACAAATATCCGCAGGGGCAGGGATTCATGGAACATGCGAGCATGAACTGGGCTGGGAAAGTGAATGCTGCCCGCGCCCGGCTAATCGTCACTGTGCGATCCTCTAACGGCTGCCTTAACACCTCCAGCACTTGGCGCTGGAACTCAGGTAATTCATCCAGAAAAAGTATGCCCCGGTGGGCAAGGCTAACTTCACCCGGTTTTGGTATACCACCGCCTCCAATCAGACCAGAGGTGGATATCGTGTGGTGAGGGGAGCGAAAAGGTCTGTCTGCAATCAGGCCTTGAGGCGCTTCTTTTAACTTGCCTGCGGCACTTAATACTTTGGTTACTTCTAACGCTTCATCTTCTGACAGTGGTGGAAGGATGGTAGGCAAACGTTTGATTAACATCGTTTTGCCCGTGCCTGGTGGTCCAACGAGCAGTATATTATGCATGCCGGCTGCAGCAATCATAAGCGCGCGTTTGACATGATGCTGTCCCAGAACATCACTATAGTCATCTGCAAATGATGGTATTTGACTCGCATTTCTATCCGCCTTCTTGTAAGTTTTATCTGTTATAGGAGCAACGAGGTGAGCATAGTTTTTCAACACAATGGGTCCTGAATTTGAATGATGTGGTGTTCCCACTGAACTAGTTGATTGATCTGGGTTTACCGGAGCTATATCCTGCAAATGCCGAATGCCATACACCTGGATACCTCGAATCAGTGACGCTTCCTCCACGTTATCATAAGGAAGGAGAATGGACGTAAAGCCTTGTCTTTTGGCCAGATCCACCATGGATAAAATGCCGGGTACGGATCTGATCGAACCGTCCAATGCCAGTTCGCCAACCACGAGTGTCCGTTCCTGGGGAGGAAGTACAAGCTGGCCGCTTGTCATAAGTAAACCAATAGCAATGGCTAGATCAAAGGAAGATCCTTCCTTGCGCAGATCGGCAGGGGCCAGATTGATTGTGATCCGCTGTAAAGGATACTGATATCCGCAGTTTTTAATCGCTGCACGAACACGTTCAACAGCCTCACGAATGGCTGAATCCGGTAAGCCGATGATGGAGGTCTGTGGCAGACCATTGGATAAATCGGTTTCCACCTCAATCAGAACGCCATCGATTCCGTACAAACACGCACTGTGTAATTTTCCGTACATGACAAAGAAACACCTCACTCGATTCTTGACTCCGCATAACACGGGCCAGTCTACGAATTAAGGTGCTTCCTCAGCTTCTATTAAGCATTTTATATAAAAGGAATCATGGAGTCAACCTGTCATTATCATAGCTGTAAACATCATTCCTGATCCCTGAATTTTATTTTTGGAAGGAAATCATTCAATAGCTTTGGCGAAAATGGCCTACGTATAAAATGTCATTAATGGTTATCAAATTGAGCCGGAGAAAGCGTGGATTTATTCCATGGACTTATCTTTTATTTTTATTGAATCATGATGATGTATATTTATTTCTATTTCTATTTTACACAATCTAATTTAACATAATTAAATTGAATAGTAAAATCATTTGTGCTCAATTATTCTGTTTTTTTTCTAATTTGTGATAAGATAGATTTATAGTTCCTTTCTATAAGGAATAGAATGCACAATAGGCAGGTGAGAAAGACATATGCAGACTGACAGTTTGAAGCTGGATAACCAATTATGCTTTGCCATATATGCTTGTTCACGTGAGATTACGAAGATGTACCAACCTTATTTGGAGGTACTTGGCGTAACATACTCCCAGTATCTGGTCTTGATGGTATTGTGGGAACGTGAAGAATGTACGGTTAAGGAGATCGGGGAGGCGCTCTATCTCGATTCGGGAACATTGACACCACTTCTCAAACGGTTGCAGTCAGCAGGACTTATTAATCGCGAACGCTCGGCTCAGGATGAACGAAAAGTATTAATTACACTAACAGACTCCGGCCGTGAGTTGCGGAACAAGGCATTGTCCATACCTGCAGCCATTCAGGGAGACGCGTGTTTGAACAGTACAGAGTTTGAAGCTTTATTGGGTCAGTTCAAAGGGTTGCTGGAAAAAGTTCACGAAACCAACACGAACGCAGCCAAAAAATAAAATGTAGTTTTACATCAAGGAAACCTTAGCTATAGCTAAGGTTTTTTCCATATATACCCAAGCATTCACAATATGGGATCATACTCATATCAAAATACTGTCTATTAACCATTAATTTTTTAAGGAAAGCGTTTTAAAAACGTGTTACAATGAATTGGGTTTAAGTGAAAATAGTCAACATTTGTCTTTTGTTAGTCTACCAACCCGCCTTGTTGCAGTCATGTTGATAGGAGGATTCGAGAATGAATATCCATGAATATCAAGGAAAAGAAGTACTGAAACAGTATGGAGTTACCGTTCCAAACGGAAAGGTTGCTTATACAGTCGATGAAGCGGTTGCGGCCGCAGAGGCACTGGGCAGTCCGGTGACTGTTGTTAAAGCGCAAATTCACGCAGGTGGCCGGGGTAAAGCCGGCGGCGTAAAAGTGGCGAAGAGTACGGATGAAGTTCGTGCCTATGCTTCCGAAATTCTGGGTAAAGTATTGGTAACACACCAAACTGGACCAGAAGGCAAAGAAGTGAAACGTCTTCTGATTGAAGAAGGATGCGATATCCGCAAAGAGTATTATGTGGGTGTTGTTGTGGACCGTGCCACAGGCCGTGTAGTTATGATGGCTTCCGAAGAAGGCGGTACTGAGATTGAAGAAGTAGCTGAAGCTACACCTGAGAAAATTTTCAAAGAAATTATTGACCCTGCCATTGGATTGCAAGTGTTCCAGGCGCGTAAACTGGCTTACAGCATTAAGATTCCGAATGAATTGGTGAACAAAGCCGTTAAGTTCATGCTCGCGCTGTACACTGCATTTGTCGAAAAAGATTGCTCTATTGCTGAGATCAATCCTCTCGTTGTTACCGGAGATGGAAACGTTATCGCTCTAGATGCGAAATTAAACTTTGACTCCAACGCCTTGTTCCGTCACAAAGACATTATGGAACTGCGTGATCTGGATGAAGAGGATGAAAAAGAAATCGAAGCTTCCAAATACGACCTCAGCTACATAGCACTTGATGGCAACATCGGCTGTATGGTCAATGGTGCGGGACTTGCGATGGCAACGATGGACATTATCAAATACTACGGTGGAGACCCGGCCAACTTCCTTGACGTTGGGGGCGGTGCTACAACGGAGAAGGTGACAGAAGCATTCAAAATCATCTTGTCCGATGCCAAAGTAGCTGGGATCTTTGTTAACATTTTCGGTGGTATCATGCGCTGTGATGTTATCGCCAATGGTGTTGTTGAAGCCGCGAAGCAGCTTGGCCTGACCAAACCGCTGGTTGTTCGTCTTGAAGGAACTAACGTGGAGCTTGGCAAACGTATTTTGGGTGAATCTGGCCTGAATATCGTTCCTGCTGATTCCATGGCCGATGGTGCACAGAAAATTGTTGCCCTCGTAAAATAAGTTCATTCCTTAGTACCGGAGCTGTCCGGGAATTGAAAAATAACCGTAAGGATGTGAAGCAACGTGAGTATTTTGATCGATAAAAATACAAAAGTCATTACGCAAGGCATTACGGGTTCAACGGGAATGTTCCACACGAAGGGCGCATTGGACTACGGAACCCAGATGGTAGGCGGAGTTACACCGGGTAAAGGCGGAACTAATGTTGATATCACGCTGGAAGACGGTACAGTAGCCAGTCTGCCGGTGTTCAACACTGTGCAGGAAGCGAAGGAAGCTACAGGCGCAACAGCGAGCGTCATTTACGTTCCTCCTGCATTTGCAGCAGATTCTATTATGGAAGCTGTTGACGCAGAGCTAGACCTCGTAATCTGTATTACAGAAGGTATTCCGGTTCTTGACATGATTAAGGTTGACCGCTTCATGGAAGGTAAAAATACCGTCCTGATCGGACCGAACTGCCCAGGTGTCATTACACCAGGCGAATGTAAAATCGGTATCATGCCTGGTTATATCCATATGGCAGGGCACGTTGGCGTTGTTTCCCGTAGTGGAACACTTACCTATGAAGCCGTTCATCAACTGACGACGCGTGGCATTGGACAATCTTCTGCTGTAGGAATCGGGGGAGACCCTGTAAAAGGCTCCGAGTTCATTGATATCCTCAAACGGTTCAATGAAGATCCACAGACTCATGCAGTCATCATGATTGGTGAGATTGGTGGTACAGCTGAAGAAGATGCTGCTGATTGGGTTCGCGAAAACATGACCAAACCGGTTGTGGGCTTTATTGGTGGCGTAACAGCGCCTCCAGGCAAACGTATGGGCCATGCTGGCGCTATTATCTCTGGCGGTAAAGGTACAGCCAAAGAGAAGATTGCCAAGCTGGAATCGTGCGGTATCAAAGTAGCCCCAACACCTGCTGAGATGGGCTCGACTTTGGTGAGTGTACTTGAAGAGCGCGGTATTTTGAATTTGTGCACGACACATTAATTCCTTTTCGTTATAATAGAAGAAACGGCTCAAAAATGATGTATTTTTGGTAAGCCGACTATTATGGATACGGAAAAGGTAAGCAACCTTTTGTCCTTAAACAGGGCGAAGGGTTGCTTTTTTGCGTTTTTTTACGGGAAAAAGGAAGTGAAGTTACTTCTTATCTGCGTAAACGCTTGCAATCCGTGACCACATCACACACAATATGAGGGAAGATTCTCTTCCCGATCTGGGAGGTTTATGGTATGGAAGAACGATGGATCTTGTTTGGTTTGCATGAGATGGAAGGGATCGGCAAGAAAACAATCTCGAAACTAGTTCAGGGACAACATGAATTGTCCGATCTCTTGAATTATAAAGAAGGGGATTGGGCTGCGGCTGGCTTGCGTAAAGATCAGGCTGCCCGTTTGGCTAGTCAATTTAACCATAACTGGATTGAGTGTAGAAGAGAACACGTTTACAATCAGGGAATAGAGGTTATTACTTATCTGGATCAGAATTATCCCATATTAATGAAGGAAACCGTTCAGCCTCCTTGGGTAATGTATGGTCGAGGAGATGTTAGTTTGTTACATACCCCTTCGATGGCAATGGTGGGAACTCGTATGCCGACCGTGTATGGGCGCAAAGTTGGTGAGAAGCTGGCAGAACAATTATGCAATGCAGGACTGACGATCGTAAGCGGACTTGCCCGTGGTATTGATAGCGCATGTCATGATGCAGTATTACGTGCTAAGGGCAAAACGATTGCAGTATTCGGAACAGGGATTGATAATATATACCCGCCTGAAAATACGAGCCTTGCCGAGCGAATTGCGGAGACGGGTCTGCTTTTGTCAGAATATCCACCAGGTACTAGAGCACGTCAGGGACTATTTCCGGAACGGAATCGCATCATAGCCGGACTGACTTTGGGAACATTGGTTGTTGAGGCTGACATTCGCAGTGGTTCACTTATCACAGCAGATGCTGCGCTTGAAGCAGGAAGGGATGTATTTGCAGTGCCTGGACCCATCACCTCACCGAAGAGTAGGGGAGCACATAATCTAATCCGTCAAGGGGCCAAATTGGTTACTTGTGCAGCAGATATATTGGAAGAGTATCGTTTGGGCTTGCCAAATGCAGATCAACTTCCTTACAATAGAGGACGTTCGACTGAAACAACGGAGCCTTCCAGGCAGGGGATATTCACTGAGGTTAAGGTCTCTCCCGATGAACAACGTGTGATTTATCTGTTGGAACAGGAGGAGCAATCCCTTGATCAATTGGTTGAACAGCTAGGTTGGGATTTTGGACATTTGCATTCAGTTCTGTTATCTTTAATCATAAAAAAGCAGATTAGCCAATTACCAGGCACTAAATATGCGAGGGTATGATGATGCTGCAACCTAAGCAGCGTGTGGAAATATATAATTAGCTGAAGTTATTACCTATGCATAAGCATACAGAAACAGTTACATGACAGTTTCATGACTGAGAGGAGGATGAACCTATGGCGGATGCACTCGTAATCGTGGAGTCGCCCTCAAAGGCGAAGACGATAGGCAAATATTTAGGCAGCAAGTTCATCGTGAAAGCTTCGATGGGACATGTTCGCGATTTGCCAAAGAGTCAGATCGGCGTTGAGGTGGAGAATGATTTTAATCCGAAATATATTACGATCCGCGGCAAAGGTTCAATTTTGAAAGAACTGAAGGATGCACGAAAGAAAGTGAAAAAAGTGTATCTCGCAGCTGACCCGGATCGCGAAGGTGAAGCTATTGCATGGCACTTGGCCCATGCTCTCGAATTGGACGATACGGCAGATTGCCGTGTAGTATTTAATGAAATTACTAAACAGGCTGTCAAGGATGCGTTCAAAACGCCGCGGAAAATCAATATGGATTTGGTGAACGCGCAGCAGGCAAGACGTATTCTGGATCGGCTTGTTGGATATAAAATTAGTCCATTGTTATGGAAAAAAGTTAAAAAAGGCTTATCTGCAGGCCGGGTTCAGTCCGTAGCTGTCAAAATCATTTTAGATCGTGAAAATGAAATTGATGATTTTGAACCGGAAGAATACTGGAGCATTACCGCTAAACTGACAGCAGACGGCAATCCGTTTGAAGCTAAGTTTCATAAACTGAACGGGGCCAAAACAGAACTGGGTAGTGAAGCGGAAGTGCAAGCGATCTTGAAACAGATCGAAGGTGCAGACTTTACGATCAAGGAAGTGAAAGAGAAAGAACGCAGCCGTAACCCTTCCGCTCCGTTTACGACGAGTTCATTGCAACAGGAAGCAGCTCGTAAATTGAATTTCAGAGCTTCCAAGACGATGTCGGTCGCCCAACAACTATATGAAGGTGTAGACCTTGGAAAAGAAGGCACAGTAGGTCTCATCACGTATATGCGTACGGACTCCACACGAATTGCGGCATCTGCACAAGAAGAAGCCAAAGAATATATCGTTGGGAAGTACGGGGAGTCATTTGCGCCTGAGACACCACGGAATTATTCCAAAAAAGCTACTAATGCTCAAGATGCGCATGAAGCAATACGTCCAACTTCAATTTTGCGTGATCCTGATTCAATCAAGTCATTCATGAGTCGCGATCAGTTCCGTCTGTATAAACTAGTTTGGGAACGTTTTGTGGCGAGCCAGATGTCTTCAGCCATTTTGGATACACTTTCTGTAGATATTGCTGCGGGAGACACGATTTTCCGTGCAGCAGGTTCGAAGGTGCGGTTCCAGGGCTTCATGAAGGTATATGTTGAAGGGAACGATGATGGTACAACTGATGAAGATCGTCTGCTGCCTCCGCTGAAAAGTGGAGATGTGCTGGAGAAGCAGGAAATTGAGCCAAAACAGCATTTTACACAACCGCCACCCCGATATACGGAGGCAAGGTTGGTTAAAACGCTTGAGGAATTGGGTATAGGGCGTCCGAGTACATATGCGCCAACACTGGAGACCATTCAGAAGCGCGGATATGTTGCGATAGAGGAAAAGAAATTCATGCCGACCGAGCTGGGTGAACTGGTCATTGAGCAGATGGAAGAGTTCTTCCCGGAAATTCTGAATGTTGAATTTACCGCAAACATGGAAGGTGACCTTGACCATGTGGAAGAAGGTTCGGAGGATTGGGTTAAAGTACTCGCAGAATTCTACGAATCTTTTGAGAAACGGCTTGAGTTTGCGGAAGAAGAAATGAAAGAAATCGAGATTGAAGATGAAGTATCGGATGAGATCTGTGAGAAGTGCGGCAAACCTCTCGTTTACAAGCTTGGACGATTTGGCAAGTTTCTCGCGTGCTCTGGGTTCCCTGATTGTCGGAATACCAAACCGATTATTAAGGACATCGGTGTAACTTGTCCGAAATGTAAGGAAGGTCATGTTGTTGAGCGTCGTAGTAAAAAGGGACGTATTTTCTACGGATGTGACAAGTATCCTGAATGTGATTTTGTCTCATGGGACAGACCTTCAGCCAAACCATGTCCAAGTTGTGGATCGTTAATGATTGAAAAGCGGAACAAAAAGGGAGCACGATTGCAGTGTACTTCATGTGATCATCAGGAGCCGGTGGATGAACCGGATGACGAATCAGCGGATTAGCATATATGTGAATCAAATCAATTATAGTGAAATATGAAATTGCTTTATGGGGGTAAATGATTTTGACGAATGAACAACAAGTAACCGTTATTGGTGCCGGGCTGGCAGGAACAGAAGCGGCCTGGCAGATTGCAAGTCGCGGCGTACGCGTAAAATTATACGAGATGAGACCTGTGGTGAAAACGCCAGCTCATCATACGGATAAATTTGCAGAACTGGTATGTAGCAATTCGCTGCGTGCGAATGGATTGACCAATGCAGTGGGTGTGTTAAAAGAAGAAATGAGAATGCTCAATTCTCTTATATTGTCAGCAGCAGACAAACATGCGGTTCCCGCAGGTGGAGCACTTGCTGTGGACCGGGATGGATTTTCAGGGGAGATTACATCCACGTTGCACCAGCATCCGCTCATCGAAGTGGTGAATGAGGAACTGACTTCTCTGCCGGAAGATGGCATCGTTGTTGTTGCAACAGGCCCGCTGACTTCACCTGCATTGTCTGAGCAAATTAAGGCACTAATGGGGGAAGAGTATTTCTACTTCTATGACGCAGCTGCACCGATCATTGAAAAAGATTCAATTGATATGAACAAGGTGTATCTGGCTTCCCGTTATGATAAGGGTGAAGCAGCATATCTGAACTGTCCAATGACAGAAGAAGAGTTTGATGTCTTCTATGAAGCTCTCATTACGGCTGAAGTCGCTCAATTAAAAGAGTTTGAGAAAGAAATCTACTTTGAAGGCTGTATGCCAATCGAAGTGATGATGAAACGCGGAAAACAGACGGCTCTGTTTGGTCCAATGAAACCGGTAGGTCTGGTTAACCCGCATACAGGAGAGTTACCACATGCGGTTGTTCAGCTTAGACAGGACAATGCAGCTGGAACCCTGTATAACCTGGTGGGCTTCCAGACGCATCTGAAATGGGGAGAACAAAAACGTGTCTTCTCGCTTATCCCGGGACTTGAAAATGCAGAGTTTGTCCGTTATGGTGTAATGCACCGTAATACATTTATTAATTCTCCTAAACTTCTTCTTCCGACATATCAGTTTAAAGAGCGTCCTAACCTATTCTTTGCAGGTCAGATGACGGGTGTAGAAGGATATGTGGAATCTGCTGCATCAGGGCTTATTGCCGGCATGAACGCAGCCAAAGCAGCACTTGGACAGGAACTGGTGGTATTACCGGTAGAAACAACGCTTGGCAGTATGGCTCAGTATATTACAACTGCTGACTTCAAGCACTTCCAACCCATGAATGCAAACTTTGGTTTGTTGCCGAAGCTTGAAACGAAAATCCGTAACAAAAAGGAAAAAAATGAAGCTCTTGCACAGCGTGCACTGGATGGTATCACTAGTTTTGCTGCGGCAGAAGGTCTAACTGTTCCGGAACGCGTATAAATTATTCGTGGGAGGAGGCTGATATCATGGATATGTCATTTCATGCTACAACGATCTGTGCTGTTCGTCATAATGGTAAGGCAGCAATCGCCGGAGATGGTCAGGTGACCATGGGCCAAAGTGTTGTGATGAAAAATACAGCCAAGAAGGTAAGACGTTTGTACCGTGGACAGGTTGTTGCTGGCTTTGCTGGTTCTGTGGCGGATGCGATCACCTTGTTTGAGAAATTCGAAGGTAAGCTGGAGGAGCATCATGGTAACTTGCAGCGTGCTGCTGTGGAGCTTGCCAAGGATTGGCGTCAGGATCGGATCTTGCGTAAGCTTGAGGCATTGTTGATTGTAATGGACAAATCAGGTATGTTGCTCATTTCAGGCGGTGGAGAGATTATTGAACCGGATGATGACGTTATTGCGATCGGATCAGGTGGGAATTTTGCTTTATCTGCTGCACGAGCGTTGAAACGTCACGCTGTGAACCTGGAAGCGAAAGACATTGCGCGTGAATCGCTTCAGATTGCCTCGGAGCTATGTGTATATACCAACAGTAATATTATTGTAGAAGAGCTATAAGCCAAAGAAATCTCCCGTAGTGGAGCATGATTACGTAATCTGCTCCAGGACGTCTAGGGGATTCTTTGTCCTTGTTAGGTAAAATTAATTCAACATACTGGTAGGAGGGAAGCAATATGAATACTCAAGCGCTAACACCGAGACAGATTGTTGCAGAGCTTGACAAGTATATTGTAGGTCAAAAGAAAGCAAAAAAATCGGTAGCTGTAGCCCTTCGTAATCGTTATCGGCGGAGCCTTTTGCCTGAGCATACTCAGGACGATATTGTACCTAAAAATATCCTGATGATTGGACCTACCGGTGTGGGTAAAACGGAAATCGCCCGTCGCCTCGCTAAACTGGTAGGTGCACCATTTGTCAAAGTGGAAGCAACCAAGTTCACGGAAGTAGGTTACGTTGGTCGTGACGTTGAATCCATGGTGCGTGATCTAATTGAGACATCCCTGCGCATGGTGAAACTGGAGCGGACTGAAAAAGTGAAGGACAAAGCTGAAGAAGCTGCCAATGAACGAATTGTACATATTTTGGCTCCCTCACAGTCCAAGTCCAAGAATCAGCGTAATCCTTTTGAGATGATCTTTGGTAATAATGGGAACAACGCTCAGGAACAGGATGATCCAGCACCCGATACTGGGATTGCGGAGCGTCGGCGTAAGATCAAGTTTGATCTGTTATCTGGCAAGTTGGAGGATGACATCATTGAAATTGATGTCGAAGACACTGCACCTAACATGATGGACATGTTTGCTGGTCAAGGTAACGATCAGATGGGCATGAACATGCAGGAAATGTTTGGTAGTTTGTTGCCTCGTCGTACAAAAAAACGTAAGCTCGCTATTAAAGAAGCACGCAAAGTGTTGACCCAGGAAGAAGCAGGGAAATTGATTGACATGGACGATGTTACCCAGGAATCCATTCGCCGGGCCGAGCAGACAGGTATCATATTCATTGATGAAATTGACAAGGTTGCCAGTCAAGGACGCGGTAGCGGGCCTGATGTATCCCGGGAGGGGGTTCAACGGGACATTCTGCCTATTGTGGAAGGTTCTACGGTGATGACGAAATATGGCCCTGTTAAAACGGACTATATTCTGTTTATGGCAGCTGGCGCATTCCATGTGGCCAAACCCTCTGATCTGATTCCCGAGCTTCAGGGACGCTTCCCGATTCGTGTAGAATTGAGCAGTCTAACATTGGAGGAGTTTGTATCCATTCTGACTGAGCCTCAAAATGCACTGACCAAGCAGTATGTTGATCTGCTGCGCACCGAAAATATTGAGATTGAATTCTCGGATGAAGCGATTCGCGAGATTGCCAAATTGGCTGAATCCGTGAATCAAAATACAGAAAATATAGGTGCTCGTCGATTGCATACGATTCTTGAAAAGCTTTTGGAGGATCTGTCCTTTGAGGCACCCGAGCTTACACTGGAACGTATGGTGATCACTCCAGAGTATGTCCGGGAGAAATTGAATGATATTGCGCTTGATCGTGATTTAAGTCAGTATATCCTGTGACAAGGGTTTAACAATGAAATGTTAAAATGATGCTATATATGAACGGTATGCACGAGAGTAGAGTACATTTGCGAGATCGACAAAGGGTAGCAATCCTTTTACGAATCACAAGAGTCTCTTACTGTATGCATATCGTTTATTTTTATTTCCATCTAAAGGATTTGAGTGTTACAACCGATAAAAGAGGTGGGGTTGTTAACGGATCGACAAAACCTAGGACTTGTGCCGCATGTATACGGAATTAAAACCTATCGGAGTGGTCGTTACTCGTCGTATCTGTATCCAATGATTACCATTAAAAGAATTCTACTTATTCCAAGTCTGGTTATCGGTTTAGTCGATAGATTGGTAAATGTTGCGTAAATGCGCAAAATGATGAATTATAGAAAACTGTGAAGTTACAATTTATTTTCTTGAGATTAAAATATATAGACTCTGCTTAATTGTTAAGAAAGTGTTGTGTGGGAAAGTCGAGTTTTCTTAATTGTTGAAACATAACTTGTCAATTGATTAAGATACAGCTTTATATGCATACCTATGATAATGCACGTAAACCCTTAGTATAACGGCAAAAAATTCTAACATTAACAACGATGAAATATTCGGAAATACACATAATAACGAGCGCTATACGCTCTTGTAGGGACTTGAAAGTATTTTTTTATTTTAAGAATGTTTAAGGACAATAAGGAAGAGTATTAACAGACTTTTGTTTTGGGACTGAACATTTACGAAAAAATTCATAATTTGCAGAAAATACACAAAAAGCCCTGTCTTTCAGAAAAGATAGGGCTTTTTTCTTATTGTAATAAATCCCAAACTCGAAGAAACTTATGTTATACGACAACATCAGAGTTAATTCTACTTAAGTCCTAGAAAACCGTGTAAAGACGAATGTTTTTGTCGAAAAAACATAAGAATTTTCAAGGTGAAATATTCAATGTTTTTCCATAACTTCTAAAGAGAGGAGGGGGATTGTGAATCTTTTAAATGATATCAGCTTTAAAAGATTGCAGGGTGCACTCGATGCGTCCAATATCAGACAACGAACGATTGCTGACAACATCGCGAATGCCGATACCCCGTATTTCAAGCGCTCAGACGTTTCTTTTGAAGAAATGTTGCAAGGGCAAATGAATGGAGATATGCCTGTTCTTAAAGGTAAAGTCACTGATGCAAGGCATTTTGTCATAGGTCCTTCCTCTTCCGTACCAACGCCAGTAGTTAATATGGACCAGTCAACATCCATGAATAACAACCAGAATAATGTCGATATCGACAGAGAAATGAGTCTTCTGGCGGAGAATCAGTTGCGTTATAACGCTTATATTCAGCAAGTGAGCGAACAAATTAAAATGATGCGTGTTGGCGTGGAAGGGAGATAACCTAAATTGAACATTAGTAATAGCTTTAGTATTAGCAGCTCAGCATTGACGGCCCAACGGTTGCGAATGGACGTTATATCTTCTAACATTGCCAACGCAGAGACGACGCGCGCGAGCGTATCCAATGGAGAAGCGGTTCCTTACAAACGCAAAATGGTCGTACTTGAGCCGAATAAAACGTCATTCGGTACGATGCTGCAAAATCAGATGAGAGGTAGCGGCTCAGGAGATGGTGTTAGAGTAACCGAGATTCGTGAGGATCAGTCACCATTGAAGCCTGTGTATGACCCTACTCATCCAGATGCCAACGCTGAAGGATATGTATTTATGCCTAATGTGGATATTGCAAAAGAAATGGTCGACATGATCTCTGCTTCGCGTTCCTATGAAGCAAACGTGACAGCACTGAACTCAACCAAAGCGATGATCTCCAAAGCTTTGGAGATTGGAAGATAATTTACTTCGAAATAAAAATAAGAAAGATACAAACCAGGGATGAAGGGGAGGGACATTAATGATTCAGAACAACATGTTTAGCACACAAGGTATACAACCGCTACAGATGAAGAATGCAACCGAAAGTAAGCCTTCTACACCAGCCGAAACCATTCAGAGCTTCGGTACATACTTACAGAATGCATTAGGGTCCGTCGCCGCACAAGAGACTCAATCGCATGAAATGTCTAATCAATTTTTGGTCGGCAAAGCGAATGTGGATCAGGTGATGATTGCTTCAGAGCAGGCCTTGTTAAGTCTACAACTCACAACTCAAGTCCGAAACAAAGTGGTCGAAGCATACCAGGAAGTTATGCGAACGCAATTATAAGATAACCTACTTGCGCTTCGATAATAGCGCTGATCATTACAACAAAGCAGCTGCGATGCTGCTCCTGATCCTCAACCTGTGGAACGGCTAAGGTTGAGTAAGGACAGACTAAGCAAAGTTTCGGATGGGGTGACAGAGTGAATGAGAGAATTGCCCAGTACAGGGATAAGGCATCCCAGTATTGGAATAGTTTTAGCAAAAAGCAAAAAGTATTATTTATATCCACCTTCCTGTTTCTGATTTTGGCTGCAGTTGTACTCACGATGCAATTGTCCAAGACCGAATATGAAGTTGCTTTTACAGACTTGAATGCAAGTGATTCAGCGGGCGTTATCAGTTATCTCGATTCATCCAGCATTCCATACAAATTAAGTTCAGATGGCAAGACCATATCCGTACCAAGTACAAGTGTTGCAATTGCAAAGGTGAATGTCGGATCTCAAGGGATTATTCAGAATGGTTCATTGGGGTATAAGTCATTCGAGGAGTCATCATCCCCCATTGGGATGACGGATAAAGAGTTTGATGTAAAATACAACAACGCTATAAACGGAGAAGTAGAACAGTTACTTCAGCGGATGCAAGGCATACAGGATGCTAAAGTACTGGTGAATATGCCGAAAGATAACATTTTTGCCGGTTTAGAAGAACAGGACAAAGCATCAGCATCGGTAGCTCTCCAATTTAAACCGGGGTATCACCCAAATCAGGCAGCAGTAGATGGCTACTTTAACTTGGTTAAGACTGCAATTCCTAATCTGCCTATTGAGAACATCACCATTACAAACACAGATGAAGCAGAATTGATTCCAACTGCCCGTGGTGGCAGTGGCGGGTTGTCTTCCGAAGTTCAAGAAAACATGGCTTTACAGAAAAAGTTTGAAAACGATGTCCGCAATAACGTAAAGCAATTTCTTTCCCAGATTGTAGGCGAAGACAAAGTTAATGTGTTGGTAGCCTCCAAGCTTAATTTTGATAAAGAAACACGCAAAGAAAATCTGGTCACACCTGTTGATGTAGAGAATATGAAAGGCATCGAGATCAGTGTGCAGGAGATTCAAAAGAGCTACACTGGGGCAAGCAACCCAACTGGTGGTGTTGCTGGCACAGGACAAGAGGAAGTTCCTGGTTATCCATCATCTGATGCAACAGGTAACTCCACCTCAGAAGAATCATCAAGTACTATTAACTACGATGTTAATCGAATCGCCAAGGATATTATTTCCAGTCCGTATACTGTAAAAGACTTAACCATTAACGTTGCAGTTGAACCACCGGATGGAGAAACAGAATTACAGGGACCTGTTCAAGACGCGATTGAGAACATTCTGGTTAACATTGTGCGCGCTTCATTGGCAGACTCAGGCACTGTAATAAGTGACGCTGATCTGACAAAGAAAGTTTCAGTCATGTCACAAGGGTTCCAGGCTGCATCAACAGCAAATACAGGCTTCCAGTTGTCCCCAGCCATGATGTGGGGCGGAGGCGCACTCATAGCGGCATTGATCGCAGCGGTTGTTATTTTGTTAGTACGCCGTCGCCGCAAACAAAACGAAGTCGAAGAAGAAGAGATTCCTCTTCCAATAGCAACAGAGTTCCCGTCCATTACGCTGGACAGTGTAACGAACGAAAGTCAGGTGCGCAAACAATTGGAGAGTTTGGCCAAGAAAAAGCCAGACGAATTCGTCAATCTGCTGCGTACATGGCTGGCTGACGAATAGAGGTGAACGCATTGGCGAAGGCAAGCAGTCAAGGTTTGACTGGAAGACAAAAAGCAGCAATTTTGTTGATTACATTAGGTCCGGAAGTGTCGGCTCAGATCTTCAAACATCTGCGTGACGAAGAGATTGAGCAATTAACGTTGGAGATTGCCAACGTTCGCAAGGTTGATTCTTCTGAAAAGGACATGATTATGGCCGAGTTTCACCAGATCTGTCTGGCGCAGGAATATATCTCTCAGGGCGGTATCAACTATGCGAGAGAAATCTTGGAGAAAGCTCTGGGTTCATCAAAAGCACTTGAAGTCATTAACCGTTTGACAGCTACACTGCAAGTCAGACCGTTTGACTTTGCACGCAAAGCGGATCCGAATCAAATTTTGAACTTTATTCAGAATGAAAGTCCGCAAACGATCGCGCTGGTTCTCTCTTATCTTCAGTTCGAACAGGCTGCAGCGATTCTATCATCTTTGCCACAAGAGAAGCAGGCAGATGTTGCTCGCCGAGTGGCGGTTATGGATAGTACTTCGCCAGAAGTCATCTCTCAAGTGGAGCGAGTTCTGGAACAGAAGTTATCTTCTACCGTAACCCAGGATTACACCAATGCGGGTGGTATTGAATCGATTGTACAGATTCTGAACGGAGTCGATCGTGGTACAGAGCGTACCATTTTGGACTCGCTTGAAATTCAGGATCCGGAGCTTGCAGAGGAAATCAAAAAACGCATGTTTGTATTCGAAGATATCGTCAATGTGGATGATCGTTCTATCCAGCGTATTATTCGTGATATCGACAACGCTGATCTGCAACTCGCACTCAAGGTGGCAAGCGAAGAAGTTCGGGATGCGGTGTTCCGGAACATGTCGAAGCGGATGTCCGAAACATTCAAAGAAGAGATGGAGTTCATGGGTCCTGTGCGATTGCGTGATGTTGAGGAAGCTCAGACACGCATTGTAGGCACGATACGCAGATTGGAAGAAGCCGGTGAGATCATTATCGCACGCGGTGGAGGAGATGATATCATTGTCTAATTTGATTAAATCTTTCCAGTATGTACCCGTTGATGACCACAAAAAACTTGAAAACCATCATCATTATGGTGGTGACGAAGAGTCTGAGACGGAATTATCCGGTGATCGTGCTGAAGGTTCTGAAGCAGAGACGCTTCAAGCACGCGTGGACGAAGAAACACAACGTCTTACCGCAGAAATGCTGGAAGATGCCAAGGAGTTTGCAGAAAAGCAAGTACGTGAAGCTTCAGAAGAGGCAGAGCGCATGCTTCAAGAAGCCCGTGAACAGATCGACAGCTGGTGGCAGGAACAACGACAACAGGATGAACATCTGACCGAAGCGCTTCGTTCACAAGGTTTCCAACAGGGTTTTGAAGAAGGAAAAGTACAAGCTGAAGTAGATCTCCAGGTGCAGATCGATAAGATGATGATTGAAGCTCAGGAAGTACTCAAGGAAGCTTATGTAGCTAAAGATCAGATCATTCAGGAAGCCGAACCGTTCCTTGTGGATCTCGCTTGCGGGATTGCTGAGAAAGTCATTGATAAGCAACTTACCATTGAACCTGATCATACACTGGAATTGATTCGTCAGAGTTTGTCACGTAAACGGGAGCAGGGGTTAATCACACTTTGTGTGGCGCCCGATCAGTTTACATTTGTACAGGCAGCTCGTGAAGAATTGTCTCTGTCTATTGACTCTCAGGCAGAACTGCAGATTTTGCCTGATTCAACAGTCAAAGATAAGGGATGTGTCATTCGTTCTTCGTTCGGAAGTGTAGATGCGAGAATTGATACACAGCTTGCTGAGATTAAAAAAGAACTGGTCCGCATAGCACTTGAGGATGAGGAGCGAAGAAATCAACATGAAGGTTCTTAGTTCACAGCGATATATGGAACATTTGAAGCAATTCGATCCTGTTCGTATTAACGGCAAAGTTACTCAGGTCATTGGTCTTATGGTGGAGTCAGAAGGGCCAGATGCAAGTATCGGTGACGTATGTTATATCTATCCAGGTAAATCGGCCAAGCCTCTTCAAGCCGAAGTCGTTGGGTTTCGGGATAACAAAGTGTTGCTTATGCCGCTGGGTGAACTTCAATCCATTGGTCCTGGTTGCGATGTAGTAGGTACGGGCAAGCCACTGGGTGTTCAGGTGGGCTCCGAATTGCTCGGTAAAGTATTGGACGGACTTGGACAACCGCTGGACGGCTCACTCCTTCCATCAAGAATGCCAATGTACTCCACCTCCAATACTCCGGTCAATCCAATGGATCGTCCACGTGTACTTGAAACGATGGGTGTTGGTGTAAGAGCTATCGATGGATTGCTGACTGTAGGTAAGGGACAGCGTGTGGGCATTTTTGCTGGTTCTGGTGTTGGTAAGAGTACATTGATGGGCATGATTGCTCGTAATACAGCAGCGGATGTTAACGTCATCGCGCTTGTGGGTGAGCGTGGACGTGAGGTGCGCGACTTTATTGAACGGGATCTGGGTCCGGAAGGACTGGAACGCTCCGTAGTCATTGTTGCAACTTCAGATCAGCCTGCTCTGATTCGGATCAAGGGAGCAGTTATTGCGACCACGATTGCAGAGTATTTCCGAGATCGTGGAATGAACGTGATGCTCATGATGGATTCGGTCACTCGATATGCGATGGCACAGAGGGAAGTTGGTCTGGCCGTAGGTGAACCTCCGGCAATGAGAGGATATACGCCATCGGTTTTTGCAAGTTTGCCCAAACTGCTTGAACGAGCGGGTACAGGACCTACAGGCTCGATTACAGCCTTTTATACGGTGCTGGTTGATGGTGATGACATGAATGAACCGATCGCGGATGCGGTAAGGGGTATTCTGGATGGCCACATTGTGTTAAATCGATCCATTGCGAACAAAGGACATTTTCCAGCGATTGATGTGCTAGCCAGCATAAGTCGTGTTATGAAGGATATTGCTCCGGAAGAGCAGTTGGAAGCTGTTAATAATATGAAACGTTTGATGGCTGTGTACAAAGAATCGGAAGATTTGATCAATATTGGGGCTTACCAGCGGGGATCAAATGCAGCCATAGATGAATCGATAGACCAGATTGATAGTATATGGAACTTTACCAAGCAGAAAGTCGACGAGAAAGTCACCTTAAGTGAAGTGCAGGAACGTTTGATTCTTGAATTTGCAAGGAGATGAATGGGTAAACGATGAAATTTCGATATCATTTCCAGAAAGTTGTTGACTTGAAGAGTAATGAAAAAACACAGGCAGAATGGATGTTATCCACAGCGATCGGTAAACTTCAGACGGAGGAAGAACATCTGATACAACTTCTTAATGACAGAAGTAATCTGGTCGCCATTATCCAATCTGCTACGGAAAATAAAGCGTCTGTAAACAGTCTGCAGGAGATGCAGCGTTATGTACATCACCTTGACGAGTGCATTTCACGCAAAAACAGTGATGTTAAACATGCTCAGGTCAACGTGCAGCGGAATCAGACATTTCTCAACGGTAAGATGATTGACGAAAAAGTATGGCTTGGAGCGAGAGACAAGGCCAAAATCAAATTTCAGCAGGAGATGCTCCTCCGGGAACAGAACGATCTGGACGAGATGGCTACTGTACGCTTCGCTGCCAAAGCCGGACGCGCGAATTGATGTGAGCCGGACGCGAAGTTGTCTCGTGAAGGAGGAATGAACGATGGCTGTTAAAGATGATAGCGACATGGAAAAAGAGTCGGGAGGCGGTTGGGAAAAGTTTCTCATGATTTCAATCCCGATTGTATTCACCGTAGTATTGCTAGGTGTATTACTTACCCTATTTAATGTAGATATTCGTAATAACTTGTTTGAATTCGCCAACAAAATACCGGTAGTCAAGGAATGGGTACCTGATCCTGTACTGGATCCAGAGAAAGAAAAGCTGGAGAAGAGTGAGCAGCAGGTTGAAAGTGCTGAAGCCACAATCGAAAAGCTGAAGTCCCAGGTGACGGCTAAAGAAACAGAGCTCAAAGCAGCACAGGCAGCGACAACCACCGAAGCGAAGAAAGCAACGGAGCTTCAGAAAAAGTTGGATGATGCGGAAAAAGCGGCTGAAACCGCAACAGCGGCAGCGCCTGAAACGGAATCCGATTATCAAAAGCAAATCAAAGATTTGGCAAAGATGTATGCTGATATGAGCCCGAGCAAAGCTGCACCGATCCTGCAAAATATGACGAATGAAGAAATGGTTTTGTTATTGAATGCCATGCAATCATCTGCTCGGACCAAGGTGCTTGAAAAGATGGATCCGAAAACAGCAGCCGATGTGACCATGATGATGAAGGATGCCAAACCGTCCGGCGATCTGGCACTGGATGCACTGCAATCCCGATTGAAGAAGGAAACCGCAGCAACTTCAACTGCATCCACAACGACAAGCAAAAACCTGGATAAAAATCAGCTTAGTCAAACATTTGCTTCGATGTCTGCTTCAAGTGGTGCCAAGTTATTATTGGAAACATACAAGTTAAGTCCTGATAAAACATTGACCATCCTGAATTCGGTAGATGATGCAACACGCTCTCAATTGCTTGAGAACATGTCTTCAGAGGACTCGGTTGAAACTGCAAAAATTTTGAACAGATTAATGGGCAACAAATAGATCTCATTACACTGAACTAACCGAGAGGAGGTGAAAATAAATGTCGATTGTATATCAAATGGCATCCACAGCATCTGCAAAAGCAACGGGAACAGGTCAGGCGACTGGAGCACAATCGAAAGGTTCAGCTGCAGGGGCTAGCGGTGAATTTCTCCAAACTCTTGCACAATCGTTATCTGGAGGAAACACAGAAGGTGATAGTTCAAGCGCTGCTGGAAGTTTAACTGCTAATCCGCTGATGTTTTCCTTTGCTGCGAATGAAGAAGGGGAAGCGACATCAATCACGGATATACTGAATTCGTTGTTCACGGACTTGGATTCACTTGACGAAGCTTTGGAAAATGATCCAGCTCTACTTGCAGGTTTACAAACTCTGATTCAACAGATGTATACACAATTAAGTAATCCTTCAGGTTCTAATGCGGAAGGCTCCGACGAACCTTCGAACGGAGCGGAAAGCATAAATACAGTACCTGCAATTGAACTGTCCCAACATCCGGCAGCAGTACGTTTTGTTCTGCAGGATATGCTTACACAATTAGTAGCCGGAATGAATGATCCTGAGAGTAACGTTGCGAAGAACGCTCCGGAATTCAAGCAACTACTACAATCTCTGCAGGGTCAGCTTCAAGAGGCTGGAGTGGATACTAGCCATAACAAAGGATGGACTCAACTGAAATCCATACTGGAAACATTGACTGCAGTTAAGGATCAGACTGCACAAGTCGCTCCAAGTACTTCACTTCAAGCACCCAAACAGGATTTGGTCGTACCTCAGGTTCTTGTTGCGGCAGTGGCAAACACTGGAAGCCAGGTGAAAGATGAGACGGAGACGACATCTGCTTCGAATGCAGGTGGAGAAGTCGAACACTCAACGATCATTACTGCGGGAGAACTGTCCTTGCGTTCATCAGGTACAACAGCAGGGAAACCGGCTGAACCTGTAATGCAAACATCACAGTTTGCCAAAGAAATGACACAATTTGTAGTCAACAAGCTGGATATTGTGCAGCAAAAAGGATTTTCCGAGGCGACCATCTCACTGCGGCCTGAGCACCTAGGGAAGTTGGATGTTCAAATCACCTTGCAGAATGGGCAGTTGGTTGCACGGTTTATGACTGAACATACGATGGCCAAAGACATGCTTGAACAGCAAATGACACAGCTGCGTTCTTCACTTCAAGCCCAGGGAATTCAAGTGGAACGACTTGAGGTTACCCAGAACAGTTCAATCGGATCACAGATGTATCAGGACGGAGGCCGTCAGCCGGGAAGTAATTCTCAGCAACAACGCCGTTCGCGTGAGCGTGAGGAACAATCGGATGATGCTATAGCTACAGCAGGAATTCAGGAAGAATTGCGTAACTGGCGTAGCGAACAAGTCGATGGAAATGAATTACAGAGAGATACGTTTAGTGCAGAGGCTTAAACAGAAATGAGGTGAGCAAATGGCTAACGAAATTGTTTCAATGAATAATACCTGGCCGAATTATTCGGCAGCCAATAAAGCAACCACAAGTGCTGCAACAAAAGAATTGGGCAAAGATCAGTTTCTAAAAATCCTGATTACCCAGCTGCAAAATCAAGATCCTATGCAGCCGATGGAGGATAAGGAATTTATCGCTCAAATGGCACAGTTCAGCTCCGTGGAGCAACTGGTCAATATTTCTACACAGCTTAAAACATTGAACCAGTCACTTGGTGCTGTATCCGGCATGATTGGCATGGAGGTAAGTTGGCTTTCTTCTAATAAAGATGACAACGGAACTCTTCGTCAGGGTATTGTGGATTCCATCATTGTAAGAGATGGTGTTCAATACGCAAAAGTGGGCAACGACGAGATTAAGCTGGATGAGATCATTCAGGTGAATTATCCAAAACAGGCAGAAGAGAGTCAAACTCCGGTACAGAACGTTCAAGGCGTAGCCCCTGAAACGAACGAGAGCCAGGAAGTTGAATCATCCGCTGAACCGGGTGATACGGAAGATAGCGGGAAAACGATATGAGTGATCGCATAACGGTTGGACAATTATATGCAGGCCCGATTACACCGAATATGCTTCAAAGACCCAAAACGGGAGAATCTTCGGCTGTCCCGGAAAAACCCTTTGCCAAGGTGCTGGAAGACAATCTTCTGAAATTGAGCAATCATGCTGCCAAACGATTGGAACAGCGAGGTATTGAGCTCAAGACCGAGCAAATGGAACAGATTGGTTCTGCTTTGGACAAAGCTGCTGCCAAAGGAGCCAAAGAGTCATTGATTTTAATGCAGGATATGGCTTTTATCGTCAATGTCAAAAATCGTACTGTGGTTACAGCTATGGATAGTGAAAGCATGAAGGATAATGTGTTCACTCAGATTGATAGTGCTGTAATCATTTCTTGACCGGCTGGCCCTTCTCGGGAGCCGGAATGCCGCTGACCGACTGATGCGGTAACCAAATGAAGACTGGGAGGATTTTTAAAAATGTTGAAATCAATGTACTCAGGCGTTTCCGGGATGCGGGGTTTTCAAACAAAACTCGACGTAATTGGTAACAATATTGCGAACGTAAACACGGTTGGCTTCAAGGGCAGTCGGGTTATGTTCAAAGATATTATGAGCCAAACGACGGCGGGGGTGACTGCCCCTGGAGATGCATCTGGTGGTGTCAATGCGAAACAAATCGGTCTTGGTGTATCCGTAGGTTCGATTGATACGCTGCATCTGGCAGGTAGCCCAATGACAACGAATAATCCAACAGATCTTCGGATTAATGGAGACGGATTCTTCTTGGTACGTTTGAGTGAAGATCAGGAAGTGCCCTACCTGACTCGTGCTGGGGACTTCCACGTGGATGCTGCGCGTAACCTTTTGACATCGGATGGATTGTTCGTTCTGGATAACGGTGGTGGAAATATTACCATTCCAGACGACGTCGTTTCCTTTACGATTGGTCAGGATGGAACGATTAACCAGACTATGGCAGATGGAACGATTGAAGCAGGTCCACAGATTGGAATAGGTAAAGTTGTCAATCCAGAAGGTCTTGAGAAAATTGGGGGCAACTTGTACCGTATGACAGCTAACGCGAATCCGGACGGGGCACTGGAACCATTGACAGCAAACAGTGCTGAGGACGGAACAGGAGCGATCATTGCTGGACAGCTCGAAATGTCAAACGTGGACTTGACTGGTGAATTTACTGAGATGATCGTAGCTCAGCGTGGATTCCAGGCCAACTCCCGGATCATTACAACGTCGGATGAAATACTTCAGGAAGTTGTTAACCTGAAACGTTAATAGCTGATTAATGAATTTTTTTAAAATGTGGGGGAGCTTGCTCCTCCCACTCTGATCAAGGGGGCTTAGCATGATTTCGGTTACGCGGTTAAATGGTTCTCCCATGTGGTTAAATGCGCTGATGGTTGAAATAGTGGAAGAGACGCCGGATACGTATATTACTCTGGTAACTGGAAAGAGACTGATTGTGCTTGAAAAAGCCGATGACGTTATTTCCAAGATTAAAGATTACAACCGTGAAATCGGGGTTCAGGCAGCCACTATTAAAGTGCAGCAAACGGAGGAATCCTGATGAAAAAAATGATGCCCTGGCTTGCAACGATGTTGCTTGCAATAACACTCATTGTGGTGGTTGTGTTTGTATTTATGCAAGGACAGAACGGGAATAAGGACGACACACATACGGCGGCAGCTTCAGAAAAGAAGATGACTGCGGATGAGATTGTAGAGGTTTCCTCTGAGCTTGGAGAAATTAAAACCAACTTGGCTGATACGGATCATGTTGTAGTTGTCAGCTTCTCATTCAAGTTGTCAGACAAAACAGCCAAAGAAGATTTTGAGAAAATTAAAGAAATTACAGTGAAGCCTATTATCATTCAGACGTTTGCGGATACAAAGTCTGAGGAGCTGGCTACAGCGAAGGGTCGAGTACAATTTAATGAGAGATTGACCGGACTAATTAATGAAGCTTTACCTGAAGGTAAGTTGAGCAGCACCAGTTTTTCAGCTTTTGTAATGGCGCCAATGTAAATGAACAGAACACGCTGTAGACCTGTAAGGGGGTGAGAACATGGTGGATGTATTATCACAAAATGAGATTGACGCCCTATTAGCAGCCCTTTCTTCTGGTGAGATGGATGCGGAAGAATTGAAGAAGGAAGAAACTCAGAAGAAAATCAGATCGTACGATTTTAAGCGGGCAGTGCGTTTTTCCAAAGACCATATCAGAAGCTTGACTCGTATTCATGAAAACTTTGCACGCTTTCTCACCACTTATTTTTCAGCCCAACTGCGGACGTTCGTTCAAATCAATGTCGTTCAGGTCGAACAGTTGCCTTATGATGAGTTTATCCGTTCTATTCCTAAGATGACGATATTGAACATTTTTGAAGCGGAGCCACTACAGGGAAGAATGGTGATGGAAGTCCATCCGAACGTGGGATATGCGATGTTGGATCGCCTGCTTGGTGGAACGGGGAGTGCTCCGACAAAGATTGCATCGATGACGGAGATTGAAACGACCATCATGGAGCGAATATTCAGCCGTGCATTTGAAAGTTTGCAGGAAGCATGGAAGACCGTGTTGGATATTTCCCCAAGGATGGAAGCGCTCGAGACCAATCCGCAATTTATGCAGATTGTATCTCCCAATGAAACGATTGCTCTGATCTCGCTCAGCACCAAAATTGGTGACACGACAGGCATGATCAATCTATGTATACCGCATGTCGTTCTTGAACCTATTATGTCACGGTTGTCAACTCATCAGTGGTTTGTTTCGGAGAAGAAAACCAGAGCTCCGGAAGAATATGATGCTTTAAGAGAGCGTGTGAACAAAGCCAAATTACCCATCGTTGCGGAATTGGGAGAATCCAGAATTTCAATTGCAGAATTTCTGGGTCTGTCCGTTGGTGATGTCATTACGTTGAACAAACCAGTGGATGAGGGACTTTCCATTAAAGTGGGTGACAAACTGAAATACATGGGCAGTCCGGGGACAATCAAGGACCGTGTGGCTGTGCAAATAGACGAGATTGTCACCGAAGGAGTTGAAGAATTTGACGAGTAAGGATTATTTATCCCAAGAAGAAATCGATGCTTTGCTCAGGCAATCGGAGTCGATAAACAGCTCGGAGCCCGCTGAAAAGACAGTTGATGATTTTTTGACCGAGCTGGAGCAGGATGCCTTGGGGGAGATTGGTAACATTACATTTGGTAGCGCGGCAACAGCCTTATCCACGCTATTGGGCCTCAAAGTAGATATTACAACACCTAAAGTTTCTATTATTAGTCGAACGCAGTTTGAAGAAGCCTTTCCCAAGCCGCATGTTGCCGTTCATGTGAATTACGTGGATGGATTTGAAGGCATTAACTCGCTTGTTATCAAGAAGAGAGATGCTCAAGTCATCGCTGATTTGATGCTGGGTGGCGAAGGAAATCCGGTCGATGAAGAACTGAACGAAATCCATATTAGTGCAGTACAGGAAGCAATGAACCAGATGATGGGTTCATCTGCAACTTCAATGTCCACGATTTTTAATCGTTTTGTGAATATTTCTCCTCCGGGAATCGATATTCTCAATCTGGAGAGTGGAGAAGGTGTAAGTAATCTCCCGGCAGATGAGACTCTTATCCAAGTTTCATTTCGTTTGTTAATAGGGGATCTGATTGATTCCAATCTGATGCAGTTGCTTCCAGTGCATTTTGCCAAAAACATGGTAGATATGTTGATTGGAGGTGCTCAGGAGTCAACTGCCAGCGCACCAGTGGCATCAACACCTGAACCTGCACCCGTACCCGCAACGCCACCACCAGTGGCAGAGCAGCCGCCCGTTCAACACCACCAGCCTCCACAGGCTCCTCAGCAGCCTGTTCAGGACTATAACGGATATGGACAGACTCCGATGGGGATGCCGCAAGGAATGCCGCCACAGCAGCCGTATGGCATGCCACCGCAGCAACCTTACGGTGCACCTCAACATTATGGTGGAATGCCAAATAGGAATGTTAACGTACAACCAGTTCAATTCGCCAATTTACAAAATGGGGCGTACGGTCAGGTAGACGAAAACAATTTGAATTTATTGATGGACATTCCCCTTAAAGTCACCGTAGAATTAGGAAGGACCCAGAAGCAAATTAAAGATATTTTGGAACTGTCACAGGGTTCGATTGTCGAACTGGATAAGTTAGCCGGGGAACCTGTCGATATTTTGGTGAATAACAAACTGATCGCCAAGGGAGAAGTTGTCGTTATAGACGAAAACTTTGGTGTTCGTGTTATAGATATCGTTAGCCAATGGGACCGAATTCAGAAATTACAATAAGCACAATTTAGGGAGGACTTGAATCAAGATGGCAAACCGAATTTTAGTCGTAGACGACGCTGCATTTATGAGAATGATGATCCGGGACATTTTGTCCAAAAATGGATATGAGGTTGTTGGTGAGGCACAGGATGGTTCACAAGCCATTGAGAAATTTAAAGAGCTTCGTCCGGATCTGATCACAATGGATATTACGATGCCTGAGATGGATGGCATTGCAGCTTTGAAAGAAATCAAGAAGATTGATGCTAACGCTAAAGTGATTATGTGCTCGGCCATGGGTCAACAAGCGATGGTAATCGACGCTATTCAAGCAGGTGCCAAAGACTTTATCGTTAAACCGTTCCAATCTGATCGGGTTATCGAAGCGATTAGCAAGACACTGGGCGTTTAAGAGACATGATGATGGCTCAGGGTGATATACCAGGAGGAGCTGGCGCGGGGACCAATTATTATTTACAGCTTGTATGGGTGATTGTTGTCCTGGCCGTCATCCTGGCCCTTATTGTCTATCTGATCCGGTTCTTAAACAAACGGAATCAGCAGTGGTTACGTCATGGCACGATTCGTACCCTGGGCGGGGTTGGACTGGGGCAAAACAAGTCGCTGCAAATTATGGAAATTGGTGGCGTTGTATATCTGCTTGGTGTAGGTGAAGACATCCAGTTGATAGATAAGGTTTCGGACCTGGAAGAGGCGCAAAGAATCATTGATTCCTTCGAACGGGATGCTGCTTCACAACAAGGTAATCTCTCACCTCTCATTGCCAAGCTGACAAAACGTTTCCGTAGAGAAGAACCGCCGAGGGAAATGGAACTAGAGGACACAACTTCTTTTCACGAAATGTTTGAATCCAAACTTCGGCAGATGCCTAACCGTAAAGAGAAGATGGAAAAGCTCCTGGATAAAGACAATACTACAGATCGGTCGAGGGATTCATGAAGAAAAAGATTTGGTTAGCGTGTTGTTTATTAGGACTTATCAGTCTGGCATCTGTAACGGTTGCCTTTGCCGAACCTATTCCGAATATTGATATTCAGATTGGGAACGGAGATGGAGGGACACCAAGCACGAGTTCACTGTCCATTATACTGTTAATTACGGTGCTTAGTATTGCTCCGGCCATGCTTGTGCTGATGACCAGTTTTACTCGGATTGTGATTGTACTAGGTTTTGTACGTACATCTTTGGGTACACAACAAATGCCACCCAATCAGGTGCTGGTCGGTTTGGCGCTATTTCTGACACTTTTCATTATGTCGCCAACGTTGTCTTCCATAAATCAGGTAGCGCTTCAGCCCTATCTCCAGGGAGATCTTACGCAAACCGAGGCACTTGAAAAAGCAGCGGATCCGATAAAGAAATTTATGTTTAGTCACACCAGAGAAAAAGATCTTCTGCTGTTTATGAAGTACAATCAGACTGAACAACCCAAGACTTATCAGGATATCCCAATTACTGTTATGGTGCCGGCATATGTAATCAGTGAGTTGAAGACAGCATTCCAGATGGGATTTATGATTTTTATTCCGTTTCTGGTTATAGACATTGTTGTTGCGAGTACACTCATGGCAATGGGCATGATGATGCTTCCGCCGGTCATGATCTCATTACCTTTCAAAATACTGCTCTTTGTCCTTGTGGACGGATGGTATCTGGTTGTCAAGTCACTGTTACTGAGTTTTAACACTTGATCCGGAAAGTTAAAGGAGGACGGTCATGACTTCGGAATTTATTATCGGTCTGGCCGGGAAAGCGGTATACACGTCATTGCTGGCCAGTGCACCCATGCTTATACTAGCTCTGGTTGTAGGACTTGCAATCAGTATTTTTCAAGCGACAACCCAAATTCAGGAACAAACATTAGCTTTCGTGCCAAAGATTGTTGCCGTACTTTTGGCGGTACTTTTGTTTGGACCTTGGATTTTGAATATCTTGGTCGATTTTACGTTTAACATTCTCGATAATCTATACAGATACATAGGGTAGACTTTAGCAGATGGAGACATTATTGCAAAGTTTCCCTGTCGCTCTGCTTATGTTTTGTCGAATCACATCATTTTTTGTAACTGCGCCGGTTTTTTCGGCTCGAAATGTACCAGCTTCAGTTAAAATTGGTATCTCTGCATTTGTCACTTTGTCTGTCTATCTGATTTACGGCGTAGACCAGACAGTACCCACAGACCTGAGCTATATTTTGCTCATCATCAGAGAGATTCTAATAGGCCTGCTTTTAGGTTTTGTGGCTTATCTGTTAATGACGGCTGTTCAGACTGCAGGGACCTTTATCGATCTACAGATCGGTTTTGGTATGGCAAATGTATACGATCCAATGACAGGTGCTTCTGCGCCACTTACGGGAAACTTGAAGTATGCATTTGCTATGCTTCTGTTTCTGACGATGAATGGACACCATTATTTGCTGGATGCGATCGTTTACAGTTACCGGTGGGTACCATTATCGAATTTGTTTTTCCTGCGGTTGGCAGATGGAAGTATTGCTGAATTTTTGATTCAAACTCTAAGTCAATCATTTATGCTGGCTTTTCAGATGTCGGCTCCGATTGTAGTTGCGTTGTTTTTGACGGATGTTGGATTAGGTTTTTTGGCCAAAACGGCTCCTCAATTTAATGTATTTGCAGTCGGATTGCCGCTTAAGTTACTCGTTGGTCTTGCTATTTTGCTTTTGCTGGTTCCCAGTTTCTCCTTTGTATTTAGTCAATTGTTCGAAGCGATATTCAGATCGATGGAAAAATTGCTTGGAACCATTGGACAAAGGCCCAGCTGAGTGAAACGGAGGAAAAGACACGGATGAAACTTCAACTCGACCTCCAGTTGTTTTCAGGGGAGAAGA
Source organism: Paenibacillus sp. CB74 (assembly GCF_055687625.1). Classification (NCBI taxonomy): domain Bacteria; kingdom Bacillati; phylum Bacillota; class Bacilli; order Caryophanales; family Paenibacillaceae; genus Paenibacillus; species Paenibacillus sp. CB74. The sequence goes on along the minus strand of NZ_CM146009.1, from coordinate 2,816,051 downwards.
CGGAGAAAGCTACCCCGAAAAAGAGACAGGATACACGAAAAAAAGGACAGGTTGTCAAAAGCGCTGAACTATCTGGCGCATCCATTCTTCTGTTCGCGTTTTTGATCATGATGATATTCAGCAATTTCTATAAAGAACGTATAGTTCGTCTGTTCACAGATATCTTCATTAATCGATTGAGTATGGATATCACCGGAGGGAATGTGATGGCGCTTATGATGCGCTATGGCATTGAAGTTTTGTTATTGATCGCTCCCGTTTTGCTGGGTGCGGTATTGGTTGCTTTGATCGTTAACTACATGCAAGTTGGTTTTCTTCTTGTAGGGGAAGGTTTGAAGCCAAAACTTGAGAAACTGGACCCGATTAAAGGATTCAAAAATATTTTCTCTCTTCGCTCATTAGTGGAATTTGCTAAATCCATTTTAAAAATGTCGATTATCGGTTATCTCGTTTACAGTACAATTAAGGGCTACCAGTCAGATATTGCTTCACTTTCTCATTTTTCATTGGATGCTATTTTGCATTTCGCAGCATCGATCACTTTAAGTCTTGGTATCAAGATTGCAGTGGCATTGATGATACTTGCGATATTTGACTACATGTATCAGAAGTATGATCATGAGAAGAAGATCCGTATGTCCAAGCAGGACATTAAGGATGAGTACAAAAAAATGGAGGGTGACCCGCTGATCAAAGGTAAAATCCGGGAACGTCAGCGTCGTATGGCTATGCAGCGTATGATGCAGGAAGTACCTAATGCGGATGTAATCATTACGAACCCAACTCACTTTGCAGTTGCATTAAAGTATGAAGGTTCCGAGATGGAGGCACCACAGATTATTGCCAAAGGTCAGGATTATGTCGCCTTGCGAATCAAGGAAATTGCCAAAGAAAACGGTGTTATTACGATGGAAAACAAGCCGTTAGCACGGGCGTTGTTCCAGAGAGCCGAGATTGGTGACGCCATACCGGCCGATTTGTTCCAAGCGGTAGCCGAAGTGCTAGCTTATGTATATAAACTAAAGGGCAGAACGAAATAAAAGGGGATCGGAGGCCGTACATTCATTGAAAATTAAAGATATAGCTGTCCTTGCGGGTATCATTGGCATTGTGTTAATGATGATTCTCCCGATCCCGACCTGGCTGTTGGACTTGTTACTGGTCGTCAATATTTCAATTGCTCTGATGATACTCCTTGTTGCCATGAACAGCAAAGAAGCATTGCAGTTTTCTATTTTTCCGGCTTTGCTGCTGATCACTACACTATTCCGACTGGCACTGAACATTTCCACAACCAAGTTGATTCTTGGTAATGGTGATGCAGGAGCTGTAGTTGCTACCTTTGGTAGCTGGATTGCTGGAGGGCAAATTGCAATTGGATTTATCGTGTTTTTGATCCTCGTTGTCGTTCAGTTTATCGTTATTACTAAGGGTTCTGAGCGCGTAGCTGAAGTTGCTGCTCGATTCACTCTCGATGCGATGCCTGGTAAACAAATGAGTATTGATGCGGATCTGAATGCGGGTCTGATCAACGAGCAACAAGCTCGTGAGCGTCGTTCCAAAATTGAACGTGAAGCCGATTTCTATGGAGCGATGGATGGAGCAAGTAAATTCGTAAAAGGTGACGCAATTGCAAGTATTATCATCCTCCTGATCAATCTTATCGGTGGATTTATTATCGGTATGACTGTACATGGGATGGCTTTCGCAGATGCAATGTCAACGTACTCTGTATTGACTATTGGAGATGGATTGGTAAGCCAAATCCCTGCTCTGCTTATTTCCACAGCAGCAGGACTTATTGTCACCAGAGCGTCATCAGAAGGAAACTTGGCAGATGATATTACGGGGCAACTGTTTACATATCCAATACTTATTTATATTGTAGCTTTCGTTATTGCCATGCTCGGTTTCTTTACGCCAATTCATGTTATTACTACGCTTCCGCTGGCAGGTGTGTTGGCATATGCCGCGTGGCGCATGCAGAATAATTTGAACTTGAAACAGGAAGCGGAAGAACAGTTGGAAGAAGAACAGCAGATTGAAGAGGTCAGAAGTCCTGAAAGTGTAATTAACCTGCTTCAGGTGGACCCTATTGAGTTTGAATTTGGTTATGGTTTAATCCCGCTTGCTGATAATCAGCAGGGGGGGGACTTGTTGGATCGGATCATTATGATTCGGAGGCAGTGTGCTCTTGAACTGGGGTTGGTTGTTCCGGTTATACGGATTCGAGATAATATCCAGCTCAGACCCAATGAGTATGTGATCAAAATCAAGGGTAATGTGGTAGGTGGCGGAGAGCTGTTGTTGAATCACTACCTTGCCATGAGTCCAGGTTATGATGAGGAGTCAGTGACAGGTATCGAAACGACAGAGCCTGCTTTTGGACTTCCGGCACTATGGATTGATGAAGTAACCAAAGACAGAGCGGAACTTGCAGGATATACGGTCGTAGACCCGCCTTCCGTTGTGGCTACACATCTGACGGAATTGATCAAAAAGCATGCGCATGAGTTACTTGGAAGACAAGAAACGAAAGCCCTTGTGGATAATCTCAGAGAGAACTATTCTGCCCTGGTGGATGAACTGATCCCTTCACTACTTTCCATTGGTGATGTGCAGAAAGTACTTGCCAAGTTATTGCGTGAGAAAATATCCATTCGTGATATGGTTACCATCTTCGAGACACTAGCTGACTATGGTACATATACGAAGGACCCTGATGTGTTAACTGAGTACGTCAGACAATCCCTCTCACGTCAGATTACTCAGCAATTCTCACAGAAAGGTGAGACACTTCGGGTGATCACCGTTGGACCTGGTCTCGAGAAGAAAATTGCTGAAAGTGTGCAACAATCGGATCAAGGTAGCTATCTTGCGCTAGATCCTGTTTCTACACAAAGTGTTTATCAGAAGCTGAGTGAACAAGTGAACCGTTTGATTCAATCAGGTCAACAACCTGTTGTATTAACTTCTCCAACCATTCGGATGTATCTGCGTCAGGTTATTGAACGTACTATGCAGGACATTCCTGTGCTTTCCTACAGTGAATTGGAGCCGAATGTTGAAATTCAAAGTATCGGGGTGGTGAACTTATGAGAGTAAAACAATACGTTGTTGAGACCATGCCCGAAGCTATGCTTCAAATTCGCAAAGACCTGGGAAGTGATGCCGTCATCCTGTCCACCAAAGAGATTAAGGTGGGCGGTGTGATGGGAATGTTTCGCAAAAAACGGATCGAAGTTGTAGCTGCAGTGGATAAGGAAGAAAACAAGCAAACGACAAAGCCCGTACAAAATCAATTCACACCTGTACCTCGTGCATTTGTACCTGAGGCTTATCGGCAAACAGCACGTTCGTTTGTTGCGGCTTCTGATGAGTCGGCGACAACGAATACAGCTGATCAAAGTATACAGGAACAATCTGCTGCCGCGCCATCTGTGTTTGAATCGCGTAATATCAGTTCAGACATAGACAGCGGCTCAGGTTCTTCGAGCACCGATCATAAACCGCGACCGCAAGGGGCGGATTTTTCGGGTTCAACAACTGCGACGAAGCCAACAGGTTCAGACCTGCAGCAGGATAAGTTGATGACTGAATTGCAGGATCTTAAACAGATGGTGACCAGGCTTTCTAAGCAAGGTACTTCCGCGGACCCTCTGACAGAGGAACTGCAACCGATCCGAGAACGTCTGACAGAACAAGATGTTTGGCCTGAAGTTTGGGAAGCCTGGTTCGATTCAATCCAAACAAGATTGTCTGAGGATGAATTGAAGGAACAGGATGTAGAACACGTTGTGAAGCTTGAGGTCATGCACTTTTTGGAACAACGTATTGAAGAAGGCATCCTTCCTACCACTCGAATCGTCTATGTTGCTGGACCAACAGGTGTAGGAAAAACAACTACAATCGCAAAATTGGCTGCTGAGCAAATGTTCAAAAAACATCGTAAAGTTGGATTCATTACATCAGATACGTATCGGATCTCGGCGGTAGAACAGCTTAGAACATATGCATCTATACTGAATGTTCCACTTGAGGTGGTGCAATCGCCCGGGGATACACAACGTGCCATTTCTCGATTAGAGAATTGTGACTTGATTTTTATGGATACAGCAGGTAGAAACTACAGAAATGAATTGCTTGTTTCGGAACTGCAAAGTTTGCTTGCTCCGGTAGAGAATAGCGAAACCTTTCTGGTCATGAGTATGACTTCCAAAAGCGCTGATATGGTTCAGATTACGGAACATTTCAGTAAATATGGCCTGGATAAGGTGATTTTCACCAAAATGGATGAGACTGGGAGCTGCGGTCCGTTATTTAATTTGTTACACCGTTTTCCACTCAAGCTCGCATATGTGGCTAATGGACAAAATGTTCCGGACGATTTGTTGAAGCCGGATGCAGATTCATTGTCTAAACAGTTGCTGGGAGAAGGGCCACAATGAAGGATCAGGCAGCTGCACTTCGAAATATGGTCTCCGCGCCATTGGAATTGGAAGGTATTGAGCGAGATATTCGATCCTCTAAAATCATTACTGTGGCCAGTGGTAAGGGAGGTGTTGGTAAATCCAATTTCACACTGAACTTTGCCTTGGCACTGCAGGCTTTGGGGAAAAAGGTACTTGTGTTTGATGCCGATATTGGAATGGCTAATATTGATGTTCTTATGGGTACGTCTTCTTCCTATAATCTTTATCACCTGTTATACCGACAAAAATCTATAAGGGAGATCATACAACTGGGTGCCAGCGGCTTGCCTTACATTGCTGGTGGATCGGGCATGAAAGAGTTATTCTCATTGTCTGATCGTGATCTGGAGTTCTTCGCCAGTCAAGTGGAGGATATTGCCCAGGAAATGGATTATGTCATCTTCGACACTGGGGCAGGACTCTCCAGGGAGAATATGAAGTTCATCGGTGCTGCCGATGAATGCCTGATTATAACCACACCTGAACCGACTTCAATAACCGATGCTTATGCTTTAGTCAAAGTTATGCACGGCCAGGAAAATGCTACGCCCTTTCGGATGATCGTTAACCGGGTGGAGGACGAACGAGAAGCGGAACGGGTGGCAGATAAAATAACTGGAGTGGCAAGGCGGTTTTTGCAAACGGATATTCCGCTGCTTGGGTATATTTCGGAAGACGCCCAGGTAGTCAAGGCGGTTAAAAGGCAAATGCCCTATAGTCTGGCTTATCCCAATGCCAAAGCCTCCAAAGATATAGAGAAACTTGCTCTTCGTTATCTGGCTGTACCTGCAACTCCGGGATCCGGAACCTTGACAGGAATCAGGGGATTTATGAATAAGTGGCTTAAACGGACAACATGATTTCTGAAAAAAGGAAACAGGGGTGACACAACATGGCGGTCTATCAAGTATTGGTTGTCGATGATTCCGCTTTTATGCGTAAGATTGTTACGGATCTGATCCAAGCGGATCCGGAATTCAAGGTCACGGCAACGGCATCAAACGGTAGAGAAGCGATTCAAAAATCACTGGAATTGAAACCCGATATTATTACAATGGACGTTGAGATGCCCGAAATGAATGGGTTGGATGCATTAAAATCAATTATGAAGGAATCCTTCGTTCCTGTGATTATGCTCTCAGGTATCAATGAACAAGGCATGAAAGAAACCATTATGGCGCTTGAAGCCGGAGCATTCGACTTCATTCGGAAACCATCTATTTCACATGACCAGGATATTGCTCAAGTCGGTAAGGCCTTGGTTGAGCGCATGCGTGCTGCGATGAATGAGATCAAGCGAAAAGCTGATCGTGAGTTATCGTTGAAAAATAGAGAGATTTCGCGAGCAACAGTTGTCCCTTCAGCTCAGCAGGTAAACAAAGAAATGCCAGGCAAGGATCGAGTAGAGCCTGCGAAAAAAATGATTGAACCTGCGAAGACGAGTCAACGCTCTCTTCAAGAGCGGACTGACGTCTTTCAGGCCAAATCCAAGAAACCTATTGAGCCATTATCACCTTCGAAACCAGGCCGCTTGGAGAAAAAAACGGAACCTTTGCCGAAAGCAGAGCGGACTTTGGAGACGAATGTAGAGAGAGTAGTGAAGTCAGCTAATCCAGTGCAGACTCCGAAGGAAGTTCGGCTACCTAATGCAGCTAGACTTGCAGCTGACCAAATAGCAGCAGCCTCTGCAAAAGCCAAGGATGTAATCAAGCCTAATCCTGTCTCTAAAGGTGCAGTGGGAGCGGAAGGAACATTCAACAAGCTTGTGGCAATAGGTTGTTCTACGGGTGGACCGAGGGCTCTCAAGACATTGCTCGAGCAGTTGCCTGCGGATTTGCCTGCACCGGTCATTATTGTGCAGCATATGCCGCCCAATTTCACACGTTCTTTGGCTCAACGATTGAATACATTCAGTCCACTGCATGTGGTTGAAGCTGAAGAAGGCATGGTCCTGAAAAAAGGTACCGCCTATATAGCACCCGGCGGATTCCATGTGAAAGTTAACAAAACAGCAGACGGGAAGTTTATCGTGAAGTTGACTGAAGATCAACCAGTGAATGGACATAGACCTTCAGTGGATACGATGTTTGAGTCACTTCTGCCGTTTACATCTTTACAAAGGCATCTTGTTTTGCTGACAGGAATGGGAAGTGATGGAGCACGTATGATGAAGAGATTATACGAAGCTGGAGTTACATCAACCTTTGCCGAGAATGAAGAAACATGTGTTGTATATGGTATGCCGCGTTCTGCTGTAGAGCTGCAATGCGTTCGTCATCTTTTGCCACTGCAGGAGATTGCGTCTAAACTTGTTCAAGCAGTGAAATAACGGAGTGTAACTCACGGAGGAGGTGCCTCACAATGGACATGAACCAATATTTATCCATGTTTATTGATGAGTCTAATGATCATCTGCAATCGCTTAACGAAAACATGCTTCAACTTGAAGGCAATCCAGAAGATCTGGGTATAGTTCAGGTAATATTCCGCTCTGCTCATACCTTGAAGGGTATGGCAGCAACAATGGGCTTTGAAGATTTGGCATCACTGACACATAAAATGGAAAATGTGTTGGATCTGGTTCGTAATGAGAAGTTAAAAATGCAGGATTACATTTTTGACACCATGTTTAAGAGTCTCGACGCCTTGGAAACGATGGTTCAGGATATTACCGAAGGTGGACAAGGTAAAGCTGATGTTTCGTCAATCGTTGCTTCGCTTCAGGCCATTGAAAACGGTGAAATGACAAACGGAGATGCATCTGCTACGGAAACAAAAAAGCCAGCTAACGCTTCAATTGCTTCGGCTGTGGAACTGGATGAATTCCAATATTCGGTGCTGGATCAATCGATTGCCGAAGGTCATCGTGTGTTCTATGTGGATGTACTCGTTAGCGAGCATAGCCAGTTAAAAGGTGTACGGGCTTACATGGTCTTTGATATGTTGGAACGTTCAGGTGAAGTCGTAAAGGCTTACCCTTCTGTTCAGGATATTGAGCAAGAGAAGTTTGAGCGCAGTTTCTCGTTGTATTACATAACAACTAAAGAGGCGCACGAACTGGAAGAAGGCATCATGAGTATCTCTGAGATTGAAAGTGCAAAGCTGATTCAACTGGATCAGGAGACTCTTCAGCAGATGGCTAATCAGGTAGCAGCTACAGTTGAAGCGCCACCCGCACCAACAGCTGTAGCTGAAGTTGCTTCGCCGGATAACAATTCTGCACCTGCAGAAGAATCCAAAACGGCACCAGCCAAAACTGCTGCGCCGAAGCAAGCTGCTGCACCTTCACGTACCATTCGTGTGGATATTGAACGTCTCGACGTATTGATGAACCTGTTCAGTGAATTGTTGATTGACCGTTCACGTCTGGAGCAATTGGCCAGTGAGACAGGCAACAATGATTTATCCGATACAGTTGCCCATTTAAGTCGAGTTAGCACAGATTTGCAAAATATTGTACTGAAATTGCGGATGGTACCGGTAGATACCGTATTTAACCGATTCCCACGTATGATCCGTGATCTGGCCAAGACACTAGATAAAAAAATCGATTTGGTTATTACGGGTGCTGAGACGGAATTGGACCGTACGGTAATTGATGAGATTGGTGATCCGCTTGTGCATTTACTGCGTAACGCGGTTGACCATGGTGTGGAATCCATTGCAGAGCGTGTAGCTGCAGGTAAGCCAGAGATGGGTACAGTAAACCTGCGTGCCTTCCACAGTGGAAATCACGTGTTTATTGAAATTGAAGATGATGGTAAAGGTATCTATCGCGACAAGCTTTTGAAAACCGCGATCAAACGTGGTGTTGTAACCGAAGAACAAGGTGCCAAGATGAGTGATGATGAAGTGAATCAACTGTTGTTCGCACCTGGTTTCAGTACTGCAGATATTATCTCGGATATCTCTGGCCGGGGCGTTGGCTTGGATGTAGTAAAATCGAAGATCACTTCGCTTGGTGGTAATGTAACGATTCATTCAACTCCAGGCAAAGGTACTAACTTCTCTGTTCAGCTTCCGTTGACTCTATCGATTATCGCGGCAATGCTGGTACGACTTGGTTCAGAGAAATACGCTGTTCCGTTATCCTCCATTGTAGAGACGGCCATTGTACAACGGGAACAAGTTCGTAATATTCACGGCAATAAAATGATTACGTTCCGTGAGTCACTGATTCCGTACTTGTCCTTGAGCGAAGTTTTCTCCGTACCGGACTTTAATGACGCTGATGAGCAGGAAACAGAAATTGTCGTGATTCGCAAAGGTGACCGTCTTGCAGCCGTAGCTGTTGAAGAATTCATTGGACAAAGTGAGATTGTTCTCAAATCAATGGGAACCTATCTTCCTGCTATTGAAGGAATCTCTGGAGCAACCATACTCGGAGATGGACAAGTAGCCCTGATTCTTGATCCTAATGCATTTATTAAATAAGCATAGAGCGAAGTCTTACATTTAATAGGGAGGTTTTTTACATGGAAGAAGAGTTGAAAGTCATCGTCTTTAAATTGGGTTCCGAAGAGTATGGTATTGAGGTAGACAAAGTTCAGACGATTGAGCGCATGATGCCAATTACCCGTGTTCCCAAGACACTTTCCTTTGTAAAAGGAGTTATCAATTTACGCGGCGTTGTTATTCCGGTCATTGATCTGCGCGGTCGTTTCTCCCTTCCGGAATCAGAATACACGGATCAGACTCGTATTGTTATCGTAGGTGTTGACGACATGCAAGTTGGCTTCATCGTAGATTCTGCTAATGATGTTATCGATATCAAGAGCAGTGCGATCGATAGTCCACCAGAAGTGGTTGGCGGCGTTAAAGCGAGATACCTACGAGGTGTTGCTAAATTGGAAGATTCACGCCTGTTGATTATGCTTAACTTGAACGAAGTATTAAATAAAAGCGAGATTGTACAGCTGGAAAGTGTTGAGGGCTAGTACCGTGGAGATGTTCAACCGATTTGAGGTATTCCAGATGGATGTGCTCAAAGAGGTCGGTAACATTGGAGCAGGCAACGCCGCAACGGCGTTGTCTCAACTCCTCAACAGACCGATTGACATGGGTGTACCTAAAGTACAAATGCTCCCTTTTGAAGAAGTTGCCGAAAAAGTGGGCGGAGATGAACGCATCGTTGTTACCGTTTTTCTTCGTGTGGAAGGGGAAGCACCGGGAAATCTTTTCTTTATGATGACACCTGAGGCTGCTAAAATGTTGTTGAATAGACTCGCCGGGTTTGATTTGAAAGAAGGACTTGCTTTTACAGATATGGAGCAATCAGCGCTTTCCGAGATTGGAAATATTTTGGCTGGATCCTATCTTTCTTCTTTGGCAGATTTCACGAAATTGTCCATGTATCCAACCGTTCCTGGACTTGCCATCGACATGGCGGGTGCCATTCTCAGCTATGGTTTGTTGCAGTTTGGCGAGATGGGTGACGCTGCATTGTTGATTGACACATCTTTCTTTGAAGGTGAAGATCAGGTTGAGGGTCAGTTTTTCCTCATTCCGGACCCACCATCCTTTGCAAAGATATTTGAATCGCTAGGGGTGCCACTGAGCCATGATTGAGGACAAAAGCGTCGTTAAAGTCGGTATGGCGGATCTAAACATCGCTCATCTTCCCGGTGTAATCCGCACGACTGGCTTGGGTTCGTGTGTGGGATTAACAATGTATGACCCACATTTGAAGCTGGCTGGAATGGCGCATGTCATGCTTCCTACTTCAGAGATCGCACGCGAAGGGAAACTGAACACTGCGAAATATGCGGATACGGCGTTGCCTGAGCTTTTGGAAAAGATGATAAAACTAGGTGCTTCTCACTCACGTATTGTGTCTAAAATGGCCGGAGGCTCTCAGATGTTTGCCTTTGCCGGGGCTGGAGATACCATGCGCATTGGACCACGTAATGCAGATTCTTGTCGAGAGTGGCTTCAAAAACTCAATATCCCTCTTCTTGCAGAAGATACCGGTGGAAATTATGGACGAACAATTGAAATGGATTGTGAAACTGGACTTTTGACTATTCGAAGTGTACAAATGGGTGTAAAGGAATTATAAGACTATGATAGGAAACTACCGCATTAATCTTGGAGCAGGCATCGTTGGGTTTATTATTACTTTTTTTGTAGCATACAGCAGCAATGTGTTGATGACCAGTTTAATTCGCGGATTGATCGGATTCGTAGCCTGGTTTATCCTTGCATACGGTTTACGCTGGGGATTGGGATTGCTGCTGAACCCTCAGGTCGAGGGAAATGGATATGGTTATGATTCACCAAATGCTCAAGATCAAAGAGGTTCACAGGTGGACATTAAAATCGAAGACGATGGACAAGAGCTGAATGATTTGCTCAAGAGTGGACAGAACGCTTCATCTGGGGACGATCTTCCGCCATCTGAGACGAAAGCTCCAACGGGATTCGCTCCTTTGGATCCGCCTAAACTTGTCCGGACCAAGGATCCGGAGGAATTGGCGCAGGCCGTTCGTCACCTGACAGACAAATAAGGAGGGTGAAAGCAATTGAACGAGCGTAAAGCTTCACATTTGAACCATTCTGATCTGTGGGAAAAGTGGAAAGAACATGGAGATCTTGAAGCCAAGAAAGCTTTGATTGAAAAGTATCTTCACATTGTAAATTATGTATCCGGTCGACTGGCTGTTGGTTTGCCCAAAAATGTTCCCAAGGATGACTTGGAGAGTAACGGCGTTATGGGGTTAATTGATGCTTTGGAGAAATTCGACTATGAACGTGGTTTGCAATTTGAGACGTATGCATCATGGAGAGTCCGCGGAGCCATTCTTGACGGTCTGCGTCAAGGTGATTGGGTTCCGCGTTCTGTTCGAGAGAAGGCCAAGCGTATTGAAGACGCCTACCAACAGCTGGAACAAAGCTATCTGAGGTCCGTTAGTGATGAGGAAATGAGTCAGTATCTGGACGTGTCTACCAAAGATTTTCAACATATGCTTCAGGAAGTGGCAGTCATGTCACTTTGCTCGCTGGAAGACCCCATTCGTGAAGAAGAGTCTGAGACTCGTCTGTCTTTGATGGTGGATGAAAAAGCTAAAAATCCGGATTATAAAGTGAATGAATTTTATTTGAAGGAAGCTTTGGTGCAAGGGCTTGACAAATTGACGGTAAAAGAGAGAACGGTTGTATCACTCTTGTATTACGAAGATCTTTCTCTTAGTGAAATTGCGGAAGTCATGTCTCTTTCTCCGTCTCGTATATCTCAGTTACATTCCAAGGCAATATTACGACTACGCGGCACATTGGACAAACAGAAAGATTTGTTGATGCGTAAAGATTAATAGAGATAAGTAATTTAATTGGAGTTTGGGGAGTGGAAAGTCAAAAAGGGGGAAGAACTGCAGTGACACAGCGGACTGCTTTGGAACAATGTTTAGACATTGTTTTATCGGACGACAAATGCATAGCCTACCTTGAATTTTCCAAAGAGGAAGAGGGCTTTGCCTGTACGATTGATGAACTCGAACAATTTGTGGCGAACAAGGGCATCAAACAAGGTGTATTGCGAGAGGCATTACTACTTTTTGTGAGTAACCCTGAAACCTATTTAAAAGATAAATATAAGATTGCCGAAGGGATCGCTCCTATCCAGGGAACAGATGGATTCATCAAAATTCTGGTTGGGATGGACGATACAAACGAACGACGACCGCTTGAATCGGAAGATGGAACCGTTGATTACAAAGAAGTGACCCGGTTAAACAATGTCCGTAGTGGTCAGATCATTGCAGAGCGAATCGCTCCTTGCGAGGGCATACCAGGCAGGGCAGTAACGGGTGAGGAAATTCCTTATCGTCCGGGAAAAGAAGCTCGGTTTAAAGTTGGAAAAAACGTTGTGATTAACCCGGATGGTTCTGCAATGTATGCTGCACTGGATGGGTTGGTTACCAAAACGGACGGTAACAAACTGAATGTGTTTCCGGTCTATGAAGTCAATGGCGACGTTGACTACAATAACGGTAATATCGACTTTGTAGGCACGGTTGTCATACGCGGCAATGTACTTACCGGATTTAAAGTAAAAGCAGCAGGTGATATTCGTGTCGTCGGAGGTGTCGAAGGAGCGGAACTGGAAGCAGGCGGCTCAATCGAAATAACCGGTGGTATTATTGGGTATAACAAAGGACTTGTACAAGCAGGCCATAATGTTAAATGTACGTTTATTCAAGAAGGCAACGTGGATGCTGGTGAAGATGTTCTGGTTTCCCAAAGCATAATGCATTCCAATATTCGTGCTGGCCATGGTGTCATCTGTGCAGGAACTAAAGGTCTAATCGTTGGTGGTTCAATTCAGGCAGGTCAGAATGTATCAGCTCGTGTTGTAGGTAACAGTATGTCGACGGTCACTTCCATTGAAGTGGGTGTTCTGCCAAGGCTGCGTAACGAACTGAATGATCTGCGCAAGGAAGCCAGAGAACAGATGGACTCCTTGGACAAAACGAAGAAAGCTCTGACTTTGTTAGACCAGTTAGCTGCCGCTGGACAATTAAGTCCGGATAAGATGTCGATGCGAATCAAGCTGAATGCTACGCAGAAATCTGCTCTTCGGATTAGCGAAGAAACGAAAATGCGTATCTTTGAAATTGAAAAGGCACTTGAAGATACAAGTAAGGCTCGTGTTGATATTCTGAAGGTGATTTATGGAGGCTCTAAAATAGTTATCGGCAGATACACGAAATTTATTAAAGATCCAGTGAGTCGAATTTCATTTTTTTATCATGATGGCGATATTACGATGGTTCCATACGTTTAAGTACAGCATTCAGGCACAGGAAGAAATCCATTCGAAACCGTGAGGTGAGCGTATGAGTTTCAAAGCAGTGGAGTTGCAGATTGCGGTACCACGAACAAGCGAAGCGGGACGTTATCAAAGTGAAGCCCAGCAGCGACCGATTACGGATCAGAATCTTCTGGCAGAGCAAACGACGAAGGAAGCCAATGAAGCAAGGCAACGAAGTGAAGCAATGGACGAAACTTCACAGACTTCGGTGCGTGATGGTCATACCAATGATGGGAATCAGCAGAGTGGTTCCGATGGACAGCAGTCTGCTGAGGCTCAAGAAACTGTCAAACCTGCAGAGCACCCGTACAAAGGAAAACATATAGATCTGTCTTTATAATAAATGGTTGTTATAGACAATGCAGTCTTGCGCACCGATGGTTGAATCAGAAGGAGAGAACCCAATTTGTCACCATGGATCATTATTGTCATATTAGGGGCCTGCGCCATCGCCTACGCTTATATTATGCCTCGGAAAAATAAGGCGCAAGAGCCAGGGCATCAACTGGTGCAGGAGATGGAATCTACGCTTGAACACTACATGACCGAGATTGAAAATGATAATGATGCCCTTATTCAACGTGTGGCTGAAATGAAGGGAGAAGCGACAGCAGCCGATCAACGTATGCAATTGCAACTTCAGGAATTACAGCAGCGGTTGGATCAGCTGGAACAGAGCAAAAAGAACGAACCTGTCGCATCACCTGTTCTACACTCAGGTAATGTACCCGTACAAGCTTCCGAAGGTTTGCAAGCACAAGCGCTCGTGAAAAGTGTACAAGCAGAGGCGGCCCAGCAGGCGTTAGATTTAGACCCACAGAACGGCAAGGTCGAAACTTTGCCTGGGCGTGAATCAATTAAAGATCGATATGCAGAACTCTTTAATTTACATGCTGAGGGCAAGTCGATGGATGCCATATCCAAGCAGACAGGTATTCAGCGTGGTGAGGTACAGTTAATACTGCAATTGGCAGAACGGGAGGACAGCTAAGTCATGGACAAGCGATCCTTATGGATTGGTCTGGGGAGCGGCATGATTATTGGGGCAGTTTTGCTTCAACTGGCCACAGTTGGACAAAATGCATTAGCAGATAGTAATCTGGCCCCCGAGCAGACTACCAATATGACCAAAGAACAGCTTGAAACAGCGGCAAAAAGCCTGGATATGAAGTTGGTCGGTTCTGAAGAGGAGCTATACACAGAAGCAGAGTGGGTGGCGAAGAAAAAGAAGGAGAGCAGTGAGTTGCAGGGGAATACAGCAACACCGCCTGAGACAGTAACTTCTACGGATACACCTACAGAGCCTGAGAAGCCACAAGAGCCTGCGGCAAATGAAGTCGAAGGACAGAAAGAGATAACTGAGCCGAAGACATCAGAACCTGTAACGCCGAGCAATCCGAAAGGCGCAACAGTCTCATTTAAGGTACGTTCAGGCAATAGTCTGGCGATCGTTGCAGCAAATCTAAAAAACGCGGGAATCGTAGATGATGCTCAAGCGTTTATAAAAGCTGGCAAAGCTGAGCGAATCAACACCAAAATTCAAGTGGGTACTTATGCGCTTGAAAAAGGCGAAAGTTTTAAATCCATTATCGCAAAAATTACGAAAGAACCGTCAAACTGAGCATGCTCGGACAGGACGGTTTTTGCTTATTGAACGGTGCAATTTCAAAACTGAACAATAATTTAGTGTTGAGTTACATATCAAGGTTAAAATGATTCGATACTAGCAAAAAGTAAAAATAGAATTAGCTTCAAATACTGTTGCATCAGACCTCCAGTTGTGCTATATTAAATAACGGTGTTAAAACACACGCATGTGCTAATTTTGTTGAGGGTGCTTTCCTTATGGAGAGTCTTGGCGAAAAATGATGCCGGCGGAGGACACAATAAAACCATATTAGGAGGTGTGTGAAGATGGCAGTAATCTCCATGAAGCAGCTTCTCGAAGCTGGGGTACACTTCGGTCACCAAACTCGTCGTTGGAACCCAAAAATGGATCGTTATATCTTCACTGAAAGAAACGGAATTTATATCATCGACTTGCAAAAGACGGTGAAAAAAGTCGAAGAGGCTTACAACTTCGTTAAAGGAATCGCAGGAGAGAATGGTACAATTCTTTTCGTGGGTACTAAGAAACAAGCTCAAGATTCTGTTAAAGAAGAAGCTGAACGCGCTGGTCAATTTTACATCAACCAACGTTGGTTGGGCGGTACCCTGACTAACTTCTCAACTATTCAAAAACGTATTGATCGTTTGAAACAGTTGGAAGCTTGGGAAGAAGACGGTACATTCGCTGTATTGCCTAAAAAAGAAGTTATCTTGCTTCGCAAAGAAAAAGATCGTCTGGAGAAATTCTTGGGCGGTATTAAAAATATGAAAGGCCTGCCAAGCGCCCTGTTCATCATCGATCCACGCAAAGAGCGTATCGCTGTTGCGGAAGCTCGCAAATTGGGTATCCCAATTGTAGGTATCGTTGATACTAACTGCGATCCGGATGAGATCGATTATGTTATCCCAGGTAATGACGACGCGATCCGCGCTGTTAAATTGCTGACAGGTAAAATGGCTGATGCTGTAATCGAAGCTAACCAAGGCGAAGAAACTTCCGCTTAATAGATTCGAACATATGTTATAAACTAAATGAAAAGGGTGGTTGGCAGGTGGATAACCTCTCACTGCCCTTTTTTTAGAGTGTACGTACAATACTTAATTTTGGAGGGAATTTATAATGGCAGTTAATGCGAGTGCAGTAAAAGAACTTCGCGAAAGAACGGGCGCAGGTATGCTCGATTGTAAAAAAGCACTGGAAGAAGCAAACGGTGATGTAACGAAAGCAGCTGAATTGTTGCGTGAGAAAGGTCTTTCCGCAGCAGCGAGCAAAGCTGGCCGTGCAGCAACTGAAGGTGTTGTTGAATCTTACATCCACGCTGGTGGACGTATTGGTGTATTGGTTGAAGTTAACTGTGAAACAGACTTCGTTGGTAAAACGGATCAATTTAAGGATTTCGTTAAAGATGTAGCTATGCAAATTGCTGCAGCTAATCCTAAATTTGTTACACGTGAAGAAGTTCCTGCAGATGAGCTGGAAAAAGAAAAAGAAATTCTGAAAGCTCAAGCTCTTAACGAAGGCAAACCAGAGAAAATCATTGAAAAAATGGTTGAAGGTCGTATTGGTAAATACTACGAAGAGTACTGCCTGATGGAACAAACTTTCGTTAAAGATCCAGACAAAACGATCTCCCAATTGTTGAATGAAAAAATCAGCCAAATTGGTGAAAATATCTCCATCCGTCGTTTCGTTCGTTACGAACTGGGTGAAGGTCTTGAGAAAAAAGTAGACAACTTCGTAGAAGAAGTAATGTCCCAAGTAAACAAATAAGACGGTTTTTAAACCGGCGAGCAGGATTGATTTTCGAAGATATAAGAATGAACATACTTCGAAGCGTAAACTCCCTTATATCTCAGGAAAACAGTGCCTTACCGGTTAAACGTTTTTCCTAAAAGAGCGGAACACAACTGTGTTCCTTTCTTTTTAAGCAGGAGGCCATGCGCGAGAAGTTTTGTTGGTTGAACACCAAGCGTGTTCGATTCAAAGTGGAGGGTGAATAATTGGAACAGCCAGTATTTAAACGTGTTGTCTTAAAGGTCAGCGGAGAGTCTCTTTCCGGTCAAAACGGCTACGGTATTGATGCAGATACGATCTCGTCGATTGCCCAACAGGTAAAAGAGGTTGTTGCACTTGGTGTACAGGTTGCTATTGTATGTGGCGGCGGAAACATCTGGCGCGGAATTGCAGGTAGCGAAAATGGCATCGATCGTGCAACTGCCGATTATATGGGAATGCTGGCGACAGTAATGAACTCGCTGGCACTGCAGGATGCTTTGGAACAGATTGAAGTACCTACGCGTGTACAAACATCTATTGCAATGCAACAAATTGCAGAGCCTTATATTCGTCGTAGAGCTATTCGCCATCTGGAGAAAGGCCGGGTCGTTATTTTTGCAGCAGGTACAGGTAACCCGTTCTTTTCCACGGATACAACAGCAGCACTGCGCGCAGCGGAGATTGAAGCAGAAGTTATCTTGATGGCCAAAAATAAAGTTGATGGTGTATACTCAGCAGATCCGTTTAAAGATAGTACAGCTGTGAAGTTTGATCAGTTGACTTACATGGATATTCTTAACAAAGACCTTGGTGTAATGGATTCAACGGCATCCTCGCTTTGTAAGGACAACAACATCCCGTTGATTGTATTTGCCATTACGGAACAAGGTAACATCAAACGTGTTGTTCTGGGCGAACGTATCGGAACAATCGTTAAAGGGAGTGTAGATTAATGCCACAAGCGGTTAAACAACATGCCGAAGAGCGTATGGAAAAAGCAATTCAAGCATTGCGTCGTGACCTGGCTACTTTGCGTGCAGGCCGCGCAACTCCAGCTCTTCTGGACCGAATTCAGGTAGAGTATTATGGAGCGATGACACCACTGAATCAACTCGCTAATATCAGTACTCCGGATTCCCGTACACTGATGATTCAGCCTTGGGACAAATCTTCCATGGGTGAAATCGAGCGTGCCATCATGAAATCCGATCTGGGTCTTACTCCAGCCAACGATGGTAACATGATTCGTTTGTCTATTCCGGCATTGACGGAAGAACGTAGAGCGGAACTTGTGAAGCTGACTAAGAAGTTCGGTGAAGAAGGTAAAGTAGCGATTCGTAACATTCGCCGTGATGCGAATGATGATATCAAGAAAATGGAAAAGTCCGATATTTCCGAGGATGAATCACGGAGACATCAGGAAGATATCCAAAAATCGACCGACAAGTTTATTGCTGAAGTCGATAAGGTACTCGCTGCCAAAGAAAAAGAAATCATGGAAGTGTAAGACAAGCGCAGCCCCTCCAATACGGTGGGGTTTTGTCTCTTTTTCCAAGCTTCAGATGAAGAAACTTCAGGGATTTTGGAGGAACAGGAATGATCAAACGGGTTCGGTCGTGGTGGAATGGGGCTGACAAGCAGGAAACGCTGACTATATCCGAGGACAATATCCCGCAGCACGTCGCCATCATCATGGACGGCAATGGACGATGGGCCAAACGTTTGGGACTCCCGCGTATAGCCGGGCACCAAAATGGCATGAAGGCGGTCAAACGTGCGACCATCGCGGCGGATGAACTGGGCATCAAATATCTGACGATGTACGCTTTTTCGACAGAAAACTGGACGCGTCCAAAAGAAGAAGTGGATTTTCTGATGCGACTTCCGCAAGAATTTCTGGCCATAGAGCTGGATGAACTAATAGAAAAAAATGTGCGCATTCGCATGATGGGCCAAGAGGAACATTTACCTTCTCATACCATCAATGCCTTGCGGGAAGCCATTCGTCTTACGGAACATAATACAGGTCTCGTTTTGAACTTTGCAATGAACTATGGAAGTCGTCGTGAAATGACGGACTGTGTTAAACAGATTGCTCTGCAAGTAAAATCGGGGGAACTATCGGCAGAGGACATAACACCCGAACTCATTGACAGGCATATGCTGACGGTTGATATGCCTGATCCGGATCTGCTGATCCGGACGAGCGGAGAGCTTAGATTAAGCAACTTTATGCTTTGGCAACTTGCATATAGTGAATTATGGTTTACGGATATATACTGGCCCGAATTTGGCAAAAAGCATTTGCTTGAAGCAGTAGCCGAATATCAGCGCAGAACAAGGCGTTACGGCGGTTTGAAATAGATGGAGGATGAAGCCGTTGAAACAGCGATTAACGACAGGAATCATAGCAGGTGTGTTGTTTTTAGGTTTTTGCATGCTGGGCGGACCCTGGTACCATGGTTTGGTATTGCTTATGGCTCTCATCGGTTATTATGAATTTGTTAAAATGACCGGGGTGAAGCCTTTTTCAGGTGTGGCCCTGATTGGATACGCTGGTGTTTTTGCCATTGTGTTTCCTTGGGAAATGCTTTGGGAGGCCAGACCGCTATCCTTATTTCAGGTCATCTGGATTGTAATGCTTGTATTGATGACCGCTTCGGTTGTTACCAAAAATAAGGTGCCCGTAAATACAGTGGCCATGCTTTTCCTTGGCGTGTTGTATATAGGAATCGGTTTCTATTACATTGCAGAATCCAGACATCTGCATCATGGGTTGTTCTGGACGTTTCTGTTGCTGGGCTCCATATGGGCCAGTGATGCAGGAGCTTACTTTGTAGGGAAACTCATTGGTAGAAATAAGCTGTGGCCTTCCATCAGTCCAAACAAAACCGTGGAGGGTGCATTGGGTGGCATCGTAATTGCAATTGTTACGTCTATTATTTTTGCATTAGTGTCAGATGGTTTGCTTTCCTGGCAGAGAGCAATTGTGATTGGGATTGCCTGTGCAGTTGTAGGTCAGATGGGTGACTTGATCCAGTCTGCTTACAAACGTGTATATAATATCAAGGATTCAGGTAATCTTCTCCCAGGGCATGGAGGCATTCTTGATCGGTGCGACAGCTGGATTGTTGTTTTTCCATTTGTACATATACTAATGCTACTGCCCTATTAAAGAAGAACATAAGTCTGAGATAACAGCATTGTTCGCCGTAGGCATTGGATAATTAAAGATGAGGTGCAGCATGAAAAAAATTGCGATTCTCGGCTCGACCGGTTCCATTGGAACCCAGACACTGGATGTAGTTGACATGCATCCTGAACTCTTTCAAGTGGAGGGACTGGCTGCCGGAGGCAATACAGACCTGCTGATTGAACAAACCAAACGTTACCGACCGAAGAAGGTATCGGTGGGGTCCAAGGAATTGGCGGATAAGGTTGCTCCACATTTGCCTGCAGGAACGCAACTGTTTTATGGCACAGAAGGACTTGTAGAAGTGGCGGCAGGAACTGATGCGCATATGGTTGTAACAGCAGTGGTGGGAAGTGTTGGATTGGAGTCGACGCTTGCAGCCATAGATGCAGGTAAACAGATCGGACTGGCCAACAAGGAGACATTGGTTACGGCAGGGCATATTGTTACTACAAGAGCGACTGCCAAAGGAGTCTCTTTACTACCCATCGATAGCGAGCACTCTGCGATTTTCCAATGCTTGAATGGTGAAAACAGAGAACGCTTGACAGGTATCACGCTAACTGCTTCAGGCGGATCATTCCGTGATCTTACCCGTGAACAGTTGAAGAGTGTGACTATAGAGGATGCGCTTAAACATCCGAATTGGTCAATGGGTTCCAAAATTACGATAGACTCGGCAACCATGGTAAACAAGGGACTTGAAGTGATTGAAGCACATTGGTTATTTGGTCTTCAATATGATCAGATTAATGTATTGCTTCATCCAGAGAGTGTGATTCATTCTTATGTGGAATTGGATGACACCAGCATCATCGCCCAACTGGGGAATCCGGATATGCGAGTTCCAATTCAATATGCATTGACTTACCCTGACCGTCTGCCATCGCCAGCACAGCGTCTGTCTCTTGCTCAAGTTGGGAAATTACATTTCCGCGAGATGGATATGGAGCGGTTCCCATGTTTAAGAATGGCATATGAGTGTGGTAAAATGGGAGGAACCGCAACAACGGCGTTTAATGCAGCCAACGAGGTTGCCGTAGCCCGTTTCTTGCGTAAAGAGATATCATTCCTTAAAATAGAAGATATTATTGCTTCTGTGCTGGAAGCACACCACAATGTGGACGAGCCTGATCTGCAGGAAATCGCCCGTTGTGATCAGGAGAGCCGTAAGCTTGCGTCCAGTCTGTAATCTCTTTTTTCATAACAAATTGGAAGAAGTGATTCTCTTGTGCGGCATCAGAGAATAATGATAATCTAGAGGGACAGACTGCGGTATGTGCCGTGAAGGAGGATGGATAGGGATTGGAAACCATACAAGTGGTATTTCTAACGGTGCTCATGTTCTTTGTCATCGTGACGGTTCATGAATGGGGGCATTACTATTTTGCCAAACGCGCCGGTATTCTTGTACGGGAATTTGCGATCGGTTTTGGTCCCAAATTGTTCTCATATAAAAGAAACGAGACCCAGTTTACATTGCGTTTGTTGCCTTTTGGTGGATATGCACGGATGGCAGGGGAAGATCCGGAACTGGTAGAGATCCAAGAAGGACAGACCATTGCGGTAAGATCAGCGGATGACCAGGTGAAGATGATCTATCTGGACCAGCTGGATAACCGTAAAAATGTAATACGTGGTGAAGTCATCTCCATTGACATGGAGAATGCCCTGAAGCTTCAACTTGATGTAGATGGTGAAATTCAGGAATACCGAATACATCCCCAAGCGATGTTGGTAAGTCGGGGTAAACAAACGCAGATTGCACCGAAAGATCGTCAATTCGGAAGCAAAACGGTTGGACAGCGTGCGTTGGCTATTTTTGCTGGCCCGCTGATGAACTTTATTTTGGCCTTTGTGCTGTTCGCTGTATATGCGCAAATGGCAGGAGTTCCGGTGGAGAATCCTAAAAATCTCCAAATTGGCGAAGTGCTAGAAGGTGGGGCAGCTGATCAGGCGAACCTGCAAAAGGGCGATATTATCGAGACGATTAATGGTACTGCTATTGGTACAGATTCACAAAAAATGGTGTCGATGATTGCCGATTCCAAAGACAAGCCGATGGAATGGACACTGCGCCGGGGTTCGGATACGTTTAATATAACGATTACTCCACGTGCTGTAGAGGGACAAGAAGGCGGTAAAGTGGGGATCGTACCTACGCTACCAACCCGATCTGTTGGATTTGCAGAGACATTTAAAGTCTCAGGTGTAGCCATGGTTGATACAACCAAAGTGATATTTGAAGGTTTTAAACATCTGATCAATCAATTCAACATGGATGATATTGGTGGTCCGGTTCGTACATTTGAAGTAACAGGGCAAATTGCTAAGCAAGGGATTGAGCAGTTAACGAGATGGGCAGCGATTTTGAGTCTGTATCTTGGGATATTTAACCTGCTACCAATACCTGCACTGGACGGCAGCCGCCTGGTATTTTTGGGAATTGAAGCGCTGCGCGGCAGACCAGTTGATCCCAATCGTGAAGGTATGGTACATTTCATCGGATTTGCGATGTTGTTCGTCTTGATGCTGGCAGTAACGTATAATGATATATTACGTTTAATTAACGGATAATTACGTTTGGACTATGCTCTGAACTTTTCTTTCAGAGTGTAGTCGTTATGGGAGGACGCTGGAGTCTTATGTCAAAGGAAAATGATAAACAGTTCGTGACCGAAATCACACCACAGGGTGAGGATTTCTCACGCTGGTATATTGATGTTATCAAAAAAGCTGATCTCATGGACTATGCACCCGTACGCGGTTGTATTGTGTTCAAACCAGACGGATTTGAAATCTGGGAACATATTAAGGATGAGTTGGATCGTCGTTTCCGGGAAACGGGTCATCGCAATGCGTATTTCCCAATGTTCATTCCTGAGAGCTTCTTTCAAAAGGAAAAAGAACACGTGGAAGGGTTTAACCCTGAATTACCATGGGTTACGGAAGCTGGGGGAGAGAAGCTGGAAGAACGTCTGGCAATCCGCCCTACATCCGAAACGATTATTGGTCACATGTATTCCAAGTGGATTCAGTCGTATCGGGATCTTCCGGTACTGATCAACCAATGGGCTAACGTAGTTCGTTGGGAAAAAAGAACATTGCCTTTCCTTCGTACAAGTGAGTTCCTGTGGCAGGAAGGTCATACTGCGCATGAGACCGAAGAAGAAGCACGTGAAGAAACGATGAAAATGCTTGAGATTTATCGTGAAGTCGTTGAGGAGTATTTGGCTATTCCTGTAATTGTCGGTCAAAAAACCAAATCCGAGAAGTTTGCGGGTGCGGTAGATACCTACTCAATCGAAGCCATGATGAAGGATGGACGGGCTGTTCAAGCAGGTACATCTCACTACATGGGTACGAACTTTGCAAAAGCATTTGAAATTCAGTATCTTAGCCGGAACAATGTGCTGGAGCTGGCTTACACTACTTCATGGGGAGTAAGCACACGTTTGATCGGTGCATTAATTATGGTTCACGGAGATGACCGTGGTCTCGTACTTCCTCCTAAAGTTGCACCGACACAAGTTGTCATGATCCCAATTGGACCTCCGAAAACGCGTGATGCTGTGGTTGGGCGTGCAGATGAGCTGTTCAGTGAGTTGAAAAAAGCTGGAGTCCGTGTGAAAATGGATGATCGCAGCGACGTTCGCCCAGGCTGGAAGTTCAACGAATACGAGATGCGTGGTGTTCCGATTCGTCTGGAGATTGGTCCACGTGATATGGAAAATGGCGTTTGTGTACTCGTATCACGGATTACAGGTGAGAAAAAAGTGGTAGAACAAGCGAACTTGGTAGAAGAAATCCAGTCTATGCTGACACAGATCCAGGTAGATATGTTAGAGCGTGCTCGCACATTTATGTCGGATAACTTCTACTCCGTGGATACACTCGATGAGATGAAAGAACTGATGGAAAATAAACGCGGGTTTACTCTGGCTGGATGGTGCGGTTCAGAAGCTTGCGAAGATAAAGTAAGAGAAGTCACTGGTGCAACAAGCCGGAACATTCCGTTCCAGCCTGCGGAAGAAAAGCATACGTGCCTGGCTTGTGGTGAAAAGGCAGAACACACGGTTGTGTTCGCAAGAGCGTATTAAGTCAGGATAACCTGACGAAGAGCACTTTTTCACCAGTTGAGTAATGAATGGGAGCTTCTGTCGGATAAAATGAGTCGGTGCGAGTTCGGATCGGTGACATTTTTGAATGCAGGGGCTTTTCATGCTTTAAGGGGGTACAAGGAGGAACACGATGAGCGGATTTGATGAGAAGAGAAAACGGTTTGAGTTGTTGATGAAACAGGCAGAGCTTCCGTCTGGTCTGTTAGATCCCTATTTTTTGGATGGATGGATTGAACAAGTAGAGACCAATCGAACTAATCGGGAATGGAATATTCTGATTGCGAAGGATACATTGGTACCGGCTCCAATCTTTCGCACATTTTGTCTGCATATTCAAGAGAAGATGAATCATATCGCCAAAATTTCATTTGGCTTTAAATATACGGACAAGGTACAGAATGGCGATATCGTTAGTGAATATTGGAATTTGTTTCGGGAGTGGGTTACACGTGAGATTCCATCCGTGAATGGTTGGATGAACCGGACTACGTTTGAATGTGAAGCAGATCTCCTGCAACTGACGATGAGTGATGCAACGTCAATGGAATTGGCTCGTAAGAAACAGATTGATCAGGCCATTAAGACGTTCTATGAAAAATATTTTCATCTACCGCTCCGCATCAAGATGCAAGTAGGCGAAGTGGGAAGCAATAAAGAGGCCATGGAACAGTTCCAGGCCCAAAAACGTGTTGAGGAACTTGAGGTCATCGAAAAGATGATGAGTGAAGTGGATACAGAAATCCCGGTGGATGAGGAGCAGGGGGATCTGCGTTTGCAGATGGGTTACGATATCAAGGAGCCAGCAGTGCCTATGCAGGAAATCCAGGATGAAGAGAAAAAGGTTACGCTTCAAGGTACGGTGTTTGGTCTGGATCGCAAAGAACTGCGAAACGGCAATACGTTGTTTACCTTCTATCTAACCGACTTCACGGACTCCATGCAAATGAAGATGTTTGCCAAAACAAAAGAGGATGTTAAAATTCTCAGTTTGCTTGCTAATGGTAAATGGGTAAAAGTGCGTGGTCGTGTAGAGTACGACCGGTTTATGCAAATTCCTGAACTTGCAATGATTCCATCGGATCTGATAGAAGTCAAAGCACCTCCGTCTCGCAAAGACAATGCACCAGAGAAGCGGGTGGAGTTCCATCTGCACTCTACGATGAGTACCATGGATGCTGTAACTTCAATTGACAAATACGTGAAAATGGCAGCAGAGTGGGGTCATAAGGCCATTGCTGTCAGTGATCATGGCGGGGTGCAGGTATATCCTGAGGCTTCCAAGGCTGCTAAGAAAAATGGAATAAAAATGATCTACGGCCTTGAGGCTAATGTCGTGAATGACTCTGTCGCAGTTGTAATGGCTCCGCAGCCTTTGGATCTGCAAACTGCGACATACATCGTATTTGATATCGAGACCACAGGTCTTTCGGTAACGCAGAACAAAATTATTGAGATTGCTGCCGTGAAGATGCAAGATGGCAAAGAAATCGACCGGTTTGCGACCTTTGTCAATCCGCATGAACGTATTCCCTACAACATTCAGCAATTGACGAATATTAATGATGACATGGTAAAAGACGCACCTGAACTTGAGCCTGTTATTCGTGATTTTGTGCAGTTTGCCGGAGATGGTGTACTTGTTGCCCATAATGCACGTTTTGATATGGGCTTTATCCAAGCTTCCCTGAAGCAAATTGGACTGCCTGAGCTTCCTAACCCGGTTCTTGATACGTTGGAACTGGCGCGATTGTTATTTCCGAAAAATAAAAACCACCGTCTGAATACGATGGCGGATAAATATAAGGTTGGACTCGAAAGCCATCACCGTGCCATTGATGATACGGTTGCACTCGCGGGTATCCTGATTGGACTGCTAAATGATGCTGCACAGATGAAAGGTTTGACGAGGCTCGATCGTTTGAATGATTATGTGGGTGTCGATTTGTCGAATACAAGACCTTTTCATTGTGGAATCTATGCACTGAATGATATCGGTAAGAAAAATCTATATAAGCTGGTATCTCTCTCTCATACGGAACATTTCAAGCGTGTACCTTGCATTCCCAAATCAAAACTGATTAATTTGCGTGAAGGCCTTGTTGTGATATCGGGCTGTGAAAAAGGTGAGTTTTTCGAAGCGGTACTTAACAAATCGCTCGAAGAAGCGGAAGAGATCGCCGAGTTCTATGACATACTGGAGATCCAACCACTTACCATGTATATGCATTTGGTGGATAAAGGTCTGGTGGCTACACCCGAAGAGATCAAAACAGCGATCCGTAAAGTCATCGATATAGGTGCAAAGCTTAACAAACCGGTCATAGCCACAGGTAATGTGCATTATTTGGAGCCTCGTGACAAGTTATATCGGGATATCACCATTCACGGAATTACAGGATTTAGTCCACTGAAAGATCAACGTAAACCGGATGCACATTTTAGAACGACAGAGGAGATGCTGGAAGAGTTCCAGTTCCTCGGTCAAGACAAAGCATACGAGGTTGTTGTTACTAATACGGTGGAGTTGTCTGACCGATTTGAGGAAATTAAGTTATTCCCGGACAAACTGTTTACTCCGATTCTGGAAGGTGCGGACGAAGAAATTCGTAATACCTGCTATAACACTGCCAAGTCCATCTATGGCGAAGAATTACCAGAAGTAATCGTGGCACGACTGGAGAAAGAACTCATTCCAATTATTAAATATGGTTTTTCTGCCAACTATCTGATCTCGGAACGCTTGGTTAAAAAATCGAATCAGGATGGTTATCTCGTAGGTTCGCGGGGATCGGTAGGCTCCTCTGTCGTTGCTACATTCCTGGGTATATCCGAGGTTAATCCGCTCCCAGCTCATTATATTTGTGTGAATTCAGAATGCAAATACAGCGAGTGGTTCCTGGACGGCAGTGTTCGGAGTGGATTTGACCTTCCAGAGAAAGAATGTCCGAATTGTGGTGGTACGCTTAAAGGAGAAGGCCAGGATATTCCGTTTGAGACTTTCCTTGGCTTTAAAGGAGATAAAGTTCCCGATATTGACTTGAACTTCTCTGGTGATTATCAGCCTCATGCTCATAACTATACGAAAGTACTGTTTAGTGAGAAGAGTGTTTTCCGTGCCGGGACCATTGGTACGGTGGCTGAGAAAACAGCATTTGGTTTTGCCAAGAAATATGAGGAAGAACATCACAAGAAATGGCGCGGAGCTGAATTGAATCGATTGGCTTCGGGATGTACAGGGGTAAAACGGAGCACTGGACAACACCCCGGCGGTATTGTGGTGGTTCCTGATTACATCGAGGTCGAAGACGTTACACCTGTTCAATTCCCGGCTGATGACGTTAATGCAGAGTGGAAAACGACACACTTTGATTATCATGCTTTTGAAGAAAACTTGCTGAAACTTGATATTCTGGGACACGATGATCCGACGATGATGCGGATGTTGCAGGATTTGACAGGGGTCGATCCAACGACCATTCCGATGAATGATCCCAAAGTCATGAGCATGTTTAACTCCACCGAAGCGCTAGGAGTCACACCGGAACAGCTTCGGTCGCCAGTTGCGACATTTGGTGTGCCGGAGATGGGAACGAAGTTTGTACGTCAGATGCTTGTTGAATCCCAGCCGACATCTTTTGCCGATTTACTGCAAATCTCCGGATTGTCACATGGTACAGGGGTATGGCTTGGAAACGCTCAGGATCTGATTAAGAACGGAACGTGCAACATTAAGACTGTAATCGGTTGTCGGGATGACATCATGTTATTCCTGATCTATAAAACGGGAATGGACGCCAGTCTGGCCTTTAAAATCACGGAGAGCGTTCGTAAGGGACGTGGTTTGCCACAGGAATGGATTGACGAGATGAAGAATTGTAAAGTGCCTCAATGGTACATTGATTCCTGTCTCAAAATCCAGTACATGTTCCCGAAGGCTCACGCGGCCGCTTATGTTATTTCAGCAGTACGTACGGCGTTCTTCAAGCTATACCATCCGATTGAATATTACGCAACCTACTTTACCGTGCGGGCGGATGAGATTGATATCGAACTGATGTGTCAGGGATATGATGCGATCTATCGAAAAATAACGGAAATTGAGCAATTGGGTTTCCAGGCACCTCCAAAAGAGAAAAACATGTTGCCTGTCTTGGAAATGGGTCTGGAAATGACAGCACGCGGATTCTCGCTGAAATCCATTGACTTATACCGTTCGGAAGCAACGAAGTTCATCGTTGACGGAAATTCATTAATCCCTCCATTTTCGGCGCTGGCAGGAATCGGTGATAATGCCGCTCGTAATATTGCTGCAGCTAGAGATCATGGTGAGTTTCTGTCGGTTGAGGACTTCCAGCAGAAGTCGAAAGCAAGTAAGACCATTGTTGAACTGCTGTCGAATATGGGATGTTTCCGCGGCTTGCCAGAGAGCAATCAGCTTTCTCTTTTCTAGGCCTGAATTTGGATCTTAAAATGGTGATTGATGGGGGCAACGTAATTTTTCCTTCATTAGTAAGTAAACCGCCTGAATCATCGCTTACTTGTCACTATTACCAGACTATGTTATAATTTTTGAAGTGAACGAGATAGTACGAATTTCTAAAGAGTGGGGAAACCCACTCTTTAGTCTTTGGTATACAAGAATCTTGGGTATTGAATAATCTGCCAGTGCTTTTTTGCTGGTGTAACCTAAGTTGGAGGTTATTGGTTTTGAGCACAACGAACATTAAATCTACCGTGGAAGAAATGATCCAACCCTACTTGAACGAACAAGGCTTCGAGCTGGTTGACATCGAATACGTCAAAGAAGGCAGCAACTGGTTTTTACGGGTGTATGTCGACAAAGAGGGTGGCATCGACATCGACGATTGCGTCTTGATCAGCGAAAAGCTGAGCGCCAAGCTGGATGAGAACGATCCGATTCCAACCATCTATTTCCTTGAAGTGTCTTCTCCCGGTGCGGAGCGTCCACTGAAAAAACCTGAGGACGTTACCAAAGCTGTAGGCAAAAATGTTTTTGTTACAACCTACGAGCCGGTGAACGGATTGAAGGAATTTGAAGGCAAGCTGCTTTCCTTTGATGACGGGGAACTCGTGATTGAAGCAGGTAAAAAACAGCATGCCATTTCTTATGATAAGGTTGCCAGTGCGCGCCTAGCTATTTTGTTTTAAGTGCCTTGTTCACTTTATTAATGAAAAAGACACATCTCACGATAACGGCAAGGTGCTCATGAGTTCAGAGCCTTTCGCCGTTTTACGTATGAGATGCCATGTTTGAAAGGGGGATCAACATTCATGAGTATGGATTTTATTGAAGCAATGAATGAATTGGAACGGGAAAAAGGGATCAGCAAGGATGTGCTGTTTGAAGCGATCGAGGCTGCACTAATTTCCAGCTACAAGCGGAATTTCAACACGGCCCAGAATGTGCGTGTTGACATGAACCGTAATACGGGAGTTATACGGGTGTATGCCCGCAAATTGATCGTGGAAGAAGTCCTGGATTCACGTACCGAAATTTCATTGCCTGCTGCACGAGAAATCAACCCACACTTCCAGCTGGAAGATATTGCGGAGATTGAAGTTACGCCGCGTGATTTCGGACGTATCGCCGCACAGACTGCCAAACAGGTAGTGACCCAGCGGATTCGTGAAGCCGAACGCGGCCTGATCTACAACGCTTTCGTAGATAAGGAAGAAGATATCGTTACGGGAGTGGTGCAGCGTCAGGATTTGCGCAATATCTACATCGATCTGGGCAAAATCGAAGCGGCTTTACCGCTAACCGAATTGATGCCGAACGAGAAGTTTGTTCATGGTGACCGTATTAAGGCGTATATCACCAAGGTCGAGAATACGACCAAAGGGCCGCAAATCATCTTGTCCCGTACCCATCCGGGTCTCTTGAAACGTCTCTTTGAACTGGAAGTGCCTGAGATCTTTGACGGTGTAGTTGAAATTCGCTCCGTCGCTCGCGAAGCAGGGTTCCGCTCCAAGATTGCCGTACATTCCCGCAACGAGGAAGTTGATCCAGTTGGATCTTGTGTAGGTCCTAAGGGAATGCGCGTGCAGACCATTGTGGGTGAGCTGCGCGGTGAAAAAATCGACATCGTTCGTTTCTCCGATCAGGTAGACGAATATGTTGCCAATGCACTGAGTCCTTCCAAAGTGTTGGAAGTTCATGTATTTGAGGAAGAAAAGATGGCTCGGGTTATCGTTCCGGACTATCAACTGTCGCTCGCAATTGGTATCAAAGGCCAAAATGCCAGATTGGCAGCCAAATTAACTGGCTGGAAAATCGACATTAAGAGCGAGAGCCAGGCGGAACAGGAATTCGGCAGAGAAAAAGATTCTTCTTCTGAAATGCATCAGGATTCCGTCTCCGTCGACTAAAGTAAAGTACGGGGGGCGCTGACGTATGAAACCAAAAAAAGTGCCGCTGCGCAAATGTGTGGCATGCCAGGAAATGATGCCCAAAAAGCAGCTGATTCGCATCGTTAAAACGCCAGAGGATGAAGTGCTGATCGATTTGACTGGCAAAAAATCCGGACGTGGTGCCTATTTATGCGGCAAAGAGTCCTGTTTTAAGCTCGCGCTCAAAAACCGGGCTTTGGATCGGGCGTTAAAAGGCAAAGTCTCACCTGAAATTTACGAGCAACTAGCAGCTGACTTCATCGCGGTTGAGGATGAATTCATAGCAGCACAGGAGCGTGAAAATGACTAATATTAAAACGCTGTCTTATCTGGGACTCTCTATGCGTGCAGGTAAACTTGTAACAGGTGAAGAAATTGTACTTAAAGCGATCCGTTCTTCCGAAGCTAAAATGGTTATTGTTGCGGGTGACGCCTCAGCCAATACACAAAAGAAATTTCGCGATAAATGCGGAACTTATAAGGTTCCTCTGTTGATCGGATTTGACCGGGATAGTCTGGGTTCAAGTATCGGTAAAGACACGCGTGTTGTTCTTGCAGTAACGGATCGAGGGTTTGCAAAAATGATCTCCAAGCAAGTCGGTATAATGTCGGAGGTGGAGTATATTGAGTAAACAGGAAAACAAGGATAAATTGCGAGTTTATGAATATGCGAAGTCCCTTAATATGAGTAGTAAAGAAATTATAACCATTCTTAAAAAGCTGGAAATTCCCGTAAACAATCATATGAGTGTCATGGAGAATGGTTCAGTCGGTAAGGTGGAACAATTTTTTAAAGATATAAAATCCACTGCTGCTTCCAAAAAAGGCAACGAAGCAAAACCAGTTGCTACTTCGGCAGTACGCAGTGACAAACCAGTGGACAGCAACAAGCCGGCCGGCGGAGTGAACACGCCGAATAGCAGTAACACATCCGGTAGTCCCGTACAAACAAAAATACAACAGGAAAAGCAGGTAGGTATGAACAATAGACCAAATTCCAACAATAACAATGGCACCCAAAGACCCAGCGGCCAAGACAGCCGCAACAGAACGAACTCTTCCCAAGGCTCAAGCCAAGGAGGACAATCAACTAACCGTCCAAGACCGGCTCAAGGTGGACAAAGCAGTACTGCATCCCGTCCGCAAGGAACGGGTCAACGTCCAAATAACAGCGGTGGCGGTCAAGTAAGAACTTCAGGACCTAACAGCGGCGGTAATACAGGTACTGGCGGCAACCGTAGCGGTGGCCAAGGTCAGAGCCAAGGACAAGGCCAACGCAGAAGTGGCCCAGGTGGTACTACTGGCAACAATAACAATAGTGGCAACCGTTCAAACAGCGGTGGCGGTGGACGTCGTTATGATGACAATCGTGGTGGCAACTATCGTGGTAACCGTGGTGGCAAGAACAATCGCAACAGAAATCAACAACAGTACCAGCAACGTGAGAAAATTGATAACACACCTAAGAAAATCATCGTTCGTGGTGATATGACCGTTGGTGAAACAGCGAAGTTGCTCCATAAGGATGCTTCCGAAGTTATCAAAAAACTCATCGCGATGGGTGTTATGGCAACAATCAACCAAGAACTTGATATCGAAACAATTCTGCTGCTTTCTGGAGAGTTCGGTGTCGAAGTTGAAGTGAAGATTGTGCTCGAAGATGACCGTTTCGAAACACTGGAAGAGAATGATGATCCTGCAGATTTGCAGTCTCGTCCTCCAGTAGTAACCATCATGGGACACGTTGACCATGGTAAAACGACATTGCTTGACGCGATTCGTTCTACGAATGTAACAGGCGGCGAAGCAGGCGGAATCACGCAACACATCGGTGCGTATCAAGTTGAAATCAACAACAAGAAAATTACGTTCCTGGATACTCCGGGTCACGAAGCGTTTACAGCGATGCGTGCGCGTGGAGCACAGGTTACGGATATTACAATTATTGTTGTTGCTGCGGATGACGGTGTTATGCCACAAACGGTTGAGGCCATTAACCATGCCAAAGCTGCTGGGCTTCCAATTATCGTAGCTGTCAATAAAATCGATAAACCGGGTGCTGATCCGGATAAAGTAAAACAAGAATTGACTAACTATGAACTCGTTCCGGAAGAATGGGGCGGAGATACCATCTTTGTTAACGTGTCTGCGAAACAAAGAATGGGTCTGGAAGGTCTGCTTGAAATGATTCTGCTCGTTGCAGAAGTGAACGAATACAAAGCGAACCCGGACAAACGTGCCCGTGGTACAGTGATCGAAGCCGAGCTGGATAAAGGACGTGGCCCAGTTGCCCGTATCCTCGTACAGCACGGTACATTGAAAGTCGGAGATGCTTTCGTAGCAGGTAACTGCTTCGGTCGTGTCCGTGCGATGGTCAATGATAAAGGTCGTCGTCTGAAAGAAGCTGGACCTTCAACACCTGTCGAAATCACAGGTCTGACAGAAGTTCCAGGTGCTGGAGATCCATTCATGGTGTTTGAAGATGAGCGCAAGGCGCGTTCCATCGCTGACAAACGTGCGATTACGCAACGTGAATCCGATCTGGGGACACATACTCGCGTAACGTTGGATGATCTGTTCCAACACATTAAAGATGGCGAGATCAAAGATCTGAACGTTATCATCAAAGGTGACGTACAAGGTTCGGTTGAAGCATTGAAAGGTTCCCTTGCTAAGATCGAAGTTGAAGGTGTTCGCGTGAAAATCATTCATAGCGGCGCTGGTGCAATCACTGAGTCCGACATCATTTTGGCTGCAGCATCCAATGCCATCGTAATTGGTTTCAACGTTCGTCCTGATAACCAGGCGAAAGCAACTGCAGATCAAGAGCAAGTAGACATCCGTCTGCATCGCGTAATCTACAGTGTTATCGAAGAAATTGAACAAGCGATGAAAGGAATGCTTGATCCGATCTACAAAGAAAAAGTTATCGGTCATGCTGAGGTTCGTAGCACGTTCTCCATCAGTAAAGTGGGTACCATCGCTGGTTGTATGGTTACCTCAGGTAAAATTACGCGTTCTGCGGAAGCACGCCTGATTCGTGACGGCATCGTCCTTTACGAAGGTAAGCTGGATTCCCTGAAACGTTATAAAGATGATGCCAAAGAAGTAGCCCAAGGCTATGAGTGCGGTATCACACTGGATAAATATAATGATCTCAAAGAGGGCGACGTTATCGAAGCCTTCATTATGGAGACAGTACAACGATAAGCAAGGAAGCATGAGGTGAACAACAATGGCTAAGATTCGTACAGGTAGAGTGGGCGAGCAAATCAAGAAAGAATTGAGTTTGCTCATCCAGTCTGAACTGAAGGACCCACGTATCGGCTTTATTACGGTAACGGGAGTCGAAGTGACAGGAGACTTGTCGCAAGCCAAAGTTTATCTGAGTGTCTTCGGTGAACAGGAACAAAAAGATAACTCGCTCAAAGCACTGGCAAAAGCAAATGGATTTTTGCGTTCCGAGCTGGGCAAACGTATCCGGTTTCGTCATGTTCCCGAGTTGATATTCAAGATTGACGAATCCATCGCTTATGGTAGCCGAATTGAGAAGCTGCTTGGCGATATTGGTTCCGACAAGAACGAATCCCAGTAACAGAATAGAGGAGACGGCAATGCACACTTATGAACAGGCGCTCCAGGCCGGAAAGCAATTTCTGCTGGAGCATGATGATTACCTGGTCGTGTCGCATGTACAGCCGGACGGTGACGCAGTCAGCTCGACGGTAACGGTGGGCTGGCTGCTGTCATGTCTGGGTAAGACATTCACGATGATTAATGAAGGCGATATCCCGCATCGCATGCAATTTTTGTGGGAAGCAGGCAACATTGTGAACATGACCGAACAACCACCGCAGCGAAAATATAAAGCTGTTATCTGTGTGGATTGTGCAGACTTTGCCAGAGTAGGTTTGACGCGTCATTATTTCGAAGAAGATGCTGTTATTTTGAATATCGATCATCACCCTACGAATGACGGTTATGGTACTGTCAACATCATTAAGTCAGATGCTGCTGCAACGGCTGAAATTTTATTCGATTTTCTGAACCTTTTCCAAGTAACATGGGATAAAGATGTTGCGACAGCAGTTTATACAGGATTGCTTACGGATACAGGTGGTTTCCGCTATGCCAATACCAGTCCAAATGTAATGACAACGGCCTCCAGACTGCTTGAACATGGTGTGGATGGACCTTATCTTGCCCAGACCTTGCTGGAGCAGGTGACTCTTCCACAAGTTCGAATTTTGAATCAGGCACTAACAAGCCTACAGATGACAGAGGATGGAAAGATAGCCTGGGTTGTTATTACACCTGATGATATGGTAGCTTGCGGAGCGGCTAATGAAGATCTTGAAGGGGTAGTAAACTACCCGCGCAACATTCAAGGCGTGGAAGTGGGTATCTTTTTCAAAGTCATCAACGAGAACGCCGTCAAGGTTTCTCTGCGTTCGGCTGGCAAGATTGATGTTGCTGCATTAGCACAGACCTTTGGCGGAGGCGGGCATGTGCTCGCAGCCGGATGTCGTCTCGAAGGCAGTCTTGATGAAATTGTTGCAAAAGTACTGAAGCAGGTGAATTCACAATGGTAAAGCCATTTGAAGGTGTACTTCCGGTATATAAACCGGCGGGATTTACTTCTCATGATGTTGTAGCCAAGATGCGTCGCATTCTCAAGATGAAGCGCATTGGTCATACGGGCACACTGGACCCACAAGTTACAGGCGTCCTGCCGCTCTGTCTTGGACGGGCGACACGCGTCGTAGAATACATGCAGGAGCTTCCGAAGGAATATCTGGCTACGCTTAGATTGGGACTGTCTACTGACACAGAGGACATGACAGGGGAAGTCATTGAGCGTGCTGAAACACCGGTGGAAGTCACACAGGATCAGGTTCAACAGGTGCTTGAGCAGTTTCTGGGCACGATCTCTCAGGTTCCTCCCATGTATTCTGCGGTAAAGGTAGACGGCAAACGTCTTTATGAGCTT
Organism: Paenibacillus sp. CB74; assembly: GCF_055687625.1. Lineage (NCBI taxonomy): Bacteria > Bacillati > Bacillota > Bacilli > Caryophanales > Paenibacillaceae > Paenibacillus > Paenibacillus sp. CB74. The sequence continues at coordinate 2,780,670 of NZ_CM146009.1, read as the reverse complement.
GCTCGTGAAGGGAAGACGGTAGAGCGTAAGAGCCGTGAGGTCACAATCTATGAGCTTGAGCTTACAGGGATTGAAACTCAAGGCGATACGACCGATATATCTTTCCGCGCCTTGTGTTCAAAAGGTACCTACATACGTACATTGTGTGTAGACATCGGTCGACAACTCGGATATCCATCGACCATGGTTCGACTGGAGCGTACGATATCGGCAGGTATCACTGCAGATCATTGTCTTCGTATTGAAGAAGTGGAACAACTTATGGCTGAGGGAACTTTGGCGGAGGCGCTGATTCCTGTTGACGAAGCTATTGCTTCGATTCCGGCCCACAAGGTTGGAGATGAACAGGCCAAAGGAGCACTTCAAGGTCAGAAGCTGTCTGCACGTCTTCTGGAACCGCCAGTAGAGCAACCAGGTTTATTACGGTTGTATGCTCAGGATGGTACGTTTCTGGGGATATTTGAACGGGATGAACTAAAACCAACGGTGAGGGCAGTTAAAGTCTTTTTGCCGGAATAAAGAGGTATCGGGCTTGGAGTTGTAGTGGTAATGCTCAAGCCTGACCTATCTAGTGAAATGCAGGTGAATGATTGTGAAAACCGTAATGCTAACCTATCCGCAGACGTTACATTCGACTGAGCTGGGCGCACTTCCCCAAGTGCTTGCAATTGGTCAATTCGACGGACTGCATCTCGGACATGCAAGTGTCATTTTATCAGCTGTCCGCATTGCGCGGGAAACGGGCATGCAGGCAGCGGTCATGACCTTTCATCCACATCCGAAGGAAGTTATGCGCAAAGGGGATTACGAGGGTTATCTAACTCCCTTGAGAGATAAAGAAGACATCCTGGCAGGAATGGGCGTTGATGTACTTTATGTGGTGGAGTTCAATGAAGAGTTCTCACGGTTGACTCCACAGCAATTTGTACACGACCTGTTGATTCCTCTTCAAACACGAACAGCGGTTGTGGGTTTTGACTTCCGTTTTGGTCATAAGGGGGCAGGGGACGAACAGCTTCTTCGTACGTTGGGAGAAGGAGAGATGACGGTGGAAACCGTTCCTCCTTTCTTGTTGAATGGTGAAAAAGTGAGCAGTTCTCTCATTCGTGGCCTGTTGAAGCGTGGGGAGATGGATGAGGCCAGTCAGTGGCTTGGCAGACCTTACAGCATCAGAGGAACCGTCATTCACGGGGAGAAGCGTGGACGAACGATTGGATTTCCCACAGCCAACCTTGAACTCACGGATCATTACGTTACTCCATCGAAGGGTGTTTACGCTGTTCGTGTGCAGTATGGCGAACAGGAACTGCATGGCGTAATGAATCTCGGTGTGAAACCTACGTTTCACGAAAGCGGGATGAAACCTACGTTTGAAGTGCACCTGCTTGATTTTGACGGACACTTGTATGACCAGGAACTAAAGGTTGAGCTCGTTCACTATATTCGTGCAGAACGAAAGTTCGACTCTATTGATGCATTGATTAGTCAGATTCGTGAAGATGCATTAACCGCCGGTCGCCTGTTATCTTAAAGGTTCTGGATTAAATGCATGTTTACATTTACTTTGACTAGGCAATTATGATATACTGTACTACGTTGTCGATTGAGACAACATTAACCTTGGCTTGGTTGCTTGCTCTCACCGGCGGTGACGAGGCTAATGGCGATTATATTGAAGGAGGTGAACAGGATGGCATTGACTCAAGAACGTAAACAACAACTGATCGACGAGCACAAAACTCACGAGTCCGATACAGGATCTCCAGAGGTGCAAGTTGCTATCCTTACGGAAAACATCAGAAGTTTGACAGACCACTTGCGTACGCATAAGAAAGACCACCACTCACGTCGTGGACTTTTGAAAATGGTAGGTCAACGTCGTAAGCTTTTGGCTTACGTGAAAAACAAAGATGTTAAACGTTACAGCGCACTGATCGAAAAACTCGGATTGCGTCGTTAATTATCGTACATGTTTTCAAAACCAACCTGGCTGTTATCCGTCATTCTTTTGTCTAAAAGGACAAGCGGAACTTACAGCCGGGTTGTTTTGTAGATGAATATGTTGCCATATATTTGTAGATGGGGCTCCGTGAGGAGCTTTTGTTGTGCAGGTTAGCATGTTGAAAGATCCATACATAGCTAATGAATGCAGGACAAGCAGGAAATACTGTGAATATGCAGAATCCATTGAATTAGGAACGAATAAAAGGAGGGGTTTCATGGAACAGCGTGTTGAAATGCAGCTTGGTGGAAGAAAGCTTACGCTTGAGACTGGGCGTTTGGCCAAGCAGGCTAATGCTGCCGTTAAGGTAACATACGGGGATACCGTTGTATTGTGTACCGTGACAGCATCAAGTGAGCCAAAAGATTTGGACTTTTTCCCATTAACGGTGAACTATGAAGAAAGATTGTACGCCGTAGGTAAAATCCCGGGTGGATTTATTAAACGTGAAGGCAGACCGAGTGAGAAAGCAATTCTTTCAAGCCGTCTGACAGACCGTCCAATTCGTCCATTGTTCCCGGAAGGCTTCCGGAATGATGTACAAGTTCTGAATATTGTTATGAGTGTGGATCAGGATTGCGAACCGCAAATCGCTGCAATGATTGGTACATCAGCAGCATTGAGCATTTCGGATGTTCCATTCAGCGGACCGATTGGTGGCGTAAAAGTTGGACGCATTGATGGCCAGTTCATCATTAACCCAACGATTGCACAGCTTGAAATCAGTGAACTTGAACTGGTGGTTGCAGGAACTAAGGATGCCATCATGATGGTTGAGGCTGAAGCAAACGAATTACCTGAAGAAGTGATGCTCGAAGCAATCATGTTCGGACATGACGAGATCAAAAACATTGTTGCGGTAATCGAACAACTCGTGCAAGTTGCCGGTAAGGAAAAAATGGCTGTTAAGTTGCATGCCGTTAATACTGAAGTCAACAGCAGTGTGCGTGATTTCGCAAGTGCTCGTCTGGTTGAAGCTGTTAAAATTGCTGAGAAGCATGCTCGTCAAGATGCAATCGATGTAGTGAATGACGAAACGGTTGCTCACTTTGAAGAGAAATATATTGAAAGTCCTGAATTGCTTAAAGACGTGAAGGAAGTTCTGCACGATATCGTTAAAGAAGAAGTGCGCCGTCTGATTACGCATGATAAAGTTCGTCCAGATGGACGTGGTCTTGCTGAGATTCGTCCAATCGAATGTGATACTTCCCTGCTGCCACGTACGCATGGTTCAGGTTTGTTCACACGTGGTCAAACGCAAGCACTTAGCATCTGTACACTTGGTGCACTTGGCGATGTTCAAATTTTGGACGGAATTAGCCTTGAAGAAACGAAACGTTTCATGCATCATTATAACTTCCCACCATTCAGCGTAGGTGAAGCTCGTCCATTGCGTGCTCCAGGCCGTCGCGAAATCGGACATGGTGCTCTGGGTGAGCGTGCGCTTTCCAAAGTAATCCCTTCCGAAACAGACTTCCCATACACGATTCGTCTGGTATCAGAAGTTCTGGAATCCAACGGTTCAACTTCCCAGGCAAGTATCTGTGCCAGCACACTAGCTATGATGGATGCAGGTGTACCAATCAAAGCTCCAGTTGCGGGTGTAGCTATGGGTCTGATCAAAGACGGAGATCATGTATCCATTCTGAGTGATATTCAAGGTATGGAAGATCACCTCGGTGACATGGACTTCAAAGTAGCCGGAACACCTGAAGGTGTAACTGCGATTCAAATGGACATCAAAATTGATGGTATTGATCGTCAAATTTTGTCTGAAGCATTGGCTCAAGCCAAAGAAGGTCGTTTGCACATCTTGAGCAAAATGACTGAAGTGATGAATACACCACGTGAGCAGTTATCACAATATGCGCCTAAAATTACAACGATGCATATCAATCCGGACAAAATCCGTGATGTTATTGGTGCAGGTGGTAAAATTATCAATAAAATCATCGAAGAAACCGGTGTTAAAATTGATATTGAACAGGATGGACGTGTCTTTATCGCTTCTTCCAACCAGGAGATGAATGATAAAGCTAAAGCGATTATCGAAGGTATTGTACGCGAAGTATTGGTCGGCGAGATTTATGTCGGTAAAGTAAAACGCGTTGAGAAATTCGGTGCATTCGTTGAAGTACTTCCAAACAAAGAAGGTCTGGTGCACATCTCACAACTGTCAACAGAACGTGTTGCCAAAGTGGAAGATGTTGTAGCCATCGGTGATTCCATTACGGTAAAAGTAACGGAAATTGACCCACAAGGTCGAATCAACTTGTCCCGTAAAGCGGTTTTGACTGCTGAAGCTCCGGCTCAATCCTAGGATACCGAAGCAACAGGTTATAAATGGATAGATTGAATGAAGAGACAGAATGTGAATTTCTGGCTCTTTTTTTAACGTTTAAATACGAAAAACAAGGATGAAACCATGGCTTAGTATTCATATTCCTGCCCTTGTCCTCATATGATGGGGACAAAGACGGCGGGAGGATGGAGCTGTGGGAAACCAATCCAAAAAGCTGGCGGCTGTTCTGGCAGGTGTGACTGCGGTCATGTTGATCGGACAAGTTGGCAGTGTACGTACATACATTACGGAGATCCGTGATGGGCCAGGTACGCAAAATGCTTTTGACATGTTCAAGGAAGCAACGGGAGAAGATGCGCTGTTGTCGGCGATTCGGGATAAAGCGGCTGAGACAAAAATTGCTCCGGTAAATGCCAGGGTAGATCGGGTATGGAAAGCGATTCCTGGCTATAATGGCATGGAGATTGATGTGGAAGCGACATACCGTAAGGCACTGAGTGGAACGTTGAATACCAAAATTGCTTATATCTACCGTCAGATTGAACCGGCGATTCAGCTTAAAGATTTGGGTGCACATCCGATCTATCGGGGAAATGCGAACAAACCGATGGTTTCTTTTATGATTAATGTCGCGTGGGGGAACGAATATATCATACCGATGCTGGATACGCTCGATGCAGAGAAAGTGAAAGCCACTTTTTTTCTGGATGGAAGTTGGTTAAGCAAAAACGTTGAACTGGCCAAGGAAATTCAGAAACGAGGGCATGAGCTGTCCAATCATGCGTATTCTCACCCGAATATGAGTCGATTGAGCGCAGAACGAGCCAAGCTGGAAATTAGTAAAACGCAGGATCTGCTCCATAAAACACTGGGGGTAGAGAATCGCTGGTTTGCTCCGCCTTCAGGTGACTTTAATCAGAAGACCGTTGATATTGCTTCTTCCATGGGATTGCAGACCGTGTTATGGACAGTAGATACTGTAGATTGGCGTAAACCAAGCCCGGATGCCGTTGTTGCCAAAATTGCGAAAAATACCGAGGCAGGCACGTTAATTCTAATGCACCCTACAGCTGCTTCTTCGGGAGCTTTAAAGGGTATGATTCAATCCATTCGGGCCAAAGGTCTCGTGCTCGGAACGGTAAGTGAGACGTTGTCTTCGGAACGTGTAAACACATCTGCGGTTGAGTGAACGTTGTTTTTTTGTTAATATCAAAAAGTTGGAACCAAATGTCGATTTCAATTTCAAGGTTGAGATCAAGGCAATTATAGAGATGTAGGAGGGCCAACCATGAAAAAAATTCAGCTGGGCAATGGCCTCAGAGTTGTCATGGAACAGATACCGACCTGCCGTTCTGTGTCTTTCGGAATATGGGTCAAGACAGGTTCGCGTAATGAGCAACCTGCAAGTAACGGAGTATCACATTTTATTGAACACATGTTATTTAAGGGAACAGATCGTTATGATGCCAAGGCGATTGCGGAACAGTTCGATGCGATTGGTGGTAACGTGAATGCGTTCACTTCCAAAGAATACACGTGTTATTATGCAAAAGTGTTGGATGAACATTTACCGATTGCCGTTGATGTGTTATCTGATATGTTTTTCCGTTCCAAAATGGATGATGGTGAATTGATCAAGGAGAAAAACGTCATCCTGGAAGAAATCTCAATGTATGAAGATACGCCTGATGATATGGTTCATGATCTGATGGCCTTGGCCGCTTATGGTGAGCATCCGCTCGCATACCCTATCCTGGGTACGGAAGAACGTCTCAAAGCGATGGATTCCAGCCATCTGCGTGCATATATGAAGGAGCACTACACGATTGAGAACACGGTCATTAGTATTGCGGGTAATATTGACGACAGTGTAATTGATCTGATGGAGAAGCATTTTGGTGCTTTTGATGTTAATGGAGTAACAGAAGCAGTGACGATGCCGGCGTTCCAAAGCGGACAGCTCTTCCACAAAAAGAAAACGGAACAGAATCATATATGTATCTCGTTCCCAGGCTGTAAAATCGGAGATCCGCTTCAATTCGCTATGGTTGTTCTGAATAACGCTATTGGTGGAGGCATGAGCTCCAGACTGTTCCAGGAAATACGCGAGAAACGGGGACTTGCATACTCCGTGTATTCCTATCATAGTTCTCATGCAGACAGCGGACTGTTCACGATATACGCGGGTACAGCACCGAAACAGACAAAAGAAGTGCTCGACCTCACCAAAGAGGTTCTGGGCGACCTGGCTGTAAACGGCTTGTCAGAAGATGAACTCCGCAAAGGAAAAGAACAGCTGAAGGGAAGCCTGATTCTCAGCTTGGAAAGCACAGGCAGTCGCATGAACCGTCTGGGTAAAAACGAGCTAATGCTAGGCAGACACCATACGCTGGATGAGATGATCACCAAAATTGAGCAAGTAACCATGGACGATATTAACGCGGTGCTTGATCTGATGTTTGCTGAGCCTTTTGCACTTGCCATGGTTGGCGCTTCAGATAAGACGATCGCTGGATTGAGAAGGGATGATTTTGTTGCATTACGTTCAAATACAGAAACTGCCGGGCAATGAAGATATTAAACTGCCTCAAAAAATGTCGGAGCTGGCATCCGGCTTTGATGTCGTAGCTGCACTTCAGGAAGATGTTGTATTGCAGCCGGGTCAGCGTACGCTGATTCCAACCGGACTTGCGATGGCAATGCCGGCTGGATTGGAAGCACAGATTCGGCCTCGGAGCGGACTGGCTTTCAAACATGGAATTACCTGCCTCAACACACCGGGTACCATTGATGCGGACTATCGCGGAGAAGTCAAAGTACTGTTGATCAATCTGGGTCAGGAACCGTTCACGATTGTACGGGGAGAGCGCATCGCACAGATCGTCTTCCAGACGGTGCCTGCGGTTGAATTGACGGAAGTGACGGAACTTTCAGAAACGGTACGCGGTGAAGGTGGATTTGGTCATACCGGGAAATAAACAGCGTATATATATACCCATTCTTTAGAGTCGTCCCTGACAGGGGCGGCTCTTTTTTACATTTGAGAAACGGACGGTTGAATGCAATTATTGTTTTCACCCCGCTGTGGGCCCCTGCATACGATAAGGCATACATGTGGTGAAAGGAGTGACGTCCCGATGCTGACCGGAGTCCGGATTGTAGTCCTGGGCGGAGATGCGCGGCAGCTTGAAGTCATTCAAAAGTGCGCAGAGCTGGATGCAACGGTAAGTGTGGTGGGTTTCGATAAAATAGAGCGTTCCATTCCGGGGATTGAGCATCAGGAACTGGAGGACGAAGTATTTGCTTCCGCAGATGTACTGGTACTGCCTGTTGTCGGTTGCGATGACCAGGGAAAAGTGAGTACTTCATTTAGTGACACGCCGATCTATTTGAAAAAGGAACATATTGCAGCATTACCGGAGCATTGTATTGTGTTCACAGGTATGGCTAAGCCTTACTTGCGCGAACTTTGTCTTGAAAATGGGCTGCGACTTGTTGAAGTACTTGATCGTGATGATATTGCACTGTACAACTCCATTCCAACAGCTGAGGGAGCCATCGCCATAGCAATTCGGGAGACGGACTTCACAATCCATGGTTCGGAATGTATTGTGCTTGGCCTTGGTCGAACAGGATTCACAATGGCCAAAACACTGCAGGGACTTGGAGCAAATGTACGGGTGGGAATCAGGCGGGAAGAGGATGCTGCCCGCGCTACAATAATGGGCTGGAAGCCTTTCATGACAACGGATTTGGCCGCTCAAACCGGGGAAGTTGACTTGCTTTTTAATACGATACCGACTATGATAATCACAGCACAAATCCTGTCCAGAATGCCGCAAAAGGCTGTTATTATCGACCTTGCATCCGCTCCTGGCGGCTGTGATTTCAGGTATGCAGACAAACGCGGTATCAAAGCGCTACTTGCGCCTGGCCTCCCCGGCATTGTTGCTCCCAAAACGGCTGGCGGCATTATTGCCGACGCGTTGATCCGTTTGCTTTTGGAAGAACAGAACGCACGGGAGGTTAAATCATGAACTGGCAGGGAAAAACGGTAGGTTATGCTATTACGGGTTCTCATTGTACGTTTGAAGAGGTTATGCCGGTTATTAGCCGCTTCGTGGCTGAAGGTGCCAATGTCATTCCGATTATTTCGAATTCGGTGCTGACGACCGATACACGCTTCGGTACGGCGCAAAATTGGCAAAAACAGTTGAAAGATATAACAGGTAATGATATCATTTCTACAATTGTTGAAGCGGAGCCATTAGGGCCTTCCAAGCTGCTTGATGTGCTGGTGATTGCTCCATGCACAGGGAATACAACAAGCAAGCTGGCTAATGCGATGACCGACAGTCCAGTGCTGATGGCAGCCAAAGCGCAGATGCGCAATCAGCGTCCGCTTGTACTTGCCATTTCCACGAATGACGGTCTGGGCTTGAATGCTGCGAATATCGCCAAATTGCTCGTGGCCAAATACTTGTATTTTGTGCCATTTGGGCAGGACGATCCAGTGAAGAAACCAAACTCGTTAGTCGCCAAAATGGAATTGATTCCAGAGGCTTGCTGGAGTGCCCTTGAGGGCAAACAGTTGCAGCCGATGATTGTGGAGCGTTCTTCACAAGCTTAAGAAATCAATGATTCGGTGACAACGTTTATGCGCTTGGAGAAATGAAGGGTTTTAGAGACAAAGAAAATCATGGGGGACGATATGCTGGATTGAACAGCTACTTGTGTCCACGTTCCTGTCTATAAGGCATTCCTGCTTGCGGGCAGTAAAGGTTAAGCAAGCGGGAGAGGTCTATTGTGAATGTATGCGTCATGATCTCGATAACAACCGCCACCTTTGAGGTTGTGATTGTCTAAGACAATTACAAAAAACAAAGAGTGGCATGGAATGCCGTATAAAATGCTGAAATTATCGCATCAGAACGCTCCCTAGAGTGATCCATTTGTTGATTTGACCCGTGTCCAGTCTTCTTGCGTACACAAATGGAGGAATAAAGATGCGTATCATGGTACAGAAATTCGGAGGCACGTCTCTCTCCACTGTTCAGGCGAGAGAGCATGTGCTCCGTCACGTTAAACGTGAACTTGAGGCAGGATTGAGTCTAGTCATTGTTGTGTCTGCGATGGGGCGCCGAGGCGAGCCATATGCGACCGATACGTTGCTGGACTGGGCTGCACAGAACGGAAACGCACTATCCGCACGCGAAAAGGATTTACTGCTGTGCTGTGGTGAAATCATATCGGCGACGACTTTGAGCAGTTTACTCGAACATGAAGGCATTCCAACTACAGTGCTGACCGGTGCACAAGCAGGTTTTGTGACGGACGACAATTTCGGGAATGCCCGGATATTGGATGTCCGTCCTGTTCGTGTGTTGGAGCAGCTGCAGCTCGGGCGTGTCGTTATTGTAACCGGATTCCAGGGGCAGACGGAGAATGGAGACTTCACGACATTGGGTCGTGGGGGAAGTGATACATCTGCGACAGCGCTTGGTGCAGCGTTACGTGCTGAAATGGTGGATATCTACACCGATGTGAACGGGATACTCACAGCCGATCCACGAATTGTTGAAGATGCGCGTCCGCTGACTGTTGTGAGTTATGCCGAGATCTGTAATATGGCCCACCACGGGGCCAAGGTAATCCATCCACGTGCGGTCGAGATTGCCATGCAATCCCAGATTCCAGTGCGGGTAAGATCTACTTTTGCAGACACGGAAGGAACGCTGGTCACGCATCCGGAAGGATTTCGGGATGTGCAGACAGGCATTGTTGACCGTTATGTAACAGGTATCGCCTACGTGAGCAATGTCACGCAAATTACGGTGGATGTACCTGGTGGTGCAGATCGGCTGCAACTAAAAGTGTTCAAAACCATGGCTGAGAATTCGATCAGCGTTGATTTTATTAATGTTACCCCCTCGGGAGTTGTCTATACGGTTTTTGACAGTGATTCCGAGAAAGCCATACAAGTATTGCAGGAGATAGGTCTCAAGCCACAAAGCCTGTCCGGTTGTGCCAAAGTGTCCGTCATCGGCGGAGGCATTAATGGTGTACCTGGAATTATGGCTCGAATCGTCGAGTCCTTGACACTGGCTGACATTCAGATCCTGCAATCGGCAGATTCGAATACAACGATCTGGGTACTCGTAAAAAAAGAAGATATGGTTCAGGCCCTGAGGGCACTTCACGCCTCATTCGAACTTCATTTGTAAATAACTGAAGTTAGAGGAGCCAAACCTGTTTTGAAGGAGGAATCGAATTGGACTTTGGAAGATTGATTACAGCAATGGTCACTCCGTTCAATGAACAAGGAGAGATTCATTGGGAGGAAACGGCACGTCTAATCGACTATCTGATTGTAGATCAAAAGTCGGAGACGCTCGTAGTTTCCGGAACAACAGGGGAGTCTCCAACACTTAGTGATACTGAGAAAGTTCAATTATTCGAATTTGCAGTGAAACATGCAGCCGGCCGGTGCAAAATTATAGCCGGAACGGGAAGCAATAACACGGCACATTCCATCCATTTGACACAGGAAGCTGAACGTGCCGGAGTGGATGGCATATTGTTGGTTGTTCCGTATTACAACAAACCAAGCCAAGAAGGGTTGTTCAGACATTTTGAAGCGATTGCTGGCTCTACCAAGCTGCCAATTATGCTGTACAACGTGCCTGGGCGTACAGTAACCAGCCTGTCAGCAGCAACTACGCTTCGTCTTGCAGAGATCCCGAATATCGTCGCTACGAAGGAATGTGCGTCTACGGAGCAGGTTACGCTGATTGCAGCAAGTGCTCCAGAACATTTCAGAGTCTATTCCGGTGACGATGCTTCAGGCTTGCCGGCGATTGCGGTTGGAGCACATGGAATTGTCAGCGTGGCGAGTCATGTCGTAGGGGCAGAAATGAAGAAAATGATTGACGCCTTCTATGGCGGTGCACCTCTTCAGGCCGCTCAGATTCATCAACAGCTGTTCCCTGTGTTCAAAGGCCTGTTCGAGTGTCCACAGCCTCTACCGAACCCGGTAGCGGTAAAATATGCACTGACATTGCGTGGTTTGAACGTTGGCTCTGTACGTTTGCCTCTTATTCCGCCAACGGAAGAGGAGCAGGTGTATATCAAAGGTCTGCTTAATTTGTAATCATTTTGGTTGTATATGGAACTATTTTATTAATCATGGGAATATCTTCAGATTAGGAAAAGAACCGCTCCTCTTCATAGAGGCAGCGGTTCTTTTTTTACGAGTAATGTGAGGTTTCTTTTCCATTGCTAAGGGGAAACCTACAGGTTAACGAGAGAGTGACTTGTTTTTTTTGTTTTTAATCATGTATAATGATGTCAAGTGACTGGGTGCGGTATTTTTTTGAAATTGAAAGCGACATCGTTTCGTGGTGTGGCTTTGCGGTGAAAAAGGAAGGAACGGCTAAGAGGGAATTTTCAACTCCAACTTGTTGGTAAAAGGGAATAACTTCGAAGAACTTCTTCCAAATATCGTGAATAAAGGTGTTCTTTTGCATTCATCCCGATAGGTGGGTATGTGATGTATGGACTACTTTTCTTAACTTACAATAAATAATAAGGTACGACGTCCAACTACCATAGGAGGTTTAGATTCATTTGTCTAAGAAAAATAATAACGATAAACTGATGATTTTTGCTTTGGGCGGCGTAGGCGAGATTGGTAAAAACATGTACGTCATCCAATACGCCAACGACATTGTAGTCGTAGATGCTGGTCTGAAATTCCCTGAAGAAGATATGCTTGGTATTGATATTGTCATCCCTGACATTTCTTACCTGACTGAGAACCGTGACAAAGTAAGAGGAATTATCCTTACTCACGGACATGAGGATCACATTGGTGGTCTGCCATATGTTCTTAAACATCTGAATGTTCCTGTATACGGAACAAGACTTACGCTTGGACTTGTAGAGAACAAGTTGAAAGAAGCGAATTTGCTAGGTGAAACAAAACGTATTCTGATTGATGCGGATTCCGAGATTCAACTTGGAACTGCATTGAAAGCTTCGTTCTTCGCTACTAATCATAGTATTCCGGATTCTGTTGGTGTATGTGTCGAAACACCGGAAGGTGCAGTTGTTCACACAGGTGACTTCAAATTCGACCACACGCCAGTCAATGGTCAATATGCAGATCTTCAGCGTATGGCACAGATCGGAACAAATGGCGTGCTTGCGCTGTTGTCTGACAGTACGAACGCTGAGAAACCTGGATTCACACCATCGGAGAAAAATGTGGGTATCGTTCTGGAAGATATCTTCCGTAAAGCAAGTCAACGTGTTGTCGTAGCGACATTTGCTTCCAACGTACACCGTATCCAACAGGTGATCAATGCAGCAGAAGTGACTGGACGTAAAGTTGCAGTTATTGGACGCAGCATGGTGAATGTGGTGGGTATTGCTTCTGAACTGGGTTACCTTGAGATTCCGGATGGCATGATCATTGAACCTGAAGAAGTAGGCAAGATGGCTGCAGATCGTGTCGTGATTCTCTGCACAGGAAGTCAAGGAGAGCCAATGTCAGCACTGACACGTATGGCTCGTTCCACGCACCGTAAAGTGGACATCCTGCCAGGCGACACTGTCATTATCGCGGCAACACCGGTTCCAGGTAACGAAAAATATGTAGGCCGTACGATTGATGAACTGTTCCGTCTGGGCGCTAACGTGCATTACAGCGGTGCTAACAGTGGTGTTCACGTATCTGGTCACGGTAGCCAGGAAGAGTTGAAACTGATGCTCAACCTGATGAAACCGAAATTCTTCTTGCCAATTCACGGTGAATTCCGTATGCAGCGTCGCCACGCGGTTCTTGCTGAATCTGTAGGCGTTGAACCGGAAAACATTTTCATCACGGACATCGGTGAAGTGATTGAAATTCAAGGTGGAGCAGCACGTAGAGCAGGTAAAGTCACTGCAGGTAACGTATTGATCGACGGCTTGGGTGTAGGCGATGTGGGTAACATTGTACTGCGTGACCGCAAATTGTTGTCACAAGATGGTATCCTTGTTGTCGTGGTTACACTGAGCAAACAGGATGGAAAAATTGTTTCCGGTCCTGACATCATCTCTCGCGGATTTGTGTATGTACGTGAATCGGAAGGACTTCTTGATGAGGCCAACCGGATCGTTAGTAGCACATTGCAGAAGTTGATGAGTGAGAACGTTAACGAGTGGGCTTCACTCAAAACAAATGTTAAAGATGCTTTGGGACGCTTCCTGTATGAGCAAACTCGTCGTAGACCGATGATTTTGCCAATCATTATGGAAGTTTAAAATAGGCTAAACAAAACATATATTCAGGCACACAGTCGCCCCTTCTCTACGAGTAATATTGGACGGTTCCTCGTAGAGAAGGGGCTTTTTTTGCGTTTTTCAGGAAGATCAGCAATATGGTCAATATGTAAGCAATTTGGATGTAGCGGGTATAAGGCGGCTGGAAAAATCCCCATACTAAGGAATACATTAAATGTTTCTGGAGAAGGGGATTAATGAAATGAATGAACGTATGAATGGCAAGCAGGCGTCAAAATCCAATCAACCGGAAGTTGAAGCGCCAGAGATTCCGATTCAAGAGGACAAGAACATCTCGCCCGTGACAGAGACGATTCAGCAATTCGGGCAGACACAGTCGCCGGCAGGTGAATCAAATATTTTCTGTATGACCATTATTGGACAGGTCGAAGGGCATCTGATATTGCCGCCACAAAATAAAACAACAAAGTATGAGCATATCATTCCACAGCTGGTGGCTGCAGAGCAGAATCAGCGTATTGAAGGTATACTGATCATTTTGAACACGGTAGGTGGAGATGTAGAGGCCGGTCTGGCCATTGCAGAGATGATTGCTTCTCTAAGCAAACCTACGGTCACTGTGGTCATTGGAGGCGGACATAGCATTGGAGTGCCGATTGCTGTAGCTTCAACGTATTCCCTGATTGCCGGAAGTGCAACGATGACAATCCATCCCATACGGATGAACGGCCTTGTCATAGGTGTACCTCAGACGTTTGAGTATATGGAGAAAATGCAGGAGCGGGTTGTACGGTTCGTGACGTCTCATTCGAATATCTCGGAAGAGATGTTCAAAGAACTGATGTTTAAGACCGGTGAGTTGAACCGGGACATCGGCACAGCTGTAGGAAGCGCGGATGCAGTGAAATATGGATTGATGGATGCGGTAGGCGGAATTGGGCAAGCCATTGCTCAGTTAAATCAGCTCATAGGAGACAAGAGACAGACGCTGCAAGCGGGAGGTTATACCCAATGACGTTATATACAGTGATGCCCCCTGAACAACTCTGGTCAGGAATGTGGAAAGAGGGCGAAGATACAAGAGAAATCAAGATGAATGGTTTATTAATGCAGGTGAGGCCTGTAAATGACAATGAAGCCGTTATTGTACGTTTGCTGGATTGTCCACTCGAAGCCTATCTTAATCCTGCCAATATGCCCGGTTCGACCATTCCGCTTTCGGGTAACTTGGGATCAGCATAACGCGACGAATTCAGACAAATTGAGCAGAAAAAGAACATATGTACGGATTATATTTGTATGGTATAATATTCTTCTGGGGGTGACCTGATTTTGGCCAGAAGAATAAAGAGGAAAAAAAAGGGCGCTGGTTTTAGTGGCGTTTTAAAATATGAAATTTACGGAATTGTGCTTATTACCCTTGCTGTCATAGCATTATCGGGTGAAGCCACCGTTGGACGTTCGCTTTCCAAGATGTTCGGACTGATGCTTGGTAAGTTTTATTTTGCGATTCCGCTTGTTGGTATTTATTATGGTCTCATGGTGATGATTCACCGGAAATGGCCGAGTGGCTGGACCACACGCAAAACAGGACTGGTATTGCTGGTCTTTGCCTTAACCCTGATGAGTACCGTCTCCGCAATGCACCAGAAGCTCATTCCGGTTGGTGCGCTTGAGCCTGGTGCTGTGATTACACAGGTACATAATGATATGCAAACCGAGTTATTAACCCCTGTTGTACCAGGGGAGAGGGACTCCATGCTTAACAAGGATATCAGCGGTGGTTATCTCGGAGCTGGGCAATTCGCTCTTTTCCTGTGGCTGTTCGGCAGTCTGGGTGCGAGACTCATCATGATTGTCATGTTTGTCATCAGTTTTATGTTGATTACGAGTCTATCTTATGTGGATCTGATTCGAATATTCCGAACCAAGGTCTGGGATGCCGGGAGTTCGATGTACAAGAAGATGGAATCGCGGTCTTCTGCACGATCAGCTGTAACTTCTGATGGAAGGAAAAAAGGTAACGCTCGTAAAGTGGTACCTGTTCCTGTTGAAGATGATGAAGACGAGTACGAGGATGAATTAGAGGAACAACATTTGCCAAAACGAAAAGCCCCAATATTCTTTCAGCTTTTTGGAAAATGGGGAGCTAATCGAGAGCAAGAGACATCAGGACGTGAAATGGATGAGGTCGATTCAGTTGAAACAGAACAGATTGTATACCGCGCCGAGCAAGATCACAATGTAGAGACGTGGCAGGATGCAACCGAAGACGTAGCGAACAAATCAGCTTCATCACATGTTCCGGTTCAGGCCAAACCTAACTCAGCGCCGATCATTCGAGACTTTTTTGAGCATGTCAGAGCCGAAGATGCAGGCATTGAAGATGATTTGGACGATGCTTATCCTTTCCCTGATGATCTCGCTGATCCAAAAGTAGTTCAACAGGGCGAACATGACATTAAAATAACGGATGAACTGGTAGAGACAGAGTGGTCAGCATCCGGTGCAGGTATGGACGAGCTAAATGCTGAGGATGGGCATCAGAGTGGAGAAGAAGTGCCTAATGATGCAATGTTGGGAGCAGATACTCCAACTCCTGAAGGGGAGGACACGCAACCAGTGAAACCACCGCCCCCTCCTCCGAAGCCGTACAAGCTGCCATCCTTCCGTCTTCTTGCCAAGCCTAACAATGCGGGTAAGGCAGGCGACCAGAAGGATTATATGCAGACAGCGCGTAAGCTGGAAGCTACACTGGAAAGCTTCGGTGTTCGTGCCAAAGTACTTGAAGTGGTTCGGGGTCCTGCTGTTACAAGATATGAAATTCAGCCTGATATCGGTGTCAAGGTCAGCAGAATTGTCAGTCTGACTGATGACATTGCGTTGGCTCTGGCTGCAAAAGATATTCGGATGGAAGCGCCGATTCCCGGGAAGTCCGCTATAGGTATCGAGGTTCCTAATGGCGAGGTGTCGGTTGTAACGATGCGTGAAGTAATGGAGACGGCAACATTCCAGGATGCAGAATCCAAAGTGACCATTGCATTTGGCCGGGACATCTCCGGACAGACAATCATTGGTAACTTGGCTCGCATGCCCCATTTGCTGGTCGCGGGTGCGACAGGTTCCGGTAAGTCTGTGTGTATTAACGGAATTATTACCAGCATATTGTACAAAGCAAAGCCGGATGAAGTGAAGTTCCTGATGGTCGATCCCAAGATGGTTGAGTTGAACGTATATAACGGCATTCCTCATCTGATGGCGCCAGTTGTAACTGATCCCAAACGAGCGTCACTTGCTCTCAAAAAGATTGTGGTCGAGATGGAGAAACGATATGAACTGTTCTCCAAATCAGGTACACGTAACGTCGAGGGTTACAACAATCTGATGAAAGACAATCCTGCGGCTGTTCTGCCTTATATTGTTGTCATTGTGGATGAGCTTGCAGATCTCATGATGGTTGCAGCCGGAGATGTCGAGGATGCCATTGCAAGACTCGCTCAGATGGCTCGTGCAGCCGGAATCCATCTGATTATTGCCACCCAACGTCCGTCTGTTGACGTTATTACCGGGGTAATCAAGGCTAACATTCCATCTCGAATTGCCTTCGGCGTATCTTCACAAGTGGATTCCCGAACGATTCTGGATATGGGTGGGGCTGAGAAGCTGTTGGGTCGTGGAGACATGTTGTTCATGCCTATGGGTGCATCCAAACCGGTTCGTGTACAAGGTGCCTTTATGAGCGATGAAGAAGTCGAGAATATTGTAAACTATGTACGGGGTCAAGGTGAAGCGCAGTATGATGAGTCCATTGTACCTGAAGTGGATGATTCCATTCAGGCGGCAGATGAAGTACAGGATGAGTTATATGAGCAAGCGGTACAGATTATTTTGGAGGCAAAACAAGCGTCAGTCTCCCTATTGCAACGTCGTATGCGGGTTGGTTACACACGTGCAGCGCGTTTAATTGACTCCATGGAAGCCCGGGGGGTCATCGGTCCTTACGAGGGTAGCAAACCACGGGAAGTGCTGGTATCGCTTGAACAGTATCAACAGAATAAAATAAGCTCATAGTGACTTGGAGCATCGGTCGTTTAAGCCCTCAACCTATTGGTTGGGGGCTTTTTGTATACTCTGCAGACTGAAGTTTTGCCATCTACTCCAAAGATCGGATGATTTGGTGCATAGGAAACAAGCAGGCTTGTCATAATAACCTTAGCGATTCTGTTAATCCCACAAGAGAAAGGTAGAGCACAGTCGATGCGAAAAATGAACCTATGGCTTTTCACTGCTATTTTGCTGATATCCGCATTGGGAATCCGTTATTTGCTTCCTGGGAATACAGCAACGGAAAGTTCAGCCGAGCGTACACCGCAGGTAGAAGAAAAGGCCTTGCCTACGTTTAGCAGCAATACAGTGAAATATGGAAGTTACGGTCAGGATGTATATGAACTTCAGGGACGTCTGAAGTATCTGGGATTTTACAATGGTAAAATCGACAGTAATTTTGGCAGCAGCACATTGAAATCCGTCAAATGGTTTCAATCCGAGTTTGGCATGAAGGCAGATGGTGTGGTTGGAGCTGAAACCAAGCTCAAGCTGTACAATGCGTCAACCAAATGGTCGCCAACAGAACCGCCGCTACACAAGGAATCCTCTGGTGGGGGTGGAGGAAGCAACAACAATACGGCAGATAAAGAGCAAGACAATATGGGATCTGCCAATGCACTCGGTCTCTCCGAGAATGAACTCAAGATTATGGCTAACGCCGTATATGGTGAAGCCCGGGGTGAACCGTTTGAAGGTCAAGTCGCAGTAGCGGCAGTTATTCTGAATCGCGTAAAATCCCCAAGCTTTCCGAGTACACCCTCAGGGGTAATTTTTCAACCCGGTGCATTTACAGCTGTAGCGGACGGACAGATCTATCTAGAACCAAACGCACAAGCCAAGAAGGCAGTTGAGCAGGCCCTGAATGGCTGGGACCCATCTGGTGGTTGTCTCTATTATTTTAATCCCAAGACAGCAACATCCAAATGGATCTGGACCCGTCCACAGGTGAAAACAATCGGGCAGCATATTTTTTGTATGTGATGATGTTGGAAGCAACCAGAAGGCGTGACTTCGGTTGCTTCTTGCCTTTTGAATGGGTTAAAATGGTTGTTACATTTAGCGTAATACGATTGCATGACAAATGACGCCGTAAAGGGGTTTTGACATTTGAATACATCAGGATTCGAACGAGGCAGCAAGAGAGAGTTTCGTATACATGTGCTTCCGACTAAACGTTTCAAAACGTTTGCTATATCGCTATATGCAGGCGTTCCCTTACGAGAAAATACAGTAACCAAAGTAGCGCTGACACCTTTTGTACTACGACGCGGGACGGAGTCCTATCCGGAAACAACGCAATTTCGTGAACAGCTGGAGCATCTGTATGGAGCCGGTTTTGGTTTTGACGTCTATAAACGCGGGGATTATCAGATAGTACAGTTTCGGATGGATACCATTAATGACTCCTTTGTTGGAGGCGATGAGCAGCTGCTGGATCGGTCATTTGCCTTCCTGGGAGAGGTTCTTACCCGACCTGCACAGGAGAATGGACATTTCAGGACGTCGTATGTACAAGCAGAGCGAGAGACGGTTCGGAAAAAGCTGGAGTCCATCGTAAATGATAAAATGCGGTATGCCGCTGAACGCAGTATCGAGGAAATGTGCAAGAACGAGCCGTACCGTCTTCACCCCCTGGGTGAGCGAAAGGATCTGCCCGGGATTGAGCCTGACACACTGACTGCGTCTTATCAGGAGTGGCTTCAACAGGCGAGTATGGATCTGTATGTGGTAGGGGATACGACACTGGAAGAGGTGGAGAACCTTGTTCAACGTCATTTCAATGTAGATCGAACCTCCTCCTCCGATTACCAGGCACAGGCGGCAGTTCGAGGAGATAAGGAAGTAGAGACCGTTGTTGAGCGACTGAATGTGAGTCAGGGAAAACTCAATATGGGACTCCGTACATCGATTACTTATGGAGATCCTCAGTATGCAGCGGCACTCATGTACAACGGGATTCTCGGTGGGTATCCTCATTCCAAACTGTTTGTTAATGTTCGTGAAAAAGAAAGCCTGGCGTATTACGCTTCTTCGCGATATGACGGACATAAGGGCATTGCCACGATTCAATCCGGAATTGAAATCCCTAATTATGAGAAGGCTGTCACGATCATCAAGCAGCAGCTGGAAGAAATGAAAAGCGGTACAATCAGTGATCTGGAAATGTCCCAGACCAAAGCAATGATCCGTAACCTGCTTAAGGAGATGCAGGATTCTGCTTTTGAGATGATCGCTTATGATTTCAATCGACAGTTGTCTGGCAAAGAGAGAACGGCTGAAGAACTGCTAGCTCAGGTAGAACATATTAGCAAGGAAGATGTTCGTGAGGCGGCAGAACAGTTCCGTCTGGATACGATTTATTTCTTGCGGGACGAGAAGGAGGAATAGTCGGTGGAGAGCATTCGGTATGAACATTTGCAGGAGACACTATATTACGAAGTAATGGATAACGGACTGCATGTCTATATTTTGCCTAAACCGGGATTCCAGAAAACGTATGCTACGTTTGCAACCAAGTATGGATCGGTGGATAATCATTTTCAGGTTGAGGGACAGGAAGCAGTCAAGGTTCCGGATGGAATTGCCCATTTTCTGGAACACAAAATGTTTGAAGAACCCACAGGCGATATTTTTGCAACATTTGCGTCTCACGGTGCCTCAGCTAACGCATTTACGAGCTTCGATCAGACGGTTTATTTGTTTTCAGCGACCGAATATGTGAATGAAAATATACAAACATTAGTTGACTTTGTGCAAAATCCTTACTTCACGGATCAAAATGTGGAAAAGGAAAAAGGCATTATTGGGCAGGAAATTGACATGTATGCTGACAATCCGGATTGGCGAGTTTATTTTGGATTGATTGAGGCCATGTATCAGAAACATCCGGTGCATATCGATATTGCAGGAACGGTGGAATCCATTCGTACGATTACCAAAGAGATGTTGTATGAGTGCTATAACACCTTCTATCACCCCAGTAATATGCTCTTATTCGTGGTAGGTGGTGTAGATCCACAGGAAGTGATTGATATGGTTCGTTCGAACCAAGAACAGAAGGATTATAAGCCACAGGGGAGTATCGAACGTTTCTTCGAACCGGAGCCAGAGCAAGTAGGAGAAGCCAGACGGGAAGCAAAACTGGCTGTTTCACTGCCAAAATGTCTCTTTGGATTCAAGGAGACGGACATTGGACTTACTGGAGAAAAATTGTTGCGGCGGGATATGACAACGCAGCTGATGATGGATCTTTTGTTTGGTTCAAGCACACGATTATTTCAGAAGCTCTATGATGAAGATCTGATCTCGGACAGCTTTGGACATGAGTATAACAGTTCGCCGCAATATGCGTTTTCAGCTATTGGTGGTGACACGAAAGATCCGGATCAACTGCTGGCACGTATACGTGAAGAAGTGGATGCCATTGTAGAAAAGGGGTTCGAATCCACGGATTTTGAACGTGCACGCAAAAAGAAAATAGGCGGATATTTGCGTATGCTCAATTCTCCGGAGAACATTGCGCATGAATTTACACGTCAGCAATTCCGTGGCGGTGATTTCTTCAATATGCTTCCGCTCTATGAATCGATTACACTGGAAGATGTAAATTTCAGACTGAGAGAGCATATTCGCTGGGATCAACTGGCTGTATCGCTAGTCGTGAGTCCTTGATATGGAGAGGGGAACAGGACAATTGAAGGCAATTGGGGAAATGACTGTACTGGTGACTGGAGCAAGCGGTGGCATCGGAGCCGCTATCGCAGAACGTTTCGCCAGAGTGGGAATGAATGTTGTTATACACTATATGAAATCGCATGAGGCAGCGAATGAAGCTGCCAGACGGTGCATGGAACAGGGCAGTGGGAGAATCATGACGGTGTCTGCGGATCTTCGCAGCCGGGAACAGATTGAACGTATGCGTGAGAAGCTGGAGTCACACAATCTCATGCCAGATATCCTCGTGAACAATGCAGGAATCTCGCACTATGGGATGTTGTCTGATGTTACAGAGGAGATCTGGGATGAAGTGATGGCCATTAATCTCAAAGGCACGTTTATGTGTACACAGGAAATGATGCCTCACATGATCTCCCAAAGGTATGGTCGAATCATTAATGTATCGTCGATCTGGGGGCTGTCTGGTGCCTCTTGCGAGGTGCTGTATTCCACAACCAAGGGCGGGGTGAATGCATTCACCAAGGCACTTGCAAAAGAACTCGCACCTTCCGGAGTAACCGTAAATGCTGTGGCTCCTGGCGCCGTTCAGACATCCATGTTGAACCATCTGGATCAGAGTGAACTGAAGATGCTGGAAGAGGAAATTCCGGCAGGAAGACTTGCTCAACCTGATGAAATCTCATCACTGGTTTATTTTCTCGCCCTCCCTGAATCGGGGTATATCAATGGGCAGATTATCAGTCCAAATGGCGGTTGGTTAACGTAAGCAGCAAGTAAACTTGAGTGGCTATGAACGAAACAAGTGAAGGTTGGCCGAGAAGCATCCGTCTTCCGGATTATTTTCAAAATGCTCGTATATAAAATGCTTCGAAAGCACATATTACAACTGTTGATTTTAAATCTCATGCGTCATCTAAGGAGGATTTATCATGTCAACAGAAAAAACAGTGCTCTCCAGCTTTGACACATGGAAGAAGTTCCTGGGTGACCGCGTACTGCAAGCAGAGAAGATGGGGATGAGTGAAGAAACCATCAACAAACTTGCGTATGAAATCGGCGATTTCCTTGATGAGAAAGTCGATCCGGCGAACCATTCCAACCGGGCATTGAAAGAGTTATGGGATGTCGGCGATGCAGATGAGCGTCGTACGATCGCGTGCCTGATGGTCAAATTGGCCAAACAAAACGCATAAGATTACAGATGAAGAGCTCCCGCAAGGGGGCTTTTCTCTAATGATTACAAACGGATTACAGAGCTGTTCTTGTAATTCATTTTCATTTTATATATCATTAACGTGACCCATTTTTAGAAGATGTCTCAGTTTGCTGTCCAGTGGACACGTTCTGTTGCTGTCGAATAATGTGGAATAATGCATTACGGGGTGTTGAAATGGAATCTAAACAATGGTACATGGAATATAAAATACATAAGAACAGACCCGGTTTGTTAGGCGATATTGCCTCTATGCTGGGGATGCTTGAAGTGAATATATTGACCATTAACGGTGTGGAAGGCAAAACGCGAGGTATGCTGCTTGAATCGGATGATGATGAGAAAATCCGTTTGCTTGGTGAAATGCTTGGCAAAGTCAACAGCATCACCGTATCGGCTTTGCGTCAACCTAAATTGGTGGATATTTTGGCTGTGCGTCATGGCAGATATATTGACCGTGACTCGGATGATCGCAAGACATTTCGTTTCACACGAGATGAACTTGGGTTACTTGTGGACTTTTTGGGTGAAGTATTTAAGAGGGAAGGCAATCAGGTCATCGGTTTGCGCGGAATGCCTCGTGTTGGTAAAACGGAGTCCATTATTGCGGGCAGCGTATGTGCGATGAAGCGATGGACTTTTGTTTCCTCCACACTTCTTCGTCAGACGATAAGAAGTCAAATGTCCGAAGACGAATTGAACCCGAACAATGTTTTCATCATTGATGGAATTGTAAGTACGATTCGTTCCAGTGAGCGGCATTACAATTTGTTGCAGGATATTATGTCGATGCCAAGTACAAAGGTTATCGAACATCCGGATATTTTTGTGCAGGAATCCGAATATGATTTTAATGATTTTGATATTATTATTGAATTGCGCAATATTCCAAATGAAGAAATTATTTATGATACGTTTACGGCAAGCTATACCGACGAACTATAAGGCTCCGTACGGAATCATGGAATAGATTAGCAACAACTCATGAGATAAACATAAGGAGGAGATGGCATGTCTGAACTGGGTCAGCAGTTAAGAGAGGCCCGGCTGCAAAAAGGGATGAGTCTTGACGATGTACAGGAAATGACAAAAATTCGCAAGAGGTATCTGGAGGCCATAGAAGCAGGAGACTATAAAGTGCTGCCGGGTAGCTTCTATGTGCGTGCTTTCATTAAAACCTATGCGGAGACCGTTGGACTGAACCCTGATGAGCTGCTGGAGGGACACAAAAAAGACGTACCGGCAGAAGAGGCGGAAGCAACGATGGAACCGGTAATACAGAAGCGTTCCAGCCGTCCGGTTGAGCGTAGTAATCGATGGATGTCTGTCGCACTGATGTGGACATTCCCTGTTTTGATCGTAGTACTGTTGTATGTATACGTGGTGTATAACAATGGTGATGAAACGGATAATCAAGGACTTGATTCGGTCAAAATTACAGACAGTCAACAACAGCCTGAAGATAAACCGGATCAGCCTGCCGATAACGGACAGGCATCTAATCCGCCTGCAACAGACTCAGGCACTGATGGTAAGGGTGAAGGCGACGCTGGCGGTAACGGTGGCGGAACGGACACGGAAGGACAGACGGATGGTCA
The DNA here is from genome assembly GCF_055687625.1 of Paenibacillus sp. CB74. NCBI lineage: Bacteria > Bacillati > Bacillota > Bacilli > Caryophanales > Paenibacillaceae > Paenibacillus > Paenibacillus sp. CB74. The sequence goes on along the minus strand of NZ_CM146009.1, from coordinate 2,756,485 downwards.
AACTGATGGTCAAACTGATGGCCAAACAGACGGTCAGACGGGAGAAAATCAGGAAGAACCGACAGATAATTCATCGTCTGCTGTAACGGTTGCAGAAGATGGGAAGTCAGGCAATATTACGAACTTCAAAGTTAACGGAAGTACAGGCAAACCTGTAACGGTTACGATCAAAGCCACAGGTCATAGCTGGCTGGAAGTATACAAGGGCGAGAACTCCAGCGGAGAGAAGTTGGAGTATGGTAACACAGCCGAAGGCGACAGCTATACTTTTGAGCTGGATAGTGCAGGCATGTACATTAAGTCCGGTTACGCTGCAGCGACCACGATTGAGGTTGGCGGGCAAGTTGTAACGGATGGTAAGGCAACCAATCGGATCCGTTTGAAGCTTGGTGAAGACACTGGCAATACTGCTACTTCCACAGGTGCTGAAAATGGTTCAACGGACAGTACAGAGGGTACCACTGGTAGCGAATAACCCGGTCAACTGCAGGAGACAATAACTGTGTCTTAACTTGCAGTTAACTTTTGGTGAAGTGAGGTGGATGGCTGTGACAGTCAGCTGGATCGTAACGGGTTTAGGGATCATTGTCAGCCTCCTGGGTTATTATCTGACTCCAAGTGCTTGGGGTTACGGAATATTGGGGTTTGGACTTGCACATGTGCTTTTGGGTGTGCTCGATATGTTCAGACAGCCCAACCGCAGCCGCTATTAGTTGGAAGCTGGACCAGTAAGCATTTTTGGCAGCCACTTCAGGTGGAAGCCAAAAATGCTTTTTTCTTTGTATAGAACATCTTGAAATTAGACTTTTGCTTGGGGTATCCTCTATAATGTTACAGAACATATGATTAACTGAAAGGGTGACTGTTTTGAGTTCAGAAAATTCATTTGATATCGTGTCCAAAATGGACTTGCAGGAACTGACAAATGCTGTTACACAAACCGAGAAGGAAATTGGCACTCGTTATGACTTCAAGGGCAGCAAGAGCAGCCTGAAACTGGATAAGGATGCGTTAACAATCGTATCTGATGATGAGACCAAACTTAAGGCTGTCATTGACGTACTTCAATCCAAAATGGCGAAGCGTGGTCTACCATTGAAAAACATTGATTACGCAAAGGTAGAGCCAGCATCTTCTGGTACTGTCCGCCAGCGCTTGAATTTTAAACAGGGGATTGATCAGGACATCGCCAAAAAAATCAATATTCTGATTCGGGATTCCAAGTTGAAAGTGAAGAGTCAGATTCAGGGAGACCAGCTACGGGTAACGGGTAAGAGTAAAAATGATTTGCAAGCAGTCATGCAGCTGTTAAATGGTGCCAACCTGCCTCTGGATTTGCAATATACAAATTTCAAGTAATAAGACCTTCTTGTAGCAGAAGTGTTTTTTGACATGGTATTAGGCGTATATTATACTAAGTGTGCATTGCTGGCAGTCATGCATCAAGTCCAGTCCTCATCGTTTGCTGACTTTGTGAAAAGCAGTACATCTTCTGGAAGTCACCGGAACGTTTAAAGCGGTTTTGCTTTTGAGCGGTTGACTTTATTTTTTGCGTTTCTACATAGTGGGATCATGTTAATATGGATTGACATTGAAACTGTACATTTCATGTTCCGGATGATGATAACGGGATTATGATGATTGTTTGGAGTAATGGAGGATATGAGGGAGGGCGTCTTGTGAATTTACCCAACCGGATTACGCTTGCACGAATTTGCTTAATCCCTTTTTTGATGGTGTTCCTGCTCGTGGATTTTCCATTTTATCCAGAGCCGTTGCAGCTTGGAAGCTTTTCGCTTCCGTATAATCAACTGATTGCTGCTGTTATTTTTATCATCGCCGCAAGCACAGATGGAATCGACGGATACCTTGCGCGGAAAAATAACATGGTTACCAATCTGGGAAAACTGCTTGATCCGCTCGCAGACAAGCTGTTGGTTACTGCAGTTTTGATCTCGCTCGTGGAGATGGGCAAGCTGGATTCTTGGATTGCAGTGGTTATTATTAGTCGTGAATTTGCAGTTACCGGCTTGCGCCAAATCGCATTGCTGGATGGTTCGGTTGTTGCTGCGAGTGCCTGGGGCAAGCTGAAGACGGTAGTGCAGATTGTGGCAATTGTGTTGTTGCTGTTGAACAATTTCCCGTTCTCATACACGGGTATTCACGTCGATATTATCGCAGTATGGGCAGCAGCGCTTATTACCATCTGGTCGGGTATCGATTACTTTATCAAAAACAAAAACCTGCTTCATTTAACAAAAGCATAATAGTTGGTTCTAAAAATGGGTAATCATGAAGGAAGCATTGGGTCAGGGGCAATAGGAAATTATCCTATTGCCCTTTGATCACTCACCACATGTACAGGAGGATGCTCAATGAAGGCAGAAATCATTGCAGTTGGCACAGAGCTACTGCTTGGACAAATCGTCAATACCAATGCCAGATACCTATCCCGTGAATTGGCTGCGATGGGGATCGATGTATATTTCCAAACGGTGGTTGGGGATAACCTGAACCGACTTAGTGAAGCTATTCGCATTGCACAGGGCCGTGCTGACGTTATTTTATTTTCCGGTGGCATCGGACCCACTCAAGATGATCTGACCAAGGATGCGCTCGCAGCTGTTCTTAACCGAAAACTGCATACGGATCGAATGGCGATGGATAAAATTGAGAGCTTTTTCAGAGATCGTAATGTGGACATGACAGAGAATAACCGACGTCAGGCAATTGTTATTGAGGGTGGGACACCTCTGGCCAATGAAACGGGTCTTGCGGCAGGAAATGCGATTTCTGATAATGATAAACATTATGTTGTGATGCCTGGACCACCCAAAGAGCTAATTCCAATGTTCGAACAGGAAGTCAAGCCTTGGCTGTTCCAGCATGTGCTTACAGAAGAAATGCCGATCTATTCCCGAATGCTCAAATTCGCAGGTATCGGTGAATCTGCTCTGGAGGATCGACTGCTGGATCTGATTGACGCGCAGACAGACCCTACAATTGCTCCTTACGCGAGCGAAGGCGAAGTTACGGTACGTGTCTCCACTAAGGCTGCGAGTGAAGGAGAGGCGAAGCTGAAGCTGGATGCGATGGAGGTTCAGATTCGGGAGCGTTTGACAGAACATCTCTACGCGAATGAGGATGTGCCTATAGAGTACACAATTGTAACCATGATGTCTGACATGGGGCTGACGCTTAGCGCTGCTGAGAGCTGTACAGGAGGTCTTGTCATGCAAAGTTTGACTTCTGTACCGGGAAGTGCCTCAATGCTCAAAGGTGGAATCGTATGTTACTCCAATGAGATTAAGGAAAAGCTGCTGAATGTGCCTCATGATTATCTGGAAGGTGAAGATGCACCTGGAGCGGTAAGTCCTGAGGTTGCAAAAGTGCTTGCTGAGCAGATTCGCATGATTGGCGATGCTGATTTTGGCTTGGCTGTTACCGGTGTAGCTGGACCGGGATATTCGGAACGCAAGCCACCCGGACTTGTCTTCATCGCTCTGGCTGAACGTGGAAAAGAGACGGAAATTCATGAGCTGCGTATTAATGGTAATCGCGAGACTGTCCGCATTCGTTCAGCCAAAGCGATTCTCTATCGCCTATGGCAAAAACTTGTGGCGATGGATTGATTAGTTAATAGCTTCGATTGCATTTGAAGCTCTAAAGAAGTATAATTAAGGAAGACGGAAGAACCGCAGAATTAGGCTTTACAGCCTTGTTTACGGTTCTTTTTTCTGTTTAATGGAAAGTTTCTTTGAGGAAGAGGCGCCTCGGCCTTTACAAAAAAAAACGAATGTATGTTCGAAAAAAAGCTTGGCAAACGTGTTAAAACAAGGTATCATTATCTTATAAACAGTAAAGGGTGTGAGCTTATTGTCAGACCGTCGTGCCGCGCTTGATATGGCGCTCCGTCAAATAGAGAAGCAATTTGGTAAAGGATCCATCATGAAACTGGGTGAGTCCACTCATATGAATGTGGAAATTATTCCCAGTGGTTCCTTGGCTTTGGATATTGCATTAGGAACAGGCGGCTTGCCTAAAGGCCGTATTGTTGAAATATATGGACCTGAATCTTCAGGTAAAACAACTGTCGCATTGCATGCGATTGCTGAAGTACAACGTGTTGGTGGACAAGCAGCCTTTATCGATGCTGAGCATGCTCTTGATCCTCAATATGCAAGTAAATTGGGCGTTAACATTGACGAATTGCTTCTATCTCAGCCAGATACGGGTGAGCAAGGGCTGGAAATTGCAGAAGCTCTTGTACGCAGTGGTGCAGTAGATATCGTCGTTATTGACTCTGTAGCTGCATTGGTTCCAAAAGCAGAGATTGAAGGCGAAATGGGTGATTCACACGTTGGTTTGCAAGCGCGTTTGATGTCTCAGGCGTTGCGTAAATTGTCTGGTGCAATCAGCAAATCCAAAACAATCGCAATCTTCATCAACCAGCTTCGTGAGAAAGTCGGCGTTATGTTTGGTAACCCGGAAACAACACCTGGGGGTCGTGCTCTGAAGTTTTATTCTACGGTACGTCTGGATGTACGTCGTATTGAGAGTATCAAATCAGGCAATGACATGATTGGTAACCGTACTCGTATTAAAGTTGTGAAAAACAAAGTGGCACCTCCGTTTAAACAAGCGGAAGTGGATATCATGTATGGTGAGGGTATTTCGAGAGAAGGCAGTATCATTGATATTGGTACTGAGCTGGACATCGTTAATAAAAGTGGTGCTTGGTACTCTTACGAAGGTGAGCGTTTAGGACAAGGCCGTGAGAACGCGAAGCAGTTCATGAAAGAGCATAAAGATATTGCTGAAATCATTGAACAAAAAATTCGGGTAGCTAGTAACTTGACTACCGCAGTTCCTGCGCCAACAAGTGAAGAGCAACAAAAAGAAGCAGAAGAAGAACAAGAATTGTTTGAAATCAACGAGTAATCTCTCAAAGCCTCCCTTACTGGGAGGCCCTGAGGGTGTTTCCCACTGGGCTCCATAAACTTATCTGATTGAGCTTGGATCAATCTGGATAAGTTGATTGTAGTGGGACTGCTCTTGCTGTCCAACAGCCCCTGTCCCAGTGGACAGGGGCTGTTGGCACGCTACTGTGTAGATAAAGGCCGGGCTGAGTTCCCGGCCTTTTGTATTAGCATTCTTTATGTGAAGATGTGCTTGACGTAGTCAGAATAAAAATGATGTGAAAGGGGAGACCTGAATGGATCAACATGACGAGGATTTATATGAAGAAGCAGAACAGGATGGCCTATCCCAATTTCCGGACAACGAAGAACTTATAATTACGCGTGTAGAACGGACAAAGCACAGGCAAGCTCGTTATCGAATCTCTTTTGGCATCCACTCCATAACGGTTCTTGAAGATGTAATGATTAAATACAGGATGACTCAAGGCAATACGTTTATGAAGAAGGATCTGGAAGAAATCATTGTAGCTGACGAGCGACAGCGGACGTATACACAGTCTCTACGTTTTTTGGAGCATAAGCCGCGTACACGACATGAATTAAGTCAGAAACTTCGTCAAAAAGAGTTTGCTGCACCTTTAATTGAAGAGACGCTGGATCGACTTGAGCGCGAGAATTTGGTGGATGATGACCTATTTGCGAAGGAATGGACAAGACAGCGTATGGAGGGCAAGCGGAAGGGAAAACTGTGGATAAGGCAAGAGCTCCGTCAAAAGGGCATTGCCAATGATCTTATTGTTGAAGCGCTGGAAGGTGTCAGTGCGGATGCGGAATTTGAGACTGCATTGAGTGCCGGACGAAAAAAATGGAATCAGGTCAAAGGGGACGTCAAAGAGAAGAAAAATAAAACGCTTCCCTTCTTAATGAGACGTGGTTTTTCAATGGATATGGTGCGCCGGGTCGTGAATTGTTTAATTGAAGAAGATGAGGCTGAAGACGCCGAAGATGACGAAGCGTTGTTATGGGATTAGCAGACTAGAGTCTCTATACTGCATTCTCTTGACAATTTCTTTCGTCAAATACTAAAATGGACATGAGTCTGTAAGAAATGGACAACTCTTTTTCCTTCCAAAAAAGCGGTTTCGGTTTCTTAAGATTTATACCATTCTTAATTATGGGTTCGCTGGAAACAGTGAATAGTACGTGGAAACATGTACATGTGAAATGAAAATCGGCGGGGGATCGCCGTGAGTATTCGTTATTCCCAAAATATGTAAGGTTTGAAAACTGCAAATTGACCCAAGGAATGCCTTGGAGGAACCAACGAGGAGGTGAACAGTATGAATCCTGCAATCACGATCGTTCTCGTTGTGGCCGCGCTAATCATTGGGTTCGGAGTAGGATATTTTATTCGCAAATCTCTTGCAGAGGCTAAAATCTCTAGTGCGGAACAAGCTGCCGTACAAATCGTGGAGAACGCGAAGAAAGAGGCAGAAGCACTGAAGAAAGAAACAGTGCTGGAAGCGAAGGATGAAATCCATCGCATTCGTGCTGAAGCTGAAAAAGACACTCGTGAACGTCGGAATGAAATTCAACGACAAGAAAGACGATTGTTGCAAAAAGAAGAGTCGCTGGATAAAAAATTGGAATCACTCGAACGTAAAGAAGAGCAAGTGGCTAACAAAGAGAAACGAATTGATGAGACTCAGCAGCAGATCGAAATGATCTACAAAAACCAGGTGACAGAGTTGGAACGTATATCCAACCTCACTATGGAAGACGCACGCAGTATCATACTGTCCAACGTAGAACAGGAAGTTCGTTATGAGACGGCTCAAATGATCAAGGACATTGAACAACAAGCGAAGGAAGAAGCGGACAAAAAGTCCCGCGAGATTATTACACTCGCTATCCAACGTTGTGCGGCTGACCACGTAGCGGAAACAACGGTATCTGTTGTTACCCTGCCAAATGAAGAAATGAAAGGCCGGATTATCGGTCGTGAAGGACGTAACATCCGTGCGCTTGAAACCCTTACAGGGATTGACCTCATTATCGATGATACGCCAGAAGCTGTTATTCTGTCGGGCTTTGACCCGATTCGCCGTGAGATTGCCCGTACTGCCCTGGAGAAACTGGTGGCTGACGGACGTATTCACCCGGCACGGATTGAAGAGATGGTTGAGAAATCCCGCAAAGAAGTGGATGAGCGCATCCGTGAATACGGTGAGCAAGCTACCTTTGAAGTTGGCGTGCATGGTCTGCATCCGGATCTGATAAAAATTTTGGGCCGGTTGAAGTTCCGTACAAGTTATGGTCAAAACGTCTTGAAACATTCGATGGAAGTCGCTTATCTGGCTGGATTGATGGCTGGCGAACTCGGAGAAGACGTAACTCTGGCAAGACGTGCAGGTCTATTGCATGACATCGGTAAAGCGCTGGATCACGAAGTGGAAGGATCACACGTCGAAATTGGCGTGGAACTGGCGAAGAAATACAAAGAACATCCGGTTGTAATCAACAGTATCGCGTCCCATCACGGAGATTGCGAAGCGACTTCGGTCATTGCCATGTTGGTTGGTGCAGCAGATGCACTCTCCGCAGCAAGACCAGGCGCACGCCGCGAAACGCTGGAAACGTATATCAAACGACTGGAGAAGCTGGAAGAGATTTCGGAATCCTTCGAAGGTGTCGAGAAATCGTACGCCATTCAGGCCGGACGCGAAGTTCGTGTTATGGTACAGCCTGAGAAGATCGATGATGCTGAAGCCTTCCGTCTCGCCCGTGACATCACGAAGATGATTGAGAATGAGCTCGACTATCCGGGTCACATCAAAGTCACCGTCATCCGGGAAACCCGTGCGGTTGAATACGCAAAATAGAGCAATACGGAAAAGTGGCCGCGGTAATGGGCCACTTTTCCTTTTGATAGCCTCTTAAAGTGTGTTTTCAAAAAGAGGCTAGGCTTTTTCGACTGAATTCCATATTCAATCAAAGGCTTTTTGTATAAATACAGATCATGGAACAAGAGATAGAGTCCTGCAAAGGTTCAACATTCGAAAAAGAGAACTTTGCAGGAATTGAGGAGGCAGTAATCAGTGAAAGTTTTGTTTATTGGTGACATTGTAGGCAACGTGGGACGTAAGGCATTAAAGGAAAATTTACCGTACCTGAAATCGAAGTATAAGCCACATGTGGTGATTGTGAATGGTGAAAATGCGGCAGCAGGTCGCGGCATTACCGGGGCAATTGCAAATGAGTTTTTCAACTGGGGTGTACATGGTATTACACTTGGTAATCATACTTGGGACAATAAGGATATTTTTGATTTTATAGATGATGAGCCTCGCATGATTCGTCCAGCGAACTTTCCACCAGGCACACCAGGACGAGGATACACGGTTGTCAAAGGCGAAGGGAAAGAGCTGGCGATTGTCAATCTGCAAGGAAGAACGTTCCTGCCTGCTCTGGATTGCCCGTTCCGTGTAGCTGATGAGATTGTTGATGAGCTGCGTCAGGACTATAAATGTATTCTGGTCGATATGCATGCTGAAGCGACGTCAGAGAAAATTGCCATGGGATGGCATCTGGATGGACGTGCGTCTCTCGTTGTAGGTACTCATACACATGTACAAAGTAACGATGATCGGATTTTGCCTGGAGGAACGGCATACTTGACGGATGCGGGCATGGTAGGGCCGCGTGACGGCATATTGGGCATGGAGCGTGAGGCCGTGCTGCGCAAGTTCTACACCCAGCTCCCGGTACGTTTCGTTGTGGATGATGGCAAATGGCATTTCCATGGTGTGTTTGTTGAAATTGATGAAGCTACAGGTGCGGCAACACGCATCGAAAAAATTCGTCTGATGGAGGACGAGTGGCGCATGGAATAGGGGTATTGTCCCATTTTGCAGGGAAACCCGTCTAAAAAGAAGGAATTTTTTTGCCTCCCGCGAATAACATCTAGTAAGTGGAAACAAACTTTCAACATTCCCAGGGAGGTACTTACCATGGATGTATTAAAAGTTTCAGCAAAGTCCAATCCTAATTCTGTAGCCGGCGCTCTTGCAGGGGTTCTTCGTGAACGTGGAAATGCTGAACTGCAGGCAATTGGAGCGGGAGCACTGAACCAAGCCATTAAAGCGGTAGCGATAGCCCGGGGATTTGTAGCACCAAGCGGAGTTGACCTGATTTGTATTCCAGCTTTTACAGACATTGTGATCGACGGCGAGGACCGAACGGCCATTAAGCTGATTGTGGAGCCCAGATAATACATGCAGTATGCATTGAACCTGTTTACGATGGATGTAGACAGGTTTTTTTGCGTTTTCTTCGCAATAAAATATTGAGGAGGGTTTGTCCATGTCTGATTGGCGTGTAGCTGATTTTCACTGTGATGCACTGAGCAAAATTTTGATGCAGCCTGCTCTTTCTTTTGAAGATGCTCCAGAACTGGATGTGAATTTGCAACGCTTGAAAGAAGGGAAGGTAGGGTTGCAGGCGTTCGCCATCTATTTACCCGAAGTACTTGGCAGAGGCAAGTTTGAACATGTGATGGGGCAGTTGGAGATTTATCGTAGTCGTGTAGAGAGAAGTCAGGGGCGGCCTAGCGGCACACAGACGTTGTTATGGCGTGAGCAGGTGGCTCAGGTGGAGCAAACAGAGGGTCCGTGGGGATTAATCACACTGGAGGGTGTGGATGGTCTGGAGGGCAACCTGTTCTATCTGGAGTTATGTTATCAGATGGGCGTTCGAATCATTGGACTAACGTGGAATTATGCCAATTGGGCGGCTGACGGAGTCATGGAGAAGCGGGGGGCGGGTCTGACCGAGAAAGGGAAAGAACTGGTGCGCCAGTGTAATGAAATCGGAATGCTGTTGGATGTGTCGCATCTGACGGAGAAAGGGTTCTGGGAACTAGCTGACTTGAGTAAGCGTCCTTTTATCGCCTCCCACTCCAACAGCTATAGCGTATGCCCCCATGTGCGCAATCTGAAAGATGATCAGATCCAGGCCATCATTGCCCGCGAAGGGCGGATCGGACTGACGTTTGTACCCTGGTTTGTTAAACAGGAGGGGGAAGTGCTTATCGAAGACTTGCTGCCTCATATCGAGCAGATCTGTTCTCAGGGCGGACAGAACCATCTGATGATGGGGTCTGATTTTGACGGAATCTCAACGTATATTCAGAGACTTGAACACTCGGGGCATTATCCAAGACTGACGGAACTCCTGCTCAAACATTATGATGAACATTTAGTGCGCGGCTGGTTGTGGGGGAATGCGATGAGTTATCTGAGGGAACACTTGCCAGAGGGAAATCCTAAAATAAAGGGGGCTTCCGTGAAATAGTAAAGTGTTCTGTGGGACAGAATGGGTTGAATAAAGCTTGTTTTCCAAATAAAGGAGGGGAATGATGGTGAAATAAGTGTATTTCATGAATTTTCACCAGTTCGTTTTCATTTCACTCCAAAAAGGGGTATAATACCATTGGATTGTTAAGAGCCTGAGTTCAGGCCATAGATAAACAAGGAGTGAAATTTACAATGAGTAAAACAGTACCTGTGGGCGTATCTGCCCGTCACATTCATGTATCCCAAGAGCACGTTGAAATTTTGTTTGGCAAAGGTTATGAACTGACTGAATTTAAACCTCTGTCCCAGCCTGGCCAATACGCTGCTAACGAAACTGTAGCGGTCATTGGTTCGAAAGGACAGTTTGATAAAGTGCGTATCCTTGGACCTGTTCGCCCTGAAACGCAACTGGAGATCTCCATGACAGATTCATTTGCGATTGGTGTTAAAGCACCTGTTCGTGAATCTGGAAGCATTGAAGGTACACCAGGAATCACGATTAAAGGTCCTGCTGGCGAAGTAACGATCGATAAAGGTGTCATCGTTGCTGCTCGTCACATTCACTTCCATACTTCGGATGCTGCTAAATGGGGTATCGAGGACAAACAAATGCTGAAAGTTCGCCTCGGCGGAGATCGCGGTCTGGTACTGGAAAATGTACTGGCTCGTGTATCTGATTCTTTCGCACTGGACATGCATATTGATACGGATGAGGCTAACGCTGCTGGCGCTCGTAATGGCGACACTGCTGAAATCATCGATTAATACCATGGAATAGCTTCAGCAGCCTACTAGGGCAGTCTGAATAACGTATAAACCTGAGCACAGCCATTAAGGGTCGGTTAATTCCAGCCCTGTTGGCAAAGCTCAGGTTTTTCTGTTTTCTAAGTGTTCATTAGAGCATGGCATGTCTCGGATTAGGCGAAGGGACGTGCGGTTTGCATGTGGAACTACAGCCCAATTCATGCTATAATTTGCTGTAATGCTCTTTTAATGTTCCCGGCAAGAAATTCACGTGGAACAGGGATGAATGAACGATTTTTTATTAATTGAGGCTGTAAGGAGTGACCGAAGGAAATGGCTAAAGACTCAAAAAAGGATTACTCCCAATATTTTGATTTCTCCGATGCCAAAGTAATTTCGCAAGATGAATTCAGCAAAAAGATAAGAATCCGGGGTCGTGAGATTAACATCAAATCGGAACCTAATCATCGTCAGGAGAAACAGCGGGGCAAGGAAGACGTCCAGGTGTTATACGAAAATGCCGTTCCCGATGAACTGAAAAACATAGGGAAAGGCAAACACTATATTGTATATACGTATGGATGTCAGATGAACGAGCATGACTCAGAGACCATCAAAGGACTTCTTGAATCAATGGGATATCAGGCTACAGAGGATCGCAAAGAAGCTGATATTATCCTGCTCAATACATGTGCCATACGAGAAAATGCGGAAGATAAAGTATTTGGTGAGCTTGGTCACCTGAAAACGCTAAAACTTGAACGTCCGGGATTGTTACTTGGCGTATGCGGGTGTATGTCCCAAGAAGAAGGCGTCGTCAACCGAATCATGCAGAAGCATGGCTTTGTGGATATGATCTTTGGTACACATAATGTGCATCGACTGCCACATCTAATCCAGGAAGCGCTGTTCAGCAAAGAAATGGTTGTTGAGGTGTGGTCCAAGGAAGGCGACATTATTGAGAACCTGCCGAAGAAACGTGAGGGTATGCGCGGCTGGGTGAACATTATGTATGGTTGCGACAAGTTCTGTACATATTGCATCGTCCCGTTTACGAGGGGCAAAGAACGCAGCCGTCGTCCTGAAGATGTCATTGCCGAAGTTAGGGATTTGGCACGACAAGGCTTTAAGGAGATCACTCTACTTGGTCAAAATGTGAATGCGTACGGCAAGGACTTCACCGACCTGAAGTACAGCTTTGGGGACTTGATGGATGCCATTCGTCAAATTGATATTCCGCGAGTGCGGTTTACAACCAGTCACCCACGTGACTTCGATGACCACTTGATTGAAGTGCTGGCCAAGGGCGGAAATCTCGTAGAGCACATTCATCTACCAGTGCAATCTGGCAGTTCGGAAGTACTTAAACGCATGAGCCGCAAGTATAGCCGGGAACACTATCTGAAACTGGCTGACAAAATTAAGAAAGCCATCCCGAATGTTGTGTTGACAACGGATATTATTGTTGGTTTTCCGGGGGAAACGGAAGAACAGTTTGAAGATACACTTTCCCTTGTCCGTGAAGTAGGGTATGATTTTGCCTATACCTTTATTTATTCCCCACGGGAAGGTACACCGGCTGCGGTGATGGAAGACAACGTACCGATGGAAGTGAAGAAGGAACGTTTGAAGCGCTTGAACGAAACGATCAACATATATAGCCATCGAAGCAATGAAGAACAACGTGGCAAAGTTGTTGAAGTGCTCGTTGAAGGTGAGAGCAAGCGGAATTCCGAAGTTCTGGCAGGACGTACGCGCAGCAACAAGCTGGTGCATTTTGAAGGACCCAAAGAGTTGATCGGTACTTTCGTACAAGTGGAAATCACCGATCCGATGACTTTTTATATTCGGGGCAACCTGCTCTCTGAGCCGGTAGCTGCCAATCAGTAATACACACACCAATAAGATGAGAACTTTGGGGTTCAATATCAGGTTCGGACATTCGCCCAAGTAGCGGAGGGGACGGAATCGGTCTGTAGAAGCGAAGCTAAAGGCTTTCTGAAGAAAGCCACATCGGAAGCATATGCTACGCCTTTGTCTCCGGATTTTTAACCTTGAAAAAGTTTAATTAGAAAAAAACGGAGACAACAGCGATCAAAAGAACGATCCGTACTCGTAGCGGTCATGGAGCAGACGTTTGAACTCATTTGAGCCCAGGTTCTCATCTTATATCATCTCATAGAATGGAGCGATTTCAGTGGCGCAGGAAGAAGTGCAGTACAACCATTACGGAATGCCTACCTACGATACGCGCAATCTGGTCATACGCGACGACATTATGGGAAAAGCCAAAGAATTGGCTGATATGCTCGGAACGAGTGAGGAAGTTAGACAGTTCCAACAGGCTGAAACCAAAATTCGTGATCATGAGCGCATCCAGCAGTTGATCGCAACGATCAAGAAGAAACAAAAAGAGATCGTTGCTTTTGAGAGCTTCAAAAATGTGGAGATGGTCAGCAAAATTGAACAGGAAATTGAAGATCTGCAAAGCGAACTGGACAGTATTCCATTGGTTACGGAATTCCAGCAGAGCCAGAGCGACATCAACTACTTGCTTCAGTTAGTGATCTCTGTAATCCGGGATACGGTTTCCGAAAAAGTAAACGTGGAGGCTGGAACGGATTCACCTCCGACAAGTTGCGGTTAAATGACGGAAGGGTGCGGACGCTGTCCGCGCCTTTTTTGACGATTATAGAATTATAAGTTTTCAGCGGAGCTGAAGGATTCGATAATCGCAAGAAAAGCAACTGCCAAACCACGAATGTGGCATCATCGATAAGGCTTCAATCAGAAGCTTTTCTTACATTGCATAACTCTTAACGTGGAGTGGCTGTCGCCAAGTACTCGGAATATCATTCCAAGCAAAGCTCCACGTTGTGGGGTTATTTTGTGTGGCGCGCTGATTTTTTAATGTTAAAGGCACATGACATCAAGAGAGCATGATACGTACAGTGAAAAAGGAGAAATGAATAATGAGCATTTTGGACAAAATGGTAGAAGACGGAGCCGAACGATTCTGGGGATTTCTCGGATGTCGATATATTAAAGGAGATGGCAAAGAAGTACAGATCGCGTTGACAGCAGGCGAACATCATACCAACTCCATGGGGATTATTCATGGGGGTGTATTAACTTCACTGATGGATCAGGCGATGGGGATGGTTGCAACAGCAGCAATGGAAGTAGATGGCTGTGTGACAACCAATCTGAATGTACATTTTCTCGCACCCATGAAACAAGGGGAATTAACGGTGACGGCTACAGTGTTACATCAGGCTGGACGCAGTGTTACGACTCAATCAGAGGTTCGTGATGCATCTGGCACGTTGGGATGCATGGCTACGGCTACTTTCCGTATAGCACGTCCGAGAACGTAAAGTATGAATCCCGCTGTTGACAAAATATATTATTATGTCATAATGAAATTATCAAAATGAAAATAGTCGGTGGTGCCCATGAACGAAAACTACGAACACTTCAATTCAGAGAGCGACGAACAAGCAGCACGTGCCTATAGTTCCAAGAAATATCGTACCCCCGATGGAGTTCCTGCGGATATCGTTATGTTCACCTTGACCAAGCGGGAGCGCAAGACGGTGACCAAGACACTTCCCATTCGGGAATTGAAAGTGATGCTGATTAAGCGCAAAGGCTGGCCTTTTGCAGGTAGATGGGCATTACCCGGTGGTTTTTGTCAGGAGAATGAATCCATTTACGGTGCAGCAAAGCGTGAGTTGATGGAAGAGACAGGTGTAGACGGTGGACATCTGGAGTACTTGAATGTATACAGTCAGCCGGGTCGTGACCCGCGGGGCTGGATTATCTCTCACGCATTTTTCGCGCTTGTGGAAGAATGGATGCTGGATCAACGCCAAGCAGCAGATGATGCTGAGGACGTTGGATTGTTCACGATTCAGGAGGCGTTGCAAGAATTGGAACTCGCCTTTGATCACAGAACAATCATTGAAGATGCATATCGACGCATTCAACAACAGATGCTGGAGACGACGATTGCTCGTCAGTTCCTGCCACGTGATTTTACATTAAGTGAATTATATCAGGTTATTCAAAGTGTAGTACCGGATTTTGAAGAACCAAACTTCATTCGCAAGATTACGTCTACCCGCAGTCGCAAAGGCATTGTGGAAGAAGTACGGGATGAAGAGGGGAACTTGGTGAGTTCCAACCAGTACTCGCAACGTCCGGCGCAGCTATATCGTTTTACAGAACTCGTGCCACGCCTTTCCATCTACACGTAAAAAGGTGCAGATGTGTCAATTGGATTGAATCAGGATCAACCATTTCTGGGCTAAGGGAGTGTTGACGATGAAAGCACTGATTGTGATTGATTTTACGAATGATTTTGTGACAGGTTCTTTACCTGTAGGGCAGCCGGCGGTAGAGATCGAAGAGACGATTGCAGCTGTAACCGAGGCTTATTGTAATAACAAACATGAGGTAATCATGGCCGTGGACCTGCACGAAGAAAATGATCCGTATCACCCGGAGACGGTACTTTTCCCACCTCACAACATCAGAGATACAGCGGGGAGACAGTTATATGGACGTCTTGCCCAAGTGATGGAAGTACGGAAAAACGATATTCGGTGGATGGATAAGACGAGATATAGTGCATTCTGTGGAACCGATCTGGAACTCAGACTGCGTGCACGTGGAATTACGGATATTGCACTCATAGGGGTATGCACGGATATTTGCATATTGCATACCGCAGTGGACGCTTACAATAAAGGATTTCATATTACGGTGTATGAAGATGCTGTTGCCAGCTTTAATCCGGCAGGACATGAATGGGCGCTAGGACATTTTCGTTCCAGCCTGGGTGCTTCGGTGGTTAAGGCGAGTGAGACAGTCCTTGCGTAATTTAATCGATAATTCTGTTTGGTTCTGCCTGTTAAGAACCGGATGAATGTGGTGAATGGTGTATAGAGTTTTACGGGAGACTTGTTTGTTTAATGCGAATGAACAGAATCATGAAGAATGAGTCTCCATATGTTAACCCGTGTCCTCAATTGAAATCTGGGGGCACGAGCGGAAGTCAGAGAGGATGAGACAAATGCAGACAACTAGCCTGGCTTTACATACGGATAAATATCAGATCAATATGATGTACGCCCATTGGGTGAATGGTACTCACAAGCGGAAGGCGGTATTTGAAGCCTATTTCCGTAAGCTTCCTTTTGGCAACGGATATGCGGTATTCGCCGGATTGGAACGGATTGTGAACTACATCAGCCAGCTTCGGTTTACAATGGACGACATCAAATTTTTATCCAAACAAGAGGAAAATTACGATCCGGTCTTTCTGGAAGAGTTGCTCCAGTTTTCATTTCAGGGCACGATTCATTCCATGAAGGAGGGAGCAATTGTTTTCCCTGACGAACCGCTCATTCGGGTAGAAGGCTCCATTATGGAGACACAATTGGTGGAGACGGCAATACTTAACTTCATGAATTATCAGACGTTGATTGCAACCAAGGCTTCGCGGATCAAACAGGTAGCCCAACAGGATACGTTGCTCGAATTCGGTACACGGCGTGCACAGGAAGCGGATGCGGCCATCTGGGGCGCACGTGCTTCGTATGTAGCAGGCTTCCATGCAACCTCCAACATGCTGGCCGGAGAGCGCTTCGGAATCCCAACAGCAGGTACACACGCCCATTCCTGGGTACAGAGCTTTATGAGCGAGCAGGAGGCGTTTGACGTGTATGCCAAAGTGTTGCCGGACCAGGTTACGCTGTTGGTCGATACCTTTGATACGTTGAACAGTGGCGTACCTCATGCCATCAAAACAGCCAAGAAGTTGGAGAGCCAAGGCAAAAAGATGAATGCGATTCGTCTGGACAGCGGTGACCTTGCGTACTTGTCCATTCAGGCACGTCAGATGCTGGATGAGGCTGGCCTGGATTATGTGAAAATTGTAGCATCCAATGATTTGGATGAAAACACGATTTTCAACCTGAAGGCACAAGGAGCACGGATTGATACATGGGGTGTCGGCACACAGTTGATTACCGCTTCTGACCAGCCATCTTTGGGTGGAGTGTACAAATTGGTAGAACGTGAAGTGGACGGTGCCATGCTGCCTACGATCAAAATTTCTGCCAATCCTGAAAAGGTGTCCACTCCAGGTAAAAAGGAAGTGTTCCGGATCATTGATCCGAAACATGGCAAAGCGATTGCGGATTATATCTGCTATCCAGATGAAGAGCAGCCGCTCCAAGGCGGACCGCTCAAGCTGTTCAACCCGCTACACCCTTACCTGAAAAAAACCGTTACCCGCTACGAAGCGGTCAATATGCTGGAGCCGATCTTTGTGAACGGACGCAAAGTGTATGAGCTGCCTAATCTGGATGAGATTCGGGCGTATCACCGGGAACAGATGAATCTGTTCTGGCCTGAATACCAACGGAAGCTCAACCCGGAGATCTACCGTGTAAACATTAGCCCTGCGGCATGGAATATGAAGCAGAAGCTTATTGCGGAACATGTGAAATCCACAGAGGAATGATCTAAACTTAAGAATGACAAAAAGGCATAACCAGGTAAGAATACTGGCGTATGCCTTTTTGATGATCATGGAATGTATACGTGTTTAGCGAAGGTTGAACGATTCGACGCTTACAAGCAAAATTTCAGCTAAACGTGGTCTGTCTTCAGAAAGTATGTCGATAGACGTTTTTTATATGATCCGATTAACTCGGACCCGTATGTAAGAAATCTCATGGACAGACCGCCAAGGTAGCAGGCTATACTGATAGTGGTCATCAGCAATTCAAGAAGTTGTAGGGAATAGCAGTCATTATTTCTCGGGAAAGCGCAGGAGACGCCAAATTCTGCAACTATTGATTCAATCCCATAGCTGTAGGGGATGAAAGTAAGAGGAGGTGCAGACATGAGATGGATATTGGGTCTGATCTGGATCGCTTTTATTGCCTATGCATTGTTGTTGGCACCGGGGCAATCACCTGGAAGTGATCCGATATTCAAAGAACTAATCACCATGCAAAGCAAAGAGCCTTGGTTACTTACTGTGTTTTCGTGGTTAGGTATTTTCCCGGCAGTTTATGCCTGTATGCTGTTAAGAACATCGGTGAAAGAACGAAGTGGCCGTGTACCGGCTTGGCCTTTTGTTCTGCTTTCTTTTGGACTAGGTGCTTTTGCCCTGCTTCCCTACTATGTGTGGTCATCATCCGCAAATAGAGCTTCGGGTTATACAAGCTTGCATTTTGGTCGTCAGCGGGAGTCGGGAATTGGAAGAGTGGCAGCTCACAAGTTGACGCATGTAGTCCTTCTGCTGTTGACGCTGGGGACCGCATTCTACGCCGTGACGCAAGGTCATCCGGATGTATATGTGGAGGCGTTCAAGCAATCATCCTTTGTACATATTATGACGATTGATTTTGTACTGTTGACCTTGCTTTCCGTGATTGCAATATACAGGGACGCCAAAGGTAGTCGACGTTCACCAGCTTGGGCCGCGGCAGGCATCATCCCTATTGTGGGTCCGCTAATTTATCTGTTGACGCTCAGGAGAGATAGAGCTTGATGATTACGTTAAGCCTGAATGCGAACAATTCATGTGCTTAATGGAAAAATATATAAAATCCGAAAAAGGAGTGGCTATCGATGAAAAACCATTTTAACGCATATGTTGTTCGTAAAGAAGAGCAGGGCGGAGTGAAAGCGGGTATAGAGCAACTGAAGAAGGAAGATCTTCCGAATGGAGATGTAACGGTACAGGTGCAATATTCCAGTGTCAATTATAAAGACGGACTTGCGACTCTTGAGAAGGGTGGTGTCGTTCGTGAATACCCGATGGTACCGGGTATCGATCTGGCCGGAACGGTAGAAGAGTCCGTGAGTGGACGTTTTGCACCAGGAGATCGGGTAATCAGTACAGGGTTCGAGCCTGGCGTATCTCATTACGGAGGGTACAGCGAGTATGCTCGTCTGCGCAGTGAATGGCTGGTGCCTCTTCCACCGGGTCTCAGTGAGAAAGAAGCCATGGCAATTGGAACCGCAGGATTTACGGCTGCACTTTCGGTAGATGCGCTGTTACAGGCTGGAGTAACCCCGGCGATAGGCAAGATTCTGGTTACGGGTGCAACGGGGGGCGTTGGAAGTATGGCCGTGGCGATTCTGGCGAAACTTGGCTTCCAAGTAACAGCCAGCACAGGCAAGAAGGATCAGGAGGAGTCATTGCTCCGAAACTTGGGAGCCTCAGAGGTTATTACTCGTGAAGAAGCTGATGCTCCAGCTAAAGGAGCTATGGGGAAACAGCTATGGGCGGGTGTTGTTGATCCAACAGGAGGACCTGCTCTCGCGGAGCGATTGAAACAGATTCAATACGGAGGTGCAGTAGCGGTATCCGGGTTAACCGGAGGCACAGCTTTTGAATCTACGGTACTTCCATTTATTCTTCGTGGTATCCAGCTTATTGGTATAGACTCTGTATATTGTCCGATGGAACGTCGGGAACGGCTGTGGGAACTGCTCGGCGGAGAATGGAAACCGGAGCGCGCGCTGGAACTGGGAATCCGCGAAATTTCTCTAGACCAGTTGCCGCACACGCTTGAGACGATACTCCAAGGTGGTGCGGTAGGTCGGACTGTGGTCAATACAATATCAGATCTGCCATCCGCATAAGTTTCCAAGTCCTAAGACATGCTAATTCTACCTGATTGGGTCACAGTACATGTGACTGGAAAGGAAGGATTGGCATGTGTTTTGATAGAAAAGGACGAAGTCTGGTTCGAAGAAAAATGAAGTCGATACTTGTAAGTGGTGTGTTGATCACAAGTGTCTGGTCCCTGGTGGCTTGTTCGGCATCATCCATTGAGCAGGAGCGGAAGGTCTACACCCGTGAAGCGACAGATGAAGGGAATGTGCGGGCACAGAGTCAAGGACACGGATTAAACGGTGAATTGGTAAGTGAGATCAGTAAGAGTTTTGAAGCAAAAAGCATTCAGCTGATGAATAATATGTTTGAAGATGATGGCCATGGTGGGATCTCTTATATGTACTTGTTGAATGGAAGTAGTAGACATATCGTGAAAGTCCACATTTTCAGTGATGCAGCAACCCGTGCTGCCGGCATGAAACAAATGTATAGTGAGAATGCTGATGAGGCTGTCTTGGAGAATGCGCTTGGCCGGACAACGATTCGCAGCAAAGGATACGTCTCACTCGTGTATACAGCTTCGGGTGGGGAAAAGGACAAGTATGAACAGGATGTCATGCAGGTGTTCCAACATGTGCTGGGGCAACTAAGGTAAGTAGAGTGAGATACCCGTCGTACTATAACTTACAGCTGAAAATAAACCCGAAAACCCGTCTGATCTTTCAGACGGGTCTATATATTTCACGCATGACATGCCGCAGTTCAGGCAAAATGAGTTTTTCCATGGCCAATTTGACGGCACCTCTGGAACCTGGCATGGAGAATACCGCAGTGCGTCCAATCGTACCAGCGACGGCTCTGCTCAGGATGGCAGCTGAACCGATATCTTCGGTGTAACTGAGAAATCGGAAGATCTCACCGAAACCTGGAAGTTCCTTGTCGAGCAATGAGGATACCGCTTCGTATGTCGTATCTCGGGGAGCAATTCCTGTTCCGCCGCTAAGCAGCACGGCTTCAATATCATCACGAACAGCTGCATCCTGCAGGATGCTTCGAATGTTCTCCGTTTCGTCTGGTGTAATGATGTATTCAACAATCTGATACCCTGCTTCATTCAGAAGCTGATGCATGAGCTGGCCACTGGTGTCCGTGTCTTTGGTGCGCGTGTCTGACACTGTAACAATCATGCACGATACCGTGGTCGGAGCTTCCTGGCGATGTTGTTCCACTGAACTAGTCATGAAACTTCCTCCTTCAATCAACATGTCCTCATAGCATAGACCATCCGTTAGCATCAGGCAATGTACTGGGGAAGAATTGAACATGATTGCATAACGAATGCGGGATGGTGTACACTCGCTAGATACAAATAGATCAGGTTACAAGAAGGACAATCAGAGAGGTGTATACGCATGAATGAAACAATTTTAAAAGAACAATCCATACCTGTATATATACTGTCAGGTTTTTTGGGGAGTGGCAAAACAACACTGCTTGTTCAGTTGATCGAACATTGGCAACAGCAGGGTTTGCGTCCCGCAGTGGTTATGAATGAGTTAGGCGAAGTCAATCTGGATGGTCAGATTGTGGATTCCGCCGTTCCCATGACAGAGATGTTAGGTGGATGCATCTGTTGTACAGTACGTGGTGACTTGGGATTGCAACTTGCTGATCTCGTTCAGGAGGAATCACCTGATGTGATCGTTATTGAAGCAACCGGTGCGGCGAATCCAATGGAGATTCTGGATGCGGTAACGGAGACCTCACTCTACATGCGACTGGAACTGAAAAGTCTCATCACGGTTGTGGATGCAGCACATCTATCTGGTCTGTATCAGGAGCAGAAGGGGCAGACCTTTAAACTGATGCAGGAGCAGATTCGCTGCGCGTCTGTGCTTCTTTTGAACAAAACGGATCGGGTGAGTGCGCAGGAGCTGAAGGACCTGGAACAGCTTTTGGCAAAATGGAATGGCTTCGCACCTGTAATCCCTACAGTCAAATGTGAGGTGGAGATGGATCTGTTGCTTCGCAGTGGGGCAGACGTGCATGTGCATGATTCAGCTTCTGAAGCAGATAAGCCGGCTCACCATGAGCATACGGAAACCTGTGGTACACATGGATGCAATCATGGACATCAGTCGGTTCAAGGCGATGCTACGAATAATGACGCATCCTATAGCCATGTTCATGACCACAGTCACGAGCATTCCGCTCCTCATGCCTCACACGAACATGTCATGGTTTATACGCATTATTTCAGTCAACCGGTGAACAGCGAGGCGTTTGAACAATTTGTATCCGCATTGCCACGTGATGTGTATCGAGCAAAAGGTATTTTATCATTTAGTGACACGGCGAGCCGCTTTTGGTTCCAGTATGCCTACCGTGAATCGGACTACATGAAGATCACACCTCAGGGAAATGTCCCTAATGTTGCTGTGTTTATAGGTGAACATTTTGACCAAACTGTCATTCGTGACCAATTACTGGAATTGGAAGCGATAAAGTAAGTTGGATGATTCAATATTCCTCCCAACTGGGTATTAAGAAGCATAGCAAACTTTGCCTGGGAGGTAACTTTAAATGACACAACAACAATATCAACAATGTATCGATGCTTGCCTGGAGTGCATGAATGCTTGCAACGTATGTTACATATCGAGTCTGAAAGAATATGATCTGGCGATGCTTCGTGATTGTATCCGTTTGAATCGGGAATGTGCGGAGATCTGCAGTTTTGCTGCACAAGCGATGACACGTGGAAGTGATTTCATTGCTGAAATATGCGAATTGTGTGTGAAAGCTTGTGAAGCTTGCGCCGCAGAGTGTGGCAAACACAACCACGATCACTGCCAAGCATGTGCAGAGGCTTGCCGCAGATGTGCAGAAGCTTGCCGGTTGATGGCAGCAGTAGCATAATTACTATTTCACTGGAACATATAATAAAAACCGATAATGACCTTGGTCCCCTAAGGGAAGGTAGTGAACACAGGCATCTGAGACGATGTGCCTATGTGTATTGCCTTTCTGTAGGGGATTTTTAATGCAGGTTGCCAAGTCTAAACGTGGTATGTATAATGATGGGAATGAATTGAAACGAAGAATATCAATGATCGGGAGAGTAGCCAGATCCATACATGACAGCGAGCCGGGATAGGTGGAAGCCGGTATGACATGACCTGTGTGAACCGCACCCGTGAGATGGTTATCCGAAAAGATGTACGTATCCCCATTGGGGATAGGCCAGATCTGTCTGAGGGTAACTCGGCTTGCGACCGTTATACGCATCGAGCGGAACAGGTTCTGCGGGTATGCATGTTGATGCATATGAAGAGCAACCTGTTCACTTAGAGTGGTACCGCGGGAACTGTTAAGTCAGCTCTCGTCTCTTATGTAGAGACGGGAGCTTTTTTGTGTTAATTTTCAGCCACTAATGAATGGATAAGGAGTGTTTGACATGTTGATGAAGCAGGCTGCGGCCGATATTGCGCCTTTAACGGGATTGACTGAAGAAGAAGTTATGAGATTACTGGAGGTTCCACCACAAGCGGAGATGGGGGATGCAGCATTCCCTTGTTTTGCATTAGCGAAGTCATTAAAAAAAGCACCGGCAGTCATTGCAACTGAGCTCGCAACGGGATTACAGGCATCTGGAATTGAAGCGACTCCGGCCGGGCCGTATGTAAATATCCGCTTTAATCGGGAGGAGCTCGCGCCGAATCTGCTAAAAGAACTGGGAGATGCCGCATTCGGTAAGCTTCAGCTTGGTCAGGGTTCGCGTGTCGTGATTGATATGTCTTCTCCTAACATCGCGAAACCCTTTGGTATCGGACATTTGCGTTCTACTGTCATTGGTGCAGCACTGTATCGGTTGTATAACGAAGCGGGTTATACCTCTGTAAGTGTGAATCATCTGGGAGACTGGGGAACCCAGTTTGGCAAACAGATCGCAGCATACAAAAGATGGGGCAATGATGAAGCATTGCAGGCAGATCCGATCCGTACGTCCCTGGAACTGTATGTGCGCTTTCACGATGAGGCAGAGAACGATCCTTCCCTGGAGATGGAGGCACGGGAGTGGTTCCGCAAGCTGGAGCAAGGGGATGAAGAAACACAGCGGTTATGGGCGTTCTTTGTGGAAGTCAGCATGAAGGAATTCAACCGGATGTATGAACGTCTGAATGTACAGTTCGACCATACGTTGGGGGAGAGCTTTTACAATGATAAGATGGGCGCGGTGGTTGAAGAACTCAAGGCGAAAGGTTTACTTGAAGAGAGTGATGGAGCACTCGTGGTACGTCTGGAGGACGAGAACATGCCCCCGTGCCTGATTATCAAAAAAGACGGAACAACCATCTATCCTACACGGGATTTGGCTACGGCGGTGTATCGTCATGAGGTGATGAAGGCAGATCGCTTGTTATACGTGGTCGGAGGCGAGCAGAAGCTGCATTTCCGGCAGGTATTTGCGGTCCTTTCCCGGATGGGGCATGAATGGTCTGCGAAATGTGAACATATCCCGTTTGGATTAATGCGTTTTGAGGGACGGAAAATGTCTACACGTCGCGGTAAAGTCGTCTTCTTGCAGGAAGTGTTGGATGAGGCAGTCGCTCGTGCTTTGCAGATTATTCAAGAGAAAAACCCGAATCTGGAGAACCCTCAGAAGGTAGCTGAGGCTGTTGGTGTAGGTGCTATTATCTTCGGTGATCTGCGCAATAATCGCTTAAACGATGTGGACTTCTCACTGGAAGATGCGGTGAGTTTTGAAGGAGAGACCGGACCTTATGTGCAATATACCCATGCTCGGATTCAAAGTGTGCTTGCCAAGGCAGAAGAGGCGATACGTGTAGAAAATGAAAACCATCTGACTAACGCCAGCCTTGCGGATGGTGAGAATGAAAAAGTGACCACTTCATCCGGTATCGGAGATACCGCTTGGGCGTTGCTGAAACTGCTCGGTGAATATCCCGAGTATCTGGCAAAAGCAATTCATCGGAATGAACCTTCGGTTATTGCCAAATACACAATAGATGTCGCTCAGGCGTTCAACCGCTTCTATCACGCCGAACGGATTGCGGATGCGTCATCTGATGTAAGATCCTTCCGGGTGGCATTGGCCAAACGGACTGCCGAACGCCTCGCTTACAGTTTACATTTGCTAGGTGTGCAAGCTCCAGAACGGATGTGATCCCAGTGACATGGAGTACACGTGGTCTTTTCAGGAAGTCGGATCAAGCTTCACCAGACTCATCAGTCCGAGGTATACTGCTTCAACAAGTGAGCAAACGATTAGGTCATGCTCAGGTACTGGATCAAATTAATCTGGAAGTGAAGCAGGGCGAATGTGCTGTGATTGTTGGCAGAAATGGCTCGGGCAAAAGCACATTGCTTCGTATGGTGGCGGGTATTCTGTTACCTGACAAAGGATCGATTCATCGCACATTGAAGGGTTCTGCAAAGTATGCAGTAGATGGCTTGCCACGTGTACCCTTTACATCTAGGGAGTACTTGTGGGAGATGGGACGGATTCGGGGCATTCGCCCCGAAGAACTACGTGGGCGGATAAGAGAACTTAGCGAACTTTTATATCTTGATACCGCGATCGCTCAGAAGTTACTCCTATTGTCCAAGGGCACATTGCAAAAAGTAAATTTGATTCAGGCCCTGTTAGCTGGACCGGGTGGTCTTTTGTTGCTGGATGAACCGTTATCAGGCTTGGATATTCCAGCGCAAGAGGCAGTCGTATCCCTATTGGGGGAATGGAAGGATGAAGGGACATGCATTGTTACAGCTTGTCATGAACCCTTGCTTATTGAACGTTTGGCAGACCAGGTGATTGTGTTGAAGAAAGGCAGTGTGCTCCGCTACTGGAATCGTGAGGATATACTGCAAGCTGGCGAACCGGTTGTATGTATTCAAAGTCTGGCTCCTGCTGGAGAGGATCTGGCTAATGATCCATCCATTTCACATCAACCGGGAGTGTTGTCTTTAGATCATGATACGAGCTTGGGGAACGCAAAATCTTGGTTGTGGGATTGGAAAGTGGTTCAACAATCCACAGATGATGTCCTCCGAATGATTCTGGCTTCCGGAGGTTCGGTAGTGTCTGTACAACAGGAGGAAAGTCAATTACATATGGAAAGTCTGCTTGGAGGACAACATCCAGCTGTACATGCGAGTCGTGGAGGTGTCACAGAATCTGTGGACTTAAGCTCTTCCATGGATGGTGCGGGGGGAGAAGCCGAATGATCTATCTGACCCGATATTTGTTAAGGCATCACATTCGCTCACAGAAATATTTTGCACCGGTTATCTTTTATATCATTGCCATGTTACTGATCTATTCTTACAAACCCAACCCAATTGCGGACAGTTACAGTGTCACGGCTATGTTGTTATTTCTGGCAGCAGCTTGGCATGGAGTCATGGTGATGAATACCGAACCTGCGAAGCAGTTTCAATTACTGGTCCTTCATGCAGGAAGCAGGCGTAAGGTTGTAACAAGTCAACTCATCTGTGCCTGGATTATGCAATTCATGCTTACCGCAATTACTGTGCTATATCCCGTGTTCGCTGGAATGTTCGAAAGACAACCCACAGGTGAGGAGTGGATGATGACCTGGTTAGGACATCTGGGATTATCGCTGCTGGGATTAGGCATCAGTGTATTCTTTCAAAAATCGTACATTCCCTTGCTTAGTCGCAGTATGCCTGCCCTCATTATTGTATTATTACTATCGTTTATCCAAGGCTCGTTGAGTGAACGTTTGCCTGAATCGTTAGAATGGCTTGGTCGCATACTTCCACCAGCCTTTTATCTGGTTCGTGAGATGATGTTATTTGATGAATCAAAGATGGACTCGTTTGTTTCGGTTATGCTTTGGACTGTGCTCTACGCAATGGGGTTACTGATTATCCATGTGTGGCTGTCCGGAAGAAGAGATCTGCGGGGTTAGAAGACGCGCTTCCCGATAACTTGAATGTTGCTCTTGGTTTGGTTAGGATAGAGGGACATAGAATGGATAACATCGTACGGTTGAAGGAGGCGCTCGCATATGCAAAATACAGATATCCAGAATGGTGACATGCTGGACAGCGAACACTCCAGGGAATTGTTTGCCTATTACGGATTGGCCGTGTACTACGGGCAGGCGCTTGAACAGCAGCTGGTCAATCTAATTTTATTAATGAAAATGTCTCAGGGCAAGGCTGTGTCTGAAGAAGACCTGGAAGATCTGTACGAACGAAAGATGAGCAGTTCACTGGGGCAGCTCATTCACGAAGTACGTCATCATTTTACATTCTCTGAGGAAGAGACACGCCAATTGAATGAATTATGGCAGCAACGTAACCGTATCGTACATCATTATTTCAAGGAACGCATTCATGAGACATTTAGTCCGGAAGGACGATCACGCATGATTAAGGAATTGGAGGATTTCAAAGACCGCGCACAGGAGTTGGAGATCCGTCTTCAGCAATATACGGGTGCCTGGATTGCAGAGCTTGGTCTGGATGCCGAATCCGCAGCAGCTCTGCAAACGCTGGAGCGTATGCATACCGAGAGTATGCAAGCAAGGGCTTTGGAAGAGGATGAATGACAAGCAGACGGATAACGAAACGCTGGATATTAATTATGGCTCTGACTGTAGTATTCGTTGGAATCCTATGGACCGTGGTTACGGCAGTACGAATATCTGCTTATACGGATGAGGATTCATCGAGGGTATCGGATGCAGCAATCATTCTGGGTGCAGCAGTGGAGGGAGATAATCCTTCACCTGTATTTCGTGAACGAATCGAACACGGGATTGAATTATACCGTCAGGGTACAGTTCGTAATCTGCTTTTCACAGGCGGGTCGGCTGATGATGGAGAACATACGGAAGCTGAAGTGGGTCAGAAGTATGCCATCGCACATGGAGTAGATCCTGCGGACATTCGTATAGAGACCAAATCCAGAATTACCGAGGAGAATCTGGTCAATTCAATTCCAATTGGTGAACAGGCCGGTTATCACACCTATACAATTGTGAGTGATCCGCTGCATATGAAACGGGCCATGAAGCTGGCTGCCGGGCTAGGCATGGATGCCGTTTCCTCTCCGACACGAACAACGGCTTATCGAACCTGGCGCAGCAAGTTTCCTTTTCTCGCAAGGGAGACCGTAATGTACATGGGATATACGATCAAAGGATGGATAGACAATCCGCAGCAGCCGTGAGGTTGCGCGCGGATTGTTTTTTGTCTGGGGGAAATAAGCGGTAAAGGAACATGGCTCCTGATGAAACTAAAAAAACCGATCTACACCGCAATCCCCTAAGGTAGCTGTGTAGATCGGTTTTTGTGTTGCCTGTTTTACTATATTATGCATTTCCTCCTGCAAAGGAGGCTGATGTTCGAACTGTGTCGCCCGATGGATTCTCGAGTGTCGCGACCGCTGCTGCTTGCGCACCTTGCTGAAGCTGGTACATCTTATAATAGCGGCCTTTAAGCTCCATCAGTTCATCATGTGCACCCTGCTCAACGATTCGCCCACGATGCAGAACCAGAATCTGATCTGCGGAACGAATGGTGGAGAGACGGTGAGCAATGATGAATGTGGTACGTCCTTTTTTGAGGACTTCAAGTGCGTTCTGAATAAGTGCTTCCGTTTCCGTATCGATATTGGCAGTCGCTTCATCCAGAATGAGGATGGCCGGATCAAATGCCAGCGCACGAGCGAAGGAGATTAACTGACGCTGACCAGCAGACAATGTGCTTCCTTTCTCGATTACAGGTTCGTCAAAGCCTTGAGGCAAATGAGCTAGTATACGCTCAGCGCCCACATCACGCAGCGCCTGTTCAATGCGTTCACGGGAGATCTTCTCATCGCCTAGACTGACGTTGGAAGCAATGGTGCCGGTGAACAGATACGGGTCCTGAAGTACAATCCCCATATGCTCACGAATCCACTGTTTAGGCAGATCCTTAACGTTCTGACCATCGATTGTGATCTTGCCTTTTTGCGGATCATAGAACCGGAACAGCAGGTTGATGATGGAGCTTTTACCCGAACCGGTATGACCAACCAGAGCCACCGTCTGACCTTGTGATGCTTTGAACGAGATATTGTTAAGCACGAAGTCCTTTTTATAGGCAAAGGATACATCGTCGAAAACAACATTCCCCTTGTATCTTGGCATGGAGCCATCAGTTACGGGTTCTCCTTTTTCATCCATCAGCTCAAAGACGCGACCAGCAGATACGAGGGAGGAGTCCAGGTTGGCGAGCTGATTCACCATACCGGTGATCGGCTGGAACAAACGGCCCAGGACATCGACGAAGGCATACAGAACACCCAGGGAAATAATACTTGTGCCATCCAGCACACTGGAACCGAAGTACCACAGGACCACTGCAAAGGCGATATTCCGTAATACGTTAACCAGGTTGTGTGAGGTGAAGGCATTCAGGTTGAGCATTTTGTTCTGGTGTTTCATATAGTCATCATTCAGATCTTCGAATTCCTGCTTGGTTTGTTTCTGATGGCGGAATACGCGGATAATGGACATCCCCTGAATGGACTCGTTAATGATCGCATTGATCTCACTCAGCCTTGACCGAATGATCGTGTTGTAGCGAGTGGCGAACTTGCGATAGAGCACAATCCATGTAATAAGCATCGGCACGACGAATAATGAGATCAGGCCCAGACGAACATCGAGCAGGAAGAGTGCGACATACACACCTGTAATCGTGATGATTCCTGAGAAAAAGTTCGAAAGAACGGCAACGAACAAATCCTTGACGGCTTCTGTATCGTTTGTGACCCGAGATACAACTTTACCTGCGGGCAGGTTATCAAAAAAGTGCACCGGCAATCGCTGAATGTGGGCATACACATCGTTGCGCAGTCTTTGAATGACCTTGTTGGCCGAGGACTGCAGCCAGAATGTTTTACCAAACTCCATAATGACCGAGATCACGAGGAAGATCATGTAGTACACAATTAATTGATAGATGCTGGGCATCTCCGGTTTGTAAAAAGCAAATAGTTCACCAGCGGACAGGGGGGCTGCCGCATATTGTCCTGTTACTTCACCTGCGCGTGTAACCGTGAGGATTCCATCCGCATATGTGCGGTCTCCGTCAGGGGCATTGACCGGTTCGTTTACAAAATAAAAACTTTTGCCGGCCTGTAGTACCCGCACTTCGGAACCTTTGTTTTCATCCGGTTCGAACAAGCCTTCGCGTTTGTAGTTCTTACCGTTGTAGACTGCGGCTTCATCTGAAGCTGTGGTCTCATAGAAAGGCTGCTCGATCGCGAGCAAGTGATTGTCGATCATGGATTTGGCGATGAACGGCCCGGCAAGCTCGGCCGCAACACCAATGGTAAGCATAATTAATGCAGCGATAAATGTTCCTTTGGCTTTCAAGGCGTAATCAAGCAGCCTTTTGCCTGTATTAGACTTCAATGTATTGACCTCCTACGTGGACAGATTGGACTCGACCTGTTGCCGTTCATACTGTTCACGGTACCAGCCGTTCATGGCTAACAGTTCCTGGTGAGTGCCTTCTTCCGTAATTTTCCCGTGCTCCAGTACGATGATTCGGTCAGCATGTTCAATAGCAGACAGGCGATGAGTCGAGATCAGCGTGGTTTTGCCCGAGCGTTTGTTGCGTATATTTTCAATGATTTTAGCTTCAGTACGTGCATCGACAGCAGATAAAGCATCATCGAGGATCAGAATATCAGGATTAGCAATAAAGGCACGTGCCAGCGATACCCGCTGTTTCTGTCCACCGGACAGAGAGATTCCTTTTTCACCAACGAGTGTATCCAGTCCATCCGATAAGGTTCCCAGATCCCCGTCAAAAGCGGCGGTACGGATGGCTTCCATGATGACTTCATCACTGGCCCCAGGTTTACCAAATTGAATGTTCTGACGAACGGACTTGGAGAACAGCACTTGTTCCTGTGGTACATAGCCGATCCAGCTATGCAAGTCATCTTTGGCGATATCCTGAATCGGATGACCCGAGATGCTTAATGTACCCGAACCAGCAGGGTATTCATGAAGCAGTTGTTTGAGCAAAGTAGACTTACCGCTACCCGTACGACCCACAACACCCAAGGTTTGACCCCTTCGCAGCGAAAAGCTGATATGACTGAGATTGTCGACAGTGGAGCTAGGATAACGGAATGTAACATCTTGCATCGCAATTTCTTCCGGATTCGTCACGTGAGCAGGTTGCTCCACATCCTGTACAGCAGGTTCTACCGATAATGTCTCGTTGACCCGATCAAGTGAAGCGCTACCGCGCTGCATCAGGTTAATCAATTCGCCGATGGCGAACATAGGCCAGATCATCATCCCCAGGTACATATTGAATGATACGAGATCACCCAGAGTAATTTCATTATGGAATACAAGATATATGCCGTAGGCCAGTGCAATCACATAACTGAGTCCAACGAAGAGCCGGATGGTGGGTTCGAATAGGGCATCCATTCTGGCAACAGCGAGGTTTTTGCGATACACATCTTCGGTCACATCGGCGAACCGTTTTTCGTCCAGACGTTCCTGCACATAGGCACGCACGACACGGATACCGGCAATGGATTCCAGCACCTGGTCATTCATATCTCCGAATGCATCCTGTGCGAGGGTGTAACGTTGATGTACAGCTTTACCATAGATCATCATGGCAATGGCGATAAAAGGTAATGGCAGGATTGCCGCCAGGGTCAGTTTCCAACTAACCAGAAAACCCATAGCGAACAGTACGGTGGCCAGAAAGGCTGTAGAGTCTGTTAAAGTCAGCATGCCGAAGCCTGCTGTAGTGGCAATGGAACGAAGATCATTGGTGGCCCGAGCCATCAGATCGCCAGTTCTGTTTTTCTCAAAAAAGGGAGGAGTCATCCGCAGCAAGTGGTCCATAAAGCGCGAACGAAGAAGCCGTTCCACCAGATTGGCACCACCAAACAGTTTGTGCATCCAAACGTATGTAACCAGATAGATAATGATGACCGTTCCTAGAATAAGCAAGATATAACGCGTAAGTGAGGTGCCGGTAATGGAACCGCGCACAATCTCGTCGATGGCATTGCCAAGAAGACGAGGAGGCAGCAGCTCGGCAATGCCCACCAGAATAAGCAAAATGACACCGGTTAGGTATCGTTTGCGTTCCAGCCGGAAGAACCAGGCCAGGTTTTTAAGTACAGAGAACAAGTGTTATCCCTTCCTTTCGATGTCCGAAAAATGCAGATTCCGTTCATGTATGCCGAAATGTACCCACAAAAAAAGACATACCGCACGCAGGCGGTATGTCTTCATATCATCATACGGCAGCATGGCTCAGAGAACAGAGCCGCCACCATATATAAGTTCGATTGTGAGTAAACATCACAGAGGTTCTAATGAAAGACCGCCTGTAATGCCGACTTATGAACGGAATAATGATTTCGGGTGTGCTCCGGTATTTAATTGTGTGTTGAATTGAACAATCATATGTTTGTTAAACACCGTAATCACCCTTTCTTTTTTGGAAATAAATACAATGTAGACCTCGTATGTTTGCATCTTAACACCGGCTTTTACAATCTGTCAAACATTTTTCACAATTTATTTTGTCTTTATGGGAGCACTCGGGTTTGTATTCAAGTCCCTGTAGAGATATGATGGAACATATATATACAGAAGGAGCTGACACCAAATGAGTACCATACATGTATCCGATCAAGCTGCTCGCTGGTACAAGGAAGAACTGAATTTGAGCGAGGGAGACAGCATTCGATTTTTTGCCCGTTATAGCTCAGGCGGAGGTCTTCACCCTGGATTTTCGCTAGGTATTGCTGTGGAAAAACCAAGACATCCTGCCGATCAAACCGAAGTATCGGGAATTCAATTCTTTATGGAAGATCACGATTATTGGTATCTGAAAGGGCACCAACTGCATGTGGATATCGTTGATGAAGGTGAGGATATCGAATATCGTTACACTGAAATATCTAATCCTTGAAGTATTCTGCTAGGCAATAAATGAATCACAGGTCGCCACCGGCTTCCGAATAGGAGGAGGGGATAAGCAGTGAATCTGCCAGCACGAGATTTGGCCCAGTATATCGCAAAACGCTCTCATATTGTTGTAAAAGCGGCGGTGCGGGCTGAGAACGAACAAGGTGAATTACTGCTGATTCAGCATGCGGAACACGGTCAATGGCGGTTGCCAGCTGGTGAGATGCGCCCTGGGGAAGCCATAGAAGATGCTGCGCATCGGGAGTTATGGGAAGAGACAGGTTGGACCGTTGATACCATGACACTGGAAGGTCTGTATTCAGGGCCTGATCTTCGGTCTCTGCATTCGAGCGGAGATGAAGAGTATTATGTCATTGCCCTGTTCCGGACAGTGATCATTCAGGATGATCTTGTGGAGTCACGTGTCAATAGTGATGCGGGTCTTAAGTTTTACGCACAGGAGTCGTTACCACCTCTGAATGAAATTAGCCGAATTCTGTTAGCTCGGGATAATGTAGAATAAAATAAGTTGACGCAAAAATGACCTTGGCATCCACGTAAAATGGGTGACAAGGTCATTTTTTTGAAAATCGGATTCACGTGCTCTAATCATGAATTACACCTGATCCAGTGATTCATCATCCATCGCAAAATCAAAATCATCGATATCGAATACCTGTACAGGTGATTCAGACTCAATGATGCGTGCGATCAATTCAACCTGATCGGTGAGAATCGGGATACTCAGGCGCTGAGATGTCAGCAGCAATTCTGTCTCAATGGGATCGAAATACTCCCCGTACTGTGCCGTATCTATTGCATTGATAATGGCAATGGATACTTGGTCACCAAATAAAATGGAGGGGCTTTTGGCCCATGGAACAAGTAACGCACGCTCTATTTTTTTCTTATTCAGTGGTTCCTCGAAATAAGAAATCATTTCATTGATTTTGGATTTCACATGCTGATCATCTGCCGGGTTATCCATCATGGGATCAGGACTGGTCTGGAATTCATATAGCTCAAGGATGGTGGTATAAGGAAAAATATATTCAACAGGCGCGGGCGGCGCTAGCAATTGACCGTAAATAGCCACCATCACGGCTTCTGTAATAAACTGACGTGACATGGTTCCTTATTCCTCCTGGGCCATTAATAGTTGCAAAGTGAATCTATATCTTATGCAACAGCATAACCATAATATGGGTTATTCTGCTGTAGACTCGTGTACATAATTTGCATGAATAGAAGTATATCACACAACGGTGGGAAATACAGCCAATCTGCAGAGCATGTCAGGTCACAACGATCACAACCGAATCAGGATTTGCCCAGTAGCAGTGACAGTATTCCTGCAGCAATCAATGGACCCACAGGTACACCCTTGAATAGGGCAACCCCAAGTACCGTTCCGATTAACAGCCCTGCAACGACAGTTGGCTGTGTACTCATCAGCGTAGCGCCACGTCCTCCGAGATATGCCACCAGTAATCCTACGCCAATGGCGAGCAGTGATTTCCAGTGCAGGAAAGACTCACCGATCGTCTGCAGACTCATCTTGCCACTGGCAAGAGGTGCCATCACGCCAATGGTCAGAATGATGATGCCCAGTGTAAGTCCGTATTTTTCAAGCCATGGAAATGCCTGATTCAGGTTCAGGACTCGTAGCAACAACAGAAATACCATCGCTACGGTCACAGGTGTGTTGCTGCTGATAATCCCGAGAGCCGCAAAAACAAGTAGCAGCAGGGAAGTCATATCCATGGTTTTCATTTCCCTTCAGTCTGTCCACGTTGTTTGCTAACGATATGTTCCGCAATGTACCGTCCATGCCAGCGCCCGGATTCAATAAAGACTTCATTGGCATTACGCCCCGAAGCGATGACTCCGCCCACATATACACCAGGTACGCTGCTTTCCATCGTTTGTTCATCATATAGAGGTTTATCCATATCATCAGACATCTCCACACCTACCGACGTGAGTAGTTGACGATCTGGACGGAAACCGGTCATTGCCAGTACGAAGTCATTATCCAGTTCCCGAGTGGAACCATCCGTGTGTATCAGACGAATTGAATCATCGAGTATTTCATTCACGCGTGATTCCAGGTGCAGTGTGATATGACCTTTTGTCACCATGCTCTCGAATAGCGGGCGTACCCATGGTTTAATATGCTGGGACAAACCACTGCCGCGATACACCATATCAATATGTGCTCCGACCCGAACCAGTTCCATGGCCGCGTCTACGGCTGAGTTGCTTCCGCCAATAATGGCGACACGTGTACGGGTATAAGGGTGGGCTTCCCGGAAGTAGTGGGTTACCTTATCTTTATCTTCTCCAGGGATGCCCAGATAGTTAGGATGGTCAAAATAACCGGTAGCTACAACGACATTGCGTCCAACATGAACGATGGCTTCCCCGCGGCGATTGAGCGTATGTACCTCAAACGTACCATCATCCTTGCGTATGATTTCACGGGCTTCTTCATAGTTATGAACACGCAGACCAAAATGTTCGGCTACCCTGCGATAATAGGCAAGTGCTTCATAACGAAACGGCTTATCATTAGGTGTGCTGAACGGAACGTTTCCGATCTCAAGCAGCGGCGCTGTGCTGAAAAACTGCATATGGGTTGGATACAGATAAATAGATTGAACGATATTGTATTTCTCAACGATCACAGCGGACAGTCCCAGCCGTTCACATTCAATGGCAGCAGATAGGCCGCATGGGCCTCCGCCGATAATAATGACATCTTCCATGTTCTTAATCCTCCTTATTTCAAGCAATATAATCCTACCGTAAAAAGCGAGCTAATGCCAGTTCAAGAGAGAGTTAAACCCAGACAAGCTTACTTGAATCCAAAGGAGTTGACGTAGAGAGAGGAAAAGACTAATATCAAATTAGATATTTATCTAAATGAAAGCGAGATGAACGATGATGCAGCTGGAGAAAATTGTGGCTTATCATAAAGCGTTGGCTGACCCGACCCGGCTT
This sequence comes from Paenibacillus sp. CB74, assembly GCF_055687625.1. NCBI lineage: Bacteria > Bacillati > Bacillota > Bacilli > Caryophanales > Paenibacillaceae > Paenibacillus > Paenibacillus sp. CB74. Next base: position 2,720,817 of record NZ_CM146009.1, on the reverse strand, counting down.
CGCATGCTGCTGTTGTTGGCACAGGGTGAACTGCACGGACAGGCACTTGCCGAGCGGCTGAATCTGTCACAGCCCACCGTGACACATCATGCATCCAAGCTGAGAGAGGCGGCGCTGATTAAGGAACGACGGGAGAAAAATACAGTGTACTTCACACTGAATCCTTCGTTTATCCGCGAGAATGCGCAGGCTTCGGTTGACTTTATCTTTAAGCGAGAGGAGGTTACGGATATGAGTGATGTAAACGAAACATTGAAAGCGTCGGTCATGAGAAATTTTTTCTCCAAAGATGGACGACTGCGGCAGATTCCCGCTCAATACAAGAAAAAGCTGATTGTACTTGGTCATCTGGTCGAGCAGCTTGAGTTCGGTCGGAAGTATACCGAGAAAGAAATGAATACATTTATACAGAAGTATCATGAAGATTTCGCTACCATTCGGCGGGAATTTATCATGCATCAGTTCATGTATCGGGAAGAGGGGATCTATGAACTGAATCCGAAGGAAATGTGGACGCGCTGGGATCAGGTCAAATAGAGTAGGCTGGAAAAAAAAGTTTGGGCTTGACAAATGCAAAGCCCGGTGTGTAACATAATGGATAATTCTACAAGGGAGGCGATTGTTTATGACAAAGTTAAATGCAGTATACGTTAATTTGAATATGAACAGCGTCTCCGGAACGGATCAAAGCATGTAATTTTGCGTTAGTTGGATAGCAGTATCCATTGTAACGTAAAGTATGTCATGCTCAGATGAAGCCACGGGTGACGCACCCGTGGCTTTTTGATTTGCCGATAAAAGGGTGTTCCTGAATTGAATATAGCGGATGGTTAAGTAGGATATCCGGTATATCTACGAGAAGGGATGATCTTTAATTCGTCTAACTACTTATTGCCGCGGGTGTATTTCTACTCGTGGTTTTTTGTTTTGATCTGAACCGGAGATAATTGTTCACTGGTCTTGAACAAAAGCAAACAAACTTATTTTGGGAGGAATTTATATTTTAGATAACCATATTGAAAAGTACGGCTGGTCTGCAAAGTGGCAGGAACTGTGGCAAGTGACAGGAATGGAAGAGCAGGATAGAAAGCCAGCCAGAATTATCGCAGATCATGGACACCTGCAACGTTTGATTACAGAAGAGGGCGAACGCTGGGGGAGAATTTCGGGCCGAATGCGTCATGATAGTCTGGAAACGAGTTTGGTACCAGCGGTTGGAGATTGGGTGGCGATTACAGGCCAGGCAGGTGAAGAAGCAATTATTCATCATCTGGTGCCACGTCAGAGCAGGGTATCGAGACAGGCGGCAGGTCCAGTGACCAAAGAACAATTAATCGCCGCAAACGTGGATACACTGTTAATCGTGGCTGCACTTAATCATGATTTCAACCTTAGACGACTCGAAAGATACGTGATGATGGCTTGGAATGGTGGCGTAAGGCCAGTCATTGTCTTGAGCAAAAGTGATCTGTGCAACAATGTGGAAGAACAGATCCGAAATGTAGAAGGAATCGCACCAGGTGTTGAAGTGCTTGCGATATCTGCAGTGGAGGACCAAGGCAAATCTTTACTGGAACGATATTTGCAGCCAGGGTTGACTGTTGCGCTCACAGGATCTTCGGGCAGTGGCAAGTCTACGCTGGTGAACTGGATGATGGGTGAGGATGTGCAACTTACACAGTCTGTTCGTGAGGGCGACAGCCGAGGGAGACATACCACAACACACCGGGAGATGTTTGTACTTCCACAGGGAGCCGTATTGATCGATACTCCAGGAATGCGTGAGCTCAACCTATGGGATGAGGGGAATGATGGGCTGTCGCATGCGTTTGGAGAAATTGAAGAACTTGCGGCAACGTGCAGATTCCTGGACTGCAGTCATACACGGGAAGCAGGATGTGCAGTGAAAGAGGCCATACAGGATGGTTCATTAGATGAAAAAAGACTGAATAATTATCTGAAAATGCAGAAGGAATTGCAATATCAGCAACGCAAGGAAGAAGTGGCATCCAGAAAGCGTACCGCTTCCAGCAAACCGGCCACTAGTCGCAAACCCAAGCACTCCCGCAGTGTGAAAGAGTGGGAGGAAGTCTGAAATCAGGCGGGCATCATCTGTTACCTTGCATAAGATAGGTCAGGAGGGATGTCATTATGCCAGATTACAGGATTATTGTAGATCTGTCTGACCACATGTTATATCTTCTTGATGGCAATCAGGTGATTAAGGGCTATCCCGTAGCCACAGGCAAGATGCTCACGCAGACGCCAAACGGGGAGTTCACGATTATTAACAAGCAATCCAATCCAGGAGGGCCATTTGGCGTGTTGTGGATGGGACTGTCCGCTCCCCATTATGGCATACACGGAACCAATGAGCCTTGGTCCATTGGCAAATCCGTCTCCCATGGTTGTATACGCATGTACAACTCGGATGTACTGGATCTGTCGTCCAAGGTTTCTGTAGGCACTAGAGTAACGATCCGGCCCTAGGGCCGGATTTCACTTTATGGGAGGTAGTTCAAAAAGTCCGCTTTTGATTACGAATCATGCCTAGCGGCATGATCAGTATCGAATATGAAACTCAACCGAAATAAGCGGGTGGCTTCGAAGTATGTTTCCTGAGGAAACATTGTGGTTGCTCACGTAGCTCTATCTACGCTCCGCTACTCCATTTCTAGCTTCATTCCATCTTCTTGGTACTTAAAACCAGACTTTTTGAACACGTATTATAAGGTTAAGATAGCCAGTTACCAAATAAGTTCTTACAACCAGAACTGAAGTGGATGAATTTGGAATTGTAGAAAGATGAACATATAATATGGTAAAGCTATGGCAGTTATGTGAGAAAGCGAGTGATAGCGATGTTAATCCGGCCGGCGCGCGAAGGGGATGCGCAAGGAATAGCCCATGTACATACAGAGAGTTGGAAAACAACGTATCGAGGAATTGTGCCCGACGATTTTTTGGATCATTTGACTATAGAATCAAGATTGTCGCAGTGGGAGAGGACCATTCGTTCTGGCGAAAAAGATCAGATCTTGGTGGTAGCTGAACAGGATCATGGCAACATTGTCGGATTTGCTTGTGGGGGGAAGGAGCGTGAAGGCAAATTACCTTATGATGGAGAGTTGTACGCTATATATTTGCTGAAGGAAGTGCAACAAACGGGGATAGGTCGGCAACTGGCGACACATGTCGTTAATCATCTGCAGTCCTTCAATATGAAACGTTTGATCATATGGGCTTTGGAACGTAATTCAGCTTGTCGCTTCTATGAGAAGATGGGAGGCACTCCTGTCCACACACAGTCTATCCGTATTGGTGGTCAAGATCTGATTGAGGTTGGCTACGGATGGGAAGAATTGAGCCTCTTTGGAGAGAAGAGCCAGCCCGATTGATGAAAGAGGTACAGATGGGGGACAGAATACTCGGGGTGTATTGTTTACTTAAACTTAAAGAGTGGAATAGCTAATTCAGGTCTGCACGTTTGCGTAATTCTGAACAAGGTTAATGATGTATTACACCGTTGTGCAGGTGTGACATTCAATTTTGATCAGGAGGCGTATTCATATGACTTTAATGGAAACCGAACATACAACATGGACGAAACAATATATTAATGGCAGATGGGTAGATGGCTCCGGTGAGAAAACAATGGAGAATATCAACCCTTATACGGGAGAAGTTATTGCCACATGGCGCTCTTCCAATAAAAAAGATATAGATAAGGCGTATGAGTCTGCTCATAAAAATTCGATTGAGTGGGCGGAGTCATTACCTGCTGTGAAAGAAGAGGTACTGCGGAAAGTTTCATCTCTGATGGCAGAGCGAAAAGAGGAGATTATTCAACTGTTGATCACAGAATCCGGGAGTACCCGAATCAAATCGGAGGCGGAGTTTGCAGCGGCTAAACGCATTGTGGATGAGTCAGCATCTTTTCCTTATCGTATGAAGGGTGAGATTATTCCATCCAATACTCCTGGTAAAGAGAATCGTGTAATTCGGGAGCCGAAGGGTGTGGTCGGTGTGATCGGGCCGTGGAATTTCCCTTTGCATCTATGTCTTCGATCCGTAGCTCCGGCGATTGCTCTCGGCAATGGGGTGGTGATTAAACCGGCATCAGACACTCCGATTACGGCAGGTTGGCTCATTGCTGATTTGTTCGAACAAGCCGGTCTGCCTGGGGGCGTGCTAAATGTCGTTGCCGGAAGTGGCAGTGAGATCGGGGATTACTTTGTGGCTCATCCGATTCCCAAAGTAATTTCATTCACGGGTTCCACAGAAGTTGGGCAGGGAATCGGCAAACTGGCGGGTGAACATTTAAAAGAAACGGCACTGGAGCTAGGCGGCAACAACGCCATGGTTGTGCTGGAAGATGCGGACATTGAACGTGCTGCCGAAGCCGCAGTCTTTGGCAAGTTTTTGCATCAGGGACAGATCTGCATGGCTCTGAATCGTATCATTGTGCATGCTGATATTTACGACATATTCGTTGATTCATTTGTTACCAAAACGAAAAATGTGCAGGCAGGTGACCCGGCTAATGCCAAAACACTCGTAGGTCCTCTCATTCGGGAAAAAGAGGTAACACGATTGCAGGATCTTGTGAACAAAGCCAAGGACGAAGGCGCACGTCTATTGCTTGGTGGGACCAACAAAGGCAGTGTGCTGTCTCCTACTGTACTTGCTGATGTTAAACCTGAACAAGATATTGTGCAGCAGGAATTGTTTGGCCCGGTGGCAGTGATCATGAAGGCTCATGATGAGCATGAAGCTGTGCGTTTGGCGAATGATACTCCTTATGGACTTAGTGGTTCCGTATTCACCAAAGATCTGAATCGAGGATATCTGGTTGCCCAGCGCATTGAATCTGGTATGGTGCATGTAAATGATCAGTCCGTGAACGATGAAGCGCATGTGATGTTTGGCGGTGAAAAGGCTTCAGGGATTGGACGTTTCGGTGGTGATTGGGCCATTGAGAAGTTTACACGTACTCGTTGGATCAGCATTCAGCACCAATATCGGGAATATCCAGGAGTGAAATAAGTCGAAAAAGGATGAACTAGCAGGGTCGTTTATGAACGATTAGAGTGAGTTGCAAAAAGATCGACAAATCATGCGAAAGCCCGTCCCAGCTTGGTGGGACGGGCTTTTTGCACAATTTTACACCACAGCAAAATACGGCTTAATATAAGAGTGGAAAAGCTGTTTGGCTCTGACGCTATCTGGTTATTTATGGATACACGGAAGAATCGATCCGTAAATCCAATGGCAAAGGGGCTTTAAATTCATGTCCATTGACCGCTTTATTCTGAGGAAACTGAATACCTGTCAGGAAGAACATACACGTGCCAATTTGGTTCGGCTGTTTGTCATTCGTATTCGTAAAGCCGAGATTGCGGAAGAGCATGATGCCGCCTATGTCCTTAGCAAAGTGCACTGAGTGATGGCTGATCATAACTGCAATCCGCTGTTAACGTGTATACACCTCAAAAAGGAAGCTTGTCTATAACGACAGCTTCCTTTTTCATGTCTTGTCATAAATGTGGCTTGGTAGACTCCTTCTAATATAATGATAAAGCAAGGGAGTCGTTTTCACTTCGACTGTGGAGAATCGCTTCTCCATTAACAATCTCAATACTAATTAAAGAATGCAGACATTTTTGAATGGCACGTTTACCGTTGCTAATTTTATGCTCAAGAGCACTGCTAAGCAATCTTAATGTCTTCTGCATAGGCTGTTTGTTTTCTTGATTAAAGTAAACGGGGATTGATTTGTTTTGAAAGGTTATTAGGGTTCTCACTTGAAATCACCTCACGGTTGTTATTTCATACAGGTAATATTAAATTCCAATGCTTAAAATTACCTTAAAATCAGCTTATGAAAACATAAAGGTGGGTAATGTTTGAAAAGTGTTCACAATTCAATTGTGAGCGAAGGAATAAAAGTCCCGAAAAACAAAACCTAATTACCATTTAAATGGAATAGAAAATGAAAATTTTCGTATCCTCGCAATATTCAAAAGCATAACTGCCACGAAAGTTCTGAGTCAAATGTACGATATTTTAATATATACGTGGGTCATATGTAACAAAATTACAGGTGGCACATTGCAAACAGGGTGTTTATGTAAGAAAATAGGGTTGATATAACGATTCATTCTCTTTTTTTTGATTTAATCTGACATTAGGACAATTTACATATGAGACCATGGGAGGGATTCGGATGATTCTAACCGTGTATTCCGGCCGCGAGGAAGGAGAATGGTTCGACATCGATGTTCCGGATGAATGCACCATTGAACATTTGAAGACATTACTTGGCGTTCGCATTTTCGGACAGGCACCGGGAGACGGCATTCAGTACATCCTTGAAGCCAAGTTTCCGGAGGGGCTGTGGTTCTCTCCGCAGAACGCACAGCAGTTAATGGAAACAGGGCTGCGGCAAGGCAGTTGCGTACGTGTCCAGCGGGCTTTTTCAACGACTTCGGAAGAAGCGCCTGTATATGGGAGACGTTCATTATTTCAAAAGGACAGCAACGAATAGGGCTTTTGAACGTATACATTCTATTGAACGAACTAAAGGAGGTCTTCTCTTCGTGAATGTGTTATATCAGCGTTCTCCAAGAATGACACCGGTTCTCAAGGAAGAAGGACTCGAAATACTCAGGCCTCCAACAGAACCGAGCAAACCCACGTTTTCCATGATATCCATTATTGTGCCGATCATGATGACCATGGTCAGCATTGGTTTCTACGTATATATCAATATGACCGGCAAAATGGGCAACAGCAATTATATGATGTTTCAGATGATGACGGTCATGATGATGCTTACTTCTTACACCATTCCATTCTTCGTGTATCTGAGCAACAAGAAATCATATCGCAAAAAATTGGAAGAACGAAAAACAATGTATCTTGCCCAACTGGACAAACACCGGGAAGAACTGAAAGAAGCTCAGGCGGAGCAAGTGAAGAGCCTGTATGAAATTCATGGGGATCCGGGTGTGTGCCTTCAAGTGGTGAAGAACCGGAACAGTTCCTTGTGGGAGCGTTCACCAGAGGATGATGATTTCCTTCAGGTGCGCATTGGTACGGGAGAGATTCCATTCCGTATCAAACTTCAGGTTCCACGGATTGATGGTTATGAGAAGGATGAGCTAATTGAAGCCGCCCATGAACTTGCGGGTGAATTCCAGACGGTACCGGATGCTTCCATTACATTGCCTTTGTTCCAATCGAAGGTTATGGGACTGGTCGGTGATCGGGAGGAAGTGCTTGCTTCTCTGCGAGTCATCATCTCACAACTGACGGTACGTCACTCCCCGGATGAACTGAAGCTTGCTGCTTTCTATGAAGAAAAGGACAGCAAGGAATGGGATTGGCTTCGCTGGATGCCCCATATCTGGGATGAAGACCAGGGACAACGCTATATGGCCGACAGGCACAGCGGTGCGCATCAATTGGCGGACAGCTTGTTTTCCGTGTTGAACCGGCGCCGCAACAATAAGGAAGACCGCTACAAGAAAAGCATACAAACGCCGTGTTACGTTGTGATTCTCTCCGATACGCAATTAATTGAAGAGGAACCGTTGCTTCCATTGCTACTGGAATCGGCTCAGGACATCGATGTATGCACCATCATACTGGCTAATCGCAAGGAGTCTCTACCAATGCATTGTCAGTTGATTATGGATGCCTCCAAAGGCAAAGGGGTGTATATCAAAAAAACGGAAGATGCGGATGTTATTCAACAAACGTATAAACCTGATGTGATCTCGAAGGAAATGGCAGAGGCGCTTTCCCGTTATATGTCACCGATCCGGTTAAAACGGTCATCTGCATCAGATATCCCGCAAGTGCTGCCGTTATTCGATATGCTGAGCACATCACGCGTGGAAGATCTGGATGTGGTATCCAGATGGGGGCAGACGAGATATCCGGACACGCTGCCCGTACCAATGGGTGTACGAGCTGGCGGCAAAAAAATAGCGATAAACCTGCATGACAAAATTGAACGTCAGGGTCATGGTCCCCATGGTCTGATTGCAGGTACAACCGGTTCAGGTAAAAGTGAAGTCATCCAGTCCATCGTAGCTTCACTGGCTGCTGAATTCCATCCGCATGATCTGGCCTTCATGCTGATTGACTACAAAGGTGGCGGTATGTCCAATACATTTGTTGATCTACCTCATGTGGTAGGGACAATCACCAATCTGGATGGAAATCTAATCGAGCGGGCGAATATCTCACTTCGTGCCGAACTGGTCAGAAGGCAAAAAATATTAAATGATGCGGGAAATCTCCAGCACATTGATGAATACTATAAAATTCTGCGTTCCAGACATGAGCAGCCGCTCCCGCATCTCGTCATTATCATTGATGAGTTTGCTCAATTGAAACGGGACCAGCCGGAGTTCATGGATGAACTGATTAGTATCGCGGCCATTGGCCGAACACTTGGGGTTCATCTAATTCTGGCAACCCAGAAGCCAGCCGGTGTTGTGGACGATAAAATATGGAGTAATTCGCGCTTTCGGATCTGCCTTCGCGTACAGAGTGAGGGAGATAGCAGGGACATGATCAAGATTCCAAATGCTGCCTGGATTACGAAGCCTGGTCGTGGATATTTTCAGGTGGGTAGTGATGAAGTATTTGAAGAAATGCAATTCGCCTGGAGTGGTGCACCGTATAACCAACAGGAGGATTCAACGACGGTATTGCCTGTCATGGAAGTACGCCTAAACGGTAAGCGGGAGCCCCTGTTAACGGGAGAGCGCAGAGCCGTTCTCAAAGGTGAAGATGTTCCGAAACAGCTTCAAGTATTTATTGATTATGTTGCTCAGTCTGCAGCGGATGCGGGCATCCGTCGGTTGCCAGGACCATGGTTGCCACCTTTACCAGAAACACTGGAATGGGAAGGTCTTCAGGAATGGCAGGAAGAAGAGAATCGGGATCTGCTGCTTGATGGTGGGGCAAGTGGTCTGAAACCCCTGGTTGGTTTGCTGGATGATCTCCCCAATCAGCGCCAACAACCGCTCGCATTGCCTGTGGATCAAGGCCATCTGGTCGTTTACGGCATGCCGGGACTGGGAAAAACAACATTTGTTCAGACCTTGCTTATGTCTCTGGCCCGTTCTCACAGAACTGAGCCTTGGCATGGTTACATTATCGATATGGGCCGCATGATGAAGGACTTTGCAGGACTACCACAGATCGGTGGCGTGATGATGGCGGAGGAGGAAGACCGGATCAAACGGTTATTCCGTTATATCCTCAAGCTGTCAGCACAACGCAAAGATATCATCTCGGAGGCGGGTGTTAAAACGATCTCGGCCTACCGACGGACAGCTCATGCGGCTGTCCCACAGGTTGTGGTGGTTATCGATGGTTATCTTTCATTCCGCAATGCCTATCCGGAGGAAAATGAACTTCTGGAGACGATCCTGCGTGAAGGCGGAAGTCTGGGGATTACCTTTGTACTTACTGCGAATCGGGTAACAGATGTATTTGAGAAATTCAGAAGCAATATTCCCAATGCGGTTTCATTTGAGTTATCTGATCCAAGTGATTATTATTATGCCGTGGGAAGACCTTCCAAAGCACCAAGCCAACTTCCGCCAGGAAGAGGTCTGGTCAAAGGGCAAGTGCCTCCGTTGATGTTCCAGGCGGCATTACCTTCTTCCGGGGCAGATGAAGGCAAACGTTCCTCGGCATTGCGCCGCACGATCGCTGAGATTCGCCAAGGCTGGACAGGGGAAGAAGCACCTCAGATTGCTCCGCTTCCGGAAGAGATCAAACTCAAGGATCTGCTCATTCAGATAGGATCATATGGTCAGGCATGGGATACATCATCTGTAACTGTCCCTGTAGGACTGCTTACGGATGATCTTGAACCATTCCAGCTTAATCTGCGTGAAGGTCCACATTTCATGGTGACGAGTCCGATGGAAGGCGGAAAAACGACATTTTTGTTGACATGGATGTTATCACTGGCTTATCATGCTTCTCCGGAAGATGTACAAATATACACAGTAGATATGCGTTATGGCGCAGGTGGGCTGGGGGAAATCAGCAGTTTGCCCCATGTCCGTGGACATGTATCGCGAGAAGAACAGCTTGCACCTGTGATTCAACAGTTGTACGATGAAGTTCTGAAAAGAGGCGAGATTTCCGGTGGACCGGAACTTGTGCTTGTTATCGATGATGCGGACACCTTGTCCAAACAGCTAAACGATTTTAATGTAAAAGATCAATTGGGAGCGATTGTTCGTCAAGGAAGGGATCGTGGTGTACACGTGATTCTGTCCGGGGTTCCGGCAGACTTCCCGACCTTCGGTTCGGATTGGGTAACGGATGTGAAGGCTTCCCAGAGCGGAATGCTGTTCGGGACTTTAGACCCTAACGATCTCTCGTTCTTCCGTATACCTTATTCGGAATCCGGAGGTAGTTCAGGTGGGCTGAAGGTACTGCCTCCAGGTCAAGGTTATTATGTAAAACGTAAATATTCCAGGGTTAAAGGTGCAGTTCCATGTGATGACAGCTGGAAAATGACCGATTGGATTTCTGAAATTCGTGACCGATGGCATGTTGTAGTTTGAGGGGAGGTGGCTCATAATGTTGACGGTTCATGATTCTAAGCAAAAGGTAGTCACGTTGCAAACAAAAGAACTTTTTTTCCTGGCGGGTATTCTCGGTTCAGACCGACTGCTTGGTGTGGAAGATCCGTTTCGCGGCTATATGGCGGAGGATATCGCGATGGAGTGGGAGCGTGTGAAAACCTCCCTGCTTGACAAAGGATATCTGATTCGGGATCAGGATACCGATGAGCTGATCATGACACCGACCGTTTTCTCCAGGGTAGCCATTGCCGGATTGTCCGACAGAGCTTGTTGGATTCGATACACGATCAACGGCAAATCGTATGAAAGTTATATACATTGCACGGATGAGCGGGTCGTTGAAGTTTCCCGTGTTGACGACGTACCGGACTCGTTCCGGCTTAGCGATCTGGGAAGTGTTCGTGAAGCCATTGATGTTCTGATAGAGCGGATGAAATGGAGCGGCCATTCTCCTGCGGAGAAACCGGCACTAATGTGCTCCAAGAAAAAATTTTATGATGTCATGAATGAGCTTGAGAACAGCGGGGTACAGACCGTAGCAGATGAACTCGCACAGGAGACAAGTGATCCTGAGGGCTCGCTTGCGCTGGCACGCTGTCTGGTGGGTAAGGAGTCAGATGGGGAGCTTCGTTTGCTCGTATGGAATGAAGACGGGTGGAAGTCGCAGTCTGCAGCATTTGCTGCAAGTGCGGTATCCAATTGGTTGTTCCGGATGAGCACTGCGGCTTCAGATGATTGGCTAGTTGCAGCACTGACGACTAGAGAACAGTTTCACGAGATGCTGCTGGACTGGCTTAAACAGCCTGCAGGGGAAGAGGAAAGGTGATGGTAAATGCGCATTCGTGTGGAACCGGATGTGCTTCGGGCACTGAGCAAGCAGATTCAGTATGCAGCGGAGCAAATACAGCAAAAGATGACAGTGTTGGATCAGGCGATTCATTCGCTGGAGTGGGAGGTTGAATCCCGCGCAGCGGTGATGAGTGAATGGAATCACAGTAAACGACTGGGCGAGGATGCGCTTCGTCGATTAATGGACTTAAGCGTACAGCTGGGACGCAAAGCATTGTTATTCCAGCAGGCAGACATGGAGTATCGTTCCGTGCTGAGTCATGTGAACACAGCCTATGGTAATGCGGTCAATATGCTGAATGTTCTTCAGAACAATCGTACAGGAGAAATCATGCCTGCACATTCTGCAACTGTAGCTGTAGTATCCGATCCCCTTTCCGCAATGGCGGCCGTATATCGTGTACAGGATGTCGCACCGCCTGATGGCTCCCCTGCTACATTGGTTCAGGCCATGCAGCCTGAGCCGGTAGCATGGAGATTCACAGATCCTTCCTTTCGGGGAAGAAGAGGGACCGAGCCTGTGGTTTCCTGAACAGGGTGAATAAAAGTAACAGCAGGAAGTGAATTTTTTTGTAAATAGGCTGTTAGGAGAAGTTTCAAGGACTGAAAATGGGGTAAATAGGATTAGGTCCTTCGACTTTTGTTCGATCGATCCTGGTATAGTACAATTTGAACAAGTCAAAATTTAATTGCACAAACCAAGGAGGAATTTACCAATGGCAGGACGTATTTTAGTTACCCCAGAGCAGCTTGATCAGGTTTCCAACCAATTTAAACAAAGCGGTGAGCAAAGTCAGCAAATCGTATCCACATTGACTCAATCCATCACAAGCATGGAAGGACAATGGGAAGGTATGACAAAGCAACGCTTCTTCCAGGAGTTCCAAGAAGCTAGCAAACAAATGCAATCATTCGTTCAAACGCTGAACAGCATCAGCGCTGAACTTACAGCTATTGCTAACAAATTCCGTACAGCTGACCAAGCTCGTTAATCTGCTTTACATAGATCAGGCCGAGTTGAAGTCTGAATTCGCCCTGAATCATTGGCGGGTAGCAAGCTGAAGATGTACAACTACAGCAAAAACCGGGCGTTGTCACAACACCCGGTTTTTGCTGCAACTATGACACTAGGACAGAGAGAGGGATAAGCATGTCTTTTCAACCGAATCCCGGGGATGAAGTGGTGATTAACGACATTGCCTATACGATTGGGCAACATCCGGCTGCGCCGGGTCTAGCTTATGCCCAAGCTGGAAGGCAGGGGATTGTTTATCAGTTGTTACCCCGAAACGGTTCCCTTCATGGGGCCAAAGCACTAAAAGTATTTTTTCCTAAATTCCGTATTCCAGCTATGGTATATCAGTCTGAGCATATGGAGTCTTATAGTGAACTGCCAGGTTTGCAAGTATGCAAGCGTGATGTGCTCACTCCGGAAAGAAACGGAGCGCTCATTGGAAAACATCCCGATCTGTTATATGCGGTGTTGATGCCATGGGTGCAAGGTCAGACCTGGTTCGATGTGATCAGTGATCAGAGACAGTTGACGGCTGAAGAAAGCCTGAAGCTGGCCAGAGCGCTTGCTGGGACGGGTTCGGCCATGGAACAACGTGGACTGGCTCATTGCGATATGTCCGCTCCCAATGTAATGATTCCGTTTTTTTCCGAAGTGGAGAATCTGGGGAAGACGTCTGCGGTAGAACTTGTGGATGTCGAGCAGATGTACGGTTCAAAGATGGATCGTCCGGATGCCCTGCTTGCCGGGTCACCCGGTTATGCAGCCCATCGCACAGTGCACAGCGGTTTGTGGAGTTCATATGCTGACCGATTTGCCGGAGCAGTTATCATTGCTGAAATGTTAAGCTGGTCGGACCCTGTGATTGTAGAAAAAGCGTGGGGCGAAAGTTATTTTGACCAACATGAAATGCAAACGGTGAGTGAACGGTATTATGCGATGCGTGAGTCTCTTGAGAAGCGTTGGGGTTCCAAACTGTCCGATCTCTTTATTCGAGCTTGGGAAAGTCATGATCTGAGCAGTTGTCCGACGTTTGGTGAGTGGTATGTTGCATTGGCTGCGGTAGACGTGGAACAGGCCAATGCGGTTGCTGCTGCATTGTCGGAAGAAGAAGCTGGCAATCCGTCCGAAGCGGATGGAAATCTGAAGGAGAGCTCAGAACCGGTAAGTGAACCTGTGAATACGCAAGAGGGGGACATTCCCCAAACGCCGCACTCTCCCGATCAGGAAGCGATTGTGAACCGTCTGTTCTTACAGGCAAGATCCTTGGAGGATGAAGATAAACCAGCTGCTGCACTGGAAGTGTATCGTTCGCTGTATCATTTCATTCCTCATAACAGCGCGATGCAGATGGAAGTGGAGGCTGCAATCAAGGAACTGGACGCCAAGCTTAATCCAGAAGAAGACACAGACAAGCCTGTACCTGTGCCATTCTACCGATCCAAGAAGTTCATGATTTCTTCCGCTGTGCTTATTGTATTGCTGGCAGGTGGTGTTCCAACGGTCAAAATACTGGCCGATCAGGCAGAAGTGAAGCAGAAAGAACAGCAGGAAGCTACACGACTGGCAGAGGTCAAGGCTGCGGAAGAGGCTGAAGCTGCAAAGGCAGCTGCGATCAAGCAGCAGGAAGAGCAGGAGAAGCAAAAGGCCGCAGAAGCTGCAAAACTGGATGCTGAGGAAAAGAAAAAGCTCGCTGAAACCAAACAGAAGGAAGCAGAAGCGAAGAAAAAAGAAGAAGAACGCAAGGCATTACAGGCCAAGTACGACAAACAGGCGAAATATGAGGCCTATCTGGTGAAGCAGGAACAGCAGAAGAAAGAAGCTGCCAAGAGAGCACAGCAGGAGAAGTACGATAAACAGGCAAAATATGAAGCTTATCTCGTCTGGAAAAAAGAGAATGATGCCAAGCTTGCAAGACAGGAAGCGGAGCGTAAAGCGGCAGCTGAAGCTAAACGTCAACAGGAGATTGCTCAGAAAGCCGCACTCAAGAAAAAGCGTGCCGAGAATGTGGTCACGTTGATTGCTCATTACAATAAAACGTATAACGCACAAAAAGGCAGAAAAATTGAAAATGCGGAAGCGTATGCCCGTGATTTTAAAAATCTATACAATACCGATGCGGCTTATTTCAAAGGAGTTGGCAAAGTGGCCGCTCGAATGAGTGCCATTAACAAATTCCTGAGCAACACCAGTTATACGTTGCCTAACTTATAAAGTAATTGACGGAGGTGACTCATCCTAGATGAACTACACAATTCAAGCATCACAGCGTACACCTGCACTCATTATCTATTTAATTGATATTAGCGCCTCCATGAACATGGTTCTGGAAAATCGTCGGCGGATTGACGTCGTCTATGATGCCTTATCTCTCGCGATACGCCAAATGGTATTTCGGTCCACCAAGGGAAATCGTCTGACACCTCGCTATCGCATAGCCATATTGGCTTACAGCGATGATGTATACGACTTGTTGAACGGCATCAAAGGAATCGACGAGATCGCTGCAGTTGGATCTTTGCCTGACCTGACCCCGAAACGGTTCTCGGACTCGGCAAAGGCTTTTCTGCAGGCGGAAAAGATTCTCCAGGCCGAAATTCCGAATATGCAGGATTGTCCTGCTCCACTTGTATGCCACATGACCGATGGGGTAGCCACAGGTGAAGATCCCGAGCCCATTGCGAAAAGAATCATGGGCATGAGTGTACCTGATGGCAATGTGCTGGTGGAGAATATTTTTATATCCGATCATCTGCTGGAAGGGCCGATTGCTGAACCTAGAAGATGGAAGGGAATCTCTTCCGAAACAAATCTACAGGATGAGCATGGAGAGAAGCTGCGGAATATGTCTTCCGTTCTGCCTGAAAGTTATCGGGAAATGCTTGTTGAAGCTGATTATTTGCTTGCACCCGGTGCACTCATGATGCTTCCAGGTACATGTGCAGAATTGGTATCGATTGGATTCCAGATGTCCGCTGCTACGCCTGTGAGATAGGAGGGGAATCATGAGAGCAATGCGTTTGGCAACATTGTCTGCTGGAGATAAGGGGGGCCATGCCGAGCAGCGGCATGGCAACTTTCGCTATGTGAGTGTACAGACGGGAGAACAGCCACTAACCCGCTATCAGGGCACATTTAAGTGCAGATATGGTTATGGAAGAGCGGCTGAGACGGTACATCAGGGAGATACCGGACAGGACTTTGCTGCGGTACGTATGAAAGGAAATATCTGTAATTTTGTACTATGTGATGGGGTAGGCATGAGTTATCTCGGAGACTTTGCAGCGCGTTTTCTGGGGAATGCTTTACTGGATTGGTTGGAAACGACGCAACACCCGACAGAAGAGGGCGTTGAGCGTCTGCTTCAGGATCTGACCCTTCCTGCATCTGAGCAGCTGGAGAAATTACAGCCCCTGGAAAGCTCTCCTTTGTTGCTTCGTGAAGTGTTGATGGAAAAGCGAAGTCGAGGTAGCCAGGCCATGTATGTGTGTGGACGGATTGAGCTTACGGGAGGCGGTCGCAAAAGTCGGTTGTGGCTTGCTTGGCAAGGAGATTCCCGTATTCGCCTGTGGCGGAATGGCCAGGAAGATTCTGAATTATTTCAGACTCACTGCAGGACCAATGAGCGCTGGTCTACACTTGAAGGCCCTGTTGGTGGTAAGCCGCACATCTACGAGACCAAAGGGTCCGCCAACGATTCACTGCGTCTTCAATTATATACAGATGGATTAAACGACTTGGATGCGATCCAGGCCTATGTCCCCGATGAACACATTCAGGTACTGCTGGATGCTGCACATACCGGCGGTCTTGAAGATGATGCCGCTTTCATTGAGCTGGAATGGTGAGCGCCGGATATCAAATTGTGCATTGATCCGAATGATGCTGTGACTTTGTTGAAGTCCAAACGTGAAAAAACTTGTTGGTGTTGATTTAAAAGACACTCTTTTTGGGTAATCTTGTGAAGAATTGGCTAATGATAGCTTCAACGTACATTCTTACATAATTGCTAAAATGAAGGAGTGGAATGGATAATGACACAACATAACGGCAAGTCACGGTTTCAAGGCAAGGTTGCGATTATTACCGGAGCAGGTTCCGGTATTGGGAAGGCGACTGCGGTCAAGCTGGCAAAAGAGGGTGCACATGTTGCATTGTTTGATCTGGTGAATGATCGGATCTCGGAAACGGAAGCAGAGATTAATGCGCAGCACCCGGGTGCGGCAAGAGCATTTGATGTTGACATCTCCGACCCGGCACGTGTGGAAAAGGCTGTGCTGGAAACCGTTGAGTTATTCGGCGGTTTGGATATTGTTTTTGCCAATGCGGGCATTAATGGTGTATCAGCACCTATTGAGGAAATTTCGGTTGAAGATTGGCAGCAAATTATCACAACCAACTTGAACGGCACATTTTTCACCGTAAAATATGCTTTGCCTCACGTGAAGAAACGGGGTGGCGGCAGCATTATCATTACAAGTTCGATTAACGGCAATCAACGCTTCTCAAGCTTTGGCATGTCGGCGTACAGCACATCCAAGGCAGGACAGGTTGCTTTTGCAAAGATGGCTGCGCTTGAGCTGGCGAAGTTCAAGATACGTGTGAACGTGATCTGCCCAGGAGCGATTGCGACGAATATTGATCAAAGTACGGTCAAAACGGATGATCTGCAACAGATCATTATCCCGATGGAGTTCCCGGAAGGACAGCAGCCGCTTGCGGACGGACCGGGTCAGCCGGAACATGTTGCCGATCTGGTAAGTTTCCTCGCATCGTCCGAATCCAGACATATTACCGGAGCAGAGATCGTCATTGATGGTGCAGAGTCATTGCTCAGCTAAGTGAGCATACGGGATAAATTTCATTTTTACTAAGGCGTGTCTTATGGTGTGTCTGCGATAGTCGTTCCTCTGGAACGGCTTTTTTTGTTATAATGCTAACATTCGAATAGAGATACTGAAAAGCAGTAGGGTACATTCATTAGGAGCGATTATATGCATATAGAGTTACCGATACAAGAGGTTATTCCGGAGTTAAGACAATTATTTCGGGATCAAGATACAGGGGTGTTAATTGCAGAGCCCGGAGCGGGAAAAACAACTGTTGTACCGCTGGCTTTGCTGGAGGAGCCATGGGTCGCGGGACGGAAAATCATCATGCTGGAACCCCGAAGACTCGCCGCGCGTTTGGCTGCATCAAGACTGGCAGCTACGCTTGGGGAAAAAGCGGGGCAGACTGTAGGATATCGTGTGCGCATGGATACCCGGGTGAGCCAAGGGACACGTATCGAAGTTGTGACGGAAGGGGTATTGACCCGAATGTTGCAGCAGGACCAGGGTCTTGAGGATACGGCCATGATTATATTCGATGAATTCCATGAGCGTCACTTACATGGAGATTTGGGTTTGGCTCTGGCACTGGAATCCCGAGCGATGTTACGTCCGGATCTGAAATTGCTAGTCATGTCGGCTACTTTAGATCCAGATCCTGTCTGTGCATTACTGGGCGAAGGTACAAGATCGATTCATTGTCCGGGACGTACGTTTCCGGTGGATACACGATATGTGCCAAGACCGGTATCTATGCCACTGGAACAGTTCACAGCTCAGACGGTCAAGAGAGCATTAGCCGAACAGGAGGGGGATGTGCTTGTCTTCCTTCCTGGCGCAAAAGAGATACATCGTACAGAACGGGAGCTATCGAATGCTTCTCTGCCTGCACATGTGAACGTCTATTCTCTTTACGGCAGCATGCCCGTGGAACAACAGGATGAGGCCATACGTCCTGCGGCTGAGGGTTCACGCAAGGTGGTCTTGTCCACCTCGATTGCGGAATCTAGCCTTACTCTCGCTGGAGTGAAGATTGTGGTGGATGCAGGGCTGAGCAGAGCATCGGCATTCTCGCCGCGCACGGGTATGAGCCGGCTTGTCACCCTGCCGGTGTCCAAGGCGTCAGCCGATCAACGGCGGGGTCGTGCGGGGCGAATTGCCCCGGGGGTGTGTTACCGGCTATGGAGCGAAGAGGTTCATGGGGGCCTGCCTGAGGCAGCTCGCCCGGAGATCACCTCCGCGGATCTTGCGCCGCTGGCGCTGGAGCTTGCCGTCTGGGGTGTCCAGTCCCCAGCAGAGCTGCAATGGCTGGACACCCCGCCTGACGCCGCCTACGGCCAGGCACAGGCGCTGCTGCGCCAGCTGGGCGGCCTGGATGACGCAGGCCGCATCACGCCCTTCGGGCGGCGGATGAACACGCTCGGCGTGCATCCGCGACTGGCCAGCATGTTGCTCCGCGCGGCGGAGCTTGGGCTGGCCAGCTACGCCAGCATGCTGGCGGCACTGCTGCAGGAGCCTGCGGGCCTCCGCAGCAGTGGCAGTGCAGGCGCGGGCACGGACCTGCGCCCGCGCGTAGAGGCGCTGCTGACTGCGGACAGCAGCGGCAAGCCGCAAGCGGCAGCGGCTGCCCTAGACGGCGCGGCCGTGCGGCGCATGCTCCAGGAGAGCCGCCAGCTGCGCTCGGCGCTCGGCCCGGCGGCCGATCCGGTACGGCCGGATGAAGACAGCTGCGGATTGCTGCTGTCCTTCGCCTATCCGGACCGGATCGGGCAACGCCGGGAAGACGGCCGCTATCTGCTGAGCAGCGGCCGCGGCGTACGGCTCGCAGCGACAGAATCGCTGAGCCGTTCAGCGTATCTGGTCGCAGCCGAGGCAGACGACCAGGGCGCAGATGCGCGCATCCTGCTGGCTGCGCCGTTGCAGGAGCAGACATTGTTACAGGCAGCTCAGCACCTGCTGCACGATGAAGTGCAAGTGGCCTGGGATTCCAATACTCGCAGCGTGCGAGCGCATAAGAGACTTCGTATTGGAGCCCTTGTGATGAAAGAGAGCAGTATTGCACAGCCACCTGAAGATCAGGTGCTGGAAGCACTGTTGGCCGGAATACGGATGGAAGGGCTGGATTGTCTGCCATGGACTAAAACGTCCAGACAACTTGCGGACAGGCTGCGGTTCCTGCATCTCCATCTACCTGAGTGGCCCGACCTGATCGAAGATGATCTGACCGAAGAGCTGGCTGAGCATCTTACACCTTATCTGACAGGCATGCGATCGGCAGCCGATCTCAAGAGATTGTCGATGCAAGATGTATTGCTTGGTGGTCTGAGCTGGGGGCAACGACAACAACTGGACGATGAAGCTCCGACGCATATACAGGTGCCCAGTGGATCGCGTATTCCCGTGGACTACAGCCGTCCCGAGGCTCCTGCTCTGGCGGTGAGATTACAGGAGATGTTTGGACAACAGGAGACACCGCGTATAGCTGGTGGGCGAGTCCCAGTGACCATTCATTTGTTATCGCCGGCTCAGCGACCTGTACAGGTCACACGAGATTTGGCCAATTTCTGGCGTGAGACCTACTTTGACGTCAAAAAAGATCTGAAAGGACGTTATCCGAAGCATTACTGGCCGGATAATCCCCTTGAAGCGGTGGCCACTAATCGGGCCAAACCACGGGGGAAATAGATGAATGATTTCGTTTTTTTAGATATCAACACCGGGTTCCCGAAGGGTGCATTACATCAGGCTTAGATTCGGATGAACCACAACAATCCGTATTGTAACTGATCGAATCATACTCTACTTTAACTAAGTAATCACCTTCTAATCAGGATGTGTCTCCAAACTCGCTGACCGCATAGTGAACTGTCTTTTCGTACCGTGTTACGTCAATTTTCCTTTTCGCCACTTGCTGCGTCAATTTTCCTTTTCGCCACTTGCTGCGTCACTTTGCCTTTTGAACCCATGTTGCGTCACTTTGCATTTTCGACTGCTGCGTTTTTAGGCTTGGCGTGCCCTCGGTTCGCTTGTGGCAAACTTCCGGCATAGAACGAGATTCGGGCAAAATCTGCTTTTTTAGAGGTTAAGGGCACGTCCCAGAGCGTGTCTTCAACCCTAGGGAAAGTCGGGAAGAACTGGATAGTAAGATGTTTTGGAACCGCCATCCTTCAACCTATGATCGATCGACCATGAATCGGAGGCTAACGAACCTGTGACGTCTTATTCAGTGATTTGAAGCGCCCGCAACATTCTAAGGAATCTGAAACACGTTATAGTTGAACAACAAGCCATTTAGAGCGTCTTTTCCAGGTGATTTTGATAAATAACGTGTCTCAAGTTCGTTACAAAATAGAATGTGGACCAAAAGGCCAAATAAGACGCCCTCAGTTCCTTAGAAAATTTCCGTAGAACATCTCTTGGAACATCCCTTTGGAGATCTTCTTAGAAAATCTCCAGAAAAATTGTCTTTAGATTCACCAGAGTTACACAGCCTCTACTTCAAGATGTTTTGGTCCCGGACATATCCTGCAATGTATCACCAGAACATGGATTGGAGCGCTAATGAACCTGTGACATTTTATTCAGTGATTTGAAGCGCCCGCAACATTCTAAGGAATCTGAAACTCGCTATCGTTGACACTCTATAGTTGGTTGAATAACGAGCCGTTCATTGCTATTAACACATACTATATTGCCTTGCAAGCGTTTGAAAGAAAATAAGGCGGGTAATAACATAGCGAACCACTCAATCAGATGAGGAGGGATTCATTATGCAAAAGAAAATCGTAGGTGTGTTTAATACAGAACGTGAAGCATCGCAGGCTATCGAGGG
Organism: Paenibacillus sp. CB74; assembly: GCF_055687625.1. Classification (NCBI taxonomy): domain Bacteria; kingdom Bacillati; phylum Bacillota; class Bacilli; order Caryophanales; family Paenibacillaceae; genus Paenibacillus; species Paenibacillus sp. CB74. The sequence continues at coordinate 2,699,670 of NZ_CM146009.1, read as the reverse complement.
TCTGAAAGCACAAGGATTTACTTCAGACGAAATCTCCGTTGTTACTCAGGATCGGGATGAACTGAAGGCGATTCGGGAAGAGACAGGTACAAAAGCCCCTGAGGGCGTGGCTGCGGGTGCAGCAACAGGTGGTGTACTTGGTGGCGTAGCCGGTCTGCTCGCAGGTATCGGTGCACTAGCCATACCCGGCATAGGACCCATTCTGGCCGCAGGCCCTATCGCAGCAGCATTTACCGGTGCAGCTGTGGGTGCAGGAGCTGGAGGACTGGTTGGTGGCCTGGTAGGTCTTGGTATCCCGGAAGAGGACGCTAAACAGTATGAGGAGTATGTACAGAACGGCAAAATTCTGCTTCTCGTAGACTCCACGGATCGGGACACCGATGTGTACGATGTGTTTAGCAGCAACAGCCAACTTAATCGGGACAGAGCTCAAGTTCATGGTACAGAAGTACCTGCTGAACGTCCAGATCTGGATATGGAAGAACGCAGATTGGATGCCCAGAGCAAGGCCGCTCGATTGGGTAACAATACATTCTTGTAATCTTCCGGCTGAGCTGGTTAACCTAATGACTTAATACCTGCAAAATGGAATGAAATAGATGATCCACAAGATGGTCATTAGCCGGTTTCCTTAAGGGAAGCCGGCTTTTGTCCCTGTGTTGCATGTTTGAGTCAATAATGGCGGTTGGTGTTTTTACCCATTCAAGCAGGGAATAACAATACATATAACAGTACAGCCAAAGCGAGTCCTATGACCAGTAGCATCAATGTGAGAAACCGAATTAAGCCGGTCGAAGCCTCAAACGTCTGCTCATTAATTTGAGTACGCTTCCGATGGTAGGCTGCTGCCGAATAGAGAATGATGGATATACCGCCAATCAGAGATGTGATACCTGTAATAATCGCGGCAATATGTGCTAGTCGATCATACGCCGAGGAATTGAAGCCGAATCCAGCTGCAAGAAAGCCGATACCTGCCATGGCAATACCCGTGCGTACCCAGGCCAGAAAAGTTCGCTCGTTAGCCAGGTGCTGTTGGACATATTTGGAATCGATGGTGGTTATGGTTACGTCTGTGTCTGTTCTAGAAATGTGAATCACCCCGCTCATTAAGATATACGGCTTCATTGTACTTTGTTTTTATTGTAAAACCAAGCAAGAAAGGACGGCTGAATGTATGCCTCGCAAAGAACGAATTACAGAAATAGAGAGCTTGCGGGGAATCGCCTTTGGAGCGGTGGTTCTCCAGCACTCCATTGCACATTACTCTTTGGTCCCGGAAACGAGACTGGAGGATGGCGTGTTGCTGGCCATACTGCTGATGCTCTCCAAATTTGCAGTTCCTTTATTCATATTCATAACAGGTATGGTGCTTTTTTATAACACGGGAGACAAGCTGCATTATGGCAGGTTTATGAGAAAAAGAGTAAATGACGTTATCGTGCCTTACCTGATCTGGTCACTCATTTACTTTACACTTGCACCACGAGGCTGGACCGGTTTCGGATGGAATGATATCCCCGATCTAGGATTGAAGCTGATTACGGGCAAAACGACTTCACACTTCTGGTACATCATTATGCTGATCCAGTTTTATCTGTTATTTCCGCTCTTCTTGCGTGCAATTCGTTATGTATATAACCGATATGAGGCCAAGGGACGCATGATCGCATTATTGATTTCGGGTGTGGTGTATCTTGTGCTTGCGGATCAATTAAGAAACATCGCCAAGTTCATGGAACGACTGAATATCCCGGTACTGACAGATGCTTTTACAACGTATGCAGATCGCAATTTCCTCTATTTCTTTATTTATTTTGTGCTCGGTGCAGCAGCGGGGTTATCCGTTCAGCACTGGAATGAATGGATTTATCGATTGCGCTGGATATACTGGACTGTGTTTATTGTTCTGGGTCTTCGGTTTACTTATTTATTAATGCTGGAGTTTCAAAAGCCGGAGGGCATCAAAATTACGTTTTACACGGTCAGCCTGATCCGCCCTGATATGGCACTCTTTCTGATTGCGTCCATTATGGTCATGTACCAGCTAGCCGGGAAACTGCACAACCTTAGGGCTACACGATTGCTAGGGTGGATTGGTGGTGTGTCGTATGGCGGTTATCTGATGCATATGTTGATGCTTCGGTTTAGCTATATTCCAGATGAATTGTTCTATGTTGCGATGGGCTGGAACCCTGTCGTTCGCATGATCATTACTTGGTTGCTCGCTCTTGCATTATCCTGTGTACTGACATGGCTCATCTCTCGCGTAAGCTGGGGGAAATGGATTGTGGGAGCCGTGCCAAAATCTGTCCACAAAAAATGAATATATCATCATATGAAAAATTCTCAACAGAATCGCAGCAGTACAGATTGTACAGGATATATGCCGGTACAGAAATAAAGAACTCAGTAATATAGGCAACAGAGAACCCATTAATGCAGGCTACACAGGATTCAATAATAAAGACAACAGAGAAACTCAGTAATACAGGCCACTCAGGATTCACGTATGCAGGATAAAGGATTCAGGAGTAACTATGTATGTAACAGCCTTTGCTCAGTCTTATGATTAAAATTCGATTGAACGAATCGCTAAGTTCCTGAAATAAAACAAACTTTTGAGTATGAATTAAAATTTCAATGCATGAAAAATTCACAATAGAAAACCTTTTTTCCTGCTCCCACAAGTCATTCCGTATTCTCACGATTTCTTGCTCGTCCTCTATGAAGATGGATAAAGGGGAGACCAAGCGGAGAAAGATGGCAGAACCCGAACATAAGTTTTATAATACTAGATATATAGGTTCTGATAGGAGGGAAATGAACGTGGCCTTTATGATTGCACAGCGGGCATTTATCAAGCTGTATTTAATTACGATGGTTGAACAGCACAGGGGATATGGTTATGAGATGCTGGAGGCGATGAAGCAGGAGTTCAAAGACTACGGTTATGTTCCACCCCAGAGCGAGGTATATCGGGCACTGCATGAACTGGTACAGCAGGGGGTATTTTATCGAACGAAGAAGCTGAAGGGCAATGATCCGAAGGTCGATTTTCAGGAAATCGTTCTATATCATTTCACGGATGATGGTGCGGAGAAAGCTGAGTTATACAAGAAACAGGTCAAAACGGATCTGGATCGTTGTCTCGGCATGTTACACAAGGCAGAAGAGGACAATTACGGTACGAAAGGAAGATGAGCATGAACAGACAGTTACAGTGGGGGGTACTCGGTACGTCAACCATTGCCAAAAATGCAGTCATTCCGGCGATCCAGCAGTCCGAACGCGGTGAGGTGTTAGCGATTGCCAGCCGCAGCAAAGAAAAGGCGGAGTCCCTTGCCGAAGAACTTGACATTGCCAGATCGTATGGCAGTTATGAAGAGCTCATCGCTGATCCGGACATTGAAGCCGTCTATATTCCTTTGCCTAACCATATGCACAAAGAATGGACCATCAAAGCGGCACAGGCTGGCAAACACGTGTTGTGTGAGAAACCAGCTGCCCTGAATGCTGATGAATCGGCAGAAATGATTGAGGCGTGTGAGCAGCATGGCGTTCTTTTTGCAGAAGCGATTATGTATCGATATCATCCCAAGCACAGACGTGTGCAAGAGATTATAGCCAGTGGAGAGATTGGTATCGTCAGAGCCATCCATGGCAACTTTACCTGTAATACCGCTGATGACAAGGAAAATGTAAGGTTCAAAAGAGAGATGGGCGGCGGATCCTTATTCGATCTAGGCGTATATCCGATCTCTGCAGCCCGGATGTATCTGGGACAGGAACCCGAAGCGGTGACGGTGCACGCTCTATTCTCGGACGAACATGATGGAGTCGATATGATGGCGTCGGGACTGGTAGAATTTCCGAATTCGGTCGCTTTAACTTTTGACTGTGGCATGTGGGCTTCAGGACGAGCGGAGATGGAGATTCTCGGGACGGAGGGGCGGATTGAACTGCCCAAAGTATTTGGCTGGGAGAACAGTGATATTCCACCTCAGATTATTGTGCACACCGATTCGGTCAGCCGTGAGGAACGTGTATCGGTATCTAATTCCTATGTGCTTCAGGTGGAGACGTTTGCAACGGCTGTGCTTGAAGGAGCGGCCCTACCTTTCAGTCCGGAAAATACCATTCAAAACATGCGGGTAATTGATGCGTGCCTGGAATCGGCTCGGACTCGTCAACGTGTTCAACTGATCGATTAGGTCAGGTCCGTTTAAATATATCAGAACGTGCAGGCTCCATCTTGAGGGATGAGAGTCTTTTTTTTGTGTCACAAAATGTTATAATTATAATATTTTACAATTTAAACGTTCGGATTTGATATTTCTACCAAATTGATGTGATATAAATAGTCATGAGATGACTTGTTTACTATAATCTAGCAGAACGTGCAACTAGACAGTTACCGTTTGCAGTAAGCATATCGAGACAATGTTCATCTACTTTGAAGGTTTGGGAGGCCAGATTATGAAAAAGTTGTTATCGACCGCTTTACTGGCATTCTTGTTAACGTTTGTTTTCTTCACAGGTTCACAGTTCACCCCAGCCCCACAGCAGAAAGCATCTGCTGCAACATGTACCATCATCAATACGTTTACCGGTGTGGCCAACTATTTGAGTGCAAACGGAACGTTGCCATGTAACTTTATTACCAAATCACAGGCCACAGGACTCGGCTGGGTAGCGTCACAAGGCAACTTGGCTGTAGTGGCTCCTGGGAAAAGCATCGGCGGAGACGTATTCGGCAATCGGGAAGGGCTACTGCCAGCGGCCAGTGGACGTACATGGCGTGAAGCGGATATTAACTACACATCCGGCTTCCGTAATTCCGATCGGATTGTGTACTCCAATGATGGACTCATCTACAAAACGACAGATCACTATGCATCATTCACACGCATGAAATAGAGGAAGGAGCAGTCGTGAACACCGTGATTCTGAATTGAGGATGGACCAACTACCGAATCAGCGAGGAACGCATGGAGTATGAAGCAGGACAGGTGCGTGATCTGATGATGGAGGTACAGGCGGAACAGTCTGGATTTATATTGCGTGTTGAGAAGTAGCAGCAAATAAAGGAGTTTCAGATACATTCATTCCAGCAGGCAGACCACATGTGGTCTGTTTTTTGTGTTGTAGCAGATTGTTCAAAAAGGTTGTTCAAAAAGCCCTTGTGTTGATTACGATTGATCTGAAAGCTGAGTGAGATGTTACTTTGCTCACCTAACGTTAAAATTATTTTCACGGAGGTATTGATTTCTGCATAACTTACGTTAAAATAAAATTAACATGAAAAATATTTTAACGTTAGGGAGTGGGAAGTCATGAACGATAACACAGCAGTTGGCAAACAAGGTATGGGTGAGTTAATACGAATCAGACCGTATATGCAGTTTATGCTTAGTAAAGTAGTATCCAGATTTGGTGATTCCATTGATTCGATTGCATACAGCTGGATGGTGTATATTCTGACCGGTTCAAAAGTGCTGATGGGGACATTGCTGGCGGTGAATTTTTTGCCGAGTATCTTTCTGGGTCTGTTCGCCGGGGCTTTGGTAGATCGCATGTCTCTCAAAAGAGTAATCGTGATTACGAATAGCGGTCGCGGGTTGTTCGTAGGGATTACAGCGCTGTTGTTTGGATTGGGCCAACTTGAAGTCTGGCATCTGTTTGTAATAACCATTCTTAATTCTTTGCTGGAATGCTTCACTGTTCCTGCAGAAGTGTCCAGTGTCCCCAGATTGCTTCCCAAATCGATGTTGCTCTCGGGTAATGCCATGTCCTCTTCCGCAACCAGAGTGGCTGAACTTGCAGGACTTGCATTGGCTGGTGCGCTAATTGCCACAATAGGTATTGCTTGGACGATCCTGATTGATGCGGGGTTGTTTGCGCTAAGTGCGTTAATAATGAGCCGAGTGGGCTATCCTCAAGGTTCATCATCTGCTAACAATGAAGATAAATTATTATCTGAAAAGGATTCTGTTCCATCCAATAAACGTAGTATATTCTCCGAAATGGCGGAAGCTTTTCATTTTCTCCGTAAACATACCTTATTGTTAATCGTTTCCTTCCTGTTTGCATTCGTTAATTTCTGTCTGATGCCATTCAATGTTCTCCGTACACCCTATGTAATTGAAACGTTGCACGCTGGCGCTTGGGGATTAAGTCTGCTTAGTGGGCTAATGGTGGGAGGCATGCTGTTAAGTGGTGTGTGGTTGACCCAAAAAGGGGCACATTATCGTAAAAGTGTGCTTGTGATCAGCGGTATTGTCATGCTGGGTCTCAGTTATGCCATGACGGCACTACCCGCCTATATGACGTCCTTCCAATTGCCCGTTGCGGCTGCCTTTTGTCTTCTGATGGGGATGGGGATTCCACTGGCTACGACCCCTCTAGGTACCTATCTAATGGAAGTTACTCCTTCGGAGATGCTAGGCAGAGTGTATGCTCTTCAGAGTATGCTCGTCGTGAGTGTCGCACCACTTGGGAGTCTGGTTTCGGGAGCACTTGCAGATTGGATGAGCATGCCTGTTCTGTTTATCGTCTTTGGGATTATGCTTGCCATGTCCGCAGGTATGCTGTTATTTAGCAAAAGCTTTCGGAGTGCGATGTGAAGGATATTTAGAAAGAACCTGATCTGATTATGTGATAACATGTCATCGCCGGCTTGCTTTGACCGAAGTCCTGACGCAGCGGTATAATAGAGATATCGATGGACAATAGGTACCCCGGAAATGAGGATACAGGAATGGAGCACAAGGTTCTTTCAACCATTGAAGAAATTAAGATCTACTCCGATCCGTATCGGATACAGATTATGAATATGTTTAACAGGCAGGGCAGACCATCCACTGTCAAAGAAATTGCCGACCAGATGGGTGAGGTTCCAGCCAAAGTTCATTATCATGTAAAAAAGCTGGAGAAAATTGGTCTGCTGACGATCGTTTCCACGCGTGAGATTAATGGCATTATCGCAAAATACTACGAACCATTCTCCGGAGAAATCCATCTTCGTCATGAAGATGAAGACAATGAGAGCTCACCACTGAAACAGGTGTTTCGGTCTGAAACACTCAAATTATTAAATGAGATGTTCGAACAGAGTCGTCAGCGATTCATGCATCAGGCGGAAAACGAAGATCGGATGTTTCTCTCGGACATGACGCTGTATGCAACTCGTGAGGAAGTAGAGGAGTTATATAACAACATCATAAAACTCTGTCAACCCTATACAACGAAAGAGAATCAACAAGGGGAACAAGAGGTCTTTCAATTATTTTCTGCCCTCTCTAAACCTATAATGCAGACACCTGCTTCCAAGACAGATGCGAAACAGAATAAGAAATCTGCGTCGAGTAAGGGCAAATCAACTTCGAAAACGTCTCGCTCTGTTGCTAAGGGGCAGAAATCTGCATCATCTGATCGTGAGTCAGAAGAATAAACAGACGGTATGCATGAGTTAAGTGTTAGTTATACCTTGAAGACAAGTAAGGCTTATGTGTCAGACATGTTGGAGATAACAAGAAAAAGCCGCCATAGGCGGCTTTTTATCGCATGATACGAGGGAGAAACGGTCGTATGTTGTGTATTGTATTGAATTCATTACAACATTAATTTCATGAAGAAGCATAACCGTTTCAGTTCGCTATCATGTTACATGTTCTCATCATAGTCTTTTACATCACGTTTGGCAGCGGTTGCGGGTGAATTGGAAGTACCGTATTCTTCGACCGCTTCCCAAGCATCTGCATTGTCGAACTTGCCGGCGTTCTGCTGTCTTCCTTCGCCAGCACCACTCGGAGGCATGGTCATGACTTCTTCTTCAACGGGCCGATCGTTGCTGATCTCCCGGTTAGGCGTGTCATCAATACAGTAAGCGGTATATGGGATAGCTTCAAGGCGTTCAAAAGGAATATCTTCTCCGCACGTTACACAGGTTCCGTATGTACCTTGTTCCATACGTTCCAATGCATCGTTCACTTGATTGAATTCGTCTGTTAATGTATCGTCGATCGCCAGATCACGGCTGCGTTCAAATGTTTCCGTACCGGCATCTGCCGGATGATTATCATAGGAGGACAGCTCACCAGTTGAATCTTTCAGCGACTGGGCCGGAGCACCGTCTTCCATGCTGGATTCAAAATGGCGCTGCAAGTTTTCACGTTGCTCCAAAAGGGCCTTTTTCAATTCTTGGTGTTGATCTTTGGTTAATGTACTCATAAAAAACACGCTCCTTTTCCCGTTGTGGGGTGTAGTGAGTCTTTACCCCAATTGCATGAAAAGCAATCATTTTCGTGAGGAATAGGGCCGTAGCGTTTTATATCTGACGAATAATGTGTTATAAAAAATAGAGAGAGAAAATGCCGCATGTTCTTCACTGGATAAAGGAACCACGGCTTGGCTTATAATGGAGGTTGTCAATATGGATGAACATATGAAACGAAGATTGGATAAACAGAAACAATTGTTCAAACAATTGGGAGTACAGCTTGATGCGTTATCTATTCATGAAAAACAATTTAATTATAAACTTCGTGGTTATGATCCGGATGAGGTAGATGCTTATCTCGACTTGGTCATCAAAGATTACGAACGTTTTTATGCCAATATTGCAGATCTGATGGACAAATGGCAAGAACAGCAGTTAACGATTCGAGATCTCAAATCATCCGCGAAGCCGGTGGAAGATCCAACCAAGATTGATCGCAAACAGCTGGATGATATTGTGAAACAACTGGAATACAGTGTGCGGCAGCTCAAGATCAGAGCACGTCCCGAGAAGGATCTGTTCTCTGAATAAGCTCAGCAACTCTAGGATTATATTAAATAAAGGTGGTTAATCATGAGTACTCATTTTTCGGTCAGTGTGCATTGTTTGTTGTTATTGTCACTCAGCGCGCCTGAACGAATCACGTCTGCACATATTGCAGGTAGCGTGAATACCAACCCGGTCGTCGTCAGACGTATTCTGGGCGGGCTGAAAAAGGCGGGATTAGTGAACTCTTCTCCTGGAACAAGAGGTTTCTATCTGGCCAAGCCGGCAAGTGAAATTACGTTAGCCATGATCTACCAGGCTGCCAAGGACGAAGGTCCATTATTTCCGATTCACGGCAACTGTAACCCGGATTGTGAAGTGGGCTTGCATATAGACAGCTTGCTGACCAATCTGTATCAGGTTGCCGAGGAGAAGGTGGAGCAATTCTTTGCATCGATTACACTTGAAGATATGGAACGTTCCAGTTCCCAGATGCAAGCTGTGTCATCGCAGTCAGAGTAGATTGTAATCAGGACTTAAAGTACATGTTCGAAAAGGGCGTTTTCAGTACCGTGAAGATGGGATGAAGCTAGAAATGGAGTAGCGGAGCGTAGGAAACCACGTGAGGAACGGACATTTCGGCTGAATTCCATATTCGATGCTACGATGTTATTAGGCATCCTACGTAATCAAAAGCGGACTTTTTGAACAACCTCTTAAAGGAAGGTGGGTTGTGATATGAAAAAAATTGTTGTCATTTCTGATACGCATTGTTCACGTAAATCACAGAAGTTACCTGCCAGGCTCGTTGATGTACTTGCGAGTGCCGATCTCATTCTTCATGCGGGTGACTGGTCGGATTGGAGCGTATACCCATTGCTTAGCGAGTATGCGCCTGTTGAAGGGGTAGCTGGCAATACGGACCCGTCTGAAATTGCTGAAAAACTGGGGTATTCCCGTATTGTTGAAGTGGAAGGTCTTCGTCTGGGTCTTGTGCATGGGCATCTGGGATCCAAGGGTACGGAGCAGAATGCAATTCATACCTTTGCAGGTCAGCATGTGGATGCTGTGATCTACGGACACTCACACATCCCAGTGATGCATACCGTGGACAACACACTAGTATTTAATCCGGGGTCGCCTACGGATAAACGTTTTCAGAAGCAATACTCATTTGGCATCATGACAATAGATCAGGGTAAAATACAGGCTGAGCACGTTTTTTTTGATCGGGATTAGAGAGAGATGATTTCATCCTATATATAGTTATGGTACAAGGCATCTTTGAACAGAATTGAATTCTGTTTCAGGGATGTCTTTTTGATATGCGATCACATCATTCTCTTGGAAGTTATCTCTGAATGGGGAATGTGCTCTGTTCGTTATCTGTCATTCATCTGTTGCGGTTTTCCCCTATGGTGACGTTCAGTGGAGTGATACAATGCCTTTACGACATAAAATGAATACGTTTACATAAGGAGATGGAGCATGATGAAACTGTCTGTATTCACTGTGGCTACCCCTGATCTGAATGCAGAAGAACTGGCATCTGCTGCGGCAGCAGCGGGGATTGATGGAATAGAGTGGCGTTTCCGCGGAATTCCTGAAGAGGCAATGTCGGAAGAGCCGTCTTATTGGAGAAATAATCGATGTTCGGTAGATCCGAGCCGCTGGCAGGAACAGGTTCCTGTTTTTCGTGAAGCAGCGTCAGGGCAAGGTCGGAAATCCATTGCACTTGTACCGTATCTGAACTGCGGAGATATTTCTGCCACCGAGCAGGCGTTTCAGGCTGCGGCTGGGTTGGGAGCATCCATGATGCGTGTGGGTGTTCCTGGATATGATCGCAAGACCCATTATTCTGAGTTGTATCGCAAAGCCGTTGATTACCTGACTGAAGTACAGGATTTGGCCAAACAGTACAACATCAAGGCAATTGTAGAGACACATCATCAGACGATTGCACCGACGGCATCGCTTGCCTATCGTCTTGTTGAGTCGCTCGACCCGCAGCATGTGGGTGTGCTGTACGATCCAGGCAACATGGTGCATGAAGGCTATGAGAATCATCGGATGGGGCTTGAGTTGCTAGGTCCGTATCTCGCTCATGTGCATGTGAAGAATGCCGGGTGGTTTGAACCCGAAGTTAAGGATACGCAAAAGGATAATGTGACTGAGAAGAATAGCGGATTGGCTCTGAATACAGCATGGAAATGTCAATGGACCCCCCTGACTGAAGGCATGGTCGATTGGGTACAGATGGTGCGGGATCTTCGTGCAGTCGGGTATGACGGATATTACGGAATTGAAGACTTTAGTGGGGCCTTGAAATCCAAGGCGATGTTACAGCATTTTGCAGACGTTTTTGCCGAAATTGAGCGTCGTGTGGACGAGGAGGAGCAGTCATGAGTATCGTACGAGTAGCGGTGATTGGTATAGGCAACATGGGGGCAGCTCATGCCAGAACATTGGTTGCCGGAGAAGTACCGGGTGCAGAATTGGTTGCTGTATGTGATGTAAGAAGAGAAATGGAGAGCTGGGTATCCAGTCATCTTCCGGCTACGGTCACCTATTGGCAGGATGCAGAGCAGATGATGGCTTCGGGTACGATTGATGCGGTCATTATTGCAACGCCGCACTACGATCATCCCGAACAGGCGATTCAGGCTTTCCAGCATGGCTTGCATGTCATGATCGAGAAGCCAGCCGGTGTGTATACGAAACAGGTACGCAAGATGAATGAAGCGGCCGCAGCCAGCGGTAAAGTCTTTTCCATGATGTACAACCAGCGGACCAACCCACTCTACATTAAACTAAGAGATTTGATCGCTTCGGGGGAGCTGGGTGAGGTACGGCGTACCAACTGGATTATTACGAACTGGTACCGATCCCAGAGTTACTATGATTCCGGCGGCTGGCGGGCAACTTGGGCAGGCGAAGGTGGAGGTGTACTGATTAATCAGGACCCGCACCAACTGGATCTGTGGCAGTGGACCATCGGCATGATGCCGGTAAGAATGCGTGCGTTCTGTTCGTTTGGCAAGTATCGGAACATTGAAGTGGAAGATGATGTAACCGCTTATGTGGAGTATGAAAATGGAGCAACAGGTGTCTTCGTAACGACTACGGGCGAAGCACCAGGTACGAACCGATTTGAGGTTAACGGAGACCGGGGTAAAATCGTCATCGAAGATGGAAAGCTTACGTTCTGGCGACTTCGTGAATCTGAGCCGGAATTCAATCAGCGGTTTACCGGAGGTTTTGGACAGCCGGAATGCTGGAAATGCGAGATTCCAATTACAGGTGTGGAAACGGGGCACCCGGGTCTGATTCGTAACTGGGTGGATGCGATTCGTACAGGCGCACCCCTTATTGCTCCAGGTGAGGATGGTATTCACGGATTAACATTATCGAATGCAATGCTGCTGTCTACCTGGACGGATAACTGGGTGGATCTGCCGATCGATGAGGATCTGTTCTACGAGCATCTGCAGGAACGCATTGCTAGTTCAACGACGAAGAAAGACAAAGCAATAAGCGGCAGTCAACCTGCTGATTTGAGTCAGACGTTTAAATGAAGAAGATTTGTTATATAAGTTGAACTAATCATTTACACGTAACGGAGAGGACAGAAAATACCTGGAAAAGCGAAGCGTTCGCCTAAAAGCTTTCTGAAAGAAAGCTACATCGGAAGCATACGCTTATCCCCGAATTTTCCCCTCTGGAAAAGAGAATCGAAAAATCTGGGGATAACAGCGATTGGAAGGTAATTCTGTCGTTGTAGTATCAGTGTAGATAATCTTTAGTTCAGCTTATATAGGCGAGTTCATTGTAAACAACATTTTATAATAAGGATGGGATGACATGGCTAAAGACGGAATGTTCTATGCACCGAAAAGTGTTACCAAAGAGGTCGTATGTGGTCCGGGTGAGTTCACGATTGCTGCTGTTGCGCTGGATCATGGACACATCTACGGCATGGTTGGGGGATTGTTGGAGGCAGGGGCTACCCTCAAGTGGGTATATGATCCGGACCCGAAGAAGGTAGAGGCATTTCAAAAGCAGTTCCCGCAGGCTCAAGCCGCTGGATCTGAGGCAGAAGTGCTTGCAGATGATGAGGTGTTATTGGTGGCAAGTGCAGCGATCACTTCAGATCGTGCGCCGCTTGGCATGAGAGTGCTGGCCGCAGGCAAGGATTATTTTACAGACAAAGCCCCATTCACCACGCTGGAGCAATTAAAGCTTGCACGAGAAGAAGTGAAGCGAACAGGCAAAAAGTACATGGTGTATTACAGTGAACGACTGCATGTAGAAAGTGCGATCTATGCCGGACAACTCATTGAACAAGGGGCAATCGGCAAAGTCGTGCAAGTTATGGGTACAGGCCCGCATCGACTGAATGCAGGAGGAAGACCTGACTGGTTCTTCAAGCATGAGCAGTACGGCGGCATTCTCTGCGATATAGGAAGTCACCAGATCGAACAATTTCTGACGTTTGCATCATGTACGGACGCTGAGGTAGGGTTCAGCCGGGTGCATAACTTCAATCACCCACAGTTCCCGGAATTGGAAGACTTCGGCGAAGCTTCGCTGATCGGGGATAACGGTGCTTCCGGTTACTTCCGAGTGGACTGGTTCACACCGGATGGTCTGGGCACATGGGGCGATGGACGTACCGTTATTCTGGGAACGGACGGTTATATCGAGCTGCGGAAGTATATCGACATCGCAAGGGAATCTCAGGGGGATCAAGTGTACTTGGTCAATCATGAAGGAGAGTACCGCTACAATGTAAAAGGAAAGGTCGGTTACCCGTTCTTCGGCCAACTCATTCGCGATTGCCTGGATCGCACCGAGACAGCCATGACGCAGGAACATGCCTTCAAAGCGGCAGAACTCTGCCTGATTGCACAACATAAAGCGATGAGCGAGCGCGTGGTGTGGAGTAGCGGAACGAAGTAAAGGTTTTAGGTGAAGGGGAGCAAAAGGAGCAAACTCAGATCACTGAAGAATATCGTTAATTCTTCTATTGTTGAGTGAGGAAAGAGCAGCCCAAATGTTAAACTGCATCCCACATGTTAGTTATGGCTAACATGTGGGACAGTTTACTCGGGCTGCTTTTTTGAGTACGTTGGTGACTTCGCAGATGGATTATTATGGGTTATATTATATGTAGTTCGGATATTCGTTAAAAAGAGAGGCATTTACGAAGTACGTAGATATGATGTTATAAGAAATCGGCGAATACCAATCAAACAAAAACTGAAATTGAGGTGACAAGTTATTAAATTCACTTCTGAAAACACATTAGAACATATATCATTGCATGATTGTGTTATTGACTCAATTTCAAATGATACGCAGAGTTTGTCTGTTTTCTTTGAACATATAGATGTCTTGTCCACTCATCCAAGAAACAGTAATGGAAAGGCAATGTATTCAGGGAAAGCAGTTCTAAAGTTCATTAATTTTGAAATCTTGGAATCAGTTTTATATGATACTTCCGAAATTAAGAGTAAGAAGAGAATTGTTGTTGAAGATGATGCGCAGGAAAAAGTATTAGACATATCAGAATTATTGGTTGATTTTGAAGTGCTGAAGAATGAAGAAATACAAACTCAGGAAAATATTTATATTCATAGATTTGATGGATCAACTTCACTTAAGTACAATGCGGATTTTGGATATTGGATCATAAAGTACAAGAAACTAATAATTGAATGGGACGAGTTAATAGATAAGGCATGGTTCGAAGATAGATAAGAAGAAGCGTTTTGAGTAATTCAAGGAAGCCACCGACATCTTATAACATCATATCCACGCATCGGAGCTTTGCGGCTCCTCGGCCCGTCCGAGGAGATTGTCAGAGAAGTAGAATCAGCGGACACATCCGAACCGACTAACCGCATCGCGGCCGCCCCTGGCGGGGCTTAAGTCGGTGGGACGTCGTGGATACAGTAACGTTATAAGACATTGGCGCAAGATATTAAGAACCGGGGTGATACCTATGAAGTTCATATTGATATTTGGCCCACAGGCCGTTGGAAAGATGACGGTTGGTCATGAATTAACGAAAATAACGGAATTGAAATTGTTTCACAATCACATGTCGATAGAGCTATTTCATCCCTTTTTTGGTTTTGGTAGTGAAACTTGGAGGTTATCAAGTATCGTAAGAAGAGAGCTTTTTGAATCGTTCGCAAGCAGCAACCAGTATGGACTTATTTTTACTTACCTTTGGGGGTTTGATCTTCAGAAGGACTGGGAATTCGTCAAGCAAACATGTGACTTGTTTGAATCGAAAGGGGCAGAAATTTATTTTGTTGAATTAGAGTCAGATATAGAAGAACGATTAAAACGAAATAAAACGGCGTTTAGACTTGATCAAAAACCAACAAAAAGAAATATTGAATATTCTGAAATGGACTTAATCAAAACGATGGAAGAACATCGACTCAATTCTAAAGAGGGAGAAATTACTAGAGAGAACTATTTGAGAATCAATAATACAAATTTAAGTGCAGATGAAGTCGCAAGATTAATTAAAGATGAATTTAATTTATAGTACGTGTGAGTAATTCAAGAAGGCGCCAACATCTTATAACATAATATTCACGCTGCGGGCATACGCCCTTGGCCCGGCATTCGCCGGCCACCCGACATGCGTCGGGTCGTGAATACGGGAACGTTATGCGAAAGGGACGCTAGCTAATATTAAGGGGGATCAAGGATGTTTAATTTTTTTCGTAAGAAATCGAAAGAAACAAAGATCTCACTAGAAAACCAAATAGAGGTTCTCAAAGATATTGGTATATCTTTCACAACTGATGATGGTGGTGTTGTTAAAGAGTTGTTGCATCATTTTGATCGAGAAACTTACGAAGACGATCCCTATTCTCTCTTACTTTCGATGATGGGTTCAGATCTTATTGATGAAAATGACAATGAAGTTAGATTGTCGAAGGATGTTTGGAGCTTTGATACCGAATGCGTTGAGAACGAAGAGATTTATTCGACAATCATTAATGAACTCGTAAGTTTAACTCGTGGTAAGTTGCAAATACAACAGGTAAAAAGCCATATAGATTTTGATAATGAAGATGCTAAAGTATCGTTTATTTTAGATGATCAGAAATATGAATGGGAAATACATTTTGAAAGTGATTGGATTGACTTTAATTTACTGAGGAAGATTGGGGAACTAGCTATCAGAAGTGACAAGGAAAATTACTTTATTCATTTTAATGATGGTCAGAATCTTACAATACTATATACAAGTAAAGTCAAACACAAATTAATTAATGATTTAATAAAAGATCGATTTTCTAAGTTAGCGTAGTCGAGGAAGGCGTACCCATCATATAACAATGTGTTTACGCATTGGCGGACAAGCCGCCTCGGTCGCCAGGAGATAAGTCAGAGAAGTGGATTCAGGCGACACATCCTACCACCCAACCGCGGTCGCGTAGTCGTTCGACGAGAACCATTGGATTAATAAGGCATGGAATAACTGAATGGAACTCTCTCGGTAAGGCACAAGCTATAGCAACTGCTAAAAGAGTTTATAGTGAACAATGGGATTTTATTTACTCGAGTGACTTAATAAGGGCTTTGCAAACAGCTGAAGTTATTAGTAATGCATTAGGAATAACTTCGGTAACTACTGATTACCGGTTAAGAGAAATTTACTGTGGTCAAATTGAAGGCACCACCGAAGAAGAGCGAATTATGAAATTGGGAACTGAATGGCGTTTGAAAAGTTTGGGAATGGAGCCTTTTGAGGAAGTTGCAAAACGTGGTCGTGAATACAGGGACGTTATTTGAAATATGACTAAAGGCTACAAAAGGAGAAAACTTTGATGATTACAATTCATAAAGTTGAATACGAACAAAAATCTATTTTACGGAATCTTCTTGAATTATATAAATATGATTTTAGTGAGTTTGATCCTGATGATGATTTAAACCCAAATGGACTTTATGAGTACAAGTACTTAGATCATTATTGGACAGAAGACGGAAGATATCCATTTTTAATCAAAGTAGATGATAAATTATCTGGTTTTGTTCTTGTTAGAGATATTGGGAAAAATGAATCTGATCAAACTGTATACTGGATGGCAGAGTTTTTTGTTATGAAGAAATATAGAAGAATGAAAGTCGGACAGATTGTTGCCTATGAATTATTTGATAACTTCAATGGTCATTGGAAGGTCGCTCAGATAGAAGCAAATACGCCAGCTCAGGCATTTTGGAGAAAGACCATTGAAAGATATACGAATGGAAACTACTTGGAAATAAGAGATGATGATTGGGAAGGACCGATTCAAACATTTTCGTCAGCAACTCCATGAAGAGTCATACTCCACATAACAACGTATTCACGCATTGGGCATTCGCCCCCGGTCCGGCACGAAGTTAGAAGAAGATTCGGAGAGGAAATTCATCAGCGAGGAAGCAGAATCAGCCAGACACATCAGCACCGATTAACTGCGCAAACGTCACCGGTTGCTGGTGCAGCCTTAAGTCGGTGAGACGTCATTAATACAGGAACGTAAATAGGAAACTTCTACAAAATATCACAGTCTAGTAGGACAGCCTATGTTGAAGCAGAATATTTTGGTGGAGTCGGGTCGCAAAATGGTATTGTTTAGGAAATAGGAGAAGTGATTTTTGAAGAGACCTTAGCAATAATGCAATCAATAAGTCACTAGAAATACTAGGAGTAATGAGACTGAAAGAAAAAGATGAATTTGATACAGTTCAATTAGGGAGACATAGATCTATTGATGATTGGTTGAATAAAGAAACTCATTTGTAGATATCTTTCGAAGGCAGTACCATTGCATAACATAATATGATATTCACGTTGCGGACATTCGTCCTTGGCCCGGCATTCGTCGGGTCGTGAATACAGGAACATTACACGACAATAATACTACAGAATAGGCTTAGAGAGTTTAACCAAAGGAGATGAGCTGATGAGTATTAAAGCAATATTTTTGGACTTTTATGGAACCTTGGTTCATGAGGATGACGATATCATCCCATTGATCTGTAAGGAAATACAAGAAAATAGTGTGGAAGAATGTGAAGTCAGTGATATAGGGAAGTACTGGTGGAAGATGTTTTCGAGTATGTTTAAAAACAGCTATGGTAAGACATTTAAATCTCAGCGCGAACTCGGGATCCTATCTTTATATGAGACGATTTCTAAATATAGTTCAACCTGTGATGTAAATGAGATCATCCAGAAGCAATTCGATCACTGGATTAAGCCTAAAATATTTAGTGATACATTTCCATTACTAGAATCTCTTCAAGGATATGAAGTCTACATTTTATCGAATATTGACACAGCTGATGTAAAAGCCGCAATAGCTTATCATGGCATAAAGGTAAATGAAATAATTACAAGTGAAGACGTTAAATCATATAAACCAAGACCAGAATTATTTATTGAAGCCCTAGAAAGACACAATCTGTCTCCTAAAGAGGTGTTACATATCGGGGATTCTTTAATGAGTGATGTCGGTGGAGCAGGTAATTTAGGAATAGCCACAGTCTGGTTAAATCGATTAAATAAGATTAAAACAGATATTGCAGAACCCAACTTTATATGTAGAGATCTAAAAGAAGTAAGAGATATTATTAGTGGAATCGAAGAAGGTAGTATCATTGTATAAAGATTAAATCACTACAAGCAATAAAGTATTTCAATAATTTTTTTGGAAGTATAGTTTTTTGTATATTTGGAGGGAGATTGATGGAGAAACTGAAAAATAGAAAATTGGAATTTTTATTTATATTTGTGAGTTTATAGCGCTTATTCTTGGAGTGCATAATGTTTTTTTATACAAGCATATCAATGAGTTAAAGAAAGATGCTGTACAAAATCTGACTACTGAATACAATGAAATCTATAATTTATGTAAAACAATAGACCAATACTATATAAAAAATGATTTCCGAGAAGCTAGTAAATATCGATTATTGGTCAATCAAACAACTCACAATGTTTCAACTCTCTTATCAAAAGACTTGAAAAATCTTCTGGCACTTGCTTATGATCCGTTGTTTGCCGATTTATCACTTGGCCAAAGTACTTTAAATAAAGAAGAAGCTTCAAAATTGATAACCGATATGAATAACGCCGTCATGCTGATTAGTAAAGACATAGTAAATATGCAAGATGAAGTAAAAGAAGAACTGTTAGATCAAACTTCACCAGAATTTATAAAGGTAAATACTCAAATCGAAAATATGTATGCTAAATATATAAAGCTAGTAGATGATTATTTTAAAAACAATAAGTAAATATTCTTTCGAATTATGTAAAAAGGGATTAATGAGGAGTGCGGTATAAGAAATTGACATCACCCTAAAAGTCAAAACCGAAGAAATTAAAGAAGAAGTATAAAGAAGAAAGATAATAAAACTTAATTGAAGGTGATAATTATCAAAGAATGGGACTACAGTAAGCCTTGGTTCCATGGTTCTCCAATGCTCTTAGATGAACTACTAGTCGGAAGCACAATAACTCAGGATCGAGAGTTAGCAAGAATCTTTTCACACAAACCATCTATGGTTGCTTTGGATGAGAATGGCACAAGACTTCATAATGGTAAGTTATGTGGATACATTTATATAATTGATGAGGAAGTTACAAGTGAGGATGTATACCCACATCCAGCAACTACAATGAATCCTGGTGAAGAATGGCTCATCAAAAGAGGATTAAAAGTACGAAAGATAGATGAAACAAAAACAAGAGAGGAAGAACAACTTTCAGAGGAAGAGGAGGTAGAATTATCGGATAAGCTAAAAAACAGATAGCGAATAGTTTGCTCGTAGAAGAGGGTGATGTGTAAAAACATGTTCACGCATCGTTCCATCCGGCTCACGGTCCGGCAGGGGCATTTCACCTCGGGGAAGTGGGGACAGCCGGACAACCCTGCACGAGCTAAGGCGCTCTTTCTAATTATAGAGTTAATTCAATTGCAACGTTCTGTTGCTAGAGGGGGAATTGATAACTTGCTAATTTTGATCCTGCTTATAATTATTGTTATCGGAATAGCAATTATAGAAGGAAGACTAAAAAAGAAACTTGAAAATGATGAAAGAATTATTGAAAAATTAGATGTGTTAATTAAGGAAGTGAGAGATATCCGTAAAGAATAGAGAAATAATAATCACAGTACATTCATAGAATGTCGCACTTACTTCTCGGTCCCAAGAAGCATATCGAAGAAAGTTGATTAAGGCGACATTCAATCAAGCTAAGTCTACTGACCCGTTCCCTAAGATAAGCTGCTTGAAAGTCGGGAATACAACAACGCTAGATGAAATTACCAGAGAAAGTGATGTGAACCCATGAAAAGGATTCGAATACACAAATGGATAATTGAATATGATTTCAATAAAACTAAAGAGTTCTATCAATCTTATCAATTAATTACTGAGGGGTGTGATTGTTTAAATTGTAAGAATTTTGTTGAGGCGATTCCATTCTTTCCGAAGAATGTTGTAACCTTTTTTAATAGTTTAGGAATAGATCCAAGAAAAGAAGGAGAAGTATCTGAATACTGTGAGAATGAAGATGGAACCCATTTATATGGTGGGTTCTTTCATATAGTTGGTAGATTGATTAGTGGACCTGAGATATGGAACGAAAATGATGAATCAGGAACAATAACTTCATTAGACAAAGATTTATATGAAATCGATAACTTCAGATTTGGATTTACGAAAGAATTAAATTTAGTGCGTGATGGATTTCCAGAGCCAATATTACAAATCGAATTCGAAGGGGCCGTTCCGTGGGTAATTTCGGAGTAGTCTGTTAACATCATCTAACATTATATCCGCACCGCGGTTGCTCCCGGTGGTCACTTAAGTCGGTGGAACGACATGAATACAGGAACGTTAGCTGAAATCCAGTGCAATAATGATTTAATATTATTTAAAACAATAAGAACTGAGGAAACCATATGAACAATCCCTTTAAAGAAATCTTGACTTCAGAAGATGAAATTAGAGATCTCCTAGGTTATCCAAGTGAACTTGTAAAGAAGAAAGTGATAAAGTATTTAGATATCCATTGTCGAAACTTCATTTCTTTGTCACCCTTATTATTTTTAGCTACATCGGATGAGCAAGGATTTTGCGATGTATCACCACGAGGAGATGCACCTGGATCAGTGATAGTTATAGATGATAAGCATTTAGTTATTCCAGAAAGACCAGGTAATCGTAGAATTGATTCACTAAGAAATATCTTATCTAACCCAAGAGTAGGTATTATATTTATCATTCCAGGACTAGAAGAAACGCTGAGGATTAATGGACAAGCTTTTGTGATTAAAGATGAAAAAATTCTAGATCTTATGAAAGCAAAAGGTAAAAAACCGACCTTAGGAATTGGAGTGAAAGTTGAAGAATGCTTTATTCATTGTGCAAAAGCATTTAAGCGGTCTGGGGTATGGGAAAGCAAGTCTTGGCCAGAAGGGGATACACTACCGTTAATTCCAACAATACTATCAGATCATGTAAATTCCACTGGATTTACAGTAGAAGTAATCAGGAAAGGACTACAAGAAAGTTACGAGAAGAGACTTTATTAAGGAATATTTGTTTATAGTTTCAAAGAAGGCACCTTC
Source organism: Paenibacillus sp. CB74 (assembly GCF_055687625.1). Taxonomy (NCBI): domain Bacteria; kingdom Bacillati; phylum Bacillota; class Bacilli; order Caryophanales; family Paenibacillaceae; genus Paenibacillus; species Paenibacillus sp. CB74. The sequence goes on along the minus strand of NZ_CM146009.1, from coordinate 2,678,247 downwards.
ATTTTATAACACAGTATTGACGCTGTCTGTCCTTGCCCTTGATCCGGCATTCGCCGGATCGTGAATACAGGAACGTTATATACAATCCTGGAGATTTAAGTTCCAAATCTAGAAGATATTGAACGTATCCCTAAGGGCTGATTAACCAAGAGGATAAAAGAGTTCCACTGATTGATTCTTATATAGGATTTTCAATAAGGAATGAAAGTGAATACCCAGGTCCATATAAACATTATGGAGTTGCTGGATTAAATCATATTGTTGATATTATATCCTCTGATGTACCTTACATAAGAATTTAATCAGTAGGATAAACTATTAGTTAAGGACGGGGATTTCTATGAGTATATTGTTACTAACCTCTTGTGGTTTTTATACTGAAGATATTAAAAATCAATTTTTGGAGTTTATTGATGGAGATATTTCTAAATTAAGAGTCTCAATTATTACAACAGCATCCCCTTCAAAAGAAACTAATAGATATGCACAAAGAGCAATGCAAGAGTTTAAGGACATGGGATTTCAGCATATCCATTTTGTAGATATTGAATTTGATGATCCACAAATTCTCCTACATAGCGATGTTATATATATCAATGGTGGAAATCCATATACATTATTGTATTACGCTAAGAAAAGTGGTGCTGATGAAATTATCAGAACACTGGCCGCACAGAATGTAATTATCGTTGGAGTAAGTGCAGGAACGCTATTATTGGGGCCGAATATTAAGTTAGTGGATTGCTTTACTCCACAGATGAACACAATGAATTTAACGGATTTGAAGGCATTAGGAGTAACCGACAAGCTTATTTTTCCTCACTATGATCGAGATGACCTATTTAAAGATAGTACTAATAAAACAATTGAAGAGAGAATAGTAGAATTTGAAGCCAATGAGAACTGTAAGGTGACAAGGCTTAAAGATGAAGAATATATCTCAATCTTAATAAAATAAGAACATTGAAAGTCGTAAATTCAATATAAGTAGCTCGAAGGAGCCCATTGTTTAGGAGGAGTCTATATGATATTAGAAAAAGTTATCAATAGAATTGAAATACAAAGTGAATATAAGGACTTGGTTGATAAGTATGTGGATCATATCCTTAACGAATTCAAAGATAAGATTCATAGCATTTATATGTGTGGCTCGATTCCCAAAGGAACAGCTCAACCTTTTAAGTCAGATGCAGACTTTACTATTGTATGTGCAAATCCCGAAGATATTGATTACGAAAGATTGTCAATGATCAAAGACAGGCTTTTGGAAGAATATCCATTCGTCACTAAGATGGATACGATCATTTGCTCGATTGATGATGTATTAAGAAGACCAAATGATTGGGGGTTTTGGATTAAGATCATTTGTGTTTGCATACATGGGGAGGACATTGGTGAAAAAGTACCCCCGATCATAATTTCTCCAGAATTCATTGTAGACTTGAATACAGATACCAAGGATGAAGTAGATCGTGTACGTCGTTCACTTTCTAATGTTAGTGATCACTCATTGAAAACTAGATATATTAAAGGTTACTCTAAAAGATTAATTCGTGCATTATACTCTTTGATTTTAGAAGATACCGGGATATGGGAAGATGAAATCTTTAAGATGAAGGATGCCATAATAAAATATTGCTCGATTGACGGAGCTTTAGTTGAGTATCTGTATGCTTGTTACTTGGATAGCGATGTATCTGTTAAAGAGTTTCTGGAAATTGCAGATGAAGTATATAGCTACTTTGAGAATGCATTAAATACAATGGCTGCTTCCAGGGCTTCCTCGGATTAACAACATTTTGACGATATTGGTCACTCTGAGAGGCGATTTCGTCGTATAAATATTCAAGCAGCGGCTCCTCACGGAGCCTTGGTCTGCTATATGTATATTTTGAAAGCGCTTTATCAAACCCATTCAACTAATGTTGAACGTTATGAATACAGGAACGTTAGTGAAATAATGGTTAGTGAGAGGAGAATGAAATGCATATTAGAGGAGTAATTCTTGAGGGGTACTCAAATGCCGGGAAGACTTCAGTATTAAAAGCGATTAAACGATATCAATCACAAGAAGAAACCTCAGAACGGAGCGTAGTTATTCTTGGAGAACATTATTCTCAAATTTTGAATAATAAACATGGAGAATATGTGAGTCTAACGCGAGAAGAACACATTGAGTTACTTAAAGAGCGGGTTGAAATGTTAAAGAAACTTAACGATTGGGCAATTCAACTTGGTCCTGCATCTAGAGCATCTAGGGGACTATTTTATGTGCTGGAGAGATTTCACTTAAATCATAGAGCTGCATTTGCAGATTCGGATGTGGATGAGATCAATGAAATAGAAGAACAGCTCGAGTCTTTAAACGCCAAGTGTATTTTGCTTACAATCTCGCCCGAAGTCGTAGAAGAAAGAATCAAAAGCAGACAACCCGAAGAATGGATCTATAAAACAGAAGAAGAAGTAAGATCGTCGGTAAATGAATTATTAAAAGTCCAAAATGTATTAAGACATCAAGCTCAAATCTCAAGAGTGCCAACACAAGAAATCAATACAGACGGTAAGGATTGGGATGAGTATGTAAGGGTAATCATGGAGGGCAACGACATTGCCTAACTGAATGTTTAAGCATCGTCGCTAGTGCTCCGCACAAAACGTAAAACTAAACCAGAAGGAGTGATCATTTGATTATTATGATTAATGGGAACATTATCGTAAACATTCGTTTTTTGCGGGGGGGATCTCAAGGATGCGTATATAGTCAATAATTATTGAAGAATACAACAATGAATGGCCTGTAATGTTTTTTGATCTGAAATCTATCTTAGAACATAAACTCGGGGATCTAGTACTTAGAATCGAGCACGTTGGTAGTACTGCAGTACCTGGACTAGCGGCAAAACCTATTTTAGATATTGATGTGGTAATTGATTCTATGGCTTTGCTCCCAGATGTAATTCAAGGATTAGAAAGTTTAGGTTACGATCATGAAGGAAATTTGGGCGTTGAGAACAGAGAAGCTTTTGCAAGGAAAGATGCAAATGTTCCCTATAGTATAGTGAAAATAAAGAAACCTGAACATCATCTATATGTTTGTAATAAAGAGAGCAAAGAGTTATTAAGACATATTTCATTCAGAGATGCATTGACTAGCAATTCCGAATTTGTAGTCGAATATGCCAACCTAAAGAAAGAACTTGCTATTAAATATAGAGAAAATCGTCAGTCTTATACGGCTGGGAAGACCGAATTTGTAAATAAAGTACTTAATGAATGTGGAAAGAATTTGTAGGTAGTTCATGAGTCATGGGTATAAGAAACACTTTGCATTTGCCCTCGATCATTTATAAGAAGTTCAAAGAAATCGGTATAGGCGATAACATTCAACGGGCTAAGTCTATCTACCCGTTCCCTTGAGTTTTTTAAGCCGCTTGAACGTCAGGAATGCACAAACATTAGATGAAAACCCGATGAATTATGTAGAGGAGGCGTTTCATTGAATTATTCTACAGTTGTCTTAGATTTGGATGGTACATTTTTAAATTCTAAAAATCAAGTCTCTGAAAGAAACTTTGAAGCCGTACTTTCCTGTTATGAGAGCGGGATGAGAATAATCTTTGCAACAGCACGCCCTCCTAGAGCTGTAAAGTTTTTTCTTCCTAAAGAGTTGTTGGATATTGGAGCGTTTGTGTATTATAACGGAGCACAAACAATATGTAATAAATCCAGGACCGAATTTTATGAATCAATTCCATCTGATTTAACTTCCGAAATCATCGATTATTGCTTACATCATTATCCGCAACTCGATATGACAATGGAAGTAAAAGATGAATGGTTTGGCTTACGCCAATATGACTATACTACCACAATGAATGCAAGGTCTAACCCAATAGTTAAATCATTGAGAGAATTAAAACAATATGAAGCTACAAAGATATTGCTCTCAGGCAAACATCAGATTCCAGGACTTATTTCTAAGTTTGGACAGCAAGTAAATATACTGATTACGGATAAAAATCAACTGATTCAAATAATGCCAATTCAAGCATCGAAAGAGTTAGCAATTACTAGGCTTTGCAATATATACAATGAAGAACTGGATTCATTGATTGTATTTGGTGATGATCACAATGATGTAGGATTGTTCAAGTCAGCTGCATATTCAATAGCAATGGGGAATGCAGTAGTTGAATTGAAAGATATTGCAGATGAAATAACAGAAACTAATGATAACGATGGAGTAGCAATAATCTTAGAAGGATTGTGTGAGAAACCGAAACTCTAGGTATCATCATCTAACACAACATTCGCACTACAAGCCATTGGGTTCTTGATCTGGCAGAAGTATATTGAAGATGAATGAGGTATATATACATCTATTCCCCTAAGATAAGAGCTATCTAAGTCGGCTTGGGTCGTGAATGCAGGAATGTTAGATGAAATCAGTACAAGAATAAAAAAACATGGTATCTTGTATTCAATACATTACATCATATTAATAAAGGAGATCTGAAAATGAGAAAACTCGTTTTATTTCTGCACGCTTCACTTGATGGGTTTGTAGAAGGGCCGAACGGTGAAATGGACATTGGCTGGGTTTCCTACGATGCTGATTTGGAGAAACACGCACAAGAAGTTTTGAGTACTGCCGACACTGTCCTTTGGGGACGTGGAACTTATCAGATGATGTATAATTACTGGCCATCTGTGTCTTCAGACCCATCAGCTTCACCGTATGAACGGAATCATGCTGAATGGATCGAAAAGACAGCCAAAATCGTATTTTCCACAACGCTGGAGAAAGTGGAATGGAACAATTCCAGACTGGTGAAAGAAGATGTCGAGGAAGAGATTAGGAACCTCAAACAGCAGCCAGGCAAGGATATGGTTATCCTCGGCAGTCCCAGGTTTGCGCATCACGTGATGGGGCTTGATCTAATCGATGAGTACAAAATCACAGTGTCTCCTGTCCTGATCGGTAGCGGGTTGCCATTGTTTCAAGGACTCCAAGAGAAGACCAATCTTAAGCTTATTGAAAATAAAACTTTCAAGTCGGGAGCTATTGGTCTCTGCTACCAGGCGGTTAGATGACTCCTCGTAAAGTAGTTGCATCACCCAATCAGTCAGCGGGACTTACTAACAGACCGATAGTTAAAAATGCGGCCTTAAGATAGTGACGCGTGGTGTGTGCACAACGTTATGCCAAAGGCAAAGAAACGTATCAACCATGAAAATCAAAGGACGAAAGTAATGAATAAGAAGACATATCTTGTAAATATAGCTTATCTAATTGACTTAACTGAGGAAGAATATAAAGAAATCGATGGGGATTTGACTCCTGTACTAGAGAAAGAAATTACAATAAGGAAAGATCTGAAATTACAATGGGAGAGTAGTTCCTCTGTGTATCTCGACCCAGAAGTAATGAATTGTGGAAGGTGTGCAAAATGTAATTCATGGGCAACGGATAGGGAAAAACCAAATCATATGGATGAACTTAATAATGGAGCAGTTATTGAAGGACAATTACTCTGTGATGAGTGTTTGCCAGAGGAGCATCGATGGGCTTTTTAAATCAAGGATAATGTAAGTAATTCGCAGAAGTCCATCTACAACAGAAAATCATGGAAAGGATGATTAATGTTGTCATATATTTTTGGTGACAGGATAACACTTAGAGATTATCAAAATGAAGACTTAGAACATATTCGAGGATGGGTAAACGATCCGGATATTACCCATACCTTATCTGATCAATTTTTATATCCTCATTCGAGGAATGAGACGGAGTCCTTTTTTAGAACAATGGTTGAAGGTAAGTCGAGTAATAGAAGTTTTATTATAGCGTTTAGAGAATCACTCGAATATTTGGGTCAAATAGATCTATATAGGATAGATTGGAAGAATCGATTTGCATATTTGGCTATCGTTATAGGGAAAAAAGATCAATTGGGAAAAGGTTATGGTAGTGAAGCAATAAAAGTACTACAGAAATTTGTCTTCGAGGAATTAAACTTAAATAGGTTAGAGCTTGAGGTATACGAATATAACGAGAGAGCATATAAAAGTTATGTTAAATGTGGGTTTAAGGAAGAAGGGAGATCTAGAAATAAGATATATAAGAAAGGTAAATATTGGGATGTTATTTGTATGAGTATTTTAAAAGATGAATTTGATAGGAGGAATTAGAATGAAATTTATCGTGTCTGCAAGTGTAATCGTTCTCAATGAACATAATGAGATTTTACTCATGAAAGGTCGAAGAGGCTGGGAAATGCCTCAAGGTTGTGTTGAAGAAGGAGAGACTATTAGGCAGGCAGCAGTTCGCGAAGTGAAAGAGGAGACAGGGATTGAAATTGAATTAATTAAATTTTGTGGGTTGTATCAGAACATAACGCGTGGCGTATGCAACAATATATTTACTGGAAAACCGATTGGTGGAGCTTTAACTACGAGTGATGAAAGTGAAGAGGTGGGTTACTTTACTTTAGAAGAAGCTGGGCAAATGATAACATGGGGAAATTTCTATGACAGAATTCATAATGCATTAGATGAGAAAAGCCATCCATTTTTGATTGAATTTTCAGAATAAGGGCACTCATTAGATCTCAATACATTAAACGTATCGGGTTTGCTCCCTCGGTCCGGCAATAGAAAAGGAGAATCATTTTGCTCGGTAATGAAATACTTTCTCAAGCAGCTAATTCATTTGGATTTGATACTAATTCGTTAAAGTTCGTAAGCAATTCTTGTAATGAAGTATACAGGTTTAATAAAGGGGATAAGGAATATTTTTTACGTTTATCAGAAAAACCAGTTGAATTTGAACTTAATATTAAGGCAGAAGTCCATTGGGTACGGTATTTAGTTGAAAGAGGCATTCATGCATCTTTGCCAATCCAGACTTTTGAAGGTGAATTAACTGCTGTATGTAAGCACTATGAAAAGTGCTATATTGCGACTGTGTTCGAGGGAGCCCCTGGCATTTTTTTCGATAGCAATCCAGAATTATGGGGACCAAGCTTGTTTAAAACATGGGGCGAAACAATGGGGGCAATGCATCGGTTGACCAAATCTTATGATCCTGGCGATTTGAAATACAAAAGGATGGAATGGGATGTAGCGGAAATAAACAATCCACATTTACATTTTGGTAATTATCAAGTACTCCTCAACAAACTCAGAACAATTGAAACAGAAATGAAAAATCTGCCTAAGGACAAAGAATCATATGGTCTGATCCATTATGATTTTCATCCTTATAATTTTCTTATCGATCAAGGAGAAATAACTGTTTTTGATTTTGATGATTCGTTGTATGGATGGTTTGCACTTGATATTGGAATCGCCGCTACTCACGCTGTTTGGTGGGGTTCTCATTTCAAGGCTTGGAGATCGAAAGATGAATTTGCAAAGCATTTCTTAAATGAGTTTCTAGAAGGTTATATCAAACAGAATAACATAGAGCAAGAATGGATCCAGAGGATCCCTTTGTTTATGGAATATAGAAATATTAGTTCCTTCTTTTGGTGGCTTACCAATTGGGATGGGAATGAAGAGAATCTTAATGATAGTCAAAAGAATGCTATTATTGAAACGGTAAACCGTATTGAAAGTGGCAAACCTCTTGATGGATGTGACATTCAATTATAGGTTGTGAGAGCTGACGTAAAGACTCACCTTAAACTCGCTCCTTTCTTGGTCGGTGATGTTTTAGATAAACACCATTTGACCCAAGATCGGGGCTACTGCGATATAAGATAAGGAGGTAATACATGAATATGAATATCTTCATTATTGAGGATGACCTTCTTCTCCTGGAAGCACTTCGAGAAGCGTTAAATCAGTGGTCATATGAAGTAAGTTACCCAAGTGATTTTTCTCATGTGATGGATTCCTTTGTTGATCATTCGCCACACTTAGTGATTATTGATATATAGCTTCCCAAGTTTGACGGTTTTCATTGGTGTAGAGAAATACGTGCCGTGTCCAAAGTTCCGATTATCTTTCTTTCATCCAGAGATCATCCGACAGATATGGTGATGGCCATGAACCTAGGGGCGGACGATTACGTTCAGAAGCCTTTTCATATGGATGTACTTCTAGCCAAGGTTCAGGCTATTCTTCGTCGAGCGTATACGTATGAAGAAGTGTCCTCCGATGTAATGGAATGGAACCAAGCAATTATTGATTTGAAAAGTTGTGAAATACATAAGGATGGGAAGACGATTGGCCTGACAAGAAATGAGTTTTTTATTCTTTCGATTCTAGTAAGGTCCAATAATAAGATCATCTCACGTCATGAACTGATGAAAAGGCTCTGGGATGATGATCAATATGTGAATGACAATACACTCACTGCCAACATCACAAGATTACGGCAACAGCTCGCTTCTCTCCATTTAGCCGAAGGGATTGTAACTAAAAAAGGTCTGGGGTATATGGCCGTTACGCTTTAGGAGGTTTCTCATTGTTCATCGCTTATCTTGTTTATAAAAAAAGTTGGATCGGCTTAATTGGTTTACTGCTGCTGCTCACCAATGCTTTGATACAATTTGACGCCGGTATAGATGTGGAGCCGCATTCACTTATCTATTTGAATACGTTGTTTCTAACCATCTGTATTGTTTTTTTGATCTGGAGATATAAGAAGGAAACAGCCTACTATAAGTCTTTACATACCCTTACTAACGATGTGGGAGATGACTGGTTTGAAAACATTCCCCAACCCCAAAGTCGTTTTCCTGACGAGGTGATGTATACCTTTCTGCAAAATATTCATGAGCATGATCTGAACAAACGTCGTGCGGATCAGTTAACCCAACGAATGGAACATGATGACCTTTCCTCATGGGTTCATGAAGTGAAAACGCCGCTTACCGCAATGAAGATTATCCTTGATGGCCACCGTTCTAATGAGTTAGCACAAAGGTTAAATTCACCCTGGTTGAGAATGCATTTATTGATCGACCGGCAGCTATATATTTCACGATTAGCTAACTTGGACTCAGACTTGCTCCCGGACAAGTTGAAAGTGCAAGATTTGATAAGAGAAGAGGTGCGTGAGCTATCCACATGGTGTATGGAAAAAAATATAACCATCGAGGTTATGGGGAATACCGGTGCTGCCGTGTATACGGATAAAAAGTGGTGCGGATTTGTGATGAGGCAGCTTTTAACAAATGCGATTAAATACAGTCCAACCGATGGAAAAGTATCTATCCATATTGATTTCCAAGATAATAAATATGTCACTGTCTCCGTTAAAGATGAAGGGCCCGGCATTCAAGTACATGACCTGCCACGTATATTTGATAAAGGCTTTACTGGAGAAAATGGAAGGGTTCAGCACACAGCCACCGGTATGGGGCTCTATCTTGCCAAAGAAATAAGCAAGAAGTTACGCATTCGACTTGAGGTTGCTACGGCTGTTGGCGAAGGTACGTCGATTGGGATGGTATTCTCTAGTGACAATCCATTCGAACGAATTAGACGATCACCGATTTAATAAGCAATGAAGCAGTTAGGAGATGTAAACCTGACTGCTTTTTATTTTGGCAAAGTGACAAAAATATCACATTAGATCTTATTTTATCACCTAAAGCTTACGACCAAGAGACATAAAAGAATTACACTGTGTATAGAACAACTGGATTGGAGTGTATGGAATGAAAGATCAGATCACACCGAAGACCGTTTTACTTGCTGAGGGACTACGTAAATCATATGGTTCAAAAGGAAATGCTCAACAGGTGTTACAAGGCATCAACCTTCGCGTGATAGAAGGAGAGTTTGTTGGCATTATGGGACCATCTGGCTCAGGCAAAACCACGCTTCTCAATACATTGGCTACTATTGACCGTCCCACGGATGGCGAAATTTTCATACAAGCGTACGAGATTTCCAAAATGAAGGACAGACAGCTTTCAGATATTCGTCGTCAGCATTTAGGTTTTATCTTTCAGGATTACAATTTGCTTGATACGTTAACGGTCAAAGAAAATATATTACTGCCGGTGTCTTTAACCAAAATCAGTAAAATGGAAGCTGAACATGAGTTTAATGAGATTGCAGAGATTTTAGGCATTAAGGAATTAGCGGATAAGTATCCTACTGAAATCTCAGGCGGTCAAAAGCAGCGTACCTCTGCGGCACGAGCGTTGATTCATTCGCCTTCGCTTGTTTTTGCGGATGAGCCTACCGGTGCTCTGGATTCCAAAGCAGCCTCTAATCTATTAGAGAATTTACATGAGATCAACCAGTTACGGCAGGTGACCATTGTTATGGTTACACATGACCCGCTGGCATCAAGCTATTGTAGCCGGGTCGTTTTTCTGAAGGATGGCAAGGTTTTTGCTGAATTGTACCGGGGAGAGAAAACGAGAGAATCTTTCTTCAAAGACATTCTGGATATGCAGGCTGTCCTTGGAGGGGGTAGCCCGAAATGAACATACGGAAACTGGTGATGCGCAGCATGCGGAAAAACATCAAGATGTATTATCTTTATTTTTTTGCGATGATTTTCAGCATCAGCTTGTATTTTATTTTTTCTACTCTGCAAAATGATCAAACCGTTATGGAAACCGTTCAAACCAGTGTAAACTTCTCAACGGCTTTTCAGATCGCAGGCATACTGCTTATCCTCATCACCATTGTTTTTACGATGTATACGACACATATCTTTATCAGAAGGCGAAGTCAAGAAATTGGATTGTATCAGTTCATTGGCTTGTCCAAGGCTTGGGTCGCTCGAGTACTCATCTTGGAGCACACTATACTTGGCCTAGGAGCTCTCTTGATCGGAACATTCGTTGGAACTATGCTCTCACGACTCTTTCTCTTGCTATTAATGAACCTGTTGGGGCTAGATGCCAAGTTTGGCTTAACATTCTCAGGCCAGGCTCTTATTCAAACGATTGCTGTATTTACCTGCTTGCTGGTGGTTACAACCTTACAAAATATATGGACAGTATATCGCAGTACATTGCTGCAATTGTTTCAGGCTAATCATCAAAATGAAAGTTTTGTCAAACGTCCAAGCAGTGTGTCAGCCATTTTAGGGGGAGCGGGAATAGTTCTGATCGCGTTTGGTTATTATGTGTCCACCTTTATTGGATACAATGCAGATGCGCTAATTTTGATAATGTTAATTGTTCTCGTCAGTACCATACTTGGAACCTATTTGGTCTTCCATACAACCATAAGCTGGATATTCTATGTCTATCGGAAAAGGCAGAAGGGGAACCTGGGCTTAATGAATAGCCTTTCGGTAGCATCTCTAATGCACAGAATGAAAGGTCACGCCAATTCATTAACGTTAATCACAATCTTGTCAGCGATGACCATTACGATGATTTCCCTGTCCTATTCCTTATATTATTCCATGGAAAAGGATGTAAGATTGGCGATGCCTTTTGATTTTGCAATGGAAAATATGCCGGAGGAAGCCGCTGTGATCACAAATAAGTTAGAAGATGCGCAGATTGAATTTGAGTCTCATCAAGTACATGCCATTCGATTTGATGGCGCATGGGTGGATCAGAATCAGAATTCAAAACCGAGCCATCGTAACAGACCATTTTTGCTTTTCTCAGCAGAGCAGATGGCACAGGCTGGATTAGATCTGGAACGTCCCCAAGACGGTGAAGCCATCTATCATAGCAAGCGAGCCATTTTAGAAGGAATGGAGATTTCATCTCCCTGGGAAGTACAGTACGCATCAAATGATGAAACCAATCTGCTACCTGTCTCCAAGTCTGAGCTTAATAATGTGATGAATTACATCCTTCATGGCGACCAATTAGTTGTCTCTGAAGATACCTTCGCGCGAATGAGAGACAGCATTCAGGAGAATGAGTCCAAAGAATTAGTGACATTTGAGGTGTTTAACGTATTGGATACGGAGAAAACAGATATCGCGTCGAATATCTTTCGAACGAGCGTAGACAGTGATCTGTTACTCAGGGACTTTTATTCAACATACGAGGGATCACGTCAAAACTTCGGGCTGCTCATTTTTATTGCTGGATTTTTAGGTTTGGTATTTATCCTTTCAACAGGAAGTATTTTGTACTTTAAACAAATGACCGAGGCCGAGCAAGAGAAACCTCAGTACAGAACATTGCGACAACTCGGTTTTCAAATCGACGACATCATGAAAGGCATCATCCGTAAACAGCTCTTTGTTTATTTGATCCCTCTGGTCATTGGGCTAACTCATGCTGCTTTTGCCTTGAAGGTGGGTACTATACTCATTGCTGCAAGCATGCTTAACCCAATCCTCCTCAGTATGGCAGCGTATATCGTCATCTATTTAGTGTTTATGATTGTTACGATTCGGTATTATAAAAATATGGTTATCCATGCTCTATAGAAAGGAAGAGATTGATGAAAAAAAGAATTCTTATTTCATGTTTCGTTGCTATTGTTATGATTACTGGTCTCTATTTCTTCATGCGTGAGCCATTTGATCGTTTTAATCCAATGATGAAAGAGGAATATGTATATGTTAAGGTCCAAGCTGAACCTGTAGATGATGACGGCAGATATAAGTATAAGGAGCAGGGGGTCACCGAAAGTGGTGAGATGAAACGAGTGGTATTCAGCACTAGTACCAGACTCAATCAAGGTACACTTTTAAAAGTGCTCGCTAAAGGTACCTATACAGCAGACTATAAGTTTATCAAAGAGCTTGAAATGCCATCGAATTTGAACTGAGTTTGGAACTCTTCGTATCAGGTGAAATGGTTAAGGGTACAGATATGAGAGAAGTTCAATAGAAGAAGCAGCCTGATAATAAGGGTTGCTTCTTTTTCGCTTTTACACTTCGCAAATGGAACATTGTGGGTTATATTGGATATGATTTGGTTCTGTAGTAGGAAATTGGAGGTACTCAACTTTGGATGAAAATATACGCTTTCCGATAGGACACTTTGAGCCAAGTCTTAACTTCTCTAATGAGGACCGAATTCACATCATAGGTCAAATTCCCGGAATTACGAAGACCTTAAAAGAGATTACACAACATCTCAATGATGATCAACTCTGTACTCCTTATCGTGAAGGCGGTTGGACAATCACACAGATTGTGCACCACCTTGCGGACAATGACATGAACGCTTATATCAGGTTCAAGAGAGCATTAACTGAAGAGGAACCGATGGCAAGCTCGTATCGAGAGGATTTATGGGCATCATTACATGATTACAGGAGTACGCCCATCGAAGAATCAATTTTGCTGATGGAGATACTGCACAAGCGATTTCTCGCTCTACTGTATGGTTTACATCGGGATCAGTTTAGACGAAAACTCGGAACAGAAGTGTTAGGTACAATTACACTGGATATCGCGATTCAAAGATTTGTATGGCACGGGCAGCATCATATTGCTCAAATTAAATCTTGTATAACATCGCAAGGGTGGTAGGGTCTTATACATATCTCAGTGTGGAGGTGACATATGGGAAATGGAAGGATTTTGGGTATTGCCTACAACGTGTTACCAGTGAAAGACCTTGATGTATCAGCCGCTTGGTTTGTAAAACATTTTGGATTTAACATTCGCCACCAACGTGAAGGATATTTGAGTTTATTTCGGGGGAGTCGCCCAATATTGGATTTGATCCAAAGCGATCATGAAACACGAGCGACATTTGAAGTGCATCAGAAAAAGAGATGGGTCATTACATTTTTCACTGATGACATCGGTTCTTTACATAACTATCTAACATCAGAGAATGTGAAAGTAGGGGCTATTAGTGATGAGGGACACTATGGGAAGTTTTTTGTGTTAGAAGATCTGGACGGCAACTTATTTGATGTGTGGGAACACCATGATTGTGAATTGAATTTTTAATGAGGAACTTTGGTCAGCTGCTATCATTAACCGAGGGATTTGGGGGATACGAATGTTGATTGAAGACGAGAAAATATATCCTGACTGTTCAGTTGAAATAAGAATAGTAGAAGTTGGCGGCTTAACAAAGCCACAGCTTATTCAGAAACTGGACCAACACTCTATTTTATTGAATAAATATGGAGAACAGTTGTTACATGATGAGAGATTTATAGTTTCGAGTGTAAAGCAAAGCTTGCAAACGGTTGAGTTGACCGTCAGACAACTTGGATTTTCGGAGGGTGCTACAACTCTCCAGTTATTTCGAATAGCAAATGAACTTGGATTGGAATCTTGTCCGGTTGAGTTAGGACCTTATCTAAGACTGCAATATTTGGATCAGCCCGAGATAGGTTCTACCAACATTTCAGAGGAGAAAAAGGCTCCGTCTGGCTCCCTTACCATAGCCTCTGAAGCCCTTACGGAGGATATAGATTTTCCAAAAGGTTTTTATCTCAGACGAATAAACGACAAGTTATGGTTACGAGGATATCTTGCGGACCATTTGCATATTTGGAGTCCTCATGATCGCTTTATCTTCTGCAGGGCTTAGCTTCTATTGTGTGAAGATCGAAAAGTATTTTGAAAGAAAAGGAGTGAAAGACCAATGGATATCAAAAACAAAAGCGGAGATGTGCTTGGAAAAATTCAAATTGAATCCTTACGCAAAGATCGTGCGATTGACCGGATCGTCATTGACTTAAAGCCTGGTGAGGGGAAGGCGATTTATACCGCAGATGCTTCAGAGAACCAATTCACGCAACAGACCAATTATGCAGCCATTCCATGGGAAGACGGGTTGGAACAATTGAAGAAACTTTATTCTCCATGGCAGCCGAAATTTCCGTTTGATTCTGATATCGATGCCATTCATGTATTTTATGGGTTTGATAATCTAACTCCGCAAGAAATCGAAGAAATGGTTGAGGAAAGTAACAGGTCAGGTAGCAATGTAGTGATACGAGATTTGAAACCCAATAAGAGGGTTGTGGGCATCAGCATCACGTATCAAGAATACGGTGGTTATACACTTAATATTTTCGGGACTACAAAGAGCCGAATCGCATTGCCTGATCATGGTGGTGCTACGGTTAAACAAGCAGCCATACGTGGCGTCCAAGCATTTTTTATTGTCAATAACGAAACTTCCCAATTGATATGGATCGAAGAGGATGTGCAGGGGAAGGCATTACAATACGAAATCAATGGAAGAAATATGTCAGAAGATCTTGTGATGAAGATTGCGAAATCAATGAACGGATAAATTTTATATTAAAGTTTTTCTAAAAGGAGTTTCTATGAATCGGACGATAATGGTTAGCGATATCCATGGCTGCATTGATCCATTTAATCAGTTATTGCATGATATCAATTACAATTCGAAATATGATCAACTAATTTTGCTTGGTGACTATGTGGATCGAGGTCCTAATAGTAAAGAAGTGGTCAAAGAGGTTATCCAATTAGTAAAAGAACATCATGCGATCGCATTAAGAGGCAATCACGATCAACGATTCGTTGATTTTATAATTGAGGGAAGTTCATTAATTAAAGCCAAGTTTATTGAACATGGAGGGCTTCAAACACTTCAGAGCTATTGTAATATTGAAGGCGCAATTTCTGATGAAATGTTGGAACTAGCCAGAGAGACAATAAAAATGGACTATGGTCATCATATTAATTTTTTGAGTGAATTACCTCTATACCATGAGGATGAGACACATATTTACGTTCATGCCGGATTAAACCCTGATTACATAGAATGGAGGAATCAACCAGAGCATGATTTTATGTATATCAAAGATAAATTTATTGATCATACGTTCACAAATCTACACCAAAAGATCATCTTTGGACATACAAGGACAATAGACATTCATGAAACTTCGGATGTTTGGTTTGGTGAAGATAAAATAGGCATTGATGGTGGATGTGCCTATGGAATGCAATTAAATGCTTTAATTCACGAAAATAGTTCTTACACAACTGCTGATTCAAAGTTTAATCTGAATGAGGTGAAGTGATGAGTTACAAAGCTATTCTCATAGACCAAATGAACGCCTGTTATCATGACAAGAGCTGGTTTATTCCGCTTCATGATATATTGACAGACCTCAATGCGGCGGAGGCCACTTATTCAAAGAATGAGGGAGAGCATTCCATTTGGGCGATCGTCAATCATCTTATTTTCTGGAATGAGAGGTGGCTTGAGAGATATATTGCCAAACAGGTCGACGGGCAGCATTCAGTGAATAATGAGGATACATTTGACATAGATCCGTCTAACCTGAACGATGCGGAGTGGCGCAAGACATTACATAGACTGAAAACCGTCTTTGGTGATTGGAACAGGGCACTCGAAGATAGCGAAGAACATAAACTGACACGTGAAATCCCTTCCTATTTTAACGCGCCATGGTGGGGAGTTGTATCGAATCTATGTATTCATAATGCCTATCATATTGGTCAGATCATGCTGCTCAAAAAATCAATGAAACACACATAATACACGCTGTATTACATTTATAAAATTATACTTAAGCAAAGGAAGATGACTATCATGGAAAAAGGCAAAATTATATTTTTGAACGGTGTAACCAGCTCTGGTAAAACTTCAATTGTAGAGGCGATGCAATCATACGATGATCCGTTTTTTTATGTTGTCGCTAATGATCTTTTTGAAAATACGATCGGTGATAAACATCTTCAGACGGATTACTGGAAGTATCTGAGTGAAGCGATTGTAATGATGTATCATACGGCAAAAGTATTCTCAGACCATGGCAAGCATGTTCTGATCGATGGCATACTTGTGGAAAGACCGGAGCTCGCGCCGCATTATGAACAAGTCAAACAGATATTTGAAGGCTATCCACTGGATATTGTGGAGTTATATTGCCCCCTCGACATCTGCCGTCAGCGGAACATCGAACGTGGGGATCGCAGAGAAGAGCAATCGGATGAGCAGCATCAGATCATGGCCAAAAACATTAACTACAGGTACTCCATTGATACAAGTATGAACACACCGGAAGAATGTGCAGAGAAAATTATTGCAGCGTTGTTCAAGTCCCATCATGAACCATTGAAAAATATGTAAAGATGCTATTACAAGGCTGGACATTCATGAGCATGGTGTTCCAGCTTTTTGATTATTTGAAGAAGGGGGAAATGTAATCATGACCAAAGAGATTGAACTTTTGCTTCAAACTTTTGAAGAATGGACGCTCTTTGTCAGAACGTTGACTAATCTTGAAGAAAAGATCTGGAATTCCAGCTTGGAAGAAGGGAAGTGGACGATAAAATCAATCGTAAGTCATATCATGTTATGGGATCGATATTTTTACAAGGAAGCGATTGAGAAGATTGCTCTGAGGCAGCCTGTTATGTTGAAACATCTGGATTTTGATGAGTTTAATCGTAAAGCTATTGAGTACGGGAAACGCACAGAGACATCTGAAATCGTAAATAAGGCTATCACGTACCGCTATAAAATTATGAATGACATTCGAGGGTTATCGGAGGAACAGCTTCATCAGACGTATTTGGATGCAGAGGGTAACGTATTTTATATTCCCCAATATCTTAAAGATTTTATATGGCATGACCAGCATCATATGGAACCGTTGAAAAAGTATGTTGCCAGCCTTGAAGCGTAAAGGATTTAGCAAGCGGTGGGCGGCATGGAATATAGCATGTGGCGTGCTTTGAATATAATATGTATCCCAAACCAGGGAGGGACATGATGACCATTTATAAGATTGAATTAACTCAGGGAAATCTAATCGGTTCATTTACCGATGAGGTAACTCCCATGTTGAGCGTGAAATCTGGGGATTCCATTCGGTTTCAGACACTGGATGCGGGCTGGGGAACGGGTGTGAGTTATGCGGAACGCATGAAACCTTTTGATCGACAAGGTGAAAAAGATGGAGGGCATGCCTTAATCGGTCCGATCTATATCGATGATGCCAAGAAAGGACAGACGTTGGAGATTGTTTTCAATGAGATTGTACCCGGTCAATACGGGTTTACTTCCGCCGGCGGATATCCGAACTGGCAGAACCAGAAATTACATCTAACAGAGGTTGAAGAACTGTCGCTAAATTGGACACTTGATCGCCACACGATGAGTGGAACCTGTGAAATAAATGGGAAACCCTTCACGGTATCTCTCTCACCGTTCATGGGAGTCGTGGGCATGCCACCAGAGTCAAAAGGAATTCATACGACTTGGCCGCCTCGTTATTGTGGAGGGAACATCGACTGCAAGGAACTGGTGCAGGGAAGCAAATTATACGTACCTATCCCCGTAGACGGAGGTTATCTCGCGATTGGTGATGGTCATGCACGCCAGGGAGATGGTGAAGTCAGCTGTCAGGCGATTGAATGTCCAATGGAACTTGTGGATATCACCATCAACGTAATTGATAATCTAGCTCTGACCAA
This sequence comes from Paenibacillus sp. CB74, assembly GCF_055687625.1. Classification (NCBI taxonomy): domain Bacteria; kingdom Bacillati; phylum Bacillota; class Bacilli; order Caryophanales; family Paenibacillaceae; genus Paenibacillus; species Paenibacillus sp. CB74. Next base: position 2,659,901 of record NZ_CM146009.1, on the reverse strand, counting down.
TCCTCGTGCACATACGCCATCCGGCTGGATTACCTTCGGTTTTCATGAAGATCTGAATGAGGCTACCGTTCAAGCATTAGACGGCATGTTAAATCTGATGGGTGAGTTGTACGGACTAGATCGAGTGGAAGCGATTGCACTTGGAAGCGCGGTAATCGACCTGCGTATCACTCAAATTGTGAATGGCGTGAAGGGTGTGCATGCTATCCTTTCCCATGATGCTTTTCAATAACTTGAAGTCTGTCATACGTCGTATTAGATGAACTTGGGAGTCGATAAAATGAGAGGCAGACCACAGATCGTTCTAGATATCGCAGGTGTTTTGTTAAGTAATATGTCATTGACGTGCTGGAGAGATATGATTCAGGAAACCAACCTATCCGTAGAATCCCTGAAAGTACATTTTACAGGAATCAAGCGACAGCTCTGGACAGGAATAATGCGAGAAGAAGAGTTCTGGCAATCGTTGAAGGAGATGTATCCAGAATTATCAATAAGCCGAGCGAAGGAGATCTTGTATAGCTCAATTGTTCCTTTACCAGCGGCTCAATACCTTGAGCGATGGAGTGAGTTTGCCGATATCCATCTGCTTAGCAATCATTGTAAGGAGTGGATTGAGCCGAATCTTAGCCGTTTAAGCTCATTCACCACAAGTGTAACCATCTCTAATCAAGTGGGTTTATGCAAACCTGAGATTGAGATATACCAACGGGTCCAAACCTTCCTGGCAGCTGGAGAAGAGGTTCTATTTGTAGATGATCAAGAGAAAAATTTACATTCGGCTAAGCTACTTGGTTGGAAGACTCTACTGGCTGACGAAGAAGGAGATTGGGTTAATGAAGTTGAGTCATTGCTAATCTAGGAGGAACAGGATGCAATTTCCACTTCTGCATAGGAATTAAGAAGCTTAGCCTTCGAAAAATAGAATTTAATATCCCATCTGGAGCCCTATGCAATAAAATTCAATTTTATAGCATAGGGTTTTAATATTAACCTCCTATAAATGGTTTAATATCTTTAAGTTGTAATTATATTAACCTTAATAATCAAATTAAACTAAATAATAACATAAATAGTATTGACCATAGGCTTTTCCCAATACTATAATGAAATGGGTTTCATGAAAGCCGTTTCATTATCACTCAGACAACTTAGTAAGCGCTTTCTATTTGAAGCGTGCTTGCAGGTTTTCAAGTTCCCGATTCATCTTTATCTAACTTTAAGGGGGAGTGTGTGTAAGATGAAGTTTATGAGACAGAAGCGGTTTACCTTTTTGGTGATGCTTACCTTGGTGGTAACCGTAATCGCTGGCTGTAGCGGTGGAGCGGGTACACCAGCTGAGGTTGTTAACAAGTCGCCAGCAGAAGAAAACAAGCAAGTCGCAGCTGAGCCTGCTGAAGAGAAGCAGGAGCCGGCCATCGATCTGAAGGGCAGAGCTGTTCGAATATCCAATTGGTGGGATGCGGCCCCCAAAGGAGACTCGGAGGCAGATGAACGTGCCCGTGAACGAATCCAAAATGTAGAGAAGAAATACAACGTCAAAATCTCTTATCTAAATACAGACTATGGGGCAACGTCGGAGAAAATATCTTCATCCGTGATGGCGAATGAGCCTTTCGCTGAAATTGTGCGTGTGCCTGACGGCTATATCTGGGGGTTGATGCAAGGCGGATTTCTGACACCGCTGGATGACTATTTGAAGGATACGAAAATCCAGCCGGATGTCATTGATTCCATGCGGTTTGGCAGTGATAACGTATTTGGTTTGACAGGGTGGTATACCCCGAATGACAGCGGCATGTTTTATAACAAACGTTTGTTTAAAGAAGCTGGATTGAAGGACCCGCAACAGCTAATGGAAGAGGATAACTGGAACTGGGATACGATGCTTGAAGCGGCCAAGAAGCTGACCGTAGACAAAAACGGGGATGGCAAGATGGATCAGTATGGTCTGTCAGGTGCGTATTATGTGCTGCATGAAATGCTCATCGGAAGCAATGGCGGCAAGATGTACGATGAGGCAACGCAGAAGGCAGCGTTTGACTCACCCGAATCTTTGGAAGCGCTTAACTTTCTGTACAGCCTGTATAACGATCACAAAGTCGTGAAGGCTAACGCAGGCAATGACTGGGAGGACCCGTCCAAATATTTCTCAGAGGGCAACATTGCGATGTATCCTGGCGGTTTATGGGAAGTGGAAGGGCGCATTCTTGACAAGTTAAAGGATGACTGGGGGTATGTATACATGCCTAAAGGGCCCAAAGCATCTACTTATCTCGATACGGTAAATAGCACAGAGAGCTTTGTAATCCCCAAAGGTGTTAAGGATGCAGACGTCATTGTGAAAATTTGGGAGGAGCTTCAGGACTTCGATAACTGGCAGGAGAATCATCGTCTATGGCTGGAGAACATTTTGCCAGATGAAGCTTCTATTGCTAATGCCATGAATGACAACGGAGAGGTTGAACGGGTTTATGGCGCACGTGCCGGGGGATTGGGTGTGAAGGAAGCTCTTGGCAGTGTAACTGAAAAGTTTGTGAAAGGTGAGGTTACACCATCCACAGGCGTTGCACAGATTATTGGACCTGCACAGGCTGGCATCCAGAAGGTGTTAAAGGGAGAGAAGAGCAAGTAAGGCGTAAGCAAAGCAGGATCATTTACTTGAGGGAGGCAGCCCATGTTGAAAAAAATGATGATCAGCAAAATCATGTTGTTTGTTTTGTTTGCCGCATTCATTACTCTTTTGTCTGCATGCACGGGTACAAGTGAGAAGCCAGCCGAGCCGGTTGCTCAGCCAGCTGAAATCGAGACGAGCACAACACCAGCGAAGGAAGAACAAGTGGAGGAGGTTGAGCCAGCCCCGAACCTGAACGGACGTGTCATTCGAATCTCTCACTGGTGGGATGCGACACCAAAAGGTGATTCGGAATCCGATGAGCTTGCGCGGGAACGGATCAAAATGGTGGAAGAAAAGTATAACGTGAAGATCAAATATCTGAACACAGAATACTGGTCCACTTCTGAAAAGCTGTCTTCCTCCGTGCTCGCTAACGAGCCTTTTGCGGAGATTGTCCGAATTCCGGATGGATTCATCTGGGGACTCATGCATGGCGGGTTTCTGACACCGCTGGACGAATATCTCAAGGATACACGGGTAGAGCAGGATGTTATTGATTCGATGCGCTTTGGGGGTGACAAAATCTATGGCCTGGAGAGCTGGTATTCGCCAAATGATAGCGGCATGTTCTATAACAAACGGATTTTTAAGGAAGCTGGATTGAAGGACCCTCAGCAATTGATGGATGAGGATAACTGGAACTGGAATTCGATGCTGGACGCGGCAAAAAAGCTGACCGTAGACAACAATGGTGATGGCAAAATGGATCAATACGGCCTCGCTGGCGCGCATTATGTGCTGTCTGAGATGCTGATCGCGAGTAATGGCGGCAAGTTATATGATGAGCAGACGGGTAAAGTCACGTTTAATTCACCGGAAGCTATGGAAGCGCTTAACTTTCTGCACAGCTTGTACACGGAGCATAAAGTAGTTAAAGCGAATGGAGGAAACGACTGGGAAGATCCCGCCAAATATTTTGGGGAGGGCACGATTGCGATGTATCCAGGCGGGCTGTGGGAGATTGAAGGCCGCATTCTCGATAAGCTCAAGGATGAGTGGGGTTATGTGTATATGCCAAAAGGTCCACAAGCCCAGTCTTACCATGAACCTTTTGGTCAGACCGCAGCTTATGTCATTCCAAAAGGGGTGAAGGATGCAGATGTCATCGTAAAGATTTGGGAAGATCTGCAGGACTTCGATAACTGGCAGGATAATCGCAGACTCTCCCTAGAAAATATTTTGCCGGATGAAACGTCCATTGCCAATGCCATGAACGATGATGGCAAAGTGCAGCGTTTGTTTGGCGGACGCTTCGGTGGTCTGGGTATCAAGGATCAACTGGATAGCGTGACTGAGAAGTTTGTTAAAGGTGAGATTACGCCTTCCACGGGTGTTGCTCAAGTGATCTCCAAAGCTGAGGCTGCGGTGAAAAAAGTGTTAAGTGGAGAGCAGGAAAAGAAAAAATAACGCTTGGTAGTTAAACAGCAATAGGGCGGCCTGATGATTGTTTTCGAGTGGGGTTAGTCGAAGCACAATATACGGGCCGCACCTCATTGCTTTCACGAAAGTCATCTAAAGGGGGGCATTGGGTGAAGTTCACATTATCCCGAGTGACGATCGTTGTCGTCACACTAATGCTCGTCGTGGTGTATGCGATATCCAGTTCCGGTGCGAGTGGCAATGCCAAGACCGGAAGTCGATCATCAGATCCGAGTCGTGTCATGCCGATATCTGAATCTGCTGCTGAGGATAGCTATGATACGTATCTGAAGCAATTTCAGAACGAGAAGCGGCCTGCGAGGGACATTGTCATCCATGGGGCTGATTACTCAGCTGCCGAAGGCATGAACCCGCAGATGATCACGGAGCTTGGCGGCGAGGTAGGCGAGTTCATAAGGACAGAGGAAAGTGGATCGGTGGAGTGGAAAGTGAATGTTCCTGAATCAGGAATGTATCATATGTCATTACGCTATTACCCAATTCAAGGGAAAAGCTCTGCTATCGAACGGGAATTGTGGATTGATGGAAAGCTGCCGTTCAGCAGTGCTCGTAACATGAGCTTTCACCGGGTATGGGTCAACGAAAAACCGGAAATCGAACAGGACAACAGAGGCAATGACCTACGTCCGCGCCAGGTTGAAGAGCCAATGTGGCAGGAGTCGATCCTGAGAGATAAAGAAGGCTATTATGAAGAGCCTTATCAGTTTTATTTTTCAGAGGGGAATCATTCCATCAAGTTGGTCTCTACACGTGAGCCGGTGGTGATTGATACCATCAAACTGCATCATTACGAAGCTCCGCCATCCTATGCAGAACTCAAGCAGGAGTATGAGACTAAAGGATACAAGGAAACAACCGGGCATTTGATCAAGGTTCAAGGGGAGAAGGCTTCATATAAGTCATCGCCGACACTATATCCCATCACAGATCGCTCCAGTACATCGACAGAGCCGTATGATGTTTCCAAAATCAGAATGAACACGATTGGTGGAAACAACTGGCGGGTGCCAGGACAATGGATTGCATGGGAGATGGATGTACCAGAAGACGGTTTATACAAGATAGCGATCAAGGGCCGACAAGAACTGCTGAGAGGCATATATTCAACTCGCTCATTGCAGATTGATGACAAGGTTCCTTTCCAGGAAATGATGCAAATTCCATTTTTCTATGACGCCGATTGGCAGATGAATGTGCTGGGCAATGAAGAAGAGCCTTATTTGTTTTATTTAACGAAGGGACAACACGAACTGCAGCTTGAGGTCAGTCTCGGGGCCATCGCACCGCTAATTCGTCAGGTTGAAGCCAGTGTGCTCGAGATCAATGCGATGTATCGAAAAATTCTGATGATCACGGGCAATGTACCGGACCCGTATCGTGATTATCAATTAGACAAACAGATTCCGGATATGGTGGATGTGTTTCGGGAACAGAGTGATATTTTAACTGCAGTCTCTGAAGAGTTAATTCGTTTGACAGGGGAGAAAAGCGACAAAACAGCCATTTTAAATAAAACCGCCTATCAGCTTGCTGATCTGGCCGATAAACCCGAAACCGTTCAGAAGCGGCTTGGTCAATTCAAAATCAATGTCGGCAGCGTCGGCTCCTGGCTTCTTGAAGTGCGTGAGCAGCCGCTTGAGATTGACTATCTACTGCTTGCCTCACCTGGTGAGAAACTGCCCAAAGCGAATGGGTCTGTGTTCAGTAAAACAGGACATGAGGTGTCATCCTTCCTTCATTCCTTTTTCGAAGATTATGACACCATTGGCAGCACCGCCGATGAAGACAAGTCGGTGACCGTCTGGATTGGAACGGGCCGCGACCAGGCACAGGTACTGAAAGCGATGATTGATGATACGTTTACACCGCTGACAGGCATTAGCGTTAATCTCAAGCTGGTTAATGCAGACGTGTTGCTTCGTGCCTCGCTTGCAGGAGAAGGTCCGGATGTAGCCATGCAGGTTGGCAATGATGTGCCGGTGAACTTCGGGATGCGACACGCGGCGGAGGATTTGTCCACATATCCAGGCTATAACGAGTTAATCAAGCAGTTCAGGGACAGTGCAATGGTTCCATATCAGTTTGAAGACCAGGTATTCGCGCTTCCGGAACAGCAGATTTTTAACATGTTGTTTTATCGTAAAGATATTCTGGAGCAGCTTGATCTGGAGCCGCCGCAGACGTGGGATGACGTGTATGCCATGATCCCGGTGCTGCAGAAGCACAACATGGAGATGGCGCTGCCGTTGGCTCAGACAACTGGCGTACCCGTGTTGGAAGTTAATCGGGCGTATGCCATGCTGCTGTATCAGATGGGCGGCTCCTTCTACTTAGACAAGGGTGCCAGAAGTGGTATGGATACGGAGACTGGACTGGAGGCGTTCAAGGAATGGACGGATTTCTATACCAGTTACAAGCTGCCACTGACCTTTGATTTTCCCATGCGCTTCAGAACGGGGGAAATGCCTGTGGGCATCATGGACTATACCTTCTATAACTACTTGTCTGTATCTGCGCCAGAGATTAAAGGTCTGTGGGAATTCATCCCGGTTCCAGGCCTCAAGCAGCCCGATGGAAGCATCAAACGTGATGTGGCAAGCGGTGGTACGGCGACGGTGATGCTCAAGCAGTCGAAACATAAAGATGCGGCATGGGAATTCATGAAGTGGTGGGTAAGCAAGGATGCCCAGGTTCGCTTTGGACGGGAAATGGAAGGTCTGATGGGTGCTGCTGCGCGCTATCCAACGGCGAACATCGAAGCTTTACAGGAGCTGCCTTGGCCGATCCGTGATTATCGCAGTCTGGAAGAACAGTGGGAGTGGGTACAAGGGGTACCTGAGGTTCCCGGAGGTTACTTTACAGGTCGCCATCTGGATAACGCATTACGTGAGGTCGTCAATAACGGTACGAACTCAACCGATGCTTTATATGATTACGTTCAGGAAATTAATTACGAAATTCAGCAAAAACGAAAAGAGTTTAAATTGGACGGAATGCGCTAGGGAGGGACTCTTTTGCAGAAGGTAAACATCGTGACCAAACCCGGTTCTCAGCCCAAGCGCACGCCTGCCGGCATGCCGGGAAGATGGGAACTCTTTGTCAGAGATATGAAGCGGGATAAACATCTTTATATTCTTTTATCGCCATATATGCTGTTATTTCTGCTATTCACCGTGTTTCCAGTCATCATTTCGATCTTTTTCAGTTTTACCAACTTCAACATGCTGGAGTTTCCGCAATGGGTCGGCTGGGAGAACTATTCCAAGCTGCTCTGGAATGATGATGTGTTCTTGATAGGTCTCAAAAATACGATTATTTTCTCAGTGGTTACTGGCCCGATCAGCTACATAGCCTGCTTTGTATTTGCGTGGCTCATCAATGAGCTGAATCCGAAGGTAAGAGCGTTTATGACACTAATATTTTTTGCGCCTTCGATTTCGGGCAATGTGTTTTTTATTTGGCAGATTATTTTCTCCGGGGACTCCTACGGCATTATGAACGGTTTTCTAATGAAAACGGGCATTCTGTATGAGCCGATCCTGTGGCTTCAGGATCCGAAATATATGCTTGCCATTATCATACTTGTGCAGCTATGGCTTAGTCTGGGAACGAGCTTCCTTGCATTTATTGCCGGTCTGCAAACGGTGGATCGTACGTTATATGAAGCGGGAGCCATCGATGGGGTGCAGAATCGCTGGCAGGAGCTGTGGTATATTACGCTTCCTTCGATGCGCCCTCAGCTTATGTTTGGCGCCGTTATTCAGATTACTGCATCTCTGGCGGTTGCCGAAGTGGCCACTGCACTCGCCGGTTTCCCGAGTGTGCAGTATGGGGCACATACGATTGTTACGCACTTAATGGATTACGGAACGATTCGTTTTGAAATGGGTTATGCATCGGCCATCGCAACGGTGCTGTTTGGTCTGATGCTGGGCTCCAACCTGCTTGTTCAAAAGCTTTTGAAGAGAGTGGGGGAATAGCCGATGAAGATAGCCCTGCTTATGAAACGAAAAATCAATCGATCCTGGCAGGTCGATATTCTGCTGTTCCTGTTGCTTGGCGGATTTGGCGCATTTATGGCGGTTCCGCTCATCTATGTCATCAATAATGCCTTTAAACCGTTGGATGAACTGTTCATTTTCCCGCCAACCTTGTTTGTACGGAACCCGACGTTTGAAAACTTCTCCGATCTGTTTCAGGTCATGAAAAATTCATGGGTTCCCTTTTCGAGATACATTTTCAACACCGTATTTATTACAGCAGCGGGTACGTTTGGCCATATAATCCTGGCTTCGGCAGCGGCATATCCGCTGGCGAAACACAAGTTTCGCGGTCATAAAGTTTTGTTCACCGTTATTGTGCTGTCGCTGATGTTCTCGCCACATGTAACAGCGATCCCGAACTATATGATTATGTCAACTCTCGGATGGCTCGACTCTTACCAAGCGATCATTATTCCGGCCTTTGCTTATCCGCTTGGCTTGTATCTGATGAAACAGTTTATGGAGCAGATTCCGGATGCGCTGCTGGAGGCGGCAAAAATGGATGGCGCAAGCGAGTATCGGATTTTCTTCCAGGTGGTTATGCCGCTCGTCAAACCGGCCTGGCTTACACTGCTCATTCTGATGATGCAGATGTTGTGGGGTACGGACGGTGGAAGCTTTATCTACAGTGAACAGCTTAAAACGATGCATTACGCCATGGGACAGATTGTGCAAGGCGGAATTGCCCGAGCAGGAGTAGGGGCTGCTGTAGCTGTCATCATGATGACGGTGCCGATTGTTACATTTGTATTGTCACAGAGCAATGTCATTCAAACGATGGCATCATCCGGCATGAAGGATTAAGGGAGAGGGTGTTAGAGATGAGAGTGAAATCATGGCTGATCGTTCTGGCAGCTTCCCTGCTGATTGCCGGACTCGGAACTAACCAGGCTCATGCGGCACCGTATGAGGGATATACCTATAACTACTGGGGGAATGCAGTAAAGTCACCGATTGCTTTTCTCCCTTCCAGAGTCATTACAGGTGAGGAGGCCGGAACTGGGACGTGGCAGTCTCCCCTGGATATATATGCTGCGAAGGATGGCCTGCTCTACGTGCTGGATTCAGGAAATGCGCGAATCGTTGTGTTAAACGATAAATGGGAGACGGTACGAGTCATTCAGCAGTTCGAGCATGGAGGCAAACAGGATAGCTTCCTGAATCCAGAAGGGCTTTTTGTTACGGAGGCGGGCCAAATCTACGTAGCGGATACCGAAAACAAACGAATTGTGGAGCTGAATCAGGACGGTACATTTGTGCGTGCCATCGGTGCACCGGAATCGGATGTGCTCAGCGAGACGTTTGAATATTTCCCGCGAAAAGTCATTGTGGACAAAGCCGGGCGAATCTATGTGGTTGGCCGGGGTGTCTACGAAGGCTTGATTGAGTTTGATAGTGACGGGCGTTTTACCGGATTCATGGGTACAAACCGTGTGCAGTTTGATCCGGTCGATCTATTCTGGAAAACGGTATCCACCAAGGAGCAACGGGAGAAAATGATTCGTTTTATTCCGCTGGAATTCAACAACGCCGATGTGGATGATGGCGGTTTTATCTACACAACAACAGCGGATAAAAATACAACGTCTGCGGTCAAAAGGCTGAATCCATCCGGAATCGATGTGCTCCGGGTTAACGGAGAATTTGCGCCGGTTGGGGACTTGAGCATGAATCGTTCCTCTTTCATTGATATCAAAGTGTCGAGCAATGGGGTCTACCGTGCACTGGACTCCACGCGTGGGCGTGTGTTCACGTATAACGAAGACGGCAATTTGCTGTATGTCATTGGTCAACTGGGCAATCAGGTAGGCACGTTCAAAAATCCGGTGGCGGTTGAAAGCCACGGTGATGCCATCTATGTGCTGGATCGTGACCTGGGCCGGATCACCGAGTTCAAGGCTACCACCTTCGGAAGCCTGGTGAACGAGGCGAACCGTCTATACAGTTCGGGGAAACATACAGAAGCCGCTAAGCTCTGGGAGGAAGTATTACGTCTGGATGCCAACTATGAAATGGCCTATATTGGGATCGGCAAGTCGATGCTGCGGGAAGGAAAATACAAGGAAGCGATGACGTATCTGAAGCTCGGTAATGATCGGGAGTATTACTCCAAGGCACTCGCGAAGTATCGCAGGGAATATATGCGAGAATATTTCGGCATGTATATGACAATAGCCATCGGATTGCTGATCGGAGTAATCGCATGGCGCCGCATCACTAGAGCAAAAAATGAGAGGAGGATCGGAGATGTCGCTAATTAAGGAACTCAGGTATTCTCTGCATGTCGCGGTACGCCCTTTTGACGGATACTGGGATTTGAAATATGAAAATAAAGGCAGGCTGCGTGTGGCACTCCTGGTACTGTTTGCAGTCACCGTAACGATGATTGTAAAACGTCAGTACGCGGGGTATGTCGTGAATGACAATTATCCGCTTTCGCTGAACAGTATCAATGAGTTCAAGTATATCGTGCTTCCTTTTTTGCTCTGGTGTATTGCCAATTGGTCGCTGACCACGCTGATGGATGGGGAGGGCAAGTTCAAAGATATTCTGATTGCGACCGGATATGCGATGCTTCCGCTTATTCTGGTCAACATTCCGAATATTTTGCTGAGTAATGTCATTACGCTGCGTGAATCCTCCTTTTATTATTTGCTGGATTCGTTCGGTATGCTCTGGTTTGTGTGGCTGCTGTTTATCGGAACGAAGACGGTACATCAATACTCTGTGTTCAAAACCATTAGTACGATGCTGCTCACACTCGTCGTGATGGGCGTCGTTATATTTCTGGGCCTGCTTTTCTTTAGCTTGATCCAGCAGATCATCAGTTTTGGCTACACCCTCTATCAAGAGATCACGCTGCGCGAATAGAAGAGGAAGGAGGTGCCGGAGATGAAAAGAAGACGTACCGCTATCGTAGCGGTCATGCTCATAAGCAGTCTGTTAATCACACAAAGTGTGAATTACGCGGAGGGCGAAAGACCAGCGACTTCGGAGCAACAAACCACTTCAGAGCAGCAACAAACGGCAGATTCTCAACGTGCTGGAACTGATACACCTGAAAGTACAGATCAGGCAAAGAGCAGCGCATCAGACGTGGCAGCTACGCCAAATGCTCCAGATGCAAAGGCTGCGAACAAGTCCAACCCTAGCGAGATGACGGTCCCTGAGGGCATGGAAATGGTTGCTGAGAACGAGCAGATGATTCTGTATTTGCACCCGGAGACGACTGAAATTGCAGTCAAGGATAAGCAGAACGGGGCAATATGGTTTTCCAATCCGCAGGATCGCGAGCAGGACGCCATTGCGACGGGGTATAACAAGTCTCAGTTGAATGTGCAGTTTGAGCTGACGTATTACGATAATACGGGCAATGCGCTGAAATACGATAATTTTACACATAGTGTACAGAGTGGTCAGTTTGAGATTGAAAAAGTAGAGCAAGGACTCAACATCGTATATACGCTTGGCGAAGTCAAAAGTGATCTCGAAGCGATCCCCAAATATATTAGCGAGGAGCGCTTTAACACATTGATTCTCGCTAAGCTGGAGGAGAAGGACCAGAAGGAGATTGAGAAGCGCTTTCGTCATGATGAGCAGAACAAACGTTTTGAGAGACGGGACTCCTCTCTGAAGGGCGTGGGCTTGTCAAAGGTCACCCGGATTTTTGAATCCATCGGCTACGATGAGGCTCAGATTGCGATCGACAAAGCCGCTTACGGGCAGGAAGAGAGCGGGAGTGCCAATGTAGTTGTTCCCGTTCACTATCGGCTCGAAGATGCACACTTGAGGGTATCCATACCAGAGAATGGCATTGAATATCCGGAAGCGATGAAAATTCAATCCTTGTCCTTGCTGCCTTTTTTCGGAGCCAGCGGGCCTAAGGAAGAAGGCTACAGCCTGGTGCCTGACGGGTCGGGTTCCTTGATTTATTTTAATAACAAAAAGACGTATGCATCACCTTACAGTACAGCGCTGTATGGAAGCGATCATGCCATCAACCAGCTCACACAGATTCAGAAGGAGCAAAAGGCGAGAATGCCCGTATTTGGTATGAGTTACGGAGACAAAGGATATCTCGCTGTCATTGATAAAGGGGATGCTGTTGCATCCGTGGAGGCGGATATTAGCGGCAGATTGAATCAGTACAACACCGTGTATCCAAGCTTTGCGCTGAGCAGTATGGAGGAAGTTACCCTTACGAATGGCTGGCGTTCCAGCACAGTCAAACGGTTTCAGGCGCAGCCTTTTCACAACGAAATAGCTGTCGTTTATGATTTCCTGGATTCCGAAGATGCGAGTTATTCGGGAATGGCTTCCAAATATCGGGATTATCTCATCGGGCAAAAGAAACTCACACGTCTGGCGGATGATACCACACTGCCTTTCTACGTGGAACTGATCGGTGGCATTCCCAAGAAAAAGTTTTTTCTCGGGATCCCGTACAATGCCTACGAGCCGCTGACCACATTTGAAGAGGCACAGGAGATTGTAAAAGAGATGCAAGATCTAGGTGTGCAGGATATTCAGCTGCAATACACCGGATGGTTCAACGGAGGGGTGCATCACGATCTGCCCAAATCCATCCAGGTTGACAAGAAACTTGGAGGTGCAAAGGGTTTGCAAAGCCTTCAGGCGTACATGCAAGAAAATGGCTTTGGTTTATACCCGGATGTATCGTTTCTGGAGGTGTTCCCGGAGGCTGACGCTTTCAAGAAATCGTACGCATCACGTCAAATTACGGGCAAACTTGCGCAAGTTTTTCCGTATCGCATGTCCACGTTTATGCGGGATGAAGAGTCTCCTCCGGGCTATGTTATTACTCCCGAGGCCTTACCTGGCATTGTAAACGGATTTATGCAGGACTATGCACCGCTCGGGCTCAATGCCATTTCTCTTCGCGATTTGGGCGATCAGCTTAATTCCGATTACAACCGGGCCAACGTGATCAACCGTGAGCAAGCCAAGCAGGTTGTTGTGCAGCAGCTTGAGCAGGTGAAGGGTTCCTCAGATGTATCCCTTCTCCTGGAAGGAGGCAATGTGTACGCAAGTCCCTATGCCAGACATATTGTGGATACACCGATGAGCAGCAGTGGCTTTAATATCACGGACGAGACGGTTCCCTTTTTCCAGCTGGTCTATCACGGCTACATTCAATACACAGGCCAAGCATGGAATATGGCAGAGGATCAGGATTCTCTCAAGCAGATGCTGCGAGCGATTGAAACCGGCTCAGCGCCGTATTATACGTGGTTCCACGCTGATCCGTCCGCGATCAAGCTGACGGGCTTCGACGAGTTATATTCGGCCGATTATCGACGCTGGATTCAGGAGTCGGCTAAGCGGTATGCCGAGCTGAACGAGGTGCTGCATGACGTGCAGAATCAATCCATTGTTAAACATGAAAAGCTGAGGAATGGTGTCTATCAGACCACTTTTGAAAAAGGAAAAACGGTCATTGTGAATTACAACGATGCTGCTGTGAAGGTGAACGGTGTAAGTGTGGCAGCGAAGAGTTACCAGGTAGGAGGTGACACACCGGAATGAAAATCAAAAAATTATCATTGGAGCAAAAAAACAGATATTACGGTTTGTACTTCATCCTGCCTTGGTTCCTCGGTTTCCTGTTTCTGTTCATGGTGCCGCTGATCTCGTCGTTCCGTTACAGTCTGAGCAATCTGCAGGTGTCTAATGAAGGTTTCAGTCTGGAGTATATTGGTCTGGGCAATTTCCGTGAGGCATTATTCTCACATGAATCCTATGTACGCATGTTGACGGAATCGGTGCTGGATATCGTGGTAAATACACCGTTAATCATCATTTTCAGCCTGTTCTTTGCCGTTATTCTGAATCAGAAGTTCCATGGCAGGGTGCTGGCAAGAGCAATCTTTTTTCTGCCCGTGATTCTGGCTTCGGGCATTATTGCAAGCATCGAAAACGGCGATCTGATGCAGTCTGTCGTACGTAATGCAAACGATATGACTGGCGGTGGTCTATCCGTCATGAAAAATCTGGATCTCACCATTATGCTGCTGGAGTCCGGTATGAGTCCGATTCTTGTTGAATATTTGACAGGTGCAGTAAGCCGGATATACGAAATCGTCAGCCAGTCTGGTGTCCAGATTCTGATCTTCCTTGCTGGCTTGCAGTCGATCTCACCTTCATTGTATGAAGCCGCCAAGATCGAAGGATCAACGGGATATGAAGCCTTCTGGAAAATTACATTTCCCATGCTAAGCCCTCTGATTCTCACGAATCTGGTCTATACCATTGTGGACAGCTTTATCCGTGATCAGACGAGCCGACTTGTGGTGGATACGGCCTTCAAGAGCTTTAATTTTGGACTCAGTGCGGCGATGTCCTGGATCTATTTTGCCGTCATTGCACTGATTCTGTGGGTAACCACCGCAATTGTATCCCGCAAGGTCTTTTATCAGAATTAGCAATGCTGGAAAAAAGGAAAAGGAGGTCTGACATGAAGACAGAAACCGCAACAGGGCAGCCGTCTGTGAAAAAGGAATGGCTACAGCGCTTGGGCTCCGCGGCGTACTGGTTTGAAGCGATCAAAAAGTGGGCATGGATTCTGGTCCGGTTTGTTCTGATCTTTGGCATATCATTTGTCATTCTCTATCCCATTTTATTGAAGATATCCATATCATTCAAAAGCATGTCCGATTTGTACGACCCGATGGTGATCTGGATTCCGCGAACCTTTACGCTAGAGAACTTCAAGCTAGTCTTTACAGCTATGAATTACCCTAGCGTGCTGATGAATACCTTGTGGTTATCGTCAGCGGTGATGCTGCTGCAGACAATAACCTGTGTCCTGGCTGGCTACGGGTTTGCACGAATCAGATTTAAAGGCAGCGGGTTGTTGTTTGCTGCGGTGATTTTTACCATTCTGGTACCGACACAGACGATTATGATCCCGCTGTATCTGAATTTCAAAAACTTTGATGTGATGGGGCTGATTGAGCTGTTTCGAGGCAGTCCTGCCAATCTGATCAATACGTACTGGCCGTTCCTGATCTCGGCTGCCCTGGGTATGGGTGTCAAGACCGGACTGTATGTGTACATTTTCCGCCAATTTTTCAGAGGCATTCCACGGGAGATCGAAGAGGCAGCTTATGTGGATGGAGCAGGATACTTTAGAACGTTTGGCCGAATTATCCTGCCAAATGCGATCCCATCCATGGTTACCGTCATGCTTTTTTCGTTTGTATGGCAGTGGAACGATTCATTTTTCACAAATATGTATCTGAACGAACCTAAGGTGATGTCGTCGATGATGTCATCGTCCGGGTTCACCATTGCAACCTATTTGACGGGTGGCGGTCAGGCTGCTGCCTCATATACGCAAGATCCGTTTTTCATGTCGATGATGATGAACACGAGTGTGCTGATGGCGATTCTACCGCTAATTATTATTTATCTGTTCGTTCAGCGTCATTTCGTAGAGAGTGTGGAACGTTCTGGTCTTGTAGGATAACGGGGAAGTGGGGGCTGCCCGGCTAAACGGGCAGTCTGCTATTGGTATTGTTGGCAATACAGTTGGCTGTACAGGTCAGGAAGAGGGGAAGAAGAATGCAGATCAATACAAGAGAAACACAAACGAAACTGGATAAGAGGGTAACGATTGACGGGGAGATACGTTATCAGGGTATAGACAACTTCGGGGCTTCGGATGCGTGGTCGATGGAGCCGCTCGGGAAGTATTGGAGTGAAGAGAACAAAGCCCGGGTAGCCGATCTTTTATTTTCCAGAGAACAAGGAATCGGATTATCTGCATGGCGTTTCAACATTGGTGCAGGCTCGGCGGAAACAGATCAAGATCGGATTCCCGACCCGTGGAGACGAGCGGAAGCTTTCAAAACGTCGGAGGACGGTGAATATGATTGGAGCAAGCAATCAGGTCAACAGTGGTTTCTTGAGGCCGCTCGTGATCGGGGAGTGGAGACACTTATCGCTTTTGTGAACAGTCCTCCGGTATGGATGACCAAGAATGGTCATGCTCAGCCTGATCCTGGAGTTGGTTCGACCAACCTGAGAACAGGGTATGAAGGCAAATTTGCAGCCTATCTTATGGATGTATTAACGCATTTCGAGCAGAAAGGATTTCTTTTTAATTATATCAGTCCGATCAACGAGCCGACCTGGGACTGGAATCAGGCTTGGCAGGAGGGCAATCGCTACAATAACGATGATCTAAAACAAGTCATTCTCGAATTATATCGTCAGCTACAGCAGAGCGATCTGCACACGCGAATCAGCGCACCGGACGGTGTGGAGATCACTTCACTGCTGGATGATGAATATTATCGCCAGTTTGCGGGCAGCGGAACTTATTCCAGCGGTGCTAATCAGCTCGGCACGGGCAAGTACCGGGAATACATAAAAGACCTGATTGGCGATCCTCAGATGAAGGAAGCGGTGGGCAATAAAATCGCTTCGCATTCCTATTGGTCTGATTACAGTAATCCCGGAGATGATCGTCTGGTGAGACTCAGGCAGCTGCTTCATCACAACCTGAACCATTATGATCCAGACAGCAAATATTGGGTTACTGAATACTGCATACTCGGAGACTACGGACCTGGACGTGATTTAGGCATTGAACCCGCTCTGCATGTAGCGAGAACAATTCATTTTGATCTAGTTGAGGCTCATGCTGCGGCCTGGCAGTGGTGGACGGCTGTCTCCAAGGTGGATTATAAGGATGGGCTGATCTATACGGATTATAGTGAAGCTGGCGATGAGCAAAATATTCTGACCTCGAAAATGCTGTGGGTACTCGGCAACTACAGCAGATTTATTCGGCCTGGAGCGAAGCGAATTGAACTCACCGGGCTTGGAGAGGAAGCCGACAGCGGACTACTCGGTTCTGCCTATATTCATGAGGAAGAGCAAACGGTAACGGCTGTTTTTGTAAACCATGGTCAATATGACAAGTGCATTCAAGTGAGTCTTCAGGAACTCGGCTTAAATGGTCCAATTACCACAATGAAGTCTTATGTGACCAGTGCTGAACTGGATTTAGCCTGTCAGGAGACGGTTATAGCCGGAGAAGAGATGCAGTCATTTATCCTTACCATTCCAGGAAAATCAGTTGTGACCTTTATGGGAGGTGTGGAGTAAACAGCGAAAAAATAAATAGTGAGGTTTCACTCAATATCGCCCATGATATAATGAGGTTTGATACATGCAGAAATGTGTTATTAAGCTAAATTCTGTCATGGGCTTTTTTTACAGCCTGCAAATGCACGATAAGAGGAGAAAAAAATGAATATTCGCACGGTCGCGTTGGCCATTTTTACATGTAATGAGGATCAGATCCTTGTGCAAGCTTTTCAATCCCCAGGAAGTTCAACCACGTTCTATCGTCCTATGGGTGGTACAGTTGAATTCGGAGAAAACAGTCAGTACACATTAATGCGAGAAATAAGAGAAGAGTTGCATCAAGAGATTGAACTTCCACAGCTGATTGCTGTAATCGAGAATATTTTTCAGGTAGAAGAGACGGGGCATGAAATTGATTTTATCTATGAAGCAAAATTCAAGAACACTGACATGTACAGTAAGATAGAGCTTCAAGGCATAGAAGGAAAGGAATCCTACCGAGCCGTGTGGAAGTCCATTGGCGATTTTAATGAAGGAAAAGAGGACATCAAGCTGGTACCAGATGGATTATTGGCTCTATTAACCGGGAAAAACAAAGACGCTCAGTCCATAATTCATATCAGGACATGGTAGCATTCAATATGTATTGTAACCAAATCTCTTCATCTGAAAAAAGAGGGGAATCGTTTAGTCAATGTATATCGGGAGAATGACAATAGAAATCGGAGGATACGACATGGAAAATAAGGAAACATTTAATCTTGTAGTTCAAGAATATGATCGATATAGACCCGTCTATCCAAGTGAAATGTTTGAAGATATTTTTACATATTTACAGATTAACAAAGAAGATCCCGTTCTGGAGATTGGGTGCGGAACAGGACAGGCGACCAGTGGATTGGTGAGCAAGGAATATACCAATATCACGTGTATTGAATTAGGCAGTAATCTGGCTCAGTTCACCGCAGACAAATTCAAGTCCTATCCCTCGATTCAAGTGATCAACACTCCTTTTGAGGACTGGGATGACGAAGGAGAGCGCTATTCCTTAATCGTGTCGGGAACCGCCTTTCATTTTATCAGACCGGAAATCGGTTACCGTCGGGCTTGGGAGCTGTTAGAGGATCGAGGTGGCATCGGCCTTTTTTGGACGATTCATGTTCCGAACTTTAAACCGCTACATACTGAAATTCGTTCCCACGGCTGAGGATGTGCGGCGTTTACTTCTGGAACGTATCAAACACTCCATTGATGCTGCAGGTGGAACGATAGAAAAACAACATAAGGTTGCTCTTTATCTAGGGAAGAAAAAGGTCTAAGGATATTTGTGTCTAGGGATATATCTTTATCATTCCATTGCAAACAGGAGGAATAAAATATGAGTGACTTGCGTTCAACATATAATATTCAAACGGCGGTGTTAAGTTTTCAAGAGGAGTTGGAGCGGTTAAGGGTTCAGGCGGTCATGGGGTGGAGCAAAGAGTTCCGCAATCTGGAATGGTATGGTTTGAAAAACGGGATGTGTGTATTGGAGGTCGGGAGCGGACCAGGGTACATTACAGAGCAGCTATTGAACAGTCTGCCTGACAGCGAGCTTACCTCGCTTGAGATTGATCGTTCACTGCAAGCACAAGCCAAAGAACGGCTGAAAGACATCCCTTCCATGCGGTTAAAATTTGTGGAATCGTCTATATACGGAATGGATCTGCCGGATGACTCTTTTGATTTTGTCGTGGCAAGACTGATCTTTCTTCATTTGAACAATCCTAACGAAGCCGCACAAGAGATATATCGTGTACTGAAGCCTGGCGGCCGCCTTGCCATTATTGATGTAGATGATGGTGTTTTTGGTGCAGTGAATCCTGATGTCCCTGCATTGCATACGGTATTAATGAAAATTTCGGACTATGTGGCACAACACGGCGGTAATCGTTTAATTGGCAGAAGCCTGCCACGTCTCCTTTCTGAGAGCGGATACATCGATGTTGACATTGACTCTGTGCTTCAACATAGTGATCTGTTAGGCATAGAAGGGTTTAAGCAGCAGTTTAATCTTAATCGTTTTGTACATTTTGCTGAAAAAGGTGTGATCAGTTCGGAGGAGTTTGCCCAACTGCAACAAGCCTCTGATGCGATAAATCATTCGCCGGAAGCCTATGCCATGATGAATTTCATTACAGCTTGCGGCACGAAGCCTCTGTAAGAGCTGTGTACGTTCGAAATAAGGTTTACCTGCTCGGTGCACTAGTACTGTCTATGACAGAATAAGCTTCCTAAGAGACGGAGGATGGGAATGAATATCGTTCAAGCTTTCCAGGAGTTTGTAGTTCAAGATGATCATCAAGGCATGATTGATTTGCTTAAAGAATATGAACAATCCAGCAAGTTGTCTGTCAATGAACGAGGCTGGGTCTACTGGAATATTTCTGATGGTTATGCATTGTTAAGAAAGTCGGAACTGCTTTTTGCGAATCACCGGGAATTCTTCGAATGGGGGAAAGAAAACCTCGCCCCCGAGCAATTACACTGGATCGTTTCGGATTCGACACAAGCGTTATCATTGTCCTTGGGAAACTATTTTGATCATTGGATCGATTGGTACCATTATGCTTGTGATCATGCACCCAAGCTGGATACCAACCGAGGTGTTCGATTCGAGAGCCATCGGGCTTTGGGTGGTTCGCTTTGGGTTTTGGAGAGGTACAGTGAAATGGACAGTGTGCTTGAAAATATGAACAAGCTCATACAAGAAGATGAGACATGGTCCAATACTCTTTTTGCCCGAATTACATACAACAAACAACGTTTGGCCTATCTGTATCATTCCAGTGAAGATAGAGAAGTAAACCTGCTTCTGAATGAAACGATGAATTTGATAAACAAGATCGATTGGTCAGTATTAGATCAGATAAAAACTGAAGAAGCTGTAGGTAGCTGGGCACAATTGAATTCACCCAATAACTCACAGAGAGCTATTCACATTGCGATGAACAATCTGGCATGTATTTTGACAGATATTGAAAAGGCAGAGAAAAGTGTGGAGTTATTTAGACGGTTGCAGGACAGTGGATATGCTTTGAATGGGTATGCGTTTTCTAAATATGTCTGTTCGGTCTGGAAGTTAGAGGGGGTTGAAGCTGTGAGGGAGGCGTTGGCTGCCAATAAATCTTTTGAAATCGCTGAACTGATTAAACATACCCCTGTACTATCAGAGATCAACGATTAGGTTTGAGTTTGTATAAAACAGGACTGCACTTCGAGGAATAAGAAAGAAGGAATATGTGAAGTGAACCATGACATCTTATTAAACAGATTTCCAAATGTGAACATTGTTAAACTAACCGGTGGTTATACCAATACGACCCTTTTACTTGAGGGAACTGATCCGCAGATGATTGCTAAAATCTATCATGTAGATAATGCCGATGCACGGACAGAAATAAACGCGTTAACGTTGTTAAATCATTCTGGTATGACTCCTCGAATACATGATTGCTTTGAAAAAGAAAACAGGCAGTTTGTTATGATGGATTACGTTCCAGGTATAAACGCGCAGATGCTGCTGGATCAAAATGGACGTGACCAGGGCAGGGGAATTTATGAGCAGCTTGGTATATATCTCGCCAGAGATGTGCACTCCATCAAACGAGTTGATTGGGAAGCAGAGCTGCCAGTCATAACGAAATCCGCTATTGATGTGGAGGATCTTGAGTTTGTACCCTCTGGAATCAAAAGCATGGTAAAAGAAGTGTTGGACATTTCGGAACATGGGGAGCAAACTCTGATTCACGGAGATTACGGACCGCATAATGTGATGTTATCCAACGATTCAATGTTCATTTTGGACTGGGAGTGGGCAGGATGGGGCAATCCTTTGTTGGATATCGCATGGGTGGTATGGTTTGTGCATCTTCATTATCCTCACATGGCTAAGGAGCTGTCAGAAGTCTTCTTAAGTGCATATACAGAACGTACCAATATTGAAGTAACAAGCGATCTAATTCGGGCATATTCCACATCAAAAGTAATACAGGTTATGAACCGAATCAAGAATGCTCATCCAGATGTACATAGGGAATGGCTGCGCAGATTAGAATGGACACTGCAAGCGAGCTTTGGCAAGGCTTAATCGGCAAAATTCGTTTAAACGCTTAAATATGTGAAAGGAGTGATGTGATATGAGAAACAATACGAATCTGAGTAGAAGAAACGGAGTTGCCAGAGGTGTTTTTGTCTAGCACAGAGGAATCAAGGAAGCGTTCCGAGGGATTCCTCTGTGTAATTTTCACGAGGAGGAATTTCAAACTATGATTCATTTAAAACGTGTCTCGGTAGATATTTGGTATCCATGTACCCAACTGAATGTAACGGAAGAACAGAAAAAAAGTTTCCCCGCGCCGGTTGTATATTGGATTGCTGAATCCAAGGTAGTTGAAGACTTTCAACCCATGGCCATCTATTTTGATTCGGAATTAGTTGGATTTGCGGTGTACTCAGATCGGCCGGATCATGAGGATAACTATTGGCTTCTTGCTCTAATGATAGATACCAAATATCAGGGCAGAGGTTATGGAAGAGAAGCCCTTAGGAAGTTGATTGATCTAATGCAAGAATCGCTGAAATGCAAACGCATCATGATTGGACACAGGCCGGAAAATGATATTGCCGGAAAGCTGTATGAATCATTTGGTTTCCACCGAGTAAGTGAAGGTCTGATTGGTGGCGAAGTTGTTCGTCTTCTAAGATGCAGGTAGTGCCAAAATACATGCGATTCGGATTGTAGAGGAGGTAGCTTGTCTTTGAAGCATTTACAGAGTATTTTCTCATTACTCTTTATCATGTTAGGCATTGTGATTATTACAATCTCGAAAATTATTGAAGAGGTAATTCCGAAGCTAGGGTATGCAGCATTCCAGTCAGCAGCAGCGGGTAGTTATACTCCGAGTGATTATCAAGTGAATTTTGAACTGAATTATTGGATAGGTGCGATATGCATTTTGGGTGGAGTTATCTGTATAGTAGCTAGAATGAATTGGGTTCAGAACTCCATACGTGAAATGAATGCAAGAAACAAAGAGTTTGATGAAACTCATCATTAGGATGACACAAGAGAACTGAAATAAGTTATGATATGACATAAAAAAAGAAAGGGCAGATCAACATGATTACATTCCAATACTTTGAACCGGAAGATTTTGATCAACTAATCGAATGGAGTGGAGATGAAGCGTTTCTGCTCCAGTGGGCTGGCCCGCAGTTCAATTATCCACTTTCCAAGGAACAGCTAGCAGATTATTTGCATGGTGCGAATGATAAGAACACTTCGAATAAGTTCATTTATAAAGTGATGGATGAAACGACTCAGGAGATTGTGGGCCATATTGCTCTTGGCGGTATCGATCGATATAACCGTTCAGGACGTATCGGTAAGGTGCTTCTTGGCAAGCCCTATCAGGGTAAAGGCTATGGAAAGCAAATGATCGATGAGGCACTTCGAATTGGATTTGAAGAGGAGAAGTTACACCGGATCAGTCTGGGTGTATTTGATTATAATGTCTCAGCCATCCGATGTTATGAAAAAGCGGGCTTTGTACGAGAAGGACTTATTCGTGATGCGAGAAGACATGAAGATACCTTCTGGAATCTGATCGAGATGAGCATATTAGAGGACGAATGGAAGAAATAGCTTCTCAAAAGGACTCATCGTTCTTGAGAGGAGGTTTACCCACCCGTCATGCTGAACATACTGAAAAAGTTAACTTTTTGGTTTGTTATTTTCTCGCTAACCGTATGTTTCATTAATCTATCAGGGAACGATGATAAGAATATTCTGATTTATCTAACGAATCCTATAAATCCGTTGCTGAATGACTGGTTGACCAAAATAAATACAAATCCAGAGACGACTTCATTTTTCAGGCCATTAATATACTTATTCCATTTGATTTTTTGGGGAGGAGCGGGGTTTATCCTCGATCGGGTCATTATGAAGCTTAAGCGTAATAGGTAGATATGAACAACTCTCAGACAGAGGTCATCTTTCTTGAGGAACACTTGATGAACGGATGTAATAACTACGTGTACGAAAATTTAAATGGGGGATGTTCGCTTGTCATCTGAATGACAGGCAGACATCCCCTTAATTATTTACTTCCTTCCTGATTGATTACAATGATCCCCGTATCAATAAATTCCTGCACGGGCAAACCGTCGCTTGCGAGTAACAAGGTCTCCATCATTTTGGCACCCCAGACTCCCTCATTCTGTGAAATAACGGCAGACAATTGACCGTTGAGCAACCCGTTTTCACTGGTCGGGCTGTCTCCGAACGCGATCAAATGCCGGTTAAGGCCTTTCGCTTTCCAGATCAGGGTAGAGGCAGAGACGGAAACAAAATCGAGTCCGATAATCGCATTGAAGTGAGGGTGAGCTTGAATCATGTTCTCCATATCGGACATGGCGCGATCTTCATTCCCTTGATGATAGCGAACCTCCAAGATTTCGATGTCTGTTTCACTGCGGATGTAGTCGATGAATCCATTAAGTCGCTGCTGCAAACCTTGCATCTCCTCCAAACCATTCTCGACAAGAATCATGCCTTGATTATACAGAAGGTCTGTAGTCGTCATCGCGAACTGCTGGCCAGTGCGATAGTTATCAGCGCCCACATAAGCGATTCGATGACTGGATGGGACATCTGACTCGAATGTAATGACAGGAATACCGGCAGCTTGAGCCGCATCAATTACGGGTGTAAGTGCAGCAGCATCCACAGGAGATATAGCTATTCCGTCCACATGCTGTTTGATCATATTCTCCATGATACGGATCTGTTGTTCAGTATTGGCTTCATCAGGTGCGTTTACAATTAATGTGATATTGTGTTTGCCTGCATACTCCGTTGCATCCTTCGTGATCATCTCATAGGTTGGATAGGTCATTGGATAAATAATACCGAAAGTTTTACTCGCGGCAGATTTCTCGACAGGTGAAGTTGCAGGAAGTGATGCGGCCATTTGCTGTGGGCGAATGTGTGCCGAACCGGATGAAATGATCATCGGGAACAGCAGTATGAGTGTAAGTAAAAGTGCAAATTTAATTTTACTCATACATCGGCTCTTTTCTCATATCTGATGGTCTGGCCTGCGATTCCTCGGTCCCTTGCGTTCGGTATTCTCTTGGTGTAAAACCTGTTGTTTTCTTGAATATATTAGAAAAATAGTGAGAATCGTTGTAACCGACTTTGTAAGCAATCTCAAAGGTTTTGTTGCTGGTCGTTTTCAGCAGCTCTTTGGCTTTACCGATTCGAATCCGGGTTAGATACTCCGTTATCGTTTGACCCGTTTCCTGACTGAAAATCTTGCTTAGATGACTTGGACTGATTCTGACGTGTGCAGAGATCATCTTCAGCGAGACTTGTTCGTTACTGTATTCCCGGGATACATAGGCTTTTACCTGATCGATGACATCACTGTATTTTCCGGAGCAGGCTGCCCTTCTCTGCCATAACAGGTTAAGCAGGGAACATAGATATTGGGTGCAATCCTCCCAGCACGTAATTTTCCGGATCGTCTGCTGCAGGGAAGTGATGTTCTCATCCGAATGGTCACTCATGCGGAACAGCTGATTCGCAAGCCGAAACGACTCGAGCGTAAGATCATTCAACAGATAGAAGCCATACGATGAGGACTTCCAGTCGAAGGACTGTAATGGAGCGGCAAACTCCTGCACAAAAGGGCCACGCAGATTGGGGCTACCGATTTTGAGAAATTCAAGAAACGAATTCCTGTCGAGAAATAGAGTCGTTTGCTCATCCAGGTTAATTTCAGTTAGAGTAGCTCTGTTCTGAAGGGTAAGCCGGGTAATATATTTATCCTCCTCCGCTTCCAGATACGAGACATGAATGCCTTGCAGCCGCTCTTGTTGACTGCCAATACCCAGAATAATATTACATTTGAACATATGCTCCAGCTCCATACGAACCCGCCCACGAAGCTGCTCCAGATATGCGGATATGTTCTCAGCGTCATTATACTTGAGCAGAAGCACGATCTCCGTCCGGCTTCGAATATAAGGAAGAAGTTCTACGTGGGGATCACGAGTTTCCTCCAGTACGGGAATCAGCTTCTTCATCATGGATTCCGAATCCGGGGAATCCTCTGTTAATCGAACGTCGATAATGACAATGGTGTAATACCTGGCTGAGAGAGGAAGTGCGAGTTGTTTGGCTGATTCAATCGCATCGGTTGTACCGATGAGTCCCCCACACAGATCGGCTAGCAGTTTTTCTTTGGTGATCGTTCGGCTTGTCATGCGCTGTTGTTCTTCATCCATTTGTTTGCTGACCTTATGAAGCATCTGGATTAGCTCTGCTGCGCTAATGGGCTTTAGACAGTACTCAGTTACACCGAGTCGGATGGCCTCCTGGGCATAGCTGAATTCATCATGACCGCTCATGATAATGATTTTGATATCAGGTTGCTGATTGCGAACGATGGAGGTCAGTTCCAGTCCGTTCATAAATGGCATTTTAATATCCGTAATCAGAATATCCGGTGCCCATTCATGAATTAAAGGTAATGCAAGCTCGCCGTCGGGTGCATCCCCGCAATAGCGAAAACCTTCCTTTTCCCAATCAATGCAGCTCCGTATATTCTCCCGAATCCCAATTTCGTCATCCACAATCATGACCTTTTTCAACGGTTAACCTCCTTGCTTTTGGGGATACGAATCATAAATGTGCTTCCTTCCATATACGTACTGTCCATTTCAACGCCATAAGATGGTCCGAAATAGAGCCGAATCCGGTGATGTACATTGAGCAGACCGAATCCGCCTTCCTGCTCGTCATCTTGGGGGGAACGAGAACCTGCAGGTTTCTCCAGCTCTTCACGTAATTGAGCCAATCGATCCGCAGACATGCCGATTCCGTTGTCTTGTACGGTGAGAATGATGCTATTTTCCTCAATATATCCGTGGATGGATATACGCCCTTGACCACGTTTGTTTTTGATCCCATGGTAGAGCGCGTTTTCAACTAGGGGCTGCAAGGTCATTTTCAGAATGGGATAATCCTGAAGCTCACGGTCAACGCTGATCTCGTAGGTGAGAATATCGTGATACCTCATCTGTTGAATGACCAAGTAACTCCGCGCATGCTCAAGCTCGGTTTGAATGGATACCCAGTCGAATCCTTTGTTCAGACTCAAACGAAAGAACTTCGAGAGGGCCTGCACAAGTTTGATTACATTTTCTTTTTTCTCAGCTTCAGCCATCCATAGAATGGATTCTAACGTGTTATAGAGAAAGTGAGGGTTGATCTGAGCTTGCAGTGTACGTAGTTCAGCTATTTTCACCTGTTCATTCTCTCGAATACTCTTTTCGATTAATGTTTTGAGCTTATCCAGCATCACATTGAAGCTTTTGCCCAGATCAGCAATTTCGTCTGAGCCGTGTGGTGTGACTTTGGCCTCCAAGTAACCGTTTGCAGCTTTACGCATCTTGTTCATCAGAATCCGGATGGGAAGAATCAGTCGATTATTCAGGAAAAAATATAATGATATTGCAAAGAAGGCACTTAACAAAACCGTGATGATGATCAATTGGCGAATGCTATTGGCCTCTGCAATGATTTCCTGATAAGGGGCTACCCCGATCATTTTCCATCCGGTCTGTTTGGAGGTGCTGTATACAACGAATTGCGGCTTGGATCCTGCGGACAGGATAAAGCTGTCATGTTGCAAATGTAAGGGGATTGATCGGATCTGATCCATCATGCTTATGGATGCCGGGGTGGCATCCGGTCTGAAAAGAGTATTTCCGTGTTGATCACTGATGTAGAAAAAACCTGAATCCTTAATGGGGGTGCTCGTCAAAAAATCATCAATAAACGAATCGTTCAAATCAATTAAGATAAATCCGATGACCTCATGCGTGATTCGTTCCTTGACGGTAGTTATAATTGAAAGCGCATTCTGTTTAGGGTAAGCAAATCCATCCAGCCTGTTATATTCGGCATGGGTTGCAGAATGAGGGATGCGTAGAATGGCATCCGGATACTGTATCAGATACTTGAAGTACGGGTTACGTAGCGGATTCCGTTCCAGCTTGAACACGCCTTTTCGTTCACTTATGCCTTTTCCATAGAAATTCACAAATGAGATATTAAGTACCTTGTCATACTTGTAAGTTTCCCGATATAGATTGTAGGTCTGAAGGATGGCTTTGGCTTCCGGGTAGGACTCCGATTGAGAATAAAGGTATTGAAGCACTTGTGGATTCTTGCCCAGTTCGAGCAACCGTTCCGTATCCTCAAACAAGATATCAATGTTCCTGGCAAGCTGGTCGGCGACCAATTGTGTCGAGGCCTTGTTATGATTGGATACGACCGTATAGGATTTGTGGTAAGAAATCAATCCAACCACGATCAGTGGTACTGAACTGAGGATGATAAACATGCTGAGTAATTTAAGCCTTAGGCTTGAAGCAATCCACTGAATGAGTTTCAACGTATTCCACTCCATCTGAAGGGATCGAAAATGTACCATTAGTATAACATGATTTTTAGATATTTAAGAGAATCGCTAAATACTACACCATTAAACAAAGAAATTACACATTTTGGATCTCCGTTTTTTAAATTGCTAAATTATTACATTAAAAAAACAAGATACTCCATATAAGCTTGAAATGAAAGCGTTCTATAATGTGATCACACCACAAGGTGAAATGAAAAAGGGAGGATCACAACATGCGAACCAAAAAAAAGTGGGGACTTGCCATAACATTGGCTATGATGATGCTGGTCAGCACGGCATGCAGCAGTACCAATGGAGGAGCAGGCTCCGATAATGAAACTTCAACAAATGGCAATGGGGGTACACCTGCCAGCGCCAAAACAATTACGCTCGGTTTTTCGCAGGTTGGTGCGGAGAGTGGCTGGCGTTCGGCGAATACCAAGTCGATTCAGGAGTCAGCCAAAGAAGCAGGCTATGATTTGAAGTTTTCGGATGCGCAGCAGAAGCAGGAAAATCAGATTAAAGCCTTGCGATCCTTCATCCAGCAGAAGGTGACGGTGATAGCTTTTTCTCCTGTTGTGGAATCCGGTTGGGATACCGTATTGAAGGAAGCGAAGGATGCAGGCATTCCCGTAATTTTGACGGACCGTGCTGTGGATTCCCCGGATAAAACCCTCTACAAAACCTTTATTGGCTCCGACTTCGTAGAAGAAGGACGCAAAGCAGGTCAGTGGCTTAATGACCAATATAAGGACACACAAGACGAGATCAATATCGTAGAATTGCAGGGCACAACTGGCTCCGCACCAGCGAATGACCGTCAAGAGGGCTTTATGGAATTGATTGCTTCCAATCCAAAGCTTAAAGTGATCGCTTCACAATCGGGAGACTTTACACGTGCCAAAGGCAAAGAAGTCATGCAGGCTTTCCTCAAAGCACATAAAAAAATCGATGTTCTCTACGCACATAATGACGATATGGCACTTGGTGCAATTCAGGCCATTGAAGCGGCAGGACTGAAACCAGGCGTAGATATCACCATTATCTCGGTTGATGCCGTGAAAGATGGGATGCAGGCTGCTGCTGATGGCAAAATCAACTTTATCGTGGAATGTAATCCGTTGTTAGGACCTCAATTAATGGAAGCGGTTCAAGCGGTAGTGGACGGGAAAGACATCGAACCCCGAATCGTGACAGATGAGACAACGTTCACATCGGAGCAAGCCAAAGAAGCATTGCCAACACGCGAATACTAAACGCAGATTCGTATAACACCGAAAAGTCATTTTTCGACCAGGCTGTCGCTAAATGACTTTTTTCCATAACAAAGGAGAGGGTTATATGGCCGAGCAAGCACCCATTTTGCAAATGACAGGTATCACCAAACAATTTCCCGGCGTTAAAGCGCTATCCAGCGTCAGCTTTCGTTTGTTTCCGGGCGAGATTCATGCCTTGATGGGTGAGAACGGAGCGGGAAAGTCGACACTTATTAAAGTTCTGACTGGCGTTTATTCCATTGATGAGGGAACGGTAACGATGGGTCATCGCGAACTTTCCATTTCCGGTCCGCTCGAAGCACAGAAGGCGGGAATCAGTACCGTTTACCAGGAGGTTAATCTCTGCCCGAACTTAACAGTTGCTGAGAATATTTTTATCGGGCGGGAGCCGATGCGATTTGGCAAAATCAATTGGAAGCAAATGAACCAAGATGCGGAGAACCTGCTGCGAGACAGATTACATCTGTCCATCGATGTTAAGGCACCTTTACAGAATTACTCAGTCGCGATTCAACAACTGATTGCGATTGCAAGAGCACTCAGCATCTCAGCCAAAGTGCTCATACTGGATGAGCCTACATCCAGTTTGGACAAAAACGAAGTTCAGCAACTGTTTCGAATTATGCACAAATTAAAGAGTGAAGGTCTCGCCATTCTTTTTGTTACTCATTTTCTAGATCAGGTATACGAAATGTCGGATCGTCTAACGGTGCTCCGTAATGGGGAATTGGAAGGAGAGTACATAGCCGCAGAACTTCCACGCATGGAACTAGTGCTCAAGATGATCGGCAAGGAGCTTGAAGTGTTAGAGGAGCTTCCGAAGGAAACGGATGCTGCCCAGGCGGAGTCGGGCGAACTGTTAATTACCGCCAAGGGGCTTGGACGGAAAGGCGCAATTGAGCCGTTCGATCTGGATATCCGTAAGGGAGAAGTCCTGGGCTTGGCTGGATTATTGGGGTCTGGTCGGACCGAGATCGCTCGCCTCTTCTTTGGTGCAGATCGATCGGACGATGGCAAGCTGCTTGTTGTGGATACAGGAAGCATGGTCAAATCGCCACGTCATGCGATTGATCAGAATATTGCCTTTTGCTCGGAGAACCGTAAAACCGAAGGCATCATCGATGATTTGACCATCCGGGAGAACATTATTCTGGCTTTACAGGCGACACGCGGCTGGTCTAAACCGATCTCACGCAAGAAGCAGGATGAGATTGCCGAAAAGTACATCAACCTGTTAAATATCCATCCCAAAAATCCGGAGCATTTAATTAAAAATCTGAGCGGCGGTAATCAGCAAAAGGTGTTGCTTGCCCGGTGGCTGCTGATGAACCCGGATCTGTTGATTCTCGATGAACCTACGCGTGGCATTGATATTGGTGCAAAGACTGAAATACAGAAGCTGGTGCTCTCTCTGTCGAAGCAGGGCATGGCCGTGCTGTTCATTTCTTCTGAGTTGGAAGAAGTGATTCGTGTCAGCCAACGGATTGCCGTACTTCGGGACCGTAAAAAAGTGAAAGAACTCAGCGGGGAACAGATCCATCAGCAGCAAATTATGAAAGCAATGGCAGGAGGTTAAAGAGATGGCGGGCAAGATGCGTAAACATCATTTGTTTTGGCCGTTATGTATGCTTGGTTTACTTTTAATCTTTAATTTGCTGTACTCTCCGGATTTCTTCTCCCTTGTCATGCGTGAAGGAAATCTGTATGGCAGCTTGATTGATATTCTCAACTTTGGAGCGCCTTTGATTCTGGTATCCATCGGCATGACACTGGTCATCGCGACCGGAGGCATCGATTTGTCCGTGGGCTCCATTGTCGCGATCTCCGGTGCCGTGGCTTGTATGAGCATCAGCAGAGGAGTAGACCAGAGTTCCTTGGGGCTTGTATTGGGTGCGCTTGGATTATCGATAGGTCTCTCCCTGATCTTGGGTGTATGGAACGGGGCGCTTGTTTCGGTTGCCCGAATTCAGCCCATTATTGCGACGCTTATTCTAATGGTGGCCGGACGTGGGATTGCACAATTGATTACGAGTGGACAGATTATCACGGTATCCAATGCCAACTACGCCTATATCGGAGCCGGTTCGCTTGCAGCATTGCCTTTTTCCATCTTCATCGTATTAACTGTCCTGATTGTGGCCACTCTGTTGACGAGAAAAACGGCACTGGGACTGTTTATCGAATCGGTCGGAAGTAACGCGAGCGCGAGCCGACTGGCAGGTATTCGTTCCAAAACGGTTATTCTCACAGTTTATGTCTTCTGTGGTCTGTGTGCCGGTATTGCCGGGCTTATTCTAAGCTCGAATGTATCCAGTGCGGATGGAAATAACGCGGGTCTGTGGTATGAACTCGATGCCATTCTTGCGGTAGTCATCGGGGGTACTTCGCTCAATGGAGGACGTTTCTATCTCATGGGTACCGTCGTTGGAGCGTTGATTATTCAAACCTTAACAACAACGATCTATATGATTGGCGTTCCGCCAGAAGTTACGTTGGTTGTTAAAGCTTTTGTTGTATTAGCCGTATGTTTGATTCAATCTGATTCATTCCGCAATTCCATGGTGATCCGTTGGAAAAAACGGAAATATCCAGCCGAACAGGGGGTTAACCGCCATGTTTCTTAATCGTAAGTATCTCCCGGCCTTTGTCACTTTCGGCTTGCTGGCCGTGATGTTTGCCATAGGGTCTTTCAGGTACACGGGATTCTTCTCCACACAGGTGCTACTTAATCTTCTCATTGATAACGCATTTCTGATTATCACGGCAATTGGCATGACCTTTGTCATTGTATCGGGGGGAATCGACTTGTCGGTTGGTTCAGTCATAGCGCTGACAACCATTATTAGCGCAAGTCTGGTGGAGAAGCAGGGCTGGTCACCTGCCATTGTTATACCGTTGGTGCTTGTGATGGGTGCATTGTTTGGCACAGTTATGGGGGCGATCATCCACTATTTTAAAATTCAGCCCTTCATTGTGACGCTGGCCGGCATGTTTTTGGCGCGGGGGCTGTGTTATGTCATCAGTCTCGACACCATTACGATTACGAATCCATTTTATACACAGGTAGCACAGGCGAAAATTTCCCTGCCAGGGGGCAGCTTTGTCTCCATTAATGTGATTATTGCTCTGATCATTCTACTGCTTGCGATCTACCTGGCACATTATACCCGGTTCGGGCGCAACGTTTATGCCCTTGGTGGAAGTGAACAATCTGCGCTGCTCATGGGATTGCCGGTTGCACGTACCAAAATCCTGGTGTACACGTTCAGCGGTTTGTGCTCCGCGCTTGCCGGTGTCGTCTTCACCTTCTATATGTTATCGGGTTATGGATTACACGCCATGGGTCTTGAACTCGATACCATCGCGGCTGTTGTCATCGGAGGTACCTTGTTAACAGGTGGTGTGGGGTACGTGGCGGGAACCTTTATTGGTGTATTGATCCAGGGAGCTATCCAAACTATAATTAGCTTCGAAGGCACGCTCAGCTCGTGGTGGACCAAGATTGTGATTGGCCTAATGCTGTTTGTTTTTATTTTGTTCCAACGGCTGCTTAGCGGGCGGCGAGTATCCTCGAAATCACTGCATTAAGTGGATCGAATGAAATGATATGATATTGGACGCAAATACCGAACAATGAAATGACCATATGTGCCCTGCATCGGTGGCTGCGGAAACTAACATGGAGATGGGGGATGCGTGAATGAGAAGACATGTGAACGGGTTGTGCTTGTTCATACTGCTGCTGCTTGTCGGCTGTACAACACCTGAGTCTGAATCTGTGCCTCCTCCCATCTCGTCTAACAACTTGGAAACTCTCCCATCTGTTGATGAATGGATGGAATCAGCGGTAGCAAGGGATACCTCTACGAAACCAATTGTCTTGGGTTTTTCACAACTGGGGAGAGAGAGTGCCTGGCGTCTGGCCAACTCTATGTCTATTCGTACTGCTGCGGCTGAATCGGGAATTTCCCTTGTGATAAAAAATGCAGAACAGTCTCAGACGAAACAGTTCGAGGCTGTTCGGTCGTTCATCAGGCAAAAGGTCGACGTCATTGCCATTGCACCTGTCGTGGAATCGGGCTGGGAGAGTATTCTTCAGGAGGCCAAGGATGCAGGCATACCCGTGATCATCGTAGACCGGTCAGTCGATGTCCAAGACACTTCACTTTTTGTGACAACGATTGGATCTGACTTTTATGAGGAAGGTGTGAAGGCGGGGAAGTACATTCAGGATCGGATGCGAAATCATCCGGGTACGAAACGAATTGCCGAACTGCAAGGCACGAGTGGTTCTACGCCTTCCATCCAGCGTGGCGAGGGATTTAGAAGCATTTTCGACACCAGAACAGACATTATCTTTTCACAAAGTGCTCCTGCCGATTTTACGGAGGCCAATGGGAAACAAGTTATGAAAGGTTTCCTTCAGGTTCCGGAAGAAGAAAGGCCGCAGGTTCTTTTTGCCCATAATGACGAAATGGCTTTTGGCGCCATTCAAGCGATCGAAGAAGCTGGGCTGAAGCCGGGAGAGGACATCATCATTGTCTCGGTGGACGGCTCCCGCAAAGCACTTGAAATTCTGGCGAGTGGGAAAATCAACGCCGTCGTGGAATGTAACCCACTGCTTGGTCCTCAGCTTATGCAGGCTACCAAAGAAATTATCGCAGGACGTACACTTCCGAAGCGAATGGTCCCCCCGGAGGACATTTTTACACAGGAGAGTGCTAAACGGGAGATGTACAATCGGAGATTTTAGAGTACGTAGAAAAATAGAACATTTTGGATAAAATAGAATTTACTTTAAATCACCTTATCGTTTATACTAAACTCACCTTGAACTAAAGTCTTATCTATGAGAAAGGAGGCCGTGGTTTATCTTTAATTGAAAGCGCTTTTTTTCGAGGGTTGAACGTTGATAAAGAGAGGGAGTGTAGTAAGGTATTATGCTGTGAATAAATATGAGGAGGTAATATTATGTTCAAAGGAAAGCTGGCAAAAGCGGTAATATCTTTCGCACTCTTCAGTACATTGTTCTCCATTCCTGCAGTGCCTGATGCTCGTGCTGCGGACGCAGCCTGTCCAAATGGTTATGTAGGCTTGACGTTTGATGATGGCCCATCTGGAAATACAACAAACATGCTTAACGCATTGAAGCAGGCTGGTTTACGGGCGACGATGTTCAATGTTGGACAAAATGCGCAAAACAATCAATCTCTGGTTACTGCACAGGTGGCAGCTGGCATGTGGATCGGCAATCATTCCTATACACATCCGAATATGACTACGTTAAACAGTTCTCAGATGTCGTCAGAGATTACACGGACACAGCAAACGATTCAGTCCATTACTGGAAGTTCACCTAAATTGTTCAGACCTCCTTACGGTGCGACAAATGCGACCTTGAAATCTGTTGTGAGCCAGAACGGGCTGACTGAAGTGCTGTGGAACGTAGATTCCCAAGACTGGAATGGCGCCAGTGCAAACCAGATTGTAGCGGCTGTGAACACCATGAAAAGTGGTGATGTCATTCTAATGCATGATCAGTACCAGACAACACTTCAGGCCATTCCGCAGATTGCACAAAATCTGAAGAATCGTGGCCTTTGCTCCGGCATGATCTCACCGGCGACAGGTCGGGCAGTCGCGCCTGATGGAGGCACCACCAATCCTCCAGGTACTTCAACAAAAGTGGAAGCTGAGAATATGACCAAAGGTGGTCAGTACACCGGGAATATAAGCTCTCCTTTCAATGGAGTAGTGCTGTATGCTAACAATGATTTGGTTAAATACACGCAGTATTTTGCAACGGGTACTCATAATTTTTCACTTCGTGGGGCGTCAAACAATGCCAATATGGCTAGAGTGGATTTGAAGATTGGCGGACAGACCAAGGGAACCTTTTACTTCGGGGGAAACAACCCTGCGGTGTATACGCTTAATAATGTTACTCATGGCACAGGAAACCAAGAGATTCAGCTGGTTGTAACCGCAGATGACGGGACATGGGACGTGTACATTGATTACTTGGAAATAAACTAATTATCGCAGGGTTAATTGAAAAATGTACAGAGATGAAATCCCATTGGAAAACCAATGGGATTTCATCGTGTTTTTGGACATTTTGTAATACAAAAGTGGAAGGGAAACATTTATAATGGATGAAATGTGGACAGGGAAAATTTGGTGTGTATTGAAACCATTTGTTTATTAGGAGTGGATTGATCCAATGATCATTATGATTAACGGCGCGTTTGGTTCGGGGAAAACTTCGGCAGCAAAAGCACTTCAACCTTTAATTTCCAACAGTATGATCTATGATCCTGAAGAAATTGGTTATATGCTCAGGAAACTTCTCCCGGAGAATTATAGAGAGGAGAATGAACGGACGGATGATTTTCAAGATATCGAGCTGTGGAGAATACTAACCGTAAAGACAGCAAAAGAGGTTAAACAGAAATATAACAAACACTTGATTATCCCCATGACCATCTATAAAGAGGAAAACTTTCAGTACATCTATAACGGGTTGAGAGAGATTGATCAGGACATTCATCATTTTTGCCTAACGGCTACAGAAGAGACGATATATCATCGTTTGGCGAAACGAGGAGATGAATATGGAGGCTGGCAGTATCAACAAGCGCCCAAGTGTGTTGAAGCTTTCAAGGATGAACAATTCCAAACCTACATTGCTACCGATCATCTGGAAACCAGTGAGATCATAGAACTCATATTGAAGAAGGTTCTAAAATAAAATGCGAAGTTGTATGGGAAGATCTGTATAACGAACAGAAGAGGATGGATGGCAATTGACGACAGTGACTTTTGAAGAGGTAACCGAACAGCATCTTCCTGAAATTAGAGTGATTTATAACTATTATGTAAGGAATACAACAATTTCGTTTCATACGGAGGAATTAGATCTTAATCAGATTAAATCCTCTGTGATGAACCAGGATGCCCGGTATAAAACTTACGTAATTTTTGAAAATAATCAAATGGTGGGCTATGTTCTGATCACCCAATATAAGAGTAAACAGGCTTATGACATCTGCGGAGAAGTCACTATATATTTGAAGCCCGATATTTTGGGAAAAGGCTTGGGCAAACAAGCCCTTCGTTATATTGAGAAGGTTGCAAAAGAACAAGGATTCCATACCTTGATTGCGACAATTTGCATGGAGAATACAAGAAGTAAATCATTATTTGAGAGAAATGGGTATGAACAATGTGCTCTGTTTAAAGAAATCGGATATAAGTTTGATAGAAAACTGGATATTGGAAGTTTCCAAAAGATACTGTAAGGAGATTATTAAATGGTTAACAACCTATATATTATATCTGGCCCCCCTGGAGTAGGGAAATCTACAACTTCCAAGCTGCTGGTGCAGACTTTAGATAAAAGTGCATACATTTCTGGAGATGCGGTTAGTCACTTGCCGGTTAAAGGACGAGGTAAACCTTGGCTTGATAAAGATACAAATGACTTAACGTGGAAAAATATATCCAGTCTAGTGAAAAATTTATTGGACTATAACTACGATGTAGTTTTGGACTATGTTTCCTTTCCGGAGGACGTTAATGGATTAATAGCAGATTTGGAAGCCTATAATGTTCGCATAATCTATGTTGTATTGATGGTGGATCATCAAACCATTATTCATAGAGACTGTCTAAGAGCAGAAGAACATCAAATGAAAGAAAGAAGTGTGCTTCTGCTGGATGAGTTTGAAAATCATCTGAATCTGAGCGCAGATAACAAACTGTATACTCATCATTTTACAGAAGATCAACTACCTGAAATAATAAATGAAATTATAAATAATGAGAAGTATCGGGTGAGATAACAGCGCTTTTTACTAGGCTGCAAATTGTAAAAATGATAAGAGGGTGAACCATTGAACAGAGGAATACGTTTTAGAATACCAAATGCCTATGGTTGCTTTCTTGGGGAGATTTTAAAACCAATAGGAGTATCTAATTTCGATTGGTTTGTTGGTGGAGAAGAATCCTATTTCATTGAGGACGATACATTAGGGGATGATCTTTTTCCGGATATGATTATGGGTATGAATGGAGAAGAATTACAAAAGATTATTGATAACAACGAGTATTATTTAATATTTGCGAATTTAAAAGCATTTCCAAAAGGTGCAAAAATCACAGATGTAATCACCTATGAAGATTATATGTTGAGTGACTGTCAGCTGGTTCTTCTTGTTGTGGATAGTATCTACGTCACGGTTTATTGTAAAGAACCGGAAAAAATCGAGGAAATATATAATCATATAAATAGACAGGGATTTAAATCTCTGGAATATGTAACGGATGAGAATGATATGAGGACAACACTATCGGTCTGGTGAAGGAATAACTGGTTTTGGAGCAACTGTGTAGAGGAGAGGATAATATTATCACTACATACGTTGATATGCATTAACATAGTTACATCATGAATGTGAGCAAGCGCTAATGAACCTGACACGTCTTATTCGGGAATTTGATAAGCCCTTCGAAATCTAAGGAATCTGAGACACGTTATATCAGCATAAATAGCCTTTTATAGCGTTTTTGTCAGGTGATTTTGGGAAAAAAGATGTCTCAAGTTCCTTATAATTTTCAAAGAGGACC
Source organism: Paenibacillus sp. CB74 (assembly GCF_055687625.1). NCBI lineage: Bacteria > Bacillati > Bacillota > Bacilli > Caryophanales > Paenibacillaceae > Paenibacillus > Paenibacillus sp. CB74. The sequence continues at coordinate 2,622,202 of NZ_CM146009.1, read as the reverse complement.
TGAAGGCTCAATAAGATGTCCTGTGTTCCTTAGAAAATTGCTTGAACTTGAAGACACACTTTAATCATTTTCCTCAATGATATTTGACTGTTTATGAATACGATTACATCTTATGAAGGAGGAATCTCACCTTGTCTGATTACTATTGGGATGACCAAATTTAATATCTGAGAAATACGCGTTGGTTATATTATAACGATGATTATCTCGAATTTTTGGTTCAACGTGTATGGAAGATTGAAAATCCAGTAGATCTTATCGACTATGGGTGTGGTTATGGCTATCTTGGGTTGAAACTGCTTCCTTTATTACCCGAAGGATCAACCTATACCGGATTAGACAAAGGCAAGGAATTGATTAAACAGGCCAGAGAGTTTTTCTCAAAGACCTCTTATCAAACGACTTTTATTGTAGATGACATTGAAACAGTAAAAGTGAAACGTCAATACGATGTTGCAATAAGTCATGCCTTCTTATTACATATGACAGAGCCTATCACCGTTCTTCAGAAGATGATCGAAAGTGTAGTAGATGAGGGTATAATGATATGTTTTGAACCCCATTGGATCGCTAATATGTCAAACTATGAATTACATGGACTTGATCAATCCAATATTATCCAGTTAGGTATTCTCCAAAAATTATTCGAGGAGGATAGCAAACGGAATGGTAAAGACGGAAATATCGGTATGAAGCTTCCAATCCTGCTTAGCCAACTTGGGTTGAGAAATGTAGAATGCCGGGTGAGTGACAAGGTTAACTTCTTAGATCAAAACATGCCAGGTTCAGATAAGCAAAGACTTTTTCACGCATTAAAGGAAGAAGGGCTGGGACAAAAAAACAATGCAAGGCATGAAGTTGTTACTCAATTGGTTGAAAGAGGACTTCATTCAGACGAAGCGAATAGACAATATGAAGCAGAGGATGTGTTTGCTAGGGAGTTTAATGAGAGCTCATGGTTAACCTACGCTCCGAACATGAAAATTACATCGGGAATCGTAACGAGATAAGCCTATAGTTTCTAATACTCATAAGGAGGTACAGAGGATGATATAAAGGAGAAAAACCTATGTTATTGCGACTTCTTTTGTAGAAGAGTTTAATGCTCTATTTAATGATATTTTGCTGCCATCCCAATTGAAATACGGATCAAGACTTATTGGAAGATGGCATACACCCATAGATGATGAAACCAGTGAGATTTTTGCGATGTGGGAATACGATACCCTTGAACAATACGAAGAGATTGAGAAAAATATAAAATCAGATACAGAACACGTAAAGCGCGTTCAAGCTCATTTTGATCAGATCGGAAGACATCGGTATAAAGAAGTATTTCGAGAAGAAATTTGGCAAGCATTTTTCACATCGACAGTAGATCGCGAACAAACGATTTTGAAGTGAAAAAATGAAGAAGGAGATGAGAGAAGATGGAGACAGAAAGACTTATATTTCGGAAATATACCAAAAATGATTTTGATTTACTTTTTGAGATGACACGTGAGCCAAATATGATGAAATTTATAAGACATGGAGGACCCTGGACGAAGGAAGAAACGATGCAAAGCCTGGAAAAGTTCATCAACTGGAATAAAAACGATAAGGGGCTGTTTCTTGCATTCAATAAAGAGGATCACAAGTGCATTGGAACCTCTGGACTGATTCCGCAGCTCATTGAAGGCACGGACGAGCTTGAAGTTGGTTACTGGGTTATGGAGCAATACTGGGGAATGGGTTACGGATATGAACAAGCTAAAGCATGGAAGGAATATGGCATGGGTCACTTGAAACAGAGACGGTTGATATCGTTGATTCAACATGGCAATGTGGGTTCTATGAAAGTCGCGCAAAAGAATGGCATGAAACATGAGAAGGACGTAGACATCATAGGAAAAAAAGTAGCGGTGTACTCGATTGAGGTGAATTGAAAATGACTCCTTTTCCTGAACTGGAAACTAAAAGAATGTTGTTAAGAGAAATTAAACAGAGTGATTCCCAAGACATTTTTCATATTTTTTCTAATGAACGTTTCCAAAATGGTCACATCTATGCATTGTTGAAGAAAGAATATGTATGAGAATACGAATTATCGGGTCTTGCGGTAGTGGGAAATCAACATTAGCCAAAGAATTATCGGATAAATACGGTATTCCTTCCTATGAATTAGATAATCTAATCTGGGACAGAAGCGCCGAAAATCTGAGATACCCTGAAAGTGTGAGGGATGAATCCGTCCAATCTATTGCCTGTTCAGAGGCTTGGATCATGGAAGGAGTACAGTACAAAGATTGGACTTTACCATCCATACAAGAAGCAGATTTAATTTTTGTATTAAACCCAAATGTGTTCATTATAGATTATCGGATTATAAAGAGGTTTGTATTCTCCAGAATGGGCTTGCGACCGTCGAATTACAAGCAGTCATTCAAGGACTTATGCAAGATGATTGTGAAGTGGAATCATCAATATAATATAGATGCAGCGATAGATGTGATTAACGAAAATAACAAGACAGCAATGATCACTAAGAATAAAAAACAAGTTATACAGTTGATTGAACATCATTTGGAAGTAGTTAGTGATCTACAGGTTGGCAATAAGGTGAAAAATTCTAATCGTGCAAAGAATACATGTGATGATTTTCTAAATGAGGTGACTTAAACATTGAATAATATCAATCATGAGGGTGAATTACAAATCGTATTTGGTAATCATGAAGAAGACTATAAAACCGTTTGTAATAACTTATATAACTATAATGTCTCTGAAACAAATGGGTTATTAAACAAGCCTGGACAAACTATAAATCTTTTTTTACGCGACGAGACAGGTAAGGCAGTGGGTGGGATCTTCTGTGCTACATATTGTGAAACATTATATATTGATAATTTTTGGATAGATGTGGAACACAGAAAGAAAGGATACGGAAGATCTTTAATCATGCAAGCAGAAAGCATGGCTTCTGAATTAGGATGTAAGCTTGCACACACAAGCACATTTTCATATCAATCTCCTGAATTCTACAAGACGATGGGATATAAAGTCTTTGGATTAATTGATGAGTATCCTGATGGAATTGTTCAATACTTCCTAAAGAAAAGATTGTAAGACGAAAACTTAACGTGGCATTGGACGTAACGCAGGGTGACTTTGTAGAAACAAAAGGATGGCGCTCAGAATGGGGAGTGGAACTTGAAACAACTCATCTCTGCTGCCTGGATTGCTAGAAGTGTAAGTCCTTCTCTTACTTCAAACACCTTATATAGCTACCACTGGCGCATAATGAAAAGCATCGAGGAAGAAGAAGCTGAAAATAAAACGTTTTATGCTTTGGGTATGGGTGTTGGACGAGGGCAGTATATCTTTGTTAACCAAAAGCGAGGATTGGTTGCGGTATTCACAACAATTATATCTGATGATTGTTTGTTACCGCTTCAGTGGTTTAACCAATATATTTTGAAAGAGTAGTCATGTTGTAATTGGAGGGATACCATGAGTCAATGGTTTGATCTAGATGAACTTGATCCAGAGTTAATCAAATTTGCAGTGATAATCGCTAAATATAACCATAAATTCATCATTATCAAAAATAGGAAAAGAGGAGGTTGGGAGATCCCAGGAGGCAACAAAGAAATTGGGGAAACCATTTTACATACGGCGAGTCGAGAACTCTATGAAGAGACAGGTGCAGTGCATTTTGAATTGACACCTTATGGCGTATATGAATGGAATGGGAGCTTTGGTATGGTCTCTTATGCTGAGGTTAATTGGCTTGATAGCTTACCCGAGTCGGAGATTGATGAAATAAAACTTGTGGACGTATTGCCTGAAGGGATGAACTTCGGAGATATGTTTTATCATTTCTTGGATAGATGGGATGGACTTGATAACCATGAGTTAGAGAAGTACACCATCCAAATAAATCATTTGAATGAGTTGCCTGTAATTAAAATAAGCTGATTTAATCTGTAGGAACTGAAACTAAAGGAGATGGCAACGACCATGATAACATATAGGACTTTGACCCTTGAAGATGTCAACCAGTTGGGGGAAATAGACCGTTCGGAACATATTGATCTCATCTATGAAATGAGAGAGAACGAATTGGTAGAGCTAAAACAAAATCATGAGTGCTCCAACTGGGATGAGAAGCTTTTGGAGGAAATTCAAAATCGATACGTCTTCGAATTAGAACAAGGTGGCATGGCATATGGCGCATTTGCTGAGGAGCGGTTAATTGGATTTGGATTGCTGGCACATCAACTTAGAGGAAGTGAGCAAAATCAATTACAAGTTGACTTGATGTATGTCTCACGCGACTACAGAAGACAAGGCGTTGGAAAACGTATTCTAAACCAATTAGGTGAAGAGGCTAAGAAACGTGGAGCACAGTATCTGTACATCTCCTCCACAGAAACGAGATCAGCGGTATCCTTTTACAGAAGCCAGGGCAGCCAGATTACTAGTGAAATGGATCAGGAACTTTATGACAGAGAGCCGAAAGATATACACATGATAAAGGAGCTGGGCACATGACAACAACAGTAGGCATACTTGGCACGATTCATAATCCAGAACTCAGGGAGCGATATCATTGTTCGCTTTCTCTTTACAAGAATGTGATAACTGAGTTTAAGCCAGATCTCATTTGTGGTGAAGTTCATCCACAGAGTTGGTTGAGATATCTGAAGGACCAAAATGATAGAGGATACTGGGGAGAACCGGCAAGCGAGTTTTGGGATATGGTATTTCCTTTGTGCGAAGAGCAGGACATTCCATTTGTGCCTATTGATTGGTTTGAATTGGATGTGTGGAATGCATTTGATCCATTTAACGGTTATTCGAGTGAGGAGCGCAAAGAACTCGAACAGCGGGATGATGACTGGTTTGCGGAACAAATGGACACGTATCGGTTTGGGGGAATTCCCTTTAATTCAAAGGAGTTCGATCGTATAACCAAACAAAAATATGCATGGTTAGGGCAGATTAACCCGAAGGCACAGAACTTTCGCTGGGTTGTCCGTAATCAGATTATGGTTCAGAGAGTCAAAAATACAATTGAAGCTCATCCAGGGAAACGAATCCTCTGTATCATAGGAGCCGATCATAATTACATTTTCCAAGAAGAACTGATGAACGACTCTATTGAATTGTTGTATCCGCAACGCTAGAGAAAGCGTCAGTATAAATAGGTTTAAGCCCGTAATTAAGGAGCATTATATGTGCAAAAAAATCCGTAAAACACTTAAGTACAGCTTATTGAGTATCATTTTAATGATTATAGTTGCTTTGATATTTCCCACATGGACACCCCAAATTAAAGGGGAGAACAGCATCAGCATGTTAGAGCAGATCGAAATCAACGGCGCAGGTCACGAGGTCATGATCAGGGGAGTTGACCGGAGTAATCCTATCCTGATTTTTGTGCATGGGGGGCCGGGATGCTCGGAGATTCCTTACGTTAGGAAGTATCAGAAGGAGCTTGAGCAACACTTCACTGTAGTCCATTATGATCAACGTGGGAGCGGAAAGTCCTATCACTTTTTTGAGGATTATTCGAATCTGACAACAGATGTATTAGTAGATGATTTGTTAGCGTTAAGTGATGTTGTATCTAAGGAGTTAAATCAAGAAAAGGTTATATTAATCGGTCATTCATTTGGTACATACATCGGGATGAAAGCTGCGGCTAAGGCGCCAGCTCAGTTTCACGCGTATATTGGCATTGGGCAGATGGCAGATACGCTTCAGAGCGAACTGGAGAGCATGGAGTACACGTTAGAACAAGCGAAACAAGCCGGTAATGAAGTGGATGTTGAAAAACTGGAGCTAGTTCGTGGGTCGATTGAGCAAGGAAATGATCTTACACCTAGAATTCTTTTGCAAAAGTACGGCGGCGCTGCCAGACTTATCAATGAGAATAGAGATTATATTTCAGGATTCCTTTTGAATCCCGAATACAATGGATTGGATATGATTCGCTTTTATTCAGGGATGTTCAGTTCGCAAGACATCTTACTGAGGGAAGCATTTGATCAAAATTTACCCGACATTGTGGATCATCTGGAGATTCCTAGTTATTTTGTGATGGGTAAATATGATTATATGACCACTACGAATGCAGCACGTGATTATTTCAAAGGACTCGATGCACCGATCAAAGATTTCGTTGTATTTAACGAATCGGCGCATTACCCACAGTTTGAAGAGAAAGATAAATTCTTATATTGGTTAATTGAGCTATTTTAAGATGCACGGAGAGCAGCAAGATCATATTTCGATGGTTGATTTTGATCAAGAACATATTCAAGCAATTAAATGAAACGGATAGATGGATTATTTTGTAGTAAATCGTCAAAAAAGAGCAATAAATATATATCTTTATTTTCCATAAATGTGTTATTATGTTGGTGAAAGACGAAAATTTCATTTGTTTGATCGATAGGGAAGGAGGCGTGAATTCTCGAATCATTCAATCTGAATCAATAGATTAACTGCACTGCTTGTTAAAAATAATAGAATAAGCGGAGGTATGGTTATGTTCAAAAAATGGAAGAAATTCAGCATCAGCAGCTTGGCGCTTGTGTTAGTGGCTGCCGTGGCCTTTACCGGATGGAGCCCCAAAGCATCAGCAGCAGACGCTTCGCAAGTGGTGGCTGAGATGGGTGCAGGTTGGAATCTGGGCAATCAGCTGGAAGCAGCGATAAATGGCACACCGAGTGAGACAGCTTGGGGCAATCCTACGGTGACTCCGGCGCTGATCCAAAAAGTGAAAGCTGCGGGCTTCAAGTCGATTCGTATTCCCATCTCCTATTTGAACAACATTGGAAGCGCTCCCAATTATACAATTAATGCGGCATGGTTGAATCGAATTCAGCAAGTTGTAGATTATGCCTACAATGAAGGTCTGTATGTCATCATCAATATTCACGGCGATGGTTACAATTCTGTACAGGGTGGATGGTTGCTCGTGAATAGTGGCAATCAGACTGCCATTAAGGAAAAGTATAAAAAAGTGTGGCAGCAGGTGGCTACCAAGTTTAGCAACTACAATGATCGTCTTATTTTCGAATCCATGAACGAAGTGTTCGATGGCAACTATGGTAATCCGAATTCGGCGTATTACGCTAATCTGAACGCCTACAATCAAATTTTTGTGGACACGGTAAGGCAGACCGGAGGCAACAATAATGCCAGATGGTTGCTGATTCCAGGCTGGAATACCAATATTGACTTCACCGTTGGTAATTATGGCTTTGTTCTCCCGACAGATAATTTCAGATCCTCGGCCATTCCTAGTTCGCAGAAAAGAATTATGATCTCGGCACACTATTACTCTCCATGGGATTTCGCTGGTGAGGAAAACGGTAATATCACGCAGTGGGGTGCAACGGCTACGAATCCTGCGAAGAAGTCTACTTGGGGACAAGAGGATTACTTGGAATCGCAGTTCAAGTCCATGTACGATAAATTTGTCACTCAAGGCTATCCTGTAGTGATTGGTGAATTCGGTTCAATTGACAAAACATCGTATGATTCAACCAACAATGTATATCGTGCAGCATATGCCAAAGCAGTTACAGCAAAAGCCAAGAAATACAAAATGGTTCCGGTTTATTGGGACAACGGGCATAACGGTCAACATGGATTCGCCTTGTTTAACCGTCAGAATAATACCGTGACGCAACAAAACATCATTAATGCAATCATGCAAGGTATGCAATAATAGACGAACTAGCTTAATCCATGCAAGCAAACGGCGTGTTCCTGAAAAAGGGACATGCCGTTTTTTTTTGTTGCGGGAGGTGATATCCACAATATTTCCCAATTCATTTTACATAAGCCATATATAGAATTCATCAAATCCCACAATACCTTTTATATACTTAATTTGCTCGATATAGCGAACTCAAAGGACTAGGTGGTAGACAGAATGTTAAAAAAACGTGATTTGCAGGAATGCCATTCATTGTACAGTTTGATGATGGACCCCGCAGTTTCGCCTTATGTTCGTTATCTATGTCAATCGTATGAAGAATATCTATTTATCACGAAACAATTGATGGCCGAAGAAGAGCGAAAAACAGTGATTTCCCGAACGATTTTGAATGAGACAGGACAGCCAATTGGTACCATTGATCTATATCATGTCGAGCAGCAAACGGGTTTCTTGGCCACATGGATTGGAGCCCCGTATTTTGGTAATGGATACAGCCAAAGAGCGAAATCAGCCTTTTTGGTTGAAATGTTTCTGGAACATGCGATTGAAACGGTATTTATGAAAATTCGAAAGCAAAATATAAGATCCAGAAAAGCGGTAGAAAAACTGCCTTATGTGAAACTAGCCAATGATGTGTATCCCGATGTATACCAATTCATTAATGCCAAGGAACAGATCTATGATCTGTATCATGTGGAACGATCGACTTTTTTTGAACATCATATGGATCTGCACCATGTAGTGGCAACGTAACATATTCAGAGAGTTTACTACAGCGGCGTCAGTGATGACGGCGCTATTTGCTATGATGAGAGTGAAGTTGGAAAACACTTGAATGTAAAATGCAGGAATATGGAATGGAGAATCGAAAGACATGAAGTAGATCATGCGGATGTAACATGATGGACGGATCATAAAAGGAGGCATGAAATGAACAATATCAACAAGATTCTGGGTGTAATCCTCATGCTTGGCAGTGTGTTTATTTCGACGATGGAGCGAATTTCAATACGAGTATCTGTTGCTATAGTAGAAGCAGGATACGCTTCAGGAGGGACTAACGTACCCCAGTTTGCTCAGATGAACGAGCATCCAACAGGTTTACTCGTATATTTCATGTTTTTGGTTGGTTTTATACTATTAGTCGCGGGATTTCCGGGGAGTTATAAGAAGAGTCGTAATCGCAACCATACCCAAGAAAGATAGTATTAGGAGGGATGAGAGTGGCCGAACAGGAGGAAGTGTTATCGGGAGGTAATGTGAATCAGGTTGTCAGAATCGGAGAGACGGTTCGCAGGAGTTCCAGACCTGATCCTTATGTGCAGGAGTTGCTGGTGCATCTTGAAAAAGAAGGCTTTTATCAGGCTCCACGATATCTCGGTGTTGATGCGGAAGGAAGAGAAATGCTCTCGTATCTTGATGGACACGTTCCTGGCAATGATTATCCCGAGATTGAAGCGTACATGTGGTCAGATGAATCGCTTAAGGGAGTTGCAAGACTTTTGAGAACCTATCATGATGCGACTGTTTCATATCTAACTGCCGCTCAATCCAGCAATGCCTATTCTGATATGGAGCAACATGAGGTCGTGTGTCATAACGATTTTGCATTATATAACGTGGTATTTAAGGATGGCGTGCCACAGGGGATTATCGACTTTGATATGGTCGGCCCGGGTCCACGTCTGTGGGATATTGCCTATACATTATATACTTGCGTTCCGCTGGCGAGTTTTTCACCCCAAACTCAGATGCGTGGTAAGGAGGTTATCCCTTATTGCAGTGAAGTGCACGCAACCGTTCGGAAGGAACGCATTGAATTATTCATGAGCACATACGGAGTGACTGTACCGCCGGATTTGAAGCAATGGGTGTTGTCTCGCATTCGTTTCTTGTGTGAGACATTGGCTAATCGTGCGGCTGACGGGGATGTCGCTTTTCTGAAGATGGTTGAAGAGGGCCATCTGTCCCACTACGAGAAAGAAGTTATTTTTCTGGAAAAACATTGGGATGAATGGATTTGAAAAGTAACGCTAATGGACCGCGTGATAGCCTATGGGCTGTCAGCGGTTTTTTTGTCGTCTACGTCCGTTCCCTATGAATTCCTTTCTAATCATTTTCAACAATTGTGATCAACAATACAGCAATATTGTTCGGATTATATTGAAATAACTGTGATACAATTCATTGTAAAGCGCTATCATTGTAAATTATTAAACTATATTGCTATTTATATTCTGGGAAGGGAGATCTTTATTGATGCTAACCATACACACCCCGACGAATATTGCTTTACAGGAAAATGAAGTTTACGTGCGATCAGAAGCAGATAACTTTCAGGATGAATGGCCTGTTCATACGCACAACGGGTATGAGATTCATTATTTTATCCAAGGAGATGCGACCTTTTTAATCGGTGATCGAATATATAAGCCGCTGCCTGGAGATATGTTTATATTCAGAGGGGGTGTGCCCCATCGGATCAATCCTTCAAGAGAAATCGTATACAAGCGAAGTTTCGTCAATTTTACGGAATTATTGTTACTGGACATGCTTGCTGTGAGTCAATTGGAGAATCTGATGTCCATATTCCGGCATCCCAATGGATTGCTGGTGCATTGGTCCCTGGAGGAGCGTGAACATATCACAGGTATATTTAAAGGGATCAAGGAGGAGATGGATGCAGGAAATACAGGACACAAAACAATGGTCAAATTAAGTCTTACCCAATTGTTGTTGCGGATTTACCGGAAAACGACCAGTGAGCAATCCGCAGATCCTATTTTATTTTCTTCCCAGAAGCAGACAAGTGTAAGCCGGGTTCTTCATTATTTAAACCAGAACTACACAGAGAATGTTTCACTGGATGATCTGTCCAAAACACTCCATTTGAATAAATACTATATATGTCACTCTTTCAAAGAGACGACGGGATATACCATAAGCAATTATGTAATACGGAAAAGAGTTGCAGAGGCCAAAAAATTATTACTGTCTACAGATGCACCGATTTTGTCCATATCTGAGACGTTAGGCTTTAATACACCTGTATATTTTAGTAGGGCATTTAAACAGTATGTGGGTGTATCGCCACAGTTGTTCCGCAAAAATGAATTGCTCAACGAAGCCAAAATTCATTAAACCCTTCCAAGGAGATGTTGATATGACGAGAAGAACAACATTTAAGCTCATCACTAGCCTGGTAATGGTCATGTTACTCATCGTGCTGACTGCTTGCGGAAATACAGGTAACAATTCTGATTCGAAACAATCAACGCTGGATTTTCTGTGGTTCTCTGATGGGAAAGAAGGAGAAGTCATTAAGGAAATCATTAAAGAATATGAGCAGACGAATACCAAGGTTAAGATCAATCTGATTGAAGTTGGTTTCAAGGACATGCAAACCAAATTAAAAACAATGTTATCGGGTGGAAAGCCACCTGCCCTAAGCCGGGTCACGGATACCGGATCATTTGCTAATCAGGCGGTTGATCTTACACCCTACGTGGACAGTGCCAGTCAATTCGAGGATCAATTTATCGACTCTCTTAAACCTTATTATGTTATGAATGACAAGCTGGTGGCTGCGCCTATGGACGTCACAGCGAATGGACTTATTTATAACAAAACCTTATTTGATAAAGCGGGCGTCAAGGTACCTACTTCACCCGATCAGGTATGGACGTGGGAAGAATATATCGCTGCATTAAAAGAGGTTATGGACAAAGGTGGAGCACGATATGGCATGGTATGGGATGTCACTCCGCATAGATGGTCCACTCTTTTGTACCAGAATGGTGGAAGTATCTTAACAGAGGATGGCAGTGCGGCGGCCATTAACAGTGAAGCCGGAATCCGTTCGATGGAGATGTTCAAGCAACTTCATCAAGATGGAATTATGCCTGAATCGGTATGGCTCGGAGGGGAGAACCCGAACAACCTGTTCCGTTCCGGGACGGTAGCTACCCACTGGGCCGGCAACTGGATGATTAGCAATTACAAGGATATCACCGATTTTGAATGGGGCGTCACCTATATGCCGAAAGGAACACAACGTTCATCCGTGCCCGGCGGGAAGTTTCTCATGGCTTTCAAAGGCAGTGGTTATGAGCAGGAGGCAGCAGAATTCATTGAATATTTAACCTCCAAAGAAGTGAATTCCAAATATAATCAGGAATCATTGTTTATGAGTCCACGGAAGGACAGCTCCGTATTAAATTATGAATTTGGCAAGGAGATGTTTGAAATTTTCTCGGATGAACTGAAGAACAGTTCACCTCTTGCCGCGAATGACTGGTCTAAGCAAACGCTTATATCCAAAATTTCAACGGATTTGAAAAATAACATTATGGACGTTCTGTCAGACAAGGCAACTCCGCAGGAGGCTTTGGATCGAACAGCCCAACTGATTAACGAGGCTATCGGCAGTCAATAAACCTAAATTCATTACGACAATTCGCATAACGGGGGCTTAACGATTCCTGTGAGCCTCCCTTTCGAATGAACACATAAGGAAGGGGCAAGCAGATGAGTGAAGGACAACGATTAAACAGGAATACGCTGGCAAAACAGAACAGGAAGCTCGTTATTGCTCCTTATCTGTTTATACTTCCCAACCTCCTGATCTTTGGAACGTTTATCGTATTTCCCTCTTTATTGGGTCTCTATTATTCTTTCCATGTCTACGATGGATTGAACCCAATGAAATACAACGGGCTGGAGAATTATATCAAAATCATAGGGGATCGGGAATTTTGGTCGACCATCGGACGAACGGGGATTTATGCAGCAATTGTTGTCCCGCTAATCTATGCAGCAGCATTAGGCATTGCATTACTGCTTGCGCGCGAGATACGAATGCGGGGGTTCTTCAGGGCCGTATTTTACTGGCCGACCATGATTTCTTACATTATCGTAGGTTTGACCTGGAAGTGGATTTTTGGAGATTCATTCGGCATCTTGAATCATCTGTTAACGGTGGTTGGTGTGGAACCTGTAGGCTTTCTGACCTCTCCCTTTTGGGCAAATACGGCTGTGATTATCGCAACGGTTTGGTCTCGTGCAGGCTTTTTCATGGTCATTTTTATCGCAGGCTTGCAGGCCATACCTACGGATTATTATGAAGCTGCCCGCTTGGACGGCGCAACGGGAACAAAGGTATTTCGCTATATTACCCTCCCACTTTTGAAGCCTACCAGCTTACTCGTTGTTATGCTATGTCTGATTGACGCGTTCAAAGCCTTCCCACTTATGTTTGCGCTTACAGGCGGTGGGCCGGGCAAGGAAACCACCTATATTGTTCAATATATCTATGAGATTGGCTTTAACAGGCAGGAGCTTGGGCTAGCCAGCGCCATGTCGGTGATACTGTTTATCCTTATTGGCGGATTCTCAGCTCTGCAATTCCGTCTATCGAAAGGAGGGGCTACGTGATGGTAATGAAACCTATGGTCAAAATCGTCATTTACAGTATGTTAAGTGTTGCCGCAGTAGTGTGGCTCCTACCTGTTCTGTGGGTCGTAATTTCTGCCCTGAAAACGAATAGCGATCTGTACAGCTTTCCTCCAAAGTTGTGGCCCGATCCAGTCACCTTCGAGCATTTCAGGGAGGCATTCAAAAAAGGTAATTTTGGCTTGTATTTTATGAATAGTACAATCGTAACTTTGAGCTCAACGCTGCTGTTGTTGCTGATCAACTCCATGGCAGGCTTTGCACTCGCGAAGTACCGCTTCCGTGGAAGCTCGATCATATTAATCGCTTTTATCTCAACCCTCATGATTCCGATTGAGGTCATTATGATCCCTATCTTCAAGGTACTGAGTACACTTGGGATGTATAATAGCCTGCTCGCGATTATTATACCACCAGCAGCAACTCCGACAGGTGTGTTCCTTATGCGGCAGTACTTGCTAAGCGTACCGGACGAACTGCTGGAAGCTGCCCGGATGGATGGAGCCGGTGAATGGAAAATTTACTGGAGCATTATTCTTCCCATAGCGAAGCCGATTCTGGCCGTGCTTGCGATCTTCTCCTTCATGTGGAGATGGGATGATTTTGTATGGCCGTTAATTGCTATTAGTGATCCATCGAAATATACGATTCAGCTTGCGCTCTCTAATTTTATTGGTGAATACAACGTAGATTGGGGCAGCCTCCTGGCCATGTCCGTAATCACGATGCTTCCGGTACTGATTGTTTTTATGGTTTTCCAGCGTTATTTTGTCAGCGGTATGATTACTTCAGGAATGAAAGGATGAGTTGAATGTCAGATATTACCCGTGAGGGGACGGATACCTTGAATTATAAACCTATGAAATTAGGCCACCATCAGGTCATTAATCATTGGATCATCAGTGGCATATATACGAAGCCTGTTGCCTTTGTTCCAACAACGATGGAGGGAGATATTAATGATTGGCTTATCGATGGCTTTGCCATCCATGAGAATCCATGCAGAAAAGAATTTGTAGAACATAGGAGAACGCAGCCTGTGAACCGATTTTTTGACCAATGGAGTGAGTTTCCTAGCCCGGGAGACAGCTTCGTTGGAGAAGAAAACGGGAAGCCGTGGACACTGTATTCTCCCTGGAATAATCCAAGGGTGGAGCAATCCGGATTTTGGTTTGTACCGACACATCTGCGCAGTTACGCCGCGACAAGGTTGATTTCTGCGACTGCTCATACCGCCTCTTTGCGGATCAAGACCTATGGCAGTCTGACATTGTGGGTGAATGGGGGAGTGGTAACGGATTTTGCGCCACTCATGCGTAACAAGGAGCAGGAAATCGTTATCAAAGCTGAACTTGTAGCCGGAATCAATGAGATCTATGTCTGCTGGGAGGATCTCGCTGAGCGGGATACCATGTATGCTTTTGCGGTGGAATACCTGGGAGACGAAGAATTGGAAATTTCCTTGCCTATTGCTCCTCATTTGGCAGAAAACGTGAAATACGCAGAACAAGCCCTTGAACAGGCTTATTTTCCTTCGGATCTCTTTAGAGGGGAGCAGATTAAGCTAAAGCTGCCGCTTCCCTTACCAGACATCGTTAGAGAAGTTGATATCCAGTATGGCAATTTCTTTGATGGCACCGAAAACAAGACAATACACATAGTCGAAAAGGAAACGGATCTGGTTCTGGCGCACACCAACGAAATTGGCCATCATTACGTATACTTCACGCTGACGATTTCAGTTTCAAACGTAGCATTGACGAAGAAGTTCGGCTGTCAATCCTACGATACCAGTTATGATGAAGCTGCTCAGCAAGCTACGGATATGGAAGCACGCAAATCTCTGGCTCTGCAATGTATTGCTGAGAAGGGCAGTCGTAACATTCATACGGCTATAGCCATGTTAAAAACAAATGGCAATCTGCAAGAAGCGGAAAATATGTTGCTTGAAGGCGTGGAGGGGATCGAGCAACGAAAGGATTGCAGTGACTTCTATCTGGTGGGGCTGTTTCGTCTCTGGAGAGATGAACGAAATAGCGGTCTGTTCAGTGAATTGTTCTGGGATCGGGTAAAAGCAAGTATTCTGGGCTATCGATATTGGATTGATGAACCTGGTGATGATGTGATGTGGTTCTTCAGTGAGAACCATGCTCTGTTATTCCATACCAATGAGCTGTTAGCCGGACAACTGTTCGGGACTGAAACGTTCAGCAACAGTGGTGAGTCCGGTGAAGTTCACCGTCAAAAAGCGGAGCAGCGGCTTAGCTTATGGTTTGAGCGCTTTTTGGATGAAGGATTGGCAGAATGGAATTCAAGTGCATACATTCCTATTGATGCAGTGGGGCTGCTACATATCTATGAATTTGCCCATAATGAGCAGCTCAGGCAGCAAGCGAAAAAGGCAATGGACCTGCTATTCTATTATATTACCGTTCAGATGCATCAAGGCGTCATGTCCACAACGTTTGGCCGCAGCTATGAGAAGGAACTGCTGGGTAGTTATGCAGCGGGAACGACTTCCATGTGCTGGATCGGTTATGGTATCGGCAATGTTAACAATTATTCAATCAGCAATGTTGCTTTGAGTTTATCGGATTACAATCCACCAGCAGCTTATCAGGAGCATCTGTTGCTCGGGGAAAATCAGCAATTGGTGTTCGCCAATGAGCAGGGCAAGGGAGGTTACGCCAAGCTCTATCATCATCGGACAGAGGAGTACGCTCTTTCCTCCATCATTCGCTTTCGTCCAGGCAAGCTAGGTTATCAGGAGCATGTCAACCATCTGTCTCTGTCTCCTGAAGCGCAGATATGGGTGAATCATCCGGCAGAAATATACAAGCATGGGGATGGACGGCCTTGCTTTTGGGCTGGAAACGGGATATTGCCTGACGTTGTTCAGCATGAGGGGATCGCTCTAATGATGTTTGATATCCCGGCAGACCAGACTGCGGATTGGACACATGCTTATTTTCCTGTGAGCTTTTTCACAGAATGGGTGCAGCATGAGAACTGGTATTTTGCCCGTCTGAATAAAGGATATGTGGCGCTATATGCAGCCAACGGGACGAGTATGGAGACCAACGGGGTGACAAAAGATCGTGAGCTTATTTCTCCTGGATTGCGTAATGCCTGGATCATCAGAGCAGGAAACGAACTGCAATTCGGATCATTTGGCCATTTTATAAATTCAGTTCGTTCCTCCAGCCCGCACTTCGACAGTACATCCCTGACGCTTAGCCTGACCGACTCGGTATACGGTTCCATTCAGTGGGGAATGAACAAGCCTTTTCTTATTCAAGGAGAGGAAGTTGTACATGACGGATATGGCGTAAAGGGACAGTTGCAGTTACAGGACATCAAACGTTGATGCTGAGCAATAAATCTAGGGAGTGAAAACAATCATGCCGAATCAAGAAGTTCTTCTGGAGAAAATAAGCAGGGTATCCGATGCGATGAAATCGATGAAAAATACAAGCATCAACGAACAATTTCCCATTGGACTAATCGACATCCACCTATGGGAATGGCCGCAAGGTGTCGGCCTTTATGGTCTGCTTCAGTTCTATGAAGCCACGAAGGATGCCGAAGCACTAGAATTTCTCGAATCATGGTACAATGCAAGGCTGCTGGAGGGGTTACCAGAAAAAAATGTGAATACCTGTGCTCCGCTGCTTACGTTGATTTCACTATGCGAACTGACCGGAAACAAGGAATATGAACGTGTCTGTGAAGAATGGAGCAGCTGGATTATGGACGAACTGCTACGAACCGGAGACGGTGCATTCCAGCATATGATCACAGGAGACGCCAACGATGGCCAGATTCTGATCGACACCCTTTTTATGACGGTATTATTTCTGGCCAAAGCTGGGGTGTATTTTAAGAAAACAGCATATGTGGAAGAAGCCAAGCGGCAATTCCTTGTGCATATTAAATACCTGTACAATAAACAAACCGGGCTGTTCTATCACGGCTGGGATTTCAACGAAAATCATAATTATGGCGCAGTTCACTGGGGAAGAGGCAATGCATGGTATACGGCGGGGGTTATGGATTTTCTGAATATCGCCCCCATTGAAGATGGGCTGAAGGCCTATCTGTTGGATACAGCGACCGCTCAAATTAGAGCGCTTAGCAAGCTTCAGAGTGAGAACGGGATGTGGCACACCGTACTGGATGATCCGCACTCTTACCAAGAAACTTCCGCAACGGCTGCGATGGGATACGGGATTCTCAAGGGAATCCGGTACGGATACTTGGACGAGTCCTATCGCGATACCGGCACGAGAGCACTTGAAGCAGTGCTGCGGCAAATTGATGATAACGGAGTTGTACAACAGGTATCCTACGGGACCCCTGTGGGACAGGATGCCCAGTTCTATAAAGATATACCGATTAGTCCGATGGGCTATGGACAAGCTCTTACGTTGTTTATTCTGATTGAGGGGTTGTGGGTTCCAGCCACCGAATAAAATAAGTCGGGCTTGTGTAGAGGATAGGGATACCGATTCCTCTATCCTCCTTTGCTTGAAAGGGCACTTATTTGTTCTATCATCCTATGAACATTCTCTACTTTAAAGGCATTGGAATAACCCCCTGGAATTCATAAGAATACCAGGGGGTTATTTTAATGTGTTTTGCGTTTAGCTCTTGCCTGTCAACGTTGACTCCCCATAGGCCCGAATCTCGATCAACTCCGCATACTTGCTGCCATTGGTGGTGTCAATGTTTACCCTAAGCGCTTGTGTATGCACAGCTGTATCCAGACGATGAATGACTTTCCTTTTGCGGTTCTCCGCTGCACTTACGATCTCAATCCATTCCCCAGACCGACTCAATACCTCTACCCGATAATCACGTACAAGTTCAGGCATGACGCGGAATGTTGTCTGATGGTGATGCAGATTAACCAGATCCTCGTTCACATCATCATTAAAGGTCAAGTGCAGTTCAGCCAAGGCTTGAGGCTCTTCCCATGTGAGTTGCACCCATTCCGGCTTGCCAGACTGCATCGGCTGGGACATCCACTGCTGTGGCCCGCCGTAAGGGCGATGGTAACCGTTGACTGTGTTTTCTGGTAAATAGGCCGTCGTCTCAGAAAGGGTACGACAGCAGAATGGCTGACGCGCCAACCCCTGCATGGACCATAATACAACGGGCTGATCCGTGGCATGATCCTCCAGATTTTTGGACACATGGTTCTCTTCTGTTCGGAAGAAAATCAGCACCCCGCTGTGTGCCTCCGTGGAATGGTAGAGGGAGACGTCTTCATTCGCCCGGATAATAATAAATGCATTCTGTGGTTCTTCCGGTTGCCATTCAAGCGGAAGCTTCACCCACTGCCTGGTTCCCGTTGCAACATTAACGGTTGCCGTAACTTGTAACGTATGGGGGACGTAATTCTCCTTACGCCCCGTATCCCACAGCTCTACCGTCAGCACGGTATCGCTGGATGCATCCAGCAGCAGCTCCAGGCCGCTGAGCATTGGCTGCACGGGCAGCAGCAGGGCAACATCCGCACCCAGCGGGTACGTTTCCCCAGGCTGCTCAAGAGCGATGCCCGTCAGCGTGCTGGAGGCTGAAGCCTTGGCACGCCGGGCCAGATCCAGCTCATCGCGGCTGCGCACCCCGATGATGGAAGCGTCCTGCCGCAGCAACGTCTGCTGCAGCGCCGCCAGATGCCTCGCGTACAACTCGCGCGGCGACACCCCCATGGCCGCGCAGAGCGCTGCGCCCGTACCCGCGGCTTCGCCGATGACCGCGCATGTGGCCATGACGCGCGTTGTGCCGAAGGCGACATGTGATGCGCTGATGTCGCGTCCGGCCATGAGCATATTCCGCACATTCGCGGAATACAGCGAGCGGAACGGCACGTGATACACGCCATCGGCATGCATATGCTTCGAGCCGCTCGCTTCGGCATACATGCCCTGCGGGGGATGCAGGTCGATGGACCAGCCGCCAAAAGCTACGGCATCCGAGAACTCCTGCTGGCTGATAATATCGTTCTGGGTGAGCACATGGTCACCCGTGAAGCGGCGGTACTCCCTTTTGCCAGGAAGAGAACCGATCCACTCCAGCGTCATATGATCGGCATCGAATTTCCCGGAGTTCTTGATGTAGTCCCAGATCCCGTAGATCACGGACGACAGCTCATCACGGATCAGCTCATTGTCGTGTACGGTATCATGTTCACCGCCCCATTCAATCCACCAGTAATGACAACCGGAATCCCCGCTGCGAATGACCCGGCGAATTGGAATACTCGTCTGTGTGATATCCTTGGCAAAAGAAGGTGGGATATAACGGACGGGTGCACCGGTATCCTTGGTGTAAAAGAGCAGTGTACTGCCCAGCGTGATCTGATCGGCAACCTCAGGTGCCCATTCTTCACCATATTCGCTGCGGGCTTCCCGGCCGAGCGCAAACTTGGCACCTGCCAGAAAACCAACCAGTCCATCGCCTGTACAGTCCAGATAGATCTGACTCTCAAATCGGATTTTGCGCTCAGAGCCCATCATCCACCCGGTAACAGAGGTGATCATACGTTCTTCGCCATCCCCTGTGGCCTCAACTTCATGGACATCCGTGTTCAGATACAGGCTGATGTTGGATTCAGCTCGGACGGCTTCCAGAATGACCAAGTCCCAGAGATAAGGATTGCCCTCCGGATTACGATATTGATTCTCTACAAATAGTTCCCCCATGATGCCTGTCTCGCGGGCATAACGGTTAATCCCGTGGGCGGTAGCGCCACAGACCCATACGCGTACTTCGCTGCTGGAATTGCCGCCAAGTACGGGGCGATTCTGTATCAGTGCGACCTGTTGGCCCAGCCGGGCAGCAGATATCGCAGCACATACGCCCGCAAGCCCGCCTCCGATGACGGTGATATCCGGTTTAACGAGTTCGTGCTTCATACAAACACCTCTCTCATGAATATGGATGAGCCTAAGCTTAGATTTCATATTTCATATCTATAATTTCATATTAGTTCTATATATTTACTTTTCAAATACACTATATTATCATCGAGCATATACTTTATTTCATAACAAAGGCAGGTGTGTCATGGAGCTTCTTAATCACATCTACTGGAAGAAGAAAGCTACATTTGCGCTCGCAGAAGATATCTACGATGCTTGGGTGGTCTTTGCCGTTGAAGAGGGAGTATTCCGTTACGAGATTGATGGACTGACAGGAGAGGCGGGGTTTGCTGATCTGGTGTTGTGCCCACCCCACGTTGCTTTTCGCAGAGAGACGGTAACCCCGCTGACGTTTCACTATATGCAGTTCTCTTGTAACACCACAGACGGGGAGAACCTTCTGCCGCCAATTGGAAAATCTCTAATTAATGATACAAAGCGTCTGGCTTCAACATATGCCTACCTTCGTCAGGCGAGTGAGGACAACGATGAGGCTTCAACAGGATGGAAAACCCATTTGATGATGGATCTGTGGCGACTGCACCAATGGGAGCGCAGACAGAGCAGGCTAATGGAAACGAAGTTCACGGAGGATGCTCTGATGGCTGAAGCGGCAGTGTTGTTGGAGGAGTGGGCAGGTGAAGCAGTTAGTCTTCGAACGTTGGCGGAACACCTGGCGTTAAGTCCGGTCCAGCTTACCCGGAGGTTCCGGGAGGCCTTTCAAGAGACACCCTCCGATTATCTGAAGGCGATTCGTCTCAAAAAGGCAAAAGCCTTACTGGCAGATAGCCGTCTGACCCTTACGCAGATCGCCGAGAGATGTGGATATGAGAACGGATTTTATCTGAGCCGTGTATTTTCGTCCACCATAGGAATCAGCCCCTCGGAGTACCGGAGACGACATCAAGTGTGAGATGAGGGTTCCAATGAACCAACCAACCAATCAACCAATCAACCATCGATTCATTCGTTCTTTCACCAATAGAACATATCTGTGCATTTCACTTGGATACAAGCAACGAATAACACATATCCATGCAAATCATTCGACTCCGGCTGTAAATGGCAGGCAGGTGCTATAATGGGGTCATTAATTACAGGGGAGCGAGCACATAAGAATGAAGAAGCCAAACTGGAAGCGTTGGTTGCCACAGCGGCTCAGATACCGTCTGTTTGGTGCATTTGTGGTGTTGATTCTCTTGCCGTTCAGTGCATTGAATGTCTACAATTATCAGCAGATTGAATCCCTGGTTGAGCAGAAAATCAGTGAACAGAGCCATGAGCAGCTGGTGCAGATGTACCGCTCTCTGGAGGATCAGATGAGCATTGCGTTCAAAACGCTCATTTTTCTGGAACAGGATTCTGCGGTAAGAAGTGTGCTAACTTCCCCGGACAGTCGTACGCCGCTGGAGAACAAGTCACTGGTGGAAGAAAAGTTCAAGATGATTAACAACAGTTTCTTTCTATATAATCCCTCGGTGTACTTCACTCTGCTGGATTTTTATGATAGCGTTTACACTTCGTATTTGCCAAAAACAGCACTGGCTTATGGCCCTTATCTGGAGCAATTCCGCGAACGTCTTGGAGAAATATCCATTCCAAAAGGGGGTAAAGAATCGCACCCGCTTCAACCGGAAGAACTTTTCTATCGCTGGGATGCCCGGGATACCAATCCTGTGCTCCGGGAGTTATCCTCCAGCCCGTATCTGTTGTCGCTGTATTCCTATATGAAAGATAGCGGTGGGAAACGGTACGGATTGGCTCGGATAAGCATTGATTACTCGTACTGGTTCCAAACGATGTTGAAAGATTCACAAACTAATCAGGAGTATTATCTTATTACAGGAAGTGGAGAGACCATAGCCAGATCATCCAAAACAGCGGCGCTGTCCCCGGAAGTTACACGTGAAATAGCTCTGCATCCGGCACAGGCTTATCTGACTGATCCAGCCTCGGATACGCTGATTAACTACGTGTACATTGAATCACTGGACTGGTATATAGTGAATCGCATTCCGCTGTCCATTCTGTTTACAGAGATATCTGAGCTTAAACAGCGTTACTTTCTGACCTTTTTTGGCTTCACAGGCGCATTTGTAGTGATGGCCTTTATGATCTCGGCTACATTTACGCGCCCCTTGTCGCACTTACAGAATAAGATGAGAGAGGTTGTCCGCAAAAACCTCAAGATTCGTATTCCCGAAGGCCGCAGTCGTGGGGAAGTACTGGAGCTGACGCGTACCTTCAATACGATGCTGGATGATGCCAATCAGATGATTAACAGACTTAAGGCAGAAGAACGCCAGAAGGAAGCGGTACATTTTCACATGCTCCTCGCCCAGATGAATCCGCACTTTCTCTTGAATACATTGAATACAATGAAATGGAGTGCGATACGCAGCGGGAATGAGGAGATCTCCGAGATGTGTGTTTCCTTGGGCAAACTACTGGAGGTCAGCCTGAATTCACAGGTCGAATTGGTATACCTGAAGGACGAGATTGAACTGGTTCAAGCTTACCTTCATATCCAGCGGATTCGATACCGCGATAGCTTTGAGGTGACTTGTGACTTTGACGACAAGCTGGAGTATGCGCTGGTACCCAAGCTGAGCTTGCAGCCCCTTGTGGAGAATGCCATTCATCATGGTGTGGGACCAATGGAGCAACTTGGACAGATTCGCATCGGGATATATAGGCAAGACACAGGAATGCTGATGCTGGAGGTAGCAGACAACGGAATTGGTATGGAGGAATCCCGGCGTCAGCAGACAACCCGCACGCGTCCGGGGATTGGTCTGTCCAACCTCAGGGAACGATTGCGATTACTGTTCAAAGGCCAAAGTGAACTTGAAGTGATCGATACCAAGCCGGGGACGTTGGTCAGGTTCAGCATTCCTTTTTTATTGTCGACACCTTATGTACAGAAGCGATCAGACTAGCGCACTGGGGAGGGGAATCTGGCATGTGGAAGGTATTACTTGTAGAGGATGAGGTATTTGTACGAGAGTCGGTGCGAGAGATTATTTCCTGGGAAGAGCTGGGCTTCACGGTCATCGGAGAATCCGGTAATGGAACCGAAGCGCTTGCCATGATCCTACAGGATGCACCTGATCTTGTACTGACCGATATTGTGATGCCGGGTATGGATGGTCTGGAATTACTCAAACAGACGCGTCAGGCCGGGTTAAAAACCAAGTTTGTGATGCTCACCTGTATGGGGGAGTTTGAGTATGTACGCCGTGCAATGGAGTACGGGGCTTCGAATTATATTCTGAAGCTGTCGATGAGTGTGAATTCGTTGCGTGATACACTCCGTAAGGTAAGTGCGGAACTGGGAGCCTCAGCTGAAGCCCGGACAGAGACAACGCATCATGAAGAGCCATCATCCACACCAGTTCTAACATCTACGCCTGCATCGACTGATTCGCTAACCGTCTCTTCCGCGCCGCCGTCTGCAATCGATCTTCCATTTACACCTGTGCGTGAGCCGGTTGTGAAGCATCCGGAGATTAGCAAAATAATTGAGTATATCGGGCAGCATTACGATCAGGACATTACCGTCAAATCCATGTCGCGTTACGTGATGATGGGGGAGAATTATGTGAGTGCTTTGTTCAAAAAGAAAACTGGCCATACCCTGATTCATTATCTGCATGGGGTACGGATGGAGAAAGCGGCGGAATACTTGCGTGAGACAGACCTTCCGGTACAGGAAATTGGTTACCGGGTAGGGTTCGGAAGCGATAATTATTTTATCAAAATATTCAAGCGTTGGACCGGTTGCACGCCCAGTCAGTATCGCCATCGCTCGTGACTCACAGGATGAATAGAAGGAATATTTGTACTCGAGTGTTTAGATAAGGTAGGATAAATCCGTATTTTTGTTCCATTCGAATCATGGATATGTATCTTATGAACCCAGCAAGGTCCCTGCTACGATGTTATGGAAGGTATCACTTCAATTCAGGGAGGTCATGTGACCAGATGAGAATCAAAAAAGGATTAACAGGGTTCATCGTTGGTGTGCTGATGCTGGGCTTGCTTGCTGGCTGTGTTGGTAAAAATGAGACGAACGGTGGAGATAACGGGGGTGGAGCAGCAGCAGGAAAAGTGAAGCTTACCATGTGGGGCGCAGTGCCGCCGGAGAATGGTCCGCAGGAAGTTGTGGATACCTGGAATGCAGAGCATCCTGACATTCAGGTGGAATATGTGCGGTTTGTGAATGACGACGACGGTAATCTGAAGCTGGATACGGCACTGTCCACCGGTCAGAACGTTGACCTATATGTCAATTACACCCTGACGAATCTCGATAAACGTATTAAGGGCGGGACAGCATTGGATCTCGGTGAGTTCAAGGACTACAACATTGACGAGAAAATGGGAGAAGACGCGGCTTCGTGGAAAGTAGACGGTAAATATTACGGTATGCCAACCAAGAAAAATGCGGCCTTTTTCGCCTTAAATATGAAAGCGCTTGATCAAGCTGGACTGAGCGTACCCACAGCCTGGACTTGGGATGAAGCCCGAGAATATGCACTCAAGCTGAAGAATGTCGGTTTCAAGTACGGTTTGGTACAGCATACCGCTTCCTATGTGGACCCGCTCGATTCTGTACTGGTCAAGAACGGTTATGTTAAGGCGGACGGAACTTCCAATCTCGACGATCCGCTTGTTACCAAATGGCTGGAGACTTTGAATGGAATGATGAAGGAGGATGCAACTACACCTCCACTCGGCGAACAGCTGACTTCCAAAATGCCCGTGGAGAACATGTTCCTTGGTGGTGAGTCCGCCATGATTAACATTGGGGAGTGGCTGATTCGCACGTCGAACAACATGACCGAGTTTCCACGTGATTGGAAAATCGCCTTTGCTCCGGTACCGAGACTGGTTGCACAGGAAGCAGATATGGTGAAGAGTGGAGGGCTTGGTGACTTTATCGCGATCAATTCCAAGTCGAAAAATAAAGAAGCCGCATGGGAGTTCCTGAAATGGTACGCCGATGGTGGAATGATGCCGATGGCTGCCGGTGGACGTCTGCCGTCCTCGAATGCGGTTGATCAACAGACGGCTATCGATCATCTGCTCGGTGATTATGCCGATTCTTATGACAAAGAGTCACTGGAGTTTGTGTTGTACGGTGACAAGACCCCTACATTTGTCCGCAGCATTGCGCAAGAGGTAGTCGATCTGCGTGCACAGGAGTATGAAAAGTTCTTCCTTGGTAACCAGACTGCTGAAGTTACGGTACAGAACATGGTCAAACGCCATAATGACTGGCTGAAGCAGAATCAATAAAAGGCAAAAGCAATGAGTCCGAAGGCCGTCCCCAATGGGGCGGTTTTTTTCTTTTCTATATAAGCACTGGACGAATAGATGAATAGACCCAAAAGAGCATTAGAGGTATGACATGAGCCAGGGCTATCCGGACTAAAGGAATAGAACAATTCCATGTTATTTTCATCTCGAAGGTCACTGCCAAAATACATAGTTCTGTGATACCAGGAAAGAGGTTATGTTCCTTAAAAGTGAAAGGACATCTTGTTATGCTTATTTCAGAACAGATGTTAAGGAGTGGGGGAGCGTATGCATAAATCCTGGATGAAACGGCAGAGCAGGCTCGGGTATTTGTTTATTGGGCCCAATATGATTGGTGTGCTGTTGTTTTTTATTATACCGGCTGTCTATTCATTCTATCTCATGTTCACCGATTACAAATTCATGAGCCCGGAGACACATTTTGTGGGGCTGGACAATATCCGCCGTATGTTCAATGATGATCTGTTTGGGGTAGCGCTGCGAAATACATTTGTATTTCTGTTAGCGGTTCCAATATCAATGGGGTTGGCATTCATCGTGGCTGTAGCATTGAACAAGTCGGTGTACTGGCAAAAAACACTGCGTGCCCTCTATTTCATGCCCTATATCACTAGCGGCGTTGCGATTGCCTTTGTCTGGATGCTGCTGTTCCAGCCAACGTCGGGACCGATTAACGGTTTTTTGCGGGGGATCGGTATTACAAATCCACCTGGCTGGTTATCGACAACTGAATGGTCCATGTATGCGATTGATATCATCTGGATCTGGTTCATGCTGGGGTACAACATGATTATTTATTTAGCAGCTCTGCAGGAGATCCCGGAGGAATTAGTTGAGGCTGCTAAGATTGATGGAGCCCGCCCTTGGCAGACCATTCGTCAAGTGATCTGGCCGCTTGTGAGCCCAACGACCTTTTTACTGCTGATAACAGGACTGATTATGACGATCAAAAACTTTGGCATTATTCAGGCGATTACTCAGGGTGGGCCGGGAAACAGTACAACAGTGTTGTCGCTTTTTATCTACCAGAATGCCTTCCGCTATTACGAGATGGGATACGCTGCTGCCATTAGCTGGGCGCTCTTTGCCATCATCATGGTCTTCACAGTATTGCAGTGGGTTGGACAGAAACGTTGGGTTCACTATTAAGGAGGGAAGGGATCGTTATGGAGAAATCAATTGCCGCAAACGCGAGGCCCACAGCTCCGCATGCACCTAAAGGTAAATTCCGCATGGAGTCCTTAACCCAGATTCGAAGAATCATACTGACACTTCTGATGTCCGGGTTTGCTTTGCTGATGATTATGCCGTTCATCTGGATGATTAGCACGTCGTTCAAATCTCCTGCGGACGTATTCACCTATCCCATCCAATGGATACCCTCCAGCCTGAACTGGGAGCATCACATTAAGGTCTGGAGCGGAGCGGATACCTTTGCTACGTATTATCTGAACTCGTTGAAAATATCACTAATTAGCACGATCGGAGCTGTATTTCTATCGGCGTTTGCAGCTTATGGCTTCGCAAGAATTCAATTCAAAGGACGGGAGACACTGTTCCTCATCTATCTCTCAATGATGATGGTGCCCCCGCAGGTGCTCTTTGTGCCCAAGTTCCTCATGTTCGAATGGGTCGGCATCTATAATACGCATTGGGCCCTGATCCTGCCTGGAATGTTCACGATCTTTGGGGTGTTTATGCTTCGGCAATTCTTCCTGTCGGTGCCATCAGAGATTTCGGAAGCGGCATTCATCGACGGTGCTGGACACTTGCGTATATTCTTCAGGCTGATTCTGCCCTTGGCGAAGCCAGCGCTGGCTACACTTGCGATCATTGATTTCTCCTGGCACTGGAATGACTATGAGAATGCGCTTGTGTTTCTCATCGACAAAGACCTGTATACCGTGCCGCTTGGTCTGCAGAACTTTATTCTGGAGAACAACGTGGATTACAACGGCATGATGGCCGCTGCCACGGCAGGTATTATACCGATGATTATCGTCTTTTTGGTAGGCCAGCATTACATTATTCAAGGCGTGGCTGGAAGTGCCGTGAAGGGCTGAAGCTGTTACCAATGTTCAATGTGTTCTCTTAATATAACCCTTTTGCTGAACGAAGTGATCTTCGCGGCGGAAGGGTTTTCTGTCGAAAGGGAGAATAACGATCTTTCCGCAATACAATAGTTCAAACTTCGTATATAATTAACAATGAACTATGATGCTGAATGACTACATAACTATCGCGAGGTGCACTAGACTTATGCCAACCATCTACGACTTTACCGTAACCAGAACCAGTGGAGAGCGTTTCCCACTCTATCAATATGAAGGAAAACCTGTCCTCATCGTAAACACGGCAAGTAAATGTAAATATACGCACCAGTTTGATGACATGCAGAAGCTGTATGATCAGTACAAGGATCAAGGACTTCAGATTATTGGTTTCCCATGCAACCAGTTTGCAGAGCAAGAGCCTGGAAGCAGTTCGGAAGCAGAATCCTTCTGCCAGATTAACTATGGTGTGAAATTTCCGATGTTCTCCAAATTGGACGTGAATGGAGAAGCGGCGCATCCGCTCTACGACTTTTTGAAAAGATCTGGACCTTTTGCTGGCTTTGATGAAAACGATATTCAGGCCAAACTATTGAAATTGATGGTGGCTGATAAAGCGCCAGAATGGTTACATGGAGATGCAATCAAATGGAATTTCACGAAATTCCTGATTGATGCAGAAGGTCGTGTGGTTAGACGCTTCGAACCGATCGACTCCATTGACGAGATTCAAGAGAGTATTAAACAGCTTCTATAATTTCACTTTGATATCTCATACAGGGGCATGACAAGAATCGTTTCCCTCTTCCGAACAGGAGGTGCATGAATATGCCGAGCATGATGCAATTTAGTGCTTCACTGGAGTATAGTTATCGTTCCACCAGTGTATATAATCCGGGCAAGTCAGATGGATTCCATTCACATCCACATTATGAGATTTATTATTTTCATGATGGAGAATGTACTTACATTATAGGAGACCGGGTATACAACCTGAAGCCAGGTGATCTGGTGTTAATGCACGGCTTGACGCTTCATCGACCACATCCGAAGCCTGGCAGTACTTATGAGCGAAGCACATTGCATTTTGATCCGTCTGCCATACGAAGTAGTCTGCATACTGACCGCATAGTTGAGGTCCTGAGGCCATTTGAAGAACTCAGAAATTGCCGGGTCAATCTGACGGGGGATAGCCGTTCTGAATTTGAAGCTCTATTGCATGATCTTCATCGTCTGTCTCAGAGTCAGAGCCATTTCAGACAAGAGCGCATGAATGTCAGACTGTGTGATCTGTTATATTTTGTAGCAGAGATCTGCCAGGGTGATGTCGAAGAACAACTTCCCTCATCGGAGAAGGAGCGGCATGTCCAGCATATTATTCGTTATGTCGATACACATTATATGAAGGATATTGGTCTGGATGATTTGGCACTGGAATTACATCTTTCCAAGCCATATCTGGCAGGCATGTTTAAGGAAATGACAGGTTTGACGGTATTCAAATACCTGTATGACCGTCGTATCAATCAGGCCAAGCTTTTGTTTCAGTTCCAACCAGAGATCACGGTGACGGAAGCTAGTCGATTGTCCGGTTTCAAACGACTTTCGCATTTTAGCCGGATGTTCAAACAAAGTGTGGGATGTTCGCCTGATCTGTACCGTACCCAATTGCATCGTCAATCATAGAAGTCTTCTGTAAGCTGACCAGCTTGTCTGGTTGGCTTTTTTTGTTGATTTTCGTTCGCGGAATGCGTATCACTGTGTTTAGAGCACACGCAGAACAGGTAAAGAAAGGTAATGAAACCACAGGAGGCGATTATGAATGAAACAGCGCACACCGGATCAGAATAACAATGATACCCGTCAGGAACAATCCCATGACAATCCTGAACAATATAAGACAGAGCACGAAAGTCTGCTTGACCGTTATGAAGAAGAACAGACTGTAGATCCAATTCCGATGGAAGATCTGAATATGGAGGCTCAGGAAGAGAAGAACAAGGATCAGACAAAAAGCAACTCGTCGACCGAAGAGAAATACCGGGCGGATTATCGCAAAAAAGGCGAGTGAAGCATAACGTTAATAGCTGTTTGAGGAAAAAATGGTGAAGTATTTTCAGTGAACGTATATTTGGTGAAAATAAATTAGTTTGTTGACTAATGTATGTTACTATATTATAGTTACTATGTTGGCAAATGAAAAAAATTTGGGAGGCGAATAAGAATGACTACTTTTTTTGATGCGTTGAAAAACAGAAGATCTTATTACGGAATCAGCAAGGAATCTACAATTTCGGATGCTAAAATCCAGGAAATCGTAGAAGAAGCAGTGAAGTATACACCAACTTCCTTTAACTCACAAACATCCCGTGCGGTTGTACTGCTCGGCGAACAACATGATAAATTGTGGAATCACACAGAAGAAATTTTGCGTGAAGTGGTAGGTAATGAAGAAGCTTTCAAATCCACAGCAGAGAAAATGACTGGATTCCGCAGCGGATATGGTACGGTTCTCTTCTTCGAAGATAACAATGCGATCGCACAGCTTCAACAGAATTTTGCAGCTTATGCAGATAACTTCCCGATCTGGGCGAACCAATCCAACGGTATGTTGCAACTGGTAATCTGGACGGCTCTGGAACAAGAAGGTCTGGGTGCATCTTTGCAGCACTACAATCCGTTGATTGACGAAAAAGTGAAGCAAGAGTGGAACATTCCTGAGAACTGGAGATTGATCGCTCAGATGCCATTTGGTAAACCAACGGCAGCACCGGGTGAGAAACAATTCCAACCGATTGAAGAGCGCGTAAAAGTACACAAGTAAATCAATTTCATAATACCTTTAGCTGCTTCAATCAAGGTTAGATATAGATCAAAATGTTTCAATTTGTCTATATCTAGTTACATAAATTCATTTTAATGAGTTATGAAATTGATTTAAGTAAGCTTCGCATTTCCCAACATTTAACCACATACGGCCTCGCTTCAATTTGATACGATGTTAGTTGATCGTAATCCAATGAAGCGAGGCTTTTTGATGTGAATAATAGATTAATAGACATGACGAATCAACGTGTGTGGAAGATAGCTGTATGTGGGTTATTAACACTTGGGTCGGTGGCTGGGTACAGTTCTGGCGTTCAGGCTGCAGCCGTGCAGCAACAGTTTCAGGATACCCGTACGAGTTATGCCAAGGATGCCATTACACATTTGGTGAACAAAGGCATTGCTGCCGATACGTCAGAGACTACATTTGAACCGAAGAAAGCCGTTACTCGTGCAGAATTTGCGACGTTTGCGGTGAGATTGCTAGGTTTGAAGCCCGTTAAAAATAATATCAATCCTTATCAGGATATTAGCATAAATGCCTGGTATTACGGCAACGTTGCTGCCATGACGAATCTTTTCATTCTGGAGGGAAAGGGTCAGGGAACGTTCCAGCCTAATGCGTCCATTACGCGCGAAGAAGCGGCTGCTCTTCTTGTTCGGATGTTAAAACAACAGCCCGTAGAGACGTCACTTTTATCTTCAACGTATTTCGACGCAGCGGATATCTCGGACTGGGCACGTCCTTATGTGCAGACGGTGTATCAACTTGGATTGATGCGGGGAAGTGGAGGCATGTTCCGACCGCATGATCAAGTAACGCGCGAAGAAGCTGCGGTCATGCTTGATGCGATCTTACAAAAGAAAACATGGTCTGAACAGTTACAGCGTGGAGATGAACTCGGCGTTCAGTTGGGCTGGCAATATAATTCCACTACCGCTGAATTCAAGAAGCAGGTGGAACAGTCTGAAGTGAATACGCTCGTCCCACGCTGGTTTTTCCTGAATAGCAGTATGAAAGTAACGGATCACACGGACCCTGCATTGATCTCCTGGGCATCCGCCACAAACAGGCAGTTATGGCCATTGCTTGGGAATCGTTCTGATTCGGCACTTACCCATCAGATGTTATCCAGCTCAACGAACCGAGCGGCAGTGATCTCACAGGTAGCTGCTTATGTCAAAACCTATAAACTGGACGGCATTAATGTGGACTTCGAGAATGTTGATCCTGCGGATCGTGAAGGGTTAACGGCATTTGTGACCTCCTTGACGGCTACGTTGCACGCACTGGGTGCAGTGGTGTCTGTGGATGTATCACCGGATCTGGGTACAGATTGGACGGAGGCATTTGATTATGCCAAACTGGGCGCTGTATCGGATTATATGGTGCTAATGGGATACGAGGAACACTGGAACGGTGATCCGATAGCAGGATCTGTGGCGTCTCTTCCATGGGTGGAAAAGGCACTGGATACTATGCTCTCCGAGGTGGTACGTGCCAAAACCATTTTGGCCCTTCCGTTGTACACACGAGACTGGTCTTCAGTGAACCCGGCAACCAGTTCTTGGGACATTACATTGTCAGAACAGGGAACGCGCGCGCATGCCACAGGATCTGTAAGACGATGGGATGCAAGTCTGGTTCAATATATGATTGGGTACAACAGCAACGGAATGCCAAGATATATATGGGCAGAGGACAGTCGTTCTTTATCTGCCAAAGTGTTGATGAGTGAACAACGTCAGATTGCCGGTCTGGCTTACTGGTATATGGGCGGCGAAACAGCCGATGTATGGAACGCCATTTCGAATGCTTCGCGATTTGAATCATATAACTTCTGACCATTATGAATTGCATAGACTCAAACGAACCGTGATACAGGCGGATGGTTTGGGTCTGTTTGTTTTGGTATAAAATAAGCAATATGAGGAATCGTTTAGGCTTGGCTGAACGGTTTAATGTATATAAGGACAAAATATAGATATATTGAACTAAACATTTATACAAAACGGAGAGGACAGAACGAAGCTGAAGAAGCGAAGCGTGCGCCTAAAGCTTTCTGAAAGAAAGCTGCATCGAAAGCATACGCTTATCACCGGATTTAACCTTTGTAAAAGATAAAAAAAATCTGGGGATAACAGCGATCGGAAGGTTGTTCTGTCATCGGAGTAACCAGTGTAAATACCTGTTAGTTCAATATATATAGTTCAGGAGGAGAAGGAGCATGCGAGAGGTTGATTGCATAATTGTAGGTGGAGGGCTCGCAGGGCTTCAGGCAGCCATTCAGCTTGGGCGTTATTCAGCTCATCA
Source organism: Paenibacillus sp. CB74 (assembly GCF_055687625.1). Classification (NCBI taxonomy): domain Bacteria; kingdom Bacillati; phylum Bacillota; class Bacilli; order Caryophanales; family Paenibacillaceae; genus Paenibacillus; species Paenibacillus sp. CB74. The sequence continues at coordinate 2,589,592 of NZ_CM146009.1, read as the reverse complement.
GGTGTTGGTCATCGACGCGGGAGAAGGCAGATCAACCCTGTGTCGGACGTACCATAATATCCTGGGTTTCCCCGATGGGATATCCGGTGAAGAGCTCAGAGCCCGAGGCAGAATGCAGGCAGAGCGGACAGGTGTATCTTTTGAGAAAGATCGTATTGTGCAAGCAGGCCGTCATGGAGAGAAGATTCAATTGTTAGGTACATCCGGCGTTGAATATAGGAGCAAAACGGTGTTATTGGCAACGGGGCTATCGGATCGAGTTCCGGATATTCCGGGATTAACCCCGACCCTTGGCCGAACAGTCTATGTCTGCCCCGATTGTGATGGTTATGAGATTCAGGATCAACGTACGGTGCTATTGGGGTCTGGTGAAGCAGGTGCCCATATGGCGATGATCTTAATTCAGCGTACAAATGATCTGTTATATATCAATCATGAGCAGACCGCCATATCTGCTGAGCTTCATCGCAGCATGAAAGAGGCGGGCGTTCGTTATCTGGAAGCGGCTGTTCAGGAAGTGCAACAGATTGAGGATGGTCATATCACTGGTGTTCTGACCGAAGATGGACAGATCTTTGAGTCTGAGCGAGGCTTTATCGCTTTTGGAGGCAATCGGGTACACTATGAACTGGCGGAGCAGCTTGGAGCTGTGATCGCAGATAATAAACATGTAGAAGCTGATCCGCGCAGCTTGCAGGCAGCGACGAATGTGTGGATAGCCGGGGATCTGGGACTGCACGCAGAACAAGCAACCGTTGCGATGGGTGAGGGTTCCATTGCCGCGATCTGGATTCATAAGGCGTTACAGCAGATGGCAAACGATTAAATGTGGATTTCATTATCAAAATAAAATTTCAGTTTGAACAATTAGAACATCATTTTTCCATGACCCAAAAAGACCTCCCAAGCCATGAATAGGCGGGAGGTCTTTTTGGGTTAACTTCATCTGGAAAAAGGACAATCATTTATCCGATGAATCTGTTGACTTGGAAGAAGCCTTCTCGTCCTTCGATTCATGGGAGAAATCCTTCCGAATGTTGTCCACGATATCGCCAACCACACCTTCGATCATGTCGGTTGGTCCGGGATTATGTTTATCTGGATGGATAACGGTATTCACGCCTGGTTCAAGTTCATCGTTTGTTTTCTCAGGTTTGGTTTTATCACGCATGGGAAATCCCTCCTGGTTCGATATTATATAAGGTGTAAGGTGTTCTTTAACATATCCAAACACCGTTACACATATGTAAACGATTAACCGCTGTAGTTCTTTTGAAACGCGTACTTGCTCTTATCATAGAAGATATATACAAAAGTGAACGTGCTGATTAAACTTCTGCAATACGTTTATATTATAGATAACCAGTTGATTATAGAGTCTAAAGGTTAAAACCAATAAACAACTAATATACAGGAGGTTATTCAGATGAATGAACAAAATCATGTAATCCATAAAGATGGTCAGGTTTCAACAGACAAGGTGGACAATGCAATCGAAAAGATTGCACCGGAAGAGAGAGAACAGATTTTACAGAACTTTGATGCATTCAAAGAATATCTGGGTAAACGAATTGCGATGGGCGAGTCTATCGGATTAAGTGAAGAACAGATGGCTAAAATTGCCCAGAAAGTAGCTGACCATCTGGCTGCGAACGAAGAGCCTCGTAACCGTGAAGAAAAGTTGCTTCAGGAACTCTGGAATGTCGGCAAGGAAGATGAACGTCACATGCTGGCTCATATGCTCGTTCGTTTGGCGCAAGACTCCACAACCAATCATTAAGATGAATATACATGCTTCAGCATATTCATGAATAAACATAAGAATCTTGTACTAGTCAAGAACCCCTGAATGACGAGACTTCAGGGGTTCTTATCTTTTTCGGAAACTGCAGACAGGAGTAATGACGTTCATTGTAACTATTTTTAATCTGGCTGATACTTTTATATTCGCTGTTCCAAGTATGATAGGAAAAGAGAGAATGTTGGAATTAATAGTTCACTTGAGCGTTTGATAAGGAAGACTTCCGGTTAAGGAATAGTAACGTTCATATTAAGGAGAGATGTTACCTATGAAGAACGCGGCAAAACAATGGAAACTACGAATGATCGGTGCAGTTGTTGCTTTACTTGGCATGATTGTGCTGACTACATATTTGCTTACCCCTGCGAATGCTCAAGAAAGTGCAGATGCCCAACAGCCTTCTGACAAAGAAGCACAGGTTGCGAACTCAGAGATGTTTACAGCCTATGTTGAAGGTATGCACATGGAAAACGGCAAATTGTTTATGACAGTGGACAAGATTGGCTGGTATCAGGGTGAAGAAGCTGATGCGATTTTTGCACAGCGCAATCCGGAAGCGGGTATAGATGGTGCTCCTGATGGTTACTATATTGTTAATGATAGCAAAGAGCAGGAACAGGTTGAGGTTAGTGCCAATGCTGAAGTGTTGATGCAGTTGTATGATCGAGACGGTACGATGCAGGGCGCAGACATTCAATGGAATGAACCTGTGACATTATCCAAGTTCGAATCGTTGTATGAGAATACCCGTATTCTTGACCTGTCCGTATTCCCATATCATCTGACGGTGCAGGACGGAAAAGTGACCAAAATTGTACAGCAGTACATCCCATAAAATGAGAAGAAATTCATCATTCAAGCATTCCTCCGGTTCATTGGAACGGTGAGGGATGCTTTTTGGTTATGACAAATTCATGAAAGCGATTGTAATTAATGGTAGGTACATGTATCATTATTGGAATGGCGTTTTTACATAGTTCAGGAGGAGCCTCATGCTTAAAGACATGATTGCATTAACTAAACCCGGACTTCTACGGCTAAATGTGTTTGCGGTGGCGGTAGGGTTCTGGGTAGCTTCAAAATGGGATATCGCATGGTTATCTCTGCTCTTGGTCGTGATTGGATCAACCTTGGTTATTGCTTCAGCTTGTGTAATCAACAATTATTGGGACCGTGAATTGGACCAAAAGATGGAACGCACCAAAAAAAGGATGGATTACATTAACCATCTGAAGCCAGGTTTTGTACTTGGGTATGGCCTTGTCCTTGGTGTTGTTGGACTAGCAGTGCTGTATCTCCTGGTGAATCCGTTATCAGGCTGGATGGCATTGCTTGGATGGTTCGCTTACATCGTGATTTACACGATGTGGTTGAAACGCAGTTCAACGTGGAGCACGTCGCTCGGCGGAATTGCGGGAGCGATGCCGCCTGTCATTGGTTATACATCTGTAACCAATGAAATTGATGCGGGAGCCTGGTTACTGTTCGCGCTATTGTTCCTCTGGCAACCACCACATTTCTGGTCATTGGGTATTCGCCGGGTAGAGGAATATCGTGCTGCGGGGTTCCCCTTGTTGCCTGTCGTTAAAGGGGTGAAACGCACCAAGTTTCAGATGATTCCTTATGTTTTTCTGCTGCTTCCTGCTGTGTTCCTGTTGTATTACTACGACTATGTTGGTCTGGTATTTCTGATTGTATCTCTGCTCGGTGGACTGATCTGGTTCGTGCATACACTTAGCGGACTGAAGACACAGGATGACGAGAAGTGGGCAAAAGTAAACTTTCTGATCTCGGTGAACTATCTCATGCTTGTATTTATTGTGATGGTCGCGAATACGACATGGTCATAATCAGGTGTTGAACAGAACGTTTTGAGAAAAATTTCACCTCAAACTATATAAATTGAACTGAATCTGGTTGTTCTGTCATCGGAGTGTCCAGCGGAAATATGCTTTAGTTCATTTTATATAACAGCCTTCACCGGATGAAAAAGCACACGATGGAATAGAGTTTGGACAACCTTCAGTTGTTGAAACATATTCTTAAGTGTGCTTTTTTGGTATAATAAAACAATTGAATCATATATGTGGAAATTATAATGCAAGATGGGAAGTGACATCATGAGTGATTTGGAGCAAGCCGTACGATGGAGGCAAGATGGCAAAGTGCAGGAAGCGATTGAGCTTCTGCAAGAGATTACAGGGCAGGAACCCGAGAATGCAAATGTTTGGTATCAGTTGGCTTGGGCACATGATTCACTTGGGTTAGAGCGAGAAGCTGTCCCGCATTATGAGAAGTCACTGAGTCTTGGGCTTTCTGGTGAGGATAGAGCGGGTGCAATACTCGGACTAGGCAGTACATACAGAACGCTTGGACAATACGAGCAGGCAAAGGCTTGGTTTGAAAAAGGGCTGAAAGAATTCCCGGCGTACCGGGAATTTGAGGTGTTCTATGCGATGGTGCTCTACAATCTGGGTGAACATGCAGAAGCGATGCAAAGATTGCTCGTGCAACTTGCAGATACATCTAGTGATAAGAGAATCAATGACTATAACCGAGCAATCCGTTACTACGCAGATCAGCTGGATCGGGTGTGGGAATAGATCGAATACGCAGAGAAGGAGATGGATGAATATGAACTCCAATCAAGATCTGAAACAGGTACATGAAAGGTTAGATCAAATTGAGCAGAAGCTGGATCACCTGGAAGGCAGCCAGCAGAACAAACGCTCACCTGGCGTACGCTTCCTGAGTGGCTTTGGCATCACGATTGTGGTGATATTTGTACTGCTACTAATCCTCGGTGTTATCCAATTTGTGAGTAATGGATAGGAGCAATTGATTTTAACGAAAAACGTAATGATTTTCTGAATGTACTACTTACATAGTCGTACCGAGCCATAGCTGCACCTCTTCAATGAAACGCCGCGTAGCTGGTGATAGATTGCCCAAAGCGGGGCAGGCCATGCCGATCGTGCGGTACGGATCTCCTGCGAGCGGCACGAGTGCGAGCGCATCAGTATGATTTTGTAGTACCATTTCCGGCAGTAAGCTGATGCCTAGACCATTACGGACCATCGCCATGATGGCTTGATCTTCTGCGACTTCATAGACAACATTGAGTTTGGCTGCATGCTGCCGGATCAGTCGTTCAATCTCGTTATCCCCGCCCCACTTGGGCAGAATAAAGGGTTGCTCCAGCAGAACATCAAACGAAACAGACTCCTCTGAGGCGAGAGGATGATCGAGAGGCAGGATGCACATCATCCTGTCTTTTTGTAATGGGATCGTCTCAAAAGGGGAGGAATCGCCAAGGGACAGGAATCCAAGGTCGATGGCACCTCCAGCCAGCCAACCCTCAATATCAGCATAATCGCCCTCCCACAGCTTGATCTCAATTCCTGGATGACGCAGGCGAAATTGTTTCAGGATGCCTGGCAACCATTGCGTGGAGACACTTGCGAAGGTGCCGATCCGCACGGTACCAATCTCGGCGCCGCGAATGAGGGATATCTCCTGGTTCATCAGTTCCGTCCAGCGCAGAATCTCACGTGTATATCCCAGAATGCGTTCACCTTCAGCGGTAACCCGTACGCCGGAGCGGCCGCGATGGAGGAGTGAAAAACCACATTCAGTCTCGAGACTTGCGATGGCATGGCTGACTGCGGATTGGGTGACATTCAGCGCTTCTGCTGCTTTGGTGAGACTGCCATATTCCACGACGGTATTCAATATTTCATATTTGATGAGTGACATGAATAGTTCCGTTCCTTCCCATTTTCGATACATGAGTTTATTTCATATAATCTATTATAAATATTCATTTTTATAATGCAAAGAGATCGTATATACTTGCCAAGGCGAGTTAGTTTGACGCACGATCACACAGCTCAGAATACATAGAATGAAGGTTGAAGCAAGATGAATGGTGTACAGGTTAATCAAGGTCAGGCAACGAGAAGAGCGGACATCCAGATGCTGCTCGCAACGGTCATTTGGGGATCATCCTATCTGTTTATGAAATCGGGCCTGGAGTCCATGCAAGAACTGAATCTGGTCGCATTCCGTTTTGGAATTGCCTTTATTGCGGCAGGGCTTCTGTTTCATCGGCGGTTGTATAATATGAATCGTGGCACACTTGTGGCAGGGGCCGTTATGGGGACAGCGTTATTCGCTGCATTTGTATTTATCACCTATGGTGTGCAACGAACAACAACATCCCAAGCGGGATTCTTGATAAGTTTGGCCGTTATTTTTGTACCGATCCTGACAACGATCCAGCATCGCCGTATGCCGGACAAACGATTGACGCTCAGCATCCTCGTGGCAGTTACCGGGCTTGGCTTGCTGACGCTTCAACATGAGCTGAGTCTGCACACGGGAGATATTCTGTGTATACTTGCAGCACTGGTGTATGCCATCTATATTATGATTGCTGGCAAGTACACACCGAAGCATGATCCGTTAACGTTGGGAACCGTCCAATTGGGCGTTGCAGCGATGTGGGGAATTGCAGCTACATTCATGCTGGAGACGCCACGTATGCCCGATACGGCTGAATCCTGGGCAGCGATTCTCGGCTTAGGTGTATTATGTAGTGGCTTGGGGTATATTTTGCAGACGCTCGCACAGCGTCATGCTTCACCGACAAGAACAAGTCTGATTTTTTCACTCGAACCACTGTTCGCAGCGGCCTTTGCATTTACCTTTCAAGGAGAATCGTTAACGTTGCAAGGATATGCAGGAGCAGCGCTGATGTTGGTCGGTGTTCTGATCACAGAGATCAAACTTCCACAGCCTATCTTCTGGCGCCGAAAACGCCCGGTTTTACAGTCGGAACTCGGTGATCAGGGAGCACCAGGCATATAATTAAGGGACAAGGTTCTTTCTTCATCTTCTACAGAAGGTGGGGAGAGGGCTTTTTTTGGTTATATCGTTCACGTTGCGTAAGAGATAATTGACGACCTAACAAAAAACAGAATAACATAACCTTGTTTTGTTGATTTTTGTTTTTTATGCTACACTGAATGAAAATTAGGAAAAACGGGTGAGTAGTATGGCCAAAAGAGTAACGATGCAGCAAATTGCGGATGCTGCGGGGGTGTCCAAATTTGCAGTCTCCCGTGCGCTGACGGGCAAGCCTGGTGTGAGTGAGCATACACGCGAGATGATCGTCAGAACGGCAGGTCAGCTCGGGTATTTCAGAACTGAACCGAAGCGTTATGCGCTGGAGACACAGATGTCATTGGAGATGAAGCCAGAAGCGAAGCGGCAAGGCACCATATTGATTTTGTTTCCTAACATTCGTTCTCAGAATCGATCCTCCTTGTACTGGGGGCCTGTGTTTGACGGCATTTCTGAGAGGTTGAATGAGAAGGGAATGGATATTTTAACACTGACGGAACCCTCTTCAGATCGAATGTTCTCGGTTCTTAATCCCGAAGCAATCAGTGGAGTCATTACCGTGGGCACCATCTCGACATCGGTATTGCTGGAAATTTACAGACTGCGTATTCCACTGGTCATGGTAGATCATGAAGACCCCGCCGTATACGCAGACTCGGTTTTTACGGACAATATGAAATGTATGAAAGAACTCGTTCTCATGCTTGTTGGAAAAGGGTACAGAAGGTTCCAGTTTGCCGGGCAACTGCCCGATGCAGCAAGTTTCAGAGAACGCTGGCTTGGATATCGTACGGTGCTGGAAGAGAAGCAGGTGGCAGGGGAACAGCAAGAAGGTTTGCTGGGCGCGGAGTACGAACAGATTCGGGGCTCCATTGCCGAAATGAAGCTGGAGGACATCCCTGAAGTCATTGTGTGTGCGAATGATCATACGGCTGTTATCGTGCTTGAGGCACTCCGAAGCCGAGGCATTCAGGTTCCTGAACGCTGTGCCGTGACCGGGTTTGACAATACGCAGACAGATGAACCCATCCTTGCTTCAGTGCATATCAACAAAGAGAATCTGGGCACCAGAGCGGTAGATCAGCTGTTGTGGCGGATTCAGCATCGGGACGAACCTTATGAACGCAAGTTGATCTATTCGGAATTAATTATTCGAGATGAATATAACGCCAGTTTAGAGTGATATGGTAGGACGTATTGAGTCATTGTAAAAACAAGCATCCAGGTAAATAAGTTTAGTGAAGGGACATGGAGCATTAGAGCTTCATGTCTTTTTTGTTATGCAGAAACTATTTAACAAATTAAATAACAAAACAGATTGACTATAAGAAGCATATCATGTTAATTTTGTTTTGTAAGTTATTTGTTTTTATACTAACAAAACCTAACAAAATATTGGTTAACAACTCTAACAACAATGGAGGCTGTCATGAGCACAATACAATCACAGGTTTTTCAGAATTGGACGTTCAAGGCTTGCGAAGATCAAGAATGGATGCCGGCTCAGGTGCCCGGCTGTGTGCATACAGATTTGCTGAAGCTGGGCAAGATTCCAGATCCTTTTTATGGAACAAACGAGAAGGAAGTACAGTGGATTGATAAGATAGATTGGGAATATCAGACGGAATTTGACGTGGCCGAAGCGTTGTTCTCCCAGGAACATCTGGAACTGGTGTTTGATGGCCTGGATACATATGCGGATGTGTATGTGAATGAGGTGCATGTGTTATCCGCAGATAATATGTTCCGAGTATGGAAGGCAGATGTAAAAGCTGTATTAAAGGAGAACGGCAATAACCTTCGAATACGCTTTCGGTCGCCGATTCAGGAAGACCTGCCGAAGCTGGAGAAGCTCGGATATGCGTTGCCTGCATCCAATGATCAGTCCGATGTTGGCGGACTTGGCGATAAGAGAGTAAGTATTTTTGCCCGTAAAGCGCCGTATCACTATGGTTGGGACTGGGGTCCGCGTTTTGTAACGAGTGGGATCTGGCGTGAAGCACGCCTTGAAGGTTGGACACAGGTACGAATCAATGATGTGTATATCCAGCAAAACGAAGTAAGCGCTACCTCAGCTTCATTAACTGCTGTTGTGGAAGTCGAGACATCACAAGCGGTAGATACGATTATTCGTATCGGCGCAGATGGACAGAGATGGGAAAGATCCGTATCGCTACAACCCGGAACTCAGACTGTGGAGATTCCAATCTCCATTGATGAACCGAAACTGTGGTGGAGCCGTGGGCTTGGTGATCCGCATCTGTATACTTTCCTTGCTGAAGTGCTTCAAGGTGAACGGGCTGTTGCTGAATCTACAGTGAAGACAGGGCTTCGTTCCATTCGTTTGGTACGTGACAAAGATGAAGCGGGAGCCTCCTTTTACTTTGAATTAAACGGCGTTGCGGTCTTTGCCAAAGGGGCAAACCATATTCCAAATGATAGTTTCATCACCGAAATTACCCGTGAACGTTATCGTCATGAGATCGTATCCGCAGCCGAGTCCAATATGAACATGCTTCGTGTGTGGGGTGGCGGGATCTATGAGCAAGATGACTTCTATGAACTGTGTGATGAATACGGCATTCTGGTATGGCAAGACTTCATGTTTGCATGCAGCATGTACCCGGGAGACGAAGCGTTCCTGAACAGTGTGAGACATGAGGCGATTGATAATGTGAAACGTCTGCGCAACCATCCAAGTATTGCACTCTGGTGTGGGAACAACGAGATTGATTCGGCTTGGGCTCACTATGTTGAGAATGGTGGCTGGGGTTGGAAAAAGGAATTTACTGCCGAGCAGCGTGAGAGCATTTGGGCCGATTACGAAGCCATCTTCCATGATCTGCTGCCAGAAGTCGTTGAAGCGTATGCTCCAGGTGTGGATTACTGGCCTTCTTCACCACTTGTATCCCTGTCAGGGGATGAGAAGCAACATGCTCACCCGTCCACAGCCGAAGGTGATATTCACTATTGGGGTGTATGGCACAATGTAGAACCGTTCGAAAACTACAACGTGCATGTGGGTCGTTTCATGAGCGAATACGGATTTCAGTCGTTCCCGGAGTACAAATCAGTCCGCACGTACGCGGAAGAAGAGGATCTGGCGCTGGAATCAGAAGTCATGCTCGCCCATCAGAAGAATGGGGCAGGCAATCGTCTGATCAAACAATACATGGATATGTACATGCATGAATCGAAGGATTTTCCATCGTTCCTGTATATGAGTCAGGTACTTCAAGCGGAAGCGATGAAGACCGCGATTGAGGCGCATCGTCGCCGTAAACCATTCTGTATGGGCACACTTTACTGGCAAATGAATGATTGTTGGCCTGTGGCTTCATGGGCAGGAATGGACTATCTTGGTCGTTGGAAAGCATTGCAATATTATGCGAAACGCAGCTTCAGCGATGTGTTGGTATCCGTAGATGGAACCAAGGAAGATACGACAGATATATATATCATCTCGGATCTACTTGAGCCAGTGAAGGGTCAATTGCAGGTTAGACTGATTGGATTCGATGGCACGGTGTATCGTGAAGAAAATCATGAAGTAACAGTGGCTTCGAACTCGGGTCAGCAGGTGTTATCCCTAAGCCAGGCTGAATGGCTGGAAGGACATGATGCAGCAACAACGTTGCTGCGGATTGATCTGAAGCAGAATGACGCAGCGGACATTGTGCAGGAGCATTACTTTGCACCATCCAAAGATCTTGCGTTGAATCCTGCACACATTAAAGTAACTGAAGTTTCGGATGAGGCTGGTGCCCATCTGGTGCTGGAAAGTGATGTGCTTGCCAAACAGGTATGGATCGCTTCAGAAGCGGAAGGTGTATTCTCGGACAACTTCTTCGATCTCATTCCTGGCATCCCGGTGAAGGTGCAGTTTACTTCCAGAGAAGGGCTGCAATCTGCCGATGCGGCTTCCAATACAGGACTCATTCAGGTTCGTTCCATGGCTGACTTTATCAAACGATAATCAGGCTAACATCAGGGCGGTTGAGATCTCTCATAAGAGGGATTTCGACCGTTTTTATTTTTACGTCATCCAGCAAAAACGGAGGTAGGCTTCAAAGATGATGCCATCATTGCTATAATTGATAATCATTATCAATTAATAAGTGGGTTTGTAGTCACAATGCTATGAATTGTACATGATCGGTACTTAGGAAAGGGAGTCTATATGGGAATTCAGAATGACATCAAGCTGTGGGATCAGGTACAGGTTCGCGTGCTTGATGTGCGTCTTATATCACTGGAAACCAACGAGTTCATACGTAATTATGTGTTACCGACCAGTGCATTTGTGTATGTTCAAGGCAGGGGGCAGGTGTGGCTGGATGAAGAGGTATGGACCACAAGCCAGTTCTTGCTGCTGCACGGAGGAAAAGGAAGGCGTCTGACCCTTGAAGCGACCGGGGTGACAGAGGTGCATCTGATTTTATACAAATCCACGCTGCCATCCAACGTGCTGGTGGAGTACCGAATGATGCTGAACCAGCGCAATCCGTTCGAAGAGTCCTGGGCGACAGCCCCGGATCATGCACTTGAGCTGCGCGAGCTTGTTCGGAATATACATGAATGCTGGTCAGAGCAGGAGCAAGTGGGCAAAATTCAGGTCAAAGTGTACTTCTTTCAACTGGTACAGATTGCATTGTTACAGCGGAGTCGCATGCTTAACGAAGTTCAGCAACCTTCGCTTACCGATCAGGTTTTGCGATACATCAAAGCTCATTATAGGGAATCGATCTCGCTTGATTCGCTTGCCCAGTCCTTGAGTTACAGTCCGCAATATGTATCACGCAAATTCAAGGAGCAGACGGGATGTACACCGACAGAATATGTGATTCGGTTACGAATGGGTGAGGCAAGGAGTTTGCTTGCATCCACGGAAGCTTCATTACAGGAGATTGCTGCGTACGTGGGTTATATGGACCCGTTCTATTTCAATCGCATATTTAAAAAAGAGACCGGCATTACACCGGGACAATATCGGTTGAAGCAACAGGAGCATTCGAAATCAGTTTCAAAAAGTGCATTATATGCAACAAATGAATCCATTGTAACAGGCCGGGAGGAACGTTATCCTTTAATTGATGATGATAATCATTATCAATATATTGGAGATGAGGAAATCCATATGTTTAACCATTTCAAATCAGCGATTATGTCGCTTGCGCTTGTACTCACATTGAGTGCTTGTGGAACAGCCCAGCAGGGGGCAGAAACATCCGAGGTCGCGGCTGAACCCGAACAACCGGCAGTAGTAGAAACCAAAATGGTCAAAACGACCTTTGGTGAGGTGGAGATCCCTGCACATCCAGAGCGAGTGGCGGCTATCGATTATCTGGGAACTGTGCTTGCTCTTGGTGTCAAACCGATCGGTGGGGGGCAATTTCTGATGAACAGTCCCTATCTGGAAGGTCACATGGATGGTCTTGCAACGATAGGGGATTCCGTTGAACAATTGATGGAGCTGGAACCGGATCTCATTATTACATTGAATCCCGACAAGGCCGCGTATGAGAAATACAGCAAGATTGCACCAACGGTTTCGATTGCATCAATCACTTTCCCCACACTGAAGGACGAAGTGAACTATTTCGGTGAAGTCCTGGGCAAAGAAGCGGAAGCAGAGAAATGGCTGGCTGATTTCGATGAGGAGATTGCCAAAATCAAGCAGAAGGTTCAGAGCGTTGTCCCAGCTGGCGTTACATTCTCCGTAATGCAGGAATATGATCGCCAAGTTTTCATTTTTGGCAATCAGTCAGGCCGGGGAGGACGTAATATCTATGAATTGCTTGGTTTGCAGGCACCAAAGAACATTCCATCCGAGTTGATGCAGGGCGCTTATCATGAATTTTCGATAGAATTGCTCTCCAAATACGCGGGAGATTACATTGTTCTGACCAGCAATTCTCAACTGAAAGACCTTCAGGCAGATCCAGTCTGGGGTTCATTACCTGCTGTCAAAAATGGAAGAGTGTACATATGGACAGAAGAACAATCCTGGTTCCGTGACCCCATCGCCTTGCTGAAACAGACACAGGATCTGGCTGAATGGATTATTGGACTTCATACACCGTCTAAGTAAGGAACGGTCGTCCTGCCCACAGTTAAAGGCCCGAGTGCAACGCAAATGCACAGCGGGCCTTTTTGTTTTTTGAAACCATGTATTTCTAATTGGTGATGCTTATTGTTTGGAATCATGGAATCTTGAAATCTTGATTTATTGAATTTCCAGGATCTCGATCGCATAACCGTCCAGCTCGAGATGAGGTCCTTTCGGTTTCCCGTCCAGTGCACTGGTATATGAAGCATGGAGTTCAATGGAGGCAGGTTCGGGGCTCAGATTCAGAATAAAACGGAACGTTCCATTCGGACCCGAGCGGGTGGTCACCTGTACGCCATGTGACAAAGTCTGAATTCCGGAAAGGTCACAGCCTTCTGCGATGCTTCGCAATAACTGGCTCAAGTACGCTTCTTCCGGCTGGGTTGCCACATAGTAAACCTCACCTTTACCCCAGTGATTCCGGGTCACAGCGGCACTTTCGGCATAAAATTGATCGGCATACACAGCGACCGGCTGCGCCGTGTCCAGTTCCAGTACATCCACCCATTGAGAAGCAGCATAGAGATGACCTTGGTCGTCACGAATCTGAACGGTATCCCCGCCAACAGGATCATACTCCGTAACCCGCACACCACTACAGTTAGATAACAGACCTGGGAGCGGTGCCATGACACAGACGTTATTGTCGTTCTTGACACCCGTGCGATGGGTTAAGACCAAGATGCCTCCGGCTGCTGCAAAGGATTGCAGACATTCTGCTGTAGTCTCATCCAGCAGGTACAGATGCGGAGCAATGATGATTTTATAGCCATCCAGTGGCTCCGAAGGGTGTATAACATCCGTACTGATGCCCAATTTGGTCAACGCGCGATGCCAGACCTTCATATTTTCGTAGTATTCCAGTCCTTCGGCTTGTGGCTGAATTCGAAGGGCGTTCAATTGATCATGCGAATGCAGAATCGCAACTTCATTATGCAATGTTGAACCCTGTAGTCGCTCACTGAGTCTGTTCACTTCGGTACATAGCTGTTGAAACTCCTTGAAACGTCGCCCCGGAACATTGCTGTGATCAATCAGCCCATGCCAGAACTGCTCCGCTCCCACAGGTGCACTCCGCCAGCGGAAATGCACAACCGCATCGGCTCCACGAGCAATCGTCTGCCAAGCGTAAGCACGCAGGAAGCCGGGCTGCGGTGTACGCCACATCGGAAACCAGCATCCCGGAGGGCCACTCAGCTGCTCCATGATCCAGAAGTTGCGGCGTTTAATGCCGCGTGTCAGATCCAAAGAGAGCGCGCCGCTGTATGGTGCGGTATCTGTTTTGTTCGGTGAAGGGTTCGGATAATAATCAAAAGAAGCGAAGTCCAGCTCCTGACCGATTTTATACTGATCCGCCTTTTGCGGATAACTGTGAAAATTATGGGTTACAAAATGCGCAGGACAATTGCGACGAATAATCTCGACCTGAATATGTTGAAATTCCACAATGGAATCCGATTGAAAACGGGAGTAGTCCAGCAGGAATGAAGGGTTCTGGAACGAGGAGCCTCCATACGGCGGCGTAACCTGTTCCCAATCGCTATATTCACCACTCCAGACGACAGTCCCCCAAGCTTGGTTTAGCTGATCCAGACTGTGGTAGCGAACACGAACCCATTCACGAAAAGCTTCGGCACAAGCGGCGCACTGACAATCCGTGAAGCTGAATTCGTTATCGGTCTGCCAGCCGATGATTGCCGCATGTTCAGCATAGCGCTCAGTCAGTTTTTGCACAATTCTTGCACTGTATGTTCGCATACTGGGACTGTTATAACAGCGATGACCCCGAATGCCTTCGTGATATGGTTGACCATTTGGAAGCAAAGGCAGAACATCAGGACATTTTTCCGTAAGCCAGCGTGGGGGTGTCATGGTTGGTGTACCAATTACAATTTGCAGTCCATGACGATGTAAGGTATCAATCGCTTGATCAAGCCATGCCCATTCAAATTGTCCATCAGTGGGTTCCATTCGGCTCCAGGCGAACTCACCCACACGCACAATGCGCACTCCGCTGTCAGCCATTAAACGGGCATCCTGTTCCCACAGGGAAGGATCCCAATGTTCTGGATAATAATCCACGCCCATTTGCACGGGAAGGTATGTATTCATATCGTTGTTCTCCTTTAGTATAAGCATCATGATCTTGTGAATTTTGCATCAGTCTATTTCATTGTATACTGGATAATAACAAGGGAATATAACAACATGTTGCGACAGGATATCATGATCTTGCTATTTAGTATCTGTATCTCCATATCCTATACGTAACCAGGGGGTTGAACATATGCGAACACATTGGTTTATGCCTGAGCCGGGATTCGCCGGGTACACCTGTTATCCGCTGGCCTATGGAAGATATCTCGATCCAGAGCATGAGGAGCATCGTCCAGACGGGATACGGGAATACAATCTGCATCTGATTTTCAGTGGACAGGGATATGTCAGAACAGAACAGGGAACCGTGCGGTTGGTGGCTGGACAAGGTTTTCTATATGCACCAGGACAAGCTCAACATTATTATGCTGATCCCTCGGATCCTTGGGATGTCAGATGGATTCATCTACAAGCCTATGATCTGGAGCGATTGCTGGACCTCCGCAGTCCAGACAAGGTTTGGCTGTTTTCATTTTCAGGATTCGAACGCTTCGAGGCGCTGCATGAACAATTATGCCAGCTTGGTAGACATTATGAGAGTGTGCATGAACCCAGATTGTCTGCTGTGCTGTATGAGTTACTGGTGGAACTTACAAGAAATTCGGAGTCGCTGGCGGGGACTTCTATACTGAGTCATCAGGATACGATTCGTTCAACGGCCGATTACATCCGTCGTCATTGTACGCAACCGCTCAGTCTTGCCGACATGGCAAATACCGCGGGATACAGTGTGTATTATTTTAATCGCATGTTCAAAAGCATCATGGGGGTTCCCCCGGGCCGATATCTGCTGGATTGCCGTATGCTGGCGGCGAAGAAAAGTCTGGCCGATTCAGATCTGACAGTGAAGCAGATTGCTTCCCAATGCGGATTCACGCACAGCAGTTACTTTATTCGTATGTTTCGTACTTACATTGGAATGACGCCGCAGCAATTCAGGCTGCTCTATAGATCAGGTAGTGGAGAGGCAGACGCTATATCAGCAGAGGACTGAATCCACATTAAACTCAAAAACCGTGCTGCCCAGTATGCTGAGCGGCACGGTTCTCTTATGCTTATGTATGACTGAACAGTAGAGGGGATTAGCTGCCTGACGCAGATGAAATAGCGTTGTGTTTGCCGTATAAGAGTTATTGGTTCTTTTGTTCATTCTGAATTTCTTGCAGATCCGTAAGTTGTAGTGAAAGGTCATTCTCTGGGTTTGCGCTCACAATGACTTCTGACTGAGATTGTTGCTGGCCGGGTTGATTCGACTTGCCGGCAGGTTTGATCACGTAGAGACTCTGAACAGAGTTGAGCAGGCTGGCGGGGGTGTCTTCATACGTTTCTAAGAAAAGTACATAGTCTCTGGCAGGGATCAGCTTGAGGTTGTCATCATTAATAATCTCGGTGTTGCCCAATTGTCCGCCAAGTTGCTTCACTTCAATGTTCTCCCCGGCCTTGTAAATGCCCTTATAGGATTCGGCAATCTGAATGGTATGGATCGTATAGATTTTGTCAAAAGAAGACGGCTCTCCACCCGGATCGGACGCGGGGGTCAACTCGTTTTCATTCACAGCATCGGTAACGTGTACGATATCGTTCATAGCCTCCACACGAGTCTCAATAACACTACCCTTAACAATGGTGTTTGCTCTCTCGGACAGGTCGCCAATGCTGGCATAACTCGGGTAATCTTCAGAAGCAATAATGGTCATGGGTGCATTCGACGAGGAAGCAGTAGGTGTAACAGAAGAACATCCAACAGCAGATAGAATGAAAATGGAAGAGAGAAGCAGTATTAATACTCGATTTTTGTTCATGGACAGGTATCCTCCTTGGATTTTGGGATGAGATCGTAATGGATTAGTACTTGGATCTTACGTTATTGATATCAAAAGTCTGAGGTTTGGTCATGGAATTGCGGTTGCGGGAGTATGACATAATGGAAGGGCTTGTTGTTGTTGGGTTGTCACCGAGCCAGATGGAGTGACCGAGTTCGTGGACGAATACGCTTTGAATGAAGTTGGATAAGTTGGTCGCGTCAGGGGTGATGGTGGATGCATTGAGTTCGATGCGGAAGCTTACGACTTGACTGCCGGATACAGAGGCGTAGTTGACACCATACGCTGTGTTATTGAAGTTTCCTACGGTGATGGTATTAGGGGAATTACTTGTTTTGGTGAATTGAACTTTGGCACCAGCATTGTTCCAGTTCGCGAGGGAAGCGTCCATAGGGGCCTGCCATGCGGAGGTGTAGTTATACGTGCGAATGGGGATGGTGGTGCTAGGATAACCGTAGGTCAGAAAGGTCGCTGCATAGATGGTACTGCCGAACATCGCAATTGCCGAGAACAACATGATGCTCATCAAAAACTTCCTTTTCATACTAAAAACCTCCAATAAATGTATTTTAATCTCTATTATAGTAACAAGGAATAGTTAGATTGAAATGAGTCCGAGGTCATTGTTTTTGTCGTGAAAAACATGAAATAACGCTTGTTCAGACCCTAATGGTGTCAAAATAAGTCATTTTCTGTTCAATATGCATGCATAATTTCCCTGAAGTTACAAACAATACATCCAACTTCTCACAGGGAAAGGTAGTGCTTGAATATGTGCAACCGTTTTTCATTGGCAGCCGATTTGGACGAAGTCAGAGATCATTTCAAGATTCAGCGAGTGATGTATTATTACAAAAACCGATACAATATCAGCCCAACCCAGCATACGCCGATTATTTTACATCAGGATGGCGAGCGTGTATTGGATGAGTTTCGGTGGGGGTTCATACCATTTTGGGGTCGTGATGCCGTTAACGCGAATCTCATGACGGTGCATGAGAATCCTTCCTATTACAAACTGGTAGAGACCAAGCGCTGCGTTATTCCCTGCAATGGACTATATTACTGGCGGCAAGAGGGCAAGAAAAGTTATGCAGTTCGTGTTGTCATGCCAGATCGCGGTCTGTTCGGCATTGCTGGGTTATACGAGGTGTGGAGAGATACACGTAAAGAGCCGCTTCGTACCTGCACGATGCTTATGACAGGCGCGAACATGGTTACACGCGAGTTTGGCAGTAAAATGCCGGCGATCCTCTCCGAAGAAGAGATCAATACTTGGCTTGACCCGGCGAATACACGGGTGACTCAATTGTTACCGCTATTGAAATCGTATAATAGTACAGAGATGAATCTGTATCCAGTCACCCCAATGGTCGCCAACGATGAACACGACTGTTACGAGTGCGTAGAAGAGATGGATCAGAAGCTGGCTTACGTTCGGAGTTTCTGAACATCCATTGGATAGCGTGAAGGACTTGGGATAGAATGAAGAAGATGAAGGGGCCGAGAGTCTGGAGACACTCTGCTCTTTTTTCTTTCTGAAAATGAAAAGTTGCAATTGCAGTCAAACGTAACTATAATCATTACAGTAAGTGAACGCATATATTCATATATCTATTAAAAGAGATATTTATAATCAGGAGGGAACCACGAATGAATCCAAAGTTTAACCAGATGTTTGAACAAGTTTCACTGCCGACTGGTATTACACTGAAAAACCGTATCGTGCTCGCTCCCATGACTCATATGTCCTCGAATGCGGATGGTACCATATCCGACGCTGAACTCGCCTATTATGCACGACGCACCGGTGGGGCTGGCATGTCGATTACGGCTGTAGGGCATGTAACCGAGTATGGCATTGGTTTCCCCGCTCAATTTGGTGTCTATGATGATCGCTTCATTCCTGGTCTGAAAAAATTGGCTGAAACCATGAAACAACAGGGCTCCGTTGCCGTATTGCAAATTTTCCATGCGGGCCGTCTGACGCCTGAACAAGCTGTACCTGCGGGTCAAGTAGTTGCTCCTAGTGCGGTTGCGAGTGAGCGTCCAGGTTCGCCTGAACCAAGAGAATTGACGGATGCCGAGATTACTTCCATTATCAAAGACTTTGGTGAAGCGACACGTCGTGCAATTGAAGCCGGATTTGATGGTGTTGAGATTCACGGTGCGAACGGTTATCTGATCCAGCAATTTTTCTCCCCGCATTCCAACCGACGTGAAGACCGCTTTGGCGGAAGTGTGGAGAAACGTCTTACTTTCCCGCTTGCTGTCGTGGATGAGATTCAAAAAGTAGTTGCCGAACATACCAAACTGCCGTTCATCATTGGTTACCGTTTCTCCCCGGAAGAACCGGAAACACCGGGACTTACAATGGAAGATACGTATGCACTGGTGGATGCATTAAAAGATAAAAATCTCGACTACCTGCACGTTTCCCTGAACGAATTCTGGTCCAAGCCAAGACGCGGCGAAGCCGATACACGTTCAAGAATGGAATTCATCCTGGATCGAGTGAACGGCAAATTGCCTGTGATTGGCGTAGGTGCGATTCATACGGCTGATGAGGCCGCTGAGGCCCTTCAAACGGGAGTACCTTTGCTTGCCATTGGACGTGAACTGATTATTGAACCGGATTGGGTCGAGAAAATCGAGAGCGGACGTGAAGAAGATATTGCAACGATTCTGACGAAATCGGATCAGGAACGTCTGGTTATCCCTGACGGGTTGTGGAATGCAATCATCCACACACCGGGTTGGTTCCCTATGGCAGAAGATAAATAATATACACTTCAGAACTAAAATGGAGGGGGCGAAAGCTCCCTCCTTTTGCACATGATCCAAATTCTCCTTGTCATCGCACTGTGGTATGATGGATGAACAGGATCAACTGGATAATCAACGGTTTGGAGTGAAGAAATATGCTCGTAGCTGAACGGTATGAGAAAATAGTGGAATGGGTGGATACGCAAGGCAGCATGCGTGTAACCGAACTTAGTGAGCGCTGCGGGGTGACAGAAGAGACGATACGTCGTGATCTGGACAAGCTCGAACAGGCGGGCAGGCTCAGAAGATCCCATGGCGGGGCGGTCAGCGTAAAATACAAGGAAGAGTTACAGTCGGAGATTCCGTACCCGGAACGGGCTGTAGCCCATGCAGAAGAGAAGCGCAGAATTGCAAGCGAAGCGGTGAACATGGTGGAATCCGGCGACCGGATCGCCCTGGATGCAAGTACAACGGCTTGGTACATGGCGGCAGGATTGCCGAATATTACACTGACGGTATTAACTAATTCGATTAAAGTGGCCGCAGAGCTGAGTAACAAGGAGCAGATTCGTGTGATTGCCACAGGTGGGCAGTTGGCTTCGAAGTCACTGTCTTTTGTAGGACCGCTGGCGGAACGTTCGCTTGATGCGTATCATGTCGATAAAGTGTTTTTGTCTTGTAAAGGGGTGCATCTGACTAAAGGCATCAGTGAATCGAATGAATTACAGGCCTTGGTGAAGCAGAAAATGATCCAGATTGCGGATGAAGTCATATTACTTGCCGATTCCAGCAAATTTAATATACAGGCATTTACCAGAGTCGCTGAGATAAGCAGTGTGGCGAAAGTGATTACAGATCAGGGTGTAGATGAAGAGCAAGTTAACGCATTAATCGAGCAAAATATTACGTGTATACGTGTGTAAATCAGAAAGGAATGAAGTGTCATGAAACATCCTTTTCATCTGAAAGCGGTATGGAATGGTGGACGTAACAGTGAGGGAACAATCGATGCGGGTGGATTAAAAACGGTCATATCGATTCCGCAGGAGATGGGCGGACCCGGTACGGGAACCAACCCGGATGAGATGCTGCTGGGTGCAGCCTCCACCTGTTATCTGATCACACTGGCTGCAATGCTAGAGCGTTCGGATATTACGCCGGATGAATTGACGCTTGAATCGGAAGCAACGGTAGATGTTACGAATAACGTATTTACGTACGAACGGATCGTACATAGACCCCGGATTGTACTCAGCCAGGATGCTTCAGAGGCGGATATAACCAAGGCTGAGCGCTTAGCGCACAAGGCTGAATCATCCTGCATGATCTCCCGAGCGGTGGCAGGTAATGTCCAGATGGAGACACAACCGGTCATTATTACAACAGGAGCTAAGGCGGTGTGATATACTGAAGAATAGACGATTCAAGTTGTCATTTGTGTAAAATAAGGAGTCATTCGGTATGAACACACAGAAGCGCAAGACTAACCGCTGGGTACGTTTAACACGTGCTATGAAGCTGAATTTTCTCAAATTGTTACGTGCTCCCGGAGGTGCGCATAAAGTATCCACCGGATTTGCCATAGGGTTCGGATTGGAATTGATCGTGATCTCGACCGCTTCCCTGATCTATCTCATATTTTATCCCATTGTACGACTGTCTGGCGGTT
The DNA here is from genome assembly GCF_055687625.1 of Paenibacillus sp. CB74. Lineage (NCBI taxonomy): Bacteria > Bacillati > Bacillota > Bacilli > Caryophanales > Paenibacillaceae > Paenibacillus > Paenibacillus sp. CB74. The sequence goes on along the minus strand of NZ_CM146009.1, from coordinate 2,568,362 downwards.
CGATGCCCGCAGCGATTGTTGGTAATGTGATTGGTAAACTTACGTTTTTACCTATTATACTGATGCCGCTCGCCAAACAGATTGGTTCATGGATTTTGCCTGCTCACAGCATGGGACAGGGACTGGTGCATGAGAGTGCATTCATGGAGCTGTTTCGTGGAAACTGGTCGGCCGTGAGCGAATTGTTGCTTGGTGGGCTGGATATTCTGGCAGGTATGTCCGTGTTCGGTGTCATTTTGGGTGTAATTTCGTACTTTGTCGTGAAATTTTTCTATGTCAGAGCGCTCAACCGGCGTTATGAACGCCGGCTGGAGAAACGCCGACAAGCGGATATCGCTTCGGTATCCCCTCCGGTGTTAATCAGGAAGCCATCACAATCATAATGGGCAGCATGAACATGGATGCAGCAGTAGTCCACAGAATACAGCGAGATACAAACTGCGGGGAAGCATTGAACTGTTCAGCCAAAATAACAGCGTTCACTGCGGTGGGCATGGATGCGAGAATCAGCAGCACACTGAATAACGTACCTTCGACCTGAAGTGCGGTCAGAATCAGCCAGGAGAGAATCGGCGCAGCTGCGAGACGCACCACAAGTCCGGTCCAGAAGGCTCGGCGTACATTGGGCAACCAAGGTACCGTTGCTCCTTTGGGTCTGAGCATCTGTGCCCCAAGAATGGCGAGAACGACAGGAGAATAGCCCGCAGCCAGCATGGCAATCCCTCCATCCAGTGCTTCAGGCAGGCTCAGATTGGACGCACGCAGCGCAATGGCGATGCCAGCAGCATAGATGGAAGGCATGCGGAAAACGGACAGGATCGCATTTTTTACCGTGAATTCGGATCTCGCGGCAAAAAAGATACCTACCGTATTCACAATGATCATCTGTCCAATAACGTAGACGGAAGCCTTGTCCAGTCCGAGCTGACCAAAGGCCAGCAGTACCAGCGGGAGCCCGTAATTCACGCAGTTCGTAAATGTGGAGACAAGGGTGAGACCCGCTTTTTCGCTTGCACCCAGACGGAAAATCCGGCTTAACAGCTCGGCGAGTGCCCACAGGGCAATCAGATTGATGAAGGAGAACCAGAATGTGCTGGTTACGTCCGTCCAGGTGATCTCTGCATGCAGCAATGTATTGAAGATGAGCGCAGGGCTCAAAATATAAAGGGAAAAGGTCGAGAGCGACCGGGTATCCCAATTCTTGAAGCATTTTAACAGAATACCTCCGATCACGGGAAGTGATATCGGCAAGAATACATGGTATAACGTGAGTATGAATGAGTGAAGCAATGCAGTTCAGTCCCTTCCGGATGAAAAACCTATTTTATCATAGCAGAAGATGAACCTCATATACATGGATTTCAGGATGATCATGTTGTAGTAATCGCCTTGCTTAACTGAGGATTTCCCTGATGCGTAGCGTCAGCGGATTGCTATTTTGATATGGCAGATTTATTATAGAAGAGGTGCAACAAGATTACATACACATAGAGGAGGAAACTGTAATGAGCGAATCAAAACGCTTGCTCGTACTTGCTGGCTCTTATGCCGAAACGGAAAATGAGGGCATTTATGCATATGAATTGAATGAGGATACAGGCAGCTTGTCCAAGCTTGACGGCATCGCGGGCGTGAAAAACCCAACGTTTGTCAACGTGGATGCTGAAGGTAACAAACTGTATGCGATTGGTGAAACAGCGTCAGCTGAAGGCAATAAAATGTCTGAAGCTGTAGCTCTGAGCATTGATCCTTCCACAGGAAAATTAACGTTGCTGAACCGGAATGACTCCATTTCAGCTCCACCATGCCATATCCAGCGTGATCCTTCCGGCAAATACTTGATCCTCTCCAGTTACCACGGTGGTCTGGTAGGTTTGCAAGCCTTGACGGATAACGGTGAAGTTGGAGCGCTTCTGGACGAGAAGAAACATGAAGGCCAAGGTGCGCATCCTGAACGTCAGGACAAGCCCCATGTGCATTCCGCTTTCTTCAGCCCGGATGGCAAATACATGATGGTACAGGATCTCGGTGCGGACAAAATCGCGATCTATTCCATTGATGCAGACAAGAATGAACTTGTGCTGCACAGTGAAACCAAAACGCATGCGGGTGCAGGCCCACGTCACTTGGCATTCCATCCGAATGGTCAATTCGCTTATGTGATCAACGAAGTGGATTCTTCGATTACTTCGTTCCAATACGATGCAGCAGCAGGTACATTGACAGAGGTTTCTACTGTATCCACACTGCCTGATGGATATGATGGCAAAGAGAATACAACAGCGGAAATCGCGGTTTCCAATGATGGACGTTATGTATATGGTTCTAACCGTGGACATGACAGCATCGTTGTATTTGCAGTAGATGCAGACAAAGGTCACCTGACACTGGTTGAGCATGTATCTGCTGAAGGGGAGCACCCGCGTCACTTTGCTCTGACACCTAACGGCAAACTGCTGATCGCCGCTAACCGCGATACGAACAACATCGTGTCATTCACGGTGGATCAGGAGAGCGGACGCCTGAAATACACAGGTCACAGCACAGGTGTATCCAAGCCGGTATGTGTGAAGCCTGTATATCTGTAAAATGATACATTTCTAATACCGGCCTTGGCTGGATTGAAATGATAAGGGCCCTGCCATGTGGTGGGGTCTTTTATATTGACATCCAACGTGATAATTAGGTTGCTGTTCTGCTGTAAACAGTGCTGTGAACGGACCTGAACATAGGATTAATCACGTTTTATATTTCATTTAACAACGAATAATTATCAATAGTATCGCCCAAGTAACTACCCCACTTCAAAGTGCGTACTTCCTGAATGGATAGTCAGGGTCTACAATGAGTGAGTAGCCAAAACAAACACTGCATGCATCTCTACAGACAAATTGGTGCAAGCTAAATATCTAATTATTATTTTTACAGGAACGGCCCATATTTGAACAAAAAAGGAGAAATAAAAGATGAAATTGCAATTGGCACTCGACTTGGTAAACATCCCTGAAGGTATCGCACTGGTTAAAGAGGTTGAACAATATATTGATATCGTTGAGATTGGTACACCAATCGTTATTAATGAAGGTTTGCACGCGGTAAAAGCGATGAAAGAAGCATTCCCTAATCTGCAAGTTCTTGCAGACCTTAAAATCATGGACGCTGGTGGTTATGAAATCATGAAAGCTGCTGAGGCTGGTGCGGATCTGATCACTGTGCTTGGGGCAACCAACGATAGCACGATCAAAGGTGCAGTAGCAGAAGCGAAGAAACAAAACAAACAAGTTCTTGTAGACATGATCAACGTGCCTAATCTTGAACAACGTGCTCGTGAAATTGATGCGCTTGGCGTAGATTACATCTGTGTACACACAGGTTATGACTTGCAAGCTGAAGGACAAAGCCCGTTCGAAGATCTGCAAACGATCAAAGCTGCTGTGAAAAACGCTAAAACGGCTGTCGCTGGTGGAATCAAGCTGGAAACATTGCCAGAAGTAATCAAAGCACAACCGGACCTGGTTATTGTAGGTGGCGGTATCACAGGACAAGCAGACAAAGCAGCAGTTGCAGCTGAAATGCAACGTCTTGTTAAACAAGGGTAAGCAGATGAGCAAAACACAGTACGCAGCTGACATCTTGAAGGAGCTGGAACGTACCCTGAGCCAGATCGATGATGCAGAGATGCAAGCAATGGCTAAACACATTCTGGCTGCAGAACAGATTTTTGTGGCTGGAGCAGGCCGGTCAGGTCTGATGGGAAAGGCTTTTGCCATGAGATTGATGCAGATGGGGCTTCGTGTATTTGTGGTGGGCGAGACCGTTACACCCGGGATTAGCTCGAAAGACTTCCTCTTGCTGTGCTCTGGCTCAGGAGAGACAGGCAGTCTGGTAGCTATGGCTAAGAAGGCTAGTCAAGCAGGAGCACCTGTCGGCCTGATTACGATCAAGCCAGAGTCCACGATCGGTCAATTGGCAACTACGATAGTGCGCCTCCCGGCTTCAGCCAAAGAGGACACAGCGACTTCCGGAGCGGAAGTCACCATCCAGCCAATGGGCTCGCTGTTTGAACAGGGACTGTTAATCGGCATGGATGCTCTCATCCTTACGATGATGGAAATGAAGGGCATGACCGGAGCGGATATGTTTGGCCGCCACGCAAACCTGGAATAGGGAATAGATGAAAGACCGGAATCCTTTGATTATGAAGGGTTCTGGTCTTTTGTGCGATGTACAGTCTTTCAGGTGAATAGATTTTATTCGTGTTTCTGATTTCAGTTAAACTTTGCATCCCGTTCAGGCTGTAGTAGAATTAATAGATAGCTGTATCGAATGAACGTACTTATTACATCATGCATGGAGCGGAAAGCTTACCTGATGTGAAGTATTCCCGTGATATGCGTAATATACGCGATATAAGATTGAAGATGAGGGGGCTCGGAGCCATGGCAGCCGAAGTCAAAGAACGGATTAATCTGAAAGAAATCAACTGTGAGAAGGAATTGACCCTTGCGGTGATCGGTGGCAAATGGAAACTGATCATTTTGTGGCATTTGGGTCTGGAAGGCACCAAACGTTTCAGTGAGCTGAAACGCTTAATCCCTCATATTACCCAGAAAATGCTGACCAACCAGTTGCGTGAGCTCGAGGAAGACAAGCTGATTGAGCGTAAGGTTTATGCAGAAGTCCCTCCTCGGGTGGAATATACGTTGACAGATCACGGTCAGAGCCTGATGCCTGTGCTGCATGCAATGTATAACTGGGGTAAAAATTACGGTGAAAATGTAATCTGGAAAGAAATCTAAATAAGTAAGTTCTTAATGAACCGCCGGGTAAATGGATACTTCCATAACCAGCGGTTTTTTAGTTACTTTCAAATTTGGTCACATGATCAATAGTTTACTCCAAACGCAGTGGGCAGAAATAGACTTAAGAAGCGAAGCTAAAAGCTTTCTGAAAGAAAGCTACATCGCAAGCATATACTGGCTTTTATCCTAGATACCCCTTTTATATAGATGGAACTACACATTCACATGAGAACGTAGAGGACAGAAAGAACCTGAAGAAGCGGAGCGTTCGCCTTTATCACTGGATTTTCACCTTTGAAAAAGGGAATCAAAAAAATCTGGGGATAACAGCGATCGGAAGGTTGTTCTGTCATCGGAGTGGTAAGTGTGAATATTCTTTAGTCCAATCTGTATTCCCCTGAACCAAAAGTCTCATTATTTGCAGATGTCATGTATACATAAACCGAATATGATACGATGAGAGATATTGGAAAATGCAAGGAGGATGACAACTAAAGATGGAAAAAATACGTACACGTGCTGAGGTAGAACAGGAAACCACTTGGGAATTAAGAGACTTGTTTGTAACTGATGTAGAGTGGGAGCAGGAGCTTCGATCACTTCCTGAGGCTGCTGCCCAGATTGAAATGTTTAAAGGACGTCTGGGCGAAGGCGCTGAACAATTGCTGGCTTGTCTGGATGCTCGTGAAGCTTTGCAGGAGCGAATCGGCAAGACGGCTTCTTATGCCCGCTTGAAGCAGTCAGAGGACAGCACCAATCCGGTAAACATAGAGAATTCAGCTAAAGCAGGAGATATCCTATCGAATCTGTCGTCATCCTTGTCTTTTGTTAATTCGGAGATCGTTGAACTTCCGGATGGAACGGTAGAGCGTTATATCCAAGAACTTCCGGGATTGGAGCCATATGCGCGCAGTTTGGAGCGTTTGATTCGGGAAAAAGCACATCGGCTTACGCCAGAGACCGAGAAGGTACTCGCTTCACTCGGAGAGGTACTGGATTCGCCATACCGTATCTATCTGCGCGGTAAACTGGCAGACATGACGTTTGACGATGCTCTCGATGGAGAGGACAATAATCGTCCACTGTCCTGGTCTTTCTATGAAAATAATTATGAGATGTCGTCCGATACCAAGCTGCGCCGTTCTGCTTATGCTGCATTCAGCTCGACATTAAATGATTACAAAAATACGTTCGCAGAAGGTTATGCAACCGAAGTGAAGAAACAAGTTGTGTTATCCAGGCTGCGGGGTTATGACGATGTTACAGATATGCTTCTTAGCCCACAGCAAGTGAGCAAAGAGATGTACAATAATATTCTGGATATTATCCAGCAGGAACTCGCACCACATATGCGCAGACTGGCGGCTCTCAAGAAACGTGAGCTGGGTCTGGACAAGCTGATGTTCTGTGATCTGAAGGCCCCGCTTGATCCTGAATTTAGCCCTGCCATTACATATGATGAGGCGTGCACACTCATTCAAGAAGCGCTTGATGTGCTTGGGCCGGAGTATGGCGAGATCGTAGAGCGCGCATTTCGCGATCGCTGGGTGGATTACGCAGATAATGCAGGCAAATCCACAGGGGCATTTTGCTCTTCTATATATGGTTCGCACTCCTATATCTTAATTTCTTGGGCGAACAATATGCGCGGAGCATTTACACTTGCCCATGAAGTGGGACATGCAGGCCACTTCATGCTTGCGGGACGTTACCAACGGCTCACGAATACAAGGCCATCACTGTATTTCATCGAGGCACCATCGACCATGAATGAAATGCTGCTGGCAGATCATCTATTAAAACGTTCCGATAATCCGAGAATGCGTCGTTGGGTCATTTTGCAACTGTTGAATACGTATTACCATAACTTCGTTACACATCTGCTGGAAGGTGAATTGCAGCGCAGGGTATATGCACGCGCAACCAATGATGAGCCGATTACGGCGAAGACGTTAAGTCAGCTCAAAGGAGACATCCTTTCCGAATTCTGGGGACCTGATCTGGTAATTGATGAAGGGGCCAAGCTCACGTGGATGAGACAACCTCATTATTATATGGGTCTATATCCATATACCTATGCGGCAGGTTTGACCGCTTCCACAGCGGCAGCACAACAGATTAGGGAAGAAGGGCAGCCTGCGGTAGATCGCTGGCTCGAAGCACTCAAAGCCGGTGGAAGTCTCACTCCGCAGGAGTTAATGAAGCTTGCAGGTGTCGATATGTCCGGACCCGAGCCGATTCGTTCTGCGGTTGCTTATGTCGGCAGTCTGGTCGACGAACTTGAACGTCTGTATTCCTGATCTGGTTCATATAGTATACGGACAAGGCAGAACGGGTTGTCTGCATGCACCGCCCTCCTTGCGTGGGGGCGGTGCATCTTATTTTGCAAGGGGAAAGGAACGATGATGAATGGCGTTAACGAGCGTGTCCTCATCGATGGGCCGATTAAGCGTGGACGGCTTTGGTGTGTTTGACGACATGAGTGGAGTACCGGGTTTTGAAGGCAATCAGGGTGGTTTCTTTTCGGGATTGAATGAGTTTGGTACCATGGGTGCGTTTGTTTCCATTTTTATTGGTGCCGTATTTCTTATTGTTGCGGGTGTGATTGTATATGCCATCATCTCAGGGGTACGCACATGGTCATCGAATAATGCTGCAACATTGTTAACCTTGCATTCAACAGTGGTGGCCAAACGAACGGAAGTATCAGGTGGTAGCGGAGATAGCAGTGCGACGACCCGGTATTATGTTACATTTGAATTCGACAATGGGGAGCGCATTGAACTGATTGTTGGTGGAAACCATTATGGCATGCTGGCTGAATATGATCGAGGGATGCTGACGTATCAGGGGACACGATTCAAGCATTTTGAGAGAGATGTGCAGCCCCAGTCGGGCGTTAACAAAGGCCAGTTTTATACGTGAAAATAGAAATGCGGCTCCTCCTACTTGGGAGAGAGTCGTTTTTGGTATGCCCAAAAGAAAGAAAAATCGAAGGGTATTCAAACGCTTACAATGGTGATATACTCGTAAAATAAAGTAAAACAGTATTAAACAAAAACAAACAAACAATAAATACAGAATAAAGTACAGAGTGCGAACTAAATCAAGAGATATCGTGTGGAAAATAGAATTGGCTCGAAAGGTTGGTGAAGCGCAGTGAGTGTTTTGGCTTATGATTTGGGCGCTGGCAGCGGGAGAGCGCTATTGGGACATCTGAATGATCATGGGATCGAAACAAGCGAAATTCATCGGTTCAAGAATGAACCCGTGAAGGTTGGCGAGCGGATGCACTGGGATATTCTGCGATTGCATCATGAATTGTTGCAAGGGCTTACACTTGTGAAACAGCAGGGAGAAAAGCCGGAGAGCCTGGGGATCGATTCCTGGGGCGTTGATTTTGGTTTGCTTGGCAGTCATGGTGAGCTACTGGGTAACCCGTATCATTACCGTGATACACAGTTTAACGGCATGATGGATCAGGTACGCCAAGAGTTGAGCTCTCAGCGAATCTTTGAACGTACAGGGATTCAGTTTCTTAGCTTTAATACCCTGTATCAGTTGGCAACCCTTCAACGTAGCGGTTCTCCGCTTCTTCATGAAGCAGAGCGGTTTCTCATGATTCCGGATTTGCTTCGATACTTTCTGACGGGAGAAGCCGTGAATGAGTTCACCAATGCTACGACAACACAATTGTATAATCCCTCACAGGGTCAATGGGACGGTGAGTTGCTGAAGCATATTCGCATTTCGGAGAAACTCTTCGGTGAAGCGGTGATGCCAGGCACCCGTGTTGGACAGTTGCGCAGCAGCATCTGTAACGACCTTGGTCTTTCTTCTATCCCTGTGATCGCCGTTGCGGAGCATGATACGGGTTCAGCCGTTGTGGCTGTTCCTGCAACGGAACGTTCATTTGCTTACCTGAGCTGTGGAACCTGGTCCCTGATGGGTACCGAGATAGATCATCCTGCGATTAGTACCGAGAGTCTGGCATTGAACTTCACGAATGAAGGCGGGACGGGCGGAACATTCCGTCTGCTCAAGAACATTATGGGTCTGTGGATTTTGCAGGAAAGCATGCGGGAGTGGGAGCGTCAGGGGCAGGAAATTAGCTACAGTGCGTTATTGGCAAAGGCGGAGCAGGCACCTCCATTTGCCAGTTTATTTGATCCGGATGATGAACTGTTCATGCCAGCAGGAGATATGACAACCCGAATACGCCAGTATTGCCGTGATACAGGACAAGTGATACCAGAGGATCAGGGGGCTATTGCCCGGGCAATTCTGGAGAGTCTTGCATTGAAGTATAGAAGAGTTCTGGGATGGACGGAACAATTATCGGGACAGTCGTTCAACGGATTGCATATGGTCGGTGGAGGTATCCAAAACCGCCTGTTATGTCAGTGGACTGCGAATTCCATTGGCAAGCCGGTATGGGCGGGTCCGGCAGAGGGAAGTGCTATCGGGAATATGGTTGTGCAATGGATGGCGAGCGGAGCGTTTAAGGATATCTGGGAAGCTCGCAAGGCCATTCGTGATTCATTTCCTGTAATTGCGTATGAGCCGCAGGACGGATCAATCTGGGAAGAGGCTTACGGCAGATTTTTGCGTGTGACGGCTTCATCCACTTCACAAGCGGGGAGTGAGATGTAAACATGTTGGCAGCCGAGCGGTATGACCGGATTGTGGAGATGGTGAATGTCAAGGGCAGTATGCGTGTATCCGAGCTTAGTGAACGCTGCCGGGTGACGGAGGAAACCATCCGGCGAGATCTGGATCGTTTGGAACAGGCAGGACGACTGCGTCGCTCTCACGGTGGTGCCGTGAGTGTGAAGGAAGATCAGCCCGAGATCCCTTATCGGATCAGGGAGACAACCCATGCGGAAGAGAAAAAACGGATTGCACAAGCGGCTCTGGCGATGATTAATCCGGGTGATCGCATTCTGTTGGATGCCAGTACAACGGCAGGTTATATGGCAGCAAACATGCCTGATTTTCCGCTGACCGTCTTGACTAATTCCATTCAGGTAGCGACTGAACTTAGCAGTCGTGACAAGGTTGAGGTCATCTCAACGGGAGGCCAGTTGGCATCTCGCTCGTTGTCTTTTGTAGGGCCACTCGCGGAGCGTTCTCTGGAGACGTATCATGTGGACAAATTGTTTTTGTCCTGCAAAGGCGTACATCTTGAAGGTGGCGGAATCAGTGAATCCAATGAACTTCAGGCAAGGCTGAAGCAAAAGATGGTTGGCATATCCGATCAGGTCATCTTACTTGCCGATGCCAGTAAATTTGGTGTCCGTGCTTTTGCTCGGGTATCCGGATTAGATGCAGTCCATACGATCGTTACCGATCAGCCATTGGAGGCTGAACAGACAGAACGTTTGAGCGGATACGATATCGAGATTATTACGGTTTAAGCTTTGAATTTATTAATATAAATTGAACTAAACATTTACACGAAACGGAGAGGACAGAAATAACTTGAAGAAGCGAAGCGTGCGCCTTTATCCCCGGATTTTATCCTTTAAAAAGTAAATTAAAAAATCTGGGGATAACAGCGATCGGAAGGTTATTCTGTCATCGGAGTGTTCATTGTAAATATTCTTATTCAATATTTTTAGTCAATTCATCTACTAATCAGTTAATAGGAGCGTGTACTTATGAAGGTCTCCTTATTCATTACCTGCCTCAGCGATGCCATCTATCCCCGAGTGGGGGAGGCCATGGTCAGATTGCTCGCCGCTCATGGCGTTCGGCTGGATTTCCCGCCGGTTCAGACCTGCTGCGGTCAGCCTTCCTACAATAGCGGGTACTGGGATGAGACTCGGGTAGCGGCCAAGACGATTCTTGAAGCGTTTGACGACAGTGATTTTGTAGTCTGTCCTTCGGGATCGTGTACGTATATGATTCATCATTATCCCGAACTGTTCGCGGATGAACCGGTGTGGTTGGAGAAGGCAAAACGATTGGAAGCCAAAGTCTATGAATTCACTCAATTCCTCGTTCAGGTACTCGGGATAACCGATCTGGGCGCACATTTTCCACACAAAGTAACCTATCATCCATCCTGCCACGGTAGTCGTCTGCTGGGTGTAAAGGATGAGCCGATGGCATTACTATCCCAAGTAAAGGGACTGGAATTGGTTCCCCTGCCGTTTGCTGAGGATTGCTGCGGGTTTGGAGGTACCTTTGCCATCAAAATGTCCGATATTTCAGGAGCGATGGTGACGGAGAAGGTTGATCATGTCAAAGAGACCCAAGCCGAAGTACTGGTGGGGCTAGACATGGCCTGTCTGATGAATATCGCAGGTAATCTGCGTTATCGGAATGAACCGGTGCGTGTGATGCATCTGGCGGAACTATTGTATGAGGGGGTGCGAACTGGATGAGCCAACCGGGAGTTATGGATACGACGGTCAAAGAACGTGCCGGACTGGCCTTGAATGATGATTTTCTGCGTAAGGCGGTCAAATTCACAACAGAACGATTGCGTAACGGTAAGAAGTCGGCCTCAGAAGAACATGGAAACTGGGATGAGTGGCGGGAACGTGGACGTCAGATTCGTCTGCATACCATTGCGCACCTGGATTATTATCTGAATGAATTTGTGAATAACGCCCGTGCGAACGGGGTTCATATTCATTTTGCAGATACATCGGTGGAAGCAGCGGCGATTGCACTCGATATTGCGGCTCACAAGCAGGCGTCTACGGTGGTAAAGTCCAAATCGATGGTGTCGGAGGAAGTACATCTGAATCATGTGCTGGAGTCAGCGGGCATTGAAGCGATCGAGACCGACCTGGGTGAATACATCATACAGTTGGCAGGCGAGGCCCCCTCTCATATTGTCATTCCAGCCATCCATAAGAACCGCTATCAGATTGCAGAGTTGTTATCGAAGGAAGCGGGTGAAATTCTGGAGCCGGATACGACGGTACTTGCGGGGTTTGTTCGCAAAAAGCTGCGCGAGAAATTCCTTGAGGCGGATATTGGCATGACGGGCTGTAATTTTGCAATTGCAGAGACAGGTTCCATGGTTTTGTTCGAAAATGAAGGTAATGCCCGTATGGTATCCACTGTTCCCAAAACGCAGATTACACTGATGGGCATGGAGCGGATCATCCCCTCGTGGACGGATCTGGAGGTCATGGCAACCTTGTTGCCACGCTCTGCAACAGGTCAGAAACTGACGATGTATATGTCAGGCATCACAGGTCCTCGCCGTACAGCGGATGCGGATGGACCGGATGAAATGCACATCATTATCGTGGATAACGGTCGATCCCTTCAACTCGGTGATCCCGAGTTTCAAGAACTGCTGAATTGTATTCGCTGTGGTGCTTGTTTGAATGCTTGCCCGGTATATCGCCATATTGGGGGCCATGCCTATGGTGGAACCTATAGCGGACCGATTGGAGCGGTATTGACACCTGCACTCAATGGCAACATTGATGAATGGAATGATATTGCGGGTGCTTCGAGTCTGTGTGGAGCCTGTTATGAAGCATGTCCAGTTAAAATTCCGCTACATGATATGCTTGTTTATCTACGCAGGCGTAAAGTGGAAGACGGTCATGGCAACAAAATGGAGAGCATGGGCATGAAGGGCTTTGCTGCAGTTGTTTCCAATTCCAAACGCTTCAGTGCGGCCATACGTCTGGGACAGATCGGGCAGAAGGCAGTTGTGCGCAACAACGGCATTTCTCTCAAGCTGGGTCCACTTAAAGGCTGGAACAATTATCGGGTTGCGCCAAGTCTCGCCAAGAAATCCTTCCGGCAACAATGGAACAAGCTGGATCAGGAACTGAACGAGAAGCAACAAGCTATGGATTCTTCCGTTCGCAGCCGTATGGAGCAGATTATTCGTGAACGAGAAGAAGGGGAGGGGAAGAAGCATGGTCACTGAACATGAGCAATGGCTTGCACAATTGGAGAAGAAGTCCATTGAGAAACAGGAGCAGTTCATGAAAGACATTGCTTCGAAATTGAGAAGACCAAGGCAACGCCAAGCGCCGACCCAACCCTTTCGGGGAGCACCCGACTTTTGGACGGAATTGGAATGGGATGAAGAGAAGCGTATTCAAGCATTTACGGATAACTTTGTAAGTGTAGGCGCACACATTGCACGGGTTCAGAACATGGAAGAAGTATCTCAATTCATTGCTAACAAATCGCATGAACTGAGTGCCAGATATATCATTCGTCAGAATGAACAGGCGCTAAAAGATCTCGGATTGGAAGCGCAGCTCCCGGATGTACAGATCTCCGTCTGGAATAGTCAAGCGGATGAGAACTGGAGGGCTCGGGCAGCTGAGGCTGATATTGGTGTGGTCATGGCGGATTATGCAACTGCATATACAGGCTCGGTTACTGTACTTTCTTCACCGGAAAAAGGTCGTTCCGTCAGTTTGCTGCCTACAGTACTTATCATCATTATTCCAGTAGATCGGCTGTACACCAGACTGGGTGAAACGCTTGATCGATTTGACGAGGTGGGAAGAGAGAACCTCCCTGCAGGTATCCACTTTATTTCAGGCCCAAGCCGATCGTCCGATATTGAAAATGATCTGACCATTGGGGTACACGGACCAGGTATTGTATATGGTTTGATTATGGGTTAACGGTGAGTTGAGCGTGATGGCGCAACATGATTTGGAAGACTGTCCAAGAGGTAGCACGTAGCTGCTGAGGACAGTTTTTTTGTTGAGTTTTTATAGTTAAAAACTATCAATCATATACTTATTATATATTTCACCTATTAATAGGGTGGGTGTATAATTCTTCTCAAGAGAGAATTGATGTGAGATATGAGAGAGAAAGAGGAGGCGTTGTGAATGAGTATATTTTCTTACCAGGTTCCGTACATGGATGGCCACGAGGGGGATTTGTCAGCATTCAAAGGGAAAGTACTGCTTATTGTAAATACAGCAAGTCGGTGTAGCTACTCCCGGCAATTCAGTGAACTTCAGCAGATTTACAAGACCTATGGTAATCAAGGACTGGAGATTCTGGCGTTCCCTTGCAACCAGTTTAACGAGAAAGAACCTGGCAGTAACGCTGAGGTTGCAGAATATTGCAGAAGTCAGTTTCAGATTTCCTTTCCGATCTTGGAGAAAGTTGAGGTGGTAGGGCAATCGATGCATCCTTTGTTCCATTACCTGACTGAAAAAGCGCCGTTTCAAGGCTATGATCTGGATACCCAAGAAGGACAGTGGATGGACACTTTTGTAAAAGAGAAGCATCCCGAATTGTACCGAGGAGACGGGATCAAATGGAATTTCACCAAATTCATGATCGACCGCAGTGGGAACGTCCATGGCCGTTATGAAACGACAGTGGCTCCATTGGAGATAGAGCCGGTGATCCAGATTCTGTTGAAGAATTCCTAGTTATAATGTAATCCCTGTCCTGAGGTCCTATGACTTTGGGACGGTTGAAGATTGGAACTGGAAATGTTAGGGTAAAAGGAGATAACGAGTTCTCCATTTTTTTTAATCAAAAATGACCAATATACCATTTCGGTCAGCCAGTTCTTTTTTGGTTTAACAGTTATCTGGATGAAATATGAAATTGTGCAAAAAATAACTTAAGTCTGTTGAATTGAAGGTTAAGTGCGATCCGAAGGTTAAGTGCAGTTTTGCATGTAATCAAGTCATTATTTTTAGTTGTGAAAACTCTAAAGTTGGAAAGAAGGAGTGAGTGTCATGCCACCAATTTCAGTGCCTCAACCGAAAACATTTGGCCCACTGGGCAATTTGCCGCAATTGAACTTTGAAGAGCCGGTGCAGTCCCTGGTGAAACTGGCTGAAGAATATGGACCGATCTTTCGTATGGAGTATCCCGGACGAAGTGAATTGTATATTTCAGGTCACGAACTGGTCGCCGAGGTAACGGATGAATCCAAGTTTGACAAACGTGTGTGGGCACCCCTTGCCAAGGTTCGTGCTTTTGCAGGAGATGGACTATTCACGAGTTGGACCGAGGAACCGAATTGGAAAAAAGCTCATAACGTACTGCTGCCAAGTTTCAGTCAACGTGCCATGCAGGGATATCACAACAAAATGATTGATCTGGCGGTACAGCTGGTTCAGAAATGGTCACGATTAAATCCGGATGAAACGGTTAACGTTCCGGATGATATGACACGTCTTACACTCGATACGATTGGACTCTGTGGGTTCAACTACAGGTTTAACAGCTTCTACCGGGAAGAACCACATCCATTCATTACAAGCATGGTTCGTGCACTGGACGAATCCATGAGTTCATTGCAGCGACTGCGTCTGCAAGACAAGCTGATGATCACCAAAAAGAAACAGTTTGAACAGGATATCCGTTCCATGTTCTCTTTGGTGGATCACATTATTGCCGAGCGCAAAGAGAAACCACAGGAAGGCGCGGATGATCTATTGTCCCACATGCTCAGGGGCAAGGACCCGGAAACGGGAGAAACCCTGGATGATGAGAACATCCGTTATCAGATTATTACGTTCCTGATTGCTGGACATGAGACCACAAGTGGTCTATTATCCTTCGCCGTCTATTATCTGATGAAGAACCCGGATACACTGGCTAAGGCCCAAGCAGAAGTGGATCAGATTCTAAAAGATCCGGTTCCAACGTACAACCAGGTTCGCAATCTGAAGTACGTTCGCATGGTTTTGAACGAAGCCTTGCGGTTATGGCCGACGGCCCCGGCATTTTCTCTGTATGCCAAAGAGGATACGGTACTTGCGGGTCAATATCCTTTGCAAAAAGGCGACAGCGTCAGTGTACTTATTCCCAAGCTGCATCGCGACCGCGAAGCATGGGGAGATGACGTAGAGGACTTCCGCCCGGAACGGTTCGAAGATCCGAGCAAAGTGCCGCATGATGCCTACAAACCTTTCGGTAATGGTCAACGGGCCTGCATTGGTCAGCAGTTTGCACTTCAGGAAGCAACGCTGGTGCTGGGCATGGTGCTCAAGCATTTTGACTTCATCGATCATTCCGATTATCAATTAAAGGTGAAAGAAACGCTGACGCTCAAACCGGATAACTTCACCATTCGGGTACGTGCGCGTGGAGGCCAGCCCGTCATGGCCGTGCCAGGTGTAGCGGTCGAAGAACCGAAGCCAGTTGCCAAAAGAACAGAACCGGATGCTGCGAATGCTCACCACACACCGATGCTTGTTCTATACGGTTCCAATCTGGGAACGGCGGAAGGCATAGCACGTGAGATTGCGGATACTGCCAGATATCAAGGTTTCCGGAGCGAGGTTGCTGCGCTTGATGATCGTGTTGGCCAACTGCCGAAGGATGGCGCCGTTATTATTGTCAGTGCATCCTATAACGGTCAGCCGCCTAGCAATGCGAAGATGTTTGTCGAGTGGATCGAACACGCGGATGCCAATGAATTCAATGGGGTGCGTTTCGCCGTTCTGGGATGCGGTGACCACAACTGGGCCAGCACCTATCAGCGTATTCCGCGTCTAATCGATGAACAGTTATCTTCTAGAGGAGCAGAGCGGTTATCGCCCTTGGGTGAGTCCGATGCAAGCGGAGATTTTGAGAAACAGGTGGGGGATTGGACAGAGCAATTATGGCCGGATCTCGCACGAACAATGGGACTGAAGCTAAACACAAGTTCCAATAGCGAACGCAGCTCACTA
Organism: Paenibacillus sp. CB74; assembly: GCF_055687625.1. NCBI lineage: Bacteria > Bacillati > Bacillota > Bacilli > Caryophanales > Paenibacillaceae > Paenibacillus > Paenibacillus sp. CB74. The sequence continues at coordinate 2,551,909 of NZ_CM146009.1, read as the reverse complement.
TCAGTACAGTTTGTCAGTGGGCTCGCCGTAACACCGCTTGCGGATACGTATGATGCTCATGTGGCAGAAGTACTCGAGAACAGAGAGCTTCACGACGCGGGTAGTGAACGGAGTACACGTCACCTCGAGATCAAATTGCCTGAAGGCATCACCTACAAGGAAGGGGATCATCTGGGCATTCTGCCACAAAACCCACCGGAGTTGGTGGAACGTGTACTCCGTCGGTATGGATTCACGGGAACGGAGCATCTGGTTCTCGATGCATCGGGTAGAAGTGCCGCACATCTGCCGCTGCATCAACCGGTTAACCTGTATGACCTGCTTAGTCACAGCGTTGAGCTTCAAGAAGCCGCAACTCGTGCTCAGCTCAGAGAAATGGCAGCATACACGGTATGTCCACCGCATAAGAAGGAGCTTGAAGCGTTGCTTGATGAATCTGTGTATATGGATGAAGTTCGGAATAAACGGATCTCCATGCTGGATTATCTGGTGAAATATGAGGCATGTGAACTGCCGTTTGAGCGCTTCCTTGAATTACTGCCTTCACTGAAAGCCAGATATTATTCGATCTCCAGTTCACCGCGTGTTCAGCCCGATCAAGCGAGTATTACGGTGAGTGTGGTGCGTGCTCCGGCATGGAGTGGACAGGGAGAATACAAAGGCATTGCGTCCAACTATCTGGCTAACCTGAAACCGGGTGACGAGATCGTCATGTTCACGCGGACACCGGAATCCGGTTTCCAACTGCCGGAAGATACACAGGTTCCCGTCATCATGGTAGGGCCGGGTACAGGCGTTGCCCCATTCCGTGGTTTTATACAAGCAAGACATGTGTTGAAGGAACAAGGTCAAGAGCTTGGCGAAGCACATCTATACTTTGGATGTCGGAATCCCGAGCATGATTATCTATACAAAAATGAATTGGAAGCAGCCCAGCAAGAAGGGCTTGTCGAGCTTCATACGGCGTTCTCCCGAGTGGACGGAGAAGAGAAATGTTATGTACAGCATTTGATGAGAGACGATGCCCGGCATCTGATTCCTTTACTTGAAAAGGGTGCGCATCTGTATATCTGCGGTGATGGCAGCAAGATGGCACCTGATGTGGAAGCTACACTCCAGCAGGCATACGCTGAACTTCATGGCAAATCCGCGCAGGAAGCAGCAGATTGGCTTGATCACCTTCAGCAGGAAGGTCGTTATGCCAAGGATGTATGGACAGGTATCTGATGTACACATGTGAAGGATCAGTTTGATCCGTAACTGGCTGAGCGGTGAGATACAGAAGCAGTTCTGTGCTCACCGCTTTTTGACATAAAATGATTCTTCAGCAGAGAAGTGGTTGCATGGGTTATAATGAAATATTGGAAGGGAGCACCCGTATGGTAGGCGTTCGGGAACCATTGTATGGTTTGCGAAAAGAACCAGCTTTATTTCCGTCTACAAGGTCGTCTGAGTTTTTTTCTTCCAGTGGTTGGTCGATAGATCGACTCGACGCTGGAGAGAGGGAATAGAATACAGGAAGGGACTCTGCCTTTTCCCTGGAGTTCAAGATAATCCAGTCCCACGCCTACCAGTCTGATATTGTTAAATGCATTCCAGGAAGGGAACGTCGTGCGGATTCCCACTCTGACGCCTCGCCGTGTTCGAGGAATATCAAATACCCGAATGGAATTCAGACTGAGCGGAATGAATAACTGACGGTTTACTTTGATAAACTGCCTTGGATAGACACGACGAATACGTCCCGGTTCCAACCCGGAGAGTGGAGTATTCAGTTCTGCAAGGTGCCCCTGGAGTTCTGCCAGACGCTGTTGAAGTGTTTTGCCAGTATGGAGATGCTGCCAGCTCATAAGAATTCCTCCGTTCGCCATTTGTACCTAGTATATGAAGGCAAGGGGTAGGAAGGTGTACGTTTGATAGCCCATGTTCGTTACGGCTAACGGGGTTTCATTTTATAATAGAGGAGTGATTCAAGTGATCGTTGAGATGTATAAAGACCTCATTCAGGATGAGCGTGGCAATTATTATTTGGCAGTACAGATGGATGGCAATGAGCTTACGCTTGTTAATGCATTCGTCGAAGCAGCATTCACGCCTGAAATGATCTATAATGAAGAGTTTCGTGCCAAGCATAAGGAGATGGAAGGCGGGTTTGTAGGCAAAATTGCGATGGACCTGTTAAGACATGATGTGGTCATGGGGATGAAGCAAATCGACCGCAAACTGTTGAACCTCTCGGATGTAGAACAGCATTTCACGGTAAATTATATTGATACAATAGAATTTTATCGTCACCCGGCGTGGAACCGGAAAGTGTAGAAATAAAGTAATACAAGAGCGCAAGTGCAGGGCAGTAAGCCTCCGCAACTTGCGCTTTTTGCATAACAACAATTAACGATACGCAGGATGGATGATGCCAATATCGCGCTCGGTTCTGAACCCTCCGTCAACGTAACGCTGCATTTCATTTCCTTTGATCCGAATTGGGATGCATTCTCCTTGGTAGAAAAGCTCTCCCTCGACGGTGCGAACGGTCATTCCGATGACGGCTTCCAGATGTCCACTACAGTCGGTTACAAGGCGAATTCCTGACGGGCCGTCCAGATGAACATTGCCCTCCTTATATACGGTCATGCGATCCGGGGTGTTCACCAATTCATATCCTATTCCACGGACCTTACGGCTATAAGCCGTGTTGCCAGATACGACCTCACCATGATCCATATCGATGGGGAGCAGTCCGGTAAACCAGAGCCTATTCGATCCAACAGGCATAATTCCGCATAATCGCTCGACATAATCAAGGAGACAGAGGATGGAAGGTGAGTATGTCTCGGTAAAACCTTGTTCTCCGGTCCACGGGCTGAGTACCTGACCAAAACGCTTATCTTTGGACAGAGCAGACAAGATAGGCTGCATAACCCAGGTTAGCTCCACATATCGATGATGATACTCAAATGCGTGTGGTGCCCGGATTAGACTCAGAAAATTGGATGCGCCTCCCCAGCTGTTATAGGAGGAAAACGGATCGAATCGGGGATCATCCATTGAGATCGATGTAAATGGGTATTTAGCGAAAAACTTGCTTGTATTCAACAGGTACCGCCGTAGTAGGTTATCGAACAATTCACGGTTGCCCACCTCGCAGGCCAACACGCGGAGCAGCACATCGGATTGCACTCTGACGAATTCGTCATTGCGATCCCGATCATAGAAGAACATATCCTGTTCGTCGTAACAATAGCGAAAGAGACTTTCCAGGCTGGACTCGGCTTTGGCTTTCCAATCCGTTCCCGACTCCCCCAGCTCCTCAGCTATGCGGGACAGATACATGCGCTGACAATAAATATTAGCAGTCAGATCCGGTGCCAGAAAGGGCAGAATCGGAGAATCCGGGTGGTAGGCAGAAGCATCATTCATATAAGGTGTATCCGGAACATGCCAGAATCGGGGGGATAAGTCATGTCCGGTGTCAAACGTACTGAAGGCCTCTACACAGCCGGTTCCTCGTGTATTACGGTTTCGTGCAATCCATTCATCGTAACGAACCATAGCCTTGTACATGGTGCTCAGGAAAGGTGACTGCTTGCCATCATTATCATGAAGCTGATAGTGGTTCCACACACTGCGTGCCAGTGGAGTGACCAACTGAATTTGCCGGAAAGAAGGCCCGGTAGCCGTGAGTTTATACGGAAGCAATCCATCATCTCTTTGCTGCTCGGCTAATGCGAGGTACGTTGTTTCGGATACGGAAGGCAGCAGGCGAGACAGTAGCTCCGCATTGATGGTACCTGTGCTCTCTAACCAACATCCCAGATAGATGCCGCCTTCTTGTAAAATGGGATCGCTGTCTCCCATGGGCAGGATGCAAGCAAGCAATTTTTGCACTGCCACATAATACGTAGCTTCCATTCGTCCGCCCGATGCTGCAAACTGGACACCAGATGCATGCCATTCCTGTAATAACTGCTGATCTTCCGGTTTAACAGGCTGAACTTGATCCATGATCGACATGTTGCGTAGACGATTCAGTATCTCTTCTGTCATATGTTCCTCCTCACAGCTTCTGCTTATTGATTCGACTCAAAGATGCGAACGGTTCCGTTATAGAAGTCGGAGACAGCCTGTTCCACACTTTTTCGTCCAAATCCGATCTCCTGATTCGTCGTCTGAGCTAATTTGGAGAATTCTGCAAATCCCGGCGGGTTGTAGCTGACGTCAAAAGGTTCAGTCTTCGTAGCTTCGGAGACAAGATTTGTATAGTTATAGACAATCTCCTCCACAGGGCCTGCACCTTCCTGAAGAAGAGTACGATTGGCTTCCGTAACAGGCACGCCGCGGTCATTACCAAGAATTTTGGCTGCTTCCGGATCATGAATCCAGAAGTCCATTAACATTGCCACTTCCTTCGGATGTTTGGTATTCGCGTAACCTGATAATCCCTGACTGGATTCAAATACAACTCCCGTTCCCTTAGGACCTCGTGGTACAGGGAGAAGAACCAAAGGATCTTCCGTCAAGCTCTGGAATGCAGCGAGCTGGTTGGAAGGCAGGAGAGTCATGGCTGCTTTGCCTGTGATCAACAGGGATTTACTAGTATCATCATGCGGGTTGGAAACCTGCAATTCCGGTGTGACTACACCGCCGGATGCCGAAGTCTTCTCCCAATATTGGAACCATTCTAGAATGTCTTCCTTGGCGAATCCGAGTGTACCGTTTTTCATGTCATACAGTTGTTTACCCCTTTGTTTGAGAAAAATATCCATCCCGTCGACGGTGAAATTATAGGTTCCATAGAAGCCGTCCCCGAGTTTGTCGGATAACGCCTTACTGATGGTGGCATAGTCCGCCCAGTCCCAATCCGCAGCTGGCAAAGGCACGCCGGCTTTCTCAAAGAGTGCCTTGTTAACAACAATTCCCCGTGCGTTCGCACCGGCAGAGATATGTTGCAACTTCCCGTCGAGACGTCCGTATTCGATCATCGTTTCATCCATACCGTCGAGATTCAGTTCGTTGCCAACATAGGGGTCAAGGTTAAGCAGGACATCTTTTTGGGCATAATCAACGACATTTCCCCCGAGGAAAAAGATATCCGGTGCTGTGCCTGATGCCAACTGGGTATTTAGCTTGTCGAAATATCCAGAGGAGGGTGCAAATTCACCTGAAATTTTAATATCCGGATGTTTTGCCTGAAAGATCTTCAGGGCTTCATTCGTAATATCTGCCCGTTTCTGGTCACCCCACCACATGATGCGAAGTTCGACCTGTCCGCCCTCGGTAGTTCCATTGTTATTACCGTCGCCTGTATTATTAGTAGCACCTGTATGGTCTGTTCCAGAGCAAGCTGTTACGAATAACAAAAGTGAAGTGATTATACCGATCATGAAACGTTTGAACATGGTGAATCCCCCTGACTATGGATAATGAGAAACGTGTTGTTACTTCAGACCTGTTGTCGCAATGCCTTCAAGGAAATATCGTTGAAACAGTAAAAAGATGATGGTCACGGGAAGCAGTGACAGGGTAGACATGGCGAGCAATGCTCCCCAATCGGATTGTCCTGAGGGATCAAAGAGAGACCGGATGCCCAGCTGCACGGTGAACAGATCAATTTTGCTCAGATAGATCATCTGGCTGAAAAAGTCATCCCAGCTCCACAGGAAGGTGAAGATCGCTGTTGTAATCAGTGCCGGAATGAGCAGAGGCACTACGATTCTGAAAAAGATCTGTGATTGCCCGCAACCGTCAATGGTTGCACTCTCGTCCAGTTCCCGCGGTATACCGCGTATGAATTGAACCATGAGCAAGATGAAGAAGGAATCCTGCGCGAGCCACTTGGGCAGAATCAGCGGGAAATACGTATTAATCCATTGAAGCTCATTATAGAGAATGTACTGGGGCACCAGAGTAACATGGTAAGGCAACATAATTGTGATCAACATCATGCTGAACCACAGGCCTTTGAATCTGAACTTCAATCTGGAGAAAGCAAAGGCTGCAAGGGAACAGGAGATCACATTACCCAGCACACTCATGACCGAGATCAGCACGGAGTTGCCGAAGAAACGGCCAAAGGAGATGCCCTGCAGACCTTTCCAGCCATTAATATAGTGCTCCAGCGTGAAGCTGGTTGGGAAAAGACTGCCACTGGTGAAAATGAGATGGTTCGGTTTAAACGAACTGAGAATTAACCATAGTACAGGATATAACATCAGCAGACCGAAAAGTATAATGGCGGCATGCCTCCCGGCCTGAACCAGTTGTCGTTTGATTGGCATATGCATTACCTCCCCTCCTGATTATCCCCGTAGAACACCCAAAATCGGGATGTAACAAAGACGATTGCGGTGAATACGCCGATAATGACCAACATGATCCAAGCCAGAGCCGAAGCATAACCCATATCAAAGAACGAGAAACCTTTCAGATACAGATACAAGGTATAGAACATTGTTGCATCGAGTGGACCCCCGCGGCCATCTCCGATCACGTAAGCGGGTGTAAACGCCTGGAATGAATTGATCATGCTCATGATCAGGTTAAAAAAGATAACGGGGGAGAGCATGGGCAGGGTGATTCCGAAAAATTGACGTATCTTTCCCGCTCCATCGACATCGGAAGCTTCATACAAGTCTGCCGGGATCTGTTTCAGACCCGCAAGAAAGATGACCATGGCAGACCCAAATTGCCACACAGATAGCGTGATGATGGTATAAACCACATAATCCGGATGCGCAATCCAGGACGGACCAGAGATGCCAAACCAGCTTAGAAACTGGTTGACCAGTCCGTTCCCCTCAAAGAGTTGACGCCAGACGATTGCGATCGCGACGCTCCCGCCCAAGAGGGAAGGGATGTAATATACGGTCCGGTAGATGCCGAGGGCTCGAATTCCTTTGTTCAGCGCCATTGCCACCAGTAGAGCAAAGGCAAGCCTTAGAGGAACGGATAAAAAGACATAATAAAATGTCAGCCCGAGGGACCTGCGAAAGGTATCGTCCTCGGTAAAGATGTGAACATAGTTGCTAAGTCCAGTCCAAGTCGGTGATGACAGCAGATTGAATTTGGTCATGGATAAGTATAGGGACGCAATCATCGGTCCCAGTGTCAGACAGAAGAGTCCGATCAGCCAGGGCAGAAGAAACAAGTAGGCTGTGGTATTCTGCTGACCGTATAAGGGCTTGGTCTGTTTTTTCATCATGTGCCTCCCTTCTGAATCGATAAAATTCATGGTTACCCACTGTGAATCCGCTTACAACATGCGTCGTTCTCTGGGTAACCACATCATACCGGGGAAGGGGAGAAGCTTGAATCTTATTTCTTCGGATCATGATTATCGATTTTTTCGGAATGCTGCAACCGATAGTCTGAAGGACTCATGTTGAACATTCTTTTGAATTTCGAACTGAAATAACTTGGCGAACTGAAACCTGTCAGTTCAGTAATATCCCATACCGTTAATTGAGTATCCTTCAGCAGTTGCAAGGCATGTTTCATCCGAACACCCGTCACATATTGAACGAAAGAGGTACCTGCCCCTTCCTTAAACAATTCGGAGAAATAGGTAGGGTAATAGTTGAATCGTTCAGCGAGTAACGTCAACGTGAGCTCCTGCATGTAGTTCTCTTCGATATATCGCTTGGCTAACTCTATAACCGTCCCATTCCCATTTTCCGAAGGAAGTTGTCGACCCAGGAAGTCTTGAGCCCATTGCATTAATAAGCGTTCTGCTTGATCTGGTGTCTTAAGCCACAGTATCCATTCCGGGGCCATAGGAAAATCCATCAACAGTGAAATTTGAAAAATAGTTCTTGTCATTCGGGAAGGAGAGAGCTGGAATGCCTCGTGAATTTCCTTATGGATGATGCTGCGGAAGGAGTCCAGTTCCCCACGAATGAGGCAACGATGCAGCGTGCGTGTCGTTTCCTCCGGCAGTAATGGACTATAGTCTGTTCCTGCCTGAGGGTTCAGCCCGCTGACAGCCCGTTCAGCTGAATTCCATGCCAAAAGGGAATGGATATAACCTTCTTTCCAGTGCTCAAGTCCGGATACAGAAAGTCCCATCCCAATCTTGAGTTCCATGGAAAAAACCGATGCCGTATGTTCCCTGAGCTGTTGGATGAATTCATGCTGCATACCATCTTGTACCATGAAATGCATGATGCCTGCGTGTGCCGAATCATGAAATACCTGGACATTGTCTGAATCAGACCGGGCGATTTCATAACATAGCATCTCGAAAGGAAGATGCATCTGCTCGGGTAATCGATCTTTTCGAATATCCGGCTTGTCCGAGTGACTTATACTCGCGGTGATGAAACAGACCTTCTGATCCTGCCATGATTCGAGATGGAACAATCGGAGTCGTTCTGGCATAGAGGAAGGCGGTAGGCGATTACCTTTGACGAGATCAAGAAGGAAACGTTCCTTCATTTCCCGGTAATACTGAGAGAGTCGCCAATGCAGCAATTCAGAGTCGCCTCGAATTTTACGTTGTTCATCCAGATCCGCTTTGATTTTGCCTAATGTGGCTTTCAATTCATCCCGGGTTACTGGCTTCAGTAAATAATCCATCACCTGGCTGCGGACCCCCGCTCTGGCATATTGAAAATCTTCATAACCCGTGATAATGATAATCTGAATGGAAGGGTTATAACTGCGGCAGGCATCCAATAGTCTGATGCCATCCATGACAGGCATATTCATATCGGTAATCAGCAAGTCAAAATGTTCAGATTGTAAAAGTTCATCCGCTTCGATCCCGTTAGACGCTTCCCCTGTTATGACAAAGCCCATGCCGTGCCAATCGACTTTCAATTTTAATCCTTCGCGAACTTCGATCTCGTCATCTGCGATTAATACGTTGTACATCATATTCCTCCTGTACGGGTAGAGTCAGTTCAATACATGCACCACTGCTCTCATCGTTCTTCATATGAACCGTGAACAAGGCACCGTAATGTAGGCGGCAACGAGCAATCACATTGCCCAGTCCAATATGCCAGCCTTCATTAAGCAAAATGGATTCCAATGAGGGGGAAGCATCAGGGTGATGCATGTTATGGATTATCTCTGCTGGAATACCCGGTCCGTTGTCGGAAACGCGGATATGCAGACGATCATCTAGCCGATTGATTCGAATCTGAATCTGAGCTGTTGTCTGATGCTGGAAGCTGTATTTCACTGCATTTTCAATAAGTGGCTGTAGTATAAACTTGATGATGACCAAGGCGTTCAGTGTGCCTTCCTTTGTTATCGAAATGTTGAGCTTATGACCGAAACGAGTCTGTAAGATGGAGATATAACGCTGCACATAATCCAGTTCTTCGGTTAGGGGAACAAGATCGTCATTGGTATTAATGGAAAAGCGCATCATTTTACCCAAATCCTCAATGACCTGAACCGTATCTTCCGTTCTACGCTGAATGGCAAGACTGCTTACCAGCTCCAAGGTATTGAACATAAAATGTGGATTAATCTGTATGAGAAGTGCTTTATACTCTGCTTGTTGGCGAAGCAGCTTCAGCTCGAATTCATTCTGGATATGCTGCCGCAGCTGACTGATCATATAACGGAAGGTAAAGATGACATAACTGATCTCACTCTTTACATTTTTATCTGGAGGCAGAAGTGAATCCGCCTGGTCAAAAGCACCTCGTTGAACCTGTCTCATCGCCAGCACCAGTCTGGTCAAAGGTTTGGTTACGCCGTGGGATAACCATGCGGCCGCCAAGAGGGAGACCAGAATTAGGACAATTGTCACCACCACAATCGTGCTTTGGAGCTTATGGAGAGAGAGATACATTTCCTTTTCAGGTGCCAGACCTGCCAACATCCAGCCGGTACGCCCCAGTTTCTTGAAAACAAGGATGTCTCGCTGTCCTTCATGGTTAGTGAGGTATGCCACACCAGATTTGAGCGGGCTGTTTCGAAATCGATCGATCTCTGCGGTAGCTACAGCACCTAACGTGTCTACCTGCTGTGAGAGAATGGGATTTCCTTGCTCGCCCAGTAGAAAAATAGTGCTATTCTCCGCCAGGTGGATACGCCGGAGCGGTTCCAGAAAGTAGGATTCACTGACATTCACCTTCATGACATTCTGCGCTGTAGCATGATGAAAGGTGCCAATAGGTATCAGCAGACTGACCACCGGATTGCCATGATCTCTGACACGTTCATGCTGATCGGTGTGTGCAGGTAACCAGCGTTCCCCCAATGTATAGAAATTCGTGTACCAGGATTCTTGTACAAAGGCAGGGTCATATGTTACCTGATTCTCGCTGCCAATTCGCAGTCCATTCCGTCGATAGATGGATACATCCGAGATACTGGTGTAACTGTTGGTTGCCTGAGTGAGGAAACGGCTCATCGCGAGGTTGGCCAGCATCTTTTCTCCTTCCGGAAGGTTAGGATCACTGATCGCGTTATCCCAGTTCTTGCCCATATCACTATTGAAAACAAGTGAGGCAACATCATAGATCTGTATCTGTACCATGTCTACGTATGAACCGTATTCCTCCATTTTCTCAAGAGCAGAGGATTCGATATAAGAGCGAATGACCGTGCGTGATTCCTTGAAGAGCAGGTAGGAGAGTGTGCCAAAAGCGAGGACAAACAGGACAACGATAAAGGCAATCAGGCGGTTTTTTAAAGAGAAGAACATGGATTTCCTCCTTCTACCGAGTCGACTTGAGCGCAGAGTAATTATAAAAATATAAAAAAGACTGCGTGATATGCGCAGCCTTTAAAAAAAATAATAATGTAGTGCAGATTTGGGAGACTTAGAAACGAACCAGATTATTGACGTTGACAGGCAAACCCGTGGCGATGGCGCGATTGGCCGCAATGCCCGTCAGAATGGATCTGGCACCGTCCACATGATTAGCTGCGCGATGGAACGGATCTTCTACAGGCTCTCCGAACAGATCATTCAGCAGCACTGGGTCACCACCGCCGTGTCCACCTGCTTTTTCCTCCACTTCAACCTCATATGGCGCACCGAACATCGGAAGGACCCGCAACGTTTTACCGATCAATGCACCTTCTTTACTTTTGTCACCTAATGAATTGACATAGGATTGCTCCACAATGTTCATCTCAATCCGGCCTTTGGTGCCGTTAATGGCAATGCGGTACCCTTCCCATGGCTGATAGGCAACGAGGGAGTACGTCAGAATGGCTTTGCTCCGATACTTCACAAGCACACCCATCGTATCCTCAATGTTAATGCCATCCCCAAATACACTCTGATCCCGCTGATAACCATCTTCTGATTCGGCATCCAGATACATGGACTTCATATGAGCATCCGAATCCAAATGCAGTGCAAAAGGATCTTCCTTCGCGATCGGGTTGCCGGTTGCTCGATTGTAGAACTGCGTTACACCGCGTTCTTCTGCGTTTTCTCTGCCGTAATACATCAGATCACCGAATGCAAACACGGTCTCCGGTTGCGAACCAATCCAGAAATTCACCAAATCGAAGTGATGGGTGGATTTGTGCACGAGCAGTCCGCCGCTATTACGCTTGTCCCGATGCCAACGGCGGAAATAATCTGCCCCGTGGCGTGTATTCAGCAGCCATTCAAAGTGAACGGACGTGACTTTTCCGATGGTATCATTCAGAATAAGTTCCCGAATCTTCGTATGGTGCGGCGCATAACGGTAGTTAAAGGTAACCCTGACGTTCTGGCCAGTGCGCTTGACTGCATCCAGGATGTCCTGGCATTTCTCCTCATCGATCGTCATTGGTTTCTCGGTGACAACGTCACAACCCAGTTCCATCGCGCGAATGATGTACTTGTGATGGGTACGGTCAACGCTGGTTACGATGACATAGTCAGGCTTCTCGTTCTCAATCATCTGATCAAACTGATCCGCAGGATAGGTGGGTACCTCTGGATAATCGTACTTTTCCTTCAGCAGTTGATTCGCGTAGTTCATGCGGACTTGATTTATATCACAAAAGCCGACGAGCTCGGAAGTATCCCTGTAATCCCGGGTTAATGCACCATAAAAGAATTCCGCACGGCCGCCGGTTCCGACTAATACATAACGTTTCTTGCTACTCATGTCTATCGCCTCCTTGAATATAGCTTTAGACTATAACAAGGGAGTACTTCTTTCGCCGCATTTTATGCGTAACCGCTTTCAAATGCCGCATATTTTGCTATAATTTATGGAAAGGAGAGAGGCCGACATGACAGAACCTTTCAGTGCAGATTTTCATGATCCCACGGATTTACTACATATTGAATATGATCGTCGCATTGGATATTTCTCGATGACGGATGACCACCTGCATGATCATTATGAGTTGTATTACCTGTTGTCTGGCGAGCGTATCTATTTCATCAAGGATCGGACCTACCGGGTAAAGGCTGGTGACCTGGTGTTTGTTGACCGCAATACGGTGCATAAGACCTTGGAGAGCGGCATGCCCGACCATGAGCGGATGGTGCTGTATTTGAAGCCTGAGCTTTTTGCAGCCATGGCTATTTCAACGGAGTTAGTCGAAGCCTTGAAGGAGCCCTTCTGCTGGGAGATCCCTATTATAAGGTTTCCTTCACAGGTCACGGAGGTATTGCAGCGCATGGTTAGCGAAATGGTCGATGAAATGCTTCGTCCCCAGCCGGGAAGCAACCTATTGCTTCGTCACCGGGCTATTGAATTGTTGCTTCATGCCCATCGTAATCAGCATCTGGGCAGGTTATGCTCCGATGATCGTGAGCCGGTTCTTCATCCCAAGACACAGGCCGTTGTTCGTTACCTGAATGAGAATTATCAGAAGCCACTGACACTACCGGAGGTGGCGGGGATGTTTCGCATTAGTCCGCATTATCTGAGTCGATTGTTCAAACAAACAACGGGCTTTACCTTCAGTGATTATCTGAATCTGTTACGGGTGAAGGAAGCACAGCGTTTGCTGCGGGAAAGTGAGGAATCTATTACGGATGTTGCTTGGCTTGCCGGCTTCAGTAACTTCTCTCATTTTGGCAAGATGTTTAAGCGAACCGTACAGGTATCACCAAGAGTTTACAGGCAGGAAAACAAGGAATCGGGTTCCGTAAGGACCTTATGAGAGGGAGCGAGTATACGATGATTGAAGCGAGATTAAATGAACTGGGGATCACTTTGCCACAGGCCAGTGCCCCTGCGGCGAAATATGCCAATGCTGTTATTGTTAATGGCATCATGTATGTATCCGGGAAAGGACCTGATACCTCGGAACGTGGAAAACTGGGATCAGACTTCACAACTGAGCAGGGATATGATTTTGCCCGGAATGCCGGACTGGAAGTGCTCGCTGTCGTTCGAGATGTGCTGGGTTCACTGGATCAGGTGAAGAGAGTGGTTAAAGTGCAGGGCTTTATCAATGCGTCCGCTTCATACCAGGAACATCATAAAGTCCTGAATGGATTCTCCGATCTGATGATGGAGGTATTCGGGGATCAGGGTGTACATGCTCGTTCGGTATTTGGTGCCGTATCTGTTAGGGATAATTTGCCCTTGATCATTGATTCCATATTTCAAGTAGAGGAGTAGATCTAACCATGACAGAATCGACTTCATTTAATCCAATTATGCTAACGATTCCCGATAGCTTCCAAACGGAACGCCTCACGATTCGTGCCCCGCAGTGGGGGGACGGTGCGGCAGTCAATGAAGCGGTCCGTGAAAGTGCGGAGCAGCTGCGATTGTGGTTGCCTTTTGCGGAGAAGATCCCGTCATTGGAAGAGTCCGAGATGACTGTTCGCAGAGCAAGACTGAAATATCTGGAACGTACCGACCTGATGCTTCATCTGCGAGACAGACACACGGATGAATTGGTAGGCAGCAGCGGGTTACATCGCATCGACTGGAATGCACGTTGTTTCGAGATTGGTTACTGGATTCGAACTTCACGAGCTGGTGAGGGGTTGATGACGGAAGCGGTGAAAGGCATTGAGCAATTTGCCATTACGCATCTGGAGGCGAACCGTCTGGAGATACGCTGTGATGCGCGTAATGTGCGAAGTGCCAAAGTAGCTGAAAGGGCGGGTTATACACTGGAAGGCACACTACGCAAGATGCGGCGGAATAGTACAGGTACTTTGGTCGATTATATGGTTTTCTCTAAAGTCAGAGGAATTGAGTTCGAGTAAAAGGGCGGGTAGATATGGAGCGAATTGGTCAGGGAAGAACTGCGGAAATCTATGCGTATTCGAACGAGCACATTATGAAGTTATATCGAATGGATTTTCCACTCGAAGCGGTCCAAAATGAATTTAGAATAAGTGAGTTGGCGTACAAGAAAGGACTGCCCGTCCCACAAGCAATATCCTTAATAGAACATACTACGCCGCGTGCGGGCATTGTCTTTGAACGACTTCAGGGGAATACCCTGTTATCCCTTATTATTCAGCAACCTGAATTACTGGAGCAGTTGGCGTTCATGATGGCTGACTGTCATTACAGACTTCATTGCGAACGAGATGATGAAGGAGCACTGCCCTCCCAAAAGCAGATTCTATCCGGAGCAATTCGCAATGTTCGATTATTATCAGAGGGTGATCAAGCGCGAATCCTCTCATACTTAACAATATTGCCTGATCAACAGCAAATCTGTCATGGCGATTTTCACCCCGATAATGTTATGCTCAGTGATGCTGGCGATCAATACTGGGTTATCGATTGGATGACTGGTATGTCAGGAGATCCTGCGGGTGATGCGGCTCGAAGCTGGGTAATATTAATGAGCAGCACTTTGCCGGAGAATACAGAGCCTGCTGTACGAATGGGGTTTGAAACGGCTCGTGAGTCGCTGGTTGAATATTACATGCATCATTATATGCAACTGTCCGGGATTACACTTGAATCAATCGAATCCTGGATACTTCCCGTTGCTGCCGCGCGTCTTGATGAGGATCTGCCTGCTCAAGAGGTGGAGCAGCTGCTCAAGTTGGTTCAGGAACGACTTCGTCTGTTATAAAAGTTAACTTTAAGATTATTTACACAGACACTACGATGACAGGTAGGGTAGAGAACGAGAGGGGACGAATTCATGCTGCAATCATTAATGGCCATACAATCATACAAGTCAGGTAACACGCCGGAGGCCCAGCAGCCGTGGCTGCAACTGCTGGCAGCAGCAGAGAAACCCCATATTAACCTCGAACGCATTCATTCCATCGCGGAACTTGAGGGAACGAATCCGGTGCTGGATTACACCGAGCGTACACTGCGTGTGCTGGAGAAGCTTCAGGTTTCTTTTTGGGTGCGAGAAATTCTGGAGGAGGTTCTAATCTGGTCAGAGACAGCGAAGGCCGGATCACGTGAGCAGCGGCGTGTATGGCAGAAGCAGGGCGTTAATCTGTTTGTGCACAATGTGGGGTCCGCCCAGTTATATGATCTATACGAAGGGCCAGAGCACCTGGATAATGACATCAGTAAGAGCGGGGGAACGAGTATGAATCAACCTGGTTCTCTGAGCGATGCCTTAAGTAAGAACGCTTATATAAGCAAGCATGCTGTGTTGACTTCAGACACACCAAGGCATGAGGTTATTCGTACTCTAATTGCTACGCATGGACTTATTGGTCAATACATACGCGGCGAGATTCCATTTGCCGAGAATGCTCCGCTGCACGACTTGATCGCTAAAGGATGGCTTACTACAGAAGAACTGCACACCATACTGTTGGCATTAAATGAGTGCATTATTGCAGGCGTTGATCCAGCGTTATGGGTTCAGGTTCAGGCTGAGGTACAGCGAATTGTAGGCTGGATTATTGCTGGACCGGATCATGAGGACTGGAGCGTGAAGGAACGGTTATCCCGATTAAGAAGTTCATCCATCCGGCAGGGAGAAGCTATGGATACGGCTTATGCCAAACTTCAGACGGAACTGGATGTGGAACAGATACTGGCTCCGCTGGCCCATCGTACCCTGTGGTATGTAGAGTCGGCCATGCAGGATTTCTCGTTGCAGGAGATGGTGAAAGTGTTCCTGTTGACGCTACGTAGCGAGAGTATGACTCCAACATCCATCAAGAAACAGTCTGATATAGTCCGCCATATCAGCTTCGAACCATTGATGAATACGATGTATTACGACTACAAAGGGGTCAAGAAGCTCAATATTTATAAGAAACGAATGATTGAAAAATATTTGGAACAATACACGTGGGAACAGATTGCGGCAGGGGAGCAGATCGTCTATCCCCACCTAACCCATCGCGTGGAGCGTCATGTGGATCTGCCAGATACATTATTCGTGACCTTCGAATTTTCCCCCGCTGCCGAGAAGCTCATCGCATTCTGTATTGAAGCGGAAAAGTCACCATTATATGAGAAGGCTGTGCTGCTGTTATTTGACCTGTTCGGATTACGCCGGGATGCCTATGACCGGTTCCACAACGAAGAAACGTATTTGTCCGATATGAACAGCTCCGGTGATTATAAAAAAGTACTGCTCGACTATATCGTCGGTAAACGGGTACTTGATATCGGTCCAGGTGGAGGGATTCTGCTGGATCTGATTGAGCAGGAAAAACCGGAAGTGGAGCCGATCGGTATCGATATCTCAGCCAATGTCATTGAAGCGCTGGAGCGCAAAAAACAGCGCGAGGGACATCGCTGGCAAGTGATGAAGGGCGATGCCCTGCAACTGGAGCAATATGTGCAGCCAGGCACCGTGGATACGGTTATTTTCTCATCCATTCTGCATGAGTTATATTCATATATTGAACTGGACGGTCGAAGATTTAATTCCGATACGGTTGTGGCAGCGCTGAGAAGTTCATTCCGTGTACTGTCACCTGGAGGAAGAATTCTGATTCGGGATGGCATCATGAGTGAACCCGAGGCGCAAAAGCGCCGGATTCGTTTCCTGGAACCGGATGGGCTGCGATGGCTGGAGCGGTATGCAGAGGATTTTCAGGGACGTGCAATTCAATATGAACGAATATCAGACAACGAGGTCGTCATGCCAATCAACGATGCGATGGAATTTCTCTACACCTATACGTGGGGGGAAGAGGCATATGTACATGAGATACAGGAACAGTTCGGTATCTTTACGCCGACCGACTATAAGAACTGTATTCTAGAAGCGCTGGGCGAACAAGCCGAAATGATCACCTTCGAACATTTCCTTCAGGAGGGTTAT
Organism: Paenibacillus sp. CB74; assembly: GCF_055687625.1. Classification (NCBI taxonomy): domain Bacteria; kingdom Bacillati; phylum Bacillota; class Bacilli; order Caryophanales; family Paenibacillaceae; genus Paenibacillus; species Paenibacillus sp. CB74. The sequence goes on along the minus strand of NZ_CM146009.1, from coordinate 2,534,761 downwards.
ACGGAAGCACTTGGAGAACGAATGATCTTCATGAAGGAAGATGGTTCCCCTGCGCCTTTGCCAGACAGTACCTGCCTGATTGTCATTGAGAAGAAGGGGTTGGCGGATGGATGATGAGCGAGGCCAGTACGTTTTTGTATTTTGTCAGACATGCGGAGTCTAGGTATGTTGAAGGACAAGAGCGCGAGCGTGGGCTGACAGAACAAGGTCATCAAGATGCAGGGACGGTTGCCAGTCTGCTCCAAGGGGAGCAGATTCAACTGTTCTATTCCAGCCCGTATAGGCGAGCGGTGGATACAATTCAGATTCTGGCAGATCGGTCAGGTGGAATTGTGGTGACAGAGGAAGATCTGCGTGAACGCCAGTTGTCGAGTTCGGATGTGAAGCATGATAATTTTCGTGAAGCCAAGCAGCGATTGTACCGCGACTCTACGTATGCATATCCTGGAGGAGAGTCTGGTGAACAGGCTCGCTCAAGGGCAGTAGCGGTGATCGATAGAATTCTGGATAAACATGCGGGTCACAAGGTAATCATCGGAACCCATGGAGACGTGATGACGCTTATTTTTCAACACTATGATGCTTCCTACGGTTATGATTTCTGGGAGAAGACTACGATGCCGGATATCTATAAGTTGCAGTTTGACGAAATGCACAAGTTGATCCAGGTAACAAGATTGTGGGAGTGACAGGTTAATACATGAGAAATACATTAAGCGTGATGAGAATAGAGAGGTGTGAGTTGAACGGATGAAAATGACGCTGTTACCTGATACATACTTTATTGAAAATCTAAGCGTATCCCCATTACAGGATAGAATGTACTGCATATTTGATCTCGAAGGTACGGGCATTAATCCTGTGGTGGAGAGTGTGACACAATTCGGTGCGATGCATTACCAAAGAGGTCAACAATGTAATACAACATTTTCTTCACTTACACGGGCGGACAAACCTATACCAGAAGCTGTGGCCAAATTAACAGGCATTTCGAATGAGGATATGGTAGAGGCTCCGTCGTTTGTAGAAGCATTTCAGTCCTTTCAGGAATTCATTGGTGATAGCGTTCTTGTGACCCAAGCCGGATATGAATATGATCTGCCCATCTTGAAGCGACATTGTGATGAGTATGGTCTCCCGATGTTCACTAATCTGGTATTGGATACAAAAGCGATGTTCACGTACATTCATCCTGAGATTAACGAGGTCGTCTCTACGGATTTTCTGATTCGGTATTACGATCTGAATACAGATGGAGTTCACAGGCACAATGCTCTGGCAGACTGTGGTGTGATCGCTGGTATCTTTGAATGTATCCTTAGTGAATACGAGGAACTTCAATTGAATCATTTTACAGCTGATCCCAAGCGCATGATGAAGCGTTTTGTTATACCTGAGATGTATCTGACATAATGAAGAACTGGAGGGGAGATCGATGAGCAGAACAGATGTGGAGAAGCTGCTGTCGGAACTTAACGAAGGACGGATTCTGACTCAGCAGACATTCGAAGGATTGGATGTAGAGGTTTATCTGGATGACAGGGATGCCTCAACGTTTGCTGACGAGTGGATGCAATCCTTTGAACGATGGGCTCAAGCTACTGCTGTGGCTGAAGAAGAGGTGCTGCGCGCATGCAGGGAACAGGCGTTCAAACAAACGTTAGCACTCACTGGCGAACCTGAGTTAGCGGGGTATGTGAGTGATGATCTGGGTTTAATTGGCGCTGCACTGTTACAGGATATGGTGAATGATATCTTTGTGAACAAGCTGCTGGAAAGTTATCGTCAAGGTAGGTTGCCCCTGCGATAAGCGGGGGTGAGCCATGTTGGCTCTTCTCGTTTGTATAAAAAAATAGCATCAAATGTACATTGTGAGTCGGTTGAAGCATGAGTTACAATTCACCTAAGCAATAGATGAGAATGATAATCATTATACGTTATGTGTATATCATTCTCACGATTATATCAACAGATCATATAGGGGTGAAGGGTATCATGGTAGGTTTTATTAAAGGTATAAAAGGGTGGACGATCACATTACTGTTCATGGGTCTGGTGATTTCGGGATGTAGTACAAATACCGCTACCAATGCGGAACAGACTCCTGCAACTGAAAGTGCAGCTTCGGGAGAAAATACATCCGTAACCGAGACAGAGCCTGCGACACGAGTTGTACAGGATGAATTTGGAGATGTAACGATTCCGGTTCAGCCACAACGAATTGCTGGAATCTATGTAGAAGATTATCTGAAGGCGCTCGATATTACACCTGTCGTGCAGTGGTATAATCCGATGTGGGGTGTGCAGGAGTATTTAGGACTGGATGTGCCGCAATTTGATACTACAGGCAGCATTGAGGCCTTATTGCAATATGATCCGGATCTCATCATTGTGGATGGGGGAGCGGACATGGAGAAATATGAGATGTATTCCAAGGTGGCACCAACGTATCGCTTGCCTGAGGAAGTACTGCAGGACGCCGATCAAATGTTAAAAACCATTGCCGATGTTGTAGGTAAATCAGACAAGGGTGAAGAAGTTGCTGCGGCATTCGGGGCCAAGATTGCAGATGCCAAATCGAAACTGAAGGAAGCGGTCGGGGACGAGAGCGTCGCAGTGGTCCGCCTGAATGTTAACGATGACACACTGGCACTGTTCGGTGTGAAAAATCGATTGACCGGATTTATCTATTCAGAGCTTGGTCTAACACCGCATCCTCTGGTTAGCAAGATGGAGGAATATCAGGAAATTCTGTCTGAGGAGGCCATCCCGCAGCTTGATGCGGATCATCTTATCATTTTCCCTTCCAATGGAGAATGGTCATCTCCCGAGAACAAGGAAGCTTTGAAGGTGCTTGACAGCAGGTTATGGCAATCCCTTCCAGCGGTTAAAAACAATCAGGTGTACATCATGGAAAGATCACATTGGCAATCAGGTGCAATTACAGCGAATTCCATGAAAATTGATGATCTCTTGGAAAAGATGACTCCATAGTATAACCCTATAAGAAAGAAAGTTCTTCAGCGAGGGTTGAAGAGCTTTCTTTTTTCGTATACACTATTTCAAATGATAATAATTCTCAGTTAAGGACGATGAACATGTACCCCACGATAATACAATGGATTCCCAAGCCCTGGCTGTGCACGATTCAGCAGATGGAATATATAAACCACGGTAAATCTGAGATCGATAAACGTTTGCTACATAAAAAATCGTCTTCACACTCCATATTTGTTGTTACATCTGGAAAGGGTTCGATAGTTTACTCCGATCGGGAATTTCATTTGGAAAAAGGAATGATTATGTTTGTTCCAGCGGGAACACCGATTAAGATAGAAGGCCCTCCTTGGACAGAAAATAATTTGCAATATTATAAGCTTGATCTGGTGGTGGCTGAGGTGAAAGAAGATATTTCAGACCATTCGCCTACGATAATCACGACTGAGCAGCAAGAGTTACTTAAAGGGATTGAAGCTCAAGAATCGCCCCCTCTTATTCAGCTGAGTTACAGTCCGTGGAGTTCCTGTCTGGAAGCGTTGGAACAAATGCTGCGTCAACAGGTCACTGGCGATTGGCTGAAGCAATGGGAGGTACAGCTTCGTTTCCAAGAGTGGTTCCGTGCCTTGCTTCGCCAGAGTGATCCCGAAACCGATGCACCAGATGACCGTGCCCGTCTTCAAAGTTCAATTCGTTATATTGACGACCACTATGATCTGACGATAACCGTGGACGAGCTCGCGGCAGATATTGGTCTAACCAGAGCCAGCTACACTCGGCAATTCAAAAGGATAACAGGCAAGCTTCCGCTTGATTATGTGAATACGGTTCGGCTGGAGCGCTCGAAGCAACTATTGCAGCTAACGGATGATCGCATCCATGAGATTGCACAGAATGTGGGATTCAGCAGCGAGTATTATTTTGGTCGCCGTTTCAAGCAGTATGCTGGTATTTCCCCCGGTTTATATCGTCGTCATCACCGTCAAGAGGTTCGTGTCTTTGCTCCGTATCTGGAAGACTTTGTGTTGGCCCTGGGCGTAAAGCCTGTGTTGCAATATTCGCATCACTCCTGGGGTAGACAGCATTATTTGGGATTGGATGATGTGCCCGAATTCGATGTAAGCCAGCAGGATGCTCAATTCAGTGCGGATTTTGTACCTGACTTTATCATGCTGAACAAGGGATATGATCGATGGAATCTGGACCGCTTTGAGCAAGTAGCACCTACGTTTTACGTAGATCATCTGGGAGAGGATTGGCGTTCCATTCTTAGATCAACAGCCGATGTGTTGGGAAAGGTGAATCGGGTTCAAGATGTAATTGGTGCGTATGAGGACAAGGCATTGGAAGCTAAAGGACGTTTAACACGTTATATGCGTGGTCAAACGGTGGCGTTTTTGCGTATATCTGCGTCGGATATTACTCTCTATGGGAATCAGCAAGGTTACGTGGGCCCTGTAATTTATCAGGATCTTGGACTAACTCCGCATTCCCGTGTGCAGCAATGGACAAGACATGAGCGCAGGATTTCCATTGGATTGGAGCAGTTAAGCCAACTTGATGCGGATCACTTGTTGATTACTTTTGATACTGGGGATTCTGCTGAACCAGGAGTTGAGCGCGAACTGCTCGACCGGGATGAATGGAAACGTCTGCCTGCGGTGAGGAACGGTAATGTGTATGAAGTGGATTTCATGTCATGGATGAACTACGGTGTGATATCCCATGGGAAGAAGATTGAGGATGTATTGCGGTTTATGGCTTGAGGAATGGGAGCTAAAACTACAAACAAGCTGGTTTCAATAATTAAATTAAACTCGAAGAAAGCTGGAAAGATCTACTAATCGGATTTACTCTATGATATAGGAAAAATGAATAGGAGAATAGACATCATATGCAGAAAAAAATCTGGGCATCACTTTTAGTAGTAGCTGTTATCGGGATGGTTCCTGTTACAGAGGTACCGAGACTACGGTTGCCGAATCACATGAAATCTTGCCTGAAGATCTTCTGGAAAGTTTAAGATATGATTCCGAGCATCCAGATGTAATTTATGTGAAGGATTGTGGGGTCTACGAGAAAGTTGATTCCAGTTTGGTAGACTACGGTGAAGAAGAGGTTGTAGTCGATGATTTACAAAAGGTAACAGATAAAACAAATGTAATTGTTGCTTATGAAGCAACTTACGTCAAAAAAGGTGAATGGGAATAAAACATATGACGTTTGAGGTAAGTGAATACTAAAAAATATGAAGTTCCATCAGCATAGCTGAAGGGGCTTCTTTTTGTTCGCTTTGATAAATGAACCAATACAACGACTCAAAAGGCTTGTTTCATCTCATTTTAGTGTAGCGTTTACAAAAAAACAGAACAATGAGCACAAAATGCAAAAGCGGATGTCCTTGACTGAAAGATTACGACATACCATTAGAGTGAAGGCTGATCTGTAAGGCAGGATGAAGTCTTCAAGCATAGCCATGAATGGCGGATGGGAGAGCTGTAATGACAAAACGGGTAATTCTGTTGGAAGAAGGTACGGCAGAGATGAAGGGGCTAATGGGCAGTATAGGGGCTGATCTTGCGGAGCTAAAGCATGCAGGTTGGTCTGTCCCGGCCGGATTTGTAGTCACAACGGAATGCTGTCGCGAGTTCTGTACCCGTCTTGGACATCTTTCCGGTGAAGGAGAGGAAGAGATTGTGAACGCGATCCGGCACCTGGAACAGCAAACCGGTAAATTCTTCGGACATTCGGAGAATCCGCTTCTGCTCGCGGTACTTACTGATCGTGATCAATCATCAGATGCTGCCATACATCCATTGTTAAGTGTGGGTCTAAACGATGTCACTGTGGAAGGACTCGCACGTCATACCGGTAATCGGTTGTATGCACTCCAATGTTACCTTCATTACTTAAAGGAATATGGACAGTTGATACATGGAATTCCGTCTAAATTTTTCACAGAAATATCGAGCAACGTCAAGGATGGGGATGAAGCGGAGCTTGAATTAATCATTACCGAATTTAAATATTTAATTGAAGCGAAGGGTCGCAGCCCTTTTCCACAGGATGTCCAACTTCAATTCAATGAAGCTGTACGTGCGGTATATCATTCACAGCGTGTTCAAGCATCCAGATCTCAGAATGAGATCATGCGTAAACCAACTTACTTTTCTTCGGAGCCAGGCGCTCCTGTTCTTATACAGACCATGATGCATGGGAAATGTGGAGACTCAAGCGGGACCGGAACAATATATACGCGTAACCCACTTACAGGAGAGAAGGGAATTATTGGACAGTACGTTTCAACGGGAAACACCGATCAAACGGATCACGGTCTGGAGCGGCTAAGAGATGACCAATCTGAGCTTTATACACGTTTGTTGGAGATAGGCAGCCAGTTGGAGAGACGTGAGGGAGAAGTGCAGGAGATTACCTTTGTAGTTGATTCCGGCGCGTTGTATGTTGTGTACACCCAGCCCGCTCGATTATCTTCTACAGCCTTACTGAGAAGTGCTGTGGATTTTGTCCATAAAGGACTCATTACCAGGGAGGAAGCACTGTTGCGTATTCAACCTGGGCATATCACGGAAGTGCTGAAGCATTATACAGATTCGGGCAGAGAAGAGAGCATTGGAAATCTTCCCACACAGATCCAGCTAGGAACGAATGACGAGCATGCAGCCTCTGAGAATAACTCAGCTTCACCTTCTTCATCCGATCTGCAACTGCTGCTCGAATGGGCTAATGAAGTGAAAGAGTTGACGATACTTTCCAATGCGGATCGACCGCAGGATGCCATAACAGCACGGAAGCTGGGGGCGGAGGGAATTGGGTTGTGCAGGACGGAGCACATGCTGTTGTCACCTGCGCGGCTACCTTTTGTACAGAAAATGATTCTGGCTGATAGTGAATCCGAGCGCAGGAGAGGGTTGGAGCGTCTGTTACCGATGCAACAGTCTGATTTTGAACAGCTGTTCGAAGCGATGGATGGATTCCCGGTAACTATACGTTTGCTCGATTCGCCGCTGCATGAATTGCTACCGGATCTGGGCGTGTTGGAGAAACGACGTGAATGGTTACAATCCGAGGAGCCGCAGAAGCAAGAAGACCCCCAGAGTGAACTGGAGGAACTGGAGCGCGTCATTCGCAGAGTCAGTGAATTGCACGAACACAATCCGGCACTTGGGCAACAGTCTTGTCGTCTGAGTACCGTGTTCCCTGAAATTATGGATATGCAACTTGAAGCAATATTCCGTGCAGCAGTGAAAGGCATCCGTCAAGGCTGGTGGGTACGCCCCGAGATTATGATCCCGCAGATCGGTCATGTGCATGAACTTCAGGTGATGAGAGATCTGGTGGATCATGTGGCTGACCAAGTGCTAGGTGAGGAGAGACGGCATTGTCACTATAGAGTTGGGGCGATGATCGAAGCTCCGAGAACGGCGCTGACGGCGACTCACATCGCTCGACAGGCAGACTTTTTCACATTTGGCACGGATGAGCTCACAGAGATGACGTTTGGATATAGTCGCCATGAAGCCGAGAAGCGATTCCTTCAACGTGATACGGATTCTCGTACAGTAACGAATAACCCATTTCATGTGCTCGATATTGAAGGAGTCGGGCAACTGATAGAGATGGCGGTAGTCCAAGGGCGAATTCGAAAACCTCATCTGAAAACAGGGATCTGCGGAGAAAATATGGCGGATCTGGAATCGATTACGTTCTGCCACCGTATTGGAATGGATTACGTAAGCTGTCTGCCTGAACAGATCCCTTATGCACGAATTGCAGCTGCACAAGCAGCCATTGAGGGACAGAGAGAGGTTACGAACACACAGAATGCAGATATATCCACCATTGCGTAAACACGCAGCCTGTCTTGCACGGAACTTCCATGGAATAGCAAACAGAAAACTGTTATACTGAAATATGCGTTTTGTAAAGAGAACGTAAAATTTCAGGGTAAGGGTTGAAAGCGACCATGTATAATTCCAATAATGAACGAACTTCATCACGGACTTTATTCGCCGTGTTATTCATTCTTATGTTGTTGAAGCTGTCACTGTTGAGGTATTTCTTTTTCCAGGGTCTGTCTGGCATTGGTCTGGTGACTGACGCATTAGGTGCATTAACGTTGGTATGCATACTGGATCTGATTGTGCCCAAAGGCTGGAAGCGGACCGTTTATGGGGGATTCAATATTTTGTTTTCTCTGCTTCTGTTCGCGGCAACGCTGTATAACGTTCATTTCAGTTCGGTACCCACATATACCGTGCTAAGTGAGTTAGGTCAGGTTGCGCAAGTACGGGGCAGTATCGGACCTCTGGTACGACCGGAGCACTTTCTGTTTTTTGCAGACATCGTATTGGCACTGCCAATATGGTTGATTGTGCGCAGACGTGCAGGTGGGCGTAACCGCAGCAGTTACCGCGATAGCGGTCTGACGTTCGGCAGAGTTCGCAGACGTTACTGGGGAAAACTCGGTGTTGCGCTTACCGCTGCATTCTGCATCGTGTTGTCTGGCAGTTTTATTGTCAAAGGTGAAACGATTGATAACGAACTGGTTCGCGCCGAGAATCTCGGTTTTCTGAACTACCAGGTCTCATCTGCTATTATGACAAGCAAAGAGAATGAGGCCATTGCGAATGGCAACATTAACGAAACGATTGCCAAGATCAATGACCTGGTTAGCAAGTATCCGTATCAGGATAAACCGAGTGACGGCTCAGCCGTGAAGGCCAAATATTTTGGTCAGGCCAAAGGCAGTAATCTGATTGTACTGCAACTGGAGTCCTTTCAGAATTTTCCGATTAATGCCTCATTGGACGGTCAGGAATTAACGCCGGTATTGAATGATCTGGCAAAAGAAAGCTATTATTTCTCTCATTTTTTCCAACAGATTGGACAGGGAAACACATCAGACGCTGAGTTTATGTCGAACACGTCCATCTATCCAACCGGCGTTGTCCCCATGTCGGCAGGGTATAGTGACCGCGAATTGCCAAGTCTTCCAAAATTACTTGGCAAAGAGGGATATGAGTCCGAGACGTACCACGTCAATGACGTTACCTTCTGGAACCGGAACAAGATGTATCCGGCCCTCGGATTCACTCGTTACTTCGACAAGCCGAGCTTTGAGAATGACAAGTTTAATGATTTTGGACCATCAGATGAAGAGTTGTACCGTGTAGGTGTGGAAAAAATGACTGCGCATCAGGCTGCAAATCAGCCGTTCTATGCTCAGTTCATCACGGCATCAAGCCACTCGCCGTTTACGGTTCCTGCCGATCGTGCACGAATTACGATTCCCGCGACGATCACAAACAAACTGCTTCACGATTATCTGCAGTCGATCAACTATACGGACTATGCCATTGGTCAACTCATTAATGAGTTGAAGGCCAACGGATTATGGGATAACACAACCCTAGTGCTCTACGGAGACCACTTCGGTCTGCCTGCTGACGAAGAGATTACACAACAGATTCAGGCTAATCTCGGTGTCCCTTATGACGGTAAAGTAAGTCGATTCAACATTCCGTTAATGATTCACACACCGAAACAGAGCAAAGGGCAAGTCATTGAGCAGCCAGGCGGTCAGCTGGATATGTTGCCAACAATCATGAATCTGATGGGCGTTTCGCTCCAGGACGAGAAGTTCACTGCCTTCGGACATGATCTGCTCAACATGGATCATAATGCCTTCGGTATCCGGTATTACTTGCCGACGGGGTCATTTGTCAACAATGACATCATGTTTATTCCGGGTGCAGGGTTTGATGATGGAACAGCCTACTCACTCAAAACGTATGAGCCGGTAACGGATTTGGAACCCTATCGTGCCGACTATGAACATGTGCTCAGCCTGATGAAACTGTCTGACGAGTATGTGAAGTTGTTACCGAAACGTGCGCCATAACTGAGTTTTTCTGAAAGAGATTAGATCTCAACGCTACATCCAAACGTCACCAGTTCAAAACTGGTGGCGTTTTTTGCATGTTTCTTGCACAAGTGTGGTAATAAAAGAGGATAACTAAAGTTTGAAACTGTAATAATTAATGTTACAATGGAACAAGCAAGAATGAAGTGAGCAATAGCGTGTAATATTCGCAGAACTCATATTCACAGAAATCATGAAGCAATAGACGAGAGGATTGAATATATATGAAACTGAGTGTACTCGAACATGGACATATCAATGAAGGCCGTAGTGTGCAGGATACGCTGCAGGAAACGGTGAAACTCGCGCAACATGCGGATCAATTGGGATACTCCCGCTTCTGGATGTCGGAGCATCACGGTAGTGGTGCACTGTCTTTTTCCAGTCCTGAAGTGATGATTGCACATGTGGCTGCACATACGGATCACATTCGGGTAGGTTCCGGTGGAGTCATGTTACCTCATTATAGTGCCTATAAGGTTGCGGAGAATTTCCGTCTGCTGGAAGCGTTGCATCCGGGGCGGATTGACCTTGGAATTGGCAGAGCACCAGGCGGAATGCCGATTGCCAGCAGAGCGCTGAACGAAGGCAAATCATCGAATGTACAATTCTTCCCACAGCAGATTGCGGATCTAGGCGGATACTTCCACGAGCAATTGCCTGAGGATCATCGGTTTGCGTCTCTGGTAGCCGGACCATCGGTTCCAACGGTACCCGAAGTGTGGTTGCTAGGTTCCAGCTCCGAAGGTGCGAGGATTGCAGCTGCGCAAGGGACGTCGTATGCGTTTGCCCAATTCTTCGGTACACCAGGCGGCGAAGAAGCAATGAAACATTACCGTAGACATTTCAAGCCGTCCATCCTGAATGACAAACCCCATTCCATGATCGCTGTCTCGGCGTTCTGTGCAGAGACAGAGGAAGAAGCGGCTGAACTGGCGCGCAGCAATGAACTATTCTTCCTGCGACTCGGACGGGGACTTGAACAGAGTTCCTTCCCATCCCTGGAGACGGTGAACAACTATCCATTCACAGCGATGGAGATGGAACAGATCCGTCAACGTCGTTCTTTTTCCATCGTGGGTACACCGGATCAGGTGAGAGACAAAATTACCGCTATGGCTGAACGTCATGAAGCGGATGAAGTCATTATCGCGTCAGCGATCCATTCGTTCGAAGCACGTCTACGCTCATTCGGCTTGATTGCAGAAGCCTTTGGACTCAAGCAGGACTAATAATCAGCAAGCGGGAATAACTACTCTGAACAGACCGGAATTTTGCTCTTGCAAGGTTCCGGTTATACTCTTGCTTGATCAGGGAGAGGAGAGAGATTCATATGCGCAGATGTGTCATTAGTGATATTCATGGCTGTTACGATGAAATGAATGCATTGCTTAAGCTTGCAGATTATAATCCTTTGCAAGATGAGTTGATTTTGCTGGGTGATTATGTGGATCGCGGTCCAAACAGCAGGCAGGTCATCGAACAGATTATGCAGCTTCAGCAACGGCACAATATTATAGTGATTAAAGGCAATCACGATGCCATGATGGTCAAGGCGCTGACTCAGGATGTTGAGCAATATGATCAGCATTGGATTCGTAATGGTGGATTAAACACGATGGCAAGTTATCTGGATCTGGAGCTTACATATGATGAGCAACAGATCGATTGGGAAGCTTATGCTGAAGCCAAACAGTGGATACGTACACATTATGAACATCATCTTCAGTTTCTGGATCAGCTTCCGCTGGTGTACGAGATACCGGGTTATATTTTTGTGCATGCCGGGATCAACCCGGATATCGAAGATTGGAGAAACCAGTCCGAGCGGGACTTCATTTGGATTCGGGAACCATTCTATTCCAGACCAACGGCGATTAGAGAGACGGTCGTATTTGGACACACACCCGTGAAGCATTTGCATGATGAGTCAGGCATTTGGTTTGACCCGAGCGGAGACAAAATTGGCATTGATGGTGGTTGTGCCTATGGAGCACAATTGAACATGCTGGAGATTAACGAGGATGGCAGTCTACAGACCTTTTTTGTACGGCAAGGGCAGAGCGTGGAAGAGTCCGAGATTTAATATTTTCGTTGCGTATCAGGAATTCATATGCTAATTTATAAGGTTGTACGATGGAATAAATAGGATACATATCATATCGACTTGAGGGGAATGAACCAAGTTTGGCTATCTATAATCTGGATCAACTGCAACATCACATTTTACTCTGTAATGGTGGAACATGCATGCGTAACGATGGGGAAGAAGTAACTCAGGCGGTACGGGACGAGATTGTTAAACAGCAGGCGGGAGGATTCATCCATACGACTCGTACCAAATGTAATGGTCAGTGTGACAACGCATGCGTGTCGATTGTGTATCCACAGGGTGACTGGTATGGCCAGATGACACCGGATTCAGGCAGAGCACTCGTACAGGCCTTGTGCGAAGGCGAGAAACTGGAGAAACACTTGATTGCGAATGTGGCCAAGACCTCTGTGAAATAGAATTACAGAGAGGATATTATTTTTTTCTAAGATGACTTACCTGAGAATGATTTGCAATTAATTCGCTGTAACGGGATTGGAATTAAGCCTTATAAGCGCTATAATCAGTAGGGTATGATTAAAATATGACATGTATTATTCTATATAAGTTCAACTAAACGTTTTACACGAGAACGGAGAGGACAGAAAAAAGCTGGAGAAGCGGAGCGCTCGCCTAAAAGCTTTCTGAAAGAAAGCTGCATCGGAAGCGTATGCTTATCACCGGATTTAACCTTTAAAAAGGGAATCAAAAAATCTGGGGATAACAGCGACCGGAAGGTTATTCTGTCATCGGAGTGGCAAGTGTAAACATTCTTTGGTTAAACTTATATAAATGAGAATTGACGGAGGGCTATAAATATGGAAAAAGCGTTAATCTTCGGTCACAAAAATCCCGACACGGATACGATCTGTTCGGCAATCGCCTATGCGGATCTCAAAACAAAATTGGGTCAGGACGTTGAAGCTGTTCGTCTCGGCGAAGTCAATGGTGAAACCCAGTTTGCACTGGATCATTTCAAAATTGAGGCACCGCGCCTGATTAAAACAGCTTCAAATGAAGTAAACAAGGTTATTCTGGTTGACCACAACGAGCGTCAGCAAAGCGTAAGCGATATTGAGGAAGTGACTGTCGTGGAAGTTATCGACCACCACCGTATTGCTAACTTTGAGACAAGCGGACCTCTGTATTTCCGTGCAGAGCCTGTAGGTTGTACTGCAACCATTTTGAATAAAATGTACAAAGAAAACGGCATCGAAGTGAGTGCGCCGATTGCTGGTCTGATGCTGTCTGCAATCATTTCTGATTCCTTGTTGTTCAAATCCCCGACTTGCACAGAGCAGGATGTAGCCGCTGCGCGTGAACTGGCTGCCATTGCTGGCGTAGATGCAGACAGCTATGGTCTGGACATGCTGAAAGCCGGCGCGGATCTGAGCCAAAAAACAATTGCTGAGCTGATTTCCCTGGATGCCAAAGAATTCGTAATGGGTCAAGCCAAAGTGGAAATTGCACAGGTTAACGCTGTAGATGTGAACGATGTTCTCGTGAAGCAACCTGAGCTAGAAGCAGCCATTGAAGCGATCATTTCCAGCAAAGGTCTCGACCTGTTCGTATTTGTCGTAACAGACATTCTGAACAACGATTCTGTGGCTCTGGCATATGGCGCATCCACCAAAGCTGTGGAGAAAGCCTACAATGTGACACTGTCTGATAGCAAAGCGCTCTTGAAAGGCGTAGTATCACGCAAATCACAGATTGTACCGGTTCTGACGGAAGCATTCAACACGTTATAAATCGGACAGATTGGCGTATTCATACGCTGATAGGTATTACAAATAATAGCAACGACATCCTAGCCTGCTCTGATCGGTACATGATCAGGACAGGCTTTTGATGTGGAGGAGGAAGAATCATGATCAAAAATGAAAAAATCAAAGCAGCCGAAGTACAGCTTACCGGATTGAATGGTGAAGATCTGGGCGTGATGCCCACAAAGGAAGCCCTTCTACTTGCGAAGCAGCATAAAGTAGATCTGGTGTGCTTGTCCTTGATGACCAGTCCGCCGCCATGCAAGCTGATCGGTGCAGGAGCAGCCAAAGCGGAAGCGCAGCAGGCGAAGAAAAAAGCGAGTAAATCCCCTGATAAACGGAAAGTAAAAGAAATTCGTTTGAACCTTGCAATGGAGGATCATGACCGGGATACCAAGCAATCTCAGGCGGAACGCATCCTGAAGAAAGGTGATTCGGTAAAACTCGTCATCCAGGTGCATGGAGCCAAAGAGGGAGCTGCTGGCAAGGAATGGGCAGAGCAACTGAGCAAATCGCTGGCTGAATTCGGTAGTAAAACGACGGGTGTCCAGGTAAGTGGTAAACAGGTTGTCGTGCAACTGGACCCCCATGCGTAGATTGCCAGACGATTATTGAGATAACACATAGCAAGGCCAATGTGAATGCAGTAATGATTATTCGAATGTGAGAAAAGCCCAATGAATGGCAGGGTAACTGCTGTACCATTGGGCTTGTTAATCGTCACTTGGATTGATATATCAGGGATGCAACTCAAGGCGAAATCCGTTTCTGTATCATTAATTCAGCTGCGTAAATAACGACTGCCCCCAAGACGTACATATAACTGTCCGGGTAATACAGGTGTAGAAGCAGCGGCAACATTATTCGGGTTGTTCTTGGCGAATCGAGATAAATAAAAGAAGTCCGGATAAATAACCATATCCATTAAGTAAGCAGAGACCCGGCTACCTGGAACGCGGAACTGATTCAGGGTACGTATTATTTCTCCGCCGCTTGCAATGCCAATCCCATGGCCATAATACCAGTCCTCGCGCAGCATAATCGTATTCTCTCCCTGCCATTCGGGGGTTTCGGGAGAAACATCCGGATTTTTGAAATACAGTACATCTCCTGGAAGCGCGGTTTCACTACCATTTTTTTCGATCAATCGCAGGTCGCTGTCATAATGCCAGTCAAAGAGCAGCAGATTTCGAAACAGCGAATTAAAAGCATCTTCACGAATGCTTCCCAGCACGCCACCATACAGCACAATGACCGTGGCTGTTGCACATTCAAAGGCATACAAGTGCCCATTCCTCCAAATATCCCGGATGCCGTCAGCGGGTGTTACGTTCGGTTTAAGCTCGAATCCACCCTCTGCATTTCGATTCCAGAAGGCAGGATTACATCTGGATTTTTCAAAGGATGCAAAATTCACCCCGCTTCGATCCAGTCCTTCTGCTGCATTCACGAGCGAGCCTCTCAAGTCCCATTCAAATCGAAGATGATCCATGGATTGGTAAACATATCTCGTTGGACGATCCTGAAGTTGCTGTAACCAGTACCATTCAAAATCAGACCATTCCGAGCGGTTCAGCAGGGCGGGTTGATTTGCGACAATGATCATCATTCATAACCTCCATTCCTGTTTGAATATTCAACATTGTATTATCAGTAGAGCACGGGTATTGTGTAGTATATGACGCGATGTGTTCGAATTGGTATGTACATATTGAATGTCCCGGCATCCAAGCTTAAAAATGTCGTTTCCTGTGAACATTTTGTGTGACCTCGTTTATAAATCATGGCATTTGGGGTAGTACTCTATAGATGAAGTTATGTTCAAGCGGGTCTATTCATACGGAATACAATCAGATTCTCATAAAGGAGGACACGTGATGTCGAAATCCATTACAGAGAGCCGATCTCTGTTCGAACAATTGTATACACACGCACCAATCGGCATTGCTGTCGCATCGCATGTAAATGGAAAGTGGTTGCAGCTTAATCCTGCATTTTGCGAGATGCTTGCATATAGTGAAGAAGAACTGCTCGATACTTCGGTCGTACATATGATCTGCGAAGAAGATCTGCACATGGAGGAATTCCGCAGCAAGTTCTGGGAAATGACCCATAAAACAAGGGAGATGTACGAGACGGAGGTTCGCCTGAAACGCAAGGACGGTTCGTTATTATGGGCAACCATTAGAGCTTGCATCGTACGGGATGAAACGAGTGGTGAACCTTTGTATCTGCTCGTACAAGCTGCTGATATTACGAAACAAAAAGATGCAGAGGAAATCCTTATTGTGCAACGTAAGCAATTGGAGGAGAGCAGTCGCATCTCGAGGCTGCTGGCAGAGTCTTCACTGGACCTGATTGCAATACATGATGTCGATTCCAGTCGTACATTTAAATATGTTTCGAATGCATGCAAGAGCATGCTCGGCTATGAGTTGGAAGAAGTGATAGGTAAGCCTGGAACATTCGTTATCTGTCCGGAGGATGTGCCCTTGGTTGAAGCGTATATGGAAGAGCAGAGAAGGGGTCTGGCTCCCAAACGGCTCAGTTATCGCCTGCAACATAAGGACGGATCTACGGTGTGGGCAGATACCATTACACATTATGTCTATGACAGTGCAGGTGAATTGTTAGAACTCGTCGCTGTAACCCGGGATATCACAGCCAGCCAGCAACAACAGTTAAGCATGCAGGAGTACAGATCATTATTTGACTGTAATCCCCTGGGCGTGGCTTCTCTTGATCTGGAAGGCAATCTGCTGAAAGCCAATGTGGGTCAGGAACAGTTGACGGGACACAGCAAGGAGGAGCTGCTGAGCCGACCTTTTGATCACCTCATTGATCCTGTGGATCTGGAGAAGACACGATATCATTTTGAGGAAACGGTGAAGGGCACGGCACAGAGCTATGAGATAGGCTTGATTCACAAAAATGGACAGCGAATTGAAACCAATGTGATTAATGTTCCTATTATACTGGAGGATAAAGTTGTAGGTGTCTATGGGATTACCAGTGACATTACGGAGTCCAAACGTTATGTCGAGGAAATCGAGAATCTTAGTTATGAACGGGCATTGATTTTGAATGGCATGTCTGAGGGTGTTATTGGACTGGACCTGGAAGGGAATCTGAACTTTGCTAATCCGGCCGCTGCGGAGATCATGAACTTCTGTCCAAGTGAAATGAACGGCAAACCTCTTGAACAGATGATGATTCAGATGCAGAGCGAAGGAATCCCTTACCCATCCAAGGATACACCAATTCTACAGGCTGTTCGTGAGGGACGAGGTCTGCCGCGTACCGAATCCGTTTTTTGGAGACAGGATGGGTCCAGTTTCCTGGCGGAGTTCCAATTGAAGCCGATTATGGATCAGGGTAGAACCCGTGGAGCCGTTTTGGTTTTCCGTGATATGACATCTGTGAAGGACATCATACGTGCCAAGGAAGCAGCAGAGCATGCAGACCGAGCGAAGTCCGAGTTTCTGGCTATCATGAGTCATGAGCTTCGAACACCATTGAATGGCATCATGGGCATGGCCCACCTATTAATGGAAACCGAGCTGGATGATGAACAGAAAGGCTTTGCAGAAATCATGATTGATAGCGGCGAATCTCTTTTGTACATTTTGAATGAAATCCTGGATTTCAGCAAAATCGAAGCAGGCAAAATGGATCTTGAGCGCGCACCTGTAGATATTAAGGCGATGCTGGGTGGAGTGATTGAACTGTTTGCGCTGAAGGCCTCAGAGAAAAATATTGAACTCTTTTGTGAAGTGTCGGATCACATTCCTGAGCGAATTCGGGGGGATGAGACACGAATTCGGCAGGTGCTGATTAATCTGGTGGGTAACGCTGTTAAATTCACAGAGCAGGGTCGTATTCAGGTGAGCGTTGGTGCTGATTTTTCAGATGAGCATGGTCGGGACAATCTGATGTTGACCTTTAAAGTAAGAGATACAGGAATCGGTATTCCAACAGAAAAGCAGCATCAGTTGTTCCAATCCTTCTCACAGCTTGATCCGGCCATCAATCGCAAGTTTGGCGGGACAGGACTGGGGCTTGCGATCAGCAAGAAACTGGTGGAATTAATGGGTGGAGCGATTGGCGTACAGAGTGAGATCGGTGAGGGAGCAGAGTTCCAGTTCACCCTCGTAGTGGAGCGCTGGCAAGAAGAAAGTAGTGACCCGATCGAAATTACTGAGAATGATGAACTGCAATTGGATCGAGCCAGTCTTGCCCATGACCTCAAAATATTGATTGCTGAAGATCAAGCGGTCAACAGCCACCTGTTGGAGGAGATGCTGCGCAAGTTTGGCGGAGTATGTGATATCGTTGAGAACGGTGCACAGGCCGTTGATTCATTGAACAAGGTTCAATATGACCTGGTGTTCATGGATATTCAAATGCCCGTTATGGATGGGATTGAAGCGACCTGTCGAATCAGACAGAGCCATCCAGAGATACCGGTTATTGCAGCGATAACTGCTTTTGCAGGTGCGAGTGACCGCGAGGAGTGCTTGAAATGCGGGATGCAGGACTTTATTAGCAAACCGTTCCATTCCGCGGAGATCAGCCGTGTATTAAATACATGGGTTCCATATATTCGCTCTCAAAGGGTAACGTAACAGAAAAATAACCTGTGCCTTGAATTCAAGGTACAGGTTATTCTGTCATTTACGACCAGCCTCCGATTAACCCGGAGAGGGTTACGCATTCGTCATCTTCCAAATCTGCAATCAGAGTGAGTTCTTCGTTGTCTTGTGGATCAACGGAGAATAATTCACGGCGTCCGTCCTCATGCACAATAATGACTAACTGCTGGCCGCCCTTTGTATCAAACTGGTACTTAACTCCAATACCAGGTAGTGGGCATTCGCGGATATTCATGAAACCTGTCACCTCTTTAGCTTTGCTGAATAAAAAATTAACCGTTCACACAGTACGGATGTATTCTACTATCCACAACACCGTTTGGCAAGTCACAAATAAAATTGGTGTGAAGGAATTAATTTTTTCCGCGATGTGATCCTGCACTATGTCTCTGTCTGGCCCGTTTGCGACGAACCAAAAACCAAATGAGCAGAGCAACGATGAATAATAGGCCAATGACTGCAACGATGATGATGTTCCGAATGTTGGGGACCTGTACAGTCAGATCCAGTTTATTCATCTGGAGGGGGGAAACGTGCCAAATGAGCGTTTTTCCGCCATCCTCTACCTGATCCGCATTGGAATCAGCTGCCTTGATAGGCAAAGACAACTTAAAATCAAAGTTAACATCTTTTAACAAGAGGTTCTTAAGAAAGCTAGGCACCTTGTTAATCTGATTTTTGATCTCACCATCCGGCATGGATTCCATGAGGTCGGCTTCTGCTGTAATGTGCATCTTGGAAGTGAAGAAGCCGGGAGAAGTTGATTGTTCAACTTTGATCCCTTGTGGTAACTTGGACGTATCAAAGTTGGTTGTATTGCTTTTTTCATAATGGGTGGTCGCTGTGAGTTGCTTCTGATCTCCCTGTTCCGAAACCTCTGCCTGGAAGTTATTTCGATTCAATGCATCTGCGATCAGAGGCATGAGATTGTCTTGTCCAATCTTTCCAAGAGCGGAGTTCTTTACGTTGAGATTGAGATCCAGATCCGTTGATCCGTCCATATTCACCGTTAGATGGGCTTCTCCATCCGCACAGGCGGATAAAATAGATAACATAAGGACTAGTAGAACAGTAAGCATTAGCTGACGTAAGGGGATGCGAGTCGACATGTCTTTCAACCTTTCTGCGTAAAAATCCAAATTCCATTTCATAGAAGTATAGTATACACCGTAAACATGGCGGATGAAACTTTGAACCCTGCAGTGAGGTACGTATGATATAGTGCCCTGTGGGAAATAATCAATATGTTAAAATTGAAGATTTCGTATTTTTGTCAATGTTCGGTCAATTCAAACGGTGTTTCACCGTGTACACTAGTAGTAGTGTGATGAATATACGGAAGCAGGGAGGTTACATTCATGACATATATCATTATTATGGCCGTTATTATGGTCGTGGGCATGGTCGGAATGGGCTGGTTCTATCAGATTATGGATAAAGACCAAAGCTAGTATTTTTTAAATGTGAAAAGAAGAGAGACAACCTATAAGCTGGCTTCGCTAATGCGAGGCGGGCTTATTTGTGTTTGAAAGTTTTTTGAAGAAATGATCTTACATTAGCACGTAATATATGTAGTCAACAATGTTGTACAAATTTGACCGATGGACAAATATTTTTCGTAAAGATGGGATTTTTTAGCTGCTCTTTTGTATAATAGGGGTTAGTTTAACTCGGGATACTCTCGAGATTCTGCCAAACAGGAAAGGGTGTACATAAATGAAATTTAGTGAGTATACGTATACACGTCCGAATCTGGAACACATCAAGACATCTTTCCGTGAGCTGTTGAGCGGTTTTGAAGCTGCGACAACGGTTGAGGAACAGAGTGGGTTCATGGATCAGATTAATGCGCTGCGCAGTGACTTTGAGACGCAAGCCCAACTGGTCTACATCCGTCATTCCATTGATACCAATGATGAGTTTTACAAAGCGGAGAACGAATTTCTGGATGAAAATGCACCCATTGTGCAGGAATATATTACGGATTTTTACCGTGCACTGGTTAACTCGAAATTCCGCAATGAATTGGAGCAAAAATGGGGTTCACAGCTGTTCCAACTGGCGGATCTTTCACTGAAAACATTCAGCCCGGAAATCATTGAAGAACTCCAGAAGGAGAACAAACTTTCCACAGAATACAATCAGCTGATCGCTTCGGCCAAAATTCCTTTCGAAGGTGAAGAGCGCACGTTACCACAGCTTCATCCATTTGAACTGTCCACGGATCGCTCCATGCGTGAGCGGGCTTCGGAAGCCAGATACACGTTCATGGCTGAGCATGAGGCTGAATTCGATCGTATTTACGATGAACTGGTTAAAGTGCGTACACAGATTGCGAAAAAACTGGGATATCCAAGCTATGTGGAACTCGGCTATGATCGCATGAACCGTACGGATTATAACGCAGAGATGGTAGCCAACTTTCGGGCCCAAGTTCGCGATTATATTGTACCTGTAGCGACCAAGCTCAGAGAGCGCCAGCGTAATCGGATTGATGTGGATACACTGTATTATTACGATCAGGGCTTCAGCTTCAAGACAGGTAACCCGACACCTAAGGGTGATGCGGAATGGATTATTGAGAATGGTAAAAAAATGTACGCTGAATTATCGCCAGAGACGGATGCATTTTTCCAGATGATGACCGACAACGAGCTTATGGATCTGGTCAGCAAAAAAGGTAAACAAGGGGGCGGATATTGTACGTTCCTGAACGATTACAAAGTGCCGTTTATCTTCTCCAACTTCAACGGTACATCCGGTGATATTGATGTATTGACACATGAAGCAGGTCATGCTTTCCAAGTGTATGAGAGCCGTGATTTTGCAGTGCCTGAATACAACTGGCCGACATATGAATCGGCTGAGATTCATTCCATGAGTATGGAGTTCTTCACATGGCCTTGGATGCAATTGTTCTTCAAGGAAGATACGGACAAATACAAGTTTGATCACCTGTCTTCCGGTTTGTTGTTCATTCCGTATGGTGTAGCTGTGGATGAATTCCAGCATTTTGTATATGCGAACCCGGATGCGACACCAACGGAGCGTAAGCAGGCATGGCGTAACATTGAGAAGACCTATCTGCCACACATCAATTACAAAGATAATGCTTATCTGGAGCAGGGTGGTTTCTGGCATAAGCAGGGTCACATTTTCTCATCGCCGTTCTATTACATTGACTATACGTTGGCACAGATCTGTGCATTCCAGTTCTGGAAACGCAGCAACGAAGATATGAAGTCCGCATGGGCCGATTACCTGACATTGTGCAAAGCGGGAGGAAGTTTGTCCTTCACAGGATTGGTTGAACTGGCTGGATTGAACTCACCATTTGAGGACGGTTGTGTTTCCTCCGTAATTGGAGATATTGAGGCATGGCTTGACGGTGTGAACGATAAGGCGCTTTAAGCCTTCGTAAGGATAAGGATGTTTCAATGAAAGTACCTTCGTAAGGTATAAGTAGTGGATATAGCTTTAAGATTGATAGGCAAGACGGCTTGGATACCTTCGGGTGTCCGGGTCGTCTTTTTTTCATTACGGGTAAAAATAAACTTCAGTGTAACATTTATCGTGTCCATTGTGATTTATTTCACTATATCTGAAAACGGATTCAGTTACAATGTAGATAGTAAATCAGGGGTTACAGGAGGCTGGTTCAGATGGCAACACATGCATATTATGTTCCGCCCGTGAACTTGATGGGTAGAGGTTGTTTACAGGAAGCAGGCCAGATGATTGGACAGATGGGTATCTGCAAAGCACTGGTCGTGAGTGATCGTCATTTGATAACTTCAGGCGTTGCAGAGCAGGTACTGTCTATATTAAGAAAATCAGGGTTAGACTATGTCGTATATGATGAGGTTCAGCCTAATCCAACATGTCAGAATGTACATGACGGACATCGATTATTCCAAGATCATGGCTGTGACGCCATTATATCGATAGGCGGAGGTTCACCACAGGATGCTGCCAAAGGTATTGGCATTGTGGCTACCAACGGTGGGCATATCCGTGAATATGAAGGATTGCATCAATCGAAACATAAGTCCGTGCCACTTGTAGCTTTTAACACAACGGCTGGCACATCGAGTGAGGTGACAATGAACTACGTGATTACAGATGAGGAACGTAAAGTAAAGATGGTAATGGTGGACCGTAATAGTCTGGTCTCCCTGTCGGTTAATGATCCGGAGCTGATGCTCAGCAAGCCAGCAAGTCTCACAGCGGCTACGGGAATGGATGCCTTAACCCATGCCGTGGAAGCGATGGTTACGCCTGGTGGATTTACAGTGACAAGTGCGACAGCTGCAGCAGCTGTTGAATTGATCTTTGAATATTTGCCAAGAGCGGTGAGAGACGGCAGTGATCTGGAAGCGCGGGAACATATGACGTACGCATGTTTCCTTGGCGGGATTGCTTTTAACAATGCGGGTCTGGGTTATGTCCACGCGATGGCGCATCAACTGGGTGGCGTATATGATTTGCCGCATGGTGTGTGCAACGCCATGTTACTCCCTTATGTGGAGGAGTTGAATGCCAAGCATGTACCGGGCAAATTCCGTCACATTGCCAAAGCGATTGGTATGGATGTGAAGGGTAGAAGTGATGAGGAGTGTTCCGATTACGTCATTGAGGCCATCCGTCAGCTATCGAAGGAAGTTGGGATTCCTGAGAAACTGTCTGAGCTGGGGGTGAAAGATCCGGATGTGGAACTGCTTGCCGATAACGCGATGAAAGATGCCTGTGCACCAGGAAATCCCTATCAACCGTCCAAGGATGAAGTGATGGAGCTATTCCGCAAAATTATATAGACTTTTTCAGAAACGGATATATCAAAGTACGATCCTATTGATGTTGAGGATCACGGATTATCCAATTCAAAAATAATAGACAAAATGAGCCGAGATCGAAAGTCGGCTTTTTTGTCGTGTAAACTCGATATTTTTACTTATTTTTCCACTTAATAATTGCACAAAAACTAAAGGATTTTGCTTCTCTATTATCGAATACAATATGAATAACAGCGGCTAGAGAAAGGGTAATCTTACCCGAAACTTGATGTCGATGTTTTCCAGTAAGATTCCCCAGTCCGTTTCGTGTTTAATGTTAAATAGGAGTATTCTATTTCATTGCTCACGAGCTACATCTTAAGTTCTTCATTTAACATTCACCTCTGTAAGTCAGTCAAGGCAATTCTACACCGCATCATCTCTATCTCAGGCTTCACAATCAAAAAGTTCAACTTCAATAAGACTTATCCGGTTACACATCTGTACAGCATGCTCCTAATCATGACAACAGTGTCCACACAACAGAATATCGATTATGGGCTCTGAAATGAATCAGAACGAATGCACGTGGAGGAGGCTGTAATGATGGCGAAAAAAGAAGTTGTAGCGATGCTACTTGCCGGAGGGCAAGGGAAGAGGTTAAAAGGATTAACGAAATCACTGGCTAAGCCGGCAGTATATTTTGGCGGTACGTACCGAATTATTGATTTTCCGCTAAGTAACTGCTCTAACTCGGGTATTGATACAGTGGGCGTATTAACTCAATATGAACCACTTGTCCTGCACTCCTATATTGGTATTGGCAGTGACTGGGATCTGGACCGTAAAAATGGCGGAGTATACGTACTTCCTCCCCATGAACGTGAAGACGGAAGCAGTTGGTACCGTGGTACAGCAGATGCCATCTTCCGTAACCTGAACTTTATTGAACAATTCGATCCTGAGCACGTGCTCATTTTGTCAGGGGATCATATCTATAAGATGGACTACGAAAAAATGCTCCAGTATCACAAAGATAAAGATGCGGATTGCACCATATCGGTCATTGATGTCTCATTGGAAGAAGCCAGCCGATTCGGGGTGCTGAACACCAACGATGACTATAGCATCTATGAATTTGAAGAAAAACCTCCTGAACCCAAGAGCACACTCGCTTCCATGGGTATCTATCTCTTCAAGTGGGATGTACTGAAACGTTTCCTGATCCAGGATGAACAACAGGCATCCACCTCCTATGACTTTGGTAAAGATATTATTCCTTTGTTGCTTGAAAACGAAAAATCCTTATATGCATACCCATTTGAAGGTTACTGGAAAGACGTAGGTACCATTCGCAGTCTGTGGGAATCCAATATGGACCTGTTGGACGAAGACACACCGTTTAATCTGAATGATCCGGACTGGCGTATCTTTACACGTAATCCGAACCAACCTGCACAATACATCTCACCTTCGGCGAAGGTTCGCAATTGTATTATTAGTGAAGGCAGTATTGTGCACGGCGAGGTCAACCATTCCGTCCTCTTCTACGGGGTAGACGTTGGGGAGAACAGCGCTGTTATCGATTCGGTCATCATGCCAAGAGTGAAAATCGGGCAAAATGTGCGCATTTACCGAGCTATTATCGCAGAAGGATTGGTTATTCCTGATGGAACACAGATTTCGCCTGCACCGGAAGATGAGAGTGATATATTGCTCGTCGATCAGGAAGAACTGGAACGTCAGCTTCGCCAAGGAATAACCAGCAAGGCCTAATTGAAGTCAAAAGGACGGTGCATGCGATGAAACAATTGATCGGAGTTATTAACCTTGACCATGAACTTGAGGAATTGAAGGAATTGACGTACTTTCGCTGCGGAGCCGCGGTGCCTTATGCCGGGCGTTACCGTCTGATCGATTTTGTTCTATCCAATATGATGAATGCAGGGATTGAGAGTATAGGTGTATTTGTACGGCGAAAATATCGCTCGTTGATGGACCATCTTGGTGATGGGAAGCCTTGGGATCTGGATCGTAAGCATGGGGGCATGTTTATTTTGCCACCAGACTGGAACGATCCAACAGACACATCACAGGGGGATTTGCAGCATTTTCATAATAATTTGGACTTTTTCCACAGAGGTGCAGGACAGTATGTTGTGCATGCAGGTAGTCGCCATGTGACCAAAGCAGACCTCCAGGATGTCTACAGGTATCACATCAGCAAAGGAGCGGACGTTACACTGGTCTGCAAAAAAGTGGATCAACTGCTGCCTGAGCATGACGCCTGTGTCAAAGTTGACCATGACGGGGACGGTAATGTGGTGGACATTCACCAAAGCGCTAATCACCCGAATATATATACAGAAATTTTCATCATGGAAAAAGAATTGTTCTTGCGCCAGGTGCAGCGCTGTATTGATCATGGCGAGAGCCATTTCTTCCGGGATGTGATTCAAAAAAATCCGGATGGATTGAATATCGCTGCGTATGCATATGATGGCTATCACGCAGTCATCAATTCCATTGACAGTTATTATCGCAACAGTATGGATCTGCTCAACACAGGGCAATATGAACAACTGTTCAAGGAAGATCCGATCCAAACCAAAATCAAATATGAAGCGCCTGCCAAATACCTGGATACCGCCAATGTTAAACATTCCCTCCTTGCCAACGGTTGCATTGTGGGTGGAGAGGTGGAGGACAGCATTCTGTTCCGTGGTGTACAGGTGGCCAAAGGTGCCAAAATCAAAGGTTCCATTATCATGCAGAAATGTTACATTGGTGAAGGGACAGTGCTTGAGAACGTCATTTTGGATAAAGACGTGAAGCTGACCGGAGGACAGACGCTGATCGGTGACCGGTCGAATCCATACATTTTAGCGAAAAGCACTATTATCTAAAGCCCGCACGTAACCGATATCTTCTATAAATATATATAAAATAAAAATCCTGTAGGATGGATTTAAGGTTCGTAGACGAAAGTTGTTTGGTAAAGAGCCTAGCAGTAAGT
The DNA here is from genome assembly GCF_055687625.1 of Paenibacillus sp. CB74. Taxonomy (NCBI): domain Bacteria; kingdom Bacillati; phylum Bacillota; class Bacilli; order Caryophanales; family Paenibacillaceae; genus Paenibacillus; species Paenibacillus sp. CB74. The sequence goes on along the minus strand of NZ_CM146009.1, from coordinate 2,508,523 downwards.
GAAGGGGACGAAATCGATTCTGAAGAAGCGTATATTGTCTCCAAATTTCAACCTTTTACTATATAAATTAAACTTAAACATTTACACAAAACGGAGAGGACAGAAAGAACCTGAAGAAGCGGAGCGTTCGCCTTTATCCCCGGATTTTTCCTTTTAAAAAAAGGAATCAAAAAAATCTGGGGATAACAGTGATCGGAAGGTTATTCTGTCATCGGAGTGGCCAGTGTGAATATTATTTAGTTCAATGTATATAGGTAATCGAGAAAATTTGGAGACAACAGCGATCATAAGAACGATTCGTCACCGTAACGGCCACTTTGCACAATGTTGAGCAACGGAGTGTATGAACCGCCATCATCCTGCAGGGTTTCCCCGGGAGGAACCTACTTTTGTTTGACAACAAAGAAACGTTCAAGAGTATCTTTACACGGAATTTGGTCAGCAAATTGGGCAAACCGATTGAAGAAGCCACACAGGAAGACGTGTACCATGTACTGGGAAGCATGATCCGTGAATATGCAGGACAGGATTGGGCAGCGTCGAATCAGGGGTTCAAGCAGCGCCAGGATAAACAGGTCTATTACTTCTCGCTGGAATTCCTGATTGGACGTCTGCTCGGCAACAATCTGCTGAATGTAAACGAGTTGGAACTCGTCCGTGATAGTCTGGCGGAGCTGGGTTTTTCCTTGGAAGAGGTAGAAGAACAGGAGGCAGATGCAGGACTCGGTAACGGAGGTCTGGGACGACTCGCTGCCTGTTTCCTGGATTCACTCGCATCACTCGGATATGCAGGACATGGTTGTGGCATTCGATACAAATACGGTTTGTTTGAGCAAAAAATCATCAATGGCAATCAGGTAGAGCTACCCGACAATTGGCTGGATAAGGGCAATGAATGGGAAGTCCGCCGTCCAGACAAAAAAGTGGAAGTGCAGTTCTGGGGCCGGGTAGAAGCTCACGAGCAAGATGGGGAATATCAATTTGTTACCAAAGATGCCGAAGCGGTTGTAGCCATTCCCTATGACGTGCCTGTCATCGGTTATGGTCAAACGCATGTGAACACATTGCGGCTATGGAGTGCTGAACCGAAGCGTGAGACTTCACTTGACACCCCATCGAACTACTACGGTTATCTGGATTATAGCCGTTCCGTTGAATCGATCTCCGAATTCCTGTATCCGGATGATTCCCAGTACGAGGGAAAGCTGCTGCGATTGAAGCAGCAATACTTCATGTGTTCAGCAGGCGTACAGAGTGCCTTGCGTACGTTTAACAAGCTGGAGCTACCGTATGATCGTTTGCCAGATAAAGTGGCCTTCCACATTAATGACACACATCCAACTTTGGTTATACCGGAACTGATGCGCATCCTGATTGATGTGAAGGGTTATGGCTGGGATGAAGCATGGGACATCACAACGCGTACTGTATCGTATACCAATCATACAACACTGAGTGAGGCGCTTGAGAAATGGCCTGTAGCCATGATCAGCAAGCTGCTGCCGCGGATCTACATGATCATTGAAGAGATCAATAAACGCTTCTGTGGCATGCTGCTGGATCGGTATCCGGGAGATCAGGATCGTATAGGGCATCTGGCGATTGTTGCGAATGATCAGGTACGGATGGCGCATCTGGCGATTGTAGGCAGTCATAGCGTGAATGGTGTTGCTGCATTGCATACCAAGATTTTGAAAGAGCGCGAGATGGCTCCGTTCTATGCACTGTATCCAGAGCGTTTCAATAACAAAACCAATGGGATTACCCATCGCCGCTGGCTGATGCATGCCAATCCGAAACTGTCGGATCTGATTACGGATACCATCGGTAACGAATGGATTACAGAGCCGGGTAAGCTGGACCAGTTGGCTGGCTTTGCGGATAGTGCATCATTCCAGGAGCAGTTCCGTTTGATTAAGCGGGATAACAAAGAGCGGCTTGCTGCGTATATTCTGGACCATACCGGGACATCAGTGAACCCCGATTCCATTTTTGATGTACAGGTGAAGAGACTGCATGGGTACAAAAGGCAGCTGTTAAACATTCTGCATGTCATGCATCTGTATAATCGACTTAAGAATGATGCTTCATTTGATATGGTACCGCGTACGTTCATCTTTGGTGCCAAGGCAGCGCCGAGTTATTATTTTGCCAAGAAAATTATCAAGCTGATCAATACCGTCGCTGATACGGTGAATCGGGATGCGGCCGTGAATGATCGCTTGAAGGTGTTTTTCCTCGAGAACTATTCCGTCTCTCTTGCAGAGAAAATCATTCCTGCTGCGGATGTTAGTGAACAGATCTCAACCGCAGGGAAGGAAGCGTCCGGTACGGGCAACATGAAGTTTATGATGAACGGTGCTTTGACGATTGGCACGATGGATGGAGCCAACGTGGAGATGGCAGAGCAAGTTGGAGAGGAAAATATGTTCATCTATGGTCTGCGTGCAGACGAAGTGCTTGAGTACTATCGTTCCGGCAGCTATCGTCCAAATGAGATTGTGCAGCATGATGAACGCATTCGCGAGGTCGTGGAGCAATTGGTGCATCCAGGTGCATTCTGTTATCGTGACGGGGAGTTCTGGGATATTTATGACTCCTTGTTAGCTCATGGTGACGAATACTTTGTATTGCGTGATTTTGCTGCTTATGCAGATGCGCATGCTGCCATTGACCAAGCGTATCGGGATATTCCGGGCTGGACTCGAAAAGCGATATTAAATACGGCGCATTCCGGTATATTCTCCAGTGACCGTACCATTAGTGAGTATGCCACAGATATCTGGGGTATTCATCCCGTGTCGGGGAACTGGAAAGGTTGAGCATAGATTTCTAGACAAATAGGTCCCCTTGTTCACAAGAGTGATCTCTACTGGTTAATCAATCAGAGTAGGGGTATCTCCTTGTAGAGCAAGGGGATTTTGGCATACATTTTATTATAGTGACATTCAGAATGAAGAGAAACGGATTTCACTTATCCTAACTCATACAAGTTCGCACACAAAATCAAAAAAATGTTCCGGATCTCAGTCATACTACATAAGAAATCGTTTGATATTTCGAATTAGATAGGGGAGCCGTCACTATGGATCATTACACACGAATTCAGCTTGCGATTGAGTATCTGGAGCAGCATTTGCAGGATGATTTTAATATCAGAGAGACGTCTGCTGCTGCGAGCTTTTCGGCGTTTCATTTTCAACGTTTATTTCAGGCGATCACCGGATTCACTGTACTGGAATATGTGCGCAGACGAAGATTAACGGAAGCTATCGGGATGCTGCGGGGCTCGTCGGAAGGCATATTGGATATTGCGATGAACTTTGGCTATCGATCTCAGGAGGCGTTTACCCGTGCATTTTCAGCCTACTTTGGAATGACACCCGCGAAGCTGCGCAAGTTGGAAGCGGATCAGTTGTCTCTTTTGAAGATGCAACAGAGCATTGATTTCAATGATTATCGAACTTCGCTTAATGGAACATTCCATATGAACACACCCCGTCTGGTCACACGGGAACCGAACTGGATTGTCGGCTATGAATATAAGACCAACCTGAATGACAATCAGCATTATGCTGAAATACCTGGATTTTATCACGATTTTGGTGTGGAACAGAGATTCATGGCGATCCCGGAGAGGACACGCCCTGATATGGCTTATGGTGTGGCTTGTCATTTCGAAGAGGATGGAGCATTTTCTTTTATTGTGGGTGAAGAGAGCAGTGGAGCATCTCAGGTGCTTGAACCCGGTTTTACCTCGATTGAAATTCCGGGAGGATTGTATGCAGAGTTCACCGTGGAAGGCTCAGGGCAGGATATCAGGAAAATGATCTATGGCAGTTGGCTGCCACAGTCGAACTATGAACGGAGGGAAGGACCAGACTTTGAAGTGACGGATGTCTGGAAATCAACTCCTGAACAATTGGACATGAAGATCTATATCCCGTTAAAATAGACCTACCGCTTCGCGGAAAACAAGGTCGGAGGATAGAGGGAATGAACGAAAAGTCGTGGCTCCACTCCAAGTTGATACTTGCAACGGTTGGTTTCATGGCAGTGTTATACTTATTGATTATGGGCAATTTACTGTTTGTCAGTGGACGAACGCAAGGCTTGTATTATCAATATAATCTCGTCCCCTTTGAGACCATTCGGCCACTTCTATTGGAGAGGGAGAGGTACCATACAGATGCCTGGGTCAAGAATTTGTTCGGCAATATCGTATTGTTCATTCCACTGGGCATCTGGATTCCCTGGTTGTTTCGGAGGTGTCGTTCGTTCCTGATCTTCACATCCACAGTTGTTTTGCTTCTGCTTGGTGTTGAAGTCATCCAATTGATTACACGTGTAGGTTCGTTCGATGTGGATGACATTATTCTGAACACAGTCGGTGCCTGGATTGGTTACGCCGGATTTAAGCTATTCTTATTATCACCAGGAAAGACTCGGAATTGAGCCGCAGATCGCGGTCCATGACCGAGTCTTTTTGCATAAGAACCCTTTCATATGTTTACAAGGGAATCATTTCGGATAAAACATATTAACGGCTTATTTATATCGTATACAGAGATTATATATATAAATTGAACTACATTTACACGAAACGGAGAGGACAGAAATAACCTGAAGAAGCGAACGCGTTCGCCTAAAAGCTTTCTGAAAGAAAGCTGCATCGGAAGCATAGGCTATACCTGGATTTTCCCCTTAATTGGGGTAATTAGCAAAATCTGGGGATAACAGTGATTGGAAGGTTGTTCTGTCATCGGAGTGTCCAGTGTAAATATCCTTTAGTTCAATTTATATATAGTACAAAGATGAAAGCGAGGTGGGCGATATCGTTTGGTGGAAAGAGAGTGTGGTATACCAGATTTACCCGAACAGCTTCAACGATTCGGACGGAGATGGGTATGGCGACTTGCAGGGGATCTGTGAGAAGCTCGATTATTTGGAGAATTTGGGCGTGGATGTGATATGGCTCTGTCCCATCTACGATTCACCAGGACATGATAACGGATACGACATACGTGATTATTACGCCATTCTGCGAAAGTATGGCACGATGGAGGATTTTGATCGACTCTTGGCAGAGGCACATAAGCGTGGTCTCAAGATCATGATGGATCTGGTGTTGAATCATACGTCGGATGAACATGCCTGGTTTGCCGAATCGCGGTCGTCAAAGATGAATCCGAAGCGGGATTATTATATTTGGCGTTCAGGCAAAAATGGCCAGGTGCCGAATAATTGGGAATCCTATTTTGGAGGTTCAGTGTGGAAGCATGATGCCGAAACGAATGAGTATTATCTTCATCTATACTCGGAACAGCAACCCGACCTCAACTGGAACAATGAACAGATGGCGGAAGAGATGTATGAGATGGTTCATTGGTGGCTGGAAAAAGGGGTAGACGGATTCCGTTTCGATGCAGTGGCGCATATCGCCAAGGCAGAGGGGCTGCCAAGTGCCCACAATCCGGACAATCTGCCAGTGGTTCCGGCATATCAGCTCTTTTCCAACCTGGAACAAGTCCATTCGATTCTGAAAAAGCTGAATAACATGATCCTGAAACCATACGGACCTATGACGGTTGGCGAGACTTCGGGACTTGGGCCTGAGCAAGCGCTGGCTTATGTGGGGACTGATCGTGATGAACTTAATATGGTATTCCAGTTTGAGCATATGTTCATCGATGCCAAATCTTCCGGAATTGGTAAGTGGAACTACAAGGAATGGAAATTGACCGATCTCAAAGAAATCATGAGCCGGTGGCAAACGGTTTTGCATGGTAGAGGCTGGAACGCCAATTATATGGGCAATCATGATCAGCCACGCCCGGTCTCCCGTTTTGGTGATGACGGTAAATATCGAGTGCGTTCTGCTCAGATGCTGGCCACGTGGATGCTTACACTTGAAGGAACACCTTATATCTACCAGGGAGAAGAGATCGGCATGACCAATGTCGCTTTTACGAATATCGAGCAATACCGGGATATTGAGACGAAAAATTATTATAATCATTACATTGGTCAAGGGAAGTCGAAGCATGAAGTCATGCAGGCTATTTGGCTGAAGAGTCGCGATAATGCCCGTACGCCAATGCAATGGGATGATACGGAACACGCTGGATTTACCCAAGGTCAGCCCTGGATACAGGTGAATGATAATTATCCTGAGATTAACGTAGCTGATGCCGAAAGTGATCCACAATCCATTTTAAATTATTACAGAAAGCTGATTGCACTTCGCAAACAACATAAAGTGCTGATCTATGGCGCGTATGAACTACTGCTGCCGGATGATCCGAATATCTATGCCTATACACGAACGCTGGATGATGAGCAGATGTTGGTCATTTTGAATTTCCGTGGGCATGAGCCTGAGATGGAGTGGCCTGAAGGGTGGGATGCGGAGCATGCCAAGCTGATCATCAGCAATGTCAGCAAACGTTATTCTACCGATGAAGGTGCTATTCAGCTTCAACCATATGAAGCAAGGGTATATCGTAGGAAGCAGTGAGACGGAAGTTATCCATTTTTGCGTTGGTGAAGAGCTATGATTTATAATCAATAGTGGTTTCAAAATAATCCAAACATATGTCGGGAGGAATCCGAGTTGTTGAATATTACGTTCCATGGTCACTCCAGTGTACAGCTGGGCACAGAAGAAAAGTCACTGATCATTGATCCCTTCCTGCGTGGCAACGAGCTTGCCGTCACGAAGCCTGAAGATATCAAGACCGATGTTGTATTGTTGACACATGCACATATGGATCACATCCTCGATGCTGAACCTATCGCCAAAGCGAATAACGCCAAAGTTGTGGCTATTGTGGAATTGGCTACATATATGTCTTGGAAAGGTCTGGATACACTCGGCATGAATATGGGCGGAACGGTGGATCTTGGCTTTGCTCAAGCCAAAATGATTCAGGCGTTCCATACTTCCGGGATTGTGCTGGAAGAAGAACAACGGATTATGTATGCAGGTTTGCCTGCTGGATATATCATTACTATTGGTGGTAAAACGATTTTGCATGCAGGGGACACGAGTCTCTTCGGGGATATGAAAATGATTGGTGATCGTCATGACATTGATGTAGCTTTCTTGCCGATCGGTGGACATTTCACCATGGGACCTGAGGATGCACTGCAAGCGGCCGAATGGTTCAATGCCAAACTGACGATTCCGGTTCATTATGATACATTCCCGGTGATTCGTCAGGATGCGGAACACTTCGTGCAACAGCTGGCTGCAAAAGGGTTGGAAGGGCGTGTGTTGGCCCCGGGAGATTCTCTTACCCTGTAAACCACATTTAACCCCTGTTCAATAATAATTGTATTTTTGGATAAAGACGAATATCACGTCAAGATAACTGACGCGATATTCGTCTTTTTTCGGTTTCAGGTTCAATTTTCACCGATAGAGTTGGTACAAATGACAAAAACATTGAAATTCCATTGTTGAACTCTGGTTTGGAATGATATAAAAAGTTACACGGAAACCAAACGGAAATCCGAATTGACCGCAAACAGGGGGAGCGTTCATGTCATTTGTGAAATCACTTTTTTTTCAAATTATTGTCGCGGTAATCATCGGGATTGGGGTAGGCATCCTGTGGCCGGATCTGGGTAGCTTGCTGCAACCGCTCGGGACAGGGTTCATCAAATTGATCAAAATGATCATCGCACCATTGATATTCATGGTGATTGTCACAGGCATTGCCAAGATCGGAGATCTGAGTTCGGTAGGTCGTATCGGACTGAAAGCCATCGTGTGGTTCGAGATTGCAACTACAGTGGCGTTGGTGCTTGGATTGGGGACAGCCAATCTGCTTCGCCCAGGTGCCGGAATGAACGTAAACCCTTCAACCATAGACGCGAGTGGCATTGAAGCGAAAACGAATGGTTCCGAGTTACCGCACACGGTCGACTTTATTATGAATATTATTCCGACAAGTGTTGTGGATGCCTTCGCACAGAATGCACTTCTGCAAGTACTGCTCGTAGCCTGCCTGTTCGGGGTTGCGCTGGCAGCAACGGAGAGTAAGGCAAAAGAAAATGTACTGACGCTGATTGAGAACTTGCTCGGCATTGTGTTCCGCATCATCGGTTATATCATGAAACTTGCACCGATTGGTGCATTTGGAGCCATGGCCTACACGGTAGGAGCCTATGGGGCTTCCACATTGTCGTCCTTTGGTCTGTTGATTCTGGCCTGTTACGGTGCAGCACTGTTGTTTCTCATCATGTTGGCACTCGCTGCCTGGTGGATCACCGGGCTGAATTTCCTACAATTTGTGAAGTATACCCGTGCTGAAGTTATGCTGGCGATTGGAACAGGATCATCGGAAGTGGTGATGCCACGCATGATGGACAAACTAACCAAGGCGGGATGCGATCGTGCGGTTGTGGGTCTTGTGGTGCCGACGGGGTACTCGTTCAATCTGGATGGCGCTTCAATCTATTTATCATTGGCAACGGTATTTGTTGCTCAAGCCGTAGGGATAGAACTGACATTGATGCAGCAGATTACGATTCTGCTGGTGTTAATGTTAAGTTCCAAAGGTATGGCAGGAGTACCTGGCTCCGCATTTCTGGCCCTGTCCGCAACGGCAGTAGCCGTCAATGCTTTTCCGGTAGCAGCGGTTGCTCTGCTGCTTGGTGCAGACCGTTTTATGGATACAATGCGTGTTTTCACAAACCTGATGGGCAACTGTGTTGCAGCATTCGTGGTTGCAAAATGGGAAGGTTTGTTGGATCAAAAGCGAATGCGTGCCGTGCTGTCTGGGGAGATCAGTGCTGCTGAATTGGAAAGAGAAGAACAAGCTGCGCTCTCCTTACTGAAGTTGAATCTGCAGGACAAACAAGGGAAAGCTTCCGTTTCACCAGAGATGTCATAAGAGGCGTGGCTCCGCTGTGGTGATGAAGTCAAGTGACAGCAACCCTATGATAACAATCCATTACAAAAGTAAAAAACAGCAGAGTACATTTAAAAAGTTCAACCAAGATATACCGTCTGTTGCCCACACCACATGTAGGGAGAACAGACGGTTTTTTTTGTGCCAATACAGATATCATGGAGTTCACGAACGCTGATTCCAAAATAAATGTTACAGAGGAAAGGTTTATGGGGAATGTGTAGAAGAGGCGAAGAATAACCATATTATAGTTTCAACTTGTATATACATGTTTAGTTATGTAATATAGATATGAAGTTAACCGAGAACATCACATGAGAGCATTACAATTTATTGGAGGCGTTAACATGAGTTCTAACAATACAACTCCGTCATCTTGGTGGAAGACATCAACGGTGTATCAGGTCTATCCGAAGAGTTTTAATGATACAACCGGATCGGGTACCGGAGATATTCGTGGATTAACCGAGAAGCTTGATTATTTGCAGCATCTGGGTATCGATATTGTGTGGTTGCAGCCGGTATATGTATCCCCGCAACATGATAATGGATATGACGTAGCGGACTATTACCGGATTAATCCGGATTATGGGACGATGGAGGATTTTGACGAGCTGTTGAAAGGTCTGAAGGCTCGCGATATGAAACTGATGATTGATATCGTGGTGAATCACTCTTCGACCGATCATGAGTGGTTCCAGCAATCCCGCTCTTCCAAGGATAATCCGTATCGGGATTATTATATTTGGAAAGATCCTGCCCCGGATGGCGGTGTGCCGAACAACTGGCAATCCAAGTTCGGTGGACCTGCTTGGCAGTATGACGAACTGACGGGACAATATTTCCTGACTTTATTTGATAAAACGCAGGCAGATCTGAATTGGGAGAATGAGGAAGTACGCAAAGCAGTACGGGATATGATTAAGTTTTGGGCTGAAAAGGGTGTAGACGGTTTCCGTATGGACGTGATCAACCTAATCTCCAAAGATCAGCGCTTCCCGGATGACGATGGCAGCGTATCACCTGGTGATGGACGCAAGTACTACACGGATGGACCGCGTGTACATGAATATATCACCGAGATGTACGACGAAGTATTCGGACCGTACAACATGGTGACTGTCGGAGAAATGTCCTCCACAACACTGGAACATTGTATCCGATATTCGAACCCGGCTTCCCGGGAGTTTTCAATGACGTTCAACTTCCATCACCTGAAAGTGGATTATCCGAATGGTCAGAAGTGGGAACTGATGCCGTATGATTTTGAAGCGATGAAGCAGCTCTTCAGTGAGTGGCAGACAGGCATGCAGGCGGGTGGAGGATGGAACGCGCTGTTCCTGAATAACCATGATCAGCCGCGAGCACTGTCCCGATTCGCTGATGATGGTGACTATCGTGCCGAGAGTGCCAAGATGCTCGCGACAACGATACACGGAATGCAAGGTACGCCTTATGTATACCAGGGTGAAGAGATCGGAATGCCGAATCCAGTCTGGAATGACGTTAGCGAGTTCCGCGATATCGAATCGACGAACATGTACCGCTTGCTTCAGGAAGAACGAGGGAAATCAGCGGAGGAAGCGTTCGAGATCGTGAAGGAGCGTTCCCGGGACAACTCCCGCACACCGATGCAATGGAATGGAAGTCAGAACGCCGGCTTCACTACGGGAACACCTTGGCTGAAGGTGGATGAGCGGTATCCTTCCATTCACGTGGAACAGCAGCTGGCTGACCCGGATTCGATCTACTACCATTACCGCAGATTGATTGCCCTGCGTAAACAGGTAAACGTGCTGATCGACGGTCTGTATGAACGCTTGGATGATGCCCACCCGGATGTATTTGCGTACGCACGGACCAATGGAAGTGAAACCCTGATTGTTGTATCCAACTTCAGTAAACGAGACGTCACGTTCTCGCTTCCGGAAGCGGTCTGGAATGATCACATTGCAGGCAAATCAGCTGAATTACTCATTGGTAATACAGAGGCGGCCCCTGCTCTGACGCAGGAAATCTTGCTCAGTCCGTATGCATCCTATATGTGGCTTGTACCACAACAGGACTAATCATATTTTATAAATAGGAAGTGACACTATGGCAATTGATAAAAAACAGGTTGAGGAGATCGTCCGGGCAGTCGGCGGCAAAGAGAATATTGAAGCTGCAACACACTGTGTTACACGACTCCGGTTTGCCTTGCATGATGAGAGTAAAGTGGATACCGAAAGCCTGGATCAGAATGATCTGGTTAAAGGACAGTTCTCTTCCCAGGGACAATTCCAGGTCGTTATTGGGCCTGGTCTGGTGGATAAGGTCTATGATGAGATGATTCAGATTACCGGTGGAGATCGTTCTTCCAAGGATGATGTGAAGGCGGTTGCTGGTAAAAAGCAAAATCCAATTCAGCGAGCGATTAAAACACTCTCGGATATTTTCATTCCAATCTTGCCAGCGATCATCACGGCAGGTCTTTTGCTCGGGATTAATAACATTCTGACAGGTCCAGGCATTTTCTTTGATGGAAAATCACTGGTGGATGTCTACCCAGCCTGGAAAGATCTTGCGTCCATTATTAATACGATTGCAAGTACAGCCTTCACGTTCCTGCCGGCTCTCATTGGTTGGGCAGCTGTAAAAAGGTTCGGCGGCAGTCCGCTGCTCGGGATCGTGCTTGGTCTCATTCTGGTACATCCCGATCTGCTGAGTGCATACGGTTATGCTGATGCCGTGAATAATGGCACAGTACCAACATGGAATTTGTTTGGTTGGGAGATTGAGAAGATCGGTTACCAAGGGCAGGTTCTGCCGGTACTGGTATCGGCCTATCTGCTTGCGAAGATGGAAATTTTCCTGAACAAAAGAGTTCATGATTCGATTAAACTGCTGGTCGTTGCACCAGTTACATTGCTGATTACCGGATTCCTGGCATTTACGATTATTGGACCGGTTACATTCGCCATTGCGAATGCAATTACATCCGGCTTGATCTATGTATACGATTCATACGCGGCGCTGGGTGGTCTGATCTACGGTGGTCTATATGCTCTGCTCGTCATCACCGGTATGCATCACACATTCCTTGCGGTGGATGTTCAGCTCATTGGTAGCCAGGGTGGTACGTTCCTGTGGCCGATGCTGGCATTGTCCAATATCGCACAAGGTTCAGCGGCACTTGCGATGATGCTTGTCCTGCGTGAGAAGAAAATGAGAGGACTTGCGGCAACATCCTCGGTGTCGGCCTTCCTCGGGGTTACTGAGCCGGCGATCTTCGGAGTAAATATCCGTTACCGTTATCCGTTTATCTTCGGTATGGTCGGTTCCGCAATTGGTGGTGTGCTGCTGACGATCAATAATGTTCAGGCAACTTCCATCGGTGTAGGTGGTGTACCGGGCTTCCTGTCGATTTTCCCGAACAAGTGGGGCGTCTTCTTCATCGGCATGGCGATCGTCTTGGTGGTACCGTTTGTACTGACGGTCCTTTTTGGCAGAGCCAAACTGAGAAAAGAAGATCGTAATGCAAGCAACGGAACGGATGCTGAGCCTACAGCGGCTACATCGCAATCTGCTTCGGCGGTTACCTCTTCCACTGCCAAAACTGAACCAAACCAGCGCACACGTAGTGCAGCTCAAGTAGGGGACGAAGCAGTGAATACGCTGGAAATTATGGCACCATTAACAGGCCAGGCCGTGTCACTGGAGCAAGTACCTGATCCGGCTTTTGCCGAGAAACAGATGGGTGAAGGTGTAGCCATTGAGCCTTCCGGCAACCTGGTCGTAGCTCCGTTCGATGCTCAAGTCGCTCATGTGATCAAGAGTAAACATGCCGTGATTCTTGAACACGCGAGTGGACTACAAGTTCTGATCCATGTAGGGATTAATACGGTATCGCTCAAGGGTGAAGGTTTCAACATGCATGTCGAAGCTGGCGAGCACGTAAAGGCTGGGCAAAAGTTGTTGGAATTTGATCGTAAGGTCATTGAAGATGCGGGATATCCGCTGATTACACCGATTATCATTCCAGATGGCCAAGATATGGTTGAACGGGTAGAAGTCACAACAGGTGATGTTACCTCTAATCAAAATGGTGTGTTGAAGGTCCATCTGAAAGGTTAATTAAATATAACAACATGAAGGGGCTGCGTGATGTGCAGCTCCTTTTTGCAGTATGATCGTTATTTCCATGGTTATCATGGTAAACTGTATATAAAATGGAAGAATCACATTTTTGAAATACAGGTTCCTATATAAATTGAACTAAACATTTACACAAAACGGAGAGGACAGAGAGGACCTGAAGAAGCGGAGCTAAAAGCTTTCTGAAAGAAAGCTGCTTCGAAAGCATACACTTCGCCTGCAAGCTTTCTGCAAGAACGCTACATCGGAAACATATGCTATCCCCGGATTTACCCTTTATAAAAGGAATAAATAAATCTGGGGATAACAGCGATCGGAAGGTTGTTCTGTCATCGGAGTGTGCAGTGTAAATATTCTTTAGCTCATTTTATATAGTATGTTTTCTAATAAAACATGCTTCAGGCATGTTCGAGTGGTGGCGTTCATATGGTGGAGTAAGAGATCCTAGCGATCGATGAGGAGGAGAGCCATGACACGTATTGCGGTGATGGTCATTCATGGGCTGGGTATGCGGAAGGATGGGTACGCGGACAAGCTGATTACTTCTTTGCATAAGGAATTGGACAAGGTGATGGTCTTGCCTGGAGCCTCCAAACAGATGCTGGATATTGAGCCCGTATATTGGGCGGATGTATTTGAGGAGCGGGAAGAGATGTTGTTTCAACAGCTCGTCAGCTCTCCGGGATTGAATTACCAGTCGCTGCGACGATTTGTCATCCATTACCTGGCTGACGCGGTTGCATATCAACCTGTGGAAAATCAAGGCCATAACTATGATGCCGTACATCGAACGTTGAATCAGGCGATGCATACCCTTGCACAGCGTAACGGACCCGAAGCTCCGCTCTGTGTAGTTGCCCATAGTTTGGGTGCCGTAATCGCGAGTAACTTCTTCTATGATCTGCAATATCCGTCCAGTCGTATTCCTGAGGTTGTGGATGTGAGCTCGGCGTTGGAGCGGGGGGATACGCTTACTAATTTTTACTCGTTTGGTACAACCCTGCCTTTATGGAGTTTGCGTTACCATGACTTTAGTTGCCCAATTCAGGTGCCCTCTGCCCAGGTGAATCAGTATTATGCCGGACTGGAAGGGGAGTGGGTGAACTTCTACGATCGGGATGATATTCTGGGTTATCCATTACGCCCCATTGATCCGGCTTATGAGAAAGCGGTCAAAGAAGACATTGAAGTGAACTCCGGCGGCGTAGCTATGAGTTGGAATCCGCTAAGCCATGGAGGGTATTTTTCCAATCGAAGCATGAATCGGAGAATCGCGCAGGGGCTTGCACGAACCTGGACCTGGATAAATCGTTCAATATAAAAGATTATTACTTCATCCCATCTTCTTGATACTGAAAACCGATCTTTTTGAACATGTATTGTAAGTACTATAAGTATTGAAATGAGGAGGGAATACGTATGGAATGCAGGACAGGCTGTGCCGCATGTTGTATCGCCATTTCCATATCATCACCGATACCGGGCATGGCTCATGGCAAGCCGGCAGGTGTACGTTGTGTGCAGCTTACAGATGATAATCGCTGCGGAATTTTTGGCCAAAAAGAGCGACCTGCCGTATGCAGTGGATTGCAGGCTGAGGAAGAGATGTGCGGTAGCACCGATCAGGAAGCATTTGATATTCTAACCTGGTTGGAGCAAGAAACTGCACCGACTGTCATTGCACCGAAAGTCGTTTGATTGACTTGTTTTAATTAAATAGGATAATTATACTTAATATGGAAGAAGGTAGATCTGGAGAGGAGATGCGAATACAATGGGGCTTGTTAAACGTTTTGTATTGGTTGTTGTAAATATGATCGGAGAGTTATGGATGGGCTTTTACCGACGTAACTCGGATTATTATGACCATCAGACTTCGGGGTCCAAGAGCAAGATGGGGTATTATGCATTTATTATTGGGGCAACGGTAGTTACGGTAGGCATTGTGGGCTGGATGTACAATCGAATTTATTCATAGGTCGTCATTTTGCTTATGATCGAACATGCCTAATGTCGCTGAAGTGAAGTCTGTACAAATAAAAGAGAGTATCCGCAGGATGTGATATCAAGAGGGTACTCTCTTTGGCATGGGAACAATCATGCTGTTATTGTCCAGTTCATGCTTCTCTTGCGAGAGAGGCAGCCGAAGGCTTGGGTTCTCTGAACATTACGTAGTACATCAATGATGAAATGACATATAAACTGCCTGTGATGCTGAATGTGATCGCGTAACCCCAGTACGTTCCGTATGTGGTGACCAGATGGGATTGAACAGGGCCCATGGTAGCCCATCCAATCATGAAAGCTGTCTGCATCAGTGAATTGGCGATCCCGCGGCGCTTGTCCGAGATGCGATCCACCAGGATGGCTGAATGAATGGGATTGGCTGCATTCATCAACGCTTGTCTGAATAAGAAACTCAATGAAGCGATGAACAGCAGGTTGGTGAAACCTGTTAATAGAAGGAAGGGCAGCGACATAACCTGGAAAATGACTACGGCTCGTACACTCCCGACCCTTGCGGCCAGGGTAGGACCAATTAGCATGGATACTATCGTCATAATCTGACCAAGTGCAATCAGCAGACTCATGCCACTCAGAGATACCGAGAAGCGATTGGTGAAATACAGATTTAGGTATGGGACAACCAGTCCTGAACCTAATCCGATTAATAACTGGGTGACTACAAACTGACCAATCAGTCGGGAATCTTTTTTCTTGGTGACTGAATCATTCGTGCTTACGGTATTTGTCAAACGTTCTTTAAGATCTGCATTGGGTTGAAGATCAGATTGCGCCGAAGTGGTTGTCTGCGGGACGGCCTTGTCCTCGGTTACAAATAACAGTGGAATGAATGCAGCGAGTGTTGCTGCACCACCAACAAATAATACCGTCTGAAGTCCTGTCACTTTGGCGAGTCCTGCCGTATGTAACAAATCTGCGAATACACCGCCACCTAGGCTACCAAGCACCTGGGAAGCAAGCACAAGGGATGAATAATAACTGAACATCTTCAGCCGCTGGCTTTTCTTGACGTTTTCCGCTAGATAAGGAATGGCCAGTACTTGGAATACACCAGCGAAAAGGCCGGAAAATACCGCGAACCAGATCAGTCCTGTAGCTGAATAATCGAAGGAGCGTCCGATCAGGAAGATTCCGCTGAACAACGCCCCGGTAATGAGCAGCCGCTTGCGACTGAACAGATCACCACATAGACCGATAGGAACAAACATAATGGCTGTTGCGAGTGATTGAATACTTACGATCTGGCCGTTCATTGTATCATTATAACCCAGCCCCTGAATGTACAGATTGTACAAGACAGAGAACATGCCATTTCCGATCTGATACAGAATGCTTGCCAGGAAAAAAAGTTGAATATTGCGGGACCAGCCGCGAATTTCAGCATGAATCTGTTGTAAAACTCTCAAGTGGTTCCCTCCAGTCTGCCTGTGCAGTCATTCCAGTTTAACAGGAAAGGGGAATTTGCGGAAGAATTGACCACTGTTTATTTTGGTTCAGGGTTATCCAACACACGAGCAATGACGAATCCATCGTAACCTTTGCTTCCCACCGTTTGCAGTGCTGTAGCTTCAAGCCGGGGGTGATCCGCGATTAACTGCAGGAATGATCGAACGCCTTGAACTCTGGGGTCCGTGCTGTCCGTGCGGATCACTTCACCGTCTCTGACGATATTGTCACCAATAATAAGACTTCCCGGTCGAGTCAGTCTCAGGGCCCATCTCAGATAATCGGGATTACTCGGTTTGTCAGCATCGATGAAGATCATATCAAACGGTTCCCTGTATTCTTCCTGAACATCGGGAAGGGTGGTCAGGGCAGGACCAACTCTCAGATCAACTTTGTGCATAAGTCCTGCACGTATGATATTGGTTCGCGCCAAGTCCGCATGGCGTGATTCCGATTCCAGGGAGACGATACGTCCGTGTTCCGGCAGCGCTCTTGCCATCCAGATGGTACTATAGCCCCCTAATGTGCCGATTTCAAGTACACGGGATGCGCCTTGGATTTGCAGCAGAAGCTGGAGTAACTTTCCTTGATTGGGTGTTACGTCATGAGCGGGCAGTCCAGCTTCGGCATTGGTTTGCAATGTTTGCTCCAGCAGGGAATCGGAGGGGATCAGCAGATCGTTCATGTAGTCATCGACTTGGGTCCAGGTATGCTGGAGATCGGTTGTATTTGTATTTTTCATCTTCAATGTTCCTTCCTTGGTTCTTGTATTGGATTTCATAATTCAACTATAGCTGGAGTAATTGTATAAATAAAATATATATTATGTATGTTAATATAAATTTAAGTTATGTATTTGATATGGAAGAGGTGTAACACATGAATCTGCATGGATTACGATTATTTCATGCCATCGTGAGATATGGCGGGGTCACTCGTGCCGCAGAGGAACTGAATATTAGTCAGCCTGCTGTATCTTCCCAGGTGAAAAAGTTTGAACGTGAATTGGGAATTCAGCTTTTTGTTTCGGAGGGGAGAAGACTGGTGCTTACGGATGCAGGGATACAGTTAACTGGTTATGCGGAACGGCTGTTCATGCTGGAGCAGGATGTCGAGAATTTTGTGCAGGATTTTCGGGAGGGCAAAAAAGGACTGATCCGTCTTACAGCAACCTATTTGCCTTCGAATTTTCTGTTGCCAGGCTGGATTGCGCGGTTCAAGCAAATGCACGAGGATGTAGAGATTGTTGTGAGTACAACCAATACCCGGATGGCATTTGACCAGTTACTTCGCTATGAGGCAGAGATTGCAGTGTATGGTGGGAGTGGTATTACACATGTGGGTGTCCAATGGGACGAATTGTTTGACGATGAGATGTGGTTTGTTGTGCATCCAGACCATCCGTATGCGGGCCAAGAAATTGAGCTGCATGAGATGATGGCAGAACCGTTCATCATGCGCGAAGAAGGCAGTGCTACTCGTGAGCGACTCGTGTCCCTATGTACAACCAATAACCTGGCCGCTCCCCGCATTGCACTTCAGTTCAACGGGCTGAATGAAACGATCAGTGCGGTGAAGGCAGGTTATGGGGCCAACTTCATATCTTCTTTGGTTGTGAAGGAAGATGTGCGGCAAGGTAAGCTCGCACGTGTGTTTGTTCGAGAAGTACAGCTGAGAAATACGGTTGCCGTATGTACACGAGCAGGGGAAGTGTTGTCACCTGCTGCACAGCATCTGGTCAAGTTTATTCGGCAAGAAGCTGCATTGATGAAATAAATAGTGCGATTGCACTTAAAGGATTAAGAGGGTTGCTTATTCGGTATTTAACCTTCACTTTGTTGTGAAGTTCCCCATGCGTGTAATCGGGCGTACAGGGTTACACCGCCAATGATCAGGACGGGAATCCAGACTGCGATCATGGGCACACGGTGGAATAGCAGTGCGGCTGCAATGACACCGACCAAATAGATGACAACAGCACCTGCACGAAGGTAGGCGTCTGTAGACAGGGCTGTGACTAACGATCGAATATTAGCATGTCGCAGTCTTTTAAGGATGCTTACGGTGTCCTCAACCACAGCGGCCAGATTATTGGTTAGCACGGTTGTTGAGATGCCAGCAATGCCGATTCGACGTGCCGCGGTTGTTTGCATTCCCATGGCAACGGCCAGGATGACAATTAACAGGTAGGACAGTTGTTCTGAAAATGGGCTAATCATAGCGATTGCAAACAGAAGGAGCAATATGCTTTCAACTGTAAATACGGTGGTAACCTTAGTAGACCAGCCATTTTTGGTCTGCACAGGTCCAACCATATGTGCTGCAATGGCATTGCCCGCAATAAAACCAATGAGAGCAAGCAGTGACCGGAGCACAACAAATTCCTGAGCTCGGGCAATGGCAATACCCAATAAAACAATATTTCCTGTCATGTTGGCTGTCAGCACATGCCCCAGTCCCAGATATCCGATCAGATCCACCATTCCGGCAGACATACAGAGAAGTAGCATGGCGTATTTTTGGAGGGTACTTTGATTCATTCTATCCGTCCTTTCAAAAGAAACGTAGCCCATCCAGTATACAGCCATAACCCATGCTTCTTCAAAATGAAATTCATAGCGCTGGCTAAGGTGCAGCGAGCCAATCAAACATATTGTTTACCGCAGATTCATGTATTTTCTCGTGAAAATGATGATCCTGCCCGCCATAAGCGTGGAATGTGACGTTTGCACCTCGGCGCTTAAGCCAGTGATACATTCGGGTTCCATGGCTATAATTCACCTGTGTATCCGATGTACCATGCATGATCAGCACCGGACAAGATAGTTTGTTCGCTTTGGATAAGGGAGAACGGGCGAGGTACGCTTCCGGAGCTGCGCGGGGGGAACCACCTAATACCCGCTTCAATGTGCGCCTCAGATCGGTTCGCTCATGGTAAGTGCGTTCCACATCGGAAACACCGCTCCAAAGAACTAATTTATGTACTTTATCCGGTCCCTCATTGTAGGCAGTTGCCGTATGTACAGCATTAATGGCCCCACGCGAGAACCCCATTAACGATATACGTTTCGGGTCGACAAAAGGTAAACGCTGTATCAACCGATAAGCAGCATGCACATCTTCGGCATCTTTTCCGCCGTACTCGTCACGACCTTCACCGCCTTCGTTGCCACGATAGGATGGGGCGAACACGATATAACCTTGTTGTACAAACTGCTCAAGCCAAACGGTATTTACCCCGCCATAGCTGCCAAGTCCGCCGCGACAATAGATCAGCGCTGGCCACTGTTCCTGTGGGTGTGCGATATCAGGTATGTTTGCAGCAGGGTAGTCGCTGGCGAGTGGTTGCAGATGTAGAGAATTAAGTGTGGAAGTGAAGTCCGGAAAGGCAGATGAGACAGAGCGGGGATAAGAAGATTCATATGTCGTGATATCAGGTAATGAACAACCTCGTGGCAAGAATAAATAAGCTTTAACCCGAAGTGTATCGGATGAATACGTCACTTGATAGAGCAGGGTGATTCACCTCTTTTATTAGTCATGAACGGCAAATGAACGGCCCTTTGACAGGGATGCTTCTATATGATGCTCGTTTAATAATTTCCCATACCTTCTAAGCTAAATCTCCATCCCGAAGGTGAGAAATTCGTTTATTGGCTTCAGATGATTTATAATGGTTCAGGAGACATGTGGATTGACCGCTTGTCCTCATATTCATAAAACTAACTTTAGTGTGCAGAAAGAAAGGAAGAAAGCCATGATGAATGCTCCACATCCAATCGATCAATTCAAGAAATTTAAATATGAAATTACGAGATTTATGATGATCTATAAATTTGCTCTGGATCAAATGGAGACCAAAATTGAAGTATTGAAGGAAGAATTCCAGTCTCTGCATGATTACAGTCCAATTGAGCATACAAAGTCCAGACTGAAATCACCTGAGAGCATTATGAACAAGATGTTCCGCAAAAATCATGAGTTAACGTTTGAGAGCATCAAGCAAAATATCAAGGATATCGCCGGGGTACGGATTACATGTTCCTTTATCTCGGACATCTATCGCATTAAGGATATGCTGTGCAACCAGAGCGATCTGCGTGTACTGGAGGTCAAAGACTACATCGAGAATCCGAAGCCAAATGGCTACCAAAGCCTTCACCTCCTGGTGGAAGTGCCTGTGTACATGTCCAATGGCGAGGAACGAGCATGTGTGGAGATTCAGATTCGTACGATCGCGATGGATTTCTGGGCGAGTCTAGAGCATAAGATTTTTTATAAATACAATAAGGATGTTCCCGAGCATTTGACGAGAGAGCTAAAGAGTGCGGCAGACTCCGCCAATGCACTGGATCAACAGATGGAACGACTTCACCGGGAAATTCAGGAGATTAAGGACGCCGAGAACGAGCGGGATGAAGAAGAACTGCGCCGTATCATTATTAACAACCAACAGTTCACACTGCCGTCCAACTTGCTCAAACTGCTGGGTAGCGGGGAGTAGTACTCGATGAAAAGTACAATAGCTTCATTGAACACGAATCCCACATCCCGTGTACGTATGGCTTTAATTCTGGGGACGCTGTCGGCCTTCGGGCCGTTGTCCCTGGATATGTATTTACCCGCATTACCTACACTGGCTGATGAGTTCGGTTCATCGACCTCCTATGCTCAACTCAGTCTGACGGCGTGTATGATTGGACTTGCGGTGGGGCAGCTGCTTGCCGGACCTCTAAGTGATGTACGTGGTCGGCGAACACCGCTCATTGCAGGACTTATGCTCTATACTATAGCTTCCATACTCTGCCTGGTCAGCCCTACGATGGGCTCTTTTGTTGTGCTGCGGTTCATTCAGGGTGTAGCCGGAGCGGCTGGGATTGTCATCTCGCGCGCAATCGTCAGAGACGTATATTCAGGCCCGGAACTGACACGGTTCTTTTCCCTGTTAATGCTGATTAACGGCGTAGCCCCAATTGCTGCACCGATCATTGGTGGACAATTGTTGACATATACGTCGTGGCGTGGCGTATTTATTTTGCTTAGCCTCATCGGTATAT
The DNA here is from genome assembly GCF_055687625.1 of Paenibacillus sp. CB74. NCBI lineage: Bacteria > Bacillati > Bacillota > Bacilli > Caryophanales > Paenibacillaceae > Paenibacillus > Paenibacillus sp. CB74. The sequence goes on along the minus strand of NZ_CM146009.1, from coordinate 2,486,940 downwards.
TGACGCTGTTGGCTGTTATTTTCGGCCTTGGAGAGACATTGCCCTCCAACCGCAGATCAAGCGGGGGATTGAAACAGACGTTGATTACGTTTCGTCAAATCGCAGGCGATCGTCAGTTTATGGGTTATGCGTTGACCCAGGGTTTCGTAGCGGCTGGTATGTTTGCCTACATATCCGGTTCACCGTTTGTACTTCAGAAAATATATGGGGTATCCCCGCAAATGTTTAGTATCTGCTTTGCCATCAACGGGCTTGGCATTATTCTGGCCAGTCAGGTTGCCGGCAGACTTGCAGGTAAGGTATCTGAAACCCGCCTGTTAATCGCGGGGCTGCTAACCGCGGCCCTGGGAGGCACATCACTGCTCATCGCCATTCTGGCGGGAGGTAATCTAATCTCTGTACTGATTCCGTTATTTTTGGTGGTATCCAGTGTTGGACTGGTCAATACTGCGTCCTTCGCTCTGGCGATGGCCAATCAGGAGAAGTCGGCAGGAAGTGCGTCTGCGCTTATTGGTGTGATGACGTTCCTGTTCGGTGGCATTGTCGCTCCGCTAGTTGGTCTCGGAGGAGAAGGTACAGCTGTGCCAATGGGAATCGTTATCGCGTGTGCGGATCTCGGTGCCTTGCTGATTTATTTCCTAATGGTCAGTCGGGGCAGGAAGCGTCAGATGGATCAGACGTTGAGTTAACGATACGGATTCTTTGATTAAAAGAACGAACAAGAGCCTCACTTGGAAGGAATCATACTTCCAAATGAGGCTCTTGCTGTCGCTAAGGACAAGTTTAGCAGAGCGCAAACAAAATCTGTGTATTGGACAGTATGCCTGGCGTGAGGAATGGATAGAAGTACCCCACTACAAAACCGAACAGATTGATGGCAGGCCACATTAGGTACACATCATTGTATGTGAAGACAAGGGACCATCGGTTATAGCAAAAGTTGGGCAGTGCACGTTCTTCGTTTTCTCGCGGTGCCGCTGCACCCGTCTGTGCAAATTGTACAGCTTGAGTGAGACTTTGCGGCTGTTGCTGGAGGAAGAGTGGAAGCAGACCCGGGCTGCTTTTGATCAGGTTATACAGAAAAAGCATCTCTGCGGGAGGCTGACCTACCGGACGCGGATAGGCGCTAAGCAGCGTTGGCAGATTGCCTTGTGCCAGTTGCGCAGGTACGCCCGGTGCTGTACCCGGAATGCCTCCAGGAATATATGGACCTGGTCCTCCGCCTGGAATGAATGGAGGATAGGAGCCTTGACCTCCAGGGGTACCCGGATACGTCTGACCACCTGGGATGCCGCCACCGCCACCTCCTGGGAATAGTGGAGGCAATTGAAAGGAGCGGTCTTCTCCATAACTTAGATAAGGACTATATTCGTAATACATGTATAGAACATCCTTCCTGTCGTCGTATTCTGCATTCAGCATATGGCGGCATCCGCCTATACGTGAATGCCGCCAAGAAGATTTTATATGCTTCGCTCGGACATAATCGAATTGACAATTGAACTGATAACAATTATCATTGTCAATGGAATTGGACAAATGTACATACGGGTATTATATGTATCAATAATAATATCATTGTTTTTGAACGTAGATATCTGTCCCAATACAGCTAATAAGGTTTCCATATTGAAAGGGGATAATAAAGTGTTTAAGAGAAATAAAAAGATGATCACACTTTTGATTACGGTGATGGTTATGTCCATCTGGTTAGCAGCATGTGGAGCGAAGCCGGCAGAGAACGGTGCAGCTGGAGAGAACGATACAACGACCGAGACAGAAACGCAAACAGAAGCCGCTACAGAGCGAACCATGACAGATGCAATGGGACACGAAGTGAAAATCCCGGCGAATCCGGAGCGTATTATCGCATCTTATCTAGAAGACAATCTGGTAACACTAGGTGTTAAGCCAGCAGCACAGTGGTCAGTAGCAAACGGCATTCAGGAATATTTGCAAAAAGATCTGAACGGTATTCCAACGATTGCCTTCGATCTTCCTTTTGAAGCGGTAGCAAGTTTCAACCCGGATCTGATTATTATTGGTTCTGAAAGTGTGGTTGAAGGAGAAAAATACGAACAGTACAGTAAGATTGCACCTACTTATGTACTTGGCGATGAGATCAATAGCGACTGGCGTAAAACATTGCTGAAAATCGGTGAGATATTGAATAAGAGTGATGAAGCACAAAAAGCGCTGGATGATTACGAAGTTAAAGCTACAGAAATTAAGGAAAAGATCAACAACGTTACAGGTGGAACGAAATCGGCAGCGGCCATTTGGTTGGTTAGTGGCAAGTTCTTTATTGTAAGTGACAATGTATCAAGTGGAGAAGTAATGTATAAAGAACTTGGCCTTCAAGAGCCTGAAGTTGTAAAAGAAATCTCTGCCAATGCAACAGGTAACTGGTCTTCCATCTCTTTGGAGAAGCTGGCGGAAATGGATGTAGACTACTTGTTCTTTGTGAATAGTGATGAAGGTACTGGGGCGGAAGCACTGAAAGATCCAGTGTGGCAAAGCATTCCGGCTGTGAAAAATGGTAATTTGTTTGAATTCACCCGGTCCAGCAGCTGGTTGTATAGTGGAGTTCAAGCGAACCTTCAAATTATGGAAGACATTCAGAACAGCATTGTTAAATAAGAATTAGTCGATATGAAAAAGCATATTCCTACTCTCTGGTGCAATGGGGCCAGGGAGTTTTTTTGTTAATTCAGCATTTTACGTTATATAATTAATAGGAGTGTGGTATCGTGTCTTGCAGTGAAATGGACACTTGTTACACGAGCAGGAAAGGGGATATTACATATGTATACATTGGATCCACGTGAAATAACGGGAAGAGACAACTATAAACTAATGAGTGGCTCGGTAGTGCCACGCCCAATTGCTTTTGTGACAACACGTTCAGATCAGAATGGTGTGATCAATGCAGCACCTTTCAGTTTCTTCAATGTGGTTAGCTCGGACCCACCGCTGTTATCCATATCCGTTGCGCGTAAAGACGGCATGATGAAAGATACTGCACGTAATGTACTTGCTCATAGAGAGTTGGTTGTGCATATATGTGATGAAGCAATCATAGCAGAAGTAAATGAGACAGCAGCTATCCTTGAACCTCATGAAAGTGAGCTTGAGCGGACGAAACTGACTACAGTACCAAGTACAAAGGTCGCCGTGCCAGGAATAAAAGAAGCCCTTATTCGAATGGAGTGTGAGCTGTATCAGCACATTCCCATTACCAACGATGATGGCAAACCGATGAGTGATTTGCTACTGGTACGCATAGTACAGTATCATTTCAGCGAACAAGTCTATAATCCGGACAAGGGGTATATCCTGATGGATCATTTGAAACCAGTCAGCCGACTTGCGGGTAATGATTATGCCAAGCTCGGAGAGAGATTTACCATAATACGCCCTGAATAGGTATGAAAGATCTTATATGTAATTTGTGAAAGGGTTTAATTTTGTAGATAACGGCGGACAACACATGCGAAACTCGCATAGGTTGTCCGCCTTTCGTTGTGATATGAACATAAATGGGACAGGGAGTGAATAGACTTGTACTATAACCTGCACATTTTTATATGAACCTATTTGATATATAGGTCGTTTAACAAGCCCACTTTTGATGAGAAAGAAAAGATTATATAGGGGGTTAAGCCGATGAACCAGCTTGAGGAAACTACAGGGGCAAGTATTATGGGAATAGGAACGGCGTGGCCAGCCCACCGTATTGAGCAAAAGGATGTGTCTGCCCGTCTCGCACAGGCGCTGGAACATGAGCCGGATGCGAGAAGATGGGCGAAACGAATCTTTAATCAGTGCGGTGTGGAGACTCGTTATACGTGTGAACCGAATCTGCTTGAGCCTGTTGATTCTTGCCGATACTTACCTTTCACGAGTAGGGAGGAAGTTCCGACTACATCCGAGCGCATGGGCAAATACAAAGCTGCTGCTGTTCCCCTTGGTCTGGAGGCGGCCGGACAAGCGCTTCAGGATGCGGACGTATCCTCCTCGGAAATTACACATCTCATTACGGTGAGTTGCACGGGCCAATTCCTGCCCGGACTTGATGTTCGGCTGATCCAGCAGCTTGAACTGTCACCGCAGATTAACCGGATTCCGCTGGTGTTTCAAGGATGTGCAGCGGGTCTGAAGGCGATACAACTGGCGAATTCCATTGTAACGACCGATCAGAAGGCCATGGTTCTCATCGTGTGTGTGGAGCTGTGCACGCTTCATTTTCAGCCATCTTCCAAACGGGACGACCTGTATGCTGCATCGTTCTTCGGTGATGGTGCATCTGCCTGTGTTATTGGTGCGTCCGGAACAGACCGTAATGAATGTTTTCGACTAGGGCGTGGGTACTCAACGCTGCTCCCGGATTGTGCAGAAGAAATGATCTGGGAAGTGGGCAATACAGGCTTTGACCTCTATCTGTCACCACAGATTCCAAAGCTGCTTGGTCTGCATCTTGGGCCAGAGGTTGAGCGACTTCTCGAGGGGGGGAGTTTACCTGAAATATGGGCGATCCATCCGGGAGGCAGAGGCATCGTGGATGCCGTTCAGAAGCTGTATCAGTTGACAGATGAGCAGGTCTCATACAGTCGTAACATCCTGCGGGATTATGGCAACCTGTCGTCTGTGACAATTCTCTTTGTACTTCAAGCCATCCGCGAGGATTACAGACAAAAAGAAGATTACTCGAGTGGAATAGCGCTTGCCTTTGGACCCGGACTGACCGCAGAATTACTCCCTTTTACATACATTCCTGTGCCCATGGCGAACAGAACACCTGTGAAGCAAGGCATCCATTAGTTCGCGAATCCGAGTGAAGGAGACATACACCGCAAGTGGCTGGATGTGCGTACGATCTTACCGATGAACGTAATCGAATGACTAATCTGATCGCAGAGGAGCTTAGGTATGGCTTATCGCAGACTTGCTGCCTTCATCAGCCGATATCCACGGTTCATTATTCTCTGCTGGGTATTTATCATCGGGATGTCAGCGGTCTGGGCGTGGAGGTTGCCTGACATTGTCCAGGATCACGGATTGAAACGGGTTCACGGGGATGCGCAAGCCGTAGAGCTTGTTCTGGAGGACGAATTCGCTTCTCCTGCGAATCCGGTTATTCTGGTTTTTGAGAAAAAGGATAATACCTCGCCGTTAGCGTTCCGACAGTGGATCAGGGAACGTCTGACACAGGTTCAAGTGTTACCTGCGGTAAGCTCTGTCACGTTCCCGCTGGATGCTGGCGAAAGGGTCACGCTGCAAAATCACAGGGCATATGCCCTTGTGAAGATGGATGTGCCCCCACATCAGATGGGTCCTCCAATTGAGCAGTTGCGCGCCTTGCTGGCAACAGACGGTCCAGGTACAGTCCAATTGACCGGCAAGACCGTCGTACAACAGGATGTGAATCATCTGAGTTTTCGTGACCTGGAACGGGCAGAGATGGTGGGGCTACCGATTGCCCTAATCGTTCTGTGCTTCGCTTTCAGGGGGTTATATGCCGCATTGATTGCTGTCATGATGGGCATCAGTGCTGTGATTACAGCGATGGGAGCCACAACGCTCCTTGGTTATCATCTGGAATTGTCCAACTTTATCATTAACGTTATTCCCATGGTGGGCATGGCACTCAGTATAGATTTTGCCCTGATCATCCTGAGCAGGTACAGGGAAGAAGTTCAGCGGGCATATAAAGATGAAGGTGCAGCTAATATTCCGGGAAGAAGCCTGGTTATGCAGAGCGAGATTCTTCAAAGAACATTACGTACAGCAGGCAGAGCAGTGTTATTCTCGGCAGCTTGCGTACTCCTCGGGCTGCTGGGTCTGCTCTGGATCAGGCTGCCAATGTTTCTGAGTGTCTCCTTGGGGGCCGTCATTGTTCTGCTTCTATCACTATTGTTAAATCTTACACTGCTGCCAGCTCTACTGTCACTGTTCGCGGATCGTGTCTTCAGGCAAAATTCAATTCATTCGTTACCTAGAGGTTCAGTGTGGCACAGATGGTCAGCAATGGTCATGAAACGTCCAGTCAGCATGGCAATTGGAGGTACGATCGTGCTGCTCCTGTGTGTCTATCCAGTGACCCGGCTGGAACTGTCTGTCCCGGATGCCTCTTCACTGCCAGCCAGAATGGAGTCCCGCCAGGCAGCAGAGCTGTTGCAGCATGATTATGGTCCAAAGAATACCTCCACCATCGAGATCGTGATTGGTGGACAGCAGGAACGGTTAACTACCTCACACTGGCAGACGGCCCACAACAAAGCACGTCAATTACTTCAGGACTCGGACGTATTGAGCATTGTTTCACCATGGGGCCTATTACAGCCTAATCAGAATGGCTCACCAAACCTGTTTACAATTCCATCGTCGTCGCCTTCCATAGAAGGCAAGGAGTCAACAAGGACGGCATGGCTGCGTTCAACGGTCTCTGATTATTCCATACGATTGGTAGCCACCGTGCATGGGGAGCCTGGATCGGAGCAGGTCGCAGATTGGCTGGAACGGATGAGGAATAGCGATCATGCACTAGGTTCCAACAATGTAAAACTGCGTTATGGTGGGGAAGCTGCCAAGCAGGTTGAAATCATGCAGGAAGTTACACATCAACTGCCTAAAGTGCTGGTATTTGTAGTCGTCACCAATTATCTTGTATTACTGGCGGCATTCCGATCTCTACTCATTCCAATCAAAGCGATTGTGATGAATCTGCTCAGCTTAGCCGCTTCATTTGGCATTTTGGTATGGGTGTTTAATGAAGGACATCTGGGCATGGAGCAATCAGACATTGCTATTATGATCCCTGTATTCATTGCAGGATTGGTGTTTGGCATATCCATGGATTATGGGGTATTTATGTTAAGTCGTATTCAGGAGGTGTACAGACGAACAGGAGACAGTGATGGAGCTGTCCAACAAGGACTGGCTTCTACCGGTCGTCTGGTCACTTCCGCAGCGGCAATTCTACTTGCGGTTACCGTGCCGTTTGCTTTTGCTGAAGTTGCAGGTGTGAGGCAATTAGGGATTGGAATCACGGCAGCGGTATTGATTGACGTTACATTGATCCGCCTAATATTGGTACCTGCGTTGATGAGATTAATGGGCAGGTGGAACTGGTGGCTGCCAGGTCAGATCAAATGAAGGGTATTTCCGTAACCTGTCTTCAGGTTGGAGATATCCTTTTTGGCTAGAAATCGTATGATTCTATTCAAAACAGGCAAACATGTTCAATTCATGGGTGACATCAATGTTCTATAATGGATGGGATTCATTCCATATGACAGTCTTCTATCTACGTTATCTTTACGAAAAACAGGAGGGACACAGGCCCATGTCGGATATTGAAGCCTATTTACAACAACAAACGAATCTCCGTGGACGTTCCGCATATCAGGCAGATCAACCCCTGGAGTTATGGCGCAGTCAGTTATGTACCCGCGTGAAAGAACGGCTGGGCGGTTTTCCAACCAGGGACGCAGCATTGAATCCTGTCTTACTGGAGCGCATTCCATGTGACGGGTATATCCGGGAGCGGGTTGAGATCACGACCTATGCGGGACTCCGTATGTCTGTGTATGTATTGATTCCAGGGGATGGAAGCACTACCGAGGTGAGAAGACCTGCTATCGTTGCTTGTCATGGGCATGGCTATGGTAGCCGGGAGATCTCTGGTATGGAACCGGATGGTTCACCACGGACTGGAGAGCCCGGATTACACAAGGACTTTGCAGTAGCGCTTGTGAAGCGTGGATATGTGGTTGCGGCTCCAGAGCTACTCGGTTTCGGTGATCGAAGACTGGCAGAGGACCGCGATGCGCCACCAGGGGTAAGCTCCTGTACGAAGATTGCGGCGCATCTGCTCATGGTGGGGAAGACTCTCGCCGGGCACAGGGTATATGAAACAACTAGAGTACTGGATTATCTATTGACCCGACCGGAAGTGGATACGGAGCGAATTGGAAGCATGGGTATCTCGGGTGGTGGTCTGGTTACGGCATTTTCAGCCGCATTGGATGAACGCTTCCATGCAGCTGTAGTAAGTGGCTATGCAAGTACATTCCAGGGCAGCATACTGGATCGCAACCATTGTCTGGACAATTATGTGCCAGGTATCCTGCGTGAAGCGGAGTTGCCCGATCTCATCGGCTTGATTGTACCTAGACCACTCTTTATTGAAGCTGGAAGTGATGATCGGGTATTTCCGCTCGATGCAGCAAGAGAAGCATATAAGCGATTGACATACATCTATGAACAAGCGGGGGCATCAGAAGCACTGGATGCGGATTTCTTTACAGGTGGACATGAGATTAGCGGAGCGAAGGCCTATGACTGGCTTGATCGAGTTCTGTGAAGTTGTGGATCATGCACCAATCTAATATGGATTCGAGAGGAGAATTCAGTGATGAAATGGTCAACATTGGTAAAGTTTCTGCTCTGTTTTATTCTGTTTGCAAGTACGTTGAGCATCGGTCTGGGAAGCAGTGGAGGGCAAGTTGCCAAGGCAGCAACGGACAATTACAGATTTGATTTTGGTTCGGGTCCGGTTGAGAGCGGTTACACAGGCGTGTCCGCAGGAGATGCCTACACGGCTACCAAAGGGTATGGGTTCAATACACCAGCCAATATGCGAAATGTGTCTGCTTCTGGAAGCGGAGTAATGAGTGACGCCGTACAGTTTCTGACGTTTGGCACGAAGAGCAACAACACCTTCAATGTGAACTTGTCCAATGGCCTATATGAGGTCAAAGTGGTTCTGGGCAATACAGCCAGAGCAAGTGTGGCGGCAGAAGGGGTGTACCAGATCATCAACATGACGGGCAACGGGGCGACGGATCAATTTCAAATTCCGATAACTGATGGGCAACTCAATCTGCTCATTACGGAAGGAAAAGCAGGTACTGCATTTACACTCAGCGCACTCGAGATTCGGAAGATATCCAATCAGACCGTAACCAACCGCACGATTTACATCGGTGGTGACTCAACAGTTTGTAATTACTATCCGCTTGGCAGCAGTGTACAAGGAGGGTGGGGGCAGCTGTTACCGTCTTATGTGAACAACGCTACGTTCCAGGTTCGTAATATGGCATCAAGTGGTCAGTTTGCGAGAGGATTCCGCGACGATGGTCAGATGGAGGCGATTCTGAAGTATATCAAGCCGGGAGATTATTTTATTTTGCAATTCGGGATTAACGATACCAATGCCAAGAACAATACAACGGAGGCGCAGTTTAAAGAGATTATGCGGGATATGGTGCGTCAGGCGAAGAACAAAGGAGCAACGGTTATCCTCTCCACGCCACAAGGCCGGGCAACAGACTTTAATACAGCCAATGTACATCAAGCGGAGAACCGCTGGTATAATCAATCGACTCGTGCACTGGCTCAGGAAGAGGGGGTCACACTGGTTGAACTGAATAAGTTGAGTTCTGCTTATTTCACGTCCATTGGTCCGGCGGCAACACTCGCTCTGTATATGACGGGGGATAGTCTGCATCCGAATCGTCAAGGTGCTGCACAGCTTGCACGCATTGTGGCTGCGGATCTGAAAAGACAGGGATTGAGTGGATTCTAATGATGAATATTATCTGCCTGCATGATCCGGATATGATATGAACTGCGTATGATAAATTAAAAAATACCCCCGTGAACAGCCCACGAAAAGGGCGGCTGATCCTTGGGGGTATTCGCTATTTCTGAGATGGAGGATCACTCCATCATGTCTTTGGCTTCATGGTTCACCTTTTTACCTTTTAACAAGGGTTCCAGTTCATCTTGTACACTCTGCTCCCACAGTGGTACATCTGTGCGATAGGCGGCCCGTCCGTTCAGATGTCCGGCGACCGGAGCCGTGATGAATACAAACAGGATACCTAACAACAAACGGGCACTGATATAGTTATCGAAGTACCAGAAGTAGAAAAACGTAGCGCTTAGTACACAGAACACGCCAAGCGTCATACTTTTGGTTGCGGCATGGGCTCGTAGATATACATCGGGCAGACGAATAAGTCCGAACGCACTGAGGGCGCTAAGCAATGCACCAAGCAGTACGAGTAAACCTATGGCTGTTTCAGCGGTTACCTTAACGATCTCCATCATTTTTGAATACCGCCCCCCGTTCAATATAACGTGCAAATGCCACTGTACTTAGAAAAGCCAGAATACCAATCAGCAAGATGATATCCAGATATGCCTGAGTTTGCAGCATCATCGAAAGAACGGCGACGATGGCAATTACATTGATACCGATGGTGTCCAATGCTGTGATCCGATCAGCCATGGATGGTCCCCGAAGCACCCTATACAAGCACCCTAGTATGGCTAAGGAGAGAATGAGCAATGAGATGAACAACAGTGAGGATAACATTAACGCGTCACCTCCATAATTGCTTTTTCGAATGTGTTTTGAATATTATCTCTCATTTTCTGTTCATCCTTGATATCTAGCGCGTGGATAAACAGTTTGCGTTGGTTACCCGAGATCTCAAGTGGCAGAGAACCCGGTGTTAATGAAATAAGTAGGCAGAGCAGGGTGACCTCCCAATCCGAGGACAATTGAGTTTTATACGTAAAAATACCGGGCCTTATGTCGAGCTTGGGCTTGATAATCTGGCGTATAACCTCAATGCTGGCTCGCACCAGTTCCTTGAACAGTAATGTAATCAGTTTGCAGATGGCCCAGACTCGAACAATATAGAAGCGCTGGGGGAAGAATCTCCGCATCCCCCCGATGAGAAGTAGTCCGAGCAGGTAACCTATGAGAAAACCAACACCATTCCAGGCGTTGTTCAAAAACATCCATACAAAGGCAATGATAAGATTAAGTACAATCTGAAAGGCCATAGACATCTACTCCTTCAATACGGCATCAATATAAATATTGGGATGCAGTAGAATATCGCCTGCGCGGGAGGTCAATTGGAACATGCCTTCAGCCCCCACACCCATTACGATGATGAATACAAACAGAATTCCGGCAGGAATCAGCAGGCCGTTCACCGCGTATGGCCGTCTTGCAACACCGGCAGGCGGTTCGCCCCAGAACGCTTGTATGAAGATGCGCAGTACCGAATATAACATTAACAAGCTGGAGAGCACCGCAATACCGGTCAGACCATACAAGCCTGCCTGCAAGCCACCTTCGAAGAGGAGCAACTTCCCCGGAAAACCACTGAATGGAGGCAAGCCTGCCAAGGCAAGTGCGCTAATGAAGAACATCCAGCCGAGCAGCGGATAGCGATGGATCAGCCCGCCCATGTTGTCCAGTTTGGATGTTCCGGCAACGGCGATCAAGGCACCGCCAAGCAGGAAGAGCAATGTTTTGATTAACATGTCATGCAGCATGTAGAAGAGCAGACCTTCCAGTGCAGGACGACTCGCTGCAGCCATACCAAAAGCGACAAAACCTACACCTGCAACCACGTTGTAGATGAGAATTTTGTTCACATCGCGGTACGAGATTGCACCGATAACACCAAGAACCATCGTAGCACCAGCCATCCATCCGATCAGGGCATGGAAGAAATCAGGATCATGATAGAAGATCAGTGTGAATGTTCGCACAATAGCGTACAAGCCAACCTTGGTAAGCAATCCTGCGAACAATGCAGTGACGACAGCAGGTGGTGCCGCATAAGAGCCCGACAGCCAGAAGAACAGGAACAGTCCGGCCTTGATGCTGAATACAATCAGAAAGAGAACGGCAATTAAGGTAATGACTCCGCTCTGTCCCACTTCAGCAATTTTTACGGACAAGTCTGCCATGTTCAGTGTGCCAGTAATGGAGTAAAGGAAGCCAATGGAAGCGACAAACAGGGCTGAAGAAACGATGTTAATCAAGACATATTTGATCGTTTCACGAAGCTGCCTTTCCGTACTACCCAATACAATCAGTGCATAGGAAGAGATCAGCATCAGCTCAAAGCAAACAAACAAATTGAACAAATCTCCGGTTAGGAATGAACCGTTAACTCCCGCGATCAGAAAATGAAAGAACGGATAGAAGTGATGTTCTTCTCTCTCCTTGTTTACACTGCGGAATGCATACAGCAGACAAGCCAGCGCAATGATGGAAGCAGCAACCACAAGCAACGCAGACACCATGTCAGCAACTAGCACAATACCATAGGGAGGTGCCCATCCGCCCATATTAAGCGTGAGCACTCCAGTTTGAGTTACACGAGTAATAAGTATCGTTGAGACCGCTGCTGTAAACAAAAGCCCGATGACACTAATGATCCGCTGGATATTTGTTTTTCGGAAAAAGAGCAAAGCCAGAACACCTGTGATTAAAGGCAACAGAATCGGCAGAACGACGAGATTATTCATATGGGCGCCCCCTTACTTCTTCCATATCGTCTGTTTTTAATTTCAGATAAGAACGATAAGAAAGAACAAAGAAGAACGCAGTGAGTCCAAAATTAATTACAATAGAAGTTAGTATTAACGCCTGAGGAAGAGGGTCGACATAGCGCTCGGCCATCTCCCCAAGCAGGGGTGGTGCCCCGGTTTTGAGACGTGACATGGTGATCAAGAGCAGATGTACACCATGGGTTAGTATGGACATGCCAAGTACGATACGGAGTAGGCTCCGCGACAAGATTAAAAAGACAGCAACCGCAAACAGAATGCCAACGGCTACACACATCAATATTTCCATATCAGCGATCCTCCCCGATCTGTAGAATGATGGTCATGGTGACACCCAGGACAGCGAGATACACGCCAAGATCAAACAGCATGGCCGTGGCGAGTTCTGTCTCTCCTAGCAAAGGGAGTTCGAAATAACCGAAGGTTTGGCTTAGGAACGGAACTCCGAATATAAATGAACCTGCACCTGTCAGTAACGCGATACCCAATCCGATTCCTGTTAGAACACGGAAGTCAACGGGTAACGCTTTGCGTATCGTATCCGTACTGAATGCCAGGGCAATCAATACGAGCGCTGCCGCTGTAACCAAGCCACCGATAAAACCTCCACCCGGATTGTGATGTCCTGCGAAGAACAGGTGCATGGCAAACGTCAGAATGATGAACACAACGACCTTGGTGGTCGTTTGCAGCAATACATCATTACTCTGCAAAGGTACAGTATCCCACGAGGATGAGCTCCGTTCACGGTTACCATACTTTTTCGTATTATCCGCTTCATCATCCAGAGCAGGTTCAGACTCCTGACTTTCGTCCTTCTTACGGAACTTCAAGCGGGCTCCGAGATCTTTGGCTTCGAGGTTCAGATTAATCATGGAGTAGATGGATAATGAAGCAACGCCGAGCACCATAATCTCCAGTAACGTATCGAATCCACGGAAATCAACCAATAACACGTTCACGACATTTTTACCACCAGCAGAGTCATACGCTTCTTGCAGGAAGAAGGTAGAAATGCTGTCCAGTGATGCTGTTCCGCTTGCAGCTAGAGCAACAAAGGTCATCACAACGCCGACTGCAATCGCTACGATCATATTTACCGTGAGATAACTACGGCTTGATTTGCCACGTTTCAATTCAGGCAGATGGTAGAAGCAGAGCAGGAACAATGCAACGGATACCGTCTCGACAATCATCTGTGTCAAGGCCAGATCCGGCGCCCGAAAGAGCACAAACAGCAGGGTTACGATGTAACCAACCGCACCGGTCATAATGACTGCCGACAGTCTGTTTTTGGCAAAAGGAATCGAAACCGCCGCACCGATGAGTGTGACCAGCAGAACGACCTCATAAAATGAGAAAGGTGCATTGCCCTGCAGATTCCAGGTAATATTTTCACCTGAACGGAAGAAGGCATAAACCAACAAGGCAACCGTGAATGAGAAAATGTAAACCAAATAATTACGAACCGAGCCATTCATATAGGCTTCCGTCCATTTGCGTGCATAATGCTGAAGATTATCCAGTACAACATGGTACATATTGTTAATGGTTAATCCTTGCGGATAATGCTCATAAATATTCCTCCATCGTGGCAACAGCTTGTAGAGAGTGATTCCGAGAATCACAACTCCGATCGTCATAATCAGTTCCGGAGTCCATCCATGCCACAGGGAAAAATGTACATCGAAGCGTTCAGTTCCATCTAAGAGGGATGGAAGTACGGCTGCCATGGCCGGTTCAATCAGTGATCCGGCCAGCAGATTCGGGAAGAGTCCGAATACAACGACAAGAACACCTAGAACAACGGGCGGAATGAGCATACCAACGGGCGCTTCGTGCAGCTTCTCGGCAGGGATCTCGCTTTGGCTACGACCGAGGAATGTTTTGAACACGATAATCAGCGCATAGATCAGGGTAAACACACTTGCAAGCCAAGCCAATACCGGCAAAAGAACACTCCAGGAACCAAGTCCAAAGATTCGCAGATGCGTGACTTCGACCATCGCCTGGAAGAATAACTCCTTGCTCAGGAATCCGTTGAATGGCGGTATACCCGCCATAGCAAGTGATCCGATCAATGCTACGGTGAATGTAATTGGCATGAATGAAGCAAGTCCACCGAGCTTTCGGATGTCACGTGTACCCGTTTCATGATCAACAATGCCTACGACCATGAACAGAGCGGCCTTGAAGGTCGCGTGATTAAAAAGGTGAAGCAGCGCAGCGGTTATTGCCACGGTATACATCGCAGAGGATTCGCCATATCCGAAGAAGAGAGCAGCAGATCCCACCCCTAAGAGGGACATGATCAGACCAAGTTGAGAGATGGTCGAATAGGCGAGAATCGCTTTGAGATCGTTTTTTTTCACCGCCAGGAATGATCCATAACACAAAGTCAGGAGACCAACGCCGGTAACAAGCCAGAACCAGAGCCCCTGTCCACCGAAGATCGGTGTAAACCGGGCCACAACATACAGTCCTGCCTTGACCATCGTGGCGGAATGCAGATAGGCGCTGACAGGTGTCGGAGCTTCCATGGCATCCGGCAACCAGATATGGAACGGGAATTGGGCTGACTTGGTGAAAGCACCAATTAAGATCAAGACAAGTGCGGGCAGGAATAGTGCGCTTTCCTGAAACTGACCCAATCCTGCAATGGTTGCACGAATACTGAATGTTCCGGTAATGAGATACATCATCATGAATCCGGTGAGCATGGCGAAACCGCCAAAAACCGTAATCAGGAAAGATTTTTGTGCTCCTGAAGTGGAAGCTTTGCGTTTGTAATGAAATGCAATCAACAGGAAAGACGTAATACTGGTCAATTCCCAGAACCCGTAGAGCACGATCATATTATCAGACAGCACCACGCCCAACATGGCTCCCATGAACATCAACAGATAAAGGTAGAAGCGGTTTAGCGCCTCTTTCATATCCATGTAGAAGATGGAGTAGAGAACAACGAGGACACCGATTCCGGTGATTAGCAGTGTCAGCATGAGGCTCAGACCGTCCAGATAGAGGTTAAATCCAATGTCCAGTGAAGGAATCCATGGAATATTTCCGGATACGGTATCCCGCTGTGACACAGCGGGTATGAGACTCGCAAAGTATACAAATAATAGTGCCGGGACGATGAGAACCGGCCATCCCAAATGAATTTTACGGAAGAAACGATGCAGCATGGCAAGGAGAATGCCAGCGGCAAAAGGCAGAATAACAGCAACATGAAGCAGGCTCAACATTACACCCCCAATGTTTAGTATTTCGACTACTCTCTCTGTGACATACAGGCGCATAATCCTCAAAGGGATATGCTTGCTCTCTATATTCATAACCCAAGTATGTATATACAGAATCGTGTCTATTCTTTGAATGGAAGAAACACGGTGAAGATTTCCGTAATTATTGTATGGGTTTGTATAATAAAAAAACACACAAGTTCCGATAAATATGAAAACGATTAGGTGACATCCCGTGTACCCTTTGCAGCATACTAATGTTGAAAAGCAAGATGGTTTCACCGTGTAATGGAGGAAATGATGTCATTCAAGATTAGAACTGTGCTTACTGTCATCTTCGCTGTGTTATCCCTGCTGGTTACCTTGACGATTGGATCTGTTTTTAGCAAAAAATCATTCGTTGCTGTGGAGACCGAGATTGGTCATTCACTTACAGGTACGGCCTCACAAGCTTCGGACAAACTGGATCGGTTTATGTCCGCGCGCGCCGGTGAACTGGATCTTCTGGGCAAAATGGCTTCGCTAGAAGATGGGTTTCAGCCTGATGAGATTCAGATGTTGCTGGATCAGCTACAAGATAGCTTTCCCTCATTCTCATGGGTTGGATTCATGAACCCGAAGGGAAAAGTGCTAGCCGCGACAGATGGTATATTGCTTGGAGAAAATTTATCAGAGCGACCTGTGTATCAGGAGGGGATCAAGGGTAAATTCATTGGAGATGTGCATAACGCAGTACTTCTTGCCAAGCTGTTACCAAATCCAACGGGAGAGCCGTTGCAATTTGTCGATATCAGTTTTCCACTGAAGGATAACAAAGGACATATTAGGGGTGTGCTCGCTGCACATTTAAGCTGGGCATGGGCGAAGGAAGTCGAAGAATCCGTGCTTTCCCCATTGAAAAGAGAAGAAAAGGACATTGAGTTCTTTATCGTAAGCAAAAAGGAACATACAGTGTTGCTGGGGCCAAAGGAATGGATTGGTAAACCTTTGGCATTGCCTGGCGTCGAAGAGGCCCAGCGCAACCAAAGCAGTTGGTCCATTGAAGAGTGGCCTGATGGTAAGGAATATGTAACAGGGTTTGCCTACAGCCAGGGTCATCTGGATTATCCCGGATTAGGCTGGACTGTGGTTATTCGTCAAGTCAAGTCGACAGCGTTTGCATCTGTTTTTGACCTGATGCGGTTTAATGTGTGGGCTGGTCTTGCGGTTACTGCGCTGTTTGCACTGATTGGCTGGTTTGTCTCACGTCTGATCTCTGCCCCGCTTGTACGTCTCACTAGAGTGGCCAATCGACTCCGGGCAGGTGAAGAGATTGAGATTCCTGAAAATAAGGGGATTAAGGAGATTGAAGTGTTGTCCCGCTCGCTTCGCGATATGCTGACCTCTCTGATGAATAAAGACTCAGAGCTGGTTGTAATGCAGAATCTGGCACATTTTGATCAGTTAACAAGTCTGCCGAATCGTACTGCCCTTGAAGTGTATCTGGAGGAGTCTCTGGAGACCGAAAGTGAAAATCACACGCTGACTTTTCTCTATCTGGATCTGGATGGATTCAAACGAGTCAACGATACACTTGGACATCAGGTTGGAGATGTTCTTTTACAAAAAGTGGCCCAACGTCTGTCCTCTCTTGGTCAGGAGAAGGGCATAACGGTTCGATTGGGCGGAGATGAATTCCTCATTGTACTTCAGTCGGTCGGAAGTCATCCGAGGGAAGAAGCCTGCGCTTATGCAGAAGCCATCATTCAAAGTCTGAACAAGCCGTTTATTATTGAATACGAGCGAATTCGAATTGGATGTAGCATCGGAGGGGCTGAATATCCAACCAACAGCAACAACCCATCTGAGA
The DNA here is from genome assembly GCF_055687625.1 of Paenibacillus sp. CB74. Classification (NCBI taxonomy): domain Bacteria; kingdom Bacillati; phylum Bacillota; class Bacilli; order Caryophanales; family Paenibacillaceae; genus Paenibacillus; species Paenibacillus sp. CB74. The sequence goes on along the minus strand of NZ_CM146009.1, from coordinate 2,469,459 downwards.
TTATCCGAATGGCGGATGAAGCATTGTATGAGTCCAAACGTGCAGGCAAGAACAGAATGACATTTTATTCCGAGTTGAAGCAGAATCAATAGCGTATAATAACAGGAGCTGGGTTATCCCAATCACCTTACTGCGGATCATCATATAGACAAGGAGGGGTGAAATGTCTGGTAAATATACATCGGTACCTTACGGTTATGAGCCACCTGCGGCCAGCCATAAAGGGACACTGACTTTTTATGACTCGTTTGAACGTGTGACTGATGAGCAACTCGAACGTGCCGTTGCAACGATGGATACTCGTTCATTCTTACAGCTCGTGCTGTATCCTTTACACGAGAGTACATTTAAGCGAATGAGCAAGGATACAATCCAGGCATATTACAAAAGAGAAGACCGTCTGCATGATTGGCGGCGGGAGCATCCCAATTCACGTATACGTGTGGAGGGGCTTGAGGGCAAGAGAAAGAAATATACGCCTGTGGATAGTGCACTGCGACATATCACTGCGGAATATCCCGCTCCTCATTTTTTGTATATGACAACTGAGATGGCAAATATGTTTGCTTCGTTTGACTCTTTCAAGGATTGGATCAAAGAGCTGCGTCTCATCATTGATGGGTCATCCGGTGATCTTCATCCCAGGCTGGAGCAAAATCGTCACCGCTGGGAATGGGCGGAATGAGCACATTAAACGTATGAAGAGGATCAGCCTGCTGATGCTATGCAAACCCAAAAAAAGTTGTGTTGTACAAACCGGGATTCCGGAGTACAGCACAACTTTTTTTTTATTTATATTTTCTCTACGAATGCGAAGTCAGTTCAAGTGATGTTACGGTTTTATTTTTACCTGTTCGTTTGGCGGCATACAAACAGGCATCCACTTCTTCAAACAATTTGTCTTTGCTTAGATTAGGACTGTAGCTTTTGAGACCGATACTTACCGTGATGGGAGCTCCTTCAAGTTCCAGATGGCCCATCAGGGCAATCTTCTGACGAATCTGTTCCACCAAGGCATAGGCCTGCTTGAAAGATTGCTCAAACATCAATAAGGCGAACTCTTCGCCCCCGTACCGTGCGGCAATATCACTGGAGGTAATGGTTTCCTGAATGATCAGGGACACCTTCTCCAGAATGATGTCTCCAACCCGATGACCATAAGTATCATTAATGGATTTGAAGTCATCAATATCAATCAAAGCCAGATGCAGACTCATGCCGCTGTTGGCATACTCGAATGCCTTTTCGTAATAATCCTTGAATGAGCTTTGATTATAAAGGTTGGTTAAACCATCTGTTTTGGACTGTTTGGTCATAATGGCATTTCGCACAATAAGGTCCTGCTTGGCAAGCATACTGGCCTGAAGATCGTCCAAAACCTCAACGCCGCTAGTCACGATAACCTGTGCTACATATGTACCTAAGATTAGAAAAGCAGGAATGGATACCATATCAAATGAAGACAGGTACAACCGGTAGGCCGGATCGAACAACACCAGAAGGTAACCAGTCATCTGCATCAGAAAGACAATCCAGACTCTTTTTTTATTGAAGAACAGCACCGAAGCGAAGATGGGCAACAGGCAGATGGCTAATATAATCCGAATATCATAATTGACATGAATAATCGTCCAGGCAATAACGGTGCTGGCGATAGACATGGTATAGAAGGAATAGGAACTGAAGCGTCGATCAACCCAGCTTGCGAACAAAATGCAAGAACTGCTGATGGCCGTAGGCCAGAACAGGACATTCATCAAGAAATCTCGAGGTGTGCGATCATACTCCAGAAACAGGAAACAGCCAACCTGAATGGCAAAATGTGCAATGATGACAACCCAGTAGGCATGAAGCATTTTCTGAATCCATTTGGAATGCTTGAACTCGTATTCGGTTGGAATGTGGCTGCTATTGTATGTATGGAACCTTTTCATATATCACCGCTGACTGCATCATAATGGTACGACAGAATGACTCTCGTATATGATGATTATAAATCACAATGGACAAAACGCAAATCATTATATTCTAAGCATGAGAACTAAGCTTACATTATATCACATAGAAAGGCAGAAACTTTCCGAAAAAGGGACATACAAATTTCGGTGAGAGCATCATAGACTGTTAAAAGGCTCCGAATCACAGGATTGTTATTTTGCTGAAGGGGAGGTGAAATCCATTCCTCTTGTCGTTCGTTCTACCGTCAACGCTACGGGAGCGATTACGTTTACAGGTAATACGCTTGGACTGAGTCGTTCGGAAACAGCAGGGGTACCCGGGACACAGGACAGTATTGGAGGTTTTACCACAACGAACAGCACTGTCCAGTACGGCACCTACCCCCTGGGAACCACAAGCTTGTACCAGAGTAACAGTTCCGCTGCTATCCTTGTCCTTCCTGCGGGTAGTACCGTCCTGTATGCAGAATTAATCTGGGGCGGAAGTTATATCAACGGAACGGTCAATCTGAGCTCAGCGATCAACAATCCGGTAACGTTCATCACCCCCGCAGGTTCATTCAGTGTTACACCTGACCCGGTGACTTACAACCAGTTTGACCTGGGTAACAATGCCGCGGGTTATGTACGTTCAGCCAACGTGACGACACTTGTGCAAAATGGGGGAGCAGGTACATATATCACCGGAGCAGTCGTGGGAACGATTGTGATTACGAATGATGCTACAGCCAATCATGCCGGATGGACGCTTGGCGTTATTTATCAGAATCCCAATCTCCCTTTTCGCAACATGTCTTTGCGTGCAGGCGGCGTACTTGTGCAATCCACTTCACCACCAGTAGTAACAACACTGACAGGATTCGCAACCCCTCTCTCCGGTGTGCTCGGGGGAAGGGCGCTGTTTAGTGCCCAGGAAGGTGATGCGAATCGAACAGGTGATCAGGCCTTATTCGGGCCGACCTCTGCGACTTCAGTGGCCTTATCCGGGCCGAACAATCTGGCTGCGAATTTTTTTGCATCCCAAATCAACGGTGACACGGGAGCACTTAACACAACGGGCACTTTCGGAACTCGAAATCAGACGAATGGTGCTCCGGGTTCCAACATTGTCGGTGGTCGTCAAGGCTGGGATATCACCAATGTGGATGTGTCTGCCAGACTGATTAACAATCAATCCTCGGCAGTGCTTACGCTAACGACTTCAGGCGATGCGTACATTGTGAACGCCAATGCAATACAAGTTGATATCAACGCACCCAAAATTACGGTGGCCAAGGCATCGACTGCCTCCGGAGCAGTAGCGGGAGATAGTGTTCTTTATACCGTTACCGTCAGCAATGCAGGCACAGCTAGTGCGGCCAGTGTTGTGTTATCCGATTCACTGCCTGCAGGGCTTACCTTCATTCCAGGTAGCGTCACGGTTGCCGGGATACCCCGTCCAACACTTGATGTAACAGCTGGTATTCCTCTGGGTTCGTTAAATCTGTCCAGTAGTGTCGTTATAACCTATCGTGCACTAATCGCTCAGGACGCAAGCATCTTGCAATTGGTAAATTCGGCAAATGCAGCTTTTACTTTTCAAAGCGTTGCAGGCGGTGCAGTTATCACAGGAGTCATTCCGTCAAATAATTCTACTTTACCTGTGTATTCACCGAACCTGTCCATTGTGAAATCAGCAAGCACAACGAACGCTACGGTTGGAGATCAGGTGACGTACACGCTACAGGTAACGAATGGGGGAAACGTAGGCGCCAACGTGACGATTACCGATAATATTCCAAGTGGCAGTACCTATGTTCCGGGCAGTTTCCGCGTGAACGGAACTGTCATCGCAGGTGCCAATCCGGTTACTGGTGTTAATTTGGGCAGTCTTGTAGCGGGAAGCTTAACCACGATAACCTTTCAAGTGTCGGTCACGAATCTTCCTACACCGCCTACGTTGGTGGATCAGGCTACGGCTTCCTATTCATTCCTTTCCCCTGACGGGCGAACCATCACGGGTTCGCTAGCATCAAACACACTGACGATTCCGGTTACCTTACCGAACGTATCCGTTGTGAAGAATGCAACGGTTACAGACGTTGCTGTTGGAGAGACGTTTACCTATTCTGTGGTTACGACAAATGGTGGGATCCAAACGATAAATAACGCCGTCCTAACCGATAGTCTTCCGACAGGTCTGACTTTTGTCCCCGGAAGTGTTGTAGTCAGGGGGGTTAATGTAACGGCAGCCAATCCGGCCAGTGGTATAGCGCTGGGTACCTTAACAGCAGGAAGCTCGGCAACTGTCACATTTCAGGTCAATGTGCAGTCTTTGCCTACTGCGGGTTCGTTCATCAATCGGGCGGTCGTATCATATAGTTCAGGCGCGTTCACTGGAATCTCTAACTCCAATTCCATCACAACACCTGTATACCAGCCTGTGATTACGATCAATAAATCGGCGAATGAGACCAATGCGACGTTGGGTGATCAGCTTGTGTATACACTGCTCGTGTCCAATAGCGGGAACATTGCAGCACAAGTAAGCGTGACTGATACGATTCCATCAGGGCTCACGTTCATTCCTGATTCGGTAACCGTGAATGGTTCCGCGCGTCCAGGGCTCAGTCCTTTAACCGGAATCACGCTGGGGAGTCTTCTGCCTGGAGGGAGCGCCACAGTGGTGTTTCGTACGTCACTTACGACACTCCCGACACCGCCAACATTGGAGAATCAGGGAACGGGAAATTACACCTACCAGCTCCCGAGTGGGCGTAATCTGGCAGGAAGCGCACTTTCCAATATCGTTCGTATTCCCGCTTCCGCACCCAACATATCCATTGCCAAAACAGTCAATACAACAGATGCCACTGTAGGAGATGTACTTACCTATACAGTTGTAACCACGAATTCCGGCAGTGGGGCAGTTCAGAACCTGATTCTATCAGATATGCCTTCTACCGGTTCTGAATTTGTATCTGGTAGTGTCACGATTAATGGGGCGGCTGCAAGAAATGCAAACCCGGTTTCGGGCATTGCTTTGGGAACGTTGAACAGCTCCAGTAATGTAACTGTGACCTATCAGACAAGAGTGACCTCTGTTCCAGCCTCGGGCTCGGTCAGCAACCGGGCAAGTACAGCTTTTACGTCCGGCAGTTTTAATGGTGTTTCCTCATCTGTGACCGTAAATACTCCAGTATTTCAACCTGTTGTTCAAGTCTTGAAATCGGCTAGCACAACGAGCCTGACTGTAGGAGACACCTTTAATTACACCCTCCAGATTACGAATTCTGGCAATATTGCGGCAACGGTTACTTTAACAGATCCGGTTCCTGCCGGAGCAATATTCAATACGAACAGTGTCATCATTAATGGTTCTCCAGCACCCGGCATCAGTCCGAACTCCGGCATCAGTCTTGGAGTACTGGCATCGGGGGCAAGCGCGACAGTCACTTTCCTTGCAACAGTCACAAGTCTGCCAGATGCGAGGCAGCTAATCAATCAAGCCCTCGCATCCTATAGCTATGCTCTTCCTAGCGGGAGGAGTATTTCAGGTTTTGCATCATCAAACACAATCACCATTCCTGTATCCCTGCCGAATGTAAGCATTGTAAACAGTGACAACGTGGATTACGCCGTATCTGGAGATGTCATCAGGTATACATCAGTCATTCGTAACAATGGAACGGTGGCAGTGAACAACGTGGTATACACAAACCCTCTACCTTCGAACACCCCATTTATACCCGGAAGTGTCATTGTGAACGGGACTTCATTCCCGCTCTCCAATCCGACCGCCGGCATTCCAATCGGTACATTGGCCCCAGGGGCTGAAGTAACCGTAACTTTTGAGGTGAGGATAACTATGCCGATCCCTTCACAGATTAACAATCAGTCGACGGTCAGTTTCACATCCGGTTCATTTTCGGGTTCATCATCGTCCAATACCACACAGACTCCGGTCATACAGCCACAGATTTCCCTTGTCAAAACAGCGAATACAGTTAATGCAACTGTAGGTGATACGGTAGTATATACAGTGACGGTGAGCAATACAGGTAATTTGCAAGCCAATGTAACGCTGACCGATACCATTCCCGCAGCGACAACTATTGTTCCCAACAGTGTGGTGGTTTCTGGAGTGCCACAGCCGGGAGCAACACCTGGAGCAGGTATCCCGGTTGGTATTGTTGCAGCGGGAGCGACAGCTGTGGTTACGTTTGCCGTAGTCGTGAATTCACTTCCATCGCCTCAGCAGCTCAGCAATTTTGCAACTTCATCCTTTACATTTACACCCCCTGACGGGAGAACGTTGACGGGTACAGCCACTTCCAATACATTGACTTTCCCAGTATCATCGCCTAATGTCGCTGTGGTCAAAAGTACTACATCGACTGCTGCTGCCGTGGGCGATACTGTTAGCTATTCCATCCTGGTTACGAATAGCGGGATAGCTCCGGTAAGCAATATCCAGTTTTCAGATCCAATTCCGGCTGGGGCGACATTCAACACAGGCAGTGTTACCGTGAATGGGGGAGTCCTACCTAATGCTGATCCGGCAGGTGGGATATCACTTGCTACACTGGGACCTGGGACATCCGCGACAGTGTCGTTCAGTGTCAGGGTCAACGAGATTCCGCCAGGAGGACAGTTGAGTAATCGTTCGACGGTCAGTTTTACTTCTGGAGCTTTCTCAAGTACGACATTTTCGAATACAGTGGTTACTCCGGTTTTCCAGCCAATTCTTTCGGCACAGAAGACAGCAAGTACTCAGAATGCTACCGTCGGTGATACCGTCAGCTATACGATTACCGTGAGTAATCAGGGGAACTACGGTGCCCAGATCAATCTGTCGGATAACCTTCCGGCCGGTACCATTCTTGTTCCGAATAGTGTCATTGTGAACGGTCAACCTCTACCTGCTGCAAATCCGGCAGCGGGTATTCCCGTAGGAACTGTAGCTGCCGGAGCTACAACTACAATTACGTTTTCCGTAGTTATTGATACACTGCCAACTCCACAGCAACTCGTGAATCAGGCTTCGGTTGCGTTATCCTTTACACTGCCGGACGGACGGAACATTACAGGCAACGTGTTATCCAATGTGCTTACCATCTCCGTTTCCGCGCCGGATGTGGAAGTGGTCAAATCCACCACATCCACAGCTGTTTCCGTCGGTGATACCGTCACTTACAGCATCGCTGTAACCAATAACGGAATTGCAAGTGTAAGCAATGTGATTTTTACAGATGCCGTGCCAGCAAGCACCCTTCTTACTGCAGGAAGTGTATCTGTTGACGGTGTTCTACGCCCGGGTGCGAACCCTTCAACCGGAATAACGCTGGGCTCCATTGCACCGGGCGTGACGGTGACGGTTGTATTCAGCGTGCAGGTGACATCACTTCCGGCAAGTGCCGTTTTGAACAACCAGTCAACGGTGAGTTTTACATCCGGTGCATTCTCTGCCACCACATTCTCCAATACCATTACAACGCCGGTGTACCAACCTATTTTGGCTGCTGTCAAAACAGGAGATCAAGCTGTAGCAACTGTCGGGGATACGGTGGTCTATAGCATTACCATTACCAATACCGGAAACTACGGAGCATCCGTCACGTTAACGGATACCATTCCGGCTGGAACCGAACTTGTACCGAATAGTGTCATTATTAATGGAGCTTCAGCACCAGGTGCTGATCCGGCTTCAGGTATTCCCCTGGGGGTTGTTGCCACAACAACCACGATTATATTCTCTGTTGTGATTGTGACATTACCTTTGAGTCAATCCATCACCAATCAGGCATCTGCGACATTTGTGTATACATTACCTGATGGAAGGACACTTGGAGGCACAATTACGTCCAACGCACTCAACATTCAAGTATCTGCTCCAAATGTCAGTGTTGTGAAAACCACTGCGGTCATTGACGCTGTGGTAGGCGACACGATTGTATACGAGATGGTTGTAAGCAATAACGGGATTGACCCGGTTAACAACATTGTGATCACAGATCCGATTAGCCCGGCTACCACATTTGTGACAGGCAGTGTTCTGGTGGATGGTGTCCCACGTGCCTTGGCCAACCCTGCACTTGGAATTGCTCTGGGGACACTAGCACCGGGCGCAACTATAGCCGTTTCATACGCGGTTCGGGTCAATTCACTTCCAACACCACCACAAGTGAGCAGTCAATCTTCTGTAAGTTTCACATCCGGTGTTTTCTCTGGAGCTACGTATTCGAATACAGTTGTAACACCTATTTATCAGCCGATAGTGTCTTTAAGCAAAACAGCGAGTACCTCAAATGCAACGATTGGTGACACCATCATCTATTCTTTCACCATCAACAATAGTGGGAATCTTGCAGCCAACTTGACCTTGACGGACAACATACCTGCTGGAGCTGTACTGCTCTCTAACAGTGTTCTGATTGATGGTGTTCCACAGCCAGGAGCTGACCCGGAATCAGGAATTGTGGTTGGTACGATACCCCCAGGTGGATCGGTGAACGTAACGGTTACACTTGAAATTACGGTAGATTCATTGCCTCAGAATCAGCAGTTGATCAATCAAGCCACTGCCAGCTATACTTTTAGTCCTCCGGATGGCCGTGTGTTGACGGGAACTGTATCTTCCAACGTGCTGGTGATCCCTGTATCTGCACCAAATGTTGTTGTTGCCAAAAGCACAAGTGCCATTGATGCAGTTGTTGGCGATGTAATCACATATACGGTTGTTGTGACCAATAGCGGCATTGAAGTGGTGAATAATGTTGTCATGGTTGACCCTGTACCGGCAGGAACGGTATTTGTGACGGGGAGTGTGTCCGTGGATGGTGTAGCGAGACCTACCGGAAATCCGAATACAGGAATTACACTTGGTTCCATTGCTGCTGGTGCTTCCGTTACTGTTACATTCCGAGTAGAGGTCGTTGTGATATGAGTCCTAACTCAGGTCCGTTGTCCCACTGGCTTCAGAATCAGTCGCTGGTTCGATTCAGCTCGGGTACGACTGAACTGGAACAGGTGGCTTATTCCAATACAGTTACTACTCCATGGGTCGGGCCTAGGTTGGAAGTGAAAAAGCAATGCAATGTAGCTATCGCTACACTGGGCCAGTCCCTGACTTATATGATCGAGATTGTTAACACAGGCAATTGTACGGCTACAGTTCATGTTGTGGATTCATTGTCTGCTGAAACATCCCTTCTTCCTAATAGTGTATTACGAGATGCAATTCCACTACCGGGGGCATCACCAGAGAACGGGCTGCCTGCAGCAGAGATCGCACCGGGAGCAACGCTGAGATATCATTTTCAAGTCGTGATTTTGCGGATACCGGCTGGCTTAAAGCTGCTCAATCAAGCTGAGGTTAACTATGCATTTGTGGCATCTGAAGGCAGAACAGTCAGAGGTGTGGAGAGATCCAACACGGTGGAGGTGAATATGGTCTCGTCCAGGCTTGAAGTCAGCCTGCAAGCCGAGCGGGACCAAACCTTCTCAGGGGATATTATCATGTACACCGTCATCGTAAGCAATCCGGGTTTTGTTGCAGCGACGGGTGCGCAGGTAACGATCGCTTTGCCGCAAGGTATTGTTTTTATACCTGCCAGTGTCATAGTAGATGAGATGTTTGCGCCACAAGTAACGCCTGATACGGGCGTAGAACTTGGAGAGATTTTGCCCGGAAGCTCCGTTAGGATACAATATCGGGTTCAGGTTGTGGGGGGAAGCGATGCGAACGGAATATCAAGTGTGGCTGTACTGACTTATATCTCCGCAGGGCAGCGCGAGACGGTTTACTCCAATCAGGTTACTTTGGAAGTGATACAGCCCCGAATTTCTGTGGTGAAAACGGTGCTCCCGGTAACGGCCACATGGGGTGATACCGTGCAATATAATATTACCGTCTCCAACGCAAGCAGCTACGCGGTAGACGGAACCCTCATGGATATATTGCCAACAGGTATGACATTTGTCGAAGGAAGTCTGGGCTGGAATGGAGTTAAACGTCCCGGAACTAATCTGGCTAAAGGTCTCAATCTGGGGACATTGACTGCCCGGTCTAATCTGAATATTCAGTTCGAAGCGAAACTTGCAGAACGAGGTGAATCGATACCTGATGACTATAAGTATGTGAATCATGCCAGCCTGATATATACCTTTCGCTTGCCGGATTCACGATCAGTACAGCGGATGATTACATCCAATGAAGCTGTGATTGAATTAAAAGCACCGTTCATTCAGGCTTATGTTCAAGTAAAACCCACGTTGGTCGAGCAGGGAGATACAGTGACTTTTGAGGTACGTGTGATGAATACGGGTAATGTGACGGCACGCGTGCAGTTGGGAGGCATTTTGCCTGAGGGCTCCAAATGGCTTGGGCAAGCTGCGGGTCAGATCCAGTGGAACATTCCGGAATACTCCACGCCTAGAGTTCTCCATGTGGGTGAGATTAAGCCTGGAGAGGAGAAGAACAACTCCTATGTAGTGCAGCTGGCATCCGACAAGACGGGTACGCTGCAAGGAGCCTTGATCGCTAGGTATACGTATGAATGGAATGGACAAAAAAAGGCAGGCGAATCCCGATCGAATGAGTACAGTATCATTGTGGAGTATGGAGAAGAATAAGGAGAATGTGGTTAAAGTTAAAATGCCTGAGGATTTTGCTGATTCTTGGATGCCATGACATTACACGAACGTAAATGAATGGTATACTAATTGAATATGAACTCGGCAATCAACCCGTGGAATCGGGACGTCGGAGTAGAGGAGGCAGCCACATTGGCAAAAGCAAAAGTAGCAAAAAGACCTACACGGGATGAGTTTGAACTTGAAGAGTTGGGAAATCAACTGGTTGAAGCCTTTCGTGAACGTTCGGAAGTACTATTGACCGTATGGGGCAAAGAAGACCAGGTGCAAGGCGTCATTGTCAAAATGGACTCGCGTACAAGACTCGTGCATGTAGAGTATACAGAAGAAGAGTTCACGGCGAAGGTGCCTTTCATGGATATCATGCGGGTGCAGTCTCCCAGATACTGAACGAAAAAAACAGCAATCTGAATAATTAGGGCATCCGCCCTGTCAAAGTCGTACTTCCTGCATAAGATAACCCATACCTGTTGCAGAGGAGGTACGGTCAATGAGCGAAGTATTAGGTGGAGAAACAAGAGGCTACGGATACGGAGGTTTCACTTCTGTAGGTGCCATTCTGGTTCTGTTCATCCTGTTGGTTATCATCTCCAAAGCGTTCTTGGTATAATTGCATATTTCTAAAGAATGAAAGAAGCTCTGCCATCACGGCAGAGCTTTTTTTGTTCAGATCTTGGATGGTTGTTTGCGGCTGAACAAGCCATAGAGAATTACAATAAGAACCGGGTACAGTACAGCCCATCCGGTAAAAGGGAATACGATCGCTGTGGCTACAAAGGAAATCCAGCTGATGGTCACGCCGGTGCGACTTCCTTTCAATAATCGGATTCCTGCTGCACAGCCCCCAAGATATGTGAGGATAAAGGTTGCATTGGGAAGCTGAATCAGTGTTGTAAGTGACACGATGCCGCTGGCATAGACACTTAGCACCAGAATGAAGCAGATCCCGAGGAATCCAATTGCTGCTACGGGTGTGTGGAATCGCTTGGACAGATGAGCCATCCAACGCGGTGCAGCACCTTGTCTCGCGAGTGCATAACCAACTCTTGAAGCTGCCCCGGCATAGGCAATGACGGTTGCTGTACAGATAAATATGCCAGTCAGTCCAGCGATCCATGCACCCCAGATACCAAGGGGTTGACTAATGATCCATACGAGGGACACATCGGCCCCGCCATGCAGATAACTTTGCGTGCCTACGGTAGCCAGGGCTGTCAGGAAGTAGAGTACACCTACAATAATCGCAGCGATAGTCACACCTGTAATGGCTGCTTTTCGAGGATCAGTGAATTCTTCGGAAAGATGGGATACCGCTTCCCAGCCAATAAAGCACCAGAACAGAATCGCTCCGGCTTGACCGATGCTGACCCAGCCATGCGGCATGAATGGGGTGTAATGGATGGAGTCCATGTTGGGAAGAGCCAGTACAAAGGCCATCACCAGCACGGTAACAATAGCGATGACGACACCAATCTGTACTTTACCAGCAACTTGCATACCAACGATATTAATGATCAATCCAATCGCCAGCATTATGGCGGCAATAAGGATTCTGATATGTTCACCTAACCCCAATGCTGCCGTCATATATCCTGCACCCGTCAGAGCTGCTACAGGAGCTCCTATGGGTACCGACATCAAAAAGAACCAGCCAATGATTGTTCCGGCACGTTGTCCGAAAGCAAGGGTGACAAAATGGGATACACCACCTGCATCGGGATATCGGGCAGATAATAGTCCCATGGATAAAGCGAGTGGCAGAATTAGCAGGACCATGCCGCCCCAAGCCAATAGCGAAGCTGGACCGGCCAGTTCAGCGGCCAGTCCGGGTACAATCAGGACACCTGAACCGAGTACTGCACTTACATAGAGCGCAACGGCTTGCGGCATGCCGATTGTTTTTTTGAGCTGTGAAGAGGTGTTCATGTTCTTGTATTAGCCTACCTTCCAGATTGGAATTATTCTGATAATGACTATGTAATTATATAGGAGGACAACCATTCAGTCATTGGCGAATTTTGTAGAAAATCGGTGTAAGTCCTGCTGGCGTTATGTTAGAATATAACCATCCCTAGAGAAAGAAAGAGGTGTTTGGATAATGAGCCAAGAGTTAACAGCATCTTTAAATGAACAGATGAATTTCGAGTTTTATTCCGCTCATGTATATCTGGCTATGGCAGCCTATTGTTCCAGCAAGAGTCTGGATGGATTTGCGAACTTCTTCATCGTGCAAGCCGAAGAGGAGCGATTCCATGGTATGAAAATATACAAATTCCTGAATGATCGTGGACACCGTGCTACATTAGCCGCTTTGCCAGAACCGAAGAATGAATATGCTTCGATGCTGGATGTCTTTGAGCATGGTTATGCTCATGAACAGCAGAACACGAAAAAATTCTACAATCTGGCTGACATCGCCTTGAACGAACGTGAACATGCGACAATGTATTTCCTGAAATGGTTCATTGATGAGCAAGTGGAAGAGGAAGCCTTGTTCGACAACATTATTCAGAAGCTGCGCCGCATTGAAAAAGACAGCAATGCCTTCTATATGCTGGATGCCGAATTTGGCAAACGTTCATTCACTGCTCCCGCTGAATAAATGCACGTAGGGAGTCGAGAAGATTCCAAGAACAAAAGACTTTTACATACGGCGTAAGGAAATCACCCTCAAAGCATTAGGGGTTAGGTTTCCATGCAAGAGATGACGGGTTGATGCCATATGCTGAAGAAGACGAAAAAAGCTTGCACTTGTGCAGGCTTTTTTTTGCATGCATAGCTATTTTATTTTTGTATTGATTTGCTTGGATTGGAGCAAAAGTCTATCAAAATTCTGAATGTGGGTAATAAAGGATATGTCACAATTGATCTATCCTGACGGGATCTTTATTTTGCTCAAATCTATCAAATTCGTATTAAATTTTAGGTTTATCTGACAAAAGTGTAACTCTACCGTAGCCTTTGAAGGGAGAACAGGAGTCTATTCCTTTGATAGTATTAAGATTATCGCCAAGGGATGAAGGTAGAACAACATGGACACCCGGGGAAATATAACACACAAGGGAGATTTTTTAATGATGTTACATATTCGCAAATCTATCATGGTCACACTTGCTATTTTACTAATCATTCCACTTTTATTGCCGCAGTCGGTATCTGCCCAATCCGCTTCATCGAAGGATCGTGCAAGCAAAGCAAATGCCAAAATCATATATCTGACTTTTGATGATGGGCCAACCGCTCATACGGGTCAGTTACTGGATATTCTGGATCAGTATAATGCGAAGGCTACGTTTTTCATGCTGGGTCCTCAGATGGAGAAATTTCAGAAGGCTACCAAACGAATTGTAGCTGACGGGCATGGATTGGGTCTGCATGGTGTGAGTCATGTTCCAAGCAAATTCTATAAATCCGCATATAGCGGTTTGAAAGAGATGCAACAGGCCAATGTAAGTCTGAACAAGGTTGCTGGAGTTAAAACAAGTCTCGTTCGGACGCCATATGGTAGTAAACCATATCTCAAACCGGCATTCCGTAACGTGCTGCTGGGTCAGGGTGGATTCCATCTATGGGATTGGAATGTGGATTCGGAAGACTGGAAGTACAAGCAAGATCACCAGAAAGTCTATAACAGTGTAATGAAGCAGATCCACACCGTACAAAAGAGTGGAACAACGCCGGTTGTGCTGATGCACGACCAGGAAGCAACGCTGAAAGTATTACCGCAAGTATTAAAAACATTGAAGGCAGAAGGGTATCGTTTTGAAGTATTAAGCAAGAAGGTGCAGCCGGTTAACTTCTGGAACGACAAACGTTAATATTTTTTAAATTTTCCGATTCGATCGGACGATAGATAGAGCCTGATAACAGATTGGTTAAAACGAAGGAGGTACACATCATGAAGAAACAATCATTATGGATGACCATTCCGGTAACGACAGCCGTTTTACTTGCACTGGCAGGATGTGGCGGACCGGACTCGAATGCAACATCAGAGAGTAGTACTTCACCAACGACAACAGTGGGTGAGCAAACCGAGACCGGCAGCGGTGGTGCTGATTTCTCTAATGAAAATGAAACAGGAACCAAAGAGAACACGGGTACAGTGAATAGTGTAGAACCATCAGGAGCGCAGTCGGGCGGAAACCATACTGCCACAGGTCAATCCGGTGTGAATGATGTGATCAAGCAAGTTCGCAACCAGTTGAAGATGGAGGATGCAGCGTTACCCACTTCGTTCCCCTTGGATAAAGGCGCATATTTGGGTGCGGCAATACCGTCCAATACGGCTGATGCATTCAAAGTGAACTTCTACGCGTCCACGCAATCCGTTGCCGTTAATGATCCATCTTTAACGGCTTCCGACAGTAAGGTACCTTTACTGGCTTCCTATGAAGTGAAAACGTATAAGGACCCTGAGCAGGAAAGTATTTTCCCAGAGACAGACCTGAAAGATATTCCAGCAGATATGGCTGTGGATCTGGGACATGGCATCAAAGGCATGGCTGAAGGTGCCGCAGGCAGTCAATATCTGACTTGGCAAGAAGGCAGATGGACGCTGCAAATTCGTTCCGTCTCCGAAGATGAAATGAATAACCCCGGCATAGCGAAGAAAATGGTGGAGTACCTGGAATCACATACATTGCCTGTACCCAAAGATAAAGGGTATATCAAGGTTGAATATCCAAGTGGTGGAAAGTCTGTTCATGTAACGGTCTCATGGCAGGACGGTCATAAAATTCATCAGCTTAAGACTGATCAAGTACCACTGGAGGCTCTTGGCATGACTGTATCTGTGAAATCTTAAGGATTTAATGGATATTCTGAGTTGTAGAAGAGACGCGTATTGGATGGTTGTAATAAACTAAAAGAGCTTGGTCCAGATTGGTTTCTGGGCCAAGCTCTTTTAGTTGTAGCATGTTATGGCAACGTGTGAAAAATTATTGCGGCTTATGCAGTCGGGGTACATACTTATTTTTGTTTCAATGGGTTAAAGCGGTACTTTCATTTGAACCACCCTTTTTCCTTAGAGCGAGTGATGGCCTCAATGCGGTTACTGGCATTTAACTTGTTGAGAATAATGGAAATATAGTTACGCACCGTACCCGTTGTGATGAATAGATGCCCGGCGATTTCCTTGGTGTTTTTGCCATCGGCCATGAGGCCTAGTACGGCATTTTCGCGCTCTGTCAGAGGATTTTCTTCTACATAAGCTTCGTCTACCAAGTCGGGAGCGAAGATACGTCTGCCATTCATAACTTGGCGGATCGCCTCAGCAAGTTCTTCAATTGGACTGTCCTTAAGCAGGTAACCACGGACACCACCCTTTAAGGCGCGTTCGAAATATCCGGTCCGGGCAAAAGTGGTTAGGATAATGACCTTACAGCTCATTCCTTTGAGTTCTTCTGCGGCTTCGAGGCCGCTTTTCACGGGCATTTCTATATCCATCAGACAGATGTCTGGTGCAAGCTCCTGTACAAGGGTAAGGGCTTCCTGGCCGTTGCTGGCACGTCCGACGACTTCCATATCTTCCTCCAGATTGAGAAGGGAAGACAAGGCACCGAGCATCATGCGCTGATCTTCCGCGATTACAATTCTAATCATGATTCTGCCTCCTTTATCGGTTTGCGGACGAGTTTGGGAACATGAATAATTATCTCTGTACCCTGAATGTCTGCATCAGATCGAATATCCAAACAGCCATTTACAAATTCAAGTCGTTCTTTCATGCCCAAAATTCCTGTTCCGCGCCGCTCTTGTCTGTGTGATCGTTCTATTCCGACGCCGTTGTCTTGTACTGTGAGTACATTATTGGCGGGTGTTTCCTCAATGACGATGGTACATGCTGTTGCCTGACTATGTTTGACCACGTTGGTGACCGCTTCTTTCAAGCACATGCCAAGCACATTTTCATTCAATTGAGACGTGTCTTGTAGCTTCGGATTGCCATCCAGTATAAATTCAATTGAAGCGGCCTTCAGAATCTGCTCCGCCCGGAACAGTTCATCAACCAATTGTGTACCACGCATGGTGGTGACCATTTCCCGGACTTCCTTCAAAGCTGTACTTGCCGTTTGCCTGAGGTCGTTCAATTCAATCTCGGCCTGATCGGGATTATTACGGAGCAGCCGCTTCGCCAGATCGGTTTTTAGACCGATCAGAGAGAGCTTCTGTCCAAGGGTATCGTGCAGGTCACGAGCGATACGCTGACGTTCTTCCATTTTCACGAGATCGTCAAGTCGCTTGTTCGCATTCTCCAATTGGCCTTCCAATTGTTCAGTCTTATTTTTATTATACGTACTGATTGGAAGCAGGATGGAGGCCATTAAACTGATGAATACAAACGGGAACTGACTCACGAGCAATGAACTCTGATTGATAAAACCATAATTAATGGTTAGGAAACTGGCTCCCAGGTTTACCGAATAGAGGGTGAAGAAACCAGCTTTATTTTTAATATTCCCAATAAAAAAAGCAAGAAACAATGAAAAGTAGGCATAATCATAGGCGATTGTCATCGTAATGGATATGGCAATGAGCAATCCAATCCACATGTATACCTGCCAGCCCTTGGTGATGAAGGCGAGCAGATAACATACGAAGAAAACGAGAATGATTACAATGCCGGTTACCATCGTCCATAATTTGGAATATTGTGAAATGTAATAGAAGGGCAGGATGAAAAAGACAAGCCATACATAAGGATTTAACCCTGTATTTTTATAAAAAATCTGCATCCACTTCTGAATATGATTCTCCTCCTTGCACTTGTACTCAACCGTAGCATGACTGTAGCATGACTATGGCTTGAACACAAGAAAACGAATCCGACAGAGTTAAGGCTTCTCTGTCAGACCCGCTGGATTCGTTACACGGATAGTTGGTTGAACGTAAGGTTTGCGGGATAGATGTTTGAGCTGTCTAAAGCTAATGAACTGTTTAGAATCTTCATCCCACAGACGGAAGCGCAGGGCAACCAAACTTGAACGCAGTGTAATGGTAGTTGCCTTTTGCAAGGGTGGTGTTGCATTATGTGCTTCTTCCAAGAAATAGTTAGGTACACGCGGGCTCAAGTGATGCACATGGTGAAACCCAATATTGCCACTGATCCATTGCAATAATTTTGGCAATTTGTAATAAGAACTACCTTCGACAGCGGCTTTTACATAACTCCATTCATCTTCGTGTTCAAAATACGTCTCTTCAAACTGATGCTGCACGTAGAACAGCCAGATCCCAAAGAAACCGGAGAAGAAGAATATAGGTGCCTGCACCATTACAAAAGCCTGCCATCCGACTAACCAGCACATGAATGCATAGAGGGCTACGATTAATACTGTAGTCAGATGTGTATTGATGCGTTCTTTACGTCTTGCACCTTTGCGGTTGAAACGGTAAGCCAACAGAAACACGTAGATAGGTCCGATACAGAACAATACGAACGGATTACGATAAATCCGATAGAAGAGGCGTCCCCAAGGAGAAGCTTCTTTGTATTCGTCAACGGTCATAACCCAGATATCACCAACGCCGCGTTTGTCAAGATTACTGCTTGTCGCGTGATGGATAGAGTGCTCATTTTTCCACTGCTGATAGGGTGTCACTGTTAATACACCAGTAATGGTACCGAGAATATCATTGGCACGTTTGCTCTTGAAGAATGAACCATGACAGCAGTCATGGAAGATAATGAATGTCCGTAGTACAAATCCGGATGCCACCAAGGCAATCGGGAAGGTCAGCCAGTAGGATACTGATAAGCTAAAGTAAGCCGCAGCCCATAGCAGGAAGAGCGGAAGCAATGTATTGATTAACTGTCGGATACTTAATCTGAGATCATTTTTTTCGTAAGGGGTGACTTCTTTTTTTAGCGCCATTTCTTTATTTCTACTCATTGACGTGTGTCCTCCTTCAATCGTTATAACTGTATCAGCTACAACTTGACGTTTCCCGGTAAGACTTTCCTCTAGGAAGCGTTTTTATCATTGTAAAACAATCGGATCATGACAGTAAGTCATAAACGTCAGCCCTCTGTAATGATGAATATCAATGATGGACCATGACATTTGTCATGGGTGTATGATGCTGAAAGGCTTGGCGGAAGTCTAAAAGAGGACGTTTTACAAATTCCTTTGCACAAATCACGCAACAATTTGTATTATGTATACAATTTTTGTTGTGAGCATGGTAAAATCTATCTTTGAGTGATTATGACAACTTATGAGACGGGTCGATTAGGTTGATTTCTGATGGATTGGATGGAATGCTTAATGAAGAAACGAATTACGGATATTCTATTTATTATGGCAGGTGCATTTCTGTTTGCGCTGGCGGTGAACCTGTTCGTCATCCCGAACGATTTGGCTGAAGGCGGGGTAACGGGTATAACGATTATTTTGTATTACCTGTTTGAATGGTCACCAGGACTGATGAACCTGATCCTGAACGGTATTTTGTTAATTGTGGGATACCGGTTTCTAGATAAAACGACTACGGTGTATACGATTATTGCGGTTGTGTTCAATTCATTGTTCCTGCATCTGACAGAGAGCTGGACCATTGACTCGCATGAGCTGTGGATTAATACGATATTTGGTGGATTGTTTGCCGGTCTTGGGATCGGCTTGATTGTTAGAGTAGGGGGAACAACAGCCGGAACCGTTATCTTGGCACGGCTTGCCAATAAATATTTGGATTGGAACATCAGTTATGGATTATTATTCTTTGATCTGATTGTGGCATTCTCATCTTTCTTCATTATAGGGCCGCAAGGTCTGATGTGTACGATTGTCTTGCTGTTCGTGGGTACCAAAACGATGGAGTTCATTATTGAAGGACTCAATCCGAAAAAGGCGGTTATGATTATCTCTTCCAAACAGGATGAGATTGCGAAGCAAGTGATTGAGAAGATGGACCGTGGTGTAACCGTGTTATCCGGACATGGGTATTACACGAAAAATAAGAAAGAGATCCTCTACATTGTCATTAGCAAGCAGGAAGTTTCCATGCTGAAGAAGATTGTACGAGCGGAAGATGAGATTGCTTTTATCACCATTCATGACGTGCGTGATGTATTCGGGGAAGGATTTATCGAACTTTCCAAAACTTAAGTAATAGGTATATATGCATTAGGTATATATGAAAGAAGGGAGTTGCGGTGAAATATCACCGCAACTTTTTTGATAGGATTGAACCGGGTATTAATCTAGTTCAAAAAGAAAGAACCCTTCTCATAGAGAAGGGCAAAAGAATATTAATAATGTCTTCTTTTTTTGACTCCACAGTATTCAACAGTGACATGACAGTGTTTTTTACATTTTGTAGGGACATATTTAATTTTAGTAACACAAGTTTTCGTAATTTTTTTGTAAAAACACTTTGGTTTTGGGTGACATCCTTTATGCTTTCTGTACATATTGAACCCTCCCTGATTGTGATAAGGTATTGTATGAACAGGGCAATGTATCGGTAATGTATAAACGTCTATTATTGTATAATAATTCCTTTATTAGGCTTTTGTGTTACTAGTGAAGGCGTGGTTCTTTCTATTAAAAGAATACAATGACAAAAAGCTGTACACCTATCAATCACGATGATATATTAAATTTAATTAATTTGTTAATAAACTTAACTAACTATTAAAGGAGGCGATTGCATGGCTGGCACACCGCAATATATCCGTAATCTGAATGAAAACCTCATTATGGATGCCCTGATAACTCAGGGAACCATGTCTAGAGCGGATATCAGCCGTCAGACCGGACTTAGTAAACCAACGGTGTCGTTGGCTGTAGAACATCTGATTGACCGTAATCTGGTGAAGGAAATGGGGAGAGCTGACAATGCTCAGGGTCGCAAAGCAACCCTCATCCGTTTCAATGAAACGGCTTATTATGTCTGTGGTATAGATATCGGCGCAACACGTATTCGGATCGCATTATCCGATCTGACTGGAGAAATCATTGCCTATCGAACACATCCCATGGTTGTCCAAGAAGGTCAGGAGCGAGCGGAAGCGACGATGCTGGAGCTTCTTCGAGGCCATCTGAATGAATTGCTTGATGAGAATCATCTGAACTGGGATCAGATTCAGTGCATCGGGTTCGGTATACCGGGCGTAGTCTTGCCTGATTCGGGACGTATCCATCGTATTGTGGACCCGTTAGTTGGTCTGGAACAAGCATTCTCTCTAGAGTCGTTGTCAGGCGCTTTTCCCTGTGAAGTGATTCTGGAAAATGATGTGAATCTTGCGGCGCTTGGGGAGTATCGAAGTGGTGCAGCAGCAGGTTGTAACTTGTTTGTTTTTTTCTCCATCGGTACAGGGACGGGCGCTGGCATTATGGTACATGGCCAACTGCTACGAGGTCTTGGTGGGTTAACCGGAGAGATCGCAGAGATGTTGATGGAGGATGGCCGTCGTCTGGAGGAAGTGCTGTCAGCCGATGGTCTGATGCAGTTGGCGAAACGTCACCTTAATCCGCATGATGAACTATTGCAAGTTGCTGATTCGGGTGCGGATGTAAATGTAGTTGCAGTTGCAGATGATCTTCACAGACACTTGACTCCCGAGAAGTTATTTGAAGCCGCACGCAATGGAGAAATAGATGCCTTGGATATTTTACAACAATACAGCCAGATGATTGCTTCAGCTCTGCGTCATATTAGCGTTGTGCTTGCTCCAGATCTTATTGTGCTTGGCGGGGGCGTAGGAGGAAATGGCGATGTATTATTGCCTTTACTGAGACAGGTCATATCTGAGCAATTCCCGGTGCAACCACAGCTAATCTGCTCCAAGCTTGGTGAGCAGGCTGTTGTCACTGGCGCAGTGCAGGTGGCCATAAAACAAACGATGCTGAACCTTCAGCAGGAAGCGTTGGAATAAAAGATTGGATACACAATATCTGAGGAGGGAAACGGGATGACAGAATTCTTGAAAAACGTAAGTAATGATTATTCGTCTAATCAGGATGGTACGGTTGGAGGTGATCTATCCGGTTGGATTGCAGGTATTGATATTGGAGGCACCAAAACATTGATGCTTTTGTCATCACGACAGGCTGGAAGCAAAGTTCATGAACGTATCTTGCCTACGCGTGTCAGTGATCAGCCGGATGAGTTCTTCCGATGGTTATTCGCTGAACTGGACACCTTCTGCCGCGAGGTTGGATGCCGTCTGGATCAACTTTCTGGTGCAGGCTTGGGATTCCCTGGTGTCATTCTGCAAGATGAGGGAGTACTGCGAAGTGCTCCGGCTTTTCAGTGGCCTGAGCAAGATATTCGCCCTGTGATTGCGAAGTATTACAGCGGAAACATCATGTTGGATAATGATGTGAATATGGCTGCAATGGGAGAATATGATCAAGGGGCAGCACAGGGACATCAACATTGTGTAATGGTCACGGTTGGAACAGGTATTGGAGCTGCTCTTATCCTGAATGGGCAACTCTACAGCGGACAAAATGGAGCAGCAGGTGAGATTGGGCATTTCATTGCAGGAGATGAAGGACTTCATACGGGTTATGTTGCGGATGCGGATTCCTTTGGTGTATTTGAGCAAGCGACTTCAGGTACGGGAATTACTGAACAAGCAAGACGTTATTTTAAAGAGGGTAAGGGAAGTGCCTTATCTCTGGTCATGAGTCTGGCAGGAGGTGAAGTGCAGCAGATTGAAGCCAGACATGTATTCAAGGCAGCCGAATCAGATGATGTTGCTGCACTTGAGATTCTTGAACTGCCTATGCGTTATATGGCTAGAGGTCTGGCGAATATTACGGCTTTACTTAATCCTTCCATGATTGTAATCGGTGGAGGTGTGGCAGCATCCAACCCATCCTATTATCTAAATGAAGTGCGTACACGTCTCGAGCGTTATACCGTTCTGCCTGCACGTTTAGCTGTAGCTGAACTTGGTAATAGAGCAGGAGCAATCGGGGCATTGGCTGTAATCAGGTCGAGTCTGGCACGGACATACCATTAGAGATAGGTGAAGCTACTATAGAATTAAAGGATGGAGATCCGGATGAGAAATAGACATATGAAGGCTTACACAGAGAAAATAAAAGCCGATTCTACTGATGCAAGACGTGTTTTGCTCAAATTACAGGGCCTGTATCTGTTTATGGGACTTGCCGGGGGGATGTTTAACCCGTACATCAATCCCATTTTGGTTGCACAAGGTTTTTCCAGTAAAGAAACCGGATTTATCATGGCGTTTGGCACACTTGTATCTATTATTCTTCAACCTATATGGGGAATTCTGGTAGATAAATTCAAAAAGACACGGTTTGTACTGATAATTAGCCTGCTCGTTCCTGCATCGTTAGCGTACTTCTACAATATTCAAGTGTACATTATATTAATATTGATTTATACTTTATGCACTATATTCCAAGTGACACAAATACCTGTGGCTGACTCCTATGCGGTTACCGCCGCGAGAGCAGCCAACACCTCATATGGCATGATCCGACTCTTCGGGAGCATAGGAACCGGAGTTGGAGGATTTGCAGCAGGGATGTATCTCTCTCAGTTTTCCATTCACATGTTATGGCTGCCGTTTCTGATGTTTAACGTTCTAAGCGCCATACTGGCAAGCACACTCCCCCGGCAGACGAGCATATCCTCGTCCTCGGTAACCTTCTCCGTAGGTTTGGCAAGATTGCTCCGAAACCGGACATTCCTTCTATTTCTAACAGGTTGTTTCCTGGTTAACCAAACGCTCACTGCGTTTAACTCCTTTTTTGTTATTTCATTTCAGATGGCTGGCGGTTCTGTGAAGATGACAGGTACAGCGCTATTGCTTGCATCAATCACCAATGTTCCATCCATGTTGGCAGCGGCATTCGTACTCCGAAAATGGGGGCATGAACGCACGATGTTGCTTGCAGCCGGTGCGTATATGTTACGTTGGGGAATACAATGGCTATGGCCAACGCCTGAGGTAATGATTGGCGTTCAGGTACTGCATGGGTTGTCCTTCGGATTCTTCTATATCGCAGCAGTGGAATATGTGGCTTCGGTTACGGGACGGGAAATGCAGGCCACGGGACAAAGTTTATTTAACATGGTGTTTGCCGGCCTGGGCGGAATTGTTGGTAATATGCTTAATGGATATTTGCTCGATTCCGGCGGTCCATCACTGATGTATCTGGCTTGTACGATTAGTGCAGCATTAGGATCGGTGATTCTGTATATCGTCAGCAGGCAGGCCAAAGATGAAAGAAGATCATACTCATTAGAATAGCGATGGAAGGAGTTGGAGCCTATGAGAGTAAATCTGAAGCGGAATTGGCACACCAAGTTGCTGTATTCCTATTTTCCTATTTTTCTGCTTACGATTTCCATTCTGATCTTTCTCTCCTTCCTGATTGTCAACGAACTCTCACGTAACGAAACGCAAAAAGCAGACATGATCTCCACCCGTTATATCGTGGATACACTGGAACGCTCGCTAAGCGATATCGAACTCCGGTTGCTTGAAGACATTGGTGCGAACAAGACATACAGTCGTTTTTTGGAGGCCGGACAGGGACAATTGTCGAGTCAGTTCATCTATGATGCGGCAAGTGGACTGGGACGTATGTTGGATCAGCAGGATATGATTCAATCCATTTATCTCTATCGCATGTCAGATTCCCAGATCCTTACGCCGAGAGGCATGATGCGCTTGGAAGATTTCGAAGATCGTGCCTATATTGAACAAGCTTTGAAAGATCGGGAGAACCTCGGTTGGAACCTGCCACGTGAATACAAGGAACGTTCTTTTGACGTACCTTCACAGGTGATTAGCATGAATAAGTGGCTTCCTTTACCGTGGGGCGGAGAAGGTCTGCTCGTCATAACAATCCGCATGTATGCAGTCGAACGGCAGATTGATAACATGACGAATGAAAAGTTATCCGTTCTTCAGGTACGGGACAAGAGCGACAATCTGATCTATACAGCGCATCAAATGGACCCTTCAGCAGGTGAAATCCTTAATCATGTGTCTTCCGACAAGCTTGGTCTCGTCTTCGAGAGCGGCATTCAATCCGGACAACTGTATTCATGGGTATCGCTTGTCTCTTATGTGTGGATTGGCATTGGATTATTAACGATTGTTGGCGCGGTGGCGGGACTGATCTACATTACGCGTAGAAATACGCGGCCCATCCAGCTCATCATGAATCGAATTCAGGCGTTACAGCCACGTGCCGAGGAGGATGAAGCAGCTCCATCCGTCAAGGATGAATTGGCTCTCATCGACCGTGCGCTGGAACATCTGATTGCTCAGACGGTTGATTATGAGAAACAGCATCATGAAAACTTGCTGATTCATCGCAGACAATTACTTGTTGATCTGATGGAAGGGGAACGCATGGATTCGTTCCGTCAGCGACTTCGCCATCTGCAACCGCTAGAGGAACGTTTCATGGAACCGAAGAGTGTGGCTGTCCTGATTGCGGAGATGAATGGTGACGACCTCTCGACCAATCAGAATATTCTGAAGATTGCGCTTATGAATGTGGTGGAAGAACTTGTGCAGAACGAGACCCAATTCGGCGGTTGGGCTGAATGGTTTGGGAACCGAAGGCTTATTGTGGTGATTGCATCGGATGAGCAGGAAGGACTGGACCGTGAATTGCTTATGGATCTGGCTAAGCAGATGCATATGTGGATTGCGGAAAACTTCCGCCTCCGGTTTACCTTCGGGATTGGACGAACCGTATCGGGCTGGGAGGAGATTACTCGATCCTATGCGAGTGCCGATGCGGGGTTGCAGCATAGACTTACCCTTGGTAAAGATGCGATCGTTCTCAGTGAGCAACTGCCGGATCGTATTGAGCTGCAATCGTATAAGTACTTGCAGATGCTCGCGGACTTTGTCCGTGAATTCAGGCTTACTGGTGATGGCTGGCGGACACAACTGGATCAGATGTTTGTTGCGTTCAGCGAAGATCAGATTACGGATAACGATATTCGCATGTTACTGCAGGCGTTAATTCAGATGTTGTCCCGTGAATTCGGAGAGCTGTCTGAGCGGTTACAGAGCCAATTTGCCGAGGAAATTCTGACACGTCTTCGCAGTGATATCCAACAGGTAGAGACACTGGAGGGAATTCAGGACATTTTGCAGGAATGGTTGAAAGAGGTCTATCGCAATTATGTGTCTGTGAATGAAACGAAAAGTCATCGCGCAATGATTAACGAGCTGCGGATTTATATTGAAGAACATTTTGATGATCCGGATCTGTCCCTAAAACATCTAAGCGATCGGTTCCAGATTTCGGGCAAATATGCGAGTTATTTGTTCAAGGAAGAGTTTGAGATGAAGTTTGTTGATTTTCTGGTGAAACTGAGGGTCGAAAAGGCCTGCCGTTTGTTGTCTGCATCCGATATGGCAGTTCAGGATATTGCGCTGCAAGTAGGTTATGCTAACGCCATCTCTTTCGGCCGAGTATTTAAACGGATTATGGGTGTGACACCGGGGGACTACCGCAAGCAGAGTGGAAAACAAGGGGATCAATAATGATATTGGTCGTGTTAGAACACACGTTAGCGGGTGAAATCGATTAATCTTAGAAATATCTATGAAATCTCCTGTATGAGGGAATAGGGTTCGTACCTTATCGCCCTCTGCAGGAGATTTTTTGGATGCTCAACCACGATCTTGGGCCAGTGTAGCTGGTGCGTTAAGGAATTTTACGAGTGTCCTATACTAAGCAATATGACAATTCATTAATTTATAGGGCAGGAGTTGCATAGATGTACAAATACGGACAGCAAGTGTGGGGATCGGTAGATATCAGTAAACGGGTTACCATCACAGCAAGCAATAACACATTTACATTTAATGTAGATAACTCGTCATACACGATAACGCTGCCTGTTGGTACCTACACAACAAGTCAACAAAGGCATGAATCCGAACTTATTCAGGCCATTTCGAAGGCAGGGGCGGCTCAGAACATTCCAGTACGATTTATTTTGGGCGGAATGCATTATGATGAGAAGTATAATGTATTGATATTGGAACATACGGACACGAGCAACGAACATGTTATTGATCAATTTGCGGGAAATGCCATCGATACGTTGTTTGGTCAAGTGAAGTTTAATCTTCCGCCGAGGAATTAGTGAGTTCAATCGTTCTACAAGTGTTGTTAAACAAGGAGATCACATAAGATGTGGTCTCTTTTTCTTTCTTTTGAAGAAAGATTCATTGGAAAAAGGATTATTGCAAGCTGGGCGATGCCAGATAGCGTATGAGAATCCAATGAAATGCAACATATTGTGTTATCATAGTTTACATATAAGGCGTGAAAATTGTATATTGTCAGGAAATATGTTTATATATCGCGGTTTTTAACTAAAAAAACGTCATTTTTGCATTTTGAAAATAGTTTATTGTCTAATGTCGAATTCGTATGTAATGATTAGTGACATTCACAGGTGCAACGAAATGCACGAACCAAGTGGAGTGGCAATCATGTGAATCCATATCAGAGTGTGTGCGAAAGGGGAAAGGTCAAATGAGATTATTTCAAAGACGTAAGGCAGGCAAGGCAAGTTCAATCCTCGCAGTGGTAACAGCATTCACTCTATTATTATCCGCATGTTCATCAGGAAGCGAATCTGCATCTTCATCCGGAGAATCAGGTTCGGGGGAAAAAACGACTTTGAAAGTAGAAATCTTCGACCGGGGAAATACGCCGGCGGGCTACACCATTTCAGACAGTTATCTGACTCGCTTCATTCAAGAGAAGTTTGGTGATCCAAACAACATCGATGTTCAGTTTGTTCCGGTACCTCGCTCGGAGGAAGTACAGAAGCTTAACGTTCTGATGGCGAGTGGCTCTGAAGTACCTGATATCGTATTTACCTACGACTCAGGAACATTCAACCGATATGCAGAGCAAGGAGGTCTGACTGAACTTACCGATCTGCTCAATCAAAGCGGCCCTAACCTGAAGAAGTTCCTGGGTGATGAAACGCTGGCCTACGGTCAATACGATGGGCAACAGTTCGCGGTTCCGGGTAAACGTCTTGTACTTGGCAAATACGCATCCTATGTTCGTCAGGATTGGCTGGACGCACTCGGATTGCCTTCACCTGAGACAGCTGAGGAGCTGCATACCACATTGAAGGCCTTTAAGGAAAAAGATCCGGGTAAGGTGGGCACAGGACTTATCCCAATGGGGATGTCCATTGCTTCGGCTCAATATGAACCTCTGATCTGGTCATTCATTGAACCGCTGACGGAAGAACAAAAATATACATTAACACAACAACTGGGTTCCAATGACTATCCAACGTTGTTGCCGGGTTTCAAGGACGCCTTGAAATATATGAACACACTTTATAATGAAGGTTTGATGAGCAAGGACTTTGGACTCGACAAAGATAAGAAAAAGCTGTGGGAAGATGTATCCAACGGCAAAGTTGGATTTTACACCGAGGATGCAGGGGAGATTTACATCTCCGGTACGTACAAAAACCTGCAAACCAATCAACCAGGTGCAGTGATCACACCGATTGATGCATTCAAAAACTCCGAAGGCAAATTCGCCAAACCAGCATATGCTCCCAATGCGATGTATGTCATGATTCCAAAATCAAGCAAAAATGCGGAAGCAGCGATGAAGTACCTGGATTGGATGGCTTCAGACAACAACTTGTTCGACCTGCAATTTGGTGTTGAAAATGAGAACTATGAGCTTGTGGACGGTGTGCCACTGATCAAAGATGATGCTTCTCCTGAAATCGCAGGTCGTATCTATAATTCCGGTGACATTGCCATTATCGTCAATGGTAAATACGTTGGGGATGACAAGAAAAATGAAGAGGCTTATGTCGTACAGGTAGAATCGAAGTATCGGGATGATATGCGCAAGTCGGTAGCCATTTCCAACACGGACACGATTCAACCGGTACGCTTCTCCAAACCGATTGATGCAGAAGCGCGCTACGGTAACGGCCTGAAAGACAAGTTTATGGAGTTCTTCGTGAAAACAACCATTTCCAAACCGGCTGACTTTGAAGCGACGTATGACAGCATGATGAAGGATTACATGGCGAGCGGTGGTCAAGCAATCCTGGATGAACGTACAGAAGCTTACAAAGCGATGAAATAAGCAGAGTAGAGAACACATCTAATGTGAACGACAACAAAGAACAGGGATTTCATTAGGGCGATGGCAACATCGCCTTGATGAAGAATCCTGAATGACATGGGGGGAAGGTTTATGAAAACAAGCATCTATTTCCGCAGAAACTGGCAACTATATGCGTTGCTCCTACTGCCCATGATCTACTTCATTATTTTCAAGTATGGGCCAATGTATGGTGTGCAGATTGCGTTCAAGGATTTTAACTTCTTCCAAGGGATCTCTGGTAGTGAGTGGATTGGCTTGGATGCATTCAGAGAAGTGTTTCAAAATCAGGGGTTTTACACGGCATTACGCAACACGTTGGTACTAAACATGCTGGATTTATTGGTTTCCTTCCCGGCGCCGCTTATACTGGCCATCTTATTATTCGAGCTGAAAAAGGCTTGGTTCAAAAAGATGGCACAGACGTTGCTCTACATTCCACACTTTATCTCATGGGTTATTATTGGAGGGATCGTGCTTCAGGTTTTCGGAACGCAGTCCGGTTTCATCAACAATATCTTGATGAGCATGGGGTTTGATCCATTGCCATTCCTTTCAGACAAAAACTATTGGCTCTTCACGTATCTTGCGGTAGGCGTGTGGCAGAGTGCAGGGTGGGGAACGATTCTGTATCTGGCATCCCTGACAGGCATTAACCGGGAACTGTATGAAGCGGCAGAAGTGGATGGAGCAAGTCGGCTGCGCAGAATCTGGCACATATCCTTGCCCGGCATCAAAACGACGATTGTTACCTTATTGATCATCAATGTCGGCAACATGATCTCCATCGGCTTCGACCGACCGTTTATTATCGGAAATGTGGCTGTACGTGAATACTCGGATGTGCTCAGCACGTTTGTCTATCGTGTCGGTTTACAATCTGGTCAGGTCACGCTTGCAACAGCTGTAGGTTTGTTCCAGGCCTTAGTTGGACTTGTCTTCATACTCGGAGCAAACTATACGTCCAAGAAATTAACCGATGAGAGCATTATGTAGTGGATTTGATTCACATATGATCTGTAAGGAGTGAGTGGGATGTCTGAAAACACGGCGAATCGAATATTCAACACGGTAAACGTCATTCTTATTATCATTACGATGGTGCTGTGTCTTGCACCATTCATTCATATTATTGCGATCTCGCTCAGCTCGAACCGAGCGATCGGTTCAGGTGAAGTTTCCTTTTTCCCCAAAGAGTTGTCCTTTGAAGCGTATAGCAAAGTGTTTGCAGATGGATCGATGATTCGTTCCCTCATCTATACCATTTGGCTGACCGTCCTTAGTACGGTGCTAAGCATGGCGATGACCATTGCAGCGGCATACCCGCTGGCGAAGAGTAACCTGAAGGGACGCAAGTGGTTCATGCTTGTCATTGTGGTGACGATGTTCTTCAGTGGGGGGATTATTCCCGAGTACATTCTGATCAAAAATCTTCATCTGCTCGACAGCACATGGGGGCTTATTCTGCCTGGATTAATTAGTCCGTTCTATATGATCATTCTCATTACCTTCTTCCGAGGTATTCCCGAAAGTCTGGAAGAAGCGGCGGGCATTGATGGAAGCAGCCACTTCGGAACACTGATGCGCATTATCTTGCCACTATCCCTTCCGGTTATGGCAACACTGAGCCTATTCTACGCGGTAGGACGCTGGAATGGTTTCCAGGATGCACTCATGTATATTACCAAGCCTGAGTTATACCCGTTACAATTGAAATTGTATCAGATGATTCAGCAAAACCAGATTACAGAACTGATGCAGAACGAAGGCATTGGTGCCGTTCAGGTCTTGCCTGAGAGTCTGAAAGCAGCCAGCGTTATATTCTCAACATTACCGATCCTGCTGGTGTATCCATGGTTGCAGCGGTACTTTATCAGTGGCGTAATGGTAGGTGCTGTAAAAGGTTAATAGTCTCGGGAGGTCCATGACATGACACAACGAATGGTAGAGAAGATGTCAAAAGAACAGCAGTATCTAGTGAATCAGTCCATGTTGATGATGGATAGCTTCTATGACAAGGAATTGGATCTGCTTCGCAGTTTCGAAGAAGAGGATTCATCGCAGCACAGCACACGAGCCAGTGCACATTATGCGCTGGGGTTGTTGATTAGAAATGAACCTGGTGATGTGGAACGCGCGATACGAGTGTTCCACAAGGTGCTCGATGTTCAATATGACGCTCCGGATGAGATCTATCACGGAACCTTCGCGACCCGACCTAATGATGTGCATCCACCAGCGGGTCACTATGCTTGGAAATCTTTTGCGCCAGGCACAGCCTATTTCCTGGAACGCACCTTTGAGAAGGTGTCTGCGCAGTTTATCCATAAACTACGGGAAGATGGCTCTCTACTCACAGAGACGGCAGATCCCAAACAACTGAAACGTCTGTTTCATTCGGCAGTGAATCAGGTACTGCCACCGGTCTGGATCAGTTATGATCCCAACTGGCGCGAGTTTATCGCTTGTGTCTGTGTGGTCGTAACTGCCGAATTCTCTGAACTTATGCCAGATACACTCATGAAACGGATGGACCATGCCATGGCATTGGCTGTTCAAGGGTCCATAGAACGAAGGTTATCCGACGTAATCCCCATGAACACCAATATTGAGTTAATGCATATTTTCATCACCCACTACTACGGCCATCGCTTGAACCGAACAGAATGGATTCAGCATTCGGATGAACAGGCAGAGGGATTCATGAAGGAGTTTGAGCAGTTCGACGGTACATTCGCTGAATTCAATACAACAACGTATTACGGGGTGGATCTCTCCGTGCTTGGCATGTATCGAAAGTATGGACTCACTCAACGTTTAGTTGAAATTGGACACCGGATTGAACACGGGCTGTGGAATAACATTGCGCTATATTACAATGCGAACCTGGAGAATCTCTCCGGCCCATTCTCTCGGGCGTACGACATGGAGATGCGAGAGCATAGTTCTATCGGTGTATTTATCTATCTTTTGCTCGGTGAAGGCTATGAATATCTGGCAGGAATCAACTGTGAGTCAGGTCATGATCCACTGATTGCGCTCCTTGGGGTGGATGTGCCCGCGGAAGCCGTGCCTTATTTCAAGGCTCATCAAGCGGATCGGCTTGTGCAGAAACAGTTCATGGAACTGTGTGAGCGCAATGATCCAACGTCCAATCGGAATCTATGTACGGCCAAAGCATGGATTGGTGAGGACCGGATGATCGGAGCCATGTCGGGAAGTGTGAATACCAACGGCCAGATGCATCCCGCCACAATTCACTGGCAGACGGAGACGGGGGAGCGTTATTATCTCCGCTTGATCCGCCGTGAGGTAGGCGAGGGGTGGAACAGTCATCTGCGCGGAGTGACGTTTGATGCGGATCTCACGCCAGATTCGTTAACCATTGATGTCGTTTTGGATACAGAGGAAGAAATCGACGTTTATTTTGAAATCAGAGGGCCTTCCCTTCGTAAGGAGGATATTACGCCAGCGTTATGGCAGTTCCCTGGACTTACGTGTACCGTGAAGACTGAGGCGCCTGAACCATCCGTATTAA
Organism: Paenibacillus sp. CB74; assembly: GCF_055687625.1. Taxonomy (NCBI): domain Bacteria; kingdom Bacillati; phylum Bacillota; class Bacilli; order Caryophanales; family Paenibacillaceae; genus Paenibacillus; species Paenibacillus sp. CB74. Next base: position 2,437,198 of record NZ_CM146009.1, on the reverse strand, counting down.
TGTACTCGAATCACGCGGAGATCATCTATCGATATGTACCTGGAAGGACTGCGAACAAGATGAGATTTGAATTGACCCTCCGTGAAGACAATGGACAGAGGAATGAATAGATAGAGATCAATGGAATATGAATAGGCGATAGAATGAGAGGCAGGAGGAATAATCATGTACACGGACAAGCAGGAATATTCGTTTTCAACATGTTGGAACATCAAACGTCATACGACCGGACAAGGCATGATTGAAGAGATCAAATCTCTTGGATTCAGACACGTTGAACTGAACTACAACGTCACGGAAGAGATGCTGAAGACGATAGAGCCGATGATTGAACGAGGAGAAATCGGTGTATCCAGTGTGCATAACACATTTCCGCATGTGGCTGATCCAGATTATGGGACGGATTCCGTCCTGCTCGGATTCGATGACGAGCCGCGCCGCAAACGAGCGATTGAACTGTTACTTCGCTCTGCCGAGTACGCACATCGTTATGGCGCCAAGGCTGTTGTTGTGCATCCGGGTGAGGTGCCGTTTGAATACAATATAGATGAAGCGTTGAAAAAGATATACCACGATCAGGGGCCGGACTCACCGGCGTATCAATCTTTATGGCAAGAGATGCTGGAGAAACGGGAAGATGGCAGCGCACATTACCTGAGCCGGATTCAGGAGAGTCTGGAAGAGGTATGTGACTTGTCGGAGCAGCGGGGATATGGAGTGAATTTTGGTATTGAGACCCGTTCACGCTGTTATCAGATGCCGACTTTGCATGAAGCGGGAACGATTATTGGACGCATGAAAGGCGCGCCGCTTGGTCTCTGGTACGATATTGGTCACGGCATGATGATGGATCGAATGGGGCTGTACGATAATGTACGTGAGGCTAACGCGTTGATTAATCACGTGGTTGGCGTGCATATTCATGAAACCGTAGGGTTGGCAGATCATTGGTGTCCATACATTCATAGTAAAGACATGACCTTTTTTGATTCATTTTTGGATATTATTGATCGTTCACCGGTGAAAGTATATGAGTTAAAAGCCGCTTGTACACCGGAAGAAATTGATGAAAGTCATGCGATGATTACGTCTCGCATTGCTGAACGTCATGCGGCGCGTCAGCGAGGATAGGGAGCACACGCATCAAGCATGAATGCCCTTATAGGAAAGTAATTAACAAATAGAGCGGTTAAGAACCAACCTCAGGTTGCATTACAGGGGTGTTCTGCCGCTCTTTTGTTGTTCTTTTAAAGTGGTGAATGTTTTAGCGTTTCTCAGGGAGTGTTACGTCACCGAGAATACCTCCCTGATAGCCTTTGACAACTGCCCCGATTCTGGATTTAACACCAAATTTCTGTGTAATAGAGGTGATATGATACTCCACTGTACGTTGGCTGATCGCCATATCTTGTGCAATTTCATTATTGGTCATCTCCAGTGCAATACGGTTAAGCACTTCGCGTTCTGTTGCAGTGAGTGATTCCTCCAGATTAGAGGATAACATGGTCTCTGGAACAAGCACATGACCCAACATACTTTGGTGAATGGCGTTGATAATCTGTCCATACGTTGCTTGTTTCGACAAGTAGGCATGTACGCCCAGATCATAAGCTTTCAACTGGAATTCGTGATAGTTGTACCCGGAAAGCAATATAATTTTGACGGATAACCCGTATTGATCTTTCAATCTTCTCACAACCTCAAAACCATCAAGCTGGGGCATGCGGATATCCATGACGACAACATCTGGTCGCAACGTCTCTACTTCGGATAAGAAAAGCAAAGGATCGCTGAAAGTCTTCAGTACCTTTATGCCTGGTTCGCGGGTTAAGCGGTTGTTGAGACCTTCCATGACCAGGGGGTGATCATCAAGCAGGACGACTGTAATAGGTTCGCTCATTGTTCAATAGCTCCTTTGGTTAAAGGCAAACGAATGTTGATTGAGGTTCCTTTGCCAAGGATGGAATGTATAGTGAATTCACCACCGAGGTGCTGAATGCTGCTTTGTATGGAGATCAAACCGAAGTGCCCAGTTTCAGTGTCGAATGTGGTATGAACATTAAATCCCAAGCCGTCATCCTTTACTTGTAGAATCAAATCATGATCCTTCGTATGTACCTGAATGGAGCAAAACGATGCCTGTGCGTGCTTCATCACATTCATAATAAGTTCACGGATCGTCCGAAAGACGGTGGACTTCAGAGGTTCTTGCTTCAACTCTTCAGCGAGGGCGTTGTAACTCAGCTCCATCCTGATGCCACTTTGCATTTGAAGTGTACGGATGAGCCATTGCAACGCTTCTTCCAGTTCGCTCCGATCCATAATATGAGGGTAGAGATCATCACACAGTTGGCGAATATCTTTCTGTGAAGCATATAGGCACTCCAGCCAAACAGCCGTTTGATCAGCATTGGTTTCTCCGGTATTATGAAATTCCTCCAGATCACGAGACAGGAAGATTAGGTTTTGAAGCAGTTGATCATGAAGGAAATAAGAGGTTTTCATACGCTCTGCCTGCTGTGCTTCCATCATAATATGATTGAACTTCCGATGACGGCTTATCTGGTGTTCATGAAGAGCTGTCTGATCTACATGGTGTTCATATCGCTTCTGCAGATCGGATAAGAGTCTGCCATTGACGAGCATCCGAATCGCTTCCAGTCTGCCTTTATCAATGATATCCTGCTCTTCTGCTGAGAAAAGGGTTCGATTTTCTTTGTGACCAATGCCCAGAAATCCTAACATCTCCGTCGCTGGTTCACCTGACAGCTCCCAAATCTGTGCCAAATCATACTTCTGTCGTAACACTTCAATATCCAATGCCTCGTTATCGATATTCTGTATGGAAGCAAAAACCCCTGTACCTTCCTGAGAATATCTGTGCTTATCATCAATCCATATCACAATTACGCCTTCAATATCCAGCATCTTGTGGAACATCTCGGCAAACACGTGGATCATGTCTCGCATGTTTTGCTGCTCAGCCATTCGCACAGTCAATCGCAGTTGCTGGTGTTCCAGCCAGTCCTTATTGAGTTTGTTTTTCTTACGTGAGCGGGTGAGCGTGTACTGATACACCCAAGTGATCAGCATAAACGAGACGAACAGCCAGCTGATATGAATTAATGTTTCCAGGTGAGAAGCAGTCAGAAATAGTAAAAATACGATCAGCATATATAGTCCATGAATCATCAATCTTGGCATAACCAGTTTGAAATCAAGCATACTCCGTTGTACAAGTACATAAGTGAACATCCATGATAAAGGCAGGAATCCAATTAATGTGTACTCTACAGGAAGTAAAGGTTCACCTTGAAGCAGGGTTGGAATGGCAAAGCAGATGATAAAGGGAATCAAACTAATAATAATTCCCGTTAACATGAGCAATAGCTGGTTCTGTTCCTTGCGATTGTAGCTTTTACGATTAACCCATGTCATCCAGATTAAGATCAGAAGGGTTCCGCAAAGAATAAAGTTAAGCAGATTGGTTGGACCAGACGGTGCAACAGGGGTGCTAACGATGCTAATGCCTGGATTGAACTGAACATCGGTCATCATCCACTGCTTGATGTATAGAAATACTAGGCATGTAGAATAAGCAATCGCAATTCCTCTGCTGATGATTAATAACCACCGGAAACGATGCAGACGGGTGCGAAATACAAAAGACACATAAAATGCGGTTAGACAGTAAGGTAACCATGCCGCACAAAAGGCGAGAATATAATTAGATATAGGCAACTGGGAAGTATATATCGTCAGTATACATAAGGCCATGGACAGGTTAAGCAGGTAGAACAGACGCATCACTCGTGAACCGGGTTGGTTAAACAAAGCGTAGCTTCCGGTCAACAACAGCAATAATTCTACAGTGGATGAGAAGCCGATGTTGAACCATTCACGTAATCCAGGCTTCATTGTATGTTCGACTGCCTGACCGCGAGAATTCTCAATACCAATGGTGTAGGCTTCAGTCACTAAGAATTCACCTTTTTGATGGAGTAATCGGACTTCTCCTTTGGATTCCAACGAGATAACAGTGTCACTCGATCTAATCCCGGATGTATATGCTAAACCTTGCGGATCTACATCATGTACTGCCCAGGAATTAGAGGCATTTGGTGTTAACGAAAGACCGATATAAGGATTTAAAAATGAAGAGATATGGATATACGTGGCTGTCAGTATAAAGCACAACATCGTGACAAACCAAACAGAACCAAATTTATATGTGGTGACTCTATGCAATGAATTTCTTAATCCCATGCGAGTAATCATCCGTTCTTATGATGTGTATCATTGGTATATGATGTAAAAAAGCAAGCCATGAAGCAATGTCATGGCTTGCCGTGCATCACTCTATGTTAATGTAGCAGAGTGCCTAACATTTTGTACATCAAAACTGATGATTCCTGTCTGAGCATAGGCTGCTTCGATCTATAATCCACAGCACCGCTGCTGGATATGGATACTTCCGGACCGTAGAGACCTAAAGCGACTACAAATTGAACACCTTCTTTAGCCCAACGATCCTGTGAACCGGCAAGATTGGCAGTTACGGCAGGTGCACCAAGTAGTTGTTGAGCCGTTCTCGAAATAATCACCGCGGCCTCTTGCCTTGTGATAGCTTGGTCAGGATGGAACAATCCACGGGTATTTCCTTGCACAATACCCAGTTCAAGGGCGGTTTGAATGTAGGCGGCATAGGGACTTGATTGGGCGTCTTTAAATTTTGGTGATTGAGTCGAAATCGACATCCCGCTTATGCCTACGACCTGTGTTACAAACTCTCCACGACTTACAGGCTTCTCTGGTTCAAATCGGGATTGATCCTGTGGATACAGGCCAATCTGTGTTAAGCGATAGATGTACGGAGCATAAGGATGGTTTTCTGGCACATCTTCATAAGGATTGGCTTCAGGCAATTTTTCGGACCAGCTGTCTGACTTGTTGTAATAGAAATAAGTGATTTCACCTGACTGATTTTTTTTGAAACCAGCGAGCTTACCGTCCTCATCCATGAACAGCATGTCCTTAACGGGGGTTAAGGTGTGCGTGCCATAAGCATCAACAACCTGGAGCCCTGTCTCTGTTGCTGAAATATCATACAACCATGCGGGCAAGCGGATATCCCGATACAGTCCCTCGTAGGTAAGGAGTAAAGACTCGGGTACGCTATAATCGGCATAATGTGTCTCGTTGTTTGGATAAAAATGATCCATAAATGCGTGGAAAAGCGTTTCTCGCAGATCAGGTCCATCACTGTTGGAGACGATAAATAGTCCAGTCTTCTCGTTAGGCAACAGCCACATATTGGAGTGGAAGCCCGCTAGATCGCCTGCTTTACTCACGACTTTCCGTCCATGATTATACTGCGAATAGGTGGATTCGAATCCATATCCTGTACCGGGGATATCAGGGTGTATGGAGACATCCAACGTTTGCATGTCCTGGACGGAAGAAGGATCGAGTATACGTTCGCCTTGGTAGGAACCTTGATTGAGTTGGGCGAGCATAAAATGAGCCATATCCCGTCCGGTTGTTATTAATCCGCCTTCAGGTGAACTGTCGGGTACATTGGGATACTGCGAAAGTTCCTCTCCTTTAGCGCCATAAGGAGTCGCGAGTTTACTGAGCGAGTCTTTGCTTAGTGTAAAATGGCTATCCGACATACTGAGTGGCTGGAAAATATGCTGTTGTACATAAGTCTCAAACGGAAGTTTGGACTGTTTCTGAACAATGTAGCCCAAGAGTGCATAGCCGTAGTTGTCGTAACGGAAAACTTCTCCTGGCGTGCGGACAACGGACGGTTGGTGTTCTTTGATGAATTGCTCAAGCGGATAAGAACTTCCCAGCTCTCTGTCTGTAGCTGCTGCATCTGTGAAATCAAATCCGCTGGTGTGGGTCATCAGATGTTCCAATGTTAATGCTGTTCCGGTATGGTTGGTCAGGTCCAAACCATCTGTGTATGTGCTGATATCCTGATTAAGCTTGACTGGTCCTTGCTCAGCCAATTGCATAATGGCCGTTGCTGTCAGGGTTTTCGAGATCGAGGCTACACGAAACAGGGTGGAGTCGGCATCGACAGGAATCTCTTTTTCCACATTGGCATAACCATATCCTTTATTAAGTACGATCTGTTCATCTTGAACAACGGTGACTACCGCACCTTTCAGAGCAGACTTCATTTCAGGCTGGGCGAAGAATTGATTGATGAACGATTCCGTTTCCTGAACGCTTATCTGCGGATGAGGTGTGCTGCTCTCTGCCGATACGCTGGTCATTGTGGTAAAGCTCAGGGATGCAACGAGCATGATGTAGACTACAGCGCGCTTCCACTTGTCATTCGATTTGTAGCTCTGTTGTTGATATTGTTGTTGAGTTGGACATGTTGCTACGTGAGATTTCATGAAATTCTCCTTTGTGTTGTGATCTTTACGCAGTCTTACAACTGAGTAACTTCTATAATCTATCAGTTCGAATGTAATGGCGATTCCGTAGTACGCACTTATTATGGGCAGGAGTACCGCAAACCTTTTTGCGTGATCCCGCAATCGCAGAGGGTGAATAGTGAGTTGCGAATGATCTTGAACATATGAAAAGATGATCTGGAATATATGAAAAAGAGGTATCTGTCATGATGGACCCAACGGGGGTCTCGACAAATACCTCTTTTTGTTTCTTCTTTTATTTTCCGGGTGAAGCTACATGGTGCAAAGGAATTCGGATGTAGATTTTATAAGCTACTCGTACATCCGTCGTTCAAGTTCGGTATAGGCAATCGCAGGATCATCACTGGAGTTGTCGATATAAGCGACGGATGAAGCAGGGAGGGGCCATGCTACTTCTTTACGGACTAGAGAAGCTGTGAAGGTATCCCAGTTATCAAGTTTCCAGTCATCCAATGGAGATTGTCTCGCTGTAATCCGCTCGTGATACAACGATTCATTCTCCAGATAAATATAAGCCACCCGCACATCCGTGTCTTCCAGAGAACGCTCAATTCTTGCAAGTTCCTGAGCAATCCAATCCGGGGTTCCGATTTCTTTGGTAAATGGCCCGACAACGATCGTGTCGATACCCAACTGAACGTTATCCAGAGCTGCGTCCATCGTAATGCGGTACCCAAGATCACGGCACAGCCGCTTGTATTCAGGCGAATCCCGGTCGGATGGATCGAGTCCCTGAAGGGTCATAATTGCCTCAGCCGCGGGACGAAGCAGGATATCCATATCGAAGAAAGCCGCTTTATGTTTACGGGAAAGGGCTTTGGCAAGGGTGGTCTTGCCACTTCCGGCCCCGCCGAGAAAGAAGATTAGTTTGCTCATGAATGTAATGCCTCCTTAACTAGATTCAAAAAATAAGATATGTAATTGAGTTATACGAATAGATAGATTCTAGAGTACGTGAAAGAAAGGACTTGTTTATTTTAACATAAATAAAGAAGGTTGATAGCTAGACAGAAAAGGAAGGATAAGGTAATATCATACCTAGTTGTTCTATGCATAGGTTTCCGATGTATATGATCAGAAGAGATTTAAAAGTGAATTTTTTCGAAATCCAAAATGAATTGATAAGGAAGGAGTGAGCGCATGCAGGTTAACAAACAAATGATTAAAGGTAGTACCGAAACATTGATTCTGACCTTGCTTCAGGAACGACCGTTGTATGGTTATGAATTAATTAAGGAATTACATCGTCAATCCGAGGGTGTGTTTAATCTGAAAGAAGGCACGTTATATCCTATTTTGCATGCCATGGAGATTGAAGGATGGGTAGAGTCGTACTGGATGGAGGTTGAAGGCCGTAAACGTAAATATTATTCGATTCGTGACAAGGGCATGGAGGCCTTAGAAAGTAAAAAAGCGGAGTGGAATTTGTTCCGTAGAGCTGTGGATCGGGTGCTTGGGGAAGGAGGCCTGACATGACGAATCGAGATGAACGAATTCAGCATTATCTTGATCACATGTGTGTTGAGGTTAAAGCTCGCGAAGTACATAACGACTTGCGTGATGAGTTGGGAAACCACATGGAAGAGATCATTTTGGACAAAGAAGAAGAAGGTTATTCAGAAGAAGAAGCAATTGCATACGCCATTGAACAGATGGGCGATCCAGCTGTTGTAGGCAAGAGTATGCACCGGTTACATCGTCACCGAATGCATTGGGGGCTGTTAGTTGGATTAATTGCTTTGTCTATAATAAGTCTGTTCTTAATGTGGGTTTTTACGATTAATGTAGCAGATGAAAAGTATCAGTTCTTATATCGCAATCATGTCGTGTACACCGTTATAGGTGTATTGTTGATGTTGTTCTTTATTTACTTTGATTATCGTAAGTTGAAAAAAGCTGCTTGGTGGATCTATATTCTACTGAATGTCATGTTATGGATCAGTCCAATGATAACTACAGATATTTATGGTAATAGCAGATATTGGAGCTTATTTGGCTTAACACTAGACCTTACCACAGCTTCAGTGTGGATTTTGCCACTTGCTATAGGTGCCATTATGGTGGACAAGCTTCGTTCCAATTGTAATATGCAATCCATATTGACCTACATTGCGATGGTAACGATTCCCGCAGTACTATTGTTTCAAACGTTGGACTGGGTTCGCTTGTTTCTGTTTGGCATAATGTCCATTATTTTATTTGGCTGGCTCACGCGAAAATGGCTTTATACAGTCATAGGTGCAGTTATAACAGGAATTATTTTTGTATTGTTATTGTTCTTTGCAGATCAATACGGACGACTGGAGAGGCTCACTGTCGTTTTGAATCTTCAGGATGATCCTTATGGCAGTGCCTATAGTAACTATTCCATTATCGAAATTATTCGATCATCAGGTTGGTGGGGTAACGGGATTGATACAACGTTTGACAGGTTTAAAACGAGTTATTTCAATTACCCAGGAGTGCTGCTCATTGATGTGTTTGGCTGGTCTGCCGGGATACTGCTATTGGTGGCGATCATCTGGTTTGTTGCCAATATGGTGAAAATGCTTCCTCGCATATGGGATGATTTTGGCCGTATGATTATTGTCAGTATCACAGCTATGTTTGCAATGCAAATCATCTATTCGCTGGCTATGACTACCGGAAAAGCACCTATTATCAGTATCACATTTCCTTTAATTGGATACGGAAATCACTTGATGTTTGATTACGCCATGCTCGGTTTACTGCTCGGTATTTACCGCCGGAAGGATACTACTTCGAAGAAAAATGACGAAATGCCGAAGAAGATGGATGCCGACCTACTGACCAATTCATAGGCATCCAAAATCATTACCGCATTATGAATGAAGGTATTGTTATGCTCGTTTAATGAGCATTCACGGAAACCAGATATGACGCAGGTTCACCCAGCCCTGGCTGTTGAAAGATAGGCCACGAACGGAAGGCAAATAAGCCGTCTCTACCGGTTTTTTGGATAAATGGAACAGTAAATTCTGATCAACCAAAAATTGCTCAATTCGGTCTAATTCAGAAGTTCGATCTGCTGCAATCGGAGAGGCGATAATGGTTTGCAACATCTCATGAATCGTTATACGAGCAGAATCTTCCAGATGCTCGGACAACGTGGAATAAAGATCATACCTGCGCAGTTCTTCGTCTCTGTCCCGAATCAGAGAAAAGAGAATCAGATCAGATTCCAGCCGCAGATCTCCTTTGAACTGCTCCATCGTGCCTGTGCGGACGGTACAGGAGTAACCGCACTGCTCCAATATAGATGCCAGTTGTTGTGCATCCCTGCGATATTGTGGAATGGTTGCAATGTGCAGGGATACGGGACGAGTGGCACTGAGTCGTTGAGATATATGGTTACATCCCTCCGAATGTACCTGGACCATCTGGGTACTCACTTTACTAAAATGAGGTACCACAACCTCAGAGTCATCTGCATGTCCGTCATCTCTATACATTTCAGCAAGGCATGACTGGATGTGTGCTCTTACTTCCGGATCGTTTAACGGTCCGGTTTTTTGCGTATTACACGTGAGTAATTTATGAACCATCACACCTGCGCTAATCTGAGTCCAGTCTGCACCCTCGGACGAAGATGGATTATGAACAAGATGGAAGAACGGAGTTTCGATCTCTTGACTATCGTCCATTTTGGCCGAGGCACTCCACGGAATTTGCAGGATGTCTACCCGGTCCATATGTGCTCTACCCTGAAAATACGATGAAAAGGCTTCAAGTCTGCACAAGTGATCATCCCAGGCAGTAACCTTGAACGGCCCCGTCCCGACAGGTTTTTGCATTGCATGCAGATCACCCGCATGATTCATGTTAAGTTCGTGTGTTCCCGGTGAGGGTACAATCGCCGCACGACTTGTTGTAAGGAAGGACAAAAATAATTCGTGAGGTTTTTTAAGCCGGAAACACACGGTCAAGGGACCTACCGCTTTAATAGATAGAATCTGTTTACTCACATCACGGTACAGTGTTCGGAGGTCTGTAGATTGCAACCGTTCAAACGTATGCACAATATCATGGGACGTCAGCATCTGACCATTGTGAAATGTAATGCCTTTTCGTAAATAAAACGTCCAGGTCTGTCGGTCTGCACTGACATCCCAAGTATGAGCGAGGCAGGGGAGAATCTCCCCTTTTTCACTACGTTGAACCAACCCGTCAAAGACATGGCTGGTCACAAAGGATTCAGCCAACAGATTAATGTACAGCGGATCAAGCGCATGAAGCTGTTGGCGCAGGGGTAGCCGTAGTGTATCAATCTGCTCATTATTGGTGCCGGCTTCTGTATGATGTCCCGAATACCCGAGCAACCACTGGTTTAGATGATCCTGCATGGTTGTTGAACTGGAGAATGCACTCACCTGCTCGGCAGCTTCCTGCAATTCCCGGCGATTCATGGCTTGCATCATGTATTCAGCCGCGATTTGATCGGCCGGAACAAGCAAAGTCAGTGATGAACGACGACCGCGGCCACGTTGGGAAACCCAACTAATCCAATCATGAGCAACCATCTTTTTGACAATCGTTAATGTATTACGATGCGTGCATTCGAGCAATTCAGCGAGGTCGGCAAGCGTAAGTTCATGTTCTGTATGATGACCGTATTGGCGATGTAACAGCAGATATTGCTGATGTAATTTCAAAGTGATGATTCCCTCCTGGAGGTGAACTCTGACGTATTCCTCTAAAATAAGAAGTTTTATCGATTTTAATTTCTATTTATATTCCTATTTTATCATCTAGAATATAGCATAGAAAGGTTAATGGAGGTTTTTCCCATGATTGATAAAATAATGGATTCACCGCAACGCGCTCTAATCACGCTACTGTCTGCATGGATACTTGCGATCATTCACCAGTATTTATTCTATGGTAATGAGATTGGCGTATCGTATCCTATCTTTGTTATTTTCTTATACGTGTTTATGTATCTGTTTGCACGGGATCGTATGAGGTCTTTCCAGTGGATTGATGCATTTGTTGCGGGTGTTGCGCTGTTGTTATCGCTAACGTTCCTCTTATACGACAACGAACTGCTGCGTGTACTTAATTTTCTAGTTGTACCGGGCCTGATCATCTTACATATGACGTATCTAATGGGTAGAAAACAGAAGCAGTGGTGGGAGATCGGGTTGATTGGTACGGCGATTGACCATTTACTGCCTCAAGCCATACGTCATTGGGGGACTGTTGGGGCCCTTGCTGTGAGAGCAGGCGGGCGTGGCATAGGCAAATCACAGAAAACAGTTGTTTTTAAAGTGCTCATCGGTCTTGTGGCATCTTTGCCTATTCTTATTGTTGTGATCACGTTATTGTCATCCGCTGACGGGGTCTTCGATCAATATTTATCCGGTTTCCCGGAGTGGTTAAATCAACTGGCTTTTACACCAGGACTGCCAAGAATCATCTGGATGTTCATCGGAGGTATATTGTTATTCGGTTATGTATGGGGATTTGTCCAGCCGATGCAATATGAGACAGAGAAGAGAGAGAATGCACATTGGAAAAGTGGAGCAGCAACCACGCTTGATAAGCGTGATCACACTTATATATACTCTCCTGTGGATCCACTCCCTAAGGGTCAGGTTACGAATAAAATTACACCCGAGCCCGAACGCACTCCGGTTCTTCGAGGACCATTCAGATTGGACCCCATCATTGTGGGCACCATGCTGATCGTCATCAACTGTGTGTACGTTATGTTCGTACTTGTGCAGTTTTCGTATCTGTTTGGTGCCGGAGAGGGACATCTTCCGGTAGATCTGTCATACGCTGAGTATGCGAGAAGTGGGTTTGCGGAGCTGATTCTCGTTACGGGTATTAATTTCTTTATTCTTATTGTTGCATTGCAATTCACACGTCCGAGTGGAAAAGTAGGCATGATCGTGCATCAGGCACTTCTCCTGATTCTGGTCAGCTGTTCAGCAATCATGTTGTATTCCGCGTTTATGCGCCTAAATCTATATGAACAGGCATATGGATATACGTACATCCGGTTCCTGGTACACGCATTTATGATCTTTCTCGCACTTCTGTTGCTGATTGCCGGCCTTCGTATACGTTATACGTCGATTCCGTTGATCCGTTGGTATATTGTGCTCGCACTGACTGCATATGTTGCCGTCAATTATGTGGGCATGGATCGCAGGATTGCCGAATTGAACATAGAACGTTACCGTCAAACTGGCAATATTGATGCATCCTACCTGGCAGGTCTATCGGCAGATGCGACTCCGTTACTTCGAGAGTTTGCTCTGAAGGAGTACCCGGATCTCAAGAGAGAAATGCTGGAACGTCAAGCCTATCTGGAGAGGGATACAGCCAATCGTTCCTGGCCTTCTTATAACGTTGCAAAACACAGAGCTGAGCTAGAAATGTCCAAATTGAGAACGGAATAGTTGAATACTGGCTATTTTCACGAACGGATTTATGCAAAAACAATATGTAAGTGTTATAATATAAAAACTAACCTATAAAGGGGGTGAATCCCTTGTTTGAACTGCACGAGTTATTACCATATTTATTCTCGATTGGACTCATCTTCACCGTCAGTTATGCCTATATTGCCCATCTTCATTGTGGCATGACGGAGTACTGGGTGGAAGGTGGCGTCGGTGGTGGACTTGAACCTGTACTTCCCGCCCTGTGTTTGGACAGACAGCACAGACAGGAAGACTGGAGCCGCATGATTAGACGAAGAGAAGCGCCCGATGAAGATGAACCAGATTGTCATTCCTCGTTGAACGATTGGTCAACAAATCAACGAGGAGGATATATATGGAACATAAGACGAACAAGGGATTCACGTTTACATCGGGCAAGGGACGGATCTATGGCCTGATTGCTATTTTGTTTGCAGTCATGCTGCTTGCCGGATGCAGCAACAACGTGTCGGAGATTACCTCATCGACACCGGGATTTTTTAACCATTACATTGTATTTCCACTGTCGTATCTGATTCAGCATATTGCCACCATATTTAATGGAAGCTATGGGGTGGCGATTATTGTGATCACGCTGGTCATTCGTTTAGCACTGTTGCCATTGATGATGCGTCAAGCGAAGTCCCAGCAGGGAACACGAGTCATCATGAACGCCATGAAACCCGAGATGGATGCCCTCAAGAAAAAATATGAAGGCAAAAATGACCCTGCTGATAAGCAAAAGCTGTCTCAGGAAACGATGGAGCTATACAAGAAACATAAGTTTAATCCGCTGAATATTGGTTGCTTGCCGATGCTCATTCAGTTGCCTATACTTTCAGGTATTTACACGGCTATCCGACTTACACCGGAGTTGTCCTCCCATTCGTTCCTGTGGTTCAAACTGGGTGCACCGGATTACGTGCTCGCTGTGGTGGTCGCGGTCATTTATCTGATTCAAGCGAAGGTATCCCAAGCTAATATGGCGCCTGAACAGCGAAAACAGTTTGCCATTATGGGATATCTCTCCCCATTAATGATGGCATTCTTTTCTCTAACAGCCCCTGCAGCCATGCCGCTCTATTGGACGGTTGGGGGTTCGTTCCTGGTACTACAGACGTTATTATTCCGCAAGATGTACCCTGTAGAACACCCGCAGGAGCCTGTAATAGTGGAAGTGAGTCAGAAAAAGAATAAAAAATCTGGTTCATCCAAATCTACTCGGAAACCTGCAAAGTCGTAGAAAAAGATATGGACGTAATCATTGCATCGTCAAGATATTTAGTACGAACGTGTTATACGTTGCAAAAGCCTAAGAAAGAAGCCGATCCTTTAGGATCGGCTTCTTTGTATTCAAGAAACGAAGTAGATTAAATGTACTCGCATTCTATTGAGCAGCTATTCATCTGTTCCGTCACGTCATATTGTCGGTTCATTCGACAGTTGGAAACGGGAAACGAAATACCAGATGAGCTCTCGACGTGAGGATACCTTGGTTTTGGCGAAAATCGATTTCAAATGATCCTGAACGGTGTAGACAGAAATATGCATCGCTGCAGCAATCTCTTTGGACGAATAGCTGCGAAGCACATAACCCAGCAGTTCCCTTTCTCGACTGGATAATCCATGGCTCTCGGCAAGCAAGGGCAGCAAATCCTGCGGCATCGCCTGCTCCAAACGGATGGCAATCTGATCCGGTCCCAAGAGTTGTTGCATAAGACTGGCATGAAGTATGAGGTAACGGCCATCCGGAAGCTGGATACAGACTTTGGAGGGCGATTTGGGAGTGAGTTGAGTATCGTCAGCCTGTTCTACCCGATTCTTGCGCTGCAAGTGCGAACTCACTGCACGTACCGGGCGGGGCAGAACATCCGGCCCTATATGTTCCAGCATACGCAATTGGGACAGCCAATACTCTGCCGGGGCGTTCAGGGATAAGAGCTGGAACGTATCCGAGGTGATCATAATCCCGGGTTCCTCAGGACTTCCACTCGTGATTTCCTCCACAAGGGTCAGACTTGTGGACCGCAGCATCGATGCAATCGAAGCAGTCCAGGTCTGAATCAGCAACCGTTCTTCTTCTGTAAAAAAAGAATTCTCAGTTTTGCGATACAACGTCAGATATCCCCAACAAGCGTCTCCACTGACGAATACAGCGCGCAGTTCATCACCGAACCCCGCTGGCTGAAGAATGTTGATATAACGTGGGCTTTGTTCAGGCTGCGCGTTCATGGCCGTATGAAGTGTAGCTGTATGTTCACCGCTGCGAATTAACTCAGCGTACTTATGTATATCTTCTTCCATGTATTCATTCATGAATAACCGATCATGAATGGCTTCAATGCCTTCTTCTGTCACGGCTCCAGTGGAGAGAAGAGTCAAAGGATCAACGGTGGTGAAACAGTATGCGTCGTAAGGTACAACCGAATGGATCTGCTTGAGAACAGCTTCCCGGTAGGTACGTGAGGTCCAGGTTCCTTTTTCAAGAGAAGTGATAAGTCTGCGGCTCCGATCAATAGGTGATGTCAACAAGATTACTCCTCTCTCTATGCGTATATCCCAATGTTCTGGGATTGTAGGCTCGGCGTATCCTTCTATAATGAAATTAGACGAACAACGAGTCAAGTCTAACTTCAATTCAAGAGGAGCGCGGTGTCCATGAATCACAATCCATCACCGATGAGCTGGGAAACAGCAGATGTTCATCGTTACGAACAATCGATAGCCTTGAAAATTCCGGGTTATTCTCATATGCATGATCTAATGGAACGGCTGCTTGCAGCATATTTTGCGGATAACAACGAAATTCATATACTTGTTGCTGGAGCTGGAGGAGGAAAAGAATTAGCTCTGATGGGTTCACGCCATTCCAACTGGATGTTCACGGGAGTAGATCCTTCGCTGCCGATGCTGCAACTTGCTGAGAAACGAGTCGCGGAAGCGGGTATTGGCTCCAGAGTGACGCTGCAACCTGTCACGGTTGAAGCATTGCCGGAGGATATTTTATATGATGGGGCGACAAGCATGCTCATGTTGCATTTTCTTCAAGGGATGGAGGCCAAACGAGCATTCCTGACAAGTCTGGCAGCGAGACTTAAACCGGGTGCACCACTGATCATTGCGGCTGTAAATGCCGATCTTCGTTCTCCGGCACATTCAATCATGATGCAAGCTTGGCAGGATCACATGCTCAGTGTGGGTGTGCTTCCTGAAGAGTGGGAGCGCTTTGCTGCTTCCCTGGGCCGTGAATCCGATCCAATATGCTCTGAAGAGATGACTCAGCTACTGACCGAATGCGGTTTCTCACATATTACACGTTACTTCGGGGCGTTCTGGGTGGAGGGGTATTATGCAATTCGAAACTAACGTGAAGCCTATGAAAGATCAGATCTGGGTCGTTGGCGGTTATGGTCAAGTAGGGCAGATGATATGTACTCAACTGGGACGTTTGTTCCCGGGGAAAGTATGGGCTGCGGGTACACGCATGAACCGTGCGGAAGAATTCAGCAGGTCTACAGGTGGTGCGGTACTGCCGCTACAACTGGATGTGACCAAACCTGTGGAGCCGTCCATGTTACGGTCTGTGAAGCTGGTCATCATGTGTGTCGATCAGAGTGATACCCGGTTTGTTGAATCCTGTGCACAAGCCGGAACCGATTATATTGATATTTCTGCAAAGTATGATTTTCTCGCTCAGGTTGAACAGCTGCACACCACAATGCAACATTCCAAATCGACCGCAATACTCAGCGTTGGACTATCACCGGGAGTAACAAACTTGCTTGTACGCGAAGCGACCATGCATATGGATCAGGTGGAGGAAGCAGACATTACCGTGATGCTGGGACTTGGAGAGAAACACGGAAAAGCAGCCGTGGAGTGGACGGTTGATCAGATGAATGCCACCTACCAGGTGATGCAAAAGGGCAAGCCTACGGAGGTGCAAAGTTTCGGAGATGGCAAAAGGATCGATTTTGGAGCGGAATTGGGTAACCGGAAGGCGTATCGATTTAACTTTTCGGACCAACACGTGGTTGCTCGGACCTTACGTATTCCAACCGTATCGACCAGACTATGCCTGGATTCCCGCTGGATCACAACATCCATGGCAATCTCCAAACGTATAGGGCTGTTTTCCCTGCTGCGTATCCCGTCTATTCGGAATGGAACAGTGAAGGCCTTTGGTCTTATTCCTGGAGGAGAGCCGATGTATGCGGTCAAGGTCGATGCCATTGGGTGGGAAAATGGGGAACGAATCCGCGTCGAACAATTGCTTGTTGGCGATAAGGAAGCAGATGCAACAGCAGCCGTAGCAGCAGCTGTGGCCGAACATGTATATAAAATAGAGTCAGCTTTGCCGCATGGTGTGTTTCATATCGAACAGGTTCTCTCGTTGCAGGACATTCAGGATGCACTTCATACGCCACTAAAGGTGACGACCAGGATCACCTAGTTTCATATTCTTTTGCTGGCACCCTCCGATCTGCTATGATGTAACAATAATCATGGCATGAATGGAGGGAGATCATGAACTGCGTTGCTGTATTACCTTATTACAAAGTACAGAGAGAAGTGACGGGTCTCGCCCAAGAGATTGAAGTGAATGCCCGTTCGATGATTCTGTATTCAGATAAAATCGTGACCAAATACCGTGAATTCAACATCACGGAAGTGTTTGATATGTCATTTCGCCGTATGGGTAATGAAGGTGGATTTTTCTATCTGCACACGAGCACTGGAGTATATCCATATATGGTCGAAATTGATCCCAAACCTTTTATACAAAGTTTCAGAAAGATGACGATTCAAAAATTAAAATGACTTGACCTTGCCGTTACGTGAAGGCTTAACCTCGGATATGGAAGGAACGATAACCCATTCAGAGGAGCTGTGAATGTAATGAGTATACTGATTCAGCAAGCTACGATTCTAACGATGAAAGATGCCGATGCCCCCTTTACGGGGGATATTCGTGTTGAAGGAGATCGCATTACGCAGATTGCTGACCACATTTTGCCTCAACCGCAAGATGAGATTATTGATGGCCGCCATAAGCTTGCCATGCCGGGTCTCATTAATGCCCACCAACATACACCAATGAGCCTGCTCCGGGGATTCTCGGATGATCTGAAGCTGATGGACTGGCTCGAACGCAAAATGCTGCCTGCTGAAGCGCGGATGAACCCGGAAGATATCTATTGGGGAGCTAAGTTATCCATCGCCGAGATGATCCGTTCGGGTACCACTGCCTTTGCCGATATGTACATTCATATGAACGAGATTGCCGAAGTGGTCAAGCGAACAGGTATCCGGGCATCGCTCACACGCGGAATGGTATTCATGGAGGACGATGGGGGACGCAGGTTGCAGGAAGCGATTGATCTTGTAGAGCGCTGGTCTGGAGCCGCCGATGGGCGAATTACAACCATGTATGGACCCCACTCTCCTTACACATGTCCCGTAGAGCCACTCCGTGAAGTCATTGCTATGGCTGTCAAGGAGGATATCCCGCTGCATATTCATCTGGCTGAGACGAAAGAGGAAGTCGTGAAGATTCGTGAACGTTATGGTATGACCCCGACGGAGTATTTGGAAGAGGCGGGGATGTTCGAACAGGCACATGTGTTGCTTGCGCATGGTGTGCACCTCAATCGAAGAGATATCAGCAGATTGAAGGGTATGCGTGGTGGTGTAGCACACAATCCGGTCAGCAATCTGAAGCTAGGGTGTGGAATCGCTCCGATTACCGAGATGTTGGCCCAGGGGATTAACGTGGGGATCGGAACCGATGGAGCGGGAAGTGCCACAACCGTGGATATGTTCGAGGAGATCAAAGCGGCGACCTGGCTGCAAAAGCTAGACTATGGCGATCCCACACGCTTGCCAGCCAAGGACGTTCTACACATGGCTACACGCGGAAGTGCTATTCTGCTTGGTTTACAGGATGAAGTGGGTGTACTTGAGGTGGGGCGCAAGGCGGATCTGATCCTGATCGATCTGGCGAAACCACATCTTCAACCGGTACATGAAGTAGAATCGTTACTGGCTTATAGTGTAAACGGTGCGGATGTGGATACCACGATTGTGAACGGTCAGATCCTCATGCAAGGCAGGAAGTTGTTAACGATTGATGAGGATGAACTCTACCGTGAGGTGAAGGTTAGAGCCAAAAGGATTGTTGAGGGAATTTAATTTTTAGTGAATTTAATCCAAACTGGAAAAATATTTGTGCTCAAAACGCTATGGAGGCTTACTCCATGGCGTTTTTTGTCGAATTACAACTGGAAATAGTTCCATGGTCCTGTTCAGAATTGGTTCAGAATGACTCGTTATACTGAGCGTGTAGTTGTTCAAATTAGAAATGTACACGAGGAGGAACATGAATTGAAGGGGAAACAAAACAAAAAACGGCTTAAGCCAATATTGAAAAAAAGCATGTTGACTGCGCTCGGATTGGGCATTGCATTGCCTATAGGTGGAACGCTTCCGCAGGCTGACGCAGGTGCAATTGGTCCGGTAATAAACATTTCACAACCTGTTCTTAATGATGGCATCAACTGGTTAAGTTATTCATCGAAACCAAATGATCCTTCTTTACGCGATGTGCCCATCGAGGTGACCATCAATAATATCATCAGAATCAATCTAAGTACACAATTTCGATCCGATGAGTATAGCCCACCTACAGCCAGCTCAAGTGATAGCAGTATCGCTGAGGTGTATGTAGAAACCAGACAAGATGAGAATATGCCAACGCCTGAGAGCACATTGGTGGTTATTCCTCGCCAAAGCGGCAAAATCAGCATCGAATTAAAAGCGAATTATATGATCTCTGGTGCATCAGAGACTGTTACGGATAACATTGAACTTTACATTAGTAAAAAAGGGGATGTAAATGCAGACGGAAAAGTGAATTCCCTGGATGCATCTGACCTTTTCAGTTATCTTCGTAACATGATGACTCGTCGCAGCTTTTCTTATGTAGAGATGAACCGAATGGATGTGGATCGTAATACGGAACCCACGCTCGGGGACATGGATGCTTTGTTAAAAGGGTACAAAGGCAAAACACTTGGCGGAAAAAACAATGACTATGTGTTGACCTTCAAGCAAGTAGATGATGCGCCGTATGTACTAAATGGTGAATTGATGAATGCCATGTTAATTGGAAATGAAATTGGGGTTCGTCATTATATAATGGATATTGATTACAATGATTCCCTTAATACTCCTTCTTACCAGTGGTACCGCGCGACAGAAGCTACGGGAGAAGATATGCTGCCAATCGAAGGGGAAACAGGAGCACAGTATACCGTTAAAGAAGAGGACGAAGGTTATTATCTTGTGCTCGAAGTTATTACTCAGTCCACTTGGGACTCCAATACGGAGCCTAGAAAAGTATACATTGTTGGAAAAGAAAAAATACAACACCTTGATTAATTCATTTTTTTTAATTTGGATAAGGAATAACAATACTTTTTCTATCTTTACCATACGATCTATTAATTGATACAGACATGGAGGCTATTACATGTTTCAACCGAAAAAGAAACGTCCCAGAATCAGAAAAACAATGTCGGGTCTCATCGCACTGACATTACTCTCTTCACTCATATTGCCAAATGTAGCTGGAGCAGAGCCGGTAGAAGCAGCTCAAGTACAATTCGCAAATGTAAGCGTACAGGCAGGGCAGAGCGTTCATGTACCTGTTGCATTGAAGAAATCCTATTTCGGAGTGAAAGCTTATAATATGCAGATTGATTATGATACGTCTGCACTGGAAATTGTTCGGATCACGCCTAAATCCATCAACGCCAACACCATATCCTCCAATGAAGAAGGTGTAGCAGATTTCCAGTATGAAATCAATAATGCAGAAGGCTGGGTACGGATCATTTGGGTTGATTTTTCTGGAGGGAACAATCCAATTGTAGATGAACAACAAATGTTTGATATCGAGATCAAAGCCAAAAACAATGCGACGCCGGGAACAAAACAGCTCTCTGTAGATCAAACGGATTCAGAGCATTGGCATTTTACGAATGTTGAACATCAGAGCTACACTCAATTGTCCGGTGGAACCATCACAATTACAGCAGCAAACTCGGGCGGTGGTAATTCTACACCTAATCCAGGTTCCTCCTCGGGAGGGAGCGTATCGCCAACTTCACCAGTGGTTACACCTGTTCCTTCTACTCCAGCGGTAACCAAAGGTGTAGACATCTATGTGAACGGACAGAAACAGGAACAATCTGCTTCGGCTACCACATCAACGGTAAACAATCTGGTTACCACCACTGTTCACGTGGATAATGACAAAGTCATCAATCAGATTGGAAGTGGACTAAGAACACTTCTGCTGCCGATTACAGGTACTGGCAAGGATGCGGTCGTTGGTGAACTGAACGGCAAACTGGTTAAAACGATGGAAGGAAGTAATGCCGAAGTTGTCATTCAGACAGACAGTGGTACGTACACCCTCCCGGCAAACCAGATTCAGATTGATCAGGTTCTGAACCAATTCGGAAGCACTGTTCCACTCGAAGATATTACCATTCAAATCGCTATTGCACCTAGTGCTGCATCCAAGCAATCAGCCATTCAGGCCGCAGCGGACAAGATGCAGAATACTACGGTGGTTGCAGCTCCAGTTGATTTTGAAGTAAAAGCCATCTGGAATGGACAACAAGTCAATGTGGATCGTTTCAACTCTTATGTAGAACGCTCCATCACATTGCCTGAGGGAGTAGATGGTTCAAAGATTACGACTGGTGTTGTGCTTCAGCCAGATGGCAGTCTTCTGCATGTGCCGACGAAGGTTATCAAAGGTAACGTGCAAGATTCTGCTATTATTAACAGCTTGACGAACAGTACTTACGCCCTGATCTATCACCCGACAACATTCAGCGATATATCAAGTCACTGGAGTCGGGATGACGTACAAGATCTGGCATCCCGTCTGATCGTACAAGGTACTGGTGAGAACGTGTTTGCGCCAGACCGGAGTATTACGCGGGCAGAGTTTACGGCTGTTCTGTTAAGAGGTTTGGGACTGCACGCACCGCGTAGTACAGAAGCGGCATCGTTCACAGATGTGAAAACTGGCAGCTGGTATGAGGATGAGGTTCAGACGGCCGTGTCCTACGGACTGATCTCAGGTTATGCTGACGACAGCTTCCGTCCGAACAGCGAAATTTCTCGTGCTGAAGCGTTGACGATTGTGTCACGTGCGATGAAACTGGTCGGTCTGGCACAGGCCGACGCGTCAGAGACAACAAGTCTGCTTAGCACATATAGTGATAGTGCTAAAGTACAGGCTTGGGCTGCAGAGCCGGTTGCTTCGGCAATTAAACAAGAACTGGTACAAGGTGCTGATGGCAAATTGATGTCAGAAGCTGATATTAGTCGTGCGCAATCGGCGGCGATTGTGAAAAGGTTGCTGGCAAAAGCCGGATTAATCTAAACGATATAAGTTGAACTAAAGATTATTTACACAGACACTACGATGACAGAATAGTAACGAAATAAGACAACCCGAGTCCTTATATCTAAGGATTCGGGTTGTCTTGCACCTACACTTACTTGAAATGATTTATTTCAAGCAAAGCTGTAGGTGTTTTTTACATATCGTTCTTTTGAACCACTCCTACAGGCCAATGGCCCAGTTCATTATCAGTTCATACAGATTTGGTACGATATGAACATCAAATAGATAGATATTGTGCTTGATCAGGAGAGGAAGAGATCCATATGAAAATACTAGAAGTCAAAAATGTGAAGAAGTCATACGCCTTATATGGAAAAGAAAGAGTTCCGGTCCTCCACGGTTTGAACCTGAGTTTTGAGACGGGGGAATTTGTCTCTATCCTTGGTGAATCTGGCTGCGGTAAGTCGACACTGATGAATATCATTGGTGGGATGGATTCCGATTATGAAGGGGACGTCGTTGTTCGTGGCAAGAACCTAAGTGCCATGACAGAGAAGGAAATGGACGATTACCGAAAGAATAATATCGGCTTTGTCTTTCAAAATTTCAATCTGATCCCGCATCTGTCTGTCCTCGAAAATGTGATGATTGCGATGCAAATGACGGATACCAATGAAAAAGAGCGAAATCAACGTGCCGTTGATATATTAACAGAGGTTGGACTGAAGGATCATCTGAACAAACGTCCCAACCAGTTATCCGGAGGTCAGAAGCAACGGGTTTCCATTGCACGGGCTTTATCCAACAATCCGGACATTATTCTCGCAGATGAACCGACAGGCGCGCTGGATCGAGAAAACGGAAATCAAATCCTGGCCCTGCTCGACAGCATAGCCCAAAAGGGAATGCTGGTGATCGCCGTAACTCATTCGCAGAAAGTCGCTGACTCCGGTACACGTATTGTGAAGGTAGAGGAGGGGCGCATCAGTGATGATATTCATCTCAAAGATCCTTCTACGACTGTCTACGAAAGTGGTCAAGGTTCTTCCCGGAGCCTGGGCTTGCTTGCTTCCTTCAAGATGGCACTCAAAAATATGAAACTCAACGCCAAGCGTAATGTCCTGGTCGCTTTAGGTGGATCTATAGGTATATTAAGTGTACTCCTGATGCTTTCCTTGGGGAATGGGATAACGACGTATATGAACGACGAAATCAATTCAAGTATGGACCCTTTGCTTGTGGATATAACCAAGCCGAGTGAAGAAGCCAAAGACATGCAAGGTCCCGAAGCCTTGATGGCAACAGGTGAACCGTTCACCGAAGCTGATATCGAGAGGATTCGCAATTTTCCTAATGTGGATCATGTAGAGACAATTACGACTATTACAGGCCAATCAACGATGGTGAATGAAAAACAAAGTGTGGGACTTACGCAGTTAACGACATTAACGGATGCTTTTGATCCCGCACTGATGACAACGGGAGTTCTCCCGGCAGAAAATGAGATCATGTTACCCCTTGATACGGCGAATAAATTAAGCGGAAATGACCAAGCTGATTCCATGATCGGCAAGTCCGTGCTTCTATATATCAATGAGATGGATAGCAATAATAAACCAGTGACTTTGGAGAAAGAAGTAACCATCTCAGGGATCTACGAACCGGCAGATCAACGATCTCCAATGCAACAATCCCCGGGATACATCTCATCAGGGACGTTAGAGCAGATGTTCTCGGACAAAGGAATATCAATTGGACCGATTCAGGTTAATGCCTATGCCACCGATATGAAATATGTAAATGATATCAATGAAGCTGCTGTTGACGCTGGCTTCGCAGGCTCCCAGATGGCCAAGGTCATGGAGAATATCACGACTTACGTAAGTATGGCTTCCATTGTACTCGCGGGTATTGCAGGCATTTCGTTGATCGTATCCGGTATTATGATACTGGTTGTACTCTATATTAGTGTCGTGGAACGCACGAAAGAGATCGGAATACTGCGGGCAATTGGAGCGAGAAAGAAGGATATCAAGCGAATATTCTTCTCGGAATCTGCTTTATTAGGCGTATTTAGTGGTATTATTGCGGTAATCTTTGCAGTGATCATAAGTTATGTGTTAAATATACTTCTGGACAATGCGTTTGGAGCAAAACTGATTCATCTCTCGGGATATTACATCTTGTTTGGTCTCGTGGTAAGTACAGCGATTAGTATCGTGGCTGGTTTGATGCCATCATCAAAAGCGGCGAAACTGGACCCGATGGAATCCTTGCGATACGAATAAAACGAATGGCGGAAAGGATAATGGCTACATGAACACGATTCTGGTGGTGGACGACGATTCCCATATCCGCAAATTAATCCGAATCTATCTTGAAAAGAATCAATTTTCCGTGCTGGAAGCAGCAGACGGTCAAGAGGCGTTAGATCTTCTCTCTCATACGAAAGTTGATCTGGCGATTGTAGATGTAATGATGCCTCGAATCGACGGCATTGAATTGACAGAAGATATCCGATCCTATCTGGATATTCCGATCCTGATGGTCACCGCCAAGGGAGAATCCAAGGACAAGGTCAGAGGATTTAATGCCGGGTCAGACGATTACCTGGTTAAACCTTTTGATCCTGTGGAGTTAATCCTGCGTGTAAAATCGTTATTGAAACGATATAACAAAAGTTCATCGAATATCATTCAGATTAGCGGTGTAACGATTGATTTGGGCAATCTGATGGTCGTTGCGGACGGACAAACGATTGAATTGAAAAAGAAGGAATGTGAATTGTTATTTTCTCTGGCGAGTTCGCCAGGGAAAATATTCACACGTACACAGCTTATCGATGATCTATGGGGCATCGATTATGAAGGCGATGAGCGTACAGTCGACGTGCACATCAAGCGGTTAAGGGAACGGCTTGAACCAGTACCTGAACTGGTAATCTCAACGATAAGAGGACTTGGATATCGACTGGAGCGGGCATGAAGATGCTGAGGAAGAGCCTGCGACTTCGAATTGTAGCTACCTTTATCGGGATTGTTCTGGTGAGTTTGATTCTCTCCTTTATGATCAATAACGGGTCCCGCGAAAAAGCGCCGAATCGTTTTATGGTTACCTTTGCTGAAGACATCGCTACAATGATTAACCTGATCGATGATCCGGAAAAAGTGAAATCAAGCTTCGATATCTTTGCCCGCTATGGCTTAAATATCACGCCCGTGAATGAACAAAGTGACGTGTTGTCTTCCTTGCCAGAGGATAAAGTTCATTCGTTATTTGAGGCGGGGACAACCGATGCCATGTTTATATCCAGTAAAGATGGCATTGCGACCATAGGTGTTCCCGGAACAAACGAGGGGATCGGCACATTTCTGATACAAAGCGATTTCTCTTCTCTTTTTCACACACTGCGCAACACGCTCTTAACCTCACTATTAACAGTACTGGTCATTGGTAGCCTATTAATCCTGTTCATGTCCGGGTACATTGTGAAACCGATTAAGAGGTTAACGGTTGCGGCGAAGGAGATGTCATCAGGTGACCTGTCTGTTCGCTTGAAACATAACAATCAGGATGAGTTCGGGGAACTGATGGAGAGCTTTAATCATATGGCCAGTGAGTTGCAAAAAATCGATTCGGTTCGTGATGACTTTGTCAGTAACGTCTCTCATGAAATGCAGTCTCCGCTCACTTCGATCAGGGGATTTACCAGAGCACTGCAGGATGGTGTTATTCCTTTGGAAGAGCAGAAAGAGCATCTGGATATTATCTATGAGGAAACGCTGCGCTTATCGAGGCTCAGTGATAATCTGCTTCGGCTAGCCTCGCTGGATTCGGAGCATCATCCGGTTCATTTCACCACCTTCCAGGTCGATGAACAATTAAGAAGGGCGATCTTATTGGCGGAGCCGCAGTGGTCGCAGAAGGATATACAGATCGAATTGGACTTGTTGCCCTGCGAGATCACCGTGGACAAAGATTTGTTTGATCAAGTCTGGCAGAATTTAATAAACAATGCGATCAAATACACCGGTTCTGAGGGTACCATTCATGTCGAGATTGAGACGTCATCTTCATTCGTGAAGGTATTGATTAGAGATTCTGGACAAGGAATACCTGCGGAAGCCCTCCCGTATATCTTTGATCGATTCTATATGGTGGACAAAGCGCGAAGCAGCTCACTTCGAGGCAATGGGTTAGGGTTGTCCATTGTGATTAAAATTTTGAAATTGCATCAATGTACCATTGATGTAGAGAGCGAAGTTGGAAAAGGTACGCAGTTTATAGTCACGATTCCCAGATCGGTTATCACATCTTAGGCAACCCAGAATTGAAAGCAGCAATATGAATACAATCGGCTCCTGTACGTTCAGGATTCAGATTGCTTCATATTGCTTTTTTTGATATTAGGATACTCAACAAAATTTCATATATAGTTTTGTTTAGCAGTGAATCATTTGATAAAATAGAAGAGACGTTATGTGAATCTATGAACTTAATCAATTTATCATACACAGAATGGAGCCATTCAATGAACTATCGCAATATGGAAGATTGTATTAACGATCTGGAGCAGCACGGTCATTTGATTCGGGTCAAAGAAGAGGTTGATCCTCATCTGGAAATGGCAGCCATCCATATGAAAGTGCACGAGGCTAAAGGCCCGGCATTGTTATTCGAAAATGTAAAAGGCTCGAAGTTCCAGGCTGTATCGAATCTGTTCGGCACAGTGGAACGAAGCAAATTCATGTTCCGCGGTACGCTCGAAGGCGTACAACGGGTCATGGCTGTTCGTGACGATCCGATGAAGGCGCTTAAGACGCCGTTTCAGCATGTCCGCACTGGTCTTGCCGCATGGCAGGCGCTGCCGAAACAGAAGTCTATCAGCCTACCCGTGTCGGCACAAGAGATTCAAATCTCGGATCTGCCCCTAATCAAACACTGGCCCATGGACGGCGGGGCATTTGTGACACTGCCGCAAGTGTATTCCGAAGATCCAGATAAACCCGGCATCATGAATTCGAACTTGGGAATGTACCGGGTTCAACTGAATGGCAATGATTTTGAATTAAACCAAGAAATTGGATTACACTATCAGATTCATCGCGGAATTGGGATACATCAAGCCAAAGCGGTCAAAAAAGGAGAACCACTGAAAGTCAGCATTTTCATTGGGGGTCCACCAGCACATACACTTTCAGCCGTTATGCCTCTGCCAGAAGGACTTAGTGAGATGACATTTGCCGGTTTGCTCGCCGGACGTCGCTTCCGGTACAGTTACAAGGACGGGTATTGCATCAGTAATGATGCTGATTTTGTCATCACGGGTGATATCTACCCAGGCGAGACGAAGCCGGAAGGACCGTTTGGGGATCACCTGGGTTATTACAGTCTGACACATGAATTCCCGTTAATGCGTGTGCACAAAGTCTATGCCAAACCTAATGCCATCTGGCCTTTTACGGTTGTGGGTCGTCCGCCTCAAGAGGATACGGCATTTGGTGATTTGATACATGAGATTACAGGGGATGCCATTAAACAGGAGATTCCGGGCGTCAAAGAAGTACATGCAGTCGATGCGGCAGGGGTCCATCCATTACTGTTCGCCATCGGCAGTGAACGGTATACGCCGTATCAGGCGGTGAAACAGCCAACAGAGCTGCTTACGATTGCCAACCGTATTTTGGGTACAGGTCAGCTCAGTCTGGCGAAGTACCTGTTTATAACTGCTGAGGATCAGCAGCCTCTGGATACCCATAAGGAAGTTGAATTCCTGACCTATATTTTGGAGCGTATCGACCTGCAACGGGATATTCATTTCCACACGCATACAACGATTGATACGCTGGATTACTCCGGTACAGGACTGAACAGCGGAAGCAAGGTTGTGTTTGCCGCATATGGGGACAAGGTTCGGGATCTGTGTACGGAAGTTCCGGAGTCTTTGAAAAACATACGCGGATATGAAAATCCACAGCTCATCATGCCGGGCATCGTCGCAATCCAGACATCAGCCTTCACAAGTTATGCGGATACAGCGCAGGAGATGCAAGCATTCACTTCTCTATTGAAAGAACAGGGAGGTCTGGACTCTTGCCCGATGATTATCCTCTGTGATGACAGTTCGTTCCTGAGTGCTAATCTCAGTAACTTCTTGTGGGCCACGTTTACCCGGAGTAACCCTTCACATGATATGTATGGAGTTAATAGCGGATATGACCACAAGCATTGGGGTTGTGATCAGGTGATTATTGATGCGCGGACCAAACCTCACCAGGCACCGCCACTGATTCCCGATGCTTCGGTTGAGAAGAGCATTGAACGTTTATTTGTTAAAGGGGCAAGTCTGGGTTCAATCAAAATCTAATACGAGTTGTCTTAAAGAAGTTCAAACGGAGCGTTTGAACTTCTTTGGCTTGCTCTGATCCAGCGATAAGACACAAAGGTGTGTAAAAGTTTAAAACCGGGACTAATTTGGATATTGGAGTGAGGATAAAGTCTTACATGTTCGTATTTACCTT
Organism: Paenibacillus sp. CB74; assembly: GCF_055687625.1. Lineage (NCBI taxonomy): Bacteria > Bacillati > Bacillota > Bacilli > Caryophanales > Paenibacillaceae > Paenibacillus > Paenibacillus sp. CB74. The sequence continues at coordinate 2,408,346 of NZ_CM146009.1, read as the reverse complement.
TGTGATTAAGGTCGTTTGAACTATGTATGAAATGAAGAATTATAACGATATAAAGAAGTATAGGTATTTTTGTGGCCCCGTTCCATTGGGTGCTGTTACTATAATGAATTGTTCAGGGGGAATACCGATTTGAGAATCCATATTATGAACCTGCAAGACGGAGACCGTCTGACTGCGGATACATTCAGCGATGCAGGATTACACGTTCTCGGGAAGGGAACAGTAATCAGAGGTGAGGATATTACCTTGCTTATGCAGCACCGTGTAGATTATGTAGATATTGAATCACGCGAAGAGGAAATCACTGAGGCAGAATTTTTTGCTGCAGCCGCCAAGCATGCTTCCGGGTTAAGTACAAGTACGAAGGAAGAGCCGCCAGAAGAAGAGATGAAGTCCCAATTTATTCAGACCGTACATAATTATCAAAATGCTTTTCTTGAAGCTCTGACTGTTGGCAAGTTCAACGCCACCATGGTGGATGATGCACTGCAACCGATGGTTGAAGGACTGGATGAGCAGAAAGATGTCGTTCATCTCCTGATGATGCTGGAGCGGGATGATGTCAATAACTATACACATTCAATTCAAGTCGGATTGTTGTCCTTCTACCTCGCGAACTGGCTTGGATATTCTCAAAAAGAGAGTTATCAGATTAGTCGCGGTGGTTATCTGCATGACATTGGAAAGTGCAAAGTCTCCCACCGGATTCGGAACAAAACAGAACCGTTGACAGCGGACGAGCAGCTTGAAATGCAGCGTCACACGATATATGGACATGAAATCATCAAAAATTCCATGACGGATGAAGCGACAGCACTGGTTGCTCTGCAACATCACGAGCGGGAAGATGGGTCGGGTTATCCAATGCAACTTGAGAAAAGTGAAATTCACCCCTATACCCAGATCGTATCTGTAGCTGATATCTATATCGGCATGAGATCCGGGAGTCACGGGGGAAGCAATCCAAACCTCATCAACAACCTAAGAGATATTTATGGAATGGGATTTGGTAAATTGAATGAAAAGCCGGTTCAGGCATTGATGCAACATTTACTTCCTAATTTTATCGGAAAACAAGTCCTGCTCAGCAATGGAGAAAAAGGTGTTATTGTCATGAACAATACGTCTGATATTTTCAAACCGCTTATCAAAGTGGAGTCGGAAGAATATCGCGATCTTTCCAAAGAGCGTACGCTTGCCATTGATGAATTGCTTATTTAATATCGGCAGCCTTTGCCATTCTGCCAATGCATGAAAGACGGGCCTCCTGTACTAAGACAGGGGCCCTTTTTTTGTTATATCCCCCTTTGCTGTGTTGTTCGATCAACGAAGCAAGGTTATACTTTGCAGAGACCTTATTTTTCCTGCCAAGGAGCGATCGTCATGATTGAAGTGACAACAGAGATTACGATACTTGCCTCGATTGAACGGTGCTTTGACTATGCCCGGGATATTGACCTACATACACAGACTGTCTGGAAACATACGAGAGAACGAGCGGTCGCTGGAGTAACCACAGGAAAAATTGGAGCCGGGGATACCGTTACCTTTCAGGCTACCCACCTGGGTGTCAGACAGAAGTTGAAGTCCCGAATTGTGCAGTTTGAACAACCGTTTTTATTTGTGGATCAGATGGAGAAGGGGGCTTTCAAGAGCATGCGACATGAACATCATTTCAGCGCAATTGCAGAACAGATGACATGCATGAGAGACACGCTGCGGTTTGAAGCACCACTTGGATTGCTAGGGTGGGCAACGGAGCGACTTGTGCTGAAGAGATATATGCTGGCATTTCTGGAGAGTCGTAACCGTAAACTCAAAGTGATCCTTGAGCAGTATCCGGAATTGAAGGAATAAAGGAGAGAAGACGTTTGATGGATAATGAATATTATGTAGGTTGGGGCACCCTTGCCTTGATTAATGCCGGACTTGCACAGGGAAAAACAGAAGTGGTCGGAACTGGTTTCTGATTTCCCTGTTGTTGGGTCCTTTGGCAACCCTCTTTATTGTGGTGTGGAATAAACTGGACTAATTCAACGATCGAGATTCCGATGCATATGACGATCAATCATCCAGAACAGAAGTGCTGCTGCACTAACACCCGCACCTAACCAGCAAACCGCTGTCCAACCCGCCCATGCATACACCTGGGTAGAAACGATGGAGCCGGTTGCACTGCCGATGGAGTAAAAGATCATATACGCTGCCGTCAGGCGGCTCTGTGCTTCGGGACGAACTTCGTAGATCAGGCTCTGGTTGGTAACATGTACGGCTTGCACGGCGAGATCGAGCAGGATAACGCCGAGGATCAGGAACCACAACGAGTGATGGACATAACAGATGGGCAGCCAGGACAAGAGCAGAATGACAAGAGAGATACCGGTTGTTTTTTGCCCAAGGCCCCGATCGGCGAGTTTACCTGCACGGGCAGCGGCCATTGCTCCGGCCGCTCCTGCGAGACCGAATGCACCTATAAGCGTATGAGACAGGGACAGTGGAGGGCTACTTAGTGGCAGAACCATGGAAGTCCACAAGATGCTGAAGGCTGTAAAAATCAGCATCGCCAGTACACCTCGTACTCGTAATACACGCAACTCACGATACAGTTGCAAGACAGAGCTAAGTAATTGGACATAGCTTTGTTTTACTTGTGGGGACTGTTGCCTTGGGAGAACAAGATATAAGGCGACAATTCCGAGTAAAGTAAAGCTGGCAGAGAAGAGATACACCGATCTCCACCCGAGCCAATCGTTAAGCGTACCTGCAACCGTTCGTGCAAGTAATATGCCAATGACGATTCCACTGGTGACCTGCCCGACAATACGACCACGTTCGGTAGGGGCTGCCAAGTGTGCAGCAAAGGCAACCAATGTCTGTGTAATGACCGCGAGTAGACCTACGACGGCCATACCCGTGAATAAAAGTGAGCTGGACTTTGCGGTTCCTACCAGAACCAGTGCAAGTACGGATAAGAGCATTTGGATAATTATCAACTTGCGGCGGTTTAAGAGATCCCCGAGCGGAACGAGAAGGAACAGCCCCAGGGCATAACATATTTGAGTCACTGTGATGACGATCCCTATGGATGATGGAGAGAGGTTGAACTCTTGAGCAATGGAGTCCAGCAAAGGCTGAGCATAATAAATATTGGCGACCGCAAGTCCGCTGCACACGGCAAAGAGAAGAGCAACTAACCTTGACATGGCAGGACGATCCTTATTGGATAATTGTGCATCTGGAGAAGAAGTTTGCATGAATGGTTGTCACCTTTCTATTTTGTACTGATTGGTATGATATGTTTCGGGATAACCTTACTTTATTAACGTGGATTCTGTCAATAGAGGATTAGCTAAGACTTTTATTTGGTGAAAAACACTTTTAAGCTAGGTTTATCCAATGCTAAAATGTGTTATGTTTGACCTGTTCATTGTTTTGAGATTACAATATAAATATACTGAACGATACATAAAGAGGTGGAATGTATGGTTAGACAACGGGAATTTGATACGGACAAAGCACTCGATGCAGCAATGCATACGTTTTGGGACAAGGGGTTCGAAGCGTCATCTTTGAGTGATTTGACGACCGCAATGGGCATTCAACGTCCCAGTCTGTACGCGGCTTTTGGCGATAAAAAGGAATTATTCGAAACCGCACTTCGCAGGTATACCACGCAGCATGCGGCCCAAGTCAGAGCCAGACTTCAACAGGCCTCCACGGTGCGAGAAGCCTTCCGTGGGCTGTTTGAACATATTGGAGCTGAAGGGAGTGTAACCGAGCCTAGTCATGGCTGTTTTTGCATTAATACGATGGTTGAGCTGGCTCCACATGACCCCAAATTCGCTGTCCTCACACGGGAGCATCAGATGTATCTGGGTGTTCTTTTCAAGGAAACGATTGAAAAAGGCCAACAGAGCGGGGAATTGTCCGCTGACTTGAATGCGAGTGCGGTAGCACAGTCTTTGGTTGTATCCATGATCGGACTAACTGTACTGATGAAATCAGGACCGGACCGCTTGTTTGTAGAGCAGAGCATTCAGGTTACGCTGTCTTTGCTGCAGTAATAGGGATTTATTCTGTTTAAAGTGATGCGGAGTTGCTACAATATGTTTAAGAAGTGAGCAGATATAGGAGGAGATCAGAGATGGATACGAAGTTGCGCTGTGCAATTTTGGATGATTATCAAAACGTTGCGCTGACGTCGGCAGACTGGAGTTCGTTGATGGATCGGGTGGAGATTCAGACATTCAACAACTATATGGGCTCGGAAGAAAAAGTCATTCAAGAATTGCAGGAATTCGATATTGTGGTCCTGATGCGAGAACGTACACCATTTCCGGAGAGGGTTATTTCGCAGCTCCCTAAGCTGAAACTTCTGATTACAAGTGGTATGCGTAATGCGTCCATAGACCTTAAGGCTGCGGAGCAAAAAGGGATCATTGTATGTGGAACCGAGGGAAGCTCTAATCCTCCAACGGAACTGACGTGGGCGCTAATACTGGGACTGTCCAGACAGCTGGTTACGGAGAATAATGCACTTCGCTCCAATCGAAACTGGCAGAGCACTGTAGGATTGGATCTGCATGGGAGAACACTTGGATTGCTCGGTTTGGGCAAGATAGGCACTCGCATGGCTGAGATCGCACAAGCATTTGGCATGAATGTGATGGCTTGGAGCGAGAATCTGACACGAGAGAAAGCCGAAAAACATGGTGTCATTTGGTCCGAGACCAAGGAGCAACTGCTTGCACAGAGCGATATCATATCCGTTCATCTGGTATTAAGTGATCGTACGCGCAATCTGATTGGACAAGCCGAATTTCAACAAATGAAATCAAGTGCGCTATTCATTAATACGTCTCGAGCGGGTATTGTTGATCAGGAAGCTATGGTAGATGCATTACAGCGTGGTTTGATTGCTGGCGCAGGTCTGGATGTATATGAGCAGGAACCGCTGCCGGTTAACCATATTATGCGAACATTGCCCAATGTCCTGGCTACACCGCATCTGGGTTATGTGACTCGTGGCAATTATGAGATCTATTATAGTCACACCGTAGAAAACATAGCGATGTTCCTGAACGGAACACCGATCAGGCAAATGCTTCCTTAGAAAAAAACGGTGCTGAATAAAGACGTAGTTTTAGATATATGGGATTATAGACAAATAAGGTGCTGCCAGGAAAAAGTTAGACCTGAGCAACACCTTTTTAGAGTATCTGTGTAGCAAAACAAATCTAACTGTGTCGTCCTCGCTGGGAAGAATGAATCATGGCGACGCTTGATTCACGAACGATTAAGCGTGGTTCGAATTGAATGTGTTCGTAATCGGTCGTGTTCATCTCCCGAATCCGTTTTAACAACAGTTCGGTAGCAAGTCTGGCAACCTCCTCACCCATAATGGACACAGAACTAATCTGCGGAGACGAGACCGTGGTCCACTGATTGTTATCTACACCCACTACAGCCACATCTTCAGGTACACGAACCCCCAACTCCTTGAACCGATTAACCAATCCGATGGCAACCATATCATTAATGGCATAGACTGCATCTGGCATATGCGTGAGTCCGTAGAAATAATCTGCAGCATTGGCACCTGTATTCAATGAAAAGTCCTCACCAAAGTAGACGAGAGAAATGTCCACATGGCCTACAGCTTGCTCATAAGCACGGAAGCGCTCTTCAATAATGTCTTTGGGTGCACCGGCATAGGCAATTCGCGTCCGCCCAATTTTGAACAGATGCTCCATGACCAGTTTGCCTTCGGGTTGAGACAGAGAGACGATATCTGCCCTCATTCCCGGTTCCAGTTTCTTGCCGTAGTTAATCATAGAGATGGGGAGCGGGGCTTTATCAATCAGTCCGGGTAACGTTTTGGGATAGGCCAGAGGCATGAAGATCAATCCATCTACATGCAATTTTTTCACATTACGTATTGTCTCCAACTCGGTACGGGCATTGCCTGCCGTATTGATCTGCACGACATGGTAACCATGCTGCTTCGCCGTTTGCTCAACAGACCATGAAATCTCCGGAATAATGGCGTTACGTATGTCGGGTACAACGAGCGCGATCTGGTGCGTTTGCCGGATTTTCAGACTCTGTGCGGAGGTGTTGGGTACAAAACCCAGTTCTTCAATGGCCTTCATCACCTTATCTCGTGTTTTACTGCTTATACCTTCTGAATTGTTGATGGCCCGGGATACGGTAGCGATGCCCACGCCGGCACGCTCAGCCACGTCCTTGATCGTCAGTTTCTGTTCTTTCCTCAATGTACGTTTACCTCACTTTATCGGAAACGATTCCGAATATTTAGGGATATGTATGCACTTCGCGTTAAGTATATAACTTAATTATAACATTTGAGCTATGAAGTATCCCGTGATTGGACCACATTTATGCCGAAGTATGATTATATTTCATTCCGTCTGCAGTATTATTTGCCAGGATATATCTTAATAACTTGGATTAGAGCGGTTACACAATACGCTAAAATAACTTTAATAAAAATGTAAGCGTTCTTAATTAAAACTCGATATGATCACGAAATAGACATATTAGTGTAGAAATATGTTTGACAGCGTATCTAAAATGTGACATATTTAACTTACGGAAACGTTTCCGATTATACTATAAATTATGATCTGGGAGATGAAATGAATGAAAGCATTACGTTGGCACGGAGTCAAAGATTTACGTCTCGAAAATATTAACGAACCTCATCCTGAAGAAGGTAAGGTCAAAATAAAAGTGGAATGGTGCGGCATCTGCGGCAGTGACTTGCACGAGTACACAGCGGGTCCGATTTTTATTCCGGCTCAAGCACCGCATCCGCTAACAGGGGAACAAGCGCCTGTAGTCATGGGGCATGAATTCTCAGGACAGGTGGTTGAGGTAGGGGAAGGCGTTACACGCTTCAAGGCGGGCGATCGTGTAGTTGTAGAACCGATCTACGCATGTGGACACTGCGAAGCTTGTAAACAAGGTAAATACAATCTGTGCGATAAAATGGGTTTCCTTGGACTCGCTGGAGGCGGAGGCGGATTCTCCGAATATGTAACTGCTGAAGAATACATGGTCCATGCCATACCGGATTCAATCTCGTATGAGCAAGGTGCACTGGTTGAACCTTCGGCTGTAGCACTTCACGCTGTGCGCCAAAGCAAGCTGAAAGTGGGCGATACGGCAGCCGTGTTTGGTGCTGGCCCGATTGGATTATTGGTCATTGAAGCACTTAAGGCCTCGGGAGCTTCTGATATTTATGTTGTGGAATTATCGGACGAACGGAAAGCTAAAGCCGAAGAACTGGGTGCGATTGTGATTGACCCAACACAGTTCAATGTCGTAGAAGAAATCCATCAGCGTACACAAGGTGGCGTTAACGTAGCTTATGAAGTAACCGGTGTACCACGTGTGCTGCAACAAGCCATCGATTCCACACGTATTGGTGGAGAGTTGATGATCGTAAGTATTTTTGAACAGGAAGCACCGATTCATCCGAACTCTATTGTTATGAAAGAGCGTACGGTCAACGGCATTATCGGTTATCGCGATGTGTTCCCGGCAGTCATCAGTCTGATGGATAAAGGTTTCTTCCCCGCAGACAAGCTGGTAACCAAACGAATCTCGTTGGATGAAGTGGTGGAACATGGTTTTGAAGCACTACTAAAAGAGAAAAATCAGGTTAAGATTCTGGTTAAAGCAGAATAGAATCCACAAGATAGTAAGAACGAGTAGACAACACATCAACAGATGTGGTTGTCTACTTTTTTTGTCCAGATCGGGCGAAATTTGTTGCATGTACAGATGGTTTTACATAGTATGAAAAAGATACAAAATGTATCATCTTGGTATGAAGGGAATCATTCTGAAAATATGAAGGAGGAAGCGGACATGCAGAGACACAAGAAATGGACAGCCGTAATTTTGACCATCGTTGCGGGAATGAGCTGGATGCTCATGGGCAATTCCAAACCGAAAAATAACACGTCAACTAGTCAACCACCTGCTACGGAACGTCAGCTTGCCAAGGTGTCGAATGCACCGATCATTTCAGCGGATGTAACATCCAAGATAGAACTGCTGGGAAGGCCTTTTACCAAAACACCATATGCCAATAACGTCTGGGATATGCAACTGTACAACGGCAAAATATATTTGGGTCACGGGAACAGCAGTAATCTGGGCGTAGCGCCGAATTCAGGCCCTATTCCAGTCATTTATTATGATACAGCGAACGCGAAATTCAAGACCCAGTCGGTGACCAACAGCAACCCTGGCATTTTGCCATCGACGAAGATGTATGTGGATGAGGAACAGATTGACATTTACAGAGTGCTTAACGACAAGTTATATATTCCTGGTAATGATTCGGATAGTGAGAAGTGGGAACTCGGCAATTTCTATCGTTTGGATGGAGAGGTTTGGACTAAATATCGTAATCTTCCACTCGGAGTACACGTATACGATTTGGCTTCCTATCAGGGCAAGATGTTTGCCGCGCTAGGTACAGAGTCCAAACCAACGATATTAATCTCTCATAATGAAGGTGAAACTTGGCAGAAATATGCAACAATCAATACGTTTGGCTTCCGGGCTTATACCATGTTCCATCTTAATGGCAAATTATATGCATCTGGCATGATGTATCCTGCCAATAAAATATGGAATGACAAAACCAATATCCTGGAGATCAATGAAAAGCTTGAGAAACGGGACGTTGTCATCTATGGAAATAAAATGCTGCCAGGACTGACTTATCAAACGGGCACCATTCCCTATAATAAAATAGGCAAAAATATTAACTTTAATAATAAGTTGCTCTATATAGCGGGAGGGGTGTTCAATGATGGACAACTGCTGCCCAAATCCTTGAATGTTATGACAGATATTAACCAGGCCAAACGAGTTAATCTGCCAGATGCCAAGGCGCTTCCTACGGATGTACTGTTGCGTGATGGTAAGGTATATGTGCTTACGTATACGCGTCAAAGTGCCAATCTATATATCAATCGGGTCTACCAATCCACGGATCTGACAACATGGAATGAGATTTTACGGTTTAGTCAGGACACGTATGCCAAGTCATTTGAAGAGAACGAGGGCGACTTCTACTTTGGTCTGGGTACCGATCCCGATGTGTTATCGACTTCATCGGGGAAATTGCTTCGAGTGAATCGCAATGATATCCCCGTAAATGCTAATTAAATTGGAAGGAAGATTATGGATTATATACTATGCGACATCCACATTATTGGTGACCGGGAAAATCCGTTAAGATGCATCAGAGTGCAAGTCAGAAAGATGCATCAGAGTGCAAGTCAGACCGCTTCGGTAGAGTGATCAAACTGAGGCTGCCGTTAAGGTAGCTTTCTTTTTTTATCTAAAAGATTAGTTCGAATGACTCACTTCGAAAATTTGAAAATAAAATTAAGAAACTATAGAATGGATAGAGAAATAATCCTAAACCAGTCAACGGAGTTACTAATGTTATGATATACAAAAGCATGTCGCATTTCACATGAATGCGAAAGTTCCATACTTCCAATTGCAAAGGAGCAGTATACGATGAACGTACCTTCAGCATTATTTAAACCTTTTACCTCGGACAAGCTAACCTTGTCTAATCGAATCGTTATGGCCCCTATGACTCGCGGATTCTCACCAGAGGGCGTACCTGGACCGGAAGTTGCTGAATACTACCGTCGAAGAGCAGCAGGCGGAGTAGGACTTATCATTACGGAAGGTACAGGCATCAATCATCCTTCTTCGGTCAGCGGAGCGAGTATACCATTGTTCCATGGTGAAGATTCGTTGCAAGGATGGGCTAATGTAGTGAAAGCAGTGCATGAAGCGGGTGGCAAAATCATGCCACAATTGTGGCATGTGGGTACAGCACGTCGTTCCGGTGACTTGCCTAACGCTGAAGCTGAGCCTGTAAGCCCGTCAGGGGTTAGCATGGCAGGTGAGCCATCACGTGAACCATTAATGGAAGATGAGATCCAAGGTCTTGTGAAGGCATATGCCCAAGCGGCAGCGGATGCACAGCGAATCGGGTTTGACGGCATTGAATTGCACGGAGCACATGGATATCTGATTGACCAGTTCTTCTGGGTGCAGACGAATCGAAGAACCGACAAGTATGGTGGTGATTTGGTACGAAGAACCCAATTTGCGGTTGAAGTGATTGAAGCTTGTCGTGCTGCGGTTGGTCCTGATTTCCCAATTGTGCTCCGGTTCTCCCAATGGAAGATGGGGAATTATGAAGCACGTCTGGTGGAAACGCCGGAACAATTGGAGCAATTCCTGGCACCACTCAGTGCTGCTGGCGTGGATATATTTCATTGCTCTACACGGCGGTTCTGGTTACCTGAATTCGAAGGATCCGAGCTGAATCTCGCGGGTTGGACACAGAAAATCACAGGCAAACTAGCCATTTCGGTTGGATCGGTAGGGCTTGAAGCTGAATTTGTGGACAGAGCGACCGAGAACCAGGGAACAGGGGATGCCCATTTGGATTTACTAAATGAGAAGCTGGAGAATCATGAGTTTGACCTGATCGCCTTGGGTCGCGTTCTGCTTAGTGATCCAGAATGGCCTGCCAAAGTTCGGGAAGGTCGCATATCCGAAATCATTCCATTTACAACGGAAGTGTTGCAAACCCTTCATTAATTGAAGGCTAAACGTTTGCAAAAAAAAGTGAACCAACGCCGAATGGTGACGATTTACAACGAAAAACGAAACGAAAACAAAACATAAACGAAACAAAAACGAACAAATAGGCCGCCTTTGGGCGGCTTTTTCACCTACCTATACTTATAATTTCAACATATGAAAAATTCACAATAGAAAAACATTTTCCGCACCGCTGCACCTGTTTATTACTCCCATACTTCACACACGCGCATAGTCACAACACCATTGAAGTTCCACATCTCAGGTTCTATAGCAACCAATTTTTTCGCTGCATATTATGTCAGCACAACGATTCAATCCTCAGAAGCGCTCATTTTGAAAATCATTCACCTTGTGATAAGGTTAGGCCTGAACCTTTGAATTACCAAGACGACATTACATAAGGAGGATGAATATCCTTGTACAACTATAGTCACACCCCGAACAAAAAATGGAGAAAACCACTGCATATGATATGTCTTCTGCTGGGGATCATTCTGCTTTTATCGGCATGTGGCCAAGCACAGAAACCTTCCTCCACAACGGACTCGAATACCGGCTCCAATGCTGGCTCTAACTCAGGGCAATCTTCCTCATCGCCGGAGCAGAATACCGCTCCACCGCAGGAAGAAGTACCAGAAGAAGTCGATCCGGTGCAGGAGCAGCTCAGTTCATTAACGTTAGAAGAGAAGATTGGACAGATGATACTCGCTGGTGTTCAGGGTACAACGCTGGATGATCAGGCCAAACAGATGATTGCGGATCAGAAGGTAGGAGGCATTATTTTCTACGCCAACAATGTAACGACGCTTGAGGGAACAGCCAAGTTTGTACAATCCATCAAGGAAACGAATCAGTCCAATCCGGTACCCATCTTCATGAGTGTGGATCAGGAGGGCGGCAAAGTCAGCCGTATGCCGGAGAACGTGGAATCCATTCCATCCAACCAAAAAGTAGGCCAGACAAAAGATAGCGCGCTCGCTGAAACGATGGGAGAATTGCTGGCCAGACAAGTGCAGCTTGCAGGTTTTAATGTGGATTTCGCACCTGTGTTGGATGTGAATAGTAACCCGAAGAACCCGGTGATCGGTGATCGTTCATTCGGCAGTTCGGCAGACCTGGTATCGCGTATGGGGATTGCGGAGATGAAAGGTCTGCGTAATGAAGGCATTATTCCGGTAGTGAAGCATTTTCCGGGTCATGGCGATACGTCCGTGGACTCCCATCTGGATCTGCCTGTTGTGAACAAAACGGAAAAACAACTGGCTGAGCTTGAATGGATTCCGTTCCAGGCCGCAGTGAAGGAGCAAGTGGAAGCAGTCATGGTGGCACATATTCTGTTTCCGAAGCTTGATCCCGATCATCCGGCTTCCTTATCTGATGTCATCATTGGTGAACATCTGCGCGGAAAATTCAAGTATAACGGTGTCGTCATCACAGATGACCTGAGTATGGGAGCAATCGCGAAGAACTTTAAGTTGAATGAAGCTGCACTAGCAACTGTTAAGGCAGGTAGTGACATTCTTTTGGTAGCTCATAGTTATGAGAGTGCCAAGACGATTTTTGATACACTGATGAATGCAGTAAAGTCAGGGGACATCTCCGAATCCCGAATCGATGAAAGTGTATATCGTATCCTGGCATTGAAGCAGCAGTATAAATTAACGGACAAACAGCAAGCCAATGGAGACTTGAAGCAGCTGAACGCAGATATTGTGGACTGGCGTAATCAAGTCGATGCTCGATAATACAACCTGTGTTATGATTTTGACAGAGGTGAGATCCAACCATGTATACCATTATGATTGTAGAGGACGATCCCAAGATTGCGGGATTATTGAAGTCACATATTGAGCGTTATGGAGATAAGGCCGTTTTGGCCGAGGATTTTGAGATGATTGTGCAGCAGTTTGAACAGGTACAACCGCATGTTGTGCTACTGGATATCAATTTGCCCAGCTATGATGGTTTCTACTGGTGCCGCCAGATTCGTACATTATCTACCTGCCCAATTCTGTTTATCTCCGCCCGGAGCGGAAAGATGGATCAGGTCATGGCACTGGAGAACGGAGCGGATGATTATATCACCAAGCCATTCGAACACGAGATTGTTATGGCTAAAATTCGGAGTCAGTTACGCCGGGTGTATGGGGACTATGCCGCACGTGATGAAGAACGCAAGGTGGAACTGGACGGCTTGGTCGTTTACCTGGAAAGATTGGAGATTCAACTGGGCGATCGCAAAGTGCAGCTGACGAAGAAAGAAACCATTCTGCTGGAAACGTTACTGCGTCGCAGTCCCAAGCTGGTAAGCAGGGAAACGATCCTGGAGAAGCTGTGGGATGACTCTTTTGTAGATGACAATACACTCAGCGTTAACGTTACGCGGGTTCGTAAGCGATTAGCCGAGCTTGGCATTACGGATGCACTGGAAACGGTCAGAGGTTCAGGTTACCGATTGAACAACAACTGGAAGGCTTCCTCTCCATCATGAGATTGTTTATTCGTGAACATCTCGCTTTAACTTGCTGGGTGGTTGCTATCTTGTTCACCGTGGTGGCGGTGTTCTGGTATGACGGTTATAGTGATTGGATTACCGCTGCTTATGCTGTAGCGTTGGGATTATTTTTGTATGTTGGCTATTTGGTCTATCGTTATTATTCACATCGCTCGTTTTATGCCCGAATATCCAGATCGATGGATTCGTTGAAGGAATTTGTACCCTTGAACGAAACAAGTCCATTATCACAGGCATTGGAGAAGCTGCTGGATTCACAATACGGACAGTATCATGCTCACCTGCATCGACTGGAACAGCGACAGCAAGAATATCTGACGTTTATGAATCAGTGGGTACACCAGATGAAGACACCATTGTCGGTCATTGAGTTGACCTTGGAAGATCAGGAGGATGATGATCCTCGGCTCATAAGCATTCGGGAGGAAGCGGACCAAATGAGACGTGGATTGGAGACTGTGCTGTATGTGGCCCGTTTGGATACCTTCGAACAGGATTTCACTGTTGAACCCGTAGTACTGAAAACTGCGGGTGAGGAAGCAATTCACGAGCTGAAGCGATTTTTCATTCGCAATCATGTCTATCCAGAGATGCATATCGATTCCTCACTGGTTGTGCAATCCGATGCCAAGTGGATTCGTTTTGTCTTAGTACAGCTACTATCTAATGCGATCAAGTATTCTGCGGGCAGCGGGCAAAAAATTCATATGCGGGCATATGAATCAGAACGCTCCATCCTACTGGAAGTGCAGGATCAAGGCATCGGGATTCCAAAGTCCGATCTGAACCGGGTATTTCAGCCTTTCTTCACTGGGGAGAACGGACGGCATTTCAAAGAGTCCACTGGCATGGGGCTGTATATTGCGAAAGAAGTACTGACCCGAATGAATCATCGGATCAATCTTGAATCCGTGTACGGTGAAGGAACAACTGTCCGAATTACATTCAGCTCCTGAAGTGGCAGGTGGAAGACGAGAGTGGAACGTGTGAATTTGGGCTGAAGCATGATGAGTATTAACATAATGATGTGTCAAATGGATATGAAGACGTCTATTGCCTGATTGAGGCGAAGGCGTCTTTTTGGATTTTTACCATGCAACCTTACAACATTGTCATGTTGATGAAAGGTTAAACCATAGGAGAATGACCGAAACTTCGATAGACTGTAGTCATGAAGATCACAGGAAAGGCCGCACTTATTATGCAGACACACAGCATCAGCGTATCTTAATTTTCGAATTCACTTTCATTAGAGGAGTTGTAACTATGGAGATTTGTTCTGTCAATCAGATCAGTAAAATCTATAAAGGCATCGTGTCCTATGAGGCATTATCCGGCATCGATCTCAGTATTCAGAAAGGTGAGTTTGTCGGCATTATGGGACCATCCGGCAGTGGTAAAACAACGCTGCTGAACATGATCTCCACAATCGATCATCCGACATCAGGAGAACTGCGGATTGCAGGGAAGAATCCGTTTGAATTGAACCAAGACGAACTCGCGCTCTTTCGGCGCAAAGAGCTGGGATTTGTTTTTCAATCGTTTAATCTATTAAATACCCTGACAGTCAAGGAAAACATCGTGCTGCCACTGACGCTTGACGGCGTTCCCATAGCAGAGATGAACACACGTGTAGAACAGCTGGCAAGCAAGCTGGGAATTGAAAGTATTCTGAACAAACGAACCTATGAGATATCGGGTGGACAGGCACAACGTACAGCCATTGCCAGAGCACTCATACATTCTCCGAAACTGATTTTGGCGGATGAGCCAACAGGTAATCTGGATTCGAAGGCGGCCAGAGATGTGATGGAGATCCTCGAAACCCGCAATCAGGAGGATCAGGCGACGATGCTGTTGGTCACTCATGATGCAGTAGCTGCAAGTTATTGCAGTAGAGTCGTCTTTATCAAAGATGGCAAGCTATACAATGAGATTCACTACGGCGATAATCGGGCAGCCTTTTACCAGAAGATTATTAATGTATTATCCCTAATGGGAGGGTCAGGACATGAATTTTCGCCAGTTCGCCATTAATAACGTTGTTCGCAATAAACGAATTTATCTGGCTCATTTTCTGAGCAGTACATTCTCTGTCATGATCTTTTTTACCTACGCATTGCTATTGTTCCATCCCGATCTAAAAGAAGGCTTAAAGGGTTCCAATGGAACGGTTACTTTACTTGCCAACCAGGGGTTTATGATTGCGGAGATCATTATATTCATCTTTTCATTCCTTTTCCTGCTCTACTCGGTAGGTTCATTTCTGAAGACACGCAAGAAGGAATTTGGCATTTTCCTGATCATCGGCATGACACGCAAACAGATGAACCGGCTCTTATTTATGGAGAATATGTGTATCGGATTAGCTTCGATTATTACCGGTATTGGACTGGGAATTGTTTTTGGCAAATTGATTCTGCTGATCTGTGGCTCCATGCTGGCTGTTGAGAACAGCCTTCGATTCTATTTTCCGCTGAAAGGTATTGCCTTGACGGCTGGCGCATTTTTGCTGCTGTTTGTAGTGATTGCCATGTCATCATCCTTACTCATACGGAAAGGAACACTTATTGACCTTGTGAAATCAGAGGAAAAGCCAAAACCGGAACCGAAGGCATCACGTCTGCTCGCCTTGTTATCCGTATTGTTCATTGGCGGAGGTTATGCTGGGGTATTCACCTTTGTCTGGGTAAGCTTCTCGTTTCCGCTATTAATGGCGAGTGTTATGGTCGTTATTGCAGGTACATACTTACTGTTCACACAGCTCAGTGTGTACGTTATCCGAGCCCTCAAAGGCAACTCACGGTTATTTTTCCGTCAAACCAATTTGCTCTTTCTATCGGAACTTACGTATCGAATGAAAGATAACGCGATTATGTTTTTCATGGTAAGTATCATTTCGGCTTCTTCATTTACGGGAATTGGCACCATGCTTGCGATTGCTGACCCGGGTCTGTCATCCATGTCGAATCCGTACGCATTCAGTTATATGAATATGTGGGATACTCCCAACTCCGAGCGACATATTCGGCAGATTGAAGAGACGTTGATTGATCATCAAGTTCCCTACGTGAAGGGCAGTTATGCTCCTATATCTGAAAATAATAATGGAGAGATTATCAAATTAAGTGATTATAACCGTTTGGCGAAGGCACTTGGGTATGAAGAACGTGCGTTGAAACAGGTCGATGAGTCATTTATGACACCAAGCAATTTGGCGGTTCGCAAGAAGTACCGTGAACAGGCTGAACAAGGATTCTCCGGAGCGGAGGTCAATCTGGAGGTGGATAGTCAGCGCGTACCTGTTCAGCTATCGACACCTGGTACCGAGATTGTGATTCCTTATCAAGGTGAAATTAATCTCTACATCGTAACTGACGAATTGTTTAATCAGATGAGGCCTGCGTACAACGAGGAAGTTGGCATGCCTGAAGGTTTCTATTCGAGGCGAACGGTCCAATTTATCGTGAAAGATTGGATGGGTACACGGAGCTTTGCTCCTGAATTAATCGAATCTATTCAACAGAATCATTCCAATAGAGGTTACTTCCAGGTGAGTGCACTAGTGGTGGATTGGCTCAATTCGAAACAAACGAACGGAATTATCCTGATCCTGAGCGGACTGATTGGCATTGTTTTCTTCACCTTTGCAGCAAGTTTCACCTATTTCAGACTCTATGCAGATCTCGAACGGGATGAAGCGCAGTATCGCATGATTGGCAAAATGGGACTCAGCCGCCCCGAACTTCGTAAGATTGTGACAAGGCAGCTATTGCTTATGTTCTTCCTGCCAATTCTGATTGCCGTTATCCACAGCTCGGTTGCCTTCGTAGCATTGCAGCAGTTGGTTGATTTCTCAGTCTTCGGATACAGTCTGCGCATCTTCATGGTGTTTGCTTCCATGCAGATCCTGTATTTTGCACTCGTACGCTGGCGGTATCTGCGTCATATGTATGCCAAGTTAGTCTAAAAATGAATGGCCCAACAGACACCGAACTCATGGCTCGGTGTCTGTTGACTTTTCTATCCAAGGCACAGTACTATTTCATTAGATACAAAGTGTATCATTACATCGTTTCACAATAGGGAGGACATATATGAGCATCACGTTGTCTCGCGGACAGGCTTACATTCAACGATTGAATGATGAGCGGAATGTATGGCTGGATGGTGAGCGTATCCGGGTAACCCGCCATCAGGCCTTTCAGGGAACACTTCAGACCATAGAAGGATTATTCAATCTGGTGGATGACCCGGAGACAAGGGAAACTGTGGCCTATTGGGACGAACAAACGGGAAGTTATGTACATCGCTCCTTCCATGTGCCCCGTTCACTTCTTGACGTGAACAGCAGAGCGGGGGCTTTTCGGCTTTGGTCTGAGCGGACGTATGGGGTAATGAGCAGACTGTCTGATTATGCTCGCTCCCGCCTGACTGGTTGGTATGCAACACGACATGAGATGACAGCATATGATCCCGCATTTGCAGGTAAAATATCGACTTATTATGAACAAGCCAAACGAAAAGATGCCTTCCTGACGATTGTCCAGCGGGACCCTCAGATTAATCGTTCCTTGCCTGTTGGGGAAGATGAGGATGCCATGCTGCGAATTGTGCAAAGCAATGCGGAGGGCGTGGTGATCCGCGGAGCCAAAATGGTTGCAACAGCTGCGCCTTATGCCGATGATATCATTGCGTATCCCGTTCAACGAATTCCAGGCCACCTGCCAGAGCTGGCCCATATGGTCATTGTAGCCGCGGACAGTCCGGGCTTGCACATGATGTGTCGAGAAACATTCGCGGCAAAAGATTCGGATAGATCACATCCACTAAGTGCCCAGTATGATGAGATGGATGCTGTGTTATTTTTTGACGATGTATTTGTGCCCTGGGAACGTGTATTGCTGCACAATAACCCTGAAGCTGTATGGCAGATTCGCTGTAATACAGCTTCGTCCAGTCTGGCTTATCATCAGAGCGTTATCCGATTACACTCGAAACTGGAGTTCATTACAGCCGTGACCTCCGCCATTGCCAAGGAGATCGGGGTGGACTCCTTCCTGAATGTGCAGGAACAACTCGGTGAGATGATCAGTCAGATGCAGACTATTGAGGGACTGATTATTGCCGCTGAGGCACAGTCCAAGCCGGACACATACGGCAACTGGCTGCCGGAATTCAAATATATTGAAACCGCACGTAATCTGGGCAATCGTTATTATCCGCGTGCAGTGGAGATTTTGAAGACGATTGCTGCGGGTGGTCTGATGCAGATCCCTTCAGGTATGTTTGAGGGCAATGAAAGGATAGGCTCCATGATGAACAAATATCTTGGTGGAGTAACGTTGCAAGCCCCGGAGAAGATTCGTCTTTTTCAATTGGCATGGGAACTGACCGGAAGTCCACTCGGAGCAAGGCATGATCTGTATGAACGTTTCTACGCCGGTGATCCTGTGCGCAACCGGGCGAGTCAATATGTGCAATATGACAAGGAACGTTTATTGGCCAGAGTTGAACCGTGGCTTCGTTCGGGTAAGGCATGATCTGTTAATCTAATACGGACAGTCTGCAAAAAGAATGAACAGCTAGAATACAGAAATGAGAACAGTCTTATTTTTAGTTAACCTGCTCCTAGAGCCTTGGCAAGTGTCAGGGCTTTATTTCTATTTATTTAGATTATCTTTAGAAATGATTTAGGTTGAATTAAGAGACGTAGTATATAGTAATAATGTAGAGATAGGCATAGAGTATAGGAAATGAGAGGAATAACATGAGATACACCGTATTAATTGCAGATGACGAACCAGAGATTGTTGAACTGCTTCAGCTCTATCTGGAGAAGGATTATACCATTAAGACTGCCGTGAATGGGGCCGAGGCGCTACAATGTATACGTTCAACACAGATTGATCTGGTCATACTGGACATCATGATGCCTGTAATGGACGGATTGCAGTTAATTAAGCAGATCAGGGCTACGCATCACATGCCTGTGCTATTCCTGTCCGCCAAAAGTCAGGATCACGATAAAATCCTTGGACTCGGACTTGGGGCAGATGATTATATAGCGAAGCCGTTCAACCCGCTCGAGATTGTCGCCAGAGTAGAGGCGCTGCTCAGAAGAGTCAATCAATTTGATGCAGCAGAGATCCCCGCTGCCAAAGAAGAGAATCTGGTATTGGGTGATCTGACACTGGATCGATCCCAGTGTATTCTTTTTCGTTCAGGAACAGCTGTAACATTAACCTCTACAGAGTATAAAATTATGGAATTGTTGCTTGATCAACCTGGCCGAGTGTTCACCCGTAAAAAAATATACGAAGCGGTCTGGGGCGATTATTATGCGCACGAGGACAGCACCATCATGGTACATATCAGCAACATTCGGGAGAAGATCGAGCGTGATTCCAGACAACCGGAATATCTCAAAACGATAAGGGGACTGGGATACAAAATTGAAGCGCCCATGGAAAGCTAGAGAAAAGCGACTGTTGCAGACATCCCTGACACTGGATTTCTTGCTGTTCAACTTCTTTTTGCTGTTACTGGTATTGATTGTATACCTTATAGTGTCACTGGATGTCGTGGATTTCCGCATTTCGGATCAGGTCGTTGATCCAGAGCTGAATGTTGAAGCCCACGTGTATGTGGCAGAGCTGGAAAACGAGTTTTACTCCGGTGGAGGTTCGGTGTCGAGAGGGAAAGATACAGAGATTCAACGTCTCAAGGACAGCGGGGGTTGGATTGAGATTCTGGATGCGAATCGTAACGTCATTCATCATGTGGGAGACAAGCAGGATTCGTTCACCCAATACAGTGAAGCCGAGCTGTATGCAGGACTGGAGAACCGAAGCGACCAACCGTACTATTACTCCATCACGTCGTTTTCGGCAGAAGGACCGCCAACGTATGTGTTGCTCAAGATCCCGCGTGATCTGGTCAGCGTAAGGATTAATGATAATCAGTTGATTACCAATCTGAAGCACCCGTTATCCTTTTACATTATGATTGGTATTGGTTTAGTTTTGTTGTTGATCTTTGTATATAGCTATTGGGTCGCACGGAGAATCAAAAAGCCACTGGGTATTCTCTCCTCGGGTCTTACGCAGATGATTCAGGGAAATTATAGTACACGGATGTCGATCTCTGCCGAGAGGGAGTTTGTCCAGATTGGTGAGACCTTTAACTACATGGCGGACGTTATTGAGAACACCTCTGCGGAGAAACGTTATGCGGAAGAGAGCAAGCAGCGACTGATTGTAGACTTATCCCATGATCTAAAGACACCGATAACATCTATACAGGGATATGCTCAGGCTTTGGTGGAAGGACGTGGAGAGGACAAGGACAGGCAGCAAAGATATTTGGGATACATCTATAACAAATCTGTTCAAGTTGCACGCATGATACAGAATATGCTGGAGCTGCTCAAGGTGGATTCGCCTGATTTCCACATGCAGATTGAGAGAAGAGAAATTGGAGAGTTCGTGCGCGAGATTATGGCAGATACGTATGGGGAGATTGAGCAGAAACAGTTTGTCCTTCACGTACTTGTTCCTGAGGAGGAGATTTACGCAAGGTATGATCCCGAGCTGCTATCCAGAGTCATTCAGAATCTAATCACCAATGCCTTATCGTATAATCCGCTCGGGACAGAACTGCGTGTGGAACTCATTCCGCTGGATACCCATGTGGTGATTGAAGTGGCAGATACCGGGGTGGGCATACCCCAAGAACTGTGGTCAACGATCTTTGACCCGTTTGTACGAGGGGATGAGGCACGTACAGCGACCGGAGGCACCGGGTTGGGGTTGTCCATCGCACGGCGTAATACAGAGAAAATGGGTGGACGGCTGATCCTTTCCGGGCGTGGTCGAGAGACCACCGTGTTTACCATCCAGATTCCAAATTAAATTAGAGAAGAAATGTCCATGTGGAGGGGAAAATTTTGTTCAAAGGAAATACGTTTGTCCGGTTCAGTATCGCACTGGCGCTGATATTGGTTAATATCTATTTATTATCACGTGTGAGCTTCATCTTTCAGCCGCTTGTCACCATGATCACGGTCATTACCGTACCGATGATGTTGTCCGTGTTCTTTTATTATCTGCTAAGACCGCTTGTGAATTATATGGAGAAAAAGAAAATCAATCGTACACTAAGTATTTTGCTAATCTACTTGGTTATTGCTATTCTGGGTGTATTCTTCATCATTGGCTTATGGCCATCGTTACGTGAGCAATTGGTGAATCTGGTCGATAACGCACCGAATCTAATCAATTCATTAAGTGAACAGCTGAGAGAGCTGGAGCAGAATGGTGCCATTCAAGCCTTGTTCCCCGAGGGCTCAACACCTTTCTCTCAGATTACGGAGTATATCAACAAAGGATTTAACTTTGTGACCAACTATGTAAGTGGATTTTTCTCACTCGTTTCCAGTTTTGCGATCATCTTGTTTACATTACCGATCCTTTTGTTCTACATGCTGTTACAAGGTGAGAAATTTGGCCGTAAACTGGCCCATATCGCTCCAAAACGTTTCCAAAATGACAGCCGTGAAGTTGTGCTTGAGATTGATCAGGCCCTGAGTGGTTTTATTGTGGGTAGAGTCTTGGTAAATCTGGCGCTGGGTGTACTGATGTATATCGGTTTCCTGATTATTGGACTGCCGTACGCATTACTGCTCACAGTAATCGCGGTCATCATGAACTTTGTTCCGTTTATCGGAGCGATTGTGTCATCTGTCCCTATTGTGATCATGGGTCTCGTGGTATCGCCATCCGTTGCCATCTGGTCTCTGATTATTATTCTCGTCGCTCAGCAGATTCAGGACAACCTGGTTGCACCGTACGTATTTGGCAAAAAGCTGGATATTCACCCGCTTACGACGATTATTCTGGTCTTGGGTGCAGGGGACCTGGGTGGGATTATTGCCATCCTGATTATTATCCCGGTGTATATGATCGTTAAAATTCTTTTGGTTCGAATCTATACTATGTTCTTCAAGGACAAATGGCAGAATGCCTAGCATGTAAATTATTCGAAGGAGTGGAGCACATGTCTGAAATTATCGAAAAACCATATAACGAACCTGAATATATCGCACCTCAATCTGTTCAAATGGGTACCATTCACATCTCGAACGATGTGCTGTCCAAGATTGTGGGGATGGCCGCGCAGAGCACGAATGGCGTATCCTCCATGTCTGTGGGGCTGACTGAAGGGATTGCCAAAAGCATCAGCGGCAAGAGTCTGCAAAAAGGGATTGATGTGCACGTCAAAGACGATCAGGCGACCATCCAGCTGCGCATTAACATTCAATATGGCAACAAGATGCATGAGGTATGCCGTGAACTTCAACATAACGTTCAACAGGCCGTTGAGCAATTAGCGGGTGTTATGGTTAATGAAATTAAAGTGCAAGTCGTCGGCATATCCATGCAGGAGACGGTATAAACAAACGTAAGGAATAACGAATGTAAGTATTGAACAAATGCAAGTGATATCGATTGGCAAAAAACAGCACCTTCCCATTAGCAACTTAACTGGGAGGGTGCTGTTTTATGTTTGCGATAATAAGTGGGCGCTTCGCCCATCACTTTTTTGAACATTTTGGAGAAAAGCAATGCATCAGTGTAGCCCACCGAGCGGGCAATATCACCAATGGTCAGACCGGGATCAAGGGTCAATTCGGCTGCCCTGCGCATCCGGTAATGGACCAGATACGACTGGATACTGCTCCCCATCTGATCCTTGAAGAGAGAGCACAGGTAACTGCGCTGCAAGCCCACATGGGCCGCGATGGACTGAACGGTAATAGCATTGGCGTAGTTCATTTCAATAAAGTCCATGACCTGCGTTACGTATGTTTCCTTCGAATAATCCTGCATGGGTTGAAGATGCTCTGAGTTGGCCTGATCAATCAAAATGGAGAAAAATTGATAAAGCAAACCAGTCATACTGATCTCCCAGCCTTTGTGGGTGTGGCGCGAATTAATCATTCGATGCAGACAGGATCGCATCTCGTCATCCTCATTGCCCAGCTCAAAAATCGGGTGATGCTCAGACAGACAAGCCTGCTGTAAAAAGGTTTGGCTATTGCTACCTTGAAAAGCAACCCAGCTGTATTCCCAAGGGTCATCCTGATCTGCTTCGTAATGAACAACAGAATGCGGAACGATCAGAAAACCTTGACCTTTGTGCAGGGTGTATGTTCTGCCTCCTACTTCGAAGGTGCCTTTGCCATTCAAAATATAATGAATTTTGTAATAGTCTCTCATGGCAGGGCCAAAGTGATGACCTGGTGTACAGGCTTCCGTACCATAATGAAGGAGCTGAAGCTCCTGAAAATGATTGCTTTTAAACATATATGTAATCAAGGGTATTCACTCCTGTATGATTTCTTCTCATCTTGCATTTTAACATATTAATTAGATTAAAAGATCAATGATTTAACATTCGTTGGTAGAGATAACAGTCATTTTTCCATATGGTTATAGTGAAATGCCATATCGTTTTGCCCGAGAAATGACTAAGATTAGAAGCAGCAAGGCAAACCTTACAGGAAAGTGAGAATAACGATGCCCTATACTGCGAGTGAACAACGATATGATGAGATGAAATATGTACGTTCCGGTAAATCCGGAATCAGACTGCCGCAAATTGCGCTGGGTCTATGGCAGAACTTCGGAGGCAACCGTACGTTGGATATTCAGGAAGAGATGATTTTGCGTGCCTTTGACCTCGGAATTAACCATTTCGATTTGGCGAATAACTATGGTCCACCTCCAGGATCAGCGGAAGAGAACTTTGGTGTGATATATAAAAAACATCTGCGTCCTTATCGGGATGAGCTGCTCATCTCGACAAAAGCTGGCTATCACATGTGGAATGGACCTTATGGCGAATGGGGTTCCCGCAAAAACCTCATTGCGAGCCTGGATCAAAGCCTTGGCCGGATGGGACTGGATTATGTAGACATTTTCTATCATCACCGTCCAGATCCGGATACACCTTTGGAAGAGACCATGACAGCGCTGGATCATATCGTGCGGCAAGGTAAAGCACTGTATGTGGGGTTATCCAATTATAATGCAGAACAGACGCAAGAAGCGGTGACCATTCTCCGTCGTCTGGGTACGCCGTGTCTGGTTCATCAGCCGAATTACTCCATGTTGAACCGCTGGATCGAAGACGGTTTGCAGGACGTACTGGATGAGCAGGGCGTAGGTTCAATAGCATTCTGTCCACTCGGCCGCGGCCAGTTGACGAATAAATATGTCGACAAGATTAAGGAAGAACGAGCCAATCCAACAGGCAATTTGAAAAAAGAAGCTTATACGGACGAACGGATTGCCAAGTTCGATGCGCTTCAGGCGGTTGCAGAAAGAAGAGGTCAGACGATCTCTCAACTGGCTCTGAACTGGATCTTGCGCGGTAACCGTGTAACCTCCGCACTGATTGGTGCAAGCCGTGTGTCCCAGATCGAAGAAAACGTAGCTGCGCTCAAGGCACCGGACCTGACAACGGAAGAGTTGAATGAGATCGAAATCATTCTTGACGGAATGGGTAATTATCCGTGGTAACCGAAAAATTATAGTTAGACGAAGATTATGGTAATAGCAAATTAATATGAAATGGTGCCGTCCTGATAACCAGGAAGGTGCCATTTTTTTATATGTCATTTTCTTTATAGGATAAGATCTATTATAATAGTTCATTAATTGACCTATGTTTATTTTTTTGGAATGAGCCTAGTTCATAGCACCTGGTCCTAGGATTTAGGGTATAATATATAGAAGCTTTACATTTGAACTACGAAGGAGAGGCTCCATTTGAACTTTGAACAGTGGATTTCGCCTGAAAGCTATAACCTGACATCCGAGATGGAGAATCATCCATCCGACCGGATTGCACTTAGATGGCTCAGCGATCAACGAGAATTGGAAGAGATCACGTATGGTGATTTGTTCAAGCAGGCGAATCGTCTTGCTGGAGGTTTGCGTGAACTAGGACTGGTGAAGGGTGATCGGGTGCTGGTCATGGTACCACGCCGTATCATTGCCTATGTCATTTACATTGCTTGTCTTAAATTGGGGATTGCCGTTATTCCGTCCTCCGAGATGTTACGGGCTAAAGATCTGGAATATCGTCTGCGTCACTCTGAGGCGCGGGCTGTTATTGTATGGTCCGAGACAACCTCGGAAGTGGAAAAGATGAACGCGGATCTGCCGTCACTGGCACATCGTATCGTAGCATCTCCTAATGGTGATGTTGGCGTACCTGCTGAAGGTTGGGTCAATGTGCATGAGTTAATGGAAAATCAACCTGAAGAGATGGCTGCAGTGGAAACTCACCGTGATGATACAGCTATTCTTGCCTATACTTCGGGCACAACAGGTAATCCCAAAGGAGTTGTACATAGCCACGGTTGGGGATATGCCCACCTGCGGATCGCTTCTTCACTATGGTTGGATATTCAGCCTTCAGATACCGTATGGGCAACAGCGGCACCTGGCTGGCAAAAATGGATCTGGAGTCCGTTCCTGTCGGTACTCGGAAGAGGCGCGACAGGACTGGTCTACAATGGATCATTCCAACCCAAGCGTTACCTGGAATTGATGCAGGAACATCAAATTAATGTTCTATGCTGTACACCAACCGAGTATCGGTTAATGGCCAAAGCCGATGATCTTGGACATTATGATCTGTCCCATCTGCGCAGTGCTGTTTCAGCGGGTGAACCGCTCAATCAGGAAGTCATTGAAATCTTCCAACGTCACTTTGACCTCACTATTCGAGACGGATATGGACAGACCGAGAGCACGTTGTTGATCGGCAGTCTCAAAGATGCGCCTGTACGTATTGGCTCGATGGGTCAGTCGATTACACCTGGGTTGATTGAAATCATCGATGAAGAGGGACAACCTGTACCTGCGGGTGAAGTTGGAGATATCGCGGTACACAAAGAGATGCCGGCTTTGTTCCGATCCTATTATCAGGATGAGGGACGGAAGGAAGCGAGTCAGCGTGGCGATTATTTTGTAACAGGGGACCGTGCACGTAAAGACGAAGAAGGTTACTTCTGGTTTGAAGGTCGCAGTGACGATATCATCATCAGTTCGGGTTACACCATCGGACCATTTGAAGTGGAAGAAGCACTCATGAAACACGCGAGTGTGAAGGAATGCGCGGTGGTTGCGAGTCCGGATGAGATTCGTGGCAACGTGGTGAAAGCTTTTGTTGTACTGCGAGATGATTCACTGGCTTCACCAGAACTGATGCGTGAATTGCAGCACCATGTCAAAGAAATTACAGCACCTTACAAGTATCCACGCAAGATCGAATTTGTTACGGATCTGCCGAAGACCAACTCTGGTAAAATCCGCCGGATTGAGTTACGTGAACAAGAAAAACGTCATAGTTAGATCATTTTGTATAGATGAAATTTTGGGGATTGTGCCTGCGTAGTGAAAGAGAAGGATTCGATTCTGCAGAAGCGAAAGCGGTCGTATTTGTCTCCGAATTTTAACCTTTGAAAAATACGATGAAGAAAATTTGGAGACAACGACGATCTAAAGAACGATCCTTCGCTGTAACGGCCAATCAGCAGATTCCAAGTCACTTGCAAACCATGTCATAATATATGAAACAGGAGTGAACACAACCATGAGTCAATTTGAACAAACCTTTGAAAAGTCATTGGAACAATACGCAGAACTGGTTGTCAAAGTCGGTGTAAATATTCAAAAAGGACAGGACTTGCTCGTCACTGCCCCCATCGAAACGCTTGAATTCACACGTTTGATTGTTCAAAAAGCGTATGCAGCCGGAGCGAAGTACGTGCAAGTGGAATTCGATGATGATAACATTACCCGCAGTCGTTTCGAACATGGCTCGGATGACAGTTTTGACTACTATCCGGCCTGGAAAGGCGACATGATGGAGAAGTTCGCTGAAGCCGGCGGAGCAACATTGACGATCAAAGTACCTGACCCGGATCTGTACAATGGGATTAATTCGGACAACGTCTCCCGTGCAACTAAGGCTGCTGCTCAAGCACGTAAAGGATATTCCAAATATACACGTAATCATGAAATTAGCTGGTGTTTGATCAAAGCACCGACCAAGGCTTGGGCGAACAAAGTGTTTGCCGACATCCCGGAAGAAGAACGAATCAATGTGATGTGGGAAACCATCTTCAAAATGAACCGTGTGGATGGCGGAGACGCCGTACAAAATTGGAGAGAGCATCTGGATACCCTGAATACCATGAGTGATCTCCTGAACCAAAAGAACTATAAGAGCCTGCATTACCGTGCGCCAGGTACAGACCTGAAAATCGAATTGGTTAACAATCATATCTGGGGCGGTGGTGGCAGCGAAAATAAACAAGGCGTATACACGGTTGCCAATATGCCGACTGAAGAAGTATTCACCATGCCTAAGCGCAGTGGGGTGAACGGTTATGTTAGCAGCACCATGCCTCTGAACCTAAACGGGCAACTGGTTGACCAGATGAGAATCACCTTCAAGGACGGACAAGTTGTTGCCTTTACGGCAGCATCTGGTGAAGAGCATCTGAAGAACCTCTTTGCCACGGATGAAGGAGCACGTTATCTGGGTGAAGTGGCACTCGTGCCTCATGACTCCCCGATCTCCAACTTGAATCGTATTTTCTATAATACGGGCATTGATGAAAATGCATCTTGCCATTTGGCTGTGGGAAGTGCGTATCCATTCAACATGAAAGATGGCACTACGATGTCTAACGATGAATTGTTGAAGCATGAGTGCAATGTGAGTCTGACCCACGTCGATTTCATGATCGGTTCCGCAGAGCTGGATATCGATGGTGAGTTACAGGATGGCACAATCGAGCCGGTATTCCGTAAAGGCAACTGGGCATTTTAATTTCTAATCTGGCTATATAACTTGAACTAAAGATTATTTACACTGACACTACGATGACAGAATAACCTTCCAATCGCTGTTATCCCCGGAATTTTTTTTGATTCCCTTTTTCGAAGGGGAAATTCCGGGGATAGCGTATGCTTCCGATGCAGCTTTCTTTCAGAAAGCTTTTAGGCGAACGCTTCGCTTTTTCAGGTTTTTTCTGTCCTCTCCGTTATCGTGTAAGTTCAACTTATATAGTATTAATAGTATTTAATCGAGAAAGTGACTTCAACTTGAAGTCACTTTTTTCGTTTTTTCATAACATGGATTACACAGGCCTCACAGGCACACATATTTCGCACCAATGCTGATGGAGCAGTTCCCATCGATACCGTTCAATAACTGGTTTGTTGTCCATCACATAACCACTTGCATGCAAATGGGGGATGATCACATTCCAAGCCTGCTGAATATCTTCTGCCGTATGTCTCACCTTACAGATGAGATAGTCTCCGCCTGATAACTCGCCAATCTCAACTATGTCATCTTCCAGACGTTTAGATTCCGTGATAACAATACAGGCATCATATCTACATTCTTCGGGTGGTGTGGTAGTCGGGTCATCTTGGGGGATGCCCAGTAATGTTGCTGATTCATGAAGCAATTGGTTTTTGTCTGCCCATTGTTTGAGTGTATTCATCGCTTGGGCATTGGCCGGACCGTAAGGCCCCACTTGTCGAACATAGGCAAGGCGACACGACGGGAGGTTTTCGATATACATTTGCATGGAAATCTTCCTCTCAATATGGTTTTCTCTTACATATTGGATGCTAACATGGTATAAAAAATATTGCATAATGAATTGATTCCCCGTACCAAAACTCGTAGAATAGGAAGGATATGTTAAAGGATGTTTTAAGAGAACAGGAGGGGAAGAGTGAGATATGGATATCACCTATGCCTTCACGGATGAACGATTCAGGCAAGTTGTGTTGGATCGTTTTTGTAATGAGAGGGGATTTATTCAGGAGAGTGATGTTCGTGAGGTTGAGACATTGCAGCTTTCAAATCACGATATTAGTAATCTGGACGGGATTGAGTATTTCAAAGGTCTTCAAGAGTTGGATTGTGCCTATAACCAATTGACGGGTCTGGATCTTGCTCAGAATCACATGCTCAGGACGTTACGTTGCAGAGAGAATCAGCTTCTTACTCTGGACCTCCACTCCAATTCAGAATTGCAGGTACTCGATTGCAGCTTTAATCGACTTCGCCAATTGGATCTTTCTCATAATTCCAAACTTGTCACGCTGGAGTGCCATTGGAATATGTTGTCGGAGCTGGCTTTGGAGCGCCTTGAGCAGTTGGAGGAACTGAGCTGCAGTTATAATGCTTTTTTCACGCTTGAGCTTGAACACAATATACACCTGCGGCGACTGGATTGCGCTAACAATTACATGTTGGATCTCGATGTATCCGGCTGTCCAAACTTGCTTGAACTTCGATGTAATCACAACCATATCAAACAGCTGGATCTTACTTTAAATCTGGCTCTGGAGAGTATCCGTTGTTTTAACAACCATATTAGCAAGCTGGATCTTCGTCATAACGTGCAATTAAGAGAGCTTTATTGTTCCGAGAACAAATTAACCGAGTTGGATTATAGCGTTAATCCCAAGCTGGAGAGACTGCAATATGCAGACAATCTGATTTTTGAATCCAATCATGAAGTTCAGGGGATGGGTGTGTTTCAGTATGACGCATCAATGTCCAACTATCAGATGCGCTTACATATTCAGGATAAAGAACTGATAGTCACTGCACAGGTTTCAACCAAGGCTGAGATGGAGGAATTGTCTCCATATATGGAAGCGACGTGGGATCGATGGGACATGCTTCAGGAGCAGGCCCTTAAAACCATTGCCGAGGCCCATCCGGACGAGGATATCAGTGAATTGGTTTTGGCTGACGCAGAGTTCCAGGGAGATCGGTATTTCCGATTGGGATATGATGCGGGGGATACACCTGCTGGTCGATTGTACATATACGCGGAGTTTGACGATGAATTTCATATGTTGGACACATTAATCTATGAAACGTATTAAAGCCACGAAACCGTGGCTTTTTGCTTTGTTAGTTTGCAGGTTATCTGTTTATTCAGCGTGCATTTTATTGAAGCTAACATATTCATTGATTGGTTTACGGTAACCGCGCGGACGTTGTTTGGCTTCCGACTTTTTGCCGATGGTAATCAACATAACCGGTACGTAATGATTAGGGATATCCAAGCTTTGTTGTAATTCTTCTGCGTCAAAACCAATCATTGGACAGGTGTCCCAACCGCGATCTTGAGCGATCAGCATCAACTGCATGGCAGACAGGCTGGCATTGCGAATCGCATCCTCACGTTGGAAGAACCTGCCGCGAGATTCGTAAAATTCGGTTACACTTTGGGATTCTTGCTCATATTGGAACGGAGTGAGGGCGCCCAGATTCAGCAAACCTTCGTTAATGGTGCGGATATGATGGTGTGCGTTGACATCGCCCAGAACCACGATGACCGCAGAAGCTGTTTTTACTTTATATTGCTGGGAAGCTTCATAGACTTTCTCTTTCTGTTCCTCGTCTTTGATCACAAGATAGTGGGTGTGTTGCAGGTTAAAGGCAGATGGTGCAAATTTGTTCAGGGCAAACATCTCTTGCAGTTCAGACTCCGAAATCTCAATTCCTTCTTCAAAAATAACAGCCGACCTGCGGTTTTTAACCAGATTCTCGAACTCACTCATGATGGTTTCCCTCGCTTATGTATGATTTATAAAATTACTATAACACACTTAGTTACTTTATGTAAGTATTATTTTTGAATAAGACAAGTATTGCCTGCCATACGCTAAAATAAAACACTAGAGGTGATTCATGAAAGCTCTCATCACAAGATTTAAGGGAGGGCATAACCCGCATGAATTTCGGGTATATGTGATCCAATCTTCGACGTTAAAACGTTTTGTCGTTATGGAGATTATTTTGGGTTCAATCGTGTACAATGTCGCACTGTATTTGTGTCATAATGCGCTACTTGCTGGCGCAGGCTCTTGGGCTGGAACTGAAAGTCTGAAGAGATTGCCACTGGTCTTTAGGAGAATCGTTGGGACGTGATGATGTGTTCAAAATGAAAAAGATTGAAGCAGAAGAGGGGCGTTTGCGGCCCCATCTTCAATTTCAGCCTTGATATCTATATTCATCCTTCTTTTATCTAATCAAATAGCTGACTAGAGATAAGGTAGATATCTACCTTATTTGGCTCGTTCCAAATATTGCTCCAGTGTAAGTTTCTGATTGGTAATTTCACCAGCAATATAGACTCCGACATAACGTACATGCCATGGCTCATAGGAATAACCCGTTAATTTCTCTTGATCTTTGCCATAACGAATGATGAATCCGTATTTGTGGGCATTGGCTTTTAGCCATTTGCCTTCTTTGGTGTTGCCGAAGCTTTGCTGAAGATCATAACCGGCGGATGCGCTGGAGATATCCATTGCAAGACCCGTTTGATGTTCGCTTTGTCCTGGACGAGCACTTGTTTTATTGGCAACAGCTTCACCTTTGATGCTGGCATTCCGGTCAAAGATTGATTTCTGAGTCGCATAAGAGCGATAACCAGACACGGCTTTGATATCAATGCCGTCTTTTTTGGCAGCAGCAAATAATTTTTCAATAGCGGTTGCAGCCACTTTACGCATCTGTTTCTTCGGACTTGAGCCTGAGAAGCTAAAAGGAATATTAGGTACAACCAAATCTTGTGGTGCGTAAGTCGAAGGCAGATTTCTCTTTTTATTGACAAGCACAACTGTACTGGACACATTGGTCACGGTTGCCACATTTTTGATGGTTTTGATCGTACGACCAGGTGCATTATCATGCAGAAATTGAGTGAAGCTGGAGCTAGCAGCAGACGCGACGGGATTCAGGTTTGAAGTGATGGGAAACGTAGTAAAAGCAGAACCTGCGACAACAGAGCCTATGAGAATTGTAGATATGATGGATTTACGAGTAAAAGGTTTCATGATGTGTGTTCCTCCTCGGAATATATGAATCTATATACCGAGTATACTAGAGGATTATATCCATAGGTTCTCCAATTGTTTCCGAGTTGTAAACAAAGTTTGCTATAAAATCTAACTAGAGGGTATTTACCCTGCCACTTTGATGACAGAACAACCTTCCGATCGCTGTTATCCCCTGATTGTTTGACCAATTTATAATGGTGAAAATCCGGGGATAAAGGCGAGCGCTACGCTTCTTCAGGTTTTTTCTGTCCTCTCCGTTTCGTGTAAATGTTTAGTTTATCTATCTTTTATAGAGTCTTTTTTGCAACTCTGATAAGAGGTATATAAAGAAAAGAACATTAAAAGCCGTTGCATTAGTAGATGCAACGGCTTTTGTTGTGAAGAGATAATCTAGATTACTGCAATTATGCTGGCGAGTGGGTTACAACATGCAAGCGTCAGATCCACCGGAGCTTCCCACAGTTACGGCACGGGTATCGCGCACACGAACATTACCGCTGAGCACGCCGGAGTCACTGCTTAATTTGAAGGAAGGATAATTTTCTTCTGTATCCAGCTTCATGTGTTGTTCCAGGTTCAGTTGCTGTTTCGGATCAACATAGAACGGAACCAGATTGGTTTCAATCTGAGCATCAAGAGCCGCGAGTTCATCGACAATGATAATCGCGATAACTCCGTTACATCCGCAACCTTCCAGATCATAGATTACTTTGAAGTATCCAGGTTGATCATTCAAGCTTTCTGTCAATCGTTTTGCAGCCAGGTCTGTAATTTCAATATACATATGGGTACACTCCTTTATATGTGGTCGTGGTTATAAGTGGTAAAAGAGCTCATTCAGCTTCTATTCTCATTATACCACTTTGTGAAAAATCAAAGCATTTATTTTCTTGACTGATCAGTCTGGAAAAGGTATTCTTTATTTAATGAACAGGGAGGTGAGGTCTGAAATTGGGAAGAGCCAAGGAATTTGACACGGAAACTGTTCTAAGAAAAGCAACGTCCGTATTTGGAGCGTATGGTTATGAAGGTACATCTTTGAGCTTACTGCTGAGTGAACTTGGCATTGCGCGGCAAAGCCTGTATGACACATATGGAACGAAACATGATTTATTTGTCTCTGCGCTTAAATTCTATATTCAGCAGAAGACAGAAGCGGGCATCAGACTATTAAACGAGTGCACAAGTGTGAGGCAAGGCATGGCAGAGTTGTTCAACGAAGTGATTAACGTGCTCACAGACGATGAACGTCGTAATGAATGTTTTATCATTAATAGCGCGGTGGAACAGGCACCACAAAATCACGAAATCGCAGCCTTTATTCAAACCACTAATCAACAAATGGAAGATGTTTTTCATACTGCGCTGTTACGAGGCCAGAGGAATGGTGAATTTAAGCACGCAGAGGAAGAATTGCCTGGGCTTGCCCGTTATCTGAATTATTCCCGACTCTCATTGACCTTTACGGCGAAGAGCGGTGCAAGTGTAGAAGCGCTGCGAGATTTTGTACAAATGACTCTAAGGGCTATGGATTAACGATTCACATGATTTGAGCATGAACCTTCATAAATTTTTTTTTTGAAAATGAACGCGTAAGGCGTTTATTTTTTAACTTTTATAGACTGATTGGTCTGGAAAAAGTTCGCCAAACAAAACTGAAGGAGGAAGTAAGGATGACACAATTTCAGCAGTTGGAAGCAGATAGTATACCGCATCAGATCATGCACGGATTTACTCAATTGTTACTGGAAGGAAAACTGGAACAGTGGTTGAACCTATATACATCTGAGGCTATCTTCGAATTCCCATATGCACCAGCAGGATATCCTCAGAAACTGGAAGGCAAAGCCGAACTTGCGAATCATGTTCATAATCTGTTGGGGATGATCGAAATCCAGCAGTTTTCTGAACCGGTAATCTTGGCCGATTCCACGAAACAACAGTTTGTGGCTGAATTTACTTGTACAGGGCGCTCATTAGTTACAGGCAAGCCATACAACCAAACCTACATTTCTGTGGTGAGCCACAAGAATGGAAAAATTACACATTATAAAGACTATTGGAATCCGATGATCGTAATTGAATCGGACTTAGGAGGAAGTAAACATGAATAATGATAAACCGGTGACACTGATTACAGGGGCTAATGGAAAAACAGGAAGCCGTGTTGCGGCTATACTTCAAAAGCAACAATATCCGGTGCGCTTGGCAGGAAGAACTAAAGCATCTCTTTCTGGTTCTGGTGATAACTATGTCTATTTCGATTGGTACGATTCCGATACGTATGCTCAGGCATTGAAAAATGTGAACCAGGTGTACCTTGTCGTGCCAGTCATGGACATGAATCCAGAAGACGTCATGATTACGTTCATCAAGGAAGCATTGTGGAGCGGCGTTAAGCGATTTGTCTTGCTCGGCAGTGCTTCGATCGACGAGAATGGTCCCATATTTGGCAAAGTACATCAGTATTTAAAAGCGCATGCTCCCGAGTGGGCTGTTCTCCAACCATCTTATTTTATGGAGAATTTTACGGAGGGACCGCATCGGGAGACGATGAAGCAACTCGGTAAAATCTACAGTGCTACGGGTGACGGGAAAATCGGTTTTGTCAGCGCAGATGATATTGCAACTGTTGCCTTCCGAGCACTTACAGATGTTATTCCTCATAATACAGAGCATATGATTACAGGGCCGGAGACGTTGTTCTATGGGCAGGTTTCCAACATCATTAGTCGTTTACTGGGTCAGTCCATCCAGCATGAATCTTTGTCCGACGATGAACTGAGGAACAGCATGATTCAAGCCGGGATGCCTGAAGACTATGCAACAGCTCTGGCAGGGTTGGATATTGCCATCCGTGAAGAAGGCCGCGAAGATCAAGTAACGGATACCGTGCTGAGATTGACGGGGAATGGCCCAATCTCAATGGAGCAATTTGTTCAAAATCATATGGCAGTATGGAATTAATGGAAGAAACATATTGTAATTAAAGAGAAGACGGTGCCTAGTGCCCGTCTTTTTGCCTGTCTACCAGCATGTTGACATCGTTGATTGAAATATGGATCTATGCATAACCACAGGCACGACGGACAGCAGTGATTATACGAACACACTTTTGGGGAAATAGATGAGAATGAATGTTTGATAAAGGTTTGATAAAGGGGCGAAGAGAGCGGATGATTCAGTTCGAAAATGTATCAAAACAATATCCTGATGGAACTACGGCTTTGCGTCAGGTTAACCTCAACATTAACAAGGGAGAATTGTTTGTCATGATTGGTCCGAGTGGATGTGGCAAAACCACCATGCTCAAAATGATCAATCGCCTGATTGAGCGAACAGATGGAGCAGTGCTCATTAATGAACGCTCAATTGATGAATACAACATTCACGAATTGCGCTGGAATATCGGATATGTGCTGCAACAGATTGCACTATTCCCGCATATGACGATTGCCGAAAATATTGCGGTAGTTCCTGAGCTGCGAAAATGGAAGTCAGATCAGATCAAGCAGCGCGTACATACGCTACTGGACATGGTTGGATTGCATGGAGATACGTACAGTGAGCGCAAACCTGCCGAACTATCTGGTGGACAGCAGCAGCGAATTGGAGTGTTGCGTGCACTCGCTG
Organism: Paenibacillus sp. CB74; assembly: GCF_055687625.1. Taxonomy (NCBI): domain Bacteria; kingdom Bacillati; phylum Bacillota; class Bacilli; order Caryophanales; family Paenibacillaceae; genus Paenibacillus; species Paenibacillus sp. CB74. The sequence continues at coordinate 2,372,553 of NZ_CM146009.1, read as the reverse complement.
CCGATCCCGAGATTGTATTGATGGATGAACCATTCAGTGCACTCGATCCGATGAGCCGTGAGAAATTGCAGGACGATATTCTGGATATCCAGCGCCAGATGAAAAAAACAATTGTGTTTGTCACCCATGATATTCAGGAAGCGATGAAGCTGGGTGATCGCATCTGCATTATGAAGGATGGACAGGTTCTGCAGGTAGGCACCCCGGAAGAACTGATCCGACAGCCAGCTAATGATTTCGTACGTGAATTTGTTGGAGGTCCTAACACCGATACGAGTTCACAATCTGTTTTTGATCTTGGATCCATCATGTCACCACTCTCACCGGGTCATGTGCCAAAGTCAGCTAAAACTGCCGTTCCCGTATCAACTACCTTACCGGAGTTGGTTGAGATTATGAGTTCTCACGACCATTTGTTAGTGGAACGCAACCGACAGATTATTGGTGAGATCAATCGGGCAGATCTGATGAAATACTGGTCTGAACAGTTACAGGAACGAGGTGAGGGACATGAGTAGATTCACGGAGGTGTTCAGCGAGCGTAAAGGCCAATTATTGTCTGCTCTCCTGGAACATATTCAGATCTCATTTATCGCATTGTTCTTCGCTGTCCTTATCGCTATTCCGCTTGGTATATACCTTACACGCAAACCAAGAGTCGCTGAACCCATTATTGGGGTTACGGCTGTGTTGCAGACTATACCATCCCTGGCGCTTCTCGGATTACTCATCCCATTGTTTGGTATAGGAACACTTCCTGCAATTATCGCATTGGTGGTGTATGCGCTGCTTCCTGTACTCCGCAATACGTACACAGGCATATCCGAAGTTGATCCTTCCATGGTCGAAGCGGCGAATGCAATGGGCATGAATAGTCGGCAACGTCTAATCAAAGTGGAACTGCCACTGGCGATGCCTGTCATTATGGCCGGAATTCGGACGGCTATGGTCCTGATTGTAGGAACGGCGACACTTGCAGCCTTGATCGGCGCAGGAGGCTTGGGTGCATTAATCTTGCTGGGTATTGATCGGAATGATACCGCACTGATCATCCTTGGAGCCATCCCGGCAGCCTTGTTGGCTATTTTGTTTGATGTACTATTGCGTCAGTTCCAGCGGTTATCCTTCAAGAAAACATTGGTTACCTTGGGTTCGCTAGCTCTGATCGCGATACTTGTGATTACCATTCCCTTCGTGGCACGTGGTGGACAGAAGGATCTCGTCATTTCCGGGAAATTGGGGGCGGAACCGGAGATTCTGATTAACATGTACAAATTGTTGATTGAAAAAGACACAGACCTGACCGTTGAACTAAAACCCGGATTAGGAAAAACGCCATTCCTTTTCAATGCACTCAAGTCGGGTGATATTGACATCTATCCCGAATTTACCGGGACAGCGATCTCCGAATTCATGAAGGAAACAGCAGTCAGCACCGATCGGACCGAGGTGTACGAACAGGCAAGAGATGGAATGCTGAGCCAGTTCAACATGGTGCTGCTGAACCCTATGGATTACAACAATACGTATACGTTGGCTGTTCCACAGAGCATTGCAGATCAATACAATCTCAAGACCATTTCGGATCTCAAACCGGTAGAACAGCAAATGAAGGCAGGTTTCACGCTGGAATTCTCGGATCGGGAAGACGGTTACCTTGGTATTCAGAAGAAATATGGAATTGAATTCCCGAACGTTGCAACCATGGAACCGAAGCTTCGCTATGGAGCTGTTCAACGAGGCGATATCAATCTCGTAGATGCTTACTCCACCGATAGTGAGTTGAGACAATATGAACTCGTCGTGCTGGAAGATGATCAGGAATTGTTCCCGCCGTATCAAGGTGCGCCGATGCTTCGTCAAGAAACGGCAGATCAATATCCACAACTGGTTGAGGTGCTGAATCAGCTTGCTGGCAAAATTACGGACGATGAGATGCGTCAGATGAACTATGACGTGAACGTAGAGGGAGCGAATCCTGAACAGGTTGCAGCAGAGTACCTTAAACAGGCTGGATTGCTGTAACTTCAGGCATCCCTGCAATAGATGTATCAAAAGCATGAGGAGGAACCATGATGACACAAGAAACTTATGACTTGATTGCAATTGGAACAGGAAGCGCGGCAAGTTCTGTTATTACCCGTTGCGCTGAAGCTGGCTGGAAAATCGCTGTAATTGATGAACGTGAGTTCGGCGGAACCTGTGCACTGCGCGGCTGTGATCCCAAGAAAGTGCTGGCCGGAGCCGCGGAGCTGATTGACTGGAATGAGCGGATGCAAGGGAAAGGAATTCAGGGACGGGCGACTATCAACTGGTCTGAGCTTATGGCCTTTAAACGTACCTTTACCGAGAGCATACCTAGAGCAAGTGAGGATAAATTCAAACAAGAAGGAATGGATACGTTCCATGGTAAAGCTTCATTCGTCGATGAAGACCATATTCAAGTTGGAGAAGAAGTGCTTCATGGCAAACACATTCTGATTGCTACTGGTGCACGGCCTGCGCCAATTCAAATGGAGGGTTCAGAGCATCTCGTATATAGTGATGACTTTCTGGATCTGGAACAGCTGCCTGATCGATTAGTGCTGATAGGCGGTGGATACATTGCATTTGAATTTGCGCATATTGCGGCCAGAGCCGGGACGGAAGTCCATATCCTGCATCGGAGTGAACAGCCGCTGAAATCATTTGATGCGGAACTGGTTGAATCTTTAATGCAAAAATCGAAAGAGATCGGCATTCATGTTCATTTGAACGCAGAGGTGAAGTATGTACGGCAAGAGGGGAACGCCTATATCGTTCATGGCACACGCAATGGTGCAGATCACCAGTGGCAGTGCGGACTTGTCGTTCATGGAGCCGGGCGTATTCCCAATGTGGATGGGCTGGAATTGGAGAAAGGCAACGTCAGCTACAGCAAAAAGGGTATTACGGTGAACGAGTATTTGCAAAGCGAAAGTAATCCGAGAGTGTATGCTGCTGGCGATGTAACCGATACAAAAGGGTTGCCTTTGACCCCGTTAGCAGGTCAGGAATCCCGGGCAGTATCGTTCAATTTGTTGGAGGGAAATCAACACAAACCCAATTATAAAGTGATGCCTTCCATTGTGTTTACTGTCCCAGCACTTGGTTCTGTAGGGATGAGCACGGAACAAGCCAAAAAAGAGGGCTATGAGGTGCAGGTAAATGATATGTCGAAATGGTATACTTACAAGAGAACTCATGAAAAATTTGCCATGGCCAAAGTGGTGATCGACAAATCAACCGGTCGCATTCTGGGTGCGCATGTGCTCGGGGGCAAGACAGAAGAATTGATCAACCTTTTTGCAATGGCTATTCAGTTCGATCTGACTATCGATCAGTTAAACACCATGAATTTTGCATATCCTACTGCTGCATCGGACCTGGGTTCTCTAGTGTAGAAATGATGATAAAAGCCCCTTGGGACGGAAGGATGAAAATAACGATGTCATCGGATTTTGTAGGACTTCTTGAAGGCAAGTGGACGAAGGAACCCGTTGCCGCAAGGATGGATGGGGATCGTTTCGTTGTGGAAGCTCGGGAAGGCAGTGACTTCTGGGAGGAAACATTCTATGGGTTCTGTCATCGGGATGGACACGCCATACTTGCTCCATGGGACGGAACGGAAGCGATTGAGGTATCTTTTGATCTAAGTTCATTCACCGAATTATATGATCAGGCGGGGTTGATGTTATGGCACGGAGAAGATCAATGGATCAAGGCCGGAGTTGAGGTTAATGACGGTGTTGCTCATGTTGGAGCTGTCGTGACGGATACATATTCGGATTGGTCCCTATCTCCTGTACCTGAGTGGGGTGGACGAATTGTGACGATCAGAGCCTCGTACAGTAATGAGGCTGTTGTCATTCGGGCTCGTACAGATGAGCATCCTTGGCGTACGATTCGCGTTGCACGGTTCGCCTATCCGACGAATAAACACGCAGGCCCATTTCTGTGTTCACCGAAGCGTGCAGGGTTCGAGGTAGCCTTTACCAAATGGAGATCCACGCCACCCGATGCTGATCTGCACACAGATCCTCCAATAACGGATTAAAACAAGTTAAGATGCACGCTAAACAATGATATTTGAGCAAGTATATCTCGCTTACCAAGAAATACAACACAAATAAGCAAGTCTTCCGTTCACGGAGAGCTTGCTTATTTTCGTGCTTAAACTTTGCACCCTGAAGAGTATTCCAGGTGTTCATTTTACAATTCACCGGGGGCGCAAGTTTTTTCGCATTTACAACGACAGAACTTTTGAGTTTAACGTTTATTTACTCGTATCCGTATCCTGGGATTGGGGGTTGGTCTCTTTTTCACCCTCATCATCATTGGACTTATTGAACTCCAGCATACGCTCCTCGTAATCGTCCAGGAACCATAACGGGTCCATACTGTCTTCCTCACCGTTGTAATTGATGACGATTTCTTCGCCAGCCTTGATGTCTGTATACGCGTAGAAGTCAAAGGTGTGGTTATCAAAATTGATATCATAGGTAGCGTTAGGTTCATAAGAGTGGTTGATCAGACTGCCGTAGCCGAGCAGAATGGCGGTATGATTCGCCCCATATTCGAATACGTAATCTTCCAAAATCGTTTTTTCGACATGCTCATGATCTTCATTCGGGTAAGGCACGACGGGTGCCTGATGGATCAGCGTTCCTTTCGCAATATCAACGGTAGCAAAGACCCCGCGGTTAAACTCACCACCATCACCCAACTTGGATTGTTTCACTTCAATCATATTTTTCACCTGATGCTCTTTGAAGAGCTCCGTTCTATATAGTAATAATTCGTTAAGGCAAAATTTTAACCCATACTTTCATATAAGGCAAATTTCAGACAAAAAGGTGCAATATTTTTGAATAGGGCGTTGAGTTGTGCAGGATATAACGCTTATAATATACAAAGAATTAAGTCTATATAGAAAAGGTGTCATGAATGAGCATATTAAATGTAGAAAAATTAAGTCACGGTTTTGGTGACCGTGCTATCTTTAACGACGTTTCATTCCGCCTGTTGAAGGGCGAACATATTGGTCTGATCGGGGCTAATGGTGAAGGTAAATCCACCTTCATGAACATTATTACAGGAAAACTTCAGCCGGATGAAGGCAAAGTGGAGTGGTCCAAACGGATGCGTGTTGGTTATTTGGACCAGCATGCTGTATTGAACAAAGGCCAATCCATCCGTGACGTGCTTCGCGGCGCGTTCCAGTATTTGTTCGACATGGAACAGGAAATGAATGATATGTATGGCAAAATGGGCGATGTAACTCCCGAGGAGCTTGAACAACTTCTTGAAGACGTGGGCACGATCCAGGATACACTGACTAACCAGGATTTCTACATGATCGATGCCAAGGTGGATGAAACCGCACGTGGTCTGGGTCTGACGGATATCGGTCTGGATAAAGACGTCAATGACCTTAGTGGTGGACAGCGTACCAAAGTACTGCTTGCCAAGCTGCTGCTGGAAAAACCGGATATTCTGCTCCTTGATGAGCCTACGAACTATCTGGATGAATTGCATATCGAATGGCTGAAACGCTATTTGCAGGAATATGAGAATGCTTTTATTCTGATCTCACACGATATTCCGTTCCTGAACAGTGTTATCAACTTGATCTACCACATGGAGAATCAGGATCTGACCCGTTATGTGGGCGATTATGATCACTTCCAGGAAGTGCATGAGATGAGAAAACAGCAGCTGGAGTCGGCTTACAAGCGCCAACAACAAGAAATTGCTGACCTCAAGGACTTTGTAGCCCGGAACAAAGCAAGTGTGGCAACCCGTAACATGGCAATGTCCAGACAGAAGAAACTCGACAAGATGGAAGTTATCGAGATTGCCAAGGAAAAACCGAAACCACAGTTCAACTTCCGTGATGCAAGAACGTCTGGCAAGCTCATTTTCGAAACCAAAGGTCTTGTGATTGGTTATAACGAACCGTTGTCCAGACCACTGGATCTGCGTATGGAACGGGGACAGAAGATCGCCCTCGTTGGTGCAAACGGAATCGGTAAAACAACCTTGATGCGCAGTATTCTGGGTGAAATTCAGGCGCTGGAAGGAACCGTTCAACGCGGTGAACATCTGGAGATTGGTTACTTCCAACAAGAGATGAAGGATGCCAACTACAATACGTGTATTGAAGAGATCTGGCAGGAGTTCCCTTCATATACCCAATTCGAAGTGCGTGCTGCACTTGCAAAATGTGGTTTGACAACAAAACACATTGAGAGCAAGGTAGCTGTACTCAGTGGTGGCGAGAAAGCCAAAGTGCGTCTCTGTAAGTTGATCAATAACGAAACCAACCTGCTTGTACTCGATGAGCCGACGAACCATCTGGACGTTGATGCCAAGGAAGAGTTGAAACGTGCGCTCAAGGCTTACAAAGGCAGTATTCTTCTGATTTCCCACGAACCGGAATTCTACCGTGATGTAGTTACAGAGACGTGGAACTGTGAGTCATGGACAACCAAAGTATTCTAAATAAAGGTTGTTCAAAAGTCACGCACTGATAATACGAGAGAGCTTGCGAACAAGCTCGAACGGTGAGAAAAGGCGCGAATTTTGCTTGCAAAACAGGCAGAACTCGCGCCCTTTTTGCTTGGTTTTAACGAAAAATGTTGGTGCCCAATTCACAGTTGACAGCTTGAATAAGGCAATAATATAATTCAAGAAAGCGATTACATTTATATGTTAGTAACCTGTTTCACTGCATAGGGGCGAAGAAGACACGGTATTCCGTATGGGTACCATTTTGCACTTAGAAGGGAAGACGGGTCTTTTTTTACTCTTCAATGAAACCGGTTTCATTAAAATAAGGAGGTGGACCCTGCTTTTGTACTGACCGCCGGTTCCAGAGGATAGGCTGAGCAACAACATCGCGTCTTTAAGAACCATGCTTTCATCTTTCACGCCAAAGGAGAGAATGAACATTGGATAAACTCAGGAAACCCATGATATTCATGTTATCTGCAACACTTGCGCTGTCTTCCGGACCGTTGATGCTACCAAGTAAAGCGTATGCCGATCTGGGGAGTATACCCGCCACGTTGCTGCAGGACGATTTTTCGGATGGGGATTACACGGAATCACCTGCTTGGAACGTAAGTTCAGGCAACTGGGAAGTGATCACGGACCCGACAGATGCGTCGAACTTCACACTTTTCCAGAGCGATACCAATGAAGGCATCATCTCTACTGGAGAATCCATGTCGGACATGACCGTGTCCATGCGCTTTTACACGGGGAACGGTCAAGGATATCCGGGAATATTGCCGCGGTTTCAGGATAAGAGCAACTTTTACTATTTTCAAATGCAGGTTCCCAATAATAAGCTCGTTTTCTCAAAAAGGGTGAATGGATCAGATACCACTTTGAAAACGGTGGACTATGCATTTGCCAAGAATACATGGTATACCCTCAAAGTTGTGTTATCAGGTACAACCATTCGAGGGTATATCGCCGAAAACGGCTCCGATCGGTTGATATTCGATCTGGTCGATCCTACATACGGTTCAGGTACCGTGGGCATTCGGAATAAGTGGCAATCGGTACATGCAGATGACGTGATCATTGCCGATCGACCGCCGGAGAACGATATTCAGCTCTCTATTGCCGAGCAGACGGCGTCTTCGGTTTCCCTGCAATGGTCTGAACTCGTGGGTGCATCAGGCTATCGCCTGTATCGTTCCAACACGCCTGAAGGGGGCTATTCCCTGGTAACCAACACCGGAACTTTGGGACACACAGATGAAGGATTAAGCGGGGATACGGTCTACTATTACAAACTCGCCTATGAATACGGAGGTCTGACTGAGTCCTTGTGGTCCTCGCCGTTGGAAGTACGAACTTCAGCGACCGCCCCTCAGGCTCCGAGCGAATTGAAGGCTGAAGCACTCAACGCAACGAGCGTGAGGTTATCATGGTCGGCCGTGGACAAGTCAACGGGTTACCGCGTGGTTCGGGCCGAAGCTGGCAGTGAGCAATACGAGCAGATCTATGAAGGGAAGGGGCTCACTTATACAGATCAGGAACTCGAGCCTGGCACCAGCTACAACTATCGTGTAACAGCCTTCAATGCAGCTGGGGAGTCAGCATTCACTGTTGCAGAAGCCATGACGTACTCCATTGACTCTCCTACAGATTTTGCTGCAACAGCTGTTACGGATACATCCATCTCTCTGGGGTGGAATGCTCTTACTGGATCTGATGTAACGTATACGCTCTCCAGGTCTACCAGTGCTGCGGGTACGTATCAGCAGGTCTATAGTGGGAATGAAAGTACGTTTAACGATAGTGGTCTGACGATGGGCACAGGATATTTTTACATCATCCAGGCGACCGTGGACGGCGTAACTTCTCCAGCATCCGCACCGTTGGGTGTTGCCACAGTTCGCACAAGCATTACACCAGGGCAATTGTGGCCAGGTCTGGACGGTCAACCGATTGATGCGCATGGGGCTGGCTTTTTCTACGATGAACAGACGGAGACCTATTACTGGTATGGTGAATATCATAAGGGCGGCTGGCCAGCTGTTGGGGTGCGTGTGTATTCCTCCAAGGATCTGATGAACTGGACAGATGAGGGCATGGCTCTATCGACACTTCAATCCATGGATGATTTTGACCATGACCCGTTAATTTCCAAATTGTATGCGGGACGTGAGGACCGCGTGGATATCTGGGCAGATATTCGCAAAGGACGGATCATTGAACGACCGAAGGTCATCTACAACGACAAAACAAAGAAATACGTGATGTGGGCTCACATGGACGGTGACAAGGACCCGTATAACGATAATGCGAACTACGGTAAGGCGCGGGCCGGTTATGCGATCAGTGACTCTCCAACAGGGCCTTTTGTGTATCAGAAGAGTTACCGGATGGACAGAGCTCCGGAAGGGGAGAAAGATTACTTCCCAAGCGATAAGGGCATGGCACGTGACATGACGTTGTTCAAGGATGATGATGGTACCGGTTATCTGATCTACTCGAGCGAAGAAAACCTGACACTCTATATCTCCAAACTGAATGAAGACTACAGTGACGTAACTGGGTGGCATAAGGAAGGACGAACGGATGACAAAGGTAATCCGGTTCGTGACTCGACCTATCAGGCTGAATATGGCGTAGATTACGTGCGTGTATTCCCTGGAGGGCAACGCGAAGCACCAGCGATGTTTAAGTATCAGGGGAAATATTATATTTTGACTTCCGGAGCTTCCGGATGGGCCCCTAACGAAAACAAAGTGACGGTGGCGGATAACATTTTTGGCCCGTGGTCAACGCAGACCAATCCGTTCGTGCGCACGTTGCCGAGTGATCCTGATCCAGGTAAGGCTTTCGGCACACAGACCACATCCGTCATTCCGGTAGATCCGGAAAAAGGCAAATTCATTTACGTTGGGGATACGTGGAACGGTGGCAATTTCTCGAATGATGCTGCAAAATACGTGTTCTTGCCCATTGAGTTTGGAATAGGCTCCGACATTGCGATCAAGTGGTATAACAGTTGGACACCGGATCTGCTGAATTCGATGGGCAAGGTGGATATCGCTGATCCGTTGCCGGAAGCTGTGGCGCTTGGCAAAGTACCATCTCTTCCAACGACATTGAACGTTCGCGACGGTGGTGAACTGGTGTCAACGCCAGCAGTGTGGACGATTGATAACCGGGCCATGACGGCAGAAGATTTTGCTAAGCCAGGACCACTCACATTACAGGTAACGACACCAGAATATAACAACAAAAAGCAGGCGGTTCGTGTAAACGTCATTCCAGAGAATGCCCTATATTTTGTGAACAGCGGAGGGTACGAAACGACTGATTACAATCTTATGGGTGCGTATATGAAAGGAACACTGGCCAACCCGGGAACGGCAGACCAGATGTACGCTCCGGCAGAGGGTCGCAATTGGGGATACACCAGCGCAGACGCACTGTCATCCGGCTCGAATGGCGGAGATATTTTCTCGACCGTACGTTATCTAAACGGGGGCAATGTCAGCAATTCTCCAAAAGGCACAGACTTAACCTACAGATTTGATGTACCGAATGGAACATATGATGTGTACGCGGGATTCAACGATCCGTGGACGAATGCATCGCGCAGAGCCAATTTCATCATCAATGGCACGAATACCGGGGCTGTTGCGTTTACGCCTGCCAGTGTTAGAGCACACAAAGGCATCATTGTGTCGGACAACAAACTGGAGTTAACCGTGCGCAATACGGCATCACAGGACCCGATGATTAGTTGGATAATGATCGTTCAGCCAGATGCTATGCCACCTGTTAATGACAGTGCTGGTCTCAATGCGGATGCGGTGAATTCAACGAGTGCAACGCTTCATTGGGATGCTCATCTTGGAGCAGCAAGCTACAAGCTCTACCGCTCAGATCGTGAGCAAGGTGAGTACAAGGTGGTCTATAGCGGCAATGGACGGGAGTACACGGACAGTGAACTGAACCCTGGCACGGAATATTATTACAAAGTGGAAGCTTTGGATGCGACAGGGCAATCGGTGAGAGGTGTATCTTCCGCATACCAGGTGCATACGGCTCAGCAGACTGCTGCCGATGTAGCTACAGGCATTACAGCACTGGAACAACCTTCAGTAGGTGCGAAAAAAATGAAGTTGCCATCCGTGCCGCAAGGTTTCACAGTGAAGATCGCTTCAAGTTCGTTACCGTCCGTCATTCAGACGGATGGAACGATTGTCCCACCTTCTAAGGAAACAACAGTAATACTGGAGTTGGAAATCACTCGAATTTCTGACGACACAAGAGCCCTGACTGTACCTTTGACGGTGAAGGTGCCTGCATCTGTTTCTTCCCCAGGAGGATCGGACCCTGGTTCGGGTAGCAACCCGGGCGGCAATTCCGGTGGAAATTCAGGAAGTAGTTCAGGTTCAAGCAACAATGGCGGACAATCAGAAGGTGTTAGCCCAGGTGCAGGAAATGCTGCACCACAACCTAAACCGGAGAAAGACCGTTCTGTTCTGGAGTTGCAGGCACAGCCTGACCAGAAAGGTGTAGTGCAGTCCAACGTGGATGCTTCAACGATCAAAGATGCTTTCGAAGTTGCCCCTGTAACAGATGTGGGTAAGCGCTTGGTCGAACTTCGGTTGAAGCCGGTTTCGGGAGCAACAGCATATGAAGTATCTCTGCCTGCCTCTGCGTTGATAGATCAGGGTGAGTCCCACGTGTTCAACATGGTTACAGAGCTGGGCATGTTGGAACTTCCCGCGTCACTGTTAACGAAGGACATCGTTGGTGATGGAATGGCATCCATCCGATTGGTCAGAACAGAGTTACCAAAAACAGTGGCAGATCAGCTTGGCACGCAATATGGAGTCCAGCTTGAGCTTCAACTGGATGGTCAACCATGGCCATTGCAAAGCGGATTCAAACTTCATCTGCCTTTCCCATCTTCTCAAAATGTTCAGCAGGATCGGATTGTTGCATTTGTCATTGGCGAGAACGGTGTGGCAAGTCCATTGCCGCAAAGTTACTACGATCCAAACAGCGGGCAGCTTGTATTTTCCGTAACGTCACTCACAGGAAATTATGCTGTTGTGTCTGTGGAGCAGGCATTCGCAGATCTTGCAGAAGTGCAGTGGTCCAAGAAAGCGATGGAGGCATTGGCAGTCCGAGGTGTGATTGATGCCGAAGCAAGTGGGGATTCCACCCGGTTGCATCCAAAACAGGAGATGACTCGCGGTCAATACATGCAATGGTTGATGACTGCGCTCGGCTTGAATGCTTCTTCCGGGAATGCGTTTACGGATGTAAACGAAAAGGCTCCATACTACGAAGCAGTTACAGCTGCGCGTTCACTAGGTATCACCAGTGGTACTGGTGACGGGCGCTTCCTGCCAGAGTCCACGATCACTCGTCAGGAGATGATGACGTTGACAGTTAGAGCACTTGCAGCCGCTGGTCTGGTTGACGCCGAGACAGCTGCAACGGATAAACTGACTCGTTTCCGCGATGCTTCCGAGATTCGCTCTTATGCCCAGGATAGTGTGGCCTTACTTGTGGATCTGGGCATCGCTCATGGGTACAACGGTGAGGTGAAACCACTTGATGAAGCGACACGAGCTGAATCGGCTGCGCTGCTATATGCGATGATGAGCAAATTGGTATGGAATAAGTAAGGTTACACCAGAATCGTAGTGTATGAAAAAGAAGGCTTACTTTGACCTGGGACCAGGTTGGAGTAAGCCTTCTTGATTATGCGCCTGCCATGGGGAGAGTTGGTTACTCAACGAACGAGTTACTTCCTATCCTTTTGCAGTTGTTAGTTGTACTATCAGTGAAGAACTATTAATTGTAGTGTTTACCAATTTGATAGGCTTGTTCCAGCAAACCTTCGATATGTTCTTTGGATTCTGAAATCGTTTCATAGAGAAATTCGACTCGGGATTCCTGCATTCTTGCATAACCCGCGATCCCGTTATTCAGATAATTGGAAATCATGTTGTAATAGTCGTATTTATGGAATGAAGCCTCCGTTCCCCCGGCTAGTGCAATCCACAGTGCTTTTTTGGAGTTTGCCTTGTTGAACAGCCCCATATTCCATACCTTGTCCAGATAAGCTTTGAGCATGGAGGGAACGTTATACCACCAGATCGGGAAAACAAATACAATGGCATCAGCCGCAAGCACACGATCCAGCTCTTTGCGAATTACAGGGGCATGCTGTTTATCGGGATTTTGCCAGTCTCGCTCATCTTCTACACCATATAATGGATCGAATCCGTCATGATAGAGATCGAGGATATCAATTTCATGGGAATTCTCCTGCATACCTTCTATAAAACGATTCATTACGGCAAATGTTAGGGAATCCTGTCTTGGGTGAGTAACGACCAGTTTAACTTTCATGTAGGAGTAACCATCCTTTTTTCTTTTTTTTGGTTAAACATTCTGACCAATGTTATTATAAGTTTCATGACATCTTATTGAGAAGTACGCACCTTCGAGTGCTGTAGAAACCTTGAGGTTCTTCGGTTACTTTTAATAATGGATATACATATATGTGAATTATGGGGGAGTACAAGTGGAACAAGAAATGAAAAAATATGAGAGTGGTGTGCAGGCGATGCTGGAACTGGTCGGTGGAAAATGGAGGATTCTTATCCTGCATCAACTGATATCAGGTAAAAAACGAACCAGTGAACTTCGCAGGGCCATTCCTGGCATTACCCAGAAGGTCCTTACCCAGCAGCTTCGTGATTTGGAAAAGAATGAAATCATCCATCGAATTATTCATCCTGAGATTCCGCCCAAGGTAGAGTATGAGCTGACCGAATATGGCCTGACACTACAGGACATCATTGATCGCATATGTATGTGGGGAGAAAATCATTTGGACAGAGTATACGGAGATAAAAGCAGCGTGCTGGGAGATCATTTTAGGGACTATATTCCACTTTCAACTTCAACTTGAGCTGACCGTCCAATGAAAAATAAATCAAAACCTTCCTTGATCTCAAAAGGAGGGTATTTGTTGTTTTTTGTCCTTTATCAGTGAAACTGATAAATGCTATAAAATCATTGAAATTGACCCTCAACACCCGGTGTGTTAGGTTTTAAAGAGAAGAAATTAAATTAATATGATAATTTTAGTCGGAATTAAAATCGAAGCAATGCGCGAGGTGGCAAACAGTGGAACTTCAAGTGACAAATAGCCCTTTTAATCAAGAACAAGTTGAACTGCTTAATCGTCTTATTCCTACATTGACCGATGGACAACGGACTTGGTTGAGCGGATATATTGCAGCAATTCAGGCAAGCGCAACAATAGCGGTTCCAGCGAACCTGGTACAGGCTGCACCAACTACAGGTGTCGCACCTGAAAGTGCTACGCCAGTATCCCGCGAAGTTACCGTGCTCTTCGGTTCACAAACCGGGAATTCCAGCGGCCTATCGAAGAAGCTGGCCAAGAAACTTGAAGAGCAAGGTCTTCAGGTAACGTTGTCATCGATGGGAGATTTCAAACCGAACGGACTCAAGAAAATTGAAAATCTCCTCATCATCGTCAGTACGCATGGCGAGGGAGAACCGCCGGATAATGCGATTCCCCTGCATGAATTCCTGAACAGCAAACGGGCTCCGAAGCTCGAAGGGCTTCGCTACTCGGTGTTGGCTCTTGGAGATACCTCTTATGAGTTCTTTTGTCAGACAGGTAAGGACTTCGATACACGATTGCAGGAGTTGGGTGGTACAGCACTTGTACCGCGTGTAGACTGTGATGTTGATTTTGATGAACCGGCTGCGGAGTGGATGAATGAAGTGCTGGCTTCCTTAAGTAGCACATCTGCTGCTGCGAGCACGGTAACTACTGAGGCTGTTACAGCTGCGTTGAGCGGCGGGCAATCCGAATATGATCGCACGAATCCGTTCAAGGCTGAAGTATTGGAGAATCTCAATCTGAATGGCAGAGGATCGGACCGTGAAACACGCCATATTGAATTGTCCTTGGAAGGCTCCAGCCTAGATTACGAGCCTGGTGACAGCCTTGGGGTATTCCCTGAGAATCACCCGCGTCTTGTCGATGAATTGATTGCAGCCATGGGATGGAATGCAGATGAGCGCGTGACCGTGAATAAAAACGGGGATCAGGCATCTGTGTACGAAGCGTTGCTGCGTTATTTTGAGATTACAGCGGTAACGAAACCGGTCGTGGAACAACTTGCGAAACTGAATCCGGGGAGTGGCTTGACTGCGTTACTCGCAGATGATTCCGAATTCCGCACAGTCATGAATAGCTGTGATCTGCTGGATCTGGTTCATGATTATGATCTGAAAGGTATTCCTGCTGCAGAATTTGTAGCTGTACTTCGCAAAATTCCGGCACGTCTGTATTCGATAGCGAGTAGTTCGAAATCTTTCCCGGATGAAGTTCATCTTACCGTTCGTACGGTACGTTATGAAGCGCGTGGCAGAGAACGTTACGGTGTATGCTCGGTACATCTGGCTGAACGAATCGAAGCTGGCGACACCCTGCCTGTATATATACAGCATAACCCGAATTTCAAGCTTCCTGAGAACCCGGATACGCCGATCATTATGGTTGGCCCAGGTACAGGCGTAGCACCGTTCAGATCCTTCCTTGGTGAGCGTGAAGAAACAGGCGCAGAAGGCAAGACATGGCTGTTCTACGGAGATCAACATTTCTCCACCGACTTCTTGTACCAGACGGAATGGCAGCGTTGGCTCAAAGATGGTGTGCTCACGAAGATGGATGTAGCCTTCTCACGTGATACGGAACAGAAGGTGTATGTACAACATCGTATGTTGGAACACAGCAAAGAATTGTACCAGTGGCTTCAGGAAGGTGCGAGTGTATATATCTGTGGTGATGAGAAAAAAATGGCACATGATGTGCATGCTGCGCTCACCACGATTCTTGAACAAGAAGGTGGATTATCACCTGAGCAGGCATCGGAATATCTGACACGGTTGCAGCAGGAGAAACGTTATCAGCGGGACGTCTATTAATTATTACCGGCTTAGCCGGATTGCACCATCCCGCAGAGACGAGAGGAGAAAGCAGCATGGTTTATAATAACTTACTTAACCCACAGCGCACGAATAGCGATGTGGAAGATATAAAGATCAAAAGTGATTACTTGCGTGGAAGCCTGACCGAAACGTTGGCTGATCGCATCACGGGTGCAATTCCAGAGGACGACAATCGTCTGATGAAACACCACGGCAGTTATATGCAGGATGATCGTGACCTGCGTAATGAGCGTCACAAATCCAAGCTGGAGCCAGCATATCAATTTATGCTGCGTGTACGTGCTTCCGGTGGAATTGTAACCCCGGAGCAGTGGTTGATGATGGACAGAGTGGCACATAAATATGCGAATCAGACCATTCGTCTGACCACACGTCAGTCTTTCCAACTGCATGGTGTACTGAAGTGGGATCTTAAGAACACCATTCGTGAAGTGAACGATTCGTTGCTAAGCACACTGGCTGCGTGCGGTGACGTAAACCGTAACGTGATGTGTAACCCGAATCCGAATCAATCCGATGTGCATGCTGAAGTGTATGAGTGGGCATGTCAAGTAAGTAATCATTTGGACCCTCGCACGCGGGCTTATCATGAGCTGTGGCTGGACGGCGAGAAAGTGATTGATTCGCAGGACTCTGACGAAGAAGTTGAACCAATCTATGGCAAAGTGTATTTGCCTCGTAAGTTCAAGATCGGTATTGCTGTACCACCATCCAATGATGTGGATGTTTATTCACAGGATCTTGGCTTTATTGCTATTGTGGAGAACGGGAAGCTGCAAGGATTCAACGTTTCCGTTGGCGGCGGGATGGGCATGTCTCATGGTGATGCCAAAACCTATCCTCAGGTGTCCAAAGTCATTGGTTTCTGTACTCCGGAGCAAATGATTGATGTTGCAGAGAAAACAGTTATGATTCAGCGTGATTATGGAGATCGTGCAGTTCGTAAACATGCTCGTTTCAAATATACGCTGGATGATCGCGGTGTGGAATGGTTTGTCGAAGAGCTGACCAGCCGTCTGGGATGGAAACTGGATGCGGCACGTCCATATCATTTTGAGTCAAACGGAGATCGATATGGTTGGGTAAAAGGCAATAATGGTAGATGGCACTACACGCTGTTCATTCAGAATGGTCGTGTCAAGGATGTGGATGGATATCCTCTCATGACGGGTTTACGTGAGATTGCCAAAGTGCATACGGGTGATTTCCGTCTGACTGCCAATCAAAATCTGATCATCGGTAACATTAGCAGCCAGAAGAAGAAAAAGATTGAAGCGCTGATTCAGCAATACAATCTGACGGATGGGGCACATTACTCTGCGCTGCGCAGAAGTTCGATGGCTTGTGTTGCGCTTCCAACCTGCGGCCTTGCGATGGCTGAGTCAGAACGTTATTTGCCGTCTCTGATCGACAAACTGGAGCCAGTACTGGACGAAGCCGGGCTGAGAGACGAAGAGATTGTCATTCGCATGACGGGCTGCCCGAACGGATGTGCAAGACCGATGCTGGCGGAGATTTCATTTATCGGTAAAGCACCTGGGAAATACAACATGTATCTCGGTGGCAGCTTCACTGGACATCGCCTGAATAAACTTTACAAAGAAAACATTGGCGAAACCGAGATTCTGGACACGTTGGCACCAATGGTGAACCAATATGCCAGAGAGCGCAATGAAGGTGAACATTTCGGTGACTTTGTCATTCGTGCAGGCTATGTTCCTGAAGTCTTGGATGGTCGACAATTTCACGCTTAATGGACCGGGTAAGATGAACTGAAATTAGGACTGACTTAGGGCGGAAGCATTCCTTCATGGGGTGCTTCTTGTCTGTTATATATGGAGATAATAGAGGTAACGTTAGTTACTGCTGAGAGATTTATGAGAGAAAAAACTGTGGCCAAACTTCAAGCGGAGATGGATAATCACCGCAGTTATTCCCATTATTTCGTGTGTATTAACTTGTTGAAGTACGCTCAACAAGATATAATGGCATAGTAGAAAGCAGATTACATGTTGAAAGTGAGCGGAAACGATATGGGTCGTAAGTGGAATAATATCAAGGAAAAAAAAGCTTCAAAAGATGCAAATACGAGCCGGGTCTACGCTAAATTCGGCGTTGAGATCTATGTAGCTGCTAAGAAGGGCGAACCGGACCCGGAAGCGAACCGTGCACTGAAAGTCGTGCTGGAACGTGCCAAAACGTATAATGTACCCAAAGCCATTATTGATCGTGCGATGGAAAAAGCAAAAGGCAGCGGGGATGAGAACTATGAAGAGTTGCGTTATGAAGGCTTCGGACCGAATGGTGCGATGGTCATCGTGGATGCACTTACCAACAACGTAAATCGTACAGCGCCGGAAGTACGCTCTGCGTTTAACAAAAACGCCGGAAACATGGGTGTCAGCGGTTCTGTTGCTTACATGTTTGATCCTACAGCGGTTATCGGTATAGAAGGCAAAAACTCCGAGGAAGTACTTGAACTTCTGCTTGAAGCAGACGTAGATGTACGTGATATCGTGGACGAAGATGATGCTGTCATCGTATATGCAGAACCGGATCAATTCCACGCTGTACAAGAAGCGTTCAAAGCAGCCGGTATTACGGAGTTCACCGTAGCCGAGCTGACGATGCTTGCACAGAACCATATTGAACTTCCAGAGGATGCACAAGCTCAGTTCGAGAAACTGATCGATGCGCTCGAAGACCTTGAAGATGTTCAACAGGTGTACCACAACGTAGAGTTCGCAGAGTAAGCAAGCTGCACGATACGTGGTTTGATTGCATAAAAAGAGTGTCTGACCAATCTCCGGATTGGACGGACACTCTTTTTAGTTATTTTAAGAGTTGGATTGCAGGGAGCCGGGCGACTTGTCAGATGTATCTGACGGATCTGATTTTTCCGAGTTCCCCCCACCGAATTTAAATAACACAATTCCGCCGACAATGACAAGCACACCGAGCAGTTGATTCCATGAGAAAGGAATTTGCTCCAGACCGAGCCACCCCATGGAGTCAAACAAAAGGGCGAAGCTAAGTTGGGACGTCAGCACGATCGAGATGGCATACGTGGGGCCAAGCAGCTTCATACCTTGTACGAGACAGAAGACGACACCAACGCCGATGGCTCCACTGAGCCAATACCACGGTTGCATATGCTGAAAGCTGAATGTATTCTTGCCCTCCACGAGCAGAGAGATGAGGAACGAGGCAATGAATCCGGTGAAAAGCACCAACGTTGTTGTGGACCATGAACCGGTGCGTTCATTGACTTTGCTATTAAATATGGTTTGCAGACTGACAAGTGCTCCTGCCAAGAGCGCAAGCGAAATCCCTGTAATTAACATGGTTGTCGAACTCCTTACTCATAAATATTGTGACCTGCTATTTCGCGCAGACCCGCACGGTTTTTAATCATAATCAATCCCTGATGTCGTTCAATCAATCCGTCTGCACAGAGCTTTTGGATGACCCTGTTCAGGTGTCGGTAACTGGTGCCGATCAGATTCGCAATGTCGGTCAGATTGAACGCGTCCAGATCTTCATGAACGACGCTACCAGCTTCTTCCGTCGAGATGGAGAGAAGGTAGCTGGCTAGCCGAACCTCAACGGGATACATCAGGTTGAAGTTGGAGAAGTTCGAATCAATATAGAACTTGTGTGAGATGATTTTGAGCAAAAATTTAAGTAAAGGTGCATAATCGCCGGCAAGCTCAGCGAGCCATTGATAATGAATCCGAAGCATCACCACAGGTGACACGGCCTGAACTGTGTTGACAATATCACTTTCACGGACATATTCAATGTCACCGACGACTTCAAGCGGTGTCTTGAAGCAAAGCACGAGTGTTTTGTCCTGAGCGGAGGTGGTGAAGATCTTGATTTTACCCTCGACCAACACGTATAAATATTCGGAGGCTTCCCCTTCACGACAGATCAATTCACACTTCTCGAAGTGACATAATGTCATATGGGGACGCAGGGGCTCGTGAAATACCTTTTCGAGTTGATATTGCTTCAGATAATGTATTAATTGTTGCTCATCATGAATCTCTTCCACGCTCTTGTTCACCCCTGACTATATTCTAGAAAAACTACAGTTTCATAATGATGACACCTGTGATCATCAAGGCAATGCCAAGAAATTGCGGCAGTTTCATCTTTTGTTTCACTACACCAAACCATCCGTTACTATCCACGAGAAAAGTCAGGAACAGCTGAGCAATGAGCAGGGCCGAGATCGTGAATGTCACCCCAATTTGCTGAATGGCCGTTACTTCGCTGAAAATAATGACAGCGCCAAACGCTCCCCCTGCCAGGTACATGGGTTTAACTTGTTTGAGTCCTTGAAGGTTAATGTCTCTAACGAACATTAGGATCAGCGCCGCTAAGATGAATCCTGTCAGTTGTGTAATCGTAGCGGCCTGCCATGTGCCCATGTCGGTACTAATCCGAGCATTGGCAACACCTTGGAGCGTGATACACGCGCCACCCAGTAATGCAAAAATAATTCCTTTCATATGTACGCTCCTTATTCAATTACTTCGACTTCTATTTAATGACAAACTCACCCCAAACGCCAAGGACAAATGTCCTGAGCTTTGAAGTCACAGCATCTAGAGTACAATAAAGAACCAGGGAAATCCAGTTGGAGCATGAAGAGATGCGCGGTATATGTGCGGGAGTACTCATTTTTAATGAGCATGATCTCTAACGAACCAGTGACACCTTATTGTATTGATTCGATTGAATTGAGAAATCTAAGGAACCTCAGCCATCTTAATCGGGCTAAGGCGGTAGGAAAGGATGGATAATGAGTGGAACCGGAGGAATACCGTGTCTACAATTCGTTAGTTTTGAAAATCGGTAAATATTCACTAAATAGAGTGTGTCAGGTTCGTTAATAACTATCTAAGAATTTGTCCTAAGAGCTAGCCAAGAAGAAAGAGAGTCTGCCGACTCGACCCTAGAACACACAACAGATGTAGAGTTCCAGGGTAGTGGGCAATGAGATTTGAACAATTCGGCTAGACACCTCTCCAAAACAATCCATACCAAACTAATCCAATCAATCGCATGATCAGATCACAGTGTACACAGGTCGCTCACCTACATAATGAACGGACAGTTCTGTGAATTGTTCTGCCAACCTGTCTGCCAATAGATTCATTCCCGGAGCCTCGCTCTCGGCATGCCCCAACATGATGAGTGCTTTGGACTTGCCTTGTTGCACAGCATCACGGATATATTCCGGTGTCTCCCATTCGAATCCTTCTCCAGCGATGATCAGATCCAATTGTTTGTTCTGAATCAAGGGAATCGTCACAGAGCCGTTGCCACGAAAACCAACCAATACCGCTGCGTGTCTACAGACTGTGTCGGGATTGCCTGCAACGCGGACATAATCGATCCCAAGGCAACGTTTCACATGGTGAGCAGTAGCTTGGGCAGTGCTTGCTTCCGGAAAAGAAAGGATGTCTGCTTCCGGTACTCGTTGCTCCACATAAGAGGACCATCCCAAGGCCTGAACCAGTCCTTCGGTAATGCCATCCGGTTGGAAGCGGTGGATGATATCATGACATCGATAGATGGAGATGCCTGCTTCGTCGATTAACTTTCTTTTGTCCGTATACACCGAATCAGTTGCAAGCCAATCTGTCTGACTGTGATGGTTATAGAACGGAGATTCATGCGCAATGATTAAGTTAGCGCCTTGCTGTATGGCTTGTTCAATCACATATTGTGTGGGCATAAAAGCGATGACAATACCCGTGACCTTACAGTCAAGTGAACCGGTAATAAGCTGATCCACCGTGTTTTCCGGCAGTTCAATGTTATCTAAAAGATGAAGTACAACGTCTTGAACAGTGAGATCCATAGATTGCATTCCTCCAATGACAGGATATAAAAATAGTGTAACATGTTTACATTTGAAATCTACTGCCTTCCAGATTGTGGGGGTCAATTTTATTATTTTCGGTTAATACTAAAACATGCAGATTACAGTGGGTTAAGATAACAACGAAGAAAAGTGTTCACTTTGTACGGATGTTGGATTCGTGTAGTTTTCTCAAACAAGAATAAGTATACTTACATAGAGTCTTTATTGCATTAAATGAGCTGTTTGCAACAGCAGAGCAGATTGTGAAAGGGGATAACTACGATGACAGCAACAACTATTATGGAACGTCTGAAGAGCGAGACAGCTCATTACCACAGACAAGTAGAACAGAACCCTTATGCAAAAGCCATTATGAATCAAACTGTGACTATAGAAGAATATAGAACATATCTAGAAAAGTTTTATGGATTCCTCAAACCGCTGGAAGATCAAGCTGTACAGCAGCCTTTCTGGGGAAGTACGGGATTGGATATCGAGATTAGAGGCAAGGCTGGACTACTGGAGAAAGATCTGCACAATCTTGGTGCAAGTGAAGAGGAAATTAGCCAACTTCCGCTCTGCAAAGAACTTCCGGATATTTCGACACCAGCCCGTTTGTTTGGATACATGTATGTCATTGAGGGGTCCACGAACGGTGGACAGATCATGACCAAACGTTTGTCGCAGTTCCTGCCCATTGAAGCTGATCGTGGATTGGAATATTTCAACGCCTATGGCTCAGAGACAAGAACAAGATGGAGCGAGTTTATGATTTTGCTGCAGCAGTCCATCACCAGTCCAGAAGATCATGACAACATGGTGCACAGTGCATCAGAGACATTCCGACTGCTGGATCAATGGATTAATACGTAGGGCAGACTTTATTTCATATTTTAAAGGTATCTATATAAGTTGAATTAATCATTTACACCTAACGAAGAGGACAGAAAAAACCTGGAAAAGCGAAGCATTCGCTAAAAGCTTTCTGAAAGAAAGCTACATCGTAAGCATACGCTTATAACCGGATTTTTCCCTTAGAAAAGGGAATCGATAAAATCTGGGGATAACAGCGATTAGAAGGTTATTCTGTCATCGTAGTGCAATGTAAATAATCATTATTTCAACTTATATAACATCATGAGAGGGGATTTTCCTGGCCATGGCCGAACCGAAGTCCAAGAAAGAACAAAATTTGTTGAACCGCACATTGCTTCATCAGGGAACATACACAACTGATCCGATAGATCTGAATAACTGTGATAAAGAACCAATTCATATCCCCGGCTTTATTCAACCTCATGGTGTTCTTTTGGCCATCAATACCAGTCTTACGCCAACTATTGTTCAGTGTAGCCAAAATACGGAGGAACATCTGGGTATTGCCTATGAGGCTGTTCTGGGCATGCCTTTGGAGAACCTGATTGGCGAGCAAGAAGTAAGCAAATTGTTGGGCAGCAGCTTCAATGCGAATGTTACCTCTGACCTGCATTACATGGATCTTACCATTAAGGTATCCGGTGAGGAACGGGTCTTCTCTTCTGTGCTTCATGAAAGTGAAGGTTTGCTCATTCTGGAGATCGAGCCTTATGACGAAAAAGAGGACGTGGGGACTACTGACTTCGAGTGGATATCCCGATTCTTCGGTCGGATGAAAAGCACAGATAGCCGCGTGGAGGCAAGTCAGATTGCAGCTGAACAGGTCAAGGAAATGCTCGGTTACGATCGGGTGATGATCTATGAATTTGACGAGCAATGGAATGGTAAAGTTATTGCTGAAGCGCGTGAACAAGAACTCGAACCATTCCTGGGACATCACTATCCAGCATCGGATATACCAAAACAAGCTCGGGAGTTGTATCTTCGCAATTGGCTGCGGACTATCGTGAATGTAAATTATAAACCGGTCGAAATTGTACCTATGCTACAACCACTGACTGGCAAACCACTGAATTTGAGTCTTTCGGTCCTGCGTAGCGTATCGCCACTTCACATCGAATATCTGCATAATATGGGTGTAGGTGCGACCGTAACGATCTCGCTCATTCATAACAATGAGCTATGGGGACTCATCACATGCCATCATTATTCGGCCAGATATGTCCCCCATCGTGTGCGGAATCTGTGCAATTTCCTGGGGGCGTTCTTCTCCAATGAATTGTTCCAGCGTCAGCAGTTAGATGATTACCAATCCGAGATTCAATCTCGTGAAGCTGCTTCACGAATTGCCAACATTTTTATTGGAAACACAAGTCCTGCCCGAGTACTTGAGGAATTACAGGGAGAAGAAGAGACGGTATTGAACCTGATGGATGCTGCCGGAGCAGCGATCTGTTACCAGGACAAGTTATTGTTATATGGTAAAACGCCTAACAGCGGCCAGATTCGTGAACTGGCAGGTTGGCTTGCAGGAAAGTCTGAGGATTACAGTTACTACACTTCGAAACTGAGTTCAGAGTATGAAACAGCCAAAGCTTATCCGGATAAGGCTTCCGGGGTTATTTATGTTGCCATTTCGCCTGGACAGCATAACTACATGATCTGGTTCCGACCTGAGGTTGAGCAGGTTGTCGAGTGGGCGGGTGACCCGGCCAAAGCGGTACTCAAGACGGATGACGGCATGCGATTGTCACCTCGTAAATCATTCGAGAAATGGCGTGAGGTTGTAAAGTCAACTTCGTATCCGTGGACTACGAAAGAACTAAGTGTGTTACCTTTACTCAAATCCATTGTACGTCGGCAGACGGAGAATCAGTTGGTTCAGGCTGAGGAACAGGCACTTCAGAACGCTCGTATTTTGCGACAAAATGAACAGCGTTATTTGCAGTTAATGGATTATTCGCCCGTGGCATTCTTTACTCTGACGGACGGTAAGATTATCTATTGTAATACAAAGGCAGCTGAACTGCTCGGGTTCGAGAGTTCCCAAAACCTGATGGGTAAGGATTTTAGAGAATTTGTACCTGACAATACGAGAGTTACCTTGCAACAGAATTTTGAGGAATTAAAGCACAAAAACACAAGTTTGATTACAAGTCAGTCCTATTTCACTACAGCAGTTGGTACCTCACTGTTGCTTGAAGTTACACTCGCTGCTGTTACGCATGCAGGAAAACCTTCTGTGATGGTGCTTCTGCACAGCGGGGCGTCTCACCATGAACATGACCATTACACCGAAACGACAAGCCAGTTGCAAAATTATCTGAACACAGATCCGTTAACAGATATGCCAATTCAAACGGTGTTCAAGTCTCAGCTTCAGGATGACTGGGATGATTGTTTGGAGGAGAAATGTAGTCTGGGGTTGCTCATTATAGATATCGATGATTTCCGTTCATATAACGCGGCATACGGACTTCAGGGAGGCGATCTGTGTCTGCAATGGATCGGTGAGGTACTCACCGTGGTCAGTGAGCAGCACAACGCACTAATATCCCGTCTTCGCGGAGGTACCTTCATGTTGAAAATGAAGAGCACAACTTCTGAACATTCAGCACAGCTTGCGGAAGAGATTAGACAACATGTTCTGGCTCTGCAGATCCAGCGAGAATTATCGGGTCCGAGTGGGATCGTCACGGTTAGTGTCGGGGGTGCAGTGCTGGTACCTGATGAGCAGTCAAGTGCATCCGATCTGATTGAAAAAGCTACTCAAGCGCTGGCCCAAGCGAAGAGTGAAGGGAAGAATCGAGCAATTGTAGTCTGATTTAGGGCATGTAACCTTACTTTTTAACGAATACACCTGGATCAATATCATATCCATATGAACTAAATGAGAGAGCAGAAATGCTCTCTTTTTTTGGTTTTAATAATGTGTTAATTTCATCACCGCAGACACAGCACTAGTGTTATAATGATCCCTATGGATACACTTGTTCGTATTCTGTCTCGGAGGAGGGTGAGCTAACGTTCTATGAAAGACAACTCTAGACAATTGGAATTTATGGAGATAGATCTGAGCGAAGAACCCGTAACAGCAGCGGTTCCGGTTCCTGATCGTTCAACCATTGTGCAGCAACCTGCACATCATGCGATGCAGCATCGTGGAGGCATATTGTCTTCGGAGAAACGTTTTGTAGAGGAAGCAAAGCAGTGGTCAGAGATGGAGGGAGATGTGTCCCCCTGGGTTCCCTTTATGAGCTACTGGCCCACATATGGCGTAATGAACGAAGCCCAACGCAAGTGGTATTTGTATTGGAGGAAGGAAGTTCGTCAGGGGAGATATCCAGATACCGATCTGTCCTATCTATTTATTCATATATATGAGTTGATTAACGGCATTGGCTGGCAGAATGCTCAGGATGGTTATAATCAATTAAAGCAGCTATGGTTGAACTACCGTGAAAGGCTCCCTCAATTAAATATATATATGCAAGAGTGGGTGGTCGATTACGTACTGGTCCATCAGATGGAGACGTCTTTATCCGAAGTTATGGACCTTTCGGGCGGGTATCTGCCAGCAGAGATGCTGGACAAGGAACTGCAACGTGTTTTACAGAACAAGATGTCGGATATTTCGCTAAGTATGCTGCAAAGGTACTACGATTACGATATTACGCTCAGTAAGTTCTATAGAGATGGCGGCAAAGAAGTGATGGAGCAGTACATCCCACGGGTCATGGCATTGGTTCATTCATATCTGGAGCGTACGCGAGAAGTCGGACTGTTGCCAGTGTTTCAACCCAACGAAGAACGCATGGTGGAGCGCATACTGTTTCGCAAAGCGGTCTATGACGACTCGATCTATGGAAGATCGGTATCATTCAGATATATGCCCATTGGTGAACATACTGAATTTGTACAGATGGTTACGCGGATCTATCGATGTACTGAAAATAAACTTCGTGAACTGCTCGGATTCAGAGGCCGATTGCGTGGACAAACATTAGAGCCCGAACTTGCGAATCTGATTGAACGTTACCTGGACAAAGCATATGCGATTGATCAGGCCGAGACGGTGGAACAACCGGTGATTCGTATTGATACGGAAAAATTGGCATCGTTACAGCAAGAAAGTGAATACGTACGAATGGCACTTACAATTGAGGATGATCACCCTTCTGAAGTGAAGGATGATGAGGTTCATAACGCAAATGTTACAAGTAATCCAGTCGACGCACTGGAAGCAAGGCATGAGATCACACCAACAGAAGATTCCATGCAGCCGGACCCATCGGTAAGAGATACTGCAATAGAAGGGTCAACAGCATCAATTGGGTTGCAATGGGACGTGAGTGCAGAGGTTGATTTGGATGAACAATGGCTGCTATTTGCCAAGGGACTATCCCCTCAGCAGGTGCAAGTGATTCATGCTCTTCTTGGCGCTAACCCTGATACGGAGCTGATACGTCTGGCTGAGCAATATGGAACGATGCCTGCGCTTCTGCTCGATGAAATTAATGATGTGGCTATGGATACGATCGGTGATCTTCTGATTGATGGTGATCGGATTGTTCCGGATTATATAGATGTTTTCGAACATGTGAAGAGGTGATACGTAAGTGACAGAACTTAAAATACCAAAGCGGCTGACCACCGCACTTGTCAATTCGTTAACGGCGGGTGTTGTCCCGCGCATAGGACTGGAGCAGATTGCTGTTGGCCGAAAACCGGAAGTGGAAGCCATCTTGAGAGATATGGACAATATCGCCGAGGGTGGCGCCGCGTTCAAACTCATTACCGGGCGTTATGGTAGTGGTAAAAGCTTTCTTTTGCAGATGATTCGTAATTATGCCATGGATCGCGACTTTGTTGTAGCAGATGCCGATCTGTCACCAGAGCGACGATTGGTGGGCACCAAAGGGCAGGGACTTGCGACATATCGCGAACTAATGACTCGTCTGTCTACACGTACACGTCCGGATGGGGGAGCGTTGGAGCCGATTTTGCAAAAATGGATCGCAGGCCTGCAACAATCCACGATGCAAAGTCAGAACCTGCGCCCGGATGATCCCGCTCTGCCGCTGGAAGTAGAGAAGCAGATCTATGCGGTGACAGGGGAGATGCAGAATCTGGTTCACGGCTTTGATTTTGCCAAGGTACTGGCTTCCTACTGGAATGGGTACAAGCTCGCTGATGATGATCGCAAACAGGCGGCACTGCGCTGGCTTCGAGGAGAATTTGCAACCAAAACGGAGGCAAAAAAAGAACTCTCTGTCGGTGTTATCATTGACGATGACAACTGGTATGACTACTTCAAATTGTGGTCTGAATTCACAGCGCGGATTGGTTACAAAGGATTGCTGTTGTTCATTGATGAAGCGGTGAATCTGTACAAAATTACAAACAGCGTCTCTCGTCAAAGCAATTATGAGAAATTGCTGACCATGTTCAATGATACAATGCAGGGCAAGGCGGAGCACCTGGGCATATTTGTAGGCGGTACGCCGCAATTTGTAGAGGATGAACGGCGCGGACTATATAGCTATGAAGCGCTTCGCTCCAGGCTTATTGATGGTCGTTATGCAGCCAAAGCGTATGCAAATTATACAGGCCCGATTCTGAAGCTTGCAATGTTATCACATGAAGAGATTCTGATTTTGCTCCAGAAGCTGCGGCAGATTCATGCGTTGCATTTTGGATACAGTGCAAGTCTGACGGATGAACAATTGGTTGATTTTATGCAAACGGCGGTGAATCGACTGGGGGCGGATGAATTGCTGACCACGCGTGAAGTGGTACGGGACTTTATGGATGTACTGCATACGCTCCATCAGAATCCCGAAGTGACTTATACGCAATTACTTGGTGAACGGGCTGCCAAACCCCAGGAACCGGGTAAAGGAGCGGATGCTTCCGCAAATTCGGATGATCTGGACGACTTTCTGGCGGAGTTTGAATTATGAGTGATAATCCATTCTATCGGCTGGCGCCATTCGTGCAGGAATTTATATATAAAAAAAGATGGGAATCGCTTCGGCCTGCTCAGATAGAGGCTTGCAATATCTGTTTTCATACCCCGCATCATATGCTGATTGCGGCAGGCACGGCCTCCGGCAAAACGGAGGCGGCTTTTTTTCCTGCATTGACCGAGCTGCATGAACGGCCTTCCAAATCAGTGGGCATTCTGTACATTGGACCTCTGAAAGCCCTGATTAACGACCAATTCGAACGTCTTAAGGATCTGTTAACCGAAGGAAATATTCCGGTTTGGCATTGGCATGGGGATGTGCCTCAGGCGGAGAAAACAAAACTGATGAAAAATCCGTCCGGTGTGCTTCAGATTACGCCAGAATCGCTGGAAGGTCTGCTTATGAATCGACCGAATGCGATCCCGGCGCTGTTTCATGATCTGCGCTATGTCATCATTGATGAGGTACATGCCTTCATGGGAGCAGATCGGGGGATTCAAGTGCTCAGCGAGCTTGCTAGAATTGAGCGTATGGCTGGCTGTGCACCGCGAAGAGTTGGATTGTCGGCTACACTTAGTGACTATGATGCGGCTACATCTTGGCTTGCTGCCGGAACACAGCAGGGAGTGGATGTGGTCTCTTCTCCAGGTGGTCGCAAGCTGCGGCTGCGGGTGGAACATTTCTCTTTTCCAGATGCACAGGACGAGGAGCAGGCGGAGCAGCTTCATAACGCACGCAAAGCTTACTACGACTTCATCTATGAGAGCACACATCGTAAAAAAGCATTGATCTTCACCAACAGTCGTACGGACGCTGAGGTGACTATTCTTGAGATGCGGCGGGTTGCGGCTCGCAGGCAAGAGCGTGATGTGTTCCATGTGCATCATGGAAGTATCTCCGCCATGCTCAGGGAGGAAACGGAAGCTGCTCTGCGCACCGGATCGGGGCCTGCGGTTGCTGCGGCAACGGTCACGCTCGAACTGGGTATCGATCTGGGCGAACTGGAACGTGTGGTTCAGCTTGGTGCACCGTATAGTGCGTCCAGCTTTGTACAGCGTCTGGGACGTTCGGGGAGACGAGAGGACATGGCATCAGAGATGCTTTTTGTATGTCCGGAGGAAGAGGATGAGGAAGCGCAATTACCAGCACGTATGCCGTGGACGTTAATGCGTGCAATTGCTGTTATCGAACTATATGTAAAAACAAAGTGGGTCGAGCCGCTTGAAGCCCGCAAAATGCCCATAGGGGTGCTCTACCATCAGACGATGAGCATGCTGAAAAGTATGGGGGAGGCGGAGCCGAGAGATCTTGCAGAAGCCATCCTTTCGCTGGCCCCCTTTGCGTTGATTAGACCAGATCAATATCAGGCTTTCCTGAATTACCTCATTGAGACGGATCATCTGCAATGGACAGAGGACCGGACATTGATTATCGGACTGACAGGTGAGAAAATCGTAAACAATTATCGCTTCTATGCGGTGTTTAAGGACGATGAGGAACATAAAGTACTGAACGGCTCGGAAGAGATTGGTTCCATTACAACCGTGCCCCCGCCAGGCTATTGCTTCTCGCTCGCAGGCAAACTGTGGAAAGTGGAAGAAGTTGATCACAAGCACAAGGCTGTGTATGTGAAGTCTGCCAAAGGTAAAGTGGATACGTTATGGCTTGGAGCGGGCGGAGACATCCACACAACGGTGGTACAGAAAATGCGTGAAGTGTTGTCCGACTCAGTGATCTATCCCTACCTGTCACCGCAAGCCGTCAATCGACTTGAACGGGCACGCCGTCTAGCTCGTGAAAGCGGACTGTTGAAGCAGGTTGTTATTCCGGCTGGGGGAGATTCGATGTATGTACTTCCTTGGGTAGGGAGTAAATCGTTCCGTACATTGGAGCGCCTGATGAAGCATAATCTGTCGGGCAAACTGGCTTTGCGTTCGGTAGTGCCCATGGAACCATATTATTTTGTAGTATCCGGCAAGGTCGATGAACGGACATTGTTAGCCGAGATTATGAGCGAATGTCGGATGGCTGAAGATGCATCTGCGCTACTGGCTGAAGATGAAGCACCCTATCTGGGCAAGTATGATGAATTTGTCGCGCCACCTTTGATCCGTGAGGCTTTTGCCGTGGATGGGCTGGATCTGGATGGATTGAAGGCAGGTTTACAGCAAACATTGGAGTGGGATTCCTCAGCCTCTAATCGAACCTGACGTTTTTTTATACGGAATAGGGTTGACACCACCTCACCTCCCATGTAATATATGAAAAGTCGTCACACACGAATTACATCAAATTGCATATATCATTTCGTATAACCTCGCAGGCCGAAAGTGTACACAGGGCGAGGGTCTCTACGGGAAGCCTATACTTCCTAACTACGATGCCAAGGAATCAATATATTCCTTGCTCGTAGTTAGGATTTTTTGCATTTGTATGTGTCTGTGACCTTGGCATGAACCAATCATGCAGGCGTATTTTCTTATCATCAGGAGGTTTATTCACAAATGAAATATTATCTGTCCGTTCTCGCGGGAGCGATGAGCTATGGCATATTATCCACGATTGTGGTTCTGGCGTATGGCGAAGGATATAAACTTGGTGAAGTTGTGGGAACACAGCTGATTACGGGTTTTCTTCTTTCCTGGATGCTGGCGCTATACACAAAATTTAGAACAAAACGCAAGTCACAGGCAGATGGCCAATCATCAGGAGCTGTGGCACAGGTATTCAAACGGTTGACGTGGAAACAACGTCTGCTATTGATGGCTGCCGGAACACCAACGGTAATTACGGGTCTTGTGTATTATCAGTCTTTGCGTTACATCCCGGCTTCACTTGCCATTATCCTGCTGTTCCAGTTCACCTGGATTAGTGTATTGATTCAGGCGATAAGCAAACGTCAACGTCCAGACAAAGTCACATTCCTGACGTTGATCGTGCTGTTTGGCGGAACTTTGCTGGCAGCGGGTTTCCTGGAACAGGGACTGGGTGAGTTCAACGGTCTGGGTATTGCTCTTGGACTGATGGCAGCGGTAAGTTACTCCCTGTTCGTATTGTTCAGCGGCAAAGCGGTTCCTTCAGCGCATCCTGCCTTTCGTAGTGCGTGGATGGTAACAGGGGGATTGATCCTGCTGTGCATTTTGTTCCCGCCGACATTCCTCTTCAATGGATTGATCTGGAGCCAGTTGCTGGTGTTTGGACTGCTGCTCGGATTCTTCGGAGCATTTATTCCACCGGTATTATTCGCTATCGGCGTTCCGCATATTGGAGGCGACATGGCCGGAATTCTGGGTGCGGTGGAGCTTCCAATTGCAGTACTGTTATCCTCTATCGTGCTCCATGAGCATGTCAGCGGATTGCAATGGTTCGGGGTTATCATTGTACTCATTGGAGTTGCCCTGCCAGAGTTGTATAAATTACGCATGAGAAGAAGTCGTAGTCGTAGTAAACCAATCTACTCCTGATCCAGACGAAAAGGGATATTGCGGAGCATGAACGGGAATAACCGTAGATAAGCCTGAGAAATCAGGCTTTTTTATTTAAATATTCTATATAAATTGAACTAAACATTTACACGAAACGGAGAGGACAGAAAGGACCTGAAGAAGCGGAGCGTTCGCCTAAAAGCTTTCTGAAAGAAAGATGCATCGGAAGCATAAGCTATCCCCGGACTTCCCCTTTATAAAAGGAATCAAAAAATCTGGGAATAACAGCGATCGGAAGGTTGTGCTGTCATCGGAGTGTGCAGTGTAAATGTTCTTTAGTTCAATTTATATGGCTCAACCACAATAGCCCAGAGGGGTCATTTTCAATGTCATGCGAATCAGGTATGCTTATAAAATACATCCGTCTGTGGATTGATTATTGATGGAACCATCGAATGAGGAGTGTTTATATGAAAAGCTGGTTTGGAAAAACCTGGCCTTGGATCACGCTGGGTCTGACTGTTGTTGTACTGCTTGGATCATTTTTGGTTTATTTTATGGGCAAAGACGTATCCCCAGGATCAGGAAGTGCTGTCACTGCACAAGCCGAGACACCGGAGGATTTGAAGGGATATGAAGTCATTGATGTGGACGTGAGCAACGATGGTTTTGGACCAGACGTTATTGAGGTGAAAGCTGGTGTACCGACCAAAATAAACTTTATTCTGACTCGGTCGGTGACACATGTGAAATCAGTCGGATCACAACAGCTTGGCATGGATCTGTATATGCAAAAGGGGCCCAATTATTATACGGTCGACAAAGATCTGCCAAAGGGCGAATACGAAATTCACTGTGGTATGTACATGATATACGCAACGATTAAGGTCGTCTAAGCAGAAGGAGCATGGTTTCGGGTCACCGAGCTTTGCTCCTTTTTTTGGTGCGTGATATCATGGGGAAGTGGGTAAAATTGATCAGGAGGTGCGAGAATGAAAGCGCTATTTATTGGAGGGACAGGCACCATCAGCACGGCCATTACGGAGATGCTTGCACAGCAAGGCTGTGAACTGTATTTGATTAATCGAGGCAATCATAACCATGACTTACCTAAGGAAATCAACGTACTTCAAGCGGACATTAATGACGAGACACGTGTAGCAGAACTGATCGCTGATCTGGAATTTGATGTTGTGGCAGACTTTATTGCCTTTGTACCATCTCAATTGGAGAGAGATTACCGTTTATTTAAGGATAAAACAAAGCAGTTTATTTTTATAAGCTCAGCATCTGCGTATCAGACGCCTTTGGCTGATTACCGGATCACGGAAGGGACACCTTTATCGAATCCGTACTGGGAGTATTCTCGCAACAAGATTGCCTGTGAAGACTATCTGATGAAACAATACCGCGAGCATGGATTCCCTGTGACTATTGTGCGTCCAAGCCATACGTATGGCGACAAATCTGTACCTCTTGGTGTTCATGGTGCTCAAGGCAGCTGGCAGGTTCTCAAGCGCATACGTGAAGGCAAACCTGTTATCATCCATGGAGATGGTACCTCACTATGGACCATTACGCACAACACCGATTTTGCCAAAGGGTTTATCGGGCTTATGGGAAATATCCATGCAATTGGTGAATCGGTACATATCACCTCGGACGAATCCGTCACCTGGAATCAGATTCATGAGATTATTGCCGGCGTCTTGGGAGTTAAGCTTCACGCGGTACATGTACCATCCGAATTCTTGGCAGCATGCAGTGACCAGGATCTTCGCGGCGGTTTGCTGGGAGACAAAGCCAATACCGTTGTGTTTGACAACAGTAAGCTGAAACGGCTTGTTCCGGAATTTGTAGCAACGACAAGAGCGGACCAAGGCATACGAAGTACGATTGAATACATTCTGGCCCATCCTGAATTACAGACCGAAGATCCGGAATTTGATGGCTGGTGTGACAAGGTCGTTGCTGCGTTGGATGAAGCGTTATTGAAAATCAGAGATGAGAAATGAGAAATAAGGTGTTCATGATCAACTGTTTACATTCATGAGTTGAATCGTTATAATCAAGAAAAAATGACACTTGTTAGGGGAGGCACCCCAACTTAGGACATCGTTCCTTTGTTGGGGTGCCTCCCTTTTTTTGTGTGCCAAAAAGGAGAGTAGACGTTGAAGAAATCAGGAAAACGTGTGAAGAAACAAGCGGAACAGCTAACCAAGGTGGTGCTGGCATTTGCTTTATTATCACCTCAAGCCCTGTTGCTTGAATGGGGAGCAGCCACGGTAATGGCTGAAACGGTTGAAACGATCGGGATTGTATCCGATACGTCCAGCATGAAGGCGGTTCAGTCCTCCAAGGTGAAAGTGGAGATGAACAGTGACGGAAAATACAGAATTGTATTACTGCCAAACACAAATGTATTTTACGGTGGTGATACCGGGAATGTGTCCACCATTATCGACCACAACGGATCTCCCGTGAACTTCAAATCATTGCCACTGAATTATTACCGCATTAACAATAATGTGATTGAAATGTCGCGGCAAAAGGACAATGTGGAATACATTTTGCGTGTATCTATCGTTAATGCCACCTCACAAGGTGGATACATGAAGGTTGAACTTGAAGCTATTAATCGAAGTGGAACGGCACTGAATTTGGGTGGAACATTTTATTGGGATACGATGGTGAATGGCAATGATGCTTCTCCATTTGAAGTTATTGAGAATGGATGGCGTAATTACAGCGGGGGTGTTCAGGTCACGGCTTTTTATGCCAATACGTATAATGTTGTAAATGCAGATCGCATATATATGGGCCAGTACAGCAGCCCAGATAGCGCACAGCTCACGGGAGGGTCTTCACCTTCAGCGTTCACTCCAGGCCAGACCGTAACGGCGAGTGATACAGCCGCACAATTTTGGTGGGACGCCAAGGCTACAGCGAATCAGGCTTCACGCAAATTTTCAACCATTGTGGGGATCGGCCCCAAAAATGCCCCACCTTCGTTTACCTTAACAGCACCTTCTTCAGGTCAAACCTATTACAAAGGCGAGCAACTTCAGATCTCCGGTACAACGAGAGATACGGATATAGGTGACCTGTTGACTGTGAAATGGTCCATTGATGGCGGGGCCGAGAATATGCTGACCCAGATGACCGCAACGGGTTCTAATCAGTCTTTTAACACCAATTACACATTGCCTGATACCCTGCCAGATGGCACACACACATTACAAGTATGGGTTATGGATGACAAGGGTGGGGTGTCCTCAGCAGGGACCGTTAACTTTACGGTAAGAAGTTTTGTAGTGCCAGGAACGCCGACATATACATTGGTTAATTCCAATAACTTGACGGTGAACTGGGATAAGAAGGCGAATGATGCATCCGTTACGTATGAACTGAAAAATATGACGACGAATCAGATTGTGGATACAGGTACAACAAACAGTCGGCAGGTGACAGGGCTCACTCCGAATACCAGTTATTCTTTTGCCGTCCGAGCCAAAAATTCAAGCGGTTCCTATACGGGTTACTCCAGTCCAGCTTCCAAGTATACACTGGCCAATCCACCCGTTGCTGCGGCTGTGACACAATCAGGTAACTCTGTTACAGCGAGCTGGAGTAATAATAGCAACCCTGACGGCACTCAGTACAAAACTGAAATACGCAGTCCAGGTGGGCAAGTTCTCGCAACGGGAACAACAACTTCCACTCGTACAGCGTTTGCCCTGACTGGACTCGCGGATGGAAAATACGAAGTATTTGTTGCGGCAATGAATGGAGAAGGGATACAGACCCCATTTATATCCGCTGGAGAGATGATGAAAGATACGATGGGCCCAACTGCTCCTTCTGTTACACTCACGCCATCCTTATGGACCAAGGAAGATGTTCTCGTCACAGTTGAAGAGGGAAAAGATGCCTTGAGCGGAACCCAAAAGACTGAAGTTAAAGTCGGTCTGGCAGGAGAATGGCGTGAATACAGTGCTCCGTTTGCCGTAAGCAGTGAAGGTAGCACAACAGTTATGGCGCGCAGTATGGATGCATTTGGTAATACAGGACAGGAAACGACTGTGACTGCCAAGGTAGATCGGACGGCACCAACGCCACCTGTCATCTCGTTGAATCCACCCGAATGGACAAAAGCGTCCGTAATTGTGACATTAACGGAGGGTACGGACGCAGCAAGCGGTATTGGTCTGACACAGTACAAGCTGGGAAGCGAGGGGGAATGGATCGACTACAGGACTCCTTTTACACTCAGTGAAGAAGGGATAACCGAGATTTATGCACGAAGTGTCGATCGGGCTGCCAATGTCAGTGCTTCCACTTCGGCAACAGCCAGAATCGACAAGACTGGGCCTGAGCAACCGACGATAACGTTAAGTGAAGAGGATTGGACGAATCAGGATGTAACTTTTGCAATAACCAGTGGTGAAGATTCAGGCAGTGGGCTTGCCAAAAGCCAATATCGACTGAGCGAAGAAGGTCCCTGGATCGATTACACGGGCGAAGTGACGGTTACCGATGAGGAAGAAACGATCGTATATGCACGCTCACTTGATCATGTAGGCAATATAAGCACGTATGCTCAGGCAACGGTTCGAATCGACACGACAGCTCCAACCGAGCCGGTAATTCGTTTAAGTTCTGCTGGATGGAGTAAAGAACATGTGCAATTCTCGATCGATGGTAGTGTGGATGAACGAGCGATATCCTATGAGTACAGCATGAATGATGGTCCGTATATGGCAGGAAATACGGGTACAGTAAGTATGAACGGGATTACCACCATTCGCGCCAGAGCAAGGGATGCCGTTGGCAATGTGAGCAAGGAAGTCAGTCGAATCGCCTATGTGGATCAGATGGCTCCAACGATTACTTTTGCACCGAACGGACATGTCTGGACGGACTTGGACATATCCACTACCATTCAGTATGCAGATGCCCACTCAGGTATTCAGGAACTGGAACGATTCTATCAAATTACAAACAGTGCAGAATTACCGGATCATTGGCTTGAAGCTCGCTCTGACGAGCATAAAATATCCATCGAATCGGAAGGCATATGGTACATCCATGCCAAAACCATGGACTCAGCAGGCAATACATATGAGACAACATCATCACCTTACCATGTTCAACGCAAGCCCGAGCAGCCGAAACATGTGAGAATGACACAGATCGCGGAGACATCAGCAGAACTTACAGTGGATTTGCCAACGGGGGAAAGTTACACCGATGGATATCAGTATGAGATAACAAATAAAACAACAGGACAGTCGTGGACACTGGATTATCCCAACCACAGTATAATCGATCAGTCCCTAAGCGGTGGTCAGGTCTATGAATACGAAGTTAGAGTAAGAAACCATACCGGAGTAAGTGATGCAGTAAGCGCTCAAGTATTAACGATCCCGGCAGCTCCCGGAACGTTGCACGTTCGAAAAGTAGATTCCCAGCCCAATTTGGCCGAAATTCAATTTGATTCAGTAAAGGGAGCAGATGCTTACCGCATCATTGCTGCTACTTCGGACGGGTCCACCGTGTATGATCAGACGGTATCTGATCCTTCCAACCTACCCTATATCAGTAACCTCGTCCCAGGGACCATGCATAACATTTCGGTCACGGCAATGAATGAGAGTGGAGCAGGCGGTAGCAGCAGGACCGGATTTCTCACACTGCCGGCAGTGCCCGGTGAATTCATGGCTGTTCAAATTCGGGAGCATGATATTTCATTAACATGGGAGACGGTGACCTCTGCAACGTATTATGGTCTTTCACGTGATGGAGCAGCCATATACGAAGGGGAGCAGACAGCGTATTTGGATTCAGGTCTGGATAGCGGAACCAATTACAGCTATGCGTTAATTGCTGGCAACGAGACAGGGCCCGGGCCTTTGGCGGAATTACCTTTGCTCAAGACGTTACCAGGGCAGGTGTCCGGTTTACAGGTATCAGATGCTTCCACAGCGAGCCTTCGCCTGAATTGGGAGGCAATACGAGGAGCCGATCACTATGAGTTATGGTTGAATGGAGAGAAGTCGGGAACGGTTGCTGCCGGAAACGAGGAATGGGTATTTGTGGGATTGAGTTCGGGAACATCTTATCGACTGGATGTACAAGCAGTGAACGAAAGTGGACAAGGTATGCGAAGTTCGGTGTCAGGAACAACGTTACCCGAGAGCCCGTCGGGACTTCATGTTGTTCAAGTAACTGAACAGGGAGCGATCTTGAGCTGGGAGCCTGTAGTTGGGGCAACGAAATATCGGGTGGTCATCAATGGACAGAGCCATGAGATATCAGATACACAACTGTCAGTTCACCATCTGTCAAGCAGTCGTGAGTATACCTATGAAGTACAGGCGGGCAATGCTGCCGGGTACGGTGCATCCACCCGTAGTACGATTCTTACGCTACCTAGCAGGCCGGAAGGACTGAATGTCACATGGACTGGTGAAACAAGTATGGGACTTGCATGGCAAGCTGTAGATACGGCAAATCTCTATATTGTGAAAATCAATGGCATAGAAGTGGGCAGAACAACAGAACTGACCTACACGGCTGATGAATTGTTGCCAGGTACAGAATACACGTTGGAAGTTCAGGCTGTGAATACTTCGGGTTCGGGTGAGACAACGCAGCTCATCCGATTGTCCAAACCTGTGTCGCCTGACGAGATAATTGCAGACCCAGCAGTACATCGGGCAAAAGTTTCCTGGTCGGTCGTGGAAGGTGCCGCTGAATATGTGATTGAGCAGGATGGCAAAGAGATCTATAGGGGAATTGAGAATGAAGCCACGATTACAGGGCTCCAGGATGGAACGTGGCATCACTATCAACTATGGGCGGTCAACAGACAGGGGACTCGTTCTGAAGCGACAGATGTATCGCTGCTGACTTTGCCTGAGAAACCCGCTAAGGTTGCCGTATATGATGTGGCCAAGAACAGCCTTGGTCTGGATTTCAGCAACACAGGTGTCCAAGGGGCAGATCAATACATCATTGAACGGGATGGGAGAAAGATTGCTCAAATGGATTCAACTGAAACCCAATTCGTGGACAAGGATCTGTCGCCAGGAACGAAATACACTTACGTGATTCGGGCAGTCAATGCGAGTGGAACCAGTGCGCCACTTACTTTCAGTATAATGACTCAAACTTTGCCATTGGTTGCAGAAGGGATCACAGTGAACGCTGGAACACATTCGGTGGATCTGGCTTGGGAAGTCGTTAAGGGAGCGGCTGCATATGAGATTCGCAATCGGGTAACGGGAGATATGCAGAGCGTGTCTGAACCGTCTGTACATCTCAATAGTATGCTGGATGGTACAGCGTATGAATTCGAACTCGTTGCAATTAATGAAGAGGGTCATCGGTCAGAGTCTATTCAGATTCAGGTTTTAACGAAACCTATATCCCCTCAGACGGCAGGCATAACACACATCACAGATCAGACTGCGGTGCTGGATCTGACTGGAAGCTCTACACGAGGAGCAGAGCAATTCATCATTATGCGGGATGGCGTTGAAGTTGCTAAGGTTCCGGCAGATCAAAATTCATTTGAAGATCATGGTCTGACACCAGGAGAGCGTTACCTGTACACCATCAAAACATCGAATGCAACGGGTGAGAGTGATTCTGGTTTCGAAGTTCACGTGCGAACGTTGCCTGCGACCATTACTGAACCTTTACATGCAAGTATGATTGGGGAAAAAGAGGGATTAATTTCTTGGCCAAAGGTACAAGGTGCAGAGGGATATACCATACGGATCGGAGATCAGATGTTCACCACGATTGACGATGGTAATATCACCGAGGTGATATTAACTCATCTGGAGAGTGCAACCCGATATGATCAGGTACAGATTATTCCTTATAATACGGCTGGTTCAGGAAGCCCAGTGACTGTGACTCCTTTTTACACCTTGCCTCATGTTGATTCACTCGAAATGCAGATATACCCGGAGACAGACCATGCCAAATTGGAATGGGACTTCCCTTATCGGAACGAAACATTCGTTGTATTGCTGGATGGTGCAGAAGTATACCGTGGCGAGCAAAAAGAGTTTATCGTTGATCAACTGGATGCAGGTAAGCAGTACCTGATCGAAATCTACACAGAGAATGAGCAGGGAGATACATCCGGGATGAAGGCGTATTCTGTCCTGACCAAGCCAGCAGCGCCTGCCAAAGTAGAGTATCATTCGGCGAAGGACCACATTCGTCTTCTATTGGAACAGAGCCGGGTTGAAGGTGCCGAGCAGTTCATCATTGAGCGTGACGGTGTAGAGGTTGCTCGTGTTCCTGCTGACGAAATGTTCTATGACGACAAGGAACTTGAACCGGGCGTGAACTACAGCTATACAGTCAAGACCATGAATGCTTCGGGCAGTAGTGATGGTGGTTATTACCTTCATGCCATGACCTTGCCTGGTAGTGCTGCTTCACCTCCTATAGTAGAGGGGCGTGCAATGCATGGTGCAGACATTGTGTGGGAACTGATTCCTGGTGCTGCGGGTTATCGAGTCTATCGAAATGAAGAGCTTGTAGGGACGACCGCGGAGACATCGATACATGTGTCTGAATTAAACAGTGCAGAGCGTTATACTGACTTTGCCATCATTCCATATAATGAAGCAGGGGAGGGAGAGGCGCTCCAAGTTCCGGAATTCGAGACGTTGCCTTCCGAAGATCTGACAGTAGCAGCCGTAGCGCAAGGCACAAGTACGATTAAGCTAACTTGGGAACTGGATTCAATGAATGAAGTAATTGTGATCACCCATAAAGATCGTGAGATATATCGTGGAACACAGCGCAGTTATGTATGGACAGGACTAAATGCTGAGCAGCATTATGAGGTGGTCGCATGGACAGAGAATTCAGCAGGTGAACAAAGTGAGAGCAGACGGGCAGCAGCTATAACTTTTCCGTATCCACCATCCGCCTGGAGTGGT
Source organism: Paenibacillus sp. CB74 (assembly GCF_055687625.1). Lineage (NCBI taxonomy): Bacteria > Bacillati > Bacillota > Bacilli > Caryophanales > Paenibacillaceae > Paenibacillus > Paenibacillus sp. CB74. Next base: position 2,331,866 of record NZ_CM146009.1, on the reverse strand, counting down.
GGCGGTGCAACCCCAAGTTCAAATGGTACATCGGAACAAGCCGATGAGTTGAGTTCACAATCTGAACCCGCTAAACAACCTGATTTGCCTGCGAAAAAGAATATCAAATTTATTGATATTAACCAAACCTTTAATAAGGACCAGATTACCTGGCTGGCGGAACAAAATATTATTCAAGGTGTCAGTGAAACTCGCTTCGAACCGCGCCGTCCGATTACGCGTGCAGAGTTTACCGCATTAATCGTGCGACTGATGGGTGTGGACACAACGGTAAATGAACAGCATGGATTTCAAGATGTGAATGATGAGGATTGGTTCGCTCCTGAGATTGGGGCAGCCGTTCACCATGAGATGGTTCAAGGTATGGGGAACGGCAAGTTCGCTCCGTATGCGCTGGTAACACGTGAACAGGCATCCAAGATCATAGCCAATGTGGTTCGTAAGATCAGACCGGAACCGCTGACTTCCCCAAGAGCATTTACCGATCAGATTGATGTATCCGATTGGGCCAAAGAAGAAGTGCAGGAGCTTGCAGGTTTGTACATGATTAACGGATATGAAGACGGCAGCTTCCGTCCCATGCAGCACTTAAGCAGATCCGAAGCTGCAGCACTGATCTTCCGCCTAAACAAGCTGATTCAAGTCATGAATGAGAAGCATACAGATCAAGTGGAGAAAGCGTCAGCGTTGGATCGTCATATCTAGGTGGAATTGAATTTTGGATGTGATACTGCAATCATCGCCAGTAATGACATTACCGCTTGATTGGTTTTTAATGCTATAATAGGTTGCCAATATGATAAAAAAGGGTAATGAACAATGGTGATGAATAATGAATAATAAATTTATCCGAATATATGAGGATATTGCAGATCGTATTCGGACCGGAGAGATTGAGGCAGGCACACTGCTTCAATCGGAACTGGATCTATCGGAAAGTTATCGAACATCTCGAGAGACCATTCGCAAAGCGCTGAAAATGTTGTACGAAGAAGGTTATATTCAGAAGATTCAAGGCAAGGGCTCGATTGTACTGGACATACGCAAGATCGATTTTCCCATCTCTGGTCTGGTTAGCTTCAAGGAACTGGCCAAAAAAATGGGGCATCGCGCTCAAACGTATGTGAAGGTTTTTGAAGAGCAACAGGTCGATCAGGCGTTGCACAAGAAAATTAACTTTGGTCTGAATGAACAGGTCTGGGAGATCAGACGTGTGCGCAAAGTGGATGGAGAGCATGTCATACTGGACAAAGATTACATCAGCCAGCGGCTTGTTCCCGGACTCAGCAAAGAGATCTGTAATGATTCCATCTATGAGTACATTGAGCAAGAGCTGGGGCTTTCCATTTCGTTTGCCAAAAAAGAGATTTTGGTGGAAGAACCCACCGCAGAAGACAGGGAACTGCTTGACCTTGAAGGGTTCCATAATGTGGTTGTGGTGAGGAGCCAGGTGTACCTCGAGGATGCCAGTCAATTTCAGTATACGGAGTCGAGGCATCGACCGGACAAGTTCAGATTTGTGGATTTTGCACGCCGCAGATAAGCGAATCAAGATCAATCAGAGAGTACCTTTCACTGCTTAATTGGGTGGATAGGTACTCTCTTTGATTATGAGGGAATCCGAAGATCGTCCATCAAGAACCGCTTAATGTTAATGTTCTTCCTGCATGTCGGAGCGTATGATCATAATATATACGAGGCCGAGGAGTGAGGGAATTGAATCACGTGACAGCGACATCAACTGTTCGCATATGGGAAGAAACCAGAGATATCCTAACCTATGGTACAGGTAAACCGGACAAAAATCCGATGTTTCTTGAGAAGAGAATCTACCAGGGAAGTTCGGGTAAGGTGTACCCGCATCCTGTGATCGACAGCATTGAAGATGAGGCCAAAATGAAGTCGTATCGCTTAATTATTCTCGAAAATGAATATGTACGTATCGAGATGATGCCCGAACTGGGTGGACGAATCTATCGTGCGTTGGATCGGACCAATGACTACGATTTTGTATATTATAACCGGGTCATTAAACCTGCACTTGTGGGTCTGGCAGGGCCATGGATTTCCGGGGGGATCGAATTCAACTGGCCACAGCATCATCGGCCCAACACATTTGGTCCAGTCGATTATACATTTGGGAGTAATGAAGATGGAAGCGCTACCGTATGGGTGGGTGAAATTGACCGCATGTATGGTACCAAAATGACCGCTGGCTTCACATTACATCCCGGCAAAGCCTATCTTGAAATCCATGCCGAGGTATACAATCGCACCTGCGCTCCTCAAACTTTTCTATGGTGGGCCAACCCGGCTGTAGCCGTCAACGATCATACGCAATCCGTGTTTCCACCGGATGTAACGGCTGTGCTGGACCATGGAAAACGGGACGTATCCCGCTTTCCCATCGCAACGGGCACCTATTACAAGATGGACTATTCCGAAGGTGTGGATATCTCGCGATACAAAAACATATCGGTTCCAACATCCTATATGGCGTATAAGTCGGATTATAATTTTGTCGGGGGTTATGACCACGGGGTACAGGCAGGCTTGCTGCATGTAGCCAATCATCATATTTCTCCGGGCAAGAAGCAATGGACCTGGGGGAATGGGGAGTTCGGGCAAGCCTGGGATCGCCAGTTAACGGACGAAGATGGACCTTATATTGAATTAATGACCGGGATCTATACTGATAATCAGCCTGATTTTACGTGGTTGCAGCCCTATGAAGCCAAATCATTTTCGCAGTATTTTATGCCTTATAAAGGAATCGGCATGGTCAAAAATGCAACGATTGATGCCGCAGTTAATCTGGAAATGGACGAAACGAACGGAGCGGTAACCGTGATGGTATATGCGACGTCGGTTTTTGAACAAGTGACCATTGAAGTGATTGGACCAACTACGGTATATCTCCATGAGAGATGCAATATCTCACCTACGCAACTATATCAGTCTTCCTTCCCGTGGAGCGGGCAAGATGAATGGCATCAACTGAAGTTAAGTGTTCGAACTGCGGAAGGAAAAGTACTTGTGGCCTATCAGCCTGAACGTTCTGAGATTCAGGAAGTCCCAGACCCGGCTACACCACTCCCGCTGCCATCCGAGATTCGTACGAATGAACAACTATATCTGGCTGGTCTTCATTTGGAGCAATATCGGCATGCCACGTATGAACCAGAACCTTATTATTTGGAAGGCTTGAAGCGTGATGCAACGGATATTCGTCTAAACATTGCGTATGGCACATTGCTGTTGCGGAGAGGTCTGTTACAAGATGCAGAGAAGCATTTCAGACAGGCTGTACAATCGTTGACGTGGAAAAATACGAATCCATATGATAGTGAAGCTTTTTACCAACTCGGTCTGAGTTTGAAACTACAGGGGAAACAGGAAGAAGCCTACACAGCACTGTATAAAGCCGTATGGTCCGCACAGTTCCAGGATACGGGTTATTACATGCTTGCTCAGATCGATATGGCGCAACATCGGGATGTCGAAGCACTGGATCACATCGAACGTTCACTGATCCGTAACACTAGAAACTACAAGGCTCGGCATCTGAAGTTGGCTCTGCTGCGCAGATTGGGTCAGGATAAACGGGCCGTCCAATATGCGTATGAAACGTTGGAGCTGGACCCGGTTGAGTTTGGAGCCGCACATGAATTAGCCCTGATCTACAGCGGAGCGACTGCACCTTCAGAGAGAGAGCAAGCGGAGCAAGCACGTGAACATTTTCATCGTTTGATGCGGGGAGACGTTCATAATTATCTAAACCTAGCCGCAGATTACGTGGATTGTGGGTTGTGGGAAGAAGCACGGACGGTACTATCGTATGTTGAATCCGAAAATTTACAGCCGTATCCTATGGTTGGTTATGCTCAAGCCTACGTGCATCGTCAACTGGGGGATCTGGAACAGGCCCGGGAATGTCAAAAACAGGGGAAAGCTGCTCCAACGGATTATTGCTTTCCTAACACGTTATTTGAATTTATGGTGCTTCAGGATGTGGTGGCCATTGATCCGAATGATTCGCATGCTCACTATTACCTGGGAAATTGGTTATATGATCATAAACGCTATGAGGAAGCAATTACCCATTGGGAAGCTTCACGCGAGGAGAATGCTGCATTTTCGACTGTACATCGGAATCTGGGACTGGCTTATTATAACAAGCTGAATCGCTCCGATCTTGCACTGGCTTCATTAGAGGAAGCATTCCGATTGGATTCACGGGATACCCGAATCTTCTACGAGTTGGATCAATTGCACAAGAAGATAGGGTATTCTTGCGGGCGTCGAATCAAATTGCTTGAACAGCATATGGAGTTGGTTCGCCACCGTGATGATCTGTATATTGAGTGGGTAACTTTATTGAACATGCAGGGTAGCCATCAGGAAGCATGGGATGCTCTTCAGGCACGGCGGTTTCATCCCTGGGAGGGTGGAGAAGGCAAGGTTACTGGACAGTATGTTACGGCACTGACGGAACTGGCGAAGCAAAATCTGGAGAAACAACAACCGGAACTGGCATTGGAGCTGCTGCAAAAGGCTTTGGTTTACCCAGAGAACTTAGGTGAAGGTAAGCTAGCGGGAGCCGCAGATAATTCCGTTTACTTTTATCTTGGCTGTGCCTACCAGCTACTGAAGAATAATCAGGCTGCAGAAGAGAGTTTCAATAGAGCATCCATCGGTCTTAATGAACCTTCAAGCGCGATGTTTTATAATGATCAACCGCCGGAATCCATCTATTATCAGGGTCTGGCCTGGCAGAAGCTTGGCAATGTGAAGGAAGCCAACAGGCGGTTTAACAAATTAATTGACTATGCCGAAAGACATATGCATGATCACATCCGAATGGATTATTTTGCGGTATCTCTGCCCGATTTCCTGGTATTTGACGACGATCTCAATCAGCGTAATGAAGAACATTGCCAATACATGCGGGCATTAGGGCTTCTTGGCCTTGGTCGGACAAGTGAAGCCGAACTTGAATTGGATCGGGTTCTGGAGAAGAACCCCAATCATCAAGGAGCAGTCATCCATCGATAGTTGCTAATCGATTCAACCTTATCTCATCTATACCGAAGGAGTTATATAACCCATGAACGATAGTATAGCAGGAAGCCAGATTCGTTTCGTACTGGATGCAAAAGATAAAGAGATTCGTGCGGGTCGCATGACGGGTAGTGGAGGCAAGAATCCACGAGGGGAGACTTATGATTTTACCAACTATTATATGATCCGTAATGGTAAAGCTCATATTCCCGTGGTAGGTGAATTTCATTTCTCCCGATTCGCTTACTTGCAGTGGGAAGAAGAATTGCTGAAGATGAAGGCAGGCGGGGTGAACATCGTTGCTTCTTATGTGTTCTGGAATTTTCACGAGGAGCAGGAAGGCGAGTTTAATTGGTCAGGAAACCTGAACTTGCGGCACTTCGTGGATCTGTGTGGCAAACATCAGCTGCCACTGATCGTGCGGATTGGTCCATTCTGTCATGGGGAAGTTCGTAATGGAGGCATGCCAGATTGGTTATTCAGTTATCCATTTGAAGTGAGATCGAATGATGAAGGGTATCTGTATTATGCCAAGCGATTATATCGTGAGATTGCCCGTCAACTCAACGGATCTTTTTATCAAGAGGGTGGCCCTGTAATAGCCGTACAGTTGGAAAATGAGTATATGCACGCTGGGGCACCCATGGATGCCTGGGGTTACACACGTGACAAATACATTTCCTCTGGCCGGGACGGTCGTGAACATCTGAAGGTGCTTCGCGGTATTGCCGAAGAAGTCGGTATGCATCCCATGTTCTATACTGCCACGGCCTGGGGTAATGCTGCGGTGCCTGAAGAAGGAACGTTACCCATGCTCGCGGGATATGCGTACACACCATGGATTCCCAATCAACCTCCAAGCCGAGAGTATTTATTCCGGGATCTGCATATGAATCCTGTTGAAGAAGTGGATTATGACAGTCCGGAGTATCCTGCGGCGTATTGTGAACTTGCTGGTGGCATGCAGGTCAGTTATCACGCTCGGCCGGTTGTAGATGCGGACAGTGTTGAGGCAATGACCATTGTGAAGCTGGCAAATGGCAGTAATCTGGTTGGATATTATATGTATCACGGTGGAACCAATCCGGTAGGGCAAAAATCATATATGAACGAACAGGCATTGCCGAAAATGACTTATGATTACCAAGCCCCGCTCGGGGAATTCGGACGTATCGGTGAGTCGTATGACCGCATTCGAACCTTGTCCATGTTCCTGGAAGCTTACGGTGAGCTGCTTGCACCTATGGGTAGTGTTATACCGGAAGATCAACATGGGATAACACCAGAGAACACGATGGATCTGCGCTGGTCTGTTCGTCAACAAGAAGGTTCAGGATTTCTGTTCATGAACAATTATCAGGATCATATGGTTTTGCCTGATCGAGATATACAATTGCAGCTGCATACTGGCAAAGGGGCTGCGTTTTATCCAAGAGAAGGCACGATGGAGCTGAAATCGGGCATGGCAGCCATTCTGCCTTTCCATATGAATCTGGATGGAATGAAGATCATTAGTGCTACCGTTCAGCCACTGACCCGATTTACGGTCAATAATGAACTTACGGCTGTTTTTTATGCTCATGAAGGCATGAAGCCGGAGTATGTGATGGATATATCGTCTGTTACGAACGTGGATATGCCTGAAGGTACCATATCTGAGCAGGGGAATGAAGTTGTTATTCACCCGAAGGCTGGTAAGGATCATCATCTGCAAATCACAACATCGGACGGTATGGTCATACGTATCATTACATTGACCCGTGAAGAGGCATTGCATACCTACCGTTTCCATGTGGGCGGAGAAGAGAGACTTGTAATTAGCAGCAGTCATCTGTATGTGCAGAATGAGATGCTCATATGCAACTCCCTGGAGCATCCAGAGTTTGAGGTATCCTTCTATCCTGCTCCAGAGCATGTTTTACCTTCTAAATATGCTGTGTCATCCCAGTCAAAGCGGGGAATATTCAGTACGTACACATTCCAGGTTTCGCCTTACGAGCCTGCTGTAGAGGTTGACTACCCGAAGGAGTATGCTGCAACATTGAGATTGGATACAGCGTGGCCGGAACAAGTAGATGACGTATGGGTTGAGATTGATTATGAAGGAGACGTTGCAGCAGCACATATTCATCATCAGATGTTAACAGATCATATTCACTATGGGCATAGCTGGATGCTTGGTTTGAAGCAATCCCGTCATTTGCTGGCCGATCATGCGCTTCGTCTGTCCATAACTCCAATTCGAAGAGGAACGACTGAGAGTTATGTGAATCAGGCTTATGTAGAGCGGTTTGAGGGTGTGGAGATCGGGAAGTTTAATGAGATTCGGGTAAGACCACATTACCGGGTTGGGTTGATTATAGCAGGTAGGGAAGACACTTCTTCAAAATCAAAGAGTACAATAGTTAACTGACATTTATAATACAGAGGGTTCTTTCTCCGAACGGGTGTGAGGGGAAAGAGCCTTTTTGATGTGGTGTTTAAAAGAAAAGATTGCTATTCAATGGTAAAAAACACTTGCTTAGTAAGCGTTTTCATTTTATTATGAATTCATAACCTTATCGATAAGGTTTATTTTAGGAAAATAACTTAACCTTAGTAAGGTTAGTCTTTATTTGTTTGTTACCCGTTAAAACGTCTATTACTAGCGATTTTAGTTAACTTATTGCCTAGAGCAGGGTTAATTGAAATAAAAAATCCAATTCAGGAGGTTGCAAACAAATGGTTAATCTGAAAAAGTGTACAATCTTCACGGTTATTGCTGCGCTCATGTTCATGGCATTGGGGAGTGCAGCCCCCAAAGCATCTGCTGCCACAGGATTTTATGTAAGTGGTAACAAGTTGTATGATTCCACAGGTAAACCTTTTGTCATGAGAGGTGTTAATCACGGACATTCCTGGTTCAAGAATGATTTGAATACCGCTATCCCTGCAATCGCCAAAACAGGTGCCAATACAGTACGTATTGTTCTATCGAATGGCAGCCTGTACACCAAAGATGATCTGAACGCTGTTAAAAATATTATTAATGTGGTTAACCAAAATAAAATGATTGCTGTACTCGAAGTGCATGACGCCACAGGAAAGGATGATTATAATTCTTTGGATGCGGCGGTGAACTACTGGATTAGCATTAAGGAAGCTTTGATTGGCAAAGAAGATCGGGTAATCGTTAATATCGCTAATGAATGGTATGGAACGTGGAATGGAAGTGCGTGGGCGGATGGTTACAAACAAGCCATTCCCAAACTAAGAAATGCCGGAATCAAAAATACGCTAATTGTGGATGCAGCCGGTTGGGGACAGTACCCTCAATCCATCGTGGATTATGGACAAAGTGTATTTGCAGCCGACTCTCAGAAAAATACGGTCTTCTCCATTCATATGTATGAGTATGCTGGCAAAGATGCTGCAACGGTCAAAGCCAATATGGAGAATGTGCTGAACAAAGGATTGGCACTGATCATTGGTGAATTCGGAGGCTATCACACTAACGGCGATGTGGACGAGTATGCCATCATGAGATATGGTCAGGAAAAAGGGGTAGGCTGGCTTGCTTGGTCTTGGTACGGAAACAGTTCAGGTCTGAACTATCTCGACATGGCCACAGGTCCGAATGGAAGCTTAACGAGCTTTGGCAACACTGTAGTTAATGATACCTACGGTATCAAAAACACCTCCCAAAAAGCGGGGATTTTCTAATCGGCCGATGAAACAGAACACTCTGACGTTCACGTCAGGGTGTTTTTTTAATAAAATGGCTCAATCATTGATGGTTTTTGAATATTTCCGTTTTGTTTAAAATTATTTTGTTTTCAAAATAAAACAAAGATGTTAAACTCGTATCAGGAACAAAACAAACATTATCGGAGGGAAACAAATGGTACAGAGTTTATGGAATGCGTCGCAGGCATCTGAGAAAACAACAGGACTTGAACAGCTGGTTTATAGATCCAATCTCATTGGTTCTGATCGCAGTGTATGTAACATATACGGTGGTAATACGTCTACCAAAACGACAGTGAAGGACTTTCGTGGTCGTGATGTAGAAGTAATGTATGTGAAAGGCAGCGGCTCAGATCTGGGTTCGATGGAAGCGAAGCATTTTACCGGACTTGGGCTTGAAGATATCAGACCATTAATTGAACGTGAATCCATGTCGGATGAAGAGATGGTTGAATATCTGGGACATTGCATGATCGATGCCAAGCACCCGCGCGCCTCCATTGAGACTCTTCTGCATGCGTTCCTTCCATATAAACATGTGGATCATACTCATCCAGATGCGATTATTAGCCTGTGTTGTGCGGATAATGGCAAGGAGTTGGCGAAAGAGATCTACGGTGATCGTTTTGTGTGGGTGCCCTACGTACGTCCAGGGTTTACATTATCTAAAATGATTGCTGAAAGCGTATTCTCGAATCCCCATGCCGAACTCGTACTGATGGAAAAACACGGACTTGTGACTTGGGGAGAAACATCCGAGGAATGTTACGCTCAAACGATCAAGATTATCAATGAAGCAGAAGCTTTCATCGAAGCACGGGTGAACGAAGAAAGTCTGTTTGGTGGTGTGAAGCACCCGGCACTTGCCGCTGATGTTCGTCGTCAGATCGTATCACGTGTGATGCCAACGATTCGTGGAGCGGTATCAGATAGCAAAAAAATGATTCTGTCCTTTGATGATCAAGAGGACGTACTTGCTTTTGTAGGCGGATCAGATTCCCCGGAATTGTCTCAGGTAGGTGCAGCTTGTCCGGATCATCTGGTACATACCAAAGTGGTACCTCTGTTCATCGATTGGACACCGGATGCGGAAGATATCGAAGGTTTAAAAGCCAAGCTGGTAGAAGGTGTAGCTGCCTACAAAGAGCAATATCAGCAGTATTTTGAGAGCAACAAAAACGAAGGTGATGTCATGTTCGAGGCGGCACCACGCGTTATCCTCATTCCTGGTGTGGGCATGATCAACACAGGCAAGAGTTGGGCGCTTTCCCAAGTAAGCGGAGCGTTGTACCACAGAGCGATTGCCGTTATGCGTGGAGCGACTAGCTTGGGTCAATTCGTATCACTCAGTGCAAACGAGTCTTACAATGTGGAGTACTGGCCGTTGGAATTGTACAAATTGTCTCTCGCTCCGGCAGAAACCGAATTCTCCCGCAAAGTGGCGTTTATTACAGGCGGCGCAGGTGGTATCGGAAGTGAAACAGCGCGCAGATTGGTATCCGAAGGCGCTCATGTGGTGCTCGCTGATCTTAATCTGGAAGGTGCACAGAAGGTAGCACAGGAGATTAATGATCAGTACGGAGCGAATCGTGCTTATGCGCTGAAAATGGACGTGACCGATGAGGAAGCCGTTCAATCGGCTTATGCGGATGTTGCGGTGCAATATGGCGGAGTAGATATTATCGTGAACAATGCAGGATTGGCCACATCCAGCCCGTTTGACGAAACATCCTTGAAAGAATGGAACCTGAACATGAATGTACTGGGCACAGGGTATTTCCTCGTCGCTCGTGAAGCGTTCAAGCTGATGAAACAACAGGGTATTGGGGGAAGCATTGTATTTATCGGGTCCAAGAATTCGGTGTATGCAGGTAAAAGTGCCTCTGCTTACAGTTCAGCGAAAGCACTGGAAGCGCATCTGGCACGCTGCATTGCAGCAGAAGGTGGAGAGTATGGCATTCGTGTCAACACGATTCTCCCGGATGCCATTCTACAGGGTTCAGCCATCTGGAACGGTTCCTGGAGAAACGAACGGGCAGCGGCATACGGAATCGAACCGGATCAATTGGAGGAGTATTACCGCAAACGGACGACATTGCTCGTGAATATCTATCCTAGAGATATTGCAGAAGGAATTGCATTCTTTGCCTCTTCAAAATCCGAAAAAACAACCGGTTGCATGATGACCATTGATGGCGGTGTACCAGCAGCATTTACACGTTAAAATAGGAGGGTTCTTGCGGATGGATAACCAAGTCAAGCAAGCGTATGAAGCAGCCAAGGCATTGTATGCTCAGCACGGAATTGATACAGAAGAGGTGCTGAACAGACTCGCGGAGATCAAAGTATCCGTACACTGCTGGCAAGGCGATGATGTTAAAGGTTTTCTGAATAAAGATGGCGAGTTAACAGGGGGTATTTCCGTTACAGGTCAATACCCGGGGGCTGCGAGCACACCAGCAGAACTTCGTAACGATCTGGAGCAAGCTTTTGCTCTGATTCCTGGTAAACATAAGGTCAATCTGCATGCGATATACACGGACACAGACGAGCAGGTTGAACTGGATCAGATTGAGCCAAAGCATTATGAGAACTGGGTGAAATGGGCCAAAGAACAAGGACTCGGCCTGGACTTCAACCCAACATGTTTTTCTCATGAAAAATCAAGTGACGGGTTTACACTCAGTCATCCAGACCCTGAGATTCGCAAGTTCTGGATTGATCACTGCAAGGCATCCCGCCGGATTGGTGCTTACTTCGGGGAACAGCTCGGTCAGACATGTGTAACCAATGTGTGGGTACCGGACGGGTTCAAGGATAATCCGGTTGACCGGTTGACTCCACGCAAACGTCTCAAAGAATCACTGGATGAAGTATTCGGCGAGCGCCTTAACCCAGAGCACAACCTGGATGCGGTAGAGAGTAAGCTGTTTGGTCTGGGTTCGGAAGCCTATGTGGTGGGTTCTCATGAATTTTATATGGGTTACGGTTTGCAAAATGATACGTTGATCTGTCTTGATGCGGGTCATTTCCATCCAACAGAGGTTATTTCCAATAAACTGTCGTCCTTGTCATTGTTTACAAGTGGCATTCTGCTGCACGTAAGCCGCCCGATGCGCTGGGACAGTGATCACGTGGTAATCATGGACGATGAGTTGCTGGAAATTGCCCGTGAACTGGTTCGACATGATCTGCTTGCGACCACACATATTGGACTGGATTTCTTCGATGCAAGCATTAACCGTGTAGCTGCATGGGTTGTGGGTACTCGCAACACAATCAAAGCCCTTCTTCGTGCGATGTTGGAACCGGTGGATGCCTTGAAACAAGCCGAACTTGATGGAGATTACACCCTGCGTCTCGCGTTAACGGAAGAGTTCAAATCCTATCCGTTTGGCGCAATCTGGGACTACTATTGTGCTAGGCAGGGAGTGCCTGTTCGTGAAAAGTGGATCACCGATATCAAAACCTATGAACAAGACGTATTGCTACAGCGTGATAAATCGTTGGTGTAAGTCTAACCACTGCGGAATGAAAGTTCCGTGGTGGTTTTTTTCTTTTTTGACATTAATCACAAGGAAATGCATAAGTGAGGAGATTGCTTCCATACTAGGAATATAGATCCGTATCGCATACGTTTGCCACGCAGAGGAGGAGTAATAGCGTTGAATCTAGCCCACAACAAACTGTATATCGCTGCACTTGGCGGCGTGAATGAAATAGGAAAGAATATGTATTTGATCCAGTACAATCAGGACATCATCGTGATTGACTGTGGTTCGAAGTTTCCCGATGAGACATTGCCTGGGATTGATCTGATCATTCCGGATGTTGCGTATCTGCTGGAGAATCTGGATAAAGTAAGGGGTCTTGTGGTTACCCACGGACATGAAGATCACATCGGTGGCATTCCCTATTTGTTAAAACAAATGAACATCCCCGTGTATGCATCCAGGCTCACTCGAGGGTTGATCGAGCTTAAACTGAAAGAGCATGGACTTCTGCGCAAGGCGGACCTGCATACGATCGATGCTCACTCCAGCATTACGCTGGGAGGAATCGAGGTTTCCTTTTTCGCAACCAGTCATAGTATACCGGATTGTCTTGGTATCTTCTTTAAGACCCCCGTGGGTAATGTCGTGCATACCGGAGATTTCAAATTTGATATGTCGCCTGTACATGGACCTTTCCCAGATCTGCACCGCATGGCCGAGATTGGCAAACAGGGTGTCCATATTTTGCTCTCCGAGAGTACCAATGCAGAAAGACCGGGTTTTACACCTTCCGAGCGTGTAGTGGGAGACCACATTCTGGATGCCTTTATCCGTGCAAAACAAAAAGTATTTATCTCTACTTTTGCGTCAAATGTCAGCAGAGTACAGCAGATTGTAAATGCAGCATTCGAGACGGGACGCAAACTGGCACTGTTGGGCAGAAGTATGGTGAATGTGGTATCGGTGGCGAGTGAATTGGGGTATCTGCAAGTTCCTGACGGATTGTTGATTGAAGCCATCGACTCGGATCAGTTTCCACCTGAACAGGTTGTTGTCTTATGTACAGGTAGCCAGGGAGAAGCGATGGCAGCATTATCACGTCTGGCATCCGGTAAGCATCCACATGTAAGAATTAACGCTGGGGACACGGTCATTATTGCGGCCGGAGCCATCCCGGGCAATGAACGGAATCTTGCACATGTCATTGATAACCTGTATGTTCTCGGAGCACGTGTGATATATGGTTCAAGTGGTGCAGCAGGAATGCATGTATCGGGACACGGCAGTCAGGAAGAGCTCAAATTGATGTTGACCCTGATGAAACCGGATTATCTGATTCCGATCCACGGTGAGTTCCGTATGTTGTATCAGCACAGGCTGCTTGCCGAGTCTGTAGGTATAGAGCGTGATCATGTGTTTATCGTGAATAATGGGGATATGGTCCAGTACAAAGAAGGCACTGCTTCTCTGGGTCCCAAAATTGCATCAGGAAACAGTCTCGTAGACGGTCTGATCATGGGTGATGTCGGCAATATTGTCCTGCGTGATCGCAGGCAACTGTCATCCGATGGTATGTTGGTGATTGTAACTACCTTAAGCAAAACGGAAAAACAGATGGTCACGTCACCCGAGATTATCTCCAGAGGGTTCATATTCGTCAAGGACTCGGAAGAATTCATGCATGAAATTCATGAGCTGGTTCTAAACCGGATGGGTGAGCTGACCGCGTCTGGCGTGAATCAGTGGAATGTGATCAAAAGAAAGCTGAAAGACGAGATCGGTCACTATATTTACGCTCAAACCAAGAGAAGACCTATGATCTTGCCTATTATTATTGAAGTTTGAGATGTAGAATGTAGCGAGTATTCTTGTGTTAATGATCTGAGCAAACGTGCAGATGAAAGTTTAACAGCCTGATGAATGTGGGATCATACTTTCTGTATGAACGTCACAGTGATATCGGGCTTTTGCTATTACATAGGAAAGTATATTGGACACGATAAACGGAGGTGAATCTAATTCGCCATGGCTTTGCGATTCGAAGTATAATAAAAGGTAAACTAGTTAAAGAAACAAGAGGGGTCTTTATGAATAAAACGATTTCTGATATCGCTCAGATGGCAGGTGTGGCAAAAAGCACGATCTCTCGCTACCTGAATGGCGGATCGGTTAGTGAGGATACACGCCAGAAGATTGAGCGTATTATCAAACAATACAATTATGTTCCTAACACATTTGCACAGAGTCTGAAGGCGAAGAAGACCAGTATCATTGGTACGGTTGTGCCACGTCTCGATTCTTTTGCGACCTCCCAGACACTGATCGGAATTGATGAAGAGCTGCGAAGTAATCAGTATCAGATGTTGATCGCAAATACGAGTCAGGACATGCAGCGTGAGATTGATGCCATTTATGATTTTGCACGACAGAAGGTGTCGGGTATTATTCTCTTGGCTGCTGAAGTGACCGAAGCACATCTGAAGGCTGTTGAAGATATACGGATTCCGGTGTTATTGGTGGGGCAGCAACATGAGCGACTGCACAGTCTGGTTCATAATGATGACCAGGCAGGTTATGAGATGGGCAGATATGTCGTCGAACAGGGTCACCGCAAGATCGTCTATATGGGGGTTAGCGAGAAGGATCGGGCGGTAGGGATCTATCGTAAACAAGGGTTCCAGCGAGCAATCGCCGAGTGTGGTGGATGTGAAGTGAAGTATTATGAGACGAGCTTCAAGATGTCTGAAGCCATCGTGACCGCTGAATCCATCCTGAAAGAAATCACACCAACAATCATTGTAGGGGCCACGGATAATATCGCACTGGGTGTGATGAAGATCGCGTTCTCCAATAAAATTCGCATACCGCAAGATTTGTCTGTTACCGGATTTGGCGGATATGAGATTACGGAGATGATCCATCCCATGCTGACGACTGTGAAATATGATTATTTGCGGGCAGGGAAAGTAGCGGCGAATCATATTATTCGTCTGGTCAAAGGCGAGTCGGTGGAGGCACGAACAACACTGGACGTAGAACTGATTCCTCGAGAAAGCGTTGACAAATTATAAAAACATCCTTTATGATAATTCCATCGAACCGGTTCCATAGTGGATATCCAATACGGATATGCGAACACGGGCAGGCATTAATGCCAAATGGAATTATTTTTTTGCATCCGTTGGAACCGGTTCCTATAATTTGATTTTCGTATAAGTTAAATAAGAAATAAACATGACGGAGAGGGCAGAAAAAATCTGAAGAAACGGAGTGCTCGCCTTTATCACCGGATTTCACCCTTTAGATAAGGGATCAGGAAATCTGGGGATAACAGCGATCGGAGGATTGTTCTGCCATCGTAGTCCCAGTGTGAAGTTTCTTGGTCTAACTTATATAAGCGAGAATGGAGAACAGCTATGAAAATGACTAGAGAGCAGCGCTATAGACGGATTGAACAAGCTGAGCCTGAAGAGATTGCGAAGCTTGAAGCACAGATATCCGAGTGTCCATGGAGACAGAGTTACCACATTCAGCCCATAACGGGTCTGCTTAATGACCCTAACGGCTTTGCATATTATCAAGGCTATTATCATCTCTTCTATCAGTGGTTTCCACTTGGAACAGAACACGGCATGAAATACTGGTATCATACCCGCTCGAAGAATTTGGTGAACTGGGAAAATGTCGGGATTGGAATCGAACCGGATAGCTGGTATGACTCACACGGAGCTTATTCCGGAAGTGCGATTGAAAAAGATCGCAAGCTGCACTTGCTGTACACGGGCAATATGAGGAATGAGGCTTGGGTCAGACATCCATATCAATGCTTGGCTGTCATGGATGAAAGCGGTTCAGTAACCAAACGGAATGATCCCATAATCTCGTCTGTTCCAGCCGGATACACGGAACACTTCAGAGATCCCAAGGTGTGGCAACAAGGAGGTACATATTATTGTGTCATTGGTGCGCAGAGAACAAACGAGACGGGATGTACGGTGCTGTATCGCTCAATTGATCTGAACAACTGGGAGTTTCTTGGTGAAATTCGCACGCAATTCACTTCCTTTGGTTACATGTGGGAGTGCCCGGATTATATGGAGATAGACGGGAAAGGCGTGCTTGTCTTTTCACCACAAGGCTTAGATGCTGCAGGAGATCATTATCAGAATATTTTTCAGTCCGGTTATCTGATCGGTGAGCCGCTCAATCTTCAGACGAGAGAGTTCAATCATGGTGAGTTTCAGGAGTTGGATCGTGGATTCGACTTCTATGCTCCACAAACCATGCAGGGCCCGGATGGAAGACGTATTCTGGTTGGTTGGATGGGGCTTCCTGATCTGGCATATCCGACAGATGATAACGGTTGGGCTCATTGCCTGACCATTCCTCGGCAGTTGACACTGCGAGGAGGGAAGTTAATTCAACAACCGGTTGTTGAGATGAACCAATTGCGTCAACAGGAGGAAGGCATGCATATTCGTGTAACGATTGACCATGAGAGTCGATCTTTCACTGGTTTGAATGGAATTTCCTATGAGCTGATATGTGAGATAAGCCAAGCAGATGCAGAGATGGTCGGCATCGAATTCCGTGCAAGTGGAACGGAGAAAACGGTTCTTCTGTATGATCGGATTCAGCAGAAAGTTATTCTGGATCGGACGATGTCTGGTGCCGAGCTGGCAGAGCAAAATGGCGCTGTACGGCGGTGCGCGCTTACTGCGGACGTAATTAAATTCCATCTGTTCGTAGACGCATCTTCAGTTGAGATCTTTGTGAACGACGGGGAAGAGGTCTTTACCAGCCGCATTTTCCCAAGTCGGGACAGCGTAGATATTCGTTTCTTTGCACACGGAGGCAAAGCTGATTTCGAAGCAACACAATGGATTTATTAAGTATTACGTGAGAGGAATGAGATAACATGTCGGAGAATCAACGGATTGCCCAGGAAGTCATTCATGCCATCGGGGGCAAAGAGAATATCGCATCATTTGCACACTGTGCAACACGTCTTCGCATCATGGTGAAGGATAAAGAGAAAATTGATCAGAAAACGGTCGAGAACATCGAAAAGGTGAAAGGGGCTTTTTTCAACTCGGGTCAATATCAGATTATCTTTGGTACGGGAACGGTGAATCGAATCTTTGAAGAAGTTGAGAAGCTGGGAATCGAAGGATCGTCCAAGGATGATGTGAAGAGTCAGGGAAAAAAGGAAGGAAACGCTTTTCAACGGGCAATCCGCACTTTTGGTGACGTATTTGTACCCATCATCCCCGTACTGGTAGCTACAGGGTTGTTTATGGGCTTGCGCGGATTACTTACCCAGAATGAAATTTTGGCTTTGTTTGGTGCAACACCAGATGATATCTCTTCCAATTTCCTGTTGTTTACTCAGATTCTGACGGATACGGCATTTGCATTTCTGCCTGCACTTGTAGCGTGGTCTGCATTCCGCGTATTCGGCGGAAGTCCGGTACTTGGTATCGTACTGGGGCTAATGCTGGTTAATCCGGCATTACCCAATGCTTACGCGGTGGCGGATGGATCAGCCCAGCCTCTGCATATGTTCGGTTTTATCCCTGTCGTGGGTTATCAGGGGTCGGTCCTGCCTGCGTTCTTCGTAGGTTTGATTGGAGCCAAGTTCGAGAAGGTACTAAGAAGACGGGTGCCTGAGGCACTGGACTTGATTCTGACTCCTTTTATAACGTTAACGGTTATGATTACACTTGGACTGTTCGCGATTGGTCCCGTGTTCCATTCCCTGGAAGAGTGGGTACTGCATGGAACAACGGCCGTATTGGATCTTCCGTTTGGCATCGCAGGTATTATCATTGGATTCTTCCATCAGATTATTGTTGTTACCGGTGTGCATCACATCTTTAACTTCCTGGAGATTCAGCTATTGGAGAAAACAGGATTCAATCCGTTCAACGCGATTATCACCTGTGCCATGGCTGCACAAGGAGCCGCTTGTCTTGCGGTTGGTCTGAAAACCAAAAATATGAAACTCAAAGCACTCGCATTACCTTCGTCATTGTCTGCTTTTCTGGGCATTACCGAGCCAGCTATCTTCGGTGTTAACCTGCGTTATATGAAACCATTTATTATGGGGCTGGTTGGTGGTGGTGTGGGTGGTTTCATCGCTTCCTTGTTCCATCTGCAAGGTACAGGCATGGCAGTAACGGTTATCCCTGGAACATTGCTCTATCTCAACAGCCAACTGCCGTTGTACATCTTGTCCAATGTGGTTGCCATGGCCATTGCTTTTGCACTTACCTGGTTCTTCGGATATAAGGATCAACCGATTGCAGAGGAACCGGTGAGCCATGACCACAGTGGAGTAACATCAGTTGACGTTCATGTAGCAGATTCTAATCCGCACGCTAATTCAGTTACCCATGCTGTTATAAGCAATCGTCCTAAGGTAGAATTGCTCGAAATCGCTTCGCCGATGAATGGTACTGTCGTTGATTTGGAGCAGGTTCCTGATCCGGCTTTCTCGGAAAAACATATGGGTGAGGGCATTGCCATTGAGCCATCAGAAGGTAAAGTGTATGCACCGTTTGATGGTGTCATTGCACATGTCATGAACAAAAGTAAACATGCGGTGATTCTGGAGCATGAGACAGGTGTACAGATGCTGGTTCATATCGGAATTAATACGGTTGGACTCAAAGGAAGTGGTTTTACCGCCCATGTGAATAGCGGAGATCGTGTAACTGCAGGGCAATTATTGATCGAATTCGACATGGATGTCATTCAGGCTGCGGGTCTGCCGTTGATAACACCTGTGCTGATTCCAAGCGGGAATGAAACGATAGCAACGGTTACAGGAACCTCAACCGGTCCTGTACATGCCAATGGGGATGCAATGCTTGTGGTGAGATTCAATGAACCTCAATAAGTGAACATATGAAATTATTTTCGCCAGATTTCTATGCAATTTTTATAACAAAACAGAAACGTTCTGTCCGAGCCCATTGCTCTGGACAGAACGTTTTGTAATTCCGATGGGAACTAAGAATTTAGAAACCCTTAAAACCGTTATGAAGCTACGCCAACAACACTGGTTCCATTTTTTGTGATTTTATACGTCAGCACATCGCCGTTCCAGAAGTGGAACTTGAGGGTGACTTCGCCATCATTGGTTTCATTAAAGAAGTTAGGTTTTAGCTCGATCACCTGACGATCGTAATCTGGGCTGAACGTGTAAGAGAACTCTTTGAACGAAGTCCAGTTCTGTGGACCGGCGTTCTCCCCGTTGGCATATGTCGCTTCCATCGTTGCCAGTTGGTTGCCGTTAAACGTAGTTGGAATGGCAAATGCACTGGTTGTACCAGTCGTATCGTTTAACGTAGGTGTGTTATATTTTATGATATTAAAATTCCAGTCCGCACCTTGGTTGAATTCTGCTGTGAGTGTGGCATTTACGCCCAAATCACCAGAGGCTGTCAATTTGGTTAACAGATTGGATTTTAACGTAAGCACATCTTTTTTGATCGTATAGTCTTTACCTCTGACAAGAGGAGTAGTTCCATTCTTCAACGAATTGAATTTGTTACCATTCAGATTGAGTTTTACTTTTTTATCTTGAATGCTTTCATTTTGTTTAAGGTACACGAGGTCCGTTTCAGCTGTGGATGAGCGACCTGTCCAGCTTGCTTTCATCGTATCAAACAGTTCCTGATCAGACCAAGTAAAGCTTGTGCGTCCGAAGTGTTGTCCGTTATCCCACAACATCGTTGTCATCTGTTTTTGACGCAGATAGTGCCCAACAAATTCGAAGAATTTCAGCTTTTCGCCTTGTTCAATGACACCTGTATGCTGGTCAAAACCAAGCAAGCCATACTCACCGACGATAACCGGAATGCCTTTGGCTGTAAAAGCATTGTATACCCGATCGAAGGTATCGGTAATGTCTTTCTGGACTTCCTCGTTATACTTGGTGTAACCTGCAATATTCACACTGAATGGCCAGAACCCGTAATAGTGAACGGTTGCAATAATGTTGGGGTCACTCAATTTTTGAATGGTCTTATTCAGTTCATCCAGATCAGGTTGAGCGGAAGAGGTATGCATCGTTGGTAGCACAAGTGGACGTGTATCGTTGTTTCCACCCGAAGTTCTTACAATCTTATGAAAAGAAGTATTCAACTCGTCCAGCATGCGATAGCCAATAGCCGCATCTGTTGTACCTCCTTCGGAGAAGCGGGGTTCGTTAACACTTTCGAACATGAGCTTGTCGGATGCATCTTTGAACTTGTCAGCGATCTGAGTCCAAGCAGCATTGTAACGGGCAAGTACGTTGTCATGGTCTTTCTCCATGTAACTGATCCAGCGCCAGGAGTCATGGTGCAGATTGATCATGACGTAGAGATCGGCATCGAGGGCCCAGTTCACTACTTCTTGAACCCGATTCATGTAAGCGGAATCAATTGTATAGTCGGGTGCGTCACCGATGTGAGCTTCCCAGGTCACAGGAATACGGATACTGTTGTAGCCCTCAGCTGCGATCGATTGAATCAGTTCTTTCGTAATGCGCGGATTGCCCCAGGCTGTCTCATCCTCACCAACGGCATCCAGAGAGTTACCCAGATTCCAGCCAGGCTCCATGGCGTTCACGTATGCCTGCATTTTGCTTGGCGCGGTTGAGGTACTGGCCTGTTCACTGTTGTCTGTTGCAGCGGAAGCGAAAGCCGAAGAGAAGAGAGACAGAATCATGGCAGTTACAAGTGTAAGAGAGAGGACCGATTTACGATTTTTTTTCATCAACATAATCTCCTTCAGTTAGAATGGTTGAACTTGAATAGAAGTTAAGCAACTGTGAAAATGGAGCTCAACTCAAACCAAATCATGACTTGTTCAAAAATGGGATCACCACCGAATTATGTATTGAAAGCGTTTTCGGAATTTAATATATCATGATTATATATAGGAGGATACCCGCACAATTGCAATAAAACTCATGTGATAATTAGTGATCTGGTTTAGCTAGTAGATTGTGTGAAGATAATGATTTTATTTGGAATTGAGATGATATAATTGATTTTAACAATAATTAGATTCATATACTCTTGGAGGAATGTAAAATGAAGCTGGATGCACATCAACATTTCTGGGAATACAATATTGCTGAGTATGGATGGATTGGGGAAGAGATGAAAGCCATTCGTCAGTCTTTTCTCCCACATGATTTGGAACCTATATTAACACAATCGGGGATGGACGGATGCATTGCAGTGCAAGCGAGACAATCACTGACAGAAACTGAGTGGCTTCTGCAACTGGCAGACCAATACGAGTTTATCAAAGGTGTGGTCGGATGGGTGGATCTTTGTTCGGATGATGTTCGAAATCAGCTTGAACTGCTCGCGTCCAATCCGGTTCTGAAGGGTGTGCGTCATGTCATACAGGATGAGCCTGATCTTCAGTATGTTTTGAGAGAAGATTTTCAGCGCGGGATTTCATTGCTTAAAGAGTATGATTTGGCCTATGATCTGTTGGTATCCAAGGAGCAACTGCCTTATGCCGTTGACCTGGTTAAGGCGTTTCCTGAACAGCGATTTGTACTTGATCATCTAGCCAAACCCGACATAAAATCAGGTATACTCTCACCATGGCAAGAAGCACTGGAGTCATTGGCTGCCGAACCAAACACATATTGTAAACTTTCAGGAATAGTGACTGAAGCAGATTGGGCAAGTTGGACTCCGAGTGACTTTACATCCTATCTGAATATCGCCATAGAAGCCTTTGGTGCGGAACGGTTAATGTTTGGGTCTGATTGGCCAGTGAGTAACCTTGCGGCTTCGTATTCTGAAGTATACGGTCTCATTAAGACCCACATTCAATCCCTATCAGAGTCTGAGCAACAGATGATTCTTGGTGGGACATGTGCTGCCTTTTATCAAATATCATAATCGGCATTTCTTCGTTAAACCGGTTTCGGGAAGTTGACAACGGTTCTGATTCTTGCTAAAGTTTTATCCAATCCGCATAATTGATCTGGGAATGTTACCGATATGGGCATAACCTGAGCTGGCTTGTTTACACGTAATCGTGTACCCAGGCTGGTTCGGGTTTTTTCTATTTAAGCTGAACAAAAAAATGTGTAATTTTGCAGTTCAACTTAAATATTTTGTCTTTTTAATATTCTAACGATTTGAGCGGATAGCTGAATTACATATTTGGAAGGAGAAATGATGATGACTAATTTTGAGTTTCCTAAAGATTTTCTATGGGGTGGAGCCATTGCTGCCAATCAGGCGGAGGGCGCGTATCTAGAAGATGGCAAAGGACTGAGCATCGTTGATTTGCTGCCAACAGGAGAGAGCCGCAGAAGCATTATGAAAGGTCATGTTCCAGCTTTTACGCCGCTCGCTACCGAATTCTATCCTTCACATGAAGCAATCGATTTTTATCACCGTTACCCTGAAGACATTGCTCTGTTTGCCGAAATGGGATTCAAGGCACTGCGTGTCTCCATTGCCTGGGCACGGATTTTCCCAACAGGAGAAGATGCACAGCCAAATGAAGCAGGATTGCAATTTTACGATAACCTGTTCGATGAATTGTTGAAGCATGGTATTGAACCTGTCGTTACATTAGCTCACTTCGATGTGCCTGTGCACCTGATCGAGAAGTATGGTAGCTGGAGAAGTCGTGAACTGGTAACCTTATTCGAGAAGTACGCTAAAACAGTATTCACACGGTACCAAGACAAGGTGAAATACTGGATGACATTTAATGAGATCAACATGCTGCTTCATCTTCCATTCCTTGGCGCGGGGCTGGCGTTCAATGAAGGCGATAATATCAAGGAAATTCAATATCAGGCTGCTCACCATCAACTGGTTGCAAGTGCACTGGCAGTCAAAGCATGTCATGAGATTATCCCTGGTGCCATGATTGGTTGTATGCTTGCGGCAGGAAGCTTCTATCCGTATACCTGTAATCCGGAAGATGTGTTCCAAGGTATGGAGAAAGATAGAGAATCCTATTTCTTCATTGATGTGCAATCACGTGGGGAATATCCGGGTTATGCCAAACGTTTCTTCAAGGATCACGGGTTGAACATTGTTATGCAGCCGGGTGATGCGGAAATCTTGAAGAATCATACCGTAGATTATATCGGATTCAGCTACTATTCAAGTCGTACTACGAGTACCGATCCTGAAGTGGTTAAAAATATGACCAGTGGCAATGTATTTGGCTCGGTAGCCAATCCATATCTGGCGAAGTCCGAATGGGGATGGACGATTGATCCAAAAGGATTCCGTATTACTGCCAATCAGCTTCATGACCGTTATCAGAAACCGCTGTTTGTCGTTGAAAATGGATTTGGTGCCAATGATGTGGTTACACCGGAAGGTGAAGTGGAGGATGCATACCGGATTGATTACTTGAAACGCCATGTAGCTGAAATGGGTGAGGCCATTCAGGATGGGGTCAACATCATCGGTTACACCAGCTGGGGACCTATTGATATTGTAAGTGCATCCTCAGGAGAGATGAGAAAACGTTATGGCTACATTTACGTGGACCGTGATAATGAAGGTCAAGGAGAGCTAACACGACTGAAGAAGAAGAGTTTTGAGTGGTACAAAAATGTGATTGCATCTAACGGAACAAACCTAGGTGACAAGTAGTTTATACTTTTCTGAATTAAAATGGTCTTGAACGGCAATAAAACATCGGAAGTTTCATCTATATCAATTGAACTAAACATTTACACAAAACGGAGAGGACAGAAAAAAGCTGGAGAAGCGAAGCTAAAAGCTTTCAATGGAAAGCCACTTCGTGAGTATCAACTCGCTTTATCCCCGGATTTTCCCTTTAGCAAGTGAATCAAAAAAATCAGGGGGTAACAGTGATCGGAAGGTTGTTCTGTCATCGGAGTAGCTAGTGTAAATATTCTCTAGTTCAATTGATATAACCACGGAACTTCCGTTTGTTCCCACATTGAAAGCGTTGACATATAGTCAGGTTCGCGCTATACTTGACGCAATTATATCGTTTCTGGGATTGTTACTACTCGAAGTAGGCAAAACCTAAGCACCAAAAAAGCAGACCACCATGTCTTGTTTATTTTGTGATGCTTCAGGTTTTTTTTGTATGCCCAAAAGACGATGTATAACTGCCAAGAGAGTGGAACGTGACGGGGGGATTGAAGTGAAAATAGCAAAGGTTATCAACAATAACGTCATTAGCATCTATCAGGCGGATGGAGCAGAGCTTGTGGTGATGGGACGTGGGATTGCCTTTAAGAAAAAGCCGGGGGATAAAGTAGACGAGACCCGCATCCAAAAAGTATTTGCATTGAAAAACAAACAGACATCCGATAATTTCAAAATGCTGCTGCGTGAAGTTCCGATGGAACTGATTGAAATTGTGGAAGAGATCATCACGTATGCGCGTGAGAATCTCGGCCGAAAGCTCAATGAGAACATCTATGTGTCCCTTACGGACCATATTAACTTCGCCATCGAACGTTATCGGGAAGGCATGGAGATCAAGAACGCATTAATGTGGGAGATCAAGCAGTTGTACAAGCCTGAATTCGAGCTGGGTCTGAAGACACTGGAACAGATCAACACTCGAATGAATATTGAGCTTCC
This sequence comes from Paenibacillus sp. CB74, assembly GCF_055687625.1. Classification (NCBI taxonomy): domain Bacteria; kingdom Bacillati; phylum Bacillota; class Bacilli; order Caryophanales; family Paenibacillaceae; genus Paenibacillus; species Paenibacillus sp. CB74. The sequence goes on along the minus strand of NZ_CM146009.1, from coordinate 2,306,971 downwards.
ACCAGATGAAGCCGCGTTTATTGCCCTTCATATTGTTAACGCAGAGATGAACGAAGAAGTCATTACAACGATGAACATTACGAAGTTTATTCAGCAAATTATTAATATAGCGAAATATCATTTCAAAATGGAATTTGATGAGGATTCTCTCAGTTATTTTCGCTTCATTACACATTTGAAGTTTTTCTCTCAGCGAGTGCTCAGTGGTACGCATTACGACAACAACTATGATCATTTCTATGACATGATTAAGGAGAAGCATCCTGATGCCGCAGCGTGTGCGGAGAAGATTGAGTTGTTTGTCAAAAAAGAGTACAACCATGAGCTGACCAATGAAGAAAAGTTGTATCTGACAGTTCATATCGAACGAGTGGTTAATCGATAATATTTAAATGTTGACAAAAATGGTTTAATTATAATAATATGTGATTAACAGGAATTGAATACGATTTAACTGGGATTGTTACTGGTTATGCAGGCAAAACCTAAGTCATGAGAAGGTCAGGACCATTGTGTCAGTGTCCCCTTACTCAAGGCTTAGGTTTTTTGCGTGCAAAAAAATCGGTAAAGGGCCTGTTTGAGAAAAAGTGGGGGTGCAGATTATGAGTCAAGAGAAACTGGCCAAAGAGATCGTAGAACTCGTCGGCGGTGAGAAAAATGTGGAGTCGCTTGTTCATTGTGCAACACGGTTACGGTTTGTATTGAAGGACGACGCCAAGGCAGACAAGGCCAAGCTGGAGAAAACAGAAGGTATCATCGCAGTCAAAGAAAATGGAGGACAGTTCCAGGTTGTTGTTGGTAACAAGGTGCCTGAAGTCTATAATGCCATTGGACAGATCAGCAACATTCTGGATGATTCGTCGAACAAAGAAAAACCGGGCAAAAAAGCCAAGGGGATTGGCGGTATCATTGATATCATTTCCAGCATCTTTGCTCCACTTCTGGGAGTTATGGCGGGAGCCGGTATTCTAAAAGGGTTATTGTTGATTGCAAGTAATATCGGATGGCTGGAAACGACAGAAACAACTTATACGATCCTGTATGCAGCAGCAGATAGTCTCTTCTACTTCCTGCCTCTGTTGTTAGCGGTTACAACAGCGCGTAAATTCCAGGGTAATATGTTTGTAGCGATGACGATTGCGGGAGCACTGATCTATCCATCCATCGTCACGTTGAAAGCAGAGGGAACACCAACGGATTTCTTCGGTATCCCTGTCATTCTGATGAACTATTCATCTACGGTTATTCCTATCATTTTAGCTGTCATTGTCATGAGCAAGTTGGAGAAGTTCTTTAATAAGACACTTCACGATAGTGTGAAAAACTTTGTTACACCGTTATTTTTGCTAGTGATTATGGTACCTCTGACACTGTTGGTATTCGGACCATTTGGTGTATACGTTGGTAATGCAATTGCAGCCGGACTCGTTGCTGCATTTGGATTCAGTCCATTGCTTGCGGGAGCCGTTATGGGTGCAAGCTGGCAGTTACTCGTTATCTTCGGAATACACTGGGGTCTTATTCCGGTATTTATCAACAACGTTGCAGTGTATGGACAGGATGGCGTTAAACCGGCTGCGACAGCTTCGATCTTTGCTCAAACGGGCGCGGCTTTTGGGGTTATGCTGAAAACCAAGAACAAAAAACTGAAAACGCTGGCTGGATCATCCACATTGACCGCATTATTCGGTATCACTGAACCGGCTATCTATGGGGTAACATTACCACTGAAACGTCCGTTCATTGCTGGAGTAATCGGTGGTGCAGTTGGTGGAGCGATCATTGGTCAAGCGGGCACTTTGGCATTCGCGTCTGGTGCACCGGGATTGCTGACTTTGCCAATCTTCTACGGACCAGGTGGGCAAGGCTTCCCAGGATTGATTTTGGGTATCGTAGTATCCTTTGTGGTTTCGGCTGTACTGACGTACATCATGGGCTTCAAAGATCCGGTTGAAGAAGAAGAAACAAAGTCCGATTCTACGTCATCTGCTCAGCAACCTGCCCGTCCAATGAATGCTTCAGACGAAGAAGTATTTAGTCCAATTCAGGGAACGATTGTGGAATTATCGGAAGTTCCAGATCCGGCATTTGCTTCGGGAGCAATGGGTAAAGGGATTGCGATTGAGCCAGCTGTGGGCAGAGTGGTAGCGCCATTCGACGGTACAGTTACCGTTGCATTCAAGAAAAAACATGCCTTGGCTGTAGTATCTGACACCGGTGCAGAAATATTGGTTCATGTAGGTGTAGATACGGTCAAGCTGGACGGACAGCATTTTGTCTCCCATATCAAAGAAGGGGATCGGGTTCAAGCGGGAGACCTGCTGCTAGAATTCGATATTGCGCAGATTAAGGCGGCTGGTTATCATACGGTGACACCTATTATCGTAACGAATTCCGCCAACTATGAGGAAGTTATTCCGCAGGCAACAGGTCAGGTTGATACCCAGGACCTTCTATTGAAGTTGAACAGTGGAAAGGGAGAGGAATAAAGTAGATTAGATGCAAAATCAGTGTTTTAGGTTTTCATGGTTCCGTTGACAGGGTGGAATTGGAAATTTATAATTGGAATTGTACATCTATTACCTGATAATGAAAGGTGGATTATTGAACATGACGAATGCGATGAGACTGCGTTTCTTTCCTTTGAATCGTTAAATTAAATACGTTCAAAGGCTCTGACCGTTAGTTCAGAGTAAACGGGATCAGTCTGTCATTTTCAATTATCCTGACCTTATATACATGGTTTAACTTGTATTCTCGTTTACATTGGATCACAGGCCTTTGGCCTGTGATTTTTTGGTTTACTTATCACGAGTCTGAGCTGATATGATGCTCAATAGAGACTACAGGAGGTACGCCGCTATGATGACATTACTATTCTATTGATACGAGCTGGCACGATAAGCTCGTATCGATAGAAGTGTTCTTCGCTATCGATACGAAATAAATCTTATTTCGGAGGTAGCGAATATGGAAAAGATATGTTTTGAATTAGTGCAGGTTGAAATGTCCTATATGGATAAAGCAGTTCTGAATATTGAGCGACTGGCCGTGCATCAACTGGATCGCATCGGTGTAGTGGGTGGTAATGGTCAGGGTAAAAGTACATTATTGAAACTCATTGCGGGACAGATCCAGCCAACAGCCGGAAAGGTAAAACGTTACGCAGAGTTTGGTTACATGGAACAAGTAGAACCACCCCAGCCAAACGAAAATCTGGAGGTTGACGGGGCTTTACTCAGCAAATTGGCGATTCCTCAACATGATAAATCATGGAGTGGCGGAGAACAGACCCGTTTGAAACTGGCTCAATTGTTCACTCATTACCACGAAGTATTATTACTGGATGAACCCACAACCCATCTGGACCAAGAGGGCATTACATTTTTACTGGATGAATTGCGGTATTACTATGGGGCAATCGTGCTGATCAGTCATGACCGTGCGGTTCTGGATGAACTGGTGACCACGATCTGGGAAATTCATCAGGGAGAAGTCCACGTATATACCGGTAACTATAGTGATTATCAGGAACAGAAGAGGCTGGAGCGTGAACAGCAACACCTGGCCCATGAACAATTCTCCAAAGAGAAAAGAAGATTGGAGCTGGCCGCCCAGGAAAAGATGAAGAAAGCCGAGAAAATAACGCAGGCTGGAAACATGTCCAAAAAAGAATCCAAGGCAAAAGCAAACCGCATGTTTGAGACCAAATCCAAAGGTACCAGTCAAAAAGCAGTGCATCGTGCTGCTAAAGCGATTCAACAACGCATGCAACAACTTCAAGAGGTGAGTGCGGTGCAGGAGGATCGACCGATTATCTTCCGTCAGCCGAAGACATTGGAGTTACACAACCGATTTCCAATTATGGCAGATCGCCTTACACTTGAAGTGGGTGGAAACATATTATTGGAGGATGCAAGTTTTCAAATTCCGTTAAAACAAAAAATAGCGATAACTGGAACCAATGGCAGCGGGAAAAGCACATTGCTTAACCATGTTTTCCGTGCTGGAGATGGAATCACGATGTCTCCAAAAGCAAAGATCGGTTATTTTCAGCAAATGAGCTATCGTTTCACGATGAAAGATACTGTATTACAATTTCTGAAAAACCGTTCGGAATATGAGGAATCAGAGCTTAGAAGTGCGTTGCACGCGATGCAGTTTACAGGGAATGACTTGCTCAAGAATGTGGGAACATTAAGTGGAGGAGAAGCGATTCGTCTTCAATTATGTTATTTGTTTCTTGGGCAATATAACATTCTATTGTTGGATGAGCCGACGAATTTTCTTGATATGCATGCCTTGGAAGCGTTGGAGCGTTTTATCAAGGCGTATGAAGGAACGATTCTCTATGTATCTCATGACCAGAGGTTCGTTGAAAATACAGCGGATCAACAATTTCAGATTGCGGAGCGTCAATTAATTCGGGTGAATATATAAGTTGAACTAAAAATATTTACACTGGACACTTCCATGACAGAACAACCAACAAAAACAGCCAAAGAGATTTTGGCTGTTTTTGTTTTAGAATATGGATGCTCGTGATCCAATAGGATATGTAGATTCATTAAGAATCGATTTTTACAACCGTTGAATGCATGTTACCTGTAAGACGTTGAGGTGGAAATACCATGCGCACGGGTGCGATGATGATCGTGGCAAATACCGCTTTGATCAGATCACCAATAATGTAAGGATAGAATCCTTGAATCATGGCCTCGGGCAAGGACATTTTGTATGCATAAGCCAGCCAGGGAACGCCTGAGACATAATTTAATAGTGAACCAAATAATTCAATGATGATAAACGCAAAAATAAAACCTTTAAACCCTTGGATTCTCACTTTGGAGAGGAACAAACCGATTAGGAGTGCGGAAAAGGGCCAGATTACAACATATCCCCCGGTCGGACCTAAGAGAACAGCAAGACCACCAGTTCCATGTAGAAGTGGGAAGCCTAGTGCTGTCAGCACAACAACGAGAGCAATACTTAAGAACCCATACAACGGACCAAGTAACCCTCCGGCCAGCATAACAGCCAAGGTTTGTAATGTTATGGGTACCGGGGAAAAGCCAATAGGAATGCTTATGTAACCAAAAAGTACTAATATTGCGGCCATAAGGGCGCTGAATACAATGCCTCGCAAAGATAATTTCATGTTTGAACAATCCTCTCCATTTTGGTAATATGATTGTTAACCAATTATATAAATGTGGTTGACGATTAGGATCGTACCACATAAAAATAGAAAGGGAAAGGACTAATTTACGATGCAAGGCAACCTGCCCATAATTACATTAGAAGATATCCGAGTGCATTATGCTTCCGAGGATGGTCAAGTAAGGAAAGCGCTGGACGGTATCTCGCTTACGCTGCATCAAGGAGAATGGATTAGTATTGTAGGGGCGAATGGCAGTGGGAAAAGTACGCTCGCCGGGCTACTCATTGGATTCATTCCATTATCGGGAGGGGTACGGATTATCCCGGAGGCACTAACCGTCCGAGGTGTATTGCAGCAACCGGATACCCAGGTATTGGGGGACACGATTGAAGAGGAATTCCATTATGCATTGTCTCCATTAATGATTACTGTAGAAGAACAATTGGAGCTCAGGCAGGACGTATTACATACCGTAGGACTTCAATATGCACCGGATATGGCCATCTCACAGTTATCGGGTGGACAGAAACAACTGCTCAACATTGCTGTAGCGCTCGTGTCCAGACCCGATGTATTGATTCTGGATGAACCAACAGCCATGCTTGATCCCGGAGCAAGAGACCGTATTGAGACCATAGCTCAGAAGATCACCAAGCGGGGGACAACGGTAATCTGGATTACGCATCATCTGGAAGAAGCGACCTTGTGTGATCGGATTATTGCTATGGACCGAGGGCGTTGTGTGTACGACGGAAAGCCCGAGTCCTTTTTCTATGAAAAAGAGATGACTGAGAAGGCTATTTTGAATAAAGAGCAGCTATCTCCCTGTGAAAGATTAGGGTTGGATCCTCCGTTCACTGTGAAGACTGCGTTATTGCTCAAGCACAAAAAAGGCATCAGGCCAGAAGCCATGCCACTGAGGCCTGAACAATTGGCTAAGGAGGTCGCACGTTGGAGATCGAATTAACCAATATACGTATAGAAGCATCGGAATCGAGCAAGCGTGCACTGCTTGAAGATATAAATATTCAGTTGAACAGTGGGGAAATCACGTTGCTGTTGGGCTGCACGGGTTCAGGAAAAACGACTTTACTACAGACGTTGGCTGGTCTGAGACCTCCCGATGCAGGCAGTATCACATTGGATGGTACACCTTTCTGGAAAGAAGGAAAAGTGCCGAAGTCCATTTTATTGCAAATGGGACTATTGTTTCAATTTCCGGAACAACAACTGTTTGCCAGAAGTATTCAGCGTGAATTCGCATATTCTCTGCGTTCCTATCGATATTCAGAGAAACAACAACAAGAGCAGATCACAAAAGCTCTGAATCAGTGGGATCCGCCGGTATCCCCGGAGTTGGAACGACGTTTTCATCTGGACAGGTCGCCATTTGCCCTAAGTGGGGGAGAGAAGCGCAGACTAGGTCTTGCTCTCGGAATGGTGACCAACCCACATTGGCTTCTGCTGGATGAGCCGAGCGCTGGTTTGGAAGCGCAAAGTGTCGTGCTTTTGCTGGATGCATTGGAGCAACATCGTCAGGCAGGTGGTGGGGGCGTTGTAGCAACACATGATTTGGATACATTCTTGCCTTGTGCGGATCGGGTATTGTTATTGCAGGAAGGCCGCCTAATCGCCGATCTTACGCCGCGAGAACTTCACGATAGGCCTGAATTGCTGGAGCAGACAGGGATCGGACTGCCACCTTCGATGCGACTAGCACAGCAGATGAGGGCTGCGGGTCTTGATCTGCCTTCTATCGCGATGACGCCAGAAGAGATGGCTGAAAGTATTATTCAGTCTACGTTCGTTGAGGTGGGCGTTCAGAACGAAGGGAAAGTGGCATCCGGACCAGCGATTAACCTGGCAGAGAGAGAGACAATGGAGAACATGGAAGTGCACGATCCGAAGCTTCTTCCGAACACACGGACTCATTCAGGCGGATTATATGGTGTTATGGACCCGCGTTTGAAATGGATTTTATATATTTTGCTGGTCACCGCCGCGATGCTTCAACATCGATGGCTGGGATTGACACTAACACTGGTGCCGGTCGTGACAGCACTGGCCGGGCTCCCGCGTCAGACTTTGGCTGGATGTATAAAGTTAATGAAGCCACTGTTATTCTTTTTCATCATATCGACAGCGCTATCGGGGACAACCCTTTCAACAGAGGGAGGGGGTCTGCACTTTGGCTTTTCCCTGATGCAGGCAGAGGGCACTTTGCTGAATGTGTATCGTTTGTTTATCGTCACGTTGGCAAGTTTATGGTTTTCACTGACGACACCATATGGGCGAATGGTAGAAGGACTGAATTGGGTACTCGGTATCGGTAAAAAGATCAGACTGCCCGTAGCTTCGTTTGCTCTTGCTGTATCGTTAATCTTTCGATTTATCCCGATGATCTGGAGTGAATGGCAGCGATTCTCACTGATTGTACGGGCACGTGGAAAGGTCGCTTTAAGACCAAATACCGTACGGATTCGTGATTTGGGTCCGATGGTGATTCCCTTGTTAATGGCACTGTTCCAACGTGCAGAGGATATGACTATTGCGATGGAAATGCGTAAAGTTAGAGAGCACTCTATGCTTGGAACGCGCTCTTCGTTATTGGTGTGGTCCAAGCGTGATACCTGGATTAGCATGGCAGGCCTCATTGGTTTTGTACTATTAGTATGGATTGGCCAATTGTGAAGAATTAGAATTATAAACGCAGTGTTTTCCAAAGATCATGCATAAGTACGGTCGACCTTGCTCACAATAAGTGTGCGTGAATCATCTGGAAGTGGATCAGGAGGGATAAACGATGAAAGATAAGTTTTTGCGTGAAGAACGACAAGAATATACCGATGTGTCTACGGTGGAGTCGCAGCGAAACGATATCACACTGGAAGAATTCCCGGAGGGTCCTTACGGTTCATCTCTGTTATCCGAGTCTCTCGGGAAAAGTTCTCCGTGGCGGGTGGATCAGAGGTCTGCACATCGTTTTGATTATGAGAATCATGAGCTTCACGAGGGAGAAGTACGGGATTATCCGGGTCAGGATGTTTTTGACGAAACGGTTCCGGATAATGTGTCCAAACCTCAATACACGGAAGAATCGTAATGTGATATGGATATAAAATAGAGCGCAGCCTCCGACAGGTTTTATCTTGTTCGGGGGCTATTTTCGTTTGTGCTCAATAAAAACAAATCTCCTCCAATTCCACATTATGGGTTATTATATTTGTAGCTCGGAGTAAAAATTTGGTTGAATAGGCGGAGGATTCGGAATGGGCGGTTATTGGAGTGTGCAGTAGAATTACCTCCAACTCATGGTGAGGCTAAGAATTTCACGGAAAACTTCTCTGATTTTTCTTTAACCAAAGGACGGATCATGTTTACCATTGTAAATATGGATGGTGAGAATGTCGGAGGTGTAAACCTGAACAGCATTGATGAGAGAAACGGTACCTTTAGCATTGGCATTCAAATTGACAGGGATCATCGAGGAAAAGGATACGGAACCAGAGCTGTTCGAATTTTGCTGAAGTATGCCTTCTTCGAGCGTAGGCTCAACAAATTCAATGACTCTGTACTCGAAGGAAATGAACCTTCTGCAGCCATGATGAGAAAACTTGGATGTATTCAGGAAGGTGTGCGTCGCCAGGTGATCTATACGGATGGAAAATACCAGGATCTAATTCTCTTTGGATTAACCAAAGACGAGTTTGTGGAAAAAGAGGGGCTTGTTTGATTGTTTGATTCCAGCATATATAAGATCACTAGGTGCTTAAAGTCTGCCAATGATCATTGGATAAATGGTAATGTACATTAAGCTAAAGGTGAGAGTATATTCTAATGATATCAAAATCTGAGGTGATCGTGTGGATAAAGCGATACCTGATCCGACATGGAAAAGGTTAGGTTTTGCTGAACAGCCTGATTTTCATACTTCTGGTCTGGGTGTGGGGATTGTAATTATCGATTCAATTAAACCACATCATCTCGTACATCACTTAAATACACGAATTAAATGTGTTACCGTACATGAAAATATGACTGTCACTATGCGAGACATTTCATCTATGAACAGGGAGGAGGATAATCGGAAAGGCGAGCATGGCCTTATGAGTGTATTAGCTTTGGCTCATGAACCTATTCTATTAGAGGGACAGATTCATGTCGGGATTGCACCAGCAGCAACATTTATCGTTTTAGATCATGGGGCATTTACAACTGGAGAAGGAGAACGTCTGAAAAAAGGAATGGAATGGATTCTTGAACATGGGCTCGAATGGAATATAAAAATTATTTTAAGCACTGGTTGGCAGGCATTAGATAATGAAGTTTATCTTAAAAATACGAGTGAAAACTCAACGGTTAAAGCATTGGCGACAGCTGTGCAACAGGGCATTTTGGTTATTTGTTCGAATGGGAATACACGTTTAAATAACATCATGCCTCCAATACAGTATTTAGCAGTAGGGGGCTACGTGGATCGTGGAAATGCTGATCGTTCATTACACGCTCCTTTCCCTGATGAACCTTATGGCAGAAATGGAGATGGTCACTATAGACCAGATATATTAGCGCCCAGACTAGACCTTACGATCCCCTTTTGTGAAATTGAAGAATCTACTCGGCGTGTATCTTTTTATGGGGGCACATCTGGAGCGGCTGCCCTTGTTGCTGGTGTTGCGGCTCATCTATTCTCCCGATTTCCGAGTTTAAGTTCTGAGATGCTAAGACACTTATTAGTCGAGCATGGAGAACCACTGGAGGGTGATGATAACCTGGCTCCTCGAATTAACGTTGAGAATACAATTCGTTATATGGACAGGGCAGATAAGCCAAGGTACATAACAAAAACTTTACCCATAGTAAGTATAAAAAATCAAAATCTCTATAACAAAATTCATTCAATGGATGATATCGAAAGAGCGCTCTCTTTAACAGTTTTAGTGGAGAGGGGAGGATTATCACGTGAAGAGTTGTGGAGCTTCACTAGGGATTCATCCGCTATTGTTCGTAAAATTGCAGTATCGACCCTCGGCCAACCGATGAACAAACGAGAGCGAAAGTTGTATTGGATGTATTTAATGAATGAAACAGAAGGGGGAGTGCGTGGATGGTATATGCATGGATTATTGCAAAATGCTCCAAAGGAGGAAATACATAAATGGATAAATTGGTCAACAGATATTAACTGGTCGGTTCGATGGTGTGTTAGCGAATATTTGGCTCAATATCCAGAGTGTTTTCCCCAACTGGAAAAAACCCAAGATCCTGACGCTATACATATCAAGGCATTGCCTTTAAGGCAATGGTTCACGACTCTATTTCTATAATGAAGTAACGTAAATCAGTATGTGGAGGGAACTTTATGAAACAAACCATTTCAAGTGATGAATTAATCATTGATTGCAAGGATATTTATTTGCGCGAGTATCGACTTGAGGACTTAGAGAAACTGCAAGAAATTACGTGGCAACCTGAGGTGTATGAATTGTTACCGGGATGGAACGCTACAATGGAAGAGAGAACCCTGTGGCTCACCGAATATGAAATTCCTGAGAATCAGCGTTTTAAACAAGCAGCATTGGCAGGAGGAAATATCGGAGAGTTATATTTACGTATGGCTATCGTACTTAAAGAAAATGACGAGTTCATAGGGTGGTGCTGCTCAGGGACCAAGGACGAACTGCCAGCACCCAATCGGGAAATTATGTACGGTATTTCGAAACACTTCAGGAATCGTGGCTATACAACGCAGGCAGTAAAAGGGATGACACAGTATTTGTTTGAACATACAAACGTTGAAATATTAAATGCCATCGCTTTGATTACCAATCAAGCATCCAATAAGGTGATACAGAAATGTAATTTTGAACGGTTAAATTTGATCGAGATCGAGATCGAGAATGAACCTTATCACCATTATCAACTGTGTAAGCATGAAGGTCATTTTTGATAGAACATAGTCCCATGTAGAATTGTTATAACATTAACATTTTGGATCAGGCTAGACAGTTATTGCTGGCTGCCTGATCTTTTTCTTTCATTTATTTATAGGACAAGGCTTATTTTAAAAATTTTCTCCGCGATAATAGCGTTCCAGTTTGTGATCCAAATGAACAAGCTGCGCTTTTTTCTCCTCGATATCATTCAGCAACTTTTGCTTTTGATCCTCAATTAGCCTGGTTCTTTCTTTCAACGTGGAGGTTCCTTCATTGACCTGATCATAATACTTTTTGATGTCTTCCACACTCATCCCCGTTTCACGAAGGCATTTGATAAAAACCAGCCAGTTCAGATCATCCTCCAAATAAAGGCGGTTATTCTGCTCATTTCGTGCAGCAGGTTTCAGCAGTCCCTTTCTTTCATAAAAGCGGATCGCTCCAATCGAGATATCAACTTTTTTGGCTACTTCTCCAATCGTTAACATGTGAATCCACCTTTTTATAAAAAAAAATTTGACCTGCACTAAGTGTAGCATAGTAACTTATACATTGTTAAATAAAAATCTAATGACGGAAAGAAGGATTCACATGAAAAAGACTGTTTTTGTAACCGGAGCAAATAAAGGAATTGGATATGAAATTGTAAAACAGTTGGGTGAAGCTGGTTGGAAAGTTATCCTTGGCGCAAGGAGTGTCGAACGGGGGGAAGCAGCTGTTTCGGAGTTAACTTCCAGGGGATTGGATGTAGAATTTGTGCAGATCGACATGATCGACATGAAGAGTATCGAACTGGCAGCTGATACGATTTATAAGAAGTATCCCTCAATAAACCTTCTGATCAATAATGCAGGTATGCCTGGTGCATTCTCTCATTCCTTCACGGATACGAAAGAGGAAGACCTGCGGAACGCCTTCGAAGTGAACTTTTTCGGCACGTTCCGTTTGAATCAGCGTTTGTTCCCGTTAATTAAAGATAATGAAGGCACAATCATTAATGTTTCGACCGACATGGCATCTCTGGACCATATGCAAAATGCGGAATTCACTTTAAATGCCTTCGACTATAACTCATCCAAAACGGCCAACAGTGCCATGACTCTTTCCATGGCCTATGAAGTCAAAAACAGCAAGGCTCAAGTCTTTGCAGTCACGCCCGGATTCACTTCAACAGATCTTAACGGCAATGCCGAAGGCGGTAAATCAAAAGAAGCCGGCGCTGCGATTATCGTGCGTTATGCGACAGATGGTAAACGCCATAATGGGGAGTTCCTTGATGAGAATGGCGTATACCCTTGGTAATCCATAAGATGATGGGTATGAGGGGCTAAAAAGTCTTGAGTTCATTCTGACTGATTTTGTCTCTTGGATAGCAAGGAATATGAGAATATAACGTCGAATAAGAAAAATGTGTTTGTTAGTTCTAATTTATTAGTTGTATATGAAACAAACATAAACGTAGACGAACATCTTTCTTGTACCAGTTTAAGAGAGCATGTACTGAAAAATCATATTTCTAACAAGTGTATCAATCGGAGGTATATATTTAATGGGGGTTTCATTAGATAAAGCATGTTTAACAGATGCAGTGACTATTCATGAGATGAAAGTTAAATCATTTATGCCTTTGTTGGAAAAATATCAGGATTTTGAAACAAGCCCTGCTAATGAAACCGTAGAAAGAGTTATTACTCAAATCAATCAATCTTTTACAGATTATTTCATAATTCGTCATCTTGAAATTGCTGTTGGTGGAATAAGAGTCGTGAAAAAAGAAAATCAAGTCTACAGTGTTAGCCCAATTTTTATACTGCCAGAACATCAAGGAAAAGGAATTGCTCAAAAAGTCTTTACAATAGTTGAGCAGATATATGATGATGCAAAATCATGGAAACTAGGTACCATCTTGCAAGAGAAGGGAAACTGTTATTTGTATGAAAAGATAGGCTATAAAAAAACAGGTGCAACAAAAGCAATTAACGACAAAATGACAATGGTATTTTATGAGAAGCATTTATAGGCCGTAAATCCTTGAATAAGGGGCTTCAGATTCCTAAGCTTGTAAGCCCGGAAGCCTCAAACCAATTGGACTACTACTCTTCACTCTATCAAACAGATACAAAAAAGAATCCCCCATTCGTTTCTTAATTGAAATGATGGGGGATTCTTCATGGCAATGAAAAGCCGGAGTCTACCTCAATTCAGACATCAGTCTTATACAGCGGCATCAAAATCATAAATTCAGTCCCCACGCCTATCTGACTTCGTACTGTAATTTTCCCACCATACGACTCCACAATTGAGCGGGTAATGGCTAGACCGAGACCTGCACCACCTTGTTTACGCGAACGAGAACTGCTTGTGCGGTAAAATCGCTCAAAGATATGGGGCAGATGTGCAGGTTCAATGCCTGTGCCGTTATCCTTTACTGACAATTCAGCCTTATGGTGCGTGGCATACAACGTAATGGAGATGGCTCCATGCTCTGGATCGGTGTGCTGCACCGCATTATGGAACAGATTCAGCACAACCTGCTTCAGCTTATAAGGGTCAGCCAGTATATGGACCGCAGCCGTCAAGTCCAGATGAATGGACCTCAGCTGAGCCATCATCGCAAGTTGGGGTTGCATTTCGAGCAACAGACTGTCCAACTGAATGACCTCACGCTCCTGCTTCGGAGCCTGGTCCAACTTGGTCAGGAGCAGTAAATCTTCAACGAGCTTGTTAATTCGTACCGATTCGCCGTGCATGCTGTCCAGTGCTTTATACAATTGATCCTGATTGGTCGCTGCTCCCCGCTGTAGAACTTCAATGAAGCCGTGAATGGAGGTAAGCGGGGTACGAAGCTCATGGGAAGCATCGGACAAGAAACGCTGCATCTGCTCTTTCGATTCCCGCTCCGCTTCAAACGAGTTCTCCAACCTTTCAAGCATCCCATTAAATGAAACGGCGAGCTGATCCACTTCCTCTTGTCCCTGAACGACGGGAAGGCGTTCTGCAAGGCTGCCTGCATCGATCTGCTGAACTTTATTAACCATGTTGGACAGGGGAATCAATGTCCGGCGTAATACCTTAGTGTATAGAATAAGACCAGCTACCATGGCCAACAGTGATAACATCAGAAAGATCAGAAGCTGTTTAATAATCAAGTCTTTCAGTGGTTTTGTAGCTGTGCCCATCTGGACCATGGGTAAGCCCCGATTGCGTGGACCTGGTGAGGCGAATACAATCAATTGCTCATTCCCTTGACTATCCGTTACGATCCGGTAGGGAATATGTTTTTGTTCTTTCAACTCCGCTGTAATGTCTTGATATTCAACGCTTGATAGATGAGGAGCTTTCAGACCGTCTTCCCCAAAAACATCCTCGAACGTACCTTGATTATCAAACAACGCCAGTGACCGGTCCGGAATAAATAGCACCCGATTGCCAGATCCGTTACCTGCCTGTCCTCCAAAAGGATTGTTGGAAGAGCCACTACGTGACTGGATTCCAAGCCACACCGGGGGCATGGACATGAGCTGTTCTTGCATGGTTTTTGCCTGATTTCGATACAGAAAGCTTTCCATGATCCAGAATTGCAGGATACCGATTAACAATAGCAACCCAGCAAGCACGAACAGAGAACGTGAGAGCAATTGAGAACGCAGTGAACGGGGCCAGATCCATTGGTGAAGACGTCTTAAACGAAGTTTATTTTTCTTAGGCAGTGAGTTCATCAGAGGTCCACCCTGTACCCGACACCCCGAAGCGTGCGTATGAGTTTATGCTCTTTGTCCCCGAGTTTGTCACGCAAGGAGCGAACATATACCTCCACAATATTTTCTTCTCCGCCAAAATCATACCCCCATACCCGGCTCAAAATGGTTGCTTTGCTAAGTACGATCCCATGATTAAGCACAATAAATTTTAACAGTTCGTATTCGGTTGGAGATAACTCCAGGACCTGATTCTGATAGGTGATCTCTTTGCGCTGATCATCAATTCGGAATGGGCCGTGGGTGACGGCTCCTATTAATAAAGGAAATTGATTGCGCAGTCTGGCCTGAATTCGAGCGAGCAGCTCGTCGAAGGCAAAGGGTTTGATCATATAATCATCAGCCCCCAGCCAAAGGCCCTTAACCCGATTCTCGACTTCGTCCTTCGCTGTCAGCATAATAACACCAATCTGAGCTCCGGTCTTACGAAGACGCTCGACCACTTCGAATCCATCCATCTCTGGCATCATGACATCCAGAATAGCCATATGTGGCCTGAATTCAAGTGCCAACTCAAGCGCAGCCGCTCCATCCGGTGCCGTACGCACATCGAAGCCTTCATTGCTTAATCCAAGCTCCAGAAATTGCAAAATATGTGGTTCATCATCAGCCAATAGTATTTTAATTCCGCTGCTAAGCTTCATAATGCGGGGTTCCTCCTTGCTTGCTTCCATCTTAATTCTCCCTCAAGTGAGAGGGACTATATGTTGTATTATCGCTTGCCAAACTGAAATTTAGCTGAAAGGATGATGAATTATCCTCAGACAACATTCAGCGGACACTCATCCCAGTTTTATTTTGACATGTCAGAATAGTAGACATGAAGAACTTTGAAGGAGTGATTAACATTGAATAACACCAAAAGAAGGATGGATTTTGTCCTTCTGCCAATTGTATTACTGGCGGCGTTTTTGAATGGGTACGGTATCTGGAACGATCAATATGCCAATTCCTACTATACGACTGCCGTTGGTAGTATGCTCAGCAACTTCCATAACTTTTTCTATGCTTCACTAGACTCGGCAGGCTCCGTCACTGTAGATAAACCACCTGTGGTCTTCTGGATTCAGACGGCTTTTGCCTATGTCTTCGGATTGCACGGATGGAGTGTTATTTTGCCACAGGTATTAGCGGGAATCGGTTCGGTGCTCCTGATCTATTTCATGGTGAAACCTACATACGGTCTTGCAGCAGCACGGATCTCGGCGCTTGCAATGGCGACTGTGCCTGTCGTGGCGGCAGTCAGCCGGACCAACAATATTGACAGCATGCTGGTGTTTACACTCTTGCTGGGTTCATGGTTTTTGTTCAAAGGCAGCAAACAAAACAGTGCTTGGCGCATACTGGTTGCCTTTGGATTAATCGGCTTAGCCTTTAATATGAAAATGCTTCAAGCCTACATGATTCTCCCGGCTTTTTATTTGTTCTATTTGCTCGCATTTCAGGCGAAATGGAGAAGGAAGATCATCCTGATGATCGGCAGTACAGCGGTTCTGGCGGTCGTTTCCTTATCCTGGGCCGTCACTGTGGATTCCATACCCGAAGACGAGCGTCCTTATATCGGCAGCAGTGAAACGAACTCGGTCATGGAACTGGCATTTGGATACAACGGCCTGGCTCGTCTAACGGGTCAGCAGAATACTTCAGGTAACGCTGGTATGCCAAATGGGATCGGACAGGGAAATAATCGTGGCAATCGAGGGGATTCGACCTCATCTCCTAATCAGACGGATAGTGGTTCCCCAGGCTCTGGGCAAGCTGGCAATGCACCGGATACCGATAATTCAAATGCTTCAAACGGAAGGAACACCATGGGCGGCATGAATGGGCTGAATGGCAATTTCCCGAACGGACAGATGCCAAATGATATGGAAATGCCAAACGGAAGAAATTTTGGCGGTAATGGTGGCGGAGGCATGGGAGGAATGTTTGGAACGGGGGAGAAGGGTCCTTTGCGTCTCTTCCAGACTGAATTGTCAGGTCAGGCAAGTTGGCTATTGCCAGTTGTGCTGCTTGGGTGCATTGCCATATTTGCAGGGTTAAGACGGAGAAGTATAACCAACAAGCACAAGGAGGCCTTGTTCTGGTTGGCCTGGCTGCTACCGGTTGCTGCCTTTTTCAGTGTGGCAGGGTTCTTCCATCAATATTATCTGATTATGCTTGCACCTCCAATTGCAGCGCTGACTGGCGCAGGATTTGTAGCGATGTGGAAGTTATATCGTGATCGCACCGGATGGCAGGCGTGGTTGCTTCCGGTGTCCATACTGCTTACGACGCTGTTCGGCTGGTATATCATGCAGTTGTATAACGATACGATTGGTGCAGGATGGTCGATTAGTGAATTCATCGCAGGCATTCTGGTTACGGTCATTCTGATCGTTATGCTTCATCGCACACATCGATGGAAACAGGGCTTCATTATCGCGGGATTCATGGTGATGCTGATTGGTCCAATCTATTGGGCATTCACCCCAATTACTTATGGTGGCAACAGCATGATTCCGGCAGCAGGACCTACGGGTTCCAATAGCATGTTTGGTCGAGCCGGAATGGGCATGCCGATGGGTAACGGTGCAGGAGATACAGAAATGCCTGCAACGGGTGGCCGAGGTGGAATGGGTAACCGTAACGAAGAAGTGGATACAGCCACATTGAATTATCTGAAAGAGCACAATACGGGCGAAACGTATCTCTTCGCCACTACGGACTATAATCAGGCAGCGCCTTATATCATCGATGAGAAAGCAGCAGTGATTACGCTTGGCGGTTTCTCCGGATCAGACCCGGTGTACACCACAGAGGAACTTGAGGAACTCGTCAAGAGCGGGCAAGTGAAATATTTCATGGTTGGTGGCATGGGTGGCCGTGGAGGAAACTCGGAAATTACCGATTGGATCAAAGAACATGGAACCGAGATTCCAACGTCAGAATGGAAGACAGGCATCGACAGTGGATCTATGGATAACGGAGACACCGGAAACAGAGCTGGCTTTGGATTCGGCGGACAGACGACCTTGTACGAAGTGAAATTATAAACTGTAATGAAAATCTCGAACGAAGTCCATTGGAAAAGGGAGGGGACGAACATGGCTCACGCGTACCGATACAGCATTATTATTCCCATGTATAACGAGGAAGCGGTGATTGAGGAGACTTATCGGCGTCTGAAGAAGGTCATGGGCAGCACAGGAGAGAGCTATGAACTGCTGTTTGTCAATGATGGCAGCGTGGATCGAAGCGCACAGATGATCCGTGATTACGCTCGTTGGGACGAGAGTGTGAAGCTGATTGATTTTGCTCGTAACTTCGGACATCAGATTGCGATAACAGCAGGTATGGATTATGCAGCGGGGGATGCCGTGGTTATTATTGATGCGGATCTGCAGGACCCTCCCGAACTGATACTGGATATGATCGCCAAATGGGAAGAGGGTTATGAAGTCGTATATGCCCGTCGCACCAGACGAAGCGGGGAAACTCGTTTCAAGAGATGGTCGGCAAGTCTGTTCTATCGTCTACTTCGTGCCTCCACGGATACGGATATCCCGGTAGACACCGGAGACTTCCGCCTCATTGACCGCAAAGTATGTGATGAAATGAAACGTCTTCCGGAGAAAAACCGATTTGTGCGCGGGTTGGTCAGTTGGGTTGGATTTCGTCAGACGGCTATTGAATATGAACGGGATGAACGTCTGGCAGGTGAAACGAAATATCCGCTGAAACGCATGCTGAAGCTGAGCCTGGATGGCATTACGTCATTTTCGCATAAACCGCTCAAGCTGGCAGGATATGTAGGTGCGATCCTGTCGGTAGGTGGATTCATCTACATGTTAACGGTTATTAGTTCAGCCATCTTTACGGATTCTACGATTAAAGGATGGCCCTCCATTGTGAGTATCATGTTGATGTTTAACGGATTCATCCTGATTATGCTGGGCATTCTGGGCGAGTATGTTGGCCGAATCTATGATGAGACCAAGGCACGTCCACTATACATTGTAAGAGACGTGGTTCAGGCCGAGAGTCAGCAAGTGCAATCCCGATTGACAGCCCGAGTCGCTCATCATGACTAAGCGTCTGGTAACAATCTTCAAGTTTGGTATTGTGGGTGTTGCGAATACCGCAGTGGATGCGGCGGTGTTTGCTATACTCGCACTGGTCGGTATGCCGATTCTGATTGCTCAAGGAGTCTCGTACAGCTGCGGTGTTGCGAACAGCTATTGGCTGAACGGCAGGTGGACTTTTCGAGATGCGACGCGAGGGGGTAACGATAGAGCGAAGCTTATTCGTTTTCTAATCACCAATCTCATCGTTCTTGCATTATCAGCCCTCATTATGATGACATTGCACGATGAGTTGGGATGGAGTCTCGTGATGAGCAAGATCTTGGCGACATTAATGGGAATGGTCCTGAACTATATGGCTAGTAGATATTGGGTGTTTCGTATAGCAGCTTAGCTGCGCGCAATATGAAATATTAGTTATACGAAGCAAATGAAAGGAGTGTATGATGAAATGCAAATTAAAAAAGCCGTTATTCCGGCAGCGGGTCTCGGAACCCGTTTCCTGCCAGCAACGAAGGCACAGCCTAAAGAGATGTTGCCCATCGTGGATAAACCGGCTATCCAATACATTGTTGAAGAAGCAGTGCAGTCAGGCATTGAGAATATCCTCATTGTGACTGGACGTAACAAAAAATCCATAGAAGACCATTTTGATAAATCGGTTGAACTTGAACATTCTTTATATGCCAAGGGCAAACAGTCTTTACTGGAAGAGGTGCAAGCGATCAGCGAGATGGCCAATATTCATTTTATTCGTCAAAAAGAACCGCTGGGTCTGGGGCATGCCATTGGATGTGCACGGCAGTTTGTAGGAGATGATGCCTTCGCAGTACTGCTCGGCGATGACATTATGGTGTCTGATCCGCCTGCACTGGCCCAGATGGTTCATCTCTATGAAAAGACAGGCAGCCAGATCATCGGTGTCCGTCAGGTAGACGCGGCAAATGTGAGCAAATATGGCATTATTGATTCGGCTGGTGCAGAGGACCGGGTTCACCGAGTCACCAATCTGGTCGAAAAACCTTCCCTTGCAGAAGCACCATCCCGAACAGCTGTAATGGGAAGATACATTCTGAAACCTTCCATCTTTCCCATTCTGGATCAGATCGAGAGAGGGGCCGGAGGGGAATATCAGTTAACGGATGCCTTGAAAGAAATAAGTCAGGTGGAGGAGTTGTTAGCTCTTGAACTGAAAGGACGTCGCTACGATATTGGCGATCAATTCGGATATATTCAGGCGATCTTGGAGATCGGATTGATGCGCAAGGAATTACAGCCCATGCTGACACCCTATCTTCAAAAGCTTGCAACCCAGTGGGTATAGGCATTGATATGAAGCAGAGGCCCACATCTGCTGCAACAAGAGAGCCTTTCCTTCGTACATGGTTCTTTCATCGAATCCAGCATTGTACAATGTTTCCAGTAACGCTACAATGAGCAAGAAGTTCAAGTTGCTCTTGGAGGAGTGAGGAATCATGAATGAGACTATCATCAGGGACCTTATTAAGTATATGGACGTCGAGGACAACGCCGCCATTCAGTACATTCAGACCGAGCATCGGATGAAACTGGGACACTTTTGGGGAATACAGAAAGGTAACCGTGTGCTGGAAATCGGGTGTGGTCAGGGAGATACAACAGCCGTGCTTGCACACCTGGTGGGGGAGCATGGGTACGTTCATGGTCTAGATATTGCACCAGAGGATTATGGTTCACCGTTGACCGTAGGTGAAGCGGCAGCCAAGCTGCTGAGATCTCCGCTGGGTGACCGAATTCGAATGGATTATGAGTTCGATATTCTAAGTGATGAGGTTCAATTTGCCGAGAATGAGTTCGATGTGATTGTACTATCCCATTGTTCCTGGTACTTGAAATCGTTTGACGAACTCGCCCGGATTCTTAGCAAGGTTAGGACGTGGGGACATCAGTTATGTTTTGCCGAATGGGATGCACGAGTAACAGATGTGAGCCAGCTCTCGCATTGGTTATCCGTTCTCATTCAGTCCCAGGTTGAATGTTACAAGGAGAACAGCTTCTCCAATGTGCGTACGCTTTTTACACCGGAGGATATTCAGGAGCTTGTCACTGCGTCAGGCTGGATGATGAAGGAAGAGATTTCGATCCATTCTTCCGAGCTGCAGGATGGTCGCTGGGAAACTGAAATGACACTGGCAGAAGCGCCTGAGGAACTAAAACGGCTTCCGATCCCGGACAAAGTAAAAACACTTCTTCTTTCCGAACTGAAATTACTTAGAACACATCATGCGTTGGGCCCTGGGAGTCCACTGGGGACGTATGCCATTATTGCCAACAAACAGTAAGGAAATCACGAATAAATTTTAATAGCCAAAAAAATATGTTTACTTCATCACGGTAATTTTGATATTATAATCGCAATATCAAATGCGACGAAGAGACGAGTAGATAAAAACAATTCTTTCAAAGAGAGCTCCGGCAGCTGAAAAGGAGTAAAGAACTTTTTATTGAATAAAGACTCAGAGCAGCACATCGGAACTTAGCATTAAGGGATGGTGTGACAGGCGCTCCTGTTACAGAGCTAGAGTAGGAAGGTATACAACAGCAACATGGTTGTGTAACCTTTACTTGAAGAGGCGGATATGGTGACATATCAGCGAATCTGGGTGGTACCACGAGAGTTCAATCTCGTCCCTGAGACTATTGTCTTGGGGATGGGATTTTTTGGTTTTTTCGGGGCTGTGACTACACGCTTTGGAATTGCCTGAATAGTGTTTAATAAGAGGAAACTCACACCGAAAGGAAATGATGATTGAATGTCAGCAAAATTGAAAGTTGGTATCGTCGGTGGAACGGGAATGGTAGGTCAGCGTTTTGTAGACCTGCTCGATCAACATCCATGGTTTGAAGTAACAGCTATTTCTGCAAGCGCCAATTCGGCAGGTAAAACATATGAAGAATCCGTACAGGGCAGATGGAAACTCGCAGTTCCTATTCCGGAAGCAGTGAAGAAAATCGTGGTTCAAGATGCTTCGCAGGTCGAAGCTTTTGCCAGCCAGGTTGATTTTATTTTCTGCGCGGTTGATATGAAAAAGAATGAGATCCAAGCGCTCGAAGAGGCTTATGCCAAGACAGGAACACCTGTCGTATCCAACAACTCCGCTCACCGCTGGACAGCAGATGTACCTATGGTAATTCCTGAGATTAACCCGGGACATCTGGACGTGATTGAAGCTCAACGCAAACGTCTGGGTACGAAAACCGGATTCATTGCCGTAAAACCAAACTGCTCCATTCAGAGTTATGTGCCAGCATTGCACGCCTTGCGTGAGTTCAACCCGACTCAGGTCGTTGCTTCCACATATCAAGCCATCTCAGGAGCAGGTAAAAACTTTACGGACTGGCCGGATATGCTCGATAATGTCATTCCATACATCGGTGGCGAAGAAGAGAAGAGTGAACAGGAACCACTCCGGATCTGGGGTAGCATCGAGAACAATCAGATCGTCAAAGCTTCTGCTCCATTAATTACAACACAATGTATTCGTGTGCCGGTAACGGATGGGCATCTGGCTACCGTGTTTGTAAACTTCGAGAAAAAACCAAGCAAAGACGAAATTCTGGAGCGTTGGTTGCAGTTCAAAGGTCGTCCGCAGGAACTGGCTCTGCCAAGTGCACCAAAACAATTCATTACGTATTTTGAAGAAGAGAACAGACCACAGACAAAACTGGATCGTGACATCGAACGCGGAATGGGTGTATCGACAGGCCGACTGCGCGAAGATTCACTCTATGATTACAAATTCGTTGGATTGTCCCACAACACGCTCCGCGGAGCGGCAGGTGGTGCGGTTCTGATCGCTGAATTGCTCAAAGCCGAAGGATACATTCAACCGAAATAAGCATCAAAGAATCATGAACAGCAACAGATTTCTGCAAAGAATGATTAGATGAAAACCATCACTTGTTGATGGTTTTTTTTGTGGGCTATATCCGGAAAACGGAGTGGAGTCATGGAGTGGTATGAAATATGTAAAGTGAAAAACGCCAACAGGATTGTCAGCGTTATTTACTGCGCAGCTGCCGGGCACGGACTCGAAGCTTCGGATTCAGGAAGAATACGACTCTTTAGCCGAGAAGCCGGACAGCTACCTTCTTCGTCGCGTTTGGTTTCCCAATTAATAGGATTGGTTATATCCGGGATGCGTTGCTCCAAAATGGCTTGATATTGACGTGCTTTCTCTTCCAAATGAGCAACCCGGCTCTTGGCTTCTTCAAGCTGAATCAGCGCTGCTTCCTTGTATTCCATCATAAGTGCGAATCGCTGTGCAACGGTTGAATCCCCTTCAAGACAGAGATCGACGTATGTTTTAATGTTCTCAATCGGTAAGCCAGTCTGTTTGAGGCATTTGACACCATGCAGCCAGTTGATGGATTCCTCATCAAACACCCGAATGTTATTTTTATTGCGTTGAATGCTTGGAACCAAACCTTTATCCGTGTAAAAGCGTACCGCGTGCTCTGTGAGTCCTGTAAGATGGGCAGCATCCTGAACCGTATACATATGTAATCCTCCTCGTAAAAAATATAATGGAGACCGCTTGACTTCGTCTAACACGAAGGAGCTAGGGTTATTGTAACGCAAGTCGGACGGAAGTGGAACAACTGCTTTTTTTGCTGAATTTCAGCAATACGTGAAGACTTGCGATTCACAATAGAACCTTAGGAGGCGTTAATATGCAAACTGTAACTTTAAATAATGGAGTGAAAATGCCGATCATCGGCTTTGGTGTCTACCAGGTTCCTGATGCCGATGAATGCGAGAACACGGTATATGAAGCATTGAAGGCAGGTTACCGCTTAATTGATACGGCCGCCGGATACCTGAACGAAGAAGCAGTTGGACGCGCGATCAAGCGCAGTGGCATACCGCGGGAAGAACTGTTTATCACGACCAAGCTATGGATTCAGGATGCCGGATATGAAAGTACCAAGCTGGCGTTTGCCAAATCGCTCAGTAAGCTGCAGCTCGATTATCTGGATATGTACCTCATTCATATGCCTTTTGGTGACTACTACGGGTCTTGGCGTGCGATGGAAGAACTGTACCGCGAGGGCAAGATCAAGGCAATAGGCGTCAGCAACTTCCTGCCAGACCGTCTGATGGACCTTATTGTTCATAACGAAATTGTGCCTGCCATCAATCAGATCGAAACACATCCGTTTCAACAGCAGGTCGATAGTGCTGCTTTTATGAAAGAACAGGGCATACAACACCAGTCATGGTCACCGTTTGCGGAAGGTCGCAACAATTTATTTAGTAACGAAGTGCTGGCTTCCATTGCCGGGAGACATAACAAATCCATCGCCCAGGTTGTACTCCGCTGGCTTGTGCAACAAGACATCGTGATTATTCCAAAATCGGTACGCAAAGAGCGGCTTATCGAGAACTTTGATATTTTCAATTTTGTACTGAGTCCGGAAGAGATCGCAACCATTTCCACGCTGGATACCAAGGAAAGTCTATTTATGAAGATTGACGACCCTGAAGTTGCCCAGATGCTAGGTAAGATGAAAGTGGATTTGTAAAGACAGAAACGAATGACTAGATTTACGAAGCGGAGTAGTATCGTAGCGATATTAGTAATAAAAGCAATCCAATGCAAAACGCCGACAATCATGTCGGCGTTTTTTACATTCCAGTATGTTGTTAGGCGGCAGATGTCTTATCCGACTTATGCAGAAGCTGAGAGCGACGAGCGAGCAGATAACCTGTCAGGGAAGCAAGCATCTGTTGGAATACCATCCCGAGCACGACCGGGACAGCAACAGGTGGCGGAAAATACGAAACAGCGAGTACTGCACCTGCGCTGATATTACGCATGCCTCCATTAAACACGAGAGCTACCTGGTCGGCCTCATTCCATCCCAACAATCGAGCAATAAAATAACTTAGTGCATACCCGAAAGATGCCAGGAAAATAATGATGACCGCAAGACCAGCCAATTTCCAGTTGAAATTGGCCAAGTAGGGGGCAACAACAGATCCATTTATTGCAACGACGGATGCCATAAACAATTTGGATAATGGATTCAATCTCGGTCCCCAGACCGGGACAATGGCGCCTTTGGTCCACTCATTCAAAAGCATACCGAGCAGGGATGGCACTACAATCATCCAGAACAGACTGCTCATCATGGCAGCTGTATCCAGGGTGACACTGGTGCCAATCAACAGAGATAATACGCCGGGAACTACGAAAGGAGCAAGCATCGTATCAATCAGGATGATGGAAAGCGTAAGTGCGATATTGCCCCGATAGATGCTGACCCAGATGAAGCTGCTTATTCCAGTTGGTATAACGGCTGCCAGAACCAGACCCGTTATGGTGTACGCATCTGTAGGGAACACCAGATGACCCATACCGAGAGCAATTAGAGGCATCGCCAAATGCAAAATAAACAGACATACAAACAAGGGGAACGGCTTCTTCAGTACATTGACAAAATCCCGTATCCCAAGACTGATACTTCCAGCGAACGTCATGAACGCAAAGAGCCAAGGAGATAAAAAGGTATAAGAAGAAAGGAAACTCCCGCATAACACGCCAATAATAATGCTGATTGGGGTAATCAGTGGCATGATGCGGTTCAAGCGTTGGTTCAAGGCTTGAAGCATTATCATGACATCCCTTTACCGTGTGATTTTACTATTATACATGTTAATAACGCTGGCTGCAGATCCATTTGCAATAAAACAGTCTAAACAGGTATCATGGACTTGGAACAAGGATTTAGAATAGGAGAAAGGGAGATGATCATGTTCATAAGAAAACGAAGGCACACATTAATGATGACAGGCCTTATCGCATCAAGTATTCTTTTGATTTCGGCCTGTTCTGTCGTGGAGCAAGCCAATGAAAGTTTAAATTATGTTAGTGGGGCTACTGATTATATAGAACAGGTATCGAACGCTGGCGCAGATCTGCAAGAGCTCGCATCAGGTGCAGTGAACAATCCGGAGATAACCACTCAGATTCAGGAGAAAATCGATCTGATTCAAGCAGAAGCAAGCGAATTTTCTCAGCTGACTGCTCCTGCAATCGGTGAGAGCATTCATGAGAATCTGGTCAGCTACAATACGCAATTAACGGAAGTTGTGGACCATTTCGAGAATACGATTACAGAGCAAGGGTTTACGGTGGAAAATTGGGAGAAGACGGGCATTCCTGAACTGATCACCAACATCAATAACCTGAAAGATCCGCTTAGTGGACTTCAGGGGGAATAAGTTGAATTCATTTTCAATATGTAGAGACAACTAGTCTGAAATTTTCATATTTTATACGAGCGGGATATCGGAGGGATTGAATGACTGATATGTTCGCTTTTTTTATTTTCCGAAAACTCATGCATATTTAATGTCACAGGAGCTAGACTATAGCAAGTAATCACGAGATGAATATGAGCAAGGGTTTGATATATTTTTCCACAAAGGAGAACTGAGTCATGACCGAACACAATGGAAAAGTAATCATTATTACTGGTGGAGCTAGTGGTATTGGTAAAGAAACAGCCCTTCAACTTTCGGATCAAGGTGCGACTATTGTTATCGCTGACTATAATGAAGACGGAGCGAAGAAGCTTGCGGCAGAGATTGAAGCAGCAGGCGGAACAGCGGGCGCATATAAAGTGGATGTATCCAAAGGGGACGAGATTAAAGCCCTGATCGACTGGACAGTTGAGCAATACGGGACGTTAAGCGGTATTTTCAATAACGCAGGCATTGGACTTGTGAAGCCATTTCTGGAGATGGACCCGGAATCCTATCACAGAGTCATTGATGTAGATCAACACAGTGTATATTATGGGATGTATTATGGCGCGAAAAAAATGGTTGAATTAAATGTACAAGGTACCATTGTTAATACGGCTTCGATCTATGGAAGTGTTGCTGCAGTAGGCAGCTTCAACTACAATGCAGCCAAGGCGGCTGTTGTAATGATGTCCAAGTCTGGTGCATTGGAACTTGCGGAGCATGGAATTCGTGTCGTTGGTGTAGCGCCTGGTTTTATCGAAACACCGATTCTTGGCGATGACCAAGCCATGAAAGATGCACTTGCTACTCAACATATGCGTGGAGAACTTATTCAGCCAGAGAAAGTAGCCAGTGTGGTTACATTCCTCTTCAGTGATGCAGCAAGTGCAATGAATGGTACAACCGTAGCAGTAGATGATGGTTTCCTCAGCTTCAAAACCAAATAAGTAACCCTTCTAGAAGGAAGGGAAGTCTCCTCAAATAAACAGAAAAAACGGTGCAAAACGATTTATTCGTTTTGCACCGTTTTTGTATTTCATTATAAAGGAATCGTGGCATAGGAGGTGGAAATAAGTTTGTCGAATTATCCCGAAAATTCAGAGATCATGATACAATTAACAAGGCTATAGCTTTTTATCATTTTGTGGTGTCATATACAATTCGAACTCCAAGAGAGCCATAGCTCTCTTCTTTGTAATGACATTGAGAACAGCTTTTGGTTGAACACAAAGCATCATTATGAACTTGTAATTTTTCGTTACACTGTGGACATTTATTTTCAAAAAGAGTCTTCAACACGTTAAACATGCTTAATCACTCATTTCGGATTAATTTACTTGGTTTTTATTATAACGGATAATATTCGCCTTGTATAGCACTTTAGATGGGGATCGAAATGAAATTTATATTGGCACGAAAGGAAGCGCATAACCGATGGATCTTCAGCTTTTTATCATCATGTTTATTCTCGGTCTGGTCGGTTCATTTTTCTCCGGTTTGTTGGGTATTGGTGGGGCCATTATCAATTATCCGCTACTGTTATATGTTCCATCCTGGATGGGACTGGAGCCATTCTCAGCCCATGAGGTATCGTCGATTAGTATGTTTCAAGTATTTTTCGCTTCACTGGCCGGTGTTGTTGCATTCCGGAGAAAAGTAAAAGCGGGGAGAAGTGGTGGGGCATTTGTTCACCGCGGATTGGTGCTCTACATGGGCTCCAGCATTCTTGCTGGCAGTCTGATTGGCGGGTTCGTCTCAGGTCATTTGGATGGAAGGGTTATTAATCTGATCTATGGTATTTTGGCAATTCTGGCGATTGTGCTCATGCTGATTCCTGGAAAAGGAAAGCTTGATACCTCGGCTCCTTTGGTGTTCGACCGATGGATAGCAGCAGGCACTGCGTTTGCAGTAGGCATTGTATCAGGAATTGTGGGTGCGGGTGGTGCTTTTATCCTTATTCCCATCATGCTGACAATCCTTAACATCCCCGTGCGAACGACGATTGCATCTTCACTGGCAATTGTATTTATCTCGGCCATTGGTGGTGTGATAGGGAAATTGACGGGTGGAGACATTCCGCTGGAACCCATTATCTATACAGTGATTGGTAGCATGCTGGGGGCGTCCATTGGTTCTAAGGTTAGTTCGATGATCAATGTGAGGATACTTCGGTATGCATTAATTGTACTTATCGCCATTACAGCGGTCAAAGTCTGGTCTTCCATTCTTTAAAATCACGTACGTAGAATGAACAGTGACGATTTCGTAACCAAACGGTTGGATCACCGTATAAAGGTTATGAACATGAGCTGACACGTTGGATACACCATCAAATGAGTTCAGTTTTCGTCCATGGAGCACCTCATCTCCTTTCATGGATACATGTTTAACATTAATAGAAGTTGAGGTATCCACCCTATGAATAACGTACTTACAGAACAGGCTGATGCAGGATATCGGCTAGCTGAACAGAAAGCATCTCAGTATTTTACTGCTCTTAGGCAGCAACTTATGGATAATACGTATACAACTATACTTACCCAAGATATTCATGTGTGGCAAAAAAAACATATTCATTGTTTTGCCTGGCTTTCTCTTTTGTCACCAAGTAAACGAAAACCCGATCCCCGGGATGTGCATAGATATATCCATTGGCTGAATACGACTGGAAAGTTGGATGATTACCTGGATCGGAGTATTTCATATATCTATATGCGAGATCTGGGGCAAGCCCTTGATTCTCCAGATACTCAGGCCCGAATTCAGCACGTTGTCGAGAATACCAAAAAATATTTTATGGGCTCTGCCGCTGGGCGCAAAGGACAGCACGATTACATCAGTCTGGCTGCGCTGTACCGGTGGGGGCAGAAGGAGCACATTGAAACAGCTGTCATCTGGGTGATGAACAAATTAAAGAACGTAGCATCCAACATCCCGAAGGAGCTGGATGCAGAGCAGGCGCAGCGGAAGCTTATCAAAATTATTCTCGGCGTGGTTCTTCATGTGGACGATGAGATGAACGAGCAGACCCCACCTGAGGAACGAGCCCGAAGATTCGATGCGGCGATCAGACTCGGTTATTCCTACGGTTTGACGTATCCATTTGTGGATGACCTGCTGGATTCTCAAGCCTTGACTGCTCAGGAAAAGGAACAATATTCCCTGATGATACGCGATGCACTTCTTACCGGGGTTGTACCTGATCTGGGAGAATGGATTGGTGCTAACCTTGAAGTGATTGAATATGTGCATTCCGAGCTTCGGGAAGCATTTGAGTACATCAAGAATTACCAGCATCCAGAGAAACAACGCACGTTCCTAGAGCAATCCTATGTTTTCTTTCAGTCTCAAGAGATGGATCGCAACAAGAAATTAGCCAATGCGAATTATACCAATGAAGAATTGTACATTCCAATTATTATTAAATCTTCGTCTTCCCGATTAATTGTCCGGTCTGTACTCAGTGCACCAGTGGATGAAGGATTTGATCTGCGGACGTTCTATTACGGGATATATAATCAGCTGGCAGATGATTTTGCCGATATGTTTGACGATATGGAAGAAGGGGCTGTAACTCCTTATACGTACTATTTGAAGTATCGTGATTTGCGCCCTGATCTGATTAATCCATATGAATTGTATTGGGCAGTCATCTCTCACCTGATCCACGATGTATACAACTCGGACGCCAAGACCCGGGAGGTCATCCTGGATCGGGCTATAAATGGTCTGAAGCGTTGTAAAGAACGGTTGGGGCAGCAGAAATATGATGAAGTAATGACGATCTTTGCCTCGGGGCAGCCTGAATTCAATCAACTGGTTCAACAGATGGTGAGAAAAGCAGATGACGTTGATTTTCTCGATAAATTGTTACGGGATCAGGTTGTGCTTCAGTTGAAACATGACAAGCAGGAGAAAGAGGAGTTCAAGCAGACCATTCGAACAGTTCGCGAACAGATTAATGTGGAGTTGCAGATTGCGAAGCCCGGTGGACTTCATGAGATGAAAGAAACGCTGATCGATGCCGCCAATTATAGCTTGCAGGGAGACGGAAAGAGGTTACGCCCCATATTAACTTGGGTTATGGGTGTGCGCGAGTATGGTCTACCTGAATCATCTATTGTTCCGCTGCTACGATCGCTGGAGTACATGCATACTGCTTCCCTGATCTTTGATGATCTGCCTACGCAGGATAATGCTTCGACAAGGCGTGGACGTTCCACACTGCATCAGGTACACAATAGCGCCACAGCAGAGCTTACGGGTCTGTTTCTCATTCAGAAGGCGATAGGAGAACAATCCTCATTGAATCGCTTTGATGCAGCAACCGTACTCACTCTTATTCAATATTCGGCTGAAAAAGCTGAGGATATGTGTATGGGGCAAGCGATGGATCTGAACTCCAAAGGCAAAGTGTTAACGCTTGAGCAGTTGAATATGATCTGTTTTTACAAAACAGGCATTGCCTTCGAAGCTGCTCTGATCATGCCAGCCATACTTGCTCAAGTGAAGGAACCGGAGATGGCAACGCTGAAAAAGTTCGCTTATCATGCGGGGATCGCCTTCCAGATCAAGGATGACTTGCTGGATTACGAGGGAAATCATCTCATTCTTGGGAAACCTGCAGGTCAGGATGAGCGGAACAACAATTCAACCTTTGTGTCCATCCTGGGTGATGAAGGCGCGAAGAAAGAGATGTGGGAACATTACTGTCTTGCTACAGATGCATTAAACGAGTTGCCGAAATCTATTCCATTTTTGAGACATCTTTTGGATTATCTTGTGGCTCGTGAGCGATAAACCATTTTTCTCGTGATGCCTTACTGCATATGACTTATAATGATAGATAACGACAAAGGTCGGGATTCCATAGGATGGATTCCGGGCCTTGTTTGCCTTCATAGACACAAATTTCTTGGAAAGTTTTGTTTCAAGGATTGAAATTCTGGGTATTAAGCAGGTACTGTTGTTTTAAAACCGACTAATTATTATAGAAAATCTTTTATCAGGAAAAATCTTAGATTTCGACAATCTTTAGATGGAGTTTATATGCCAAAAGGAGAGCTTACAATGCAGGTTCAAAAGGTCGATCATCATGAATTGTTCGAGCAGATTTACAACCAAGCGCCTATTGGGATTGCACTCGTTGCTCCGACAGGGCAATGGATGAAAGTGAACCCTGCTTTTTGCTGTATGCTAGGTTACACAAGTGATGAACTAATGAATCTTACGTATCAGGATATTACACATCCGGATGATTCACCACACGATATGATCTGTAGTTACGACCTATTTGAGGGTAAAATAAAAGAAAATCAATACGAAAAGCGTTACATCCATAAAAATGGTGACATCTTATGGACGTCATTGCATGTTACATTAGTTCGTAACGAAATTACGGATGAACCGATTTACTTTATCTGCCATATTGTTGATATTACTGACCGCAAAATGTCTGAACAAAAGCTTCTGCATAGTGAAGAGATGTTCAAACTTATAACAGATCATGCTCAGGAGATCATCTATATTGCCGATCAGCAGGGTGTTTGTAGATTCTGCTCACCCTCCGTTCAAGGTTTACTGGGTTATTCGCCAGAACAAGTAATTGGTCAAAATAATGATGCATATTTTCACCCACAAGATCTGGAACGGATTTCACAGATGGACTTGACCAAGGGTAATCTGTTGAATACTAGGGTCCGTCATAAAGATGGGCATTATCTGTGGTTTGAAACCACATACAAGGTCTTTGGAGATGCTGAGCATGGAATGCAGATTTTTTCAATTGGACGAGATGTATCCGAACGGAAAAAACATAAAGACATCAGTGCAGAGGCTGAACGCATCGCCTTAATTGGCAGTTGGGAATGGGATATGGTCAATGACCAGATCGCTCTTTCAGATCAGATTTTTGAGATTCTTGAATTCGAACGTACACGAAAATCATATCGTGCAAGCGATATAGCTAATGTGATTAATCCTGCGGATAAAGCCTCCTTATACGAACAAATGGAATGGGTAAAACAAGGGAAAGCGCTAGATTTCGAGTACAAGCACATTAGTACGAATGGAAGTGAGAAGTATCTTCACTTGCGTGGATTGATTACGTTCGATGAGGATCATCAGCCAGTCCAGCTAAACGGGACACTACAGGATATAACTGAACGCAAACGCATCGAATTTAAATTACAGGAATCTGTGGAGCGCTACACTTCGCTTAAAAAATATAATCATGACGCCATTATCTCGTTTAACATGGATGGTAATATTATGAATGCCAATCCCGTAGCGGTGAACATGACGGGCTGTCCCGTGGCTGAGATGATCGGCACAAGCATAAGCAGATTTATCGGAGCCGACAACTTGGGCCTGATCTTGGGCAGTAATTATGAGATGGCTGAAAAGGAAATCAACGCTGTAAGGCACACCGATGGCTCTGAGACCGAAGTCTTGGCTACACTTGCTCCAATCATTGTAAATAAATCCAATGTCGGGTTTTACCTGATTGCGAAGGATATCATGGAGCAGAAGAAACTGCTTGTTGCCAAAGAGACAGCGGAGAGAATGAATAAGGCCAAAAGTGAAT
Source organism: Paenibacillus sp. CB74 (assembly GCF_055687625.1). Lineage (NCBI taxonomy): Bacteria > Bacillati > Bacillota > Bacilli > Caryophanales > Paenibacillaceae > Paenibacillus > Paenibacillus sp. CB74. Next base: position 2,274,172 of record NZ_CM146009.1, on the reverse strand, counting down.
TTTTGGCGATGATGAGCCACGAGATCCGCACACCTATGAATGGTGTAATTGGGATGACGGATTTGCTATTGGATACTCCTGGACTTAGCGCGGAACAAAAGGAATATATTGAAATCATTCAGAAGAGTGGAGATTCCTTGCTAGCTATCATTAATGATATTCTTGATTTTTCCAAAATCGAGTCAGGCAAAACCGATCTGGTAGAAGATCCTTTTGATCTCGTAGAAATCGTGACCGAGACGGTACAAATCGTAAAACCACTGGCTATTGAAAAAAAACTGGATGTTCGTATGTGCGTAGAAGATGTCATACCAACTCCGGTATATGGTGATGCGTATCGACTGAAACAGGTGCTTACCAATATCATTGGCAACGCGGTCAAATTCACTTCAGAAGGCGGCGTGGATATTAAAGTTGGGGTTAAGGAGCAGTCTAGCAATAGCGTGAAACTTTATTTTCAGGTAAAGGATTCGGGCATTGGGATTCCGGCTGAGAGGAGACAACAATTATTTGAACCCTTCTACCAACTGGAGAATTTTATGACCCGCAAACCTCAAGGTACCGGTCTTGGCCTAGCCATTAGCAAGAAACTGGTGGAGCTTATGCAGGGCGAGATTTGGATTGAGGATTCGGATCAACCAGGTACAATATTTATATTTACTGCCCAATTCAAATTAAATAATGGTGAAGAAAGCAACAGCTTGGATCAACAGCAGAAGAAGAGCAGAACCTCAGCCTTGCGAATATTAGTCGCAGAAGACAATGAGGTGAATCAGCTTGTCCTTAGCAGAATTGTGGAGAAAAAAGGACATTTTGTGGATCGTGTGGCGGACGGTATTGAGGTAGTCGAAGCGGTAAAACACAATTCATATGATATTATCTTCATGGATGTGCATATGCCAAGGCTTAATGGATTCGAAGCGACAAAAGTGATTAAAAATTCTTTGCACTCCGAGAGTTGTCCGTATATTATTGCGGTAACTGCCAATGCGTTAAGAGGAGACAAGGATAAATGCTTGAAGGCAGGCATGGATGCGTACGTCAGCAAACCGATTAAAATCGAGTCCATCATGCAAGTCTTGGAAACCTATTACGTCAAACATAATCTTTGAAACTAATTTCTAATTGTACTAAAAAATAGATTGGCAATAGAGCCGTTAGCTTACCACAAATAAACTAGCGGCTTTTTTTGCTGTTCCATGATTTTGGTCCACCCCTGTATCCCACAGATGCAACTGCACACGAATATCCCTAAGGATTTTTGATCCACAATTTGGAGATGTCCATATATCCGAATTCTGCTATCTGCATGCCGAAGATGCTTTGATCCAGTTCAGCCTGCTTGTTCATGTGACAACCATGCAAGATCCAGCATTGATCACGAAGCAATGCTTCAGCTTCATCCAGGAGCACTGTTCGGTCTTCCCGATGAAGCTTCGCGAAATGATCCAGTTTGTCATCCAGTTGAGACTGGAATGCAGGAGACATACACATATGAAAATGGTTGGACAGGTTTTTGAAAAAATGAATCATGCCGTACTGCCAATCTTCCTCCAGTATCTCTTCAGCCAAGATCAATTGTGCGTTCGTGGTTTCCTCTGAGTTGAAATAATCCACAACGGGCTGCATGCTGATGTTTATTCCGATGGACTGCGCACGACATTGGAACCACTCCGCAACATCTGCATCCTTATTTTGCTTATACGATAAAGTTATCGTCTCACCCTGGTATCCACAGCCATGCAGCAATTCACGAGCATGGTCAAGAGAAACCGCTGTCCAGTCTTGGGCTGCACTTCTCCAGGGAAGGAAACTGCTGGCTGGTGTGATCCGATTGCCACCGAGATCTCTGACAAGAGCGACCGAATCATAGACGATACGAAGCGCTTGTCGAAATAGAGGCTGATGATGGATGCCTTCCTTGTGAAAATTAAACAGCATATACTGACAACCCAGTGCCGGATAATTGATGCTGTTGGTCCGTTCAAAGCCTGTTGCGAGACTCAATCGATCTGTACCTGGTAGCTCATAATAACGATCATTCGGACTCAGGTCAGGTACGAACCAGAAATGGACTTGATCCAGATGTGGCCGAATGCCGTAGTAGGCATCAAATGCAGTAAGTTCCAATACATCTTCATTCAGCTCAGAGATCTGGAAAGGACCGGTACCAATTAAGGTATTGGCTACATTGTAATCGTAGGGCAGGATCGTCATTCGAATACAGCTGAACAGATGCAAAAAGAACCGATTAGGACGACGAAGAACAAACTTGATGCAGTAATCACCTGCTACTTCCGCGTGTTCGATATCCCGATATAACCAGATGGACGGACTATGCACGTCTTTTAATCGTTGCAACGTTGCTTGCACATCCCGGGAGGTCATGACACGACCGTTGTGAAAACGTACACCCTTCCTGAGATAGAAGGTCCATAATCGGTGGTCCTCGCTGCACTCCCACATATGAGCCAATGCTGGGCGGAATGATTCTTTTTTGGCATCATAAGTGATTAATGTATTACAGACCTGGCTCAACAGATAGGTTTCAAAAGCAGTATACACAAAGGCTGGATCCAAATCGCCTAACTGGCGAGACCTCATAATGCGCAGGATATCCTGACCTGAGGAAGTTTCGTCGTGGCTGTGAAATCCCATCTGTTGATGGAGGGAAAGCATGAGCTGTTCTCGCAATGAATCATGCATCTGAATGGTTCCGATGAGTTCAATGGCATCTTTCATTTTGTCTTTAGCGAGAAGTTGTGTAAAACTCGCTTCCAGCGCTTCATTCATGCTACGCAGCAACGTTAATTCCGAATGGTGCCCACGACCACGCCCGGGTTGCCAGTGGATGAAGCCTTGCTCCTCCAATTTTCTAATAATGAACTTCACATTACGAGGGGTGCAGCACAAGGCAGCGGACAGGCTATCAATGGTTACCGCTACAGGTTCATGGAGCTTGAATGAAAGTTGTTCGGAACCGGCGATCCTTAGAAAGTGTGTATGTAGAGTATCCATGTGCATAACTCCTCTATTAAAGGTGAAAAGTGTGATCAAATGTTTACACTTTTACTTCCCCCTTTTATCCTTACAATTATACATGAGTAGAGGTAGTTCAAAAAGTCCGCTTTTGATTACGAAAGATGCCTAAAGGCATCATCAGCATCGAATATGGAATACAGCCGAAATGTCCGTTGCTCACGTAGTTTTCCCTACGCTCAGCTACTCCATTTCTAGCTTTATCCCATCTTCTCGGTACTGAAAACCGAACTTTTTGAACACGAATTAGTAGAAGTTGTTCAAAAAGTCCGCTTTTGAAGCATCTAGAATGAATAGGAGAAGTTCGCATGAAGCAATATTTAAGGCAAATTCACCCCTTGGCATGGACCATCATTATCGGAACCATGTTTGGACGTCTTGTCACGTCAATGAGTATCCCGTTTCTATCCATTTATCTGACACGTGTACTAGAGGCTACACCGACCCAGACCGGTATTACTGTGGCCGTTAGCTCGCTGGCAGGTGTAATGGTCAGCTTTTATGGCGGTTATATTTCGGACCGGATTGGTCGCAAAATCGTGATGTTAATCTCGGTATTTAGCTGGGCAGGTGTGTTTTTCATTTTTTCAGCAGCAGAGCATCTATGGGTGTTCTTTGTTGCCAATACGTTAAACGGATTATGCCGTGCAGTATTCGAGCCTACCTCCAGAGCCCTGTTATCGGATATTACTTCTCCGCAGAACAAATTGCTGGTGTTCAACCTCAGATATGCTGCGATTAATCTCGGCGTGGTCTTTGGGCCAATTATCGGATTTCAACTGGGATCGTCTGAATCGACATTTCCATTTGTGATTTCCGGCTTGGTATACATAGCCTATGGACTTGTACTGTTTCTGCAATTCAAGCTACAGCATGCCAATTTGCCAGAGCGTCATCAGGCAACCGCACCACGTTTGCGTGAAGCACTCATGACCACTGGTCGCGACCGGGTGTTTCTGCCAGTATTGATCGGTACCACATTTTGTGTTCTGGGTTACGGACACTTCAGTTCTACATTGGCACAGTACTTGGCGAGGAGCCCGATCTTTGAAAATGGAAGCCAGATGTTCTCGTACATGCTTTCCCTGAATGCCGTGACGGTATTGATTATTCAGTATCCGCTTGTGCGAACATTCCGAAACTTTCCACCGCTTGTTCCTCTGATTGTGGGTAATCTGCTGGTTGCAACCAGTCTGATGATGGTTGGAATCGCTGAAGGTGTACTCATGATGATGATGAGTGTCATACTATTTACCATTGGGGAAGTATTATTGTTCACGATGATGGATATGCTCATCGACCGGATTGCGAAGCCGGAATGGAAGGGAACGTATTTCGGGACCATCGGCTTCAATAATATTGGTAGTGTCATTGCTCCTGTAATGGGAGGGGTGTTATTAAGTCAATTTGGAGCGGAGAATGGGCTGGCTGTCTTTGTACCGATTGCACTGACAACAGCACTGGGAGTGCCTTTTCTTCTGATCGCACATAGACGCCTTGTTGTTAGAGAGAAGCAAACGGAGTCCACATCATTGGGTATGTAGCAGGAATTGAAAGATTAATGACATGAATTAAATAACAATTCAGTTAAAATTATCTTGACGGATGTTAAACCAGCGAATACAATAAACAACAAATATGTGAAACGGGTGGGATGATGATTATGTTTATGCCTATACAGATTTCGAATCAATAACTGAATACGCATAAGCATAGTGACATTAATCCGATTTTTTTTGCAATGATCGCGTTGGGACAGTCATGTTTGTGCACCCCTGTCGTGGACGCTCATCATTATTGCGATGCAGAGGAGATTCGGGAAATGCTTGCATTTCATCCGGATTCCTTCGGTTATAAGCTGTAGATGAACTTTAGTTCATCTATGGCTTTTTTGCATGCATTCCACCAATCCGTTCACATGGAAAGGAGCATTTGTTTTTCTTTTTGGCAATGAACATACCCTTAAAGGAAGAAAGAGAGGTAACCCTATGAAGCAACCTGCGCAAAGTTATACCATTTGGTTCTCCCAACGCACGGGCAGTACTCTGTTGGGTGACGCTTTAAGTTCTACAGGTGTAGCCGGTTATCCGAACGAATGGCTGCATTATCAGTTTAAAAGTCCAGATAATTTGAAACATGAAGATCTGGAGCAGATTTGGAGCCAAGGGACAACGTCAAACGGCGTGTTTGGCATAAAGATTAATTTTGAACAACGATGGATTGATGCATTCCGTAGTCTCTATCATCTGCCACCAGTGTTATCGCGAGCTGAGGTATGGAGTACGGGGTTTCCGAACTGTAACAAGCATATATACATGACACGTCGCAACAAAGTCAGATTGGCGGTGTCGTGGTGGAGAGCCATTGTTTCGGGGGAGTGGCATCGCAAGCATGGAGATCGCCCTCACATACAAGATATTGCAGATCAATACAACTTTGATGCGATTAAACATTTGCTTGTTGAGAGTAACATGTGCGAAGCTGCAATCGAAGATTTTCTGTCCGAATCGGGCATTGAACCGCTGACAATTGTATATGAGGATTTTATACAAGATTATGAGGGGACCGTCATGGATGTGTTAGCGTTTTTGGGAGTTCAATCGGACGGTATTACGGTATCAGCCCCTTCCTTTGACCCGATTGCAGATGAGATCTCTGAACAATGGGTCCAACGATTTCGGGAAGAGTGCCAGAGAGGATGGGAGAATGTAAGATGGTAAACACACATGGAAAAATACATCCACGGGTCGGAAATGTTGCATTTAGTGTTATTATGTATGATTCATCTTAGTGAGGAACAAAGATGGTTTGAATCATTAGAACAGAAAAGAATTGTTATACGAAGGAGTGAGGGGTTATGCCCAAAACAGAGAAACGCTCCATGTCTTGGCTGCTGCGCTATTTAAAACCAGTCAAAGGACGGCTGGCCTTACTTTTACTCATGTTGCTGACATCAACGGGGCTTCAGCTTTTGAATCCACAGATTATCAAACGATTTATCGATACAGCGGCAAATGGCGGAGTGCTCACCAATCTCATTCAGCTTGCAGGAATATTTCTGGTTGTGGCCGTGTTTAATCAACTCATCACGGTAGCGGTCAGTTATCTGGGAAATGATGTAGCCTGGCGGGCTACGAATCAACTTCGTGGAGATCTGCTGAAGCACTGTCTGCGTCTTGATATGCGTTTTCATAATGTGAAAACACCTGGTGAGATGATTGAACGTGTGGATGGTGACGTAACGAGTATCTCCAATTTTTTCGCAATGTTTATCGTGCAAGTGATCGGGAGTTTTGTACTGCTGGCCGGAATTCTCGGGTTCATGTTCAGCGTCAATGTGCCTATTGCTATGGTCATGACCGTGTTCACATTGTTATCGATCCTGTTCATGGTCTTCATCCGAAATCTGGGCGTGGACTCTTCCAAAAATGAACGGGCGGCAAGTGCCGCTCTGTTTGGATTAATTGAAGAACGTATTGCCGGGATTGAAGATGTGCAAGCGAATGGCCATGTGCCCTATGTGATGAACCGCTTTTACCGCACGATGCGCACAGTATTCCGTAAGGGGAGAAAAGCCTGGCTACTTCGGGTTATTCCATGGAATACCACAGTAGTTCTGTTCGCTCTGGCGGTCACTGCGGTGTTATTGTTGGGTGTGCATTACTATATGGAAGGTCTCATTAGTATTGGAACATTATTTCTAATCTACCAATATACGCAGATGCTGAATGATCCGATTGAGATGCTTGGAGATCAGGTGCAGGAGTTCCAAAAAGAAAATCAGGTATGCTGCGCTCCAGAGAGCTGCTATCCATGCAGAGTGTGATTGAAGAGGGGACAGAGGAGCAATTGCCTGAAGGACCGCTTGGATTGGAATTCAATCAGGTACATTTCAGCTATAACCAGGATAAACCGGTATTGCAGGATATTAATTTTGCCATTAAACCTGGAGAACGTCTGGGAATCATCGGTCGCACAGGTAGCGGCAAATCGAGTCTTAGTCGTGTTCTTCTCCGATTGTACAATCTGGATCGGGGAACGATCCGTGTAGGTGGGACGGATATCACGAAGCTTTCATTACAAGCGCTCTATCGCCGGGTGGGTATGGTGACACAGGATGTGCAGTTGTTTGATGGCACGCTGCGTGACAATCTGACCTTGTTCAATGGGGATGTATCGGATCATATGATCAGGGAAACGACGGATCGCCTTGGGCTTAGCCAATGGATTAATTCACAACCAGAAGGACTCGATACCTATCTGGCCGCAGGTGGAGCTTCGTTATCGGCAGGGGAAGCACAGTTATTTGCCCTGACCCGCGTATTCCTGACCGAACCAAGTCTGGTCATTCTGGATGAGCCTTCGTCACGTCTGGATGCTGCGACTGAAGGCATGCTGCAATCTGCAATTGACCAGTTAATGAAACAATCCACAGGAGTCATCATTGCTCACCGACTGGCTACACTGGAGAAAGTTGACCGGATTATGGTGCTGGGGGATGGCAAGGTACTGGAATTTGGAGCGAGAGAAGAACTTGCCAGTAACCCGGCATCTCATTATGCCAGACTGCTCATTACAGGCCGAGAGGAGGAATTGGCATGACTGTAGCAGGATTTATAGGCCGTTTGTTTCGATTCAGGCCTTTGTTATTTGTAATCAACGGATTGTTATGGTGTATATTTCATTCCTTGCCGTTAGCCATTGGTATTGGGATGCAGTGGTTTTTTGATCGCACAACAGTGGGGTCAAATGACTATATGTGGCTTGCTGTGCCGCTTATCTTTATTGCTTTGGTCCGAATGGCTCGGGTGGGCACATTCTTTGTAGCCTTCTATGCATGGGTTACGTATCTGTATCATGTTCAGGCGATTTTGCGTACCAACATGCTCGCAGCGATCATGCGCTGGCCGGGCCGTAATCTTCCGGCTTCACCAGGGGAAGCGATGAGTCGTTTTCGGGATGATGTGGATGAAGTCGTCGAGTATGTAGAATCATGGGTGGACTTCTGGGGACGACTTGTATTTGCTGTTGTGTCCATCGTCATTATGGCGAACATTAATTGGCAGATCACATTGGTTGCCGTGCTGCCATTGGTGGTCGTGACCTTACTTAATAACCTGTCGGGGAATCGGGCCCGGAAATATGCACAGGTTAACCGCGAAGCGACTGGGCGAATTACCAGTTTTATTGCGGAAACGTTTGGAGCTGTGCAAGCCCTGAAACTGGGTCAGGCGGAAGAGAACGTCTCTTCACGTTTTAATCAGTTGAATGAGGATCGTCGTCAGGCTGCACTCCGGGACAATCTGTTCAAACAGTGGATGAGATCAATGAATCAGCATGTGCTCAGTATCTGCACCGGGCTGATTCTACTGATGTGTGCAGCTGAGATGAAAGCAGGGAACTTTACCGTAGGTGATTTTGCTTTATTCACCAGTTATCTGGCTAATATCGGATTTAGCATTTCACTGTTTGGTTATATGGTGTTTCAGCACAAAAGGCTTAAGGTATCCTATGATCGTATGCGCAAGCTATTTCGCCCAGGGGAAGAAGACCAGATCATGGATTCGAGAGAAATCTACCTGTATGAAGATCCGCCAGCGCTTGTAAGTGAACAGAGAGATCCCAAGGAGAAATTGCAATCGCTTGAGGTGAAGAATCTGACGTATCAATACCCGAATTCTGCAAATGGCATAGAAGAGATCAGTTTCCGTCTGAAACGCGGACAATTTCTGGTCATTACGGGACGGATCGGGTCAGGTAAATCAACACTTGTACGCACACTTCTTGGACTGTTACCCAAGCAAAAAGGGGACATTCACTGGAATGGAGCAGCTGTTGATCCAGCCACGTTCCTGATGCCGCCTAGAGCAGCGTATACCCCACAAGTGCCAAGACTGTTCAGTGATACGTTGAAAGAAAATATTGTTCAGGGTAAACAAGGTAATATGGAGCAAGCGCTTGAGAAAGCCATTCGTTTGGCTGTGATGGAGAAAGATATCAACCATCTGGATCAGGGGCTTGAGACCCCGGTTGGTCCAAGAGGAGTGATGCTGTCAGGCGGGCAGATTCAACGGGCGGCTACAGGGCGCATGTTAATGACGGAGGCGGACTTGTTTATCTTTGACGATCTGTCCAGTGCACTGGATGTGGAGACCGAACAACAAGTATGGGAAGGGTTGTTCCAAGAGCCGGATGTCACCTGCATCGCGGTTTCTCACCGCAGGGCAGCGCTCTCCAAAGCAGATCATATTATCGTGATGAAAGATGGACGCATTGAAGCGGAGGGAAGCTTGGCTGAATTGCTTGCCACCAATGAAGAGATGCAACTGCTGTGGCAAGGCGAACAAACTCCCGCTAAAGTAGGATAGCTTTGAATAAATTAGAAAAGCCAATAAAAACCAAAAAAGCCTTACAGACGTTTACTCCTTGAAAGAGTATAGTCTGTAAGGCTTTTCGTTATAACGAGTGTAACGGTTTTATCTCATCATTTGAGCAATCAAGGAATACGCAATGATGACCAAGAAGATAATAGTGATATGGTTAATGGAGAAGATAAACATCCGTTTGGACCATTTCTCCGTTTCTTTCCGATCAAAGGTAGCCACACTGAGAATGAGCCAGGCCAAGGTAACCAGAAATGCCACAATAGCGACAAAAGGACTCATCGGCCAGAATAAAAAGCTGGATATCAACAAGAGTACCAGATACACATTCGTCTGAATGTATGTCCGTCTAATACCTTTAACGACAGGCAACATGGGAACACCAGCCGCTTTGTATTCGTCAAAACGACGAATTGCAATGCCGTAGAAGTGAGGCATTTGCCATAGGAGCATCGTTACGACCAATGCCCAGATCTCAAAATGACCCAGTTCCGGTGAAATGGCTGCCCAACCGATAAGCGGAGGCACAGCCCCTGAAAGACTTCCCACTTCCGTGTTGTAGATCGTTGTACGTTTGGTCCACATCGTGTATGGGAACACGTAAAGCAACAGTCCCAAAATACCGAATACGGCAGCAGATGGGGAAGCGATGTACAACATGATGCCCCCGATGATGGTGATTGCAATACCGAGAATTAACCCCGACTTGGTATCTACGCGTCCCGTAACGGTAGGACGTGTCTTCGTGCGCTCCATAATCGCGTCAATATCGCGATCATACAAGTTGTTAAACACCCCTGCTGCCCCAATAATAAGGGAAGACCCGATAAAAGAAAGAATAATTGGTACAATATTAGCTAAGATTGAAGCATCAAATACATATAAAGCCAAACTTAAACCCGCAAACATGGCGATCAGGTTGGACTTGATGATTCCGATTTTGATCGTATCGAAGAATACTTTCGGAATCGAGCTATACTCCAGGCTGATATTGGTCTGTGAACCATTGTTCAATGTTTTCAAGAACTCACTTCCTATATCTATACTTATATATTATGTCGCTATTATACCATTCAATACACTATGTGATTTAATTAACGTTTTAGTATTTAAAATAATGTCATTTGATTGTGAACAATTTAAAAACAAGGTTTTTTTTAATTGTTAAATAATTATTTCTGTGTTACAGGAGAGAAGCAGAAAATCTGTGGATAACAGTGATGTGAAGTTTGTTCTATCGTTAGTAGTGTAATTGTAAATGTTCTTTTGTTCAACTCACATAGGGTGGATTGAAGAATGTAAACCAAGATATAGGTTGCAAAATGTCTGAGATTTGTATATTGTAGATATAAGATATCTTTAATGGTTTTGTTTTAGATGATTTTACGTAAATCTCCGAATGATTTTTCTTAAGAGAAAGCGGAGGTTATTTTTAGAAGTCAATTAGAGATATTAAATGTCTGGAAAGGGTGAATAATATGAGTAATACGAATCAACTCTTGGATGTACTTATTATTGGTGGAGGACCAGCGGGGCTTAATGCAGCCCTTGTACTCGGCAGAGCCCGCAAGAACGTCGTAGTCATCGACGATGAGACACCGCGAAACTGGGTTACAAAGGAGACGCATGGGTTTGTGACGAGAGATGGGGCCAGTCCTCGTGAATTTCGCAAAGCGGCAAAAGAGCAGATTGCAGCATACCCTTCAGTTCAATTTGCATCGGATACGGCAGTAGCGGTTACAGGTAGTGATGGTGATTTTGTAATCCAGACTACACAGGGGACAAGCTATCGCACGAAAAAGATTTTGTTTGCAGTAGGTAAGAAAGATCTGCCTCTGGATATTAACGGATTAACAGAGGTTTATGGTAAAAGTGCGTTTGTGTGTCCATATTGTGATGGATGGGAGCTAAGAGACCAGTCGCTGGTCATCATCGTTAGTGGAGATAAGGCATTACATATGGCAAAAGTCATATCCGGCTGGACAGATCGTTATACAATCTGTACGAATGGATCAGATTCCTTAACCGATGAGGAGCGTGAAGAGCTGAAACAGCATCATGTTACTGTATTCGATGCACCAGTTAAATCCATTGACTCTGAAAAAGGAATGGTAAAGCAAGTTGTGCTGAATGACGGTACAGCGATTCCATGCACGGGAGTCTTCTTCCAACCCAAACTGTTCACCGGATCAGAACTGCCGAAGGCCATCGGTTGTGATATTTCAGAATCAGGAACAGTTATCGTTGATGCTTCGGGCAAAACATCTATAGCGGGTGTGTACAGTGCAGGTGATGCAGCCTCTGAGTTGTATCAGGCCATTACGGCTGCGTCCCTGGGAGCATTGTCTGCAGTAAGTATTAATACTGAATTGAATTTTGAGAAGTGGGATGAGCCAAGTCAGCATTAGATTATATGAATCAGTGTTATAGAACCAATAGAACCATAGCGATAGCGTCACAAGTTCACACAGTAGGGGATTGCATATGCAATCCTCTACTTGTTGTTTTCAGCCTTAACGTTGAACGATTCCAAAGAGAGGGAGCAACCGGAAGAAAATTTGATATCAAGTTTAAATTGATTTATTATATTATTAAATGATAGATATAACTATCAATTATAAGCAAAGGAGAGGTCATACATGAATGAAAACAGAGCAGCCATCCCTTGGTTAGCGAATACCTTGCTCCATGACGTACAGATAAGAGGTGATCATCATGAATAATACAACTCACATACCACAGCCTAAAATGTATGGACCGCTTGGAAATCTGCCTTTGATTGATAAAAATAAACCAACGTTGTCGCTAGGTGCACTGGCTGAACAGTATGGACCGATATATCGACTTACCGTGCCCGGTTATTCCGGTTTAATCGTATCTGGGCCAGATCTTGTTGCTGAGTTATGTGATGTGTCCCGTTTTGACAAGTTTGTATACAATGAACTCGAAAACGTCCGTGCTTTTGGAGGCGATGGTTTATTCACTAGTAGAACATCAGAGCCCAACTGGAAAAAGGCCCATAACATCCTGCTTCCGACTTTCAGCAAGCAGGCCATGAAAGGTTATCATCCCATGATGGTGGATATTGCCGAACAGTTAATCAACAAGTGGGCACGCCTCAATTCCAACGATACGATTGATGTTGCAGACGATATGACACGTCTTACGTTGGATACCATTGGACTATGTGGATTCAATTATCGGTTTAACAGCTTTTACAGACAGGATCACAGTCCTTTTATTGAGAGTATGGTCAGAGCGCTAAATGAAGCGATGCAGAAGAGCTCACGTTTGAAAATTCAGAATCTTCTGATGGTCAAAACCAAACGACAGTTCCAGGACGATATTCAGACGATGTTCACTCTGGTAGATCAAATTATAGAGGAACGTAAAGCGAGTTCAGCACCTGAAGAGGTTGACTTGCTCGCTCGTATGTTGAATGGCAAAGATCCAGAGACTGGAGAAATGCTGGATGATGAGAATATCCGTTATCAGATTATTACGTTTCTGATTGCCGGACATGAAACAACCAGTGGTTTGTTATCTTTTGCCCTGTATTTCTTATTGAACAATCCTGAATCCCTTCAAAAGGCGTACGACGAGGTAGATCAGATTTTGGTCAGTGACTCACCACAGTACGAGGAAATTCTTCAGCTTGCCTATATTCGCATGATTCTAAGTGAATCGCTACGTCTATGGCCAACAGCCCCGGGTTTTGATGTATATGCCAAAGAAGACACCGTCATAGGTGGCAAATATCCCTTGAAGAAAGGGGAGAGTTGTAGCATTCTTCTGCCCCAGCTTCACCGTGACAGAGAGGCTTGGGGAGAGGATGCGGAGCTGTTCCGTCCAGAGCGATTCGAAGATACGACGAAAGTGCCTCATCATGCGTATAAACCTTTTGGTAATGGGGAGAGAGCATGTATTGGCATGCAGTTTGCTTTATATGAAGCAGCTCTTGTGCTTGGCATGCTCCTCAAACATTTTGAGCTGATCGATTATAGCAATTATGAATTGGATGTTAAACAGACGCTGACGTTGAAGCCGGGAGACTTCCGAATCCAGGTGAAAGCGCGCGCGGCTACGCAGCCGATGAATAAGGCAACTGTATATGCAAAAGAGGAACCTGATGTTGTTCATAAAAATGTAGCAAGCGACCGTCAGATGGGAGAAAATGTGTTCGTTGAAGCAGATGGTGATCCATCACTCCTGGTGTTGTATGGTTCCAATCTGGGAACGGCAGAAGGCATTGCCAGGGAACTTGTGGAGAAAGGTCGTTCGTATGGCATCCCAAGTGAAGCTGCAACTCTGAATGAATGGATGGGCCGTTTACCCCGTCAGGGGGTGGTTCTCATCGTCACTGCTTCGTATAATGGTAAACCACCACAAAATGCTACAGCATTTGTAGACTGGTTGAAGGAAGCGGAGTCAGAGGATGCACGGGATGTGAACTATGCAATTTTGGGCTGTGGAGATCGAAGCTGGTCGGGAACATACCAGAGTATTCCGCGATTAATGGATGAGAAACTTGAAAATTTAGGTGGCAATCGATTGTTATCCCGCGGTGAAGCCGATGCCGGAGGTGATATCGAGAAACAAGTCGAGGCATGGCAGCATATGTTGTGGCCGCAGGTGTTGAACGCTCTGGGAATCAACGCGGAAGTAGTGAAGCCAACCCGGCCAAGCACAAGGGGAATTCAAATGGAGTTTGTCCATCAGGAAGCTGAGATGCCGCTTGCACAAACATATGATGCCAGCTATGCCACGGTATTAGTTAATAAAGAACTTCAGGAGATGGGAAGTGGGAGAAGCACACGTCACATTGAGGTGTTGCTTCCTAAAGGTATGACCTATAGAGAAGGCGATCATCTAGGCGTGTTGCCTAACAATCAGTCGCAGAATGTGGACCGGGTTCTGAGTCGGTTCGGGTTAAGTGGAGATGTCCATGTACAATTAACTTCGGACACGAAACACCTTACACATCTTCCCCTTAACCGTCCCGTCAAGGTACAAGAGTTGCTCACTCAATGTGTGGAACTGCAAACACCTGCTACCAGAACACAGTTGCAGGAGTTGGCTAATCATACGGTATGCCCCCCTCATAAGCGTGAACTGGAAGGCATGTTGGACGAGAACGGCTATAGGGATTATATTCTTGCCCATCGAATCACCATGTTGGACCTGTTAGAAAAATATGAGGCGTGTGAGTTGCCTTTTGAAAAGTGTATTGAACTATTACCGCCGCTTAAACCCAGATATTATTCAATATCCAGCTCACCACGACTGAATTCGGAGCAAGCAAGCATAACCGTATCGGTAGTAAGAGAGCCTGCGTGGAGTGGCAGGGGCGAATACCTTGGCGTTGCCTCATCATACCTCGCCAGTTGCCAATCCGGAGAACGTATACTGATGTTTGTACGGACGCCGGAATCCGAATTTGTTCTATCGGAAGAGGCCGATGTTCCCATGATCATGGTGGGACCGGGAACGGGGGTTGCACCGTTCAGAGGGTTCCTCCAGGCAAGAGCTGTCATGAAACAGAGAGATTTGCCGCTGAGTGCGGCGCATTTGTTCTTTGGGTGCAGGGATGATTCAGATTTCATCTATCGTCAGGAGTTAGAACAATACGAACGAGAAGGCATTGTTAAGTTACACATTGCTTTTTCTCGTGCGGAAGGCAAGCCCAAAACGTATGTACAGGATCTGATGAAAGAGGATTTCGAGCAGTTGCTTCATATGCTCATGAACAATGGAAGAATCTACGTATGTGGAGATGGAAGCCAGATGGCTCCTGCGGTGAAAGAGGCTTTGCAGCAGGCGTATCAGGAGGTGCAGGGAGCAACGAGGCAGCAAGCGAAAGAATGGCTCATTCAGCTTCAGGCTGAAGGACGTTATTTGCAGGACGTGTGGGCAGGTAATATACGAACGGTTGAAACCTCTGAATGTATCTATTAAAACTTAAAAATGAAAGAGTAGTTCACACAAAATAAATCAAATATTTTCACTATATTACAAATATTACATTTTGATAGACTAATATCATATATGATGAAAATGTACTTAAATACGAAAGGAAGATGAAGATGAAAAAGAAACTTATGATTGGTCTATTAACCGTCGTTGCATGTTTCAGTCTTGGCTCCACATCTTTTGCAGCCAGTGTACCTTCAACTTCAATCATTTCCAACGCTTGGTGATATTCCAATGACAGCAAGTTATAATGTTGATCCATACTGGGGACAACTCACACTAAAATCAGTTGATGGTCAAACAGGTTACACATGGACCGTGACATACGCAGGTTATGTTAACTATTAAAGTAGTAATGGAACATTGCTGTTAATCCAAAAAACAGCCGTTCGATCTGGACTTTCACATCCAAATCGGCGGCTGTTTTTTAGATTAGGCACTTTGTAAGAGCGAGAAATGATTCTTATCTGGAATCCTGAATTGTTGCAGAGCTATTATTGGCACTCAGATCGGTAAGCGGATCGAAAGGAGGCCCTGTTATTGTACCTGCGAGCAGTGCTATATCCACCGCATTGACTGGACTGCCCCATGAATTTCCCGAGAAAACCATAACGGCCTGATCATTCACAAATCCTCTGGTATTATAAACTACATTACTGATGATTTCTCCAGTCGTGTTAGGGTTAAAGTATGCTGGTTGACGCAAGGAATAAAAAATATTATTGCGTACAATTAATCCGGTCATATTTCCAATCTGGGTGACGAGGCCCCGATTCACAACCCAACCTGAAGAGGGACCTGCTTGCGGAGGACCGAATATGGTATTGTTTTTTACGGTGTGGTTGGTTCCGCCTAATTGAATAAACTCAACAGCATAAGGATTGTCACTGGTGATCGTTAATCCGTCTACAGTTACTCCGCTTCCAATGATGGTGAAAGGGATAACAGCAGCTTGTAACAGGATAATTGTACTAGGATAGCCCATCAAAGTTACTCCTGCTTTATTAATAGTAATATTTGCAGTAATAGGGTATGTGCCACCAAGAATATGAACGGTTCCCGTTGGAGATACCGCGGTTACACCTTGTTGAATCGTTCCAAAGGGACTAGCTTGTGTTCCATTTCCACCCACCGCGCCTTGTAAAACATATACGTTAAAGGGATCGGGCAGTACAGTACCCGTAGCTCCCGTAGCTCCCGTAGCTCCAGTGGCACCAGTGGCACCAGTGGCACCAGTGGCTCCGGTGGCTCCAGTAGCTCCGGTGGCCCCGGTGGCTCCAGTGGCTCCAGTAGCTCCGGTGGCTCCAGTAGCTCCTGTAATCCCCGTAGAACCAGTAACTCCGATGGCACCTGTTGCACCTGTATTACCCGTTGCACCCGTAGGGCCTTCTGGACCGCCTGATGGACCAGTATCACCCGTTGCACCCGTGACGCCCGTCGGACCTGTATCCCCAGTAGCGCCTGTTGATCCTGTAACACCTGTCGGACCTGTATCCCCAGTGGCACCCGTCACCCCTGTAACACCTGTTGAACCGGAAATACCTGTAGCTCCCGTAGGACCTGATGCCCCAGTAATGCCGGTGGCCCCCGTAATACCGACCGCACCCGTGAGACCTGTCGCTCCTGTATCCCCAGTGGCGCCCGTCACCCCTGTAACACCTGTTGAACCAGAAATACCTGTAACTCCAGAACTACCAGTAGCGCCTGTGATGCCCGTTGCCCCAGTAGATCCTGTGGCTCCAGAGACACCAGTAGGTCCTGTAGATCCTGATGCACCCGTAGCTCCAGTCGTGCCGATGGCACCAGTGAGCCCCGTTGCGCCAGTAGCACCAGTATTTCCTGTGGGTCCAGTAGGTCCTGTAAGTCCTGTAAGTCCCGTAGTTCCTGTAGCGCCTGTTGTACCGGTAGCCCCGGTAGCTCCATTAAAATTCTCACTGCCAAATAATTCGGAATAAACAAGTCGATGAGCAGCAACTAAAGAGCCGGCACTGTTTTTCCCCCAAACAGAAACTAAAATGTCCTCAGGGGTTGCGCCTGTATCTGTAATAACGAATTCAAAGCTGTTGATATCGGCAAAATAACTACGTGTAGCTACTGCGCCAGGTAAAATGGTGAATTGCTCACTCACATATAAAGCTCTGGTTGTAATTAATGAATATCCCTGTATGAGTATAGTCGCGGCGTTTACAGCACTCTGATTTTCAATTTTAATTGAAACCGTCTGGGTGGGTCGTACGCCATTTACTGGACTATTATCAATAGGGCCAGTTAGCAGGATTGCCAAGTTTCTCACTCCTTTTCTCAGAAATCGTGATTATGTGTAATTCACTCACACTGATGTATGTTTATTCTGGATTAGAGAAATGTGCCCTACTTTCTGAGAAACAAATGTAAGAAAGGTAACAATAAAAAAATAAAGATGGCGTGATGAATCCATATGAAAATGCTTACATCTAAAATTTGAAATAAAAAGGATTGACAGTGCCTATTTAAGCGGGTTTAATTATATAGACCGATTGTTATAATTATTTGAAGGAAGTGGCTTTCGTTGAGTGAAAAGTCTAATGCTAGGGAGTCCATTGTCAGCACAGCAGCGAGACTGTTTTTTTCACAAGGATATCATGCGACCGGTCTGAATCAGATCATCAAAGAGAGTAATACGCCAAAAGGGTCGTTGTATCATTATTTCCCTCATGGCAAGGAAGAGCTTGCGCACGAGTGTATTCAAAAAGCCAATGAACAGATCCTGCAGACATTTGAGAAAACATTTGCAGCCCATGATAATACAGGGGACGCCATTCAGAGATTTATTCATGATTTGGCTCATGAAACAGAAGCAGCCGGGTTTACCGGATTTCTGCCATTCAGCTTCTGGGCAGCTGTGGAGACATCGTGTATTAGTCAGCAGTTGCGTATTGCATGTCAGGGTGTATTTGCAGATTGGCAGGATATCATTAAGAAACATCTGATTCTGGATGGCGTTGGTGAAGAGAAGGCGCGGGAGACTGCACTTCTGATCATTTCTTTGATGGAGGGAGCACTGATTATCAGCCTGACCAATCAGGATAAACAGCCTCTGCTGACGGCTGCTGAGTATTTGTCGGTTGTGACGAAGAACGCCAAACAGGTTCAATGAGTTATAGCAAGAGCCAGAGAAAAAGAAAGTTCGATACGTTTGAGGAGGATGGGATCGTGGAGGTTTCCATGAAGGCTGATTCTGCACAGAATCAACAAGAAACGAAGCAATACAAGGTATTTCCGATTTTGTTCGCAATGCTGCTGAGCGGCTTTATTGGTCTGTTTGGGGAAACGGCATTAAACGTGGCTTTGACGCCACTTATGGGTCTGCTTGAAGTTGGACCTACAACGATTCAATGGTTAACCACAGGTTACTTGCTTGTGTTGGGAATCCTGGTGCCGGTATCCGGTATGCTGTTGCAATGGTTTACAACCAGACAGCTATTCACAACGTCCCTGATTTTCTCCATTGCAGGCACATTTGTTGCTGCGCTTGCACCTAGCTTCGAAATTTTGTTGGTGGCACGGGTACTACAGGCTGTAGGTACAGCACTGTTGCTGCCGCTGATGTTTAACACGATATTGGTTATTTTCCCGATTGAAAAACGTGGTGCTGCCATGGGATTAATCGGTTTGGTTATCATGTTTGCGCCAGCAAGCGGGCCAAGTATCTCCGGTCTGATCCTGGCTAATCTGAGCTGGCACTGGATCTTCTGGATTTCGTTGCCGTTCTTCATTATCTCACTGGTATGCGGCTTGCTGTTCTTGCCTAATATTTCGAAATTGACCAAGCCCAAAATCGATGTACTATCCATTATCCTTTCTACTCTAGGTTTTGGTGGTATCGTATACGGCTTCAGTAGCGCAGGTGGACATGGGGATACCGGTGGGGGCTGGACAAGTCCGATCGTTGTATCCACATTGGTTGTTGGTGTGCTGTCCTTGTTACTGTTCAGCATCCGTCAGTTGAGAATGAAACAGCCTATGATGGACTTGCGAGCCTTCAAGTACCCAATGTTTACGATTGGTTTGATTCTTGTCTTCATCTGTATGATGATGATTCTGTCTTCCATGTTAATCCTGCCTATGTATCTTCAGCAGGGAATGGCTGTGACAGCGTTGACTGCTGGATTGGTACTATTACCAGGCAGCTTGTTGAATGGATTTTTATCACCAGTCATGGGACGTTTGTTTGATAAGTTTGGACCGAAATGGCTTGTGATTATTGGAATGACTGTCGTGGCAATAGTTCTGTTCTTATACACAGGTATTGAAGCGACGACTTCCCTTGGTACGATTATTACGTTGCATGTGTTCATGATGGTCGGCATTTCGATGATTATGATGCCTGCACAGACCAATGGTTTGAACCAGTTGCCTCGTGAGTATTATCCACACGGTACTGCAATCATGAATACATTACAGCAGGTATCCGGAGCAATCGGTACTGCGGTGGCGGTAAGTATATTGAGTGCAGGGCAATCCAGCTTTCTAAGTAGTGTGGCGAATCCGGAAACCCCGGAGAATCAACTGGCAGGTTTCACATCAGGAGTACAAAACGCTTTCGTCTTTGCTTTGGTTCTGGCGATAATCGGTTTGATCACTTCACTCTTCGTGAAACGAGTCAAGGTTGGATCTACACCAGAGCAACAAGGTCCAATGCATTAATATTATACCTATGCAATATCAAGAGCGATGCGTTCCTTAACCATAAGGATGCATCGCTCTTTTATTAGGTGAAATTTATTAGTTCAATAATTTGTGTTGACGTGAAACGGGTTTCAGCCATTAGAGTAAGTGTATAGCCAGTCTTCGGCAGCACAAAACATTGAATTTCAGAGCAAATACTTCATGTTCCTGCAAGATTGTATATGTTCATACTAATATAACAGGGTAATATAGAATATATTCGTGCAATTTTAATTAATCGAAAACGATTTATATCTTTTATCTTTATGCAAGGAGACCTCATTATGATAATCATTCATCCCATCGATAACACGATCGAAAAGATGCTGTTACACTACGAAAAAAATGGCCATCTCACACTACAGGCTTCGCTTATTAGTAATAGCTCGGTTGTATATAGATTGCAAGACTATTGTCTCAAGGTATACGCTTCACGAGCAAGATTGGATGGGGAGATGGAAAGTGAAGCAATTAGGTCATTGCAAAATAACCCTTATGCACCTAAATTGTATGCGTATTCACCAGGGGAGTACATCCTGACAGAGTGGATTGACGCATGTAATCTGAAACAATACCGTGCGGCGTATGGACATATTCCTCCAAGCTTGATATATGATATGTTCTCGACAGAGCTTCAGCAGATTCAAGCGGGATATTGGGATTGGGATGTTATCCGATACGAAAATTTACTTTGGACGGAAACCGGAAATGTGAAAAGAACAGACTTTTGGTTGTGTGAGCCTGTAAGAGCCAGACGCGAGAGCCTGTATGAGCAGGTCATTCAAAAGATTGAACAGATCTACAATGGGGATCGAATCGAAATGGAGGCAATGGCGCAGTATTTCATTCGTCACCAGCTTACTTCTTCAGAGATCCAGCAAGCCTTCAACGATTTCCGGTCTCAACGGCCAAGACTGGCGATAGCACAATAAATCATACTTAAAACCCCAGAGATATGGATAATCTTTGGGGTTTCTTTTTTTTACTATAGCCTTGCATTACTTTGGCAGATTGTAAGTTACTTCTTCACCATAGCCAATATTTCATCGGCAACGAGGTCAGGATGATATTGATGGATGTAATGGTCGGTATCTTTAACGGTTACCTGTTTCGATTCATCTGACCAAGATTTGAATTCTGCTTGTGTTTTATCCCATTCGGGCTCACTTGCACCAAAGTAGTCAGCCGTCAGTATGGTGAGTGGAAACGGAAATGGTTGCTTGTGATCCACGACCACTTTTCCATTTTCAGCTATTTCACGCAATTCATCCAACGTGTTTTCATTACCATAGTTGTGTAGTAGGGCAGTTGTATCCAATTTTTTTAAATCTTCAGGTACAAGTTTCAGTTCATTACGGTTGGCATTGGATGTTTCGACAACCAAGTCAGATTGCATGGAGAGGCGGAATAGTCCGGTTTGGATACGTAATTTATTAGCAAAACCACCAATTGTGTCTGCCAAAGAGTCATCGTCCTTCGAATAATATTCAGGGCTTCCACCATCAATCATGACGATACCCTTAACGAGATCCGGGTATTTTTGTGCGAAGCGGATGGTCTCCAGCGAGCCGAGCGAATGTCCAACTAATACATAAGGTGGCTTCTGTCCAGATACCTGCAACAACTCGTGTAATTCTTCAGCTATGGTATCAACATCACGTTTCTTATCGGTCTGATCACTGTATCCATAGCCAAATCGATCATATACAGCGAATTTTGTGTTGGGAGCGAGCTTTTCATATAATGGATAATAATCTACATAGGGATTAGCGGTACCCCAGCCGGAGGCGAGCACTACGGTTACATCGCCTTTTCCACCCGTATATAGATGCATATTTTCACCATGTACTTTGTACAACTCTCCAGGGGGCACAAGTATTTTTGCATCTTGTCTTGCACCTATTTGTTGGTAGATTACCCCTGTACCGAGAAGCAACAGAAGCACCGCCAGGTCGAATATCAAAAACTTGACTAATCTTTTACGCCATTTCTTCATGGTTTCTCACACACTCTCTCGATGTATTTTCTCAATTATATATGCCCAATCTTATACGAGAGAAAACCGTGTCTTAATTCTATCTTAATTAACCGAAAATTGAATATCACCAGCCAATGAATTAATATATAGCTACGATATGAATATATGTTATCTAAATGTTTAATCATAGATTGATTATATAGAACAGAAGGTATGAACAATGACAAAATACGAAAATCAGCTTCCGACATCAGCTGGCATGAACTTCAAGTCCTTGGTCAGTATATTGAGAGATTCCATGCGTGGAGATGTTGAGCGGAGGCCATCAGGTACGATGCCGATAGTGATGTGTGAACCTGCAGAGTCATTCAGTGCATCCGATCATCCGCAGGTTACATGGTTTGGCCACTCGGCGTTTTTGCTTGAAATCGAGGGTCACAGGTTACTCTTTGATCCGATGCTGGGTAATCGTCCATCCCCCGTATCATGGGTGGGTACCAAACGTTACAGCACGAATCTACCGATTCAACCGGAGGATTTCCCAACTCTGGATGCAATCATTATATCGCATGACCATTATGATCATCTGGACTATGATTCCATTCGCAGATTGAAGGATAAAACAAAACGATTTATCGTGCCGCTTGGCGTACGTCGTCGACTGATTCAACTGGGCGTGCCTTTGGAGCAGATTACCGAGCATAACTGGTGGGATGAGTTATCGTTCAAGGGTCTAACATTGGCTTGTACGCCAGCACGACATTTTTCAGGCAGAGGATTATTCGACCGCAATTCGACGTTATGGTGTTCGTGGGTCATCGCTGGACAACATACAAAAGTGTTCTTTAGTGGTGACAGCGGATACGGTCCTCACTTCAAGGAAATTGGCAGTAAATACGGTCCATTTGATCTGACTTTGATGGAATGCGGGCAATATGACGAACGGTGGTCCAACATTCACATGATGCCGGAAGAGACGGTGCAAGCGCATTTGGATGTAGGTGGCCAGTTGCTTATCCCGATTCATTGGGCCGCATTTACGCTGGCTTATCATGCCTGGAATGAACCGGTCGAACGGATCACCAAGGCAGCACATGCTATGAATGTTAAGATTGCAACACCTAAAATTGGCGAGAAGGTTGTACTTCATACGGATCACTACCCTACACATCCATGGTGGAGACCGGAACTCGGTTGAAATTAAAAGCGTTCAGCTCATTCAATGAGTGGACGCTTTTTCTGTTGCATTTTACATCAGGATCGATAGGGCACTGTAGATTAACATTATACCCATCACGATATTAACTGGACGTTCATATCGCAATAGAAAGCTCTGGAATAATAGTCCACCAAAAGCCCAGGTCATATTGGCGCTAATCCCGATGAAGGTGAGCAGCAAGGAAAATGCGATAAGTTGAACATGGGATTGCCCAAGAGGCAGAACAAAAACAGATATGGCCGTAAGTCCATACAGAATGACTTTGGGATTAATGAATTGCAGGGTGAACCCAAATAGAAATGAGTAATGATTCACTGTGTTTTCTTCCGTATCTGCAGGTTTGCTTCGCATAATTTTGATTGCCAGGTAAAGCATGTACACACATCCCAACAGGTTCAAAAAGGGTGTGATCTTGGGGATATATTGATGCAGAATAAGGTTGAAATAACTGGACAGAAACATAATAAGCAAGCAACCGGCTGCAACTCCACTAATAAAAGGTATGGTCTTGCGGAAACCTTTATTTCTTGCATGCGTCATGGAAATGATATTGTTGGGGCCCGGTGTAAATGATGCGATGATTGCGTATGTCACCAAAGGTATGATGTTCATGTGTCCTCCATGTCTTCTCAAGTTGTGTGATATAATAAACTAAAATGTGCGCTATAACGTATGTTCTTTATCATTGTACAATACGTACGTTATAAAGCACAACTAGTTTATATATGAAGGAGGATGGATTTTGAAGAACATTAATAATATTCTTGCCCAAAACTTGAAACAGCTTAGGGAACAAAGAAAGCTTAGTCTGGACAAGGTTGCCGAAATGTCCGGTATCAGTAAGACCATGCTGGGTCAGATTGAACGTGGCGAATCCAATCCATCGATTGCAACCGTTTGGAAGATTGCCAACGGCCTGAAAATTTCTTTTACTGCTTTGATCCACGAACCGAAGTCAGATACTACCGTTGTAACGGGCGATGATATTCAAGTATTGGTGGAGGATGAGGGAAGGGTACGAATATATCCTCATTTTCCTTTTGAAGAGGGTCGGCGTTTTGAAATATATATGATGGAGATGGACCCCCAGTCTGCGTTAAATGCAGAATCGCATATCGAAGGTACGGAAGAATTTATTACGGTCTTTGAAGGGGAAGTTACGATTCGGGTTGGGACGGAAGAATACACGGTGAACCGAGGGGAATCCATTCGTTTTGGGGCGGACAAGCCTCATGTCTATGTTAACGCTGGTGCTAAGACCAATAAATTAAACATGGTTATTCATTATTCGAAGTAAACGCCAAGAGCCAACTGTGAAGGTAACGAACGATGAACGAATGTATGCATACATGAATGAAATGACAATAAAGCAGCCTGGTCATTGAACTGCACCTCCTTCAGTCTGACAAATGACAAAGAGGATACCGTTCAAACCATTGGCTGCTTTATTGGTATGTTCGTTATGCAGAACAGCGACGACTATGATATGGCTGGGTTAAGGCTTTTCTTTGGCCTGACGCTGAATTTCCTTGGCTGTTAATGCTTTATCGTACACTTTAACATTATCCAGACTACCTTTGTAGAACGGATCAGCCTCATAACGACTTTTGCCCAGATAAGCTTCTGTCACTTGCAGATCCTTCGGATTAAAGGAGATCTCAGAGCTGCTTGCAACAGATGTACCATTCACATATAGAGTAGCCACATCCCCTTGAAGAGTTACAGCCACATGAACCCACTCCTTGGAAGGCAAGGGATTTGCAGCAATCAGACTCTGATCCCGTCCCTCATTATGGATGGTGAATTGTAATGCTCCATTATGCTGGGATGGAGTAAGGAACATGTGTCTCGTCAAGCCATTTCCAAAGTCGAAAATACGCTGCCAGGACCCGCCACCATCCCAATTGACCCAAGCGCTAAACGTAAAATCCGTGGTATCAGTCAGGAGTCCAGGCAACTGGATGTAACTGTTGGTCCCGTTAAATGTGGCAGCCTGATTTTTGCCACCTGCAGCAGAACTCACCACATTATAGGCTTGTCCATGATATTTGTTCTTACTGTCATCCTGTGCGATTTTTGCAATTTTCTTGTGTTCAAACGTATACTCCCCGAGCAATGGGCTTACCGCTTGCTGCGGAATAATCACGTTGAACGTTTTGGAGCTTACCGCAGTACTTTTACGAATTGTAGCAGTTAATTTCACTTTGGCATCCCCCTTGCCAGCGCGTGGTCGCTGCACTACACCAGTAGCTGATAGAGCCGAAGGGTTTGAGCTTTTCCACGTAATGTCTGCATCACTTGAGCCCTTTGAAGGCAGTGAGAGATTGAAGAACACATGATCCGTATTACCAATGCTCAGATCATTTTTTATTGCATCTACAATGTCCTGATCACTCCGTTCAACACCTTGACTTCCCCAGACGGCAATCCCGGAGGAGGAGAGGGCGCTAAAGGTCAGAACCGTACTCTGGGATTCCGAATTCCATTCATGTGTGAAAACGCCGTTATACACAACTTGATTCGATGTAATCTGAACTTTGTTGTCTGTGCCGAGACTCCATGTTCCTGTCACGGCACCATGAATCTTCCCATCTACTGTGAACTGAACGGCCTGCGATGGCTTGATGTCCGCCGTGATGTCCTTACCGTGATTCACCCACTGGTACTGACCGGAGATATCCTGAGCTGTCAGTTGCGTTGTATCCTCTCCCAAGGCAGCATAGCGATACGGAGAAACGACGGGCCAACCGTCTGCATTCATATGCATCTCATGTACGCGGACTTCATGTTCTTCACCACGCCCCGGAAAACGGGAATGGAAGATCAGATATTGTTTGCCTGTCTCCGCATCAATATAAGCTGAGTTGTGTCCCGGTGATACATAACCGGTTCCCAGGCCTGTGCCCGGATCGCCAATCTGTCTCTCGAACAGGAAGTTCCCCATTAATTTGACACCAAAAGGCTCAATGGAACGATCATCAAATAGCGGTTTATCCTTGTCCGCTTTAACGTTGATCATATCGTTTCCTTCGGCATCTAGGAAAGGACCATCCGGCGTTTGGGAACGAGCAACTCGAATGTTATATCCTCCGTCAGCACCCAGTCCGCCGTAAGACAGGTACAGATAATAATAATCGGTTTCGGGACTGTAGAGCATATAAGGTGCTTCAATACGACTATGGTTTCCTCCGGTCAGCTTTTTGCCATAACCTTGATTCGGCAGCGGTTTGCCTGTCGTCTCATCCATCTCCAGAATGAAAATTCCCCCGGAGTAGGAGCCATACACCATCCATAACTTGCCGTTTTTATCATAAAAGACATCAGGATCAACCACATTGGGATGAATCGTTGCATCGTAAATGGTACCATCCTCACTGATCTGATCCCACATGCCAGATTTCAACAGTATGCCTTGGTCCTTATAAGGTCCTTCAATGTTATCTGCGACAGCAATTCCTAGGGCTGAGCGTGGAGAGTCTCCTTTACAGGCATTGTAGTACATATAAAATTTGCCGTCTGCGAGCTGAATGACATCTGCCGCCCATAACGTATCTGTCTGTGCCCATTCTAGGGCTTCAGCGAATTCCTTGGTTACATTGGGGACAACAGGATTGTTATCCGTAACGCCGGAGGCGACGAGGTCCCAGTTCAGAAAATCTTTGGACTTGGCTACTTGCAGGTGTGATCCAAAAATATAAAAGGTATCCTCCACCTTAATGACAGAAGGGTCATGAACAGAAACATTTTTGAATGTTGGAGCTGGATTTACGATTGGTGTAATGGAAGTCTGTGCGTTACCCACAGTTGCCCCTGAACCATTGGCGAACACCGAGACCGGCGTCAAAGTTGTTGCTGTAAGTAATACGGTGCTTAGTACAGAAATGTTAAGTACATTTACCCAATAACGTTTCATATTTTCCCCTTTCCTAATTCCCGGAATGAAAAATAACGCGATACTTGGCAACACACGATATAAGGTTCAGCAGACCTCCTTTGAGTATCCAATCATAATCAAGCGCTTTCATTTGATATATTATCAATTGGTTTATATGTTTGTAAACCATAAATATGATGGATTTATAGCAAAATGAATAAAAATAAGAGCAGAGAGATGGACCGACCAAGCTTCTTACATAGAAATAAACATAAATAAAACAGGAGTCATTTTTAAATTTAGGATTGAAATGGGACTCTGTAATGCGATAGTATTACGTTTAGATTATGTCTTTATATATTTATCAATCATTTTATAATTATGCGAATCAAAAGAGGGGAAGACAATTCTACACTACATAGGAGGTTAGCACATGACTTCGTATCAAAACCAATTAATCGCACGGTACACATTCGAAGATGCTGTTCAGATCGGTAAAGACAACTCCGGGAACGGGCATGATAGTTTGGCAAAAGGCGAGATTCTGCCAGTGGGATCCAAAGTGAAAGGCAGATCGGCTGTAACTTTTAGCGGGGGAGTGAATGGTACTTCTTATCTGCAGTTATCTTCGGATCTACTTCGGAATGTAAGCGATAACACAGGAATTACAATTGCCACTTGGGTGTTCCTGGGCAAGGGGGCTAATGTGTGGGAACGCATTTTTGACTTTGGCAAAGGAGAGAAGGGACCGTATATGTTTTTGACGCGTCAGCTTCTGGGTACGTTATATGCCGGAGATAATCTGGTTGTTCACCCAAGTGGGGGAGTTGCAAGCGGTGAATGGATGCATATTGCACTCTCCGTGGCAGGCAGCCAAGGAGGGACGCTCAGCAGTGCAGGTCCGATTGTGTATGTGAACGGGGAGAAAGCCGCAGACGGTTCGATCAGTCAGACATCCAGTGGCAATTATGCCAAACTGCGCAATTGGTTTGATACGTTCAAGGACCCTGAGAATTATAACCAGAACTATATTGGACGCTCCCAATACGCAGCTGATGTGGATTTTGCAGGTTCGTTGTCCGACTTTCGGATCTATGGGGCAGCGCTCACCATGGATCAGGTGATTGAAGTGATGTGTGAATCACTGACAGATGAAGCGATTGTGAAGCTAGCGGCAGACAAGTATTTGTCCTTCCCTAACCGAATTATCACCAAAGATGTGTCACTACCCACACATTTACTGGGTGATAAAGTGACGGTACAGTGGAGTTCCAGTAATCCGGAAGTCCTGTCTGAGAATGGAGAGGTTCAGGCAATTACATCCGCACAAGAGGTTACGCTCCGTGCGCTTCTGAACAAAGGTGATAGCAAGCTGAGCCAAAGCTTTGACGTGTCTGTTGTGCCGGCGCACGTCCCGCCGTATACGATCACCATCCATGGAGATCAGAAGGTGGCTGACATCAGTGAAGTGATGTATGGTTTGTTCTATGAGGATATTAATAACGCCGCTGATGGCGGGATCTATGCGGAGCTTGTTCAGAATCGATCATTTGAATCTTTTGCATTTGATACATATTCACATGATTCGGGGGAATGTGGTTGTTCGACAGGTCGAAATCGTGAACCTTTGTTTGCCTGGTCAGGGGATACCGAGAAGATGCTCGTGCAGCATACGGAGGGATTGAATACACATTTTAACGTGCAAGATCCCGAAGTAAATGCTTATTATGTCACCGTTCAGGATGGGGCAACGATTCGAAATCGTGGATTCTCAGACTCCAACCAGCATTGTGCCATGTCCATCAAGCAGGGTGAGGCGTATGATTTTACCGTATGGGCAAAAGCAGAGTCGGCAGGAACAATCACTGTTCAATTGCAGGATAGAGAAGACACTTCCATCAGTGATTCGGTAACGTTACATGTTGAAGGCGGGAACACATGGAAGAAATACGGCTTGTCACTTACCGGAAAACATACTGTATTTGGTCAACTGGCACTTACGTTTGCAGGTGACATATCTGTTGATATGGTGTCTTTAGTGCCTCAGAATGTATGGGGAGCTGATCCGACAGAAGAAGGAATATCCGCTACAGCACATGCCAACTACACAGGTAATCCGAACTATCGATTGAGAAAAGATCTAATTCAGGCACTCGCAGATCTGCATCCAAAGTTCCTGCGTTTTCCGGGAGGATGTATCTCGGAAGGGTCCTTCATATGGGACAACGTATACGATTGGAAGGATTCTGTAGGACCCGTTGAGCTGCGCAAAGAGAATTATAATGTCTGGGGTTACATGATGACGATGGGGCTTGGTTATATGGAGTACTTCCAGTTGGCGGAGGATCTGAATGCTGCTCCGGTTCCGGTGATGGCTTGCGGTGTGTTATGTCAGGCACGTTCGGATTATGCTCACCCTGCGGGTGGCGCATTAAGGGAATATTATATCCGCAACTTCACCGACCTGATCGACTTTGCACTCAGTACAGATGTTGAACACAACGAATGGGCGGCGGTACGAAGCCAGATGGGACATCCTGAACCGTTCGATCTTCGTTATCTGGGTGTAGGTAATGAGAACTGGGGCACTGAATTTTTTGCCAATTTCGAAGTGTTCAAAAGCTCGATAGATGAGTACATGAAACGGAACTATCCGGATCATGAGCTGCACATTATCTCGACGGTTGGTGCTCAGGCGGATGATGATGCGTATCAGGAAGGATGGAAGTTCCTCAGCGGAAATCTGACCGGATCAACCCAAGTTGCTTTTGCAGATGGTACAGAGGTCATTGAGGAGACCGTAACCTGGTATGAGAATCAGGACAATTATATGGACACCATCGCAGATGAGCACTACTATCGATCCAATGAATATTTGCTGAATAACGTGGATCGTTACAACTACTATGACCGGGCCTATCATGAAGACGGAAGTGTCGACTGGAAAGAAACATCCAAAGTGTTTGTGGGAGAGTATGCTTCCACGGACAAAAATACACTGGCAGGTGCGGTTGCGGAAGCTGCGATCATGACCGGCTTTGAAAATAATGCGGACGTTGTTCGTCTGGCTGCCTATGCGCCATTGTTCAACAAAGTACTAACGGACGGGACCTACCGCTGGACGCCGGACTGCATTTGGTTTGATGATGAAACGGTGTGGTACACACCGAATTATTATGTGCAGCAGCTTTTTGCAAAATATATAGGGGATCAGGTCCTTGCGACTTCGTTCTCCACATATAGCAAAGGCAAACCGCTGAATCTCATTCCACGTGGCGGCATCGAGATTGCGACAGGGAATGCAGACATCGTGGTGAAACGAGTCACCGTCACGTCCAATGTGGATGGCAGCTTGATGTTTGAAGAAGATTTCAGGGAACGTACAGAGCTTAGTGAGGCATGGAGCCAGATTCCCGGATCGGAAGGATACACGTTAACCGCAGGAAAAGGGCTCATCTTGAGCGCACAAACTACTGGATTAAATGGACTGTACCTGCTGAATGGCGAATGGACCAACTACAAGGTGCACGTTGAGGCGGAGAGAATTTCGGGTGAGGATGGTTTTTACATCGGCGTGGGATTGACGGATATCTCACCTGAGAACAAGGATGTCATTGAGTACGCAATCAGTTACGACGGGAACGCAACAGGCGTGAAGGTGTACAAACAAGGGGTCGAGGGTTATACACTGGGAGATTACTCATCCAGTTCAGCAGCAGGTAATCTGAGAGCGGCCAATTATGAACCAATCGAGAATGGGACCGATTATAGGATTACGGTTAACTATGGTGGGGATACAGGAAAGAATCTGATCTGCTCGTATACAGATGGTCTCCATCCCAGCAAAGTTCTGGATTACAAGCTGGAAGCCTATAACCGGGAAGTATTCCACTCCGTTACGAAGGACGCACGGCATGTGTATGTGAAGCTGGTGAATGCAGATGATGTGGATAAATCAACCCGGATTTGCCTTCAGGATCTGAATGTGAAAGCTTCAGCCAGACTGCTCACGCTTACCGGAGAAGATCATTTGGTGCATATTCCAAATGTGAATCAGAAGAATGATGAGAAAGTGGTTCCCCAAGAACAGGAGATAAAATTGAATGGTGAATCAGTGATTGTTGATTTGTCAGCTCATTCGGTAAATGTTCTTATTATGGATCTTCAGTAAGCAAATATATAAATAAAGGCCCCTTTATGCAGACATCAGTTGTCTCCGATAAGGGGGCCTTTTGCTATTGAACTTGTTTTGACATAAAAATCAATTAATTTACGAATAGGATTAACATGTCATAGTCCGGTATGTTAACCAATAAGGACATGGTCCTCTGCATAACCGATTTTGGATGTGCGTTTCTTCTGAGCCAGTGCAAAAGCCAGAGTTAATGGTCCCAATCGTCCTGCAAACATCGTAATAGAGACTATAATTTTACCGGCAACACTCAACTCACTCGTCAGACCCATCGAGAGTCCTGTGGTGCTAAATGCTGAAGTGGCTTCAAACAGAACATCCAGAAAATGATTTTCTAGAATGCCTTCGGATATGGATAGCAGAATGGAAATCCCAAGCACAAAGGCGAGAGAACTTAAGACAACAGCGAGTGCACGCATTACTGTTTCTTCTGCAATTTTACGCTCAAAAGCATGAATCTGTCCGCCGCCCCGAAATGTTTGTATGGTCGCAAGAATAAGGACCACAAAAGTATTGATTTTAATTCCTCCACCTGTTCCGCCGGAAGAAGCCCCAATGAACATTAGGATAATAATGAAAAATTGGGATGTGGCCAACATACTTCCAATGTCAATGGTATTGAATCCAGAGCTTCGAGGAGCAGTACCCTGAAACAGAGAAGCCCATATACGTTCACTGTAAGATAAATCAGCAAACGTAGAAGGGTTCCAACTCTCGAGTAAAAAAATAGTCAGAAATCCAAACAAGTACAGAGAAAAACTACCGATTAACACAATTTTTGAATGAAGGGAGAGCTTTCTCCATGAACGTTTGCGGAATACATCCACAACCACAATGTAACCCAAGCCGCCAATGATAAAGAGCGTAATGACTGTGAGATTAACAATCGGGTCACCAACAAATGGGGTAAGGCTATCACTCCAAAGAGAGAAACCCGCATTATTGAAGGCAGAGATGGAATGGAATATGGCGTAATAGAAAGCTTGTCCCCATCCCAAATCACTCTGCCAGCGCAATGTAAGAACCACCGTAGCCAGAGCTTCAAAAGCAAAGGCTATAAGTACAATATACATGGATAATTTAACCAGACCTTGAGCAGAGGAGGTGTTGGTGGCTTGTTGAATAAGAAGCCTCTGTTTCAAACCAATCCGTTTCCCCAGAATAATGGCAACCATTACACCTAGTGTCATAAAACCCAGTCCACCAACCTGAATCAAAATCATGATGATGACCTGTCCGAATGTTGAAAAGACACTCCCTGTATTCAGTACGATAAGCCCGTTTACACAGATTGCAGAAGTAGCTGTAAACAGAGCATCAATTAACCCGATTGATTTTCCGTTACTGGAAGATACCGGTAGTGCTAACAATATGGCTCCGATCCAGATAAGGGTGAAGAAGATGATCATGATCAGTTGAGGAGGGCTCATATTATTTTTTAGCTTGTTCACAATGGATTCAATCTTATCTAGCGGCGAGTTTCCATGTGTGCTTTTATTTCTTTGGTTCATAGTCACTCTCCAGATTCCGAATGTCATCGTTACTGCCTATTAACAGGAGCATATCTCCCGCACGGACTATGTCTTCTGCCATGGGTGAGATATTCAGGTTATTCCCCGTTTTGATGGCGATAACGGTACATCCATATTCTGCCCGAATGTTGAGTTCCAGAAGTGTCTTCTGATTCATACTTAAGGGTGCTTTGATTTCAACCAGATTATAATCTGAAGACAATTCAATGGAATCAATAATGTTGTCTGAGCTAAGCTGATTCCCCAGCCTTGTGGCCATGTCACGTTCAGGATAGACGATCTGATCCGCACCAATCTTGCTAAGCACACTGCCATGGTTATCATTTTTTGCTTTGGCTGTTACTTTGGGTACATTAAGTTCTTTCAATAACAGAGTGGTCAGTATGCTTGCTTGCAGATCTTCGCCAATCGCGACAATGGCGTGTGAAAAATTGCTTGCTCCAAGCTCCATAAGGACTGATTTGTCAGTGCAATCTGCTTGTACCGCATGGGTTGCCACCGTTGAAATCTCCTGAACAAGAGTTTCGCTTTTGTCTACAGCGAGCACTTCATGCCCATTTTTAATGAGTGTGTGTGTCAAGCTTGAACCGAATCGTCCAAGACCAAGTACCATAAATTGTTTTTTCATAATATCCCTCATTGTAATCAAAATAAATAACAGTTTACTCTACACCCTAATGGTAAATATTACATTACGTACACTGGAATGTAAGGTTTCATATCGTAGTTGCAAATTCCTTCCACCATGTCTATGTATAAGCATATCTCAAAAGAGTTCATTCTAATGGCTTAACAATAGAATTGCAACTGATTCGTTTCTTTTTTGGTATGCTATTGAACTGTGGAAAGCAGTCAACAAAAGATACCTAAAGTAAATAGCCCACACTGTTGCGGTGAAAGGGCTGCTCCTATAATAAACGTTGAAGGAGGAGTCAGCTATGCGTTCCAACTACAAACAATTCATCCGAAACGTTCCGCTTCATCTTATGATTCTACCCGGACTGCTGATTATTATTGTATTCGGTTACATTCCGATGGCGGGGCTCTCTATTGCCTTTCAGGATTTCTCTCCCATTGCCGGATTCAAAAACATGAACTGGGTGGGGTGGGATAATTTCAGGTATCTGTTCGATCTGCCCGGTTTCTCGCAAGTTGTATGGAATACGGTGTTTATATCAACGATGAAAATTGTGTCCGGCTTGGTTATTCCGGTACTTGTAGCCTTATTACTCAACGAGGTTCGCAAGACAGGTTTCAAAAGAACGATTCAGACTGTAATTTATATGCCTCACTTTTTCTCTTGGGTTATTCTGGCGGGAATCATCGTGGATGTGTTATCTCCCAGCACAGGGATCGTTAATATGTTGCTAAAAGCCCTCGGAATTGACCCAATTCAATTCCTGGCCAGTAACGAGTGGTTTCCATACATACTCGTCATCACAGACCAATGGAAAGAATTCGGATTTGGTACGATTATCTATCTTGCTGCCCTCACGAATATTGATAAGTCACTCTACGAGGCCTCTGTTATGGATGGAGCGGGAAGATGGAAACAGACATGGCATATCACACTGCCCGGCATTCGCCCAATCGTAATTTTGATGGTAACACTTAGTCTGGGGAATGTACTCAACGGCGGTTTTGATCAAGTGTTCAACCTCTATAATCCATTAGTATACGAATCAGGAGATATTCTCGATACGATGATCTATCGGATCGGATTGCAGGATGCACAGTATTCTGTATCCACAGCGTTGGGGCTGATCAAATCTGTCGTTTCGTTCATTTTTATCGGACTTGGTTATTTCTTGGCCTATCGGTTCGCGAATTATCGGATATTCTAGAAAGGAGGCAGAGTCATGCACCACGCTTCAAGAGCCTATCGGTGGTTCCTAGGGTTTAACTACGTCATCCTGACGATTCTTGCCTTGTTATGCCTGTTCCCGATTGTGAATATATTAGCGATTTCATTTAGTTCAAGTGATGCGGTCAAAGCGGGGAGCGTCACATTCTGGCCTGTGGATTTTACATTGTCCTCCTATCAATACATTCTGGAAAATCAGCAATTCCTGAACTCATTCGGCACGAGCCTGCTACGTGTCATTCTGGGGGTTACGACCAATCTGATCTTCACAATTCTGGTAGCTTATCCGCTCTCCAAAGAGGCTGCCAAATTCCGTTCAAGAACAGTCTATGCCTGGATATTCGTATTCACCATGTTATTCAGTGGAGGATTGATCCCGGGTTACCTGGTGGTTAAGGAAGCGGGCTTGTTGGATTCCATCTGGGCTCTAATTTTGCCGGGTGCTGTTCCGATCTTTAATGTACTTCTAATGCTTAATTTCTTCCGGGGATTGCCGAAGGAACTTGAAGAGGCCTCCTGGATGGATGGGGCAGGACATTTCCGCACGCTATGCAGCATCTATCTTCCTATTTCACTTCCCAGTATTGCGACCATCACGCTGTTCGCCATGGTGGGACACTGGAACGCCTGGTTCGATGGCATGATCTACATGAAAAGTCCGGAAGGTTATCCGCTTGCTACATATCTTCAGTCCATGTTACAGCAGGTGACGATGATTCAGAGCGAGATGATGACGCTGGAGGATGCGACACTCTTAAGTCAGGTATCGGATAGAACTACCCAAGCTTCCCAGATCTTTTTGTCCGTTATTCCGATTCTACTTGTGTATCCGTTCCTGCAGCGATATTTCGTTCATGGGCTTGTCGTCGGAAGTGTAAAGGGATAAGATCGGTAGGAGGAAAACCAATCGATTGAGGAGCCGATTTCTGGCTCCTTTTTTTGCTATTGAGGTGAGAAGAAAGAGGAGAGGAGAGATGGAACATTGAGATTCATTTGGGGGAGATGGAGAGAGTCATCCATTGTCGTCAAACTGATGATTGCTTTTATACTGGTCATTCTGCCCCTGTACGGGATAAGCATTATGATTACACAACTCAGCTCCAAACAAATGCAGACAGAGGTGGAGAAGGCCCATGAGTCCATATTGTACTTCTACCATAATCATCTGCAATTCGAATTGGAGCGGATGAGTGCGCTGGTTACCGAATTTTCATTTGATGAACCCATGTCCACGCTAAGTACAAGAGCTGCGATTATGAGTAGCTATGAAATCACGTCCAGCCTGAACAACATTCACAATAAGTTGGGTCAGATCATGGTGACGAGTCCTTATATTAGTGATGTTGTGTATTACGTTCCCGCTCTGCATAAACGAGTCAGTGCGGCGGACGGGATTCGGGATGTAGAGGATACCGAGTGGAAGAATCTGCTCGCGACAATGGGGAATCTGAATGGCGAATTATCGCATTCCAATAACGTTCTCTATTTCCTGAAAAGTAATCCGTATAACATGAACCATGAGGAGCCACCCAATTTCATATTAGGAATACGCTTGTCTGCTGAAGAACTGAAACATCGTTTGCAGCAACTGTCGGAAACGGGTGAAAGTGAGATTACACTGAGTTTTGGTGAACACCATAATGTAGTCATCTCTTCTTCAGAGCAGGCAGCACCTGTAAAACCGATTCGAACAGTTCCGCCTGAACCGTCTGAGTCCATGCAAGTTACAAAGTTCCAATCTGATTCATATCTCTATTATTCTTTACACGATAAAGATCATTCGTTCACGCTGACAGCCACTATTCCGCAGGATGTGCTGAGCGCACCACTGGAACAATACAACGTATGGTTATGGATGGTGACCTTCATGTCGGTTGTAATTATTATTGTCTTCTCTTTTTCGATCTATAGATCGATTCACCAACCTTTATCGTTGCTCATCCGAGGATTTAGAATGGCTGAACAGGGCCAGACAAGTGTATATATTCCTTCATCCAGAAGGGATGAATTCGGCTATTTGTACTCCCGATTCAACCATATGATAGAACGCTTACATATTTTGATCGATGAGAATTATGTTGCGCGCATTCGAACAAGTGAGGCGGAACTCAAACATCTGCAATCCCAGATTCAACCTCACTTTCTATACAACAGTCTGTTCAGCATCAAGCAAATGGCTGAGGTGGAGAATGTGGAGCTCATTCAGGAATTCACCGACTACCTGGGTCAATATTTCAGGTATATGTCTCGGGATTCTCATACGGAGGTATCGTTGGGGGCTGAGATTGACCATGCGCTGGTCTATGCATCGATTCAAAAAATCCGGTTTGGTTCGAGGATTCAATTGGAATTAGAGGATCTGGACGCAAGATACAGAGTCATTTCCGTTCCCAGAGTCATGATTCAGCCGATCGTAGAGAATGTGTTTGAGCATGCACTAGCCAAACGCAGCGAAGGAGGTATCCTACAGTTCTCGTACCAAAAGGGCCTGGACAATCTGTCCATTCGCATTGAGGATGATGGGGATCAGTTAAGTGATGAAACATTGAATTATCTGCAATCTGCATTTGAGGAAACAGAGCGGAAACATGGAAACGAAGAGATAACCGGGCTCATCAATGTGAATCAGCGATTAAGAATCAAATTCGGGGCTGGTTATGGTCTTACAGCGCAGCGAAGTGAGCTCGGTGGGTTGTGCATTATAGTGAAGATTCCATGGGAGGGGGAGTAACGTCATGCAGAGAATGCTCATAGTAGATGATGAACCCGTTATTCTGGACGGACTGTATGCGTTTTTTCAAAAAGCAAATCTTCAGGACATGGAGATAATCAAGGCATACTCGGCCTATGAAGCTATCGATTGGCTGAACTTGGTAAAGGTTGATATTGTACTCAGTGATATCTGTATGCCTGGCATGGACGGCATGGAATTAATTGAACAGATTATGGATCGATGGCCACGATGCAAAGTCCTCTTGCTGACAGGTCATAACGAATTTGATTATGCACACCAAGCTATTCGGAATCCTTGCGTTGTTGATTACCTGTTAAAGACAGAGGGCATGAATCACATTCGGGCTGCGGTAGAACGGGCATTAACACAAATCTCCGAAGAGAATGATTTTCGCTACCAAGCTGCATGGTTTCGGAGTAAATTGCCACGAGCGCTGCCCCAGTTACAGCGTCAATTGCTGCTGGATGTGCTTAAGCGAACGGAAAGCCATGATATCATTTCACTTCAGGAAGAACTTGATGCTGTACAGCTACCTTTCGAATCCGATCAACTCGTTATTCCAGTAATCATCCGGGTAGAAGAATGGAACAACTATCAGTCCCAGGCCGATCGCAGCTTAATCCGCTATGCCGTTGCCAATGTTGCAGAGGAACTGCTGCAGGACAAGGCCAAGGTGAAGGCAATTGATCTGGACACTCAGGTCATCGCTTGCTTTATTCAATCGCAGGGGGTGCATCCGCCACACGTATCTAATACTGAAGGGGGGCGAGGAAGTCAGCTGGATAACTGGCAACAAACTCTTCGTTTTGTCTATGGCACACTGGAGTCTGTGCAGCAATCCTGTGCGGACTGTTTGAACCTGTCCGTATCCATCATGGTTAGTGAGCAGGCGGTAGAATGGAACAGGGTTAATCAGGCTATTGCGCAGTTGCGTCTATCGATTCATGAGAGTCCGGGGCTGGGGATGGAGAAGCTGTTGCGTGTCAAAATCCAGGATAAATTGCCTTACACTCCTAGCATGATGAATCAACAGGGTGTCGTAGTTCTGCATCTGGAGCACATCAAACAGCGAATAACAGCAGGTGACCGGGAGTGGATGGAGTCCTTCCATAAATGGACCGAGGCTGCGAAGAAAGGACTTCAAGATCCGTTCTTTCGAATGAAAACCTATACTGGCGCAGCCAATGTGTTCATTGAAGTCCTGCACGAATTAGGGCTGTATGAATCGGCAATGGAAGAGATAGCGCTGTCCCGAATGCTGCATTTTGACATCCATACCGCATGGTCCGAACTGGTTATCTTTTATCAATCTGCATACGAATGGATGATCTCCAAACGAAGCAATGCTCGTCTGAATGACCAATCACAGATTCTGATCACGATCCATCATTATATCAAGCACCATCTGGAGGACGACCTCTCACTCACACGGATCGCACAGGAAGTCTCTCTTAACCCTTCTTATCTGTCACGTTGGTACAAACGGATTACAGGCAAAGGCATATCCGACTACATCCATGACCTTAGAGTGGAGCGAAGCAAAGAGTTGCTTCTGGGTTCGACCTGTAAGATGCATGAAATATCTGCGAGGGTTGGGTTTAGCGATCAGCATTATTTTTATCGTTTCTTCAAAAAAGCGACAGGCTGCACCCCTCAAGAGTATCGGGATCAGAAAAGTTAGAGGATTTCTCAAAGGGTAAATCAAAGATACTAGATGTAAACGGGGTACACTCGAAGTGATAGCGCTTCCTTTGTAATATAAAATTATACCTCACGGGAGGAGAAAAAAGGGGGATTCGCATGAATATATCATTCAAGAAGTTCTCATTATTAACATTAACCATAGTACTAGCCACCACACTTGCAGCCTGTTCGTCCGGTGCGGGAAGTGCCGAGAATGAAGCTGAGCCAAACACACAGCAGGATGCGGGAGGACCACTTACGAAATACGACCCACCCATTAAATTAACTTCTACCATGAATGAAACGGGGAAAGAATCGCTAGCCGAAGGAGATACACACGCCAATAACATCTGGACCAGAGGGTATAAGGATGAACTCGGTATTGATGTATCGTACGAATGGATTGTTCCGGATGCCAATTATAACGATAAGATGAATGTTACGCTCGCGAGTGGTGATCTGCCGGATGTACTGAAAGTGAGCGCTGTGCAATTCGAACAACTGCATGAAGCGGGAATGCTGGAGGATCTGACCGAAGTATATGACAAGTATGCATCCGAACTGGTGAAGGAGTTCATGTCTGCTGAAGATGGAGCAGGTTTGAAGCCGGTAACCAAGGATGGAAAAATATACGCCATGGTTAGCTTCCCAGGTTCGTTGGATTCCTCGGATATGATCTGGATTCGTCAGGATTGGCTGAAAAAGGTTGGGCTTGAGGCACCTAAAACCATGCAGGATGTCATCCAGATTGCGGAAGCCTTTACCTTCGAAGATCCAGACGGAAATGGCA
Source organism: Paenibacillus sp. CB74 (assembly GCF_055687625.1). Lineage (NCBI taxonomy): Bacteria > Bacillati > Bacillota > Bacilli > Caryophanales > Paenibacillaceae > Paenibacillus > Paenibacillus sp. CB74. The sequence goes on along the minus strand of NZ_CM146009.1, from coordinate 2,234,207 downwards.
AAGATGATACGTACGGCATTGCCTTAAACAAGGATTTACCTATCAACGCGTTCTTGCTCGGCTATCATGGTTATCTCGAAACCTGGATTAAGGATGCTTCAGGTCAAGTCGTGAATGGAACGATCCAACCGGAAGTGAAAGAAGGATTGCGTGAGCTCCAGACTCTGTATCAGAAGGGTGTTCTTGATCCCGAATTTGGCGTTAAAGATTTTGCTAAAATGATGGAGGATGTGAATGCTGGCAAGTCAGGCATGTTCTTCCTGCCACAATGGGCACCTTTCCAGGTTAGCAGTATGATTAAGAAAGACAAGAACATCGACTGGATGCCTTACCCGGTTCAATCGATTGATGATCAGCCAGCAAAAACACAGAACCATCTTAGTCTGGGCGGCATATTTGCTGTTCGCAAAGGTTACGAGCATCCGGAAGCGTTAATTAAATTGCTCAATTTCCAGGCTGAAAAAATGTTTGGTGAGTCTGCGAAGGAAGAACGGGCTGCTTACTTAAATGGACTGACAGGTCTTGGTTTTCATAATGCGACGGTTTCTAACCTGCCAGCCAACAAAAATGTGAAGGCGCAGGACGAAGTGGAGCAGGCGCTTCAAACAGGAGATACGTCCGGATTGGAACTCGAAGCGAAGCTGTTCTATGATGATATTATGGATTATCGGAATGGTAATCTCGACAAGTGGCATATGGAGCGGATATTTGGCCCAGAGAGTTCGCAAGGTGTGATTAAATATTATCGGGATAATGACCTGATTGTCATGAATGAATTCATCTATGCACCAACGAGAACAATGAATACCAAGCAAGCTACGCTGGATAAATTGAGAGCCGAGACGTTCCTGAAAATCATCTATGGTAACCTGTCGATTGACGAGTTCGATAACTTTGTTGCCAATTGGAAGAAACTCGGCGGTGATGAGATTACACAGGAAGTGAATGAAACAATCGCTGCTAATCAATAAAGGATTAATGGATATAATCCAAGAATGAAAAATGAGAAAATGGTGCTCTCCTAAAGGGAGCACCATTTTTTTCGGGTCTGATTATCTGCGTTTCAATAACAGAACTCCACTGATGGCTGATGTTTTCTGGCGGTATACCACTTTGAATCCAATATCGTTGTCCAACAAACAGTTTAATGCATTGATCAATAATGCCCCGGGAACTAAGGTAAATGTACACGGAGCGGTGTTTCCAATCACACGTACGCTTTGAATTCTGCGCGCAGAACCAGGCACGAGCGGATTTCTGGACCAATAGATTAACACCAGATCCGGTTGTCGAACAGCATTGACACGAGCCATACTAATCATCTCTTTTCTATTAAAGGTTCTTAATAGTAGATGAAAAGTAGAGGAAAAGGTGCTAGACAGAAGTCATGCTGTTCAATAAATAGACTCTACTTATTCGTAGAATGCTGTTTCGATGGCAACTTGTCTCCAGGTGTTCCCTTGCCATTGTTTTTATTGTGACGCGCTTTTTCGGCATTTTCATTAACTTTCTTCACAAAATCTTGCGTGCTTTCCATTAAAAATTACAGCTCCTTCCACAAGCAAAATGGGTATCCGATTCTTAATATAACCACTGGAAAGTGATTTTATTTTGGGGACATCGCTTAATTTAATTTTGATTCAAACAATCCCACGTTAGGTGGGACATACTGGACATGGGAAGTATAGCCGTCTAAACTAGATAGACCAGACATAATAAGAAGGGATGCGCCGATCCAAATATGTTGCAGAAATTCGGTTTTACACAATATGAGAGCCAGGTATACGAGGCTATATTTGCACAAGATGAACCGCTTGATGCCACATCCATTGTTAATTACTCGAACGTTCCCAAAGCCAAAATATATGAAGTGCTTAATCGATTGATCGACAAGGGAACGGTGCTGACCACGATGGATGGAAAGAAAAAATTATATATGGCCGTGGATATTCAGTCCGTTATTCATAAGATCAAGGCAGATTTTGATAAAGATATCGAGGAACTGAAGAGTTACAAAATCAAACGTACATTCACGGATGAACATATCTGGACGTTAAAAGATGAATCATCCATTGGATCAAACATTGAACAACTTATCGAAGAAGCGGAATCATCAATTCTTTTCCTGGCATGGAATGAGCGAATGGAAAAATATCGTGAACTGCTGGAGCAGAAGGAAAAGCAGGGAGTGTACGTTGAAGTGTTAGCCGTAGGGGGAATGGAGACCTCCTTAACGCGTAAATACTCGTTGATTCCATTACTTGACGCGCCGGAGCCATCCCAACTGCTCATTGTGGATCATGCTTATCTGTTGTTTGCCGGTGTGGAACACGATTCATGGCGAGCCATCAAGACGATGTCCAAACCGATTGTTAAAGCTATGACTGATTATTTCTACCATGATGTTGCCCTTACTCAAATTACAAAAAAATATGGTGACCAACTGTTGCAGGATGCTGAAATCGAGCGATTGCTCACCAGGTTGATCTATTAAACTATTCTCCAAGAGAATAGTTTTTTTTGTTATAACTTTATTTGAAAAAACAATGAAAATAACTATTGAAACTTTCATTCCTATGAGTTACTATCGTAGTTGTAACTTTTGAGGAGGATTCAACATGAATAAGAAAGTATATGTGCTTGCTATCGCAGCATTTGTGGTCGGAACCGTTGAATTGATCTTGGGCGGCATTCTGGACCTGATTGCTACGGATCTTCATCTATCCCTGGCTAAGGCCGGATATTTAATTTCTATTTTCTCACTTGTCTATGCGTTATCTGCGCCGATTTTATTAAATATGACGGCTAGATTCGAGCGTAAAAAGGTATATATGTGTACGCTATTTGTATTTCTGATCAGTAATCTCATCTCTGCGTTCAGCACCAGCTTCTACATGCTGATGGCGGGTAGAGCTCTCGGAGCCGCGACGGGTTCACTTATTTTTGTGCTCTCCCTGACGCTTGCAGCGCGCATTGTGGAACCACAGTATAAAGGACGCGCGGTGGGGACCATTACCATGGGAGGCAGTGCCTCACTTATCCTTGGTGTACCACTCGGTATTTTTGTAGGGAACTTGGCTGGCTGGCGTGAAGTGTTTATGTTGATTGCCATACTGACCGCAGTGGTTATGGTAGCTATCTGGATTGCGATGGATCGAGTGCAGCCGATTCCTGCTGTATCCCTGAAGAAACAGCTTACAGCGCTGTGGAATCCGAAAATGTTGGCAATCCATGCGACGACTTTGCTTGTACTTGCGGGTCATTTGACTTTATATGCGTATTTCACACCATTTCTGCAAGAAACCCTGGGTGCCAGCGCAACGATGGTTACCTTTATCTATATGATGTTTGGGATCGCTGCTGTTGCAGGTGGAGGCATTGGGGGCATGTTATCGGATCGTCTGCATCCTGCTAAAGCGATTGTCATTGTTCTAATTCCCTTTATCGTGAGTATGGCTATCATCCCGTTTAGTGTTCAATTGCCTTTGATTGCCTTCTTGATATTGTTAAGCATCTGGAGTGCACTGAGCTGGACGGTTACACCTGTACAGAATAGTCTGATTATCAAAACGTCGCCGGAAACAGCTGAAACACTAATCAGCACCAATTCCGGTATAGCACATGCTGGTATCGCACTCGGTACCTATATCGGTGGCATGGTGATCGATCATTCATCGATTCTGCACACCGGATGGGTCGGCTCTGTACTCATTTTGCTTGGTTTGGTGTCTGCCATCTACGCCATTAGCGTGAAGGAAAAAACCATTCAGGCGGTTGCATAAAATAAAGAACTTAGACAAAAAATTTGAACCTCTGCAATCCCCTAGTCAATGGGGTGTAGAGGTTTTTGGCTACCTTACGAGATTGTGCGTGAGTAGAATATACTGTTTTATATCAAGCAAGACTTGTTTTATTCATCGTAATCTATATAATTAAAATAGTTTTAAAAAGTATTATCTAATGTTGAATTATATGATGTGTACCAAGGGAGCAGTGATCATGACCACAAAGACGGAAAAACAAAAAATGCTGGATGGCGAGCTGTACATGGCTTCTGATCTCGAATTGTCTAAGGATCGAGAATATGCACGCAGAATGACGCGCACATTCAATCAAACGACAGAAACGGACGGAGAGCTTAGAACCAAGTTACTGAAGGAACTGTTTGGATCTACAGGTGAACATCTGGGTATGGAACCTAATATTCATGTGGATTATGGATATAACATTCATGTGGGCAATCATTTTTATGCCAACTTTAATTGTACGATATTAGATGTGTGTGAAGTTCGTATTGGAGACTATTGTTTAATGGGGCCAGATGTACATATCTATACAGCTACTCATCCACTCCATCCGCATGAACGCAATACGGGAGCAGAGTATGGCAAGCCAGTCACGATAGGGAATAATGTCTGGATAGGGGGAAGAGCCGTCATAAATCCGGGTGTTAGCATAGGGGATAACGTTGTTATTGCTTCAGGCGCTGTGGTTACGAAGGATGTTCCGGATAATATGATCGTGGGCGGCAATCCAGACCAGAATCATTAGAGAGATAGAGCTTTAACAAATGTATAGATAGAAGGTGGGAAGTGCCAGGATATGATGACTGAAAAAGAAAAATCTCAATTAGGGCTCTTATATAATGCCAATTATGATAAAGAGTTGATTGAAGAGCGTTTGTATGCCAAAGGACTTTGTTACGATTATAACCAGCTCCATCCAGGCAAGATCCATGAACGAGAAGCGTTAATTAAGAAACTGCTCGGGAAAACGACTGATCGTTTCCTGATTGAACAGCCCTTTGTATGTGATTATGGTTATAATATTGAAATTGGTGAGAACTTCTATAGCAATCATAATATTGTCATGTTGGATGGAGGCAAAATCAGTTTTGGAGATAACGTTTTTATTGCTCCAAATTGTGGTTTTTATACTGCTGGCCACCCTTTTGATGTAGAGCAGCGCAATGAAGGTCTGGAGATTGTTGGACCCATCACGGTAGGGAATAATGTGTGGATCGGTGGCGGTGTGACCGTTCTTGCCGGAGTTACCATCGGAGACAATACGATCATTGGAGCAGGGAGCGTAGTGACCAAGAGTATACCGTCTGGGGTGATTGCAGCGGGCAACCCTTGCAGGGTCATTCGCGAGATAACCGAAGAAGACAAAACAAAGTACAGCAGGATGTAGTGAAGAACATATATAGTAAAGAATAGGATAACAGCTAATGAGAATGCCCGATGTTTATCGTTTAACATCGGGCATTTATAATAGCACCCCCCAGACAGTAAACATGCCAAGGTATCGTATAACCGACACTTTTTCACGTAATTTGTTGGGGGATAGACGGATATATCTGTTACATTTGCTAAAACATTTGCTTGAGAAACTTTATCGCTGCAAACTTTTCCCGTTACTGCTGATTACTTCTTTGTACCAATGGAAGGATTTTTTACGGTAACGTTCGAGTGTTCCTGAACCATCGTCATGACGATCAACGTAGATGTAGCCATAACGTTTTTTCAACTGAGCAGAAGACGCACTGACCACATCAATGCAACCCCATGATGTATAACCCATAATTTCAACGCCATCTTCAATGGCTTCGCCAACCTGAACCAGATGATCATTCAGATACTGGATTCGGTAATCATCTTCGACTGTTTTCTCACCGTCAGCACCCGTGATTAACTCATCGACAGCGCCAAGACCATTCTCTACAATAAACAGTGGTTTCTGATAACGGTCATAGAACATGTTAAGCACATAACGTAAACCTTGCGGGTCAATCTGCCATCCCCATTCACTTGCTGGTAGATAAGGGTTAGGTACGCCGCCAAGCAGGTTACCTTCACCTGCGATTTGTTTCTCCGGGTCTGCCGTCTGACAGATACTCATGTAATAACTGAAAGAGATAAAGTCTACCGTATGAAGCAACATTTCCTCGTCGCCAGGTTCCATATGAATCTCGATTCCATTCTCCCGGAAGTAACGTTTCATATAACCAGGGTAGCGGCCTCTTACATGCACATCACCGAAGAAATAGTTGCTGTGTTCGAATTCCATGACTTTAATCATATCGTCTGGGTTCGGTGTCAGCGGGTAGGTAGGCATACTGAGCATCATACAACCAATCTGTGCCGTAGGAATAATCTCATGACAGAGTTTCACAGCAGAAGCACTCGCTACAAATTCATGATGGATTGCCTGATACAGATCTTGCTTGCTGAGCTTCTGCTTTGGCGTGTAGATGCCTCCACTCATGAAGGGAGCTTCCAGAATCGAATTGATTTCGTTAAAGGTAAGCCAGTATTTTACTTTGTTTTTGTAACGGTTGAAGACAGTGGTTGCATAACGCTCGTAGAATCCAACCATTTTCCGGTTAACCCAGCCGTCGTATTCTTTAGACAAGTGAAGAGGTGTCTCATAGTGGGATAACGTTACGAGTGGTTCGATCCCGTATTTGTGACACTCGTCAAATAGATCGTCGTAGAACTGCAGACCTTCTTCATTCGGTTCCAGCTCGTCCCCTTTTGGGAAAATCCGGGACCAGGCGATGGAAGTACGGAATACTTTGAAGCCCATCTCTGCAAACAGTTTTACATCTTCCTTGTAACGATGATACAGATCGATACCGATCAGTTTCATGTTATCTTCGGTTGGTTCTTCCGTGATCGGGCCCATGATGCCTTTGGGAGCTACATCCTGAGTAGATAATCCTTTGCCACCTTGATTGTATGCACCTTCAGCCTGATTGGCTGCAATTGCGCCACCCCACAGGAAATTTTCCGGGAATTGATAAGTTTGATTTTGAGAGTTGCTCATCTGTATCGCTCCATTCATCAAATTTTATTTAAGAGGTTGTTCAAAAAGCCCGCTTTTGATTACAAAAGATGCCTAACGGCATCATCAGCATCGAATATGGAATTCAGCCGAAATGTCCGTTGCTCACGTAGTTTTCCCTACGCTCTGCTACTCCATTTCTATCTTCATCCCATCTTCTCGGTACTGAAAACTGATCTTTTTCAACACGCACTTTAAGGTGATCCATGTATGACATAAAAAAGCTTAAACGTTGTAACGGGTTACACGTCAAGTTTTACTTTTGATCCTAATCTGAGGCATACTATTATTCTAAATAATCTTGGTTGAACTTATATCGTTCGTTAGCAAGAAAGGAGTCTCCGATGTCCAAGTTTGATGAAATTATGAAGCGGTCCGGTTACTCAAAAGCGACAGTGTCACGCGTGATTAATCATTCTCCGCATGTTAGTGATGAAGCAAGGCAGATCATCACGGATATTATGAAACAGTTGAATTATATTCCCAACCGAAATGCGATATCGTTATCAACAGGGCAAACGAAGCAGATTGGAATTGTGACCTCTACCACAGGAGAAATCATTCTTACATTCATGAATCAATTCATTGATACAGCTATGGATTTTGGATTTCAGACAATTATCTATACATCCCGTGGAGATCCGGAGATTGAATTGCAAGCGTTCGAAGATCTGCGCAGTAAACGAGTCGATGGGCTGGTGATTATCGCTTGTGTCAATGACCCTCGCAAGTTGAGAGCATATTGTGAGTATGGTCCCATTGTCTCCTGGCAGCGAATGGGGAATGACGAGATTCCGTCTGTCGCGATGGATCAGGCAGAAGGGTATACGTTAGCTCTGGAGCATCTGGTTTCGAGAGGATACACTCGAATTGCAAATGCATTTGGCAGGGCTGAAAGTTTGAATACCCAGAGCCGCCGTGAAGCTTATGAAGCTTATATGAAGAGCAAAGGGTTACCTGTGTGGTCTGAAGCGTATCAATATTCTGTATTCAGCTCCACAGATGGCGAAGAAGCGATGTGCAGAATGGCAGAGGGGCCAGAACTTCCACAAGCTGTATTATGTTCGAATGATTATGCAGCCATCGGCATTCTGAGTGAAGCACGGAGACAAAATATCCAGGTACCGGAACAACTCGCCATTGTGGGGTTTGATGATATTGAGCTTTCCCGTGTTCTCGGAATCACGACCATACACAATCCGATCGCAGAGCAAGCCACCCAAGCATTTCACCAATTATGGGCTGTATTGGGTAAAACAGAGCTGAAAACCGAGAAGCTGACATACCAGCTGATTGAGCGTGAGACAACTTGAATCCGTAAGACCTGAACCTGATGTGGGAATCGGGTTTTGTGGATTCAATAATTATTCAAATTTGAAGCATTTTCGGATTAACCTCATACGTTATACTGAGGATAAGCTTCAGAACAACATATCTGTACGGAGATGTGGCGTGAAGTTTTCGTATCATGTTACAAGTTACATATTTCACAAACGATTAGCGGGAAAGGTGAGAATGGACCTTATGAAAACAGTGACAGGCCGATTCAGAATTGCGGGCATATGGGAGGGTGTGTCATTACTTCTATTAATTTTTATTGCTATGCCTCTGAAATATTTTGCAGATATCTCTTCCCCTGTAGCCGTAATGGGCATGATTCATGGTATTTTGTTTCCTTTGTACCTTATTGCGCTAGTGCATCTGGCTGTGGTCAAAAAGTGGAAGATTACGCGCTGGCTGATGGGTGGAGTGGCCGGTCTTCTGCCATTTGGAACTTTTGTATTTGAATCTTATCTTCGAAAGAGAGATTGGAATTAATATGTAATAAAAGAGGCAAAATCAATAGAATACAAATCAAAGCAGGCGACCCAGTACGGATGTTATCCGAAGAGGTCACCTGCTGAGTTCTATCGAGTTTTATTTCACTACACCTGTTTGACGATCGGACAACAGGCTGACTCCAACATCGCCAGAGGCATTGGACACAGGTGCATAGGCCGAGAAGGAAGTAACAACAACTAGGGCAGTGAACAGAAATAAGAATGATTTTTTCATACCATAACCTCTTTCTTATGGGGATATATTCCATTTAATTGTAACGCACATAGGCTATACTTGAAAAGAAAAAATTTTAACTAAGAAAGCCATTGAATGATGGAAAGGGTTGAGTTTCTGTGAAAGATATTCATGAATTAACATCCATAGAAATGGTTGAAGAGGCTATTCAGCAACATGAATTCGTTTTTTTGTATGTATCTCGTCCGGAGTGCAATGTATGTCACGCTTTACTTCCCAAGATCAGGGCGTTGCTTGAACCTTATCCATCCATATATTTGGGGCACATTGATGCTAACGTAGTGGAAGAAGTCGCTTCCAGGTTTCTTATTTTTACCGTTCCAACAATGATCATGATTGTGGAGCAGAAGGAATATATTCGAGCGGATCGTTTTGTGCGCTTGGAACGTCTGGAAGAGCAGCTGCAACAGATTTACTCCATGTATAACCAGGATGGGGAATAGAAAGCGAAAGCTTCAGGAACGGCGGCTCATACGTGAGCCGTTTTTTGTGCTCGAAAATTAAAGTGTTGCCATGAAAACGGTTTTATGATAATTTAAACATTATAAAAACGTTTTTATAGCAAAGGAACAAAAATTATGGCAAAAATAACGATTAAAGATGTAGCAAGGGAAGCTGGCGTATCCATATCTACCGTCTCCAACGCTTTAAATGGTGTAGATGTCTTAAACCCGGAGACGAAATCACATGTCCTCAAGGTGGCAGAGCGATTGAATTATGTGCCCAACCTGAATGGCAAGCTTTTGAAGTCCGGCCAAACCAAAATGCTCGGTTTTTTCACTACAAGTGTATCGGGCCCGTATTTCTATAAGCTGGTTGAATCGATGTCTCGCGAATGTGATCGTCTTGGGTATGGTTTGAATGTATTTGTGACCAAGGATAAACACGTTATTATGAGTAATATTCTGGGTCGGCGGGTGGATGGTGTCATTATATACGAAGAGCTTCGGATCGATGAGCAAGATATTATCGCCATGGAGAAAGACAAGATCAAGGCTGTTTTTCTGGATCGGGTCTATCAGAGCGATACGATGGGAAGTGTCATTTTTGACTCGTATGTGGCAGCTTACGAAGCAACCAAGTATTTGATTGGGCTGGGGCACAAGAAAATTGCGTATATTTCCGGTGTGGACACGATGTTCGATAGTGTGCAACGTAGAGATGGCTATCTGGCTGCTCTGCATGAATACCAGCTTCCAATCGATGAAGATTACATTATACAGGGGTATTTTGAAGAGGATAGCACATATAGTGCTATAAAATCTTTTCTTCATTTGCATCCCGGCAAGCGGCCGGATGCATTTCTTGCAGGGAATGACTTGAGTGCAATTGGCTGTATGCATGCGTTGAAGTCCGAGGGCTTTGAAGTGCCTCAGGATGTTAGTGTCGTAGGTTTCGATGATATTGATATCGCACAGTATTTTTCTCCACCGCTCACAACGGTAAGAAATCAGATTGCAAGACAGGGTATCCTGGCCATCAATCAACTGGTAGGCATGATCAAGGAGAAAGAACAAGGGGCAGCGCAAAAATTGGCGGGTGAACTGGTGGTTAGAGGTTCAAGTCATGTGAAGATCGACCGGAAAGACTATCGTACATAAGTTGACTCAGCTGCTTCTCCGGTCTTTTTTTACATAAATACAAACAAAGGGGGTTTTTATGGCGAAAAATAAAAACGTTTTTATAATAAACGTAAGGCGGAGGGGAGAACAAAAACGTGGATAAATTAGCCGTAGAAACTTCAACCGGTAAACAAACGATCGGTCCTAACGGAAAGAAGCCCATCGGGCAACGGATCAAAGAATTCATAGTGGATTATCGAAGACAATGGGAGATTCAATCCATGATTATCCCTGGCATTATATTTATGATTATTTTCTGTTATATCCCGATCTACGGATTGACGATTGCCTTCAAAAATTACACGGTCATTGATACGCTTGCTACGGCTCCATGGGTAGGACTGGATAACTTCAGAATCATTTTGTCTGACAAATATTTCTGGGATGCAGTTGTGAATACACTGGGGATCAGCTTTTTGAAACTGGGGATCGGCTTTGTCATTCCGATTATTCTTGCGATCATGATCTATGAGTTAAACAGCGGACGCTTCAAAAAGTTTGTGCAAACGGTTTCATATTTACCCCACTTTTTGTCCTGGATCGTACTCGGGGGAATGCTGATCACCTGGTTTTCAACAACGGGCTTATTTAACCAGTTGTTGCTTAGTCTTGGAGTGATATCGCAACCGCAGAACATTTTGCTGGATGCAGGCAAGTATTGGTGGATTGCTACCTTATCGGATATTTGGAAAGAGGCAGGCTGGGGAACGATTCTGTATCTGGCGATTATGGCGAAGATAGACCCTACGTATTATGAAGCTGCCAAAATCGATGGTGCAAGCCGTATCAGACAGATATGGAATATCACATTACCTAATATGCGCTCCATTATCAGCCTCAATCTGATTCTAACTGTAAGCGGTTTATTAGGGTCGAATCTGGATCAGACTCTGGTTCTCATGAACTCCCAAAACCGCGATAAAGCGGAAGTCATCAATTCATACGTGTATCGTATGGGGATGTCTCAGGGTGACTTTTCATATGCCACGGCCGTTGGCTTGGGTGTCTCAATCATATCTGTCATTCTGCTCGTCACGGCGAACAAAATTACCAGCAAATTAAATGATAATCAATCTGTGTTGTAGAAGGAGGCATCCCGCGTGAATGGAAAGGTGGCAAAAGAAGATCTCGATAGTCGGATCTTTGATACCTTAAATATGATTTTGTTAATCATCTGTACGATCGTTATTTTGGTTCCGCTCTGGAATGTCATTATCTCTTCCTTTAGCTCAGGCAAAGCGTTGGCGGAAGGTGGATTCATCTTCTGGTCACCGGAATTCTCGCTAGAGAATTACAGAGCAGTATTCAACGATCAGGGCATATGGCAGGCTTTCTTCATATCGGTGTCCAAAACAACGATAGGTGTTGTTACACATGTGTTCTTCTGTGCCATGGTTGGTTACGGTCTGAGCAAAAAGTACATAAGAGGCCGTAAATTATATGTTGCCATGGGTGTCATTACAATGTTCTTCTCGGGCGGCATGATCCCGACATACCTATTAATCAAAACCCTTGGATTGTTAAACAGCTTCTGGGTATACATTATTCCGGCGTTATTCAGTTTCTATGATGTCGTGATTCTGATGAATTTCTTCCGAAATGTCCCGGATTCTCTGGAGGAGTCGGCTAAGATTGACGGCGCAGGGGATTGGCATATTTTTTTGAAAATATTCATTCCACTCTCCATGCCTGCCATGGCTACAATTGCGCTATTTAATGGGGTGGGGCAATGGAACGACTTCATGACAACCAAGTTATACATTACCGATCAGTCACTGTATCCACTTCAGATGATGCTGTATGAGATTATCGTTCAGTCCCAGACCCAATCCATGCAAAATGTTGGGGGTTCGGCTGTGATCGAAACAACGACCAAAGGCGTGCAGTTGGCCACGATTGTCATTACAACACTCCCGATCGTACTGATCTATCCCATCGTTCAGAGATACTTTATCTCGGGAATGATGCTCGGTGCGGTCAAGGAATAGAAGAAACAAATACCCCAATATGAGGAGGAACAAAAACATGTTGAAGTTGAACAAGGCATCAGGAAAAAAAGGGATTACATTGTTCGCGACATTACTTGCAGCAGTGATTATGATAACGGGTTGTAGCGGTGGATCTGGGGGCTCCAGTGAAGGGAATTGGGTATCCATTGAAGATCGGTACACGGTTGACCCGGAAAAGCCGGCTTGGCAGTTGGATAAAAAGGAAGAAGCTACAGACCTGACGTGGTACGTCAATGCGGACTGGTGGAACACCGATTTTGGCAAGGACATTGTCACGAAGAAAATTAAAGAGGATCTGAACATCAATATTAAATTCATCACGGGTGATGATACCAAGTTAAATACCTTTTTCGCCGGCGGAGATATGCCTGACCTGCTAACGGTATTTGACTCCAATTCTCCAGTGGTACAAAAAGCCGCTACCTGGGCTATGCCGCTGAACGATCTGGCGGAGAAATATGATCCTTATTTTAATAAAGTTGCGGCTGCCGATACATTGAACTGGTTCCAATTGGCGGATGGCAAAACCTATGGTTATCCGAACTATTCCAATACACAGGAGGATTATGATAGCGGTAACATTCCTGCCAAAACGGCATTTATCATTCGTAAGGATGTGTACGAAGCTTTGGGTAGTCCGGTCATTGGAACGCCAGAGGAATTCCAGAGTGTGATGAAACGAATTAAGCAGGAGTTTCCTGCGCTGATTCCGTTTGGATTCAACTCCATTGGTGAAGGAACAGGTTCACTCGGGGATACATTGCAAGATTTCATCGGCGTCCCGCTGGAGACCGAATCGGGAGAATTCTACGATCGTAATCTGGATGAAGATTACCTCACGTGGTTGAAGACATTGAACACCGTGTACAGAGATGGCAATATCAGTGATGACAGTTTTGCTGATGATGGAACGGCTTTTGAGGAAAAAGTAAAGTCTGGTAAATACGCGACCATGCTGCTTGACGGTACACCTCAACAAGGAGGAAACCTGCAAATATACATGAGTGCCAACCCGGGCAAAGAATATATTGCAATTGATGGTCCGCAGAGCACCAAAGGCAATGCCCCGACATTGAATCAATCCGGGATAACCGGATGGATGATCAATTACATCTCCAAGGATTGTAAAGATCCGGCCAAGGCGATTCAAATTTTCACATATTTACTCAGTGAAGAAGGACAGACACTTATGAATTACGGGATCGAAGGGGAGACCTTCCAAACCAAAGCCGACGGTAGTGTCGAATTACTGCCAGCAGTGAAAGACATGCAACTGAATAACGCAGATCAATTCAAAAAGGATTATCGGATGGGTGAGTTTATGTTCTTCGGCCATGATCGTCACAAAGCACTCAGTGCAGATGCTTTTCCGGAAGCGATTAAACAGATGCAGGAGTGGGGCAAAGGCAAGCTGAAACCACACTTTATTCTGGAAAACATTAGTCCGGACCAAAGTACTCCTGAAGCTCGTGCGTTGTCAGCAATCAATACGAAATGGAATACGACACTGGTGAGCATGGTGCGGTCCAAGGATGATGCGTCGTATGACAATGCATTGGCTGCTTACAAGTCATTTTTGGGTGAAAACCGCTGGGAAGAGATTGTGAAGGTACGAAGTGAAAAGATGAAATTGAACAAAGAGAAACTAGGTATTCAATAATAGAAAAATGAAATATGAAATATGAAGGAGAATCTTATGACTACATTCAAAATGTACAAATCCACAGGAGAAGATGAATTATTTGTATCCGTGTCCTCGGATCAATGGCAACCTCTTGCCCCTGAACTGGAGACAACCACCATCCATCTGAATGATCAGCTAACGTATCAGGAGATGGACGGATTTGGTGCTTCTTTTACGGATTCATCTGCCTATTTGATCAACCAGATCTTGAGTGAGGAGCAGCGGGAAGAGGTTATGACCCGGCTGTTCCATCCTGAGAAAGGTATTGGGCTCTCGGTCATACGTAATCCGATGGGCGCTTCGGACTATGCGAGAACGGTATACAGTTATAACGATATGCCAGAACAGCAGACAGATCCAGAATTAACCCGGTTCAGTATTATGCATGATGAAGAGGACGTTATTCCGTTAACGCAAAAGGCGTTAGCATTGAATCCTGAACTGAAACTGTTTGCTTCACCATGGAGTGCTCCCGGCTGGATGAAAACGAGCGGATCGATGATTACCGGACAATTGAATACGGAATGGTATCCTGTTTATGCCGAATATTTCGTGAAATACATTCAAGGGTATAGAGAGCATGGATTACCGATCCATGCCATCACACCACAGAATGAGGCGCTTTATGAACCAGGGCATTATCCCGGTATGTTGATGCAAGCCGAAGCGCAAGCGGATTTTATCAAAAACCATCTCAAACCAGCCTTTGTTCGTAACGATATTCAAACCAAAATTCTCTGTTACGATCACAACTGGGATCAACCGGACTATCCACTTACTGTGCTGGAACAAGTGGGAGAGGCAGTGGACGGCGTAGCCTGGCACTGGTACGGTGGCGATGCATCAGCTCAAACGAAGGTATACGAAGCCTTTGCTGGCAAAGAAGTGCACTTCACCGAAGGCTCAGGAGGGGAGTGGATCCCGCCATTTGAACAAGCCTTCTCGAATGTGATGAGAACGGGGATTCAGATTCTGCGCAATTACAGCAAGTCGTTGGTACTTTGGAATATGGCTCTGGACGAGAACAATGGGCCTACGGTTCCTGGTTTTGGCCGCAGTACGTGCCGTGGGATCGTGCAAGTGAATCAGCAGACGAAGGAGCTTACGTATACACTCGATTATTATGCCCTGGCACACTTTAGTGCCTTGATTCGTCCAAAGGCTGTTCGCATTGAATCAACGTCCAGTGATCATGCGATCTGTTCCGTGGCTTTCAAAAATGTAGACGGTTCCGTCGCACTAGTCCTCTTCAATGATGGAGATGGGACGGGTAACGTACAGGTCAAGCTGCGTGACGATACATTGATGAAGTTTCAGCTGGAAAGCAAGAGTGCCTTGTCTGTATTAATCAAAGGTTGATCAATGGATGAAGTTATAAATAGGTTTCATCAGTAACGAAAGCAAAAGAAGCGACGTCCGGAGAATACATGGACATCGCTTCTTTTGCTGACATTACCTGTGGATGGATCACCTTATAAAGGTTGAATGGCAAGATTGGGCGTTCCACTACTCTCATCAACGAACAGAATATATTGATTGCCAGCGGTCCCCGTTAAGACTAGACCGGGTTGACCTGCCACACCAGGATTGTAGTACCTGAGCTGCTGTACAATCGGCAGAGCTACTGGAAGCACTGGTTGATTAAGTGCCATTAATTGTGTAGTAGCCTTGACGCTGTCTCCAGCTTCAATAACACCGCCTACACCCAGATTATTAACGATAGAGGAGCTGGCATTGATTTGGAGGCTGCCTGCTACGGTCTGGCTACCATTGACCTGTAGATCAACGCCAATGGTTTCATTACCATTGACTTGCAGATCCTGATTAATGGTCTGATTACCGGTGACAAGGATACTATCAAATGTTGGCAATGAGATCATCTCCTATATAGTATTCTTATATTCTATGAGGACAAGATTTGAACCGACCCGGGTGACTACACATTATATGTACGAGATAAAGCCCGTTTTACATGATGAGCCAGTGAAGCCATTAATAGAAGAAACCATGCCACTATTTCGTGCATATTGTAGCCAGAGAATGTTTTCGTACGGAACGGGAGGGTTTGCTATCCGAAAGAAGTCCAAAATGCAGGTTAAGTCTATAAAGAAGAATCGTTCAGTTCACGATGCAAACCAGTTATTTCTGAGACAGATGCATGCAGTACTGAACAGAAAACTCAAATCCATGCGCAAACATATGGCAGTACAGCAGTTGGATCTCAAGCAACAATGGTTGAAAATGATGCAGGAGGAACATGCAACTAATCGAGTAAAGTCCAAAGTGATCTATAAGGAGTTAAATGTGCTTCTGATTACACCGTGTAATGACCGGGAAATGTCATCACATTGTGTACTGATTGAACATAGCCTTAAACATCTCGTGAGGCATGTAAATGAGATTAAATATATAGAATCCGTTTCAGCCAGTCTGTCTGCTATGGAGGTTGACCTGATTCTGATTGTTGGAAGTGATGAACAATTGCCGAATGAGAATATCACAGCTTTAAAAGAATCAACCGCCAAAAAAGCAATTTGGTTGTCCCCGAATCAAAATGGAAGTCAGAGCGAAGCCATATTGCCATGGTTTGATCACGTGTTTGTGCAGCATTCATGGTCAATAAGCGACCCGTTGCATCTGGCAGGCTCTGCTCTTAATGAACTATTAATGCCCCCTGATCCCCATATTTTCTGTCCGCAAGCTGTTCCCCCGGAGTATGAATCGGATGTTTATATCATCGGGGATGCAGAACCGGATGGCATCATCACAACTTTTGCCAAATCGGGTCTTCTGGATAACAAAAACGTTCGGGTGGACGGGAAGGGGTGGACTCCGCTTGGGGATTTCTATCCCGTTCAAAGACATGAAGCTCGTCAGATGTTGTATAACGGAAGCAAACTGATCATTCATAGTGGAGAATCAATCAAACATTTGATGGAAATTGCCACATGCGGGACGTTTCAGCTCATAGGGCCATCGCTGAATCAGAGTAACATGGTAGACCTTGGTATCTTTCAGCAATACACTTCCGGTGAAGAACTCATTCAGAAGTTTGAATATTACTGGCAGAATATTGATGCAAGAAGACTGGCCGCTAGCCATGCTCTGGCATACATGAAATACAATCAATCCCATCTGCAAAAAACACTGCGACTATTGGATATCATTTTTATATAACCATCAAGAATCTCGGGTATATGCTGTATCATGTTGCTCCATTGGAGGCGTTCTGATTGAAGGTAATTGCTCTGCATCTACCCCAGTTTCACCGGATTGAGGAGAATGACCGTTGGTGGGGGGAAGGTTTTACTGAATGGACCAATGTAAAAAAAGCCACTCCCCTATATTCGGGTCATCATCAGCCGAACCAGCCATTTCAGGGGAAATATTATGATCTTTCCGATCCGGATGTGCGAAAGTGGCAAGCAGAAACAGCCAACCAGCATGGCATTTATGGATTTTGTTATTATCATTACTGGTTCAAAGGCAAACGATTGCTGGAAAAACCGGTGAATGAAATACTGAGCAGTGGAGAGCCTGATTTTCCATTTTGTTTGTCTTGGGCCAATGAAACATGGACGAGAAAATGGGATGGCCAGGAATCGGACATTCTCATGGCCCAGAATTATGGGGATCAAGATGATTGGGAAGAGCATTTTAATTATCTGGTAGAGGTATTTAAGGATAAACGATATATTCGAGTCGAAGATAAACCGCTATTTCTGATCTATCGGCCAGCAAGCATTCCTCGATGTGAGGAAATGATACAGTTTTGGCGTGAATTGGCTCTGGAGCATGGCCTGAAAGGGATCCATTTTGTGCAGACCATTGGCGGGTTCCCTACATTTATTCATCAGATCTTTGATGCAAGTATGGAATTTGAACCACATTACACGTTTGCACATGGACATATGAATGGAATCTGGATCGAAATGAACATTGAGGGTCGGCAGCATATTGCTGTGAATTACGACAAAGTATGGTCCTCCATTCTGGAACGAACACCTCATCGTAACGGAGAAATGATCTATCCAGGTGCTTTTGTCAATTGGGATAATACACCGCGAAGAGGCGTTGACGGCCAGAGTACGCTAGGGTCAACCCCAGAGAAGTTTGGGATATATCTGGCGAGGCAGATGGAGAGAGCGAGGACAGTGTACAATAGTGAATATCTCTTTGTTAACGCCTGGAATGAATGGGCGGAAGGGGCATATCTTGAGCCGGATCAAAAATATGGTTACGCTTATTTGAGAGAACTCAAAAAAGTAATCCAGCAAGAGTTGTTGAACAGAAACAAGTCTGTGGGAGGGAGTTCCGAATGAGGGAACTCTCTCTTAATTGCGCTTGTTCATAAACCCTGTTTCGTAGTCAGTACTGTTG
Organism: Paenibacillus sp. CB74; assembly: GCF_055687625.1. NCBI lineage: Bacteria > Bacillati > Bacillota > Bacilli > Caryophanales > Paenibacillaceae > Paenibacillus > Paenibacillus sp. CB74. The sequence continues at coordinate 2,215,590 of NZ_CM146009.1, read as the reverse complement.
TTTGTCTACGGTACTCCGTAGGTGTGAGCCCTGTATGCTTTTTGAATTGTCTGGAGAAATAGTACAAATCACTGAAACCGAGATGCTCTGCGATGGCGGTGATTGTGTTCGGGGTGCAGGTCAGTAATTCCTTGGCTTTATCGATTTTTTTGCCAGTAATGTAGAGGATCGGAGGAAGGCCAATCTGCTGCTTGAAGAATCGAATGAAATAATTCGGATGCATGTAGGCAATCTGGGCCAGATCCTGAACTGAAATATTCTCTTCAATGTTGGAATCAATGTAAGCCAGAATGGTGGATAGCTTCTCCATAACCGGTACGTTAATAAAAGAGATCTGATCCAGATCGAGATTCATTATATAGTGGGACAGTAACTCGGTCAGTTTGCTCTTGGCCATCATATGGGCATAGACTGAGTCGGATTTTGCATATGCAAGGATACTGCTGAAAATCCCCTGAATCAACTCAGGTTGATCCAACGTGCAGCTATTCGGAAATTTCAGAATTTGGAACAAATTGATTCCTCCAACCTTTGCACTAAAGTGACACCAATATTTGAGAAAAGGACGGTCATTAATGGCAGAGTAGGATTGTTTGATTCCTTCCGGCATTAAAATAAGCTGATTAGGCGTAGGGTAAAACTCTTCGTTCCCAATCTTGAGCCAGCCTTCACCTTCACATATGAAATAAAACTTGCTGTAATCGGGTGTATAATCCAGATCTCTCCAATCGATGTCGCAACGATTATAGTTGACCATGAATAATTCAACTTGCAGATTGGACAGATAGTTTGTAAGCAACGTTTGGTGGTTCATGTTATTCATCTCCATACAAGGTTAGTATTGTCCATCTAAAAGTTAGTGTTCTGCATGTTTAACCTGTGGCCTTAACACTACAATACAAGTGCAGACGATAACGGAGGGAATGAGAACAGTTCATGGACAAAAATGAATATTTGCAACAGATCGAAGCAACAATTGAGAACGGTAAATTTAAGGACAACTGGAGTTCGCTCAGCGCTTTCCAAGTTCCAGAATGGTACCCAAAAGCGAAATTCGGTATATTCATCCACTGGGGGCTGTATTCCGTCCCAGCTTATGATAGCGAATGGTATTCGCGAAATATGTATATTCAAGGCTCCAAGGCTTATGAACATCACCTTGCGGTGTATGGACCTCATAAAGACTTTGGCTATAAAGACTTCATCCCGATGTTTCGTGCAGAGAAGTTTGATGCCGATGAATGGGCAACTTTATTCAAACAGGCCGGAGCCAAATATGTTATGCCTGTAGCTGAGCACCATGATGGTTTTCAGATGTACAAGAGCTCTATCTCTCACTATAACACATATGAAATGGGCCCCAAACGAGATATTCTGGGCGAGATGAAGGTTGCATATGAGAAGCAGGGATTAACCTTATGTGTATCGTCCCACCGTGCGGAGCATTGGTTCTTCATGTCTCACGGGAAGGAATTCGAGTCAGATATTCAAGAGCCCCTGAAACGTGGTGATTTCTATTGGCCTGCCATGCCAGAACCGGATCATCATGATCTGTATGGTTCGCCTCCGACCGAGGAGTATCTGGAAGACTGGTTGATTCGTTGCTGTGAACTGGTAGATCAATATCAGCCGAAGGTATTCTATTTCGATTGGTGGATTCAAACGGTTGCATTCAAACCCTATTTGAAGAAATTTGCGGCCTATTATTATAACAAAGGTGAAGAATGGGGCGAGCCTGTTGCGATCAATTATAAACATGAGGCCTATATGTTTGGCAGTGCCGTTCCGGATGTGGAGCGCGGACAGTTCGCTGATCTCAAGCCTTATTTCTGGCAAACGGATACGGCTGTCGCTAAAAACTCATGGTGTTATACGGAAAATAATAACTATAAAACGGCCGAGGAGATCATTCGGGATCTCGTCGATATTGTAAGCAAGAACGGAAATCTTCTGCTGAACATTGGCCCCAAAGCAGACGGCAGTATACCGGATGAAGATCGCGACATTTTGCTGAGCATCGGCAAGTGGCTTGAAGTGAATGGAGAAGCGATCTATGACACGACATTCTGGCGTACGTTTGGCGAGGGTCCAACCGAGGTGAAGGAAGGGCAATTTACGGATGGGGATACCAAGGCGTTTACGAGTGAAGATATACGGTTTACGATAAAAGAAAGCAGTCTGTATGCCACGGTTCTTGCCTACCCGGATAACGGAGTGATTCACATTAAATCGCTGAAGGAAGGTTCTCATCATTTCCAAGGCGTTATTCAAGACATTCAGGTACTTGGATACGAAGAAAAACCGCAATGGGAGAGAACTACGGACGCACTGACAATCACAACGACAACTGTGAAGAGTAATGCACCGATTGTTTTCAAAATTGAATTGGATTAATCTCAAAGATCATTCTCAATACGGTTATTATAAAAAGGGCGCATCCAGGAGTATTGTTCTCATTGGATAGCGCTCTTTGGGTTGTTTAACTTTTGCAGTAATAATCAATATTCTGCAATGACTTACACTCTTCTCCGGGTTCGAGCGGTAGACAGGCGAGACTTGATACCTCGTTTTTTGAATAATCGAGGTGTTTTTCGTTTGCGTTTAACTGCACGATTCGGGTTGTGACGGGAAGTTTTCTTATTTATGGGTTCTGGTGTTGATGGACGTATGGGGAGTTCACATGGTTCCTCCGGTGATTTTTTCAACGCTGTGTAGTTAACAGGCAAGATATTCAATGCCCGCATCGTACGGGGAATTTCCTCGTTCATGAACACGGCAAGTTCCCGCTCACGAATGTCCGTCCATTCCGAAATCCCAAGCAGAATATCATCCACATAGCCGGGGTGACATACAATCTCAGTGGTTCCTTCTTGCAGCGTAAACAAATGATGAAGCAGTCGCTGCAAGCCTTCATTGTCTCCATAAGTATCCAACAATATCATCTCGGTCATTCGGGGGACAGGCGCTTGGGGAATGGAATGAACGATCTGAGATTTGCGGAGTGGTACATTTTCCCGAATGGCTTTTTCTGCCATAATTTGATATATCATGGGATCGTTCTGATGCAGCAAATGATGGGCATCCAAATGTGTAGGGTAACGGAAAGCTTCTATAAACCGATTCCATTGTGCATCAAGTTCTTTGATGATATCAGCGGGATCTCGTACATATACACTATTTCCGTTATGAAAAGAACCATCTTTTTTCACTAAAGAAGATACGCTTCCCGGATCGCAAACAGGGCATCCGTAGGTGAGGTTGAAATGCAAACCGATCCCGAAATCAGGTAGCGACTGTGCAGCATGCACTGCATGATCAAAGCCAGGCATATTGACCATCATCGAAGTACTCGTAATTCCTCCTGATTGATAAGCTTTAATAATGCCTTCGTTAATGGCAGGTGACAATCCAAAGTCGTCTGCATTAATAATTACTTGCCTGCTCATGTCCAGTGATCCCCCTCCCTCGGATTGAAAAAATCGAATAGTATCTAGCTAATATATTAAAGGAACAAACAAGGGGATCGTACATTCGCACAGGTTTGCTAAAAATCTTGCTCTTATCAAATCAATACATGACCGTTTCGTCGAATGTGTCAAATTCAGTCTAAACACTGCAAAGTAAGGATGTATGTCCATCCCTGGGGAGAGATATTCAGTTCATATTGCGAATATAATTCACGTAAGTGCTGTCAGTATGGCTCAAACAGACTTGGTATGAAGTAATCTCAGCTGCACAATATCGCGGAAGCACAATGGCGTTATGGGTATGTTTACTCGGACTCACTAAGGAGGCGATTCCGTCAGATGAAGCCAAAAAAACGTATAAAATTTGGTGGAAACATATTTAAGAAAAATAGAGGAGGAGAGGAACATCACAAGTGCTTTGAAATCGAAGCTGAATTGCTTTTCAAGCTGATTGGCGAGTTGAAAGGAGCCATTGTACAGGTTTTTGCCAATCCGACTTCACACAATGTTTCGCTTCTGATCGAGGTGTTGCGTAAATTACTGGCCCTGATTCATCACTCGGATTTGAAAAAGGGAACCCGCGCAGACCTCGAAGCAGTCTTGGAGCTCACAATTGTATCTGCAGAGGCTGTTCCATTCTCTCCAATTAGTGTGGCGACCAATTTGCAACAATTGCTGGATGTGCTGCTCTCTGTTATTTTACAGGGGAATATCGATTCGGCTGAAAAAGATCAACTGGTCATTTTGATTCGGGCAACTGAATTGGCTATTACTACAGGGCTAAGAAACATTGGGAGTCAAGGTCCGGCTGGACCTGCAGGGCCTGCGGGTCCTCAAGGCGTACCTGGACCACAAGGCCCGGCAGGCGCTGCCGGACCTCAAGGTAGTGCAGGACCTGCTGGTACACCGGGAACAGCAGGTGTCACGGGAGCTACCGGCGCAACGGGTGTGGCAGGCCCTGCGGGTGGTGCAACAGGAGCGACAGGTGCAACGGGGAGTACTGGAGCTGTTGGTGCAGCAGGTGTTACAGGAGCAACAGGTGATCCTGGTGTAGCGGGTGCCACGGGAGTGACAGGTGATACGGGTGCAGCCGGAATTGCGGGAGTAACCGGGGCTACAGGTGCCACAGGTGATACGGGACTGACCGGCGCAACCGGGATTACGGGAGTAACTGGCAGCACTGGCGTAACAGGCGCTACGGGTTCTGGAGCTATTATACCGTTTGCTTCTGGCGGACCTGCCATATTGACAACCATTGCTGGTGGACTGGTAGGAACGACAAGTCTCATCGGTTTCGGAAGCTCGGCAACCGGAGTCAGCATTCTGGGTGGCACGATTGATTTGACGGGGACGGTTGTCGGCCCACTCATTAACTTTGCGTTCTCTGCCCCACGTGATGGCGTGATCACTTCCATCGCGGCCTATTTTAGTACCACAGCAGCCTTGGCCTTGGTCGGTTCAACGGTGACCATCACCGCGCAATTATTCAGTTCACCTACTCCGGATAATGCATTCACTGCGGTACCAGGGGCCATCGTTACACTGGCGCCGCCACTCACAGGTATTATTGCTTTGGGAAGCATCTCCAATGGCATAACAACCGGATTGGCGATACCGGTGACAGCAGAGACACGTCTTCTGCTCGTATTCTCCGCGACGGCAACTGGACTCAGCCTTGTGAATACCGTTGTTGGTTATGCTAGTGGTGGCGTAAACATTACATGATGCGATATACATTTTGATCTGGGGCCGACTCAATCGTTTCTTTCAAAATTATAAAATAACCCCATGACTCATGAGAGCCATGGGGTTTGAACTTTTTATACATAGCTGTGATATCTGTTACTATCAAGCATTAGTAGTAAATGTCATAGCTTCCACCATAACTATTTGGTGAGTAAGCTACAATTTTATGATAACCATACAAGTTACCAAGTGTAATGCTTTTCGTTCCAAAATCAGACACGATTACTCTTCCACTTCCCTTCAGATTTCCACTCATATCTTCAACATTAAACACATATTCCCCTGTTGTAAGAGGATTAAATCTAAAGGTGACACTTCCACTCAAGTATATATCGGTACTGTATCCTCCATTGAAATATTCTCTTATGGGATTTTGAACAAAAATATTAATATCTTGTGCTTGGGACTGTTGTTGTGTCTGAACTTCCTGGGAGGAAGGGGGAGTTACCGTATGAGCTTCATCAGCGAATACCGCTGGAACAGATGCTAAAAGCATCGCCATGGAAGAAAGAGCTGCAATTGCTGTTTTTTGATATTTTTTCACAATCAAACATCTCCTTATGGTATATAAAATTTAAAATAGAGTAGAGTTCGTACTTGTCACAAAGACAAAAGATCAATAGAGCAGTAGCTTTCCTCACAGTCATTTCCTAGGATGAGAGTAAGGATGATCTGGCGCCAAATGTATGTTACAAGATAATCGTACATTTTATTCCAAATATATACAATAACGTTTGCAGGATTTTCTATGCTTTTTTTGTTAAATATATACTTTATTCATATATAGTTCACAAATTAACATTTATTAGATCGAATGATTACGGAGAAGAGCCCCGCGATTCAAACGCACGATGAACGAAAAAGGTAACAGCAGGATAGATGTCTACTTGACCTCTTGGTTTGAATAGTAACCTTGACCTTCAAAAAGTAGTTTCATAGAACTACTAAATTTGATCATTTAGCAGAATGGAATGCATAATTACGAAAAAATAGTATGAACGCGTAAGCGACATGAGACACATAAAAGCATTTAATAGGCTTATTTTCTATATTTTTCAATAAAAGTGCTTGTATATATCGAATAATGATTCTATACTATACCAATAAAATCCAATTAAATTCCTAATTGACTATTATATGTAATTTAAATATTTGCACACTCACTCGAATCACGATCGAAAGTCATATTCACCACTCCTTAGAAAGCGTTCTGCTAACGCTCCTGATTACCCTTCCATATGAATGCTTATAGACATTCACTCTCGTCGCATAACTCAAACATCCAACCTATTACACTCGCGTCTTAACCCTTGAGGTATCAAATCTCCTAAACTTCCAAGTGAAAAAACATAGATGAATCGGTGTGTCTCTTCTGACTCATATTGTCCCTAATTCCCTAACCAAACCTGTAAAGGAGGTGAGGCTTTATGTGAAATCCAGGGCGTTTATTCCGTCCGCAATCAAGGTTAGTCTACCGTTTTATTCTGCAGAGAAGGGCATATGTACCAGACTAAATTACAAAACCGGGTAAAGGGAGTGGAAAAGTTTGATAAAGATTAATCGGTTACGCAAGCCCATCTCTATAGGGCTCTCGCTTCTCCTTGCATTTTCGATCATTCATCCGGTTTCAGCTGAAAACTCCACATCATCCAAATTGGATATGAAATCTGGACTTGCCAAAGTTTCGGAGGTCAAAGTAAACGCCAAGTTGACCAAAGAATTTGAAGGTAGTGAATATGTTACCTATCTGGTGAAAATGAAGGAACAGGTGGATACAGCAGCAGTCTCCAAGCAGGCCCTCGAAAAGGCGACTATCGCCAAACAAACGCCTTCAGCCACAAAGCTGTCCGTTCGGAATTCAGTCGTCAGTTCTCTGCGAGAAACGGCCTCACGTACACAATATCCATTGGAAACTTATCTGGAAAAGGAAGTTGACCTGGGCAAGGTCAAAGAATATAAAAGCTATTTTATTGTCAATTCACTGGCAGTGACGAGTACCAAAGAAGTCATGGAACAGATTGCGCTGCTGCCTGAGGTAGAGAAGATTCTACCGAATGAGACACGATACTTACAGAAAGCCGAAGTGAGTAAAGAACCGGCGAGTGCGGCACCAGCCAAAGATGCTGTGCAAACGCCAGCTAAAGACGCTTCAGTCGGAGTCAAAGATAAAGAGCCTGCTGCAAAGGACAAGCTTGCAACAGAGAACGTGGAATGGAACCTGGATTACATCAATGCGCCAGCCGTATGGGATCGGGGCATCGATGGAACGGGGATTGTCGTTGCCAATCTCGACAGCGGTGTGGACTATACCCACCCTGCGCTTCGCAGCAAATGGCGGGGACTGGATGCTTCGGGCAATATTGTTGATCCCGAACTGAGCTGGTATGATCCGCACAGCAATGCTTCGCTTCCTGCGGACGGAGACGGACATGGTACTCATACCATGGGTACGATGGTTGGCTCGGAACCAGATGGTACCAATCAGATCGGGGTTGCTCCCGGTGCGAAGTGGATAGGTGTACGGATATTTAATCCGGAAACAACAGATGCCATTATTCTGGATGGCGGACAATGGTTGATCGCACCGGTGGATGCGGAAGGTAATCTGCACCCTGAACTTGCACCGGATGTCGTCAACAACTCATGGGGCGGAGGCGCAGGACTGGATGAATGGTTCCGGCCGATGGTGCAAGCCTGGCGTGATGCTCAGATTTTCCCGGAATTCTCTGCAGGAAATGTGAGACTGGGTAACCCGGGCGGACCTGGTTCTGTTGCTAACCCGGCCAACTATCCTGAAAGTTTTGCTACAGGAGCAACGGATATCAACGGAAATCTGGCTTCGTTCTCCCTGCTGGGTCCATCTCCGTATGGCGAGATCAAACCGGAAGTATCTGCCCCTGGTGTCAATATCCGTTCAGCAGTTCCGGGTGGTGTCTATGAGGGAGGCTGGAACGGAACGTCAATGGCAGGCCCGCATACCACTGCACTTGCTGCACTCCTGCTTCAGGCCAACCATTCCCTTACGGTGGATCAGCTGGAGCAGATCATTACAGATACGGCCACACCGAGAACAGATAGTCAGTATCCGACATCTCCTAATAACGGCTACGGTCACGGCATTATTAATGCGCTTGATGCTGTGGGTTCTGTACTCGAAGGAATCGGCACAGTATCCGGCAGAGTCGTTACAGCCGGAGATGATCTGGAAGAGCCGGTACTGGAACACACACCTGTCAATTCAGCCTTTACAGGCATTGATATTCCATTAACGGCTCATGTGACAGATAACGTCGCGGTAGTCTCCGTCGAGGCTTTTGCCAAAACGACAGGTACCAACCAGTACGTCTATCTGCCGATGAATCGGATTGCCGGAGATAGTAAAGATGGAACTTACACAGCAACCATTCCTGCCTTTCTCATTGAGCCACAAGGTGTGGAGTATTATATCCGCGTGAATGACTATGGCAATAACGGATTCGATAGTCAGGTATACAAGGTGGCTGTCTCCAATGGTGTTCAACCCGGATATCTTCAGGATTTTGAAGAAGATCAGCTGGGCTTCACCACTGGCGGTACGGGAAGTACATGGGTATGGGGAGCACCAAGCAGTGGTCCTGGAAGTGCATACTCCGGTGACAAGGTGATTGCAACCAACCTGCAAGGTACTTATCTGGCGAACAGCAATGCATATCTGCTTGCGCCGCCAATTGATCTTACTGAGAGCCCGGAAGGCGCGTTATTGTCTTTCAAACACTGGTATGATCTGGAGAATAACATCGACTTTGGCAAGGTATATATCGCTTCCGAGGATAGCGATTATGTGTTCGAAGAGTTGTTAAGCTTCACGGGTACGGGTGGTAACTGGAAGAAACAATATGTGGACCTTCGCGCATACGCGGGTCAGCAGGTATTTGTCAAATTCAATCTGACCAGTGATAACTCGGTGCAGAAGGCTGGTTGGTATATTGATGATTTTGCAGTTGAAGAATTGGATGAGCTTGCACCGGGAGCTCCTGCTGGATTGACTGCAACTGCTGATATTCTCGGCAACGTAGCCTTGAACTGGACTGGAGCGAGTGATGAGGATCTCGAATCCTATGTCGTATATCGTTCCACAACCGCAGGTACAAGTTATGAAGCTATTGGAAGCACGACAGGAACAACGTTTACGGATACAACTACAGTTACGGATTCGACCTATTACTATGCCGTTGCTGCACTGGATTATAGTGGCAATGAAAGTGACAAGTCGAATGAGGTCTCCATTACAGTGGAGGTGCCTGAGGATATCTACATCGATCACTTCGACGGCAGTGATGATAATGGCTGGACTCATTCGGGAACCAAAGATGAGTGGGAACGCGGCATTCCGGTAACGGGACCTGCCAGCGCCGTTTCTCCGCCGAATGTGTGGGCAACTGATCTCGACAATACGTATGAGAATGGCTCCAACTATTCGCTCGTATCCCCAGTTATTGATTTGACGGATGTATCCGAAGGAACACTCACGTTTAATCATTGGTACGAGATTGAGAGTGGATACGATTATGGATATGTGGAAGTCACCAAAGATGGTGGAACAACATGGTCAGAACTGGGCAAATTCTCACATAGTACAAACGGTAAACAATGGACACCGGTATTTTATGATCTGGATACACTTACAGGCAATGAAGTACAATTCCGGTTCCGTCTGACTTCAGACAACAGTGTTGTGAAAACAGGTTGGTTCATTGATGATTTCCGTGTACTGGGTGTTGCGGTGGAGACGGTTACAGAGGACAATGCCGTCGTGCTTAACAGTGACAAACCAAAACCGTCCTATGATAACCCATGGTACAAAATTACGCGGACAGACAAAGCGGAATTCAACAAAACGAAACAGCAACAACCGGAAGTCGAAAAACCAGGCGCAGGTTCGGTTAATCCACAAAGCCTGCCTGCAAGTGCAACGGTTACCGTACTGGAAACCGGACGTTCGGTGAAAACGGATTCGGCTACAGGCAAGTACAGCTTCACACACGTAGCAGGTGATTACACATTAAAAGCTGAGGCGTATGGATATTATCCTCGTACCCAGCAGGTGACAATCACCGATGGCAGTGGAGCCAAAGCCAACTTTAATCTGGAGGCAATCCCTCATGGACAGATTGAAGGTGTAGTAACGGATGAGCGGACAGGACAACCACTGGCTGATGCTTCCGTTCTCGTGGTGGAAGATGCGAATGTAGGTGAAGTTCACACAGGTTCAGATGGCAGCTTCGTTATTCAGGTATTGGAAGGAAGCTACACTCTATCCATCCGGGCTGCGGATTATTACAGTAAGACGGTTACTGTGACTGTACCTGGTAATGGTACGGCAGAGGCGAATGTTGCCTTGAAGCCGTTCATCGGTTTTCCAGGGGAAATTGCTTATGATGATGGAACAGCAGAGAACGCACGAGCTTTTAACGCTGCGGATAACGCTTGGGCAGTTCGAATGACACCAGAGCTGGAGACCGCACAACTGACGGGTGCATCGTTCCGCTTCTGGAACACCGAATGGCCTGTACCTGGAGGTACAGCGTTCCAATATGCCGTCTATGATGCATCGGGTGCTGGCGGAGCTCCGGGACGACAACTAGCTGGACCATTTGACGGTACTGCACTTCGTAACGATCAATGGACAACCGTTGAATTCCCAGAACCGGTCATTGTAACGGGTGATTTCTATATCGTGTATGTACAGAGCTTAGCTGGAACTAGCGCTCCGGGACTCGCTACCGATGAGGATGGTCCAAATGCAGGTCGAAGCTGGCAGCGAGTAGGTGGGGCGTGGAGCACTTCACCTGCAGAAGAAGGTAACTACATGATTCGTGCAGTTGTGAGATATCCGGTAAATGCACCTGTGCTCACAGCACCTGCGAACACATATACGAATCAATCAACTTTCACCGTGTCGGGAACCTCTCCGGCATCCGGCGCTCAGATTAAGATCTACAACGGCAAAGATCTGGCTGGTACAACAACTGTCGCAAATGGGAAGTTCTCATACGGTGTGAAACTCCGTTCTGGGATTAATGCGATTACGGCCGAGGCTGTGGTGGACGGAAAAACAACCGACCGTTCACTGCCCGTTGTCATCATTTTGGATCAAACCAAACCACAGTTGACCATCACGAGCCCGACGGAAGGAAGCCGGATCAACACGGAAGTTGTTCATGTAACAGGTAATGTCGTGGAACAATTCCTCGATAAGTTGACTGTTAACGGACAAACCGTACAAGTGGGCAAAGACAGAAGCTTCAGTCATCGCGTATTGGTTAACGAAGGCGAGAACACGATAACCATTACAGCAACCGATCTTGCTGGCAACAAAACAACGGTAACCCGCACCGTATACGTGGAAACGGCGTTGCCAGAACTTACGAATATTACGCCAGCTGAAGATGTTCGAATCACATCAGGGGAGATTGTCACCGTATCGTTTGACAGTAAACCTGGACTGCAAGCATCTTTCCGGATTCAGTTACCGCTGAATCTAAATGCCCCAGGGGCAGGAGAGATTCCATTGGTGGAGACTGAGCCAGGTCGTTACACGGGTACGTACACAACACCTTCATCCCTTACTCTTGAGGGTGGAGTCATTGTAATTCGTGCTCAGGATGCAGCTGGCAACAAAGTAGAAGCCGAAGCAGCTGGACGATTGTTCGTCAGCGCAGCACAGGAACAATCCAATCCAGAACCAGATTCGAGTCCTGAAGTGGACGAATCCAATGAACCTGCTCCATCGTCTGCTGAGGGTCTTCAACCTTAATTATTCAAAGTATGTCATGGAAGATAACTGTATTTAGCACATTGAAGCAAGAAGCCGATAAGCCGAGGTATCCTGGCTTGTCGGCTTTTTGTTATATTCTCTTTTCATAGCTGACGCCTAAGATTAGTTCGAGCAAAATGCATATACTGCATGGTTTGCAGCATTAGGATTAACAAATACGATGACAGGAGGAGTGAACTGTGGGAGTTGATGCAGTACAACGATCCCAACCGTTACGAAGTAAATGGCTCAAAACCAAAATGTTGCTGAATAACTCGGCGATCAAACCATTTATCCCTGATACACAACGATATAGCCAATCCAACTTGAAGACCATGCTGGAGAAATATAGGATGGTATATGTCAAACCCGAGATAGGCACCTTTGGAATGGGAGTCATTAAAGCTGAAATGCACAATCAGCACTACTTCGCCTACCAGATTGGTCAAAAGCGTCTGACGTTCAACAGCTTTGAGTCATTCTATCGAAGCCTGACCCATAGAATTAAGCAAAAAAGCTATCTCATTCAACGAGGTATCCATCTGCTGCAACATAATAACAGGCGCTTTGACATTCGGGTAATGGTTCAATTAAATCCCGGGCAGGCGTGGGAAGCGACAGGGGTCATAGGCCGACTGGGTCATCCAAAGAAAATTGTGACCAACTACCATAGCGGTGCGAAGCCAATGAGCATTCATACGTTGTTGAGATCCCATGCCTCTGACAATCGGATTAACGAATTGATCCAGGAGATGAATCACCTGGGCATCCATATCGCTCGGCACATGCGGAAGAAATACACGCGTTTGAGAAGCATTGGGGTGGATATCGGGCTTGATCGAAGTCTGACTCCATGGATTATTGAGGTAAACGCGAAGCCAGATCCCTATATATTCAATCAGTTAAAGGACAAGACAATGTATCGCAAGGTGATTCGATATTATCGTCAGAACGCACTATAATGAATGACGATGTCAAAGCGAATTCAGAAAATCATGTGAAAATAAATATGTGAAAATGAAGCATCCATCGGGATGCTTTTTCTTTTGCTTGCATATGACAGCAGGGAAGTATTCTCCTTTCTTCACATTAATGATATAACATGATATATTAGGATGTAGAACATGAGAAGTATGGGTATTTATGGAGGTGCTTGTATTGGGGAAAGACTCGGCATCCAAGCCGATGTATGAACAGATCTTTGAATCCTTGCGCGAACGGATACAGCTTCATCAATATCAAGTGGGTGAGCGTGTTCCTTCGGAGAAGGAATTATGTGATGAATTTGGAGTTAGCCGGATTACGACGAAAAAAGCGCTTGAGATGTTGGCGAGTGAACAATTGATTGTACGTCAGCCGGGACGGGGTTCTTTTGTAGCCGATACGGCAGAGGGTATGCAGGAAAGACCTAACAGACCTGCTCCGCATGGTGCGGTTAAAGATCCAGAGAAGAAGCTGCTCATTGGTCTGGTCATTACCAACTTCAGTGATATGTATGGTACAGAACTGTTATATGGCATGGAAGAAGCTTCACGAGAGCATGATTGTTTTCTCGTACTTAGACGATCCTTCGGGATTCCCGAGCAGGAGGAACGCAGCATTCAGGAACTGCTGGAACTGGGTGTGGACGGATTGATCATTTTCCCTGCACAGGGTGAATATTTCAGCGATGAGATTCTTAAACTGGTCGTGAACAAATTCCCGTTTGTTCTGATTGACCGGTATCTGAAAGGCATTCCAGCTTCTTCGGTCAGTACGGATAACGTAGGGGCGGCGAGAGAAGGGATGAATTATCTGTTCCACCTGGGTCATCGACACATTGCTTTTCTTACACAGCCTCCGGCCAACACCACACCGATTGAAGAACGAATTGAAGGGATCATTGAGGCACATCATGATCAAGGTGTGCTGGTGAACAGAGAATTGTGGTTGGAATCTTTTCTTTCGACATTGCCTAGTGTGTTCGATCCTCAGGTCGAGGTCCGCGATGTGGAGACACTGGTAGAACATTTGCAGAAATATCCGGAGATTACTGCACTCTTTGCTGCGGAATACCATATTGCTTTGCTTGCAGAACAAGCAGCCGCTCGGCTGGGTCTGAAGATTCCGGAAGATTTGTCCATCATTTGTTTTGACAGTCCAAACGCTGCCGAAGGAAGCCGTGTAACACATATGCGACAGAGTCAGTTTGATATGGGGAAACAAGCATTCGAGATGGTGCTCCAAAATATGCAGAACAACGAAATGGCAGTGAACAGGGTTGTTTTGCCTGCCCGATTGGTGAAGGGGAAATCAACGAGTATAGTGAAACAAAAGGGTTAATTTTAGCGGCCTATATTCATTGAGTGTAATCAGAGACTTCGTGAAAACGAGGTCTCTTTTTGGTATGGATAAAAAGGGAAACATCACCTTGATTGGTATATTATTTAGATTAAAAAATGATAATAACATGCTAATATACAAATAAATATATTGACATAACATTATATTCGTTTTAGGATGATGAAAGCGGTTAATAAACTGGATTACATAAGGAGGACAACATGCTGACACCCAGAGAAGATCAAGACATTTCCCCCTCGATATACGACATGATTGATCGAGTTAACAAACGTATGCCGGATTATCCGGAACTTAACCAAATGTTTAAAAACTGTTTTACCAATACGATGGCGACTACCATTCAGCGCAAAGAAGATGGAACAACTTTTGTGATTACGGGAGATATCCCTGCCATGTGGTTACGTGATTCTGCTGCACAGGTCAGACCGTATCTGGTTCTCGCTTCAGAGGATGAAGATATCGCCGACATGATCGCTGGACTGGTTGAACGGCAACTGAATTATATTCTCCTAGACCCTTATGCAAACGCTTTTAATGAGACAGAGAGTGGGAAAGGACATCAGGAAGATCTAACGCAGATGAATGATTGGATCTGGGAACGGAAGTATGAGATTGACTCTCTGGCTTATCCAATTCAGCTCAGTTATCTCCTGTGGAAGAACACGGGAAGAACAACTCAATTCAATGATACGTTCCGCAAAGCAACCCAGATTATCATGCAGTTATGGCAAGTGGAGCAGCATCATGAGACGAAATCACCCTACACGTTCCAACGTCTGGATGCGCCCGAAACCGATACGCTCAGTCGAGATGGACGAGGTACTGAAACAGCTTATACAGGCATGACATGGTCGGGATTCCGTCCCAGCGATGATCGCTGTGAATATGGTTATCTTATACCATCCAATATGTTCGCCGTTGTGGCGCTGAGATATCTACAGGAAATTGCCGAAGTCGTGTTCGAGGATAAAGGGCTGTCAGCAACTGCTCAGCAGTTGGAGGAACAGATCAACCAAGGTATTCAGGATTATGGTACTGTCGAACATCCGGAATATGGCACCATATATGCGTACGAAACCGACGGGAAAGGCAATCACAATCTGATGGATGATGCCAATGTACCAAGCCTGCTGTCTTTACCTTATCTCGGATATGTTGATGAGAACGACGAGGTGTATCAGAATACACGCCGATTCATTCTATCCTCACACAACCCGTATTTCTATGAGGGAACAGCAGCAGCTGGAATCGGTAGTCCACATACACCGGATGGGTACATCTGGCATATCGCTTTATCGATGCAGGGGCTGACTACAACGGATCGCAACGAAAAACTGCGATTGCTCCAGCTTATCCAACAGACGGATGCGGGCACCGGACTTACCCATGAAGGCTTTTCGGCTAACGATCCACATGAGTATACCCGCCCATGGTTTTCATGGTCTAACATGCTCTTTAGTGAACTGATGATGGATTATTGCGGATTCCGCGTAGAGAAATAGGATTACGCACAGAAATAGATAGGAAAGCAAGAGAGAACCTGCGAGTACATCATAACGTTCGGAGTTCGTTGAATTCCGACAAGAGGAGAGCGAACCATGAGAAAAATATCTTTGAAAATGCCGGTAGCAGCAGTTATGACATCCTTGCTCATTCTAACGACAGCCTGTTCAGGCGGAAGTTCAAGTACAGGCACAACCAGTGATGGCAAGAAGGAAGTAACCGTATCGTTCCGTTCTTCAGGATCTGAAGATACACTTACGAAGTTTTTCAAATCCGGATTGGTGGATCAATTCGAGAAAGAAAATCCGGATATCAAAATCAACATTGCTCCTGTATTGGCAAGTGAAGGTGATTATACGTCCAAAATGGTTTTGCAGATGAAATCGCCTGACACGGCGCCTGATGTTATTGCCGAAGATACATCCATTATCAAATCCGATGCTGCTGCGGGATATCTGGAGCCGCTGGATACACAGGTTCAGGGCTGGTCCGATTGGGAAGAACACATCATCGACAACCTGAAGGCAGGGGTTACGGGTGAAGATGGCAAGGTATACGGTGTTCCGGCTACCTCGGATACACGCGGGATCTGGTACAACAAGGAATTGTTTCAACAGGCAGGTCTGGAAGTTCCATTCAAACCTGCAAGCTGGGCAGAAGTACTCGAAGCAGCACGTACCATCAAGCAAAAACTGCCAGGTGTGACACCGCTTAATATGATCGTGGGCAAAGCAAACGGTGAAGGGGTTACCATGCAGACGCTGGAAATGCTGCTCTATGGTACGGCGGATACGCTGTATGACGATACCAGCAAGAAATGGGTCGTGAACAGCCCGGGCCTTCTGGATTCTTTCAAATTCATAGATCAAGTGTTCAACACGGATAAAACAGGTCCGACTATGCAGGTCGCCTTGAATGGACAAGCTGGCAGTATTGCATTCCAGCAACAGTTCCCGCAAGACAAACTGGCGATGGCTGTAGATGGTAGCTGGGCAGGTTCGACATGGGCCGAGAACGGTGCTGCTCCAATTGCCAACGTCGAAGAGAAAATAGGTTTTGCGCCATTCCCTACACAAAATGGGGAAGCACCTGGAGCAACGACGATGTCTGGAGGATGGGCCTGGTCTGTTCCTGCACAAGCGAAGAACAAGGAAGAAGCTTGGAAATTTATCGAGTTTCTGATGAATAAGGAAAATGCGACTGCACGCGTAATAGCGGAAGGCAGCCTCAGTCCACGTAATGATTCCACAGAAGTTGAAGGGTATACGGATCGTCCATATACCAAAGAAGCACAGGAACTCTTGAATGTGGCTCACTTCCGTCCGGCGAACGATCAGTATGCAACGGTATCCGCACAATTGCAAAGTATCGTAGAGAGTATTGCCTCTGGCAAGCTGACGCCGGAAGACGGAATTACGCAATTGAAGGACAACGTATCCCGCTCCCTTGGCGCGGACAGCATCGAAGAGAAATAAGGATATCGATATATTCGGAGGGGGAGGAACAATCTCCCCTTTTTCCGGTTCGAATGGAGAGTGACTTATGAAAAGGAAAGCACCAGGCTCATTTCTGTTTCTCATGCCTTCCGTACTGTTATTACTCGTGTTTTTCATTGTTCCCATCATTCTGACGATCTGCTTTGCCTTTACGAATATGGCTCTGACCGGGGCGGCAGCCAAGAGTCTGGAGTTCGTCGGATTTCAGAATTTCATTAATATGTTCCATGATCCGGACTTCCGCATTAGTGTCTGGCGTACGCTGGTCTTTCTCATCTTCTCCGCAGTGATTGGTCAGGTATTGCTTGGCTTCATTCTGGCTCTTCTAATGAAGGAAAAAAATGTGACGTTCCGCCGGGTCATTGGCATCATCGTCATTGCTGGCTGGGTGACACCCGAGATTGTGGTGGCCTTCTGTATGGTTGCCTTTTTCAGTGACAATGGTTCATTGAATCAGATTCTTGGCTGGTTTGGGGCGAATCCGATCTCCTGGTTGTTCAGTTTCCCAATGGTGAGTGTCATTATCGCGAATATTTGGCACGGCACAGCCTTTTCGATGATGGTCTACCAATCGGCTTTGGATGATATTCCGAAGGAAGTCGAAGAAGCTGCCATTATTGACAGTGCTACAGGGTTCCAGATCGTCAGACACATTACAATTCCAATGGTAAAAGGGTCGATCGTGACCAACATGATGTTGGTTACCCTACAGACACTGGGTGTGTTCACGCTGATCTATACGATGACCGGTGGTGGCCCGGGTACTTCGACACAAACCTTGCCAATCTTCATGTACAACCAGGCCTTTGTGAATTATCAGTTTGGATATGGTACAGCCATTTCGCTGGTTCTGCTGTTCATCGGTATCATCGCCAGCCTGTTCTACATGCGATCCATGAAAGTGAAAGTGTAACCATGAAGGAGGTTCGATCCCTATGGTCAAACATGGGCTTCAACGTAAAATCCAGTACGGGATTCTAGTCTTTCTAGGGCTCTGTTTTTTATTGCCGCTGCTCTGGATCATTTTGGCTTCATTTGATCCGAACGCACAGCAGGGCATCAAAATGCCCAGTACCTGGACCATTCAAAATTTCAAGGATGTACTCGGGGATGCGAGCAATCTTCGTTCATTCGGTGTCGGCCTGATTCTGTCGGGAGGGCAAGCGGTATTGGTTGTTTTGGTATCAGTACTTGCTGCGTATCCTCTGTCCCGTTATGAAATGAGATTTAAAAAGAGCTTCCTGTTATCCATTCTGTTCATGACAGCTCTTCCGATTACGGCCGTGATGGTTCCGGTATTTCAAATGTTTCTGTTCTTCAAAATGCAAAATAGCATCATTGCCACCATGCTGTTCCTGACCGCCTCTTCACTTCCTTACGGTATCTGGATGATGAAAAACTTCATGGATTCGGTGCCCATTGATCTGGAAGAATCGGCATGGATTGACGGAGCATCCGTCTGGAATGGCTTGAGACGAATCGTAGCACCATTGATGTTGCCGGGAATTGCAACAATAGCGATATTTACCTTTTCGGGAAGTTGGGGCAACTTCTTCGTGCCCTACATCCTGCTCCAGACACCGGAGAAACTTCCGGCATCGGTCACGATCTATCAATTCTTCGGCAGCCACGGGATGGTTGAATACGGCAGATTGGCTGCATTTTCACTACTTTATACGATGCCTTCGGTTGTGCTATATATCTTCTCCCAGCGTTACATGTCCAAAGGCTTCAGCATGGGCGGGGCAACCAAAGGTTAATGACAGGAGGTACGCAACATGACAACCAAAAAGACGGCACATCTCATCTCGCATACCCATTGGGACCGGGAATGGTATATGCCTTATGAACATCATCATGTTCTTCTCATTGAGCTGATGGATAAACTGCTGGATACGCTCGATCAGGACCCGGAATATCGTTATTTCCATCTGGATGGGCAGACGATTATTCGTGAGGATTATTTGCAGGTTCGGCCTGAACAACAGGAGAGACTTGACCGCTATATTCGTGAAGGACGCATTCATTTTGGCCCATGGTATGTGTTACAGGATGAGTTTCTGACCAGCAGCGAGGCCAACTTGCGAAATCTGCTCATCGGTCATCGTGATGCTCGTCCATTCGGTGTGATATCCAAGACGGGGTACTTCCCTGACTCATTCGGAAATATGGGACAGGCACCGCAGATTCTGCAACAGGCGGACATTCATAACGCGATCTTCGGGCGCGGGGTAAAGCCTACCGGATTCAATAATGCCGTGGTTGATGCGGATAGTTACGAATCTCCCTATTCCGAGATGATCTGGCGTTCGCCGGATGGCTCGGAAGTGCTCGGTATTTTGTTCGCGAATTGGTACTGCAATGGGATGGAAGTTCCGGTTGAACCAGAGAAAGCTCAATTATACTGGGATAAAAATCTGGAGGATGCCGAGAAATTCGCCTCGACTCCACATCTGTTGTTCATGAATGGTTGTGATCATCAGCCGATCCAGACGGATCTGCCTGAGGCTTTACGCACGGCGGCTGCGTTGTATCCGGATGTGGAATTTATTCACTCCAATTTTGACGATTACATTGAGGCGGTTACGAAAGATGTCCCTGAAAATCTGGCGACCATTGAAGGTGAACTTCGCAGTCAGCACACGGATGGTTGGGGAACACTGGTGAACACGGCATCCGCACGGGTTTATCTGAAACAGTTGAATCAGCAGGGGCAGACGTTGCTCGAAAAAGTAGCTGAACCACTGGCCGCCATGGCCCATGTAGCCGGGGTTAAAGATTATCCGCATCATCTGTTAACACATGCTTGGAAGATGCTGATGCAGAACCACCCGCATGATAGCATCTGCGGATGCAGTGTGGATGAGGTTCACCGTGAGATGGTGACCCGCTTCGCCAAGAGCAGACAGCTTGCAGAGAAATTGGTTTCCCAGAGCGCGCAAGCGATTGCTGAATCCATTCGTGCGCAACCTGCTGAGGCTTGGGGAGAGGAAGCCGTGCCGTTCACTGTATTCAACACGAGTGGGTGGAATCGAAATGGCATCATGGAGATGGATCTTATTGTGGACAAAGCCTTTTTCCCGGAAGGGCCTAATCCTCAGGCACTTGCACAGAAGGTGGAAAAAGATGCACTGCCAGCATATCAACTGGTCGATTCGGATGGACACGCGTACTCGGCTGAAATCAAGGATCTGGGTGCGCATTTCGGTTATGAACTTCCGAAGGATCGCTTCCGACAGCCTTATATGGCTCGTAAAGTTAGAGTGACTTTCCAGGCGGTGGATGTACCTTCGTTGGGTTATAAGACGTATGCTCTTATTCCAGTTCAGAAGCAAACAGAGATTGCTGAAGTGCCCGCTACGAGCGAACTCGTTCAGGTTCAGGGAATGATGATGGAAAACGGTCATTTGCGGGTGACGATTGAAGAGAATGGTACGGCAACGATTGAAGATAAGATCTCCGGTGCTGTATACAGGGGCTTGAATTCATATGAAAATACCGGTGATATCGGCAATGAATACGTCTATCGTCAGCCTGACGGAGAGATGACGCTGACCACGAATCATCTGAAGGCAGACCTGCGGATCGTGGAGCAATCTCCGTATCGTGCAGTCATGGAGAGTGTATTACACTGGGACATTCCTGCTGGAGCAGATGAACTGTTCGAGCTGGAGAAGCGCCAAATGGTTCCTTTTACAGAACGGAAGGCACAGCGGGTGAAGAACACGGTTCCGCTGGTAATTACGACAACGTATACGCTGGAAGCAGGCAGTAATATGGTCAAAGTAAAATCTGAATTTAACAATCAGGCCAAGGATCATCGGCTGCGTGCACTCTTTCCATCCGGACTGGTGACAGAGGAACATTATGCAGATTCCATCTTTGAGGTTGCCAAACGTTCGAACACACCGGCCAAGGAATGGGTGAATCCGAGTAATGCGCAGCATCAGCAAGCGTTTGTACATGTGACGGATGGTGATCATGGCTTGATGATTGCAAACAAAGGGCTGAATGAATACGAGATTTTACAACATGAAGAGGGCAGTACGATTGCGGTTACGCTACTGCGTGCCTCTTCGGAGCTGGGAGACTGGGGCGTGTTCGAGACACCGGAAGCCCAATGTCTGGGACAACAGAGTGTGGAATATGCGATTATTCCATTTGCAGGGGATGCAGCACAGTCAGGCGCATGTGCTTCCGCATATATGTATCCCATTCCGTGGACGACTGTGCAGCTAGGATCATTAGCACGCACTTTTGAGTGGGAAGGTCATGCCGGAGCTGATGGGCAGAAGGTGGAGTTGCCTCTGTCGAAGCAATGGTTAGCGTGGAATACACAAAGTTCGTCACTAGCTTTCTCCACATTGAAGATCGCAGAGGAAACCGGAGACGTGATCGCTCGCTGGTATAATCTGAATACCGAAGCCGCTGAATTGAACGTTCAGCCTGGATTCGAATGCGCCTCCGTTTATGAGAGTGATGTGCTGGAACGGGTCAAGGATACGTTGGAAGAGGACAGCCAGACGATATCCGGGTTCAAGATTGTTACACAAGGGTATGCGTTACGTTGAGTTAATGTTTGAACTTTATTATCTTAGGAACCTCCTGTTCACGGTAGTGTGGACAGGAGGTTTTGTCATGTGTCCCGTTAAATGCACCCACACCCAAAGTAATATGGGAAAACCGCATACATACCTAATGATATACGTGTCGTGATTTTATACATTATTTGTCGTGAGTTTCTATTAAAAATACATTAACTCTGTGATAACTTATAGATAAATGTCAGAATATTATATAGTATGGAGGTAAGATACATTGACCATTCGAATTGGGAAAATTAGCTTGTGGCATGTTCACGCATGGGATTACATCAAGCAGGCACAGGAACATGAAGATACAGTCATCGCAGCGGTGTGGGATGAAGATGCCAAGCGGGGACAGGAAGCGGCTGAACGTTTAAACGTACCATTCTATGCTTCACTCGAAGATATGCTGGCTAAGGATGACATCGATGCCGTTATTGTAGATGCGCCAACCCGCATCCATGAAGAAGTGATCACCGCTGCTGCAAAAGCAGGGAAACACATCTTTACGGAGAAAGTTATTGCAGCGACACAAGCGGAATCCAACAGAATCCTTGGTGAGGTAAAGGCAAACAAAGTCAAGATGACAGTCTCCTTACCACGTCTGAATGCAGGGTATACGCTCACGATTCAGGATGTACTTAACCAGGGATTGCTTGGCAAAGTGACTTATGTTAGAGCACGTTTATCGCATGATGGAGCGATTTCGAACTGGTTACCTGAACACTTCTATGATCTGAAGGATTGTCAGGGCGGTGCACTGATTGATCTGGGCTGCCATCCAATGTATCTGGCCAAACTGTTTCTGGGTCAGGAAGTAACAGCGGTTAATGCGAACTTCGGATACATTACAGGCAAAGAAGTGGAAGATAATGCAGTTGCAACCTTGTTTACGGATTCCGGAGCAGTTGGTGTTGTTGAAGCTGGTTTTGTAAATAGTCATTCTCCGTTTACGATTGAGGTTCATGGTACGGAAGGCACCCTTCTCTACGGAACACCTGATGATAAGCTGTTGATTCGTACAAAAGCAGCACAGGGACAGTATGAAGAATGGACTGAACTTCCTTTGGCAGACAAAAGGGAAAGCGCATTCAATCAATGGGTTGCACATATACAAAATGATACGGATGCAACGGAAAACGTGCAGATCGCTATGGAGCTGACCCGGTTGATGGAAGCTGCGAATCTCTCTAACAAGGAAGGGCGCAGAATCACTCTGAGTGAGTTGAAGGGTTAGGTTTTATGAAGGAGGTATGCAAACTTGAGCCTGTATCCTTATGAGAAAATGCTTGAACGGCAGGATCTCCTAGAGAGACTGGATATTGCAATGGTGTGGGGACATTATGAGATTCGCGTAATGCGATTTCATCTGACTTCTTTTCCAGCGGGCCGAGTTGTGGATTTCCATAATCATGCGGAGTTTGAATTTCATTTTATCCCGAGAGGCAAAGGTAAGGTTATTCTCGATGAACAGACACATGCACTCTCGGAAGGTATGCTGTATTTGACCGGTCCGGGTGTCGTTCATTATCAGGAGGCGGACGCCAAAGAGGATATGGATGAACTCTGTCTTCATGTGGATATCGTTCACAAGCCAAGAGAGCATGTCGATCCTTGGGAAGCCGCTGAATCTGAGGAGACGATTGAAAAGCTGAGAACGCTTCCGCATACTCCGGTGAATGATTATCATCGCGCGATGCAGTGTTTTTTGGAAGCCTATGAGGCATGTGATCAGAAATTATTAGGTTATTATACATCAATCAAGCAGCTGGTCATTAGCATATTACTCAAAACCGTGCGAGCATACGACACCGGTGGGAATCGACCGGAAGCCCCTGTTCGGGATATGTCAGCGTATCGTTATGAGTATGCAGTGCAGTATATGGAGGCGAATCATCCTACAGTAGTCACGCTGGAGCATGTAGCTGAGAAACTTCATATCAGCAGCAGACAATTGCAGAGAATCTTCTATCAAGTACAGCCTGAGATGCCGTTCAGCCGCGTACTGGAGGATATTCGTCTGCGCGCCGTGTGCCGTAATCTGGAGGAAAGTAACGTATCCATCGAACAGATCGCTCTCGCTTCAGGCTTCAATAATGCCAACTATTTGCATGCTGTATTTCGTAAACGTCTGGGGATGACCCCGTCGGCATTTCGTAAAATGAAACAACCAATACTTAAGTGAGGGTGAATATATATGAGTAAAGTATATCGTATCGGAATTATTGGCTGTGGTGGAATCGCGAATGGTAAACATCTGCCAAGTCTGAGTAAACTGGATAATGTTGAACTGGTGGCTTTCTGCGATATTGTTCAGGAACGTGCAGATGAAGCCAAGCAGAAATATGGCTCTACGGATGCTGAAGTCTATACCGATTATCAAGAACTGCTCAAGGATGAGTCTCTGGATATTGTGCATGTGCTTACCCCGAATATTTCCCATGCCGAGATTTCCATTGCTGCCCTGGAAGCAGGTAAACATGTCATGTGTGAGAAGCCAATGGCGAAGACGTCTGCTGAAGCACAACTCATGCTGGAAGCGGCAGAACGTACCGGTAAGAAACTGACGATTGGATACAACAACCGTTTCAGAGAAGACAGTCAATATCTGAAGAAGGTATGCGAAGCGGGTGATCTGGGAAATATCTATTTTGCCAAAGCACATGCCATTCGACGGAGAGCCGTACCAACCTGGGGTGTTTTCCTGGATGAGGAGAAACAAGGCGGCGGTCCGCTGATTGATATTGGTACGCACGCACTTGATCTGACGCTCTGGATGATGGATAATTATCAACCAAAGGTTGTACTCGGCACGACCTACCATGAACTCTCGCAACGTGAAAATGCGGCCAACGCCTGGGGCCCGTGGGACCCGAAACAATTTTCCGTAGAGGACTCAGCCTTTGGCATGATTGTGATGGAAAATGGTGCAACAATTATGCTTGAATCCAGCTGGGCACTTAACTCACTGGACGTGGATGAAGCCAAATGCAGCTTGAGCGGAAGCGAAGCCGGTGCGGATATGAAGAACGGACTGCGCATTAATGGCGAGAAATTCAGCCGTCTATATACGAACGAGATTGAACTGAGTGCAGGTGGGGTAGCATTCTACGATGGCAAGAGCGAGAGCGCACCGGATGTGGAGATGAGAAAGTGGATCGAAGCGATTGAGAACGATCAGGAGCCAGTCGTTACACCAAAACAAGCGCTCGTTGTATCTCAGATCCTGGAAGCACTCTATGAATCTGCTCGTACAGGCAAGGCTGTATACTTGAATAACGCTAACGAAGCATAGAACAGAACGAAATACAGAAAGAACAGATTACAGAACCCTTTGTCCCGTTATTGTGGACAGAGGGTTTTTGGGTGTTGTGGTTACTAGCTATTGGTCCATACCAGACACTATTTCGGCACATATGCTGAGAGAAAACGGAGTTGAAAAGAGGGTATGTCTTGACTAAACATAAAACGAGTCATGGTGTTTCCATTGTTGTATGTACCAATCGGCCGCAATTTTTTGAGAACATCCTACAGAATTACAGTCGGCAGCATTATCAAAGCAAAGAGCTTATCATTGTTCTGAACCATGACCGTATGAATCTGTCATTATATCAGAAACGCGTTCGAAATCTTGCCAATGTTCATGTATACCAAGTTCCGGAGAGCATATCGCTAGGACAAAGCTTAAACGCCGGAATAACAAGGACTCGCTTTTCGTTGATCGCCAAATTTGATGATGATGACTACTATTCACCGCATTATTTGACAGAACAGGTGAGAGAACTCAGACGAACCCAAAGTGATATTGTGGGCAAACATTCCTGTCTGGTCTACCTGGGTGCTTCTAAGACACTATTGGTCAGATCACCTACTGAGAAAAATAAACCGGTTGAATTTGTACAGGGCGGCACGATTTTATTCAAAAGGGAGATCTTGAAAAAAGTCCGCTTCACGGACCGTTCAATAGGGGAAGACGTAACCTTCCTGAGACAATGCAGAAAAAGAGGATTCAAAGCGTACGCGACCTCACCTTTCAATTATGTGTATCACCGGAGAAAAAACAAAAAAAGCCATACGTGGAGAGCTGATGATAACTTTTACCTGGAGGGAAGCACCAAACTTGCAGTTACGGACGATTTCAGACCTTTTGCTAACAAGAAGTTATAGAGGAGAAAGAGATGCTTCTGCCCATTGCAGATGCGTCTTTTTTGTGCCCAAAATGGTTCAATTGGGAGGTGGTGAGAAAAAAATATGAATTAACTTGAAAAAAAGTATTGCATATAAGTTTAGTCGGAATTATATTAATGGTATAAGGTCTAGACCATATACAGATCGGAGTGTTTAGATGTCCAGTACGTTTTCATTTCGTTTTGAGAAAGTATCTACCAAAAAGGTTAGTGAGTTCATTAGAGAACAACTGGAAGAAGCCATTATTCTGAAGGAATTAATGAGTGAAGAACAGCTTCCAGCCGAGCGAGATCTGGCAGAGATTTTTAATGTAAGTCGCATTACCGTTCGTGAGGCACTCTCTTCATTGGAAGAGAAAGGCTTGATTGAAAAAAGGGTAGGGGCCAAAGGCGGAACATTTGTATTGCCTCTGACAGCCAATTCGCATAAACGGACCAGAGAAGAGATTAAACGGGATTGGGCACAGATGCTCAAGGTGTTTGAATATCGAACCATCATCGAGCCGGAGGGAGCTTTTCTCGCTGCTGAGCGGATCACCGCAGGCGAACTGGAGCTTCTGGAGAGCTATATGGAGCAAAGTATAGAGCCAGACTGTACAAGGGAATGGTTCAGAGCGCTGGATGTGAAATTTCATCTGACCATCGCCAAAGCTTCCGGGAATCCCTATTGCGAGAAGGCTGTCAGACAGATTCGGACCAAAATTAATCCGGCGCTCGACTTGATGCCTTATGATGACCGGATACGTACGGTCAACCATGGTGTACATATGGAGATTCTTGAAGCACTGAAGGCACATGACCAATTCAAGTCCCGAGAGATGATGAAAAAACATATCGAATTCTCGGCGGATGCAATTTATGCCCGTTTGGTTTCTGAATCGGATGAAAATGAAGGGAATGACAGCGAATGAATCGTTCAGAACTAATACAGCTGGCTCAGCCACTACAAGCCCAGTTAACTGCTTGGCGCAGAGATTTACATCGCCATCCGGAAATCGGTTACGAGGAGCATCGTACTTCCGCTATCGTAGCTGAACATCTGGAGAGCCTAGGCCTGGAAGTTACACGTAATGTGGGACAGACCGGGGTTACAGGCCTGCTTCGCGGAGAGACCGACGGACCAACCTTTGCCTTGCGAGCAGACATGGATGCTCTGCCAATCCAAGATCAGAAAGCAGTGGAGTACCGCTCGCAAGTGGAAGGCAAAGCGCATCTGTGTGGACATGACGCTCACACCTCCATCCTGATGGGAGCAGCTCAACTGCTTACTGGACTTGGTAGACCGAAATCAGGCAACATCAAATTCATTTTCCAGCCAGCGGAAGAAGGACTTGCAGGAGCAAGAGCCATGATCCAAGACGGTGTTCTGGAGAACCCGAAGGTTGATGCCATTGCAGGGTTACACATGACCCCTGGACAGGACACGGGAACCTTGGGCGTAAGTCAGGGCGTTGCATTTGCATCAGCTGATCCCTTGATTATCAAGGTGTTTGGCAAGGGTGGACATGCAGCTCGTCCGCATGAGGGCATTGATGCGATTGCGGTATCTGCACAGGTTATCACCGCCTTGCAAAATATCGTCAGTCGGATGGTTGATCCGCTTGAACCCGCTGTAATCACCATTGGCAAAATTTCCGGAGGTTATATGGGAACAGCCATCGCCCCGGAAGTGGAGATGATCGGTACGGTTCGTACACTCTCACCTGCCATTCGTGAACAGATGCCAGCTTTGATCGAGCAGGTTGTTAAAGGGGTCTGTGATTCTTTCGGAGCTGAATGCGAAGTTGTCTACGGAGATGGATACCCTGTTGTTGTGAATGATCTTGGCATGGTTGGTCTGCTGACAGAGACCTGTGATCAGGTTAATGCGCAGAAGGGATGGAACTATATCAAACCCTCTACAGGGGGCGAGGATTTCGCTTTTTATTGTGAGCAGATTCCGGGTGTGTTTTTCAGACTAGGATCTGGTAATGATGAGGAACGTACTCGTTATCCACTCCACCATCCCATGTTTGATCTCGATGAGACAGCGATGCCATATGGTGTGGGCATGTTGTCAGCAGTAGCTCTTGAATTTTTGGCAAGGAATACAACTTCTGAGGGGGAGCAATGACAATGAAAAAAAGACAATGGACAGGCTTGTGGATTACGTTACTGGCAATCGTAATGGTACTCAGCGCTTGCGGAGGTAAAACGACAAGCACGAATGATAATACCGCAACAGGAGGAACGGACAGTGGAAGTCCAAGTACAACACTGACCATTGCTGCGGCAACAGATATTGAGAGTTTCGATCCGCACAACAACAACAACACTTCCAGTGAAGCGGTTCTGGTGAACGTTTTTGATTATCTGATCAAAAATGACAGTGAACAGAAAAAAGTGGCGGGACTCGCGACATCATGGGATCAGGTTGATGATACAACATGGAGATTCAAGCTGCGTGAAGGCGTAACCTTCCACAATGGCGATCCTTTCACTTCAGCAGATGTAAAATACACGCTGGAGCGCGTAGCCAAGGATGAGACACTGAAACAAAACAGTTATTTCAAAAATATCGTAGAAGTTAAAGCGGTGGATGACTATACCGTAGACATCATCACGGATGGTCCAGATCCGCTCTTGCTGAATCGTTTGTCCAAAATGGGAGCTGGTATTCTGCCGGCAAAATATATTGCGGATAAAGGATTTGATGCTTTCCTGAAACAGCCGGTAGGCACAGGTCCTTACAAGTTCAGTAAATGGGCCAAAGACGATCGTGTCGAATTGGTGAAAAACGAGAACTACTTCGACGGTGAACCCAAATGGAATGAAGTGGTATTCCGCGTTATTCCGGAAGCCTCCACACGTGTATCCGAATTGCTCGCTGGTGGTGTAGATGTAGCGTCTTCCATTCCGTCCACTGACATTGCCCGGATCGAAGGTGAAGAAGACAAGAAGATTGTCAAAGCACCAATCCAGCGTGTGCTTCAGTTGATCTTCCGTCAGACGGAAGGCAGCATCACGGCTGATCCAAAAGTGCGTGAAGCGATTGACTTGGCGATCGACAAACAAGGAATCGTGGACAGCATTGCCGGCGGGGCAGGTATTGTAACCCGCACATCCGTAACGCCGGGCAACTTCGGTGCTGATCCTTCATTGTACAAAACGTCACTCTATGACCTGGAAAAAGCAAAACAATTGCTGCAAGAAGCTGGCTATGCAGAAGGTGAAGCTGAGATGACCATCTCCGTTTCTGCACAATACAAAGAACAAGCTGAAGTTGTTGCAGCGATGCTGGAACAAGCCGGATTCAAAATCAATCTGGATGTCCTGGAAGCAAGTGCATTCAGTGAACGTTACAGCTCCAAATCATTCAAAGAAATCTTCATGATCGGTATTGGTAACTCCTTGTTCGATGCTTCGAATAACTACAATCGTTATATGTTGGAAGAAGCCAAAGGCGAGTCGGATTACAACAATCCTGAAGTAGAAAAACTGCTTCAATCTGCATTGGTGAATATGGACCCAGCGGCTCGTGAGAAAGAGTACCAGCAAGTACAGCAGATTTTTTCTGAAGAACGCCCAGCCGTATATCTGTACCAAATGGAAGGTGTGTACGGAACAAACGCCAAAGTGAACTTCGCGCCGCGCAGTGACGAGATGTTCTATGCTGACGAGATTACACCTGTTACACAGTAACATCGAGCATTATACCGGTCATTGAAAAGATAAGGCCGTGAACGGCAGGGACTGGATAACCATGTTCCTGCCGTTCTTTTTCTTAACAAGGGAGGTGAACAAGGAATGGGCAAATACGTACTTAAGTCATTACTGCAGATCATTCCGGTGCTGTTCATTGTTTCATTAATTGTGTTCATTTTGGTTCGAGTCACCGGTGATCCGGTTGCGCTAATGTTGCCTGAAACGGCTACCGCTGAAGATCGTGCTGTCTTGACGCAGGCACTTGGTTTGGACCAGCCTTTATATACGCAGTACGTGAAGTTTCTGGGAAGTGCGATCCAGGGAGACTTTGGTCAGTCTTTTCGCTACAATCAGCCTGCATTAGAGCTAGTGCTGGAGAGATTGCCTGCCAGCTTTGAACTGGCAGTAGCCGCCATGTTTTTTGCTGTACTTATGGCTGTGCCACTTGGTGTCATTTCAGCTGTCAAACGCAATACGTTTACCGATCTCATCATTTCCGGAATATCCGTCATTGGTAAGGCCATGCCAAACTTCTGGATGGGAATCATGCTCATCCTCTTGTTCTCCGTCATGTTGGGTGTATTGCCGGTATCCGGTCGCGGAGGATTGTCACATCTGATCTTGCCGGCATTCACACTTGGCGTTGGACTGGCTGCGCAGATGACCCGGCTGATTCGCTCAAGTATGTTAGAGATTCTGAATCAGGACTATATTCGAACAGCCCGGAGCAAAGGACTGGGTCGGATGGTTGTCATTGTGAAACATGCGTTTCGGAATGGTTTGATTCCTGTAGTAACAATCATGAGTTTGCAGTTTACAAGTCTGATCGGGGGAACCTTGATTACGGAAACGGTATTCTCTTGGCCTGGACTGGGTCAATTGCTGGTCGTTGCAGTCAACACACATGATATGGCGATTGTACAGGCCGCGGTGTTTGTCATTGCTTTTATCGTTGTGGTAATCAACATCTTGACGGATGTGGCCTACAGGCTGCTTGATCCGCGCATCAAATACGACTAGAAGGAGGTGCAATCATATGACAGGCAGCAATGAAATGCCAATTCCGGGTACAGAACAGGGACAGGACAATGGGCGTGCACCAACGGGATTTCGTTATATCTGGCAACAACTGATCATCAGCAAGACCGGAATGTTTGGTGCTGTGCTTGTATTGTTGGTGGTGTTAATCGCCATAGGTGCACCTCTATTGACGAGTCATGATCCAGCGGCAGTGAATCCGCTCAATCGCCTTAAACCGCCTGCATGGCTTGAGGGTGGAACGGCCGAATACTGGCTGGGGACCGATAATCTGGGCAGAGACATGTGGAGTCGAATTGTATATGGTGCCCGGGTTTCCTTAATCGTGGGGATGGGTGCCGTGATTGTATCAGGCATCATTGGCGCCATTTTGGGGTTGGTATCCGGATTCTACGGGAAATGGCTGGATGCTATCATCATGCGTGTAGGTGATGCCTTCATGGCGATCCCAACCATTCTATTTATGCTCGTTGTGATGGCGATTGTTGGTCCGGGTATTACAACGCTAATCTTTGTCATCGGGGTGACAAATTGGGTTCCATTCACCCGTGTGGTCAGAAGTGAGGTACTTAGTATTAAGGAGCGGGATTTTGTTCATGCGGCCAGATCGATCGGTGCGAAGAACGGAAGACTGATTGTGAAACATATTCTGCCGAATATCCTCTCGTCCTTTATCGTGATCTGTGGGATGAATGTGGGCACGACGATTATTATGGAAGCTTCACTCAGTTTCCTGGGTCTGGGCATCAAACCACCTGATGTATCCTGGGGAGGCATGCTCAGTGATGGCAGACAATATGTTGCAACAAGCTGGTGGGTCGCTACATTCCCGGGACTAGCCATTACTTTTACCGTACTCGGTGTTATTTTCCTTGGAGATTGGCTGCGTGATGTGCTTGATCCACGTACGGAGACAACCCAAAAATAAACGGAGAAGGGAGCCATCATTATGAATCAAAGACCAATTATGCCGGAGGATCTGCTTCACTATCGTTGGATAAGTCAGCCTGTTGTCAGCCCGAACGGACAAGTGGCTTATGTGGAACAAACCATTGATCAGGATAAAAACGAATATAACACGCAAATAAGAGGGATTTCGCTCGATGGTGATGAAGATATTGCACTTTCAGATGGTACGAAGGATTCTTCGCCTGCATGGTCGCCGGATGGCACACAACTCACATTCATTCGCTCTGTGGATGGAGGTAAAGGACTATGGGTGCTCGATTCGGATAAAAAAGAGTCTGTCATGCTGATCTCTCCCGCACGTAAGATATTGAATTATATCTGGTCGCCGAACGGGCATTACATTGCGTTTACCAGCAAAGTGCAACCGGAGGATCAACAGAAGACAGCTGATCCCCAACAGCAGTCCGCACCTGCGCTACGAGGTAAGGTTTTTGAGCGTACAACGCCGAAGGCAGAAGGGGCTGGATGGTGGGATGGTCAATACAGCCATTTGTTTGTATATGAGATCGCCAGCGGGGAGATCACGCAGGTAACTTCCGGGCTGTGGAATATCAGTGCTCCGGCATGGTCGCCAGATAGCCAGTATCTTTCCTTCATATCCAAGCAAGTGGAGGATGAGGAACTTGATGCGGATCTGTTGTACTTTACAGATGTATACAGCATTCAATTGGGAGAGAATACGCTCTTCAAAGTGACGGATTCCAGTCTGGCAATTAGCCAGTTTTCCTATTCACCGGACGGGCAGCAGCTGATCTTGATCGCCAGTGATCGTGAGTATGGTAGCGGGAGCCACAACAACTTATACGCTGTCCCTGTTCAACGGGGGGAACCCAGGATAATTGCACCACAGTTAGATATGCAGATTGGTAACGCAGCACTGGGAGATATGAAGTCAGCAGGTGCATCACCTTCTCCTGTCTCGGATATCCATCATCCGGAACGTGGTGTGTATGTACTCGGAACGCATAACGGGAATGTGGACGTGTATCGCATTCAAGAAGATGGAGCTTGTCAATCGGTGACGGACACTCGTGAAAAGGATGTGTATCAGTATACCTTAACGCCAGATGGTACTTCGCTCGTTATCGCTGCGTTGACTGATGAACATCCTGGAGAGTTATATCGCGTGAATATGGATAGTGGTGAGATGTTCAGGCTCACCCGGCGAAATGATGAATTCATGGCGGGTTTAGTTGTAAATGCGCCTGTACGTGTAGAGTTTAAGTCTTCCGATGGATGGCCGATTCAAGGTTGGTTAGCTACTCCGGCAATACGTGGCAACCATGGGAAGCTACCACTCATACTTCAAATACATGGTGGACCTCATGCGATGTATACGGGAACATACAGTCATGAGATGCAGACACTTCTTGCGCAAGGTTACGCTGTGCTGTGGATCAATCCTCGCGGAAGTATGGGATACGGTCAGGAGTTTGCCAGAGCTTGCCGTGGTGACTTCGCCGGAGGCGATTACCGGGATCTGATGGAAGCTGTTGATTATGCATTGGCTACGTATGATTTCCTTGATGCATCACGTCTGGGTGTCGCAGGTGGCAGTTATGGCGGTGTAATGACGAACTGGATCGTAGCACATACGGACCGTTTCAAGGCTGCTGTAACCCAGCGATGTATCTCTAACTGGTTATCCATGTACGGAACGAGCGATATTGGAATTTCCTATGTGGAGGGAGTCATTGGAGGTAATCCGGCGGAAAACGCTGAATTCCTATGGTCTCGCTCACCTCTTGCCCATGCACACCATATTGAGACGCCGCTTCTGATCATGCACGGGGAACAGGACTATCGGACACCGATTGCGCAAGCGGAAGAATTATATACAACGTTAAAACGATATGGCAAAAAGACCAAGCTGATCCGTTATCCGGGCTCCAATCACAGTTTGCTCAAAAGCGGTAAACCATCGCTGCGGATCGATAGCTTCGAACAGGTGAATGCCTGGTTCAATCAGTATCTCGGGAATGAGGAGGGCGAGCAATGAGCCGAACTCAGTTGTCCATTCCTGTAGGGCTTCTTGTAGAGAATGCACTGACAAGTGGTGCAACCAAGGAGAACATGATTGAATGGTTGCAACGTCGTGACTTTTCCCAGTTGCTGCCTCTGGTTAAAGAACCCGCGATGGATTTTGATGAAAGACTACAGACAGCAGCTGATATCGGAGACGACTGGGAGATGGCGATACGTCAAGGTTATGAGTTCAAGTTTTTGCATATTAACGCATTGAAGAGATTGCTCGATTTCCGGTTTGACCGTAAGGTGGATCGGGATTATGTTCAAGACGATCTGTCATTGAAGCATGTTCATCTGACTGAACATGAGATTGAATTGCTGCAATCGTTAATTGGCAGGCAATGGATCGTACACGTAGAAGAAACCGAGGCAGCAGAGGAAGGGAGAACAGACACCGGGTCATCCTCCCGCATTCCTGTCCTTATTCAATTGAAATTCCCATAGTATGACCAACAGAAGCCGCCGTGATCGCGGCTTTTTTGGTATGTACAGTTAGAAATGTGGACGACTGAATTCAAAAAGTTGAAATCGAACTCTGTATGATTTATATTTATATTAAATGATATTATTATCTATCAAAATGATGGATGTAAAAAGGAGGACATGGGATGTCCATTCAAAATGTTCTGGGGAAAATTCAAATATCGGATGATGCGATCTCCAAAATTGTCGGCAAGATTGCAAATACGACCAGTGAGATTTCCTCCATGTCGACAGGATTTGTAGAAGGGATCACCAAAAAGTGGAGTGGGAAAAGTCTGCAAAATGGCATAGCAATCCGCAATATAGAATCCAGACTGGAGATTAACTTAAAGGTTGTGGTTCGTTATGGAACAAAAGTACATGAAGTCTGCAGGGAATTGCAAAACAATGTGAGAGTGCATGTAGAACAACTGACTGGTCTAACCATTGAAACTGTGAACGTCATCGTTGAGGGCATATCCTTCAATCAACCTGATGTGAGGATGTAGTCCAATTTCAACTACCTGGAGGAGTGACAGCGATGAATAAGATTTCCATAATAAAAGCCAGTCCACAGTCCTTGGTCGGCGGGCAACTGAATCAGATGGCACTTGAATATATGGCCTATTCGCTTGCGGGTACCAAGGATACAAGCATTATAGAAAAAACCTTCAACAAGTTATGGCGTTCGAAACGAAACCGATTCAGTCACGAATACGCTTATGAAGCCAAAATGCAGAACAAAACGCTGGGCATGATCATGTGTTATCCGACCACTCTAATGAACAAGCTCGCTTTGCCAACGTTCACCAAATTGTTTGAACTTCGGAACTGGAGCCTGATTAAGTATAATCTTCAACATTGGAAAGAGTTCTATTCCATGGTGACATTAAAAGAAGCGAAGAACGACGAATACCACATCGGGACATTGGCTACCTTGCCTGAGAGCAGAGGACTTGGTGTAGGGACACAGCTCATTCAATTTGCAGAGGAGCAAGCTGTAATACAAGGTTTCTCCAAGTCTTCACTTACGGTTAAAAGAGAAAATCTACTAGCTATTAAACTGTATGAACGTCTGGGATACCAGAGAGTGGGGGGAATCAACAAACCTTCGCTTTCCCTGTACCGAATGTCCAAAATACTGGTATAGTGTTTCTCTAATACGAATAGATAAAGAAATGGTAGATTCATATACTTAAGCACACGTTGGAATATTCGATGGTGTGGGATGGAGGGACGCTTATTGCGTTCCTTTTGTAGTTTTAAGATCATTTTACAAAAAAAGATACTTGACTTTCAGTGGTGTTTAAGCAGGGACTTGACAGGGGTGTGGTATAGTATAAAAAGTTCTTTTAATGAAGAAAGACGGAGAAATATATAATGCGGGGTGTAACCAGTGTATCAATATAAGGACCAGGAATATGAGGCAGTACATTTTGAGGGGCGTGATCTGCGCTATGGAGAACTCATAAGTTGTGTTTTTAAACAATGTACATTTATGAACGCTTCTATGGAAGAAATCGAAACAAGTAATTGCCGTTTCATTGAGTGTGACTTCAAAGGGGCTTCCATGAATGGTTCAATTCATACGGAGTCGGCTTTTGAAAATTGCTTATTTGGTGGTGCGAATCTATTTGCTTCCAAATTCAGTTCTTGCAAGATGACCGGATCGGACTTTTCGGGTGCGCAAATGGATGGCATTACACTAAGTCACGGCGATTGGTCTTATACGAATCTGAGACATACCCGATTAGGCAAACAGGATTTGAGAGGAATTCGTTTCTTTGAAGCTGACTTTACGGACACGGATTTCACCAAAGCGGATTTGAGAGACTGTGATCTTACCAGAGCCGTATTAAGCAGAGCCAAGCTGCAAGGGGCCGATCTAAGAGGGGCTAATCTGGAAGGTATCGATCTGAAATCACTGGATATCAAAGGGGTACGATTGGATCGTGAACAAGCCGTTCTGTTTGTGCGCTCGCATGGTGCGAAAGTAGATTGAGTTGAACATATGCAGCATGAAGCCGCCGTTAAGGCGGCTTTTTGACTATAAAGCTTTCACATTTAAGAAAATAGGAGGGAATAATAGATATAAACAAGAAGTAGTTAACATAAGTTTCAACTAAATGAAGTTTATCATGACCGTCACATTAATTATTATTGTTGCTGTTATTGTCTTTGGGCTTATAACGAAAGTAAAAGACAGAATCACTTGGTTTGGAGGATATTTTTTTGAAATTAATTAAAACATATGATGTGGAACTAAGTGAAGAATGGTCAACTCTTCTTCAGGAATTACTTGTTGCAAGCTTTCCAGAAGTTTATCCGAAAGACAGATTGTTCTTTAAGCAGATACCACAGAGTAGGGTATTGGCATTTACCCCAGATAACCAACTCGTTGGGCAAGTGGGACTGGATTACAGGATGATGAATTTAAATGGAACACCGATCAGAGTGATGGGAATCATTGATTTGTGTGTTTCTCCGGCTGCTCGCTCTCAAGGGATCGCTTCTTTGTTAATATCCGAAGTGGAAAGGTTGGCCAAAGTGCAAGTGGATTTTGTCCTTTTATTTGCGGATCATGAGGAATTGTACAGCAAAAATGGTTTCAAAACGGTAAGCAACATATGTAAGTGGTTGAAAATTAATCATGAAACCTTAACCACAGTTGGAGTAGGGACTCAAAAGGTGGAGGGGTTAATGATTAAAGAGGTTGGAAGCCAGCTATGGGAAGAAGGAGAACTCGATTTCTTAGGATACTTATATTAATCAAGTTGGTTGTGCGATGAGGCTCTAACTGCTTTCTCGCCTTGACCCGTGTTGTTGTTCCATGTTAAGTTTTCTGTATTAAATTTTAAGCTTCGAAAGGGTGATAAAGTGATGACAGAATTAGAGGTTGTAGATGTTTATGTGGACCTGTCAACGAACTTGAACAATGGCATGGTTCACAATATAGCTAATCAGAATCCGACACTTTATCCTCCTATGCATAGATCTACTTGGCGCTGAAGGTTATATCGCCAGGTTTCTTTTATCGTATAAGCGAATCTAAATTCTGATTATGTTCAAATATTAAAGTGAGGGAATCCATGCCAGGTTCAATGGTGAAATCCCGTCAGTTTACTTTTATATTTCACATAAAAAGGATGATCAGCATGTCTTTAATTAACGTTACCAACCTGACCTTTGCCTATGATGGCAGTTACGATAATATATTTGAAAATGTTAGTTTTCAGTTAGACTCCGATTGGAAATTGGGTTTTACCGGCAGGAACGGCAGAGGCAAAACGACATTCCTCAATCTGTTGCTCGGTAAATATGAATACAGCGGACATATCTCTGCGAATGTTAGCTTTGAATACTTTCCTTTCCAGGTAGAGAATAAGGAAGCCATGACAATCGATGTCATCGGCGAGATTCATCCTGAATATCTGCACTGGCAAGTTGTGCGCGAGTTTAACCTGTTGAAGGTGTCGGAAGATGTATTGTATCGGCCTTTCGACACGTTATCCAATGGAGAACAAACAAAGGTGATGCTGGCTGCCTTGTTTCTGAAGGACAATCGGTTTCTGCTCATTGATGAACCAACCAATCATCTTGATCTTCATGCGAGACAAATCGTAGGTGATTATCTCCGCAGCAAGAGTGGATTTATTTTGGTGTCTCATGATCGATCCTTCCTGGATCAAAGTGTAGACCATATCCTTTCCATCAATAAGAGCAACATCGAGATTCAGAAAGGCAATTTCTCCGCTTGGTGGGAAAATAAAAGAAGGCAAGATCAGTTCGAACTTGCGAGTAATGAGAAATTAATAAAAGATATCAAGCGTTTATCCGATTCTGCCAAACGAACCGGTGGATGGTCGCATGAAGTCGAGAAGACCAAAAATGGTACAAGAAACTCCGGATCCAAAGTGGATAAAGGATATATTGGGCACAAGGCTGCCAAAATGATGAAACGGTCCAAAAATATCGAACAAAGGCAGCAGTCTGCGATTCAAGATAAGTCTAAACTTCTCAAAAATATCGAGAGTGCAGAACGTCTGCAGATCCATCAGCTGGATTTTCACAAGAATGAACTTGTCGAATTGGAACACTTGTCGATATCGTACGGGGCCAATACGGTGTGCAAGGATGTCAGTATGACGGTTGAAAAAGGAGATCGTATTGCCCTTTACGGTAAAAATGGATCTGGCAAATCCAGCATTCTTAAACTGATCTGTGGTGAAGATATTGCTTACACAGGACTTTTGCAAAAGGATTATCAGCTTAAAATCTCGTATGTGTCGCAGGACACGTCTGATCTCGGAGGCCAATTATCTGAGTACGCGGCGATACAGGGGATAGATGAGAGCCTGTTTAAATCGATACTTCGAAAGTTGGATTTTTCCAGACTGCAATTGGACAAAGATATCTCAACGTTTAGTGCAGGTCAAAAAAAGAAAGTGCTCATTGCCAAAAGTCTTAGTGAGAGGGCTCATCTGCACATTTGGGATGAACCACTCAACTTTGTAGATGTCATCTCACGTATGCAGATCGAAGACCTGCTGCTGGAATATACACCGACCCTGCTTTTTGTAGAGCATGATCGTGAATTTTGTACCAATATTGCAACAAAAATTATTGAACTATGAGCAACAGCAACAGACTGCGTTAAAAGGTAACGATGCTAAGAGCCGCCGAATGGCGGCTTTTAAGCTTTATATGTACAGCAAGAGTATAGCAGGTAGCGTGTAACGTTCAGACTTCGATATGGTGAGAATGTATGCTATAATTTTATAGTCTAATCCAATCATATGATGGATAAATAGATCAATTGTTGAATATACTCGCTAAGAGGTGTAATACCAATGAAAAAGGAAATGACCACAATCAAACAAACCAGGCTCAATTCCATTTTGGACGAGGCCACCAAATTATTGATTGAAAAACCGAATGCTTCCATGAATGAAATTGCCGAATCTGCAAAAATCGGGATCGCTACATTACATCGATATGTGGAAAGTCGCGAACAACTCATGGTTCATCTGGGATTACGGGCAATCGAGGTGGTCAGTGAGACCATGCAACAAATTCAACTGGATGAAGAGCACTGTGAAAAGTACATACCTGAGCTGATCGAGGCGCTGATTCCATTAGGCGACAAAATATATTTCCTGGCTCATGACACCACCATTAACTATAATCCAGAGATTGAGGGAGCAGATCTGAAGCTGAGAGAACCGGTACTGCATGCGGTCGGTCTGTTACAGCAGAAAGGTTATTTCCGCTCCGATCTTGATAAAACCTGGATTGTCGATGTGCTGTACTCCATCATGTTCCTGACATGGCAGCAGGTTGTAAGTGGTCATATCGCGAGAAAAGCAGCTCCTGCGCTTGTAGTAGACACGTTTTATCATGGGTTTAAGCAGCACTAGGTCAGCGCCAATAGAAGGAAAAACATTAGATTTTAATAGTGAAAACACGCTCAAAACAGTCAATCGTATCGTTAGATATGCAGACTCCTTGAGGGTGTTTTTTTGCGTTTGCAACAGCTTTTCCCAGTGTACAGACATCATGGACTTGATTTTTACTAATATTCAAATATTAACAGGGTTCAGAATTTAAGATTTCAAGTTTACAAAAAATGATATAAATTTCTAGTAGATTCAAATCATTACCAAATAAAGACAAAATATTCAGGCGAGGGGGACAGACAGAACGACCTGCAATTATCCAGTTCAGAATCAGCTCAAGTACTCATTCCATCAACCCAAATCAGGAGGGATTCCATGCTTTACACCATTATTGTGCCAGTCAACCAGGACTATAACATTTTGAACCTGTTCACAGATTCGTTGCTTCGGACGGTAAGCCCATCCACTCAGATTATTTTCATCAACGACGGTTCGGGCTCAGCAGTCTTTCAACATCTGGATAAACTGAAGCAAGAAGTAAAAGAAGGTGTGACCATCGAGATTCTTCAGCATGATTTTCCACTCGGTTGCGCCGTGTCGATTAATAGCGCACTGAGTCTTGCCAAGGGAGAGTACATTTTCTTCCTGGATTCTGACACGATTCTAGAGCCGAACTGGCAACCGATGATGAAAGAGACACTGGACAGCGATATTACAATCGGCATGATTGGAGGCGTTCTGTTGTATCCACAAACCGGAGGTGTACAGCACTGCGGGATTGCTTTTGCAGACACCATCGGTCGACACCTGTTCCTGAACGCATCCCCTGATGATATCCCGAAAGAAACCTTCTCTGTTCAACTGGTGGTGTTTGCCATGTTCGGCATGAAGCGGGAGGTCTACGAGACCATCGGCAACCTCGATGAGAAATTCTTTAACGGGTACGAGGACTTTGATTATCAGATGCGGGCACGAGCTGCCGGATACGATACAGTCATTAATCCGAATATTCAAGCCTATCACTGGGAACGCAGCAGCGGCATTCACCGGAACTTCAACCGCAAGAACAATCTGGCACGCTTCTGGAAAAAGTGGGGCGGTCAAATCGAGGCTGATGTGTGGCCTTTCGTTTTCAGTCATCTGAAAGCGCAGCTAGAGAGTCAAGCTGAATACCAGCATCTGCCGATTGTTGGCATTGACCTTGCCGAGGTTCGCAGTGATGCGGATACATTCTGGACCAAGTTGGAGGAAGCTGACTTTGCCAATGTAACCGAGGTACGTGACTATTCCA
The DNA here is from genome assembly GCF_055687625.1 of Paenibacillus sp. CB74. NCBI lineage: Bacteria > Bacillati > Bacillota > Bacilli > Caryophanales > Paenibacillaceae > Paenibacillus > Paenibacillus sp. CB74. Next base: position 2,174,598 of record NZ_CM146009.1, on the reverse strand, counting down.
ATCGCTTCAATTCCAACGGGGCCATCTGGCTGCCACAGGTACTGGGTAAGGAACTGATTCATAGTGAGAATCGGTTACTGTTCTTGGTGGACAATTTCGCCCGTTTATTAGAAAACCGCTACTGGATAGAGATGAGACATGCTCATCGAGCCAAGGATCTGATCATTGATCTGTATGGCAATGTAATTACGATGGATCGCATCTACGATGGATGCTGGCCTGGAACCAAAGTACGGTAATTCACGCACAACGAAAATAAACAGGGAGGTACTTAAGGTGAAAGAAAAAGAGAGCACGCTCGATCGTGCCGTAAGATTTACCCGTAATCTGGAGTGGTTGGAGCAAGTCGAAAAGGTAATTCCGAGCGGATGCAGCACTTTAGCCAAAGCACCTGAACGTTTATTTCCGGGGCATACACCCGTATGCTGTGCAGAGGCCTACAAATCCCGATTTACAGATATCGACGGTAATGAATGGCTGGATTGCGAAATGGCCATGGGTACGGCGTCTTGGGGCCATGCGAGGCATGAAGTCCAACTAACCGTCATTCACCAGCTGAAAAAAGGGACAAGCTTTTCGGTACCGGCCGACATCGAGCTTGAATGCGCCGAGTTAATTTTGGAGCGGTTCGAGGGTCGTTATCCGTCGCTGCGCTTCACCAAGAGTGGTGCGGATGCAGTGAGTGGGGCCGTACGACTTGCTCGTGCCGCAAGTGGTAAGAGCAAGGTTATTGCGACGGCTTATCATGGGTGGCATGATTGGTCCGCATACGGTTATTATGGTGGCCAGACGAAAGAACGGGGCATCCCAGTAGATATCGAGCGTTCGACAATCTGGGTCAACAAACCTACTGCAGAACGAATTGAGGCCCAGATTACCTCATCTCCCGAGGATATCGCATGTATTGTTTTATGTCCCAACGAGTGGAAAAGGGACGCACTGGAGGAAGTCGTGAACCTATGCCGGTCTCTGGACATCATTATCATATTCGATGAGGTTACTTCCGGTATTCGAATGGGCAAACAGGCTACAGCAGGAGAATATGACATCTGGCCTGATCTGCTCTGTATCTCCAAAGGTATGGCAAACGGTTTACCGCTCGCAGCGGTTTTGGGGCCTGAGCACTTGATGTCTCTGTCGGGACAAGTCCGATTCAGCAATGCCCATTCCAGCGAAACAACAGCGCTCGCGGCAGCCATTGCCTGTGAACGATTAATGAAAAATGCGAAAGTATGGCCGACCTGGCGTGATCCGGCAACCCGGATTATGGATCGTCTGGCATCTGAACTTGTGTTACTTGGATTAACGGATCAATTGGAAGTGAAGGGAACGTATGCGAGCTTCTGCATTCAATCCTTGGCCGAGGATAACTTTCAAACGGACCCTTTCCGCGAGTTCATGGTGAAGAGAATGGCTCACTTCGGCATTTTCACCAAAGGTTACTTTATTTTCTCGGATGCCCATACACGGGAAGAATTGCTGTGGGTTGAGGAAGCACTGTTACAGACCCTGTCAGACTGGAAAGAGATTCAGAAGCAGGAACATCTCCATTCGATGCAATTATCGAAAACGTTTGAAGTCTAATCCATAAATTAGAAATTACAATCAACTAGGAGGAATATTCAATGAAAGCACTCGTATATCAGGATCTCAAACAGGTGACTTATCAGGAGATTGAGGAGCCAACTATTCAAAAGCCAAACCAGGTGAAAATCAAAATCTATGGTTCAGGTATCTGTGGTACAGATCTGAACATTGTCAAAGGCAAAGTACCTGCCAATAAAGGCACGATTATCGGTCATGAGGGTGTGGGCACCGTTGTTGAGGTGGGTGAAGAAGTTCGCGGTTTCAAGATTGGCGATCGGGTATTGGTTGATCCCACGCAATCTTGCGGAACCTGCTCCTATTGCCGTGAAGGTCTGTTCATCTACTGCGAGAATTTTGATGACTATCAAGTAGGGATGACGACACATGGAACCTTTGCTGAATATTTTGTTGGGGACGAAAAGTATATCTATGCCATCCCGGATTCCATGAGCTGGGAAACGGCCATGATGATCGAACCACTGGGATGTGTGCTTCAGACGTTCATGAAAGCAGGGACTAAGCCAAGCGACGCTGTGCTGGTCCTCGGTTCGGGGGCAATCGGTTCCCTGTGTCAGCTTGTGAGTAAAAGGTTGGCAAGGCTTACTGTAGGCACGGAAGTTGATCCATATCGCAAAGAGTTCGCTTCAGGGATCGCAGATCATGTGTTCTATCCTCAGGATCTGACACTGGATCAAGTATACGAGATCAATAATAACAAGAAGTTTGATATTGTGGTGGACGCGGTTGGTAACCAGCTTCATGTGGGATTTGAGATGATTGCCAAAGGTGGAAAGATTATTCCGATGGGATATGACGACAGCTATGAGGTGACTTTCAAATCAACAGCCGTGATTAATGATGGCATCAGTATCATCGGTGCAGTTGCTAACCACTCGATGATCAGCACGGCACTGAAATTTGCCCAAAGCATCCCGGAGCTGGAACAAATGGTGACAGCCAAAGAACTGCTGAGTGATTATGAACGGGCCTTTAATGGAACGATTGGTTATGACATGCATACTGGAGAGAAATTGCCGATGAACTCGGTCAAAACAGCTCTTATCCTATAAGAGGTACTATAGGCATGTAGACATTAGCGGGTTTGCCGCTGCGAGAAGTTGGAATTCGCAGCGGTGAAAACCGCAGAAGGAAGGGATATCGATTGAAATTGCTTCAAGATTTGCCGAAGAATCCACGCTACTCCATTTTACTCGAACCGGTATGGGCCATTCCGGGCACGATCGTTCTCTTCTACGCTCCTTTATATATGAAGGAAGCCGGACTTTCGGATATCGAAATCGGTTTAATCAATTCGGTGAATCTTTATTTTGCTTTTATCTTTCAATTGTTTGCGGGTTCCATTACCAATAAGCTGGGGCGTAAACGAACAACGCTGATCTTCGACCTGCTTGCCTGGAGTGTTCCCATGTTCATCTGGGCTTTCTCCCAGAACTTCTGGCTGTTTCTGATCGCCTACTTGCTGAACGCAACATCGAAGTTTGTAACGGTTGCCTTTAACTGTCTGATCATAGAGGATGTTGAGGAACACAAACGATCCAAGGTATTTGCTATTCTCAACATGATTATTACAGGAGCCGGGGTACTTACGCCAATTGCAGGAGTTGTTATAGCTGATTTTGGAATTGTACCTACACTGGCCAGCATTTACTTTGTCGGGGGCATCCTCATGACGGCCATGTTTTTCATTCGTAATCGATACACGGATGAGACCGAGGTTGGTAAGGAGCTTATGGGATTGCATAGTAAAACCCGCGTGCTTCAGAGCTTGGGAGCCAGTCTGCGCCTGTTCGGCAAATCGTTCTATAAACGAAGACTGTTCCCGATCATTCTGATTACGGTGTTGTCGAATCTGATTTTGCAGCTGAATTTCTTTCAGGTCATTTTCTTCAAGGAACAGTTGAAATTCGATGACCGTGTCATTTCGTTTATCCCAGTGGTGACTGCGGTCACTGTCATGCTGCTCTATCTGGTCATTATTCCGCGACTGAAACGGCGTTCGGAAGAGAAGTATGTTGGTTTTTCCATTGTGCTTAGTACGGCCGGGGCCATTCTCTTTCTGTTGATTCCGGTGGGGAATATAGGCATGTTGTTTCTCACGCTAATCGTGCTCGCTGCGGGTAACTTCATTTTGCAGACGTATCGAGATTCCCTGCTGATGAACCGATTGGGGACGCATGAAAAAGCTGACATGTTCTCGGCTGTGCAGACGGTTATGACGTTAACAGCTATTCCATCGGGTTACCTGACGGGCTTGCTCTACCATCACAATCCAACGCTGTTGTTCAGTGTCATTCTTGGTCTATACATCGTACTCATGATCATCATGTTCTTCCTGCCTGATCCACAAAAGCACTCCCAAGTGCTGAAACCTTACAAAAATATGTAGAAGAAGGGGTTTTCTGTATGTAAATCGAATATGTAGTACAGAAAAAACTAAAAATTAACTTCACTTGGGAGGATACGGAATGACGAACATAATGACAACAGAAGCGCGGAATCAGTGGAGCTGGATGAACGAGCCCGAGAGCTGGTCCTACACGGATCAGGGAGGTGTGGTGGTGGAAGCGAAAGCGGATACTGACTTTTTCCAGGACCCTGCGGGCAAGCATATTCGTGCAACTGCACCCTTCCTGTCCATGCCTGTACCTAGTGACTTCGAAATCACAACCCAGTTAACCGTAGATATGAAAAATCAATATGATTCCGGATGCCTGATGGTCATGGCGGATGATCTCAATTGGTGCAAAATTTGTTTTGAGTATGATGGAAAAGCACCTACCATCGTGTCGGTGGTCACACGTGATGGTTCATCCGATGATTGTAATTCGGTTGAAGTCTCTGTATCTAATCCCTATCTGCGTATACGCAAAGTAGAGGACTGCATATCATTCTTTTATTCTCCTGATGGGGAAGAGTGGAAACTAATTCGATATTTCGGCATGCCGACACAAGGGGAACTTCGAGCTGGATTAGTTGCACAATCGCCGACTGGAACGGGCTGTACATGTCACTTTTTGTCTGTCAATGTTACTCGTCCGGACTTGACTGCACGCTTCTAATCCGCTCCCCCGGCCGATCATTGGAGGGAGAACAGGTTCATGGTAAAAGCTTTCATATTTGATTTTGATGGACTCATTGTGGATACAGAGACGCCGTGGTATTATGCGTTTCGCGATATCTATGAAGAGCATGGTGTTGAACTTGGTCTGGACCTATGGTCGAAAAATGTGGGAACATCCTTTGAGGAATTTCATCCTTTTTTGTATCTGGAGCAGGCGCTTCAAAGAAAAATTGATCATGAGCATATCAAACTGCTCTCAGAACAGAAATACGAAGCTTATTTGGGACAGGCGGCTATTCTTCCAGGGGTGAATGAGTTGCTTCAGTCTGCGAGGGAAAAGGGGATTCAGCTTGCCGTTGCTTCCAGCTCCACACGGGACTGGGTTCATGGTTACTTGAAGAAATTAGGCATTTTTGATTATTTCAAAGTCGTTCATACATCTGAAGATGTGAAGCGAGTGAAACCTGATCCTGAACTGTACCTTCTTGCTCTCCAGAGTCTGGGAATCGAGGCTTCGGAAGCGATTGTGTTTGAAGACTCTCCTAACGGACTGAAGGCAGCCAACGCCGCAGGTATTCGTTGCATCATCGTGCCTAACGAGGTAACGCGTAGTCTGGAATTCGCCATGCATGAACTGCGGTTATCCTCGCTGGCCGAGATTGATATGGAGGTTCTCTAATCCAGATATTGCTTGCGTAGCTCGATCGGGGAGATCCCTTCGTATTTTTTGAACACCGATCCAAAGTAACTGGCACTGTTAAATCCAACGGCATGCGCTATTTCATGAGCCGTAGTTGCATCATTTTCAATAAGCATTTCCTTGGCTTTCAACAACCGATATCGCATCAAATACTCCAATGGAGTCATTTGGAATTCTTTTTTAAATATCCGATTCAGGTGTTGTTCGGTCACGTCCATCTGCTCAGCCAACATGGGGAGAGAGAGATCCTGATGATAATTTTGTTTGATAAAAGTAATGAGTTCATCCAACCGTAATCGGGCATTGGAACGTTCGTAAGCACTATAGCGTTCACCTTCAATGGTTAATCTGACCAAAAGCATGTACAGTAATGCGGATACGTGCCAGATCTGATCCTTGTGCCGGGACTGCAGCGCCAACGTAATTTCATGCAACAGGATATGAAGCATTCCATCCGGCTTGAAGGCGCGCAGCTCCCCGATCTGCAAGGTATGCAAGAATCGTGGTAATAAATAGCCATTGAAAGACAGACAATCAAATCGTAATGAATCACTCAGATTGTGGTAACGGTATGTTACCTCCGGAAACAAAATGAGAGCTGTCCCTTTTTTGATCGAAAATTCATGATTCTTAGCTGCGATTCGCCCTGTTCCTCCGATGCACTGTACAATGCTGTAATCCCGTGAATGGTCGCTCCAATTCATCAATTCATCAACGGTCAACTGGTTTTGCCCTGTAATCATGAGCGGCATATCGGTATCCAGTGGATTCCCCATGCTAGGTTTCGGCATCGTCGTGTTATTCCTCTTTTCGTTAAAGGATCATGTGCGTAAGTGGCGTGGTTACAGAGTTAAAAGAAACCTAGAATGAATTATATTACATAAATGGAATAATTTTAATTTAATGGCTAGTGATAATAAAACGTTTTCAAAAAAACGATGCAACTGTTTTATCTGGATGGACTAGCATGAACCGCAGTCAGATCAGTCTCCATTTATGGACCTGAAAGTACGCTTGCCTTGCCAACAGAATGCGAAACAGTATACGCTATAACGGATGAGTGATTAAGGAAAGGGATGCAAACATGAAGAAAGTCATCGTAGTTGGATCGGGTATTCTGGGGGCATCAACAGCCTATCAATTAGCCAAACGGGGCGCAGAAGTAATCATCATAGATCGAAAAGATATAGGACAGGCAACCGATGCAGCAGCCGGTATCATCTGTCCATGGTTGTCACAGCGACGCAACCAGGACTGGTATCAGCTCGCCAAGGCTGGTGCGCGATTCTATCCTGGTATCATAGCGGAGCTTGAGGAAGAAGGAGAAACGGAAACCGGATATGCTCAAGTGGGCGCGCTCAGCATTCATACGTATGAGGATAAAATCAACAAAATGGAAGAACGGGCACAGCTTCGAAAAGCAGATGCACCGGAGATTGGTGAGATTACACCTCTTGATGCCAAAGGAACCCGTGATCGTTTTCCATTGCTGGATGAACGTTATCAATCGGTTCATATTAGCGGTGCTGCACGTATAGATGGACGGGCGTTGCGGGATGCCTTAATCCGGTCTGCACAGCGTAATGGAGCGAAAGTGGTCCATGGAGACGCCACGCTTCAATTCGAAGCAGATCGGGTCATTGGTGTGAGTGTTAATGATCAGCATTTGCTGGCAGATGAAGTCGTTGTATGTGCAGGTGCATGGGCCAATACACTCCTGAAGCCTCTCGGAATACACTTTAAAGTACACTATCAAAAGGCACAGATTATGCATTTGCATGTCACGGAGGAGGCGGATACAGGCCGCTGGCCTGTGATTATGCCCCCGTCAGATCAATATCTGTTGGCCTTTGATCAACAGAAGATTGTGATTGGGGCCACTCATGAAAATGATGTGGAAGGTTATGATACAAGAGTAACTGCAGGAGGTATGCAGGAGGTTTTGAATAAAGGTCTGGAACTGGCACCGGGTCTCACAAACAGCACATTCCAGGAAGTGCGAGTTGGATTCCGTCCGTTCACACCTGGATTTCTGCCCGTAATGGGAGCTGTGCCGGGGTGGCTGGGGCTGATTACGGCGAATGGCCTGGGTGCTTCTGGCTTGACCATGGGGCCATTTATCGGGAGTCAATTGGCCAAATTGGCTCTTGGCATGGAACTGGATATCGATATTGAGCCGTACAATGTTGGCAAAGCAATGGATGAGATGGAAAGAGGTGAGTCATGACCTATTCACAACGTTTATCCGATGGAGCGAACTCGTCCGACATCATATATCTGGAGCATCAGATTGGTACGACAAAAGAAGAACTGCGAATCGCTATGGAGAAACAAGAAACATACGAGCGGGAAATGTCGGAATTGAAGTCATCACCAATCGGTAATGCATCGAAAGTCGGTTCGGACGAGCAATTCTTAAAGGAGAAGGCTAGTCAGACGCAGAACTTGATTGAAATCCTGTCTGCACAGCTGAAACAGCTAGAGGAAGCATTGGCGAAACTGGGCGATTAATCGGCTCATATCTCGTGTTTTCTGAAACTCTGACAATAAAATATACGATATGTATACACAAAAACCTCTTATTTAAGGGGTTTTTGTGATTTAGTTCAAATGGTTTATACCAATAAATGAACGGGTGGTATAAAATAGAAGTGGGTGCAGAACTGTCAATTCAGGTATCCATGTAACCAATCAATGAAACTATTCTGAGAGGTGGCTTTCGAATGTATAAAGAAGTGATACGTGTTGAGGACATCACAGGGTTCCAGACCAGATCTGAAGAGTTTTTTCCACTTCACTGGTTTCAAAAAATGTTGTCCGATCATCCTGTGTACTATCACGAAGATACAGATACCTGGAATGTGTTCAGATACGATGATGTGAAGCAGGTCCTAAGCAATCATGAGTATTTCTCAGCTGAAGGAACTCGAACGACCATTGCGGTCGGAGCGAAGAACAACGAAGGCACACCTCCGGACAAATTAAACATTTCAAGTATCGATCCGCCCCGTCATCAAAAAAGTCGTTCGTTGTTATCCGCTGCTTTTACACCGCGTAGTCTGAAAAACTGGGAGCCACGAATTCGCAACATTGCACAGCAGCTCGTAGCTGATATTAAACCGAATACGACCATTGATATGGTTCAGGCGCTGGCCGCTCCCCTGCCTTCGATGGTTATGGCCGATCTGCTTGGTATCCCTCTTACAGACAGTCATCGCTTTAAGAACTGGGTAGATATTCTGTTTCAACCCACTAATCCGAAGACTGCTGAGGAGAGTGAACAGAAAAAACAGACGGCAGCTCAAGAGTATTATCAATTTCTCTATCCTATAGTGGTTCATAAACGGACCCATCCTGGTGAGGATATCATTACGGATCTGTTGAGTGTTGAAGTTGACGGGGAGAAGTTCACGGAAGATGAGGTTGTTCGCACGACCATGCTTTTACTTGGAGCTGGTATTGAGACAACGAGCCATATGGTTTCCAATACGTTCTATTCCTTCCTGTACGATGATCCGAGTCTGTATGAACAGCTTAGACAGAATCCTGAATTGGTGCCGCTAGCAGTGGAAGAAATGCTTCGTTATCGGTTTCATAATGCCAAGCGGCATCGAACAGTGAAGCAGGATAACCAACTGCTTGGAGTGGACTTGAAAAAAGGGGATGTTGTCATTTCCTGGATGAGTGCAGCCAATATGGATGAGCAGATGTTTGAAAACCCGTTTGAGTTAAACATTCATCGTCATAATAATAAAAGACATCTTACCTTTGGTAATGGTCCACACTTTTGTCTGGGTGCTCCGCTGGCGCGAATGGAATTAAGTATTGTCTTGACTGCATTTGTAGAGAAGATTGCTCGGATTGAACCCGTGGAGTCTTTTGATCTGGAGGATAATCTGGCCGCTTCAGCTCCGGGACAGTCACTGACCCATCTGCCAGTGAAGATTGTCGGCTAAGGGAATGAGTTTCATCATTGGACAACCTAAAAAGCGGCAGATCAGACGTGAACGTCTTGGTCTGCCGCTTTGTTATGCAAGTATGAGGCTGGATAACTTAATTTGAATTCATCGAAACCTTTTGTCTGACAACTTGTTTGACTTCTTCCTCTTTGGCTTGTTTGGTGCGTTTAATAAAGAAGGAAAGAACCAATCCCACGACAGCGATACCGATGATAACAACATACGCATCATTGATACCTTGAATCATGGACTCGGTAGCCAACTGTTGTTGACTGAGGCCATTGGCTGCACCAGTTGCCATCATATCCTCTATATGTGCTGTTGTACGTGAGGTCATGACACTCACGAGCAATGAAGTACCTACAGCGCCAGCAACTTGTCTGACGGTGTTGGAGATGGCTGTACCGTGTGCACCCAGTCTTGGTGGCAGTTGGTTAAGCCCAGCAGTTTGAATCGGCATCATGAGCAAAGCCATACCAATTCGGCGGCCGGTCGACATTAACACCAGGTAACCATAACTGGTTGAATCCGATAAATCGATGAAACCAATGGTGGTCACAATGGTGATAACCATCCCGATAACAGCGAGCCATTTTGCTCCAAATCGATCAAACAATTTTCCGGCTACAGGCATCAGGAAGCCCATAACAAGGGCACCCGGAAGGAGTAATAAACCGGACTCCAGTGCAGTGTAACCACGTGCATTCTGGAGGTACAAGGGAAGCAACATCATGTCAGCATACATGATCATGGTAATTGCGATACTAATGACCGTGGTCAGGGAGAACATGTTGTACTTGAAAGCCCGCAGATCAAGCAATGGATCTTCCGAAACGAGCTGACGCCAAGTGAACAGCGCAAGTGCAACAAGACCAGCAGCAATACAGATAAGTACTTCTGCACTTGACCATCCCAGACTTCCTGCTCTGCTGAATCCATACAGCAATGCGCCGAATCCGATGGTGGACAACACCACGCTGATCGTATCGAACTTGGTGTTGACCCGTTCGGATACATTCTTCAGGTATACAAAGGCAAAGGCAATGACAATAAGTGTTAATGGAATCATGCCATAAAACATCGTTTGCCAAGAGTAGTTCTCCAGAATATAACCGGCAAGGGTAGGCCCGATGGCAGGAGCGAAAATGATCGCAAAACCAACCATACCCATAGCTGACCCTCGTTTCTCAGGGGCAAACAAGGTCAAAATAACGTGCATCAAGAGTGGCATGATAATCCCAGCACCTGCTGCCTGAATCATGCGACCTGTCAGCAATGTGCCGAAGTTGGTTGCAAGAGCGGATACGATGGTACCGATTAGAAAAATGAACATCGAAGCTTGGAATAATTGCTTGGTTGAAAAGCGTTGCATGAAGTAGGCTGTAATGGGAATCAGCACCCCGTTTACCAGCATGTAACCTGTCGTTAACCATTGTGCTGTTGCGGCGGAGATGTTAAAATCACCCATCAGTTCCGGTGTAGCGACACTCATGATCGTTTGATTCAACGTTGCAAGGAAGGCTCCCAGAATCATGATAAACAGAATAGGGCCTTTCTTTACGGAAGATTCATCTTGTAACTTAACCTGACTCAATCCTTTTCATCCTTTCAATCCAAACGTGACTAAATTTACAACGTGTTGTATAGTTTACATTGTATTTATTGAATTATATACATATTCGGACAGATTACAATTTACGTTATGAGGTGTTTTCGTCGTTTATTTTACAAATGTTATGATATTGTTGTGTAAATCGAAAATAAACGACTGATTGTTTAAAATTGTAATGTTCCAAATTTGAAGGAGGGATACACGTGAAAGATGAGAAGAAATCGCCTGTGGACCCAAGAATATTGCGAACACGTCAGTTAATTCGAGGTGCGTTTGTGGAGTTGCTGCAGGAAATGGATATTGAGAAATTGTCAGTGAACAAAATTGCCGAACGAGCGACGATCAATCGGGTAACCTTCTATCTGCACTATCGGGATATTACGGATATGATGGAGAAGATGGCTGATGAGATGATTGAGCATATTGAACGGATCGTGGAGGAATATGCCCCTCATTTTGAGAAACAAAGAACAGAAGAAGCCTGGCCAGTTCTGGTCAAGTTACTGGAGCATTTTGCAGAGAACGCCTCATTCTATCAGGTGGTACTTGCCACGAAGCGCACACCCATTTTCACAGAACGACTCCTGAAGCTGTTAAGTACCTTGGTCAAAGCTAAGATAGATCGAGCCGAAATGGAAGATGTGCTGGAGGATTCCGGCATTCACAAGGAAATCGCCATCTGGTATGGTTCGTCTGCTTTAATTGGTACCATTGTTGCATGGCTGCGTAACGACATGCCTTATTCTCCGCATTTTCTGGCGAAACAATTCTCATTGATCCGTTCATACTCTTATAATGACCTGATATAATCAAACTACAATTCACTGAACAATGACAGCAAACGGGGGGATATGACAGGGAAAATGCAGGCCATCGACTCATACATAACAGAGGAGGACTAATGTAATGAAATATAGTGCAGAACGTATATATGTGAGATTTTGGAAGGTGGAGGATACCTCATTGCTTCTGGATCTTCAGGTTCGAAATCGTGAGGCAATTGAGAGAACCTCTGCAAGTCATCGGGATGACTCTTACTACAGCTTGGAAAAGCAAAGGGAACTCATTGAGAGCTGGGACAAGAAAAGAGAAGAAGGAATTCGCTATTCCTTCGGTATTTTTCTACATACAACGGATGAACTTGTGGGTGAAATTTCATTGTTCAAGATCATAATGGATTCAACCCCCAAATGGATCGTAGGTTATGTGACGGATGTGCTGCATCAAGGAAAAGGGTATATGAGCGAAGCCCTGCAATGTGTGCTGGAATTTGCCAAACATGAAACTGAAATTACACGCATCGAGGCTGGAGCGGTACCTGATAATACAGGTTCCATCCGTGTACTTCAAAAGGCAGGATTCACAGCGTGCGGGTCACAGTCTGTCCCGATCCAGGGAACGTTAAAGGAGCATACGATGTTTGCTGTGGATATACAATGAGCAGGATGTATCAGAATTAACTATAATTTGAACCATATATTCAAACGTATCGGAGAGGACAGAAAAATCTATGGCTACTATACTCGTTGCGGACGACGATCCGAACATTCGCGAACTCGTCTGTCTCTTTCTCAAAAACGATGGATTCACGACGGTGGAAGCTGCGGACGGTAAGGAAGCTCTCACCGTGTACGGCGAGACGCCAGTGGATCTGGTCGTGCTTGATATTATGATGCCTGTTATGGACGGCTGGGCATTATGCAAGGAACTCCGCAGAGCCAATCCGGATCTCCCGTTACTCATGCTGACGGCGAGAGGAGAGACTTGGGAGAAGGTAAAAGGATTCGAATTGGGTACGGATGATTATTTGACGAAACCGTTTGATCCATTGGAGCTTACCGCACGTGTCCGAGCATTACTGAAAAGATATAAAATTGGCTCCACACACACAATCCAGTTTGGCAATGTCATTCTGGATCGTCAGACGTATAAGGTGACGAGAGGTACAGAATCGCTTACTTTACCACTGAAGGAATTCGAATTGCTATATAAGCTTGCTGGAACACCAGGCCAGGTCTATACACGTGAGCAGTTGATCGATCAGATATGGGGTATTGATTACGCCGGAGATGATCGAACGATAGACGTACATATTAAGCGCCTGCGTGAACGATTCGCGACGACACCTGATTTTCGGATTGAAACGGTGCGTGGGCTAGGATACAGACTTGAGGTCCATGAATGATCAGATCATTATACATTCGTGTGGTGCTCACCTTTCTGATCTCTGTCATCGCTGGTACAGTTATTTCTTTTTTTATGTCAACCTGGATATTCGAAGATAAATTGAACGAAAATGCCCGAATTAACATACGCAACTTTGGCCAAGACGTAGTGCAGATATATAAGACGATGCCTCTGGATGAAGCAGAATTATTCGTTAGCAATATGAAACAGCTTGATTCATATCATATTCGAATTTATGATGCAACGGGCAAGCTCCAGACTTATGGGAAGCTTAATGGACATAAATCAGCTGCTGTATCGAAAGAGCAACTTAAAAAAGTGTTAGATGGAGGGGTTGTTCAAGACACACCCAAGGGGATCGCTACTGTTCTTTTGGGGTTACCGATCAAGACGGAAATGGGCACAAAAGCGATGTTTTTGGAAACCCTCGCACCGCCCTCCGCCTCTTTTGTAGTGCAGTTTGGCTTAATCTTTGCAAGCTGTTCGTTGATTGCAGGAAGTCTGCTGATTCTGATTGCTTCTGTATACCTGGTTAGACCAATCAAGAAATTGACCAAAGCGACCAAACGGATTGCAGCTGGAGATTTCAATGTCAAGCTGAACATCACGCAAAAGACTGAGATAGGTACGTTGGCTCGCAGTTTTGAAGAGATGATGCACGATCTGCAGCAGTTGGAGCAGATGCGCAGGGAATTCGTTACGAATGTTTCGCACGAGGTTCAGTCTCCACTCACCTCGATATCCGGTTACGCTTCGGCACTGAAGCAGGTAAACCTCTCAGAACAAGAGCGGAACCGTTATCTGGATATTATTATTGCTGAAGCCAAGCGAATGTCCAAAATGAGCGACAGCCTGCTCAAGCTGAGTTTGCTTGAATCGCAGTCACAGCAACTTCGGCTCAATACTTTAAGTCTGGATGAACAGATCCGAAGGGTTATCGTGGCACTCCAGCCGCAATGGTCTGCGCGCAATATTCATTTCGAGCTTGATTTGGAGAATGTAAAGGTGACGGCTGATCACGATCAGTTAAATCAGGTATGGACGAACATTCTGGGAAACAGCATCAAGTTTTCCAATGATGGCGGCATGATTAAAGTCAGTATCGAAGAGGATATCAAAAATGTGACTATCCGAATGTCCGACACGGGCATCGGTATTCCCCTTGAAGACCAGAAGCGTATATTCGAGCGCTTTTTCAAGGCGGATCGTTCCCACAGTCGTAAATATGACGGCAGTGGTATGGGACTTGCTATCGTTAAACAGATCGTATCGCTTCATCAGGGTGACATTCGAGTGGAAAGTGAACCTGGTCAAGGGACGTCCTTTGTCATCACGTTGCCCATCCATCCACCAACGGATAGTTAGGCTCGCAGGATAGGCCAAAGAATTAAAATCGGATGATTGAATACCGGATTTTCATACCATGTGTAACATGCATGTTTCCTTGCATGTTACACATGGTTTTTTTGCTTGTTCATATTCCGTTCATATTCCGGTCACGGAGAGTACATCTTTGTTGGTTAGGCTTGCATTAACGGCCTCTTAGGCCAATACACAGATGAGGACAGGAGCAGATGAATGTGAATCAACAAGTAGACAAAAGCGTGCGGAGTAAGAGCAAAACAAAAAAAGTGTTAAGCATTTTGTTAAAAGTGCTTGCCGCAATCATTTTAGTAATTTTACTTTTTGTAGCTACCGTATATACGGTTAACAAAATCAGTAGTTATTCAGAGCAAAAAAGAATGGAGCCATATGGTCAACATGTTTCCGTGGATGGGAAAAATATGAATGTGTTCATTCAAGGTGAAGGCGAGGAAACGATTGTGCTTTTGCCGGGTTTTGGAACAGCGTCACCTGCACTAGATTTTAAGCCACTTATCTCGGAGTTAACCCCATATTATAGAGTCGTCGTGGTGGAACCTTTTGGTTATGGATTAAGTGATCATACCGAAAGGGAACGCAGTACAGCAAATATCGTAAGCGAAATACATGAAGCGCTGCAAAATCTTCGTATTGATCGGTATATTCTCATGGGTCATTCCATATCGGGGATCTATAGTCTGGATTATGTGAACAAATATGCTGATGAAGTAAGTGCATACGTTGGGCTGGACACCAGTGTTCCAGCGATTAGTGAACAGAAGGTTGAAGCATCAGAAATCGTACCGATTAAATGGTACCGTAACTTGGGTTTCCCACGTTTGCAATTGAAATTGAGTGATGATCCATATGCTGGGCTTCCGTATGATGAACAAACCAAAGAACAATTGAACATTTTGATACAAAAGAACATGTTTAATTCAACTCAGTTAAACGAAATTGTAAGCATGTATTCCAATTTTAAAGCAGCTGAACAGTTAACGTTCCCAGTTGATCTCCCGGTTCTTTTCTTTGTTCAAAAGAATCATCCTGCAGTGGACAATTGGGTTCCCGAACACGAGAAGTTAATAGAGAACTCTGCGCGTGGTGAAATGGTGCTTCTGGAAGCAAATCATTATCTATACCGTTCCCATGCCAAAGAAATCGCTGCACAGTTCAGGGAGTTTATGGGAGGATCTCAATAACCCCATTATCCATTAGAATAAGCGCCTGCTCCGTCACGTCATAACATTTCTTTACTTGTTCATATTCAGTTCATATTGTCGTCACGGAGAGTACATGTGCATTGGATAAAGTTTCATTAGCGGCAAAGAAGAATACCCAACTACCAGTTCAGGACAGGAGAAGATTAGCGTGACACAACCAGAAGGCAAGAAAACCAAGAATAGAACCAGGGTCAAGAAGGTACGAAATATTATACTTAAAATACTAGGAGCAATCTTAATTGCCATTGTTCTGTTTCTAGGTATTGTTTATATCACCAATGTAATCAGCAGTAATTCTGAGGCGAAAAAGATTGAGTCTTACGGTCAGCATGTTTCTGTAGATGGAAAAAATATGAATGTGCTCATTCAAGGTGAAGGCAAGGAAACGATTGTGCTTCTGCCTGGTTATGGAACAGCAACACCAGTGCTTGATTTCAAGTTGCTTATTGATCAATTATCACCATATTACAAAGTGGTTGCTGTTGAGCCATTCGGTTATGGATTAAGTGATGAAACTGAAAAAGAAAGAACCACGGAGAATATCGTAAGTGAAATTCATGAAGCTCTGCAGCAACTTGATATTCAGCAGTACATGCTCATGGGTCACTCTATAGCGGGCATTTACGGCATTGATTATGTGAACAAATATCCGGATGAGGTAACTGCCTTTGTCGGTATTGATAGCAGTGTATCCACCCAACCAAGTATTACAGATGCAAAGTTCCCCTTAAAAACGTTTGCTCTTCTTAGAAATACAGGTCTCTTGAGATTAATGATGAAAGTGGGTGCAGATCCCTATGAGGGACTGGCATTCGATGAACAAACGGTTGAGCAGATGAGAATGATTTCGAATAAAAACATGTACAATCCCACCTCATTAAACGAGATGGACCATATTTATACCAATTTTAAAGGTGCTCAAGGTTTAAGCTTTCCTAAAAATCTTCCACTTCTGCTCTTTGTACAAGCGAATAATGAAGGGGTAGAAGGATGGATCCCCTTGCATGAAGGACAGATCAAAGACTCGGTTCATGGGAAAGTAATTCCAATGGATGGTTCCCATTATTTACATCATACGCAATTCAAAAAAATTGCTGAAGATGTTAGAGCTTTTATGGCTGAAGCGAAATAAATAGGGGTAAACGTACAACCTTTGAATAACAGATCTGTATGAACGAATCTATATGAACGAATATGAAAAACCGTCCTGTGTGGCGGTTTCTACAACATGGTCAATCCGGACGTTGCTGTGATGAGAGAGAGGAAATACAAATGAGATTATTTGAGATACTTTTAGTTCTATCCTGCTTCGCTTTACTCGCAGACTTACTATTTATTAAAAGAAGTGCAAAGAAAACAGGCCTAGGTATAGGTATAGGAAGCAGTGTCATACTCGTAGCTCATTTATTGGTTGAGGGATACAGATGGCAGTTGCTTTTGGTATATATCATGACGGCACTATTCATGTTTATTGTTTTACTCCGGCATTCCGACAAGATGATCCATCTAAAAATAGGAAAGGTATTGAAGTATAGTTTATCTTCCCTAATCGTCATTCTGCTTGTTGCTTCTACCCTCTTGTCGGTATACTTACCTGTCTTTGATTTGCCGAAGCCCGAGGGTCCAGAGAAAGTAGGTACTCAAACCTTCCATTTTACAGATCAGAACAGAGATGAAATCTTGACTGAAGATCAAACCGATAAGAGGGAGTTAATGGTTCAAGTCTGGTACCCTACTGAAAACATTAGTAACAAGAAACGTGACACGCTGTTTCCAAATAATAAAGAAATGTTCAAAACGTATATTCAGAGCTTCTCTGCTTCTTTGAAACTGCCTGAATTTGTGCTCGACTACTGGAAATATAGTCATAGCAACTCTTATGAAAATGTAGAAATATTACCTTCGGCAAGTCCTTATCCTGTGGTGCTGCTATCTCATGGTATGGGAACCAGTAGAGTTCTACAGGCATCACAGGCGGAGAATCTGGCCAGTCATGGGTTTATCGTAGTGACAATCGATCATACGTACAGCACGTTTGCTACCCTCTTTCCTGATGGTCGTGTAACGGGGTATACAACAAAGATGACAACCATAGATGACCGCAGAGAAGTTGGCGATATATGGACAAAAGACGTGGAGTTTGTAATTGATCAAATTGAAAAGCTGAATTCAGGTGCAATTGAAAGTCAGTTTAAAGGAAAAATCGATGTAGATAACATCGGTGCGATGGGGCATTCTTTTGGGGGTGCAACGGCGTTTAATGCAACGTATTTGGATCATCGAATCAAGGCCGCGGTTAATATGGATGGGTCACTGAATGAAGTAGAAGATAGAGATGATATAAACAAGCCGTTTATGTTTATCAGATCGGGAAATTTTGAAGACTGGTTAGCCAATTTTGAAAAGGACAGAAATTCGGATGACGAAGTAACTAAGTTTCTTTCAGATGAGCTGCACATTATGAAAAATGTTATTGAACATGGGGGAAATGTAATTTATATAGAAGGAACCCAGCACTTCAATTTCACGGATCTTCAATTTTATTCAGAACTGATTAAACTGTCCGGGATCACAGGAGAGATCAATGGTAAAAGAGGTTCAAATATCGTAAATCAATATGTACTCGATTTCTTTAACAAACAATTGAAAGGAACGGGTGGAAACCTGATTCAGGGGCCGAGCGACATCTACCCAGAGGTGAAATTTGTTGATCCGAAAGAACTCTAATTTAAACTCAGGAGATGATGTGAATGGGACGACAAACGGGAAAACGAACTTCAATCACCGCCTTAACTCTGGTGTTAATGATGTTAGCTCCAATGTCAGTCATGGCTGCACCAGCTACGAGTAACAACAGCGATTTAACGTATGAACCAACCAAGAAAATAGTAGCGGAGAAAGCGAAGATCCTAACTGAGACGTACGGTACGACCAGTGTACAATATGCATTAATCGATGCTGGAGAGATTGTGGTGTCCGGTCAAACGGGCAAGAACGATATAGAGGATAAAGTACCGCTTACTTCAGATACAATCTACGGCATCGGCTCAACAAGTAAAATGTTTCTTACAGCTTCTGTTATGAAGCTTGTTGATGATGGCAAGATCGATTTGGATGTGCCAATTGTGAACTATTTACCTGATTTTAAGATGAAAGATAACCGATACACATTAATCACACCACGTATGTTGTTGAATCATTCCGCTGGTCTGCTGGGCAGCTCCGGTAGCAATGCTACATTATACGGGGATAATGACACGTATTCACATGACACGTTTCTGGAGCAATTGGCGAACCAACACCTGAAGTCTGATCCTGGCGCGTACTCGGTGTATAGTAACGATAGTTTTACGTTAGCCGAGATTCTAGTTGAAAGAGTGAGCGGCATGGGCTTTACTGCATTTATACACAAATATATTACAGAGCCCCTGGACATGAAACATACCAAAACACCGCAGGATGTCGTTAATCCGGCAGCAATGGCGGGAATCTATTCTCCTTTGGTTGAAGGCCAGCTTCCTCAAGAGAATTATAATATCATTGCTACTGGAGGCATCTATTCCACTGCTGAGGATCTGGTGAAATTTTCACAAATCTTCACGGGAGAAGTCGATGGCATTCTTTCCAATAAGTCGGTAGAAGCCATGGCGCAGGAAGAATACAAAAGAGGTATGTGGCCGGAGGATAGCGACACGTCTATATCTTACGGGTTAGGGTGGGATAGTGTACATTTGTACCCATTCAGTGAATATGGCATCAAAGCTATTACCAAAGGTGGGGATACCATATCGTATCACTCCTCATTAATTGTACTGCCAAAATACAATCTGGCTGCAGCCGTTACCTCATCAGGGGGAACGAGTGCCAGAGATCAGTTTATTGCAAGTGAATTATTACTCAGTGCACTTGAGGAAAAGGGCATTATTACAGAACGAAAGCCGGAAAAATCGTTTGGCGTACCAGTGAAGGCAGATATGCCTAAAGAAATATCCACGTATGCGGGTATATACGGTTCTAATAATTCGGTGAAGAAGATCGAAATGAATTATGCTGGAAAAATGACTGTATCCGCGCTAACAGCTCCAAATAATTCGGCTCAAGAATACACATATACAGCGGATGGTACGTTTGTTAACGATAAAGGCACAGAAAAGCTGAAATTCGTTACAGAGCAGAATGGAAGGACATATCTATGGTCTCGATCTTATATATCCATGCCGGGACTGGGACAGTTGGCGTTCTCCGAATATACGGCGGAGAAGCTGGAAGCCAATGAATTATCCCAAGATATTACTGCCTCATGGGAGCAGCGTGAAGGTAAGAGATACTACGTGGTGAATCAGAAGTATACATCAACTGTATATCTCCATTCATCACCAATCCTTTCTTTCCATATGAATGAAGAGACCCCAGGGTATATGACCAATAGTAAGATTATTGGAGCCAACAAAGCAGTCACGGATCTTCAAATCCCTGGTATGGCAGGACGGGATTCAAAGGAAATTTATTTCGCTGAAAAGAATGGAGTAGAGTACATTACAGCTGTAGGTAGCATATACGCCAGTGAGGAAATCGTACAATCACTCTATTCGGGCAAACAATCTGTAACAACGATTCAATCAGACGGTTACGCCAAATGGTTTTCTATACCATCAACGGTGAATGGAAAAGTCATGACCGTTAAACTGCCTTCAAATGGTGCCTTTGCCGTATATGATCAAAAGGGTATTTGTATTAATCACACCGTGGTCAGCGGTAAGAATGAGGTTGTTTTACCGGAAAACGGTCGCATTGTATTTGCAGGTGACGTTGGTTCCACATTTGAAATTTCATTGAAATAGATGAATTCTAGTAAGGTAGCATGTTTAACGAAACTAAGAAGGCAGCCGATCAAAGTAATCGGCTGCTTTTGTTCAATTGAAGAAGATATATTTATATTCTTTTTTCGGAGAGTGGAAACGATGCCTACGATATTAGTTGCTGACGACGATGCGAACATTCGCAAACTCGTCTGTTTATTTTTGCGCAACGACGGATTTACTACCATCAACGCCGTAGACGGAAAGGAAGCCCTGGCTATCTATACCTCCACGCCAGTCGATTTGGTTATTCTTGATATTATGATGCCAGTCATGGACGGTTGGGCATTATGCGAGGAACTTCGAAGAGCCAATCCGGATCTTCCGTTACTCATGTTGACGGCAAGAAACGAGACCTGGGAGAAAGTACAAGCATTTCAGCTCGGGACAGATGATTATATGACGAAGCCATTCGATCCGCTTGAGTTGATGGCTCGCGTCAAGGCACTGTTGAAACGATACCGTATAGGTTTAACGCAGACCATCCAATTAGGAAACGTTATTCTGAACCGGCAGACTTATAAGGTCCTGAGGGGTACAGAGTCGTTCACCTTGCCGCTTAAAGAGTTCGAATTATTGTATAAACTTGCTGGATTACCGGGACAAGTCTATACGCGGGAGCAACTAATCGATCAAGTTTGGGGAATTAATTATACTGGCGATGATCGAACGATAGACGTGCATATTAAACGTCTACGCGAACGTTTTACCGATATCTCCGATTTTCGTATCGAAACGGTGCGGGGACTTGGCTACCGGCTAGAGGTGCAGGAGTGACCGGCTCCCTCTATACACGTGTAGTCCTGACCTTTTTGGTCTCCGTGACCGGGGGCACCATCCTTTCTTTTCTTGCTACAACCTGGATATTTCAAGATAAATTAAACGAAAACATACAAGCTTCCTTGCTTGACTTTGGACAGGATATCGTCCGCATCTACGAGACATTGCCTCTACGCGAAGCAGAAATGTTTATAAGTGAAATGAAACAACTCAACTCTTACCACATCCGAATCTATAAAGCAACGGGTCCGTTTCAATCCTATAGAGAACTTAAAGGACAACATCCTTTCCTAGTGACTACAGAACAATTGAAGAAAGTGCTGGATGGAGGAAGAGTCCAAGTTAATGGAATCGATACGATCTTCTTGGGATTGCCGATAAAAACTGAAATGGGAAGCATAGCAATGTTTGTAGAGCCCCTCACTTCCTCTTCCACCTCATTTCTTATCAAATTTGTTGTAACCTTTTTGATTTGTTCGTTGTTAGCAGGAAGCCTATTGATACTAATTGCGGCTATTTTTCTGGTAAGACCGATCAAAAAATTGACAAAAGCGACCCGGCTTATAGCTGCTGGAGATTTCAACGTCAAGCTTAATATTAAACAAAAGGGTGAGATAGGTACTTTGGCTCGCAGCTTTGAAGAAATGATGCACGATCTAAAGCAGCTTGAGCAGATGCGCAGGGAATTTGTAGCAAACGTGTCCCATGAAGTTCAGTCTCCGCTCACTTCCATTTCCGGTTTTGCTATAGCGCTCAAGCAGGTAGACCTCCCGGATGACGAAAAAAGCGATTATCTCGACATTATCATCACTGAAACTGCACGAATGTCCAAAATAAGTGATAGTCTGCTAAAGCTGAGTTTGCTTGAATCTCAATCATTGCAAATGCGGCTGGCCACGCTCAGTCTGGATGAACAGATCAGACGAGTAATTGTCGCTATTCAACCCCAATGGTCGGCCCGTAACATTCAGATCGATCTTGATTTGCAGCCCACCCAAATCACGGCCGATTATGATCAGTTAAATCAGGTGTGGATCAATATCTTCGGCAATGCCATCAAATTTTCCGAAGATGGTGCCCGAATTAACGTCACGATCAAACAGAATATCAAGAACGTGGATATACGCATATCGGATTCGGGTATTGGTATTCTCCCGGAAGACCAAAAGCGTATATTTGACCGCTTCTTTAAAGCAGATCGTTCCCACAGTCAGAAATATGAAGGAAGCGGTATGGGACTAGCTATTGTAAAGCAGATCATCTCGCTTCATCAAGGGGACATCCGGGTGGAGAGCGAATATGGACGAGGAACGACCTTCATCGTCATCTTGCCAATTACAACACCCACAGAGTGATTGAATTTTATGCCTTCACTAGGCTATGACACCCTGTATAAACCTCCTTGCGTATAATGATGCAAACTTTTTTTGCCTGTTCATCCTCCGTTCATGTTGTAGTCATTAGGGGGACATCTTGGTTTGTTATATTGTGTTTAGCGCCCACGTTATGGTGGCTTAACACAATGATGAAGACAGGAGTAGATGCAAGAATGAAACCAAGAGAGGTAACAAAACTGGAGATGAGTGTGAGGAGAGCAAGAAAGAGAAATACTATAGCTGCTGTGACTCTCATGCTGACGATACTTGCCCCGCTATCTGCAATGGCTGCACCGGCTGCCACGAATAACACCATTAACCTTACGTATGAGACAACAAAGAAAACCGTAATCGAAAAAGCTAAATTGCTGACGGAGACGTACGGTACGACGAGTCTGCAATATGCGCTCATTGATGGTGGAGAGATTACGGTGTCCGGTCAAACGGGGAAGAACGATCTAAACGACAAGGTACCTCTTACTACGAACACGATCTATGGCATAGGGTCAACCAGTAAAATGTTTCTTACAACTTCAGTGATGAAGCTGGTGGATGAAGGCAAGATCGATTTGGATGAGCCTGTTGTGAACTATATGCCTGATTTTACAATGAAAGATAATCGACACAAACAGATTACACCCCGTATGTTGCTGAATCATTCGGCCGGGCTTCCCGGAGCTTCTAACGGTAGTGCTATACTGTATGGGGACAATGATACCATTGCACATGATACCTTTTTGGATCAATTGGCGACCCAGAATCTGATGGCAGAGCCAGGTGCGTATTCGGTGTACTCTAACGATGGATTTACATTAGCTGAAATTCTGGTTGAGAGAGTCACTGGTATGAGCTTTACGGCATTTATACACAAATATATTACAGAGCCTCTGAAAATGAATCATACCAAAACACCACAGGATATAGTTAATCCGGAAGAAATGGCGGGAATCTATTCCCCTTTTTATGAGGCACAACTTCCAAAAGAGAATTATAATATCATTGCTTCAGGAGGCATATATTCCACCGCTAAGGATCTGGTGAAATTTTCGCAAATCTTCACAGGAGAGGTCAAAGGGATTCTTTCCAACAAGTCGGTAGAAGCCATGGAGCAAAAAGAATACAGAAGAGGCATGTGGCCAAAGGATAGTGATTCTTCTATGTCGTACGGATTAGGGTGGGATAGTGTGGACTTGTTCCCATTCAGTGAGTACGGCATCAAGGCTGTTACGAAAGGTGGAGATACGTTATCTTATCATTCTTCACTCGTCGTACTTCCGGAATACAACATGGCTGCAGCCGTGATCTCTTCAGACGGGTCAAGCGTAACCGATCAATTCATTGCGAGTGAGTTATTACTTAGCGCACTTGAAGAAAAGGGCATGATTAAAGAACGGAAACCGGAAAAATCATTTGGTGTACCTGTGAAGGCTGATATGCCTAAAGAAATCTCCAAGTTTGCAGGGAATT
Source organism: Paenibacillus sp. CB74 (assembly GCF_055687625.1). NCBI lineage: Bacteria > Bacillati > Bacillota > Bacilli > Caryophanales > Paenibacillaceae > Paenibacillus > Paenibacillus sp. CB74. Next base: position 2,150,404 of record NZ_CM146009.1, on the reverse strand, counting down.
ATGGTGGCAATAATTCAGTGACGAAGATCAAAATAAATACGGCTGGACAAATGACGGTCTCCTCTCTCACGTCTCCAAGTCATCCGGTTCAAGAATACACCTATACATCAGATGGTACTTTTGTGAGTGATGATGGTACAGAAAAGTTGAAATTCGTTGTGGAGAAAAATGGGAATACCTACCTGTGGTCTCGATCTTATATCTCCGTTCCAGGACTCGGACAGGTGGCTCTCTCAGAATATAAAGCGGAGAAGCTGGAAGCCAATACATTACCCAAGGAGATTAACGATGCATGGGCAAAGCGTGATGGTAAAAAATATTATCTGGTGAATGCGAAATACACATCCATGTTTTATCTTAATGCTACATCGATCGTGCCTATTTATATGAATAAAGAGAATCCAGGGTATATGTCCAATAATAAGATTATTGGAGCAGACGAAGCAGCCAATCAATTGCAGATTCCGGGTAGTGCCGGACGAGAACCAATGGACATTCATTTCTTCAAAAAGAACGATGGAGAGTATCTTACATTTTCAGGTTATGTATTCGTCAGTGAGGAATTGGTAAAACCAATCTATTCCGGTAAACAATCCGCAACAACGATTCAAGCAGATGGATATGCCAAATGGTTTTCGGTACCCGCTACTGCGAAAGGAAAAGTCATGACAGTGAAGTTACCTGCAAATGGAGCCTTCGCTATCTATGATCAGAACGGAGTTTGTATTAATCACAGCGTAGTCAGCGGTAATAATGTTGTTGTTTTACCCGAAAACGGCCGTATTGTATTTGCAGGTGAGGCTGGCGCCAAATTTGAAATTTCACTAAAAAAGTAAATGAACTCAACAGGAGAGAACCATCATGATGAAAAAAATATTAATCATTTTGCTCAAAATATTCGGAGCGATCGTTATCGCTTTTGCATTATTTATTGCAACTGTCTTTATTGTTAATGTATTTAGCAACAAATCGGAGGAAGGGAAAATAAAATCATACGGCCAGTTTGTAGCGGTTGACGGGAAAAACATGAATGTGTTGATTCAAGGAAAAGGCAAAGAAACGGTGGTATTACTTCCTGGGTATGGAACACCCGCCCCAGCCCTTGATTTCAAACCGCTCATCGATCAGCTATCTCCATTTTACAAAGTCGTTGTCATTGAACCTTTCGGTTATGGATTAAGTGACATTACTGAAAAAGAGCGTACTACGGAAAATATGGTTAGTGAAATTCATGAAGCGTTACAGCAACTTGGTATTCATCGTTATACGCTCATGGCTCACTCCATTTCAGGAATATACGGACTGGATTATGTGAACAAATATGCAAACGAAGTAACTTCCTTTGTCGGCATCGAGAGCAGTGTCCCAACGCAGGGAGGTAACGATGATCCATTCCCAACTGAAACGTACAAACTGCTTAAAAAATCAGGATTCTACCGATTGTTAATGAAACTGGCCCCTGATCAACTGATTGCACCCGATGTTGATGATGAAACCAGAGAACAAATTCGAATCCTTTCACTCAAAAATACGTTTAATCCGAACAATCTGAATGAAGGCGAAAACTTTGGTCCTAACTTCAAAGCAGCGGAGAACCTGACCTTCCCCAAAGATCTTCCGTTGATTTTCTTCTTACAAGCGAATGATACTGAAACGGAAGGATGGATACCCTTGCATGAAGAGCAAGTCAAAGATTCAGTGCATGGAAAAGTGAGGACTTTCGAGGGAGATCATTATTTGCATCACACCCGATCCAAAGAAATGGTTCAAGAATATAGGAAGTTTATGAGTGAAATAGAGTAGAGTGTGTCAACAAAAGAAGCCGCGAAATCGCGGCTTTTTTCTATTGAAAGAGGTGATGAACATACATACGTAGTTACTTTATTGGAAAATTAAGGTTGACACTCCTTGTCGCCGCGTATACAATCGTATACATGAATGCGTTGTATACATATGTATACACGTAATGGAGGTGGCAGGATGAGAGATCGACAGATCGAAGAATCGGATGGAAGTGTACGTCAAGGTGAACGTCCGAGACGTGATGTGGGTGACAGCGAGCAACGTGGAGAGCATTCCAGACGTGGCAGAGGACATGGTGAACATCAGGGGAAACGGGGCCATGGTGCGCAAACCTTCCGTCGCGGCCGGATTCTTGTATTTCTGGAACAGATGCAGAATCGAAGAACAACGCTCGCCAGACAACTTGGTCAGGAGGAGTATGAACATATTCGCCCAATAATCAGTGGGGAGTTGAAAGCCATTGATCAGGTCATCGACGAGTATGTCCATCTTTTCGAACTGCAAAATGAAGATGTAGGTCCCAATAAGAATCTGGAGAGTGAGAGTGAATAAGTATGATTCGTCGTTTTTTTTCGTATTATCGTCCTTATAAAAAACTGTTTTTGATTGATTTTGGATGTGCTGTACTCGCAGGTCTTCTGGAGTTGGCTTTCCCCCTTGCCGTCAGCAAATTCATTAATGAGTTGTTGCCGGGTCAGGATTGGCCTCTTATTTTGCTTGCCTGTATTGTGCTGTTATCCATCTATGCACTTAATACGGTATTGAACTATGTCGTTACATACTGGGGACATATGCTGGGCATTAACATTGAGACCAACATGCGTGAGAAGATGTTCGCTCACTTGCAGAAGCTGTCTTTCCGGTTCTTCGATAATCGCAAAACAGGTCATTTGATTGGTCATCTTACGAATGATCTGAACGATATCGGCGAGGTTGCTCACCATGGACCCGAAGATGTGTTCATTGCAGTGATGACATTAATCGGATCATTCTGGCTGATGGCTAACATTAATCTTGAGCTTGCGCTCCTAACCTTTATCATTATCCCAATTATGGCTTGGGTCATTATCGTATTCGGTGGCCGTATGACGAAGACGTATCGAAGACTCTTCGGAGACGTCGGCAATTTCAATGCGCGCATTGAGGACAATGTCGGAGGCATGCGAGTTGTGCAATCGTTCGCCAACGAAGAACACGAAAAAGAGCTTTTTGCTGTAGACAATCAGAATTTCCGTAAAACCAAGCTGCTTGCCTACAAAACGATGGCAAAAAGTAACTCAGTCAGTTATATGATGATGCGACTGGTTACGGTATTTGTCATGATCAGCGGGGCTTGGTTTTATATTGATGGCAGAATTAATATGGGTGATTTTATGGCCTTCCTGCTGCTATCGAATATCTTCTTCCGTCCTATCGAGAAGATTAACGCAGTCATCGAAAGTTATCCAAAGGGCATCGCTGGTTTCAAGCGTTATCTGGAGATCATTGATACAGAACCTGAAATTGCGGATAACAAAAACGCCGTGGAATTCGAAAGTGTGAAGGGTGATATTCGTTTTGAGAACGTCTCGTTTGGATATGAATCCAGTCGCCGTATTTTAAATGATATCAGTCTGACTGTTCGACCAGGGGAAACCGTTGCTTTTGTTGGCCCGTCAGGCGCAGGTAAGACAACCATCTGCAGCCTGCTTCCTCGATTCTATGAGGTAGAAGAGGGACGAATCACTGTAGATGGAGTGGACATTCGGGATGTTAAGCTTCAATCGTTGCGTAAGCATATCGGGATCGTTCAACAGGATGTATTTTTGTTCTCGGGTACCATTAAGGAGAATATTGCTTATGGTGACCTGAGTGCAACGGACGAACAGATCTGGGATGCCGCTCGCCGTGCCTCATTGGAGGAATTGATTCTTACGTTGCCGGACGGTATGGATACGGTCATTGGCGAGCGTGGAGTCAAGCTATCCGGAGGACAGAAGCAACGGTTATCCATTGCTCGTATGTTCTTGAAAAATCCACCCATTCTTATTCTGGATGAGGCAACGTCTGCACTGGATACGGAAACGGAAGCACTTATTCAGCAATCACTCGCTGAATTGTCGGTGGGTAGAACGACCCTTGTGATCGCACACCGATTGACAACGATCAAGAACGCGGATCGAATCATTGTAGTGAACACAGATGGTATCGCTGAACAGGGTAACCATGAGGAATTGGTCGCCGCTGGAGGCATATACAGCCGTCTTCATCAGGTGCAATATAGTCACTCTTAATCCATATAAATTGAAGTATAGAATATTTACACTTGATACTCTGATGACAGAACAACCTTCCGATTGCTGTTATCCCCAGAAGGCCGCGCATATGTGCGGCTTTTTGGTTTGGCTTAAAAATGTGGTAACCAAATATCAAGGGAAAATATAATGTTGACAACGTCCACTAACCTGATTATTATAATGTTGACAATGTCCACTAAAAAGGAGGGTTTGACATCGACTCTCAGTACATAAATCCAGATATTCTGGCTGACATGCGACGTTTTAACCGTTTTTATACCAACATACTTGGTGTACTCGACAAGCATATTCTCGGAACAGGGTATTCCTTTGCTGAAGTACGGGTCATTATCGAGATTGGAATTCGGGGAGAGAGCATTGCGAACAATCTGGTGGATACACTGACCATTGATCGCAGTTATATGAGCCGCATTGTGAACAAGCTGACCAAGGAAGGTCTGCTGGTGAAAGTGAATTCTGAAGCCGATAGCCGGGTCAGTCTGATTCGTCTGACAGCCAAGGGTGAGGAGCTGTATGCCCAATTAAATGATCGTTCCGATCAACAGATTCTGAAATTAATGCAAGAACTCAATGAAGAAGAGATTCAAGAGGTATACACCTCCATGATGAACATACAAGAGAAGTTGAACAAGAAGGCAGGAGAGACAACACGATGATACGATTTGAATGTGATTATAACGAAGGTGCGCATGAACGCATTTTACAAAAACTGATGGAAACCAATATGGAACAGACAAGCGGGTATGGCACGGATGAGCATTGCGAACGCGCGAGAATGCTTATTCGTCAGGCTTGTGACAACGAGCAGGCTGATGTTCATTTTTTGGTTGGCGGTACACAGACGAATACAACGGTGATTGCCTCTATTTTGCGTCCATATCAAGGTGTGATTGCAGCGACCTCGGGACACATTGCGGTTCATGAGACTGGGGCTATCGAAGCAACGGGCCATAAGGTACTCACGGTTCCAAGTGAGGATGGAAAGATCACGCCTGAACAGGTTAGAGCAGTCTATGATGCGCACATGAACGAGTCTTCACCGGAACATTGTGTACAGCCAGGTATGGTCTATATATCTCAGCCAACGGAGAACGGAACGATGTACAGCAAAGCAGAATTGCAAGCATTGCACGCAGTCAGCAGAGCATGTGGTCTGCCATTTTTCGTGGATGGAGCACGCCTTGGATATGCACTTGCCTCCCGTAATTGCGATATGACACTTGCTGATCTTGCGCGCTTGTGCGATGTATTTTACATCGGCGGAACCAAGATTGGGGCGTTGATGGGAGAAGCGGTCGTGATCCTGAATGATGCGCTCAAACCAGATTTTCGTTATATGATCAAACAAAAAGGTGGCCTGCTTGCCAAAGGCAGATTGTTGGGGATTCAATTCGAAACTTTGTTCGAAGACGGCTTGTATCTTGAGATTTCCCATCATGCCGTGGATATGGCGTTGAGAATTCATGATTCACTCGAACAGCAGGGAGTACGCTTCCTGTATGACTCACCAACCAACCAGCAGTTTCCGATTCTGCCCAATCTTTTGCTTGAGAAATTACGGAATGATTATACTTTCTCCTTCTGGGAAAAGGTTGACGATACACACAGTGCGGTGCGCTTTTGTACCAGTTGGGCAACCCGGCAGGAGAATGTGGATGCACTGACTCGTGATATTGCTCAATTATTGCATGAAGAGACTCGGATTGAACAACGACTCGAAGTATTGGTATAACTTTGCTAATATTAATGTTACTTAAGGACAACCGCGACAGGTTGTCCTTTTTCGTATGTTTTTCGTGAATTGACAGTTCTCTTATATTAAAGCTATTATAGATATAATATATCCTTAATTGAGGAGGAGATTGTATTCTATGAATAACGGACATTTATCCGGACAAACGAACGAATCGTGGAGTGGTCATTCTGCTCCTTTTACAGCGTTACAGGAAACACCGATCTTAACCTTGCTCCAGCCGTCCCATGGAGAACGAATCCTTGATGTGGGTTGCGGGAATGGGGATCTGACAGCCAAAATTGCAGCCGCAGGAGCGCTGACAACAGGCATTGATTTTTCGAAGGAGACAATTAGGCAAGCTAAACAGAAATATCCTGATATGAATATTCAAGTCGCTAATGCCTGTCATTATCGGTCTGAAGAGCCGTTTGATGCGGTCTTCTCTCATGCCGTTCTGCATTGGATAAAGGATGCCCCAGCTGTAGTGCAATCCATATACTTAGCGCTTAAGACGGGCGGACGATTCGTGGCAGAGTTTGCCGGAAGTGGCAATACGGCTATTTTAATAGCAGCGGTACGGGAAGAACTGCATGCCCGTGGATACAAATGGGAAGGCCGGAATCCATGGTATCACCCTACCATTGGCGAATATACTAATCTTCTGGAGCAAAACGGATTTCGAGTTAGTCTGGCCCAGCATGTTGACCAATTTACTCCGTTCAAGCCAGGTGCCAGAAAGTGGTTGGACAGCTTCGCAGAGTATTTATTCAGTGGTATCGCACCTGCGGAACAGGATGTTATTATGGAAGCTGTAGAGAAAAAAGTACAGCCACAACTGATGCGGGATGGACAATGGTATTTGGACAGAAGCCGACTGCGAGTGGTAGCCATGAAGGAATCGGGGAATGCGGTATGAAAGTGGACAAACCCAAGCTTCAGGAGCAGTTGCTTGAACCGGAAACGATAGGTTTTCTCGAATCCAAAATGGAGTATAAACACAAACTGATTGAGAACATGACTTTGGATCAACAGGAAGCGAGTAAGGTTTCCTTTGAAAATGTTGTATTTAGACATGTGACGATCTCGGAGTCTGCCTTGGAACAATTCGAATTCACGGATGTCCGGTTCGAACACTGCGACTTCTCCAATGTCAATCTCTCTGGTGCCTTCATGCACCGAATCGAATGGCATAACTGCAAGTTTGTTGGAACGGATTTTTCCAATAGTCGCTTGCAAAATGTCAGTTTTTTTCATGGTCTAGGGGATTACAGCAATTTCCGTTTTGCCCATCTGAAACAGGTCTCCTTCTCGGAATGTACCTTGATTGGTGCGGACTTTGCCTATCTGGCTCTTCAGAAGATGGAGTTCACTCAATGTAATATCGACCAAGCTTCCTTAACGGGGACCAAAATGAAAGATTTGGATCTTCGCGATTGCCAATTTGACTCCTTGGTGTTAACCATGGAAGACCTCAACGGTTGTGTGATTTCACCACATCAAGCCGCCACATTTGTAGGATTAATGGGTTTGATTATCAAATAAATGGCATGATCACATTAACGGGGTTGCCAAGATAGTGGAAGTGTGTATAATTGGAGACACATTAGAATACAAACAGGTTTTCTAGGGTTCCGCGACGTATGTGTCGGTCTGGTCCGAGAGAAAACCCGCAACCTGTTGGTTGTGCCACGGAGGGATAAAAGCCTGGGAGATGAACTGCGATATGCAGTTTGTTTCCCGGGCTTTTTTTGTTTTTCGCTAATGAACCCTTACAGGTTGTACAAAAAATGTAGTAGAGAAGGAGTGTTTCAGGTATGAATAAAAATTGGATGTCGGTTGTGATTGCTGCGTTGTTCGAAGTGGGTTGGGTCATTGGATTAAAACATGCCAGCGGGTTGCTGGAATGGAGTCTTACACTGGTTGCGATTATGATCAGCTTCAGCTTAATGATTGCAGCTTCGCGTACCTTGCCCGTGGGAACCGTATACGCAGTATTCGTTGGCCTAGGTACCGCTGGAACGGTGCTTGCAGAGATTCTTTTGTTTAATGCAAATGTGCAAACCGGAAAAATGATACTCATTGGTACACTTTTACTCGGCGTAATTGGTCTTAAAATGCTGAGTAAAGAGAAGAACAAGGAGGTGCAGCTATAATGAACTGGGTGTTTCTTATCTTGGCAGGGGTATTTGAGATGATCGGCGTGCTAATGATAAACAAGTTGCACAAAGACCGTAATTTAATTTCACTCGTTCTATTGGTAGCCGGGTTTGGTTTAAGTTTTATGTTCCTGTCCCTTGCAATGGAAACTCTTCCGATGGGGACAGCATATGCGGTATGGACGGGAATCGGAGCCTCCGGCGGTGCCATTCTGGGCATGGTGTTTTACGGAGAACCCCGAAATGCCCTAAGAATTCTGTTTATCGCTATGGTGCTCGGATCGGCAGTCGGTCTTAAATTGGTTAGTTAAATAAGTAGAATTAAAAAGATAATGTACAGATTGCGTTTTTAATGTTATCCTTATACGTTACGTGTGAAATAAAAGATGCGTCTTATTGATAGATGTGCGTAAATGAAGGAGATAACATGACATTTAAGGACCTAAATATTATTCCCTCTATTATGGAAGGGTTAAGCAAAGCAAACTATACTAATCCTACGCCTATCCAGGAACAGGCCATTCCAGCTGTATTGGCTGGCAGAGACTTGCTGGGATGTGCACAGACCGGAACAGGCAAGACGGCAGCATTTTCGGTGCCGATCATTCAATTATTAAGCGAAAGATCCAAAGGACAAGGATCAAAGTCCGCTCGACATATTCGTTCATTGATTTTGACACCAACAAGAGAGCTGGCAATTCAGATCGCCGATAATATCAAAGTATATAGTCGGTATACGGACATCCGTTGTACGGCTATCGTTGGTGGTGTTTCGCAAAAAGTGCAAGAGCGGGCGCTGAATCAAGGTGCAGATATTATTATCGCAACACCTGGCAGATTGAACGATCTGATTAACCAGAAACGTATTGATCTGAAGATGGTTGAGATTCTCGTTCTGGATGAAGCAGACCGGATGTTGGACATGGGCTTTATTCATGATGTAAAAAGAATTATCGCCAAGATGCCGAACAAGAAGCAAACGCTGTTCTTCTCAGCGACCATGCCTCCTGAAATCACCAAGATGGTTAAAACCCTGCTGGTTGATCCAGTCAAAGTCGAAATCACACCCGTATCTTCAACAGTAGACCGCATTGAGCAGTCTATATATTTGCTGGAGAATGGCAAAAAGCAGCAGATGTTGAATCAGATCCTGGAGGATAAATCCATCGTCACGGCATTGGTGTTCACACGCACGAAGCGCGGCGCTGACCGGGTTACACGTGATTTGGCCAAAGTGAATGTTACGGCACAAGCCATTCATGGCAACAAGTCTCAGAACGAGCGCCAGCGGGCACTGAACAATTTCAAGAGTGGGGCTACGCGAGTACTGGTGGCGACGGATATCGCAGCAAGAGGAATTGATGTGGAAGAACTGTCACATGTCATTAACTTTAACCTGCCTAACATTCCGGAAACGTATGTTCACCGTATTGGACGTACAGGTCGAGCAGGGAAAAGCGGGATGGCCATCTCATTCTGTGAGAAGGATGAACTTCCATTCCTGAAGGATATTGAGAAAGTAATCAAGAAGACGATTCCTGAAGTTAAAGGTCATCCATATCCGATGACAGGTGTTCCTGTGTTTGAGAAAACCAGCAAAGCATCAGGCAGTAAACCTGCGTTCAACAAATCAGCTGTGGGCAAACCAGCCAAATCCAAGGCGAACCCGGCACGCAAGCCCAAATCCGAGTGGTTTGCCAAGAGTGGCAAAACGACCAGTAGCCGTTCTAACGACGGTAGATCCAATAGCAATCGTTCTAACAGCAGTAGCAGTCGATCGAACAGTAGTAGCAGTAAATCAAATAATGGTTCATTCAGCCGCAGCAGCAAAACAAGGAATGATAGAGCCAATTAAGACCTAAATAAACGCAGATAAAACCTTCTTCATTCATATGGAGGAGGTTTTATTATGTATGTACAGAGAGCTTATTTACATACGAACTTATATTCTATATCATTATATCGTTCACGGGTAAAAGGGAGGTACTGACTTGAAGGATACGATAATTAAGTACTGTTTGAACAAGAAAGGCGCGATCAAGGATTATCCATTTGGCCCTGATCCAGTCGCGATTAAGGTCGCGGGTAAGATGTTCGCGCTTATTTTTGAAAATAAAGAAAAGAACTGTCGCTTGAACTTAAAATGTGACCCGATTATTGCAGAGAATCTGAGAGAGCAGCATGAAGCTGTTCAACCAGGATATCATATGAACAAAAAACACTGGAATACCATTACGCTGGATGGCTCCTTGTCAGATGAGGATGTCTACGTCATGATCGATCACTCGTATGAAATGGTTATCCAATCCCTTCCGAAAAGGGTTCGGGAATCTCTGGCCGAATCGTGAGGCATTTCGCTCATATCAATGCCGATGGTCTGCTCGCCAAGTAGAATGAATATCTTATGAAAATGAAGACATACTTGAAGCCCATATGGGACCGTTATCTTGGAAATAAGCAAGATCGAACGGCCTTGTTCAACGTTGCATCCCTTGTTATCAATGCCTGGATTGGGATAGGCAAGCTAGTCTTGGGGATATATCTCCTTTCCGGATGGTTCATCACAAATGCAGTGTATTATTTGATTCTGTGTATAGCCAAAGGCCAGGTGCTTCATCAATATAAAGTTGCCAAAGGTATGGTGTCTCCCCAAGAAAGATATTCTTTGGAGCTTGCGGTGTATAAACGCGGAGGTCTTTTTCTATGTTTTCTGGGCGTATCCTATTCGATCGTCTGTCTGCGAATGTATCTGATCGGTGATGCCTTCATATATAGCGGACTTATTGTATATATCGTAGCTATAGTCGCTTTTACCAAACTTGCTTTTGCCGTGTATGGTACCTGGGCTAATCGTCATCTACATAACCCAATTATATCTACATTGAAAATGATTAACTTCACCGATGCCATGGTATCCATCGTCGTGACACAAGCGACACTACTTACCATGCAAGCCTCACCTCTCGCTTTAAAAACCAGCAGCGTGTTTGGCATGGGGTGCAGCGTTTTATTTTGTCTGATGGGGGTCTGGATGATGTTCCACAAGACTAAGCAGTCAAGTATGGAGCAGGAGAGCGCATCCAACGAACAGTGAGAAACTGGGGGAGCTTGATATCTCGCATGAACATGCTGTCACAACGAAAGGTGGACTGGCAACGACAGTGGGGGAGGAAAATTACATCACTGTCTTGAATTCATTGGAGAATGAATGATTCAAATTTCCGATTGTCGGATTCATTCTTAATGCAAATAAGGAGTGATATCTATGGATCAACAGCAACAACTGGCCATGGTACAACAAATGCGTCAAAATGTCGTCGGTACAGATGCAGCTCTTCAACCCAGCTCCACGTATGCCGTCACCGTAGAAGAAGTTATGATTCCTACGACGAAAGGTGATGCGCGTGTACTTGTGTATACACCGAATCGGGATCATTCCGCACCTCTGCCGGTTTTCTTCAATATGCATGGGGGTGGTTTCATCCTCGGACAAGCAGAGATGGATGATCCATGGTGTCGTCTGATCGCTGATCGTGCTGATTGTGTGGTCGTGAATATCGATTACCGTCTTGCACCAGAGCACAAATTTCCAACCGCAGTCCATGAATGTTATGACGTTGTAAAGTGGGTCCACGACAATCCGGAATCCTTCTCGGTGAACCCATCTCTATTCGCCATTGGTGGGCATAGTGCTGGGGGGAATCTTGCAGCAGCAGTGTGTTTGCTGAATCAGCAACGTGGTAGCGAGCTGCCGATTGTACTTCAGGTTATCGATTATGCCGTGTTGGATATAGCTACAGATCCGGCCGAGAAACCGAGTTATGAAGTAGCCATTCCTGCTGATATCGCCAGAACGTTCAACGCGATGTACCTTGAAACGCCACAAGATGCGCATGATCCGTTAGCGTCGCCTGTGCTTGCGACATCATTGCAGGGTCTCCCGGAAGCGTTAATCATTACGGCGGAGAAAGATTCACTGGCACAAGAAGCAAGAACATACGCAGCAAGGCTGGAAGAAAGCGGTGTGAAGGTGACCCATAAGGAGTATAAGGGAGCTGCTCATGGATTTACACATTTTGGCGATCTTCAGATAGCTGAGGATGCTTGGTATCGGATGAGTGACAAGATCAGAGAAGCATTTTCCAAATAAAGTACATTAGAGCGACGTGTAGAAAGAACTGGGAAGTGGTTAGATATCATTTGAGCAAGTTGTATAAAAGTTACCTTAAAGTCGCCTAATGGCGGCTTTTTTTGAGTTCATTGGCGTGATTGCTCAATTGCTTGGTGAAACCAAGCTTCTGATCTTGCAGATGTGTTAATAAACTGGATTAGGAGCCGTCTTGAGATTATAACGATATCGTTAAGGGTAAGAGTGTTAATTAGAGGAAATAATAACCAATACCAGGAGGTTTATTATGAACCAATACAACAGTCCATCCGATATCGCCATTCTTGGCATGGGAACGGCTCTCCCTGCTCACCCCGTAGCGCAGTCTGATATTGCGGAACTAATTGCTTCTTCTCTTCAGGATCGGCCGGATTTGGCCCGGTTTGCCAGGCGAATATTCAAGTCCTGTGGTGTTGAAACTCGATATACCGTAGAACCGAGTTATCTGGGCTCACTGGAAGAATGCCGTTATCTGCCCTCTGGTGAGAGATCTGACATCCCGACAACTGAAGAAAGAATGAATACTTACAAGCGAGAGGCGCTTCCGCTCGGAATCGAGGCGGCAGAGAAAGCCCTCTCGGATTCAGGTGTATCTCCCAAGAGCATCACGCATATCATCACCGTCAGTTGCACCGGTCAATATCTGCCAGGTCTTGATGTTATGCTCATCCGTCACTTGGGACTGTCTGACCGTGTTAACCGACTGCCGTTGATCTTTCAGGGCTGTGCCGCAGGGTTGAAAGCCATTCAGATGGCACGAGATGTCGTGCAGGGTGCTCCAGGATCACAGGTACTTATTGTCTGTGTAGAGTTGTGCACAATACATTTTCAGCCGGTGCAAGATCGGGAAGCGCTATTTGCGGCTTCATTCTTCGGAGATGCAGCTTCTTCTTGCATAGTGGGCACACCAGAACCTCAGCACAAGAATGTTCTGAGTCTAGGAACGGGTTATTCTGTGCTTCTTCCAGATTCAACTGAAGATATGACCTGGGAGGTTGGGAATCTGGGGTATGACCTGTATCTATCCCCTCGTATTCCGAAGTTGCTTGGTGTTCATCTGGAAGAGGAACTTCGTCTCTTATTGCCAAGTGAGGAGCTTCCTGAACTGTGGGCCATTCATCCGGGAGGACGCGGGATTGTGGACACTGTGCAGAATGTAATGAAGTTAAGAGATGAACAAACAAAGTACAGCAGGCAGATCCTTAGAACGTATGGTAACCTGTCTTCCAACACGATCCTGTTTGTACTGAATGCGATGCGTGAGGACATGAAGGTACAGGGTCAATCCTCCACAGATGGTGTAGCCATGGCATTTGGACCGGGACTCACCGCGGAGTTGATGAAATTCACTTATGTACCCTCATTCTCTTCAGTGATGGAGGAGCACGATCATGTCCTTCTTTAGAACATTGTCCATACGGGCCAAGGAAGAGGAACTGATGGATGACTTCTCTATGGGAGGGGAGGAGCTGCGTGAAGCACTCAGACATCTGAGGCGTCTTAACAAAATATTCGCGGCACCCGGCCCAACGCTTGCTGGTGTAGAGAAGTTATGGAACTCTGTCGGCAGGCCAGATAAACTGTCTCTTCTGGATGTGGGGGCAGGTTCAGGGGATGTGAACCAGAAACTGCTACAATGGGCGGACCGTCAGGGCATTCAGTTGGAAATTACATTGGTTGATTTGACGGAAGAGGCGTGTGAGGAAGCAAGACAACTATTCCGTGACGAACCCCGAGTCAGGGTACAACGTGCCGATCTTACACAACTGCCGGATGCGTCAGCAGATATTGTGACAGGTTCCCAGTTTGTGCATCATTTTGACGGAGATATGCTGGTTGATATGGTTTCTCATATGCTGCGAGCATCGAGATATGGTGTCGTCATTAACGATATTCACCGCCATTCCGTGTCCTATAAAGCCGTCTGGATTACAACACGAATGATCTCGCGCAATCGGTACATTCGTCATGATGGCCCTCTGTCCGTAGCCAAAGGCTTTACAGGCAGGGATTGGAAGGAACTTAAACAACGGCTAAATCATGATACGATGACTTATGAATGGAAGCCTTTGTTCCGTTACTCTGTTGTTATTCCCACAAAGGGCAGGTGATCTGACGTGACGAATTCGATAGATGTGATTGTCATCGGAGCCGGGATTGCCGGTAGTACGTGTGCAATGCAACTGGCAGGAAAAGGTCATCGAACCCTTTTGCTGGATCGCCAAGAGTTCCCTCGACACAAAACCTGTGGTGAGTTCATGTCACCCGAAACCAAGGAAATGCTGGAGGTTCTGGACATTCACCTTCTGGACCAGACGAAGAAACCCAGCACCATGGATCATGCCAAAATCGTTATGCCACAAGGTGGAGTGATCGAAGCACCACTGCCGGGATTTGCATATGGCATAAGTCGATATGAGCTGGACCAGATTTTGCATCAGAAGGCTCTGGCGGCCGGAGCCCAGATTGTTACCAAAGCGACCGTAACGAGTATTGAGCAGCTTGAGGATGCCAGTTATGAGGTTCAGGTGAAACAGGGAGATGAGCGGATGAGCTACAGAGCCAAAGCCGTCATCGGAGCACATGGTACCAAGAAGCCGCGTGGGATGGCTTCCGCACCTGATCTGCGAGACCATACCGTATATGTTGGGGTTAAATCCCACTTCAGCGGAATTGAGATTCCTGCACGGGTCGAGTTATATTTTTGCGAGGGTGGTTATGTGGGGATTTCTCCCATTGAAAATGGCAATGTGAATGTCGCCGCATTGTTGACACTGGATACCGTACAGGGAAGTGGCAAGTCTGTAAACGATATTTTACAGGCTGCATCCCTGAAGAACGTGAGTTTGGCAGCCCGTTTAGCCGAAGGAAAACCTGTAGACGGAACGCAAGTGTCGATTGCTCCTCTGCATTTGTCCAATGTTCCTGAACCTTGGTCTCAATATCCGCATATTGGAGATGCCATGCTGATGATCCCGCCTTTATGTGGAGACGGGATGTCCATTGCCCTTCGCTCCTCACTCCTGTGTGCAAGGTGGACCGACAAGTACCTGCAAGGCGACATTGAACATGCTGATTGGCAGAGTAATTACACGCTGGAAGCAAGCCGTGAATTCACCCAATTGCTCAGACGCGCAAGAAGAATTCAAAAGCTGGCTTTTGCCAAAACCAATAAATTCTATCCTGGTCTGGCTCGGATGATCCCCGGTTTAGCTGCTTATGTCGTGAAGGCCACACGGTTATCCGAGATGAACGCAGCGCGCTAATTCATTGAAACTTTGCTCAATACTGATGCGAAAGAGGTTGCTGACGGCGGCCTCTTTTTTGGTGTATACATATAATTTTGTGGAGACAGTTTGGAAATTCGGCAAATGCTCGTATAATAGAATCTAATGTAACGATAGAGAACTAAGTCAGATGAAATGTCGGGAGGCACTATTTAAGATGAACTATTCATTTTCCAATCGTATCGCAGCACTGCAACCATCCATTATTCGCGAGATTCTGAAAGCTTCCTCGGGACAAAATGTGATTCCATTTTCTGCGGGAAACCCCGCACCGGAAACTTTTCCTATTGAAGCGATTCGCACGTTCACCCAAACCATTCTGGAGCAAGACCCGGTCACGGCTCTGCAATATGGAATTACAGAAGGATATGTTCCCCTCAGGGAAGCATTGACGCAACATTTGAAGACAGGTTTTGATACCGGTAAGTCATCCGATCAATTGTTCATTGTATCTGGAGCGCAGCAGGGGATTGAGCTTGCCTGTAAAGTGTTCTGTAATGAAGGGGACACGATTATCTGTGAGAGTCCGAGCTTTATTGGTTCACTCAACTCCTTCCGGGCATCCGGTGCGAAGCTTGCGGGTGTTCCGATGGAGATGGACGGCATGGATATCGAGAAGCTGGAACAGGCGCTACAAACGGAGCCCAATGTGAAAATGATCTATGTGATCCCAAGTTTTCAGAATCCTACTGGTGTAACGACAAGTCTAGCGAAACGTAAGGCTATATACGAGTTGGCTAAGAAGTATGGCGTTATGATTTTGGAAGATAATCCGTACGGAGAACTTCGATTCAACGGAGACGATGTGCCAACCATCAAGTCTATGGATGATGAGGGTCTGGTCATCTATGTTGGATCATTCTCCAAAATTTTGTCGGCGGGACTACGTGTCGGTTTTGTACAAGCGCCACATGAAGTGGTGGAGAAGATGGTTGTTGCCAAACAGGGAGAAGACGTACATACCGCCATGCTTCCACAGATTCTGGCATACAAGTTCATGACAGAATATGATTACGCGGGGCACATTAACAGCATTCGTGAGGTATATCGGAGAAAAGCTACATTGATGATGGACAAGCTGCAAGAGCATATGGGTGAGTCCGTTAACTACACTCAACCGGATGGTGGACTGTTCCTCTGGTGTGACCTGCCAGCACATGTGCCGATGCTTGATTATGCCAAGACAGCGGCAGCTCAAGGGGTTGCGGTTGTACCGGGAAATGCATTCCTGGTGAACGAGCAAGACCCTTGTAATGCCATCAGACTTAATTTCTCAACCCCGTCAGACGAACAGATTATCAAGGGTGTAGATATTTTGGGGCAGGTATTGAAGGGCTACAACGCTTAATATTGCATAAAAAGTAAAATACAATAATCCATGAGAAGTCGCCAATGGGCGGCTTCTTTTTGGCCTTTCACAGCCCTTAATTATCAATTAATGCACTTAATTCTGCCTGAAAAACCTTTTGATTCTTCTGATTAAAAGTACTCAGCAGCACGGTAACAATCCCATTACCTTTTCGTCGGGGCGTTAGTCCAATAACTTCTGCAATGACATGAAGTTCATCATCCGGAAAGACCGGCTTCAGAAATTGAATGTTATTCATTCCGGTTCCCGCCACGACATGTTCTCCATAGACCCCGACCTCAATCCATAATTTAAAGGAGATATTCATCGTTTGCATGCCAGAAGCAATGATGCTGCCAAAGCGGCCTTGCTTGGCTTTCTCCTCATCCAAATGCATGTACTGTGGATCATAGATCGTGGCAAACTCCATAATATCGTTCTTGGACAATGCCAAGGATGTGGTTTCGTAGCGCTGACCTATTACATATTCACTGAATCTCATGAAGGCACCTCGGTTTCTTTAATATGTTTTTCGTAGTCGATGTCTTGGAAAGAGACATGACTGGACTGACGTGTTAAAATGCTAGTGAACACGCCGGTGTTATGCTGTGTTACCGACATAATGAAATAAACAGATGAAACTGTCTTTGAGGAGTATATATGATGATAACGATTAAAGATGTAGCCAAGATGGCGGGAGTAGCCAGTTCAACCGTATCTTGTGTACTCAACGATAAAGGGAATGTAAGTGAGCCAACAAGACTCCGAGTACTTGAGGCAGCGAGCCAACTTAATTACGTTAGGCATGGTCCTGCATCTGAACTAAAACGAAATAGTACACAAACCATTGGTATTATTGTCCATGACATGTCCAGTCCGTATTTCTCGGATTTGGTGAACGGAATAGAAACTGTCGTCATGAGTCATGGATACGATATGATCGTATGTAGTTCGTTGGGTGGAGAGAAATCAACAGCCCATCGTTACATCCGAGAAAGAAGAATTGATGGAGCTATTGTTATCGCTCAGAATATTCAAGATCAATTGCTGATTGAAGCATCTGAAGCCGGATTTCCAATTGTTGTCATGGATCGGGATCTGGATGCTCAACATATTGTAAAGGTTTTGATGAGTGATACGCAAGGCGGATACCTGGCAACCCGTTATCTGATCGATAAAGGCCACCGGACAATAGCTTATATCAGTGGTCCGTCACAATCGGAATGTAATCTCCATCGTTATCAGGGTTATTTGAAAGCCTTGAAGGAGGCAGGCATTGAAGAGAATCCCGAGTGGAAAATTGGCGGACAATACATGAAGCAAGATGGCTACGTTGCAGCCAAGAAACTGCTTGAAGGAGAGTTGCCCTCCGCGGTTTTCTTTGCAAATGATGAAATGGCGATCGGCGGCATGGAAGCCTTCAGAGAGCATGATATTTCAATTCCCGAGCAGTTATCCGTGATCGGCTTTGACAATATACCTGCATCACAGTACATGAATCCACCACTAACCACCTTTCGTCAGCCAAAGAGGGATGCAGGTCAGCTTGCAGGTCATGTTCTCTTTCAATTGCTGAATGGAGAGGTAGTTGAGACGTTGTATACACTGGACATCCAATGCGTGGAACGCGATTCTGTTCGACTCCTCAACCTGAGTTGAGGAGTTTTTTTCATTCTATAGAATTTTAAATACTTAAAAAGAAAGGAGAGTAGCCATGAATGCATAATATAAAGACGAGGAGTTTTTTTGCTTTGGAAATAAATGGAGGGTGATACGATGGGCGTACCTACGTTTCTGGAGACAGGTCATATGCAGGAAGGTTTTCCCATTCGGGTAATTCACACAGGAAATCAATTCAATTATGCCGCACACTGGCATGATGAGGTTGAACTGATTCTTGTCAATGGTAAGAGCGCCAGAATTGGCGTGAACGACCACGTTTGTGAGTTGGAAAAAGGGGATGTGCTGCTGATCAAGCCAGGGGATGTGCACTGCTTTTTTCCAGGGACTGAACAGCTAACCATTATTTTGTTCCGACTCGAATTGTTAACGGGAAGTTTCACGACCGAAGCTGAAATTCAGGATCTCGGACAACTTTTTAACAAAACAACAGTTATTCCCTCGAACACGGGAAGTCAGAGCAAACTGGCTCATTATATAGATGTCATCATTACCGAGAAGAAAAACCAGAAGCCGGGATATCGATGGTTAATGGTATCCAGATTATATGATCTCATCATACTTTTACTACGTACAATTGTACCGGTTACCACCGATGAATCAACATCTTCAGGATGGCCCTGTACTTCCTCCAAAAAATTTGAATTCCTTGAATCAGTTTGTGAATATCTGGAGGAGCACTATGCTGAACCAATCAAGCTGGAACAGGTGGCGGAACATATTAAGTTCAGCAAGTTCCATGTCTGCAAGCTGTTCAAAGAGATCAAGGGCGTAACACTGATGGAATACTTGAATCATTTTCGAATTATCAAATCAGAGTGGGCCTTATTGTTCCGTCAGGATACCATTCTGGAGATTGCGATCGGGCATGGGTTCAACAATGTAAACTCCTATAACCGTCTTTTTAAAAAATATAATGACTGCACACCCTCCGAATTTCGTAAAAAACATCGTACGAATATCACAAAATATGGAGGGTAATGCACAATATTTGTGGAGAAAGCCCTCTCCAAAATCAATATACTCTAATAAATTGTAAGCGTTTCCTTTTTGAAGGAGGGGGCCTATGAAGAAGTGGTTTAAGCCAACAATTGTATTTGTATGTGCAGCACTGTTGTTAGCTGGTTGTCAGTTCAGTCCATCCAATCAAAGCAAGCAACAGGAGATTACCGTGTGGAGTTTTACGGATGAAGCAGGATATGCCATCGAGAAATTCGAACAGCAATATCCTGACATCAAAGTGAACTTTGTCAACATCCCCGGTAATTTCTATATCACCAAGCTGAAATCTGCGCTACAGACGACCTCGAAGGCTCCGGATGTATTTATGATTGAAAATGCGAATATTCGAGAACTGATTGACGTTCCATATCTGGAGAATCTATCAGCTTCGCCGTATAACGCCAATGAACTTATTCAGGAACAATATGCTTTTGTGCAGGCCAATGAAAAGGACAGTGAAGGAAATGTCAGAGCGATAGGTTACCAGGGAACACCAGGGGGCATCTATTACCGTCGGGATTTGGCAAAGGAATACTTAGGTACCGATGACCCTGAGAAGGTGGGTTCACAGATCGATACATGGGAGAAGATTTTCGAGATTGGAGAGAAGGTGCAGCAACTTAGCGGGAATAAAGTACATGCATTGGCGAATTGGAATGCGATATCGAATTCATATGATGGTATACCTTGGGTGAAGGAAGGCAAACTTGTCATCGACCCAACCTACTTGAAAGTACTCGATCTTGTACGTGAAGCACGTGAGCGGAAAGTACTTGCCGAGTATGATGATGGAAGTGCCGGTTACGCTGCATCCATGCAAAAAGGAGAGGTCATGTTCTATCCCGGGGCAACCTGGGCCCTGCAATTTACGTTCAAGGCAAATGCCCCGGATACCGAAGGCTTGTGGGGATTGGCGCAGGGACCGTCAGCGTTTAGTGCAGGCGGAACTTATATAGGGATGTATAGTAAAAGTGACAAAAAAGATCTCGCCTGGAAGTTTATCGAGTTCTATAACTTTAACCATGATTTTCTGTCGGAGCTCGCGAAAGAGCAGGATTATTTCACGAGCAACATGGTTGTGAATGATGAACTTGCTCCGTCTCTCTCATCGTCCTATATGGGAGGACAGAAGCATTTCGAATTTTTCTCAGAGGCTGCGAAACGGGTTCCTGTATACGAACGCACCAAATATGATGCGATTATTAACAACGATATCTACAAGAATGTACTCCAGTTGTATCTCAATAAGGACATTCAGACCAAGGAAGAAGTTGTAAAGCGAATCAAACGTGATGTCACCTTGAGATTTCCGGAGCTGGAAGTGGAATAGCTTAGGACGGTCTGAAAACCTTCTTCGGAGTTTTCAGACACGTCCTCGAAGTAAGCGATGGTTATACACATCACACATCCGATGATAACTGGGGGGATAGAACATGTTTGCCAAAACGATTCGCAAGGACCATTACGGCTACTATTTCATTGCTCCGTTCTTTATTATTTTCACCATTTTTGGGCTTTATCCCATTTTATATTCGCTCTATATCAGTTTCACCAACTTTGATGGCATCACGACGCCTGACTTTGTAGGAATCGGTAACTACGTGGCTGTACTACAAGATCCGTTGTTCTACAAAACCTTGTTTAATACATTATTCATCTGGGGCGTATCTGTCGTTCCACAGCTGACGATTTCCCTGGTGTTGGCCTTTATCCTGAATGATAAGCTACTCAGAGGACGGGATTTTTTCAGAGCCGTATACTTTTTCCCGAATATCGTAACGGCTGCATCACTCGGGTTACTTGTCAGCCTGATCTTTGACTGGCAATCCGGAGGACTGAATCATTTTTTGGTGCAAACTGGCATCATACAAGATCCAATTAACTGGAAAAATGATCCCTGGTTTATGCGTCTGATTGTGTCCTCGATTCTCTTTTTCCAATACTTTGGCTATTCCATGGTCATCTACCTCGCAGGTCTTCAGGGGATAGATCCGTCGTTATTGGAGGCTGCGCAGATGGATGGAGCGAAAAAGAAACATATTTTCATTCATATTATCGTGCCAATGCTCCGTCCAATTATTCTGTTTCAGATGATTACCTCCATTATTGGTGGCATTCAAATATTTGATCAACCATTTACATTAACCAATGGCAATGGTGGTCCTGACCGGGCAGCCATGACAAGCATTATGTATCTCTATAATGTCGCATTTCAGAGCACTCGTTTTGGGTACGGCGCTGCAATCGCATTTTGTCTGTTTATTATCATCATACTGTTGTCCGTTGCATCCTTCATCATGACCAAGCGGAAGAGCCGTTCATAGGGAGGGGAGTTCTCATGCAAACTGCAAAATCAGTTGAACAACCAAATGCAGCGATTCAGCAATATGCCACCACAAGGCGACTGACGGCAGGCAAGATCATCATCTATCTGTTATTGATTGGTCTTGCCGTGCTGTGCATTATTCCATTTTATCTGATGCTCATCTATTCAACACATAACAATGCAACGATTGCTTCAACATTCACCTTTCTTCCCGGATCGTTTTTGGTGGATAATTATATGAACATGGTATCCAAAATTAACATTTGGCGTGGGTTTGCCAACAGTATTTTCATTGCAGGATCATCAACTGTATTATCTCTGTATATTGGTGCTTTGACCGCATACGGTTTTGCCAAATTCAAATTCAAAGGGCGCAACTGGTTGTTCCTGTTTCTGTTAGCAACCATGATGGTGCCGGGTCAGCTGGCCCTGATTGGGGTATATCGCCTATTCAGTATGTTGGGGCTTCTGGACAGCTATGCCGCGATTATTTTGCCGGCTGCGGCTAACGCGTTTAATGTATTCTTTATCAAACAGTTCATGGAGAGCAGTATCCCGGATGAGATTATTGAATCTGCACGTGTGGACAGTGCCGGTGAGTTCCGGACGTTCAATCAGATTGTATTGCCTATTCTGGGGCCGGCCATCTCCGCCCTTGGCATCTTCACGTTTATTGGGTCGTGGAATAATTTTCTAACACCGCTTGTACTGTTTTTCTCCCTGGATAAATACCCCCTTCCAGTACTAGTTGCGTTAGTTCAGGGTTACTATGGGATGGATTATGGGCTCTTATATTTGGGCGTGGCAATCTCAATCCTGCCGATTATTGTTGTATTCTCTGTATTTTCCAAACAGATTATTGGAAGTGTTGCTTTGGGTGCTGTAAAAGGATAGTGATAATTAAAAAATAGGGTATAGCAAAGAGAAGATATCCGTATTCATAGGCATGAACAGCATTCTATATTCTCAGGGTCGCTCAAGAGGGCGGCTCTTTTGCTATTCAATATTTTGCGTATATATACCAACGTATAAGTAAAGGATACCTTTAACTGAGAATATCTGGACGAGCATGCGCAGAAAGGGGAGGGCGGTATGAACACATCACAGATAACACAACAGAACCTGCCGTTAACCGGACATCTTGCTATTGATCAGGAAATGTTAAGCTCCGTTTTTGCAGGTTGCTCGGATGTTATGTTTCATACATTCCAAACCGCATGCCATACTTCAGCACTATGTGTATATTGTGTGGGTTTATGCGATACAGAGCGGCTGGAGAGACAAGTTCTAACCCCCCTTCAGGAAATGGGGATTGAAGCTGCGCAGGTTCCCCTGGCTTCAGTTAAAAGTGTTGAAACAACCACTCAGGCGGTGCAGGCGATATTAGAGGGGGAAGCTTTGTTACTATTGGAAGGTTCAATGATTGGAACTACATACCCTCTATATAAAGCTGAAAATCGTTCAACCGAGGAACCTTTAGCTGAATCGACCGTGCGCGGTGCACGGGATGGATTCACAGAATCGTTAACGATGAATGTATCTCTTCTTCGCAAACGTCTTAAGACACCTGCATTGAAGCTTCATACACGTAATATGGGAGATCGAACCAACACCAGTATTTCACTTGTATACATGGAGGGAATTATCGACCCCAAGCTGGTAAAGGAAGTGAAGACACGACTTTCGGATTTAAAACTTCGTGACGTACTGGAGAGTCAGTACATTGAAGAAGGCATTGTTGATCAGCGGTACTCCCCATTTCCACAGATGATTGCGACGGAGCGTCCGGATGTTGTCGCTTCCAACTTGCTGGAAGGTCGCTTTGCTATTTTTGTGGACGGAACGCCTTTCACTCTTATTGCGCCAGTGACCATCTTTTCCATGTTACAATCCCCCGAAGATTATTATCAAAATGTGTTTATGAGTGTTTTTGTACGCTGGCTGCGATACATTTTTTTTGTGTTATCCATGCTGCTCCCATCCGCTTATGTAGCAATTACGACGTTTCATCAGGAGATGATTCCGACCGTATTGCTTCTCAGTATTGCGCGGGCGAGAGAAGAGATCCCTTTTCCTGCACTGGTGGAAGCGCTCATTATGGAAATCGCCTTTGAAGCACTGCGGGAGGCGGGCGTCCGATTGCCGAAGCAGGTCGGATCTGCAGTCAGTATCGTGGGAGCTTTGATTATTGGTCAAGCGGCGACGAGTGCCGGAATTGTATCAGCCCCCATGATTATCATTGTTGCGATTACCGGTATCGCTTCTTTCATGATTCCTCGTTACGCTGCCAGCATCGCGACCCGATTACTGCGTTTTCCTATGATGTTTCTGGCGGGAACGCTGGGACTCACAGGTGTCATGTTGGGAGTCATCCTGGTTGTCATTCATCTGAGCAGTCTTCGTTCATTCGGAACACCTTATCTGTCACCAGTAGCCCCTACGATGAGCAAGGAACTCAAGGATGTATGGTGGCGTCCAGCACCAAGGAACAAACCGGATTAGAACAATTCATACTCAAGCAATCAAGGGAGAGGGATTACACATGTTAACTGACAAAGGAAAAATATCAGAGACTCAATTGGCATTCATGATCTTTCCTGCCATTCTCGCAACAGCCATCTTGTCTGTTCCTGGAATTACTATGCATTATGCAGGTCATGACATGTGGCTCTCTCCAATTATAGGCTCCCTTATTGGTTTTGCAGCGGTAGCGATCTCTATCGGACTGGATCGCCTGTACCCCGGAAAAACGCTCATTCAATCGAGTGTATCGATTGCGGGACGTATCTTTGGAAAATTAATAGGATTGGTGTATATCATTTTTTTGCCCCATTTGACGGGCTTGATTATACGGACGTACGGTGAATTCATCGTTAACAATGCACTTCCGCGGACTCCGCTATTCGTTGTAATGGGGACGATGGTTGCGGTGTGTGCGCTGAATGTCAGACTAGGAATCGAAGTAGTTGGACGCACGTCTCAAATCTTTGTGACCCTGCTTATCGTGTTGCTTAGTCTAATCTTCATTCTATTGATCGGGGAACTGACTCCAGCGGAATTATTCCCTTTCATGGAGAACGGACCGCTACCTAGCATTAAAGGAGCCCTTGCTCCTGCTGCATGGTTTAGTGAATACATCGTAATTGCCTTCTTGCTTCCTTATGTCAATCGTAGAAAACGCACAACACGAGTTATGTTGGGTTCCCTTATACTAACGACAACTGCAATGACGGTAATCAATCTGTTTTGCCTGTTTTTAATTGGAGATCTGACGGATAGCTTTGTATATCCGGTTATGATTGCCGCAAGATACATAACCATTGCAGACTTTCTGCAACATATTGAATCCCTGATTATTGCGGTTTGGATTTTTGGAATCTTCGTCAAGATTTCTGTTTTTCTTTATATTTTTGCGACATCCACAGCAGAATGGTTCGGTTTGAAGGATTACAAACCCGTCGTTGTGCCGCTTTCGTTTCTATGCATGGTTTATGCCTACTGGGTTGTGTCCGGCGGATCAGGTACATCCAGTCTGATTGGCCCTTCAGCTAATTTGTATACGATCAGCATTTTATTAATCCTTCCGGCTATGATCTACGGTGTCGCATGGCTGAAGAAAGGGTGGGCACATTTTCGAAAGAATCAAGCGAACACCTGATTGATGGGGGAGGAGCACTTGCGAATATATAGAGTACTACTAATGCCAATATTGTGTTGTGTACTTTTAAGTGGATGCTGGGATCGCATTGAGATTAACGATTTGGCTATTGTGCTGGCTACGGGTATAGATTACGAAGATGGCAAAGTGCAACTGACTTCACAGATTTTCATTCCGCGAAAGGCCAGTGCAGGAGATAGCAGTGGGAGCGGAGGCAGTCCAAGCGGGGTTACGATGATTCGAACAGCGGAAGGACTTACAATTGCTGAGGCATTGAATCGGTTACAACGTAAGGTTCCCCGGAATATGTTCTGGGGCCACTGCGAAGTCATCATCATTAGTGAGCAAGCCGGTAAACGCGGTATCCGCGAGTACATCGATTTCTTCCTGCGTTATCCCCAGTTTAGGGAGCATGCATATGTCTTTTCCAGCGAAAGGGCGGCAAAAGATATCCTTGCCTTGCTTGATCCTCTGGAGCGAAGTTCTGCTGAATCGCTGCGTGAGATGGCCAATCTGAAGCTGGGTACACGGATTACCGCTCTTGAACTAGGTAAATCGATCGAAGGTCCAGGCAGCTCGGTCATCTTGTCTCGCATGTTAATCTTACCCCCGGAGCCCGATCAGGATAAACTGACAACCACCCCATATGTAAAAGGTTTGAGCTTGTATAAGGAGGATCGCTACGTCAAGACGGTCAAAGAACCACTAAGCGTAGGTGTACTATTACTTGCAAAAGAACTGAACAACATTATCATGCCTGTCGAATTTAAGCCGTTAAAAGGTTCTTTTTCGATCCAACCCATTGAAATCCAAACGGTCTTGAAACCTCGGATTGTAAATCAACAGTGGAGTATGAAGGTCGACATCCAAACCCGGGGAGAAGTGGTGTTAAATACAACGGAGGCCGATCTGACTGATCCCGCTGTGTTATCTAAACTGGAACAGGAATGGTCAGCTAAGCTTACAACACTGGCTCATGATGCTTTAGAGATGGCCCAGAAGGAGTTGCGCACCGATTTCTTCAAATTTGCTGTTGAATTCCGCAGATATTATCCGAACCAATGGAAGAAACAGGAGAAGAACTGGGAAACCATCTATCCTGAATTGGACGTGGAAGTCAAAGTGGATGCACATGTAGTACGTACCGGGAAATCTACAGGCCCGCAGGGGATACCTGATGAGGACGAAAATTGAACAGAGATCGCTCCTGTTATAGAGAATGAGGTGATTGTATGAAAATAGGCTCAATCCTTGGAATTTTGATGCTGGCGGCTGCGATAATGTATGGAGAGTGGAAGAGTAGCAAAGAGAAGCGAGCCAGAATAGTGAGTGCGGGGATTACTGCAGTGGCGACAGTTATTGGGATCATCCTTCTCTTTCAGCCCCGTTTTCCTGGTCCTACTCAGGTTATGAAGCTTGTATTTGGAAGCGTGGATAAATTAATGAAGTGAGAATATGGAAACAGAAGGACCACGTCTTTACGTACCATAGATGAGGTCCTTCTTTTGTTTGAAGTGAGCTGCATCAGCTCAAAGATGTCTATTCTTTGATTACTGAAGCGTTCACGGCATCTTCCATTTTTGTATTGTAGGAACGGAACAGACCCAGACGCCAGAACGCGGCTCCTTTGAGGTCATAACGTTTGGCAAGACCGAGCTTGTCATCTACCGAGGAGGGCGTTTCACTGCTTAAACTGATCCCGAGCAGAAGTTTACTCTTCGGAACACCGGCCTCTATAGCTAATTGAATCGCCTGATTAACAAGACTATTTGGCTCAGGTACCTGAGATTTGGTGCCAACCGGATTATACTGATAGGCCATAATAATAAGATCATCTGCAATAGAGGCAAGTGTCTTGTAATCATAACCCTTATAAGCACTATTTAGAGGCGGGACCGCTAGTGATAAGGATGTATCCTGGGACAAGGAACTCTTTAATTGCTTCACGTAAGCATTGAGCAGCTTCTGTTGTTCTACTGCATCCAGTTTAAAACCGAGTCCTTCAAAATCCAGAACAACTCCGCCAAAACCATGCTCTGTGACAGCAGCACTTATGCCTTCAATTGATTTTTGCCGCAACTCAGCGTTACTCAATACTTTGGTCAGTTCGCCGTTTCCATCCAAGGCATATACCATAAGCTGCGGTTGGATCTGCTGATCTGCCGCGTCAGCAACGATGGACTGCGGCGTAATATCACCCGAAGCAGCAGGAAGACGGTACTCATCCCCCTGAAGTGTAAACTGACCTTCGCGATCAATGCGGCTCCAACCAAATGCTACAGAATTCATGGAAGGAATAAGATCCTTTTCTTGAAAGGATTGCAATGCATAGAAGGCCCTCAGGTGCATCTCGCGTTGTGGAGATACGAGGGAGACCGTCTTGGTTGCCTGATTCCAGCTTACTTGTACACCGAATTGGTTACTGAATGAACTTAGTGGAATGAGCACGCGTCCCTCCCGCTGAACGGGTGCTGCTGGGAGAGTAACTTTCTTCCCGTTTACGGTCGCTGTAGTACTACCCACTTGAAGCAGTACTTCTGTTGCTTGTCCTTTCACAATTTGCGTCGCTTTTACAGTTTGTGATTTGCTATTCCAGGTAATATCGATGCCAAGGGCTTCCCCGACCGTCCGAAATGGAACGTACGTGACACCTTTCTCAATACGAGGAGCTGCATCAAATTTCAGGGGGACATCATCCAATTGAACCGAGATGGCTGGGGCAGCATAGGCTCCACCGATATTTGGGGTACCCCCGATGATAGAGAGAGCAATCACCGTAACCGCAGCAATTTTTCCTGCACGTTTAATAAGCATCGTTTGTTTCCTCCTACTAATACTTAATAATAGAATCATGTTTTATAACAAAATCTAGTAATCTAGCATATGTAGCATAACAAAATTTTCATATCGTTCCAATATAAGAGTCCGAAAACTGCAGAAGAAAGAACAAAAAACCAGTTTTCAATTGAAAGAGAGTGGCCTAAATAACCCCATACCTCTAATGGGAAACAGCTTAGAGGCATGGGGTATACGTGTTTTTAATCTGAAACGACAAATCCTTCGAAATTCTCAGGTCCGACCCGTGTTGTACCGAGCAGGTTTGTACTGATAAACGCGGTGTAGGTTAATTGGGGCATGAGCGGGGGGTTATAGTCAGTGGTAGCGAAGACAATCACCTCTGGGTTAAGCAGACCATCTAGACCATAGGTGTGGTTTCCCGAGTACACGATTGGATCGGTTGCGATTGTACCTCGTACAACAGTAATCCTCACTACAAAAAGTGCACGCGGCAATTGCACCGTGATGGTTCCTTTTAATGAAACTCTTAGATTGGTTCCGGCTCCAGCAGTTATGAGACCAATCTGGCCAAATAATTCTGGTGTAAGGATCACTGGAATCGGTATGGAAATGGAATTAAACAAGGCGGCATTCTGTGATGTCCGTGCATCTAGAAATTGCGTCAATGAATATACCTCCTATCTGTTCCAGATAGAATAATATATTCCTCATCGGGATATTCGCATGGACGGTGGGGCAATGCTGGAAATATTAAAGACAAACTGACTGCCCAAATCACTGGAATCTTTAAGCCATACCACGCCACCCATAAATTCAGCAAGCTGTTTACAGATGGACAGGCCCAATCCCGTTCCGCCATACTTCCCTGAATTACCATGAATCTGAGAGTAGGATTTGAACAACAGATCCTGACAATCCTGTGGGATGCCGATGCCCGTATCCTGTATTTCGTAGGTTGCATGCAGAAGCCCTTTTTTATCAGCAGATACTTGAGCAGAGATACATACTTCACCTTTCTCCGTGAATTTAAGCGCATTCCCAACGAGATTAATTAGAATCTGACGAACTTTGTGTTGATCGCCCATTAGCATCACATGATCATTGATGTTGTATTCTGCGTACAAACGAATTCCTTTTTTCTGTGCTTCAGAAGAGAATAATTGTAATACATGATCTACTGTTTCAGTGACACTATAGGGATTGATCTCCAAAGAGATCGCACCAGCCTCAGCTTTCGAATAATCGAGAATCTGATCCATCATCGATAGAAGACTTGTGCCACTAGACTCAATGACATTAACATATAACGACTGGTCGTCATTTAGCCGGGTAGATTGTAACAGATTGGCCATCGCAAGAACACCATTCATTGGTGTACGGATTTCGTGGCTGAGCACTGCCAACAAATTGTTCTTTTCTTCAAGTACTTTTGCAGCGGTTTCTTCCGCTTGTTTTAACTGCTGCAGCGTCGTTTCCATCTCAAGAAGACTTGTGAAAAATGAAGACAAGGAGAGAAGCAGATCCACGTCCCTTTGCTGATAGGAATAGAAATCCTGATCAAATGAGCAGAGGGAGCCGTAAATCTCTCCGTTCTCATTATGTATAGGTACCCCTACAAATGAACAACCGCCTACGAATTCTGTAGCATCCATATGTTTGGTTAAAGGATGAGTAAGATTATTATTTATCACCAACGGGCCTTGGATATGTTCTGTCACAAGCGCACAGTATGACTCCGCGTTTTCAACGACTAGTCCCTCACCCAGAATTAGTTTGTCACGATTATATACGTTCAGAACTTTGGTGGACAGGTGATCCAACTGGGCAATACAAAACGTATTTGCTGGAATTAACCTGCTTGCCGTGTCCATAACATTAGCAGCCGAATCATATAATTTATGTGAGACTATAGATAGTACATCAATGAATTCTGTTTTTAACATATTGATATGACTCCTCCTGATTGTAGAAATTCGTTGTGCACTGTATTCAGTATATATGAATTCGAAGAATTGAGCATGTATGGTTTTGACAGTGGAAGATGGAAATGAGAAAATATAGTGCTGTAGAACATGAAAAATATATAAATTGGTGGAGGCATCTCAATGAATCAGCGTTTTCGAATTACCCGGTCCATACAAGATAACAATGCGGAACAATCCATCTCCCTGGAAGAGTGCAAACTTTACTTTGAATCGAAGCCCGAATTTACCTATTCACCGGTTCTTCATATTGTCGGAGCAGAGAGCACCATGTCCATCGATGGGGATTTTTTTATGTGGGATCTTGAGGGAAAACAGATTGCTTTTCGTTTGTACATGGGCGATATCTATGTGGCTATTTCTAACGAGGCAATTGTCCCCAAAATGATGGAGATTGCAACGGATCTGCGTGCAGATATTGTTGAAGGATAAATAAAAGGCTGAGAATTAGATCTGGATAAAATGGAATCAAATCGTTGTAGTGCGTTTGGATAATCCTGTAAAAATGAGACTAAAGATTCATTTATATTCCATATGTTAGCTTGTAATATATGGAATATAAATTATTTTACAGGAGAGTGAATGAAGTGAAAAAGACTAAATTAATACTTGTTGTATTCATGAGCATGATTCTCGCCATATCGGTACCTGGGATGGGCTCAAGTTCAAAGGCTTCTGCAGCTACTGCACGTACACCCATTGTATTGGTACACGGACTGACCGGTTCAGATAGCAATTTTACAGCGATTGAGAGTTATTTGCGTAGCCAAGGGTGGACGAGAGATGAACTATTCGCGATTGACCTCCCTAGCAAACAAGGAAACCAATTATTGAACTCCGCAGCCATCAGTCGTTTTGTAGATGATGTACTGCAACAAACAGGTCACACAAAAGTTAACATTGTAGCGCATAGCATGGGCGGAGCAAATAGTCTCTATTACATAATTAATCGTGACGGCGCTTCCAAAGTGGACAAATTAATTACCCTGGGTGGGGCTAATCGATTGACCACAACTACAGCTCCGAGTGGAATAAAGGTGACTTCGATCTATTCCACCAGTGATACGATCGTGTCCCCGGCACTGTCCCGGTTGAACGGGGCGAACAACATTTCTGTTTCCCTTGTATCCCATATCGGTCTGTTGTTCAATTCACGGGTAAACGCCCTGATCAAAACCGCATTGAACGAGTAGCTAAATTTGTAATAGTGGCATGCTTTCATAATATACTGAATGATTGATTTGAACACGACTGACCATTCATGGTTAGTCGTGTTTTTCGTATTATCCGAAATGGCTCGCTGAGGTAAGATTCAAAAATAGCTACATCCGTTCTATAATTAGAAATCAGAATGAAAAATGGAACAAGCTAAAGGAGTCTGGATTCATGCAATCTCAACCGAATGATCGAATTAAAGTTCACCCAGGCTTTTGGGCCGGATTATATCAATTGGGAATTGGTGCAGAAGACATCGCTCGGACAGCACAACTATCTCTCGAGACAATAAATAAACCTGTAGTGACTCAATCTCAGTACTTTGCAATCTGGCAGGCTTACTCTGATCTCATAGGGGACACCGCCGAGGGCATCATCAAACTTGCAACCGGATATGAGATATCCAAGTATCCTCCGCCTGTGCTGGCGATGTACCATGCTCGTGATTATCGTGATGCGTTGAATCGAATGGTCCGTTACAAGCAAATGTGTCCTCCCGAGAGTTTGCAGATTACCGAAGCAGGGGAGGAATGTATCATTGAACTCGAATGGTTACATAAGGAGCTAACGGGTCCGCCATTATTGGTCGGTATTACGCTGGCATTTCTGCTTGAACTTGGACGTAGGGGCACAGACCAGCCTTTGATGGCCAAAAGGGTCGAGTTCTCCCAACCGATGGGCAACGTATATCCCCTTGAAGCTTACTTTGGCTGCCGAGTTGAAACGAACTCCAACTATAATCGGCTGACGCTGGAGCGAAGAGATCTGAGTCTTCCATTTCTCTCGTATAACGAGGAGTTACTGGAGATTCTGACCCCGGCTCTGGATCGGTCGCTGAACGAACAGAAGAACAGTCATTCCATTACTGAAGTGGTCAAATGGATCTTGAAACGCAACCTCACAGGAAAGCGCCCTGACGTCCAGGCGATCGCCAAAGAGCTTCGTATGAGTGATCGTACCTTGCAACGGCGACTGACGGAAGAAAATACAAACTTCAAGCAATTATTAACCGAAGCCAGACGTGAGCAGGCCAGGGAGTACCTGGCAGATCCTTCGCTCGATATCAAAGAGGTCGCATTCCTGGTTGGATATGAAGACCAGAATTCGTTCTATCGTGCGTTTCGGATCTGGGAAGGAGATACGCCATCGAATTGGCGTGTCAGGCATTAACTCTGGCGCAAGATGCTAGTTACTGATCCCTTCAGAATGCGTAATATTATAACTATCCAGTGCATGAAGCTGTTGATAATGTTCAAAAATAGCTGCCGGATAGTTGTAATCATGAAGGAGAAATGCAGGATGGATATGGGACTAAAAGAGAAAACAGCCTTAGTTACAGGATCAACAAAAGGAATTGGTAGGGCAATTGCCATGGAACTTGCCCAAGAAGGTGTTCATGTGCTGATTAATGGACGCAATGATGAAGAGGTGGAACATACCGTTCGTGAAATCAAAATCAATTTTCCGGAGACCTCTCCGCAGAAGGCCACGGCTGATCTTGTAGATCAAGCGCAACGCCAAGTTTTATTTGAGAAATTTCCCGAAGTTGATATATTAATCAATAGCATGGGCATATATGAGATCATGAAATATGAAGAATTGAATGATGAAGTGTGGGAGAGATACTTCCGTATTAATGTGTTGGCTGCCAATGGTCTGTCCCAATTTTATTTACCTAAAATGATGGAGAACAATGACGGGCGCATTATTTTCATCGCAAGTGAAGAAGCCCTAATGCCCTCAGGCCAGATGCCCCAGTATTGCATGACCAAGTCAATGCTACTGTC
Organism: Paenibacillus sp. CB74; assembly: GCF_055687625.1. NCBI lineage: Bacteria > Bacillati > Bacillota > Bacilli > Caryophanales > Paenibacillaceae > Paenibacillus > Paenibacillus sp. CB74. Next base: position 2,117,161 of record NZ_CM146009.1, on the reverse strand, counting down.
ATTATCCAAAAGTTTGTCCAAACTGACAGCAGGCACCGACGTTACGATTAATACGATCCTGCCAGGCCCAACACTGTCCGAAAACGTACGGGAAATCATTGAGGGCATATACCCAGATGAGACGTTGACTTTCGAGGAAAAAGAGAAAGACTTTATGATAAAAAATCTGCCTCAGTCTGAATTACAGCGATTCATCAAACCAAGTGAAATAGGCAGACTCGCCGCTTTTGTATGCAGCCCGTATGCTTCAGCCTTTCGAGGCTCTCCCATCCGTATGGACGGGGGCATGGTACCCACCATATTCTAAAATTGTTCAGGATACAGCATAAGTAACGATAAGAAGTCGCCAGTATTGGCGACTTTTTTAATGCCAATGTTAAAGATCGTTGTTGATATTTGCTTACACAAATGTTCTATAATGGAGTCATCAATCTACGAGGAAAGGTTGGAGCGTAAATGATTATAAGAAAAGCAATATTAAATGATGCGTCAGGTATCGCGAAAGTTCATGTTGATAGTTGGAGAACGACTTATAAAGGCATTATCTCAGATGAATTTCTAAAGAATTTATCTTATGAACAACGAACAGAACTATGGACGAAAAATATTGCAAAAGAAGATAATTATGTTGTTGTTGCAGAAAATACAGAAGGTCAAATCATAGGTTTCGCAGATGCTTTTAAGAGAGAAACCAATAAAGTGACGAATTCGGGTGACTTAACCTCGATTTATCTATTTGAGGAATATCAAGGAAAGGGCATAGGAAGGAAGATATTCAAAGCACTGTTTAAACATTTCAAGGAATTGGGCTATAACAGGATATTTGTTGACGTTCTTGAGGGAAATAAAACTCGCTATTTTTATGAACATTTTGGTGCTGAATTAGTCAAAACAAGTCAAATTGGGATCGATGGAAAAATGTTAAACGAGCTGACCTATGAATGGAATAGTGTTGACGATGTTCTAGGAAATTTATAACCACACGTCAATATGATAAAAGATACTATTTAGCTTTGAAGACGTTTGTTTTGAAAAGAGGTACGGTATTTTATACATAAGACCTATGCGAGGAGGGGTATCAAGTTTATAATACAGGTATGATTTACCGAAAACGGTTTCTATGACTTGGAAGCGATTACTTCTATTAAACAGATGAATTCAGAGGAGACAAAATTATGATAGCTGCATTAAATCTGGAAGGTATCTGGAAACTTCAGCTCGATGAGCATAAAGTGGAGAATGGTCTGAATTTCTCAGACGTTATTACTTTACCTAATACAACTTCTCATGCGGGCAAAGGTAAGAAAAATGAACAGGTGTTAATCGGTGCGCTGACGGATGAGTATTTGTTTGAAGGATATGCCTGGTTTTCACGTGAGATTGATATTCCCGAACATTTGGCGAATAAACGTTGTTTCTTGCACCTGGAACGAACACGAGTAACCACAGTTTGGATTGATGGGGTGGAATGGGGCACGCAAAACAGTCTAAATACACCTCACCGTTACGAGTTGGAGGCAGGGTTAACGGCTGGGACACATACGATCACGATTCGAGTGGACAATACCAATTATCCAACCAAAGGCGGTCATCTTACATCTGAAGACACGCAGACCAATTGGAACGGGATTACCGGGAAGATGGAACTTCAATTTTTTGAGCGTGTATTTCTGGATAATGTGCAGGTCTACCCTGATCTTGCGAATCGGTCTTTTGAGATTAAAGGAGCACTTGTCGGTGAGCTGAGAGGAGTACATATCGTCATATCCGCTGTTGCTGTCAGTGCAGATCCGGTTCATACGACGAAGGAACAGAGTTTCATTCCGGATTCGCAGGAGATTGGGCTGACATATAAGATTGGCGAAGATGCCATGTTATGGAGTGATGATGCGCCTAATCTGTATCAACTTCACATTCAACTGCAAGACGAGAACGGGGAAATACTGGACTCCACCGAAGTATGGACAGGATTACGGGAATTCCGGGCAGCTGGGGACAAATTCACGATTAATGGTCGCAAAACGTTTCTTCGGGGCAAACATGACGGGCTGATCTTTCCGCTCACGGGATATGCGCCAACCGATGTGGATGAATGGGTTCGCATTCTTGGCATTTCAAAGTCCTACGGTATCAATCACTACCGTTTCCATACCTGTTGTCCTCCAGAGGCTGCTTTCATTGCGGCTGATCTGCTCGGCATCTATATGGAACCTGAGCTTCCGTTCTGGGGAACCATTACGGACGAATCCTCGGATGCACACAATCAAGTAGAGCAGGATTACTTGATCAGCGAGGGGTTTGCGATGCTGCAAGCTTTTGGTAATCATCCTTCGTTTGTCATGATGTCCTTGGGAAATGAACTTTGGGGCAGCAAGGACAGATTGAATTCAATTCTGAAAGCATACAAAGCATATGATCATCGTCACCTATATACCGAAGGCTCCAACAACTTTCAGTTTGTACCGGACATTCTGGAGGAAAGTGAATTCTTTTGTGGGGTTCGATTCTCGAAAGAACGTCTGTTCAGAGGTTCGTATGCCATGTGTGATGCGCCGCTAGGACATGTACAGACCGACTTGCCCAACACATTGAAGGATTATGATTCGAACATTGTACCTGAGCAAGGTAGTGATGCTGGCCCTGCTGCTCAAACGGGGGACAAAGAGATTCAGATCCAATATGGCACAGGTTCCAAAACGGTGCAGGCTGAAGCCGGAAGTGATCAACTCGTCTCACATGTACCGATCATCTCGCATGAAATTGGACAGTATGCCACATTTCCGAATTTTGAGGAGATCAGCAAGTATACAGGCTCTCTTAAAGCCAAAAACTTCGAAGTGTTCAGAGAGCGTCTGGAAGCCAAAGGATTGGGACATCTGGCAGAAGCCTACTTCAGGGCCTCTGGCAAGCTTGCAGTCGCCTGTTACAAAGAAGAATTGGAAGCGGCTTTTCGTTCGCAGCAACTAGCAGGTTTCCAACTGCTGGATCTCCAGGATTTCAGTGGTCAGGGAACAGCGCTGGTAGGTGTACTGGACGCATTCATGCATTCCAAAGGCATGATTACACCTGAAGAGTGGAGAACGTTCTGTTCCGATGCGGTGTTGCTCGCGAGATTTCCCAAATATAATTATCGAGCTGGTGAATTATTCGAAGCGCGTATTGAACTAAGTTACTTCCGGAGACAAGTGTTGGATGGACTTCAACTGAAGTGGGAGCTACTAAGCGAGCAGCAACAAGACGGCATCCTTCTAGAAGGGAGAGCTGACCTACCAGCGTTGAATGGAGAACATTATGTGAGTATCACGGATCTTAGCATTCGTATTCCTGAAGTCTCCAATATGACCAAAGTGGAGCTTAGAATGTCCATTCCGGGCACGGATATCCGTAAGTCTTATGACTTGTGGATCTACCCCGGGCAAGTCGAAGTGGATCTGAGCGGTCTTAACCTCTTTACCGAACTTTCGGAACAAGCGCTGGGTCTGCTTGAAAAGGGGGAGGATATTCTACTATTCCCGAATCCTGATCAGATTCAACACGCGATCCAAGGTTTCTACAGCACCGACTTTTGGTCTTACCCTATGTTCCGATCAATATCGGAGAATATGAAAAGAGAAGTTCCTGTGGGCACAATGGGCTTGTTAATTCAACAGGATCATCCGGTCTTCGAACATTTTGTCACAGAGGAGCACTCAACCTATCCGTGGTGGAGCATCGTTTCTGAATCGTCATCCATCATTCTGGATGAGCTGAATAAGGAGCTGCGGCCAATCGTGCAGACCATTGATAATTTTGAACGAAACAACAAGCTCGGCCTGTTGATGGAGTGTCGGGTCGGGAAGGGTAGAGTGCTGATGGGAGCGCTGAATCTGAAGCGTCTGATGACTACATTGGAGGGCAGACAGTTGTTATACAGCTTCCAGCGCTATGTACTAAGTCCGGCCTACCAGCCAGCTGCCCGCCTGGAAGTCGAGGAACTTCGCAAGTTGTTTAACTAAGATATAGGGAGAAGAAGTGTCAGGTTTCCCTTAATTATGCCAATGAGCCCCTTCCGCGAATGGAAGGGGCTATAAGACACGAAGATTGAATCGGTTCATTCTCCCATTAAACGTTAGATGAACCTGCACTTTTTAGGATTACATTCCAATCTTCTTCTTCAAAAAGTATGTTGTCTTTCTCCTCTGTTACTCCGATCCGGACCTCAAGGATCACCATCCTGGTTTCAGCCAGAATAGAAAAGAGACTCTCCTTGGTAATCGCGAACTGATTGCCCATGCTCACTTGCATGACCTTTCTGTTGACAAGCACTTGCCCACTGCCTGCAAGCACGGTCCATGCTCTACACCCAGTTCTATGCCAGTTCAACCCGATATGTTTGCCCGGTAGAACCGTTATGTTTAATGTAGTTACTGTTGCACTCTCATCTTCTAACGAACTTTCAATGACACGATAACTGCCCCAGGTTGCTTCGCCATACATCGGTTTTAGTGGCAAGCTACCCAATTGCGCTTTAATTTCATTTGAACTATTTTTGTTGGCAATGAGAATGCCATCCGGACTTGCGGCAGCGATAATACCTGGCACACCCATGACTTGGATGGGGTAGGGAAGCTCGTTAATAATATAGGAATCGGAGGAAGAACCCGAGATTCCACCGTGTCCGATTACATGGGTATCTAACTGGGAGCACAGCGTATCCCAGCTTCCGATATCCTGCCACACTCCCTTATAAGGCAGGACTACGGCCCGCTGTGCCTTTTCTGCAACATGCTTGTCAAAACTGCGTTCAGGCAACGCTTCATACAGGGACGACAATTGATCATAATGAACCGGAAGCCCCATTTTTTTAATATGGGATATCATAAACGTGACGGTGAATGCGTACACACCGCAGTTCCATAGTGCCCCACGTTGTAGCAGAGTTTCAGCAATGGTGGTTTCGGGTTTTTCTATAAATTGTGTTATGGGCGCATAAGCATTACGTTCTTCCCCACCCGGCAGGATGTATCCATACTGTTCTGAAGCATGTGTAGGCCTTGTCCCAATTAAAGCGATATCGGCTTGAGAATGTTTCAATATATCCGGCAGTAATTGGAAGTTGCTGAAAAAATCTTCACCTGCGAACACATCAGCTGGAGCGATACAGATTACATCGTCATCTTTGGCCATTCGGAAGGATTGCAGATATAACGTCGCTAAGGCAGCCGCAGTAAAAGTGCCTCTTTTATAAGGTTCCCCAATGACTGGTATTTTGCCTTGAGTATGTCGTGCCGTAATATTAGCCTGATCCTGATGTGAAATAATGAGTGTTGAATCTGTTAGGGATGAACTGCCAAGCTGACGGCATACTCTGCTGATCATGGATTCCCTACCTCCAGCGGGTGATGGAAGTATATCTATGAACAGCTTGGAGCGAAGCTCATTGGATAAAGGCCAGAGCCTTTTGCCAGAGCCGCCGCACAGCAATACGATATGCATGGGCTTCCTCCTTACGCTCAGGGAGCTTTACTATAGATTTTCCGTTTATGAAAGGAAAGAGAACGGTATTTAAGAGCCAGATTACGGATTTGTTGCTCTTTTAACGAAGAAGCGTTCACATTCAGACTTTTATTCATGGAACTTCTAAGGGCCATGCTGCCAGGGTTTTTCGTATACATAAAATTGGCATACGTTTCATACTCGGAGAAACCAAACTGCTTTTTCTTATTGATATTGGAGATGATCGCTTTGTACCATGGCAGCTTATGAACATCTTCAATTTTCTGTTTTAAGGCAGCGAGTTTCGATTTGTCGAACAGCATATAATGGGTGACAAAAGAGCGGGGACGTGGAGCTTTCATGCCTAACAACTTGCGGTAGGTATTGAAATATTCCGGCTGGCTCCAGTCACGGCAGTAAAAGACGGTTTTGCCTTCTACAAGAAATGTATGAGGCTTAATCATTACGGTATCCGCATCCATGACTAAAAAGTGCTTTGCCTTCACAATGGAATCTCCGTTCATTTTGAGCAGCTGCTGATATAACCAGCCTGACCGATTCCATCGGGAGGACTGGTAGTGTATCTCGTCTTTGGTTAGAGGCAGGACGGATCGCTCATTAACAAAAATGCAGTTTTTAAGGGAACAAAGTTTTCTGATTTTGGAGCTGACCGGAGAAACAATATATATGCTTCCGATGGGATGCTTCACGTAACGGCGAATGTTATCAATGACGTGGGGAAGAGTAGCCAGATCTTTCTCGATCGCTGGTATAAGAACATCAATCTTGGGCGCAGCATTTAACTGCATTCCACGCTGAACGGACATCTTCTCAACTCCTTGCACATATCGTTATGACTTCTTCCATGGTATGTGTGCAAAAGTGGTTTGGTCAGGGCATGTGCTAATATACATTTTTTACGAATAGGGGCTCTTGTAGAGGGTTCCTATATCGGTATGACATATAATGCATGCAGGATCTTGATCAAACAGCAGGCTTTGATGCGGCTGCTGAAGGAAGAATGTACGACATGGGAGTTGATAAATTGCAGCCATTAAGAAGCAAGTGGTTAAAAACAAAATTGATTATTAATAATGAATCTATTAAACCGTTTATCCCAGACACACAGAAATATAACAAAACGAATCTGAAATTTATGATCAGCAAGTATGGAATGGTCTATATTAAACCTGAGAGAGGTACTTTCGGGATGGGTGTCATTAAGGCTGAAATGGAAGATCATCAACATTTTGTCTATCAGCATGATCAAAAACGTCTGACTTTTAACAGCTTTGAATCGTTCTATACCAGTCTGACACGTTTGGTGAATAAAAGAAGCTATCTGATTCAGAGAGGAATCCATCTTCTTAAGCACAATAACAGACGTTTTGACATCCGAGTCATGATACAGCTAAGCCCGACCAAGCAATGGGAAGCTACCGGAATCATCGGCCGACTGGGTCATCCAAAGAAAATCGTAACCAATTATCATAGTGGTGGTACACCGATGGATATTCACAAGCTGCTACAATCACATGCATCCACTAAACGTAGGAATGAACTGGTTAAGGAGATGAATGAGCTTAGCCTGCGCATAGCTCGTCATATGAAAAAAAAGTACTCGTATCTAATGCAAATTGGTGTAGATATCGGCCTTGATCATAGTCTGAAACCCTGGATTATTGAGGTAAATGTCAAACCCGACCCATATATATTCAATCAATTAAAAGACAAGACAATGTATCGCAAGGTAATACGATTTTACCGCCATGCTGTGCCCAAAAAAACAGAATAACCGACCGGACTTTTCATAGAAATGGCTGGAGAAGGTTTCAAGTTCAAGAGTCGCCAATGTGGCGACTTTTTTTGTTGATCTGCGTTTTAGGGTCGGAATAATGCATCTCATCCTAATTCGACACTGAAACCTATGCTAAAATAGTATATTCGAGAGTGAAATTCAGAGTCGATGTTGATGAAAGGCGGATGTCCCTCCATGTTTAATATTGCAATCTGTGATGACGAGCAGCAGCAGCGAGATCGTGTGAAATCAATGCTGGTCTCCTTATCTCTAAAAACCAATTTTGATTTTCAAATTAGCCTATTCACATCTGGAGAACAACTGCTCTCACACTACAGAGAGGTTGGGGATACATTTCATATTCTCATCTTGGATGTGGAGATGGGTGGAATGAACGGAATCCAGACCGCTAAAGAGATCAGGAATATGAAGTTTCTGGATGTACAGATTATGTTCTTGACCAGTTACCCGGAATACATGGTGGAGAGCTTCGATGTCATCACTTTTCAATATCTGATCAAGCCAATACAGCCGCAAGTTTTCGAGGAGAAGATGATTAAGCTGTGTCAATATTTTCAGGCATTGGAGAAAAAGTATGTGCTGATCAAGTCAGACTATGATGAATTGCTGCTGAAATATGATGACATCCTCTGGATGGAGGTCGTCAAAAGCTTAACGATCAAGAACAAGTTGAATGTGGTGACACGAGAAAATGTGCATGAGACCAAAGGTGTTTTATCCAGCTATGCTTCCGGTTTGAAAGACCATGGTTTTTTACAGATTCATCGCTCGATTATCATTAATTTGATGCACGTGCAGAAGTTTTCCGGTACTCAAGTCGTTATGTTAAATGGGACGGAGCTGCCCATAGGCAGATCCAAGATTAAGGAAGTCAAGGATGCCTATACCAAATACATGATTATGAGGGTTCAGTAAATGGACATGTATATGATGTTTTCTATCATCTTCGTGACCTTACTTATGGCTTTCCAGGCAAATTTTTATTTTGACTCTGTGTTGGGGAAGTCCAAGCGGAAGCCGCGTAGAGCAGTCTATTTCTTGGTATTTGTGCTGTTGGATTACTTTTATTTGGCAACTTCCTTCTCCGACCTCGTTTCGACAGCGATTGCCCTAGTATTAATCTTCAGTCTGGCACTATCCTATGATGTGGAGCTTAAAATCAAGCTTGTGTTTACCATCCTGTATGGGGTTCTGATTACAATGGCGAATACGATAGCTGTATATATTCTAGGCGTTTTGGAATCCACAGGAGACTTCATCTCATGGGAACAGTTCAATGGTGAAAATCACTGGATTCTCTCCAAGGTGATGCTGCTTGGTTGCAGTATCATGTTCATTGTTATTCAAATTGTACGTCTAGTCGCGAAACGCAGAGGTTTTGCTGTGCATTATCGTTATTATTTGTTGTTTCTCATTGTGCCGATAATTACGATCTATCAGATCAATGTGGCCTCCATCTATAGTGAAAAAAACATTTTCTACGTCTTTTCTGTACTAGGCTCTCTATTTCTCAATGTATTCATTGTTTATGTATTTGATAATATGGTGGAAAAAGCACAGCTCACGCATGAAAATACCCAGTTACAGCGTCAGATGGATTACCAGGATGCCAATTATGAGAAGACCGTTCATAGTTTTAAAAATATTAAAAGCATCATCCATGATATCAATCAGCAATTTTTGTATATAGATGAATGCATCAAACGTAACGAACTGGTGGCTGCTGGTGACCATATCCAGTCTACATTGAATACCATTGAAGGTGCGTATCAGCGGGTGAATTCCGGCAATCTGGTCATTGATGCTCTTGTTACAAATACCCTGGCTATGGGGCAGGCAAACGGAATCAAAATCGACACCAAAATCCAACTCCACTCGCAACATATCCAAATCGATCGTTATGATCTGTGCGTGGTGCTTGGTAACATGCTCGATAACGCAATTGAAGCCTCCAAGAAGGTTAGACAGGCGGAGGATCGATATGTCCTTATTGCACTTCACTCCACATCATCTGCACTTGTCATTCAGATTATGAATCATGTAGAGAAACCGATCGTTGAGTTGAAAAGTGAAAAGCCAAATCCCGAGTACCATGGCATCGGTCTAACCAATATCTCGAGAATATGCGAGAAATATGGCGGACATATGAGTATTGAACATCCGTCTCGGAAGTTTAACAACATGGTCGTGCTTCCGTTTCACACCGACAATCCCTGAACATACCGTTCGGGGATTGTTTTTTTCCATTCAGGGTCCAATTGCGTTCGATCTGTCATTTACCGGATATGATGAATTCATTCATAAGAACATTTGAGGGAGGACATTGGGATGAAAAAATTAATTAGTCTTTTATGTACAGCCGTGATTGTAATTACGCCGATGACAGATGTCAGCGCAAAGGAGAATACCAGTACAACGATTGAGACACGGGCGGAGCAGATCGCCACGGAGATGGTGCAAAACTATGGTGTCACCAGTGTACAATATGCGATCAGGGACGAAGGGAAACTCATTTTATCAGATAGTGTTGGATTGCACGACAAGGCATCACAAAAACCAATAGACAAGGAAAGCATGTATGGCATAGGTTCGGTTAGCAAAATGGTTGTTACGGCAGCCGCCATGAAGCTGGTTGATTCCGGCAAAATAGATCTGGATGAGCCGCTTACTTCGTATATCAAAGACTTTAAGATGGCAGATCCGCGATATACTCAAATCACACCGCGCATGTTGATGAATCATTCATCCGGTCTTTACGGTACACATTATGGAAACAGTATGTTGTTTGACGATAATGACACCCGCAATCATGACGAGCTATTACTCAAACTCCAGTCCGAAAAACTGAAATCCAAGCCGGGAGCCTATTCTGTCTACTGCAATGATGGCTTCCAGTTGCTGGAGCTTATGGTGGAACGGGTGAGTGGGTTATCCTACAGCGAATATATCGACCAGTACATCAGCGAGCCACTGAAGTTGGAATCAACGAAGACGCCAATGGATGACTTTGATAGAAAAAAGTTATCTGAGACCTATTGGCCAACACTTGCAATGAAGATGCCAACCGAAAATGCAAACATTATCGGTACAGGCGGAGTGTACTCCACCGCAGAGGAGTTGAGTCAATTCGGAGAGGTTTTGATGGGGAATAGACCGGATATTCTGTCCGAATCTGCTGTGAAGGCCATGCAAGCTCATGAATATCGTAAGGGCATCTGGGTATCAGATGAGCAAAATACGATCAATTATGGCTTGGGGTGGGATGCGGTGGATCTTGCACCGTTCAGCGATTATGGGGTTACCGCACTTGCCAAAGGCGGAGATACCATGATGTATCATGCCGTGTTAATCACGATACCTGAACATGATATTTCAATGGCGGTCTTATCTTCCGGTGGATCTTCCGTTTACAATCAGATGTTTGCCAGCAAAGTGCTACTGGAAGTTCTGGCGGATCAAGGTATTATTGACAAGGTGAAGCCCGATCAGACCTTCTCGTCACCCGATAAAGTGAAGATGCCCACAGAATTAAGCACGTACTCCGGTCTCTACGGTACGGTAGGAGAGACGTTGGATATAAAGATCGAGGATGACGAGTTCAAATTGCCTGCATTGCTGGGTGGAATTATTCCAGAGCAGAACTATGTGTACACAGGTGATGAACATTTTACAAGTACAGATGGCAGCGTGAAAGCCAGTTTTGTGAAGGAACGTAATGACAAGGTGTATGTTAAAGTTCAGGCCGTGATAACGTTACCTGGGATAGGCCAAACCGTAATGAACACGTATGATTATCAAAAACTGGATCAACATGCGCTGGACGCAACAACAAAAGAGAAATGGACAGCTCGTGACGGCTCGAAATATTACGCACTGGATGAAAAAATAACATCGATCTTTTATCTGCTTCCATCGATGCTGATCAAAAATCTGTCTGTTGATGCCCAAAATGGTTACGCCAATGGCACGGAAATCTTGGATGCGAATAATGCGAAGAACATCGCCCAGATTCCTGTGATGAACGGAAGAGATGCTTTCGATCTACAATTTTACACGAAAAATGGTGCCGAGATTTTGATCCAGGATGGGCAGGAATACATTGCAGAGGATGCAATTACGCCAATCTTTGGTGGAAAAAAAGGAATTACGACTATCCCGGCTAATGGTCAAGCAAGGTGGTATGCCATCGATTCCCGATCGGCGAACAAATCCATCACGGTGAATTCTCCGAACAGCGGAGGTTACGCAGTGTATGATGATCAAGGAGTAGTGGTTGATTTCTCTGTAGCAACCAATCAGGAATCAACGAAGCTCCCGAAAAGTGGTTTTATCGTTTTTGGTGGCAACGCCGGTGATGTATTCCAGATTGAATTAAAGTAAAGCAGGGACCTCATTACAAAATCACGTTCCCAACGTTGTCACATAACTAATGTCGTATTCAGGAAGTCGCCAACTGGCGGCTTTTTGATTTTTAGAATAATTTAACAATCGAGTAACTTTTCGGCCTCAATGCTCGTTATATTTTATGTAGTTATATATTAGGCTCATTTATCACAGGAGGAATCACTTTCTATGATCAATCGACATAAACGTCACACAATGAAGCATTATAAAAGAAGTGCAGGCAGACCCATCATTGCTGGTCTTACTGCCGGAATGCTGATGGTTCATGGAGTCATCGGCGTACTGCCATCTCAGGCACATGCTGAAGCATCGGATGTATCCATTCGTAACTGGTATTCGTATCAGCGAATCACTGTACCTGAACTGAAACCTACTTGGACAGCAAATGTAGATAACTATTTGAATATGAATGAGACGTACATCGGAGCAAGTGCCATTGCAGAAGAGGGCAAAGTATTCACGTTTGCTGGATCGAAGTTGGTGGCACTTGATGCGACAACAGGTAAAAGGCTCTGGACTTACGGCAAAGATCTGACACCTTATATCACCTATCAAAGCGGCGTCCTTTACGGACTGACCAGTGATCATAAGCCTTATGCCTTGAATGCAAAAACAGGCAAAGCAAAATGGCAATCTGTCACATCCACCTGGATTGATACGGTTCAACGTACAGAAGTGTTGGTGCCAACAATGGATACGCTCTACGTGATTAAAGGAAGTACAACGTTTGCACTGGATATCAAGTCAGGCAAATTGCGTTGGTCGGCAGATGAACCATTAGGGGAAGGTCATGGTACTGAGTATCTGGAAGAAGCTAATGGTGTGGTGCTGAGAACTTTTTTTGTTCAAGGAGCACTTACGTCCACTCAGCTTAATGCATACGACAAGAAAACAGGCAAGAAGCTATGGGGTCATTTTGGTCAGGGGGAGGCTCTTCAGATCAAAGACGGTCTTGTATATTCAGCGGATTACTATTCTCCAATGTTGGGAGATGATGACGAATCTTCGCCTGAACGCAAATGGAAAGTTAATGCGTACAACCTGAAGACGGGTGTGTTAAAAGGAAGTCAGGAATACACCTGGAAAATCCCTGGTGATCCACCGTATGAAAATGGGTATGGCGGAATTTTTACGAGTAAAGATAAACTATACATTTTGCAAGGGGATAAAATAGCCGAGTATTCATTGACTTCAACCAAGTCTGAACCCACGCCACTTCGAACTTTTCGTAGCCCTTATGGAGAAAATATGGTGTGGGTTGGCATTACACAGGAACGGTTGATCTTCAGAAACGCCAACACGGGAGAACTCACAGGCATTAAGCTGGCTAATGGTCAGGAGGTACAGTGGCATGGTGATGCCCCCGTTTCTCAGATCGATGTTTACGGTAAAGGAATGTATCGAGCGCAACGTAACGGCACCTTACTTGCACTTAACATGATGACGGGGCAGCCTGCTTTTCGAGTATCCACTGGTGGTGACCTGCACAACACGACGTTGAAGACAAACGGAATGATTATTATCCAGGCTGAAGGCAAACTTCTTGGCGTTAAGCTTCCAGCATCGCTGAAATAATTGTTTCAGAATGAAAATTATAGGGAGAAGACCGGATCATGGCATAGCTTGCGCCTCTAATCCGGTCTTTTTTATTTTTGCGCGTAAAATACCGCAAAGTCCAAGGATTTGTACATGCAATCAACCACAGGAAACCCCGCTTCTTCCAACCACATAAACTGATCCTCCAGCGTGGCATTGATATCCACCTTGCGTCTTTCAATCGAAGCCGAGATGGCTTCCTCAGACAAGCCACTTTGATGAATTGCTTCTAACCAGCGCTGGCGGTAATAGGTGTCCGTATCGGGAGTTCTTCCTTGAACCTGATCTGCGTTGATGAAGCGACCACCTGGTTCTAACAGCTTATGTACAGTTTCAAACACCTTTTTCTTGTCAGCGTGGGTCAGATGGTGAATAGACAGGGAGGAAATAATCATATCGTAGGAACTGGTGAAGTTGTAGCTTGAGTAATCTCCAACCAGGTACTCTACTTGTGTAGCATCAGCAAACCTTCGATGTGCCCCTTCGAGCATCTGATCACTAATGTCGATCAGGGTTAATCGTGCGTTGGGGTACTTTTGCAGGACCAATCCGGAGAGAAGGCCCGTTCCTGCACCCAGATCAAGAATACGTGGCGAATTAAGCGAACACTCCATTAGATTCAGAGCCATTCCATAAAAATCATCAAAACAAGGGATAAGCTGTTTTCGTTGCACATCATAATCTTGGGCTACCTTATCGAACAGCTGCTTTACTGAGAGTTCCATATGCTCATCACTCCTTGAGGTTTTCTCCATAGTTTACAAACTGGAAGGAAACAAGGGAAATACCAATTATGGATAAGTTCATAGGCTGGAACTATGGGTTCCGAGTCAAAAGGTCGCCAACCGGCGGCTTTTTTCAGATTGAACGGAGACGTTAAGACGAATGATTCGCTGTATTTGACCTAGAGTGTACTCTAAGGTGTAGACTTGCATTAGATAGAAACTATTTCAAAGGAGACAGATGAGATGACACAAGAAGATACCTTTAAAACCTTACAACATAAAATTGGCTCAGGATTCGATCATCGGAGTACAACAGAGGACGTATTAAGTAATATTGATCTGACAGGACAACTTGCTATTGTAACAGGGGGTTATTCCGGCCTGGGGCTGGAGACGACACGCGCACTCGTCCAAGCAGGAGCTCACGTCGTTGTCACGGCACGCCGGCCAGCTGTTGCCCAAGAAGCTCTATCCGGACTGTCCGGTGTGGAAATTGACGAACTGGATCTCGCGGATCTCTCAAGTGTTCGTGCCTTTGCCGAGCGGTTTGTGGCGAGTGATCGCAACATCGACATGTTAATTCTCAATGCGGGCATCATGGCTTGTCCGGAGACGCGTATTGGTCCTGGATGGGAAGCTCAATTTGCAACCAATCACCTAGGCCACTTTGCATTGACTAATCTGTTATGGCCAGCACTTGCAAATCAGGGTGGGGCACGTGTTGTTTCCTTGGCATCAGCGGGACATCATTTCTCACCGATTCGTTGGGATGACATCCAGTTTGAGCATGATTATGAGAAATTCCCTGCCTATGGACAGTCCAAAACAGCAACCATTTTATTCAGCGTTGAGCTGGACAGACGTGGTGCTGAACAGGGAGTGCGTGCGTTCTCGGTTCATCCAGGTGGAATTATGACGCCGTTGCAGCGTCATATGCCTAAAGATGAGATGATCGCATTGGGCTGGATTGATGAATCTGGACAAGTGGCCAATCCTGCATTCAAAACACTTGAACAGGGGGCGGCAACGCAAGTCTGGGCAGCAACTTCTCCTCAGCTTGAGGGCAAAGGCGGTGTCTACTGCGAGGATTGTGACATCAGTGAATTGGCTCCTGAGGATGGAGGTTTCTATGGGGTGAAGAAGTATGCGATTGATCCTGAGCAAGCTCTTCGTCTATGGAAACTGTCCGTAGAGCTGACGGATACGGATATCCCAACCACGTAAAACCTTGATTTACACAATAATTAAATTGAGATTCACACTAAACGCTACTGAAGTTTTCAGTAGCGTTTTTTTTATTTTGCTCATACTATTTGAGAAGGTAACATCCCTCATGGTTAGGTGAATATCATATATCAGAACAGAGGGAAGAAAGGATACATTATACGGCTCAGTGAAGTGAAATAAATGTGATGGATTGTAATGTGAGTGCTTTTCCATTTAAAATAGAGGAATCATGTTCTTTTTGAGAACGCAGGGAGAGAAAATCATGAATATTTTTGAGCAACACATACCTTTAGAAAAAGTAAAATTCAATGAACCGCTAAAAAATCACACGTTTATTAAAATTGGTGGTAAAGCAGATATCCTCATCCATCCAACAACGATAGACGAAATCACTAAAATCGTAGAGATTGCCAACATACATCAATTGCCGCTGACGGTTATTGGCAAAGGCTCCAACGTCATCATCAAAGATGGAGGTATCCGAGGTGTAACCATTTCCCTTAGTCATTTCGATCAAATTAAAGTGAGTGGAGACAGTATGATTGCGCAAAGTGGCGTTGATATCATTGATGTATCCAGGCTTGCTTTGGAGCATAGCTTAACCGGTTTGGAATTTGCTTGCGGTATTCCCGGAAGCACGGGGGGCGCACTCTACATGAATGCGGGTGCCTATGGGGGGCAGATCGAAGATGTTGTTGAACGAGCGACTGTGATCACCAAAGACGGTACAGTATTGGAGATCCCTCGAGAAGAGATGAAGTTTGGTTATCGAAATAGTCTCTTCAAGATGGATCACTATATCATACTGGAGGCCGAATTCGGGCTCAAAAAAGGAAACAAGGAAGATATTGCAAGCAAAATGAATGAATTAACGTTCCTGAGAGAATCCAAGCAGCCGCTTGAGTTCCCCTCTTGTGGAAGTGTATTTAAACGACCCGAAGGACATTTTGCCGGTAAACTGATTCAGGATTGTAACTTGCAAGGCACTCGTATCGGAGGTGCAGAGATCTCCATGAAACATGCGGGTTTTATCGTAAATGTGGATCACGCTACTGCCCAGGATTACATGGATCTGATTCAATTTATTCAGAAGAAAGTATATGATACGTTCCAGGTTGAATTGGAAACCGAAGTGATCTTCCTGGGAGAATAGCTTCGATGAATACTTGAAAGGTCGCCGTTGGCGACCTTTTTTGATTGGACACATTGGATTCGTACAAGAATCCATATACTAATTATGGTAATATTAGAGTGATTGTTTTTAATATTTCATCGTTTTTATAAGGAGTGCACTCGGAGATGTCCAAACGTAACAGGAGAATCCTGCTAATCATCACAATGGTAATTGTACTCTCGCCCTTGTCAGTCCTGACATATATGTATATGAATGAACGTGCAGGGGGGTTAGCCGATCAACGCATATCTAAAGTTTGGGGATTAAGTGAACCTATACAGATTCCTATAGCGAACAGTCCTGAGAGGGCAGTTCAGGAATTTAGAGGTGAGTTTTATACCTCCCAATTTATTCATCAGGAGGCTGTAGACGGAGGCATGATTTTGTTCACACAAAAAAAGGGTCGGGAAAACAACAGTAATCTTCAGATGGAGTATACTCGCAAGAACATGTTCGGATGGAAATGGGTATGGGGTGGAGGTTATTCCATAAGTAAGGGTCTACACACCAAGTTTGCTTTGAATTATATGAATATACCGAAGTTGGATAAAGTCTCGGCCCCGTTTCCCATGTTGTTTGGTGACATCGTAGACCCAACCATCAGACGTGTAACTGTTGAAATCAAGCAAAATGGAAAACCAGTAGAGATAGAAACCAAATTAGTTGAGGTGGGCCTAGAGCACCTGATCTGGTATGCCTTCTTGCCACCCGCAGCAGATATCCCATATACAATTCAAGCTTATAATGTTGAGGGCGAACTTATAGCAAGCAAGCGAATTGAAGATGCGAATGACAGCGGCTCATTGAATGTTGAACGATGATGCATATGGGTGTGATGATGGATATTACGCAGGATCATCTGTTGTTCGATTGGCTTTCACATATTTGAGCTGCGCAACGATGATGACGCTGATGATCACCAGCAGGAACCACGAACTGATCTTGCTAAAGCTAACCAGTTGCCAAGCATCATGTTGATCAGGATATTTCCAGCCATTGAAGAATGTAGCGATATTCTCAGCAGTCCAGATGAAGAAACCAACAATGACAAAAGCAATGGATAACGGCATTCGATAGGTCGTTGCCCGTACCCGGTAGATAATCCACGTTTTCCAGAAGACAATAAATACAAGCACCGTTAGCCACCAGCGAAAATCGGGAATAAAATGATGGGTGAAAAAGTTGATATATATGGCTGCACCGAGCAGACCGGAAGGTAATATACCAGGCCATCCAGTCATGTCCATTCGCAGTCTTCGCCACACCTGACACATAAAGCTGGCTACACTTGCATACATGAATCCACTATATAGAGGGACACCAAGGATTTTGGTGTACGCCGGCTCAGGGTATGACCATGAGCCCATCCATACTTTATAGATCTCCAGCGCCAGGCCAATCATGTGAAATACACAGATGACCTTGATTTCATCCCGGGTTTCCAAGCCGCTTCGATACATCAGGTACTGCACAACAAGCAATACCAGCAGGATCGCATCATATCGATAAAGAAAAGGAACTGGGATGACGCTGGATAGGGCCAATGTGCCAAAGATCGCTACAGGAAATATGCAGCTCATCGCCTGATGATAGCCGAAATGCAGTAGCTGTACTATAGGTTTCATTTCAAATTCAACTCCTTTCCAAACACGTTGGAGCCAGATTTATTTAAGATTTAGAATGTTTATCATAGGCGTTTTTTTGCCTACATTTCATCATATAGATATTTCTGTGAATAAAAAGAGAAAAAAACGCACAAATCTGTTCTTGTTTTTCAGCATTGTATCCCTCAACCGTGATGACTCGGTCCTTCCATGTATATTCTCTCGTGGTTATGTTAAAATGGAATTCGAACAATTATCAATAGACAAGGAGGCCGCCATGCAACCGATCAAACCTCAAGATATTCAGCTCCGAATCAGTGAACTTGCTGATCAGGACTTATACGTACATCTGGAACTCACGTCAGGTGCATATGCACATCATTATGATAGCTCGAAGCATCCGGCATCGGCATTCATTACCAATGCGGCCATACGATATACGCAGGGCTCCATTTCGGGTACGGGTCCATACCGGGTAGGTCTAAAAACCACTCAGGGATGGATATATGCCGAGGGTCTTACACATATTGACGAACAGGAAAACGAAAGACTTATTCTGGCTGGTCACGACACTCAAGGCAAGCTGGTTGTCGCGTTACAACTGAGTCGGGAGATGTTCTGATGAAAGTGGAGGATGGAAAAACCATGAATACGACACACAATGAGCATGAGCGAATCTTGGTGGTGTATCCACATCCGGATGATGAAGCTTTCTCTGTATCGGGAACATTAGCCAAATACATAGATGGCGGTGCCCATGTAACCTACGCTTGTCTGACACTTGGCGAGATGGGGCGCAACATGGGCATTCCTCCCTTTGCCAACAGAGTCACATTGCCTGCGATTCGCAAGCAAGAACTGATTGAAGCTTCCGCAGCGATCGGAATCCAGGACTTAAGAATGCTCGGTTTTCACGATAAAATGATTGAGTTTGAAGACCCGCAGCTGCTCGACGATTGTATTATGGCACTGCTTGAGGAACTGAAACCGTCGCTCGTCATCACCTTCTATCCGGGCTTCAGTGTTCATCCCGATCATGATGCTACGGGAGAAGCCGTCATTCGCACGATTACTCGTCTTCCTGTAGCTGAGCGGCCAGTGGTTCACTGTGTTGCGTTTTCGAATAATCATGAACAGTTCATTGGCACAGCAGATGTATTCGTTGATGTGACTGGATTTTTAAGTCAAAAAATGGCATCAATTCGTGCCCATCGTTCCCAATTCCAGGCAGCAGAGCTTGTCGGAAATCGTGAGCTCGATGATGAAGAAATCAAGAAACGCTTTGGTAGAGAAAAATTTTGGACCTATCCATTTGAATAATCGGATCACTTAGAAGTCGCCATTATGGCGGCTTTTTTTGTTACATCACAATATCGACACAAAAATGTGCTGTCTATAGCCTAATTGAGCTATATGGAAAAAAATTCGTTTTAAGTACACTGTGATCAGGATTGTGATAACGCTTCATTATTGGGTTGTTCAATGGATGAGGAATAAGGATGAATGATTCTGAGTGAAATGGAGGGATGGTGTGTACAGCCAAAGTATGTTTGAGATTGACGTAAGATCTGTTAAACACAACGCCGCAGTATTACACCTCAGCAACAAGGAGCCAGATTTGCGCGGGATGAATCATGAATAATTTTGGGGAAAGGTTGCGTGTGTTTGGCTGTTGCAAGAAAAGCAGGGGCCTGGTCCTGCCTTTTCTAATTAGCATGTTGATTGCCCTATTGTATTTCCCGCAGGGAAAGGCCATGGCCGCCTCTGTAGAACGTGATCTCATTCCCCTTCAGCCAATGATTGACCGTTCTGCATCCGGAGATGTCATTGTACTTGAGTCAGGCCGATATGCAGGCCCCATAACGATTGATAAGAACATCACCATTCAGGGCGATCCTACGGTCATTGTTGTTAACGCGGAAGCCACATCTACAATAATGATTCGTTCGGATGGGGTGAAGTTGAGAGGTTTTACCATTGAACATGGTGCGAATGCACAGACTGCAGCCATTCAGGTTGAAGGGAACAACAGTGAGATCACGGATCTGCATATTCAGACCCAGGGTTTTGGGATAATCATCCGGAATTCAAGTCAGGCGGCGATTCAGCGGAACAAGATCACGTGGGTGGGGTCTGGTTCTGCAACCAGTAGCCAGAAGGGCAATGGAATTGATCTGTACAACGCCCATGACAGCTACATTGAAGGCAATGAGATCATAGGCATGCGGGATGGCATCTATCTGGAGAACAGTCGCATATCTACCGTTCGAAATAACAGGCTGTTACATACAAGGTATGGCATCCACTTTATGTACATTGACGGCTCTTCTGTCATGGACAATACCGGAGAAGAGAACATGACAGGTGCCATGATCATGGGCGTCAAGAATACGGTTATATCGGGCAATTCTTTTCGCAAACAAAGTACCCATGTTCATTCCCAAGGCATTCTGTTGTATGACGTACATCAATCCTCTGTACTCAACAATGTGGTGGAGGGCAACCGTGTCGGTATGAATATAGCAGAATCCTCGGGCAATGAGATCCGTGGCAATGCGGTACTTCGGAATTTTGTGGGCATTCAGCTGGTTCTGGCAGAAGATAACGAATTTACACATAACCAATGGGTCTCCAATGTTATTGAGGCTTCGGCTTTGGATAGCCCGAACAATGTCATGATGGAGAATTACTGGGACTCCTTTCAGGGGCTCGATCTAAATCAGGACGGAATCAGTGAGATTTCCTATGCCATTAATCCTTTTTATGAGCAACTGGTCAGTCGAAATTCTGCGTATCAGCTCTTTTTTCAATCACCGGGCATGGTCTTTCTGAGTGACTTGTTTACAGAAGGCAGAGAACAATGGACTACTGACAAGTCGCCACGAATGAGCATGGATAATGGATCTGATCTGCACATAACAGTGGAAACAGCTACAGGTACCCATATGGTTTGGATCATTGGGCTAGCTTTGCTGGGTATAGCGACTTTTATCATTATCTATATGGGGGTATCACGAAAATGAACAAAAGCTTGAACGGAAGATGGTCAATGCTTATGGTACTTATGTTTGGCATCGTATTATTAACAGCTTGCGGAACAAAATACGCGGCATTGCCGATCAATGAAGAGGTCGATATCTGCGCGATATGTAAAATGCAGGTGAAGGACGATGCATATGCAACACAGCTCACTACGAAAGACGGCCAGAATTACAAGTTTGATGATATCGGTTGCATGAACCAGTGGAAAACAGAGAATGGCACAGATAACATCGGCATGGACTATGTGCGTGACTATAATGACAAGGAATGGATTGAATACAGCAAAGCCACGTATGTATATGATGCTTCATTGCGCACGCCTATGGCCTATGGAATTCTAACTTTCAAGGACAAGCCATCGGCTGAAGCGTTCGTTGCAGAGCAAGGTGTGGGGACCATTATGACTGCTGAGGATCTTGCATCACATGACTGGAAACAAAATACAGAGAATATGGACATGATGGGTGAACATGGGCACGGAGAAGAGGGTATGAGTGACGAAGGAATGAGTGATGAGACACACCAGGAAGATGAGACGAAAGAAGAGTCAGGTCACTAGGTATGACCATAGAAAATGGTGATCAATGATGGCAGATATGATACAGATTGCAAGACGGGAAGTGAAGATGGGATTTCGCAATCCCTGGGCGTATTCGTTTCTGATTCTTTTTTGCACATTTAGCTTAAGCTTGTTACTCCTGAATTCGCAGAATCTGGTTCAAGGATATTCGGGCACAACAGGTTCGATGCTGAATCTGATTCTATACCTTTTGCCATTAATGACGCTGTTCCTCGGTTCCTTCTCACTAACATCCGAAAAGGAAGATGGCAGTTGGCAACTGCTGGCGACATATCCCATTGGTACGATGCCCTTTATTGTGGGCAAGTATGTCGGGTTGTCGATTGTATTGATTACCATTGTTGCGTTTGGATACGGCCTGATGGGAGTGATTAGCGGAGTAGTCGGGAATCCACTGGATGTCATGACATATCTTCTCTTTCTGGCATTCTCGTGTGGACTGGTGTTGTTATTTCTGACACTGGCTCTATTCCTCGGTTCGTTGTCGCGCAATCGTTGGCAGGCATTAACCATCTCGGTGACCGTATGGTTTTTCACAGTCATTGGATGGCCAACGTTACTGCTCTCAGTATTGGGATTGATGCCTTATCTGTGGGTCAAACCGATGCTGGTTATGCTAACGTTCATTAATCCGGCTGAGCTGGTGCGATTGTTCGTAGTCATCAAACTGGGAGGCGGATCCATTCTAGGGCCTGAATATTATCAATGGGTGGAGTGGGTGCAGCAACCCAGTGGCAGTTGGATTTTCATCGGGATATGTCTGTTCTGGATCACCTGCTCTGTCCTGACCATATACGCGATCTGGGAGAGGGGGCGTTCTCATGGATAAGGTGGGACTCGAAGTGATGGGATTGGGAAAATCCATTAAAAAGAAACGTATTGTTGAGGATATCTCCTTTCGCATGAGTTCCGGTCAAGTGCTTGCCCTCTGTGGAGGCAATGGCGCAGGAAAGAGCACGGTGCTGCGTATGATCGCTGGAATTCTTCGGCCTACCACGGGTGACGTTGTAGTCAACAATATTCGTTGGTTGAAGGAGCGCAAACATTATTCACAGCAGATTGGATATATGCCGGATGATTATCAATTTAATCAGGGATTAAGTGCGGAGGAAATGCTTCTGTTCTGGGCTTCTCTGCGGAAAGTTCCCAAGGGGAGAGTACAGGAAGTACTGACTATGGTAGGTTTGGAGAATCAAAAGAAAAACCGGGTTACGACTTTCTCCAAAGGTATGCGCCAACGTGTGTTATTTGCTCAAGCTGTACTGTCCAAACCTCCATTGCTCATCATGGATGAGCCAACAAATGGATTGGACCCGTTCTGGATGCAGGAATTAGCTCAGCTCCTCAAGGGTATCAAGCAGGAAGGCCACATGGTCGTGTTCTCAACCCATCAGCTGGAGATTGCAGATGATATTGCGGATCAGGTGATATTCATGAACCAGGGACGTAGTGTGGGAGAGGGCTCCACCCGTGACTTTCGTGATCAATTCGGTTCGCTCCATGCAGCATTTCATCAAAGTCTTGGTTTAAAGTGAAGGTGAGTTCAGTGCAGAAGAAGAATCTTAAGAGCAGACGTACTCTTACAATTTTGATTGGATTGATCGCTTTGTTAGCAGGTGCATGGGCTATTTTTGAAAATGTATCGACACCTGAGTCAGGGCGAGCCAATATGATTCAAGTAGGTGCAAGGGCCCCTGAGTTCACAGCGGTTAATTCAGCAGGCGAGCAAGTGAAGCTGTCGGATTATCGGGGCAAAGCCGTCATGATTAACTTTTGGGCTTCATGGTGCACGCCCTGTGTAAGGGAGATGCCGCTCGTACATCAGATTGCCCAGGACTATCAGAATGATGTGGCAACCCTGTTTGTTAACGTGGGGGAATCAAAGGGTACGATTCGTGAGTTTATGGATAAGCAAGCGTTTAATTTTCCGGTCATCATTGATGTGACGGGTAACATATCAGGGATGTATCGTATTACGGGTTTGCCCGCTACGATGGTTATTGATAAGGAAGGGAAGTTCCGTCACATATTGCTGGGCGAACTTACTGAAGACATCCCTTTACAGCAATGGCTGGAAGAGAGTATTTAGTCGTAAGAGTTGGATGGTGAGAAAAGCGGCAGGAACCCCCAAGATCGCCCAAGATCCCTCATAATACAAGTGAAATGAAGGTGCGTTAAAAGTAACTACAAAAATTTAAGCACATAAAAAGCCTGACACCCCTTTAACGAAGGAGTGTCAGGCTTTACTTTTTTAAATATGCTGCTTCGCAGCAGAGATTACAATACAGCAGCGGAAGCGTAATTGGTACGGGCGATTCTGGTTGCATCCACCATGTTACGGAGGGAAGCCACGGTTTCTTCCTGTCCACGGGTTTTTAATCCGCAGTCCGGGTTGATCCAGAACAGATTCGGATCAAGAACACGCAGGGCGCGTTCAATCATGCTGCTCATTTCATCCACACTTGGAACCCGTGGACTATGGATATCATATACGCCAAGACCAATACCCAGCTCATACGTATTTTCTTCAAAACTATGAATCAGTTCGCCGTGACTACGGGATGTCTCAATAGAAATGACATCTGCATCCATGGCTTCGATGGAATCAATCATGTCATGGAATTCGCAATAGCACATATGCGTATGAATTTGGGTCGTTTCGTGCACCGTGCACGTGGAAATGCGGAACGCTTTGACCGCCCAGGCCAGGTAATCGGCTTGTTCATTTTCCTTCAGCGGAAGCCCTTCACGAACAGCCGGCTCGTCAACTTGAATCATGCCAATGCCTGCCTGTTCAAGTGCTTCAACTTCCTGTCTTAGCGCATACGCCAATTGATAGGCAATCTGCTCCCGAGCAATGTCTTCCCGTACGAACGACCAGTTCATGATGGTAATTGGGCCAGTCAGCATGCCTTTAACAGGGCGATCGGTCTGCGATTGAGCATATTTCGTTTCTTCTACCGTCATTTCACCCGTGAACGCAACATCCCCGAAGATAATAGGCGGCTTCACGCAACGTGAACCATACGACTGTACCCAGCCGAACTGTGTAAAGGCAAAACCGGCAAGTTTCTCGCCAAAGAACTCAACCATATCGGTACGCTCAAACTCACCATGTACCAATACGTCAATTCCGATCTCTTCCTGAAGCTTAATCCAGATATCAATCTGCTCCCGGATGAAGGCAGCATACTGTTCGTTGTTCAACTCGCCTTTTCGCCACAACTGACGTGCTTTTCTGACTTCAGCAGATTGTGGGAAACTGCCAATCGTTGTTGTCGGGAAAAGTGGCAATTGCCATTTGGTCTGTTGGGCTTCATGACGCTCTGCAAACGGACGGGAGCGCTCTGGCTGTTGAACACTTATGGAAGCAACGGCTTTCTGTACAGCTGTGCGGTTCCGATCTTCGGATTGCTGAAGTGCCTGAAGGGGAAGCTCTGCTTCGTCTATTTTGGCTGTAATCTCTGCACTTGGTGAATATAGGGCTGTAGTCAAAAGAACAATCTCATCCAGCTTTTCATCTGCAAACGCAAGAGCATTTTTCAAATCAGATGTAAGTTTTGCCTCACGTGCAGTGGTAACGGGCACATGCAGCAGGCTGCAGGATGATTGCACGATGATACGTTCAGACGTTACGACTTCAGCCAGTTCATTCAGCAACTTCAGTTTGCCTTGAAGGGAAGCTTTCCAGATCCCACGTCCATCAATAATACCTGCTCCGAGCACTTTGTCAGCCGGGAAACCGGATGTGCGAATGGATTGTATGTTACCAGAGAGTCCGTGTACAAAATCTAGTCCTACCCCTTGCACTGGCAATGACACAATGTCACTGTAGTTTTCGACAGATTCAAAGTACGTTTGCAGCATGATATTCAGGCCCGGCACGGCCGCCGCAAATGTCTCATATATATTATTCAGACGCTGTACGTCTTCATCATCTAATTTGGTGACCAGAATAGGTTCGTCGATCTGCACCCACTGAACACCTTCACTCGCAAGTTCCTGGAGTAATTGAGTGTAAAGTGGAAGCAAGCGATCCAGCCATGCGTCAGTCTCGGATTTATCATAGCCTTTCGAGAGCTTCAGGAAGGTTAATGGTCCAACGATGACCGGTTTTCCTTCAATGCCGAGTTTTTCTTTTGCTTCACGATAAGCGAGAAGTGGCTTGTTCTCCGTCAGAGTTGGGGAAGCCCCCTCCAGTTCAGGTACGATGTAGTGATAGTTGGTGTTAAACCATTTTGTCATTTCGCTCGCTGCGGCATCTTTCGTACCCCGGGCAATGCCATAATATACGGACAACGGAACCGAGCCACCATCATAAGCAAAACGTTTAGGAATAATGCCGAACATCACGGCCGTATCCAGTATATGATCGTAATAACTAAAATCATTAACCGGAATGAGGTCGATGCCTTTTGCTTGCTGTTTACACAAATGATCGATACGGATCTCTTGCAAACGTGCGTGAAATTCTGTTTCCTCCAATTTTCCTGCCCAGAACGCTTCCAACGCTTTCTTCCATTCGCGATCAGCACCAATACGCGGATATCCCAATACACTACTTTTCGTCATTGTTTAAAACCCCTCTGCTTTTATGTTACACAAAATTTATCACAGATCCGGAGTTATAACGTAATTCCATTAAATTATACCTAGTTATAGCCTGGGGCTATATCAAAGAGATCATTACGTTTGAAATAGACACCACTAATGTTACAATGATTAACTATGTTCATACGAATGATTGAAGGGAAGGCGATAAGCATGAATCTGTATCACATCCAGTCTACCGTGCACGGAATCAACAGAGTAGCATCATTTTTGGAAGAAAATTATATTGGTATCGCTTGGTCCGGTACAGGAGATCTGGAGCAAACACCCCCGGAGCTATGGAAGGAACAGTTGGTTCAACACGCTAGCTTGGATGAAGCAGAATTGGCGAGAGCACTCGGGACATTACATATGTTTGCCAACCTCATGCAGGATGGAGATTATGTATTAATTAGCGATGATGAATGGACGTATGTGGGGGATATCGGGGATTATTATTACGACGATTCCGCTGGTACGGAAGAGGACTTGATCTGTCACCGCCGCGGGGTTACATGGTTGGGTCGTATTCCTCTCGCTGAGCTAAATGACAAAGTTCAGGCACTGCTAAAAGATTCATCCACGCTTGCAAAGTTTGAGCATCCCGTTTCACAAGCACAGCTGGATCGCGGACTTGCAATCGGCATAGCAGCTGAAGCAACACACACTCTCTCAACAGGAATAGATGAAGCTACAATTCAAGCAGCTATTCATGTGCTGAAGGAAGCGTTGCACAGTGAAGAAGAAGAGCTGCGAATTCGTGCGGCTACAGCCATTTTGCAGTATGCCAAACCATAGTAACATGCAAAATGTTAGAGAATAGTCGTGATTAATATAGGAATCATTCATGTCAAAACAATTTCAAATTTTCCAATTCTGGAGTGAGTTGAGGCGTACTTATAGAAATATTCAATGGATGGGGGAATTGACGCTTGCTGTTGGGAATGATAATTTAGACATATCATTAAAACCAATAAGTCCAATGAGATAAAGGGGGTATGTAGGGTGACACACATCGTGCATGCAGCAGCTGAAGATATTCGCAGCGAGGATTCGTTGCAATTGATCAAGGAACTGAGTGAAGAACTCGGTTTGTTATATGGCGGTGATGGAACGGCGGGATTTCAACTGTCCGACGTTGAAGTGCCACGGGCGGCTTTTATCGTTGCGAGGATCGACGGGTACCCGGTTGGTTGCGGAGCACTTAGACCCCTTGATGAAACATCTGTAGAAGTTAAACGCATGTATACACGCAGTGGCTACCGCCGTAAGGGGATAGCCCAGGCTATTTTGGCTGAGGCGGAGCGTCTTGCAAGCGAACTTGGTTATACCAACCTGAAACTGCAAACCGGTCCATTACAGCCGGAAGCTGCAGCACTATATGAGCGCGTAGGGTATTATCGAATCCCTGTATTCAGTGGCAATTGGGATAAAGTGTTGGCCTACCAGAAAGATCTGGTACACGAAAAGGTAAATGTTACGCACGAATCATAACTTCCGTTATTGAACGGATAGAGGAGCATAATATACAAGAAAAAGTCGCCTATGGGCGACTTTTTTAGCTTTAATATATGCAATGTACTCCAATGATCTCATCTGAACATGTAGACAAAATCGTTTAATCCGTTACGCTATTATTGATCGATGGGTCTTGATATTGAGCGCCCCATTCGCACAGTCCTTCCAAAACGGGCAGTAACCTCTCAGCTTTCGTTGTCAGTCGGTACTCGACTTTAGGAGGGACTTGAGGGTACTCTTTGCGCTCTACCATGCCATCTGCCTCCAGTTCTTTGAGCTGTGAACTCAATGTTTTATATGTGATGGCTCCGATCTGTCTTTTCAGCTCATTGAAGCGGACAGGCGGGTTTTCTGACAAAAGGTACATAATCACCATTTTCCATTTGCCACCAATAACGGACAACGTATATCCAAAAGGGGTATCTTGAATGTTTTTAACTTTACCGTGGTAGTCAGCCATACTCATTATTAACACTATCCTTCCGGGTAGTACCTATTATAAAAGACCGTACTGTTTATTTGGGATCAGTTTAAACTAATCTTACCTGAAAGTAAAGTAGAACTACATGACTCAAAAAACAATACGCCGCCTCAGCTGAAGATTTAACTGATGGCTCTGCTAGATACAACAAAGGAACAACCATCGCTGGTTGTTCCTTTTGGTGTGATTAGTTTGTTTTTATAAGAAGATCAGCAACAATGTTCCTGCGGCAAAACAGTAATACGAAAAGTATTTCAGGTTGCCTTTTGCCATAATGCCCATAAACCATCTCATGGAGAAATAGGTAACGAAGAGTGTTGTGATAAATGCAATCAGATAGGGGATCGCCAGCTGTGATCGATTTGGATCATTGGCGATGTCGGATACACCCATGATGAGTCCACCAATGCTTATTGGAATATACAGCATGAAGGAGAACTTCAGTGCCGTTTCCTGTTTCATGCCCACAGCGATGGAAGCAATTACAGTCGCCCCTGAACGGCTAATTCCGGGAATAAGAGCTACCGCCTGAGCGAGACCGACCAACAATGCATCTTTTGTAGACAGATCACCGTCTTGTTTGCGGCCACGAAGATTACGAATCAGCCATAAGGCAACGCCGGTAATCAATAGCGCGATGGAAACAGTGTAGACGGACGAGAAAATTTCTTCAATCCGATCCTTGAACAGGACCGCAACGACAGCAGCAGGAACCGTACCAATAATTATGTATAAGCAAAACATGAAGTCTGCTCTATATTCCTCTTTACGAGTACGCAGGTAACCTAGTGCACCAATAATCAACTTTTTGATATCTTCCCGGAAAATATAAATAATAGCGATAAGTGATGCCGTGTTGGTTAAAATCTCAAATGACAATCCATTCTGCTTCATGCCCATCAGTCTCTGCGCGATGATCAAGTGACCGCTGGAGGAGACAGGAATCGGCTCCGTTGCGCCTTGAACAATACCTAAAAACAAATACTTTAACCATAACATAATTTCTTCCATGTTGTCCTCCTTGAATACGTGTCATTGGCTTTCCAATGATCTCTCTTTTTAATAAAGGTGATTTGTCTACTCTATTGATGATAGCCGCTTAAGTTAGTGACTTGCAAGTTAGAGTTCATAGAGGGAGGGAAATAAACATAGCTTGTCAAATACTTCAGAGCATGATATCGTTGATAACGATTATCAATATCAACGAAAAGGTGGGTTTATTTTGCGTAAACAGAGAAAATCAGTATGGATCATAATGGCACTCATCTTGCTGCTAGTACTTAGTGCTTGTGGTCAATCTACCACGAGCAATAGTACAACCGGGGACGGTACGAATGAAACTGCGGGAACAGAAACCAAGACGAACTCGGATTCAGCTTCTTCTGCTGGTACAGAAGCAACTGCCGAAGAGGAACTCGTTACATATCAATCGGATGCAGGTGAAGTACAGGTACCCAAAAATCCTAAGCGCATTATTGATTTGACGTCATTTTCGACGGGGTACTTTGTTGCCCTCGATGCACCGGTAGTCGGCGCTTTATCAGGAGCGATGAACAACAAGTATATCAAGGATCAACTTGCAGAAGCTGGCACAAGTGATCTGGGTGAAAAGCCTACACCAGAGAGTCTAATCAGCTTAAAACCCGACCTCTTTATTGTGTACACAGGCACAGAGGGCATCGACAAGCTGGAGCAGATTGCGCCAGTCGTACAGATTGATTATGGTAAGCGCAATTTCAAGGATCTGATGCTTGAGATGGGTAAGCTTACCAATAGAGAAGACGCAGCTAAAGCATGGAATGCTAAATGGGAAGCAAAGATTAACGAAATGAAGCCTAAGGTTCAGGAAGCTGTGGGTGATCGCACGGTATCCATTCTGAATCCGTATGCCAAAGGATTATTTGTATTTGGGCACAACTACGGCCGAGGCGGTGAAATTATTTATGGAGAGTTTGGTCTCAAGGCACCTGCCAAGGCTCAAGCTGAAGCAATTGACAGCGGTACTGGTTGGGCTTCGATATCCATGGAACTATTACCGGAGTATGCGGGGGATATCATCTTCACCAGCCCATGGTCGGGAGACAAAACTGATCCCAAGATCGTATATGATAATCCATTGTGGAAAAATTTGCCTGCGGTGAAGGCCAATCATGTGTTCCAGCTTGACCCGACTTCAGACTCGTACAACGATCCGTTAACGTTGGAAGGTCAGCTGCAGTTTATTTCGGATAGCTTGCTTTCGAAAAAGTAAAATTGGACTGAAAAATATAATAGAGTAACATAGGAGCATTTCCAAACGTCATTAAAAGACGGGGAGATGCTCTTTTTTAGTGATACGGAACAGTATTAGCTAGTACCATGACAGATGAGGGCAGTTGTTTTATTGATCCATACCTCTCAGGCGTTTAATATCTTCTCTGGGCGGTAAACCGAACATGCGAGAATATTCACGACTGAATTGCGACGGGCTTTCGTAACCTACCTGAAATGCTACATCTGCTGCATCGGTGGACTTGGATAATAACAAGCGCCGAGCTTCTTGCAACCTAAGTTGTTTTTGAAACTGAATCGGACTCATGGCAGTCACTTCTTTAAAGTGTCTGTGCAGCGAGGCAGTACTCATATTCGCCAAATCGGCCAGATCCTCCACCCGAAAATTTTGCTCAGAGTGATTCATAATATATTCAATAACGTCTCTGATTCGATAGGTATGGCTGCCCGCAATGGTAGCTTGTTCCAAGGCAATCCCATGGGGGCCTTTCAGAACTTTATAGAGAATTTCCTTCTTGAACAAAGGAGCGAGCAGTGGTATATCTTCCGAATGATCTTCCAACAAACGTATTAACCTGACAACTGCATCCAGCAGAGATGGCTCAGCCTGGCTTACAAACATTGCACGTTTCGTCGTTTTCTGCGGTCTTGCCGGGAAATGGGAGTGGTTCAACACCTCCAGAATCTCACTGGACGTAAATTCAAGTTTCAGGGCCAGATAAGGAGCCTCAGACGAGGCTTGAATCACTTGTCCACTAACCGGCAAGTCAACGGTTGCCACGATATAACTTCCTGGACCATATCGGAAACGATCCTGTCCCAGCAGGACCTGTTTCTCACCCTGTACGATAATGCAGAACGAAGGTTCGTTCACTCTAAATATAGGTTCAGTAACAACCGATTCACGGATTAGAAATAATGAAGGGATAGCCGTCTGGTGCACACCATTGGTGTTTGAATAACGGTCAATACGTTTGGCTAATTCGTCTTGATGCTCGTGTAATCGATCAGACATGCGTTAATCTCCTTTTTCGCACAATATAATAATTAATCACATTCTAGCGTATATTGACCCTAGGCGGTAGAAAACGGATAGGAATAGGCAAACATTTTATGTAAATGGATAAGACATGCTGACTGCTGGTTACATAATCAAAAGTGCACAATCATGATATACAACAAGTACAGAAGATGTATACGTCTTTTATTTACTGATCGTTCCCGATGTGTTAGATTGACTTTAGGAGGGAAGTCGAATGGCTAGAAGTAAAGAGTTTGAAGTGAACGAAGTGTTGGATAAAGCAATGAAGATTTTCTGGGAACAAGGTTATGAGAAGACATCGATGAGTGACCTTGTGGAGCATATGGGAATACATCGCCGAAGTATATACGATACATTTGATGATAAACATACATTGTTCTTGCAGGCTATGGATCGTTATACAGGCAAGATCAGTGCTACATTACTTGCAGAAATTAAAGCGTCCAAGACGGCAGTGGAAGCACTGTATAACATTTATGGATTGATGATCAGTGAAGCAGAGGATACACCATCGGGTTGTCTGATCGTAAATTCGGCAGTAGAGCTGGGCACACGTGATTCGGATGTAGATACACGGTCCCTTGAATCATTTAACGATACAGAGCGGATGTTTGAGCAGATCATCGAATGGGGACAACGCGATGGAGAATTTTCCTCAGACCATGATGCGAAGGAAATGGCAGAGTATTTGCACAATATTTCTGTCGGCATTAGAGCCATGGCCAGAACCTCGACGGATAAAGTTAAATTAAATCGAATAATCAATGTATCCATAAAACTGTTGGAAAAATGATACGGCTGGCTCTACGCGCATATAGAGGCATATCCGAAATGTCATTCCATACGATGTGCCTAAACATATCCCAAATAGCAGCTTGTAATCCGTTATAGGATTACAAGCTGCTATTTTTGTACCTATTTACGTCATGAGAAAGATGGACCATCAATTGGTGACGGCATCGGCTGTTGTTTTTACTCTTCTGTGAATCTCTTCGGTTCCAGCTTCCAAAGCAGTTTCGTAGTATGAGCGTTTATGGTCAATAACTTCCATGGTCCTTCTTAGTTGCTCCATTTGTGCTTCAACAATGGCTTTTCGTTCCGTGAACATATCATATCTTTGCTTCAGGGTGGAATCCCCTTCAGAACACCATTCAATAAAATCCTTGATGTCTTTGATAGGCATTCCGGTCAACTTCAGGCATTGAATGATCTTTAGAAAGTCGATGTCTGAATCTTTGAACAAGCGCGTTCCGCTCGTGGTACGTTCTACAAAAGGCATAAGTCCTTCCTTATCATAGTACCGCAATGTATATACTGTAAGGTCTAATTTTTTGGCAACTTCACCGATTGAATAGGTCATTTAGAATGAATTCCTTTCTACGAGGGGTAGACTTCGAGTTAACTCTAGGATTGATCCGAGTGAATTCTATCATGTTGGATTACTGGATGTCAAAGTACGTTGGAGATAAAAAATAAGATAAACATTTGACCTAGAGTTAACTAGAGGGCGTAAGATTATTTATGTACTTACAATTACGAGGAGGTTATTCCATTGATTATAGCTAAAGCCAGAGCCGTTGACGGACCAGACCAACAATTCAGAAGTGCTGAAATTAAACGACGTGATCTGGATACCAATGATGTATTAATCGAGATTAAATATGCCGGTATCTGCCATTCTGACATCCATACTGCCCACGGTGAATGGGGTCCTGTGAACTATCCACTCGTTCCTGGGCACGAAATTGCCGGGATTGTAACTGATGTAGGAAGCGGAGTCTCCAAATATAAGGTTGGTGACCGAGTAGGGGTTGGATGTATGGTCGACTCTTGTGGTGAATGTGTTAACTGCCGCAAAGGTGAAGAGCAGTACTGTCTCAAAGGAAATATTCAAACTTACGCTGGAGTAGACAAATACGGTGAACCTACGCAAGGTGGATATTCAACACATATTGTTGTCGTAGAGGATTTTGTCGTTCGCATCCCTGATAACATTGCACTTGATGCAGCTGCACCTTTGCTGTGTGCCGGTATTACGACGTATTCACCTCTTCATCACTGGGAAGCTGGCCCAGGCAAGAAGGTTGCCGTTGTAGGTATGGGTGGTCTGGGTCATATGGCTGTCAAAATCGCACATGCGATGGGTGCGGAAGTAACGGTCCTTTCCCAATCCTTGAGCAAAAAAGAAGACGGACTGCAATTTGGTGCAGATCATTACTTTGCCACAAGCGAACCCGAGACCTTCGAAAAACTTGCAGGAACCTTTGATCTGATGATTAACACGGTGAGTGCCAATATTGACATTAACGCGTATTTCTCACTGCTCACGCTGGATGGTACACTCGTGAACGTGGGTGCTCCTCCAGAACCATTAGCCGTAAACGTATTTTCTCTGATCGGTCATCGCCGTTCATTCGCAGGTTCCATGATTGGTGGCATTCGTGAGACGCAAGAGATGCTTGATTTCTGTGCAGAACATGATATTGCGCCTAACATTGAGGTTATCTCGGCTGATCAGATTGACGAAGCTTACAAGCGTGTACTGGCTTCTGACGTGAAATATCGCTTTGTTATTGATATCAACACCATGTAAGTGTGGAGTGTGATTATTGATAGGGATAGTTAAAGATAGAATAAAGCAGCTGCCTATAAGGTCAGCTGCTTTTTATCTTGTTCATTGAAGGATCGTTTTTAGCTCACCTTTCTGGTGAAAATTCATATTTAATCTTTCAGCATGATATGGTTAAGTAAAAAGAGCCGCAGCAGCGGCTCAAATAAATTAAAAGTTAAGATGCAGCAATGGCTTAATATGCTTAGCAGCGGCACTGAACTGATCAGAAAATTCTTCTGAATCGTGGTATTCTTTAGGCAAGTCATTCAGGAATAATTTGATCTGTTTGGCTACTTTTATACGTACTTCAGAATCTGTTCGGTTTCCTTTTAATTGATCCTTTACAAGATAACCATATTCATTTCTAAATATTAGAAAGTCATTGATAAGAACATTTATATAATCAGAGAAATTTTCAGTATGTTCTTTGATGAGCGTTAATCGGTCATTTATTAAAATGATGGAAGTATAAACATCAAACATTTGCTCGATTTCTCCAGTAGAATGTACCTCACTGGTTTGAGAAAGTGTATCATTCAGATTCTGTACTCTCGAAACAAAACTAGTATAATAATCCGAATTGACCGCAATTTCTTTCTTGCGAGTTGAGTTCTCAATTAAAATAAAAGTTGAACCAATGATCAATAGAACCAAGAGGAATACAATGATATTAGAATATTTTTTCATGCAGTATTATGCTTCCCGTTAGTGATAATGAAGTGTAATTCTGCAGCTACGAGAACGAATACTCCTCCCAATGAAATTAAAACTTTCAATTATGTAACCCCCATATTTTTTTTGTACAGAACATTAAAGAGGTTAACACAAAAAAAGGGAATAGATCTATCTGCATAATTTACCACTTATATAGGTTGTTTGTTATTATAATATTCTATCTTGAAATTGCTACAGACATAGGTGTGAAGCTAGCTAAATCTAATAATTACTTGAAGAAACTTGAAAGGAGTGGAAGGAGAAAGATGACAGCATCATTTTCACATCAGCCCGAAGGGTATGAATGTCCATTTTGTTGTATTTGGGGTATCGAGCGACCGGATCAGGGAACCAAACAAAGAGATATTATCTATCAGAATGAAAAGGTAACGGCATTTATAGCAGGCAAGTGGTGGCCAAACAATAAAGGACATGTGCTTATTGTTCCAAATCAACATTTCGAGAACATCTTTGAACTTCCTGCGGACTACGCTGCTGAGATTCATTACGCGGCTCAACTTACAGCATGGGCAATGAAAAGTACATATGGATGTGAAGGAATCTCTACACGACAGCATAATGAACCTGCAGGTAATCAAGATGTATGGCATTATCATCTGCATGTTTATCCCAGATACGTGAATGATCAACTTTATCTGACAAAGGGTTCTCAATCCGATCCAGATGAACGCGCATTCTGTGCTGATCAGTTGCGTTCTTGGATTAAGGAAAACATATAAAGTTTAGCAAGCTACTTATCGTTTTGAGTTATCAGGCAGATACGGGTTTTGAATTTGATATTCATGATAGAATGAGATTGAATGGGGCAAATTAAATAGTATATTTCAGATATAGGGGGAAACCAATGGAGACCTTTGCAGAATTTATAGCACGCATCGATAACCCGGAACACCAGGCACGAACGGAAGAAGTTTTGAACTGGATCACTGAAAGATTCCCGAATTTAAAACAAAAAATTGCATGGAACCAACCGATGTTTACCGACCATGATACCTTCATTATTGGTTTTAGTGTATCCAAGCAACATTTGGCTGTTGCTCCCGAGAAGGCAGGAATTAATCGTTTTTCGGAAGAGATCACTAAAGCCGGTTATGATCATACCAAAGAGTTGGTGCGAATGAAGTGGAAACAGGAGATTGATTATTCGTTACTTGAGAGAATAATTGAGTTTAATATCGCGGATAAGGCAGAATGTTCAACATTTTGGCGAAAATAAATTGCACACATAAAAGACCCCCGACTTCCGGATGAGGAAATAGGGGGGTTCTCCATTTTCTTAGGAAAATTTACTATTGAGCACCTACTACAGGATGAGGTACATAAGGTTCTTCAAGGAATGTGACATCTTCTGAGGTCAACTTAATGGAAAGAGCACCTACAGCATCTTCCAGATGTGATAATTTGGTGGCACCGATAATTGGAGCCGCTACAGTGTCTTTTTGTAGCAACCACGCAAGTGCGATGTGTGTACGAGGGACACCGTATTTTTCTGCAATGGATGCAACCCGTTCAACCACAAGTCGATCTGCATCACTGGTCGCATTGTACTTGGATTTCTGAATTTCGTCTGTCTCGGATCGAAGGGTCGATACGGACCAGTCACGGGTTAACCTGCCTGAAGCAAGAGGACTGTAAGGAGTCACACCAATCTTTTCTTCCTTGCATAACGGTAACATTTCACGTTCTTCTTCGCGGTAGATGAGGTTCAAGTGGTTCTGCATGGAGACAAACTTGGTCCAACCATGTTTCTCTGCTACATGTAATGCCTTTTGGAACTGCCAAGCGAACATGGCTGAAGCCCCAATGTATCTTACTTTCCCGGACTTCACCACATCATGTAAGGCTTCCATGGTTTCTTCAATAGGCGTATTGTAGTCCCAACGATGAATGATATACAGATCTACATAATCCGTTTCCAATCGTCTCAGGCTTTTATCAATCTCACTCAGGATGGCTTTTCTGGAAAGGCCAGAACCGTTGGGTCCTTTATGCATCTGTCCATGTACTTTGGTTGCAATAACGACCTCATCCCGATTAGCGAAATCCTTTAACGCCCGACCAAGGTACTCCTCGCTCGTACCCAGAGAATATACATTCGCTGTATCAAAGAAATTGATGCCCAGATCCAGCGCTTTTTTGATCACGGGGCGAGAGTCCTCTTCATTCAGTACCCACTGATGAACCCATTTACTGGCGTCTCCAAACCCCATACATCCTAGGCAAAATCGAGATACGTCCAAGCCAGTGTTACCCAGTTTCGTATATTCCATGTCATGTTCATATCCTTTCTAATGTTTATTATTGCCACCGGTCTGGTGATCTATTTACACCATTAGTATGTCATAACAAATGAACTAGCGGGTACCACATTTCTATCAAACTATTGCCTAATCTTCTCACAATCCCAGAATTCGTTAGATCGAGGACATAAAAAAAGATGCTCCTTGTAACTCAAGGAACATCTTATGCATTATCAATTATGAATGAACTCCAACTCAGACAGTGAATAAAAAGATTGAACTAGAAAAAACGCCATGATATAATCTATAGCGCAATTGACATTTTTATTAGGAACAAAGGGTGAATCATTATTTATCCTAATTTAATTTTACATCCGACATTCCGATTTGTCAATGCTCTTTTTTGGGGTCCTAATAAATGGAAAAGGAAGTGGGTTCATTCATGGATAAAACCGTTGAATGGAAGTTGGAAGAGGAAAGATTAGTGCAGGTAAGGAGCAAGCTTCAGGCAAGACTCGACGACTTAGAACCAAAGGTTGAAGGACTGCATGAACAGGCAGCCGAAATTCGTAAACGGTTTTGGGAAGAAGTGACGATTAACACGGGTTCGTACACCGATTTTGAAGATGCCTTCTATACCATTAATCAGCAATCGAGAGTGTTGGCCGAGAGGGAACGTGGGCACAAGCTGTTAACGCAACAATGGAAAAATACAAAGAGATTACTTCCGACACCGTATTTTGGTCGCTTCGATTATAAGGAAAAAGGCATGACATATACTGAACAGATCTACATCGGCGTATCTTCCTTCATGGATGAAGATGGATTGAGCTTTCTCATCTATGATTGGCGTACGCCAATTGCGAGTCTGTACTATGATCACTCTCCGGGGCCAGCAAGTTATGACACACCTTCAGGACAAATCGAGGGTACGATGGAGCTCAAGCGTCAATTTCAGATCCAACACGGGCAGCTTCTTAGCATGTTTGACTCAAATGAGACGATCGGTGACGAATTGTTACAGCAAGTACTCGCCAAAGGTGCAGACTCACAAATGAAAAGCATTGTAGCAACCATCCAAAAGGAACAAAATGCTATTATCCGTGATGATCGAAGCCGTATGCTCATTGTTCAGGGAGCAGCTGGCAGTGGCAAGACGTCCGCTGCGTTACAGCGAGTGGCCTACTTGTTATACAAACACCGGCAGACCGTTAAGGCAGATCAGATTGTACTTTTCTCTCCGAATCCGATGTTTACCAGTTATACCTCCACCGTACTCCCGGAACTTGGCGAAGAGAACATGCAGCAGACCACTTTTCAGGAATATCTGAATTATTGGCTGGATTCCTCCTTACGACCAGAGGATGCCTTTGATCAGATTGAATATGTGCTGACAGCCCAGGGAAATCCAGGATATGAAGCTCGTATGGAGGCGATCAAGTATAAAGCTTCGGAGACATTCCTTCAAGTGCTCCAAAACTACGGGAAGTGGTTGGGAGGAGAGGGGATGCTGTTCAATGGGATTCGATTTCGGGAACGTGAGTTCATCACTGCGGACCGAATTAAGACCCAGTTTTACAGTTTGGATCAAAATCTGACACTGTCCAACCGAATTCTTCTTGTGCAGGAATGGCTGCTGAGAGAACTCGTTATGCTGGAACGTCTGGAACGTGAAGCCGACTGGGTTCTGGAGGAGTTGAATTATCTGGATACCGATGAGTATGTGGAAGCTTACGGTATGCTTCACAAAGAAAAGCCTGTGTTCGATGTCGCGGAAAAGTATGCAGCACGAGATAACGGTAATAACAGCGCAGAGCAAGATGAGGGTGCTTTTGATTTTGCAGAGCGCGAAGAGGAATTGCTTCGTCAGAAACTGGTGAAAAACATGTTTAAACCTTTAAGGAAGAGTGTGCGGAAATTCCAGTTCGTGGATGTGAAAGGGATATATGAACAACTATTTGCAGATGAAGCCGCTTATCGGGAACGAACGAACGGGGCAATCCCCCCGCAGCATTGGGCTGAGATATGCAAACAAACCAGGGAGATGATCCTCCAGAACAAGCTTTTCCATGAGGATGCTACTCCTTATTTATATGTAAAAGAACTGATCGAGGGCGTTCGGACGAATAGAGAGATTCGTTATGTCTTCGTGGATGAAGGTCAGGATTATTCAGCGTTTCAATACGAATATCTCAAGAAACTGTTTCCTCGTGCTCGCATGACCGTACTTGGAGATTTCGGGCAAGCCATCTTTATGCAGGCTACGGAGTTAGCAGCGTCCAACTCGCCATTGATCCACCTTTATGGAGAAGCTGAAACCACGTTGATCCGCCTGATACGAAGTTATCGTTCAACCCAAGAGATTGTTGAATTCACGAGACACATGTTACCCGGGGGAGAAGAGATTAGACCCTTTGAAAGGAGAGATCGGAAGCCTCTTTTAACAAGATTGAAGGACGAGAAGCAGCGTGGTGCGCGTATTCTGGCAGACATTACTGCGCTTAAGGCAGAGGGGTTCGATTCCATCGCTGTAATAACGAAGACCGCAGCTGAAAGCCGGGAAGCCTATGAAAGGTTACAGAGTCATGGAGGCGAAGGGTTACAACTTATAACGAAGGATACACAGATTTTTGAAAAAGGAATCATGGTTATTCCTGTGTATCTTGCGAAAGGCGTCGAGTTCGATGCGGTTCTGGTCTATGATGCTTCACCAGAAGCTTACAGCCAGGAATATGATCGCAAGCTTCTATATACGGCCTGCACTCGAGCCATGCACCGACTTCAACTCTACACAACGAACGAGTGGTCACCGTTTGTGCAGGCGTTACCGGCGAATCTGTATGACACTTACCCCAAATAATAATCGTGAAGATATTACTGTTATTGTAAAACTTTATTACAGAACATTACTTCAAAAACAAACAAAGAAAGACCCGCCAATTAAGGTGGGTCTTTACGTTTATCTTGAAGCCTTTATAGATTCCTACATGAATTCCCTCGAATTCCTAACGTATTAGAGTTTTGCGAGAATATAGGGCTTACCCTTTAACTGCACCGGCAGTAAGGCCGCTGACGATATATTTTTGCCCAAATAGATACAGAATGAACACAGGCAACGAAGTAAGCACAAGATTGGCGAAGATCAGGTTCCAGTCCCGACTATATTTGCCGTAGAAATTGTAGATCGATAGTGGCATCGTCCAAGTGGAGCTGTCTGTCAGGAAGTATACCGGAATGGTGATATCATTCCAGACGGACATGAACACCATGATCGCTACCGTTGCGTTAACGGGCAGGATGAGTGGTGTGACAATGCGGAAGAACACACCGAACACACTTGCTCCTTCCAGAAAAGCCACTTCGTCCAGTGCTCGTGGAATGGTTTTAATGAATCCACTGTACAAGAATACGCTGAAGGCTGTATTTAACGCGGCATAGATCAGGATAACGCTAGTGATGCTGCCGTAGAACCCCAGTCCCTGTACAACCCGTATGGTCGTGATAATGGACATTGGCGCAATCAGTCCCATAAAGAAATACATGTAGAGGGTGCCGGATAGTTTGGTTTCCCGACGTGCCAGAATGAATGCCGCTGCAGAAGAAGCAACGATATTAATGATGGAAGATACGCCAGTAATCAAAATACTGTTGAAGAATGCTCGCGACAGACCGCCTTCCTGGAAGACACGAACATAGTTCGAGAACTGCCATGTTTCCGGGAAACTCAGGGAGAAGCTGAGCACTTCGGCGCTGGTTTTGAATGAGCCAAAGATCAGAATGACAAGCGGCAACAGAACGATAAGAGAGGCCAGAATCAGGAAGCCTTCCACGATATAGTTACGGATGGCGAGTTTGCGTGTATAGCCCATGTTATTCGGTAACCTCCTTACGCCGCATGAAGATCAATAGCGGTATAGCGATAATGGTAACGACCACGAACAGAAGGGTGTTGACCGCTGTTCCAAGTCCCCAGTTGCCTTCGCCGAAAGACCGCAGAATGATCGTACCTACGACCTGGGAAGCGTTACCCGGGCCACCACCGGTCATGACATATACTTCGGAGAATACTTTGAGTCCACCGATCAACGTCAGCATCAGGTTAATGTTAATGGCGGGCAGCAAGAGTGGCAGTGTGATTTTGAAAAAACTTCTCCACGAACTTGCGCCATCAATCTTGGCGGCTTCGTAATACTCCTGGGAAATGGACTGCAGGCCTGCCAGATAGATGGCCATCTGGAACCCGGCACTCTGCCAGATGGAGACGATGGCAATCGTCCAGATTACAATCGATGGGTTGGTCAGCCAAGCTTGGCTTAACGAATGTAATCCTACAGATTCCAACAAATTGTTGATGGTACCTTCGGTACGCAACATGGGAGTGAACAGAATGCTGATCACGAGTATGCTGAGAATGGAAGGGGAGTAGAATATCGCACGCAGCAGGTTCTTCGTTCTTAATCGCATGTTAAGTCCTACGGCCAGCAATAGGCCGATGACATTCTTGCCGACAACGGTGACAATCGCAAATATCGCTGTGTTTTTCAACGCCAGAATCAGCGTTTTGTCTGAGAAAATTTTCTCGAAATTATCCCACCCGATGAACTTCAACTCCAGCCGGTCTAACCGCCAATCCGTGAATGAGTAATAAAAAGCGGCGAGAGCAGGCACAACGAAAAAGATGGAGTAGATCAATAGTGCGGGAAATATCATGTAATACGAGTATAGATTTTTAGTCCTTTTCATGTCTCACACTCCGTTATAGCTAGGCAGCATAACAATTGATCATGTTATGCTGCCTTATATTTCACTCTTTAGAAACCTTCTACTCCTTTATCCTGCATCAGCTGACTGAACTTCTCATCCCAGGATTTCAGCACTTCTTCTGGTGACAATCCACCAGCGAATTGATCCTGCAACAATCGGTACAATTCACTGCGATCCACCAGCATGTATGCATCCGTTGTTAGCACGGTTTTCTTCGGCGTAATGTAATTGTCTACAATATCCTGTTTGTATGCCGGCAGTTCCGGAGTAGTAACGTCACTGAAATTGGATACGTATCCTTTGGAATCCACGATCTGTTGTGCGACATCTTTGGAAGCGATATAGTCGAGGAACTGTTTGGCTTCATCCAAATGTTTGGATTTCTTCGGAATGAACAGTTGTCCGCCGAGCGGACTTGCACCCAGACTGGCATTATCCGACGACGGAATCGGGAATACACCCAGTTCCATATTTGGATCTTGCTCGGCCACGCCTTCAATTAACCAATCACCCATAAACATCATGGCAACTTCCTTGTTCAGGAATTTACCTACTGCCATGTCATAGCTGTCGCTAAGTACATCGGTGTTGGTGTACCCTTTGGTGTACACTTCATACTGTTGTTCCAGGAATGTTTTGAATTCGGGAATATCGGACCATTTTTTCTTGTTACTGTTCAACTCATCAAAAAACGTCGGATCATTTTTGGCTACAAAATCGGCAAAAGCTGCAGCGGGCCAGATGTTGGCAGCCCAGGCATCTTTGTATGGCATGAATACAGGTGTAATGCCACTTGCTTTGATTTTTTCACAGATCGCCAGGAATTCTTCGTAGTTCGTTGGAATCGACAACCCGAGTTCTTCAAAGATTTGTTTGTTGTAAACTACCCCTTGCATCCCCGTATCCTGACTGACATGGAAGCTGTAGAGATGGCCGCCGGAAGAGAGGACGTCCTTGTTCACAATTCTGCTTGCCCAAGGTTCGTTGTCTAGAATCTCGAAGTTCCGTTCAAGGTTCAGGTCCGTGACAGCACTCGCCAGATTGTACTGAATGATATCAGGCGTTTCATCTACTGCCAGTTTGGTTTGCAGTACTGTCGTCGTTTGTTCCGCAGGAATCAGCTGCAAGTTGACGCGAATGTTCGTTTGTTTTTCAAATGCATCGAGAATGTCCTGCTGAATGAAGGCAGAGTCCTGAGAACTTTTGGAGATTGCCAGCTCCAATGTGACCTTGCCACTCTTGCTGTCCCCGCCAGCAGCTGTACCTGAATCCGTATCTCCTGAACCACAAGCGGTTAATGAGATGGATAATAAACTGGCCAGAATAATGGAAATCGCCTTTTTTCTTTTTATTGTTTTCAATGCAAATCCCCCTCTAAAACATGTAGTGAATCCGTTTACAAGTCCGATTATAGATTTTTTTCTCTCCCCGGTACATGTCTGTGCTTGAACGTTGATGTGTAAAATCCTGAACTTGAAATCGCTATCATTTCATGGAGTACCGTGATAGAGTAGACATCAATGTAAGGGATTTCACATCATGTCAGAACAGGAGGGTATCTCTAATAATGGCGAAGTTCATACATAAAACAACTCAATTCAGTTTGCAGACGAAGGTGTTTTTGACGTTTCTGGCTCTGCTTTTGTTTGTGCTGGGCTGTTTTATCGTTTATGTGAATGTGATCGTTGTCCGTCCGCTCAAATTGAAAACGGAGCAGGATACGCTCGTGACCGCTACGAAGGTAAGAGAACAAGTTGATCTCTATGTGGAGC
The DNA here is from genome assembly GCF_055687625.1 of Paenibacillus sp. CB74. Classification (NCBI taxonomy): domain Bacteria; kingdom Bacillati; phylum Bacillota; class Bacilli; order Caryophanales; family Paenibacillaceae; genus Paenibacillus; species Paenibacillus sp. CB74. Next base: position 2,073,491 of record NZ_CM146009.1, on the reverse strand, counting down.
AGCAGAACCAGATGTCACAGCGAATATTATCCAGCAAAAATATTTTTGCAGCCATGGACAAGAGCTCCTCAGCGCATAGTAATTATGAAAGACTGAAACAGATTCGGATCATTAAAGACATCATGTTCCAGGCCATCGGTCCGAGCATGAATATCAAGGACATGTCCATCTATGACAATCACGGCATTCTCCTGACGTCATATCTGGGTTCGGGTAATCCACCCGCCATCCTGAACACCCTGATGGAGAGTAGTCAGATCGGACGAGAGTGGACGGAAAGTGGTTTTGTTCTGCTGCGCCAAGTCGATACCATTTCCTTTGTTCGTACGATCAATGATCAGAATGGCAAGGTGTACGGTTATCTTAGCATTCAGATGGAACAAGCTTATATACAGAACCTTACGGAAGGCATTACAGCAGGGGAAGTCTATATTCTGAATGAACAAGGAGAGCAGATGACAGGTACGGAAGCTAGTGAGACATTTGCCAATTGGACAAAGCCTTCATCAGACGAGGGGTTAGATGTCGACAAAGACGACAATTACGTCACACATTCTATTTCACCGAGTACAGGTTGGATTACATACATCATAACGCCCAAAAAATCTGTTCTAGGCTCGATCCATTCGGTTCAGACAATGTCCATCCTGCTGATTACAGCACTGATGCTGGTTTCGTTCGTGTATATCTTCCTGTCGACGCGTAACCTGCTGCTGCCTATCCGCAAGCTACGCAGCCAGATCTGGCGCATGAACTACAGCAATATGAATCTGAAAGTGGATGAAACGCCGAAAAATAACGATCTATTGTTGCTGAATGAAGCCTTTCAGGATCTGATGGAGAGGCTTCAACAATCCATTGACCGGGAAAAATCGGCGCTTCATGAAGAAGTAAAGGCGCGTAATTCTGCGCTGCAAGCCCAGATCGCACCTCATTTTATTCATAATGTTCTATATCTGATCAGTATTGCCGCCCAAGAGGGGAAGACCAAAGTTGTATCCGATATGTGCAAACATCTCTCGGACAGTCTGCGTTATATTGTCTCTTCACCATACGCGCATGTGACTTTGGCTGAGGAGCTTCAACATACGAGACATTACCTGTCCCTTGTCCAACAAAAGTACGAGGAGGACCTGGAGTGGGACATCTGTGCTGACGAGCTGGCAAACGAAATCCGGTTGCCACGGTTGGTCATTCAGCCGTTTGTGGAAAACTGCATTGAACATGCCTTTGCCAACACCGCGCCACCCTGGCATATCCGGATTACCGTGAAGCAATACAACGGATTATGGGCTCTGGAGATCAAGGATAACGGAGAGGGCTTTCCACCGGATAAGATCCAGGAGATTTTAGCGAATATTCAGGCATCGGGTTTCGGAATGAACCAGGCGGCCGATCGTGCCACAGCCCTTGGTAATATGGGGATCATCAACAGTGTCAATCGACTCAAACTAATGTATAACAACCGGCTCTTTATTAATATTTTCAACAATTATTCGGAAGAGCAACATGGAGCAACGATTCAAATCATCGGCTCACTGACGAAGGATTTTTACTAGGTCGTGTCTGAAAACTCCGAAGGAAGCAGATTTGAGACACGACATAACTAGGAGGCATAGGCGATGTATAATGCGATGATCGTAGAGGATAGCAAACCGATATTACGTAATATTAAAATGCTCCTGGAAACGCTGAGCTTCCCGATTCGTGTAGCGGCTACGGCCACAAATGGAGAGGAGGCTTTGGCGGCGATAAAGCAGTCATCGATTGATCTGTTGTTGACGGATATTCGAATGCCAAAAATGGATGGACTGTCCCTGATTGAGCAAGCCAAGCTTGCCAATCCGGATCTGAAGGTCATTCTAATTAGCGGGTACAGCGATTTTGAATACACAAGAAAAGCATTGAACCTGCAAGTGTTTGACTATTTGCTAAAACCTGTCGAGCGAGAAGCGCTTGAAGAAGTCATGGGCCGGGTAATTGACCAACTTGATCAACAGATGTCCAAGGAACTGCTGGATTTGCAGGAGATCATTCATCCCCAATGTGAGACTGCGCTGAAACAAGGGGAGGATTTTCCGCCCTTATTCAGCCAGATGATGATTATTATGAGCAAACAACCCTTCACCGCAGGGCATGAACGATGGGTGCAGGTGGAGCTTGAGGCTATCATGCAGAATTTTTTTGCATTCTATTCTTGTCGTGTGTACACCAGTCAAACCCCATATCAATTTATCGTTTTTGTCAACAAAAGTGCACTTGAGGTGTACTCTTCCGTACATGAATGTCTTGAAGCGTTGCGACGGCATTTGGTTGCGCATGACATCGATGCGATCATTGGAGGACAACTCCTATTCGCTGAGTCTGGTAATCTGCCTGAACTCTATCACCGCATGTCGTCCATTATGTCTGAGCAGCAACGGTTGAAACAAGGAATAGTGTTGGATACCGGGAATCCGGTGTCGATGGCCAGATCCGAGTCAGGCTGTCTGGATCCGGTGTTGGAATCTGTTTTTGTACAGATGATACAGGCTCGGCAGAAAGAACGGTTTGCTCTTAAGTTATCCGAATTGTTGAATCGATGGGCAGAGGATCATATACATATGACCGAAGTGGAGCGGTTTATTGGATTGATCGTAGACACGTTTGCCCATCTGTACGAGGAACAGGGTTCGGGCATGAGATTGGGGTTGGAGCTTCGGGCAAAACAATTCGTCCATGCACAGTCTTATGCCGATTTTTGCCGGGATCTGACGGAATGGACGGGACAGTGCTTCGATATGCTGCAATCCCACGTCCGCAAAAGCAAGGCGATCCTGTTCGAACAGATTGACGATTACGTAAAACTAAATAAGTACTCTCCATTGTCGATCAACGACATTGCCATGAAGTTTCATGTCAGTCCGTCATATGTCAGCAGAGTGATCAAGGATGCGACACAAATTACGTTTGTTCAGTATTACACCCAGCTTCGCATTCAGGAAGCCTGCAGACTGATGGAAAGTCAACCAGACATGAAGTTTAAAGAAGTATCCGATTTGCTGTCGTTTAGCGATCAACACTATTTCTCGAAGGTGTTCAAAGAGTACACGGGGCTAAGTCCTACGGAATATAAACAACAGATGCCTGGTATAAAGAACCAATCATAGCTAACAAACCCTTTTTATTTATGCTATAATACGAACAAATACGGCTTGTTACTGAATTCATTCAGGCAATACCTATGTATATACACGCTCAATCTTTCTTTGGGTGTGTATATATATGGGTTTTTTTGCGTTTACTTGCCGATTGATTCTACCAAAAATGAATAAAGAGAGGAAGATTCACTTTGGAAAAGAAAAAGAAAAAAAGGTCATTTTATAAGAAAGGAGGAGCCAGTTTACGATTAATGAGTACTAGGCTCATTGCGGCCTTCCTTGCGGTGCTTATTATCCCAACTGCACTTATCGGTTATTTCTCGTATCATAGTGCCAAAGATCAGGTGCAACAAAAAATGACAGATCCCATCAACACAATATTAACGATGACAGGACAGCATATTAACAATCTGGTAGGTGAAAAAGCAGAATTATTGAGTTATATAGACCGTATGTATGGTTCCCTTCCCAGTCAGGCGAATACCGAAGCGGTACAAGTAGGAATCGAGCAATTAGCAGATACATATCCTGATATTCTTGGCATAACTGTGGGCAGCGACCAAGGAAGTGTTATATCATCTCCAGCAATAGATGAAGCGACATATGATCCACGCAGCACGGAATGGTATTCCAATGGTATGAGTAACAATGGATCACTCTATTTTTCGAGTATTATGACAGATTCAGTATCCGGGAAGATTTATGTAGAAATGTCAAAGGCTCTTTCAAATCAACAAGGTGTAGCAAGTATTAAACTTGATCTGGAGCAATTAGCCAAAGAAATATCTGATGTGGATGTAGGAGGTAATGGGAGCCTGATTGTAGTTGACTCCAATCGAACCATCGCAGCTTGGTCCGGTGCCATTGTAAAAGGTGGGGGAGGAGAGCTCGGCGGAGCGCTTATTGAGGGGATTCCCGTTCATCCGAATACGGCTTCAAGTTCCGATGACCCGATGGCATTTTCCCAGTTTGTCAGAACAGATCTGGCGTATGATCTGGAGGTGTATAACGGTGTTAATGCCTTGACGGGGTGGAATGTCATTGCTTTGATGGGCCATGAAGACTTCATCGCCGCAGCGAAACCCATCATGGTATCGAGTCTAACCGTCATTGCTGTATCCGTATTGATTTCTGGAGTTATCATTTTCTTCATACTGAGATCATTTATTGTACCTATGCAAAAACTGAGAAAGGCCACTCGCAGCGTAAGCGAAGGGAATCTGTCCGAACGGGTTAATCTTAAAACTGAAAATGAATTTGGAATATTGGCCAATGATTTCGACCAGATGACCATTTCCCTTCAATCGGTGGTTGCCGAACTTCATCAGACATCATCGTTGTTAAGTCACTCTTCCCAGATGATTCAGGAGAGTACAGAACAAACCACCCAATCGGTTCAACATGTGGCGGAAACCATGCACCAGACTGCGGAGTCAGCTATCGTTGGAGCGGAAAATTCCGAACAAACCGCGAATGCCGTAGAAGAGATGGCGAGAGGCATCAGTACAATTGCAGAATCTGCGAGTGCCATCGTTGATTCCGCTGAAGAGACGGAGCGCGCTGTTGCTAATGGCGGGAAAACCATTAACCAGGTCGGAGAACAAATGGAACATATTCTTGGAGCTGTTGAAGAAACCTCGGCATTGATTAATGAGCTGTCCAGTCTGTCCACCGAAGCCAATCGAATGAATGAAGCGATTGCGGATATCTCTCGGCAAACCAACCTTCTGTCACTGAATGCCTCTATTGAAGCATCAAGAGCAGGAGAACACGGTAAAGGCTTTGCTGTTGTTGCTGGTGAGGTGCGCACGTTATCCATGCAATCCAAACAGAGTGCGGACGACATTGGCGCTACCATTGGCAAAATGCTCGATCTGATTGCCAAATCCACGTCTCTTATGAATGATAAAGTTCGCAATCAGGTTGGTGAGGGAATGCGGATCAGCCAAGAAGCTTCTGCAACCATATCTAATATTGAACAATATACAACTCATATCGTGGATCAAATTCAGGATATATCCGCTGTCTCCGAACAGTTGTCAGCCAGTACGGAAGAAGTCTCGGCTACCGTTGCTGCGATGAGTCATATCTCTAAAGTGTCGGCTGAAAGCGCGCAGACAACTTCAGCAGCAGCCCAAGAGCAAATGGCGGCGATGCAGGAGATATCCGCTTCATCTGCACAGCTATCCAAAACAGCTGAGAATATGCAAGAATTGGTTCGTCGGTTTAAGCTCTAGAGTAGAGGTAAGTAAGCGTGAAACGAAACGTGTTAAGCAAAAGGCGTTCCCCCAAAGGGAGCGTCTTTTTGTGCTTAGCTAAGAGAGAGGAGTAGGAATGTGATCACTCATCCTCAACATATCCTTTCTAGCATTCCGGATGAGACGCGTTCGCAGACAATAGAGGTAGGATAATGCAATAATTCAGTGGATTTGTATAGGAAGAGATCTGATAAAATGAATGAAAAGATAGGAGGGGGAACCCATGAAAAAGCCGATGATCGGTGTTCTGCCTTTGTACGATACCGACAAAAAAAGTTACTGGATGCTTCCGAATTATATGAACGCAATAGAGGAAGCCGGCGGGATTCCAATTATGCTGCCTTTGACAACGGATACCGAGATTATTGCAACGTTGGCTAATGCGTTCGATGGGTTCCTGTTCACCGGGGGACATGATCTTAATCCTGAGCTATATGATGAGTATGTAGAGGTTACCTGTGGAGAGTTATGTATTGAACGCGATATCATGGAGTCAATATTATTACAGAATGTAATTGAGCTTGATAAGCCTGCCTTTGGCATATGCCGGGGACTACAATTATTTAACGTTGTTTTGGGTGGAACATTGTATCAAGACATTCCGACTAGCCTTCAACTTCAGGGGAACAAGATCGTCCAGCATAAGCAAAGTCCGCCGTATTCGAATCTTGTACATGATGTACATATTGAGAAGAATAATATCCTATACGATATGTTGCAAACCGATACGATAAAAGTGAACAGTTATCATCATCAGGGGATCAAGCAGTTATCGGATAAATTAATGGCCGTGGCAATTGCTGAAGACGGACTCGTCGAATCCGTGGTCATGCCGAACCAGACATTTGCTTTGGCGGTACAATGGCATCCGGAGTACAGCTACAACGTAGATGACTATAGTCAAAAGTTATTTGCCGCGTTTGTTAATGCTTCTAAATCTGCAAGAAGTACTGTTCATATCGAAGAAATTACCGCATAAATGCGGGGAAGTAAAAAGACCTCCTGTTTATAAAAACAGAGGAGGTCTTTGTATTGGTGCATGTAGTCGTAATGAGTCGCCGTGGTGTGACTATTACCATTGTTGTGGACTGATTATTTTAATCCAGACTTGGTGTTGGCTTGCTCTTCAGCATGAAGGGTAGCGATTAGCTTCTCACCCTCCACATCCAGGTTTGGCAGGATACGATCCAGCCATTTCGGAAGTGCCCAAGCTTTGTCACCAAAGATAGCCATGATGGCAGGGACCAAGCCCATACGGATGATGAAAGCATCGATTAGGATGCCCACCGCCAAGGTGAAACCAATCTGCTTGATCATGACATCATCGGTGAAGATGAACCCTGCGAATACAGAGACCATGATCACTGCTGCGGCAACGACCACGCGACTGACCTGGTTGTACCCATGAACGACGGATTCAGTGCCGCGATGACCGTGAACATAGGATTCCCGCATGGAGCTAACCAGGAAGACCTGATAGTCCATCGCGAGGCCATACAGGATACCTGTCACGATGATCGGCATAAAGCTCAGCAACGGTCCGCCGGTATCGAAACCAAAGAGCGAATGAAGCCAGCCCCATTGGAATACAGCCGTTGTGATCCCGAATGTAGCCAGGATACTAAGCAGGAAGCCAATCGTTGCTTTAATTGGAACGATGATCGAACGGAATACGAGTAACAGGATGATCAGTGACAGCAGGATGATAATACCTACATAAATAGGGAACACCTGCGCCAGTTTGGCTGACATATCGATGTTAACCGCTGTAAGTCCGGTAACACCAAGCTTCACATCATAGGTCTGTGCGATACTCGAATCAGCCGAGCGCAGATCATTGACCAGTGTTTTAGTGAGCGTATCGTTAGGACCCGTTTTAGGAATGAGACTAAAGATAGCCAAATCCTCTGTCATTCCGAGCGGTGTAACCTGTGCCACGTTGTTTTGGCCTTGAAGCTCCATCATCAGGCCACCCAACAGTTCTGGCGTGACTTTCGCAGAAGATTGCTTAGGCTCTGCAACCAGAATAAGCGGTCCGTTGAATCCTTCTCCGAAGCCTTCCGAGATCGCATCATAGCTCTGTCTTGCGTCCGTATCCAGATTGGCTGAGGAAGCGCCAGGGATGCCCATTTCCATTTTCGCGATCGGTGTCGCCGCAAAACCAAGAATGACGATGATGGCGATAATGGTCACCCAACGATTTTTGATAACGAATTTCACCCATCTGTCCGCAACTCCGTGGCTAGAGGCTTTAGGATGTTTCGTGCTTTTCTCACGAGCTTTGGCGGAACAGATCCGTTCGCCCACCAATCCCAGTAAAGCTGGCAACAGGGTTAAAGCAACGAATACATTGATGAGTACGGTGGCAGCTGCGACCAAAGCCATCGTAGACAAGAATGTGAGACCGATGACAAGCATACCGCACAGTGCAATAATGACCGTTAATCCGGCAAAAAACACTGCGCTGCCTGATGTGCCGATGGCTCTGGCTGTTGCTTCTTTTGCGCTCAAGCCTTGATCAATGATCATTCGACGTTGGCGATTAACAATGAAGAGGGCGTAATCGATTCCAACAGCCAATCCAACCATGAGAGCCAGTACGGAAGTGACACTTGGCATTTCGATGAATTTGGAGATTGAGAATGCTCCACCTACTCCGATCGCAACACCCAGTAGTGCAGTGATCAGAGGCAGACCTGCCGCAACGACGGAGCCAAGTGTGATCAGCAATACGATGATAGCAATGACCAGTCCGACAATCTCTGCGGAGCCGACCCCAATCGATACGGCTTTGAGCGTCTCGCCTGGCAAGACCGTAATGTTGGTTCCGTTCTCTACCGTCATAACGGATTGAATCACGGAATCAAATACATCTTGCGTGATGGCAGATTGCTCGATTGTAAATTGGAACTGGAACAGTGCGATACTGCCGTCTGAAGAGATCAGCATACCAGGTACAGGAACACCATCCACCATCAAAGGTCCGTAGGGAGGAGACGTGGTTGTTGCGGATTGAGCCGCACCCGCAGCCTGAGCATTCTGAGCCATTTCCGCCGTAGCACCTGAATTAGCCACTTCAGCTGCATAGTCCGCAGGATTAATGACTTTATCTAATCCGTAAACTTCATTAACACCTTTCATTATGGCAGCCAAACGTTCAGGCGTATCCAGACGTTCATTGTCCGGTGCCTTGAACACAACACTTCCTTGACCGCCGGAGGCGGCTGGCAGTTCTTTGGCCAATTGATCCAGAACCTTCTGCGACTCTGTGCCTTCAATCTTCATTTCAGAACTGATGTGAATGCCATTGATACTGATCATGGAGATGACAATTCCCAGAATTAATACCCAGCCAATGATGAAGGTTGCAGGTTTGCTAAAAGCGGTTTTCCCCACTCTGTATAATAATGTAGACATTTATCTATTTTACACTCCCTCTATGATGAATGTGGATGGTTGGCATGTTCGAATCCTGCCCGCAAATGACTAAACGTCGTTTCCAAAAATTGATCGAAGGTGATAGCACCGGGCTTGGTATCTTCAGTAATGACTTGTCCGGGCAGCAGCACATTGAGTCTTCCGTCAATTAATGGCAGTATCGTTCCATATAGTGCGTTAATTAGAAGATAAGTATAGATCTCGTCATACTTCCCGTTGGATAAGTCTAATAAGGTATCTTGTGCCTGCGTCTGCATCCGGTGCATAGCTCCAAGGTAATGCGGTTCAAGCACGGGATAGGTCTGGGATAGCGAGAGTAGCTGATGAAGCCTTCCTATTAGTTCTGTTGTAAGTTGCATCTTGATCAGGTTATAAAGTACGTCAAGCAAGGAGGCATGTTCAGGCATTTGGGTAAGTAACTCTTCGAGTTCTGTTGTATTCTGAACAGATATTGCTCCTCTTGCAACAGCTTCTTCTTTACATGTGAAGTAGTTCGCAAATGTTCTGCGTGAACATCCCACCTGATGCACGATATCTTCGACCGTAAAGCCATCAAGCCCATGTTCAAGAGTCAGTTCAAATGCAGTACCCGCAAGGGCTTTTTCAGTTGCTTCTTTCTTCAAGTGTCGCAAGTTTCGTTTGATCATTATTTTCCGCTTATGCGTTCACCTCCAACACCAATGACAATGGTTAAAGTCGTTTAATGAAGAACATACTCGTAAGCATAAGTATGCGCTCTGTGGGATTTATCATAACAACAAGTTGCTCATTGTGCAAATTTACTCATTGTGCAATTATTTTATATGACGGTTATCCTGCGAATCAATGCTTCAACTCCTGAGGAATGAATGTTAAAATCAATAGAAAAACTTGGGGCGATAACGAGATATGAGTAGTCGTAAACAAAGTTTATTGGAAACAGCACTTGCACTATTTTTGGAGCATAGCTATGCAAATACAACAATCCAGATGATCCTGGATCAATCAGGTGTATCCAAAGGCACATTTTACAAATTCTTCAGTTCCAAAGAAGATTGTTTATATTCGATTATGGATCAACGTATGCAAGAGGATGTTTTCATTCGCAAACAACTTGAACAGAATCACTATACATCGGATTATGACTTGCTTGTTGATCAGATTGCCATTCCCATGTCTGGACCTGACAAAGAGCGAGTGTGGGAATTGTATTGGACTGGTTTTTACGCCGGAGAGATCAACTCAGCGAAACTGGCTAAAGTGCATCTAAACTGGCTGTCTACACGCTTGATTCAGGTGTACGGGAACGACATTAGCTTATATGCCAACGAAGGGGCGATCTTGTGCTACGGCATATTACATCAGATTGCCAACACCTCGAGAAGTCTAAATACGCAAAAACCAGTATGGAGCGAAGTTGTTCCAAAAGTATTAACGTACATTGAAGTGATCCTAAGAACGATGCACCAGAGAAATGAACATATTTTCGACTTTCAGTCTCTCTATTTCCTGAATGCCGATGAGCGTAACCATAATACGGATCTGGACATCGATAATCTATTGAAAGATTTTGATGAGTTCAACAAGCGTGTTCAAAAATCCAAGGAATCTGCTTCATTGAAGCAACTCTCGAAGGGGCTTTTAACGCTATTACAAGCTAGAGAGGATATAAATATTCCTGTGATCGAAGCAGTGCTTCAAGCGTTTCACAAAGAGGACAAGTCCAGTGCATTTCATACCGAAGCCAATAGACTGACCCAAGCCTGTTGGTGGTATTTAGAACTGGTAAAGTAACGTGATTAATATGGGGGTTGGCTCAAAGCCGACCTCTTTTTTTATGCTTCAAGTATATGCATTTATAATTAATGTACTATTAGTACATCTATTAATTGTTGTTATAACCGTTATTTTGTGATGTTTAAACTATGGTATTTGAAATAAAATATACGGGTAGTATATAATTGAAATGAACATATATTTCCATAGATTTGAATAACTTCACTTCGAAAGGAAGATTTATATGACTAACTCGAATAACCAATCCTCAGAGAAAGCACAATTTAATTTGTTTAGCGAAGAAAATAGTAAAGATCCATTTGCCATGTTTGCACAGATGCGTTCCAAAGGCTCCGTTGTCCCTATTCCTAATCCGATGGGTGGAGAAGGGCAAACCTGGATTGTAACTCGGATGGACGTCGCCATGGAAGTGTTGAAAGATCATGCTCGATTTACGGTCGATATGAACGCTATTAATCGTGGCAATGATATTCGAAAAAATCTCTCAGGTGAGCTTGGTTCATCGGAACCTCAAACTTTTTTTACCGGAAAGTCGATGCTCTTTGTGGATGAACCGGATCATCGAAGACTGCGAAATTTAGTGTCCAAAGCATTCACTCCAAGATATATGGAAAGCCTGCGTCCGCGTGTCCAGGAAATTGCCGATGAATTAATTGATCAATTTGAAGAAAAAGGAGAGATGGATCTTGTAAAAGACTATGCCTATCCATTTCCAATCAACGTTATTTCCGAGATGCTGGGTATACCACAGGAAGATCGACCTCAGATCCACGTGTGGTCTGAAGCCATTGCAAAAGGCCTTGGTTTTGGTAAACAGGACCCTGCAGTAGCGCAACATTTGCGATCATTCGCAGAGTACACTGCACAACTTGTGACGAACAAACGAGTAGAACCTTCAGATGACCTCATCAGTCAATTAATTGCGATTGAGGAGGAGGGTGATCGACTGAATGAGGATGAATTAATATCCATGATCACATTATTGATATTTGCTGGACATGAGACAACTTCCAATCTGATTGCAACCGGCGCTTATCTTCTTCTGACACATTCCGAACAACTGGAACAACTTAAACAAGATCTGAATCTGGTTCCTTCTGCGGTGGAGGAGTTGTTACGATATAATGGACCCGCCACTTCTTCAGGTCCTCGTTATGCAACGCAGGACACGGAACTGGATGGACAATTGATTCATAAAGGAGATGTTGTGATTCCTCTGTTGAAATCAGCGAATCGGGATGAGCGGCAGTTCAGTGACCCCGAAGAGTTGGATATTGAACGCAAAATAAAACGGCATTTGGCCTTTGGACACGGCATCCATATGTGTCTCGGCGCTCCACTTGCTCGTGTGGAGGGTGACGTGGCGTTTACGACGCTTTTACGTCGACTGCCGGATCTTCAGCTCAGTGTTCCCCAGGAAGAGATTCATTGGCACTCCGCTTTGTCATCACAAGGATTGGCATCGTTGCCCGTAAAATTTTAATAGATTAACGTAGGTTGACTCACTGGAGTATGACGAATTTTCGTCATACTCTTTATTTGTAATAGTGATAGAATGGAATGAATAAAGGTCAGTCGTGTCATTGATCAATGATTAAAAGCAAAGATGTATTTGAGTACATCATTTTGTTCTGGAGGTAAACGATATGAATAAAGATGAACTTTTTATGCATAAAGCCATTGAGATTGCTCTGCAAGCACGCAAAGAAGGAAACGAACCATTCGGGGCCATTCTGGTGAAAAATGGAGAAGTGGTCATGATTGGGGAAAATAAAATCAACACTTTTTGTGATCCTACGCATCATGCAGAAATTGGGCTTATCCGAAAATATTGTTCTGAACATCATGTGTTTGACCTGAGCGAGTACACTCTGTATACAAGTTGTGAACCGTGTGTAATGTGTGCCGGTGCTATGGTTTGGTCAAATCTGGGAAGGCTGGTATATAGCGTATCCCATGATCAACTAGCTGAAATTGCTGGTGGCAACATCATGATCGCGTGTGAAGAAGTGTTTGAGAAAAGTCCTCAAAAGCCTGAAGTAACAGGGCGATTACTGGGCGCAGAAGGGTTAAAAGTTTTCGAAGGATATCAATTTCATTCCTAGTCGTTATCCGGACAAAAAAATATTTTTTGATAATTGCTTGATTTTTTTTTCAACGTCTGATAGTGTAAGACCTGTGATTTTGGGAAGTTGATTTATCAATATGAATTAGAGCTTTCCAGCAGATAATTTTGACCACTTCATCAGGAAGTTAAGGCCATACGGACAGCCGGGTCAAACGCCGATTGGCAACTTACGTTGCTTTATTGATTGAGTTCAAAGCTCAAATTTTATAAGTTGGTTACTTTACAACCAGTGCAATTGCACATCAACTTGTGAAACGGTCAATAAGAGTGGTAAAGGCGAATTATTTGCTATATAGACTCTGATCCAATATTGATATACATGAAGGAGCTTTCCGCCAAGGAGTTCTTGTGAACTTTTTTGGTCATGGAGACTTCACGTCTTTTTTATGATGTATATCGATAAGCAAGTGTGATGATGCGCGATTGCGGGCATTTTTCACCTTGCTTTTTTTGTTGTCACGGTATTAACCAAATTAAACCAATAAAAAAAATACACATTGGGATAGGAGAATGTAAAATGGGAAAAGCACTAATCATCGGCGCCGGCGGCGTTGCTTCCGTGGCAGTACACAAATGCGTTCAAAACAGCGAAGTTTTTGAGGAAATCTGCATCGCGAGTCGTACAAAATCCAAATGTGATGAACTCAAAGCCAAGCTGGACGGCGGAAAAACAAAAATTACGACAGCACAAGTAGATGCTGATAATGTTGACGAACTGATCGCTCTGATCAACGAAGTTAAACCGGATATCGTGATGAACCTCGCTTTGCCGTATCAAGATCTGACCATCATGGATGCTTGCCTTGCAACGAAAACAAATTACATGGACACAGCAAACTATGAGCCACATGATACAGCGAAGTTTGAATACAGCTGGCAATGGGATTACAAAGAGCGTTTTGAACAAGCAGGCATTACTGCTTTGCTCGGAAGTGGATTTGACCCTGGTGTGACTGGCGTATTCTCCGCTTATGCCCTGAAGCATTACTTCGACGAAATTGAGTACATCGACATTTTGGACTGCAATGGTGGCGACCACGGTTATCCGTTCGCAACGAACTTCAACCCTGAGATCAACATTCGCGAAGTTTCTGCGAACGGAAGATATTGGGAAAATGGTGAATGGATCGAAACGAAACCGATGGAAATCAAACGTGTCTACGATTTCAAAGAAGTAGGCGAAAAAGACATGTATCTGTTGTACCATGAGGAATTGGAATCTTTGGCAAAAAACATGCCAGGTCTGAAACGTATCCGTTTCTTCATGACATTTGGTCAAAGCTACCTGACTCACTTGAAAGCTCTTGAAAATGTAGGCATGACTTCAATCGAGCCTATTGAATATGAAGGTAAACAAATTATTCCACTGCAATTCCTGAAAGCAGTGCTGCCTGATCCAGCATCCCTTGGACCACGTACTGTAGGTAAAACAAACATCGGTTGTATTTTCAAAGGTAAAAAAGATGGTCAAGATAAAACATATTATGTTTACAATATCTGTGATCACCAAGAGTGCTACAAAGAAGTGGGTTCCCAAGCGATCTCTTACACAACAGGCGTTCCAGCTATGATTGGTGCAGCAATGGTCATGACAGGCAAATGGAACAAACCAGGCGTATACAATGTAGAAGAATTCAACCCGGATCCATTCATGGAAGAGTTGAACAAATGGGGTCTCCCATGGGTAGAAGACTTCAACCCGGTACTGGTTGATGAGCTGCCAGAAGAAGTTAAAGAATCGGAGCTTGTTCGTTAAAATGCGGTTCGAGCAATTACCGACACCATGTTTTGTTGTTGACGAGGGGCTTATCGAGAGAAACCTGAAAATCCTGAACGGTGTTATGCAGCGTACAGGTGCCAAAATCGTGCTCGCTCAAAAAGCATTCTCCATGACTGCGATGTATCCGCTGATTGGAGAATACCTGAGCGGTGCTACGGCGAGCGGTCTATATGAAGCACGCCTGGGCCACGAGGAAATGGGCAAAGAGAACCATGTCTTTGCTCCGGCATACCGCGCAGAAGAGATCGACGAGATTATCTCTATCTGCGACCATATTATTTTTAATTCTTTTTCACAGCTTGCCAAATTCAAGGATAAGGCGCTTCAGGCTGGCCGTAAGGTCGGCTTGCGCGTCAATCCTGAATGCTCTACCCAAGAAGGGCACGAGATCTACGATCCGTGTTCTCCGGGTTCGCGTTTTGGCGCGAAACAAGAGGATTTCCAAGCAGATCTGTTGGAAGGTGTCTCCGGACTGCACTTCCACACACTGTGTCAGCAAAATTCCGATGATCTGGAGACTACGTTGAACGCAGTTGTTGAGAAGTTTGGACAATGGTTACCGCAAATGGAATGGATCAACTTCGGTGGTGGACACCATATCACGCGTGAAGATTATGACATTCCAAGGTTGGAAGCTTGCATCAAGCGTATGCAGAATGATTATGGCCTGGAAGTATATCTGGAACCGGGAGAAGCTGTTGCGCTGAACGCGGGTTATCTGGTGACTTCTGTGCTGGACTTCCATAAGAACGGTATGGACATCGCCATTCTGGATACATCAGCTACATGCCATATGCCGGATGTGCTGGAAATGCCATATCGTCCGCCGCTGATCGGTTCGGGAGAAGTGGGCGAGAAAGCCCATCTGTATCGCCTAGGTGGACAAACCTGTCTGTCTGGGGACGTGATTGGGGATTATTCATTCGATCAGCCTTTGCAAGAAGGTGACCGTCTGGTATTTGAGGACATGGCGATTTACTCCATGGTGAAAACCAACACGTTTAACGGCATGCCACTTCCAGCGATTGCAGTCAAAAGAAAAGACGGCGATTGCGAAGTTGTTCGCGAATTCGGATATCAGGATTTCAAAATGAGGCTGGCATAAGCTTTCATTATATATAGAAGGTATTAATATAGAAGTGATTATAAAAAAGAAGGGAGCCTGGAGACAGGTTCCCTTTTTAACGTCCAATGATGTTTTAATGATTAGATGTAATGATGTTTATCTTCGATGTCTATCAGTAAGGTTAGGTGATGTCTAAATGTATTCAGGCGACTCGGTTTAAACTTCAGCTTCGGGTTAATTTTGTGGTTTCGAGGCTGCTCTGGCTGCGTATGGAAAGATCGGTTCTCTTAGTTCAAAATCATACGTCAAGCCATCCACAATGCCGACTACACTCTCACTGTCATACAGCTCCAGCAGAAAACCAGCCATTTGTTCCGCCGTATGGAATTTAGGAACTCTGCCCTCATATTCAAACTCGTCTACATTAAAGGAATGTTTAGCAAATTCCGTCTCGGTTGCAGCAGGGGCGAGCACTTTGGCTTGCATTGCTGCATTCTTGCCTTTCAACTCCTGCGCAAGCCCTTCTGTAAAAGCACTTACATAGAACTTGGTTGCACAGTAAGTTACTGCATCGGCTACAATGGTATATCCTCCACCAGAGGAAATATTAATGATCTGTGTGCCATCGACATCTGCATAATCACGTACATACAGGGAGGAAAGAATCGTAAGAGCTTCTATATTTAGATGAAGCATCTGCTCAATTTTGGGCAGGTGTTGTTCTCCAACGGAAGCAAAATTCCCGAATCCGGCGTTGTTAATCCACGTCTCAATGGAATAATCCTTAAGACTTTCATAGAATTCATGCACATTAGTGCCAATGGATAGATCCACTGTACGAATGACAACATCCAGATCAGGATTGATTTCAGCCACTTTTCCTTTTAACTTGTCCAATTCATCGGTTCTGCGTGCAGCCAGGATCATATTTTTGCCACGAGCTGCAAAAGCTAATGCCGCTTCATATCCAATACCTGAACTGGCACCGGTAATCACTGTGTATTTCATGGGAATTCCTCCTGGATCTGATTTCATTTTTTATTGTGATGTGAGCACGAGTTGATTATACTGATTAGAGCTTACTCTAAGTCAAGCTCGAATATAGAAGGGAGGTTAACCATGCACACCATTGGTGAAGTGGCAGATTTACTCCATATCAGTGCACATACGCTGCGTTATTATGAGAAAGAACAGATTGTAACTCCACTCCGAGATGCCAGTGGAGACAGGCGATACAACGAGTCCCACCTGAAATGGCTTCAATTTGTGATCAAACTAAAAGAGACCCAGATGCCCATTGCTACCATTAAGAAGTATGCATCCTTATTCCAGGAAGGGGAGCATACAGCGGCAGATCGCTTGAAGTTGCTGGAGGAGCATAAAGAGTCAATTCAAAAACAGATGCACATACTTAACACAGCCGATGAGATGCTTGAGCATAAAATTTCGTCGTACCGTACGTTCATCGGGCAATGATATTACACATACCAATGCCGATCTATTTGCCAAAACAGTGATTTTTATTATAGACTGTTTTTTATCGGTTGTTCATCAAGGGGGAAATGGAATGCATCAAAACAGAAAACAAAAGTCAAACAAGTTAAAGATCCTCTCCAAAGTATTATTGATTATCATTGGGGGATTTATAACGGCATATGGCCTGGAAGCCATATTGATTCCGAATAATGTCTCAGATGGCGGTGTCACAGGTCTGAGTATCGTAGGATCACAGCTGTTCGGATTACCACTGGGGATGCTCATCGGGATTATTAACATTCCGTTTGTGTGGCTCGGGTACAAGCAGATTGGTAAAAGCTTTGCGTTATATTCGATCATCGGTATTGCTTCACTGGCGATCAGCACCAGTCTGATGCACCATGTACCAACCATCATCGAAGGCGATACGTTGCTCGTTACGGTTGTCGGCGGGATTATCATCGGTTTTGGTATGGGACTTGCATTGCGTAATGGCGGAGCATTGGATGGCATAGATATGCTGGCTGTACTTCTTTCACGCAAAGTACCTTTTGGAACCAGTGATCTCATCCTGTTCCTGAACATGTTTGTCTTTATTGTCGTTTCTACCGTGTTCGGTCTGCAAGGAGCGATTTTGTCAGGACTTGCGTATTTTATTGCTTCCAAAGTAATACATATTGTTGAAGAGGGCTTGAGCGGTTCCAAAACATTTAAAATTATTACGAATCAACCTGAAATTATGGTTGAAACCATTCGTGACCGTCTAGGTCGTGGTGCAACGTACACCGAGGCGTACGGTGGATATTCTAATGAACAATTCAAGGAAATTACTTGTGTCATTAACCGGATGGAAGAGAGTAAAATTAAAGATATTATTCATGAAATTGACCCATCTGCTTTTGTAGTTGTATACGATGTAGCTGAAGTAAGAGGTGGCAATTTCAAAAAGAAAGATATTCACTAACAACGTAATCACTATAAAAAAACGCGCCAGAGAGGATCTCTTGGCGCGTTTTTTTGGTATACACTACATATTGTTTATGAATACTTCGGGCTGCTCCAGCTAACATTTTTCAGTGAAAATGGTACTGAAACTGCTGTCAACCCCTTCAACAAACAAAGGCACAGCATAAACAACACCGATATCTGATAAATCCTGGTTTAAATTCATATCCTCTATGACTAGAATGAATTTGCCATCCACACGATCTTTTCCCAGGATCTTCTGATGAAAAGCGATAGCTTCATCCTCATGAAGTGAAGAGCCCGCAGAGATCATATCCATGCCGATTGCTCGTAGTGAATCAAACACCATGAGGTAACTGGCAGCTGATGCGGCAAACCCAGGGTTATGATCACTATAACGAACAGGGTCTGAGGAACGAAGCTTCCCAAAACCTGTACGTATGAGCAGCAAATCAGAGCCTGCAATCAGGTGCTCATAGGGCTCCAGGTCGGCTTTGGTAATCAATTCGTCATCACTTTTGGGAATGTCGAGGATCGTAGGATGAGAGAAAATAAAATCGTCTAATGGAAGCTCACTCAGTTTTTTGCCTTTGGGATTAAAGTGCCAAGGCCCATCAATATGAGTGCCGCTATGGTTGAGGGATGTGATGATAAATTGGTTATACGGGTCCCCTTGAGCTATGCTTGATTGCTGCTGGATCTCAACTGGGGGATTATCTTTATATACGGGAGTATTTACGCTAAGCGGATAGGATAAGAGCAGACGTTTCATTAGTTGTTCTCTCCTCTGTAATCGATGTGCACAGGTCTGAACAAGCACCCTCTCCATAGTGAAACGGCTAAACATGCTCTTTCACTTATTGATTGCTAATGGAAGCTTGAGCTCATTTTATGTAGGGATTCTGAACCTCATGCATAACTACAGTTCACTTATGGAAAACTTCTGTAGTGCGAACAAATAATATGGTTTCATTAATGGGAGGTTAGTATAGTGACAAATCAGGACCCGCAAGAGCTTCTGAAGCAAAAACACGAGCTGGATGAGCAAAAAAAGCAATTCACTCATTTTTCCCGAAATATCTCAGGTCATGGTGAGGTTGAAGCTGGCCAAGAGTTCAGTGTTGACCGTGTACCAGATGATCAAAACCGTATGAAATCGGTTGAAAACAGACGCGGCGAGGTCTAAAAGTTCAAAATTAAGCTGATCCTTTAGGGGATCGGCTTATTCATGCGAAGCTTTGTAACACAGAGGACTGTGTATGGTAGTTGCACAAAAGAGAGGATATAGAAGGTGGTCAATCGTTGTAAAAGGTCGTATATTATTACTATGTGGATTGTGGAGTGAACATGGACCACATCGCAAAATGATAAACGATTTTACATAGAAGGACGGGAAAAAATGGACTTTAAACCACTTGCTACATTTATTGACCGCATGACATCCTGGCGTATACCGTGGGCAGAGGTATTGGTGATGCATCGAAATGATACTGTTTTCCATTACCGTAATGGTTACGCCAATCTGGAGGACAAAACGCCTATTAGCGATGGAGCAATCTTCAATCTATACTCCATGACCAAAATCATGACCTGTGTGGCAGGACTGCAACTAGTGGAGAAAGGTGAAATACTGCTAAGTGATCCACTTTCCGATTATTTGCCCGAATATGCCGATATGACGGTGAAGAAAACGATGGTAAACGGAGAGGTTCGACTGGAAAAGGCGACAAGAGCCATTACCGTACGCGATTTGTTCACCATGACCGCCGGATTCTCCTATGACGTAGGTAGTCCAAGTATTCAGGAAGCCGTAAAAAACACCCACGGAACATTGCCAACACGTGAATTCGCGAAAGCGCTAGCGAAGGAACCGCTTTTGTTTGAGCCAGGAACACATTGGAATTACAGCATGTGCCATGATGTGCTCGGAGCCTTGGTGGAAGTCGTCAGTGGTAAAAGCTTTGGTGCGTATCTCCGGGACGAAATCACCGGACCACTTGGTATGAACGACACAACGTTCAATCTGAACGATGAGCAGCAGAAACGCCTTATTCCGCAATATGCATACAATGACGAACTTGAAAAGGCTGTACGTATGGATGGGAATGGATTCCGTGTAGGTACCGAGCTGGAGAGCGGTGGCGCTGGGTTGTTATCAACCGTCAGCGATTATGCACGGTTTCTGAACGCGCTTACTGGACGTGGTACGAGTCCTGAAGGTGTGCGCATTTTGTCACAAGCTTCAGTGGAACTGATGCGAACGGATCATCTGAACGAGATGACTCGCGGTGATTATTCCTGGGATCATATGTATGGATACGGCTATGGACTAGGTGTCCGTACACATATCTCGAAAGCACGCAGTGGTTCGCTGAGCCCGCTTGGTGAATTTGGATGGAGTGGTGCTGCTGGTTGTATGGCTATTATTGATCCGGATTCAGAGCTTACGGTCATGTATGCCCAGCATTTGCTGAACAGTCAGGAAGGATATGTTCAACGACGCTTACGCAATGTGATATACTCCTGTCTATAAATTATATCGTTTTCGAATATGGAAGAAGAGCCGCTAATCAGCGGCTTTTTTATGTTATATGGATTAATAACAAAAAATAGATTGATATATATTTCTTTATTAGAAAGGGTATGTTATCATTCTTAGGAAAATAGTACTAGTAGGAGGATATGCTTATTGAACATAAACCTATATTAATTACATAGTTTGATCAAAAGTACACTCTAGCAAGACTTATTAAAATGTTGAGATTATGCACAATTAAAAATTAGAAATGAGATTTTAGATGTTTATTTTATTACTCAGAGGAGAGTCATCAATGATACACCCTAAATACAAAGCAAAATGGGCTTCACTTGCCTTACTTACCTTAATCAGCTATGTTCTGAGCGCATTGCTCCTGCTGCCGCCCAATGCCGCTGCCAAAGGAGAGCAAATCTCAGCTAAACAGCTGGAAAGTATGAGCCGGCTTTCATTTACGCTTCGTGATGCCAAGCAAACGGCATACACGGTTTATATTTTTGCTTATGATGAACAGAAGAGCACGCTGACCGAGGAAAATGGTTGGACGAAAAACAAAAAAGGAGATAAAAGTTACACTGGAACCTATCGGGCGGCCTTGCTGAAAAAAGGTGCAGCATACGGAACAGTGCAAGCAGCAAAACTGGATCTGAATACGATTATTTTGCCTCAAACCTGGAACTTCGTTGTGAAAGGCAAAGAGGCGAGTACACCAGATATGCTGATGATCACGGACTGGGGAACTTCTAATTTCAATGAAGTGAAAACGTATATCGTTCGTTCCGGGGAATTGCGCCGTGTCACATATGTCGATAATAAGGGGAAAAAAATTGACGATGCATACTCCGCGATCAGAGATGGTGGAATTCGTACTCTTACAGGTGCCCGAGTGCAGTTCAAAAATTACAACAACCTTCAATTCGTCTATGGGGTTAATACGTTTAAGCTGAATGTGAACAAATTGGAAATGCGGTTGGAAGATACGCGCAACCTTCGTACAAGAGATTGGCCGAACTCGGGTGTTGGCGATCGTGCTTACCTGAAAAGCCTGAAGGACGCTGCATTAAAGGGTGCATTGCCTGGGCGAACGGACATCAAGATTGGCATGACGCTTCAAAATGCACAAAAAAAGCTGGGGAAACCCAATTCTCGTTCTAACGAAGAATGGGGAGCGTTCTATTATTACTCTAAATTCGGCGTTGGATTCGATTCATATATGCACGAGCTTACCAATAAATCACGTATTGCCGTTTTTGACCTGTACAATGAGAAGCAAAATCTTTCGCCATGGAATGTGAGAATATGGATGGGGAAACCGTCCTCAGAATATTACAATGAAGTCGTAGGTGGTTATGAGATGGTATATCATTTGGGTAATCACGCCATTGTATTTAACTATGAGGAAGAAGAGGACTTGATTGACTTTACGAGTATATATTAAGTGGTATAATCCAGAGAATTGAATATTCATGGGACTGTATAAACAAACAAAAGCCGCTAATTAGCGGCTTTTTTTAATGTGAATAAGATACACTATTAGTTATTTTATTGGTGTGTTATCGGCGCTATGTACAGAACGTACACGATCAACCAAGTAGATGCCAACGGATACAAACAACAATGCGGCCAGATTCTTCAATTCCAAGATCGTTTCACCGAGGAATAACGCTGATAACAATGCACCAAACACAGGGATAAGAAAGTTGTATACAGATACTCTTCCGACCTTATTGTACTTAAGAAGCATATTCCATAGACAAAATGCAACGGATGACAGCAAGGCCAAATAGATCAAATTACTGGTGGATTCCAGGGTGAAATGAGTGACTCGTCCGCCGAGTGATAGACCTAACAGCGTAAGCACCAGTCCACCAATGAACAGGCTAACCCCTGTAATGATTAGAACGTCGATGGTCGCGGTGAGACGTTTTGCGTAAAGGGCTGTAACGGAAAACACAAGGGCTGCTAAAATAATGAAACCTTCGCCTGTAAATGAAAAGGAAAAAGTAAGCAGATCGGTATGGAAGTTTACGATAATGACGCCAACGAATCCGAGCAAGCAGCCAACGATTTTATTTCTGCTTAATTTGTCGTTCTTATAGATGAAATGGGCCAGAACAACACTGAAGAAGGTCGTCGTTGCGTTCATAATGGAACCTTTGACACCCGTCGTATTAGCTACGCCAACGTAGAAAAACATATACTGCAAACCGGTTTGCAATATCCCTAACATGATAAGGCTTGTCCACTGAGTCCTGGATAATTGCAGCTTTTCTTTTCGAACGATACGAGACAATAGTAATAGTAGCAAGCCCGCCAGTGTGAATCGATATCCGGCAAAGACGTATTTGGAAGCAATGTCTTCCGGCAGAATGTTAAATGCGATATATCCAAGTTTGATGGACGGGTACGCACTACCCCATAACAAGCAGCAAAGGCTCGCTATAAGCATGACAAAAATGGGATCACTAAATTTACTCGGTTTGTGGTTTTTAAGGGTATTTCTGTCTGTCACTTTCAATCTTCTCCTCACATTTTATGCACATATGTATGTATCTAATATCCTCACTGACCATATCACATATCGCTAATATTTGTAATGATAATTAACTCCTTAATATAGCTGAGAAGACTGAATAAGAAGGGAAGAAGCCAGGTTACTGATGAATTTCAATGTACTTTCATGTTTACTTGGAGAAATTTCCAGAATGAAAGCGCTTGTCAAATCGAAAGTAATATGATAATTTAATATCTGTAACCGGTTACACATAGAGGAGAGCAACTTATGACAACAATTAAAGACGTAGCTCAACAGGCGGGCGTATCTGTTGCCACTGTATCCAGAGTCATCAATGATAGAGGTTATGTTCACGCGGATACACGCAAGAAAGTGGAAGATGCTGTGAAGGCACTTAACTTTTCGCCAAATGAAGTGGCCCGCTCATTATATAAGCGCAAGTCCAAACTGATTGGCCTGTTGTTGCCGGACATTGCCAACCCCTACTTTCCGCAGTTGGCTCGCGGTGTAGAGGATGGGATGCAGGAGCAGGATTATAGACTGATATTCGGAAACAGTGATGAGGATGAACGGAAGGAGCAGGATTACATTCAGACGTTTATCCAGAACAATGTGGTCGGTGTAATCTCTTCAACGAACTACCCTCATTCTTCAATATATAAAAACCTGAAGATTCCTGTCGTGTTTTTGGATAGAACATCACTGGATCGTCCATCCGTGTATGCGGATGGCAGGGAAGGTGGAAGACTAGCTGCAAGGGAGATTATCCAACGCGGCAGTCGCCGGATCACAGTTATGCAAGGACCGTCACAGATCAGACCAGCTCAGGATCGCTTTGAAGGGGCGATAGAAATTATCCGTGATGCTGGGTTAGATTACCGGGTAATCCAGACGACCTCATTTTCAATTAACGAGGCAGGTATATGGGCTGAAGAATTATTCAGGAAGTATGCGGACACAGATGGGGTGATTGCTAGTAATGATATCGCAGCCATGGCAGTACTGCATGAGGCCTCACGAATTGGAAGGAAGATTCCTGATGATGTCCAAGTGATTGGTTTCGATGATATACCGATGAGCAGCCTGTTATCGCCGGCATTGTCCACCATCCATCAGCCAGCATACGAGATGGGAAGAGAAGCGGCGGGATTACTTATCAAGCTTGTGGAACAAGCTGCAATAGAGAACAAAAACATACAGTTGCCCGTAAGCTTCATCGAACGAGGCACTACGAGAAAGGTGAGATCAGATGGCTAAAATATGTGTAATTGGAAGCAGTTCAATGGATCTGGTTGTTACTTCGTCAAGACGGCCGGGGGCGGGTGAAACCGTTCTCGGAGACAGCTTCAAAACGGTCCCTGGCGGTAAGGGAGCCAATCAGGCTGTCGCTGCTGCACGACTGGGGGCTGAGGTTGCGATGATCGGCCGGGTAGGCGACGATGCTTTTGGCAAAGATATTTTAGAGAACTTCAGAACAAATGCTGTAAATACGCAAAATGTGAAACCGGTTACACATTTAGAAAGTGGAACGGCTCATATCATTCTGGCGGAAGGTGATAATAGTATCGTAGTGGTTGAAGCGGCGAATCGCGAAGTCACTCCTGCATACGTCGATGAAGCAGCGGAAGTGATCCGCAATGCAGATATCGTACTGATTCAGCAGGAAATCCCGGAGGAAACTGTTGTTCATGTCAGTGCAATGTGTGCGGAGTTCGGAACACCATTATTGCTTAATCCAGCTCCGGCGAGAAAATTGCCGCAAGAAGTTATTGATAATGCTGCATATATCACACCAAATGAGCATGAGGCCGAGATTTTGTTTCACGGTATGAGTCCGGCACAGGCATTGCGCCAATATGCGAACAAACTGTTCATCACGGAAGGCAGTAAAGGGGTTCGTTATTTTGATGGCACAGAGGAAATTCTAGTCCCAACTTATAAGGTGCAGGCAGTCGATACGACTGGTGCAGGGGATACGTTCAACGCCGCATTCGCAGTTGCTTTGGCTGAAGGTCAACCGTTGCAAGAGAGTATACGCTTCGCTAATCGGGCTGCATCGTTGTCAGTCACCAAGTTCGGAGCGCAGGGCGGCATGCCAACGCGTGATGAAGTAGAGGAGAGCTTGTAATGAAAAGATACGGCATGTTGAATAGTCACATCTCCAAAATTCTGTCTGATCTGGGTCATACGGACATGATTGCGATTGCGGATGCAGGTCTGCCCGTACCGGACGGAGTTGTTAAAATCGATCTGGCCCTCAAACTGGGAACACCCAGTTTTCAGGAAGTCGTGGAGCTTATCGCAGAAGATATGGTCATTGAGAAAATTATTGTGGCAGAAGAAATTCACGAAGGCAATCCTGCAGCTATGCAATTCATCACGGAGAAGTTCAGTGAGGAAGCCATCGATGCTTCGGTCAGTCACGAACAATTCAAAGTATTAACTCGACAGGTGAAAGCGGTCATCCGCACAGGCGAAGCGACACCGTATGCCAATTGCATTTTACAATCGGGAGTCCATTTCGGTTAAAAGGAGGTTGCGTAATGCATATTCAGATGCAAAACATTCATAAAGCGTTTGGCACCAATCAGGTGCTGAGCGGAGTGGATTTTGAACTAAAAGACGGTGAGGTTCATGCCTTAATGGGGGAGAATGGAGCCGGCAAATCCACACTGATGAACATTCTGATTGGTCTCCATGAGCGAGATCAGGGAACCATCAGAATAGACGGAGAAGAAAACTATTTTGCAAGTCCGAAGGAAGCAGAGAAGTTAGGGATCACCTTTATACATCAGGAGCTAAACGTGTGGCCTGAAATGACAGTGTTGGATAATCTCTTTATTGGTAAGGAAATGACATCATCCTTGGGGCTGCTTAATACGAGACAGATGAAAGCGCTTGCCAAAGAGCAGTTTGAAAAGTTGTCCGTTGACATCCCATTGGAACGTCCTGCGGGAGAATGCTCTGTCGGGCAGCAGCAGATGATAGAAATCGCCAAAGCACTTATGACAGATGCCAAGGTTATCATTATGGACGAGCCAACAGCCGCCCTTACGGAGCGCGAGATACAGAAACTGTTTGGTGTAATCAGCTCACTGAAGAAGGACGGAGTATCCATCGTGTACATTTCTCACCGCATGGAGGAGATATTCACGATCTGTGACCGGATTACCATTATGCGTGACGGCAGAACGGTGGACACTCAGCCCATTCCACAGACAAGCTTTGATGAAGTGGTACGGAAAATGGTAGGTCGTGAACTTACCGAGCGTTATCCTGTCCGGAATCCTTCTTATGGTGAAGTTGTTCTGGAAGTAAGGAATGCCAGCAGCAAAGGGTTGTTCGAGAATATTAACTTCACGGTGAGAGCGGGAGAAATTCTCGGTTTCTCAGGACTTATGGGTTCTGGGCGAACCGAGATTATGAGAACAATCTTTGGTTTGGATACGTTAGATAGCGGTGAAATCTTCATTCGCGGCAAAAAAGCGAACATTCGTAAACCGGCAGATGCAGTGAAACATGGAATTGGATTTATTACCGAAGACCGGAAGGATGAGGGGCTGGTATTAGACTTCTCCATTCGCGAGAATATGGCGTTGACGAATCTGTTCAGTTTCTCGAGCAAAGGTTTCATCTCCGCTTCGAAAGAACAAGATTTCGTGGATACATTGATCAAACGTCTTCAGATCAAAACACAATCCTCCGAGACGGCGGCAAGGAATCTATCCGGGGGTAACCAGCAGAAGGTGGTTATCGCGAAATGGGTTGGTATTGGTCCAAGCGTACTTATTCTGGATGAACCCACCCGCGGAGTGGATGTCGGAGCAAAGCGCGAAATCTATGAATTGATGAATGAACTTACAGACCGTGGGGTTGCAATCATCATGGTTTCGTCGGAGCTACCTGAAGTGCTTGGTATGAGCGACCGGATCGCAGTTGTGCATGAAGGACACATCAGCGGCGAGGTTGCAAGGGAAGTAGCAACACAAGAACACATTATGACATTGGCCACAGGGGGACAGTGATATGACAACAATGCAGGAAAACAAAACGGCTAAAAGCGGGTTCCGTTTCTCAAGCGTGATACAAAAATTGGGACCGCTGCTCGGCTTAATCATTCTTATTCTTATCGTATCGGTGTTGAATCCAAGTTTCTTGGAACCGCTTAATATCTTGAATTTATTGCGTCAAGTCTCGATTAATGCACTGATTGCCTTCGGTATGACGTTTGTTATCCTGACGGGTGGAATTGATCTGTCAGTTGGATCGATCCTGGCTTTATCCAGTGCTTTTGTGGCAAACATGATGTTGTCCGGTCTGGATCCAATCTTGTCCATCATTATCGGGGTAGCACTCGGTGGTGTCATGGGTATGGTGAATGGACTGATGATTACCAAAGGAAGAATGGCTCCGTTTATCGCTACATTGGCAACCATGACGATATTTAGAGGATTAACGTTGGTGTACACAAATGGTAATCCAATTACAGGACTAGGGGATAACCTGTTGTTCCAACTGTTCGGCCGTGGATACCTGCTGGGCATTCCGGTACCTGCAATCACGATGCTGATTACCTTTATGATTCTATGGATTATTTTGCATAAAACGGCTTTTGGACGCAAAACGTACGCCATCGGCGGTAATGAGAAGGCTTCCATTATCTCGGGTATCAAAGTTAATCGCGTGAAAATTATGATCTACTCCCTGACAGGCATGCTCGCTGCTCTGGCAGGTGCAATCTTGACATCTCGGTTGAATTCAGCACAACCAACGGCCGGTACATCCTATGAGCTGGATGCAATCGCAGCGGTTGTATTGGGTGGTACAAGTCTTGCCGGAGGACGTGGACGAATCGTCGGTACCCTGATCGGTGTTCTGATTATCGGCGTACTGAATAATGGATTGAATTTGCTCGAAGTAAACTCATTTTACCAAATGGTTGTGAAAGGTATCGTCATTGCCATTGCCGTCCTGCTGGACCGCAAGAAAACAGCATAAGGAGAGAAGCGAATATGAAAAAGTGGACAATAACACTTGTAAGTGTGATGATGATTATCGTTCTGGCCGGATGCTCTTTGGAACCACCGGAATGGGCCAAACCTGACCCTTCCAAAAGTAACGGACAGAAAAAAATAGGTTTGTCGATCTCTACACTAAACAATCCATTCTTTGTATCACTAAAGGACGGGGTCGTGGCTGAAGCCAAAAAACAGGGAGTACAGGTCATCGTGGTGGATGCACAGAACGATTCGGCCAAACAAACCAATGATGTGGATGATCTCATTCAGCAAGGAGTCAGTGCACTTCTGATTAACCCTGCTGACTCTGCAGCGATCTCCACAGCGGTTCAATCGGCCAATAGTGTGGGCATTCCCGTGATCACGCTGGATCGCTCCGCAGACAAAGGGGAAGTGGCAGCATTAGTAGCCTCGGATAACGTTAAGGGTGGACGCATGGCAGCGGAATACTTCGTGGAACAACTCGGTGAAGGAGCCAAAGTTATTGAACTTGAGGGTGTGCCTGGCGCTTCTGCAACAAGAGAACGGGGTAAAGGCTTCCATGAAGTGGCTGACATGCAACTCGATGTGGTTTCCAAACAATCTGCGGATTTTGATCGGTCCAAAGGATTAAATGTCATGGAGAACTTGCTGCAAGGTAATCCGGACGTGCAAGCGGTATTTGCTCATAATGATGAGATGGCACTTGGTGCGATTGAAGCGATTCAAAGCTCGGGTAAAGACATTCCGGTCATCGGATTCGACGGCAATGATGATGCAATCAAATCCATTAAAGATGGAAAATTGACGGCAACCGTCGCTCAGCAGCCTGTACTAATTGGTCAACTGGCGCTGCAAGCTGCTCTGGATGTGCTCAGTGGCAAGCAGGTGGAGCCATCGATCCCGGCTGAATTAAAGCTGGTAACGAAGGAAAACGTGAACGAATAAATCATGACATGCAATGTTTCTCGTCTTGTGGAGAAGAGCATAGGGATATAACCAAGCCGCTAATTTAGCGGCTTTTTTTCATTTTATAAGTGTGGACATCACATCAAATGGACCTATTGGCGTTTAAAAGCCTACAAAAGGTGCCCCAATTGAATGGTAGTTTTTATTGTTTTGGATTGCTCCAAAAGAATGTTTTTGGATATGTATAACCAATCCATTGATTGATATACTAGCATGACGTTCTACACATCTTCACAATACATAAGGAGGAAGGTTATCTTAATGATTCATTCCTGTGCGGAATAGAAAGAAGGCGAATGACATGAAACATCTAGTTGAAGAAAATCTCCAATCGGTAAGACGGCAAATCGCATTGGCCTGTCAGGCCTCAGGGCGTGACATATCGGACATTACCTTGTTGCTCGCCACCAAAACGGTACCGCTAGAGAAATTACAAATGGCTATTCAAGCAGGTGAGGTCCTTTTCGGAGAAAACAAAGCTCAAGAACTTCGGGACAAATTTCCACTTATGGAACAAAACAAACAGGTAGAATGGCATTTTATCGGACATCTGCAAACAAACAAAGTAAAGGACGTTGTTAAATATGTTACGCTCATTCATTCCGTAGATCGTCTGAAGCTGGGTCAGGCGTTACATAACCAGCTTCTCAAAGAGAATAAGACTCTAGACATTCTAGTTCAAATTAACACCTCCTACGAAGAAAGTAAATTTGGGGCCTCTCCAGAAACAGCCATTGAGCTTGTAGAACAATTAACTCAATTCGAAACGTTGAACGTGAAGGGCTTAATGACCATTGGAAAACTGAATGCAACGAATGAAGAAACACGGCATTGCTTTCGTTTGTTAAACCGTATTCGCAATCAAATTAAAGAGAAAAATATTCCGCGTGTAGAAATGGATATTTTATCGATGGGCATGTCCGGTGACTTCCAGGTCGCCATTGAAGAAGGAGCTACAATGATTCGTGTAGGAACAAGTGTATTTGGGCCACGGTATTTACCAGACGAATATTACTGGAATGAAAACACACGCATCGATGATTAAGTGAGAGGTCGTGTTAAATATGAAGACAGCATCTGCTTCATTACGTGGTCGCGATCTGATCTCACCGATGATCGCCGCCTTAATATCTGTGATTGTTAATTACGGGGGTACATTTATTCTTGTGTTTCAAGCTGCAAAAGTGGCTGGTTTAAGCCCGGAAATGACGGCTTCCTGGATTTGGTCCATCTCGATTGGGGTTGGAGTAACGGGGATCTGGCTCAGTTATCGATACAAGGAACCGATTATTACAGCCTGGTCTACACCGGGTGTGGCGTTTCTCGTTTCGGCATTAGCGGTGACCCCTTATCCAGAAGCTATCGGCGCTTACATGATTTCAGCAGTCGGATTTATTATTTTGGGTATGTCAGGCATGTTTGAACGTTTTGTTCGACTTATTCCCCCAGGCATCGCTTCCGGATTGTTAGCAGGTATTTTGCTACAGTTTGGAATTTCGGCCTTTGGAGGGGCTAAGCTTGATCCTTTGCTTGTTACTGTGCTGTTTGCCGCCTACATCGTGCTAAGAAGGTTTACTTCCCGTTACGCCATAGTTGGCATATTGGCAGTTGGTTTGATTTATTTAATATGTATGGGAAAAACGGACTTCAGTACGATCCAATTGGCGGTCGCTTCGCCTGTATTTGTTTTCCCCGCGTTTTCGTTAAATGCTTTACTTGGCGTTGCTCTACCACTGTTCATTATTACCCTGACAGGGCAGTATATGCCCGGAATGCTAGTTTTGCGTAATGATGGATTCAAGACAAGTGCCAATCCCATTCTGGCGGTAACAGGTTTGGGTTCACTGCTTGCAGCCCCATTTGGATCACATGCTTTTAACGTGGCGGCTATTACCGCAGCGATATGTACAGGAAAAGATGCACATGAGGATGCAACAAAACGGTACATAGCGGGGATTGCTTGTGGAATCTTTTATATTTTTGTTGGTATTTTTGGCGTAACCTTGGCTGCACTGTTTTTGATTCTTCCTGCTACCTTTATTGCAACATTAGCCGGACTGGCGTTACTAGGAACAATTGGTGGCAGTCTCGCGAATGCATTAACGGAGCCTAAAGGACGCGAAACCGCATTGATTACCTTTCTGGCGACCGCAGCCAATGTGACCTTACTTGGTGTTGGTGGTGCATTTTGGGGACTATTTGCAGGAATGATGGCGCATCTACTAATGAATAGTAGAATTCCCAAAAAACGATTTGAATCGAATAGATAAGTTCATTATTGAGAGGAAGATGTTCATGAAACATTTGGAGAAGCAAGATCAAGTCATAGGAAATGCTGTCCAGCAAGAGCTTGCACGGCAGCGGAATACGATTGAACTGATTGCATCAGAGAATTTTGTGAGTCAAGCTGTGATGGAAGCAACGGGTTCCGTATTGACCAATAAATATGCGGAGGGGTATCCGGGCAGAAGATATTATGGCGGATGTGAGCATGTCGATACCGTCGAAGAGATAGCGAATCACCGCCTTAAAACGCTTTTTGGAGCTGAACATGCGAATGTGCAGCCTCACTCCGGTGCTCAGGCAAACATGGCTGTTTATTTTGCCTCGGTGGAGATCGGTGACACAATCCTTGGTATGAATTTATCCCATGGTGGTCATTTAACACACGGAAGTCCTGTTAATTTTTCAGGGAGATTGTACAATTTTGTTCCATACGGTGTCGATGCACATACGGGCCGTATTGACTTTGACGAAGTACGTAAACTTGCTCATAAGTATCGTCCACGCATGATCGTTGCAGGTGGAAGTGCATACCCGCGGACCATTGAGTTTGAATTATTTGCCCAGATTGCCGCCGAAGTGGGAGCACTTTTCTTTGTAGATATGGCGCATATAGCGGGAATTGTTGCCGCAGGTTTGCATCCTAACCCGGTACCACATGCACATTTTGTTTCAACTACCACACATAAGACCTTACGAGGACCAAGAGGAGGAGCCATCTTGTGCGGGGAGCCGTGGGCACAGTCGATCGACAAAGCTGTATTTCCGGCAATTCAGGGTGGTCCATTCATGCACGTCATAGCGGGGAAAGCGGTGGCATTCGGTGAGGCATTACAACCTGATTTCACAACATACATGGAGAGTGTTCTGGATAACGCCAAAGTATTGGCAGAAACATTAATTAATGAAGGACTCACCCTTGTATCAGGAGGAACAGATAATCATATGGTGTTGGTTGATTTACGATCCATTGATCTTACAGGCAAAGAAGCCGAGGCATTACTTGATGAAGTAGGGATTACGGCAAATAAAAATGCAATCCCTCACGATACGGCAAGTCCTTTGGTTACGAGTGGTATCCGCTTTGGAACACCGGCTATGACTTCAAGAGGGCTTGGAGGCAGGGAAATGAAAGAAATCGGTCAGCTTATAGCGCTTGCCTTCAAGAATCCAACGAACTCGGATGTCAAAAAACAGATATTAGGTAGTGTCCGCGAAATCACTTCGCAATTCCCTTTATATGAAGGGCTTGAATAGTTTAAGAGCAGAAACATATGTAGCCTGCAATTGATCCTGATGGATTACAATTGCAGGCTTTTAATGTTGCTTGCTTAAATTGAGAACTTATTGTTTTGAACAGAAGAGATACACCATAAGTGAAGTTTAAGACATACCCTAGTAGGCTATTCCTACACGAGACTGTACATACTCATCAGATATTAATTGCTGATAAGCAAACTCTGCCGTATCGATTACAGATATTGAAGTTCCACCGTCTGGCAAGTAGTTGCGCTCAACTCGATACTTACCGGGCGAGTCTCCATCATATAAATAGGTGGGGCACACAATCGTCCATTCCAACTCTGAGGCCTTGAGAATGTTGTACATCTCCAGATGCTCTTCAGCTGCGCGCGTTGACTTACGTTTGGATTCGGAGGATTGAAAACGAAACAAGCCAGGATCCGTTCGACTTTCCAATATTCCTGCTGTACCAATGGTAATGATTCTTCTGATATGCTCCTGAGCCATAGCCTCAACAATTAATTTCGTGGATTGTGATAATGTAGTCGTTCCATCTGTACCTAAGGCACTAACAACGAGATCAGCACCCTGAATGGCGTGATGAATATCCTCTTTGGCTAGAGCGTTTCCTTGAAGCAGGACGAAATGGTCATCGCTGATATGTACCTTTTCCGGGCTTCTTACCAGTGCAGTTACATGATGATTGGAACGTAGGGCACTAGCGACAAAATGACTTCCAACCCGTCCGGTAGCTCCTAACACTAAAATTTTCATCGCAAAAACATCCTTTCAAATCCAATTGGAGAGAATGTTCTCCATCATAATACAATCTTCGCAAGTCGATGTATGCCATCCTCAATCTGATCCTCATCCACTTTCGCAAAACCTAATATCCATCCTTTTCGATGACTCTCCAGGCAATATCTACTAAGCGGATACACGCGCACACCTTGATCAAGAGCAGCATTCGTCAGCGCTTCTTCATCAAATGACATTTCTGATTCTAGAAGCATATGTAATCCCGTTTCCACACCACTTAATGTAAATCGTGAGCCTAACCCAGAAGCAACAATGGCTTTAGTCATGACTTCGTGTCTGCGTCGATATATGTTCCGAACTCTTCTCATATGGCGCATAAAATGACCACGCTCAATAAAATGAGTTAACGTTAATTGTTCCATAATTGGCAGATGACGATAAGTCAATTCATGAACTTGGGTAAGACGATCGATGGCTATTCTTGGCCCGATGATAGCGGATAGCCGAATGCCAGGTGCAACCATTTTGGAAAAACTCATCATATAAAGCGTATTTTGAGGTTGCTGACTGAATATAGTCGGAAGTGGATCTCCACGGTACCTAAATTCGCTATCGTAGTCATCCTCAACAATCCAATATCGATGATGAGCAGCCATGTGCATTAATTGTTGCCTGCGAGGTTCTGACATAATAACACCTGCTGCGCATTGATGAGAAGGTGTGACATATACGAGTTTTGTCAGTGGGTGAATACGATCTACACATAATCCATACTCATCGACTGGAACCGAATCGACTTGCATCCGGCGGTGTTTCATTGCCATCCAAGCGGCAGGGAAGCCGGGATCTTCTACGGAAACTCTGTCTCCCTCACTTAAGAGGGCCTGAGCGATTAAATCAATGCTATGTTGTGCACCGGATGTTAACAAGATTTGATCCACTTCGATATGAATGCCTCGTTCAAGTGACAAATAACGCTGAATCTGCTCTCTTAACGCCAGTAAGCCTCTGGCATCGCCGTAAGCCCAAAGATCCAGATTGGGTTCAGTGGAAGCTTGTAAAAAAGATTGCCTCCAGGCTTTTGTGAAACTTTCATCCAGATAAGGCTCGTGGGGATTAAAATCTATCTCGATCTTGCGACGGTCTCTATTGCCGAACCAACGATGCAGATGACCAATAGATTCGGTTAGTGCAGGCAGTTCGGGAGGAAGCGGCCCTTGGATCGTGGTTTCTTCTGATGAACGCGGGGCGTATGCCCAATCACTAACCCTTGTCCCTGCCCGACGGGAAGTTACCGTATACCCTCGGCTGAATAATTCCTCGTACACAATCTGTATGGTTGACCGTGAAACACCAATCAATTGGGCGAGTTCGCGGGATGGGAGCAGCAATTCACCTGGTCTCCATTTTCCGGTTGTAATATGTTGAATCGCTTGATCCAAAAGTTGCTGCCAGATCGGGCGAGGGTCATCTCGATTCACTTTTAGCATAAATTCAACTCCAATATGGGGCGTTATGGATTGCTTTTAATTATGTATTTACGGTCGTTATTGGCACTCCATTGATTGATATATTATCATGGAAAAAGTTTGATTTGTAAACAAAACAGAGTTGTACTAAAGGGTTCTTTATCATGTGTTCAATTTATTTTGGTCGTTCCTGGCTGGTTCATACTCGATTCATATTCAAGCCATAGACAGTTCATCATGTTCGGTTACACTACGGGAGTAACACCACAGAGATTCCTAATCCATAGACTAGACAGGAGAAGATGAGATTGACACGAAAGAAACGAAGTTCTATCGCAGCCATAACCTTGGTGCTTGCGATGATGTCCCCAATGTCGGCCATGGCCACACCCGCTACCAGTGATGGTGGTAGACCTACGTATGATGTAACTAAAAAGGCAGCAAGTGAGAAGGCGAAGATACTTACCGAATCATACGCTACGACAAGTGTACAGTACGCACTGATGGATGGGGGCGAGATTGTAATTTCCGGTCAGGCCAGCAAAGATGGCTTAAAAAACAACATTCCGCTTTCGTCTGATACCATGTATGGCATTGGTTCAACCAGTAAAATGGTACTTGCTACCGCCGTAATGAAGCTGGTGGAACAAGGTAAAATCGATCTTGATGAGCCTGTCGTGAAGTATATCCCAGACTTTAAAATGAAAGACAATCGTTACGATAAGATTACACCACGTATGCTCCTGAATCATTCATCCGGACTTCTCGGAACGTCAAGTAACAGTGCAATTCTGTTTGGAGATCATGATACCTATGCACATGATACGTTACTGGAACAATTGGCGACGCAACATCTGAAGGCCGATCCTGGTGCATACTCGGTGTATAGTAACGATGGTTTTACATTAGCTGAAATTCTGGTTGAACGGGTCAGCGGCATGAGTTTCACCACGTTCATGCACCGTTACATAACGGAACCACTTGGGATGGATCATACTAAAACACCGCAGGATATTGTGGACCTTAGCCAAATGGCAGCAACATATTCCTCGTCGCAAGAGGAGAAACTTCCATTAGAGACTACCAATATGATTGGGTCGGGAGGTATCTATTCCACCGCAGAAGACCTAGTCCAATTCTCGAAAATCTTTACAGGTGAGGTTGAAACGGTTCTTTCACAGCAATCTGTAGAGGCCATGCAGCAAGAAGAATACAAAAGAGGCATGTGGCCGGAAGAAGGCGATTCGTCCATTGGCTATGGCCTGGGATGGGACAGCGTGAACCTGTTTCCTTTTAATGATTACGGCATTCAGGCAGTAAGCAAAGGTGGCAATACGATAACCTATCATTCCTCATTGATTGTGTTACCGGAATATAACATGGCTGCTGCCGTAACCTCTTCGGGTGGTCACAGCTCAACCGATCAATTGCTGGCAACCGAACTGTTGCTTGGTGCGCTTGAGGAAAAAAATATTATTTCAGAGCGTAAACCGGAGAAGTCACATGGTGTACCGGTAAAAACAGCCATGCCGAAGGAACTTACAAAGCATACGGGTACGTATGGCGGTGGTGCAAACATGTTATTGAACTTGGCCGTGAAGGATGGTGGACAATTAACGCTATCTAACTTGTCCTCTCCTAACAGCCAAGATCAGACATATACTTACAGCGCTGATGGCTCATTCATTAATGATGAGGGTACGGAAAAGCTCAAATTCGTTCAGGAAGTCAACGGAAACACATACTTGTGGTCTCGCTCGTATCAGTCTGTTCCCGGACTTGGACAAGTTGCTTCTTCTGAATATAAAGCAGAAAAGCTTGAAACTAATGAACTGTCTTCAGAAGCAAAGGCAGCATGGCAGAAACGGCAAGGCAAAGCATACGTGTTGGTCAATGAAAAATACACATCCACATTGTACAATGCAGCTATGCCGATCATTCCCATTCATACTTTTAATGAGCTGCCTGGTTATATCTACACCAATAAAATTATGGGAGCTA
This sequence comes from Paenibacillus sp. CB74, assembly GCF_055687625.1. Lineage (NCBI taxonomy): Bacteria > Bacillati > Bacillota > Bacilli > Caryophanales > Paenibacillaceae > Paenibacillus > Paenibacillus sp. CB74. Next base: position 2,036,692 of record NZ_CM146009.1, on the reverse strand, counting down.
ACCAAGCCGTAAACCAATTGCAAATTCCTGGATTAGCAGGACGTGACACAATGGAGTTCAATTTCTATGAGGAAAATGGTGTGGAATACGTTACAGCCGGAGGCAATGTCTATGCCGCTCAAGATATCATAAAACCGATCTATGCGGGAAGATATTCGAAGACAACAATTCAAGCGAATGGTCATGCTACATGGTACTCAATTCCGGCATCGGCCGCAGGTAAAGAAATGACGGTCAAGATGTCTTCAAACAGCGCATTTGCTGTATATGACCAAGCAGGTGTAGGTATTAATCATACAGTGGTCAGTGGACAAAACGAAATTGTATTGCCTGAGAACGGAACCATTGTGTTCGCGGGTGAAGCCGGTTCGAGTTTCGGGATTGTATTGACAACCAGAGAAAATTAATAGATGATAAAAAACTGTACAATAAAAAGTCGCGGAAATCGCGGCTTTTTTGAGTTTTAAATTTTAAATATTACGTTTTAAAGTAAATGTACCTTTTTATGAGATCCACAATGTAATATTGGGTTTCGCATAGCTTACCTAGAGGGTAAGTATGAAGAGGGCTTTTACTGGTTGGAAAAAAATGACGGAGGAAAATGTTGCAAGTGGAAAGGCAGGGCATTGATTGTTAATATACAGTAAATAATAACAATCAAATGGGCAGAAGATCGACAAGAAGCATAACAGTAATACCGATTCCAAAGAAAATAATGATTATTCGGACAACCGAGACGGGGAGGACACATGAAAACAACGAAGATCTCATTTTTTATACTTTCACTGATGCTGCTCCTGGTGAGCGGTCTATCAGGGTGGGTTGGGAACGCTGCTGCAGCATCCGATTCAGGTAAAACTTATATTATCGGAACCGATATCACATTTGCTCCATTCGAATATCAAGACGAGAATGGTGATTATGTAGGTATTGATATGGATTTGCTGGATGCCATTGCCAAAGACCAAAATTTCAAGTACCAAATCAAAGCTCTCGGATTTAACGCAGCTGTACAGGCACTTGAGGCCAATCAGGTTGATGGTGTCATTGCAGGCATGAGTATTACGGATGAAAGAAAAGCAAAATTTGATTTTTCAGAGCCATATTATGATTCAGGCGTAGTCATGGGTATTAGCGCGAACAATGATACCATAAAGAGCTACGAGGATCTTCGTGGTAAAAAGGTCGCCGTGAAAACGGGTACAGAAGGGTACAGCTTTGCTGAATCCATCGCTTCGAAATATGGATTTACCATTGTTCCATTCGACGATTCTTCCCAAATGTATGATGATGTTAAGACCGGTAATTCCGCCGCCTGTTTTGAAGATGAACCTGTACTGAAATTCGGGGTAAAACAGAATAATGGTCTGAAGGTGGTTACTGACAAAGAAGACGGGGCTTCCTACGGTTTTGCGGTAAGTAAGGGGAAAAATCAGGAGCTTCTGGAGATGTTCAATGCTGGTCTCGTGAATATCAAAGCTAACGGTGAGTATGAGCGCATTATTGCGGAATATGTTGGAGAGAATGCCCAAGTCGCCAATCAAGGTCGCTGGGAGCTCATTCAGAAATCTCTTCCTGCCTTGTTTAAAGGTCTGGGGAACACACTTATATATACGATTGTGTCACTGTTCTTCGCGTTTATCATTGGTTTGATATTCGGATTCATGAAAGTGGGACAGAACAAATTCCTACGTGGTGTTGCCACTGTATTTGTAGATATCTTCCGCGGTATTCCGCTGATTGTCCTGGCATTCTTTATCTATTTCGGGATTCCACAGGCGATGGGCTTCACGATGCCATTGTTCTTGGCGGCTATTCTGACACTTAGTTTGAACGCAGGAGCATATGTAACTGAGATTATCCGAGGCGGGATTCAATCGATTGATCGTGGTCAGATGGAAGCTGCCCGTTCATTGGGACTTCCTTATCGCAAAGCGATGATCAAGATCGTCATTCCGCAGGCGGTGCGGGTTATGATTCCGTCCTTCATTAACCAGATGGTGATCACGCTGAAGGATACGTCCATTCTATCCGTTATTGGTCTCGTAGAGTTGACACAATCGGGTAAAATTGTCATCGCAAGAACGTTCTCCTCTTTTGACATTTGGTTAACGGTTGCGGTTATGTATCTGATTGTTATCATCACATTGACCAAAGTTGCTGATTATCTGGAGGTGAAGGTTCGTCGTGGCTAAAATTAAAGTTGAAGGTTTGAAGAAAAGTTTCGGCTCGAATCAGGTTCTCAAGGGAATTGATGTAGCGGTCAACGAAGGAGAAGTCGTCTGTGTCATCGGACCTTCCGGCTCAGGAAAAAGTACCTTCTTGCGCTGCATCAACCAATTGGAGGATATCACAGCAGGTCGAGTTATCGTGGATGATCAGGACCTCAATGATCCTAAAACCAACATTAACAAAGCGCGTGAAAATATCGGCATGGTATTTCAACATTTTAACTTATTCCCTCATTTTAACGTCTTGAAAAATATAATGTTTGCGCCAAGAGAATTAGGGGTTTTAAACGCAGAAGAGGCTCGAAAAACGGGCCTTAGCTTACTCGATCGTGTCGGGTTGTCTGATAAAGCGGATAGTTTCCCCAGTCAACTCTCGGGTGGGCAAAAACAACGGGTTGCTATCGCTCGTGCGCTTGCCATGAACCCGGATGTGATGTTATTTGATGAACCGACTTCGGCGCTTGATCCAGAGATGGTAGGCGAAGTTCTGGGGGTTATGAAAGATCTCGCCAGCGAAGGTATGACGATGATCATTGTTACACACGAGATGGGTTTTGCACGTGAAGTAGCTGATCGCGTCATCTTCATGGACGGTGGATATATTGTCGAGCAGGGTACCCCTGAACAGATATTTGGAAATCCGAAGAATGAACGGACGATCAGCTTTTTGGAAAAGGTACTCTAGAACTGATCAAGACTATACAGTTATCACTTGAAAGTCGCTAGTTTTAGCGGCTTTTTTTGTTATATTTATGAGGTGATTTAATTTAATATATATTTGAATACCAAATCAAGCAAGAAAGCGAGGTCTGTACTCCATGGAAAATGTGTCACAGGAAGACAAACTGGAATCCATCAAAGCCTTTCAATCAACCATCCGCAAATCGGAAAATGCCTTAGTGAATATGACTCAGAATAGTAATAACACAACATTGCTACAGAAACGTCTCCAAGCTTTTTACATTGGTCTAGCTTTGTTGGATAAACAGTGGAATCAAAAAGCTCATTCATACACGAAGGAAGATATAACAGAAGCCCGTCTTGTCTTGATTGGATTGTTTCCATCCCTTGAGAGCATGTATGCCAAGGCCAAAGAAGGTAGCCCTCAAAAGACTCTTCTGGAAAGAAGAATGAAAGCATTTCATCTTGCCGTTCATGCCATGGATGATCCCGCATTTTAAGTATTCCAACATTACAAATCTTCTACAAGTGAAACCGCTGAATATATATCAACGTATCCGTTGTTTGACAGGAAGATTGGGTATGCGTAATGGACCATGGATACAACTATGTCTATCGAATGGAGACTGATCATGGGCGGAAAAACGTATCATGCTGGATTACCCCAAAAATCGGGAAATAACTTCATGAATGCATTGGTATATGATACCTATGGAACACCAGAAGTCCTGCGATTGGAAAAAGTATCTGTCCCTATGCCCAAGGATCATGAAGTGTTAATTGAGGTCCATGCGACTTCGGTAAATTCATGGGATTGGGATCTCCTTCGTGGGAAGCCATTTGTTAACCGCATCGGCGCGGCAAGGCAGCCGCGTTATCGAATTCTTGGCGCAGACGTCGCAGGGCGCGTAATCGCCGTTGGAGCATCTGCTACACGGTTCAAACCAGGAGACGAGGTGTTCGGAGATCTTTCCGGTTGCGGGTGGGGGGGATTCGCGGAATATGTATGTGCGGCTGAGGAGGCCTTGACACTCAAGCCAACCGGTATCGACTATGTGCAGGCAGCGGCTATTCCTCAAGCAGCCGTTCTGGCTTTGCAAGGTCTACGTGATCGGGGAAAGCTGCAAAAGGGGCAGCGTGTTCTGATTAATGGCGCCGGTGGCGGAGTCGGAACATATGCCATCCAATATGCCAAATTGCTTGGGGCTGAGGTGACTGGCGTTGACAGTGCTGAAAAGCTCGACATGATACTTGCTGTGGGAGCTGACTATGTGTTGGATTACAGGAAAGCGAATTTCACTGCTGTAGGTGTACAATACGACCTGATTCTGGATGTCATCGGAAAGCACTCGGTTTTTGCTTTGAAACGTGCACTAGGTAGTGGAGGCAGGTACGTAATGATCGGAGGCCCAATGCCCCGTATTCTTCTCAATCTGATATGTGCACCGTTCATTGCCAGACTTGAACATAAGAAAATAATGCTTCTTATCCATAAACCGAATCATGAGGATCAAGAGGTGTGGAGAGAACTTGTTGAATCAGGAGAAGTCGTGCCGATTGTTTATCGGGAGTATGCGTTAAGCGAAGCGGCTCAAGCCTTTCGGGATATTGGAGAAGGCCGTGTGAAAGGAAAAGCCGTCGTCTCCATCAAGAAAATGGATTTATGAATATGAAAGGCATTATGAAGGTTGTTTGTCGATTCGTAATCAAAATTATAAGATCATAGTTCCGTCCAGGTCGCTAAATTAGCGGCTTTTTTTGTGCTTTCAAGTGCTATTGGAAATACACCTTGACAATAAAAAGTTCTTTAGTTAACATTGCATCAATGACAGTGGATACTGACATACAGGAAGGAGGAATATAAACATGTCCATCAGCAGTAATCTTAGCAGTAAAGAAAAATTAATGTTGACGGCCATCGATTTAATTTCAAAAAAAGGCTATAAAAGTGTGACGACACAGGAAATAGCCACAACAGCCGGACTAAGTGAGAAAACCTTGTTTCGTCTCTTTAAAACTAAACAAAACTTGTTAGAGACTGCCTTTGACCAATATCATTATGCAGAAGAGATGACAAGGATCTTCAATGAAAAACTGGTATGGGATCTGTATACAGATTTGTTGCTAATCAGCAAGACATATCATAATATCATGAACCGTAATCGAAAATTGTTTATGATTAGCCTCAAGGAAGTACAGAATTTACCCGGTTATAGAGAGAGAACGGTAAAGCATCCTCAACAACTTTTGGATATTCTAACCAATTACTTTAATATCATGTATGATAAAGGAAAGTTGGCTAAAATCAATCCTGAACTGCAAGCTTTTTCATTCATGTCATTGAATTATGGTGTATTCATAAATAATCTCGAAGAAGAAGTGCTTTTTCCAGGGCTCTCATTGGAAGGCATCATTACAGAGAGTGTATGGACGTTTACTAGGGCATTAACTCCCTAGTTTTTTTAAGCTTTTTAATGACAGTAAGTACTGACAGACTAAATATATTCAAAAGAATTGAGGAGAATATGATGAACACCAATAAAGAAGCGTTATTACTCCGTGTTCTTGTTTTTACACTGATTATATCAGTCATGAATGGAATGATGTTTAATGTTGTATTACCTGTGATTGGCGAAGAGTTCCAACTTACTGCTTCTCAATCGAGCTGGATCGTTACAGGTTATTTAGTTGTATATGCGATTGGTACAGTGACTTACGGGAAACTTACCGATAAATACAGCATGAAGGTTCTAATTTCGTTTGGTCTTTGGATATTGGCAGCAGGCTCTCTTCTGGGGATGGTGGCAACAGAGTATTGGATGGTTATTATCGCACGGATCGTGCAGGCTGCTGGTGCAGCGGTCATACCTGCATTGGCCATGATTATTCCCGTTCGATACTTCGCACCGGAGAGACGAGGGCAAGCCATGGGTACCTCTGCCATTGGCATAGCTCTTGGAAATGCCCTTGCTCCGATCGTGGCCGGATTTGTATCGAGCGCTTTGAGTTGGGAATTTCTTTTTGTGATCCCATTACTTTCTCTTACTACGCTACCTTTTTATCGAAAATACCTGGATGATGAAAAAGGCGGCAGTGAAAAAATGGATTATTTGGGTGGAGCGTTATTAGCAGGAACAGTTGCTACACTTTTGCTTTCATTAACCCAATCTAATGCATGGTTCCTACTAACCGGGATTATCTTATTGCTACTGTTCATCGTGCGTATTCGTTATGCGGAAGTGCCGTTTGTAAAACCGGTCTTATTTCAAAACAAAGCCTATTCAGCTGGAATGGGAATTGCATTCCTTCTGGTCGCTATCAGTCCTGCTATTCCATTTACTACGCCACAATTGCTCTCGGAAGTACATGGTCTATCCCCAGCATGGACAGGTGTCATTATGCTACCTTCTGCGCTCGTAGCTGCACTTCTCGGACGCAGAGGTGGAAGGCTCGCGGATGAAAAAGGGAATCCTTTTTTACTGTATACGGCATCTTCACTACTTGTTGTTGGTTTTATAAGCTTATCGTTAGTTGTAGGTGCTACACCGGTCTTGATTTCCTTTTTTCTTGTTTTTGGTGTTCTGGGTCAGTCTTATATGCAAATTGCGGTCTCAAATACCATTGCTCAGACGCTTCCCAGAGAGCAAATTGGAATAGGGATGGGGCTACTATCCATGTTTAACTTCATTGCAGTGTCTGTGTCTACTGCTGCCTTAGGAAAGGTTCTTGACGGGGGAACAGCAACGCTTCAACTTAACCCTCTGCTTCAAAATAAGACAGCTTTTGTGTACAGTAATATATTTATTGTGCTCGCCTTGTTTGTTATTGCGATGACTATGCTATATATGCTTCAATTTGGACGTATGTCCAAAACTGTTCATCAGTCGAGTTCATCTTAAGGATGAACATAAAATGAGAGAGGTCTGCCTAATGAATGACAGACCTCTCTTTTTCTTATTGAAGCTTAAGAAAACCGATAGAGACGTACACCGTGTGTTGGCACAGTTGTAGTTAAAGAATTCAGTGTAATTTCAGCCGCATCCCCGCTCCACAATTCGCTACCTTCGGTAATACCGGATAGTCCGATTTTATCAAAAGACAGATCCACGGGAAGGGGGTTCTCTCCTGGGTTAAATACAGCGACATAAGCGGAACCATCCGCATGTTGGGCAGTCCATACAATAAGATCTTCTTGGCGTAAGGCTTCTCTGGCTCCGTAACTCTCGCGATGCATTCGCAGAACCTCACGATTGGTTAACAGGGACAGCGTCCATTCGTCGTTATCTCGCAGTTCACCACCAAAAATGAGCGGGGAACGGAAGATACTCCACAGTGACATCATCGTTAATTGCTCGTCAGGTGTGAACCGAGTCCAGCGATCCGCTCCACCACCGTCTACAGAACGGATACCGATATGACCCAATGGCAACATATCACAGTCTGGCCAGCAGCCAGCTTGGGGAACCCCTTGCCACGTCCGGCAGCGATCAAACATATCCAATAACAGCGGCCAAAGATCCCAGAAATCATCCGTAACACGCCACATGTTTGCATGTGCGGCTAAGAATTCCGAGTATTCCACCGGAGCAGGCCCAGGAGAGAGACTCAGTACCATGGGGCGCCCGGAGCGCTCAATCGCTTTGGATATCATCTCAATCTCGGGCTGATGAGTATCATAGAGCCTGGAAGCAGCGATATCGTCTACCTTCACCAAGTCAACGCCCCATTGGGCATATAATTCAAAGAGCGAATCGTAATAGGCCTGTGCGCCTTCTTTTGAGCTATCGACACCATACATATCCGTATTCCACGGACAGATGGAGTTCGGATGAGCAATATCGCGCGCAGTGGCGGTTGTGCCCAAGATCGAAGTCCCTGCATGTGCAGCTTGACGTGGTATACCCCGCATGATGTGAATGCCAAATTGCAACCCCAGACTATGAACGTAGTCGGCTAATGGCTTAAATCCCTGTCCACCTGCAGCAGAGGGAAACCGATTCTCAGCAGGCATAAGCCGTGAATATTCATCCATGATTAGTGGAACGAATGGACGATATTGCGAAGAATTGGCCAAAGGCTCGTACCATTGAATGTCGACCGTAATATAGCTCCAGCCGAAGTCTTTAAGATGTTCTGCCATGTACTCCGCGTTGCCACGAATTTCGTCTTCCGTAACAGCCGCACCGTAACAATCCCAACTGTTCCAGCCAAGCGGTGGAGTTGATGCTGCAAGCGTATGATTCATGGGAATACTCCTCTACTGATTAATTATTGCTCTCGCTAAATTCATCATAATAAAGGATTTTATTAATATCTACAGTAATGTTGAGTGTGTAATAGCAAAATATTGCGGTTAGTCGAAGAATAATTTACGGTACACAAGGCTTTCACCACCGCTTCGAAATTCGCCTGGCGTAACCCCGGTTATACTGCGAAAAGCTTTGATAAAATAACTTCCACTGGAATAACCAACTTGTTCGGCGATGACTTCAATGCTAAGAGTAGTTCCGCGCAGCAGTTCGAAAGCTTTCTCGGTACGTACACGGGTGAGATAAGCACCTGGAGTCAAGCCTGTACTGGAGGAAAAGCGACGTATAAAGTGATATTTGGAAAGGGAAACATACTCGGCAAGGTGATCAATACTGATCATCTTGGAGTAATTGTTCTCTATATATTCAACGGCTATTTGAATGTTTTCAGACCAATTCTCCTTGTTGCGTAATGTTGTTCTCTGTAAGCGGGTCAATTCTGTCATGAACTGATATACGCTGGATGATGCAATCAGGGGATCAGTGATTCTGCCTGCCGCCGCATCAGTCACGATCATACGCAACAATCGGATGGGTGTACAATCAACGGGGAGATAGGGAACTTCTCCCGCTTCCCGAAGGAATTTTCGCCAATGGGACAGAATAAGAGTGGGCCTGAACAACAGGAACAGAAACTCCCAAGGTTCTTTTGACGCTGAATCATAGTAATAGCGATGTGCTCCTGGAATTTCTGCCAAAAAAGCTTGTCCTGCGGAAACATGATGTATGCAATTGTTTGACTCAAATACACCTTCACCCGAAGTTGTATATTGGAATAATAGAAGAGGCCCGTCCGAACGTTCAAGTCCATCCCAATGATAAGAAGGTTCAGTTATTGAATCACTTCCGGCTGCATAGAGTACACACAGTTGGAGCTCTTTGTCTTCGGCGAATCGAAACCCATAAGTTCCTCTGGGGATATTCATATCAGCTCTCCTTGTTGCCCCAAATTTTCATTGCGCTCCGCGAATGAAAATATCCACTAGTCTCTGGCCTAATGATAAATTGGAACCATATTTATTCAGGTTATCTTCCCGATTACCCATTAGCATCATGGTCGAGAAGGTCTCTGCCAGAAAAAACGGATCGTCCATCCGTAGTCTGTTTTCATCCATTGCCCGTTGAAAATGAATGGCTAACACTTCGTGAATATGATGCTCTGCATCCCGTATGTCCTGAATTTGGACCTGGTCAAGAAAAGGCTCAGCTTCTCGGAGCATCGTTACAATCTCTGCATGTGGATTGGCCAGTCTGGCCTCTGCCAAACGCACAAGCCCCGACTCCAGACTCTCGGCTTGATCGAGCATATGCGAGGTTAATCGGCTCACATTTTGAAGCATCGTTGTGAAGGCAACTTTAAACAGCTCTGGCTTGCTGGTGAAATGATAATAAATGGTTGGTTTTGACACGTTACATGCTTTGCCAATTTGCTGAAGTGTAACTGCTTCGTAGCCATACTCCATGAATAGCTTTGAAGCTGTATGTATGATGGTTTGCTGAATGGAGATATCGTCATCGCCATGTTTGGGTCTTCCAGGCAAACGTTTGTGTGATTTTTCTGTCATTGAACTTCCCTCCATGAATAGTTTATGACAAATAACGATGGTTAGCAAAATCATCTTGTAATTATACTTACCGGTAAGTATAATTTATGAAGAGTTAAAATAAGAACACATTATCCTCATGACAAGGTGGTTTTAGGATTGAAAACAGCACAACGTACAAACAAATGGAAGAAGATAATCACGTGGACGATTTTGTCCATCGTTATCATCGTAGCCGGAGCTTTCGTATATGTTAATTCGGTTACGTATAGTCCTTCTGAACGAGCTGAAGCGGCAATGACAAGTGATGCACAGGTTAATATCACCAAGATTAAGGACGGTTACCGGTTTGAACCCGTGGGTACAGAGGTAACTGAACCGAATATTATTTTTTATCCGGGCGGTCTGGTTGAACCTGAAAGTTATTCTCCGCTTGCCAGAGCAATGGCAGAACAGGGACACCGCGTATACATCGCGAATATGCCAATAAACTTGGCGATTTTCGGTCAGAACAAGGCTGATTCCTTTATTGAGGAACATCCCGATGAAGCATTTGTTATTGGCGGTCATTCATTGGGAGGATCATTCGCATCACGGTATGCTGCCGAGCATACGGAGAAGTTGAAAGGCGTCTTTTTCTTGGCTTCTTATGCAGATGAAGGAGGTAGCTTGAAGAATACGGACTTGTCTATCTTACAGATTACAGGCTCGGATGACGGGGTGCTTAACAGGGAAGACTGGGAGAACGCCAAAGCAAATCTTCCAGAAGACACAACATACATCAGTATTGAGGGTGGGAATCACGGTCAATTCGGCTCATACGGTATGCAAAAAGGAGACAATCAGCCTGCTACTGCGGAAGAAGAGCAGTTGGAAGAGGTTGTCGTAGCATTGCGGAACTGGATGGATAAATTAAAATAATATAATACATGTGTCGAATGATCATGATTCGTGATGCGCTTAAAGTCGCTATTTTAGCGGCTTTTTTAGTTGAAGGATAACTCTGTGCTACTATGAAGCAGGACTAACTGCTTTTATTGATTGAATCTCAATTCAATGATAGGCTTATAAACGGTAGACAGCAGAGCAAGAACATCTAAAGGAGAAAAGATTATGTTTTTCAGAAAATTCGCGTACACATTAGTAATCATCCTCGCCGCATTATTGTTCTCCGGTTGTACATCAGAGTCTTTACTAGACGTCGGATCACCTCAAGTTTCGGAGGATATGGGATTCGATGAGGTTGCCAATTATATCTCGGAGCATAAAGAGCTTCCACCCAACTATATCACCAAGAAAGAGGCCAGGGATCTGGGATGGGAAGCCAGTGAAGGAAATTTACATGAAGTGGCTCCAGGTAAAAGCATCGGCGGTGACGTGTTCGGGAACCGGGAAGGACTACTCCCTAACAAAAAAGGCCGGATATGGTATGAAGCCGATATCAATTACACAGGAGGACGGCGCGGAAGCGACCGAATTCTATACTCGAATGACGGTTTGATCTATAAGACGACAGATCATTACAAGTCATTTGAACAGTTAAAATAAACGGAGGTCATGATATGAGCAATATTCAGATTGACGGATACCACATTCACAGCAAGGAAGAATTGCATCAAGCACTTCGGAATCAGCTTGAGTTAGACGAGAACTACGGAGGCAATCTGGACGCGCTGTGGGATGTCTTAACCGGGGCTGTAAGTATGCCGCTTACCGTTCAATGGCTTGGCTTCGAGAAGAGCAAAGAAATTCTTGGAGATTACGCAGATCAAGTCATCGAATTGTTGCGGGAAGTTGAAGCGGAGATCCAAGGATTTACGTTGGAATTATATTATTGAAAAATAGGTTTGGTGTGATGAGGCGATGGGCAACCATCGCTTTTTTGGTCTTCAGATTCTCATCAGATTCTACTCAGACTCATGTCTAGATCATGCTATTTTCATGGCTTAATAATCAAGGTTGGGGTTAGTAGACTTCCTTATACTTTAAGCATGGAATAGGTTAGGCGGGAGTGTAATTGTACACTAGCGGTTGAATATGTAAGCGTATACCACTCCATAGCGAACCATCTTAATGTCTGGATTAATTATTACAACTAACACCATTTAGGGGGCAGAAAAATAATGAGAGCCGTTTCAAAAATGCTAGGAGTATGTCTCGTAACGAGTGTTGTGCTAGTTTCTGCAGGTTGCGGAAACACTGCAGAGAATTCCGAATCGAATACCAGTGACCCCAACAGTCCGATTACGTTTACCTTCTTTGGCGCAGATGCAAGTCCTAACTGGAACAATATGCAGGATGCTGTAGGGAAGAAAATTACGGAAGAAACGGGTGTAACCCTTAATGCAGAATTCGATATCTCAAGCGGAGGAGGAAACGACCGGATATCCCTTATGGCCGCCAGCGGTGATTACCCGGATTTAATATTCCCTAAAGGTAACCTGAGCAGACTCGTTGATGCTGGTGCAATGATTGATCTGACGGATCTGATCGAAGAACATGCACCCAATTTGAAAAAAATCTATGGTGAGCAGTTTAATCGCTTGAAATATAGCAATGAAGATCCATCCATATATTGGATTCCAACGAATGGTGCAATTGATCAAGAAAGCTTCGATGCCACGAATGGTGCTGCTATTCAGCACCGAGTAGTCAAAGAGCTTGGATACCCCGAGATCAAAACCTTGGAGGATTATGAAAATGTCCTGCGTGAGTATTATAAAAATAATCCAACTACCGATGATGGCCAACCGACAATCCCGCTGACACTCAGTGCAGATGGATGGCGGCGAATGATCACCGTTACCGATCCGGCTGTGATGGCAACTGGAGGACCTGGGGATGGTGAATATTTCATTAACCCAGACACATATGAAGCTGTTCTTCATTATAAGCGTCCTGAGGAGAAGGAATATTTCCGTTGGTTGAACAAAATGTATAATGAAGGTCTAGTGGATAAAGACAGTTTTGTACAAAAGGATGATCAGTATAAGTCCAAAATCGCCAGTGGACGTGTTCTATCGGTGCTTGATCCGCTTTGGGGATTCAGCGATGCGGAAAATGCCCTTAAAAGTGCTGGCAAGGACGACATGACTTACGGATTCTATCCGGTAACGCTGAATGACAGCTTTCAACGCAAAGATTTTCAGAATATGGGCTTTGATGGATATGGTATCGGCATAACCGTTAATGCTGAAGACCCTGTCCGGGCCATCAAATTCCTGGATTGGCTTTCTTCTGAGGAAGGTCAAGTGTTGAGGAACTGGGGGATTGAAGGTGAACATTACGTTGTGGAAGACGGAGTTCGCAAAATACCAGCAGATATTCAGGAGCGTAAAAACAAGGACAATAGCACATTCAGCAAAGAAACTGGTATAAACTTATACACTATTTTTGGTGCTCATTATGGAGACGGTGTCAAAGATTCAACGGACAACTATTATACAACCAACTATCCTGAGCAGATCCAGGAAGGTTACTCTGATATTGAAAAAGAAACGCTGAAAGGTTATGGCATTACAACCTGGAAGGAGCTCTTCCCTAACGGAGATGAGTTCCCGGTGAGAGAATGGGGCGCTGCTTATAATATGCCGATTCCTACGGATAGCGGAGATTATAACGTGGTGTATCAGAAGACACAAGATATTATCCAGAAACGGATTGCGGAAGCAATTACATCCTCTCCGAGTGCCTTTGAAGGCATATATGACAATATGATTTCAGAACTTGATAAAGCAGGTGCAGTTGGGATGGAACAGCAGTACTCAGAGTGGATTAAAGATCGTGTTAGATTGTGGACGGGAAAAGAGGTCAATTAACTATCGGATATGATCACAATAATGGTTGGTTTACAGATCCGAAGATAAATACGTCAAGAACTAGAAAACATCGAGCCATTCTGCATGGCTCGATGTTTTCAGTTTACATTGAATGAACTTGTCATTATTTTAGTAAGACTTCCGTTGCATCTCGTCTTTGTTTGATATATTTACCGGGGGAGATGCCGACCATTTTGGAAAAACTGCGAATGAAATTGGCATAGTCACTAAAGCCTGATTGAAAGCATGCATCCGTAATACTCATTCCATCAGACAGATGGAATTTGGCCCGTTCTATACGACGACCCAAAATATAGGAGCGGATTGTTAGTCCGGTATGCTTTTTGAATTGTCTGCTGATGTATGTGCTGTTCATATAGAATGCATCGGCAAGTTTGCGAAGTGTAATATCTTGATTTAGATGAATTTCAATATAATCCATCGTTTCACGAACCAGCTCGGGCATGATGTCATTGGGAACAAATGAGTTGTTGTGAAACCAGACGTTAACCAAAACCAACAATTGGGCTACCGCTGCATTAATCTTGATGTCCGTGCCATAAGCATCCGAAGCAAGCAGTTCCTCCAGTTCGTTTGTCCATTGCATCATCATTTTCAAGCTTTGATCGTCCAAATGTACGATATTGCCCTTTCCTTTGGGGCGATGATCAAAACATGACAACAGATTAGTTGATGGTGTAGACAGCTGATAAAGGTATGTTTTTTTGAGATTGATTGTAATGCGCTCATACTCGGATTCATCCAGAATAAAGGCTCGGTGCATCTCCTCGGGTGACATCACAAGCAAATCCCCGGGTTGCACATGATAGCATCGATTTTCTACATAAAAGTGGACATTGCCACGTAGGAACAGGTAAATCTCATATGCATTATGGCGATGATAGATCGTTTCCAGCTTATACGTTGTTACGCGGTGCAGATATAAGAGTTCAGGCTGGATGGGATCGTAAAAACACTCAGAGGATCCACTCATGAAGTACCTCCCGTCATTTCACGCAATAAATAGAGCGGTTAACGCAATGAAATTGTACTCAGCTTACCTTAAAATGTAATCATCCTATCATGATACCTTTTGTATTGCAAACGCTTTCTTATAAAAGACGTAACGAATAACGATTATTAGGGGGATTATTTCGATGAATCAACATACTACACCACATTCAGGTGAGCAAAAGCAAGACCAGGCAGCCAATCTAGGGGAGATTGGAAAGCTTCGTCCAAACGGGAACCCTTTGGTGGCCCACAAATTCGGAGCCGATCCCTATGCTCTGGTATTTAACAATAGAGTCTACTTATATATGACAAGTGATAAGCTTGAATATGATAAGGATGGTCTTCCTCAGAAAAACAGCTATAGTTCAATCAACCGGATTACGGTCATTTCCTCAGATGACTTAATCAACTGGACTGATCATGGGGAGATCAGAGTTGCCGGACCTCAAGGTGCAGCAACATGGGCTTCGCAATCATGGGCCCCAGCAGCTGCTCATCAAATCTTGGATGGCGAGGATAGCTTCTTTCTATATTTCGCTAACAACGCCAGTGGAATCGGGGTATTGTCTGCACCAACACCTGTAGGTCCATGGGTAGACCCCATCGGAAAAGCACTTGTTACAAGAGAGACTCCGGGAGTGGAAGACGTAACTTGGCTGTTCGATCCAGCTGTAATTGTAGATGATGATCATCAGGCTTACCTTTACTTTGGCGGTGGTATTCCGGAAGGGAAAGCAGGAAGACCTGATACGGCAAGAGTTATGCGGTTGGGAGACGATATGATCAGTGTCGTTGGTACAGCTAAGGTTATTCAGGCGCCTTATATGTTTGAAAGCTCAGGGATACATAAATATAATAATAATTACTACTATACGTATTGTTCCAATTTTGACAAGGAAGATCGGCCAGAGGGCAGCCCGCCACCTGGTGAGATTGCATATATGACCAGCGTTCAACCAATGGGTCCATGGATATATCAGGGCACGCTGCTTCAGAATCCCGGACACTTCTTTGATATTGGCGGCAACAACCACCAGGCTATATTTCAACTGGCAGATCAGTGGTACATTGCCTATCATGCCCAGACATTATGCCAAGCCATGAATATCCCCGAAGGTTACCGTTCAACACATCTGAATCGAGTCGAGCATGATGCGGCTACGGGGAAGATTAAGAAAGTACATGCAGATTATCAGGGCGTGGATCAAATCAAGTACTTCAATCCCTATGCGCGGGTAACGGGTTCCACGATTGGATGGAGCAGCAGAGTATCCACTGAGCAATATCCGGACTCGGGTGAGATGTCTCTATCAGATTCGAATATCATTGCCGCCAAGCTGCAAAATGAAAGCTGGATAGCTATATCCAAGGCTGATTTTGAAAGTGGAGGACCTTCTACCTTCTCAGCCATGATTTCGAATCAAGGAACCGAAGGTACGTTGGAGCTCCGTATGGATCGCACCGACGGACCTTTAATTGGAGAACTGATTGTTCAGCCCGCCACCGAATCGCTTCAATGGATGGAAGTAACAACCAAAGTTACGGGTGCGCAAGGTGTGCAAGACTTGTACATTATCTTTAAAAGTACAACAGACAGCTCAACTATCCTTTTGAGAGAATGGCAGTTTAATAGAAAAAATGAGGTGTAATTAAAGCATGTATCCAAATCCGATTATTTGGGCCGATTACCCAGATCCTGACGTGATTCGTGTAGAGGACACATATTACATGGTTAGTACAACCATGCATATGATGCCGGGATGTGTCATTCTGCGTTCATATGATCTGATCCATTGGGAAGTAGCTACCTATGTGTACGACACACTGGACGATACACCCGCGCAACGGCTGGAAAATGGTCAGCAAATATATAGTAAAGGCATGTGGGCCGCATCCCTTCGTTATCATAAAGGCATGTTCTATGTCATTTTTGTCGCAAATGATACCCGTAAAACGTACTTGTACACGTCGACCTCCATCGCAGGTGAGTGGAAGAAGCAAGTAGTGGAGGGATTTTACCATGATTGCTCTTTATTTTTCGACGATGATGAACGAGTGTATCTTGTGTACGGGAATACCGAGATCTATCTGACTGAATTAAGTTCTGATCTGACCGGTCCCAAACCGGGTGGAGTGCATCGCTTGATTGTAAAAGAAGAGCAGCCTTATCACCTTGGTTATGAAGGAGCACATTTCTACAAGATCAATGGCAAATATACTGTGTTCCTAATTCATATTACGAAAGCTTCCGGCCGGAGAACACAGGCGTGTTACGTGGCTGAATCTCTGGAAGATGTCTTCTCTGGTGGAGAAGTATTTAATGACGATATGGATTATTTTAATTCTGGTGTTGCTCAGGGCGGCATCGTGGATACGCCGAATGGGGACTGGTACGCAATGCTGTTTCAGGATCATGGGGCTGTAGGGCGAATTCCTGTTTTGGTTCCACTCCATTTCGATCAAGGTATTCCGATATTTGCGAGCAAAGCTCCAAAGCAGATTGATATTCCGAGCACCAGACCAGAGCACCGTTATAATCCGTTAATAGGTAGCGACAATTTCAATTATGAAGCCGAAGAAGATGGCAGAATACGCCTCCATGACTTTTGGCAATGGAATCATACCCCTAATCAAGAACTCTGGTCTGTCACAGAGAAACCCGGGGTTTATCGTGTTCGGACGGGACAGATCAGCCCGAATCTGACATTCGCCGTCAACACACTAACCCAGCGTTCAATGGGGCCCGCTTGCGAAGCAATCGTTACGCTTGATGGCAGCCGTCTGAATAATGGCGACTATGCCGGGCTGTGCTTTCTGATTGGTTCATACGGAATGATCGCTCTTACGAAGCAGGATAACCAGTTTTACTTGGTCATGCATGCTAGAGATGGTGAGGACTCGACCATATTTGGTAATCTGATTGACCAGCAGCCAGCTACGGAGCATGAACGTATCCCTGTGTCAGGTCCAGTAGTTAAACTAAAAGCATTCGGAAATTTTGAGAACAATCTGGATGAGTGTTCTTTTGCCTACTTCAATGGGACGGAATGGAGAGATATCGGGATTGTCCATAAGATGATATATAAACTGGATCATTTTATGGGTTGCCGAACGGGGTTGTTTGTATATTCAACCCAAATGGTTGGAGGAACAGCTGACTTTTCGAATTTCGAATATTGTGTGATTAATCCGGAAGAGAAACAATGAACATATGTAAAAGCCGCCCAACGGCGGCTTTTCGTATTCAATAATTACAAGTTGTTGTACAATGATATGGATTCAAAGTTGACAGAGAGAAAAGAGTTGTTCAAACCGAACTGGGGGCATGTCGTCATGTATAAGAGATGTCTGGACATAACAAAATGGACCTTTATTCTGTTCCTTGCTGTGTCGATACCAGCAGGTCATACCGATGGAAATTCCAAACAACATCATTCGCAGCCAGATGGGCAGCAGATCCAACTTCCCGCGTTATATGAGAAATATTCTCCTCCCATAGTAGTCTCTTTTGTCAGGGAAACCGGAGATGACCTTGAGCGTATGATTAGCCAGTTGCCTGGGGAGACGATGCTGGATAATCGCTGGACTCGTTTGTATGAGAAGGAGCTAGGAATTCAGATTCACTACGACTGGATTGCTAATGGAGATGTGTACAATCAGAAACTGGGTGTATCCCTTGCTGCAGGACGTTTCCCTGATGTGGTCAAAGTAAATCCATATCAACTTAGACAACTGAGCAACGCTGGATTGATTGAAGATTTAACCCATGTGTACCAAGAGCATGCTTCACCACTTACGAAGAGTATATTAGAGGCAGAGGGAACAGGAGCATTTGATGCGGCAACCATTGATGGCAAATTGATGGCTATTCCCGAATCTTCTTCCTCTATTGAGACTGCACAATATCTGTGGATTAGAACCGATTGGTTGGAGAATCTGGGGCTGCGGCCACCTGAAACGATGGAAGACCTTCTTCAGATTTCGAAAGCGTTTACAGAAGGAGATCCAGACGGAAACGGAGAGCAGGATACGTACGGACTTGCGCTAACGAACCATCTATGGGATCCAGTTATGGGAGCTGCAGGACTGATGTCAGGCTACGGTGCCTATCCTACGATATGGGTTAAAGATGCGGAAGGAAAACTCACTTATGGAGGTATCCAGCCTGAAGTCCGAGAGGCTCTGAAGGCATTGCAAACGATGTATCGTGAAGGCCAGCTTGATCCGGATTTTGGCTATAAGAGTGGAAGCAAGGCGTCTAGAATGGTTCAGGATGGAAAGATAGGGATGCTCTACGGGGAACAGTGGACATCCTTTATGCTTCAGACCACCCGTGATACGGATAACGGTGTAGAATGGCAGGCATATCCCATTGTTGCAAAGTCTGACCAGAGTCTGTTTGTTCCGCTACGTTCCAACACTGGTCAATACTTTGCTGTAAAAAAAGGCTTCTCTAATCCAGAGGTCGTGGTTAAGCTCATGAATCTGCATCTGGACATCAACTGGGGGGATCAGGCACAGTATGAAACATACTACAATGATGACTCCAAAGCGGTGTGGATGCTCTCACCGGTGACTCCTTTTCCCGGTAATAAAAATATAGATGCTTACAAACAAATTCGGGATGCCAGAATTACAGGGGACTACTCTGCTCTGCAGAATGAAGCTCTCGCCATTCACAAACGAATTGTAGCCTATGATGTGAACCATGTAGAGAGCGGCTGGGGCTGGAAACAAACCTATGGGCCTTCGGGTGCTTTTAGCATTGCAGATTCTTATGAACAAAACGGTCAACTTCTCTATGACCAGTTCACTGGCGGCATTACGGACACCATGGTTGATCGACAAATCATTCTTCGAGATCTTCAGCTTGAAGCCTATATGAACATTATTCTAGGCAGGTCGATCGATGAGTTCGATCAATTCGTAGAGAACTGGCGCAAGCTGGGGGGAGATCAGATCACATTGGAAGTTAACGCGTGGTTTCGCACCAGCAAGCCAAAGGAATACTAATGTTCACTTTATTCATACAAGGAACCAACTCAGCCTTTGGCATTGGAGGTGAACGTATTGATCAAGATCCCTGCTAGATCATGGCTTAATAGTATATTTGCGCGATTAATAATTACCTATCTGGTATTCGTGCTTCCACTTATTCTTCTTGGAGTGTATCTGTATCATTGGAGTTATGACAATGCAAGCCAGGAAATATCGTTGTCAACGGAGAGACGGTTGAACCAATATGTCGTGGAATTGAACAGAGAGATGGAATGGATGGAATTACAGCAGTTTGATATCGTTGAGGATCGAAAATTGAATCGTCTGGCGATTCTCTGGGATATGATGGATCAGGTTGAGCGGCGTGATACATTAAATTACCTGACCGAACGACTTGCTTCATTTAAGAACAGCACTGCTTATATCAAAAACGTTCATGTACATATCCCTTCTGTCGGCAAAAGTATATCCGCGATCCAAGGCATCGACGATTTCAATAAAAGTTCTTACCTATACTTCGGTTCAAGCATGCAAGGAAAAGGGACACGTTTCACGGTGAAGGAGGACACTCTGAACCTCAGTGCCGTCAGGTTAACCGGCACGAGGGGAGAGCCCCCGCTTTTTGTCATTCAAGTGGAGCTGGACACAAATCATTTTCAAAATGAACTCACACGACTTAATCTGTACCCGGAGAGTTCGACTTTCCTGATTGAGGACAAAACGGGGCATGCCATCACAGATAACCATCAAGCTAGTGTTATTCTCGCGAATTACCGTGAGCACAGTATAAAGGGAACACTGGATGGCTTTCGGATGAAGGTGGGGGACACCATGTATCATGTGAGTCAGTTGCATATGGACTCCCTTGGCTTATCCGTAGCTACATATCTACCCGAGGCCATTGTCACCAAACCGCTTAGCAAGTTCTATCATTGGGCTTGGCTGTTTGCAATTACATCATTTGTTGCCATCACGGCGTATCTGTATTCTAGCTACAAGTTGATTCATATTCCGTTACTGTTGTTGGTGAAAAGATTCAAAAAAATGGAGGGAGGCATGCTTGATGTTCCCATCGCGCATAATCGAAAGGACGAATTCGGCTTCCTCTACACCCGTTTCAACCTCATGATTGAAAATCTTCAATCCCTGATCGACCGGGATTTCAAGAAAACACTGATGATGCAGCGGGCCGAGTTGAAACAGCTCCAATCCCAGATTAATCCTCATTTTCTGTACAATAGCTTCTTTATTCTGAATTCACTGGCAAGAACAGGGGAAACAGAGCGTATTGAGCAGTTTACTAATATGCTTGGCGAATATTTCAGGTTCATCACCCGGAATGAAACCGATCATGTGAAGTTGAAAGTGGAAGTGGAGCATTCACGAATCTATACAGAGATTCAACAATTACGATTCTCCAGACGAATCAAAGTTGATTTTGGGTCACTCCCTGCTGAGATGGAACATATTCACGTTCCCAGACTCATTATTCAACCGATTATTGAGAATGCATATGAACACAGCCTTGAAAAGAATACGGCCTCCGGTCTTCTAATTATCGGGTTTACTATGGAAGGTTCATATGCCGAGATTACCGTAGAAGATAATGGAAGCGAGTTGGATGAGCAACATATTGAAGCTCTTCAGCAACGCTTGCATAAGGACGGAGGTACGGATGAAATGACCGCGTTAATAAATATCCATCGACGTCTGGTCCTGACGTATGGAGAAGGAAGTGGCCTTTTCCTATCCAGAAGTAAATTGCAAGGATTAAAAGTCACAATTCGAATCCAGTGGAAAGAAGGAGAGAACGAATGTATCGACTTTTGATTGTAGATGACGAGGAGATTATTACGGATAGTCTCTATGAAACTTTCGCCAGACATATACCCGACCAGCTTGATGTATGTAAGGCATACTCTGCTACAGAAGCATTGTCCTGGATGCAGCGTTCTAGAATTGATATTGTTCTAACAGACATTCGCATGCCGGGCATGAGTGGCTTGGAACTGACAGAGCGAATTCAAGCCAGTTGGCCGAATTGTCGCGTCATTTTTCTGACAGGACATAGCGATTTTGATTATGCCTATCAAGCTTTTCAGATGGCCAATGTACGTTACTTGCTCAAAACGGAAGGTTATGACAAGGTGATGTCTGTTGTCGAAGATGTGATGGAAGAGATCCGGCAAAGTCACAGCATGCTTGAATTGTTGGAACATTCTCATCAAGTCAACTCTCAGCTTGCACGGATTCAACAAAAAGAGTACTTGCGGAAGCTGCTTCAAGATTGTACAGCAGTTATGGCTTCTACTAATGATATGCAGGACGAATTATTCAAAAGAGATATCAGATTACAGATAAACTCGCCGATTTATCTCATACTGGGTCGGTTCAATAATCCGCCAGAAAAAGGTTCGGACCTCACAGAAGTCCAGGAATCTGTTCGCATTATCGGTTCTTCTCTAATGCATGATCGAACAGCGTACGTCAGCGTAACGGACCATTATGGAGATACAATCTGGTTGATTCAGCCCAAGCAGGAAGAAGAGATGTCCAATGATAAACTTGTA
The DNA here is from genome assembly GCF_055687625.1 of Paenibacillus sp. CB74. Classification (NCBI taxonomy): domain Bacteria; kingdom Bacillati; phylum Bacillota; class Bacilli; order Caryophanales; family Paenibacillaceae; genus Paenibacillus; species Paenibacillus sp. CB74. The sequence continues at coordinate 2,014,527 of NZ_CM146009.1, read as the reverse complement.
CGGTTTCTAGAAGGCACACTGGAACTGGTACAGGAAGCTTGCATGGTATCTCTTGGCGTATCCATTGCATTCTCATTAAGCAGTCAAAGCTGCGAATGGTCCGAGTTAACCAAACAATATGAACGTCTGAGATTACTCCAGTGGATGAAAATAGGGGATGGCGTATCCATGGTGCTCACGGATCATCGCAATGACCTCTCATCTGATGTACCCAAAGAATCCATGCGTATCTCAAACCGGATTGAGATTATGTCAGGATATTTGGAAACGGGGCGAATTCAGCCTTTTTACGATATATTTGAGGAACTTGCAGGCGAATTGTTGCAGCAGGAGATTACGATGGAACGTGCAATGGAAACCTACTATAATCTGGCTTTATTATTACATTCGACAATCAATCGGTGGGGTCTTCAACAGAAGATTCCTGATCAACGAAGTTTGCTGCATTTAGGGGAGTATACATGCATGAAGGATGCAGTTCAATTTTTGTATCGTGCTGCCGATGAATTAGTCCGGTACAAGAGGTCCAATGAACAGGAACGCGCTAACGTTGTCATTCATTCTTTATGCAGTTACATCAAGGATAACCTTGAGAAAGATCTTTCTTTAGTAAGATTGGCTGAACTTCATCATTTCAATCCATCCTATCTATCCCGATTCTTTAAGCAGGAAATGGGAATTAACCTGTCCGAGTTCATTGACGACTGCCGAATAAGAAGAGCCAAAGAATTGCTTCAGAACCCGAATTTTATGGTACGTGAGGTCGCACTCCAAGTGGGATACGAGGCAGCACATTCGTTTACCCGACTTTTTAAGAAAATAACGGGAATGACCCCCCAAGAATACCGGGAATCCCTTTTGGTACGTTAATTGTGAATTCTCAGGAATTGACTAGCTCAAATAACTACAGAAAAACGCAGGGAGAACATCTCCTGCGTTTTTCTGTAGTTATTTAACAAACATAGCACATCGGCAATCCACCCTAGGCCGTGTGGATTTTTTGTCGTCTATAAGCATTAGGACTCGATCCGGCGTACGCTTTGAATTTTTTATAGAACCAATCAATATCCTTATAACCTACCTCAATCGCTATCTCATATATTCGCAGATTCGTGGAAGACAGCAGTTGCTGGGCCTTTTCCATACGTTGCTGGAGCATATAATCATTGAAAGACATCTTCTCTTCCAGTTTGAACTTCTGCCCAAGGTAGGCACAGTTAAAATGAAGCATATCAGAGATCTTCTTCAGCGTGATTTCATCACTCAGATGATCCCGTACATAGGCTTTGACGATACGAATCACATGACTGGAGTGCATGGGTTTACCATTCATTTGAACAGGCGTTTTGAAGAACGACGACGTTTTGTGTGCCGGATCGGTTTCAAGGTGGGATCGAAGTCCGTGCAGACTGTTAAGTAAAGAAGAGGGACTAACAGGATTCGGTAGATAATCATTCACCTGATACGTAAGGGCTTTGCGTACGAACCTGAAGTGATCTCTTCCACCCATCAGGAGGATGGGGATCTGACTTTTCTTTCGAATCTCGTTGCATAACCAGAGCCCCGCGGTATCGAACCTCTCTGTATGTACCATAACAAGGGAAAAGTCTCGTTCTGACAATGCGGTCAAAGCTTCGGACGATGAGAACACACAATTTGCGATAGTATATTGAGCTTTGCTCCGTAGCAACATCTGTTGCAACTCTCCGCACAAACGACGGCTGAAATCCACAAGTAAAATATCATACATGAAGCAATACCTCACCTTCTGCTGAATTGTAATCCGCCAGATTAAACTCAATGATGACTTAATTTCATTATGGTAATAAAAGAAAGCGCATACAATGTGCATATTTTTGTAGAGAGTGCATTTCTTTACCAATTGGAACCCAGAATGCAATTTGTACGCACAAAATCACGGAAATCTATATTCAGCCGGGGTAAACACCTGTATTTTGGCAGGTTGTTTGCGCTTTCATTTGGGCGATACACTGTGAGAGCAAAAGACAATCAGGGGGGAAGACGATGAGAAAAAACAAGTTCATGCTACTGAGCCTGGTATTCGCGGTTTTGTTGGTGATTGCTGCATGCAGTTCTGCACCTACCGCTCAACCCGAGCCGGAAAAGACAACACCACAGGAGGAACAAACACCCGTAGAAACCGAGCCAAAGAATGAAAACTCTACGCCAGAAATGGACTTTGACATGGGCGGCAGAACGATCAAAGTTGTTGCTTGGTGGGACATGGAAATACAGGGGAACAACCCGGACAACATTCAACGCCTTGAGAATCTCGAAGCGCTGAAGAAAAAACACAACTTTAATATTGAATACGTTTCCATTGATTTCGGCGAATATCAGGAGAAGGTAGTTGCTTCGCTGATGGCAGGGGAACCACTTGGTGATTTGGTGAGATTGGGCAAAAACTATGCCATTCCCGCATTGACCAAACAGGATCTCTTGTGGCCAGTGGATGATTATATTAAAAACGACAAAGTATTCAATCAGAAAACAACAAAGGAATATATGCAATATGAAGGCAAAGGTTACGGCTTTACCGAGGACCAGTCTTCTTTTATCAACGGAATTTTCTATAATCGTACCCTCATGCAGGAGCTGGGCTTGAAGCCATTACAGGAATATGTGGATGCTGATGAATGGAACTGGGATACATTCCTCAGCGTTGCCAAACAAGCGAACAAGGATCGCAACAACGATGGCAAGCTGGACACTTGGGGACTCGCTCAGACGGGATTGCTTGAACCGATTCTGTATTCCAATGAAGCTTCCCTGACCCTAGAGGATAAGCAGAACCTGGAAGATCCCAAAACGAAGGAAGCGCTGAATTTCCTGTCCAAACTGGCTACGGAAAAGGTCGGCAGAGCTTCTGAAGGCGGCGACTGGACTGAGCCGTCCACGTTCTTCCGTCAAGGCAATACGTTGATGTATTCAGGTGCCATGTACGAGGTTGAAGGCATTATGACAGACATGAAGGATTACGATATCGGTTTTGTACCATTCCCTAAAGGTCCAAGTGCATCAGCGTATCACTCTGGAGAGTCCCGTTACCAGGCTATAACGATTCCTAAAGCAGTAGAGAATCCGGAACAACTGATGTACATCTGGGAGAAAATTAATGAGATCGATTCGATCTATGAGTATCCGGGCCAATCCACACTGGAGACACATCTGACCGATGAAGCAGATATCAACAACGCCAGAGAGGTTGCAGAAGGCATGCTGGTTCTCGACCATAACACATTCCCGTCCTTGCCTTTCTGGGACTTTGATGGAGAGCTCAAAGAAGGAGTATCTGTATCTACGCTGATTGAGAAATACAAGGCACCTTTCCAGGCTGCGATTGATGAGGTATACAAATAAGCATCATGACACACGGGCAGAACGCACCAGTGATGGTGCGGTCTGTCCGGGTTAGTCAATCGTCCAGTTCTCGCAACCTTAGAGGAAAGGGGATACATTCGAACATGCGGTCACGTAAGAAAAAGGGACTAATCTTGGTGCTTGTCCTGGCCCTGGTACTCTCCATATGGACGCTATATCCATCGCGGGATCGTTATCCGGGGACGGTACATGCGCTTGAGGACTTTGACGCAGTATCGGCAACCGAGGATTCATTCAGTTATGACCATTATCTGACTACTCATGACAATTCGGCTAAACCCGAGAAAACAATACGCATTGAAGGCGAATCTTATGTTCAGGCAACTGACGGAGAATTCGAGGTCGTGCAAGGTTATGCCGGACTGGATGGGAGCGCTGTAATTACGCCGGAAACTGGAACCATTCGTTGGGATGTTCCCGTTCAAATGAGCGGTTTGTACAATATTCGCATTCACTATTACCCTGTAGAGGGTAAAAGCTCGGGTATTGAACGCAGACTCGAGGTGAATGGGGAGGTTCCTTTTAGAGGGGCCGATGTTCTCTTGTTTGACAGGGTGTGGGGGAATCGCGAGGATAACGTTCGTCGTGACGATCGGGATAACGATCTCAGGCCAAGACAAGTGGAACAGCCCGAGTGGCAGTTGACTTCCTTCAAGGATAGCGGAGGCTATTTCGAGGAGCCCTTTCAGTTTTATTTTGAAAAAGGAAACCCGCAGTTATCGCTCACTTCATTAAGAGAAAGTATGGCGATTGATTATATTGAGCTGTATCAGGAAGGGGAGATCCCGACCTATGCAGAGCTTGAGGCAACTTATGCCTCACAGGGGCTGAAACCAGCGGCTCCAGTCATGCTGAAAGTACAAGGGGAACAAGCAGTCAGCAAGTCTTCACCTACACTGGCACCCATCTCGGATCGTTCGAGCCCATCGCTAGAACCTTATGATGTGTCCAAAATTCGCATGAATGCGATCGGGGGCATCAACTGGAAGCTGCCGGGTGAATGGATCGAATGGGAAATCGACGTGCCTGAAGACGGATTGTATCAAATCGCGTTAAAGGTAAAACAGGATCAATTGCGCGGTATTTACGCAACCCGCAGTCTGACGATCAACGGCGAAGTTCCGTTTAAAGAAATGAAACGCATTCGTTTCAACTACAGCCCATCCTGGCAAACTCAGGTGCTGGGGGCGGCAGAAAATCAGCCTTACCAGTTTCATCTGGATAAAGGGAAACACCGGATTCGAATGACGGTAACGCTAGGCGACATCGCTCCTCTGCTTCGTACCGTGGAATCCAGCGTGCTGGAATTGAATGAGATGTATCGCAAAATCCTGATGATCACCTCCAACAGCCCCGATCCGCTTCGGGATTATCAGTTGGAACAACGCATCCCGGAGATGACGGAAGTCTTTGAACGACAGGCAGACACGCTCCGTTCTGTAGCGGATTATCTGGAAAAGGCAACGGGTGAGCAAAGTGATAAAGTTGCCGTGCTTCACGCCATGGTCATGCAGCTTGAAGATATGGCGGCCAAGCCGGAGACCGTTCCTAAACGACTGGATACGTTCAAAATTAACGTAGGTGGCCTGGGTACCTGGATATTGTCAGTACGTGAACAGCCGATCACTCTGGATTACCTCGTCGTGTCTCCGCCGGGTGAAGCCTTGCCAGATGCGGAAGCGACGGCCATTCAGCAGGTGAAACATGAGCTGGGTGCATACGTGGCTTCGTATACCGAAGATTACGACAGCATCGGTAACGTGGAGCAAAAAAAGGATTCCATTACTGTATGGATCACGACTGGACGGGATCAGGCTCAGGTATTGAAAGGCATGATCGATGATTCGTTTACTCCGGATACGGATGTATCCGTGCAGCTGCGTCTCGTGCCGCCCAACATATTGCTTCCCGCAACGCTTGCAGGTGAAGGACCCGACATTGCCATGCAAATGGGTGAAGACATCCCTGTAAACTATGCGATGAGAAGTGCGGCAGCGGATTTGAGCAAATTCCCCGACTTCGAGGAAATTGCGGGTCGGTTCCGTGAAAGCGGGTTGACACCATACCGGTATAACGACGGTGTGTATGCCCTCCCAGAACAGCAACATTTTCCGATGCTCTTTTACCGCAAGGATATCCTGAACGAATTGGGACTGGAACCGCCGAAAACGTGGCAGGACGTGTATAACGCCATTGCTGTGTTGCAAAAGCACAATATGGAGTTTTATCTGCCCATCGAGGATACACTGAACAACGCAAACCTTGTGCCGAACTCAACCTTTGCGATGCTGTTGTACCAGAATGATGGCACCTTCTATACGGAAGATCAGAAGAAGAGTGCCCTTGATTCGGAAATTTCGATGGATGCGTTTAAACGCTGGACACAATTCTATACCAATTATAAATTCCCGCTTAAAGCGGACTTTCCAAACCGCTTCCGTACCGGTGAGATGCCGATTGGAATTGCGGACTATACAACCTATAACATGTTGACAGTTTTGGCTCCGGAAATTCGCAATCTCTGGGACTTTACCATTGTTCCTGGTACGCAGCTTCCGGACGGTTCCATCAGGCATGAGGTGGCCAGCGCAACAAGCGCGGTAATGATGCTTGAGAACGCCAGCAACAAGGAAGCTTCATGGAAGTTCATGAAATGGTGGACTGACGAGCAGACCCAGATTGAATACGGACGAGAAATGGAAGGCCTCATGGGGGCGGCAGCTCGTTACCCAACAGCCAACATTGAAGCTTTGAAACAGCTTCCTTGGCCCGTCAAGGATTATGAAAATCTGGAGAAGCAATGGAAATGGGTACAGGGGATCCCGCAGCTTCCTGGAGGTTATTTCACGGGACGGCATCTGGATAACGCTTTCCGTAAGGTGGTCAATGCGAATGAAAATCCGCGTGAAGCCTTATCGGACTATGTTCTGTACATTGATGATGAAATTGAGTTGAAGCGTAAGGAATTTAATCTGAAATAGAGGAAAGGGAGGGTAACGGTTGCAAGCTAAAACAACCAAGACAGCCGCCGCTCCTGCCGTCCATACCCGCCAGGTCGGCTGGTGGTCCCTTTTGAGAAGGGATCTGTATCTCAGCAGGCATTATTATGTGTTGATGGCACCGTTTATGCTGATTTTTTTCATGTTTACTGTCATCCCGGTCGGCATTTCACTGGGGCTCAGCTTTTTTCACTTCAACATGCTGGAGCTGCCGCGATTTGTCGGGTGGCAAAATTATTCCCGGCTTTTCCTGAATGACGACGTATTCCTGATCGCGCTCAAAAACACACTGCTTTTTGCCGTAATCACGGGTCCGCTCAGTTATATCGCCTGCTTTTTGTTTGCATGGATCATCAACGAGTTATCTCCCAAAATTCGAGCGGTCATGACGCTGGTGTTCTATGCGCCCTCCATATCGGGAAATGTCTTCTTCATCTGGCTGATCATCTTCTCTGGTGACAGTTACGGGTATATGAACGGCTTCCTGATGCGCCTTGGCGTCACACTAGAGCCGATCCAATGGCTTGCAGATGAGAAGTACGTGCTCGCGATTGTCATTATTGTACAGTTGTGGCTCAGCCTTGGAACCAGCTTCCTGGCCTTTATTGCAGGACTTCAGACCATTGATCGTTCTCTGGTTGAAGCAGGCACCGTGGACGGGATCAAGAATCGCTGGCAGGAACTCTGGTACATCACCCTGCCTTCGATGAGACCGCAACTGATGTTTGGTGCGGTGATGCAGATTACGGCTTCATTCGCAGTGGCCGAGATATCGATTGCATTGGCCGGTTTCCCAAGTGTCAACTATGCAGCTCACACCGTCGTCACACATCTGATGGACTTCGGTACAATCCGTTTTGAGATGGGATACGCTTCTGCCATTGCAACCGTGCTGTTTGCGTTGATGCTTGGTACGAACGTTTTGACGCAAAAAATGCTTAGAAAGATAGGTGAATGACAATGACCAGCAAAGTACGTGCCGTGTTTGGCATGCCAAAAAGGCTGAATCGGTCATTTACCGTCAGCCTGATGTTATTTGCACTGCTGGCCGTGTTTGGATCATTTATGGTGCTTCCGCTGATCTATGCTGTCAACAATGCATTCAAACCGCTGGATGAGCTGTTTATTTTTCCGCCGCGATTCTGGGTGAATAACCCGACAACAGAGAATTTTGCCGATCTGATCAACCTTATGGGCAATTCATGGGTGCCGTTATCCCGTTATATTGCTAATACCCTGCTCATTACAATCCTGGGGACGGCAGGGCACATTCTTCTTGCATCCGCCGCGGCTTATCCGCTGGCGAAATATCGTTTTCCAGGTTCGAAAGTGTTGTTCACGATTGTAATTCTGTCTCTGATGTTCTCACCGCATGTCACGGCGATTCCAAACTACATGGTCATGTCTTGGCTAGGATGGATTAACACACACGCTTCCATTATCGTGCCATCGCTTGCTTTCTCCCTGGGACTGTTCCTGATGAAACAGTTCATGGAGCAGATTCCCGATGCGCTGCTGGAAGCAGCCAAAATCGACGGAGCCAATGAATATCGCATTTTTTGGAGCATTGTGATGCCGAATGTAAAGCCGGCATGGCTCACGCTCATGATCCTGCAGTTCCCTGCGTTATGGGGGACGGACGGCGGGAGCTTCATCTACAGTGAAAATCTGAAAACGCTGCATTATGCGCTCAGTCAGATTGTACAGGGAGGGATTGCTCGTGCAGGTGTTGGTGCGGCTGTGGCCTTGCTGCTGATGATTGTACCAATCACGCTGTTTATCATCTCCCAGAGCAGTGTCATGCAAACGATGGCCACTTCAGGCATGAAAGAGTAGAAAGGAGGCAGCGAGGTGCGGAGAAGCACATGGAAAAAACGCAAATCGATCATCATGGGCATGATCTGCCTCCTGTTGTTCGTTCAAGAGGCATCATATGTGAGTGCAGACGGTAAAACGGATGCGTATCATTACTCCTTCTGGGGTGACGCAGTTCCGGCACCAGCGGCATATGAGGCAACAACCATTATCACCGGTAAGAAGCTGAACACGATTCCTATGAAAGAGCCGAGCGACATGCATGTTACCGCCAATCAGCACGTCTTTGTGCTTGATTCGGGCAATGGCCGCATTATAGAGATGGATCGCAACCTCAAGCTGGTACGGACGATTGATTCATTTAAGCAGGAAGGCAAGGAAGATCATTTTAAAAATCCGCAGGGGTTGTACGTTAGCGATCAAGGCCATCTGCTGGTCGCCGATTCGGATAATCATCGAGTCGTACATTTGGATGAAAAAGGCACGCTGGTCAAGATTGTCGCAGAGCCCAAATCGGACCTGTTAAAAGCGGATTTTCAATTCAAACCTATGCGTGTTGTTATGGACAAGGGGGAACGTATCTACGTCATGGCCGAAGGCGTATTTGATGGATTCATGGAGTTCAGCGCCGACGGTACGTTCTCATCGTTTATTGGAGCAAACAGAGTTCAGGTAGACCCGGTGGAGTATCTATGGAAACGCTTCGCCACACGTGAGCAGCGCAGTCAGATGGTTATGTTCACTCCGACGGAATTTACCAATCTGGATATGGATGAAGAAGGCTTCATCTACGCGACTAGCGGGGATCGGGGCAAAGATCCGGTCAAGAAGCTGAATGCACAGGGCACAGACATTTTGCGCAGAGAAGGCTATCAGACCCCGCAAGGTGATATGGTGTATACCCAGGAAGCCGGGCCATCCCGTCTGATTGATGTGGACGTGGGGGACAGTGACATGTATTCCGTACTGGATTCCAGCAAGGGCCGAATCTTCACCTACAATGGAGACGGGTATCTGCTCCATATTTTTGGCGGCATCGGAAACCGCCTTGGCCAGTTTAATACACCTGTTGCGCTGGAACGTGCGGGAGACCGGATGTTGGTTCTGGATAAAGCGCTTGGCGAAATCACCGTCTTTCAGACAACTGAATATGGACGCACGCTCCATGAAGCAGTTCGCAGTTATTATAACGGTGACGAGGAGCAGTCCAGTGTACTGTTTGCTAAAGTTGCCGAGATGAACGCCAATCTGGAATATGCTTATGCGGGAATCGGCAAAGCGCTGCTTCGTCAGAAGGAATACGGCGAATCTGCGAAATACTTTAAGCGCAGTATGGAACCTAAAGGTTATTCCAAAGCTTTTCTTTTGTATCGCAAAGAGCTGATGCGTGAGCATTTTTCATGGATGATGTCCGGTTTATTCTTGGCTGTCGCTGCGTTTGTTACCGTCATCATCGTTCGCAGGCAGAAAAGGAGGACAACGAATGCAGGCATCAAGTAAACAGTTATATCAGTACCCGCTGCATCTGATCTTCCATCCGTTTGATGGATACTGGGAATTAAAATATGAGCGCAACCAGAGGAACTCACTGTTGATTGCTTTCATGATTCTGGTACTGCTGGTCATCACCAAAATTTTACATGCCCAATACAGCGGTTTTCTGATTAATCTCAGTAATCCCAAATACCTGAACAGTCTGCTCGAAATGGTATATGTGATCGTGCCGGTCCTCTTCTGGTGTGTGGCTAACTGGTCGTTAACCACCTTGATGGACGGGGAAGGCAAGTTTTCTGAAATTTTTATGTCAACCTGTTTTGCACTGGTGCCTCTTTTCCTAATCCATTTTCCTTGGATCTGGCTGAGTCTTGTGATCTCTGCACAAGAAACTGCCTTTTATTATTTCTCCAATGCACTCGCCGTCGCCTGGACGGTGTACCTGTTATTTGTGGGAAATATGACGGTTCATCAGTACACACCAGCCAAAACGATACTCACGATGCTATTGACACTTGTAGCTATGGCCTTTATGGCATTTCTGTGCCTCTTGTTCTTTAGCCTTGTACAGCAGATTGTATCGTTTGTCGTAACCATCTATCAGGAATTAGTGCTTCGGGGCTAAGGGAGGAGGAGAATGTGATGAAATATGCCGTAGCCAAAAAAATAACAGGGATGCTGCTCGCGGGCAGTCTACTGCTCAGCGGATGTCAGTTCTCGTCAGCACCACTGACCAACCAGGCGGTATCTGCCGCAGATCAAACGGACGTTCCCTCCCTGCCTCCCGGAGAAAAACTGAAATCATCTTTCAGTAATACCCGCCTTCCAGGCATGATTGGCATTGCACAGAATGATCAGCTTCAGCTGTTCATTCACGAAGAGACTGCCGAGATTGCAGTGATTCACATGCAGAGCGGGCAGATCTGGCGCAGCAATCCTGCAGATCGTGAACAGGATGGAATTGCCGCAGGGATAAACAAAGACCTGTTGTCTTCACAAACCAAGCTCAGTTTCTTCAATAGTCTGGGTCAGAGCAGCACGGTGAATTCTTTCACGGACAGTGCCGCACACAAGCAGATCAGCTTCGAGTCACTGCCAAACGGCGTACGGGTGAATTACCAGTTTGGCAGCACCGAGCGATCCATTGAAGATTTGCCGATGAAGATCAGCAAAGAGCGTTTTGAGCAAAAGCTGCTTGCACAGTTGGATAAGACCGGGCAGCGGGCCTTGAAGGTCGGATATGCAGAGGACAAAGAAGAAGGTACTTACGTCCGGATTGATAAGGCGATGCAGGGACTTCAGTTGTCCCGAGCGTTGAAAGCTTTTGACACAGCTGGTTACACACCAGAGGACCTGGCTCAGGATCATGCCGAGTTCGGCATTGAACAGGAACGTAGCGGACCGCGGTTGTTCATGATCACGATGGAATATGAGCTGGATGGAGAGGATCTGTTAGTTCGTGTTCCTTCATCAGGCATTCATTTTCCGGAGGAATATCCGATCAATAACATATCCATACTGGAGTATTTTGGTGCCGGAGGATTGAATGAAGAAGGCTCCATGCTGGTGCCGGACGGATCGGGGGCTCTTATCCATTTTAATAATGGGAAGTTGCAGTATCCTGCCTATCAACAAGATATTTACGGACCGGATATGACGATGAAACTGCGGGAAGCAAGCTCGAATGAAGCCAAAGCCCGATTGCCGGTGTTTGGACTTATTCGGAAAGAGGGGGCGTTCCTGGGTATTGTTGAGGAAGGGGATGCCGTTGCCGTTGTGAATGCCGATATCAGCGGCAAGCTAAACAGTTATAACAACGTATATCCAAGCTTCTATGTTGTGAACAAGAGCGATGTGACACTTCAGGCAAGCGATATGGTTCGTACACTTCCGAAATTTCAGAAGAATCCGACCGTGTCCGACTTCGCCGTTCGATACGCTTTTGTAGGGGCGGATAAGGCCTCGTACTCCGGGCTTGCCTCTCTTTATCGGGATTATCTGATGCAAAATGGCGGACTTCCCGAGCTGAGCGCCAGTAAGGATCAGAATGATGTTCCGTTTTATCTGCAACTGTTCGGTGCCATGACAACAAGCCAGCATATGTTGGGCATACCGTACGATTCAACGGAGGCTCTGACGACGTTTGATGAAGCCAAAAACATTCTCACCACCTTGAAGGAGAAGAAGGTATCCAATATACAGGTTCGCTATGCCGGGTGGTTTAACGGAGGGCTTTATCATAGGATGCCCGATTCCATTCACGTGGACGGTGCCGTGGGTGGCAAAAAGGGATTGCGGGAATTCAGTGCATTCACCAAAGAAGCAGGCATCGGCTTTTATCCGGATATTGCTCTGATAAATGTGTTATCCAAAAAAGGATTTAAACCGTCTAAAGAAGCTTCCCGAACCTTAACCCAGGAACCGGCGGTTATGTATCCGATGAACCAGGCCATACAGCGTCGTGACAGGGATCGTTCACCTTCCTATGTGCTGTCGCCCAACTTGCTGGAGAACGTGACGGCAGAGATGCTGGATGAACTCAAGTCTCTTCAAAAAGATGAACTTTCGTTGAGTCTGAATGACCTGGCCGCTCAGCTGAACAGCGACATGAATCCGAAAAAGTTGGTGGATCGAACGGAAGCACTGGGCTCTGTCAAGAAAGCACTTGAACAGATCAAACAGCAGGTAGGCCCTGTCGTTGCGGAAGGCGGAAACGCTTACGCACTGCCATATGTAACCGGGTTGACAGATGCTCCAATGAATAGCAGCCGTTTCAAGCTGGAGGATGAAGAGATTCCATTCTATCAGCTCGTTGTACACGGCAGCATTAGTTATACAGGCATGCCATACAATCTTTCTACTTATACGGACGCAAGACAGTATGTATTGAAGTTGATTGAATATGGAGCGAGCCCTTACTTTGCCTGGTTCAATGCACCAAACCATGTTGTGAAAGAAACAGATTATGATCAACTCTATGCGGCGAATTACGAACAATGGATGGATCTGGCTGCTGACATCTACAATGAGGTCAACGACGTAAACCAGTCATTTACGGGACGTTCCATGATGTCTCATGAATCCATTGAAGAAGGCGTGTTCCGGACCATGTATGAAGGCGGCGGATTCGTAATCGTCAATTATAACGACTTCCCTGTAGATGTTGACAACGTTACAGTGGAAGCCCAAAGCTATGTGACTGGTGGTGAGCAGCTCTGAAGACGCTCCTGAAATGGAAATGGGGAAGTCGTACGTATGCTCAGCAGAAAGCCATGTGGGGCGTAATTTACGTGCTCCCCTGGCTCATAGGTTTTGTGTTATTTTTCTTCATTCCGCTGTTAGCCTCTCTGCGATACAGCATGAGTACAATTCAGGCCAACGCGGAAGGCATAGCGATTCAGTTCACCGGTGTCGCTAATTACATTCAGGCGCTAACCGTCAATACGAGCTTCAACCGTGCGTTAATCGAGGCAATCACAGACGTACTCATCAACGTACCTCTGATCGTTATATTCAGTCTGTTCCTCGCTGTCATCCTGAATCAGAAGTTCAGGGGCCGGGCTGTTGCCCGGTCGATCTTCTTCCTGCCCGTTATTCTGGCATCGGGAGTAATTATGACGCTGGAGAGCACCAGTCTGATTGAAGCGGTGAACCAGAGCAGTACAGGCGGCAGTTCACTCGGGACATTTGAACTCGAAAATCTGATGGTTAATGCCGGAGTAAGCGACTGGATCGTTACGTACCTGAGCAGCGCCGTAGATCGGATCTATCAGATCGTCAGTCAATCCGGTGTACAGATTTTGATCTTTTTGGCAGGCATCCAGACAATCTCCCCTCAGCTGTATGAGGCTTCGAAGATGGAAGGAGCTACGGGTTATGAAGCATTCTGGAAAATTACATTTCCGATGGTCAGCCCGCTGATTTTTGTCAATGCGATCTATACAATAATCGATTCGTTTGCCAATAACGCCATGACAGAACTGATCCGGGATACCGGCTTCGTCAAGTTCGACTTTGGTTTAAGCTCCGCCATGGCATGGGTCTACTTCCTGGCCATTGCCATCATTCTCGTTATCGTATCCATCATCTTCTCGAAGCGTGTCTTCTATCAAGATTAGAAAGGGGGGTGCTCTACGTGACAACTTCACGATTATTATCGCTGGAGCATTGGAAAGGCTGGCTGTGGGCCATGATCCGGTTTGTCCTGATTACCGGGCTGTCCTTCGTTATCCTGTTTCCCATATTCCAGAAGGTGTCAACGTCTATCAAGGATAAAGGCGATCTGTATTCCGCAGTGGTCGTGTGGATCCCGCAGAACTTCTCCATCGACAATTTCAAGCAGGCTATCCGCGTCATGGATTACTGGGCAACGCTGTTTAATACATTTGCATTATCTGCAACAACCACACTGCTGACCACTGCATCCTGTGCGCTTGCAGGGTACGGATTCGCCAGACTGAAGTTCAAGGGAAGCAACTGGCTGTTTGCCGGGGTAATCCTGACCATTCTTGTTCCACCGACGACCATTCTGATTCCGGTATACCTGAATCTGAAGAGCTTTGATCTGATGGGACTTATGACGCTTATCACAGGCAAACCGGTTAATCTGCTGAACACCTATTGGCCGTTTATTCTGACCGCGATTACAGCCAATTCACTCAAGGCTGGTTTATACATCTTCATTTTCCGGCAATTCTTCAGAGGTATTCCGAAGGAAGTGGAGGAGGCGGCCTATGTGGACGGTGCGGGCATCGGCCGAACATTCTCAACCATTATGTTACCCAATGCGATTCCGTCCATGGTTACGGTCATGTTGTTTTCGTTCGTATGGCAGTGGAATGACAGCTTCTATACGACAACTTATCTGACTTCGAGTAAAGTCATGTCGACCCAGTTGTCATCTCTTCCTTATAATCTGGCTCAGCAGGTTACTGACGGTGCAGCCTCCCAAGCTGATCCGTTCTATCTGAGCATGATTCAGGATACAGGAATTCTTCTTGCGATTCTGCCTTTGATCGTCATCTATCTGTTTGTACAACGATATTTCGTAGAGAGTGTTGAGCGTACAGGAATCGTCGGTTAAGTTCAATTCACCTGTACCTTTGGCGCGGCGATCAGCCTGGATAAGGAAGGAGGGATTCCATGGAACATTCCACTTGTAAAAAGGGGGCTTGCTGCGATCTTTTGCAAAACTGTTCACTTCAGAACCGCAACCCTTCGCTCCGCAGAATTCCCTTGCTGGTATGGAATGGGTTGCGGGAGCGGGCTCCGACCTGAGCGATATGCTGGTTTAGGAATGCGATGACAGCGTTACTTCGCAGTATAGCAAGGCATTACATCAGAAGAGGAGGAATTATAGTGAAGAAGATTTTGACATCTTTCAAACTTTTAATCATTCTTGCTTTATTGATCACCATTGTTCCATGGGGAGGTAACCGAGCCGAGGCATGGGTGGGCATGCCGATGGGTAAGCTTCACGTTAACGGCAAAAACCTGGTGAACAGCAACAATCAGCCTGTGCTTCTGAACGGTTGGCATCAACCTTCAGGCGCCTACTGGACATATCAGGATAGCAATTATTACCTCAATCTACACGGTAATAACCGTCATGCAGCTACTCTGGCTTATCTGAAGGACATTACCGATACATTTGCGGATACCAGCCCGAAATACGGAAGCAATCATGGCTGGAATATGAATCAGGTACGTCTGTTTATCGACCGTCAGGATATGGGAGATGTGGCTGCTGGTACATATAACTTTGCCGGTGTGCAGACCGTTACGCAAAATGTCATTATTCCGTATATCCAATATGCCAAGAGCAAAGGCGTATATGTGGTCCTGGGACTCGACTTCACATTAAAGGATGATCAGGCAACAACACCTGCCAACCTGCAAAAATTCAATGAAATCTGGGGTTATCTCGCTTCACGCCCGGAGATCAAAAGTGCAGACAACGTTCACTTCGAACTGATCAACGAACCTGTGAAATCCTATGCCAATGGACATTGGGGTGGATACAACGGGGAAAATGACTTTGTGGATCACTGGAATGACCTGCGTAATTTCCAAAATTCCATGATTTCAACAATTCGCAGCAAAGGTGCGGACAATGTCATCTGGGCGGCAGGTCTGGGATACAACCAATTTTACAGCTTAACGGCAAGTCATCCATTGACTGACCCGCTCAACAACTATGGATATGCGGTTCACTGGTACCCTGGTTATGGCGCATATGACAATTTCTCTATCCTGCAAGACCAGTGGAATACCAACGTGAAGGCAGCCGCTGATAAATATCCAATTAACATTACCGAGGTAACTTGGTTCAAAAACAAACCTGGCGATTCTGCTTATTGGAACCTGTTCAATGGCAGCAATGAAGGTTTCGGTACCAATACCAAAACGATCTTCAACGCAGCAGGTAACGTCAGCATTGCAGCACATATGAACGGATTCATTCTAAGTGAAGGACCACGAAGCTCTTTTGCTGATCCAACGGCCGGCCTGAAGTGGGACGGGGATGCTTCACGGAGTGCCATGGGACGATTCCTGTTTAACTGGTACCATGAACGTGCCCAGACTTACCCGGGCAGTGGATCAGGTGGACCAACAACAGGGCTGGTATCCGGTGCAACCTACAAAATTGTAGCCCGGCATTCCAACAAGGTCATTGATGTACCTGGTGGTCTAAACGAGAACAATCTTCAACTCCAGCAGTGGAGCGATCTGGGTGGCAACCCTCAGAAGTGGGTTTTGACCTCGATCGGCAGCGGCAACTATACACTGACAAGTGTGAACTCACCAGACAAAGTCATCGACATTCGCAACGGTACCAACACCAATGGGGAAGTGGTCCAGCTCATGAGCAACCTGAACACTACCGCTCAGCATTTCAAAGTGAATGACCTTGGAAACGGATACTGGAGTATCATCAACGTGAACAGCAACAAAGCGATTGAAGTCGCCAACGCTTCCACGTCGGATGGTGCCAAATTGCAGCAGAACACCTACACGGGTGCAACAAATCAACAATGGAAATTTGTTGCCGTCAGCAATTAAAAAAACAAAACGTTAAACAGAACCTTCTCAAGCCATTCCTGGTCTTGGGGAGGTTCTTTTGCGTTTATTTTAATACTTTGGCATGCAGGCCGTGCGAAGGTAAGTTGCAACTATAGTTGTGCACCAAATAGCAGAGAGACATTTATTTTCATGCAAGCATTGTACGCTGTAGTACGAAAATGTACCATAAGAAAGAAGTTGTACCTTCACTAAGAAGAAATGCCCGGTGTATCATGGAACAGCTACCTAATCAAAGAGAAATGTAAGCGCTTGATAAAAAAAGGGGGGGTACATATGCAGCTCCTATGGTCCAAATTTTCACCCGTGTTCCGCCGTTTCCTCATTTCCTATCTTGTCATTCTGATGATTCCTCAAATTGCGGGATATGCCTCTTATCGCGCCTCCATTGAAGCGGCCCGCTCCAGCTCTATTGAGAACAGCTACAAGTCGCTGAGTCTCGGCAAAGAGATTATTGAGCGAAATCTTCTTCAAGTCGAAGCCTTTACCAGACAGCTTGCAGTCAATCCGGATTTGCAAAATTTAATTGCTGGTCCGAAGCCGCATGATCTCTACAATGTATATGGTATGAACCGCATGCAGCGCAGCCTCTCCATGTACAGCAGCACCAATGAATACTTGTCCCATTTCTTCATCCACATTCCAAACTACAATGCCATTATCACACCAAGAACCGTATATTATCGTCCAGAACATTATTATGCTGCCAATCAGCTGGACGGTATGTCGTTTGAACAGTGGTATGACCAAATTTTGAAACAGCCGCACTTTAACGAGATCATACCGCTTCGAAACTATAAACGTGAAATTGTCGCTACCGTGCTTGCAGATGTTCCGGCCATCACATTTCTGCAATCTCTTCCTCTGAACAGCTTCAACAAACCGCAAGCGACGATTGGTGTCATGATTGATCAGGATAAGATGGCGAGCCTGACTCAAAATATTGTGGATCAATATGGCGGCTGGACTCTCGTCACCGATGCAGAAGGACAGATCATTTTCTCGCTAGGCATTGATCAGGCCGAGGCTGAGCAAGTGGCACAAAGTCAGCGGGTCGAAGGTAAAGCTGCCGAAACGGAGCAGAATGCGAAGAATGTACAGAATGTGCAGAGCGTTCAGCCTGGAAGTGATGATCGACTGTTGATATCGATTCAATCCAGTCAAAATGGATGGAATTACATGGCAGGCATTCCCGAGAAAGCACTCATGACCAAAGCGGACCAGATTAAACAAGTCACACTGGCCTTTACTTTGGCAACGATTGCCTTGGGATTGCTGTTCGGGTTGGTTCTGGCTTATCGGAATAGTGCCCCCGTGTACAAACTGTTGGCCACTTTCCGGGAACACATCACCGATTCTCCCGGCAGACGGGGGAATGAATATGATTTCTTGGCAAGCCATATTAACAATCTGATTGCAAATAATGACTCCCTTACAAATGCCATGAATGAGCAGATTCCATTATTGAGAGACGGTTTTATCAAACGGTTGTTAACCGGGGAATTCTATACCTCCACGGAGCTTGAAGTCATCTCATCACAGGCACACATTTCACTTCATAGCAGCAAGGGCTTAGCAGGTTTGGTGAGAGTAAACGGCTATGCTAATCCGGACAGTGAAGAGACAATTCATGAACTGGGCGTCGCGAGGCTTCTCGTCAAGCAGGTACTTGTAGAGTGGAATGCCCAGGTACTGATTACGGATTGGGGAACGGACCAGATTGCTTTTGCTTGCCCATTGGATGCAAATCCACTGAATGAAGCGATGCGAAGATGTGAACAAGAGCTGAATACTTTAATGAAAGTGATCTACAGGGAACATCGGATATCTACAACAATTGGTACAGGTGCAGCGTATGAGGTCTGGAATGATGCAGGTCGCTCATTTGACGAAGCGAAACAAGCCCTGGATTATGGCATTCATATGGGAACAGATCATTTGGTGAGATTTGAAGATACGATGAAGGAAAATGAAATGTTCTATTATCCGATTGAGTCCGAACAGCGCCTGCTGAACACAATCAAAGCCGGGGAGCCAGAAGAGGCGATACGTATTCTGGAGCAATTATTTCTTCGCAATCTGGAGGAGCGGGAACTGTCCTACGAGATGACGCAGCAGTTCATCATGGAGTTGAAAGGGACCTTCCTGAAGCTGGACGAGCCAAAATTCAAGCTGGATGCCTCCCTGCTGGAGGAATATAAAAATCGGGTGACCTCTATTCAGATGACCGAAACGATCGCTGTGCTGCGTGGAAAGTTTAAGCAACTGACAGAAGACATTTGCGGTGACTTCCAGACTAGAAGAGCAGGGGCACATGCGGATACGGTGATCGAAATGATTGAATTTATTCAACAAAGTTATGCGGATGCAAACTTGACGATCTATCGAATTGCCGAGTACATGAGCAAGTCGGAGAAGTATATATCCCAACTGTTCAAAGAACATACGGGAGAAAATCTATCTGATTACGTAGAACATGTGCGCATTGAAGCGGCTTCCAACCTGTTGCAGTCCACTGGTCGCACCATTGACGAGATAGCCGAGGCTACCGGGTATAACAGTGCGCATTCATTCCGACGAGCGTTCAAGCGGGTACGCGGCATTTCGCCAAGCGTGTTTCGGAAAATGGATGGTCATAGCGGTTAATGTAGGCTGTTTACAGAGATATATATTCGTATTATGTACGTTTTCAGTGTAACTGTACCTTTACGCCTCCCCAGAGAAAATCTTATGATTACCCCGAAAGTAAGCGCTACCAATTGTGATGAAGCTCATTATGAATGGGAGCCTTGAATGGGGGGATGATTCTGAGAACAACAATGACAAGTGAATCGAAGTCCGTAGAAAAGACAAGTAAATCGTCTGCCTTGCAGCGAGCATTATCCAGAAGCTGGAGGCGACATTGGCAGCTGTATCTGTTAATCCTGCCACCAATTGCTTACTTTATTATTTTCAAGTATGTACCGATGGTGAATGCGGTGCTGGCGTTTAAAGATTACAACGTCATCAAGGGAATCTGGGGCAGTCCGTGGGCCGGAACCAAGTATTTTGAATTGCTTTTTCAAAATCCGGCATTCATCACACTCATCAAGAACACGCTTTACATTTCGTTTTACAGCCTGATTGTCGGTTTCCCGATTCCTATATTACTGGCACTCGCGCTGAATGAAATCAAAAACATACGATTCAAAAAAATCGTGCAAATGGTGACGTATGCTCCATATTTCATCTCTACCGTAGTAATGGTCTCCATCATTATGCTCTTTCTGTCTCCTCGGTTGGGTATTGTCAATACAATCGCAGGTGCTCTTGGTTTTGAAGCGGTGAATTTTCTCGGAGAGCCCGGACTGTTTCGTTCCATCTACGTATTCTCCGATGTGTGGCAGGGAATGGGATACTCCGCTGTCATATATCTGGCCGCTCTCGCGGGTGTTGATCCATCCCTGTACGAAGCAGCCAAAGTGGACGGAGCCAACCGAATGCAGAAAATCATTAATGTTGATCTGCCTGGACTACTTCCGGCAGCCGTCATCATTCTGATTCTGAGTGTAGGCAACATCATGGCTGTCGGATTCGAAAAAATATATTTGCTGCAAAATCCGCTCAACCTGTCTGCCTCGGAAATCATCTCCACGTATGTCTATAAAATAGGATTGCTGAATGCCAATTACAGCTTCGCTACTGCGGTTGGCTTGTTCAACTCGGTAATTAACCTGGTTTTGCTATTAATCGTAAACGCGGTCGCCAAGCGACTGTCCAACACAAGCTTATGGTAACGGGAGCGAAAGGAGGAGAACTAATTCATGTCTAACACACAAACAGATACCGGTCGTTCCCGAATCAGGAGCAGCAGTACAATCCGCGAATCTTGGGGAGATCGCGTATTTATAACGGTTGTTTATTTCATGCTGACGGTGGTGCTGATCGCCGTGTTGTATCCCTTGATATACATTGTGAGTTCTTCGCTTAGCAGCCCTGCTGCCGTCTCCTCAGGAAAAGTCTGGTTGTGGCCCATTGACCTGACATTCGATGGTTACAAGTCTGTATTACGCAATGATCAAGTCCTTACGGGGTATGCCAATTCCCTTTTCTACACAGCCTGCGGTACGTTGATCAGCGTGGCTCTGACCATCATGATTGCGTATCCGTTATCCAAAAAGACATTTGTTGGTCGCAGCTCACTAATGATGTTTATCACCTTCACCATGCTGTTTTCGGGCGGCTTGATTCCTACCTACCTGGTGGTCAAAACGATGGGGCTGATTGATACCCGCTGGGCGCTGCTGATTCCTAATGCTATCTGGGTCTGGCAAGTCATCATTGCACGTACATTTTTCCAGAATTCAATACCGGAAGAGCTGTCCGAAGCAGCAGACATCGATGGGTGCAGTGACATCCGTTTTATCTTCAGTGTCATCCTGCCGCTCGCGAAACCAATCATTGCCGTGTTGTCGCTTATGTACGCAGTTGGTCAATGGAATGCATACTTTGACGCTCTCATTTATTTGAAATCACAATCGCTCTACCCGCTACAGCTGATATTGCGCAGCATTCTTATTCTGAACAGCAGTACGGGAAATATGGACGCTTCAGAAATGATCAAACAGCAACAGATGGCTGAACTCATGAAATACTCATTAATTGTCATGGCCAGCCTGCCGGTTCTGATTATCTATCCTTTTGTACAACGATATTTCGTGCAAGGCATGTTGATTGGTTCTGTCAAAGGATAGGTTCATTTTATTATTCATAAGGGAGAGGATTGTATTGAAAAAAGCGGGTTTCATCATTCTTGCCTGTATGCTATTTACCTCGTTGGTTCTTGCCGGATGTTCCAGTTCTGAAAAGGGGAACGGAGAAGGCGGCGATTCGTCAGGCAAGACAGCCATTAATGTGTTTGCACACCAAGGCTCGGACACCAATCTGTCCACCAATAAATTCACGAAGAAAATGGAAGAGAAATTTGATATCCAATTCAACTGGACCACGGTTCCATTCGATGGTGCAGCCGAGAAAAGACAGATTTCACTGGCTTCCGGCGATTATCCGGACTTGTATCTGTTAATACCGTGGGTAGATCGGTTCTCCCAGACAGACTTGTTGAAGTTTGGCCAACAGGGGGTAATATTACCGCTGAATGATCTGATTGAGAAACATGCCCCGAATATTAAAAAAGTGCTTGAAAGCAATGACTATTATCGGGCCATGAATACCGCTCCAGATGGAAATATCTATGGTCTGACAGGTTTGAATGAATGTTTTCACTGTTCATACCCGAACAAGATGTGGGTCAACACCAAATGGATGGAACAATTAGGT
Organism: Paenibacillus sp. CB74; assembly: GCF_055687625.1. NCBI lineage: Bacteria > Bacillati > Bacillota > Bacilli > Caryophanales > Paenibacillaceae > Paenibacillus > Paenibacillus sp. CB74. The sequence continues at coordinate 1,992,418 of NZ_CM146009.1, read as the reverse complement.
TTGACCGAGCCTGCAACGACAGAAGAGTTTAAGGAAATGCTTCGGGCATTTAAAACCAAAGATCCAAACGGAAATGGTAAGGCAGATGAAGTGCCCCTAAGTGGTTCTACCGAGAATTTTGGGGTGCACATTATCCCTTATTTAATGAACGGTTTTATCTATGACGATGATCGGAATTATCTCATCGTTAACCAAGGGAAAGTGGAGACCGTTGCGAATAAGCCGGAGTGGAAAGAAGGACTTGCGTATATCAAATCCCTGTATGATGAAGGGCTGATCGATCCGGGGGCCTTTACGCAGAACGTGGGTGCTTTCAAAAAGATCGGTGATAATGCCGATGCACAGCTTCTCGGTGCAGGAGCAGCGATGCATCCATCGTTATTTGTAACCACTGCCGAAGGTTCACCTTACGGAAATGATTACAATCCCATCCCTCCACTGAAGGGACCGAATGCAACCTATGCTACGTATAACTATCCAATCGATCCCGGAGCGTCTTTTGTACTGACGAACAAGGCCAGCGAGGAAACACAGATTGCAGCCATTAAGCTGCTGGATTATTTCTACACCCAAGAAGGGACCATGGCATCTTATCTGGGAGAAGAGGGCACAAGCTGGCGTAAACCACAGGAAGGCGAAGTGGCGCTCAATGATCAGATAGAGCCGCTCTACAAAGCCATTCCGCTTCCTTCCGGAGAAGAACCTCGCAATGACAGCTGGGCAGCATTGAGTCAGTACAATCATCACCGTGCCTATCGTGACGCCGAAGTACAGGGCAAGGACATCTACGCCAATGACGGTTATGAACGGCGACTGTATGAGGCTACATTATTGATGGAAGGAAAAGAGCCAACGGACGTTTTCCCTCACTGGGCACTCTGGGTTGACCCGTCTCTGGCGGATGAAACAAGCATGATGCAGACTAATCTTAAAGACTATATCGATCAAAATGCGCTGCAATTCATTACGGGAGCGAAAAGTCTCGATAAGGATTGGGAAGATTATGTGAAAGGACTGGAGGGACTGAACATCAATCGTTATCTGGAAATCATGCAGTCTTCCTATGATGCTTCTTCTATTTCCAAATAGTTGAGGTGTCCCATTGCATGCATCAGGTGGAACAAATCAGATATACATTGAAACGAGGTGTCCCTTTGTTCACCAACTTTGGCCTGAATGAAGTCAGGTTGACAAAAGGAGATTTTGCACATCGGCAGCAGCTTGTGCAAACCTATTTGATGTCATTTCGTATCGAACGACTTATGCACACGTTCAGAATCAATGCAGGAAAACCATCGTGTGCAGAGCCTCTGAATGGATGGGAAGCCGAAGATTGCGGCCTAAGAGGACATTTTACAGGACATTATCTCTCGGCATGTGCCAAATTGGCTTTTGCCAATCAGCATCGGGAACTGACGTCGAAGGCCAACGAGATAGTGGATATCCTGGAATCCTGTGCACGTCCGAACGGATACTTAAGCGCCTTCGAGGAGGATCAGCTTGACCAGTTGGAAAGCGAGCATAGTCCAAAGGTCTGGGCACCGTACTATACCCTTCACAAAGTAATGCAAGGACTCATCGACTGTCATATATATCTGGGGAATATGAAGGCTTTGCAGCTTGGAGTGAATATGGCCCATTATATATCCGGACGGTTTGCAAAGCTCTCTTTTTGGCAAATCGATGGCATTCTCCGCTGCACAAGGCTGAATCCGGCGAATGAGTTCGGAGGAATGGGAGATGCCCTTTACTCACTCCATGAACTTACCGGAGATGCGAAAATACTGGAGCTTGCACATTTGTTCGACAGAGACTATTTTATAGATCCGCTTGTTAATGGTCAGGATATGCTTGCAGATCTGCACGCCAACACGCATCTTCCCATGATCATAGCAGCAATGCACCGTCATGAGATCACTGGCGAGAGCCAATACAGAGAGGCAGCAATACATTTCTACAAATTTTTGAAAGGAAGAACATTTGCCAATGGCAATAACAGTTCAAAGGCTTTCGCTCCTGTCCAAGGCGGAGTTTCCGAGAAATCGGAACATTGGGGCCATTTCGGAAGGTTGGAAGATGCACTGACAGGTGGAGAGAGTGAGAGCTGTTGTGCACACAACACCGAACGCATACTGGAGCGATTGCATTCATGGTCCGATGGAGTTGAATATCTGGAACATATGGAATTACTTAAATATAATGCCATATTGAATAGTGCCAGCAGTCAGACAGGGCTGTCTCAATACCACCAGCCAATGGGAAGCGGTGTAACCAAAAATTTCAGCAGTGCCTATGATTCCTTCTGGTGTTGTACGGGTTCCGGTATCGAGGCGATGAGCGAGCTGCAGAAAAACATCTGGTTCAGAAGCGGAAACAGATTGCTGTTAAATGCATTCATCTCGTCAACCGTAGAGTGGAGCGAGCACACCCGCATTGAGCAGTGCAGCAAATATCCCGATACGCTTGTGTCTACCCTGGTGATCAAGACGGTAAGACCCGTGATATTGGCATTGTACCTGAAAGAGAAGTCTGTCGCAGCGGTGAAAATCAACGCCAGTGCCCCAGATGTGCAACATAAGAATGGTTACATCGTCATTGAGCGAGAATTTCATGATCGGGATATCATCGAGATTGAGATTGATGCCAAGCTGCATCTGGTTCCACTGCAAGGTTCGGATAGCAAAGCCGCGATGATGTATGGTAACATTTTGCTGGCACAGCTGGGGGATTACAGAAGAGTGAAGGGAATGACGGCAGGCAATCTGCATGAGAAGATCGTCAGACTTCCCGGGGAGGAACTGGCATTCGTTGCAGAAAGTGAGCAAGGAGAAGTCCTGAACTTCATTCCACTGTTTCGGGTGGAAGAAACAAGATACAGCGTTTACCTGGATCTGGGGAATGACGCTTCTCCTGCTCGACCATTCTCCGTGGCCGAGACGGGGAGCGCAGCTTATGAGTACGAGACAACCAGCAACCATGAAGACGCATTTAATTCCTAAAGAGGCATGTCGTACAGAGAGAGAAATGATGATGATGTTGCCTATATTGGCACAAAAAAACGTTCCCGATTCGCAGCTATCAGATGCGAGCCGGGAACGTTTTTTTGTGTGATAAGTCTCATGAGAGGATCTACATATCATTGCATCAGCTCGGGACGATGCAGATGCTCAGATTTATCTTAGAATTCTTTGCAGCGCCAGAAGATCCGCTTTCCGAGGGCGATGGTCGCTGAATTTAGCCTGGCCTCAACCATTGTTCAACGTCCGCAGGACAGGTGCAATGGCACGGACACATCCGCTTAGTACATGCGATATCTTCCGCTTAGAGCCAGCATGCTGAAAAAATACAGGCAATTGTCGTAATAACGCCGTTCTCCCTGACGCAGAGGCGTGTTCCAAAATTTGCGAACAAATGAGGCAGCATGCGGACCATCTGCAGCCAGTGAAGCCATGGCATTGGTAGCCAGCAAACCAACAGGATGCAGTGAAGGTTCGTCAAAAGGCTCACCCTCAATGGTATAACGACGATAATCAGACATTTCAATATCACTAAAGAAGGACTGAATCCGATTGGATTGTTCGATCTGCCATGGATCCTTGCGGAACCATTCCCAGTCCAGCGCAATATTGGCAGCAGTACGATAGGCATCACTGTAAAAATGCCTGAAATCCCCATGTGGCTGTATTGGGGCAGGAGAGCCGTCAAAGTTCGCATATTCTGATGAAAGTCCGGTGACGGGATGGCAGGCTGTATGTAGGTAAGACCGACTAGAGGTCGCCGCTTCTTTCCAAAAAGCCTGATCTTCTTCATCCGCATATTTCGCGAATAGTTCATAAAAATGAGGCAGATGGTAGGACGGATCGCTAAACGGTGTTTCCGGAATGAATTTGATCAGTTTTGTTTCCGGGTCCCACATGGGGTCACCTTCGCCGTTTTCACCTTGATGTATACAGGCACGAAGGATCTTGCGGGCTTGTGCCTTGTAATCATAAGGTTCAGTACCATCCCCCCAGCGGTTGGCGGCGAAAAACAGCGCCATGGCAAAAAACTCCTCGCCATCAGGAGCAGGTCCTTGCGAGAGCCGGGTACCGTCAGGCTTGCAATGCCAAGCGAAGTAATCTTTGTATTGACCCTCGGTATGCTGCATGAAGGTGTGGGAGAAATTCCAGAGTCGATCAAATTCGTCCTTCTTGTCCATCTGAACAGCCATCATCATGCCATAGGACATGCCCTCAGATCGAACATCGAGATTACCGGTATCTAGCAAATATCCCTTGTCCTCACCCATGGGATAATATATTCGAGTATTTTCATCGCCATAAAACAGCGCGTTCCATGTTTCATCCAATCTGGTCGTAATCTCATTCTGATCGTAGCCTAGCTTCAAAAACAGATTCGTATACATACCCGTATCCAACGCGCCTTGACCTGTGATATTCATGCGTTTCCTCCTTCATCAATGCGGTTTTTCAAAATTATAACATGGAAATAGTATACAAATTAAAGCGTTTACATGAAAAATTATAGGTGTTCTGATCCGCATGTTATTGTACTTAACTTAAAATGATATAGTGGTTGAAATCCTATACTTTGTCAGGTTGTTGTAAAATTATGTAAGCGATACACTTTGGGAGAAGGATCACACCTGATCTAATCATAATACAAGCTGTGGTCCTTTAAATTTGGTTTGAGGGATGATCAGAATCTAGCCGAAAGGATGTGATGGTGATTTATGCTCCGGGATTCAGAAGATGCAGGTGAAAACACGGAATTCACTGCACCGCGTGATCCAGTGGGAGTGACAGCTTCGTCAGTCAAGCCCGCAATTGACTTTGAATCACAAGGATATCGCGACATGATTGGCCGGTCTCTTCTGAACAAAGGGATTAATGTCAGATTAAAACGAGCCATTGAGAAGGCAAAAAACGGCGAACCTGTTGTTATTGCTTATATTGGAGGCTCCATTACCCAAGGTGCTGGTGCAATACCTATTCATCTTCAAAGTTACGCTTATCGGTCGTATGAATGGTTCAAGTTTATGTTTGCGCTTTCAAAAGATAGTCCGATTCATCTGATTAAAGCAGGCGTAGGTGGAACTCCTTCGGAATTGGGGATTGTACGTTATGATCGTGATGTGTTACGTGGAGGTACGGTTCAGCCGGATATTGTCATAATCGAATTCGCAGTGAATGACGCAGATGATGAAACTCAAGGGAATTGTTACGAGAGTCTGGTGCTCAAAGCACTTGCTGCCGATAACAAGCCAGCAGTCATCTTGTTATTCAGTGTATTTGAAAATGACTGGAATCTGCAGGATCGTCTCGCCCCGGTTGGCTGGCATTATGATCTGCCAATGGTAAGTGTGAAAGATGCTGTCGTAGATCAGTTCAACATGACAATAGATGAGGGTAACATTATTTCCAAAAAGCAATTTTTCCATGATATATATCATCCGACCAACATAGGGCATCGGATTATGGCCGATTGTTTGGAATATTTGTTCGATGTGACGAATCATTCTGAATGGGATGAGCAAGATCATGATAATAAAAAAGCTCCGCTAATTGGAGATGATTTTGTTCATGTGAAGCTGTTGGATCGGAAAAACGGCAATAACATTGCCCTTATCGATGAAGGCTCTTTTTGCAAAACGGACACGGATCTGCAGATGGCTGAGATGGATGCTCATGACTATGGTACACCCCAGTTCCCCAACAACTGGATGCGTCCGGGAGAGGGAAGAGGGTCTCAGAGCAGCTTCAACATAAGTTTGCAGTGCAAACGTCTCATTCTGATCTTTAAGGATTCGGGTAGCGACGAATTCGGAACTGCAGATATCAGGGTAGATGGGGTATTGGTCCAAAAAGTCGATCCGCGTAAGATCAACTGGACCCATTGCCATGCATTACTTCTGCTTGACGAAGAACAAGTTAGGGAGCACTCCATCGAGATCGACATGGCAGAAGGTCATGAACATAAATGCTTCACCATTCTGGGTTTTGGCTATGTGGATTAATTAAGACGGATAGTCATTCATATGTTCGGAGGAAAAGAGAATGAAATTGATCTCATCAGCAGTAACGGGATATGACCAATATCGGGAGAATATACCACGTGGAGTCATGGAGACGATAGAGTACCCTTCCAGGGCGGTTGGCAATGCCCGTAAAGCGATGGTGTATACCCCACCAGAGTTTTCTTCGACAAGAATGTATCCTGTACTTTTTCTTTTGCATGGGATTGGTGGAGACGAAACCGAATGGCATACTCATGGTTCTCCCCAAATTATTCTTGATAATCTGTACAACAATAACTTGCTTGAGCCAATGGTTATTGTTTTCCCCAATGGTCGCGCGATGTCGAACGACCGGGCCGAAGGAGACTTGTTTGAACCTAAAAAAATCAAGGCATTTGAACGATTTGAATCCGATCTGCTTCACGATTTGATCCCTTACATGGAGTCCAACTATCCTGTGCATACAAGCCGGGATAAAAGGGCAATCGCTGGTTTATCCATGGGTGGAGGTCAAGCCTTAAATATCGGATTAAGCAATCTGGACCATTTTGCATGGATCGGTGCTTTCTCTGCAGCCCCAAACACCAGAAGTCCGGAGCTGCTTGTTCCCGATCTTTCGAAAGCGCCTTCATTACTCTCGCTGTTGTGGATCTCTTGTGGTGAGCAGGACAATCTTATAGAGATTAGTCTTGGAGTTCACCGATATCTGGCACAACACGGAGTACCTCACATTTGGCATGAGGAAAGTGGAGGACATGATTGGCCCGTATGGAAGAACGATCTGTATCTGTTTTCGCAACGACTTTTCAAGTGAAATCTGCTGAAGATCATTCATATCGGATTGTAGTGTCAACCAAATCTATTAAAATATCAGGAGGTATCATTTTATGTTCAAATTCGGTAAAAAATTAATGACTGTTGTTCTTGCAGCTTCCATGAGTTTTGGTGTATTCGCAGCAACATCCAGTGCTGCAACAGATTATTGGCAAAATTGGACAGATGGTGGAGGAACGGTCAACGCCGTGAATGGATCTGGCGGGAATTACAGCGTGAATTGGCAAAATACCGGGAACTTTGTTGTCGGGAAAGGGTGGACATATGGCACACCTAATCGGGTAGTCAATTACAATGCCGGTGTGTTCGCTCCTTCAGGTAATGGCTATCTCACCTTCTATGGATGGACTAGAAACGCTTTAATTGAATATTACGTGGTGGATAGCTGGGGAACGTATCGTCCGACCGGAACGTATAAGGGCACGGTGAACAGTGATGGTGGCACATATGACATCTATACAACGATGAGATACAATGCACCTTCCATTGATGGTACGCAGACTTTCCCTCAGTATTGGAGTGTTAGACAGTCCAAGAGACCGACTGGTGTCAATTCTACCATTACTTTCAGCAATCATGTGAATGCGTGGGCGAGCAAAGGGATGTACCTTGGAAATAGTTGGTCCTATCAGGTAATGGCTACAGAGGGTTATCAAAGCAGCGGAAGTGCAAACGTAACGGTTTGGTAAAAATGATGTAATGTAATTCAACGTCTGCACTTGCATTTGATTTCAATTTTCCGGAAGCGTTGAGGAACCGTTATTCAGCAGATTAACGGACCTCGACGTTGCCGGATTCAAGCTTAGCAAAGGAGAATAATTGAATGAGGAAGCTAGTATGGTTAACTTTAATTGCCATGGTTGTTAGTCTGAGTGCTTGTTCAGCCGGTAATTCTCAATTAAACGATGACATGGTTTTCGTCGAAGGAGGGGCTTTCAAGAGCAGTAAGTCGAGTTTTACTAATAAAAATGAAACGCTGGACTCCTTTTATATTGGCAAATATGAAGTGACTCAAAAAGAATGGATGGAAATTATGGGGGAAAACCCGTCTGGCTTCAAGGGAGATGATCTGCCAGTTGAAATGGTCAGCTGGTATGACGCAGTCGAATACTGTAATCAAAAAAGTATAAAAGAAAACCTGAAACCTTATTACAATATAGACAAGGACAATCTGGATACGAATAATCACAATGAAAACGACAATATCAAATGGAATGTAACGATCAACGAAGGTGCCAACGGTTACCGTTTACCTACAGAAGCAGAATGGGAGTACGCTGCAAGCGGAGGCCAAAAGAGCTTAGATTACACATACAGCGGAAGTAATAATCCGGATGAAGTTGCTTGGTACTGGATAAATGCCGGCGAAAATATTCTGACAGGTGATTGGAGCTGGCCCGCTATTGAGAGTAATCGTAACCAAACCAAAAAAGTCGGAACTCAGAAGGCGAATGAGTTAGGAATCTATGATATGTCTGGGAATGTGAGAGAATGGTGCTGGGAGTGGTACAGCGATCCGGAGGGACCCAATCAAACTTGGCGAGTTGTGAAAGGCGGAGGCTGGATGGGCGGTGTCAATAACAATGAAATAGCATTCCGAGGCAAATTTGATGCAAATGGTTTTGGGCCTGATCAAGGATTCCGTATTGTGCGCGGAGAATAAATTCTCTTGCCTGTTAGTGGATTACTTCTGAGCTCGACCTATAATTTATCGGGTGAAAACCTATAGTTTATCAGGTTGTTGCACAAAAATGTAAGCGTTACACTTGTATTGTCATTCCCGGCGCTTCGTTATAATCGGAGCGTTCTTATAATACGACTGATAGATACAATTCTAAGTTATCGATTAATGGTGGTTAGATTGGTAAAAATGTAATTTATTATACAATTGCATACATCTTCAGATCCTGAAATTCTCCAAGTTGTGCGAGCAGACAACAATCCTGCTGTTGTTCTGCTGTTTAGCGTTTTCGGAACAAATGGAATCTACCCATAGATATAGATAAAATACATGCAGCTGATCACGGACAAAAGAGAGGTGAGCTAATGTACAAGGTCATTGTCGCTGATGATGAGCCGTTTATGCTAGAAGGATGGAGAACGATGATCGACTGGCGAGCTTGTGGATATGAACTCTGTGGGACGGCAACCGATGGGGAGGAAGCACTTGCTTTGTTCAACTCCGTTGAACCGGATCTTGTCGTTACTGATATTCAAATGCCTGTTATGGATGGTCTCGGTCTGATTCACACCTTGCGAGAAGATCTCGCTTATACCTCCAAAATCGTTATCGTTACAGGATACTCCGATTTTAATTATGCCAAGCAAGCCATACGGTATCAGGTCGATCAGTATGTGCTTAAACCTCTTGTTCCCGAGGAAATTCATCAAATCCTTATGGAAATGATAGAACCTCTGGACAAACGTAGAAATGAACGACAACAGCAGAATGGAATTATGGTTACAGATGAAGCCTATGAAAATCATCTTCATGAATATCAAATAAGCGAAGAATATAATTTAGAGCAAATGATGAACATCTCCAAAGAGATCTTGGCGTTGATTGAAGCAGGAAACACATATTCCATCGATGATGCAGTGAGGGCATTGCTAAAGAAAAGTGAGAAAGCAGAAGTTTCATTGGAGTGGATACATCATGTCATCCGATATATCCATGGGGAGTTGCTACGGAAATATGGAAAGAGAGAGGTTTGCAGAGAAATACTATGTGAAAAAGAATGGCACGAGGCAGCGAGTTGGACTTCTGGCACATTACAAGACCTGTGTGTTCGACTGTCCGCGCAACTTTCCCAGTCTGAATCGAAGCAAAAATCGGGTACAGGAGGGCTTGTTGCAGAAGCGCTGAATGAATTGAAACAACACTATCGAAGTAAAATTAAATTACAAGATGTAGCTAATCGTATTCACGTGAATTCTGCCTATCTCGGTCAACAGTTCAAGCGGGAGATGGGAGTCAGTTTCAGTGACTATGTGCACCAGCTTCGTGTTGAGGAGGCCCGTAAACTCCTGCGACGTACCAATATGAAGATTACTGACATTGCATTCAGTCTGGGATATCATGATGCTGAATATTTCACCCAAAAATTCAGAGCACATACAGGGGAGCTTCCATCCGTCTACAAAAACAAAAATCAAGGGTGATCATATGCGTCATAAATTCTGGATGTTCCGTAAGGTTAATGATATTCCTCTCCGATCAAAATTTCTGCTTATTTATGTACTAAGTATTCTCCTTCCTGTAATAACGATTAATATCTTCTTCTATCAACGAACCTCTGCGGATATCAAAATTAGAGAACAGGAAAATCTGCGCAAATCCATCGATAGGGCTGCGGGGGAACTGCTTGGCATGATTGATGAGAGCGTTGCTCTTAGCCGAATTATTGCAGCAGACGATTCGCTCTACGAGGCATTGGATCGGACCTATTCTTCCCCCGTCGATTATTACAATGTGTATCATGCATTTCTGCGAGATAAATTAACACGGTATATGTCAGCGAATATTCTGGAGGTACGTATCTATACGGATAATGATACCATTCAGACGGGCAGTCATTATATTGTGATGAAAGACAAGAATGTACTTCCTGGATTGAAACAGCTGAAATCCACCAGTGGGGGCATTCTTGTTGTTGATTATGTTGAGCCGTCCGGATTTAACGCGGGAAGAAGGATCAGTGTGATTGGCAAAATGGATACCTACACTTCCTATGCCAATTACAACAAGTATTCCAAGATCGATCTGGAACTTAACCGGGTGTATAGCATTTTGAATCGTGAATCAGACAGTCTTCAGCTGCGTCTGGTCGATAGCAACAACCGTACTGTCGTTTCAAGCGGAGAATTCAGCGAAACCGCCATATCCAACCAGGATAACGAACCAATATCCAAGGAAGCTGGCGATTCTGGTTATACACTCGAAAAGTCATTGGGCAATTTAGCGTACCTTAAGGGTTGGAAATTGATTGGCGTTGCCGATACGCGTCACCTTGACCACCTGTTGCAAGAAGCCTTCAAATCCATTCTGGGATTACTGGCAATTAGTATTGTAGTCCCCTCTGTGTTGATTTACATTATTTTGCGTTCCTATCACTATCGGATTCGCAAGTTATCCAGACATATGGAGAAGGTTCGCAATGAACGATTCGATCTGATTGAAATTCAGGAAGGGCGCGACGAGATTGGCGGGCTGATTCGTACATTTAACATCATGATTGGTAAAATTCATACGTTGATTAATGACGTATATAAACTGGAAATCCGTCAAAAAGATCTGGAGTTGGATCAAGTAAGGACCGAATTGTCCATGCTCCAGAGTCAGATGAATCCCCATTTTTTATTTAACACTTTGAATGCCTTGCTGGTCGTTAGTACGAAAAATGGATATACAGAAGTCATTGAGATTATTAAAAGTCTGTCCATGCTGATGAGACAGTTGCTCAGTCATTCTGACAATCTGATTCCTTTGCAAGAAGAGCTGCAATTTACGAATCTGTATCTCCAGATTGAGAAGTTTCGCTTTGGAGAGCTGTTTGATTACACCTTCGAGGTTGACCCTGATGCAGCTTCGTTGCTAATTCCGCGAATGAGTATTCAACCGCTCGTCGAAAATGCCTGCAAACATGGCTTGCAGGCGCGAAAAAATGGCAGACAGATCAAGATAATGGCGAGACGAAATGCTTCTGAATTGCTAATTCAGGTGATCGATAATGGAATCGGCATGGATGCAGGGAGACTAACCGAGCTTCTGAGAGATATTCGTTCTGAAAGACCCAGAAACGGTGAACATGTAGGACTGCGTAATGTCTACCGCAGGTTGGAACTCTTTTATGAAGGAAATGCGATATTCGATCTAAGCAGTGTACCGGGAGAGCAAACCATTGCAGGATACCGTATACCAATCTCCAGGTTGGAACAGAGGAAATAGGAGGTAAACTCTCATGTATAAAGTATTGCTAGTGGATGATGAACCGTATGCCATTGAAGGATTACAACTTCTGATCAATTGGGAAAAGCATGGATTTGAAATCAGAGGTGTGTGCGCCAATGGTGAGGAAGCCATTCGTATGATACAAGAAGATCAACCTGATCTCGTGGTGACAGACATTCGTATGCCTGTCATGAATGGACTTGAACTTGTAGAAGAAGCACGACGATTGGAGCATGAGTCTGTGCTGTTTGTCATCACGAGTGGATACAGTGACTTTAATTATGCCAGACAAGCCATTCGATTAGGTGTCTCCAACTATTTAACCAAACCCGTTGACAGTATGGAAGCAGAGGATATGCTGGTTCGTCTCCGTATGCAATTGCAGGAACGTGAAAATCAGGAGCGTATTCGGGAACATGCCAACGAGCAAAGGATCAAAGCGTTTTTGTCCGCACTGATTAAGGATAAGCAGACTATATCGGAGCAGGAGATGTCAGAGACCCTTCCTCGTTTGAACAAGTCCCATTGGGCATACCTGCGGATAGCTCTTCAAGGAGATATTCAGGAAGCCTGTTTAGTAGCTGAACAAATGGCTGACGCAACAACTAGTTGTTATGTGTTAGACAGAACAAGAGACTCATTGGGACTGGTATGGGGTGAAGAAGTGAATGATAGCGGGGGGACTTCTGAAGCAGTTAAAGCTTTTGCCCAGCGTTTGATGAGCAACATGCAAAATAACGGCTGTGAAGATATTCATATCGCGGTTGGTTCAACGGTGAACAAACTGGAGCTTTTATCTGAATCCTTCTGCTCCGCTCAGGAAGTTGGGCGTTATTTGTTTTTTAATCAAAAGCGCCTGTTGTTTGCCGAAGAAATTCAGCTGGAGAATTGGCAGTTTGATCCGGAAACACTGTCAGAGGTGGACCATATTAGCGAGTTGCTTGAGAACGGTTCTGTAGAGGAACTCTCAAGCTGCATTCGTAGTGCCTTTGAACTGTTTATAGAGATGAAGGCTGCGCCAGAGATTGTACATATTTTCTCTACCCATATTATATTCCGCGGACTGTCCTTGTGTAGAGAATTAGGAGGAGAATCTAATGCTCTAATGAATGAATTGGCAAGCGGAATCCTGGAGAAGGGCCAACGAAATATCGAAAAGGTTGCTAGCAATCTGGAACATTTCTGTTTGCAATGCAAGTCAGAACTGGCTATTTTCCGGGAAAGACAGCTTGGTGGCATTCAGGCAACGGTTGCTGAATATGTGCAGATGCATTACAGAGAGACGTTTACGATCCAGGAACTCGCAGAACGATTCTACGTGAACCCAGTCCATTTAGGGCAGTCCTTTTTGCGAAAGTACGGCAAAGGTGTAATCGAGGTAGTACATGATCTGCGAATGGAAGAAGCGAAACGTCTCCTCCAGCATACGAATCAGACATCAAGTGCGATCGCAGAGCAGGTAGGGTACCGCAGTTACCAGCATTTTCTAAGACACTTCGAAAAACGTACAGCCATGAAACCTTTAGAATACAGACAAAAGTATGTGAATTGAGACTTGAAAAAGAAGAACCTCTCCCGAATAAGACCTGCAATTACAGGGGGGTGGACCTTAAATATATATATTTTGAAACCGCATACATTTCTTCATACTAAAAACAGTAAGACATACTACTTCCAAGGAGGGCAAGTACATGGGGGGACTTAAGAAAAAGAAGCTTTGGGGTTCCGTATCACTCGTTCTGGCTTTAAGTTTGGCACTTGCAGGATGCAGCGGTGACAATGAGAAAGCAACTACACCGGATGGGAAAGAGGTACTGAACATTACGGCCTTTATCGGAACGCCAAATCAGGCGCCAGCTAAAGACAACCGAATCTACAAGAAGATCCAGGATGAGCTCGGAGTCAATCTTGAGATGGAGTTTCTTGTGGGTGATCTTCAACAGAAGCTCGGCGTTATGATTGCCGGTGGCGATTTCCCTGACTTGATCACAGCAGATACCAAACTGGTATCAGCCGGTGCGGTTATTCCGCTCGAGGATCTCATTGAAGAGCATGCACCTAATCTGAAGAAGCATTTCGGTAAAGACTGGAACCGGATGAAAGATTCCAGTGACGGACACATTTACTGGTTGCCTAACTATGGAGTGTATACAGGGGAGTTCATTAGTAACTATTATTCTGGGCCAGCATTCTGGATTCAAAAGTCCATACTGAAGGATGCCGGGTACCCGACTCCTAAAACGTTGGATGATTTCACAAAGTTGGTTCGTGATTATGCAGCCAAGAATCCGACGATTGATGGACAACCGACGATTGGCTTTACTACACTGGCATCTGACTGGCGGACGTTCCCTTTGCTTAATCCACCAGAACATCTTACGGGTCACCCTAATGATGGGGGCGTAGTCGTAGATGAGAATGGAGTGGCGAGTGTTTTTGCCGACAAGGATATCTCCAAACGTTATTATAAGGAACTAAACAATCTGTACAATGAAGGATTGCTGGATAAAGAAGCCTTCGTTCAGAACTATGATCAATATCTGGCCAAAATTTCTTCGGGACGTGTACTTAGTATGTTCGACCAGCACTGGAATTTCCAAGCCGGCGAAGACCCACTCGTAGCACAGGGGAAAATCGGTCAGACATACGTAGGCTTCCCGCTAGTCTATGATACAAGTATCACAGATCATTATCTGGATCGTCCGGTCATTAACTTGAACAATGGTTTTGGTATCAGTAAAGATGCCGAAGACCCTGTCGCACTCATTAAATTCCTCGATAAGCTTATGGATGAGAAGTACCAGAAACTCTTGTCATGGGGTGAAGAAGGTGTAGACTATCAGGTGAATGAAGAGGGAAGATTCTATCGTACACCAGAGCAACGTAAAGAGCAGGATGATCCGGCATGGAGATTGGTTAACAAAGCGGAAGGTTTCTATGCTGCGGCACCAAAGCTCGAAGGAACATTTGAAGATGGCAATGCCATTGGAGCGATCAACCAACCTGAGGAATTCTATGACAACCTCAAACCGGAAGATAAAGAGCTTCTGGATGCATATGGCTTCAAAACGTGGAGTGACTTCTTCTCTCCTGCACCAGAAAATCCAGTGTACTATCCAGCATGGCAGGTCGATCTGAAAGAAGGCTCTGATGCTGCGGTAGCGAACAAACAAATGACAGACACTTCATTGAAATTCTTACCTAAAGCGATCATGTCAAAACCGAATGAATTCGATAACATTTGGACTGAATATGTAGACGCTTACAAGAAAATCGATATTAAAGCTTATGAAGACCGAATTAATGAACAACTGAAATGGAGAATCGAGAACTGGTCTGTTAAATAAAAAAATGCGGCAATGATTCACTCGGAAGGTATTAACCAAAGGAATTACTCAGGCGAGTACCTTCCGGGTATCATGCATAAAGTCGCTGTAAGCCAATAGGAGGAGTGAAAGATGGCGAACACGCCTGGAGCCATACCAGAGCAAACCACCCGTACAGTCGTTGCCAAAACACCAATGTTAAAACGGTTGCGCGGACAAAGACAACTAATGTTCATGTCATTGCCCATCGTTGCGTACATTCTCGTATTCTCGTATTATCCCATTTGGGGCTGGGTTATGGCCTTTCAGAATTACAGTCCTGCCAAGAATTTCTCCCAGCAGGAATGGGTCGGGCTCAAACATTTCAAGTTTTTGCTAACTGATGATGCTTTTCTTAACGTGCTTCGTAATACCATTGCGATGAGTGTAATCAATATGGTACTCGGATTTGCGACAGCCATTATATTTGCCATTTTACTTAATGAGATCAAGCATAAGTTCTATAAACGAACGATTCAAACGATATCGTATTTGCCTCACTTTCTCTCATGGATTATCGTGACAGGCATCGTGGCAAGTTCACTGTCTGTAGACGGCGGGATTGTCAATGTGGTGCTCATGAAGTTAAACATCATTCAAGAACCTATCATGTGGCTCAGCGTTCCGGAATATTTCTGGGGCATTGTAGGCGCATCTCATGTGTGGAAAGAAGTAGGCTGGAATGCCATTATTTATCTGGCGGCCATTACGTCGATCGATCCCTCGCTCTATGAAGCAGCAGAGATCGATGGTGCGAACCGATATAAGAAAATGCTGTATGTGACCTTACCCGGAATCAAATCCATTGTTATCATTTTGCTGATCATGAATATGGGCTGGATTCTGGAAGCTGGATTCGAAGTTCAGTATCTGTTAGGTAATGGTGTGGTTGTCGACTGGTCACAGACGATAGATATATTTGTCCTGAAATACGGACTACAGATCGGAAATTACTCTTTGGCTACCGCAGCAGGCATATTCAAGACAGTAGTTAGTATCACGCTGATCTTTGCAGCGAATTCTATTTCCAAACGGCTCGGGGAAGACCGATTAATATAAGGGGGACTAGAGATGGGAATCAATAAATCTCGGCTTGAACCGATTGTCTTCCATACGTTAAATGGTATACTGATGATCGCAATCGCGATTGTTACCCTGTATCCGTTTGTGAATACACTCGCCGTATCGTTCAATGCCGGTAATGACACCATCCGGGGTGGGATTTATCTGTGGCCTCGGGTATGGACAGATCAAAACTACAGAGCAGTATTTGCAGGAGGAACCATCTTCAGCGCCTTTGGTATATCTGTGGCGAGAACAGTTTTGGGGACAGTATTAAGTCTATTCTTAACCTCCATGCTGGCTTACACATTAAGCCGAAAAGACTATATATTACGAAAGCCCATTACCATTATTGTTGTTCTTACGATGTATTTTAGTGCAGGTCTTATTCCAACGTACTTCCTAATGAAAGATTTGCATTTGTTAAACAACTTTCTGGTGTACATTATTCCTGGGTTGATCAGTGCTTTTAATATGATCGTTATTCGAACCTATATCCAGACACTACCTGAGGGACTGATCGAATCTGCCAAAATTGATGGTGCTGGAGATTTCAGAACGTTCATGTCCATTATTCTACCGCTGTGCCAACCAGTGTTGGCTACGGTTGCACTGTTCATTGCAGTCGGCCAGTGGAACTCTTGGTTCGATACGTTCCTCTATGCTTCTTCTAAACAAAACCTGAGTACGCTGCAATATGAGTTGATGAAACTATTATCTTCTTCCATGAATTCCAACAGCAGTGCAGCCGTTGCCAATGGGGCAGATCTTGGCGCTGCGCGCAACATGGTCACTCCAGTATCTATTCGGGCAGCCATTACAATTGTTGCCGCATTGCCGATCTTGGTTGTATATCCATTTTTGCAGAAGTATTTCGTTCATGGCTTGCAGCTTGGCGGGGTAAAAGAGTAAACTTGATTGGTAAACAGATTCTGTTAAAGATTAATAATCCAGAACGGCCACATGCGTGGCCGTTTTTGACTTGTTTAGAGCCATTTATCCACAAAGGGGAGTTACACCAGAAGAACGAAAAAGTTTTGTTCAACAATATTGTTGACAATCTATTTGACACTACTGTATTATAAATTGTTTTACTTCTATAAATTGCAGGAGTGCCAATAGCGCAAGTGCTCCTTATTAAAGAACTGTCTACAACACCTGAATTTCCCAAGCTTTAACATTGTTGACGAGGAGACTAAAGAAAATGAAAGTACTAATTGTGGAAGACTCCATCTTTGTACAGAAATTGGTCCGAAAGCTAATTATGGATCATATTACGGATTGCGAGATTCAGATTGCAAGCAATGGAGAGCAAGGATATAACTTATATCAGGCATTCAAGCCTGATCTTATCATAACGGATCTGCTAATGCCTGGTTTGAATGGACAAGAAATGCTTCGTATGATTCGGGAAATCGATCGGGATGTACATATTATTATTTTATCCGCGGATATCCAGAAGGCGACACGTGAAGAAGTAGAGAGTCTAGGAATCTCAGGCTTTTTAAATAAGCCCTTAACTGTTGATAAAGCAAATACGTTGGTTGAATTAATTCGGGTGACCAATCATGCTGAATGAATTGCAGAAGGATTTGCTTACTGAACTTGTGAACGTATACGTGGGACAAGCTGCCAATATGTTATCAGAGATTGTTGACAGGCATATTGTATTGAACATTCCTGATGTAGAACTGATTTCTTTCTCCGATGTTGATCGGAAAGATCGGAGATATAACATTTTTTTCAATGAAGGGCATCTATTCAGGTCTTCTCTTCAATTTGGCTATGAGTTTCAAGGAAAAGCTTTTTTGATGTTTCCCGCGGAGCAGGCTAAAATCCTGGCAAATATGTGTCTTGGGGAGCTCACTGAGACCATACCTGAAAACTTCCGCTTGATGGATACCGATCTGGATGTGTTGAAAGAAGTCAGCAATGTCCTTCTCAATGCCATCATTGGAGAATTTGGCAATTTCCTTGAGTTAAAACTTGAATATGTACTGCCGGATATTGAATTAATTCATGGCACTCACTCTGATCCGGAAATACTACTTCAAAACGAAGTATATGTACTTGTTCTCCATACATCGTTTTTGCTCGCCGAAACGGACGTGAAAGGAATAATTATTATTGCGTTGAGTATGAGCTCCATCTCCATTTTGCTAGACAAAATTGATGCATTGCTAGGAGCTGGCCATGAATAATCTTCTATCACAAGCACTGAAAAAAGCCAATATAGGCATGCTCATTGTCGATAGACAATTGAAAGTTGTTCTTTGGAATGGCTGGTTGGAACGCTTTACTGGCAAAAATGCG
The DNA here is from genome assembly GCF_055687625.1 of Paenibacillus sp. CB74. Taxonomy (NCBI): domain Bacteria; kingdom Bacillati; phylum Bacillota; class Bacilli; order Caryophanales; family Paenibacillaceae; genus Paenibacillus; species Paenibacillus sp. CB74. The sequence continues at coordinate 1,973,877 of NZ_CM146009.1, read as the reverse complement.
GAAGAGGTTATAGGACTGAATCTGCTTGAAGTCTGCCCACGGTTTAAGTCGAACATGTATCAGAATATTTTGCAAAATGCGCTGTATCACGGTCAGAGCAGATTTTGCTCAAGCGCTTTACATAAGGCATTCATTCTCCCGAGGGAAGGCGAGGATGAATATATATTCAGACAAAATATGCACGTGGAGCCACTCTATCTGGAAGATCACAGTTATGCCCTTATTCAGATTACTGACATGACGAATACAAATACCCGTGTGTATAAACTTAAAAATCTGATTAAAGAACTTGAGACGGAATATACCACAATTAAAAAGTCCGCGAGAATGAGCAAACATCTGTCTTTGCATGATGTGCTTACCGGTCTGCCTAATCGTCTTGCTTATAATGACCGTCTTGCCTGGTCAATTAGCAATGCACAAAGACACGATAGCAAACTTGCTGTCATGTTTGTGGATGCCGATGGATTCAAGCAAGTGAATGATACATATGGACACGATGTTGGGGATCAAGTGTTGATGGAGATGGCAAAACGTTTCAGAGAAACGATCCCGAGCACAGACATGGTGGCCCGGCTCGGCGGGGATGAATTCACTATCTTAAGCCATCTACAGAATGATCAAGAGGCTATAACAATTGCCAAAAAGTTGGATGCTGCATTCAGTACGCATTTTAAAATTGCTGGAAACCATATTAATCTATCCATAAGTATAGGCATTAGCCTGTTTCCAACCCATGGACAAGAGCCTTCTGAACTTCTAAGATATGCCGATCAAGCCATGTACACGATTAAAAAGAATGGCAAAAATGGTTACGGAATCTATGAACCTGAACATGTTGAAGAATTCTAAAGATGCCTGTTAATAAAGTTGCTATAATAGCAACTTTATTTGTCTATACGATTAACATAAGAAAAAATACGTTTCTGGTGGTGCGTAGATTGAACGAAATGGTTGGTGCGATAGTCGCACTTTTTCTGTTTACTTCGGAATTTACGATTAAACACTTTTCGCTACGATAAAATTGTGATAATTCAAGTTAGTTTTGTTCATTTAAATGCTCTTGAGATTACAGTACACTTAAAATAACATACGAACGGAACATACTAAACATGAGAAGAAATGTGAGGAATTATACTTCGTTGGAGGGTTAAAAGTGAAGACCAAAAATATCTGGTTTAATCAACCTGCTAGAACATGGGAAGAGGCATTGCCTATCGGAAATGGAACTCTTGGAGGCATGATTTTTGGAAAAACACAGATCGAGAGAATTCAGCTTAATGAGGATAGCCTGTGGTATGGTGGCCCGATGCAGCGGAATAATCCTCAAGCCCTTGAATCTTTATCTCAGATCAGAAACCTGATTTTTGATGGCAAGATTAGTGAAGCAGAAGAACTCGCAGCAGATACTCTGGTAGGTGTTCCTGACGGGCAAAGACATTACGAGCCATTAGGCGACTTTTACATCGCTATGGATCACAGTGGACAAGAAGCGAATGATTATCAAAGACATCTCGATCTGGAACATGGTAAGGTAAACGTGCATTATACCGTAGATCAATCCATATACAGCCGTGATTATTTTGCTAGCTACCCGGATCAAGTGCTCGTTGTTCATCTCAAATCCAGCGTACCTGGAAAGTTATCTTTCTCCACTATTTTTGGCAGGGGAACTGTTCTGGAATCATCATCATGGTCCAATATTCTCAAACATCCTGTTGGTTTCCAATCCTATCTGGATCGGATCGAGAAGCGTGGAACGAATAACTTGATTATCCGAGGAAGAAGTGGGGGAGAAGAAGGAATTCGATTTTGTTGCGGGATTCGCCTTATATCTGAAGGGGGGCAGGTTCATTATTCAAGCGGACAGCTTTCTCTTAAGGATGGTAACTCAGCGACTATTCTAATCTCGGCCTGCACAGATTTCCGAATACCCAAGGAACAACTCGAAGCAGAGTGCCTCCGAAGAATTGAATCCGCTTCCACAAAGTCATATAACGAACTGCTCGCCGATCATGTCTCGGATTATCAATCCTTATTCGAAAAGATGGATATACATCTTGAAGATGATCATACAGATGTTATCTGTTCCGAACTTCCAATCGATCAGCGCCTTGAACGGCTTAGAACTGGTAAACATGATCCGGAACTGATAAGTCTATACTTTCAATTTGGTCGTTATCTGCTTATCTCAAGCAGCCGTCCAGGTTCTTTACCGGCAAATCTCCAAGGGATATGGAACAAAGACATGCTTCCTGTATGGGATAGCAAATATACGATTAATATTAATGCACAGATGAACTACTGGCTCGCAGAGAGCTGTAATCTTTCTGAATGTCACGTTCCCTTGTTTGATTTTATAGAGCGACTGCATGTTCGAGGAAAGGAAACTGCTAGAATCATGTACGGATGCAGGGGGTTCGTCGCCCACCACAATTCGGATATTTGGGCTGACGCTGCTCCGCAGGATGTATGCATGACATCGACGTTTTGGACCATGGGAGGAGCGTGGCTTTCATTACATCTGTGGGACCATTATGAATACAATCAGGATGTTCAGTTTCTTCAAAAAGTTTACGCCACGATGAAAGATGCGGCTATGTTTATTCTGGATTATCTGATAGAAGATCCTTCCGGCAATTGGGTAATATGTCCTTCCTCCTCACCGGAGAATCGCTATATCTTAGATAATGGAGAATCGGGGGCTTTATGCTTTGGTGCTTCGATGGACAATCAGATTATTAGAGAACTCTTCACGCGCTGCATTGAGAGCACCCGGATATTGCAAGAAGATCAGGAATTCGGAGAACAGCTCCGTAATGCGCTAACCAAAATACCGGAAACCTCCATTGGAAAACATGGCCAAATCCAAGAGTGGAGTAACGATTATGATGAATTGGAACCTGGCCACAGACATATTTCCCATTTATTCGCTTTGCATCCGGGAACGCAAATTACGGCGCAAGCCACGCCTGATCTGGCTAAGGCAGCTCGCGTAACACTCGACAGAAGATTGGAACACGGTGGTGGACACACCGGATGGAGCAGGGCGTGGATTCTCAACATGTGGGCACGATTAGAGGAGTCGGAACTTGCACACGATAACATCGTGGAACTTCTACGTTCCTCCACGTTACCCAATCTGTTTTGTGATCATCCTCCATTCCAAATTGATGGGAACTTTGGAGGTACTGCAGGTATAGCAGAGATGCTTCTCCAGAGCCATGACGGAGTACTCCGATTGTTACCTGCTTTGCCCGCAGCCTGGCCAACAGGATATATTCATGGTATTCGGGCTCGTGGCGGATTTGAATTAGATCTGGAATGGGAAAATGGTCGTCTGTTAAATACCAGAATTCGTTCTATTGAAGAGACAAGAGTAACCGTGTCCTATCTGGACCAAAAGATAGAATTAAACTTTCCTGGCCCCAATTCTATCATTGAATTGAAAGGAAACACCTGGATTTAATAGAATGATCATTAATAAGTTACCGATTTACATGAGCGAATATCGCCCGACAGAATTGTCGGGTGAATTCGCTCTTTTTCTTTTCTGAGCTAAGATAAAGCCAGTGATTCAAGCCGAATCAACGGCTTTTTGGTGTGAAATCGATGTTTTTAATAGTCCTTTCGCGCAATAAATATAGCGATCTATGCAATGAAATTACAGATTGCAACCTATAAAATGTAAGCATATTACATATTTGAGTATAATTAATGAAACCGCTTCCAGATGGGAGGAGAGTAGTTTCTGGCGGGGGTATTTTCGTTGGAAGAAAGGGGACAAAAGGATGTTATCAGTACTACTGGTAGATGACGAGATGTATGTACGAAAAGGGCTGTATGAGCTCATAAGCTGGAATGATCTTGATATGGAGATTATCGGAGAGGCAGAGAACGGTCTAGAGGCACTGGATCTGATTGAACGCCTGCAGCCAGATGTGATTATAACCGATATTCGTATGCCGATTCTGGATGGACTGGAACTTATTCGTGCCGTAGAGAAAATGCCTCATCTGGAACCTGTGTTCATTATCATCAGTGGTTATCATGACTTCAAATATGCACAGCAGGCAATCAGGTACGGTGTTCATGACTATATTCTGAAGCCTATTGATGATGAAGAACTGACGGCGACGTTGCAGAAGTCGGCTAATCTCATTTGCAACAAAAGAAAACATATACTCATGGCCGAGGGGCAGGCCAGTAACATCATGTTGGAGGATCTGATCAAAGGTCATGTACAGAAGCAGGATGAACCTCGATATGCCGAGATGCTCGGAATCAATCATAATTCCAATCTGCTCATGACTTTGATTGAACTTCAGACCGGATTAGATGAAATTAAAATTACCATTGAACAGGTACGTGAAGCAGTACAATCTCTCGAGAGTAACTTATGCCAAATGTTCATCAGTGAGCAACAGCACGGCATGTTTGCATTATTAATGTTGTGGTCTAAACCTGATCAAGGTGGCATGGCGTTACAGGATAAGCTGCATTCTATTCATATAACACTGAGCAAAAAGCTTAATCTGGACATCGGTCTTTACGCAGGAACACTCGTCAAAGAGATTGGAGATATCCCACAATCCCTTATGGCGGCTAAAGAAGCAGCCAAGCATAAATATGCAGAAACTGGTGGTGTCGTGCGCTATACGGAGATCAAAGACAAACCACTGTTTGTTTTTAATGTATACCAGGAGGAGGTAGATCAATTAATCTTGAGCCTGGAAGAGGGGGATAGGGCAGCTTACCAAAACATTGTAGAAGAGAAATTCAAATTGTTTCATATGAATCGATTTTCTCCTCAGGCTGTAGCTGGTTCTCTGTTGCATTATATAACGGGTATTCTCGCTGTAGTCCACGAAATGGATGGTACTGATGAAGGGCTGCAACAGCTAAAGGAGCTGGCACAACAAAGTCATGAAGGGTGGAATTTAAGACTACTGAAGAATGCTTTTCTCATGGCGCTGGAGGAAGCCGAGCATTATGTGTCTCATTTGCGAATGGAGCGATCCAAAGGGGATATCAGCAGGATCAAACGGTATATTGATGCTAATTATACCGAGAACATCAATCTCAAAAGCATTGCTGCGCTCTTCTACATGAATCCCGTTTATCTTGGGCGGTTATTCCGCAAAAGCTACAATCAGTACTTCAATGACTATCTGCTGAACCTGCGGATTCATGAGGCGAAGAAGTTACTGCGGCAGACGGATCTGAGAATGTACGAGGTCGCTGCACGCGTGGGATTTCAGAATGCAGATTATTTTGTAACCCAGTTTGAGAAGCTCGTTAAGTTATCGCCTACAGAGTATCGCAATCTTCTTATGGGAAATGAACAGCGAGGTGCACAATGCCAAGATGGAACCTGAATTACATGAAGCTTCGAGATAAGCTACTGCTGATGTATGTCCTGTCCGTGTTTATTCCCATTGTTGTTACCAATGTGGTGTTCTACAATGTTACATCCGCCAATATTCGTAGTCAGAAAACTCGTGATGCCGGCATGGCCTTGAACAATCTGAAGAACGACCTGCGTGTAACCATTGATCAGGGCGTCGGTCTCTCTTATTCGTTATATACGGATCCTGTGTTCAATGACACCATCTCGCGTTCGTTTCGAAGTCATTTTGAGTACATTGACGCTTATAATTCGTACCTGAAAGGGCAATTCTCCGGTCAATTGAATCAGGGGATTCGCTGGTATCAAGTGTATACCGATAATCCTACTATTCTATCTTCCGGTTATATTGATCGTTTAAATGACGTGGTCCGAAGCTCTAAGTGGTACGTTCAATTTCAGACATATTCCGCTCCTTATCCGGCTCTGATCTCATCTGATCAAATGTTAAGTCTGGTACAAAGGCTCGACAATCTGGACACTGGGGGGAGAGAGCAGTTACTTAAAATTGACCTCAACATGGAGACGATCAAGCAGTATTTTCACAACAGCGGATTCGACGGAAAAGTGTATTTAGTTGATCCAGGAGGACACATCCAATTTTCAAATGATTATACAGCAGAAGCATCTCTGATAGGGAAACGTTACAGTGAGATCCAGTTTCCGAACAAAATGATTCCCTTTGAACTTACGTATACAAGCATTAACTATCTGGAAGGGTGGTCCCTGCATGGCGTTATGGATGAAGAAATTGTGCTGAAGGAGGTACGGAAGTCCCGTTCCTTCGTGGTTTGGCTTGCTTGCATTAATTTTGTCTTGCCTTCCATCATCATCGCGGCCATGTCCAGATCCATCCATGTCAGACTGGTGCGGATTCTAAAACATATGAAAAAAGTGAAAACACAGAATTTTCAAACGATTCCTCCTGAAGATGCAAGAGATGAGATCGGTCAGCTCACGATGGAATTCAATCGAATGACCGAGACGATCCATAACTTGATTCATGAGGTATATCTAGCTGACATTCAGAAGAAAGACCTAGAGTTAAAACAGCAGCAAGCTCAGCTTCATGCACTCCATAGCCAGATCAACCCTCATTTTTTGTTCAATACCCTGGAGTCGGTACGGATGCGGAGCCTCATTAAGGGCGAGAAAGAGACCGCCAAAATTGTGCATAACATGGCCAAGATGTTTCGCAAGTCGATCAGTTGGAATCAGAATGATGTGACAGTGAAGGAAGAACTCGAACTCATCGAGAGTTTTTTGCAAATCCAGAAATATCGCTTTGGCGACAAACTCCAATACAGCATTGAAGCTGATCCTGCGGTACTGATGTACCGAATCCCCAAGATGGTAATTCTCCCCTTTGTGGAAAATGCAAGTATTCATGGTATTGAATCATCTCCGGGTGTAGGCATCATTCAACTCTTCGTTTCAACTGAAATTGACCACCTACTTATCCGACTAACGGATAACGGAATAGGGATGTCACAAGCTAGATTGGAAGAATTGCTGAGCTATCTGAATCAGAACACGGATATGGGAGAGCATGTTGGCATGAAAAATGCGTATAGTCGCTTAAAACTTTGTTATAAAAATCACTTTACATTTGACATCCAGACAGGGGAAGGAGAAGGGACACGTATCCAAATTAAGCTTCCACTTGATCCATCAGCCATGCCAGGCGACTAAATATGAGGGATATACTTTTCAAAGTAGGAGGTACACTTTCATGGGTAACTTTGAAAGCGCTATCTTGATATATTGAGAAGGCTTAAAGACACAAACAATACTTGAAGGGGGCAATTGCTACATGTTTAGAAAAAGAAACATTATAACAGGTCTGGCCATTTTACTGGCTGTAACGCTGGGAGGTTGCAATAAAGCCAGTCCGGAAGCCTCTTATCCTGATAGTAATGACAACACCCCGGTCACCTTTAAATATTTCACGTTTGGCGGTGGCAAGAAGGATATTCTGGCAAGCAGCACGACCATTGGCAAGAAGTTACAGGAACAAACAGGTGTTGACTGGAAGATGGAATATCTGGTCGGCGACGGTGCAACCAAGGCAGGTGTCATGATTGCGAGTGGGGATTACCCCGACATCATCGACTCCAGTGGTGAAATGGCCAAGTTGATGGATGCAGGATCTTTTATCCCACTGGATGAACTGATCGATCAATACGGGCCTAACATCAAGCGGGTATACGGGCCTTATATGGACAAATTCAGACAGGAGGATGGAAAGATCTATTTCTTGCCATACACAGCCAACATTGGTTATGTGTCAGAGCCTAACTTCCAGACCGGCTTCTACATTCAGCGGGCTGTGCTCAAAGAGTTTAACTATCCCAAGATCAAAACGCTGGACGAATATTTTGACTTGATTGAGCAATACAAGCAAAAGCATCCGCAGATCGATGGAAAAGAAACCATCGGCTTCGCCACACTTGCGGGTGAGTCGGGCAGCTTCTTCACCCTGCTAAATCCGGCCATGCATCTGGCTGGATATCCAAACGATGGCAGTGTCATGGTGGATATGCAGAGCCATGAAGCCAAACTGGTAGCCGGATCTGATTATCAGAAACAATGGATTCAGAAGCTGAGCGAGGTTAACGCACAGGGGATGTTTGATCCCGAATCCTTCACAATGAACCAGGATCAGTATCTCGCCAAGTTGACGTCAGGTCGGGTTCTGGGATATTTCAGTTACTCCTGGCAGGTTGGAGACGCAACGAACAACCTCAAGAAGGCTGGTATTGACGAAAAACGTTACGTATCTCTACCGATCGTATTTGATGACAGTGTCAAAGACCAGTATGTGGACCCGCCAGGTTTTGTGAACAATTATGGTGTTGGAATTACCGTCAATGCCAAAGATCCCGTGCGAATTATTAAATATTTTGATAATTTGCTCAAGGAAGAAAACCAGATTCTGGTGCAATGGGGCATTGAGGACGAGACGTATAGTGTGAATGACGAAGGTCGCTTTTATTTCAAAAATGATGACCAACGCAAGGCACATGAAGATCCCGAATTAAGTCGTAAGTTCGGCTTTGACTATTTTAATTACAGCTGGCCTCGTTACGGCAATAACTCTGTACTGGAGGATGGCAACGCCTATGGACCAGGCAATCAACCAGAAGTGGCTACCTTTAGTTACACGGACGGTGACAAGCTGTTGTTAGAGAAATATGGTGTGGAGACATTCACAGAACTATTCAGCACGCCGGATGAGCGTCCTTGGTCTCCTGCATGGTCCATTGCACTGGAGCAAGGTTCTCCTGAACAGATTTTCATCACCAAGGCAGAAGATCTCCAGAAGAAATATTTACCCAAAATGATTATGGATGCGCCTTCCACTTTCGAGAACACATGGAATGAGTATATGAGTCAATTGAATCAACTGGACAAGAAAACATACGAAGCTACGATAACACAGGCAGTGAAGGATCGTGTAGCTGGCAAATGGTGAGTGCAATCCATAGAGACGATAAGGAACGGGGGATATTCACATGTTAAAAACGAAAGTTAGAATAGCAAGTTTAGCTGTATTAGTGACCGTTTTGCTGGCTGGGTGCAATCAGAACAATTCGTCATCACCTTCAGCCACAGGTGATGATGAGAACAGTCCAGTCACGTTCTCGTATTACATGTTCTCTCCAGGCAAGAAGGATACTCTGGCAAGCGAAACAACAATCGGTAAAGTGTTGCAAGAACAAACAGGTGTGGACTGGAAGTTGGAATATCTGGTAGGTGATAGTGCGACAAAAGCCGGTGTCATGATCGCCAGTGGAGACTATCCTGATGTCATTAGCTCCAGTGGTGAGATGTCCAAGTTATTGGATGCCGGGGCCTATATTCCGCTGGATGATCTGATTGAGGAATACGGCCCTAATATCAAACGGGTATATGGACCATACTTCGATAAAATGAAAAATGCAGAAGACGGAAAAATCTATGCGCTGCCTTATACGGCTAATCAGGGTGAGTATTCAGGTAGTCCAAATGTTGGTGGGGGAGCCTTCTGGATTCAGCGCTCTGTGCTCAAAGAGTTTAATTATCCTAAGATCACTACACTGGATGAATATTTTGATCTGATTCAGGATTACAAGGAAAAACATCCAACAGTTGATGGTGCAGAGACGATCGGATTTGTGTCACTTGCAGGTGTGGCCAATAACTTCTTCACCTTGCAGAATCCAGCGATGCATCTCGCCGGTTATCCGAACGATGGCAGTGTCATGGTGGACATGACTACCCATGAGGCGAAAGTCGTCGCCGGAACAGATGCTCAGAAAAAATGGATTCAGAAGTTAAATGAGATTAATGCTCAAGGGATGCTGGATCCGGAATCCTTTACGATGAACAAAGACCAGTATTTGGCCAAACTGACTTCGGGTCGTGTGTTAGGATACTTCAATTATGGCTGGCAGATTGGGGATGCGTCGAAAAACCTGCTCTCGGCAGGCATTGATGAGAAGCGCTATGCACCACTTCCGATCGTGTTTGATGAAGGAATTAAGGATCAATATGTTGATCCTCCCGGCTTCGTTAACAACTATGCAACCGGTATCTCGGTGAACGCCAAAGACCCTGTTCGTATCATCAAATACTTTGATAATTTGCTGAAGGAAGAGAATCAGGTTCTGGTGCAATGGGGCATCAAGGACGAGACGTACAGTGTGGATGAAAAGGGTCGCTTTTATTATGCAAATGAAGATCAACGCAAGGCTCATGATGATCTGGAGCTCAGCCGTAAATTCGGGTTCACCTACTTTGGTACAGATTGGCCGAAATATGGCGGTGAATCTACACTAACCGATGGTAACGCTTATAGCCCTGGCAACCAGCCGGAAGTGGCCGCTGCATCTTACACCGAGGGAGACAAGAAATTCCTTGAAGCCTACGGTATCCAAACTTTTAGTGAATTGTTCAACAAACCGGAAGAGCGGCCTTGGTTCCCGGCTTGGTCCATCGCATTGGAGCAAGGATCACCTGAACAGATCTTCACGACCAAATCGGATGATTTGCAACGTAAATACTTGCCGGAAATGATCTTGGGAGCACCCTCGAATTTTGATAAGCTGTGGGATGCCTATATGGCTGAATTGAACAAATTGGACAAAGCTGGTTATGAAGCGACCATTACCAAAGTTGTGAAGGATCGAGTCGCAGGAAAATGGTGATACGAACACTTTAAGTACGTGTTCAAGAATTCCTTTTTTTGAACAAACTCGTTAAAACAAACTGTACATGCGCAGGAGAAGACGAAAGAACATAAACTCCGGTTTCTCCTCGCATGATGAACAGCATAGGAAAGGAGCAGGTTCACCGTGGAGAAACCTAATGTCTCCCTTAACTCGATGCCGCCAGCCTCGAATCCGAAGGGAACCAGAGCACATTCATTCTTCAAACGTCTTGTGCAACAACGAACACTGGCCTGGATGTGTATACCTTTTGTCATCTGGGCTTTTATCTTCAAGTACCTGCCGTTATGGGGATGGACCATGGCTTTTCAGAATTTCAAACCGGCGAGATCCTTCTCGGATCAGCAGTGGGTAGGCTGGCAGCATTTTAGTACGTTATTTGAAGACAATACCTTCTACCGGGTGCTGCGCAACACACTTGTCATGAGTTCCATTAAACTGGTATTGGGATTTGTGACAGCAATTACACTGGCCCTCTTGTTGAATGAACTGAAAAATGTCATATTTAAACGCTTTGTGCAAACCGTTAGTTATCTGCCTCACTTTATCTCGTGGGTTGTTGCCTCCAGCATTGTATTAACCGTACTGTCACCAGACGGAATTATCAACCTGCTCCTGATGAAGCTTCACCTGATTGATAGTCCGGTACTATGGATGGGAAAAGGTGAATACTTCTGGGGTATTCTTGGGGCAACCGAGGTGTGGAAGGATGTCGGGTGGAACACTATTATCTATCTGGCAGCGATTACGGCAATTGATCCAGCGCAATATGAAGCTGCCGAGATCGATGGAGCCAGTCGCTTCAAACGGATGTTATATATCACGCTGCCTGGTTTGAAACCGGTTATTGTGATCTTGTTGATCATGAACATGGGAAGTATTCTGGAATCCGGATTCGAGCCGCAATATCTGCTAGGTAACGGGATGAACATGGATTATTCGGAGAATCTGGACATCTTTGTACTGAAATATGGATTAGGGATGGGGAACTTTTCCTTGGGTACAGCAGCCGGCATATTCAAAACTGTGGTCAGTTTTGTCTTCCTTTTCTCTGCGAACTATATAGCGAAAAAAATGGGAGAGAGCAGACTATTCTAAAAGGAGGCCTATACCATGCGAAAAGGAAACACATCCCGCTTGCGGAATAGCAGCACCGGGGATCGAGCGTTTGACACCATTAACATGATCTTCATGGTATGTCTGATGATTGTGACGATCTATCCCTTTGTTAATATGATTGCGGTATCCTTCAATAATGCGAACGATGCCATTCGGGGGGGAATATATCTATGGCCCCGTGTATGGACACTGGACAATTACAAATACATTTTTGGCGAATCCGATATCTATCACGCAACGCTGATCTCGGCCCTGCGTACGGTCATTGGAACCGTGGTCTCCGTCTTCTGTACAGCCATGCTTGCTTATACGGTTAGTCGTCAGGAATTTGTGCTTCGTAAGTTCGTTACAATGTTTTTTGTGTTCACCATGTACTTCAGCGGGGGCTTGATCCCCGGTTATCTGCTGATTCGAGACCTTGGATTGATCGGTTCTTTCTGGGTGTATATCATTCCGGGTGTAATCGGTGTATTCAATATGATCGTCATCCGTTCTTTTATTGAAGGTCTTCCGGAAGGCATTCTGGAGTCAGCCCGTATAGATGGGGCAGGGGAGTTCACGACATTTATCCGTGTTGTCCTGCCACTAACGATTCCCGCAATGGCAACCGTATCACTCTTTGTAGCCGTTGGGCAATGGAATTCCTGGTTCGATGTATTCCTCTACAACTCTTCCAATAAAGAATTAAGCACGTTGCAATACGAATTAATGAAGATTCTGCAAACTTCAACGACCTCAGCGACTTCATCAGCAAGTGATGCTTATCAGTCTGCCGAGAGCAATGCAACGGCGGTTACGCCAACATCAATTCGAGCGACGATGACCATTATTGCGAGTGTTCCTATTCTGATGGTGTATCCGTTCTTGCAGAAATACTTTGTACAGGGCATGACGATTGGTGGCGTGAAGGGATAGTCATGATCTGCATATCATTTCATTGAATTATGTCAACGCAACAAACGATACCGTATTCGCGTCTATTCATCCATAGAATAACAACAGGAGTGAAACAAATGCATGTAAAATGGATGACGATGATTGGTGCCGTCCTCGGAACTGTGCTTATAGGGGTGGGGACGGCAGCTGCGGAAGAAAATTTTGTTGATCTTAAGTATTCAAAGTGGGCAGAGGATGGCATCACGTATATGGCGAAACGGGGAACAGTAGCCGGATATGGTAATGGGATCTTCAAGCCTGAGGCACTTGTGACACGGGCACAAGCCGTCACTTTTATGGTACGGGAGCTTTATCCAGATCAGCTTCAGAGAGCAGTGGATGGCACAACCTATTCGGATGTTCCAACGACACACCCTTTCCATCGAGAAATCATGATAGCTGCTAAAAATGGACTTGCGAGTGGTTTCCCTAACGGAACCTTCCGTCCGGATGCACCGCTTAGCCGCGCAGAGACTGCGGCCTTCCTTACAAGGGCATATTCACTCTCGGAAGGTAAGAAGCCCGCAAAATGGACCGATACGGACAAGCATTGGGCGGCAGCGCCTATTCTTATTATGAGTTCCAACGGCTTGGTCGGTGGTTATTCGGATGCCACTTTCCGTCCAAATCAAGCACTCACGCGCGCTGAATATGCCGTATTCATGGCGAGAGTCATTCGCTTCGAACGCGAAGCAGCCATTCGGGCGCAAGATTGGGATAAGCTGATATCTTATATGACGGTAAGTGAGCAAGTGGGTCAGATGCTTATGCCCGATGTTAGGCAATGGAATGGTAAAGCGACGACGAGCGTTAATGAGGGGCTGAAACGCAGTATCCATGATCAAGACTTGGGCGGACTTATTCTTTTTGACAAAAATATTGTTGACGCAAGGCAGCTTACAACGTTCACACATGATATGCAAAGAGAAGCAGGTGACATTCCGCTATTTCTTAGTATCGACCAAGAAGGTGGTGTGATTAAGCGAATACCAGGCGGTACGAATCTGCCAGGTCAGATGGCGTTGGGCGCAACTGGAGATGCAGCGCTTGCCGAAGCGGCTGGTCAGCTGACTGGGGAGGAACTGAAGGCACTGGGAATTCAGATTAACTTTGCGCCAGTGCTGGATATCAACAGTAATCCGGATAACCCCATTATTGGTATACGCTCGTTTGGCTCGGAGCCAGATTTGGTAACGCGGCTAGGTCTCGCAACGATAAAGGGCTTGCAGCAATCCGGGGTGATGGCGGCAGTGAAGCATTTTCCGGGTCACGGAGATACGCAGGTAGACTCCCATCTCGGAATGCCTGTACTAACTCATCATCGCGAGCGATTGGATGCGGTTGAATTAAAACCATTTCGAGCTGCGATTGAAAACGGGGTAGAGATGATTATGACCGCGCATATTGCTTTTCCTGCCATCGATAACGAACATGTCACTTCGCTCAAAGACGGTGAACGTGTGCCGATTCCAGCTACCTTATCGAAAAAAGTACTGACAGGACTTCTTCGCGAAGAACTGGGATATAAAGGTCTCATCATTTCCGATGCATTCACCATGAATGCCATTGCGGAGCATTTTGGGGAGAATACATCGGTAGAACGCGCCGTTTCCGCAGGTGTTGATATCATCCTTATGCCAAAAGATTCAGCAGTGGCCCATCAAACGCTGGTGAATGCGGTGAACAATGGAACGATCAAGGATGAAACTATACACGCATCTGTGAAACGAATCCTGGAGATGAAAGCGAAATATGGTTTGTTTGAACGTAACCAGACTCTTGCGCAAAAGCTAAATCTGCTTAACGGTATTATTGGATCGAAGGAGCATCGAGCGGTGGAGCAGAAAATCGCAGAACGAGCGGTCACCGTACTCAGCAGTCGCGAAGTTATGCTTCCAGATCAAATTCAGCAAGGCGATCGGGTTGTGATTGTCGCAGCCGAGCAGGATCAGGCGAATCAGCTTGAAAAACAACTGTTGCAAGCTGCTAATAACCTGTCGTTAAAGACTGAAATTGCACTTGTTGGACAAGGCAAAATGAATGAAACGCTCCAGGCGATTGGCAAAGCGAATTATGTCATTCTTGCTTCTTACCAATTCCGGAATGTAGCCAGCCAGTTCGGTTGGAGCGATTATCAAACCTTGATTAATGCACTGAACAAGAGTAATCTGCGATATACGCTGTTGTCATTGGGTAACCCTTACGAGATGATCTATCTTCAGAACGTGCGCTCAGGGCTTGCGGTGTATGGAAAGCAGGAGCCAAATACGTCTGCCGGGATCAAAGTTTTACTTGGTCAATTGAAAGCTGGAGGACAGTTGCCCGTTCAAACGGATTAAAGGTCAATCAATGTAGAGAAAATGAAGAAAAAAGACGGATCCCAGCATACGGAATCCGTCTTTTTATTTTAAACTAAACGTTGATTTCAACGATTCATCTACCACGCCATCACTCGAATATTTCTTCGCTGCAAACAAATTGGAGCAGCATCTTCACAAATTGCTCCGTCATCCGCATATCCAATGCATGATCATGAGCAGCACGAATCGTTACCATACGTTGGAGCATGGCCATCATCGTGGTGAAGATAAACTGAGCCAGATCGAGCGGAGGGGACGGATTCTTAATACTGCCGTCAACAACACCTTGGGATAAAGCGCCCATCAGGAAATGATTTTCTTTCCCATTCTGGTTGAATCGATCGTATGTTTCTCTTAATTCAGGACTAAAATCATACATCTCATAGTTGATATCAAATAATTGAATAAACCGGATGTAGTCTGGATGATCCTGGGCATAAACAACCCATGCATTCAACATCACCGTGAGTTGTTCTCGCCCGTTCATGTCCTTCACCGATGTAAGGCTAACCTCATCCGTTAAATGTTCAATCAGTTGCATCTGAATGGCCAGAAGAAGCTCATCCATAGACTGAAAATGTTTATAAAATGTCACTCTGCTAAGTTCAGCTTTCGTACATACATCTTTAATTTTTACTTGCATCAATCCATACTTCAAAAAAAGCTCCTTACCTGCTGCAATCAAATCATCACGATGTTTATTTCCCAATTGTTGATGCCAGTTTTCATTCACTTGTATACCGTTGTCCTTTCTTCGAACGAAATGCGTTCAAGGTAAGTCCGAGAGAAGCGAGGAGCATAATTGCACCAAAAATATACGGGAAGTTTATGTTTTTGTCAAACAATAGTCCTGCGATCAGCGGACCAATCACCGTCCCGAGACTGGAGAATGTCGTATTCAGACCCGATGCATAGCCTTGCCGATCTCCTGCATTTTTGGATATTAACGTGCTGAGTGAAGGCCGCAAAAACGAGTTAAAGGCAAAGAATAACGCAGAAGCGAATAACAGAAAGGTCAGGTTTACTTTAATTAACATTAATAATAAAGCGATGGGCGTAATAATTAAGGAAAGACGGATTAGCTTAATTTCACCGATTCGCTGTACGAACCAATCCAAAAGCCAGATTTGCACAACAATACCGATAATTGCGCCCATGGTAATAATGATGGAGATCGTTGCAGCGTTGAATCCGTATTTTTGTTCTGCAAAAAGCGCGAATACGGTCTCATAACTCATGAGGCCAAAGGTCATGACGAGCAGCACAATCAAGTATTTAAAATACGGTACTTTAAATGAACTCCAGATTTTCTTACCCAAGTGATCTCCCTTTTGAAGTCGGATGGAGACGGTTCTTTTTTCCGGGGGAAGTGTCTCAGGCAGTAGCAGCGTCATCAGTGCAGCAACAAGTCCCAGACCAGCAGCGAAGAAATAAGGCATACGAATCCCCATCTCGGCGATGAGACCACCCAGACCAGGCCCGAGCACCATTCCCAAATTCATGGCTGCACCAAAATAACCCATGCCTTTCGCACGGGTCTCAGGCGTTGTGATATCCGCGACATAAGCGAGATTCGCAGGAACCATTAAACCAAGACTGATTCCCCCGATAATTCGTGCGACATACAAGAGAGGCAGAGCGGTTGAAAGTGCAAAGATCACATCCGAGACAACGGAAAGAAACATGCCGGCCATGATCAACTTTTTACGTCCAAAGCGGTCAGATAATTTTCCTCCCAGTGGTGAAAAGAAGAATTGAGCTGCCCCGAAGGCTGCCACTAGAAATCCGGCGACGGTACCTCCCGCATGAAAGAGCTTCAAGTACTCCGGCAAAATGGGAATAAGCATCCCTTGCCCCAATAAAGCGATAAACAGATTTAACATCAGAATGAATAGTGGAAAGCGAATTGATTTTGGTAATGTACTCATGCTTGTCGTAAGCTCCTTCATTAACATTGTGTTAACCTTTACAGTATGGAAACCATTTTAAATGATTCGAATGAGATATGTAAATGTAAATCTTTTTTAGGTGAGTAGAGCTATAATTAAATTCATATGGAGGTGGGAACGCGTGAATTTGGAGGAACTGTTTACGGTACATGTGAACATCGAGAAAACATTTGATTTACAGAATAGCGAAGGTAATTCAGTTGTCATGATTACTTTTACAGGTCGTGTAACCGGAAAGTACTTTGAGGGAATAGTGCTGGATGGAGGCGTGGATACTCAGATTATCGGGAAGAATGGTGACCCGCATACGCTATCGGCAAGATACATGCTTCAAGGGACAGATCACACAGGAGATAGCTGCAAAATTTATATCGAAAACAACGGAAACATCGATAAAACGCTGAACACTGCTTTATTTCGGACTTCTCCCAAAATGATTACGGACAGTAGAGCCTTATCCTTTTTGAACCGTGAGACACTTGTTGGAGAGGGGTATCCAACGGAGTCCGGAGTAGATATAAAAATATATAGGACACATTGATACACGGAACAGAGGAAAACTGTTTTATTCGTGTGCCGCGGATAAATCACATGCTGTTATGAAGAGATAGAGTCGCTAAGGAGCGGCTCTTTTTTTCGTTATGCGATTTTATGTCCATCTTTATATGTATTCCTTTACATTTATTTAACAAAGGGTGGATACAGCGCAGACACTTCTCCCCTATAGTATGATGAGCGAAAATAAACCAATAATAGGCGGATTAAGGAGAAGACTAAACAATATGATGATCAAAAAAATCGGGATTTCAGTCGTATCACTCACCATGCTAACATCTGCGAGTATGTTTGACGTATATGGTGCAGGTTCCAAACGCATGATCGAAGTTGCTGAACAATCGGCTAATGTAGTCGTGAACGGACAAAGGGTGGAAGGAGAGTCTTTTCTCTACAATGGAGTTACTTACGTGCCGGCAAGAGCTGTTGGTGAGGCACTGGGACAAGACGTAGACTGGGATAACAACACCCAATCGGTGTTTGTTGGAGCAAAAATTAACGATCAGCAGGGATACCGCGGTACCAAAACGCCATACCCTTTTAAGGAAACGAGTTATACTAAAGCTCCTAATGGATATGAACCCGTATTTATTAATTACATAGGCAGACATGGTTCCAGACATCTATCCAGTTCCAAGTACGACAAGACGCTCTATGAACTGCTCGACATCGCTGAGAAGGATGGGCAGGCTACCAATCTGGGCAAAGAGCTGAAGAAGGAATTTGGTAAGCTTATGAAAGTCGAAAAAGACCATTATGGCTTGTTATCCACTACGGGTGGAGAAGAACTGAAAGGAATAGGAAGCAGAGTCGGACAGAACTTCAAAGAACTATTCACATCAGATAAAAAAGTAATCGCTCAGGCCACCTTCAAAGATCGAACGCCCCAGAGCAGAGATCAGTTTATTGATGGATTAAAGGAAAGTTTGCGAGATAACAAGGTAGACATTGTGGCTTCAGCCTTTGAAGAAGGGAAAGACCCTTATCTGCGGCCCTACGACTTGGCTACGAAGTATAACGAATACGTGGAAGATGGAGACTGGGTTAAGTTATACGAGGATTATGTCACACAGAGCACTGGAACGCGGTATGCAAAAGACGTCCTTTTGCAATTTTTCTCTGAAGACTTTTATCAGCGATTGAATTCTGGAGAGTTCGAGTTGAAGGATGAAAAAGGGAAAGTGAAACTCAGTAACCCAACGGAAGCTGCTTCTAATTTATACGAACTGTACATTATATCTTCGAATATTAAAGGAGAAGGTGACTTCGAATTCGGGCGGTATTTTACGAACAACCAGTTAAAGTGGTATGAGAGCGTTGATAATATCAATGACTTTTATGAAAAAGGTCCATCCTTAAAATCCACGGATCTGCCGCAGAATATCATCGCACCCCTGGTCAAAGAATTAATCGTGTCTACCGAACAATCCATTCAGCAGAAGGACACGGCTGGTATATTTCGTTTTGCTCACGCAGAAACCATTATTCCACTATCTTCATTCCTGGATATCGCCGGAGCTAATGTGAGTATCGACAAACCGCAGGACGTGACCCAAAACTGGAATGGCTCAGTCATCTCACCGATGGGAGCAAACATCCAATGGATTTTGTATTCCAATGGTAAGGATGTCCTCGTAAAGATGCTTAGAAATGAGGAAGAAATCGCCTTTCCGATCGAAACAAAGACCTACCCATACTATAAATGGGATGATGTGAAGACATATTACCAAAACAAACTGCAGAAGGTAGGCGTGGAACTGGACAGCAGTTTGGAAGATAATATTGAGCTTTTACAGAAGAAGTTCTAGTCGGGGAGAAGATATACGATTATAACAAGATAAAGATAAAGACGAAAAAGATGAAGAAAGCGACTCTCTCCATGGAGCTGCTTTCTTTTTTTTGCATTTTAAATAAAATGGATAAATAAAAAATCCAAAACAAAATGTGACCAAATGCCGTCCTTAGGAGTGTTAGAGGTATAAAGGAGGGCATAACAACCATGCAGCGATCAGTGCCCCAGCTGGGCGATCATGTGATGAAAGTCTATGAGACATATGCGGATACGCTGTTCCGAATTGCCATGGTGCACCTTGGCAGACGGGAAGACGCGGAGGAAGCCACTCAGGATACCTTCATCAAACTAATAGAAAAAGCCCCTACATTCAACGATGCAGAGCATCAAAAAGCATGGTTGATTCGGGTCATCACCAATCATTGCAAATCCTTATTAGGCAGAGGCTGGCGCAAACGGGAGGTCAAGCTGGAGGGTGTCGATGCTCTTACGGCGGACAACCCGGAAGATCACGCGCTGATCGAACTCGTGCTGTCACTGCCCCTCAAGTATAGATCGGTGGTTCATCTGTATTATTACGAAGATTATGCAATCCGAGAAATCAGCGAGATTCTGGAGATTAGCGAGTCAGCAGTGAAAATGAGATTAAAACGAGGAAGAGAGCTGTTAAAACTGGAGCTGGAAGGAGAGGAACTGTAATGAAGGAAGAACAATTCAAACAAGACTACAAGAAAGCGGTGAATCATATGAAAACAAACGAGCAAATGAAAAAACGGGTAGAGCAAGCTTTGAATACGCAACATCAGGGGCCAAAACGTCAACGCAAACCACTATATATCGCAGCAAGTGTCGTTATCGCTGCCAGCATTGGATTGGCTGCGCCGAGTGTGTGGCAACAATTCAATGGACCAGCCGCACCAACTCCTCAGGTGGCAGAGGTGACTCCGGGCGCGTCGTTTGATCCGATTGTGATTCCAAAGATGGAATTGCCGGATTCACAGGGTAAAGGCGCGATGGCAGATATGCTGCAATTGGTTGTGTATGGAGGAAACATCTATACACAGTCCCCAACATTGCTTGAAGGCACACATGCACTCAACCTGCGTGGCGAGAAGCTTGGCACAACAACTGGCGGCATCCATGAGCTGAGCGGTCAGGATAAATACACAGAACTTGCTTCCAATATTGGCGAAGCAGACATCTATGCGGTGAATGGTTACGATAAAGACTTCCGCATCATGTCTTACACCGAGATCGATGGTCAGGTGTATGCTCAACTATTCGACAAGAACAACGGGATCACCATTGGTACGGGTGCCGACCTGATCGGTAAGCTACATCTCGAAGGTAACGTTGCCTCGGCACAATGGGAGACGTTTGATAGCTGGAACAATGGAAAGCAGCAGTTTCAGCCGTTAGCAGCGGATGAATCACTGGAAAGCTTCATCTCTGCGTTATCTGCTGCTAAACCAATTGCAACGAGTCCGGAATTGGAAGAGAGCCTCTACGGTAAGGAAGATCGCAAGATCATCTACCTCACGCTGAAAGATACGACACAAGTCCCACTGGTTTTGTTCGGTGAAGGTTTGGTTCGTTACGGTAATGTTCCTGCATTTCTCGAAGTTGAAAAAGGCGCGTTTCAATCCTTCTGGAACAGCTTGGGCGAGTAAGGAGAACACGGAGATACGATTGAATGAAGAAGAGCGAACAGGGCACTTAAGTGTGCTTTGTTCGCTCTTTAGATTATCGGAGGAGTTGTTTAATTAAAATTTTTGTAATACACCAAATGATCGGTCCACTCATCATTTTCGTGTATGAAACCTTTACGGACACATTCAAATTCCATACCCACGCTTTCAGCTAACTTTACAGAAGGGGTATTATCCAGATTAATATGGGCTTCTATACGGTGGAATTTCAGATGTTCAAATGCAATATGAAGAGCTGCATTCACAGCTTCTTTGCCGTAACCTTTTCGCCAATACTGATTATGGATCGTATATCCGAAGCTTCCCCATTGAAAATCATCTCTCGCCAAGGTTGCAATATCAACCATACCCAGATGTGTGCCATCTTCCTTGCTAAAGACACCGAATACATAAACCGCATCTGTACGCGCTAACTCCTGGTGTCGATCCACCAGATGATGGAACCAATCCAGTGTACATTCACTCATATCCATTTTCCCTTTATCATGGCGGTGCTGGGAGGGCAAGCGTTTTTCAAATTCATTTAACCAATTCTCATAATCGTTTTTCTGTAATGGTCTGATGACTAATCGTTCTGTCTCTGAAATATGATCAAACTTTTCTGCTTTTAATTTCAAAATGCCATCTCCTTTGAATTGAATTTTTATTCATGGCATAGCATTGAAATACTCCATAACCACGCCGCGAAACTCTAAAGCGGCTTTGGAAATATACCTGTTTTTATGTGAAAGTAGAGCGATTTCCCGAACGAGTCTATGTTCCTCTACCTGAAGATATCTAATGCGTTCATGCGGGTTTCTGGCTGTGCTTGGTATAAATGCAAGACCGATCTCCGCTTCAACAAGGGCTGTTAATCGTGCAGGCTCATCACCTTCATACACATACTTCGGTACAAAACCAGCGGATTGACATGTAGAATCTACCATATCACGAACACCATAGCCTTGTTTTACCCCAACAAACGACTCGTCCTTAAGCTCGGCTAGTTGAATGCTGCTTCGTTCTGCATATCGATGACCCATAGGAACAGCGACTACGATCGGATCGTCATAAAGTATCTGACATTCGATGTCGTCACCTTGCATCGGAGGGGAGGAGAGACCAAAATCCACCTCGCCCCGATATAGAAGCCTGGACATGTTTTCTAACGAAACCATTTGTACATGAAACTGAATGTCCGGTTGATTTTTGCGAAATTCTCGTAGTATACCTGGCAAAGTACTTGCCGTAGTTACCGCCAATTGCAGTATACCCTGATCTTTGTTGGAGAGGTCAGCGATTTCCCGCTTTCCTTGTTCCAATTCAAATAGGGCTTTTTCAGTTCGCTGAAGAAATGTTCTTCCAAAGTCGTTTAGTCGCAGCTTTCTCCCGATTCGATCAAATAAAGGGACTCCCAGGTCTTCCTCTAATCGTTGTATCGTTTTGCTCAGAGAGGATTGCGTAACATGTAGCCTTCCCGCAGCTTCCGTAACATGTTCGCATCGGGCCACCGTCAGGAAATATTTTAGTTGAAGAAGCTCCATATGCAACATCCCTTCATTCCTTCAAGTTCATCAAATCATAACATACAATGCGTTGGAATAAATGAATACTTTCAAGTAAGATGACAGCAGAAGAAGGAGTGATGCACCGATGAACGTTCGAAATAAAGGATTGATGTTGGCTGTTGGACTCGGAATTATGTTGAATCCGTTGAATTCCTCCATGATTTCGGTGGCAATCTCCAGGCTACAACAAGTGTACCAACTTGGTTTTACAGCCGTTTCGTGGATCATTTTATCATTTTACATTGCCAGTGCTGTTGCTCAACCCGTCATGGGCAAGTGTAGTGATTTGTTTGGCCGCAGGAAGATCTTCCTCATGGGTCTTGTTATTGTTTTCGTATCGTCCATGCTTGCTCCGTGGTCTTCGAGCTTTTCGTGGCTCATCGTATTCCGGATCGTTCAATCGATTGGCACAAGTATGATGGTGGCCGTCGGAATGGCGATTGTAAGAGTTAACGTGACTGACAAGCAAGCCTCCGCATTGTCTACTTTGGCGATATTTCTCTCTGGAGCAGCTGCCATCGGGCCATTTATTGGTGGAGTATTGATACATTGGTGGGACTGGCACAGCATATTCATCGTTAATATTCCATTTGTCATGGCAAGCTTTGCGTTCGCCTGGAAAACAATTCCGAAGGACGAGTCTTCTCCATCGATCTCTAGTCACATGTCGGTTCGGCAATGGCTTGCATTAATTGATGCATCAGGCATCTTGATGTTTACGGTAGCTTTGGTGACTCTGCTCATCGGATTACTGTCAGTAAATTCTACAGGAGATATTTCTACATGGCATCTGCTGACAGGAGGGATCGGGTTAATTACACTTGTCATGTTCATCCGGCATGAATTAAAAGCAGCCAAGCCATTCATCCCTCTGCGAACGTTTGCCATATATCCCGAGATGACTTGGGTGAATGTGCAATACATGCTGGTGAACATCCTGTTTTACGCACTTTTTTTTGGAGTTCCAACGTATTTGAAGCAGGTACGTCATCTCAACGAAGTTCATACAGGAATGAGCATGCTGGCTTTGGGATTATGTTCAGTCATTATTGCTCCGATCGCAGGGCGCTGGATTGACAGATCGGGATCACGGCCAGCTTTAATCGTATCAGCTTGGTTAATGACCATTGGCTCTGTACTCATCGTATTCATGAATGAAACTTCTCCAATCTTTGTTGTCATTGTTGCCTTGGCTTTATTTGGCATAAGTAACGGTCTAAACGCGGTTGGCATGCAAGCAGCTCTGTTCAAAAGCACACCCAAAGAAATGATAGGTGTTTCATCGGGGATTTTTAATACATCACGCTACCTGGGGACCATCATATCATCGTTATTGATTGGTATCGTTATGGGGGATACATTCAATGTGACAGGATTTCAGACGCTTGGAATTATCCTTACGGTATTGGCTGCATCACTGATCATCATGAGCGTACGCGGCGAGGCAGATGCGGTGAGTCCAGAGCAAATAAGCAAGCAAATAAAATAGTGAATCCACGTGCAATACCACGTTTACACCCAATGAATCAATAGCTCTATTGGGTGTATTTTTTGTTTTTCACCAAGTTGTCAGAAAGAGTTGATCCTTTCTTGAACGTTTAGGGTAGAAGACGTGACGTTGATTGAATTAGGTAAAAATAAAGATATAATAATTTTGATTATTAGGTCTCGCATAGCATTTTCTATGCATTTAATATCAGGAATCAACAGGAGTAATCGCAAAGTACATGTGACAACATATCGTTGTAGCGTACTTTGTGAAAATTTTCTCTTATCCTAAACACACGAATTACAGGAACGTCCTAATCTGATATTAAATGCAACCAGTGAGTAGCAGACCTGATCATAAGCAAATATTTATCACTAAAAATCAACAGATTTTGAAAGGAGGCAACATAAAGAATGGCTATTGATACGGTGTTATGGAGCAGACTGGTGACTGGTTTGACACTCGGATTCCACGTTATTTTTGCAACGCTTGGTGTTGGTGTACCTTTGATGATTGCTATTGCAGAGTTCATCGGTATTCGGAAGAAGGATCACCATTACATACTTATGGCAAAGAGGTGGTCCAGAGGATTTGTCATATCTGTGGCGGTTGGTGTGGTGACAGGTACAGCGATATCGCTGCAATTGGCACTGGTGTGGCCGAATTTCATGAAATTGGCCGGGAATGTTATTGCACTGCCACTATTTATGGAAGTATTCGCGTTCTTTTTTGAAGCGATCTTCTTGGGCATTTATTTGTACACGTGGGATCGGTTCAAAAATCCTTATATCCACTGGTTGCTGACTATACCAGTTGTTGCCGGGGCAGGGATGTCTGCTGTCTTTATCACGACAGTAAATGGATTCATGAACCAGCCTGAAGGCTTTGTCATGGAAGCAGGTCAATTCTTGGCAGTGAATCCTGTACAAGCAATGCTGAATGCGGCGACGTTCTCCAAAGTATTTCATGTATTAAGCTCGGCCTATTTGACAGGAGCTGCTCTGTTAGCTGGAATTGCAGCCTTGGCGATGCTGAGAAAAGGGGTGTCAGCCTACCACAAAAAGGGCCTGAACCTCATGATGGCCGTTGTTCTGGTCTTCAGCTTATTAAACTCCTTAGCAGGAGATGTATCTGCCAAGTTTTTGGCTGAGCATCAACCGGAGAAGCTCGCGGCTGCCGAGTGGCATTTCGAGACGGAAAGCGGCGCGGATCTGATCTTATTAGGATGGCTGAATGCTGAGCATGAAATCATAGGTGCTCTCCATTTGCCGAAAGTGCTCAGCTTTCTTGCCTTTGGAGACTTTAACGCCGAGGTAACCGGGCTGAATGAATTTCCACCCGATGAGCATCCGCCGTTACTTGTGCATTACTTGTTTGATCTGATGGCTGGAATCGGTTTCGCACTGCTTGCGATCTCATCTCTGTATTTCCTGTTTGTGTTCTGGAAGAAACGCAACCAGTTTAACAAGTGGATGCTACGCATGGTTGCACTCAGTGCACCGCTTGCATTTCTGGCCGTTGAGATGGGCTGGTTCTATGCAGAGATCGGGCGGCAGCCCTGGATCATCCGAGGTTATATGCGCGTAGAAGAGGCCGCCACTTCGTCACCGAGTGTACGAATTTTATTTTTCGTCTTCTTGCTTCTGTACATCGTGCTTGGCGTCATCTGTGTGCTCGTGCTGAGACGTTTGTTCAATAACAATCCTGCTGAGCTTGAGATGGAGAAATGGTTGAAAGAGAAGCGTGATCAATCAGCCAAGGGAGGGGAGCAGGCCTGATGAGTTATGAATTAATTGGTATATCGGTACTCTGGCTGTTCTTGTATGGCTATCTTATTGTAGCTTCGATTGATTTTGGAGCAGGTTTTTTCGCCTTTTATGCACGCCTGACAAAGCAGGATCATCTGATTAATCGTCTGATCTCCCGTTATCTATCACCGGTGTGGGAGATCACCAACGTATTTTTTGTCTTTTTCTATATTGGCATCGTCGGGTTTTTCCCGGATACCGCTTATTATTATGGCTCCGCGCTGCTTGTCCCGGGAAGTATTGCCGTCATTCTGCTTGCTATTCGGGGGTCGTTTTATGCTTTTGAGAATTACGGTTCCAAAAATAACATTGTATATTTGTTTTTATACGGAGCTACGGGTTTGCTTATCCCGGCATCGTTGTCAGTGGCACTGACACTGTCTGAAGGTGGTTTTATTCTAAAGCAGGGGGAGACGGTTTCCCTGGATTATTGGGCGCTGTTCACCAATCCGTTATCGTGGAGCATCGTTGGACTCGCCATCGTATCCGTATTGTTCATTAGCGGATCATTTCTTACATTTTACGCTTCTCGGGCAGAGGATCATGCGGCATTAAAACTGATGCGTAACTATGCTCTGTTCTGGAGTACACCGACCATTATTCTCGCGCTGACTGCATTTATCTATTTGGGTCAACACAATGAGCGTCATTTTCAAAACATGATGGATTTATGGTGGCTGCTGGCGCTATCCGTTGCATTTTTCATGATTGCCATGTGGCTGTTATATAACGGTCGCCGTTACGGATTAGCTTTTATTTTCATTATGCTGCAATTTTTCACAGCCTTTTTCGCTTACGGCATTGGGCAGTATCCTTATATTCTTGATCCATATATCACGATTCAGAGCAGTGCCACACCGCCAGCAATGGGTTTTGCGCTAGTGGTTGTGTTTATCGGTGGGCTGTGCCTGTTAATTCCTTCTCTTATTCTGGTCTTCAAACTGTTCCTGTTTGATGCGGATTATGTGAAAGGGAAAAAATAAAGGAGGAGCTTTCTGTGAAGAGAAAAGCCAAATCCAATCTGATCTCGCAGCAAATGTCGTTACAACGAACAAACAGGCTGCTCCTTGCGATCATTTCGCTGGCGCTTGGTGTGACTATTATAAGTCAGGCGGCATTGGTGGCTGAAGCAGTCCAACGGATTTTTGTAGAGAAAGCTTCCTTCTCATCGGTGATGCTGCTGCTTGGGCTATTGCTGGCAGTAATGGCTGTGCGCACACTGTTGACGTACGGCAACGGGAAAGTGGGATTGCATATGGCAGCACGTGCCAAGACAAATATGCGAGCTTCTGTGTTGCAGAACCTTACCCGCGCTTCCATGCCTTCAACCCTTCGTGGACAGACGGGAGGAAAGGTCAGCGTTGCTCTGGATGCTGTGGATGAAGCTGACAGCTATTTCAGTCAGTACATGCCGCGTATGATGGAAGCTGCAATGATTCCGATACTGATTCTGATCGTTACGTTTACCCAGCACGCCAACACAGGCTACATTATGCTGTTTACAGCTCCGTTTATCCCGCTGTTCATGATTTTGGTGGGACTCAAGACAAAGAACAAATCCGAAGAGAAATACGCGCAGCTGGCCGAGTTTTCAGGTACATTTCTGGATTCGCTTCAAGGGCTGGTTACGTTGAAAATATTCGGACGGGCTAAACGTCAGCAGCAGGAGATTGAAAGCAGCAGTCTGGGTTATCGGGATGCCACGATGGGCATTTTGAAGATTGCCTTTACAAATACGTTTATGCTGGAATCGATCGTAATGTTAAGCATCGGTATCGTTGCGCTCGAACTGGCTATACAGTTACTCGTGTTCAAATCGATGAGCTTCCACACGGCCTTTCTTGTGTTGTTGCTCGTCCCTGAGTTTTACAGTCTATTGAAGAATACAGGAACGGCTTTTCACAGCGGGCGAACCAGTATGGGGGCCATTCGTAAGGTGGAAGAGATGCTTGAGGAGACGAGTGGCGCAAGTAAGCCTACCATAGATGAGAAAGCCGAGAAGGATACACATATCGGTGATACAAACGATTTAAGGGTGCAGCAGGACAAGTTACGCACAAGTCGTGCCGAGTTGACTCTGATGCCACCAACCATTGAACTGGACCACGTTCGTTTCCGGTACACACCGGATTCCTTTGGACTTGAGACAGGACAGCTCTCGATTGGACCGGGAGAACAGATTGCCATTGTAGGCAAAAGCGGCTCCGGTAAAACAACGCTGTTGCATCTCATTGCCGGTTTGTTGAAACCAGATTCGGGAGCGGTTCTGGTTAACGGAATGGAGCTTTCGCAACATGATGAAACTGCATGGTTTGAGCAAGTTAGCTACATTACACAGCATCCGTATATTTTTGCAGGTACCTTTGCTGAAAATATAGCGATTGGAGCAGGTCGAAACGTCTCCAGAGCTGAAATAGAGCAGGCGGCAGAGGAAGCAGGACTTGCTGGCGTTGTCGCTCAGTTGGAGCAGGGATTGGATACGTTTGTTGGTGAGGGTGGTCGGGGGTTATCTGGTGGGGAAAAGCAGCGACTTGCCTTGGCACGAGCTTTTCTGAAGAAACCAGCCGTTATTTTGTTCGATGAACCCACAGTAGGACTGGATCTTCACACCGAACGGGTACTGCAACAGTCCATTGCGTCATTAGCCAAAACAGCGACGATGATTACGGTGGCACACCGTTTATATACGATTCAACATGCGGACAACATTTTGTTCATGGACAATGGGGTCTTGGTTGACTCAGGACATCATGAAGCGCTTCTGATGCGCCTGCCTCAATATGCGGAGATGGTGGATGTACAACGGAAAGGAGGGTTAGCATGAATGAGCTGACGATTCTGTCAAAAGCGATGATTCAGGAGCGCAAGGATATCTTGCTTTCCATTTTGGGCGGATTCATCGCCGGCATAGCAGGGGTAGCGCTCTTTTCCGCGAGTGGATACATGATTTCGCAAACGGTATTTGCGCCACCGCTATACACCTTAATCGTACTTACCTCGATGGTCAAACTGCTCGGTTTCCTTCGGGCGGCGAGTCGTTACGCAGAACGCTTGTATTCTCATAGGGCGACGTTCTCCATGCTCAGCCGTTTGCGGACATCCTTTTTTGCCAAACTGATCCCGGTGACACCGGGTATCATGAACAAAAACCGAAGCGGAGATCTGCTTGCGCGGATCGTGGGTGATGTGGAAAGCTTGCAAAATTACTTTTTGCGTGTCGCCTATCCACCGATCATTGTTGTTATGGTGTTTTTGGCTACCATGCTGTTCACTTCGGCTTTTTCAATCTGGATTGCGTGTTTGCTGGTACTTGGCATGCTGATCACGGCTTTTGTTGTACCTGGCATTGTTTTGTTGGGACAGCGAAAAATCCACGGACGTGTCCGCCAGCAACGGGCTTTGCTGTCCACGGAAGTGACCGAAGTGTTGTATGGTTTCCGGGATCTGAAAGTATACGGCCAATTGGAACAGCGCGAGCAGCAGCTTCAGCAGGCTTCCGCTACATTGGCAACAGAACAGAAACAAGCCGCTTCGCACTTGCTACGAGGGCAATCCATGCACGTTTTTGTGACGTATCTCGTGACATGGGGAGTGCTTGCCCTGAGCGCTTTCTTAATTATGAACGGAGTGTTCGCTGGTGTATTCCTCGCCATGCTGATCCTGGCTACGCAGACTGTGTTCGAAGAAGCTGCGGGAATGGCTGTATTACCTCTATATAAGCAGGACAGCGAACATGCAGCTCAGCGACTGACGGAAACGGTGCCAACCTCCGATGTACATCCTGCACAGCCAAGGGGTGAATTGTCAGGCGATCATGCAGTTTCAATCGAGTTATCTCATGTTAACTTCCAATATGAAGGAGAATGGAGACCGGCGCTGAGGGAGCTATCCCTGCAGCTTACAGCAGGCTCCAAAACTGCGATTGTCGGGCCGAGCGGGTCAGGTAAGTCAACGATTATTGATCTAATACTCAAGCTGCGTACACCAACGTCTGGTGATATACGGTTAAACGATATTCCGGTGCAGGAATTGAATGAAGAGAGTATTTGGCAAAGGGCAAATGTTGTGTTGCAGCAAAGTCATTTCTTCCGAGGAACCATTCGGGATAACCTGCTGCTGAATGGAGAAGAACATTCGGATGAAAAACTAATGGCTGTTCTGGACAAAGTACAACTGCCAAATAAGTCGTTGAACGACATGGTGTATGAAAAAGGGGAGAATCTGTCGGATGGCGAGAAGCAGCGGCTAGCACTGGCACGCGCCATGTTGCGCAACGGAAGGTTATGGCTGCTGGACGAACCGACTTCTTCTCTGGATTACGTCACAGAGCAACGTGTATTACAGCATCTTCTGGTACAGGCGACCGAAGATACACTTCTCCTGATCTGTCACCGACTGACGGGATTGGAAGAGATGGATCGGATTGTCGTCATGGACCAAGGCAAGATTGTAGAATCGGGTTCTTTCTCCGAGTTAATGGATCAAAAAGGTTATTTTTATAAAATGAAGCAAATTGAACGACAAATGATTGGAGACGCCGGGGCGTGAAATATAGTCTATTACGTAGAAAATACTGTCGGTTGTCGAACAATTTAATAAATTAACTTTTATAAATACTTATAAACCCCAAAGGATGCGATGCATATGCTCCTTGGGGTTTTATTTGATATAATAGTTCTTTATGTCAATAAAGGAGATGGATGATGGGAAAATATAAGTGGGATATTGTTTTTTATTTGGCCGTATTTTTGTTTGTTGTGTACATGAAGATGAATGAACAATCTCTGTTTTTAATACTTGGGGTCGTTCTCACCGCTACTCTGATTATGTTTACCATTCGTATTTTTTATCCTCTGGGTTGGGAAACACGTATGGACCGCGTCGAGGCTTTTTTACGCAGACAGGAAAATAATCCAAGGCTTTATATCTATTACGTTCTCGCAAACAGACTTGATGATGAGTTGGAACGCACAATAGAGCGCATCAGAAATGAAGACACGAATAAAAGAACCCAAGCAGTCTACGATGCAGCTTATGGCATCTATCACAATGACTTGGTAGCTGTTCGTACTGCGGTGCAGAATATGCGTAGATCGGATTATCGTACATATTATGAAACGTATTTGCTTATGGAAGAAGGAAGAAGTGATCAGGCGAGTGAACACTTGAAACCCATTAGTAAGCTCTGGATGAGATCCACGCTTCTTGCAGCGATCGAACTAAGATCGGGTCACCGCGAAATTGCGATTCAGCAAGCTCAAGAAGCCATGCGTGCTGTCAGAGGTGTCCATCGTTATATGATATTTAAGGAATCAGAGAAATACTAAATGGTGAACAGAAATCTTTCTTGTTATCTATTACAACTGACACGGATAAAAGCTTGTTCCACATAGGAGCAGGCTTTTATCTTTAGTATGTTCATGGAACATCCCATTAATCATAATGTTATAGCGTAGAAACTCAAATGATGTATAATGACGCAGGAACTCTATAATCAAAATCAAATATATATAAATTCAAAATAGCATGAGCTGAGGTGTACGATGAATCGCTTATTACTCGTAGAAGATGATGAGAACCTGGTGTTTGGTATTCAATACACATTGTCCAATGAAGGATATGAGGTCGTTGTGGCGAGTAGCTTGGTAGAAGCCAGACAGGCACTGCAGGCACAGTTGATCGATCTGATTTTGTTGGATGTCACTTTGCCTGATGGATCGGGATATCAACTATGCCGTGAGATTAGGGTAACGTCGCAAGTGCCCATTATCTTTTTGACGGCTTTGGATGAGGAAGCAAACGTGGTCGCTGGGCTTGATCTCGGAGCAGACGACTATGTAACCAAGCCTGTTCGAACCAAAGAACTTATTTCACGAATCAAGGCCGTATTACGACGTAACAACAAGGGAAAACAAGATGTGAGCTTGTGGATATCCGATAACATCCAGGTGCGTATTTTAGAAGGAACTGTACTCAAAAACAATAGTGAAGTTACACTGACCGCACTTGAATATCGACTACTATTGATGTTGGTCTCTCATCCAAAGCAGATATGCAGCAGAAGTTTAATTCTGAATCATCTCTGGGATCTCTCTGGCGACTTCATTGATGATAATACGCTCTCTGTCCATATCCGCAGGTTAAGAGAGAAAATCGAAGATATTCCTGCAGCACCACAGTATATCGTAACTGTTCGGGGGATCGGATATAAATGGAATGTAGAGGTTATAGGGAAATGAAAATGATTGAAGTTTTGCGAAATCCCGAGTGGAAGTCCCTCGCCATTAAAGTACTTGCTCTGCAAGTTCTTTTGTCGTTTATGATGTTCTTTTACATGCAGCATCAAGTTGATGGCATCAATACAACCATAGTTAATCAGAATAGCGCCCTAATCGGACATTTGTTGATGAAAGATCCCCAGTTGGAGAATGAGGTGATTCACTTTGTTACCCAAGGAGCTCAGGCCGATGAAATCGCAGAGGGGCAACGCATTCTTGCACAATACGGTTATCAGACAGGCATGCCTTTAGAAGAGCAACCTGCTCTTACAGGACGAGCATTACCCTTGAAAACAGCGACTCAATTACTGATGTTCCTGATTCCACTCCTTATTGTACTTCTGTGGGAGTATCGTAAATTTTTCATAAAAATCAGAACGATTTCCCATGCGGCGGAGCAGGTTGTGGAACAACAATTCGATCAAAAACTGCCTGAAACGGAGGATGGAGACTTCGGCTCGCTCGGCAGGAGCTTTAATGCAATGGCTGGGAGATTATCCAACAGCCTGGAGTTACTCCGGCAGGAAAAAACCTTCCTGCGCAATCTGTTATCCGACATTTCCCACCAGCTCAAAACACCCCTGGCTTCTCTGATTGTGTTCAATGAAAATCTGCTGAATGATCCCGGGATGAAAGAAGAAATGAGAAAGACCTTTCTGGAACGAAGTCGGCAGCAGCTTGATCGAATGGAATGGCTCATCATAAGTCTGCTCAAGCTGGCACGAGTCGAAGCGGGAGCAATTGGATTTCGAAAAGAGAGGATCCAGCTAAGGGAGATGATGGAGAGCGCTGTCTATTCACTCCGGACGGTAGCAGACCAGAAACGGCAAAACATAATCATCCTCGGAAGTGAGAATACGTATGTGCAAGCAGATGAAGAATGGCTTAAGGAAGCTGTCATGAATTTGATAAAAAATGCACTGGAACACACCCCGCCAGAAGGGGAGGTTCGAATCTATTTGGAAGAAAACGCACTGTTTGATACAATCATTTTTCAGGACAACGGCGAAGGTATTCATCCCGATGATATGCCTCACATTTTCAAGCGATTCTATAAAGGCAAGAACCATAACAAGCCCAACAGTATAGGGGTTGGTCTGGCTTTGACCAAATCAATCATTGAGGAACAAAACGGGATCATTACGGTGGAGAGTGTGCTTCAAGAAGGAACGACATTCAGGATTTCGTTTTTCAAAAAAGAGTGGACTTAAGAAGAAGCTTACGATAATGTAAGCTTCTTCTTCACTTCAACGTAAGATTCCAC
This sequence comes from Paenibacillus sp. CB74, assembly GCF_055687625.1. Taxonomy (NCBI): domain Bacteria; kingdom Bacillati; phylum Bacillota; class Bacilli; order Caryophanales; family Paenibacillaceae; genus Paenibacillus; species Paenibacillus sp. CB74. The sequence continues at coordinate 1,940,454 of NZ_CM146009.1, read as the reverse complement.
ACCTATAATAACAATCAAGCAATGTTAATCATACAACTGGAGGTACAACAGGATGGAAATTTTGAGGACCGAACATTTATGTAAAATATATGGAAGTGCTGAGTCTAGGGTGGAAGCATTGAAAGATGTTAACCTGACCGTTAATCAAGGAGAATTCGTTGCAATCGTGGGCGCCAGCGGATCTGGCAAAAGCTCATTGCTGCATCTGCTCGGAGGAGTGGATCAACCGACAAGTGGCCAAGTCATTATTGACGGTATGGACCTGTATTCTCAAACTGAAAATGAATTGGCTGTGTTCAGAAGACGCAAAATCGGTTTTATTTTTCAATCATACAATCTGATCCCGGTGTTAACTGCGGAAGAAAACATTAAATTGCCAATGCTGCTTGAGAATAAACAGGTGGACGAGGGTTATCTTGAGGAATTATTGAGCGTGCTGGGACTCAGCGATCGAAGGCAGCACCTTCCGTCCCAATTATCCGGCGGGCAACAGCAGCGAACTGCCATTGGACGTGCATTGATTAATAAACCATCGATTATTCTGGCGGATGAACCAACCGGCAATTTGGACAGCAAGAACAGTAAAGAAATTGTGGATCTTCTTACCTATTCCGTCAGAAAATACAATCAAACCTTGATTATGATCACGCATGATTTGAATGTAGCCCAGAGAGCGGACCGAGTTGTAAATATAAAAGATGGTACACTGTTGCAGCAAACAGGGGTGAAAGATCGTGAATAGGTATACCAGTCTTACCCAAAAATATTTGCTAGGGCAGAAAAAAAGATCAATACTAACGATCGTTGGCATTATTTTATCTGTGACTCTACTTACAGCAATCGGAACCATTGGTCTTAGCTTCAGAGACAAAGTAGTTCGGCAAACCGTTCAAGAGTACGGGGGTTACCATGTTTCTTTTAACGGATTACCTGGAGAAGCAATCTCAAGAGTTGTCAATAATGCATCGGTAGAGAGTGCTGGGATCATTAGCAGAGAAGGTTATTCGGTCATCAGCAAAACGAGTGAGAAAGAAAAGAAGGAAAATCCGTTTGCTGCACCTTATCGGTATTTGAATCTCAAAGGTTATGATACCGATGCGATGGACAAGCTTCAGGTTCAGCTGGATTCAGGGAGGCTGCCGAAAAATTCGCATGAAGTTATTCTTTCGACCTGGAGTCTGGATCGTTTTGTGACCAAACCAAAGCTTGGAGATTCGATTACCCTGAGTCTGGGAGAACGAACTGTCGCATCAACCGGGGAGATCAAACCCATCAATGGTCTGGGTGATTTTGGCTGGGATCTTGATGAAGGCTTTCGTCCCCAAAAAGAGAGAGAATTCACCGTTGTGGGATTTATGAAGACAGGTAGTAACGCTTCGTGGTCTTCCAACTTCATCTTTCCAGCCATCACGTATGAAGATAATGTAAAAATAGATGCAGATAAAAATTATTTTATATATGTCAAAATGAAATCGATGAATCAGATTCAGGCGAAGGCGGAAGCGATAATATCTTCATTAAAGCTTGACCAAGTGGATCAAGGCTCTGCCGTAGCATTGGATAAGGAAATTCAATATAAAAATATTCGAGTCGAATATAATAATGAACTGCTTAAGTTATATGGCAAAAGCACCTATGAAGGTGTAAACCATAGTTTGTTATATGCATTCGCAGCAATCATCATTATTATTATGGGTTGTACGAGTGCAGTGATATATAATACGTTTCATATTTCTGTTCTGGAGCGGACTTCCCAATTCGGAATGCTGCGGTGCATTGGGGCTACACCATCGCAAATACGTAAACTAGTTCTCAAAGAGGCGACAATACTTTGTCTAATTGCCATTCCTATTGGATTACTGACGGGAACTGTCTTTATGAAACTTTTGTTTTATAATATCAGCTTTTTGGCGTTGGGATTTCTGAATGATATGCAAATGGTCATCTCCCTGCCAATTTTGATCATCGCCGGGGTATTGGGATTATTGACTGTTTATCTGTCGGCAATCGGACCTGCGAGACTGGCAGCGAAGGTATCCCCACTTGAGGCGATTCATAGCTCGGGAAGTACAAAGGTGGAGGACATATCATCTGTCCGAAAATCAAAGCTGCTGGGAAAACTGTTAGGTATCGAAGGGCAGTTTGCTAGTCGAAACATCAGGCGGAACAAAAAACGCTTCCGCATCACTGCCTTTTCAATAGTGGTCAGTATGATTCTATTTATTGTCTTTAGCGGACTAGCTGGTTTACTGGGGCAGCCATCGGAATCAGGTATCGATTATTCCTACTCGGTTATGTATGAAGGACCTTCCAAACGGATCGATGATTCCGTATATTCTGACATTGTTAAGCTTGATGCAGTAGAACAGGCTTACAGGTTTTATAGCAATCAGATGATGGCGATATATCCCAAGGAAAAAGTTAACCCCAAATATTTTGAAATCAGTCCAGGTATGTATCCTGTAGCCATAGGAGAAGAGTATCGAACAAGCAACAACTTTATAGAATCTTTTGGTAATAATGGCCTTGACGCTCTGAAATCCAAACTCACCGCCGGTACGGTCAACATAGAGAAGATGAACAAGGAAAATGGTGTTATCATTAATCAAAAACTAAGAGTAGTAACCGATGATGGCAAACAGATAGTTACCGATCAAACTCAATTTAAGGTTGGGGATCACATCAAAGTACGCAGTATGGATAGTGAGAATCAAGAATATAAGACTGTGACGGTAACTGGAATTGTTGATCAAGGCTTGTTGTCGAGCAACTATAATGAAAGTGCTATCCTTGAATTCATAACGACGCCTGAAGTCGTAGAGAAGGTCACAGGAAACGATACGTACTCCAGAATCTTTATTCTTGCCAAAACCGATGTTTCCAACAAACCAATTACGGACTATCTCAAATCCTTACCCCAAAAAGATGCAGGTTACAGCTACACAGATAAGGTGGAGCAACTGGCCCAAGCAAAAAACGACGCGACAACTGCCAAGATCTTTATATACGGATTTATTGGTGTCATTGTCCTGATTGCCTTCCTGAATATACTGAACACTGTCAGCACCAACCTCATTCTACGCACCAAAGAATTTGCGGTGCTCAAAGCGATCGGCATGACACAGCGTAATATCGGGAAAATGATTCTATTAGAAGGTGTTATATACGGCCTGTACGCTGCAGTATACGGTAGTATACTCGGAACAGTACTCAGCTATGGGATACATCATCTCTTCAAAGGTGCTGTCGATGTAGGTTGGGTCATTCCATGGTCTAGTATTGTTCTTGCTTGTGCAGGCGCCATGGCAACAACACTCGTTGCAACAGCTTGGCCGATGTATCGATTGAACCAAACGAGCATCGTTGAGGCATTTAGAAAGGAAACATAGTCAACTATACAACAGATGATTACTTAAAAAGCCGCATAAATAGATTGCGGTTTTTTTGGTTTTAAGAACGTATTTTCAATACCTTTACATCACAGCAGATGATTCAGCCGTTTTATTTTTCTTCGCAAGCGGCTTTTTCCACAGGGTTCGATCATAGAAATATGGCTTTACATGATATTCCCATGTATTCTTTTTCGGGAACATACGTTCTGTAAAAGTGGTATTTATGAAAACCATAATCGAAGAAGGTTCGTTAGACTCCTTCGCAGGAGTTCGTTTAATGGTAAAATATCTAAAAATGGTTCATGTTGGGGGATACGCATGTATAAACTGATGATCGTCGATGATGAATTGCTCATGCGGGTTGGAATTCGTTCTATGCTGAATTGGGAAGAGTACAATTTCCATGTTGTTGGTGAAGCTGGAAATGGTAAAGAGGCATTGAGCCTGGCACTTGATGTAATGCCGGACCTAATTATTACAGATATCAAGATGCCGGTTATGGATGGACTGCAGCTTATACAAGAGGCCTCCGGCTCACTAAAAACCTGTAAGTATGTCATCCTGAGTAATTTTGACGAATTTCATTATGTGAAAGAGGCACTGAAACTTGGCGCTACAGATTACTTGATTAAAAGCGAGATCACCGAATCCTCCCTTATTGAGCTCCTGAGCACGGTTGGACAGAAACTGCAAAGTGAACATGTTCATCTAACCAATTCACCCTCTATCGCGCAAGATTATTCCAAGAATCTAAGATATCTAAAGGATAGTTTTTTTCAAGATATTGTAAGCGGATTCATAAGTGGAGAGGACATCATCTCCAGAGCAGAAGAACTGCATTTTCGTATCCATTCGGACCAGCTGGTTGTCATCAAGTTCATCGTGAACTATTACGAGGACGCAAAGAGGAAATATGTTGAGAAGGGGGAAAAGCTACTCCGATTTTCAATTCTTAATATTATGGAAGAAATTATTCCCTCGAAGTGGGAGAAGGAGATTTTTGTTGAAAGTTCTTCTGACTATTGGGTGATCGTCAATGTACATCCTGAGAGCCAATCTGTACACACCGATATAAATAAACTATGTAACAAAATGCTGTCTTCCATCAAGGACTTTATGAATCTGTCCCTCACCGCAGGTGTAAGTACGATGGTTTCGGGCTTCCCTCACATTAAGAAGGCCTGCCAAGAGGCGGAAATGGCTCTACAACATGGGTTCTTCACAGGTAGCAACAAGGTATTGTATTACGAGTATATGGTCGAATCCCCAGATCGACAGGAAATTAAGGGGGCTTTAAGCCCGCAACAAGAACGAGATTTGTTGAAGTTATGGGTAAGCAAAGACAACAATAAAGCGAAAGAGTTCCTCGAAGGAATCCGATTCAATCTGGAGCAGCTACGAGCGGATGAGAATAGCATTCGCAAGCAATATATCATGGTACTGGAAATGATACATTCCCATCTTTCCCGAGCTACGGAAAGAGGTACAGCTTCTTTAACAGAAAAATCGCCATATGAAATCGTTCTAAAGGGGGAGTATTGGGAGGATATTCACCAAGATATGCTTGCCCATATTGCGTATTACTTCCAAACCGATTCCCAAAACAAACAGGAAAGCACCTACACCGATCTGGCCACTGAATTGATCGACAAGTATTATGCTGAGGATATTTCCTTGCAAGGCATCGCAAGCCAAATCAGTGTTAATCCGTCGTATTTAAGCCGGGTGTTCAAGCAGGAACGAGGAGAGAACTTTATCACGTATTTGACCCGAGTTCGCATTGAACATGCTAAAACGTATCTATCGAGCAGAGGAATGAGAGTGTATGAAATCGCAGAAAAGGTAGGCTACCATAATTACACGTACTTCAGTAAGATTTTCAAAAAATCGGTAGGTGTCACCCCTGAGGAATATCGAGAGTTACAGCAGGGATGAATGTAATCGGTGAATAGAGGTGCAGCATATGAAGCATGTTCGGCCTTTCCGAATCAAGTACAAAATTATGGTGATCTGTATGACCGTCATTATCCTTCCGGTATTGGTGATGACGATCAATTCGTATTACTCCTCAGAGCGGTTATTGGCACAGAACTATACAACGCTGCTCAATGATCTAGCCAAACAGACGAATATTCGCATTGACGAGTTCCTCAAGGAGATTGAAAAAATTTCATTACTGGCTAGCAATGGCCTTAGTGACAATCTGTCTGCCACTCATGAAGGAAGTTTTCCAATCCAGGATTTCCTGCGAACGGGTGATGAACAGCATGAGATTGCCGCATACAACATTCTGATGAATTATATCATGATGAAAGATCGTGTATTCTCCATCTACCTCTACAATATGAACGGGGGACAGGACCTTTTTGTCAGTCCGCATCAACCCATTGATCCGAACTACAAAGTAGCGAATGAATTATGGTTTAAAAAGTTCATGCATGATAATGATCGAACCATTACCCTCACAACACGAATCGACGAGCAATTGGAGAATAAAATACTGGCAGTGTCACACGCTCGCAAAATTCATGATGTGTCTAGTGGAGAGCTGCTTGGTGTAATCGTTGTCAGTATTGATATCAAATTCATCGAGATTGTCAATCGAAATTTGCAGGAAGGGTTACGCTCCAGATTCATGATCGTTGATGAGGATGACAAAATCGTATATAACGTGAACGAACGATTAATTGGGACATTGTTCAGGGACAACGTGCGTCCACCTGAAACATTCAATGTCGTGGTGACCAGTCCCCTTAGCCAGCAAAAATGGACAACTTACTTATATATGCCTTTGGATGAGTTGACTGCGGATGGAAAAATATTGGGCCGTAATCTGGTGACGCTCGCCATAGTCATTGTTCTTTTTGCTGCCGTCATATCCATCTTTCTATCTCACGTGATCACAACGCCCATTAAAAAACTGCTACGGAATATCGCGTTAGTTGAGAAAGGTCAGTTTGAACAAGTTGAACCTATTGGCTCAAGAGACGAGATTGGACACTTATCCATTCGATTTAATAGAATGTCTCACGAGTTGAAGCGGTTGGTCGAACGGATGCAGCAAGAAGAGATAGAAAAAGCCAAGGCCGAGATGCGTGCGCTCCATGACCAGATCAAGCCTCATTTTCTATATAATACCCTTGGGTCGGTGAAATGGATCGCCTCAATGCAACAAGCTGACAAAATCGTGGATATGACTGATGCCCTAATCTCGATGCTCCGCTATGCCACAAAATCTGATGGAACCCTCGTAACGATTCGTGAGGAACTCGATAATATAGCCAATTATGTAACGATCCAGAATGTCAGGTACTATGATTGTATTCAGATGAGATATGAAATTGAGGATAGAGTGTTGGATTATCGGATGCCCAAAATGATCCTGCAGCCCATTGTGGAGAATGCAATTTTTCATGGCCTGGCCGAGCTAGAGGAAGACGGAATCATCACCATTCGGATTCAACTGCGAATGGATGAAGTTGTCATTGAAATCTGCGATAATGGCGTGGGTATGGATCAACATACGATGCAGAACCTCATGGAAGAAAAGTCCGGTGCAGGTACAGGAACCAATGGAATTGGACTGCATAATGTGCAGCGACGAATTCAACTTCATTTTGGGAAACCTTATGGAATACAGGTGGAGAGTATAGTAGGTGAAGGTACCAAGTTCTCCATTTTGCTGCCTGCCATTTCAGAGTTTAGATAGAACCAAAGGGCTTGCAGTATGAACTGCAAGCCCTTTGGTTTACCCCTTGACGCTTCCTAGCACCAAACCTTTGGTAAAGTATTTCTGTAGGAACGGATATACGAGTAAAATTGGAATGGCTCCCAAGAACATTTGAGCTGCGCGTCCCGTTCTGGCGTTCATCATGGATAATAGCTGCGTATAATCCGAGCCGGATTTCAGCATGATTTGCTCAAAACTTTGCAGAAGGGTCTGCAGGTAGCTTTGTAATGGATAATTGGCTGGATTGTTCATATAAATAATGCCATCGAACCACGAATTCCAGTGGGCAACGATACTGAACAAACCAACGGTTGCGAGAGCGGGCTTAAGAAGTGGGAGCAGAATCCGAAGCAATACCTGTACTGGACCAGCACCATCGATAATGGCTGATTCTTCAATCTCCTCGGGCAACCCTCTAATGAAATTCATGAGGATAATCATACTGAATACGGGGAGAGCCCCAGGCAGGATCAAAGACCATATGGAATCGATTAGTCCCATTTTGACAACCACGAGATAGGTTGGAATTAATCCTCCACTGAATAACATGGTTACAATGAAAAATCCCATATAGATGTTACGCCCCATTAATTTTTGTTTGGATTTGGAGAGGGGATAGGCCGTGAGTACGATCAGAACCAGATTCACCAATGTTCCGAGAACGGTTCGTTGGATGGCCACCCAGAGAGAGGAGAAAAATGACCCTCCCGTTAACGCAAATTCATAGGCTTTTGTCGTAAATTCCACAGGCCAGAATGTAACACTCCCCGCAGATACAGCTGCGCTGCTGCTGAATGAAACAGCCAACAGGTTAATAAATGGCAGGATACATAAGAGAGAAATTAGAAGCAATATAGTGTAGTTTAAGATAAGAAATACACGTCTGCTCATACTTTTATCATGGATCATAATGTGAGTTCCTCCTCCTTCTTAGAAGATACGATAGCCAGCCACTCTGTAAGCCAGAATGTACGATACAGCAACGAGAACACTGGAAATGATGGATTTGAATAACCCGACAGCTGTTCCGATCGAATATTGAGCCTGTTGAATTCCCAACCGATATACATAGGTATCAATAATATCACCGGTCTGATAGACAACAGGGGAGTAGAGATTATAGATCTGGTCAAAGCCGGCATTCAGTACATTTCCTAGCGACAATACAGTCATTAAGACAATCGTTGGCATGAGGAGAGGCAAGGTAATATAGATGGTTTGCTTCCAGCGTTTGGCGCCGTCAATTACTGCGGCCTCGTAGAGTCCTGGATCAATACTGGTCAGTGCTGCCAAATAAACAACCGTGCCAAAACCAAAGCCTTTCCATATGTCACTTACAATCATCGTCCAGGGAAATATAGAGGGGGTGCCAAGAAATGAGATCGGTGCAATCCCAAATACGCCTAAAAAGGTATTGATAATGCCGTCAGCGCTCAGTATGTCCAGCATGATGCCAGCCATAATGACCCAAGAGAGGAAATTTGGAATATATACAAGCGTTTGAAATGTACGTTTGATTCCACTGTGCAGGACTTCGTTAAGGAGTAATGCGAAAATAACGGGCACGATTATCCCGCCGATAATCTTGAAGACAGACATGTACAGTGTATTCCAGATGGTTCTTACGAAGTTCGGCTGATTGAATACGTGCGTAAAATTATCCCATCCCACCCATGGCGAGTTGAAGCCGAGTCCCGGATTGTATTTCTGAAACGCGATAATAAGTCCGTAGAAAGGAATGTAACTAAAGATGAAGACCAAGACCAGGCTTGGGATCAACATGAGATGGTAAGGACTCTGCTGTTTCCATTTTCTCAACATTCATATTCCTCCGTTCATCGTGCGGGAAATGTAATCGCTATCAAATAGAGGGGTGAGATCACCCTCATCCCCTCTTTATGAACGAGATTATTTTGCCCCGTATGCCTCATTGACTGCCTGGGTTGCATCATCGCCTCCGGCTGCACGCCAATTCTGGACAATCACATCGAAATAATCGATACTTTCACTTCCCATAATGATCTTGGTAAAGCCCTCTGTCAGGATATCATCCAAGGTTGTTCCATAGCTTGACAGGATCTCTGGTGTAACACCCCATAAGGCTGTCTTCGTATAGTTTTCGCTGTCGAGTACTTTTTTGGCTAGGCCATATGCATTTTTGGGAGCACCTTGTTGCAAATAATCACCGACTGCACCAGGGGTTGCGTTCTCCATGAATTCAACACTGTTATTATATTTTTGCCACATACCCGAAGTCGTGAGTCCACTGGTATCCTTGGACTCAAGGGCAGCCGACACCGCCTCGAATTGCTCGTAATCGGAATTGGGGTTAAGTACACGGAAGGCTCCAACAACATGGGCAATATCGTTATCCAGCAAGGCAGATAGCGTTTCTGTAGATTCCTTGCCATTGCCTTCATCCACGATATAAGCATAGTCGTTCAAAATCTGGATTACTTTCTCGGGGTTCTTGAATCCCTTCTTCATGACAATATAATTGTTGTTGGCGAAAAAGATGGATTGTGTGGCTTCCTTCCCATCAACGGTAGGGATGATATAAGGGTAGAAGATGGCGTCCTTACCCAGATTGGATACGGTATCGACACCCGGATTATAACCCCACCATTGGTAATAAGGCTGCATTCCCACTTTGCCGGCGACAATGTCCGCGTTCATCGCGTTGAAGTCTTTGATTGCAAATTCCGGATCAATAATGCCTCGCTTGTACCATTCCGACCACTCCGCCAGCGCATTCTTCATCTCAGGCTGTACAGATCCGTATACGAGTTTTCCACTGGCATCTTCCATCCACATATCCGGATGTGCATTCCATGCAATCGCGAGCAGGTTGAGGTAGTCCAACGATTGGTCTACTGCTATGCCGTAACCGCCGTGTTTTTCCATGAATTTCAGTGCAATATTCTTGATGTCTTCCACAGATTTTGGATCCTGGAGTCCCAATTCTTCTTTCCAGTCGTTCCGAATCCAGATGAAGTCTGGTTGTTCAATTAATCCCCAATGCATCTGCGGTATCCCGTACAGCTTGCCGTCCTTCTTTCCAGACTCGTAACTGTCCGCATCTGCTTCCATGTAACCTTTGAGACGATCCGAAGCGTGTTGATCAAATACTTCGGAGAGGTCCATGACCATATCTGCTTCGACCAGCTGTCTCAGTTGTGATGGATTAACTCTGAATACGTCAGGAAGATCGTTCGATGCGATAGCCAAATTCAATTTGGTATCATATTCATCGCTGACCCAGTCTGTTTTGACATCGATATTAAACTTCTCTTTGTATCGCTTAATCCACACATTGTTGGTGATATCATCGCCCTTTGGATATTTGGCAGAAGAGTATTCTGACGTTACGGTGTGAATGGTTGTCGTTCCACCCTCGTTGGAATCCGGGTTCGTCGTTGGATCTTTCTCGGCACCGCTTCCACTGCTACAGGCAGCAAGTAATAAGGTTGACATGCACACAGACAAGAGTAAAGCTTTCGTTTTCTTGTTCATTTCTTTTCCCCCTTATCAGTCATATTTCAATAATGCTTTCTTGAAAATATTCTAAACGAGAAAGGGGAAAGGGGATATAAAGGTTATTGACGAGAACCCATACGTTTTTTTACTTTTGAGTTGTAGCGAAGAAAAGCTAAATAAGCGTAGTGCACTTTTTTTACTCTATACGCCTTCTTTTTTTACTCATGTCTCCAAAAATTGCTTTAGATGACGATCGATAAGGAGTGAATCCACTTCGTTAGCTCCAATCCCGAAGCAGTGTCCCCACTTGGACTCAATGGGCTGAAAAACAGCATTCGGCATATGTTGAACATCATACGCACTGTCTTCTGGTGTAAAAAACAAGTCACTGGACCCAGGCATAACGAGGGCAGGAGAGGTGATCTTACGCAGTGCCTGTTCAAAGTTGCGATCATCTGTGGGATTATCACTAATGTCTCCATATATTCCTGTACGAAGCATGGTGATTAAGTCGTTAGCATCAAAGGATAGAAACACCTGGTCCCAGTAATCTTCAACATAAGACTTCAAGGTATCGTAACCTTCAGATTGATGCAATTTCTCCAAATAATACGCCTGCGAAAACCCCCATGGAGCATAAACTCTCCCCATTGCAGCGAGACCAGCAACCGGAGGGAGCTCATATCTGCCATTTTTAAAATTGGAATCTGCCTGTAACGCTGCGATCATTGCTTCGAATACCAACTGTGTATGGGGTCTGCTTTTTGCTGTTCCGCCAAAGGGGGCAATTCGTTCGACCATCTCCGGATAACTCGTGCCCCACTGAAACACCTGCATGGCTCCCAGAGACCAGCCAACAACGAGTTTAATTTTGGAGATACCGAATTTCTCAGTGATGAGTTGATGTTGGGCACGCACATTGTCATACATGGAGATGAGAGGAAAGTTCTCTCTATCAAATGGGGCAGGGGTATTGCTCGGAGACGACGATAATCCGTTACCCAACATATTGGGCACAACGATAAAATACCGACTGGGGTCCAGTGCCTTGTTCACTCCAATTAACCATTCATTATCTGTGTGAAGTCCAGCAAACCATGTTGGAACGACAATAACATTGTCTTTTGCCAGATTTAAGGTTCCATAAGTCTTGTATGCAATAAAAGCTTGAGGGAGCTGTTGTCCCGATTGAAGTAATGTATTGCCAAGGTGATATGTTTCATAATCGTTCATGGATGGATTCTCCTTATAAAAGTAGTGATAACTTGATTTCACTCTACAATACGTCTATCATCAATTCAACGAAACGTTGTTGAATATAACATTCATTTATTTTGAACTTAGGGGGTGCCTAACTCATGGAAATACGCCAGCTAAAAACCTTTTGGACACTTGCATCGACCTGCAGCTTTAGTCAAATGCTGAATTATTGAGTTATGTCCCGTCTACCATAACCATGCAAATCAAATCGCTTGAAGAAGAGTTGGGCGTGAAATTGCTGGATCGATTAGGTAAAAAGGTTGTATTAACAGATGCTGGGCAGCAATTCCTGCCGTACGCTACTAAAATCTTAAACGATGTAGAGGAAGCGAAGTGCATATCTAGTCAACACGGGGAATTGGCGGGAACGGTAGTTATTGGAGCGGACGAAGTGCTGTGTGCTTATCTTCTTCCAGCCTTGTTCAAACGTTTCCGAGCGGACTATCCTGGTGTGCGGTTATTGTTCCGCCCGTTGTCTGGTCAAGAGCTTAAATCAAGTCTGAGGGAAGGGCATACGGATGTCGTTTTTGTATTGGATGAGCACGTGGGTGCCAAAGATCTTCACTCCACGTTTTTGAAGAACGAGACCTTTCAAATGGTGGTTTCACCCGATCATATGTTAGCATCGCGTTCCGCGTTAGTTATCGATGACTTTCACAAACAGCATTTTTTGCTGACCGAAAAGAACTGTTCTTATCGTGCTTATTTTGAACAATCTCTGCTGAAGAAAGGCGCAGATGTGCTGACAGAGCTGGAGTTTCATAGTGTAGAAGCCATTAAACAATGCGCAGTGGCAGGTCTCGGGATCGCTTTATTGCCTGAAATGGCTTTGAAACAAGAGTTAAGCGAAGGGGAACTGGTTGCATTGCCTTGGGATTTAACAGATGTATCGTTTTCTGCACAAATGCTTTGGCATCGAGAAAAATGGATATCTCCATCCATCGCTGCTTTCATCCAGGTCGCCAAGCGTGAGCTAAGTTGATTGTTCAGAATTTGTTTAGATGTATGTGTTAAAATATTCTTCACAGACATATATGGGGGATTAACAATGGAAAGAAAGATTCGAAATTCTGCAAAAGCATTGATCATCAACGATGGAAGGATGCTTGCAATGAAGCAGGATGATCATGATGAAGTGATCTATATCCTGCCGGGCGGGAGCCAGAATGCAGGGGAGACATTGACCGACGCTGTGAAGCGTGAAGTCGGAGAAGAAATCAGAGTAGAGGTAGAACCGTTATCATTGGAATTCGTTATTGAAGGGGTATACGGTGAAGCTCTTCATCGTGTAGATTTTGTTTTTTTGTGCGAGTACATAGGTTTGATGGACACAGATAGTTCTATTCTGCCAAGTGACGAAAATCAAGTGGAATATGAATGGCTCGAAATTAAAAACATAAACGAACTACCCTTATTCCCTTCAAAATTACGAAAGCAGATTCTTAGATTGGTTGGGGGAGAACCCACGGTTATGTATTTAGGAAATGAGGAAGATGAGGAACTGTATGGTTAGTCGTGTCTAACACATCGAAGCCGAGAATGAATATGAAGTGATGCATAAACAAGCGGAAGTCTTTTATTTATATAAGGAAAGGCTATTTCAAAGGACGTGAGGGTCCAGTGAGATAGCCTTTTTTGCCGTTGAACAAAGTGTACTGATCGATTCGAAAATAACCCTAGACTAAGGGGTTACATAAGGCAAGGCCCACCAAAGTGAGGTGTTACATATCTTGTTCCTTCACACCTGCTGTCATATGTTTCTGACCCCACATGACCATGGATTCAATTAAAGGAACCAATTCCTTGCCTGATTCGGTGAGTGAATATTCCACTCTCGGTGGTATCTCGTTATATTGCTCCCGATGCACGATACCGGAATGAATCAAATCCTTCAAACAGTTCGTTAGCATCGTTCCGGTAATGCCAGGCAATCTTCTTTTTAATTCATTGTAACGTATACAGTCATTTTCACTGAGAATTGCCAGGATCGGAAGATTCCACTTGCCTCCAATGACCTGAAATGCATAAGTCGCTGGACATAACTGATCGAAATTAAACTCGTATTTCACTTGATAGCCTCCAATAGTATACTTTTTGATACTAAGTCAGAAAAAGAATCGTACTTGTTCAGAAGATTGTAGACATTATAATCAAACTAACACAAGGAAATCAATTCATAAAGTTAAAGGCGGGATACATGTGAGTAACGAATCTATGATGTGTGATCTGGAAACCGGTATATGTGGTGTGAGCGAAGAAGAGGCTATGCAAGAAATTAATCTGAATCACGTTGGGAAAAAGGTAACCATTTATTACGCAACAGATCCGATTTGCTCTCACTGCTGGGCGCTAGAGCCGGTGCTTCATCGGTTTGTTGAGGAATACGGTCATTATTTTACGTTGGAAATCAAAATGGGGGGGCTACTGGCTAACTGGAACGGTTTCACGGATGGCGCTAACGGAATTCAGAAACCTTCAGACGTTGCAGGGCATTGGAGAGAAGTGGGGGAACATTCACGTATGCCTATTGATGGTTCCCTATGGCACGATAATCCAATACTTTCTTCCTATCCGCCATCTCGCGTATTTAAGGTCATTCAGAGTACACATCCTGGTAAAGAACATGAATTTTTAAGACGCGCGCGTGAAGCCGTGTTTGCATTTAATCAAAATATTGGAGAAGATGATGTGCTGACGGATATCGTCAATCAACTGGGTTTGAATGGAAAAGAAGTGGTTGAGGCGGCTGCACAGCAATCTGCACAAGAGTTATTAGAGGAAGACTTTGAGCGTGTCGCCAGTTTGGGAGTTAGAGGTTTCCCATCCATTATCATTGTAAATGAAGAGAACCAAGGGATGAAAATTGTCGGAGCACGTTCTCTTGAAACATATGTGCAAGCACTTCAGCAGGTGCTCGGAGCTGATCTGCAACCCAAACAGATTACCTCCTTGGAGCAGAAATTGAAGGAGGGACACCTTCTTTTTTCTAAAGAAGTAGAGGTCATGTACGATATCGATAAGAGTGATGTTGCATCATATGTGAAATCTGAATTGGCAGAGCACACCTATCATGTGGGTCATATTTTGAATGAGATGTATATTAAGCATATCTGAGAAAAAACAAGAAATCTGTAGCAGCACATTATCCTTAACAGAATCTTCCTGCTTCGGCACACGGTTGTGTTATTCGCACAGGCAAGTCGTCCACCCATTGCGTAGACTAAAGTAGATCAAGTCAAGTGAGGTGAATTCCATGGTTAAGACCAATGAAATACACGTCAAGGCAAAACGGCTCAAAGATCGTCCAGTCTGCGTGACTCTTCATAATGGGGAAACGTACGTTGGCTATATCTCTGGTGTCAATCACGCAGGGGTAGTGATTACCGGAGGCGGAAAGCTTACTCAGGCCGCAATCTCAGCACCCTCATCTGAAGGAAGTGCTCGCAAAAGCAAACCTAAAGCAGAGGCTACAAGAAAAACAGTAACCTCTCGAAAGCGTAAACGGACGAACAATACTCGTAAGTCGCAGGTACGATCCCGGTCGATGTCTTCTCGTTCAATCTCTCGGCAAGCTCAGGTATCATCATTCATGCCTATGTTAGGTTCATTGTTAGGTGGTGGCTTTGGCGGACTTGGCGGTGCAGGCTCGATTGGAGGTATGTTAGGCGGTGGTATGCGGTTGTTTGGCATGATCCAGCGGTTTACACCTGTGGTCAAAATGGGGTATGGCATGATTAAGCAGATTCAGCCATTTATGGGGGCGGTTCAAGGGCTGATGACTCCAGCAAGCCAGGCTGCGGCAGATGCCGAAGGTGAAGAGGAAGCACAACGAGGATAATACTTGAAATGAAAATCGTGAAATAGTGAAATGAACACAACCTTCGTTGCATATGGAAAGGAAGGATTGCTAGTATGTTGGGTGATCTGATCTCTTTCTGATCTGTTCTTATCTTCTCAGCTAGATGCTTAACTGCAAGCTGCTCTCCGTGCGCCAGACGGGGGGTGGCTTATTTGCTTATGCTGTATATGAGGTTTGAACCAGCTCGATTTCGCATGATTGCTCAGTGCTAACGAACCTCAGAAACCTTATTCGGGTCAATATCAAGCCATTAAAATTCGCCCGAATCGGGTTAATAAGACTCCCTGTGTTCATTAAATTCCTTCGTTGCGAGGAATAAAAACCGAGATTTTCAATACGCGTCTAACATTTATCTTTGATACCATGTAGTTCGGCCGACTACCCTTATGCAGCAAAAAGCACCGCGCGCAGGGAGCTGCACGCGGTGCGAAAAACAATGCTGATGTTGCAGAGTAAGAGAAAGTTCTATTCCGCTCTGATTAAGCTTGTTTGGTTTTAAGACGAATGACGTTCCACGACGCTTTGTTCAGTACAGCTTGCACTTTACCTTGATCTACGGTTGTGTGCCCGCCGTTGTGAGGAAGAACGTTGCGTGGGTTTTCCTTGGTATTGGTTGCTTTTAAGTCGTTGTTCTCCAATACAATATGCTCCACAAATGTGGTTTCTCCGAAGGAACGCAGATCCACATTCAGTTCCAATTTCTCATCCAGATGTCTGTTCACCGCAAAGATCGTGATTGTGCCATTCTCTTCATCATGCACACTGATTGCTTCGAGATAAGGAACATCTGTAAAGTCTTTGGAATCATATTTAGGTGAAGTAGTGATGGAACGCAACACTGTACCACGACCGAAGTTGGATGCGTGCATGAACGGGAAATATGTCGTCTGGAACCAGATCGCTCCGTTATTTTCCGTCATGATTGGTGCAATGGTGTTAATCAACTGAGCAAGGCAAGCCATTTTTACACGGTCGGCGTGCTTGAGAATGGTAATCAGGTAACAACCCACGGCTAATGCATCTTCATGCGTGTATACATCTTCAAATTCAGGAGGAGCAATCTGCCAGCGTTCTTCCATACGGCTTGTGCCAATGGATTTCCAGACATTCCATTCATCCAGGGACAGCATCAATTTCTTTTTACTGCGTTTTTTGGCTTGTACAAAATCACAGATCGAAGCCACACTATCAATAAATTGATCCAAATCCAGCGATGTTGCCAGAAAGTCATACGTGTTGTCTTTGTTGTTATTGTAATACTGATGCAGGGACAAGTAGTCTACATTTTCATAGGTGAGATCGAGTACAGTTGCTTCCCAATCTGCAAATGTCTTCATGTCACGGCTGGAGCTGCCACATGCAACGAGTTCAATCTCTGGATCAACCCATTTCATCGCTTTTGCTGTTTCGTTCGCAATACGACCGTATTCATATGCAGTCATTGCACCAATCTGCCAAGGGCCGTCCATTTCGTTGCCAAGACACCAGGTTTTGAATTTATGCGGGTCCTTGTAACCGTGAGAGATACGCAGATCACTCCAGTATGTGCCGGATGGGTGGTTGCAGTATTCAATCAGGTTTCTGGCCGCATCAATACCGCGTGTACCCAGATTTACAGCCATCATCACTTCGGTTCCAACCAGTTTGGCCCAATCTGCAAATTCATTCGTACCTACCGCATTCGTTTCAATCGTCCACCATGCGAGTTCAAGTCTGCGTTTGCGCTCGGCTACCGGGCCCACACCATCTTCCCAGTTGTAACCGGATACGAAATTGCCACCTGGGTAACGAACGATGGGTACATTCAGCGCTTTGATCGCTTCAATAGCATCCTGACGGAAACCTTGAGCATTCGCAGTAGGGTGACCTGGATCATAAATTCCGCCGTATACGGCCCGTCCCAGATGTTCTATGAATGAACCATAGACACGTGGATCTACTTCAGCAATCTGAAAGTCTTTATCGATAAGCATTTTGGATGTAAGCAATGGGAAAACCTCCATAGAATTAATTTTAGGTGCGTCATGGACTTTATTTCACGTTGAATTCGCATAAAAGCAAAATCAACTCATTGATTTGTTATCTAATGTGTATCATAATGCTATTATATTGAGCAAGTTCATTTTACAGGGTTCGCTAAAAAACGAATCCTAAATCACTAAATATAATGGATTTTATAGAGATATGGGAGTGAAGTTCATGATGCTTGGCACGGATGCCGCGTCCTTAATCATTTACGAGGCCCTCGCAAGCGAGGCCCGTCTAAATATCGTTCGCTTATTATTGCAGAACAGAGAAATGCACATTAATGCGCTGGCCAAAGAACTGTATCTGAGCAAAGCCATCGTGAGTACTCATGTGAGCAAGCTGCAAAAAGCCGGGATTGTAGGCAGTCGCATGAAGCGGGAGAATGGTGGCACATATAAGTACTGCTTTATTCTGCAAGAATTCATGACGATCAATCTCTCTCCTGAACCCGTTGATGCTCCGTATCATGAAATATCTATTCCAGTTGGTCACTACACGGATTACGAAGCCTGGCCCACCTGTGGAATTGCAACAACAACACAAATGATTGGGCAATATGATACGCCGGCGTGCTTTATGGACCCGGATCGGGTTAATGCGGGTATACTCTGGTTGGCACGCGGGTTCTTGGAATATAAAGTCCCTAATTATCTGAATACAGAACAGCATCTCCAAGAGATTGAGATTTCACTCGAACTCAGTTCGGAAGCACCTCAAGTTAATGAAAACTGGCCTTCCGACATCCGTTTCTCGCTTAATGGAAAACACCTGGGAACATGGACAAGCCCCGGGGACTTTGGGGATCGGAAAGGCAAGCATACACCGCTGTGGTGGAAATTGGACGTTAACCAGTATGGTGTTCTGAAGGTACTTCGTATTAACAGAGAAGGAACGTTTATGGATGGCCAGCGTATCTCGGATGTGTGTATCCACGATCTGCAACTCGATTCATCGACCTACTGGACGTTTGCATTAAGGCCGGAAGAAGGGGTGCCCGGGCGTGGTGGTCTGACACTTTTCGGGAAAGGGTTCGGTAACTACGATCAGGACATTTTGATTCGATACTATTACGAGGATGCAAGGGAATCTACGCCTATTGATGTATAAAATTCCTTCTTTTATGTCAATTTAATAAGACAAAGCACACATAGACGAATTGCATGTAAATTCCATAGTATTGGTATTGACAACGATTACATGGGTGGTATAAGATACAGCTAAATAAGGAGTGTCACTGATTCGATCAGGCACCACCACAGTCTGGATTTCACAAGTTTGTTTGACTTGTGCTCTGGACCATGGTGGTGCTTTTTGCATATTGGGGGTGAGAACATCATGAGGTTCAAAAAATCGTTAAACAACAACATCGCTCTGGCAGAAGATGCCGAAGGCTACGAAGTCATTGTGATCGGGACCGGAGTTGGGTTCAAAAAAGTGAAAGGACAATGGATTGAACGGGAGCAGATTCAAAAAACATTTCGAATCGGCTCAGATGACAAATACCAGCGATTGGAGCAATTTTTTAATGATATCCCGCTGCAAGTCATTAACGTCACCGATCAAATCATTGAGCATGGCCGGAACCAAATCGGTAAAAAGTTGAATGATTCCATTCTGCTCACCCTAGCTGATCACATTCACTTTGCGCTGGATCGCTTCAAGAGCGGTGTGGACGTGCAGAATCCGCTTCACTGGGATATCCGTCATCTGTATCCTGTGGAATACCGTATCGGAGCCTATGCCGTCGAGCTAATTAACGAAGCTTTTGAGGTAAGTTTGCCGTCAACAGAGGCAAGCTCCATCGCTCTTCATTTTGTGAATTCGCAGTTTGATTCCGGCAGTATGAATCAAACGATCAAGATAACCCAGATGATTAATGACATATTAGATATCATGACGGATCATTTTGGAATGACACTGGATCAGGAAACCACTGATTTTTCCCGTTTCGTTACCCATCTCCGATATTTCATCGTTCGACAATTGAACAGGGAAGTGCTTTCCTTCAAGGATCAGCAGTTTCTGTATGACGTATTGTCGGAGCGATATCCATCCAGCTTCCAGTGCGCACTTAAGATAAAGGAAGAGATGGAGCAGCAGCGCGGATTCGCAATTACTCCCGATGAGATGGTATACCTCATGATTCACATCGAGAGAGTGACATCCCGTTCCGACACGGGTTGATCTCAATACAACCAGCTTGGAGCTATACCACATGATTATGAATATGGAGTGTTACTGATTCGATCAGGCACCACCAAATGTTTCCGACTCCGCTATCTACGGCGAGCCGGGTTGGCATTTGGTTTTTTTTCGCCCAAAAAAGGAGGAAGCAGCATGAATCATCGGGAGTTGTCGAAAGAAATCATTCACTTAACAGGAGGGCAAGGGAACATAACGCAAGCCTGGCATTGCATCACACGGCTACGATTCAATGTTCGTGATGAAGACAAGGTTCAGCTTGAGCAGATCAGAGCATTGGACGGTGTGCTCGGAGCCCAATTTCAGAGTGACCAGTTTCAAGTCGTCATCGGAAATAAGGTCGCGGCCGTGTATGAAGAGATTGAGGTTCAACTGAAACCGGATGGCAAGCCGCAACCCGAAGCAGGTGCTCCACGTTCCAAAGGCATTAATGCTGTATTGGATACCATCTCGGGTATCTTCACTCCCATCCTTCCTGCCATCATAGGTACAGGTATGCTGAAGGGTATTCTGGCTTTGCTGGTTACACTCGGAGCAATCCAGGAGACAAGTGGAGAGTATCAGATTCTGTCATCTATAGGGAATGCAGCCTTTTACTTTTTACCTTTTCTGCTTGCTGTCTCGTCTGCTCGAAAGTTCAAAGTCAATGAATATATTGCCTTGACCCTCGCGGGTACATTATTGTATCCAACCATCCTGAATGCATATTTGGCAAATCAGCTGGAGCCGATACGTTTTCTCTCACTGCCCGTGTCCATTGTGAATTATACCCAGTCTGTCATTCCAATCATTTTGGGTGTGTGGCTTCTGAGTTATGTTCATCGCTGGGTGGATCGATTCATTCCTGGCCCAGTCAAGGTGATCTTCACCTCGATGATTGTATTAGTCATCACGGTTCCCATTCTGCTCATTGCCATTGGGCCACTCGGGAACTACATCGGTATCTATCTAGAAATGGGTACCTCCTGGCTTTTTGCTCATTCAGGTCCGTTAACGGGAATTGTTCTTGGTGGATTAATGCCATTGATCGTCATGACAGGCATGCACTATGCGTTTTTCCCGGGTACGTTGCAGAATTTGAGCAAACTTGGATATGACGTGCTTTTGTTGCCGATCAACCTTGTGACCAATATGAGTCAGGCGGGTGCCGTGGCGGCCGTGTTTCTCAAAACAAAAGACAAGTCCATGAAGTCCATAGCCTTATCTAGCGGCATCTCTGCCTTGCTCGGCATCACCGAGCCAGCATTGTACGGGGTAACACTGAAGTTGAAAAAACCATTCTATGCTTCACTGATCGGTGGGGCCGCTGGCGGCGGGTTTATTACTGCAGTTGGTTTGAAGTGCTTTGGCTTTGCCGTGCCGGGACTGCTGGCCCTTCCGTTATATATTGGCCCAGGCGGAGGCATGTCTAACTTCTGGTATGCTCTGATCGGTATCGGCATCAGCTTTACCGTTTCATTCATACTGACTTTACTGCTCAAGTGGGATGAGCCGAACACACATAGTAATGTGGTATCCGGTTCATCTCAGCATCTATCCCAGCCGCATCAAGCCACCACCACTGTTGTGACTGATGAAGAGGCAAGAGCTGTAACCGTACATTCAATTGAGGAAAAGAAAGGCGAAGTATTCAGCCCGCTCACTGGTGAAGTCGTGCCGCTTGCATCTCTACCGGACAAAACCTTTGCTGAGGAGATGACCGGAAAAGGTATTGCCATTCTTCCGCAAGAAGGACGCGTGACAGCCCCATTTGACGGGATCGTCACCATGGTTGCCAAAAGCAAACATGCGGTCATGTTAACGTCGACAAGCGGGATTGAAATTCTTATTCACGTTGGATTGAACAGTGTGTCGCTCAAAGGGAAATTTTTTGACGTGAAGGTTACTACAGGACAAGAAGTGAAGAAGGGTGATCTGCTGTTGTCGTTCGACCTGGATGGCATCCGGGATGCTGGGGTTAATCCGGTCACACCGGTCATCGTAACCAATACACCAGATTACCTTGATGTGGTACCGGTTCAGGTGAAGGGGGTGATTCCGATGAATGAATTGCTTCTCCTCACTGTTCGCTAACAGCTGTATGAAGGCGTACTTTTTTTAAAAAGGACTTACGAGCAATATAAAACAACTTTGTATTCACCCAAAAAAGGAGAGAAACCACATGACAAAAACAATTAAACACTCATTTCCTGAAGGATTCTTATGGGGCGGAGCTACCGCGGCCAATCAGCTCGAAGGGGCCTATGACGCAGATGGCAAAGGACTTTCTACTTCAGATATGGCGCCTTATATCCCTCATGAAGAGCGTAACGGGAAAGATTTCACTTTCGACGTGGATTCCGTTCAGTTGGAAGAATATCTGAGCGGTAACTCAGGCGTGTACTTTCCGAAACGGAATGGTGTTGATTTCTATCATCGCTACCAAGAAGACATTGCATTGTTTGCAGAGATGGGTTTCAAAGTGTTTCGTCTGTCGATCGCGTGGACACGCATCTTCCCGACAGGAGAAGAAGCTGTTCCCAATGAAGCTGGACTTGCCTTCTATGATAATGTGCTCGACGAACTCTTGAAATACGGCATTGAGCCGCTCGTAACGATCTCGCACTACGAAATGCCTGTAGAATTAACTCGTAAATACAACGGCTGGGAAAGCCGCGAGATGATCGATCTGTATCTGAAATTTGCCAACACGCTGTTTGACCGTTACAAAGATAAAGTGAAATACTGGATTACCTTCAATGAAATGAATATGATGCTGACAAGTCTGTACACTGGCGGCGGCATTCTGGAAGATAAAATTAAAGGTTCACAGGAACAGGTGGCATACCAGGCGACTCACCATCAATTTGTCGCAAGCGCACTCGCTGTCAAGAGCGGTAAAGAGAAAATGCCGAATGCTCAAATCGGCTGTATGATCTGCCGCCTGGAAACGTACGCTGCCTCCAGCAAACCGGAAGACGTTCTGCAAACGCTGAAGGAAGATCAGATGAACTTGTTCTATCCTGAAGTACAGGTGCGGGGAGAATACCCGTCATACATGCAACGTTACTTTGAAGAACAGGGTATCGAACTGGTCAAAGGACCCGAGGATGATGCGATTATCCGAGATAATACAGTGGACTTTATCGCATTCAGCTACTACATGACGTATATTGGAAAATATGATCCGAATGACAACAGCAATTCCGGCATGCTGGTCAGCCAGATTAAAAATCCGCATCTCAAAGCTACCGAGTGGGGATGGCCTATCGACCAAATCGGTCTGCGTATTGCGCTTAACCGGTTGTATGACCGTTATCAGATGCCACTCTTCATCGTGGAGAACGGACTGGGTGCTCAGGATACACTGGAAGAGGACGGAAGCGTACATGACACCTACCGGATTGATTACCTGCGCAGTCATATCGAGCAGATGAAAGAAGCGGTAGCTGATGGCGTGGAATTGATGGGTTTCACCAGTTGGGGTCCTATTGATATCATTAGCTGTTCAACTTCAGAGATGGGCAAACGCTACGGATTTATTTACGTCGATCAGGACAACGCAGGACATGGTTCACTGGAAAGAACCCGCAAGGACTCGTTCTACTGGTACAAACAAGTTATTGAAACGAACGGAGAAACCCTGTAAGTATAAAAAATTCTTATACGCCGCCCGTATGGGCGGTTCTTTATTTTACACTAGTAAAATAAGGGATAATTATGTAAAATTGTGATATTCAAACAAGAGGAGTGAATTCAATGTCTAACAAGGTGATTGTGCTTTAGGTTCACAAAAGGATATTTGGGTTACAGAGATTCCTTTTGTGAACATTGCAGTACGGGAAACCGTCCCAACAATGTTTACTGGAGGAGATCATTATTAAATTTAACGAGGTTGTTAACATTAGCAATATACATGTACTGTCGGTGGTAACCGAGTTGTTTCATCTGGAGGGTTACAATATTCAGCTTATTCCGCCTCATGAGGGAGGACGGAATGTCGTATACACCTGTGAGCAAGAGGGGTGTGAATCGCTAATTCTCCGAGTGTCTTTTTTGCCTGACAGAAAGCATGAAGATTACATTGCCGAACTGGAGTATGTTCGGTATTTATTTGATCATGGAGCCAGCGTTTCGAATGTAGTGAATTCCAAGAATGGCCTTCTGCTGGAAGAGATCACTTATGATGAGCATACGTTCTTTATTTGTATGTTTGTGAAGGCCAAGGGAAAGTTGCTGGTAGAGAACCATTATCAGTATCGTGAAGGGGCACCACTTACGGAATACTACTATAATAGCGGTAAAGTCCTGGGCAAAATGCATCAGCTATCCAAAAGCTATGTACCCGTTTATCGCAGGCATCATTTTGTGGACAAATATAACAAGGAGCATATCGAAAGGTTGGTCCCTGAATCATTCTCTCTGCTCAGAAGCAAAATGGTGGAACTTCTCCAAGCGGTAAAAGAATTGGGTTCGAGTCAGGAGACGTTTGGCATGATCCATTTTGATTATAATGACGGGAATTATTCGATCGATTTTGATACGGGACAAATCACGGTATATGACTTCGACAATTCCTGTTATGGCTGGTACATGTTTGACCTCGCAAGTCTGTGGATGAACGGAGTCGGTTGGGTTCAATTTGAAGCTGATGCAGACAAACGTAAACAGTTCATGGATGAGTATTTTCAAACCGCGCTCTCCGGATACACATCAGAAACCCAAATTTCTGCTGCCATGATGGAGAAGCTGCCTTTATTTATTCAAGTCAGTCTTCTGGAGAATATTGTGGATCATTTTGAGGTGGCGCAGCGCGAAGGCGAAGAACCGGAAGTTGACGAAGAGCTGTTGTATCTCATTAAATGTCTGGAAGAGGATATACCATTTAAGGGATTTTTCCATGAAATCTATTCGAGTGAAGCACCCTTTGAATATGAGGAGCGCTGAAGGGTCTAGACCCTAATTAAACCCATGAATAACCAATGATTCTAATGATTCACCAAGGTATGGAGGCAGCCGGATTGACAGGTTGCCTCTTTTTTTGTCTACATTTGCTATTCGAATTTGGAAGGAGGCACATTGTAGAATTTTTTGAATGCTTTGGAGAACGTAAAGGGATCAGGATAGCCCAGAAATCCGGCAATTTGCTGGATTGTATATTTTTTCTCATACAGATAATCTCTAGCCCGGTTCATTTTGATTTGATTGATGTACTGCCCCGGTGTGATACCGAGAATTTTTTTGAACAAAGAAATAAAATATTTCTCAGAGACGCCAGCAATTACAGCAAGTTCATTCACTCGAATGGCACGATGCAGATTCGCATCCACGTAGGGGAATACGTTCTGTAGAACTTCCAGACTTGCTTCAATTTTCCTCGGTTTTCGGTCTTTCAAGAATTCACCGTGATAGAAGCCTTGCCCATGTAATTCAAAAATTTTGGCGATCACGAGAAGAAGAGCGGCTTTCATGTACAGTGGACTTCCGGAAGCGCCGCTACTCTGCTTGAACCTTCGATAGGACGAGATGAACAGCGTTGATTCCTCCTGAATCAGGTTACCAGGTACGATGCCAGGGAGTTGAAACTCGCCAAGAATCCGTTTTTGATCAGCGATGCTGAAATCAAAGTGTATGTATATGAACCGGCAAAGCTCTCCTGTCGTGGAAGCAGTGTAGGGCATATCCGGATAAAAAAACACGACGTCTCCCGTGGCCGCCATATGCTCGACTCCAGCGATGGTAATCTTGACAGACCCTGATGTAATGAACCACAGATCGTAATCGGAATGTGACTTGTGTTCAATCCAATGACTGTCATGCGTTTGTTCCAGATAAGAGCTCATGTGAAGCGTGACATACTCCGAAAGCTCGTCGATTATACTCATATTTACAGTTCCCGATTGCATCGAATTCAGCCGAATCCTCTCTACTTTATGACATCTTTCATTTTCCCCTATCATACCAAAGGAATTACCCTTTGTTAACTATCGTACGATTTGACATCTTTTGAAAACTATCACACATTCCGATTCCATCTCACTCCCCTATAATGAACTTATATCGTTACAAGGAGGGGTACTTAATGAATGATATAAGCACACAGCATCCGAAAGTAGTCGTTATTGGGGCAGGAAGCCTGTTTTTTGGTCGTCAGTCCATCTGGCAGATGGTTCACTCCCCCTATTTGAATCAGGGCACGCTGGCTTTGGTCGATACAGACGAGGAACGGCTCTCGAAAATGGTAACTCTGGCGGAGATGGTCGCTAGGCAGAACAACGTATCTTTAAAGATTGAGGGCTCGGTCGATCGTAGACAGGTACTTCCAGGAGCTGACTTCGTTGTACTCAGCTTTGCGGAGCAATCGGTGAAATATCGTGGCATCGACTGCCAAGTCTCTCTAAAATATGGGATTCGCATGTGTTCTGGTGATACGATCGGCCCGGGTGGGATCTTTCGCGCGATGCGAGAATTGCCGGTGATTATGGAATGTGCCAAGGATATTGAGGAACTGTGTCCAGAGGCCTGGGTGATCAACTATATTAACCCGTCAACCGTTCATGGCATCGCATTACATCGCTATGCACCGAAGCTTAAGTCGTTTGCGCTGTGCGATAGTCATCATATGCCGCATAAAAAAGCCTATTACGCGGTAAGAGCTGGCATCATTGAAGAGAAGAGTCAGTTCACCACAGAAATTGACCGAAAATTCGATTTTCGGATCGCTGGAGTCAATCATTTCACTTGGCTGCTCAAAGCCGAGTATGAAGGAAACAATGTGATGCCCACGATCGCTGAAGCCATGCGCAAGATGGCAGGTGAAGAGAACAACGGCGGTGATCGGGGAGCCAAAGCTCTTTTTAACGATGCCATTACCTACGAACTGTATAATATTTTCGGAATCATTCCTACTTGCACGGCACATACGAAGGAATACGTTCGATATTGGCAAGGGCTTGGCAAGACAACGGACACGATTCCACCGTTATCAATCTGGGAGACAGAGGACAGGTATCAGCGGCATGATGAGATGTGGCAGCAGGTGGATGACTTCCTTGCAGGTACTATACCGATTGCCGACTATATGAACACATTTGGCCCGGATCATGCGACCGATATCATTGAAAATATGGTGGGAAATTTGGGCAAGAAGTTCTTTGTCAATACACTCAATCAAGGTGCGGTAACCAATATGAATGCAGATTCCTTCCTGGAACTACTATGCGATGTAGATATGAATGGTGTGAGACCACTCCATGTAGGCGAGATGCCGCGTGGGATCAGAGGGATGCAAGAAATTGTACTGGATACGCATGAGCTTACGGTGGAAGCTGTGCTAGAACAGAGCTATGAGAAGTTGCGAAGAGCGATGCTCACTGACCCGCTCGTGAGTTCCATCCATGACGCGGACCAGATCATCCGTGAATTGTTGGAACTGGAGCGTCAGATGATTCCAGACGTTTGGTACAAGGATAGACTACAGTTCAACTAGGAACAGATATCGATAGAAGACCACGTCGTTTCCTTCAAAAGGATTAACGTGGTCTTTGTTTTTTATCATTACCATATGTCATTTAGGAAGATATTCTATTGCACTTTAAACAAGCCAGCATGGTCTTCATAGTACGAAGTAATAAAATCACGAAATTCTCCAACAGAAGGGGATAACCATTTTTGTTTGACCCAGGAGAGGCTAATTGGATATATCGCTGAATCATCAGCAATTTCTACATAGCTTAACCCGAGTGTTCTACATACGGAGATAGGAAGTAATGCAACACCCTGATCAAGTCTGATAATTTCGAGCAGGGTATGAGAATCGACCTCAAATGCAAGGTTGGGAAGGAAGCCTGCTTTCTCACAGAGGGTGGTTGTAAACCGGCTATATTCCTTATTATCTGCAAGCGAAATAAAGGGCTCATCTGCAACAACACTCAATGAGATGCTTGTCTCTCCGACGTATGCATGATTTGTTGGCACAACCAGAACAATATCCTCCTCGACAAGCACAACACTCTCAATTTCCTCATCCTGAATCGGATGCCCCGTAATGCCCAGATTCAACTCACCTTTCTTCAAACCTGTAATAATCTCAGCGCGCGTTCCAATGCCTTGATGGAGCTTGGTATCAGGAGAAGCGTTGATGTAGTCACTTATGAGACCGGTGAGGAAGCGGGTATTCGTAATGGAGATCCTGATCGTATTGGATATATGATGTTCCTCCGCTTTAATCTCCATCTCTGCATTTTCAATTTCAATAAAAATTCGGTTTACGTGTTTCAATAAGATTGCACCTGAGGCATTTAATTGAATGTTTCGTCCTCTCCTGTGAAATAAAGGCGTACCGAGTTCATCTTCAAGTCGTTTAATCGTCAAGCTTAGGGAAGGTTGAGCAATATTCAATTGTGCAGCTGCCTTGGAGATGTGTTCAGTATAGGCAACGGTCTGAAAGTATTTGAGCTGAAGCAATTCCAATTGTCTGCACCCCTTATTTATTTTGATAAATATATATAGTACTTATTATGTATTATATTAAATTTAAATATTGATGTAGAATTTTTTTATGAGATACAGTTCAAATTTTTATATAACAAAACTTAATTAATGTATGAGGCAGGTGTCTTTGATGAAAATCGATGTGAATAACATAGCTAAAAATCTGAATACACCCCTAACGGCTCCGGCATATCCAATGCCACCGTACAAATTCGTGAATCGTGAATACTTGAACATTATTTATCGAACTGATGAAAAAGCGTTGCGGGCAGCCGTGCCCGAGCCTTTGGAAATTACTGAACCTTTGGTTAAATTCGAAGTGATGTGGATGCCCGATGTATCTGGACTGGGCGCCTACACGGAAGCTGGACAAGTTATCCCTGTGCAATTCAATGGGGAGGAGGGCGATTATGTGCATTCGATGTATGTAGACAATTTCCCCGCGATTGCAAGTGGTCGAGAACTCACCGCCTATCCGAAAAAGCTGGGCGCACCGAAGTTGTATACCGATTCAGATACACTTGTCGGCACACTTGATTATGGAACGCTGCGTGTAGCCACGGCAACGATGGGATATAAACATGTGGAGATGAATAAAGAACTCGCCAAACGTGAGATATGCCGACCTAACTTCATGATTAAGATTGCGACAGACTATACCGGGAATTTAAGAGTATGTGATCTGATCCGAACTCAGATTACGGACATCGAAGTAAAAGAGGCTTGGACAGGACCTGCGCGGCTTCAACTGTTCGAACATGCATTGGCACCTCTGGCAGATCTGCCTGTGTTGGAAGTTGTGTCCGCTTCTCATATCCTTACCAACTTAACCTTGAACGCTGCACAACCTGTATACAACTACCTGGAAGAGAAATAAGGAGGAAAAATAAAATGAGAATTGCAATTGTAGGAGCAGGATCATTGGGAACCATCGTAGGTGCATACCTGGCGGATGGCGGAATGGACGTTGAGTTAATTGATGCATATCAGAAGCACGTTGAAGCTTTAAATCAGACGGGTGCTAAAGTGACGGGTACTACGGAGTTTCAGGCAAAAGTAAAAGCCATTACGCCTGATCAGAAATCGGGACAATATGACCTCGTTTTACTTTTGACCAAACAACTCTATAACGACTCCATTCTTCAGGAATTACTTCCATTCTTGAAAGAAGACAGCATGGTGTGTTCGTTGCAGAACGGGATTCCGGAAGAAAAAGTCGCTTCTATTGTTGGTGAAAAACGCGTCATCGCAGGCTCTGTTGAGTTTGGCGCTACGTTTATTGAACCAGGTGTATCCAGTCTCACAACGGAGTACACGCAATTTAAGCAGTATGCTTTTCAAATTGGTGAATTGAATGGTGACATCACTGAACGAATTCAACAAGTGAAATCGGTGTTGGACCTTGTGGGCGGAACACATATTTCCGATAACCTGGTTGGAACCAAATGGTCCAAATTGCTGATCAACAATGCATTCAGTGGGTTGTCAGCTGCATTGAATGGGGAATATGGGGACATTATTGATCATGAAGCCGGCATTGTGAGTGCAGCTCATATTGCAGACGAGACGATTAAAGTTGCTCGTGCTAATGGGGTCACATTGGTTAAAATGAATGGATTCGATATCGCTTCACTCGAACTGAACAGCGAAGCCGATATCCCTGAACGGGTGAAAACATTACGTTACGTGATGGAGCCATCCAGACTGCTCAAAGCAAGCATGCTTCAAGATCTGGAGAAGAACCGCAAAACGGAAATTGATTATATTAACGGGGTAGTTTCAAGCAAAGCAGAAGGCACCGGAATTGCGACACCTTATAATGATTTGGTTGTAAAGCTGGTCAAATCTGCTGAAGAAACACAAACCGTTCCTGATTTTGACACGAATATAAAAGCTTTTGAAGAATTATTAAGCACACATAAATAAAATTTATTTATTTACAGGTTCATTAGCACAAAATCACATTAAGTAGGGATGTCCTCCGTCTTATTTATGACTTGTGAGACATCCTGTTTGTTGTATTGGCTGTTGTATTAATAAATCTAGTCGGAATTTCAGGATTCTCCAACCAAACTCTGATGTGGAGCTTAATTGATATGGATCCGAGGTATGACATGAATAATCAGTTGTTATACGAATTCGGCTGAGCTAATGCCGAGAGGTGATTACGACAAAAAAACAGCATGCTGTATAAGGGATTAATAACCGTTGGATAATAATGACATTGACAACCGCAGGTTTTTCCAAAATAATAGAATGTAATTGAATACTGGTACCTTTAATTCAGTCCAGAGAGGCTGGCAAGGGCAGCGGATTTCATAATCACGCGAGAATCAGGGCATATCCCGTCATGGGATGCTCTGTGTCTTCGCGCGGGTTATGATACAAAAAGAGGCTACTTGTCAGTGTAAAACCTGATGAAGTAGCCTCTTTTTTCTGCTTTTTTTGGTATCAGATACACTTTATGTTGGGGGTATTCTGATGAGCAAACAAGATCAAGAGTTTTCATGGCAAGCGGTGCCGAAAGGACAAAGAAACAACTTTTGGAAGACGTTATCCGTCATGCTCGGTTTTACATTTTTCTCAGCAAGCATGCTGGCAGGAGGCACATTGGGCGTCAGCTTGACGTTCATGGAGTTCATTGGCATCGTGCTTGCAGGCAATCTGGTGCTTGGTATCTATACAGGGGCACTGGCCCATATCGCTGCCAAAACAGGCTTGTCCACACATTTGCTCGCTAAGTATGCATTCGGTGCAAAAGGGTCGTATCTGCCTTCGTTCCTGCTAGGCTTCACACAGGTCGGATGGTTCGGAGTCGGCGTAGCCATGTTCGCCATTCCAGTCGCGAAAGCGATGGACTGGAACGTGTATCTGTTGATTATCATATTTGGACTTGCCATGACGGCATCGGCCATCTTCGGTATGAAGTCACTCGTCATTCTCGGTTATATCGCAGTTCCTGCGATTGCCATTCTCGGTGGTTATTCCATGTTCGAAGGTGCAGGTTCGCTGGGTGGTCTGCAAGGGTTGCTAGATTACACGCCGACTCAGTCACTTACTGCTGCGGCAGCATTAACGATCTGTATCGGATCATTCATCAGTGGCGGAACACTGACACCTGATTTTGCCCGGTTCTCCCGGACATCCAAACAGGCAGTTACCGCAACCGTTATTGCTTTTTTCCTGGGCAACTCGCTTATGTTTCTGTTCGGAGCAGTTGGCGCAATGGCGTATAACCTGGCTGATATCTCGGAGGTCATGTTCCTGCAAGGATTGATCATCCCGGCGATCATCGTTCTGGGCTTGAATATCTGGACGACCAACGATAATGCACTGTACGCTTCAGGTCTTGGTTTTGCCAACATCACCAAAATTTCAAAGAAATTCTTCGTCGTTGTTAATGGCATCGTCGGTACCGTATTCGCCATGTGGATGTACAACAACTTCGTCAGTTTCCTGAACGTACTTGGCGCGGCGATACCATCCATCGGAGCTATTATTATTGCAGATTACTTCATTGTGAAACGTAGAAACTATAAGCCTTTTGCGGATATGTCTTTCAAAAATGTAAACTGGGTAGCGCTCGTCGCTTGGGCCATCGGCGTGGCATTCGCTCAACTGGCTCCTGGCGTAACACCATTGAATGCACTGCTTGGTACAGCAGTAGCTTATATCATCTTGATGTTGATTGTTCCTGCCAAAGAATCCAAAGAAATGGGGAAAATAAATGATTATACAGAACGCAAAATTGCGGGGTAAAGAAGGATTATGGAGTATTGTTGTGAAAGACGGGAAGTTCGAACAAATCACACAATCACTGGAAGTGACCAACAATGAAGAGATCCTTGATGTCAACGGATCACTTCTACTGCCACCATTTATCGAACCTCATATTCATCTCGATACAACGCTAACAGCAGGCGAGCCGGAGTGGAATCTAAGCGGAACGCTGTTCGAAGGCATCCAACGCTGGTCAGAGCGCAAGGTATCCCTGACGCTTGAGGATGTCAAAACACGTTCCAAAACGGCGCTAAAGTGGCAATTGGCACAGGGCATCCAGCATGTACGGACTCATGTGGACGTTACAGATCCAAGCTTGATCGCAGTTAAAGCGATGCTTGAAGTCAAAGAAGAAATGGCTCCATATATGGACATTCAGCTTGTTGCTTTCCCACAGGAAGGCATTCACTCTTATCCAAACGGTGCGGAATTGCTGGAGGAGTCACTGAAAATGGGCGTTGACGTGGTCGGTGGTATTCCACACTTCGAATTCACGCGGGAATACGGCGTTGATTCCATGAAAGTTGCGTTTGATCTGGCTGAAAAATACGATCGGCTCATTGATATTCATTGCGATGAGATCGATGACGAGCAATCTCGTTTCGTAGAAGTCGTTGCCAAGGAAGCCTACGAACGTGGATTGGGTTCACGCACAACGGCAAGTCACACAACAGCAATGGGGTCGTATAATGACGCTTATACGTACAAGTTGTTCCGCCTGCTTAAGATGGCTGATTTGAACTTTGTCTCCAATCCGCTAGTCAACATTCACCTGCAGGGACGTTTCGACACGTATCCGAAGCGAAGAGGTCTGACACGTGTTAAAGAGTTGCAGGAAGCAGGTCTGAATGTATGTTTTGGTCACGATGACATCTTCGATCCGTGGTATCCCCTGGGTACGGGCAACATGTTACAAGTGCTGCACATGGGGATTCATGCGTCGCAGTTGCTTGGTTACGACCAGATCGTGAATTCGCTTGATCTCATTACCAAAAACAGCGCAAGAACGTTACACATTGAAGATGTATACGGTATTGAAGAAGGCAAACCCGCTAACTTTATCGTACTTGAAGCAGAGAACGAGTATGAGGCTGTTCGCAAACAAGCCGGTGTACTGTATTCCTTCAGAGGCGGTCGTAAAATTGCGGAGTCGAAACCGAGGGACACTTCAATCATTTTTGAAGGCAGTTCAGAGAAAGTTACTTTCAATAAATAATCACGCTTTCCTTGAAAGTCGCTATTTTAGCGGCTTTTTTTCTTTTTTGTACGAATCACACCATGCATTATACAACCCAACATTTAACTTACCTTAAGGTTTCCACTAGCAGCTTGCTTCCCGCCTTTCTTACGAACAAAGCTAAGAATCAGCAGCAGCAGTGGTAACAAACCAAATAAAAAAATGGACATATTACCAAGAAAATCGCCCAAAGCTAGCGTTTCCTCCAGGTTTTTGGGTAAATAAGCAATCAAATAGAGCACGGGTAACATCGCAAATTGTATTCCGGTAATATTTTTGAGACGAAACAAATCTCGTATACCAATGGATGCAAAATAGTGCTTGAAGGCATAGGTTGCAAAAATTTGCATTAGCCAAAATACGATGAAAAGCGATTCATAGCGCTCAAATAAAAATCCTTCAATTTCAAAACTCCGAACCATATCAAACGTTGGCCACATCCGTGTCTCAACACCCGACAGAGATAAATTCCCCACGACTGTAACAATTGTTACCATATATATAATTGTACATATAAGTATACTGAAAATAGCCGTCTTATTACTTGCCTTCACGTCTGTCATATAAGCTGTGACGATGAGCAAAACTTCATATCCGGAATAGGAGAGACAAGAAGGCTTAAGTCCCTTCAATACAGGCATAATCCCCTCACCTAGCATGGGTCTGAGATTATTGATATCAAACATTTTCGTACTCAAAAGGAACACCAGTGCGAGCAATGCTAGCGTAACGGGCAGAACGATTGAAAAGACACGAATGATGACCATAAGACCACCCGTTAGCATGTAAATACCAATCCACAAACTAACCATAATGGTGACCCAGCTAGGGGTACGCTCAAGGATGTACATACTTGTAATTTCAGCCATGACTCTGACTTCGAATGAACATAGAACAATAAAATATACGATAATTAGAATTCCTAACAGATAAGAAATCCATTTTCCCGTGATTTCAGGAATAAACTCGAACACCGTTTTACCGGGGAATCTGCGACATAACGTTACAAGAAGAAGGCTGATTGTCGTTACGATCAAACCAGCCAGAATGACGGAGATCCATACATCTGGTGTTTTTACCGCCTTGCCAATCGTACGAG
The DNA here is from genome assembly GCF_055687625.1 of Paenibacillus sp. CB74. Lineage (NCBI taxonomy): Bacteria > Bacillati > Bacillota > Bacilli > Caryophanales > Paenibacillaceae > Paenibacillus > Paenibacillus sp. CB74. Next base: position 1,905,918 of record NZ_CM146009.1, on the reverse strand, counting down.
GAAGCGTTAGTATTCCTGCACCAAGGATGGAGTTAATAACTACAATTATTACTTCAGAGGTACTGATTGTTGTTGCGGATGTCCTCACAGGCTTCACTCCAAACTGGGAAATTTGTTTGTAGTGTTACCCAATGAAGTTATTTTATGTTATTTAAAATAAATAGAAAAAAAGTGCAGGTTGTTTTCGGTCTGTTCGTAATTACACACAGTATCCTAATAAGTTCATGAATTTGTCTCACTAGTTAAGATATTTCTTGCGAAACAGAAGGGGAGATATTCCAACATTTCGCTTGAAACAGGTAGAAAAGTAGGGAGAATATTGAAATCCTATTTCAGTCGCAATACGATCTATCGACCATTCCGTCGAAACCAGAAGCTGTTTGGCACGCTCTATCCTGAATTGATGTAAATATTGAACAGGTGTCACACCGTACTTCATTTTCATGCAACGAACGATGTAGCTAGGGTGGAAGTGCAATGCTGACGAGAGAGTTTCATTGGTGATTTCCTCTTGGTAGTTCTGTTGCAGAAATAAGGCTACGCTCTCAGCAAGGCGTGAAGCAGGTGTCTTGGCCATATCTGAGGTGCCATTTTCGAGTATAGCCAAAAAACGGAATAGCAGCTGTTGCTTCTCCCAGAAGGATTCTCCCACGGGCAATAGTACAAGCTGGTGCATCATATCAAATGCGAGCTGGGGGTTTAGCAATGTGGTTTTCTTAGGTATTCGTATGGACTTAGGCTTATCAAATGGCGATAGCGGAATTGCTGCTTCCGACTCTTCTATTAAGGGACCTTGATGCCAGTCCACATGCTCAAAATGAACCCAGTAAAACGTTGCTTCCTGTTCGCAGGGCCTGAACGAGTAATGCTCACCTTCCGGCAGTAATACTAGTGCATCACCTGTAGCAAGTGTCCATTCCGTCCCGTTCTCACCGATATGTAGTTCTCCATTGACCACGAGCAGCACATCAAACAGGCCGAAATTTCTTCGATTCGGATGACGGTCTCCTACACGAAACGTTGAACGACCAGATTCCCAGTAATATGGAAGGGGTGGGGTTTGTAACGCAACAATGAATTCTTTGTCCAATGAATTAACCTCATTTTCAGTGTCATTTTGTATAGAAAAAAGCTCATTCCATTACTATTATGGCTTTACGAAAAAGCATATACTCGACGTTGTAAAGAGTCAAATTTTATAAATTTGAGGTGTGTGTAATGGGACAAAAGCAAATTGAAATTCAAGACCAATTTTGGAATACATATTCTGATCTTGTACGAGAAACAGTCATTCCCTATCAATGGGAAGCTCTGAACGACAGGGTGGAGGACGCTGAACCTAGTCATGCCATTCGAAATTTCCGTATTGCTGCTAGCTTGGAGCAAGGCGATTTTGGTGGTTGGGTATTTCAGGATAGTGATCTCTACAAATGGTTGGAGGCCGTTGCTTATTCGCTCCGTCACCATCCCGATCCGAGGTTGGAGCAGATCGCCGATGATTCGATTGAATTGATCGCTCAAGCTCAACATGACAATGGTTATCTGAATACCTATTTCACAATCCAGGAACCTGGGAGACAATGGACCAATCTTTATGAAGCGCATGAGCTGTATTGTGCAGGTCATCTAATTGAAGCCGCAGTAGCGTATTATCAGGCGACAGGCAAGCGTAGATTACTGGACATCTCTTGCCGATTCGCTGATCTGATTGATCGTATGTTCGGACCCAAGCCCGGACAGATAAGAGCTTACTGCGGGCATCAGGAAATTGAGTTAGCATTGGTCAAGCTTCATACCATTACAGGTGAAGAGCGATATCTGAATCTTAGTCGGTTCTTCATAGATGAACGTGGTAAACAGCCTAATTATTTTATCAAGGAGTGGGAAGGTGGTAACCGGACAAACATCTGGTCCCATGGAACGCCTAATCTGGAAATGTATCAATCTCACCTTCCTGTTCGTGAGCAAAAAGTAGCGGTTGGGCACTCTGTTCGGGCAGTTTACATGTACACAGCGATGGCTGATCTTGCGAGATTAACAGGTGACGACGGACTGAAGGAGGCCTGTGAACGACTCTGGTCGAACACAACAGGCAAACAAATGTACATTACCGGCGGCATTGGTTCGACACATCTCGGGGAAGCTTTTACGTTTGATTACGATCTTCCGAATGATTCCGTATACGCAGAGACCTGTGCTTCCATTGGTTTGATTTTCTGGGCGCGCCGCATGCTTCAATTGGAAGCGAAGAGTGAATATGCAGATGTTATGGAGCGAGCGCTGTACAACAATGTTCTCGGTAGCATGTCTAGGGATGGGAAGCATTTCTTCTATGTCAATCCACTTGAGGTATGGCCAGAAGCAAGTCTGAAAAATCCGGATAAACATCACGTCAAGCCCGTCCGACAAAAATGGTTCGGTTGCTCCTGCTGTCCTCCAAATGTCTCACGCTTACTAAGTTCATTGGACGATTATATATACGATATATCAGAAGAAGAGAGATCGATCTATACTCATCTGTATATTGGAAGCAAAGTTTCCTTTCAACTTGCCGACAGTACAATCACATTGCATCAACGTTCTAATCTGCCTTGGAACGGTCATGTTGAATTCTCGGTTCAGCTTCCCAAGGATAGCGAATCTGTCGAATTTGAACTTGCGCTACGTATACCGAATTGGTTCCAGGAGGAACAGCCCGTGTTGAAGGTGAATGGAGAAAGGCAAGATTTTCATATTGAGAATGGGTACGCAAAAATAAAGAGAAGTTGGTCAGATGGCAATATAGTAGAGTGGTTCCTTCCGGTTAAGCCAAAATTAATTGCTGCACACCCATCCATTCGGGCAGATGCTGGCAAAGTAGCCATTCAACGCGGCCCGCTCGTGTATTGCATCGAAGAAGCAGACAATGGAGCCCCGCTCACTACAATCGCGTTGGCTGCGGAGCCACAATTAACGGAGTATGCTGATCCAGATCTACTAGGTGGTTGTGTCATCATAGAAGGCGATGGTCTAGTGCCTGATGACAGCAATTTATGGTTAGACGGGATACCGTACCGTTCTTATATTAATCAGAGAAAGGCTGTACGTTTTAAGGCCATTCCCTATTATTTGTGGGGGAATCGCCAGGCTGGTGAGATGAGCGTATGGCTCCGTTTTTAAAGAGGACGTAGGATCACTGGAGGCTTTTTTCGCAGTCACTTTCCAAATAAGCATAATAGAAAAAACGAAGGCATTGACCTTCGTTTTTTTTCTGTTTTGATGAACTCCACCGACTAGTCATTCTGATAAAACTGAATTTATGTGACAATCATGACTCATGACATTTGGATGCTGCTAACCGTGGCGATATTCAAGTTCTGACAGACATAATCAACAAGTTCAGGAAAACCGATAAGTGAGCAACTACAGCCCAATATTGATAAAAAAGTTGCGAAGCTATGCTGCTTTGGATATGATTAATTAATTGATGATTAAGATAGTGAGGTAGAAAAAATGATCGCAAGAACAGAAGAAGACTTTAATGGTTTGAAAGAAATCGGAAAAATTGTTGGTGCTATTCGAGATGAATTGGTACAAAAAACAGTTCCAGGCATAACAACTAAAGAGCTTGATGATCTAGCTGGAGCACTTTTTGAGAAAGCTGGTGCAGTGTCTGCTCCAAAAAGTGAATATAATTTCCCGGGATTTACTTGTATCAGTGTTAATGAAGAAGTGGCACATGGTATTCCGGGAGAGCGGGTTATTCAAGAAGGGGACATCGTGAATATTGATGTGTCCGGCTCCAAGAACAGCTATTTCGCAGATACGGGAATTTCGTTTGTCGTAGGCGAAGGTGAAGAAGTATTAACGAAAATATGCGACGTTGTTAAACTGGCATTCGAAGCAGGACTTAAGAAAGCAAAACCGGGCTCCAAAAAAAGTGGAATCGGAAAAGCGGTATTCCAAACGGCCAGACAGCATGGACTAACGGTTATTAAAAACCTTACGGGGCATGGTGTTGGACGTGCGATACACGAAGCCCCTGACCACATCTATAATTATAATGATCCATCGGATGATGAATTGTTAAAAGAAGGCATGGTTATTGCATTCGAGCCATTTGTCTCAACTTCAGAAGAAGAAGTATTCCAGACCGGAGACGGCTGGACCTTTGCTACTAAAAACAGCCATGTCGCTCAAATTGAACATACGATTATTCTTACTAAAAATGGTCCAATTATTGTTACTCAATAAATTTGTGCAAACTTGAAGTCGCTAAATTTAGCGACTTTTTTGTTTTCTTGTACGTTATAGCAGATCGTAATATCTACGTTAACTTATTAATTTATGTTGAATTTATGGAAGGATTTAACGTATATTTAGGATCTGATGAAAAATAAGAAATGCCCCTAATTTTTCCTGTTATAATTTTGTAGTTTTATAGATTAACATAGCAATTCCAATACATATGTTTACTATTATAGTGCGGGCAGTGGTGAGGTAATGCGAAATGAAAAATGAAGCATGTACATTCAACTTTTTCCACTCAGACTTGAAAGGATCGTAATTGTGCTAAAAATAATTAATTTTCTTCTCTTCTTGCTAATCATTTGGGTAGTCATTTTTTATCCTTTTCGTTTGGTTTGGTTTGAAGGTGTAAAACAGATTCCTGCAGACCTTCATGGTGTTTATTTACTTTTCTTGTTCTTTGGATATCTGATCATTTCATCTGCTATGGGACTTATGGTTGGCAAGATGTTTTTCAAACGAAAAGAACAGTAAGTATGAGTAAAAATAATCAGCCTTTTAAGCCATGTATTCTCCAAAACAGGAGGCGACATATGAATACCATTTTGAAAGTTATAGAAAAGCTAAAGTTGAAGGTCTTACATATTGAAGATGTTCCAGAGTCATATAGTTCTGATGTATACAAACTTACTCTTGTCAGTGGAGAAAATGTATTTGTGAAAATCCCATTTAATAAGGATAAACTATACCGTGAATTTCAGATCCTCGAACGATTAAAGGGGGTAATACCTGTTCCTAAGGTATTGGACATTTGGTACGGGGATGAAAGTGCTGTTGGAGCGTTGCTCCTTTCAGCACTTCAAGGTATGCCTTTTACAGGAGAGATGGATGAGCGTCTTTCTTATCAGATTGGCATGTATCATGCTATGCTCCATGAGGTTAAAACTTCTGGGTATGGTTACCATGGAACTGATGGTTTTAAGTTACTTGACCAAAATAATTGGATATTATATATCAAAAGTAACTTTGAAAAGTGGAAAGAGCCCTGTAAAGAAATTCTCGACTCTGAATTGTATGAGAGATGTATTCATCACTTTGATGGTGTTTTCTCTGCTTTACCGCATCCTGACGGACCATGCATTGTTCACATGGATTTTAGACCAGGTAATATATTGGTGAATGGTAACGAGGTTGCTGGTATTATTGATTTCGAGAGCGCTCGTAGCGGTTCCTCGGAAATAGATTTCACAAAAGTGAATCGATATATTTGGAAAGTCAATCCGAGAACTAAGATCCCGTATATTAAAGGCTATGAATCAATTCGACCTATGTTGGATCTGGAAAGAGTGCTGCCATTTTACGATCTGTACGATGCTTTCAGCGCAGTTGTTTGGTGTAAAAATAGAGGCATTGAAAAAAATCGTATGTTCCTTCAGGAGAATATTCTTATTTTAAGGAATTCTGTGGGTTATTGAGTAGAATTGATTATACATGATGGGGCTTAATCTCATATGTACTCCATATATTTGTATGCGGTTTCAAAACACCCTAATTGATATAATAAATTCCGTAATTACACCTAGCTTCAGAATAAAAAAATTTGATGAGCATCGTGACTGGGAAAATGAAAATATCCAATGGAAATTTACAATTGAGGCAAATAAATAATTTGAAGATTTATCCCTAGAAAATTTGCTCTTTTGTCGGAGTGACTTTTTCGTGCATAAATTGCAAGGTATTCATTATGTATTTCCCATAAGCTTACCTTGAAGGGAGGGACTACTACGATGGATTGGTTGGACAGGATGAATGGTGCCATGGAATATATCGAATCAAATCTAGCGGACATTATTTCAATTGATGAAATAGCACAGAGAGCCTGTTGCTCTACCTATCATTTCCAGAGAATGTTTCCATTTATTACTGGCGTATCATTATCGGAGTATATTCGACGTCGACGGTTGACATTGGCAGCATTCGAACTGCAGACAACAGAATCAAAGGTTATTGATGTAGCTATGAAATATGGATATGATTCGCCGGAGGCGTTTGCACGAGCCTTTAAGAATCTTCATGGTATTATGCCTACATCTGCACGCAATACAGGCAACTCTCTAAAAGCCTATCCTCGAATGTCCTTTCACATTTCAATCAAAGGGGATGTCGAAATGAATTACCGTATTGAGCAAAGAGATTCGTTTGAGATGTTTGGAGTATATGGGATTATCAATGCAGATCAGAAAACAGCATTTGCTGAAGTACCTCAATTCCGTATAAAATGTGATGATGATGGCAGCGTTGATCATATGAATGACTTACTGGGACGTTTTGGTGATACCATGTTGCATTCCGCCCTCTATGATCACACGAAAGAATCTTTCAAATACATGATCTGTTATCATGCACCTAAAGGACTTGAGATTCCAGAGAGATTCACAAAACTTGCTGTCCCAGCATTAACGTGGGCGGTTTTCCCGGAGCCGCAAAGTGATATGCAAAAACTATGGGTACGAATCTATTCTGAGTGGTTTCCGACATCTGAATACGAACAGGTTGAGGGCCCTACTTTCGAAATGTATTATGGAATGGCACGGCATGGAAATGTTTCAGGAGAAATCTGGATACCGGTGAAGAAAAAATAACGCACTGATGTTTGCGAAATGCAGGCATTAACGAAGAAGACAACGGAATAAATTCAGCGTATAGTATGGGTCATCCCCACAAAGGATGGCCCTATAACTTGCCGTTACAGACAGCGCCATTAGAGGGAAAGGGAAGATTGTTTGATTATATTATCTTGAGGGGGTTAGATATGGATATTAAAATACGAGAAATAATATCAGATGATTATGCTGAGGTTGTTTTTTTATGGAACGATGTGCTTGGAATGAGCAATGTTAATATTGCAAACTTTCGAGAGACTATGGAAGAGATGAATAGAGAAGGGAATTATAAAACATTTGTCGCATTAATAGAAAATGAAGTGGTCGGATTTGTAACTATTGTTCAAGCATTATCTGTTGGCGTCCTAATTGGTTATCTACATATTCAAGGTCTTGCGGTTAAAAGAAATGTTCAACACAGGGGAATCGGAACAAAATTACTAAGGCAGACTGAAAATTATGCTAAAGAACGGGGAATAGCAAGTATTATATTATGTAGCGGAGTTAAGCGAATCGAAGCCCATGCTTTTTATGAACATAACGGCTATGACAGAGATTCATATTGCTTCGATAAGATGATCGACCTAACTCAAGGTTAAACGGCACTAAATAGGCCCAACTCACTCTGTAATCACAAGAGTAGGATGTTGGGCTTTTTCCGTACTGCATTACACATATCATTAAAACAACCTATACATACGAAGTCATTGATGGATCATATTTCTTCGGTATTGATAAGGCGTGACTCCGTATTCCACTTTGAACAACTGGATAAAATATTGATTTTTTTTGTAACCGACCATTTGCGCGATATCGTGGACCCGGAGTTCCGAATCTTGAAGCAATTGAGAAGCTTTCTCCAGCCTCTTCCTGGAAATGTAGTTTGACACATTTTCGCCCGTCTCCTGTTTAAACAGTTTGGAAAAGTAGACCGGATGCAGATGTGCAACTTTCCCCAGTTCATCCAGGCTAAGGCCATGTGACAGGTGCTCTTCGATATACGTTTGTACTTTGTCGATGATGGTTTGAATGGACATCTGTTTGTTGTTTGTGATCCGACTGACCCGTTCCATGAGAGTTGACGATAGTTCATCAGGATACTGTAACTGGTTGAATATCCAATCCACGGTCTCGGAGGTATCACGATCCTTATCCGTCAGATACGCATATCGAATGATCTCCATGAGAAAGATTACTTTTTGCTTTCGGGAACGGATATGATCATATTTTTTAATAATGTGTCCGGCTGACTCCCCATCACCACATGATGGAGAATGGTTGAATATGGCTATGAAGTCTTCTGAGTGTACATCTTCATTAAGGAAGAACCTGTAGAATATCTGTCGGGTCATGTTTCGATCAGTTAACAAAAATGGAGGAGACACGAACGATTGCTCCAGTTTGATAGTCAGTTCTCCAGCAGCTTCTTCAGGAATAAAAGCAGTCAGTCGGGTTCCAGTAGCCCATACGAGACGATCCAATTTGTCTCCGACAGCATATTTTATAACACTCACCTGTTCTTGTGTGAAACCCTCCAGCTTGAGACAGCAAAAATGGCGTCCCCCTAGAAATGTAGTATAAGCCTCATACTCCTTACTTAATGTCCCGTTATGACCCAGCAGCGAGAGCAGAAACGCCAATCCATCGAAGTTTTCCCATACGATAGATTGGGCGGGCCTTGTCTTTGCAATATTGTTAATGGCTTTGGACATGGCTTTCTCCACGTCATCTTTATCGACAGGTTTGAGCAGATAGTCGAGTGCACCCAGACGAATTCCCTGTTGCGCATATTCGAACTCGGAGTAACCGGAGAGGATGATAACTTTGGTTGACAAGCCATGTTGGTGGATATGTTGAAGCAGATCTATACCAGAGACTTCGGGCATTCGGATGTCAGTAATCAGAATGTCGATGTGATTTTGAGTCAGCATGTCCCTTGCTTCAATCGAATTGGTCATCGTCTCGATCTGGTCAATGCCGAAAGTGTTCCAATCGAGCAAATGCTTCATGTACTCCACGACATAATGTCCGTCATCCACAATTAATAAACGCATATCAGCTATCTCCTTTCATCTCGGGAATACGGATGAGCAGCAGGACGGACAAGCCGCCCCAATCATTGGTAGTAAAATGTAACCCGCTACATTCGCCGTACGTATTTTTCAGACGTCGATTTACATTCCAGAGCCCTACACCTTTGATTCCTTCAGGCGGGGAATCGCTCTCAAGCCGAGTCTCCAGGTTGCGGATATCGTCCAGTGAAAGACCCTTCCCGTCATCAGAGACCTTGATCGTTATCGCATCCTCCGTCTGTTTTACATCAATAGTTACTCGATGGGCACCTTGTTGTCCTTCAATCCCATGTTGAATCGCATTTTCAACTACGGGCTGGATGATCAGCGGCGTGAGAGAAAGGGAGGCCAGCTCCGGCGGAAGATCAATGCTGTACTCCATTTTTTTGCTAAGCGCCATAATAATCAGGAAATGTTCTGCAAACTGAAGCTCGCTTTCCAGCGTGACCTCATGCTGATCCAATTTGGTTAAATAACGATAATATTCAGCTAGATGTTTGCTCATGCGCATGACCGAATCAGGTGAAAACTGGGCCACCGACATGATGAAAAACAAACTATTGTACAAAAAATGAGGGTTGATCTGAGCCTGGAGTTGTTGAAGTTCCGCACTTCGCCTGAGCTCCGTTTCGGTCTTCAAGGATACGAACAGATCCTGGATCTCGGTAACCATATGATTAAAACTTTTAAACAGGCTGTAGAATTCTCTATCCGTATTTTCGGTAATACGCGTGTTGTGATTGCCTTGTTCAACCTGTGAAAACTTTCGCTCCAACAAACGAATATTACGGTAATAGTTCCGGTAAAACGTAAAGATCACAACCAGCCCAAGCGTAAAAACGGCTAAAATACTGGCAAAAAAAACCTTGCGATTGCGGTCAAGCGGCTGCAGGAAATCATTCGTCTGTGTATATGTAATCAGATAGGCATCGATGGATTCAATATATCGGGAAAGAACATAGTAATCGTCCGAATTGGTGTGATAATCATATTTTAAAGTGACCTCCGGCTGTGGAGAAACCATATCAGTAACCGCTTTCAAGAGTTCGTTATCGACTTCTTTTTCACTCCATAACTGATCAGTGTTAAACAGAAATAGAGCGTTTGAGCTGTCATTGTTTACAGCCTTTTTCAGCAGATTTTTCAAATAATCGGTATTCAGCTTTACCCCAACAACGTACTGAGTCGGTTCATTTTGTCCGGATTTTTGGATGTAAGGATAGAGGGCAAAGTAATACAAGCTATTGCCGACGATTTGCCAACCCCGTTGATGAACATCCTTGAAAGGAATTCGTGCCTCTGGCGTATTGTTCGTGGACAGAAATGTTTCTTCAGACTTCCAATAGATGCCGATGGACTCGATGGAGCGACTGGATAGAAGCGTTTGCCGCAAGCGATCAACGATATCGTTTTTCTTCATTTGCGAATCGTAATTGCTCAGCTCGATCACATGCCTCTGATAAAACCGGACATCACTGTCAGCTGCATACTGAACCCCGTACATATTTGCCTCGTACATCACTCCATCAAGAATTCCTTTCACATAATCAAGCTGGTTTTTGGAAGCGCCGATCAGATTTTCTTCCAGTGTCTTGGAACTCAATTGATTCATTACGAAAAACAAACTCAACGTTAACAACAGAAAAAAAACAAAAAAATAAATGAATCGTTTCATATACATTTTTCTGATCATATGTGGTTCCTTTCATAACGCCAAACGTAGAAGTGCAAACTCCAGATCGGATTATCCTTAATATAAGCCAAACCTTCGAAAAGCGGAAGGGCAGCATAGGCAATACATGAAAGCGGTTTTAAATTGCTTCAGGTTGGGGTGATGATCTTGAAATTTTGGCATTTTGGAATGAAAGCGCTTTTGTTAAGCTTATCTTCAAGGATCGCTTTTGAAGAGCCATCATAGAGGAGGTATGCAACATTAACGAAACTGTGCCCGCCAGATCCCCGAAAAAAACAAAAACAAAGATTCCCCAGCCATCTTCATTGAAAAAGGAACTTAAGAAAAGCTGGCCTTTGTACGTACTGTGTATTCCCGCTTTTGTGTTTGTCTGCATCTTTTCCTATGGCCCGATGGTAGGATTGCTCATGGCATTTCAGGACTACAAACCATGGCTTGGCATCACAGGTTCACGATGGATCGGGTTAGATAATTTTGAACGAATTTTCCAGTACAAAGAAGCCACACAAGCAATCGTGAATACGCTGATTATCGCCGTTTCCAAAATTATCGTCGGCATTATCGTTCCAATCGTCATGGCTATTTTGCTGAGTGAGATCCGAAATATGGGCATTAAGAAAAGTGTGCAGACACTAGTGTATCTGCCGCATTTCTTGTCTTGGGTTACTGTGGCTGGATTAATGATCGACATTCTCGGATTAGACGGAGGCATCAATCACATCTTGACCCGGATTTTCGGAACCGATCCCATTTACTTCTTGGGTGATCCTGATCTGTTTCGATTCACGGTTGTCATCAGCGACGTGTGGAAGAGCTTTGGCTTCGGCATGATTGTTTATCTGGCTACCATTGCCGGGATCAATCCTTCGTATTACGAAGCGGCAGAGATCGACGGGGCCACACGCCGGCAGCAAATTCGATACGTCACTTTGCCTAGCATGTTGCCCATGATTATCGTCATTTCTACCCTAAGTCTAGGCAATATTCTGGACGCAGGCTTTGATCAAGTATTCAATCTGTACAACCCGCTTGTCTACAGTACAGGAGATATCATTGACACCTATGTCTACCGTTCATCCTTGTTAAACGGGCAATACGGGTTCGGGACCGCTGTTGGACTGTTCAAATCGGGAATCAGCTTGATTTTGATCGTTGTCTCCTACAGGCTGGCCTATAAATATGCCAATTACAAAATATTCTAACAAGGAGGGAGAGGGATCATGTACCATAAGACGACAGGCTATAGAGTATTCTCATATTTTAATTACGCGTTTATGATACTGGCTGGTCTGGCGTGTTTTCTGCCACTGCTTCATCTATTGGCACAATCGCTCAGCAGCAAAGCGGCCATTAGTGGGAATATGGTGTCATTTTGGCCGGTCGGATTCAACGTGGACGCCTATGTCAAAACGTTCAACAATTCCAATTTTAACGGTGCGATGCTGACATCCATTACTCGAACCGTGTTGGGTACAACCATCAGCATGTTTATCCTAATCTGTGCCGGATATGCCCTGTCCAAAGAATTCCGGGGACGCAACGTGCTCATGTGGTTTTTTATCTTCACCATGCTCTTCTCGGGGGGCTTGATACCTTCTTACATATTAATCACAGCCCTTGGATTAAAAGACACGATATGGGCTCTTGTACTGCCGGGTGCTTTCGGTGCTTATAACCTGATTCTTCTCGTCAATTTTTTCAAAACGATTCCAAAAGCCTTGGAAGAAGCAGCTTTCATTGATGGAGCGTCCTTCTTCGTCATCCTCAGCAAAATATATTTACCATTATCTCTGCCTGGCATAGCGACCGTATCCCTGTTCATTATGGTGGGGCACTGGAACTCCTGGTTTGACGGAATTTTGTATATGTCGGATGCCAGCAAGTATCCGTTGGCTTCGTTCCTGCAAACCGTTGTTGTGCAGAGCAACATGCAGAACATGGCGATGAGCCAGTCCGAGGTGGCAGCCATGTCGGAGCAAAGTATCAAGGCAGCTCAAATTTTTGTCAGCACGCTACCGATCATTTTGGTTTATCCATTTTTGCAGCGTTATTTCGTGAAGGGAATCGTACTGGGAGCCGTCAAAGAATAGTTAGAGTAAAGGGGACATGAATTCATGAAAAAAAGAAATGATTTGTGGAAAACGGTAAGTCTGGTCATACTGTCGACCATGCTTGTGGCTGGCTGTAGCAAAGGGGAGAGTGCTTCCGAGACCGCACCGGCATCGGTACTCAAAGACGGAAAATATGATCCGCCAATGACGATCACCATCGCCAAACAGCAGGATGAAAATGCGGGAAAGTATATCAATGGGGAGACCTTGAATGACAATGTCTTGACCCGTTGGGGTGAACAAAATCTGGGCATCAAGATCCAAACCACCCTGCTGGGCGGAGATGCCAGCCAGTATAATACCAAGCTGCGGCTGGCGTTGACGGGTTCGGAAAAACTGCCAGACGTTCTGCCCGTCTATGATACCATGCTGGTCAATGATCTGATCGAGTCGGGGCAGGTCAAGGAGATTACGGAAGACATCTCCACTTACATGCCTGACCGGCTTAAAGAAATATACAAACAATACCCGACCACTTTCAATCCAGTGGTTAGGGATGGCAAGGTGTACGGGATGGCCATCGCGCCCAATCTGACGGAAGGCGAAGTCATGTTGATCCGCCAGGACTGGTTGGACCAATTGAATTTGAAAGCGCCAACAACGATTGAGGAGTTTGAGCAAGTCATCGCTGCGTTCAGCAATGAGGACCCGGATGGGAACGGCAAGAAAGACACATACGGCTTTACATTCTCGGGTAAAGATTCCTACAACACAGGCTGGGTCAGCGATCCGGTCATGATTTTCAGCGCATACACGGGTAAACATCTTCCAAGGCAATGGCATAATGACAACGGCAAACTCACCTATGGATCTGTCGCTGCTGGCAACAAAGAGGCACTTGCCAAGTTACGCGATTGGTATGCAAAAGGGTACTTGAACAAAGAATTGGCCACCCAAGGGGCTTGGGACGCACTGTCCGATTTTACGGAGGGGAAAGCTGGCATTATCATTGGTCGTCCTTGGCTTTACGACAGTGTGAAGGACGTAGAGAAGAACGTAGAGGGTGCAAAAATTAGTGCTTATCCGACCATTCAAGGCGTGAACGGTGATAAGACCTATCAGTCCGCCCAATTGAACGATGGTGTGTTCATGTTTAATAAGGACTTTCAGAACATGGAAGCCTTCTTCCTATACTACGATAAAATGTACGACGCAGCGTTCAGCACGGGAGATTTCAAATACGGCTACGCTCAGGGATACGATTACGATATCGTCAACGACGAAGTGACTTTTGATCCAACGAAATTTAATAAGCCATTAGAGGCTATACAAGGCGTTGGGAAGATGGCATTCACCAAAAACACACCGAGTGTTGATGGTCCCGGCCAATCGTACTATGATCTGGCGAATGGTGTTAAAGCCGACACGGGCGTCCTCATTCAAAGCGCTTCAAAGGACCAAACGACCCAGGACGGATACCGGATTTCATATGAAAACAAGGATGTTTTGCTGCCCAATGCGTTTAATGGTCCACCAACACCAACGATGCAAAATGTATGGGAACAGTTGACCACCATGGAACAAGAAACTTTCACCAAAATTATATATGGCAATGAGCCGCTTGAGGCATTTGATACCTTTGTCACACAGTGGCACGAAAAAGGCGGAGACACGGTTATCGAAGAAGTTAACGAATGGTACAACCAAGCCAGCGAGACGGATGTTATGACACTGATGAATTTGAAATAAAGTCAATTTTCACCTGAACCAGCCTTCCAACAACAGGGAGGTTGGTTTCCTAAAAAAGGAGATGATGAGACATGATCAAAGGTAAATCGTGGATGGCTGTCGTCATTGCATTGATGTTGTTAACTGTTCATTTAACGTCCTCAGCACAAACCGTTCATGCGGCTGGTGAAGAGACCAAGATAGCTGCAACACTATTTGTGTTGAAAAATGAATCTGACGTATCCAATGCCAAAATCCATTGGGCACCTGTATCGGGGGCGACTGCATACGAGTTGTACAGATCCGAGAACAATGCGCCATATACGTTAATACAGACCTTAACAGGTATAACGACGGATGATTACGAGCTCAACTTGGGTAACACGTATAAATACCAAGTGAAGGCATACGGTGGGACTTCCTTGTTAACCTCTGCGATCTCGCCAGAATACACCCCTTACAGTCTTCCAGATAACCTCACAACTTTTGATAACACAACGCAATCCACTCTAATGCTCCCGAATGAACTTAAAGTGGGGGATACCTACTATAGGTTTAACTTTGTACAAAAGTCATCAGGCGGTTTTGGCGAAATGATTCAACAGACGTCAACAGATGATATCACATACGGTAACGACAAAGTGGTCCTTTCCTACACGGATCACCCCGATCTGGCGAATTCCAAGTTTGAAGGGATTAACATCCTGTACCATGCGCCTACGAACAAATTTGTTTTTTGGGCTCACTATGAAAACAGTACAGACTACACGCTTGCCAGAGTATCTGTGGCTTCAGCAACGCCTGGAGAAGACTTTACATTTCACAAAAGCTTTCGGCCGGAAGGGAACGAATCCAGAGATATCTCCATTTTCAAAGATGACGATGACTCAGCTTATCTGATCTCTACCGCCAATAATAATTCGGACACGATTCTGTATAAGTTAACCTCTGATTGGCTGGATGTGGATCATCAAGTATCTGTTATATATGAAAATCAACACAGGGAACTACCTAAAATGATCAAAAAGGATGGCATTTATTATTTGTTCTCTTCCCAAGCAGCAGGATGGTATCCGAGTATTCCTTTGTATTCTTCCGCAGCAAACATAGACGGAGATTGGTCTGAATTACGGACCATTGGCAACACATCAACCTTCTCGGCGCAGTCGGGTTCCGTTATGCGGGTGAAGCCAAACACGGGTGACAACGTGGTTATGGTTGCGTATCGCTGGATGTTCGGTTGGGCAGGTACACAAAATGGAACAACAGAGGAACGATTGCTTCCCGTGTGGTTCTCCGATGGTTATGCATTTTATGATTATTTTGATCAAGTCCTGTACAACACAAGCGATGATACGCTAGTTCCAGTCCAAAATGGAAAACTCCTGTCACAAGGTAAACCGGCAACAGCGCAAACGGCTACCGGAACGAACCCTGCAAGTTATGCGAATGACGGCAACTATCAAACCGAATGGGTGGGCACAGGCAGTTCCTGGCCACATTGGTGGAAGGTCGATCTTGGCTCCGTTCAAGCATTGAGTAATGTACAAATCTCCTGGTGGATGCAAAAAGGCTCTGAAGGATTTTACAAATATAAAATAGAAACCAGCACGGATAATGTAAACTGGACCGTGGCGTTGGATCGAACTAATAATACATCTTATGGCTTCACCTCAGATTCTATATCGAACACTGACGCCAGGTATGTACGGATTAATATGTTAAATGCGACGCTCCATAATAACCCTAACAACTGGTATACCCCAAGGTTATGGGAAGTGAAGGTATTTGGATCGGGTACAAATTAAACGATGTATTTAAAAGAAAAGAAAAGAAGAGAAGAGAGGTAACGGTGTGAATAGTCAATTAACCAATGGTGGCATCTGGTATGATTCAAGCGGTCAGCCGATCCACGCCCATGGTGGACATATATTATTCCATGACGATTATTATTACTGGTATGGCGAAGATCGAAGAGACGATATATATGTGAGTTGTTATCGTTCCAAGGATCTGTTCAACTGGGAGTTTCGAAGCCATATCATTACGATATCTACTCCAGTGGCATCCATTCGAGTTCGGACGAATCTGAGATTAATGAGTGACAAAGGCGGAAAGGTCAATCTCGAACGACCTAAAGTGCTGTTCAACGCGGTGACCAAGAAGTTCGTACTTTGGGTTCACTATGAGAATGGTGATAATTATAACGATGCCGCATGCGCCATCGCCACCTCGGATTATCCGGATAGTCATTTTGTTTATCATGGCAGCTTTAATCCCTATGGGTATATGTCGCGTGACTGCACACTCTTTCAGGACGATGACGGAAAGGCATATTTCATTTCAGCTGCAAGAGACAATGCGGATCTTCATATCTATCGACTACAGGAGGATTATCTTAATGTGGAACGTCTTGTCGAAACGTTGTGGCAGGGGGAGTATCGGGAGGCGCCAGCCGTATTCAAGCGGAATGGAAAGTATTATATGCTGAGTTCATTTTGCACCGGTTGGGAACCCAATCAAGGGAAGTTCGCGATAGCTGATACGATGGATGGCCCATGGGGAATGCTCAGCGACTTTGGGGATGAAACGACGTATCGAACGCAGCCAGCGTTTGTGCTGAAGCGATCAGAGGAGTACCTGTACTTTGCGGATCGCTGGAACGGATCGGACTACTTTCAGTCCAGCTATGTGGTACTGCCCATTGAGTTCAATGGGGACATTCCCATTCTAAAGGAGTATGCCACGTTATCTTTGCGAGAAGATGCACATCTGATTCATTTTGAACGCTAATTTCACGATAAAACGACTGATAAGAAAAGACTTTGATCCTACGAAAAATGTAGGTTCAAAGTCTTTTGCACAAATTTTATAATTTCAAATCTAACGAATAACGATCGCGAAGTACGGATAAATGGTGGAGCTCATGTCCAGCCATAACATATGCTATCGATCGAGTTGAAGCAGGATTCTCACTGACGAGTCCTCTACAGAGCCAAGCTTCCGGCGTGAGGCGACGGAGCATCAGAATGGTTGAGCGGCGTGTAACGGCATATTCTTCGCTCAAATCGGCCAGTGTATACGCATTGAAGGGATGGCTCTGCATAAGCACGTCCTGATCGTAACCGGGATGATTCGTTTTGTCACCTCTGGCGATACGAAGCAATCGGCTGCTCATAATGCGTTCGTTATCCAGAAGATGGCCGATGACCTCCTTCACGCTCCATTTGCCTTCGTCGTAACGATAATTTGCTTGCTCCTCTGTTAATGAAGAGAGCAACGTTGGTACGATATTGGCTTGCAGTTCCAAGCGTTCGATGATGTTCCCTTCAGGCACAAGCCGGATATAACCTTCATAAAAAGCTCCATATTCATCTGTGTTAGGTCGTTCAACCATGGTAATGCCTCCTTCGGTATTCATAACTATGGAATATATTGTAGCATATATCTTGCTACCAGCATTAAGATAGGCCGATCCGCTTGATTGGCAGAAGGGCCGTTTCATGTGATTTGAACATTATATATCGTTGGGGTGACTACGTCTAATCTGTACGTCCTATGCCTTTTTTCTGAACAAACTTCTCCAAGACCTCCAAAGACTCAGTCACATTTTTGAAGGGCAACGTGTCCAGCACTTGTTCCCGGTAACTCTTTTTTGCCGCTGCGCTGAGACGGGAGTCAAGTATGCTGAGTATGCCAAGGTCGGTTTCACTACGAATCAAGCGACCCGTTCCTTGCCTTAACCGAAGGAGCATGTCCGGTACAAACACCTCCATGAACGGATTCTTCGTTACAGATGCCTTATATTCATACACAGGATCGGAAGGAACAGGGAAGGGCAGACGGAAAATAATAATCTGTGACAGGTCAGAACCCTCGATATTCACACCTTCCCAGAATACTCCGGTACCCAGGAGTACACCTTTGCTTTTCCTGAACTCAGCGATAACACTGTCCTGGGAAGATCCCTCTTTTTGAACATGGACTGCCCATGTATTTTCACTTCCCCTTGAAGTCAACTTCTGGTGAATGTACTTCATGTCCTCCTTTGCTGAGAAAAGGACGATGGTTCTACCGTGAGTCAGATTACAGAGTTCAACCAGTTCCTTATAAGCTGCTTCAAGATAGTTTTCGCGCTGGTCATGGTCGTAATATGGAACGTTGTTCGAGATGTACATCATGGCATGATTGGTGTAGTCAAAAGGGGAGGATTTGCGATCCATAAACTCCCCTCTGTAACCGAGGGAATGTGTCAAATATGAGTATTGTTCCTCCAGTGTATCTCCGCCTTGGCACAACGTCGCCGACGTTAGGATGACGGGCACCTTGTCATTAAATAAAGCGTATTTTAGAAATTGGCTTATATCTTTGGGACAGATGCTGATCGTGGCTACACCTAGGGGACTACTCGCCCATGAGAGATAGTTATCTTCTTTTTCTATCAAGACATGAATGAGGGCAATAAGCCCGTTGATGGCTTCAAAAGCATCATCTATTTCCCGCTCGTGGCGTGAGGTCAAAATGGAAAGGCGTAGACTGAAATCTTTCAAATCACTCAACGCTTGGTTCAACGGTATTCCTATAATCTCCGACACTTTGATTCGGTCGTTATCCTGCTTGGTGTGGTGGAGCAGATCCACATTTACCTGTTTGAATATATGCCGGGCACATTTTTTAATAAAATTGGATTGTGAAAAGAGCTCTTTATCCCCGGTCTGCTTCGTGAGCAGCTGCACTGTGGTATCCAGAACGCGGCAGATTCCCCGGTAAGTGAACTCCAGAGTTCTGGCGTCTCGAACTTTTGCTTCCAGATTATGCGCTTCATCAATGATGATCAGAGCAGGCTGTTCCGAGATGATGCTCTTGGTTCCTTCTTTTTTCTTCATCAAATCCCGTATGAGCAGATCCTGATTCACGATAATAAAATCAATCTCGTGAGCTTTTGCATTCAATTTTGCTCTCATATCATAAAATAAACATGCA
Organism: Paenibacillus sp. CB74; assembly: GCF_055687625.1. Classification (NCBI taxonomy): domain Bacteria; kingdom Bacillati; phylum Bacillota; class Bacilli; order Caryophanales; family Paenibacillaceae; genus Paenibacillus; species Paenibacillus sp. CB74. The sequence continues at coordinate 1,886,501 of NZ_CM146009.1, read as the reverse complement.
TTTTTATGCTGGCAACGTTCAAATTTGCAATCATTCACGGAAACGTGGGACCATTCGGCATCACTAACTCCAGCTTTAATATCAGCTCGCTCATCAATCTCATAATCTAATATGCGCTGGGCAAGAGGAGACACGGAGGGGTAGGGATCATCAGACCTGATTAATTCCGCAGCCCTGCTTCGGCAAGCGTACTGACCCATGCCTTTCCCCACAACGGAACGAACCGTTGAGAATCCCAACCGACTGCCAATGATCCTTAAATCTTTATGTATCTGTTCCGAAAGCTGAATGGAGGATGTAGCTATAATGACAGGTTTCTGAGACATTTGATTCGTGAGCAGACTTGGTATCAGGTACGCAAAAGATTTGCCGATTCCAACACCAGCTTCAATCATCGCATGATGTCCATGGATATAAGCATCGGCGATATCGAGTGACATGTCTTGCTGTCCGATCCGCTCTCTAAGACCGATTCGGGGGAACCGGTCATATATTCGGAAGATCGCGTTAACCATAGAACGTTCGATTTCCTTTTGCGGTTCCCGTTGATTTTTTTTATAGAGTTCATTCAACCAATTCATAACGATCGCCCTCCTTCCGAATGATGATCTTCTTGTACTGCATTTTGGAGACGATTTACTTCACAATGGAGTGTTCACGGCATTTTTTAATCGGGATACGCCTTCCTGTAATTGTTCATCTGACAAATGTGCAAAAGATAAATAGATCCCATACTTCGTACCATCAGATGTTGAACTGTTGACTTCTGAGTATACCACACCTTGTAATCTAGCTGATGCCCGAAAGGCCTCATAAGTGGTCACATTACCTCGCCACCAGCCAAACACGTGCAGACCTGCTTCATTCTCTACCCAATCAAACCATGTCGAGAGCTGCTGGTTCAACAGTTTGAGTAAGAGATGGAATTTACGACTGTACAGACGATTCATCCTGCGCAGATGCCGCTCATATTGACCGCTTGTCATAAATGCTGCTAATGCTCGTTGTTCAATCAGGTTGACGGGTCGTGGCTCGTATAATGCCTGCGCCTTTCTAAAGGTATCCGCCAAGGTAGGGGGAAGAACCACATAGCCAAGTCGTACTTCTAAAGGCAAGGTTTTTGTGAAGCTGCCGAGGTAGATAACACGACCTGCTTTATCAAGTGTTTTTAGCGGTTCAACATGCATTCCACGATATCGGAATTCACTATCATAATCATCTTCGACAATCATGGCATCATGCCGATGTGCCCAGTCCAGCAAGGTTTGTCTGCGCTCAAGGCTGAGCATCTCGCCAGTAGGAAATTGTCGTGACGGCGTGACAAACAACATGCGAGCTTCCCAGTCTTGAGGTACAACTCCCTGGCCATCAAGATTGGCTTCTATCAACTTTGCACCCGCAGCCCAAATAGCTTGAGATATCCCGACATAACAAGGACTCTCTGTTACTACATAATCCCCTGGATCTGCAAGTAACTGAGTGAGTAGAGCTATGGCTTGCATGGAACCTGCAGTCACGGCGATATGATCCGGATCGACTTGAATTCCCCGCATTCTCCGAAGATAGGCAGCAATGGCTTCTCTCAATCTAGGCTCACCTGTTGAACTCACCATAGCAGAGGTTGTTTCCAGGTGATACTCACGCTGCCTTATCTCTGCATACAATCGATTATTCCATTCATCGTAAGGAAACTTGGAGAAATCAGGTTGGTATTTGCTAAAGTCGATCACTTCGTCGCGCTCCATACTGGAACTATTGGTGTATGCATTTCTTTGAATCGTCTGCTGTCCCAACTGCTGAATACGATTCCCCCAGGCTGATAAGTGATGGGTACACGTTTTCTCGGTGGACGCATCATTGTTCAAATCCAACTGATACGCGACAAAGGTTCCTCTTCCATGCTCAGAAAGAATGTAACCTTGCGCAGTCAACGTATCATACACTTGATTCACGGTTCCCCGGGAAATGTGATACGTCGCTGCTAACTCTCTAGTAGATGGTAACTTCTCGCCATGTATAAGATGGCCTTCATGAATAGCATCACGAATCGCATGATAAAGAGCCTTCATCTTGGTATATTTTCGGTTTAAATATGAACTGTAAGCTACGTGAAATTGCATATGCCCTCCAGAGTTATCATTGAAGTGGTACAATAAAAATCGAAATTATTGGATCTTTTTATATGACCATTCTCATTTTATACTAAATCATAGTTTAGAGCGATGCCTTTATTGAAAATCACCCAAAAGTTAATAGGAGGTCTACAATTATGCAAACAGGTACAGATCGTGTAAAAAGAGGAATGGCTGAGATGCAAAAAGGTGGCGTCATCATGGACGTTATGAATGCAGAGCAAGCTAAAATCGCTGAGGCGGCAGGGGCAACAGCAGTTATGGCTCTTGAGCGGGTGCCTTCTGATATTCGCGCAGCCGGCGGTGTAGCCCGCATGGCAGATCCAACGATCGTTGAAGAAGTTATGAAAGTTGTGTCTATTCCAGTTATGGCCAAAGCACGTATCGGTCATTACATAGAAGCCAAAGTGCTTGAATCACTGGGTGTGGACTATCTCGATGAAAGTGAAGTTCTTACTCCTGCAGACGAAGTGTTCCATATTGATAAACATGAGTTCACTGTACCATTTGTATGTGGAGCCAAAGATTTGGGAGAGGCTCTTCGCCGTATTGGCGAGGGAGCATCCATGATTCGTACAAAAGGCGAGCCAGGAACAGGCAACATTGTAGAGGCAGTTCGTCATATGCGCCTAATTAACAGCCAGCTTCGAAAAGTGCAAAACATGTCCAAGGACGAGCTGTATGCTGAAGCCAAAAACCTGGGTGTAGCTTATGAGTTACTCCGCGAAATTCATGAAAATGGCAAACTTCCTGTCGTAAACTTTGCAGCAGGCGGTGTAGCTACTCCAGCTGACGCAGCACTAATGATGCACTTGGGAGCAGACGGTGTGTTTGTAGGATCAGGTATTTTCAAATCAGATAGCCCTGAGAAATTCGCTCGTGCCATCGTTGAAGCTACAACACATTACACGGATTACAAACTGATTGCCGAAGTATCCAAAAACTTGGGCGCCCCTATGAAAGGGATCGAAATTTCCAAATTGGCTCCAGAAGAGCGCATGTCCAACCGCGGTTGGTAAGAGTAGATTTAACAGCTGGAGTATGAATAGTGTCAAGCAAAGCCGATCCATAGACAAAATGGATCGGCTTTTTGGTTATTGTTGACAAATACAAGCAAAAAGGCGAAGAAAAGAATAGCTGTGCAGTCATCAAATGAGAATGATTATGATTATCATTTACGTAATTCGACATTTGCTGTATACTGACATTAACTATTTTACATAATGCACAAATAGAAAAATAAAAATGAAAAGGGAGAGAATCAAATGTCTACACGCTTTAAAAAAGGAATGTTATTTTGCTTTATTGCTGCACTTGTTTTTGTACTTGCAGCCTGTTCCAGTAGTAAGGGTGAAAGCAATGAGGCAAACAATAGCTCACAGGAAGCAACGAAGGAGGTTGCAGCAGATGAGAAGACATCGGGTGCAGACGCTTCAGGTGCAGCTCAAACCACGTATCCGATAACCGTTTCAAATTATACGACAGAGAACGGCACATGGGTGAAGAAGGATCAAACGTTTGACAAGGCACCTGAACGAGTAGTTGCTAATACCCAAGGTGCAGCCGAACTGATGATTCGCCTTGGTTTGACAGACAAGCTTGTAGGTGTAGCAGCGCTGTTCGGCAGTGTGCCTGATGATATTGCTGATGAGTTCAAAAAAATTCCTGTGCTGGCTGAAGGTTATGTAGGTAAGGAACTGACCATAGGTGCTTCGCCTGACCTGGTTGTGGGACGTGGTGGATTGTTTGAGGATGCGGATTGGGGTGTTGGTACAGTAAGCAGCTTGAATGATATGGGGATCAAAACGTATGTACAAAGCACCAGTGTTCCTGATGCATCGTTAGATAGCCTGTATCAGGATATTACTGAATTAGGTGAGATATTCAACGTACAAGCGAATGCAGCCGCATATATTGAGACGCTAAAAGCACGCGAGACTGCATTGTCGGCCCGAGCTAGCGCTGAAACGATCAACTATGCATCTTTTTCGGATAATGGTGATGGAACGATTGGAATCTACAACGGAAATGGAGATACGTTTATTGAAAGTGCAATGTCATTAATCAATATGCATAATATGCTGATTAATGAAACCGGCACACTCAGTCTGGAGAAGCTAATCGAGATTAATCCGGATGCCCTGATTATTTCCAGGTATGCTGGTGGCATTGATCCTGAACAGACAATTGAAAAACTGCTATCCAACAAGCAGGTACAGAACATCAATGCAGTTAAAAACAAGAAAATCTACATTATTGATTTCAACAACTTCTGGGGCTACGGAGATTCCATCTTCACAGGTGTTGAAGGGCTCGCTGATGATCTCGGGTTATAAATGAATCCCCTTAAAAGTCGCTATTTTAGCGGCTTTTTTTGTTACCAGGAACCAAGTCTCCGACTCTAGTTGAACCGGATTAACTCGTTAAATGATAATGAGAATGGAGTCAAACTTTATTTGGAATCTAACGTTACTATTATAAGATTAAAAATCACATGAATGGGGCGAGTCGATGTGAAAATGAAGTATTTGAAAAAAGTAGTTGTCGTTGCATTCGTGATGTCCGTCTTATTACCACTGGGGGCTCAAAAATCTGAAGCAGCAAAAAAATACGTTAATTTGGAAATTCAGTGGGCGGACGGCCGTATTAACCATGTTGAGACGTTAAACAAGGATGGAATCACTTACGGAAGCTTGTTCTCACTTGGTATTAAGGCAGGTCTGCCGTGGGGGATGGAAGATGATAATACGGCCGTACTGAAGAACAGTCAGAAGCATATTGTAGTGCACTTGGGAAGTAAAATTGCCGAAGTGGATGGTCAAAAAGTAGATATGGGCAGTGAACCTGTATGGTATATTAGTAACCTTTATGTACCCATTAGTTTTCTTGCAACTGCTATGGACGGGGAAATGACTCATCAAGATACGAAGACGAACAAGGTAATCGTGACTGGGCTGAGCAATTATACCGATACTTTTTATGGCAGCAACATGGGATACATCTATATGATTCGTGCTGCAAAAGGTGATCTTGAGATTACGAATGCAGTTACTGGACAAAAGAGTTTGATTCCATTAGGTATTAAGGATATGAATGTAAATACCCATGATCTCAAGATCAATTTCAAGCGGAGTCCTCAAAATCTACTTATTGTCCTCATAGAACATACCAACCGAAAAACGGAAGACTACGATCTTTACACGTTGGTATTCAAAAACAAAGGTCTGGTTCGCAAATCCATTGCTCACGGGGTAACGGGGCAGCATGAGATTTTAAATGAAGATAGTACCATTCAACTCATTGATGACAACAGTATACGTATTATCGAAGATGGAAGTGGTAAAGTGCTTGAAGTGCTTCCTCGTTAAATCGATATCTGATCGGATATTCTGAATTGTCATAATAACATAATGTCCAGTTATCATGCTCTTATATTATTGAATAAAACAATTATCTCAAAGAGCCGCTGATCAAAGTGATCGGCGGCAAAGATAACATTTAATTAGGGGCAATGGGGGATAAGTTAGGCATGACAACTTCACTTCCAGGCTCCATTAACATGATATGACATTCCTTTTCGGCGGAAGGCTTGATCTCGACTCCCTTGGGTACGATATACATCTCATCCTTACGAATCTTCACTTGCCCATCACGAAAATCTATTATCATTTCCCCTTCGAGCACAAAAAACAACTTATCGGTTTCCTCATGAACATGCCACTCAAAATCTCCAGCAATTTTTACGATCTTAAATTGATGATTATTCATTTCTCCAATGAGTTTCGGGGACCACAGATCGTTGATTTTAGCAAATTCCTCATTCAATTTAATAGCTTGATAGTGCATCGTAATTCCTCCTGTGTAATGTTCGTTTAAGTTCAGTATACTGATTTAGATTTAGGCGTAACATGGATGACTGTTGAAATCAGGATGGATTATTGATGAACCTCTGACGATATGCAGTAGGAGAGACACCATTTTGTTTCTTGAACACTCTACTAAAATAATAGGGATCGGCAATGCCCACCGTTTCAGCAATCTGTTGCACAGAAGCGTCATTTGCCAATAACATTTGTTCAGCTATCTTTATACGATATTTCAATATATATTCTGCTGGCCCCATACCTGCATGTCTTCTAAACACATAGGAAAGCCGATTACGATTAACGTTATTTTGTTCTGCAAGCGATGCGATCGTCAGACTTTGATCATAGTATTTTTGAATATAGGCAGAGACCCGTTCAAATAAAACAACTGATTCACAACTTTTTTGCCTATGGTCAACACATAACAAAGTTTCATTCAGCACATCGCGAAACAGCATTTCTGTCTGAAACCTTGAAATACCTCCATGCTGGTTATACACATGCCAAAGACGCATAATTAATTCGATCATACGAGGGGATTGGCCCGTTGATAATTCAAAATGCTGATGGGAGAAGCTTGACTCTTCCAGATCTGAACTACATATTCGGTATAAAACCAAGATATACTCCCAGTCATTTTTATTAAACACGGTCTGATCCAGTTTCATTTTTGCTCCCCCATGCACAACTTTTCCTGGTGAAAAGATATAGGGCGTCCCATCAAATTGAAATTGTATTTTTCCTGTAAGGGGGAACACGAATCCAGGGAAGGAATCGGTATAGTCAGCGTGAGGAACCCCTGGATTTCTAGCATATCGATATATTCCGTCTACTTGAAAAGGAATGTGTGCAAAATGCGCTGCTAACTGATTAACGTCTACTTTCACATTCCGTACCTCGTTTCAATAATGTTGCCAGTCCTGTTGAGATAAAAGGCTGTAGATCTTACTACAACACTATTGATAATCATTATCAATGTCAACATATTAAACAAAGACCTTTTCAAAAATCACGAGAGTACGAAACCTCTTTTTTACATCTGGGCAATTGAATCGATCTTGTGTTAACATGTGCACTAACTAATCCAAATGTTTGTTTGAGAAGGGGAACCCATGTCCATTCGAATTAAAATGCTGCTATCTTTCACGAGTATGCTCGTAATAAGTCTGCTGTTCATCCTGCTAACAGCAAGCCTGTACACGATTGCGGCCACAGGGGATCTGCAGAGTTTTCGTGATATATACAAGGTACATTATCAGATCAATCCACTGAGTGACCAGGGAGAATCGATCTTTCAAGAGATGAAGTTTCTGGCTAAAAATGATCCTGACGAACTGCAGAACAAGGTTTTGCTGCGTGAATATGACATGAAGCTGAGAGCTGAGAAGTCAGGGCTCTACGTCAGACGGGAGAATAGTCAGATCTTCGAATCGCTGACCTTCAACCAGCCGGAACTGAGACAAGCTCTACCTGCCTACGATCTTAACAACTATCAGATTCGAAGCACCTTCAATATAGGTGAGCGATTCTACGCGTATGCGAAATTTGATTTTCAATACTCGGATGGAGAACGGGGAAGTATCTTCGTTATTCGGGAGCGAAGCCCCTTTGCGGAACTTACTCGCAAATTACTGCCTGTGATGTCACTTCTGCTAATCGGTGTCCTGATTATCACCAATCTGCTACTGTTCCGCTGGATCACGCGCAGTTTTATTAAGCCGCTCAATCAACTACGAAGCTCAGCCGAACATATTAAAGATGGCAATCTATCCTTTGAGATTCAGCTGAATTCCAATGACGAGGTTGGGCAACTCAGCGAAGCATTTGAGAGTATGCGGAATCAATTGCAGCGCTCCTATGCGTTACGACAGCAGGACGAAGCGAACCGAAAAGAGCTTATCTCGAACATTTCGCATGATCTCCGTACGCCGATTACCAATATTAAAGGTTATATTGAGGGTATTCGTGACGGAGTGGCCAATACTCCTGAGAAAATGGAGAGTTACGTTAATATCATTCACTCCAAAGCAGTTAGTATGGATAAGCTGGTGGATGAACTGTTTTTATATTCGAAGCTCGACCTGAACCAGGAACCTTTCCTGTTCAAAACAGTTGATCTCGCTGATTTCCTGGAAGACAGCATTGAAGAGTTGAGATACGATCTGGAGGACAAAGGTGTTGCCTTGCATTGGAATAACCAGTTGTCTGGTCCCGCTATGTCTGCTGTGGATCCGGAGAAGTTAAAACGTACCGTTGTCAATGTGGTGGATAATGCACTCAAATACATGGAGAATGACAACAAACGATTCGAGATTACACTTCAAGCTGATGAGAAATGGATTACGATGGCGTTTAAAGACAATGGCAAGGGGATAGCCGAAGAGGCACTGCCTTATATATTTGAACGTTTCTATCGGGCAGAACAATCCCGCAACTCGTCAACGGGTGGCAGTGGACTTGGGCTAGCTATTGCCCGGCAAATTATTGATGGACATGGGGGCTTCATCTGGGCAGAAAGCAAGCCTCATAATGGCACGAGCATATATATCAAACTGAAACGGCTAAATGAAGAGAGGGACTAATGAGTCATGGCAAACATTTTGATCATTGAGGACGAAACAACGATTGCGGAACTGGAACGGGATTATTTTGAGCTTAATGGATTTTCCGTGGATCTCTGCCACAATGGAGATGAAGGTCTGAAGCAGGCATTGGAGGGGGACTACAATCTGATCATTGTTGATCTGATGCTTCCGGGACTCGATGGCTTCGAATGTTGCAGGCGTATTCGCGAGGTGAAGGAGGTGCCCATCCTTGTCGTTTCCGCGAAAAAGGAAGAAATCGACAAGATCAGGACATTCAATCTGGGCGTGGATGACTTTATTACAAAACCGTTCAGCCCAAGTGAATTGGTTGCGCGAGCAAAGGCTCATTTGACCCGATACGAGAGACTGCTTGGCAAAAACAAACCCGCTGAGCAGGATGAAATCCACATTCGGGGGCTTCACATTGACAAAGGATCACGCCGTGTTTTCGTTAATGGAGAAGAGGTGGCGATTACAACCAAGGAATTCGAGTTACTTGTATTTCTTGCGAGTCATCCCAATCGTGTATTCAGCAAATCCGATCTGTTCGAGCGCATCTGGGGCATGGATTCCACCGGAGACATAGCAACGGTTACCGTCCATATTCGCAAACTGCGTGGCAAGCTGGAGACAGATCCCAAAAATCCGGAGTATATTGAAACCGTATGGGGCGCAGGCTACCGGTTTACTGCATAAGTTTCGTAAAAATTTAGAGCCAGTTTATATTTTGTTAATAACTTTATCCTTGGGAGTTTCTTTTTGTCCTCTATTCTATAGATACAGGCAACTACAACCTATAGAGGAGGAATTCAACCATGAATTCGACAACCCGCAAAATCGCTACATTTCTAACCATAACTGCATTAGGTACAGCAGTATTCCCGCTAACTGGGAATCAAGTACATGCAGCTACATACGTTAATACCATTGCGGCAACAACCGCACAGCTTACTCCACAGCAGATTGATGCTGCTGTCAAAGAACTGAATAGTATGGGGATCATGAACGGGTACGCAGATCAATCCATGGGTGAACATCGAGCAATTACCCGTGCAGAGTTAGCGTCATTGGTTTTTAAAACGTTTCATTTGGAGAGCAAAACAGGAGAAACCTTAGAATTAACAGATGTTAATCCCAATGCATGGTATTCGCCATATGCCTCAAAGCTTGTTGAACTCGGCATCATGGAGGCACACAATGGACAATTCCAGCCACAAGCTCAAGTGACAGATGCGGAACTCGAACAGGTTGTATCCAGAGCGATGCAGCGTGACGTAAAATCCGTCAGGCATTGGATGAGCGAGTTCTACTCCGAGAACGGTTCGGCAACACGCGGCGAAGCAGCGGTGCTATTGCAAACAGCTCACCGAGCCATTCCTTCGGAGCAAGCTCAAATCCAGAGCGTTAGATCGCTGAATGCCATTACGTTAATCGTCACGTTTGACAAACCACTGACAGCAACGGATGAAGCTTTTGCCAAGGCACAATCGGACTTTGCGTTTAGTGGTGGACTGACCTTGACCAATATGCCCCGTTTGAAAACAGGCTCGATTGCCACTTACATCGTTCCAACGTCCGTACAAGATGCTCGTGAAGTGTACAGCCTTACTTACAAAGGTCAAGATGCTGGTTCCTTTGAAGGCAGTAGCACGAAAATAAACATGACCACAGCTAGTCAAGTCACGAATGATACATTCGAGATTGAAGCATTGCAAGAGAACGGAGTCGTCGATTACGGTTACATTATCTCGGCTTACAGCGGTGGTCGAGGCGCGAATGCGTTCGTGCTGAATGATCAAGAACAAGCCGGAGGCAAAACGTTTCAAATCATCTCTTCCATGCAGGCAAGGCAAGTTGTAATTACGCCAGAAGGCGGCGAGCCCATCATTGCAAGATATGTGCCATTCACACAATCGACAGACGGCAAACAAGAACCGAAGTTCCGTTTGCCTGAAGGTCAAGTATTGAAACCAGGTGTAACATATACCGTTTCTTCAGACTGGGCAAACCTTGAAAATGCTTCATTCACTGCAAAATCGTTTGATGCGCTGGAGGTTGCAAGCGCTCAGGCTGTGAGTAAGTCCTCCATTGAAGTTACACTTGCCCAAGATCCTGGAGATGAACTGTTCTCTGGTCGTGGTGTAACGTTAACAGCACCTAGCGGGGAAGTTCTGACAGCCACCTATAAATACTCAAGTCGAAAAGGATCTACAGGTGTATTCGACATTACGAATGACGGAAAGCTGACTCCAGGTACGACCTATACAATAAACCCAGTTGGGGATTGGAGCGTCTCTTCTTCGGTTACCCTGACCCTGGAGTAAAGGAGGCAGTATGAGTAAGTCGCTGATCATCGCTATACTAATAAGTAGTATGTTTATCTTGCAAGGCTGTGTACCTGAGTTGAAAAACGACTCGAATGTGGAGGAGAAGAACATGACTTCACTGGAAGAACAGTTGTTCAAGGCGGTAGAGGATAGAGATAACGAAAGTATTAAAAAATGGATTCAAGCGGGCGCCCATATCAATGCTCAGGATCAGAACGGAAGAACGGCTACCATGATGGCAAATTATAACAACGATCTAGCCTCAGCAAAAATATTGATTGAAGCTGGTGCAGATGTAAATGTACTAGATGATATGAAGAATAACCCATTCCTGTATGCTGGCGCTGAAGGATACTTGGACATTTTGAAATTGACGATCGAGGCGGGAGCAGACCCAGCGATAACGAATCGATATAGAGGAACGGCACTTATTCCGGCTTCGGAGCATGGATATGTGGGGGTGGTACGGGAACTCCTGACCCAAACTTCAGTGAATGTGGACCATGTGAATCAATTGGGATGGACAGCGCTTCTGGAAGCGATCATATTAAACGATGGCAATGCACAACAGCAGGAGACCATTCAATTACTTATTGAGCATGGAGCAGACGTAAACATAACAGATCGTGATGGTGTGTCACCGCTCAGTCATGCAAAGAAGAGAGGTTTTAAGGAAATAGAAGACATTTTGGTACGGGCTGGAGCCCAATAGAAATGATCTAGTGTCAATAAAGAAATCAAAATGTTGAGCTACATGTAAATGGTATTTATAGAGCGCCTGCTTCCTTCGATGCTGAGGGGCAGGCGCTTCAATATATTAAAAAATGAATATCTCTGCTTTGGAATTTTCTATAGTGTACCACTCTGCTTCCAGATAAAATGGAAATACCAACCATGTAAGCGCCATCTATTAGTTGCAGTGCAGTTCTCTTTACCTTATTGACCTGCACTCAGTAATATTAACTTTTACATGTTGGAATCATTCATGGAGGTGTATGATGAAGAGGAAGTCTTGGTATACTTTGGCGGTAACAGGTATTGTTTCGTTGTTTTTTTCGGTAAGCGCTTTCGCGGGTTATGTGTTCTGGGAACCACTAACCTATTTCAACGCGAGCACATGGCAAAAGGCGGATGGGTATTCCAATGGGGGAATGTTCAACTGTACCTGGCGGGCTAACAATGTCAATTTCACAAGTGATGGAAAGCTTAAGCTTGGGTTGACCAGTTCTGCACAAAACAAGTTCGATTGCGGAGAGTACCGATCCACGAATACGTATGGGTACGGCTTGTATGAAGTCAGTATGAAACCTGCGAAGAACACAGGTGTGGTTTCCTCATTTTTCACATACACAGGTCCCTCACATGGCACCCAATGGGATGAAATTGATATCGAATTTTTAGGGAAGGACACCACCAAAGTGCAGTTTAATTATTATACCAATGGTGTTGGCAATCATGAGCAGATTATCAATCTGGGTTTTGATGCATCCCAAGGTTTCCATACGTATGCATTCGATTGGCAGCCGGGACATATCAAATGGTATGTTGATGGTGTCCTGAAGCATACGGCAACCAGTAATATTCCAAAAACACCGGGTAAAATTATGATGAATCTCTGGAATGGAACGGGTGTAGATAGCTGGCTCGGTCCTTACAACGGTGCCAATCCGCTGTATGCAGAGTACGATTGGGTTAAGTATACAAGTAATTAAGCAGACTGAAGCAGCCCTTAGCGGCTGCTTTTTTACTGTCTTCAAGTGTGTTGTAATTATTCAATCTATATATTCAATATCCAATATCCTAAATTAATGCAATAAATGTTGCAATATTAGTATGGGCATAAATATCATTCATTCATTATGATTAACGTGTAAGCAACATTACATAGACTGGGGGAACGAAGTTGGACACAAGTAAAAAGAGACGCGTAGGCAGCTTGGTCATGATCGGTGTATTGGCCCTATCAGCAGCCTTGAGCGGATGCAGCAACGGAAACGACAAACAGACAGAAACGAGTGCACCGGCGACAACGTTGGAGCTCAAAGATGGGAAATATGATCCACCCGTATCTATTACATATTTACGGCCATGGGGTCCAGATGTGAAGTTTAAGCCGGGTGAGGATCAGGATAACAACGTGCATACCAAATGGGCCAAGGAGAAACTCGGTATTGAGCTGAAAAACCAGTGGATATCTCCTTCCACCAATAATGCATTTGAGACAAAGCTGCGCCTATCACTGGCGTCCAATGCTGAAATGCCTGACATCATTTCGTATCGCGGCGAGTTCAATCTGGTACGTGAATTGATTGAGTCTGGAAAATTTGTCGATGCTGGCGAGTTGTTTGACCAATATGCAAGCGATACATGGAAAGCAGCCGTAAACGAAGATCCTTCTGTATGGTATCCATACATGCAAGATGGAAAAAGAATCGGTATTCCCATTCTGGACTATGCCTATAACGGCGATCCTGTCATGTGGATCCGTGAAGACTGGATGAAGAAATTCAATCTGGAAGCACCTAAAACCATAGATGATCTTGAAGTTATTATGGAAACGTTTACGAACCAAGATCCAGATGGCAATGGGAAGCAGGATACCTACGGATTGACCATTGGCTTCAAGAACTGGCTTAACACCTGGATGTCAGAAGCCGGATGGGTATTTGGCGCTTATGGTACCATGCCGAACCAATGGAATCTGACGGAAGATGGAAAACTTGAATACGGCTCCGTGACACCCGGTGCGAAACAGGCTTTAGCCAAATTACAAAGCTGGATGAGCAAAGGATATATCCCGGAAGAAGCCGGTGTGTATGACGAGACAAAGGCAGCCGAAGAATTTACTGCTGGAAAAGCAGGTATTGTGGTAGGTCCTCACTGGATGCCATCCTGGCCACTGGAGGATGTGAAGAAAAACAATCCTGAGGCTGAATACAAAGCGTACCCGATTCCTTCCGGTCCGAATGGTCAGGCAGGGAGACATGGTACGTCGAATGGAAACGGCGTAGTTCTGATTAACAAAGACATGAAAAATCCGGAAGCCTTTTTCACCTATCAGAACTATCTCTTTGATCACTATGCAAATCCTAAAGAAGGCGACGAGTTCGAACATGGATTTGCCGAAGGATACGATTGGGTTATGGTCGATGGGAAACCATCAACTGATGCAAGTCTAACGGGCGGTTACGCTCCCGAGAAGTACACGTTAACTTTTGATGGAGCGCGTATTCCGAGTTTGAGCATGACAACACTCGCGAAGCTGGCAAGTGGTGAAGAACCAACAACGCCTTTTGAGAAAAAAATCAAATCAGGTGTACCTACACCTATGCTTGATGCAGCCAAAATTGTATTGGATCAAAAAGATATCGTGTTCAATCAGATGTTTACCGGTGCACCTTCAATGACGATGCAGATGAACAATGATATTTTGACGAAGATGGAGAAAGATACCTTCTCTCAAATTGTATATGGCAAAACCTCTGTGGATGCGTTCGACTCATTTGTTGAGAAATGGAAGTCTTCCGGCGGAGATCAGATTACGAAAGAAGTTAACGAGTGGTATGATTCCGTGAAAAGCGGAAAATAGTACGAGGACTGAGACGCGAGTATTACTTCGATGCATCGTGCTCACATAAGCAGACAAAAGGCATTGCTGGATATGAACTCCGGCAATGCCTTTTGCTATGCACTATGAAAACGGGAAAAACGGTGAGTCTGGCAAAACGTAAAATCTGGTCGGAGTATTGCCTAAACCGGCAGATTTTCCCGATATTCTTGAGGAGTAAGATCATAAAATTTCTTGAAAACTCGTATGAAATAGGCGGTATTGTTGTAACCAACAAGTTCAGCAATTTCAAATACCTTGGCAGTTGACGTTCGCAAATGATAGGCTGCTTTCTCCATCCTTAATCGGTATACATAGGCAGTAAGTGCTTCACCGGTCTCCGCCTTATATACCTTGGACAGGTATACTGGATGCAGATGCACATGGTCAGCAATGGCAGGCAGTGATACATCTCCGGCCAGATGAAGGTCTACGAAACTCTTGACGCTGCGTACAATAGTGCTGTGATTGTCTTTGAGCTCTTGTTCGGCATCATCTCGTATGTAATAAAGTGTACGTATGGACCAGTCCTGCAACTGCTGTGCAGTAGAATAGCTAGGAGCATGAAAATAACGATTGGACTCTGCTGGAATCAATGATGATATTTGTTTACCATTTTTATGAATGATGTACGCAAATGCACCAGCAAGCGCAAAATACACCTCAATGGTTGACTCCGCAATATCATGATGTTCACTCGAATGCAGCAATTCCTCAAAAATATGCCTGATTTTTTGTTCCACATCCTCAAACCGCCCAGCTTCCAATAGACTGATCAACGTTGGCGGCTGATAAAGTGACCTGATCGTATGAAGCGGATTGGCGTCCGTTTCATCGGAAGCTGTGACAAACAAGCCTTGAACTTGCCCCATCCGTTTACGCATGGACATAACGGCCCGCTCATAGATTTCCCCTATTTCGTAAGGGAACTTGCCCCAGTTAGAGACAGAAATCGAGATCGCACCCTTCAAGTATAACTTAACATTCGTTTGAATCTGAGCAGCATACTGCTCAAGCAGGGTCTGAGGTGTCTCGTTCCTGTTATAGCTCATCGTTGTGGAGTGCTTCATGCTAACCAGAACAACAATGTAATCGTGAACGTCTCGTGTGTGCCAGATATGGAAATGATTATGCATGACTTCACTAATGATATTACATATCGCATATTCCATTAGGGCCAGGTCACCGTGTGCCATTTCAGATAGATGTTTCTCCATGCGAATAACCAGCATACCCAGATCTTCACCTATGGAGTAGGGAAGCTCCAGCAGATCAAGCTTGTCTGCCAGTGTCTTCGGATCATAGACTTTTCCAGTCAGCAATTCATGCAGCATTGTGGATTGAAGCAAGGGCAGGTGATCCTGAAAGGCGTGTAAAGCTCGTTGATGGGAGGCTGCCGTTTCCCACTTTTCTTTAATTCGATGAACGAGGCGTTGGACCGTTTCAATAAGATCTTCATCGCTAACCGGTTTTAGCAAGTAATCAAAGCTTTCCTGGGCGATAGCCTGTTTTGCATATTCAAAATCAGCATGACCTGATAACAGAATCGTCTGTACATGGGGCCATTTTTCATGAATCGCTGTAATAAGCGCTATACCTGACATTTCGGGCATTCGTATATCTGTAATGACAATGTCAATGTCGTGGTTTTCCATGATTTCCAACGCTACCGAACCGGATAAGGCTTCATGTACTGTGCCAATCCCGCAGCTTTCCCACGGAATGGTCTCGGCCAGCGTTTCCACGACTGATCGTTCATCGTCCACTAGTAATAATTGCAGCATGAGTTGCTCACCTACTTGTTAGTATTGTCGTGCCATACGATGTTAACTTTGATCCCACCTGATTCAGAATGATCATAGGCCAGTCCTGATCCATCACCATAGAGAAAAGACAAGCGTTGGTGGACATTCCATGTGCCACATCCCATGTTCTCATCCAGAGGTTTGGTAAGATTATTCCTTAATTGTTCAAGCTGTTCATCAGACATGCCAAGCCCGCTATCCTCCACTGTAATCGTGTACACATCATTCTCGCAATCGGCATAAATTTTGATCTCACCATTCTCGGATCTGGGTTCCAAACCATGAATAATAGCGTTCTCAATAATAGGCTGAAGGGTCAGTCTGGGAACTGTTTTATCCAAAATAGCATGGGGGACGTCGATTGTAAAATGCATTCGTTCCAATCGCAGTGACTGAATTTCCAAATAATTTTTGACCATCGTCAACTCTTCCCGAAGCGTGGCTTGATCCTTTTCAGACCTGGTTATGTATCGGTAATACTCTCCCAGATTAAGTGCCATGGCTACCACAGCTTTCTCATTTTTCATTCGGGCCATGTTCTTGATATAGAAGAGACAGTTATAGAGAAAATGCGGATTAATCTGCGATTGAAGCTGTTTAAGCGTGGCTTCGCGACTTCTCAATTTTTCCTCGTATACATTCTCGATTAACTCTTGAATTCGTTGTGCCATGATGTTGAAACGTGCAAATAAAAGACTAAATTCATTCCTCGCCGTATGATGCAACCGAACGGAAAAATCCCCGGTGGATAAACGATTCGTTCCTTTCACTAACTGTAGAAGTGGAAGTTGCACACTGCGATAGAGTGTATACAGCACAACAACACTCATCACGATCAGAACCGCAATTGAAGCGTAAAAGAGATTCCGGCTGCTCGTAATCGGTTTTAATATTTGCTGCATGGGAACATAGTCAACATAGTACCAGCCAAGGCTCTTGGATTGAATGTAAGAGACGTAATATTCCGTCTTGTTCAACGTTGTGCTGAATCCACCACTGGTTTTCAGATCTGCTTCTTTCAGAGAGGGCAGGATGGCCTTCAAGGTATCCTTTCCGGAGCTATTACTGATTAAACCATAATCCGGGTGGAACATAAACGGATCACCCTTGTTGTTTAACTTGTTTTGATTCAGCAGTGCGGTTAAATGGTAATCCGGAAAACTGATTTTGGTAATTAACCGAGCTTTGCCGGGTTTCGCCATCGCTGTCGTTGGATCGGTCGTATACCAGATAAACTGATGATCGGCATAGGTCCACGACTGGGACAGCGGCTCCGTGAATTCGTTATCCCTATAGGGAATATAGGCATAATAATCCGTTGATATCACTTTCTTCATCCGGGGGAAGTACAGCGTAATCGTCGAGTGCCATTTACTCGCTGCGTTATACAGATTCATCTTCTCCAGAATGGCGCTTCCGACTTTTACACGTTCATAAGGTATGTCCTTGTAGTCGGGACGTTGATATTCCTGAATACTGGAATCTTGTCCAATAGACATCCCATATAATGACAATTGGTATATATTGGATTCTACTGAATCCGCAAATGTCGAAAGATGATTCATCGTGTTGTTCTGAATCTCATGTTCGATAACTCGTACGCTTTCCCGGTTCGAGTACGTGTAGAGAAACAATACCAAAATAAGCAGCATCACAAACAACAATGTAATTTTGGTAAAGACATTCATGCGTGTGAGCAAAGTTCAACCTCCTTAATCTCATTAAAATAGTGATATCGTTGTTGCAATATTAGGATATAGATCGCAAATTTCCATTGCTATAATTTTAATATACAAGTTCACGATGACTTGTAAAATATAAATTTTAGAACATGGGGGATGCAGGAGTGAAGGAACATACGTTAGAAACGCCGCATAAACGGCGCTCCACCAGGGTCAAACAGCGCTGGAATATGCAACGGAATTGGACCTTGCATATGATGCTCGTACCAGCCGTATTGCTGGCACTGGTGTTTCAGTACATACCGATGGGCGGCATTGTAATTGCTTTTCAGGATTTTAAGCCTTACTTGGGATTTTCTGAATCCAAATGGGTTGGTTGGGACAATTTTAGATATTTATTCTTATATCCGGATGTAGGTCAGGTGATCTGGAATACACTAGTCATTGCATTTTTCAAAATCATCGCGGGACTGTTCGCCCCATTTTTGTTTGCCATTTTGCTCAATGAAGTTCGCTTGACGGCATTCAAAAGAGTGAGTCAAACGCTTGTGTATCTGCCACATTTCCTGTCATGGGTTATTCTCGGTGGGATTCTGCTCGACATCCTGTCTCCTCAGGGCGGCATGGTGAACCAGCTTGTCGTAGCCTTTGGAGGAGAACCGATCTTCTTCCTGGGAGATGGCACATGGTTCCGTATTACGCTAATCGTCAGCGATGTCTGGAAAGAATTTGGTTTTGGTACGATCGTATTTCTGGCTTCTCTATCCGGAATCAATCCTGCGCTCTACGAGGCTGCCGAGGTGGATGGGGCCAACCGCTTCAAACAGACGCTGCACATTACAATTCCAGCATTGATGCCAATCACAATTGTATTGATGACGCTCTCTATCGGCAATATCCTGAACGCCGGATTTGATCAGGTGTTCAACTTGTACAATCCACTTGTGTATGACAAAGGCGACATCATTGACACCTTTGTATATCGACTCGGGATCTTGAACGGGAAGATGAGTTTTGCCACAGCAGTGGGGTTATTCAAATCAGTGGTAGCTACCATTTTGATTGTTATATCGTACAGAATGGCTTACAAACTGGCTAATTATCGAGTTTTCTAGAGAGGAGAAAAGGGCTTGTATTATAAAACAAAAGGATACCGCATATTTAGCATCGCTAACTATACTTTTCTTGGGATATTATCGTTACTCTGCATTTTACCAATTATTCATATATTGGCTGTTTCATTCAGCAGTATGGCGCCGGCATCATCGAATCTGGTCAGCTTCTGGCCCATTGGTTTCACAACGGACGCTTATGTGAAAACTTTCGGAAATTCAAATTTTATCAACTCGCTTCTGGTGTCTCTTAAACGGACTGTGCTTGCCACGATCATCGGTATGGTCATCATGCTCATTACCGCATTTCCGTTGTCGAAGGAAGATATCAGCTTTAAAGGTCGCTCGTTGTATACATGGTTCTTTGTATTCACCATTTTGTTCAGCGGCGGTCTGATTCCCAGTTACATTCTGATTCAGAAGCTTGGTCTGATGAATACGATCTGGGCGCTTATTCTGCCCGGCGCGCTGTCCGTGTGGAACGTCATTCTGATGATGAACTTCTTCCGTGGTCTGCCGAAAGAACTTGAAGAAGCAGCCTATCTGGATGGAGCAGGTCATATCAAAACGTTGATTCTGGTCTACGTTCCACTGTCGCTTCCGGCGATCGCAACCTTGTCTTTGTTTACAATGGTGTATCAGTGGAACTCCTGGTTCGACGGAATGATCTACATGTCTGATATTAAAAACTATCCGCTTGCTTCTCTGTTACAGACTATTATTGTTCAGCAAGATCTCAGCAAAATCAACGTGGATCCTTCCATGTTGGAGAATATCTCGCAGCGGACCGTACGCGCAGCACAGATCTTTATCGGTGCGCTTCCGATTCTGATGGTATACCCGTTTTTACAACGTTTCTTCGTAAAGGGAATTGTTATTGGAGCAGTCAAGGAATAGCTAGACTATGCAAGGATAACTAGCTGAGGGAGGAAGTACGATGAGAAGAGGACTGGCATGGTTGGTCGCATCAAGTTTAATGGCTTCACTTGTTTATCCAGCAACTGCTGGAGCAGAAAGTGTAAAGGGTCAAGCGGAGGTGGGAAATGTGCAGGCGAAAAGCCTGCACTCCTCTGTTCCCTATACAGACCTCACCGGGCATTGGTCACAATCTGCAGTTACACGGTTGCAAGAGTTGAATGTATTGAAAGGTTATACGAACGGTACATTCAAGCCTAATCAGGAAATTAGCCGAGCTGAATTCGTTATGATTTTGGATCGGGCCTTTGGTTTCACGGGGAAAGCGACGATTGATTCGTATGCGGATATGACTTCAGACGATTGGTACTATGACGTAATGGTACGAGCGAATGGTTCCGGCATCATCGAAGGCACAGACCGTGAACATCTCTCACCGAAACAACCGATTACCCGCCAAGATGCAGCAGTTATGGTAGATCGAGCGTTTCAGCTTTCAACGGTTACAAGTGAAGATAATGAACGATTGGAATTTCAGGATGCAGATGATATTTCCAGTTATGCAAAGAAAGCGCTTACCTATCTGGTGAAAGAAAATATTTTAAATGGCTTCCAAGGTAAATTAAATCCGAAATCTCCGATTACTCGAGCAGAGACAGCAGCCATGTTGTCGGCGATGATTACCGATCTGAAAAGTGCTCCTGGTATATATGAGTCCCGGGTGGATGGCAACTTGATTATTAAATCGACGGATGTCACGTTAAAAAATATGATCGTCAATGGAAATCTTCTGCTGGCAGAAGGAATAGGTGAGGGTTCTGTGGTGCTCCAAGGCGTAACCGTTACAGGAAGTGTCATTATTAAAGGCGGAGGCAGTCATTCCATCGACATTAGCAACTCCAAGTTGAATCGAGTGGTCGTTGACAAACGGGGTGAACCCGTCAGAGTTACCATTGCGGGAGAAAGTAACATTCAGGATCTGCATGTCATGCAAAAATCCATTCTGGAAATCTCTTCAGACAGCCTCATTAATTCTATGAATATTCATGCAGAAGCGACTCAGACCCGAGTGGATACCAAAGGTACGATTCAACAATTAAGTGTTGATGCGAATGATGTTGTTATTAATGGAGAGAAAGTGAAACAAGGTTTGCGTACATCCATGGCAGGGGAAGTTCAGCAACCTGCATCGTCACAGCCTGGGGATTCTACGAGTGTGGCAAACACGCCAACGCAATCTGCTCCAGGAGGGCAAACACCATCCAACCCATCGACACCAAGCAATCCTGCGGGTGAAAAACCGGTGCCTGCTACAACGATTCCGCATGATCAATGGGAACTGGTCTGGAATGATGAGTTCAACGGGCCTGCGATTGATGCCTCCAAATGGACCGTGCAGGATACAGGTCTGGTTTATAATAATGAAATGCAGTATTACAGCCCGGATAACACTCGTATTACGAAAGATCAGAACCGAAGCGTGTTACAGATTGAAGCGAAAAAAGGTCCGAAAAATGGTAAGGATTACAGCTCCGGCAAACTGATCTCTATGGGAAAAGGCGACTGGACCTACGGGAAAGTGGTAGTACGTGCGAAGCTTCCTATTGAAAAAGGCATGTGGCCTGCCATCTGGATGATGCCTACGGATGAAGCACATTATGGCGGATGGCCAGCATCTGGTGAGATCGACATTATGGAGCTCATTGGTGGCAATGAGAGTAATAACAAGGTATATAGCACATTGCACTATGATAGTGTGAAGCCTGATGGTTCCCATGGACATGATCAGGGAAGCCTTACTCTTCCGGAGGGAGAAACGTTTGCTGACGATTATCATGATTTCCAGGTGGAATGGTTGCCGGGCATGATCCGCTTTTATGTAGACGGTAAACTGCATCATGAAGTGACTAACTGGCAAACCAAGGCCGCGGGCCAACCTGAGTATTATACGTTCCCTGCACCATTCGATCGTCCATTCTATCTGATTCTGAATCTGGCAATTGGCGGAGACTGGCCGGGTTCCCCCGAGAGCGACTTCACTTCTGAAACGATGAATGTTGATTTTGTACGTGTGTACTCTTATAAGAATCTCAACACATGGCCTGATGTAACAACCAATCCCATCGAGCCTGTACAACAGCGTGAACCACAAGCCGATGGCAATCTAATCTACAATGATCGTTTTACGGAAGGGTCTGAAGAAAATGGAGTGCCTCTGCAGTGGAAATTTATTACGAATGCTGACGGAGCGGGCAGTGTGCAAGTTGTAGAGGATGAGCAGAAAGGCAAAGCAGCACAAGTTAGTATTGATGCATCAGGGACTGAGAACTATTCGGTTCAACTTACTCAAATGCCCATGTACATGAAGAAAAACAAAAAGTACAAGATACAGTTTGATGCGAAGGCTTCTGCTAACCGCACGATTATGTCCAAAGTGAACCAATTCGAAAAAAGTTGGACGAATTATTCGGGTGAGAACACCTTTGAACTCACGACTGATTGGCAACCCTATGACTATACCTTCAATATGCGGGATGGATCAGATAATAATGCCAGATTCGAATTTAATTTGGGATTGGATGATAAAACCGTTTGGCTTGCCAATGTTCGACTGATTGAAGTGGGTGAGGCTGATTCATTAGTTGTAGAACGAAATACACTGCCTGATGGCAATTTCATCTACAATGGTACATTTGATCAAGGCAAGGAACGTCTCGGTTTCTGGACCACCAGTGTTCAGGAAAATGCTGAAGCCAAAATCAGCGTGAATAACTTCTTGAAATTCCCGATTATGGAGCGTCAACTGGTTGTTGATGTTACGCAGACAAATGGTGAACCACAACAGGTTTCGGTGAACCAACCGGAGTTGCAACTGGAGGCGAATTCAACGTATGGATTCTCCTTTGATGCCAAGGCAGATTCACCACGAAGTATGGATATCGATCTTGTCAGCAGTAATGGGCATACGGTGCAGGTTCATCAAAGACAAAACCTCTCATTGAGCCAAGAAATGAAAACGTATACCGGAGAGATCATCGTTGGAGATGGGCCAGCAATCGCACAATCAGAACTTAGACTGTTATTCGGAAGTTCCAACGGCAAGGTATATGTGGACAATGTGCGTCTGACCAAACGAGGCAAACCGCTGTCCGTGAATGGCTACGCACATATCCCTGCAACCGAAGCCTGGATGATGCAAGGTTTGCAACTGGAGGACTCCGTCGAAGGCGGCAAACACGTCAGCTACATGGATCAGGGAGATCTGTTGCAATATAAAATCGATGTAGCCCAAGAGGGGGAATATGTACTCTCTGCCCGAATGGCCAGTGGTAAAAGTGATTCTGAAGTACGATTCAGCATTCAGGATGAACAAGGTACAATCGTTGCTCAGTCCGAAGTGAATCTCGGAGACACAGGGGGATGGCAAACGTACAAAACCGTGTATTTCCCAGGGGTCAACTTGGCAGAAGACAAATCCTATTATGTGAATTTTGAAGGAGCAAATTATAATACCCGTTGGGTGGATATCTCACTAAACAAAGTTCAAAACAGCCAGCTTACAGCAGATCTGAATCATTGGGAGCTAATTCCTAATGATCTGACAGCTTCACATGAAGAGGGCGAAGGATTAACGATCAACTTGCCTGGTACAAGTGAACATTGGTGGGATGCATTGCTGCAACAAGGTGAGATCGAACTGGATGCAAATAAATCATATCGACTTACCTTCGAGGCATCTGCTTCCAGTCCTAAATCTATGCAAGCGGTCCTTTCTCAGAATGCAGGGGATTTTGTGAAGTATTTCGAAGAAGAAGTGGAATTAACTTCTGATCCACAGTCGTATAGTTATACCGTCACCATGGGAGATACTTCTGATTCGGCAGCCGTACTTGCATTCGGACTAGGATATCCGTTACCTGCAGGTGAACACTCGATTAACATCCATAACATTCAGTTATATGAAGTTAATCCGAATGCAGATCAAGGAGGGCAACCAGCTCATGTTAATCTTATTTCCAATGGAGACTTCTCCAAAGGTAAAGACAGTTGGTTTACCTACGCGGATGGTAATGCAGCTGATCTTGAGATGCAAGTTAGCAATCAACAGCTTCTTGCCAAGATTGGTAATGCTGGACAGAACCCCTGGGATCGTCAAGTCATCAATGAAGGATTTGGCATACAGCAAGGTTTTAAATACAAATTAACGTTTAAAGCCAAAGCAGAGAAGTCCAGAAAAGTGGGTTTGGGAATTGGATGGGTCGACGCAGCTGCCAACTATGAATGGCATGGATTCTTTGGGGCACGAGTTGATTTGACTCCAGAAGAACAGGAGTTCACGTTTACATTTGATGCAACAGAAGCCAGCTATGCGAATACTCGCATCTCATTTGATCTGGGTAACATCGACGGCGCAGAAGACGGTAACACAACTGTCTCTTTGTCCGATGTCAGCTTGATTAATCTGGGTCCTGCCAATTAGCTTCTACTCTCATCCTCTTAGTAGCTAAAAACGTAGAATAAAGTTGCCTTATAGTGACATCATAAAGAGGTAGTACACATCTCAGTTTCCAGAGGAGGATCTCTTTTATGGCTGACCAGAAGAAACGAAAAGAAGCTGCCTGGAAGTCACGAAAGCAAGAACAGCATCCCCATGGTAAAATCAAATCGCTAAAAGAATTATCCAGCGAGTATGAAGAGAAACCTACTACGAATTAAACGAAAGACTGCCAGTGAACATTGCTGGCAGTCTTTTTATACGTTGTAAACATGGAGTGCTAAGTGTATACACATTGTCCTAAAAACGAATGAACATAAGATATAGTGCAGATATAGTTCGTAAATAACTGTGAACAAATTATCAAATCGTTGACATTGCATGTTATTTTAATTAGAATACGAAATGGACTTCAGGTTAAAACAGAGATGAGTATCTTTATGTTTCGTTTTTATGTTTCGTATAGAGCATAGCTGTTAAATCTTTAATCCTAACGACGAATATGGGAGCGTTAATAATACAATCCTATATGAAGATTAGGATTTTTTGTTTTTAGCTTGGAGTATAAATTGAAAGTTGGAGGCTGGCTTTAGCATGGACAATTGGTTCAAACTAAAAGAAAGAGGTACGAGCATTCCCACAGAGATTATCGCGGGGATTACAACATTCTTTACAATGGTATACATAGTGATCGTAAACCCAGGTATACTTAGCAGCACGGGCATGGACTTTAACGGAGTATTCATAGCAACGGTACTGGCAAGTATTGTCGGAACCCTGATTATGGGCATATGGTCCAATTATCCCATCGTCATCGCGCCGGGTATGGGACTGAACGCATTCTTTGCATATAGCGTCGTTGCCGGGTATGGCGTGTCTTGGCAGGTTGCACTGGGAGCGGTATTTATCGCAGGGATTTTGTTTATTATTTTATCACTTACTTCATTCCGTTACATGTTGCTAGATGCCATTCCTGCAAGCTTAAAACATGCCATAACAGCAGGGATCGGATTGTTTATTACAACGGTAGGTCTTCAAAATGCCGGCATTATTGCCGATTCGGAATCGAATTTGATTACAATCGGCAACCTGGCCGAGCCAATGGCTTATCTGACTATTATCGGATTGATTATTACCGTTGTGCTGATGGCTTACAAAGTGAAGGGTTACCTGTTCATCGGCATGGTGGTTACAGCGATACTTTCCTGGATCATGGGACTATTCCAAATGCCGGAATCCATTGTATCCATGCCGCAAGGTCTTACGTCAACGGCTTTGCAACTGGATCTGGCAGGTGTATTCTCGAATGGCTTGTATACAATCATATTTACGTTCCTGCTAATCACACTGTTTGATACGACGGGCACGATGCTCGGCGTTGCCGAACAAGCAGGATTGCTGAAGGAAGGTAAATTTCCACGCTCGCGTGGCGCACTATTGGCAGATGCCGTAGGAACAACCAGTGGCGCTTTGCTCGGAACAAGCCCAACCTCAGCTTACATCGAGTCGAGCACAGGGGTGGCTGCAGGAGGAAGAACGGGACTGACGGCGGTAACGGTAAGTGTGCTTCTTGCTCTGACGTTGTTCTTCACACCGATCGTAAGTGTAATTTCAAGCATTCCGGCGATCACTTCTCCGGCACTGATCATTGTTGGCTACTTTATGATTAACGTTATCAGCAAAATCAAATGGGATGATCTCGAAGAAGCATTTCCTGCCTTCCTGATTATCATCCTTACTCCGCTCACGCATAGTATTGCAACAGGGATTGGCGTAGGCTTTATCTTCTATCCAGTACTCAAGTTGCTTCGTGGCAAAGGTAAAGATGTTCATCCAATCTTCTATATCTTTGCAGTATTGTTCTTCATTCAGCTTGTATTCCTGGACCACTAAAAATGGTCTAAACCCTAAAGAGAACTGCTCTAACAAGCAGTTCTCTTTTTTTGCAGTTCATATTCCGTTCATATTCCCGTCACGAAGGGGACATCTTACGTGGTTACACTATATCTATGCTGCAAGAGCGGCTCTACAGATATAGAGACAGGAGAAGATGGATGTGGGAAAAACAGAAGATACAACAATAACGGGGACTAAGGGGCGTAAAAGACGGAAGCTATGGTTGAAAATAATGGGTGGTATTATCGGCGCAGTGGTGCTGTTTATGGGTATCACGTTTGTTGTTCATACCATCAGTAATGGGATTGAGAAAAAGAAAATTGAATCATATGGCCAATATGTTAATGTCGATGGAAAAAAAATGAATGTATCCATTCAAGGCAGCGGTGAACAAACGATTGTGCTTTTGCCTGGGCAAGGAACCCCATCACCAGTGATTGACTTCAAATTGTTAATCGATGAATTAACTTCTGATTACAGAGTTGTAGCAATCGAACCTTTCGGTTATGGATTAAGTGACCAAACCGATTCGGAGAGAACAACGGAGAATATCGTCAGTGAAGTTCATGAAGCTATACAACAGCTTGGGATTAACCGCTACATTTTGATGGGCCATTCCATCACGGGACTATACGCAGCGACGTATGTGAACACGTATCCGGATGAAGTTTCCGCTTTTGTCGGGATCGACAGCAGTGTTCCGAATCAACCTGGGATGGATGTTAAATTACCTTTGAACTTAATGAAATTTCTTAAACAATCAGGGCTGATGAGAGTAGTTGCAAAAGTAAGCGGTGATTCAGATGCATCACTTGCATACGACGAACATACCAGAGAACAGATGAGGTTGATCTCGAATCAAGTCTCAACTAATCCGACAATGATCAATGAGCTGGAACACTTGGGTTCCAATTTCAAAAATGGAGAAAACCTCACTTACCCTCGTGATATGCCAATGCTTCTATTCGTTCAATCCAATAACGAGCATAATCCACAATGGATTCCGCTGCACGAAGAGCAAGCGAAACAGTCTGCACAGGGCAAGATGATCCCGATGGAAGGTTCACATTACCTGCATCATACGAAATATAAAGAGATCGCTGAAGAGTTCAAATCTTACATGAAACAACTCCATTAGAGATTGATCATTATTGAACTACGGTACCGAAATGGGTACCGTGGTTTTTTCTGATACAAGCAGCAAATTTACTGAACCAATTGTGCCATATCCGGCTGTAATTTGGTTCGCAAAGCATATAACATGATGGCCCCTACAAGAAACGCGACGGCATCCGCAATAACAAGTGACCAGATCACTCCATGAAATCCATTCAGTTGATTCGCGATATACAATACAGGAATCAGCGTAATTCCTTGAATGATGGACATCACAAAAGCGGCAGTTCCTTGGGCTGTAGCTTGGAAAATTCCAATAAACAACGAAGTTAATCCTGTAATAAACAAGGATAAGAAGGTCACATGGAGAATGTAGCTACCCATTTCAATTAATTGTGGATCAGTCGTAAATAAACCAATCAAGTGGTCAGAAATCAGATAAACGATAACGCCGAACAAGACAGCCAGGGCCAGAATCGTTTTAATCGTGAATCCAATGGTTTGTTTCATGCGTAATTTGTTCGCTGTAAATGAGAAGGCAATCAACGGCACGACTCCCTCGCACAGACCCATCAGAATAAACTCAGGAAACTGCAACAAACGCGATGAAATCCCATACCCTGCAATGGCCTGATCCCCATATTCGACAAGAAAAAGGTTAAGAATAAGCGACATGGCACCCAAGAAAACACTCATAACAAAGACGGGAACTCCGATTTTGAACACATTGCTCACAATCTCCTTGGTAACCTTGAACCATTTCAAGGAGACAGTTAAGAACGAGCTCTTATAACTGATCTGGAAAGCGTAGAATGCACTTGCAACCATGTTGGAGATGACTGTTGCAGATGCGACACCAATCACGCCCCAATGGAACACAAAGATGAATAGCGCATCAAGAATAATATTCACCACAACACTGAGCATCATGCCGATCATTGACGTGATTGCTGAACCTTCTGAGCGCACGATATTCTCCAACGTGAAAAACAAGATGACAAATGGAGAACCGATAAGCATGATCGTGACATATTCTTTCGTAAATCCGAAGGAGTCGGGCGTTGCCCCCAGCCCATGAACAATAGGCCCGATCAAAGGGAGACCAACAGCTAGTACGATAAGTCCAAGAACTAAACTGCTGTAAAAGGCAAATGAAGAGACATGCTTCAGATCATCCACTTTTTTCTCACCCAACAAACGAGAGATGAATGTGCCGCTACCTATGCCTATTAAGTTGCCTAGCGCCATAATTACTGCGAATAATGGCAACGTTAGGGCGAGCGCGGTTAACATGGCCGTATTGCCCAATGTACCAAGGAAATAGGCATTCAAGATGGAATAGATGACACTCATTGACGTGCCCAGCATCATCGGGATAGCGAAGTGAGCTACAGCTTTGGCGATTGGTGCTTTTTCAAAGTAATGGAGGTTTTCTGCATCCATGTGGATCACTACTTTCATCATTAATTTTTGATTTAATCTGACACCGTTAGATTGAACCTTACAGTGTTAGATGTTATCATGAACTTATGAACCTGTAAAGCATAAACTTACACTGTTAGATTAAAGGGCGGATAACGATGAAAAAACAACAGCCTCAGATTTCGGAAGATAAGATTTTGGAAACCTCATGGGAGCTTTTGGGAGAAGAGGGCATTGAAAAATTCAGCATGAGGCGTTTGGCAGACAAGCTGGGCATTCAGGCTCCATCTCTATATTGGTACTTCAAGAGCAAGCAGGCACTTTACCAACGGTTAGCCAACCAGATATCCAAAATTATTTTGGATGAATTTCAGACTGATGGGAACTGGAAGGAACAGATGGAAGGGCTTGCGATAACTGTACGGAATGTACTCAGCCGATACCCGTGTTCTACCCAGCTCATGATGATGACACTACCCCACGAACCGGACATGATCCGGTTCACCAACCGCATATTGCTCTGCATGGAATCGACGCCACTAGAGCAAGAACAAAAACTACAGGCCGTGCTCACGCTTGTGAACTATGTGTTTTACTTCGTTCTGGACAATTACCAGCATCAGCGTAATATCTCTGCTGTTGTTAAGGACAACGAGGAACTTCAGGGTGAAGAGATGATTCACCTTCTGGACGCCATGAGTGAGAAGGAAGCTGGAATATTCAGCAGGATGTATAAGAGCGGTATGTTTGAGGTGATGGGAACGGACGGAGCGTTCGAGTTCGGCTTGAAGCTTATATTGTTGGGGATCGAACAAGTGGTCAAGGAGCAGGAGAAGTAGGTGTGTGAAGCAATGGAGACAGTAACGAGGATTACTGAGTGGTAATTAGATAGGTAAAATAACAAAGAATGATAACAACAACCTGCTAAAACAGTGGTTAGTTGGTGTTATCATTCTTTGTTGTTCGAGGATCAAGATGATGATTCTATCGGAAGCTGCAACGCCAGTGATTTTAAAAAGGTTACCGACAATTTAATTACCCTTCGGCATTTTGCTCTCATCCATATACAGCAGGTTCCATCGGTGACCGTCCAGGTCGGCAAATCCTGCGCCATACATCCAGCCATCCGTTTCACCCGGCTTGCCAAAGATGGTTCCTCCGGCAATCTCTACTTTTCGAATAAAAGCATCAACTTCCTCTTTGCTGTCAGCACCAATGGAAAATATAACTTCTGCGCTGTGAGAAGTATCTGTGATTTTTGAACCTGTAAATTTCTCAAACGCTGCATCTGGAAACAGCATGATCGTTGTTTGGCCAATGACAAGCTGGGCTCTCTCGTTACCAACATTCTTCCCATGGAATCCAATCTCATTGAAAAAGGTAGTGGATTTCACAACGTCTTTCACCGGCAGGTTAATCCAGATATTTTGTGACATGGCTGCAGCCTCCTAGAGTATATTTTGAACACTCTTACTATACTCTACTTAAATTCAAAATTACATAATCGGGTACATGCGATTATGTAAGAGTTAGAAATAACCGGTATAATGAAGGACCGATTTATCCAACGAAGAGGAAAGCACCTGGGGAGAGTTTATTGACAAAGATGGAATTACAGTCAAGGTATCAGGTACACAGACGTATGATACAAGTCACAAGATTATGCACTGGGTCACGTTCCGTGATTGGATCAAACATTAATATTCGGACTGGGATAAAACACCGTTCAATCCTTTATCTCCTTCGATCATTAGTGTTTGTCGAAAAAAACATAGTGTCTGAAACAAACAATCCCGGAATATTCCTCCGAATGGTTCTAATTAGTGTTACACAATTTAATAATCTTCCATCCAAAGTCGCTTAATTAGCGGCTTTTTTTGTTTTAGTAACCTCAAGACTTGACCTACAGTTAACTCTATGTCTTATACTCCGATTAGGCTTGCAAAATTATATGAGGAATTGGAGATTTTATTTATCATGGCGAAGAGCACGAATTGGAATGTTTTTGGACTCGCAATACTACTAGGTTTATTTTCTACATTAGGTCCATTTACGATTGATATGTATTTACCGGCTTTCCCGGAGATTGCACAAAATATGAATACAACGGCATCACTTGTACAATTTAGTCTTACTGCTTGTTTGTTAGGACTAGGTGTAGGACAACTCGTGATGGGTCCTTTGAGTGATGCGTACGGTAGACGGAGACCATTGTTGATCTGCATGGCAGCCTACATTATTTGTTCCTTGGCATGTGCGTTTGCTCCGAATATCGGACTATTAATTTTGTTTCGTTTCACGCAAGGATTTGCCGCATCAGCAGGAATTGTCATTTCCCGTGCGATAGCTAGAGATCTATATAGTGGACATGAACTCACTAAATTTTTCTCTTTGCTGTTGCTTGTAGGGAATTTGGGGCCTTTGGCAGCACCGATTGCGGGAAGTGGCATTCTTTCCTTCACGACATGGATTGGCGTGTTTATCTCGCTTTCATTCCTGGGAGTTTTCTTATTGATCATGACCAAGTGGAGCTTAAAAGAAACACACCCGGCCGAAAGACGTATGGTTCCCGACTTCAAACAGCAATTGGGTAATTACAGAATGCTTATGCGTGACCGCACGTTTGTTGGCTATATGCTCGCACAGGGAATCATGACGGCAGGGGTCTTTGCTTATGTAGCAGGAACACCTTTTATTTACCAAAATATATATGGTGTTACGCCCACAGTATTTGCTATATTGTTTGCTTCGAATGGAATCAGCTTGATCATCGGTTCTCAAATTGTGGGTCGATTGGCCAAACGTATCCCTGAGCAAACGCTTCTACTATCCGGGCTATGGCTTGCTTTAATAGCAAGTGTCGCGGCTTTGGTGGTAACTTTGGTTCATGGTCCACTTTTCGCTTTGGTCATTCCATTGTTCTTCTTCGTTTGCTCAATCGGTATTACGTCTACAGCTGCATTCCCATTGGCTATGGAAAGTCAAGCTAAGATGGCCGGAAGTGCTGCAGCACTGCTCGGCGTTGTTCCTTTTCTACTGGGTGCATTGGTTGCTCCTCTGGTCGGGATCGCAGGTGAGGACACTGCCGTCCCGTTAGGACTCACTTTGTTAATGACCAGTGTCATTGCCATTGTTACTTATTTTCTACTCGTTAAAAAAATCTCGCAGCATACACCTAATCATGCCCAGTCTAATGCTGACTTTTAATATAGAAGGAACAGCTCGCCAAGGATTGGCGTGAGGCGTGAGGCATAATGAATATGATTCCATTACAAGTCGCTAACATAGCGGCTTTTTTTGGTTTTTCGTACTGAGCGCTCACTGCTTCAACTGGTATAGGTTTAATCTCTCTTGTACAGCGTTCAGGACTTCCTCCGGAACTTCCTTGACTTTGATATCTTCGCCTAGAAAAAGCAACCAATTGGTGATTTCAGTTAATTCGTCTATGTTATGAACGTTCATAAATGCCTTTAGAAGGGCTGTAGTTTGGTACGGATTCGTATAGGCAATTGAAAACTTTAAAGGATGGTACTTTTTATATTGGGCAATCGCCTTTGGGCCAAGTTCCAGAACAAGGTTGATGACCTCTTCCTGCGCATTTCGTTTTAGTTGTTCTACAATCTTTTTCGTACTCCGTCTGTTTTTCGTTGGGTATGCTTCTACACGGATGAGGTTGTCGACAGATATGATTCGTCTATTTTCTTCCTCCAAGTCAAAACCTTCAATGATCCAATGGCCTTTTTGATGATGAAGGTGTAAGAGCACGATGGGATAGGACTTTGTTTTTTTCTCTTCTTGGACAGTAACTAACAAATAACGTTCGATAAGCAAAATTTGGATGAGTTTCTCCAAGGTAGGGTGGGGCAGGTCTGACAGATCTAACAAGTCTGGATTATGGGGATTGGTCCCCTCAAAAAGCAATATTTGATTCAGATGCACAAGGTCATCTTGCTGATTCTCTGAGATAAGGCCCAACAATTTTTCAGCCAAAGATTGACGACTCTTCAGATAAGGAAGCTGTTGATTTCTTGTCGCCATAAAGGCAATGAATAACGCTTTGATTTCATTATCGGTAAACCGGACCGTAGGCAGAAGGGAGTTGTTCATGACAAAATAACCCCCGTCGCGCCCAACTTCAGCGACTAGTGGCATTCCCATCGCTTCAATTTCTCTGATATCTCGAATGGCTGTCGAACGCGAAATATTAAATTCTCGCATGATTTCAGAAATGGTAAAGTGCGCTCGGTTATTGATATACCTCGTGATGATATTAATGCGTTCTACTTTTTTCATTGGGCCCCCTAAACAGTATCATATTCTGACATGATTTAAGGTTATTATAAACCCATCAAGTGAAAACACAAATCAATTGAAAATTAAAAGAGGATGGTGTAGCAATGAGTAATTATCATTTTGAAGAAAAAGACAGTTTTATCGTTTTAGGTATTGGTACGGAGCTTAAGAGCGACTACACAGACTATGCTGGCATCAACAAAGAGAAGGCGGATTTTTGGTCCACCGTGAGGGAGGATGGAAGCCTGGACACATTAAAGTCCCTTGCTACTAATGATTATATTTTTGCTGTAAATGAAGCAGTAAATAACAAAATGATGCATTATGCTGGCGTCATGACAGAAGAATCTCTGCCAGAAGCAACGAGAGTGATCCAATTTCCTAAGGGAGAATACCTGGTTGTGAAGGGCGAAGCAGAGACGGCAGAAGCGCTCAGCAATATGCTTACTGGCATTGCTTTTGGTCAAGCTCTCCCCGCAGAAAAGGATTACGTCTATGTTGGCGGACCCAATACAACGGTTGAAATGGGACAGAAAAACGGTCTGGTATATGGTGAAATGTGGATTCCTGTAGTACGGAATTAAAGAACAGTAGATCATAAGGTCCGAAACTATTTGAAGTGCACCCATTAGAATGGACATTAATTAACCCACGGTTGATCCGATGAAATTCTACGAGGTGCACTTTATGCGTTGACGGAGACTCACATCAATTTTGCTATCAGGTTCCACCTTAACCGTAAGTTTTCTTTTAATTTGTTGGATATTCGCTTCATACGTGAGATAGTTCAATAGATTGCTAGAAAGACATAGATTATGTTGTGCAGAATCAAGATGATTATTCAAAAGAGGCTTTTTATTCAAGAACTTATAACCAAAGTTTGAAAGATCGTTGGCAAAATCCATAATTTTCAATTGATTTAGAAACTTTTCCCTGAATCTAGCGTCTAATACTATGAGTTTTTGAGGGGTTGTAAATAAATAACTAGAGAGTAGAAGGAGCCAAAGACAACGCATGAATATGAAGAAGAAATTATCCATTTTTACCGCTTTAGCCGTTTTTCAGGCATTTGCAGTTGGTTCTGTGAATGCGCAATCAACACAGCAAGGTGACACCACGTCAGTAAACACGGCAAACGTAGAATCCGTAGAGGTGTTAAAACAAGAGCAGCCGATTGCAGAGCGTGAAGTGAAGACAGAGAGCAATAACAAATCGATCAATACTCCGTCCTCTGAAGCCAAGGAAACTAAAACCTCGACTGGCGATCAGGCAGCAACTAAAACAGATAGTGAGAAACCTGCATTGGATGGGGAAGAAGCCACTACTGACGCAACGGGCACGAAACCTGAGGTTCAAGAG
This sequence comes from Paenibacillus sp. CB74, assembly GCF_055687625.1. Classification (NCBI taxonomy): domain Bacteria; kingdom Bacillati; phylum Bacillota; class Bacilli; order Caryophanales; family Paenibacillaceae; genus Paenibacillus; species Paenibacillus sp. CB74. The sequence continues at coordinate 1,851,889 of NZ_CM146009.1, read as the reverse complement.
GAAGTGCCTGAGAAGGTTGAAACGCCAGCTACGCCAGCAGAAATAGAGCAACCATCCATTGACGGGACGTCTCCTGTAGCAGCAGGTGGTAATCTGACGTTATACATGAATAGCAACAAAATGGAGCAGGATGGAAAAACGTATCTTGCTGGCCAGCCCATGGCTGTCAAAAACGGTGTATCCTATGTTGCCATTCGTGCGCTGGTTGACCGTGTGGGGTACGGGGTCAAATACGATAACAAAACCAAGGAAACCATCATTATTAGTGGTGACGATGAACTCCGATTCAAGACGAACAGCAAGGACTACACGGTAAATGGAGAGACCAGAACGATGAAAGGCCCTGCTTATCAGCAAAAAAATACGTTCATGGTGCCGTTAACTTCCATCACTCAAGCCCTGAACATCACCTATAAAGTGAATCAGTCAGCCAAGACGGTTGTGCTGAATCTGAATACGAAACCTGTTGCAAGCTTCACCATTACCCAAAAGGAAATCTTTGCAGGCGATACAGTGGACTACGTAACTTCAAACAGTTCACCCAATGGATTGGATATCGTTGACGAACGCTGGACAGGTCGCCAGGATTCATTTGATCAAGCAGGTACATATACGATTTCATATCAAGTACAGGATGCCAACGGCCAATGGAGTGATCCTTACTCGATTACCATTGAAGTTATGACTCCTAATCTTCCTCCTGTAGCCATGTTTGCCACGGATAAAGAACAATATAAAATGGGCGAAAAAATAACATACACCGACCAAAGCACAGATGATGAAAATAATATTGTCAAAGCTGTGTGGGAGAACAATTCACTTGCTTTCTTTGAACCGGGTCCAAAAACGGTAACACTTACGGTTACTGATAATCATGGCGCTACAAACACGTACTCCAAGGTGATCACCATAACCAATGAGACCTTATATTCATTTACCGACTTCAATTTACTCTTCACGCCAGTAGGACAGAAATTCACCTTTAACGGCGGTGAAGTGACCACAATGGAGAAAGTGCCGTATACGTATATGGATGAGCCAAGTTTGTTGATCCGTAGTAACAGCCCGGAAACGGTGAATACGGAAGGCATTGTGTATAAAGAATCATCTTCGGGACAGACCCGTTTCATGATTCACCACGTGAACAATACAGGCAAACGAGTAAAAATGTATGTGATTGCCACCAATAACAATCCGAATCCGGCTCTATTCGAACAGCAGAATATGGGCTTTGCTGGACCTACACCGTATGCTACTGTAGCCGGGAAATTGTCTATTGATAAATGGTTCAAGTCGATTCAGACCGGAGCGGATCAAAAGAAAGAGTACCTTCAACCTGGGGAAAGCAAATTGATTTTGACCGAACTTAATAAAACGCCGATGAAAGAAGGACAAGTCATCTCTCTCTATTCGGATGCATATAGTGATTATTCCTTAGACTATAACGTTATCCTGGTGGAAGAAAATAAAGATCCGTTCGAAGCGTTACCATTGCTTCCCGTGCTTGATCGTGACGGAGTGCATAACCGGGGGACGTACCCGAACGCAACTCGCATCATAAAGTACGATGAGCACGTGGGACTCAAACCGGCTCGTCTGCCACTTGGTGACAATTCAAGCGATCCCAATCTGGTAGGAACAGATCCGATGGCTTACACAGACGCATCCAACGCGGGTAATTTCGGCGTATTGTACAAAATCACGCTGACCAATGTTGCACCGCGTACGCTTATCTCCTTTAACCCTCGTGGAGGGAAGTACTCCGGAGTAGCGCTGGTGAACAACCAGTTGGTATCGATTGCCGAAGGCAACGTTGCCGTTGCCAATTCAAGTGAACAAAGCGTTCTTTACCGCACCGGATCAATCGGAGAGAGCGTAACGATTCTGTTCTCAGCCGCGCCAGGAAGCAACCTGCCGGTCAATCTGCTCTTTACACCGCTCCCATCGGAGAAGTAAGGTAGTTGTCTCTTATAACGAATGCTTTGAGCGATGCGTTAATCATCGACAGAAAAGACTCCATATGGGGTCTTTTCTTTTCATAAGGCAATATGAAGATGTACGTAATGGACACAATCAAAAAGTCATATATGCCACCGCTATTTCTACTTAGGAGGAATCCATTCCGATGAATGTATTAGGGATTATATAATCAATGATCAATACAGCCAAGATAAGCGCAGCTCATGGACCAGAAAAATATTGATGGGAGCGTGACGATCGATGAACAATAGAGAACGATTTACGAGTCGGGTCGATTCGTACTTGAAATACCGCCCGAGCTATCCAAAAGAGGCTATTGACTATATGTACGAAGTCGTCGGTTTACGTGCGAACAGTACCATATCAGACATCGGTTCAGGTACTGGGATCATCTCAAAACTACTTCTGGAACGCGGAAGCTATGTAATAGCGGTCGAGCCAAATCAGGCTATGCGGGAAGCCGCCGAGCAAACGTTAAAAAGTAGTCCGCAATTCGTGAGTATAGCAGGTTCTGCAGAATCTACGGGATTACCTGATCAGTCGGTTGATTTTATTGTCTGTGCTCAGGCATTCCACTGGTTCGATCAATCCGCAGCCCAAATCGAGTTTCGCAGAATCCTACGGCCTGGCGGGAGAGTAATACTCATCTGGAATTCACGTCTTACACACGGTACTCCGTTTCGTGAAGAATACAATCAACTGCTCCATACATATGGAACCGACTACCAAAAAGTTAATCATAAAAATATCTCTCAAACGATGCTGCTCTCTTTTTTCAAGGAAGGTTCAATGCATGAAATGCGATTCAGAATGAGTCAGGAGTTCGATTTCGAAGGATTGAAAGGCAGGTTGCTATCATCTTCCTATAGCCCTGCACCAGGGCATGCAAATTACGATCCTATGATATCAGCACTGCGAAATTTATTTGATAAAAATAATCAAGAGGGTACTGTTGCATTCGACTATGAAACTGAAATGTTTTGGGGAGAAGTATAGATCCCCTAATGAAACCCAGTCATATCAATAAGGAATAAGAATATAACGCCATTTGAAAGTCGCTATTTTAGCGGCTTTTTTTATTTTATTAGAACAAGTTCTTGTCCAGCTTGCTTGGATTCAGTTGTTGAAACGAACCCTGGCACACTCCTTAAAATCTTATAAGAAATTCTTGAAATTTCAGAAATTTATCCGATAGACGGGTGCTATTATACAAATACAAACAAAGACGAGGTGATGAAATGCAAGCAAAATTGGCAGCGGACGCCGTTCCCATCTCCACAAAGCGAAAGTCATGGATCAGGACAATACAAAAGCACAAAGTGATGTATGCTCTCTTATTACCAGCCTTAATTTACTTTGCCGTGTTCAAATACATTCCTATGGCGGGAATCATGATTGCTTTTAAAAACTACAACCTCGCTCTGGGACTATGGGATAGCCCCTGGGTGGGATTCAAAAATTTTACGGATTTTATGAATGGCGTTTATTTCTGGGACATCATGAAAAATACGATCATCATATCGCTGTATAAGCTACTGTTCGGTTTCTCCGCTCCCATCGTACTTGCTTTACTCCTCAATGAAGTGTATAGCCAATGGTTTAAGAAAATCGTACAGACCATCACGTATTTGCCCCATTTTCTGTCATGGGTCATTGTGTATGGAATTATGGTGGCATTACTGGCCCCAGGCGATGGTCTCTTTAACATGATTATGAAGGATTTTGGTTTTGAACCCATATCGTTCCTAACGGAACCTGCCTGGGGCAGGTTGCTGATCATCTTATCTGAAGTATGGAAGGATATTGGATGGGGGGCGATATTGTACCTTGCCGCCTTGGCAGGAATCGATCCAAGCTTATATGAAGCTGCTCGAATGGATGGCGCTTCCAAATGGAGACAGCTCTGGCATATCACGTTACCTGGCATTCGAGGCGTCATTATTCTGATGCTGATTCTAAAATTAAGCCATATCCTGGATGCGGGTTTTGACCAAATATTCATGTTTGCCAACACGTTTAACCAGGAGAAGATCGACATTATTGACACATGGGTATACCGGGAAGGGTTGGAGCGTCTCAAGATTGGCTTGGCTACTGCTGTAGGATTGTTTAAAGCGGTCATCGGATTTGCTTTGGTGTTGGCAGCGAATAAGCTCGCCAAAAAATTCGATGGGCAAATTTGGTGAGGTGGTCTTTAGAATGATCCATATGACAATCAGTGAAAAAGTCTGGCAAACCGTCGTTTATGTGATGCTTATTTTGTTATCCCTACTTTGTGTGCTGCCCTTCCTCTATGTGGTTGCTGTCTCCGTAACGCCAGAATCGGAAGTATTAAGAAGAGGGATTGTGATTATACCCGAATCCTTTACTTTTCTGGCCTATAAAGAAGTATTCGTTTCTCACGGGATCTGGCAGGCGTATAAAATTACGTTGTTTCGAACGATTGTAGGCACTGCGTTAAATGTATTTTTTACAGTAATCGCGGCATATCCGTTATCCAAAAAATATTTGCCCGGAAGAAGTCCGTTTTTACTCTTCATTGTATTTACCATGATGTTCAGCGGGGGGTTAATTCCGACCTATCTACTAATTCGTTCTCTCGGATTGTTAAATAGTCCGTGGGTATTGATTATTCCCAATCTCATTAGTGCATTTAATCTGGTGATCATTAAAGGATTTTTTGAGCAACTACCTGGTGAAATCGAGGAATCCGCGAGGGTAGACGGTGCCAGTGAGCTTCAGACGTTATGGCGGATCATTTTACCTCTGTCGTTACCCGTGCTTTCAACCATTTCCTTGTTTTACGCAGTCGGGCATTGGAACAGTTATTTCGATGCCATTGTATATATCAATGATTCCAACTACATGCCACTTCAAGTGATTTTGCGCAATATCCTGCTTAACGTCGCAACGCAAAGCGCTGATTCGCTCGCCAATTCCGGAGCTGTCAGTACGTTCGCTGTGCAAATGGCTACAGTTGTTGTGACTACGGTCCCGATTTTGATCGTTTATCCATTTTTGCAAAAGCATTTTACCAAAGGTGTGCTCCTGGGATCCGTTAAAGGTTAAAAGGTGTTCCAACCTAACTTATTACGGGCAAACCGTGATAATATACAAACAAAGGAGAGGTCAATATGCAGCGTAAAAAGATTTCATTTGCTATTATGTCGGCAATCTTAGGACTTGGAACGCTATTGTCGGGTTGTGGGGGAAATGAAGAAGTTACATCGACAACCTCGAGTAATGTGCAAGACCAGTCTGGCCAGTTTGCAACCAAAATGAAGATCTCCATGTTTAACCAAGGTACGTTCAATGCTGCTGCTCCAGTACCTCCACGGGATGAAGATATTCAACGCCAAATGTTGGAAGAAGAGATGAACATCGACTTGGATATGATGATTCCTCAAGCGGGTCAAGCAACAACCAAACTGAACACGCTCATTGCAGGCGGGGATATTCCAGACTTGATCTTCTTGAAGAGTCGTGCTGATCTTGCACAATATTACGACCAAGGCGTGCTTGCGGATTTGACCCCTTATCTGGATCAGTTTCCTGAATTACAGAAACGGTTTGGCAATGACTCCTGGGAGGCGATGTCCTATCAAGGGAAAACGATCGGAGTTCCAGGCTATGATAATGTAAACGGTATCAGTCGTAGCTTCTTCATCCGTAACGATTGGCTGAAAAAGTTGAATATGGATGTGCCAACGACACCTGACGAGTTGTTCGAAGTTATGAAAGCCTTTACAGAGAAAGATCCGGACGGGAATGGCAAAAACGATACGTACGGATTCATCGGCGGTATGAATAAAGAAGGCAATCTGCAAACCTACGGCTTTGATAGCCTGATGTGGATGTTTGGCGTTAATCCTCCTTCGGCCGTTGAGATAAAAGATAATGAACCGGTATTCCTGTTTATCGATCCCAAAATGAAAGAGGCACTTGCCTACATTAACAAAATGATGGCAGCCAAAGTCGTAGATCCGGATTGGGTGACGATGAATTCACCTGATCTGTTGGATCAAAAGATGTTTAAGGGTAAAGTTGGCTTCATGATCAGAGATGCCCGCAGGCTGGAACCGGATTATCAACAGAAAATGAAAGAAATTAGTGGAGAGGTGCCGGAATGGATCGTTATTCCTCCGATGAAAGGTCCTTACGGCGATCAGATTGTAGAGAGAAAATCGTTCCAGGGCAATTCATGGGCCATATCTGCAAAAGCGGACGAGGACAAAATCATTCGCATCTTGTCCATGCTGAATTATCTCTTTACGGATGAAGAAGCCTATCCGAATTTTGCATACGGAATCAAAGGGATTCATTGGGATGTGGTGGATGGCAAAATCAAAAATAAAACCTCCGAGTTATCGAAGGAAATGAAAGAGAAGTACCTGTGGGTCGATCATTATAGAATGCCGCGGCGCGGTGATGATGCGGAGTACTTCAGCTTCCAGAATCCGAAGACAGCGGAAGCCTTCAAGAACAATCAGCAATATGTGGGGCCAACGTTACCCGGTAATTTATTGACCCCAGACCCGAGCGACACCTTGGATGCTGACCGCCAACGGTTCATTAATGAAAGCTTGGTCAAATTTATGACGGGCAAAGAACCTCTTTCCAACTGGGACAATTTCCTCCAAACGTTGGATACCAAGTTTGATATGCAGAAATATAAGGAAACAGCCATCCAGCAATTTAAAGACGCCGGCCTCATCAAGTAAAAATAAACAAAGAGAGAGTGGCTATTCGTAGCCCCTCTCTTTATTCGCATATGCTATTCTTAGTACAAAACGGAACTAAAAGGAAGATGATCGATGCGAAGAAGAATCAGCTTGCCTTTAAAATTGTTTTTTATCGTGTTCGCGTTTGTATTGGGCTGCATCATCTTGATAAGCCAATTATCTTATCGCTATGTCCAAAAAGAAATACGAACCAATGATATTTATTACACCAATCAAATATTAGACAAGGTGGACCAGTATTTCACCGTTAACTTTTCCTCCTTCCAAACGATCCTCTTCTCGGTTGAAACTTCGGTGAAAGCCAATATTAACCATACCGAAGTGATTAAAGAGCAATTAAGAGAACTGTATGAACTCAACAGTAATTATGTTAGTAATATTTATTTGATCAAAAGCGATTTATCCATTCTGGGCGGAAGTGCACCTACACGAATATTCGATGAACCTTTATCGGAAAGAGAATCTTTATATGATGCGGCTGACAAAAATAGAAGGACTACCTTTGTTAGTGAACCATACAAATCAAAGTACTCCGGCTGGACTGTTACGATGGTTCGTTATCTGAACGGTGCTCCGTTTCCTATGGCCATTGCGGTTGATCTGGATCTAAATGCCATTGAAGAAACCTTGTTCAAGATTAATAAACAGGAACAAATGAATCTGGCTCTGATCACCGCCTCAGGTAAGATCATTGCCGGATTTTCTGAAAATAAAGGACCCCTGAGTATTCAAGATCATACGTTTTCGATCGGGGAGACGTCAGCGGAAGAAATTTTGGATACGTCAGAAACAAATCTTCAACTGCATACGAAGGATGGTATTCCCGTCTCTCTTTTGAAGAAACCAACGGAGAAATTCAACTGGACCATTGTCTCCGTTAATGATGAATCCCGTTTGAAAGCAGCTTTGTCCAGATTGGAAACCTATTATATTGAGCTTCTGGCTGCAGGTCTTCTGTTAAGTTTGTTCATTTCTTTCATGGTTGCCAAATTTATAAGAAAACCACTATATACACTCAAAACAAAAATGAAACAGGTCGAACAAGGCATCCTCACAACGACAGTAACCATTAACCGGAACGATGAGTTTGGAGATCTTTCACGCGCATTTGATCGTATGTTACAGCAAATTGTTGAACTGATTCGCCGAGCCGAGCTTCATAATGAACTTGAGCGGAAGCTGGAAATTCAGGTATTACAGTCTCAAATAAACCCACATTTTCTGTATAACACGCTTGGTTCGATCAGCAATGTGATACGTCTTGGACAAATAGAGAAAGTCGATGTGGTAATCGGGTCGCTCATTTCATTATTGGAGTATGGGATAGACGATGCTTCTGAGAAGGTTTCCCTACGCCAGGAATTACGCAATGTAGCGGACTATATCGAGATCCAGAACATTCGGTATAACCGAAACTTCAATTTGATTGAACATATCGAAGCAGGATTAATGGATTTTCCGGTTTTCCGAATGTTGTTGCAGCCCCTTGTGGAGAATAGTATCTTCCATGGTTATAACGGAGGCGAAATTGAGGGACCTATTACGATTCATGCGTACAGGGAGGAAGACTATGTCATCATCGAAGTTGTTGACCAAGGTGAGGGAATTCCGGCCGACCAATTAAAGCATATTTTAATCTCAGAACCGAGTGAAGAGGAAGTAAAAAGAAAAAGAATCGGGTTGAATAATATTCATAGTCGAATAAGACTTCACTACGGAGATCAATTCGGACTGGATATCATTAGCATACCTAAGGAAATAACCCGCATACGCGCATTATTCCCGGCAGAATTGCAAAAAGGAGATGCATAATGGGGAAAGAGTATACCTGCTTCATTGTTGACGATGAAGACCTGATCATTCAACGATTGGAATTGTTTTTTAGTGAGCTATCTCATAGGGATAAGCGATTTGTTCTAGTGGGAAAAGCAAATAATGGGCTGAATGGGATCGAGGAGATCATCAAACTTAAGCCGGATATCGTTATATCCGATATCGTTATGCCGCGAATGGACGGCATCTCCATGATTGAGCAGCTCAAGGCGGAACTCCCCCATACCCAGTACATACTTTTGACCGCCTATTCATCCTTTGAATACGCCCAGCGAGCTATTCAAGCCAACGTATTGGAGTACATTGTAAAGGTTCCGCTAAGGGAAGCCGATCTGAATCGAGCATTGGATAAGGCAGCTGGAATTCTAAATGAGTTTGAGAAAAAAGAAGCGGAATTTCACTCGTTAAACGTATCCGTACTTGAAAATAAATATAGAGTCCGTAAGCAATTTTTTAACGAACTGATCCGAGGTGAAATTCCTTCTCATCGGGCATCGGATTTTGCCAATCGTATGCAGTTTCATTTCTTTCAAGCCAACTATTGCTGCTTCATCGTTGAGATGAATACGTATGAAAGTTTCCGAAACGAATACGCTGCCGCAGATCAAAACATCTTGAAATATGCGATTACGAATATCATCGAAGAAACGGTGATGAGTGGCGGCAGCGGTGTAGCTGCGGATCTGTCCGATAATCGGTTTATTGGCTTTTTATCCTGGGAAAATAACCGCAGTGATATGGAAACGGAATACGCTTGCCTATCCTTGGGAGGGCAGATCATCTCTCATTTGCATCAATATTTGAATCAAAGGGTATCCGTCGCTTTTGGAGGTCCACACCGAGGATGGGAATCGATCAAACAGGCGTACACGGAAGCTACAAATGTAAGTGAGGATTTCTATTATCATACCGAAAAAGTAGTCAAAACACCGATGCATCGGTTCCAATACCATAATGACAAAAAAGCAGACTTTCAGCAGCAGGTGAATGATTTTCTTATACGGCTGAAACGAAAGATTTCCGAGGAAGAGCTCGACAGTGCACTTGCCGAACTGCTGCAATTTGTTTCGGACCATAAAATCCACAAGTCCGTCATGGCGCCCATGATTAGAGACTTGTACAGAGAAATTACCGTAAAGTTTAAATCAGGGAACAAGCTGGCTATGGAAGCAGCTGAATTCCCCATGGAATATATGACATTTCAAGAGCAGCTCGCCTATATTGGCGACTTCACATTTGAATACGTGCATGCAGGCCAACGATTACATCGTGCAGAAATCATGAATGCTATTCATTTTATAGAGAAAAACCTGAAACAGCGTTTAACGCTGGAGGCCATTGCGGAGGAAGTGAATTTAGCGCCATCGTATTTTAGCAGCTTATTCAAAAAAACAATGAACGAAGGTGTGATTAGCTACATCAACCGTAAAAAAATCAATCTCGCTCTCGAGTTGTTACATGTGAAGGATTATTCTTTATTGGAATTGTGCGAGGAAGTAGGCATTGTCAATGAAGGTTACTTTTGCAAACTTTTCAAAGAATATACCGGTGATACACCTAAGCAATACCGGATCAAAATGACACGGTAGGGATCCCAATAAGGATGCAAAAAATGTATGATTTTTTCGTGAAATCCTGTAAAAAAACAGGGGCCAAAACTATTACCATGATAGGAGCATCTAATCATGGAGGTTATCAAAATGGAGTCTATAAAAGCTGATGTAACCGTCGTAGGTGGAGGTATTGCAGGAATATGCGCTGCCATTGCAGCTGCACGCCAAGGTCTGCAGGTTTCACTTATTAATGATCGGCCGGTTCTAGGGGGAAACGCGAGCAGCGAGGTCAGAGTGCATATCAACGGGTCGGCTTATCTCGGGAACAGTCCATCCTACTACGCACGAGAGGGCGGGTTGATAGAAGAACTGAAGCTGAAGATATTTCATTACAATCCGTTATACAACAAAAAGTTGATGCTTTCGCTTTCCGATACAGTCTTACTCGACATGGTTTATGATGAGCCCAACATCTCTCTATTCCTGAACACATGCGTACATGAAACAGGTATGGAGAACGGTAGAATCCAATGGGTGGAGGGCCTGCAATTGGCTTCCGAGAGAAAATTTCGTTTTGAAAGCCCCATCTACATCGATTGCTCCGGGGATGGAATTGTTGGATACCAGGCAGGCGCTCACTTCCGATGGGGAAGAGAGGCGAAGCATGAATACCAAGAGGAGCTGGCTCCTGAAGTGGCGGATCATTACACCATGGGCGATACGATTCTGTTTCAAGCCCGTGACGTAGACTATGCCGTTCCTTACAAAAGGCCTGGCTTTGCCTATGATATTACGAAGCTGGACTTTTTCGATAGTATCCGAAAAGGGTTAAACCATCGGTCTTTTCCAAGGAAAATCAACGGACTTGGCGGATTGTGGTGGCTGGAATACGGCGGTCATATGGATATTATCAAGCATAATGAAGACATTGCATTGGAACTACGAAAATTGGTGTACGGAATCTGGGATTACATCAAAAACAGCGGCGAGTTTGATGATGTAGACAATCTCATTCTGGATTATGTGTGCCCGATTCCGGGAAAGCGGGAGTCGAGACGATTTATAGGAGAACACATGCTGTCTCAGAACGATCTTACAGCGAAACCTCATTTCGAAGATGCGGTATCTGTCGGCGGCTGGTATATGGATCTGCATGCGAATAAAGGTATCTACGATGATGGACCAGCTACAGCGTGGAATTTTGTGCCGGGATTGTATAATATCCCGTTTCGCAGCTTATTTTCACGCAACATTCCCAATCTCATGTTCGCTGGCCGCAATATAAGCGCTACCCATGTGGCTTTTGGGTCTACAAGGGTCATGGCAACCTGTGGTTGTATGGGGCAGGCAGTAGGAACGGCTGCTGCGTTATGCGTAAAATATGAGACAGACCCTGCGGCTCTCGTCAAAGCCCATATGGGTGAGCTTCAGGCACAGCTGCTGCGAGACGGACAAACGATTGTAGGGCTTCAAGAACCGTTGGATCGTTATTTCGCAGATGGATTAACCATTCGTGCCTCGTCTCAGCGAAACTATGAACATCTTCATGCAACCGAAGAGATCTCCTTGGAGAAAGCGTTATGTTTGGTCTTGCCGATTCAGACATCCGTGGCTGAAAGTGTGCAGATCAAAATTAAAAACAGATCCGAGCAATCAGAAACGCTGCAAGTGAAGCTGTACGGCGGGGAACGGAAGGAAAACTATATTCCCACCAGCGAGTTTAAAAAATATCCCTTGCTTATTTCAGCGGGTTACGATGACTGGATTACGCTGGACCTGGGCTGTGAGAAACCGGCTGATGACAAGGTCTACATCGTAATGGAAGGTTCTGAGAGCCTTGCGATACACACCAATGATGAGAAAATGACTGGAGCGGTGAGCTTCCTTTATATACCGGAAGAGCCATCCAGGCTGAAGAAGCTTAATAAGAGCATTTGCTTCAAGGATCTGAAACCATCCCAGGATATGTATAATCCCGCGAATGTCGTCAACGGATTCTCCAGACCTTATGGTCTGCCAAACGGTTGGATTTCGGAACGTACAGAAGGACGGGAATGGTTGGAATTTGGTTTTGCAAGCCCCAAGAATCTGGATGAAATCCATCTTGTCTTCAATTCGGAGCTGAATTTGGAGCATTTTGACGATCCAATCGAGCCACTGATTCAGGATTATGATGTGACCTTAACGTTTGAGGACGGGATCAAGAGTGAAATTAAAGTCCGCGGAAATTATCTTTCGTTGAATAAACATCAGGTGAATGTGCAAGGTGTAAGCCAGATCCGGTTTGATTTCTGTGCAACGTATGGCTCACCTTATTATGAAGTGTTTGCAGTGAAATTTTTTGCTCCTAAAAATGCGAAGTGAGGTCGGGTGAAGTTGCGATGAAAGAATTTTATCCTCGGAGAGGGCTTCCTAATGTCATTCAGAAGTTGGAAAATGGGGAACCTGTGACCATCGTTTATTTTGGCGGCAGTAATACACGTTCTGAAGGATACAGAGTCATGACGGCCGATTGGCTGCGAGGGCAATATCCCCATGCCGATATCCGCGCTGTGAACGCAGGCATTGATGGGACAGGATCGGACCTCGGCTGCGCTCGTTTGCAGGCCGATGTACTGCGTCATCAGCCTGATCTCGTTTTTGTTGAATTTGTTGGCAATGATGGGGGAGTCCCCGAATCCAAGGCGCGAATCGAAGGTATTGTCCGACAGATCCGCAAGCACAGCCTATTCACCGATATCCTGTTCGTATATACGATTAAGGAGCGGGATTTGAACTTATTTCAATCCGGAGAGTACCAGAAGGGTGCACTTATGCAAGAGGAAGTTGCCGACTATTACGACATTCCTTCGATTCATCTGGGCGTGGCGGTCAGTCAATTGGTTTCAGGTGGAAAGCTCATTTTCACCTCAAGTGCAGATGTATCCATTCCCGGTGCCATTATTTTTACACATGATTCGATCCATCCAACGATTCCCGAAGGACATCAGATTTACACGGACACCATCACCCGGTCATTTGAGAAAATGAGCGAACTTCGAGATCATGTGGGAAAAGTGGAACATCATTTGCCGCAAGACACTTTGGTTCCGGCCAATCCTTGGGAGTATGCAACCATGCTGCCACTGGATCGTCTTACTCATTTTTCCGCAGGATGGTCTTACATGACTCCCGATGATTTTGCCTTAGTGCGCGAGTATGATTGGTTGTTCCCCGGTCTGTGGCGAGCAGTTGATCCCGGTGAGACGATCATAGTGGAATTTGAGGGAACCCACATCGGCTTATTTGATATCGGGGGGCCGGATTCTGGCAGATTGAAGGTGTCGGTGGATGGAGAGGAACCGATTGTTATCGATCGGTTCACACCCTATAACGATCATAATCGAAATCAATATATTTTCTTGCCAGAACTACCGAATGGGAAACATACCGTTCGCTTCGAGATCGATCAGGAGAAGACAGACAAAGCGGCCGTGTTTGAAGCAAGTGGCAATGTAAGAAGTATCGCACATGTTCAGCAGCATCCGGATTGGTATGATCAAACGGTCATTCAGCTTGGAAAGTTGTTATTGGTGCAGCCGCCATTATAATGGATTGTTTCACTTGGAAGACAAAGGACATTAGGGACATTTGGAACATGTGATAAACCTGCATTCTATCTGACTGCAATAAGCGCTCAGTTAGATGTAGGTTTTTTACTTAAAATCGTATAAGAAATTCTTAAAATGAAAGAAATTTCACGGTGTTGAGACTGCTAAGATAAAAACGACAGAGCGGGAATAGGCAGAAGGATAAGGTTAATAGCTTTTTACAATCATTTGAGTAAAAGGCAATCTATTATTGAAAGCGTTACCATTTTTGAGGAGAGGCTGTGAATTGTATGGTCAAAAGGAAGCTGTTTTTCTTCATCGTTTTCATGTTGACGATCGTAGTTCCTTTCAGCCTGATTGGAATAAGGACCGCTTATGCGGAGACCTTACCTTATCAGACCATTATCATCGATGACGGGAGTATTAAGATCAATTATGTTCTAGCACCTGATGCGGGTAACGAGAACAATGGATATTCGGCTCCAAATTGGACCACAAGCACAGGGGTGAAGGGGTATGATCTTTCCAGCACCAAATATACGAGTACAGCAGGCAGAACGATCACATGGAATCCACGCTTGGAAGCAGGAACAGCGAAAATTTCGTTCTATAAGCTGGATTGGGCAGATAAAGCAGATAGCAATGTGAAAATTGAGATTGTTCATAATGGGACAACAGATGTAGTCTTTATGGATCTAAGACCCTCATCTGGCGCGCCGGCGGGTTGGGTTGATTTGGGAGAGTACTATTTTTCCGGGGTTGGGGAAGAATTCGTTCAATTGACCCGGTCTACCGGCACCACGAACACGATCCTTACACGAGCTGATGCGGTCAAGTTCGAAGGAAATATTGAGCAAAAAGAGCCACATAAGACGATCATCATTGATGATGGAAGCCTCACGATTGATGATGTCGTCACTGTTGATGCAGGCAATACCAATAACGGATTCTCCGCTCCGTATTGGACCACAAGCGCGGGAGTGAAGGGATACAATAATTCCAGTTCCAAATATACGGATGCTGTAGGCAGAACGATCACATGGAATCCGCGATTGGAAGCAGGGACGGCGAGAATATCGTTCTATAAGCTGGATTGGGCGGACAAAGCAGATAGTAATGTGAAGATTGAAATTGTTCATAACGGGATTACGGATGTGAAGTTTCTGGATCTAAGACCTTCGTCAGGTCCATCGGTTGGATGGGTTGATTTGGGGGAATATGAGTTTAGTGGTGATGATAGCGAATTTGTCAGGCTGACTCGAACGCAACCTTCGACGGGTACCATTATTACGCGGGCTGATGCAGTCAAATTTGAAGGAAATATCCAGCAGAAAGCCCCGCCGTTGCCCCCGCTGCGGAGCCGCACTTTAGGGAATCTCAGTTACACGGAAAAAGGCAGTATCGAGAATAATAGCTATAAAGCAACTTTCTATGAAGCAGCATGGGATGGGGGCAGCTCTATCGTTCGTGACATGTTTTACAAGAACACAGACACTGGAGACTGGATGCCGATCAATACTGTGGCGGAAAGATTGGAGGAACAATGGGTTCTATTGGACGGGAATGCGGGCAGCCGAACCAATTACTACGATACGATGAATAAGCGCTGGATTACATTTGACGGGATCTCTTTTCCAGACAGCCAAACGGCGGTATTAACCGATTCCTCACACGGCAGTGATTACGACTTACAGGTGAACTGGTCCATGGCAGGAGATAAACCCGATGTTTCCTTTGCCTTTACACCTCGCCGCGACGGCAATTATGTGATTGGATATCAGTCTTTCACAACAGAGACAGTCTCTGGCATCAACGAAGTGTTAAATGGATTCCGGTCACATGCCAAAATGGTAGGTACAGTGGAATCTACAAGCTTGAGAGAGCTGAGCGCTCCGATGAGCCTGGTTGAGAAGAATGATGGTTCGGGGAATCCATTGACCTATGGGATATTTGTACCCTCGGGGGAGCTTCCGGTTGAATTTGAACCGACGGGAGGCGTTACGAAACAACGGCTTGGCATGAGCCTTGTTAACAACGAAGGCAACGTGCAGCCCATCCTGTATGCGCCTCAATTAGGGACCTATTCGCAGATGACCGCAGAAAGCACCTATCAATTTCATATGGGGTTAATCGCGCAAAAAACTAATTTGTATGGTTCCTACACGGATATTCTTCGCAATGAGTACGATTATTCGGCATATCGTGAAAATGTATCAAATAAGTCGCTTACTGACGCGATGTTTAATATGATCGATTTGCTCAAGATTGAGCCGCAAGGAGACGACTCTATTAACTATGTCCCGTCACCCAGCGGATGGTGGAGCCGTGCCAAGGGTTTTATTGATATTGAAAATGAGGATAGCGTTAGAACAAGCTCGAATGCGGTTCTACTGGGAGCTTACTATTTGACTGGGGATGACCAACTTTATGATACGAGAGCATTGCCGTCCGTCCAGTATGGCGTATCGCGAAATGGTATCGGTTGGTCGCCGACGCAGAAGAAAGTATACGGTGTACCTTCCTTATGGAAAATGGCTACTCTGCCTTTTGATGTTTCAAGCGTAGCCGCTGTCAATCAGATGATGGGCACTTCGGCAGGAATTGGGGCGCTGGCAGAGGAAGAGTACCTTATGCGTGATCCTGACCAGAAAGACCGCGGGCCTGTCATTCAGCCCCTAATGATGTATCGTATGACGGGAGAGACACAGTACTTGCAAGCTGCAAAGGATGCAGCCGACAGTTATATCACGCAACATATCGATACGCCTGCATCTGTCGATGTGAGTAAAAATGAGTTCATTTATTATTATAGCAAGCTGTGGATGGAGATTTTGGAGCTGTACGAAGAAACGCAGGATTCCAAATACTTGGATGCCGCCTATAAGGAAGCCAAACGGTATGCAACCATGTTTGTTGCTCGTCCAGTTCCTGAAGGGAACGTTACGATTCCTCAACCAGAGACATATAATTACGCGGAGTCATTCCATTGGCCGGAAAGCGGTAAATTTCAATATCCTCGGCTCAAACTTCCCGAAGATATTGCCGGAGGCGTTCAAGCCGAGCGTTGGCTTGTTTCACCAAGCGGATTGACGTTTGAAGCAGGAAGTACAACCGGCTATTATCGGATGAATGCTCAGGAAGCGCCGTTCATGCTGCGATTGTCGCTCTATACAGGGGATAAACTGCTACAGGATATTGCTCATAATGCGGTTATTGGTCGGTATTCCAGTTATCCAGGTTATTATTATAAAGGATTCGCCGTTAGCCAACTTGAACCGGACTTCCCTCTGGAAGGCCCCAGTGGGGCTACATCCATCTATTATCACCATATTCCGGGGCAGCTCGGGCAAACGATGGATTATTTGATCAGCGAACAATCCTTGAAATCGAACGGAAGCATTACATTTCCTTCCGTATTTGAAACGAATTTTTTATGGTTCAAATATCACCTCTATGGGAATAAACCAGGTCAATTTTATGGCAATTCCGACGTTTGGCTATGGATGCCGAAGGAGATCATTAAGACCAATCATCCTCAATTGAACTGGATCACAGGTGAGAGTGGAGATAAATTCTACATTGGGCTAAGCAACGCATCGTCGGAAGAAATTCAGACTCCGATCGAATTGAATGAACAGATCATTGGGTTCAACCCGGCACAAGATTATACTGTAACGATCATCCGCGACAATGGTACACCTGAGCAAACCGTTATGAGTGGCGGAATCATTCAAGCCACCGTTTCAGGCAAGGGCATCACGGCTATCATTGTAGAGGGACTTGACATTGATGTACCGCTGCATCAGATCAGAACAGCTGAACCATCGGATGCAAGCTATTTCTTTGATACTCACAGTCCAATTGATGCGGTTAAAGGTATGCTGATCGTAAAGCCTGACGAAACGGTCTATGATGCTTATGTGCAGGCCAAAACGACAAAACCGGCGACCATTCATTATTCGTTGGATGGCGGGGCTACGTATACGACCGTCCCGGATACGATCTACCCGATGGAATGGTCGATACGGGTGAATGATTTATCCCAAACCTTCACGTACTACGTGGAATCGGAGGGGAAACAGACCCGCAAGCGCACACTCTATCTGCCGGATCGGGTAACGGAAACGCCAGTCCAGCCCGATGATGGGCAGGATCATTCATCGATCATTGTGGATAATACGGAGGCGGAGACAGAAGGTGTCTGGATAAGGGATACAACAGCTAACGACTATTACTATGATAACTATGTGTATGCCAAATCTACGACTGGTACAGCGACAAGCAAAATGAGATGGCGGCCTGAGCTTCCGGAAAGTGTCACGTACAGTGTGTATTACAAGATTCCGCAAATCACTGCAACGAATGAAAATTGGGCAACCAATGCCTCGTTTACCGTTTATCATAATGAAGGCTCCGATACGGTTACTGTTGATGAGACAATGACGAACGGTACTTGGGTGCACCTGGGGGATTATCCTTTTGCTGCAGGTGATAGCGGGTACGTAGAACTAACGAACAAGGCCAACAAATCCAGAGTCGTAGCCGATGCAATGATGTGGGTGGACCCAAACAGGATACCGCAATTGGAGTCTGCCATAGTTCAGTCTGATCGAAACGAGCTGCAGATGACTCAAACCGCACAACTAAGCGTAACCGGTTATTTGGATAACAGTTTGATCGGTGATCTGACACAGGCCGATGTTCAGTATTTCGTTGATCGTACGGATCTGGCTGAAGTGGACAGTAGTGGGTTGTTGACTCTTCTCAATCTCGATGGGGACACGGATCACATTGAGGTATGGGCCACGGTAACGATTGACGGAGTGACCTTAACCACACCGCATTTGAACATCACGATTAAGGATCTAACGATTATCGTCGACAGTACAGATACAACAGGGTTATACACAACAGAAGGGTCTTGGAGCCAAAGTAATTTAGCCGG
Source organism: Paenibacillus sp. CB74 (assembly GCF_055687625.1). NCBI lineage: Bacteria > Bacillati > Bacillota > Bacilli > Caryophanales > Paenibacillaceae > Paenibacillus > Paenibacillus sp. CB74. The sequence goes on along the minus strand of NZ_CM146009.1, from coordinate 1,833,246 downwards.
ATACAAAATTGGGGTTAAATCCCGCTACTCAACCGTTCAAGGATCATCCGCAACGTGGAAAGGCCAGTTTCCAGAAGGGAAATATACCGTTTCCATCTACAAGCTCGTCCATACAACGGGAAATGATAATAATGTCAAAGTGGAAGTGAAGCATAAGACGGGTACCGAGGTTACCTATATCGATGCAACAGTCGGCTCATCGGGTTGGCTTAATCTGGGCACGTTTGACTTCACGGGAGACGGCAGCGAGTATGTTCGTTTAACAAGGGTTACGCCTACAACGGTAGACCCGCCAACGCTTCCTGCGGATATGATCTATACAAGGGCTGACGCAGTTATGTTCGAACGGCATTCCGATGATTCGCAGTTGCTTGCAAATGAGGCGCCAGATGAACCGACACTTTCCGAACAAGAGCAGTGAATTATGAATGGAAATGAAACAACGGCAAGTGATGTTATGCAAATTATTGTAAAATAACGCTAAGAGCCGAGTGGATCAATACGATCCATTCGGCTCTTTTTGTTTAGGAGCAAGAAGGTGTGGTCACAGGAAAGGAAGCCAAAAGGCCACCTTCCTCGTACCCATTAAACATTTAAGTTTGCCAAATCCAACTTTTTTGGATTCTCTTAAAAGAATTGCCGCTTACAGATTATGTTTCGTAACACTCAAAACGTTTCTCTAGACCCACACAATTCAGCAATGATACCATCATAGTCGTGCTAGAAATGAAGATTGCAGGAGGATGTCATTGTGGATCAACTAAAATACGATAATCTAAAGCTGGGGGAGCGCGGAGCCATCATCAGCATTATCGCCTACATATGTTTGACCTTATTAAAACTGATCGTTGGCAATATGGCCGGATCAGAAGCGCTTAAAGCGGATGGATTAAATAATGCTACCGATATTGTGGCCTCCATAGCTGTACTGATCGGTTTGAAGCTTGCCCAACGCCCAGCCGACAAAGACCATACATATGGTCACTGGAGAGCAGAGACCGTTGCGTCACTAGTTGCTTCTTTCATTATGATGGCAGTAGGTTTACAAGTTCTGTTTGAAGCCATCAGTTCTGTGTTCCAGGGTACACATGAATCTCCGGATATCATCGCCGCGTACACAGGTATTTTCTGCGCGGTTATTATGTATCTGGTCTATCGATATAACAAGAGACTTGCTACACGTATCAAAAGTCAGGCGGTCATGGCTGCAGCGCGAGATAATATCTCCGATGCCTGGGTGAGTACCGGTGCGGTCATTGGAATCGTGGGTTCCCAGTTCGGCCTTCCATGGTTGGACCCCGTAACGGCTGTTATCGTAGGTTTCCTGATCTGCAAGACCGCTTGGGACATTTTCAAAGAAGCCACACATCATCTGACCGATGGTTTTGATGTTGAACTGATTCAAGAGTACAAAAAGACGATTGCCGGAATAAACGGTGTAGAGAAGGTCAAAGACGTAAGAGCACGCAATTATGGCAATAATGCTGTCGTGGATGTTGTTATCACCGTACATGCTGAGCTGGATCTTCAACAAGCACACGATATCTGTACAGACGTGGAGAACGAGTTAATGGAGGAGCATGACGTATACACCGTTCACGTTCATGTGGAACCTGATATGTTGAAAGAATGCATATAAGATTTAGATTTTAAATGAGAAATTCAGCAAAGCAAAAAACCAGTGAGCTTTAATCATTCACTGGTTTTTTGCTGATTTCAATTGTGTTTCTGTGAAGGAATCCACGCGTTAATTATTCCATACCTGACTATCTCGGCAGATTGTAAGTAATCAGATTGTTATATTTATCCGCATGTTTCTGTTCGTCCAGAATGATCCCCCAGACCGTGTCTTTATATATGCCATAAGGGAGACCAAACCATATTCTCCGATACTTTTCCACGGCCGCCAATTCACCTTGAAACGCCTGTTGCAGCCCGCCTAGATAAGAAGTGACCTTCTCAACCGGCTCATTACTTACGCCCGAAATCTCCTGACCTGTCAGATCCTTGTACATTTGCCGATACATTTGATTATGTCCACGTTCATCATTACGGATGCTCGTGATGATGGCAGCCTGATTGGCATCAGGTGATAACTGAATCAGTGAATCATAGAACATCTCATCGTTTCGTTCTCCCTGCACAGCGGATTTGATTAATTCAAGTGCTTCGGCTGGTGATGTTGCCCATACCGGAGTAAAAGTGTACCTGTAACCATAAGGATATGCCACATACATTACGAATCCCTCCAAGACGAATATGAGTTAACATATGCACGTATGCCCATCCGCGTTAACCCATAACTGTTTTGTATGTGCGCGTTAAACTTTTCAGACCGGGTTTTGATCGCTGTGTAGATGTTTCAATAACACGCCGTACCCGTAAGCCAGCACAAATGGCAAGAGATAGGACAAGAAAGTCCAAAAGATGTTCCAACCGTTAAAATAGATCACATGCCCCAGCATTTTAGCAATCCATTCTATGAATGTCAGTGATAAGGAGGCCGCAAATATGGCTGCCCATGGCTTCGCCCCTTTTACTAAAATGGCATACATCATCAGGCATCCAGCAATTGGATAGATTCCGAGGTCCATAGGGAGAGCGGCAAAAGACTGGTTGCGAGTGTTCGGCAGTATGTTCCAGAAATAATTAAACCCCACGTTGTTGATACAAGCAGCAATAGCCACACCCAGTGGATAATAAATAACGAGGATTTTAACGTGTCGTCGCAAAACCCACACGCCCAACAGAATGGGAAGAATCATACCCAAAAGCAAATTTCCTAACATTTATTTTTCCTCCAAAGCTAGTTACTTCAATTATTGATTCTCATGCCTTAAATCAGTCCGTCGTTTTCTTCTCCATAAGACGATCCATTTGATCTGACAGAGCATTTAATTTTTTATCATAATGCTTGTACGTATAGTATCCAATGATTGCTTTGACCGTAAAAAAGAGTATCGCGGCAATAACAATCAATATATAATTGTGGGCAATCTGCCTCAACCAGTCGTTAACCGCATTCATCGGATTTCTCTCCTTCAACACATAGATGGTTAAGTTAGAGTACCCATCTTCATGGGAAATAATGCATGGTTATACGGGAGCGAGAACGAACCCAAACGGAAATAAAATCGCCACACCCTCTATAAAATGGTCCGCGTTTTGTTCCAAACTGATTTCATGTTCATATCATTTTTCTCATATTAACGGATCATGTTGTTTTGTTTCATTTTGTAATGCATAAGGCAACATATTTGAGGACAATTGGGTGAATACTTAAAAGAGTTCCATAATTGTCTAACACGCGAAAGGGTGCTTGTATTGTACGAACATGTTATTATCTTCATCCGTAGTATCTTTGCCTTTATGCTTTTATTGGGAATTGCTCGCATATTGGGAAAACAAACGTTGTCTGATATGAACTTCCATGAATTTGTCACCGCAGTCATCATGGGAGCCATAGCTGCCAATCTAGCTTTTAACGAGAAAATAGAAGTCACACATCTGATTATTTCTCTAATTGTTTTTACCGGAACCTCTTATCTGTTATCTAAATTAAATCTGAAAAGCAGAAAAATCCGTCTACTGGCAGAAGGTTCACCTACCGTATTAATTGAAGGTGGCAAAATCCTTGAAAATAATCTCGCCAAGAATAAACTGACATTGGATTCCTTAAACCAAATGCTAAGACAGAAAGACATTTTCAATATGGAGGAAGTAGAGTACGCCTTACTCGAAGTGAATGGACAAGTTTCAGTCATGAAAAAAAACAAATATAGAACGGCTACGGTTGAGGATGTTCATAGGAAGGTAGAGTCCAAACCTGAACGCATGCCTGTGGAGTTAATTATGGACGGAACGATGTTAAGCAAGAATCTAGAACTAAATGGCATATCAGATAAGCAATTAATGCAACAGCTTGAATCGAAAAGCAAGAACATAAACGATGTATTTTATGCTGTAAAAGGAAGCGACGGCAGGATCTATATCGATTATTATGAGGATCAAATCAAACATCCCATTGATGTCGAGTGACACCATCAGAAATGAAAAAAATTCCCTTCTCTTCAGATGAAAGAAGAGAAGGGATGATCATAAATTACCGAATTATGGTGAAATTATTGGTGCTTGCTGAGGATATCAAATATGATCTTGGCATTATCTGTGTTGTCGATCAAACCGGCGAAGCGATGACTTGCCGGGCCGTAGGCATATACAGGAACATCCTCCCCTGTGTGTCCACCTGTGGTCCAGCCCGTAAACGAACGGCTATTAATAATGGCTTCAATGGCATTATCAATCTTCGTTACATCTGCACTTTTGGCTGCTTCTTTCACCGATTGAATCTCTTCCGGCTTCAACTCCAGTTTCAGATAACTTTTCAGTGTTTCTTCAACCGAAGCACCTTTCGCAATCTGTGCTGCCATAAAGTCTGGTGTTCGCAGTGCAGCTTTGATCGGGTCTACGAAAAAGTTGTATTCTCCGTCTTTTCCAAGCGTAAGTCCGCCTGTGGAGTGATCGGCAGTAGCCACGACAAGGGTTTCACCATCTTTTGTGGCAAAATCAATAGCTGCCTGAAATGCTGCTGCGAAATCTTCCATTTCACTCATCGCGCCAACGATATCATTATCATGTCCTGCCCAGTCGATCTGGCTGCCTTCAACCATTAGGAAGAACCCTTTATCGTTCGAACTGAGGCGATCAATCGCTGTATTGGTCATCTCAGCCAATGATGGCGTTGCAGCAGTACGATCTATCATCTTGTCCAATCCTCCATCGGCAAACAGTCCAAGAACTTGTTGATTCTTATCAGCGAGGAGAGCGGAACGATCCGTCACATAGCTGAATCCGGCCTTCTGGAACTCCTTCGTCAGGTCCCGACCCTCGCGTACAAAATTGGATTTCCCTCCACCCAGAAGTACATCCACCTTATGCTTGCCATTAATCAACTCATCATAATAATCGTCCGCAATGGCATCCATATTTTTTCGACTGATATCATGGGCACCAAATGCAGCTGGTGTGGCATGAGTGATCTCCGACGTAGCCACGAGTCCGGTGGACTTACCGTTTTCTTTGGCCTGCTCAAGTACGGTTTTGACTTCCTTCTGCTCAGGGTCAACCGCAATGGCCGCATTGTATGTTTTCACGCCCGCCGACATGGCCGTTGCTGCGGAAGCAGAATCCGTCACATTTTGTTTATCATCATCCGGATAGGTCATTTGTGCCCCAACCAGATAAGGGTCAAATACGGTTTTGTCCATGCCCTTCGTTGAAGGATCATCCTTCATATAACGGTAGGCCGAAGTATAAGAGGTCCCCATGCCATCCCCAATGAGGAAGATGATGTTCTTGATTTGTTTTTTCTCCACACTTACAGCTTGAACGGCACTTGCTTGTCCCGCAGACAAGAGAGTAGAAGCCGATACAGCCAGAGTCAGCGCTACCGCTGGTAATACTTTTTTGGATAATTTCACAATGATTCCTCCTCATCATATCTCGAAAACAAAAATGAATGCATGAATCTATATTCATTTGTTCATCATTAAAAAGGTTAGCATTCAATTGTAAATGAAAACCAAGAATTTTGTATACCTGAGGTAAAATAAACAAAATAAGGCGATGTATTGGACAATAGGGTTCCAGCGAAAGATTCACATGATCTACAACAGACGAGATTATAAAAATATACTCATTCCACTATTTTTGAAGTATGATACAACATAAGTAGAACGCTTTCATTTTTCAGTTAAAGTAAATCATTTAAACTCAATCTCATTTCAGGAGGCTTTTCCATTGACCACATCATCTTCAAATTATAATGGGTATCTATTTGTACATTTTATTGGCGAACAACCAGATGGAGAGCAGGTTTATTTCTCCTATAGCGAGGATGGTCTTCACTGGAAGGATCTTAATGGCGGATCACCTGTGCTGTTTTCTGACCTTGGAGAAAAAGGAGTACGGGACCCGTTTCTGATTCGTTCAGTCAAGGAAAATAAATTCTATCTGATTGCTACAGATCTGCGCATCGCAAGCGACAAAGGATGGACTCATGCCGTTAATGCCGGGAGCCGGGACGTAATTATATGGGAATCCAGCAATCTCGTGAATTGGTCATCCCCCTGGAACGTTACATTAGGAGTTGAGGGGGCTGGTTGTGTTTGGGCGCCCGAAGCGGTGTATGATGAAACAACAGATGAGTTTCTCGTATTTTGGGCTTCTGCAACGCAAGAGCCTCAGGAGCAAGAACGAAAGCAAAAAATATACAGCGCTCGCACAAAAGACTTTCGTACGTTCTCCGCATCGGAAAAATACATTGAGCGGGATAATCATATTATTGATACAACGATTCTTCCTTCGGGTGGTTGTTACTATCGATACTCCAAGGATGAAACAACCAAAAACATACGGGTAGAAAAAGGAGACTCTCTCGACAAAGAAGCGTTTGTTCCGCTGCAAGCCCCGATTCTGGAGGCTGTGGCAGGTGTGGAGGGACCTCAGATATTTAAATTCAATGACCGGGAAGAATGGTGCCTGATTGTTGATCGATTTGCTGAAGGCAAGGGTTATCTTCCTCTGCTGACTACAGATCTGGGAAGCGGAGAGTTCCGAATCGTTCCTGATGATGATTTTGATATGGGAAAGAACCAAAAGCGTCATGGAAGTGTCCTGCCCATCACAACTGAGGAGTGCAGCCGGCTTTTGGCTGCTTTCGGGGATGGTCATCAAGTGCTTCCTGGACAATATGCCGATCCAGATGTCGCACAGTTTGAGGATCGTTACTATATGTATCCGACAACAGATGGTTTCGAGGGGTGGTCGGGAACACAGTTCAAGGTGTTTTCTTCTTCAGACCTGAAGCATTGGCAAGACGAAGGTGTGATCCTTGATCTGGGGACAGAGGATGTCACCTGGGCAACCGGTAATGCCTGGGCACCGGCCATTGCAACCCGCAACGGGAAGTTCTATTTTTATTTCTGTGGCAAAATGCTGAATGGAGAGAGTGCCATCGGCGTTGCTGTAGCGGATACACCGATTGGGCCATTCCTGGCCGAGTCGCAGCCTTTGATCACAATGCAGCAGTTAAGACGTCTGGGTATCACCATGGGGCAAGCTATCGACCCTTCTATCTATACTGAAACGGATGGAAAATCGTATTTGCTATTCGGGAATGGACATGCTGCCATTGTGGAGCTTGGTGACGACATGACAAGTGTCTTAGAGGACACCATGAGCAATCTCTCAGGGCTCCATGATTTTCGTGAGGCGGTAACGGTGTTGAAGCGGGGCGGACTATACCACTTTACGTGGTCCTGTGATGATACGGGCAGTGAGAACTATCATGTGAATTACGGTACGTCAGAGCAATTATACGGTCCAATCACCTATCAATACCCGATTCTGAGCAAAAATGTGGAGAAAGGCATGCTGGGCACAGGTCATCACTGTATATTTAATGAGCCCGAAACTGATCAGTACCGGATAGCCTATCACCGTTTTGTCACGCCACTCTCCAGATTTTCCTCTGGAAAGGGTTATCACCGTGAAATATGTATTGATCTGCTTCTTTTCGGCAAGGACAGATTGATTCAGCCTGTTATACTCTAACATAAGACATTCATTTGAATCGTTATTTCATAATTGATCCAATATAAACGCCTGTCAAAAACTCGCTTTTAGCAGTGTTGACAGGCGTTTTTGACAATCATATCAATAAATCATATTTTGGAGGACATATACAGGAGTTGACACAGCTCGAACTGAGTTACTCGCCTTATTTTTCATGTCAAAGATCCCATGAATTATGTTGACTTCAAATTTTTAATATTATAATATAAGCATGCACTTATGTTTAACGGAAGGAGGAAGTGACATGGATTCCATTCAAAATGCAGCAGAAAAGATTAAATTGTTGGGCGATAAAACACGTCTTACGATCCTTACACTCCTCAAAGAACGTGAATGGTGTGTGTGTGAATTTGTAGAGATTTTAGACATGTCACAACCTGGAATTAGTCAGCATTTACGCAAGCTGAAGGATCAAGGCTTGGTTAAGGAGAATAAGCGTGGCCAGTGGGTATACTACTCTTTAAATGTAGAGAATACACCTTATATTAAATCTGTCTTGGAACTGATGCCGGACACGGCAACGATTCTTAAGTCTTTGAATAAAGAGAACTTTACATCCGGATGTAATTAATTTTTTATCAATATATAAGTATATTGTTATATACAAATATAAATCAGATGGCGGAACTGAAAGGGGGAAATATATTGTTTTCTACGCTGCTAGCGTGCATGATCTTTTTAATTACGCTAATCCTTGTCATCTGGCAGCCTAAGAACCTGTCCATTGGTTGGTCTGCTTGCGGCGGAGCAATTCTTGCTTTACTTGTGGGCGTGGTCGATCTTCATGACGTCTGGGATGTAACGCAAATCGTTTGGAATGCTACGCTTGCATTTGTCGCAATCATTCTGATTTCGTTAATTCTGGATCGTATCGGCTTTTTTGAATGGGCTGCCTTACATATGGCCAAAGCCGCTCATGGCAATGGTGTACGAATGTTTGTTTACGTCTCCATCCTGGGAGCAGTGGTTTCTGCTTTCTTTGCCAATGATGGAGGTGCACTGATACTGACACCAATTGTTCTAGCCATGGTACGTGCACTGAATTTTGATGAAAAGAGAGTATTTCCATTTATTATCGCCAGCGGATTTATTGCGGATACGACTTCCTTGCCGCTGGTTGTGAGTAACCTGGTTAACATTGTGTCTGCCGATTTCTTTGGTATTACGTTTATGGAGTACGCAGGAAGAATGTTTGTTCCGAATCTGTTCTCACTGGTGGCGAGTATTGGTGTACTGTATCTCTTTTTCCGCAAGAGTATTCCCAAACGATTTGATGCGAGTGAATTGAAACCTCCGGTAACTGCCCTTAAGGATATGAAGATGTTTCGGTTGTCGTGGGTGGTATTAGCGGTTCTTCTCATTGGATACTTTACCAGTGAATTTCTCGGAATCCCCGTATCCTTTGTGGCAGGTATTGTCGCGATATTCTTCCTGATCATGGCTTCCCGGAGTTCTGCTGTACCGACCGCATTGGTTGTCAAAGAAGCACCTTGGGCCATCGTATTTTTCTCCATCGGCATGTATGTCGTGATTTATGGTCTACGTAATGTAGGCTTGACCGATCTGTTGGCCGTAGTCATTCAGGCTGTAGCAGATCAAGGATTGTTTGCTGCAACAATGGGTATGGGCTTTATCGCGGCAATCATTTCATCCCTGATGAACAATATGCCTACCGTGTTGATTGATGCACTTGCCATCGATGCAACGACAGCAACAGGGACTGTTCGAGAGGCGCTTATCTATGCCAATATTATTGGCTCGGACTTAGGTCCCAAGATTACCCCGATTGGTTCACTCGCGACCCTGCTCTGGCTTCATGTACTTAGCACCAAAGGTGTCAAAATATCATGGGGCACTTACTTCAAGACAGGTATTATAATCACCATTCCGACTCTGCTTATTACCCTAGTGGGTCTGTATCTGTGGTTAATCATTTTATAACTTTAAATAACGAGGAGAGATAAACATGAGTAAAAAAACACTGTACTTCCTATGCACAGGTAATTCCTGCCGGAGTCAAATGGCCGAAGGCTGGGCCAAGAAATATCTGAGTGAGGACTGGGACATCTATAGCGCAGGAATAGAGGCCCACGGTCTGAATCCAAAAGCGGTTAAAGCCATGAACGAGGTTGATCTGGATATTTCGACTCAAACCTCGGACATCATTGAGTCAGAGTTGTTGAACAACGCTGATTTCGTAGTCACATTGTGTGGGGATGCCGCAGATAAATGTCCAATGACGCCTCCGCATGTGAAGCGGGAACACTGGGGATTTGATGATCCTGCCAAAGCGCAAGGTACAGATGAAGAGAAATGGGCCGTATTCCAAAGGGTCCGTGATCAGATCGGGGAGCGTATTAAAGCATTTGCTGAAACCGGAAAATAAATACAACCCTGCCTGAGCAGGATAATTGAATGAATACCGAGAGAATGCCACGATAAGTGGCATTTTTTTGTTCAAAAAAAATGAACGTTTCATTCAGAAACGGTTCTTTGACTTCCCCATAAGCCCAACATAGAGTGAAGACAAGGATGATGGTTGATTTAGTTGATTTAACTATAAAAATGAGAAGCATATTCCCCTTGACTTTCCCCTGCACGGGAAACTATATACTCGCATTATATTAATAGATTGGAGATGATATGTTGTTCAAAATCAGTGCATTTTCCAGGCTAAGTAGGGTTTCGTTAAAAACACTGCGTTATTATGACCAGATTGGCATACTTAAACCGAGAAAGGTAGATCACGACACGGGTTACCGTTACTATTCCGCAGATCAGCTTCTGGAGCTCAACCGAATCCTCATTTATAAAGAATTGGGGTTTACGTTGCCACAAATCACACAATTGCTACAGGAACATATTACATTGGAGAATATTCAAGGCATGTTTCAACTGAAAAAAAGCGAAATTCAGCAGATTATCGATACAGAACAAGCTAAACTCGTCCGAATTGAGGAACGCTTGCAGCTTATGGAGGAAGAGGGGCACGTCGAAACTGGGCAAGAAATCCGAATCAAAGAGGAAAGAGCTCGGCAGTTTCTTTTTCAGACTGGGTACGGGGGGGATGAGGATATTCCGAGTTTATTTCGTCATTTTGATCAGTCATTAACCAAAGAAATACGTCAAATGATCCAGGGGCCACAGGTTGTTTTGTGGAGAGAAATCCCCGGACAAGAGGAAAAGTTCGAATTGGAAATAGGTTATTTCTTAACTTGTGAGCTGCAATTACCTCCATATCCATTTCAACTCCGGACTCTTCCTGCAGAGCCCATGATGGCCACCATAGCTTATCGTTCCAATGCCACCTTTGCCTGCAAAGCCTGTGTTCATTTAGCTACATGGATTGAGAAAAATAACTATCAGATCAAGGAAAACGAAGCGGGTAGGGAACTATATTTACCCTTATCCCAAGAACAAGATGCACAATTCATAGAAATACAGATCCCAATACTAAATAGATAACTGAAGAAGACGGAGTGGAGTAAAGTGAAAAATAAATGGATCATATATATCTTGGCGTTAACTGTTTTTCTGATCGGAACGCTTGAGTACATCATTACAGGAGTCATTGAAATGATCGCCTCAGACTTGAGCGTGTCTACTTCCCAAGTGGGGTTACTGGTGACTGTATTCGCTCTGTCAGCCGCCATTATTGCCCCGATTCTCATTGCAATTACAATAAATATGGATCGCAAGAAGTTACTGTTGTCCACCCTCAGTGTGTTTATTGCCAGTAACGGGCTCATGCTTTTTAACCTTTCTTACGAAACTTTACTATGGGTACGAATAGTTCAAGGGGCTAGCGGAGGCATGGTTACTGTAGTAGCGATGGCCGTATCTACACGAATGGTTGAAAAAGAAAAGCGGGGCAATGCCATCGGCATCATTTTGATGGGGCTAAGCAGTTCGTTAGTGCTCGGTGTCCCAGTGGGTACATTTTTTAGTGAAAGGTTTGGATGGAGAGTTCTATTTGTATTGATTGGATTGTTAAGTGTTCTTCCATTACTTATTATCAACAAAAAGGTTCCGGTAATCAAAGAGGAAGAAAAGATCACCCTCAGAATGCAGCTCTCCATTTTAAAAAATCCACTCATTCTGACGGCCTTGCTTATTACGTTATTGTATATCGGCGGCTATTCAACACTGTTCACGTATATCACGCCGTTCTTGCAAGCTACATCCACACTTACCATGACCGAGATCAGCGGTGTTCTGTTTCTCGCGGGAATTTGCAGCTTTGTCGGATCAAAAGTGGGCGGACAATTGGCAGATGCAAAGGGATCAAAGTTTACAATTGGTCTAGGCCTTCTGTTACAAGGCGTAACTCTTCTTTTGTTTGCTCTAGCTGGAGTTAATCTTGTGATGTTAATCTTGGTTTTAATGATTTTTATGTTAGCCACGTGGAGCATATCTCCGGCCCAGCAACTATATCTGGTTACACTGGCACCTCGTAATCCTGATATTGCCCTTAGCGTCAATACGTCGTTTATCCAATTTGGTTTTGCACTGGGATCTGGATTAGGCGGGATTGTGATCAGTCGTACATCAGTCCTGTACTTAAATTGGTTGGGTTTTGGAGCTGTATGCATTGCTTTACTTCTTGTCATATTACTATTTAAGAACTTGAGAAGCAGGACGGAAACAACAGATCCAGTGTAATTTCAGTGATGGTAATTGTTGCTTCTAAAGTACTTGGTTTTGTTGAGATGCAATCATCCATTATATGTTAAATAAAAAAAGATCTCTTCAGCATTTACTGCATAAGAGATCTTTTGGGTGTATGACAAAGTTATAATGAGAATCATAGCACATCATCATGCCAAAATATAGCGTGAATCCATTAAGAAATTGCTGTAATAGTATTTAACGTCCACCTGTATTCGAAGCCCAGACAGGATACCAGCCCAAGGCCGGATTTTCATTGTTGTACAGTACCAGATTGCCGTCAGTTTGCATAATGAGCACATTGCCTCTAAGATTAGCAGGCACATTGTCTGCTCCGTACCATGCCTTAGCCCATGCCAGGTTATCCGATGTCCAATAAGGTGTGTTTTGAGGATCGGATATGACCAATTTCCCGCTGAAATAATCAATCTGCAGTTTATGTATTCTTGTGTCTTTTGTTTTGCTGTTCCATATCATTGTACGTGACTTGACATCCCAGATCTGCGCATCACCATAATTGTCAAATTGAAATGAGAACCTGTTATTGTTTGAGACTAACCCTCCACCTGCGACATTATACATAATGTCATAAATCAGTCGATCTCCACTGGCAGCGGAAGTCACAGGAACAAATGGAATCAAAAACATAAACATGGCAAGGCAAGATAAGAAGGCTTTTTTCATGGAACATCCTCTTTTCCTCAATATGTTTTAAGTTACCTGTCAAATATAGCATATAAATTTCTTTAATGGATAAATTTTCAATACAGTTTTACAATCTGCAATATTCTTTTCTGGACTGATCAGTTCAGATATGTTATATTTCCGAAACGGGAGGTGTTACTTATCGCCAGGACAAAAGAATTTGACAAAAATCAAGCGTTACACCAAGCGATGCTGTTGTTTTGGAAAAAAGGATACGAGGCGGCCAGCATTCCGGATTTACTGGATGTGATGGGCATTAGTCGATCCAGCCTTTATGATACATTTTCCGACAAGCAAACCTTGTACAGAGATGCCCTGGAGCATTATAAAAATGGGAGTTCCAATAAGCAGACCATTCTTGAACAAGCATCAAACGTTAGAGATGGAATTCTTCAATTTTTTGAGTATCATATTAATTCTGCATACGATACTAGCCTGCCGGGCGGATGTTTTGTAACGAATACAGCTACAACATTGGATTCACCAGATGAACAGATCACTGTCTTGATCCAGACTAGTTTTTCGGATTTGGAACAAGCTTTTTGTGAGCTTCTGGAGAAGGGTCAACAATCGGGAGAGATAGATAAAACAACCGATATCCAAACATTGTCTTATTTATTGCTGAATTTACATCAAAGCATAAATATTATGGCCAAAACGGGTCAGAATCCGGAACGTGCCAGAAAGATGATTAGCTTAGTAATTGCAAGTATATAATTTTTTTTGACAATTTTGGAATGATTGTTCCGTTATTCAGTTCCTTTTATTTTAAAGATGCCATTTGAAGAGTATACGTAAGACCAAAATTTTTTTGATCATTCTGGAACATTCATTCCGTTATTGAAAGAATCCATCATGAATAAGGAGATGCAACCAATGAAGGTATCGTTTATTGGACTTGGGAATATGGGACTTCCAATGGCACAAAACCTGTTGAAGGCAGGACATGAATTAGTCATCTATAATCGGACCGCCGAAAAAGTTGAACCCTTACTAAAACAAGGAGCACGCTATGCCAAAACACCACTAGAAGCAGCGAAAGAAAGCAATCTTGTAATTACTATGTTATCTGATGATGCTGCTTTGAAGGAGATTGTTGAAGGACCCAATGGCGTACTGAACGGATTATCTGAAAATGGAATTCACGTATCTGCCAGTACGATCAGCGTGGATCTGGCTCGAAAATTATCCGCTTTGCATGCGGAGAGACACCAACATTTTGTGTCTGCCACCGTAATGGGGCGCCCGGATGCCGCTAAAGCAGCTACATTACGTATTATTTTAGCTGGTCCGGAACATGCGAGACAACGAGTACTTCCCATGTTAACAGCATTAAGTCAAGAGGTATTTGAGATTGGGGATCATGGCGAAGAAGGTAACATTGTGAAAATAGGCGTCAACTTTCTAATTGCTTCCATGCTAGAAGCTTTGTCGGAAGCGCAGCTCATGGTTGAAAAGCACGGCATTAAGCCGTCACGATATATGGATGTTGTGAATGCTCTTTTTCAATCTCCGGTATATCAGAACTATGGATCGATCATGACCGAACAGCGCTTTGAACCAGCCGGTTTTAAAATGAAGCTCGGGTTAAAGGATGTTGCATTGGCTATCGAAGCAGCAAAGTCCGTTCAAGCTCCTCTACCTTTAGGCCAGCTTATCCATCAACACCTGACTGAAGGAATTGCTCATGGTTATGGTGAGTTGGATTGGACCGCTTTAATTCGTTGTCTTGAGCATTCCTCTTAAGGAGAGAAAAATATAAGGAGAGATTAATTATGGAAATAGGAGTTACTTCATTCGTAGAAACAAAGCCTGATACTGAGACCGGTGTTGTCATGAGTCACGCTCAGCGATTGCGAGAAGTCGTCGAGGAAATCGTTCTTGCAGATCAGGTAGGGCTTGATGTGTTTGGCATAGGTGAGCATCACCGTGAAGATTATGCAGCTTCTTCACCAGCAATGGTGTTGTCCGCTGCGGCGCCCCTCACAAAACGAATTCGATTGACAAGTGCTGTGACGGTGCTATCTTCAGCAGATCCTGTCCGTGTGTTTCAGGATTTTGCCACGCTTGACGGTCTCTCCAATGGACGTGCCGAGATTATAGCTGGCCGGGGTTCCTTCATTGAATCCTTTCCGCTATTTGGTTATGACCTGAATGACTACGAGGATTTATTTAATGAAAACATTGAACTGCTCCTTAAATTACGGGAATCCGAGAAAGTAACATGGAGTGGGGGCCATCGACCAGCGATACATAATCTGGGGGTGTACCCGCGCCCTGTTCAGAATTCTTTACCTGTCTGGATCGGAAGCGGAGGCACTCAGGAGTCTGCCATACGTGCTGGAATTCTAGGTCTGCCCCTGGTTCTTGCAATTATCGGTGGTAACCCAACAAAATTTGCACCGCTGGTAGAACTGTATAAAAAGGCGGCAGCTCATGCCGGTCATGATGTATCGCAGCTTCGGGTAGGTTCACATTCTATCGGATTTGTTGCTGAAGATACGGAAAAGGCCGCAGAACTCTTTTTCCCGTCCACTCAGTACGGTATGAATAAACTTGGCAAAGAGCGAGGGTGGGCCTATTATGATCGTTCCAGCTATGATGCTGCCCGTAGCTCTGATGGTGCGTTGTATGTAGGTGATCCGGAGACAGTTGCTCAAAAAATTATTCATCTGCGCAGACATGTAGGAATTACACGTTTCATGATGTATGTCCCTTTAAGCACGATGCCACATGAGTTGGTCATGCGGGCTATTGAATTGCTCGGTACAGAAGTTGCACCGCGAGTACGAGAGGAAATTTCCAAATGGGAAGCTGAAATGAGCTAAGAATGAACTGAATAACGTACACGATCAAATTTATTATCAATATTATATTTGGAGGAATTATCATGAGTATTGAGACACGTATATTACCAGAGTTAAGAGAAGTATATTCACAATTTCCAGGGTTTAAATTGGAGGAAAATTTAGAGTGGAGCAGAAGTTTAGTAGCGGCTACCTCTGTGAAGAGCTCAGAGCATGTTACCACAACCAGTCGGCAAATTCCGAGGGAAGGAGGCGAGATGCTGGTCAAAATATATGAGCCGGCCGAACGAACGAATGATTTACTACCAGCCATGTTATGGATTCACGGGGGCGGATACGTGTTAGGACATCCAGATATGGACGACACATTGTGCGAACGTTTTGTTCAGACTGCAGGATGTGTTGTCGTATCAGTCGACTATAGGCTTGCTCCCGAGCATCCTTATCCTGCAGCGATTGAAGATTGTTATGCTGGATTGGTATGGATGACGGTGGAGGCAGCAACGCTTGGCATTGATGTGAATCGGGTTGCCATTGCCGGTGCTAGCGGTGGTGGCGGGCTGACAGCAGCGCTGGCGCTGATGGCGCGTGATAAAGGAGGTCCGTCGATTATCTTTCAAATGCCATTGTACCCGATGTTAGATAATCGTAACATCACGCCATCCAGTCATGAGATTATAGAAGAGGGTTTAATCTGGAACCGAACGGACAACGTGGCTGCTTGGAATATGTATCTTGGTGAGGGGAACGATGGCAGTGGGAGTTCTTCATATGCAGTACCTTCGAGAACAGAGAACTTGGCCGGATTGCCGCCAACCTATACTTGTGTAGGTCAGCTCGATCTATTTCGGGACGAGACGATGGACTATGTGGCACGATTAGCACAAGCAGGTGTGGATGTTGAATTTCACCTCTATCCAGGTTGCTTCCATCTTTTCGAAATTTTTGCTCCGGAAACAGAAGTGAGTGAGCGTGCTGTTAAGGGTTATATGGATGCAATGGCCCGTGCACTTCATCCCAGTAGCACCCTTGAATAAGGATTAATGCGACAGAACCTTTGCACTTAAAGAAAATTGATAATAGTAAACTTTATCTCCTAAGAAGTCACTAATATAGTGACTTCTTTTTGAATAGAGAGCCTTGTTCAATTTCGAGCTCGGAACCTATACTATAGAAAGTTACTCTGACAAGACGATTGAGTTATGGAGCAGGTTGAGCATATACAGAGTTGGATGATCAGTGAATCAAGTAGGTTAAGTTCCTGGATATCAAATTAAATGAGAGCGGAGATTATTATGCGAAAATACATAATCGGAATTGACTTGGGTGGAACCAATATTAAGTCCTCCATTTTCACCCTGGAGTTTCAAAAAATTCACGAAAGAAGCGACCCTACAGAGGCGGTAAAAGGACCGTTCCATGTATTAAACCGAATTGTACACATTTTCCAAGAAATGCTGTCTTCTGAGGGGATTGAGTCAGCTTCTATTCTGTGCATGGGTATGGGCATTCCTGGATTATTAGATCCGGAGCTGGGACTATCCATATTTTCACCTAATTTTCCAGGTTGGGAAAACATTCAGGTCGTGAACTATATGAAAAATAATTTTGAATTTCCTGTTTACATCGACAATGATGTTCGGGTAAATCTGTATGGTGAATGGCAGTTTGGCGCAGGCACCGACTATAAAAACCTGATATTGATAACGTTAGGCACTGGTCTGGGATCTGGTATTGTCAATGAGGGAAAAGTCCTCTACGGTACTACATCAAGTGCAGGCGAGATCGGACATATGAATATGTACCGGGAGGGTCGTCCTTGTCGGTGTGGAAGTTCGGGCTGTCTGGGGAGATACGTGTCTGCGGTAGGAATCGTCAAGACCTTTACTGACAAGCTTGAGGAAGGGCGATCAAGTATGATTCTGAAATGGGTTGGAGAGGATTGGACGACAATTACTGCACGTATGATCTCGGAAGCATATGATCTTGGTGATTCACTTGCAATTGAAGTTATGCATGAGACCGGTAAGATTCTCGGATTTGGTCTATCCAATGTAATCAATCTGTTCAATCCGGAAGTAATTATTATTGGTGGAGGAATGTCGGCAGCCGGTGATCGATTGCTGAATACGGTGCGTGACACTGTTGAGAAACATTCGCTAAAGCTTTCATCCCATGCATGTAAAATAGTGCAAGCGAAATTAGGCGGACAAGCAGGGATGATTGGTGCGGCTGCATATGCCAAAAACAAGATGTCATTATAAAGTATCACAATATGATAATAGATCAATTATGCTTGAGAATATGTCATTGCATTATACAGGCTAAAACCTTAACTTAAAATGACAGCAGAGAACGCTAACAAACTCGTTGACGTATACCTTTTGGATGGCTAAAAAGTTAAGTGTAACTGCCCATTGGACAGAGCGAGAGAGTGAGATTTATCTCTCATTCTGTTATGTCAGCCGGGTTCTTTATGTCGTTTATGAATCGCTTGGGTGATACACCCGTCATTTGTTTGAATTGCCTGCAAAAATGCTCTACATTACGATACCCGCACCTGTCGGCGATCTCTGCAACCGTATATTGATGATGTCTGAGGTACTCTTTAGCTAACCGAATTCGGCTATGAATTACATCTTCCATACACGACACCCCAAAGGAGTTCTTATATACAAGCTGTAAGTATCCCGGACTAATATTCATGGTTTTGGCCATGGCAGCAACTGTCCATGGGTGACTCGGATTATTGTGAATCTCTGTTCGAAGCTTCATCAGAGGATAATGCTGCGGGCCAATACTCTCTTGAACGCAAGACTCCAACAGCTTGTTGAACAGCGTTCGTAGTAAATAATCTATCGTTGATTCTCGGTTGTTTTTCTGGAAAGAATGCTCAGCAACAAGTAATTGAAACAGCTTGTGACAAAATTCAGGATCATCTAATGGAAATGGTTCGCCCTTCGGTAGGGAAGTTTCAGTTACATACATCTCATCACTTTCGAAACGAATCCAATCATTCACATATTGCTCCGTACAAGAGCGATAATATATTTTCTGATGAGGTGGATAGAGAACGGCACAATGAGGTGGATAATCTATCAATTTCCCGCCCACCCAGAACTGTGCAGGAGTCTGCGTAACAACTAACAGCCAGCAATCATGTCCTTCTGGAATATCAAATACAAACGGATGGTTATGGGCAGCATCATATTCGACGTAAAAAATCGTATTCATTGTTCTTCACCTTTACCATGCAGGTTATGGAATAAATAGAGACACTTATGGAACATTGTAGTTGTTCTCTATTATACGAAAGTAATCGTAAGTGTAATAGATGGTCTATCAATTTATATAAGGAGTGTGCATTGAATGAATAAACAAGGTTTGAATCCATACCTTCCATCCTGGGAATATGTCCCCGACGGCGAGCCTTATGTATTCAATGAACGAGTGTATGTGTATGGTTCACATGACCGTTTTAACGGACATGCCTTCTGTCTGAACGATTATGTATGCTGGTCTGCACCCGTGAATGACCTTGGGGATTGGCGAAATGAAGGGGTAATCTACCAAAAAACTGATGACCCCCTTAATCCAAATGGTCATATGTGCCTGTATGCGCCAGATGTTACGCGGGGTCCCGATGGACGGTATTATCTGTATTATGTGTTGGATAAGGTACCCGTTGTTTCGGTGGCTGTATGTGATACACCTGCTGGCAAATATGAATTCTATGGGTATGTACAATATGCTGACGGCACTCGTCTCGGCGAAAGAGATGGGGATGAGCCGCAGTTCGATCCCGGCGTGATGACTGAAGGACCGTATACCTATCTGTATACCGGTTTTTGTGCACCTGGAGACCCCTCAAGACATGGCGCGATGGCCACGATGTTAGGTTCAGATATGCTAACGATTGTGGAAGAACCCGTATTCGTAGCACCGAGCGAACCTTACAGTAAGGGCAGCGGTTATGAGGGCCATGAATTTTTCGAAGCACCTTCCATCCGCAAGAGAGGGGATACCTACTACCTCGTATATTCCTCTATCGTTATGCATGAATTATGTTATGCCACCAGCCTGTTTCCAAATAGAGGATTTACATATCAGGGCGTCATCGTAAGCAACTGTGATCTCCATATCGACTCCTACAAACCTGCTGAAAAACCCATGTATTATGGAGGCAATAACCATGGCAGCATTGTAGAGATCAACGGAGACTGGTATGTTTTCTATCACCGTCATACCAATGGTGACGCATTCAACCGCCAGGGCTGTATTGAGAAGATATCATTTGAAGAGGACGGCAGCATTCCTCAGGTGGAAATGACCTCCTGCGGCTCAAACGGTAGACCGTTGGAGGGAAGAGGCGGGTACCCTGCGTATCTTGCATGCAATCTTTTTACCCAAGAGGATCAAAGGTATACTGGGGGGTTCGGGGCAGGAGCCTGGCTGGACAGCCGATTTCCGAAGATCACCCAGGATGGAAGAGATGGTGATGAAGAGATCGGTTATATTGCCAATATGGTTGAATCTGCAACGGCAGGGTTTAAGTATTTTGATTGCAAAGGGATTCGCCAGGTCTCAATCAAGGTGCGTGGATATTGTAACGGGGTATTCGAGGTCAAAACAGTATGGGACGGTCCTGCACTGGGTACAATACCGGTACATTTCACTAATCATTGGAAACCCTATACAGCCGAGATTAATATTCCGGATGGTATACAGGCGTTGTATTTTACATATCGGGGTTCGGGAAGTGCGAGCCTCGCTGCATTTATTTTAGCGTAAAAGTTACAACAGAACATCGAATACCTGAGAAAGATAGAGCAGCTTCTGGACATCCAGTAGCTGCTTTTTGTATTGGTTAGCTTCATGCGGCTCAGAGATTGCTACATCTCAGTCATCTGAATGTGTGGCTTCACCATTCTGCTGCGAATGACTGCGAAATTCACTTGGCGCGATGCCTGTCCACCGCTTGAACTGGCGGCTGAAGTGCGCATTGGTCTTATACCCCAGCATCATCGCAATATGGTCTATGTTCAGGTCCGTTTGTTTTAACAAGCGCTGCGCTTCGTTCAGAAGGGTTTCCGATAGAAACTTACGCGGAGCGATGCCGTATACCTGCCGAAAAATACGATTAACCTGTGACGGGCTAATGCTCAGCGACTTGGCAATATCTTGAATCCAGGTTCGCTCGCTCTCCTGAATTTCCCCATGAAGATGGATATATCTCACCGAATCCTCAATGTGCTCAGCAATCTGATGGGCAATGGTTTCTTTTCTCGACAACGTAACGGATGCTTGCTGAGATAACTGTCCGACCAGGGAACCGAGCAGTTCGAACACAGCAGCATGCACCTTCATCTGTTTGGAAGAGGATAGCGAACTCGACAAATGCTCTGTGGCCAGATTATACAAGGTAGACAGGGAAGAGGACAGCCCCAGAGCCAAATTCGAATTTGCCGGATAATAGATGTCTTTGCAACGGTTGAGTTCTCTGCAAAAGGACGTATCCTGTACACTGAAATGCACGGAAAAGTATGTGAACCCCTCCGGTCCGGCACCCGTACAGGAATGCGTCATACCAGGGCGAATGAACAGAAGATCGCCTACAGTCTGACTGTATAACTGTCCGTTAACAACCATATTCATCTGGCCGTCCATCATCCAGTGCACTTCATACATTGAATGCTCATGAGATGGATACGTCCAGGTTGAATCCACTTTTCTTGCATGTAGCCCCAATAATTGAAAAGACATGCGAACATCAGGCAGACGACCCAAATACACGGCTTCCGAAAGCTTGGCCACAGCACCCCAACCTCCTTATCCTTCTATACTCCAACATCTTATCATTTCGTTGATATCCACTGAACTGAGAATACACACAGGGACGAGAGATGAGTACATCATCCTAGGTTCATCTAATCTAGATTTATCTTAACAGAAAAAAAATGCGTGAAAAGGGTAATTCGTTGGAGTGATTAGAACATCGTCACGAAACCTGGCTGGTGCTAAGGTAATATTATCAACCCAATAGGGAGAATGGGGGCAAGCTTGAATGCGAATTATTCGATTTCTGGACGGGCAACAAAAGTGGCTGGCAGCCGTTACGGATGATGAAAAAGCCTATCGTTTGCCGCAAGCCGATTTTATGACTTTGATCCATCAAGCAAAAGAACAAGGGATATCACCTGTTCAACTTATTGAAAGCGCTTTTAAACCATTAAACAAGCTGACGGATGATTGGACTACCTTGCATCTGATCACACCAGTGGATGCCCCGGAAGTATGGGCGGCAGGTGTTACGTATCAACGAAGCAGGGTAGCGAGAAATTATGAAGCGACGGATGGAAAAATGGATGCAACGACCTTTTACGATAAGGTATACGATGCGGAAAGACCCGAAATCTTCTTTAAATCCACGGCAGCACGAACGGTAGGTCCGAATGATGCCGTCACGCTCCGAAGCGACTCCACGTGGCAGATCCCGGAGCCTGAGCTTGGATTGGTGCTTGCGGGTGACGGAAGTATTGTAGGATACATTGCCGGTAATGACATGAGCTGCCGTGATATTGAAGGGGAGAATCCGCTGTATCTGCCACAAGCCAAAATGTGGCGCAACTCCTGCTCCATCGGTCCGGCTATCCGATTGACAGAAACGGTGCAGAATCCCTACGCATTCAGCATTGTCTGCGAAATTTATCGCGCAGGTGAACTGGTTGTTAAAAGCGAGGCAAACACAAGTGAATTAAACCGTAAGCTGGATGAATTGGTCTCTTTTTTAGCAAGGGACAATGATTTGTTTGACGGTACGGTTCTTTTGACAGGTACAAGTATTGTTCCCCCTAATGAATTCACACTTGAACCCGGAGACCGGATTGAAATATCCATTAGTGATATCGGGACACTCGTGAATTCTGTTATTTCAAACTAATCTATAAGGAGGATAAGGCTATGACCGCATTTCAAGTGGAGCAGACGTACAACAATTATATTAACGGAGAATGGGTGAAGGCCACATCTGGTGAGACCGAACCGAGCATCAATCCTGCAAATCGGAAGGAAGTTGTCGGCTATGTACCCACTTCCGGCGTAGAGGATTTGAACCGGGCTGTCGCAGCGGCGAAGGAAGCAGCAAAAAAATGGCGGAGATTATCGGGTGCAGAACGCGGCAACTATCTATTTCAGGCAGCAAATGTGCTGGAACGTCGGGCCGATGAAGTTGCAGAGGCGATGACCAGGGAAATGGGCAAAACACTTCCTGAAGCCAAAGGAGAGACGATGCGCGGTGTAGCGATCTTAAGGTATTACGCCGGAGAAGGCATGCGAAAAACAGGAGACGTTATCCCCTCGACAGACAGTGAAGCGCTGATGTTTACGACTCGTGTACCCCTTGGCGTAGTAGGAGTTATTGCCCCTTGGAATTTCCCTGTAGCCATTCCGATTTGGAAAATGGCTCCGGCCTTAATCTATGGCAATACAGTTGTGTTGAAGCCGGCTCAGGAAACTGCGGTCACTGCGGCTAAAGTCATGGAATGTTTTGAAGAGGCGGGTATCCCGGCAGGCGTTCTTAATCTGATTTGCGGCAGAGGCTCGGTGATCGGTTCAGCACTTGCCGAGCATCCTGATGTGGGTGGAATAACGTTCACGGGTTCCAATGAAGTGGGGAAACGGGTCGGTGCTGCAGCGCTAGCACGTGGGGCCAAGTATCAACTCGAGATGGGTGGCAAAAACCCGATCATCATTGCAGCTGACGCTGACCTGGATTTGGCTGTCGAAGCCACCATCAGTGGTGGATTGAAATCAACAGGGCAAAAATGTACAGCTACCAGTAAGGTCATCATTGAACGAAACGTATACGATGCCTTTAAAGAAAAACTGCTCTCGCAAATCCAGGAAATCCGGCTGGGTGACGGCATGTCTGCTGGAAGCTGGATGGGGCCATGTGCGAGTGAAGGACAACTCAATACGGTGCTGAGTTATATCCAAAAAGGTCAGGATGAAGGTGCCGTTCTGCTTGCTGGCGGAAAAAGAGGAGACGGTCCCGGACTGGAAGAGGGATTCTATGTGCAACCGACTGTATTTGAAGGGGTCGAATCCCATATGTCCATTGCCCGGGAAGAAATCTTCGGTCCGGTTCTGGCCTTAATTGCAGTAGATTCCCTGGAGGAAGCGATTGAAGCGGCGAATGACAGCGACTACGGCTTAAGTGCTTCCATCTATACTCAGAACGTAGGGGCGATGCTGTCCTTCATCCGGGACATGGATGCAGGACTTGTCAGAATTAATGCAGAAACGGCCGGCGTAGAGCTGCAAGCTCCGTTCGGTGGAATGAAGATGTCAAGTTCACATTCCAGAGAACAGGGGCAAGCGGCTATCGAGTTTTTCACCGCCATCAAAACGGTCTTCGTGAAGTCATAAACTGTGGGGGGCTATCATGCACGAACAGATTACGTCGATTATGGGGGAGAAGGCATCCAACTGCTTCGATATCATAGCACATGCTCCAGGGGCTGCCGGACGGCTGCCATTAACGGATGATTTACTGCGAAATGCTCCAAGTGGCGACTTGTTCGGCATGTCCCAGAATGTTGGAATGGGATGGAAACCTGGGGAATTGAACGGAAAACAATTTCTGATCTTAAGTACACAAGGCGGCATTCGCAACGAGGATGGTAGTCCCACAGCCCTCGGTTACCATACGGGTCACTGGGAGGTCGGTCTACTGATGAAAGCTGCCGCAGAAGAACTGTCAAGCCGGGGAGGAGTCCCGTTTGCCGGCTATGTCAGTGATCCGTGTGACGGCAGATCACAGGGAACGACCGGCATGTTCGACTCGCTTCCTTACCGGAACGATGCTGCCATGGTATTTCGCAGACTGATTCGCTCGCTGCCGACACGTAAAGGGGTGCTGGGTGTCGCTACTTGTGACAAAGGTCTTCCGGCAATGATGCTCGCGCTTGCCGGTATGCCTCAATTGCCTGGTGTAATTGTTCCCGGTGGCGTCACGCTTCCACCTACCGATGGAGAGGACGCCGGTAAAATTCAGACCATCGGTGCACGATACGTCAGCGGGGAACTTTCGCTCGAAATGGCGTCGGATTTAGGATGCCGCGCGTGCGCTACGCCGGGAGGAGGCTGCCAGTTTCTAGGTACCGCCGCAACAGCCCAGGTCGTAGCAGAGGCCATGGGTATGACAGTACCACATGCCGCGCTTGCACCTTCCGGGCAGCCCGTCTGGATTGAAATGGCGCGCCAATCGTCACGCGCACTCATCCATATGGAGTCTCAGGGAATGAGGATGGCAGACATCGTCACGGATGCATCCATTCGCAATGCCATGACCGTGCACGCTGCGTTTGGCGGATCGACCAATCTGCTTCTTCACATACCAGCGATAGCCCATGCGGCTGGTTTAACCGTGCCTACGGTACAGGATTGGATACAAGTCAACAAGAATGTTCCAAGACTGGTTAGTGCCCTGCCTAACGGTCCGATCTTTTACCCGACCATTCGCGTCTTTCAGGCCGGAGGTGTACCAGAGGTTATGCTTCACCTCAGACAGCTTGGTCTGTTGGATGAGTCTGTACCAACGGTTACAGGTACGTCATTGGGGCAGGTGCTGGATTGGTGGGAATCGTCGGAACGCCGTCATCTCATGCGGAAGCAGTTGAAAGAGCAGGACGGCATCGATCCGGACAGTGTCATCATGAGTGTAGAACACGCCCAACAGCTTGGCATCTCTTCGACCGTAACATTTCCAACCGGAAACATCGCTCCGGAAGGTTCTGTCATCAAATCCACCTCTATTGATCCTGCTGTGCTGGATGAGAATGGCGTGTACCGTCATCGTGGCAGAGCCAAGGTATTTACCACCGAACGCGAGGCGATCCGTGCGATTAAGACCGGAGGTATATCGGCTGGGGATGTGGTCGTGCTGCTCGGACGAGGTCCATCCGGAACCGGAATGGAGGAGACGTACCAGCTAACCTCTGCGCTTAAGCATTTGTCTTTTGGCAAATACGTGTCACTGATTACGGATGCCCGGTTCTCCGGTGTTTCCACCGGTGCGTGTATTGGTCATGTTGGCCCCGAAGCGCTGGCAGGCGGACCAATTGGCAAGCTGCGGAACGGAGACCTGATTGACATCGTGGTGGATCGGAACACGCTGGAGGGCAGCATTAACTTTATCGGAGAAGGAGAGATTGAGGTTTCGCCGGAAGAAGGTGCTCTCATCCTGGCACAAAGGACCTTCCATCCGGATATGCGGCCTGATGAAGCTTTGCCGGACGATACAAAGCTCTGGGCTGCGCTGCAATCTGTCAGCGGCGGAACATGGAGAGGCAATGTATACGATGTAGAGCGAATTGTAACTGCTCTGGAAGCCGGCAAAAAAGCGCTGGGCTGGTACTGATTTCTACCTTTCGTGTATCTGCTGTTGTACAGATTATCACTTTCATACCGGAGGTTTCTTCCATGAACAGTATCAAGAAAATGATCACCAATCCCATCCTCCCCGGATTTCATCCAGATCCGTCCATATGCCGGGCGGGAGAAGATTATTATATCGCCACGTCCACCTTCGAATGGTTCCCCGGTGTTCGCATACACCATTCGCGAGATCTGGTTCATTGGCGACCAATCGCTTCACCGCTGACTCGTGCAACGCAGTTGAACATGGAGGGCAACATTAACTCCGGAGGTGTATGGGCGCCATGTCTCAGTTATGACAACGGCGTGTTTTACCTGATCTACACCGATGTCAAAAGCCGGGTAGGCGCTTTTAAAGACACTCACAATTACCTTGTGACAGCAACCGATATTGAAGGGCCTTGGTCCGAACCGATATATCTCAACAGTAGCGGTTTTGATCCTTCCCTGTTTCATGATGAGGACGGACGGAAGTGGCTGGTCAATATGATGTGGGATCACCGCAAGGGCAAAAACCGGTTTGCAGGCATCGTTCTGCAGGAGTACTCGGTTGGGGAGCAAAAGCTGGTCGGGCCAGCCAAGAACATTTTTGAAGGAACCGCTTTAGGATTAACCGAAGCACCTCATCTGTATAAACACAAGGACTATTATTATCTCATTACGGCTGAAGGGGGAACCGGTTATGAGCATGCGGTTACAGTAGCACGTTCCCGTACACTACAAGGCCCTTACGAGGTTGATCCAGCCAATCCGATCCTTACTTCATATGGCAGAACGGATTTGGCTCTGCAGAAGGCAGGCCACGGCAGTCTTGTTGAAACACATACCGGCGAATGGTACATGGCTCATCTGGTTGGACGACCCGTTCATCAAAAATATTGCATTCTTGGACGTGAGACCGCACTTCAGCCGTGTACGTGGAGCGAGGACGGCTGGCTGAGGCTTGCGAGCGGTAACCGGTATCCCGAGGTCCAGGTCATTGCACCGAAGATTACGGCACATCCGTTTGAACCGTTAGCTGAAATGGATCATTTTGATCAATCCGAGCTTCGGAATGACTGGAATACTCTTCGCATTCCACCCGACCCGACTTGGCTCAGCTTGTCGGAACGTCCCGGTTACTTGCGCTTGCACGGTATGGAGTCGATGAGTTCAACGCATAGGCAAAGCATGATCGCGCGAAGATTGCAAACGTTTGAGTGTGAAGCCGAAACAGCTCTGGAATTTGCGCCGGACAATCCACAGCAGATGGCAGGATTGATTTTGTACTACGATACCAAGGACTATCTCTATTTACGTGTAACTTATCATGAAGAAAAGGGGCTGTGCTTGGGAATAATTCAGTCCAAGTACGGGGTGTATGACGAACTGTTAGAGGATATTCCGCTAGAGTCGGTGAATACGCTTCGCTTAAAAGTAGTGGTTGATCATGATCGCGCCCGCTTTTACTATGCGTTAAACAAGGATTCATCCTGGAATCATGTAGGCGAGTGGGTTGATATCACACATCTGTGCGATGAATCTCCGGAGTATATTCGGTTTACGGGAACCTACATCGGACTTTGTGTGCAGGATCTCGGTGGAACTCGAAAACATGCCGATTTTGATTACTTTGTGTATAGAGAAACAAAGCATGAAGTGAATGCATTAAGCCATATAGATTCAGCGGATGGTGTGTCTGGAGAGTTATCAAGAAATTAGAAGATTGTGTGATATTGCCCAAATGTTATAAGGTGAACTCGTGATAAAATATTTCTATTCGGATAAAGCAGCGCTCCCTTGTGAAGGGGGCGCTGCTTTATAAAATAGGGATGAATAACTACATAATAATATGATATTATGTTTGTCGGTAACAGGTCGAATATAATAGTTGGAGGCATATTATGAAATTATATAAAGTTGTTCAACCCCATAATTCAAACTATCCCGATCCCATCGTTTTAGCTAAAGGAGATACGATCCTATATGGGAGAGAAGATACTGAATTCCCCAACTGGATTTTCTGTGAATCCGTACATTCTAAAAAAAGCGGCTGGGTACCGAAGCAAATATTAAGCACTCCCAATGAAGAACAGATCGCGACTGCATTATCAGATTATTCAGCACACGAATTAACCGTAAAACCCGGTATCATCGTTACAAAAGAATTTGAACTAAATGAATGGAGTTTTGTTCATACCGCAGAGGGTGAAAAGGGCTGGTTACCAAATAAGGTATTGATTCCATCGGAATAAATAAGGAAATTGAAACAGAATCAATGAGCACATCTGAACAAATTCCGGTCGTGACATGTACGCGATATCCAGTGTATACCCGTCAGGTAAAACCAGGCTGGCGTCGGCACCTTGCAGATACTGAAAATCACGAATGGTTTCAGGGCTTAAGGAATCGCGACATGCTTCACGGTTCTCCGGTGTCGGTAAGTGCCAGTACGTCTCCCAGGCTCCCCATGCGTCACTAAATCCCTCCATATATGCATTCCCATTCTGACTAATGATAGCTTAAACCTTTTCCGGATGAGCAACGGCCAATCTATTCCCCACAGGTGCACCGTAATCAAATACATATAGTACATACTTATTGAGAGATAGGGCTTGAGTAAAACCTTCAATCACCTGGAACAGGTTCTCAAATGTAAAGTTGAATGGAAACCCATGTAATAACAATATAACTGGACCATCCTTGGAACCAGCTTCATGATAAAAACATCGACCTCTCCAACTTTTTGCCGCTGATAACTAATTCAGTTGTTATCTAAGGCAGACATATCGTTCATCGTGATTTTCAAATCAACCTACTCGAGATCATGAATCAAACGTCTCACCCACATAATGAAACGAGTGAATATGAGTTTTGGTCAGTTCGATCACATTCTTGATAAAAACATGACGTGATTCATGATATCCGCTTAATATCCAATTGTTCAATAGTCCAAAAAAACCGTAGGCGGTATAGTACTTGAAATAGTCCATGTTCACCGGGGAGTTATTGATCGTCTCAAAGACAAACTGTTCCTGATAGATTTTGAGTATAGTTTGGGGGAAGCCTGTATGTAGACCGGGTAACGTGTCATCGTATTGAATCAGTTCGAAGAAGTCTCGGTTTTCATAGATATAATCCACGATTTGAAAAGATTCGGCGTCCAGCTTGTTTGTTGAAACCTTTTGACCGTGCCAATAGGGCCTACCTACTGCCCCTCTTAATCCTTGAAGTGTTGTACTCAGCAATTCTTCAGCGAGAAGATATTTGTCCTGGTAGTGTAAATAAAACGTGCTGCGATTGTAACCCGCCTGATCAACGATGTCCTTGACAGACACACCATGAAAGCCTTTTTTCTTAATGAGCTGAATCAGAGCGGTTTTTAGGTGCTCCTTGGTTCGATTACGATGTTGAGCTGTCACAATAAGTTCATTATTCATTCGAAAAAACTCCTATAAATATAGACATATTTTTATGAAGTGTCCACGAGGTAGACACTTGGTCATATCTTAATGATTGGAATGTTACAATTTTAAGCATAGAATTAGTTTTGTAAACATCATATAGCACTATTTATATAGGCGCTATTCAAAATATTATACTGGGGGATTTATTCATGGGCAAACTACAGGATAAAGTAGCAATTATTACAGGAGGAGCATCCGGAATCGGCGCAGCAACAGCTCGTCTGTTCGTTTCCGAGGGAGCCAAAGTGGTTTTGGTCGATCTGAATGAAGAAAAAGGCAAGGCGTTCGAACAGGAACTGAAAGCGCTTAATGCGGAAGTTCTCTTTATCAAAGCAAACATCACGAGTGAAGAAGAGGTTGCCGAGATGTTCAAACAAACCGTCCAAGCCTTCGGTCAAGTGGATATCGTATTCAACAATGCGGGAATCGGACGAGTTCATCCAACGCATGAGCTTGACTACGCCGAATGGCGTAATACGGTCAATGTTGATCTGGACGGCGTTTTCTTGGTGGCTCGTGAATCAATTCGCGAAATGCTGAAAATTGGCGGCGGCACAATCGTCAACACGGCATCCATGTACGGATGGGTTGGTTCGCCTGGTTCAGCAGCTTACAATGCAGCTAAAGGTGGCGTTGTGAATCTGACTCGTTCCCTCGCGCTGGAGTATGCTGAGCAGAATATTCGGGTGAACTCCCTTTGCCCAGGCTTCATCGATACACCGATTATCCCGGAAGAGAGCAAACAAGCACTTGCTGCATTAACACCGATGAAACGTCTTGGTCAAGCAGAAGAGATGGCGAAAGCCGTTCTGTTCCTCGCTAGCGATGATTCTTCCTATATGACAGGAAACAGCCTGATCATTGATGGAGGATACACTGCACAATAAGTGTAGCAATTGTCAAAGCACACAAGAAAGAACATAGTTCCATTAAAAGTCGCTAATCTAGCGGCTTTTTTTATTTTATTGGTATAAGAGCAGTTCCCGAGCCAATGACAACTAGCAAATAGCCCGTTTAGCTACTCATAATAGATGGCCTCATAAGGAAACTCCAACTTATTCAAGCGATATTCTTTGGGTGACATGGACATATATTGCCGAAAAACTTTGCCGAAATAGCTTGGGCTCTCAAAGCCGCATTGTTGACCAATTTGGGAAATCGGAAGTTCCGTTGTGCGGAGAAGTCTAACTGCTACCTCAATGCGTCTGTCTTTGAGATAGGCGAGCGGTGATGTTTTCTCCGATCTCTGAAATAACCTGCACAAGTAGTGTTTATTGATATCGCAATGACTGGCCAGCAGATCTAACGTTAACGGAGAAGCATAATTCTCCCGGATGAACTTTTTACATTTCTCGATTGTTGTTATGGAAAGGGCACCAATATCCCTCTCCGCATCCCGACTCGTCTGCACCAAGATTAGCAACCAGCGGTAGATTTGCATAGACAAACGATACTTGTCGGTGACTTTATCCTGATGAATCAAATGGATGATTTGCCATAACTCTTGAATCAAGGGAGAATCTGCGTTTCGTCGAATGACATGTCCCTCATTATCATGGATCATATCCCAAATTCGGTTGGCTTCATCCCCGCGAATGTTAATCCATATAAATTCCCATGGTTCGTTATTCTCTTGTTTATAGTAATAGCAATGTTCTCCGGAGATTTTAACAAGTAGGGCATGTCCCTTGGGTAAAGGAATCGTTTGATTATCAATATCCAGATAACCTTGACCATTAAGTGTGTATTGAAAAACAACGTGTCCCGGGTCCGGTCTATCATCACTGGGACAACGATATTCCTCGCTCGAAACGATCTGCCATCCAATAGAGTCCAGTGTCATGATTGATGTATCGTCATTACGAAAAGCGTAAGATACCGTATGAACCATACGTGAATCTCCTTCCTGAAAAAGTCAATTATTTTATATAATACGTCACATTTTTTAGATTGTCTGTCTTTTTTTAGACCTGTAAGATAAATGTAAGCGGTAACATAAAGAGGAGGTGGCTGTAAATTGTGTCCCTATGACAACAAGCAGGGCAGGATCGAACTGTTGATTCTAAAAACGAATTTTTAGATAAGGAGGCGTAAATCGAATGATCCGAAGAACTGTTTCCATCCAGAAATCGATGTTTGTATCTTTTTTAGCACTCCTTATGGTTATTTCTCTGGCTGTTCCTCCAGCACCGATGCGTGCAGAGTCTTCTTCAAACAACATGCCGGGTCGCCAAGCAGAATACCTGAACCGGGGGTTGGTTGCGGTTCTTGTAGACAACGGTGTTTTTCTGAGCTGGAGGTATTTAAACAACGACCCAGATGATATCGCTTTCAATATATATAAAAACGGAACCAAAGTGAATACGTCGCCCATAAGCGACGTGACAAACTATGTCGACACCACGGGTTTCGACAGCTCGCAATATCAGATATCCACTGTTGTTTCAGGCAAGGAGCAGATGCAGCCGGAGGTTGTATCGGTCTGGCATAACGATTATCTGCCTATTCCGCTGGATAAACCGGCCGACGGACGGACCAAGGACGGTGGAACCTACTCCTATTATGCAGGTGATGCTTCCGTAGCTGACTTGGACGGGGATGGCGAATATGAAATCGTCTTCTTATGGAGTCCGAGTAACTCCAAGGACAATTCGCAGGCCGGTTATACGGGCAACGTCTATATCGATGCCATCAAACTGGATGGCACGAAGCTGTGGAGGATTGACCTGGGCGTAAACATCCGTGCCGGAGCGCACTACACACAGTTAATGGTGTATGACCTGGATGGCAACGGAAAGGCCGAGGTTGTTGTTAAGACAGCGGACGGCACGAAGGACGGCCAAGGCACAGTTATTGGTGACGGGACGAAGGATTATCGCAATGACGGCGGATACATACTGTCAGGGCCGGAATATCTCACGCTGTTTGACGGTGAGACTGGCGCAGCCGTATCCACGGTGAATTATGATCCGCCAAGAGGCAACGTAAGTGATTGGGGGGATGGTTATGGCAACCGTGTAGACCGTTTTCTTGGCGCCATTGCTTATCTGGACGGTACGAAACCAAGCGTCGTGATGAGTCGGGGTTACTATACCCGCACTGTGCTTGTTGCTTATGATTATGTTGGTGGAGAACTCGTCAAACGCTGGACGTTCGACACCAACGAAGCAGGATCACAATATCAAGCACAGGGCAACCACAATCTGAGTGTACTGGATGCTGACCATGACGGCAAAGACGAGATTATGTTTGGCGCCCTAGCTATAGACGATGACGGCAGCTTGATGTACAGCACCGGACTTGGACACGGTGATGCCATGCACGCCGGTCAGCTTGACCCGAATCGGGATGGCTATCAGGTCGTCAGTGTTCACGAGCATTCAGATGCGGCGTACGGACTGGAGATGCGCGATGCCTCCACAGGTGAAATCCTCTGGGGTGAGAAAACAGGTTTTGACACCGGTCGCGGGATGTCGGCGGACATCGATCCGAACTATCCGGGCTACGAATCATGGGCCACGACCGTTACCAACGGGCAAAGTGTACCTGTAACCAATACCTATTCTGCTGCAGGAAATGCGATCTACACGGTGGACGAAGGGCCCAAAACTGCCAACTTCGCCATCTGGTGGGACGGAGATCTTCAGCGGGAGCTGTTTGACCATCAGTGGGATAATAGTACCGCCAAAGGAATTCCACTCATTTACAAATGGGATTACGAAAATAAAAAGCTGAATGAAATCTTCCGGGCAACCGGTACGTTAACGAACAATCATACCAAAGGTAATCCGGCGCTTCAGGCGGACATTCTGGGCGACTGGCGTGAAGAAATTCTGCTGCGGAGCGAAGATAGCTCGGAATATCGTCTCTACACAACGACCATTCCTTCGGATTATCGCATCCCTACGCTGATGCAGGACCCTGTGTATCGACTTGGCGTAGCATGGCAAAATGTATCTTACAATCAGCCGCCTCACACCGGCTTTTATCTCGGAGCAGAAGCTACAGCATTCCCGAAAGCCGATCTGGCGCTGACCCGCGAAGCAGAAATGCCGGAGCAGGTTTACCGTTTTGATTTTGGTACAGAGACAGCGTCAGGAAGTACGGCTATACAGGACACATTATATACACAAGAGAAGGGATACGGCTTCAAGGATGCAAGCGGGGTTACCGTAGGCACAAACGAGGTTTCGGTTGTAACAGGTACGACATTCGCTGTTGACCTGCCAAATGCCAACTATAAGGTGACGCTGCGATTGGGCAGTGATGCGCATAACTCCAACGTGGGGGTCAAATCCGAATTCGTTCAGAAGCTCGCCGTAACAAATGTGACAGCGGGAGCACCGCTCGAGTATTCCTATGATGTTGCATTGGTGGATGGACAGCTTGATCTGCTCTTCACCGGTACAGCCATAGACATCCAGGATGTCATCATCGAAAGATACCCAGAGAAAACGGCTGGTGCGGCAACAACGATCTATATGGCTGGTGATTCAACCATGCAATCTTACAGTGAAGCGCAGGCTCCTCAAGAAGGATGGGGCCAGCAGTTCGGACGTTATTTCTCCAATGGGGCAGTCGTCGTGAACGATGCGATCGGTGGTCGAAGCAGCAAATCCTTCATGGTAGACGGTCGTCTCGATACGATCCTGCAGCGAATTAAGCCGGGGGACTTCTTCTTCATTTCCTTTGGACATAATGACGCCAGTGCAGGGATACCTGACCGGTATGCCTCACCGGAGGACTATAAGATCTACTTGGCTCGTTATGTAAACGGTGCCAAACAGCGCGGCGCTACCCCGGTATTACTCACTCCGGTGGGACGCCGGGATTTCAATACAGTGACTCAGGAATTCAATGTCAGCTTCCCGGCATATGTGCAGGCAGCGAAAGAAGTGGCGGAGGAACTTGAAGTGCCGCTGATTGATCTTAGCAAGTTAAGTATTGCGTACTACGACAAAATTGGTAATACAGCTACAGAAAAAGTATTCCTATATGCTAATCCGGGTGAATATCCAAAATACCCGAATGGAATCAACGATAATACTCATTTTAGCAGTTATGGTGCACAGAAAATTGCCGGTCTCGTTGCTGGTGCGGTCAAAGACATGGGGCTGAGTATCTCATCGCTGGTCATTGACCCTGATATTTCCGAACCCGAACCAGAGCCGGAAACCCAGCTCTATGAGGAGGATTTTGAAGGCGACCCTTCGGGCTACCAGTATGCGATGGTCAATGCCACGGGTATTGCAGGAACCATGGCGGGAACGGTGGTTGAACAGTCCGGGAATAAGGTACTGTCTGTCACAGGATCTGGATCAGGCAATCGGGCCAAGGTGTTCCGTCTGTTTGATGCCGTAAACGGCGATCAGGTAAAGGTAAACTTTGACTGGCAATCCGGTAATGTGAGTGCCTATCCGTCAGAAGGTCACCTCACGGTCCAGGATTCCAACGAAAATGCCCTGTTCACACTGTACACCAAAACCGGAAGTACCAAAATTCATTATTATATCGGTGCATATAATCCGGACTACGGCACAGGAGATACAGCTATACCCGAAGGGGGAACGGCTACTGAGATTTCCAAGAACCAGTGGGTCACTGTGGATGCGACCATTAATTTTGCGAAGAAAACGTTGGATCTCACATTAACAGATGTGGCGAATCCGACCGTTACACAAACAATTAAAGATATCCCTATGAGTTCCATCGCATATGCCGACAATGTCAGAGCGATTCGATTCCTCGGAACAAGAAAAGGCGGTGGAGGCACGTTGAACTGGACTACCCAGATCGACAACGTGCGGATTGAAGGCACGCAGCTTCCTTCGGATGGTGGCGATCAGACGGCATTAATCGCTCTGTACGATGAGATTAAAGCACTGGATCTGTCGGATTATACAGATGCATCAAAGGCCGTGGTGAACCGGGCTTTGACAGCAGCGGAAGCGATATTTAATACGGAAGCCACTCAGGCTCAAGTTG
Source organism: Paenibacillus sp. CB74 (assembly GCF_055687625.1). Classification (NCBI taxonomy): domain Bacteria; kingdom Bacillati; phylum Bacillota; class Bacilli; order Caryophanales; family Paenibacillaceae; genus Paenibacillus; species Paenibacillus sp. CB74. The sequence continues at coordinate 1,797,563 of NZ_CM146009.1, read as the reverse complement.
ACCATGCGTTTAATATGTTAACTGTGGCAAAGGATTCATTGACAAGTGAACCGAGCGAAGAAATAAGTGAATACCGATTTGATTTTGGTTCCGGCGGTGCTGCCGAAGGATACATCAAGGTAGATGCCAAGAGAGCGTACATCGAAGGCAACGGTTACGGTTTTGCCGATACTGCACTGACCGAAGATGAGAACCGGGAGACCGGGGATGCGCTCAAAGAGGATTTCACACGAGTAAATGGCACCTCCTTCCTGGCGGAAATGGAGCCGGCCAATTATCGGGTAACGATGACCATCGGGGATGCAGAGGAATCAACCAGCGCAAATGTTGTTGTGGAGCAAATGACCAAGTTGCCGCTCACAACGGTTGCCAAGGGCGAATTCAAAGAAATTACGTACGATATTGCTCTGATTGATGGGGTATTTAACTTCAACTTCACCGGAAATGCACCGAAGATCAATGCGCTGAAGCTGGAGCGTCTGCCAGATCACAGCGCAAGCGATAAACCTGTTATATATTTGGCGAGCGATTCAACTGTGGCCAATTACGCGGAGAGCTACCGTCCACAAGCAGGTTGGGGCGAAACGTTGGGTGGATATTTTGATGCAAATGAAGTCAGCATTGATAACCGGGCAGTTGGCGGTTTGAGCAGCAAGACCTTCTTGGTCGGCGGATATCTCAATGATATTCTGCTCGACATTCACGAAGGCGATTATCTGTTCATGCAGTGGTCTCATAACGATTCCACACCTTCACGTCCGGAGCGTTATCTTACGCCAGAGCAGTTTAAGGTATATCTGAAAGAATACATTAACGGTGCTCTTCAAAGAGGGGCGATCCCGGTTCTGGTTACGCCAGTGAATCGTCGTGATTTTACGGGAGAAGTGCTGAACAAAAGCTTCCCGGAATACGTACAGGCGATGAAAGAAACGGCGCAGGAAACGGAGACACTCCTCATCGATCTCAATCAGGCCAGTTGGGAGCATTTTCAGAAACTTGGCACTGAAGGAACCAAATCGATATTCATGTGGGTAGGTACAACCGAAGACAACACACATTTGCAGATGAACGGTGCAATCAAGGTATCTGAACTCGTGGCACGCCTTGTCAAAGATTTAAATATCCCTTTATCTGATTTTGTCACACTGGAAGGGGAATCACCGGAACAGGAAGCCCCGCATACTAAGGCAACTGTGGAAGGGGAATCGCAGAACGACTGGTATACTTCTCCTGTACAAGTGACCTTTACAGCAACCGATGAAGACTCCGAAATCGAAGGGACCTATTATCAAATCAATGGTGGCGAAACGGTGAGTGGCACACAGTTGACCCTACCTGAAGAAGGTACACATACGATCACCTACTGGAGCGTCGATGTTGACGGTAACAAAGAGAGTGAGCAGTCTTTGTCCATATCCATTGATCTCGTACCACCAACCATTGAAATTCATGGTCAAACCGAGTACACCATTGATCAGCACGTGGAAATTGGCTATACCGCTTCCGATACGGTATCCGGTGTGGCTGAACCGAAGGGTGTGCTTCTCGACACTCCGGCGTATACACTGGAACCCGGCCTAAATCAGGTTACGGCAACCGTCTCCGATGTGGCTGGGTGGGAACAGACGGTAGAATATCGTTTTGCGGTTATTGCTACATTCGACAGCCTGATCAATCTGACCAACGCCTTTGCAGTTGATTCGATCGATCCGAATGCCGGTGTTCTTGCTGATCAGCTCACAAACACGTTACAGCAGGCCAAACAGGCAGCAAACGATCGTGAAGGAGCAAAAGCGCGTCAATTGCTTGCATCCTACGGTAATGACGTCCAATCAGCTAGAGGAACCGTATTTACAGATGAGCAGGCAAGTGTGCTAATCAAGTGGGGGGAATGGCTCCATCAGGCAACGCCACTCGCAAACGGGGCCCCTGGCACTCCGGTCTTGTCTGACAATAATGGTTATGACACGGGTCTCAAAGACGGGGACTATACCGTCACAATGAATCTGTGGTGGGGAAATAACGGCAATCAGTTCAAGCTGTATGAGAATGGTGAATTGATTAAGGAAATTTCCCTGGTGGATCAATCCCCATCTGCCCAATCTGTGCAAGTTGATATTACTGGTAAGAAAAATGGCACCTACATCTATACGGGGGAATTAATCAATGCACTGGGTACAACCATGAGTACGCCGCTGACAGTTGTTGTCACGGATGCTTCTCCGGGGCAAGCCGTTCTGTCGCATGACAACTGGGACGGTGACGGCAACTTTAATGTCACCATGAATCTATGGTGGGGAACAAACGCAACCGAATACGAACTTTACGAAAATGGTGTAAAGATTGATACACAATCGCTGCAATCTCACTCACCTGGCGCACAGTCTGCGGTTACCGCAATCTCTGAAAGGGCACCTGGAATCTATGAGTATGAAGCTGTGCTTCGTAATCCTTCGGGGGAAACCAGATCAGCCAAATTAAATGTGACGGTGCGCGAGTAACTGAGAGGTTTGAGGCATCCCATTATCCACAATGAAATAAAGTAGGTTAGGTTTATAAAAAAAGTGCTATTCCTCATCCATTCGAGGAGTAGCACTTTCTACTTATTTTGCGATAAAATTGTAAAGAGAGTCCATTTTGAGGGAAGAAGGTGCACTTTGAGCAGCAAAATCCATGAATTTATGAGTTGGGCTGAGTCAAACGGTTGGATCATAACTCAGAAATCGAATTGTCATTTAGATTTAGATGTTAGTTTCATAACTAGATACAAAGTTATTCCTGAAGAATATTTAGATTTTTTACGTGTTATGGAACGATGCATTACTCCTGATGAAAAGACATGGTTCCTTTGTGAGAGTGAATACAAAAATAGCTCAGATGCTGATTTTCAATGGAATGAATTTGAACTGCTCAGCTTGGAAGCAGCAAACGAGGACGATCAATGGAGATCAGAAATAACGACATGGTGGAATCATTATCTACCAATCATGCTTTCTGTTAACGGTGTTTATTCCTTCTATGCTATTGACTTATCCAATGAAATAGGAGCCATCGTATATGGAGAAGAACCAGAATTTGAAGAAATTAAAAAAGTGGCTAATCATCTGAATGATTTTATGGAACTCATTATGTCGAAATCGATAGCACTTTATTGAGCAAATTTTGATCCTTTTAGAGAACTTCATTTATTAATCTCTTAGATCTTACCATCCACTATGAAAGCGTTTGACATATTTGAATATCAATCTATAATGATGAAAGGAAATTGGACTTGGAGCAAGCTTCCATACACAGGAAGCTTGCTGTTTCATTTTCAGAAGGAGAATAGGTTCCCATGACTCTTAAAAAAAGAATATTTTTACTGTTCTTTCTCAGTGCGTTTATCCCTTTTATCAGCATATTTGCAATCTCTTATTATACTATTGACTCCATCTTCGCCAATAAAATTGATGATGGCATCCGTAGCAATTTACAGCAGGTCACGTCCTCATTGGACAATTCAATCACCAATATGAATCACGTTACCCAGCAATTGTCCTACAGGGGAACTTTGGGCAAAAGCATGGATGAATTCTTGAATCCGTCCTCTGATATCTTTCAATTGATTGAGGCCAGGGACGAATTAAAGAGCGAGTTAAGTGTGGTCACATTTACCAATCCCAACATCGGACTGACGCTATATTACTTTGATAAAGAAGGTACAACGCAGTTTAGCAACTTTCCAATCAAGGATCGTTTGTCTTTTGACTCTTTACCTGTGCTCTTTCAAACCTATGGCATTAAATACTATGGCCCTCATATCAGTATGAACCGATTCGATGACCAACTCGTTCTGTCCGCTATGCGAAAAGTACAACTCTCCAAGAGGGACGATGTGTACATTTACGTGGAGTCCGGCTTTCGGCTTACACAGGATATCTTGGGTTACAATCAATACAACGGCGCATTATCTCACCTCATCCTGGATGGTACAGGAAACATTGTGTACAGTGAGATACCGGAGGCCATGAAGGTCGGCGAGAATTTCTCCAGCTTAACAGCCGATCCTGCGAAGGACGGAATATCCCGAGGGTATCACTGGTTCAAGGAGGATTCCTCACAGAAATGGAGTGTCGTATCGGTCATTTCGCAGGCTCAATATCAACAGGAGAAAAACCAGTGGTTGCTTCAAATTTTGCTGGTCGCTTTATTTTTCCTCGGCTTTACCGTGTTTCTCGCTTGGCTCCTGTGGAAGATGGTATACAAACCACTCGGGCTGTTCCATTCGGAAATCGATGGGATGTCCAAGAATCCTCAAACGACCGGGAGCCGAGCTCGTACTCAGATTCCCGAATTTGATTTTCTGCTCGGTGAATTTTCGAATATGCAGCATCAGATTGGTGACCTCTTCAAGGAAGTTCAGCAGAAAGAGAAGATTCGTGCAGACCTGGAAGTGGAAAAACTGCTCTATCAGATCAACCCGCACTTTCTGATGAATACACTGGATACAGTGCACTGGTTGGCCGTCATGAATGGTCAAGGGGAGATCGACAAGCTGGTGCAATCATTGAACAAGCTGCTTTATTACAATTTGGGCAAATTAGGGCAAGTATCTACGATGGAAGAGGAGATTGATGCGTTAAGACAATATCTGATTTTGCAGCAAATTCGCTATGACTTTGAATTTGACGTCCGCATTACTGCAGATGAACAAGTGCTTCAAATTCCTGTGCCCCGCTTTATTCTGCAACCGCTGGTTGAAAATTCGTTATATCATGGATTGAGTGACGAAGGTTTTATTCAGATTGAAGTTACATGCACTGCAACGCTGAACATTATGATACAAGATAATGGTGCAGGCATGACCGAAGAAACCATTCATAATCTGCTAAACAATCGTGTAGCTGAACAACAAAAAGTAGGGATGGGCATCGGGCTCAATTACGTTCACCGCATGTTGAAGGCACAGTACGGGGACCAAGCACAACTGGTGATCGAGAGTGAATTGGGGACAGGGACAAGCATCCTGCTCGTACTGCCTATTAAAGGAGAAGATATCTCGGCATGATTAAGGTATTAATTGTAGATGATGATAAGTTGGTACGCAAAGGCATTAGCTCTGCGATGCCATGGAACGAGTTCAACATGGAGGTTGTAGGAGAGGCAAGTAACGGGGCGAAAGCACTGGATTTCCTGAAAACCCAACCGGTCGATCTGATGCTGACGGATCTTGCGATGCCCGTTATGTCAGGGATTGAACTGATGCGAGCTGCGAGGCAGCTCTATCCGGAACTTCATATCGTTGTGTTAACCCTGCATCAGGATTTCGATTATATCCAGGAAGCACTTAGACTCGGAGCCATTGACTATATAGCCAAAGTCCAGCTGGAGAAAGAACAATTCGAGCATGTTTTGCAACGGATACATACCCGAATCAACGGGTTGACGAACACGATCAGAAAGATGCCTTCGCAGAATGAAATCAACGTCCATTATCAACATGTGTATGCACTGGTTTCACAGGATCGCAAATCAGAGCCTAAGTGGCCAATGGAGATAACTGCACATGAAGATGAGATTAGGTGGGAGGTTGAGCGTAATAGCTGCATGTGGGCTGTTCGTCCATCGGAAGAGGATCAACTCTTTCATCAATTGAAAGAATTGTTGCATCAAGATGCCCATAGTACGTTGTTGGTTTTGTCTGATGTACAAGAGCGCACATGGTCACAGATCAAAAACTGGATTATGAATTATACAGATACGTCATTTTTCTATGCGTACAACCCCAATAACCAAGTCATTACCGTTTCGATGAATGAGGACAACACAAGTTTAAAAGAACCGCAGGATGAAGATATCGATCGAATTAAGCAAAGTTGGTTCCAGACACCATGGACCCACAGCGACAGTTACTACAACCAACTCATTGACCAGTTTATATCATTACGATTACATAAAGGTCAGTTGATGGGATTGCTGTACTCGATCGTTATGGAATGGAACCACCTTTTTGCCCAAACTACGCTTGGAAGAATCGCCATGATTCATTCTTTTGAGTCCTGGTACGAGGTTGAAGCATGGATCAAGCAGACAGCTGCAAGCATTCAAAAAGCAGATGCCCAGACTTCCTATTCGCAGGAAATCATCGATGCCGTTAAGAAAGCAGTGAGGATCGTACAAAATGATATGGAACACGCCTATACAGCTTCAGGTCTGTCGCAACAACTCAACATCAGCCGAAGTTATTTCAGTCAATGTTTCAAAGATCTGATGGGTAGAACCTTTAATGAGTACTCCCGATATATCCGGGTAGAGAAGTCCAAAGAGTATTTGCTCAATACAAATAATACGATTTTCTGGATTGCGGAGCGAGTGGGGTATACGGATGAAAAGTATTTCAGCCGCATTTTCCGCGAACTGACAGGTCTGCTGCCGAGCGAATATCGGCAGCTGGGTAGAGGAAATAAATAGCCGACAGCCTCCTGTTTTAGGAGCTGCCGGCTTTTGTTTTTGATTAAAAGTCAGGGTGGTTAGACGAATGTAGATCCGTAAGTAGGGTAAATGCTCACAAGTTAACCATACTTCATAATGCGGACTGAAAAATTGTAATCATATCTCTATCCAAACGGACGTGTAATCCCTATCACGATGGGGCTTCACTCCATTTTATAATGAAAGCGCAAACACAAATATTAAACATCAGAAAAAGGGGAATCGAACTAGATGAGAACAAAATGGTCCATGAAAAGCAATCGGTTGACAAAACGTCTGGCCGTGCTGTCCATGTCTGCCTTAATGGTTGCTGCCCTGGCGGCATGTGGAGACTCTTCCACTCCTCCTACTGCAGAAGAAGCAGGCAAATATGAGGTAACGCCTGGAGATCCGTTCAGTGCCTATAAAGACGAAATTACCGTCACCATGGGACGAGTAACCACAGCCAATCCGAAACTGCCGAGTGGTGATACCTATGAGAATAACGCGTATACTCGGCTGGTCAAAGACACGTTTAACGCTCAGATTTCAGATCAATTTGAAGCCAATGGCGAAGATTATAGCCGTCAGGTTTCGCTCGCCATCGCATCCGGGGAATTGCCAGACATGATGCGTGTTGATTCCAAAGATGAATTAAAAGAGCTGGTGGATAATGATCTGATTGAGGATCTGACAACCATATATGATCAATATGCTACGGATAATATCAAGCAGATATACGATTCCTATGATGGCCGTGCATTAGAAAATGCGACGATTGACGGACGTTTAATGGGACTTCCGGCGACTTCTCTGGATTCTGCACCCACGATGGTTTGGGTTCGTCAGGATTGGTTGGATCTGCTCGGGATTCAACTTGATGCAGACGGAGACGGTGCCATCTCGCTCGATGAAGTAGAGAAAACGGCACAGGAATTCCTGGAAAGAGACCCTGGCCAATCCGGAAACCCGGTAGGTATCCCCTTTGTGAACACGATGAATACAACAGATTACAATGGCTCTGCATATACGATGCTGGGTGTGGCCTCAACCGAAGGAGCCTTCCCGCAATATTGGATGAATGGTGAAGACGGCAAAATCGTGTATGGTTCCACGACAGAAGCAACGAAGAAGATGCTCGGTATCATGGCGGATTGGTTCAAGAATGGGATCATTGACCCGCAATTTGGAACCCGCACGTTTGACGATATTACCGCACTCTACGCCAATGGCCAAAGCGGTATTGCTTTTGGACCGTGGCATATCCCTGACTGGGGACTGATCAGTGCCAAACAGATGGATAAAAATGCGAAATTCTCGGCTTATACGCTGGAGGACGCAAGTGGCAAAGTTAACGTGGCGCATGCCAATCCATCCAATCAGTTTATCGTGGTGAGAAAGGGATATGAACACCCTGAACTGGCCGTTAAGATTCTTAACCTGTTCTACGATAAACTGGCCAATGATAAAGATGCCGCTACAACCATGCCGGAAGCTGCCAAGTACCAGGAGACCGGGGTAGACGGATCTACGAGACCTTTTAATATCGAAGTCAACTCGGCTACATCGCTGCTGGATGATTACTCTGACGTTGTTCGTGGGATCAAAGGTGAGATTGGTTTGGATGAGGTTCGAACAACCGAATCGAAAAACAATATCGGCAGCATCAAAACTTATTTGAGCGACATGGATACGGATGATGTGACTGCTTGGTCCAAATATCATTCACGGATCAACGGTGTTGGACTAATCGACAAACTGACACAGGAAAAGAAATTCGAATGGATGACACCTGCTTTCTCTGGAACCACAGCAAGCATGAAACAGACGTGGGCCAATCTGACGAAGCTCGAACAGGAATCGTTTATCAAAATTATAACGGGTTCAGAACCTTTGGATTACTTCGATACATTCGTGAATAACTGGAAAAAACAAGGCGGTGATCAAGTCATTCAGGAAATTGAGGACGAGATCGCATCCAAACAATAACATCTATGAACAGTAGCGGGGCTGCGATACGCAGCCTTTCTTCAACGAAAGGGGTTCATTCATGAAACAGGGAAATATGAAAGCGAGAGGCCGGCTTGGCCCAGGTGCCATGTACCATATGATGATGCTGCCAGGCATTTTGTTTTTGCTGGTATTCAGCTATGTTCCAATGGTCGGCATCATTACGGCTTTTCAGGACTATATACCGGCCAAAGGCATGTTTGGCTCTGAATTTGTAGGGCTGAAACATTTTACTTATATGTTCAAGCTGCCGGATATCGCGCAAGTCGTCAGCAATACGTTGGTGATAGCGATTGGCAAGATTTTGCTTGGAACGATGATGGCCATCATTTTTTCCGTGTTGTTAAATGAAATTCGTGTCAAATACGTTAAAAAATCGGTGCAGACGATCGTTTATCTACCGCACTTTCTATCCTGGGTTGTACTGGCATCGGTCGTTGTCAACATGTTCAGTTTGGATGGCATTGTGAATCAAATGCTCGCGTTCTTTGGCCTGGAAAATATTAATTTTCTTGGCAGCAACACCTGGTTCCAGCCACTGATTATCGGTACAGATGTATGGAAAGAGTTTGGTTACAGTTCCATCGTCTATTTGGCTGCGATCACGTCGATTGATCCCGGTCTGTATGAAGCGGCAGGTATGGATGGAGCCAGTTGGTGGAGAAAAGTATGGCATATCACCTTACCAGGCATGCTGCCTATTATTCTGCTCATGGGCGTAATGAGCCTGACCAACATTTTGAGCGCCGGTTTCGATCAAGTTTATAATCTGTATAATCCGGTTGTCTATGAGTCGGGCGATATTCTGGACACCTATGTCTATCGAATTGGTCTCGTTGGGCGACAGTATAGCTTCGGTACGGCTGTTGGCTTGTTTAAGTCCGTAATCGGTATTGTTTTGCTGATGTCTGCCAACCAGTTGGCCAAAAAATATACGGATCGAAAAATATTCTAAGGAGGCCAAACCTGTGTCCTATTCTGCAAACTTCAAAGATCGAATTGGCCGGTTTGTCATCTATGCCATTGTGATTATGCTGGCATTGATCTGCCTTCTTCCGTTATGGAATATCGTTGCCATATCATTCAGCAGCAGCGAGGCGGTATCTGCCAATGCAGTAGGTCTCGTTCCGGTCAATTTTACAACAGCCGCGTATACCAAAATTATCGATGATGCGCAGTTTTGGCGTTCCTTTGGCATATCTGTTCTACGTGTCGCACTTGCCCTTGTGCTTAATATGATTCTGATTATTTTGATGGCTTATCCGTTATCCAAATCGAAGAGGGAATTCAAAGGCAGAAACATATATATGAATATCATGATTTTTGCCATGTTGTTCAGTGGAGGTATGATTCCGACTTACCTGCTGATCAAAAACCTGGATATGCTGAATACGATCTGGGCACTCGTCCTGCCAGGTGCTGTTCCGATTTTCAGTGTCATCCTCGTGATGAACTTCTTCTCTGCTGTACCTAAAGCGCTTGAAGAAGCAGCATTCATCGATGGGGCCAATCCGCTGCAAGTCTTGTTCAAAGTGTATGTTCCTGTGTCCATTCCAGCGCTGGCAACAGTTGCCTTGTTCAGTATTGTGGGGACGTGGAATGACTTCTTCAGCGGTCTGATCTATATGACGAAAGTCAGCAATTATCCGCTAATGACCTATATTCAATCCCTTAACGTGAATATTGCCGATTTGCTTCAAGCCGGTACGAATTCCAGCGAGCTCAGCAACCTGACTGAGATTTCGAACAAAAACCTGAACGCAGCCAAAATCGTGGTCGCTGTTATCCCGCTGTTGCTGATTTATCCGTTACTGCAAAAATACTTTGTAACTGGCATTGTCGTCGGATCGGTCAAAGAATAACGTTAAGGAGGTTTAATGAACATGGAAAATAAAAAATGGTGGAAAGAAACCGTTGTGTATCAAATATATCCACGGAGCTTTCAAGATAGTAACGGAGATGGCATCGGCGACTTGAAGGGCATTGTATCCCGATTGGATTATTTGCAAGAACTCGGCATTGGTGCGATCTGGTTATCACCTGTGTGCAAGTCCCCTCAGGATGATTACGGTTATGATATTTCAGATTATCAGGATATCGATCCGATGTTTGGGTCTTTGGAAGATATGGAAACGTTAATTCTTGAGGCGAAGAAACGAGATATTCGGATCATCATGGATCTGGTGTTGAACCATACATCGGACGAACACCCATGGTTTCAAGAAGCTAAAAAAGGCAAAGACAATCCATACCATGACTACTACGTCTGGAGAGATGGTGTTGAAGGAACACCTCCGAACGACTTGGGGTCAACCTTCGGTGGTTCAGCTTGGGAATGGGTGCCTGAGATCGGGCAATATTATTTACATCTATTTTCCGTCAAACAGCCAGATCTCAACTGGGAAAACCCGAAAGTCCGGCAGGAGATATACAACATGATCAATTGGTGGATCGACAAGGGTGTTGGGGGTTTCCGACTTGACGTTATCGACTTAATTGGCAAAGAACCGGATGCAAAGATTACGGGCAACGGACCAAATTTGCATAAATATATCAGGGAACTAAGCAAGGAGACGTTCCAAAACGCGGAAGACCTTCTGACCGTAGGCGAGACATGGGGCGCCACTCCGGAAATCGCCAAACTGTACAGCAACCCGGACGGCAGCGAGTTTTCTATGGTCTTCCAATTTGAACACATCAGCTTGGATGAACAAGAAGGCAAAGGAAAGTGGGCTCTTAAACCTTTGGATGTGCTGGAATTGAAAAAAGTGCTGTCCAAATGGCAGACGGAGCTAGGGGGCGAAGCCTGGAACAGTTTGTTCTGGAACAACCACGATCTGCCCCGAATTGTCTCTCGTTGGGGGAACGATGGTAAATTCAGGATCGAATCGGCTAAAATGTTGGCTACCCTTCTTCATGGCATGCAAGGCACGCCTTATATTTATCAGGGTGAAGAATTGGGTATGACGAATGTACAATTTGCGATTGAGGATTATCGAGATATTGAATTGCTGAACTTTTATAAGGAAAGAATGGGGAGAGGTTATCCTGAAAGCAGCGTGATGGAGTCGATCTACGCCAAGGGCCGCGATAACGCACGAACACCTATGCAGTGGGATACTTCTGATAACGCAGGTTTTACACAAGGGGAACCTTGGATTAAGGTAAATCCGAATTATAAGCATATCCATGCCGAGCAAAGTTTGAATAACCCTGAATCCGTATTCCATTATTACCGGAAGTTAATTCAACTTAGAAAAGATCATGAAGTCATTGTATATGGTGATTATGAGCTGATCTTTCCAGAGAACCCAGAAGTGTTTGCCTATACCCGCACGTTGAATGGTACTACGATTCTGGTGGTGTGCAATTTCGAGGGCGATACAACCGAACTTTCTCTTCAGGAGCATTTAACAAAGTCCAATCAGCTTTTGATATCCAATTATACAGGTGAGCTCTCCGAGAGCATATTACGCCCATATGAAGCAAGAATGTACCTTATTCATAATTAAAGCATACTACGTAATATGTTATATAATTGTCAGTTCTCAAGAAAGAAGGATTATATTCAATGAAAAGAGTATGGTGGAAAGAAGCAGTAGCCTATCAAATCTATCCAAGAAGTTTTATGGATTCCAACGGAGATGGTGTTGGTGATATTCAGGGGATCATATCCAAGCTGGATTATATCCAAGATCTCGGTATTGATCTGATCTGGATCTGCCCAATGTATAAGTCACCCAACGATGATAATGGTTATGATATCAGTGATTATTGTTCCATTATGGATGAATTCGGCACGATGGCAGACTTTGACCAATTACTGCATGAAGTGCATCACCGTGGCATGAAACTTATTATGGACTTGGTGATTAATCATACAAGTGACGAACACCCGTGGTTTATTGAATCCAGAGCTTCGCTGGATAACCCCAAACGAGACTGGTACATCTGGAGAGATGGGAAGAACGGAGAGGAACCGAATAACTGGGAGAGCATCTTTGGCGGTTCTGCCTGGGAATATGATGAAGTCTCCGGACAGTACTATCTCCATCTGTTCTCCAAAAAACAACCGGATTTGAATTGGGCTAATAAAGATGTTCGTAAATCCATATATGAAATGATGAATTGGTGGCTGGATAAAGGGATTGATGGGTTCCGTGTGGATGCCATTAGCCATATTCACAAGGAAGAGGGCCTCTTGGACATGCCTGTTAAAGAAGGCTTCAAATACATCTCTTCTTTTGAAAAACATATGAATGTGAAGGGAATCCAGAGTTATCTGCAAGAAATGAAAGAGAATACATTGTCCAGATATGACGTCGTGGCTGTTGGGGAAGCGAACGGAGTAAAGGTAGAGGACCAGGAAGATCTGCTGGATTGGATCTGTGAAGTCAGAGGGAAATTTAATATGGTTTTCCAATTCGAACATCTAGACCTTTGGAAAAACAGTACGGACAGAGAACTGGATATCCCCAAATTGAAAAACGTCTTGACCAAGTGGCAGAAATCCCTGGAAAACGTCGGTTGGAATGCATTGTTTATTGAAAATCATGATCAGCCCCGCAAAGTTTCATCTTGGGGAAATGACAGTGCGTATTGGTATGAAAGTGCCACTGCGCTTGGTGCCATGTACTTCTTCATGCAAGGCACACCTTTCATATATCAAGGGCAAGAAATAGGCATGACCAACGTGGCTTACCCTTCCATAGAAGATTATAACGACATCGCCGATCGGAATATGTATCAGATTAAAAGTGAAGAGGGGATGTCTCATGAAGAGATTATGAACATCATCTGGGCTTCCAGTCGTGATAATTCCAGAACGCCGATGCAGTGGTCTTCGTCCAAAGAGGCCGGGTTTACTACCGGTACGCCATGGTTAAAAGTGAATAACAACTACGTCAATATTAATGTAGAGAAACAACTTCAGGAACCACGTTCCATCCTTCACTTTTATAAACGAATGATTCAGCTGCGAAAAAAACACGATACGTTGACTTACGGTATCTATGAACTTCTTATGCCGGATCATCCGAGTGTATATGCATATACACGTACACTGGCAGACCAACAGGTGCTGGTTGTCATCAATCTAACCGAACATATCGTGGAGCTTGAGGAAGATGAGCTTGGCCTCAACTTCTCGGAGATCTGGCTTACCAACTATGAGAGTGGCATGCTGCCACTGGTGTTGCGACCGTTCGAAACAATCGTTGGTTTAAGCGATAACGTATAAGCAGGAAACGTAAAAAGCGTCTATATCATGTTCTGAATGATATAGACGCTTTTTAATTGTTGTGTGGCGGGAGTATCGGAATTCGCCAATAATTAACCATTACATTGGTTAGCCACATGAAATTCAGCGGAGAAAGTTAGTTTTATTGATGGAGAACATCCGCATATTCGGAGATACGTTCGAAACGTCCCTTGGCAAAAGGGCATAAAGGTAAAATCTTAATACCATTTTCCCGCGCATATTCAACCATAGCTTTGATAAGTTCATCCCCAAGCCCTTGTCCCCGGTATGCATTTTCAACCAATGTGTGATCAATAATGTATAGTTCTGGACTTGAAATTACATACGTCATTACCGCAGCAATGTCGCCGTTATCATGAATAAGAAATCTCTTATTGGCAACTTCATGTTCTACATTATGCATGTTCATCCTCTTTCTTTGTTGAGTCTTCATCGTTCAGAAGCTTGTACGTCAATGCTCCGCTTGGACATGTGTCGATATGACGGGCAATGGCCTCCGAAGTCTCACCATCAGGATCAACCCAAGGACGCTTGCTCAAATCAAACACAGCAGGGAGGCCCTTTACGCAAATACCGGAATGAATGCAGACATCCGAATTAAACATGACCTCGATATCCTTACCGTAGTATACCTTTTGTTTACTCATAATTACTCACATCTTTCACGGTTGAGTTTTGTTTACATATCTATAGTTCAGTCTTACCTGGCAAGCAGTATTCTGCCTGACTTTCGATGTCCGAATTATAAATGAGGAATCCTTAATTAGTCAACGTGACAAAACTCCTATTACGTTGGGGGATTTGATTTAGTGACCTCAATCTGAAATTGATCGGAATAGGATTTGAGGTTGCCAGCAAGGCCAGCGAGCTGCCCGGAGATGTCCGACAGTTCACTCGCGGATCGCTGCTGCTCCACAGCACTGGCCGTGACTTCTTCAGCCATGGCTGAAGTTTCCTCGGTTGCAGACGCGATATAGCTCAGGTGCTGTTCCACCTCCTGTCGAATGGAATGCATATCCATCGTCCGGTTTTCCAAACGCTGAGCAAGCTCATGCACTTCAGTCGATAATTGGCTAACCTGTCGGAACGCCTGAAGGCAATCCGCGATCTGTGCTTCCTGTTCCTTGACCGCCACCATGTTCGCTTCAAAATGACTGCCCATCCGGTGGGTTTCTTGGACAAATGAACTCAGAATCACATCAATCTCCTGGATGGAACGTTCGGACTGTTGAGCAAGCAGTCCCATTTCACCAGCAACGACAGCAAAACCTTTACCTGCCTCACCAGCACGAGCTGCCTCGATTGAAGCATTTAGCGATAGGATCTGGGTTTGTTTCAGGATGTTGTGGATTTGTCCACTAATGGAGGATGCGAGTTCCGATTGAGTGGTTAGGGACCTGGAAATTTCCTGCTGATGCTCAACTCGCTTGGCATTCTCCCGGCCTTTCTCAAGCAGAACCTCATGTTCACGTGTAACTTGTACTTGTACGGCAGACAGCTGCTCTGAAGTATGAGTAAACTGTTGCACGTAAGAACCTACTTCATCCATAATTTTGCCGAGATTCTCCGAATGCTGGACGGAATGTTCGGTTTCTTCTGCCTGTTTCATGGAGCCTATAGCAATTTCCTCGATTGCTCTGGAGAGTTCTTCAGTCTGACGCTGATTCGTCTGAGCCGTTTCCGCAATATTGGCCGAGGACTGCTGCAGCGTATTCGAACCTTGTTGTATTCCCATCAGGATGTTTGTCAATTGGGCAACCATGACGTTAATCAGATCACTGATGTCACCGAGCTGATCGTTGGTCATATGTGTGGATACTACTTTGAGATTCCCATCCGCAACCTGTTCCAGACTTGACTTAATATCCCGTACTTGTCTGAGGATACCTCTTACCACCAATAACATCATGACCAGCGATAGAATCAATACAACCGCGAAAATCGGTATAATGGTTCGATAGGCATTATTCACGGAGATCGAGGAGACTTGATTCACCGCTCCAGCAGATATATCGATGCCCAAATAGCCAATAATCGCACCTTGTGAATCCTTGATTGGTGTAAAAGAGGACAGTAGCTGTCCCCAGGTTGGATCGTCTACAATACCTGTTGTCACGACTTCACCGCTTACTAAACGTTCCTGAATCTGGGGGTTGAATTCCATGGCAGTCCCGTATGGGCTATATTCCGTATCGTCCCAATCCGCTCCATCCACAGTGTAGATCCATCCGTCCGACGTTTTTTCATACATATAAACATATAAGGCTCCCGATTGAAGCCTAACTTTAACAAGTTCGTCTCTAAGACTTTTGTATTCGCTGCTCTCCTCTGAAGCAGTAGAGGATAATGTCTTGAGTAATTCAGATTCCTTGCCTAGTTGAGAGGCAGTATTCACTGCCAACTGTTGATTGTTATGCTGCATGGTCATTAGTGACGCATTTTTACTGGAATCGATCGTGGTCCACATGATTAGACCGCCCATGGTCAGTAGTGGAACCAGAATGATTAAATACAGCTTGAACCTTAAATCCATCTTTTTTTTGCGAGTCTGTCTCACGTTCTGCTCCCCCTTGGATGTAATAAAGCAATATGGTTTATTTGTATAACCCCATACTATTTATCGTAACATTGAAGAGGGAAATGAAGACTAAATCTAAATTTGTATATACATATAGGTTACAGGTGAGAAAACGGGAGCCATATTCATGTTAAGTTTTATTCAATTGAGGTGAACATATAGAAAGTATTCGAATCTGGGAGTGAGAGGAAGGGCTACAAATGGATTGTGCTTGGTGGTAAACAGTGTTACTCTAAAAGTCTGTGTTCGACAAATTATTTAATGATGATCACCAATTTAGGTATAAAGAAAGGTAACATGATGATAAAAGTTGATAACCTATCCTTCTCGTTCCCGCAAAAGGAACTATATCAAGACATTTCATTTACGCTTGAAGAGGCACAACATTGTGCTTTCATAGGAACAAGTGGCAGTGGGAAAAGTACACTGATCGATATATTGATGGATCCGGAAAGATATTTGTTCGATGGCAAGTTAGAGATAGACCCCGATTGCAAAATCGGGTATGTGAGTCAGTTCTCGCAAGTCGATAACACGAAAGAAATGACTGTTTTTGAATATATCGGAGAAGAATTCATCAAGATACAAGATGAAATCACAGCCCTTTATGCGGAAATGGCAACTACATCGGATATGGATTCGCTGATGGATAAAGTTCAATTGGCTTTGGATGCCTTCCAAGCCATGGACGGGGATAATTTCGAAAACACCATTAATAAACAGCTAAATCTGGCTAACCTCATGAAGCTAAAAGATCTTGATGTATCCGAATTAAGCGGCGGGGAATTCAAACTTATTCAAGTAATGAAGGAAATGCTGAATCGTCCAGACTTAATGATCATGGACGAACCCGATGTATTTTTAGACTTTGAAAACCTGAACGCACTTAAAAAATTGATTAATACCCACAAAGGTATGCTGCTCGTTGTTACGCACAATCGCTATCTATTAAATCATTGTTTCAATAAAATAATACACCTTGAAAACACGGAGATCCAAGAGTTTGATGGGCGATACATCGACTATAACTTCTCGCTGCTTCAGACGAAGATCGAGTTACAAGAAATTGCAGTTGCTGAAGCTGAAGAAATTGAGAGATACGATCACATCATTGACAATCTTAGAGAGATCGCCACTTATAATTCGGAAGCCTCGAGAGGCAGAGCGTTAAAAGCCAGAGTCAGGTTTCAAGAGCGCTTGGAAGCACGTCGAATTAAAGAGCCCTTTGTCGATATCAAGCAGCCGAATATCCGTTTTGGCATCGAAAAGGAAATAGAAGACACCGTTGTGGTTAACGTCAATAACTATAGCGTTTCCTTTGACGAGTTGCTTTTGGACCATGTGAACTTTGAGATCAAATCGACAGATAAAGTAGCCCTGATCGGTCCAAACGGTACCGGAAAAACGACCTTACTCCGTGAAATCTTCCAAAACAATCAGGATTCCATTGAAATAAATGCTGATGCTACAGTGGCTTATTTATCTCAGTTTCAAGGTGAAATGCTTAAGGATTCGAATACCATACTAAATGACTTTATTGATGCCGGTTTTCAAACGTATGATGAGATTAGATCGCATCTTGTGCACTATGGCATCGAAGGAGAAATCCTTGATCAGAAGATAGAGTCTTTATCTGGTGGAGAAAAAAACATGCTCCAATTGGCTAAAGTTGCTGCCAGTCAAGCGAGCGTATTGCTTCTTGACGAACCGACAAGCCATTTGGACATCTATAGCCAAATCGCATTGGAGAAAGCTATTGAGGACTACAAAGGTGCGATTCTAATGATTTCTCACGATTTCTATTCGGTTGTAAATGGTATGGATTATGTTTTGATTATCGAGGACAAGACGATTACTAAAATGAGTATTCAAGAATTTAGAGAGATGATATATACGAGTCATTTTAATGAAGACTATCTTGAAACGGAACAAAAGAAAAAGTCTGTTGAACTGAAAATCGAAA
Organism: Paenibacillus sp. CB74; assembly: GCF_055687625.1. NCBI lineage: Bacteria > Bacillati > Bacillota > Bacilli > Caryophanales > Paenibacillaceae > Paenibacillus > Paenibacillus sp. CB74. Next base: position 1,779,302 of record NZ_CM146009.1, on the reverse strand, counting down.
TGGCTCTGAAAGATACTAATTTTGAACTTGCAAAAAGTCTGGTAGATGAGCTGGAAAAGCTGATTAAGTTGCTTTAGACAGCTAATTAGTTCATAAATTAAATCCCCCTGTATGCGGATTAATCCGTATACAGGGGGATTTCTTCTAGAAACAGCTAAACGAGCTAATTCGCTGCAGATCAATGCCGGTGTATAACCAGAAGAAGCCATTCCAGCGGAACCCAGCCACCGAATTTCTACCTACAAATACCGGGTACATCCAGAAGCCGGGACCACGATCCGGCCAAATATATGTGTAACGAAACAGACAGCCAGATATGGCTCTTGGATCAACTGCAAATAACGATGCGGGTTGCTGTGGAATGAATGATGGTGGCGGCCCGGTAGGTGCTTGCACGCCTTGTGGTCCACCGCCTCCACCACCGGGGAACGATGGCGGACCAGGCATTCCACCGGGTCCTCCTGGTCCCCCAGGTCCTCCGGGAAACCCAGGTCCACCAAACCCTCCGCCAGGTCCAAAAGGAGGTAAAAATGTCATATCACATCACTCCTGTTCATTAGTCTAATGTATTGTATGTAGGCCATTGAGCAGGGGAATGGGTGGGAGCCTATAGAAGGCCGCTAATTATAATGAAACGATCACAGCCGAAATGCTATTCCAGCAGTTCTAACTTTTAATAATATCTATAATTTGTTTTAGCGCCTTTTTGGCTTCAGGGATGGGGAATACCGGGAATACGTGATTCATTTTTGGATACTCGATATAATTGATATCTACAGATTGCCGGGCCGCTTTTTCTTTAAATTTACGTGCATCCGGAAGGAATAATTCATGGGTCCCGATAAACAGGGAGATTTTACCCAGATCTTTGATCTCGCCATGAAGCGGGCTGACCAGGTAGTGAGAGAGTGGCAGTTCACCTGCATATAATTTACCAGCTTCAACAAGCATGTCCCAGTTTAGCATGGGCTCATCATCAATCATTGCAATGACCTCGGGACTGCTCAATGTAATGTCAAGCCATGGGGATAACAGAATGATATCCTTGGGCTGAGGTAATCCTTGTTCTGCCAAATATTGCGCAAAGGCCAGCGTAAGGCCACCGCCCGCAGAATCACCCATGATGGTGATATTTTGCGGTTTGGTTATTTTCAAGATATGCTGATAGATGTTCAACACACATGCAATTGCATCCCTACACTGATAGTTTGGCGCTTTTGGATACACTGATGCATACACCGTACAATTTAATTGCTCCGTCAATTGATTCAGGAAATGCCAGTGCCATGTCAGTGGCTGCTCAACGTATCCTCCGCCAGGCAAATATAGAACAACCCGTTCATCAGATTGAGTGTTGGATTTCATAATATAAGTATCTACGGGGAGGCTCTGATCCTTGGTAATATTGTATTTGTGTTTAAGCTTCACAGGGACTTCATAGGGGACGCTATTACTCTTTCTACGTTCTTCCATAAATTCATGTACATTCATTTTTCTTTTCGTCATTTTGAGCAACAATTCTACAAGAAAACTTCGAATACTACGCATACTATCGACCTCCTTAGACAAATCATACTTGATTATAAGCATCAAATATATTTAATAATATTTTAGTATCCTAAACAATTAATTAAGGATAGGAAGAATGAGATGAATATTTCCCAGCTTCAATATCTAATATCTGCTGCACAATTCGGTTCATTTACCAAGGCAGCAAGTGTACATCATCTAACCGTGCCAACAATCAGCCAATCCATCAAACAGCTTGAAGAAGAGATGGATACCATCATTTTTCACCGCACCAAAAAGGGCGTTTCTCCGACAACAGAAGGGGAGTTGATCCTGAAACATGCAGCAGCTATTCTAAAAAATATAGACAGTATGCAGCAAGAATTGCTCATGTTAAAGGAAGATCATATGGAGAGCATTACGATTGCAACCATTCCCGGTTTTGTTCCGCAAGTCGTTCAGGCAACGTTAGAGCTAATGCAAAGTTATCCGGCGCTTAAGGTGCAGATGATTGAAGGAGATACTCAGACCGTCATGAAGCAAGTACAGGAAGGTTACGCGAACATGGGTTTATTATCCTACAGTAAAAGTCAACAAAATTCTACGTTTGAATGGTTCCCGATCGTTGAGGGCAGTGCTGTAATCATTATGAATACAAGCTCACCACTGCGTTTTTTCAAAATGATATCTCCAGAAACCTTGGAGAACGAAGTGTTTGTTCTATATAAAGATGAACATATCGAAAATATTGCCCATGATCTGATGTCTGCAAGTGCTGGCAATCGAATATCTCTAATTACGAATAACACTGATGCGTTGGGTCAGATGGTTGTTAAGGGCAATGCGATTACAATTGCTCCCGATTTTATCGTTAATGCTTTGGCCTCCACCTATAAGGAACAATTGGTCACGGTTCCAATCCAACAACTCGGCTCCGATAACAAACCCATACTGGGTAGAATTACAAAAGTGAATGAGCCAATCCCTATAATGGTTGAAGAATTTACAGCCAGACTTACGGATCTGGTTAATCATATTAGTCCCCAGATGAATTGAAGGACATACGGAGATATCGGCATCAACTTTTCTGTGCTTCTCACAGGAAAGTTGACTCACACCATAAAGTGATATACTTTTATATCAAATGATAATTTAAGTTTTTATATTTTCACAAAATACGAAGAGATTGGACGGATGCAGCTATGAAAATGCCTTCGAACATTAAATTAATGGTGGATAGCACTTCAGATTTATCAAAGCAACTGCTCGACCAGTACGATATCAGCGTTGTACCTTTATATGTCGTTATGGGCGCTCAATCCTACAAAGATAATATAGATATCATGACTGGAGAATTGTATCGTCGCTCAGATGAAGAAGGCATCATTCCCAAAACAGCAGCGCCATCTCCAGCCGATTTCATTCATTATTTTGAAAAATCACTCAAAGAAGGCAAACAAATCTTATATATCAGTATGTCATCCAAGGTGTCTTCCACTAACCAGAATGCACATATTGCAGCATCCGAGCTACCGCATGGGCAGGTTCATATCGTGGATTCCATGCATCTGTCTGCAAGCTATGCCATGCTGGTGGTACGTGCGGCAAGGGCACTTGAAGAGGGTTGTTCGCTTGAACAAGTGATCAAGGATATTGAGAATGTACGAGAGAAGGTTAATATTGAGGTATTCGTGGACCGTCTGGATTATCTGTATAAGGGTGGACGAGTGAGCAGTTTACAGCATTTGATCGGGAATGTCCTTAAAGTCCGTCCTGTGCTGAATATTATTCAGGGAGAAGTGCGCTCTATTCGGAAGTATCGCGGGAAAATGGAAAAGGCTCTGGACGGAGTTGTTCAAAAAATTGTTAGCCGTAAAGATGAGATTTGTCCAAACGTACTTATTATCGCTCAAACCTTTGCAGAGAAAATGACGGATAAACTGTATGCATCTCTGATGCAAACGAATCACTTTAAAGATATTATTCTTATTGAGGGCGGGTGTGTTATTGGCTCGCACACAGGTCCTGGTTCAATTGCTGTCAGTTATATCGATTTGTAAAACTCCATGTGACAGCTTTTTTCAGAATATCGGAGTAGAGATTAGCCAACCACCTAAGTGGTTGGTTTTTTTTATATTCAGAACCTTTATTCCAGAATTTAAGTGATATCTCCTATCTAGTGAAGTGTTGACAAAAACAAATGATCTTTGTATTATACCCATAGGGGTATACGTATTAATCTCCTGTTTATAACGGAGTGCAGAGCCATTTCTGAAGAAAAACATATCATTCGTTGCTCTGTTCTAATGCTTGTCTTATTCATAATCATATTGGAGGAGGTCGTTACAGTGTCCGAAATTAAAGTAGATCAAACCATTGATTGCAAGGGGCTTGCGTGTCCTATGCCGATCGTAAGAACGAAAAAGGCTATCGATCAACTTGATGCTGGTCAAGTTATTGAAATACAAGCTACAGATAAGGGTTCTCTCGCGGACATCCAAGGCTGGGCCAAAAATACAGGTCATCATTATCTGGGAACATTAGAGGATAATGACGTTCTTAAACATTATGTTCGCAAAGCGAGTGCGACCGAAACCAAAGAAGAGAAGAAACATCCATATGTCATTTCAACTGATGAATTACAGAAAAAACTTGCAGATCATGAGAAGGTGACTGTACTGGACGTACGTGAACCTGCTGAATATGCATTTAATCGAATTGCGGGAGCCATTTCTATTCCGCTTGGTGAACTCGAGAACCGAATCCAGGAGCTTAATCAGGAAGATGATATTTATGTTGTATGCCGAACCGGCAATCGTAGTGATCTGGCTTGTCAATTTCTTACCGAAAAAGGATTCAAAAAAGTAAATAATGTAGAGCCAGGCATGACTGGCTGGACAGGGCCAACAGAAAAATAAATAACAATTAAAAAATCGGAGGTAATAACAATGAGTACAAAAGTGGCTATTATTGCAAGCAATGGTGGGATGTTCGATGCATACAAAGTGTTTAATATTGCTACCGCTTCAGCAGCAACTGAAGCAGAGGTTGCCATTTTCTTCACATTTGAAGGATTAAACTTGATTCATAAGCAAGCCCATCACCAGCTGCCGCTCCCGGCAGGAGCTGAACATATTGCTGAAGGCTTTACAAATGCAAATGTTCCATCTATTCCACAGCTCGTAGAAATGGCTCAGGAGTTGGGAGTCAAAATTATAGCTTGTCAAATGACGATGGATGTAATGAACCTGACCAAAGAAGACTTTATCGATGGGATTGAGGTCGGCGGAGCAGTCACTTTTCTAGATTTTGCGAAGGATGCCAATGTTACATTGTCGTTCTAATGAGCTTGCAGGATGAAAGGGGAAACTAGCAATGGAATTAAGAACAATGACGGCAAAGGAACTAACTACTATTGTCTTGGCTAAAGAAGAAATATTTATCCTTGATGTTCGGAATGAAACAGATTTCAACGATTGGAAGATTGAAGGATACGGTGTAGATATCGTGAACATTCCTTATTTTGATCTGTTAGACGGCGTTGATGATGCACTCGACAAGATTCCTGATGGGAAAAAATTGCTTGTTGTTTGTGCAAAGGAAGGCTCTTCCAAATTTGTGGCAGAACAAATTGTTGAAGCTGGCAGAAGCAACGTCTATTACCTTGAAGGCGGCATGAAATCATGGAGTGAACATCTGGAACCCGTCAAAGTTGGCGAATTGAAGGATGGAGGTTCATTGTTTCAGTTCGTAAGAGTTGGGAAAGGCTGTTTGTCTTATATGGTTATTTCGGGGGGAGAAGCCGCAGTGATTGACACCCTGCGGATGACGGAAGTGTTTGAACAGTTTGCAAGAGAGCAAGGAGTACAAATTAAACACACACTGGATACACACCTGCATGCCGATCATATTTCAGGCGGACGAAAATTAGCTGAGCATACGGGTGCCACTTATTGGCTGCCTCCAAAAGATGCAACGGAAGTTACTTTTAATTATGAGAAGCTTGAAGAAGGGCGTGACATCAAGGTCGGCAGCACAACGATTCAAATTCAGCCCATTTACTCTCCCGGACACACCATCGGAAGCACATCCTTTATTATAGATAACCAATATCTGTTGACCGGCGATATCCTGTTCATTGAATCGATTGGTCGTCCTGATCTGGCGGGTCTTGCAGAGGATTGGGTAGGTGATCTTCGTGAAACACTTTATACACGATATAAAGTACTTTCTTCAGAGCTTATCGTCCTGCCTGCACACTTTGGAAAAGTAACGGAGCTCGGGGAAGGCGGCCGAGTTATGGCGAAACTTTCTGATTTGTATCAAAAAAATCCGGGCCTTAACATTGGTGATGAGCAAGATTTCCGTCGCACGGTGACCAAGAATCTTCCACCTCAACCGAATGCGTATCAGGAGATCCGGCAGACAAACATGGGTAAAATTACACCCGATGAAGATAAACAACGTGAGATGGAAATTGGTCCCAACCGCTGTGCCGTGCATGACAATTAAAAGGAGGAACATGAGATGAAAACAGATATGACTGTAGATACGAAAGGATTGGCATGTCCTATGCCGATTGTTAAAGCAAAGAAAGCACTGGATAGTCTGGAAGCCGGACAGATCATGGAAGTCCTGTCTACGGATAAAGGTTCCCTTAATGACTTTCAGGCTTGGGTGAAGCAAACGAAACATGAATTGATTTCTCATGAGGAAAAGGATGGAGTGTATACGTTTTACGTTCGAAAAATCTAAATCACTACAATAAGCGAACACGCAGTAGGAAGCCGGGCAAATGTTCGCGTGTTTAAAACTGGCTTAATTCAGATTAAGCCAGGGAAAGGAGGAGAACTATGGATTTCCTCATGTTGATCATTATGATCACTCTTGGCTTAATCGGGTCCTTTTTCTCAGGGTTGTTAGGGATCGGTGGGGCCATTATTAACTATCCGCTATTGCTGTATGTACCTCCACTATTCGGGGTAGCTCATTTCACAGCTCATGAGGTTTCTTCAATTAGCATGTTTCAGGTTTTCTTTGCTTCGCTTGCAGGCGTTCTGGCATTTCAGAAAAACAGCAAAGGAAAGCTGGAGCCACCCGTCATTCATAAGGGACTCGTTGTTTATATGGGAAGCGGGATTCTGGCAGGAAGTCTGATCGGAGGATATATATCGGGATTGCTTCAAGGAGATGTTATTAACCTGATCTACGGCATTCTTGCTTTGTTGGCAGTTATACTGATGCTGATTCCTCGCAGGGGCTCGGATAATATACAAGATCATCTTCAATTTAATAAAATCATCGCGGTTGTGTCAGCGTTTATCGTGGGTATTGTCTCGGGAATTGTCGGTGCGGGCGGGGCGTTCATTCTCATTCCCATCATGCTCACCATTCTTAAAATACCGACACGTACGACCATCGCTTCTTCACTTGCCATCGTCTTTATCTCAGCCATCGGCGGGGTAATTGGAAAGCTTACTGGCGGACATATTCCTTTATGGCCAACTTTATTTACAGTCGTAGGAAGTTTGATCGGTGCTCCTCTAGGATCCAAAATCAGTTCCAAAATCAATGTCAAGGTGCTTCAGTATGGACTCGTTGTATTGATTGCGCTGACAGCCGTGAAAGTTTGGTCAACAATTCTTTAGAGGAGCGAAACACATTCTCAAGATATTGTAATTTATGTATTCAAGAAAGCGGGGATTAAGATTAATGGCAGATAAATCAACGATCGTCTTATTCAGCGGGGAGCTGGATAAAGCAATCGCGGCGTTCATTATTGCAAATGGAGCAGCGGCATATGATCACGAAGTAACGATATTTTTCACGTTCTGGGGGCTGAATGCTCTTCGGAAAGACGAGGTTATCCAGACCAAAAAAGGTTTTCTGGAAAAGGCCTTTGGATGGATGATGCCACGAGGAGCCAACAAACTTGGTCTTTCCAAAATGAATTTTGGCGGTTTGGGTCCGCAAATGATTAAACATGTTATGAAAAAACACAATGCCTTATCCCTGCCTCAATTGATGGAATTGGCACAAGAACAAGGAGTGAAGCTGGTTGCTTGTACCATGACCATGGATCTTCTAGGTTTAAAACAGGAAGAGTTACTCGATGGTTTGCAATATGCAGGTGTTGCTGCTTATCTGGGTGATGCATCGAACGGAAAGGTAAACTTATTTATTTAAAGGTGTAAGCTAACCTTTTTTGCTCTATAATATACCTATACTGGTATGCTATAAAGGAGAGTAGATTGGATATGGAATATCATTATTCAGATAGCTTAAAAACACGTTTGCGCAAAATTGAAGGACAGGTCCGTGGTGTGCTTCGTCTAATGGAAGAAGATAAACCTTGTAAAGAGGTTGTTGCTCAGTTGTCCGCTGTCCGTAATGCTTCTGACCGGGCTCTAGCACAAATTGTGGCAGATAATCTCCAACAATGTATCAAGGCTGAACAAGAAGCTGGCAATAATGATACGAGTAAGTTAGTGAAGGAAGCGGTGGAGCTTCTTGTGAAAAGCCGATAGGCAAGGTACAAGAATCAGAATTAAAATGGAGAGTCTGGCTAGACTTGAGAAAGTTCTAGTCTGTTGTTACAATACCCATAGGGGTATATGTTTAAAATGATAATGGACGGCATATGGATACATTCAGCATATGTTCGGTTTGAAGATAAATAGAAAGCATCTTGAAAACCATATTTTTTATAAAAGGAGCGGATGTAGATGGCATTTCAAATTCCAAAAGTAATCACCCCTCAAGAGGTATCGTCGCAGTTGAAACAAGGGGAGCAGCTATACCTGCTAGATGTTCGGGAGGATGCTGAGTGGGAAGAAGGACATGTACAGGGGGCAAAACATATTCCGCTAGGCCAGTTGATGGAACGGGTTGAGGAACTGCCAGTCTCACAAGAGATCATTGTGATCTGCCGAAGCGGGAACCGTAGCGGCCTGGCCTGTGAACTTTTACATGAGAAAGGGTTCCAGATTGTGAATATGACAGGCGGTCTTAGCAACTGGACAGATTACGATCAATTGGTTAGATAAGACCTGTTCACTGCAGGAATGAAAGCACGTGGAAGAAAGGATGTTATGAATGACACTGGTGTATATTGCAGCTACAATTGGTATCCTATGGCTAATCATTCAGCTCTGGCCGGTCTCCTCCCTAACCTATGTGAACAGCAAGGAATGGGACCCGTCACAGAAACGGTGGTCTAACGTCAGAATACTGGATATCAGAGACTCAAGCGAGTACTGGCAAGATCATATCCCGGGTTCAATTAATATATCCATTGGCCGATTGTCTGCAGTCTGGATGAAGGAGCTGTCACCCGATCAGGAGGTCATGATCTTTTCACGGAATTGGCTATCCCGCCAAAAAGCAGCCCGCATACTGGCACGCCGTGGATTCAGACAGTTGTATGCAGTGAAGGGTTGTTATTTTGCCATGAATAGAAAGGGAGAGTCCAGTGAACACAAGCACTGTTATTAATATCGCCATTTTGCTTCTGATTGTATGGTTCCTCTATACTCGACTGAAGCCGGTCACCGGCTTGACCAACCTAAAACCGGATGAATTCCGACAGGCCATCAAAACAAACCCTCCAGGCATGGTGGTGGATGTGCGCGAGCCTGCTGAATATAAAAGAGGGTATATTCCGGGAGCAATTAACATCCCCTTGTCGCAACTGCAGCAGCGATTAAGCGAGATTCCACAGAACAAGCGTGTTTTTCTATACTGCCAGAGTGGCATGCGCAGCAAGAGTGCAGCCAAAATATTAAGCAAGCAAGGCTACACTCAGATCTCTAATCTTCAAGGCGGCGTAAGTGCATGGAGAGAAAAATTGATTTCCAAAAAATAAATTCCCCACCTATATGCTGTATAACAGCAGTCCATTCATCGGGCTGCTGTTTTTTGACGTTTTTCAAAACAAATAATTATACCCGGGTAATATTGACTTTATATTTTTACCCGGGTAATATAAAAGAGTCAAGGTAAGATCAGAGAAGGAGGAGTCATATGCAAGCTTCATCACACCCAATCAGCTACACCGCTTTTGTGGATCGAGCCTGCTTCGCGAAGGGCTCATTACAACATGTTGTTGGTATTGCCAAAGATAATCTGGAGGACAGTCAACTTGCACAAATCCTTATTTTCCATGATGGGACAGGTAAACCGGTTGACGTTGATTTTCGCGGGAGCACCGTTGAAGTGCTTGACCGATTACACGGCGAGGGTATGGAAGGGCCTACTTCGGATACAACAGAAAAAGAAAATGAACAGCCTGCTCGCAAGGTTGGTCGTCCCAAGCTGGGCGTAGTATCTGGCGAAGTTACGCTACTTCCCAGGCAATGGGAATGGTTGAAAGCTCAACCCGGAGGCGCTTCTGTCACATTGAGGAAACTGATTGATGAAGCCCGCCGTGTGGGTGAGAGTGAAAGTAAAGTTCGTGCCGCTCAAGAAGCGACGTATCATTTCATGACTGCAATGGCAGGCGACTTTGACCAGTATGAAGAGGCTCTGAGAGCACTGTATGCCGGCAATGAAGCTCTTTTTTACGAATGGATTGATGACTGGACGCCAGATATCAGAGACTATGTTAAGGATTTGGCCAAAGGTGCGTTCATGCAACAAATATAAATTTGAAGGAGAATATTTTAATGAATAGATTAAACGTTAATGGTATTGATCTTGCTTATGACAGTTATGGCGATGAAAAGCATGAAACCATTCTCTTGATCGCCGGGCTGGGAACACAAATGATCCGATGGACGGCCCCCTTTTGTGAAATGCTGGCAGCCAGAGGATACAGGGTAATTCGTTTTGACAATAGAGACACCGGATTATCTACTCATTTTAGTCATCACGATCCTCTGGATTTTGAAACACTCGCCAGAACACTTATGTCAGGACAACGCCCCCATATACCTTACACGCTTGAGGATATGTCTGATGATACGATTGGATTGTTAGATGCACTGGACATCGCGAAAGCACATATTGTTGGACGTTCCATGGGTGGTATGATAGCCCAACTCACTGCCAGCCGTTATCCCGAGAGAGTGATCTCGCTAACTTCAATCATGTCCACTACAGGCAATCCAGAACTTCCGCAGACTTCACCAGAGATCATGGCGTTAATGACTCGTCCAGCTCCGAACCCGAGAGAGGATGAGGCAGGATATCTGGCTCAAAGTACGGCTTTTGCCAGACAGATTGCAGGTACGGGTTATGCGTTTAACGAGGAAGAGTATCATTCCATGATTCGTGAAGAACTGCGACGAGCGTATGATCCGGGCAGTATCGGAAGACAAATTGCAGCTATTGCCGTATCCGGAGACCGGCGTCCGCAACTCGCAAAAATAGGTGTGCCCACGTTAGTCATCCATGGAGCGGAAGACTCCATGTTTGTGCCAGCATGCGGAGAAGACACGGCGAAAGCCATCCCGGGCTCCGAATATATGGTGCTTAAAGGCATGGGACATGATTTGCCGGAACAGCTGTTTGGAACGGTCATTGACGGAATTGTTCGAACAGCTCAGCGTAACAAACCGAATTGAAATGATGAATCATAGACCTCCAAAGTGGCCTTAGAAAACAATTTCTAAGGCCTTTGTGTTTATCTTTAGATAATAGATAATCTGACGATTTTATCGTCAACAAGTACAAAATGATAATTCAATAATAGTGGATCGGGTAGACCAGTCTTGTCGTAGGTACCATCGAGCTTGCATGTTAGCACAATTTCATCTCCTATTTTTTTTGCCTTTGTTGGCTTTAAGGTTACATTCGCCGCGAAATGGTTTTGATCACTCCATTCCCGAATCGCCTGTTTACCATTTCGCTTTTTTCCTTCATCTAATACAACGGCATTTTCTGAAAAACAATCTACAAATACTGCTGGGTCTGGTTTATTAGATGCATGAATGTATTTGCTAATTACAAACGGTAAATGATTGAGATCCATATTGTTCCTCCTCTTATTAAATCGCATTAGACGGTAGGGATAGTTCCCCCATCAATGACATATTCACTACCTGTAATAGATGCTGCTCGGTCTGATACCAGAAATGCGGCCAGCTCAGCGACTTCTTCAGGAAACCCTGGCCGTCCAATGGGGATACCTCCGAGTGAAGTCATGAGTTGTTCAAGAGCACTTTCTCGACTTCCAGTTTCCGCTGCGATCCGATCAATTAGTGCGTCAGCCGCTTCTGTCTGGATAAACCCTGGAGACAATGTATTTATGCGAATTCCTTGAGGGGAAAATTCATTTGATAGTCCCTTGCTATAATTAGCCAGCGCGGCTTTTGCAGATGCATAAGCCAGTGTAGTTTCATATAAAGGCAAACGTCTTTGGATAGAAGTGAAATGAAGAATAACGCCTGAATTATTTTCTAACATAAGTGGAATTAAGCCACGATCAAGTCGAACTGCTGCGAGTAAATTCCAATTTAATGCATGAAGCCAATCGTCATCATTCAATACAAGTGCGCCTCCAGGTGGTGTGGTTGATCCACCTACGCAATGGACAATAATATCGATGCCTCCAAGTTGTTCTTTTACTGCTGTAATTATTTGATCTGTACCTTCAGGTGTGGCGACATCTGCTTGAACAAATTTCACTGAATTGGGCAAGTCAGTGGATACTGAACGGGCAGTAGTAAGGACTGTAGCTCCGGCGTTTGCAAGTCTTTTTACAACAGCTTGTCCCATTCCCTTTGTTCCTCCAGTTACCAGCACCTTTTTGCCTTTAAATTCAGATAGAGAGTACTCAAATTCTTTATGCATAATTATTCCTCCTAGTAATAATATTCAATGATTAAAAACTGCTTTGTCTCTTAACATTGTGTTATGAGAGAGGAGCTAGAACTAATACTACACTTGCCACTTTCATAACGTCCAATTTATTATAATAATGAAAATGATGAATAATATTAATATAGGAGGTTGTCCTAATGGAACTTACACAATTAGAATACTTTATGACCGTTGCACGGCTTGAACATATGACATTAGCCTCCAAAAAACTCGGTATTACTCAGCCAGCGTTAAGTCATGCAATTGCCAAGCTTGAAAATGAAATAGGAGCTCCATTATTTGAGCGCAATGGACGCAATATAAAGCTGAACCGAAACGGTACCATGTTCTCTAAATGGATTGGTAGAGCCCTACAAAATATTGAAAATGGGCTCAGGGAAATCGAAGAGTGGTCCAATCCTGATACGGGTGTAATTACGTTGTCTTATCTAAACATTCTTGGTGTTGAATTGATTCCTAACCTAATCCGGAGTTATCAATTGAAGTACCCTAAAGTGCGGTTCGAATTGACACAAGGAAATTTAGGGGATATCGATGAACATCTAGAACAAGGATTTTCGGATGTTATGATTACATCGAGGGAATCTACTTTGGACAATCATCACTGGAAAACGGTTCAAAATGTTCCTTTATATATCGTTGTTTCCTCCCAACATCGTTATGCAGATTGTAATGCTCTTAGTTTGGCAGAGCTATCTGGCGAGCCGTTTATTGGATTGAAAAACAACTGCGGATTAAAAGAAACGATCATGTCCCGTTTTCGACATACCGGTTTTGTTCTTGCTTCGGCTTATGAAGCGGAGGACCTGATCACTGTAGCCGGTTTTATCAAATCGGGTCTTGGTGTATCAGTATTGCCAAAGACATTGGGGTTAATGTTAGATGAATTGGTCTGGATCCCTATCCTTGATGAAGGATGGTACTGGGAAATCGGGTTGAAGTGGAGAGAAGATCATCATATTTCTCCAGCAGCCAAAAGGTTTATTGCATTTGTTGAAACTTTACATCCAAAAGAATGACCGCCAAAATTTAGGATTGAAGAAGTCATGGCAATATGCAAGAACATCTATCTATTAAAGTCGCTTTTTAAGCGACTTTCTTATATTATTGGTACAAGATCATAGTCAATTACCTAGAAGTTATCCAAACGGGGCACCGAATGGGACTTTTTTTTTCTAGCACGGAAGAATATTTCGAAGAAATGATAGGGTGATAGGGATGAGAAGACTGGAGTCTGGCATGACAATAGACAACGAAATATTCACTGATATTGTCAGGTATGAACACGAAACGATCAGCGAAACAACCATAACAAATTCGAATATTGGTTCACCTATATTTTGGAGCTGTAACCTGAAACATCTTGTATTTGATACCTGCGATTTTACCAATGCGAGATTTTTTGCCGGTTGTACGATTGATCATTGTACTTTTATCCGTTCCGACTTACGCTCTGTTGGCATTGCCAGGAACGAAGCTGTTTTCACCAATTGCGAATTTCCCTCCTGCGATCTGAGAGGCATGACATTGGAGAATGCAACGTTTATCGACTGTACTTTTTTTAAATGCCGATTTAATGACCGGATTCTACAAGCGGCGAATATCGTCAATTGTTCCTTTACCGGCAAGCTGGTGGATATTACGTTTGAAGGAGATGGCACACAAAAGCTAATCGCCAATTTTGAAAACTGCATCCTTGACGGAGTTCGTTTTGTAGGCTGTGACCTAACGCAATGTATTCCGCCAAAATCAAAAAACCATGTATATGTTGAACAGGTATCCTCACGTGTGAAAAAGGCTATGAAGAAGATAGACGATGACGCTGATCTATCTGACGATGTTCGGAAAGTACTCGTCCGCAATCTGCGCAAGCTTGAGCATATGGAACAATATATTTTTAACACGGCGCATATGAAGAAAATATATGGTGATGTATTTGTTGAACGATTTTTCAGCAGTCTGGAATAATGCGTAAACAACTCGGCCGTGGAAAAATGTCAAAGGACACGAACATATTTTCATTAAATCGCTATTTCAGCGGCTTATTTTTTTTGTACAAGTTCGTGTTTCGATTGAAGAAAAAAGGACTTGTTCTCATGTTGTATCTCCAATTAAACCTTTTACAATCATTGTCAGTAAGCTATAATAAAATAATCGATGGGAATACCGAATATAAAAGTGAAATAATGTAATTGTTCGAGACAAAGTATAAGTAGAAATTGATTACGGGATCGGCACGGCACATTGTGTTGAGTGACGTGAATCCATATAAAAAAATCGGAGGTATCGTTATGATCAAGAAGAAACTTTGCACAGCCGTTAGCGCAGCTTTAATCGTTTCTATGCTGGCTACTGGCGGAATCGTCGTTTTCCAAGGTAAAACAACATTAGAGGTAGCGAAGTCGGCAGGAGATAAAAAGGTTGAAGTTATTAAAGCTATCCAAAGCACCTGATGCAAAAGTCAACAGGAATCAAAAAACTTCAAATGTTACATAAAAAAAAACCAAAGTTCCGATTGGAACTTTGGTTTTTTTATGTACTTGCATGTAATAGAAGGAGAAGATTGTACTACATTCCATTACGTGCCCGGAACTTCAGGCTGCAAGTTTTCTTGTTCCTCCAGCAGTCGTTTCAGCTTTTGGCGCTGCCGTTTTTCCTTCTGACGTCGCTCTTTGTCCTCAGCCTGCAGTGCCTTGAGCAGGGAGAAACACATCCCGATAAGGACTACAGCGAACGGCAATGCAGACACGATGGAGGCCGTCTGGAGGCCGTTCAATCCCCCACTAATCAGCAACACTACCGCAATAGCGGACTGCATGATTCCCCAAGTCAATTTCACTCTTGTACTTGGGTTTAGCTTGCCATCTGAAGACAGCATGCCTAACACAAAGGTAGCCGAATCAGCCGACGTAATAAAGAAGGTCATGATGAGGAGTGTTGCGATGAATGCTACGATCGAGCCCAAAGGCAACTGCTCCAACATAAGGAATAGGGCGGTTGTCGCATCTTCCTTGACGGCTTCCGCCAGATGAGCGGCATTGAACAATTCCATGTGAAGTCCGGTTCCGCCGAAGACTGAGAACCATATAAATCCGAAAAGGCTTGGAATAACCATGACGTAAATTACAAATTCCTTGATGGTTCTGCCTCTGGATACTCTTGCGATAAAAGTGCCGACAAAAGGAGCCCATGCGATCCACCAAGCCCAGTAAAATAACGTCCATGCTCCAATCCAGGTTTCTCTTGAGAACGGCGTCAATCTCAAACTCATGTTAATAATATTCTGCATATAACTGCCCAAGGTTGTCGTGAATGTGTCAAATATGAAAGAAGTCGGTCCAGTCGCTAATACAAACACCATCAATAGCACAGCTATAACGAGGTTGGTGTTGCTTAGAATCTTAATCCCTTTATCCAGACCGGAGGTTGCCGAGATTAGAAACAGTACGGTTACAATTGAGATAATGACAATCTGGGACAACGTCGAGTTAGGAATACCGAATAAGTAATTCAGTCCCCCACCAATCTGAAGTGCACCCAATCCAAGAGAGGTTGCAACACCAAAGATGGTGGCAATAACAGCCAGAATATCAATGATCTTGCCAAGCCAGCCAGCCGCAAGACGCTCACCGATCAGAGGAATAAAGGTAGAACTGATCAACCCTTTATAACCTTTCCGGAACTGGAAGTAAGCGAGCGCCAAACCGATAACGGTATAAATCGCCCAAGGATGCAGCCCCCAGTGAAAGAAGGAATAACGCATGGAAAGTCTTGCTGCCTGCGCAGTTCCGGCTTCTGCTCCTTCCGGGGCAGATAAATAGTGGGACAGGGGCTCGGCAACTCCCCAGAAAACCAGTCCGATTCCCATACCAGCGCTAAACAGCATGGACAGCCAGGAAATCGTAGAATATTCCGGTTCATCATCGTCATCCCCCAGCCTGATCCCGCCAAATCGGCTGAATGCCAGATAAAAAGCAAAGATCAGGAAGAACAGTGTCGCTAACAAATAAAACCAGCCAAAATTCTGAATAGAGAAGTTGTAGGCAACGTTTGCTGCATCCGCCAGCTGATCAGGAGCGACGCCCCCCCATATTGCAAACAGTGCAACGATGATAATTGTGATGGTAAATACCATGATGAGACCTCCATTATGTAATCTTCATCCAACTTTTCCTTAGTATGTGCTAGTCCGGCTAGTTATCATTCGGAAATCCAGCTGTTGATAACATAAAACAATTCGACGTGTATTGAAACAGGTGAGGAGAAAGTCCTCTTTTTCAAAGGAGAGGATTTATCGATTTTTGATGTCCCCCAAGGAGAAGAAATGTTGAATAAAAAATGATAAGAAGGGGGAGAGTAGGGAGAAAAAGGGGGGGGAAATCCATGTACCGTTTAACCGTTCTAGCCATTAGTCTTTTTCTGTTCTTTGGAGCATATCATACTGCCGAAGCATCAGAAATATCCACATCTTCTCTCATTAGTGATCTACAAAAAGGGGGTTACATCCTTTATGTCCGACATGGAGATGCAACAGTTGGAGTTGATCAACCAGATTTTAGTCTGACAGATTGCTCCACACAGAGGAATTTAAGTGCGCTTGGAAAGGAACAGGCAGAAAAATATGGTCATGCTATTCGGAAACTAAATATCCCCGTCCATTTCCCCGTGGAAGCAAGTCCCCTGTGTCGAACTCTCCAAACTGCTCAGATTGCGTTTGGTGCACAAAATGTAAAAGAAAATACATTTTGGTTAAACATATATAAACTCAGTCAAAATCTGGACACAGAAAATATAAACAGTACAATTCAAGCATTTACAAATGAAGTGGAGCAAACCTCTCCAACGAATTCGAACAGGCTTATTGTAGCTCACTCTTTTCCTAGCGGTCTGGGATTAGGAGAACTCTCGAGTATGGAGACATTCATTATTAAACCACTGGGAGACCATAAAGGGTATCAAGTTGTTGGAAAATTGAAACTAGAAGATGTTTTGCAGCAAGCTGGAATGTCTTAGATGTCGAGGGACAAGAAGAACATATGCTCATTCAAGTCGCTATTTTGGCGGCTTTTTTTATCGTTTCCTGACGGAAAAATAAGAATCTAGAAATTAATAAAATCATATACTTTATATAAAGTGGTTCCAAGAGAGGGATTCTACGTTCAAAATAGAATACATTATGAAGGATTGTCTATTTTACCAATATTGGCTATATCGATCAAGAAAGACGATTCTCAAAATAATGAGAGGACTGATTATATTAAAACCACACAACTTTTAAATATGTTTGCAAATGAGAACAGTAACTCTAAACACGGTGGAACGATATACGCCTTTACTCATTATGGCTATGCTAAGCCTGACAATAGGTCGAGAGGTTTGTAAGGGGCTATTTTACCATTGTGATATGCAGCTTATGCGCTACTCCTTTTATCTTGCGTGTCTAGCAGCCGTACTAAGTATCTCTATACTTGTTTTGTCTGAAGGAAAGGATATAAGTACATTGCTTGCTATCTGGTTTATGACGATGACACTGTCCATATTTTTCTCAGTACATCATCTATTGGTATATTATGTATTCTAACCCTACACAACGGAGTTGGACACCAATAATCCTCTTTTTACATTAGTGAACAGTCTTATTTCATTAGGCTTTGTTATAACGATGTTTTTAGGTCCAACTCTGTGGGTGCTCACTGTTATCTTAATTGTATTGACTGTAGGCTGTCTGTTCAGTGCGGTACCTGTCGTATCCAAATATGCTCAAAATAACTTTAGAGTGAAGTGAAAGAAAGCCCCAATCATTTTAAAACGCTACTGACATAACGTTGTCAGTAGCGTTTTTTTATCATTGGATATGTAAAAGTAAAAGATATGGATAAGTAACATGTCTGTTTTACAAAAAAATAGGACACAGTTAGATTTAGAAAGGATGATATATTGTGAATTTTTCTTCTGTACGCATCATTACTGACGACGTGGATCGTCTCGTTGAGTTCTACGAAAAAGTCTTGGAGGTTACGGCAGAACGACCTGCACCGGTATTTGCCGAACTCGTTGTGCCATCATGTACCCTTGCAATAGGACATACCCAGACGGCACAGTTATTCGGTACGGATGCTGTACTGAGCGCTCATAACCGTACTGTCATTATTGAGTTTCGAGTCGATGATGTAGAAGCCGAATATGAGCGCTTAAAGTCATTTGTCGATCATTGGGTAAAAGAACCGACCATGATGCCGTGGGGAAACCGTTCCATGCTGTTCCGCGATCCCGATGGCAACCTACTTAACCTTTTTGAGCCCGTGACTGAGGATGCGATTAAACGGTTTAAAGATAGACATTAACGTACAGTTTCAATGAAATTTGTTCATCTACGACGAATTGGAGTATGATTGGGGAAGACATTACTTCTTTGGAGGGGGACATCTGTTTTGGATGAGCAGTTTCTAGATTTATTGGCCGAAAAATATGATACGGAAGAAAAGATCGTAACCGAGATCATCAACCTTGAAGCGATCTCCAATCTCCCGAAGGGAACCGAGCATTTTGTCAGCGATTTGCATGGGGAGTTCCAGGCATTTCAGCATGTACTAAGAAACGGTTCGGGTACCGTCAGAGAGAAAATCAAAGAATTATTCCGGGAAGCTTGGACAGATCAAGAAATCAATGATTTTGCCGCATTGGTTTATTATCCGGAAGAAAAAATACAGCTGGTTATAGGTGAACTGAGCAATAAACAGGCTCTGAACCAGTGGTATAGACGAACGATTGAACACATGCTTAAGCTTATCTCTTATGCCTCTTCCAAGTATACGCGCTCGAAATTGCGTAAAGCTCTGCCGGAGCAGTATGTATATATTGTAGAAGAGCTTCTATATAAGACGGATTCGACCAACAATAAGGACCCTTATTACGAGGAAATATATCGACAAATTATATCTTTGGACCAGGCGGACAAGCTCATCATCGGCCTTGCTTATACGACCCAACGCCTGGTAGTTGACCATCTTCATGTGGTTGGAGATATCTATGACCGGGGGCCGGACCCTGATAAAATTATGGACACGCTAATCAACTACCATTCTGTAGACATTCAGTGGGGGAACCATGATGTCCTCTGGATCGGTGCTTATGCGGGTTCTCTGGTCTGCCTTGCGAATATTATCCGGATCTGCGCCAGGTACGATAATCTGGACATCATTGAAGATGTGTACGGAATCAATCTGCGCCCACTGTTAAATCTGGCGGAGAAATATTACGAAGACAATCTGCCCTTTAGACCTAAACTGCAAGCTGGCCATAACGTATCGGAGCAGGAAATTCTGCAGATCACCAAAATTCACCAGGCCATTGCCATGATCCAGTTTAAACTGGAAATCCCGATTATTAAGAGACGCCCATACTTCAATATGTCTGAAAGACTTTTGCTGGAGAAGATTGATTACGACAACCATGAAATTAATATCTGCGGAAAAACGTACACGCTGGAAAACACCTGTTTTAGCACCGTAAATCCGCAGCAGCCTGAGCAATTGCTGGAAGAAGAACGTCAGGTAATGGAAAAGCTCCTGTTCTCCGTTCAGCATTCCGAAAAACTGGCCAGACATATGAACTTTCTTATGAAGAAGGGTAGTCTTTATTTAAAATATAACGGAAATTTGTTAATCCACGGCTGTATTCCTTTGGATGAAGAAGGAAATATGGAAGAAATGCAGATTGAAGACAAGACATATGCGGGTCGTCAATTGCTTGATGTTTTTGAAGATTATCTACGCTACGCCTTCGCGCATCCGGAGGAGACAGAAGATCTGGCGACGGATATGGTATGGTACATCTGGACAGGGGAATGTTCCTCGCTCTTTGGAAAGAGAGAAATGACTACGTTTGAACGATATTTTATCCAGGATAAAGAAGCACATAAAGAGAATAAGAATCCCTACTACCATTTACGTGAGAATGAAGAGGTCTGCCGGAAAATCATGCAGGAGTTTGATCTGAATCCGGATCATGGACATGTCATTAACGGCCACACGCCAGTCAAAGAAATTCGTGGAGAGAGCCCTGTTAAAGCAAACGGCAAAATGATCGTGATTGACGGCGGTTTTTCCAAAGCCTATCAATCCACAACGGGCATTGCCGGATATACATTGCTGTTTAATTCCTTTGGCATGCAGCTCGTCGCCCATCAGAAATTTAATTCAAAAGAAGATGTGTTATGCAACGGAACGGACGTATTGTCTGTAAAAAGACTGGTGGATAAAGAACTGGAACGAAAACTGGTGAAGGAAACCAATGTTGGAGAGAAGCTGCAGCAGAAAATCTCAAATTTGAAGGACCTTCTGGAATATCACTATATGAATTAAAACGATTGCTAAAAACATCCGGATCAAATGTTGGAGTGTAATTAAACACAGACGCTCGTACAGGCAGGGAAGTAAATACCCTGCCTGTACGAGTTTTTCTTTTTTAAAGGGAGCGATGTAACAGAAGGCAGGAGCCTATGAGATGCCACCGCCACAGGAATCAATTATCCCTTAGTATTGATCCAGATGGGTAATTCCTCTTGAGTATAGGTTCTGCACTAAATTGAGAAATTCTTCTGATGATAAATCCTTTTCACGCTGGAGCCAAAGACGAAATAAAGCAAGGGAAGTTGTCAGGTAAAACTCAATTAAGTATGGCGTTATATGTCATTCAACAGATCATTTTCAACAGCGTCTAACAATGCGTAAATGTCCGTAAAGTA
The DNA here is from genome assembly GCF_055687625.1 of Paenibacillus sp. CB74. NCBI lineage: Bacteria > Bacillati > Bacillota > Bacilli > Caryophanales > Paenibacillaceae > Paenibacillus > Paenibacillus sp. CB74. The sequence continues at coordinate 1,758,226 of NZ_CM146009.1, read as the reverse complement.
TTGATAAAAGGTGCTGCGGTTATATCCTGAGTTTTTTGCAATTTCCTGAACCGAAATTTTTTCAATCGGCTTTTGACTATATAGCTCACAGAAAACTTCTATAAACTTTTGTCTTGTTTTCTCCGTTATTTGAGGTTGCTTTTTCATGTTTTCCTCCTGTTATGGATTACGAGTATTATCCGACAAATATTAAAAAACTGCTGGTTGATCAAGGCATAATGAAGATTTATAATCGCATCATACAACATGTTGTCTGATAATCAAAAGGAAATATTATTACCTAGGGGGGTGGATCATGTCAACCACACAAGAAAGAATTTTAATTTTTGGTGCAGGTGTTATCGGGAGCATGTACGCAATTAAGTTTATTGAAGCAGGATTTGATGTTACCGTGTTTGCACATTCGAATAGATATAGATCATTGAGAAAAAATGGCCTGCAATATGTAGAAAAAGGGGCAGTTAGATCGATTAAAGTGAATGTCATTGATACACTCGAACATGACGATGTATATGATTTTATTTTCGTTACCGTTCGTTATGATCGATCCGAATCAGCGTTGTTCGCGCTAAAAGATAATCAAAGCAAAAATATAATTACGATGACTAGTAACTCCATTGGATTTTCCTCGTGGCTGGATATCGTAGGAGATAGACTTTTACCAGCTTTTCCAGGCTTCGGAGGACAGATTAAAGATGAAGTATTACATGCTCGATTTTTACCAAAGTTTATAGCTGCAACTGTATTTGGAGAAATTAAAGGTGTGGTGACAGAGCGTATAGAGAACCTTGCAAAATTATTTAAGACAGCCAAGCTTCCCTACGTTATTAAAAAGGATATGCAATCGTATCTCATCACACATTCCGTATCAGACATTGCCATGTTGAGCTTTTTGCATCCTCAACATAAGATCATTGATCACAAAACAGCCAGAACCAGAACGACGGCCCACCGAATAACAGTCACTTTGAAAACGTATCTAAGGGCAATACAACAAGCTGGCGTTTCACTCGATCCGCCCATTTTTAAAATGGTACTTAAATTTCCGAATTTATTGTTGGATCTATTTTTTATGACATGGCTGCGAACTAAAATGGTTAGGGATATGATGTTGCCGGATTATGCAAATAATGCGAACAATGAGATTTTACAACTGAACAATGATTTGAGGAAATTTTTAAGTCAAAATGATATTACATCGAGAACGAACTGGATGGATAACCCAAAAGAAATGTGAAATGAAGCGATCACTTGTATCTCTCAGTTACCCTCGGTCCGTCATATTTCTTGAGCCGCTTGCAACTGGAATAAGAAAATAAAAAAATTGACATGAAACCAGTTACATATTTTAATCTTGTTTTGTAGCGAGAGATCACAATCATTCATGTAGAACTCATGATGAGTTTTTCTAAACACTTATTAAATATACATTATAAAGTGTTTAAATAAAGTGGATTATCTCCAGCACAAGAGCAAACAAATTATACAATGGAGGGCATAAATATGATTAAACTGGTAGTCACTGATTTAGATGGAACGTTTTTGAACAATAAGGGTTCGTACGATGTTGAACTTTTCAAAAAGGTTTATGCCGAGATGCAGCAAAAAGGAGTTACTTTTGTAGCCTGTACCGGGAAACAATGTGAACGTGTAGAAAAACTGTTTGATGAACATGGCAAAGGAGTCTGGATTCTGGGTGACAGCGCTGCTCGAATCAAAAAAGATGGTGAAGTCATCAAAGAGTTCAGCATGGAAAAGGAACTTGCCATGAAGGCGATTGATCGAATTCAGGATTTCGACAACACGATGACTCTTATCGTATGTGCAAGCGATGCTGCTTACGTTCATTCTTCCATTTCGGAAGAAATGTACGAAGTCGTGAAAGGCTCCTATGAACGTGTAATCAAAACAGATTCCTTCGAAACCATCGAGAGTCAATTTATCAAAATTACGGTCTTTGATACAGAAGGACGCAGTACAGCATTAAGAGCGCATGTGGAGGGTACAATGTTTGGACAGGTTTACATTGTTGACTCGGAAGCCAGATGGCTGGATATTACGGCATTACACACACACAAAGGAGAGACCGTGAAGAAGCTGCAAGACATGCTGGGTGTCACATACGAGGAGACGATGTCATTTGGTGACGGTGAGAATGATGTGGAGCTTATGGCCATCGCCAAATATAGTTTTGCAGTAAGTAATGCTTGTGATAATACGAAAAAAGCAGCAAACTTCATCACGAAATCCAACGAAGAGAATGGCGTTCTTCTAACGGTTCAAAAAATACTGGATTTGCAGTAATCCTTGTCTGACAAGGTACTACATGTTCGATCTAACGGGGGCAATCTTAGGATTGCCCTATTTTCATTGGATAAAAACGTTACTTGGGGTCCGAGTCGTTGTTGGTAACTTGTTTGCGATAATGCTGTGGAACTACACCCATCTGTTTTCGGAAAATGGACGAAAAATAACTGGAGCTTTGAAAACCGCAGGCAAGTGCAATTTCACTTATGGATCTCCGTGTTTCTTTTAACATTTCACAGCTTTTCTGAAGTCGATATTGGGTGAGATAGTTGTTTGGCGATTGGCCCACATATTTGTTAAACAATTGGCAACATCGACTTCTGCAAACAGCTCCGGCAGATGCGATCTCCTCAAGTGTTATCTTCTGATCATAGTTCTGGTGAATGAATTGAGTCATTTCCTGAACATGCGTTAATATGCCAGGTTGACCGGAAACAGGCTTCAACTGATCGCCAATTGTAGCGCACAACGACAACGCTTGGGATACCAAACGAAGTGGATTGGGAGGCGTATGTTCCCTATGCATTTCCCGATAGAGTTCCTGAATGGACTGTACGATGTCTTGTTGCCAGGCCATCTGCTCTGTGAGTACAACAAAATCAGCCATATTGGAACTGAACTTCTCTTCCCAGTACGTCTTAAGATATGAAGTTTTCTCTCCAAGGATAGAGGGATGAATAACGACCACCAGGAACGAACAATCGTCGTGATCCGCAGCAGCGTAACCAAAATGCAAACGTTGGCTATTCACAAAAAGTCCGTCTCCTTGATGCAATCGCGTGATACTTCCATTAACCGAGAAATCCATTGATCCCTTTAATATATAGATAAACTCCAGATCCACATGCCAATGTGCAACTGCGGCATGATTATCAAATTGATGAAGGCTTCCTTTGCGGACATAAAGGGGGACATCAGGAAGATTATAATCCAACCGTTCTGATAAATCAGAGAACACCTCTAAATCTGTCATTGAGAATCCCTTCTTTGCACAAATGTATACGATATTAATAAAATTATAGCCAATATTGATGGAAACAACAACGATTACGTACTATCTTTATATTATTGAGAACAACCGAGAGGACAGATACAGGTGAGAAAACGCATGCAGATTCAAGGGTTCGGCAAACGCGATTTTAATCGAGAGTTAGTCTCGCTTGTAATCCCCATTGCACTACAAAATCTAATATCCGCAACGGTGATATCTGTTGATGTGATCATGCTGGGTATGATCAGTCAATCTGTAATGGCAGCCGTATCACTCGCCGGACAAATCACCTTTACCTTAACATTGTTTTACATGGGATTGTCAGCGGGGGCGAGTATCCTCACTGCCCAGTACTGGGGGAAGAAGGACTCATTAACCATACAGCGCATTCTGAGTATTGCCTGTGTATTCTCCCTAAGCATATCGATTCTGTTTTTCTTGTCTTCCTTCCTGATTCCCGATACACTCATGCGCTTATTCACCAATGATCCTGAATTGATTCAATATGGTTCAAGGTTTTTACAGTTTAATTCCTTTTCTTACCTCGTCATGGGATTATCGCATATGTATCTGAGTGTAGTTCGAAGTATGGAAAATGCAAAACTCAGTGCGTGGGTCAGTTCATTATGCTTGGTCTTAAACATTATATTTAATGCTATTGGCATTTTTGTACTATTCCCATCCAATCCGGAACTTGCGATTGCGGCAGTGGCTCTTGCCACGGTCTTGGCACGTATAATTGAACTGGCATGTTGTGTGATTCATTCCTTTACTAAGGGATCCATTCGCTTTCGTTTACCAGTACGTGACAGTATGCATCGTAATCTATTAAAGGATTTCCTGAGATATACCCTGCCTGTGCAGGGGAATTATATCGTATGGGGAGGAGCACTTACCGCTACGGCTGCCATTATAGGCCATGTGAACTCCGATATGGTAGCGGCAAACTCCATCGCATCTGTAGTCAAGAACTTGGCGGTTGTTCTCTGTGGCGGCATAGCTACCGGGGGCTCTGTACTGATTGGAAAGTATCTGGGGCAGGGTGAAATGGAGAAAGCTAAGTATGCGGGTAACCACATGTGTTATTATGCACTCATTTTTGGAGCCATTGCAGGTTGTAGCATTTTGCTTATTAAACCTTTAGTTTACTCCATCGTCAGTCTGAGTCCAGTCGCTCAAAGCGATCTGGATGGCATGTTATACATTAGTGCGTATTATTGTATTGCGAAGTCTTTTAACTCCACAACGATAGCAGGTATATTCCCGGCCGGTGGAGATGCGAAGTTCGGATTATGGTGTGACATGGTTGTCATGTGGCTTATTATTTTACCACTTAGTTACCTGTGCGCTTTTGTTTGGCAAGTATCTCCCATTTTTTTATACGTCATCATCAGCTTAGACGAGTTAATTAAACTACCCATTGCTTTCACCCGTTATCGTCAGTTTAAGTGGCTCAATAACTTAACTAGAAACTTTACATAAACCTGATCTTACCAGGGGTTATGTAACTTACTCTACTAAATAATAGCTTTTCATAAAGGAGAAGATGATATGAATATCCGTGAACGAATGGCAAGCAAACAATTATTTTCAGATGATGATGCAAATTACCCGAAAGAGGCTGCGGAATTAGCCAAAGCACGCCAGCGAGGTAAAGCCTTATGCTATGAAATAAATAATTTGCATCCAGATGATGTTGAAATGCGAAACACGTTAATGAAGCAGCTTTTTGGCAGTATGGGGGAAAATGTGTGGATGGAGCCGCCACTTCGGATGTCCTATGGCTCAAATACGACCCTAGGGAATAATGTATATATTAATTTCAATCTGACCGTGGTGGATGACTATACAGTAACCATTGGGAATGATGTCATGTTTGGCCCAAATGTAACGATTGCTGTAACGAGTCATCCTGTGCACCCTGAGAAGCGCAAAGAAGGCGGAATGTTTGCATTGCCCGTGGTTATTGAAGATGGGGCGTGGATTGGAAGCGGAGCGATTATTCTACCAGGCGTCACAATTGGCGAGGGTAGTGTCATTGGTGCCGGCAGTGTTGTAACCAAGGACGTGCCTGCAAACGTAATTGCTGTTGGAAATCCATGCAGAGTGCTTCGTGAGATTACCGAACAGGATCGAGAATTCTACTACAAAGATATGCGTTTTAATCAGGTTGAATGGTAAAAGAAATGACATCTACCTTCTGGAAAGGAGTTCATTGATGATTATAGATATCATATATGCGATTATTACATTGTTAACTCTGTTTTTTGTCCTTAGAGCCATTGTTCATTCCCGGCGAACCCATTTCATAGCTAGTAAAATGAACAGACATTTAGAACATTACTATAATGAAGATGCCTATCATAACGATATTGCCTCTAAGGATTAACATTGGTATCTCTTCCACGTTGCATTGCTCACCTGGTATGACGGTTTTGCATTCAAATGATCTGGTGAAAACATATATCAATACAGTCTGGATGGAGAGTCATTTATCAGCTTTGGTTAAGTCTTCCACTTGGATGGGGGCATTATCGAGGAGACCGGGTCGGCGTGTACAACTTGAACCACGAAGCAGAACAAGGCTATGCGGATGTAGAATTCTTCAATTACGATTCTGAAGATGCTATTAAAAATCGTTGATTCATCTTCCTGGAAACTTAGCGGCTATTACTCGGAATATGTTCTTGTCCCAAACCGAAGACAAGACCCATATTCCGATAGTGTCCCAATCAGTTTACGCGATAGATGGAATTCAAGTAATTCGAAATTAATGCGGTATCATCCAGAGAGGTACGCAGTGCGATGTAACCGTCGGGACGAATCAAGACGAGTTCTTTGCTTGCTACATTGTATATTCGATAGGCATTGCCTTCTGTGTCTATGATGCCTTCCGTCCCATCTGCGTTAGATGGCAGGATATAATGCACATGGAGTTCATCGTCGGTGAAGTTATTTAAGGAAGGAACAATACAATCAACGCAGTTTGCAAAAGCCAAAAGCGTCCAGTGTGGGCCGCGCAATAGGTCAAATATACTTCCTGCAAATCCGGTGCCTTGCAGGCCCGTAGCATTAGGAGCACGGTCCCCAGGAAAGGGAGAGGCAGTCTGGGGTAAAGCATACGGGCGAGTAAGAGAACTTGACCGATAGGAAATGAGGAGTCCACTCGTCAGATCGTCGGATATGGTACTCAAAGATTGGGACAACTCTCCGCTTTCTGTCACCGTTGCAACAACCGCTCCCATCTTCTTCGTGCTGTCCTCAAGCACGGCTTGAGCCACAGGACGGCGCTCTTCATCGTACGTGTCGAGTAAGGAGGTATCCGCTCCGCGAATGACAGCAGCGAGCTTCCAGCCCAGGTTGTACGCGTCCTGTATGCCGGTATTCATGCCTTGACCGCCTGCCGGTGAATGAACATGGGCAGCATCGCCAGCAAGGAAAACGCGGTCTTTACGATAACGTTCTACCATTCGAACGTTGACCCGGTAGATGGACAGCCAGGAAGCATCTGTGAGTCGAACACGTCCAGCCCCGGCGCGCCGGTCAAACATGGCTTGATATATCTCTAGCGACGGCTGCTCTGGTTCTTCGTGGTCTGCTGGAATGGTAGCCTGCAGTTGCCAAATATCGGATTTCGGCAGCGGTGTCACTCCGACCATCCCCTCTGAAGATGTCCAAATATAGATACGGTCACGATCTAATCCTTCCAATCGTACATCGCCAAGATACCATCGCTCATGATCGTGTGTTTCTCCAACCAGCGGTAATTGAATAAACTTGCGAATATTGCTTTTGCCCCCGTCAGCGCCGACGACATAACGAGTGCGAATGTGCTCTTCCCCTTGTGAGGAATTTACGGTTACCGTTACACCATCCACATCCTGAACAAGCCCTGCAGCTTCCATGCCCAACTCAACATGCCCGCCAAGCTCTGCATATTGGTCACGCAATGCTTTTTCCACATCAAATTGAGCAATCCAGACCGGATCACGATAGGGGGTTTCAAGTTCGACGCTGGCTGCCACGGTAATAGACGGCTTATCCACACTCCTGCCATCTGCGGTATAATAACGAACAGGCAGATCTACGACACCTGTGCCAACAATGTGATGAACGGCGTCCAAGTCATCGACCACTTCAAGCGAGCGAGGCTGGATTGCTTTAGCACGAGAAGCAACGTTGTATAAGGTGCTTCGTTCAATAATACGATGGGCGACGTTTCGACGGGCAAGATCGCAGGCAAGTGTAAGCCCAGTGGGACCGGCCCCGACAATAAGAACATCAACAAAAGACCGCATGGTATTCATGGTTGAACCCTCCTTGATCATTGTTTTGATAGGTTACAAATGTTATACTACACCGTGCAGTGTAGTTTGTAAACAAAGCTTTCACTCTAAGCGTTTTCTGATAGCATACATATAGGGGGAATAGAGGAATGGAACATACGGAAAACAAGAAAATCCGAAAGGGCTCTTCTGACAAACGAGCTAAAATTATTACAGCAGCAAGAGATCTATTTCTTTCAGATGGTTTTGAGCGTTCCAGTGTCGATGCGATCGCAGCAAAAGCAGGTGTTTCCAAACGGACCGTTTACGATTATTATGGTGACAAACAAAACCTGCTGCTTACCGTTGTGGAAGATTCCAGCTCTGCGGTTCTTGACATGATCGAGCAAGGGATTTCAGACCACCTCTCGGAATTCACAGATCTGAAACAGGCACTCATCTTGTTTTGCGAGCAAATAGTAGCTTCTGCGAACGGCTCATCCGACTATAAGGCTTTGATCCGTTTGGTTATGGTGGAAGCTGCCAACCTGCCAGACTCATTTTTGGAAAGGCTGGATAAGGCAACTGAAGAAAGGCTCATCAGGAGATTTACAGCGTTTGGTCAAGACGGATTGCTTGATGTGCCCGATCCTGAAATGGCTACCAAACATTTCACTGCATTAACGTTTTTATTGGTCTTTAATCAACCTGGACAAACAGGAACATTGGGGGCGGAACAAACCAAACATATCATCACTGAAGGGGTACGTGTCTTTCTTTGCGCATATGCACCCCGTGGCGTTTAAAACGAAAATCAACCTCATCCGTACGAATTGCGATTTCGCTTATCGATAAAACACTGGTGGGGCTGCCAAATTAGCATAAACATATGCTGAAGATATGTAGGCATTCAAAAGCAGAACAGGAAGAAGGTCTGGGCAGATTACACCCAGACCTTTATTCTTACATTAGATTATCCGTGGAGGGAGTGCAAGGTAACTGATTGAGCTTGCTTTCAGGCTCTTCACCATTTTCTACACGTTTTATATTCTTTATAAAAAAATCATATCTTGTTTTATGATATTTCCGACCATCAGGCATTCCCGCTGTATGGGGAGTAAGTATTACATTACTCAGATTCCGGAGCTCACTGTCCAGAGGAAGGGGTTCAGATTCAAACACATCCAGGCATGCACCTGAAATATCCCCGTTTTTTAATGCATCTATTAAGTCCTTTTCGTTGACAATCCCGCCACGGGCTGTGTTGATAAAAAGAGATGTATTCTTCATTTTTTTGAATGTCGCTTTGTTGATCATCTGTTTGGTCTGTTGATTCAAGGGTACATGTACACTGACGATGTCCGATGTGCTTATAAGCGTATCGAAATCCACCATTTTCACCAAATCGTCCGATTGTGCAGTGGCATTTCTGGCATAAGCCAGCACATTCATATCAAAGACCCTGCAAAACGCAGCTACTTTTTTTCCGATCGCGCCCAAACCGATAATCCCAATCGTTTTGTCTTTTAATTCACTCCCTGCATAGTCTAATTGATGTTCATCCATCTTGTTTTTCATGAAAGTATCCAGAAACGGTATGTTTTTATAATAAGACAATATCAGTGCCATTACGTGCTCGGCCACTGCCTGTGCATTTACTCCTGCAGCATTGGCCACCCAAATGCCGAGCTGTGTACAGGCAGGGACATCCACATTATCATATCCCGCACCCGTCTGTACCAATTTCAATTTTTTTGCGATAGAAAGCAGGCTATGATCCACTTTAATATGTTCAGGAATGATTACCTGACAATCTTTAATATGATGCAGCATTTCGTTTCCAGGCGGAACAATTACAACGTTCCAGTCTTGCGGAAAACACCTTGCAATATTTAATTTTGAGGTCTCGCTAAAATAGCCAACGATGAGAATCTTCATTTGTCAAACCACCTTTCATAACCTATACCATTTTTCAAATATAACACGTATGATGTTCGTTATTGAGTAACGTCGTTAGGAGAGTATGGAAAAGAATCCAAATAAACAATATACTAGCTATATAGTTTTTTGTAGAGGTGAATATCAAATGGATGAAATGCATGAATCAAAACAAATTGTATTACAAATCGGCATTGCATTGAAAAAGTACAGAAAAGAAAAAAACATGACCTTAGACGACTTATCCGAATTAACAGGCGTAAGCAAACTTACACTGGGAAATATAGAACGTGGCGAGACCAATCCAACTTTGGCCATTATATGGAAAATATCAAAGGGAATATCTTTACCGCTATTGGCTTTGTTCACAGCAGAGAAACCTGTTAGTTTGTATCGGGCAGGCGAGGGACTGCGGTTTTCTAATGATGAAAAAAATTGGATCATTGAACCCGTTTTTAAAAGCAATGATATTGAAATGTGCCGGGCTTATTTACAGCCAAACAGCTCATATTACCCTGAAGGTCATCATGTGAATACAACTGAAATTGCGACAGTAATGACCGGTTCCATTGAGTTACAAGTCAATGGAGAGATTCACATATTGAATCAATATGATACGATCAGTTTCCGTGCAGATTACCCTCACGCTTATACCAATCATACGAATAGCGAAACAGTGCTCCATATATCCTTAAAATATGGTTTCTAAAAGTCGAAAAGCCACTTATTAAATGCAACTCCGAATTCCATGACGGAAACTCGGAGCTGCATTTTTTTAGGTGGTTTTAGTATATCATAAAATATTTATTGTTTAATAAAGTATATTATAATATACTTTCTTTATTCGCGCGAATGTTATAGCAAAGTTTTTAAGCAGCAGGAAGGAAATATAATATGCAAGAATACAGGAAGGAGACATAAAGAATGCCGACTAAACAAAATAAAAAATTCGTGCCATCCTCTATAGCGTTGATCATTCTCGGCATTATCGTTATTGCAGCTAATTTACGCACGCCCTTGACCTCAGTTGGTCCTTTAGTGGGTTTTATAAGGGATGACGTTCATATTTCTAATACATTAGCAGGTCTGATCACAACGGTACCTTTGCTTGCCTTTGCTTTATTATCACCTCTCGTACCCAAATTAGGGAGAAGGTATGGGGTTGAGCGTATCATTTTGATTGCCTTAATCTTGCTGACTGTTGGTATTGTAATACGATCTTTATCTGGTGCAGTTAATCTGTTTATTGGGACAGCAGTTCTTGGATTCGCCATTGCCGTATGTAATGTATTATTGCCGAGTATAATCAAACGGGATTTTCCAAATAAAATCGGATCCATGACAGGAGTTTACTCTATTTCAATGAATTTATCTGGGGCAATCGCTTCGGGAATCAGTGTACCGCTAGCCATAACCGCAGGGCTAAAATGGCAGGGAGCACTGGCGGTATGGGGGATACTAAGCTTTGTATCAATCCTGTGTTGGTTACCCCAATTAAGAAATCAAACGGACCAAACAGCCAAGACGAGTCAACAGATGGCCAGCAACGATGTGAATGTCTGGCGATCCCCACTTGCCTGGCAAGTAACGATTTTTATGGGGATACAGTCCATGGTTTTCTATGTGTTGATCGCATGGTTGCCCGAAATTTTAAAGCAGCAAGGAATTGAATCCAACCAATCAGGCTGGTATCTCTCCATCATGCAGTTAGCTATGCTTCCATTTACCTTTATTGTGCCTGTGATTGCTGGGCGTATGTCTAGTCAACGCTTGTTAGTCGTCATCACAACCATTTTGCTTTTGAGCGGGACGCTCGGACTTCTTTACGGCAGTTCCACTATCATTCTGTTGTGGATCATCATACTCGGAATTGGTGGAGGCTTCGCCTTTAGTTTGGCCATGATGTTTTTCGGGTTACGCACTGAAAATGCGCATCAAGCAGCGGAACTATCTGGTATGGCCCAATCGATCGGATATCTTCTTGCCGCACTCGGTCCAGCTCTTATAGGATATCTGCATGATGCAACAAATAGCTGGAACCTGCCACTTTTCATTCTTCTAGGGGCTTCGATCTTACTCTTTTTAGTGGGTATAGGAGCAGCAAACAACCGCTTTGTGGGTAGTCAAAATAGTTACGAAATGTCACGGAAAGGATGATAACTATGTTTGACAAAATTCTAGTCGCCATTGATAAAGGCGAAATAACGAACAAACTCCTTGATGCAACCGTTGAAATAGCACAAAATAAACAAGCTCAAGTTACCTTGGTTCATGTTAGCCAGAGTTATGTGCCGATCGGCATGACGTTTTTACCAGAGAATTTTCTGGAAGACATAATGAACGAAATGGAGAAAGCGAGTTTGGAACAGTTGCATCAAGCCAAATCTAAATTAAAGTCTGCGGGAATTAACCCGGAAACTGTTCATCTTAAGGGAGATCCTGGGCATGAACTATTGAATTATGCAAGGGATACCGAGCAGCAACTTATTATTATCGGAAGCCGTGGGCTAATAGGCATAAAAGAAATGATGCTTGGAAGTGTCAGCCACAAGGTTTCACAGTTATCAAGTTGCCCAGTCCTCATTGTTCATTAACTCCTCTATACAGCGGCATTTCAGGATATTGTGTCCTACAAATGCCGCTGTTTTTTCTATCCTTTAGTTGCCGAAAATGATGAAGGATCAGAGGTTCCATAACACTATAAGCAGCTTAATTATAATATGTGGTAAAATAGACGGGGCAATAAGCCTAGATAAGCACATGCATCTGGCAAAGGAGTTAACCATGACCAAACAACGTAAAATCATTCTAACCTTAACCATATTCTATACATTGTTTATTCTTTATTTTATGTTCCTCGCCTTCGGTAGAAGAGATGTTTCAGAGACAACGACTGGCTATACCTTTCTTTTCTCCCCAGATAGCTTTTTTAAACTGCCGGCTCTATCTGAACTCCTGCATCCCAGTCTCATGACTTTAGTTGATTTGGGTAACATTGCCGCCTTTATCCCTTTTGGTATCCTGATGCCATGGTTGTACAGGATTACCTTTGCCCGGTTCTTTACCTTGTTTGTTATAGCGATTCTTGTGCTGGAAACCATCCAGGCCCTTACCTTACTTGGTAGTTTCGATATAAACGATGCCATTCAGAATACGATAGGAGCAACCATTGGTTATGGGGCGTACAAACTTGGTTTCCGTTCCCGGAACCTCTGGCGCAATCTGGTAAGAACGGCTATTTCCGGTATGATTCTTTTATTAGTCGTATGGGGATTATTCGGAGCGATAGATAACGCAGCAACTAAAGTAGAAGGCCCTTTTGTGGCAATCAACGAATGGATGGACAGTTCGGGTAATTCATCATCTGCAGACAAACCGGACAGCATCAAAATAAGCGATCAAAATGTAAAGATTCTCTATAATATGTACGGCGCTGAAGGCGGAGATCCTAAAACGTTTACATACACGTCTGAGGGAGAGACGATTTTCTCTTTTTATTACGGAATCCCTGAACCAACAGATTATTCAGGAAAAATTCGTGTTACCCTCAATGGAAACGAGATAATGACCGGGTCTGGAGAAGATCAGCGGAGTGATCCTGAACTATTCCCGTTGATATTCAAGATTCCTCTCGAACCGGGAAGCCAACTGAAGATCACCATCGAAGGGAACGAAAAAGTATGGGATGTAGGCTATAAACGGATGCAATATTTTTGGAGCAGCTAAATGTTTGATCTTCCATGCCTTTTTAGGCTTGAAAAATGGATAAAGCAGTACAAAAAAAGGACCGTAAGTGTTCATCTCCCATCGATGAATGCTTTCGGTCCTTTTATCTAATGAACGACGGTATCGGTCTTCGTCTCTCTTGATTAACGTCTTCGGAAGGCTCCGCCACGTGCGAGAGCGAAGAAGATGAGCAGGGCAATAATGGAGCCAACGATGGCTGGAATAATGTGAAATCCGCCAATCACCGGTCCCCTTGGTCCCAGCAATTCCGTTCCTAACCAGGAACCGATAAAACCCGCAATAACGTTCCCAAGTACACCGCCCGGTACATCTCGCCCAATCAAGTTGCCGCTTAACCAACCAATAAGTCCACCAACAATGAGTACCCAGAGCAGATCCATGGATTGTTCTCCTTTCTTCGGGTTTATTACAAGTTATGTGGGGTTCGTTGGATTATACCTCATCTTCCTGTCGGTGGAGGAATCTAAAGCGTCTGTGCTAAGATGGGTTAATATAGGATTGAAGACGTTGGAGAACAAGGGTAGATAGGGGTGCGTGTACATTTTGAAGAAAATCTTAGTCATTGATGATGAAATCGCTATTCGAGATTTAATTGAGCTGGTGCTAAGGCGAGAAAACTATGATGTGCAGACCGCAGAGGACGGCAAAACGGGCCTGAGGCTGCTCGACTCTTTTCAACCCGATATAGTGGTACTTGATCTGATGCTGCCAGATTGCTCCGGATATGATTTGTGCAAGGAAATTACCGGAAAACGCGCCATTCCTGTGATTATGCTCTCAGCCAAAAATGAGGTAATCGACAAGGTGCTTGGACTAGAACTGGGCGCGGAAGATTATATGACCAAACCCTTTGATAATCGTGAATTGCTCGCTCGCATCAAGGTGATTCTGAGAAGAAACGAGAGCAAGGAGGAATCAAGCGAAGGAACAGAGGTGACATCTACACGCATCATTCATGAAGAGTTGACATTTGACTTGGAAAGCCGAAGAGTGCTGAAAAACGATGTACCTGTGTCTTTAACGGCCAAAGAGTTTAAAATTCTGGAAACGTTACTCAAAAGGCCAGAAAAAATCTTTACCCGGGATGAATTGCTGCAGATTGGGTGGGGATATGACTTTATGGGAGACAGTCGCAGTGTGGATATGACCATCATGCGATTACGGAAGAAGTTGGAGGATAACGCGGACGAACCGAAGTATGTCAGGACGATCTATGGATTTGGCTATCAACTTGGAGGTGGCGAGGCCTGAAGTATGCAACCCGGTTACTGCTGAATTATTTATTTTTCTCCGTGCTGTCCTTTGGCATCATCATTTTTGCGGTGAACAAAGCAATCGATTACTACAGCTTCGTAACCATTGAGAAACAGATGATGGAGAAGGCGGATCTGTCCGAGCTGTCCTTCCGTGAGGTGTTGGCACAGCACAGGTCATCGTCAGGAGAGCCGCAGACGGAGGAAATCGTCAGACTTGCTCTGGAGAAGCTGAAAGCTTCAGGCAAGGAAGTACGTATCTACGATAGCTCCAAGCAATTACTGGGCTTGGCTGTGGATGGCATCATCATTAATGATGGCAAACCGCTTATTTTCGACAAAAATATAGAGAAAGCACTGAGCGGCAGTTATGCCTACACCGTCACGGAAGATCATCAGCTTTATTTTGCGACGCCCATTCAGAATCAATTCTACGAAAACGCTTATGTGTATGAATTCGTGGATGACATTTCCTACTTTTATGCGATCATGAATCAAATCCGTTATATCCTGTTTGCAGGTGCAGGCGGTTTCATTGTTCTGATTACGTTATCCAGTCTGTGGATTGCACGCAATACAACCAAGCCGATTAAGATACTGCTTGGCTCTGTGCAAAGCTTCTCCAGACAGGAGTTTCGGAGAGTTCATCTAAAACGGAAGGATGAGCTAGGCATGCTGGCAGATGGGCTGGATTCCATGGGGCGACAGCTTCATGATTACATTCAGTACCAGAAACAATTTGTCTCCAACGTATCTCACGAGTTAAAAACACCCTTGGCAGCCATTCGTGGTTTCTCTCAATACTTGGTCGAAGGAGAGACTGAGAACAAGGAACTGCAAAAAATCTATGCTCATCTGTTGCAGGAATCGGATCGACTCACCCGCTTGATTAATGAACTGTTATTATTATCCCGATTCGATAAGGCGGGTTCTAATGATTTGGAAGCCCGGAAGACGGAAATGAACGAACTGATTCAGCAAGTTGCAATGAATATGGGAGCCAAGGCTAAGGATAGAGGGATCGAGATCAGAGTTAGTCAGGCGGAGCAAGAACCGGAAGATGACGGTACGACAAGAGTGCAAGCCAACGTGAATCCAATGCTGATGTCCCATGCCATCGCCAATCTTGTGGACAATGCCATCAAATATTCAGGCAGTCCATCGCTGATCGAATTGAAGTTGGAACATACGCCAAGCGAGGTCGTTATACGGATACGTGATCAAGGCATAGGCATCGCGGGAGATGAGCTGGAGCGAGTACAGGAACGCTTTTACCGAGCGAAAAATGCAAGTACAGCAAATGGGTCGGGTCTTGGACTTTCCATTTGCAAAGAGATTGTAGAGCGGTTTAATGGATATATCGACATTGAAAGTCAACTGGGAAAAGGGACGACCGTTACAATTGTTTTGCCTCGTGCGTAGCCCTGCATTTCAAACCCAAGCCTAAATAGGTAACGTTACAAGATTGGTACATTTCTGTTATAAGACTAACAAATCTTTTATTTATAATCACTTCATAAGAACAAATCACACATTTATGGAGGGATCATGATGAAATTAACAAAGAAAGCTGCAAGTTTTATCGTACTAGGTGCGTTACTAACGGCGGCATTAACGGGCTGTCAATCCAGTGATGCTACATCTCCAACAACCGGACAGAACACAGCAAACGAACAGAACACAGGCGAAGGTACAACAAATGCTAATACGCCTGCTTCCGAAAGTACTGAAGAAAAGGGAACTGAAGCTATTAAGGAAGGTTCGATGGAGAAGGAAGGCAATGTGGTACTGAAGGAGCTTGCTTTTGTCTTTAATGAGCATACCATTGCGATTTCGGATACAGCGAATGAAGAACAAATGGAACAGATGCTGGGCAAACCGGATAACCTGAAATCTCATACGTACAGTGCTGACGATGGAACCAATATGGATAACTTAATCGGTTTTACGGAAAAAGTGTACACGTATCCCGGTCTGGAGATTAAAACCATCAGTATACCTGAGGGGAAACAAGACTCCATCTTTCATATCGAAATCACAGATCCTAAGTACGCCACAGTGCGAAACATTAAAGCAGGGGATAGCCTCGATACACTCAAAAACGCCTACCCTGAGGGGAAACTCGTTGGTGATGGCGCTCCAGATGAGGAGGATGACTTCCGTTACGAGCCGTCCAATTATGTGGATGTGATGTCATTTCATATCAAGGATGCCAAGGTCGAGAGCATTCAAATCTACAGTCTTCTGGACTAATAAGTAGTGAGCAATGTTGGTAAGCCATTCATGCGATTCACCTTCAATATCTGAATAAAAATGAAAAGTTAACCCTCATACATCCTGAAAAGGAGCATTGAGGGTTAACTTGGTTTTAGGACTTTTAAATTAAGCGCTGCTTGGGCAAATGCAGAATAACGTTGAATTGATCGCCATGAATTTCGATGTTGATCTCCCCGCCGTGCAGCTCAACGATGCTTTTCACAATGGACAGCCCTAGGCCAGAGCCTTCTGTCTGGCGGGATTCATCTGCTCTTTTGAAACGCTCGAACAACTCTTCCGCAGCAAAATCAATCTCATACGCAGCCGTATTTTGAATTTTGAATTGTACCTGATCATCAGACTCGTCCAAATAAATATAGATTCTGGTTCCTGGAAGCGAATATTTCTGCGCGTTGCCAATTAAATTTTCGAATACACGCCAAATTTTATTGCCGTCCAAATGTGCATGGATGGGGAATTTCGCGATCCTCTCCCGAATCACTGCCGACGCTTGTCCCATACCAGTGTTGGACTCGGCGATCGCCTGTGTCAATAATGTCGCGACATCGACGTATTCAATATCCAGCTCTACTGTACCGCTGGCCATCTTGGAGATTTCGAACAGGTCTTCAATCAACAGCTTCATCCGTAGCGCCTTCCGGTCCAGGGTTTCAATATAGGCTCGGGTAGTCTCCGTAGACAGATCTTCTTTTTTTAATAAATCAACATAGTTGATAATAGAAGTAAGCGGGGTTTTCAAATCATGCGATACATTGGTAATCAGCTCTGTTTTTAACCGTTCACTCTTCATTTGATTCTCCAGCGCGCTTTGATACCCGGCTTTCATATTGTTAATATAGCCAGCAAGCTTGGATAGGGCATCCTTGCCGGTTACCTGAATCGTATTCTGAATATTGCCTTCAGCAATTTCTTTGCTCCCGTTGATGATGGCGATAAAGCGTCCAAGCTTGGAAAGGATATACGGAACCAGGAACAGCACATACAGCAACACATAGAGTATGAGCAAGTCCTGTTCGTATACACCGTAATATGTGGCTGCCTGCCAAATACAAATGCCCGCTATCGGGGTTAGCAGAAACATCATGATGATGCCAAACGTTAATCTCCAGTTCTGCAAACTGGCTCTAAGACCGGTTCTCCAGCTATGAAAGTAATCCATGAGCAGGCTACCATCCCAGAAGGAACGTCCAGCTTGGGGTGCCTTAAAATAAAGAAACAACCTGCTTGCCAGTAAGCAAAGAATAATAAAGGCAAGCAGTGCCTGGATGTAACTTGAAGTTGAATAGCTAATACTCAACCCCGTGTATGAATACGAGTTTATAAGTATGAGGATCCATGAGATCGCGGCGACAATGATGACAATAAGGTCGATTGGAACCTTCCGATCGGCTTTATTTTTTCTCGATTTTGTATCCAATTCCCCATACCACCTTTAAATATTTTGGGTCTTTAGGGTTGATTTCAATTTTTTCACGGATGTTTCTTACATGTACGGCAACCGTATTCTCTGAAGTGAAGATCAGTTCATTCCACACGCGCTCATAAATCTCTTCAATGGAGAAAACTCTGCCTTTGTTCTCCATCAGCAGCTCCAGAATTTTGTATTCCTTCGGGGTTAATCTAACGTCCTCACCATCTATCTCAACAGTCTTCGAGCTTTTGTTCAGCACGAGTCCTCTTACTTGTATAAGCTCATCCCCGTTTGACTGAAAGGAACCTAAATTCGTAAACCGGCGCAGCTGAGATCGGACTCTGGCAATCAGCTCTAGAGGATTGAACGGCTTCGTAATATAGTCATCAGCACCAACGTTGAGTCCTAAAATCTTGTCGCTATCTTCTGACTTGGCGGAAAGCATAATGATCGGTATATTTTTGTTTTCACGAATTTTAAATGTCGTTTTAATTCCATCGAGCTGCGGCATCATGTTGTCCATAATAATAAGATGAATGGTTTCTTGTTCAAGAATTTCCAGCGCCTCCAATCCGTTAGAGGCAGTGAATACATCCACATCTTCGCTTTTCAAATAAATAACGAGCGCTTCTCGAATTTCCGGTTCATCGTCTACAACAAGAATGTTATTGATAGCCATTATTTCTCACCTTCATCACGATATTTCTTATACTTGCTAATCCGGAACTCATGTATCCCGAAAATTCAACATGGCCGGGGGGAGCGTCTGCAAGCATCAGCTCCTCTGGTGATTCTTCCTGATCTGTGTAAAACCCATGTACCCCAAACCTGGACAGAATCTGCATAACCGGTCTGCTGTTGACCGTGTGAACATAACTTTTTACCCCAAACTTATTCAGTGCTGGAACTAAATTGGGGTTTAGATACACGCGGTATGCAGGCATGGCAACGGCTGTCAGTTGTTTGTCCCTTACGAATTCTACAATACTTTCGGCGGAGGCGCCAGTTTTGTAAAGTGAATATATTTTGTTTGGAAAGGGGTAGATTCCCATAACCGTGTCATACATTTTCGGGCTGAAGATTTCAGGTATAACCCGGTTGAGCAGTGCAGGATCCGTACGTCGAACCTCATTGACTAGATGCACAAACTGCTGCTGAATTTGCGCTTTGCTGCCTGCTTTCGTGTCCACAATTAAGTCAAAATCAGGATATTGCTGCATCAGCTGCAGGATGTCCGGCAGGGTAAGAGGGTGGAATCTTCCCATAATAAGCGAGTTCGCAAACTGAAGCTTGGTTACGTTTCGTCCGCGATGAGCAGCCAAGTCGGGCTGTAGCTTCTGCGACCAATCATGTCTGGCTACAAGCTTCCCGTCCGTCGTCTGCACAAGATCAACCTCGAACAAACGGTACCCTCTATTGTAATTGGTTATAAATGCCTCGTAAGAATTGGTGTAGCTGGCACCGTCAACTCCACCAAATGCATGTGCAATAAGCCTGTTTTCCTGCCAGCCGCTAGGACCAGCTATAGAGTGAGGTTGATTCAGACCTGTCCTAAAAAGCCCCCAGTTGCACCAGATCATTCCTGCTGTAAAGACTATGAGTAAGCTTAACATCATCGTTTTCTTCATTCGTTCTGCTCCTTCGTTATCCCGATGTAAGTCATACTACAGGACGCAAATGAAGAAGGAGTGGTATAAAAACGAAGGAATTTATGAAGTTTGTATACATTGAAATTCATATAAAAAGAACACAGCGAAGGCTTGGAAACGAAAATTGATCCGCTGATTGGAGACTGGCACTAAACAAATGCATGAGACGTTGTTGGATGTGTGGATTATAAACAGGGAGGGTGGAAGAGTGATCAAGTCGAGGACGTTTCTTTAAGTATGTATCGTGACGTAGCAGAAACAAGGGTGGAATGGTTCCCCCCCTTGTTTCATTACTAAATTATGGACACAGGGTACATTATGCACTTAGAAATCTCCGGCAGCACTTAGGCGCTGTCAGGACGGAATGTTGATAGCCGTTTGAATGTTTTTCAGGTCGAGCTGAATTTGCTCTGAAATATGGAAGGGATGATATAAGCCATGCTGTACCATGTAATTTGATATCTTCTCATGAGAGTCTATCGCTTCATCGAGCTGTTTCATCAGAATTCGCTTGATTTCGGGAGTGGCACATTCGGTCACAGCCATGGCATAATTTCTGACTCCACTCTTGGCGTTTATCAACAAATCCATTGCAATCACATCATCCGTTAGCGTATGAAGGCCTGACATGTGTTCTAATATTGGGTTCATTTGGTTATCTCCTATACAGTCGCTTTAGTCAGCACTCCACCAAGCTCATGAAGCTGCTGTTGTGATAATATCGCATCTTGTTGCAAAATTTGCTTGAGCTCCGGGTCGGTTACGAGAGCTTGCATGGTCTGGGATTTAGTCAGGCAAACCGTCTTGAATGCAGCAATTTCATGTACCTCGAGAACCTCATGCAATGCGTATTTGGAATTCATTCGAATTGTCCTCCATGTATCTATCCATATTTAAGGCTTTAAGATGACTTTAATACAATTGTCCGTTTTTGTATCGAACACTTCATAACCACGCTTGGCATCACTGAGGGGAATGACGTGTGTAACTATGTCGCCAGGATCCACTTTGCCAGACGTAACCAACTCGTACATATATGGCATATAGTGAATGACCGGAGCTTGTCCGGAACGGATATTCACGTTTCGCTGCATGATGTCACCAAGTGGAAATCCGTTATAACGTCCACCGTATACCCCAGTGACTTGAATGGTTCCGCCTTTGCGGACAGCCTGAGATGCAATGATAAATGCACTCATGGTACCGCCTTGCAGTTTCAAACCGCTGGCTAAATATTCAAGATCGCTCATCTTGCCGTCCATTCCTACTGCATCAATGACAACATCGGCGCCGCCTTTGGTCATTTCCTTGAGCGTATTGCCTATGTTCTGATCTTGTTCGAAGTTTACGATTTCGACGTTGTTCGTTCGCTTCGCATGCTGCAAGCGGTAATCGACATAGTCAACGGCAATGACCCGCTTTGCTCCTTTCAGCCAGCAGAATTTCTGGGCCAGGAGTCCAACTGGGCCGCAGCCGAGCACGATGACCGTATCTCCATTTTTTACGCCGGCATTATCTACGCTCCAGAATGCCGTGGTCATGGCATCAGCGATCAAGCTTAGCTTTTCATCTGGTTGTTCGCAGTTTTCAGGAATTTTGAAGTGGGTGAAATTGGCAAATGGAACCCGTAAATACTCCGCTTGACCACCAGGATATCCACCGGTCGTTCCTGAGTAGCCGAAATATGCGCCCATATCCCCGTGTTCGTTGGAGTTGTCACATTGACTTTCCAGCTGATTTTTGCAGAAAAAGCATTCTCCGCATGCGATATTGAACGGGATGATTACACGGTCGCCTTTTTTTAGGTTTGTCACGCCAGGGCCTACTTCTTCTACGATTCCCATCGGCTCATGTCCGATGACATAGTCCTCCTGAAGGTTAGGGATCATCCCGTGAATAAGATGAAGGTCAGAACCGCAAATGGCGGAACTGGTGATCTTTACGATCATATCGTCCGGTTTCACGATCTTCGCATCCGGAACCTCTTTGACCACGACATTTTTAACCCCTTGATACGTTACCGCCTTCATGCGTTATGTCCTCCAATATGTTCATCTGGGGTCCGATCAAACATCCCTTTACGCGACGTATCACCCGGGAACAGATTCATCTGGCCGATCATCACCGTATTGTTCGCCGAAAGCTGGTCGAGTTGGTACTGTTCGTTTAGCTCGTAAGGATGGAACCACTTTTTGCGAATCATGAGCTCCGAGATTTCCTGGTGCATTGCGATTCCTTGTTTAAGCTGAGTGTGCAGAAGGGCTCTTACATCTGGTGAAGCCGTTTCCGTCAGGGCGATGGACAAATTACGCACACCTTCCTTGGCACGAACAAGGAAGTCCATGGCAAAAGTCATATCTGCCATTTCCGGCATATTTAATGAATTAATCGGGTCTAAATAATCGGTATTCATTTGAGCTCCCCTTAATGTGTTATAGGTGTCGGACTACTCGGAACAGGCGCTTGGAAAGGAGCTTTGGCATAAATGGCTTGCAGCTCGGCGATCTGTTGTATGGACTCAGTGACGTCTTTCTGCATTAAAGCTTTTAGCTCTTGGTCAAAGACCAGACCTTGCATCAGTTTTGACTTGGCGATGCACAGTGTTTTGAAGTTTAAAGCTTCATGCAGTTCCATCGATTCGTGCGGCGCTAGTGTTGGGTTGTTCATGGAGAACTGATCACCTCCTTTTTTTTCATCAACGTTAGATTTTCCAACGAATCGGATCTTATACTAAAATGGATTGAGGGGGATGCAAGATCCGAATATTCCCATACCGTTGCAGGAATATAAACAATTTCTTAATCCGATACTTATTTTTGTGTTTTATATGATCTTGCAAAAGGGAGGAGGACTCACTGTGCCCAATAAAAACAAAATTGATCTAGCCACCGAAAATGCAAGAAAACCGGCAGAAGGTGCCCTTAACTCGAGTGGAAATACACTGGAGCAGCATGCATCTAATGCGGTTTCTGAAGTGCAGACAGCTTTAAATCAGGCAATAAGCTCGTTAAATGAATCTAATGCAACAGATTCACAAGCGTTGGAAAAAGCCCGGCAGCAATTGACCCGAGCAGATGAATTTTTAGATCAAGCGCAAACTTCCGCAAACGCATTACGTCTCCCGGACCAACAATAAAACGGTCCTAGAACTGATAAGCTTGTCAGTGTTTTTCCTTCTATTCCGTATTTTCTCCGATACTCTCTGCATGGGGATTTACCCTGCGTTGACGATCGGAGGAAGCAATTTTCCTAGAACACATATAGTTACGGTCACATGCTTCGGCTCACGCCGAAGTTTTTTGTATTTTAGATGTATGGGACAATTTCAAAATCACGGTTGAAAAAGAATGATTAAGGGCCAGGCATTAGAAAAAGTCTTGAACATAATTATAGGTAATATCTATCCAACTATGTTGAGGAGGACATCATACAGCCTATGTTACCTATGGAAGAATATTTTGGTAAGTTAGAACTCGTTCATTCCTTTTACGGGGCTATGCCTACAGGCGTTAGTGTATCCGAAACCGGGCGTATCTTTGTTTGCTTTCCGAAATGGGGAGATGACGTTAGATTTACGGTAGCGGAAATTGTTGAGGGTCAGTTGCAGCCATATCCTAACTTAGAAACGAACTTGAGTACCCCATCGAATAACGCTATGTCTTTCATTAGTGTGCAAAGTGTTGTTACAGATGGAAGAGGAACCCTGTGGGTACTGGATACGGCTGCACCTAATTTTTCTGAGCCAATTATAGGAGGGGCAAAATTAGTCGCGGTAGATTTAGAAACAAATACAATAAGAAAAGTATATATATTTGCAGATGATGTTGTCTTACCAACAACGTATCTGAATGATGTCCGATTTGACTTTCGTGTAGGTAACGCAGGTTACGCATATATAACAGATTCTTCTTCCAATGGTCCAGGCGCTATTATCGTCGTAAATCTAGAAAACGGCAATGCGTATAGACGGTTGCATGGAGCAAGCTCAACCTCACCCGACCCGTATTTTATACCGAAAGTGGAAGGTAAAATTTTGATGAATCGAAACGCGGATGGTTCGACATCTCCCTTTCGCTTGGCCTCTGATGGGATAGCCATTTCCCCTGATGGGAAAATGTTATTCTATTGTCCATTAACCAGTCGCCAACTATACTCGATCTCAACCGAATCGTTAAGAGACAGAACGATACCGGATTTCAAATTAAGTGATCTTGTGCAGTATTGGGGAGAAAAGGGAGCATCGGATGGGATGATCACGGACGCAATAGGAAACGTGTATGCTGGAGATTATGAGAATGATAGCATTCGCAAGATATTGCCGAATGGAATCATGGAAACCATCGCCCATGATCCCCGAATTTTATGGCCAGATACGTTTTCTATTGGTCCGGATCAATACTTATATGTAATTGTGAATCAATTACATAGGCAGGCAAGATTTCATTATGGAAAAGATCTGCGACAAAAACCGTATAGTTTACTCCGTATGAAAATTGATGAATTACCTGCACTACCTTTTGATCAATAGATTCGATTAAAACTTAAAGAGGCAGAGTTTCACCCTGTTGTGATTTCAAACGGGATTCATAGTCTCAGGAGTACAACATGCGTCATGGACATACGTATATAGCACTGCTATAATAGAAGTTATGAGCACATATGACAAAATATTAGCAGCTGCTCTTAAGGTACTGGAAGAAGAGGGCGGAGCCCAATTTTCGACGCGAGCTGTCACTTCGATCGCGCAGGTTACGGCTCCTACACTCTACCACCATTTCGGTAATGCCGATGGACTCCTGAGTGCAGCTATAGTGGAAGCGTTCAAACAGTTATTCGAAAGCAAAATTGCCGCAGTGGAGTCACCTATTCCAGAGATGGCGCTTCGTCAGGGGTGGGATGACTATGTCCGCTTCGCGGCAGCCCGTCCTCGAATATATGCGGCAATGATGGGGCGGCTGCTAGAGGGCGCCCATATCGAGGCGGCAGATCAGTCACATCAAGCACTGGTGCAAAATGTTCAAAGAGTTGCCGCCGCAGGAAAACTGGCTGTTTCAGCCGAAACTGCGGCAGATCTGGTCTGGGCTTCTGCCAATACGGCCTCATGGCTGTATGTGACGTCCCAAATTCGCAAGGTACCCCCACCCCAGCCCGACGTCGTTGATCTCATTCGAGAAAGCGTGATGCAGATCATCTTGATCCCAATGCCGGATTCTGCTTCAAAATGAGGGATCGATGAAAAAGCTTGGAGACTCCAGACAAAGCCCCTATGTGGGCTTTGTTTTGTTTCATGGTAAAGATGATGAACCACAAACGGTAGCACATAAGAGAGATCGCCTATCCAAGCAGGATGGCGATCTTTTTCATTTTCAAAGGGTTTCGATGAGCTCATTCCTCGCGCTACGGTATGTCGTGAGCGTCGAAGTATATCACGCTGTGCCCGTCATTAATGATGTCAGATCGCAGGAGGATTACAATATGAAAAATATATAGCACCGCTATAGACAGCTCTATATAGCGGTGCTATAATGACCGTATAACAGTGCTATACAGTGATTCATAACTTATCAAACTCGGGAGGTTTACAATGCGATATAAAACTCAAGAAATGGTTGTCGTCACAGGTACTTCAAGTGGAATCGGCAGGGCTACCGCGGAGCAGCTTGCCGCTGAAGGATTCCACGTTTTAGCTGGGGTTCGCCGTCAGGAAGATGCCGACAAAATCAAACAAAAAAATATCGAACCGGTCATTCTCGATATTACTGCTATCGACACACTAAGGACGCTAGCCGAACGAGTGGAGCAAGATCCGCTTGGTCGCCCGTTGCGCGCCGTGGTCAACAATGCTGGCATTGCCGTTAATGCACCTCTTGAGATGGTTCCGCTGGATGAATTACGCCGTCAGATCGAAGTCAGCGTGATCGGGCAAGTTGCGGTTATTCAGGCGCTTACTCCCGCCTTGCTGAAGAGCGGCGGACGCGTAGTGAATATCGGATCCGTTGGCGGCAAAATTTCAATGCCCGGTTTCGGAATTTATTCAGCTGCAAAATACGCGATGGAAGCGATCAATGACAGCCTCCGCAGAGAGATGTCCTCGTTCGGACTCAAAGTTATCATGATTACTCCGGGCGGTGTCAGCACCAGCCTGTCGGAGAAAGGGGTTACGACAGCCAATCGGCTGTCCAAGTTGATGACGCCCGATCAGCACAGACGACATGACCGCCTTTTTGACGCCGTGAAGGCGCAGGCTGAATCGTGGGCAACGAGCGGTATTCCTCCTGAGAAAGTGGCAGAAGTGGTTTCACGAGCCATCCACGCAAGTAATCCGCGCACTCGCTATACGGCTGGCCGAGATTCGGCACTGCTGACCCGACTGGTTCGTATTCTCCCGGATAAACTTCTCGACCGGATGCTCCGCAGCCAGATGAAGCTGCAGTAACGGGAGTATGACTGATGTCACAACAACCGTTTAAACATGCATTATTGATAACATAGGAGGAATCAACATGAACGATACCAATAACCGTTACGTTACTGTACTCTGGGAGGCGAGAGCCAAGGCAGGGAGAGAAGCCGAGATGAAGGCGTTTATGACTGCAGCTGTCACCCCGTCACGGAACGACCAGGGTAACATTGACTATGAGGCTCACGAGGTAGAAGGCCAGCCTGGTACATTCATCATCCACGAGCGCTGGGAAAACCGGGATGCTCTCGATCGACACCTGAACGCCCCGCGGATGCAAGAACTTGTGCCTCAGCTCTTAGAACTGATGGAGGGATCCATTGAGGAAGGGATTCGAATCCTGAAACCGTTTCGTCCAGCGCATTAAACTAGAACATTGGGGAGGTCAAACATTGGCAACGATCGATGATTTTACAGCACTAGATATTCGTGTGGGAACGATTAAGGAAGCGGAGTTTTTTGAAGAAGCAAAGATCCCTGCGATTAAGCTTAAGATTGATTTTGGACCGGAGATCGGGATGAAATCCTCAAGTGCACAAATAACGAAGCGTTACAAGGCTGAGAACATTATAGGAAGACAAATTGTAGGAATCATCAATTTTCCTCCTCGGCGCATTGCTGGATTCAAATCGGAGGTATTAGTTTTGGGCGGAGTCCCGGAAAAAGGAGATGTTATTCTGTTAACGCCGGATACTGAAATCCCTAACGGCACTCCTATTGCATAAGTTAGACGACAAGAACGTTAACTGAATACAAACAAGAAAGCTGCTGACCAAAGTGTGACTGCACCCCAATTGTTAGACACCAACTAACAGATCGGAGGTGCAGTTTTTTTGCCAAAAAATTAATATGGACTCACTCCATTCCTTTAATCTTTGGAGTAATCATGAATTCGTTTATGAAGCAGAAATAAGGTCAGCACTTACGGAGTTCACACATTATAAATAAGATATTATTTTTCCAAAAAGAAAACGATCTTACCATATATTCAGGGTCATTTGCTCTACTCTTATGAAGTAACCGATTACATTATTAACGTTTACCAACGGAGGAGAGCGAATGAATCCTAATTTGAAAGAAATCATCAGTCAAATGACATTGGAAGAAAAAGCAGAACTCTGCTCAGGTAAAGATTTCTGGAACACCATATCCATCGACCGCCTTGGGGTTCCCTCTATTATGATGACAGATGGCCCTCACGGACTTAGAAAACAAGAGGGGAGCGCAGACCACTTAGGCTTAAACAAAAGTATACCGGCTACCTGCTTCCCATCCGGAAGCGGAGTTGCCTCATCATGGAATCGTGAACTTGCCGATACGATGGGGAAAGCAATCGGACAAGAAGCAGTGGCAGCGGATATTTCGATTGTTTTGGGGCCAGGTGTGAATATCAAGCGTTCCCCGCTGTGCGGCCGAAATTTTGAATATTATTCTGAAGATCCTTATTTATCGGGAACTTTGGCAGCCAGCTATATTCAAGGCGTACAAAGCCAAGGCGTGGGTACTTCCATCAAACATTTCGCTGTAAATAACCAGGAATATAAGCGTATGTCTGTCGATGCGGTGGTGGATGAACGGACTCTAAGGGAAATCTACCTGGCTAGCTTTGAATATGCAGTGAAAGAGGGTGAGCCATGGACTGTCATGGCCGCTTATAACAGAGTAAATGGTGATTTTTGTTCCGAAAACAGCCGGTTATTGACTGAGATTCTTCGGGAAGAATGGGGATTTGCAGGCGTAGTGGTGTCGGATTGGGGGGCTGTCAATGAACGGGATCAGGGACTAGCTGCCGGTCTGGACCTTGAGATGCCTTCCAGCAACGGAATAGGATGCAAGAAAATTATTGAGGCTGTTCAATCGGGAGAGCTGAGCGAAGAGGTGCTGGATCAGTCTGTTGAGAGATTGTTGTCACTTGTATCCAAAGCTGTAGATAGCCTGAGGAAGTCAGTATCGGTTGATGTAGAGGCACAGCACCAGTTGGCCAGAAAGATTGCAAGTGAATGTATGGTCCTGCTTAAGAATGAAGAGAACATTCTCCCTCTAAAAACTGAAGATTCCATCGCGGTTATCGGAGCATTTGCGCAACAACCACGCTACCAGGGCGGTGGTAGTTCACACATTATGCCGACGAAGCTGGATAACATCTATGAAGAAATCCTTAAAACAGCCACTGACAGTGCAAGCATCTCGTATGCCGCCGGTTATAGATTAGACGAAGATGTTGTAAACGAAGAACTCATTCAAGAAGCAGTAGCTGCCGCAAAGAATGCACGGGTTGCAGTGATATTTGCCGGGCTGCCTGAACGTTATGAGTCCGAAGGTTTCGACCGGAAACACCTTCAATTGCCGGAAAGTCACAGAACTTTAATTGAAGCAGTCGCGGAGGTTCAAGAGAATATTGTTGTTGTATTGAGCAACGGAGGGCCTATTGAAATGCCTTGGCTGAATAAAGTTAAGGCTGTATTGGAGGCATACCTTGGAGGACAGGCTTTGGGCGGTGCAATCGTTGATATTCTCTTTGGAAGCGTAAATCCAAGCGGAAAACTGGCTGAGACATTCCCTAAAAAGCTGATTCACAATCCGTCGTACTTGAATTTCCCCGGAGACGGCGAGACTGCCGAATATCGAGAAGGTATTTTTACAGGTTACCGTCATTACGATACAAGAGATGTGGAGCCTTTGTTTCCATTTGGCTTCGGGTTGAGCTACACCCAATTTGAATATAGTGATCTACAGGTTAGTCATAAACAGATCAAAGATACCAGCAGTGTAACGGTTACTGCAAAAATTAAAAACACGGGTGAAAGAGCGGGAAAAGAGGCCGTTCAGTTATATGTACGTGATGTGGAATCAACGGTGCCACGGCCACTTCAGGAATTGAAGGGGTATACCAAAGTTTCACTTCAGCCTGGTGAAGAGACTACCGTACATTTTGAACTGGACAAAAGAGCCTTTGCTTACTACGATATTAAGCTGAAAGATTGGCATGTGGAGACAGGTAAATTCGACATTATGGTCGGAAAATCTTCAAGAGAGATTGAACTCGTTGAAACGATCGAGGTAGAATCGAGCGTAATGATTACGAAACCAATTACCAGACATTCCACGTTCGGAGAGTTACTGCAACATCCCGTTGGAGCTGAAATTATGGGTGCGATGGGGCAATATGACGGGAATGAAGCAGGACTGGGTGAAGGAATGCAGGAATTAGTTATGGGTACCACATTGCACAATGCAGCACTTATGAGCGGCGGTCAGTTCACAGAAGAAACACTACAGACTATCTTATCCGCTGTTAACCGTTGAATGCATGAATAATTAGAATAAGCCCTCATAGTCGGGCTTATTCCTGTATCATATGATGCGTTTGTTGATACTGCTTCGGGGTTCTACCTGTGTGTTTTTTGAAGATTTTGGTGAAATAACTCTGATCCGTAAAACTCAAAAAGGACCCGATTTCAGAAAGTGGAGTGATGGTAAATTGAATCATATGTTTAGCTTCCTCAATTTTGATCTGTTGAATATATTCATTCACGGGAATCCCAACTTCTTTTTTAAATAGTACAGATAGATAGTTTGGGCTAATACCGGCATGTTCAGCAATTTCTTCGTGTGTAATTTTGGAATAACGGTGGTTATATATATAATTTTTGCAAAGTGTTACGATTTTAGAATGCTGCGATTCTTTAACCTGAGAGACTTTCTCGGTTAACGAAAAAAATGCTTCCAAGCAACATTGATCGATTTCTTTATCGGTCCGTAGATCCTCGAGGCGCTGTATGTAAATATCACTTACCGAAAAAGCAATCTCCGAATAAAGCCCCCCGTCAATGGCTGCTCTGGCTGCAAGTGCTATACCGATGATGCCAAGATTCTTTTTAGAACGGATATGACTTGATTTGGACAGGACCCCTGTATTTTCATGACCAAGTTGTGTAAAGTGTTTGAGCATATCCAATTTACCTTCCTTAACGATCGTTAACAATTTCTTTTCATTTAGCGGGTTGTGATGGAGCGTCTCATCATAGCCTTTTGAAGAATTTATGGAACCTTGTATTTCTTTTTCCTTGATATGAATACCGCGCAAATAGTCCTGTACTACATCCTCAGCTTCGATCAATTCGTGATTAAACATTTGATTAACCAAGATCGTGATGTTGATTAGCCTCTCATGAGGTATCACAGGAACAGATTGATAATAATGAAATACTTGTTCCCGGTTGGCAAAGAGATGTGTGTCATTAATGAGCCCATTTATTTTATGTTCACTCAAGCTAAATGGAAGGCAAGGTCCTAAAATGATGGTTCCTTCATCGTTCAGTTCGTTACCAATACGAATTAAAATGTAGTTCTCAAAAAACATCGTTCTTACAATTGAAGGATCTTCTTTACACACGGATGGATCAAACCCCAACACTGAAAAAAAGAATTGTTTATCATTTTTATACAGCGGATTAAGTATTCGATTACCCATCAGTTCGAATTGAACCTCTCCGGTGGAGCTTACAAAGAAGATGGACATATCAAAAAGTTCTGCAATAAGTTTACATTGACGTTTTAGATCCATTTTGTGTTTGCTCCTTTTTTCAATCATTTTATCACATCAAAATTATAAAATTACAATGATATTACCATATTGTATGAGGAAAATTCTTTATGATATTTTAGTAAGCGTTAACATTTAGGTGTGTGAGATCTATGTTGAAGGGTGGTCATCTCATGGAATTAAAAGATTTCCGGATTGAATACATGCTTAATCCGATTGGACTGGACACAGTGAACCCAAGATTCTCATGGAAATTAGTTTCTACTGAACAGGACGTAATGCAATCCGCTTACCGAATAAGTGTCACACAAGATTTGCAGAAAATCTGGGATTCTGGAAAGAGGGATGAAGACGTCTCCGTTTTAGTGGAATATGCTGGTCCTCGTTTACAGGCCTCGACTTTGTATCAGGTTCAAGTCGAAGTTTGGGATAACCAAGGTAATCACGCAGTTATGGAAGGACATTTTGAGACCGGGTTGCTGAACGGCAGCAACTTTCAGGCAGAGTGGATTACACATCCATTCCCGAGCGAAGAAAGTGCTCCACCCGTTTTCTACAAAAAATTCTCTGTCGAAAAGGAAATTCAGCAAGCCCGAATCTATACCACTTCCCTCGGTGTTTATGAAATTGCGATCAATGGGACAAGAGTAGGAGAAGACTACTTTGCACCTGGATGGACGAATTACAACGAGCGATTGCAGTATCAGACTTACCGTTTGGACGGGATGCTGGAGAGCCAGAATAAAATAGAGATTACGGTGGGGAATGGCTGGTATAAAGGCATATTTGGTTTTACTTGTACTCCCAACCATTACGGAGATAGAGTTGCTGCACTCGCGGAAATCCACATTGTCTATACGGATGGAACAAAAGAGATCATTGCAACCGACAAAACCTGGCAGGTGACTACCGGACCCATCCGTTCAAGTGAAATTTACATGGGCGAGACTTATGATTCTTGTTTTCATGAAAGTCAGTCCTTCCATGTGGAAACGGCTTCTTTCGATAAAAATCGCCTTGTCGCTCAGGAAAGTGAACCTGTCAAAATCACAAAAAGGCTTCCTGCCCTTCAGTTGATTACAACCCCTAAAGGAGAATGTGTCATTGATTTCGGGCAAATCCTTACTGGGTTTGTAGAGCTTCGAACCAAAGGGCGGAAAGGTCAAACGATAACCATACGGCATGCGGAGGTTCTTGATAAGGAGGGAAATTTCTATCCGGATACGTTAAGGCAGGCAGTGTCGATTGATCGATTGATCTGTAATGGTAATGATCAAATTTTCAGCCCTCATTTCACTTTCCATGGATTTCGGTATATCGCCATAGAAGGGGTAGATGAGATCCAGCTCGATCAATTCACAGCTTGCGTGCTGCATTCAAGTCTGGAGGAAACAGGCCGTTTCGTGACCTCCAATGCGATGGTGAACCAGTTGCAAAGCAACATTCAGTGGAGCCAAAGAGGTAACTTTTTGGATATACCGACGGATTGCCCTCAAAGAGACGAGCGTCTAGGGTGGACAGGAGATGCACAAGTATTTGCCGGGACCGCTGCCTTCAATATGAATGTTGCTTCCTTCTTCAAGAAATGGCTGCGCGACCTTGCCTCTGAACAGACGGAGGAATATGGGGTTCCCCATGTCATTCCTAACATTCTTGGAAATCAGGAAGGTGCCGCTGCCTGGAGCGATGCCGCTGTTATTGTCCCTTGGGTCATGTACCAAACCTATGGAGATCTTCGATTGCTGCGAGAACAATACGACAGCATGAAGGGGTGGATCGATTATATTACTGCACGTTGTGGAACCAATGGATTATGGCAGACTGGTTATCAATATGGGGACTGGTTAGGGTTAGACAAAGAGGAGATTAGTAACGATAGAACAGGAGCTACAGATGTTTATCTGGTAGCAAACGCTTATTATGCATATTCGACCGAACTGGTTGCAAAGACAGCCAAGCTTCTGGACATAACCGAAGATGCCGTCCGTTACGAAGAATTGCATAGCCAGATCAAACAGGCTTTCAATGCAGAATATATCTCTTCAACTGGCAGACTGGTCAGCGAAACTCAAACGGCCTGCGTGTTAGCGCTACACTTCAACCTTGCCGAGGAAAGGTACAAGAAGCAAATCCGCAAGACGCTTGAGAGCAATATTGCAAGACATAAAAACCATCTCACGACAGGATTTGTTGGTACTCCATATCTGTGTCATGCCTTATCAGACAATGACCTGCATGACCTTGCTGGTACCTTGTTTCTGAAAGAGGATTTCCCATCTTGGTTGTACGCCGTAAAAAAAGGGGCTACCACGATATGGGAACGGTGGAATTCTATTCTGCCTAATGGTGATTTCGATACATCAGGTATGAATTCCTTGAATCATTACGCCTATGGATCTATTGGTGAATGGATGTACAGAAAACTCGCAGGAATTAATTCACTTGAAGCAGGTTATAAGAAGATTCTAATAAAACCTCAATTCATCCGAGGAATCAGTTCGGTAGATGCTGCTTTTGATTCGGTATACGGAGAGATAAAAAGCTCTTGGTCATGCAGGGCGGGTAACATTATTGTAAATGTAACGATACCAGCAAATACAACAGCCATTATTGTACTGCCTGAGAAACCTGTGCCTGTGGAGGTTGGTTCCGGATCTTACAGCTTCGAATATGCGACGCAAACCAGTCTCGAAAGAGAACGGTTTACGTTGGATTCGACACTTAAAGAGATTGTGGAAGAACCCACAGCAGTTCGAATGTTAAACGAGCACGCTCCCGGTATGCTGGATCACCCAATGATCCAATATGCTTATGATTTATCTGTAAGCGAAATGCTGGCCAATACTCCGCCGGAGACTGAACAGTTATTTAGAAGAGTCATTCAAATGCTCAATGCCTCCTAGGTGTGAAGGGGAAAGGATAGAATATAGAAGGCGCTGCTGGAAACGAGCAGCGCCATTTTGTATTACGGAAATTCGTTTTTGCATACCGAAATTATAGCGCATAAAAAAAGCGAAGTCCCAACATAAAATTACTAAAAAAAAAATGAAGTTACCATATTTATGTTTTGCGGAGGACTAAAATAATGTTTGAAAGCGGTACCATGAAGCGAATGAAATAAGGGGGAACAGCAATGAAAGCAGAGCGGGAAATCCTTAATCCACCAGTTGTAAAGGGAAGTAAGAAGTCCAGGGCATTGGGCCTTGATGTCCAAGGAATCCAGAAAACAATGCGCCCTTACCATTACTTAGGCGACGGAGCAGCGCAAGTTGCCTTAAACTCCATCAACGGACTGATTGGGATGTTAACTTATTTTTATACAGATAAGGTAGGGATTGCAGCTGCCACAGTGGGTACGATTATGCTCATCACCAAATTTATCAATGCAATAGCAGACTTGCTGATGGGTAGAATCGTTGATGCGACAAAATCCAAATACGGAAAGGCCAGACCTTGGATTCTATGGATGGCTCTACCAACCCTGGCATCTATCATATTACTGTTCACAGTGCCCGCCGAGGCATCATCAACGGTAAAAACCTTCTATGCTTTAGCTACAGTAGCGTTTGCTTCAGCCATTGTGTATACGGGAATTGCGATCCCTTTCGGAAGCTTGATGGCGATCCGTACCAGAAGTGTAGAAGAACGCGGTAAAATGGGCCTTACCCGAACCATCTTTGGATATATTATCGGAATGATTATCGCTATCGCATTAATTCCATTAACCAATATGCTCGGTGGGGATCAAAAAGCATGGATTATCGTTGCGGTTGTTCTGGGTATTGTATCTTTCATTTCCTTGATCCTGACCTTCTTAGCATC
Organism: Paenibacillus sp. CB74; assembly: GCF_055687625.1. Taxonomy (NCBI): domain Bacteria; kingdom Bacillati; phylum Bacillota; class Bacilli; order Caryophanales; family Paenibacillaceae; genus Paenibacillus; species Paenibacillus sp. CB74. The sequence continues at coordinate 1,723,560 of NZ_CM146009.1, read as the reverse complement.
CAAAGAAAATAATGCTGGCATAAGTATTGTTGAAAGCGATAACATTCCCTTCTGGGAAAGCATCAAGCTCTTATTCCAGAACAAATACTGGGTCATCATGCTGTTTGCTCAGTTATTAATCAACATGCTATATACACTTAATGGTTCAACAGGAATCTATTACACCAAGTATATTCTCGGGAATGAGAACCTGATCGGAATCATGGGGGCAGTTGGATTAGTCCCGGTTTTTTTGGGATTTGTTATGGTGGGACCCATGATCAAGAAATTCGGACTTACCAGAACTGCACGGATAGGCATGATTCTTGGGATCGTTTCATCACTTATTCGTTGCTTCATGCCATATAACTTTATTGCAGCTATAGTACTTGGCGGTATCGCGACACTGGCAACCATTCCAATGATGGCTGTAGGCGGGGTGTTGGTGAACAACACCGTGGAATACGGTGAATGGAAGACAGGTAAACGATTAGTTGGGATGGTCAATAGCGCAAACAGCTTTGGCGTTAAAATTGGTATGGGCCTGGCTGCCGCGATGATCGGCTGGATTCTTGCCTTGGGCAATTACGATGGAGCGTTAATAACACAGGCGGATTCAGCGATTACCAGCATCCTGGTTCTGACGGTATATCTTCCTTTGGTGATCTTCGTACTTACGTATCTCTGCTTGCGCAAGTACGATTTGGATGAGAAGTATCCTCAAATTGTAAAAGAACTGGAAGAACGCTTAAATCCTTAGGAAGATGCAAGTTATCGCGTATTACTGGGATTAAATGAACCTATTTGAAAGTGAATCGTTAAATATGATAGTCTTTATATTGTAGTGATATTAATACTATCATTTTAAGGAGTGATGTGATGTTTACCAATGAAAATCAAGGTCGTTCCAAGTCCAAAGTAGATTTCATGGATCATTCTTTCATTCAGCAGCCTTTCCCAGTCTACGAAAAGCTGCGTGCCGAAGAGCCTGTCCATCGACTATTACTGCCAAGTGGGCATGCTGCGTGGATGGTTACCCGATATGAGAATGCCGTCAACATTTTGCAGGATAGTCGCTTTGTAACCGGGGTTCTCGATAACAGGAACGATGAAACGGAGGAGTCCCTTCCTCCGCATCAGGCGATTATCTCACGGAATCTGATCAGTGTTGGTCCAGAAGATCATCGTCGACTGCGGCGCTTGATTCAGAAGGCATTTACTCCCCGCATGATTGAGAGGCTCCGGGGACGAATTGTGGAAATAAGCGATGAATTGCTGGACAAGATTCAGGCCGGAAACACTCGGGAGTTTGATTTGATCGAGGACTATGCTTTCCCGCTGCCCATTATCGTTATTTGTGAAATGTTAGGTGTTCCGCTGAAGGACCAAGACAAATTCAGAGCCTGGTCCAACACCATTATGGAGAGTGTCAGCAATCCGCAGATGAACCAGGAGAGCGATGAAGTGATGAAGGCTTTTGTAGATTACTTACAAGAACTGATCACGCAGCGGCGCAATCATATTCAACAAGACCTCATCAGCGATCTCATTGGTATAGAGGAAGAAGGTGACAAACTAACAGAGCAGGAATTATATGCACTTGTGTTCGTACTTATCATAGCAGGGCATGAAACCACAGTGAATCTGATTGGGAATGGCATGTTGGCGTTGCTGGAACATCCCCAGCAAAAGCAACTACTTATGGATCAACCGGATCTGATTCAAGCGGCCGTTGAGGAAGTGCTGCGATTTAACGGGCCCGCAGAAATTAGCAATGTTCGATGGGCTGCGGAAAATGTTGATTTTCAAGGAATCCCGATTCGCCAAGGAGACATGATGCTGGTCGCTTTATCCTCAGCGAATCGGGATTCCAGTCGATATGAAAACCCTGATGCGTTTGACATTACTCGCAAAGTTAATGACCACATTGCTTTTGGTAAAGGAGTTCATTATTGTCTTGGCGCTCCACTTGCGAGACTTGAAGGCGAGATTGCGATCAACGCTTTACTTCAACGAATGCCGGAGATCCGGTTAAATACGGATGCGGCACTGCTGGAGTGGAGGCCAGGAATGATCATCCGGGGACTCAAAGCTTTTCCGGTCGTATACTAATCGAAATAGTAGATTTAACCAAAATTAATCAATATATTGGAGAGATGAACCTCATGAGTTATGACGAGAATATCCGAATTGGTGAATTGTTGAACAACGCAGAATCGTTTGCTGTACTGGAGAAGCATTTGCCGGAATTCGTGAAGGAACCAACGTTCAAGATGGCTACTAACTTTACGTTGGATCAACTAGCCGCATTGCCTCAGGTAGATATTCCTTTATCTACTCTTCAGATTTTGAAGCAGGAACTTGCAGCCATTGCGTTCGAAGCAACAGCCCAGAAGCCAGAACCTGTTGCACCGACAGGAAATAAAGAAGGTATTTCTCTGGAAGGTAAAGTGATCGTTGTTACGGGAGCTGGGAGTGGAATAGGTAGAGCGAGCGCGGTAATGATGGGATCTCGGGGAGCGAAGCTTGTGCTGGTTGATTTCAATGAGCAGACAGGGAAAGAAACGTTAGCACTGATTCGCGAAAATGGCAGCGAAGCTACTTTTGTACAGGCTGACGTATCCAAAGAGAGCGATGTTCAAAACTATATTCAAAAAGCAGTAGAAACCTATGGAAAAATTGACGTGGCATTCAACAACGCGGGCATACTCCAGAAATTCCAACGTTTCCAGGATATCTCCGAGGAAGAATTTACATGGATCATGGATGTGAATGTGAAAGGGATCTTTTTAGGCATGAAATATGCCTTGCAGGTTATGGATAAACAGGGATACGGGCATATCATTAATACGGCGTCCACTACGGCTATTCGTGCTGAACACAGTCTGGCTGCATACACCGCAAGCAAGCATGCCGTTGCAGGTTTGACCAAAGCGGCGGCCCTTGAATATGTACGCAAAGGTATTCGTATCAATGCCATCTGTCCAGGCGGGGTAGCTACAACATTAACGGCTGCGGTTCCCCAATCGCTACAGGAGAGTGGCTACGTACCTGAAGAGTTTCCGAATATGCGGATTGGGCGTTACGCAGAGCCAGAAGAACTCGCCCAGATCGTTGCGTTTCTTGCATCTGATTATTCCAGTTATATGACAGGATCAATCATCCTCGCAGATGGTGGAATCACACTCTAATCATTGGTTCAATTCACCTTCTGAATTGCTATAAATATAGGAACTTTCCGGAGGGAGGACCCTTTTGGCAAGTTTCGCATAATTCTTCAAAGTTATCGTCCATAAGTCTAACTTGTGGACGATTTTCATTATAAAAAGGGATGTACGAAAGGGCATGCACGATCGTACATCTTTTAGGTGGTGATTTGGACTATAATGACTTATACAAGAGGTGATCCCATGAAAATAGTACGGAAGAAGACGAATCCGGCCGGAATAAATGAAGAAACGGACCCGATTGCGTCTTCACGTATTCCCATAATCATCTGGCTTTGGCTTGTTGCCATGGCTACTATGATCCTGCAAACGATGTCAGCCCCTATATTAGTACCCAGTATTATCTTTGTAGCTGCAATGTTAATTCATACCATGGTGTACTGGGAAGTAAACAAACTTATACAACGATCCAAATTACTCTACATACTTCTTCAATCAGGGTTGATTTACGGAAGTGCCATGTTAATGCCAGACGGTATGCCTGCTGTATTGATTGGTTTAATTCCCGTATTGATTGGACAGACCCTTGCCATATACTATGAGACGGCAAAAATTGTGTTAGTTGCGTTCGTATTATATTTGTTATTCTGCACGGTAACCCTGTTTACACGTTCGGGTACAGATGTTGCCTTGTTAATTCTATTACTGTTAATGATGATCGTTGTTGTGGTATCCTACGCGGTGCTTTTCTATCGTCAGGTTAATGCTCGTGTTAGAACATTAACATTTCTGCATGAGCTGGAGAAGGCTCATCAAAAAGTAGAGGAATTGACGCTAACAAGCGAGCGACAACGTATGGCAAGAGATCTGCATGATACATTGGCTCAAGGACTCGCCGGTATTATAATGCAGCTGGAGGCCGTCGACGAGCACATGAATCGAGGGAGTTTTCCGCGCGCCCACGAGATTATCCGCAGTTCAATGGGCCAAGCACGCCAAACATTGGCTGATGCACGCAAAGCCATTGATGACCTTCGAACCAAGGCCACACCGGCTATTACCTTTGGAGAAGCAATACAGGAACAGACGCTACGTTTCCAACAGGCGACCGGAATTGAAGTCGTTTTGGAAGGGAATGCTCCGAGTTTCATATCCAAAGTAGGCATGGAGCACGTATTGCACATTTTAAGTGAATCGCTAATGAACATAGCCAGACATGCTCAGGCAACGAGCGTAATCATTCACATGGCTATGGAGAAAGAAGATTTCCATCTTATTATACGAGATAACGGAAGGGGCTTTAGCGTAGACCGAATCGGAAAACAATCCGGGCACTATGGCTTGATCGGGATGAATGAACGGGCCAGGTTGATCGGTGGCAACATTGAGATTGAAAGCGGAAAACAAGGAACGACTATTTTGTTTCGTGTTCCACTTGAAAAAGGAGAAGTCTGAATGAAATATAACATACTCATCGTAGATGATCATTGGGTGGTACGTGAAGGACTTAAACTAATATTGGAGACCAGTGAAAACTATCTGATTGTCGGAGAGGCTGAGGAAGGAGAAGAAGCTATCCGAATTATGTTAGACAAAAAACTTGATGTCATTCTCCTGGACTTAAATATGCCGGGGGGACTAAGTGGCTTGGATACCTTGAAACGTATGAACGAGCAACACATTCGTATACCTGTGATTATTCTAACGACTTACAACGAAGATGACTTGATGATCGAAGGACTTTCTCTTGGAGCCAAAGGGTACTTGCTCAAGGATACGAGCCGAGAACAATTATTTCGAACGTTGGATTCTGCCATTCGTGGAGAAACACTACTTCAACCTGAAATAACGTCAAGAGTCTTTGCGTTTCATACGAAGTCTGCTCAAGAACCCCAAACACAGCCACAACTATTAATTGACAAGGAGTCAACTCTGATTAGTGAGAGAGAGTTACTCGTTTTACAAGCCGTGGCTCGTGGTTTACGCAGCAGAGATATTGCTTTTGATATGGGTATTGCCGAGAGAACAGTAAAAGCATATCTCACCAACATTTACAACAAACTTGGAGTGAATTCGCGATCAGAAGCTGTTGCAGTAGCTGTCGAGAAGGGGATCTTACACTTGTAAACCTATAACTGTAAGGCACCCTTTCGTAATCAAAGATAAAAAATAGTATGCCCGTTATGACATATCCCTTCTATGCCCCATCGTACATGAAAGGCTTGCCCTTTCGTACGATTTTTTTTTGGTTTTATTTCGTTAACATGAGGATACAGAGCATTTCCTTAGATAGCTCTTGGATTTTTGTGGAAGTGAAAGGGGAAGAAATAAGTTATGGCAAAATGGTTGTATCGTCTCGGGGTTTGGTCAACGAGAAAACGGAAAATGGTCATTACGATGGGACTAACACTTCTTATTGTGCTTGCATCTTTAGGACTTGGTATGGGTACTTCGTTTACGGGTGAAATGACTATACCAGGGACGAAGTCGGATCAGGCCGCGAAAGTACTAAACTCAGAGTTTCCATCATCAGATGACGGTGGTCAGATCAGGCTCATTTTCAAAGCGAAAAATGATTCATTGACTTCCGAGGCAAATAAAAATTACATTCGGCAAGCCCTGAAAGATGTAAAGACGGATTTATCAGTCAAATCTGTAGCTAGCCCATTTGAGTCAATGACTCTAAGTGCGGATAAAAAGATTGGTTATGCGGACATTACGTATTCTAAACCTGCCAGTGAAGTGGATGAGCACTCGAAAGAGCATGTGTTGAACATTGCAGAGTGGCTCGGTAAGGAAGGGATTCAAACAGAGATAGGAGGCAGTGTTGCCTTTTCTGAAATAGAAGTTGGGGGCATATCCGAAGTCATTGGTATCCTGATTGCCTTCATGATTCTAGCATTTACGTTTACTTCGTTTCTAGCAGCAGGACTACCCATACTTACAGCGGTCATAGGACTCGGAATTGGTCTAATGACTGTCATTATTGGTTCTAATTTCGTATCGATGTCATCATTCTCCATTACGTTAGCAGTCATGCTTGCTTTAGCAGTCGGTATTGATTATGCACTATTTATCATGTCACGGTACCGTCAGCAGTTGGCAGAAGGATATGACAGAGAAACAGCGATCGCTCAGGCTAACGCAACAGCAGGAGGCTCGGTTGTATTTGCAGGACTGACTGTAATTATCGCGCTAGTGGGGTTATCCGTCGTACAAATTCCCTTCATTACGATGATGGGACTTGCGGCTGCTATTAGCGTATTTGTAGCTGTCCTCATTGCGATCATTCTCGTACCTGCCATATTGGCTGGAGCAGGAGACCGCATCAGTCCGTCCCGCGAAAATCGTTGGCTGAGAAAATGGTCCGGGAGCAAAAAAGAGAAAACAAGCGAAAACGCATGGAGTCGAGTTGTCACAAGAAAGCCTTGGCTTACTACCATTCTATGTATTGCAATCTTAACGATGTGTACCTTGCCTTTTCTGCATATGCAACTTGGCTTGCCCGATAATGGCCTGAAATCGACTGAAACGACTGAGCGTCGTGGATATGATCTCATGGCTGAGGGATTCGGTGAAGGGTTCAATGGCCCACTCGTGATTGTCGCCAAAGCTAATCATAGTGACGATCCTCAAGCAGCAATCGCTCAAGCGACGGCTTACATCAACGATCTGCCGAATGTCTCTAGTGCAACACCCGCAATACCGAGTCCATCGGGAAATGCAGCCATCATTACAGTATTACCTGAGACAGGCCCGCACGATATTCGAACGACTGAACTGGTGGAGACTATACGTGAAAAAGCCGATCAACAAAACAATAAACAGGTCGAGATTATGGTTACAGGAGGGACTGCGGTTAACATTGATATTTCGGAGAAATTGCAACAGGCATTACCTAAGTTCGCTTTATTGATTGTGGGTCTGGCCTTTGTACTACTCATGCTCGTGTTCCGATCTTTGCTTGTACCGATTAAGGCTGTACTTGGTTTTCTGTTTACACTAGGTTCAACACTCGGCTTTATTATTTGGGTCATTCAGGATGGTTATCTGGCCAGTATGTTCGGTATCCCTGAGCCTGGACCGGTGCTTAGTTTCCTTCCCATTCTAGTCACTGGAATTCTGTTTGGTCTTGCCATGGACTACGAGGTGTTCCTCGTCAGCCGAATGCGTGAAGACTTCACTAAGACCGGAGATGCACGACAATCGGTAAAAAGCGGGATAAAGCATAGTGGACCTGTCGTTACTGCTGCAGGTTTGATTATGATCGCGGTGTTCGCCAGCTTTATTTTTGCCGAAGATACCATTATCAAATCCATGGGATTAGCTCTGGCATTCGGCATACTTGTCGATGCTTTCATCGTGCGTATGACACTTGTGCCAGCTATAATGACCCTTCTTGGAAAAAGCGCGTGGTATATCCCCGCATGGCTTGATCGCTTGTTGCCTAACATCGATGTAGAAGGCGAATCGGTTATGCGAGAAAACCATAAAGATACCAGTGGTTTTGATCAACCTATTATTGGGAAGAACTCACCTGTAAAAAGGTAGAGGATGAGGGGGCTGCACAAACTGCAGCGCCTTCTCCGTCGGATTTCATGAATCTGTCTGCAACGTTCATACGAATTGAAATCAAGGTTTCAAAGACTCTAGAAAAAGAGATTTCAGTAAGTTGAATTGCTCGGATGGGTCTACACGAGTGTTGAATGCATCGATACCTTCCAGCATGGACATTTTCTTGGAAAATGTTCCGAATACATTCATCATCGTAAGTAGGTTGTTGACGGAATTTGAACTGGTGCGGACAGAACGATCCTGTTCTCCCAACGCTGCCAATTCGGTAAATAATCCAATGATTTTGTTATATTCCGTTTGATATAATTCCATATGCTCTACAGGCTCTTTGGAAAGCGCCACGTAACATTCAAAGGCTTCAATCAACTTGGAGTTTTGTTGATGCTCTGTTTGCTGAAAGAAGATCAGGGCATCGAATATTTCGTTTAATTTCTCGTAACAGGTTCCTTCTCCATGCACAATCTTTTCAAAGATAATCACTTCGGATTGAACAATATGTGAAGCAACGGCAACAATCAAATGTTCTTTCTTGGGAAAATAGCGGAATACAGTAGCTACGCCAAGGCTCGCAGCCTTGGCAATTTCCTGCATGGTGGCCTTTTCGAATCCTTGCTGTGTGAAAATAGAAATGGCAGCTTCAATGATGCTTAAACGACGTTTTTCTCGCAGCTCGCTACGCTCATTCTCTTGGCGTTCTCGGGGTTGAATAGGGATAACCTCCTGTCTCTGTAACTCAGGTTATGCTAACAATTGCAATTCTATTTGTCAACGAAGTAAGGTATGCAACGGTTATATACTCAAATAACCCTAATCAGATCACTAGCCAAGATTAGCTATAGAGGGAGGCTTCATTATAAATGAACAAACTAAAATGGTTATTGCAACATACGAGAACAAGAACAAAGATCATGTTGAATTACCCGTAGTTCTTGAAGCTGGAGGAAATATCACCGATGCGATTTCTAAGTAATAACGATCGGAAGACATTCTGATGCAGCATAGTTTATGACGCACTACATAGCAGATGATAACATTTTGTTATCATTATTCGATTTTTGTTATATGTAAGCGATGACAAAAGAAATATAATCCATTTATCTGGATGTTTGTTAAATCATCTAGAAATTGGATAATCAATGAAAAGGAGGATCACATGAAACAATTACGTCAATGGAATATTGGTTTTTTAGTTTTACTGCTCGTTTTAACCACCCTTCCATTTTCAAATGTTTCACACGCAGCCAATGAAGTCACAGGTACAGAAGCAGGACAGTTCAGCACCAATTTTGAAGATGGTACACTTCAGGGATGGACTGCACGGATTGGTACGGAAAACCTCACAGTAACAGAAAAGGAAGCACATGAAGGGAAGTCAAGCATGTTGGTTACCAATCGTGAACGCTCCTATCATGGACCCATGTTCTCGATGAAAGAGCTGCTTCAGCGTAATCAATTATATGTAATTACAGCATATGTCAAGCTGACACAAGAGCCAGCTACCGATCAAACGTTGCAGCTCACCGCGTATAAAAAAACGAATGCCGAAAGTTGGAATTCGATCGGCAGCGTGGAGATCGCTAAAGCGCAATGGAATACTTGGCATAAGGTCACTGGAACATTCCAGTACAGCGATGACCCTGCTGAGCTGAAACTATTCATTGAAACGCCTTACATCTCTGAGGATAGCGTAGATACGTTATCGTTCTATGTGGATGATGTATCCTTTGTTCCATCCGAGCAACCGAAGATTGAAGAAGATATTTTATCTCTGAAAGATTTGTATAAAGATGATTTTCCCATTGGTGCAGCGGCATATCGCTGGCAGCTGGATGGCGCATATGGACAACTGCTGTCGAAACACTTTAACAGCCTGACTGCAACCTATGAAATGAAACCGAGATACATGTCGCCCTCCGAAGGAGTATATGAATTCGAGGCTGCCGATCAATATGTGAAGTTCGCCGAGGAACATCATATGGGTGTACGCGGACATGCGCTGCTGTGGCATATTGATGCTGCAGAATGGATGCTGAAAGATGCTCAGGGCAAACCTGCAAGCCGGGAGTTATTACTTGCCCGGATTAAGGATTACGTTGAAACCGTCATGACCCGATATAAAGGGAAAATTGATGCCTGGGATGTGGTAAATGAGGCGATTGCCGATAGTAATGGTGATGCCAGTGGTTTACGTAAGAGCCCTTTTTATGAACTCATCGGACCGGATTATATTGAAAAAACCTATGAATTCGCTCGTGCAGCCGATCCGGACGCCAAACTATATTATAACGAATACTTCACAGAAGTCCCTGAGAAAAGAGAGCATATGGTTCAGTTGGTCAAACGACTGAAAGAAAAAGGACTGATCGATGGTGTGGGCTTGCAGTCCCACTATAATCTGGCTTCCCCGCCCGTAGAAGAAATTGAGAAAACCATCAACCTGTTCGCTGGACTTGGACTGGATATTCAGATCACGGAACTGGATGTAGATAGCGGAATCCCGTTTGGTGAAGAGATGCCCGTTGAAGTTGCTGTACAACAGGCTTATCGCTACAAGGAATTAATGGATCTGTATCAAAAACACAAAGATCAGATCTCTTCCGTAACCCTGTGGGGACTTCAGGATGAGAGGTCTTACAACAACCAGGCGATGTTGTTTGATTCAGAACTGAAAGCCAAAAAAGCTTACTGGGGACTTGTGGATGAGTCCAGCTTGCCTGTTTTGACACAGAGAGCCATCTCGCTTTCGGGTAAACCCGATAACAAAAAAACGCTTCATGACCCACTATGGAATAAAGCCGTGTCTACATCATTGAAGGGAGAGTCATCCGGTACAGCCAGCTTCCGTACCTTATGGGACCCCAAAAACCTCTATCTTCTGGTCGATGTACAAGATGCGAAAGTCGATGAGAATGACCGCGTAGACATCTTTGTTGATTTTAATAATGGCAAGACCTCCTCCTACGAAGGAGATGACCGACATATTGTAATTACACGTAAAGGCAAATATCAGGGTAAGGATGTACGTACTTCTCGTGTAAAAGAAACGAAAGGCGGGTATCAGGTAGAATTGTCCATTCCTTGGAGTCATGTAAAGGTGAATTCCGGCTCCGAAATCGGCTTCGATATCCGTGTGACGGACGGCAGTGCAGGTGTAGAGCAACCGAATCAAGCACTGTATTGGAACGACCGCACACAATCTCAGGACACAGATACCAGCAAATACGGCGTGATTCAACTTGACCCTATGCCAAAATCAGTAGAAGCTGTGCAAGCTCAAGTTCAGATTGACGGGCATAAAGAGGCGGTGTGGAATAAGGCCGTTCCTTTTGAAATAAAACGGTTGAATAAAGAGCCAGGCGCTGAGGCTGTGGCTCGTGCGCTGTGGTCAGATGAGTATCTGTATCTGCTGATCGACGTTACAGACCCAAACATTATCACGGATAGTATTAATCCATGGGATCAGGATTCGGTTGAGATTTTCCTGGACGAAAATCACCAGCGCACACCGTATTTCCAATATGATGACGCCCAATTCAGAGTCAGCGCAGACAACGTGGGGACCTTCGCAGGCAGCGCCTCGCCTGGACGGTTCACAAGTGCGGTGAAGAAAACCAAAAAAGGCTATCTGGTCGAAGCCAGAATCAAGTTGCAGTCCCTGACACCCAAAGCAGGAGATGTGATCGGTTTCGAGCTTCAAATTAATGATAACCAGGGGGAGGGCAAGCAAAACGTAGCGAAGTGGAATGATACAACGAATGAAAGCTGGAGAAATACGTCCCAGTATGGCATTCTCTCTTTTGCAGGAAAAGACAAACATTAAATCTTCGTTAGGTATCACTGTATAGTCAGAACCCTCGTACTTGTGGAGAGAACGATCCATAGGTATGAGGGTTCTTTTCGTGCAAACGACAAGTCATATTAACAATTTGTTATCGAAGCTATGGTTTTATCATGTTGACTTGGAGGAAGCCAATCTATACTTAAACCTACAGAGATCATACAGAACCTTGGCTGATGTCTCTGAAACCAATAGAGAAAGAGGGGGAGCACACGAATGAGTAATGCAAAAGCCAATACACCGTCCCAAGCCGATGTGATTCGTCCGAGTCCCCGGCGTACCAAACGCAATAAAGGCTCCAGGCGAACGCTGGCACTGGATCTGATGTTATTGCCAGCAGTTATCCTGACGTTCATATTTGCGTACATACCGATGGGTGGATTGGTCATTGCTTTTCAGGATTACAAGCCCTGGCTCGGGTTTGCCAAGTCTTCCTGGATTGGACTTGAGCATTTCCAATTCCTGTTCAGTATGCCGGAGAATGTGCAGGTGATCTGGAACACCCTGATTATTGCGGGGTTGAAACTGATTGGAGGTCTGATTGCACCGCTGATCTTTGCCTTGCTCCTTAACGAAGTACGAAAGGAAACCTTCAAGAAGAGTATACAAACGTTCGTTTATCTGCCGCACTTTCTGTCATGGGTCATTCTAGGCGGAATTTTGCTGGACATGCTTGCAACGAAAGGCATGATCAATCAGTTTCTCGGGGCCGTGTTTGGTATTGAACCGATCTTTTTCCTTGGGGATGGCACTTGGTTTAGAATCGTCGTTGTTACAAGTGATATCTGGAAGGAATTTGGGTTCGGTGCCATTATCTTTCTTGCCTCGCTGGCAGGCATTAATCCAGCACTGTACGAGGCAGCTGAGGTGGACGGAGCAAGTCGCTGGCAGCAAACCTGGTCCATTACGATTCCGGCTCTCATTCCCATCATGATCGTGGTAGGAACGTTGTCCCTCGGGAATATCCTGAACGGAGGATTCGATCAGATTTTCAATCTGTATAACCCGCTCGTTTACGATAAGGGTGATATCATCGACACCTTTGTATATCGGGTAGGTCTCATCGATGGCAAGTTTGGATTCTCGGCTGCAGTCGGACTTTTCAAATCGGTGGTTGGATTCGTGTTGATCGTGATTGCATACCGTGCAGCGTATAAATTTGCGAACTACCGTATTTTCTAGAAAGGAGACCTCACCTCATGTATTACAAAACGAAGCCTTACAAAGTATTCACTGTGTTTAACTATACGTTCTTAATTTTATTATCACTACTCTGTATAGTCCCGTTGATTCACATTCTCGCGGTCTCCTTCAGCGGTAAAGCAGCTGCCAATGCGAATCTGGTTGGACTCTTTCCGGTAGAATTTACGCTAGATGCTTATGAGAAAACATTGGCCAATGAGAACTTCCTTCGTTCCCTATGGATTGCTGTACAGCGAACTGTGCTGGGTACAATCCTGAGTATGGTTATTGTCACGTTAGCGGCCTACCCTTTATCTCGGGAGAATCGCAGCTTCAAGCGGCGTAACATCTACACCTGGTATTTTGTATTTACGATGTTGTTCAGCGGAGGATTAATTCCATTCTACATTCTTATCCAGAAACTCAATTTACTCAACACGATGTGGGTGCTTATTCTTCCCGGAGCGGTATCTGTCTGGAACATGATTCTTTTATTGAATTTCTTCCGCAACGTTCCCAAAGAGCTGGAGGAGGCTGCCTTCATCGATGGTGCGGGTTACTTTCGAACATTGATCTCTGTCTTTTTGCCCGTGTCGATGCCAGCCATCGCTACACTCTCCTTGTTCTCCATGGTAGGGCACTGGAATGCCTGGTTCGATGGGTTGATTTTCCTGACGGATCACGAAAAGTATCCATTAGCCACCTTCCTCCAGACGATCATCGTACAGCAGGACTTCAGTAAAGTTTCCGTGCGGCCCGAAGACCTGGAGAACATCTCACAACGGACGATCAAGGCCGCTCAGATATTCATTGGCATGGCACCGATTTTGGTTGTATACCCCTTACTGCAACGCTTTTTTGTTAAAGGGATTGTTCTTGGTGCTGTTAAAGAGTAAGACGGATTCAGATCTAACCAATTTAGAATGATATGGGGGAGACAACATGTTTAAAACATGGCAAAAACCGCTTCGCATATTGATGGCTGCTACAATGTTATCTGGTGTGCTCGCAGCGTGCAGCAATGCATCGACATCAGAGAACAAGCCTAGCGACAGTAATGAATTTTATTCCGCTCCGTTTGAAAATGGTAAATATGTTGAGCCGGTTACCATCTCGACTGTATTTCCGATCACCAGCAGCTTGAAGTTCAAAAATGGGGAAAATATTGAAAATAACGTTCATACGAAGTGGGCTCACGATACACTGGGGATCGATATTAAATACTTATGGACGGTGAGTGAACAGAATAATGCGTACCAGACCAAACTTCGTCTCATGTTAACCTCGGGACAGAAAATGCCGGATATTATCTCTTTCCGTGGTGACTCCACGCTAATCAGTGATTTGATCGAATCGGGTCAATTCACGGATGCGGGGGAATTATTTGATAAATATGCCTCCGATGTTTACAAAAAAGCGATGGCGGAAGATCCAAACGTATGGAATCCGTATGTCCGTGATGGTAAACGAATGGCTATTCCCATTCTGGAGAACGCTTACAATAATGATCCCGTCATGTACATTCGCGAAGATTGGCTCAAGAAGTTAAACCTGAAAGCACCGACCACCTTAGCCGAGTTGGAGACGGTCATGGATGCCTTCGTCAATCAAGATCCGGATGGCAACGGCAAGAAGGATACCATTGCTTTGTCTGTAGGTTTCAAGAATGACTTGAACACCTGGATGTCGGAATCCGGCTGGATTTTTGGCATGTTTGGAGCGATGCCTAATCAGTGGAACAAAGCCGCAGACGGTTCACTTGCCTACGGCTCCATCCAGCCTGAGATGAAACCCGCACTGACGAAAATGAAAGAATGGATGGAAAAAGGATACATTGATAAGGAAGCGGGGCTTTATGATGAGCCCAAAGCAACGGAGGCGTTTACTGCAGGCAAGTCCGGTATAATCGTTGGCCCTTACTGGATGACAGGCTGGCCGCTCCCGGATCTGCAAAAAAACGTGCCTGATGCCGAGTATAAAGCATATCCACTTCCGGCCGGCCCTGACGGGAAGAGGGGACGACATGGAACGCCAATAAGTACAGGAGCCGTTCTCATTAATAAGGATATGGAACATAAAGATGCATTCTTTGTATATCAGAACTATTTGTTTGATCACTGGGCTAATCCGGACAGCACAACGTTCGTGCACGGATTTGCTAAAGGTTATGATTATGACATCGCTCCAGACGGAACCGTTTATAAAGAACTGCAAAGCGATAAAATTCCTGGTGGCTGGATTGATGCGATCCGTTATACGTTGACGTTTGACGGCGCGATTATCCCTAACCTGATGATGAATACCCTGGCAGAGCTTGCAGGTGGGAAAGAACCAACCACTCAGTATGAGAAAAACCTGGCAGACCGCATCCCTGAACAGATTAAGGCCGCCAAGATTGTCATCGACCAGAAGGATATCATCATGCCTGAAATGTTCACGGGTGTTCCCACGAAAACACAAGTTTCCCGAGGCGATATGCTGAGCAAGCTGGAAAAGGAAGTGTTGAATAAAATCATTTATGGCCAAGCACCTGTTGAGGATTTTGATGCATTCGTGCAACAGTACATGTCTTCTGGCGGTAAACAGATCACGGAAGAAGTAAACGCATGGTATGACACGATAAAATAAAAAACGAACCGCACTACATGTATAAGGAGTTTTATTTACCTGTATACATGTAGTGCGGTTTTTTACTTTGTTTTACGCTAACTTTCTTCATGATAATCTGCTTTATTGCTCCCGGTAATCCTGGGGCGTCATACCGAATTTATCGCGAAACACCTTGATGAAGTATTGGGAGTTGGCGTAGCCCAGTTTATCGGAAATCTCATATACCTTATCCTGCGAGTGGTTAAGCAGGTAGAGAGCAAGATCCATTTTGACACTTAAAATGTACTCACTCAAGCTGATGCCTTGAAATTGTTTAAACAGCTTGGAGACGTAAACCGGATGCAAACATACATGATCTGCGATCGATTGAAGGCTAAGGGAGTGCAGATTGGCGGAAACAAACGTCTTGATCTGATGAATGACGTCATGTTGCTCACCTAAAGACTGTTCTTCCAGCTTCATGCGCAGTCGATCAAGCATGTTCTCGGCCCAATCTGTAAGCTGGGATACGGACCGAAAAGGCACACGTGGAACCCATTCGTTTCCGGCCAGATCGGATAACAGCGCTTGATTTTTGTGGGCAATGTAATGAAAGGCTGACAACAATATAATCTGAATCTCGTCCAGATGTTCTTCGGTTTGTTCAGGCAGCATGCCATAACCTGCCTCAATTCGGTGCAGACGTTCTTTGAATACTTCCCATTGTCCTGTTTCAAGCAAATGATTGAAGGTTGGTGGTTCATATAAAATATGCAAGGAACGAATGGATACGGGACGATAGCTTTCCTGAAGGGAAAGGAAGTACCCTGTACCGTTACCTACCTGCTTTTTGAGAGCGGACAGGGCTTGCTCATACATGTCACGGATATCATGCTGGAGTTTACCCTTTTGGCTCAGGATAACGGAAATGCCACCTTTCAGATATTCATTGACGTTATGATGCAGCTGTAGGGAAATATGCGTGAGACCCTGATTCTGATCCTCAATCTGATCCTGTGCCGGCAATTGCTTACAGTGACTTACCTTCAACAAGAAAACCAGATAATCATAACGATCCCTGCAATGCCAGGTATGAAAAGCTGTATTAAATAACTCACATGCAATGTTGGTCACAGCGTATTCAAACAGTTGCAGGCTGCTCGTCGTATGCCTGGTGAAATGTTCTTCTAGCCGTACCAGAACGAGTTGAACTTCATCTTCGGCATGGAAGGGCAGATGATAGTGTGCCAACTTGTCGTTCAAAGCATCTTCTGCATAACGATTACCTTCAATCAACTGATTCAGCAGCCTGTCCTTCAACGAAGGCAGATGCTCGCGAAACGAGTTCATCGCCTGTTCATAGGACAAGGCTCTGCGAATGTGCTCCTCAATGGAAAGTACCGTCTTTTCCAGACATGCCGCCAGTTTTTCGACATCTAGCGGTTTTAGCAAATACTCAACAACCCCATGTTTGGTCGCTTCTTTCGCATACTCGAACTCGGCATAACCGGTAAGCAAAATACAGGGCAGGTTGGGTCTAGCCGCCTTGATCTGCCGAATCAGCTCTAGTCCGTTCATCACCGGCATTGAAATATCCGTAATCACGATATCTACGGTCTGTTCATCCAGAATGGATAAGGCCTGCATTCCGGAATATGCTTTGTGAATACGCTCAATCCGATATTCATCCCATGGAAATGAGATCTCAAGATCGTCAATCACATAGGATTCATCGTCAACCAACAGAATCTGATGCATCTGCAATATCCTCCTTATGTATCGTAATCATGCACAGGGTACCTTCATATAGGCCAGATTGAACGGACAAGCCCGACCGTTTGCCATATGTGAGTCTGATTCGCTGATTGACATTTCGAACTCCAGTTCCGATCTGTTCCTCCGGGCGGGTTAGTTCATCCATGTGTTTGCAGATCAGCGACAGTCGCTCTTCGGGCATGCCCACACCATTATCTGCAACGATGATACGGATGACCTCTTGGTCCTGCTCCGCGCGAATCGTAATTTGCCCTGGACCCATGGAGGGTTCAATCCCATGTTTGACCCCATTTTCAACAAGTGGCTGCAAAATCATACGAGGGATACGTACCGAGAGAAGCTCTTTGGGTACATCGATATCAAAAGTAATCGTTTTTTTTCGCATATGAATAATCGACATGTAATGATTCACAAAACGTAGCTCTTCACCTAGCGTGGAATCCATATCTTCAATACGATGAATATAACGGCAGTAGGAAGCCAGTTCCAAGGTCATGGCTGTGACTGATTCATAATCCTTTACACTCGATTTGCTCTGAATATAGTTGAGACAGTTGTATAGGAAATGGGGATTAATCTGAGCCTGATACTGCTTGAGTCTGGCCTCTTTGACAGAAAGCTCGCCAAGAAGGACTTGTTCAATTAATGTCTGCGTATTCTCAGCCATTCGATTGAACGATCGACCCAGGATTTTGAATTCCAGAATCTGAGTTTCGTCGACCCGGCTGGAGAAATCTCCACGGTCAAACCGGTCGATCGCTTTACGCAACCGAATAATGGGTTGTTGAATCTGATTACGCAGAGCCATGATGTACAAAAGCGAGAGAAGCAGCAGGGCCACAAGTGCCAGCACAAACAACGTATTGTTACGTGAAATGGATTGCTGAAGCTGATTGGTTGGATGATAGTCGATAAAGTATAAATCCAGAATACGTGCTTTCATATACGTGATGAAGTAATTCCTGTCCTGAAAGGCAATTTCAAAGAAACCACTGTCATTTCTGAGCTGTGGAACAACCTGAGCATCCGCCTGGGCAAGTTGAAGGGAGCCTGAACCGCGAATGGCTGTTTGAAAATGGGAATCATACAGCATTGGTGTTCCGGATGTATAATCAGACATCATTTTCTGCAAGACGTCTAATGAGATCCTGATCTCGATATACATCGGCCCTCGATGTCCCTTGGTGAGATGTGAATAATAACCTGTGCCATCCTTGTTCATATGTAATATCCATTGATCGAGCGGGTCTTGAGACATGGAGAATGATCGAAACGAGAACTGTGGATCAGAAGATACCGTGTCCTTATGATCCGGATAATACAAAATAATGGTATTGTTCCATGAGGTGGAAGCACTGTTTAAAGCCAGCTTCTCAATGAGCTCCAGCTTGGCCTTGTATTTAGCAAAATCATTTCCGTAATGAAGAACATATGTATAACCTCTGACGGATTGATCCTCTGATAATGTTAGCGCATTCATTAATACCTGTTCAAATTGATTTGATAGCTGGGAGGACATGAATCGCACTTCGCCCAATTTATTCTTTTCTAACTCTCGTTGAATATCTTCCACATTTAATCGATAGATCCACCAGAAGATCAGTACAATCAGCATAAACATCAGTACTAGACCGAGTGCCAGCTTTCGAAAAATAGAGCCGTTCTCTGTGGCATACTTTTCCTTCAACATGTCATTTCCTCCTGTAGAAAAAGAACGATCATCTCCAGCTTTATTGTTGTTTGTTCAACCACTCCGATTGCAGCATTGCATATTGAAACTCATCTATCCAGAAACCTTTGGACATGTAATTTTCGAGCAGGTGTCCTTCACGTCTCATGCCCAATCGCTCTAACACTTGAATCGACTTGGTGTTCCTTACATCGGCAAAAGCGATCAGCTTATGTTTATTTAGAGCGCCAAATACATAGTCCATCAGGGCACAAAGTGCCTCATTCATGTATCCTTTGCCTTGAAATTCAGGTGCAAGAGTGAATCCGAGCTCGACAATCTGAGGTTCATCTGCACGTGTATGAATGGCACAATCGCCGATTAATTGATCCGACTCCGTTAGAGCAATGGCGTATTGGAACCAGGTCCCGGGCTGGTTAGGGGAATGTACTATTTGTTTGTTAATAAATGCTTCAGCTTCTTGGAGCGTATAATTTTCCCAGGATTGAAAACGGGAAACATCTGGATTAGCCCGGTAGTGATAGAACGAATGTACATCCTGCAAAATGAAATTGCGAATAACAAGGCGCTCAGTCACGCAATATACTTCGTTTGATTTCTTCATATCATAAACCTCACTTTTTCTGTGTAATGTTCTCTTGCAGGTGGTGGCGGCTTCATTTCTCTGGTTTTGATTCTAACATAAATCGCCGTAGCCTATTATTTTTACAGGCTTACGGCGATTGTCCAATCTAAACTGCTTTTGCTTCAAGGGTTGACGTTAGCACCTGTGATTCTCTTCGCAGGAATAATCCTATACCTAATGAAGCCAAACCAATAATCAGTATACAGGCTCCTAGCTCTACACTATAAAAAGTCAACTCACCGTGTCTAAAGGCCATTCCACGAATCATACGATTGAGCCAATTCATAGGCAAACCCCATGCTGTAACCTGAAAAAATGTTGGAAATGCAAGCGGCGTCAGTTGAATACCTGTTACCAGAAATGATGGATATAGGATCAAGCTCATTCTGGCACCAACCCTGGACACGTTTTGAACAGAATAACCGAGTAACATCGCGAGCAAACATAATGCCATCGAATACAGCAATAAAGGAATGATAAAGACATACGGTGCCGCTTCAAATCGCATATGTCCCACTTGTTTTAACATCCCATAACTGAGCAGGGAAGAGCAGGTGCTTAATATCACATAGGGCAAGACACGAATCCACAGCTGGAAGGGGGAACTCCCCTCAGATATAAGCTTACCCTCTTGCCGAAGACGGGGAGCGATCGCGCCAGCTGCACCCGTCGTGAGCATCAGTATAATGATATTTACAAATCCGATCACCATGGTACCAATATAACTTGAATTGGGATTATATAACATGCGCTGCGCTTGAGACAGCGGGGATACCAGAGCTTTTGCTGATTCGATGTCCATGCCGGTTTGAGCAAGACGTGATACAGCAAGCGTCATATTTTCGGTTGTTATTATTTCTTGAATTGCAGGCCGAATACCACTCAGGCTAGAAGGCATGGTGTTGTCCATCCATACCCCGATACTTGAGGGCAATCCCTGGTCTTTACGTTGCTCTATTCCTTCCGGCAAGAAAATGACTGCCACTGCCTTCTCGTTCGCCAGCAGCGTATCCGGAGAGAGGCGATTGGCAAACACATTTGTGACTTTCATATATTGAGAAGCATTGATTTCTTCAATAAGTTGCCTTGAATAGGAAGAGTGATCCTCATCCACAACGACAACCGGTGTTTCGCTCAACTGATTGCGGGAGAACATAAGCCCGAAAAATACAGCGGCAATTAGAGGGGCAGCAAAAATAATAATGATCCACTTACTCCCGCGTATGTGCTTCCATTCATCAGCCAGTGATTTCATCAAGCTGCACCTCCGCAGTCATTCCCGGAAGCAAATCTGTACTTGTTGGAATAGAGATCCGGATCAGAAACATACTTAGATCTGCTTGGCCTTTTTCCCGCGTCATTCGCAGATTGGCGAATTGAGGAGAGGGGGCGATCGACGTAACCACACCTTCCTTTACAAGAAGATTCTCCAGATATGGAAAACGAACGTTTACCTTTTGATCTGCCTGAAGCTGGTTAATCTGTGATTCTGGAATATACAGATCAACATAAAACCCTTCAGTGTTAGGTTCCGTATTCAATATTCCCTGCTTTTTACTTTCAGCCTGACTCACGGCGTCTGTCCCCTTCGCGATCAACAAACCGCCTGCCAAAATAATGATCAAAGTTATGATGATATATAATCTCCATTTAGTCTTCAAGATAATCTCTCCCTATCTAATTACTCTCTTTATGATATGAATTCGTTCACATACAACTTTCCAACCGTAATCAAACGACTCCGGTTACCTTCTTTCCATTCTCTGATGGGCCTGTTCTGCGGCCTCCATGATGATTTCGCCTAGCGTTGGATGCGGATGAATGGTCATGGTTATATCTTCTACTGTTGCTCCCATCTCAATCGCAAGGGAAAGCTCAGATATAAGAGTAGATGCTTCAGCCCCGACAATCTGTGCACCCAATACAAGGCCAGACTCAGCGTGAGCAACGATTTTGACATATCCTTCGGTTTCCTTCAGAGCAAGTGCACGGCCATTAATGGAGAAAACAGATTTGCCAACGACAACAGGAATTGATTTTTGCTTACATGCCGCTTCGCTAAGACCAACGCTCGTAATCTCCGGGTGAGAAAACACAACGAGCGGAATAGCTTTGTAGTCGATGACAGAGGGTTTACCCACGATAGCTTCTGCTGCAATTTTTGCTTCATAGGAAGCTTTATGAGCCAAAGCAGGGCCTTCAACAATATCTCCAATGGCATAGATATGCGGGATGGATGTTCTGCACTGCTTGTCAATCTCGATCAAGCCTTGTGGAGTAGGGGACAGACCTATATGTTCGAGACCCAAGGTTCCATCTGTGTTCGGTTTCCTGCCCACCGTAATTAATGCATAGTCAGCTTGAACAACATGGTGTTCATTCTGACGCATATAGTGGAGATCGATGTGACTCGTATATTGGTCTGCCCCTGTAACCTTAGCTTCGGTTAAGATGGTTATCCCGTCCTTTTTCAGTTGACGAACGACAGGTGCAACAAGCTCTGCTTCGAATCCCGGCAAAATCTGTTCACCGCCCTCGAGCATCGTAACGTTAGTTCCAAATCTCGCAAACATCTGACCCAGTTCCACGCCAATATAACCGCCGCCAACCACAACGAGACGCTCCGGTATGTCGGGCAGCGATAGCGCCTCAGTGGAAGAGAGAATCCGTCCGCCGTAAGGAAGAGAGCTTATTTCAATCGGACGGGAACCGGTAGCCAGGATGAGATGCTTAAAGCTTATTCGACGCGCCCCCTGTTCAGCGTGATATATTTCAGCGATATTCGCATCAGTTAATCTAGCTTCTCCTTCGATAACAGTCACACCCGCCGTTTTGAGTAAAAACCGAACCCCTCCAGACTGCTTATCCACCACAGCTTGCTTGAACACCTGAGCCTCCTGATAAGAAGAAGCTCCGTCAACAGCTCCCCATTGTCTGCGCATATGAAGACGCTCCGCTTCAGCAATGAGCGCTTTGGAAGGAATACAGCCTACATGCGTACAGACACCTCCCATCTGTTGGCGCTCTACAATGGCTGTTTTCATGCCTAGTTGTGACGAACGTAAAGCAGCCACATAACCGCCAGGCCCTGATCCAATGACCAGCGTATCTACGACTTCTAATAAATTCATGATTCGTACCTCCAAACTTAAAATATGATGATCGTAATATATTATAGTCATCATATTTTAAGGGAGTCAATACTCCATTTATAATCACTCTCCCTTTGCTGAAGATGGTGATATATGAATTGACATTAAATAATATGATAACTATAATATTTTAAAATACACTCACAGATACAGACTTATATAAGGGGGAGAAGTAGGGATGCCTTATCCAAAAGGGCACAAGCTCAAAGTTCGGAACCATATTATTACCAGTGCGGCCAAAGCATTTCGAACCCATGGCGTGCGGAATATTAGTCTTCCACATATTATGAAAGGTGCTGGACTGACACATGGGGGATTTTACTCCCATTTTGAAAATAAAGATCAGCTTGTGATGGAGACCTGTCATTTCGCCATTAGTGATACCATTGCAATGCTACAGAGCATTGCAGACAAAAACAAAAACGAAGATCTGACGTCGATTGAGGCTGTCATTGATTTTTATTTAAGCTCCCTGCACCGAGATCAGACAGAAGTCGGTTGTATCTTACCAGCTTTATCGGGAGAGATTTCCCAACTATCGGAGGATATTCGACAAGCTTACACGCAGGAGTTGCAACGTTTTATCGCGTTTATTACAACTATGGCTGGGATGAATACCGCTGATGGTTATGCGTTGGTAAGCAGTATGGTAGGTACCGTTGCACTGGCACGGGCAGTTAGTGATGCGAAGTTCAGTGATGACTTGTTACAGGCAGGTCGTGTGCAGGCCAAACAAATGGTAAAGATCGGCTCCAGGTAACAACGACATTGATGACACAGAGGAAATGGGGGAATGATCGGATGATCATTAGAGAAGCCCGTATTGCAGACTATCCACAATTGAGACATATTTATTTGGATTCCCGGCGGGAGAGCTTTCACTGGGCCAATGCCGATGAGATGAGTCTAGAAGATTTTGACCGGGATACATCGGAAGAACAGATTCTTTTGGGAGAGGACAACGATCAAGTACTTGGATTTGCGTCACTATATGTACCTGACCGCTTTATTCATAATTTGTTTGTGCACCCAAGTGCTGCCGGCAAAGGGGTGGGAAAGCAGTTACTTCAGCAATCCGTGGTCGAACTGGGAACGCCTGTCACATTAAAATGTGTCTCGGATAATCATAAAGCACTCACATTTTATAAAAAGCAAGGCTGGAAAGCTATTGTAGAAGAAGGTGAACCTGGATCAAGATATTGGGTTCTTCAATATAAGGAATGAGGGAAAAGAAGACATGAATATCAGAAAAATAAATGAAAATGGAGTATTTATTGCTTACGTTACGAGTGATAAAGAATTAATTACCGATGTTCAATCCGCTATCGATCTTATGGCTACGGTTCGATATGAAGCCGATTGTCACCGTATTATAGTTAACAAATCTGCTGTCAGTGAAGTGTTTTTTGATCTGAAAACACGGCTGGCAGGTGAAGTGTTGCAAAAGTTCATCAATTACCAGACCAAAATTGCGATTATTGGTGATTTTTCCGGTTATACCAGCAAAAGTCTTCGAGATTTTATCTATGAAAGCAACATGGGGAACGATATATTCTTCGTAACAGAGGAAGAACTGGCTATTGAAAAGCTAAGCAAGAAACAGTGATTTAAATTAACTAGGGCGTGTCTGAAAACTCCGAAAGGAGCAGATTTTGCCGAATTTTCGTTCCAAGCAAGAAAGTTTTCTGCAGGCGTGCCGGGGCACGTCAAGGGAAAGTGACGCAGCAGGGGGCGAAAAGGCGGTGAAAGATGCACTTCAGCGAGTTTTGAGACACGCCCTAAAGAGAGATGGAGAGATTGAGATGGATATTGTGTCATATCGGGAGCAAGATCAGGAACGACTGGTTCAGATTTGGGAGAGAGCTGTTCGAGCAACACATACATTTTTGGAGGAACAACACATTCAATTCTATCGGGATGTGGTAAGCAAAGTATTACAGGAACGGCAAGTCGAGGTGTGGGAAACTCTAGATAAAGAACATCAGCCTGTCGGTTTTATCGGGTTGCAAGATAACTTTATTGAGATGTTATTCGTCGATCCAAGTCAGCATGGACAGGGAGTTGGTCGTCTGCTGATCGAACATACCATCAAGATCAAAGGACGCCACCTAAAGGTGGATGTCAACGAACAGAATCCTGGAGCTGCACAATTCTATAGCAAAATGGGGTTTGTACAGATCGGACGCTCCGAATTCGATGGTTCTGGTAATCCGTTCCCGCTATTGCATCTGGAAATTTCATAAAGGATAAGAATGTTCCCGTTGAAGTCGCTAATTTAGCGACTTTTTTTTGCGGGCGTAACCTAGTATGATCTGAATCCTTCACTTGGTCCTATGCCAAATATAAATATTTACCTCTTGCATAAAGAACACATGTTCGGTTTATAATATATACAAACATACGTTCTTAAATGTACAGGAGTGATTTCAGTGTGGACTAAGCAGCGAACCATCATGCTCATTGATATGCAGAGTTTTTATGCTTCAGTCGAAAAGGCAAAAATGCCCCAATACAAAAATAGACCTCTCGCCGTTGCAGGCGATCCAGCAAGACGTTCTGGCATTATTCTTGCCGCTTGTCCATTAGCCAAAGCTAAGGGGGTATCTACCGCAGAACCACTCTGGCAGTCTCTTCAGAAGTGCCCTGAACTGATCATTGTCAGACCTCACATGCAAGAATACATTGAAGTTTCCACCCAAATCATGTCCATTATTGAGGAATTCACCGATCTGGTTGAGCCATACAGTATAGACGAATTATTCGCTGATTTTACAGGGTCTATGCATTTATTTGGTAATGATCCAATCGATTTGGCCAAACAAATTCAAGACAAAATCTATAACGAAACAGGGGTTTACGCCAGAGCGGGCATTGGTGAAAACAAAATTATCAGTAAATTGTGCTGCGATATGATTGCTAAAAAAGCGGAAGGTGGCATTTTTCACTTAAAGAAAGAGGAGTTACATCTTCACATTGGAGATAAGCCCATCCGCGATATGTGGGGGATTGGCTCAAGAATGGAAAAACATCTCTGGAAGATGGGTATCCGAACCATTAAAGACCTGGCGAATACGCCTCTTTCCAAATTAAGAAGCAAATGGGGTGTTAATGGAGAAGTCATCTGGAGGGTTGCCAATGGACTCGACAATTCGCCGGTAACGGTCAACACACACAATACACAAAAGGATATCGGAAACGGAATGACCCTGCCCAGAGATTTCACAGAAGCATGGGAGATTGAAGTGGTTATTCTCGATATCTGTACAGAAGTGTGCAGAAGAGCCCGTAAAAAGGGGCTGATGGGTAGTGTCATATCTGTGAGTGTATCGGGAGCAGATTTTGATCACCCAACGGGTTTTCACAGGCAGGTTAAACTGTCTGATCCTACAAACATAACCGTTGATGTGTGCAAAATAGCCAAACGCATATTCCATCAACATTGGGATGGGCAACCTGTGCGCCGTGTAGGCGTATCCCTATCTCAATTATCCAATGCGGATACATATCAACTATCTTTCTTCGATGATCAAGAGCAGAAACGAGCCATTGATCAGGTGATGGACAACATCAAGGATCGATATGGCGACATTGCCATTCTTCGAGCGAGCTCCATTACGGCTGCGGGCCAAGCGATCGATCGAGCATCTAAAATTGGGGGGCATTACAAATGAGCAAAAAACTGGAGGCCAATGGATTATGGGAATCGAGCCGCATGATGCTTCCACAACATAAAGAACGAATTATACAGCATCGTACTCAAATTCATGTTCAAGCGAAACCTCTGATTCATGAAGATGAGTGGGAGATTATTGCTCAACATATAGATATGTCCCTCAACTATACGTTGCAAGCCACCTTTGAAGTATTTCATGAGTCAGGCAATCGGTATATACACGGGATCGTCACTTCAGTCAGTGCCTTTGGAAAAAAAATAAAAATTGAAATGGATAATGGATTTGAATGGGTCGATTTTGATCAACTGGTCACTGTAAAGTTTGAAGAAGGAGGAGGTGTGTACGGTGAGACAAACTTCTGAGGAACTTGCACTCGTCAAGAGGCTGGTTGAGCTTCCGTATCTTTTAGGTGCTCTGGAGGTAGATAAGCATAAAATATACGCTTCAAACTTTAAGATGAAATCGGTGTATATTGATTACCTGGACGGTACTCAAAAGAAAATTGCTTTAGAGATGTACAAGTCAAAACAAAGTTTAAAGGAACATCATATAAAAATCATTGAAGAGGAGAGATCCGAGCTGAGTTTAACAGTAAATTATTCGGTAAGAGGTTACCTTCACAAAATGACTCTATTGTGGAGCAAAGTGAAAGTGGATGTGACCTTAATGCTTACTGAACATATGAGCGTTGATATTACTGATATGCCAAGATAAACATAGAGTTAGAGCAGAATACGGTATATAACGGCATAGGGTGGATATAATACAGCTATAACCATTGTTTTCTTCTCCCGATTTTGGGTAAACCGACCTTTGAAATTGAAGGGTCGGTATTTTTTGTCTTAAATTTTGTGATTGGCATATTAACCATATAAAATGAGAGAACTCACGATTCAGTTACATACAGATAGACATATTTATCCATATTGTTCCGACCCGAAACAAGAATTTATCCTTCAGAGGAATGGTCTGGATAGCACGGCATGGTTCCGTTATCTTGACAGCCAGGAGTATTATAATACAACGTTGAATAAGAGTAGTACATTGGTGACTCACCGTTGAACAACGGAGGATTTTAATGGGTGGAGGGGAGGAAAGTTATGGACTACAATTCACGGAAGGTAGCAGTGTTTGAGACAGAAGGGTTCCGTAACTGTACTGTAGCGGCATGTCGCCGTCATACCGTCGCTCTTAAATCTGACGGAACAGTCATAGCCGTGGGTGATAATAAATACGGTCAATGTGATGTAAGCGATTGGTCCCATATCGTCGCCGTTGATGCCGGTAATGTTCATATGGCTACGAACACAGGTAATGCTCATACCGTTGGTCTTAAATCTGATGGTACGGTAACAGCTATAGGTTGGAATAAGCATGATCAATGCAATGTAAGCGAATGGCGCGATATCGTAACCATTTCAGCAGGTTGGTGCCGTACTGTTGGGGTTAAATCAGATGGCACCGTGGTTGCGGTGGGGCGAAATAATGAAGGGGAATGCAACGTGAGCAGCTGGCATGATATTATATCGGTCACGACGGGGGACTGGCATACAGTTGGTCTAAAAATAGACGGTACGGTAACAGCAGTTGGTAACAATAAATATAACCAATGTAGCGTAAACGACTGGGGCGACATGTTGGCTGTTTCGGCAGGGTATCTTCATACGGTTGGGCTTAGATCGGATGGCAAGGTAGTGGCTACGGGTAGAAATCATGAAGGGGAATGCGACGTAAGCGGTTGGCTCGATATTGTCGCAGTTGCAGCGGGAAGTTATCATACCGTTGGTCTTAAGTCTGACGGTACAATGGTTGCTGTGGGTTCTAATAAACATCAACAATGCGACGTAAGGGGCTGGCATGACATTAGAGCTATTTCAGCGGGCTGTGCCCACACAATTGGATTGAAATCGGATGGTACGATGGTTGCTGTGGGTGATAATGATTATGCACAATGTGATGTAAGCGGATGGAGTAACATCCAACAATATCATTTCAACAAGGAAACGAATTGAACAACTCTCAGGACCCGTGCTGTCTTTTAAGATAACATGGGTTTTCTATTTATACTGCAAAAGAGGATTGCCATCTCAGTAGGAGACAAACCAAAGTCCCGTTGAATCCAAAGCTGTATGCTCCTTAAGTAGAGGGGGAGGGTAGATTAAAGTCGAAGAGGGACTGCATTTTGCATTCCCTCTTCTTAGTGATTTTACAATTAGGAAGATATAATCTTCTAGTTTTTAGCCTAGTTTTCGCGAACCATTGAACCACACGGATTGGATTGACAATGTATCTGAAATATTAGTGATCGGATCACCGTTTATGAGAATAAGATCAGCACGTGCACCTTCGGTAATCCGGCCACGATCATGTAGACCAAAGCAACGGGCCGGTTTGGAAGTAGCCGACTGAAGAGCTTCGATCGGAGTGAACCCAGCCTTCACCAGCAGCTGCATTTCGTGGTGAACACTGGCCCCATGAGCAAGGCCACCAAGGTTCGGAACGGGAACCGGTGCGACATCCGTCCCTACAAGAATATCAACTCCGGCACGGTGAAGATCCATCACATTTTTAAAGCTGTTCTCCATATTTCCATGTGGGAACGTATTGAAGCTTGAGTTCAAGATATCGATCCAATCTGGACTTAATTTGGAATGAACTCGTGGATCATTAGCCAATTCCGATGCCGGATTACCTATAATCGATGAATTCAACACCAAGCACGGTGTAACAAAAGCTCCAGAATCAGCTATGGATTTGACCAATTCGGACGTGTACTCGGGTCTGTCGATAAACAAGTGCCCCAAACCGTCGACTCCAAAATCGATGGCTGCTTTCGATGAAAGAGCCGTCAAAACGTGGGCAATAACCAACTTATCGAATTTGTGGGCTTCAGTAACGGCTGTTTTTAGGATCTCATCACTTAGAACAGGCAGGCCAGGTGCACCCATAACCGTCCCCTCTTCAATCATGATCTTAATATAGTCGGATCCATTCTCCACTTGGGTATGCACATGTTTGATCGCTTCTTCAACCGTCGTCACTTGAGGTATTTCGTCGTGATCGTGAGCGTAGGCGGCCAACATGGCTTCCCGGTCTTCCTCCGATAACTTCTCCAGTTCCTTTAATACGAATTCAGGTATTTCATCTCCATCAGGCAGTAATTCATCTGGGTGCCCACCAGGAGCGGTAATCGCCGTACCAGCAGATCGGACGTCTGCGATGTCATCGACATTTTTTAGCTGAATTTCGCGCCCTCTTTTAGTAAAGTCGCCGTTCATTTCGAGTTCTGTTGTAACGCCGAATTTTAAGGCATCCCGTAATCCGCCAATTGAGGTATGGACATGTGCATCAATCAGGCCGGGTATTAATGTCGCATTTTCTCCATCGATAATTGTTGCGTCGCTTGGAATGTCTCCGCCCACTGAAATAATGGCCACCCCTTTAATGACAATATGTCTGGGAGCAATGATTTGATATCCATCAAAGATCCGTACATTCGTAATCGCAGTAATTTTTTCTAACCCAGCATTCTGATTTAATTTCTCCATCATAAATCCTCCTAATGTGTTTGTGACTGAACAATTCGCAGTATAACTGTTAGGTATCTAACAGTCAATAGTCTAATAATCGTTTGACAAGCCTATTGGGATCACTGTATATTTTAGCTACTTACAATTAGATTCCTAACAATTAGAGAGGAGACGATGGACGGTCATGCATTCCCGAGAAGATACGCCTTATATGGAGTTGTTTCAAATTATCGGTCTTAAGTTAAAGAAAAGAGCGGATGAAAGTATAAAAGAGTTAGGATTAAGTTCTCAACAAGGAAAAGTAATCGATTATATTTATGAGAATCAAGATAATCATATTATTCAAAAGGATCTTGCAGATCGGTTTCATCTGCGTGGGGCAAGTGTTACAAGCATGCTTCAAGGTCTAGAGCAAAAAGGTTTCATCGAACGGAAAATCCCGGCCAATAATGAACGGCAAAAAAATATTTATGTATTACCAAAAGCGGTTGACTTGATTGAAGACTTTAATAACTCATTTCAAAAAGTAGAGGATGAAATTGTTCAAGCCCTAAATGACGAGGAGAAGCAAATCTTAAAGAAATTATTGATCAGAATTAATGAACGCATATAACAGATGAGCATGCAGAGGTAACTGGGGGCCATAGGAACACTGATTTAATATAATCTTTAGAAAAAATTGGATAAGGACAAGAACATTAGTTCAGTAAAAGTAAAAGTCACTATTTATGATCATTACCCTGTCAAAGTAGACAAAAAGGCGAGATTTAAGCTACGACCGTTACTCGGTATTCCACCGGGGGATGGTCGTTTGGATTATGAGACATACAAAAACTGCAATATTTAAAACAAAAGTGAGAGGAGCATAATTCATGTTTAATGAAATTGCTTTCTCACCAGGAATTATTCTTACAATGGAATGGAAATCTTGGATCAAAAAGATATTTTTCAAATCAGGGATAATTATAGAATGAATGTTATTGATGTTTAGACTCGAATAATTTACATAACTTAGTCCAAGAGTGCTATAAATATGTAAAGGAAATAATAGGATGAAGATAGTTGGCACTGAATAGAGTAAATACTTCATCATTTGAAATCTTTCTATTTAAGGCGGTATATTGATGAAAAAAATTGAAATTAAAGTAACTAACTATAATCCCAAGTATGCTGAACATACCGTGAAAATGTGGAGAGATAGCAAGGAACGGGCAATTGGCCAGGCTGAAACCCATAGCTTCGAAAACCATCTATATTTTTTAAATCATATCCTATCTAAACAGTATCAAATAGATTTAGCGTTAATTGATGAAAAAGTAGTTGGAATGATTGCCTATAGTGAAACTGAGATAAGCCAACTTTATATTCATATTGATTATCAAGGGAATGGAATAGGGCGAACCTTGCTTAATAAAGCAAAAGCACAAGCAACTGGAAACTTAACTTTATATACATTTGAAGTTAATAAAAATGCCCAAAGATTTTATGAGAATAATGGTTTTGAAATCACTGGTAGAGGACAAGAAAATGAAGAGAATTTACCTGATATACGATATGAATTGAAGTTGTAAAAATCGAATATCAATTTACAGTCCAAAAAGAAACAGTCTGCAGGTTAGCTGGATGCTTGACCACCCAACCATATTCACTGGAACTGTAATCCCACGTATTTATTATCTTGACAGTAATTGAGTCTGACTCGTAATATTTGAAGTGGAGATGTAGGAAAGGGGACTCGCTGGACAATGTGGACTTCCTTGTAATGATTATCTAAACTGGATCGCTCGACTTGGTGTTTTGGTTATAACCACACGCCTCGTTTGTGATGCCGATCTGCAATCATTCAAGGGACGCGAGGAACCGTTTGATCAAACCCGGGCGCGGATACTTGATGTATCCGTTTTTTGTTTTACCCAGGAATTCCATCTCCAACGAAAAATGGATTTCTCCCTCCCTTATTAAACGGAGGAAATAAAATGAGCAAACTATATGGAAAAACGGCTATCGTGACAGGCACAAGCCGCCCTGGTGGGATCGGAACCGCCGTCTGCCGCACGTTGGCGCAAGAAGGCGCTAATGTGTTCTATACCCATCTGTACGATTACGATAAGACAGAGAATCCGGGAGATGCCGACAAGAACTGGCCGGATCTCTTCGCTGAAGAACTTCGCTCGTATGGCATTAAGGCAGCGCATATGGAGGTCGATCTTACCGATCCCGCTTCTCCGGCGCGAGTGCTTGATGCGTGCCGGTCGGCTGTCGGGCTGCCGACTATTCTCGTCAACAACGCTACGTACAGCGTATCAGCTGATTTCCGTCAATTGAATGCATCACTGATCGATGCGCACTGCGCTATGAACATTCGAGGCACGTTCATGCTATCGGCCGAATTTGCGCGTATGCTGGAGGCTGAACTGGCCGGCCGGCAGGTCCTTTGCGGTGGCCGGATCATCAACCTTACATCCGGTCAGGGTAAGGGGCCGATGCCTGGCAATCTCGCTTATGCCGCAACAAAAGGCGCTGTCTCCACCTTTACCGAATGTCTGTCTGCTGAGCTGGCTCCGTTTCACATTACTGTGAATGCGGTTGATCCCGGTCCTACTGATACGGGTTGGATGTCAGAAGAAGTAAAAAAAGCCTTGCTACCGGGATTTCCGATGGGCAGGATCGGTCTTCCTGAAGATGTATCCCGCCTGATTGCTTTTCTGGCAAGCGATGACTCCCAATGGATCACCGGACAAATCATCCATTCTCGAGGTGGGTTTAATTAGCCAGACGGTTCATTAACTCAAGGGAAACAATAGTTCCATAAAATCAAAGAAGGCCGCCGATCAACAGGATCGGCGGCTTTATTCAATTACTGAGCAGTAAAGTTTAGTTACAATCAATTTTTATCACCAGAAGATAAAGTCTGCTTGGTAGAATTGTGGAGTAAAAATCACATTAACTGGAGTGGATACTATGCTTTCTGAGGAAGATTATGCGAAGGTAGCGAAAGAAGCTTTACATCGATACCCAATCATTTGGGAAAAACTTGTGTATCTCGGAAAGAATGATAATGTTACATTTCAAGTTCAGACCAACGATGATAATCAAAAGTATCTTATCAAAATCCATATCTCAACGATTTCCATTCATTCAAAAGGGGATGTTGCATCAGAGCTTATTTGGCTTGAAGCTTTGGTTAAAGATACAAATCTCGTCGTACCTGCCCCTGTCAGAAATTTTCAAGGTGATCTGGTAACAGAAATATCAACTGATCTTAGCGAAAATACAATCATGGTGACTATTCATCATTGGATTCATGGAAGTGTGCTTAGAAGAGAGCCAACAAGTAATGAAACTGAAAATTTGGCTCTCTTAATGGCGGCTCTCCATAAACATTCTATGCAGTGGAATCCACCTGAAGGCTTTAATAGACCAATATACAATTCTGATCATTTATATTCATCACTTAATCAATTAAAACAGTTAGTAAATTTGGAGCTTATCTCAAGTGAGGTATTTGTTTATGTGGAGGAGTCAGCCCATAAAATAGCAAATGTGATACAAAATCATAAACGTTTGCCAAGTAACTGGGGAATTATTCATTCTGACCTTCATGAGAGTAACTATGTTTTTTATGAGGATACTCCTCGACCCATAGATTTTTCCAATTGTGGCTATGGCTTTTATTTATTTGATATGGCTGAAACATTTATGCACCTTTCATCTGAGAATAGGAAAGTATTTATTTCAACGTATAGCAAAGTAAATCAACTACAAGAGAATTATTTCGAGTTATTAGAAGCATTTTTTATTTGGTCAATAATTAGGACTTTTGCATTCCACTCTCTAAATTCAAATGAACAACCATCCTTAGCGGAAAATTTCCCATCAGTTATTCAGAACTATTTTAGGAAATATCTTAAAGGTGAAAATTTTTTATTGAACTGACGGCGAAATTATAGTTTAACAAAAAACTAAGAAGCAGCCGACCAAATTAATCGGCTGCCCTCACGACCAATTTACTCAAACCGATCCGGATGACTTCTTCATTAATACGCTAGCAAACGTGAGGGGGGCATAATTATGTTTGATGACATAGATTTTTCACCAGGAATTATTGCTTTCAAACGGAATTCTTGGATCAAGAAGATATTTTTCAAGTCAGCTATAACGATGGAAGGATTATTATTGATGTTGGCCCGAATCGTTAATCATTCTAAGATTATCGGTTCGGGCCTTTTTGATGAAAGTCGCTGATGTCGCAGCATCTCTGATCAGGATTATCCAATATACAACAGGTTTACGTCTCCGCCTGTTAACGTCTTCGGAACGCTCCACCACGGGCCAGAGCATAGAAAATCAAGAGAGCAATGATTGAGCCAACGATCGCGGGTATGATATGAAATCCACCCACCACCGGCCCCCTCGGTCCCAACAGTTCATACCCTAACCAAGATCCAACAAAACCAGCAATGATATTCCCGAGTACGCCTCCCGGCACGTCCCGTCCAATC
Source organism: Paenibacillus sp. CB74 (assembly GCF_055687625.1). NCBI lineage: Bacteria > Bacillati > Bacillota > Bacilli > Caryophanales > Paenibacillaceae > Paenibacillus > Paenibacillus sp. CB74. The sequence goes on along the minus strand of NZ_CM146009.1, from coordinate 1,689,281 downwards.
AGATTTCCACTTAACCAGCCAATTAGCCCACCGACAATAAGTATCCAGATTAGATACACGCATTGGTCTCCCTTCCATTGAATTATTACAAGTTATGTTTTATTAGGGGGAATGTTGCGGATGATCCGAGAATCGATCATGAAGGCATTTCCATTTTAATCCAATGATAGTAAAATCGGTTGTACCACCACTAGGTATGAATGCTGGTGCAGATAGGGATTGAAGATGGCCAGTATAGAAAGGAGGCACTTAAATGTTCTTATTTCGAAGTCCTTTTATTATAGCCTTGTTGATGATGTGTCTGATGTCGGGCTTGGCTGCTTGTTCCAAGTCAGAGCAAGCGGAAGATAGGGGTGTTACGACAAATGCTGACTTCACAGAGCATAGCCAGCATTTTAATCTGAATGTGCAAGAACCGTCATGGAAGCTAGATACCACCCCCGTCAATCTAACGTGGTTCGTTGGAGCCGAATGGTACGGGCACACTTGGGGTGAGAGTCTGACTTCCAAATATGTCACCCAAAAAACAGGGGTCAATATCGAATTTGAAGTATTAACTGGTGAACCAAGCGAGAGGTTATCACGGATGTTGACGACCGATCGTCTGCCGGATTTGATAACCATTGGCTCCTGGGAGAGTGCGGTTATCAAACTTCGAGAGAGTCATCTCATCTATGCCCTGGATGAGCTGGCCAACCAGTATGATCCTTACTTTTTCAAGGTAGCAGATGATGGTGCTCTACAATGGTATCGGCAGGAGGACGGTCATACCTATGTCATTCCCAATGATGCGTACAGTCCCGAACAGATGCGTTCAACCGGCTTGACGGGAGCAAACCAAACCTTTCTCGTACGTAAAGATCTGTATGAGTCGATGGGCAAACCGGATCTTAGCACGCCGACAGGTTTTCTTAATGCATTGCGATTGTTGAAGAATCAATATTCGGTTTATAAAGGCCAACTAATCAGTCCGTTTTGGGCACAGGGAAATGCATCCTATGGAATGACCGAATACTTGCAAAATTTGCTTGCGATCCCCCATGAACAGAACGGAAAGGTATACGACCGAATGACAGATCCCGATTATATCGAGTGGCTGAAAACATTTCGTACTGCATACGAGCAGGGCTTGATTAATGTTGATTTTCTGGTCGACTCCAGTGCACAGGTGCAGGAAAAAACCAGCCATGCCCAATATTTTATGATGATTCGGGAATGGACAGACATATCGGACCTCAATTCGAAATTGGAAGTCCTTACGAATCAAAATTCAACCTATATTGCTGTAGATGGACCCCGGAGCAGCAGGGGAGAATCCGCCAAAATGTTCCCTGGCAGCATGGATGGCTGGATGGTTACGATGATCAGCAAATCCACGAAAAACCCTGAACGAGCCATCCGTTTTTTGACCTATCTGGCCAGCGAAGAAGGCCAAAGAGATTTATTTTTGGGCAAAGAAGGTGAAACTTGGACGATGGAGAATGGCAAACCCCGATTGACAGCGGCAATGGTCCAGTTGTATGACACGGATCGGGAGCGGCTGGAAAAGGAATATGGCATTATGGATACCTACTGGATGCTGCGAAACCCTGCTTTCGTCAACCCGTGGAGACCCGAGCATACTCCGTCCATTAAGCAAATGGAGGCGTTCGCTAACCAACACGCCGATCTGGACAGCGGCATCTATAAGGGACTCGATCCTGTAGGGGATTCCGATATAGCATTAGCCTGGTCACGTATTTCTCAGAATTGGGAAGAGGTGCTGCCAGAACTGATTACAGCGAAGGATGAAGCTGCCTTTGACAAAATTTTCGAAAATTTTCTGATACGTCGTGTGAACTACGGCTTTAACCAGGTAATGGAATATCGCCAAGCTGAACTGGAACTGCGAAAATCCAAGATAGCCAGATAACCATTCCCTAATACATTGTTACCGACATAATAACTAGTAATATACGGTATAACAAAGGTGGTGAATACATCCGAATGAAATACCTACTGACGAGATTGAGGAAGCTTTATCGCAATGCCCGTATATCCCAAAAGCTGTTTCTCGCATTTAGCCTGATGATTGCCATACCTGTTATTTTGATATCCTTTGTGTATATCCGCATGCAAGAAACCCAGCTATATAAGGACGCTATGGCGACAGGCAACAGCCACGTTACATGGCTGAATGAACAATTGCGCAGAAGAATGGACATGATTGAGAACGCTTCCAATACAGCCCTCACTCAAAAGTCCTTTGTGGATTTTATTCATTCCAATATGCTTGTGGATGGACTGCGCCTGGTGAAGTTTAAGCAAAACCAGTTTGAGCAAATGCTCAATATCATTCAAAGTAATGCAATGATCAGTGAACTTAATTTTTACGTCGATAACCCAAACTTGTATGAAATCTGGCCTGAAATCTATCATTACAAGAAATTTTCGCCACAGGATTATTGGGTAAAGCTTCGGGATGAAGGCGGTGCGGCTTACCGCTTATTTTCTTTTAGGGATGGTGAGCACACCTTATCCTACTATCGTCTGGTTCGCCTTCAAGGGCAGGAACAAAAGCGCCCTAGCATTATGGAAGTGCGCGTTCCCCACAGCATGTTTTTCAGCGACCTGCTACAAGAGAACAAGGGGGGCTTCTTTTCGGTGTTGATGAACGCAAGCGATTCTCCCCAGTATGTTTACAACCCCCAGCATGAGTTTTCGGAGAAGTACGGGCTGGGGCTGGAGGAGATCCTCGGCAGTATCCATCGTCAGCTCGATATATCGCCGCAGGAAAGCCCGCTTCAGGTCCGGGTGGGAGATCAGAGTTACTATGTATTGTATCGATACATCGCTCCGTTGAACACTTATGTGGTCGATATCGCTTCTCATCAGGCATTGATGAAGGGACCACGCAGTTGGTATGCATATGTGGTGACGATTACATTATGTGTATTACTGCTGATTATGCTACTTGTATCCCAAACGACGCGGCGTATTTTCCGGCGGTTGGACAGCGTACTCATTTCAATGCGTCAGGTACGGAAAGGGGAGCTGGATGCAATGATTGATACAGGCCTTGATGAGAACGAAAGAGGAGATGAAATCGATGAGGTGGCGGTGAATTATAATAAAATGTTACATGAAGTCAAACGCCTGATGACACAGGTCGTGGATAAGCAGGTAATTGCCAAAAACGCACAGTTACACTCTCTGCATTCGCAGATCAATTCCCATTTTTTATATAATGCGCTGGAATCCATTCGAATGGTGGCAGAGGTACAGAGGCAACCTGCTATAGCCAATTCATTGGTGTCGCTCGGCTCCCAGCTACGTTACAGCATGCAGTGGCGCAGCGATACTGTTGCTTTTCGTGACGAGCTTGCCAACATCCAAAGTTATATTGAATTTATCAACTTCATGGAAGGTGGCAATATCATTATGACGGCAGATCTTCCGCAGGAGATACTTCGCTACGCCATTCCCAAGATGTGTATGCAGCCCATCGTTGAAAATGTAGTTCATCACGGAGCACCTTCAGGCGGTAGCGTATCTATAGAAATTACGTTTTCTGTGGAGAATGACTGTCTACTATTCATTAACATAAAAGATGACGGAGAAGGGTTAGAGCCTGCGATGTTACAACGTCTTCAGGCAGTACTGCGAAGCGAATCGGATACGCCGATGGTTACCCGCAGGAGCGGACTTGGTTTGGAAAATGTGAATAAGCGGTTGCAGCTTCATTATGGCAAGAATTGCGGTCTTTGGATTGATAGTGTGCAAGGCGAATATACCTGTGTAACGATACGCTTGCCTTGGGAAAATGAAAATCTTGGAGGGTGGTAGAGCATGATGAATATCCTGATTGTGGACGATCAAAAACACATTCGTGACGGCCTGCAGGCCATGCTGCATCAATTTCCTCTGAAGCTGAACAACATATATTGTGCCGCGAGCGGGATGGAGGCGCTGTGCCTATTGCGGCAGCATTGCATTCACATCGTTATTACCGATATTAGGATGCCGGATATGGATGGGTTGGCACTCATGGCTCAAAGCAAAGAGGAATACATGGATGTGGAATACCTCATTATCAGCGGTTATAGTGAATTTACATATGCTCAAAAAGCGATCGGACTTGGGGCAAAGGGCTACTTGCTAAAACCTTTGAAACGAGAGGATCTGCACAATTCCCTTGAGCATATATGGCAAGAGATCCAGACACGGCAGGCACTTACGCATAATATGCAGCATGTATCCCGTCTCGCCCAAGAGACCGAGAGTAAAGAATTAAGAATGTTTATGCAAGGTGCGTTAAGTGATGATACATGGATTCTTCAGATTGAGGAACAAAATGATGTATTATGGCGTAATTATCGCCTAGCCCTGCTGAAGGAAGAAGTTGGCATTAAGCAGCCCGGAGCCAGCAGCGTCCATAGCATGGAAGCCATTGCTTATCGTGTGTTCGGCAGACAAGGTTGTATTTGCCTGCAACATCGCCCATACCTGATCCTTGCGGTGGATGCGTCCATAGATCCAAGTGTTTTTTCTGCAGCACTCAAGGAAGGAAAGATCGATGCCATAACAGCCATGACTAACCCGATTCAGGGGTTAAAAGAACTACCACACAGCTATACCCAAGTGCTTGAGCTCTATCGCCACAGTTACCTGTTTCCTGATCAGTATAGTATCTTCCCAGCACATATTAAGCATATGGAGCAGCAGTGGCAACTTCCCTATGAAGACTTATATGAACTCTTCCAGTCAATCGGAACAGATAACAGTGGAATAATGACTCAGGGTATTTCTGCACTATTTCACAAAAAGGTATTGCAACGCTATCCTATTCGCTATACCCAGCAGCTCTGCGCAGCCACCATTCAAATGATGGAGGAATACGAACGAGTTATCCGCCCTTATATGGGGGAGGAAGCGCTGGACCTTGAATCATTGCGTAATCTCTTTGATTATCCAGGGATGCGTGATTATATACAAGCACTACAACAGCAGCTGCTTCGGCTGAATCAGTTCTATTATGACTATAAATGCAGCTATCGCCATTCGAACGATCTTAATGAAGCCATTCGTTTTATACACGAGAGTTACCATAAACCGCTGGATCTTGCGATGGTATCCAATCATGTATCGCTTAATTATGCTTATTTTTCAAATCTGTTTAAGAAGAATATGGGTAAAGGTTTTGCTGAATACCTACGGGATGTACGTCTGGATAAAGCGCGGCGGCTTCTCGCCGAAACTGATCATAAAATTGTTGTGGTGGCTGCTATGGTTGGATATGAAAGCTATAAAAGCTTTACACGTGCGTTCCGACATGTGATGCAGATCCAACCCACTGAGTACCGACAGATGATGCGGCAGAAGGCAGATTGAATCAAAAGCCAAAAAAATGGGATACCACAAAAACAATTGTACCTTTTCAGCAAATTAACCTATTCGATAGAATAAAGATATCCCTTATGTAAGCGATTACCTTAATACGTATGGATTGGGAGAAGCTATTATTCTATTAAAGGAGGGCAATTATGAATCCATCTCACTTTAGGGAGAAACGGTTTATGAAAAAGGTACTCGGTATGTTGCTTGTGGTTGTGATGCTGGCTAGTATTGGCATACTTCCGGCTTCAAAGGTTCAGGCAGCGGGAACTACCGTAACCTCAATGGAGTACTTCTCACCCGCAGACGGACCTGTCATTTCAAAATCAGGGGTTGGCAAGGCCAGCTACGGATTTGTTATGCCTAAGTTCAATGGTGGCTCCGCGACATGGAATGATGTTTACAGTGATGTAGGCGTTAATGTGAAAGTGGGCAACAACTGGGTTGATATCGACCAGGCAGGCGGATATATCTATAACCAAAACTGGGGGCACTGGAGCGATGGCGGATTCAATGGCTATTGGTTCACCCTCTCCGCAACAACCGAGATTCAACTGTACTCCAAAGCAAATGGTGTGAAGCTGGAGTATCAACTTGTATTTCAAAACATCAACAAAACAACCATCACAGCGATGAATGCAACACAAGGTCCACAGATCACAGCAGGCTTCACCGGCGGTGCAGGTTTTACATATCCAACGTTCAACAATAATCCTGCGGTCACTTATGAAGCTGTTGCGGATGATTTGAAGGTATATGTCAAACCTGTAAACAGCAGCACGTGGATTGATATTGACAATAACGCAGCCAGCGGCTGGATCTACGATCAAAATTTTGGCCAATTCACGGATGGCGGCGGTGGATACTGGTTTAACGTAACGGAGTCGATCAATGTCAAATTGGAATCAAAGACTTCTTCGGCTAACCTTGTTTATACCATTACGTTTAATGAACCTACAAGAAATTCATATGTCATTACGCCATACGAAGGAACAACCTTCACAGCAGATGCGAATGGTTCCATTGGGGTTCCGCTTCCGAAAATTGATGGGGGGGCGCCAATCGCCAAGGAACTGGGCAATTTTGTATACCAAATTAACATCAATGGACAATGGGTTGATTTGAGTAACGCCAGCCAGAGCAAATTTGCATACTCCGGTAATGGGTACAACAATATGTCCGATGCCAACCAGTGGGGATACTGGGCCGATTACGTCTATGGCCTGTGGTTCCAGCCGATCCAGGAAAATATGCAGATTCGTATCGGCTATCCACTGAACGGTCAGGCGGGCGGAAGTATTGGCAACAACTTCGTCAACTATACCTTTATCGGCAATCCCAATGCTCCGCGTCCGGATATATCTGACCAAGAGGATATCTCCATCGGAACGCCAACCAACCCGGCTATCGCGGGCATGAACCTCATCTGGCAGGATGAGTTTAACGGAACTACGCTGGATACAAGTAAATGGAACTATGAAACAGGATATTATCTCAACAACGATCCCGGTACATGGGGGTGGGGTAATGCAGAGCTACAGCACTACACGAACAGCACCCAAAATGTATATGTACAGGACGGAAAGCTGAATATCAAAGCTATGAACGACAGTAAATCTTTCCCGCAGGACCCTAATCGGTATGCACAGTATTCTTCTGGAAAGATTAACACCAAGGATAAACTGTCCTTGAAGTACGGCAGAGTCGATTTTCGTGCCAAACTTCCTACCGGTGATGGCATATGGCCAGCACTGTGGATGCTTCCACAAAACTCGGTATATGGTACTTGGGCTGCATCAGGTGAAATTGATGTGATGGAAGCGAGAGGCCGTCTGCCTGGATCCGTAAGCGGTACCATACACTTTGGTGGACAATGGCCCGCGAACCAGTATTCGGGCGGCGATTATCACTTCCCGGCAGGGCAAACTTTTGCCAATGATTATCATGTATACTCAGTAGTCTGGGAAGAGGACAACATTAAATGGTATGTAGACGGCAAGTTTTACTATAAAGTCACTAACGAGCAGTGGTATTCCGCAGCTGCACCGAACAATCCGAATGCACCTTTCGATGAGCCGTTCTACCTCATTATGAACCTGGCAGTCGGCGGAAACTTTGACGGCGGCCGCACTCCGAACGCATCTGATATCCCGGCGACGATGCAAGTGGATTATGTACGCGTGTATAAAGAACAGTAATGAAACAGATGTTTCCGCAACGAACAAACCGTTGATCTAGTGATGATCAACGGTTTTTTGTTTCATTTGAATTTTCTATATCAACTATGGTTGAACAATTTTGGGGTTAGTTGATCTTGTATCTGAATAGGGAAATGACGAGTTTGTATAAAGCCGATCTTGTAGAATGTATATTGAGCATGCAATCCGATATGGGGTAAAATCTACTCAAGCAAAATGATAATGATTATCATTATGAATGCATTATTTTTGCTACAATACATAAAACTTACGGGAGTGAAGGCAGACATGGCAAGATCAGTATTTATGAAAATTAGGTGGATTTCGCTTATAACAGCAGCCATAATTTCAGTGACAGGTTGCGCATCGGCAAGCAAACAGGGTGCGGCTACGGTGTCTACCGATCAGGCCGGACAGGCAACCGCAGCCACCAGCGAAGCTCCATCTCAGATGGAAACACGCGTTGTAACCGATGGCTTCGGAGAGGTAGAGATTCCGATCAATCCGAAGCGAGTCTCGGCTCTTTACCGTGAAGATTATTTGGTTGCGCTTGGGGTAACGCCTATTGTGCAATACTATAACCCGATGTGGGGCAAGCAGGATTATTTGAAGCTGGATGTGCCGTTGTTCGATGTGACCGGAAATATCGAGGCTTTGCTCGTGGCCGAGCCAGACTTAATCATTGGCGCCGGAGAGGTCGATGCAGAACAATACGAGCTTTATTCCAAGGTTGCACCGACGTTTCGCTTGCCGGACGACGTACTTTCGGATTCGCGCAAAACATTGACCTTAATTGCTGATTTGCTTGGTCTCAGCGAGAAGGCAGAACAGGTTATTGCCGATTATGATGCTCACATTGCCGATGTAAAAGCAAAGTTGAACTCAGCGATCGGCGATGAGAAGATTGTTGTTCTGCGGATGAACGTCGCGGACAAATCGATCAATATTTTCGGCATCCATAACACGTTTGTCGGAGAAATCTTGTATAAGGAACTTGGGCTGAAGGCTCCCGCATTTGCCGAGGCAATGACGGAGGGCAACATCGTCTTGTCGAATGAGGTTATTCCGGAACTTGACGCGGACCATATTATTTTGCTGCCGTCCAACGGAACATGGGAGGAAGAGAGTAACGCAAAAGCGCTTGAAGAAATGAAGGCCAATTCGTTATGGCAGACGGTTCCTGCATTTAAGAACGGCCATGTATATCCCGTTGAGAGATCGTATTGGCAGACGGGAGCCATTACAGCCAACGGGCTGAAGATGGATGATTTGCTTCGATTGCTTGCCCCATAACGGAGCAGGGAAGAGCCACTTTTCAACGAAGGTTGAAGGGTGACTCTTTTTAATTTACACTATATACATTGAGAATGAATATCAATTGAAAGGCGATGGATAGTAAGAATGGATATTGAAGAGGGCAAACAAGCGTGGACGGCTCCTTCAGTTCAATATGTGCTACGATCGATCCGCTTTTTTGTAGTGGGCGAACAAGTAGAGACGAGTGACTGGGACGGCGAAGACGAGGATCGAAACCGAAACGACAAAGAAGGTTTTGAACTCTTCTTTCTCATGAATGGAACCGGTCAGGGAAAATGCTATTTACAGGATGCTGACACAGCTTTCTCTATTGATCAACAGGTCATAAACTGCAGCTATTACCGAGTGTGCTTCACAATGATCGGCAATGATGAAGCTTCAAGTTTGCTGCCGGACAAGCAAGAGCTTGCCTGCACACCCTTCGCGAAAGCGATGGAGCTGCTTGATGAGTTATATGGACTTAGCGGAGCGACAGGCGAGCTGGAGCTGTTCCAACGATATGTTAAATTCCAAGAGCTGTTGCTCTTTCTATTCCGCCAAAATGCACCTGCAACTGAAGATAAAGGAACGGATATCGAGCGTCACGGGGTAGAGCGCAGTATACGGCACATCCATGAATATTACAGTGAGCTTCTGACCGTCGAGGAGCTGGCTTCCATTGCAGGCATTGATCGCTGGAAGTATACTCGCCTGTTCAAAGAGGTTACGGGTCAAGTACCGCTTCAGTACTTGAATGAAGTACGGATTAGTCAAGCCAAAAAGTGGCTGGCATGCGCCGATGACAGACTGCTCGATATTGCGCTCAATGCAGGATTCAACAATGAATATTATTTCAGTCGTCGTTTCAAGCAGACGGTAGGCATCTCGCCCGGACAATACCGCCGAAGCCGCAAGGGAGAGCTTAGAGTAGTGGCACCGTATCTGGAGGATTTTCTCGTTGCGCTGGGTATGCAACCGATCGTCCAATATCGACATGAGAAATGGGGAAAACAAGAGTATCTAGGTTTAAACCACATTCCGACGTTCGACGAGAATAGCGGCAACTTTGACGAGCTTACCTATTATAAGCCGGATCTGATAATGCTTGCGGATCGTTACGAGCAACAACAATATTCTCAGTACCGACGTATATCCAACACGTGCATCCTGCGAGAGCAGACCACGAATTGGCGTACGCTGCTGCGTACCGTCGCCGATTATTTTGGCCGGATGGAGTTGGCCGACGATGCGATTGCAAATTATGCTTTCAAAGCACGGAACGCGAGCCATATGCTGAATCAGCTTATGAAAGGTGAAACAGTCGCTTTTTTGCGTATCTCGGCGGACCAGATCATCCAATATACAGAAGAAGGACAAGGTTTTGTTTCAACGGTGCTCTATGGTGATGTTGGCTTACGCGCCCATTCCGCAGTAGGTATAGCCTCAAAATCGAATAAGCCGGGTATGTTCACTCTCTCTGTAGAGGAACTGAGTACGTTAACCGCGGACCATCTGTTCATTACTTTTGATAAGTGGCATAGCCAAGAAGAAGGGATGGAAAGGGTCCTGCTGGAACAGCCAGAGTGGCGCGATCTTCCCGCTGTAAGAAACAACTGCGTATATGAGGTAGATTTTCTAACTTGGATGAATAACGGTATTATTTCTAACGGCAAAAAAATAGATGATATCCTGCGATCGTTAGCATAAGTTTGTTTTCCTCGCGGCCAAAGGCTCAGCACTCTTTGTTTTGTATAAAGCAACCGTCGGTTTTGTCCATTGTTATTGTCACACTGTAGAAGCTAAAATAGTATTGATAATGATTATCATATGTGCGGACATGTACATACGCCCTCAGGAGGAGGACTTCAATTGAACGAGCAGCTTGAATTATACGATGTGACAATTATCGGCGGTGGTCCTGCGGGAATGTATACTGCTTTTTACAGTGGAATGCGTGATTTGAAGACGAAGTTAATAGAAGCGAAAGACGAGCTGGGAGGGCGGATGCTCATTTATCCCGAGAAAATGATCTGGGATGTTGGAGGATTTACCCCAATCCTATGCGAGAAGTTAATCACCCAATTATCGGAGCAGGCAAAAACGTTCGACCCAACGATTGTATTCGGCCAGCACATTGTCGGATTGGAGAAACAAGCGGATTCGACTTACATTCTGGAGGCGGCAACAGGGGAGAAACACTGGACACGCACAGTCATTCTGGCGATTGGTCGCGGCATTCTGCGAATGGCTAAGCTGGAACTGGAAGGGACTGAGCGCTACGAGGTGTCCAATCTGCATTATACGGTGCAGGAACTGGAGCCTTTTAGAGGAAAACGAGTACTTATTTCGGGAGGGGGAAATTCCGCTGTCGATTGGGCGAACGAGCTGGTGTCCATCGCTGCTCAGGTGACGGTCGTACATCGACGGGACCACTTTGGCGGACACGAAAAAAACGTTGTTCGAATGAAGGAGTCCTCCGCCGATGTGCTTACGCCATATGAAGTTACGCAATTATATAGCGGCAATGGAAAGGCAATTGAACGGGTGACGATTGCCCACATCGAATCAGGGGACTCGCACGAGCTAGAAGTTGACGAGGTCATCGTCAACCACGGACTGAAATCCGATTTTACAGGGATTAAGGATTGGGGACTGGATATGGACGACTGGAACATATTTGTTAGCCCAAAACTTGAGACCAACTTGCCGGGCATTTTCGGGGCTGGCGACTTTGCCAATTACGACAGCAAGCTCAACCTGATTGCAGGGGCATTCACCGATGCAGCTCTAGCCCTTAACAGCGCCAAACAATATTTAGATCCCGAAGCACCGAGAATGGCTTATGTATCGTCACATAACGAGAGGTTTAAAGAGCGGAACAAAGCGCTTGGGGTAGCCACTGAATAGAATAGCGGGGCCTGCAAACCATATACGAATAAAAAATGGGTAGAATCGCAACTGGCTCACATACACTCGTGTTCGAGCTAGACTAAAATCCTTAATATGTACGTAAGACTAAACAAAGTCGCTATTTTAGCGGCTTTGTTTATTTTATTTTATTGTTACAAGTTCTTGTCCCAAGATGGCTAAATGCGTTCTTCTCATTGCTGAACCATTTCCTTCTTTTTACCTTGAAGTCCACGCTCATATAACACATACTTAAATTTATTTACTCAATCATCACGGATTAACAGAAAAACTTCTCGGTATTACAGGGGGTGGAAGGTTGTGAGTTCAAAAATTACCAGATGGACCCTGCGATCCAAATTTATCTTGATCTTGCTGCTCTTTGGTGTGCTTCCCATGATTGTTATCGGCTGGGCTGGTTATAATGCCTCCAAACGTACAATCATTCACCAGGCTATGGAAATCCAGTCTCGTTTACTCGAACAGACAGTTGCCTCTCTAAACAGTGAGCTGTCCATGTACCAGATGCTTGCTGGATCGTTCGGGCAGGAGGAAAGCGTCCGCCAGATGCTTGATCCAGAATCTTCACCAGACGATCTAAAGCGGTACATCAAGGAATGGGATATGTTCAATCAATTGATGAGCAAACTAGTCTTTTCCAAATTCGAAAAAACGCCCTCCATCCTAATTTACGGCTATAACCGTAAAGTGTTCACAAGTTGGGGGGCGGACGGCAGCAGGCTAGTCGACTATCTCGACAGCAAGGCGGAGTTCAAAAAAGTTTTGCAAGCCGGAAGCAGCGAACGGTTCGTGTGGGTAACTCCGCATCTGGCGTTCGATCCGTCAAGCGCGACTGAGCCTATGCTCACTTATGAGGCCGGATATACGGATATAGAGACCGGCACAGAGTGGGGGAAGATAATGATTTCGAGTTCTGTGGCGGCCTTGGTAGACGATCTTGCTTCAAATAACCAGTTTATCATCGCGAAAACGGATGGGTCGCTGGTATATTCTCCCCCAAAAGCAACCGCGCCTGTTGCAATCCTCCAAGAAGCGGTCTCAGCGGATTACGGTAAAGTCACCACCGTACTGAATCAGGGTAAGAGCATGGATAATTCTCTCTATATATCCGCCAAGCTTCTGAATGATTGGGTCGTCGTCAAGGAGATTCCCTATCAGAATTTCCTGTCCGAACTTGGACAAATCCGCAACATTCTGTTAGTGGTCATCGGACTCTGCGCATTACTTTCCATCCTACTCGGACACTTGTTCACCGGCCGAATTCTGCGGCCGATTAAGCAGATGGTCCGTGTCATGAGAAGGATCGGGTCAGGAGAATGGACGCATGTTCCGCTGATTCGCACCGATCCTGAGCTTGATATGCTCCAGCGTTCATTCCTAAGCATGACCTCCGATTTGAAGGAATTGCATGAGCGTATGGAGATGGAGCAGCGACAGAAGCTAGAGCTAGAGTTGCAAACACTGCAATCGCAAATTCAGCCCCATATGATTAAGAATACACTGGCGGTGATCAGTGGGCTGGCGTTACACGGACAGATGGAGCAGATCCGTGAGGTCGTCCATGCTCTGGGATACTTTCTATCATCAAAAATATATCCGGAGAACCCGCTCGTGACTGTTGAAGAGGAACTGGATGCACTGCAGCATTACCTGACCATTATGCGGATTCGCTACCCGGACCGCATTCATGTCCTGATTGATGTACCAGACGCACTGCTTGGGCAGCACATTCCCCGCTTTACTTTGCAGCCGCTGGTGGAGAACAGTATCTATCACGGTATGTACGGCGAGGCGGCCATTCATATCTGGATACAGGCTTATGATATATCCGACACCTTCACCATCACCGTATCCGACAACGGAGCCGGTACAGCCAGTCGTCCACTCGAAGCGACCGTAGAAGTGAAGAACATAGAGCAGATGCAAACATATTCCGGTATTGGGTTGTCCAATATTCAGCAACGCATTGCCCTGTATTTCGGTGGAGCAGGAACCTTGCAATTCGAAAGCTCTCCAGGATCCGGCGCTCAGGTGGAGATATCGCTGCCGAAGCGACAATAATCTAGAAAAAGTTGTGTTCATAAGGAGGCGAAAACATGTCCATTCGAACGATGCTGGTAGAAGATGAGTGGCTAATTAGAGAGGCGCTGCTAAGAACAGTACCCTGGGAGCAATACGGATTTGAGATTGCGGGCCAGGCAAGTAATGGAAGAGACGCACTCGAAATGTTCATCCAGCTACAGCCGGATGTTGTGATTACGGATATTCGCATGCCGGGAATGGACGGGCTGGAACTGATCGGCTGTATCCGCGAGATATCACCGACAGTGCTGATTTGTATACTTAGCAGTCATACCGACTTTGGACTCGCTAGGCAAGGCATACGCTACGGTGTGTTTGAGTATTTGGACAAACTTAATCTATCATCTGGAGAGGTTGAACACTGCCTAGAGCGGCTATATGATACCTTTCACAAGAAGCTTTCCGAGCAACGCGGGGGGGCCAGTTTACTGGTAGCATCACGGCCTGAAGTCCGGATCCTTGAGCTTCAGTCTCCATCCGCCTGGCTGAAACAGTTCAGGTTAAGTGCGCGGGAGTGCGCAGGCTGGAGATGGATTATTATGCTGATAGATCGGGAAATATGGGGGCAGACGGATATTCACGCTTGGCTGGAGTGGTTTCCCTATCCGGCCGTCATTGCGGAGAGGCGATTGTTCGTTGACACCGAGCAGCGACTGCATCTGATTCTCGAGGACGAGATTGAAGCGCCGCACTTGCTGCTAGAGCGCTATGAAGATACGGGCATACTGATCAGTTCCAGAGTAGCCGGACCGAACGAGTGGGAGAAGGCATACCGTGAAGCTGAGGAATTGCAGGCGGACTTATTCTATACGGGCTGGAACCATATGGTCGAGTATGAGCACAAGCGTATATATCAAATGTCCGTCACGGTACTTCAGGCTGAACAGGAGAAAAATCTGATTGCTTTGCTGGCGGGCGGCAATGCGAATGCCATCATGGATTATTTAGATCAGTTGATGCAGGACGCCGAGCGGCGTAGCGTTCATCCTAAGCGGCTGGTTCAGGCGCTAACGATGCTGCTCACGCGGAATATTCCCGGCAGATATTTTCATCGTGAGCATATTGCAGCTTGGGGGGAAACCATCAGCCTTGCCCATTCCTGTACAACCGCCAGACAATTCATGGAGCGTATGTCAGCTGCCTTAAGGACCGTTATGCAGGATAATGAACGTTCGGTGACCATAGATGTAGAATCGGCGATCCGCTATGTGCAGCAACATTATCCAGAGAAGATAACGCTTGGGCGCTTGGCCGGTGCTGTTCATTTGAATCCAAATTATTTCTCCACGCTGTTTAAGGAACAGACTGGAGAGACGCCTATGTCCTTCGTAGCTGGCTTTCGGGTGGAAAAGGCAAAAGAGCTGCTCAGGCGCAGGGAAGGAAGCATACAGGAGATTGCAGAGCAGGTAGGTCTGCATAATCTCAGTCATTTCTCACGGGTATTCAAAAAAATGACAGGAAAAACGCCCTCAGAATACCGCGGGGATCTGTAAAACAGAACACAAAACTGAATAATTGACTAACCAAGGGGAACCCCCCCTTTTTTTTCTTTTTAAATGTTATATATAAGATATATTTACTTACACTAAGTTAACAGAAAGCGCTATCAAAAATATGAATAACTCAACAATTGTGCTGAGATTTGTGCAAAGACAAAAGTTTAGAACTCTATTATAGTTACGTCAAGTAAGAAATACTCACACATTCGAACTTGGAGGGGACTACATGAGAAATTGGTTTAAACCTTTGATTGGAATTATGACCAGTGCAATAATACTGGCCGGATGCGGATCGAGCACAATGGATAATACGACAGTGAATTCATCAACTTCGAAGCAAGCAGTAGCCATCAAGTTCATGCTATGGAACGACAGCGCCTCAGAGCGGATGTATGATGAACTGGCTCAAGCGTTCGAAGCGAAGAACCCGGGCATCACCATTGATTTTACCAAAAGTGATGCAAACACCTACAGCGAACGTCTAACCGTAACGCTGACAGGCGGTGGCGAGGTTGATGCTTTTGCTTTTAAGAGTCTGGATGAATATTACAAGCTGGCCTCGTCGGGGCGCACGCTGGCAATCGATGATCTTGCGACTGCTGACAACACAGAGCTTTCCGGTGTTCAATCCTTTTTTAACGATCTGAAAATTAACGATAGACTTTACGGCTTGCCATTCCGTTCGGACGGCTGGGCGCTCTACTACAATAAAGATCTTTTTGATCAAGCGGGAGTTGCATATCCCGGCGATGACCTGACTTGGGAGCAATATGTTGAACTAGCCAAGAAGATGACAAGCGGAAGCGGGACAGATAAAATTTACGGTTCCTTTATGCCGGACTGGCCGCAGACCTGGTACTCCTATGGACAGCAACTGGGAAGCTCGCTCTACAGTGACAACTTGACCCCTTATGTGGAAGGACTCAAGCTCCGCAAGGAGCTGTCAGAAAGCGGTGCGCAGCCTTCCGTAGCCGAGAATAAAGCAACCAATGCACATTACAGAACGGCTTTCCTCACTGGGAAATATGCCATGGTTGTTACTGGAACCTGGTTCCCAGGCATGCTGGAACAGGATCAGAAGGACAATAAGCTCAACTTTAACTGGGGGATGACGTATGTTCCTCATCCGCCGGGAGTGCAGAAGGGCACAACAATGACTGCAGTCGTTGTTCATGCCGTGAACTCGGAGTCCAAGCATCCCGAAGAAGCCAAGAAGTGGATCAGCTTCATTTCCAGTGAAGAAGGACAGCAGATCGTGGCAAAATATCAGACACCGGCTTCCTCAGCAGATCGTGTCAAGGATCAGTACAAAGCAACCTTTACCAATGATGCGGTGAACATGGATGCCATATTCAATATTATATCTGTTCCGGAACGGGAACTGCGCAAGGGGATTACCCAGATGAACACGATCGCCACAGAAGAAGGAGAATTAGCATTGCTGGGCGAGCTGACACCTGAGGAAGCAATCGAAAACATCAAGAAGAGAAGAGAGCAAGAGATTCAATAGATCAAGAAGTGGGAAGTGATGAAATGTCTTCTTTGAATAAAAGCACACTAGGGACGCAGGGAACCAGCCTGTTGGAAAAAAGCAAAAAAACGTCATTGTGGCAAAGGATGATGCATCCGCAAGCGAGAACAGCCTATCTCTTTCTGCTCCCAAATCTGCTAGGGTTCTTGCTATTTATTGCTATTCCGAGTGTGATGGCGTTCGGACTTGGCTTCACAGAATGGGACGGGTATAATCCGGTGAAATGGAACGGGCTGGATAATTATTTCCGGCTTGTGCGGGACGAGAACTTTCGAATTGCTTTACAGAATACGTTGCTCTACACCTTTGGCTCCTGCCTGCTCGTTATCATTGCATCTCTATCATTGGCCTTGCTTGTTAACCAGAAAATGAAAGGGATGTCGCTCTACAGAGCGGCATTCTTCTTCCCACATATTGCATCGTTTATCGCAGTAGCGGTGGTATGGCAGGCCATTTTCAATCCAACGCTCGGACCACTGAACATGTTCCTCAGCAAATTTATGGAGCAGCCCCCCGGATGGCTGGTCAGCTCGAATTGGGCTTTGCTCAGCATTATACTTGTCTCTGCCTGGAAGATGGCTGGCTACTATATGCTGCTGTTCCTAGCCGGCTTGCAGGGAATTTCCAAAGAGCTGTACGAGGCAGCCAACATTGACGGTGCCAATATCCTGCAGCGCTTCCGCAATATAACACTGCCTATGTTATCTCCAGTGACGTTTTTTGTCATCATTACCTGCATTATTAATCTGTTCAAGTCATTTGATCTCGTGTATGTCATGACCGGTGGTGGTCCGGGCCGCTCCACGAAGCTGCTCGTCTATGATATCTTCGTTCAATCATTTCGCAATTCCGCATTTGGTTACGCCTCGGCTGAGGCCATCGTGCTGTTCCTGATCGTTCTGGCGATTACTTATGTTCAATTTAAGGGGGAGAAACGATGGGTCAACTACTAGGTCGAGCAGTGCCTAAATCTCTGGCGCATCTGTTCATGATCTTAATATCTCTGGTTATGATCGTACCCTTTCTGTGGATGCTGTCCACCTCCTTCAAGTTGCAGGAGGAAGTGTTCCAGTATCCGATACAGTGGATTCCGCAGGTATTTCACTTCGAGAATTACGTCGAGGTATGGACCAGTATTCCATTTCCATTATACTATTTCAACTCTCTGAAGGTCTCTATCCTGGTTACTTTGGGGCAGCTGATTACCTGTTCTCTGGCTGGTTACGCTTTTGCCAGATTGGATTTCCCCGGGAAGAACCGACTGTTCATCATGTATTTTGCAGCCTTTATGATCCCTTATCAGGTCATTATGATTCCGCAGTATTTCGTTATTAAGAAGCTAGGCCTTGTCGACAGCCATTGGGCACTGATCCTGTTGGAAATCTTTAGTCCCTATGGCGTGTTCCTAATGCGCCAGTTCTTGTCGGGAATCTCGAAGGAACTCTCTGAGGCGGCGCGGATTGACGGCTGCAACGAATTTGGCATCTTTGCGAGAATCATCATGCCGCTGGCCAAGCCGGCGTTAGCAACGCTTGGAATCTTCGCTTTCTCCTGGGTGTGGAATGATTTTCAGGCTCCACTTATTTATCTTACCAGCGATAGCCTTAAGACACTGCCGCTCGGCTTGGCCAGTCTAAACGGCGAGTTCACATCGCAGACCCAATTAATTATGGCAGGTACAGTACTGTCACTTATTCCGGTAGTCACTGTATTCCTATTCTTCCAACGATACTTTATCTCGGGCATTACTGCCGGTTCTGTGAAAGGATGAGAACTGTGAAGAAAACTCTAGTAACGAACGTAAAATGGCATGAGGCCATCGAATATGCAGTCCTCAAAACAAAACAAAATTTGTCCCGGTACAACCAGAAGTTCCCCCATATCTCCAATGACAAGTGTTATGAATGGGGTGATAACGAGGACTGGATCGAAGGCTTCTGGACCGGCATAGTCTGGCTATGTTACGAGTACAGCGGTGACGAATATCTGCGTTTGCAGGCTAATAGCCAGATTGCCAGCTTTCATCGCCGGCTTCAGGCCCAACATGCACTTGAACATCATGACATTGGCTTCCTATATGGATTATCCGCACTCGCGGGCTGGATCGTTGAAGAGGATGAACGGCACAAACTGCTTGCACTGCAAGCCGCTGATCATCTACTGGGACGTTGGCGAGAGACATCTGGGCTCATTCAGGCTTGGGGGCCGGAAGATGATTCGGAGAATGGGGGGCGTATCATCATCGACTGTTTAATGAATCTCCCGCTGCTGTACTGGGCTTCCAGTGCAACCGGCAATCCCCGCTATGCGGAGGTTGCCGTCCGACAGGCCGAGTTGTCAAGGAAATTTCTTGTGCGGGGAGACGACTCGTCCTATCACACCTTTTATTTTGACCGAAGCGGAAATTCGCTGAGAGGGGGAACACATCAAGGCTACAGTGACGGGTCTACATGGACACGTGGACAGGCTTGGGGCATCTATGGATTTGCTCTGTCTTATCGCCACACGGGAAACATCAATTTTCTGGAAACCTCGAAACGCCTGGCTGCTTATTTCATAGAACGAATACCGGCTGACGGCATCGTTTATTGGGACTTTGATGTTCCCGTGACCGGCTCTACCAGTCGGGACAGCTCCGCTTCCGCTATTGCAGCTTGTGGCATGCTGGAACTACTGGAACATTTAGCACCTGACGATCCGCAGAGGCAGCGATTAGAAGATGCGGTCTTGGTGACTATGACGGCACTAGCCGAGTCCTCAATGAGCATGGCGCAGGAAAAGGAAGGCCTTATCGATCATGGATCATATCATGTCAGGGGCAGCTACGGGCTGGATGGTTATATGATCTGGGGGGATTATTTTTATCTTGAAGCGCTAATGCGTCTGGAAAAGCAGATTCCCGGGTATTGGTATGAGCGGGGGAAAAGCCTGATTCCGTTCAAGGATATAAATCGATAAATGTTCATTCTTCCTGATGTTTTGAAGCGGCTAGAATTTCGTTTGCTGCATTTATAGGCTTTTGACGCAAAATCAGAAATTTGGAGGGGTTGGTATGCAAGTGTATAATCAGCCATTCATTAAATCGTTCTTCTTCCGTTTGATCATCATGCTGCTGGTTCTGTCGCTTATCATTCCCCCTACAGCCTTGCCATCGGCGTTCGCCGCTGGCACCGTATACGTAAATGTTAACTATGATGAAAGCGGAAATGCCAAGAATACAAAGCTCTATAACGGCTCCACATACAGCGGCTCGGTCGGCGGAAGTTGGGGCATCTATAATTCTTTGGCAGAAACAAATTATGTGACTATAGAAAATGCTCCCCAGCGCGAGGATTACAGTCTCAAAATCGTTTCCAATACCAAAAACGTGAGTACCGGAAGAAATAATCTGGGCGGAACGGAAGCTGGCAATTCCGGCATCGCCGGAAAGCTGGTTTTTGAAGCGTCGGTTTATATGAACAGTACTACACATCGCCGGGAGATTCAGTTCAGAAGCCTGAATGCGCCTTCCCCCGCTACAAGCACTACCAATATTTCAGCCCTTACCTTCAATGCTGCGGGAGAAATAAGGGATGTCAGCAACCAGTTCCTAACACATTACGAGAAGAATTCATGGTACAAAATAAAAATGTTCATAGACAATTCAGCACGCTCCATAACTTATTTCCTGAATGATCAGTATTTAGGAGAAGCCTTGCTGCCTTCCGTCTGGATGAATATTAGACATATATACCTGAATCAGTATTTTCAAAGTGGGATGCAGGCAGAGTGGATGGTCGATGACCTGAAACTCGCGGAATACGTTCCAATTACGGGAATCAGTACTTCAGTGGCACAGCTTGAGCTGCCGGTGAGTGCCAGCACCAATATAGTGGTTACGGCCTTTCCGCAAAATGCTTCCGACCAGCGTTTACTTTGGAGTACGAATGACCCTGATGTGGCCACGGTGACTAATGGCACGGTCCATGCGCTCAAAGAAGGTAGCACTACAGTGAATGTAAGCACTTATGAGGGCAATTATTCGCTTGCGGTTCCAGTGTCAGTGACCAAACCGGTGCTGCCGCTCGGCATCATACTGCCGGATGAAATTAATCTGGCGGTAACAAGCAAGCAAACTCTGCAGCCTGTATTTAATCCCCAGAATACAACAAATCAGGCATTGAGCTGGAGTTCCAACAATCCAGCTGTTGCCACCGTAAATGCCGTTGGTGAAATCACCGGAATATCGGTCGGATCGACGGCGATTACAGCAGTATCACAAACCGATCCGACGATCTCTGCAGAGGTTACCGTTATTATTACTCCCTATATTCCTGTCGCCTCTGTTGCCATAACCTCTCCACCCTCACAAATTTCCAAATACGACAGCCTGCAACTCATCGCAAATGTTGAGCCGGCGAATGCAACGGAATCACAGCTAAGCTGGGTATCGGATCACCCGGAAATTGTAAGTGTGGCTGCAGATGGAAAAATACAGGCACTTGGCGTCGGTACAGCTACGGTGTCCGCAAACACAGTTAACGGAGTGGGAGATTCAGTTACACTTGAGGTGGTTGCTCCCCAGCCAGAAAATCCCGAAGAATATGATGAAATCAGGCAGCGTTGGAAGGAGACTCTGATCGGCAAAAATTCTCTGGATGTTAATGAAACAGCAGTGCAAACCATTATTCAGGCCAATGCATCTGCAGCTCAACAATACTGGGATAGCATGCAACTCGCATCGGGAGGCACAACGCTCTGGAATGACCTGCCTGCTTCTGCCAGTGATTCTACTTTTATCAACAACCACTATACCCGATTGAAGACAATGGCATTAGCCTATCAGACAAGAGGAACATCTCTATACCATAATTCCGGGCTAAAGGACGATCTGCTTCAAGCCATGGACTGGATGCTGGATAAGTTGTACACGGACACGGGCACCGAATTCGGGAACTGGTGGAACTGGGATATCGGCGTTCCCAATCGTTTGGTCGATATTCTGATCCTGATGTATGACGAGTTGACACCGGAACAAATTCTGAGGAATACGGCAAGCATCGATCATTATATCGGGGACATCACTTCCGCTTCTTTTACACAGACAGGTGCCAACCGCTCCGATATCATGCTGATTCAAGTCCGTATGGGGCTTGTCGAACATAACTACGACCGGCTAATTCAAGCCAGGAACGGGATGAGTGAGCTATTTCAGTACACAGCTGCAGGCGATGGCTTCTATGAAGACGGCTCGTATGTGCAGCACAGCACGATAGCCTATACGGGAAGTTATGGGGAGGTTCTGATACAGGGGATCGGGAACCTGATGTTTCTGCTGAACGGAAGCACCTGGGAGCCGATTGTTCCCGAAATGAGTAATGTCTATCGGTGGATCGACGAAGGATTTGCTCCTGTATTATATAAAGGGCAGGCTATTGATATGACAAGAGGACGCGCAATCGTCAGGCCGGCAGCAGATGCCTATTACTCCGGCAGAAACATTCTGGCAGGTATCTCCCGAATTGCAGTGACATCTCCTGCCGAGCTATCGCTTCAATTAAAGAGCTTGGTGAAATATCATGTAGAGTATCAGCTGAGTAGGGGCGGATCATACTATCAGTTTCCACTGGATTTGGCAGATACGATCAGGGATTGGGTGGAGGATCCTGCGATTGTTCCTGCCACCGATGTTCAGGCACACTATGAGTTGAGTGGCATGGCTCGTAGTGTACATCGGGGCGAAGACTTCCTGTTCGGGGTCAGTAAAAGTTCAAAGCGTATTGCTACCTATGAGCTTACCAACGGAGAGAATCCTAAAGGCTGGTATACTGGTGACGGGATGACGTATCTCTACAACCAGGATCTGTCCCAGTATACAGGCAGCTTCTGGGCAACGGTGAACTGGAGCCGACTTCCAGGCACAACGGTTGTCTCGCGGACAAGAAATTCTAGCAATTATCAATATGGGGATGGCGAGACCGTCCCGCTTAATTCCTGGGCGGGCGGCACAACGTTGGATACTTTCGGCGTTACAGGCATGGAACTGCTTCAGAACGGCACACAAATGCAGGCGCGGAAATCCTGGTTCGCTTTTGACAATGAAATTGTTGCGCTAGGTGCTGGCATTACAAGCACAGATAACCTTCCTGTAGAAACCGTCATTGAGCAGCGGAAGTTGAGAGAAGACAATTCAAACAGTTTCTACGTGGATGGTGAAGTTCTGAATGGGACCATAGTAAATGAAGAGATAGAGAATCCATCATGGGCTTATCTGGAGGGAAATGTGATAGGTTCGAACATTGGTTATATCTTCCCGAATCATTCACCGATCAGATTGACCAGACAAATTCAAGAGGGAAGATGGTCCGACATTAAACTCAGCAATCCTCCTTCTGCAACATTACCTACCGAACTGCTACAGAATTATTTCCTGACCATGTGGATTGATCATGGGAATAATCCTGCTGACAGTCAGTATGAATATATGATTTTGCCAAATGCAAGCAAACAGGAAACAAAAGAATACGCCGATTCGCCGGATGTCACCGTTCTCGCCAATTCTAAGACGGTTCAGGCGGTCCGAGAGAATACGCTTAACGTTGCCGGGTATAATTTCTGGACGGATACTCTGACTTCGGTAAATGGCGTTACTTCGAATAAGCAAGCCTCTGTCATGATTAGAAAAAATCCGGAGGCGGATACGATTGAGCTTTCAGTGTCTGATCCTACGCTGGAGAATCAGGGGTATATTGAACTAGAGCTGGATGCAGAAGCAGCAGGAATACTGGGTAAAGACGATCAGATCGAGGTACTACAGCTATCACCCACGGTGAAGCTAAAGATTAATATGCAAGATACTCTCGGGCAGACATTGCGGATTAAATTGCAGGCCCAATGAAACCATGACGAAGCCGATTAATTTGTTTGGCTATCCCTGAGTTGGTCCAAGGCTAGGTTGCTGCTTCACCCTGACAGACGTAGAGAGTTCGAAATCATACAGTCGCCGTCTGGGGAGTTTTCCTGGAGGTAAATAGTACAGATATTATTACATCTGAATTTGGTCGATACAGTGACAGGACTACCACCCCCGCGGTTCCGATTCTGTCATGTAAGTAATGTGAAATACAGAAGGCTAACGGATGTAGTTTATACTTAACATTACGCAGGAATGGATACAATGGATATTCGTGTAGATGATTTGAGTGGGGTACAGGTGATTGGATTAATTGCAGAACATTTGCAAGGAATGGCAGAGGACTTCCCACCAGAAAGCGTTCATGCCCTTAATCTGGACGGGTTGAAGAAGCCCGGAATTAATTTCTGGTGTGCATGGGAAGATGAAAGCTGCTTGGCTGTGGGGCTATCAAGGAATTGGACAAAGAGCATGCAGAACTCAAATCGATGCGAACAGCTAAGAATCATATGCGCAAAGGTGTAGCTAGAAATGTTCTTGCTCACATTATTGAAGCAGCCATAAGCCGTGGATACAAAGGGATCAGCTCGCAAGCTGTATGAAGGTTTTGGTTTCACGTATTGTGAGCCGTTTGCAGATTATATCCTAGATGGGATTAGTACATTTATGACGATGGAACTGTAGTACACGTTTTGTAAATATACAGAACGTTCAGAATATTTAGAGAACGTTACTTGAAGAACAGCATTCTGTAGATGCAGAGGGTGCTGTTCTTTGGCGTATATATGTTTCCTTCTACTGAAAAGGTGCAAATATGCTGTGTATTCAGGAGATCTTCGAGAAATCGGTTACTGGAGCACATGATTTATTTAGTCGTCTTCTATCAGTATCAGTACAGCATTGGGACACAACCAAAATACCTGGCTGATTCTATTTCCGATTAGATGATTGTAGGAAAAGGTCTCGGTGGGAAAGTTGCTCTCATAACATCAGGCAGATTCTCTGGTGGTTCGCATGGATTTATAGTCGGCCATGTATCACCTGAAGCACAAGTATGCGGGCCAATCTCTTTGCTCCAAAATGGAGATATTATTACCATGAACAGTGACATTCAGGAAAGTAAGGTTGAGGTGACAGAAGAAGAGTTAGCCGCTCGAGCGCAAGCGTGGATACAACCTCCACTAAAAGTAAAATCCGGTGTACTCGGCAAATATGCCAAATTAGTTTCCTCTGCTTCAAAAGGTGCAGTAACAGATTTGATGGAATAAACAAGCAAATATTGATGCTGCATATAAAATAGGACGTTAGAAGCTGCTACAACGAATGCATAGAGCGTGTGAAACAAAAAAATGCAAGCTTTAAAGATTAAGAATGTCGCGCCATAAGATTCTACAACAGTTGTATGTAAAAAGATTGAATTTTAAAAACCCGTTAATCAGAAAAGTTTAGCGGATTTTTGTTGACCAGGGTGGAAATCCAGGTTCGGAATGGGCAGGTTAAAAAGATAAGATATTCCTTTTAAGGCAGGTCTCTGTCCGGACTTTAGCGTGATATTGCAAGGTCAGAAAATTTATTTGATAATCATTATCATTCATGTTATATTGTTCACGAGTAAACAAAATAAAATTAATTATCCTTAAACACCATACTATTAAAGTGATATTTTTGTTTACAAGTAAATAAGGAGCGATCACAAGATGACTTCAAAAGATCGAACAAAACAATTGCTTCATGACCAATTTATCCGTTTTTTACATGTATATGAGAACCACAAGAATACAGAAATTGAGCATTTCCTAAGTGTCGCCCAGCGAGAAAGCATCGAGAA
Organism: Paenibacillus sp. CB74; assembly: GCF_055687625.1. Classification (NCBI taxonomy): domain Bacteria; kingdom Bacillati; phylum Bacillota; class Bacilli; order Caryophanales; family Paenibacillaceae; genus Paenibacillus; species Paenibacillus sp. CB74. Next base: position 1,663,654 of record NZ_CM146009.1, on the reverse strand, counting down.
CATTCCTCAGCATTTGACCGCCGTTCATATGATAGATTGCATAGGAAAGCATGAGCCTATTAACAACACAGGTATTGCCGAGGCGATGAATTTATCCAAAGCAAGTATCACCAAAATTGGCAACAAACTGCTGGAAGAAGGATTCGTCAAACGCACAAAAATGAATGACAACAAGAAGGAGAGTTATTTCCGGTTGTCACCGCAAGGCAAAAAGATCTTTGAACTGCATGAACGTCTGCATGTACATGAGGCGGAACGTTTCTATCGTACGCTCGACAAATATTCGGAAACAGAGCTAAACGTAATCCATCAATTTCTTCAAGACAGTCGCATCAATATTGAATCCAGATCGTACGAAGGAGAGTGAAGCATGTGAGTCTGGCGGAATTGATCAGGGAGCGCAGAAGCATTCGTAAATGTAACTCTACGCCGGTGGACCAGGAGTTAGTTGTTGAATTACTACGTAAGGCTAATCGGCTTCAACCATTTGATGAGGCTGGCTCGTGGCGTGTGGTATATGCCGGAACTCCAGAAGCGCGCAAACGGTTGGTGGACTGCATGCTCGAACAGATGTCGCAGAGCAAACTCGGCAAACTGATTCCCGGGAAACTTCTGGATGTGTTCAAAAAGAGAGTTACCGATATTCCTGCACACGTCATTGTGATGTCGACTGTAGGACCGGATCGTCTCACCAATGACCGCAATTATGCTGCTGCCTGCGGGATGATGCAGTGCTTCCAACTGATGGGTTGGGAACATGGTTTAGGAATGTTATGGGATACAGAGTCCATGATCCAGCATGAAGGTTTTTTCAAAGGAATTGGCATGCGTGATGATGAAAGATTCGTTGGCATTCTTCATATAGGATATTTCGACAAAGCACCAAGAAGTCGGAAAAGAACACCAGCCGAGCAAAAGTGGACCGTATTACGAGGGCAGTCTACATAGAAGAGGAGGTTGTAAAAATGAAATTGTCAGATCTGGAAGGAGACATGGGCGGCCCGAGTGAGTTTTTGGATCAACCAGTATCGCAGGACCTAATTCTTGAGTTGCTCAATCACGCCGTATGGGCGCCAAATGATGGACTCCGAGAACCGTGGCGATTTATCTTTGTTGATAACCCGTATGGGGACATCATGCAGGGATTACAGGAGCAAGCACCTGCGTATCTTCTGGTCTTGGTGAATGCAGAGTCAGATCAACATAAGCAGGAAGAGGACTTTGCAGCTGTCTGCTGCCTAATTCAAAATTTCCGCTTGCTAGCATATGAGCAGAGTCTGGGTGTGCGCTGTACATTGCATGACTGGATGTACGAATCGAGCCGTACTGAAGTGTTTGGTGTACTGAATAACGAGCGTATTGCTGCAGTTCTAGAATTGGGATACGGTGCAAATCAGTCGAAAGGGACTACTGATTTATCTGAAACTCAACTTCATTTTGAACTTCTCTAGGGTGTTTTTCATTAAAGTCGCTTTTTTTAGCGGCTTTTTTTATTTTATCGACCACGTTTTGACCGTGTTAATCTTTGTTGAAAGCTTGACAAAGTCAGAATGTTTATATATAACTAAATAAGTTATAACCATTATGGTTATATTTAAAAAAATCAAAATTGGAGGTTCATATGAAAATCATAAATCATTTTATACCCGTTTTTACCGAGCAATTGGAGGTAACCGTTGCATATTATGAATCTCTTGCGAATCGATCTATGGATCGTACGTGGAATATTCCCGAGGCAGGCTTATCTTTAGCCACAGTATATCCTTACGTCATTGTATCTGGAAGTCAAGAGGCTTTGGAGCCCGCCAGATCACTTCGAGCAGTGGTGTATGTCGATTCCATGGACGAATTGAAGGCAGAATTAACAAAACAAAATACCCTTATCGTTAGAGATCAGCATGGTCCTATTGGTCCAAGCGTTTTTGTTCAACATCCAGATGGCAGTTTTATTGAATATGTTGAGCCTGAGGCAGCTTCTGTCTGAATTGGTGCAACATCAATACATACAAAATAAAGCTGCTCCATTAGAGGAGCAGCTTTATTTTGTATGTTCCTTTACCCGTAGTTGCTCCACAATTCGAGCTAGGGTAACAGAAGCAAGTTCATGCTCCATAGCCTTCTGTGCATTAGAGAATTGGGGTAATAGGATGGATTCAATGTTCATTCCTACAGAACAATTGGGGTCCGTATCCTTGTGGATTTTGAAAAGCTGGTCTCCGTCCACCGATTCGACTGCTTGGAAGATATCCAGTAGCGTTAATTTTTCAGGAGATATCAGAAGAGAGGCCCCTGCAACTCCTGGTTTTGTATCGATATAACCCGCTTTCTTGAGCTGGGCCATGATCCTTCTAATGACTACAGGGTTACTATTGATGCTACGCGCAATTCGATCGCCTGTACTGTAAAGCGGGTCCAGCGCGATCATGGAAAGAATATGGACGGCCATCGAAAAGCGACTACTTATTTGTTTCAATCTACTCACCTTCTTTGCTGAATAGTATAGTTTCTTTCATAGAACAGGTCAATCGACGGCTTCGTCACCAGGCAAACAGAGTGGATGTGAGGAATTGTCAAAAACCACCCGCTATGAACTGCACCTCCAATCGTTAGATAGCCTCCAACAATTTAAGATACAGCTCACCGAGCGCGTGGTTACGATTTTCCTTATCCTAATGGAAGGTAATGAATTGGTGCTTATGTTTCTATGGAAGAGCAGTAATCACGATATCATCCACGAAAGCTGTGTTGTCCCCGGTTCCCGAAGTTGCCACAAACCGAATTTGATGTTTTCCGGGCTTGTTGAGCTGAAAGGAGTTCGTGGTGAACTCGGCATAAGCACCGCTTGTCGGTATAAATGAACCGAGCAACTGATCATCCATGTAGACATCAAAGGACTGTTGCCCCCCAAAACTGCTCCGCTTCGCAGACTGAAATTGAATGGCGTAGTGGCCTGCTGGGAAAATCAGCGATTGGCTGAACTCGCCCTGCTTGCCATTCAGGGTCTGCAAGTATGCAGCTTGCGTGCCTTCAGGCGCGTTGGAAGCACCGAACACACTGCCATTGCGAATGCGGCCTGCATTGTTTTTGAAGCTCCAGCCGTCACCGCTTGCCACAGCTACTCCGTTCTGGGACGTGACGGTTGGACTTTCGAATCCGCCATGTTGCAGAGCGGCATAGTCAGGAACGGCAACCTTTTCTATGGAAACCTGATCAATAAACGTTGCACCTGTGCCTGTCCCTGTTGCGGAAAATAGAATCGTATGCGATCCAGGTTCAACGGTAAACCAATCCGTAGTGAAGGATTCGTAGGTGCTGCCAGACGGCGTAATCGTTGCGACCGTTTGCCCATCCACTTCAATCTGCACCGGTTGAGCTTGCCCTGCATTCTGAGCGGCAGCTTTCAGGTTCATGACGTAGCTGCCTGCTGGAAACGTCAGCGACTGTTGAAATGAACCATGAACGCCATCCTGAGTTCGAACAAATGCAGCCTGAACCCCGGCAGGTGCTGGAGTAGAAGTCATGCTGCTGCCACTTCGCAATATCCCCGCCTGATCATTGAAGCTCCATCCAGCAGTTATGCCGCTCACCGTGCCAGACGGATCAGTAACTCCAGGTGACTCAAAGCTCGAATTGGTGATATAAGGGTCTTCCGGAGTCTGTGGCAACGTAATTCGTACATCATCGATAAAAGCCGTATTGTCACCATCCGTCGTTGTGGCTACAAACTTGATCGTGTGTTTGCCCCCAGCGCTCTCGAAGGGCTCCGTTCGGAAAGTTTGGAAGTTGCTGGATTCAGGCCGATACGAGCCAATAACCTGATCATCGAAATAGATGTCAAAGGACTGCGTGCCGCCAAAGCTGGTGCGTTTGGCCGCCTTGAACGACATTTGGTATGTTCCCGGCTTGAAATGGATCGACTGTCTTATCGTGCCGGAGACGCCGCCATCCGTTTTCAGATAACCTGTCTGTACACCTTGAGGCGCAGCAGTAGCCTGGAATGGACCGTTGTTATGCTGTACGCCGGAGCGGCTGTCGAACACCCATCCGTTGGTCATGGGTCCCGGTCTGGCCGATGTGGTAGCCGGTTTTTCAAAACCAGCGTTGAAGAACGTGACCACAGGAAGCTCATCCGGTATTTCGAGGTTAACAAAGCATCGCTTGTCTACACCCGGAATCGGATCGCCCAGCATGGCACTTGTACAGGCAACGCCGTTTTCCTGAATGGAATAATTAAATAATCCGTCTGCACCGTATGCGACAACCGCTTTCCCCTGAAAATAACACTCTCCGCCGTTTTCGATCATGCACAGCTTATACCCGTCCGGAGCGCTGCTGATTTGTCCAATCTGATACAGGGAGGACACCGTGCCGGATGGTTGCAACCCATTTTTGAATGCTTTGGCTTTGTAGTGTGCAAGCGAACCTTCGTTCAGAACAATCGGTCTGACATACAGGGAAGACTGGGCTGTAGGCTCGCTGCCGTCTGTCGTGTACCGTATTTGCGCTCCGCTCGTCGTTGTCTCCAGATAGAGCACTTCGGAGCTAGGGAATATATGCCGATCCAGACTGAATGTTGGAACTTCAACTTTACCCGCCTGTGAAGAAGGCAGGACGCGTACGAGGGCGACACCATACGCCGATGGATCGGCCGTGCTGGTTGCACGAACGGCAATCAACGTTTCATCCGTCACCTGAGGTGCCTGATATACGCCGCTGCTGCTGTTAATGGTGCCGTTGTTTTGTCCAACCACGCTCCAAGTCACACTTCCGGTATTATCAATTACTTCTGCCCCAAGCGTGATGGAGTCACCTGAGCGAACCGTAGGATTAACTTCATCCAGCTTGACCTGGGTCTCGGCTGGTCGGGTCGTGTAGATGATCACATTGTAATCTCCATCCACGTTGGTGTCTGTCAACGAATTCCCTCCTGGAAAAGTTGCTGCAACCGGAGGAAGAACCGCGTTGGCTTCTTGAACAATATCGTTGTTGTATACAAATTTGCGGAACGTTTGATTCACCGCAGTATCGCCAAAATTCAGCTTGATTTCTTTTTCCGTGCCGGCTTTGGTCTCCACAAGCACGGTATAATTGCCGTCGTCGCCTCTGAACGCCGCAGCGCGTACATCGTTCGAACCGCCCGTGTCCACAGCCAGAACCTCGCTATGCTCGGGAATATAACGGTTCAGCATGCCTGCGATATAAAATGTTTTGCGAGGGGTCAGCCCCAGAACAAGCGCATCCCACATCGTATATGTGCCGTTCGTTCCGCCGGTAGGATCATTGGTCCAAACCCCGTTTAACTGCCACATGAGGGCTGATTTCACACCCATATTGGCGGTTTGGATGACCGAGTTCGCATATCCCGCATCCCAATTGCTCGCCTGATCATCTGCCCACCCGAACTCGGTCAGATGGAGCGGCTTGTCGCCAACATACCCTTTCCGCAGCGCGAAGGCATTGCCGAGCCCTTCATACGATTCCCCATATACATGGAAGCTGTATCCATCGATGGCATCATCCGCATGTTGTTTCATGTACTCAATCCAGGCGGGAGCGCCCGTCTCTTCAGGACCCCAGATTTCGATCAGATCGCGTAGACCATCCGCAGTCAGCCTGGCACTCGTTTTATTCACCATTTCGGCATAATAGGCTTTCTGATCACCGGGAGCCTCAAAGTCCCAACTGCCGTTCGGTTCGTTATAAAACGTCAAATACTTCACGTTGTCGTAACCGCGGTTCAGTATCAATTCCTCCAGCAGGGCAGAGGCAGAAGCGGCATAAGCATCCAAGTCAGCTGGCGCACTCGTCCATGGATCAATGCCCGGTATTGTGAACCAGTCATGCACAGTCGATCCGACTTTCCAACCAAAGTTTAGCTCAATTTCGGTTCCGGCAGCCTTGAAGGCGTCGAGATATTTGTAGAAAGCTTTCATTTTGGCACTGTCCCATGTATAGGTTCCTTTCGCGGGTTCCATCCAGTCGATCTGAAACCACACTCTGGCCACCTTGGGCTGAATGGTCTGAATTCGCTTGTTGTCTACCTCCCAGTGGGCTTCCGAATAGCCGTATTGAGTTTGCCCGGGCATGAGGGCCGTAGGAATGGTGTTGACGCCGACGCCGAGAAAATCATCCTGAATCACATCACTCGTATCCATCGTAATTGTGTGGCTGGTACGGTTCAGATTCTGGCTCTCGTTCTGATCCGCATAAATGAGGGAAGGAGCGGGAACAAACGAAGCGAGCATGGTGGATATAAGGAACGGAATTGCCCATCGTGAAGCTAAACGACCGGATCTACTTTTCATTTCAGCTCTCCTTTTTCATGGTTTACCGCAAGGGCTACTCCATGAGGTGGTTTAAGACAGTCGACTTGCGGCACTTAAAATGATAGCGTTTACAATATAAGTAAGATTTGAATTATCCATGGATACAGTTGAAAAAATAACGGCTGAGGTTGAACAAAACGAAGCCGGGTTGAACGATTCTGCTTGGTAAAGGCCCTTTACGAATACAAATGTGCATTTTATGCTTTTATTAGAGAGTGTTTCGTCAGAAACATGAAAATGATCGTCATAGCAATGCCCATGGAACTGTAAAAATAGGGAGGGTCCAATAACATGTCAACTAATCCATACTCTACCATCACTGCGCTTCAGGTTTCCGACACCGGTCGCTATCTGGAAACGTCGGAAGGAGTCCCTTTTTTCTGGCTTGGTGACACGGCTTGGGAACTTCTGCATCGTTTGAACCGGGAAGAGACTGAACTGTACCTTCGTACAAGGGCCAACCAGCGTTTCACGGTCATTCAAACGGTGCTGCTGGCCGAGTTCAGCGGTACCACAACGGGCAATGCTCAAGGCAGACTGCCTTTTCATATGGACGAGAACGGTCAACCTGAACCAATCCGTCCGGATACCGATGGACCTTATTCCTATTGGGATCATGTAGACGCTATGCTTCAACTTGCAGGCAATCTGGGTCTGTATGTTGCACTGCTCCCGACTTGGGGTGACAAGTTCAACAGGAAGTGGGGGAAAGGCCCAGAAGTATTTTCACCGGAAACGGCCTTTGATTACGGAAAATGGCTGGGAGAGCGATACGCTGAATATCCTCAGATTATCTGGGTACTGGGGGGAGACCGTCCTCTGGAGACGAAGCGTCATTTCGACATTGTCACGTCCATGGCACAGGGGCTGAAACAAGGCGGTGCCCGGCAACTAATGACGTTCCATCCACCGGGATGCGAGTCATCTTCTCGCCAACTGCATGATGAGCCGTGGCTTGATTTCAACATGATTCAATCCGGACACGGGGAGCGGGAGATTACCAATGATAGACGTGTGCAGCAAGATTATGAACGTAAGCCGGCGAAACCCACGCTTGATGCCGAGCCATGTTACGAGGATATCCCTGTCGGCTTCCGGGGTGAACAAGGTTATTTCGATGCAGCAGATGTGAGGAAAGCTGCGTATTACGCTTTATTTGCCGGTGCGCTGGGTCATACGTATGGACACCATTCCATATGGTCAATGTACCAAGGTCCGCATGATCTCATGGAATCGAACAGCCAAGGGGATTATTTCATTATGTCCTGGCGGGAAGCACTGCATCGTCCTGGTGCGGAGCAGATGCGCCATGCGCGTGCATTACTCGAAGGGGAGCTGGGCCCGGATTGGAGACCCAATTCGAATCTGATTCATCAGAACCGTGCAGGCGCAAATCATGCCGTAGCTGCGCAGAGTAAATATAACGCTTACATTTATCTACCCAATGGCTTGTACGTCGATGTCGTCATGGGGTATATTGAGGGCAAGAAAACAAATGCCATGTGGTTTTGCCCCAGAACAGGAGATACAACCAAGGTTTCTTCAGATTCAGATTCTACAATACCGAATCAAGGCATTAAACGTTTTGCAGCCCCAACCAGCGGAAGAGGGAATGACTGGATTTTGATTTTGAAGGGGGTCTAATGCATGTATAAGGTGATGATCGTAGAGGATGAAATGCTCGTTCGCATCGGATTGAAAAATTCCGTCGAATGGAGCAAATACGGCTTGGAGGTTACGGCCGATTTCCCGGATGGCCTGGCCGCATGGGATTATTATGAGCGCGAGAAACCCGATGTGGTCATTACCGATATCAGTATGCCCAGAATGGATGGCATGGAGCTGATCTCCAACATCCGCAAGCAAGACAAACATACACGCGTCATTGTGCTGTCATGTCTGGAAGAATTTGAATTGGCTCGCAAAGCACTGACACTGGATGTGTCCAGTTATATTCTTAAACTAACCATGACCGAAGAAGAGATTGAGCAGGTACTAACAGGGGTCAGGGAAGAGCTGGATCAGCAGCATATCCCACCCCAATCGCAAAAGACAGGGACGGCGTCTCCGGATATGGAGCTTGTGAAGGAAAAGATGTTTAAAGATTTTATGTTCTATCGCATCTTTTCAACGCAGGAATTCGCCAGATTCGTCTCGGAGAGCGGTCTGCGCCTTTCGCCCGTTCGTCTCGTCGTGTGTGTAATGGAAGTGGATCGATATGCCTCGCTCAAGGAACGTTTTCGGGATGAACACGGCCACTTGGTCAAGATGTCGCTGTTAAACATTTTAAGCGAGATTATGTCCGGTTATAAACGGGGAGAGGCGGTTCAGATCAACGATCGGCATTACGCGCTTGTATTGCATTATGCCGATATACTGTCCGAACAATCCATCGTGCAGGAACTTCGGCAGTTGCTCGAACATGTTCAGGATACGATCCGTCATTATTTCAACAGTACTGTTTCGTTCGGGATCAGCAGCATCAACGGGGGATATGACTCGCTGCCGAGACAATATGCCGAGGCACAACGCGCATTGCAGCGTAAATTCATCACCGGCCCCGGACAACATCATCAAGGAATAGGGCGTGCAGACCATTCGGGCGTGCTTGAACGACTTGAACGGCTTCGAAGCCTTACACCTCTTCGGGAATTGCTTCCGTCGCTCAAACAGAAAGAATACGACGAATTCCTGGATGAGATTGAACGCGGCATGAACGAAGAGCGAAAATCAATGGAGATCACCATTTACCAGTTTGTGCAATGGATTAATACGAATGTATATGATCATAACAATGAAAAAACGCTGCTGCTTAGCATGACCGAACAGTTGGAAATCTGTGACACGATGCCGGATATGCTTGACCAGGTCGTTATCTATATTGACACGTTGGTTGATTTAATTCGCAAGCGCTTACAAATGAGTGATGAGATTACCCGCGCCATTGAGTACATCAAACGTCATTATACCGAAAACATCAGTCTCCAGATGGTTGCAGACCATGTAGGTCTAAGCATGGGGTATCTCAGCAACCTGTTCCGGAGAGAGCTGCAGATCACTTATATTGATTATGTGAACCGTTATCGGATTGAACGTGCCAAGGACCTGCTTGCCCAAAATCAACTACGCTCGTCCGATGTGCCGGCTCTGGTCGGCTTTTCGCCCGAGTATACGTATTTTAGCAAGGTATTCAAAAGAATTACGGGTCTTAATCCGAACGAATATCGGCGCCAAACGACGCTCAAAGACAGAGGGTGACATGAATGAGAACATCCGTCAAATCCCTGTTTGTCTCCAGACAGCTCCGAACACAGCTTATTCTGTATATTATGGTCATCAGCCTCGCCGTACTGGCGGGGGCTTCTTATTTTATTTATTCCTTTATGCAGAACATGATCAAAATCCAGAACGAACGGTTGCTCTACCAGCAATTCCAACAGCTTGACCATAACATAGGCGGCCTGGTGAAAGAGATCGATCGCCTATCCATGCTTTTTCTGCGGGATGATCACATTCAGCAGTTTTTGTACAAAATTTCAGAGAAAACGGAAGAGGAATTTCTCGAATCGAAAAACGACGTGCAGCGGGTCATTGCCGATTTCATCGACAACTACAACTATATTGACTCGATTTATATTACGGCGGACAATCTCGGGGCAGTAGGAGGCAGTCAGAAGCGGACGCTCGTTTACGATCGGGACGCATGGCAGCAGAGTTTCTTTACTTCCGAGCCCTTCCGTCAAACGCTCGAACAGTATCCTCATCTGGTTATGCATTCCGGGATCAAAAAATCATTCTACAATCCGTATCTGACCGGAGAGGACGATGGTTACCTGATCAGCCTGATGCGTGGCACGCGTGCCATCTATGATCCAACCACAAGCGCCACCCTGATTTTTAATATCGATGAACGGTATCTATCATCCATCTACGCTACGGCGCTCAATAGTGAAGAAGGCGATATGTATATCGCCAGCGCTGACGGAACAATCATTTCGGCCAGTGAGGCGGATCGGGTAGGGACGCAGAGCCACTTCACACCGGGAGCGGAATTGACGGACGGGGCCTACGGAAGCCTGGATGACGAAAAAGCCGGACGCAGCATGCAGGTTGTATATTACAAACTCCATGACGGCGGGTGGTACCTGCTGAAGGAAATTCCGCTCAGTCAATACGCAGACCAGATTCTGGGCGTTCAACGAATGCTTGTACTCGTGTTCACGATTAGTGTGCTTGCGATATTCATAGCCTCCTATTTCTGGCTTCGCAAAATCATTAAACCCCTCAACCAATTGTCTAGCAAAATGAAAGACATGAGCCGCGGTGAACTCGGGGTTACCGTCGATCACGTTCCGAATAATGAGCTGGGCACGGTCATTCGCCGCTTTAATGAGATGTCGCTCAGCATGGTAGAACTGGTGGACAAAAACAATGAGATTCAGGAGAAAAAGAGGGAGCTGGAACTGGAGGCATTGCAGTATCAGATTAATCCGCATTTTCTGTATAACACCTTGAACATGATCCGCTGGATGGCTGTCATTGTGAAGGCGGACAACATCGTAAATACGATTGTAGCACTGGGCAATATATTGCGCCCCGTATTCTCCAGCAAAGACTCCATGTGTTCTCTGCGGGACGAACTGTCGTATCTGGACAATTATCTGAAGATCATTAATATGCGATTCAACAATAATATTACATTTACAATGGACGTGGATGAAGAGTGGATGGATTGTCAGGTGCCACGTTTTATCCTGCAACCGCTGCTGGAAAATTCCATTGCTTCCGGCAGACAGAGTGAAGATTTTGCCATTCAGATTGGAATTACGGCCTCAGTCAACCAGGAACGTCTGATGCTGAGGGTCACCGATTCCGGCGTCGGAATGGATGCAGAGAGCATCTTAAAGTTAAACGAAAAGCTGGCTAAGGGAGAATCGCCCAAATCCACTGTTGGGGGGAGCGGAATCGGACTGAATAACGTCAATAAACGGATTCGTTTGTATTATGGACCGGACTTCGGCATTCATTTCGTTCCGGCCGATCAGGGCGCAGAGGCCATCGTTACCTTGCCTGTACATCGATTATAGAAGAGGAGCTGCGGCTTCGAATGATCCATGCTCTCGTGAGCTTCGCCGAAAGGCAGCACATGAGGGCGTTTTTTGCATATTGGAGCACTGCTTATTCGTTCAAGCGGAGTCTCAAAATTGTTCAAGTCGGCTCGGAAGGCAGCTTTGTTTTTTTCAAGCAAATCAGGGGATCTTTCATTCAAGGGCCATCAAGAAAGCGTTATCATATGAATAAGCCAATACGAAAGCACACGTACAAAGGAGAAATTCATATGCAACGTACCAAGACCCTGAACAGAGCCGTAACCCAAAGGACCGGCAAGCTGAATCGCAAGGACGGCATACACCTCCTGCTTCTGGCTACACCATTTGTACTGTTTACGCTGGCCTTCAGCTACGTACCTTTATTCGGATGGATCTACGCATTCTTTGATTACAAACCAGGCATCCCACTTCAACAAACCCCTTTTCTGGGGCTGGAAAATTTCCGCAACATGCTGGATGATCCACGGATGGGACCCGTGCTGGCGAACACGCTGGCACTAAGCTTGTTGTCCATTGCAACCGCTCCCGTACCGATGCTGCTTGCCATACTGATCTCGGAAGTCCGCTCCGGCTGGTTCAAAAGGCTGGTGCAGACCGTCTCTACACTACCGAATTATATTAGCTGGATCATCGTATTTTCCCTCGCATTCAGCATGTTCAGTACGGAGGGAGCCGTCAATTCCATCATGATGAAAACGGGGATCGGCAGTCCACCCGTGGATATTCTTGGTAACTATGACCGGGTATGGACGGTGCAAACCTTGCTGTTGCTGTGGAAGTCCGCAGGATGGAGCGCCATCATCTATCTAGCTGCCATCGTTGGCATCGACAGCGAACAGTATGATGCAGCCAAGGTGGATGGCGCCGGGCGCATGCGTACGATCTGGCACATTACGCTACCGAGCATCATGCCGACCTTCATTGTGCTTTTGCTGCTCTCTGTCAGCAACCTGCTGTCCGCAGGGTTTGAGCAATATCTCGTATTCAGCAACGTCATGATTGCAGACCGGATCGAAGTGCTTGACCTCTACGTGTACCGGCTCGGATTGGTGACAGGTGACTACTCGTACTCGACGGCTGTGGGCATTTTCAAAACGGTAATTAGCGTTCTGCTGCTCTTCAGCGTCAACATTCTATCCAAGAAAGTTCGCGGTCAAGGCATCGTCTGACCCCAGGGAAAGGAGCAAAACAAACATGCGCACACAACCCGCAGGACAGACGCTTCGTCCCGTCCGCCATACCGATTGGAAAGACCTTACGTTCACCCTTTTTAATTACATCGTGCTGTCCTTGCTTGTCATCATCACCATCTATCCGTTCTATTATATCTTCATCTATTCGATCAGCGATCCCATCGAGGTTCAGAAAGGGGTATATTTCTGGCCAGCCGGCTTCTCCCTTGAAGCTTACCAAGCGACGGTGAAATTGCCGGGTATCATGGACGCAGCCATTGTCAGTGTCTCCCGGACCGTGCTCGGAACGTTGATTACGGTGTTCAGCTGTTCCTTCTTTGCCTATCTCATTACCAAAGAAGAGATGCCGTTCCGCAAAATCATTTACCGTTTTGTACTGATCACCATGTACTTCAATGCAGGCTTTATCCCATGGTATCTGACGATGAAAACGTATGGATTGCAGAATAATTTCCTGCTGTACATCATTCCAAGCGCGATGTCGGGCTTTAACATCATTTTGATCAAAACGTTCATCGAACAGCTACCCGCATCCCTGGAGGAATCGGCCAAGATCGATGGGGCCGGGTACTTCCGGATCTATCGCAGCATTATTTTCCCGCTGTCGATGCCGATTATCGCCACCATTGCCGTATTCTCCGCCGTAGGTCAGTGGAATACCTGGTTCGACAACTTTTTCCTGGTGGAAAATCCGAAGCTGCAAACGTTGCAACTGGTACTCTACAACTTCCTGAACCAGTCCAGTAACCTGTCCAACATGACGACAGATGAGTTGACCCGCGGCGATGTTGTCCGGACGCTCACACCACAGTCCATTCGCATGACCATTACGATGCTTGTCACGCTGCCGATTGTCCTGGTGTATCCGATGCTGCAGCGGTATTTTGTCAAAGGCATCATGATGGGAGCCGTCAAGGGTTAAGGTTGTATATGGTGCAATCACACCGGATTATCCGGCAATCGCCGATAATTATAGAAGAAGAAACAGGAGGGTTATGACATGAGAACTAAAAAGTCGTTCCGCCAAGTAATTGCACTGCTCATGATGACGTCCTTGCTGCTGGCAGCTTGTACGGGCAGCGGCTCGGGAGGCCAGACCAGCACGGGGGAAACCGGTTCGTCAGATACCGGCTCGGACAAAGACCTCGTGACGCTGCGAGTGCTCATCATGGAAACCGGCTCCAAGTGGAATACGCAGCAGAACAACGAAGTGGCCAAGGCTATTGCCGAGAAGATCGGTGTCAAAATTGAATACGTTGAAGCAGACGAAAACAAATTCAATGTATTGCTTGCTGGCGGCGATCTGCCCGACCTGGTACGTACAGACGTGAACAAATATCAAAAACAGTTAATTGAAGGGGATCTAATCGTTCCGCTCGACGATCTGCTCGCTACATCCGGCAAAGACATTACGGCGAACATCGGTACTGTGGTCGAATACAGCAAAAAGAACTGGAGCAACGGCACCGGAAACCTGTATTTCCTGCCTCCCCAAGTGCAATCCAAACCGGGCACTTCCATTGCGCCAATTACCATAGGCCCGACGATTCGTTGGGACTGGTATAAGGAGATCGGCACCCCGGAAATGGCCACAATGGATGACTTGCTGGACGTTGTAGGAAAAATTGTGGAAAAGCACCCGCAGACCGAAGACGGCAAAAAAGTGTACGGCGTGTCCATGTGGCAAGATTGGGGATTATGGCCTTATACGATTCCGCCAATTATCTTTACCGAGAATGTAGGCACGACAAGCGACCTGACTGCAGCCAAAGTTGGCGGTAGCGATTTCATCAGCAACTTGACCGACGAATCCTCCAACTTCTGGACTGCACTTAACTTTTATAACAAGGCTCAACGCAGAGGATTGCTCGATCCGGATTCCCTGACGATGAAGAACAATGACTACATGGCTAAGGCAACTGCAGGACAGATCGTTGTTGGCCCCGCCACCTGGGCGATGGGAGATTTCAATGCACAGCATGCCAAGGATGGCAAAGGTTATCTCGTTGTACCTGCCGGCAAACTGGCCTGGACGGGTGCAGTCAATCCGCTCGGATGGCAGGATAAAGCCTACAGCATATCCAAAACATCCAAACATCCTGAAAAAGCGATGGAATTCCTCGATTATATATACTCCTATGAAGGTGCACGCACCATGTATAACGGCGTAGAAGGCAAGCACTGGAAGATGGTAGACGGCAAACCGACACTTACGGACGAAACACTCGCATTGAAAGCAGCAGGCGGAGCTCCATACGAAGCAACTGGACTTTCACTGGATCGCAACATCATCGGTCTGGGCGGCGACATGGTCAATCCCGATGACAAGATGCCAGTCGACCTCTTTACCTCGGAGGAGGCGCTGTCCAAAGCGGCCACCCCGCTTGAGAAAGATTTTGCAGAACACTATGGCGCTTCTTACTCGGGAGAAGTATTCAAAAATTGGATCGATCAAGGCAAACTAAATACGTTCACCACCTGGATGGACGGCATGACGGACGAGGAGATCGTACAGCGGAACACCGTTCCAGGCGTAACCTTGGACGACAAATTGAAGAAACAGGAAGCAGAACTTAAAGAACTGGCAGCGCGCGAAGCGGCCAAAGTGATTCTTTCCAAGGATGAACAGGCATTCGAAGCAAATAAACAGGCTGCACTTGCGGCATTCAAAAAAGCAGGAGCAGATGAGTTTACCGCCTGGTATAACGCCGAAGTGCAGCGGCTTCGTCAAGCTCACGGGCTGTAATACGACTTCGCTCGTAACGACAAGCGTCACGAAGAGGAGCTAAAGCTGTGAAGTTTTAGCTCCTTTTCTTTTAAAACATTCAGTCAAACGGGAGTTGATACAGCCGTGGAGCACATTTTATCGACTGGCGGGAGGGATCTGCCGACGGAACGGAAAGAGAGTGCTGTTCAGACGGAAGCATTCACGTGGCATGCCTCATGGATCTGGGGAGAAGGCGAGGACTGGCCGCGCAACGAATGGCGTTGTTTTCGCCGGGAATTCGAATGGCATCATGGGGACCATGGAAGCGCCGAGGTAACCATCACAGCAGATGCCCGATATGTGTTATATGTCAACGGAGTGCTGTGCGGAAGAGGACCCAATCGCTCTTGGCCTTTTGAACTTAACTATCACGTGCATGAAGTGGGCCATCTGCTGCATTCCGGTCGTAATACGCTGGCTGTACTTGTTATCAGCTATGGGGTAGCTACGTTTGCGTATCTGCCGGGAAGGGGCGGACTTCTCGCTCAACTGGAGTCAGTTCGCTATGAGGCTGATGGGAGTTACCTGAGAAAAGAATTCATCGTGGGTACGGATGCATCCTGGCAGACCGCTCTGCATGATGGATATGAACGAAGGGCGGCACGCATGTCCTGTCAGCTTGGCTTTGCCGAACAGATGGATGCGCGCTGCTGGAATGATCGTTGGCAAGAAGTTGACACCTTGCCGCTCGAAGAGCAAGGAATCTGGACTCCTGCCCGCATCCTTGGCACGCCTGGCGATGCGCCATGGGAATGCTTGGTCGCAAGTGATATTCCGGAACTGACGGAGCAAGAAGTATGGCCTGTCCGAGTGGAATCATTGAAAGAAGCATCTCTTGTGTCCTGGACGCATGTGCTCGATGTACGCGAAGCGATGGAGCCGACAAGTCGGATGCACGCCAATCCGGTATCCTTTGCCGGTTATGTCGCAGCGGTCATTCGGGCAAGTGGCGAAGCCGAAGCAGTTGTCGGATTTTTCAGCGCGTTCCATGCTCTGCGCGGCATCACGCTTAACGGCTCATATTACCCTGCATCAGATATGGAGGGAGAACGGCCGCGCAGGCTTCAGCGAGTTAGGTTGCGGCAGGGAGAGAATCTGCTGCTAATCGAGCTGGCAGGGCAGGATCATGGCGGAGGACTGCACTTTGGAATCGACTGCGATGTTCCGTTTACGGTTGTATCGCCATTCGATGATGCGCCAATAGGCAACACACCGTTTGTCCTGATTGGTCCGTTTGCCACCCTCGTGCATATCGACCACCAGCCGGATCATGATCCCATCCGTGCATATCAGGGCTTTGGAGGCGGTAGGCCTTTGGACGAGAAGGCATTTCCGGATGCCGAGGTATATCTGCGATGCCGCAGCTTGGCTTCCATCCCTGAACTTGCTCCATTCCGCAGCTGGATGAAGCCATTTCCCGAGAGGCTTAGCTCGGAAGCTTCAATCTTTGTGTCCAGCATCTGGAAGATGCAGGAGCAGGCGCGTCCCGTTCCTGCGGACTTGCAGCAGGTATGCGTCGCCAATCGGCAGCCGGCAATCGTGCCGACAAGCTCTGGCGGAAGGAGCACGGAGCTGATTCTGGACTTTGGCCGCGAATGGTCGGGCTATCTGCGATTCGAGGTCGATGCGGGGGAAGGCACCGTCATCGACGCGTATGGCTTCGAGTATATGGACGGCGACTGGCGACAGGATACCTTTGGTGTAGATAATACGCTTCGCTACGTATGCCGCGAAGGCAGACAACGCTACGAATCGCCGATTCGGCGCGGACTTCGTTATCTCATGCTTACCATACACAGAAATACGAGACCAGTACGGCTGTTCGGCATTAGCCTTGTACAAAGCAACTATCCGGTGACAGAGATCGGCCGATTCCATAGTTCGGACGCGATCCTGAATGACATTTGGGAGATCAGCAAGCATACTACCCTACTGTGCATGGAAGATACATTTGTGGATTGTCCCACGTATGAACAGGTATTTTGGGTTGGCGACAGCCGTAATGAAGCGCTCGTGAACTACTATGTATTCGGTGCAACAGATATCGTACAACATGGTCTGCAGCTTGTTCCGGGATCAAGCCGGCAATCGCCGCTATATGTGAATCAGGTACCTAGCGGCTGGAGCAGCGTGATTCCAAACTGGACGTTTTTCTGGGGCACCGCTTGCCTTGAATATGTCCGACATACAGGAAGCAGGGACTTTGCAGCGAAAATCTGGCCAAAGGTAAAGTTCACGCTTGATCACTATATCTCACATATCGATGCCAGAGGACTATTGTTCATTGAAGCCTGGAATCTGTTGGACTGGGCACCATTGGAGCAGCCGAACGACGGAACGGTCACCCATCAAAATGCGATATTTGCGCGCACGTTGGCAGATGCGGCCCAACTGGCCAAATTGGCAGGTTGCGCAGAAGACAGCCCTTACTACTGTTCCGCATCGGAAAGAGTAACCCGCGCCATAAACAATCATCTATGGAGTGAGGAGCGGCAGGCTTATATGGACTGCATTCATGCCGATGGCTCTCTTTCCAGCACCTATAGTATGCAGACGCAGGTCATGGCGCTGGTTACCGGCATTGCAGTTGATGAGCGAAAGGAGAAGCTCAACGCATATTTAACATCGCCACCTGAAGATTTTGTAGCCATAGGCAGTCCGTTCATGACGTTTTTCTATTATGAAGCGCTGGTGATGCACGGCAAGACGGATCTAATGCTCCGGGACATGAGAGAGAAGTTTGGGGAAATGGTGAAACATGAGGCGACCACTTGCTGGGAGATGTATCCGGGATTTGCCGAGAATCGGCCCCATCCGAAATACCTGACACGCAGTCATTGCCACGCCTGGTCGGCAGCACCAGGTTACTTTTTGGGAACATCCGTGCTCGGGGTTCGCCCGATTGCAGACGGTTGGACACAAGTTAAGGTTGCCCCCCAGCCTTGCAATCTGCAATGGGCAAAAGGAGCTGTACCTCTGCCTGGCAACGGAAGGATCGACGTGAAATGGGAGATTCGGGAAGAGGAAGGTAGCGAGTCCACGTTTCATTTGGAGGTATGTGCTCCGAAAGAAATTGCAATTGTGATGGAAGCACCTGAAGGATACCGACCAATACTGGTACACAGGACATTATGAGTGCACATGTAAAGCGAAACTGATCAAGAATGGAGAGTTAGCACGATGACACACATCTCATATTACCGTTCAGATGAAGGTAAACGCTTTCTGGACGAAGTTCAGGACGAGGCCTACGTCCGTTCCTCGCTGCATGGGGATGCATGGGTGGAGAAGGACAGCCACATTCCAATCCGCTGTACGACAGACAAAGTGCACATTTCAATAGCACCCCGCCATGCCGATGCAGAGCCATCAGCTGATTTCACATATACCAATCACCACAACGCTCGCAATTCTGCCTTCAAAGAAACTTTACTTTTGTCCGGAATCTGGCGTATGAAGGGAGGCGAGGCAGCTGATCATGGAGATCCGGCGCCTGCGACAGGCTGGTTTGGACGAAAAGCCCAGGCAAGTGAAGGCATGCGGGAACGCTGGTACGAACCGGATCACGATCGGTGCGATTGGCTGGAAGTTAGCGTGCCCACAACGGTGCAGAAAGCCCTGGTTGATCAGGAACTGCTCGATGATCCACACTGGAATACCAACACGATCGATGAACTGGAGAATCACGGTATGCCTGAAGAGACCCCCGTCTGGTTCCGCAGGACACGCGTGGAATGCAAGGAATGGTGGTTTGCTACGTCATTTGAACTGTCTGAAGAATGGGTGGGAGGCCGACTCTCCTTACAATTCGACGGGATCGACTACTCGGGCACCGTATTTTTTAATGGCGCATCACTGGGACATCATCAGGGCATGTTTGGCGGCCCAATTCATGATATTACAGACTTGGTTCGACATGATAAATCCAATGTGGTTGTTGTTCGACTGGACCCTGCACCTCAAAGTTGGAACGGCCTGATGAAGCCCAGTCCGGGCTTTGGCTGGCATTATGGACACCTGATTTCACTCGGCATCTGGAAGGATGTACGGGTGGTGGCCGAACCGGACATCGCTTTGCTTGATCCGTATGTTGTAACCCTGTCCCACACCTCGGATGAAGCTGTGCTTCACTTGGAGTTTACGGCTGAGAGTAATCTCGTTGAGCAAGTGGAATTATCCATCAAAGGCTGTATCCGATCGAAGAAATCGAAAACGAGTGTGGATTCATTTGACCCTGATAAGCAGACACTTTGCCAAAGGGATACCCATTTTACGTATTCCATTGAAGTGCCATATGGCCGCAGCAAATTCAGTACCGTAATCAGACTGACTGATCCCGAGGTTTGGTGGCCGACGGGTTACGGGGAACAGCCTCTCTATGAGCTTGTGTTATCTGGATCTAATTCTGGACCCATTAACGTTGGCGAAGCTCACACGTCTTTTGGCATCCGTACGATTGAAATGCGTCCTCTGAACGATGCAGCACCGGAAACGGAATATCGCTGGCAGTTTGTCATCAATGGCGAGCCCATGTTCATCAAAGGCGCGAACTGGTGTTGGCCTGATGCCATGCTTGACCAGCAGAATGGGCAGTATGAACGACTGCTGGAGCTCGCCCGCAGGGGAAATGTGCAGATGCTCCGGGCATGGGGCGGCGGCTTGGTGGAAAGTGACGAATTTTATAATCTGTGTGATGAAAAAGGCATTATGGTCTATCAGGAATTCCCGCTCTGCTGGGGTCCTCCCGATTCACCACTGACGGACCTTGGCGTTATTGACCGCCAGACCACAATTTCAGTAAAACGGCTCAGAAACCACCCTTCCTTGATCATGTGGGGGGGAGGCAATGAGAACGGCAATCATGGCGGTGCAGATGAAGGATTATTTTTGGTCGGAAAAAGATGCCGTGGATACGATCCATCCCGTCCGTTCCATCGAACCGATCCATGGGGCGGAAGTGTGCATAACTGGAACGTATATCACGGGGGTGAATCCCTGGATGAGGCAACGTTAGCGATGCCATCGGTGTTTTACGGCGAATTCGGCATTCCAAGTCAGACCAATGTTTCAAGCTGTCTGCGCTATATGCCGGAAGAAGCGTTGGCGTCATTTCCTCCAACGGAAGATAGCAGGGGTTGGAAAGCGCATTTTCACCAGTTCGGTCTGAAGGACATCATTAAAGTCATGCGCTACGCGGCGTACGGACCGATCCGCAACTGGCAGGACTACATCACGTATTCTCAGACTGCTCAAGGTGATGCGATTCGACTGACCGCTGATGTACAGAGGGCGGGAACAGGAAGAGATAAGAGCGGCTTCTGGTACTACAAATTCACGGATTGTTTTCCCGGACATTCGTGGGCGGTGATCGATTATTACGGAACAGCCAAGCTTTCCTATTATCGTGCCAAACAGGTCTCACGTCCGCAAAATGCCTTCATCACCTGCACCAAACTGGATGCGTGGCAGCCAGATGAAATATTCCGCGCAGCACTGCACGTCGTGAACGATTCGCGTAACGCCCTTATCAATGCAGCTATCCAAGTCTCGATGTACGACAGTCAATTAAGCGAGGTGAGGAAGTGGAATTATCCGGCGCTAACCGTGAAGACCGGGCTGGCGAGCTGCATCGATCAACTGGAAGTCACGTTGCCGGAAGAATCAGCAATTCGGCCGTTCTTGATTGTCGTCACGCTTCATGAAAGCAATGGAGATCTTGTGTCCGATCAGTGGTATTGGTTCAATGCCCAGCCGAAGACTCCAGAGCTGATCACTTTTGAGAGGGAGCACCGCCATCAAGCAAACGAATATCCTGACGATGAGGCCAAGCAGGCATTTGCATTGTACGCCGAACTCTCCGATGCACCGCTGCGTGAACTTCCGCGCACTGCGCTTGAATGGTCTGTCGAGACCCAAGACCAGAACGGCTTTATTGTCATTCGAAACATGGGAAACGTGCCTGCGATTCGAGTGATGATTCACCATTTTCCAGACGAGTGGAGTTGTTATCTGGATGACAATGATTTTGGACTGCTTGCGGGAGAAGAGAGACGCATCCCGTTTGAAATCGGGCCTGACGTGATGCTGGACGGCATTACGGTAAGTGCCTGGAATGCGTTTGAGATATCCCGAAGTGGCGTGCCCATCACAAGTAAATCGTGCTGACTGACAGGAAGGAGCGACAACATGACATCCATGAAGAACATGGCGGAAACAAAGGAGAAATCAGTATCTGACGAATGGTGTGCCCAGTGGATTACACGCCCGGTAGTCCAGCCTCATGACTGGATTTCATATCAGGCGGAAGTCATTCTCAGCGTGGAAGAAGGCGGTGCAGCATTTCTGTTCGGTTATCGTGACGAAGGCAATCACTGTGGTATTGAACTGCTTGAGCCTGAAGAAGATGCACAGCAGACGCACGTGTGCATATACCGCGTTGAAGAAAACGTACGCCAGGTTCTGGGGAAGATGGTTTTACCTGCACTGCACAAACTTCCTCAACGTTTATCACTCAAGATAAGTACGGAAGCCGGGCAATGGCAAGTATCCATCGATGAACTTTACACGCATCGCTGCATGGCAGCAGCTTATGAAGGAACGATTGCATTCCGGACGACTGACGGGCAAAAGGCAACCTTCCGTGATCTAAAGCTCAGCGGGAGTGATGGCCGCGTGCTGTACTCCAACCGCTTTTATGATCCGAAGACGACTCATTTTACCACAGATACGATTAGCCCTTCGGGGAATGGGCTTGTGCTTGAGGAAAATATGCTGTCGATCTGTGAGGCACCCATTCCAGTTGACAGCCCTCTGTTTCGCAAAACATTTGAATTGCCATCGTCCGCAGTTGAAGCCAGATTGCGCATCTATTCGGTAGGTTGGTATGAGCTCTGCATCAACGGGAACCCGGCGGACAACCGAGTTCTGGCTCCAGCCAATTCGCCGTATTCCCGCAGAATGCTCTATGACACCTATGACGTGACCCATCTGCTTCAAGACAAAGATAACGTACTCGGCGTGTGGCTCGGGAATGGTTACCATTTCAATTATTCACGGTGGGGATGGAAATGGAATCAGGATAAAACCTTTATCCTGCAATTGGACCTCCAGTTTGAGGATGGCAGCAAGCGTACCATCATAACGGATGAATCCTGGTCATTCGCGTCAAGCCCGATACTTTCGAATGATATCTATGACGGAGAGTCCTATGATGCACGACAGGAGTACATCGGTTGGGATCAACCGGGATTTCTTGAAAACGGAAATTGGTCGAGGGCTGTAACTGCCGAACCACCTGTCGGCAAGCTTGAAGCGAACATCCAACCTCCTGTTGTACCTCACAACCCGATCGAGCCCATCGCTGTATTCAGGCCACGTCCGGGCGTGGGCGTATACGATTTTGGTCAGAACATGGCAGGGTGGGTTCGCATTCAGGTAACAGGAGCGGAAGGCAGTCAAGTGCAGTTGAGATACAGCGAGCTAGTCGATGAACAAGGCAACATTGATCCCTGGACGAATCGAAATGCCAAAGCAACCGACACATACATTCTCCGTGGAGAGGCGAAAGAACGTTATGAACCTCGCTTCACGTATCACGGCTTCCGTTATGTGGAAGTCAGCGGTGAAACAGATCATCTCTCCATTCAGGCCATTCCCATTCATGCAGACGTAGAGCCGGCAGGCAGCTTTGAATGTTCAGATGAAGGGCTCAATCAGCTCTACAGTAATATTCGCTGGTCATACCTCAACAATCTGGTCAGCATACCCACGGACTGCTGTCAGCGAGATGAACGTACGCCTTGTCTCATGGATTCTGCTGTTGTTGAGGAAGCCGGCATGCACCATTTCAATATGCAGAATTATTATCGCAAATGGCTCGGAGATATTGAAGAAAGCATGACCAACCCGGACTGGAGCGGGGACAAAGTGTTTCTTCCTTGGCGTCTCTATCAGCATTATAACGATCTGGATATTTTACGCCAGCGTTATCCGTCCATGAAAGCATATATTGACCATCTGCATCACTTATGGCCAGACCATCAGGTGAAGGAGGGCTTTGGGGACTGGTGTCCTCCCAATGATGATGGTTGGGAAAATTACTTTCACGAAGTCGAACTGGTGAATACAAGTATTTACTACAAAATCACGTCCATTGTTGCCGAAACGGCGTTGATCCTGGGCTTGAGCGCAGATCATGAACATTATTCGACGCTGGCTCGGGATATCAACCAGGCCTTTCATCGAAAATGGGACGTGGGGAACGGCGTTTACAGCAGCGGTTCCCAGACCGCTCAGCTTCTGCCGCTCGCTTTTGGCATGGTGCCGGTCAAAGAGCGGGCCTCAGCCGCAAAACGGCTTGTGGAAGCTATTGGGGAACACGACGGTCATCTTCATACCGGTATCTATGGCACCAGATATCTGATTGACGTGCTGGCGGACTACGGATACATCGATGTTGCCTATGAGCTTCTGAGCAAAAAGGAATATCCCGGGTTCGGATACCAGATTGAGCGCGGAGCAACGACGCTCTGGGAGCAATGGAGCGAGAAAGGTGGCATGCATTCCCATGACCACGCCATGTTCGGGGGCATCAGCGTTTCTTTTTACACGCGGCTGGCTGGTATTAGGCCCGACTCACCCGGTTACGAAAAAATATGGATTGAGCCGATGATTCCCTCCAAGTTGGAAAGGGTGAGTGCTTCGCTCAGGACGGCACATGGAACCATTGCGGTAGCATGGAAAAAAGACGAGGCAGGTCTGCACATGGAGGTGACGATCCCTGAAGGAACTACAGCCACATTTGTCGTGCCTCCTGATATGGTAAACGCCGCCAATCTACGCCGTTCTCACACATTGAACCCGGGACAACACATCTTCTCCGTCCCTATCGATACGATCCGATAAAATATGAAGCAAAGGGGAAATACAGATGACGGATATGAAGCATCGTTATGAGAGCGGATTTCCAAAGATCGGCATTCGCCCAATCGTGGATCGCCGCAAGCTTGTAAAGGCTACGCTGGCTGAAAGCACGATGGAACTGGCGCACGAAGCTGCTGCTGCGATTACCTCCGTTCTCCGAAACCCGGACGGCTCAACAGTGCAGGTTGTCATCTTTGATACATGCATCTCCGGAATGAGCGAAGCAGCCCGTTGTGCTGAACAGTTCAGGAAGGAAGGCGTCGGGGTCTTGGTCACAGTTGCAAACGGTTGGTGTTATCCACTTGAAACGATGGAAACGGACCCAACCCTGCCGCACGCCGTCTGGGGATTCAATGGCACTGAACGCCCCGGTGCGGTCTACCTGGCTGCGCTGCATGCGGCGCATAATCAGAAAGGCCTGCCCATTTTCAAAATCTACGGCAGACATATTCAGGATCTGGAGGAACGCAAACTGCCAGAGGATGTTCGGGATCAACTGGTCCGGTTCACTCGTGCGGGTCTGGCTGCTGCACTGCTGCGAGGAAAATCCTATCTGTCGATCGGCTCCGTCTCCATGGGCATCGCAGGTTGTATTGTAGACGAAGATTTCTACCAGCGTTATCTGGGTATGCGCAATGCCTATGTGGACATGACTGAGGTTACGCGCAGGCTGGAGAAGCAAATCTATGACGAGCAGGAATTCCACTCAGCTATGGCTTGGGCCGATCTTCATTGCAAGGAAGGGCCTGATCCCAATCCGGAGTCGGTTCAAATTGATCCAGAGAGCAAAAAGGAGAACTGGAAAACTTCTATTCGCATGACGTTGATTGTGCGTGATCTGATGATTGGCAATCCCAAACTGGCCGAAATGGGATACGAAGAGGAGGCGTATGGTTATAACGCCATTGCTTCCGGGTTCCAGGGACAGCGTGAATGGACCGATCACCTTCCCAGTGCAGATGTGCTTGAAGCGATTCTATGCAGTTCATTCGACTGGAATGGCATTCGCGAACCCTATATGGTCGCCACCGAAAACGACAATCTGAACGCCATCACCATGTTGTTCAATCACTATTTGTCGCATACTGCCCAGATTTTTGCCGATGTTCGTGCATTCTGGAGTCCGGAAGCTGTGAAACGCGTGACAGACTGGCAACCGGATGGCTTGGCTGCGGCAGGGTTCATACATTTGATCAATTCGGGACCGGCGGCGCTTGATGGAACGGGGGAGCAGCTTCGCGACGATCAGCCTGCGATGAAGCCTCACTGGGAGATTGATGAGCAGGATGTTCATGCCTGCCTCAATGCGGTTAGCTGGCGACCAACCTATATGGACCAATTTGCAGGCGGAGGCTATTCTACCGATTATACAACGCGTGGGGGGATGCCCGTCACCATGGTACGCATTAACCTCATAGCAGGGCTGGGGCCGGTGCTTCAGCTTGCGGAAGGGTATACGTTGGAGTTGCCAGAGGAAGTGCATCAACGACTGGATCTGCGAACGACACCAACGTGGCCAACAACATGGTTTGTCCCGAATCGGGTAGCAGGTGATCCGATATTTGATGACGTCTACAGCGTGATGGAAGCCTGGGGTTCGAACCATTGTGCTGTAAGCTATGGCCATATCGGAGCCGACTTGATTACACTTGCGAGCATACTGCGCATTCCGGTTAACATGCACAATGTTGAAGTAAAGCGCATTTTCCGGCCCAGCGCCTGGACAGCATTTGGCACAAAAGATCATGAGGGTGCAGACTATCGTGCTTGTGCTGCATATGGCCCGTTGTATGGCTGAGCAGAGAGGATGACAGGATTGGAAATAATTAGTGACTTTGGAAGGTATTCATCTAATGACTCGGAGGTTGCAGACATATGACGACCCATTTACAGCCTAAAGGGATTGGCAATATGGAGAGGTTCGACTTGCTTCCTGTACTAAAAGACCGCGTGCAGGTTCACTATGAAGGAAGCATCGACAAGCAAGGACGCAATGCGGACTGGGATTGGTGGCTTTATAAGGACAAGGAGGAATGGGTGATTTTTGATTATTGCGGTCCAGGATGCATCTATAATTTTGTCCAACACCGTTATCCCGAGAGTCCGGAACCGACCTTTTCTTTTTATTTTGATGGCGAAGATACGCCCCAATTTGTAATTAAGGCCTCCGAATTCGGGAGTAAATTTCCTTTCGTAACTCCACTGGCAGACGTTTATATTGGACCCGAGGACAATGGGCGTGGACCGATACGCGTCGTTCGAAGTTATGTGCCTATGCCTTTCAAGAAATCATGCAGGATTACTTCGGATATTCAACTAAAAGGAGCAGCCAAAGGGGATGGCGGTTGGGGCCATGTCGTTTATCATTCCTATGATGACTCTGATCAAATATCTACGTTCACCGGAAAAGAAAACTATGCCCCGCTGATCGAAATGTGGTCTCGGGTTGGTGAAGATCCCAAAACAGCCGTGATATGCAAATCCCGATATTACGAAATGCTGGCCGTTAAAGCAGGAGAGAAACGAACCATTCTGGAAGAGGTGGGTCAAGGCAGTATCGCCTCGATAAGCGCTGCGTTCGATCCCCACTCCTTTGCATCCGAAGACCTGCAACACCTCTGGATCAAAGCAAGCTGGGATAAACATGAACAACCGGATATTTGGTGCCCCATAGGTGTATTCTTTGGCAACGAGCTTGGATTCAATCCTGTCGGTGTACTGTCGCATGGAAGAAGAAGGGACGGATTATTCTATAACTATTTCTCCATGCCGTACTGGGAGCATGCGGTAATTGAACTGGTGAACAAAGGAAACCGTGACGCCTTGTTATCCGAATTACACATTGAATTTACAGCAGAGCGAAACGCGGTTTATGAGAAGGGTCGAACCGGTTATTTTCGCACATCGAAATATTATGAACGTTTGGCAACAGAAGGGTCTGACAGCATCATCGGTCAAATCAAGGGAAAAGGACATATGGTGGCTGGACACGTAACAGGCTTTACCCGTAAACCAGGTACTATCAGCTGTGAAGGCGATGTCCGTATCCACATTGACGGCAATGCGACACCACAAGTTGAAAGCGACGGTTCCGAGAGCTGGGTATGTTATGGTTGGGGATTTCCCACGCCGCCTGAATGTAATCCATCCAGCGCCTATGACGGAATCCCTGACAACCCATGGTCCATGGTCAGAATGTGCAGCGGTGACTGGTATCCCTTTCAGACGGAGCTCGTATTTGGTATCGAAGCAGGCGAGTATAACAATCAGTATCTCGAACATTCAGGCATTCTGTTCTACTATGGTGTGGACGAACCGGGAATGGTTCTGACGGACGAAATGGATATTGGCGATCCCTTATCGGAGAGGAACCATGATTACAAAACAGAAGGCAGCCGCGGTTACTATACTCTGGATTCAGCTTATGAAGGGGATCAAGACGATATCATAATTCGTGATAGAGGTCATGAGACAGATGGTTATAGTGAATTCACAATCCGTATCAGGGAGGACAACAGAGGCGTAAGAATGCGGCGGCGGTGTGATCAGATCACAGGCAGACAACGGGCCTTCGTTCATGTAGATGGGGTGAAAGTAACAGAAAGAACGTGGTACACGGCGGACCGAAATCCCTATAAACGATGGTTGGATGATGAGTTTGTAATCCCTGAATCCTATACCAGAGGAAAAAAGGAGCTGCATATTCGAATCGAATTCATTCAGGACGGCGAGGCCAGAGCATGGAACGAATTCCGTTATTGGGTATATACGATGATCTAGAAGAACGGAAAGATGTGCTGGGCGTTCGACTCTTTCACTCAGTTCCTAATCAAGAGTTCAAACAGACATTATTTGAGGGAACTACGCATATCCCTTATATGCTTGACGAACCTATTAGAAAAAAAGCTGCGTTCGTAAATGGTTATGGTTTATCAAAAATGGTCTGGAGCCGAATGGACAGCCGTATGTTATGGCAGTCACATTCCATCGTAGTGAAGTGGATGAACTGGCCATTAAGAGTCTTGGCGATTCCGTTCGGGATACAGCGCAGTATGATAACCTGAATCCGGATGGGCTAACACCTCAAGCACTGACCGCCCCAGAAGGTGAAGGATATATGGATCAGAGTATTACGAGAGCCATTATTGCTCCAAGTGAAGCTGAAGCCAACACTGTATTTGACAAGATGCTGGAGGATATGAAGAAGGCTGGCGATGAGAAAGTGGAAGATATCATTAACGAGAAATATGCTCAGCGTATGGAACTGTGGTCTTCAAAATAATTGGAAATAAACTTATAAATAAAAGTGTCCCGGGCGATTGCTCGGGGCGCTTTTTATTTGTGGACGCATTTAATCATAAATCCGTACGAAGTGAGAGGTAATTCATAGATCAATTAACAATTTCTTTGACTCTAATTGACTAAATCATTTCTTATCTGATGAACTAGTAAAAATGCTACAGAAAGTGGGAACAACATCTATGATTCCATTTGTATATGACCAGATTAACCATTGGGGAAAAGACGACGAGTTTTTCCTTGCCTTACCAAATATATTAAAAGTAGAGTCTATCGTTGACTTAGGCTGCGGAACAGGAAGATGGACGACTCATCTTGTTCAGTACGGTTATAAAATTACAGCTATTGATCCCCATGAAGAAGCAATTGAAGTAGCGAGAATTAAAGATAATGCAGACAAAGTGAATTGGATTGTAGGAGATAGCTCAAATTTACAAATCAATACCAATGACGCGGTTATTATGACTGCCAATGTTGCACAGGTATTTCTTACAGATGATAGTTGGAAGAAAGTAATCTCAGACGTATTTCGATCCCTAAACGTTGGCGGTCACTTTATTTTTGATATTAGAAACCCTTTGGCAAAAGTGTGGGAAGAGTGGGAGAAGGACAAGACTCCTGACTTGGCTAAAGATATGCGAAGTGGAGACCCTCTCGAAATCTATACAGAATATGAAGGGTTTGAGGGAGATATCTATACTTTTTATGAAACTGTGAAAAATACAAAAACAGACGAAGTCCTAGTTCATGAAAAAATGCAGATCAGATTTCGAAATCAAGGAGAATTGGATGAGTCGCTGAAACAAACAGGGTTTTCGGAAATTGAAACATATGGCGATTGGGAATTTGAACACGCAAATTCTAAAAATCGATCCTTTATTTTTCATTGTGTAAAATAGAGTCATGCACAGAAATTAAAATCTTTAGCCTTTAGCTATGGTGTCAGACATTCCCAATCGTATATTTCAAGGCAACCGGATCAAGTTGCTAAATTTCAACCGAATTCTTTACCGAAGTCCTCCATCTTTTCAAGAATTGGAAGTAACTTCATTCCCTTTTCTGTCAACGAGTACTCGACTCGTGGAGGAACTTCCGGATAAATATCACGTTGAATAACGCCATCATTCTCTAATTCCTTAAGTTGCTTGGTAAGTGAGCCTTGAGAAAGATCCCCAAGGAATTTTTTGATGTCCGAATAGCGACGTGTTTCATCTTTTAGATACCATAATATAAAATACTTCCATCGTCCGGAAAGAACATTTTGCGTAAAGGCTATCGCGTACATATCACTATTTCCATCGATGAACTCTTGCTCAAATCCTTCATTACAAACCCGCATTGATATCACTCCTATTCTATAGGTACAGAAAGATGTACTATGTTCATTTATATTGCCCTCTTTGCAAAACAAACGAACACACTTAAGATTGGGTCAACAACCAAGACAATTTAATTTTGTTTTATAACATAATATTATTTTTTAGTTATATATTTAGCATGCTAAGTAATTATTATATTTTTCAATGTCATCGTTAGCAAGCTAGACTATTAAATTAATTGTGTATTGTAAATCCACTACTTGCTTATATGGAATGAATGAAGGAGAAGAATTATATGCAACAAAATAAGAAGATGCAATTGGCTCTACAGATGGTTTCGGGATACGGCGGTGAATTCAGCGCTTGGAGAGTGCCTGGCACTGACCCAGCAGCTTATACAAATATAGATAGTTATGTAGAACGGGCGAAGATAGCCGAAAAAGGGAAGTTTCAAATGATTTTTATTGCCGACACTCCTTCATTAACTGTGAACTTAGGCCCTCAGACGCCTGCGTTCCCAATGGATCCAACGTTGGCTCTAATGGCCGTAGCCCGAGAAACGAAACACATTGGACTTGTTGCTACACTCTCTACGACATTCAACTATCCATACAACATTGCGCGTCAGTTCAAAGCACTGGATGTAATTAGTCAAGGACGTGTAGGGTGGAATGCGGTTACAACATCCGACCCCTCAGCTGCTGCAAATTTTGGTGCCAAAGTTGCCAACCGTAAAGAGCGGTATGACAAAGCACATGAAAGTATACAAATTGTTCAGGCTTTGTGGGGGAGTTGGGAGTCCGATGCTTGGACACTTGATGTAGAGGGAGGGCAATTCGCTGATATGGACAAAATCAAGCCAATAAACCTTCAAGGTCAATATTATGCATCTCGTGGTCCTTTGCCAATTCCCCCTTCTGCACAAGGCCAACCTGTTATCTTCCAAGCGGGAGGAGGAGGTGAGGGATTAGAATTAGCTGGGAGATATGCCTCGGGCGTGTACGCGAATCCCTATGATATCGAATCTGCTCGTGAACAAAGACAAGCGATTCGGCAAAGTGCCGTTCATTTTGGGCGAGAACCTGATGATATCAAGATGTTTGCTGGTTTTATGTTTTCGCTGGCATCTACCGAAGAAGAAGCCTTGAACCGTCGAAAACAGCTTATGAGCTTTAATCCTCAGGAGATTCCTAGTCGGGTAAGTTATCTCGGTTCTATGATCGGTTTAGCCTTGTCGGTAAACTCGATAGATATTGATAAACCAGTACCTCCTGACTTGTTGAAACATGCATATGCTCATCCAATGGACCCAAGATCACCAAAAGCTTTGCAATTACTGCAGCAAGGGCTATCCATTCGCGATGTTCTTGCCCATGGGGTCATTAATTATCATCCTGTCGTTGCAGGAACACCCACACAAGTTGCTGATTTTTTAGAAGAATGGTTTTTGGCTGAAGCTTGTGACGGCTTTTCGGTCGTCCCCGATATAGCTTTTGATGGCGTTGCGGATTTTGTAGAGCTGGTTGTGCCTATCTTACAGAAACGTGGTTTGTTTCACACTGAATACGAAGGAAAAACCCTTCGAGAGAACATGGGCGTTCCATACGAATATGGGATGCGGGTATTGAAATAAACAAATAAAGGAGAGATTACATGAATCACACACTTGAGTTGCTTCATAATCACACATCGTATCGTACGTACACATCGCAACCCTTAGCAGAGGAACAAGTCGATGCGATCTTTAAGGCCGCCAATCAAACTTCATCGTTCAGTCTTTTGCAGGCCGTGTCCATTGTTCGTATCACTGATCCGGTTCTACGAAAAAAGGTGAGAAAACTTTGTGTTGATCAACCTTATATTGAAGAGGCGGCAGAGTTTTGGATTTTTTGTGCGGATTTTAACCGAAACCATCAAATTGCTCCGGATGTAGATATCGAATATATTGAATTCCTCTTGATTGGTTCATTCGATGCCGGGCTCGACGCACAAAATGCATTAACTGCGGCTGAATCCATGGGACTAGGCGGTGTTTTTATTGGTGCGGTCAGAGCTAATATTGAGGAATTATCAGACTTGTTGGGCTTACCGAACTATGTGATTCCCTTGGTGGGATTATGCATAGGCAGTCCCACGGGAGATAAACCTGAACTGAAACCTCGTCTGCCTCAATCTATGGTTTTACTTGAAAATCAGTATCAGGCACTCGATCAAGATATAATGGCTAGCTATGACGAAACCATGTTGAAATACTATGAGAATCGTCCGGTAAGAGCTCCTTTCACAGTCAAAAAAGTAACAGGATGGAGTGACCACATTCAGGATCATCTACAAAGAAGTATCCTACCTCAAATGATGGACTATTTGAACAAACAAGGATTTGCTAAAAAGTAACACGGCACACCTTATCAAACAATTAAAATGAAGAACTATGCTATGAGGTAACATGACTCACAAAATGGAATATCAAAAAGGGGAGCAAAAAAATGAGATTTGGAATAATCGGAGCAGGACCCATTGCATTATCTATTTCGAAAAAGTTGGTAAATAATAATCACGATGTGAAAATTGCAGATGCTCGTGATATAGAACGGTTGAAAGGGAAACCTATTAACGCAATACCTGTAAAGGTAGAGGATGTCATTTCCAATATTGATGTTCTCATTATATCAATTCCTCTTCATGCGCTGCCTAATATTCGTAGTGTAGTTGAAAAAGCGGCGGATGAAGTTATTGTAGTCGACACTTCCAATTACTATCCTCAAATGGGAGTGAAAATTGATGACATCGAGAATGGGATGGTTGAAAGTGTCTGGGTTACAAAACAATTAGGCAGATCAATTATCAAAGCTTTTAATAATTTGTTAGCCTATACTTTAGAACATGAGGGTACACCGGAAGGAAGCAGTCATCGCATTGCGGCAGCTATTGCCGGTGATGATCTTCAGCAAAAGCAAACAATTATGAGCATAGTCAGTGAATTAGGTTTCGATACAGTGGATAGCGGGAGTTTAAATGATTCATGGAGACAGCAGCCAGGAACACCAGCATATTGCACAGAACTAACCCAAGAGGAATTAAGTGAAGCACTTCAAAAGGCCAAAAAAGAACAAGCCCCATTTCTGCGGGACAAAGTTATGGAGAAGCTGATCGCGGCTTCTGGTGGATATTCGCATAAAGAAATCGTCAACCTAAATAGAGAAATGTATAATTCCTAAATCAATAACTCGGATACTAATATAGAAGAAGCGGCAGATGAGGACACGCAATAATGTCTATCTGTCGTTTTTTTGAAATTTTGGGTCACATGCAGTACGGTTCCCAGAGAGATATTTGCTAGAAATGATGTCCTTAGCACCTGGGTGTTTGACTTGAAAGTGAATTGACTCCTAAAATAACGTCGTGATACATTTAGTTTGCTTAATATTAATCAGTTTAAAGGGAGGGATCATATATGACAGATGCAGTAGACTGTGACATTCGACAGTCTTTAGATCGGATTTCCTCCCAAATGCGTCGTAATTATAGTGAATCACTGCGGGAACTTAATCTTTATGTAGGGCAGGATAATTTGCTCTATCGTCTGTGGACAGGTGACGGCGTAACACAGATGCAGCTATGTGAACACTTAAAATGTGAGCCTCCAACAGTAACAAATATGGTTAAATCACTGGAGCATAATGGATTTATATATCGCAAACGGGATGTACAAGATGCGCGAGTCATGCGTATTTATCTGACCGAAAAAGGGAAAGAATTAGAGCAACCAGTCAATAAAAAATGGAGGGAGCAACAAGCAAAATTGCTTCACTCCATTTCTGAGGAAGAACGTCTGATCTTAAGAAAGCTAATGCACCAAATGGAGAGGAATATAATACGACCGGGGATCGGTTGCAGTTTTGCTGAAATGTAATCAACTGAGCGAAGATACTCGGCAGCACTGACCGAATGTCGCGAGACGAGAACATGTTTCCACTTAAGTCGCTAATTTAGCGGCTTTTTTATTTTATCTGTACCGATTACCGGAATGGACAAGAGCATATTTAAATCCCTTAATTTGCTTGATGT
The DNA here is from genome assembly GCF_055687625.1 of Paenibacillus sp. CB74. NCBI lineage: Bacteria > Bacillati > Bacillota > Bacilli > Caryophanales > Paenibacillaceae > Paenibacillus > Paenibacillus sp. CB74. The sequence goes on along the minus strand of NZ_CM146009.1, from coordinate 1,629,649 downwards.
CTTGGATTCTAAAACTCTTAAAATTCTCAGTTTAATGGGCAGGTTAGTTTTAAATTTAACGGGATTATATTTTTGAATTTGAATAGTACCTATGCTATCATTTACACAAATATTTATAAGAGGAGTGCTTACTTTGAGAAGCGTCAACATACATATTAGGGATATTTCCGTCGATGATGCTGCTGGACTACTCCAGTTGCAGAAAGAAAACCGTGATTTTTTTGAAATCTACGCACCGATACGCACCGACGATTTCTATACGATAGAAGGACAGCTTAAGTATATTCAAAAGCAGGTCGAAGCTAGAAAAAATGACCAAGCATATAATTTTGGAATCTTCACAAACACCGATAATATGTTAGTGGGGACGGTAAGCCTTTTCCACGTGATGCGGGGCCCACTTCAAAGTGCATACATCGGATACGACTTAGATCAAAAAAGTAACGGTAGAGGCTACACAACTGAGGCTGTTCGGTTAGTCGTTGACTATGGCTTCAATAAATTAAAATTACATAGAATTGAAGCAGGGGCAATGACGCATAATATCGCCTCAATTCGAGTGCTTGAGAAGGTTGGTTTTCAAAAAGAAGGTATTGCTCGACAGAATGTTCATATTAATGGAAAATGGGAGGATCATCAGATACTCGCGATTCTTAATCCATACAGTTAGTTCTTTAGAATATGAGTAGTACTGCCTCCATATAACTTTACGTTATAGAGTATAGTAAGACGGGAAACGTTAGCTCAATAATATGAAAAAAGCAGCTGATCAATGTGATTGGCTGCTTTTTATTTTAACTATCGAGCAGGATCATTCAATGACTAAAAGGAAATAAATCAACGAAACAAGTGTCGAGGGACAAGAACATGATCCCATTGAATTGAAGTCGCTATTTTAGCGGCTTTTTTATGTTATCGGTAGAAGTTCTTGCCCCGAATCAAAGACAAGAACTTCTACCGATTACCGAAATGGACAAGAATATATTCCTTTTTCCGATTAGGTGAATATCTATGTGGTCAGGAGAGCCTAACTTCGGCAAGCGCTTCCCTTCGAAGTCATCTCATTGCGTTGGCACTTAAGGACCCGTTTGCATTGGGGAAAATCGATTAATTAAAAGATATAAACAAAAATTTAATAGCGATTACTTCCGGTGAAGGGGGAATAATCACTATGTATATTTGCGTATTTCTTTAATTTTTGTCCTCCACATGTGTACAATAAACAAAAAAGATGCTACATTGAAATCAGTAAAACACCATTTACAACAAGGTTTTTTCGCATAATGACATGTCTCCTGTACAAGGACAAACGTATATTAAGGAGGGAATCAAATGTCAAGTCAAGCATTGGACCAATTTTTAAGTTCGAACATCGAAGATTTAAAGAATAAAGGTCTATATAACTCCATCGATACACTGCAGGGTGCAAATGGTCCTGTTATTCGTATTGACGAAAAGTCCCTAATCAATTTGTCTTCTAATAACTATTTGGGCTTGGCAACAGATTACCGACTGATTGATGCTTCTGTTAAGGCGGCGCAGACATACGGGGCAGGAGCAGGGGCTGTGAGAACAATTAATGGTACGATGGATCTTCATATTGAGCTGGAAGAAAAACTGGCCCGTTTCAAACAAACGGAAGCCGTTATCGTGTATCAATCGGGATTTAACTGCAATATGGCTGCGATATCCGCGGTAATGGACCAACTTGATGCGATTTTATCCGATGAGCTGAACCACGCTTCCATTATTGATGGCTGCCGCCTGTCGAGAGCCAAGGTAATTCGCTTTAAGCATTCGGATATGAATGATTTAAGACGGCTGGCGAAAGAGACCAAGGAATCCGGTCAGTACCATAAAATTATGGTCATCACCGACGGGGTTTTCTCCATGGATGGTGATATAGCAAAGCTGCCCGAAATCGTGAAAATAGCAGAAGAATTCGATCTGATTACTTATGTGGATGATGCCCACGGTTCGGGCGTTCTCGGAGCAGGTGCAGGAACCGTGAAGCATTTTGGATTGTCCGACCGTATCGACTTTCAAATAGGTACTCTTTCCAAGGCAATTGGCGTTGTCGGCGGTTATGTGGCGGGAAAAAAACAACTGATCGAATGGTTGAAGCTGAGAAGCCGCCCGTTTCTGTTCTCCACATCGCTACCTCCGGCTGCAATCGCTTCCTGTAGCGCTTCGATCGACATTTTGATGAATGACAAGGAGCTGATTGAAAAGCTGTGGGAGAACGGCAATCATTTGAAAAATGGATTGAGCAGGCTTGGATATAATGTAGGTCAAAGTGAAACACCGATCACCCCTTGTATCATTGGCGATGAAGTAACCACCCAACAGTTCAGCAAACGGCTCTATGAAGAAGGCGTTTACGCTAAGGCCATCGTGTTTCCGACAGTCCCGAAGGGAACCGGAAGAATACGCAACATGCCGACAGCAGCCCATACTAAGGAGATGCTCGAACAGGTGATCTCCGTTTATGAGAAAGTTGGCACAGAAATGAAGCTGATTTAGCTACATTCGCGGGAGACTATTTCGGGAGGAATGTCTATGAAGAAGATATTGGTGACCGGAGCACTGGGCCAGATCGGTTCTGAGTTAGTTGTTAAATTACGTGAGATTTATGGTGCGGATCACGTTGTTGCTACGGATCTCAGGTCATCATCCCACGAGATCACCCGATCCGGGCCATTCGAACTGCTGGATGTGACAAATGATAAAGCGATGTTTGAAATCGCCAAGCGGTACGAAGTAGATACCGTCATGCATTTGGCTGCGCTACTCTCGGCTACGGCAGAGGAGAAGCCCCTGCTTGCCTGGAATTTGAATATGGGCGGATTGATGAATGCACTTGAAATATCCAGGGAGCTCAGTTGCCAATTTTTCACTCCGAGCTCCATTGGATCTTTTGGCCCTTCGACTCCGAAAGATAATACCCCGCAGGATACGATCCAGAGGCCTAATACGATGTACGGCGTGAACAAGGTGTCCGGCGAACTGCTTTGTGATTATTATTTTCACAAATATGGTCTTGATACCAGGGGACTGCGATTCCCGGGTTTGATATCTTATATGACGCCTCCCGGCGGAGGAACGACGGATTATGCGGTGGAAATTTACTATGCAGCTGTGACGAGTGGTCGGTATACATCTTATATCGCCAAAGACTCAAATATGGACATGATGTATATGCCGGATGCGCTGAACGCCATCATTGATTTAATGGAAGCGGATTCATCCTGTTTGATACATCGAAACTCATTTAATGTCACCGCAATGAGCGTCGATCCAGAAGCGATCGCTGCCGCGATTCGGGAAGAGATTCCCGGATTCATCCTGGATTATGATGTTGATCCGAAGAGACAGGCAATTGCCGATAGTTGGCCGCACTCCATGGATGCAACAGCTGCGAGAACAGAATGGGGATTTCATGCCCGCTACGACTTAAAGACCATGACGAAAGATATGCTATCACAGTTAAGTGAGAGACAAATGCTTCGCAAAGCTTAATGTTATTGTAAACTTACAGTACAGAGCGAGTAGAAATAAGGCTGGGTTGAAGGTACAGAACATGTTAATTACGAAATTTATCAATTCCATTAAGCTAACGGGCAGGATAGTGGTAAAGCGAAGAGCGGAGATGTTTTGATTTATCTTCAAGCGTACAATATTATTTTTTAAAAGTGCAGTCATAGAAAAGGAGCCGTCATTCGAGGGGCTCCTTTTCTGTGATATCTACCCAGCTACTGTTCGCAAGCATTTATCACTCATCATCTATTGGAATACCTGCGGCTTTTAAGTGTCCGTGAGTGAGAATTTTTCCGAATTGAGAAGCAAGTTCACTTGGGGTATAAGAAAAATCATTTTTAACCCACCATATTACAATGCCCATAAAAGTAGATGCGATATATTGAAGTAATAATTCCTTTGAAATCTGAAGGGGCATATTATCCAAGCCATCTTCCACTGTATTTTTTATAATTTCCTCCATCTTTGATTGAAACCCATAAATTCTATTCTCATCAAGTAACAATGCTTTATAAAAGGGAATATTGCCTTTAATTTTCTCCAGTATGGTTTGCATTAGTTGTTCAAGCATAGAGCCGCTTATAGGAGATTTGCTGCTCGAACAAAGATTGAGTGTACTCTTTAGTTCTTCTAATAATTCGTCCATAGATACGTTTAACAAATCGGGTTTGTTCTGATAATGAAGGTAAAAGGTATTTCGGTTAATCATCGCCTTATCGGCTATATCTTGAATCGTAATTCCTTCGTACCCTTTTTCATTAAGAAGTTCTATAAACGCCTTTTTTATCGAATGTTTGGAGCGAAGGATACGTAAATCGATTTTTTTGCTCATTATGGCTCATTCCCTTAACTTTTTTTGTTAGATATACGACATTTAAGTTGAAACTGTATTTTATCTCTCAAAATCAAAATTATTAAACATTGAATGCTGACCTTTTATTTATCATAATAAACAAAAGATAAATATACAACACATTGACCATTATTTATCTGGTTGATAATTAACTTTAATTAAAGGAGAGATTTTAGATGAAAACGATAGCGATTGTTGGAGCAGGAGCAGGTTTAGGGATGTCCATTGCAAAGAAATTCGGACAAAATGGATTCCGCGTAGCGCTTATTGCACGAAATGAAGAAAAGTTGAACCAACTAGTTATTGAATTAGAACAATTGGGAATCGAAGCTGCTTCATTTCAAGCGGACATATTAAATAAAGAACAAATTGAGATGGCATTTGCTGCTATTAAAGAGAAATACGGATTTATTGATGTTCTTGAATACAGTCCAACGCCGAGCTTTGACTCAGTAGCGCCAACACTAGATGTAACTGAAGAAAATGCATTATACCAATTTCAATATAATGTTTTAGGTGCTTTATCAAGTGTTAAACAAGTGCTTCCGGATATGTTGGATAAGCAAAGCGGTGCTCTGTTATTTACAACGGGAGGTGCTTCAGTACACCCGGTACCGATGATGGGTAATGTCGGCATTGCAATTTCAGGACTTCGTAATTATATCTTTAATTTGAACAGCGAACTAGCTGACAAAGGAGTTTATGCAGGTCACCTTTCGATCGGAATTTGGATGCAGCCAAATTCAGGAGTTCAAGATAAAATCGCTGATATTTGGTACGACATGTACAGCAAAAGAGACAGAGTAGAAGAGTTTATAACTGAAGATAAAGTGTAAGCTGAATAATTTATATTAGAGGAGACACAGGAAAGAATATGAATATCACTGTTTTTGGTGCAACTGGTGCAATTGGACAGCTTGTGACCCAACAAGCATTAGATCACGGAGATTTCGTTACGGCATACGTTAGAAACCCCCAAAAAATCAGCCTCAAACATCCAAATTTGAGTCTTGTACAAGGGGAACTTTCGAATAGCTCAACCATCGAGAAAGCCGTTGCCGAATCTGATGTCGTAATCAGCACATTGGGGCCAGCCTCCGATATGTCACGAAAGCTTAAAGGCACGCCGATTGCTGACGGACACGAACTGATAATTAAGGCTATGAAGAAACATAACAAAAAAAGGTTCATTACACTTGCGACGCCAGCTTTGCAATCAGATGACGATAAGAAAAACATGTCCACGATACTTCCAGGTGTATTAGCCAAAGTTCTCCTTCCGAACGGTTATGCAGAAATGAAGAAAATAGAAGGAATAATTAAAACATCGAATATGGATTGGACAGTCGTTCGAATTATTAACCCCAATGTTAAATACACAGGGCAGTCTTATGACTATTCATTTGGAGATCAATCGGCTAAAATGTCTGTTTCCAGAGAAAATGTTGCCAAATTCATGTATTCTGCTGCTCGTGACAACCAATTGATTAGAAAAATGCCTATTATTTATAACAAATAAACTCAATAAAAATGAAGTATTCACCGATTAAGGTGGTTAGTGAGGGAGAATTCAAAATGAAAATCGAGATATGGTCGGATTATGTTTGTCCATTTTGTTATATTGGTAAACGACGATTAGAGTCTGCATTGGAGCAATTCGCTCATCCAAATGAAGTGGTCATTGAATATAGAAGCTTTGAACTTAATCCGCAAACATCCATGTACTCAGGCAAAAGTATGCATCAAATCCTTTCTGAGAAACATGGTATGAGTATCGAGCAAGCGAAAAAGGCACATGCTGAACTTGAAAAACAAGCAGCAATGATGGGGCTCGTGTATAATATCGACCAAATACAGCCCACCAATACGTTTGATGCGCATCGTTTAACCCAATATGCCAAATCAGTGGGTAAAGATCAGGAATTAGCAGAGAAGTTGTTCTATTCTTATTATACGGACGCCAAGTTAATTAGCGATTATGATACATTAGCAGATATTGCAGAATCAGTTGGAATGAACAGAGATGAGTCCATGGCAGTTCTCCATGACCGCTCCAAATATGCTAGCGAAGTGCGTTCAGATGAAGCTACAGCAAAACAATTAGGGATTACAGGAGCACCTTTCTTTGTCATTGATAGAAAATACGCGATATCCGGCGCACAACCAACAGAGGTATTTTTAAAAGCTCTTAACCAAGCATCTCAATAAATAAATCCAGGTATTGGTAAGACAAAGATACTATGAAAGCATTATCGAGAGAGCAATCACAATGTATTTTAGAACAGCGTGTAGATAGTCAGTTCAAGCGAAATAGGCAAAATCATAAACCGCCCAAAATCCTTATTGGAATTGGACGGTTTTTCTTTTAGTCATCAAACAATATTTGCTTCTCAATCGTGTATGCGATATATTGCATATAAGATTAATTGTAATGAGGATGAAAACCATGCCAATTCCCAAAGATTTTGCCTTACCCGCCCGTATGTCTGCAAAAGAAAGAGCGTTTTCTCAGATTCAGCGATGGATTATTGATGGAACACTGCAACCAGGTGAAAAGCTTATGGATGCGGAATTGGCTGAATCGCTTGGAGTCAGCCGGACACCGATTCGGGAGGCATTTCAGTTGCTCGAAGTTCAAGGCCTCGTGTCTATGCATCCAGGAAAAGAAACAAAAGTAACGAATATTGAGAAAAACGATATTTTCAAGATGTACTCAACGATGGCTGCTCTTCAGGCTTTAGCTGCTGAAATCACCGCCCAAATTATTGTTTCAGAACAGATCGAGAAACTAAGATCCATAAATTTGGAATTTGCTAGTTCCATTAAAAATGGACAAGTTTATCAGGCTATGGAGGTGGATGAGCAATTTCATAACTATATTGTGGAGCTCTCAGATAATCCTTATGTAGCCACATTTAATGCCTCTCTACAGATTCACATTAGGCGATTTAAATATGTGTTTTTAAAACAACCCATCACGGCTACACTAGCTTCAGTGGAAGAGCATGATTTGATTATTAAAGCTTTTGAAGGCAAAAATAGCGATGATGCTCACATACTAATGAAACAAAATTTTATCCGACCGATGCAGGAACTGTACGAAATACTTTGAAATGAGGAATAAAAAACATGGAGAATAAAAAAGATCTTCGTATTCGAAGCAAGGTAATCAGTGAAGGTGCTAACCGTGTACCGAACAGAGCCATGCTGCGTGCAGTTGGTTTTCAGGATGATGATTTTAAAAAGCCAATGATTGGAATAGCGAGTACGTGGAGTGAGGTAACGCCGTGTAATATGCACATCAATGATTTGGCGGTACAAGCTAAGCAGGGCGCACGTGATAACGGTGGTGCTCCACTGATTTTTAATACGATTACCGTTTCGGATGGAATTTCGATGGGGCACGGCGGGATGTTGTTCTCGCTACCAAGTCGGGAAGCTATCGCTGATTCGATTGAAATTGTGACCGGAGCGGAGCGATTTGACGGCGTTGTTGCAATCGGTGGCTGTGACAAGAATACACCTGCATGTCTGATGGCTATTGGACGCATGAACATTCCTTCCGTTTATGTATATGGGGGAACCATTCAACCAGGTAATCTCGACGGCAAAAAAGTGGATATCGTTTCCGCTTTTGAAGCCGTTGGTCAATATCAAGATGGCAAAATAACAGATGAACAGTTGCATAAGGTAGAATGCAGTGTTTGCCCAGGTCCAGGCGCTTGCGGAGGCATGTATACCGCTAATACGATGGCAGCCGCTGCAGAAGCAATGGGGATGTGTTTACCTGGTTCTTCTTCGACATCAGCGATTTCAGCGGATAAAGCATCGGAATGCGAAGCAGCCGGTAAACAGGTCATCTCACTGCTTGAACAAGAGATTTATCCAAGAGACATTATGACGAAGAAAGCATTTGAGAATGCGATCACTGTTGTTATGGCTCTGGGGGGATCAACTAACGCATTTCTCCATCTGCTAGCTATTGCGCACTCGGTAGAAGTCGATTTAACTTTGGATGATTTTGAGCGCATTCGCCTGCGTGTTCCTCATTTGGCGGATCTGAAGCCAAGTGGTCAATATGTAATGCAGGATTTGAACGATATCGGTGGCGTTTCAGGGGTAATGAAGCTATTGCTTGCTGAGGGATTACTTCATGGGGATTGCCTCACGGTAACAGGCAAAACGTTGGCGGAGAATTTAGCGGAAGCTGCTCCACTTCCGAATGGTCAAGAGATTATACGTCCGCTCGATAATCCGCTGAAGCCAGATGGACCGTTAGTTGTGCTTCGCGGAAACCTCGCTCCTGAAGGCGCTGTTGCAAAAATGTCAGGTATGAAGATACAACAGTTCTCTGGCCCAACTAAGGTGTATGATAGCGAAGATGAGGCGACAGTAGCGATTATGAATGATGAAATTAAAGAAGGCGATGTCGTGGTCATACGTTACTGTGGTCCGAAGGGTGGACCAGGTATGCCAGAGATGCTTTCCGTAACAGCACTCATCGTAGGCAAAGGACTCGGTGGGAAAGTTGCTCTCATTACAGATGGTCGATTCTCGGGTGGATCGCATGGATTTGTAGTCGGCCATGTATCACCTGAAGCACAGGTAGGTGGACCGATCGCTTTGCTCCAAAATGGGGATATGATCACCATTAACAGTGACATCCAGGAGATGAAGGTTGAGGTGTCAGAAGAAGAGTTAGCCGCTCGAGCGGAAGCGTGGGTACAACCTCCACTGAAAGTAAAATCTGGTGTACTGGGCAAATATGCCAAATTAGTTTCATCTGCTTCCAAAGGGGCAGTAACCGATTCGATGGATTAAACCAAATATAATCGATAAATTTTAATGAGTGCTTCTTCAAAGTCGCTCCGCTATGCGGGGCGACTTTTTGTTGCTATCTATCACATGAACGATATATAGATATTGCGATTGAAAAAAGAGTTAATTTCTATGTGGGAATTGTATATTTTATCGGGGGAAGACCTTTAGTATGTGTATAGGAAAAAACTAGCGGGGAGTGTAGAATTACATCATATATTGTAAGCGCTTGCTTTAATTGCTGAGAGAGGGTACGATGCATTGAATGAATTAACTCAACCCCGTAATTCTATTATTCCAATACCAAAGGAGATGCCTTATGAATCAAAAACAACTACCTAAGCCTCACCAGCCGCTCGTAACCCACATCTTCACTGCTGACCCGTCCGCCCATGTCTACGAGGGCAAAATCTACATCTATCCTTCCCATGACCTCGATCATGATGAGCCGAGCAACGATAACGGCGACCAGTATAAAATGGAAGACTACCATGTTCTCTCAATGGACAACTTCGATTCCCCGGTGGTCGATCACGGTGAAGCACTGCATCTGAGAGATATTCCATGGGCCTCCAAGCAGCTCTGGGCACCGGACGCCGCTTACAAGAACAATACCTATTACCTGTTCTTCCCGGCACGGGACCATGACGGCATCTTCCGTCTGGGTGTGGCAACATCAGAGTCTCCGGCAGGCCCGTTCACGCCGCAGCCGAATTATATGGAAGGCAGCTTCAGTATCGATCCGGCCGTATTGGTGGATGACGACAATCAGTCATACATCTATTTCGGCGGACTCTGGGGTGGCCAGCTGGAGAAGTGGCAGACTGGCAGCTTCGTGCCAGATGCAGAAGGACCGGCTCATGACCAGCCGGCGCTTGGACCGCAAGTTGCCGTGCTTAGCGACGACATGCTGTCCTTCCAGGGCAAGCCTGCTGAGATATCAATTGTCGATGAAGACGGGAATCCGATTCTGGCGGGGGATGAGGACCGGAGATATTTTGAAGGACCGTGGATGCATAAATATAACGGATATTACTACCTGTCCTACTCTACAGGCACCACACATAAGCTCGTATATGCGATCGGCAAGAATCCGATGGGACCATTCACGTTCAAGGGCGAGATTCTATCTCCGGTTATCGGCTGGACAACACACCACTCCATTGTGCAAGTTGAAGACAAGTGGTATTTGTTCTATCACGACAGCTCCCTGTCGGAAGGCGTCAACCACAAGCGGTGCGTTAAATATTCCGAGCTGAAATACAACGAAGACGGAACGATTCAGAAGATCAATCCTTATCCGGACGGTGAGTAAGCTGGCCGGTTAGCGGAAACAGATACAATTACAAGATAAGGCATAACATGAGGCAGCTCCTGACGGAGCTGCTTTTTTGATAGGAGGATCAATTGTGTCACTCAAACGTAATTCTTAACTCCTGATCATGTTTAGGCTGCTTAAACTCGTTACATTAAATTTTAACCCAGGTTTGTAATCTACTATCTTTTTGCACTTTATAAACAAACCGACCTTATTCCGATTTAATTAGAATGTAAGGTCGGTTTGTTTGTTTTAATGAAGGGACATTACTAACTGTCAATAATGCTCTTGATATTTTTAATTGTTGCAAAGTGCATGGCTTCATGGTAAATCAGAAAACTCAGTAATTGTTCTACATTTGTAAAAGTAAGTCCTGTAGAAGACTTGTAATGGGGATTGATTTCTTCTTTCAATTTGCCTAAAAGGATCGTTTCAACCCTTTCAATTTGTTCAGTTAACAAGTCGATTAGCTGTGCCATCGTTGGAGGCTCTATATTCCAGTCAGACGGTTTAGTTCCTGGATCAAACAACTTGCTAAAATGAGCAGGATATTTGGTTTCTTCCCCAGAAAGTTGGAACGCGAACTTCTCATGTATTACATACATGTGGCCTAGATTCCATTTTATATTGTTTTTCAAACCAGTTGGAATGATTTCCGAGGCAGAGTCAACTATATCCCTCACATAATCAACTGCCTGACGGCGAACAAATCCCAATTGATCAGCGACAAAATTGCTCATGATATTGACCTCCTATTAAAACAATTTTGTGTCAGTTAGCAGAGTTGCTTTTGGAAACATGAGTTGAGACCCGTTGTGACAGATTTGCCAACGTACGTTCAAAAAAGGATTCATCATTAAGAGCTCTACTCAGAATTAATCCCCCTTGAATACTGGAAATGGTTTCCTCTGAAATTTGGTCAGCAGTCTCTTTAGAGATACCTGTTTGAACTAGTGCCGCGCTGAAGGCTTCAATCCATCTTATAAAATATTGCCGAATTACAGCAGCGAATCGATCTCTTGTTTCGTCCAAAGCGAATGCACCAATAAGGCATATACGCTGACCGGATTGAAAATAAGTATCGACCTCTTGCCACATATGATCAATGGCTGCCCGGGGTTCATTCTTTTCGAGCGGTTCAAAAATGTTCTTGATAAACCATTGATCAATATGGGCAAGAATTTCAGCAGCCATCTCATCTTTTCCACCCGGAAAGAAATAATACAAGCTTCCTTTAGATAGACGCGTACGGGCTGTAATTTTACTCAAAGATGCACCCTCATAACCTAATTCACGAAATACCTCAGCAACGAGAGGGATGACATCCGCTTTTTCAAAAACAGTACGAGTCATAGGTTTAACTCACTTAGGCTTGGGTGATCAGCGGGGCGCGTGCCGAGAGGCCAATGAAATTTACGTTCCTCTTCCTTAATCGGCATGTCATTAATCGAAGCAAATCTGCGCTGCATCAAGCCGTCCTCAGCAAATTCCCAATTCTCGTTTCCATACGATCTGAACCAATTGCCACTATCATCACGCCATTCATATGCAAATCTAACGGCAATACGGTTATCCGTAAATGACCAAAGTTCCTTGATCAGGCGGTATTCCAGTTCTTTGGCCCATTTCCGAGTTAGTAAAGATACAATATCTTGGCGGCCTGTTATAAATTCGCTCCGATTTCTCCAATAACAATCCTCAGTATACACAAGTGAGACGCGCTGAGGATCTCGGCTATTCCAGCTGTCTTCAGCCATACGCGTTTTTTGGATTGCTGTCTCAAGAGTGAATGGGGGAGTTAAATTATTCATTAGATTTCCTCGCTTTCTAAACTGTTTGTACCAGTATAAACCGATCGGTTTATAAGTGCAAGTTTACATCCGAAATTCAATACAAATTTCGAATCGGTTCAGATTCATAATGTACCAAGTAGCCGTCAATCTTATGCGTAGTGGCTCTTTTGGTGTATTACCAATGATCACGAGAGTGTTCATTCTTCATATGCATATCCTATGAAAATTTTGAACAAGCAGGACGTTCTCCTCTATAGGAGGCGTTCTGCTTGTTCTTTCATTTTGTTCTTTTAACTAAATGATCAGTCGAATTAAATTTAATCTTGCAAAAATTCGATCAATGCTGCATTAAATTGTTCAGAATGGGTCGCATTGAAACCGTGTGGTCCACCTTCAACAACGACCAGACGGCTACCAGGGATGGATTCATGAGTACGTTGTCCGCTCACCTCCAAAGGCACGATGGCATCGGAATCACCATGGATAACCAGTGTAGGAATGTTGAACTTCTCCAGATCCTGACGGAAATCCGTAAGGGCAAAGGCAGCAATACAATCCAGTGTGCCTTTAGGTGAAGCCAGAGCTGCAATATCACGGTTATAAATACGGAATGGTTCGCTCACAAGATCTGTGCGGTCTCCAGCAGCGAAAAAGTTGCTTGTAAAACCATCCAGGAATGCTAGCCGATCCGCTTTTACCCCGTTTTGGAACTCTGCAATCGTTGCATCATCCAATCCGCCTTGAGGATTGTCTTCGGTTATATAGAGATAGGGAGGAACCGCTCCCGCAAATACGGCTTTAGAAACGCGTTCTGTGCCGTAGGTTCCCACATAACGTGCAACTTCGCCGCCACCCATGGAGAATCCGACTAATGTGGCATCACGCAGATCAAGGTGAAGTATCAATTTATGCAAATCCGAAGCAAATGAATCATAGTCATAACCATCCCAAGGTTGAGAAGACTGACCGAATCCACGACGGTCATATGTGATAACACGGTAGCCTGCTTCAATTAGGGCAGGAACTTGCTTCTCCCAGGATCGCCCACTCAAAGGCCAGCCATGAATCAGAATAATTGGTTTTCCCGCACCATGATCTTCATAATAGAGTTCAATTGCTTGTTCATTCTCAGCGCCTACATTCACTTTTGCCATGGAAAATACCTCCATTAGTTGTTATATTTTTGTTTATACACAAGCTATTTGGATCAGACATACGAAAGGGGACTTGTTCATGAATCGCCTCACTCTCTATACCGTTTGTTTTATTATAAACCGATCGGTTTATAATTGCAAGTTCATATCTTAGTGTGGGTACTCAGTTGAGTTACCACGATAATTGAGAATCTGAGATGTTAACGCTTCAATTTATTGAATCCATTATTTAATATAGGAGTGTATTTTATCGATATTCAATTACGTTTAACTGTCAAAGAGAATATTGAACAACGAATTGAAGAGCAAAAAAAAGAGGCTGATCAAATGGACAAGTGGTTGATGACTTATTTCAACATATCCAATAGCCTTACTTACAGATCATCTGCTTTTAAAATCTGTACAATTAGAGGGAACAGCAACAAGTTCGAAATCTCGAGTTTCAGTTTGTAACTCGAGATTTCGAACTTGTTTTTTTGGTGTTCATCTTGAATGAAGGAAATCAAGTCCGTGCATAACGTAAGGAATAGCCGTTTTTATATATTCTTCTGGTGGCACAGTGTTATTGTGTTGCCAATCAACTGAAGCCCCGAAAATTCCCCAGCTTAACATGACTGCTGCAACTCTCAGTGATTCATCGCTGTCTGTGGAATGTTGTTTTAATAACATTTGGTAAAATAAAAGCTCTAGTTCTTTTTGTATTATGACTTCAATTGTTGTCTTAAAAGTCTCGAAGCCGCTTCGACACTGTTTTGATAAATCCACTTGAAAATTTGTGATGGACAGGAAAACATTTATGATCGTTGTTTGATTTAACTCTCTATACTCAACGATTTCATTATACACAGTGGTCATGAATCCCTCTTTTATTACTTTTTCCAATAAATCATATTTATCAATGAAGTGATAATAGAAGGTGGCACGATTTACTGTTGCTTCTTCCGTAATATCCTGGATGGTGATATCCTTAAATTCTTTGTTCTTTAAAACGTGAATAAATCCATCCATGATTAATCTACGTGTTCGAATAATACGTGGATCTATTTTTGTTTCAGCCATAAGAAATCTCCTTTTCTTTTTACTATTTTCTATACATATTCGCTTATTTGTCGGATATCCGACATCGGTTTAAAACTGTTGGTTGAACAATATTTGAATAATAATATAATTCAATTATACAACATGTGTTGTAAAAACAATAGGTGATAAAAAAGCGAGGTGTTTACAGCTAAATATAAGTGACTTGGAATTTAACAAGTTAACTCGCAAATAGATGGAAGCTTGAGATATTAAAAATTATTATTTTGGAGGTTATCCTTATGACAAGTGTATTATTCATCAAAGCTAACAACAGACCCGCAGAACAAGCTGTGAGCGTTCAAATGTACGATACTTTTCTGAAAACATACAAGGAGCGCAATCCGCAGGACACCATCATAGAACTCGACCTTTACAGTGCGGAGCTGCCGTATTACGGCAATGAGACCATCTCGGGACTTTATAAGAATGCTCAGGGATTGGAAGCCACTGCCGAAGAACGGCTGGCTGCGGAAATCGCGAACCGTTACTTGGACGAATTCCTGTCCGTGGACAAAGTCGTTTTTGCATTCCCTTTATGGAACTTAACAGTTCCGGCCCCTCTCATCACTTATCTTTCATATTTGTTGCAAGCAGGGAAAACGTTCAGATACACGGCAGAAGGGCAACCCGAAGGGCTGATTGGGGACAAAAAATTTGCTCTTCTCAATGCGCGCGGCAGTGACTTCTCATCGGAAGAAGTGGCCCCGTTGGACATGGGTTTAAACTACGTCAAGAATATAATCGGATTATTGTTTGGTATTAAAAATCCAGAGAGCGTCGTTATTGAAGGACATGCTAAATATCGGGACCAAGCTGCGGAGATTATCGAATCCGGATTGAAAAAAACGGCTGAACTGGCGGCAAGATTCTAAAAAAGCAAGCACACGAAAGGGGCGGAACGAATTAAAAGTTAGAGATTTGGGCAGACATCGGCTGCCCCTTTTGTTATATCGGTAAACGCTATTTAACTCAATCTGCTAGCATAAAGGGGCTTAACGATATGAAAAACGCAATTTTCCAAGGCACAATAGAACATTCGGGATTTGTAGTACCCAATATTGAAGTAGCAGTTGAATTCTTCACTAACATTTTGGGTTTTGAAGTCTTGTTCCGGCCAAAAGGAATGCAATTTGAAGACGATAGTTTAAAGAGGTGCTTCGGGGTTCACGAGAATTCCGTTGTAGAAGGGGCAGCATTTTTACAATACGGGGGTAGAAAGATTGAATTGGTTCAATGGTCGACGCCAGATCAACAGAATGTTCACCTAAAACCCAGTGATATCGGTGTAGCTCATCTAGCTATTACAGTTACCAATTTAGAAGAGGCTTTGAAGTATTTTGCAGAACAGTCTGATGTTAAAGTTAGAGAGCTGAGCCCTCTTGGATTTTTCTATATAACAACTTCATGGGGGATGGAGATTCAAATAATGAAACAGATGCCAGGCACAGGAAGTATTCTTGAACACTCTTAACTATAAGTTCCACTAAACCGGAAGAAGCAGTACTTTCGCTGGCGTCTCAAGAGGTACGTGTGTCGGTGCTTCGTCTTTCAGCAACGGGTCATGGCGGTGGTGAACACAATTTTATTAAGAAGCTAAATCACATCGCACGTGATAAAGGTGTTTCAGCGTATATAGGCGACGGGACTAACCGTTGGGCGTCTGGGAGCAAGAGTTGTTTGTGATCATGCTGGAGCTCTTCAAGCGCATCGACAATTTGGTTCAGCGGAATATATGCCATGACAATCACTTCCTAGCATTAGTTCTCATCAAAGAATACAAGTAAGAAATGTTCCTAACTAACAAAGACGCTGAACTCGCCGAAAAATTAGAGGAGTGATTTATTTGACACGCCAAACGGGCAAAAGCGGAGAAATCGGTCACACAGGATTTACGGATGCCAATGTACCTGACCAGTCGGGCAAATGCTTCATCGTCACCGGGGCCAATACTGGAATTGGCTTCGAAGTATCGCAAGTACTGGCAGCGCGAGGTGCACGGGTGCTGCTGGCCTGCCGCAACGAAACGAAGGCGAAAGAAGCCATGGATCGGATTCGGATGAAGACCCCCGGAGCTGACCTAGCTTTCCTGCCGCTCGACCTGGCGGACCTGGAGAGTGTGCGGAGTGCAGCCGAATTGGCTTCCAAGGAGCCGCGCGTCGATGTATTGATCAACAATGCCGGCGTACAGGGTTCGAAGCTGAGGCATACAGTGCAAGGCTTCGAGCTGACGTTCGGTGTCAATCACCTCGGTTGCTTCGCGCTCACCACACTGTTGCTGCCCAAGCTCATGGAAACGCCTGGGTCGCGCATCGTCGTCACAAGTAGCGGTCAACACAAAGACGCGAAAATCGAATGGGACGATCTTAATGCAGAAAAGAGCTACAAATGGCTCCCACGCTATGGCGCCAGTAAGCTCGCGAATATGCTCTTCGTCTTCGAGTTGGACCGGCGGCTGCGGGCTGCGGGATCACCAGTAACAGTCGTGGCCTGTCACCCGGGCCTTGTGGGAACGGACCTTGGACGCGATAACATGGCTGGCAAAGTAATGATGCCGTTGATCGGCCTATTCTTTGCCAAACCTGCCATGGGTGCCTGGGGCGCGTTGCACGCAGCCTCAGGGAAGATAAAGCCAGGCGGCTATTACGGGCCGTCAGGATTAGGCGAGTTGCGGGGACCTTCCCGTGAATGCTCCTGCTCCGAGCAGGCGCGAGATCCGAAGCTTGCCAAGCGACTGTGGGATATATCCGTCGACATGACAGGGATCGATCCCGGCTTGCCTCCTGTAAACTGAAAGTGCACTTTTGTTTATAACAAGAAAAAGTTCTCCTATGGCGTCATCCGCGGGACGAACCGATTCCTGGTACCGGCGTTGGAATTGAGGGAGCTTTCGATCGAACGGATGAGAATTGTCATGGAGCAGGTGGTGCGTCATACCTCCTCACTGGGACTTGGCACCTGCTGGCCGGGAGGCACATTTAACTCTTCGGCAAAATGATGGGGGCTCGAGAGAAGGAATAACATTCGCGCAATCGGCTATCCGAAGGACGGTCTGGTGTCGTGGGACAAGAACACGCTCCCATTGAAGTCGCTATTTTAGCGGCTTTTTTTATTTTACCGATTACCGTATTGGACAAGAATCTGTTCCAATTGATGATTAGATATATATCTAATCTACATATTACGGATTAGATTAGAGTAGCCTCCCCCTTTTTAAAGCTAAACGATATCATTTGCTAGCTGGAAGTGTACAGTATGAAGAAAATAAAAATAGAAGAAGGAATTTACCTCGAAATGATTTACTTTGGCGAAGTCTGCGCGACCTCCAGTCATTGCTGATTGATATCCAAAAGTTCCAATACTGTGATTGGATCAATTTTGTTAGCTATGGCAATTGTATGGGTACGTTTTTGGATCACTGAGGCTCATATCTCATCCTAGAATGCTTGTTGCATGGCGGACGTTAGATATAAAGCAAAGAAATTGAGGTTCCTAGGTATACCCTAGACCTTTTTTTGAAAAATTTGTCTCTCGGAAGACATTAAATGCCTAAACATAAGTCCCAGCTTTAAGAGCAGCAGATGATCGGTATTCTTTAAATCCAGATTCAGCAGCCCCGAAATTTTCTCCAGTCTGTACAGTACGGTGTTGCGATGGATATATAACTCACGTGCAGTTTCATTCACTTGACCGTTGTTGGCGAAATAGGCTTCAAGTGTGTGCATCATCTCGCTGGTGTATTCCTCTTCTTTGTCCAGTAGAGGACGGAATAAATAAGAGCAATACCTGATCATGACCTCCTGTGGAATATGTTTGAAGAGATAAATAAATTCCAGGTCAGCAAACATGACAATCGGTTCACTTAAACCAAGCTCCGTACTGATTCTCTCAGCATCCCCGCACTCCCGGAAGCCATCGATGAACTCCTCCATTCCCGTTCTTACTTTACTGATAAAACATGTCCTTGTTCCGTGGTCCCATGAATGCATCAAATCCGCATATAAACGTACCGAATCCTCATACTTCCTTCGATCCTTGGCCTCTTCTTCTAGAAGGGGGAAGAGTGAATATATGCGATTCATCACATAAAAATGATGGGATTCCAAGGAGGACGTTTTGGGATGATCCTGAAGCCTATTATGAATCTCCCTCAGTTTGCGCCTCTGACTTTCATGGTCCCATGCATCCGCTCTTGAGGAAGATACCATGCATACGTAGGGCGTGCTCCAAAATGCGCTTCCCAATGCTTCGGCAAATTCGAGCACCGTTTTCAGAGAGGCGTTCCCCTTTAAGTAACGTTCCATGGCCGTGCCAAGACGACTGCCTGCCGCAGTAGCCTCCTGATTCTGGATGACCTCCAGATGATAGGAAAGAATCACGGCAGCTTGGTGAAAAATGCCCTCCATTTCATGTGCTTCCAGCAGATTTTCAGTTTGTATCAGCAAGTAACCGTATGACTTTCCGTTTTTCAGTAGGGGTACCCGATACAGCAGGTTGCTCGCCGACTTATAAAACCGATTGTCCTGATTCCAAGGCCAATCGCTTAACAACTCCATATCGGAACAGCGGGTCATATTATACAAGGTCTGTCCTTCAGAGGTAACGATGGCTAAAGGAACCCCTAAAATGCTTGTGATACTTTGAAAATAATTGGTGTACTCATCCGCCTGCATCGCAAAATCAACCAGCTTCTTCTGCGTTTCAAGCAATTCATTCAGCCGGCGGGTATCACGTTGAAACTCGGATTGGTAGAGAGCGGTGATCTGCTCGGAGAAGGTGAATTGGAAAGGCAGCTCAATTAGGGGCAAGCCCAGCCGATCAGCTTCAAGCAGGGCTATCTCTGGTATTTCCGCCCAGTATCGACCAAGCTTGATGCCAAGTCCGGAGGCCCCACGTTCATTCAGCTTTTGCAGCAAATTAACAAACTCCTCGGGTGAATCCCTAATCGCATACGCTGTAGTCAACAAGAGTTCCCCTTCCTTCATCCAGTTGATCACATCCGGTGCATCCATCAAATTGATGGAGCTAATCGTTCGAGAAATTCCTTTTTTACCGGCTGCCAACTTGCCTTCCGATAACGGGTACACCGCCAACGCATCTTCTATCGTTAATTGCATGTCAATCCATCCTCCTAAACGATACATATCTGAATCAGGTACCGGACATCACGTGACTTTTTAAGCAATTATATAGGGGCTTGTCGAATTTTCGCAATCCCTTTTGTTATATATATGTGATATAAGTTAACCCAAAACATCAATTGTTCTGTTTTTGAACCAACGTAAAGCGTATACCGTTAGATAAAAAACCAAAATTGTGTCAGGATTATTTACACGTATATTTTTTGGCTATATGATAGGACACAACTTCAAAGAGAAGAGGGGATTCAGATGCAGCTCACCCAAAATCAACAGGCAGCGGCCCAAAAGGACAGTCTTTCCATGCTTGTAATCGATGATGTCGGCAAAATCTACCCCAATGGCACTGTAGCTGTGCAGCATGCGAATCTGCATGTGGGGGAAGGAGAATTTCTATGTTTTGTCGGTCCTTCCGGTTGCGGGAAATCTACCATTTTCAATATGATTGCCGGTTTGACGGAACCGACCTCCGGTCATCTGACCGTGCTGGGTACTTCTCCAAAGGAAGCACGTAAACAGAATGAAATTGCCTTTGTATTTCAGGAGCATACCCTGCTCCCGTGGGCCAAGCTGATTGATAATGTCACCATGCCTCTTACTTTGCGTGGCGTATCCAAAAAGGAGCGAATTACCGAAGGGGAGCGTGTTCTAGAGCTGGTAGGCCTGAAGGATTATATGAAGGTGCTGCCCCGCGAGTTGTCAGGCGGAATGAAGATGAGAGTATCTATTGCACGAGCGTTGATATCTCGTCCCAAGTTGCTGTTAATGGACGAACCGTTTGGCGCCCTTGATGAAATTACCCGGCAGACGCTGCAGAATGAACTGCTAAATATTTGGGAACAGGATAAGAAGATGTCGGTTCTGTTCATTACGCATAACGTGTTCGAAAGTGTGTTTCTATCAACAAAAGTCGTGGTGATGACGCCTCGTCCCGGTAAAATTTCGGATTTCATTGATATTCCGTTTGCCTATCCGAGGGATGATGAATTCCGGACGCAACCTGAATTCGGTGAATATGTACGCAGCGTGTCCAATGTACTGAATCATTGATAGCCAGAAATGAGAGGAGAGGGAAGCAACATGGAAGAGATGGTAGCTAATCCAGCCGTTGAAACGACACCAGGTATCCGAGCTTCTGGGAAGGAGAATGCCCGCAGCCATCATCCGGCAGAAGAGAGCCCATTCATTGGACTGCTGAAAAAAATTCTGCCGCCAATCGTCGTGTTTGTCCTGTTTATCGGTGGATGGGAATTAATCGTGCGGATACTCGGAATGCCCCCATATATCTTGCCCAAGCCATCCGATATTGCCGCAGCCGCTGCTGAGAACAGCGCGAATCTGATTACGTCGGTAAGCACAACCATTGTGGAGGCGTTGATTGGTTTTACGATCAGTGTAGTGCTCGGTATTTCATTGGCCATACTACTGGCTCTGTCCAAAACAGTGGAAAAAAGCGTATATCCCTACGCTATTATCCTACAGACTATTCCGGTCGTTGCGGTAGCGCCAATCATAGTGATCTGGTTCGGAGCGGGAATAAATGCCATTGTGATCATTTCATTCTTAATCAGCTTTTTCCCGATTTTATCGAATACGCTGATCGGATTGAATTCAACGGATCAGAACATGAAAAATTTATTCTATTTGTATAATGCAAGCAAGCTGCAAACCATTTGGAGGCTGAGATTTCCGGCGGCACTTCCGTACATTATGGCAGGACTGAAAATTTCATGCTCCAGTTCGGTTGTCGGAGCGATCGTGGGTGAATACATTGCAGGCATTGGTGGCGGACAAGGCGGACTCGGTTACGGGATTACCGTTGCGGCAACCCGCCTGCAAACGCCTTATCTGTTCGCCTGCGGTTTAGCGGCATCCGCCCTAGGCATCGCATTTTTCCTGATCATCAACATGGTGTCGAACAAACTTTTGAAGTCCTGGCATGAATCAGCAATGAAATGATACCAGAACCGGGGGAGAAGATCCAACATGTCCAAACATCATATGAACTTTCGTTACAAGAAATGGCTGCTGTCGACTGCTTCTTTGATCCTACTGCTTCTAAACGCATGCTCCAATTCCTCCGCTCTAGAATCCGCCGCCTCGGCGGGAGGGGAAGCGGGAACAGATTTGAAGCAGGTGAAACTGATCGAGGGCTGGTACGCCAAAGGGGAAGATGGAGGCTATTTTGCGGCATTGCAGCAGAACTTTTATAAGGACAAGGGCATAGACATGACGATTCAGCCAGGAGGCCCCGAGGTGTCAACCATGCAGCTTGTCGCTGCAGGCAAAGCTGAATTCGGTATCTCGTATGCGGATGAAATTCTGAAGGCGCGGGAACAGGGAATCCCTGTTGTCGGTATCCTTGCCGGTTTCCAAAGCACACCGCAGGTTCTGATGTACCACAAGGGGGAGAACATTCAGGATTTCACAGACCTGAACGGCAAAACCGTATACATCGGTACAGCGGTGCCTTATTGGGAATATATCAAGAGCCAATACAATCTGACAGATGTAAAAGAAATGAAGTATAACGGGCAGCTGGTCAATTTTATCAATGACCCCAGTTCGCTCAATCAGGGTTACATCACGAATGAGCCTTACGCACTTTCTCAGCAGGGGGTTGAGGTGGATTATCTGAAAATCGCCGATTCCGGTTATGCGAACTATGCAGACGTTCTTTTTACGACGGAAGATTACCTTAAAGAGCACCCTGATGTTGTTGAAGCTGTGGTGCAGGCAAGTCAGAAAGGTTGGAGCTATTATCTAGACAACTATGAAAAGGTAAACCCGTTAATTCAAACCTACAATCCCGATATGACGGTAGAAGCAATGAATTATGAGGCAGTGCAGGAAAAACCATTTATTCTTAACAAGGATTCCGAAGCAAATGGTATTGGTTACATGACAAAGGAACGCTGGAGCACCCTGCAGGATCAGATGATCAAGGGCGGAGGATTAACGAAGGCACTAGATGTTACCCAGGCGTTTACAACGGAGTATCTGATGAGGCCATAAACCTGAACCAAACGTATTTGAAGCTTCAAATCAGAAATTTCAGAAAAAATGAGGGGACTTAATATGTTCAAACTTGGAAATCGAAAGAGCTATTGGCAAGTGTCCGAAACGCTGGTGGATCTAAGGCGAACGCAAAAGTACGGCAAGTCAGTAACCCTCCCTGCACAGCCGCAGGAAGTCATATTTGATCTCGAGCATACGGCACTTATTGTCATCGATATGCAGAATGATTTCTGTACACCTGGTGGATGGCTGGATTCCATTGGGGTCGATACCTCTCCGCTCCTTAATCCGGTCAGCCGGCTGAACCGACTGATGCCCGAGCTGCGCAAAGCGGGAGTGCCTGTGATATGGGTGAACTGGGGCAACCGGGAAGACCGAATGAACGTGCCGCCATCCGTGCTCCATGTCTACAATTCGGATGGTCGGGGCAACGGCATCGGGGACCCGCTGCCGGGGAACGGCTCCAAGGTGCTGGAGAAAGGCAGTTGGGGAACGGCAATTGTCGATGGTCTGGATTCGTCCCCCGATGATATCTATGTGGATAAATATCGCATGAGCGGGTTTTGGGATACACCACTGGACAGTATTCTACGCAATCTCAATATTCAAACGGTGTTGTTTGCCGGAGTAAATCTCGATCAGTGTGTCATGCATACTCTGCAGGACGCGGCTTGTCTCGGATATGACGGCATACTTCTGGAGGATTGCTCGGCAACAAGCTCCCCGGATTTCTGCATAGAAGCGACATTGTACAATATCAAGCAATGTTATGGCTTCGTTACGGATTCCACCTGGTTGGTACAAGAGCTGAGCGAGGGAGCGACTCCTATAGAGAGAAATACCTCGGAAGAGCTGGCATCGTTAGAAGGCTGAACGGAAGGATGGGATGAAGCAATGAAGGACCAATGGAACACCACTGTCAACCAGGTGATCGTTGAACCGACAGGTCAGGGTAGGCTGAACGGACTCAGCTTTATGGTCAAGGATGTATATGCCGTCCGTGGCAATACAAATGGCGCGGGTAATCCGTGTTGGCTCCAGACGCATGGACCCGAGGCGGAACACGCGGAAACGCTCAACCTGTTATTGCAGCAAGGAGCAAGGCTAACGGGCATGACGCATACGGATGAGCTGATGTTCAGCTTGAATGGTGAAAATGTTCATTATGGAACACCAGTGAATCCAAGGGCTCCCGATCGCATCCCTGGCGGTTCATCGAGCGGATCGGCGGTTGCCGTCGCCGCTGGGCTTGCTGACTTCTCCCTTGGAACGGACACGGGAGGATCGGTCCGTGTTCCATCTTCGTACTGTGGAATTTATGGAATGCGTCCATCGCATGGCCTTGTCTCCGCGAAAGGCGTTATCCCACTCGCTCCCAGCTTCGACACCGTCGGCTGGATGGCACGTGATCTCGAAACGCTGTGCCGGGTAGGAGAAGTGCTTTTGCCGCAGACAGACTCGGGTACAGGCTTCAGCCGGGTGCTCATCGGTGAGGATGCGTGGGAGCTTGCTGACACAGAGAGCAAAGAGGCGCTTACCCCTTACCTGAAGTTGCTTTGCGGCATGGCTGCGAGCCATGAAACTGTTCGCATCGCCCCGCAGGGTCTACCTGAATGGATGACCATGTTCAGGACGATCCAGGGTTATGAAATATGGCAGGAGCACGGGGCCTGGATTGAACGTGAGCAGCCGACCTTCGGACCAGATACGGCCGGGCGATTCTCCTGGGCAAGCACCATTGAACGTGCCGATCAGGAGAAGGCAGCCAAACGCCGGGTTGAGGTGTGCAAGCACATGGCTGACCTACTCAGAACGGATACGGTGCTTGTGATTCCGACGACGACTGGAGCGGCCCCGAAGCTGGGCTTGGGCGGGCCTTTAATTGAAGAACGAAGAGTGAAAACGATGCGTTTAACCTGCATTTCCGGCTTGTCGGGTCTGCCGCAGCTTACGATTCCGGCTGCGGAGGTACTGGGCTGCCCGGTCGGTATTTCGATCATTGCCGGTCCGGGACAAGATCAACGTCTGCTGGAATGGGCCACATCCTTTCTTTCAGCAGTACATTCTGAAGTAAAAGGATAAGAACATCATTCGATATATGGACATGAAGCTACGCGTAAAAACAATAAAGCCGCAGGAGAAAGGGTGTCTGTTATGTTTCAACGATATGAAGGAACAGCGTGGGAGGAACGGTTTTTGCCCCGTCTGACAAGCAAACAGGTCCAAGAACTGCCGAAGGATAAGGCGCTGATTATTCTCCCAGTCGGAGCTGTGGAGCAGCATGGCCCCCATCTGCCTGTATATACGGACACTTTGATTGGGGAAGCGACATTATCACAAACGCTGGAGCGGGTGCGGGCGGATAAGGAGATCTGGCTGCTGCCTCCGGTCTCGTATGGCAAAAGCAATGAACATATCGGACTTCCGGGCACGATTTCCTTATCTGCAAGCACACTGCATGCCATCATGCTGGACATTGCAGAAAGTCTGAAGGCTAGTGGTTTTCGCAAGTTACTGTTGTTTAACACCCATGGCGGCAACGCGGATTTGCTAAATACGGTATCACGAGAAATACGGATCAGAACGGGGATGATGGTTTTCTATCTCAGTCCCGGCAGTCTGAATGTGGCAGAGGATCTCCTGTCTTCCGAGGAGCTGGAATACGGTATTCATGGTGGTGATTATGAGACCTCTCTCGTGATGTCCATCAAACCGGACTGGGTGGACAAGGAGTTCCTCGTCAAAGAACTTCCTGATATGTCCTCTTACCGCTTTCTTACATTAGAAGGGAAAATTCGTTTCGCCTGGAAGATGGCTGATATCTCCGCTACCGGCATTGCTGGTGATGCTACGACGGCCACGCCTGAGAAAGGCAGCATTATTCAGGATAGAATCTCAACGATTTTGTCAGAGGCGCTGGAGGAACTGTGTGATTTTGAAATCACCGATGTCCGCGGGACTGAACCGGTTCAGCAGCCAGCAGGAAGCACCCTGTGAAGCTCGTCAGTCTGAAACACGGCGATGGTGAACAGGCCGCGATTGAACATGCGGAACGATTCTTTCTTCTGGAGGAGATCAATAGGGCGGAAGGAAGCTCATGGGGCACCTCCGTTATGGAGATTTTGCAGCAAGGCCAGCTAGAGGAGCTAATCCAGTGGTATCAGAAGAACGGGGATAGAGCAGTTTCATCAATACCTTTCATACCTTCAAAAGAAGCCATAGCTGCCCCTCTCTTCCGCCACCCTCGTAAAATATGGGGAATTGGCATGAATTATGTGCAAAAAGCAATCGATCTCGCATCCACTCCTCCAGAGCGTGAGCCAGTCTGCTTTATGAAGCCGGACTCAAGCCTGATCGGGCCGGAAGAGTATATCCAGCTGACGGCACAGGATGTGAATGTGACATCAGAAGCAGAACTTGGCATTATCATCGGCCGAACCTGCAAAAATGTGCCGGAAGAACGTGCGCAGGAGGTCATTGCAGGTTTTGCCGCAACGCTGGATATGACTAACCAGGACATTCACGCACGGAACCCGAGATTCCTGCAGCGATCCAAGGTTTTCGATACATTTTTCAGTCTTGGACCACAACTAATAACACCTGATGAAATAAGTGATCTGCAGAGCCTCGTCGTTGAAACGATGTTGAATGATGAGGTTATTCATAGCAATACGGTGTCTCGCATGATGTATCATCCATGGTTCATTGTCTCGTATTTTTCACAGATGATGACTCTCTATCCGGGTGATGTGATCATGACAGGTACACCCGGGTCCGTCCGGATTCAGCAAGGAGATGTGGCCGAGTGTAGAATCAGTGGCTTTATGACGCTTCGAAATCCGGTAGGAGAAGTCGTATAAATCATCAGTAAATTTCCTTGGGGAGTGGTAATGAGATGAACAAGTACAGACAAAAGGGAACTGTCGTTTTACTCGCAGCAATATTTTCCTTATCCACATTGCTGGCGGCTTGCGGGAATCAGCCAACGGCTGAGAATGCCTCTGCTGCAGGGGGAAGTGAGGCACTCACGGCAATTACACAGGTGACGAACTGGTTTGCACAAGCAGAGCACGGGGGTCTGTATGCGGCAAAGGAACAAGGATATTACAATGAGGCTGGTCTCGATATGACCATCCAGGCAGGTGGGCCGCAGGTGTCTCCAACACAGATTGTGGCTTCAGGCAAGGCGCAGTTCGGACTGGCAACAGCGGATCAATTGCTGGTCGCTCGTGAAGAAGGAATCCCTCTTGTAGCGATTGCGACGATATTTCAGAAAAGCCCGCAGGGACTTATGGTTCATGCCAATCAGAACATGTCCTCCCTGGCCGATTTGAACAACCGCTCCGTATACGTGGGGATAGGCTCGGTGTTTTGGGATTTTGTGAAGAGTAAATACCAATTGGGTAACGTGAAGGAATTGGCTTATACCGGTTCTTTGGCTCCTTTTGTAGCCGATGAAACGGTTGCCATTCAGGGATATGTAACCAGTGAGCCGTACGAGATGAAGCAGCAGAATGTAGACATTGATTTCCTGCTACTGGCGGATGCCGGTTATAACCCTTATTCCAATGTGCTGTTCACCACGGAGCAGTATATCCAGGATCATCCTGATATTGTGCGTGGTTATGTCGAGGCTTCGATGAAGGGCTGGGATTATTACAAGACCAATTATGATACCGTGAATGACGTCATTTTAAAGGAAAACCCTGATTTTACGAAAGAAAAGCTGAACTATGCCGCAGAAGCACTTATCCCGTTTGTATATGAAGGTGATGCGGCGACACATGGTGTTGGCTACATGACAGAGGAACGCTGGACGGAGCTCGGAAAGCAGCTAAAGGAGATTGGGGCATTGAAAGAGGAGCCTGATGTCAGCAAAGTATTTACGGATGAGTTCTTGCCGAATTCCTAAGAGATTCCTATGGAGATCAGTATTACAACATACGGGAGGGGAACCGAATGAATGAACATTGGATAGCCGTATTGAAAGAACGCATGGATCCGGAATTGCTGCAGTGGGAGGAGGCAGCGCTTGCCAAATATTCGATGGATTATCATCACTTCTCTCCTGTGCTGGCCAGTCAGCTACAGGGTAAGGTCGCCGAGTGCATCGCCAGTCCGCGCACCGAGAAAGAACTTGACGATCTGCTCTCCATAGCAGCAGAGGTGGGAGTTCCGCTGACCATCAGGGGGAACGGCACCGGCAACTATGGCCAATGCGTTCCGGTCACAGGCGGAATCGTCCTGAATCTGGCCAAATACAACAAGGTGCTCGAAATGGGAGAAGGCACGATGCGGATCCAGGCCGGGGCCAGACTCGGCAAAATGGAATCTACTGCCCGCAAGGCAGGTTACGAGCTGCGTACGATGCCTTCCACCTTTCAATCCGCGACGATCGGCGGTTTTTTATGCGGCGGTTTTGGCGGCATCGGTTCGATCAGCTGGGGGACGATCTGGGATGGGTTGGTACGATCACTAAAAATCATGACCGTTGAGGTTCATCCCCGTACCATTGAGCTCCAGGGGGACGAAGTGCTGCCTTACCTGCATACTTACGGTACAATCGGCATTTTGTCCGAAGTGGAAATCAATCTGGCTCCCCGAGTGGAATGGATGCAGTGGGCAGTGACCTTTGACCGTTTTGAACAGGCTTTTCGCTTCGGACAGTCGGTAGCTGAGGACACTTCCTTGGTGAAAAGGCTAATTTCCATCCATGAATGGCCGGTACCATCCTATTTTCTTCCGCTTGATCTCCCCGCTGACCATGCTGTCGCATTACTGGAAGTGGACACAGCCAACGAATCCCAGCTTGAACGTATCCTATCGGAGTATGGAGGGCTCTTGGCTATGAAGGTCTCTGCCGAACAGTATCACAAAGGTGTAGGTGTCTCCGATTTCACATGGAATCATACAACTTTGTGGGCGCGCAAGGCAGATCCTGACTTGACTTACCTGCAGCTCAATTTTGACCCCTCTAGTGCCCTTGAGCAAATCTCATCAATGAAAAAGGAATATCCAGAAGTAATGAATCATATCGAGTTTGCCCGGCAAAACGGAAATTTGCTGATCTCCGGCTTGCCGCTGGTTCCCTTCACAACGGAGGAAAACCTGAATCAGCTGATGGAATGTTACGAGAAAAACCGCGTTATCGTCAACAATCCGCATACATGGGATTTGAAGGAAGGCGGGCGATCGTACGCCCATGATCGTTTGTGGGAAATCAAACATCGCAATGACCCGAAGGGAATTTTGAATCAGGAGAAATTAAAGCGTTCGGCAGTTAGCGGTATCTGATCAACGGGTGACGGAAGAATGGCGCAGCCTGCAGCAGTTAACGTGACATGCGGATTTTACTAGTCAATCCGTATCTACAGCAAAGGAGCGAGTTGCATGAAATTTGGAAATGTAGTCATCCGCCGAAAGGTCCCTTGCACGATGCGCGACGGCATAACGTTGTATTCAGATATATACCTGCCGGACGAGACAGGAGAATATCCTGTGCTGCTGATGCGCCAGCCCTACGGACGGTCGATTGCTTCTACCGTTACGCATGCCCACCCCGTCTGGTATGCAAGTAAGGGATATATCGTGGTAATCCAGGATGTCAGAGGGCGGGGCGAGTCGGAAGGCGAATTTAATCCGTTTGTTCAAGAAGCAGAGGACGGATTTGATACCATCGAATGGGCAGCCAGTCTGTCCGGCTCGACCGGGAACGTAGGCATGTACGGTTTCTCTTATCAAGGGCTAACACAATGGGCAGCAGCTTCCCTTCACCCGCCTGCGCTCAAGGCGATTGCACCGAGCATGTGTCCGGCAGACATGTATCATGGCTTGTTTTATCCACATGGCTCCTTCGCACTTGGCAACCATCTGCCGTGGGCTTTCCAACTGGCTCGTGACACGGCACAAAGAGCGGGTGACTTCGAAACGGCAGAGCAATGCTCACGACTCATGCGCAGCCCCGATGAGATGCTTTGGAAAATGCCATTGAATGAAAGACATCCAATTCTGGAGCAATACTTTCCCGCATTTTATGATTGGATCGATCATCAAGCGTACGATGAGTACTGGGAGCAGATGAACTGGATCAACGATATCGTAAAGGAACCCGTGCCGGCGCTTCATATTGGGGGATGGTATGACGGTTTCCTCATGGGCACGTTACAGTCGTTCGAAGCTCTGCAAGCTACGGCCACACCGGATTGCTTTCATCGGCTCATTGTCGGCCCGTGGGCCCATATTCCATGGGGGCGAAGAGCGGGCGGAATCGATCATGGCGAGCAGGCGGATGGTGGTCATCATCTGGAGCAGCTGCGCTGGTTTGATTATTGGCTGAAGGGCAAGGAAGACATGGAACTGTCTGGTGAACTGCCGATCCGATATTTTGACCAATTGAGTCATGAATGGCATACGGCGGAACAGCTACCTTCGCAATTTAAGGATGGGGCCTCTTCGTCCAAATGGTTTTATCTGTCCGGGTCACAGACCCCGGCGAATGGTGCGGCAGGAGGGGGGAGACTCGAAAAGCATAAGGAAGATGTAGAGGAAGCTGTGCCGGATGTATTCGTGTACGACTCACGTCTGCCGATGCGCCTGGACTCTTACCTGCCGTCGGACCGAGCTGCCATTCAGGAACGGCAAGAAATTCTGGTATATACGGGAGGGCCGCTTGCAGAGGATATCCCGATTTTTGGGTCCCCGGAGTTATCCGTGCAGTACCAAACATTAGGGGGGCCGACGGATCTGGTAGCCATCCTCACCACCGTATCCGAGAAAGGAACGGCCCGGCTACTGAGTGTGGGTCGCACGGAAATCTGCAGTGAAGGAGCAGATGCTTCCAATGAATGGAGAACAGCGCAGATCCGGCTGCGTCCCTTGGCGGCCACCCTTCCGGCTGGCTCGTATGTCCGGCTTGAGTTGACAGGCAGCGCCTTCCCGTTATTCGCCCGGCATCCAAACGGTGTTAGAGACGAGATGAACAGCACGGGAACAGGTGGGTTGAAAATTGCTACCACAGCTGTTCGCAGTACAGAACAGGACATATCCTGTTTGAGGCTACCGGTAAAAAGATAAAAAGCGAAGCATAAATTAAAATCAATCAAAGTGAGGTTGAATGTATATGGTGAACATTCCAGGTCTGGTTGCTGGTAACTTTGAGAATTGTCCCGTCCACAAAATTTCCGCACAGGATACGAATAAGTTCATCCTGCTGTGCGACAGGGAGCAGGTTCCTTTCACTTCATTTGTGGAGATCTTCGAGGTTGGAGGCAGAACTCCATCCAATGAACACCGGGAAGCTTATGAATATTTTTATGTGTTAAAAGGGGAGGGGCTAGCCAAAGTTGGCAGCGAGTATGAGACTCCGATCCGCCAAGGCTCGTTCATTATCATTCCACCGGGCAACCATCACGATATTATTAACACGGGCAGCACACGTCTGTATTGTCTGACGACCATGGTACCGGACGAAATGTTCTCGGATATGATCAAAGCGGGTCCGGCCACCGAGCTTGACGAGGAGGATCTGGCCGTGCTTCAGGCGCTGGCTACCGCACAATGAGTGCAGGGCTGCGTTTCATTAATGTATGCCTTCCGCACCGGAAAGACCTTGGTCTTTATGAACTAAAGGCGGAGGTTGGAAAATGGGTTAGCATCCGTCGGCAAGATGATTTCCTTGATGCATGGGAAAGCGGCGCTTCCCGTCTGATGGTCCCGCATCAGGCTGGATCGGATCTGAAACGGCTCGCAGACGCAGATTGCATCGATCTGCAGGGCGGCATGATGCTTCCTGGCCTGGTTGACTGTCATATGCATCTGGATAAGGCCTTCTCGCTTGAGCAGGTGTCGAATCGATCCGGTACACTTCATGAAGCTATTCTTAATTACAGCCAGGCTGTACAGACATTCAGCAAGGAGCAGTTAGCGGAACGCATGCTGACGGCTGCCAGAATGGCACTGAGCTACGGGACCACGACCATAAGGAGCCACCTCGACTTCCCTGTTCATTTGGGGAGAGAGGTGGCCTTTCGGACAATTGAGGCAGCCTTGGAAGTACGGGAGAAGTTGAAGGGTAATATGGCTATCCAATATGCGCTCATGGTTCCGTTCCGTGGCAATCATGAAGCTGCGGATGAGGCCATCGAGGAAGCACTGCGGATGGGAATTGATGTACTTGGCGGAGCCCCTCATCTGGCAGATGACTCTGAAGGAGAGATTAGCAGGATTTTTCGTATAGCAGAACGTTTCGGTGTACCCATTGATCTGCATGCTGATGAAAGTGATCATCCCGGAAAAAAAACCGTGCTGAGCATCGCTGAGCATACGATTCGCTACGGTTATCAGGGCAGAGTGACGGCAGATCATCTGTGCTCATTGTCCGCAATGACGGAAAAAGATGCACAGTATGTGATGGCGAAGATGAAGGAAGCCGGTCTGAACGCGGTAACGCTGCCTGCGGTGAACCTGTATCTTCAAGGACGGGAAGATCGCGGCCTGGTAAGACGGGGCACAACACGCATTCGCGAGCTGCTTGCAGAAGGCATTCCGCTTGCTGCTGCCTCCGACAATATTCAAGACCCATTCCATCCGTTCGGTCGCGGGGATCTGATACAGATTGCACAAATCACATCATATGCTGCCCATATGGGCAGTGAACGGGATTTCGTACAGCTGCTGCGGATGATCACGGATATACCTGCTGGAATCACGGGCTGCGACGAGTATGGAATAGAAGAAGGGCATGAGTGCAACTTTGTTGTCACGGATGCTTCGGATGTGACGCAGCTGTTATCAGGTACAAAAATGAGTCGCTGGGTGTATGCCTCCGGCAGATGGCAGTCTGCTTTGCATACCGCTCAGGCATTCGCGTCTGAACTGGTAACATGATTAGCAACAAACAGGAATTACCCTCAGTTGAACATAGAAGAGAAAGAAGGTGGCAAGATGGTTCCACAAGTCACAGGCACACAGACGATGGTAGTCAGTCCTCACTCTTTGGCCAGCGCGGCAGGATCGCGTATTTTGCAGCAGGGAGGTAACGCCTTTGATGCCGCCGTGGCGGTGAGCGCCTGTCTTGCCGTCGTATACCCCCATATGACGGGGCTGGGAGGTGATTCCTTCTGGCTGACCTATAGCACCGAAGAGAGAAAGGTCAGGGCATATAACGCGAGTGGACGTTCGGGCAGTCGGATTACCGCGGCCTGCTTTGCCGGCGAATCAGCCATCCCGCAGCGGGGACCCCGAAGCGTCATTACCGTGCCGGGTATGGTGGACGGTTGGGATGCCATATTACAGGAATATGGCTCGAAGACGCTGGCGGAGGTGCTTGAGCCCGCGATCCGTTATGCGCTGGAAGGCTTCCCGCTATCGCCGGACCAGCATGTCAATACGGCTGAGCGTTTCGATGTGCTGGCAGCTTATCCACAGACTGCCGCCATCTATCTGCCTGGAGGCAAGGTTCCGGAGCAAGGCAGCCGCTTTGTGCAGTCTGCTTTGGGAAGCAGCCTGCTCCAGGTTGCGGATCAAGGTCGTGATGTATTTTATTCAGGCAGTGTTGGTCAGGAGATTGTTCGCTCACTTAAGGAGCAGGGAGGTCTACTGACACTGGAGGACTTTGCGAGACACAGAGGTGAATGGGTGGAGCCGATCAAAGGGAGTTACCGAGGGCTTGATCTTTATCAAGTCCCACCGAATTCACAGGGCTTTACCGGTATAATGGCGCTTCAAATTATAGAACAGTTTGATTTGGAGAATATAGAGCACGGTTCCTATGAGTACTATCACTTGCTCGTGGAGGCGCTGAAGCTGAGCTTCCGTGACCGTGATCGTTATTTGACAGACCCACAATTTTCCTCCATTCCGTTGGACCGACTGCTATCCAAATCCTATGCTGCGAAGCTGGCGGCCTGCATCGATATGGAGCGAGCTCTGCCCATGGATACCCAGCCGGTAGGTCATGATACGGCATATGCGGCAGTAGTAGACAGCGAGGGGAATGCTGTGTCATTTATCCAAAGTCTCTATTTTGAATTCGGCTCGGCTGTGGTTGGGGGAGACACCGGTATATTGCTGCAGAACCGAGGCTCATTCTTCTCCCTTGATCCGTCGCAT
Source organism: Paenibacillus sp. CB74 (assembly GCF_055687625.1). NCBI lineage: Bacteria > Bacillati > Bacillota > Bacilli > Caryophanales > Paenibacillaceae > Paenibacillus > Paenibacillus sp. CB74. The sequence goes on along the minus strand of NZ_CM146009.1, from coordinate 1,595,834 downwards.
GTGAACAGGCTGGAACCGGACAAAAGAACCTTTCATACGCTGATGCCGGCGATGGCTTGCCGTAATGGGAAGCCATATATTTTGTACGGTACCCAGGGAGGAGAAGGTCAGCCCCAGACTCAGACCGCGCTGCTGACTCGCATGGTGGACTATGGTATGACTCCCCAGACCGCTGTGCGTGAACCCCGCTGGGTGTGGGGAAGAACGTGGGGAGAGGCAACACAAGAATTGAGAGTGGAGGGCCGAATCGCGGCAGAAGTGCAGCAGCGTTTAAAGCTAGCCGGACACAAGGTAAACACAGTTGAAGAGTTTGCTAGAGTCATGGGACATGCGCATGCCATTATGATCGATGACAATGGTTTCCTGCTCGGGGGCACAGACCCCCGCTGCGATGGTGCGGCTATCGGATGGTAAAGCAGAACCAAGTGAAAGGTCTGAGTGTATGCCGCCCAGGCTTTTATTATGGCTTTAGCTAGTTGAGTGCGTGAAACGCGCGAAACAAAAACCACCTGCTATGCGGGTGGAGGGATTGAGGGTTTGACCACTAAGATCATTCCGATACAAACCCGCTCTAGGCGCGTTTTTTTCAATTTAAAGGGTCAAGTTCATGTCCTTGGTCAGGCACATGAATTTGACCCTTATAGCCGTTGACTACACAGAGAGTCTACTCCCGCTACTCTGGTGAATGGGACTGGGAAACTGCATGTAACTTACGGAATACTCAGAAATTGCTCGGGTAAAATGGTTTACCAAGGCACAACTCCATTTTCATCAAAAAATCTACCGGTTGGACCATCATTATTGATTGTGGCGAGCTTAACTACACTGGAAGCTGCTTGTTCGACTGTGCGATAGCCACTATTACCATTTAAATCGGTAGCTGTAAATCCAGGGCAAACCGAGTTGATTTTAATAGGAGTATCTCTTAATTCTTTAGCAAAGAAAACAGTTAAAGCATTTACAGCCGTTTTGGAACTATTATAGGCGAGCGAATTCACATTATAAAATTCCGACGTTGGATCTGAATTCAAAGTTAAGGAACCTAATCCGCTGGAAAGATTTACGATTCTTCCGGCAGAAGATTTTTGGAGCAAGGGAAGTAATGCTTTCGTGACAGAAAATACGCCGAAAACGTTTGTCTCATAAGTATTCTTGAGAACGGACAGTTCCAGTTCACTTGGAGATGTGGTGCCTTCAAAAAACACGCCTGCATTATTAATCAAGATATCAAGGTATCCATATTCTTGTTCAATCCATTCTACTGCGGAGAGAATGGAGCTGGGTTTTGTGACATCAAGAACCACCGTTTTAGCTTTAATGTTCTCCGTTTCCAAGTGCGTTACGGCCTCTTGTCCTTTTTCTTCGCTTCTTGCTCCTATTAAAATCTCATACCCCATGTTTCCCAATTGTCTTGCTGTCTCAAAACCAATACCCTTATTGCCACCTGTAATTAATACGATCTTGGATTTATTCATAAGATTGCCTCCCTAATCTGTTTTCTAAAACCTGTACCTACGAAAATATATTTAATTCTTATAGTTGTGACTGCCATTAAGATTCTCTCATTGTACCCATGATATATCTCCTTTCATTTTTGATATAGTTAATATAGTGGAAATGATTGAGACTTATAAGTACGCACATTTTTGTAACTTAATGAATGGAGTGGCAATATGGGATATGGATTAAAAAATTATGGCGATTGCAGTGAAGAGGTTATAAAGGCTTGTCCTGTTGAAATGGTTTTACATATGATAGGAGGAAAATGGAAGGGAATCATTATCGACATTTTATCCGAAAAATCGGTCAGATTTAATGAACTTAAACGATTAATACCAGGGATTACACAACGGATGTTGACTTTACAGCTCAGGGAACTTGAGGCGGATGGAATTGTGAAGAGGATAGTAGATGACACTGTGCCACCCAAAGTAGAATACTCCCTCACTGAACAAGGAAATAAATTGTCGAGTATCATCGATTCTATAAGAGTATGGGGAAAAGAGTTTCAATCCTAAGTCTGCGATCGGGAAGTCTTAATGGATAGCCGCGTCGAAAAAAATCGTAGGCGTCTCCACTTTTCACCACGCCGCATAGCAAAATTCGATTCAGAAGTTTTGATTCTGGGCGGACTGCAACTCTAATGTTGGAATGCCTGAATCGCTGAACCAATAAGGCTTTTGTGCCCTAAGGGATCACCAAGCACGATTAGTTTATGGCCACACGAGAGTAGGGAATCAACACCTGATGATCCTGCGCCCAGAAAAATGGTTTGTCTCCCCAATAGAGAAGATGAGTCAAGAAATGAAGGATTGACAGGCATTATGCGGTTGTTTATTGTACTTATATGTGTAAAAATATATTTTATATATAAAAATATAATGAATGAATTGGTGATGTGATTATCATGAGTACGAATGATAGAATACCGTTGTACCAACAAATTCAAGACTACATCCGCAAATTCATTGCTTCCGAAAATATGAAGCCGGGTGATCGAATACCGACAGAGAAGGAACTCATGGATCGATTTAACGTTAGCAAAATTACAGTTGTGAATGCCCTGACAGGCTTGGCTAACGAGAAATTGATTGCACGCGTTCCGGGGAAAGGAAGCTTTGTCGCGGAAGGCACAGATGCAGTAGACACCGCATTTTCTGAATCTCCGGCAGTAAAGGGAGGCAGATCGAGTACAAGAATGATTGGGGTGATCATGCCTACGATTCATGACTACTTTGCGATTCGACTCATCGAAGGGATCGAGCAGTCACTCAATCAGGAAGGTTATCGCAGCATGATCATGCTGACGCATGGCAACATCGAGAAAGAAAAGGATGCGATCAGGGAGTTAAAGGCACTTGGAACTGAGGGGCTGTTAATCTTTCCTGTGGACGAAGGTAACTATAACGAGGAGATTCTCGGCATGAAGTTATCCGGCTTCCCTTTTTTACTGATTGACCGATATTTGCCTGGCGTCGAAACCCATTACATTGCGGCTGATGGAAGGTTGGGCGTGAGGCTGGCCGTTGAACATCTATGGGAGCTTGGACATCGTGATATAGCGATCTGCTCGGATTCTCCATTGCAAACCGTCACTGTCCAGGAGCGGATTGATGGTTATATTGAAGCACTGAAGGATAAAGAAGCATTGATTAACCCTGCACATATGATTACAGATTTCAAACCGCTGTCTGTTCTGAAAGACGCCGAAGCCCATCCGTTGTACCGATATATCAGCAACAAAATGGTGACTGCTTATATATCGCTGAATGGCAGGCTGGGGGTTCAGATCTATCAAATGGCCAAGCAAGCCGGTCTTCGCATTCCCGAAGATGTATCGATTGTAAGCTTTGATGACCCCACTTCCATCGTGGAGGAATTCAGTATTTTTACACATGTAAAGCAATTTGAGAGAGAGATGGGAATCCGAGCAGGCAACCAGCTTCTAGAAGTCATTCGGAATAGCCGCGAGATTACGGGCTTCAGCAAAATTCTGATTGAACCTGAACTTGTCGTTCGTCAAACGACTGGAAGATGTCCCTAATCATATATGAATGCTTAAATTTAAGTCTTTTCCGTAGATGTACGGAAAGGACTTTTTTATTTTTATAAAAACATATTGAATATATTCTTAATATATATTATATTTTGTAAAATGGTGAATATTTACAACGAAAGACCAATCCAACAGGGGCAGGGAGGTCATAGCTGTGGTTAGAGATCGGAAAGAAGAACGAACCGGATTCCAGGAATCAGCACCCTATCATCCTGATTATGATCTGCAAACGGATTTTGTCATGGTCTATGGAATGTACGATACGATGCCGCAACGTATCCAGGAATGGAAGGATAAAGGGTACGTGGTTCATTTAATGACAGGAGTAGCATGGGGGACCTATAACGACTATCTGGACGGGGAAATAGACGGGGAAACGCACTGGGATGAAGCCCAGATGGATCGCGATGGCGAGATGATTGTACATGGGAAGGAACCTATTATTCCTTACATGGTCCCAACGGTTTCCTTTGGTAAATATATCGCTGAACGCATCCGTGCAGCTGTTGATTCTGGCGTAGAGGCGATCCATCTGGAGGAGCCTGAATTCTGGGTAAATGGGGGGTACTCGGAATCGTTTAAGAGAGAATGGCAGTTATATTACAAAGAACCCTGGAGTCCGCCTCACTCCTCACCCGATGCACAGTTTCGGGCTTCCAAATTGAAAGCGTATTTATACACACGTGTGTTAGACCGATTGTGTACCGAGATGAAAGATTACGCTCTGAAACGTTACAATCGCATCTTGCGATTCTACGTTCCGACCCACAGCCTGATCAATTATACGCAGTGGCGCATTGTTAGCCCGCAGTCTCGATTGATAGAGCTTCCCTCTGTAGATGGATATATTGCACAAATCTGGACCGGGACATCACGAACACCGAACGTGTATGAAGGGGTGCGCAAAGAACGCACTTTTGAAACCGCTTACTTGGAATATGGTGTCATGCAAGAGCTTGTGCGGGGTACAGACAGACGAATGTGGTTTCTGCATGACCCTATCGAGGACAATCCGAATTATACATGGGCCGACTATAAACAGAACTACCTGAAGACCGTTGCTGCTTCCCTGCTTCATCCCGGGGTTTCCCATTACGAGGTCGCACCTTGGCCGCGAAGAATTTTCAAAGGAACTTATCCTTCCGATGAAGGCACGCATAAAGAGCGGATTCCACCTGACTATGCAACGACATTGCTGCATGTCATGCACACACTTGGAAATATGGATCAAGATTATATCGAAACAGAAGGTGAATCTCCCCGCATTGGTGTATTGATTGCCGACTCAGCGATGTTTCAGCGCATGAAGCCTGAGCCGGAAGCACCGAATGCAGGAAAGTATGACGGCACAGATCCGGAAGGTTTTCAAGAGGATGGCGACACGGAGCTGCTGGATTTCTCTCCATTCTATGGGCTTGCCCTGCCATTGCTTAAACACGGAATACCTGTGAGACCCGTCCAGCTTGATAATGTGAGGCGCTATCCACATTACTTGGCTCCATATCGTGTTCTGCTGTTGAGTTATGAGTACATGAAGCTGGAGCACTCCGATATCCATTATGCACTGGCCCAATGGGTACAGGATGGTGGTGCATTGATTTATGTGGGAGACGACAGTGACCCCTATCACAACATCCGGGCTTGGTGGAATGATGACCAGCGCAGGGAAAGCACGAATACCATATATCCCTCACCACGCGAGCACTTGTTTGAAGAGCTAGGGCTTAAGTTAGAACAGGAAGGGGTTCATCCTGTGGGCAAAGGGGCGGTGTATTGGCTTCCTGTACATCCGGCTGCATGTGCGTCAAGTAAAGCGAGTGCAGATCAACTTCGCCAGACTGTGAAAGAAACATGGGAGAGACTACAGGATACCAACTTCCGTTGGGAAGCCAAGCATTATTTTAAAATTAAACGTGGGCCCTACATCATAGCCTCTGTCCTGGAAGAGTCCATATCCGAAGAACCACTGATTATCCCAGGTCCGGTGGTGGACTTGTTCGATCCTGACCTGCATGTTCGGCAAGAAGTAAGGTTGGCTCCTGGTGAGCAAGCACTGTTATACGACATTACGGCCGGAAGGCCACAGCAAGACAAGGTGAGCCTGATCTCTGCCTCTTCCAGAATTGAAGATCTGACGATAACGAATACAGGTTTTCAATGTGTAGCCAAGGGTCCGACCAACATGCAGGCCACCGCCAGATTCTATTGCCCATTTGAACCCATATCCGTTTGCAGTATAGATCAACACCAGACTGTGCTTGCCGAATGGAAATGGGATTCAAAATCGAAAACCGTACTGCTGAACTATGGGCATGGCAGCAAGAACAAGGTGGAGATTCAAGTAAGGTGGGATCATGAGAATGCAAAAGCGAAAACTTGATGAACGAGAGGAGAGAACACAACTATTATGCCATATGAACCGATTAGACTCGGACATCTGAATCAAATGCTGTCCAAACTCCGTGAAGCCATATATGAGCCCATTGCCCAGTTGAATGTAAAGGCATGGGTTACCCCGGAGCCTGTTCCATTCGAGGAAAGAATGTCAGGTCAGCAAATCACTCTTTCACAGGGCGAGCATTGGGGGAAGTTATGGGATTGTGCCTGGTTTTGTTTTACAGGGAGCATTCCACCGTCCGGTAGTGACGCCAAGGCTGTTCTTCTGCTGGACGTGAACGGCGAACTCTGTCTGGTGGACCACGAAGGAACGCCTGTACAGGGATTGACAACGATCAATTCAGAGTTTGAATTCACACTGGGTCTCCCTGGGAAAAGAGTTGTTGAACTGGACCATTCGTCAATAACGGTGACGGACGGGGCATTCGAGCTGTGGGCTGATGCCGGCAATAACGACTTATTTGGAAAGTATCAGGGCGGTACGGTAAAAGAAGCGATGTTGGCGATTTGTCATGAAGATATACGAAGCTTGTATTACGATACCGAAGTGCTTCTGGAGACGGCAGAACACCTTCCTGTCAACATGGCGCGCAGAGAAAGGATTCTTCAATCCCTGTATGACGCTTCCATAGTATTGACGGAATTAACGCCTGACCGCATACATCGCGCCAAGTTATTATTGAACGAACCATTATCACGTCGTGGCGGCGATCCTGTGCTGAACATAAGTGCGGTTGGGCATGCACATATTGATTTGGCCTGGTTATGGCCGATCCGTGAGACGATCCGAAAAGGCGCAAGAACATTCTCCACGGTGCTTCGCATGATGGAGCGTTATCCCGATTATGTGTTCGGAGCGAGTCAGCCTCAGCTATACGATTGGATGAAGCAGCACTATCCCAAGATGTATGACCAGATCAAGGAACGGGTGCAGGAAGGCAGATGGGAACCGCAAGGAGCCATGTGGGTGGAATCGGATACCAATGTGCCAGGCGGTGAATCTCTTGTACGCCAGATTCTGTATGGCAAACGTTATTTCCAACAGGAATTTGGAATGGAGATGAAGTCGCTGTGGATGCCAGATGTATTTGGCTACTCCGCAAGCTTGCCGCAGTTGTTGAAGAAATCCGGTGTAGATTACATGATGACCCAGAAGCTCTCCTGGAGTGAGTACAACCGCCATCCTCACCATTCCTTTCTGTGGGAAGGGATCGACGGTTCCTCGGTGTTAACACATATGCCACCTGAGGATACGTACAACAGTCCGGCCGCCCCACGTTCCATTGCCAAAGCAGAGCGGGAGTATCTGGACAGAAATGTTTCCAGCCACGCATTGATGCTCTTCGGGATTGGAGACGGCGGCGGCGGGCCGGGAGAAGAGCATTTGGAACGGTTGGAGCGGGAGAAGAACCTGCTCGGTCTGGCACCTGTTGTGCAGGAACCTTCCTGGAAATTTTTTGAACGATTGAATGAAGAAAGAGAGCGATTCCAGACCTGGCGTGGGGAGTTGTATCTCGAAAAGCACCAAGGAACCCTGACCAGTCAGGCACGGAGCAAGTGGTATAACCGCAAGATGGAGAAAGCTCTGCGCGAGCTGGAATTTGCTGCTGTACTGGCTTCACGCATGGGCAAGTCTTATCCGGCCGAAACATTGGAGACGATCTGGAAGGAAGTGCTTCTGTACCAGTTCCATGATATCCTCCCCGGATCTTCGATTAAGCGAGTATATGACGAGTCGTTAATACGGTATGAAGCATTGCTCCAGCAGACGGAAGGCATGATCACCGAAACCTACAGCTATATTACAGATTATATCTCTTCCCAAAAGGAAAGCTCCAATTCAACTGTGGTATTCAACTCACTACCGTGGGAACGTCAGGAGTGGCTGCACCTCCATGGACGATGGCATAAGGTGCAGGTTCCATCCATGGGCTACACCGTGGTATTTAATCATGAAGATCAGGAGGTCATGGGGGAGATCGCAACGGGTATTGAAACGGATGTTGCTGCGCTGGAAACAGATTTCCGTGACACAGCCAAGGAGTACAGTATGGAGAATGACATTCTCATCGTGAAATTTGACCCCAATGGCGGCATTACCTCAATCCTGGATAAGCTGGAGGCACGTGAAGTTATCCTGCAAGGACAGCGGGGGAACGATCTTCGTGTATATCATGACGAAGGCGATGCCTGGGATTTCCGCCATGATTATTCAGCGCAAGTGGGGATGCCATTAATTCTGAATGATATCCGTGAGCTTCGGGATGGTCCGAAAGTTGGGCTGGTTTTTGATTACAGCTACGGAGAATCGTCTCTAACCCAAACCGTTATTTTAACTGAGGACAGTCGGCGTATTGATTTTGAGACGGTCGTGAATTGGCAGGAAAACGGTAAAATGTTACGCACTTCGTTCCCGGTGCAGATTCGTACCGATCAGGTACACTGTGAAATCCAGTTTGGCAGCCTGAGCAGGCCGACTCACCGCAATACGATGTGGGACTTTGCCAAGGATGAGATATGCGCTCACCAATGGGTGGATATATCAGAACCGGATTACGGAGTCGGCTTACTCAACGATTGCAAATACGGGCATCGAGCCATTAACAATGTGCTTGACCTTCATTTGCTGCGCAGCAGTTCCTACCCGGATCCGCTGGCGGATCGTGCAGAGCACCAATTCACCTATTCGTTATATCCGCATCAGGGGAACCATATTCAGGCTGAAATCTATCGAAGAGGCAATGAGCTCAATATTCCGCTGCGCATGAGTTCCTTGTCTGCACCTTCAATGGATGTCGAAGAGGAACAGCTACCTTACACGAAAGCATTCCTGCAGCCGGATCATCCGCACATCATGGTGGAGTCCATCAAAAAAGCCGAGGACAGCAATGACATTATCGTCCGTCTGTATGAGACCTCGGGAACCCAGGTTAAAACGAAACTGTCTATCGGTTGGGATGTTGAAGAAGTCTGGGAAGTGGATCTCATGGAGAATAACATTTCATCGCTGGAGCTTCAGGATCAAGCCGACGTAGTTTTGTCCTTTACACCATTCGAGATCATCTCGCTGCGATTGAAAGGTTAGTTTAAGAGAAAGGAGCGTTGGGAATGTGATTAAGAACAGTGTGTTAATGAAGCGCATCTGGAAGCATAAGCTCTTTTACTTGTTCATGTTACCTGGCATTATCTGGTTTTTCTTATTCTCCTATGTTCCCTTATATGGAATCCAGGTTGCCTTCAGGGACTATACCTTCGTTGGCGGTTTTACCGGGAGCCCTTGGGCAGGTTTCAAGTACTTTCAACAGTTCTTTAACTATTATCAATCTGGTGATATCATCCGCAACACGGTGATCATCAGTCTCATGAAGCTGTTAATCGGCTTTCCGATGCCAATCATTCTCGCCATTCTTTTAAATGAAATCCGCATGATCAGGTTCAAGAAAACCGTTCAGACACTTTCCTATTTACCCTACTTTGTATCCTGGATTGTGGTTGTCACCCTGATGCAGAGATTGCTCACGCCATACGGTGGACCAGTGAATGATTTGCTGGGGTCGTTCGGAACTGATCCAATCCAATTCCTGAACAATCCCACCTGGTTCTATCAGATGATTGTTGGATCGGATATTTGGAAGAACATCGGCTGGAACTCCATCATATTCATGGCTGCGATTGCCGGAATTGACCAGCAGCAATATGAAGCTGCCAAGATCGATGGTGCAGGGCGTTTCCAACAGGTGTGGCATGTGACCCTGCCGGGTATCCGTAATGTCGCCATTATATTATTTATTCTCGCCGTGGGTAACTTGATGAGCGCGGGTTATGAGCAGCTACTTCTTCTGAATGGACCTGCGACCGCTGGCATGGGAAGTGTACTCGACGTGCACGCCATTAACTCGGGTATCCGGGAAGGGCGTCTGAGTTACGCGGCAGCTGTGGGGCTGTTCCAGAGTGTAATTGGGCTTATTTTGGTGCTAACGGTCAACCGGATTGCCCGCAAAGTCAGTGATGTATCCCTGTTCTAAGGAGGTGATGTGATGACACGCAAATGGTCCTTATTTTCAGTTATAAACTATACCATTCTCGCTTTGGTCGGATTCTCCATGATCTACCCGTTTATTTACATCCTGGCGTACTCGCTGAATGACGGCAAAGATTCCATGCAGGGCGCGATCTATTTCCTTCCACGCCAATTTACATTGGAGAACTATGCCCAGGTATTTGATAATGCACGCATCTGGAAGGCGTACCAGATCACCATCATGCGAACCGTGCTGGGTACGTTCCTTCATGTGATTCTGTGTACATTGATGGCTTACGCGCTCTCAAAAAAATCATTGCCGGGCCGTTCATTTTTCACCTTTTACATCTTTTTGCCTACGATTTTCAGTGCCGGATTCATCCCGTTCTTCATTACGCTTCAGAAGCTGCATCTGATCAATACCTTCTGGGTGTACGTCTTGCCGCTGTTATTCAACTTCATGCATATCATCATTATCCGGACCTTTCTGCAAGGAATTCCCGAAGAGCTGGAGGAATCAGCCCACATTGACGGGTACGGGGATTTTCAAATCTTCATTCGCATCATTCTGCCTCTCTCGGGACCCGTACTGGCAACCATCTCCCTCTTCATTGGGGTCGCCCACTGGAATGACTGGTTCTCGGGTGCCTACTATGTATCCAACAAGGATCTGATTCCGGTGCAAACCCTCTTGCAGGAGATGCTGACCGAAGCGGAGTCGCTGTCCAATTCGATGCAGCGCGCAGCACAACAGGGCGGGCAGACGATTGGCAGTTCAGGCGGAGCGGGTGCGACACCCGAATCCCTGCGTATGGCTTTGCTTGTCATTACCGTCTTCCCGATCCTGTGTATCTACCCGTTCCTGCAACGATATTTCGTAAAAGGAGTGATGATCGGTTCGGTGAAAGGTTAGGTGATCCTAACCTGGAATTTGCTGAGTTTTATCAGGCTTGACCCAGATCATTCATCATCATATTTCAGGAGGCGATTGGTTTGAACCGAATTTGGTCGAAAGGCGTATCCGTATTACTCGTGTCCATCTTGGTTGGAGGATCGTTGAGCGGATGCACGGATTCATCAGGAAACGGGAATAGCGGAGAAGCAGCTGATGGTTCATACAAGCTCAAAATATTGCACAACTGGAACGGTTCAGGTGGTTCGGACAACGGAATAACGCCTGTGGAAGAAGTCATCAAGGAGAAGACTGGCGTCACGCTGGATTGGGAGTATACCAAAGGCAGTGAGACCGAGAAGGTAAACCAGATATTTGCCACGCAGGATCTGCCGGATATCTATACCGGACCCGCATGGGGAGGTGAGCTGGATGGCATTATCAAGGCGGCCAAAGAAGGGCAGCTCGTCGATATTTCCGACAAATTGGGGGACTATCCTAACCTCGCGAAATCCATTGCTGAAGAAAATGTACCCCCAGCGCTCTACGAAAAAGCGATTAATGCCTATGACGGCAAAAAATATCTACTCCTGCAAAACCAGCCTGCCCAGAATGAAGATGGCATGGATTGGCTGTACGGCTTCTATGTTCGCAAGGATATCGCGGATAAGGTGGGTATAGACCCTCAATCGGTCGTGACAAAGGAGGAATTCTATAACTTCCTCAAAGCAATCAAGGATGCCAATCTGCAAGAGAACGGGCAGCCGGTCTTTCCACTGGGTGGCTTCAGCAACGGCTGGTCCGTCGGCATCGGCAATACCATGTTCAATTCGGGTGGCAGTTATGTTGACAAAGGTGACGGAACGGTAGAGCATAACTTTTTCACCAAAGGTTATGAAGAATACACCCTGTTCTATCGGAAATTGGTTGAAGAAGGGTTAATGGACCCGGAAGCATTCACCCAAACTGACCCGATCGCCAAGGAGAAAATCAATCAGGGCCGCATCGCCACTCTGGCCGCACACTATCCGGCCATTTTGGATGCCTCCAAAGAATATGTTACTTCACACCCTGGAAGCGATTACATCCCGATCGGCCCTTTAGAGCGTGCAGATGTTGAACCGAATCGCCCTGCGGATCTGGGCATTCAGGGCAACAACGTAACAGTGATCACCAAAAACTGCAAGGGCGCATGTGTAGATGCGGCGCTGAAGTTCCTCGATTACATGGCTTCCGATGAAGGATTTATGCTGGCAAGATACGGAGTGCAGGGCGTTCATTGGGATATGAAGGAGGGTAAACCTGTTGCCAAAAAGGAGTGGTTCGATAAATTTACGGCAGATCAATCGGGTAAAGTTCGCAAGAACGAAGGCATTTCCATTGGTTTGGAATCCATCACGGGGCCTGATCGAATCAATTCGGTCGCAGGCGGAGATATCTGGGCCGATCAGAAACGGCTGGATGCCATGGAACAAGCCAGAAAAATTCTGCGTCCTAATGGCATTCATGTCATTACAGCCTATAACCCGGGCGATGTGATTACCAAAGCACCGGAATGGGAGATGCTGAAGCCTTCCATGGACCGGATGGGTGATGCCTGGAAGGAAGCCATCTTTGCGAAATCGGATGAAGCGGCGTTGGGCATTATCAACGAGCTTCGCGAGCAGCTTCGAAAGACCGGATATGATCAAGCCATGCAGTTTACGAACGAAAACTTGAAAGGGAAAGACGTAGTTACCGTTCAGATGCCGAACTGATCACCCCCCATATTCTTAATTTTAATTTGAAGGAGTTGCATTCATATGACGACTGAGTTCAGACCACCTTCCGTACCTCTGGTTACTGTGGACCCTTATTTTAGCGTATGGTCAGCCGCGGACCATCTGTATGAAGATCATACCCGGCATTGGACGAACAAAACGAATGGCATGGTGGGCTTGGCGGTGATCGATGGAAAGCTTCGACGATTTATGGGGAAAGTGGGATCGGAGGAGCGTACAGCTGTCCAGGAACCTGAAGTGCTGGTGCAGACCAACCTGACTGTCCAGCCTGTAACGACTCGATATACGTTTCAAGGGGAAGGAATTGAACTTCATGTTCAGTTCCATACACCTTTATTGCTGGATGATCTGGACCTGTTATCCAGGCCGGTGACGTATTTGACTTTTCAGGCCAAATCCATTGATGGGGCATCCCATCAAGTCAAAATATATTTTGATGTGACAGGTGAATGGTGTGTAAACACATCCGATCAACACATTACATGGGAACGCCATGTGATTGAGGGGCAATGGAATGTCATGTCCATGGGCACTGTGGATCAGCCCGTATTACAGCTTGCCGGTGATGATACACGAATCGATTGGGGATATATGGTTCTGGCTGTTCCCCAATCTTCCGATATCCAGACGGCCATTCATTCAGTAACAGGCCGTGAGCAGTATGCACGCACTGGACAATTGCCTATTGAAGATGATCATCCTCAGCCGCGAGCTGTATCGGACAACATGCCGGTTATGGCCGCCGAGATCGATCTGGGGGCTGTCCGGGACGAACCGATATCCGAATTTCTCATGCTTGCGTATGACGATATCCATGCGATTGAATATTTTCAACAGCCTTTACATGCCTATTGGAAAAGAAATGGATTAACGTTTCATGAAATGCTATTACTGGCAGCTCAACAATACGAAGAGATTCAGCAGCGCTGTGACAGCTTTAATCTTGAACTCATGGCAGAGAGTCAGGCCGCAGGCGGTGAGAAATACCGGGATATTGTGGCGCTAACCTACAGACAGGCGATTGCAGCGCATAAGCTGGTTGCCGATGAGGAGGGGAATGTTTTATTTTTCTCCAAAGAGAATTTCAGCAACGGATGTATCGCTACGGTGGATGTCAGTTACCCTTCGATCCCATTATTCCTGAGATACAACCCTGAACTGATCAAGGGCATGATGCGTCCAATTTACAAGTATGCGATGAGCCCGGATTGGACGTTTGATTTTGCTCCTCATGATGTAGGAACCTACCCTAGGGCCAACGGTCAGGTGTACGGTGAGAATAAGCTGGAATACCAGATGCCGATTGAGGAATGCGGCAATATGCTGCTGATGGCTGCGGCGGTCAGCAAATATGAGGGAGATATCGAATTTGCTCGGCAGCATTGGGAACCTCTTACGCGATGGGCAGATTATTTGCTGCACAATGGACTCGATCCTGTAAACCAGCTGTGCACGGATGACTTCGCCGGGCATCTGGCGCACAATACCAATTTATCGATCAAGGCCATATTGGGTATTGCTGCGTATTCCTACCTGTGTGAAAAGCTCGGTTTGCAGGAAGGGGCGAAGTACCTGGAGGAAGCTCGGAACATGGCTCAGGAGTGGGTGTCCATGGCAGATGCCGGGGACCATTATAAGCTGACGTTTGACAGTCCAACCGAGTCATGGAGCATGAAGTACAATCTGGTGTGGGATCATCTGCTCGACCTGCACCTGTTCCCGAAAGAGATCGCCGCCAAAGAACTTGAATATTACATGCACAAACAAAACCGCTATGGCTTGCCGCTGGATAGCCGTGAAACGTATACCAAATCCGATTGGCTGGTATGGTGTGCCTCCATGAGTTCAACGAAAGCGCAGTTTGAGTCTTTCATTTCACCGCTGTGGGATTTCATGAACGAAACCTCATCTCGTGTTCCCGTAACGGATTGGTATGACACGATCACCGCTAAGCAGATGAATTTTCAGAATCGTTCTGTGGTCGGCGGCTTCTTTATCCAATTACTCATGAGACAGTCTACAGACTAATGGGTGTGAAGGCAGGTAGTGAATATGAAGGCAGGCACAGAGGAAATCTGTGATCATTTACATCAGCTCAAGCAGCAATTTGCGAATCCGGATGCAACTTATCGTCCGCAGCCTTTCTGGTTTCTGAATCATGCGCTGGAGAAGACCGAACTGGAGCGTCAGATTCAATCCATGTATGAAGCGGGTGCCGGCGGTGTGGTTCTGCATGCCCGGCACGGAATGCTAATCCCATATCTCTCGCCGGAATTTATGGATGTGCTGGAGTTTTGCACAGCAGAATGCAAGAAACGGAATATGGTCGTCTGGCTGTACGATGAGGAGAATTGGCCGAGCGGAACCTTGGGCGGCAGACTGACACGGGAACAACCGGAATATCGCATGCGTTATTTGAGAATAGAGGAAAAGCGATATGTG
Source organism: Paenibacillus sp. CB74 (assembly GCF_055687625.1). Lineage (NCBI taxonomy): Bacteria > Bacillati > Bacillota > Bacilli > Caryophanales > Paenibacillaceae > Paenibacillus > Paenibacillus sp. CB74. The sequence goes on along the minus strand of NZ_CM146009.1, from coordinate 1,580,745 downwards.
CGAGATGCGCCGCCGGAAAGCTTGAAGCTGGATTTTGCCTCCCATGATCACAATGAGCTGATTGCCATCCTGGCCTATCGCGCGGTTAACCGCGATGGAGAGTGGTTGCTTCATGATGAACCGGAAAATATCACGCATTATTGGGGAGAGGAGTGGAGTCCGGGTCACGCCCATGATTCTTATATTGTTCTCGCTTGCTGGTCCTGTGAGATTGCCGAGGGAATCACCTTCGCTAAAGGGTATTACCTGGATACATTGAATCCTGAAGCGGTTCAGTCTTTCATTCAGATGTCTTATGAACCGTTTCTGGCATTAAAGCCCTATTACGGATCAACCATTCAAGGGGTGTTTACTGACGAGCCGGGTCTTATGATTCACGATGGCTTCTTCGGGGTGGAGGCCATCCGAACCGCCGTTCATGATGTGGATGCTACGTTGCCCGGCCTCGTCTTCGCTTGGACCGAGGGAATGGCTGAACGATATCAGCAAGAGAATGGTTATGATCTAATCCCGCGGTTGGGGGCATTGTTGTATCCCATGGCAGACGGCAGCCGATCCGCAAGACAGGGATATTATGATACGATCACCCGCTGGTACGTGGATGGATATCATGCAGCGATTCGTACATGGTGTGAACAATCCGGTCTGCTCTATATCGGTCATACGCTGGAGGAGCCTGTCTGGGGGCAGGCTCGATCTCAGGGCAATCAGACCAGGGTATTGCAGCAATTCCACTATGCAGGCGTGGATTATCTCACTCCCGGCATCGGGTCAAAGGCAAATCCGCATCGCATTGTGTCCGTCAAGACGGCTGCTTCTGTCGCGCAGCTGAACAGGAAGGAGCGGGTGATCTGTGAAGCCTTTGGTGCAAGTGGTCATGGTTATTCCATGCGCCAGCGGCGACTTGATGCCAATTTTATGGCCTTTTTGGGAGTTAATCTGTTTATTCCGCATGCATTCTATTATTCGTTTGCCGGGTATCGGAAGACCGACTTTCCGCCGACTGAATTCAAACATGCACCCCATTGGCTGCATTATCGTGCTTTTGCCGATTATATAGGGCGATTGAGTCTGCTTGGAGCAAAAGGAAAACGAATGCCAGAAGTTCTGCTGTTATCGCCTATCCATACGGTATATGAAACCATGTTCACATCAGGCGAAGCGGATATGCATCCTGCATCAGATGTGCTGTTCTCGCTTTTGTCAGATCGCTTGCTGCGATCATCTATCGACTACGACTATGTGGATGAATGCCAGCTTCGCGAAGCGCTCCTTGTTGAAGGAGAGGGTTTGCAATTTGATGGAGATGGTCATGGCTATTCGATGGTCATTATGCCGGAGATAGAGGTGATGTCAAGGGATGTTGCAGCCAGGCTTGTATCCTTTGTTAACCAGGGCGGCACGTTAATTGCGATAGGTACGATTCCGCAGCATAGTGAATCTTTGCGGCATGATCCGGTGTTGTTGAAGGATATCCAGCAGCTGTTTGGTTCCGATCCGCCGCACGGAAAATTACGTGCTGTTGGCAAGGGGCACAGCCTCTTTTATTCCATGGATGACGCTGTTCATCAAGGCGGTCAGAGTCAGCGTCTGGATCAACTCGAAGCGTTTTGTATTCAATTCGGGGAGTTGATCAGAGAACCACCGGTAATACGATGGGATTGGATTGAAGGTCAGTCTGACGATTTGATTAGCGTCGAACGCAGAATTGGAAATCTGGTGTATGTATGGCTGATGAATTGGTCGGAGCACCCCGTGACCATTAAGCTCATTTGCGATGAAAAGAAAGGTGGCTTGGAAGAGTGGGAGATGGAGAGTGGAACTGTATGCAGCATTGACGCTGAATCGTTCCTTTCATTCGTACCCGGAGAGCTGCGTGTGCTGTCGGTAAGCCCCCAAGAGAGCTCCTCTTTTCCGCAAGAACGTACAGATCATGCGGAGTATACAGAGCAAGCGTGCCTAGGAGATAAATCTTTTTCCACGAATGTGGTAGAGGTCATTCTAGATGAGCAGTGGGGGTTCAGGACCGCAGGCCCCAACGTTTTTCTGCTAGATCAATGGCATGTTACGTTGAATGACCGACATTCCAGGATGAACGCGACCATGCCCGGGCAAGTAAATACGTATCGCACGACGTTTGGCATGACGCCAAAATTGATTGAACGGCTTCAATCCCGGTATGCTTCGGATCGTTCCGGTAAGGCGGGAGAAGAATCATGGGGCAGGATGGAATTGCTTCTGGATGATGTAGATCAGAACATTCCATCCCATATCGGATTTTTGCAGCGTAGGCGTAATCTGGAAATATTCGTTAATGGGGTACGACAGAAAGCGTTAAGACGCTCTTCGTGGCAGGATGGTGATTATGACAGTGTAGATATCACTCCACATTTGTTGGCTGGCGAGAATGAGCTGGAAATTCTGACGGTTTCGTTATTGGAACCGATGCCTGCTATTTCATTCCCAGCATTTCTGATTGGTCCGTTCGCGATAGAAAACGATACGACGTTAAATACCGATGTGGAACAATCGGGTGGATGTTGGAATACTGCTGGCTATCCTTATTATTCAGGTACGGGTGTCTACTCGCAGCAGGTGGATCTGTCTAACGTAAACTTAGCTGCAAATGAGGAGCTATGGCTGGAAGCCGAAGATATAAGGGAGACAGCAAGCCTATATGTGAATGATATTGAAGCAGGTATTCGTTTATGGCCGCCTTACCAATGGAACATAACGCCATATATTCAAGAAGGAATGAATGAAATGAACTTACATGCCGCAAATACACTGGAGAATTTGTATGGAAAATCAGCGCTGACATCAGGAATTAATGGACAGGTGAGGTTGATCCGACGAACGCGAAGAACATCACAGACGCAACATCACAACAAATCATAAAAACATTAAAAGGAGATATGAACTTTATGATTCGTAAATTAACTGTTTTGTGTGTTGCCCTGGTCTGTACAACCGTGTTATCGGCTAGTGCATTTGCTGCCACAGATGAGTTGAAGCATACCAACTCGTTGAAGTGGCCCCAAAATCAAGCGCTTCCAACTTTCAATAAAGTAGAACGTTTGGATGTGGCGAATGTATATGAGGAATCTGGCGATATCAAATTGCTTTTGACGACGCTTGAAGGGGTAATCAATCGAGAAAAGCCGCGAATCTACATTCAACAGAATAAAGTAGACCCTTGGCTGCAGGACTTGAACGTCCCTTATAAGCAGCATGACAACGTAATGGATGTTTTCAATAAATATGCGAAAGAGATCAAAGGCGTTATCGTATATGATCCGCAGCTGCCGGACTCCATTAACGTGGCCACGACATTAGCCGGACTCAAAAATGCTGTTGTTGCCAGTCCTGAATTGGCTCAACAATTGACTGCTGCACCGTATCACCTGTCGGTAATCGAAGACTTGCAGGGCAAGTTCAAGAATCGTATGGATGCATACAACTGGCAGTATGAGCATCTCTGGAGCCAGTCCACTCAACGAATGTTGGTCGGATTGAGTCCAAACACCTCCATCCCGATTCCGTCCGGAAATTTTGATTCATTCCAAACGGTTGGAGTGGAGAAGGAACAGATTCGTGATGCAAGTAACAGGAAGACCTATGACTATGACTTGTCATCCTATTTGGGAAAAGAAGCGGTCTACCTCCGCTTTAATGATGCCTTTCCTCAGGATGGCTGGGGACCTGCCGTTCATCAAGTGACGGTGAAAGCAGATGGACAGATTATTGCGGATTTCAAAACGGGTTCTTCTGAGGAAGAAGCGTTTCTCTATGACCGACATAACTCCAAATTTTTGCCTGGAAGCGATCACCGCTTCGCAGATAATGGAAACTACTTTGTATACGAATTTAAGCCTGCAGCGGACACAAAGCAACTAACCGTATCGATCGAGATGTGGAACCAATACAAGGTATCTGCTAGTAATGTTCAACCACTCTCGTCTGAAGAAAAGGAACCTTATGGCTATCTCCGCGATTATGCTGTAGCGAACAAAGCCATGGTGTTCTGGTTGTCTACCAGTGTGCCAGAGGAAAAGGCGCTATTTGAGAAGATTCTGTCTGATGTAAAGCCAGGGACACCTTATCTGGGTTGGTTCGACAATGATTTTGAAGGCGAAGTTGCTGGCATAGAACTCACATCTCGTCATGGTGTCTATGTTGTTCCTTCCGACTGGTTCCATAACATGACCGTATTTTCAGGAACAAACGTAAAACAACAGCCTGCTCCCAAACCGATAAAATCCAAGCTGGAGAACAAAATCTATGTAACCTATACCTTTGGCGAAGGTGACAACCTGCAATACGATCAGAATCATATGCGCAACCTGTGGGCTGATCCCGCTCGGGGTAAAGTGCCTATCAACTGGACTTCCAGTCCGTTGCTCTACGATGCAGCGCCTGCCATTCTAAACTATTACCGTTCAACCGCGACGCCAAATGATCAGCTTGTTGCAGGCCCATCCGGAGTGGGTTATTTCAATCCAAATGTCTGGCCAACAGACACATTCCCGGCGTATCTGAAACAAACCTTCTCATATCTGAAGAAAACTAACATGTCGTACCCTTTTGTACTCAATCGTGAACTTGGAAAAGACATTCCGCTGAGTGATTCGATTGCAGCTGCGTATGAGAAGAACTATAAACTTCCAGGCCTGTTCCTCGCAGGCGAGGACAAAGCCAATGTTCAGATCATGAATGACAACTTTCCGGTTTCCATTCTGCGAGGCATCTCAACGGTGCAGGATGGTAAAGATATTTTGAATCGTACCAAGACCGAATGGGATGGCAAATCTCCAACGTTTATTTCGGTTGGGATTAATGCATGGAGCATGACCCCATCGGATGTGCTGGCGATTACGGAATCTCTTGGAGCCGAGTTTCAGGTCGTTAAGGCGGACGAATATTTCTCGCTGATCCGAAAAGCGTACGGCTTGTCCAAGTAAGATGACAAAGTGAGCTTAAGGAGCTTTGATCCGTCTTCAAAGCAATCGGAAGCTCGAATCTCGCAAAGCAATCTATAGATATTCAAATATCATTCGGCCAATAAAAGACCTGCCGGATCCTTGCGGATCAGGCGGGTCTTTAGCTTGTGAATACGTTTATTATGGTAGAATTAATGAATGGATTATGTCCAAGGACAATGTACAATGATACATCAAAACTACGCCCATGGGATTACAGGAAGGAAAGAATCAGATGTATCTAAAAGCATTTGACTTAGACTTACCATATATTGCGAATGATGAAAGCATTGAATCTATAATGAAAACACAAAAATGTGAGTACAACGAGGCAACAAAATTAGATTATGAATTGAATTGGAAATGGAAAAGACGTTCATTTAGATTGGAAACTCGCTGTATTACAGCAATGTTTGAACGTTTATTCGGGAAATACAAAACGAAAGATAGTTGGAAAGTCCTAATAGAATGTGTAGAAAATATTTCGGACGAAAGAATTGTTAATGATTCAGGTGTTTGTTCGGCGCCAATCCAATTTAATTTGAATGACTTTCGTGCAAAACATGAGTTGGAGAAAAAAAAGGTTACGCTTCGACTACTCATGGACGGGATCGAGAAACTCGCTCTACGTAATGGTTGGAATATTGATCCATTTAGAGAAATAGCATTACAGATAGAAGAGTTAGGTTATGTAAATGAATGGACTTGGAAAAAAACAGTAAGGAGTTCTAATATGAAGTACACTGCTAAAGTTATATGCCATCATAATGTAGAAAGCATGGATATATTCATATCTATTCTACAACGAGATGGTAAGCAAGTGCTTTTAGAAAAGGTCATATCAGAACAACCAGATGAATTTGCTTATACTAAGCATTTAGGCGAACTTAAATGGGAATCTGATTTTGAAGTTGCTTTAATCAATAAAAAGGCAAATGAAAAGTATTTGGTAGCCATAGAACACTAATTATATTGTCGTTAGAAATAAATTGTATAAGGACAATATGCTCACTTGATGGAAAAGGACATATCAACAATTTAACAAAGCAAAATGTACCAACACCTCATGTTAAAAATAAATCAATACCTGGGGAGTTAGACCATAAAGAAAAGATGAAATTCCGCAGAAGAGGTAGAGATGATGAACACATTAAAATGGCTTCAAAACTGGTATCTTGAAAACTGTAATGGTGATTGGGAGCATTCATACGGTGTTAAAATTGATACTGTGGATAATCCCGGTTGGTCTGTCAAAATCGATTTAATAGGTACTTTTTTAGAGGATGTTCCTTTTGATATGATCGAAGAAGAGAGAAATGAAGAAGATTGGTTCTACTGTATCGTGAGTGATAGAGTCTTTCACGGTGCAGGAGGAGCAACAAATTTGGAAGAAGTACTAGACTGCTTTAAAAATTGGGTTTTGAGTTTAGAGATAAGTTAATTTTTACACCTATGCGATGAATCGACAGTTTGATATTCGATATCACAATTTAAGGGAAACAAATCGTTGGATATTTCTTTGAAGGTAGTACGGCTCATAAACTAATCGATTTTTTTACATTGAGAATAACGATAAAGAAGGGATTTCGCGTAAAAGTTTGTTTCAAGTCATACTTTTATTTAGAAATCAGCACGAAAGGGATCAGTTTATTGTTCATGTGCAGCGGAATGAAAGTGACTTTAAAAATAAGCTTTGCTCTCTAAGCGAAGATTATTCAGCGCTTGGAACACATTGTTGAGCATATGAAAACACCAAAAAGCAGCTAATCAACTATTACTATCTATTTTTTATCATATCTCCGAAATTGGTAATTAAGAAAAAGTATGTGTTAACATTTCCCATCAGTTAACACTTATTTATGTTCACATTGTTATGGACAACTGAAGAATAAGTAAGGAGCCGTGCTGTAACACGACTCCAGTGTACATTAACTACATTAAGAGCAGTCGGCCGCTAGGTGGTCGTCGGAATAGACTGTTAGCTTAGGGTGGACGGTCTATTTCTTTTCATGTAAGCAAGAAGCACCAAAATTAAAATACCGAAAAGGAACAGTAATGAAAGTGTGTCTTTGCCTCAATGCTTGGGTTTATGGTTATTTCGTGATTGGACTTGTTTTTTTACCCATAATGTAAATTCCAATCCAGCCTAGCAATAAGAAGATCTGAGCCAGAGCGACTAGCCACAACACCTCCGTGTAACTTCCTATAATGCAAAATATAGTATTGACTAGGGGGAACCCAACAAAAGTAAACATGATTGGAAAATCTTTTTTGGGAGTGATTGAATAATTAACCTTCCGGTCCCAAAACTTTATAAAAGCTAATGCTAAAATTCCGATTGTAATTACAGAAAGTGTAATCAACATCACCCATTGCATATTAGAGGTTCTTTCGAAGAACGGCCCCATATAATTAAAGAAGTTAGATAAAGGTGAGAACATACACGCTAATGACAGAATGGCCGCCAGAAACGGATAGATATAACCAATTGATTTACTGTAGCCTTTCTTTTTATGCCACCATTCTCCAATTAGAATAAAGACGGTCCAATATCCCGCTATATAAATCCATCCTGTAAAATTCATCACAGGTTCCCCATAGATCTGAGGCTCACCGGCTAGCGGATAATAAGTCCATCTTGCCATGAGTCCATCTGTAGTCTGAAATATCTGTTTAACAGCCACCGGGTCGAGTGAAAAGTCAAAAACCATAGCGCTCAATCCCGTAATAAATGGTTTAGTCCAGGACGGTATATTTACAGACTTTAGAACACGCAAAGTTGAATAAATGATCAGAAACTCAATAATAGGGACAGTAATCGGTATATTAAATAACATTAAAATATTCCGCCCATAAGCGTAAAAACCTTCCCCAAGCGATGAAGCAGTAATTTCAAAAACGGCTGCGTAAAAAAACACAAAACCTATAAACTGCAGTAGAACCGTTTTGGGATGTGTTTCCTTATCCAGGATATAGAAAACCATTAGAACAGCAGCAATTAAGACTATAATATCTTGAATTATCCATACAGGTACTACAGTTATATCACCCATATTTTACCTCCATTTAAGTTTAAAAAGTAGAATTGAACGTTCAAATAAATTATAATTTCACTGTGTTACTTAAACAACAGGCTGTTCGATTGAGATATGTTAGTTATCTGACAAACCACCTTATATTTGTTCATTATTTTAAATTGGGAGGATATTATGGCAGACAAAAAAACAGATCACAGAGTGAGATATACAAAAATGGTTATCAAAGAAAGCCTGTTGAAGCTGTTGACAGAACGGTCTATCAATAAAGTTACAGTGACCGACATTTGCAGAGAAGCAGGGATTAATCGCAACACCTTTTATACACACTATGCTAATCAGTTTGAGCTTCTTTCAACGATTGAAAATGATCTTTACGAAGACATTAAGCAAGTTGGGATGAGTTCTTCCAACCCTCAAACGCTATCTTATGAATTATGTAAGTACATAAAAGCGAATAAAACGATATGTGAGGTTCTGTTCTCAGAGCATGGCGATAAAGAATTATTAGAACGAATCCTTTATATCAGTCACGATTTAACTATTGAACGGTGGAAGACGGAATTAACATATTTTGATCCACAATTATTTGAGTCCTGGTATACGTTTACCGCTCATGGCAGTATAGCTATTATTAAAAAGTGGGTGAGTAGTGGTCTGAAGGAAAGCCCGAGTAAAATTGCTGCTTTTATTGATAAAGCTACGGAATCCGTATCTAAAGCTTTTTATTCTGAAGAATTGTAGGATTTCCCCGCTTCTCACCAAAAAGCCCGGCAGCTTCTACGCAGTATGAGTGTTGAAACTCACGCCGGCAAGGTGTGCGGTATTGTATTCGTAGGTCATATCAAAGGAATTATTTATAAGTTTCCTACATCGCGAAATAAATAAACGATAAGACTTTTTTCTCTGAGCAAGAAAACAAACTAGACTTAAAGAAATAGCTAATGAAAATAAGGTTTCAACTTCATTACGAGCAGCAATCAAACGTGATCTAAAAAATGACTTCCATTTTGCCAATAAATATTCTTAAATAATGCTGATCCTGCTGTATTAGAAGTGGATATACCGAGGGACAAGAACATATTCCCATTGAAGTCGCTATCGAAGCGGCTTTTTTTATTTTATCGGCACAAGTTCGTGTCCCGAGCTAAGGACAAGAACTTGCAACGATTGTCGTGTCAAGGAAAGATGAGTTGCACGGGAATAATGGCGTTCTTAGGAGAATAAGTATCATCCATCTGTTCACGTAACAGCTTGACTGCTGTTCGTGCCATTTCCTGTTCATCCTGCTGCACATAAGCTACGCCAGAAAGATGTGGATTATCGAAAGATAGCAAATCGATATTGGAGTGATCGTTCAGACGACGGATAGCGGGACGATGTAAGGCGTGCTGTTTCTTCAGTCAAGGAGAAGGCTGCCGAAATTCCACTGTGGTTCAGCAAGAATCCGCTTACATAGTCCAATGCATGCTCGCTGCGTAGAATGTTGAGAGGGATGTGACGCCACAAGCTTTTGTCAATCGAGATACCTTGATCTGTATATGCTAGAAACAACAAGACTTGAAGAGACGAATGAGCCTTTGCCTTGTACGCGTATAATTAATCCTTCGTCAGCGAGTTTTCTCGAATTTGTTTGTAGAGCGCCAGCTTTTTCAAAGAGTAGCATCTCACCATAAACTTTATGATTTTATAATCAAATGGTTATATAAAGCCTATTTCATATATATTATAATACGGCATGTTAAGCGCTTACAGTACGGAGTCTAAGAAATTGTTGCGAAGGGGTCTTTTCTTTGAAAGGTTAGAATTATGTTAAGGATGGTGGTGCCAAGATGGATTGTAACCGCTTAAATCAACAGAACTAACTAGTCAGCCGACTTTTCAAATGCATAACAAAAAGAGAGGATGACGAACAAATGAAAAAACGCAGTGCTTTAATCTCCATCGTTACACTCCTTATTATGTCACTTGTTTTTACTGCATGTGGTAATCCTTCTGGTTCAAAAACGGAAACACGTCAATTAGGCGCTAATGCCGGTGAGAATGCAACAGAATTATCATTTTGGACATTTGTAGATTTGCACGGCAAGCATTTGGATAAAATGCTGGGGTTATGGAACCAACAGAATCCAGACAAACAGATTAAGTTAAATGTAACGGTTATGCCTTACGATGATATGCATAACAAGCTCTTACTGGCAGTTACAAGTGGAAAAGGTGCTCCTGATATCGCGGATATTGAGCTAGGTAAATTCCCGAAATTCTTGGAAGGTGACAACGTTCCCCTGGAATCTTTGAATGATGTATATGCACCATACAAAGACGCTGTTGTTCCTTCACGTGTCGAGATTTACTCCAAAGACGATCAGGTTTATGGCTTTGATTATCACGTAGGGGCTACGCTTGCTTTCTACAACACTGAAATTCTCGAACAAGCAGGTGTTGACTACAAGAAAATCATAACGTGGGAAGATTACAAACAAGCAGGTATCCAGGTTTACGAAAAGACTGGCAAGTACTTAGGTACTGCTGATACGTCAGCTTCGTTCCAAGCATCGCTGCTACTCGCTCAGCAAAATGCTGATTTTACAGATGAAAATGGTAATCCAAAAGTGAATTCGCCTGAAATGATTAAAGCGTTTGAAATGTTAGTCGATCTGCAGAAGAACAATGTTATTCATACGATCCCTGGCGGACAACCCGACACAGAAGAAGCGAAAGGCGAATATAACAAAGGCAACTACGCAAGTGCATTAATGCCTGAGTGGTACATGTCCCGCTTTGTAAACGAAATGAAAGACCTTAAAGGGAAGTATGCAATAGCTCCATTGCCTGTATTCGAAGAAGGTAACCCTCGTTCCGTTGGCTTAGGCGGTACTGGCACAGTTGTTACTAAAAATGGTAAAGACGTTCAGTTGGCAAAAGAATTTGTAGCCTTTGCTAAGCTTTCGAAAGAAGCTACGACTGAAATTTGGAATACACTTGGATTTGACCCAATCAACATGGAAGTATGGAAAGATGATGCCGTAACGAAAAATCCTGAAAATGAATACGTCCAATACTTTAAAACAAATGCATTTGATACTTTGAATGAAATCAAGGACGAAATTCAAGCGATAAAGTCCGTTAAAGCTTCACCAACCATCGGCAATATATTCAATACGGTTACTTTGAACGCGATCTTTGAAGATGGCCAAGACGTGAAAGAAGCGTTGGATGAAGCACAAGCAGCCATTGAACAAGAATTGAAATAAATATAATACGTAAATGATTTGGTTAAACCTGTTGGCAGGTATAGTGGTCGGCAGGTTTAACCATAGTCAAGGGAGATTGAGAATATGATAAAGAAATTTGTATACTCTCAAAAAGTTGCACCTTATGTTTTTGTATTGCCATTTATACTCATATTTTTGATGTTCTGGTTTTTCCCGCTTGTAAATTCATTCATAATGAGTTTTCAAGATCGGATGTTGGGGCAGGATCCTAAATGGATTGGTGAAGCAAATTATTCGAAATTGCTTACAGATAAAGTGTTTTTGATATCGATTAAAAATAGCGTTGTGTACATGTTAGGAACCTTAGTGCTGTTAATTCCCTTTCCCATGTTATTCGCCGTTATGATCAACAGTAAGTTAATGATGGGAAGAGAGTTTTTTAAATCTTCGTTCTTTCTCCCTGCATTGACATCTGTCGCAGTTGCGGGTACCATTTTCCGCCTGACATTCGGTGAAATGGAAGGTTCATTAATGAACAGTTTCCTGGGTCTATTTGGTGTAGAACCTATTAAATTTTTGAAAGACGGAAATTGGAGTATGGCAGCACTGTTAATCCTCGCATGTTGGAGATGGACAGGCGTTAATATGCTTTACTATCTATCGGGTTTGAAAAGCATTGACAATGAATATTATGAGGCTGCTTCAATTGACGGTGCATCTGCTTGGCAGAAGTTTAGAATGATCACAATGCCATTATTGAAGCCGACCACGGTATATGTTACCACAATTAGTGTTTATGCAGGTTTAGCCATGTTTACCGAGAGTCTGATGATGTTCAACGGTAACAAATCGCCCCAAAATATTGGCTTAACCATTGTTGGATATCTGTATAGACAAGGGATTGAGCAGAATAAGCTGGGTTACGCAGCTGCAGTTGGTATCATTCTGTTAGTCATTGCGATGGTTATCAATTTAACACAGTTGAAATTTAGTGGAATGTTCAAAAAGGAGGAGGATTAAAGTGGGCAGAAGTCAGACGAGGAGTGATTTCATCTCTAGAATAGTAATTATTGGTTTATTCATTATACTATTCGTTATAATTATGATCCCATTCTACGCAGTGGCCCTATCTTCCTTTAAGCCAGGTGAATCATTAGTTAGATATGGTCTTAACCTAAGTTTGGATTTTGAAATCATGAGTTTTGATAATTTCATCTTTCTGTTTACTGGAGAACATGATTATTTTGTGTGGTTTTGGAATAGTTTGATTCTAACAATTGTTCAAGTGGTTTTAACACTTTTTGTAAGCGCATTTGTTGCTTATGGTTTTGCAGCATATGATTTTAAAGGCAAGAACTTCCTCTTTATATGTGTTTTGCTCATTATGATGGTGCCTTTTGAAATACTGCTGGTTCCTTTGTATAGCCTAATTAATGATTTGGGAATGGTGAATAGCTATTCGGCAATCATTTTGCCAGGTATAGCCAATGCCGCGACAATATTTTTCTTCAGGCAATATCTAAGAAGCATACCCAAAGAGATTATTCAATCTGGGCGAGTTGATGGGGCAAACGAGTATGCAATTTATTTCAGGCTAATTATGCCGATTATGAAGCCATCCTTTGCGGCAATGGCCATTCTGAATGGGATGAATAGCTGGAATAATCTGTTGTGGCCATTCATGGTGTTAGGAGATCAGAGTAAGTATACACTTCCAATCGGTTTGAAAACGTTGTTAACTCCTTATGGCAATAACTATGACCTCTTGATCGTGGGCTCCTTCTTCTCCATCGTTCCAATTTTCATACTATTCATTGCTTTCCAGAAATACTTCATAGACGGTATGACTGCAGGCGCTGTTAAAGGGTAGTATATATTATGATGAAACAGGTGATAAGATGGAAATCCAACAACGAGCGAAAGTGAACGAAGGCGCGGCATTTCTTCGCAAGGGTAATATATCTATTAGTAAGGATGTAAGCAATCGGATTGAATTTTGCAGATATTTATAGAAGGAAAGGGATGAAATATTTGTTTACTTAGATACGTATTGTGTCTTATAATTCCCATAAAGATACATTTTGTATCTTTGAAAGTTGTATCACGCAAGTAATGTAAGGGTGCTTGCATCTTGGTTCCAGTTTTGTAGAAAGGAGGAGACGACCGCTGGAAACGAAAAAAGCGCCTTGGCAGGCACCGAAATTAGAGGTTCTGGATGTACGACAGCAAACGATGGCTGGCCGTGGATACAAGCAAATTGATTGGATCTCCGAACATGATGCAGACCTATATAATCCAGCGTCCTCAAGTTGAAAATCGTATTCTTGCTCAAAAGGTCGCCTGTGGGCGGCTTTTTCGATGCTCAGATGAGGTGTATCAGCCTCCTGTTGATGTAACATTAGTTCGAATACATTGCGAAATTCATTACGCCGCTCGACAAACATTGTCCAATTGAGGCCTTCACGAAAAAATGATTTCTATACATAAGCGATTTCAACAAAATATAGTGATGCATCATCGTAAACGGCTCTTCTTTTGTCAGCTTCAAATGGACGGGGGAGAAGGAGTCAAAAAAATACGCTTCTCTAAATACGATTGAATTGTGCATGATCAGATTCCCTTCGCTTCGTAAGTCATTAAATTGGATTCGTTTGTTATGTTAGAACAGGTTTTACACCATTCATAGCGTTGTGAGAGGGGAGTGATGCTTTTGAATACTTCTAAACAAATGATGCCTCATAATTCCAATGATCGTTTTAGTAAACTAGGAATTTATAGCGTCCAAAGTGTCTTTATTATTCTGTTCTTGCTGTTAACCCCTGTCTACTATTTGAACAAATGGGACTTTAAACGTCACAAAAAGCGGAAACCTTTCTACACCAGTAAATTGGTTCGATTGCAAGAGCGTTATCCGATTTTCTACGAATTGGCCATGTACGTTCAAAATTTCCCTATTCCTCGTAATGTCTATAAAATTTTACCCCCTTTAAAGGGCGATGTTCTTCAGGTGGGCTGTGGTACAGGTTTATTGAACAAGTATCTTCGCAAGCAGAAGGATGTTCGTTTTCTCAACATGGATCCGAATTTAAATGCTCTAAAACTTGGAAAGAAGTGGGGAAGGTTTAATTCTTATATCCATGCTTTCATTGATAAGCCAACTTCTTTACCTGATCATAGCTGCGATATGATTTTGTTTGCAAGAAGCTTTCATCACATTCGCTATCACAAAAAAGCCTTCATAGAGAGCTGCAGACTGTTACGTGACGGTGGATCTATCATTATTGCGGACCCGGTTGTTCTCAAGTCTCTTTCAGGTTCTGTAACAGACCGTGGTTATATGGCGAACTCTTCGATTGATGGTGTAATTTGGAGATTTACCAAAGAAACATTAATTACTCACATAGAGCGCTGTCTTCCTCCTGAATTAAAGATAGAATCCGTAACCGAAACGAGACAAGTGCATGTAACGAATTATAATTTATTTGTACCTCAGACAGATATCGTAGTGGTACTGCGAAAAAGGGAGGCTGTATACAATGACAACTAAATTTATTTATGGTGTTTGAAATCTGCAGCATTATTCAATGCTTATCCGTTGCTAAAGGTACCTCTCCACAGAGGTACCTTTTTTTGTTTATGATAACGTTCAGCCACTAAATAATGATTCTGAAATATAAGAACTAGTTCAGATTTTATTATTACCTTAAGATATAGTTACTTTCCGAACTAGTTACGGTAGATAACTAGAATATTGGTAACGGGGGGATACCTGTATATCGCAGAGTTTTCTTATCCTTCAGGTGAAGTGTAGGGCGGACCAAATCTTACTCTGAAGGGAAGGCTCTGTTCCATTATAGAGATATGGGAACAAGGTTTCATTGTCGGTATAGGTATTTGATCTGTTTCATGAAACTAACCCTTAGATTTATCCAGGTATAAAATAGACATCGCGGCTCAAGCTTAGAGAACATCGTTTCCACGCGATTAACCGCAGCCCAGAAAGTACCACTGCACACCATACCGAATAGTGAACGGAAACAGTTGAAAGGATGTCCAAGGACAAGAACATTGTGTCATTGCTGATTAGATTATTATCTAAATATTATAATAACGGAACTAATGTGGGCGGGATAAGGCTCAAATCGTTCTCTGAAGGCAAAGACGTTTAAAACATATGTACAAAATACGAATTTTGTGAAACAGTAATAATGATTTAAAAGCTGCACAGTGATTTTAACCCTGTACAGCTGTCCGTTGAAGTTAACCCTATTGCATTAGTGAACTTAAGGTTATTGCACAAGCAAAAAATGAAGATAAAGTTATTGCTTAAATCATAGCATCCATCAAATATGCAATAACTTTATCTTCAATAATGATCTACTGAGTTAACAATTGAACTTAAAGTTTATTGCATAAAAAAATTTAAATCCATTTTATTAACCGCTTTCTTCAAATCATCATCTGATAAATGTGTATATATCATCGTTGTCTGTACTGATGAATGACCTAGTTGATCTTTCAGTTTTGGAACATCATTGTTAGCCTTATGATATCGAGTTGCAAATGAATGTCTCAATGCATGCACATTTAAAGATGGTTTACCATAAAGATTAGCATATTTTTGAACTAACTTTTCTATGGCTCTTTGAGTAAGTCTTCGTGTGCCTCCTTTTCTTCCTACAGGAGCAGCTATAAATAAGGCTATCTCTTTTGAGCTGGGTTTATACTTTTGATCTCTAATTTTTATATATTCTTTGATGTCATATAATGCAAGATCACTAAAGTAAACATACTGCTCCTTACCGCCTTTACGGACTACTCGTAGTAAATTTTCAGTCAAGTCTACATCTTCAATATTAGCGCCAACCACTTCGGACAGTCTCAATCCAGATCCCAGAATCAAAGAAGCGATGGCTGTATCACGCTCACGATTAAATAAAAAATAGTTATATAATCTCTTATTTCCTTTAATCAATTCACCATAATCATTTGCAATAAATTGTCTGAATAGATTGAACTCCTCATGCTTCAGAATCTTACCACTGATTTTTTGTGCACTCGACTGAGCTGTGCTTAAAACAGGATTTAATTCTAACTTGGCCATCAGATTACGCTTAATATAAGGAGCTAATTCAGAAGTTTCAGCTTTATTCTGTAAGTAATTAAACAATGATTTAAGTGCAGCCAATTTTCTGTTCACAGTACTTTTAGAGTTCCCTAGTTGATTCTCCAAAAAGAAAAGAAAATTTTCCCCATCACGTATAGTCAATGATTCCAGTGTACTTAACTCAACTTCTTTACGACTACATTTAACAAGCCCCTCAGAAATTAGCCAGTCAAAAAAAATTATATAATCATGGCAATAGTTGAGCATGGTGGTTGGTGATAATTTTCTTTTTCTGCTATCTATATACTCTGTAACATACCAGGGCAAATCATCAAGTTTTTCTTCAATACGTTCTAAATATTTAATTTTTGTTTGCTTTTCCATGGGATTCTCCTTTTTTCTAAAGGATACTTTGTACATATTATAATTCAATATTTTTATTCGTCAAATTATTATTTTACGTAATTATATGAGATTATTTGATATCGTTCTTACCATACCATATATATCCATACCAGCAGCCGGGTTGGTTTGGGAAGATAATCAAGGATAAATTTAACATCAAATTAAACATTATTTCCGGCGGGGAGCAAAATTCCGGTATATTTGGCGCAGCGACAGCAGTAGAAGTACCACCCATGGATGCATGAAAAGTCACTGGATAGAGTACGTTTTTACCTTTCATTAGAGTGAGAATAAAGCCTTCATCATCAAACATAACTGCAAATGCGTTTCCCCTCGTACCTTCACATTTCATACCAAAATAAGTCTCTAAAAACTCGCGAGCAGCTGGAACATCAGTAACTGTTAGGTTCAGATGATTTAATTTCATAATTACACCCTTTCCTACATATTTTGTACGTCCTCCGTAGAGCTTTATCTTCAATCCAAATAATACCACATAATGGATCCGTTCTGTAGCGACAACACCGGCACTGCGAAGTTTCTGCAAATGTTGAGATACGGTTGATTGGGGTAGATCAAGACATTCCTGCACATACTCAAGAATTTTGTCCAGAAAAAGCTTTAATTACTCTTGAGAGCTAGTTTAATTTTTAAATGCTAACAGCCTTCTCCCGATACTCGGTGAACCTCTAAGTGTTATTGAGGTTTTAACTACATATGCTTATTATTTAGATGATCATCTAATCGGAATATGTTCTTGTCCTTGTCCATTTCGGCAATCGGTACAAGTTCTTGTCCTTACCTTGAGACAAGAACTTGTACCGATAACATAAAAAAGCCGCTAAAATAGCGACTTCAATGGGAATATGTTCTTGTCCCTCGCCATCTGCGGTCTGCTGCCACAATGTGTGCATAGCGAGAGGTTTGAGGATCTCTTTTCATTTTTTCATTTAATTACCATTAGAACTGCTGAATGTAGTCAGAATATTTCCATAATAAATTTCCCACTACAGTTATTCGTAATTTCTGATTCAGGTGCTACAATTATTTGGGTTATGTTTTGACAGCTACATGCTCTTGAATTTCCGGGGTATACTGGAAAAATGTACGAACCATCATTATAGAATATATGAACTAAAAGTGAGGTTGTATTCTTTTGATCATTATATATGGTTATTGATGCATGTAGTTCTTTGTTATTTATAGAGGACCAGATCGTAAGGTTCTCTAATCCCGTCTTTGGATCAAAAAATATTTCTCCACTTAATGAGATTTTAGCCCCTCCATTCGCTTTCTTTACTGGGTTATCATTTTTTTCTTATTTCTCATAGACAATTGTCTTAAACATTCCACCAATTGGTTTAGTGAAGTTATTGGATATATGATGTGGCATATGGCAATGGAAGGGCCATGTTCCTGGGTTATTCGCGCAAAAGAGTAAGTCGTATGTCGTTCCACTCGAAACTTCTATCGTATTTCGAAGTAATCTGGCGGAACTTGAGATTTCATTACCGTCTGCAGCTGTGAGAAGAAATTGATGTCCATGAAGATGAATGGGATGTGCATTCATTCCTATGTTCCCAAGACGAATACGAATGTTTTCGCCATATTTAACTGGTAAAGAATTAGAATATGGAAAACAACGCCCATTCATTGTGAAAAAATTAAAACTGTCCGTTAAGGGGTCTAAATCGTAATCTCCTTTCTTCAATTCACCCTTAGGCAGGCCTTGAAGATGAAATTCCTGAAGCATGATGAAGTAATCTCTATGAATATAGTCATTACATTCCGATTCTATTATAAATCCACCCCCTAGTCCCATTAATTCTTGAGTAACTGTATTGTGATGAGTATGATACATATGCGTTCCCGGTGCATTCATAATCTGAAAACAATAATCAAAGTATTCACCTGGTCTAATTTTGGGTGTTGGTTCAACTTCAGGAACACCGTCCATAGAGTTGGGGATATCCAGGCCATGCCAATGGACACTGGTTGCCTCCGGTAGATGGTTTATAACCCTGATCTTAACCCAATCGCCTTGTTTAACTCGTATAGTTGGACCCGGAATGGAACCGTTATACCCCCAGCCCTTCATTTTTATTCCAGGCAATAGTTCTCTCGTTACAGGCTCCGCAACTAACACAAAGCACTTCATTCCCTCTTCGACGGTAAAGGGAAGATCCGGGATATCCGGTGTGATAACCATAGTACTCCTCCATCCCAAATGGAATTGTTTACAATGGAGGATATATATGAAATTCGAGGCTTGTGCTATTACTTTATTTCCATAGCCGAATACTATGTCTAAGATGAACCTTAGTTTATATCAAATGCTTGCTCGCTAGTACATCCAAGGACATTTATGATTTTCAGCCTACGTTGTTGTTCTCCGATATAGTTATTTCTGTGTTGTGTCGCAGGAGCCTAAACGATATCCCCTAAGTGACTTCTTCTTCACTTTTCAAGTCCAAACAAGAAAAGCGTGCAACAATCGGAATTCTGCCCTATCCCCCAGTTCTTACTAACAACTCTTGCTATCATATGGCCACTATAAATCAATTGAATAATATTTTTGTTTTTATTTGACGGCTCATTTTGCTGGATTGCTACCCAGTCCATATTCCCTATCATAGGCATCAAATATTTCACGAGCAATGGGTGCTGCGCTACTTGATCCATACCCCCCTTCAGGTACAACCACGGCTACTGCCAGTTTTGGATTCTTACGAGGTGCAAAGGCGATAAATACGCCGTTCTCAACATTAATCGATTGACCATTTATATAAATAGTCTGCTGAGAGGTGCCTGTCTTTCTCGCGAAATCATAGGGAAACCCACTGAACGCGGCATCTACATTGGTAGACATTCCACGTTGAATGGCACTCCAGTATCTGTCATCATAATTTGCTGTATTTAGTGTTTTTGGTTTAATTTTTTTAACTAAATTACCCTTAGAGTCACGTATTTCTTTTACTAGGTGTGGTTCAAGACGTTGTCCTTTATTCGCTAACATCACGGTATACTGTGCAAGCTGCATTGTTGTATATTTCCCTTGTTGCCCAAATGAAGCAAAAGCTAAGCCTGTGAGTGCAGATTGATTTTCTTGGTTATATTCAATTCTACCTCTAAATTCTTTGGGCAAATCCACTCCAGTGTCCACGCCCAAGCCAAATTCTTTCATATATCTGTCCCATACTTTAATACCTTCAACATTATACTTGTTCCAAAGCTGCTCACCGATCATGTCAATCATAAAAGCATTAGATGATTTCATAATGGCTGTTTCGGGGTTTAGAAGTCCATATACACTTCCTGAAGAGTTTCTGACTCTGGTACGGTCTTTACCAAACTCCGCATATCCGCGATCCTGATATGTTGAATTCGGAGTGAAAAATCCTTCATTTAAGCCAATCAAAACACTTAATGGTTTTATTGTTGACCCCAATAATACGGTTGACTCTGGGTGCTTTCCGGTGTCGTTTGGAGGAAAGGATTCAACTGTACCATTTCTATAGATGTACTTAATCTTTTCATAATCCCATTCCGCATTCGGATCATAATCAGGCATACTTGCCATAGCCACGACATTACCGCTATCTACTTCCATTGCGACAGCAAAAGCTGTTTTTGCATTAGTATGAAGTTTTCCTGAAACTGGAGTCCGCTGTAACCAATTCAACTGTTCTTTTATAGCTTGTTCTGTTTGAACTTGTACGTTTTTGTTGATGGTCGAGATGATATCGTATCCTTTTTCTGGAGGGAGCATGTTTCCTCCCTCTTCAGGCAAATTTAACGCATTAATGGGGATCTCTTTAAAACCACTTTGTCCTCGTAACACGTCCTGATATTGAAGTTCAAGACCATCAACACCAACATTTTCTAGCTCAGAGTATACAAGCCCAGGATTGGTTTGAGTTGGATTTAAACGATCAATTTCTTTATATTTTGCTAGTGTCTTTGATGTTTTGAATGTTTTCATGTAACCAATAGCTTGAACAGCCACGCTATCCTTATCATATTTGCGTTTGCTTTCTTCCACTACACTCAATCCAGGAATGATATTTTTATTCTGAAGAAAGTAAGCGACTTCTCTATCAGATAGGTCACTCTTGATCAATCTCGGAGAATAACCTTGGGTCTGTCGATATTCCAGATCCATCGCATTCAAAATATCATCTACCGAGAACTCTTTACTCCCTGGATCTTTAAATTCCTGAAATACTTCATACAATTTTTCTGCAAATTGACCAGCTTCCTCACGATTGGGATTTTTAGGCCCCCCCTCCTGTTGACTATAATTTTTATACAATGTGATGTATAACGACTGAATGGGCTCGGAATATGCCAATTTTATTTTACCTGATGAATCATAAATGGAACCACGAACGGGCAACAAAGGACTTGTTCTGGTGACACTTTCACTTTGTAAACGGCTAAGCTCGGGGCCTTCTACGAATTGCATATAAGCGAGACGAATGATGATAACTGAAAAAATGACAAAGGATACAAAAAAGAAAAAGTTAATGCGAAACTTAGAACTGATTGGTGCTGGTTCTTCTGCATCGTAATGATTGTTCATCTGATAATACTCCTCTTGGTCGTTCTTAAGTAACAGTGTAAATTTTAAATTTGAAGGAAGTGTGTTTTTTTGTTATATCAATACAACCAAATTTCAAATAGCTGAAGGCAAAGCAAAAAAGCTCTACGAGGACGTAGAGCCTTTTTTGTCACCTTATTGAATTGTATTTATTCTTTATATCGAAGATATATTCTATAGCCGATAAAAACCAGTAATAAAAATGAAGCATACATCAAACTGACTTGTACTAGTCGTGTTTCTTCATTCCATATTTCATGCCCTATATAGGCAAAGGTCATCATTGCGGGGATTTTACCTAATAAGGTTGCGAGTATGAAAATCTTAAAATTTAAATGGAATACTCCTGCGTAAATATTGATTGCCGCAGCTGGTAAAATGGGTATGATGCGAGCTGATAGAATCATCCAAAACAGGCGCTGGCTACTCATCGCATGTAGTTGATCTAGAGATGTAAATCTCTGGGTAATCCTTCTTCCCCAAGAATAAAGTAAGTATTTTGCCAATAGATAGACAATAATCGCAGCTAAAGTGGATATGGCCACGTTCATAGTACTGCCCAATACTACACCATATTTAGCGCCGATCACTCCACCTACAATGCCAAACGGGATCACAGGAAACATAGCAAGAATAGTAATTACAAGAAACATCAGAGGTAAGCTAGCCGTATTATCCCCAGCTATCCATGCATACAATAAATCCCGCTTCATGAAAACAAGCATAAATACAACCAGGTTAATACAGAATATAATCCATTTTTTCAACCTAACATTCTCCTGAACGAATTTCTAGTTTACAAGTGAGTTTTGGCAATCTTTTTCTAACGTACACAGAGGGGTACCCCTGTTACTGATACTTTATATAATGTAACACAAACGTACCCCTATCTTTATATTATACAATGATTTTATCACGTCAGTTTTTAAGAATTACGTATTTTCACACGTTGTAGCCGAAGTGCATTAAGAACAACAGATACTGAACTTAATGCCATTGCAGCACCAGCTACCCATGGAGCCAAAAGGCCGATCGCAGCTATTGGAATACCCAGCGTATTGTAACCGAGTGCCCAAAATAAATTTTGTTTAATGTTAGCCATAGTTTTACGGCTCATATAAATAGCGTCAGGGATACTTGAAAGATCGCCACGCATCAATGTTACATCAGCAGCTTCCATAGCAACGTCTGTTCCTGTACCAATAGCCATTCCGATGTCTGCCATAGCAAGGGCCGGAGCATCGTTTATACCATCTCCTACCATCGCTACCTTTTTACCTTGTGCTTGCAGTTTTTTAACTTCTTCCGCTTTACCTTCAGGGAGAACTTCAGCCAGGACGTGGTCAATGCCAACTTGAGCCGCAATCGCTTTTGCCGTCCGTTCGTTGTCCCCTGTAATCATAATGACCTGGATACCCATCTCCTTCAAACGGCTGACAGCAGCCTGAGAGGTTTCTTTAATGGTATCTGCCACAGCAACCATCCCCGCATACTCTTTATCAATAGCGACAAGCATAGCTGTTTTCCCGGATTCCTCTAAAGTAGACATCATGTTGTAAGCTTGTTTTGCTTCTACATCGAATTTATCCATTAGACGACGTGTACCAATTAATAACTCTTTACCACTCACAACAGCCTTGATTCCAAAGCCTGGAATGGCCTCAAAGGATTCTGTTCTGAGCAGTTCAATATTTCTTTCCATAATGCCCGCAACTATAGCCTCAGCTAATGGATGTTCTGAATTTTTCTCAGCTGCCCCCACAAGTTTAAGGAATTCTGTTTCATCGCCCTCGACCAAAACATCGGTAAGTTCAGGTTTACCTTTTGTTACTGTACCTGTTTTATCGAGAATAATTGCATCAATTTTATGGGTCTGTTCCAGATGTTCTCCACCTTTAAACAAGATTCCAAGTTCAGCTGCACGTCCAGAACCAGCCATAATGGAGGTTGGTGTAGCAAGCCCAAGTGCACAAGGACAAGCAATAACCAGAATGGCAATTGCTTTTTCTAAAGAACCAGCAAAATCACCCGGTGTTACTCCGAAGTACCATACCAAGAATGCCACTACAGCGACTCCTACAACAATCGGCACAAAAATCCCTGAGATGACGTCTGCTACCCGTTGAATAGGAGCTTTTGATCCTTGCGCTTCCTCGACAACTTTAATAATTTGTGCAAGAGCTGTTTCTTTACCTATTTTTGTTGCTTTCATTCGAAGCACACCGTTTTTGTTCATGGTTGCTCCGATAACAGCATCCCCCACTTTTTTTTCTACAGGGAGACTTTCACCAGTAAGCATCGATTCATCCACAGACGAGAGTCCTTCCAGAACTTCCCCATCCACAGGCACTTTACTCCCTGGTCGAACAATTACAACATCACCTACAATCACTTCTTCCACGGGAATGGTCAATTCTTGATCTTCTCGGACAACTATCGCCGTCTTGGCTTGAAGTCCCATTAGGGATTTAATAGCTTCTGACGTACGTCCTTTTGCCAGGGATTCGAACAGTTTCCCCATAACCACTAAGGTAATCAACACGGCACTTGTCTCATAGTACATCGCAGGTCCATGATGTACGCTACCGCCTTCAATTGCCCAAACGATGGTTAAATACAGACTGTAAAAATAAGCAGCTGAGGTCCCTAATGAAACAAGAACGTCCATGTTTGCACTGCCATTGCGTAAAGCTTTATATGCACCAATATAGAAGGGTCTTCCGATATAAAATTGAACTGGCGTTGCTAATGCCAATTGGAACCATGGATTCATAAAGAGATCTGGTAACCATACCCACGAAGTAAATGAAAAGTGACTTACCATTGCCCAGAGTAAGGGAAACGATAAAATCGCAGAAATAAGAAGTTTTCTTTTTTGTTTTGATAATTCTTTTTGTCGACGTTCAGCTGGGTCGCTTTGTTCCTGTTTCGGTACAGCTTGATAGCCGAGTTTCTCTACTCTCTTTTGCATATCAGTCACAGAAACATCTGCCGGATTATATTCGACATGAGCAACTTCCATGGCGAAATTTACGGTGGCCGTGCTTACGCCAGGTAACTTATTCAGAGTCTTCTCGATTTTTAAGGCACAAGCCGCACAAGTCATACCGACAAGTTCCAAATCAACGGCTTCCTTAACTGTACTGTAGCCAAGCTTCTCAATGCTTGCTTCCATCTTACCGATGTCGACTTTACTTGGGTCATATGTTACTGTCGCTTTTTCCATCGCAAAGTTTACGTTAGCTTCTGATACACCTTCCAGCTTGTTCAAAACCTTCTCAATTTTTAAAGCACAAGCAGCACAAGTCATACCTGAGAGTTGAATTGATGTTTGTGATTTTTTCTCTTCAATTGTTGACACTATATATACACCTCACCTTTTAGACTTCATATCCTTGCTCTTCAATAGCCTCTTTAATGGTCTCTAGAGTCACCTTATTTTCATCATATACTACGGTAACAGTGCCATTTTCAAGATTAACATTCCCTTGAACACCGAGCGATTTCAAAGCACCTTCGATTGAGTTGACACAATGTACACAAGACATGCCATTCACATTTAACACTTCATTTTTCATAATTCACTTCTCCTTATATATGAGATTTTTATTTCAGTAATATTAACTTCACTTCATGTATAAAGAATACCCCCCTACCCTATATTTTGTCAAGCGCAATACCCGAAAATTTTAAGCCCATTTTATTGTTGATATGTAATTATGTTATTCTTCCTTTTCAAAATTCGAATTATTTCTTAGGAATTTAATAAAAGGAGTTCTCTCAGAATTTATGAACTGATTCTGAGAAAACTCCTTCTGTGCTACATTTCTTTTATTAAGCGGCCATTTCACGACACATTTTTGCACAAGCAAAACACGCTTCTGCACATTGTTGACAATGCTCATGATCATGTTTTTTACATTCGTTCCCACAAGCTTCACAAGCGTCTGCGCAAGCAAGACATATCTCTTTAACATATTTGCTATTGATCGACATGGCATGAGCGGCAAATTCACAGATATCCGCACATTCACGATCCAAGCGAATACATTCTTTCATCATTCCAATATGCTCCTCATCTAAACAAGAAACATAACAATGATTACATGCAACCATACATTTTAAACACTCTTCAATACACTCTTTGTACTTTTGATGTGACATTATAATTCTCCTCTCGTATCTAAAGTAGTAGGGTAGTCCCTTATTCTATATTTACCCCATATAGAAATTTCTATTCATGGCGGCATTTCAGAAGATAATCTACTACTCTAGAGTGTGAAAGAGGATAATTCTGTGCACATTTCACAATCGATGGAGTGAACCGAAATATCATTTAGGGTTCTTATCCAAGAAGTGTTTTTTCAATTTCTTGACGATTGAAGACAAATCCGAAATAAACTTTACCTTCAATGAAAATTGTAGGGACCAAATTTTTACCTGTTCGTTCGCGCAGAAGGACAGCATTTTCTGGATGATCAGCTATACTAAACTCTGTATACGGTATTTGATGATCATTTAAGAATTTTTTGAAATTTTTGCAATCTTCACAAGTTGGCGTTGTAAATACCTCGACATGCATACGCTTCACCTTCTTCTAACTTGAAGTAATGATTCAAGAAGATCATGTTATTCGACTATGTCGTAGCCTTGATTTTCAATTGCTTCTTTAATATCCGAAAACTCTAGTTTGGTTTCGTCAAATTTAACTTCAACCTTACCTTCCGCGAGAATTACTTTTCCTTCTACGCCTATTTGATTTAAGGCACCTTCAATTGAATTTACACAATGCCCACATGACATACCTTTTACTTTTAGTGTAACATTTTCCATTTTTCATACTCCCCTTTAATTGAGTTTAAATATATGTTATTTCATTGAGGCATGAACTCTTTTGATTAATTCATTCACTACTTCAATATGCTTTGTTGACTCCATTAAGTGCACCTGCAGCGGATAGGAGCATTAGGCCTCAATGATTGTTTGTCATTGGACCATTAACTTCATCCTATATTGTCCAAATGAATGACTTTTAATGTACATCACCTCCTTCATTAATACCATACCCCCCCTCACTATATTTGTCAAAGTATTTAGCTGTAAACAAAAAAAGAGTTTTTGCAAACCCTCTTTTGTTTACAGCACTATTTGATTAATTTATTTATGGTCACTAACAATTCATCTATAACTTCGTTTTCACCTTCCTGAATTCGTTCAATTACACAGCTTTTCATGTGATGCTCTAACAAAAGTTTTCCAACACCGTTCAAAGCCGATTGGACTGAAGAGATCTGATTCAGCACATTATCACAATAGGTATCTTTTTCGATTAATCCTTTTAGCCCTCTAACTTGTCCTTCAATTCTGTTAAGTCGGTTAATTAAATTATTCTTTGTTTTCTCAGAATGATGGCTCCTGCGTTCTTCCGTGTTGCATGACTCATGCTCTTGAATTAGGTCTCCCATTTTCCGATCACTCCTCATTATTTTATCTTATATTATACTATAGCCCCCCTATACTATACAAAATGAAATTCATCTACATTATTTCTACATATATTTTCTATACTATTATCGTTATTACCAATCAAATACAAAACGGTGGAGGAAAGAATATGAAATTGATGCTTTTAAAGAGGTTTATCGTAATTGGTTCTTTAGCTATTCTCGCTACGGGATGTACTAATGCGATTAAAAATAATGCAATGGAAGGAATGGATCATTCAAACACGAATAATCCTACTTCGGCTGGTTCCAGTCCTGTGAAATTCACATCTAGTACTCCAGTGGTAAATGGCAAAGAATTTACGATCACCGCACAAGAGAGCAATCTTGAAGTTTCCAAAGGTAAGATATTACCTGTTTGGACTTTCAACAATTCTGTCCCCGGACCTCAAATCCGTGTAAAGGTTGGAGACAACGTAAAAATCAATCTAAAAAATGAGTTGAATCAGCCTGTCTCCATTCATTGGCACGGCTACCCCGTTCCGAATAACATGGATGGCATTCCTGGCGTTACACAAGATGCCGTTGAACCAGGTAAAACATTTACGTATACGTTCAAAGCTAATGTACCAGGTACCTATTGGTATCATTCTCATCAAGACAGTGTAAACCAAGTGGATAAAGGCTTGTACGGTTCCCTTGTTGTTGAGGAACTGAAAAATGACTATGACCGGGACTATACTCTCATGTTAGATGAATGGATGAGTTCCAGCGACATGAATACGAGTGATTCCGACAATATGGGTATGAAAGAGATGAATCATAATGAAATGAATATGTCCGGATCGGATATGAACATGGACGAGAACACTACGGGTATGGGCGGACATGATATGAGCATGTATGACCTATACACGATAAACGGGAAATCAGGTACTGCCATTGATAAACTCATGGTTAAAGAGGGCGATAAAGTTAGAATTCGCTTAATTAATGCAGGATACATCAGTCATCAAATGCACTTACATGGCCACAATTTTAAAGTAATAGCGTCGGATGGACAGCCCATAAATGAACCCGAGATGATAAAAGATCAATTACTTTCTATAGCTCCTGGAGAACGTTATGATATTGAATTTACAGCGGATAATCCAGGCTCCTGGCTACTTGAAGAACATGGAATTGAGTCGCCGAAACAAAATATGAAAGCCGTTATCCAATACGAAGGTTCAAAAGTTCAAAATGACAATTCCAATGCTTCAGCTACGCTTCCTGTGTTTGACTTCGAAAAGTATGGTAACATGTCAGATTCATTATTTTCGTTGAATCAGATATTTGATCAAAACGTGACAATGAATTTAAATACAGAAATGAAAGATGGAGAAATGGTGTACACCATAAACGAAAAGGTATTTCCGGATACAGATGTCATAAAAGTCCAGAAAGGTGACAAGGTCAAAGTTACTTTTGTGAATCAGTCCAAAACGGATGACCATCCTATGCATCTCCATGGACAGTTTTTCCAAGTGCTAAGTAAAAATGGTCAATCCTATCAGGGATCAACGATCATAAAAGATACACTAAATGTTAAACCAGGGGAAACTTATGTTGTTGCTTTTGAAGCCGATAACCCTGGAAATTGGATGTTCCATTGCCATGACTTGCATCATGCTTCCGCGGGAATGGTAACGGAAGTCATGTATACAGATTATGAAAGTAACTATACACCTGATCCGAGTGTGGAGAACGTAGCGGAATAAATAAGTAGCATTGATTTACTCTTTATTAAGATCTGCTAATAATACGTTAAAAGATAAACAGAAGAAATTATAATGCGGCGATCTTTCCCGGAATGTAACCGAGGATTGGTTGCCGCATTTTTTTAGAAACACCTTAATTGTAAAAAAGCGATACTGTTCCGCTTAAATGCATATCATTCTCTTCTATTAGCTAGCATACCAAAATCCCCCAGGTATAGAGAACTCATTAAAATGAACTCTAATCCGAGGGGACGATATTTCAGAACTATATTGGCGACGTTACTGACTTTTTTATTACAATATCATTCTATTGGAAGATGGACCTGAAAAGGAATACGCACGATCTTCAATATATATTTGATGCCATAAGATAAATACAAGAATGGTCCACAATTTACGGCTTGCATCCAATTTCCCTTCCTTATGGATCTCAAGTAGCTGCAATACATACGTTTTATTGATCCATTGATCTACGTCTGCTGTCATAATCAGATTCCTAGCCCATGAATACCATTCACTTTTTAACCATACTCTCGTTGGGACAGGAAAACCTAATTTTTTTCGTTGCTGTACATCAGGTGGAACCACATCTTTCATAGCATCACGGAGTAATAATTTAGTTGCTGTGGGTGTAACTTTATACTTTGTAGGGATGGTAGCAGCTAATTCAAATACTTTGGTATCTACAAAGGGAACGCGAAGTTCCAAGGAATTTGCCATCGACATTTTGTCTGCTTTCATTAGGATATTCCCACGTAGCCACGTATGAATATCAATATACTGCATCTGTGTGACTTCATCATATAACTTCGCTTGTTCATAAAGTGGCTTAGTCACCTGCTGGGTTGGTTTACATACTCCCTGCTCCGATAACCATGGTGCTAATACCTTACTTTTTTCATGATCCATAAAAATCTTCGCATTTCCAAAGTAACGTTCTTGCAGAATAAGACTCCCTCTTTCCAAGAATCCTTTGCCTTTCATGCCGGTAGGCATTAATCTTCCAAGATGTCCTGCAAGACTTCTCCATGGACCTGGAAGACCCTGAAACATGCGGAGAGCATAGGGTTCCCGATAAATGTTGTAGCCACCAAAAAATTCATCTGCACCTTCACCTGAAAATGCCATCTTAACATGCTGACTAGCCAACTTCGATACAAAGTAGAGACCCACGGCTGATGGGTCTGCTACTGGCTCATCCATATGCCATATTAGAGAAGGTAGTATATCTATATAGTCGCGGGCATTAATCCGAATTTCATGATGCTCAGTCCCTAAATAGGCTGCTGTCTTCCTAGCATCATCCAATTCACTATAGCCCGGCATATCAAATCCAACGCTGAATGTTTGGGTTGGCTCCAAGCGATGAAGTAAACCAACTAAACTGCTTGAATCAATACCACCCGATAAGAATGCTCCCCTAGGGACATCTGAGTTCTTATGAATACGAACAGATTCCGTTATTACTGATCGTGTTTCCTCTACTAAATCGGAATACGACCTACTTTCATGGGGCTCAAACTTCACTTCGTAATACGGTCTGATGGTCATTCCATTATTCTGTACAATCAAATAATGGCCTGCTTTCAGTTTATGGATCTCTTTGAACATCGTTAGAGGTTCAGGTACATATTGAAATGTGAGATACTGATAAAGAGCATTTTCATCCACTTCCCTATCAATCCTACCTGAAGCCAGCAACGTTTTAATTTCAGAGCCAATCATGTATCCGGAGGCGGTCTCACTGTAATAAACAGGCTTGATTCCGAAATGATCCCGTGCCGCAAATAAAAGATCACTCCTTTGATCCCATATGGTGAACCCAAACATGCCTCGTAAATAGTTGACACATTTAATTCCAACGTCCTCATAAAGCCTCAGTAATACTTCGGTATCGGAATCTGTATAAAATGTATACCCCTTCTGACTCAACCAATCCCTCAACTCTTTATAATTATAAATCTCTCCATTGAATACCAACCAAATATCTTTGTTCTCATTGGTCATGGGCTGTGCCCCGTGCTCAATATCCAGTATACTTAGTCTCCTAAAACCCAGACCGATATGATCATGGATATATATCCCTTCATCATCTGGGCCACGATGAGCTATGGAGTCGGTCATATGTTGCAGAATGTTTGCATCTACTGGCATACGATATTTGTTATATAAACTTACAAATCCACACATAGGGCTATTCTCCTCTAATCAATATAAGATTAGTTTAGCTTTTATGTATGTGGAATCTGTGAAAGATTACCGTCCATATCATAAATCACAGTTTAGATAAGTTATTTACTTATTTATTAGTTTAGTTCACTGGAGAATGGTTCTATCTGTTCGAGGCAAGTTGCTAAACAAAATGGACAAACCCGTGAATTACCCACGGGCTTGTCCATTTTAATGACTATCGTTAACCATTTTAAGATAGTTCTGCTCGCTAACCACTCTACGAGCTGTTACATATTTGGTTTTATAATAACTTTCAGATAAGCTACTAATTCGAACACCCTTACTGCTTGATGAATGTGCAAATTGATTGTTACCTACATAAATTCCCGCATGTGAAATGCTGCGACCATTCGTATTGAAGAAAACGAGATCCCCTGGGCGTAATTCTTCTTTCTCTACAAACGATCCCTTTGCTGCTTGCATACTAGAGGTGCGCGGCAAATCTAGTTTAAACTTATTAAAAACATACAGGATAAAACCGGAACAATCAAAACCAGATGTTGTTGTCCCACCATAAAGGTATGGCGTTCCAACCACTTCTTTTATTTCTTCTGTTAGCTTTGCCTGACTAGCAAATGCACCTGTTGCTGTGGAGGTAAATAAAACTGCTGCTCCAAGAACCGATAAAATGACTTTCTTCAAACTTTTGTTCCTCCCTTAGATGCCTACGGAGTTAGCTTAAGGATTCGGTTAAAGGCTCCCTATATTCTTTTCTTACAAGAATAATTCACCCAACAAATGGTTCCCCCGTTTTCAATACGAAATTCGGCAAAAATAGTTAAATATTTGTAACCTATAGAGTATTATATTGTTAAATTGTGTGGATTTAATGTGGAATTCTCGTATATCTTATTCTAAAAAAGAAACGACCGTCTCCTGCTGAAGTTAGGGAGCGATCGCTTCTTAGCACATGTTCTTTTTGTATTGCCGAATTCTAGTTATAAGTTCAAGGCTCCTCTACACTATACAACCACTTATACCCTATGCCCCAAACCGTTTGAATGGGGTTCTGTTCCAATCCAGCCAACTGCAACTTCTCCCGGATATTTTTCACATGGGTGTCTACGACTCGGTTATCCCCAAAAAAGTCACTTCCCCAGAGACGTTCAATGATTTCATCTCTAGAGAAAACTCTTTGTGGATTCTCGGCCAATATAAGCAATATATCAAGTTCTTTTTGGGTCAAATCCAGATTTGTGTCGAGTACCATAACCTGTCTTCGATCTGGATAAATAATCATGTCAGTATACATGATTTTTTTACCGATTTCTTTAAGGCTTAAAGACTGTGAAGAGCGTCGAACAAGCGCAAACAAGCGAGCAATGAGTTCATCAGAATTTACAGGTTTCACCATATAATCATCAGCACCGACACCTAACCCATGTACCTTATCCTTCACATCCCCTCGAGCTGTAAGCATCAATATAGGTGTTTCAGTAAACGATCTGATTTTTTCACAAAGATGCCATCCATCCATATCCGGCATCATAACGTCTAATAAAATGACATGATACGAATTTTTCTGAAGATAGGACAGTCCTTCGGTTCCATTATGAGCTTCCGTAATATCAAAACCCTCTTTAGTTAAATAAATTCGCAACAGATTTCTCATGTTCCATTCGTCATCAATAACTAATGCTTTCAATTTATTCATATGGTCATCCCATCCATTTCATTAATCTTTAGTAATATGCGGTTTCTGACCGTAAATTTGAACGATCATTAGCTCATTTGTTTCACATATTATATTTTGAAGCTGTGTGATTTTAATGAAGAAGAGGTGATGGACGGGAACATCACTTTAAATTGCGTCCCCTCTCCAATTTTACTTTCCACATGAATTGTTCCTCCTTGTTGTAAAACAAGACTTTGAACAATGGACAGCCCCAGTCCTGTTCCTCCATATGCCCGGGATCTGGATTTCTCAACCCGGTAAAAACGTTCAAATATATTGGGAAGTTCTTCTGTTGAAATTCCGGGTCCCGTATCGCAAATGCTTATTACAACCCCTTCTAATTCAGAAGTTAAAGAAACTTGAATATACCCCTCGGCTGTGTAACGAATGGCATTATCCAATAGATTCAAAATAATCTGTTCCAGTCGGTTAGAGTCTACAAAAATATGGGGTACGGGACTCAACTTACTTCGAATCGTAAGATCTTTTTCTTGGGCTTTTAATTGAACCTTATCTATAGACCTTTGAATAATCGAAGTGGGTTCTACAGACATCAGTTTCAAGTCAATTTTACCTTCTTCCATCTTAGACAATTCAAAGAGATCATTTATGATTACATTTAAACGTCGTGCTTCCTCAGAAATGATTTGTAGATATTTTTTCTTTTCTTCATCATTTTCCACAAGATCTTTAGCCAATATGTCTGCATACCCTTCCATATAAGTAATGGGTGTTTTCAATTCATGAGAGACGTTGGCAAAGAACTCCGAACGATTATCTCGATATTGTTTTAATTCTTTAGCGAGGTCGTTTATGGCTTGTGACAATGAACCAATCTCATCTTTAGTTTCCACAGGAATTTCAAGATTCAGTTCTCCTTTGGCAATTTGGCGAGTTGCACTTTCAATTTTTAATAATGGATTCGATAATCTTTTGGATAGAAAAAATATGCAACCCAACGCTAATAACAGTGCTCCAAATCCAGTGATAAACAGTAAATTTCTAATCGTTTGGATCGAATCTTTCATATTTTCTAGAGAACTAATCACGTAAATCCCTTTGACCGTTGGATTAGTGGTTACGGGGATACCATGAAGCAGGTAAAGTTCGTTATTAAAAGTGAATTCTCTTTCCACCTTCTTCCCTTCTAACAATTTGCGATTATCCCAGATATAGTTAGGATAAATGGAGGCGTCTGAAGTCTTTGATTCAATGAATCTTCCTTGTGAACTCAAGATGTACATCTGGACGCCTGTAAAATCAGCCATTTGTTCCGCACTGTTGCCTTGCTCCTCAAGCATAGTAGACAAATGTGCTGCTAACTCATTAGCTTCATCGTGTACCTTTGATGACAAAAAATTCGTGAATATG
The DNA here is from genome assembly GCF_055687625.1 of Paenibacillus sp. CB74. Classification (NCBI taxonomy): domain Bacteria; kingdom Bacillati; phylum Bacillota; class Bacilli; order Caryophanales; family Paenibacillaceae; genus Paenibacillus; species Paenibacillus sp. CB74. Next base: position 1,546,922 of record NZ_CM146009.1, on the reverse strand, counting down.
AGGTTAAGTACAATACTTAGCAATATTAAAATCCCAATAAACAAGCTGAAAATGGTAAAGCTAAGTTTTAAATGAATTTTATTCCACACCGAATATATCACCTTTTGAAATCATATTAGGAAAACAAAACAGTCGCCATTATGGCGACTCATAAAATTTATTTTGACTCAGAAAGGACGAATTGTTTTTCACGCTACGTAGTATGCACTTCATTTGTTATTAGACGGTTCCCCACTTGCAGTGCTTTAATTTTATTTTTGCCAAATACTATAGAATTAAAGCATTCTCTTTAATTCTTCAGCAGTGATTCTCTTCAAAAACTTGCTGAATTTTTCTTTACCTTTTGCATGAATTTTGTAATAATCGATTATTTTCATTACCTTTTGTGTCACTTCCGCTTCCGTTAAACCAGCTAGAAAAAGTTCAGCCAAAGAAGCTTTGATTCCCTTTGGATCTCCACCTATATACATATCGAATTTGTCTTTCATTTTAACGATTCCGATATCTCTCAAGAGTGGTTCACTAGTCCCGAGTGCACAGCCAGCATATCCGATCTTCAGAGGTGTCGGTGTCAATATCCCAGCTATAGCTTGATTTAACTTTTGAGCAATGTCTAGTCCGGAATCTTCAGCCCCTCTGCAGAAATTACAAGCGATCAAGGCCTTAGTTGCATAACCTGCAGGGTTTACCTCAAGTCCAATGCTTCGAAGATTGTCAGTTACGACGCCTTCCGATTCAGCCGATATTTCAATATAAAATTGTTTAAACGGAGTCATCTCGGTCTTTTGCTCTGGACCCATAAGTTTACTGATAGCTGAAAGTTGTACTGCAGTAAACAAGCTTCCTCCTACTTGAACCGGTGGGGAAACTGCAATCATCAATCTTTCATTGTTCACTTCTTTTTCTCCTTTAACCGAATTAATGTTATAAAGAATGCGTTTAGTTTATTGCCCTCTTCATGTATTTCATATGACTGAATCAAAGCAACTCTTACTTAAGTCCACCGTTGCATTTGATGACTTTAGAATACCCCCCTATAGTATAATTATCAAGCTTTTTCTTTATATATACACTTTGATTTAAATTCTTTTTCATAATAAAGGAGCTACCTAGGTTTATTCTTTCACGATTCCCCTAAAGACCAGTTCTCTCCACCATCATTGCTTTCATAAACCGAATACTGATCTGTCACAATGATGAGCCGATTGGGATCTTGTTTTGAACTTTTGATCCCCAAAGGCATCTCACCATTTAAGTCTACGTCGAGGTCAGACCATATTTCCAAATCAGTAGATTTTAAAAATCCACTCTCTGTCATGATAATCGTTCCTCCATCGAACAAAGACAGTACTCCGTATGCCGGCTCGTTTGTAATCTGGATTTGTTCCAAATCTCTGCCCTTGACATTATAGCGAACCAGCCCTGATTCCGTTGCAGCCAAAATGGTCTCTTTAGCCGAAGGAAGTATAGAAATCGAATACGCCCCTTGGGGGATACTTCCGATTTTGTTCCACTGTTTCCCACCATCCTTCGTTTGATACACATTGTTGTCAGCACTAGCCAACAACGCAATTAATCGACTTGAATTCCTCGGGTCCATCGCTAAGTAGTGCACATCCGGCTCATTGGGTTTTGCTTTATTTGGAAGTCCATTCTCTGCAGTTTCCCAGGTCTCCCCACCATCATTAGAACGTTTCACAAAACCATGGCCCGCGACAAAGATGTTCATGGGATTATTCGGATTCGTTTCAATTGCCATTACATCACTTGTCATAAGTTCTTTACGAGTTCGCTGCCATTTTTGATCTATAAATTCATATATACCATTATGAGTTCCCATCCATATGGTTGTATCATCATCTGCAAAACTAAAGATATGCGGATGGGTGGTGGACTGAGGTGTTAATAGATCCAAATTTGCAGTCCTGTCTTCTCTACTCTCCCCCCAGAAAATAAAACCGACAATCACTACTAATGATAATGCGAGATAAAATCCAACACCCAGGGATAGCCCTTTTTTCTTTTTTGGCATGGGTCATTCTCCTTGTCTAAAATAATTTTAGGTCAGTATAGAGAAAAATTGTGAAGATTCTGCGTGTTTTGACGAAAATATAAAGGAGGACACCCTATATCTACAAGATGTAATAGCTTAAATATACAAGCGCATCAATAGCCAATGGTCAACACGATTTCCATGTATCAGCCCATGATCAGCTTTTAGTGGGGGAAAATCAATAAAAAAACCCAATCAGCAGAGCTAATTAGGGTGAGTGCATACTTACTGTTATGAGAGGGTTGAGCCATGGTCTTCATGCCAGATTTGATGGATTACATCGGCCAAGATCGAAATCGTTCTATAATTTTCTTCAAGTACATTTTCTACACCACCGATTTCGATCAGGGCACTAGATTCAGCAAGCGATTGGTTGTATTGTCCGTTACCGCTAGAATGATCTTTTGAGTATATCCCCTTTGATATTCCGGGTATTTTCTTGTTTAATTTATTCTGTAATTTGGTGGCAAACTCCATCGTTTCTTGCCAATTGGGATTTTCTTTTCCTACGACAAAATATAATTGTGCATAGTTAAGTTCATCAAACTCTATGGTCGTCTGATCTTTGGGTTGTGAATCACGATGGATATCAAAGACATAGTCAATGGATTTATGATTAGACAATTCTTGGCTCAATGTATCCTTCGAATAACTATACGATTTAGCGTAATCGAAGTTCTTAACTACACTTGGATAATCAGCAGTAGATTGAATCACATTCATCCCCTTTGCTGTTAGTTTTTTAGTGAGGTCCTCTCCTAGTAAGGTGACATTAATATTAGAGTCAAATGCTTCATCTGCAGAGGTTTTGCCTTGCAGCTCCGGCAACCAAGATTCACGGTTATGAGTATGATAAATAAGAATTTGTGGTTGTGTGGATCTAGAACCACTTTTTTGCTGGTCTTTGTTTTTCGTGACGGTTATATTATTTGGCTTCTTAGTCACATGCTCATGGTTTGTATTTTCATTTTTTGTTTTAGTCGTTGATTTGGTTATCTTATCTTTAGAAGCCTGATTATCCTTACTCAGTTTGGTTACTTCTTTAGATTTTATTCCGACTGTTTGATCTGAAGTAATGTTGTTCATCTTTACCTGGTTGCGTGGAGGTAGGCTTTCCTCTTCAGGAATGAAGTCAATGTACATAGGGATAACCTTCAAGGAAATTATGAAGGATGCTAGAAATGTAAAAACGACTAACTTACTCCTTCTTCTTCTACGTGCCATTTCGTTCCTCACTTCCTTTTCGTTTTGTCTCTACCATTTCTATTCGCTTTTTCATAGAATAGAACAAATGCCCTTCCCTTACCCGCAATAAAAATAGGAAGGCCTTTGAAAGCCTTCCTTTGGATTTATATATCGATCTTATTGAATTAATTGCCTGTTCTCGACCTCAATTTTTTTACTTTTTCTTTTCATGTGTATACCAACAATGGTTAGCGACTAAGAGGCTAGATCTTCTGAAAGATATTCTTTAATTTTTTGAGATTTTGAACACGACAGTCTATAAAGTATGTAGTTTAACTTCGCTACATATTGCAGCATAAGAAAGAATGACGTCATTACTGACGTCATTCATCATAAAGAGCTATTTTGTAGAAAGTTCACTCTCTACTAACCATTGGTGATTTTTAACCGGGTTTCCACCGGTTGCTGGTGTATAATCGACCATATAAACCGTTGTTCTCTCAGCTGAGTCAATAGTGGCCTCAGCACCCATCATGCCTTCCATATGATCAGCTTCAAGGGTAACCTTGTCCCCTTCTTTTAAGGGCTCACTGCCTGCATCTTTGATTTCTTCTTGAATAACCCACTTATGATCCGGTATTGGGTCTCCTCCAGTAGTCGGAGTAAAAGTTACTGTGTAGGCTACCGTATCATATGCGCCTACTACTGTTGCCTTTGCTCCGTTCATACCCTCCATGTGATCAGCTTGAATGACGACTTCGTCTCCAACTTTATAAGTAGGATTCTCCGCATCCTTTATACCCTCCGGAACCTCACCCGATCCTGAATGATCCATCTCACCCATATTCGAGTGCTCGCTTTCTGTAGCCGTGTTGGAATTGTTGCTGTTTTCCTTGTTCCCACAGGCACTCAACACCAATATAACTGCCAAGCTAAGTAAAACAAGTGATTTTTTCACTGCTTTCACGCACCTTTACTTTTATTTTTTTGTACTTATGGGTGGGTGTAATCGAGTCACTTTAACATTTTACCCAAAAACTTTGAAGATATTGTGAAGATACTCCGATTGATTTGAGCATTTTAACAACTTCTTTTCAAGAATGTACGCTGAGCAAATGCTAGGAACAAATTGCATTTCTAGTTTTTTGGTGATATTATCCCCTTGTTTAATTCAACTATCCTGGCCCTTTAGTTGAACAAAAACAGCCGATCACATTGATCAGCTGCTTTCTTTGTTGTATTGAACTAACGTTTCCCGGTAGTAGAACAAAAGCAGCTCACCCTCTTGGCCGACGGCCTCCTTGTTTTAGTGAGCTATCGTTCCCCGAAAGCAAAATCCGGACGATATTGTTTCCTAATTCGACTTTATCAAATCTATTTGGAATATATTTTTTGTAATAATTCCTTTTGCACAGGCTTAATATTGATGATATTTCTGATTTCTTTTGCCTTTGTTTCAGCATCATCAAGTGTACTTGCCAAACCTAGTTCTAATAGTATACCAGCTGCAACGGTCCCCGTTCTGCCCTTGCCTCCTCCACAGTGAAAGGCAACTTTCTTGCCGGCGTTATGAGCTCCAACAACCTCATCAATTGCATGTTTAAAAAGCTCGGCTTCATTTTCTTTTGTATTGTCATCAAGCGGAACTTTCACCCACTTCACATGATCCGCAGGATACGCGCACTCTGTTGCTTCTTCCCGCAGATCCACCACGACTTCAATGCCTTCGTTAAGAACCATTGCCTCAACGTCTGCCGCTCCGCCCATAAAGATTTTGTCAGCAATGAGTGCATGGTACTTTTTCTCGGCATGATTCATTTTACTTACCCTCTTTCAAGAATTGCTCTATACGAGCTTTGATTGAATCACGGACATCAGCGAATGTAGCTGTGATTTCTTCCTCCGTACCTGTCGCCTTTGCTGGATCATCGAAGCCCCAATGCCATCTTTCAGCCTTGTCATTACGTACAACGGGACAATTATCATTGGCATGACCGCAAAGCGTGATGATGTAATCTGCTTGTTTTAAAATCTCAGGATCAATTACATCCGATGTATGATTTGAAATATCAATTCCAGCTTCTTTCATGGTTTGAACAGCACGGGGATTTAAGCCGTGAGCTTCTAGACCAGCACTTCTCACCTCGTATTTATCACTTCCAAGTGCTTTCAAAAATCCATCGGCGATTTGGCTTCTGCAAGAGTTTCCTGTACACAAAAAGTAAACAAGTGGTTTGTTGTTCATGTTTATTGATCTCCTTTATCTTCGGTTTGGCTAACTTTTACTAGTTCATTTTGAAATTTCGCTTTGCCCATTTTTGTGTTAATCAAAGCTTTTACCAACATAGCGATAACAATTAATACTACAGTGATAACCGCAATGATTAACCAAACATTTACGCTTGTTGCATGGATCAAATGAAGCCACAAATATAGTCCTGTCAATGTGATAAAGAGCGTTGGGATAGTGAGCACAATCCCAATTTTAAAATAACTCCCCCATGTGATTTTTACATCCTTACGGGACAGTACGTGTAACCATAATAGTGTTGCAAGCGAGCCGATCGGTGTGATTTTTGGACCCAAGTCACTGCCGATAATATTGGCATAAATCAGTGATTCTCGAATCACACCTTGCGTATTGGTCGCATCAATAGCTAGCGCATCGATCATCACTGTGGGCATATTGTTCATGACCGAAGACAATATCGCAGCTAGGAATCCCATGCCGATTGTGGAGATGTAGAGCCCCTTGTCGGCAATGGCTTGAATGACTTTCCCAAGTTCATCCGTTAATCCCACGTTTCGTAGTCCATAAACTACGACGTACATACCAATTGAGAAAATCACGACTGCCCATGGAGCCCCTTTAATGAGCTTCCACGTTTGTATTGCCTGACTGCGGCGTGCAGCCAAAATAAACAAGATTGCAATAATCCCAGCGATGACAGACACCGGAACTTGAATGAACTCGCTCATCAGGTACGCGACAAGAAGCACGGCTAAAATCACCCAAGAGAATTTGAACAGCTTCTTGTCTTTGATTGCATCAACTGGCGTTTTGAGCTGACTGACTTCGTAGTTCCCTGGAATACTTTTTCTAAAAAACAAGAACAAGACCAGAAGACTCGCTAATATTGAGAAGAAATTAGGGATAATCATCCGACTTGCATACTCCACAAAACCAATACCAAAGTAATCAGCAGAAACGATATTGACGAGGTTGCTGACTATAAGTGGGAGCGAAGTTGTATCTGCAATAAAACCACTTGCAATAATAAAAGGCAAAATCATCTTTTGATCAAACTTGAGCGCTCGAACCATGGCAAGCACAATAGGCGTTAATATCAGTGCGGCACCGTCATTCGCAAAGAACGCTGCTACCCCTGCACCAAGTAGCACAACATAAACGAACATCAGCTTACCATTGCCTCTTGCGAGCCTTGCCATGTGTAGAGCAGCCCATTCAAAAAAACCGATCTCATCTAAAATAAGTGAAATCAGAATAATGGCTACAAAAGCAAGCGTGGCATTCCATACAATTCCTGTAACCGTACCCACATCGGATAGACTTACGACCCCAAATAGGAGAGCGAGAACAGCTCCAGCAGATGCTGACCACCCAATATTAAGTCCCTTAGGTTGCCAAATCACAAAAGTGAGTGTAAGCAAAAAGATTAAAATTGCAATGAGTGTCATGCTTCCTCCTCAGGACCACAGCAGTTTTTCAATCCTGCTATGTTGTCTTTCATGGAAGGCAGGTACGGATACACACATTGAACATATGCTTTCGCTTCAGGATTAAGGGAGTAGTAAACCCACTGCCCTTTTTTCTTTTCATTAAGAAAACCAGCTGCCTTCAGTTTTCGAAGGTGCTGACTGGCGTTTGGTTGAGACATCCCAATAATGTCTGTGATATCACATACGCAAAGTTCCTGTTCCTGAAGTAGCGCAATAATGGTCAACCGCGTTTTATCAGCTAATAACTTATATGCCTCAGCCATTTCCTGAATTTTTTGTTCCATATGTACCTCCCCTGTGATTATCTTCGTTGGCTTCATTTAATGATATAATCATATAATAAACCAATTATATAATCAATTGCGAATATATATAAAATTATATAAAATTCAATTCACTAAAAAGCCGGTAATAAAATTACCGACTTTAACGTCGCTATCTTTGCTCTCGAACTAAAAATACACATTTTGACTTAATGAAAGAGTGACCGTCTTCCATCTTTAATATCCTTCGTCTGATACTCAATGACTCCCCTTCATTTTAGTTCACAGCTTATACCATTTCTAAATCCAATACCTCACAATTTTTTCGCAAGCGCTAGGACCGCTTTCTTCGCATCTTCCCCTGCACCTCGAATCGTCGCCGAAGCAAATGATGTCTGCCAGGGTATACCTACAAAATGAATATTTTCATCGATTTGTTTTAAGGGGTTACCCAGGGAATCAAGAACATTCAATCCGTTAAGATATTCAAAATTTGAAATATAACCTGTAGCAAAAATAACGGCATCCACATCTTCACGAGCATCATCTGACCACACTACACCTTTTTCCGTAAAAGCTTTAAACATATTTTTAGTGTCTGGCCTATTTTTATCAATTGCATCTTTATAAAAACCATTATCAAGGACACCTTCACTGTTTTTCTGCAGTAGGCGTTTACCCCAAGTCGATTGATCGAGTCTAAGTATGGTTAGCCAAAAATGAATATCTTTCCCCGCAATGACCTGCGGCTTAAATTTGATCGGACTTCTGGATGCAATTGTTACATGGGCCGCCCGGGCAAGTTCAACGGCTATTTGGACAGCTGAATTCCCTCCGCCCACAACAACGATGCGTTTGTTTTTAAACTCTGCCTCATTTCGATAGTCTTTGGCATGAAGCATTTCCCCCTTAAATTGATCCATCCCTGGAATGTCTGGAATACGAGGATTTACAAATGCCCCACTTGCGCAAATGATGGACCGTGTAAGAAACTTTTCTCCGCTCAAGGTATGGACCGTATAGATATTGCCTTCCTTATCCACCTTGATTACTTCTTGCCCTGAGTATATTGGAAACTTAAATGTAGCCGCATAGGAATTTAAGTATTGAACAACCTCATCTCTGCGCGGATAATAATTTGCACCGCCTGGAAATATAAGTCCTGGCAATGAGGAGTACGCTGCGGGTGAGAACAACGTTAAGCTATCATAATAATTTGCCCATGATCCTAAATGTTCTTCACTTTTTTCGAGTAGAATAAAGCTCCGTCTAGCTTGCTGTAAGTAATATGCTGCTGCCAAACCTGATTGACCACCGCCAATGACAATGCAATCATAAATAATGTTTTCCATTTTGCCCTCCTTCTATAAAAAAGCTACTGCATCACGTTAAGGATGTAGTAGCTTTGAATTCTTGTTTATCCGTAGCAAGAATTTGATCCTACCTTTCCGATTTTGAAGGAGAGCAGCAATTCGTAGAGGCTTCCTCCACTTGTACGGGTTCACAGCAGCTATCTGCACCACTAGCCCCCAGACTGCAAACACCTGTCTCCGGCAGTTCCAGCTCTACTTTTTGTGCTGACTCCATATCTCCCACTAAAGCCGCTACAATGGATCTGACTTGCTCGTATCCCGTCGCCATTAAGAAGGTTGGTGCTCTTCCATAACTTTTAGCACCAACGATATAAAAGTCCTTTTCAGGTTGACGTAGTTCCTTTTCGCCATGAGGTCTAACTGTACCGCAGCTGTGTATATTGGGATCAATTAATGGCGCGAGCTCATAAACGCAGTCTAAACTGGGGTCCATTAATACCCGCACTTCGCGGACAATCGATAAGTCAGGACGAGAACCTGTATTACCTACGATTTCATCAATATGATCAATAACCACTTTTACATTTCGAATGGCTCCGGAAACCTGTATTTTTCCACCTTGTTGTTTAAGTTCTTCAATATGGAATGCCGTCATGACTTTTACTGTACCGGATTCAACCACCTTTTGAATTCGGGTACCCAGTTCTCCTCTTGCCTGTAGCCCATCTAATTCTCGACCGCCATACACATCTTCAATATTTGCCTTACGAATTGCCCAAACAATTTCAGTTCCCGATTCCTCTTTTTGAAGCTCTGCAAGTTCAAGCAAAGTGTTGATCGCAGAATGTCCGCTTCCTACAACAAGAACTTTCTTGCCTTTATAACGATTTTTCTCTTTCCCTAATACAGCAGGAATACCGTATGAAATGTGGCTTTCAAGCGCTTTTTCTTCTTCTGAAAAAATACCGTCTGAACGAAGCGGGTTTGGATTGGACCATGTTCCAGAAGCATCGATAACTGCCCGCGCCTCATAAATAAACGGGGATCCGTTTTGTTCAACATGGATAACAAACGGAAGTTTCTCGCGTCCACTTGTTTTCACTTTGCTTAACCCTTTACGACTGATCGCAGTAACTTTCGTATTCAAATGCATGTATGGACTTACTTCAGGTAGTGCAGCCAAGGGTTTTAGATAATGCTCAACAATCTCCTTACCCGTTGGGATCTTTTCGTTTTGTGGAGCAACCCAATTCGCCGATAGCAGCAACTCTTTAGCAGCTTTATCGATGTTATACTGCCATGGCGAGAACAGTCGTACATGTTCCCATTTTCTAATGTTTGCCCCCACTTCATCTCCAGCTTCAAACAACATAAACGGCTCACCTTTTGAAATAAGTTGTGCCGCTGCCGCAAGACCAACCGGTCCAGCTCCAATGATTGCAACAGGCAATTTGCCCTTCTCTTGTACTGGTGCTTCGCAGCAGTTTACTTGGTTCACAGGAATATTTTTAATCATTTTAGTTTCCTCCTCATAATTACTTGTATTTTGCAAGTATTATATTAAATAAATGGGATAAATATTATCCCAGTGGTGTACAGCATACGCTGGATTTCGCCATACTTTCGTTTAGCAGTTTGACGGCGTTGATGACCATATCCCGTTCAAACTCAGACATATGCGAAAAAACTTCTTTTAAATAATCATTCATCTGCTCATCAATGACAGTAGCGACAAATTTACCTTGTGTAGTCAAGGATAATATGTAAATCCGCCGATCTTCTGGTAATGGCGTTTTTTGAACCAATCCCAACTTCACGAGACTTTGAACCTGACGGCTAAACGTTGTGATGTCAATGGAAAGTGCATCTGCCACCTGCTGAATGGAGGGATTATGTTTACGATCAATTTCATAAATGATATGACTTTGAACGAGTGAAATATCCAACCCTCCTGCGGTGCAGCAGTTTTTATCCAATAATCCAAAACGCCGTGTCATGATCTGAAACATCTCTCTTAAGTTGTTTTCCAATTCCCTCACCTCTTGTTATAGTTATACCCTTATTATTTGCAAAACGCAAATGTTTTTTTGTTTTATTCTTTGCCCTTCCCATTTCGAATTACAGTATGATATATAAACATGTAAAAAACAAACGTAGGAGTGATCATCATGGTAATAATACGACAAGCTACCGAAGGGGATCTGGGTAGCATTTTGACTATCTACAACCAAGGTATCGAAGACCGCATTGCCACGCTAGAAACCGAGTTAAAAGACGAGGTGTATATGTATGAATGGTTTAAAAAACACCAGCGACGCTACACCGTACTCGTCGCTGAAGTGAACCAATGTGTTATCGGATGGGCATCCATTAATGTCTACAATCCTAGAAGCGCTTATGACGGTGTCGGTGACCTTTCGATTTATATTCATCGTGATCACCGCGGCAAAGGGATAGGCAAACAGTTGCTTGGGAAATTAGAGAAAATCGGTATGCAGCATAACTTCTATAAGTTTGTTCTTTTCACCTTTCCATTTAATACGCTTGGGCAGAGCTTGTATCATAGAGCCGGATACCGAGAGGTAGGTGTATTTCAGAATCATGGCTTTCTAGAGGGGAATTTTGTAGATGTGATGGCAATGGAGAAATTACTTTAAGCATCGTATCGTATATGTATTGTTTGTCATAATTGGTCTTCTAAGAAAACCTTCGAATTATTAGAGTACAATTCAGTAAAAATTGCACCTCGGTAAATAATCCTGCTACCAGCGACAAGAAGCCGATTCCTGAAGGAATCAGCTTCTTAGGTTATTTTCTGTCAAAAGTACATGACAGTTAAATTTATAGGTTCAACGCTTCATTTCTATCGCATGAGGCTACTTCATTCTCCACTTGTGCATACACATCATCCATGACTTGCAATAGGTTCCTGATCTGTTCATTTCTTAAGGAATAATAGATGTACTTTCCTTCCTGTCTGCTTATGATAATTCCACATCCTTTTAAACAGGCGAGATGCTGCGAAATGTTGGATTGGTTGCCCCCAAGCTCTTCTACAATTTGCGAAACCGTTTTTTCTTTCTGATGTATGGAATCTAGAATTAGCAACCTCGTTTTGTCGCTGAATCCTCTCAGAAACTTGGCTTTTACCTCACAGCCGGTTGTATTCAATTTTTATCCCCCCAAACCTTACACTATTGATACTAATTTAAATTTAGCATGTTGCCATAGAAGATTCAATTCAACCGTTGTACTTCAAGGTTTAAGGCTTATGAGCTTCAAACAACTACTCGTGGAATTCGGAAAGTACAGGGTTGTTCTGGGAGTAGTCATATATGATTTATCCTACTCCCCGCAATAACGCACTCAGTAACGTAGCAATGATCAATTTTAGCGAATGCTGTTTGTTTCAGAAATTAACCTCGTCTCTAAATAACGTTCAGATCTTAGCTTCTCATTCGCAACAATCTCATGCTGTTCAAAATCACCAGCAATGCCGCTCCTGTGTCACTCATCACGGCTGCCCATAAGGTTAACCAGCCAGGGAAAATGAAAGAAAGAGCAACGACTTTTACTAACAGCGAAAACCAGATGTTTTGCTTAATAATTCGAAGCGCTTTGCGGCTCAGTTTCATCGTATGAGGAAGTTTTTCCAGATTATCGGCCATCAGGACGATGTCTGCTGTTTCCATGGCCGTATCCGTGCCGGCTCCTCCCATTGCAATGCCCAAGTTGGCTGTAGCCAGCGCAGGAGCATCATTGATCCCATCTCCTACCATGGCCACGAGCTTGCCTTCTTTTTGAAGCTGCTCCACTGCGGAAACCTTCTCTTCCGGAAGCAATTCGGCGAAATAACGATCAAGTCCAGCTTCCCTTGCGATTTTGCGTGCCGTGCCCTCATTGTCTCCGGTAAGCATCACGACTTGCTCGATGCCCGATTGTTTCAGCGCCTGCATCGTGGTTATTGTAGTCTCCCGAATTGCATCAGACACAGCTATCATGCCGAGCAGATTGGATTGCGTACCGACAAGGATCAAGGTGTTTCCTTCCTGTTGGAGTCGGGAAGCCTGCTCTTCCAGGTGCACCATCGGTACGCCCATTTCTTGAAATAGCTTTGGATTACCAGCGAAATATTCGGTGCCTTGAATGGTTGCATACGCACCTTTACCCACGAGAGCTCCGTATTGTTCACCTTGGAGCGGGGATAGTTCCCGCTGCTTCGCGTACTCCACGATGGCTGATGCGATTGGATGTTGCGAATGCTCTTCAATCGTTAACGCAATGCGAAGTAATTCTTCTTCGGAGACCTTTTGCGTAAATAACGCAGATACCTGGGGTTTACCCACAGTCAGTGTTCCTGTTTTATCAAAGGCAATCGCCTTGATCGAACCGGCAACCTCTAGGAACGTTCCGCCTTTGATCAGCACGCCGTTTTTGGCTGCGTTCCCGATGGCAGACACGATGGCGACCGGTGTGGAGATGACCAATGCACAAGGACAGGCCACGACAAGCAACTCAAGCCCCCGGTAGAACCAATCGCCCCAAGTGCCCCATCCAAACATAGGAGGGATTACCATGATTAAAAGAGCGATAGCAAATGTAATCGGGGTATAAATTCGTGCAAAACGGTCTACGAAGGCTTGCGAAGGGGCTTTTTTCTCTTGTGCTTCCTCCACCAGATGAATGATTCTCGCAATCGTGGTATCTTTCACCAATTTTGTGACGCTTACCTCAAGAGAACCACTTTCGTTTACCGAGCCTGCATAAACAATACTTCTAGGTTCCTTCTCTACAGGGATGGATTCACCGGTAATTGGAGCCTGATTGACCACAGAGTGCCCTCTTGTAACTTCACCGTCCAACGGTATTTTTTCACCCGGCTTGATGACGATGACATCCCCGATATGAATGTCTTCTACGGGTGTGCGCACCAATTGTTGCCCTTGTTTGACCCATGCTTCCGGAGGAGCCAAGTTCATTAGACCACGAATGGATTTTCTTGTTTTTTCGATCGCTCTATTCTGCAGGGTGTTCCCTAACGAGAACAGGAAAACGACCGTGGCGCCTTCGAACCATTCGCCAATCAGTGCGGCGCCCACAGCCGCAACGGTCATCAATACGTTCATGTCGAGTGAAACGCTTCGTACTGCATAATAGGCACTTCGGGCAGGTTTGTATCCACCTATAACGATAGCCAGAGCATAGAGCAATGTGATGAGCATTTCCGACACATTGCCGTACGAGCCCACAAATCCCATAACCAAAAATATGCCGGAGTACAAGGTTGCTGGTATTGGCTTCTTCGATTTCTCTTCCACCGTATCAGATGAAGACCGACTATTGGTAGGCAACAACGCCTTGAACCCCGCTTTGGATACCTCTTCCTTCACTTTATCATTCGTTAAATCATGATCGATCCGCATCTTCCCCGTCGAGAAGTTTACGTTAACTTCACGGACTTCAGGAAACCTGAGCATATGTTTCTCCAAGGTGACGGCACAAGCCCCGCAATCCATGCCTTCAATGACATAGGTCTGACCGGTTTGTATCGGAGTAATCGGTTCAATGGAATACCCCAATTTTTTAACTTGTGATTCAATTCGATTTCCGATGGATGGATCGGAGACGGCAACACTCATCTTGGCCGTGCTGAAATTCACTTGAACCTCTCCTGTACCTTCCATGCGGGAGATGCTCTTTTGAATCGTTTCCGCACAAGAAGAACAATCCATGCCCAGAACCCGATATTGAAGCATCTGTCCTGTAACTAATTTCAAATCGGACTCAGAGACCCTTGGAACGGAAGCTACAGAGCTGGAACAACAAGAGTCTTCTTTGCTTTTTTCTTGCCCCGCACTGCAATAGTCTTTTTCATCCGCACAGCAGTCACTTTTTTTCGTTGGTTTGGAAGTTACCGTGAACTGAATCTGCTGTTTAAACGTAGTGCCTGGTTTGACGCTGGGTTGAATGGAATCGGTGCAGGAATGGCTTGAACAACAACTTTCCTGCTGAACTTTTTGTTGTGGCTCAGGTTGTTTTGCTGATGAGTTGCATCCTTCCGTTTCAGAACAACAGGAATTCGGATGATTTTGTTCAGACATGGCCAATCACTCCGTTTCTTTACTTCACATCATTGTACGGTAAAGTATTGCATTATATATTAGTTTCTATTAATATGTTAATCATATTAGCATCCACTAATGTATACGTCAATGCTCAACCACATCTTTGTTCTTAGGTGTAGATTACCTTCATTCAGTTATGTAATAAGAGATTGAAATAAATGGACTTTAAGGGAGAGAGCCATGATAGAACGATACGATGTCATTGTTATTGGTGCGGGACAGGCTGGTCTTGCTGCATCATATTTTTTAAAGAATCGAAACCTTCGGTTTTTATTGATTGACAAGTCTAATCGCATAGGGGAATCATGGAGACAACGTTATGATAGTTTAACATTGTTTACACCAAGATCGTACAGTTCGCTACCAGGCTTGCCGCTAGAAGGTGATCCGAACGGATATGCAACCAAGGACGAAATTTCGACTTACTTGGAGAAATATGCTACTACCTTTACATTGCCAATTCAGCTATCTACGGAAGTCATTTCGCTTGAAGCAGCCGAGCAAAGTTTCGATATAAATACAACCAAGGGGATGTTAAAAGCAACAAATGTCATTGTAGCCACGGGCCCGTTTCAGTCACCTTACATACCTTTAGCTACTGATCAATTCCATGAAAGCGTATTTCAGATTCACACTTCGGCGTACTCCCATCCCAAACGATTGAACAAAGGAACTGTTATCGTCATTGGTGCCGGAAATTCAGGAGCACAAATTGCGGTGGAGTTGGCCAAGGAGCGGGACGTTTTTTTATCCGTTGGCCGTCCATTACACTTCATGCCTTTGCAAGTCATGGGAACGAGCATTTTTTCTTGGTTCAGAAGATTGGGGATTATGAATGTCAGTGCTGAAAGCAAATTGGGCAAGTTTATTCAAAAGAAAGCCGACCCTATTTTCGGTATAGACCTAAAAAAGATGATCCGTAATAAAAAAATCAAACTTGTACCACGGGCGGTTCAAGTTATGGATCGACATGTACAGTTCGAAGATGGCAGCAAATTGCAGGTTGATAATGTGATATGGGCTACCGGTTTTCGTACAGACTACACCTGGATCAAAGAAAAAACGCTATTTAATGAAAAAGGCGGGGTGCGGCATCAAAGAGGCGTGAGTGATGTTCAGGGGTTGTTTTTTCTAGGAATCCCTTGGCAGTCATCCAGAGGATCGGCTCTGATCGGAGGCGTTGGAGCAGATGCGGAGTATATTGTGAGCCAAATAAAATAAACAAAAAGCCTTCGCCCATGTTTTATAGCAGGCCCAATATCGGGCCGGCTTATGATTTGCTACTACACATTCTTCGAATAATCCTTATCGCTCATCAAACATCTTGATTTTTCACTTACAGACCAATTTCGCCATAAATGTATGAACAATTATTGAATTATTGAAATTTGATCTATTGTAATTTCAATAATTGCACTACAATTCGTAGTACAGAACTATATAAAATTTTATATATTGTTAGATCGATCTTTACATTGAATAGAAACTACATTCACTCTATCTCAGTCACCAGATGTTAAGGGGGTAAAAATGTGATATTAACCATATTAAGCATAGTTATGATTGTATTATTCACTGGATACATTGGTTTAGTTGCCTATAAACGAAAAGAGAAACTTGCAGGTATGGCTGGTATGATGATTGCAATGACCGTTGGTATGATATCTAGTCTTGCACTCGGTTTTCAATTAGGCCTAGTGTTTCAACACAGTTTAGAAGTCCCATCAATAATCGCCATTTTGTTTGGTTTGGGAGCGGGATACTTCATTGGAAAACCTGTAAGCTTAATGGCTGCTTTGGATGGGATGCTTGCAGGAATTATGGGTGGATTGATGGGTGCAATGCTCGGGGCCATGGTGGGTTTTTCCTATATGATGGTATTATTTATTGACATCCTTTTTATTTTTATTATGAGCGTTGTTCTCCAATTGGCCAATCAAGAAACGGGCCAAACTCATGAAACCAAGAAAAATGGTATTAGTTTACCATTTATTTGGGGTGTACTTATGGTTGCTTTTGGAACCGTTTCGATCGGGATATTACTGTTTTTCCAGTTATACGATAACCAAACCTCTGCGATTCAATCACAAGACTCACAATCAAGCGATCAAAGTACCCTTCAAGAAAATGTAGGGTATCAAATCGTTTCAGTCGATGTAACAGCTAAGGGTTTCAGCCATGAAAATATAAAGATAAAAGCGGGTGTTCCAACAAAAATAAATTTCATAAAACACTCAGGTTATACTTGTATAAGAAGCGTTGAATCTACTGATTTAGGATTAGATGTGTATCTCGAAAAGGGAGATAACTTCGTGACTTTAAATGACTTGAAGCCTGGAACGTATCAATTCAATTGTGGCATGTACATGTATTATGGAACGATCACGGTTACGTAATATCTTCAGCTTATTTCTGGTTTCATCATGAAATGAATTTATCTTCACTAAAAACTCTCCCAAAAGAGAGTTTTTTTCATCCAAACCCATACAATGTGATGTTCTATGTCATATTAACAACTTCTTTCCAAGAAAGTACGCTGAGCATATGCTATGTGCTAGGAACAAATTGCACCTCTTTTTTTTGGTGAGATTATACCCTTGTTCAATTGAACTATCCTGCCCGTTAGCTTAATGATTAACGGGTGGAAACCGATTAGTTATATACCTAATCAGCAATCGGATCATGTTCTTGCCCATTACGGTAATCTGTACAAGTTCTTGTCCTTGGCTTGGGACAAGAACTTGTACAGATAAAATAAAAAAGCCGCTAAAATAGCGACCTTGAATGGAACAATAATTCCTGAGACAGCAGACGAACCGCCTCTTTCTTCGATTCTTCGCTATATCGATTAAAGGTTTGGACTTTCTTCACTGGAGTTTGAGCTCATTGTAACATGTCCTCTTTTTACACTGTCTACTAACAGGGGATAATACCATTATGAAGGCATTTTTTATTCACTAATTAGTTCACGCTTTTACTTATATTGTGAGTTAAGGTCAATTAGCTACCTAATAGCAATATACCCATACGGTAACCTTTATATGCGTTTTTTCGTTGATAAATACGGAAAGCATTTCTTACTCGGAAATTACACTTGCAACTTCCTGTACTCCAGATAAGATCTCCTTCATACTTTGTTTGGAATCCTCGATTTTGTCTTCAGGAGAGACTGGTTCAACATTTTCCTTCATCATCATGGAATAATGAGCAGAATGACCATTCTTTATGAAAATCTCTTTAAACACAACAAGGTATTTTTGAATTAAATCTGTATTATTTTCTACATACAAATCTTCGCTAATGAAATGAGAACCATCATTAACCCAAGATATTAGGGAGCGGCAGATCATTCTTTCCTCGTGATCAAACTTATCTTCAAGTACATCAAGACTTATACCACCGTAAAATTTAAAATAGTTTTCTAGTATTCTCCTCATACTATTTTGGATAGAGACAAAACTGATATTATCTGAATATTTAAGTTCTTTCCATAGGAGTTCATAAGAAGTACTTATAGGGTTTTCCTCAAAATATTTTACTGATGAAATATTGTTATCTTTCCTTATTATCCAATAAGTCCCTTCTCCAAACCTTTTGGAGCCTTTGTTAAAAGTTATTTCTTTATGAAAGTATATATTATGAGTTAATATAAATAACTGTTTAATATCTGACTTCCCACTATTAACATCAAACATGATTTCACGCACTAAACTGCTCACCATAAAGAGAACACTACTATCTAAGCTAGATATTGGGTCATCTATTACAACAACTTTATTTGTAGTTATTTTACTGATGTCGTTACTACCTTTTAATAATTGATAAAAATAGAGAAAAGTAATAAATGTTTTCTCTCCTTCGCTTAGTGTATCTTTTACATCTTCACCATTCTCACGGATGATTTTATAATTTCCTTCCTCGGCAGCAGCTGCTAACTTAAAGTTTTTAAAGCCAAAAGAATTTAAGTATTTATTTATTTCATTTACCGAGTGTTCGACGCTTGTTATCTGTTGTTGATTTATAGCCAGTTCTTTTTCATGAGAGATTTTATACTCGATTTTTTTTGATATAGAATTTTCAATTCCTCTGATCATCTTATCTTTATCTGCTATAATATTATCAAAAATTTTCAAGTCTTCGCTTATTTGATCTGCTATGTATAACCAGATTTCCGCTGATAATTTTTCTCGCTCAAGCTTTATATTCTCCATACGTTTGTTATGGTGTTCGATTTTTATTACTGATGCTGTTATTGAAATGTTTAGTAATTGAACTAATTCTGAAACTTCAACCAATTCAATGCTTCTGCTTGGCTCTTTGATTTTCTGTTTTAAAAGTAATTTATTTTCTTCATGTTTTGATTCAATTAAACGTAATGTTGAATTTATTTCCTCAAGATCTACAAAAGTATTATTGGAGTGAACATTACAAAACGATTTGATTTTAGAGATAATTTCTTCTGTGTGCAACAAATAATTTTCAGAGGAATTTCCAAGTGTTTCAATATTTTGTTCATATGTATCATCGAAATATAAATTTATTTGTTCTGTAAAGTAATCTGGAAGTAATTGCTGACAAAATGGACAATTCCCATCTGTATCATGGATTTTTAGTATTCCTTGTTTAACCCAATCGCTTATTCCTAATTTTGTTATAAGCCTTGCGATGTCTACATCTTCTTTTCCAATAATTTTATTTTTAAAAATTGGATCGCTTTCAAAAGTATTATCATAATTGATTAGTGTAGGCATTGCTACTAGCTCGACCTTTCCATTATATAAACCTTCCTTAAGAATCTTAATTTCCTCCAAAGTTCTTATACTGGTTGTGGAATTTATTAGTTTTGATTCCTCTATACATTTTTGCATGAATTTCTCTTTAGAATTTCTATACCCCTCAATTAACTCTTTAAAATCCGGATCAATGCTTTTCTTTAGCCTCCAGCACTTTTCCTTAAACTCATCGACAATAACCGCTCTGTCGTGACTTTTTTCTCCTAGTAGTATTCTTTTCTTTCTGATCTCTTCATCATGCTTAATAATATTTCCCTTTAACTCGTCAATCTTTGTTTGTAATTCTACAGATTCCTTGCCAAGTGTGAAAATACCCTTAATGGAATTACTTAAGAAGTTCTCATTTACGAAATTACGATTATAAACGCATGTGGTCATTGGGTTGCCTTTCCACTCCATAGAACAACTTGGGAAATTTACGGGATTTCGAATAAACTCTGATAATGTTGTCTTGCCAGATCCATTATTTCCAAAGATGAAGTTGACATTTTTAAGATTTTCTAGTTTAACGCCAAAATTATTATAAGATGCGATTTCTTTTAATCTAATTTTCTCTATCATTTGATTATTTACACCTCTTGGACAATAATTTTTTAGAAATATAGGAAATAGAAAACAAGTTTTCCCTTTAGAAATAAAAACTAATTAAACCTGAATCAACTGCTTTAAAGAACATAACTAAAGAACAGATTTAACTAGAAATTTTCAATTTATCAATTGTTTTAAGAAGATCATAAATAAAGTTCTCAACTATTCTAATTTCTTCAATATTTCTTTGTGAAAGAACCTCGTTAATTCTGTCTAAGATTTCAAACATCTCTTTGTTTGGTAGTTCATTTTCAAAATGACGGAATAATTCTGCTGGTGTAACATCTAAAGCTTCAATTAGTTTCTGCAGGGTCTCCAAAGAAATGTTTCTCTCCCCTTTTTCAATCCCACCAATATAAGGCTGTGGGAGATCTACTTGTTCACCTAAGTTCGCTTGGGTCAATCCTTTTGATTTTCTTAACGATTTTATTCGCTCACCTACGAAAGCACTGATTTTTATCATAAGTACAATCACCTCTCTTTTAAGAGTAGGTGTACTTATGTATGAAATAAATATACTCAAACTATATATTACCATTAGTAATTATATATTTTAAGATATATATTTTATTTAGATATAATAAAAATTCTATAGGAGTGTACTTAATGAGACAATTACCTCATCAAATAGTTATAGAAAATGTAGTTCAAACTAAAATGAGGGGAAAAATCGCTTATCAAAGCGCGTTTCCATCCTCAATTGCTGTGGATTTAACCTATGTTAAACCATATAACGACCCATCTGGAAAAGGATATCAACGGCCAGTTGATCAAAAACGTGTTGATGAATTTGCTTTATACCTTTCTAAAGGGGATAACGCATTATTCACACCGATTCTATTGAATGCATCTGGTATGTGGGAATTCACAGCGTATGATTCTAGTAGACCAATGTTTGGAAGATTATTCTGCAAGAATAAAGCATCTTTAATGGATGGACAGCACCGGCTAGGTGGTATAAAACGTTATACGAAGGAAACACAATCAGAAATAAATGTTCCCTTCATGGTGTTTCATTATTTAGATGACGATGAAGAAATTCAATTCTTTGATATAATTAATACAAAAGCCAAAGGGCTAGGTACTTCTTTAAGTAAGTTTTTGAAAAGAGAAAACGACGAGCTAAGCTGGATGTCTACTGAGCTGTTGATATTAAACGATAGTCCTTTCTATCATATTGGTAGCATCACAGGTAAACGTAGTAAAGGAAGACATATTACTCTTCAGAATCTTTATCGTATGTTAAAGTATTTTTTCAAAGACACTGGAGTTACTAACTTATCAAAACACGAAAAGGTAGATATAGTTCTTGTATTTTTTAATATAATGCGTCAAGAATATCCTCATGAATGGTTAAACTATAAAGAATACAAACTTACTCACATCGTATGTTTGGATGCATTAGCAATGGCAGCATCCAAAATGCTATTCCACTGTAAAAAAGAAAACTCAACACAAATAGACCATCAAGAATTTATTAAGTCAGTGAAACGCTTAAAAAAGATTGATTGGTCTATATATGGTCCTTTTAAATATTTAAAAGGTATTTCAAGTTCTAAGACTTTAGCTATAGAATTATTCGATATTATGAATTTAGAAAAATAAAATTAAAAGATCTAGGTATAGGTTATGAAACAGTTTCCTATACCTTTATGAACTCACTTGTTATTTGAAAATGGGCACGCAAGCTCATTATACTCTCTTTTATCGTCCCACCAATGAAATTCAAGTTCTTCATTACTCTCATTTGAGAAAACAGCAATAAATAGAGGATACTTATCTTCAAATTGAGGAACTGCTGGCATAATTCCTTCTGAAATGAATTCTTTAGAATGTTGAAGCCAGTTATCAAACCACTTTAGCAAAAATTGAACCAAGATTCGATTTAACAACCATTTCGTGGCCGCTCGACTACTCAAGGTAATATCATCTATCTGATTATTCCATTGATCATATAGGTCATAGAGAAAGTAAGCACTTGAGGGAAACTCAAAGATAGGTTTATTAAGACGTTTTGGACGCCCCATATTATCGACTAATGAGAAATGATCAAAATTTTGAATGGTTCTACGCCAAGCTATATACGCATAAGCATAACTACAAATTGGTCCACGCCCTTTGAAATTTTTCAATTCATATAGACAAGATTTATGTTCAGCTAAGATGGTTTGCCTTATATGCTTGGAGACACCAGCAATAATCCGTTTGTAGTTTTGGTAAAATTCTTTCTGCAATATATCAAATCTAGCCTTTTTGATATAAAATTCATTTAGGTTTGAGAAATCACCTTTCTTTGAATATTTGAATGCAAATTTTTTCTCTTCAAAACTTCTTATTGTTTTAATACTTTTACTACTCTCTACAAAGTTATGGCCTGGAATATTGTTCGCTTTATTTGTAACAGTTAAAAAGTTTATTAGTGAATTTGGATGTTTTTCAAAATCAGTTTGAGGGATAAAGTACATTTTTTTAAGCCTGGACTTCTGATGATTTGTTAGTGTTAGCCATTGAAGAAGCTCAGGTGGAAGTGTATTGTAATGTTCTTGGGGTTGATTCCAAGAATCATAAAAAAGTTGATCCTGGTTTATTTGACAATATTCATGACCACAACTACATATGAATGGGGAATCAAACATTTTGTTGGATAATGAGTAGTCATATTCCGAGCCACATTCTGGACAACATTGTATGAGTTTTTTATTGTGGAATGGACAATGATGCAATAGTTTGAACTGATGAAATATTGAGTGATAACCTTGCTCTAAACATTGAACACAAAAGTACAATTTTTCTCTTAAATAAACACTTTCCCATGGACTAACTACACCCAATAAATGGTCTTGAGGTAAAAGCCTTATTAGTTCATCTAAATTTTTACGATTTCTTTGAACTAGGTCAATACCAAATACGTCTTTAATTAACTGTTCATTTAAAGAGAACATTTTAACTAAATCATAATGGCTAGGTCTAATAACACGAAGATTTTTCACCTCATCTATTCCAAACTTTCTAATAATATCTAAATCCAGAACTTCATTAGCAATTTTAAATTTTTCGAATATACTCCAAGGCGATTCATAAGGCTTTATCCAATTTGCTCTCCATGTATAAACATCTTTAGGCGGGCTCATCAATCTGGACCTCTATAAATTTCTGCTTCTATATACCCTGAGCTTTTGATTGCTCTTTTCCATAGGGCTTGATTCAGACTCTCTACATCATTTCCTTCACACCCATATTTTTTCAAAGCAAATTCTATTGTTCTAGTTACATACTGCATAGGAATTTCGAATGACTTGCTGATCCCAGCTTCTTGTCTCAATGAAACAAAAACATCAAAAAGTTGTTTTGAATAATTACTCAGCCTGAATTCTTCCTTCTCAAAGCTTTCAGGAAAATAATATCTCGTGAACGACCACGCAGAATCGTATGGGTAAAAAGCCCCCTCATCGTAACAAAGCAAACACTCATTTAAATCGTCCTCTGATCTAATTCCATGAAATTTGTATGGCTCCACCATAAATCTTCCAATGATTTGATACTTTTCTTCTTCAAAAAAGACAGATCTTTGATTAAGTAGTTCGTTCTGGCCGACTAAAAATACAGTTAGATTTATCCCATAACGATCCAATTCATTAGAAATATCCATTAACCAGCCATATTGAATTTCATGAAGCCTCTGTGCATCATCTAAAAAAAAGACAGTTCGATTTTGTCCAGCAGCATCCGCTTGTTCAATAAGAAATTTCAATAACCTCTCCCGCTTAAGAACAGCATTTCTTGAAGAGTAGAATCCATGTCCTATATCCTTTAATATTTCCGTAAAAAAAACATCTTCATTTGGTTTTGTATGCTCACGACATAACAAATTGTACATAGGCAATTTTTCGAAATCCATAGGTAATGCCTTCATTAGATAAGCAATGGCACGGGTTTTTCCTAGACGTGGTCTACCATGGACAACTGTTCCGGGTAATCGGTCTTCAATACTTTCCTTCACCCTTGCATAAAGATTGTTAATTTCATTGGTAGGGATATCGTATTTACCAGTTTCAACAGGATGAGCTCCTTTAGGCAGTAGTGGGCGTTTTAAACTTGGAGGAGAATTTTGTTCTTTTTCAGTAGATAATAGCTCTTCTAAATTTCCTTGAATCTCCATGTTTATCCTCCTCTGTCGGTTTTACTATTTTTTTAGGATTCGCGGAAATCGTATTATTTGAATTAACTTCAGTTTGGTAAACTTCACCTGGCAAACTAGGCTGATCTATATGATCATCTTGCTCAAGTGAGACATCTTTATTTCTTTCTTGATTTCTGGATAGTTCGTATGCTTTTCCAGCCTTTCTACTGCTCGTTTTTGCTCCTTCTCCTAGAAATTTTTGATAAACTTCTATAGGGTTTTCTGAAGAAGAATAACGTATTAGTTTTTTTCGCTTAAGCCTAAATATCTCTCTACGAACCTGTAAGGTATGCGGTGTAATGCCCCACTTTCCTGCTGCTTTTAGTTTTCCTAGTTCGGAACCATCAGGTAGAAATGCTCTTATTACTCGTAGGTCATCCACATTAACAAAAATATCGACTTTTTTCCCAATTAAACCAGGTGAACGAGAAAGCAATGAGCTTGTGTACCTAACATTTTCATATTGAATATATGGACGTCGACCATGCTTAACGTCACCTTTGATTTCACGTGTTGTTTGTAAAGATAAAAAAGCTACTTCGTTCCTCTGCTCCTCTGGTAGTTGGTTTACAGAAAAATTTTGAAGCCGACTTTTCATTGTTTCAAGTGGCGTCATAAAGTTCACTCCTTCATGCTCGGTACCGTTGTAGTCTGCAATCATGACATCAACCAATTCCTCAACATGCTGTACAGTTATACGATGCTTCTTAGCTAATTTAGAAGGATTCGCCCTTCTCGGATCCTTTGAATTGCTACCTGTTGTACTAGGTAATCTGTGAAATCCATTTTCTTCAAAAATACCGAACCATCTTTCGATATGAGCTCTTTTAATAGGAAAACCAACTTTCCCAGGATTCACTCTACACTTCACAACTTGTTTTAATCTGTCTTTGACTATAGTGGCCAAGTTAGCCTTTGCCTGATCATAAAGAATTTCATCCCATATTGCCCACTGAGTTTCTTCAATGATCGTAGAGGGATATCCTCCGTCAGTTGGATATTGCAATCCTGGGATTGTCAAAATTTTAGGTACCCAAGGTACAACACTATTACGAATACAATGTAAAACATCGGTTGAAGAATATTCACGGTTAAAACTCAAATAGTGTCCCAAAATGGTCCGAGTACCTACATCAAAGATAACAAGTAACCAAATTCTATCTATAACGGTATAGATATCATCACCTTCAGGAGTCTTTAGAACTAAAACAGCATGTAGATCAATTTTATGGCCATCAAACTGTACTTGCTCATAGGGTCTTATGATCTGTCTGTACACTTCATCAGAACCAGTGCTCTTGATTAACTTGGATATATCCTGACCGTATCGACCTGAGGCTTTGTTGATATCGTGGTCTTCTAAAGTTTTAAGATAAGAGTATAGACTTCGCCTTGCCACTTCCTTTGTATTAAACGGATAATCATTGGGTGCTTTCAAACCAACTTTCCTACATTCCTTTACCATTGCTCTGTGAATGTCTTTACCTCTTGTAACAGGATCTGAGACAGAGCGTGATTTTTTTCTGTAATACAACCGATGAATTTCATCACGGATAGTAGGATATGTTTCAAGTAAGAGTTCAAAAGATCCGTTCATACCAGATGATTCAAATTCAGCATTTGGAAGATTTTCACGCTTATAAACGGTTATTCTTTTGTTAGGTATAAGGGCCCTGTATCCCCATGGAGCCTTTTGAGCATCGAGTGCAAGACATCTTTTCACCAATCGGGCCACTTCGTTACGATGCAGTCCTGTCTTATCTTCTATTTCAAAATGAGAATGATCAGCAAAATACATTTCTACGGCTTTCTTTCTCTTCTCATAAACAATTTGATTATGTTTGGATAATTTATCGATGTTAACTGTAGACCACTGTGATAAGTCAATAGCATGACCTAATTCAGTGTTCTCTATTAATTTTCTTTTACTCATCGATCCACACCTCCAATTTTGGACCTATTGGAGCTCTATCTAAACTACTTTTAATAAATCCTTTATAAATCATCCAGCAAACGCCTTCAGTTACTCGTAAAAAAGGAATCTTACTATCTAAGCTAGCTTTTAATTCCTGTATAGTTATTTTTTTCAGACTAAGTATTTGAGAGATTAGATGTATGTCTGTATCAATTGGATGCAGCCTATTAGACACTATTGAGATAAGAAGTTTCTTGTTGGAGAGAAGAAGAGGGTTAGAGCGAATTTCTTGATCATTTACAACACAATGTTTAATATTTTTTTCTTTACACCATTGTTCTTCTATTAACAACTGATTTTTTAATTTTCCATTTTTTGACGTCTCTACTTTTGAAAATCTAACTTTAATGATTGCTTCGGTGTTATCTTGATATTTCACCCAATAACTAGGTACGGAGGTGATAATTTTACTTGTGAAAGAGGATTCAATTAAAATTGGTCTTTCACAATACGATAGAATTCTAGGATCTGTTTCAATAAAGAGCCAGTAATCGTATTCTAGATCACCCAGAAGGGTGACATCTCGCTTAAGTTTAGGACTGTAGGCTTCCCAGTACCCAACTCCTGTTTTTTCTGACTTAGTTAATGGGATTGGACTATACATAAATCACCCCTTGAAATTAATTCCAATATTTATTGAAAATAGATTAACCTATTGCTAGAAGTTATGCAAGAAGTTTATGTTCATTTTTAAGTTATGCACTAATCTTAACTTCATTTATTTTGTGAAGTTAAGATTAGTGCATAAGAAAAAAAGCCTTGAGTATCAAGACTTTTAATGCAAGTATTTTAAGTTCACCGTACAACAGCCCATTCATTATAAGCATTCCATTTAATCCCAGACTACTTCTGTTCCTGCAATAAAATCATGAATCGCACGTCGATCCTCACGTAAACCAACCATAAAAGCACTCACAATAACTCCGATACCCAAAGTTATTACATACACAAGTCCAGCCACAACAACTCGCATCAGCATCGTACCAATTTTTGGCGGTTCGTGTGTATCGTATTTACGGATTCGAATTCCACATATACGTTTTCCAATGGTTCGGCCATACCAGTAAACTGGTAATAAAATTGAATATATCGCACTAAGTAATTTGGCAATCGGTTCATCCGTATCAAAATTACCCGTAAGCACACCTGCAATAATAACTAACGGAATTGAAATAATAAGACTATCCAATACATTTGCTCCTAATCTAATCCAAAAACCTGCTTTATACAAAATGTTTTCCTCCAAACTACAATTTTAAACTAAATTTCTAAATTACTTCCTGAACTCCCTTCATTAAAATATCTAACTTTATGTACACAACTCAAATAGTATAACAGAAAATTTTACCTTTTCACGATATAAATACTATTCATTTTAATTGCAACCTTTGTGAATTTTATAACAAACTTCGAATTAACTTAATTGCTGTTCACACTGCTTACTCTTATCCTTTCTAATATTTAGCTTCTGAGTCTCCAATAAATACACCATAATAATTATGTAAACCAAGAAAATCTACTCAACATTTGTTAAGTAGCCTTCTGTTCGTTCTGCGTCTGCCCTCTTCGCCAAATCTTATTCTCCACAATGGCATAGACTAAACCGGCGATGGCAAATATCCATATCGATGTCATTCGGTTCAGATGGTATCCATTCACGAAATATGGATTGTACATGAGATCAAAAACCCACAGCCCGCCCCATCCAAACCCAATCATATAGATGAAAGTTCTCATCATAGGAAAGCATACATATTTCCGCAGCAGCCATGAGATCGGGATAAGAATAACAACATAAACAACGACTAAATAGTGACCAAATCCCAGGATAAGCGACAAAATATATATCAAGCCCCCTAGATTACGTAAGCCGTAATACTCTGTCGTTGTAATATGGTACCCTTCAATCCTCTCAAGAACGATAAGTGCTGTAAAGAAGATCCCGATAAATATCAGTCCTAATACCATGTAACGTTGAACCGCGTTCACCAACATCAGATCACCCCAATGTCTAAACGCAGCCAGGATCGTTCAAGTTACATGATTTCGAACAAATTACACATAGGCGTTATTAGGTTATGTTAAATGTTAAAGTTAATCCATGGTAAATTGCTCTCATCCAACGACTACTTCTGATCTTCCAGAATCATCGTACCCAGGCGGTCCATAAGCTCATTTTATAGCTCATTTTATAGATCTTTTCATTCTTCACTGCATTCATGATATTCCACACCTTGCTGTCTACCATCTATTCTCGCTATTCTCCATCAATAGCAGACGATCCGGATTAACGGTAACCAGAGCCTCCAGTACGATCTGTTTACCGCCCCAGTCCTCTGTGCGCTTCAGGCCCCATTCACCGTATAACATCTCAGCTGCCCCTTTATATCAATAGACGACCAGGTTGTTTGGATTTGTCTCAATTACGGCAAAGGATTCACCATGTACAGCCGCCTCCAGCTTTTGTTTCCACTCTGCAGATTTCGCATCATACTTGGCCAGATATTCATCCTTCTTGCTTTCTTCTCAATTGTAGGTCCCATGATGCCTTCCAACCCAATGGAAGCTGACTTCAATTCATCAAAAGAACGACGCATCCGTTCAAAACGTTTGCCCCCCCATATTGTGGGTGTCTTGATCTCACGAATACCGCTCAGATATTCATGTAGCCGACTGGCGGCTTCATTTTTGATTCTATTTACAATTCTCGCCAAGCAAAAGAAGTGTCGTCGGAGAAAATTTTCGTTTTTTTAATTGTATAGACAAATGTGACTTTTTTGATCTTTAACTCCCGTAATATTTTCCATTTATTATGGATAAATATGAGAAGTAGTTACTTATATCATTAAACTGTCGCCTATTGAATCCAACCGCTTGTATGTTATCATATATTTTAAAATGTTATAACATACAAAAGGAGTGATGCAATGCAATCGCCGGTATTAACTATTGGAGAACGTTTAAAAGAAATACGAGCAACTAGAAATCTTACACTTGAAGATGTTTCTAAACTGACTGATGTAAGTAAGCCTATGCTTGGACAAATTGAAAGAGGACAGTCTTCACCAACGATTACAACTCTTTGGAAAATCGCAGTCGGCTTAAAAGTCCCTTTATCTTTATTATTGGAAGAGCTAGAAGATGAGTGCAGTGTGGTTGATACACGGTCCAAAGACGCTATCATTGAAAATGATGGAAAAATGAGAGCATTTCCTGTTTTTCCTTTTGACCCTACCCGTAACGTTGAAATATTTTATATCGAATTTGATCCTGGATGTCACCATCCATCTGAAAGACACCTTGATGGTGTGGAAGAATATGTTTTTGTGGTACAAGGTATGTTAGAAATGGTAGTCAACACAAAAAAAATTGTTTTAAAAGAAAATCAAGCACTCCGCTTCCGTGCTAATGTTTTTCATTCCTATAATAATCTCTATCAGGAACCATGTATCATTTACAACATGATTTTTTACCCAAGAACATAGGCAAGTTTCATCTGTGATCATCTAGAAAATATTTAAAATGAGGTGTGGTGATTATGGCAATTGAAAAAGTAAAAGATTTTTTTAAACAATATGGTATGAATTCTCAAATTATCGAATTTGAAGTATCTAGTGCAACCGTGGATTTGGCTGCATCTGCATTAGGTTGTGAGCCAGAGAGAATCGCAAAAACACTTTCTTTTATGGTGAATGGACAAGCTGTTTTAGTAGTTGCTGCCGGGGATGCAAAAGTGGATAACAAAAAATTCAAAGAGTATTTCAAAACAAAAGCAAAAATGCTTTCTCCTGATGAAACCATGGATATGGTTGGTCATGCCATTGGAGGTGTTTGTCCATTTGCTATCAAAAATGATGTTTCTGTTTATCTAGACATATCTCTAAAACGTTTTGAGACAATCTATCCAGCTTGCGGGAGTAGCAATAGTGCTATTGAACTTACCATAAAACAATTAGAAAAATACTCTAGTTATTCAGAGTGGATTGATGTGTGTAAAGGATGGATTGTTTGATTTATAGTAGCTCTATATGGGGTAGCGCCAACATTTTGACTGTTTTATACGCTAAGTATCAGCGGACATTTGCTTAAAGCAGAAAAAATTCGCTGTCTTTCGCCTTAACGTCCTTAGT
The DNA here is from genome assembly GCF_055687625.1 of Paenibacillus sp. CB74. NCBI lineage: Bacteria > Bacillati > Bacillota > Bacilli > Caryophanales > Paenibacillaceae > Paenibacillus > Paenibacillus sp. CB74. The sequence continues at coordinate 1,516,576 of NZ_CM146009.1, read as the reverse complement.
GTATATTTTCGTTAAAATGTTGGCTGTACCCTCAATCAACTATGAAAAGCTTTCCAGAACGAACCTTCTGTATTAATGATATCCTTGATCTGCACAAACGGAATCGTAAACGTTGGAAACCCTGCTGCATAAGGTGCGATATCATATGGATTGAAGTAGAGATGCAACGCATATGCAGTGACAAAAAACGGCTGATCCGCACTAATCCCCGTATAAGTGTCCGGAAACACATACGAGTATTGAGGATCATTTTTGATCTGATCCCCCACAATCTGGCTTAACACTTTGACATAGTCACTATTCGGTTTAAATAAATCCTTCAGCTCATACAACTGACCGTTCGTCAGATTAATAATCGCATAGATCATCGTAGGCATACCATGCGCTGCACCAGCCGGGTAGTTATAACCTGTGAGTTGCAATTGCAATAATTGCTGCTGATAGAACGTGATATCAAAATCCCCTGTATACGTGTAATCTAGCTGCTGATCGGCAGGGATTGGTTTAACCTGTGAGAGCTCCTTCAACTTGGCATTCAGCGCAATTTGCTCCGCTTGGTTCATTAATCCTTCCACTTGCGGATAATATACGAGGTAGTCCCTGTTCGGTTTGTACTTCTCTTCGCGTACACGGTACGGCGGATGAAGTGAAACGATTGTATTTTGCCGCCAAATGATCTGTCCTGCCCGGTTCACATATGATAAGCGCTGATCTACATAGGCCTTAATCAGATCTGGTGCCACGACCTCCAGCGTACCCGAACCTTCTACATGGGGATATCCAGCAGCAGGTCTTCCACTCCGATCCAGCAGATAGGTCTGTCTTCCGTCGGATGCAGATGCCAGACCGTTTTTATAATTGCCTACATCGCGATATATGAAATCCGTAAGCCTTCTGCCATTAATCTCTGCAATCGCGTATACAGAACCAATATAAGGCTGCTCCGGATTAATGGCTTGCCCTAACGCATAACGATGCTCTCCTAATTCGCGAATATCATTATACGCGGGTTGAATAATAAATGATCCTTGCGTATTAATGACACCATAGTTCGATTTGTAGTCCTCCGCTGTATTAACAATCGCTTGCCCGCCACTAAAAGGAAATGCCGATGAAAACTTGGGCTGAATGCGAATATTCCCCCGTTCGTCGATATACCCATATTTGCCAGAAGCCTCTTTTTGAAAAGCAAGCAGTCCATCCCCCAGTGGTCCCACATAGGCATAGGGATAAGTAGCGAGTCGTTGTCCATTGTGATTAATAAGCGCATATTCATTATCTTTGATCTGCACAACCGCTTTGCCATCTTGAAAATCATTCCCTGATGTGAACTGTGCCGGTATCACCTCATTGCCCGAAGCATCCAGATAACCATACAGACTCACCGTTCCATCTGTCTGACCAGGATTGGAATCGTAAAACAACGCTCGGCCGTCCTTCATATTCGAGATATACGGGTATGCCCGTTTGGTCAGGACTGTACCTTGTTCATTAATCATCTTAAATCCTTGAGAATCAATGGTTATCGCCCGTTCTTCAGAAAAGGAATTGATGGAATCGTATACAGGTTGAACGACATACTTCCCTTGAAGATTAATTACGCCGGCATGACCATCCTTCACAACCACAGCCAATCCATTGGGCTGGAACGCTTGCGCGTCATCCAGAACTGGCTCAAGCCGAATGTGACCTTGGGCATCCATATACCCCCAACGCGTCCCATTCGTGGTTCGAACGGAGATGGGGTATAACCATGTTGTTACCCGAGCATGGCTTCTGGGGACCATCGCCTGCTTAATTTTCTTTTCCAGTTCCTGTAGTACTTCCCTGGAAGGATACGCTTCCGGGAAACGGAGTGCCTTCTGAACGGAAACGAGTGCTGCCGGATACTGACCTGCATGGTACTGAGCATCCGCAAGGTAATACCAGTAGAAGATATAATCAGGATATTGCTGGGTTAGTTGCTCGTAATATTGCACCACTTTGGGATAATAGGTTGCATATACGTCCGGTGCAGGAACCCACTTTCCATTCTGCCATCGGATAATCTCTACACGATAGGCTTCACCTGTGTCATGAATCCAGAGTGCAATCTCCACCTTACCATCTCGACCATGCGGACCAGGCATATCTATAATCTCTGCATAGCTATAATATAGCTCGTCAGGCGCCAGATCTTTGAGCCCTGATTCAGTCCACTCATATACAGCAAGCTTAGACCAAATAGATCCAATCCGCCAACCAATGATGAGATTGTTCCTTGCCGTTGAAGTTACAGGGGCAGCAGTCATTAAAGTCACCCCATAACCCAATCCCTTAATTAGTGCCATCTTGATCCAATGCCCTTGAACAAATTTCAGAATGAGCAAATATAGCTCACCATTCAACTGATAGACTGCAGCAATCTCCGGCATACCGTCACCGGTAAGATCTGCCGCATAGATTGCTTGATGTTGAACAGGTTTATCAATAGTGACGACCGTTGCACCAGCCGGAATATGTTGATTCACAATCTGCGTTAACAGCGGTTCGCTCATGGACATCTCAGTTTCCTCCCTTATGACCGCATTCGCCTAATGGTATGCGTCATAAATCGGGATATGACATGTAATTCATTTTATATAAGTTGGACTTAAAAATATTCACACTTACAACTCCGGTGACAAAACCGCCTTCCGATCACTGCTATCCACTTTTAATTATTTATCTATCTTGCAAAGTCACTTTCTTTCCATTGAGTAACAGGTAGCTCACATCGTTCACCGGAATGGTCTTAGGGGATATCCACTTAATGAGATCCTGATCAAGCTGGAGGAAACCGGATTTGCCAGTCAACTTGGTACCATCCTTCAGGTGAACTTCAATACTCAGATTCTCCATGTGAATCTTGCTCAGTGCCTCACCTGTAAGTGTGACGCCAACTGCGGAAAGGGTTACATTTGCCTGTGAGGCTCCATTTGCATCAAGCTGAACGTTTCCTGTTTTACTCAAACCATTTTGACTCAAGTTAAACGTCGTTTTCCAATTCCCCTTTACAACTTCACTAATACTCGTAAAACTGCCTTGAAGTCTCAACTTATCTAAATCGTCAACAGCAGACAGATCATACACATACTCCTCATAATCTCCTCCATACCCGACCCCATCTTTCATATAATGTCCATAGCTAACGGAATATTCAGGTATATCGAGCTTTTGACCTTGCTCATCAGTGAAGTAGAAGTACCCATGATTGTACTCGCCAATTTCATTATCTGGATTAATCTGAATGTGTAACTTGCCATCCACAAAACCCATATTGGAAATATGCATCCATGCGATGCCCTCAATAGGGATATTCGTTACATCCTGATGCAATACCGGAATTGGATCGGTTTCCATCTGAATATCGGTTTTACCTCCCAAGCCACTTATACGATCTTGATTCAGAATATCATAGTCATTAATTTTCTTATCTTGTAACAATCGATCCCAGTCTACTTGGACATTGTAACCATCTTGACGAGAGGTACCCGACATCAGCGTATTGACCTGAACTGTAATTCGATTTTTGCTGACTTTTCCTTGAATGAGGAATCGGACAATAGCCGTTTTATTAGCATCATCATAATGAATAATCTGAGCGTTGTTTGCATTACCTCCGGTTACCCTGTAATCATATACATCCAATGTATCGTCAATGCGATGACCCGTCAGATCTGATAATGAAACATAGATTTCCGTTGTATCTCCGTCTCTGACAGCACCTATAACCTCCATTCGAATCCCTTGATCTTCACTCACCTGATGAACAGGCTGAAGAATGCCAATCCGATCTGCACCTAGAAAATGAAGAATAGAAGGCAGATCAATGATGCCCACAGATGCAGCTGCACCTGTAACAAGACATAACGATAACGCAGCGGTTACAGGAATATAGATGGCTTTGCGATACTTTCTTCCCCTATTCATGGACTTCTTAGTCTGTGCAGATGGAGCGGATGGATATAATGATGAATCTGATCTCGTAACGGTTGGTGGTTCATTCATCGCCAATTTATCATAGAACAACTTTTTAATATTAAAGAGGTTCTGCTCAGTGAATTCTTTCTCGGATTTTCGCATTTGATCGCCTCCTTTATTTCCTGTTCATCCACCATGTCCTCAATCGTTGCCTGGAGCGATAAAGCTTGTTATGGACTTGCCTAACGTGTAGGGACAATGCTTCCGATATCTCATGGGGTCTCTGTCCTTCGTAAAACCGACGTTTCATAATCTCCCGTTCCGGTTCTGGAAAAGATTCAATCATTTGATTAAGTTCCGTATATGTCTCTTTACTGATCATCTGAACCAACAAATCATCCGTTTGCACCGAATGAATCTCCTCTACATATGTAAGCTCAGTTCTTCGATTAAGTTTCCGGTAGCGATCAATCGCTTTATGTTTTGTGATCGTTGCAAGATAATTTTTCAAGCTACTTCGCCCAGATTGGAATGCATCCGGATTCTGCCAAAAAGCAAAAAATGTATCTGCTACGCATTCTTCAATCTCTTCTGCCGATGCATGATGTAGGATAGAATGAGCAATCTTCCATAACAAACCTGCGTAGTGGTTCATCACCCATTCCATGGCTTCAGGATCACGATTCACTACTGCCTTCCGTATCTGTTCTTCTTCCACGATTATATATCCCTCCCTTCCATGCGCATATGAGTCACAAATGCTGGTGTTGATCCGTGCTTCCTACTTATATTCGTTTGAGAAATGACTTTTACTTACTCCACGATAAAAAAAGATTTGCAGTGACCTTGTGGCCTTCTGCAAATCTTCTTATTTCTATGCTATATCTTATTTTCTACATCATATCGCTTCATGTGCCTTCGCTTCGCGGTTATTAACTAATATCACGTCTCTTCTTGCACACTGAGCTGCGCATATTGCGTGAGACGGCAATACTGAAATAACAGCATCTCTTCATTACCTTGTCCCAGAGCCACGCTACGCCCTTCTTTGATCATGTGATTCAACAACTCATGCAGGAAACCCATCTGCAACTGCATGGATTCAGCTGCCAGCTGCTCAAGAACTTCAATATCTCGGATCGCAAACTGGGATAACCCCCGCAGGAGCAACTCTTCAGACCAGCTGCTGATTCTTTGCATGAACTGATTATGCTCTTCCAAGTCTTCCCATCCTTCCATTCCCGATATCCAGTTTAAGACTAAGCACCGTTTGACCCTTTAGGAAACTGATTGGGCTAATCCGTCTTGATTCCACACGCACAAACGCATAGAAGTGTTCAAGGGATTGGGAATCATATCCTGATTCCAGTCTTTGGATCATTGTCTGCCAATCTGTTGAATACGGGAGCGTGAGTGTCAGTAGTTCTCCATCGGCACTCTCAACCTTTAGGACAAGATCTTGCGTTTGTTTGACAAAGCTATGGTCCACAATTCGGGCAACTTTGATCACAGCCAGTCGTTCTCTAGGCGCAGTGAATAAGTCAAATGTTCGCGATTCCTCTTGAAGTACAGACGATGCATCTTGCATGATTTTGCCCATATTCAGCGTTTCCACGCCCGAACGTGGCAAAATGGCAAGCTTGGCACCTTCTCCGGAAGAAATCCGGCGTTCTTCATTCACTTTAACGGAGTGGAATTGAACTTCTTCACCCACAAACTGACGAAAGGTCACATGAGGCAGCCATGGTGTAAATGCACCATAATGCTCTGTATATGAGAACTGCTGATCATCATAATACACAGCACGTACATCGCTATAGGTGTAGATTTCCCCATCATCGAAACAATAGAAGTAATAGGTGATTCCACGGAAACCGGATCGTGTCTCCCATGCATCGGCTCCCAGTCCATACAGGTGAAGTGAAGGAACCGTAAAGTATTTACTTCGAAAACTGCCAATGAGCTGACTCTGCTGAATGGTCGATACCTTTTTCTCTTCAAGAACCTGGAGTGCAAGATACAGCTTGCTTACCCGATCCAGCATGGATTGCATGGAGAAACGGATATGTCTGTTGAAAAACAACTGTAGTTCGCCTTGAATCCCTCGCAGACTGCGTTCGATGTCAGGCAGGTTGCCACTATGGGCAGCAATGGCCAGTGTCTCCAATTGTGCCATATAGGACTGCGGAAGACGGGCCAGTCCCGTCTTCAACAATCCTGCCAGCATCATGCGACATTCCTGCACGGTCTGCAAAGAAAACTTGGCTTCGTACACTCGTCCACTTAATGCATCCGTATCATCCAGCCCTTTTAGTGCACGATACCGTAACAATGCTTCAAGCTTGGCCAGCTTTCCGGCTGTCTGCTGCACCTTGCAAAGAGCTTTCGCAAGACTGGCTTCCTCAGTAAAAGACACCTCAATGTTCTGGCTTGTCAGCTGTACCGTAAGAAGTGAATCTTCAATGATCTTCACCTCTTCAGGGTACCTTAAGCGGAATACAACTTCCTCTATCATGGAAGCACTATATGGTTTAATTAACACGCTAAGATCAGACTCCGTCATCCAGCGGAAACGAGACTCCATTTCAAGAGATGGCGAATGCGAAACTACGTCTGAATCATCCCTATTTGATCCTACGTTTGACACAAAGTCTGTTACTGTTAAACCTTTTAATACGTCCAAGGAATTCTTTTCCGATATCCCTGAGTCCTTATCTGGCATTTGCTTCTCGTCAACACTGATCGAATCCTCTAACGAATGTTTCCGTTGATCATATAGAATTGCAATCAGCACATGCTTGCAGATATGCTCTGACGGACAGGAACAATTCCAATGATCCAGCGTATCCTCAAGCGTACATTGTGTCCCATCACTTAACTCGCAGCTCACGGATGATTCATTCCATGTGTATGTTACAGTTACACCATTGTCCAACTCTTTCAAAGACCTTTTGTACAATCCCTTGTTGGCGTAACGGATCAGATAATCCTCTGTACACAGCTTCGAAAAAATCCGGAATTTCTCCTTGAACGCACTCACGTTATCAACGCCCCGTTGCTCTCAAAATATCGTAGATCGTTTCACTGAATACGCGACCTGAAACGTTGCCCAGAGCAATGGGTTTGTTGTCACCGTAGTAATAATATTGCTTGTTATTCGGTTTGAAGAAATGCAGGGACTCCAGGGTAATGTCATCCAATCCCTCGTAATACGTAATACTCGTACCACTGAATTGCAATTCCGCAACAAGATCTCCGTACTCTTTATAAAATTCATGATACCAGCCGCCGTCCTGTGCAGGCCCCTTGATCCAGCCGTATTTCTCCAGTGCTTTGGGGAAAGACGTTGGTGAGAAATCAGACTCAGGTAGACGATCGTATTCATTCTTGGTCTTGTCCTCATCTTCAGGCTGATGAATTTCACGATTCAGTTGCTCAAACGGCTGCTTGATCTCGTAATCCTCCAACTGCGTTATCCAACCTTCAAGCGTCGCCTGATCCAGTTCCAATGGGTGTATAAGTCCCACTTGTGCACCTGAAGGCAGATCAACCTCATCTTCATCCACGGAATTAAAGGTGCCGTCCTCCATATAACGGAACGTGCTGATCAGAACGCCATCCTCATACGTTCCCCAGATCAGACCAACAGCAAATTTTTGCATGATGACATTATCAACAAACAGAGATTTCCACTCATCGGCAGACCACAGACGTTGCTTGGACAATGATTCTTCCAGACGCTGCGCCTGAATATTAACCATGAATTTGAGATCTTTTTTCAGCTGCGTAAAACGTGCCTTGGACTGTGCTGCGAGTTCAGCATCGTCTTTCTGTGCAGGAGCAGGCAGACTCTTCACGGATTTGCCCGTTTCTTCATTGAGTACAACCACTTGCAAGTCTCCATTCACCTTAACCAGGAAGGAGCGCTCCCCGTAACTCAGCTGCATGGTCCCTTTTTCATCAAAACCAAGTGTAGTGACCAGCCGATCTTCCAATTGTTCCGAGGTAAGTCCCATATTATCAGCTGCAAGCTGCAATGCTTCTTCAGCTGCACCTTTCACTTGGCGGTTCTTCACACCACGTTTGATCTTGTCAATCGCCATAAGAGCGGATGGATCTTTCAGATAAGCGAGCACTTTTACAGCATCCGCTGCAATCGCACCACGACTGTTTTCGGTCCATTCCTTAATTTGCGGAGCCAGAATATTTACAATCTGAATATCACCAAAGAGTGCTGAAACATACATCACCCACTTCTCTTTCGCGGGAGCACCTTCCTGAATCCAGACCTGAAGCAATTCACTTGCAAAACGAGCGAGCGATGCCTCACTTACGTAGTCCCGTAATTCATTTAACCTTTCATTGGGACCAGATGTATGATCCAAGGATTGCACCAGCACATAAAGCTTAATTCGGTCATCTACCGGCTGATTATCTTCTGTCCGTATCAGGGATGGGAGATCTTTCAGGGACAACCAGCTTAGTCTGGACAGCTTCTTGCTATCTGCCTGATCAGCAAGCGCAGCATGAGCATACTCCGGGCTCAGATCTGCGGTATCGAGCAGAATTTGAATCAGGTTCTTCCAATCCGCTGCCTTCTCTTTCTTCAAAAGCTCACCGTACAGCTCCTTGCTGTTTTCGAGACTGCGGATTGCAGTCAGAGCCATCTCCTTGATTCCCGCTTTTTTCTCCGAGAGGTATACGAGCGTATACAAGTCCTCATCAGGAATCCGGTTAAATTCGGCTAAAGCCACACCATTGGCCTTCTTGGACGAATCCTGCAATCCGGCACGAATTGCTTCGGACAGTTGTTTCTTCGAGATCTCATCACGTTGTTCAAAAGTAATCTCCAGAATTAAAATGCGCGTATCCGTTGGCAGCTTCTTGTACTGTGTCAGTGCATAGTCCAAGTTCTGCTGAATGATTCGGCGGTATTCGTCATGTGGCATGGCTTTGTATCTGTAGTCGGTCATGCCATTGAGAGAGATCAGGCTGGTCAGCAATTTCTCACGCTGCACCTCAGGATCTTGCCCATAACGTTGAAGCAGTTTCTCTCCACTAAACGCGTATGAATTATACATGTCTGAGACAATATCCAGCGTCCAATCGGGATGAGTGGTCAGGATTGCGAATCTGCGCATTGCTTCCGACTCCAAGGGCAGAAAACTAATACTGATGAGAATATGAACACGCTTCTTGTCCCGATTCAGTTGATTAAACAACGCACGACTATTCGAGTCTTGCCAATATTCCTCAAGGGTGTTTTCCCCACTTAAGTATCTTGCAATCGCAATTCCCTGGCGCCCCCCATCCAATGGATGCCGCAAAGCGCTGAATACCGCTTGCTCCAATGACTCCTCTGCATTGGGCAGCTCCAATCCCTGATCCTCCATGAATTTTTGAATGCAAAGTTTGAGGAATGGCGTTTTGATCAACTCGTAAGCTCGAATTGCTTGTTCAGGATGATTCGTGACCGCGGATCGTAACATGTTCCAGGATATGGTATACATATTAAGCTCGTCTCTCAGCATTTCAACCAACTGATAAGGCTCATCCAGAGGCACAAGTCCAGCAAGCAGATCATTGGGACTCTTTGCTCTCGGGTCCATACTCAGCAAGTAACTTCGAACTTCAAGTGGATAAATCTCATGTAACTGATGCAGGGTGTGAAGCAAAACATTCCCAATCTCACTCTTTGCATCAAGAAACCGTTGTTTGCCTCCACTAATATTAATCAGGTACAACAAGGCACTGCTCACCAGTACCATCGTTTGATGGAATACAGCGTGTGAACATTGCTCTTTAGGAGAGAAAGACGTATTGGGATACAGCTCAGCTATGAGCTGACTACGCTTTTGCTTGAGGAATTCATCTTTTAATTCTTGGGAAGAGCCGTTATGCTTCCCTTGAATGTTACTGACCACTATAGGTTCGATCAACGTATGTAGCTCATTCCGCAACTGATCAGGATCATTCGCCATCACATGTTGAAACAACGCTGGCAACGATTGCGCAGCAGATTCAACCTCTGCATGAGAAGAGGTATCACTTAGCTTCGAATATAGTTGCAGGAGCATTAATGCATTAATGACATCCCGATAATTCCCCTGACTGTCCGCTTTTTTGGAATCAAAAAGCCACTGGGCACGTTTTAATTTGCTCTTCAATTCAGCCAGAATTTCGTTTTCGCCCGCAAACTGTTGGATCTTCTCCAACCTGGCCAACAACCCGCCCATGCGATCAGAACTTTTGCTCTTCCCGCTTAAGCCGTAGGCTTCAGAATCATTTCCCATACAGATGGTAAAGGCATCCGTTCTCCATGTATTTCTTTTTGAATAAGTCGATTCCAGATATATCACAATAGCCCCGGCACGGTAAAAGATGTCTCCGTCCTCTTTTTTGGCGAGCTTCATGAGCAGATCAATCGTCTGATACACATAATGACTCGAATTTCCCAACATATCCGGGAACTTGTCTGTCGTTCCCAAGACATAATCAATAATCTCGGAGCTTCGATCTGTTTTTAATGAATACTCGTTTGAACACGTTACTGCGAATTTCTCCACCAAAGTTTCTACTGCACGATCTGTGGTAAGCATTACACATTCCTCCTTGAATTTAAGTGATGATCTCGCCAATCCAATCCGCAAGCTCGTTTGGGGTAATTGCTGCTACATGTGCGCCCATATTGGTCAACGTCTGTGCTGCATGTTGGTTATAGACTGAATCTCCGTTAAAATCGAGCGCAGTGAGAACCAGCAATTTGCAGCCTGCGTCGATGATATCTTTACAGGCTTTGTACATCTGCGCGATTGGGTAACCTTCCTCCAGGTCACTGACCAGAATAAAGATCGTTTTGCCTGGATTATCGATCAGCGTCTCGCCATAACGCAACGCTTTGGTAATATGTGTGCCCCCGCCGAGTTGTACATTCATAAGCACGTCTACCGGGTCTTCCAGTCTGTCGCTCAGGTCAACCACTTGGGTATCAAATATGAATAGTTTTGTTCGTAGCGCATTCAAGCGATAGAAGATGCTGGCCATTACCGAACTATAGATGACTGAATCCAGCATACTGCCACTTTCATCCACTCCAATGATGATGTTCCACTTGTTATGGGGCTGTATATTCCCGTCGAAATAGAGTCGATCAATCACAAATCTGCGCTTATTTTTATCATAATTTTTCATATTTTTGGTGATGGTTCGTTTGAAATTCAGATTGCGCAAGGATCGTACTGAACTGGAGGTATAACGACTGCGCTTACCCATGATACTGGCTCGAGTCTGAGACTCCAGCTTGCTGCGAAGTTCTTCCACCACCGTTCGCACGATCTCTTTAGCGCTTTTTAACACCTCACCTTTCATCCGTCCTTTGAACTGCATAATGTTCTTGAGCAGATTCATGTTGGGTTCAAGGGACTCAAGCAGCTTTTTGTCTGTTAACAATTCAGTCAGTCCATAGCGGTCGAGTGCCTGCTTCTCCAATATTTCTACCGTTGGTTTGGGGAATAGGTCCCTGACCTTGTGTAACCATTTCGGTACAGTCAGGTTGGACGCACCGCGTCCTCCCTCTTTTCGATAACCTTGTTCTTCACCGTATTCACGGTTATAGAGATAGCCCAGAATCTCATCCATTTCCGTATATTGAAATTCACTCGAAGTGTATTGGTCTGTATTGCACAGCCCTTCTTCGGCCGATTCACCAAGAATCAGACGCCAGCGATTTAAGGTTTCAGCAGAAGGATGCTCCCCTCGTTTGCCTCCATCCAGATTGGAACTTTCATGGTTATCTCTGGATTCGCCCGCTCTCCGATTCGCCTCATTCATATTAGCTTCCATGCGGCAAACTCCTTTCGAAGCGCTTCGTCCCATGCTTTGGACTGGATCAGCATCTGTTCATCAAGCGCAGGTCTTGACATCTCCACTGGTTCAACCTGATGCAGACTTGCCACCCGTTCAGCAATCAAACCTGTTTCCATTGGTGTAAAGTAAGTGAATGCCAGCCTTAATTCCGGTACCATGCTGATGAAGTCGTCGTATGACAGCTTTTCAATCAACACATTCAACTCGGATAAGAGCTGATCTTCATATAAAAAAGCGTCACGTGCGACTGTGAATACGCCCTGTAAAAAAAGTGCCGTTTGACGGGTCTGATCCGGTGTACCATGGATATACCCGCGAGCACGATCAACAATCTCATCTCGGGGCCTGTCTCCGAGACCTGAGGAAATAGCCACACACACACCCTCCAGCTGTGCCGGAAGCTGGTGATCAGACAAAAGCTCATTCAGATGAATTCGGAATGTCTCATCCTGAAAATACGCCTCCGATGACTCCGCGAGCATGGCTAGCAGCTTCAGTCCCTGAATAATGGCTTCATGTTCATCCGGATTGGCTCTGGAGAGCTGCAACAACTTGTCCACGGCGTTCCTATAAGCTTCGGATACCAGGTCAGGGAGATGTTGCTCGTCAGATAATCCCAGCAACCTGCGGTGTTGATGAATTCGGTTCAAGACTTGCAAGCTGTTACATAAGGATAGGAAATTCCCGTCGGTTCTCAGCGCCGAGCGCACCTGTTCATAGAGCTTCATTGCTGTGTTCTGAAGTCCCATGAGCAGTGCTTGAAGCATGAGCCCGGCAAGTTCACCGCTATGATGATCCGGGATCTCCTGCATTTGTTCTTCCATTTTGCGTGTGGCTGCTCCAGCAAGCGTTCCGCCATAGAGTGAGTTCTCTATCAATCTGGCCTCAATACGGGAAGAGTACATATAAACCCAGGTTTCACGAACCAGATTCATGTCACGCTCTGCGATCCAGTCTGGCCCCGATTGCCGTTTTGCGAATTCTGGAACCAGATACGTGATGCATTGAATCAATTGGCTGATCTGACGATGCTCTGGTTTCGCATACAAATCCAGCACTTTCTTGTGTTGTCCTGTTGTGCGAATCTGCAATTTGTAGACTGTACAACGCGCCTTGAAATCCTCCACGATGGGGATACTGAATGAATTGGGAGCCACGCTTCCAATGACGTCTCCTGTCAATAACTGCTGTAGCTCTTGCAACGGTTTATCGGTAGCCAAGGTAAGCTCCCCCTTCACAAAGGAAGAGAGTGCTGCATCCATCAACTCGTACACGCCGCCTTCCCTTTTACCCCGAAGACCGGCAAGTCCCTGAATCATACTGTACGCCTCAATCGCATCACTGGTTGATACATGTTCGTGACCGTCCCGTAATTTGCGCATCAGCCGAGATAACAAGTCCAGAGCCGTTAGATTGTATGGTGTACTCTTCTTGCGAAGCAGCTGGTTCCAGATCTGATCGTAATAATTCACATAAGGCATGCCGCTTGCATATCCATTAAGCCGATCTGCTTCAGCAAAGGTATAGACCATCGGGTACATCTGTTGGTGAACCGCACTTGGATCAAACGCACTGTGTGGAGACCTACCTGGTTTAACTTGTGCATCCAAATGTTGTTCTGCATGTTGTTTATCCATTTCTGGCTGTTCCAATTCTGATTCATGTTTCTCTGACATCAACAGTCCATAAGTATGAAATCCACCAGTAATGACAAGCACACGCTCATGCTCAAGTACCGCTTGTTGAATACGTTGTTTCATATACACTTCTCTTGCCAAATCACCTGAAGACTGTAATCGTTCCGTGGAATAACACATTCGGGATAGCGTACAATACGTAAATACATCCTGCACGAATTCCTCAGTAGACTTCTCCAGTCCACCAATCTCAAACACCTTTTCCCACAATTCATCAAAACTGCGACAGTTTGTTTTTTGGCACAATCGGTTGATAAATTCCGACCCTGCAAGCAAGGTTTCGTCTTGGATGGAGATCTCCTTTTGCTCTATCTGGCCGGATTTGGATGCATGAGTGGAGAAATGTTGGTAGTCCAGGTCAATAAACTTCGCCGGAATGCCCAGTCGTTTTGCTTCTTTCATGGCCACATATTCAGGCGAATAACGAAGCATCGGATAATAGCAGGCTTCTCTCTGCAACTCACTCTCATAGGTGTAGTACAGACTGACAGGAGGCAAGGTTGCCTCATCACTCAGAACCGAAATGAATGGATTACCGCTCTCTGGTCCTTCGATCAGAATGATATCCGGCTTGTACTCTTCGATTAATCGTAACAAGTGATATGAACATACAGGACTGTGGTGTCGTATTGGGTAATAGACCGTATGATTACTCAGGTTATAGACATGGGACTTGAACAAGGATTGTAACTGATCAACATCAGGGTCCAGAACTGCTGTTAACCGATCCATTTTCTCTCCTCATAATAGTCCTTCCATATTCCCTCTTCCCTGGAACGTTCTTTAACAACCTTGGAGAAGTAGGTTTTGAGAATGGACAGATCCTTGTCGTTTTCCTTCGCAATGGTCCCTAGCATGTTCTGCACTAATCGATCCAGCGCAATAGCCTTATCTTCGTAGTAATAGGAAGTCATCGCACTCTGAACATAGACTGACACCGCTTCTGCTGTACTCATAGAGGCTTGAGGTGTATCCAGCTTGTAGCCCTCCCGTGTCATGCCGGTGCGCAGTTCCATAAAGGTTGTAGCCAGCAATTCAACCACATCCGGGTTAATTTCAATATCAATTCCACTATGTAATAACAGGCTTCTTGCCTGGGATTCAATAATTTTGGCTTCCATCTTCACGTTATGAATGGGCTTGATCGTTTCAAAATTGAACCGCCGTTTCAAGGCACCGCTCATTTCGTTAACACCTTTATCCCGAATATTGGCTGTAGCAATAACGTTAAATCCCGGCTGGGCAAACAGTACACCGCCATCCAGTTCGGGAATGCTCATAACCTTGTCACTGAGAATACTGATCAGACTATCCTGCGCTTCAGCGGGACAACGTGTAATCTCTTCAAATCGGGTAAGAATGCCTTTCTTCATTCCGTTATATAACGGCGATGGTACAAGCGCCGCTTCCGAAGGGCCTTTATCCAGCAACATGGCGTAATTCCATGAATACTTGATCATGTCTTCCGTCGTACCTGCTGTACCTTGAATCGTGTTCAGGCTGGTGCCGGAGATCGCTGCGGTTAATAGTTCGCTAAGCATGGTCTTGGCTGTTCCGGGTTCTCCCACAAGCATTAATCCCCGATTGCCTGCCAGAGTGACTACTGCACGTTCGATCAACACGTCATTGCCATAAAATTTGCGGGTAATCGGGATTTCTTCTCCATTCCATAGCGCTGGCTTATCCCTGCCAATAATAAAATCACGCACATAGGCGGGAGATAACAGCCAGTTCGGGGGACGTTTTCCCTGATCCTCTTCTCGCAGTGCACGTAATTCAACCTCGTATAATGTCTCGGCGGGTGGTTTAAGCATCTCCATCGTCAAGGTGTCTCCTCTCACATAAACAGATCGTATGTTCTTATTCCTATCATTTTATCACAGCACCCTGACATCTACCCGGTAAAACGATAAAAATGGTTGAAACGTCCTTCTTATCAGCACTCTTCCTAAGCCCATGGACATATCCTCTAGCACAAATATGAAGTTGAATTATCCTTATAGTCGTTTCGACACACGGGTTTCGAGCAAAAGAGCATGCTTATGACTAGTACATTCGCAGTGTAGGTCATATGATCATAGGAATCATTACACTTTCCATATTGTGTTTCAACCAAATGAGGCCAGATATCACAAAGAAAGACACAGCTCAGCAACCGTGTCTTCTTCTACAATCATCTTTCACACAATATCTATTAATTTTTCGATCAAAACAAAGCAATCCTCTGATATCTCTAGTTACATCCTACGCCCGCATGAAGCGGAATACAGCTCGTACCACTCATAACGGGTAAGCTCCATATTTGCTGCATCACGACAGGCCAGAATACGTTCTGGTCGAATCGAACCAATGACTGGCTGAATCCCTGCTGGATGCTTCATTAACCAAGCCAGTACAATAGATTCCGGTGTCACCCCACGCTCTTTGGCCATTCGATCAACCAGCCCAGCCGTATGCGCAATCTCCGGGCGTTGTCCTTCGACGACCCTGCCCGTAAATCGACCTTGAGCAAGTGGACCCCAAGCTTGCAGTTGAATATGTTCTGCCTGACAATATTCCATCGTGCCATAGGGAAATACGTTGTCTCTGGCTTGGGGGCGATTCACCGTCACACCAGCTTCTACGAATCCAATTTTGTCCAGACTCATCTCCAACTGATTCACAATCAGAGGTACTTTACTATGAAGTTGAAGAAGGCGAATCTGTTCAGACCCCATATTGGACACACCAAAATGGCGTACCTTACCGGAATGATGCAGCTCAGCCAGTGCTTCTCCAATCTCTTGTGGATGGGCTAGTGGATCAGGACGGTGTAACAGCAAAATGTCCAGATAATCGATGCCAAGCCGTTCCAGGATACCGTCGACACTCGCCAGGATATGTGCACCTGAAGTGTCATAACGCTGCGGTCCTTCATCATCACCCACAAGACGTATACCACACTTCGACTGTATAATGATCTGTTCACGTAAGCCAGGAGTTTCGGATAAGACTCGCCCCAATACATGCTCTGCCTTACCACGTGTGTATATATCCGCCAGATCAAAGTGATTAATCCCTATTTCGATAGCCGCTTCGACCGCTCGATGACCCTCCACGACAAGATCTGAAGTAATGGGAAGTCCGTCCCATTCGCCCCCAAAACGCATACAGCCAAGAACCATTCGACTTGCCGGAATCCGGTGTTGATGCAAAGGAAGTTGTGTGTAAGACATGTCAGCGTTCACCTCGTTTTCATTTTTACCAAGCATAATAATCATTTCTATCTACCATGTCTTCTTCCATCTTCCTCTATTTTCCTGCTCAATCATTCACCTGGACCAAAAACAAGGTTTCAAAAGCCTACGTATTGAATATATAGAAGGTGCAGACATATGAAGGAATATGAGAGGAGATTTTGCATTTGAAACCGAATGAAATAAACGAATCCTCAAAGCCAGCGTTTTTTACCAAAGAATTCACACATAACCCTTACCCGGTGTATGAAAAGTTAAGAAAAGATGAGCCTGTTTTCAGAGTCATGTTTCCACATGGAGAATTCGGTTGGATTATTACCCGATACGAGGATGCAGTCCAGATTTTGAAAGATCCTCGCTTCAGCAAAGACA
The DNA here is from genome assembly GCF_055687625.1 of Paenibacillus sp. CB74. Classification (NCBI taxonomy): domain Bacteria; kingdom Bacillati; phylum Bacillota; class Bacilli; order Caryophanales; family Paenibacillaceae; genus Paenibacillus; species Paenibacillus sp. CB74. The sequence continues at coordinate 1,499,463 of NZ_CM146009.1, read as the reverse complement.
TGGTCCGACGTTATGGCGCTGAAAATCAAAGCATTTTCTCGAATAATATGTTATTCTCCGATCCGCCAGATCATAGACGTCTTCGGGGACTTGTGCAGAAAGCATTCACACCCAAAATGGTCGCTAACATGCGAAGCCATATTCAGGACATCGCTGATGAACTGCTGGACAACCTCCCGTCACAGGAAAAAATGAATCTGATCGATGATTTTGCTTTCCCGCTGCCCATCATTGTTATCAGTGAAATTCTGGGAGTCCCTGCCCAGGATCGTGACCAATTCCGCATATGGTCCAATACGGTAATCGACGCTTCCACAGCGGAGAGCGCTGAGCTGTTTGAGCAGCATTCGAAGGAATTTACGGATTACCTTACGGCCTGGTTCGCGAAAGTACGCCAAGACCCGGGCACAGATCTGATCAGCCAGCTCGTCATTGCAGAAGAATCCGGGCAGCAGTTAACTGAACAAGAATTGCTTGGCGTGGTCTCCTTATTAATCATTGCCGGTCATGAAACAACCGTTAATCTCATCGGGAACGGTATTCTCGCCCTGCTGGAGCATCCGGAGCAACGCGAACTGCTGATCAAGCAACCCGAGCTTATTCACAATGCCATTGAAGAGATGCTGCGTTATAATGGACCGGTAGAGTTCAGCACATCCCGTTGGGCTCTTGAAGATATTGAATTCCGTGGACAGCATATTGCTCAAGGTGAACTTGTCATCGTTGCGCTTGATTCCGCCAACCGGGACGAACAGCAGTTTAAGGATGCTGATATCTTCGACATTACCCGCGAAAAAAGTTCACACCTGGCTTTTGGCAAAGGCATTCATCTCTGCCTCGGAGCCCCGCTTGCTCGTCTGGAAGGTGAGATTGCAGTCAGCACACTTCTGAATCGTTTTCCAAATATGCAGCTTCAGGCAGATGTGAATGAACTGGAATGGAGACCTGGTATGATTGTTCGTGGTGTCAAGGAAATCCCAGTTCAACTTAAATAATGGCTAATAAGGAATACATGAAAGCGAGGCACATGACATCATGGAAATGAACACCTTGATATGGATCGTTCTGTCGCTTCTGATCCTAGTAGTATTGGTCCGAGTTACCAGCCTGCAACGCCAATTGAATGAATTGAAAAGAGATGTGGAGCGTCTGGAGAATGGTTCAACCGCAATCGCCAGCCCACGCTCCGACTACAATTTCACCTTGTCGCCGAAGGAAGCATCTGCTTCACACACAAGCCCACCGGGTCAAACTGATCTGGATTTGGAGCTGCTTGCACTTATACAACAAGGGAAAAAAATTATGGCGATCAAACGACTGCGCGAGGCCAGAGGTCTTTCGTTGAAGGAAGCCAAAGACTATGTTGATTCCCTGGAACGGTAATATGCAACTATATACAACTCACATCACTCTCGGGGGAAGAATCTTCGTCCGAGAGTTTACTTTTCAAAGGGCATATGATACTGTATTTCTATATTACTAGAAATAAGAAATAAAGACGAAAGGACGGATGATGATGCAACCAAACCCGAATGAACTTGAACAAGTGGTCAAAATTCATAAAGCACTTGGTGAACATACACGCTATAAAATCATTCAGATTCTATCGGGCGAAAGTAACCTGTGTCCTGCCGATCTGGAGAGCCGCCTTGTTACCGTTGCCCTATCAACTCTGTCTCATCACCTGAAACAGCTGTCCGATTGCGGCTTGCTCACCTCACAGAAGAAAGGTACGTATATCTACTACAGCCTGAACACGGAGACCGCACAGAAGTATGTTCCCTATCTTCTAAATAAATAAAAAATTTAAGTTATATTTCTATATAATTAGAAATACCGAAACATTGAACAATTATCATTGTAGAATGAGGTCACATAAGTTTATGCTTATGCCAATCTTCAGGATCTCAGTTGTTACATCACCATTCGCAGATGGGTTACATTTCACATATGATTTGCATTCACAGATTCATGCCTTGTTCTCTCGTCATTATTTCTATATTTCTAGAATTATAATAATCATGAACAGAAAGAGGTTATGTATCCATGTCTTCTACGCTCAAAATCTATGTTCTTGCCTTGGTCAGTTTCCTTGTAGGAACGTCCGAATATGTCATTGCCGGCATTTTGGATCGCATTGCAGATACCATGAATATCTCTTTGATCGCTGCCGGGCAACTCATTACGATTTTTTCGCTCGTATATGCGCTTGGTACACCTGTCATTATTGCACTGACTTCGCGCTGGGATCGTCGCAGGCTGTTGCTGTACTTCCTTGGTCTGTTCGTTCTAGCGAATGTACTTGCTTATCTGTTGCCGGGCTATGGTCTGTTCGTCGCAGCACGTGTCTTGATGGCTCTGGGTGCAGGCGTCGTTGTTGTCACGGCGTTAACAGTCGCTTCCCAAATAGCTGCCGAGGGCAAACAAGCTAGTGCAATTGCCACAGTAATCACTGGCTTTACCGCTTCATTGATTGTTGGCGTTCCGCTAGGAAGGCTTGTAGCTTCATCATGGGATTGGAAGCTTGTTTTCGCAGGCATAACCGTTCTCGGCATTCTCGCCATGCTGGTTATTGCGGCCACCATTCCGCCTTCAAAAGCGGAAGCATCTGTTCCACTGAAGAAACAACTATCGTTGCTCAAACAGCCACGAATTGGTTTAGCACTGCTCGTGACATTTTTCTGGTTAGGTGGTTATTCCATTGCTTACACGTATATCTCACCTTATCTCGTAACCGTTGCAGGAATGAGCGAAGCACTGCTCAGTTCAGCTTTACTCGCATTCGGTATAGCTAGTCTGATTGGTTCAAAAGTAGGAGGATTCAGTGCTGACAGATGGGGTGTCAAACGGACGTTAATCACAGGCATGACACTGCATATCGTGAGTCTGGTCCTGCTGAATATAACGGCAAGCTCTCATCTCACTGTCTTGCTTGTTCTGATTTTGTGGTCATTTGCCGCATGGTCTTCGGGTCCAACTCAGCAATATAACCTCGTGACGATGGCTCCCGAATCCTCAGGTATTATGCTTAGTCTGAATAGTTCGGTCATGCAATTAGCCATGGCCGCTGGAGCAGGTATTGGTGGCATCGCGGTCAGCAGTGTATCATTGTCATCCATTACCTGGATTGGGGCTGTCGGGGTCGTTGTGGCCATCATCATTGTTATTGGCTCGTATCGTTCATCATCTAATAAAAGTACACAAACTGATGCATCACACAACGTTGCCTAATATGAATTCGCAATACCATTCGTAGTATAAAAGAGGAATCAAAAAGAGAGGCACTGTACACATACAGTGACCTCTCTTTGACCATCTTAACAACTATTTTATTGCCAATAAGCTTAACGCTTATTGGGCTGTAACTGCACCATCAATCGGATATACTGCACCATTGATATACGGCGCTTCATCTCCCAGAAGGAAGGAAACTAGGTTCGCAATCTCTTCCGGTCTGCCAAGGCGTCCAGATGGAATGCTGTCCACCGTTGCTTTGAACACTTCAGGATTATCTTTACCAAACTGAACAACCATCGGTGTCTCAATCGTGCCTGGCGCAATCGCGTTCACACGAATATTGTCCTTGCCATATTCAATTGCAGCTGTGCGGGTCAAGCCGACCACGCCATGTTTGGTTGCTGCGTAAGGTGCAACCGCGGGTACACCAACAATACCGGCTGTGGAGGCTGTATTCAGAATGGAACCCCCACCTGTCTTGAGCATTTCCGTAATCACATACTTCAACCCGTAGAACACACTTCTCAGGTTAATATCAATAATTTGGTCAAACTGCTCGATCGTATGTTCAATCAACTTGATCCCAGGACCCGCAATACCTGCATTATTAAAGAACATGTCGATTCGTCCGAACTCTTCGACTGCTTTTTTTACATAATTCTCAACTTCAGGTGCTTTACTCACATCTGCTTGTACAAAAATAGCTTTACTTCCCAGCTTCTCAATCTGCTTAACCGTTTCACGACCTGTCTCTTCGACAAGATCCACAACGACAATGGATGCGCCCTTCTCAGCCAGCTTTAGCGCTGCTGCTTGGCCCAATCCACTTCCTGCTCCAGTGATAATGGCTACTTTTCCTGCGTGACTCATGTTGATCTCCTCCATGTGTGTGTGTCATCTTGTGATTGGATCGATGAATACGATATGAAACGTACGTACATGCAATGATGCAATATGTAGGTCAAAAATGGCATAAAACCTTCCTGACTTTACCTATTCTAATAGACTTTCGACATAAAAACAAATTATATAATATGTATCCATACTATATGACATGTCACATTTTCATCATTTCATGGAAGGAGCACGCAACTAGAATGTCTTGTTGCATGCTCTCTTTATTACATAAATAACCCTATTAAAATTAGTGGTTCCACACCTTCAAACGTGCATATCCACTTTAACGTAGCGCCTATCTCAGCAAATTGGTTTTTGCCAATTCAATGATCTCGTCACCGCGTCCGTTCAGCACGGCTTTCATCATCCATAAGGTGAATCCTTCCGCCTGTTTGAACTCAATCTTCGGTGGTAAGGACAATTCCTGACGGTTCACCACCACATCAATCAGTACAGGACCATCATGCTGAAGCGCACGCTGTACAGCCCCTTCCAGTGCACCCGGATCTTCAACGCGAATGCCTTCCATACCCATCGCCTGGGCAACCATCGCAAAGTTCGGATTGACAAGCTCTGTTCCCGACTCCAGGAATCCGGCAGCCTTCATCTCCAGCTCAACAAAACCAAGTGCTCCATTATTAAACACCACAACCTTGATCGGCAGATTATGCTGTTTCAATGTCAACAGATCACCCATCAGCATCGTAATACCACCATCACCCGACAACGAGATGACTTGTCTGCCGGGATCAGCAACCTGGGCACCAATCGCTTGTGGCAAGGCATTCGCCATCGTACCGTGACTGAATGAACCGAGCAGTCTGCGGTTGCGGCTCATCTCAATATAACGGGCCGCCCATACTGTCGGTGTACCGACATCACATGTGAAGATGGCATTTTCTGCGGCGGCATCACTAATGACCTTGGTCAGGTACTGCGGATGGATGGGCTTTTTGCCCGGTTTTCCAACGGCCAGCTCGTCCAGTTCTTTACGTACTTTCACATAACGATCCACACTTTTACGCAAATGTTTGTCACTGTGTTCTTCTGTTAGATATGGAAGCAAGGTTTCAATGGTCGATTTTACATCCCCACACACGCCGTAATCCAGCTTCGTACGACGACCGAGATGGGAAGATTGTATGTCGACCTGAAGTACTTTTGCATCTTCGGGATAGAATTGACGATATGGGAAATCCGTTCCCAGCATCAATAATACATCACAGTCCATCATGGCATGATAACCGGATGAATACCCGATCAGGCCGGTAAGGCCGACGGAATAGGGGTTGTCATACTCCAAATATTCCTTGCCTCTTAACGCAATAACCATGGGGGATTTCAACCGATCACAGAGCTGCATCAGGGGTTCCCGAGCGCCCGCGCAGCCTGCACCGCACAACAATGTAATTTTTTTGCCTTGATTCAGATATTCCGCCAATTTCACGAGTTCAGGCTCAGAAGGATGAACCACAGGATGGGTCGCGTGATATACATGCTCTGGCACAGGCAGGTCCGCCGCCTCAAGTCCAGCTACATCCCCCGGCAATACAACGACAGATACACCTGAACGTGCGACTGCTGTCTGGATCGCCATCGTAAGAGAACGTGGCATCTGTTTTGCTGTTGTAATTACTTCACAATAATCACTGCATTCCTGGAACAGATACTCCGGATGAGTCGCCTGGAAATATTCGCTACCAATCTCGTCACTTGGGATATGTGCAGCGATGGCGAGTACAGGCACACGATTGCGATGACAATCGTACAGACCGTTAATCAGATGCATGTTACCAGGACCGCTGCTACCTGCGCAGACGGCGATACTTCCACTGACCTCAGCGTCTGCCCCGGCAGCAAAAGCAGCCACTTCCTCATGCCGCACATGAATCCACTCGATCTTGCCTGAACGACGGATGGAGTCAAGCACCGCATTCAAAGAGTCTCCAACAATGCCATATATTCGTTTGATGCCAGCGTTCAATAAGGATTCAACCAGAACGTCCGCGACTGTTTTTTTCATAAGTGATGGGTCTCCTTTGATAGCTCATTTTGATTATGTTTCCACTCAGGTAATATACCTATTCTTATACCCCAATCTGCTGAAAACCGAACCAAATCATATGTATATCTGGATATATGAATAATTAAGCACCTTATAACGGTTGTTTCATTGTTAGCAAAATTCCAAAAAATTAGGCTTTTCAAAAAGAATACCGCTTCTCTCCAATGACTAACGAACGCTAACGAACCTACCGCACCTTAAAAGGAAGATTATCATCAGTTGCAAGATTTAACGAACCCCAGCAACGCTATATAGTCATAAACGGGCTTCTACACCTAAAAAATCAAGTGAATCGACGAAATAACGTCTCTGTGATTCGTTAGATCTCAGATCTCGGCAAATGGGGGCGAATAACGTGTGTCAGGTTCATTACAAAAAAAACAAAGCAAAGAGGATGCCCCCGCCATATTCATGACTTATGGGACACCCTCATTAAGGTTGAACTCTTATTCGTATTTAGATGGCAGGCATCACATTTCCACCACTTACCGGGATATAGGCACCTGTGATAAATGAGGACAGATCCGAAGCGAGAAAAGCAACTGCATTGGCAATTTCCTGATCTTCACCCCTGCGCTTCAGTGGCACGGTACGCGTGTATGCTTCATCGTGTCCAGGCTCACTGGAGCGATCACGTTCACTGATTGTCCATCCAGGTGCAACCTGGTTTACGGTAATCTGATACTCGCCAACCTCCTTGGCTAGCACGCGATATACGCCATCCATTCCACGCTTACCAGCGGTGTAGGCCGATTGGTGAGCGAAGTTTTGCATCGCACATTCGGTATTAATGCCAATAAAGCGACCTGCTTTGACGTTTTGCATATGTGGAATGAAAGCTTTGGCAAGATACACACTCTGCATAACACAGGACTCGAACTGACTCAAATAATCTTCAGGAGACTGTTCCAACACCGTTGTCCATTCATATTGAATGACCGCATTGGCAACGACGATATCCACTCCGCCGAGGACAGGCTGAATTTCATCACGAATCCGAAATGCCGTATCCTGCTTCGTAATATCTCCCTGTACAATTACAGCCTTACGACCAAGTGCTTCAATCTCACCCTGGAGCTCCCGAGCTTTGGTATCATTATTAATGTAATGTAAAGCCAGATTGGCGCCACAGTTGGCCAACGTGCGTGCGATGACTCTCCCCAGTTGTCCGGTTGCGCCTGTAACAAGAGCCGTTTTTCCTGTGAGATCCAATTGCATAACAGCAAAAACCTCCTTTAATTTATTTTAACGAAAACGGTTTCGGGAAGTATTGTATTATCTCTACAATCACGCATTATGAAGAGAAGAATACAGCATTGTACAATGCTGTATATGGTAAGTCAGCTTGCTTCCCTATATGTAGAGAATATTAATGATTATGCTGGATCAGATCAATTTCCTGGAAGCGACTGACTTCCTTTTCCCAACGCTCTTCTACATACTGACGGTGAACCGGGTGATTGTTGTATGCATCATACGCAGCCTGATCCGCAAAGACCATCGAAAAGCTGTAGTCAAACTCATTCTTCTCACTTACCTGTCTCAGAACCCGAAATTGCTCTACCCCAGGAATGGCTGCCAGTGCATCCGAACTTTCCTTCAAAAAGGCTTCTGCCTCCGGTGTATCTTTACCTGCGTATAGTGTAAACGTTACCATATGTGTGATGCTGCTCATCTCTATTTCCTCCTTCATATGTTCTTGCTCTGTTTTCTAGTGTACATCCGAATGTGTTGTAAGCGCAATAATTGGTTGAATTAATTTTTATTAATACACAAAAAAACCTCAGGACGAATCCCAAGGTTTTCTTGTAATGTATGGACAAACTTATTTGTTGATGTTGTATTTACGGTTAAATTTATCAACACGACCACCGATATCCACGTTTCTTTGTTTACCAGTGAAGAACGGGTGGGATGCGGAGCTAGTGTCCACACGGATTACCGGGTAAGAGTTACCATCTTCCCACTCCATAGTTTCGTTAGAGGACTTCGTGGAAGAACTCAGGAATTTGTAATCAGCACTTGCATCGTAAAAAATTACGATTTGTGTCTTTGGATGGATGTCAACTTTTGGCATAATCTATTTACACTCCTTTAATATGGGTACTTCTTTAGAATCAAACTAAATTTTATTATACTCTTTTTTTGGACAAAGTACCAGCAGGATTTGAGGAATAGCCAAAAAAAATATGATATCTGTGATTTTGCACCTAATCAGGTGTTACGCCGTCCCTTTCTCCAGTACATTCAGCATGTACTCCAAAGCCTCCAGTTCATCCCTGCCCCTTGTCTGTAATCTGACAACACTACCATATCGAATGGGTAGTAACGCCATTCCAAGCAGGCTTTTGACATCTACACGATGCTCATGCTCAGACTCCATATACGACAAAATAATATCCGAGGAAAAACGTGACGCTTGAGAAGATACCGACATCAGATCATCCCGATGAAAATCAGCGTGAATCATAAATTCATGTACTCTCACAACTTTCATTTCCTTTCGCTAGGTACTTATTCAAGGTACTTATTCACCATGATGGTGTGTATCCTTTTATATATTAAAATCTTCATGAATTATACCATGTTATGGGAGCTTGTCTATCCCTTAATTTTGTGAAAAAAACAAAAAAAGAGTCCTGAACTGCCGGACTCTCTCAAGTTGTGCCTATCTGCCGTTCGGATATACCATGACCTTCAGACTACCGCTCTTATTGTGTAATGCACGTTCCATCGCCTGCTGTGTCTCTTCGAGTGAATAACGATCTGTAATCAGGGACATTACGTCATGCTGGCCGGAGCTCAGGAACTCGATCCCTGCCGGATACGTGTTGGCATAACGGAATATGCCATAGATATCAACTTCATTGTCCGCAATAAATGGAACATTGAGTGCAATCTCATCCTGTGCAGGCAGACCCACAATCGCAAGTTTACCTCCACGTCGAAGGGAATACAGAGCAGATTGTAGCGCCTTTGGATTGCCCGCTGTTTCCCATGCGGTATCGACACCCACACCACCTGTTAAATCGCGAATCACAGCCAGCGCATCTTCATTCCGCACATTAATGGCATGAGTGGCACCCATGCGGCGTGCCGCTTCCAGCCTAACTTCTTCCAGATCCGTTACAATGATCTTCTCTACACCGAAAGATTTGGCAGCAGCCACGGCCATGAGTCCAACTGGACCCATGCCCATAATCGCCAGGGTTGTACCCGGAGCCAATTTGCTCCGGCGTGCAGCGTGAATCCCAACGGAGAATGGCTCGTTCATTGCGGCTTCTTCATAAGACAGATGATCTGGAATCGGGAATACCATATCTTCACGCATCACCATGTATTGTACAAATGCGCCATCCACGGGAGGGGTCGCCAGAAATTGTACATCCGGACACAGGTTATAGCGACCTTCCTTGCATGCCGTGCAACGTCCGCAAGTCACCCCAGGCTCAATAGCAACCCGATCCCCTGTTTTCAAACGTGATACGTTCGAGCCCACAGCAGCAATGATCCCCGCACACTCATGACCCAGAATGATCGGTTTTTCCACGACAAATCTGCCTATGCGCCCATGTTCGAAATAATGCACATCCGAGCCACACACCCCGACAGCCATCACCTGGATTAACACCTCATCCGCTGCTGGTTGGGGAACGGGTTGTTCCTCAATAATAATATGTCCTGGCTTTGTCATGACTGCGGCCTTCATGTTCTCGGGCAGTTGATGTTGTCCCATACGCATCTCCTCCTCAGGTATGTCCATGCTGTCTATTGTACATCAAAGAAAACAAGGTATCTTCCCTCTTTACATCACCAATCAATAGATTGTTCGACCTTGTTCATCCGCAATACCGCTCTTGCGATAGAAATACGTATTGATCATGTCCCGCCATTCCTTGGCATGTTCGGCCTGATTATCCTGTAATGAAGCAACTTTGCTGAAAATGTCCGGGTCGATTTTGCCCTCCAGCTGTCTCCATCTCTCGGCTAACGCCTCCGCCTGCGCTACACCTTCAAAGTGGGTATCATAAATATGCTGAATGACCGTCTTGCCCGAATGCAGAACATGGGTGTATGGCACGTGATGGAAAAATAAGATCAACTCATCCGGACAGGTGTCCAAGGACTCATAGCGATCCGCATTCTCAGGATGATACTGTGAGGTGTATCCTGTACCGCTCTTCACGGTTCGATCTACACCAATGCCATGACAATCGGCAAAGTGATACGTCCCCCATTTGGAATACTCGTATCCATCTACATTCGGTCCATAATGATGTTCGGGATTAACCATCCAACCCACACCGAGAGGCGCCGTATAATTCTCATAGATATCTAGTGATGTCAAAAGCATATCCGTAACCTTCCGCACGACTTCGTCTTCATGTCCAAATGTGAGTCTCACCCACTCATCGGCAATCTCTTCTGCCGACAGCTCCGGATTCCACGCAAGTCTCCCGTATCCATACAGATTCGCCTGCGCGAGTGGGTGTCCTGTCCAACAGGCATCAGCACCAATGTTGGAGACTGCCGCGAAGCCACTGTGAGGTCGTTTATACAGAGAACCATCCGCGATTCTCTTGATCTCTGAACCTTTGCCTTTGGCGTAGGTGTCAAAGTCCAATACTTCTTTCCACTGGGGAACCAGATAACAGAGATGACGCTGTTGCCCGGTATACTCCTGTGTAATCTGGAATTCAATCACCTGATTCGTATGTTCCATGGCTCCGAACAGTGGGGATACCGCCTCCCTCACCTGAAAGTCCATCGGCCCGTTTTTGATCTGCAAAATGACATTTTCGGCAAAACGCCCGTCCAACGGCGTAAAGTGGTCATATGCTGCACGTGCACGGTCAGTGGAACGATCCCGCCAGTCCTGCTTGCAGTTATAGACGAAGCAACGCCAGATCACCAATCCACCGAATGGCCGAAGGGCTTCAGCCAGCATGTTTGCACCATCAGCATGATCACGGTTATACGTGAACGGTCCCGGCCGATTCTCGGAGTCTGCCTTGATCAGGTAACCGCCAAAATCCGGAATTGCTGCGTACACCTTGGCCGTTTGAATGTTCCACCACTCCCGTACCTGTGCATCCAGCGGATCTGCTGTACGTAACCCACCAATCTCGATTGGACTCGCGTAGTTGGCGCTCAGGAACAATCGAATACCATACGCTCTGAATTCAGCAGCAACCTTCGCCACATCGCTAAGATAACGTTCCGTCAAAAACAAGCTCTCACGGCGGTGTACATTGACATTATTGATCGCTATGGCATTGATGCCTGTCGAAGCGAGTAAACGTGCGTAGTCCCTGATGCGGTCCAAGTCCAGTGTGAATTCCCCGTTATCATAGAAAATGGAGTCTCCTGCGTATCCACGTTCAATGCTGCCGTCCACGTTATCCCACTGATTGATCATCCGTAGCGCATTGGTAGGCTGCTCTGTAATGAAGCTCCATTTACTCACAGCGCCATCCGCCTCACTTGCACTTCCTTGATCCATTGTCAGTTCCCGAAGCAGATGGAATGCACCATACAATAATCCTTGAGGAGTCTCTGAACCAATGACCAGCACACCCTCGCTTTCACGAATGATGTACCCTTCTCCTTGAACAGCAGAACGCTCTGTCTCACTGAACGACGCAGCCACCGAATCGCTCCCTGTCCAAGTACCGATTCGTATGGCGGGATCGGAATCGTGATTGTGCCGCTCACTTTGCTGAGCATCAGACAGCTGACTGACTGTCGGTTTCACGCCATACAGCTTCTCCAGTCCCCGTGAAAGTTCGGTCAGCGCTGTTGTGATTACTCCATGCTTCTCTTCCGCCAGTATCAGCTTACTCCACGCAGGAGCCTTCTTACGGGCAATTCCATTCACTTTTGGCAATTCGGAGTGATACCCCAGCCATGCATCATACTGTGGACCTGACAAAGCAGATTGAACGATAGATTGGTTCATTGTACCGCCTCCTTGGTAGCATAGATGTGTGCAAGGTGATTCCCTTTTCCTTCGAGTAGCCATAGAATCGACGTCACACCACGCGGATAGTACTTGCTGCCAACCGCTACGCCAGACAGGATCTGGTCACTCCAGCACCAGTACGATTCCTCCGGATGCAACAGCCAGTTGACATGAGCCGCGTCTGCTGCCTTGCCTGTCTCATTCCATTCCACATCCAGCAGCTCTCTAGCGATGAACTGGGACAGATAGATTTTGCTCAGCCACGAGTTATTGCTTGTTGAGGACAGTTTCCAGCCTCCATCTTCGAACAGGCATGTTCCTGGTACAAGAACCGTCTTCAGATGAGTTTGGAGTGCTTTCAGATAAGGTCCAAAACGACCATTGATATCCAATGCTGCTTCACAGCCTGTAAAGTAAGGGAATACCAGACCTTCAATCGCCGGAATGATTCGGGAATCATTATTTTCTGCAATAACAGCTGGAATGTAGCCGCCATCCGTCAACTGTGCAGCAATACTGGCTGCGCAGCGATCCGCCTGAAGCCCCGCTTGATGTGACAGATCCGCCAACTTCTCCGTTGCGAACAGCTTCTCCAATGCAACATAGACCGCCCAACATTTACCCGCCAGATAGATATTATTGCGCGACTGACCCAGTGACACATCCAGGCTGTCATAAGTTGTAATTTCCGCTCCACCTTGGGTACGGCTGCTATCTAGGCCCATCAGACCGTTACGCTGCTCCGCGATAGGATGGTCACGATTAAGCATACTTTCGAAGCAATTTTGGATAACAGGCAGCATGTTTTTCACAAATGCTTGATCCTGTGTCTGTTCAATGTATACGGTCGCGCAGCAGAGCCAGTTCACCAGTTCCTCGTGGCTCATCTGTGAAAAGCAGTCGTCAATGCCAACCAGTTCATATGCCGAGTGTCCAGGGCGTGAGAACACGTTGGCAACACCCATATCATGGGTAAAGGTAATTCCGCCCGGATGTAACTTTTCTTCCCCCGGGAAACGAACCTGATCGGTATAACTGTATCGTTTGACAAACCACTCCAGCTCATTACGCACCGTCCATGGATTCAAGGCAAGCTCGAAGTACAACTGATCGGCCGTCAGATCAAGTGTGTTCATCATCCGATACTCCCCTTCGTTCACCACCCAGAGTGGCTCGCCATCGGCATCCAGCAATTGAGTACTGGCATAATAACTGTGAATGGAATGAGCAAGCATGAATGATTGATCTTCGGTCAAAGCAGCCGTTCCAAGGCGCTGTTCAACCTCTCCACAGGATGCGGTCAACTCACTGAATCGTTGGAGTGCATACGCTCCTGTTGCCTGAATATCGGAGAAGTAGCGCGTATACCAATACGTTGTGTCCATTCCAGTTGTCACAATGCCCCCGCGATAGAAACATACGGCGAATTGATACGTACGTTTCTCTCCAGCCGGCACCTCCATCAGTAGTGCAGCGGTTGAGCCAAGTCCAAATGCCAGATTATCCCGATGTTTCTCCTGCAAGAGCTTCTCCAGCGTGAATCCGCGTGCTGGCCACAGTCCGTCATCTGCCGACATAATCGCTGTAAGTCGACCTTGTCCCACACCTGTGATGGAGCCGCCCTCAGGTCCCCCAATTAGACGCATTGCAGAGTACGGATCATTGCCCTGATAGCCAAAATAGGCTTTACGTGCTTGTTGACCTTGCGTATTGTCAATCGTCATCTCGACCAATACGGCAGGTACGAGTGCATCCATTAAGGCTTCACGATCTCCACTCGTTGGATCAGGTACTGGACGTACAGGCGAGTAGATGCGAAATGTCAGATCTCCTGCAGTCCATGTATCTGTACCTGAGGTGAATTCACGGGTAATCTCTTCATCACGAAAAGCCGCAATCAGAGGTTGCGGAACTTTGGACGCTGTGGTCAGAGCCGTGTCCCCATTTTCCAACTTCTCTACATCATAACGGCTGCTCTCATCCTCGGAAGCTTCATAAAAAGGAAGCGCCTGATAATTCTCTCCATCGCGAGATTGTAATCCAATATATACATTCTGGTCTGCCGGTTTGCCGAGCTCAAGACCCAGCCCGCCTTTGGCTCCTTTATATCCCAGTGTGAAACTCGCATAAGCACCAATCGGTGCGTGATGTGCGTTATAAAAGATGGATTTCGATGTGCTCACGAATCATAACCCCTCTCAAAATAGTTTGCATACGTTTTCATTAGCCCCATCCTAACACGTGGTTCCACCTCAGACCATGATCAAATCAATCTGATATTTACCCAAATCAAGCTGATAGACTATAATGGATTAAAGCGGTTACACAAAAGCATTCCATTTGAAATACGTACGTAATCAAAAGCGCTTTTTTGAACAATCTCTATAAAAGGGGGATCTTCCATGTCGTCAACGTTCTTGCCTCCTGCTTTGGGAGAAAGTGTCCATGAAGTTTTTTATCCAGATGTGCAAACAACGGTCAATCTGTTCGCCATTCATTTACGAAGAGTTGGTACGGACTGGGATTATCCGGCGCATGAGCACCCTCAATATGAACTGAATTATGTTACCGAAGGCGAGCAAAGGATGATGGTGAACGGTACCCTATATATTCAAAAGGCTGGCGAACTGCTCCTGATTCCACCGGGAAGCATTCATTCCAGTCAGAGCCATAACGGCAAGGGATTCACGTATTTTTGTATGCACTTTGATATTGATGATCAGTTGTTCCTATCGTTGTTGGCACGCATCAAGCAAATACGATTCAGCGCGGATAGTCCGGTTACACAGCAGATTGAGCCGGTTTTACACAAATTGATGTCATCTGCGGATGATGAAACTGCAAATACGATGGTGCAGCGTATGCAGTTGCAATCTGCGGTATTCGAATTATTTGGTCATCTGTGGGAGGCGGTCTCGCAAGAGGCAGCACAATGGTTTACCGACGGACATGAAAAAATCGAACTCGCCCACCAGATTCGCAATCGACTGCAGGGCCTGATGAGTCAGCAATTCAAACAGGGACACGAATCGAGTGGTCACTATGGCATTGATGATATTTCAGCCGAGCTGGGTATCAGTTCTTCTCACTGTAATCGCGTGTTCAAGCAGGTATTTGGTCAGTCTCCTCGTGCTGTATTGTCCCAGTTGGTTTTGCATGAAGCGAAGCTACTTCTGGGCAATCCGAAGCTATCCGTTCAAAATATTGCCGTCATGCTTGGTTACAAGGATATTGCCCATTTCAGTCGTCAATTCAAGCGCTGGTCCGGCATGTCACCATCCCGTTACCGACAGGAAAAGCCTGCTCTGGAATAAGGTCCAGTAGCAGGCTTTTTGTCTTTCTTATTTATTTCAACAAACGCTTAATCAGCTTCAGCTTGTTATCATACGGGGGATACAGAATCGGCAGATTCAGTTTGGTGCTTTTTTTCAGTACACTTTTGAGATGGGAGAACGTTTCGAAGCTGTACTTTCCATGATATGAACCAACACCGGAATGACCAACACCGCCAAATGGCAAACGCGGATTAGCAACATGTGTGATGGTATCGTTAATGCAGCCGCCTCCAAAAGAAACTTCACGCAGCACCTTGTCCTGAATCCGAGTGTCCGAAGTAAACAAATACAATGCGAGTGGTTTCGGCCGCTTTACGATTTCCACAATGGCTTCATCGAGCTTAACATAGCTAATGATCGGCAGAATCGGTCCAAAAATCTCATCTTCCATCGTAGCTGCATCCCAAGATTCAGCATCAATTAATGTAGGTTCAATGAAACGGTCTTCCTCATCCGATGCGCCACCATATATCACTTTATCCTGATCCCGTTCAATCAACGTCGTCAGACGTTTAAAATGACCCTTGTTCACGATTCGTCCATAGTCCTTGTTGTGCTGGATATCCGATCCAAAGAAGGACACGATCGCTGCTTTCATCTCCGTAATTAACGGTTCCTTCACGCGCTCATGCACGAGCAAATAATCGGGTGCGATACAGGTCTGTCCTGTATTGAGCAGTTTGCCCCATATAATGCGCTGCGCAGCTACTTTGATATCCGCCTGTTCATCAACGATGACCGGACTCTTGCCTCCCAGTTCTAACGTAACGGGAACGAGGTTTTTGGCAGCTGCCTCCATCACAATCTTGCCTACAGGTACACTGCCTGTAAAAAAAATATAGTCAAATGGCGCATTAATCAGCGCTGTCGTTGTGTCTTTGGCACCTTCAAGCACTTGTACGTATGCCGGTTCGAACACACTCGCAATCATTTCACGTACAACCGCGGACACTGCCGGTGTATTCTCTGAGGCTTTGAGCACGGCTGTGTTACCTGCTGCAATCGCCCCTACCAATGGTTCGATTAAGAGTTGAAATGGATAATTGAATGGTCCAATGATCAGAACAGACCCATAGGGTTCAGGTATAATAACACTTTTGGACCCCAAGAGTGCCATTTGCGTTTTCACTTTAACGGGTTTCACCCATTTTTTCACTTTACGAATGGTGTGTGTGATGCTGTCCATCATAAATCCAATCTCGGTCGTGTAGGATTCGAACTCGCTTTTGCCCAAATCCTGATATAGAGCTTCTGTCAGTCTGGTCTCATACTTTTGAATCGCCTGCTTGAGTTGGGTCAGACGGGCAATTCGAGCTTCTGCTGATCGTGTGGCCCCGGAATGAAAGAATTGTCGTTGCTGCTCCAAAATCAGTTCAACTTCCTGACTGGTTACTTCCTGCATAGTCGTTGTCATATATACATACTCCTCTGTTTAGTTTTGATTAAGCGTTTAAACTTACGAACCTACTAGGTACATGCAAAAGCATGTTAAAGCACTATTCCTCTACAGGCACTCTTCTTCCAAAGCAGCTACCAGTTCCTTCAGCAGTTCCACCGATGCATTCAATGAAGCCGAATAATATCGCTGTGTGCCCTTCTGTTCCACGGATATGAGTCCCTTCTCTAACAAAAGCTTGAGATGATGAGATATGGCTGGCCGGGATAGACTGGATTGCTCAGTAATTTCATTCACGGTCATTCTGCCCTTCTCGGTGAGTGTCAGCAAAATGGCTTGACGGTGATTGTCACTTAACACCTGAAATAACGGGATACAGGTTTGAAAAACGCTGATTGCTTTTTGTCCCATGGTTTCACCTCTATACGATTTCTTTATATTTCTTTATCTATATTCCAACGTGTAATTTCTCCGTTATTTGCGTCTGTTGGTTTAAACATTCGAACCTAATAAACTGAATTGTACTCTGCATTTCCTTGAACTGCAAGTGAATCATCAACTAAATTTAATATAATGCCGATAAAGCGCTTCCATACTACCATACAAGTATGGTAGTATGTCAATGAAGGAGTTGAAGTTGTGGAATATACCCCGAAGTTATCATCCAAAGCCGGTTTGTTATCTGTTGCGAGCAGCATGTCTTTCATGAATAAGCAATCTTACTCAACGCGAGATGTCGTTTACTTCACGCTGAAACAACTCATTTTAAGTCTGAAAATGCCTCCAGGAACAGCTATTTCTGAGAAGGAAATTTCACTGGAGTTTCAGGTAAGCCGGACACCTGTTCGAGAGAGTTTTGTAAGACTTGCTCAGGAAGGTCTGCTGGAAGTGTACCCACAGCGTGGTACATACGTCTCTCTGATTCAGGTCGATCTCGTTGAGGAAGCACGGTTCATGCGTGAGCAGCTCGAACGAGCCGTAATCAGGCTCGCCTGCGAGAACTTTCCAAACGAACAAATGGTAGCTCTTGAACAGAACCTTGCGTGGCAGCAGGAATGCAGGATCAAACCGGATGATGAACGAATGTTTCAATTGGATGAGGAATTCCATAGCACTCTTTTTGCAGGATGCAATAAAAGCAACATCTGGACTGTTATCCAGCAGATGAATGTACATTTGAATCGAAGTCGCATGTTACGCCTGTCCTCGGATCATCAGTGGGATCATTTAATTGAACAACACCTGTCGATGGTCAAGGCCATTCAACAGCATGATGCCGACACAGCAGAGCGACTGATGCAGGAACACTTGCATTTAACTGTTACCGATTTGGCTGTCCTGCAGGATACATATCCTTCCTATTTTCAATGACTGCATTTTTCTTACTACTATTCATGATGAGGTGAACGTGATGAGAATGGTTTTTCGCTGGTTCGGCGAAGGCAATGATACGGTAACGCTGGATCATATCCGGCAGATTCCGGGTGTTGAAGGTATTGTGTGGGCACTGCACGATGTTCCTGCTGGCGAGGAATGGCCAATGGACAAGATACTCGCTGTCAAAACGGCAGCGGATAAGGCCGGGTTACATCTGGATGTCGTTGAGAGTGTGAACATCCACGAAGATATCAAGTTGGGTCTGCCATCAAGGGATAAATACATTGCGAACTATATTAAAACGATGGAGAAACTGGCTCAGGTGGGTGTGAAGGTCATCTGTTACAACTTCATGCCGATCTTCGACTGGCTTCGCACGGATATGCACAAGGAAATGGAGGATGGTTCAACTGCCCTCTTCTATGAGCACAGTAAACTCGCAGATATAGAACCTCTAGAACTCGTTCGACGCATTACGGAAAACTCCGCACTCACCATGCCAGGTTGGGAACCGGAACGATTGCAGTATTTAACAGGTCTGTTCGAAGCCTACAAGGATGTAACCGAGGATCATATGTGGGAGCACGCACGTTATTTCCTGCAAGAGATTATGCCTACAGCCGAGCGGCTGGGGATTCGAATGGCCATCCATCCGGATGACCCGCCTTGGCCAATCTTTGGATTGCCGAAGATTATTATAAGTCAGGAGAATGTTCGGAAATATTTGAATCTTTATGATAGCCCTTACAACAGCGTGACACTATGCAGTGGCTCTTTGGGAGCAAATGCGGATAATGACATTATCGGCATGATACACGAGTTCAAGGATCGGATTCCATTTGCCCACATTCGTAATGTCAAAATCTACGAAAACGGCGACTTTATCGAAACTTCACATCGCAGTCAGGATGGCAGTGTTGATATTGCGGGGGTTGTTGAGGCTTATCACGATATCGGTTATGAAGGTTATGCAAGACCCGACCACGGTCGTCATCTCTGGGGAGAACAGTGCCGACCTGGCTATGGACTCTATGACCGGGCTTTGGGAATCATGTATCTCTGGGGCGTCTGGGATTCCCTGCAAAGGAGGGCAAAAGCATGAGTGAACACCAATATGAACGCTCAACTCGTCTCGAAGGCAGAACAGTTGTAATCACCGGAGGTGCTGGGGTATTATGCCGCTCCATGGCGGAAGAACTCGCTCGACATGGTGCAAGCGTAGCCATTCTGAACCGTACCGTGTCCAAGGGACAAGAAGTTGTAGCTGCAATTGAAGCTGCGGGTGGCAGAGCGATTGCTGTTGCCTGTGACGTAACCCAGGCAGAGAGCGTACAAGCGGCGGCAGATGTTGTGCTGGAGCAACTTGGACCCTGTGATATTCTTATTAATGGCGCCGGTGGCAATAACGCCAGTGCCAACACCACGAATGAAATTTTCAGATTGGAAGATCTGGCGCAGAGTGATGTCACTACGTTTTTCGATGTATCTGTAGAGGGATTTCGTCAGGTGATGGATCTGAATTTTGTCGGTTCTCTCATCCCCACTCAGATCTTTGCAAAACATATGATAGAGCGCGATGTTCCTGCCACTGTCATTAACATTTCTTCCATGAGCGCCCCATCACCCATGACGAAAGTTCCAGCGTATAGTGCTGCGAAGGCCGCAATTAATAACTTCACGCAGTGGCTTGCCGTTCATCTGGCCGAATCCGGTATTCGTGTCAATGCTATCGCACCCGGGTTTTTCCTGACCGAGCAGAACCGTAATCTATTACTGCAACCTGACGGCTCACCTACGGAGCGTTCCAGTAAAATTATTGCACATACACCCATGCGTCGCTTTGGCAAACCGGAAGACCTGCTTGGCACATTGATGTGGCTTGCGGATGAAAGACAGTCCGGCTTTGTCACTGGCACAGTCATTCCGGTAGATGGTGGATTTATGGCGTACTCGGGTGTATAACGATAAAAGCGAATGCTTCCTTTTCATAGTTTTTTCTTTTATCTTCGTTACATGTAAATGATTCAGTTCAACTCATATAGTTCATTGTTGAAACCGATACTTGGAATACTTATCCATGTGTCGGTTTTTTGCGTTCAAGCATAAGATCACCCAGCCTAGGAAATGCTTGTCATAGAGAATTGGAGAAGTGAAGTAAAGGAAGGTGATACATATATGATGGAAGAAACATGGGTTGTTGCAGTAAGGTCTATTATTGCCTTCCTGACCCTCATCATCTACACAAGGGTGCTGGGCAAACAGCAAATGGGTAACTTAACGTATTTTGATTACATCAACGGCATCACAATTGGTTCCATTGCGGGAACGTTTGCAACGGATCTTTCCTCCAAAGCGTGGATTCATTTTGTGGCCTTGACCATTTTCACAATCATTACGATCATCTTTCAGTATATTACACTGAAGAATCGTACCATCTCCAAACTAATGGACTCTGACCCCACATTGATCATCCAGAACGGTAAAATTCTCGAACAGAACCTGAGCAAAATGCGAGTTAAATTTGACGAGTTGACCATGATGCTTAGGCAAAAAGATGTATTTGATATCACGACGCTAGACTATGCCATTCTTGAACCGGATGGAAGCCTCTCCGTCGTTTTGAAACCTGAGAATCAGCCTGTAACCGCAAAAGACATGCATATGCACCCGCCCAAGAGCAAGCTGATGACAGAAATCATCATTGACGGCCTTCTGATTAAGCAGAATCTGGAGGAACGAAACAAGGATATCAATTGGCTCAGCGAGCAGCTGAAAAAGCAAAAGATCACGATACAGGATATTGCTTTTGCCGCGATATTGCCCAATGACAAATTGTATGTTGATCTGTTCAAGGACAAGATCACCGATAAAATCGATATGGGCGATTATGAGGGGCCTTTCTAAACTCTTTACATCAAGGAGGCGGTTGAATGAAAACGCGTTTCTGGCTGTTATATGTGCTTCCGATCTTCCTCATTCTTGTGTTCGTTGCAATTATGGCTAGCGGAGCCTTTCTTAAAAAGCCATTTGGCACCGATGATCGCTTGCTTGAATCTATACAAACATTAGAGAAACAGGTTGAGGGTAAAAAATGGACTGAAGCCAAGTCTCAAGTTAATTACGCCATGAAGGCCTGGGATAAAATTGTCAACCGCATTCAGTTCAGTGTGGAACGTGAAACCATATATGATATTCTGGGCACCCTTGCGCGGATCAAGGGCGGCGTTGCGGCAGAGGATGATAAGGCGATTATGGAAGAGATTTATTACTTTTATGTGCTATGGGAAAATCTCGGAGATTAAATTCCGTGTAATCTATATCCGATGTAAATCCAACAGCAAAAGGCACTCTCCCTTCAGACAGAAAGGAGGTGCCTTCTTTGCTTGGTATATCTTCATATTCGTTACGCTCTTCGTAATCCCCGAGAACGTGATGATCGCGAAGTACTTTCTTTGCGGAAAAAGAGTGTCAGCGCACCTTTGGCGCACCACAGTGCAAACAAAGCAAACAGTGTTCCCCAGAATAGCGCCGGAAGGAATGTCTGCTGAGCGAGATTCGCCGCATCGCCTGCCCGAGAAGGTTGAGTCCAGGACATCAGTCCAACGTATACGGCACTAACGACAGACTCTTCCAGTGTAAGAAACGCCAGTAGTAGATAATAGTACTTCACAATCTTGGCACCGAAAATCATAATGACAACGTTAAGTACGATGAACCCGGTCAGCCATAACATGCCGAACTCTCCTCTTACATATAACAGGAGCGACACCAGAGCGACAGCCGTCATAATCCCGAGTCCCCACATATGCAAGCCTTTGCGGTATAAGTAAAACAACAGCCAGGCGAACAAGGATGCACTGATATATCCTGCGAGAGAAACCAATATAGATCTGCCTGGCGTCAGCATGGATGAATACGTTACACCGCTATGATCAGCGTACAATTCAATCCGCAGCACTTTACCCGACAATATTAACGTCATTAGTGCATGGCCGAATTCGTGAATCATCGTATCTAGGTTGCGGAACAGGGACGAGAATGGGATGAATCGTGTGAGAAAGACGGAGCCTAATAGAAAAAGTATCGTTTTGACCCACTTATTCAATCGTGTCATACCTCCTTTACCTTCAAATAAACAAGCCTATCCTTTATACTACGCTTTTTTCACTCGATTCGTTTGGGCTTCCGAACTGTAAAGCACAGTGCTCCATCCACCAGCAGAAGCTCCGATTGTGTCCAATGAAAAAAGAAGATAGATCATAGCGGCCTTTTTCGGCCTCTAGTGTAACGAGCAATCGATTCCGCATCCGATGGAGCGCGTAGTGCACGAATTGATCGGCAACTTCACTTTGTACCAGAGTAACATAAGCATAGAGGGAATGATCAACAGGTTCATCGAGCGGACTCACCCCTGCACATGAAAATTCCGTTACTATCCCCTTCTCCTGAAGTATGGACAATGCGTTCACGATCTCGGCATCAACTTCAACACCGTTCCACATCTCCGTTTTCTTCGCAGAAACCGTATGTTTGTCGCGTTCCGTCCAGTGCATCAGCTCCAGCTTGCGCCGTCTCCACAGATGGGCAGGCTGTTCACTTAGCAGCACTTCATGTTCTTCATTTAAATTCATCCAATGCGTCCTCCTGTTCTCCTTGATCCGGTCACCTCATCAACAAAGAGAGAGCACATCCCTGTGCTCTCTGCTTCGCAAAAAGGCAAAGGAATGGCAATCCCATTCCTCAGCATGTTGTATTATTGTACCTTTTTCAGTGAAAGGCATCAAACTGATCTTTTATTATTCGTTCAATGCCAGCTTCAGAGCCTCCAGATTCTGTCTCATCACACTAATGTAGTCCATTCCCGCCGCGATCTCTTTCTCGGTGAGTCCCTCAATCGGGTTCAGTACTGCCGTCTTGGCTCCCACTTCACTTGCAATCGTCTCAGACACTTTGGAGGACACTAGTGTTTCGAAGAAAATCGTCTTCACCTGATGCTCTTTTGCAAAGTCAATGACGGATGCCATCTGCGCTGCCGAAGGTTCTTGTTCCGGAGACAATCCTGCGATGGGCACCTGTTGCAATCCATATTCCTGTGCAAGGTAGGCAAATGCAGCGTGTTGTGTGATGAAATCCTTGCGTTTGCTATCCGCCACAGCCGACTTGAAGTCTTGATCCAGTGACTCCAGCTGAGCAACGTAGGCATCTGCATTCTTCTTGAACTGTTCAGCATGTTCCGGGGCAGCCTGTGCCAATCCCGCTTCAATATTACGTACTTCTTTGACAGCCAGTGCAGGTGACAGCCATACGTGGGGATCCAGTCCACCGTGATCGTGATCATGTCCTTCTTCCGCCTCAGCGTCATGATCATGGTCGTGTTCTTCCGTAGTCACTTCAACCGCATGATCGTGGTCGTGTTCATCTGTAGTCGCTCCATTCGCATGGTCATGGTCATGATCGTGTTCTGTTGCCTCAGAATCTCCATGATGGTGATCATGTTCTCCACCTTCAAGCAGGTTGATGCCTTTACTTGCCTCCACCTGAATGAGCGAAGCATTGCTCAAACTTCCAGTGACCTGATCCATCCATGTTTCCATACCCGCACCGTTGTATACAAGTACATCCGCTTTTTCAATGCTGGCAATGTCCTGTGGAGTGGGCTCCCAATCATGAGGCTCCATCCCTGCTGGAACGAGCGTATGCACCTCTGCCAGATCCCCTGCCACATTTTTGGTGAACTCGTACATCGGGTAGAAGCTGACCTGTACGTTTAGTTTGGCAGCTTCACTCTCTGTGGGGGCCGTATTACCGGTACCTGCAGAACTTGCATTTGTATTCGAAGCGGATTGTTGTCCGCATCCTGCAACAATAAGTGTAAGACTAAACAATAATCCGAGCGTAGCTTTTTTACTGAATTTCATGGTGATGTTTTCCCCCTTGAATGGTTGACCCGAATGACGTGCTGTGATTTTGTTTCTCTGCGGTGACGCTTGCGATTGTATCGTGCAATCAGCTTTTGCGCTGATATTCCAGTCAATAGAAAGACCAGCAGGATAAGAGCAATTGTCCCTCCTGGAGGTGTATTTAGATGGTAAGATGTTGTGAGTCCGCTAAAAATACCGATTAATCCTGTAATTACCGCGACAATAATCGCTGCTGTAAAACTTCGAGACACTCTCAGTGCCAAGGCAGCGGGCAGAACTATGAGAGCTGATACCAACAACACACCGACAATGGGCATGGCTGAAGCTACAGTCATTCCTGTCAGAATGGCAAAGGCAAACGATAATCCTTTCACCTGAACACCCCCAATGGAAGCTGTCTCTTCATCAAAGGTAAAGCTGTACAAAGGTCTGCGTAACAGAATGAAAAAAAGTAAACCAAACACACATACACCTGCCATCATCCACAACTGTATATCGCTAACTGCGACAATTGATCCGAATAAGTATGAGCTGAATGCCTTCGACAGATTAGTTTGGAGACTCATTAACACCACAGCAAGGGCCAGCCCCGAAGTCATGATGATCGCTACAGGTACCTCGCTGTAGGTTCGGTAACTTCGCCGCAGTTGTTCAACCAATAATGCACCGATCAATGCGACAGCGAATCCACAGATGACCGGGTTAAGATTCATGACTGAACCGAGCGCAACCCCTGCGAGTGAGACGTGGGATAACGTGTCTGCCATTAGTACCTGCCGCCTGAGCATCAGATAGACTCCGAGAATTGGAGCGATGACTCCAATCAGTCCCCCTGCCCAGAAGGCACGTTGCATGAATTCGTACTCAAACACTGCCATTCCTCACTTTCTTGCCGCTCCAGAGTTATCGTTCGGTCCAATCGATCTCCCATTTCTTCCAACCCGTGAGTAACCATAATAATGGTGATCCCATGTTCATCAGCATAGTGGCGCATCAGATTGTAGAATCCTTCACGACTGTGGCGGTCCATTCCTGTTGTAGGCTCATCCAGTACCAGAACCTGCGGTTGCCCAGCCATCGCTCTCGCGATACAGATCCTCTGCTTCTGTCCACCGGACAGTTCACCAACTCGTGTATTCCGATACTCCCACATGCCAACTTCACGCAAACTGCGTTCAACGATGGCATCCTGCTCTACTGTGAATCTGCGGAATAGTCCCAGCTTGGTGTAACACCCTGACCGAACCAGTTCAATTACGGTGCTGGGAAATCCACTATTAAACGATGCCACCTGCTGGGGCACATAGCCGATATTGGAGTTGTTCCCACGTTTCAACTGTGGATTCATATGTATCGTGCCGCTCCAGGGTTTGAGCAGCCCCAGCAGCAGCTTTAACAGGGTCGTTTTGGCAGAACCATTGGGACCTGTAATGCCTATGAACTCTCCCACATGGATATCCAGCGACAGTTGATCAATGACTGGCTCTTTGCCATATCCAAATACAACATCACGCATGGAAGATAGGATCATGCCGCTCCCTCTTTTCGTAAATTTTACGATTAAAAAATATCAAAAAAATTTATCTGGTTTCCCGGTGGATCGTCATTTTCTTCAAACGTGGGGAATACTTTTTCATCTCAAGTCTCTCCGGATGGTTACGCTTATTTTTGGTTGTTGTGTAGTTGCGATCGCCGCACTCGGTGCAGGCTAAGGTTACAATGACTCTCATGGTTGTTTCCTCCTCTTATTTAATCGTAATAATTACTATTTAATGATATTAGCCTATGCCTTTTCTTTTGTCAACTCCATATCTGCGAAAGTAAAATTTTGTATGCACATTATAATTACATATGATATACTGCTTTGGTATCATTATACTTTACCTACGGAGGAACTAGATGAAGATCAAAAAATCAACTTTTATTGGGTCATTGGTAGCATGCAGTTTGGCTTTCGGTGCCCTCGGTGTAGCAGCTTCAAACGGAATTCAAGATATTGAAGCAGCACTCGACAGCAACATTAGCTTTAAAGTAAACGGTTTCTCTTGGACACCCAAGAATGAAGCCGGAGACAAACTGAATGCACTGGTATATGACGGTGATGTTTACCTGCCTGTAAGTACCACAGCAGAAGCGCTGGGAGCCAACGTATCTCTGAATGTTAGCAACAAAGTTGTAAGTATCACTAATTCAGGTAGCGGTAAGTCAAGCAGTTCGAGTAGTAATAACAGCAGTACAGGTACCAAAGGTTCTGAAGATTCAAGTAAACCAAGTAGTTCAAGTAACTCAAGCACTTCAGGCTCAATCAAGATGACTGGAACTGACGCTCAGATGATCGTCAAATTGCAAAAAGAATCTTTAACACTGATCAAAATGTATGGTAAAGCACTTAAAACAGGAAGCACTAGTGAATTTGATAAATACATAGATGCTAAAGTTATTGAAAATCCCGAGATCGACATTTTTGATCTGGGTAAGCAATCCCAGAAAGATAAATTTAAGACTACAGTCAAAGGTATCATTGCAGCAAATGATAAAAAAACGCTGACTAAATATGCAGATCAGTTGATTAATGTGAAATCAGCTGATTTTAAAGTGATTGCAATGGATGATAAAACCAAAACAAGACACAGTTACAAAGCCATTTATTATCCACAAGGATGGACGGGTTCCTATGGAGTGTACCTTACCTTTGTGTTTAGTCCGCAAAAAAGCGGCAACGGTGATTTTTATCTTGGCGATTTGTACTTTAGCTAAAACCTTCAATACAATATCATCATTGATCTTCAGGGGCACTATTCCACTTGAAGATCTTTTCTTTTCACTTCAACTCCACGCCGGAAAAGGATCTTTCAATTCACGCCAGTTCAATTGCATCTCCTCCTCCGTAAGAAGAGTCTCATCCAAAGTACGTTCAATCTCTGCCCGATCCATATCAATGCCGATAAATACTAATTTCGTCACCCGGTCACCCCACTCATCATCCCAATCCGGTATGTTTGGTAATGTATCGCCAAAGTGAAGTTGCCTTTCCTCCTCACTCATCGCACCTACCCATATTCCTGCTGGCGCAAGCTGCTTCGATGTCCCTGCATGACTGAACGAAATCGCCATATGGTTCCTTGTCGCCAACCACATCAGACCCTTGGATCGCACGATGCTATCTGGATATTTGGCAATCCAACGCAGCAAGCGTTCCGGGTGGAATGGACGTTTACGATGATAGACAAACGAATGTATTCCATATTCTTCGGTCTCGGGTGTATGCTCTTCTTTCATTAATTCGCGGATCCAACCCGCGGACTGGCTTGCTTTTTCAAAATCAAAACGTCCTGTATTCAATATTTCTCTCGGATCAATCTGCCCATGTGTGGTGCGAATCAGCCTGGCTTCCGGTTGCATGGCGTGTAGTGCCTTCTCAAGCTTCGTCAGTTCTTCCTCCGACACCAGATCACATTTATTCAAAATCAGCACATCACAGAATTCCACTTGGTCCGTCAACAGATGAACAATTCCTCGAACATCGTCCTCGCCGGCTTCCTGTCCGCGGTCCTTCAATGTTTCTTTGGAATAAAAATCACGCCAGAACTGGGCAGCATCAACAACCGTAACCATCGTGTCCAGACGAGTGAATTTCGTCAAATCAATGCCGAGTTCCTCATCAATATACGTAAACGTCTGTGCAACAGGCACCGGCTCTCCAATACCCGTGGATTCAATCAATATGTAGTCAAAAGAACCATCCAGCGCCAGCCGCTCAACTTCTTTCAGCAGATCCTCCCGCAACGTGCAGCAGATGCAACCATTCGACATCTCTACCAGCTTTTCATCAATACGTGATAATCCTCCACCATCTCGTATTAAGCCTGCATCGATGTTAACCTCACTAAGATCATTCACGATGACAGCAACCCGCATTCCCTCGCGATTATGAAGCACATGATTAAGCAGTGTCGTTTTGCCTGCACCCAAATATCCACTAAGTACGGTTACTGGAACCCGATGTTGAACCTGTTGATCTGACATTTCTGCTTCCTCCACTCTGTTTAAGTTGTAGCATTAATCGTAATTATTACTATTAAGTATGATCAATCCGAACTATACCTCAGTTTTCTTTAGATTGTCAACTCTACTATGATAAAGAATCTTGATTAATCGTAAAAATGTTGATTAGAACACAGGAATGATGTATGTTGCTGCACGTACAAGCATATATTTTAGCAAAGTCCTAGTTGTGGAGGTCTGTTTCATGAAAATGGCAGCCAATCTGAAGCTCCTGTCCTTCCTTATCCCTTGTGCATTTCTTGTTCCCGTGTTGATCACGATGGCTCCAGATCTGAAGGAAGCATGGAACAGTGAAGCTTTGCAAAATATGAAAACCGTATTCATAGGTATTTTCCTTGAAGCCGCACCGTTTCTGCTCATGGGTGTGCTATTGTCTTCGCTCATGCAGTGGTTCGTATCAGAAGAAATGGTCCGCAGACTTACGCCTAAGAACCCGATCGGCGGTGTGCTGGTTGCGGGGCTGCTTGGTATTATTTTTCCTATCTGTGAATGTGGCATGATCCCGGTCGTAAGAAGGTTGATGCACAAAGGCATGCCTGCCTATATCGCAGTTACGTTCATCTTGAGTGGGCCTGTAGTGAATCCCATCGTATTTACCGCAACCTTGCTCGCCTTTCCCTCCCATCCTGAGATTACCATTGCCCGCATGGGACTGGCCTTTGCCGTGGCAGCTTCCATAGGTGGATTGGTATATGTGTTCGTTCGTCGAAATCCCCTTCGATTGCCAAAAGTTGCAGTGACAGAGGTCAAGACGCATCCTGGATTTAAAATGGCTCAACCTCATGCTCATGCAAATGCTCATGAACACAACCATGTGAAAAACTGGCGCAGCTTCTTCATTCATGCCGGAGATGAATTTGTCGATATGAGCAAATATCTGGTGATCGGTGCCCTGATTACAGCCTGCATCCAGACATTCATTAGCCGCAGTGATCTGATCTCACTTGGCAATGGTCCTGTCGCCTCCTATGTGTTCATGATGGCCTTTGCTTATGTACTGTCTCTCTGCTCCACTTCGGATGCTTTTGTGGCTTCTGCGTTCTCCCATACGTTTGCACTGGGGCCACTGGTATCCTTCCTTGTGTTAGGTCCGATGCTGGATTTCAAAAGCACGCTTATGCTGCTCTCGACCTTCCGTACCCGGTTTGTTATCGGTCTAAGTCTGGCGATTATCACACTCGTCTTTGTCGGCTCTTGGTTGATTAACCTGCTGGTATAAACGTTGAGCAACATACTTCATGACCTGAATGGTTAACCCCATGAACTTTCATCCTAACTATGATATAGAAATGAGGTGATGATATGAACCACACTGTTTATACGATGACCAAATCTCCTGTTCCAAGATCACACTTCATCCAATGGCATAACCTGATCCGTGCAGGATGGATCGGCGGGTTAGCAGTATACATTATTCACTTGAATTCGAGTGATTCTCTTCATTATTATTTGGCACCAACGATGCAAAAACTGCTGTTATGCTGCCCTGTTCCCTTTTTATTTATTGCTGTTATCATGGCTTGGCATGGATTATTCGGCAGAAACGAGGTTCATTGCGACTGTGAACATCCACCGCCTTCCGGTTTGCTACGCAGCTCGTTGGTCTATGGTCTGATTGCTATTCCCTTGTTGCTGGGATTTCTGTTACCTGATCGGGCTCTAGGCAGCTCTATGGCCAGTCAAAAAGGCATGTCTCTCACCTATGCTCCTCCGGAGATTCGTCGTAAAGAGCCTTTACCTGAAACAGTAAATTTAAATGTACAGGATCTTGCACAACAAAAACAGCAACAAACTGCTGTTACATCTACAACGGCCACTACCGTGCAATTTGTACCGCCGGATGAGTACAGTCGTGAATTCGCAGAACTGGCAGAGAAGTTGTATGCCGAACAAGTCATTCGAGTCTATCCTGAAATTTTCTCCGAAACGCTTGGTACGATCGATATGTTCCAGCGACAATTTGCAGGCAAAGATATCTCGTTATCCGGGTTTGTTTATCGGGACAAAAGCATGGATAATGAATCACATTTTGCACTCGGACGATTTCTCGTCATGTGCTGTCCTGCTGATGCTGCTCCCTTCGGCGTCATGGTTCACATTCCAGAAGCAAATAATCTCCCTACTGACAGCTGGGTGCAAATCGATGGCACCATCGGCTCTGCACAAGTAGATGGCAAAGATACCATTGAGATTCGTGCAACAAAGGTGACACCTGTATCCGAGCCGTCCACGCCTTACATTTATACAAGTGCCGATTCCGTAATGGCGTATGAACAAATTAAGAGCCGATAATCGCTATCATTAACAGCGGGCTCTTCAACGACAAAAAAGCCCCAAAACTATGGATTTCATAGTCTGGGGCTTTCGTGTTCAGTCAGATATTAGATTAGATCTCATCTGCTCTGATTGTATTATTCTGTTACGATATCATGAACCAATACAGGTGCGTCGGCATGATCCGCAATCGTAATGTTTTCTTTAATCTTCGCAATGACATCTGCTACATCTTCACGATTGGCATGGATCGTTACGAGGGACTCACCAGCTTTAACTGGGTCACCGACTTTTTTGTTCAGCATCAGACCAACCGCGAGATCGATTTCAGACTCTTTTGTTGCACGGCCCGCGCCGAGCAGCATTGCAGCAGTTCCGATTTCGTCAGCGACGATTCCGGCAACATATCCGTCTTTGTCTGCTGGTACTTCAATCAGGTACTGTGCTTGTGGCAAACGATCTGGATGATCCACAACCGAAGCGTCTCCGCCTTGGTTTGCCAGGAAATCTTTGAATTTCTCCAGTGCTTTACCGTTCTGGATCACTTCTTTCAATTTCTCCTCAGCATGCTCCAAGGAATCTGCCTTACCAGCAAGGAATACCATCTGACGTCCAAGTGCCAGACACAATTCTTCCAGATCTTTCGGGCCTTTACCTTGCAGGGTAAGGATAGCTTCTTTTACTTCAAGCGCGTTACCGATCGCCAGACCCAGTGGTTGGGACATGTCGGAGATAACCGCCATCGTTTTACGTCCAACATTGTTACCAATGCTAACCATGGCATGTGCCAATTCTTTAGCATCTTCCGTTGTTTTCATAAATGCACCAGCACCCGTTTTAACATCCAGTACGATTGCATCTGCACCTGCTGCAATTTTCTTGCTCATGATGGAGCTGGCGATCAGTGGGATGGAGTTAACGGTAGCTGTTACATCACGCAGAGCATAGAGCTTCTTGTCAGCTGGCGTGAGGTTACCACTTTGTCCAATAACAGCAACCTTATGCTCGTTCACGAGTCGAATGAACTCTTCTTTTTCAAGCTCTACGTGGAAACCAGCAACGGATTCCAGCTTGTCTGTTGTACCACCCGTGTGACCAAGTCCACGTCCGGACATTTTAGCAACAGGGACATCAAGCGCAGCAACGAGCGGAGCGAGTACCAATGTTGTTGTATCACCCACTCCTCCTGTGGAGTGCTTGTCTACTTTGATTCCTTCGATAGCAGACAGGTCAATCGTTTCACCGGAATTCACCATCGACATAGTCAAATCCGCGCGTTCCTTGTCTGTCATATCTTTGAAGAATACCGCCATCGCCCATGCGCTGACTTGATAGTCCGGAATCTCTCCTTGTGTGTATCCTTGAACAACAAAATCAATCTCAGCTGTTGTCAGTTCTTTACCGTCGCGTTTCTTGGCAATAATGTCTACCATTCTCATGATGATCTCTCCTTGTGTGTATTGATTGTATAGAACACTTTGTTATTAGACCGTTGACCGTTCCGGCTCCGGATCGTTCTTTCGATCGCTGTTGTCTCCAAGTTTTTTGATCCATTTGGCAATGGGAAAACTCGGAGACAAAGGCGAACGCTTCGCTTCTTCAGAATCGATTCCGGGTCCTTCACTCCGTGCTTAAAACAAAAGTTTCGATTAAATCAAATGATTATGAATATAAAATACAAGAACATCCGTTGTAATCTTATACAACATTTTGATGTTAGTTCGTTCCGGCTCCGGATCGTCCCTTCGAGCGCTAACGCTTCTTCAGAATCGATTCCGGGTCCTTCACTCCGTGCTTGAAACAAAAGTATCGATTAAAATTAAAATCAAATGATGATGAATATAAAATACAACAATTACAGTGTGATTGCTGTGTCCAGAGCCACTACCATCATGTCGTTAAACGTTTTTTGACGCTCTTCGGCAGATGTTTCTTCGCCTGTCAGCAAGTGGTCACTTACTGTCAGGATGGTCAGTGCGTTAACACCGAACTTAGCAGCGATGGTGTACAGTGCTGTTGTTTCCATCTCTACGCCGAGTACGCCGTGCTTCATCAATTTCTCAGTGACGGAACGGTCATCACGGTAGAATGAATCGGAGCTGAACACGTTACCGACATGAATCTTCATGCCTTTAGCTGTTGCACGGTCATATGCTTCTTTCAGCAGAGAGAACGTAGCGATTGGCGAGAAGTCATATCCACCAAATACATGTTTGTTCATGCTGGAATCCGTACATGCTGCTTGTGCAAGGATGACGTCACGTACACGTACATGCTCCTGCATACCGCCGCAAGTCCCTACACGAATCAGGTTTTTCACGCCATATTCACTGATTAACTCGTTAGCATAGATTGCAAAAGACGGAATGCCCATCCCTGAACCTTGTACCGAAATCCGGTGTCCTTGATATGTACCTGTGTAACCGAGCATTCCACGAACCTCGTTGTAACATACAACATCTTCGAGGTACGTATCTGCAATATACTTCGCGCGCAAAGGGTCTCCTGGCAATAGGATTGTTTCTGCAATATCTCCGGGTTTTGCTCCAATATGTGTACTCATGAATGAATCTCCTCCAGTTATATATTTAGTCTATTATGATGGCAGGAACCGGAGCAGCCTCAACTACTCCAACATCCCCTATCCAGTTTTCAGCAAAAACCTATTTCAGATCCTTCAGGAAGCTTGTGCCGTGTTCCGGCATTTTCACGCCAAAGTTCTCAGCTACGGTTGCACCAAGGTCAGCAAAAGTGTTGCGCAGATCAAGCTGTTTGCCCTCGCTGAAGCGCGGAGAATAGGCAAGCAGCGGAACATATTCACGTGTATGATCTGTACCACGGTAAGTTGGATCGTTACCATGATCAGCTGTAATCAGCAGTAGGTCATCGTTGGTCATTTTGGCAAAAATCTCTGGCAGTCTTGCATCATAGTCTTCAAGCGCCTGAGCATACCCTTGTGGATCACGACGGTGACCATATAGGGCATCAAAGTCAACCAGGTTCAGGAAGCTGAGTCCAGTAAACTCTTCATCCATCGTTTCAGACAACTTGTCCATGCCATCCATGTTAGAAACGGTACGAACAGCCTTGGTTACACCTTCGCCATCATAAATATCTGCAATTTTACCCAAAGCAATCACATCAAATCCGCTATCTTGCAATTCATTCATAACCGTACGACCAAAAGGTTTGAGTGCGTAGTCATGACGATTCGCAGTACGTTTCCAGTTACCCGCTTCACCGACAAATGGACGTGCGATAATGCGGCCGAGCATGTACGGATCTTCAAGTGTTATTTCACGGCAGAACTCACAGATCTCATACAGTTCTTTCAATGGAACAACATCCTCATGTGCTGCAATTTGCAGTACGGAATCCGCGGATGTGTAAACGATGAGCGCACCAGTTTCAACATGCTCTGCACCCAGTTCATCGAGAATTTCCGTGCCACTAGCCGGTTTGTTACCGATGACCTTCCGGCCCGTTTTCTCTTCAATGCGCTGAATCAACTCATCGGGAAAACCATTCTCGAACACACGGAAAGGTGTATCAATGTAAAGACCCATCAGCTCCCAATGACCTGTCATGGTGTCTTTGCCTCTGGAGGCTTCCTGCATCTTGGTGTAATACGCTTTAGGTGCATCTGCTACAGGCACACCCTCAATTTCTTTGATGTTGGACAGTCCGAGACTGGCCATGTGAGGCATGTTCAGACCTCCGCGTTCACGTGCAATGTGACCAAAGGTATCTACATCAAAATCATCGAATTCTGCTGCATCCGGCGCCTCGCCGATCCCTACAGAATCCATAACAATCAGATGTACTCTTTTAAAAGTTGACATAATCTAAGCACTCCTTCCAATAATCCGGTTTACAAGAACAGTCCGGCGATGATCGCTGACAATACACTGACAAGCGATGCACCGTAAAGCAGTTTCAGACCGAAGCGGGCCACCACATTACCTTGTTTTTCATGAAGTCCCTTCACCGCACCAGCAATGATTCCGATGGAGGAGAAGTTAGCGAACGAAACGAGGAAGACGGATACGATCCCTGTTGTTCTGGCAGACAACGTTGTCTGCTTCGTCAGATCAAGCATGGCAACGAATTCATTGGATACCATTTTGGTAGCCATAATACTTCCCGCTTGAACAGCTTCCTTCCATGGAACACCCATAATAAAGGCAAATGGTGCAAACACATAACCTAGCAGCTCCTGGAAGGAAATACCGAGTATTGCACTAAACATTCCGTTAACAAGTGCAATTAAGGCAACAAAACCGATTAACATCGCAGCTACGATGATGGCGACTTTGAATCCATCCAGGATGTACTCACCCAGCATTTCGAAGAAGGACTGTTTCTCTTCTTCCTGTACTTCCAATATATCTTCTTCCTCTGTAACCTCATACGGATTCACAATGGAAGCAATGATAAAACCGCCAAACAGGTTGAGCACGAGTGCCGTAACCACATATTTCGGATCAATCATGGACATATAGGCACCGACAATCGACATCGAGACCGTGGACATCGCCGAAGCACACAAGGTGTACAGCCGATGTTTTGGCAACAACCCAATTTGTTTTTTCACAGAAATGAACACTTCAGATTGCCCCAATACAGCCGAAGCAACCGCGTTATATGATTCCAGTTTGCCCATTCCGTTGATTTTGCTTAATACCAGACCAATATATTTTATAACAAAAGGTAAGATTCGGATATACTGCAATATGCCAATCAGTGCAGAGATGACAACAATCGGCATCAACACGTTCAGGAAGAACGGGAATCCGCCATTAGCATCCGGAACACCAGTTAAACCACCGAATACAAATGAAATTCCTTCATTCGCATAGGCCAGCAAACTTTCAAATATGGTCGCAAATCCACCAATCAGCCATGTCCCGACCCCTGTATTCAGCAAGGCATACGCCAGAATAATCTGTAGAACAATCATAACGACCAGCGGCCGATATCGAATCTTCTTTTTACCGTTGCTTGCGATATAAGCCAGTCCAAAAACAACGAGTAAACCAAGAAGGGCAATTAGAAATTTCATTTGATCTCTCCTTTGAAGGTAGTTAAGCCGGATGTGA
Source organism: Paenibacillus sp. CB74 (assembly GCF_055687625.1). Taxonomy (NCBI): domain Bacteria; kingdom Bacillati; phylum Bacillota; class Bacilli; order Caryophanales; family Paenibacillaceae; genus Paenibacillus; species Paenibacillus sp. CB74. Next base: position 1,463,835 of record NZ_CM146009.1, on the reverse strand, counting down.
AATTCAGCTCAAAGGGTGCTTAAAGCATTTTTAACAGTAATCTTTCAGAAAACTTATGAAGCGCTTACAATAAGTTCCGTTAATTAAAATATAAGTGTAAATTGTATTCCCTGTACCTGAGACGAACGCTCAAGTACAGAGAACATAACATTACTTTTGTTGGATAAGCTTGTGCTTGTTCAACTTTTTGCTTAATAAGAAGATGTAGATTGACCGCCCTGCATAATCTTCACGCCAGAGCTTGCACCGATCCGAGTCGCACCCGCTTCAATCATTTTCTGCATATCTTCCAGGCTACGTACACCACCGGAAGCTTTAACGCCAACATCAGGACCTACAGTACGACGCATCAAAGCGATATCTTCTGGCGTTGCTCCACCTGTAGAGAAACCTGTAGAGGTTTTAACAAAATCAGCTCCAGCTCGTACAGCTGCCTGACAAGCACGTACTTTCTCATCATCCGTCAACAGACAAGTTTCAATAATAACTTTCACCAAAGCTTTACCCGCAGCCGCTTCAACGACAGCACGAATATCTTGTTCAACATAATCATCCTTGCCATCTTTCAAAGCACTGATGTTGATGACCATATCGACTTCAGTTGCACCTTTAGCAATCGCATCCTTGGTTTCGAAAGCTTTTGTTTCCGTTGTGGATGCTCCCAGAGGGAAACCAATAACGGTGCAGATGTCTACGCCAGTACCCTGCAACTGCTCAGCAGCATAAGCAACCCAACCTGGGTTAACACATACAGAAGCAAATTGATATTGCTTCGCTTCTTCGGTTAACTTGGCCATTTCACTTTGCGTTGCGTCCGCACGAAGCAACGTATGGTCGATCATTTTAGCTAATTGTGGTGTAGTCAATTGAATCTCTCCCTTATCTGAACTATTTTTCTATACCCTTACACTAACATGAACATATGTAAAAATCAACTTGAACTTTTGTTCACACCTTGACTTACCGTTCTTGCCTCATTATATTTTCTGCCTAACAAAGCAAAACATCCGCCCTTTTTACGTGGCAGATGTTGTCATCCATATCCATTTGAAATTAGAACCGCAGTAATGCCTGGGCTGTGTACTGATCCGTAACCAAAATATTCGCATAATGACCTTTAAGCGCGGCGTGAATGGCTTCAATTTTGCGTTGGCCCCCGGCGACCAGGATTGATTTTTCCTTATTTCTCAATTCAGCCAAGTCAATACCGACGGTTCTACTGTTAATCTCTTCACTGATCAACTGACCTTCCGCATCGAAAAAGCGTGAACAAATGTCACCTGCACCAGAGTTCATTAATAATTGTTGCTCTTCTTCATTGAAGTAACCGAGCCTGAACAGTAATGCATCTTCTTTCACAGTACCCACCGTGAACAAAGCGATGTTGGCCTGTCTGCCAAGTTCTACAATTCTGCCGATATGCCGATCGGCCTCCACCATGTTCTTCACTTCAATGTTGTCGAAAATAACGGGCAGTGGCAAATACCTTGGTACCGTGTGGAAAGCTTCAGCGAATAAATGTACAATCTCAGCGGCATACGTATTGACATGGGAGTGGCTTACTCCCCCCTTCAATTGTACAACTTCGACACCTTTAACCTGCTTGGGACGGAGCTGACGTGCTACGGCATGCATGGTTGTTCCCCAAGTCACCCCGATAATATCCGCATCCTGAACCGTCTCCTGAAGGTAGTCTGCTGCTCGTTTGCTGATATGCTTCTGTATTTCCTCATCACTCTTCAACGGGGCAAAACACACAAGTGCCGTATCCAGATCATATTTCGACTTGAGTTCTCCGGCAATGATATCGATATCCTCCAGCGGGTCCATTATTTCAATCCGGACGTATCCCCGATCTTTCGCATACTGAAGTAACCTTGATACGGTTGGACGCGACACGCCCAATCTTGCAGCAATATCCTGCTGGCTGTAATCGGACTGATAATACAATTTCGCTGCTTCAATGCTTAATCGTTGCTTCTCCAGGTCCATTCCCATGTGCGCTCATCTCACTCATCCCTATTATCGTTGGAACACAAATACTCGTCCTGTATATTATACATGGATTTAGTATCTGGTTACTATATAGCATTCAATTCAGTATCGGCTCCATCCATTCAATTCCTTTCTGACGTATAAAACGAGGAAAACGATGCATACTACTGCGGTCGCTTCATTATTGCCAAGATTGGTTCGACCATTAATCGCACAGAGAGGAAGAACTGCATGTCTACCTTATTGTATATTACTGCCCATCCTCATGATCATGAAACCTCCTTCAGCATGGCTACGGGCAAAGCATTTATTGATGCGTATCGTGAAAGTCACCCTTCCGATGAGGTTGTTCACCTCGATCTGTACCGCTCGGATATTCCGCATATCGATGCGGATGTCTTCAGTGGCTGGGGCAAACTGCAATCGGGCAGTGACCTGACTTCGGAAGAGCAGGCGAAAGTAAGCCGTTTGAATGAACTGTCGGATCAATTTGCCTCAGCAGATAAATATGTTTTTGTAACACCGATGTGGAACTTCTCATTTCCTCCCATTCTGAAGGCATATGTGGACTCTATCTGTGTGGCCGGCAAAACATTCCGGTATACAGAACAAGGTCCTGTTGGACTGTTGTCTGACAAAAAAGCGCTGCATATTCAAGCACGCGGTGGCATTTATTCCGAAGGCCCAGCGGCTCAGATGGAATCCGGTCATCGTTATCTAAGCATTATCATGTCATTCCTCGGTGTGCCGAAGCTTGATGGCATCTTTGTAGAGGGACATAATCAATATAAAGATCGTGCAGATGAGATCAAGCAACAAGCCATTGAACAGGCGCGCACTTTCGCAAAACAGTTTTAGAGAGGTAGTTTCATCCCATCTTCTCGGTACTGAAAACCGAACTTTTTGAACACTCACTTAAAGTGTATTAAACAAAACTAAACCAAAAACAAAACCCGCGTGCGACCTAGGGATATTCCCAGGAAACACGCGGGTTTTCAATGTATAATCAACCTGGAGCTTATTGACGTCCAGCGCTGGCACGGCTCATCGTTTCAAGTTTACGTGTAATCGCATGACGGTCCACTTTCAATCCCCATATCATCTCGATAATCTGCTCTTTCTCTTCCGGATTGTCCGCATGCTTCAGTTGCATTAACAGCTCATGCATCTGTTCATTAATGCCTTCAAATTGGTTCCATAGATCCTGTCTTACCTCTGTTGAATCCAGATGATGATTCGCATCGACTTCTTCCTTCAATGCTTGCAGAATGGCATCTTTCCATTCGTCATCACCTAGCTGTTTCGCAATGTTCAGGAGATCCAGATAATCGTCAACAAGAAGTGAGTTCAATTCAGCATGTGTTTTCATCGTTTATTGCATCCCCTTTTCGTCTATTTACCAAGTATTATACTCGGTATTTCAGCATATGCAATAGCTGTCGGAAAAAGTTGCTTTATGTAGCCTGTGCCTATCCATTCAGATAGCTGCATAACAGTCCGCGTTCTGTTCCGCTTACGCCTGAACCAAGGCAGTAGAAAACCAACTACAACGCATTGTTCGGATTTGTGCTGATAGCCACGAATCCAACCTTCGATGCTTTCTAATTCAACAATAAAAAAGAGCATTTTACATCCTTTAGTCCAACGTTTAGCTGGAGGATGCAAACTGCCCTCATGGAAGTAATATTTTGAATCATGAACACACTCACGAAGGAACAAATAAGGTCTCAGGACTTGAGTTGTTGCAGCAACTGCACACGGTATGCTTCACTCTCAAGGGATTGAATTTCCTTGTATTCTTCGGCAGTAAGCACTTTGGGTTCCCCCGCTGCCTTGGCGATCATATACACCTTCGCACTTTCTTCCACGACCTGGGTGCGGTAATAGGCTTCACGGAGGTTTTTACCCGTTGTGACCAATCCGTGATTGACTAGAATGAGTGCCGTATGTTCTTCGACCTTTGCTGAGACTGCATCCGCGAGAAGTTTGGTCGTTGGCAGAACGTAAGGCACGAATCCGATATCACCCACCAATGCGGACTGATCCGGAAACAAGTGTGGCAATTCATTGAAAACGAGACTGAGTGCGATTGTATATGCCGGATGTGTATGTACAATGGCTTGAATATCCGGATTCACACGATAGCTGTACAGATGCATTAAGACTTCAGAGGAAGGGCGTGTTTCTCCGGCACGAGTCTCCCCTGTCTCGATATCAATTGCAATCCATTCTTCAGGCTCCAGATCTTCAAGCGCGTAACCACTCGGAGACAACAGCATCGTTCCCCCAGAGCGGGCACTCAGATTGCCGCCGGGTCCTACCACCAACCCTTGAGCAACTGCTCTGCGGGCATATTTCGTCAACTCTTCCCTTATTTGCTGTTCAGACATGTTCCTCACCACTCCTCAAACTTTTCTTTTTTAGCATTTTGCGTCCATGCTCATTACTTTGAATCTGTTCATTACCTTTTAATGTGATTCAGACTTTGGTAGTTTTCATAAACTTCTTGCCACACCTCTGTATCCTCAGGTTCATAGGTTTCGGGGGAAAAGGAAGCAGCCATGACCTCCCGAACATCGGCCAAGCTACTCACTTCTCCATGAGCAAGGAATTGCAGCATGCAATTCCCGGCTGAAGTCGCCTCTGCGGGGCCTGCCACCACCGGCACACCGGCTGCATTGGCTGTAAACTGACACAATAGTCGATTGTGCACACCGCCACCAACCATATGAATGACACCAGGTCTTGTACCTGTAATCAACTGCAGTTCATCCAGCGTCTGTCTGAATTCCAGAGCAAGACTTTCCAGAATGCAGCGTACAACCGCTCCAGTCGTTTCGGGTACAGTCTGTCCGCTGGCGCTGCATTGTTGTCGTATTCGCTCAGCCATATTCCCTGGCGCCAAATATACGCTATCTCCCGGCGATACGTAACTTTGATGCGGCGTTGCCAAGGCAGCCAGCTGAACCAGTTCTTCATGTGTGAAACGTTGATTCTCCCGTTCCCATTGCCGTTTGCATTCCTGTAGCAGCCACAGACCTGAACGATTTTTCAAGGTACGTACTTTACCACTTACGGTGCCTTCATTGGTGAATCCCAATGCACGGCTTCGGTCATCCAATACAGGTGTATCACGCTCCACACCCATAAGAGACCAGGTTCCACAGCTGATAAAAGCGAAATTCGAATCCATCGCAGGGATGGCTGCCAAGGCAGATGCGGTATCATGTGAGCCCACAGAGACCACCTGCATCGGTCCAGTCCGTAATTCGGCGCACAACTCAGGTGTTAAATTGCCCAGTATGGTACCCGGCTGAACGAGTTTTGGAAATAATGTTTCCGGTAGACCGAGACGCCCGAACAGGTGCTTATTCCATCGCGCCTCACCTGCATGCAACAGCCCGCTGGTACTTGCAATCGTATATTCACAAGCCTGCTGACCGGATAGATAATAGTGAAATAAATCAGGCATGAATAACATCCGCACATCCGGACGCAAACCTTCGGCCTGCTCTCGTACACTCCCTAGCAGTTGAAATACGGTGTTGATCTGCTGCGGCAGGACACCGGACATGGCATACAGTTCTTCTTCTTTCACCATGTGCAGAACTTCTTCCATCCACTGTGCATTGCGTGCTTCCCTATAGTGACGTGGGTTCGAGCACAATCTTCCCGCACCATCCACCAATCCATAGTCCACCCCCCATGTATCCACTGCTATTGAACGGACCGATGGAGAGATACCTTGCGTCCCTTTCACAATGCCTTGTTTTAATTCATGAAAAAGTCGCAGGAAATCCCAATACAATCCGCCCCCCAGCTGCACGGGTTCGTTGTTGAATCGATGCACTTCATGTAACGAGAGTTTGCTTCCATCAAAAGAACCCCGGACTACACGTCCACTACCAGCGCCGTAATCGGCAGCAAGCACATGTGTTGCTTGATCGCCCAATCTACCAAGCCTCCTTAACGCTACGCGATGAGCCGTATTCAAGTTCTGAACACAGCTTTCAAGAGAACGCCATGGTACCTTCATTTCACAAGGAACATGGCGTTTGACAGGAATGGAACTTTATTTTAGCGATATAACGGGCCAAACACACTGCAAGCACGGTAGTCTGCACTCTCGGGTTCACTTGTGCCGAATAATCCCCATGCACGTGGCCGGAAAATCTCCGATTCTGGTACATTATGCATATTTACCGGAATGCGAAGCATGGAAGCGAGCGTAATCAGATCAGCACCGATGTGTCCATACGAGATGGAGCCATGGTTCGCACCCCACTGATTCATGACCTCGTATACGGAAGTAAACGCTCCTGCCCCGGTTAGAACAGGTGCAAACCAGGTGGATGGCCAGGTTGGATCTGTCCGTTGATCCAGCGTATCATGCACCGCTTCAGGCAGATCGACCGTGTAACCCTGAGCGATCTGCAGCACTGGTCCCAGTCCTTTGACAAGATTGAGACGTGTCATCGTTACGGGCATACCACCTTTGGTCAGGAAATCCGCAGAATAGCCGCCTCCGCGGAAATATTCAACGGATGCCGGTCTCCACGATGTTGCTTTCAGACAGTCCTGAACTTCCTCATCTGAAATTTCCCAGAAAGGCTTAAGGACAGGCTTCCCGTCTCTAGACTGTTGTCCTGTGCCATCCAAAGCTGCGGAACCGGAGTTAATCAGATGCAGAATGCCATCCTTCGCGTTTCCTTCCAACTGATGCCCCGTCACACGCTGTACCGAATCCGGACTCCAATACGTACGCACATCAGCGAAGATCTGAGCCGTATGTGTGAGCAACGAACCGAACAACATCGATACGCCATTCAAGCTATCATTCTCTGTTGCAACCAGATAGGGCGCGCGCTTGCCATTCCAGTCAAAGGAAGAGTTTAATATCGACTCCAGAAAATCTCCGTTCGGAGAATGATCCGTCCACTGCCGTTGTCCCTGGAAGCCGGATACAATCGCGTGGTGGCCCATCGATTCCTCTGTAAACCCAAGCTCTGCCAATCTCGGGTTGCCCGCCATCAAGTCACGCACGATTTGGGTCATTTTCACAACCGTTTCCCATTCGTACTCTTTGCGTTTACGATCCGTTTGCAGATGGGCAGCGTTGTTATCCGGACCTTCGCTACAATTCTCCTTCACCCATGCCAGCGCGAGCTTATACTCCTCGGGGTCGTAGATTTCTTCTTCGATACGGCGAGTAAGTTCGCTCATATCCACGTATTCATTGCGCATACCCAAATACTCCTGGAAAAATGAATCGTTCACAATCGAACCTGCAATTCCCATGGATACCGATCCAATGGACAGATACGCTTGCCCTTTCAAGGTAGCGGCTGCAAGACCCGCACGGCTGAACCGGAGCAATTTCTCACGCACATCATCAGGAATCGTTGTATCCCCGCCGTCTTGCACATCCTCTCCATAGATCCCAAAGGCCGGAATCCCCTTCTGTGCGTGGGCAGAGAGTACCGCTGCCAGATATACTGCACCCGGACGTTCAGTCCCGTTAAAACCCCAGATGGCAGTAGGGATGGATGGCGACATATCCATGGTTTCCGTACCATAACACCAGCATGGTGTCACGGTGATCGTTACGCCCACATTGGAACGACTGAACAGTTCAGATGCTGCGGCCGCCTCGGCCACACCGCCAATACAAGTCTCAGCGACAACACATTCCACCGCGGAACCGTCCGGGTAACGCAGTTCGGCTGCAAGTAGCTCGGCAACGGATGTCGCCATCCGCATCGTCTGCTCTTCCAGTGACTCACGGACCCCTTTGCGTCTTCCATCAATCGTTGGACGAATACCAATCTTGGGGAAAGCCTGCTTATAACGATAATCCTGATGTGTCATACTAAAGTGTCCTCCTTCAATTCGTTTCATAGAATTTGGGTTGAATTGAGAAATCTTTTGTCTGATCCATGTGTATTGAATGGCATGAGATAGTGACGGTATTACAACCGATACCCGGGTGGCACACAAGAACTGCATATACAGATTATCAAGAGCTTTCTCGAATATTGAATGCGTTTACAAGTTTGAAAAAATACAATAAACCATTTCATTAATCAGCTATATATGTAGTTCCTCTATTCTAGAAAATGGAACGTGCATGAGCGAATTTAACAAAATGGTTATGTAGTAGTGACGTTCAGAACCCTTAGGGTTATCGGTAACCCTAACATAGCATGAGCCTATCTTGCTGTCAATTGGCATTATCCTATAGAATGGTAAGACTATGTTGCGGAAAGGTTAGATTTCTTATGATTACCATTTACGATATTGCCAAAAAAGCCAACGTCTCCGCCATGACGGTCTCCAAGGTCATTAACCATACAGGCCGCATAAGTTCCGCTACACGTGAACGTGTGCAACAGGTGATCGACGAACTTGGCTACATCCCGAACTCGAATGCGCGCAGCCTTGTGCTTCAGCGAACCCAGATGCTCTCGCTGCTTATTACGGATATTACCAACCCTTTTTATACAACTCTCGCCCGTGGTGCTGAAGATGCAGCCCATCTTCGAGGGTACCGTCTTTTATTTGGCAACAGTGATGAAGATTACAATAAGGAAAAGGACTACGTGGATGCGATTCTGTCAACTCGCGTCGATGGTGTACTCTTTGCCCCGGCGGGAGATCGGTCTCTGCCTCATCTGAAACAGTTACAGGAACGTCACATTCCGTTTGTCTTTCTGGACCGCACCGTACCTGGCATTACATCGGATATCATTGCCGGTGATAGCCGGGAAGGTGCAATTGAGCTGATCCGTTATTTGGTGCAATTGGGACACCAGCGCATTGCACTGGTCAATGGTTCTTCCGAGGTTTCTACCGCCAGACTGCGGGAAGAAGGTTATCTGGAGGGTTTGCGTGAGGCTGGAGCAGATCTCGATCCTGAGCTTGTACTTCGAACCGGGTACCGGAATTTCACCGATGAAGAGGGACTGGATCGACTACTCTCACAACCGGAGCAACCAACCGCTATTTTTGCAGCCAACAACATGCTGGCGATTGGGGTCATCCGACTTTTGCGCAAACGTGGACTACGTGTACCAGAAGACATATCTGTCGTGTGCTTCGACGATCTGGATCTGGCTTCTGCCTTTGATCCATTTCTGACCGTAGCGGCACAGCCGGCATATGACTTTGGGTTTCAGGGGGTACAAATGCTGATTGACAGGATTGAGGGAAAAGCCCCTTCCGAGCCCCAAACCATCATTTTACCGTCAGAAATTCGCATAAGGGCTTCTGCCTCTGCTCCACGAGAGCCACACTGACAGAACAACCTACCCATTGCTGTTATCGTTATCGTGTACGTGATTTCTCCCTCCTATCTGGATTGAGTCACGTTCAAATTCTGAAAAAAAGTACAACATAAAGAGGGTGCACCAGAGATTACGCTCTGGTTGCACCCTCTTTATGTTCATTCCGTGGTATTTCAGTTCTATCCAATGCGATATTTCTACCGCTCTGACTGTAATGCGAGAGCGACCTCACGAACGAGTCCTGGGAACCAGTCCATCAGAGGTTCGAACGTATATCCAGCTTGTTCTGCCTTGGTCGTCACCATCGTCCATGATTGCTCAATTCCAAAGGGTGACATATCCTCTTTCACCGTTTCTGTGAGGATCTGGGACTGCATGCCCGTGACCGTCTCGATCAGATGTATCATGGCTGACAACGTAATCGCACCCTTGGAGGCTGCATTCACCGGCCCGGTAATGGACGAATGTCCAAGCCAAGCAAGGAATCTTGCCGCTTCGGTGGAATTGATAAATCCAATCTCTGCATCCGGATTTGGCATGCCAATCGGTTTTCCTTTTTGCACATGTTCAATATGAAAATGAAGTCTTCTCGTATAATCATCAATCCCGAGTACAATTGGAATACGCATCGCTACGACCGGGAAATCCGCTTCCTGAAAAAAGACAGCCTCTGCAAGCCGTTTACCTTCTCCGTACGAAAAATCCTCCGCACTCCCATACTGTAATGGATATGTATACGGGTCAAAATCCGTTTCCTTAAATCCAGGTCTGGGATCACCGTACACCGAGAGTGTGGATGTCAAAACGTATCTTTTGGTTCGCCCAGCGAATGCCTCGCATGCCGATTTTGCCGCATCTGGTGTATAACAGATATTGTCGTACACGACATCCCACATGTCTGTCTGCGCAACCTCTGCCAGAGATTCCGGGTCTTCACGATCCATCTTGATCCGGTTCACTTCGGGTCCGAAGTCGACATCCGTTTTACCACGAGTGGCGACTGTGATCTGCGACTTCCCTTCCCACAGTAAGTGATCCACGAGACGTTTTCCAAAAAAGCGTGTACCCCCAAGTATAAGGACTTTATTCATCCGAAAAACCTCCTATCTTGTTCAATTCTATTTAACAATGTGAAGCATGGTGTGAGCATTCCGTTGAAACTCATATGACGTTGGTTCTTCGGAAACGGCGTATCCACGCTGTTCGAGTATTAATTTTAATTCATCCATGTGCTTGTAACGTTCGCCAGACAGATCCACTGTTGGGAAAATGCGAACCTCTCGTTTGCTCACACGCAGCAGCTCCATTACGGTTGCAACATGAAAATCAACATGCAATCGATCCGCATACGTAAACAGGAAATGAGCGGATAACGTCAGATCGAATTGTTCATCGGCAAAAGGAAGATCCGGGAGCACAGACGCCACATAACGGTCAGGGAACATTCTCATATCTGCGATGCAATCTGTGATGGCACGAGTTCGCTCTTGCTTTAACCCCTGGATTGATCCAAATTGATCCCACACATATATGTTTTGCACGGGTTCCATCTGTTTCATCGTATGCTCAATATCCTGATATCCCTTTACTTCAAGCTCGTCGATCCCGTATTCGTAGGCAATATCTACCGCTATGGGGTCTGCACCCAACTTGCGCGCCTGACTGCTGAACGAACATGCTCCGCCGGGACAATCCAGAATCGACTTGCCAGTAATCTCCTCTACTGTTAAGTTGAACATTTTCATATATTCCTCGAAGGTTCTTCCTATAAAGACAATCTGTGACAATTCCAAACCACCAGAATCATTGGCACGGTTATCTTCTCTGCTGTTCTTCTGATCATCTCTAATGTTGCTCTGCTCATCTCTGCTCATCTCGTCTCAGCTACCTTTCCTGTTTTGGAATCAATCGTTAGGGAACACAAGCCCAATCTGCTTCCGAATCTGATCCATGACCTGCATCGTAACATAAGAGCGTTCATACGTGTTCATACTGGACTCCATCTGGCCTTCCTGAACCAGATTCACGAACTCCTCCACTTCATAATACATCGCCGGATGGTTTTGTTCGACTGTGAGTTGCTCCACCGTACCGTCATTGTATCGTATCTCTGCATGTTCTGGTGAACCAATCTTGTCAATGATGATGCTGCCCAGTTCCCCCATGATTTCGCTTGGTACATGAGAGTTGGAGATTTTGGAATAGGTAACGACCGCATCCATCCCATTATAATCCAGAAGCACACTCCCTTGTCCATCCACGCCAGATTCCAGCATCATCGCTTGAGACTGGACACGGTTAGGTGCACCAAACAATGTAATCAACGGATAGAGACAATATACACCGAGATCCATTAACGCACCATTGGCGAGTTCAGGCTTGAACGCGTTCAGGACAATCCCTTCTTTGTACTTGTCGTAACGCGAAGAATACTGAGAGTATCCTGCTACGTATTTGCGGACAGGACCGATTTTATGCAGGTTTTCCTGCACCATTTTGAACTGGGGAACAAGAGTAGATTTCATCGCTTCCATAAGCAGAACCTGATGTTCTTGTGCTGTATCGATCATACTCCGAACTTCGGCGCTATTTGCAGCCAGAGGTTTCTCGCACAATACATGTTTGCCATTTCTCAGAAAAAGTTCAGCCTGCTCTGCATGAACCGTATTCGGTGTTGCAATGTAGACTGCATCGATCACATCACTTGCCGCCAACTCTTCCAGATCGGTGAAGCGATGCTCAACATTATATTTATCTGCAAATGCATTAGCCTTTTCTTCAGTTCTTGAATACACGGCAGTTAATTTGAATCCCTCAACCTGTGCTGCGGCTTCAAGAAGCCTTTCTGTAATCCAGTTGGTACCCACTACGCCAAAACGAACCATGCCTACCTACCTCTTTCATCTATAAATTTCATTTGAGTTCTATATGAATCCAACTAAAGTATCTACACTTACCACTCCGATGACAGAATAACCTTCCGATCGCTGTTATCCCCAGATTTTTTTTAATTCCCTTCTTCAAAGGGAAAATCCGGGGATAAAGGCGAACGCTTCGCTTCTTCACGTTATTTCCGTCCTCTCCGTTCTCGTGTAGAAAGTTTAGTTGAACCTATATAACCTTTTATACCATCTTGTATATTGTAGCTCATATTTCATTCAGATTGAAGAAAGGTACGGTATCCCGGTATTGATATCTTGCTTTTTAAGCTGAAACTTCGTCAATCCCTTGGAATCAGGGGTATAATTAGAGATGAGGTGATCACCATGGAAAGTCCGGATCAAGATCGCATACTGCCCAAATCGATAGATGAAAAATACTGGCGTGCCATCATCCACAACGATAATTCTTATGATGGAACGTTCTTTTACGGTGTGCAGACAACAGGCATTTTCTGCCGCCCTTCCTGTAAGTCCAGAGCACCCAAAGCTGAAAATGTGCTGATATTTCAACGTGTTGAAGAAGCGTTGGCACGAAAGTTCAGGCCCTGCAAACGTTGCAAACCTACAGGGGAGCGGGTACCTGATCAGGAGTGGATATATGGGATCACCGATTACATTGAACATCATTACGCCGAACCGCTAACCCTGGATGTCCTTGCCACCGTGAGTCACGGCAGCCCTTATCATCTGCATCGTGTATTCAAGCGGATTACAGGCCGCACACCGGTTCAATATATTCAGGATAAACGAGTGACCGAAGCCCGGAAGTTGCTTGAACATACCAGACTAACCGTCACGGATATTGGACGCCAGGTCGGTATACCTAACTCGGCTTATTTCATTACTGTATTTCGCAAACACACAGGTCTTACACCTGCACATTACCGCGAAAGGTATGACAACTCATGAAAACCAACCTTTCTTACAAAGTACCCAAAACGTTACTGAACAAAGGAACAGGTTTCCTTAATGGATATACACATACGTTGAATCCTTACACAGGCTGTGCCTTCGGTTGTTCCTATTGTTATGTCAGACAGATGCCAGTCTCTCTATTTCGCAAAGAGGATTGGGGGAGCTGGGTTGATGTGAAACAGGAGGCCTCCCGAGTGTTCGCCAAAGAATTGCAGCGTGCCCTGGCGAAAGGCAAAGTCACGCTGTTCATGTCATCCAGTACAGACCCGTATCAACCCGCTGAGTACAAGGAGTGTATCACGCGTTCATTGCTTGAAACGATGGTACAGTATCCGCCCGATTTTGTATTGGTCCAAACCCGCAGTCCCCTCGTTACCCGAGATATAGATCTCTTACTACAGTTAGGAGACCGGGTTCGGGTCAGTATGACTGTCGAGACGGATTTGGACGATATGCGCAAACATTTCAGTCCTTCTGCTCCACCGATTGCAGGCCGATTACGTGCATTGGAACAGTTGCGGGATGCCGGAATACCCACACAGGTTGCGATTGCTCCCGTATTACCCAGCAGTGAGGATTTTGCAGCCATCTTGAGACCTCTCGTTCAGCGTGTATGCATTGACGATTATTTCATGGGCGATGGCAGTGAAGGCAAGCGCACCCGGCGACTCGGCATGGAGTCGCTCTACCAGCAAGTGGGGATGGCGGACTGGTATCATCCAGATGCGTATCAGATCGTCGTTGAGCGGATGAAAGACTATTTTGCCGAGGATGAAATCTGGATCAGTCAGGCTGGATTCGAGCCGTAAATGACTATATAAGTTTTACCAAAGAATATTTACACTGGACACTCCGATGACAGAACAACCTTCCGATCGCAGTTATCCCCAGATTTCTTGGATTTAATAAAAAATAGCCCCTTTCCTGATTTGCAGGAAAAGGGGCTATTCGTTATGACATAAACAATAATGGCTATCTTACTTATCCAATGTATACAATGGCAGATCCGCTGGCAATGCAACCGGGCGCTGACACGAGCTTTTCATCTGGTAGAAAGTCTGTTCGTCGGATGAATCGTGGAATGCCCACATGGCCTCAAGAACATGGTATGCCAGTTCCCCACTCGCCCGATGTGCACGTCCGCTATGAGCTGCATAGGCCATATCTGCCACACCAATGCCGCGAGTATTTTCCTGATACCCTGGTAGAAGCGGAACTTCCGTCCATTCCTGTTCACCCAGCAAGCGGTAACGAACAGGACCGCCGAAGGTGTTGGGATCAGGTACCTGCAAAGTACCGTGCGTGCCATATATCTCAATCGGTGGCAGTGCACTTCCGCCAAATACGTCAAAGCTCGTAATCAGCGTGCCAATGGCACCCTGCTCAAACTGCAACAGACCCGTGACGTGAGTTGGAATTTCGACGGGAACCACTTGGCCTCTCTTTTTCTCACTCGTAATCGTGCGCTCTTCCATGGCTTTACCTGTCATGCCCGCAATGGACTTGATCGGCCCCATCAGTTGAACCAATGCCGTGAGGTAGTACGGACCCATGTCGAACATTGGCCCACCGCCTGACGCGTAATAAAACTCCGGATCTGGGTGCCAGTGCTCATGACCACGGCTCATCATAAATGCGGTCGCCGCCACTGGCTTGCCGATCACTCCTTCCTCCACCAATTGAAGTGAAGTCTGGATGCCTGATCCAAAGAACGTCTCTGGTGCGCAGCCTACGAGCAGTCCTTTACGCTTCGCTGTTTCGAGCACAGCCTGACCTTCCTCACGGGTAACTGCGAGCGGTTTCTCCACATAGACATGTTTGCCTGATTCGAGTGCCCGCAAGCATACATCCGCATGAACGGAAGGTATCGTCAGGTTGATGATCAGCTCAATCTCGGGATCAGCCAAGATTTCATCCACGCTGTATACGTTTGGCACGTTATAGGCTGCAGCCTGCTCCTCTGCACGTTTCCGATCAATATCCGCAACAGCAACAAGTTCCAGCACCTCGAACCGGTGACAGTTTTCCATATATATACCGCTGATTTTACCGCAGCCAATAATGCCTACTTTCATTGTTTTCATGCCTGGGGCTCCCTTCGCCGTGGATCAGAAATGGTTTATCCATTGAGGATGAATTGTTGACACTGAAGTTACGTTTGCAATCAGACTACGATCTCATTAGTTCTGGTTGTCCGCCATACCTGTATACACTTCGGTTGCTGTACTTACTCGACTCTTGGCAAGCTCTTTGCCTGCTGCTGTCCATTTGAAACCACTGCGCATCATTTCAGTCACAGGTTTCATGTCTACAATGTCTGCATGGTGTCCCAGTGAGTTGTAAAATACCCGTCCTGCTCCCCATCGTTTCGTCCAGACAACAGGCATATCTACCGGTCCATTCGCTGCATGCGGACCACTTACCACTGGAAAACGAGTTGTGGCTAACACTTCCACGGCCGGGTCAACGTGCAGGTAATACTGTTCACTTTTCACCTGAAAATCTTCAATATGATCCAATAACGGGCTGGAGCCACGTTTCATGTTCACCATGTATTCCACACCATCGTTACCTGGATGGGCAACCCATTGTCCACCCGTCATAAACTGCCAGTCCACGTTATTTCGGAAGGCATCACACATCCCGCCATGAAGACCAGCCAAGCCCACACCGCTCTGAACAGCCGCTGATACGTTATTGACCAGTTCCTGCTCAATCTGCCCCATCGTCCACAATGGCACGATCAAATCCAGACCCATCAGCTTCTCTGCATCTGCATAAGACTCCAACGTATTTGAGACTTCAACCTCGAACTGCTCTTCCTTCAAAATACGTTCAAAAATCGCTGCTACCTGCTCCGGTTCATGACCATCCCAGCCGCCCCATACAATCAGTGCTTTACTCATCGTTTTATCACTCGCTTTCGGATATATTAGTTGTGTTCTACTCTATTCCTGACGTCACTGTCTCGCTGTCCATCTTTGCTTACATTTCTTCAAGCGTCACCCAGCGCCGCTCCGTCACCGAACGTTCCACCGCTTCCAGTACAGCCTGACAAGCGACCCCATCGTGGAAACTCGGTGATGGTTGTCGTCCTTCAGAGATCGCTGTCACCAGCTCCAGCATCTCATGTGTGAACGTGTGCTCGAATCCAATCGTATGTCCGGCAGGCCACCAGGCTTCGGCATATTTGTGTGCAGGATCAGTTGCCAGTACACGGCGGAATCCCTGTACGTCCTCTTCATCCTTGGTAAAATACACTTCCAGTTCATTCATCCGTTCAAAATCAAAGCGTACACTGCCGAGACTGCCATTAATCTCAAACGAGTTCGTACTGCGATGTCCCGCTGCAAAGCGTGTTGCTTCAAAGCTGCCCAATGCACCTCCTGCGAATCGTGCCAGGAACAGCGTCGCGTCGTCAACGGTCACTTCTCCTTTCGGTGCATCCGCATTCGAACTGCCCTTAGCGCTCAGTCCTGTCATCTCGGCTGCGAGCGGTCGTTCTTTGATGAATGTTTCGCTCATACCGATAACTTCCTGGAATTCACCAACGAGGAAACGAGCCAGATCGATTAAGTGTGCACCCAGATCCCCATGGGAACCGGAGCCTGCCACTTCTTTTTGCAAACGCCATACCAGCGGGAACGAAGGATCCATGATCCAGTCCTGAAGGAAAAACGCACGGAAATGATAGATTTTACCCAGTCGTCCGCTCTCCACCAGATCTTTCGCTAATTGTACCGCTGGTGAGAAACGATAGTTGAACCCGACCATATGTGCGACTCCAGCATCCTCTGCGGCCTGAAGCATCTCACGCGAATCCGCGAGGGACAGAGCCAGTGGTTTCTCACAAAAAAGGTGCTTGCCCTGACGGGCTGCTTCCAACGCAATTTCCTTATGGGCATCACTTGGCGCGTTAATATCAATCAGATCGATATCATCCCGCTTCACCAGTTCGCGCCAATCCGTTACACTTTCGGACCAGCCGAACTGATTCGCTGCCTCCTGCACTCCCTGCTCGTTACGTCCACAGATCACAGACATCTCAGGCTGCAGCGGAGCAGACGGGAAAAACATCGGCAGACTGCGATAGGCATTACTGTGGGCCTTCCCCATAAATTTGTATCCAACCATTCCGACACGAAGACGATTTGACATGGTCATTTCCTCCTTTGGAATATTAAAAAGTCTTTCAATATGTGTACCAATAAACTATTGACGGATAGAAGAAGCACGGATGATCAGTTCGGTAGGCAACAACGCTCTCGCTGATTCGGTTACCGCTACAACAGAGTTATTCGCATTATGTGTGTCACCAACAGAGCTATGCAAAAGCTTCGATGCTGCAAGTTCACCCATCTCAAAAAATGGAACCCTGACGCTGCTCAGCGGCGGAACCGCCATCTCGGCGGCATCGGAGTCGTCATAACCCACAAATGCCGGAAAATCCGCAGGCCCTATTCCCCGCTCACGCAAACCATGCATGACCCCAATGGCCATCCGGTCATTGGCCGCAAATACAGCATCAATCTCATGTAGGCGATCTGCTACAATCGCTGCCGCCTCAATGCCACTTCGTCTGCTATAATTCCCCTCAAGCAACAGACTTGGGTCCAGCTCCATACCTGCTTCTTGCAGGCCAAGACGGACACCTTCCATTCGCTCCTGGCTGTTTGAATAGCTGTCCGGACCATTGAGAAAAGCGATTTGACGATACCCCTGATCCGTAAGATGACGTATGGCAAGCCTGCTTCCTTCCACATGATCCGCATCCACTTCCGTGAATGATTGGCCCTCAAAATGCTGATTCATGACACAGAATGGGTGTCCTTCCTGGTGAAGCTGCTGCATGGCTGCCAGTTCTTCATGTTCATCTCTGGCACCAAGGATAATGCAAGCGTCCACTTTCTGACGCCGGAACAGATCCGTATAATTCATCACTTCACCGGGGGTCCGGAACATAACCAGCAGATCCATGCCATGGTCTCTGGCTTTGCTTCCAATCCCACTCAGCATTTCCGAGAAAAAATACGCCGAGAACAGATGCGCCTTCGGAACATAAGGTAATACCACGCCAAGGTTCCCGCTTTTACTTCTGGCAAAACTGCGAGCAAGAGCGCTGGGCACATAGCCTAACTGTTCGGAAGCTTCAAGAACCTTGCGGCGTGTCTCTTCTTTAATAGGACCTACCCCATTAAGCACCCGGGAGACCGTTGCCTCGGAAACACCCGCAAGATCAGCCACTTCTTTACGAGATGCCATGGATTTCACCCCCTTTTATATAAGTTGAACTAACGATTATTTACACTGACACTACGATGACAGAATAACCTTCCAATCGCTGTTATCCCCAGATTTTTTTGATTCCCTTTTATAAAGGGAAAATCCGGGGATAAAGGCGAACGCTTCGCTTTTCCAGTTTTTTTCTGTCCTCTCCGTTATCGTGTAAATGATTAGTTCAACTTATATAACTCATCATACAATGGTTAAAAATCGATATTTATGTACGCGCGTACATTTTCTCATGCCATGTAACCGTTGTCAATGCTTTTAACACAAAAAATAATGAGGGCTGTGGATTAATCCAAGCCCTCATTATTATCTTACCAGAGATGGTACTTTCAATGATTCAAGCACCTGTAATCTTAGGGGTTCAAGTTACTTATCAACACTCAATACAACGATTTCAGTTGATCCTATTTGTTCAATTATGGAGAGTCCAGCTCACAACGTGGTTGTAACGCCATGATCAACGGAGGATTGACTAAACTCAGCCTGCTCCATCGTTTTCACAAGATTCGGAATGCGGTCCGATGGTTCTGGCGTGGATTGGAGCTGTCTTACCTTGTGCAGCACTTCTTTGTTAGGTAAGAAGTGTTGGGAACGAATAAAACGAATGGTTTTGGTTTTGGCACGCATGACAATCGAATCCGTCTCGGCGCGATCATCTGCAAGATACCGTACCCCTCCCAGAATCTCACCTGGCGTCACTCCCGTTGCGGCAAAAATGACGTCCTCCGTACCGATCATATCCTGCATCGTTAACACTTTGTATGGATTATCAATCCCCATCTGCAGGCAGCGCTGGAATTCGTCGGCGTTGGCAGGCATCAGGCGACCTTGAATCTCGCCCCCAAGGCAAGATAACGCTGCGGCTGCCAGCACTCCTTCTGGCGCTCCTCCAGAACCGACATACAGATCAATGCCTGCCTCCGGGAAGGCTGGTGCCATTGCACCCGCCACATCACCGTCACTGAGGAACTTGATCCGCACGCCTACCTTGCGCAGGGTTTTAATTGTGCTCTCATGGCGCACACGATCCAGAATCATCACCGTTAGATCCGAGATGTTTTTGTTCAATGCGGTAGCGGCTTTCTCCAGTGTGACTTCAACCGGATCTTCAATGCTGACCTTGCCTACAAGTGCAGGTCCTACCGCCAATTTCTCCATATACATGTCCGGTGCGTGGAGCAGGTTACCTTTTCCCGCCACTGCAATAACCGATAGAGCGTTGTTTAGTCCTTTGGCCACGATTTCTGTACCTTCGAGCGGGTCTACAGCCACGTCAACCTCAGGCCCCTCAGCGTTGCCCACTTCCTCGCCGATGTACAACATGGGTGCTTCATCCATTTCTCCTTCACCGATTACCACCGTGCCGCGAATAGACACGGAATCGAACATGGCGCGCATGGCCAAAGTAGCCGCTTCATCTGCACTGTTCTTGTCACCTCGTCCCATCCAGGGTGCTGAAGCTAACGCAGCCAATTCTGTTACTCTGACAATTTCCAACGCCAGTTCGCGTTCCATTTTTCCCACTTCCTTTCCAATTTCCAAAAGCATATCGTGAAAGCGCCACTAAATCCATCGCAAATCTATATGAAATTGATCTGTAATCGGCGCAGCAGCGCCTTTCGAACGATTTATCCCTTATTTATCCAATTAATATTTTGATTGATTTCAGTCCTTTTTTTGGCTCGTTTCAAGAGCCTTATTCGCCTGATTTTCACTTAAAATATTAATTTTATTTTCCATTTTCCGCGTCTAAAACCAAATAGTTTAACATGATGAATTAGCACGCCCTTTTCATGCGCAAGAAGTTCTTTTAACATAGTGTATGTACAACTAATATAGTGATTATTAAGAACGTAACACGATCTATTAGACGACAAACGAAAACGATTTTCAACTGGCTGTCCAAACGCAGAAATAAACTAATACATTGTAATAACATACCTTGAGACCAGCCTGCTCCCTTGAGGGATATTGAGCTAAACAATACTGCCAATTATGTATTAATCAGGACTTTAACTTTTACTAATGCCATAGATGCAGCTTATAATGGTCATCGAAAATAATAAGTTTACATAATATTTATTATGAAATGTTTCTCGTCCATTTCTACATTTTATTATTCAACGGTTCTGGCAAAACATAAAAAAGCCCGAAAGAATTCTGCTTAATTAGCATTTTTTCTCCCAAGCTTTCCCCTCAATGAACCAGTTACAGTATCGTTTTGGTCATTATCAAATCAATTTGTTCATCATCTCCCATGTAAAAAGCATGAGCTCCAGTCTGTACAAACCCCATCTTTTCATAAAAGGCGATGGCATTTTCGTTTTTCTCCCACACCCCTAACCAGATACTCGTTTTGTGATGTTCTGTTGCCATCTCTATGGCTTTATGGAGCAATACTTTACCAAGGCCATGCTTTTGGAACTCTTTTCTGATATATACCCGCTCAATCTCAAGGGATTCAACGCCCATCTTCTCAGATTGCGCATCATTGATATTTACTTTCATATACCCTGCAAGTTCATGGTTGATATAAATAAAAAGAAATTGCGAATCCGCCATGGACAGTTCCGTTTCTAATTGTTCCCGATTAAACGCCTTTTCCAGATAAGCATTTATATTTTCGGATGAATTTTGCGCTTCAAACGTTTCATTAAACGTCTCATAACTAATCTCCTGCAGTTCACATACATGTTCAATGGTACATATGTCTATACGAATCGTCATTTAGGTTCACATTCCTTTAACAAGTTAATCATGAATCATTTGTTGCAAATGCAATAAAAAAGGATTACATTGAATTTATCTTATTTTTGTTGTATTTGCAACAAAAAAATCTCAAAAAGAGGTTGAATGAATTGAAATATGTCATTTTTGTCGCAGGTATTCTCATCTTGACGCTTGGCATTTCCCTTACCATCCAATCTGAACTGGGCACCTCACCGTTTGATGCACTTCTGGTGGGGCTTTCCCAACATGTAGGGCTAAGTGTAGGAAGCTGGGAGGTCATCATTGCACTCTTATTAATTGGATGCAATTCGCTTTTGAAGCAGCAAAAACCCGAGTTTCTGGGGCTCGTCACCGCATTCATTACTGGTGTGGGGATTGATCTATGGCTATATGTATCTGAATCTTTAATCACGCCCGAAGTTTGGTACAGCAAACTAATGACTTTTGTCATTGGATTAGTGATCATAAGTATCGGCACGGCCATCTATTTACAGACCAATTTCGCACCCATTCCAATTGACCGCTTAACCTTAATTCTGCACGAAATCACGCGAACGCCCTTATTTGTATCGAGAACATTGATTTACTTTGTATTTTTGATGCTGGCATTCCTTTTTGGCGGACCGATCGGGCTTGGTACATTATTAACTGTATGTTGCGCAGGTCTGCTTCTTCAGTTCATCATGGGCCATACGAATAAGATCATAGATCGCCTATTAACAGACTTGGATATATCATCACGTACTGAGCGCGAAAAAGAACATTCCGTCTAACGAATGTACACCGTCTACATCATAAAAGGCTGGATCAGAGGTTAACCCCCTGATCCAGCCCCTCAATGTTCTCTCTTCCTTACGGCTCAATTCCCCATACCAGCTGACCATTCACATACCCTGTAACCTTATCATGGTTTGCAAACTGACTGCCAGATGCCTTGAACGAGTAATCATTAGTCTGGGTGTAATTCGTCCAATTGTTTTTGGAGAAGCGAGCTTGAACCTCT
Organism: Paenibacillus sp. CB74; assembly: GCF_055687625.1. Classification (NCBI taxonomy): domain Bacteria; kingdom Bacillati; phylum Bacillota; class Bacilli; order Caryophanales; family Paenibacillaceae; genus Paenibacillus; species Paenibacillus sp. CB74. Next base: position 1,441,675 of record NZ_CM146009.1, on the reverse strand, counting down.
GCGCTCTGCCCTGCATTCAATGTTCCCGCTGCACTTGTAAAGCCCACTTCAAGATAATAATCTGCCCCGGCAACTGGCGTCTCCAGTTTAACGAATTGGCTGGTTACATTCGCACTGCCCATACTGGCCCAATCCGACCAGAACGTCTGAGCTTCTTCCCCGTCAATCGTATAGTAATACCGAAGTTTGACCTCACTCAACGGAATGGTCGAATCACCAGAGTTGATCAATTTGAATTTGGGTGATATTCCGTTGGTGGATGCACTTGTATTGCCGTTAAACGCTTGAATTGTCATATCTCCGGCAGGCACAGTAACTGTACTGTCTACTACGTTCACTGTTAATACAGCGTTATTTCCTCCATTGAAGTGAAAGGTCAATACGTTTTGGCCCAGCGGCAGCGTGGCAAGATAGGATTTGTTCAACACAACAGCAGCGCCGGATGCCGTATAATCCTGACCCGCTACAAGCGTCACATTCCCCTTCGTGATGCTTGTAAGCTGACGGCCATTCAAGGTGAGAGACACATTCATATCTTGCGCGTAATTCGTCGCTTTATCGAATGTTGCATTCACAGGTGAAATCACAGCATCGGTACTCGGTGTTGAATCCACGATTTTGACTTTTAACACAGGGTCCTGGCCTTGAATAAAATCCAGAACAATCGAATGCTCGCCAACGGGTAGTGTCGCCAGATAAGCTTTTTTCAGCAGCAGCGTACTTCCGCTCAGGGTATAGTCCGTATTTACGGTCAACACATGGTTGCCGGCCCGAAGAGCGGTCAGCGTATTACCATTTGCATTCACCGTTACGGCTTTGTCGGCTTGATTGGGTGCATATTTGTCAAATTCGACGTTTGCAGGTGTAATGGATGCGCTGGGGTTAGGACTGTTAACCTTTAAATTCGGCAGCTCATCCAACGTAATGACATAATCACTTTGATAAAGCGTTTTCAGTGTTGCCGGGTAATTAAATGCAGAACTCATCAGATGCTCGCCATACCAAGGACAGAAGTACAGCCATCCTGATTTCTCCTCTGTCAGATTTTTCACGCTTGGAATCGTGTCATTCTCCGTCATCGCTACCATTTTCGTACCACCTGTCAACTCAACAAGCTTATAGAAAATCGAGGTAATCGCATCCTCATTGGGCACGCCCGACAAACCGTCATCACGGTTGTAGATCGTATTGTATTTGTCGTATCCGACGAGATCCACCTGATCATCACCCGGATACCAGGCCGGAGAAGTACTATATACATAGCTGTTGTACGTCCAGATCAGATTGTGCAAGCCATACGTCTCCGTAAGTTCGGTATAGAGCATATCCCACAGCTCTTTGTACACGTCTGCGCCTGCTGAAGCCCACCAGAACCATGCGCCTTCCCCGTTCAGTCCGCCGTTGCCCTCCGCTTCATGATACGGACGGAACAAAACCGGCACGTTGTTGTCCTGCAAAATCAGCAGTTGTTCTGCCAGATCCTCAATGGTCATCATCACGTATTGATACTCTTTAGTACCAGGAATGACCGCATTCGCTGTATTAAAATTCGTTTCGGTTGGCTTATACGTTGCTTCTTTCCAATCAACAAAGTCCCCTAGTTCATACGTATTGAAATTGCGGGGTACATTGATATGCCAGGAAGCTGTTGCAATACCTTCACGATTATTCACCCAATCAATCATGCGATCGGTTGTACCGTCCTCCCAACCATACAGCGGATTGTAATTCATCAGATCAAAGCCGCGAATAGCCGGATACTTTCCGGTCAGATCATGAATCCATTCGAATTCAAGTTCTGAATCTCCGTCATTCCCTCCTCCGTAGATTTCTTGCTGTCCAGAAATAATATGGTTACCATATACCTCCGTTAAATAGTTCATCAAAATCTGCGTTTCCGGTGTGGCCTCAGGATCACTTAGAATAGGCTGTACATTCAGGGGGTCCAGATCCGCATAATCCACGGTAAAAGTATCAAAATACGCGAAGCCCCAGCCAGCCTTCAGCTCAATCGTATTGCTACCCTGGTTCAGCTTGTGAAAGCCAAAATCGAAGTCTGACCATGTAGTCGTGTACGGCAGCATGTACGCACCTTTTGTAACACCATTTACGATTAGATTTTGAGACCTTCCATCCGCACTGAGCTCCTGCATATATCGTGTGGAGATTGCGTACATGCCGGTTTCCGGGACAGTAACGGTGAAGGTTAATGTGCCAGAGTTCTGCATCCAGACAAAGCCAGCCCCTGAGAATCCGGGCTTGGGTTGTCCATAGATCGAAGTGACCACTTGAAGATCCGGGGTGAGCTGTGCATCTTCGCTTTCGATGGTGAACAGTGGGGTGTCTGCATGAACGGGCGCTGTCATTAATCCAAGCAGCAAGGCCAATGCCAGCATCATTGCGGTTGCCTTTTTGAGCAAATTTTTCATCCATTCCATCTTCCTTCCCATGTAAAATATAATAATGAAATGTCAATGAACCCATTCATGATGGCGCTTTCATTTTAAACATATCACGCCCATCAATATTTGTAAATATATGGTTAAAGCAAACATTTGAAATTCCTTTGTACCAGTACTTTGAATGCCATATTCCTATTATTTCACCAATATTGATGACAATCGAAAACGGTTCATTATCTAACCAGAATCGGGCGTAAACCTCATCTCCCATTATATGATTGTACTTGGCAGAAAACCAAAAAAATAAAACAAAAGTAAAAAAGCATTCCTGGATCGAATGCTCTTTCAAAGAATGATTTTTCAATTCTCCTTGTTTTTGTTTTTATGCCTACGCATACGTCCTACGCATCAACTCAACTAACGGTTTCTTCGGCAGACGTTTCCTTTATCGCACAGCGTTCCCCTGCCTTGCGTACCGCCCGAATAATGCCACCATAGCCGGTACAACGACACAGATTCCCGCACAACCCCGACTCAATCTGTTCTTGAGATGGCTCTGGATGTGCATCCAGTAATGCCTTGGTTGAGATCACCATGCCCGGAGTACAGTAGCCGCACTGGAAGCCTCCTTCCTCCACAAAAGCTTGTTGAATCGGATGCAGGGTGCCTTTCTCCTCGCCATGCAGACCTTCAATGGTCACAATGTCACTGCCTTCACATTGATAAGCCATGACAAGACAGGAATTCACAGGCTCTCCATCCATCAGAACCATACATGAGCCGCAGCGACCAACTTCGCAAGATACTTTGGTACCCGTCAGTTGCAAATGAGTCCGAAGCACATCGACAAGTCGGGTCGTTTGCGCAATCTCTAGATGTTTATGTTCACCATTCACAATGGCTGTCCAGTGATTCTCAAGTGGCTTATTCATGATGGGCTCACTCCTTCCTGCAAAGGTACATTTAAAGGTCTGACCAGTTGTTCCCTCGGTACAGGAAGACGGTTAACCCATACACCTGTCGCCTGATGTATTGCGGCAGTAATGGCTGGCGCAAGCGCTACGGAACCAATCTCACCGATCCCCCTCGGTCCAAACGCATCACCTTCGGGTAAGTCTTCAATCGCTTCAACCTCCAGTTGGGTATGAATATCCTGAATGGTTGGGATCATATACGTGTCAAGGTTCGTGGTTACATAACGGCTGTCCTGCATGACCGCATCCTCGGTCAACGTGAATCCCAGCGCCATGACACTGCCGCCTTCAATCTGTCCAATATAGCCCATAGGGTTGATAACTGGACCTGCCGCTACGACATGGCGTGTATCGAGCAGCTTGGTTTCTCCAGTCAACGTATTGACTTCCACCTCTGCCGCAACCGCCGCATACGTATACAAATAATGCCCGCCTACCACATTGTCCGGCGTAGTTGGGTAATCGAACTTTGTATCGAAAATCCATTCATCGGCTTCGCCCTGCGTCGCGAGTTCAGCATACGAGATCACGAAGCCTGATGAAACTCCCTCTTTCGCCAGGTATTGAGATGCACCTAAATAACTTTCAGCAATTTGATCACTTTCATTCCCTCCAGCAACGATCTCAGCCACTTCAATTCTTTCAGCCTTCTCTAGTTTTTCTGCTTCTTCAGACGTTTGAATTATGCCTTCCAGCGCCAATGCTACTTTCTTCTCGCTCTTTCCTGTCCCTTGCACATCTGTTTCTACTTCTGAACTTTCGGCAGGAAGCTGACCTTTGCGCCATATCCCCCCAGGTCCTGTTACCAGTTCATCCGCCGGAATGCCCGACAACTCAGACGCAACAGCGAGAGCACGGGAACGAAAAGGAGTCTGCAAACGTTGAAGGGCCATCCAGGCCATCGTTGTTGAACGTGAAGCCGTACTTGAGCCACTGTGCGGCACACGATCCGTATCTCCAATAATGATACTGAGATCGGATGTATTGCACTGGAATAGATCACATAACATAATTTCCAGCGTTGCAACGAGTCCCTGACCGAATTCCTCGTAGCTGAATGCCACCTCAATCTTGCCTTCGTTATTCAGGGACAAGCGGCCGCCCGCAGGGTCTGGAATGCCATAACCGAGCCCTGCACCATGCATGGCAATCGCTGCTCCAACACCGCGTTTGATCCAGGGCGGCAGAGAAGGATCTGCCGGGGGATGCTGATGTTTTTGCCACAGTTCGGAGCGATCCAATGCCTCCCATACTTGGGACAGACCATCCGTAACCAGAATACGTTGATTCAGCGGTCCGGGATCATTCTTTTCCCTCATATTGCGTCTGCGGAACTCCCAAGGGTCCATGTTCATGATTTTTGCAAGCCGATCCATCTGGCCTTCCATGGCAAAAATCGCCTGGTTCCCGCCAAATCCGCGAAACTCACCCGACAATCCATTATTCGTATACACAGACACACCTTCCACATCCACATTCGGAATGGCGTATGGTCCAAGGCAATGTTCGGTACAGAAGTTCAGCACGGGTGCACCCAGTGTGGCATACGCTCCCGTATCTGCTGTAATACGGACACGATGCGCTTGTATGATACCTTCTCGACTCATACCGGTCTGCATTTCAATCTTCATGGGGTGCCGTTTTAGCCCTGCACGCACGGATTCTTTACGTGAATTATGCATTTTCACAGGACATCCGCATCTCAAGGCCAGCAGTGCACCATAAGGCTGTACGTTAAGTTCATCTTTTCCGCCAAATGAACCACCAATCGGTGAAGACACCACGCGAATATCTTCTTCAGGACAGCCAATAATGCGTGCAAGCTGCATCCGGTCTTTATAGCCATGTTGCGTTGCCGCGTATACATTCAGCCTTCCCTCTTCATCCGGGACAAACAAGCCACCTTCTGTCTCCATGTACGCATGCATCTGGCGTGGCGTATAATAGGTCTCTGTCACGATATGATCACATGTGGCAAAGGCTTGCTCGGCGTCTCCACGTTTGATCTCCGTCCGATACAGCACATTACCTGGACCATGCTCATGCAGCTCTGGTGCGTCTGGAGCCAACGCAGCATCTGTGCTATTCAGCGGCGTGAGCTCCTCATACTCTACACGAATCGCATCCAGTGCAAGTGCCGCACGTTCCGGGGAATCCGCAGCAACCGCTGCAATGGCATCCCCAACATAACGGACAATATCCTCGCAGAACACGGGCTGATCCGGGGTTGCTATGCCAAAACGATTCAGACCAGGCACATCTTTAGAGGTCAGAACCGCATAGACACCTTCCAACGCCTCAGCTTCCGAAGTATCTATAGACAATATGCGAGCATAAGGATATTCGCTTCGCAATACTCTGCCATGAATCATGTCAGGCAGCGTCATATCCGTCAGATATTGAAGCTGACCTGTTACCTTGGGTGCCCCATCTGGCCGCAGGTGCCAGCGTTTCCCGCTCTGTTTCCGATTCAGCAGCATAATCCCTCTCCCCCTTTGCTTGATCCCATTGATCTATTTGTGAAGTGCCTCCCATAGCCCTGCACCAAGCAGGTTGCCTGCGGTCTGTTGACGATAATGTTCCGTTGCAAATGCATCGCCATAAGTCGTAAATTCATCAGCCACAGCAGTTGCGAGAGTCGCCGCTTGCATGACAGAAGCTTCGCTACCAAGAAGCTGTTGTTCCGACTCCAGAAGTCGCATCGCCATGCCTGAGCCTCCACCAGCCGCAATCGCAATCTTGGTCCAGCGATGATCCGAATCAATCTCACCGTATAACGCAACCGTCACCAGCGATGCACTGAACGTCTCCCGTCGACCCAGCTTGCGGTAAAAGGAAACCTCTCGTGCAGCAGGCTTGTTTCCACTGTCCACATCAAGCAGAGAGGACGGTCTCATCGGGATATGAATCGAGATTAATACGTCCCCTGGATTACGGCTGCCATCCGGTCCACCCTGAAGCCACGAAGACACACTTCGAATTTCAATTCCGTTGTCCGTTAACCAATGCAACTTCGCATCATATACGAGCAAAGCAGTCAGGGTATCCCCGACTCCAGACACAATATTCCCGCCAATGGTTGCCACATTTCGAATGGAAGGAGCTGCAATTGCATTTACCGCTTCTTGCAGGATCGGCAGTTGATGCAGCAACGCCTGTGAAGCACATTCCTTTAAACGGGTCATTGCGCCAATGACGATCTCATCTTCACGATTCGATATACCGCTCATTTCAGGAATACGAGCCAGGCTAATCATGTGTTCAGGCGCCGGAACCAAGCCGCCCTCCCACTGGGTTCGCAGTAATGTTCCACCTGCTGTGAAACAACATATTCCCTTGAATCTAGTTCTCAACGTTTGCAGTTCTTGCAAGTTCTCAGGCTGCCATACGGATGGCAATGCTCCAGAACCGTATGCCGGTGTCACCATCGCCGCATCCCCTTTCTCTCTCTTCCATGGGCAGGACATTCAACCGTCTGATCCAGATAATTCTTCAAATCATATGAGAGTTAAGCAGCAACGTCAATTACCTTCACATCGTTTTGGATAAATGTATAAAACCTGCGTTCTATTTGTGCTTGATGCATTATCATCTATCGAAAGCTAACATGAAGTTTCTTTCACCACACGTAAAAAGAAGACAAACAGGCCAACCAGACTGCCTGGCTGACCTCATTATGTTATAAATTTATACATGGTCATTAATCTTCTCCTGTTATATGGTCTCCTGCCCCGATTCATATACATGATTCAAAATGCGTTCCAATTCCGGTTCTGTATCCGCATCCCAGAAACTCGTCTCAGACAGTGGCACATGCACACCTGAATAGTTAGCGCTGCGCATAATCTTGCGTGCCCCCTCATCTCCATGCAGAGACAACAGAGGACCGAACATATGGGAGCGAAAAGCAACGGGCGGCTTGCCTCCCTTACCGTCGGTAGCTGCGACATAGTCACTCAGCTTGTGGGTAGCCAGTGCGGTAGTCACCCGATTAATATCCTGCGCTTTTACTAAAGGCTGATCACCCAGTAACATGAGAATGCCCTCCGGTTGGTACTCCATGGCCGACAATACGCCAGAATGAAGAGAGTTGGCCATACCGCAAGCATAGTCAGCACAGGCTACAATTCGAAGTCGCGCTGTGGGATGATACGCATACGTGGCAGAATCAATCCATTTTACAGGCAACCAAGCCAATGAATCTTCCGGTTTGACCACACAGATCACCTGATCCAGATCTGAATCCAGCGCAGCTTCCAGTGACCATGCAGCCAGTGACCTCCCGTCTGGCATGACAACCGAGAGTTTATCCCGACCAAGGCGAGAACTCCTACCTGCTGCCAGAACGATGCCCGTCATTCGCATGTGCAACGCTTCCCTTCTGCCCTACCTCAGTACTCAAGGCAGAAACCTTATGTTTACATGCGATCAATTCCGCTGCAATGCTGATGGCGATCTGTTCGGGACCGTCTGCTCCGATGCTCAAACCAACGGGAGAATGTACATTTTTCAACGCTGGTAAACCATCCAGCAGACGGGCTGTTCGTGTTTTGGAACCCATAATGCCAAGATACGCGTACTCACAGTCCACTAACATCTCTAACAGTTCACGTTCGCGGGGGAAATTGTGACTCATCAAAATCAAATAATCCCCTTTATTTACGTTTAAAAGAGGCATGATCTCACATGGGAAACCCAATACGAGTTCGGTTCCAGGGAACCGTTCCGAGGTGCATAAGGACTCTCGCCAATCGGCTACCACTACACGGAACCCTGCGGACCGGGCGAGTCTGGCAACAGGAATAACATCATTTCCGGCTCCGATGATAATCAGGCGAGGTTTAGGTGTGTACTGCGAAGTAAGTTGCTGCGGGAGATCCCAGGGATTCGTTGAAATCGCATCGTTAGTCGGTATATCAGCCTCAGAGATATGTTGTGAATCACCGGACGGAGGGGAAGAGTGAGATCCATTTGACGTAGCCGGTACCATTTCAGGCACAAGCGTTAGGCGAGGTATATCGCGAGAATATTGTGTTAATGCGGCATGTTCATGCTTGATATTCCCACTGCTGTGTTGTACATCAACCTGCAATGAAGTTAGATTATTGTTCGTCACGCGATCATGAGGAGGGACGAGCGAAGGACGCAAGACTGGATGCCCCTTTTCCGTAGGCTCAACTCGTTTCCAGCCATATTGAACCCTTGTGTAATCATCATGAAATGTTCGGATTAACGTTGTTGCAGCGCCGGATTGCAAACACTCATGCATCTTCTGCAACGTAGATCGGAGTTCACCACATACAGGTTCAAGCAGCACAACAACGAGCCCGCCGCAGCCAATGGTCTCCCCCCAGGACAGATCATCCTCGGGACGCATGTCGTACTCCACGAACTCCATCTGCTTGGTATCGAGCACATGGTTCACCCGGGCCTGAAGATCACTCTCCAGGCATCCCGGACTGATACTGCCATGCATTTGGCCTTCCTCGGTCAACAGCATAGAGACTCCCTGCTTACGGTAAGCATGACCCTCTACCTTAATCGCTGTTGCGAGCACACAGCGCATTTCACGGGCTGCGATTGTACACAGATCATGCATTTCCATATCGGTCTCCATCCTTTCTGAATTGCATACGTTTCCTTCGATCAGATGCGCTTCATCAATCTCGCAATGCTTTTATCCGACTCACGCAGCACAATACCACGATCAATTGTCTGAATCTTGCGATTCTTGAGCACAATGCTGCCATCGATAATTACGGTGTCCACACAACTGCGTGTTGCGGAATAGACCACGCGTGAATAGACATCCGTCTCATAGGAAGGGTACGTGTGGAAATCATCGAGATCCAGCAGCAGCATATCTGCCTTTTTGCCCACTTCCAGACTGCCGATTTCCTTCGACAAGCCGAGCACCTCTGCACCACCCATGGTAGCCATGCGCAATACAGTCCGGGCATCCATCACTGTAGGGCCATGAGGAATCTTCTGCATCAGCGCTGTGAGGCGCATCTCCTGAAACATATCCAGATTGTTGTTGCACGCGGCACCATCGGCCCCGATCCCAACTGCGATCTGACGATTCAGCAGATCCGGAATATCCGCTACTCCAGAGGAAAGCTTCATATTCGATCCAGGACAGTGAGTGACTTTGACTCCGCGCTTGCGGATGATCTCTTTCTCTTCCTCGCTCAGCCATACACAGTGGGCCAGCACCAATCTTGGGGTCGCCAGACCAATATGATCGAGGTATACGATATTACGCATTCCACGTTCATGCTCTACCAGTTCAATCTCTCCGCGATTCTCGGAGGCATGGGTGTGGACTTTGACATGATATTTATTGGACAGGTCGCGGACCTCTACCAGCAATTCTTCGGTACACGATACAACAAAGCGTGGACAGAACGCATATTGAATGCGACCTCCGCCAAATCCGTTCCATTTCTCCAGCAGATCCACACTCTGTTGCAGCGAAGTTGCTGTATTCTCACGCAGAGGTTCCGGAACTTCGTCTCCATGATCCATCATCACCTTGCCGGAGATGACCCGGATGCCGCTCTGTGCCATCGCCTGAAACGCCGAGTCCGTGTGATGTACCGTCTCCATATCCAGAATGGTCGTGGTTCCGCTGGAGATCAATTCGCCAAGTCCGAGCATTGCTGAATAATACACGGACTCCTCATCATGCGCTGCTTCCAGCGGCCAGATCCGTTGACGGAGCCAATCCATCAGTTCCAGATCGTCCGCACGTCCACGGAACAAGGTTTGACACAGATGAATATGCGTCTGGATGAAGCCAGGCAGTAACACTTTCCCGCGAGCATCAATGACCTGATCAGCCTGAACATCGATGTGCGTTGCAATCTCCTTGATTTTGTTATCCTCGATCAACAGATCTCCAATGAACACTTCTTCCTCTGCATTCATCGTCACAAGCTGTGCGCCTTTCAGCAGGATCGTTCCCATGCCAATCTCCCCTATCTGTATCTGTCTATATCGTTCAACTCATACATACTTACACTTGCACTCCGATGACAAATTAACCTTCCGATCGCTGTCTGTTACCATCCAATAGCTATACCATCACCTCTAGGGTCTGCCGCGCCGCTAATCATGCCGTCCTCACGAATGACAATGCCTTGCGACTGTCCCATAATACCGTCCCAAGGTGCTCTCGCTTCAACGTTATGTCCCCACTGGGCAAGGGTTGCACATACGTCATCATGATATCTGTTCTCCACACGCATCGTATCGCCGTCTTCGCCCCATGTACGTCCGTACACCCAACGCGGCAAGCTGATTGCTTCCTGAATGTTCAGCCCGTAATCAAGCACTCCGGTAAGCACCGATAATTGGGTCTGCGGCTGGCCTTCTCCCCCCTGTGTACCCACGAGCATATAGGGTTTGCCATCTCGTGTAACAAGGCCCGGCATGAGCGTGTGGAATGAGCGTTTGTTGGGTTCCAGAACGTTAGCATCCCTCGGGTCCAAGGAGAAAAACGACCCCCGGTTCTGCATGATAACACCCGTATCCCCTGGGACATAGGCTGCACCAAAGTCAAAATATAAGCTTTGAATGAAGGAAACGGCATTGCCTTCGTTATCAACAACAGCTGCATACGCCGTGTCCTGACCTATTGTTTTGGACAAAAACGGCTGTGCCACAGGTGGAGCAGACTGAATCTCATTCCACAATTGGTCTCCGTAATCCTTGGATAACAGATGTTCCAGCGGGATGTCCCTGAAATCCGGGTCCGTCAGATATTGGTCACGATCACGAAACGCCTTTTTTACCACTTCCGCCATCAGATGATAGAATTCCGGTGAGGTACGTGCAACCGAGGACAGATCAATATGCTCGAGCATATTTAACATCATTAGCATGGAGAAACCCTGCGAATTGGGCGGCATCTGATGAACCTCATACCCACGATACCCCGTACTGACGGGCTTCACCCATTCTCCCTGATGACCCGCAAAGTCCGCTGCTGCAAGCATGCCCCCATCCTCACGAATAGCCGAAGTCAGACGATCCGCGAGTTCTCCTGTATAAAAAGCATCTCGCCCTTCCGTCTGAATCAGACGAATCGAGGCAGCAAGTTCAGGCTGGATCAGCAGCTCACCTTCCTGCAAAAGTGTACCCCTAGGGGCAAATACCGCTCGCAGCGGTGTATGCCCCATAATGAAATCTTCATCCCTTTCCATCCACAGGCGGAGATTCCGGGATACAGGACATCCTTTTTCCGCATACTGCGCAGCAGGTTCAAGCAGTTGCCCCCAGCTTAACTTACCGTACCGGGACCAGACTTCCCACCAGGCATCGACCATTCCCGGAACCGTGATGGCACTGAGCACACCCCGCTGAGGGATCGCACTCATACCCATCGCTTTGAACGTATCCGCATGAATGCCTGCGGCTGAGCGGCCACTTCCGTTATAGGCGGTAATCTCACCGCTGGCTCCATCATGAATCAGGAAGAAGGCATCCCCGCCAAGTCCGGTCATATGCGGATATACCACGCCCAGTGCTGCACTGACCGCAACAGCAGCATCATAAGCATTCCCGCCCTGCTGGAGGATGGAGCTTCCCACTGCACTCGCCAGATAATGAGGAGTGGTAACCATGACTTCTCTGGAGATTGGCATCTGGTTTAACATATGGCACCCTCCTTCCCTGCATACACATCCAAAGCAGCCTGCACTGCTTCACCGGCAGGTAATACGTGTCGATGACGCAATAGAACAGCTTCCAGCGCTCCGAGCACATGAAGTACGTTTTTGCGTTGGCAGCTGAATCCCATGGTACCGATCCGCCAGATTTGCCCTTTCAACGGTCCGAATGAACTGGCAATTTCAATGCTGAAGTCGTTCAGCAACATGCTGCGCACCGACTCACCATCAATTCCTTCCGGGATCGTAATACAGGTAACCACCGGAAGTTTACTGGACATATCCCCGTACAGTTGTAGTCCCATTCCCTGAATTCCGGCGACCAACGCACGTTCATTCATCAGATGTCTCTGGAACCTGGCTTCCAACCCTTCTTGCAGCAGAATACGTAATCCTTCGTGAAGACCGTAGAGCATGGAGGTGGCTTCTGTATGGTGATTCAGCCGGGCCGTACTCCAGTAATCCTGCAGCTGGCTCAGGTCAAAATAATTACTAGCAATGGTGCGGCCTTCTGCCCGCGCACTGGTTGCGTCTCGGAGTCCACGTTCAACAGTTTTGCGGCTCATCAGCTTCTGTTCCACACGACTGTTGTACGTGAGAGGTGCCATCCCTGAAGGAACGGACAGGCATTTCTGCGTTCCGCCCATCACCGCATCCAGATACCAGGCATCCGTCTCCACCGGTGTCCCGCCAATGGTTGCTACAGCATCGACGACGAGTAAAATATCAAGGTCGCGACAAGCTTTGCCAATGTCGGCAAGGGGCTGCATCTGTCCGGTGGAAGTCTCACCATGAACCATCGCAACCAGACTCGGTTTATGGGCATGGATCGCCTTGATCACCTCTTCCGGATCAAATACCGTTCCCCATTCCGTTTCAAAAAAGACGACCTCTGCACCACAGCGTTCCGAGATTTCAACCAGCAGATGTCCGAATCGTCCATAGATCGGAACCAGAACTTTGTCACCAGGCTGGATCAGACTGACCAACACCGCTTCAATGCCTGAACGGGATGTGCCATCGACCGGATAACACCACTCGTTATCTGTCATATATAACTCACGCAGCATCGCCATCGTCTCGTTCATCAAGGATGTGAACTCCGGGTCAAACTGCCCCAGGATCGGGAAGGATAATGCTCTGAGTACACGTGGATCAACTTCAACCGGTCCCGGGGTCATAATGGTCCGCAAGGACGGAGATAACTCTTTATAGCTGGACATCTGCATTCAACTCCCGTAACCGTATTTATAGAGTAGCCGAACCAGAACCCGAAAACCGTGCATCAGGTCTGCTTCAGCTGTATATTCAAGTGGATTATGACTGATACCGTCCTGACTCGGCACAAAAATCATGGCTGTCGGACAAGCCGGCTGAAAAATCTGCGAATCATGTCCCGCTCCGCTTGGCATTAGCCAATAGGACAACTGCTCCTGCTCACAGGTATCTTGGATGTCTGAGATCATCTCTGCATTCATAGGAATGGGCGTCACCGACAGATGTTCTTCCCAGTCCAGTCCGAGCTGCTGCTCGGCTGCGATCTTACTAAAAACCTGGAGCATATCCTGCCAGCAGCGATCAATGCTCTCCTGCCGGATATGGCGGATATCCAGTGAAAACACTGCTCGTGCTGCAACCACATTCCCCACACCCGGATCGGCTGTGATTCGCCCAACCGTGGCTACCAGCGGTTCTCCTGCTTGCAATGCAATATCCCTTACTGCAGTAATCATCTCAGCTGCTCCGGCTAATGCATCCTTGCGCCAGGACATCGGTGTCGTTCCCGCGTGATTCGCTTCTCCGCTGACGGTGATACTGAACCGCTTCTGACCTACAATATCGGATACAACGCCAATCGAATGTCCAAGACGTTCCAGAACCTGACCTTGCTCAATATGAAGCTCAATAAAGGCACCATATTTTTTTGCGGCCGGTCTATATGCACTATCGGGTCCAAAGCCCGCATCGCGGATCGCTTGTGCAAAGGTGACGCCGTCTTGATCCTTCAAATGCTCTACATCTTGCAGAGACGTTGTTCCTGTTATACTGCGTGAGCCCCAATATGCAAAAGGGAATCGACTCCCCTCTTCCTCACATAGGGATACCACTTGAAGTGTGCGCTTCGGTGCTCCGAAATGCTTCTGCAAATACTCCAAAGCAAGGACACCCGCCACCACACCGTAGGCACCATCATACTTTCCACCATACACCACGGTATCGATATGTGATCCGGTCACGATTGGTAATTCTTCAGTACCAGTCGCTGATCCCTTACCCTCGCCCTCCAGTGTGCCATACAGATTACCGGACTGGTCGAACTCGGGAGACAGCCCTTTTTCCTGCATTTTGGCAGCAAGGGCACCTTGTGCTTCACACCAAGCCGAGTCATACAACAGCCGTGTGACGCCGCCCTGTGCATCCGCACCATATGTCGACAGCCAGTCAAGCATGGCTTGCAGCTCCACCTGTTCCACATTTGGCAAAGGAAGCGGTGCGTTATTGGTACCGGATGACCGGTATACTCCAGACTCCGTCATGGCGTCTCCTCCGTTCCCGCTTCGATGGGACTAGAAGAATAAGCCGCAATGCGTTGCCCGATAGGAACAGGAGATAACCCGGATTCCGAGTTGTAGACGCGCTGCCCACGACAAAATACGTCTGCAATCTGACACTTAAAGGTACGTCCCACATAAGGGCTTTGTTTATGCGTGTAGAGCAGATCTTCCGTGTTCAGGGTCGTGCTCTTACCCCAGTCAATCAGAACCAGATCTGCATCCATGCCAATTGCAATCTCCCCTTTATTCTCCAGACCAAGCCTTCTGGCAGGCTGCAGAGAGAGCACTCTTCCGAGCAACGGAAGGTCGATATTTCGCTGAAGATGTCCTTCCTCCAGCATGATTAGCAGTGTGCTTTGTGCCCCGGATATGCCGCCCCAGATTTCAAAAAAGTTATCCGATTGTTTCATGGATGGTGGGCAAGGAGAATGGTCTGAGGCGATAACATCAATCAATCCTGAAGTCAGTGCATCCCATAACTGCTCCTGTTCGGAAGAGCTGCGAAGAGGTGGAGCGCATTTTGCTACAGCACCCAATCGAACCACATCCTTCTCGGTCAGCGTCAGATAATGAGGGCATGTCTCCGAAGTTACGTCTTGCCCACGCCGTTTGGCTGCTGCAATCAGATCCAGCGCTTCCCGGGTGCTGATATGCACAAAATGCAGCGCACACCCGGTCTGTTCGCCGTATTTCAACGCTCGGGCAACCGCGACGACTTCAGCTTCCACAGGACGAGACCGGATATAATCCATCGGTTCCGTCTTTCCCTCTGCGATGCTTCTCGTAGCAAGTTCGGCAACGATGCCTTCGTCCTCTGCATGAAGTGCCAGCACACGGTTTAATGTTGCAAGTTCTTTCATCCCGTCCAGCAGCGTATGGTCATCAGCTCTGGCAAAGATGTCTTCCCCATCTCCACCCGGCTCGGACATAAATGCCTTGAATCCCGCAGCCCCCAGCCGTGCCAGTGGAGCAAGTTCATCCCGGTTGCCGGGAACCAAACCTCCCCAGAAAGCATAATCAACATACGATTGGTTTGTAGCTGCTTTCATTTTCATGTCCCATGCTTCCGGCCTTGTGGTTGGTGGTACGCCGTTAAGCGGCATATCGACATAAGTCGTGATTCCCCCTGCGGCAAGGGCTGCCGAGCCAGACCGGAACCCCTCCCAACTGGCGAGTCCGGGTTCATTGAAGTGTACATGAATGTCCACGACACCTGGCATCACTGTCAGACCCTCAGCTTCTATGATGCAAGTCGCTTCACCAGCGGTCAGCCGCGTGGATAGTTCCGTAATTTTCTCACCCGTAATGCCAATATCCAGTTGCTCTACCCGATCTCTCAGCACCACCCGGGCCCCCCGGATGATGGTATCAAATGTTGTCATGTGGATGACCCTCCCCCTGAATCAGAACCGGATATGTGCATGTTCAGCTTCCCCGGTATGTACTGTAACCTCCTGGAGCAATCAATAATGGAATATGGTAATGGCTTGAGGCATCAGATACGGCAAACCGTATCGGAACAATCGTCCATAATGCCTGCCCCAGCTCCTCCAATGAATGATGTGCGTAATAACTCTCGACATGGAATTGAAGCTCATATATCGCTGGCTCCAACTTGCCTCCATCCAGCAGCGGTGCATCCAAACGCCCATCCGCATTGGTCACCGACTCAGCTACTTTTGTCTTGTTTTCTTGTTCTCCATCCCTCTTCAGGGTATACAGTTCGATCCGAACACCCGCAGCAGGCACACCTTTGGAGGTATCCAGCACATGTGTTGTAATTCGGCCATCAGACATCGACATTAGACGTCACCTTCTTTCCCGGCGTCACGGCCGCCTGTTCCCAGATCATCCCTTGTCATCGAGAAACCCTGGAATCCATAAGGTGGTCTCGGTTCGGTAAATACTTTGCCTTCTCCCTCTTTCACTTCCTCCAGCACTGTCTCCCAAGTCCGATTGTTGGATTCAAATGAAACCTCACTCAGTTGCTCAAATCGACTTAACAACCTTCGTCCAATCTGGTAGATCAGATGTTGAATGGAAGCGGATCGACACTCATGAAACACCGCAGCAGCCAAATCTCTGACCTGTTCCGCCGCTACATACCGTCCACGCTGATCATCCATGCCATCTTTCGGATCTTCATAACGCCAATTGATGTTCAGGAAAATAAATAACGGTCGATCCCATGTCTCTGGAAGAGTGGTATATTCATCCTGCATAAATCCGGCAAATTCACTGCCTTTGACCTTGATCAGTCTCAGATCGGCTACACCACTGAAATGGTTGCTTAATTCGATCGAGTCTCCTGTTCGTTCTGCTTCCACGGCAGCTGTCGCACGATCATTCTGTGAATAACGAAATACGAGCGTACTCGGTCGATAACTTCCTTCTAGTCCAATGGGTATATCTTCAAAAGGAATCTGGTCCGCTGTCATCTGAACCTTGCTCATCTGCGGATACGTCTCCAGGAAACGACGGCTTACCAGCGCAAGAAATCCTTCCACCGTTGCCCCTGTATAATCCGCTGCATGTTTCAGAATGAAATTTTTCATTGAATCAGTTGCGACCACCAGCGAATTATCCCCTTCTGCAAAAGAAGGCAAGAATTCATCACCCTGCACAGCGACCTTAATGTTTAATCCAAACAGAATATTGCTGCGTCCCATGAACGGCGATTCCGGAATGGACTGTATGCCCGTCAACGGTTTGGCGTAGGAACGGTACATCCACACATCTCCTTTGCCGTAATACATGGTCCGCTGCTGCACTGCGGCTGGCTTGCTCACAAACTCATGTTCATGACCGATCTGTGCGAGCCACTGCTCCAAGCGAATGCCCGCAATCTTGAATACTTCCCTCAAGGCAGTCTCGAATTCTTCTTCCCTGCCTCGGCGATGACGTTGCCTCATGGATTCGAGGATGGAGCTTGCGGTATGGCCTTTTACAGCCAGTATGAATGGAAAGCCGAATTGGCTTGTATATGCTTTGTTTAATTGTTGAAGTTCGTTGTATTGCTCTTGTGAGAGTGAATCAAGGCCTGCACCAGCTTGTTCCTGAACGGAATTGCTGCTCATGCTGATTCGCGCTCCAAGATCCGGGTGATTTCGAAGCAATTGCAACTTCACCTGGTCATCCGATGCCTGAACTACGTTCTTCATCACTTTCATCATCTGTTCAAATGAATCAAACGGTCGTAAAAGCCCGGAACGCTCAGCCACCCATGGTGATTCTTCAAATAAGCCGCCAAACGTATGCACGAACTGCGTGATAGACCAGTTGTTAACAAGTTTAATTAAGTCGCTCATGTTAGAACCTCCGGTCTGTTATGGATTATTGTTCTTCATTCTAAGTGTCGTTCAATGTCGCGACAACAATATTTACGCAATTTTGTAATATAACATAACATCAGAGTTTCGATTTGTTTGCTGTGCACGGGAAGTTCAGCTTTTATTGTCCTTAAACATGAAAAAACCGCACTCCATCAAGGGAATGCGGTTCATGGGTCTAAGACCCAGTAGCATTGTCATCTTGCACAATGCGCGGTTAGAGTTGCACATTATGCGGTCTTGCAGCTGCTTTGTCCCGCACAAACTTGCGGAAGGTGAATACCAGCTTTAATTTCAGCAGATCATTCGTCTTCTTAAAGTCCATTTGCAGCAAGCTGCCGACTTTCTCCATACGATAGGTGACCGTGTTGCGATGCACAAACAGCTGCTTGGCAGCTTCATTGATCAGTCCATCATTCTCAATAAAGGACTCCAATGTATTCATTAATACCTGATTGGGATCACCGTCTCTGGCAAGTAACGGTTCAAGTACTTTATTGCAGTAATTCTCCATGATGTTATCCGGTACATGTTGGAACACATAGGCAAATTCGAGCATTTCAAATTGCAACGCACGGTCTTTCATGCCGAATCGACGAGCCAGTTGTCGGGTATCCAGACATTCCTGATACGCTTCACGGAGCGATTTGGGTTCGTGTTTCATTTTGCTGATCCAGAAACGTGGAGCCGGTGCCCCTTTTGCTTCTTGTGCTGCCAGCACATCACCGAACCGGTTCAACAGAAAACCTGACAGTTCCTCTCCATAGTCTCTCCCTGTTGGACAGGTGTAGATGGACAGAATGCCATCCTCGATCTGAAAATGCTGTGAGGCCGTGAATTGCATCAGCGGATTGTATTGTAATTCACGATGAATCTGTTTAAGCAGCTTTCCCTCGGCGAAGAGAGTCGGCTCAAGCGTAATCAGTACGCACTGATACGTTCCCTGGAACAGATGTACACCTTTGTTTTCACTCAAGGTGGTCAATTCCTGAATGGTCATTTTGTTATCCAGATACTGTGAAAGTAGTGTACGCATCTCATCTTGAACGGTTGGATTAATATGCTCACGATAAGTCATATCCATATAAAATGCCAGTACATCAGCAGCCTGTTGGAACAGCTCCTCCTCTGCCCGAAGCGATAAGGCTGAATCGGTAAACACCAGCAACGATCCGTATTCTTCATCATTTTGCTTGATCGGTACGCGATGACAACTTCCCTGATTCCATTTCACTCGGTGCATGACGGATTTCCATGGCCAGCCCTGGGTTACAGCATCCCCTGCAATGCCTTCACTGCCATAGAGCACATGCCCACGTGAACCAATGACGGCAAGCGGATAGTTCAACACCGTAGCAAGTTCGGCAAACACATTCCGGTGTGGCTGTTGTTGCAGAGCAAACTGCATTAATTTCTTTTGCTTCTGCACAACCTCATGCAGCAATCGGTTACTGCGTTCATGCTCAGCCTTGAACAAGGCATTCATCTGGTCCGAGAAGGTGAATTGAAAAGGAAGCTCCAGCAATGGTAACCGAAGTCGATCCGCTTCCTCGACAATGCCTTGGGGAATGGACTGCCAGAAGCGTCCCAGCTTGATGCCGAGTCCTGCGCAGCCACGTTCATTCAAGCGCCGCATCAAACGTAGTGCGTCTGTTTCACTGTCTTTCATAATAAAAGCGGTGGTGAACAACATTTCTCCGGATTTGATCCAATCCGCGATATCAGGAGCGTCCATGACATTAACGGATTTCATCATCCGTGAAGTCCCTTCTCCACCCGCAACCAGTTTGGCCTCGGACAACGGGTATACCTGTAAAGCCTCTTTAACCGTAAGTTGCATGGACACTACCTCCCATATATATAACACAAAATCATGTTATTTTCGTTTCCACAGAATTAACTCTGGATTACATTACTAATTACATCTATATTCATCCATTTAACTTTGTTTGTTGTTAAGTATTATAACATCAATTCATTCAATAAAGCTTACACGACAAAAAAATAAAACCTATGACCTAATTACAGCGCACTTTGCTGTAATCGGCATAGGTTTTATTAAAATTATTATGATCCACATAAGTTGAAGTAATCCATTTACACGATAACGGAGAGGGCAGAAAAAACCTGAAAAAGCGAAGCGTTCGCCTTTATCCCTGGATTTTCCCCTTTAAAAAAGGGAATCGAAAAAATCTGGGGATAACAGCGATTGGAGGGTTGTTCTGTCATCGTAGTGTCAGTGTAAATAACTTTTAGTTCAACTACGATCAGATTTCCATGGTTTCGTGATTCATCCATAATTTCATACGGGATAATACATCTTTGACATTCAGCGGTTTGCTGAGATAGTCTGAAGCACCTGCTGCAATACATTTCTCCCGATCCTCTTTCATGGCCTTGGCTGTGAGTGCAATAATCGGAAGCTGAGTCATGCCAAGCCGTTCACGGATCTGGCGAGTCGTCTCATAACCATCCAGTTCCGGCATCATAATGTCCATCATAATAATATCAGGCTTGACGCCTCCACGCTCCAACAATTCCAGACATTCATAGCCATTCTGAGCTGAAATGACATTCATGCCGTACTGCTCAAGAGCGTTAGCTAGCGCATATACATTTCGAATATCATCATCAACAACAAGCACTTGACGACCGCTGAGCAAAGATTCCTCCAGAGGTGTCAATAAAACATCAGATGGTTCGGAAGTCATTGAAGGGAGCTTATTAATCTCAGGTGTAGTGCTTGCCACCTCATTCAGGAACAACCGCGATGCATTCATGGTCTCCGGTTCATCTCTTCGCAGTGGCAGGAACAACGTGAACACACTGCCATGTCCTTCACGACTTGTTGCCGAGATTGAACCCCCCAGCAAAGTTGCAAGCGATTGAGAGATCGACAGACCAAGTCCTGTCCCGCCATATTTACGTGCCGTAGCTCCATCCGCCTGTTTGAATGCATCAAAGATCTGCAAAAGTTTGTTTTCCGCAATGCCAATCCCTGTATCACTGACGGAGAAAGCAATCACTTCGGTCTCTTGGTCTTTCACTTCAGGATGAGCCAGACTCATTCTGGAGATGGTTAAGGCAACTTCACCCTCACTGGTGAACTTGAATGCGTTTGAGAGCAGATTTCGGAGAATCTGATGCATTCTCATCTCGTCAGTCACGATGGTTTCCGGTAAAGGACTCTGGAGCTGAATTCGGAAATCTATTTTTTTCTGCTCCGCTGTTTTCAGGAAATACTGATTCATGACTTCAGGCAGGCTGCTCAGATAGACATCATCAAAATCCACTTCCATCTGCCCGGCCTCTACCTTGGATAGATCAAGAATATCATTGATCAGATTCAAAAGGTCCTTGCCTGACTTGTGAATGACCGAAGCATAGTTCTGCTCTTCACTATTCAAGTGTTGGTTTTTATTCTCAGACAATATTTCGGACAGGATCAACATGCTGTTAAGCGGTGTCCTTAATTCATGGGACATGTTCGCCAGGAATTCGGATTTGTACCCCGAGCTTGTTCGTAACTGATCTGCCACAACTGCAAGTTCATTGGCTGATGTCTCAGCAGCGCTCTTCTGTATTTCCAGACGTTCATTAAGCATATGAAGCTCTTCGGTCTGCATTTGCAGTTCCTCTGTCTGAGACAGCATTTCTTCGGTCTGAGACTGAAGTTTCTCCGATTGTGCCTGTAACTCTTCATTGAGAACTTGTGACTCATCATATAATTGCTGTAATTCCATGCGAGTGACGGTCGAGTGTAAAGAAACACCAAAAATGTCCGTCAGTTCTTGCATCAGCTTCATATCATTCTCTTGCAATGGCTTCATTGAAGCAAGCTCGATGACCGCAATCGTTCTGCCTTCGAAGAGGACCGGTACTACGGTAAGAGAGGTGGCAGATGTATATCCGAGACCCGAAGAGATTCGAATATAGTTCTGGGGCAGATCATTCATGCGCAAGACTCGCTTCTCCACGGCACTTTGACCCACCAGCCCCTCACCGGGGGCAAGCGACACTTTACCGAGCGAACGTTCTTTCTCTCCATCCGCAGCATATGCAGCCACACGCAGCAGTCGATTGTCTTTCCAGTAATACAAGACGCTGTAGGGAACTTCAAACAACATGCCAAGCTCGCTCAGGAACAAGCGGGACAATCCCTCCAGATTGGTCGGATTCTGCAAGAGTGTCGCAATGCCTGTAATCTGGTCCTTGACCCGATTCTGTTCCTGTACTTCATCCAGTAATTTGTTGGTTTCGTGGCCCAGGTCCCCCACTTCATCATGTGTCCGCACCTGAATTCGCTGCTTCAGGTTCCCACCTTTGGAGATATCACTGATGGTCTGCATAACATCTCGCAACGTTTTGACGATATTTCCGGATATCACAAGAGCCGCTGCAATCGATAATGCTGCAATAATCCCCCACAGCGTATACATAATGGTCAACAATGTGGAGCTCCGTGTGGCCAGATCGGTTACCCTTGCCTCAGTCAATGCGATCTCTGTGTTACGGAAGGTAGTAAGTTGGGAGCGTAGTAGATCCATTTCAGTTTTACCCGGATCAGTTTGAAAGAATGCAACAACTTTGGCTTGATCCTCTTGCTTTTTCAACTTTACCAACGGCTCCCCAGCAATCTCAATCCAGCGCGTAATATGAGTTTTGATGCTTTGCAGACTCTGCTGCTGCGAAGGATTGTCACTAATGAGAGCATTCAACTGATCATAGTTGGAACTCCACTGGGATAGACCTTGAGAATAAGGTTCCAAGTAACTCTCATTGCCTGTAATCATGAATCCACGCTGTCCT
Organism: Paenibacillus sp. CB74; assembly: GCF_055687625.1. Lineage (NCBI taxonomy): Bacteria > Bacillati > Bacillota > Bacilli > Caryophanales > Paenibacillaceae > Paenibacillus > Paenibacillus sp. CB74. The sequence continues at coordinate 1,418,934 of NZ_CM146009.1, read as the reverse complement.
GTCTCCATGTTCAAGACATTTTTTTCAATCGCGTTGGTCAGATTATGTACTTCCAGATCATGATGAGAGATAAAATCATTTTCCTTCTGTAGTACATTAATTTGGGCCGTAAGCACTAGCAGAACAGCTCCAAACAAAAGCACAACCACAAGATAGCCCAATAAAATTTTGGAGCGTATCGTAAATCTTCTCGTTTTTGACAACGCGGAAACCTCCAAATATATACGAATCCCATTCTATTAAATGAAAACTGGTGCATATGTAGTTTATATGGATACGTATAGTCTGACAAGCTTTAAGTTCATCGATAAGCATAAGAAAAACGACCTGCTTGTGCAGGTCGCCCTCTTCATTGATCTATATTGTTCATTTGGTCTGATTTTAGGCCTTTGGAGCGATCATTTTGGCTGGATCGACATATTGATCAAATTGCTCTTCGGTAAGCAGGCCTGTTTGTAACGTCGCCTGTTTCAAAGACAAGCCTTCTTTATGCGCAAGCTTCGCAATTTTGGCTGCATTCTCATATCCAATATGCGGGTTGAGCGCTGTAACCAGCATGAGCGAATTGTTCAGATTATGTTCAATCTGATCCAGGTTAGGCTCAATGCCTACGGCACACTTGTCATTAAACGCAATAATGGAGTCCGCCAGCAGTTGCACGGATTGCAAGAAGTTATAGATGATAACCGGTTTGAATACATTCAGTTCAAAATTACCCTGACTTGCCGCGAAACCAATCGCTGCATCATTACCCATGACCTGCGTAACCACCATAGTGATGGCCTCGCTTTGAGTTGGGTTGACTTTACCCGGCATAATGGAACTGCCTGGCTCATTCTCAGGAATACGGATCTCGCCCAATCCACTGCGGGGGCCACTGGCCAACCAGCGAACATCATTGGCAATTTTCATCAAATCAGCTGCAAGCGCTTTAACGGCACCGTGCGCATATACAACTTCATCATGACTTGTAAGGGCGTGGAATTTGTTTGGTGCAGATACAAAATCTTTCCCCGTATGTTTACCAATCTCCTTGGCAGTGAAGTCCCCAAAGTCCGGATGAGCATTGATGCCCGTTCCGACAGCTGTACCGCCGATCGCAAGCTCCTTCAGGTACTGTACACTTTCACGGATCATACGCTCACTCTTGCCCAGCATGGCTTCCCAACCACTGATCTCCTGGCCAAGCGTAATTGGTGTTGCGTCCTGAAGGTGAGTACGTCCAATCTTGATAATATCCTTGAATGCCTCCGACTTGTCTGCAAAAGTCGCTTTTAATACCGCAATGGCCGGCAAGAGTTGATCCTCAACAGCCAGAACACCTGCGACATGCAGAGCCGTTGGGAATGTATCGTTGGAGCTCTGGGACATGTTCACGTCATCATTTGGATGCAGACGCTCTTCTTTTCCCTTTTGCTCCAGCAGTTGGTTCCCCAGATTGGCAATCACTTCGTTCACGTTCATATTGGATTGCGTTCCGCTACCAGTCTGCCACACGACCAGTGGGAAATGGTCATCGATACGACCTGCAATAATCTCGTCTGCTGCATAAGCGATGGCATCGGACTTAGCGGCAGATAATTTACCTAATTTATGGTTACTGGCCGCAGCACTTTTTTTCAAAATGGCAAGGGCACGGATAACTTCCATCGGCATATGTTCGCTGCCAATCGGGAAATTCTCCTTGCTGCGCTGCGTCTGAGCTCCCCACAGCCTGTCGGCTGGTACTTTCATTTCGCCTAACGTATCTCTCTCAATGCGGTATTCCACTTGCTTGTCCTCCTCCAAAAAGATGGTTTGGGTCTCTACAAAGCGTGTGTATCTCGTCATATTATACATGATTTACGAGCAGGTTTTCACCTTTTCGACAAAATTGTAAGCGTAGCGCAAAACGAATATCAATTATTTTGTGCCGCAATTGGATACAGTCGGCTGCTTTGTTCGAATAGTTCGCCTGGTGCCAGACCGATCAATCCGATTTCTTCTGCAGGGATGCCTTCAACATTAGGAGCGTTAACCAGGTTCATCTGTGGTTCAGGACAGAAGAATTCGCCACCCATGTTATTATTCCAGATCATCCAGTGCTTGTAGGAAGTACCCACATCATAGACCAGTTTGTCTCCAGTACGGTGATCCGTAAGTTCCATATAGTTACGACCATTCTGCGGTTCTGCAGTATAATGATTATCCATGGCAGCAAAGAACGGACTAACTCCGTCTTTCTTCAATTGTTCTTCCTCAGGTGTAAGCGGTTGAAATTGTCCTGTTGGCAGAGAACGCTCATTCAATTCACGTCGTTGTCCAATCGTAACTTTGGCCGTGTAATCCGAGGATTGACTGTCCGGTGCAAATGGTACTGCAATTGCCGTGTGGAATGCAAACAAATTAGGCATGATTTCCTTTCCGGTGTTACGGACGATCAATTGCTGCTGAAGTCCTAGGCTGCTCAAAGAGTAACGAAGCGTCACTGTGAACGTAAACGGCAGGTACTGATGGAATGTATGTCCTTCTTTCACGTCCTGGCTAAGCAGTACATAGCTCTCCAACTGGTCAGAACCGTACCCCTCAACCTTCCACTCGGCATCATGCAAAAATCCATGTAAATGGTTACCTGTAGCCGGTTCGTTCACAGGCAACTGATAGACTTGACCATTCCAAGGGAAACGTCCATCCTCATAACGATTCGGCGGAGATAGAATCGGAATTCCATAGACCGCTGGTGCAGCCATAAACTCATCCATCTGATCCTGATTCGGCTCTCTTAAGTAACGGAAACCCTTTTCTGTATCACGGAAAGCAACGAGGTTGGCACCCACGCTTGGAATAACAGCCGCTTCAAACTGATTAAAACGAAGCCAAATGGCCGGTATCCCTCCAAATTGTTCTTCAAATGCTGCATTTTGTTGTGTCATCGTTATATGTACCTCCTGCATACTAAGGTTATATTATACGGCTCGACTATATCATGCCCGAGCACAAAATACCAATCTATGAAAGAGAACAAATTCATGATAGAAAAACAAAAAAGACAGGAAAAAGACAGCTGCAATCCCCTGCGGCTGTCTCTGCATACTTTCATATGTTCGTTGAATTAATCCACATATTTGCCGTGATCCGGCACAGTGCTTTCTTCAAAGTCCATATCAAGCCTCTTCAGGGATTCTCTCAGCATATCTCCGCTCAAGGCATGCCCATGCCCGGTAATCGCAAGTTTCGGCTCCAGATGCCTTATATGCTGGACCGATTGATGAGCAGCCTGCCAATCGGTTGTAAAATAGGAAGGCGGGCCATGCAACTGTTTGTCCTGAAGCAACACACTCCACAGCGATTCCTGCTTCACTGTAATGATTGCGTCTCCCGCAATTAACAGACGATCCGCTTCACGAAACAGTGACACATGTCCAGGTGTATGACCTGGCGTGTGCACCCACTCCCATCCTGCTAAGCCTGGAACAGTGTGATCTTTGGGTAGACTGAATATCCGATCATCCAGATTGATTGCCTCATTGGGATACGCGAATGACAACCTGGACATTAAACCTCCACCTACAGAAGGGTCCGCTGGTGGGTAATCTTTCAATCCCGTTAAATACGGGATTTCAAGCGGATGAGCATACACGGGCACACCCCAGAATTGTTCCAGTTCAATAACGGTTCCTACATGGTCGAAGTGACCGTGTGTCAAAATGATCGCAGACGGCGGACCTTGAAATCGTTCTGTTGCAATCTGAACAATATGATCTGTGAACCTCGCCATTCCGGTGTCCACGAGGACCCAGTTCCTGCTTCCTGGCTCTCCGATGAACACGACATTAACGAATAGTGTACGTAAACTGAGAATATCGGGCGCGACTTCTTCAAGTCCCGTCAACCCTTCTGTAATCAGATTGTCAGATGCCATTCACGGTTACCTCCCATTTGGCGGATTATTTCTCTGGTTCCATTCATCTCGTAGACTTCCCTTTTCTGGATCATCTATTCAACATTTCCAATAAAATAGACGGTATACACCCTGTTTCGGGCATACACCGTCTAGTATAGTCATCGACACGACACAATAGAACAAGAACATCTCGGCCAGTTAAGCCGGATATGCCTCCAAAGCAGCATCGAGCAATTGATTGTACAGATCATCATCATTCTCCAGTAACTCGTCCATACGCAATAACTCTTCTTCATCACCGGATTGCTCCGTGAAATGCAAACTGTAGTCCCAATCTTTTCCGTTCTTGCTCATGAAGGTAATCTCATATACTGACTTTTCACCTTCTGTACGGAAAACGGTATTCCCTACGAAACTTTTTTCATCTTCACGGCGCATTTCAGCACGGATAATTTCAATATTCACAATCATTCTCTCCTTTAATCTTTCATCTACAGTCGGTCTCCAACATTTCTGGTAAACCTAGTTTGGTAATTATTATTGGTTAATTGTACAATATATAACGTAGCAGCGTATACCTTATTCCATGAAGGAACCATTTGAGTCCTTACATAGTTGTAATGAGGACTATAATACGTGTTTGACCAACATCTATAATAGCCAACAAGCTACGATATTATTATCACATTGGAGGAAAAAATAGCATGAATACTTTCGAAACAAATCTGCAGCAATATGCTGAACTGGCTGTACAAGTCGGTGTCAATATCCATCCTGGGCAGACGCTTGTGGTTAATGCACCAATCTCGGCAGCACATTTTGTACGACTGATTGTCAAAGCTGCTTACGGTAAAGGTGCCAAATTGGTTAAAGTAAACTGGAGCGACGAAACGGTTACGCGTCTACATTACGATCTTGCACCTGATGAAGCCTTCTCCATTGAACCGAAATGGTTTGCAGCTGAAATGACTGAACTCGTTGAAGAAGGAGCAGCTGTACTGCACGTCATCGCTGAGAACCCGGATCTGCTGAACGGTGTAGCTCAGGAACGCATTATTACGAGTCAAAAAGTGCGCGGTAAAGCGCTCGAAAAATATCGTTCATATCAGATGGCTGACAAATTCAGCTGGTCTATTGTAGCCGTTCCTTCTCCGGAATGGGCAGCTAAAGTATTCCCGGACCTGCCGGAAGCACAGCAAGTGGACCACTTGTGGGATGTTATTTTCAAAACCGTACGGATCGGTGAACAGGATGCTGTTGCCGAATGGAAAACCCATTTGCAAAATCTCGATTCCCGCGCTGACCTGCTGAACAACAAAAAATACAAGAAGCTTCACTATACAGCGCCAGGCACAGACTTGACCATTGAACTTCCAGAAGGTCATATCTGGGTATCCGGTGGAAGTGTGAATGAGCAAGGACATGTCTTTATTGCCAATATGCCTACCGAAGAAGTATTCACAGCTCCCCTGAAAACCGGTGTTAACGGTACCGTTCGCAGCACGAAACCACTGAGCTACGGCGGTAATCTGATTGACGGATTCTCCCTGACATTTGAGAATGGTCGAATTGTAGATTATACCGCTGAGCAGGGACTGGATGCACTGAAAAACCTTATCGAGATGGATGAAGGCGCACACTATCTGGGTGAAGTTGCTCTTGTTCCTCATCAGTCACCGATTTCGGATACGAATATTCTGTTCTACAATACGTTGTTTGATGAGAATGCGTCCAATCATTTGGCGATCGGTAATGCCTATGCCTTCTGTCTGGAAGGTGGTAAAACGATGTCCAAAGAAGAGTTGATTGAACGTGGCATGAACTCCAGTCTCACTCATGTGGACTTCATGATTGGATCTGGAGAAATGAACATCCACGGTGTAACCTCCGAAGGTGCGGAAGAGCCGATCTTCCTGCAAGGAAACTGGGCTGTTTAATCGCTTTGATGTATTAGGAGAGAGGAGATCACTCCTCTCTTTTCCTGCGTCAACAGGTCACTAATTCAACAATTGGAGGGAACTCATATGTTAAGTTTTGAACAAAAACTGGATCGTTACGCTGAACTGGCTGTAAGAGTAGGTGCCAACGTGCAGCCCGGGCAAGTATTTGTCATTAGTGCGATGATTGATACCGCTGAATTCGTACGCTTGCTTGTGCGTAAGGGATACGAGGCCGGTGCCAAGCAGGTTATTGTAAAATACGGTGATGAAACGGTGAATCGATTGCGGTTTGAGATGGCCCCAGAGGAATCCTTCCAAGAGCCGCCGAAGTGGCATGCAGCGGAGCTTGAAGAACTGGCGGCCAATAATGCAGCCTTCCTGACCGTATTGTCATCCAGCCCGGATCTGATGAAAGGTATTGATCCTGCGCGGATCTCGGCCCATCAGCGTACATTTGGTCAGGCGATGGCCAAGTACCGACAGTATCAACAGGCGGATAAAATGAGCTGGACGGGTGTGGCTTGTCCTTCTCCCGCTTGGGCAGCCAAAGTATTCCCGGATCTCCCGGCAACGGAGCAGGTTAACCAGCTGTGGGAAGCCATTTTTGCTGCGGTGAGAGCCGACCTGGAGGACCCTGTAGCGGCCTGGGAAGAGCATATTGAACGACTGGAAACCAAGGCTGTGGCACTCAATAACAAAAAGTATCAAGCACTTCATTTCCTCTCCCCCGGGACGGATCTTACAGTCGAGCTTCCAGAAGGCCATATTTGGGCGCAGGCGGGTAGCGTAAATGAGCAAGGCATCCCTTTTGTTGCCAATATCCCGACAGAGGAAGTATTCACCGCTCCATCCAAGCATGGCGTTAATGGTACGGTGTCCAGCACCAAACCACTCAGCTACGGTGGCAGTATCATTGATCGTTTTTCACTCACATTCGAGAACGGACGCATCGTTGATTTTCATGCTGAAGAAGGTCAGGACACACTGGAAAGACTCATTTCGATGGATGAAGGCTCTCATTACCTCGGCGAAGTCGCTTTGGTTCCCTTTCATTCACCGATCTCTGAGAGTGGCATCCTGTATTACACGACATTGTATGATGAGAATGCGTCCTGCCACCTTGCGATTGGCAGTTCCTATGCATTCAATATCGAAGGTGGCAAAACGATGTCTCCTGAAGAGCTTGCAGCCCGTGGCATGAACAGCAGTATCACCCATGTGGACTTCATGATGGGCTCGCCCGAGACGGACATCTACGGTATTACGGCAAACGGTGAACGTGAAGCCATCTTCCTTAAGGGAGACTGGGCATTTTAACTGATTACGGAAAAGTGCTCGGAAGAAATATTCTCACTTTTCGGGCATAAGGCTGTCTTGCAACCATGTGGTCATGGTTGCAAGACAGCCTTTTTATTAATTTTCAGCAAACTGTCCGGAGGCTGCACATGCTCTCTTCTTCTGGTTTTTCTCGGACCAACCTCCCATTGTATCGTTTCCATATTATGTTGTAAAATGTAATGATACCAATGTTTGTGGATTGTTCACCAGAAAGGAGAACATCATGGCCAATCGGCTCCAGTTACTACTCGCCTCAGATTTCCATAATTTAGGCTCTGCACTTCAGGAAGAAGTGTATTATGAATATTATAATATGGTACATGGTCTTATCGTTTATATCATCAAGGAGCGTGCTGCAGCAGAAGATATTATTCAGGAAGCTTTTATCAAAATTATTAAAAACAAACCCATTTTCGAAGACGAGGTCAAACTGAAAGCCTGGCTCAAGGTCGTCACACGGAACACCGCTATTAATTATCTGAGAAAAAATAAAAATAACCGTAACCAATTGGATACGGATAGTGTTTTTATAGATATGGAGACGATGAATCAGACAGCAGCTTCCGTGGAAAGTATGGTAGAAACGCAGATGATGGAAGAGTCCATTGAATATTATCTCGGACAGCTCAAACCGGAATACCGTGTACTAGTGGAGTTACGGTGGAAAAAAGGTCTCTCCTACCGAGAGATGGCCGAACTGCTGGATACCTCCGAAGAGATTGTGAAGCAACGCTTGTTCAGAGCCCGCGGCAGTATCAAGAAGAAATTACATAAGGAATGGGGTGGAAGCATTGAGCAAAGGCAAGTCCGATAAGCATGTGGAGCAATTCGATTCCGAGCTAGAAGACGAATATTTCGACGCTGCGTTTGAAATGGCTTTTGATGAGGCTTTCCATCAAGCTGTCTCTGCCCCTTCCGCCTCCCATACCGAATCCATGAAGCAATCCTGGCAGAAGGTACAACGGGAAATTAACAGAATCGGTTTACGTAAAAAAAGAATACGTACCTTACGACTTTCAGTTGTCGTAGCTGCATCGGTGACCATTGGGGCGGTTATTTTCAGCCTGCCGTCCGGTACACAAGCGGTATCCCCATTCGTGCAATCCATCAAGGATTGGGGCAACGGCATGAAATCCATTATCATCGAAGATCGCACGACTCATCTGGGGGCTGATCCGTCAACCGCCAAAACGCCTCCACCACCGGAAACATCATTGGAAGATATTCTTAGAGTACAAGAAGAAGAGGCTCTTAATACACCTTCGTATGAGTTATCTCGCCACGTGCTTCGTCCAGTGCTTGTTACGGAAGAGATTGCACGTGAAGGGTTCATGGGTGACTTTCTGTTATCCAAGGCCATTCCGGAGCGATTCAATAAGGTCAAATTCGAACTTGTGCTTGATACAGAAAACCCTGTGAATCCAGACGATTATTATGAGTCCACCCAAATGAGAGTTCAATATACCAGTGAAGGCAAGAGCATAGAAGATGAGATTATCCAGTTTGATTATGTTTATGTCATGCCTGGGGAGAAAATTGAAGGGGCCATGCTTCGTGATATGAGCACCGTTAAGCTGGCAGACGGTACGGAAGCACTAATGTATATCGGCCCACCCTATAACTCCTTTCAGTGGATGATGGGCTCGAACAATATGAGTCTGTTTGGCACCCTTTCAGAAGAAGAAATGACTGCGATTGCCAACGATTTTCAAGAGCAGAAGTTTCCTGGCAGTACCCGCCGATAATATCAAAACAACACGGTGCCAGAGACATGTTTGCTTGTATCCGTAGTACTTCCATCATACGCTGTATGAATACTGGTAACGCGATAATAATATCCTGGCATAACGGTCCAATCCGATGAGGCATTGAGTAAGTTTGTATTCATTTCATTGTTGGAACCAGCTTTGAAAGTCACCCATGCTGTTCCTGTCCAACGCTCAAGCCGATAATCTACGGAAAGTGTCTTCATTGCTGTATAGGTCGTAGTCTTGGTATTCACGATGGCCGACAGTCCTCCACCAGGGATGACTGCACCGACCGCTTGATAGATATGTCCCCGTTCGCGAGTGTTAGCGAGCGAATGGATGGATGGTTCTGGCGGCGGTGGAGCTGTAAGTGCACCAGAGGACACCTTCATAATCGGGCTTGCAACGGCTGGTTCAGACGTAGGAATAACCAGAAGTGTTGGCACCATGAACAAGGCAACAAGGGTTATTTTTAGTATAGATACTGCACTCTTATTATTCATCTTCCGCATATTGATCCATCCTCCGCTTCTATACTTCATTTTGTGTAAGGGTATAAACGGACGAATCAGGTGACAGGTTTCAAAAAAATTAGACGCTCCGATTCTATGTCGGCAGCGTCTTTTGTTTTTTTATACATTTTCAAATATGGTGAAACCTAAATTATTCCATCCCGTATGTATTCAGTAATGTAAGTATTGTTGTTCACACCCCAGGAATCATGAGCATGCAAAGAAGCCGTACGATGACCATTCGTCACCATACAGCTTCATTTGTTCGAATTTCGATCTGGCTAAGCGCCTTCTTCTTCAACCAACAGTTCCAGCTTAATCACATTCACTCGGGAAATCCGCTTATGCTCTGTCTCTTGAATGACAAATACATAACCTCCATACTCAACCGATTGACCGACCTCAGGTGGAATGGCATCCACTCTGGAGTATAGCCAACCTCCGATGGTATCGTAATCGGCACGGTCCATCTCCAGTCCGAATCGTTCACTGACTTCTTCAATCAGCATCATGCCATCAATGGAGTATTCCATCTCATCCACTTGCTCAATGGCAGGACGCTCCTGGTCGAATTCATCCTGAATCTCGCCTACGATCTCTTCCATGATATCTTCAAGTGTGACAAGCCCGGAGGTTCCCCCGTATTCATCAATCAGAATCGCAATCTGCGTTTTGCTACGCTGCATACGCTTAAGCAGATCACTGATCAGGGTGGTATCTGGCACAGCCAGGATAGGCCGGATCACGGAGATGGTATCCGTAAGTTGGGATCGCATCAGATCCTTAATGTGAATAAAGCCGATAATATGATCCTTGTCTCCGTTATATACCGGATACCTTGTTCGCATACTCTCACTGGCAATCTCCAGATTTTCCAGCATGGACTGATTGGCATTCAGACAGATCATTTCCGTCCGCGGAATCATAATTTCACGGGCGGTTGTATCCGTAAAATCAAATATATTATCAACAAGTGCTAATTCAGTATTATCAATTAAACCGCTCTTATTGCTTTCTTTCATGAGAATACGTAATTCATCTTCACTATGCGCGTCGTCCATCTCGGAAGCGGGTGCCATTCGGAAAAGTCTCAACAAGCCATTAGCCATACCGTTCAGTGCCCATATGAATGGATACATTAACTTGTAGAAGAACGTTAGCAAGGCTGCAGACCACAGCGTGATCGTTTCAGACTTTCGAATCGCCATCGTCTTGGGAGCTAGTTCCCCCAGTACAATATGCAGGATTGTAATAATTACAAATGCAATGGCAATAGAGATTCCATGAACGTAGACGGGTCCTAGTCCAAATGCGGTAAACATGGGCTCTAACAAGTGTGCAATTGCGGGTTCTCCCAACCATCCAAGTCCCAGTGAAGCGAGCGTTATACCTAATTGGCAAGCTGATAGATATGCATCCATATTACGTATGATATTGGAAGCATATATTGCATTTTTGTTGCCTGTTTCCACCAAAGTCTCAATCCGGCTTCCACGAACTTTCACCATCGCGAATTCCGCCGACACAAAGAAACCATTCATCAATACAAGTAAACCAATTAATACTAAATTTAAAATACTCGGTAAGGGGTCACTCAAATTTTCATCCTATTCGCCGTCATTCTTCGGCAAATAGGTCCACCTCCTTCGAAAATGTAGGATATTAGCCATTCTGCCGTTCATATGCAATTTCAACTTCCCAATGCTTCCACCTCCACCTTGTTCTGTCGAATAACAAAGATATGCTTCTTTTATTATATAATTCTACACTACACAGTCAATCCGTGTCCTATGACAACGAAATGGCACAATCGCCTTTTTTCTTTAACAAAAGTAATGATTACGCTGTTTTTTTTAACATTTCACATACAATCATCTAACCAAACCAAAGAGAGCACCCTCGCTCATGCTTCCGCATGGCTGGATACTCTCTTTTACAATACTGTTCTTTCCCCAGATTCTATCCACTAATTACGATGTAGACTCAATCTCCACTACAGTCTCAGAGGCAGGATTCCAGCGCCAGCTGGGCTGTTTCCCACTTGCATTATGCAATCCACCGATCCAGAATTCATCCTGTTTCAGCAGTGCCCAATCGACTTCTCCATTCAAAACCTGAATTCCGAGTTCCGTTAGCGACAGGACTCCTTCACGGAATGTTTCATCATGTTGCTTGAAATTAGGGAAAGTTGTTGCTCCAATCATATGAAGCAGAGCATGAGGGCCTTCTGTCATCCGCCTCAGATGTGCCCAGTATTCAAGATCACCCATCCCAAGAATATGCAGCTTGTCCCCTACCTCGCGAAACAAAGGATATGGACGATCTACTCCCGCTCTAACGGTCTCCAGGGTCGTCTGTTCAATGACTCCAAGACCATTGGATACCGACGGTACACGGGACAAATGCGCCTTAAAGGCAGCTTTTGCGAAGGGTAGCGCAGAAGTATCTGCCTGTAAATAATCCAGATGATTCCGTATATCCGTTGACGTATAGGCTTCCCAGAACTGTGCACCTGCTTGTAGCTCCTTTTTCTCAATCAGATGCCAACTCCCGGACAACCGTTCGATCTGCGAGGAAGTAAGCTGACCCAATCCCCTAAAGTGCTCAATCTCTGGATACGAGTCAATACAGAGCAGGTTCAGCTTCGTATTCTGGAGCGCTTGTCCGTTGAAATAATGTAACAGGTAAGATAACATCGTCTGGTCATAGAGATCGTATTCAAACCATAAGACAATCTCCTTATATTGTTGAAACGAATGCAACTTGCGTTCAAGTTCCTCAATCTGCAAGTATTCCGTCTGTGGAATGCCCAATTGCCGTTCCAATACGGATGCCCGATTCTTCCGCTCTTCTGCGTCTCCCATATCTTGGACTACCGGTCCAAACGTATATAATTCTCTCCATACGAGGATATCCCCCTCGATTCCACTCTCTTTTAAACGATTGGCAGCGTGGTCCCCATTCATAATGTGTAACAATCCTTTTCCTCCTTCATATAAATCATTGAACATCGAGGCGAGATCTCTCACAGGCATAGAGCGCTTGAGTTTGGATCGGGCATCGAACAGTCTTTTCTTTAATGCAGGTACGTTGACCCCGAGGAAATCCGATATTTCCTTGAGCGAGTATCCTTCCAAATAAAACAGTTCAACAGCTATCCGCATCGATGATGGAAGTATTGCAATAGAATCACGCAGCGTACGATTCATTTCGTTTTGCACCGCTTGTTTTTCCGGATTATGCGCCTGATCCTCCTCTTCATGGAAAACATGCTCCAACTCCTGAACGGGAATCATGGTATGCTGCTTGCGTCGTAGCCAGCGATAACACTGCCTCTCTACGATTACCTTGAACCACCCCGGGAAGGCCTCTGGGTCCTCCAGTTTGGACAGACTGCCAAAGGCCTCCGTAAAGGCCTCCTGCACAACATCTTCTGCCCAGAATGCTTCCCCCAGCCGGTGATGGGCTACAGTAAGAGCCATTCCGCGATATTGCGCCATCAGTTGCGCATAAGCTTCGGGTTCGCCCTTCATTGCTCCTTCAATCCATGACTTCAATGCTATGGACTCCCTTCATATAGGCATGTTGCTTGTTCTGTTCATATATAAGTGCCATCTTTTTATCAAAAGGTTACGTCTGACTCAATTATTTTTGTAACGATTTCGCTTAAATGCTTATGTAAAAAGCCGTCCCGTCCGCGGATCATCTCCACATTCGGGACAGCATAATAAATCAGGATGTGTTAGACATATCCAATCAATTGAAACGAAGAACCACCAATTAGAATCTGCTCGGAGCTTGTGGGTAATTGCCTACCACGCCCGGATATTGATACAACAATGGCTCATCAAATGTAGCATAGTCGAAATTGACCATCAACAGCATGATCCGTCTTCCAGTCTTCGGGTCGCTGATAATAATATGGTCACGGCCCGCTGCCTCAATAATACCTTGGAATATGCGAGCATTCCATTCTTTGTTGCCTTCATATGTCATGTAGAACGTGCCGTACTTCCCGAGATTCAGACGCAGAATATTTTCAATGTACGATTGCTCAAATTGAGGAGCCGTTGTCGTAACCACAGCACCCGAGGGAGTCATTGGACTTCCGCTGGATACGAGTGGCGGTACACTAGTTGAGCTAGGGGATACCATTCCTGGCGTTGGTGACATGCTAGGCATGCCGTTACCAATTTTGTAAGATGTACCTTGAACCTGAGAGTTGGCTTGTTGACCCAACACAGAATTCGCTTGCTGGCCCAATACGGAATTCGCTTGCTGACCCATAGTTTGAGTCGTAGGTTGATACGGTTGATTAATCATAGTGATTCCTCCCCAAATTTAATAGACTTCCGGACAGTCGTCGCCTGTCGGACTGAAGAAACAATGTGCTTTGAAACGTCCTGTATTTTGCTGGTTATACCACGTATCCGGACAGTCGCCCACAGGTCGGAAAAACCACAATGAATTGCTGGCTGGCCAAAACCGTTCTCCATTAATTACACGTTGTGCCAGACGAATCTCGGATTGTCTCGCCCGTTGGTAAAAGTAACCCTTCTGTGTTGACTCGAAGCCTCCGGGGTTCTGAAATACCATGCGGTTGATGTCACGAATATCTTTGAAGTCCAGACAATCCACCAGCACCCGGTTCACACCTACATTACCTACAAGCAGCATGCCTTGTTCGCCGTCACCTTCAGCCTCCGCCCTCAGCAGCCTAGCCAGCAGCTTGACGTCCTCTGAGTTGGCTTTAATAACAGCCATAGTCTGTTTCCTCCTTTGTTTCAGCTGTTCATCACCGTACATCGTATTGTGCAGGAGCCCATTCGGTGACACGATTCCATCTTTTTTCCATAAAAAAAAGCCCGGAACCCCACCCAAGGTGAAGTCCCGAAGCAATTCGTTTCTTATAATACTCGCCGGTTTAAGGCTTGGCTTCAATCCAATAATCATAGGCATGTACAATGTTGCCTTGGTAAGCCTGATGCTCAGCCAGCAGATCCGGAAGCTTGGCGAGCTGAAGTTCCATTTCCGCCGCCCCTTTCTCATAAAAAGAAATATGCTGACCTTCATGGTTCTGCTTCATTTCTACCGAAATCATTAACCTTTTGCCCAGACGATCTGCAATCTCCATCTCCTGACTCACAACAGCAGCAATGCCATTGGACCCTTCTGCCTGATTACGGAATGCCATCATCGACACATGATCAAGTGTATCAATCATAAACTCTGTCACAGACATGTCTTTTCCCGGCAACGGGAAGGTATCCAGCCATACAGCAAGGTCTGCACTTGTTTCGAGATCACTGTCCTTCTTCGTTTCTTCCTGGAAAAATGTAATGTTGGCTGCCCATTCGGTCAACAGGGTGTCCCGATTATTCTCCCATTCCGGCAAAGTGTAAGGTTCAATATCCAGATGGATACCTTCAAATCGTTCATCCGGCTCGGATTCCGCATTATAGTTTTTCACATAATCAATCAGGCGCTGAATGCGTGGACGGTTTTCCTTTTTGCCCCAGATCGGATGTCCGCCCATGGCATGGATTTCAATGCCCTGTGCATTGGCCCGTTTTACAAAACTGCGGTAACTCGAATACGGTTGATCCAGATCTAAACGAACATACAACCAGTTAATATTTTGCGCTCTGGCAAACTCTAGTATGTGCTCTCCCCCGTCATTCGTCACCTGAGAGGCCTCCCAGATATACGTCCCCCGAATCTCGGGCTGATTGGCTGGAATCTCCGGTAATGGCAGTTCTGACGGCTCCAGTTGTCCCCAGTATACGATGTCATGTACAGCAGAACCGGCGTATGAAGTATGTTCACTGAATGCGGAGGCAACTTCTTCAATAACGCTTTCCAGCTGCGCTGCACCTTTACCGGCAAAAGTCGTGAATTCCTCGCCAGGCATTGGTTTGGTGTTCAACCCAACCGTGACACTCACATTGCTGGCGTCGGCCCAGTTCATTTCCTGTTCAATTAAACGTATGATACCGTTGTTTCCTTGTGCGTTATCACGGTAAGCGAGTAAAGTGACATGATCCACTTGTTCGATGAACCAACGTGACAATGGTTCGTTATCTGCATCCTCCGAAACTCTATTCCCTGTGATAGTATAGGAATCCAGCCAAAATGGCAGGTCCATATTCACGGCAACCGCGCCATTCTGTCTCACTTGCTCAAATAACAGATTCATATTGGCCACCCAGGATTGTACCAGTGGCTTGGCATCTTCTTGCCAAGCTGATAACACATAGGGCTTGATATCCAGATGTATGGCATCAAATTGCTCGTTGGGCTCAGCAGCCTGATTGTAGTCACTTACCCAGGACGCTAATCTGAGCATGGGGCCTTCACGGCCACTGACTGCCCAGGATGGATCGCCTCCTAGCGCTTCAACCGCGATACCTGCACGGCTGGCTTTGGCTATAAACGTCTGGTATACCTCCTTGGACAGCGTCATGTCTACATTTACGTATAGCCTGTTTATCTTATGTCTAGCTGCATTGGCCAACAGCTCATCTCCGTTGCTAACAGACTGTGCCTGCCATACCCAGGCCGCCCGTATATCCGCGCCGTCAGCTTCAGCAGGTGACTCATTCCCTATCATTATCATCCCTCCGATCAGCAGTAACAGCCAAAATACCTTCCGGGATTGTTTCCCGAACATATACTCCCTCCATTCCTCTACGGTTGTAAAATCACATTTATTATAGCAACCGAGTTATCAAAAACAAATAAGCCCAAGTGCTTAACTTGGGCTTATTACTCTTAAGTTGGTATAGTGGCGGGCTCGCCCTGATCGATCCCGGTTCTAGTCCTCATATATCATTTTTCGGGTCATGCCTCCATCAATAACGAGGTTGGTCCCTGTGACAAAGGTATTGCTTGGATCAGATAAATATAGACAAGCACGGGAGATATCCGAAGGAACACCCACTCGACCGGATGGATGCTGTTCATGATCCTCCTTCTTCAATTTCTCCACGTCACCCGTCTCAATCCATCCCGGACTGATACAATTGACCCGAATTTGGTCTTTACCCAGTGAGACCGCCAGCGCATGCGTGAGAGCTACTATCGCTCCTTTGGATGCGGCATAAGCTTCGGTATCCGGCTCAGACATCAGTGCACGTGTAGAAGCCATGTTGATAATGGCACCCCCGTGCTCATTGCTTTTCATATGTTTGGCTGCTTCCCGACTTGCCAAAAAGCAACTTCTCACATTCGTATTGAGTACATCGTCCCATTCTTCCAGCGTTAGCTCATAGGGGGACTTCCATTTGGCGAGTCCTGCATTATTCACCAACACATCAATTTGATTGAACTCTTCCACGGTTGTGCGAAAAAGGTTCGTAATGTCCCGCTCACTCCGAACATCACATTGGACAAAAATGGCTTCTCCACCTTCATTACGAATGGAAGCCGCAGCTGCCGCACCCTCCGCTTCCTGGTAGTCAGCAAGTACAACTTTGGCACCGGCGACCGCGTAAGCCTCAGCCACACTCCGTCCAATTCCCTGTGCCGCACCGGTTACAACAACAACCTGATCTGTAAATGACATGTTCATTGCCTCCTCTATGGTAATGATCCTTTGATCATAATCTCAGTATGCCTCTTCTTATATAAATACACGTTAAAGCCATTAAGAAACGCTTGTCCAGCAAAAAATCAAAAAAAGCTCACGCCATCCTGGCGCAAGCTGCTTAGTTTAACCCCGTAGGCGTTCGGAATACACACGATTATATCGGTCGAAGCCTACATAACGCGTTCCTTTGAACGAGAGCCGTCCTTCGTCTCCCTCAGCACACAAACCATACTCTTCGCCATTAACTTTGAATTCGAGTCGATCTCCACTCTCCACTTCAAAGGTGACGTAGTATAACGTTCGTGCTGTACTGCCTGGTTCAGATTGCGTCTGGCTCAACTTCATCCGTCTGCTGGTGATTCGTGAAGGCACGGTCAACAGCGGCTCCGAGTTGTTGCGTCCCCACCTCCATACCTCTTTTCCCATCGACAGAAGGACTATACCTATAATCAGAACAAATACAACCGGAAAGACGGTTCCAAACAAATCAAACATCCAGGATGATTCAATGCCCATGTCTCTCCCTCCGTTCATACAACTTAGGACAGCCGGAGTCTTGACCCGTCTCCTGTAATGTATATGCGGACGGACACGGAACTTGTTAACCCGATTAAATATTTGAACAATTAAATCAAAGAAGGAGTGAATGAATAGGTATGCTTCATTGAAGAACTCTTGTCCGCTACCTGCTACCGAAACAGGGCTAATATTATTTTTTGGTCTTCAAATCTAATTAATATGTACAACATCAGCCCCAACGGAGATAACAGCCTGAGTAAAGCACTGAGATCTCCGTTCAAGCACACCAATGTTACATTGGGGATGCCTATTTAATAAAGCAAAGTACACTTAGCCAGGGCTGATAACGGACTCATGCTAATTGTGTGATCACAAGATGTGCCGATACAGGTCTTGTTCCGCCCGCAAGTGGCGTAATTGTTAACGCAGTAGAATTACCAGCCGGGTTTCGAACGGTCAGAATAGAATTAATCACGGTTGTCTGTACCAAGGCCATACCCACAATCTGAGAAGTACCCGTAGCTCGCCCAACTACTGTAGGGGCCAAATCTGCCCCATTGAGGGTCAAGATTAATTGACCCGCTTCATTGATGCTCACTTGGAACAAAATCTGATACGTACCAATGGCTGCCAGATTGAATGAACTAGGCCCCGTGCGGGCGATAGTTGTTCCACTTGTTGGCCCATCCTGAGGAAAGCTTACATCCGTACCGGGAGCAACCGTTGCAGCATTATCAGGTGGCATCAGTGCGAAAAAGTCAGCGAATCCCAGCACGCTTCCGGCTGCTCCGGTCGCTCCTGTAGATCCTGTTGCCCCAGCGGGACCAGCTACTCCTGTCGCGCCCACTGCTCCAGCAGGGCCTACCGCTCCTGTTGCACCAGCTGTGCCTGCAGCTCCAGCAGGGCCTGTTGCTCCTGTTGCACCGGCTGGTCCTGCCGGGCCTACTGCTCCAGCAGGGCCTGCCACTCCTGCTGCACCGGCTGTGCCTGCCGGGCCCGTTGCTCCTGTCGCACCCGTCGGCCCAACAGCTCCAGGGGGACCAGGAAAACCTTGAGCTCCAATTGCACCGGCAGGCCCAGGATTACCTTGCGGACCCTGTGGCCCTACAGCCCCTGCTTCTCCCGGAATGCCCTGGGCTCCCATGGGGCCAGCAGGTCCGACCGGACCTTGAGAGCCTACGGCTCCAGCAGGACCAGGCTGTCCCTGAGGTCCTTGTGGTCCAGGCGGCCCTCCCGCTGGTCCTTGAGCTCCAGGTGGCCCTTCTACCCCTTGTTTACCTGGAATACCCTGTACACCCTGCACGCCTTGTATCCCTTGCGGTCCTGTTGGACCAACGACAGTAGGGGTAGATATATTCACTTCTGGAGGCGGACATTTTACGTGAACGAACTTCTTAACCACTTTCAATCGGCGTTCTTTTCTTTTAAGTTTACACGGATATAATGTTGCCTTTTTTCTCTTCATTCGTTTCTTCACTTCTGAATGACTCACCGTGTGGACACCTCCCTATGGACATAGTTTAACGTACGTATGTAGATAAATAGATGCGTGGACGAACAACCAATTAATTAAAAAGCTAAGCCTGATTTACAAGAAAAACTATAAATTCCGTAGCAATTGCCTATACGTTTTATCTATATTTCATAACCAGCGATTAAAGCGAACTTGTTTACGTGAGTAGATTTGTTCACAGAAAAACTCATGCCAATTGGGCATGAGTTTCATGTTTTAACCCTGCAGATTTTTCGAATAATGCCAATTCGTTCGTTCAAAGTAAATTCCTTTCCCTCGAGTGGGCCTTCTTAAGTCTTCTTCGGATGTACGACGATATATGAGTTCTGACAAAAGGGCAACCATGACCTCCATACCGTGTTGAGTTCATTGATGCTGATTTTTCGGTTGTAATACTCTTCATCACAATTAACCTTGTGATCTAACGATTCTGCCAAGTAAAAATGCGTTTCATCATAACCAACAACGGGAACAAAATGCAAGTAACGTTGTTTGGCATGGACTTTAATAAATAAAATAACAGGCACCCCTTGGCTGATCTGTTGCTTCAACGTATTCACATTACCACGTAAGTACATTGCCTGGTATCCTAGCTTTCTGAAAAAAACAACAACCGCTTTCGGATATACGGTTCCATCCAGTAATTTGCGAGGATAGGATTCATAAAGCTTATTTCCGTTGGACTCCAAACCGAAATGTCTCAAGACGAACGCACTGGAAAATGCAGCACATTCATTATTCTTTTGCATATCCAGTTGATTGGAAGATTGAATGTAATATGTACTTGGCACGTTGACGCTGTTCATGCGATCTTTCTTGGGAAAACTGAAATAGATAGATATCACCCAGAGGATGATCAACCAAAGTAATACATTGAGAAACAATCCGTGCCCTCCTTCGCTTAGCAGACGATATACTCTACCGTTTAAGTATCCCATTCACCAGATAACAGACTATAAGTCAATATATTCTCATAATGATCGTAAACCCATTGAGCTTCTCGCGATATACCCTCATTAGTAAATCCGATTTTCTCAGGTATGGCTCTGCTTTTAAAATTGTTTTCTGCACATTGAATGATTCCACGATTTAACTTCAACTCGTTGAAGAGATATTGAAGCAATTGTTCTATCGATTTGGTAATAATTCCTTTACCTTGTGCTGACTCAGCTAAAAAATATCCAATGCTCGTTGCTCTATTGTTCCAATCAATATAGTGCAACCCTATCATCCCGACCAATTGTCCATTAAACCATATTCCGGAATCAAAACCGTTTCGCTCTTCATAATTACGTGTCCATAACTCTATTATAGAATCTAAATCTTGGGGCGATTGCCGTTTATCAACCCAGAGTAACCACGTTCTCAAGTGCTTTCTATTCTCATCTATTAATGCATACAACACATCTCGATCTTGAGATTCGATCAGCTTTAATACAATAGATTCATTTACTTGAAAAGGTAACATCTGTTCCTCCCACTCAATCTAACTATAAGGTTATTTTAGGTGTTCATTCCTCGCACCAGTTTTTTAGAACCCATTCTTTGATCTGTTCAGCTACTTCCTCTGCTGTAAGTTCTGCCGTTTCGATTTTTTGCATGGGTGGGTCAAATGCAGTTTCCGAATTCTGGAGTAGCCAATTTGCAAAATTCTTGTGATCTTCGATCGAGTTCTCATCCCACCCACGAGCTCTTAAACGCGTCTCGCGAGTAACGTCGTCACAATGCAAATTCATATATAGAATCTGATCGAATCGATCGATGTAGTCGGACGATGCAATGTTTTCCGGCACCATCGTTCCGCATAAAACGGTTCCTCGTCCACTTAGGGATATGCTATACGCAATCCTCAACCAATTCTCTTTGGCAATCTGCCAATCCACATTATTGATGATATCCATATTAAAGACGTCAAATTCGGGAAGCAGCTTGCGAACAAGAGATGAGATCGTTGTTTTTCCTGTTCCACTTGCGCCTGTCACTATAAATAAAGGTAATTTTCTCATAACTAGCTCCTTTAAACACATACATTTTAATTAATTACGTTCTCCATTGATCTGCTTTCAAGCCATAGATAATTCTGTTTAGATAAACACCGTTAATATATTCGTAATCTCTTAATTCACCCTCATGTTGAAAGCCTAATTTTTCAGGAATTGCGCGGCTTTTGAAATTATCTGTCGCTACGCCAATTTCAACCTTATTTAATTCAAGTTCATTAAAAGCGTAATCAATTAGCATTTTAATCGATTTTGTAATAAGTCCTCTACCTTCATATTCCTTACCTAGCCAATATCCTATTTCAGTTTTCTTGTTTTCTTGATCAATGTATAAGTAGCCAATAGAACCAGCAAGCTCGTCTTCACACCAGATTCCTAGCCAATAACCATCATCTTCAGCATATCGTATACGTGTTCTCTTGATGAAGGATCTTGAATCATCTTCTGTTAATGTCATATTGGGGAACTTCAACCATGCTCCTATATGATCCCTGTTACGATCAATCAAATCATATAATTGGGGTGCATCTTTCATTGCCAAAAGCGATACATAGGTAGCTGTATCCATTTGATATTTAAACATAGTCCACTCTCCGATTCATTTCATTTAATTATCGTTTCCTCGCTTTGATCACAAAAGTTACAGGTAACACCTTCGCTCTTTTAAGGAGATTATCGCTATTATCATGTAATTGCATGATATCCTCATCGGATTCCTCGATCATGTGTTCAATGACAAATCCCGCTTTTGCCAACGCATTGATATAGGTTGATATTTGACGATCCGCTAAAGTTAGTTCACCCTGAACAAAGTCAGGAGATACCGCATACCACGATTCATCAGAATATGGCTTATTGAAGACAAATCTATCGTTTTCTTCAACGACACATCTATGAATTGGATGAGACCAACTGAAAATAAAAATGCCATCTTTCTTTAAATAAGAAGCGATTCTGCTGAAAGTACCTTGAAGATCAGTGGTCCAACCGATGGCATAAATTGAATACACAGCGTCAAAATAATTCGTAGGAATTCCACATTCCTCTTCCATGGGTGAACATATCAATGTTGCCGAAATACCGTGTGTCCTCAAGTGTTGTTGTGTCTTTTCTATCTGTTTCTCTGATATATCCATACCCCACAGTTCACCAGCATTGTGATCCCCATGATACTGCAAGGATTGGCCATCTCCACAGCCCACCTCTAACATTTTTAATCCTGAGACATCCCCAAATAGTTGGTGTTTTTCTTCTGATATGAATGCTCCATAATGCGGAAGCACGATTGCTCTCAAATAGTCATTCCCTCTCGTATCCCAATAGAAGCTGTTTGTTTCATAAACACTGTTCTTGTTCATCTGTTAGCCTCCTTTATACACTACACCCAGAACATCACTTGTTACCTTCGTTGAAATATGTAATCTCATGGCCATTAAGTAAGCTTTTAAAGCCGCTCTTGTAGTACGGCATGAGCTCATCTGCCTGTGTAATATCCAACCATGCCATCTCAGAGATTTCATCTGGTCTTGATATCCCTTCTCCCCCTCCGACAATTTCTGCTCTGAATGTTATAAAAATCGCATGTTCCTGTATTTCTTCAAATTTACACTCGTTGATTGCTACAATACCGTGCACGCTAACATCAAGTCCCGTTTCTTCTTGGGCTTCCCGGATTGCTGCTTGTTCCCATGATTCACCAGCTTCAACAGCTCCGCCAGGCAGTGACCAGCTTGAACGCCCTACATTCCTTACTGCAAGCACTTTAGTCTTGGATGGATTGGTTAGTAGTGTATATACTACATCGACTCGTTTCATTGATTGAACTTCCTTTCTGATATTAATCTTCCTATGTTTTTGATAAAAATCATAACCTCAAGATACATAAACTAGCACACCCATGTATATCAGCTAAGTTGGTCTATACTCTCCTTGAAAATTAAATTGATAGCTGTCACTTACACGGATATATCCGAGAATACAATATCCTCTTTCTCTGTCCAAAACGCTAGAGTAGTTTTTATTGTCTGTGTTCCCCTCTGCAACCAATAATTGATTACCGTCACAGGCCAAAACAATTCCAATGTGATCGTGAGAATTATCGGTTAAAAGCTTCTCATAAATGACTATATCACCACGCTCTGGTTCAAACCCTTCTTGCATATCCCGATAAAAGAATCCTGTTTCAGCTAGCTGAGCCCAATCCAGCCAAGCACCCACTCCAGCTAATCGATACATTCGATTAGGATATCGAATAGGGAGTTTCATTCCAACTTTCATACAACAATGATATACAAATGCGGCACACCAGTTGGCTTCAAGTACTTTATAGATATCGGAATCCGGCCAATATCTGCAAATTTCCTGATATCGTTGATCCCTTGGAGTACCAATAATATTTTGCCTTGCCAGCGTTTCTGCTAAATCAGCTAACTTGGAACGCCGATCTTCAGTATATATGTTAACATTTTGCACATTAAAATTAACGTCTGCTTTTATTTTTTCCTTCGATATCCCAAATTCATTAAATACATTCTCTAATCTACTTATCTCTATCTTTGATAAGCTTCTACCTGGATTCTGGAAGTACATCTGAAACAGTATGGCATCTTTAATAATTTCTTCATACGGACCATGAACTAGATGTGTATCTTCCTGATAAAAGATTGATTTAAGAATAATAGACAGTTCATCTGTCGTAAAGATCTCAGCACTACGTAATATCGGTCTAACAGCATCTGCACTATTAGGACCAGGAAAGTCTTCGATTCCTGTTTTGTTGAAATAAAAACCATGAAGTAACCCTGCAATCGCAGTAATTTCCGAATCCTGTACTCTTTTCATAGCAAGCATGGAAGCAAAATTAGAAACCCCATTAAGATAAATCAACCTACCTTCTTTGTTAACACTTTCCTTAAGAAGTATTTCATGAACGAGATTACGAACAGTGCCCAGCCGTTTATATTTCTTTCCCGAACTCAAACTTTGGCCTCCCTACCTTTTTTAACTAGGGTCATATTCGGCTTCATTCCTAGACCCACATCTATGATGAATCTGCAATCAAAGGTAATAATAGAGGATACACTTTAATATGTACCACACTTCTGGGACAACTTTTAAATATTACTCTTATCACTGAACTCAATGCAAAAAGGTTGCATCTCAGGGTTTAAACAAAACTCTATTCTTTCTCTGAAGTTTTTCCATTCGACTTTTAAAATGGCTTCTTCCATTGGAAAGAAACCAGAGTCTAAACTCTCCAATGATGTCGTTAATTCCCCACCTATTGGTTTGGCTAAAAATAATGTGTTACATATTGAATTTTCGATATTCTGAAAGATGCCGCAGAATTTGATAATTTCAATGTCGATGCCAGATTCTTCTTTCGTCTCTCTAATTGCAGCTTGACTAAGAGATTCTCCTTCCTCCACTTGACCACCCGGCATTTCCCATCCTCTTCGTGGGCCTCTAATAAGTAATAGTTCATTTTTGTCGTTGATCACGATTGCAGCGGCAGATACGATATGTTTTGGAGGGCTCATTTGTTTTACTCCTTCTATAGAGATTGATATACGTTGGAATATAATAATATAAAACCAAACTAAAAGAAGTTATATATCCCGTCTTCAAAATAATTGTATTCTTCATCCGTTATTCTTAACTTTCCATAACCGTTATAAAATATTTCTTTATCTCTTTCATTATCAAACGCATTAGGTTTCGGTCTAATGGCTAATGCTACATCATATCTTGGATCGCCATATGCCGCTCCTGCCCAGTCAATAACTCCAACAATATTGCAATCATTAACTAGCACATTATCTATAGTAAAATCTCCATGAATAAAAGTATTATCTATTGGTCTTGGCCGTGCTTCTTTCAACCGTTGAAGTCGTTCTGCTGAGCCGTCTACCGCAAAATGAGTTAGATTATACTCTGCTTTGCTAAGCATTGTATCTAACCAAGGACTGTCATTGCTCAATAATTCAACAGGACAAGAACATTCATGTATTTTCTTTAAACAAAGCCCAAAGTTAAAAATCGCTTTTTCTTTACTTTCAAGGTCAGGCATTGTAGAGAGAAATTCTCTTAAACTTATTCCGTCAATATAATCCATCAGAAGCCATCTCGATGTCTCCTCCATATGAAACGAATATACCTTTGGAACAGGGAGCCCCGTGCGATAAAGGGATTGAAGCACCTGATATTCATCGGATAACCATTCATTATAGAGATCGTTTTCTGTCTTCTTGATGATGTACTTCTGGTCGAACGTATGTAGAATAGCCACAGTAGAAGTATGACCTTGCTTAGGAAAAGTGATTTTCTGAACTTTC
The DNA here is from genome assembly GCF_055687625.1 of Paenibacillus sp. CB74. Taxonomy (NCBI): domain Bacteria; kingdom Bacillati; phylum Bacillota; class Bacilli; order Caryophanales; family Paenibacillaceae; genus Paenibacillus; species Paenibacillus sp. CB74. The sequence continues at coordinate 1,393,559 of NZ_CM146009.1, read as the reverse complement.
CCTATATGTTCTTTTATTTCAATGGGGAGATCCTGAATATTCATGGTTTCGTCCTTTCTGTTATTTCGTACCCTTTCTGATTGAGTGCACGTTGCATATCGCTCTAAAAGTACAAATCCCATCCCATAATAAAAGTAGCAAATAGGAAAGCAGATATGCCAGACATGATGTATACCGCCTTTTGCTTTTTGCTTTTTGCTGTAACTTCTCTTCAGGAGTTTGTAGAACATCAAGACAAGGTACGCTGCTGCTAGAATCACATAAACCAGGTTTAAGATGAGATGTACGCGTAATGAAGAATAGGGGGCAAAGCCTAAGGCTCGCATGAACAATAGGGTCGTATTTAAAATCAATGCTAAACTGGCAATATTAATAGCAATATGATACTTATCAAAGCCTGTACCGGGTCTTTCCCAGTTTTTTAATTTGTATTTGGATAACCGAATAAAATAGCCAATTATCGCTCTCAAACTGAGCAGGATGGCTACTGCAAGCGCAATAAAAGATGCTTTGATCAAGTTTATCGTCAAGTTGGATACGGGCAAAAAGTCATTATAAGGAATGGAGACCTTCTCAATAGTCCCGTTACGCTCAACAACATTTGCAAAGTTACTAAGGTCAAATGTTGTATACTTCTGCAGACTTAACATCGAATATGCCTTCGTAAAACCAGAAACGACCCGTCGCGCAGGCAGATAATATCCTCCACTCTCAGATGTAACCGAATTTGTACTGAAGCTACTTCCAAACACTTTTTGAACAAGACCAACGCTATAAGCCATTTCATTTGACTGGTTTGTCATGACCACTAACCCAAATTTAGACTCCGGGTCAATAACAAATTTACTTGTAAATCCCGCCGTACTTCCAGCGTGTTCAAGTGCAGGCACCCAGTACTCCACTTCAAAGAAGCCATGTGCAATTCGAGGATTAGAAGTTCCATCATAATATAGACTTGGTGACAGCATCTCGTCTAACGTTTCCTTATTCGTGAATAATAAATTGCTATGATCCACCGGCATTAAAGCTGCGAGAAATTTAGCTGCATCCTCTGCTGTGCCAATGGCGGCCCCCGCAGGGTATAAGCTTATGTATGCTCTGTTCTTAGGGATGAGTTTCAGACTCGTAGTGTACCCTTGAATCTCATTTCTCTTTTTCAAGACGTTTAGATTATCATGCTGTGACGGGTGCATCGAAGTTTCTTTCATATTCAGCGGTTTAAATATATGTTCATTTACATATTTATAAAATAGTTGTCCGCTTTGCACTTCAACGATGTAAGCAGCCATAGCCGTACCATAGTTTGAATAAGCAACGACACTCCCAGGTTTATCAATCTGCCTTGGCTCAAATTTTTGTAAAGCTTCACCTAACTCCACAATATCACTCTCGGATGAATACCATAAATCGATCAATCTATCCTCCCACCCTGCGTTATGATGCATTAGGTTCCTTAGGGTGATGGGAGCATCGTATTCAAGCTTCTTAAGAAACCCTTCTGGTAAATATTCCTGAATATCGGTATCCAAATCAAGCTTCCCCTGCTCTACAAGTTGCATAACACTCGTCCAGACCAACAGTTTAGAGGTTGAACCCCATTCAAATACAGTAGAGGTGTCTGCCTGTCTCTTTTGCTCAAAATCTGCGTAACCATAGGCCTTATTCACAATCGTCTCACCGTTCTTGATAGCTACAACCGATACGGCAGCGGTTTTCTTTTGATTCGTGGCCACATATGAATCAATCGTTTCCTCTAGTGAAGATAACGCAATTCTGGAGGGTGTTGTCTCCACCTGCTCTACCTCAGCGCGCACAGATCCCGGACATGTCATTATGATGAATACAAGTACAAGAACAGAAGTGATTGCTTTATTAACATAGGAATATTTTTGATTAATCTTCATTCGCTCCCCCCTATTATCTAATATAGTTTTCATGCCTTTATTTTGTAGTTGCATTAATTCATCATCAAATTCCTCAATCAAATGCTCAATAGCGAATCCAGCTTTGGCCAACGTATTCACATAGGTTGATAATTTACGGTCCGATAGTAGTGGCTTAAATCAATTCCACATTTTGAGAAAATCACCTTAATTATTTCTATAATAACCCATGCTGCAATATTTGCGAAGTACATTTAAAAGCGCATACATTTCACTCCAAATCAAAAAGAACCTCAGGAGCGTTCTCCGTGAATATAGCTAAGCGTTATATCAGACCCATCTTACTATCTTTTCGCTGACATAAGTTTGTAGTTATACAAGTTGATTTATTACTTCCCATCTGAGTTTTAGTTATAAAAAGTATCATTTATATATTGAATCATATTACGCATCCTCCCTGCTTTGGGCAGCGGAAAGAAAGCATCGAGCAGTTAGAGAGAGGTGTCCTATGGAATAATATATGGTTACATATCAATCCAGCAACATAATTTATTTTAAAATATAAAAATCCCTGCTAACTTTTAATGTCAGCAGGGATCCTTTTTCATTTTTAAACTTCCACAGCTTCCGGTCTTTTCACTTGAAGAGGCGGAGGAATAAGCCATCCTTTTTCTTTACTCATTTGGAGAATACGAAGGCCTAACGCGGTTTTAGTAACGTGATATTTCGCAAATAAGGCTCCGATATCTTCTCTAATGGATTGGCCCATAACTTGACTACAAGCAACCAATCCCATTGAAGTATCAGAAGCAATACTTGCTGCTATCTCAGGATCTGTAATCCTTGCACCAACAGGAATGTCTTCCAGTTTTACTGGAGGTCTTTCTGGTAAAACTGGTGTTGTAGCAATTCCGTTATCAATGAGTAGAGTATCACACTCCTTGATCTCAAGTTTAGCTTGATCAATTAGTGCCTCCAATATTTTTTTCAAATCTTTATCTCCTGCATGATTAGAAAATGCTTGGTAAAAGGAAAGTGCCCCCTTCGCAACCGTTGAACATTGCCATACGCTGAAGATTTCACCGTAATGCATAGGTTCATTTTTTGGATTACCACTTAATATTCCCATCAAAACAGCTCCTTCAAATTTTAATGACCACCAGAAGTATAGTTCCATGTTCATGAGATACATATTCATAAGTTAAAAAATACCGATGGTATAATGGATTCATTTTTTTACACAGCGACATGCATGTAAGATGCGCTAGTTTTGTCCATTAATTGTTTGCTAATCCGCCTGCGGAAGGGTACGAAATCGGATAATTCTAAACTTCTGGGTATACTACAGCAAGTCAATTTAACATCGATAAGGAGGATGAGCTAATGAAAGAAGAATTGAATTACGGTACAGATTACAAGTTTATTCCTGTAACTTCAGTGGGAAGTGGTGTGGGGACTGAAATACGACCTGATTTATTTTGCTACACGATTCAAATTGTAAATATCTGTTTAGTAGGTAACCCGAAATCTGACGATTTCGTTTTAGTAGATGCCGGAATGCCAAAGTCAGCAAATGAAATAATTTCTGTCATTGAGGAACGTTTCGGTGCAAACAGCCGGCCCAAAGCAGTAATTTTGACCCATGGACACTTTGATCATGTCGGAGGGGTGATCGAACTCGTAGAACACTGGGGAGTTCCGGTTTATGCACATCCATTGGAGATCCCCTTCCTCACAGGGGTTAAAAGCTACCCGGAACCAGACCCTACGGTTGAAGGTGGTTTGGTAGCAAAGATGTCCCCAGCTTTTCCTAACGAACCAATAAACCTTGGAAGTCATGTACAAACGTTACCTCCGAACGGAACTGTACCCCATATGCCAGGATTTAGGTGGATTCATACCCCAGGACATTCTCCCGGTCATGTTTCGTTGTTTAGGGAAAGTGACGGAGCATTAATCGCAGGTGACGCCTTTGCTACTGTAAAACAAGAGTATATGTATAAAGTATTAAATCAGGAATTGGAGATAAGTGGACCCCCTCGCTATTTAACAACAGATTGGGAAGCTGCAAAGCAATCTGTTGTTAAACTTGAGAGTTTAAAGCCATTGGTTGCTGTAACTGGCCATGGACTACCGATGTCTGGTGAATTACTAACAACAAGTCTGAGAAAACTGGTTAATGAATTTGACCGTATTGCCATACCGGATTATGGAAAGTACGTAAACTAATTTTTCCCTTCGAGCATAGTACTGTGAAGTGATATGAGTGCGCTGTGGAAATGTGATTTTTTCAGTTGTTTTCAAAAAAAGAAAGCCCCCAGCAGGGGGCAAAACGTTGATATATCAGCTTTTTTTTGATCAGTTTTGATGACTAAGCGTACATCATATCCATAAACCCGCGAGTTACTTCTCCACCTTCGGCTGGTTCGGGCTGGTCTGCCTTTGCGTGTTCTGCCATGCAAGCCTTCACTGCTTCTTCTGTCGTACAACGATTGGCATCATCACATGTGTAGCATAATTGAAGCATATATCTGGTTAAATCATCCGCCTGCGTGAATTGAGTCTGACCGTTGGTTCTCATCTTCATCACTCCTTCTCTTGTTGAGTTAAATATATCACCTTCTAACAGCTTTATTTGTGATTTATTTCACAAACTAAACAAAAAAAGAAAAGGAACCTTTCGGCTCCTCACTTTCCCTATATTTAATCACATCGATAACACTCTACTTTTAAAGCACTTTCCAATGTACACCGCCGTCCATCGTTTGCAATAACAACGATCTTTTGGCATCTGTATTCTCAACCAATATCCAGCCAAGTTTGGAGGTAATCATCTGAATCTTCACGATCTCCGGATAGTCTTCAAGAATTTTCTCCAGTACACTGCTCGCAGGAAGAGCGCTCCATGTTTTGCCCGCATCCTTGGTGTGGTAGGTTATGCCCTTTTGCATCGCCCAACCTTCTACAGCGTTCAGAAATACCGGTGAAAGGTTACGATTCGGACCCGTTTGTTTATTCAAAGTAAAATTGGATAACTTCCAGCTCTTTCCACCATCTGAAGTGAAAAAACCATTAAATGTCGTGCTCTCCCCTTGAGAACAGGACATTGACATCCAGGCTGACTGTGCTTCACGTCCAAAAAATTGGGGTGAACTGACACTAAAATTACCACACCCGTTGAATTTATTCCGATCAAAGAAAGATGGCCCTTTATCCCAGTTCTCACCACCGTCTGATGTTACATACAACTTCGGTGTGCCGAACTCAATCGCCGTTAGGAAACCATGCTTCGGATCGGAGAAGGTCATACCTGTTGTGTATCCACGTTGAGAAATCTCTTCTGCTTCCTGTTTGCCATCTTCATCACTGGAAGACATCCGGTTCCAAGTGATTCCACCATCTTCGGTAAAGTACAGTTTCTTGTCCTGCTTACCAATAGCGGTATCCACCGTGGTGAGAATCCATCCTTTTTCAGGAGATACAAAGGAGATCGCAGTCACTTTATCCGTCTTGGACAGCGATGACAGACTCCAACTTACCCCTCCATTGTTGGTACGAAGCACCATGGTGTCTGTTCCACCCATGCCTTCGCGAACAATCCAACCGTGCGTACGATCTACAAAATAAATGCTTTGTCCATATTGAGGGTTAGCCGGAAACTGTACATTTTCCGAAGGTGAAATATTGGTCCAGGTCTTTCCTTGATCCTGTGTATAGTACAGACGCAGCGCATTACGCGTCACCCCCCATGCCAACCCTCCATTGTCATTAAGCAACTGGAAATCGGTCAAACGGGTCTGTATTTGATACTTGGCCATATCCGCAGATTCTGTACTGTTGACAGGGGGAACGACAGTTAATGTCTGCCCTGTATTCCCGGAATCCTCCTGCTGCTGCGGAGGTTCTGCTTCCGGAGGTTGATCTGAGTCGGTGCATGCAGCTAGTAAGGCTGCTATACCTATAGACAGCAATGCTGTCTGCGCGATTTTGATCCATTGCAAACGCAAGTGGGTTCCACCTCTCTCATCCAATATACAGGCGCGCATGCCTGTCCTATGGCGTTATATTTACGATTCATCAGAATCCACTGCTCCTATTCTACCACAAACCTTGCGTAAAAGGCTCATTGCCCCCTCTAGGGCTGCCCTACTCCCTCTTTTTAACTGAAGCTCTGGGCTAGGTGTTGCACATTTATTATCATTAATTTCATCCTAAATTGTTTTTCGACGGAATAATTGGTAAAAAGACATGTAATGTGAACTATTTTATAGACAACACTCGCTTTCTATTCTGTAATCCCTTAATATGGATGGGAGTATAACCCAAAAGGAGTGGATATGAACATGACAAATAGTGCAGCATTGAAACCAAGTCGTGTCGTGATTGTAGGCATGGGTGCGGTGGGAACAACAACGGGATACACGCTAATGTTGAGACAGCGTTCGTCCGAGTTGGTATTTGTGGATGTGAATCATGATAAGGCAACCGGTGAAATGCTGGATATGAACCACGGTCTTCCGTTTACGGGAGGCGTGAAAGTATGGGCTGGCGATTATTCCGACTGCAAAGATGCAGATATCATTATTATTACAGCAGGTGCCTCCCAGAAACCAGGCGAAACCCGGATTGATCTGCTGAAGAAAAATGCAAGCATTTTCAAAGAAATTATTGAGCGTATTACTGAAGTGAATTCTCATGGTATTTTGTTAATTGCAACGAATCCTGTAGATATTTTGTCCTATACTTCTTGGAAACAAAGCGGATGGCCTGCTTCCCGTGTCATCGGTTCAGGCACATTGCTCGATAGCGCACGTTTCCGTTACCTCATTGGTAAGAATAAAGGGATCGACCCACGTAGTATTCACGCCCACATTATTGGTGAGCATGGTGATTCCGAAGTACCGGTATGGAGCCTGGCTAACGTTGCAGGAACAGATCTGGAATTGGATGAAGAAACACAGCAGGATATCTTCGACCGTACCAAAAATGCAGCGTATGAGATTATTAATGCCAAAGGGGCCACTTCCTATGCAATCGCCCTTGCTCTGGACCGCATTGTAGCTGCAATTCTCGGCAACGAAGGCTCCGTTCTGAACGTGTCCACGTTGCTTGAAGATTACAATGGCGTATCGGATGTATATCTGGGCGTTCCATGTGTTGTTGATCGCAACGGTGTGCGTGAGATCCTTCCTCTTCCGTTGAATGAAACCGAAAAAGTGGCTTTCCAGGCTTCTGCTAACAAATTAAAAGAACAGATCGCTGGCTTGGAATAATCCGACTGCTTATCATTCATGTCGTGAACGATCAAGCACGTTAACCGTTGTGATTTAACATATCTGTCATACCCAAAGGGACCATTGGAGTCTTCCAGAGAGAAGCTTCAGATGGTCCCCTTTGGTTTGATTTTGATTATAACTATGATTGTGAATGTGATTATAATTATGATTATTTAAATCATAAGTTAACATAATATATATTATGTTATTTATTCTCCTCTCCACATGAAAACAAATAAAAGCCTGTCCATAGGACAGACTTCTCTTCAGATTAAATAAGCGTTATTTATTTCTTAATATGTCGGAAGTTTAACGTCAAGCAGAGCCATAGCCTCTTCTTTCTCCCTACTGGTGACATGTGTATAGACAGTTGTCGTTTGAATCGATGCGTGACCGAGCAGCTCCTGCACCGTTCGCAAGTCGGCTCCGCGCCGTAACATCATGGTCGCGAAGGAGTGACGCAGCTTATGACTGGAGTAGTTTTGACGCTGATTGGCTGGTGATTCCTGCTGGAAGCGTTCAAAGGTTTCCGTAGATATGAGCTGAATGCTGCGAATCGACAGTCTCTTTCCTTTTTGCGAGACAAACAATGCTTCCTCTTTCGGTCGCCAAGGTTCCAAACGCTCTGCCATAGCTTGAGACAAGACGTTTGCCACGGTCTCCGGTACAGGTAGCGAGCGCCATTTACGACCTTTACCAAATACATCCAATGTACGCCGCTCCGCATTATAGTCTTTGCAATCCAAAGCATGCACTTCTCCAACCCGTAATCCCATATACCCCATCAGCAGAAAAACAGCCAGATTGCGTGTGCGATACTTGCCTTCTACCGACTCCAGAAAACGTGTCAGCCCACTTTCATCCAGGAAAACGGGCGCACGGTTTTTCTCAGTTTTGGATTTTTTGATCCCAAAAGCCGGATTATTCGTTAACAATTCGAGTTCAATGAGGGACTTGTAAAAGCAGTTCACCGCCGCATGTTTGCGATTTCTCGTGGCATCACTAACCCCACGCTCCCGCGCACGGGACAGAAAAGACAACACATGCAGCTTTTTGACCTGCTCCAGTGACTTTCCTTGAATGGAGACCAGGAATTCCACCACGTCACCCGTGTATGATTTTACCGTATGGCCTGTATAACCGGCGTCCTTCATCCATATGTGAAAAGCTTCTAGCTCGTCCGCATATTTCTCCTGGATCTCCTCAGTCATCATCTGTCTACGTCACCTCGATTCGGTTAAAATTGGCTCTGCTGAACACAAACCCTATGTTTCTTCCACAATAACAATGTCAATCAGCGGAAGGATCACTTCGGGTTTGCCTTGACTGCGCGTAAGTACAAACGATGGCAATGGATTCTCATGCAGCCCATTCACGGATTCACAGATCTGAGTATACAGATCCATATGCAAAGTCTCACCTTCACCTGCCACATCGATAACAGGCCAATCGTTCTGAACACATGCAGGCCAGTAAGCCAGTTCATTCGCCGGCACGATACTTAATTGCTGAATGGACGGGTCCATACAGTAGATCCCTTGCCGTTCAGGTTCATCACCCAGCTTGTCTACAGCTATCATTCGAGCGGACTGCTTGTCTGGTGCAGAATAGAGTGAATAACACCAGGGAGTCACGCCCCAAGCCATCGCCATCAGACCTTCTTCCAATAAAGTATCTGACAGATCCCCTTCCGCAAATTGTTCAATCAGATTATGGTTACCCGGTCCAATCAGTTCTTCTACACGCTTAGCGAGCCGAGGCAGGTCAGCAAGAATAAATCCTGCTCTACCGTAGGAGTCAAATACATGATGGTTTCTGCTCCATACAGCTTGAGATGGTGAATTCAACGACGCTGCTTCTGCCGGGAAAAGCGATATATATACGGTAATCACCTGCGCGTACTTAACCATGGCAATCTGCTCAGGTTCGAGCGTGCCTTCAGCAATACGGGGTGTTTTCATATGCAGGGAGATTCGAAGTTCGTATTCCCCTTCTGTAAATGCTGACCAACCCAGATGAACAGGCTGTTCAACACCTTCAATTGAAGCAATCGAGATCGTGCTATCTGGTTTCAGGTTAACTGCATATTGTACGTATGCCAGCTCCTGACCATAGATGATATGGGCGTCTTGTCGATTGACGGGTGATTCCAACGGTTGTGCAATGACAGATACTTTACGTCCATCCCTCAAAAGGCGCTGTGGATCTATATCCAACTGTAAGGTTTGTGAAGCCTCTGAATCTGAAACAAGCAACTGAGCCTCCGCCAGTACGGTTGAGTCAGCCAAGGCAAATCCAAACGCTGCATTTTGATGCTCTGAATTCGTATGTAATGGTGTGTTCATGATACATCCCCTCTCTTCTGTCTGATGGCATGTCACAACCCCAAATATATTTCATATTTGGCTTAGCCGCAACCCCGGCTCCCTAATTATGTTAATCATGCCCCTTAATACTTACCCATATATGAAGGAAATACCAACCTTCTCCGGCTGTTATCTCCCTTTGTCCTTCTATATAAAAAATCCCCATCCCGTTTCGCCTAAGCGATACAAAATGAGGAAACTAGAAGATATTTCTCGATTTAATCTGTTCTCGACTTTACTTTACTTATCCTTCGCTCTCATAGCACTGGAGATTCGGCGTGCCGGATTCAGATGACTATAATGGCGTCCATACGCAAAGTAGATAATCAACCCGATGATCAACCACGCAAAAAACGTAATCCATGTCAGAGCCGCAAGGCGTGTCATCAAGTATACACAGCCCAAGGCACTCAGAATCGGAATCAGCGGCACAAGTGGAACGCGGAAGCCTCGTTTGAGATTCGGGTTATTTTTACGCAACACGATAATACCCAGACTTACCACTGCAAAAGCAAACAACGTTCCGATGTTCGTAAGTTCTGCCAAGTGTCCCAGCGAGATGAACCCGGAGAACAGAGCCACGATAATGCCCGCAACCCATGTCCCAACAGCTGGTGTCTGACTCTTGCCACTAACTTTGGAGAAAACGGGAGACAGCAGTCCATCACGAGACATGGAATAGAGCAGTCGTGTCTGGCCATACATCATGACCAGCAATACCGTCGTAATGCCCGCAATCGCTCCAAGTGATACAATCCAGGACAATCCCTTCAGTTGAACAAATTCAAATGCAAACGCCACTGGATCACTTACATTCAACATGTTATACGGCACGATCCCTGTGAGAATCAATGATACAACGATGTAGAGAACGGTACAGATCGCCAGTGACGCAATAATTCCAATCGGCAAATCCCGTTGTGGCCGCTTAACCTCTTCTGCAGCTGTGGAGACCGCATCAAATCCGATATAAGCAAAGAATACGGTTGCTGCTCCCGCAGTTACGCCTGAGATACCAAAGGGCAAGAATGGCTGCCAGTTGGTTGGCTCTACATAGAAGACACCCACACCAATAAAGATCAACACCACGATAATTTTAATCGCAACCATGATGCCATTCGCACGAGCCGCCTCCTTCACCCCTCGGGTTAGCAGGAAGGTAATAATTAACGTAATGACCGCAGCCGTGATATCAAAATAAGTTCCCTTCTCCGGGCTGAACGCACTCGTCAGTGCATGTGGTAACTCCAATCCAAATCCGGACAATAACGTTTGGAAATATCCCGACCATCCGCTGGCTACCGCCGCACTCGCGAATCCATACTCCAATATCAGATCCCATCCCAGAATCCAGGCAATCACTTCACCAAAAGCCGTATAACTATACGTGTACGCACTACCCGATGCCGGTATGCTTGAGGCAAACTCCGAGTAACACAATGCAGCGAAGGCACATATGATACCTGCCAGCAAGAAGGACAGTACAAGACCCGGGCCAGCATACGTTGCGGCAGCTACACCTGTCAGCACAAAAATCCCGGTACCAATAATTGCACCCACCCCAAGTGTGGTTAAGTCCAAGGGGCCAAGCGCCCGTTTTAATGCACTGCTGTTATCTCCCTCCGAGGCAATTGGTTTTTTACGAAATAATGAAGATCGATGTTCGTTCTCACGCATAGTCATGTTCCTCTCGTCATGAATCTTGAATGTGCTATGGATGCAGCAGAGATTAAATGGTTTCCCATCTGTTCTATGAAAAAGTCATTTGTTCTATCTTATCGATCACCTATAAAAACCTATGTAATTCTACACGTTATCGCGTTGCTTGGTTAAATTTATTTTTAAGGATCTCTTATTTTGTTCTTTTTTCGCGAAAATTATCATGAACTGTTGCACGGGATTGAATATGAAAATCGATTTAAAACAAAACTGCGTATAATTTATATTATGCGCAGTTTTTATGAGCCTTATTTTCTAAGTAAATAATCTATAACCCTCTGTTATATGAAGCTAAGAGAATGAGAGCTTTTTTCGTCTTTTTCCGCTGTCCCTTCCTCCGTTATCCTGTCTAATTCGACGATATGCAAGCATGTAAAAGAGCCACATCGCATGATATGGCTCTTCCTTTCCTCTTTATACAGCTAGAGGTGTATATGAAAATACGAAGTAACTATTTCTTGGCTTTTATGAAAAAGCGAATCAGGAAAAAGCAATTCTCTCCGCGTCTGACATCCGGTACTGGGATAACAAATATTCTTGGCTCTGCATCGCGGTATGACGAATGGCGTCCAAATCAACATGGAGCAGCTTATCCTCTCGCTTCACGAGTTTACCTGCTACAAAGACCGTATCCACATTGGAAGGATTGGCGAACTGAACGACAGCGCCGATTGGATCATGGACGGGGAACAGATTCAGATCCGTAGTACGAATCATGATCAGATCTGCTTCCTTTCCTGGGGTTAACGTACCGACCTTCTGCTCTAATCCCAATGCTTGTGCACCAGCCGAAGTTGCAAATCGCAGTACTTGGCTGGACTGCAAGTTCAATTCACCAGGCATCTCACCCTGCTGCAGAAGTTGTTCGTTGGCTCTGGATCGTTCTGCCTGAAGTGCAAACTTCATCTGTGAGAACATATCTCCGCCTGTGGACGTGACAACATCTACACCAAGTGTAGGGGTTCCCCCATGTTCAAGAAAATAGCCGGTGGCCGGGTATCCATGACCCATCATCATTTCAACCTCAGGTGTGACCGACAGGGAAGCACCGCTATCCGCCAACATTTTATATTCATCCATACCCATGGTGTTACCATGAACAATATTTACTCGAGGACTTAACAACCCCGCTTCATACATGTGACTAATCGAGCGATCTAGCGATCCCCAGCTGCCAAATCCGGCGTGCATGGAACAGATGGCATCCAGTTCTTGGGCCAGTTCGATCTCTTTTACCGTTGTATCCCAATGACTGAACTCTGGACCACGAATAGCAAGCCCATAAGTAAGCAATTGATCCCGTGATGAAAAATAACGTTCTTTGACTCTTCGCACATCGTTTGAATATGTCAGTTGACTATCCCGGTTCCAGTAGTTCGTCTCACCAGGTACTCCGTGAGCAAATACTGCCCGAATCCCCGCATCCTGAAGACCACGAATCAGTTCATCCGTATGGTCTGAGGAATACGGCATGCTCCAATCCAACACTGTCGTAACACCTGCATTAAGCGCTTCCAAGGAACCGAGCAGGTTAGCAATATAACTATCCTGTGGGCGGAGCTTGCTTCCCATCGCACCATAATAGAGATTCTGCAAATAAACAGGCAATGACCAATTGGTTCCCGCTGTTTTGACCAGTGATTCCCACATATGCCGATGTGTATCCACCAGCCCAGGCATAATAATCATGGATGAAGCATCGATGACCTCCACATCCGGAATATCTAGGTCGGGTTGAATCGCCATGATTAATGAATCCTGAATTAGAACGTCCGCCCTTTTATACTGTCCAATCCGTGCATCCATCGACAACACGCAGCCATTTTTCAACAGATAACTAGTCTTCACAAGACACATCTCCCATCTATTTTGGTTTGAAAGACGATTACATCCTGCATACGAACCCGTACTGCTTCTGACTATTATTTCGCTAGTATATATACATTATATAGCGGTTGTTAATATTTTTCAATTTTGGGTTTTGCGTTTGGCTCGAAATCTTCTGACCTTCATCAGGTTGCCGCACATCTTATCATCACAGTACTTCTGAGTTCTGCTTCGGGTATCATCATAGAACATCCAGCGGCAATCCGAATTATCACAGATCCGAATTCTGCCCCCTTCTCCCTCCACCAACGTTGTTGCAAAGTCAGCAGCTACCTCAGCCATAACCTGTTGCCAATGAGCTTCTACAGCTATTAGTTGGAGTTTCAGTCCCTGATCAATTGTAGTCAATGTTCTTTTTACATACCCTGCTTCCATAACATCATTCAGCCATTGTTGTTCTTCATCCGTTAATGATGCTCCAGAAGACAAGCGGGCTCCAAGAGCCATCAATTCATTCCTGAAGTCTCTCATCAATAACTCATCTTCTGGAGAAGCAGGGATAGAAGCCTGAAGTTGCCATCGATCCAGAAATTCTTGCTGCCAGTTCGCCTTCCCGAGCCTGTCCTCCGATCGATCTCCCCCACGCCAATCGTGATAATCGCTGTTTACAAAATCAGTCCAAAGTCTGTCCATGTCTACCTCCGTTTAGTGTAACCATCTTAATTCAATAAAGGTGGTTACACTCTGTCTTTGATGTGTTATATTAAGTGTAACCTCATTAATCAGTTTTAGCTAGTTACGTCATACATCACAATAATACTCAAGGAGGAACGGCAATGACGAAAACAACAGCATTAGATGTGTTACTGATTCAAAAGGATGATACATGGGATCAATGCAATTGGATTGTACCTTTGTCGAAGTCTTTGGAAGGTCTTACAGCAGAGCAAGCAGCCTGGATTCCACCCTCAGGTGGATTAAGCATCTGGCAGTTGGTTAACCATATGTATTATTACAATCATCGCTTATTATGTCGCATGCAAGGTAAAGAACCTACCCTTCCAGCGGTAGACTCCAATGAATACACGTTTGGCAATCCTGGGGATGCAACGGACACAGCCGGATGGAATACACTGATGAAGAGTACAACTCGATTAGCCCAACAGTTGCGAGATCAATTGGCTGCACTTGAAGAATCAGACCTTGAAGCTGCTTATATGGACTCTGAAGAGAAATGGGCACACGAACTTGCCCGCTGGATACTTCACGATGCCTATCACGCAGGACAGATTGTGCTGCTTCGCAGACAGCAAGGAAGCTGGAAAATCGTTTTCTAAAAAAAATGCTTGAACTGCTAGCGCTTACAGGAATAAGATGAACTTAATAATGTTACAGCTTGTTCAACACACTATATAATTGAATAGGATCTTCGGGGTAGGGTGCAATTCCCAACCGGCGGTGATGTTCTTCGGAACCAGCCCGCGACTCGCTATTTGTTCTTAACAAAGGACATTTAGCGACTGACTTGGTGTGAATCCAAGGCCGACGGTACAGTCCGGATGAGAGAAGATCAACACATTGACATGCCGTTCACGGGAAGGCTTCTTTCCTGACGCATGTCCTTGGATGAGCCCCCGTTTATTTGGTATATACCGAAACGGGGGCTTTTGTCGATTTTGCCAACTGAAGATTCCGTGTTCTGACGAAGGAGTCCTGAATATGGAAAAGACATCAGCAGCATCACCTGTTTACCGCAAGGAACGAAGTAATACCGGATTCTGGCTTGTAGTTCTCGGCGCCGCTTTATGGGGTGTCGACCCACTCTTCCGCATTATTTTGCTAAATACGATGACATCCACGCAGATTGTACTGGTGGAACATATCATCGTCAGTCTGATCGCCATTCCTGTGCTGTGGAAATTTCGGGCTGATCTGAAAAACCTGCGTGCTCGCCACTGGATTGCTGTGATCTTTATCTCATGGGGAGGTTCAGCTCTCGCAACGGTGTTGTTCACCATGGCACTTACGCATAATGATCCGAACACGGTTCTTTTATTGCAAAAAATGCAACCACTCTTCGCTATCGTGCTGGCTAAGCTGTTATTGAAAGAGACGTTACCACGTCGCTTCGGTGGATTGTTCTTCATCGCATTAGCAGGAACGTATCTGCTCACATTCGGCTTCACATTGCCATTAGGTAACTGGGACAACTGGATTCATGCTGGAAGCTTGTTATCCCTTGGGGCTGCTGCCTTATGGGGAGGTTCAACCGTTATGGGACGATTGATGCTGGGACAGGCGCGTTACGAAACCGTCACCTCCCTTCGCTTTGTCGTTGCCCTCCCACTCCTGATTTTTATGACGTGGAACGAAGGTGCGGCATGGACGTTTCCATCCGGAACGGGTGAACAGACTGCTG
Organism: Paenibacillus sp. CB74; assembly: GCF_055687625.1. Classification (NCBI taxonomy): domain Bacteria; kingdom Bacillati; phylum Bacillota; class Bacilli; order Caryophanales; family Paenibacillaceae; genus Paenibacillus; species Paenibacillus sp. CB74. Next base: position 1,378,069 of record NZ_CM146009.1, on the reverse strand, counting down.
TTATCCTCAATATTCTTGGTCAGGCATTGTTACCAGGTTTGCTAAGTCTTCTGCTGTATTACAAAGGTCTGTCGTCAACCAAAGCTTCTGTTGCAACACTCGCAGAGCTTAGCTTCCCGATGGCAGGTGTGTTGGTGAACTGGATCGCTTTCCGTACACTGATTACATGGGAGCAGTTGCTTGGTTTCATCTTGATCTGGGTTGCCCTCTTTGCCATTTCCAAACAGCAAGAAAGATCATCCACTGTGGCCGATGCCGCACCAAAGCTGCGAACAGAGTAAGGTAATATCCGCATCACATATAGATCAATAATTATCAAATTTTAAAAGAAAGCCATTGTACATCGGATTAGATGAGCAATGGCTTTTTCATTTCCATTCCATTGATATGACTAAATCATTTTTTCAATGAGTAAGACGAGCTACTAACCCCCTGTTTTATTTCGATATCGCAACTTATATCGAAACTCCTCCCCTCTTTTCCCTTCAACCACATATTGAATATGCAAATCATTGCACTACGTCTCTTCTATGTTTTGTCTTTTGTCCAATCCGGTGGTACGATGACATATGGAATAAACAGATGAATTATATTCAGAGAGGAACGATCATCATGTCTTCATTCTCATATACCTCCTACGACGCCGTAGGTTTGGCTGAACTGATCCGATCCCGGGAAGTATCCCCGGTTGAATTGCTGGAAGCGGCGTTTGCACGCCTTGAAGAAGTGAATCCGCAACTCAATGCGGTTATTCGTACATACGAAACTCGCGCACGGGAGGAAGCAAGCTTGGTTCGCCCTGGAGAACAACCTTTTAGCGGTGTGCCCCTGCTCCTGAAAGATATCTCGCAATCCTTGGAAGGTGAACTTCTGACTTCAGGCTCCCGTCTGTTCAGCGAGCATCGGGCATTACGCAATTCCAATTTTGTCACTCGACTCCGTGATGCGGGTTTTATCATCATAGGACATACGAACACGCCCGAGTTTGGCTTGAAAAATATTACAGAGCCCCGCCTCCATGGTCCAAGTCGCAATCCCTGGAATATCAACCACTCGCCAGGTGGATCAAGCGGTGGTGCCGCTGCCGCTGTAGCTTCGGGTATTGTTCCCCTGGCTGGAGCCAGTGACGGAGGCGGTTCGATTCGTATCCCAGCTTCCTTTAGCGGATTGTTTGGATTGAAGCCAACCCGCGGGCGCACTCCTGTAGGACCGGGAGTTGGTCGTCAATGGCAAGGCGCATCGATTGATTTTGCCCTCTCTCGCTCGGTTCGGGACAGTGCTGCATTGCTGGATACTTTACAAATCATACAGCCTGAAGCTGCGTTTCATGCGCCACTCTTTCCAGGCAGTTACTTGGCAGATATGAGCTATCCACATCAACGCAAACTGAAAATTGCATACACAACGGATTCGCCTGTAGGTACACCTGTCAGTCCAGAAGCCAAGGAGTCTGTATTCAAGCTCGTTCGCTGGTTGGAAGGCCAAGGTCATCATGTTGAAGAAAAGCTGAGTCCAGTCAACGGCGTCAGATTAATGGAGAACTATTACATGATGAACAGTGGAGAGATGGCCGCGATGATCTCTTCCATGGAACGCTCCATGGGCCGGGCTCTGACCTCCGATGATATGGAGATTGAATCCTGGGTTCTGGCTGAAGCTGGCAAAAAGGTGTCCGCAGCAGAATTTGTACATAGTTTAGCTGAATGGGATGTAGCCGCAGCTCAGATGTCTATCTTGTTTGAGCGTTATGACTTCTACGTCACACCTGTTAATGCTTTTTCTGCGCCTAAGATTGGAGAATTAACACCTCATGACGAACAGATCCGTAACTTGATGCGGATTAGTGAGTTGGACAAGACTCAGCAACAACAACTCATCTATGAAATGTTCGAGCCCAGTCTTACGTATACACCTTTCACCCAGCTTGCGAATCTGACCGGCCAGCCTGCGATAAGTGTACCTCTGCATCTCACACCTGAGGGTTTGCCCATGGGTGTTCAAGTGATGGCAACCAAGGGACGTGAAGATTGGTTATTACATCTGGCTGCACAGCTTGAACAGTCGGATCTCTGGATCGGGATGAAAGGTAATCCACTTTTTCCAGCATGAAAACTTCATCTGCTCCGCATACTGAAAACAAAAAGTAGCGGAGGAATGTGACGGATGAATACGAATCAGCGCCATAAACAGTCTTATCGTATCCCTGCCAAAACGGGATATGCTCTGAAAGTAAGCAAAGGTTCCTTACTACGCATAACGGATCTTGAGGGACAACAAGTTATTGATTTTGTGGCGTACGATGCTACAGATGCCAACCATCGCTTGGACCCCGGTGTGACCATGGACGTATTGCGTACTTACCGAATTAAACCGGGACAGTATGTGTATTCCAATCAATATCAACCAATACTTAAGATTGTTCGTGACACCGTTGGGGTACATGATTTCTTCAACTCCGCTTGTCGTCCAGAGATGTATGAGGTGTTATACGATAAAAAGGACCACGCCAGTTGTTACCACAATCTGAACACGGCACTGGAACCTTTTGGGATCTTACCACCGGATCAACACTATCCCTTTAATTTGTTTATGAAGTCCGTTGTAGACAGTGAAGGCAAGATTGATGTTGTAGCTCCCGATTCTCGTGCGGGGGATTATATCGAGATGGAGGCATTAATGGATCTCACGATTGGGCTCTCCGCTTGTCCTTGTGAAGAAAGCTCTTGCAACGGCTACAACTGCACCCCAATCCAATTGGATGTGGAACTTTAACAGAATAACTAGGCCTTGACGCAATACGATAAAAAGCAGCTTGTTCTAATTCACTCCTTGCGGGAATACGATGACTTGTACCCATGTTCTGTGACGACTGGTACAATTCATCGAACCCGTTAAGGAGTGAACGTGTTTATGTCTGTACTGTTCAGTTATATTATTCTGGGAATATCATTGTCCGCTCCAATCGGTCCGATTAACGCCGCCCAACTCGACCGTGGAGCCCGACATGGATTCATGCATGCATGGATTTTGGGGCTCGGTGCCATGTTTGCGGATCTGGTGTATATGCTGCTGATTTACTTTGGGGTTGCCCATTTTCTGGACACGCCGTTCATGCGCTCTTTTCTCTGGTCATTTGGCAGTTTTATTCTGATTTACACGGGAGTGGAAACGCTCTCGAAGCTGAAACAGGGGATTCAAGGTACATCTACTGCGGAGGCCACTGTTCAGAAATCTTTTATATCCGGCTTTTTGATGGCCCTGTCCAATCCACTTAATATTTTGTTTTGGCTCGGGATCTACGGCTCCATTCTTGCGACGACTGTGAAGCATACCGACACGGCCCATTTGCTGCTCTACAGTTCAGGCATATTCATTGGTATCCTGGTGTGGGATGTCATTATGGCTGGCATGGCCAGCCGATTCCACAAACATAGTAGTGAGAATGTATTGCGCTGGATCTCCATCATTTCGGGAATCTGCCTGATCGGATTTGGTTTATATTTCGGGTACGAAGCCGTGCGTTCCATTTTTTTCTGACAATAAAATCAGGCTGGACAGTCACCCAACTTCCCTCACATTAATACTGTAACGGTATCATGTGGAATGGAGTTGGGTATTCATGGCGGAGCTGTATAGTGCCGACGAAATAAATAATTTATATGAGCGTCTTCCATCTTGGCAGCAGGACGCTTATTCGCAATTTGCCAAGATGATCGCCGATGAAAATAACACGTATCCGTGTGTACCTGGACGAATGGGATTTCTGTCAGGACATTTGAGATACGGCTTTACGTGTGACCCTCGTTCAGAACAGGCTGCTGTAGATATGGCCGATCTGCTCAGACAGTATGGTCCTATTTCCAGAGATACCGGTCAATACGCTTCGATGGTTGTGATCTGTGATACGCCAAATGATCTGAAAGAGCATACAACGGTAGAGCAATATCAGACGTTATTCTGGCAAATGCTTAATCGGGTAAGTTCACACGATACCGAGCCGTGGCCTGAACATATTTCAACTGATCCTCATGATTCATCATGGGAGTTTTGCTTTGGCGGAGAGCCATATTTTTGTTTCTGTGCGACTCCAGCACATGAACTCCGAGCTAGTCGGCACTTTCCTTATCTCATGTTTGCCTTTCAACCACGATGGGTATTCGAATCCATTAACGACAACACGCCACTAGGCCGTAAAATGAAAACTTTGATTCGCAAACGTCTCGCTGCGTATGATGCTGTACCTGCTCACCCTTCACTGATGTGGTATGGTCAGCAGGATAATCTGGAATGGAAACAGTATTTCTTGCCTGATGATGAGCAGACACCTTCCAAATGTCCTTTCATGCGGATGAAGCAAGCTTTAGGTAAGTTCACGAAATAATCCTAAGGTCTGGATGGTGAAGATTGTGCCGATTTGGAGCCACGTACTTTGTGAACAATATATGTGATGATCCCAAGAAATACGACAAGTCCCACACTTGCCAGCAGACCCGTTCTGCTGGCTTTTTCCATCGCTGTTCCGGCCACAGCAGCCACAATGAATACCATGGCAATCCATACTTTGATGCGATTCCATTTCACAGGCTTCAATTTCTTAATGTATGTGATGCAGATAAGTAGCCATGTATACATCAAGACCAGACTACCTGCTGTCGTCACATATTCAAAAAGACTCTTGGGCATCCATAATGCCATCAACGTAGACAAAAGCAATCCGGCCGCTGTGCAACACAATGCCTGAAGTGGCATGTCCTTTTTCCCCCAGGTCTTCGTGAACAGCTTAGGTGCATCTCCATCTTCTGCGAGTTTCACCAACATGGACGTAATGGCATATAGCGAAGCCACCATTGTCGAGAATCCGGCAATAATCAGAATTCCGTTGAGAATGTGAACCACTACGGTTAACCCAATGGTTGACATGGCTTTGACCAGAGGACTTTCATCCGGGGTCAATTGAGCAGAAGGCACAATAAATAGGATCAATGCAATGGCAATCACATAGAGTGTACTCACCGATAATAGCATTACTCGGCCTGATTTCACTGCATCTTTTGGTTCTTTCAGGTTGGCTGCCATCAAGCCCATGACCTCGATCCCGGCAAAAGCAAAGAATGCATAGATGAAACCAGTCCATACCCCTTTACCTCCATGAGGGAACCATTCATTCTTTAATTGTTCGGGCGTCACTTTTACAGGTAACCACCCCAGACAAGCTGCTCCTGCTATAGCTATAAATGCAACCGTTGCAGCAATTTTAATTACAGCAAGGATATTCTCCGTTTTGGTTAATCCCTTCGCTCCCAGTGCTGCAATGAACAGACCTATAGCGGCATAGATCGCAACAAATGCCCACAGCGGAATCTTGGGAAACCAGAATTGAGAGAATAGCCCAAGTGCAGTCAATGAGCTGCCCATGATGAGCATTTCAGAAAACCAATACATCCATCCACTACCAAAACCAGCCCAACGTCCGAATGCTTCGCCCGCATAGGTTCGAAAAGCACCTTCCTTTGGGTCATCTGCGGTCATCTGTGCCAGCGCACCAAATACAAAGTAAGTCCCTGCCGCCGCCAGCACCAACAATATAAGCACGGATATGCCAGCCCAATGAATCGCGAGACTGGTTCCTAGAAAAAATCCCGTTCCCAGTGTGCAACCCGCGCCAAATAAAGACAGGCTTACCCAACTTAGTTTTTCTTCGTCGTTTTTACGGTGTTGCTGACTTTTCATGAAGCTCCTCCTTCAACCTGTTCCCCTTACGATTTACAGGTCATGGAGGTTTTATGTCCGTATTGCCAAAAGATTCATTATTAGTTTACATAATATTTAATATGTATTTAAAGATGTATTGACTTGTAATTATTTGTTGTCTACGTTAAATGAAAAACTTGTTATTTATCAACTCAAAAAAAGAAAAACCTTCCACGTGTAAATATTGTGAGAGGTTTTCCATTGGGTATATCTAATCAAACCCGCATCAATCCTTATTTTTGTGTTGCTTCGTACAAGCGATGTAAAATGGTTGCTGCTTCAGCACGTGTCACAAAATCTTTCGGACGAAGGTATCCGTTATTCGCAGTAATAATGTCCATATTAGTCATTGTGTAAAACGCTTCTGCCTTAAAATCTTGAGAATCACCATCATAATAGTATTCTCCTTCATCCTGATCAATGTAAATCACCGGATAGTTAACCGAGAAATTATCATAGTAACTTGCAGGACGTACTTTAATATCCTTATAGTTTGAAGCTGCAGAAACTACATCTTCAATTTCAGGGTGAAGGGTCTGATCAGTGAAATTAGTTCTAATAGAAGAGATCATCATAATGTCCCAGCGAGTTAAAGGTTTATCAGGTTTAATAGAAAATTTATAGTCTGGGTATTGCCCATCTAAACTTTCAAAAAAACTCCACACGTAATCCCCATTAATTATAGCTGCAAAATCTTTGTTTGCCCAATGTTTACGTGCATCTACAAACTCTGAAGATTTTCCATCTGAATAATTAATTTCTGGGAAAAGCTTATGAAACATATGTACAAACTCTGCTTTGGTTATCGTCTTTCCTGGCTTGAAACTTCCATCCTTATAACCGCTAATAACGCCTTTTTTGGCCATCAAATCAATAGATTCAGCAGCCCATTCATATTTTTTGCCCTGCAAATCAATAAATGTATTTGCTGCATATGAGGATTGGGCAAAAAACAATGGCACAACAATCAATGGCATTATTAGCCACTTCTTTTTTAACATTAATGTTCACTCCCCTGTCTTATCTAGATTAATCTACTCATATTTATATCGGCCTTTAAAGAGGTCGTTATTAGAGTAAGATAAGATTATTCCTGTCTTTCATCGCACCTTGTATATTCACTTAAAAATAATCATTGACTTCTAACGCTTGGAGCGGTTCTCCTTTTAAACATGTTGGAGCGTTAACGAAACTTTATGTGATATGGTAACTAAGGTGAAAAAACGATCTTTTTATTGTGAATTTTTCATATGTTGAAATATTATAATGAATTTGTTGTTTCATTCGTATCGAACGCAGACTTGATATTTTTCGTTTGATCTCAACAACTCCAGCTTTTTTGAAAAATTTAGTCGTTTATCAAACCAAAGGTTCCCATCCCGTTCTTGGACTGATCTCTTTTCTTTTATCCTTTTTCACCTGTTAGATTTATCTAAACATGATTGCCTGAAGTTTTCGCAGCCTCTGTTCCGAATCTATTGTGAATTTTTCATATGTTGAAAATATTTTATGTAGGGTATAAAAAAAGCCGCCAAAATGGCGACTCCCTAAAATATATGCATTTTATTAAGTCCGGCCAGTCCAATCTGCTCGGGCGATTTCTTTCCATCGTGCTCTTATCTCATCATATAATTCCTGTGGTAGTGGCCCTTTGGCCACAAGGTCAGCATTTTGCTGCCAGCGATTGGGCTTGGCTGTTCCTACAATCGCTGTATCTACGCCTTCCGTACTTAGTGTAAAACGCAGTGCAGTTTCTACCGCTGCCCGGGCATCTTCACCCAGAAAACCATATTTAAGCTCGCTTAAACGCTTCCAATATACATAAGGATATGCTTCTTCGGAGAGCGTTTCAAACGTCCAGGCCACATTAGCTATGGGCCTTTTGGCGATTACCCCCATATTTCTCTTTCTCGCCTCGGGCAATGTCAGTTCAATCGCTTCCTGATCTGCTATATTTAATGAAGTCTCCAGGCTATCAAATACTCCGGTCTGAATCGCATACAGCGCATCTGTTGTATCCCCACTATATCCAATAAATCGGGTCTTTCCTGCTTCCTTGGCACGTTGCAGTACTTCAATTACTGCTCCTTGTCGAAGAACTTCTTCAGAACAGCTATGCAAATGGATAACATCCACATAGTCCGTTTTCAACCGCTTCAGACTACGATCAATTGTCTGCGTCAGTACTTTAGCATCCCAATCCGGACCATCAATCCCGGCAGCATGTCCACATTTGGTGAACAAATAGTAGTCATCACGCCGATGTGACAGGACCTCACCGATTAATTCCTCGCTGTCACCATAACATTCAGCCGTATCAATCACATTTAATCCCGCATCCAAGGCACTATTCAGCAATTTTTCAACATCGCCTCTGGATGAATTCCGGATCTCCGACCCACCGAATCCTAGTGTGCTTACTTGCATACCTGTGTTTCCGTAATTACGCGTTTCCATGGTTATCTTCCTCCAAGTTCAATGAATTGGGTACCAGATAAATAGAAATATAGCTTAACATCCCTTATGTTATTACCCATGTGTTGGAGATGCCACCCACTTTTTTGGACTTTTACCAACTTAACTCATCTAAAATCCGTAGATGGACATGCCACCGTCAACCAATAACGTCTGACCTGTGATATATCCCGCTGCATCTGATGCTAGGAACACAACCGGTCCTACCACTTCCTCCAGTTCACCCACTCGCTGTAGCGGTGTGCGGCTCACAATTTCCTGCAAATACTGGGGATCATCCAGCAGTTTTTCGGTCAGCGGTGTTCGGAAATACCATGGTCCCACTGAATTGACACGGATGCCATATTTCCCCCATTCCAATGCGAGAACTTTGGTCATATGAATCAATGCAGCTTTGGTCGCACCATATACGACACCTGTTCGTAGAGCTGTGTGGCCGCCTACCGAAGAGATATTGATGATCTTCCCACCCTCGCGCTCCTTCATATGCTGACCCGCCAATTGCGAAGCAAAAAAAGCGGATTTTAAGTTTGTCTGCATGATGGTTTCCCACTGCTCGTCCGTAACTTCAAGTGCTGGTGTCCGTATGTTCATACCTGCGTTATTCACCAGAATGTCAAGACTCCCCATCTCCGAGATCGCCTCTTGAAACGTCTCTTCCATTTGTTCTCTTGAAGTCACGTCTGCAGTTAGAGCAAGCGCTTTACGCCCTGTCTGTTCATAAATGTAAGCGGCTGTCTCCTCAATTTCTTTCATTGTTCGGGATACAAGTACAACGTCACTGCCTGACTGGGCAAGTCCAATCGCAATTGCTTTTCCGATCCCTCTCCCTGCACCTGTCACCAGTGCTGTCTGTCCATCGAGATGGAATGTGGGTACGTTCATGTCACTCACTCCTTCATTAAATTCTTCATTTAAGCAGAATGCTTTATATGTAAGTAAATCCCAATTGGGATCAGGTTACAAAATACTGGCTTGGATTACCCAGTTCCGGATGGAATTTCTCTCGAAAACGGCCTCCCGTATAATCTCCTATAATTTTTCGCCAAAACGCCTGTGCAATGACATTGTTACGAACCTGAGTCACTTTCCACCTTCCTGGAAAACGTTTAAACAACTCATAGGCTGCCCGAGTGCCCACGCCACTGCGCCGATATTTTTGCATCACAAAAAACTCAGTCAAATAGTAGTCATTATCCTTGCTTCCAGGTTCCAATTTCTCCACCAGAGCAAACCCTGCAGGTGCCCCATCACTTGTAATCAAAAAAGGAAATTTGCGGTCTTCTTCTGTCCAGAATGCCTCTAGACCGGGATATTCAGGAAAAATGCCGTTACTGTCCACATCAATATTCAGATATTTGGTAAAATCATAGAGATAAAATTGCATTAAATGCCGAATCACCTGACTGCGTTCACGGGGAACCAGCTCTATTTTCATATTCATCCGGTTCACCTCCTCTGCTCTACGTATACTGATTACTTTAAAGGTTTACGCGCCGAAGGGCAAGGAAGCATCCCATACTTACGCTACTTTGGTGAACAAGCTGTGAGCATGTAAATTATGGTACACTAGAGAATAGAATACGATTAGATTGAATATTAATTTATATGTTTTTTCACATGGAGGTGTCGAACTTGACCAACGTGCAAAAAGAGATTGATCGACGCAAGCTGGATGATAAACTACCTTCCATGCCTTGGTTCGTTCAGCAATTCATGGACTACAAGCTACCTGACCTGTCCCCCTCTACCCTGCTCGAATATCTGAGAGATTATGAAGCTTTCTTCGGTTGGTTGCGAGCAGAAGGGCTGTCCGAGGCAAGCTCTAATAAAGATGTAACGTTGAATGAACTGGAAGTCCTGCGCATGGATTCGGTTACCGCCTATCGGTTATTTCTCACAACCAAACGGGAAGGAACCAATTCTAGAATCACCGTCTCTCGCAAACTCTCTTCCCTTCGCTCTCTTTTTCATTACCTGAGCCAGATTGCGGAGGATGAAGACTTCTACCCTTTGCTGAAGCGGAACATTATGGCCAAAATCGAGATCAAACGAACCCATAAACCCAAAGACACCGCTGCCAAACTCAAAGGTAAAATTCTGGAGGAAGAGGAACTGCTGGAATTTATCGGATATATCCTTGAAGGTTATGCTGTCGATATGGAGAAGAACAAGCAGGCATTATATTCCCATGAGCTCAACAAAGAACGGGATGCCTGCATCGCCAGCCTGATTCTCAATTCAGGTTTACGGGTATCGGAAGTTGTGAACCTGAACGTCGATGACCTCGATCTGAATAACAAACTCCTGTATGTATATCGTAAAGGTAATAATGATGAGACGTACAAAACACCCGTTTATTTCAGGGAACAGGCCAAGGACGAACTCGCGAACTATATGAACTTGCGGCAATCACGTTACCGTACGCCCAAGCGGGAGAAAGGTCTGTTCATTGCTTTGCGTAACGGAGATTCAGAAGGAAGCCGAATGACCAAAAGAGCGATTCAGGCCATGATCATGAAATATGCCAAACGTTTTGGCAAACCCTACTTGACCGTGCACAAATTGCGACACTCATTCGCAACCGACTATTATTTGCAAAATGATATCTACAAAACCAAGGAGCAGCTTGGACATGCTTCTACGGAAACAACCGAGATCTATGCTCACCTTACTGACAAAACGATGTCCGAAGCCATCGAACGTCGTACGGACGATGGGATGTAACATCTTAAACAACATAAAGCAGCAAAGCGCTTCAAGGATGAGGATCCGAGAAAGGCCTGCTGCTTTTTTGATGAATTCTTTTGCTAATATAGATGTATCTTGTTCCAAAGTGATCTTCTAAACAATTTTAGTTTACATAATAAATATTACGTTATAACATTTCTCCTGCCTTACCCACGTAACTACTCATTCGCTCTTGACCCTCTCTAACAACGATTGGGCTATCTCCTGCGTTTCATGAACGGAGTACCAAGTCATATCTCTGCTTACGATGCTCAGCTCCATAAACTTCTCTGAAGATAACCATGAGATTATACCCACTACCCCTTCAAGCTGATCAACCAAGGTCAGATGCTTGTCTTCTCGAACCATCACGAATTTGGGATAAGAAGTATCCTTGAATCCTTCGATCACAATCCAATCATACCCGGACAGATGACTTAACATATCCTCCAACCTGGTTGCTTTTCTTTCCATAATTGCAGTACGTTTCTCTGACATGACAACCACAGCCGCGGCCCCTGCCTCCCCAAATTGATATGAATCCGTTCCTTGTTGATCCATCTCAAAATGATCGTGTCCATCATGCTTAATCGCCGCTACCTTAAGTCCCATGGAAGAAAAGTGCCCGATCAATGCGGCTACCAGGGTTGTCTTGCCCGTATTTTTGTATCCGACAATCTGTATAATATGTGGTTGTGTATTACTCATTGTCGTCATCGATCAATTACCTCACATGACCTGTGGGCAGTTTGAGAATACGTACCTGCTCACCCGCAGGAATACCTTTTTTCTCAGGTGGAACAACAATCAGGCAATCACTGTCCTTAATGGTGATCATCACACTGGACTCATCTACACGGGAAGCAGCCGGTATCGCGTACACCATTCCGTTGCGGATCTCTGTACGTCCACGTACGAACCGTGTAAAATTGTTCACTTTCGTATATTCTTCTTCCAAAATTGCAGTCCATTCTTCCAAATAAGGATGAGCATCCGCCTGCATGGAACGAATGGTTGGGCGAACAAAGAGACCAAAACCCACAAAGCAAGCCCCCGGGTTACCCGAAAGTGCAAAAAGTAATTTATCTTTATATACAGCAGCTGTGGTTACACTTCCAGGTCGCATCGTCACTTTGTTAAACAACATCTCCACATGTTCTTCCAGCACAAGTTCGCCCATAATATCATAGTCCCCGACAGATACACCACCTGTGGTTACTACGATATCATTATCTTGAATGGCTTCTTCCAGTTTGGCTCTTGCCGTATTCACATCGTCCGCAATTGAACCATACATCACAGGCTCTCCACCGGCTTCAACGACCAGAGAGCGCAGCATGTAACTGTTACTGTTGCGAATCCGACCTGGTTGTAATGGCTCATCCACATCAAGCAACTCCGTACCTGTTGCGAATATAGCCACCTTTGGACGTTGGAAGACGGGAACTTCTGCTATGCCAAAAGTAGCTAACACGGACTGTTCTCCTGCTCTGATGATTGTTCCTGCTTCCAGCAGTTGCTGTCCCTCTTGGACTTCCAGACCGATTGGTGTGATGTTAGCACCCGACAATATGTGCCGTTTCAATGCAATCCACTGTTCCCCGTTCTCAATCTTGCTCTCCGTCATCTCCATCATAACTACCGCATCTGCACCTTCCGGAACCTGTGCACCCGTCATAATGCGAGCGGTCGTACCTGACACAATGGTCTGGTCCGAGGTGTAGCCGCAAGGAATTTCATCAATTACACGAAACCAAACTTGATGATCACTCGATGCTTCTATGGTATCTGTACTTATAATTGCGAATCCATCCATGCCTGATCTCCGGAAGAATGGATACGGATGAGGTGCCTGAATGCTCTCTGCAAGAGTACGTCCATGAGCAGACTCAAGGTGAACTTTCTCTATAGAGCCTGAATTTACGTGTGCTGCTACTTTGGCTTGAGCATCCGGGACCTGCACAGCTGTACGGTTGAACTTGGCAGTTGTCATATCATGTGAATGTGAGTTCAGTTTCAAAAGTATTCTTACCTCCTAGAGACATATCATCTTTTAAGAAAGTGTAGCCCGAATACTGTAAGATAACAAGCACATCACTTAATTGAATCCTGCGACAAAATCTTATTATCATATAGATGTAACATTCGTCGACCTTATATTTAACATGAAAGGACTCTTGTCTGCCCATAATATAATTTACAAAAGGAGGTAATCATCATGGATGACCAATGTGAATTGTGCGGAAGAGAACCTGTGGACACGACCGTTCATCATCTGACACCCAAAGAAATGGGAGGAACCTTTCTTCCTACGGCCAACTTGTGCATCCCTTGTCACAAACAGATCCATTCGCTATATACCAATCGTGATATTGTAACGCTTGGTCTTACGGATCTGCAGTCCTTGAGACAAGATGAACGAATGGTTCCATTTATCCGCTGGATTCGCAAACAACCTGCTTCAACCATTCCCCGTGTACGTAAATCCAACCATGTTCGCAAATCGTAAACCAAAAAGAACAGCTCCAAGGTAAATGTGCCGGCAGAGATAAATCCGCCTTACCTTTTCACTGTTCTTATGAATTGGACTATTTGAGGGTTGGTTACCACGCTTAGGATTAGATTATTATCTACGCCTCATAATGCGGCCGCCGCCCACTCTAGTTTTCGGTTTTTTGTAGGATTTTTTGGGTGAATCAAACAACCCGCCCAGACCACCACTGCTTTTGTTGCGATCAATGGTTCCCTTGCTCTGATCCTTGTTGCGGTTGAATAATCCTCCGCCAGATCCCACACTTGAATCTTTATCACTTCCGCGCCTTGTAATCGTACCTTTCCGATCGACAGTAATAGGTGGTGCAAGCTTCTTGTCATTGCTTGTCGGCGCACGGTAAGATCCTGCACTCGGTTTATACGTATCTTTATTGGTATATCCCCGATAGTTGCCATAACCTCGCCCGCCAAACGAATCAAAAAGATTACCAATTAATGTAGCGGTCAGGTAGCCTTGTAGAAAAGATGAATCGTAGTTCTGTCGAACATATTCTTTGGAGTCCACCTCAACCAAGGTATCCTCGGGCTTGTTCGGGTCTTGTTGCAGGTGATAATACTCGTCCTGATACACGAGGAACATACGCTCTGTGTTCTCTGCCGAGATCTGATCCGGTTGCCTTTGGTCAGACAATTCCTGAGCCACTTCCGGAACGGTGCGGTCCGAAGCCCGGTACACATAAGACGTTGAGTTACCACTGCCGTTAACCGATTCAAGCGGGTATGTGTCCTGAACAGAAGGTGCTCCGCACGCGGACAACAGAGACATCACAAGGCTGAGGACCAGCATTAATTTTAATCCATGTGCCAAGCGTTTTTTCATTGGAACCTCTCCTAGCTCGAACGAATCACTTTGATATCCGCAGGAAGAATGGACTCACCCTCATACAGTGTAAATCTTCTGTCTTGCCACTCCACGCGAAGAAGCATATTATCATCGGACTGATACTGCCATACCAATTGTTCCCCAGCCTGGCCATACGGTGTTCTGCCTGCTGTTGACACCATTCCTCCATACTCTTCCTCCAGATGATATGCGCGTCCATCCAGATCCAACAATGTAGGTACTTCATCAGGTGCATCAAGCCTGCCATCAATGGGTGTATATAGGGCGTAACGTGTGAGTTCCCGTTCTTCGATATGCAAATATCGAAATGCGGTACCATCCTGCAGCGTGAGCACAACTGCATTTCGAGCGCGATTTTGTACCCGACCAACGACTTCATAAGTGACGAGAGAAACCTCACAGATATCACCAGGTGCAAGCTGAAGCATGGTTTTCTCTGCCTGCGGTGGTTCAGGTTTCGTTAGTATTCCTTTAATTCGTTTCCATACACTCATGAGAATTACTCCTGTTCCTTATCTTATAAACAAGCTGCAATGATCAGTGCGCCCACGATATGTAAAGCGCCAGAGAACAACCCGTATCCTGTCTTACCTTGCTGAATTCCTGTATCCAGATCGAGATTGGCCCATCTGCGAATCATAAAGTGAACGACACTCTCCAGAATCAATAAGATGATAAAGGATACCACGGACACCAACAACGCTTCTCCAAGATGACCAGCCGTAGAAATGGACGTAGCAAGTACATAACCTTGTGCAAATAATTTCATCACCATACGAGTGGTAACCGCCATGTTGCCAGCCTTAACTTCAGCAAAATCCTTATATTTCGTGAACAGTGAATCGACATACATCAAGACAAACAGCAAAACCGAACCAGATACCGTCCAGACCAGCATCGCCAAAATGTTCAAATCCATTTACACAGCCCCCACATCTCAACATGAACCGCATTTAAAAGCGAAGGAGAAACATTCTTCTCCTCCGCTGGTTAACCCTGCTGACAACCAAGGTATTAATTCTTGTTATCGTACTGTTTCATCAATGCTGCGAGTTCATCTTCAACAGCCTGATCTTTACCCCACTTCTCGAACTCTTCATCAAGCGATTTGCCTTTGGAAGACATCTCGTTGCTTGCTTCTGCCTGTGCTTCCATCTGCATCATTTTTTCTTCCATGCGTTTCATACCCGCACTTGCAGTATCGGAGCCAAACCCATTCAACGCTTTGTTAATTTCCGTTTGGGCTTTTGCTGCATTATAGCGCGCTACCAGTGTTTCCCGTTTGTTCTTCATTTGAGTCAGTTGCTTACGCATCTCGTCCAGCTTGCCACGCAGGTTATCTGCTGAAGCCTTGTTTTGATCATAACTGGTTTTGTACTCAGTCATCTTCTCTTCGGCTGCTTTTTTCTCTTCCAAAGCCCTGCGGGCCAGATCCAAGTTTTGAGCACGTGCCGCCGTATGCGCCTGCTCTTCACGTTTTTTCACTAGAGCTTCCTGCTCTTCGAATAGCTGCTTGAATTTCTTCTCAATGGCGATCTGTTGCGCTACTGCTTTCTCCGCATCTTCCAGATCCTCTTGCATGTCACGGATATATTGGTCCGTCATCTTGATTGGGTCTTCTGCCTTGTCAATAATAGCGTTGATGTTAGACATGGTTAGATCACGTAAACGTTTGAAAATGGACATTATGTTATTCCTCCTAGTCGATATTACATCGTATATAAACATACATACGTAACAATCTACAACTCGTTTCAATTTTAGCAAATAAAATTAAAACATGCGATTGCTCTTTATATTAGGAAGATCGTTTATCCTTGCTCAGATGATCCTCCATTAGCCTCTCTGCAGTCTGCACGATTTCATCGATCTGCATCCGTGTAATGGAATCAAAATGGATACCCATAATTACCGTAACGGTCATTTTTAATTGTTGGGCAGCCTTTCGGGCAAGCCGCTCACACAGTTCTTGTTCCTTATGTCCCGGAATATGGACTGTCGTGCCGCTGACCCGCTCATCTTCCACATAGAACGTGGCTACAGCGCCAATATGAGCTTTTCCTCCCGTAACGAGAAAAACCTTATCCTCTCCTGCTTCAATCACCTGTAAACGTATCGATTTCAAATCATATGTACTCATGGCTATTCCACCGCTCCTTTTCTATATGTTATATATGGAGGAATTATGGCTGTCATGAGTTAAATCAGCAATGAAACTTCTCACACTGCGCATATTTTCTCAAGTCCACGGGCATACCATAGAGAACGTCATTTTGGAAAAGGAGGCTGTTATTATGCGCGTACGCCTCATTATGCTGATGGTTATCGTTGTTTTTCTCGGAGGATATCAAGCACCACCAGCTTCATCACGGGATGCTTCAGACCCGCCAAGTGAATCGGTATCCAATACTGATTCCGTGGAAGAAGAACAATTAACATTGGGACAGTTACGTCAGAAATATGCCGATACGTTCAAAACTAATGGTCCTTCAACCAAACAGGTTGCGTTGACATTTGATGATGTGCCCGATCCACGGTTTACTCCGCAGGTGTTGGATCTGTTGAAAAAGTATAAAGTCAGAGCTACGTTTTTCATCGTTGGTAGTCGTGCTGAGAAGCACCCCGATTTGGTAAAAAGGATTGTTAAGGAAGGGCACATCGTTGGCAATCACAGCTACAATCATCCGGAGTTCAGTAAGCTGTCGATGAATGCCTTCCGCAAACAAATTTTACATACCGGGGATATCATTCGCCATTTGGCGGGATATACGCCCAAGATGATTCGACCTCCGTATGGAGACATTAATGAAGAACAGCTGCAATGGGCTGCCAGACAACATTATAGTATTGTGAACTGGAACGTTGACTCTCTGGACTGGAAAGGTCTTTCCAAGGAAAAGGTGAAAGATAACATCCTGTCTGCTGTAAAACCTGGCTCCATCGTTCTACAACATGCAGGAGGCGGTGTTGGATCGAATCTGAATGGCACGATTGAGGCTTTGCCTGAAATTATTGAGGAACTGCGTAACCGGGGATATGAACTGGTCACCTTGGACGAAATGCTGGGATTACCGAAGGCGAAAGAATAGAATAACCGTGTTAGGTAATCATGGAAATATTAAAAGGGTGCTGTTCAATCGCAAGTTAGCGACTGGCAGACACCCTGTTTGAATTCAGTTTAAATGAAATTTACGCTCTACTTCAGAATGTACAACTCAATATCCTGAAAACCAAATGTGCTTACCGACTGTTTGCTACCAGGGATAAAGATATCAATCCGGTGACCCTTGATTGCACCGCCCACATCACGTGCTGTAGCCACAAAAGCCTGTTTTGGCAAGCCTGGATGGCTGTGACCCGTTACCAGTACTTTGGTTCCAAGAGGAATGACACTAGGATCTACTGCAATCGTACCCAGTTCAAGGTCATTTCCGAAATAATCGACGGCACCCCATCCTCCATTTTCAGACGGATCTGCAGAGTACGCTGTTGCTTTCACGTTCACAGTTTTACTGTAATCAAATGTTTTACCCCACGCTTGAACCACTTTGTTATCTGTGTTAACGTCCAAGCTTGCTGTCGTAACCGTTTTGGCTTGGGTCTTGCTCTCCGTCGCCGCGGCAGCTACATTGTTTGCCTTACCGGGAATCGTAATTTTCAAACCACCATAAATGTTGTAAGGCGAAATGTCATTGTTTGCTTTAACTAACGTGTTCATTGATACTCCGTATTGTTTCGATAAGGTGTAGAAGGTATCCCCCTCTTTGGCCACATGAACTGAATCGGCGTGAGCCGGAACGGCTTGTATGAGCATTGCTGTTGTCATTAATGCTACTGCTGTTTTGGCTATACGTTTCTTGTTAATCATGGTCTTCCTCCCTCATTGTGCCTGCGAAGTTAGTTGTCGGATTCGGATGAGGAGCCCACCCTATAGGTCCATCATTACATTTGAAACGATATGTACCCCTAATTCACCCCAAGCAGTGTGCTGTAGATCTTCCCCCTGCACTATCTGCATCGTTACATCCCCCGCACTCCCTGTCCGGAAGTTTCGGCAGAGTTCAATATATCACAATTTTGTAACCTGAACTTGTAGTAATTCTTACCAAATGGATTCAACATGTATAAGCACGTGTAAGAATATTGAATAATCTAAAAGTGTTTGGGCCAGATATCCGCTATACATTTGGTAACAGAATAGTTACTTTTCGAATCCCATATGTAATTATTTTCAACAAAAAAATAGCGTTACCGACTCGAAGTCAGTAACGCTATTTAATCAATTCATTTAGAGTACTTTCGCAAGGAAGTCACGTGTACGTGAATTTTTCGGTGCTCCAAACACCTCATCAGGTGTTCCCTCTTCCACAATAACCCCGCCATCCATGAACAGGATACGGTCTCCAACTTCACGTGCAAACCCCATCTCATGCGTGACGATGACCATCGTCATCCCGCCTTCTGCAAGACGTTTCATGACATCCAGAACTTCGCCGACCATCTCGGGGTCCAGTGCCGATGTAGGCTCGTCAAACAGCATGACATGCGGCTGCATGGCCAATGCTCTGGCAATGGCGATCCGCTGCTTCTGTCCACCGGACAGCTGATTCGGGAATACATCTTTTTTATCGTACAAGCCCACGGTGTTAAGCAGATCAGCAGCAATTTTTTCCGCTTCCAGCGTGGATTGTTTCTTTACTTTGATCGGAGCGATTGTGATGTTTTGTTCTACCGTTTTGTGTGGGAACAGGTTGAAATGCTGAAACACCATTCCCATTTTCTCACGAGTTGCGTTAATGTTGTGCTTGGGGTCTGTGATTGACACGCCTTCAAAATCAATCTCTCCCGAGGTAGGTTGTTCCAGCAGGTTCAGACAACGCAAGAATGTACTTTTCCCCGAACCGGAAGGACCGATGACCACGACAACCTCACCTTTGCCAATCGTCACGTTAATGCCCTTAAGCACATCGTTATTTCCATAAGATTTGTGTAATTGTCTAACGTCTATCACTTGCACTCAACTTCCTTTCCAGTCGTCCCAGCAGCTTGGACAAAATGAACGTCATTACAAAGTAGATGGCTGCTGCAATCAAAAATGGACTCAAGCCTTGGTACGTAATGTTTTTGACCACACTTGCCTGATACATAATGTCCACCATACCGATAACGGAGATAATGGAGGATTCTTTGATGATGGTTATGAATTCATTACCGATCGCCGGTAATACAGCTTTGAAGGCTTGCGGTAAAATAATATAACGCATTGCTGCCCCTCTACCCATTCCCAGGGAACGAGCTGCTTCCAACTGACCCCGATCCACACCTTGAATACCTGCACGGAAAATCTCTGCCAGATAAGCACCACTATTAATTGAAAGTGTAATGATACCTGCCTGAAGTGCAGTGAAGTTAATGCCAAAGCTTAGGGAAAAACCATAGTAAATGATCATTAATTGTACCAGCATTGGTGTACCACGGATCACTTCAACGTAAGCAGTACCGATCCACCGCAAAATTGCAGCGTCATGCAAACGGAACAAACAGATGATCAATCCAATAATTACCCCGAAGATAACCCCAAGTGCAGACAACAGAAGTGTGTAGCCTATACCTGTAGCATAGAAACTTTTGTACTGCCAGAATACTTGGAAAATATTTTGTGATTTGTTTGCTTTGTCCGCCATCAAGAGGCTGGCGTCCGTCACCATCTGATTGATTTTATCTTCGCTTTTCAATCGCTCCAGTGTTCCATTTACGGCTGCTAGCAGCTCGGTATTGCCTTTACGAATCCCGATTGCCGCTTCTGCTTGCTCTTCGTCCGGAACAGCAGCAGCAAGTCCAATGATATCGTCCAGATAACCTGCAGCCACGGTATCTTCTACGATTGCCGCGTCAATACGTTTGGTTTGCAGTTGAAGCACGATATCCGAGATTTTATCAAGCGCAGTAAGCTTCGCTCCTGGAATACTCTGTCCGATCGTTTCCTGAATGGAGCCTTTCTGAACGCCAATCTTCGCATTTTCAAGTTCGGTCATGGTTGGATATTTGTCTTTATCCACATTGCGAACCATGATCACTTGTTTTGATTTATAGTAGGTGTCGGAAAAATCGATACTTTTCTTCCGCTCATCCGTCGGCGTCATACCTGAAATCACCAGATCAACACGCCCGCTCTGCAATGAAGGCAGAAGACCGTCGAAGCCCATATCCTCAATCACAAGCTCAGCGCCAAGATCTTTGGCAATCTCTTTGGCGATCTCAATATCAAAACCAACGATTTCATCTTTACCATTAATCACTTTATGGAATTCATATGGTGCAAAATCGGCACTTGTACCGAGCACCAGCTTTTTACTGCTTGAATTATCTGTAGTTCCACTTGCCAATGCCAAAGGAACGGCAGTCGTCAGCAGAATAACAAAGGTCAACAGCATCATGGTGTAACGACTTATCAATTTCAACCTTTTTCTCCCCTTACAGTACATTGTATGCTTCTCATGTTGATGACTGAGTCATTATAAAGTACAATGCATGATTATGCAATGCATTTTGAAATTACAAATCTTGACTTGTTTCTGAAAAAATAAAGCAAACATGATATAATCAATGAATTATTTTCATTACGTATAAGGAGTTTACCAATGACATCTAAAAAATCACAAATTCTTACGGTTATTGATCAATATGCTTCCCGTTTTAAAGCCATTTCATCATATATCGGTGCGAATCCCGAACTGGGAAATGAAGAGTATCTCGCTTCTGCCCGTTTGAAAGAAGAACTTCTCTATCATGGTTTCACAGTAGAGGCTCCCATTCTTGGACTGGAGACAGCCTTTATCGGAACGTATTCCGCCGCCAAACCCGGCCCTACCATTGCATTATTGTGCGAATATGACGCGCTGCCGGAGATCGGTCACGCTTGTGGTCACCATCTGATCTGCATGATGAGTCTTGGAGCTGCTGTTGGGCTTAAGGCCATTCTGGATGAAGTAGGTGGAACAATTAAAGTGTTTGGCACACCTGCTGAAGAGACTCGTGGTGCCAAAGTTCCGATGGCGGAAGCAGGCTTGTTCGATGACTGCGATGTTGCCCTTATGGCGCATCCATACTATGCCTACGAAAAGTCAGGCAGCTCGCTGGCGATTGATGCTGTTCAATTTGAATTTCATGGTCGATCTTCACATGCTGCCGCAAGTCCGCATGAAGGCATTAATGCTCTGGATGCCGTCATTCAAACGTTCAACGGAATCAATGCATTCCGGCAACAAGTGAAAAGTACCGTTCGGATTCACGGTGTGATCAATAACGGAGGTCAGGCAGCAAACATCATTCCTGACTACGCTTCTGCACAATTTTATGTGCGTGCTGCAACCCGTAAAGAACTGAATATCCTCACTGAACGTGTGATTCAGATCGCTGAAGGTTCTGCGCTGCAGACAGGTTGCAAGCTCGTGACATCCAACTATGAAACGTCCTATGACGAGATGGTCACCAATGAGGCATTCTCAGCGGCATTTAGTCAAAATCTGATGGAACTCGGTATCCCGCAAGAAGAGATTGTGAGTGGTAACGATCATGGCTCCATGGACATCGGTAACGTTTCCCTGAAATGTCCCGCAATCCACCCCTACATCCGTGTAGTGGATGAAGTTCATACCCTGCACTCCATTGCCTTCCGTGATCTTGCACTTCAGGACCGCGCGCTGGATGGCATGATTCTGGGAGCAAAAGCACTTGCTACAACAGCCTACGACGTACTCAGTCAGCCAGAACTGCTTCAAACCATCCGAACGGAATTCGAGCAAGCTATTCGCTAAGAATCTAATCAACATGTGATATAGGCACCCTAAACAGACTTGAATTCCAAGCTGTTTCAGGGTGCCTTTTTCTTAATTAGCTGTACGTATATTCAGCAAGAAGCTGGAGATGCTGTGAAAGAAACCTTTGAAAACGATGAAAATAATTCATTTTATTACAGTAAATGTGGTTCATTTGCTGGCTAACTTGGTTATTTATTGATATAAGTACGTGTTCAAAAAGACCGGTTTTCATAACTTATCCTATATTGAGGAGGTGCTGTCATGCTGCTAGAAGCCATGTATCATGTTCCTCGTGACAAGTGGGCTTATGCCTATAATTCGTCAACCATACATCTGCGTGTACGAACCAAACGAAATGATGTGCAATACGTGACTGCACTGACCGGAGATAAGTACAATTGGAACGGAACGTATAAGGAAATACAACTGGAGAAGGCTGCTGCGGATAGCATGTTTGATTATTGGGAGGCTGCCGTCAAGCCACAATTCAAACGTCTCACCTATATATTTCGAATAACCGCCGGTTCGGAAGATGTTTTTCTTGCCGATAACGGAATTCATTATGAGCTCCCCTATCCAACCGGAGGATATTATGAGTTTTCGTATATACATGAAATCGATGTGTTTAAGGTACCTGAATGGGCCAAAGAAGCCGTCTTTTATCAGATCATGACTGAACGGTTTGCTAATGGTGATCCCAAGCTGAATCCTCCAGAAACGCATGAATGGGGTGGCAAACCGGAGTTGGACAATTTTTTTGGTGGAGATCTGCAAGGTGTGCTGGATCATTTGCATGACTTGACCGAACTTGGCGTGAACGCCATTTACTTTACCCCGCTATTCCAAGCCAATTCCTATCACAAATACGACACAATAGACTATAAAAAAGTCGACCCTCATTTTGGTGACAATGCCCTGCTCAAACAATTGACAGAAGAATGCCATCGTCTGGGTATCCGAGTGATGCTTGACGCTGTGTTTAACCATTGCAGTGAAGACTTCCCTCCTTTTCAAGACGTTCTCCAGAATGGAAAAAACTCAAAGTATGCCGGCTGGTTCCACATCAATGAATATCCGATTCAGATCAAAGACGGTATCCCTACCTACGATACATTTGGTTTCTATGGCAACATGCCCAAGTTCAATACAGCCAACCCAGAGGTTAAAGCATATCTACTTGATGTAGCAGAGTACTGGATTAAGGAAATCAAGCTGGATGGCTGGCGTCTGGATGTAGCCAATGAAGTGGACAACCATTTCTGGCGTGATTTTCGCAAGGTTGTTAAGGCAGCGAATCCGGAAGCCTATATTGTTGGTGAAGTATGGAGCGACTCGTTGACCTGGCTTATGGGTGATCAATTCGATTCCGTCATGAATTACCCATTTGCCGACAAAGTGCTTCAGTTCTTCTGTGGTTCAATGGATGGTTATAACTTTGCCAATGAGATGGGTTCACTGATTATGCGCTATCCACAACAAACCAACGAAGTCATCTTCAATATGCTGTGCAGCCATGATACCCCACGACTGCTGACCCGGTTAGGAGAAGACAAACGCCGTTTAAAGTTGTCGGTTGTATTTCTTTTCACCTATATCGGTACACCCTGTATTTTCTACGGCGATGAGGTGGGAATTAGTGGTGATGCTGATCCAGATTGTCGAAAATGTATGGAATGGGACCCCGCCAAGCAAGACAGAGAACTGTATGATTTCTATCGTCTGATGATTGATTTACGTAAAAGCAATGAAGCCCTGCGTAAAGGACGCTTCCGTTTCCTTAAGGCGGATCACCATGATCCCTGTATTGTGTACGAGCGTGTGGATGACAACCTTCACTTTACCGTATGGATGAATAATACACCTCAAGATCGAACGCTTTCTCATCCCATGGAAACGAAAGACTGGAAGGATGCATTAACCGAAGAGCCTGTATTTCCAACCGATGGAATGATGAATATTAAACTTGACCCGTATGGGTACCGCATTTTGTATAGACAGCTTGATCAGACAAACATCCAACACTATTGAAGTTTATATTCAAACAGTCATATAAAAAAAGAGAAAACACTTCCACTGTCTCAGATGTTGACTTTCATTCTGAACTTTGGAAGTGTTTTTGTTTATTAGTTTAAAAAAAGCCACAGCATGATATGCTGCGACTCATTCAGGATTACATCAGTTTACAGGCTCATGTGTGATCCGGCGATATATGTCCATATATTCTTCAGCTGAGACGTTCCAGCTGTATTCCCCGCTCATTGCATTTTTCACAATCTTCTTCCAATGTTCTGGCTGTTTGTAGATTTCCTCGGCACGTCGAATGGTATTCATCATGTCATGTGCATTAAAGCTAGTGAATGAGAATCCATTCCCTTCTCCAGTATACTCATTGTATGCCTGCACAGTATCATTCAGCCCCCCTGTTTCCCTTACCAGAGGCACACTCCCATACCGCAGAGCCAGTAACTGACTAATACCACATGGTTCGAACCTCGATGGCATCAGGAAGATATCACTCCCTGCATAGAAGCGGCGGGATAACCCATCGTTAAACGTGATCTGGGCAGACATTTTGAGCGGATAACGATTAGCGGCTTCACGGAACCAGTGTTCATACGTTGGCTCTCCTGTTCCCAGTACAGCGAATTGAATGTCGTCATAGTACAACAATTCATCCAGGATACGGCAGACCAGATCAAGCCCCTTTGAGTCCACGAGCCTTGTCACCATCACCATGAGAGGTACATCGGGACGAACTGGAAGTCCAAGTTCCTTTTGCAGCTCAATTTTGTTCTCCGTTTTCTTGGCCAGACTCGTTCTGTATTTCACTGGAATTTTGGTGTCCGTTGCCGGGTTGTAGCTCTTGGTATCAATCCCGTTCACAATCCCGCTGAAACGATCTCCAAGTGAGCTTAGCAGTCCGTCCAATCCGTATCCATAATAAGAGGTTTGCACCTCCTGAGCATATGTTGGGCTCACAGTTGTCACATGGTCAGCATACACAATTCCTGCTTTCAGGAAATTGACATTACCATAATATTCGGCTCCATCTACGGTGAAATATCGATCGTCCAACTCAAGGATTTCACTGAATAACTCATGCGGGAATACCCCTTGGTACAACAAGTTATGTATGGTGAATACCGTACGAATATCACTGTAGAATGAATCATGTCTGTAATGGGCTTCAAGTACCAAAGGAATCATTCCTGCATGCCAGTCATGACTGTGCAGCACGTCAGGTTTGAACTCAATCTGTGGCAACACTTCGAGAACTGCACGGTTGAAGAAGGCGAAACGCTCGCCGTCATCCATATACCCGTACACTCCATCACGACCAAAATAATACTCATTATCCACAAAATAAACTGGAATTCCATCATAAACCAGCATTTCTATTCCACAATAAGGTCTGCGCCAACCAAGAGGCACATCAGTTGTGATGACTGGTTGCAATGCCTCTTTATATTCATCAGGAATCCCTTTGTATTTAGGCATAATCACCCGCACGTCTGCCCCGTTCTTCTTTAATGCGAAAGGGAGAGCACCGATTACGTCAGCAAGGCCACCTGTTTTGATAAATGGATGTACTTCAGCAGCAGCAAATAGAATATTCATGCCTTTGTCCTCCTCTTCGGCTTTAGCGTGTTGTTTTCTTTCTTATTTTTCGTTGTTGAACTGACGGAAGTAATACTCGCAGGCGATTCATCCGTTTTCCGACGCGTGTTCTTTTTTAGAATCACAATGCTCAGCGGAGGCAAAACTAATTCAAGACTATGCGGATGCCCATGAAAAGGAATCTTTTCGGTAGGCAGTTGCATATCATTAGTAATGCCTGAACCGCCGTAGACGGAATGGTCACTGTTCAGAACTTCGGTATACATACCGGGACGCATGACACCAATCCGGTAACGCTCCCGCTTGACCGGCTGAAAGTTTATGAGCACAAGGAGTGTATCCGCAGGTTTTTTTCCTTTGCGTACATATGAAATGACACTCTGGTCCTGATCATCCGGAGTGATCCATTCATAACCGTCCAAGGAATGATCAAGCTCCCACAAAGCTTTTTCGCTCAAGTACAGGTTAGACAGCTCACGCTCAAACTGATGTAAATTGCGGTGACTGTCATAATCCAGCAAGAACCAGTCCAGTTGATCCTCATCTTTCCATTCGATGAACTGGCCAAATTCTCCACCCATAAACAACAGCTTTTTCCCTGGGAAAGTCATAAAATAGCCCAGAAAAGCACGCATGCCAGCAAATTTCTGCTCATAGGTTCCTGGCATCTTGTCGAGGAGCGACTTTTTGCCATGAACAACCTCGTCATGAGACAGAGGAAGCACATAATTTTCAGCAAAGGAGTATACGACCGGGAAAGTCAGCAAATGATGTTTGGAAGGACGTTCATGAAAATCAGATTCCATGTAATCAAGCGTGTCATTCATCCAGCCCATGTTCCATTTGTAGTTAAAGCCCAGACCACCTTCATGTACTGGTAAAGTCACCATTGGCCATGCACTTGATTCTTCAGCCATCATCAATGCATAAGGGAAATACTTAAACACCGTCTCATTTAGCTGCTGTAAGAAAGCTACAGCCTCTTTGTTTTCAAGACCACCTTCATCATTGGTACGATATTGTCCTGGCTGCTTCTCAAAATCAAGCCGAAGCATACTCGTAACTGCATCAACACGGAGTCCGTCAAAATGATACATCTCCATCCAATATAATGCATTGGAGATCAGAAATGAACGAATTTCAGGTTTCGAGTAGTCAAAGCTGAGTGTACCCCAACCCGGCTTCTCCGCTAACATCGGATCTGCATACTCATACAAAGGCGTACCATCAAACATACGCAGCCCATGAGCGTCTTTGGCAAAATGTGCAGGAACCCAATCCAGCAATACGCCAATCCCAGCCTGATGTAATGTATCCACCAGGTACATCAGATCTTTCGGATGCCCATAACGACTGGTTGGCGCGTAAAATCCTGTGTTTTGGTATCCCCACGAAAGGTCGTATGGATGTTCACTGAGGGGCATCATTTCAACATGTGTATATTTCATTTCTAATAAGTAAGGAACAAGTAAATCAGCCATCTCGCGATAATTATAGAGGCTTCCGTCTTCTTTTCGCCTCCAGGTTCCCATATGCATTTCGTAAATATGTAGAGGTTTGTTATACATGGTACGTTGTTTGCGTCTCCAGGCTCCATCATTCCATTTATACCCTTCGATTGAACTGGTGACAGAAGCTGTCTGAGGTCGAACCTCTGCTTGAAACGCGTATGGGTCCGCTTTGAGCAATTCTGTGCCATCTTCCGTTAGTATTCGGAACTTGTATAAAGTTCCTTCACTGATTTCCGGAAAAAAACGACTCCAAAATCCTGATTCGGGTATCTTATATAAAGGTTCCTTTTCGCCTTTCCATTCATTGCGGTCCAGAGCCAGTCCTACTTCTGCGGCATTTGGTGCCCATACGGTAAAGCGATACCCTTGAAGGCCATCGCAAGTCTCAGGCTGCGCGCCCAACATTCGATAACTGTGATGAAGGTTTCCTTCATGAAATAAATAAATATGCTCCGGCAAAATATCCGGATGTGCTAACGGTTGAATGGCCAAGAGATCACCTTCTTCTCAAGAAAATAGATATAACAGTTACCATTACCCCATTCTAGCCAAGTTGAAAAGAAAAATGCGGTGCTTTAGAAAATGTTGTATTTTTTCTGAATTTTTACAGCAACAATAGTTTCAATTGCTCTACTTTGCGTTAATGATGTACTACAATGCACAATATTTTGGGAGGGAAACGATTATGTTTAATAAAGATTGCATCGCTATGCTGTTGGCGGGAGGAGAAGGGAAGCGATTAGCCCCTTTAACCTCAAGTATCGCAAAACCCGCTGTACCGTTTGGCGGGCACTACCGGATCATCGATTTTCCTCTCAGTAACTGCGTAAACTCAGGGATCGATACTGTAGGAGTATTGACGCAGTACCAAGCGGAATCGTTACATGATCATATTGGTGGAGGAGAACCATGGGGACATGGCAACTCAAATGAGGCGGGAATTTCCTTACTTCCATCTTATCATACAGGAAATGACGAATACTTGGGAACGGCGGATGCTATTTATAAAAATATTGACTATATTGATCAACAAAACCCCGAAAATGTTCTAATTTTGTCGGGTGACCATATTTATCATATGAATTATCGTGATATGTTGGAGGCTCATCAGGCCAATAATGCCGCAGCAACGATTTCAGTTATGGAAGTTCCTTGGGACGAAGCACATCGCTTTGGCATTATGGCTGCCGATGCTGATCTGCGTGTAACAGAATTTGCCGAGAAGCCGGCTGAACCAAAAAGTAATCTGGCTTCAATGGGCATTTACATGTTCAAATGGGAGTACTTGAAGCGCCATCTATTGGAAGATGCTGCTAACCCTGAGTCCAGCCATGACTTCGGTAAAGATGTTATTCCACAGATGTTGAACGAAAACAATCCCCTTTTTGTCTATAACTTTAATGGGTATTGGAAAGATGTCGGTACAGTTAAGAGTCTGTGGGATGCCCATATGGACCTGCTCTACAACGATGAGAACTGGAGTCTGCAAAAAGAAAACTGGCCGATGTTTACTCGCGGCTGGCGTTCCAAGCCAAGTGCTTACAAAGCCAGAAATGCGAAGATCGAACAGTTAGCTTCCATGATTCATGACTCTTGTGCCATCGAAGGTCGTGCAGAACGTTCCGTTATCTTCTGCGGCGCTGAAGTAGGTAAAGGCTCTGAGGTTAAAGACAGTGTCGTTATGCCTAACGCACGTATAGGCCGTGGGGTTCACATCGAACGCGCCATCATCGGTGAAGGTGCAATTATCAAAGACGGTGCAATTGTGAAGGGTACAGCGGATGAAATTGTTGTCGTTGGACCTAACGAGGTCGTCTCTGCCAAACCGGCTGTCCGTACGCAACCCGTTCGTATGTTGAAAGAAGTATATGAAAAAAGTGGGCGCTTGCGCGCTGGTGAACTTTCTTCATAATGAAATAAACGTTATACAAAAAAGGCGAGCCTTGGATGGCTCGCCTTTTTGATATTGATATGAATATTGTGAAGCAGACCTGGTCGGTGATCGCAAATGGATTCAAGCTTAAGACTTTTCCTGATCCAATTTTACATCACTTGCTGTTCGTTCTTCAGGCAATGCATGATCACCAGACTGCGTTACAGATTCTTCTGTACCCGTCTCATCAGCCACAGCCGGTAACGTCACCGTAACGATTGTACCCGATCCAAGTTCACTCTGCATCGTAATTGTTCCCTCATGCAGTTCAACCAGTTCTTGCGTAATCGCAAGTCCCAGTCCCGTTCCCCCATTTTGATGATTGACCTGGAAGAAGCGATCCCGTACTTTAATCAGGTGTTCTTCACTAATTCCGATACCGGTGTCTTGAACCGCTGCAATAATCTGACCATTCTCCTCTTTGACGGACAAGAAAATCCAGGAATTCTCATGTGAAAATTTGATCGCATTATCTACAATGTTTAAAAAGACTTGTTTCAGTCGATTCCCGTCTCCATGGACATTATAAGCTCGAGTCTCGTCTGTTTCCAGCTTCAGATGAACCTGTTTTTGTTCCGCTTTGGCCCAGACATTCAACATCGTTTCCTGCACAATTTCACGTATGTTGACCGTTCCTTTAACCAGCTTCATCTGATTCTGCTGCAATTTGGAGAAATCCAGCATCTCTTCGACCAGTCCAATCAATCGTTCGGTTTCTTTGGAAATGATACCCATGCCGATACGGGTTTCTTCCGGATCATAACCGCCTGAGTCCAGTGTCTCGCTCCAGCCCTTGATACTGGTCAGCGGTGTTCTTAATTCATGGGAGATCGACGAGATAAAATCATCCTTGATCTGATTGCTGCGCACAATCTCATGTGCCATGAAATTAAGTGTTGATGCCAATTCGCCCAGTTCGTGCTTGTAATTCCCCTTTACCCTGACATCCAGCCGTCCTCTGGCCATTTGGGCAGAGACTGCGGTGATGTTGTTGATTGGACGTACAATGGAATTCGCCATCCCAATACTAATGATCAAAACTATAGCAAGCACGCCAATACCGACCGCAATTGCAAGCATTCCCATATTCAGTAGTTTGGAGTTCACATTTTCAAGCGATGTAAGGTATCGAATAACATAAGTATTTTCGCCGCCAAGATCAAACTTGTGTGAAACGGCCATGACAGATTCTCCAGTACCTGGTTGTCTTCCAATCCAGCGCCCCATATCCCCGTTCAAAGCCTGCATAATATCACTGGTTTGCAGCACCGCACGGTCGGATTCAAAAGCAGTTGAACTTGCCAATACACGCCCGTTCAGATCCAAAATTTCCAACTCAGTATTGGAAAGTGCCAAATTTACAATTAATCTGGACAGATTATTGCCATCTTCCGTGTTATTCTCACGTGCGATCGGCTCGAAAAAGTCCTTTGAATTGGAAATGTGGGTACTAATCGTATTGTAGATACTTTCATAATAATACCTTTGCACTGCCAACATAAATACGAATTCGACCAACAGCAGAGCAAGAAAAACTACAAAGAAATAATGTAGTACGATCTGCCGTGTAATGCCTTTTTTAATCATTGCTCCCGGCCCTTCCATTTGTACCCGTGACCCCATACAGTCTGCAGGTATTCGGGCTCGGAAGGATTGTTCTCAATTTTTTGACGCAAACGACGAATGTTAACATCCACAATTTTGGGATCACCCATGTACTCTTTTCCCCATACATGATCTAACAATACATCGCGGCTGAGCGGTGTATTCTCTTTTTCCAGGAAAAACTGAATCAGGGAAAACTCCGTTGGAGTCAGCTCAATGGCTTCATTCTGTTTCTTAAATTGCTTCGAAATGAGGTCCAGCGAAAATGGTCCGGACTGGAACGTAACCTTCGCCGCAGTTTCCCGATGCACGTTCACACGGCGTAATAACGACTGAATACGTGCAATCAACTCTGTTGGGCTGAAAGGCTTGCTTACGTGATCATCTGCACCAACGGAGAGTGCGTACACTTTATCCTGTTCCTGAACTTTCGCGGTCAAAAAGATGATGCCCAGACGTTCATTCGTTTCACGGATCCGTCGACACACCTCGAATCCATCAATACCTGGTACCATGACATCGAGCAGAGCCAGATCAATATCCGGTACTGTTTGCAGTATGCGAAGCGCTTCATGACCATCACCCGCTTCAAGCACTTCGAATCCGTTTCTCTTTAAATTAATCACTATAAAACTGCGGATGGATTCTTCATCCTCAAGAATAAGTACTTTACTCATTAAGTTCTCCCTTTCTATTCAGCTGAGAAATATTGCTCAGTGCATCTTTACCCGCCTCTGATTGTGCTACTCGTGAAGCAATAACCCGATCTTTGGTACGCGTAATTTCCTTCCAGCTTTTACCCTTCTCCTGTTCCCACTTGGAAAGGGTGAAATATTTGATCTCTGCCACGGTTTCATCCGTATCAATCATTTTAAATCGAATATATTTTTCCTTTTCCGATTTGGTGTCTATAGTGATCTTACCGTACCACTCTGGCTTGAGATTTAGATGAAATAAATCAGCATCATCCCGGAATTGGAACGAGACAAATTTCTTGCCTTCTTTGCCATCCCATTGGTAATAGGTATAGAACCACAACCTGGAATCAAAAACGTAATGCTCCCAACCTTTTGGAGTCTCTTTAAGTCCAAACTCAATAATACCATCATTATCGACATCACCGCTTAAAATTTTGTCATCTCTATACGTTTGATCCGGTGATTTAAAAGCATTAATTAACTTGTTATCCTTAACATACATGATTTGCGAGAAGGAACTCCGATCATCCAACTCAATATCCAGTACAATCCCCATTTGTCCTTTGGAGATCTCTCCACCAAGAGCACTATAAACTTCTTTAACTGTATAGTCGGTCTGCACCCGATCAACTTCCTTGAAGCTGCCATCTTCATACTGATATAAAGCAGTGGTTGCAAAGCCGCTGTTGTTGAGCGAAATGATAACAAAATCGCTCTTGCCGTCCCCACTCAAATCCAGCGTGTTTCCCTGCGCATCATCAATAATATACTGGTTATATGGTACTCCGCCCAGAACCTGCTCCAGCGCCCCGCCTTTATAAGAGTAGGCAGTCAAAGCTTTCTGCTCCTGTAAACTAACACCAAGAATAATATCCGGATTCCCATCATTCGTAATATCCAATACTTTAAAGGATTGCAGCTCATTTCCCGGCACATCAAATGTAAGCTTTTTAACCCATGCGCCTCCCTGCTCTTCCAAAATCATGCCATGGATTCGCACATTCTCGTTTGGTGTCTCATAAAAGACAATCGCTTCTCGAGTTCCATCCCCATTCAGGTCTTCTACCCGAATCATACTGGTGTTATTCATATCCTTGGGACGGATCAAGGTGCTCTCTGGTGGTAATTTAAGCTGAACCACGTTATATAGTTTTTCCTTATCTGTGGACATCATTGGTTTTCTCATCAAACCCTTGGGGTCACTTATGACTGTGCATCCGCTCAGAACAGAACCAAGCATAATTGCCATAGTTCCTGCTGCAATGAAGCGTCCCCACCGTGAATTAAACAATCTCATCACTCTTTTCAATAGTTTAAATCTGGTTTTTTTCTTGCTGCGTCAGTCTCCGTCCACGAATATCAAAAGCAATCTTGCCTTCTGCCAATCCCCATATCCGCGTGGCATGTTTCTCAGCAAGCTCAATAGGCAGTACTGCAATGACTGTAGCACGTTCTTCTTCACATAATTTGCGCAACGTTTCTAGCACCGAATCTGCCGTGTGAGGGTCAAGACCAATCACAGGTTCGTCGGCCAGAACCACTTTGGCACCATGAGCAAGTGCTCTTGCAATGGCAACACGCTGCTTCTCGCCACCACTAAGCTTTTCCGCGATTTGATGTGCCTTATCGAGTAATCCCAATCCTTCGAGATAATCCATAGCACCCATATAATCATCGGAACGTACCATACCGGTTACCATTCTCCATACGGGAGTCTGACCCGATCGCCCGATTAATACATTTTTAAGAGCTGTACGTCTGGGGAATAACTCAGGATTCTGCTCCAAGTATGCCCATTCCCGTTTGATTTTCCGTTTTCCAGACCAGCCTTCTTTCAAGATCTCGGCACCATCCACCGTGAATCGGCCAGAATCCCATTTTTCCATCATGGCCAAACATTTAAGCAACATGCTCTTACCGCTGCCGCTTGAACCAACGACAGCAATCATCTCACCTTGTTGCATATCAAATCGAATATCCCGCAGAACGGGAACGCGGTCCACGCCAACGGATTTACTCAAGTTCTCTACTCTGATCATCGCGATGTCTCCTCTTGTCCATGTTTTTCCCTACCACTAGTGTACTCGGAAATGGACATCAATTTCCATGCGAACACCAGCTTCTATTTTAACACAGATTCGAACTCAGGTTTACGACGAAATAATATACCTGCCACACCAAAAAGAAGGTACATGATTCCAAGCAGTGTGAACATACTTCCGGGTGAGATCCAGTTGATCATCTGACCACCCAGATTCGGTCCGATAATGCTTCCAATTGTGAAATGAAAGGATGCCACCACGTTGGCTGCGGGCAGCAACACTTTAGGCAAAATGTCTGCGGCATAGGCCAAGCCCAATGAGAAAAAGGAACCGACCAGACCACCTGCGATCGTTAACAATACAAGTGTCCACCAGAAGTGCGTACCTGCAACAGGAACCAGCATGAATACAATCCCCCCACTGATGCCCGCAAACATCAATATCTTCTTACGCCCATATCGGTCACTCAACATTCCGAGGGGCAATTGAAGGAACAAACCTCCAATACCGATAAATGGAAGCAACGATGAAATCTGATTGGTATCGAATCCAATCCGAAGGCCGTACACGGGGAAGTTGCTATTCATACCGGCCTCCATATATCCGTATAAGAGTGCTGGTAAAAGTGCATACCAGGCCCATGCCAGACTGCGACGGAAGCGACGTTCCGGCAGTTGGCCATGCTCTGCTTTTTCCGGTTTCGTATCCGGAAGCTTCATTAATACTAGGATAAGTACTGCTGCAATACAGATGAACAAGACCCAGAAAGGGACAGCATCACCGAAGCCAAGCAGCTTTATTCCGAGAGGACCAATACTGAATCCGAGACCGTAGGACATGCCATATAACGATATGTAACGTCCACGCTTTTCAGGTGCAGTAACAAGCAGCACCCAGAGCTGGGCCGCATAATGTAGTGCGCTATCTCCTATTCCAACGACCAGACGTAAAATGAACCATATTTTAATATCCGGTAAATAAGGAAACAGGATCAAAGGAACCATGACCAATAACAGGCCGCCTACAATCAGCTTTTTGAACCCCAATGCACCCAGTAGTCGCTCCGCAACTAACGTCATGGCAAATGAACCAACGTACAAGGCGGCAGCGTTTAATCCGTTTAAACCTGGTGAAACCCCTTTTTGCTCCAAAAAAATCGAAAGCACAGGAAGCAAAAGCCCCTGACTTATGCCCGCCACCACAATAACCGTAATCAGAATCAGATAATTGGCTGTCGAATGTGATCGTTTGGGACGAGTAATCGATGACACGAATTCATTCCTCCTGCAAGCACACAAAGAAAAATCGCCATCGCTGACGACTTTCGTATGTTATACATATGGTTTTAAACTGCTATTCATGGACCAGGGCTTTGCCCCGGACTTGAACATTATAGTGGACAACGCCCTGCAAAACAAGCCATAATAGTAGTTAAGTCGCTGCGTACATTTAGATGTGACGGGAGGATTCTGCAACATTATGGCTTATCATGTGAAAATTGATGTTTCACCGATATATGAAATGCTTAACAGCTTTCTGGTTTATGTCACGAAAAAATGGATTCAGCATCTGGATATTGGTCCTGAATGGATTCTGGAAGTGGAAGGCAAACTAAGTTCCAATGTACGAGCTGCGCTCGCACCTGCTGCCACTTGGCCTTTTGATGATTTTGATGTTTTGTTTGCATGGGCAGCATATCAAAATGATACATCAGAGAATCGTGATTTCCTGGACATGCTTGCCGGAATGACAGCGGAAGACCTATATGCACGTGTGTCTCCTCTTCTGCCCGCACTTTCAATAGAAGAATCTACACGCATTCGGAACAGTTATGTCCCATTATTGCGACTATGGGATGAACACTACTGCCAGAATATGAGCGAAGATCAGCGTGTATGGCTGGAAGAAGATGCCGAGGAAAAACGCATTTTGCTTGATAAAATGGGCTCTGAACTGCTTATTGAATATGCTACAGCGGGCGTTCTTGTTGAACCGATGCCTGGACTGAACGAAGTTATCCTGTTTCCAACGGTGCACAATCGCCCTATTAATATGTACTGCTTCTATGAGGGAATGATGATTATGCAGTATCCGGTAGATGCACCTGAAGAAAATGAAGATCAGCCGCCAACATGCCTTTTACGATTCACCCATGCACTGGCTGATCCCGAAAGACTTCGCCTGCTTCGTTACGTATCGGATGAACCCAAGTCTCTTGCTGAGATATGTGAAGAATTGGGCAAAGACGAAGATACGGTCAAAGATCAGGTGATGGCGCTGCGCATCGCAGGTCTGCTGCGAACTCATCTGCTCGGAAGCAACCGTAAAGAGAAATACAGTATTCGCCCAGATGGCGTATCTGAATTGAATGTGTTTCTGGAATCTTACATTCGCATATAATTCATTTGACCCAATGTGGAGTTGCTGGCTACAAGGAGTGAGTTAGATCATGAAATTAATGAAACAACATATTTTGTTTGACCTTGATGATACACTCGTATACTGCAATAAATATTTCAACCTGATTTTGGGAGAATTCTTTGAGAATATGCAGGAGTGGTTTGATGGACATTCTTTGACAACGCAAGAGATCCGTGAGAAACAGCTGGAGATCGATGTAACCGGAGTGGACAAGCTTGGCTTTGCAAGTCACCATTTCCCGCAATCCCTGATTGATACCTATCGTTACTTTTCTGGGAAGTTTGCCAGATCAACTTCTCCCAGAGAAGAATCTTATCTGAGCAAGTTGGGTATGAGCGTGTACGAACAGGAAGTTGAACCCTATCCTCATATGGTTGAAACGCTTGAGAACCTCAAAGGCGCAGGACATTCCCTCTACTTATATACGGGCGGCGAAACTGTGATTCAGCAGCGTAAGATTGATCAGATGAAACTCTCGGCGTATTTTGATGATCGGATCTATATCCGACAACACAAAAACATAGAGGCACTGGAAGGCATTCTGTCTAACGGTCCGTTTGATCGTCGTGCGACATGGATGATTGGCAACTCACTGCGGACAGATATTATGCCCGCGGTAAAAGCCGGAATACACAGCATATATATCAAACAACCAAATGAATGGCAATACAACATCGTAGAACTTCAACCCAATCCGGAAACATCGATGTATACCATCACTGCACTGGAAGAGGTACCCAAAGTCATACACGAAAATATACAACAGCAGCAACAAAAAAGGACCCTTGGATAAGGGTCCTTTTACTTTATCATGACTAACATCAAGCATCCTGTTTCTCACCAGATAACTTGCCTGTTACCACGTCTTGCAAAATAATACGTGCCTTCACGGTACTCCCGTCTTTTCGTTTGAACGATAGGACCTGGGTACTCCCCTTCTCAATCAGCGATTTTAACATCGTACTGGTGATTTTCTTGCCCGCATACTCTTTCCATACCACAAACGAACAGCCTTCCTTGAAACGTGAGCATCCATAACCCTTCTTGCCCTCTATAATCTGACCTGTACAGCCGGGAGAAGGACAAGGTGCCAGTAACTCTCTCACTCCGGTTGGGCTCGCAGTGGAAGATGGCGCCTTGTTGGTGGTGCTTTTCGCACTGCCGACTCTCGATGAAGATGCCGAAGTCTGACGGGACGTTTTTACAGCCGAACCGCCACTAGCCGGCTTGGCAGATGTCCTCGTGTTGCCGGCCTGGGTTCTGGCTCCCTTGCCTTTTCCCCTGCCTGCACGCGAACCTTCTCCAAAAGCATCTGCTGGCGCCGGAGCTTGCACACGCACTTTCTCAATGATGGACAACGTAAATTTCTTAACGTTCTCCATGAACTTATCCTGCCCCGCCTCACCTTTGGAAATCTGATATAACCTTCTTTCCCATTGGCCTGTCATCTCGGGTGAGGTTAACAGATCTACGCCTGCTCGGCGAATCAATTCGATAGCCGTTCTGCCTTTGAGCGTTAACTGCATTTTTTTCCCCTGCATCGTAATGTAACCTACGTTTTTGAGGCGCTCAATTGTAGCAGCACGTGTAGCCGGAGTACCCAAACCACTGTCTTTCATCGCATCTCGCAGCTCTTCATTCTCGATCTGTTTGCCTGCACTTTCCATCGCTTTTAGCAATGTTCCCTCGGTATAACTTTTGGGAGGCTGGGTCGCCTTCTCTTTGAACTCACTCTTTGTACATTGAACAGGCAATTCAGGTTGTACGCTAAATGCCTTGTCCGTCCACTCTTCAGCTTCCTCTTCTTCATTGCCGTTTTTCTTGGTCTTCTTCTTGCCTGCCCCACCCTGTTCCTGATCTCCGGAACCGAGAACCACTTTCCATCCGAGGGACAGCAGCTCTTTGACAGATGTCTTAAACTGATGTTTCTCCACTTCGGTGAGCACGGTATGTTGCTTATACTCCGCCGGAGGATAAAAGTGAGACAAGAAACGTCTTACTATCAAATCATAGATGTTCTGCTCATCCTTGGATAAGGTACCTGGTCGCTTCAAAGTAGGTAAGATTGCATGGTGATCTTCAACCCTGCTCGGATTACATACCCCTTTATTATTCTTATGAACAAGCTCTGGTTTAGCCCCTTGCGCAAGCTCACTATAGGTACCATTTTTAAGCAGGTTTAGCGTTTTATGCATACCTTCAATATTCTGTTCCGTAACATAGTTGGAGTTCGTCCGCGGATACGAAATTACCTTGTGTTTTTCATACAAGGCCTGTGCGATATCCAGTGTTTTTTTGGCACCATATCCGAATTTGGCATTGGCTTCACGCTGTAAAAGGGTCAGGTCATACAAACGATACGGATACTCCTTCGTCTGCTTCGCTTCATATTTGGTAATCTGCCCTTTATTGCCCTTCACACTCGCTGCAATGGCCTCTGCTGCCTCCGCATCTGTCAACTTATCTCCTTGACGCAGTCCCCGGTACTCGACACCTTCCTGCCGAAACCAGGCGGCCACTTCATAAAAGGTCTGCGACTGGAACGCTTCAATCTCTATTTCCCGATCGTAGATTAGCGCAAGTACCGGCGTCTGCACACGGCCTACAGACAACAATGCATTATGACGGGTTGTAAATGCCCGTGAGGCATTCATACCAATCAGCCAATCGGCCTCACTTCTGGCGCGAGCAGCATGGGTCAAATTTTCAAATTCAGAGGCATCCTTCAGCCCATCAAAACCACGCCTAATGCTCTCTGCTGTCAAATCCGATATCCATAAACGCTTTACAGGCTGACGCAGCTTCAATTGCTGTTGTATAAGAGCGAAGATGTACTGCCCTTCTCTCCCTGCATCGCAAGCATTAACGATCGCTGAAGCCCGTTTCGCCAGTTCTCCAATCATTTTGAGCTGATCTTTCGTTCTCGGATTGGGTACAATCTTGAACTGATCGGGTATGATCGGCAGATCCGCTATATTCCAACGCTTGTACTTCGTATCATAGGCATCCGGTTCAGCCAGTCCAAGCAAATGCCCTATCGCCCATGTGATGATGTAATGCTCACCCTCCAGATAGGTGCGATTGTTCTTGGCTTTTGGTTCTATGACGGCGGCAATGGTTCGACCCATGTCGGGTTTTTCCGCTATAACCAGTGTCTTCATCCGTCCATCTCTCCTCCTTCACCGTCCGCATGACGGCAAAAAGGGGCCTTCCGCCGACGGAAGCCCCTTGCTTCTGATACATATTATATCAGATTTTGGATTCGGGAGCACCCTCCCAGAATGAATTAAACTGCAGCCTGTTCTTTCAGTACATGTTTTTGTCTGCACTCTTTGCATACACCTTGGAAATCCAGACGATGATCCGTGACAGCAAAGCCATACTGACGCTCTATCTGTTGTTCCAAACGAAGCAGACCATCTTCCATGATCTCTTCTACTTTCCCACATTCGGTACAAATCAAGTGATGGTGATGATGAGAACCATCTGTACTTCGCAGATCGAAGCGCGCAGCACCATCGCCAAAGTTAATCTTTTCAACGACTTGAAGATCACTCAGCAGTTCGAGAGTTCGGTATACCGTAGCCAATCCGATCTCAGGGAACTGCTCTTTAACCAAGAGGAAAACTTCCTCTGCACTAAAATGATCCTTTTCATGTTCAAGCAACACACGTACAGTAACTTCCCGTTGTTGTGTTAACTTATATCCTTTTTCAACCAATTGATTTTTAATGTGAAATATCTGTTCTGAAATGGACTTGTCCCGGTTACTTGCCATAGCAGGTCGCACCTCCGGTTTATATTCATTGAAATTTACTTTTATCGTACGGATTCGTGGTTTCATTCAATCCTTATTTATAATTATTATAATATAATAATAAATCTTTATCACGTAAAAAGCAATGCTATTGCTCACACTTATATGAAATATGTAGTCAAATTGGTTAAAATAACAGCAAACAACCCTCGCTGATCGCGAAGGTTGTCATTAATATCTCGTTCTATACTTTTTACACCAGAACCGAAGCACCCATCAAGTATTTGTCCACTTCACGAGCAGCCTCACGGCCTTCATTAATTGCCCATACAACCAAGCTTTGGCCACGACGCATGTCACCTGCTGCGAATACTTTATCTACATTGGTGTTGTATTTGCCGTAACGTGCCTTAACGTTAGTACGACGATCTGTTGCAAGACCCAGTTGCTCTACCAACGTTTGTTCCGGCCCATCAAAACCAATGGCAATCATGGCCATCTGAGCCGGGAATACACGCTCTGTACCAGGAATCGGCTGATAAATCTTGCGACCAGTTTCATCCACAATACGCTCGATCTGTACTGTATGCAATTCTTTGAGGTTCCCCTCATCGTCTCCAACAAATTTCGTTGTCATGATGGAGAATTCACGCGGATCTTGACCAAACAATGCTTTGGCTTCCTCTTGTGCATAATCAAGTGTGTATACGTTCGGGAATTGTGGCCAAGGGTTGTTAATGCGATCACGTTCCATAGGTGCTTGGGTATGCGTACCGAATTGAGTGATCGTACGACAACCATGACGCAGCGATGTAGCTACACAGTCAGATCCTGTATCACCGCCACCAATGACGATAATATCTTTGTCCTTAGCGGACAGATATTGACCATCTTCCAGATTGGAGTCGAGATAGCTCTTAATGCTGCCATTCAGGAAATCCATGGCGTAATGAACGCCTTTCAAGTCGCTGCCTTCAATATTGAATTCACGCGGCTTCGTTGCACCACCGCACAATACAACAGCGTCATATTCATCCACCAGTTGTTGTGCTGCAATATCTTTACCGATCTCGGTGTTTGTAATGAATTGGATCCCTTCTGCTTCAAGCAGATCGACACGACGTTGAACGACCTTTTTATCCAATTTCATCGTTGGGATACCGTACATCAGCAATCCGCCGACACGGTCCGAACGCTCATATACGGTTACCGAGTGCCCTGCTTTATTCAACTGAGCCGCAGTAGCTAGTCCCGCTGGACCTGAACCTACCACAGCTACACGTTTACCCGTACGTTTTTCAGGAGGCTGCGGAACGACCCATCCTTCTTCGAAACCTTTTTCAATAATTGCTTCTTCAATCGTTTTGATGGTTACAGGCTGACCGATTAAGCCAACTGTACAAGATCCTTCACAAGGAGCTGGACAGATGCGACCTGTAAATTCCGGGAAATTATTGGTTTTGTGAAGGCGCTCAAGTGCTTCTCTCCACAGTCCGCGATATACAAGATTATTCCATTCCGGAATCAGGTTATGCACGGGGCAACCTGACGTGCCGCCAGTCATATCTATACCTGTATGGCAATACGGGGTACCACAATCCATGCATCGTGCACCTTGTGTTCTGAGTTCTTCTTCAGCCATGTGTTTATGAAACTCTTCCCAATCCTTGATCCGCTCCGCTGGCTCACGATCCGCTGGCAGTTGACGTTTGTATTCCATAAATCCAGTAGGTGTAGACATCTTACGTTTTCCCCCATCCGTTCTTGTCTTAATCCCTTCATGTGCATGGTTCTATATGAAATGGATTACTCATTACTTGAGTTTTTGTCTATTGTATCACAAAATCTTCTCGAAGATATTTCAATTATAGTAGCATTTACTGTGGTGAATATTAAATGGATTATCCGCATAATTATTTGTATTTTATACATCATATCTTTGAAGTCTACCTATGGTCAATACCCTTATTTTGGCGTTAAATGTGGTCTTGAACTCCGAAATCTGGTGTTTGATAAAGAGTTAATAAGTCGAAACGTCATATAAATGTTAGATAATTTGTCATGAAATTCAACATATTCTGCTAGGAATCGTTCGTATTTCCGAATTCCAGACCTCTTTTAGGGCTTCACAACGTTAAATCCCCAAATCTTTTACACTTTTTTACTATTTAATGCTGAATCGTATGTATAATATACATACATTTCAATCATTCATGTTATATTAATGTAATATGGATTCCATTCTAAACAAATGGCTATGTTTTTATAAAGAAAAGACGCTGTTCACGAATATTTCGCAATCAGCGCCTCCCATCATACAACCACGACCGAAGTCAGGATTTTTATATGCCATATTTACTGTTTACGCTCATAAAATTCAAACGTATATGCGTGAACATTTTTTTCATCCTGTTCGCCTTCAATCTGGTCAATCAGTTCCCATTCAGACCAATCCACGTCGGGGAAAAACGTATCTCCCTCAAAATTCTCATGAATTTTGGTCACCACAAGACGATCTGCAAAGGGCAAGAACTCGCGATACACTTGGGAACCTCCAATTACGCACAGTTCCTCACCTTTGGTTACGCTCAGCCCTTCTTCAATCGTATGTACGATCTCAGCCTGGTCCACCTTGTAGTTCAGATCTCTTGTCACTACGATATTACGGCGCTGAGGAAGCGGCTTACCGCCAAAAGATTCCCACGTGTTACGTCCCATAATAATCGTTTTGTTTAACGTACGTTGTTTGAAAAAGGCCATATCTTTGGGTAACCGCCATGGAATCGTATTATTCAATCCGATCACACCGTTCTCCCCCATTGCCCATACCAATTCAATACTCAAGGGTAATACACTCCTTCAATCCAAGTCTCTTCTAGAGGTTGTTCAAAAAATCCACTTTTGATTACGAATCATGCCTAGCGGCATCATCAGCGTCGAAGTTGAAATTCAACCGAAATGTCCGTTGCTCACGTAGTTTGCCTACGCTCCGCTACTCCATTTCTAGCTTCATTCCATCTTCTTGGTACTGAAAACCAGACTTTTTGAACACGCACTTATCGAGATTGAACACATAATTAGACTGCAATTGGAGCTTTAATGCCCGGATGATGCTGATAGTTCTCAAACTCGAAATCTTCAAACTTATAATCAAAAATCGAATCGGGCTTACGCTTGATTACTAGCTTAGGTAACGCATAAGGTTCACGCTCCAGCTGAGTTTTGACCTGATCAACATGGTTGGAATAGATGTGAACATCCCCACCAGACCAGATGAAATCACCCACCTCAAGGTCACATTGCTGCGCGATCATATGAGTTAAGAGCGCATAACTCGCGATGTTAAAAGGCAGCCCGAGGAAGGTATCCACTGAACGCATCGTTAGCATACATGATAATTTACCCTCTGCAACGTAAAACTGAAACGCAAAGTGACAAGGTGGAAGCTTCATATTATTGATCTCTGCCACATT
Organism: Paenibacillus sp. CB74; assembly: GCF_055687625.1. Classification (NCBI taxonomy): domain Bacteria; kingdom Bacillati; phylum Bacillota; class Bacilli; order Caryophanales; family Paenibacillaceae; genus Paenibacillus; species Paenibacillus sp. CB74. The sequence continues at coordinate 1,334,838 of NZ_CM146009.1, read as the reverse complement.
CCATGCGCTGACAAGATGACGTCGTGAATCTGGATTATTTTTAATTGAATCAATGACTGCAGAGATCTGATCGATCTTCTCCCCATTAGGTGCTTCCCAAGTACGCCATTGTGAACCATACACCGGTCCAAGATCTCCATTTTCGTCCGCCCAGTCGTCCCAGATCTTCACACCATTTTCTTTCAGATAAGATATATTGGTATCGCCACTCAAAAACCACAACAGTTCATGAATAACCGATTTGAGATGAATTCGTTTGGTTGTTACCAGCGGAAATCCTTCGGAGAGATCATAACGGAGTTGTCTGCCGAATACGGATTGTGTTCCTGTTCCCGTACGATCTCCTTTATGAACGCCATTGTTCAGAATATCCTGTAATAAATCGAGATAGTTTTTCAAGTTGATTTCCCCTCGCATCTCTATATATGTTGCCACTCAGTTCCAGTTTGGTCTGAGTTACATCATGTCTGATCATCTTAACAGTTTATCACACTGTGCACGATGGAAAAAGAGTTGAAAACACATTCAATCGGACCTATGTTTTACAACACAAAGTACATGATATAACTCTACGGAAGGTTCTACACTCACAAAAAAGAGGTGAATAACGCGTTAGCGCTATTCACCTCTTGATATACGTATAATGCCGGACGGATCCGAAGCTTAGATGATCTTAACGGGAGATGATGTGGATCGGGTGACCCATAACCAATTCCGCAGCTTCCATCACGATTTCGCCCAAAGTTGGGTGAGCGTGAATTGTGAGAGCCAGATCTTCCAAAGTAGCGCCCATTTCAATTGCCAATCCAAGCTCAGCAATCAAGTTAGAAGCTTCCAGACCTACGATTTGGCAACCCAATACAAGGCCGCTTTCCTCGTCAGCTACGATTTTCACGAAGCCTTCAGCGTGGTTCAAAGATACAGCACGACCGTTACCCGCATAAGGGAATTTGCCTGCTTTAACTTTGTAACCTTTCTCTTTAGCTTCTTTCTCCGTGTAACCTACGCTGGAACACTCTGGATCTGTGAACACAACAGCCGGCATACATTTGTAGTCAACTACAGATGGTTGTCCTGCGATTGCTTCAGCAGCCACTTTACCTTCATAAGAAGCTTTGTGTGCCAGAGCCAAACCAGATACGATGTCACCGATAGCGAAGATATGAGGAATGCTAGTACGACCTTGGTGGTCAACTTTAACGAATCCACGCTCGTCAACGTCTACACCGATCAGGTCCAAACCAAGCTCACCATCTGTGTTTGGACGACGTCCAACAGTTACCAGCAGGTAATCTGCAGTTACTTCTTTGGACTCACCATTTACAGAATATTTAACAGTTACATCTTTATCCGTTTGCTCAGCACTTTCAGCTTTTGCACCCGTTACGATTTCGATGCCTGTTTTCTTCATGTTTTTAGCCACGAGGCTAGTCATGTCTTTATCGAAACCTGGCAGTACTGTATCCAATCCTTCGATGATTGTTACTTTCGCACCAAATTTGGAATACATTTGACCAAGCTCAGCACCGATATAACCGCCACCGATAACGATCATGCTTTTTGGTACTTCAGGCAAGTTCAGAGCTTCTGTTGAAGACAGAATGCGTCCGCCAAATGGGAAAGGTTTCAGTTCAATTGGACGGGAACCTGTTGCGATAATTGCATTTTTAAATTTGTAACGCGGAGACTCGTGGTCGTTGAATACACGAGCTTCGTTTTCATTGATGAACATGCACTCACCGTTGAAAACTTCAACTTTGTTGCCTTTGAGCAAACCAGCTACGCCGCCAGTCATTTTCTTAACAACGCCGTTTTTGAATTCTTGAGTTTTGCTGAAGTCCACTTTCACGTTCTCAGCAGAGATACCAAAAGCTTCACCGTGAAGTGCAGACTCATATTGGTGTGCAGCAGAGATCAGGGCTTTGGATGGAATACATCCACGGTTCAAACAAACACCGCCCAGTTCGGATTTGTCTACGATCAATACGCTTTGGCCCAGTTGAGCAGCGCGGATGGCAGCTACATAGCCGCCAGGACCCGCACCAATTACTAATGTGTCGATATTGAGAGAAGCGTCGCCTACTACCATATCTTACACCTCCATAACAAGCAGCTCAGGGTTAGCGAGCAGCTGTTTAATGTAATTCATAAAGTTTTGTGCTGTTGCGCCATCGATGATACGGTGGTCAAAGCTCAGGGAAAGAGCCATTACAGGTGCTGCAACTACTTCGCCGTTTTTGATCACTGCTTTTTCGCTGATGCGTCCTGTTCCTAGAATAGCAACTTCAGGGAAGTTGATGATTGGAGTGAAGAACATACCGCCAGCAGAACCGATGTTACTGATGGAGATTGTGCTTCCTCTCATTTCATTCGCGCTCAATTTGCCGTCACGTCCACGAGCTGCCAGATCACGGATTGAATCAGCGATCATCCAGATGGATTTGCGATCAGCATCTTTGATAACAGGAACGATCAAGCCGTTGTCTGTATCTGTTGCGATACCGATGTTGTAGTATTTTTTGTAGACAATTTCGTTAGCTTCTTCATCAATCATAGCGTTCAGAGCAGGGAATTGGCGGGAAGCCGCAACCAGTGCTTTAACGATGAATGGCAGATAAGTAACTTTTGTTCCTTTTTTCTCTGCAATAGGTTTCATACGAGTACGGAAAGCAACCAGTTCAGTTACGTCCACTTCGTCCATGATTGTAACGTGAGGTGCTGTGTAAGCCGATTTAACCATTGCGTTAGAGATCGCTTTACGGATACCTTTGAATGGTACGCGCTCTTCTTCAAGGTATTGTTCACCTGCAGCCGCTGCTGGTGCTGCGGATTTTTTCTCTTCTTGAGCCGGAGCTTCGGAAGATGCCGCTGCGGAAGAACCGCCACCGTTTTTGAAGGATTCAACATCTTCTTTGGTTACTTTACCGTTGTTGCCAGTACCGTTAACCTGAGCGATGTCTACACCTTGTTCGCGAGCAAATTTGCGCACGCTTGGCGTTGCCAGAACGTCTTTGGCAGGTACTGCCGGAACGCTGTTGTTTCCGCCTTCTTTAGCTGAATCCGAGCTGGAAGCTGCTGCAGAAGAACCGCTAGTATCAGCTCCGCCTTGAGCTGCATCTTTCTCTTGCTCGCCTTGATCGCCAGCAGGAGCGTCTTCTTGCTCAGGAATTTCACCTTCTGCATCAATGATGGCAACAACTTCACCAACGTGGCAGACTTGACCGTCTTTAGCGAATACTTCAGTCACTGTTCCGTTAACCGGACAAGGTACTTCAACTACCGCTTTGTCGTTCTGTACTTCCATGATGATATCATCGTCAGTTACTTTGTCCCCGACTTTGATGTGCATCTTGATGATTTCGCCTTCGTGAAGGCCTTCGCCTAGTTCAGGGAATTTATATTCAAATTTAGCCAACTGAAAAACCTCCTTGATTATGTGCTCAATCCTGAAAACAACCCTTAACTCCAAGAACCAACTGTTACTGCTAATGCAAATAACTGTTACTCAAGGGGCTAATGGCTGTTTACAGTGCAGCCTGCGCTGCGGTGTGAATCACCATACTGCGCCTTGCGGCATGTCAGATGATTAGATTAGAAATTCACGACTTTGTTAACCGCAGCAACGATACGTGCCGGGTTAGGCAGCCATGTATCTTCGATTTGTGCAAAAGGATATACAGTATCCGGACCAGCTACACGCAGAACCGGTGCTTCCAAGTGCAGGATTGCTTTTTCATTGATTTGGGCAATGACTTCAGCTGCAACACCTGCGCTCTTTTGAGCTTCCTGTACAACAATTGCACGGTTTGTTTTCTTAATAGAAGCAACAATGGTATCGATGTCGATCGGGCTAACCGTACGAAGGTCGATAACTTCAACGTTGATACCTTGTTTTTCGAGTTCCTCTGCTGCTTTCACAGAAGTATGAACCATCATACCGTAAGTGATGATCGTTACATCAGAACCTTCACGAACAACGTTCGCTTTACCCAATTCAACAACGTAATCTTCTTCAGAAACTTCTGCACGGAAAGCATGGTACAGGTTCAAGTGCTCCATGAAGAATACAGGGTCATTATCGCGAATAGAAGCGATCATCAGACCTTTTGCATCGTATGGGTTAGAAGGAACAACTACTTTGATACCTGGTGTTTGCGTGAGCAGACCTTCCAGGGAATCTGTATGCAATTCTGCCGCTTTTACACCGCCACCGAATGGTGTACGGAATACGATTGGAGAATTGTATTTTCCACCGGAGCGGAAACGCATACGAGCAGCTTGCACTACCATTTGGTCAAGGGCTTCGAAGATAAAACCAACGAATTGGATCTCAGCAACCGGACGGAAGCCTTGCACACCCAGACCTACAGCCAAACCACCAATAGCGGATTCCGCCAGTGGTGTATCAAATACACGCTCTTCGCCAAACTCTTTTTGCAGACCTTCCGTTACACGGAAAACGCCGCCTACATTACCTACGTCTTCACCGAAAAGCAGAACGTTAGGATCACGTTTCAACTCCACGCGAAGCGCATCACGGATTGCTTCTTTCATGTTCATTTGTGCCATTTGCTTCATTTCCTCCTTAAACATTGACAGTTCACATTTGAATTCGTACATGTATACCGGGACATTAAAGTCGCGGATGTTTATGCTTTATCGGAAAAAACTTATTGGAAATCAGCTTTTTGCTCTTCCAAGTGCTTAGGCGTTTGTTCGAACATGCTGTCGATCAAGCCCGAAATCGTCATTTTCTCGGTTTTTTCCGCTTTTTTGATTTCTTCATTTACTTTAGCTTTTGCTTCTTCTTTCACACGTGCTGTATCTTCTTCAGTCCAAAGACCTTTTTTCTCCAGATATTTAGCGAAACGTGCGATAGGATCTTTAGCAGACCATTCAGCCTCTTCTTCTTTTGTACGATACTTGGAAGCATCATCCGAAAGGGAGTGAGGACGGAAACGGTATGTTACTGCTTCGATCAATGTTGCGCCTTCTCCGTTACGTCCGCGTTCAGCAGCTTCCTGAACAGCTTTGATAACAGCGAAGATGTCCATACCGTCAACTTTAACACCTTTGATCCCTGCTGCTACCGCTTTGTGAGCGATGGACAGAGCTGCTGTTTGTTTAGCAAAAGGAGTTGTGATGGCATAACCATTGTTTTGTACGAAGAAAATCACAGGCAGTTTGTATACACCAGCGTAGTTCAGACCTTCATAGAAGTCACCTTCAGAAGAACCGCCATCACCTGTGTACGTGATAACAACTTGTTTTTGTTTCTTCAATTTGTAACCCATAGCGATACCCATTGCATGCAGAATTTGTGCACCAATGATAATTTGTGGCATCAATACATTAACGCCATCTGGAATTTGTCCACCATGTTGGTGTCCACGGGAGTACAAGAATGCTTGATAAAGAGGAAGTCCATGCCATACGAGTTGCGGAATGTCACGATAGCCAGGACATACAAAGTCTTCTTTTTCAATTGCAAATTCACTACCAACCATTGTAGCTTCTTGACCAGATACTGGAGCATAGAAACCAAGACGACCTTGACGGCCCAGGTTTACTGCACGGTCATCCCAAGTACGGGTAAATACCATGCGGTACATAATTTCTTTTAATTGATCATCGGAAAGTGTAGGCATCATGTCTTTGTTAACAATTTCGCCGTCAGGAGACAGCACGGACAGAGCTTCTACATCCTCTGTATACACTTCATAAGGAACCTTGCTCATTTTTTTCTTCACCTCAACAAAAAATTTGAATATCAAGTTCCGCTGTTATAATATTATTATACACCTGTTTCACTCCATACGTCAAAGAAATCCGTAATTTTTTTATGTTTCCTGTCGGATTGTATGTATAACAGGGGCTTAATATTGGTATAACAGCATAATACATGATTGCGTGTTTGACCTAACCCCGCACAAGGGTAATCTTACCGTATTGCGCGGTCGAATGCAAAAAATTAACCGAGAAAGGTGACGTTTTATGACGGATTCCCGCTATTTGAAACGCACGATTGTGAAGGAAGAGATTGAAAGTCGCTATCTCGGAGAGAAGCGAACGCTCCGTATTTATCTTCCTCCGGGCTATAACGAATTACTTAGCTACCCTGTCGTATATTGTCAGGATGGTGAAGAGTTTTTCAATTTCGGTCGAATTGCCACAACAGCTAACCGAATTATTTTGGACGAAGGAGCTGAACCTTTCATTATTGTAGGTGTTCAGGTCGATGTGTCTGTGAGAACGCAGGAATATGCTCCATTCGGAGATCGGTTCAAGGCATATACCGCTTGCTTCGCTGAAGAGATTATTCCCTATATAGAAGAGAAATATCCTGTGCGCCGTTCTCCGCAGGAACGTATTCTTGCCGGAGACTCACTAGGTGGCAGTGTTTCGCTTCATCTTGCTCTGTTATATCCGGATCTGTTCACACGTGTAATCAGCATGTCTGGTGCCTTCTATTCTGCTTCTCAAGAAATCTATGCTGCAGCCGAAGATCTGTCCTGGCTCTCGATCTGGATGATCGTTGGTTTGCAGGAAACTGCATTCAAGGCAGACACCGGTACATATAATTTCGTTCAATTAAACCGGGATACGCGTGATTTGCTGGAAAAACGTGGCGCTCTCGTCTCCTATCAGGAGAAAGACGGGAACCACCAATGGGGTTTTTGGCAGAATGAATTGCCAGATGCATTGTTATATTTTCTTCAGGAAAGATAAAAATAAATTGGATCACTTCAACAGGCGGCTGAAATGCCGCTTTTGTTTTGCACCATAATGATACCGCTTACAATTGTAATCTAAAAAAGAAGCAGGATTCCCTGCCTGGTTAAATGCCCACTCCTGCTTCTTTGTCCGATTACAAGTGAAATATCAGTTCACGTTTAGTTACTAGGCTATGGAATGTTCCTTTTTAATATTACTCAACAGAACGTCGCAGCCTGCGTTAACCAACTCGTACACCTCTTCAAAATTGCCAGTGTAGTACGGGTCAGGTACTTCCCTGAGTTTTTCCTCCGAAAGCATGTCCATAAACTTGATGATTTCCGCCTCAGCTCCGCCTGGAACGTTGCGTACATTATCTGCATTCGAATTATCCATACACACAATATAATCAAATTGATCAAAGTCTTCGCTGGCGAATTGTCTCGCTGCCATGTTGGCATAAGAAATCTGGTATGAATCCAGCAATTTTCGAGTCCCTTCATGCGGAGGTTTACCAACGTGCCAGTTCCCCGTACCCGCTGAGTCCACACGAATCTGTTGTTCAAGCCCATTCTCCAGGACTTTGTGGCGAAGAACTGCTTCAGCCATAGGTGATCTACATATATTGCCCAGACATACAAATAAAACGTGAATCATATTAATCCCCCTTGCTTAACGTACCTTGAAGTACCGACGATGTTGGCTGTGTTACAATGCTTTCCGGCTGAGGACCGATGTTTCCCGTCTCGGATGGCACCAGCGAACGGCGTGGCAGTTTCCATTTATAATGTACAGAACACATTCGGAAAAACACAACAGCCGCGAAACATAACAATAATCCGGCATTCGTTGTTAACCAGCCCATACCTATGACAAAACCGGCTGTCATTGCCCATACAGCATAGATTTCATCTCGCAATACAAGCGGCTTGCGCCCTGCAAGCACATCACGAATAACGCCCCCGCCAATCCCTGTCATTACAGCCGCTACAATAACTGCGCTAATAGGATGTCCCATGTTTGCAGCGTACAGTGCACCTTGGATTGCAAATGCTGCAAGTCCGATTGCATCAAACAACGCCTCTGTTCGCTTCCAGTGACTAATCCACTTAAGAGGTAATATAAACGCAATCGCTACAGATACTAAGGCCAACATAATTAGTGATCCCTGGCTCCAGAGTGTAGTTACAGGTATACCTATAAGTACATTCCGAATAATTCCGCCTCCGAATGCCGTGACAAGTCCCAGCACAAGTACACCCAAAATGTCATACTCCTCTTCCATTGCCACGAAAGCACCGGACATTGCAAATGCGATGGTGCCTATAATACTGAATACTTCAAAAATGTGTAAGTCCAACCTGTTCAAACCTCACTTTTCAAGTCATCTCCATGTCGCTCTACCCATTGTATCCGCGAGCACTGAAATTGTGCAACCACATTTTGTGGATTATACTGGTTTGGTGAATATATTTGTACAGTTTCATACAACATATCTGAACAACGAACTATTTTTCTTTGAACTAGGAAGGATGAAATAAAATGACGGTGAAACGGATTGTTATATTTACAGGCGGAAATCTATCTCCGGAATTACTTCAGGAAATACGTGATGATGACATGATCATTGCGGCTGATCGCGGCGCATTATTTTTAATTGAGCACGGCGTTCAGCCTCATATTGCAGTTGGTGATTTCGACTCTATCTCCGAAGAGCAACGTATAATTGTTAGTAACAACAGCACAAAGTTCATTACATGCGACCCTGTTCATAAAGATCTTACCGATACGGAAATGGCTTTTGAAACAGCGTTAGATCACGAACCTTCTCACATTCTGATGTTAGGCGCTACAGGTACTCGGATGGATCATACACTCGCTAATGTACATATTATGGTTCGTGCAATGCAGCATCATATCTCATGTGTAATTCAGGACAAGCATAACTATATGACTCTGACAACTTCCAAAGCTGTAGTTGAACACCGTGACTATAAATATGTTTCTTTACTCCCCTTAACTCATGAAGTTACAGGAATAACACTGGAAGGTTTCATGTATCCGCTGAATCAAGCCACTATTCGCATGGGCCAATCCCTTGGCATAAGCAACCAACTCCTAGGCGCTTCAGGTACCGTCACTATCGATAGCGGCCTACTACTAATCATTCAAAGCAAAGATTAAATGTATCCGCATGGCATTTTAATTATTACGTTTTTGTAACCAGTGATTTCGATCATAAAATAGATTCATACACAACAAAGACCCTTGAGATTCAAGGGTCTTTTCTATTTCATCTTTATTTATTATTCGTCAATGATTAATTTTTTGACATTTTTAATTATATTTTAATAAACATACCCAAACCATTGTGGCGCAAGGGATTACACATGCCCATCCAATTTCTAGGCTGTTACAAAGCTGTTATACTCGCTCTAGCAACTTAACGAAAACGAATTTTGGAGGTACTAACTAATATGAAAACAAACATCTTTGTCCAAAAGGCCGTAACCGTCGGGTTGTGCGCTACACTAGGTTTTGGAGCTGTATTAATGACTAACGCCCCTGTCGCACAGGCAGCAACTGCATCTGTGTCCACAGGTCAACAAATTGTTAACTATGGTAAAAAATTCACTGGAACTCCATATGAATTTGGTGCTTCAACAACAACAACCAGAGTTTTTGATTGCTCTTCCTTTATGAAATATATTTTCAAAAAGTATGGTGTAGACTTGCCACGCACTTCCGTTCAACAATCCAAAGAAGGTAAAGCTGTATCCAAAGCTAATCTTCAAGTCGGGGATCTTGTATTCTTCTCTAGCGGTAGCCGTTCTACTGGTTCTAACATTACCCATGTAGGCGTATATGCAGGGGACGGAAAGATTCTGCATACGTACGGATCTCCAGGTGTAACGATCTCGGATCTGAACTCCGGTACTTGGAAGAGAACGTACATTAAAGCTCGTCGTGTACTTTAGAACCGTTTATAGTTCATATTTAATCAGTAAGGGCCGGATAATATGATCCGGTCTTTTCTTTTACCCTTTTTTCACCACACTTTAAACTGGAGATTCATGGAATGGTTGAAATTTCTAAATTTTATCATGAAGCATATAGCCGATCCCACGCACAGTATGAATCAGCTTCACACTTCTTCCCTTATCTACCTTAACCCTCAGATGTTTGATGTACACGTCCACAACGTTCGTATCCATGGCATACTCATACCCCCACACTTCCCTTAAAATATCACTCCGGGTACATGCTTCATTCACATGCAACGCCAGAAATTCCAGCAATTCGTACTCTTTTGGCGTTAATGTTAGGTACTCACCCGCACGATTTACCCGCCTTGAACGTAAATTCACTTTAAGATCATGAACTACAATCACTTCTTCACTCTCTTGCGTTGCATTCGCAAAAACACGCAATAGATTTCGTATTCTGGCTAGCATCACGGTCAAGTGAATGGGCTCCTCCATCACGTCATTAGCTCCGTAATCCAGCCATTCCACGATGACCTGAGGAGATGCATTTGAAGTAATAACCAGCAGAGGGATCACCTGTCCGCTCTCTATCCAACGTTTCAACTCTGATTTCTGATCCTGGTTAAGGTGTGCATGCTCCTCTTCCCGGTCTACCAGGATGATCAGGTTAATATGCTGCAACGAAGGCTTGACGGATTGGTTTAGTTCAGAACACTCCATTCGTTGCACCTCATACCCTTCAGCACATAAAACGTCGTAAATAAGGCTAGCCTGCTCTCCTGCTCCAATCAGCAAAATGGCTGTTTTCATTGTTTTTCACCCGGCCTGTCTCTATCCCCGCTGCTCGTAGCAGTGGTTGGTACAGTTAGCATGCCGTAAAATGAAAAAGTCCATTCCCTCAAGGGAACAGACTTTGTTTCTTTCTTGCTTTAACCAAAGTAACGATGAACGAGAGTACGCGCTTCAGCTGTATCTTTTGTTCCGTGTACGAGAACACGCCCATCCTGGAATACGACCATTCTATGAGCTCCTGTTGTAAAAGAAACCAGAAACGGATTGGATTCCACTTTTCCTTCTTCAAGTCTGTTCAAGCGATCCGCCGTTTGTTGAAGATTCAAATTCATGCGCCGTGCAGGGCGGATCTGAACGGTATCCCTTCCACACAACACATCGGTTTTTTCCAGATTGGACGCAGAAAGATATGGATACGTTGCCGAAGCACCGCATGAAGGACAGTCTTGCTTTTTCGCACCATCCACATTGATGGATATGTATTCGTTCCTCCACACGTCAAATGACAACAACTTGCGTCTCAATGCATTCTCATTGCCACTAAGCAGCTTCATCGCTTCTGCTGTCTGATTCGCCGTTACCATTTGTACCGCTTGTGGAATGATGCCAGACGTATCACAGGTATCTCCACCCAGGGGGACTTCACCCAGCAAACAATTTAAACATGGCGTCTCTCCAGGCATAAACGTATAGGTGATGCCGTAACTCCCCACGCATCCACCATAAATCCAGGGAATACGATGCTTTTGTGCCATATCATTCATGAGTAGTCGGGTATCAAAATTATCCGTTGCATCCATGATCAAGTCTGCATGCTGAATGAGTTCTTCCAGTTCATCTACTCTGACATCCAATACCTTTCCTTCCACATGAACCGTGGAATTAATGGCAGATAAACGTTTTTCCGCAGCCATCGCTTTCGGCATCCGTTCAATTGCGTCCTGCTCTACATATAATTGTTGCCGCTGCAAATTACTCCACTCCACATAATCACGATCCACGATCGTTATGTGCCCGACGCCTGAACGTACTAATGTTTCGGCAATTCCTGTTCCGAGTGCGCCAGCGCCTACAATTAAGACTCTGCTGCCCTTTAATTTGTCCTGACCTTCCTTGCCAAGTGGCGCATACCTTTCCTGTCTGGAATACCGGTCGGCCTGCTCGGAGGAAATTGATTGTTGTTGATCTATCATGTATGAACCATTCCTTCCACCGGACTACTGGCCGCTGCATAACGCTTCACAGGAATCATGCCTGCCTCATATGCCAGTCTACCTGCCTCTACACCCATTCGCATCGCTTTAGCCATATTCACCGGATTTCCTGATCCGGATACCGCTGTATTCAACAATACACCATCTGCACCAAGTTCCATCGCATAAGCAGCATCTTTTGGAGAGCGCAACCCTGCATCCACAATCACAGGCACAACGGCCTGCTCAATGATGATCTCAAGATTATAGGGATTAATGATGCCTCTACCTGCTCCGATGGGAGAAGCTCCAGGCATTACGGCATGTACGCCAAGCAATTGCAGCCTTTTGGCCAAAATGACATCATCTGAAATATAAGGCAATACGGTGAAGCCCTTTTCAAGCAAAATTTCGCAAGCCTTGTACGTTTCAATCGGATCTGGGAGCAATGTCTTTCCATCTCCGATGACTTCGACTTTTATCATATCACAAAGTCCCGAAGCCCGCGCAAGCTCGGCGATCCGCACTGCCTCTTCCGCAGTGGAAGCCCCGGCCGTATTCGGAAGAAGCGTGTATTGATCCAGATCCAATGTATCCAGGAAATGCTTCTGGTTACGTTGCTCCAGATTCAGACGACGAACAGCAAAGGTTAAAACTTCCGTTCCAGAAGCATCCACAGCCTGACTCTGCACTTCAAAATCCGAAAACCTGCCTGTTCCGAGCAATAATCTGGACTCAAACGTATATTTACCAATGTTCAACATCATCAACCGCCTCCTACAAAATGTACAATCTCGATTCGATCGCCTTCTCTTAATGCCGTTGACTTGTGATACTCACGCGTTAAGATATGCCTGTTCAGCTCAACAACTACAGTCTTGACTTGCAGGTCAAACGATTGGAGCAGTTTATCCACACGATTTAATCTGTTTTCAATCTCCATCCGTTGTCCATTAACAATGATATTCACTGCACCACTCCCTTTCTGTTCAAACGCTCTGGATTCAGCGCTTCAATTCCGAGTTCTTCTGAGCTTTTGCCAGTGATTAACTCCGCGATAAGCCTGCCTGTTATCGCACTTAGCAAAATACCATTACGGTAATGCCCAAAGGCAGCGAACAGTCCAGGTATACTCTTGCATGCACCTATATAAGGCAGCCCATCTGGCGTTGCCGGTCTTACACCTGCCCACGCTCGCTTAAATTGCGCTTCTTTCATCCCGGGTACCCAGTGGGTAGCCGCTGTTAGCAGCTTCTGAACACCCTGTACAGAAACATTCAAATCCGTTCTGCCCGGCAGACTGGTTGCCCCGAGCCAAACTTCGCCATTGGCTTTGGGAACAATATAGACATCCTCTGCATAAACCGTTCTGTCAGGTCTGTACCCTGCATGTTCATCTGAGAACTGAACGGCAGCTATTTCTCCTTTTACCGACCACACAGGTAAGCTCAGATTCACATGTCTCATCAATGCTTCACTCTGTAATCCAGCCGCTATAACGACATGTTTGCACGTTATCTCACCGATCGATGTGGTGATCCCCTGCACGCCGTGTTCGTTTACTTGTACACGTATACCCTGTATGTCCTCTATAAACCGAGCTCCCATGGCTTGAGCAGATTCCGCATATGCCCTAGTTAGATGGACAGGAAGGATTTCACTCTCGTATGGTCTGTAGTAGGCTCCGTATGTATCTCTGTTAAGCCACGATGCCTCCTGTTGCACAACCGAACGATCCCACCACACCTCATCAGCAGACAAACCGGAATTTCGATTGTTCTTATAGCGGTTTAATTCACTGTATGATCGAAAAGGGGTCAAGAATCCATGGCGTTGCAGCCCAACCTCTACCCCACTAAGGGTATCCATTAGCACTTGTTGCTCAATAAGTAACTGTCTACTCTGCCTGCCAAGCTTAGCCATCAAAGGATGAGCAAAATCCTCACTATCTGGCGCCAGCATTCCAGCCGCTGCGCAAGAAGTGCCTCCCGCAATTGCGGAACGCTCCAGCAACAAAACATCCTGTCCCCGGGAAGCAAGCTCATACGCAATGGCACAACCAACAACACCTCCGCCTACAATAATGATTTCTGCATGAATCTTATCCGGATTATCAGTTACACTTTTGCTTCTTGATTCCGTTTCAGAGTTCAGTTGATGACTGAAATGATTCCTGTTCTGACCCGTTACGATCTCATTCATCCTCTCATCTCCTTTCACCGGCTTAGACTTCCTGTAGCAACGATAGCCTGCCTTAGTGATGCAGCTGCCCGATCCGGGGAATCGCTCGACCATACATTTGAGATCACGGCAACTCCCTGTGCCCCTGTAGCGCGAATCGCTTGAATATTTCCCGGCTCTATGCCTCCGATCGCGATGACAGGAATGGAGACACCTCTGCATACTTCATCAAGAGCATATAATCCTCTTGGTTCTAGATCTGGCTTGCTGTTGGTCGCGAAGACATGCCCAAAGAAAAGGTAATCAGCTCCCTGTTCTTCAGCGATTTTTGCCTCATCGATGGAATGAACAGATACACCCAGACGAAGTCGCTGCATTTTGCTTATGACAGCAGGGTTGTATTTACGTATCGCATCTTGCCCCCAATGAACACCGCCATAAAGATCATTCTGTGAAGGCAGTTCTGAACCATTGATAACGATGCGACAAGATGGAATATTAACATTACGCAGACTTTCAGTCCAGCCGATCTTGTCTTGCCATGTAAGTTGTTTCTCTCGTATGTGAATATAGTCCACCCATGGCCAAACGTCCTTGGCTGCTTTTACAAAAGATGCTCGATCTCCTGCACCCGCAGATACAACATGCAATTCAAATGATTCGTGAACATGCTCATGAAAAATTGCGGTACCCTCCCTCTCCTTCCAGGCGTGAATGCTATGAAAACACAAAAAAAGCCACTCCCGTAGGGGAGTGGCTGCGTATGAATTATAGGATCAGATCACTGACTGATGCATACAGTTCATTTCGTGCAGTACAGCTATAGATCTATAGCCATAACGTTATACACGCAACTGCATGTTTCAATTCGCTAAGCAGACGGTTGAAATCTTTTCGAGTTGCCGTTTGCTCACGTCGTTCACTGAAACGCGCTCGCCACTTCCCTACGCTGGTATGATCCAGATCAGGTGCAAAGGGTCCGGAATCGCATTCTTCCATCTCAGCCGCATCGTGCGGCCCCCCTAGTGTTCATATGAAGTTGTAGCCTATGTTACCATAGACAGATTTTTTTGTCACCGTCATATCTGTTAAACATGGTCTCAAATCATCTAGTTTTTCTCAGACCATTCTTCGACATTCCATGTTTTGGTGACCCAACCCTCGTAAAAATCAGGTTCATGAGATACCAGTAGCACCGTTCCCTTAAATTCTTGCAAGGCACGCTGCAACTCCGCTTTGGCTGTGACATCCAGATGGTTTGTCGGCTCATCAAATAAAATCCAGTTGCTTTCGCGCATCAAGAGTTTGCATAAACGAACCTTGGCTTGTTCTCCACCACTCAGCATGTTGAGCGGACGAGTAATGTGCTCATTCTTTAATCCGCAGCGAGCGAGATGACCCCGGACCTCATTCTGAGTCAAATGTGAAAACTCATTCCAGACATCCTCGATCGGCGTGATATTTCCAGCACGAACCTCCTGCTCAAAATAGGCCGTTTCGAGATAATCTCCCAAAAAGGTCTTTCCACTCAGTGGAGATATTTTCCCGAGGATGGTTTTCAGCAGTGTCGATTTACCCACACCATTACAGCCTACAATGGCAATTTTCTCACCACGTTCAATCGTCATCGTCATTTTGGGCAGCAAAGGATAGGTATATCCAATTTCAAAATCAATGCCCTCAAAGACCGTTTTGCTACTCGCGCGGGCATCCTTGAATTTAAACGTTGGTTTAGCCGCTTCATCTGGGCGATCAATACGTTCAATCTTATCCAGCTGTTTCTCCCGGCTCTTCGCTCGACCTGAAGTTGAAGCCCGCGCCTTGTTACGCTGAATGAAATCTTCCTGTTTCTTGATGTACTCTTGCTGCTTCTCGTACGCATCAATATGCTGGGCTTTATTCATATCAGCCATCTCCAGGAACTTGTTATAGTTCGCTGCATATCTCGTTAATTTGGCAAATTCCAAATGATAAATGACATTCACGACTTCATTCATGAATTCCGTGTCATGGGAAATTAAGAGGAACGCATGCGGGTAGTCCTTTAGGTAACGTGACAGCCATTCAATGTGCTCTACATCCAGATAGTTGGTTGGCTCATCCAGTAACAGAGCTGTAGGTTTTTCGAGTAGAAGCTTGGCAAGAAGCACCTTGGTGCGCTGTCCACCACTTAGAGCTGCAACATCTCGATCAAGACCAATTGCAGACAAACCAAGACCATTGGCCATCTCTTCGACTTTGACGTCAATCAGATAAAAGTCGCCCTGCTCCAGTTGTTCCTGAATATCGCCCATCTCTTCCAGCAACTGCTCCAGCTTATCTGGATCTGCATCTGCCATCTGGTCCGTAATATTCATCATTTCTTTTTCCAATTCAAGCAACGGAAGGAAAGCATCCTTAAGCACATCACGAATCGTTTTGCCTGGCGTAAGCTTTGTGTGCTGATCCAGATATCCATAACGGACCTTAGGTGTCCATTCCACTTTTCCACTGTCTTTAAGCAATTTACCGGTAAGGATGTTCATTAATGTAGATTTACCTACACCATTGGCACCAACAAGTCCTACGCGCTCTCCGGCGAGTAAACGAAACGATACATTTTTAAATAACGTGCGATCTCCAAAATTGTGACTCACGTTCTCTACTGACAATAAACTCATAAGATGAGGTTGCTCCTATCTATTAGACATTACTTTTATTATGGTTCCGAACCCCTATTCTAGCACAGGTCTCGTCTTTTCTGAAAGTAATGTAAACAGTTCAGGAACTCCTTCCATGATTTTGTCATGTACGCAAGCTAACGATTAGAGCAGTTATATTCAAAATAGCCTTGTGCAGCTGCTTGTCTTGCGTCTGTGAACACCTCTTCGGCACGGTAACCATTACCACATGTGGAGGGATAATAGTACTTGATACCCGTTAAAGGATCTATCCCACCTACGATGGCCGTTTTCTTCACAAGTCTGCCTCCACCAATCGCATAATTGTTGATCTTCTGGTCACCCACACCTATACCTTGGATAAAGGCCATAATCCCTGTATCGTTAATGGAGTTGTACCAATCTTCCTGTGCAATAAGGGGCATCGTAAATGTATAAGAAATACCGTTCTTTCTGGCAAACTCATTATGACGGTTAATCACACCAGCCAGATCATCCTGCACAGAAGTCACAACCCGGCTTCGTCGAACTTGTTCATATACGCTGCTATCCTGAAGTAAAGGAATCTGTGTGGTTGAAGCCAGTTCTTTTTGAAAGCCCTCCACCCATCTCCCTGCGCTTGCGTCGTAGGCATAGACGTAATCGTCCAGTGTAAAGTTAATACTGTTACCGTATGAATCTGAATATGTATAAGGTTTCTTAGGGCTCCATACTTGTCTGAAAGAATCTTCACGAATACCTGTCAACTCTGTTTCTGTAGACAACATATAATAGCCATCGTAATCCAAAATAACCACGGCAGGAATGTAATTAAACATGTTTCGAATAGCTGCAGGATCATCCTGAATCCCCATATTCAGAGCCATTGTCTGGGTAAATGTTAACAGGGCAAGCTCCTTGTCCGCTTTTACAAACTTGGTTGAATCATAACCTGCTTCATCATTTTGTTTCTCGTTCTGATGCATGACTGCACCTGCATCCATGACTGCGGTTTGAAGTGCAGATCTGTATCGTTGTCCAAGATAATTAGCCTCTTCGGCATCTTGGGTATGAAGTGAGATGATCCAGAAGAGCGGGAAGAAGATCAGCACGAATACAATAGATAGCTCAGTAATCTTCATTGAGGACCATACCTCCGTATGTTACAAATACCGCTGAAGCCTGAGCCGTACCACTGAGCCATTCACGAATGAGCATCGAAGGCGTACGATTTGTATTTTGGAGCGTCACGGTGAAAAAATCCCCTGTTGTCAACGTATATCTTCGGCCAGGATCATCCGCAGGCAGCACTCCTTCGGACGGAAATAATCTTTCTCGAATCTGAGCTGAGTAATATCCATCCTGTACTACCTCATAAGTCCCGGTAAAACTTTGATTGTTCGTCGGGTCTGTATAGTGAGGTACATATTTCTTATGTAAATGTTCCACTGACAACTCATACACATTGCCCGTCTGTGCCAGTTGCTCCTCGAACTCAGCCAACATACGAGGGGAAATATACCCTTTCGTGCGAACAGCATCGACAAAACGTGTTACATTCTGTATAGCCGTCATACGTGCTATATCATCCTGCCGATCGGCTGTTTCAGCAGCTGGATACACATAGAGCAGAAGAACTGCGAGCAATACGGCAAGCAACTTGGATGCGGCATTAATCAATTCACACTGGCCTCCTTCCAAAAAACAATCTTGAGCAGTTCTCCAGTTTCATTTCGTATCAACTCTGGTCTGTAGGTAGCATCGAGCTGGACAGGAATAGTCGCTGTTTTGCTGACTAGTGTATCAATCACATATGAAGTCCCGTCTACCTCTACAGGTATGCCTGTGCCTGTCATCTGTCTCACGGTATGTAACACTTCCGCACCACTATACTGAGATGGTTTGGTGGTATGCAATGTTGTTGTCAGACGACCTTCCATGCCTGCTGTTGTTCGTACTCTGTCGTTCAATGAAGCTGATAAAATCTTAACATTCTGTTGCCCGTACAGGCAGGCTGTCACAAACAGGACAACCGCCGTACAAAACAACATAAGATGCTGGGTATTCTGGGACATGTTAAACCAACTCCTGTCAGGATTGCTGGAAGATTAGCCCTCTTACCACGTTGGAGCGGTCTTTTACAATAATGGCTTTGAATTTACCACTTGGATTGACATATTGATTGTCCTTTTCACTCATCGTCTGGTTAATAATCCCTACTTTATCGTCAGGAGCAATAACCGAGCCGTAGTCCGCGTTATTAAGATCCTGTGAAATGTTCAATTGGTTGCCATACCATTGACCCGCTTTATTTTTACCTGTAATGACTTGAATACCGAACTGATCCTTGTCCGCGTATTTACGCAGCGCATTAGTTACCTGTGAGCCACTGATCGTTGTTCCGTCATACACCGTGAATGCAGCCTGAGACAGCTCGGTTTGAATATCAGCAAAATTGTTCTGCGCTGTCTTGGTTGCTTCCTGAGCCGAAATAAATAACAGAACTACAATTGTGATCAGAGCGATTGTCAAAAATATCCCTGCTGCTACCTTTAAAGCGCTTGATGCATTGTTCATGATAAATCCTCCCAAGTTATAAATTATTAATATATTTCAGACTGTCACACAGAAGAATTGTGCTACAGTTTCTGAATTTGTTCATAATAGATGTTCATCTGCAGGAAGCTCATACCGACCAATGGTATGACCAGGTACAAAAAGATTAGGGCATACATGGGAGCAAATCCGATGGTTCTCCCCCAGGATGCTTTAACATCAATCATTTTGCTGTACTCCTGCTTGCGTTGTTCAAAATAAAATGCCATCATGCTCTCAAGATCATCAAAGGCTTCACGTATTGAGATTTTGCCAAGGGCAAGCTGCAATTTATCAATCAGTCGCTGGAATTCGGGCAAGCCCGCCTCTTCCTTTAATTGATCAAGTGCAAGCTCTGGCCCATGTTCAAAATGCAACAAACACTTTTGCAGCGGACGCTTGAAAATGACGGCAAATCGATTAAGCCATTCCAATATCTCCTCGACTGACATCCGATCCATCTCACGCAGAATGGATATCACTGTCTGAAATTGATAGATTTCATGCCGCATATCCAACTTTCGCATTTTCCGCTGAAATAACATGAGCCATATGGGCATGTAATACCCTGCTACACCGATGAGAATTGCTATAATCATTTCCCACCAGCGTACATATTGCTTGTTATACACCTCAAGTTTCTGCATGATGCGCATGATGGTCTCACTCTGGGTATCATGGTCCAACTGAACGGGAGATAACTGCTGTAACGCGTTGGAGACTTCTTCGTATGTAGCTCCTCGGTTCATCTCTACACTTTCCAGCACGGATTGATCCAATGCTGTTTTTTCCTCGGCTTTCCTGAGATCCGCTTCAGCCATTGCACCAAACATTCGATCATCCCGGATTGGATCATGCAAGATGTGGTTACGTTCAACCTGGTGCAACAGCAAGATGCAACCCAGTGTAAGGACCAAACAACCTGCGAATAACATCACTCGGCGAATGGCGAGCCATTCGTATTTCAACTCCGAGCTACTCTCCCTCATAAGCCGTATCGTTTGGCTGTACTGTACACTGCCAGGTTTCGCCGCAAACAACATCGCCAATTTCCGGATGAAGGTCTGCCTGTATAGAAACTGATCCAACCATGAATGCTTATGTCCTGAGCGGTAACGAGTTTCATCGTATTGCTGGAGCCTCTGCAGAAGCAAATAAGCAAGAATGATGATGACATAAATTGATATTTTGGTAACAAAACCAATCTTGCTGCGATAAAACTCATCCATCGTTGGAAAACTGACTCTGGCCCAGCGTTCAATTGGAGCGGTGAATAATACCGGGGCAAGCGCGATGATATTAAGTCCTTTAAGCAGGTAATCCAATTTGTCACGCCGCAAAATCTCCAGATGAATCTCCTGTGTCAGGTTCCCCAGTCCCTTAAGATAGATAGACCCTTGTTCTCGGTCCTTATCCCCGAACTCCATGACCATATAGGAAACGCCGGCGAAGCCTTTGAGAAAACGGTTGGGTGCCACTTCATAGTAACGCTCAAGTGCTTCATTCGGATCTGGAGAAGTTAGAGCTTCATAGATCAGTCTTACCTGTTCTGCTGCTTCTCCTGTACCGGCTTCAGCCGCTTCATAAAGTGCTTCCTCAACCATGCCATGCTGGTGATACCGATGTCTTACATCTGCAAAGAGATCCAGCATCTGAACCAGCAACCGTTTCTCCATACGACTGAGGCACATATCCAGCACCAAGCTGTTTAGCACCACAGCACAGAGCACGGACAATATTACAAAAGCGATACCCGGCTGCAGAAGGAACAGAATGACACTTATGCAGCCATAACCTCCGAAAATAATGAGAACCACTGTCATTGTCAGTCTCCGAAGTGAAGGCTCATCTCCCACATGCCGAAATGAAATACGCTTCTGCACTTGTAGAATATAGGCGGATAACAGTGGGACTTTCATTCCCAGGCGGTAGAACTGCAACAAGAGTGACCCCAGTCCCTTGAAACCCTTCGTTCCGGGAGTTAGAATAACCCCGGATGGACTTGTTGGACCACCTCCTCTGCGACGTAATACATTTAAAACCAGAAGTGTGATCAGCAACCCGCCCGCACAAATACCTAATACGAGGAGCAGAATCCATTTAATTGTCATGCGGATCACCCCAGTGTTGCTTCATAAAATGTCCAAATTTCTCGGCATCCTGCAATGTCATCTGTTCTCGCATATCCAACATGCATTCCGAGGAGATTGGAGCTGTTGCTACATACTCTCCATCTCTGTACTCCACTACATTACGAAATGTAAAACCTGCCCTCTCTTCCACGCTGTCACCTTGATTCGCGCGAGGAAGACATTCCGTAATACGTTCGATATATCTTCGTCCCTCAGCATCTTTCTTCATATGAACATCGAAATTGATGACACTCACAACCTGCTCCTCAGCAATATGCTCATGTTGAAACATGCCAGTCTTGAGTAAGGAATTACGAAGAGAGAAGACCAGATCACGAAACGTTTTGGCATGGTGGGTAAACAGGGTGAACAGACTGGCAACCTGAGACATTTGAATCATCCATGCGGCCACTTCATCACTCGCAACCTCACCAAGAATATTGACGGTACCATCCGTTTTTTTCTGCAAATCTAGCCCTTGTTGACCTGAAATGTGCTCAGTTTCTCGGAAACTCAAAATATTACGTCGGCTATAGATCCGTCTTAATTGAAGTTCGAACGCCATCTCCTGCACCCGAAGGGTGTACGATGCATAGATGTGCTTGACCATAGCCATAAGTAATGTCGTTTTACCAGAACCCTGTGCTCCGGTTACCGCTGTGATCCGGCTTCCTTTCATCAAATATTGAAGCAATGTAATTGGCAGATCTGCGTTGTTACCCGTAATCAATTGCTCAAGTGAAGCATTTGGGATATCGAACTTCCGGACGAAGAACGCCCACGATTCTGCAAAAGGAGGTCTGACAACAACCACACGGGAACCGTCTTTCATCTCGTTCACTTTGTATCCACTTGCTTCTGACAACTGTCCCGGATAATTGTATTTATATATATTCTGGCATACCCTTTTCAGTTCACGGATGCTGCCGAAGGACAAAAAAGGTAGATGAATGGATTTCCCTTTATAGAAAATCCAGACACTCTCCATGCCGCTAAGCGGTTCTTCATGAGTATCATCCTCCAGTCCTTGCTCCAACAGATCATTCCATGATGCCGGTTTCTGAAATCCAATATTATGAGCAGTATCCAACATACCGCTGACACCACCACTAACGCCGTCAATACGTTGGTCCCTTATCTCATCAACAACGGAGAACCCTTTGTAGTGTTGGTAGATACGCTGCACGATGATATCTGTCTTTTCTCTGAACCCAAGCTCTCGATATTCGCACTCAAAAACATAGTGAATGTCTTCCTCGGAAATATAATAACTCCCTCCGTCCTCCGTTCCTTCCTCCGTTCTCAGCCTTCCCAGATCGTAGGTATCAATCATTCGGGAGAGGGCATCCACACCGAATTGCTGTCGGTACAGATAAAACACAATTTCGAATCGGTCCTGGATCGTCAATAAATCCGGTTCTGCAAACAAAATGACTTCATCTACATTTGATTTGTTCAGTCCTATGCTTCGGATCAGAAGATCCCCTATCAGATTTTTGACATACGTTTTGTCACTGATACTGCCTGAGACACAGCCCTTCAGCGCTTTTCTCATCTCTGCACGTTGATTGATTTTTCGACGATATTCTTCTTCATGCAGACCTGCATCCGCGAGCTGACTATGACTAAGCTCATGAAGCGAGTTCTTCACCTTCTCAATCAACATGTCAATCGTGAAGGATTGCTGTTCAGGAACACGAGCATTCTTTTCACGAAGAAACGCACTATACTTGAACCAGACATAAGTCAGGCACAGAATCAAAATTAAACTTATCCATATGGTATTCCAGAGCATTGGAGGTTCAGGCTCCCCTTTCCAGCCTCTTCAGAACTGTGCGCATACCTGCACCGTCCATAATCAGGCGAGCGAGTTCGCTCATGCTTGCAGCAAAGCTCCCTTTACGAATATCCTTATCCTCAGACAAACTTTCCAACTGCAAGTACCTGGCGACATCTCGCCGATTCATTGCATCCAGGTAACCAGTTGTGTACGGTATCGCAGATATCGTACCTTTGTATCTAAACTGGCGCCGAATATTGGAAAGCGTTGCACGGGAGTGAGAATCGTATTTGTTAATGACAACATGCATATTCTTATTGTTCATTCGTGTTGGCAGAATCTCTTCAAAGAACAACTCCAGATTTCGCATATTTTGATCGAGATTAATGACAACATAGTCCGCTTGTTGCAGCTTGAGCTGCAAATCGACACCAGCATGATCCGCATCCAGAAGAACCAGATCATAATACTCGTTAGCTACTTTCAGCAGCTTTTTCACAGTCTCACCATGTTCCTGCGGGGAACGTTCCATCTCATCAATTCTCCCGGTCAGGAAATCAAGTCTTTCTTTCAAAAGTGGCTTAGTATAATCCCTGAGATTGTGCTTATTCAGACTTCCGCTCGAATGCAGCCGTTCAATCGCATCCCAGCCCCCCTCTTCGAAGGAGAACATAAAATCCGCTGAATCCGAATCTTTGGATGGTAGAGCAGCTTCTGTGCCAGTTCCAGCAATGCCTGCGTTAACAAGTAACACTCTTGTCCTGTAGTGAAGTGCCATCGCATAGGCACTAATTAATGTGCTTGAAGTGCAGCCTGTTCCTGCAAAAGGGCTCCAAAAGGTAATCGTGCTCATGCTCTCATCCTCTCTGCTTCTTTCATCGCACGGCGACTACGAACACTTTCCCAACCTGTTAGCTGCTCGACCACACGGCACAACGATTTTTTGTAATTTCGTGATAAAGGTCCAAGATGAACTCGGCGATGATGCTCATTCTCAAGCTTAACCGCCGCTGTTATCTCATCCCACGGAAGCACTAAGGATTCTCCTGTCCACACAAATGGACTGCCCTCCAGATATGCCCACAGATAACGAGCTTCAAGTTTGCAATCAACCCCGTTAATTAAGAGCCGTTGAAATAACAGCTCACCAGGCAATGACTGTTCTTCAAGCAACCGCTTCAACCAACCCTTGCCACGTTCCAGATTATAACGCTCATAATCACTCACCCAGACTCTTACATCAGCGCTTAGCCAGAGATTACGTGAAGCAAAATGTGAGGTCTCCATGTCATATAACACATAGTCATAACTGTCCAATCGTTCTCCGTTTACTTCTAGATGATTCTCTACAGCTGCTGATGTAACAAAATGACAAGCGATATCAAATCCTTCAAATTCCGTAATTCGCAAAGACTGCTGACTGTCACCTACACCGTACCCATACTTTTGTAGTAAGGTTCCATCTACGAGTAAGACCTTGTTACCTGTCGAAGCCAATATCTTGCAAAGATATAACATCAAATCATTCTTCTCACACAAACCCGCAAAGATCCATGATCGCATAGATGTTATCACTCCCTCCCATTTCTCAAAAACCTTGTTATCTGAATTTTATTCAACTGAACACGTGAACATTGCTATCGGTCTCTACTCTCCGCCTGTTAACAAACTCTGCTGTTCTGTCTGTAAAACTTCAACGGGATCATTGACACTTCCAGTATTAGTTTCTGCTCCGTTACCTGAACCATCATTCCACATCACTGCATCCGATGTTGCCGAATTATTTGCTGATGGACGACTGTTATAGGTAACTGAGGATTGTGCCACATCCTGTTCAACGCCTTTTGATGGGGCTGTCACGGAGGCGGCCAGTGAACTTTCAAGCGAACTTCGTACCTGTCTGGATAACTCCTGTTCCGCTCGTCGAACAATATTCGGATCACTCTCCAGCAGTTTTAATACTTCTGAATTGGCAGGATACGTCGCGATTGCAGGTGTCTGAAACTGTGGTTCTACATAGGTTAAGGCATAGATTGAAGCTTTATGTAAATAAGCATCTACAATTGCACTGGAGAGTGACAGAATCTCTTCCTCCGTCATCGTAATCCATAAGGTAGCTGAATTGAGTCGTTCCACTTTTTTCTTCGATAAGAGAACATAATCCTGCCCTGTCGGGAACTGAATACGAACATCAATAATATCTCCCTTAACGAGTGAGGATGGCAATAATACAACTTGCAGCTCTCGATTTCTTAAATCAGGCGGAGCCGGTGTATCCTCATACACCATCTCGGTAGTAATGGCTGTTCCTTTTTTCAACTCTATTTTGGCCACTTGGCCTTCCATTTGCTTGGTACTGGACCAGAGATTTCGTGGAGCTTGTGCATCTGGAACAGCAATGAGCTTCAGATCCTCCGGTAATATCGGTTCACCTGCTTCAATATCCCGAACCGTGACCCATCCTTGTGCTCCCGAATCCCATTGTTGCTTTAATTCAGCTTCCTTTTCCTCATATGCCGATAAATAACGGGCTTCTACAGCTGACCTGACATCCCCCATCGTTTTGACATTATAAATAACATATCCTCCGAACACCAACCCTACAGCGCCTGCTCCGATAAGCCCGGCATAGATCAGTTTACGGCTTTGTTTTCTTAATTTAGACAAAAGAGGCTCTCCTTTCGTAATCTCGTCTAATCATGAACTTTCCTTCTTGAAAAGAACGAACGTTTCTTGGGTTGCTGTCCCATCATATGCGTTAAAATATGAGAAAACACTTTATCCATCTGTGCGTCCTTGTCAAAAGGGTCAATATGTAACGGCAGACCATATACACTCGATGTATCCAGCGTTTTACGAATGCGCTGAACAGCTTCAGTTGCTGCGAGGGGCAGACAATATATCCATTTCTCTCGTGGATACCGATGATGTGATCGAACAAAGGCACCAATTTCCGCCTGTCTCCATTCCGCACCTGAGCCTATAACAATCGGCAGATCTGCACGCAGAAATTCTTCCAGCCGGTTCTGGTCCTGACCACTACCGAGGTCCATCACGATGAATTGATAACTCCCCCCAAGCAAAGACAAAATATCTGCTCGCCCGGATTGTTTCCAATAATGCACACCATCCACTGCAAATTGTCTACCTGCCGGCACCGGTTTACCTGCTTGAGCGATTTGTTGGATTCTTGCAAAGGATTGAGAGCGAGGTGACATTTCAATCACAGCCACTTTAAAGTTTTGCCTTTCGAGATAATGACTGATAGCTATAGCGGTGTGGGTAACCCCTACACCAGATGAAGCACCAGTTAAGGCAATAACTCTTGTTCCACCATTCAGGGTCATGGTCGCATCTCCACCAGGCGTTATTCCACCAGGTATGCGGAGCAGTTCCTTCCTCACCTCATCCGCAGATTGGAATCGCTCCTCGGCATTATACCTTAACAGTCTTCTCGCCACAGGGATGTACGTCCGTGGAACATCACTCCGAATAGAGCTTTCTACACCTTGAATCCATTCCGTATACGCCCCACCAGTCATAAGATATAGCAGCAAAGCTCCGAGTCCATATAGATCCGAACGGGCATCGGTCTGACCCGAGCCATATTGTTCTGGAGCGGCGAAACCAGCTGTTCCCAACTTGACGGTATCTTCTGCACTTTGCGGCTTGTAACTTCTGGCGATGCCAAAATCGATTAATCTTACTTCATGTTCCGGGGTGATCATGATATTGGATGGTTTCAGATCCCTATAGATGACAGGTGGATTCAGACTATGCAGATAACTCAACACATCCAGCAATTGAAGCACTAGCTCCGTTAACTGCTCCATCGGAATTTTCCCGCGGCACTGCTTGAAATACTCACTGAGCGTTAACCCTTCGATGTATTCCATCACCAAGTACGTGTACCCATCTTCATCCGGGACAAAAAAATCAACAATTTGCGGTAATCTTGGATGGCGGAGTGATGTCAGGAGAGCGGCCTCTGTCTCCATGCTGCCTTCATACGGCATAGCCGTTACGCTTTCTTTAATTGCCCATATCTTGCCCGGCAGCTTCAGATCCTCCGCCTCGTATACATGGCTCATTCCGCCTGTTCCCAGAATGGATACGATACGATATCTACCTCCCAGCAGGCTTCCGCGTTCCAGCCTGGCCGGATGTCTCATACCAATTCCTCCTTCAATACACAACAAAAAAGGGAAAACTTCACCGAAGAAGAACAGACCGGATATCCGGTTTCGTTCGCTTCGGGATGCTTTCCCTTAGGTTTGTTATGGTTAATATTGGTATCATTATAGTACAGGCCGGAATAGATTGTAAAGCACAAAATTTAATGTGCTTAATCGAATCAATTTCATAATACATTTAGCTGCTTTAATCAAGGCTAGATCTCTTAATATTTGACCATATAGAGTGTAATCTCTTCCCGGTTATGGAACAACTGCTTGGAACGTTGAATCTGCATTCGCGAACGCTCAAACGTATCAATAACATCCTTAATGAGTGCGAGCGGTTTTTTATGCAATAACTTCACGGTAACAATCGCTGTTCCCCCAGGTTGAAGACTATATAGAAGGTCTGATACAAGTCGGCTCATCAGCTTGGGACTCCAACTCATATCACATACGAGCAGATCAAATTCTCCTTCGCGAAAGCGTACATCGCCTGCATTTTTCTTTAAGAAAGTCAGTTTTGGTGATGCCAACAGCGTCGCATCCATCTTCGCGGGATCTACCGCAGTAACTTCAAGCCCGCGTTCAAGCAGGAACGAGGTCCATCCACCTGGCGCTGCACCGATATCAAGTGCTTTACGAAATGAAGTAAAGTCAATGCCAAACGTTTGCTCGGCTTCAAGCAATTTGAACTTGGCACGCGAGATCTGTCCATCTTCTTTTTGAAAACGTACGGCGCCCCCGTTCCAGTCTGACAGGTTCTGTTCAGGTCTGGATACGCCTGCATACAACATGTCATTCGCAGCAAATACGGAAATGACATATTCAGCATCACGTACAACCCATTCACAGCCTAGCTCATCCAGTTTTTCTGTTAGCAATTGTTTCAATGAAGCTGCATTTTCTTGCCAAAAGGCCCCGTCTGTCTTCCGTACCTGTAGTACGACAGGGGTACCCGTCAGTTCCTTATGATTCATTACAAATGCAATCAATTTCTCAATAGACTGCTCCGAATCTTCTGTATTCTCCTGAAACTGAACAGGCTGGATATGACGTAGGAACGTTGGATAATCTTCCAGCAGTTTACCTGCAACTTCTTCCTCCGCTACAGGCAGACCCGCAAGCAAAATTTCTCCCGGTACGAGTACTGTGCTCTTCACCGCACCAAACGTACGGCGTAATTCTTCCTGTGCATAAGGGGCAAAGCCATGATTGGCTGTGCAGATAAAACGGGAGAAGTTGCCTTCTTCCCAAGACGATTGTGTACTCAAATTGTGTTACCCTCCAGAACGTACGCGTATCCACGGACGACCGTCATCCCACTGGATATCGACCGGAACATCGTACGTATGCTTAATTGTATCTTGTGTCAAAACTTCATGCTTGGGGCCAGCCGCCGCAATGCGTCCATCGCCGATCAAGGCCACGTGCGTAAATAAAGGTACGATCTCTTCAACATGGTGTGTTACATACACCACTGTAATGTTACGCTGGCGCAAACGATCAATCTCAGCCAGCATTTTCTCACGTTCATATAAGTCCAGCCCGGCACAAGGCTCGTCCATAATCAGTATTTTTGGCTCAGCCATTAATGACCGTGCAAGCATGACTTTTTTGCGCTCCCCTTGAGACAACGTTCCAAGCGAATTATTGGCGAGGTTGGCAAAGCCCATGTCATCTAGCAAACTCAGTGCCTTGGCTTTGACTTCATCAGGAATGGTCTGATAAAAACGCAAAAAAGCATAAGCTCCTGTAGCGACAACCTCCCATACCGGATCTCTCGGTGTGAGTTTCTCAATTAACGTTTGGCTGATATAACCGATTTCCTTACGCACTTCCCTGACGTCACATTGCCCATACAGGTTACCGAGTACTTCAATGCGTCCCTGGCTTGGAAACATATATCCGTTCATCATTTCCAGCAACGTTGTTTTGCCAGAACCATTCCGACCCAGAATAACCCAATGTTCGTTTTGTTCAATGCGTAGATGCACGTTATCCAGAATCTGATTCTCTTCTCGTTTGAGTGAGACATGTTCCATTGAGATTATACTCATTTCAGCACCGCCTTCCGAATCTCCGAGAGTAAATGCTCCACAGAGCTCATCCGATAAACCATTTTTGGAACATCTTGCTGGCCGTCAAACAGCATCACGGCTGGTACGCTTGAAATTTGAAATTGTTGTACAAGTTCAGGAATGTCATGGATGTTCATTTCGGATAAAATACCTTCTGGCAGCATGTGCTCAACAACCTCTAACATACGCCGTGCAGCCGCACATGTCCCACATAAAGGGGTGTATATAAACACAGCCTGTGGCATGCCTTCCCATACGCCGCGCATTAACATTTTGGATGTAATTGGCTTCATGAACTTTCTTCTCCCGCAGCAACACGCAGCATAACCTCACCCGTCATAGGACCATTATGAATGGTAACCGTATCGGGTTTATTGCTATATAACATCTCGTACATCTGGCGTTTGCCAAACATACTGGACGTATGCAAATAAATTTCGCGTGGAAATAAACCTTCTCGTACAATGGATGCCGCAACCTCACCGCCATTCGGCGAATCCGGCCCAAGCTCATAATCCAGAGACAAAATGTCCACGTCACCTTCTCTTAGCAGCATCAGGCACTCTTCTGCATTCGTTGCCAGAACAAATCCTTTTGGACATGCCCGATAGTCGTCCAAAAAAACATGCATACAATCGCTCCTCTCCCCATTATAACCAGGAACGCATGAGCGCTATATCATCACGGTGCGTTCCATCTTCGCCCGTTTCTGTCTCGAGCACAACAACCGCCTTTTGGAACTCAGGCGCATTGATCAATGTTTTCAGTGATTCATTTCCGATATATCCCTGTCCGATCCTCGCATGTCTATCCTTACACGAACCAGACGCATATTTGGAATCATTAAAATGTACAGCAGCAACATCATCCCAGTATCCGAGCACCCTGCCTTGATCAAGCATCTCTGATTCGTTGCCTGACGACCACATACCAGAAGCAAAAGCATGGCATGTGTCAAAACAAAATGCAATATGCTCTGGATATCGAGACAATTTGCGAATCTGTATCATTTCTTCCATTGTCGTGCCCAT
The DNA here is from genome assembly GCF_055687625.1 of Paenibacillus sp. CB74. Lineage (NCBI taxonomy): Bacteria > Bacillati > Bacillota > Bacilli > Caryophanales > Paenibacillaceae > Paenibacillus > Paenibacillus sp. CB74. Next base: position 1,304,538 of record NZ_CM146009.1, on the reverse strand, counting down.
GGGGCCATGATCACCTGCCTGATTCTCAAGCAGCACCTTCGAATGACCATTCCAATTCTCCAAGGCGGTATCCAGACAATGAATGAGGTTCTGATAACCCTCCAGCGGATCATTTGTTTTGATATGTCCAAAATGGACCACCGTCCCAACGGAACCGCAAGCGTTCGAAATTTCAAGATCATTGCGAATAGAAGCTATTGTAGCATGATACCCCGCCTCTCCACGGGTCATGCCCAACGCCGGATTCGTAGGATAGGGTGAATGGGCAATCGAAGCCAGTCCATGCTGTTCACACCAATCCCTGCACTGCTCAGCATCCTTGAGATCCAGACTTTTCAGACCAAGACTACGCGGGTTCTTCGGAAAATACTGAAACGCCGTTGCTCCCATCGCATGTGCTCTCTTGGCTGCCTGTAGAAATCCACCTCTCGTGCTGACATGTGCCCCGATTCCGTTGTTAGGCTTCATGCTGGCATTTCGGACAGAAGAATGCCTTCTTGCCCGTAATTTCCACTCGTTCAATCGTTCCCCCGCAGCGCGGACAAGTCTCGCCTTCCCGATCGTACACCCGACACTGCTCGTCAAAGCTTCCTGTCTTCGTATCCCCTTGCATCAGTGGCATTTCCATATATCCACCTTCAGATGCTGCTTCGCGCAACACGGACTGCATCGAATGGAACAAACGCTCCGTCAGCTCAGGTGAAGTCGCGATGTTCTGCGTTTTGGAGCTTGGTCTCAGACCTGCAGCGAACGCAATTTCATCCGAATAACAGTTGCCAATCCCTGCAATGATATGCTGGTTAACCAACGTTGTCTTGAGTGTCCCCCGACGACCTTTCAACAGAGAAGCAAAACGTTCCACGTTCATCCGTCGATCCAAAGGTTCCGGTCCAAGATCGGACATTGCCGCTTCTGTCTCTTTTGAAGTAAGTAGATGTAAATACCCCAAGCGCAGGCCAATAAAGAATAAAATGTGATCTCCAAACTGGATTTCCACTTGTGTAGAACGATCAGGGCGTTCCTCTTCCGTGCCCCAGAAAATCATACCGCCCAACATGAGGTGCAGCACCAGACGTTTGCCATTAGCCAGGTGGAAAATCAAATGCTTCGCTCGGCGCTCAACAAATATGATGCGATTGCCTGTAAGTTCATTGATGAACAGATCAGGCTCCGTATTTATCGTTTTATCCCGGTTAATTACAACACCTGTAATCGGTAGATCAAGTATTTTCTCGGACAACAAGGTCCGGTAATTTTCCATTTCCGGCAGTTCCGGCATCGTACATTACCCCTTTTTGGAAGTTTGGTCTGTCCCTTGCGACAGCCACTCCATCAATTTATGCAAATCTTCAAACACATGATCAGGTCGAGCCTTGGCTGCTTGAATGTGTCCATCCATATTTTCCCGTGTTGTCACACCGGTAAGTACCAGCAGCGTCTCACATCCTGCTGCGACTCCAGCTGCGATATCGGTTCGCATATTGTCTCCGATCACTGCCACTTCATGAGATGCCAGGTTCAGCCGGCTAATGGCTGACTTCATTATAACACTGGATGGCTTGCCTATGACTGTAGGACGAACTCCGGTTGCGGCTTCAATTGCTGCTCCAATCGTTCCAGCACCAGGCGTCAGTCCATCATCGGAAGGAAGCTGCAGATCCGGGTTGGTCATGATGAATTTTGATCCCGCATTAATCCACCTTAGCGCCTTGGTCAGTTTAGAATAGGAAAATTCACGATCAATCCCCTGTATCACGTAATCAGGTGCATCTTCTGTCAACTGAAGTCCTGCTTCTTCTATGGCTTGCAGCAGTCCTGCTTCACCAATACATGCCACTTTTGCACCCGGAGACTCTTCAGCAACGTATTCAGCAGCTGCCACAGCAGAAGTACATACTTGAGACGCATCGGCAGGTATGCCCATCCCGTTCAGATGATCTGCCACACCTTGTGGTGTGCGAGAAGAATTATTGGTTACGAATAAATACGGCTTGCCTAGCTCTTGCAGTGTTCGAATAAGCTGATCGGCTCCTTCGATACGATGTCTGCCATGATAGAGCGTACCATCCAAGTCAATCAGATAGGCCTTAATCACACACAGCACTTCCTTTCTTTATTCCATTAACGTTTCATGTCCTTAATCATTTACCTTGAACTTGACCGCGAACCTATGTATTCAGGCAAAAAATAATGGCTTGCTGACATGTGCATGTAACAAGTCGAACCGAATCGAACACAGACGGTTTAACTCGCGCGTCTTCTGTACAAGCTTGTCATTTCCTGCGCTTTCCCGGAAAATAATTTGAATCATTTCCCTCTTCATATTGCCCATCCTACACGCTTTCTGACCAGATTGCAAAAGGGACCGCGGGAGTTCCTCTCCCTCAGTCCCGTGCAATTACCCGGTTCATTATATGACGTGTTTAGCCGTGCAATGGATCGCAATCCTGGTTAAGATTCTTGCTTGCGATGCACGACAGGAATAAGCTGGTGTTCGTTTGCAAGTCTGGTATTCGGAAATACGGACTGTGCTTCTTCCAAAAGTGGCTGCAGTTGATCCTCATCCTTATAACGTGAGCTAAAGTGAGTCATGATCAATTGGCCTACATTGGCTGCTCTAGCCGCTTCCGCCGCTTGTTTTGAAGTACTATGATAGTACTCATGCGCTGTATCGGCCAGATCATGCATAAATGTAGCTTCATGGACAAGCACATCTGCATTTACGGATAGAGGCTGTACATTGTCACATGGACGTGTATCACCCAATATGGTGATTACCATGCCGCGTTTTGGCGCGCCCAATACATCTTCTGGACGAAGCGAATCACCGTTATCCAGCGTAATGGTTTCTCCACGTTTCAGACGGCCGAACAATGGGCCTGGTTTCAAACCGTATTCCGCCAGTTTGACCGGGTCGAGGCTTCCTGGACGATCTTTTTCTGTAATTCGGTATCCGTAGCTATCAATCCGATGCTCAAGTAAAGCGGCTTCCACGATAAAACTGTCATCCTCGAACAGGACGCCTCCCGTATGTTCCACGATATTCAAATCGTAGTTGACCCGTGATTGGCTAAGCTCCATGGTTGTACTGATCATTCGTTCCGTACCTGGCGGACCATATACCGTTAAAGGTGTAGTGCCACCTTGATAGGCTCTGCTCGAAAGCAGTCCTGGAAGTCCAAATACATGATCACCATGCAGGTGAGTAATGAATATTTTCTCCAATTTGCTTAGTTTAAGCGGAGAACTTAAAATCTGATGCTGCGTTCCTTCCCCGCAGTCAAACAACCACAAAGCTCTGCGCTCATCCAACATGCGTAGCCCAATGGAAGTTACATTCCGTTGAAGCGTAGGTACACCAGCATTAGTTCCCAGGAAATATAGTTCCATTCTGGATCGCACCTCTTTCTGTTGCCAGCAAAAAACCTCCGACAATGCGGAGGGCTTTGCCTGACACTCAACTAATTTTATGCCTTTTCTACGTTAAAATACTTGGCTTGCGGATGGCTGAATACCATCGCTGATACGGATGCTTCAGGTTCCATCATGAAACCTTCCGTCAATTCCACACCGATATCCTCAGGCTGTAACAACTTGAACAACGGTCCTTGGTCTTCCAAATCCGGACAAGCCGGATATCCAAAGGATACCCTGATCCCCTGATAACGCGCACCGTGTCGTTGCTTCATCGTCATCTGTGCAGAATCTGGGAATCCCCAGATATCTCTCATCATATGATGCACACGCTCAGCTAATCCCTCTGCTACTTCGAGCGCTACGGATTGAAGAGCATGCGAGCGAAGATAATCCCCTTGATCTTTCCACGCCGTGGATAGTTCACGCACACCGTGTCCGGCAGTAACAACCATAAAGCCAACGTAATCCATTTGACCGGATTCAACAGGTTTCAGGAAGTCGGACAGGCACAGGAACGGCTCGACTTTTTGACGTGGGAATGTAAATGTATGCAAAATATTGCTCGTGTCCTTTGGATCATAGATAATGATGCTGTTACCACTGGACTGAGCCGGGAAGAAACGATACATGGCATGCGCCTGTATAATCCCGTCACGAACAGCCTCTTGCATGATATCATCCACCACTGCTTTCAGGTCGGTAGCCTTTTTGTCACCTGAAGCAAGCAGTTGTTCAACTGAACCGCGCAACCCTAAATGGTGTCCAAGCAGCATCTGCATGTTCACGTATGGCAGAATATGTGATAACGGATAGTTGCGCATCGTATGTCGCTCCAGATCCGGCGGTACAAGAACCGGATGATCTACAGCAATATCCGAACGCTCCACTCGTGTAAGCTCTGGAAGGGCCTGAACAGCTACAGCACCTGAAGCATCCGCTTCTTTCTCCGCATCCATCTCCAATTGCATGGCTTCACGTGTAACGGGATTCATCAATTTGTTCGCCAGATCCAGACCATCCATCGCGTCTTTGGCATATACAACCATTCCATCATACTCAGGTCGGATACGGTTTTTGGTGAATTTACGAGTTAGCGCCGCTCCGCCAACCATAATAGGTACATCAATCCCTGCTGTTCGCAAATCCTGAGCGGTAAGAATCATCTGCTGGGCTGATTTTACCAATAACCCCGAGAGACCGATTGCATCGACTTTCTCTTCTCGGTAAGCCTCAATAATACGTTCTGGTGGTACTTTTATACCCAAATTAATGATCTGGTAACCGTTATTGGACAGGATGATCTCTACCAGGTTCTTCCCGATGTCATGCACATCACCCTTAACCGTGGCCAGAATGATCTTGCCTTTAACCGAAGTCTCGTTCTTCTCCATGAATTGCTCCAGATATGCTACAGAAGCCTTCATAACCTCCGCACTCTGCAACACCTCGGCTACAATCAACTCATTGTTGTTAAAGAGACGACCTACTTCCTCCATCCCCCGCATAAGTGGACCATTAATCACTTGAAGTGCTGTGTATTTGGCAAGTGCCTGTTCGAGATCTGGCAGTAATCCTTCTTTGCTTCCTTCGACAACATATGAAGCGAGACGCTCTTCTAATGAAAGGTTCGAGATTTTTTCCTTCTTCTCCACCTTCTTGTTACGGAATGCCGCTACGAATGCCGCCAGTGTATCATCATTCGTGTTATATAAAAGCTCTTCCGAGAGCCTGCGTTCTTCTTCAGGAATGGATGCATAACGCTCCAGTTTCTCTGTGTTCACGATGGCATAATCGAGCCCTGCTTTGGTACATTCATACAAAAATACAGAGTTCAGCACTTCACGGCCTGCCTCAGGCAGTCCGAATGAAATGTTACTGATCCCAAGTATCGTATGACATTCAGGCATCGCTTCTTTGATCACTCTTATACCTTCAATGGTTTCTTTGGCTGAACCGATGTACTGTTCATCTCCCGTACCTACCGGGAACACCAATGTATCGAAAATAAGGTCTTCTGGTTTGAGTCCATATTTGTTCACCAGCAGATCATAAGAACGCTTGGCTACGTCGAGCTTGTCTTCCCGACTAATCGCCTGCCCCCGCTCATCAATCGTTCCGACAACAACCGCACCACCATATTTATGAAGCAACGGCGTGATCAGCTCAAATTTCTCTTCGCCATCCTCAAGGTTAATGGAGTTAATTATCGCTTTACCTTGCGAGTACTGAAGAGCCAAATCAATGACTGAAGCATCTGTCGTATCGATCATGAGAGGAACCTTTACTTTTTTCACAACCAATTCAAGGAACTTCACCATGTCTTCTGACTCTTCACGGTCTGGATCTTGTACACACACATCGACAATGTGCGCTCCATTTTTCACTTGAGCACGAGCAATTTCCGAAGCTTCTTCATATTTTCCTTCGACAATGAGTCGTTTGAATTTCCGTGATCCCAGCACATTCGTACGTTCACCGACCATGTAGGGACGATTGTCCTGTTCGATATAGATTGGTTCTATACCAGACAATGCCGGTGGATGTGTTCCGTTCATTTCTCTTGGGGGGTACTGGGCAAGCGTATCACGCATAGCCCGAATATGTGCAGGGGTTGTCCCGCAACATCCACCAGCGATATTCAACCAGCCCTGTTCCGCAAATGCACCTATCTTCTGAGCGAGTGAGTCTGGTGACTCATGGTAATTACCGTTCTCATCCGGGAGACCCGCGTTCGGGTAACAACTAACCGCAACCGATGCCATTCCGGAAAGCGAACGAATGTGATCACGCATGAATTCCGGACCCGTAGCGCAGTTTAGTCCTACCGAAATTGGGTTAAGGTGTTCTAAGGATATATAAAAGGATTCGATGTTCTGGCCCGCAAGGGTCGTTCCCATCGGTTCGATCGTTCCTGAGATCATCAGGGGCAGTGTAACACCGCTCTGTTCGAAGGCCTGCTGAATTCCGATGCTGCCTGCTTTTACATTGAGGGTATCCTGTGAGGTTTCAAGCAGTAGCGCATCAACGCCTCCCTCTATTAAAGCAAGCGCTTGCTCCAAATAACTGTCGATAAGTTCCTGGAACGTTACTCCCCCGGTTACAGACAGTGTTTTGGTTGTTGGTCCCATCGCACCCACCACATAACGTGGAGATTCCGGTGTAGAGAAACGATCAACCGCAGCTTTCGCAATTCTGGCTGCTTCCAGATTGATTTCGCGTGCCCGATCCTGAATATCGTATTCAGCAAGCACGACCGATGTCGCACCAAATGTATTGGTTTCAATTAAATCGGCGCCAGCCTCCAGATATTCTTCATGAATGCGCTGGATCAGCTCTGGACGAGTAAGCACTAACATTTCATTACATCCATCCAGATCTTCGCCGCCAAAATCTTCGCCAGTCAGATCAACTTGTTGAATCATGGTCCCCATCGCACCGTCGAGGATTAATATTCGTTGTTTTAATGCATCGTGTAGACTAATCTTATCCAATATCTTCACCCCCGCAAAACGTTAAATCTTAGTTTAACAGAAACTAACTTAATGTGAAAGATCGGGTTTTCTCGCGAAAGATGGCGGGTTTACACGAATTATGAACGGAATTTGAGAATCGACAAAAACAGAGGTATCCGATATAATTCAATTAAACCAAGTGGAAAAGAGGGAAAGAACATGGCTGAAATTGTTATCCGAAATACGAACGAACGCATCACTGGTGACGAAAATGTTCGAAATTTCTTGAACAAATACGAAGTATTATATGAGAAGTGGGACGCATCCAAACTGAACACTGATCTGCAAAATAACTTTGGATTAACGGATGAACAGAAAACCGAGGTTTTAGAAACTTACGACTATGAGATCAGAGATTTGGCTGCACGTCGCGGGTACCAAATCTGGGATGTGATCACACTGTCCGAGCAAACACCAGATATCGAAGAAAAGCTGGCCAAGTTCGAAGAGATCCACACCCACGCTGAAGATGAGATCCGTGCGATTGTCGCTGGTAAAGGAATCTTTGTTATCAAAGCCACAGATGATGTAGGTTACTTTAATGTAGAACTGTCTCCTGGAGACGTCATTTCTGTACCCGAGAATACACCGCACTTCTTCACCTTAATGGAGAACAAACAAATTATCGCTGTACGTCTGTTCATCGAAAAAGATGGCTGGATTGCAGATCCATACCCTGATCCTACATTTATCAAGAACGCCTGACACTCTCGTGTTATAACTTGCTTAACCAAAACCCCTGTTCAATTGAACAGGGGTTTTCGCATATGCATATGGAGAGTATTATACATCATCCGTGCATTATATAAAATAATGCGGGTATTTCGCTTTTATCGATTCCTGTTCAATCACAACCAGTCTGAGATGAGCTTCCATTACTTGAACAGCCTGTTCTGTTTTACGCTCTGTGATAAGTCGATATATATCTTTGTGTTGGGAGATAATGACCTCCAGGTTGGAGTCCTCCGCTAGACGTAACAAACGCAACCGATTAAACGGAATATTCAGTTGTTGCAACATTTTCCATGTTCTTAGCTTACCCGTGCCCTGGAACAAAATCTGATGAAACTCTTCATCCAGCTCAAAAAGACGATAGAAATTGTTTTTTCCTATACAAACTTCCTGCATCGCAATGTTGGTTTCAAGTCGAAATCGGAATTCTTCAGGAAAAGAAACACATGCCAAAGTCACGATTTCCTTCTCCAACTTTTCCCTCGTAAACCTGCCTTCTTCCACATGCTCTAGATTAATATGAGAGACGATCGTTCCACTCTGGGGAATAATGTCCAGCAGTTCTTCTTCTGCAAGCTTCATGAATGCTTCTCGCACGGGGGTTCTGCTCACTTGCAATTCATCTGCAATCTCTTTCTCTGAAATTTTAGTACCAGGCTTAAGTTCCAGATGCAGAATTCGTTCCTTTAACAAATTATATGAATATGCCCGGGTCGAGCCTCTAATTTTTTGATTAATTGACATGCCTTGACCTCTTTCTCTCAGCCGTATTCATTCATATTAGCACAAATTACCGTTCCACTTAAATATCGGTGTGAAACGGTAATTTGGCCAACATCAACTATGTTATTGCTTATTTTCTTTGTAGGCTTTGTACGTGTCATTTGCCAGCTTCAGATAATTGGATAGACCCTGACTGTCAAGTTCTTTAACAAAAGTGTCGAATTCAGACAAGTTTCGCTCACCCAAGATAAATTTAAGTGTATTTTGGTCTGAGTAATCTTTCAGTGGAGTACTCAGAAGTGTCACCCTTTCACGGTCCTCAGAAGAGTATGGAATCGGTGGTTCAGCCGGGATCACTTCTTTGGTATCCTTCATGTCTTGCTGGAATTTCAACTCTTCTTCACTAAACATCGATTGCAGCAGATCTGTTGTACCTCCGTAGGCAAATACACCACCCGAGAAGCCAAAGTCAATACGCAGATCCTTCGTTCCTTTTGGATTCAAACCATTATAGTTAACGTCTTCAACCAATTTACGTTTTCCGCCCTCTTTGGTAAATGTTTCGCCTTCAACACCCCATTTGGCAAACTCTTGACCCTCATCACTGTAGTATAACCAATCAATAAATTGCATAATGGCTTTGAAATTTTCGCTTTTTTGAATTTTCCCAGAGACCATGACACCGTTTTCAAGTCTGGAGCCTGACATTAATTGGCCTTTTGGTCCACCAGGAACTGTAATCTTCTCAACTGAGAATTTGCCCTCTCCCAGCGTTTTGTTCATATCAGTTCGGTGCATTACCAGCGTTTGGGAATTGCCGTTAATCATAAAAGATTTGCCGGATACAAATTTCTGTATTGCCTGATCGTCATCCTGTGTAAAACTTTCTTTGTCCAGCAATCCTTCAGATACCAACTTGTTAAAGTAGGTCAACAGCTCTTTGTATTCTGGTGTTGTAGCCGTGTATACGAATTCATCCTGATCTTCTTTATACGTCAATCCATTACCAAAACCCCATCCAGCCTTGGTACCAAAACCGGTAGCAGCGATGTTCAATGTACTATTGAATTTAAATCCATCCGAAAATGGAATGGAATCGGGGTAGATTTCTTTCAGCTTTTTGGCTGCATCATACAATTCGTCCCATGTCGTCGGGATGGCGATGTTATTTTCTTCAAAAACATCCGTTCTTACCAGTAATGTATAATCCGGCCATACTTCTTCATGCAGACCCGGGAGCACATAGTACTTTCCATCTTCTTGCCGAAGTCCTTCCAGTTCATCCTCCAAACCCCATTTTTCCACTTTATCCTTGAAGTTCGGCATCAAATCAATGTAATCACTAATGGGCAAGACCGCACCGGAAGATACAAATGCAGATTCTTCACCAGGATAGGTTTTGGGAATAATCAGCGGTGCATCGCCTGAACTAATTAGAAGGGATCTCTTCTGAGAGTAGTCACTCATGGGAACAATCGTTGGCTCAAGCGTAACACCCGTCAGTTCGGTAATTTTATCGAAAAGTAACCAGTTTTTTTTATAAGGATAAATAGGATGATCACTGTATAGTATGGATAGATTAAATGGCTCGGTCGCCTTGAATGTATCCCCTACATTGTACGTTTCCATCGCTGCCTTGGTTTGAACTTCCGTGACGTCACCTCCAGCTCCAGTACCGCTGCTACATGCTGCCAGAACGAAGGTCATCATTGTTGCCAACACCATTTTACCAACAAACTTACGTGGCTTTTGATTCATTTAGGTTATCCCCCTGAATTTGGTTTAGGTTGACTTTGCCTTAAACTTTAAACAACATCTAAAAATTAATCATGTGAATTACTCTAGCTGCTGCTTTTTACTGTTTGACAGACCCTAACATGATTCCGGTTACAAAGTATCTTTGGACAAATGGATAGATGGTGAGTATCGGCAAAATGGTTAATACCATCGTTACTGATTTAATATTGGCAGCAATCTGTGTCAGGTTATCCGCTGAGGTTGCACCGGCAGACGCCCCGCTTGTCGCTCCTGCAATCATATTGCGCAGATAAATGGTGACCGGGAACAGTTCTTTTTTGTCCAAATACAGAAAGGCTGGGAACCAGGAATTCCAATGGCCCACTGCGTAGAACAGCACCATGGTTGCCATAACTGCTTTACTTAGTGGCAAAATAATGCGTAACAAGATTCCGTAAGTGTTCAAACCGTCAATCGAGGCAGCTTCCTCCAGTTCTTCAGGCATATTTTCAAAAAATGATTTCATGATCAGCATGTTGTATATGCTAATTGCGCCAGGAACAACAAGTGCCCACATGGTGTTGTTGAACCCAAGGGAATTAATCAACACATAGTTTGGAATCAATCCACCACTGAAGAACATGGTGAATACGGCGAACATGGTCAGAAATTTGCGACCCATTAATCTCTTTTTGGACAGGGCATATGCGAAAATAGTTGTCATGAACATGGAGATTAGCGTACCTACCACGGTGTAGATAATCGTATTTTTATAATTCGTCCAGAACATGCTGTCACGCGAGATGGTCTTATACGTCTCCACATTGAATCCTCTTGGGAACAGACTAACCTTGCCCGAATTAATATAGGACTCACTACTGAAGGATTGTGCCACGACATTTAAGAATGGATAGAGCGTTATAAATACTACGAACAGCAGAAAGATAACATTGAATACTTTAAATACCTTGTAAGATCTGGATTCCTGCATGATGCTCCTCCTTTACCATAAGCTTCTTTGTGTCAGTCTGCGTGAGATCGCATTTACGGAGAACACCAGAATCAGACCGATCAGCGATTCGAACAAGCCAATTGCGGTAGCATAACTGAAGTTACTGGATTCCAGTCCGACCCGATACAGGTAAGTCGAGATGACATCAGATGTCTCGTAGATTAGCGGATTGTACAAGAGTAAGATTTTTTCGAATCCAACAGCAAGGAAATTACCCATGTTCAAAATCAATAATGTCACAATCGTTGGCAAAATCCCTGGTATCGTTACATGAATCGTTTGCTTCCACCGATTGGCACCATCGATACGCGCAGCTTCATACAAAGAATCATCTATGGTTGTCAGTGCAGCCAGATACAGAATCGCTCCCCAACCCATACCCTGCCATACCTCAGAAGTGATATAGATTGTTCGGAACCACTCCGCCCGCTGCATAAAAGGAATATTGTCTCCAGTGAAGAAAGCTACCAGTCCATTAATGGAACCATTCACTGCTGTCAGCTGCAGGATCATACCCGCCACGATAACGATGGACAGAAAATGAGGCAGATAGGACGCGGTTTGAACAAACTTTTTGAATCGTTTACTCTTCACTTCGTTAAGCATCAAGGCAAAAATGATTGGAACCGGGAATGTAAAGAGCAACGCGAGTCCGCCCAACATCAGCGTGTTACCAAATACTCTCCAAAAGGTAGGGTCCTCAATGAACATTTTGAAGTATCTTAACCCAACCCACGTTTCTCCAAATATACTTCCTCCCGGAACAAAGCGTCTGAACGCAATCACATTTCCGATCATCGGCCCATATTTAAAAATAAGGAGATAGATGATGGGAAGGATTAATAGTGAATACAACTGCCAGTCTTTGCGGAACAAAGTTGCTGCCGTTCGTAATCTGCTTTCTTTACGTAAAGATGTCATGGTTAACGTTGTTTTAGCGGTTTCCGACTCCATGTGTTTTCACTCCAATCCAGGACTTGATAGATATAAACTATTTCACGAGCAATTCCCATCGCTTCTTTGGTAGAAAACAACCAATCCTTCAATTTCACCCCCACCACGAAATAGAGTACAGTCCAATGGAAGCGATATCATTTTGATGTTTTATGTAAAATCACTCAATCCAAGGTGCTTCACATCATGTATTAGCACTTAATAATTGGTGTGATCTCCAAATCGAAAGAAGGTCTTCGAAGTGTATAAAGCGCTTACAACAAATAAAAAATAATTAGCAACAACCCTCGCTTCCATTCAAATGAATTCAAATGAATTAAGTCAAAAGAAATTGCTCAGAATAATCTAAATACTAGTCATACTAGTATGTTAGTTATATTTTAATCCAGCTCCCCCCTAATTTCAATAACTTTTAGCAAAATAAATGGAAATCTCATTTAACAAGGTAACTTAGTTAATTTACTCAAATTAAAAAAACATTGGTAACTTCAAGAACGATATCATCGTTCATTGAAGCTTCCAATGTTTCAGAGTGCTGAGGAAAGATGTTATGGCTGATTTGCTCAGAACTTAGCAATAAGTTGATCTAATTCGGATAAATGCGTAATTTCATGGTCAGGCGCATACGTTTCATTGTTGTTCTTATGCTCACGGTTAATCCATACGGCTTGGATGCCTGCTGATAGAGCACCACGAATATCCGTCGTCAACTTGTCCCCAACCATCATGCTCTCTTCGGGTTTAACACCCAGTTTACTCAAAGCATGCTCGAATATGGACGGATCTGGTTTTCCTTTTCCAAAGTTACCCGAGATAACAATCTCATCAAAGAAAGGAGTCAATTCAGGTACACCATCCAACTTCTCTTGTTGCAAAGCAGGACAACCGTTCGTTAACAGCAAAAGTTTGTATTTCCCTTGTAATTGACGCAAAGTATCCATCGTTTCTTCGTACACATGAGGTCTGGATCTACGTTCTACTCCAAACTGCGCGGCCAGTTGTTCAGCAAGATCTTCCCGATCTATACCCAACTTCAACAAGCCACGACGCCAGGATTCTTTACGGTAAGCTGGAGCAAGTTGTTCCAACTGACGGAACTCAGCTTGATCCCCACCAGTAAAGTTGGCCCAAAGGCCTTCAAACGGATTGATTCCAATCATTTTGGTAAAAGGAAAGGTCTCATAAGATTCATACAGTGCACGTGCCTCGTTACGAACAGCTTCTTCAAGTTCCTCCGGTTTGACCCCAGTCTCTTGTGCTGCAATTAGACAAGTCTCACGAAATGCTTCTCGAACACTGCGCTCATCCCACAATAAAGTATCATCCAGGTCGAACAAAATCGCTTTTAACGCCATTCCGATCATCTACCCCTTTATGCAATAATTACTTATCGATCGTTTCCACGGTGATCTGGTGTGCTTTTGCAAACTTCAGCAAACGTTCTGCAATCGCATCTGTATCGTAACGGTTCAATAACTTGGTGAACACCCATCTTTTCCCGCGACTTTTATGTTCGATAACAACTGTGCCTGGTTCAATTCTGAATTTGACAATATCTTCAACCCCGATTGAACGTTCACGATTACCCTTTGTTGTTATAATCCGATTACTGCTGATCTTGATGTATGGACGACGAAGCATGAAGATGACTGCCAAAAATACGTAAAGCAGCATCGTCACCCAGTCCCAGGTTGTCATCGGAGCTTGCACAAGGAACGTGCTCATAAACAGATACAAAAAGGCGAGACCGATCAAAAATATAGGGAACAAAAGGCTACGTCCCTTAAAGACTTCTTCACCTGGTGTACCTGTGATTGGCTGACCACTTTTTTTGCGTTGCTGATTTAACTGCTTGGAATTTTTCTTAACCGTTCTCTCGAACGAACGCGACATGAGAATCCCCCTTATGTGTCTTTGTATCGGCTTACATAACTGTAAACCAACATTTCCCCCTATAAATTGCATACTCAGAATAACAGGAAGAAACCTAAATATCATAATGATATCATTAGGTTTCGTTAGTGTTTGAGTTTGCCTTGGTGGCCTTTGTCATTCTCATCATCAACAATCTCAATGGTATCCAGTTGTTGTCTGAAATTGCTGCGAATATTACTCAAATAAATCTCTCTTAGCTCGGCACGTTCAGCAAGTTCTTCCTCCGACAATCCAGTGGACTTTTGCTTACGAGCCAATTCGTTAATACGTGCTACCAGACTATCTATATCCAAGCTTGTCCCCTCCAAAAATACAAAGTCATATTAACTTTGCCATGATAAAGGCTGCTTGTCAAGCTGACACGCGTTAACTCTCATTGATGTGCATTTATTCTGCGAATTGCGGTAGAGTTAGTACTTGTCCCACTTGGATCGAAGTCGCTTGAAGTTGATTCACTTTCTTAATTGCTTCTATATATATACGTGTATCCATATTAGTCGGTTTATGTTCCAAAGAAATACTCCATAATGTTTCCCCTTGTGAAACGGCTATCTTTCCTCCAGGCAGAACATCATTCTCATTGCCAGCAAATACCGTTAATACAGTGCTACATCCAATAAATATAATCAAAGAAGTGATGGCTACCTTTAATATCCATGAAGAAATCTTGAAACGCGCTAAAACCTTCTTGTAGTTCCCTATGTTAGACTTCACCAGTTCCGAATTCATCGGTTCATAAATACTTTGATAAGTTGAATATCTCATTAAATACCCGCCTCCAAACGTTTGTTCCTATCTGTTGAAATCAATATAACACGAACACTTGTTTTGTTCAATAGATTTTTAGAACAATTGTTCGCTTGTTTTTTGAAGGAGAAATATCTTAATTCAAACCCTTCTGCGAAGCATTTGCAGTATTCTGCTCTGACTTTTGGATAAATTCGGTTCTATAAGTTAAAAAACACTGATTATATGCCATTTTATTTAGAACTTATGTTTGTACGAACGGAGGTTCTATGTTATAATTTTCCCAAACGTTACTAAAATGGGGTTGATACGGTATGTCGAAGATATCCAGCAGGCAGCAGGCAATTCTGGAATTTATACGAAATGAAGTCCGGTTGAAGGGGTATCCTCCTTCCGTACGGGAAATTGGTGAAGCTGTTGGACTGGCTTCCAGCTCAACAGTACATGGACATTTGGATCGCCTGGAGAAAAAAGGTTTGATCCGACGCGACCCTACCAAGCCAAGAGCCATTGAGCTTTTGAGCCAGGAAGAATCTGAGCATTCTCATCAATTTGCTCATAGCGTTGCACGTATTCCTGTCGTTGGTAAGGTTACAGCCGGGGTTCCAATTACTGCAACCGAGAACATTGAAGACTACTTCCCTCTTCCTACACATTATGTAGGTGAACAGAAAGTGTTTATGCTTTCGGTAGTCGGAGATAGTATGGTGGAAGCAGGAATCGTTAACGGAGATTACGTTATTGTCCGTCAACAGCAAACTGCTGATAACGGTGATATCGTAGTGGCAATGACTGAAGACGATGAAGCTACAGTGAAAACGTTCTATAAAGAGAAAGATCATATTCGCCTTCAACCGGAGAATGCGACTTTCGAGCCTTTACGTTTGAAACACGTTAGTATTCTGGGTAAAGTCATTGGCCTTTTCCGAGATATTCATTAATATCTAACCTGAGTAACAAAACTAGATGCAATACACTGAAATACAAAAAGAGGTTGCCCTGATGAACAGGCCAACCTCTTTTTATGTTTATATTGTTTTATCGGATAATTATTCGCTGCGTTTCAGAACACTCTTGTGATGCGAGAACACATCAAAGCTCTGTTGTCCGTGATATGAGCCCATACCACTCTCTCCTACACCACCAAACGGAAGATAATGCGAAGTCATATGAGAAAGCGTGTCATTAATACATCCCCCACCGAAGGAAACTTGATTCAGCACCTGATCCTGTAGTTGCTCATCCTGTGTGAAGAGATATAGTGCCAATGGTTTTGGCCGGCGAACAATCTCATCCAGCACGGGATTCAGGTCGCTGTACCTAAATACGGGAAGAATCGGACCAAAGATCTCTTCTTGCATGACAGGTGAATCCCAGTTCACATCTCCAAGTACAGTCGGCTCAATCAGCAACTGCTCACGCACAGACCGTCCACCTATCAGCGTTTTGCCATCTGTAAGAAATTTCGACAACCGATCAAAGTTACGCGCGTTGACAATATGTGGGAAATCAGCATTCTGTAACACATCATCCCCAAATTTATCTTTGACCTCTGCGCCAATCAGATTAATTAATTCGTCATGAACTTGTTCATGCACAAGCAAGTAATCCGGAGCAACACATGTTTGCCCTGCATTCAGGAACTTACCACGAACAATACGCTGAGCCACCAGCTTCAGATCTGCGTCACTATGGACAATAGCAGGACTCTTACCACCTAATTCAAGAGTTACAGGAGTCAGGTGCTCCGCAGCTGCCTTCATAACAATGCGACCAACACCCGTACTGCCTGTGAAGAAAATATAATCAAACTTCTCTTTCAACAATGCTGTGCTGGCTTCGACTTCCCCTTCCATAACGGCAATATACTCCTGAGGGAAGATCTCCTGAATAAGATCATACGTCAGACGAGATACGGCTGGTGTTAATTCAGAAGGCTTGATAACTGCACAGTTACCGGCTGCAATTGCTCCAATCAGTGGACCAAACGCCAGTTGGAAAGGATAGTTCCAAGGTGCGATAATAAGAGCCACTCCGTATGGTTCAGGGTAAATGGTGCTCACCCCATCCGGCATAGCTGAATTGGTTGGGACTTGTTTTGGCGCAGCCCATTCCTCCAGATGTTCTAATGCAAAATCCAATTCACCCAGAACAATGCGAATCTCGGAACCGTAAGCTTCGGCCTCGGATTTGTTCAGATCCGCCCGAAGTGCATCTTGAATCCGTTGCTGATACTTTTCGATTCCTTTTCTAAGCTGTTGAAGTGCATTAATCCGATACTCGATATTTTTAGTTTGTCCTGTATAAAAAAATGTACGTTGTTCTGTCACCAATTGTTTTGCCTGATCCATATTAACATCTCCAATTAATTATTTAAAATTAAATTGCTCGAAATTCAATTAAAGTATACCTCTTCTATATGAAACTATCAACATAATATTGAAACATTAATTTGAAAATTTCTGAAATTTGGCAGGCCTTTTCAAGATATTAAGAAAGCTACCCTTTTTTTAATGTAAGTGTCCATTGACTATAGCGAATTATTGGGTATTATTAGAATTCATCTTTATTTCTCCAGAAGATTATATGTACTGAGATCTAAAGAGATGGATGTAGCCTTGTAGATCTGACGCAATGTCAACATAGAGATCATATGTCCTAATTGCCGATAACTCTGCGGACGTGGAGAAGTAATTTCTCTAATTCAATGACTTGTGGTTTTGTGTTGGTTTTGTTTGCATAGTAAACAAAGAAGCCGGCCTATTTTTGAATCTTTTACTCGAATGTATCACGAAATTTTCTCTTTTCCATGTTCTTAATGGATAGTGTGCGCTACGCTTCTACTACTCCTCTATAATCAAATACTAGATAGGTACCCGAACCTACATAAGACTACCGGGAGGAAATCATTTTTCATATCTTAATGTCTTATATGTATATTTATCTTATTATCACCCAAACCTATTAGTTCGATAAAAGGCATGCTAAATAAATCATTTCTATCAATTAGTCAAAATTAGCATTTCAAAAGAATATCCATAAATCCAACATTTTACAACTAATTATTTACAAATAGTAATCTTATATGGTATATTTAACCATGGTTGGCCAACCTAATTATTTGAACTCTACTCGATATCTTTAATTTCAAATAACAACTTAAAACAGAATCTTACTCTATTGGTTCTAGTATATTTGGGAGGTTTGAATATGAAAAGATTAAGAAAATTCTCTATTTCTGTTATGGCAACTGCTTGTCTATTAGCATTCGGTTCCAGCTCTGCATTCGCTAAAACTGGTTGGGCTGATTCATTTGAGACAGCAGAAGTGATGTACTCAAGTGTAAACCAGTCTTCTGGATTTAGCGCAACACAGTATTTAGATAGCATGAGCGACAATGATTTTTATGTAGTCGACAACACAAACGGTACATCCGAAATCACATATTCTGTTATAGCCACTCCACCAGCTAACTTCGACATTGTTATGGGTGTTATTAAAATGAATGCAAGCGGTGCGATCCTGTCCATTCAAATGGATAACTGGAATGGACGGGGATACCCTGAGGCGATTAGTTGGAATGCTAAACCTGGTGAGAAGGTTTACTTCAGAATTATGGACAACGGTATCAACAACTATAACGAGCCTTATACAATTCAATTCACAAAAACCAGCTAAATAATATTTTAGTAGATATTCAATGGCTCCCCGCTATATTAATGGGGGGGCCATTTTTTATACTTTGTAGACAAGGATGAGTACAGCGATAAATTTATTTTATGTTTTCCAGAGATAATGCTCTTTTAATTGTTGAATTATAGCTTAAGAGGATGTTTCATTGAGTCATTATTGCTTATTCAGATTGAAAAGAGCTTTATTAAATCAAATTCTCGAAATAGCTATGCATCATATTTTATCATTTTCAAAGTTTGAACGAAGTTTTTTTACTCATGGTCAGGAAACAAAATTCAATGGAATATTTTGAGGTTCGTTACTGAAGAAATTTTTGAGTAGAAAAATATTTTGGGGGCATTTTGGGGGCACTTTGATTTTTCTTTAAATATTTAGGGATTTACCCACAAAAAGAAAAACCCCTCAGCGCTAGAGCGCCAAGGGATTGAGCTATTAGTACAAAGTGATATATTGATCGCGTTCCCATTGGTGGACTTGTGTTCTATACATATCCCACTCAATTTCTTTCAGCTCATAGAAGTGAGCCAAGGCGTGGTCGCCGAGAGCATCACAGATAACTTCGCTGCGGATCAATTCATTCAGTGCTTCTTTCAGGTCAGCTGGCAAGCTTGGAATGCCTTCTTCCACACGCTCTTCTTCTGACATGATGTAGATGTTACGGTCAATTGGAGCTGGTAAGGAAAGCTCACGTTTGATTCCGTCCAGGCCTGCTTTCAACAGTACAGCCAAAGCCAGATAAGGGTTAGCAGCCGGATCCGGGTTACGAACCTCAACACGTGTGCTCAAACCACGGGAAGCTGGAATACGGATCATTGGGCTACGGTTACTCGCAGACCATGCTACGTAACAAGGTGCTTCATAACCTGGTACAAGACGTTTGTATGAGTTCACAGTTGGATTGGTAATTGCTGCAAACGCACGTGCATGCTTCAAAGTTCCGGCCATGAAGTGACGTGCAGTTTTGCTTAAACCAAGCTCGTCCGACTCGTCAACGAATGCGTTCTCATTGCCTTTGAACAAGGATTGGTTGCAGTGCATACCGGAACCGTTCATACCAAACAGCGGTTTAGGCATGAATGTAGCATGTAAACCATGCTGACGTGCAATCGTTTTAACAACGAGTTTGAACGTTTGGATCTGGTCAGCCGCTTTCAGCGCATCAGCATATTTGAAGTCGATCTCATGCTGACCTGGAGCTACCTCATGGTGGGAAGCTTCGATCTCAAAGCCCATTTCTTCAAGGGTGATAACGATGTCCCGGCGACAGTTTTCACCAAGATCCGTAGGTGCCAAGTCGAAATATCCACCTTGGTCATTCAGCTCGTTGGTCGGGTTTCCTTTTTCGTCTGTTTTGAACAAGAAGAACTCAGGTTCAGGACCGACGTTGAAGGAAGTGAATCCCATATCTTGGGCTTCCTTCAGGTTTCGTTTCAAGATACCACGTGGGTCTCCTGGGAACGGGTTACCATCTGGAAGGTATACGTCACAGATCAGGCGTGCAACACGGTTCTCTGCTACCCATGGGAAAATAAGCCAAGAATCTAGATCTGGATAGAGGTACATGTCGGACTCTTCAATACGTACATAACCTTCAATGGAAGATCCATCGAACATCATTTTGTTATCCAGAGCCTTAGTCAACTGGCTCACAGGAATCTCAACGTTTTTGATAGCTCCAAGCAAATCGGTAAATTGCAATCGAATGAATCGTACGTTTTCTTCTTTCGAAATGCGGAGAATGTCTTCTTTTGTATAGCTCACTATAACCTCTCCCTTTCTTATCTGCGTATTTGGCTTGCCTGTTATATTTGTACATTAGAAAGTTCCACGGGTCAAGGATTCTTACACCATAAGTGCATGATTTCCTCTCACTCGCCAAGTTATGCGAACTTACTTTTTATTAAAGAATCGGGAAAGCTCTCCCTGAATGAGAGATACTTGTCCAGGTCTCTTACCTGACACAAGCTGCTGCTTCAGCAAGCGATGCAACTGCGTATCGGACAGTTCTCTGCGTTTAACTTCTGTATCTGGCGTGATAACTGTAGCTTCCTCGGATTCTTTCGAAACAGGATTCATCACTTGTTTGATCCCTGCGATGTTAACTCCTTTTTCAATCAAAGCCTTGATCTCTAGCAATCTCTCTACGTCATTAAAAGAGAATAACCGCTGATTACCTGACGTTCTCGCAGGAACGATCAAGCTGTGCTGCTCATAATAACGAATCTGACGTGCAGACAGATCCGTAAGTTTCATTACAATACCAATTGGGAATAAGGCCATATTTCTGCGAATTTCATCACCCATGTTCATCAACCTTCCAGTCATCTATTCTTCACCCTATTGTACATTTAGTTGTTACCAAGTGTCAATGACGTGTTAGATAAACTCACAATAATTTACGATCTTTCATGGTCTGTAATGCCATCAAAACGCCATATTTGACATGAGAGTACGTTAATCCGCCCTGCATATACCCAATATACGGCTCCCGAATAGGCGCGTCGGCTGATAATTCCAGACTTCCGCCCTGAATGAACGTACCTGCCGCCATAATGACAGGATGTTCATAACCAGGCATATCCCACGGTTCAGGAACCACATGACTATCTACAGCTGCTGCACGCTGAATCCCCTGCACGAAGGCAATTAAATGCTCAGCAGAACTGAACTGAACAGCCTGAATCAGATCTGTACGAGCTTCATTCCAAGCGGGCTTGGTTACAAATCCCGATTCAGCAAACATCGCAGCAGCAAACGTACTACCTTTAATAGCTTGTCCTACGATTGTCGGTGCCATGTAAAGTCCTTGGTAGATGCCACGTGTTGTTCCCAGCATTGCTCCAACCTCTCCCCCAATTCCCGGGGCTGTCAGGCGATAAGCTGCCAACTGTACGTACTGTTCCTTCCCACATATGTATCCACCGGTTTCCGCAATACCTCCACCAGGATTCTTAATAAGTGATCCGGCCATCAGATCAACTCCAACTTCTGTCGGTTCACGTTCCTCCGTGAATTCACCGTAACAATTATCCACGAATACGATGACATCCTCCTTAAGCTCTTTAACACGTGTAACCATCTCGGCAATCTCAGCAACACAGAAGGATGAGCGCCAATCATAACCACGTGAACGTTGAATCCCAATGACTTTTGTAGCCGGCGTAATGCTTTTCTCAACTGCTGCCCAGTCCACGCCACCTTCAGCAGTTAAAGCCGTCTCACGGTAGCCGATACCAAAATCGCGTAACGAACCTGTACCATCACCGGGTTTGCCAATCACTTTATGCAATGTGTCATAAGGCTTACCCGTGATGTACAATAATTCGTCACCTGGGCGCAATACGCCAAAGAGAGCTGTACTAATCGTATGTGTACCT
Source organism: Paenibacillus sp. CB74 (assembly GCF_055687625.1). Classification (NCBI taxonomy): domain Bacteria; kingdom Bacillati; phylum Bacillota; class Bacilli; order Caryophanales; family Paenibacillaceae; genus Paenibacillus; species Paenibacillus sp. CB74. The sequence continues at coordinate 1,282,699 of NZ_CM146009.1, read as the reverse complement.
GAAGCAAAATGAGGACGTACCAACGCGGCTTCCGCGCCGAACACATCAGCATATACTTCATCAAGTACTTCACGCCCACGGTCGTTATACGCATAACCTGTTGAACCTGCAAAATGAAAATCACTTACTTTTCGCTGTTGGAAAGCGTTAATCACTTTCCATTGATTGTGATCTGTGATCCGATCAATCTGTTGAAGTTGTCCTTCAATCTGACGCTCCACTTGTTGCTGAAGTTCAGATATTTCTGAATCAAAGCTTACCATCTTACTTCATTCCCCTTCATAGCACGAATCTGACGTTGAATAGTCATTATCGTGTAACTTATCACATCAATATGTCATGAGTATTACGATTCAATAAAATTTTCGAGCATATAACCAAATTTCTCATATTCACCTTTTTGCAATTCCACTTCATAAATAACATCATTCTCTTCAAAGCTGGTATCCACTACATCACCAATTTTGTAGAGTACCGACGTAAGATCCCCACGTTCTGCCGGAATACGGAAGCGTTTCGTGTCACCTGTCAGTTCGTTCTGAATCAATTCACGGATTTTAAGCAGATCCTCTGAATCTAATGCGCTTACTTTAATATGATCTTTATCCAGTGGAAGCATCTCAAGCTGCTCTGGTGTGCACGCATCTTTTTTGTTATACAGGACTAACTGCGGCTTATCCCCTGCACCAAGTTCTTGCAGAATCGTGTTAACCGTTCTCATCTGATCTTCACGCATAGCTGATGAGGCATCCACAACATGCAGGATGAGATCTGCTTCATTCACTTCTTCCAGTGTTGCCCGGAAAGCCGCAATCAGATCATGCGGGAGATTTTGAATAAATCCAACGGTGTCGGTAAGTACGATTTCTTTACCACTTGGAAGTTCCATCGTGCGTGAAGTTGGGTCCAGAGTAGCAAATAGCTGATCTTGAATATACACATCTGCCGCAGTCAACTGCTTGAGCAAGGTTGATTTGCCAGCGTTGGTATAACCAACAAGGGCCACTTGAACAATACCTGTCTTCTTCCGGCGTTCACGGTGCAACTTGCGATGACGTGTCAATTCTTCCAGATGACGCTTCAGATCGTCAATGCGGCCACGGATGTGACGACGGTCTGTCTCTAGTTTGCTTTCCCCCGGCCCTCTTGTTCCGATGCCTCCACCGAGTCTGGACAGATTCTTGCCATGACCCGACAAACGTGGCAACAAGTAGCTATGTTGAGCCAACTCCACTTGAATGATACCTTCTCTCGTGTTGGCACGCTGTGCAAAAATGTCCAAAATCAACTGGGTACGATCAATAATTTTGAGATCCAGAGTCTCTTCCAGATTGCGAACCTGTGCTCCTGACAATTCCTGATCAAAAATAGCTGTAGTTGCTCCGAGTTCCTCTGCAATTGCACGAAGCTCTTCTACCTTACCTTTACCAATGAACCATTTGGTATCCCGTTTTTCCCTGTTCTGAGAAAGTACACTTAGCACTTCCACTCCAGCTGTCTCGGCAAGCTTTACCAATTCCTCTAAAGAGTACTCAGGATTGATACCTGTGCGTTTTACATCATCCGTAACAAGACTCACCAAGACGGCGCGATCTTTTTTGACCATATCTGTATCATGCGTGCCATTTGTCATGTATATGTTCACTCCCTCTAATTACTAATTCGTTGATATTCATTACCACAGATATGCCATGGCATGCCTTAAGCCGAACCGGTTGGCCCGGCCGGCTAGTGTAAAAACTATATTATCGCTTACTTTCGCTCAAAGTTCAAATCCTCTGTACGGATTGTCATCAGCTCCAGTTTCCCTGGACTGCCTTCCGAGTATTGTTCCAACAAACGAACCGCCTGATGCCTGATCGAACGCTCAATGGCATTACGAACGTATCTGGCGTTACTGAACGCATGTAGCGAATCATTTTTTTCCTGAAGCAAATGCTGCTTAAGTTTGAGTATGGTCTGAGGCATTAGAATATAATCACGCTCTTTGGCCATAATCTCAGATATTTGAATCAACTGATCAATGCTATAGTCTGGAAATTCCACTTGAATGGGGAAGCGGGAAGGCAATCCGGGATTCGTTTGAAGAAAAAAATCAATCTCTTCCGAGTACCCTGCAAGAATCAGTATAAACTGATTTTTGTTATCTTCCATGGACTTAACAAGCGTATCAATGGCTTCCTTGCCAAAATCCTTCTCTCCGCCGCGGGCCAAACTGTAGGCTTCATCAATGAACAATATCCCACCGAGTGCCTTCTTGACCAGATCTCTTGTTTTCTGCGCCGTGTGACCAATATATTCTCCAACCAGATCCGCACGCTCAACTTCAATAAGATGACCTTTACTCAACACACCCATCTTCTGAAAAAGTTTGGCAACAATCCTCGCCACGGTTGTTTTACCAGTCCCCGGATTACCTTTGAAGATCATATGATACACGTGCGCACCACTAAGTAAGCCTGCTTCGGTACGCATCTGAGCAATCTGTAAGAAAGCATAGATCTCAAATACCAGGTCTTTGATATTTTCAAGTCCAACCAATTGCTCCAATTCACCCTGTATCTCCTGGAAGTGCGCATGTTTGGTTATGCTCTTGGCCGCCTGTACTGCCGCTGCCTCATCTTTGACCAACATCTGAGGTTCCTGGTTACGCAACACAATATTAATTTGTCTGGATGGTCTGCCTCCTGGTTGCTCTCCTGCAGCCATGACCCGTCCGTTCATTCGCCATCACCTCTATTTTATCGGGCTGAACTCTCCTGATTATTAATGTATTCTATCAGGCGCTCCAATATTAGAAGGATCATGAAGAATTCTACGGTTAGGTACATGTCTTAGATCTGAATGTTTTTTCGAAACTCTCCGTTCTCAAACAAACTCTGCCTATGCTTCAGTGATAACTGAAAGTATGGGAATACATGCGCATCAATGGCATGCAGCAATTCTTTTGCCGTCTTGTTAGCCAAGTCATAATCACCTGTCGTAATATGCTTCCGCGACAATGCATCTTCAAGCTCATCTTCATCCAGCAAAAAGACCTCTCCATCTTTCAGCACAACGACATCCAGATACAGGTCATCAAACCAAGGTACCCCCTGATCGGTTATACCCTGACTGCGACATGTATCAATATACCATTCCACAATCCGCTCCTGATCATCAAACATCGCTGTAACAACGAAATGCTCTCCCTTCGGGTAGTATTGCAGCCAAGAATACCCTTTATCTGCAATACAGAAGGTACTGCCTCCATATGTTTTCCACAGAGGTTCTTTCAAATCCTGTATGGTGTACAACGTAATATAACCTGTGAAAATTTTGGATTGAACGAACCGGCATGTGAATTGTCGGTTCGTAATCCGGCGCCAGTTCGCGCGGTCCCCGAATTTCCGTTTCATACGAACCCCTCTTTGCCGACTACAGGTCCGTGACCTGCTCTGATGTTATTGGTGAACAATGTAATAACGTCCGCATGATAAATTCCAGCGCTCTGGCCCACCTTGCACAACGTATTACGAATAGTTACAGCTTACCATATTTAAGGTATACACTCAAAATCAAGCTTTGTCCCACCTATTCATTAAATGATCTTCTATTAAAGAAGGTTCGTATAACCAAAAAAACTGCTTCACCGAAATTCCGGGAAGCAGTTTAATTCATGCAGCTATTTAGTTATTTACTGGTTTAGCCGCCAGTTCCAGCTTGAGAATCTGCAGGTTCGTCTGTTCCTCCAGTGTCACCACTCGTTCCGCTGTCTGGAGTTACAACCTCGCCCGGTGTTGTTACGGCCCCATCATCAGAGCCTTCACCTGTACCGCCTGGCTCTGTTGTCCCCTGACCAGGTGGGGTCGTGTTTCCTCCACCAGGTTGACCGTTACCTTGGCCGGCTCCGCTGTTATTACCATTGTTTCCATTATTGCCGTTATTACCATTCCCATTTCCGTTGTTGCCATTTTCATTCCCATTTCCGTTATTACCGTTCGAGTTGCCATTATCCGGCGAACCATTGTCCTGATTCTCCGTACCTGGCTGCTCAGGATTTATTTCTGTATCAGGGTCTATACCAGGATCAGGTTCCTCTGGTGGCATTTCCTGCGCTTCAATCATCAGGGAAATGGTGTTCGAAGGATCCGTCTCCTGTCCTGATGCCAAGTCGTAAGCTGTCACATAGTACTCATAGGTCAGGCCAGGCAATGCACTTAAATCTTGTGCACTGGTCGATCCCACTGAATCAATGAGATGCGTAAACTGGCCTTCGGAGGTTTCTTTACGATACACCCGATATGGAGTGCTCGTGTCACCTGTTCCAGTCCAACTCAGTGAGACTGTTTGAGCATTTGGATCGTATGATCCACTCAGACCACTAACGGATAGGGCTGGTTGTTCTGGTTCTTCTACTGGCGGAGGTGCCTGCCCTCCAGCCGGTGTTTTGAATTGCTTCACTGGAACGCCTTTTAACGCATCCCCCATGACTTTGGCAAAGAAAGCTGCTGACAGCTTACTGCTGTTCTTAAGCATATGATTGGCATCCGGATTGTCATAGCCCATCCAGACTGCGGCAGTCCATTCCGGTGTGTATCCAACGAACCATACATCACGGTTGGCACTGTTCCCAGAGATACCACTTTGAACCGTTCCTGTTTTACCCGCTACCGGACGATCCAGACGTGCCGAACGTCCCGTACCATCATTAACAACATTCTGCAGCATCTGTGTAAGCTGATACGCATTTTGCTCGCTCATGACACGCGTGGTGTCCGAGTTATCGTGTTTATACGTGGTTTTGCCTGCGCTATCCTTTATTTCCTTAATCGAATAGGCTTGACGGTATTCTCCGAGATTGGCAAATGCACTATAGGCTTGCGCCATTTCCAGTGTATTTGTCCCTTTACTCAGACCACCGAGGGCAATTGCCAAGTTTTTGTCTTCATCTGTCAGCTGTATACCTACACTCTTGGCAAAATTAATACCTGTGTTAACGCCGATTTTATCAAGTAACCAAACCGCAGGAATATTTTCCGATTTCGTAATGGCATCTGTCATACTGATCGTCGAAGAATATCCATGCAAATTACCGGGACAGTAGTTACCAAAACATTGCTTCGCATTGCTCAGCGCCGAGTTGGCACTGTAGTTTCCTGTTTCAAGCGCCGGTGCATAAGACACAATTGGTTTAAAAGCAGAACCCGGCTGTCTTCGACTCTGCGTTACACGGCTATAACCTTTAGTCTGATAATCACGTCCACCCAGGAGGGCAACGAGACTGCCATTCTCGTGGTTCATGATGACCATGGAACCTTGAACCTGTTGATCGTCTTTACTTGCCTCGAACAGACTATCGTCTGTAAAGGCAGTTTCCATGGCTGTTTGAGCCTGTGCATCCATGGTTGTATAGATTTTGTATCCGCCAATATTCAGATCATCTTCCGTTTTACCTGTTACGCGTTCAGCTTCACGGAGCACATAATCTATAAAGGCTTGATACTTCATGTCTTTCTCTGGTCGCTTGTAGTTATAGTTAATCTCTTTTGCTTCATCCATCTCCGCCTTGGTAATGTAGCCTTGTTCATACATCAGCTGTAATACCACACCACGGCGTGCTTTGGAGTCGTTTGGATTGCTTACCGGGTTATAGGCAGAAGGGCCTTTCGGCATGGCTGCCAATGTAGCAATTTGCCACAACTTCAACTTCTTGAGATCGGTAACTCCAAAATAAAATTCAGATGCCGCTTTAATCCCGTAACGCTGATGACCGAAGAAAATCCGGTTCAGATACATCGTCAGGATTTCGTCTTTGGTGTACTTGCGCTCCAATGCCATGGCAATGGATACTTCCGTTGCTTTACGGAAGAACGTTTTGTCACGGGACAAGAACATGTTCTTGGCAAGCTGCTGGGTTAGTGTACTACCACCTTCCACCATGGAACGAGCCATGACATCCTTAACCGCCGCACGCCCAATGGACCAGATGTCCACGCCCTGATGATCGTAGAATCGCTTATCCTCTGTTGCAACAAAGGCTTGCTTCACCAGCTCAGGAATATCATCTTCTTTGACGGGTTCCAGCTTCTGAATGGATAGCTCCCCCATTAATTGGCCATTGCGATCATATACTTTTGAAGTTTCATTAATTGTAGTTTTGTCCTTGTTGGCTTTGAGCAGATTTTCACCACTCACCATAATAAATAAATATCCGCCTAGTGCACAGAATATGGCGATTGCCATTGTGAAAAACAGTGTCCATCCAACGCGTTTACCCGTAATTTTTTTCTTTTTAGAGGTCTTTGGCTTCGCTTTTTTGGGTGACTTGTTATTGTTGTTGCGATTATTAGACCTCGACAACGGATCGTTTGGCATGTTACCTCCTGACTCCCTTTCAGTTGCATAATTTCTATTCGTCTGTTGGCTCAAGCATATATTAAACATATTTTGCCCGGAATGAAAAGAACAACCCTTTATTCAGGTTGCTCTGTTTCAATACCTATACTTGTAGACGAAATGGTTGGTGAAAAGGTTTCGTAATTTTTTTAAGCTTCGCCGCTATTATCTTGCTGCATCAGCGATACGCTGCGTTGCGGCGTGAACGTGGAGATGGCATGCTTGTAGACCATTTGCTGGCGTCCGTCGCTGTCGATGACGATCGTAAAATTGTCAAATGCCTTGATCGTCCCGCGGATTTGGAAGCCGTTGGTCAGATAGACCGTAGCAGGAATATTTTCTTTCCGCAGTTGGTTCAAGAACGTATCTTGGATGTTGATGGACTTGTTCATTAGCCGTACCCCCATTGGTTCATTTGAATTCGTGTTCAAGTAATATTCAATATCGCTGAGTAGCTTTCGTGCTATTATATCATGAACAGTTTCATATAATCCACAAAAACCCCTTGTCTGCTATTTTACACCCATTCTTGGCAAGGCAAACAAATAGAAGACTTATCCATTATACACCGCTTGCCAGTTTTGCAAAAGAGGGACAAACTCTTCATTTTAAAGCTCATTTATTCATTGTTTGGCGAATTTTTAATCTCTTACACCTATTCTAGTGATACATAAAAACCTCTATCCTTCTGATGACCAAAAGGTAGAGGTTTACATATCTTGATCTAATCGATGCCTGTCAGAAGAATACTAATCATCGCTCAAATCAATCAAATTTTTGTGTAATCAATTCACTTATTTGCTTGTATTTCCCTTCAAAATCCTGGGTATCCGTCATGTCTACCCATTCAATATCCTTCATATGGCGGAACCAGGACAGCTGTCTTTTGGCAAACCGGCGCGTATCCCTCTTTAACCACTCAACCGCAGCTTCCCAACTCACTTCCCCTTGCAAGAACGCTGCAATTTCCTTATATCCCAGCCCTTGCATGGAAATATGACCTCTCGCCACGCCCCGTTCCAACAAGGATTTCACCTCATCTACCAGACCTTGTTCGATCATCAGATCAATCCGCTCTTCTACCCGGGCGTATAACTTCTGCCGATCCATTGTCAAACCAACAATAAGAAGGTCATAAGGCGACTCTTTCTTCTGTACTGCCAGCTGATCAGACCACTTCTCGCCTGTGAGGTGATGAATCTCAAGCGCACGCACAATTCGCCTTTGGTCATTCGGATGCAGACGATCTGCACTGACCGGATCAACTCTCCTTAGACGATCATGAAGGGCCTGTGCGCCATATTGCTCCGCATAGCTGAATTGTTGCTCCCTGAACGCTTCATCCGAACCACTATCGGAAAATTGGAAGCCGTAACATACCGATTCCACATACAGACCGGTGCCACCTACAATAAAAGGCATTTTACCACGTTCATGGATTTCACAAATCAATCGGGTGCAGCTCTCTTGGAACTCGGCCACGGAGTAAGGGTACTCCGGTTCATGAATATCAATGAGATGATGAGGTACACCCTTCATTTCTTCAGAGGTAATTTTAGCAGTTCCGATATCCATTTCACGATATACCTGCATCGAATCCCCTGAGATAATCTCACAATCGAAAGCTTGGGCAAGCTCGATGCTCATTCTTGTTTTGCCTACTGCTGTTGGTCCAACCAGCACAAGCAGTTTGGGTTTTGGTTTAACTTCCACGTTCAACATTAATCACTCCGTACAGGGTTTTTGCATTCGCTCGATCAAGTATTTCAAATCCGAGCCTGTCAAACTCCGCGCTGCCGCGCTTTTCTTTCATCACTACCCTTTTACGGGCGACCCGTCTCGCTTCCATAATGCTCTCTTCATCCAGCGCATGAGCATTCGCATAATCTCGCAAGGGCTGTATCGCACTAGAATCCATCATCGGTTCACGGAACATGGGGTCAAAATATACAGTGTCACAGCTTCGATCTGGCATGGAACGCAGTAAATCAAGATGATCCACATGCCGCAGATCTATCCGCCGAAAAGCCTCATCCACCAAGGGTTGATTGCTCTTATAATGCGACATGCCCTCCAGCAACAGTGTATAGAGTGGTTGAGAACTTTCGCAGGCGATGACCCGTCCACTCAACCCAGCCGCAACCGAAAATACCAGCGCATCAGAACCAAGTCCAGCGGTACAATCAACAATGGTGTCCCCTTCAAGTACCGCACCAGCTTCCAGCATGGGATCAGCTTCGCCTCTTAGAACACGTTTAGCGCGAACAAATCCCATACTGGGGTGAAACTCAAGCTCCGTTGCATCTTTGCGAAACAGACGGGCTCTGCCATTGAGTACCACTAATATTTCATTGATACCATAATGTTCAATCAGTCTGGGTAAAGACGTTCTATTGCGCGGTACGTAGGTACCTCCTGTCGTTTCGGCAAGCTTACGCGCACGCTCCACCTGAGAGGTAATCTCCTTGTCACCGGTTGTAATATACATAATGTCCCCCTAAATAGCTACATCACTCGTTTAAATAATTTTTCCAGATCATACGTTGAAAATGAAACCACAATCGGCCGCCCATGTGGACAGGTGTAGGGCTGACGACATGAACCCAGACGCTGAATCAGTACTTCTGCTTCCTGATCCGTCAGCTTCTGATTGGCTTTGATGGACGCTTTGCAGGAACACATGATGGATGCAGCTTCTCGCATCTTGGCCACATCTATGCTGCGTTCGCTTAGAACCCATTCGGACATCTCTTCGATAATGTCTTTCTCATCCCCTTTGGGGAACCAGAACGGATGGGAACGAACACGGAACGTCTGTCCACCAAAATGCTCCAAATATACACCGGCCTGCTCGAACCAGGCCAGCCTTGTTTTCAGTTTTTCCGTCTCCGAAGGTGTGAATTCCAAAGTAATCGGCAGCAGTAACTCTTGTGAGGCTTGAGCAGGGTTGCCGAATTTCTCGTAATAATATTCATAATTCACACGTTCATGAGCGGCGTGCTGGTCAATCAAATATAAACCTTGGTCATTTTGCGCGATTAAATACGTACCATGATGCTGTCCAATGAGGCTCAGCTCCGGAAATGCCGGCATGGATGCATCCGATTTAATGGCCGCAGCAAGTTTCGTGGCATCAGGCAAACCTGAAGTTTTCCACGTCCGTTCAGTTCTCACACTCGAAGACGGATTGAAGGGTGAGCGTGCTTCCCTAACCGGCAAAGTTACGGAATCGGACTGGTAGGTAGTCGGTTTGCCATCAGTCAGCGGTTTCTCTGCTGCTACACGATCTTGAGAAGACAGGTCAGACTTTGGAGAAGCTTCGGAAGAACTTGCACTTACCTCTTTAGTAGCTTCCTGCACGTTAGCATTTGTCTGCCCTCCATCATGACTCGACCCCTTCTGCAAAATATGCCCGTTCCAACTTTCTAACTGCTCAGGGGGGTGTGTAACCTCAGGTGGAGCTTCGGGCAGCGGCACGGTTTGTCCCTGTTCAGATAACGGCTGTACAGCGGACAGATCCGCCGGAGCATCCAAATCCAGATCATCATCTTCCGTAGTCAACTTTAACAATGCATTAGAAGGTTTCCCAAGTGGACCTTGTTGCCCATACCCTTCTGCATCAGACTGGTCTTTCTGCGGACCACGCGGAAAGAGGAATTGTTCCTGAATAAAGGAACTATCATCTCCGCGTCGAATCTGCTGCTTTTTGACCTGCGGAATCAATACTTCCTGCCGGAGGATTCCCCTCAACGTCGTCTCCACAAATTCATAGAGTTCTGGTTCCTTGCTAAAACGTACCTCCAACTTGGCCGGATGCACGTTCACATCCACAAGAGAGGGATGCATCTCCAACTGCACCACGACAAGCGGGAAGCGATTGATGGGCAGCAAGGTATGGTAGGCTTTGAGAATCGCCTGATTGAGACCGTAATTGCGAACAAATCGTCCATTAACGATCGTCGACATACCACCACGATTCGCTCGTGTCCATTCTGGCAGGCTGATCAGCCCGCTCACCCGGTAATCCAGACTTTCTCCCTGAATAGGAAGCATCGCTTTGGCAGCACTTGTCCCATAGATCGCTGCTACCACTTGCAGCAGATCGCCGTTGCCCAACGTCTGTAGCAAAACATTCTCATTATGGCGCAATCTGAACGAAATGTTTGGATGTGACATCGCCATTCGGTATAGAACATCAGATATATGTCCGAGTTCCGTCTGGATCGTTTTCATATATTTGAGTCTGGCTGGTGTATTGTAAAAAAGTTCTTTCACTGCAAAATCTGTACCTTGGGGCGAGGTCGCATCTTCATGAGAGACAAGGTTCCCGCCTTCAATTACAATGCGGCGCCCCCGCCCGTCATTGTTACTTGCCGATAACACCTCTACCTTGGAGACTGCGGCAATACTCGCCAGGGCTTCCCCGCGAAATCCAAGACTTGTGATCTGGAACAGATCTCGTCCATGGGCTATTTTGCTGGTTGCATGACGATAAAAGGCAGTTTCCATATCCTCTGGCTCGATACCTGACCCATTGTCTTTGACACGAATACTGAGGAGTCCGCCCTCTTCCACAGTCACCTCAATCTTGGTGGCGCCTGCATCCACCGAGTTTTCAAGCAACTCCTTGACGACTGAAGCAGGTCGTTCGACCACCTCACCAGCCGCAATCTGGTTGGCAATATGTTCATCTAGCACATGTATTTTCGCCACAGGTTTTCCCCTCCCTTATATTCAGGATAATTGCTGTGCCTTCAATTTGAGATCATTTAATATCTGCATCGCCTGAAGAGGCGTCATGTTCATGACATCGATATCTTTCATCGTCCGTATGAATTCTCGTGCTGGCTTATCTTCCACCACAACTACATCCGTTTTCGTTGCCACGTTCGGCTCATCATCCCCAAAGATGGACAGTTGAACCACATCCGAATGGCTTGCTCTGGACTGTGCTTTGCTGTTAGATTTCTTGGTATTCTGCTTCCCAGCTCCGGTTGAATCTTCAATAGGAAATGTGTAATCTGCACTTTCCGCAGTATCATGCTCCCGGAGTATAGACGCTGAATCCGTGTGTTGGAGCTCTCCATCTTTTAATCTCAAGCCTGCTTCCTGCTTCTCGTTTCCGATGTATTCACTACCCACCGCTACTTGCGCAGCCGCATGTTCGAATCCATGCAACAGTCCATTCGCCCGCTCAATAATGCTATCAGGCAGACCTGCAAGGCGTGCACAATAGATACCATAACTGCTGCTGGCTGCTCCGGCAATCAGTTTGCGCAGGAAATTAACCTTGTCACCGCTCTCCTGTACCGCCATCGAGTAGTTTGCCAGCTTGTCCAGACTCTCCTCCAGATGAGCAAGCTCATGGAAATGTGTGGATACGAGGGCTTTACAGCCGATGATATCATGTACATATTCAATAACAGACTGAGCAATAGCCATGCCTTCACTGGTTGATGTTCCCCGTCCCAATTCATCGATTATAATCAGACTGCGTGGTGTTGCTTTATCCGTCATGACCTGAATGTCAGCCATCTCCACCATGAATGTGCTTTGTCCACCAATGAGATCATCCGCTGCACCAATTCGTGTGAAAATGCGATCCATGATCGGCACCTCCGCTTGACCCGCAGGCACAAAACAACCCACTTGCGCCAAAATGGAAATTAAAGCGACTTGTCGCATATATGTGCTCTTACCAGCCATATTCGGTCCAGTAATCAGCAGAATACGGGCCTCTTCCTTGGTCATTGCCGTGTGATTGGCAATAAATGCACCATCTCGCATGACCGCCTCGACCACCGGATGGCGTCCTTCTTCCACAACCAGATCATAACCGTCGGTCAATGTAGGCCGTACAAAGTTTCGCTCAGCACTAATCACCGCAAAAGATTGATACACATCAATTTCGGCTACCTGTTCAGCCAGCTTTTGCAATCTTGCAATCTCTTTGTTCAGCCGCTCGCGCAGTTCTGCGAACAGTCCATACTCAATATCAACCATTTTGTCCTGAGCTTCGAGAATAAGCGTCTCTTTTTCCTTCAACTCCGGCGTAATGTAACGTTCTGCATTGGCAAGTGTCTGTTTACGTTCATAACGTCCCTCCGGCAGTGATGACAGATTGGACTTGGTGATCTCGATATAATAACCAAACACTTTGTTATATCCAATCTTCAGCGATCGAATGCCTGTCGCCTCGCGTTCTCGCGCTTCAAGCTCCGCAATCCACTGTTTCCCGTTAACCGAAGCCTCACGCAATTCATCCAGACGTTCATGGTACCCTTCACGAATCAGGCCTCCATCCCTTACGGATACAGGCGGCTCGTCCACAATGGCTTGCCCGATCGCTTCAAGCAGATCATTGCAATCATCCATCGTTTCGGCAATATGCTGAAGTGTTGCGGAAGATGATCCTGCGCAATGCTGACGAAGTCCTGGAATTTTCTCCAGTGATGATTTGAGCGCATTCAGGTCACGACCATTGGCATTACCAAACGCAATCCGGCCAACCAAGCGCTCCAGATCATAGATATCTTTGAGTTCTGCCCGCAGGTCCTCACGCAATATAAACTGGTTGTACAACGTATCCACTGCTTCAAGACGCTCATTAATCTTCCCTTTTTGCAATAATGGCTTATCGACCCAGCGACGCAGCATTCTTGCACCCATGGACGTCTCGGTCCGATCAAGCAACCAGAGTAATGAACCTTTTTTGGAGCGTTCACGCACGGTTTCAACCAATTCCAGGTTCCGGCGGGTAAACGGGTCCAAGATCATATAATGATCTGGCTCATACGTTGAGATTTGGGTTAATTGTCCCAGAGAGCGTTTCTGTGTCTCACTCAGATAGGAGAAAAGACGTGCAATGCACGCTTGACGTTCAGGTTCTAATCTTGCCCACACAGCCTCACCAAACTGCTGCCGGACCAAATCTTCCTTATTCTTTGTCCATGACGTGTAGACCACAGGGCGACCGATTGGAGATGCCTCGGCTTCTACCGTTTCAAGCAGCGCTGCATCCCCCACCAGCTCCGATGGTTCGTAGATGCCGATTTCATCTTTAAGCCATTCTTTGGAATAGGGTACGGATGTCACATACAACTCACCCGTTGACAGATCACAGGCTGCGAGCGCGAGCGTATTTTGATTACCAGTAAGACACACCATGTAGTTGTTGGATTTGTCCCCTAGTGTTTTGCCTTCCATTACCGTTCCGGGTGTAACCACACGAACAATTTCACGTCGTACCATGCCTTTGGTTACACTCGCATCTTCCATCTGTTCACATATCGCAACTTTATAGCCTTTTTCAATCAGACGCTGTATGTAATTGTCAGCCGAATGATAAGGTACACCGCACATCGGAATTTTGTCATCCGTGCCTCCGTTACGTGCAGTCAGCGTGATCTCAAGTTCACGAGCAGCATTAATCGCATCCTCGAAGAACATTTCATAGAAGTCACCCAGTCTAAAAAATAGAAAAGCATCTTGTGCTTCGGCCTTCACTTGCAAATATTGTTGAATCATTGGCGTATACTGAGCCATGATGAATATCCTCCATCCCGTTCCTATAATGTCAGGAAGAAACGCGTCTTGGAAGGACAATAAGACGGTCAGGCACCGTGTTTGCGCCTCCGCCTTATGTTTTGGCTATTCGCCACTTCCTTCAAAGGTTGCTGCTCCATATCTTCCGTAATTACTACTTATAAAAGACTTGTTTCTTATTATATCAAAAAAACGTCCGTTCTTCATGAACCTGCCCGAATATTCCAGAGTTTACGGATATCCCGGCTCTCATCCCAGGTTCTTCCCAATTTTAATTGAAGGAGTAATGGAGACGCATACCGTTCATAACGTGCATATCCCTCCAATCTCTTCAGATCATCTGCCAGAGCTGGAATGTGTTCCTTGATCACTTCACGCTTTCCTTCATAAAAAGCGGTGTGAACCTCCGCTTTCTCCAACGGACGCCGCAGTAATTGAGTATACCCGCTAGCGATTAAACCTGCCAATGCCACAACGCCCTTTGCAACAAGGGGTGACACAAGAAAGCTGGGTAACGTTCGATACTCAAACCCACCGTAGGATTTCAGGCGAAAATCACCAAGCGCTCCATAACGTGGACGTCTTCCCGATCCACGCGGGTCCTGAAGAAACGCCAGTGGCAATGCCAGATAATTGTCCAGTGTGCGGAGCAGTTCCCCGGTAAGGTTCACGCCGCTAAAATGAATATGACCACCAAGAGGTAACCCCCGCTGTGGCATCCCCCCTGCCTGCCAGATGAGCGAGTGATCGCTAATGCTGCGGGAAGCTGCTGCAAATGCCCTCATCAGATGAGCCAGTAGCTCTCTTGGTTCGGAGCTGGGAGCGGGCCGTAATTCGGCAACCGGGTAGATGCGCCGCCCACCCATTGTCACGGAATCACAGCCTGCCATTCCGGTACGTTCCAGAAATCTGGAGGCGGGGACGATTTTGGATTCTGGCATCTGTACCAGAAGAAACTCAGGGTCCATGCCAAGTATGGGAATAGGTCTGCGACGCTGCTCCTCATCCAGCAGTTCCTGATGCTGCTTCCAGCTTTCTCTGTAGGTAGCCGCGAGGTTCGTCACCCCTTTCCACGGACTCGGATCGATCGAAATGACTGCACAACCACCATTCCCTGAGGATTCCATTCGAACGGCTCCATGATCCAGTCCCAGTGTGTACAGCGTTTTGATCGCAAGTCGTTCTATGCGCTTAAACAAGGTTGAACTCGTTTCACGCTCCAACAGCGTTTCCTGCGCCCCTCCCATGCCACTCGTATCCTTGCGTTTGATCCGGATCGCCTGCAGACAACTTATCTCTACATCATAGCGTACACGCAAGCCTGGTTCTCGTTTGCGCCGATCGCGCAGTGACAATACTTCAATGCCTGCCTGTTTCAACCGTTCTGTACGTTCTCCGGAGGTCATCCTTTCATATCGGCGTAATGCCTCCTCCGCTTGTTCCATCACATTCATAACGTCTCCCCCTACCCGATCATGCAACAAAATAAAAATAACCCCGCAATGCGGAGCCTTCCCGTGAAAGGTATTCCATGCGCATTGCGAGGCTCGTTACCACCCATTTTTCAATATTTAAGAAGAAAGAGGGCTTACGCCCTCTTCACCGCGCCTTCTGGCGCATATGATACCTTAGGTTATCAAATACTTGAGTCAATCTCACAGCTCATCGTCGAGCAGGTCGGGATCGAGATCGTCATAATCTCCATCACCACTGCCAAATTCATAATCCTTGTCTTCGTAATCACCGCAACCATCTGTGCAGACCTTCACACAAACTTTGGTTTCGGCAACGAGTTCTACAGCGAATTCCCGTTCTACCCGGATAATTACACTGCTTCCACCCGCCGATACTGTGGCTTCCACACAGCTAGGTTCCTGCGTTGCATCCGCAGATACCTCCACTGTGGAAGTCCGGTGTTTCGGGTCCAGATAGGACAAAGGCACATGTTCTACATACGACACCGTTTCTTTGGCTACATCCGTCTGCGAATTCTTGTCATAGGAATACCAAATGTTGATATCGTAAGTACCAATAACTTCAATTCCGTCACCCGCTGATACGGCTTCATATTGGTGGTTGATAATCCAAGCCCCCAAAATACTTGTCGGACCATTTGGCGGAGTCACGGTATGTGTTACGGTAGAGAACTTACGACCTTTGCCGCAGATCGCCTTCGTGATAATCTCTCTACATTGATGTTTATGACTCAATGACATCTTTAAACCTCCTCCATACAATCATTCACTACAAGTGTATGCAGGGCATTCGTCTAGGGTGACAACTATTTTCTATTATTCGTTTGTAGATTGGGACCGGTCCGATATTGGGGACGGTGCTTTGTCCTTCTTCGCGACTTTCAGATACAGCGCGAGTTCACGGCACAACTGGAGAATTGCGGAACGAATCTCGAATTCTTCCCTTGTATCCGGCAGCTCCATACGTTTGAATTCTTCTTGCACATTCGCAAGAAGTTTTTCAGTTCGTCCGGTGTAGGATTCAGTAAGTACATCCTGACTGAGCTGATCGAACAGTTCCGAGACCATTTCCGCGTGTGGCATCTTCTGATAGATCTGGGACACCAGATGCATCATGTGCTGGATGGAGTCGAGCTGCGTTTTGCGCATATAGAAGTAGACGCTCCATTCCTCATTCGGATGAATCACCTGATTCTCCAGAGAACGCTTGGCTGCATCAATACCACCCAGAATCGCTTTATCTGCTTCAATCAGTTCTCTACCCGCCCATGCTTCATTGGGATTACGCAGCGTCGCCGCGAATTCTTTGAAAATCTTCGAAAAGAGTTCATCGATCCGTTTACGAATGCGCAGCATCTGTGGATCTGCTGCTGGCATATAGGCCAGGTTAACCGCCATTGCGGAACCAAGACCAATCAGTAACAAAGCAATTTGTACGAGGACAACATTCACGTCCATCTCTCCGCCGCTGAACACGCGAAACACAACGACTGAACCTGTTACAATACCTTCCTTGAAGCCCACCCGGACAATAACCGGGAATGCGATCAATATGTATACGGCCAGTACCCAGTAATGGAATCCTAGAAAGTGAAAAAGTACACTTGCAAATAGAAGTCCAACGACTGAAGCAAAGAACCTCGCCGATATGGTGCGAATACTTCGTTTTCTCGTTACATCCACCCCAAGAATGGCAAGCAATCCTGCTGAGGTTGGTCCTGGCAAGCCGCACCAGTCCGCAATCAACACAGCCATTAATGCGGCGATTGCGGTTTTAATTACCCTAAAACCCATTTAACATTCCATCTCCTCTAAGCTGTAAAAAAATTGTTAGCCAGCTCGTCGCCTCATTCATTTATCATGACTAGTATGTCTCGTCCAAGTGTAAACTAGACGACATCAACCGACATGCGCATGCATGCCGGTCACAGCAATACGCCCCGAATGAGGGACGCTGGCAAGTTAAATCGTTGCGACAGAACCTCAAGGCCCTCTTCTCCAATCATCGCATTCATTCCGGATCAGCGCGGAATATTCATACTAAATATGGTACTTGATTTTACGGTATCGGGCAACGTGACACCCCTTGTGAAATTGTATACATATATAAACGTTCATCAAACGAACAAAACATAGCCACATTATCTGCGCCCAGCCAGCAATTTGCGCTCTGCATAGACAACAAGTTGATACATGGCCGTTGCAACTGCTGCAATAATTAACAGACTTGATAACACAAGCGTGAAGTTGAATACTTGGAATCCATAGATAATGAGATAACCAAGCCCTTGTTTGGCGACCAAAAACTCCCCTACAATTACACCCACCCAGGCCATGCCTACATTCACTTTCAAGGTGGATACAATCGCCGGAAAAGAAGCTGGCAATACAACTTTCGTAAAAATCTCGGAACGGTCTCCACCAAACGTACGAATCACTTTAATATAATTGGGATCCACTTCATTAAAGCTGTTATACACCACCAGTGTTGTAATAATGACGGTGATGGACAACGTGGTCATGACAATGGCTGTAAAACCTGCGCCGAACATAACGATAAAGATTGGGCCGAGTGCTACCTTTGGCATACTATTGAACACAACCATATAGGGGTCCAGCACTTTGGACAAAAAAGGAGACCACCAAATTAAAACCGCAAGCAAAGTTCCAACGAGTGTCCCCAGTAAAAAACCAACGGCCGTTTCCCCTACGGTTACCCCAACATGCGCCCATAATTCGCCACTAGCGATATCCTTGCCAATCTGTGCAAATATCTTGCTTGGATAACTGAATAACAGTACATCGATCCAACGGAGCCTGCCCGCCACTTCCCATAACAAGAACATACATACGAGCATAGATAACTGTACGGCAAGAACTTGATGTCGCCATCTGGCCACCTGCTGAATATGATTCCGATGCAGCTGTCCCATCCATTCGTCACGCTTTTCCTGCTTCGGATTCGTTTGATTCACGCGTCTTTCTCACCTCCCCCGGGCTGATCCAGTTCACTCCATAATGCCTGAAACAATGCATTGAACCCTTCTTGCTCCCTGGCATGGAATGGCTGAGCCTTCCGAATTTCATCGGGAATGATAAATTCACGACGAATGCGCCCAGGATTGCGATCAAGTACAATGACGCGATCACTGACTGCAATGGCTTCAGACAAATCATGGGTGACGAGTACAGAGGTTTTGCCAAACTGTTTTAACGTGTCCGAGACCAGATCTTCCAATTGCAACTTGGTTTGATAATCGAGTGCCGAGAATGGTTCATCCAACAATAAAATTCCCGGGTCGGTTGCCAGCGTGCGCACCAGAGCCACCCGCTGTCTCATGCCCCCTGAAAGCTCTGAAGGGTACTGATTCTCTGTTCCGGCCAAGCCCATACTGATCAGCAGTTCCCGTACACGCTCACGACTCCGTACATCCAATCTGCCTGTCAGTTCAAGACCAATCAATGCATTATCGAGAATGGTCCGCCATGGAAACAGATAGTCCTGTTGAAGCATATAACCAATCTGTGCGGAGGGACCGCCAACGAGTTTCCCCTTAACCTTAACCTCTCCTCGGGTGGGTGTGAGCAGCCCGGCGATGATCGACAACAATGTCGTTTTCCCGCATCCGCTCGGTCCAACGAGGCTGATGAACTCTCCTTTTTGGATCTCCAGACTCAAGTCTTCAATCACCAATGAAGCTTCCCGCTCGCTGACGTATACTTGAGAGATCCCCTCCAGTCGGATCACACTTTCGGATTCAGGCATTCTGCTCACTTCCTTTCCTGAATACCCATTATTTTGAATTTGCAGCTTCTTTCGCATAGACATTATCCACAATTGCATTCATATCCACGCGTTCTTTCAACTCTCCGGCAGCACTCATAACATCAAGCAGATTGTTCCACTCTTCTTCATCAATGATCGGGTCCGTAGCGTAGCTGCCCTGTTCTTTATAACGATTTACACTGCTGACCAGAATGGCTGGATCAATGTCTTTGAAGAAAGGAGTAATGACTTCTGCAACCTCTTCAGCCGTATGTGAATCTACCCACGCTTGCGCTTTGTGCAGACCGTACGTAAACTTTTGCACGATATCCTTGTTGTCGTTAATATAGCTCTGTTTCGTCATGAAAACTGTGTAGGGCAGATCACCACTTTCTGCTCCAAACGATGCTACAACCTTACCTCGACCTTCTTGTTCAAAGATCGATGCCTGGGGTTCAAACAGTTGAACATAATCTCCCGTGCCTGAGGCGAAAGCAGATGCAATGTTGGCAAAGTCCACATTCTGAATCAGCTCCAGATCACTCTGCGGATTAATGCCATGTTTGTTCAATGCGAACTCCCCTGCCATTTGCGGCATGCCGCCTTTGCGCTGTCCTAAAAATGTGGAATTCCTCAGTTGCTCCCAATCGAAGCTGCCTTCGGGGTTACGTGCGAACAGAAAAGTACCATCCGTCTGGGTGAGTTGAGCAAAGTTAATGACCGGATCTTCCGCTCCCTGCTGATAGACGTATATGGACGTTTCCGCTCCTACCAAGGCGATATCCACCGAACCTGCGAGTAATGCCGCCATCGTTTTGTCACCGCCAGCAGTCGTCTGAATATCCACCTCAAGTCCCTGCTCCTCAAAAAAGCCTTGAGCCACAGCCACATACTCCGGTGCGTAAAATACCGAGCGAGTCACTTCGCCAATCGTAATTTTGGCTTCATTCTCTTCCTTATTACAGCTGGTAAGCGCCACAATGATAATCAGCAGAATAACGATGCCCCGGACGAACCATGGCGTGTATTTCATGTTGTTTCCCTCCTTCACTGGTTTCAGCAGTTTCTCTCTATTATGGATATGCTGCTGCCCAACAAAAGGTTAAGAACTTGAATGCAAAAAAAGAGCCGGGCAATGATGCCCGACTCTTCCGCTATTCATAATGCTATTCAATACGTTATATATGTGGTACCTACAGCTTGTAGATCTCGGCGTATTTAGCTTCCAGGTAATCAGCAAGATAATCCGGGTTCAATTCTTCACCCGTTACGGCAACAATCAATTCGGAAGGTGTCCGACTTTTCCCATGCCGGTAGATCTTGTCTGTAAGCCATTCCTTAATCGGAATCAGATTACCTTCGGCAATGAGGGTATCAAACTCCGGCATTTCCTTACGCAATGTATGTAGAATTTGTGCTGCATACATATTGCCCAGAGAATACGAAGCAAAGTATCCAAAGTCGCCACCAGACCAGTGAACATCCTGCAGAACGCCCTCTCCATCATTCGTTGGCATAATACCAAGGTATTCCTTGTATTTCGCATTCCAGGTCTCTGGCAGATCCTTCACTTCCAAGCCATCGTTGAATAACATTTTTTCAATCTCATATCGGATAATAATGTGCAGATTATAGGTCAGTTCATCCGCTTCAATCCGAATGAGTGAACTCTCCACCCGGTTGATTGCACGATAGAAATCTTCCAGTTCAACTTCGCTCAGTTGCGGGAAATGCTGCTGCAAATCTTTGTAATAGCGTTCCCAGAATGGCAGACTGCGACCAATCATGTTCTCCCAAAGACGGGACTGAGACTCATGAATTCCCATGGACGTTCCTTCAGCCAGAAGGGTACCCGCCAGACTGTCATCAATATTTTGCTCGTACAGGGCATGTCCGCCCTCATGCAGTGAACTGAAGACTGCGCTTGCTACATCATCCTGCAGATAATGTGTTGTGATCCGCACATCACCCGGGTTAAGCCCCGTTGCAAAAGGATGCACACTCTCGTCCAAGCGTCCAGCTTCAAAGTCATAGCCCATTTGTTCCAAGATGAACAGACTGAACTTCTCCTGCTGTTTGGTGTCAAACAACTGATTCAGGAACTCTGTATTGGGCTGGTTGTCCGAAGCATTAATTTTCTCTTGCAAAGGCACCAAACGTGCTTTGAGCCGAGCAAATACAGCATCCACTTTTTCAACGGTCAGATCCGGTTCGTACATATCAAGCAGCGTATCGTAACGCGTATCCTTTACACCCCAATAATCAATAAACTCTTGTTTGAGCTTAACGATATCTGTCAGATATGGGGAGAACCCTGCAAAATCACTGTTATGCTTGGCATCTTCCCAAGCAGTTTCGGATTTGGCCGTGAGTACGGTATAGGCTTGCACTTTCTCAGGTGGTACGGATTGACTGCGATCATACTCTTTCTTGCAATCTTCAACCAGACGACGATCTATATCTTCGAGTTGTTCCAATACTGCTGGAGTAGTCAATGCATCCAGGTAGGTTTTCATGTCAGCCGAGGTTTGCAGCTTGAATGCTTCGGTGGACAACATACCCAGCGTCTCTGAACGAGTCGGAACGCCTTTTTTGGGCGCACCTGTGCGCAGATCCCAGTGAAGCAAACCAATGGCTTCATGATAGCTCTTGATTTTACGAGCCAGATTACGGAAGGATTCCAAATGTTCCTGTGTTTGTTTATCCATTGTTATCGTTCACCTCTTCAAAAAAAGTTTATTCACCTATTGATGATACTTTTCCTATTGCGTATAATCAACTTTTAACAGAGGCAAATCGCATTATCCTCCTCAAGATACGTGTTCCAAAAGTCTGGTTTTCATTACCGAGAAGATAGAAATGAATTTCAACTTCGATGCTGATGATGCCCTTCGGGCATGATTTGTAATCAAAAGTGGACTTTTTGAACAACCTCTATAAGGTTGGAGTAATGCCATTTGCTGACCGTGATACATTATTAAAGCAAAAAGGCGCGTAGGACAAGCTGCATCAATTGCAAGTGGCCGTGCTCGTCGTATTGGATAACAGGAGGCAATGGACATGAATAACATTCAAGAGATTTTGGCTTACAACAAATCATTTGTCGAGACTAAAGAATACGAGAAGTATACGGCTAGCAAGTTTCCAACCAAAAAGATGGTCATCATCACTTGTATGGATACCCGTCTTGTAGAGCTGCTG
This sequence comes from Paenibacillus sp. CB74, assembly GCF_055687625.1. Classification (NCBI taxonomy): domain Bacteria; kingdom Bacillati; phylum Bacillota; class Bacilli; order Caryophanales; family Paenibacillaceae; genus Paenibacillus; species Paenibacillus sp. CB74. The sequence goes on along the minus strand of NZ_CM146009.1, from coordinate 1,260,334 downwards.
CCGAAAGCGATGAATCTGAAAAATGGCGATGTAAAAATCATCAAAAACGCAGGTGCCATTATCTCTCAACCTTTTGGTAGTGTTATGCGTTCTGTATTGGTTGCTATCTATGAATTGGGCGCTGATGAGGTATTGGTGGTAGGTCATACAGAATGTGGTATGGCTTCCCTGCATGCTGAAACGATGATTGGTCACATGACAGAACGTGGAGTTTCAGAAGAGGTCATGTCTACGCTTGAAAATTCCGGCATTCGTCTGCAAAAGTGGCTGCGTGGGTTTGACAGTGTTGAAGAAGGGGTAAAAGGAACTGTGGAAGTGATCAAGAAGCATCCATTACTTCCTCCCAATGTACCCGTTCACGGCATGGTTATCGATTCTGCCACAGGTGAGCTTGATGTTGTCGCTGAAGGGTATGGACAACAGGCATCTCTCTAAATGGTTTGGAGTGCGGACCTTATGGTTCGCACTTTTTTTGTCTAAATTAAGGCGGTTGCTCGATCAGGTTGTCAAACCATACAGTTTCAGTGTACACTTTTATGAAAGCGGTCAAAGAAAGCAAAATCAATTGTTTTCTCTGACCCAGCCCTAATATTAAGGAGACATGTGCATGAACATACTTTCCTACGGATTACTCGGGCTGCTTACCCGCGAGGAGTCATCGGGCTATGATCTAATGCTGAAAATCCAGCCGCATTGGCAGGCAAAACACAGCCAGATCTACCCACTCCTGTCCAAGATGGAAAACGATGAGTTATTGGCCTCCCGCTGGGTACAACAGTCTGACAAACCGGATAAGAAAATGTACGCGGTTACGGAAAAAGGCATTGAAAAGCTATTGGAATGGATGATCACTCCGGTTACCGCACCGGTTACACGCGATGAATTTAATTTGCGTATTTTGTGTGTTGGCATAGCGGAAGACGGAAGCATGAGACGCATTCTGAATGAGCGTAAAAGCTGGTTTATGGAACGTATACGGTACTTCGAGGATCTGAAGTCACGTATACCTCTGGATAATCTTCGTGTAGGCAATCGAGATTTTGGAAGCTACATCCTGGTACAAAAAGGGTTAATGCATGCGCAAACAGGTCTGGAATGGTGTCATTGGGTTACCCAATTGCTTGATGGTCAAGCTGCAATTCAAGACCCCAGTCCAAGCGTTTCTGAAATTTAATAAAAATTTGAAACGTTCCTGTAGGTTAACCGTATTACTTGAGTAAGGTCCAATTATGGGCGAATCAAACAAATTAATCGGGGGGTTACGATCTTTACAATGAAGAAAAAATTCGGAGTTAAACATCTAATGATGGTATTTATGGCCTTTACATTATTATTCGCAACAGTGGGAGTAACGAATCCGGATTCTGCGGATGCAAGACGTGGTGGCGGATTCAAATCCGGTACAAAAAGTTATACCAACACACCTAAGAAATCCGACTCCAACAGCAACGTGAATCAATCCAATTCCGGTAATAACTCCGGTACTGGTGCAGCTGCAACTCGTGGTGGTGGATTCTTCGGCGGTGGCGGCGGATTCATGAAAGGCATGATGCTAGGTGGTCTTGCGGGTATGATGTTCGGCGGATTGTTCGGTGGCATGGGCGCTCTGGGTAACATCCTTGGATTGCTCGTGAACGTTGCAGCAATCATGTTGATTGTTATGCTGGCTATGGCACTCTTCAGAGCCATTACAAATCGTCGTAAACCTGCAGCGGATGGCCGTTATGACCGCCGCAATGATCGTGATGATGACCGTAACAGAAACGGACGGTACTAATCTCTATGGTTCTGAGCATGGATGAAATTGTGAATGCAATCTGTATTCATATGGCAGAACGTAAGGGTGTACGTCCAACCGATGTGAATGTAGAACTGAGCTGGGAAGAAGATACAGGTTATTCCGCTGAAGTTTGGATTCAAGGCCGTAGTCAATATCTGGTAGAGTCCAATATGATTGAAGCGATTCTTCGTTACCTGCACAGCGAATACAACATTCGGGCGTACCGTGAGAACGTACGACTTGATCTGGATGAAGAAATCACGGCGATTGTTAATCAATAAAATAGGTCAAGCAATGACTTGTTATACAAAAGACCGTCTCCGCTCTGTCGTCTGACAGAGATGGAAGACGGTCTTTTTGTTTCTGTAGTTGTACTAGGATTGAAGTTTAACCAGGCTGTAATTCTTTTTACCTTTACGGATAATGATGAATTTACCGCCAATGGCGTGTTCTGCCGACACCGTGAATTCAAGTTCGGTGATTTTCTCACCATTCATGGAAATCGCACCTTTGGTGACATCCTCACGCGCCTGGCGCTTGGATGGCTCTAGACCCAGATCCACGAGCCAATCCACAATATTTTTGGCTTCGCCGTCCGTTTCAAAGGTAGGCATTTCCTTGAAGCCCTGCTCGATTTCGTCTGCCGTCAGGGAACGGATATCACCACTGAACAGCGCCGCTGTAATACGTTTAGCCTGTTCAAGCATTTCTTCGCCGTGAACGAATTTTGTCATTTCTTCCGCAAGTGCTTTCTGTGCTTCGCGTCTGTGCGGCTCTGTCTCTACCTTTTCAGCCAAAGCTTCAATTTCTTCTTTGCTCAGGAAGGTAAAGTATTTCAAGTATTTGATCACATCACGGTCATCTGTATTCGCCCAGAACTGGTAGAATTCAAACGGTGTCGTTTTGTTCGGATCAAGCCAGATTGCGCCGCCAGCTGTTTTACCAAACTTGGTTCCATCGGATTTGAGCATAAGTGGAATGGTCAGACCGTACGCCTTCGCTTCAGATCCTTCCTTTTTACGAATCAGATCAAGACCACTCGTGATATTCCCCCATTGGTCGGAACCGCCGATTTGCAGCTGTACATCTTCGTTCTGGAACAGGTGCAGGTAGTCGAGTGACTGAAGGATCTGGTAGGAAAACTCAGTGAACGAGATGCCGCCTTCCAGTCTGCTCGCCACTACATCCTTAGCCAGCATTGTGTTAAGGTTAAAGTTTTTGCCGTAGTCACGCAAAAATTCAATGACATTGATTTTGTGCGTCCAATCGTAGTTGTTCACCATGCGAACCTGATTATCCCCATCTGTTACAAACAACTTCTTCATCTGCGCTGTCAGTGCATCCACATTCTCCTGCACTTGCTCCATCGTTTGCAATGACCGCTCTGCCTGACGACCACTCGGATCACCAATCGTACCTGTTGCTCCACCAATCAAAATGACTGGACGATGTCCTGCCAGTTGAAAACGTTTCAGCATCATGAAGGGAATTAGATGTCCAATATGCATGCTATCCCCCGTTGGATCAACACCGCAGTACAAAGAAACGGACTTCGTTTCAGTCAATTCACGTAATCCCTCAGCATCCGTCTGCTGATTAATGGCGTCACGCCACTGTAGTTCATCAATAATATTCATTCGTATAACCCCTTTTCTATCCTCAAAATTCAGTCATGATCTACGTTAATTTACGAAATAACACGCTGGAACGGCTTTTTTGGACACAAAAAAATCGCCTCCTTGTCTTCATTAGACACAGGGACGATTATCATAACCGTGGTACCACCCAAATTGCATGGATAACACATAACCTTAACACGCTATCCATACCACTTTTGGCAATATATCGTTTGCCCATCCGCTTGGCATTACCCAAGTACTCCAGAGTGTAATTCGCAGCCCTTGTATGTATCAGGTTCCATCAACCCCTGACTTTCTGTAACAGGGACAAAGCCGCTACTGCGCTCTATCAACGTGATTCATGTATTCAATTTATAGCAAGTATAGCCGAACGTTTCGGTCATTGCAAGACCAAGTATGCAAACCTTAAACAGAACAACGGACGCTTAGTTAAAACCAGATGATATAATCATCATGTTCAATTTTCCTTGATAATAACCATAGGCTTTCTCCGCGATCTGATCCTCATTGTTCCAAAATTGCTGATCCAGCGCATCTAACTGGTGCTCTTGTTCCTTTGTCAGTAATTTAGGAATGTCCCATAGTCCAGTAAGCCTTTCATCCTCTTTCAGATGCTCAATGCAGCCGTATGCCGAGGTTATAATCTCCACTACTTGAGTCGCACCAATGTTATGTAATGCCCGTAACGCGTAACGGTATACTTCTTCCCCCCAGTTGCAGAAAAACTGTATAAAACCGCCATTAAAGACATCCGCCTCTAACAGCCATAAGGCAGCAATGTCCTGCTCGTTCGAATTCAACGAAGCCCAGCCCTGTTCAGATTCATTCTTTTTTTCGACAAATAATACAGCATACTCATACCAAATATCATGGATATCTTGCTCGCTCACGTAACACACCTCACTTTTCTTTATTCCAAACGCTCTAATTCCTGACGTTTACCCGTCTGATACCAATGTAAATACGGATCACCGATCTGCTGGAAAGCTTCCTGAACACCCCTGTTCAGTTCCTTCATCACTTCATCTGTATAGTTCAAATGCGTCTGTTTATTATTGACACCATGTTTTTCCAACAACCCTACATGCGTCGCGGTGAAAATAATATCCTCCAGCAGCCAATAGATGACTTCCTCCGGCTGTTTTACTCGTTTCTCTAACGAGACGAGACCACGTTCGTATATTCGAACGATATACGTATCTTTTCCACACTCCACATAAGGTACACCGTCCCATTTAAAGGTCTCATACAGGCGGTTAACATAGTTCTGCATCTGTTCCCTGCGGAAAGAAGTTCGCTCTAAAAGCTGTATAAGGATGTCTGCCAATTGTTGTTTGTTTAACATGTTGGACATGAATGCACCTCCCTATTTTAATAAAAAAAATGAAAAAGCTGCCAAAGGCAGCCTCTTCTTCCTTACTGTTCAATCAGGTCCCACAAAAAGTCTGGTACGAAGTATCGCATTGTGCAGGTAGCTCAGCATACTCAGCCTGTTCAGGTGAATGTGCGAACGGATCTGAAAGGACAGCCAAAAGCTTCTCCATCACGCTAAGATCCCCATGATTCTCTGCTCGCTCAAGGGCTTCCTCGACCCGATGATTACGGGGAATGACCGCTGGATTGCTCGTTCTCATCAACTGCGTAGAGACTTCCTTCCCACCTTGCTGTCTGTCCAATCTGGCTTGCCAACGCTCATGCCATTCAGCAAATTCTGACGTTCCAAACCAGGCTGTTCCTTCCAAAGTATCAAAAGTCAAAGCCAGGAACGTATTCGTGTAATCTGCACTATGCTTCTCCATAAGTTCAAGAAAATCCTTGACCAAGGCTTCATCTTCTGCCTCTTCATCCAACAAGCCCAGTTTGGAACGCATCCCCGTGAGCCAATGATGATGATACAATTCTGAAAATTGTGCGATGGCATCTTGCGCGAGTTGCACCGCCTGCTCTTCATCTTCGTGCAACAGCGGCAGAAGCGTCTCGGCAAATCGAGCCAAATTCCACCCGGCAATATACGGTTGATTGCCATAAGCATAGCGACCTTGTCTGTCAATGGAGCTAAATACGGTTGAAGGATTGTAATCATCCATAAAGGCACATGGACCATAATCAATGGTCTCACCACTAATAGCCATGTTATCCGTATTCATCACGCCATGAATAAAACCAACTCGCTGCCACTGGGCAATGAGAGCCGCCTGCCTCTTAATCACTTCCTGAAGGAGCAGAAGATAACGATTTTCGGCTTGAGCAACCTCAGGAAAATGTCGATGCAACGTGTAATCAGCCAATGCCCGAAGATCTTCAATAGAACCCCATCTGGCTGCGTACTGGAAGGTTGCTACTCGGATGTGACTGGAAGCCACACGAGTCAAAATAGCCCCAGGCCGCTCTGTTTCGCGAATAATGTTTTCTCCTGTTGCCACCACGGCCAAACTGCGAGTCGTTGGAATACCCAGTGCATGCATCGCTTCGCTAATGATATATTCACGCAACATGGGTCCAACAGCAGCTCGTCCATCCCCTCCACGGGAGTAGGGGGTTCTTCCTGAACCTTTCAACTGGATATCCACTCGCTCGCCCTGTGGCGTAATCTGTTCTCCCAGCAGCAAAGCCCTTCCATCACCAAGCATGTTAAAATTGCCGAATTGATGTCCTGCGTACGCCTGCGCTAAAGGTTCAGCTCCTTCCGGAACCAGGTTACCTGCAAAAATTTGCGCTCCTTCATCACTGTCTAGTGACTCCACATCCAGTCCCAAACTGGAGGCAAGCAGTCTATTGAATATGATTAGCTTTGGTGATTCAACAGGCACTGCGCTCTGACTTGTAAAAAAAGGTTGTGGTAACTGCGCATAACTGTTGTCCAAATTCCATCCTTTGTTCAACGTTTCTTCTTGCATGGTGATCACAACTCCTTTTCTGTACCAAGGGATCATCCCAGGTTATATTCTTGCCTTGTGAACCAATGCTCATTTATGTAGTCGCATGGAAATTCAAGAGGATGTTGACTTAAACGAACATCTAAAATGTTCTTGATGAAACTTTAGCATATTTGCATTCCTTTTGCATTCTTCATCACTAGTCACTTGGATAAGGGAACTACCACATCGTTGGTTTCGCACAAAAAAATCCAAGAAGTTCCTTGGCTAAGTGGAGTCATTCCCTTTCATTCCACTTCCCGGAAGATCCTTCTTGGATCTATTACGTATACCCGATGACAAGTCTGTTATGGCAAGGATTACGTGTGTGCTTCCTGAGCCTGTACCTGTACAGGCAAGCTTTCTTTTTTGAAACCGAGGTTAAAGAAGATATTGAGCAGGATCGCTGACAGGCTTCCTGTGATAATACCATCGCTAACAATGATGCGAATACTTTGAGGAAGCTGGGCAAACAGATCAGGTACAGCAGTAACACCAAGCCCAAGTGAAACGGAGCAAGCCACGATCAATAGATTGGACTGTTTGCCAAAGTCGACGTTTTGCAGCATTTTGATCCCGGATGAGACGACCATTCCGAACAGAACCACCGTCGCTCCTCCGAGGACAGCACTTGGAATAATGGTTGCAAAAGCAGCTACCTTCGGAATCAGTCCCAGAAAGACCAGAATGCCTCCGGCTGCAACAACGACATTGGTCGTTTTCACCTTCGAGAGCTGAACCAAACCAACATTCTGTGCAAAGGTATTGTATGGAAAAGCATTAAATATGCCGCCCAGGACAAACGCGAAACCTTCTGCGCGATATCCCCGTGCCAGATCTTTCTCGTTAATAGGTTGATCACAGATTTTGCTCAAAGCCATAAAAACACCTGTTGATTCAATGATGACAACCGTACCTACAATGATCATTGTAATAATGGGACCAATTTCGAAGGTAGGCCATCCGAAGTAAAAGGGTTGAGGTAAATGGAACCAGGAGGCTTCCTGTACAGCGGCAAAATTCACTTTTCCCATGAAAGCTGCGATGAGGGTCCCCGCGATAATACCAAGGAGAACAGCCAGGGATTTAACAAAACCGCGAGCATATCGATTCAGAATCAGAATGAAAAGTAAAACACCAAATGAAAGAGCCAAATTGTCCAAACTTCCAAAATTCTCGCTGTTTGCTCCACCCGCCATGTTTTTAATACCGGTTGGGATTAACGCAAGACCGATGATGGTTACCACTGTACCGATCACAACTGGTGGAAACAATTTGACGATTTTACTGAAAAACACGGCGAAGATGACGATAAATAAACCCGCTGCAATGATCGACCCATATATGGCAGGAATGCCGTATTGCGATCCAATCGCAATCATCGGTGTCACCGCGACAAAGGAACTGCCGAGCACTGCTGGCAAACCGATCCCCAAGTACTTACCTTTCCGAGCCTGAAGCCATGTTGCAATCCCACACGTTAACAGGTCAATGGATACCAGATACGCCAACTGCTCTGCTGTCAGATTTAGCGCTCTGCCCACAAGCAAAGGTACCAGAATTGCTCCCGCATACATTGCGAGTACGTGCTGAATCCCCAGTGAAAAAACTCTCATCTTTTTGGTTTCTTTCATCCCACGTTGCCCCCCTGAAATTAGAATCAACCGAACCGCTGCAAAAATCATGTTATGTTGATTCACATTATATAAACTATTCAGGGAAGTTCCATGATTCATAACATAGAATTGTGATCAGAGATAAAGAGTCCAACTAAAATTGGGCGTGTTATACAAAAGGTACTCTCATACCGATTACGTCGCGTTATATTAATTGACACATAAGGTTGGATAGCCCTCTTTGACACTCGAAAAAAAGAGACATAAATGTGGAATTTAACTTCAGTGTTGCATGTTAATGCGTATTTCTCAACATCACTTGTTTCATATTCTCAGCTTGTCAGTTGAGAAGCTTGATGTCAAAACGTTGCTCCATTATCTCACCGTTCTGGTGAACCCTCTCTGTAAAAAACACTTCTTCTCTGTTCATCAGAACAACGGATGATGCTCTCGTCCCATAGTCAAATTTCTCACTTCTGACGAAGATGGGAGAAAGCAAACGTTCCCACTCCAATGGAACACCGGTATGAGGCAGAAGTTCATCCACTGAAGGATCTGCATTCTGTAGCAGATTTAATATTTGTTCAGTGAGAGTATCCTCGTCCAGGTTCTCCCCTTGAATGATTCTCTCCAGCCCTTCTTTCCCACGTTTCACCTTGGGCCAATCTGTATTGATCAAGTGATTACTAATCCCGTATATTCCCGGTTGCAACTTCATCACGACATTACCCACATTCGAATAATAATAGAGGTTCTCCGGATCACCCACTAACAAGTTGTAGCCAGGATAATCATTGCGACTGTGCTCTGCTTGTTGTATATATTGCTCAGGTGTGGACGTTCCCTTTAAAAAGTCAGCAACCAGATCTCCTCTTGAGCCCTTGGCATGTACCTCTTCATTCGGATCACGATAATTCGTAACAGCAGCCAGACGCCCAGTTGTTGTTACGCCCATCCAGGTTCCCATTTTGGACAAATCCCGGCCAGCCAATATATGAGGATGGTCTTCCCAATAGTGTGCCTGAGCCGTAGGTCTGTGATAGAATTCATCTCTATTTGATCCCAGTATAAGTGGATACTTTGGATGCATGTTGTAAGCAAATAAAATTAAACACATGGGAATCTTCAACTCCTATATTCGTTAAACCTCTAATTTCGCGCCTTTATATCTCATAATCAACTACAATGACATCTTCTACCCAACCATCGAGAGAGGCTACAAATGCCTGATGAGCAGGATGTGGACCATAGGCACGCAGTGCGTCCTGATCTTCAAACGTCACTCTCAACCCAATCGTATAACCTTGAATACGGTCCGTTTCTTCCGTTGCATTAGTTCCTGCGGTCAGCGCGGCAATTCCCGGGATTTGTTCCTGTAACGCGAGCAATTGCTCCACCCATTCCTGCTGTTTGGCTAGCGTAGTTTTATCGTTAAATTTGAAAACAACCAAATGTTCAATCATTGTCATTTCTCCTTCGTCCATTCGAATAGTAAAGCGATTTCGTTAAATGAAGTTAATTCAACAATTCCAATCCGCCCATCATATAAGGGACAACTCGCTGGGCCAAGTCAGTAGGAGATTCCTCTCTTCCATCCATATTCCATCGATACGTCATTCCGTAGATCGACCAGCTTAGCATCGTTGCAGTTATATTCAGCGTTTTGAAATCTACATCCTTCGCCGTTCTGCTCATTAATTCAAGCAAGAATTGCTCCAGCTGTGTCTTAATGTTTTCTTCAATTATCGGTGCAACCGTCTCATATTTCTTGATGCAGTCATTGCTTGAGACGTGATAATCACATAATGAAAAGATAAGTTGCTCTATGGTTTCCGCTGATAACCGGACATCCGGGTCCACCCTTTTCGTTACATATTCCATAAAAGCATCCGATAACAAGGCTTCAAGCAATGCATATTTATCCTGAAAATGAGCGTAAAAAGTGGCTCTGTTAATTGTGGCTTGTTCCGTAATATTCTGAATCGTAATGCTGTTGAAATTTTTAAGGTTCAACTGGTGCAGAAACGCATCAAGAATTAATTGCCGAGTGCGAACTACACGCGGATCGTTCGAGTTTGGAGACAATACACCAGACAAGTCCCAATCCTCCTTTGTGCATAACATATTTGGCGAGACTCCTTTATTATAGATAAGTGCTATTGGTTCAACAAGTGAAAGCAAGTGCAAAGACGCCATACAATAATCCGTGTCTTTCGCTTAAGCAACAAAACAATCAAACTGTTGGTTGAGTAAGCTTGTAGGGATTGCTAACATTGCACTCGTACCCACTGAGAGGTACAACATTATGGAGGTGCATATGTTGAGTAATCCACAATATAACATTATTTCTACAGAGCGTTTGTTTCAACCATACACCGTTGCCAAGCTAACCCTGTCCTCGCGCATCGTCATGTCTCCCATGGCTCGAGCCTTCTCCCCGAATGGTGTCCCGGGCCCCGATGTAGCCGCATATTATCGTCGCCGTGCCGAGCATGGTGTTGGACTCATTATTACCGAAGGTGCGACCATTGATCATCCGTCTGCATCAAGTGAGCCTAGAATCCCTCATATGTACGGAGCAGCAGCTCTTCAAGGCTGGTCTGAAGTGGTCAAACAAGTTCATGAAGATGGCAGCAAAATCTTCCCTCAGATTTTACACATGGGAATCGTTCGTCCTTCAGGATCTGACCCACACCCGGAAGCTGCATCACTCAGTCCATCGGGAATGGATATGGAGGGTAATCAAGTAGGTGCGCCCATGACGGAAGCAGAGATTGCAATGGTGATTCAAGCTTATGCTGATGCAGCCGTTAATGCGCAACGCATCGGTTTTGACGGAATTGAGCTTCACGGTGCACACGGATTTTTGATCGATCAGTTTTTCTGGAAAACGACAAATAGAAGGACAGACCGCTACGGTGGTGACCTTCGGAAACGAACTCAATTTGCAATTGAACTTGTCATGGCAGTTCGTGCTGCGGTAGGTCCTGATTTTCCTATTGCAATGCGGATTTCCCAATGGAAAATGAATGATTATCAAGCCAGACTGTTCGACACACCGGAACAACTGGAACAATTCCTTCGTTTGCTGGTTGACGCAGGTGTAGATATCTTCCACTGCTCCACACGACGCTTCTGGGAACCCGAGTTTGAAGGATCGGATCTTGGATTTGCAGGGTGGGTGCGGAAGCTAAGTGGTCAAACCACGATAACGGTCGGTTCTGTAGGTATGGCAGATGAACCTGAAGCAGAAGGCGATGAAGTCAAACATCCCGGGATGAGCGAACTTATGAAGCGATATGAGCAAAAGGAATTTGATCTGGTAGCTGTGGGACGCGCACTTCTTGGTGATCCGGCATGGGCTGCCAAAATACGCGAAGGCCGCGTCTCTGAGATTCAGACTTTTACACCTGAAGCACTGGCTACGCTACACTAAGAACAATGACTTATTGTTCCAGACATTTTTTCTCACATCATTTTTTCTCCCATATATGTAGGTTTGATCTCATGTATCCACTATAATATGCAAAGGGCTCGCTTTCCCTCCGGGATTGCGGGTGTTTTGTTATTGGAGATAACTGTACAATCAAACACTTGGAGCACATAGCAATATCGTTCAAGAAAATTCCTTCTTTGCAAACTATAATGACCTTAACATACAGAAAGAAGGTGCATCATGACTCGGGAAGTCCGGACTGTGGTATTTGATACCGACTTACAGCTAGAAGCTTATCAATTTGAAGGCATTATGCAGAAGTTTCCCAATCACTTTCATGACTATTACGTCATTGGTTTTATTGAGCAAGGCAAGCGTCACCTCGTCTGCAACAATGAAGAATACATTTTGAATAGCGGAGACATGATTGTCTTTAATCCACATGATCCTCATGCCTGCGAACAGGTCGATGGCAGAACACTCGATTATCGCTGTATCAACGTCCAGCCTGAGGTGATGCGAGAGTATGCGAGAGAGATTACCGGACAAGCTTACTTGCCACGGTTTACAACCCCCGTTCTCTACCAAAGTGAACTTGTGGGTTCCCTGCACGAGCTGCATCAGATGATTTTGGAGGAGCAATCGGATTTCTGCAAAGAAGAATTGTTACTCTTTCTGCTGGATCAATTGATGCGAGAATATTCAGATGCTGAACCGCCTGTTTCCACTCAGGATGTTACTATGGAGATCAGACGCATATGTGAGTACATCGAAACTCATTACATGGAGAGCATCTCATTAAACGAGTTAGCCGACTTGACGGAGATGAGCAAATATCACCTGTTGCGTTTATTCACTCGTCAGAAAGGCATATCACCCTACCGCTACCTGGAAACAATTCGTATTAACCATGCCAAACGGTTCTTGGAACAGGGCCAGCTTCCGATTGAAGTTGCTGCACAGACAGGATTTAGCGACCAGAGCCACTTCACGAATTTTTTCAAAAAACTGATTGGCCTGACGCCCAAGCAATACCGACGTATCTTCAATCATGATACCGAGCCGAAACGAACCACCCAGCACATCGTATGACGAGTCATCAGAACACCACGGTCTCTACTGGGCATTTACTCGCTTTGTTTACCATATTGATCTGGGGCACTACCTTTGTCTCGACGAAGGTTCTGCTGATTGACTTCACTCCAGTGGAAATTTTGTTTTTTCGCTTCCTGTTCGGGTATGTGGTACTCGTACTGATCTATCCGCGTTCACTGCGGACCGCCTCATTCAGAGAAGAATGCTTGTTTATCGGAGCAGGAATATGTGGAGTGACTCTATATTTTCTCATTGAAAATATTGCGCTGCTGTACACAACCGCTTCCAACGTGGGAGTTATTGTCTCCATTGCCCCGTTCTTCACTGCCGTACTCGCACATTTCTTCCTGGATGGTGAGAAGTTAACACGCCGCTTTCTTATCGGATTTGGGATTGCCTTGAGCGGCATCCTACTCATCGCACTGAACGGCAGTTTCGTTCTGCAACTGAATCCGCTAGGTGATCTGCTTGCTTTTATAGCACCTGCGGTATGGGCGATTTATTCTGTATTAATGCGTAAAATTGGCCAGCTTCGCTTTCACACGATTGGTGCGACTCGCAAAGTATTTTTCTATGGCCTGATCTTCATGCTGCCAGCTCTTTTCCTGTTTGAATTCCATTGGGAACTCGGGCGCTTCACAAGTATGACCAATCTCTCTAATTTTCTGTACCTCGGTCTGGGTGCCTCCGCGTTGTGTTTCGTGACCTGGAACCGGGCTGTGAATCTTCTCGGAGCTATGAAAACAAGTGTATATATCTATCTGGTGCCTGTCATTACTGTCGTGTCATCTGCACTCATTCTTCGGGAACAGATCACCTGGGTGATTGTAATTGGTGCGTTCTTAACACTATTCGGCTCTTACATTTCAGAGCGCAAGGCACACAATCTTAACAACAAAAACACTAATCCACGGATGGGTTAGTGTTTGCTTCAGTTTTACGGATATAACTGGAACGCTTGGTTGCCCACCGTTGACATGCAGCAGAATTCATTCATGTGATCTCATTCAATTGAGACAGCAGAATCTCCAGTTCCTCTTGCTCCAGATGACGCCATTGCCCCCGCTCCAGTTGATCCAGCGTAATATTCATAATTCGGATGCGCTCCAGCTTCAATACTCGGTACCCCAAAGCTTTGCACATTCTGCGGATCTGCAGGTTGAGCCCCTGTGTCAGAATAATACGAAACACATGTTCACTTTGTCTATTCACTTCGCAGGGCTTGGTCACCACGTTCAGAATCTCGACCCCTTCGGACATGGACTTTACAAATTCATCGGTTATAGGTTTATCTACAGTCACTACATATTCTTTATCATGATTATGCTCCGAACGCATCATCTTGTTCACAATGCCTCCATCATTCGTAAGCAGTATCAACCCCTCAGATGCCTTATCCAGCCTGCCTATCGCAAATATGCGAGAGGGATAATTCATAAATTGAATGATATTACCCTCCACATGTTCTGCTGCTGTGCAGACAATACCGATCGGTTTATTCAGAGCAATGTAGACAGGTTCACTGTCGTTACGAGGAATCTGCTTGCCATCAATGAGTACCACATCGTCAGGTTCAACATTCGCCCCTTTTTCACATACCCTGCCATTGATCGTTATGCGTCCGGCTGCAATTAATCGGTTCGTTTCCCTGCGGGAGCAGAATCCCGTTTCACTTATGTATTTGTTAATTAACATGTGTCACCGCTTCTCATCTGTAATATATCTGATGGTTCATTGAATTAAATGGTGCGTTCTTTCTTCATGCAAGAGTTAGTACCTTGTACTGATTCTCATTCCCCATCATCTCATTTATACTGATACGAAGCAATGAATGGTTGTATGAAAACACATACCACGGTTCATAGGAAAGCCAAAATACACTCTGGAAGGAGTATCCATGAACAAAGTTACTCGACTTACAATTGTTCCCGATGATCCAAACCTAGACTCTGGCATATGGATTGGTGGAGAAATCGCATACGTTGCAGACTGGCCGGTCAACCCTGAGGGGCAGCCTTTAATGCATCTGTTCTCCATCCATTGCAATACACTTTCACAGCATGTCGATATCCCTTATTTACCACAAGATAAATATATCTCGGTCTTCTCCACCTACTCCGCCTCCGAATACTTTCTGGACCAGGTAACCTATGCGGGAGATGAACTGGAATGGAACGAAAATATTCTCGCAGGATACACTTATGTCTCGGTGTCTTCGCATCCGCTAACTTCCGTATGTCCCATTCCACCCATTCCGTTAAGCGGCGTACGTTTGATTGAAATGGAGTTGGACGATCAGGAGTTCCCTGCATGTTCGTTTTTCTCTCCGACTTTACCAAACGGTGTGAAGGGAATTGACCACCTGCTAGAGGAATATCAACTGGTGTGCCAAATATATTCCGGAGATTTTCCTGATCCTTATCGGGATATATTGGGTCTTTCGGATGCTAACGGTTATTTATTTTTGCGAAAGGGTCTCGCGTCTTCTCACGCACCATTCGATGCAATTTTCTTTGTACAGACTGCTTAATGGCGATATGTTGAGGTCAAATACCATCATATAGAACGGCTAATCAGAACGTTTCCCGTCTACTCAGACAGGGAACGTTTTTTGATATATGCCCAGTTTACAATCCTCGTTCAATTCAAATGCCAACACTGTTAAAAGTTCATATTGATTGGATCGTATCTATCCTTTCGACACGAAATCGTTTTAGAAAAAAATGTAACACGAATGTTCAAAACTTAACATTATTTTACAATAAAAAGCATGTACATTTGGGCAATTATGGTATAAGTTATATATGAAATAAACATTAATTACATAATATAAAATTTTCATCCAATTAGGAGGCGGGCTTTTGAAAAGAATATTCGCTCTAAGCTGCGGTTTTTATCTGTTAATCGGCATAACCAGCGTTGTGCTCGGTGCACTTCTCCCTGTTTTATTGTCATATTATGAGCGCGGTTACAGTGATGGCGGATTTTTGTTGTTTCTGCAGTTTCTTGGATTTCTTGTCGGTGTACTTGTAGCTCCTGCCCTGACAGCCCGGATTGGAAGAAAAGCGATGCTTACCCTTGCCTTGATCTGTATTGTAGCCGCCTATACATTACTCGGTTTTTTGCCATCCTGGGCTGTAGTTCTCTTTCTCACAATGATCGTAGGTTTCGGTTCAGGTATCATCGAACCCTCTGTAGGTGCATTCACGATCGAATTCACTGAGAATCAGAAGGCAGTCGCCATGTCCAAGCTGGATGTCTTTTTTGCTCTTGGAGCACTTCTCATCCCCGCTGTCGCTGCTTTATTTATCTGGATAGACATGTGGCATCTCACTTTTTATGCGGTGGCCGTGTTGTCACTGGTTCTCATGTTGCTGTGGATCACTATGCCCCGGCCAGCCGCACTATATCTGGAACAAGCTGGTGAGAATACAGTGGCGCATGCCGCAGGTAAAGCCAGATATTCAAAAAAACATCTAGGTCTGCTGACGATCTTCGTCATCTTCTTTTTCATCTACATGGGACTGGAACTGGGACTGATGAACTTCCTGCCCTCCATTCTCGTAGAACGATTGCAGCTTCAGGAATCTGTCGCATCACTGAGTGTCTCCATCCTGTGGATTGCGATGATCATCGGCCGTCTTTTCTCGGGAAAAATAGCGGAAGCGGTCAACTATATGCCTTTCCTGATCTGGAGTACGATCGGCACGCTTATGTTCGCAGTGGCTATGGTATTTGTAACTGGACAGTGGGCAACGTACGTGCTGATCTTCGGTACCGGTTTGTTCATGTCAGGGCTGTTCTGTATCGCACTCGTCTATGCTAATGTTCTGATTCCCGGCATGACCGAACGCACAACCAGTATCCTGATCGCATCGGGTGGTATTGGAGGTGCAGTCTTGCAGTATGTGACTGGATGGAGTATGAGTGCCTGGCCTGTTGTGAATACAATCTGGATCTTGGCCGGATTCTGTCTGATCCTTCTTCTCACATTGATGGTTTCTCATCTATGGACTGTTAAGAATAATGCCGTAAGTGCCGCTCTCGCACAACATAGTAAGGAAATGTAAACTCCTTCATTTCTTAAGGGAGGTGATGCCCGCATCATCCGGAATTGTTGAGCTTCGTTCGAGCTAGTACACCATAATATTGGAGGAAATCGTATGCAAACTTTGACCAACAACCGCTTCGTAGCCGGAAAAGGGATTAAGTTGATTGACGATTCAGGTGTTGAATACCTCGATGGCGTATCAGGTACGTTCAATCTGTCACTGGGCTATAATCACCCACATGTAGTCAGCAAAATTCAGGAACAAGTCGGCAATCTGACGCATATGTCTTCCTCCTTCACTGAACCATACGTAAATGAAGTACTTGATCACTTAATCGAATATGCTCCAAACGACATTAATGCCGGATGGATGCGGGATATTACCGGTTCAACTGCAAACGAATGTGCAACAAAAATTGCACAGAAGTATACCGAGTCGACAGACATCATCAGCCTGTATCTATCCCATCATGGACAGACCCAATTTGCCACCGGAATCTCGGGAAATGCCTTTAGACGGAAACGGTTCCCCAATTCAGCAGCGGCTAACGCTGTTCATGTACCTGCCCCATACTGTTATCGCTGCCCATTCAAATCCTCAAACGGAGACTGCGGCTATCAATGCGTTGAAGCTATCTCTGATGCAATAGAATATGCAAGTTCCGGCTCAGTCGCCTGCATGATTATCGAACCCATTCTTGGGAATGGTGGCAATATCATTCCTCCTGCCGGATATTTCAAACGACTGCGTAAACTGTGTGATGAGTACAACATGCTTCTCATTGCCGACGAAGTACAGACCGGCATCGGCCGTACGGGAACCATGTTTGCCAGCGAGCTGTTTGATATCCAGCCTGATATGATTACCCTTGCTAAAGGTCTTGGCGGAATCGGCGTACCTGTTGCTGCTGTATTAATGCAATCCCGATTAAATGTGCTCGAAAAGCACGAACACTCCTTCACCTCTGGAAGCAATCTGATTTCCGTAACCGCTGCCAAATCCACCCTGGAGGTGGTATCTGAACCCGGATTTCTCGATGCCGTGAAACGCAAAGGTGAAATTCTGGGTGAATTACTGCATGAATTGGCTATGAAATACCCAAGTATCGGGGAAGCTCGTGGTGTCGGGTTAATGTGGGGGTTGGAGATCGTAGGTGACGGTAATGAACCGGATACGTTAAAAACAAATGCCATTGTTGACCGTGCTTTTACAGATGAGCATCTGATCTTAAGAAGTTCAAGATATGGCTTCGGTAACGTGGTTAAGGTCCGGCCTTCTCTTACCACAACCGAGGACGAACTGGTAGAGATTGTGGAGCGGCTGGATTCGGTGCTTGCCAGCGTTCATTAAAACATTTCAATGCAACTGTTCGAAGTGGTCGTTTCGGTTACGAATCGTTCTTATGATCGCTGTTATCCACGGATTTTCTTGATTTTCCTTTCCCAAGGGAAAAATCCGGTGATAAAGGCGAACGCTTCGCTTCTCCAGAATCGATTTCGTCCCCTTCACTACTTTCGTATCTTGTCAGAAACTGCTTTAAGATCAAACGCTATATTTATATTTTATATAATTACAAGGAGGTTATATCATGCTTGCATTGGTATACAAATCGGCATGGGATGTTGCACTTGAGGAACGACCTGTCCCGGAAATTACAAGAGATAATCAGGTGTTGGTTCGTATTCGGGCGACAGGCGTGTGCGGTACCGATCTCGGTATTGTCAGTGGCAAATATCATGCGGTCCCTTCCGTCATACTCGGTCATGAGTCTGCCGGGGAAGTCATCGATGTTGGCTCTGCGGTAACGACATTACAACCGGGCGACCGTGTTGTGATTGATCCTACCTACTATTGCGGACAATGTGACATGTGCAGAACAGGCAGACAAAATCATTGTACACATAAGTCTGTTACAGAGACAGGTGTAAGTGCTGACGGGACATTTACGGATTATTATGTGACCGAAGATCGCTTTTTGTACAAATTAAAGGATCATGTGAGCTATGAGGAAGCGACGTTGACGGAACCGCTCAGTTGTATGCTAACGGGGATTAATCAGATCCATCTACTGCCGAATTTCAGAACGATCATCCTCGGCGCAGGCCCGATTGGCATTCTGTACAGCTACGCGCTCGCTTCCAAAGGTGTTACTGGCTGTCTGGTCGACATCTCGGAGGAACGCTTGGCGATTGCCGGTTCCATTGCACCAGATCGCTGGCAGGTTCATTCATCCTTCGAAAATGCAATAGAATCGCTGTCACCTGCAACCCATCAGGTTGATATGATTGTGGATACTACAGGTGTCGTAGGTACACAAGTACTCTCCCAGCTCGCCAGTGGCGGTTATCTGATGCTGGTAGGTCTGAGAGATGGAAATACGTCCTTTAATCCAAAAGAAGTCGTGGACCGCAGTCTGAAAATTATTGGCTCCATCGATTCTCTGGGCACATTCGCAACAGCACATTATATGATTGAACAAGAGATCATTCCGGCTAAAAAAATCATTACCCACTCCTTCCCGTTGGAGGATTACGAAGAAGCATTCCGCACACTTGGCTGCGATATCCAGGGGCGCACACTTCAAGCCTCTTCACATGCAATCAAAGTTGTACTGCAATCCAGCGGTTCCCGTTTCTAAAACGCAAAGCTAACCATGATAAAATAAAGTAGATTAGAGATATATGTTTACACAATCCTGGAGGAGGAATACAACATGGTAGCAAACCAAGAATCTGGCGGACTGGGTGCGGCCGATGATAACATCATTCAAGCAGTCATTTTTGATATGGATGGTGTATTGATTGACAGCGAACCGATATATTTCGAGATTGAGCGCAGCTCTTTTGCCCATTTTGGCGCAGTCATGACCGAAGAAGAACACCATACTTATGTTGGAGTTACGTTGGAGTCCATGTGGCAGCAAGTATTGGACAAACATCAACTGACAGCTACGTTAGATGAAGTATTGGCTTATCATCAGCATAATGTGATGCAAACCATGCTGGCTCATTCCAACTTGACGGCAATGCCTTCCGTGGAACGTTGGTTAAGCTGGCTGCACGAGCAACACGTTCCCATAGCCGTTGCTTCTTCCTCTCCACGTGCACTGATTGATTTGATCATGAACAAGACCGGACTTGGGCGGTACTTTGAGGTACGAATGACCGGAGAGGAAGTCGAGAACGGCAAGCCGGCACCGGATATTTTCCTAACCACAGCTGAAATGATTGGCGCATCCCCGTCCAATTGTCTGGTGATTGAGGACTCTCGCAATGGTGTTCAGGCGGCCAAAAGTGCAGGCATGCGCTGCATCGGTTATCACAATCCGGGATCAGGCAACCAAGACTTATCCAAAGCCGATCTTCAGATTTCCAGTTACGATGAGTTATGGACCTTGAAGGATGCACTGCCCTTTGAAGGCAGATTGCCAAGCCTGGCGAAGCTACGCTGAGCAGAAGTAAGTCTGGAAGTAAACGCCTAAACATATCTATGGAAAAAACAACCCGACCCGCTTCCATTCTTTCGAATTGGAGCGGGTCGGGTTTTGCTTGCTGCAATGGGTGTTACATTAAAACACATGCTGTAATATCAATTAAACCGAAAGATCGAGACTTCCACCCAGATTGGGATGAGGAGCAGGCACAGACTTCAACATCTCCGTCATCTGCTGGCCTTGCTGCTGTGCCATGTCTTTTGTAATTGACATCACTTGCAAGCTTGCCGACTGTACGACTGAAGCTTGGCTCATTGCCATTGATAATGCTGCAATATCCATGATCTTCACTCCTTTCTCTATCTTATATATGGGCGTACTTACTTTATATCGGTCAGTAGGATTCAAATGTTGAGTAAGCCACACCACTCTACTTATATGTAAGCAGACTTCATTCGTTTTAGTTGGTATGTTAAACTCATTCGGGAGCGATGATCATGTTGCCTGTCTCATTTCAATTTACATACATAACAAGTCTACTTACCCCTCAATCAATCCATACTTCACAAAACTATGATACAAGCCATCTTCCTCAACTGTGCCAGTAATATCGTCTGCAATGGCTTTCAGACCTGGCTTAGCATTGCCCATGGCAATGCCGACGTTACAAAACTCCAGCATCTCGGCATCATTCATGCCATCACCGATGGCGAATGTATCCTCCTGCGACATGTCCAGATGCTTCAGCAGATCGGCGATTGCAATAGCTTTGTGAATGCCAGGGATCATCAGCTCACCACTTCCTTCACCAAAGATCGGCACCGTGCACTGAATGACTTCAAATTTACCTTCGAACTCCTGCTTGATTCGCTCAAACGGGATCACTGCGCTCTCCAGGAAACATACTTTGTTCACGTCATCCTTGTACAGGTCGCTCTCTCCATACGTCAATCCGGCAATAAACGGGTGTGGCTTCAATTCCTTCTTCTCTCTGGCTACAGGATCATTCTCCACATCACCATAGATACGGCGTTCTAAGTGAGGTTGCAGATTACTACTCGCATACAATGCCGAATTAGATTCAAGGTAGAAGTCAATGCCGTGTTCATTGAAGAAATCGACCATATGACGAACATCTTCCGCTGTAACCCTTTTGTGATACAACACATCCTTGCCAAACTCCACATAACCTCCACCTGCACCAATCAGGCCATCGAACCCTACATCCCAGATGGAATCATAGATTTCCGCCTTGGACCGGCCTGTACATAAATAGAGCAGATGTCCATTTTCTCTGGCCTGTTTGCAAGCCTTCTGCGCTGACAACGGAATGTTTCCGTCATCATCTACCAATGTGCCATCAATATCAATAAATACAATTTTCCGCTTCATTTCTTGCATCTGCTTATGCCCCTGTCATGTAATGTTGTCTATGTCTAACCTAGCGAGTACCGACAGGCATTTTCCTGATATAAAATTACCTATTTCGTGGTGTTCGCTGATCGATCAACTTCTCCAAAAATCCGGCAAAAGAATCCGCGTATACCTCAGGTTCCCCATTAAAGTAATCCAAACGCATCACTTTATACTCCCCAAGGTGATCAGCAGTCTGCGTATCAAAGTAGTAATATTCATCCTCGTCCGGCACAAACAGCTCCAGCTTCCCTTCCTTCTTGGCGTCTTCATCGGCAAGTCGGTATCTATACAAAATGTCAGCATCGGTATACTCTCGGTGTTCCGAAGACGTAATCGTCAGAATTTCTGTTCCGCTTAACAGCGCTTGACCATAATTCAGAAGCCACCAGCGATAGGATGGGGGTAACGAAAAGCCCAACTCTTGTTCAACTTCAACAATCCAGCTCTCTTGAACTTGATGGTTCGGGAACCAGCGTATAGCCTCGGTATGTTCCAGTTTCTCAATCAGACTTGAATACATGGATAGATCTCCTCCAATACCATTGTAATGTCATTGAGTTATGATTACCTTCATCCCAACTTGTCCATATGTACAGTTTGCCAGTCATCATTTTCCTCAGCAATAACCGTAAACCCTTGACGCTTCCAGAAATCTACGGCTCCTGGCAAGAAGCGATGTGTATGCAAGTAGAGCGTAGTATAGTGCATATCCTTCACCACATTCTCCAGTTCTTTTACCAGCATGGACCCAATGCCATATCTGCGATACGCAGGATCTACATAACATTTCACAATTTCGGCTGCAGATTGGGCTGCATATCGACCGTCTACGGCCTGAATACGTCCATCATACGGTAATATTCCAATCGTTCCGACGATGCCCGCATCCCCCATCATTGCAACAAGAAAAATCGATTCATTGGATACCAAATAATGTTCAGTGAACTGCTCGAAATCCACAGGTAACCTCGTGTGATCCATCATGGGAAACACTTCTCTACGTACACGCATGGCAAAATCAATGGCATCATGAATCTGGTGTGCCTGAACTGGTGTTACTGTCGGTATACTCTGAAGTTGTGTCAAAAGATCCACATTCCTTCTCCTCTATATTGGGAGCGATCTCTAGGCATTTCCTTGATCCTTCTTCATGCAATGTCAGATCGACTCTCTTCATCTCATCTTACCGAATTTGTCCCTCCCTATCAATCTATCTACACTACTAACCAAATTAAAAACATGCCCTCACAGTCTGATAGAGTTCGCATACGATAAGGCGTGTCACAATCCATGTTGGAGGGAGAAACGCTCATGTGGTTATGGTTAGGTGTTTTTGGTTTCATTTCGCTAGCAATAATCGTGTTCGTGTATCGTTTTCTGGACCAACGTGCCGAGAGCAAGTTTCACCCCCATGCTCCCAAGCAGCTCTTAGTCAAATTCAAGGAAGGTACAACACCAGATGAGATGCACACCCTTCACAAAAAAGGGAGATGTAAAGTCGCGGAAACATACGAGGATTTGGGTTGGTACCGTGTGGAATCCCGCAAAAAAATGCACCGGATCCTGAAACATTACAAAGATCATGAGTTGATTGAACATGCAGAGCCAAATTACCTTGTTGAGGCTTCCTTCACCCCTAACGACCCGTTCTTCCCTTACCAGTATAACCTGTCCAAAATCAATGCACCCGCTGCATGGGATATCACTCAAAGTAACAGCTCTGTTAAAATCGCCATTATCGACACTGGTGTACAGCTAAACCACCCAGAATTGGCTTCCAAGCTCATCCCCGGTTACGATTATGTTGATTATGATAATATCCCTGAAGACGGGAACGGACATGGTACCCATGTAGCAGGGATCGCTGCTTCTGTTACCAACAATGGTGTGGGAATCGCAGGCGCTGCACCACTTGCATCCATCGTTCCCCTCAGGGTCCTGGATAACAACGGGCAAGGAACGGTCGGTAATGTCGGTAACGGTCTTGTCTATGCTGCCAATAACGGTGTACAGGTGGTTAACCTGAGCCTTGGTGGTCCGATGGGAGACGCATTCCTCCAAGCTGCTGTGCAGTATGCCTGGGATCGTGGAGCCGTAATTATTGCTGCAGCCGGCAACGACAACACTACATTCCCGATCGTACCCGCATCGTATCCCAACGTCATTGCTGTCGCTTCAACCAATCCTTCCGATCTCAAATCCAATTTCTCCAACTATGGTTCGTGGGTCGATATGGCTGCACCAGGAGATACCATCCTATCCACCTATCTGGGTGGTTCCTATGCCTACCTAAGTGGAACATCCATGGCAGCACCACATGTGGCTGGAGTAGCCGCACTTCTCGCTGCACAAGGTAAAACCAATGCCCAGATTCGGGATGCACTATGCTTCGCTTCTGATCCAGTATCCGGCTCCGGTGTCTACTGGACTTATGGACGATTGAATGCCTATAGGAGCTTACAGGTGCCATGATACACTAACTATCCTCACGATTGCCGGGCATATCCTTTCCGCTTTTCACGAATAAAAAAAGAAGGGCATCTGCATGTAAGATGCTACTTCTTTTGCTTTAAAAGTATTCGTCTTTTGTTCCCATTTGGCATATAAATGATCCCAATCGATTTTCTCGGTTGCCAGTCAAAGAGCAATCTCGTAATAACGAGACTGCCCTTTGTCAATTCTATAGCGTCGAACACCTATCAGAAATATTGTGCGCCATTACTCGCAATGACATCTTTGTACCAATGAAAACTTTTCTTTTTCACTCTGCGAAGTGTGCCCGTGCCATCATTATTTCTGTCTACATAGATGTAGCCATACCGCTTCTTCATTTCTCCGGTACCCGCACTGACCAGGTCTATCGGTCCCCAGCTTGTGTAACCTATGAGCTCTACACCGTCTTGAATCGCTTCGGCCATCTCGGCAAAATGACTATTCAGATATTCGATGCGATAGTCATCTTCAACGATGTCATTGTCTAACAACACATCGGTCGCCCCAAGTCCATTTTCCACGATAAACAAAGGTTTCCCATAGCGGTCATACAGCTGATTACATGTAATTCGAAGCCCCTTAGGATCAATCGTCCATCCCCATTCGGATGCTTTCAGATACGGGTTCTTCACTGAACCAAACACATTACCCTCAGTCGAATCTTTCAAAATTTCAGGGTCCGTACTTGTACAACGGCTTGCATAGTAGCTAAAACCGATATAATCAACCGTATTCTGCATCAAGATATCTGCATCTTCTGGTTGCATTTCAATCTGAATATCATTTTCTCTGAAAAATCTTTTGGTATAACCCGGATATGCTCCCTTCGACTGCACGTCAATGAAGAAAAATGACTCCCGATCTTTCTCCATAGCCTTCCACACGTCATCCGGATTAGAGCTGTATGGATAGACCATGCCAGCGGCTAACATACAGCCGATCTGTGCGTCAGGAATGATCTCATGACAAGCCTTCACAGCAAGGGCACTGGCTACCAATTCATGATGCGCTGCCTGGTACAGGACCTTCTCTTTGTCTTCACCTTCCTGAAGAACAATGCCTGCTCCGATATAAGGAAGATGCAGTAGCATATTGATCTCATTAAACGTCATCCAATACTTCACTTTATTCCTGTATCGATTGAATAGCGTCGTCGCATATTTCTCAAAGAAACCGATCATCTTGCGATTCTTCCACCCGCCGTAAGTCTCGACGAGATGTACAGGTACATCGAAATGACAGATCGTCACAACAGGTTCAATGTTGTATTTCAATAACTCATCAAAGACATCATCATAAAATTGCAAGCCTGCTTCATTTGGCTCCGCTTCATCCCCATTAGGGAAAATCCGTGCCCAGGCTACGGAGAGTCTCAGGCACTTGAATCCCATTTCTGCAAATAGCGCAATATCTTCTTTATACCGATGATAGAAGTCTATAGCTTCATGTGAAGGATAGAATTCACCTGCTTTTGGCTCATACGAATCAAGGTTACCCAGAGCAATGTTCCATCGATTAGCACCAATCGGAATCAGATCTACCGTTGTTAACCCTTTGCCACCTTCCAGATAGGCACCTTCCAATTGATTCGCTGCGGTTGCTCCTCCCCAGAGAAAATTCTCCGGGAAGGCTGTAAATTTATCATTCATTGAGGAATTCCTCCTAAACCATCTGTGATTTCAATTAGCTTAATACCGTGATCAATTTGTCTTTCTCATGAACAGATGCATCTTTCGTTCCCACAATGTCCAGATAATTCGAAGTATTCGTGACAATGATCGGTGTTACCGTCTCATATCCAGCATCCTTAATCGCTTGCAGATCAAACTCAACAATCAGGTCACCTGCGTTAACACGGTCTCCATCTTTCACATGGGTTGTAAAATGCTCGCCTTTCAGTTTAACCGTATCCTGTCCAATGTGGATCAGCATCTCTACACCATCATCGCTTACAAGACCAATGGCGTGTTTGGTACGATATACGGTTTGAACAATACCCGTAATTGGAGATACGACTCTACCGCTGGTTGGACGAATCGCAATCCCTTTACCCATGTGCTCTCCTGCAAACGTTACGTCATTAATATCTTTCAGTGCAACGACTTCACCAGCCATTGGGCTTACGATTTCGTATCTGCTGTTCGGATTTGGATCAAGTACTGGTGCTGGTTTAGACGCTTTGTCAACCGGATCTTTGAAACCAACAACATATGTCAAGATGAAACCAAGGATGAATGCAATAATGGTTGCTGCAACAGTCCAGAAGAATACGGAATTCATTCCTTCCGTAGGGCTTACATAGCTCGGATAACCGAAGATTCCAAGACCACCAATGATATAACCTTTAGTTCCGACAAAACCAAGGATACCTCCACCAATACCACCAGCAATACAGCTCATGATAAATGGTTTTTTCAATGGCAATGTTACACCGTAAATCGCTGGCTCAGTGACACCGAAAATACCGGATATAAACGCAGGTGCACCAAGCGTTTTAATTTTTTGACTTTTCGTTTTCAGTGTAACCGCAAGCACTGCACCAATTTGAGCAAAGGAAGCTGCAAAAGACAATGCCAGAATCGAATCGTAGCCAAGCGTTGCAAGGTTAACGAATACCAATGGAACGAGTCCCCAGTGGAGTCCGAACAATACGAATACTTGCCACAAACCGCCGATTACAAGTCCTGTAAGTAAAGGGCTCAGTCCATAAATCGAAGATGTGAATGCACCTAACAGTTGGCCCGCCCATGTCGCAACCGGTCCAATTACCAGGAATGTTACGGGTACAATAACTAGCAAAGTACAAAATGGAACTAGGAAATTGCTGACTACTTTAGGCATAACCTTTTTGAAGAAACGTTCGATTTTAACCGCGAAGAACGTTGCTACGATAATCGGAATAACGGATGAAGCATAATCCATTAAAATAACCGGGATACCTAGAAACTCGATCCGAATCGGTGATTCGAACAAAGTGCCTGCAAACAAAGTGTATAACGGTTCTCCAGCACGAATTCCCGCAAGTGTTGGGTAGACTAACGATGCACCAATAGCCATACCTAGGAATGGACTTCCACCGAATTTTTTAATAGCTGTGTATCCAAGGAAGATCGGGAAGAAGTAGAATAAGCAATCTCCTATGGCATTCAATAAGGCATACGTACCAGCAGTATTGTCGATCCAACCCAGCGACACGAACATCGCCGTGAAACCTTTGATCATCCCTGTGGCTGCTAGTAAACCAAGAACTGGCGTGAACACGCCGGAGATCATGTCTACAAAACGGTTAAAGAGATTTCCTTTAGGAGCAGAGTCTACTTCATTTTCATCAATCTGACCTTCAGCAGACAAATTTCCCGCTTTAACAACTGCTTTATATACATCCGGCACTTCGTTGCCGATAACAACTTGATACTGTCCACCACTCTGCATGACGGTAATAACACCTGGCAGATTTTTAAGTTCTTCCGTTTTGGCTACGCTTTCATTTTTTAGTTTAAACCGCAGCCTTGTTACGCAATGGAATACACTGTTTACATTCTCGCGACCACCTACACGTGACAGAATGTCCTTAGCTAATTGATCGTAGTTGCTCATTGTAATTCTCCCTCTCTAAGTGAACTCCCCATTACTTTTGAAACAAATAAAACCTGAACCACTGAACATACACAACATACCGGATCTTCCGGAAATCAGTCGTGTTATTCAGCAATTCAGGTTTTGCCCTTAACGGTTGCAACCCTGTAAGGCTGTACACATTGGTATTTAATTATTTTACTAGTGAAAGTAATTTGCATGCCATATCCTCTGAACTGAGGATGGTCGGAATTGCCTGATTAAACAGTTACAACCCGATTGATGTATGCGCTTACTTCTTGAACTCATCATAGTACATCTGAACTACGTTTGCAACACTTATTTTAATAAATTATTGAATAATCATCAATGACCTGTCGTTCTAACCACATGAACATATTTACCGGTCAATTCATGACGTTCCATGCATTGTTTCTGATCGGAATAACATAGAAATGACCCGCAAGAGATCACTTTTTTTCAATGTGTGCAGCTTGCAGGTCTTTATAAGATACGGACAGAATTAACCAATAATCGTAATCAATTTATCCTTTTCTTGCACTTCACGATTTGTTGTCGCAACCACGTCCAAATAATCAGCCGTATTGGTTACAATAATCGGTGTGACGGTCTCATATCCCGCCTCAATAATAGCTTGAAGATCGAATTCAACGATCAAATCGCCAACACTCACACGATCCCCGTCTTTTACATGTGCTGTAAAATGCTGACCCTTGAGCTGTACCGTATCCTGACCGATGTGGATTAGAATCTCTATACCTTGATCATCTACAAGTCCAATCGCATGTTTGGTACGGTAAATCGTCTGTACCACACCATTAATCGGGGATACGACTCTTCCACTGGTTGGACGAATCGCAATACCTTTACCCATATGTTCACCAGCAAAAGTAGCATCATCAATTTCTTGCAAAGGAACCACCTCACCCGTCATCGGGCTGGCAATTTCATAACGATTGTTTGGATTAGGTTCAAGTGCAGCCTTCTCTTCTTTTACTGGCTCAGGAGCCTGTTTTGCAGCCTCTGGATTAGCAGGATCTTTGAATCCTACAAAATAAACGAGAACAAAGCCTAATACAAAAGCAATAATCGTAGCCATCATGGCCATCCAGAATTCATAGTTGATCCCTTCTGTGGGACTAATGAGCGCTGGAACACCGAAGATGCCTGAAGCAAATACAAACATTTTGGAACCAGCGAATCCAATAATACCTCCAGCCGTTGCAGAAGCAATGCAGCTCATAATAAATGGTTTCTTCAACGGCAAAGTTAGGCCATAAATTGCAGGTTCCGTTACACCAAAGATACCAGATACAAAGGCAGGAACACCCAGTGATTTCAGTTTGGTATTTTTCGTTTTAAGCATAACGCCAAGAACGGCACCAATCTGAGCAAAGGAAGCAGCAAACATCATGGCCAGAATCGGATCTGCTTTCAGTGTAGACAGATTCAGCAACATGATTGGTACAATTCCCCAGTGTAGCCCAAAGATGACCAATACTTGCCACAATCCACCAACAACAATACCGGTTACCAATGGACTCAATCCATAGATGCCTGATACTCCAGCACCAATCAGTTGACTAGCCCATGTCGCAATTGGACCAATCAAGAGGAATGTTACAGGTACAACAATCAGAATGGTAAAGAATGGCGTGAGGAACGTTCTCACAACAGAGGGAATAATCTTTTTGAAGAACGTTTCTACTTTTGCTCCAAAATAGGCAGCTATAATAATCGGAATTACGGATGAGGAATAACTCATCAGGATAACAGGAATACCCAGGAACGTGATATGAATCGGTGATTCAAACAATGTGCCTGCAAACAACGTATATAACGGTTCCCCGCCACTTAGACCGGTTAAGGCCGGATATACAAGTGATGCTCCGATGGCCATCCCGAGGAATGGAGATCCACCGAATTTTTTCATTGCCGTGTAACCCAAGAAGATAGGGAAGAAATAGAATAGGCAGTCTCCTGCAGCATTCAACAATTGATATGTTCCCGAAGCCGGGTCCAGCCACTCGAGAGAAGTAAACATGGACAAGAAACCTTTGATCATCCCTGTTGCAGCAAGCAAACCGAGAATCGGTGTAAATACACCTGAGATCAAGTCGATAAACCGACCCAGAAGACTTTCTTTTTTGCCGGAAGATTCAGACGCATCATTACTAGAGACTGGTCCATCAGTACTCATATTGCCAACCTGTAGCAAGGCTTTATACACATCAGACACTTCGTTACCCACAACAACCTGATATTGCCCACCGCTTTGCATGACTGTTATGACTCCGGGCAGATTTTTGAGTTCATCTGTTTTGGCATTATTGTCATTTTTTAATTTGAAACGAAGTCTGGTTGCGCAGTGCACCACGCTGTTAATGTTCTGTTTACCACCAACGCCAGACAGAATGTCTTTGGCTAATTGCTCATGTTTCATGAAGTTACTTTCTTCCTTTCTGGTTAGAGACGGATTCGAAACCTATTGGAGAGAATAAAAAAACCTGAACATCTGAATGTACGGAACATCCGGTTAACGGTATGTTCTATCATTCAATCGTTCAGGTTTTGCCCTAGTGGTTGCAACCCTGCAAGCTGATCTATGGGATTATTCAGAAGTTGCATTCACAACTCTCTCAATATGAATCGTTAAGTACATGATTTCTTCGTCAGTTAGTTGATAGGTGTAGTTGCTTTCAATGAACTTCTTGATTTTCTCCGAGCACTTGTGCGCTGCTGGATACTTTTTCTGAATCATCAGGAACAGTTCATCGTCGTTGTTGCTCTTGTAATGTTTTCCCTTCACCAAACGTTGAGCGAAAAACTTCAAATGCGTCACAAAGCGATAGAATGTCAGTGAGTTCTCATCAAAATCAATCTTGAAATGATACTTGATGATCGTCAAGATTTCCTGCATGACCTGCGTCATACTCTTGATGTTGGGCATTTCCTCGTTCAAAGCTGCATTGACAAAGTGAAGTGCCATAAAACCGGCTTCGTCCTCGGGCAGAATTACGCCAAACTGATCACAGATCATGTTGAGCGCTTCCATTCCTACTTCGTATTCCTCTTTGTATAACTGCTTCGTCTCCCAGATCAACCCGTTGCGTATAGGCAGATTCTTGCGATACCGCTCAATGGCAAAGTGAATATGGTCTGTGAGGTGCAAGTAAATGCTCTCATTCAGTTTCTTGCCAAGTTTTAATTTGGCATAAGCGATGATTTCCTCGGACACTTTCATGTATTCCAGAGGAATGCTTGAGATTAATGCCTTGAAGTTTTCCTGAATATCTTCATTCTGTAAAGTAAATATCTTATCGATATGCTGCTCGGAAACCATATCACCCGCCCGCTTCTGATAAGCAATCCCCCGGCCAATGATAATAACTTCCTGTTGTTCGTCATTCATGGCAACTACAGCATTATTGTTCAGCACCTTCTCGATTTTCACTTTATCACTCCAATATACAGAAAAAGACAAACCAGTCCCTTTTCTCAAGGTAAACGGCTTTGCCTGATTCAACAGTTACAACCCGATATGTTGTACGCGCTTCCCTCATAATATTACAAAGTTCTACACAGTGCAACAAAAAGATAATATCTTATTAAAATGACTCCCGATCTAGGTAAATATACTCACAAGCGTAAGCAAAACAAGAATCATTTTACAATAATTTACGATTTATTGTTTTTGCTTTCTTTCTCCAGTTCCGCTTCAATTCTTCGATTAATGATATCCATCTGTTCTGAATCCAAACGATCGACTTGCTTGTATTCTTTATTCATCTCGTACTCCTGCGCCTCGCCTTTATTCATTAACCCCAGATGATTCTTGATGTCTCGGATATCATCACGCATATGCATCGTCTGGCGATATTGGTCCACAACAAGTGCAAAAATAATGCCACCTGCCACTATTGGACCAAATGGGAACAAGTAACATAAAACAAGTCCTATGAGCAAAAATATAACAAAATACATGTGTAATGCCCCTCTCTATAAACTATCTTTTCTGCTAAGGTAGCTGGGTCTCAGCTTACAAATTGAATCGTGTCTAAATAAACTTTGCCACTTTTCACTTGGATATTAGCTTTATCATTTCATCCAAAATAAGCTTTTCTTCATACAGGCCATCTAATATTTGATCTCTGATCCTAAATAAAACATCCCGGTCCTTGGTTATGTTATATCTTAAGGACAAGTTTTTTATAATTTCGAATCTTCTTAGGATGTCTTTGTAACTTTCTGAGACATGTTCATATTTTAGTTCGTTTACATGGATTAAGTAATTAATTCGACTCAACATTAGTTTCTTGTGCTCCAAGAATAAATGAAACGCTCTTTTGTCTAGTAGTTTGTTTTCATCCTTTATCATTTTATCTACTGAAAATAATATTGCATTTTGACCAAACAGAGTTTTTTCTTTGAAAGAAACATCCAGTGTAATAACTGAATTGAGATAATTTTCAATGGACAATATAATTTGGGGAAGATTTAAAGTATATTCCTCCTCCTCTTTCTTACTTAATAAGTGAATGTTGAGAAAAAAATGATTACTTACTTCGATTGCGTTATGTCCCTGTGCAATTTCTTCAAATGTACATTCAGTCTGTACATATTTCCCATCAGATAAATTGTCGGCTATCAAAAACTTCTTACTTTCTGAATTGAACCCATAAATAAAGATCTCATGTACATGAGACCATTTTAGATAGGCCTTAGAAGTAGATATGAAATATCGATCAACATACAAGTAAACATAATGACCCAATTTTATTGAGTCCACTATGAAATCTACTATTGAATCCCACTTACTTTCGATAACGAAACGAGGAACTATATGATGATTTAACCAAGGACAATTATCCAATAATAAATGATGGTTATCAAAAAAAAACGTATCCCAATCATACACATATCGAATTTGAATAAAATTATTATAAAACCAGGGGAAGCACTTTTTATTGTTAGATATAATAGATGAAATACTACCATAAACATTAAATGTGTTGATAATAGTATCTTGAATGGGTAATTCAATTTTCACCATCATAACGTCTCTCCCTAGACATTGTTGTTAAACCTTAAGCATTCTTTTAAGCCAGATTATAAAGCAAAAGTTCACATGTTAATATATAAGAACGGGTAAACACTCCCGATCATTT
Organism: Paenibacillus sp. CB74; assembly: GCF_055687625.1. Classification (NCBI taxonomy): domain Bacteria; kingdom Bacillati; phylum Bacillota; class Bacilli; order Caryophanales; family Paenibacillaceae; genus Paenibacillus; species Paenibacillus sp. CB74. Next base: position 1,227,693 of record NZ_CM146009.1, on the reverse strand, counting down.
GCATTGAATTTAGTGTTCCTTTCCACGCAACCCTCTCCGGCAAAAATAGCCAGAATACTAATTTTAATTTCAAAAAAAGTAGAAATCTAATGAAATATCGCTATTTTTACAATTTTCACTCACCTTTGATCATTTAAATATTTGAATTTTTAACAAATATATACTAAAATACAAATAAACAAGCAATAATCTCCCATAATTAAGGTATATGAGTAAAAAATTTATCTAGTGAAGGGAGCACCATTGATGAAAACTTTGCCTCTTTGTGATCCTCTCATTTCAAACTATCCTCAACATGCCTTTTATCTTTCCATTATTTCTGACCATCAGGAGTGCCAACCTTGGATTTACTCGAATTATACGAATCTATTTCTATCCGATTGGAAAAATGACGAGATTTTCCTGGACTTCTACGTACAGACACCGGAACATCACTTTAATCCCTGGTTCAAAGACTCACAGCGACTGCACCGCGATCTAATCCTGGGGTCAATTCCCGATTTCATCTCGTTTATTAAGGATCAGATCGATTCCGGGTATTACGTATGGACTCACGTGGATGAATATTATATTCCTGATACGCCTTCGTTTCGCAATTATCGTTTTGCACATGCGGTTATGATCTATGGATATGATGACACCGCACGGGAGTTCCAGCTTGCTGGATTCTTCAAGTATCGGATTTATTCTCGAACAACCGTCTCTTATGATGATCTGAAGACGGCGTTCGAGCACTGTGATATCTATGATGATTATCTTAACTTCACCCATCTGTTAAAGATTAACCCGGAGTACCACAATGGAAAAATTTATAAGTTTTCTCTCTCCTACTTTGCCGAGTGTATGGAAAACTACTATACCTCTCGTAATGAAACGGAAAACTTCAAGAGCTTTTATACGCCAGCGCTTTATTCGGATCGAACCTTCGGTCTGGATATCTATCATAAACTAATCATGTTTTTTGAAATGATGCTTTCCAAGCAGCGAACCATTGATACACGTTTGTTGTATACGTTGAAAGAACACAAAAAATTTATGAATCTCAAAATTAAATATATAGAACAGGAAGGCCACTATGTTTTTCCCGTAAAGTTTAAAGATAACTATATTCGAGTTGAACAAGAAGCAACGATTATCCTGAATCAGTTTTTAAAATACGGCATGACCCAACGTGAGGATCATATCATCAGCTTGATGGGCAGATTAGGTGCTCTCTACCAACTGGAGAAAGAATCACTTGAGCTGTTATTAAATGATTTCAACAGTCGGGGTATTCGCAGTGGCAAACCGATATTAAGCCAAAGCTGACGGCCCACTTTGGTTCAAACTCTGGAGAAGGTCCGTTTGTTGTCCTTCTCCATTCAAGTCCTGTAGACTGACCATATCCCGGTACAATCCCTCTCGATTCAACAGTTGATCATGCGTCCCTGATTCAACCATCTCCCCTTTATGCATGACAAAAATCAGATCCGCATTTTGAATCGTTGATAGACGATGAGCAATAACGATGGTTGTTTTCCCTTTACGGTAACAGTCAATAGCTTGCTGCAGGCGTCTTTCTGTTGTCAAGTCCAGCGCCGAGGTTGCTTCATCCAATATCAGAATGTCTCTGTTTTGAATTAAGGCTCTGGCGATGGCAAGACGCTGACGCTGGCCTCCAGACAAGGTGATCCCCCGATCACCAATAAAAGTATCGTATCCCTCCGGCAGACTCACGATATAATCATTGATTTGTGCTGCCTCGCAAGCGGATCTCATCAAATTGGCAGACTGCTCATCTTCTGTTCCCATTAAAAGATTGTTTTGAATGGTATCCGGAAAAAGATAAGGTTCCTGAAATACAATGCCTATACGCTCTGTCCAGTCTGAACGGTACAATTGGTTGAGCGGCTTACCATTCACCAGTATACAACCTGCATCCGGATCGAAATAACGGATGAGGAGTTGGGCAATGGTTGACTTTCCGGAACCGCTGGTACCAACAATGGCAATTTTAAGTCCCATAGGAATGTCGAAGGTCAGATTATTCAATATAACATTTCGCCCTGGCTCGTAGCTAAAGTCAACATGGTTAAAAGATATGCTTTGCAACGGCAAAGGTACAGGAGAGTTGCCTTCCTCCATTTGCTCCCCTTCCATCACGTTGAGCAGTCTTTCCACGCTGGCACCGCCTGCGGACCAGTCCATGAATGAATTGAACAAATCCTGTAAGTATTGGATAAACTGGAATCCAAGCTGGAAAAGCACAACGAACATGCCAATGGATAGTTCGCCTTGTAGGACGAGCAAACCTCCATATCCAAGAATGAGCACTCTTACTCCCCAATTCAGGGGTTCGCTAGTAATCATTTTGAGATTCACTTGTTTGCCTTCCTGCATTACTTTCTCATAATACGTATTGTACAGCTTGTCATATCTCTCTTTCTCCCAGTCCAGTCTGTGATAAGCCAGCACTTCTCGGGTGGACGAGATCCCTTGCTCAATATGAACGAGCACATCGGATTTCGCCTTCTGAACATGGCCGGCTGCCTTCTTCAGTTTAACTGCGAAGAATCTGCCAAGAATCACGTATGCCGTACCCAGTACAAAACAGGCAATCAGCATGACTGGACTGACCATGCCAATCATGACAGCTACAAACAGAACAACAAATAGCTGCTGAATACCGCGAGGAATCTGATTTCCGATCATATCGGCAACCTTGTCCAGATCCTGGGTAATGTAATGCACATATGTGGCTATGCGTTCTTTTTGCAATTGACGTATTGGAATTCTGTATACATAGGACATAAAATCATCGGCCATATGGGATTGAATAACGGATTGATTTCGATGCATCATGTGCGGAGCATAGGTAAACAGCACGGCATAAAGAAGGAAAGCCAGCACAAAAAGACAGACGATCTCTGGCACAAGCTCATATTGGCCTTGTAATAAAATATTGTCAATGAGACGCTGCTGGAGGCCGATGATACTCAGGAAAGACAATGACTCCAGGGACATCAGAATGATGGAGATGAGCAGCAATGAGGGACGCGACATGATATATTTTTTCAGAAAGTGAATATGCTGTTTCAGCGACATGCTCACCCCTCCTCTCCCGAATTCAGCTGATAATACGCTCCCTGTCTTCTCATCAATTCCTCGTGGCTTCCCATTTCCCGAATTTGTCCATGTTCGAGTACAACAATTACATCATAATCCTTAATGGTAGATAACCGATGAGCAACGGCAATGGTCGTCCGGCCTAGCAGGAGACGTTCCAGGGCTTGCTGTACTTCTTGTTCACTCGCTGTATCAAGCGCGGACGTTGCCTCATCAAGCAATAGAATAGAAGGTTTCTTGATAAACATACGTGCAATGGATATACGCTGCTTTTGACCTCCGGACAAGTTAACGCCTCTTTCCCCAAGCAGCGTGTCATATCCATCCGGCTGAGCAGAGATGAAATCATGAGCATATGCGGCCTTGGCCGCCTGGATCATGTCTTCCTCTGTCGCATCCGGATGACCAAAAAGAATATTATTGCGAATGGTATCGCCAAAAAGATACGTTTCCTGAGACACATATCCTATACTTTCTCGTAATTGTGCAAATGAAAGTTTTCGTATAGGTACTCCGTCCAACAGAATTTCGCCCTGCTGTGGATCATAAAAACGAACCAGAAGCTGAAGCAGGGTAGATTTTCCGTGTCCACTCGGACCTACGATGGCCACTCGTTGACCGGTCTTAATCACCAGATTAAAATCCGCGAGCACTTCCGGACCCTTGTTGTATCGATATGTGACGTGTTCGAACCGAATCTCTCCTCTGATTTCCTTCAAGCAGATAGGTGCGGCCTCTTCGACAACCTGAGGTTCTGTTTGCATGAAGCGATGGATTTTGGAAGCTTGATGCATCAGAACTTTCTGCTCCGTAATAACCGTAATGACCAGAGTTACCGTTTGCATGACCTGAAAATAGTAAAGCAAATATGCAGACATCTCTCCTACGCTCAACGCCTGTTCCTTGACCAAGTGAATGCCGTACAGGATGACTGCCACCCCACCGACGTAATAGGATAATCGGCGTATCGTTCCCCTCCAAAAAGCCATCCATAACATGCGAACCCTTCCATCCAAAAAAGGCTGCATGTGTCCCTTGAACCGTTTCCAATCCCAGTCCTCGGCTCCGTGAGCACGCATTTCGGTCAGAGCTGACACACTCTCGTATACTTTTTGATTATAGGCTATGCGCTGTTCCGTATTCTGCTTGGCCAAGATGGTAGCCTTTCTTTCGATGGATGGTCCGACCAGATAATAGAGAAGCAGGCACGGCACCATGATCAGTGTTAAAGGAATGCTAATGGCACACATCACTGTGACAGATACAATAGAGACTACAATGTTTTGAATCGTATGCGGAAGAAGAAACCGATAGAAGTCCTGCAGAATACTCACTTCCGTGTTCATAAACGACAAGCTTTCACCAACAGGGCGTTGTTGAAAATAAGAATACCCCAGCTTCCTCATATGACTAAAAATATCGTATTGCAGATCTCGTGCCGCCTTCTCCTGAATGGACCTCTGCAACAGATTTTGCCATGCCATCAGACCAAACATCAGAAACATGCCGGCAACCAACAGTATAATGAGCCATCGGAATCGGATCACGTCTGCGGATGGAACGATGATATCGATGAAGTACTGAACACCCTTGGGAATGGAAACCTGAATGAACGTGACTCCAATACCGCAACACACCAGCAGCCAAAACATGCCATAATATTTTTGCACATAAGACAGGACCCATCGATAAGTTTTAAATAGTGAGTCTTGGGGAGGTACCGATCGTTTAGATTGTATTGCTGCTGAGACATTATCCTTCATATGTCACCCTCAAACTTTGCGCCCTTTCAAGGCAGCAACCTGTGATCTATTAAATTCAGCTTTCCGTTCGCCAGTAACAGCCGATCATTGTGATACATCAGACTTGCAGAACGCAAATCCCGGAAAGCCCTTTCCAAGGGAAGCTGGTCATTAGCGGTATATCCGTAGGATAGTCCTGCAATGTCTATCATTTGATCCGTTGCCTGAAAAAGAGTCTCTGATGCCAAAATTTTAAGATTATTGATGTGAATATTGAACCGCGGCGCTTCAAGCAGCTTCATATTCCCCTGATTGGAATGATCTTCATACTGTTTGATCATCTCGTTCAGGTATATGTTAACTGTGTCCAACTGCAGTCGAATCCTTGCAAGCCTTGCATAGAGCAACTCGGACTGCAAATTGAAGCGGGAACGATTTTGCGGATTACGGATGAGTTGTATTAACCCTTCGTATACTCCCTTAGCGGCTCCAAGCCAACAGGCAGACCATAAAATATGTCCCATGGGAATCATCGTCTGTACAGCTAACGGTTTGAAGTCTATTGCTGCACCGATCAGCTGTTCTTCTTCAATTGAGCCACGAATGTGCATGCCCACACTGCCGGTCCCTCTCATCCCCATGGCATGCCAATCGGAGACACTTTCCAGTTCCAGTTGATGTCGTTCGGCAAAAACCAGTTGAACGTCACTGTCGGGACTTTCATCAGAAGGTTTCATTGTGATGAGAAACCAATCAGCGTACTCACCTCCGGTTACGACTGGAGCATCTCGGTCAATATAGAGCGAGCTTCCATTGGTAACCATCGGACTTTGGGACGAGAGCAAGTGCCCCCCTTTTTCTTTTTCAGTTGTGACTGAGGCGATTAAGGGCTGTTCCTCCTGCAGTCTGGACAGAAGATGATCTGAAAAATCATTCTGTTCTTGACGGATTAATACCTCCACCTGCTGTATGTGCATGGCCCATATCATTCCCGTGGATAAGCACCCGCTTGCCAAAAGTTCTGCCATAGAGGACAAGGAACGGAGTGAAGGCCGTTCACCGCCTGACCGGCTAGGGATTGATGCTGACATCAGGCTTGCAGACTTCAAGTCAGCTATATTTTCTTTGGGGAAGGACCCATCCCGGTCAAGGTCACCGGCCCTTTCAGCAAATCGCTTTGCCGCCATTCTTACCTCGGACAATGTGTCCGTGACTTCGGATACTTCATACGAATATCGCATATCAAAATCCCTTTCACTCAAATGGATTTGGTCAGAAATGCTTCATCTTTTCCCTGGAACGATTGGATTGCTCTTCTGAAGTTTGAACGGTCGATTCGTATCAAATAAACGTTCCTCAAAGGAATTCTGCCAACGGATAGCAATATCTTCACTGTTGTACCGATACACCTGATCGAGGAATTCCCGATCTTCAATATTCAGCTTGTCCAGGAATCCTTCCGGTCCGGCCTCGCCATAAAGGATCTGCGTATAATGCAGGGCATAGAATACTTCCTTTTGGAAATTCAAATCCTGAGCCCGCTGCAGTACCTTATCCCAATCCACATTCACTTGAGGGCTGTCCAGGAATCGGTGAATGTCCATGAATTTATAGAGCAGGATATCCTTGTAGGCCATAACATCCAATTCACTTGTTGCTTCGCGGGTAAGATGGATAAGCATGAATAACAGCAGATCTTCCCATTCCAAAGTGCGAACAGGATGTCCTGCAACATCAATAATCTGGCTTCTCTCCAGCATTTGCTGCACTGCCGTATCTGTTCGGCGGCTGGTCATGAGATCAAGCGAAAATTGCAAATCCAGCGCATGATATTCGAGAAACGGACTATTTTCGATATATTTGATCAAAGGGATGACTTCATGGGACACCATCGATCGGATCATAATTTCCCTGCGAGGTAGCGGGGTAACCGAATTCGTTTTATAGTTAATCATCCCCTGCACGTATCCCATTTCCTTCATAATCGCTATCGCTTCATCAATCTGACTTGAATGTATTAGCATATCATTATCTTTGAAATCCCGGCTTCCTAGATCCCCATAGGCGACTTGGGAAAGTACGATCCCTTTCAGCAAACTGTATTGAATACTTCGCTTGTCCAACTCATGGCAAATATCAAGGGTGAATCTGCACTGTTGTTCGCCCCGCATTTTTTGCATATGATACATTTGCTTGACCGAACTAACGAATTTCCCGTAGACTGCCTTCTCCGTGCCTTTCACCAAAAAGTAACGCTCGATATTCTGCCATGCGGTTCCCATCACACCATGGGTATGCAGCATGCCGAATACTCGGCTCCAGTCCATGTGAGCAGCCATTAATTGACGAAAATCTTCAACCTCCGCATTCCGAAGAGCAGGTTTTGAACACAATAAAACCACTCTTTCTTCATCGGTTAGGGTAGAATCTGATGACATGGCAAACAGCTCCTTTCGCCTTGGAAGAGAATTACTTCTGCCCGACAATAAAAATATTGTTTCCACGCGATACAAGTTCTTCTACGTCAAGATACTGGGATTCAATCTCCAAAATGCTCTCGAACACAGCCGGATCAGACAAAATCTCACTCAAGGTTTGGGTGTTACCCTCAATCTGTGTCTCTAGAAATCCAGGATAAATGAAGGCAGGGAAGCCTTTAAGATTTAATACCTTCAGCCCGCATTCAAGGTAATATTCTTGAAGCTGCTTGGGAGTAAACATATAAATATCAGGCATTTCTAGCGTGAAGCGCCCTTTGCCGCCCGTTAACTTCCGTGCCTCTTCAATTCTGCCCAGGGAAATATTAAAGTACAGGGCATGGTACAGATTAGGTGTAAACGATACTAAGTATCCCTTGGGTTTAAGCAACTTTACGACTTCATGCAGCATTTTAAGCGGCTCTTCCACAAATCCCAATACGTTATGAAAGTTAAAACAGACATCCACGGATGCCGGCTGTACGCCTTCAATAGCATGAAGGTCACCTTGCCGGATCGTCCATCTATCCTGAAGATCATTCGCTTCGCGTTTGGCCTTCGCTTGTCTCAGCATGTCTTCCGACAGATCATACGTATATCCGGTGCTCTCCGGGTATTCTTGAAGGACTTTAAGCGACCAGCGACCAGTCCCTCCACCCGCGTCAAAAAACGTGAACCCGGCGGGTAATCGATCCAAGACCTCTTTTTTGAAAACGTTCCATAACAGCTGGTCGGAGAGCTGCCAATATGCCTGTTCCTCTACCAAGTCGTACTTGTCCGCTTTATTTTTGAAATACGCAATGGTGTCGTGTGTTGTTTTGCTCATCTTAAATCCCCCTTCTCCAATGGTTGAAATGATTTATTATCTTCCGATTGCAGATACAACTGGATACCCACAGAATCAATCCAGCTGAAGGCTTCCAAATCCTGCTCTGCCATTTGCCTTAATTCTTTGACAGGTATCCAACGTCCGTCACGAGCCTGATCGCCAGACTGCAAGGCTATGCCTTCAGCTTCGCAGCGAAAATACACGCCCATTGAATCGATAGGTCCCTCCAGTGTCTGGTAGACAGCAAAAGGTTGAATGCCCTCCAGTAAACCTGTGTTGGTTCTTACCTGCAAATACGTATCCTTACCTGCAATGCGAGTCAGTTCAAGGCCTGTTTCTTCCCTGACCTCCCGTTTCAGTCCATCGATCATGGACTCATACTCTTCGAGTTGCCCTCCAGGCAATTCCCATGCTTTGGGTTGATTGGGCTTGTCCCGAATCTGTAAATAAAGTTGAAGCTCACCGTTCACCACTCTTTCGATCATAGCGCGTACGTTAACGTACATGTTGCCCCTCCCCAGATAGGAATTCGCCCATCACGTCATCCAGCTTCAACTGCAGATTGAATTGGAGATGATAAGCCTTGTACTGCCTCGTAATTTTACGTGTATACCCCAGCAATCGTTTGGCAATGTCGCCACCTAGTCCGCCGCTGGAGAATGAGAAGATATGAGTGAGATACTGTGTTTCAAAAATTCGTTCCTGCAGAGATTGTACAAACGGTTGTCTGCTGGCCGGTATGACAGTATTAACAGCATCCTTCCCCAACAGAACAAACGCACCGACCGTCCAGAATCCAGGCTGTCCAATAAGACCAGATCGGGAAATATACGGCGTGGCATATACTCTCAATTCATGCTCGACAAACATCAGCAACGCCGTGTCATCAGTAATGACGGAGTACCCTGAATCGATTGCTTTCTGGGCAATCGTCGATTTACCGGCTCCGCTTGTTCCTAGGAAAATAATCGCTTTTCCGTCTTGACCTACAACACATACCGAGTGCAAGAGAAATGCGTTCATGTCCATCAATTTGGGAAAAAGAGAAATCCGTTGAGAGAATTCCCATGACCGATCTTCATATTCGTCATACCCCGTCCGCTGAACGAAATGCAGTCTGCTGTTCCAAGCAGAATCCCAGTCGATGTTATAATTGAACTGAAGGCTGGAACGAATTTCTACCCGGTCTTCGCCCCAAATTACTTCGTCTCGTTCCGGGTTGTTAATCCAAGGGCTTGTGTCCCAAGCTTCGATCCTGCAGTGATGATCCATCTTTTCCGGCTGATCATCTATCAAGACGTGTGAGTACCATTGTCTGGTTCGTTCCTCAAGCGCATGAAGACGAGATGCAAAATCTACCTGCACATGAAAGGGACCGTAACGATAAATATACAGAAGAGTTCCTCCTTCCTTAATCTCTTCGGATCTTTCCGGTAGCGGTTCTCGGAAGGGTTTGCACAATTTCCACCCTTTTAGGTACCTTGTAAGCGGATAACTTGGAACGGCAAAAACGCAAAATGTCTGTAGCTTCAACAAGTGTATCCGACTTGCGAGGAATGATGTAAGCCACCAGTGCTTCGCCGAGCCAGGGGTCGGCCTCTCCTTTGACAATGGCTTGCTCCAGTGGAAAGTGCTCCATGATCAGTCGCTCAATTTCCTCAGGATGTACTTGTTTTCCTCCTGTTTTGATCAACAGTTTGGTTCTTCCCAGTAGCCACAAATTATTTTGTTCGTCCAAGTAACCTCGATCTCCTGTACGAAGCCATCCGTTTTGCAGAACTTTATCCGTCTCTGCTGCATTGAGGTAATATCCCTTCATGATGCTGGGACTGTGAATCCATATATCACCAGGTTCATGAACGCCTAAGCGATTCCCTTCTTCATCTCTTATGGAGATTTCAACCCCGCGTATGGCTTGCCCTACATTAGATGGTTCGTATACTCCCGAAATGATCCTGGTTGTAATACGCGGACCAGCCTCCGTTTGGCCGTACGTTTGCACCATTTTCACATGGGAAGGCAGTTTCTTGCGAACAGATTCCAGTATGTTAGGCGTGACTTGTCCTCCCCCAAAGCAGATATAACGCAGATGGGGCAGCGCTTTATAATCGGATTTCAGCAGGCTCAACGCTTGCAGCATGGTGGGTACTGCAGTAACTACGGTAATGTCTTGCTCTTGCATCGTTTTCATGAATGAAGACGGTAGAAATAGACCAGTCATAATGACCAATTCTCCACCCAGGTACAGGTGGCTCAAGAACTGGGAGGTATTGCAATAGCCAAAAGGCATAGGAAGGGTAATCAACACGGTATCTTTCTCCGTCAGTGACAGAGATTCGCAATGAGCCTTCACATTGGTAATTAAGCTATGGTGAGTGTGCTGCACGATTTTGGGATTCCCGGTTGTTCCCGACGTTTGCAGCATTAAGGCAACCTCGTCTGCAAGACGAGGCCTGTATATGGGCTTGGTCTCCTCATCCGGTGCCTGCCAATCTTCCTGGCTCAGGACGGACAAGTTCTGAATACGTAGCTTGGATTTCATCTCGTGAGTAGTGATACAGAGAGCAGCGTCTACCGTGCGGCACGCCAGCCTGATTTCTGCCTCGGAACTGCCGGAATAGAGCGGCATGATTACCGCTCCCAGTAAGGTAACCGCGAAGTAAGCATGGATATAGGCAGGAGAGTTGGGCAAGCAGATCACCACCACTTCGCCTTCCCTAACACGGTCCTCAATCTTTAACTGCAAGGCCGCGGTTGTGGACAAAAGCTGCTTATACGTGCACTTCTCCTCGCCGAATGTTACGGCAATCCGATCCGGACTCCGCTCTGTCTGATGTAACAGTATTTCACCGATACACCGAGGTTCCATATCCTTCATCCACTCGCCTCCTTCGCGTATATTTTGTCTAGCCCCTGCTGTCCATTTGAAAGATTTGCCCGCTGACGTTGGCAACGTGTTCGGACAACAGGTAGAGAATAAAATTCGCTGTCTCCTCCGGTGTGGAAATGCGGGACAAAAGACTCTCATCGAGAGCCTTTTGATATTTTCCAGCATGATGCCGGTTCAGATTGGTTCGCATAAATCCCGGACAGATTGCATTAACGGCAATGCCGAATGAACCCAACTCACGTGCCATTGATTTGGTCAGAGCATTAAGTCCGGCCTTGGAAGCTGCATAATTACTTTGCTGTGCGCTTCCTACAATACCGCGGTAAGAGGACACGTGAATGATTTTACCCCTGCCCCGTTCCTTCATCACCTTGCTGACCTTCTGAGAGACGAGAAATGCGCCATCCAGGTTAACCTGCATAACATCGCGCCATTGAGCATAACTCATCTCGTCTAAAGACGCATCGTTGATAATTCCGGCATTATATACCAGCCCATCCACCCATTCCAGTCGATCCATCAGTACTTGCAATGATTCATCCAGTAGTTCCGTATTCGTGACATCCAGATGACCGACATGCAGACGATCCTGTATACCCATATGATAATCATTACTATGAATAGGGGTTTGGTTATAGGTGGCAGCAACAATCGCCCCTTCTTGCAGCATTTTTTCAAGAAGACACCCTCCAAGCGTTCCCGAACCCCCAACAAGAAGCAATCGAAGTCCTTGAAGAGAAATGTGCACGAATATTCATCCTTTACGCTGTCTTGGTATCAACGAAGGCCGTTAACACTTCAACATTCTCAAATAGTTGCGGTGTAAGTTCATCATCCTCAATCGTGATTTGAAACTCATCCTCCATCTTGATGATCAACTGAAGAATCATGATGGAGTCCAGTTGCAGATCAGAAACTAGATTTTCTTTTCCCGAAAAGACATAATTCTCTTCAATTCGATCCTCAAGCTCTTCTTTTACGAGCCTGCACACCGTTTCATAATGCGACATATGCTCACCCTCAGATATAGAATGATTTGGTAATATTGCTGACATCATGTATTCGCCTGGCGATAAGGAATAAAATAATCGAACTTGGGACCATCCATACTCAGTCTGTCCTGATGAACAATCGTCAGGTTAACATCGTCAGGCAGTTTGTGCAGCAGTTCTTGCTGCAATAGGAACTCGGATGCTTCCTGAAATCCCTTGCCAGGCACAAGGTAAAACATAAATTGTTTTTCCTGCACCTGCATTACACGAAATTGTCGAACGGCATCCGGGAAATTCCGGTTGACCTTGGTTACAGCATAATGAAACAGAATCGGATTGGCGATCCAATCACCTGATCGAATATATTGGGTTGCCCGCCCACCGGTCACTTCGATAACGGGATATCGCGATCCGCAGTCACATTTCTGTTCAGACAGCCTGCCAATATCTCCTGTGTCATACCGGATCAAAGGCCAGATTCGATTGGTCAAGTCAGTAATTACTACGTTTCCATAGCCATCTTTGTCCGAATTCGCAATTTCCACATATAATTGATCACTAGATAAGTGCAGATTACCGCTTCTGCAGCTCATGCCAATGCACCAAAATTCGCGGGAACCATAATGGTTATAAACAATGGGACCAAAGGCCTCTTCAATCGTCTTACGCTGATAGTCAAATAACATCTCTCCGTTAATTTCGATATATTTAAACGGAAGTTTGCTCCGATCCAGCTTTCGCTCCAGCAGATGGTTCGCGAATAGATAGAGTGCGGTAGATACGGACAGCATCCACTGCGGACGATACTTCAGCAACGCTTCATAATAGTCATCCAGTCGTTCCGGGGACAGATCAAGCATGGAGAGATACATGACCTCATGGTAGATGGATATGGGATCCGTTGACAGATCATCTTCATTGAAGGCATAAAACATGGCATACGGATCTTTAGGTCCAATACCTCCATTAGTGTTTCGAAGGCCCCATAAGAGGCGTGCTTTTTTCCATTTTTCCTCAGCTGATTTATAACATTTGAGCGGTTGTCCCGTGGAACCACTGGTATATTCGACATAGAGTTTGGCCTCATTGTCCGTCAGCAGCGATTCTTCTCTGCCGGTCAGCTCAGATTTCTCCAATATGGGTATCTGCTCAAAACGGGCTTGGCTCCAGCCGGCATCGGTAACGCCTTGTAACCTTTGTTTGTAGAATGAAGACTTTGCTGTTGCGTGTTCGATTAAACCTAGTAGCTTGTCCTGAACATGGTCCCACTTGGTTATCATCAATGGTTTCCCACCTTATGGTTTCAAAGTCACATTGGTTCTTGGGAACTGAACGGCACTCCATATATATGGCATCTCCAGCAAACCATGGATCAATCGCTCCCATCCGACGCCAAAACCCGATGTCTCCCTGTAGTTATCGAGCGTTCTGGACTGGAGATAACATGCGTAATCTTCTTCAGGCAGGTTAAACACTTCTGCTTTTTCTTTCAATTGCTCAAGGGTACCCACACGCTGACCGCTCCCGATCGTTTCCCGATACCCTGGCCAGATATAATCCGTGTTGTTTGCAACGCGTCTGTCCCGACCCTTCATTTCGGCGTGGTAGAACGGTACTTCAAGCAAAGGAAACTCACTAATTGCCAGGAATCCGCCATAAATCTCGGTGAGTCGGACTTCTTCCCAAGAACCGAAGTGTTCAAGTGTGAATTTGTTGTAGATTTCATCTTTTGTATCTTCGTAAAGTGCGGCTAAAGCTTCTTCAAAAGTTAATTCCGTTATTTTTTGACTGCGACTGACTTCGTCAAGTTGATTCAGACGATCTTGGGAAAGGAACACACTCAGATCCGCTTCATTATGTTTGAGCAAATCCTGAATGACTCTAAACAACAATTGACGGATTATCTCCTTATTTGCTACTTGATCAACCGCGCCTTCATATTCGATATGGTGAAACTCGGACAGATGGGATGCATCCACATTTTCCTTGCGGAATGAGTTATACACGGAGTATACATGATCTACCTGGTGCTGGAGCACCGACAATTCCAAATAAATTTGTGAGGACTCTGATAAAAATGCCTTGTTGGGCAGATCAAACCACTCCAATGAAATAGGGCATACATCCGTTGTATAACTGATGGCCTCGCGACCGTATACGGCACCTGGGGAAGAAATCATTCGAGTAGTCAAGGGCAGCAGTGTAAACAGGGCATTCATTTCTCCAAAAAACAGATTGCTTGACATATTGACCTGATGATTAATTCTGGCGATAGCGCCCCAATACTTCTGTTCGCTGAAGCTCTTGACCCGATTTTCAGCTTCTGCCAGCGTATATTGCCCTGCAAGTACGTTATCCAAGGCATCGTATATGTTGTTCCCGCGATATCCCAATTTCTTGTCTTTTTTTGTATAATAAGGTCCTAACATAAGCTCATCTCTCCTCATATGGATATTATTTTGAGTTAAAATCAAACCTGGCCGGCGATATACTTTTCCCGTTCGTGCTTGCTTCTTACCTTGCGTAACAACTCCGATGGAGACAGGGGGTGAGATTCATCCCATAGGACAGAATTAATCATCAGTTGCTGAACCGTGGGGTGCATCTGATCCAGATATGCCTTTTCCTTCATCTCCGGATAGGAAGTATGTCCTCCATACGCTTCCTCTTTACCTTGAACGCTGTAATGCAACGTTCTCCTGTAGTCATGAGACGTACATGCTCCGCGATGAAGTGTATGCGCATTCATAAATAGAACGTCTCCGGGTTGACATGTGATTCGAACCTCGTTAGGTAACGGATTAGCCCCGTTATTGTTCACTTCCCATCTCTCCTGATCGGAAAGTGAACGTCGGTGCGAACCGGGAATCGCGATAAAACAAGAGTCTGGGTACAAGGGAATATTGAACTGCACATGGTTGGGAATACCTTCTGGGTGATATAACTCGTTATCCCCGTAATCCCGGTGCCAACGCAATCGATAATTGATCTTCTCCGGCGACCACAGCGCATGGGCTCCCCAAAATCGCAATTCTTCGCCCAATATCTCTTGAAGTACTTCCATCAGACGTTCGTTCCCAAAAACGTCTCCGAAGGCGGGCTCGTACAAGTCCAATTTGAAAATATTATTTACACCCCAAGTGTCGTAATCAGGCTCCTGTTTCAAGGTGTAACGCGTCGTATACCGGAGTGGTTCCTGCTTCACCTTGGTGATCAATTTTTCCATCGCAATCTTTAGCTGATTCACCTCATCCGATACAAAAATTCCTGTAACGACAGCATAACCATCATCTAGAAAACGCGATTTCAGACCCATGATCAAGCAACTCCTTTCTTGCTATTGGTGTTATGGAACCGCGAACCATTCCTTGTCCATCCGTTCCTTCCAGCGCTCTCGAATGGCCTTATATTGTTCCTCAGCAAGGTTTCCTTTGCTTGCCAATGCATAATTGTCCCGCCAACGATCTGGTTTCGTCGTGCCAATCATGACTGTGTGCACACCGGGAATCGACAGCGCAAACCTCAGTGCCAGTTCTGTCGTAAGCAAAGGATCCTCTTGAAAGGAATATCCCAGCTTGAGCAAACGCTCCTCATAGGTTACTTTTGCTGGCTTGACCATAGATTCCGGCGTCTTGCCCATTCTTTTCCACATAGCAAGCTGGCGTTCATAACGTTTCTTATGCTCCCCTGAATTAACCCAAGCGGCGTTGGCAAGCGGACGCTTTACAATGACCCCAAGCTGCTGCTGCTGTGCTAAGGGAATGATCTCGTCTAAGGCGATTTGATCAGCAATATTAACGGTCACCTGCAGCGTATCAAAACATTGCATCTTGATCGCATATTTCGCTTGTTCCCCGTCCCCGCTGTAACCCAAATATCTCGCTTTTCCCGCTGCCTGAATCTTTTTTAGCGTCTGAATGACTTCACCACGTTGTAAAATCTCTTCAGAGCAGCCATGCAGTTGCAAAACATCAATATAATCTGTTCCCAGTCGCTTCAGGCTCCGGTCTACACTCAGTTCCAGCCAGTCAGGGTCCCAATCGTGATACTTGTCCTCGTCCGAGTGGCCGCATTTGGTGAATAGATAGAAGTCTGCACGCCTTCCCGAAACGGCCTGACCAATTCGTTCCTCGCTGTTCGGGTAACACTCAGCAGTATCGATAGCATTAAGTCCATGATCCAGTGCAAGATTCAGTAGGTGGTTCACTGTTTCCTGACTGGTTTGTTCATAACCGATCTGGGAGCTGCCGAACCCCATGACGCCTACATGCATATCTGTCTTTCCCAGCGTTCTCTTTTCCATGTCCAACCTCCCTCCCCTTGTGGGTTCAGTAATTTTCACTCAAATACGCTTGAGAGTTCTTCACGACATTCCGAATGTTATCGATGTGCATACTCGCCGAGGAAACAGGCCAATCCCCTCGAATGAGACCAAGACTTGCCAGCCTGATGCACGTTGTGCCCATTAACAGCGGAAGTACCGTAATTTCATCGGCCAGCAGGGTATGATGTTCTTGATAGCCTTCAAGAAACTGCTGGAACGGCTGAGGTTCCAATTCATGAACGGCTTCAAAACGCGAGCTGCCGTACCGGTAGGTTATGCCGGAAAAAGTAAGCAATCCTTCAGCCAGATCCACAAGGGAATCGGTGAAACATGCATTGTCAAAATCAATCAGCGCCGACACCGAACCGTCGGATGAGAAAATGAAATTCATCGGATTCAAGTCTCCGTGCGCAATCGATGTCACCGCTTCTGCTCTGTCAGCATGCTGAACACACCACTCGTCTACCAGTTTCTTGCAAACCTGGACAAAACGTTGCACATGCTCCTGATCCTCTTTGCTCATTTCATTGCGTTTCTGCATGTACTTTTTAAGCAAAAGAACAAGTACATCCTTTGTAGAAACATAAGGAGATTGCTCAGGCAACCTCAGTCTCTGTAGTGGATATGCGGACGCAGCCTTAGTCCGAAATTCACCCAATAGCGCCCCGGCAGCACGTATCTGTTGAGGCTGGGCATTATACATCGAGCCGTTTGGTATATACGATTGTAGGTACAATGTACTTTGATTACCTGCATGTACAATCAGCTCCCTGGATGTAGTTAACTGAACGGCAGGGACACGAACCCCTTTCAGAGCCAGCTCATGCTGGAGCTTAATTATGCTCACGGCGTGCTCAATGGATCGGATATACCAAGGAATTTCTTTCAAAAAGTAGAGGTTTCCCTCCCGGTCTTCAACAAGGGCTTTTCTGGATGTCTCCGAAACCCGGTTGATCGGAACGACAGTACCATTCATATTGAGATACGGGTACGTTGTGTATTCAATGATGCCGTACTGCTCTAACGCTTGCGATAGCATATCTTCCGGGATAAGTCCTCTGCTCAGCTCTAACGGTTTTAGCAACGGCATCCTCCCCTTTACCAAAGTAAGACCCTTAATGTACACTCCATGTGTTGAACTTTTGTGTGAGTAAAATAACTAGTTGACGTCCAAGTCCGGCCATTCGCACACTAACAGGATGTTCCGGATTCGCAAGTACAAATGGAATGCCAGCGTTCCCCTTTGCACTAAGTTCAGGTATTATAGGAAACGTGTCGAGCACTTGCAGACCGTTCGGAACAGCTAACATGCCTTGGGTATCCCCCGAAAAGATTGCAGTGGAATGCCCGCAGCATTCGCATTGGAATTGAGACATATTTTCGACGATACCAAGCAGCGGAACCTCCATCCGTCGCATCAAGTCGATCCCTTTCTGAGTATCTGCAAAACTTACCGTCTGAGGCGTTGTAATCAGAAGACATCGCCCTTTCAACAGACGAAGCAGTTGATGGTGAATCTCGGAAGTCCCTGGAGGCATATCGACGATTAATACATCTACATCCCAGCGGGCTTTTATCAGTAACTGATCCAGCGCACCTTCCAAATATTTGCCTGAAAGAGATCTGCTGAGGCCGTTGTTTTCAATCAGTCCAGAGGAAGAGATGCGGATGTCTGCGTAGGTTCCCGGGTGGATTCCCAGTCCTTCTGCTACCATAGACTCTTCTTCAACTCCGGATACCATGGTAGGTATACTCGGCCCTTCAAAATCTGCATCAAACAATCCTACTCTTAACCCTGGTAATGAATAGGCCAAATTTACAGCGAAAGTGGATTTTCCGACTCCACCCTTTCCGCTATAGATGAAAAGTACGTCCATGGCATCCTCCCTCGCCCCTAATAGAAAAGCTAAGCATTTTGCTTCAACGTATGGATCATGTTCACAATGTTGCTCATGGAAGCAAACGTATCATTAATCATGTACTCGTCGGGAATAGTCATTTCAAACTTCTCTTCCAGTTCTAGCAGCAAATCGATCGCTTTCATAGAATCGAGACCTGCACTTTTCAGATCGTCCGTCATCTCCAGATCCCGATGAATTTTCTGCTTTACCAGCGCCGTGACTTCATGTTCAATGTATTCCATGCTCATAAATAGTCCTCCCTTCATGCATTTCATTCACATGCGTTCTTCGTGTTAGAGCAAGCTGTGAAACATGCTTCACGTTACCGTCATCCACGACCAATTCAACGGGAATTTCCCTGCTCAAAAATCCCAATAAACTGGCCGTAATCCCATAAGCCCCAACATTCGGAATGTAGACCTGCTCTTCCAATTGTAAGGAAGGCATAGCTGCTTTTTTGTTAAAAAAATCAAGAGGGGTGCACAGCGGTCCTACAATGTGGGTCGACTCCGGATGAGGGTCGGTCTTCTCTGTGACGGGATTGATGTCATACTGAACACGTGGAATGCGTCCGAGCCCCGCCATCCCGCCCAGATGGTGAATGCCGCTGTCTAGAACGATAAAGCGGCTGCCCTTACTTTCCTTGATATCCACAACAGAGCTAACGAGAACACCGCATGCGGCCGAAAGATATCGTCCGGACTCATATGCTATAGCAGGCTCTCCCATTCTCCATCCCGGCATATGCTCATCGAGAGCAGTCTCCAATTGGACCTTGATTTCACTAAAATCCGGAGGGGGGCCTGACACAGCATAAGGATGTCCAAATCCCCCTCCTAAATCCACGAATTGGAGTGGGATTCCAGTCTCCTTGGATATTCTCGCAATCACCTGAATGGAAGAGAGAAAAGATTCCGCAAGTCTCTCTGCATTCGCAGTATTGGTGCCATTGAAAATATGAAAACCGGCAATACGAATTTCGTCGCATTCCTGCATTTCCTTCAGCTCTCGCAAAAGCTTCTGCTCATCCGTTCCAAACTGAGAGGGTGTGCCCGTCATGGCCAGTCCAGCATCAGCCAAGCCCTGATCGGGATTGATTCGCATAATGACTTGAATTGGAGGTGTACCAGAAGACACTACAGACCTTAATCTTTCCAGCTCCTTCATTGATTCGACCGAGAACCATTGTACTCCCTGTGCAACAGCCACCTTCAATTCCGATTCGCTCTTTCCAGGACCCGTGTACAATACATCCCGGGGCAATCCTCCAGCTTCTAACACGGAATTCAGCTCACCTAGCGATGAAACTTCAGCCCTGCACCCCAAATCTAACAACTGCTTAACGATTGCCGGGTGAGGATTGGCCTTCAGAGAGTAATACAACATCGAAGGCTCGGGTAATGCATCTCTCAACCTGTGGCAGGATTGGCGAAGAATATTCAAGTCGTATATATATAACGGACTGCCGTATTTCGACCGCAACTCTCCATAGTCCAAACGCTTCACTCCTTTTCCAGGTCTGTTTTCAGCTTGTTTTTATCAATTTTACCGTTCGAAGTTAAAGGTAACTGGTCTGTAACATAGATGTGTGCTGGCATCTTGTAATCTTCCAGCCGCATTCGTAATTCGTCGAGAAGGCTATCCGCAGTCCGTGTAGAACTCACCGCAAGAATAGGCACAGCAGTGTCTCCGGTCAGTATCAGCGCGGCTTGTTCGACGCCATCGATGTCGACTGCTGCCAGTTCGATCTCCGTAGGACTTACACGAAAGCCGTTTTGCTTGTACATATCATCCTTGCGAGCGTAGAAATACAAGAAACCTTCATCGTCCATCCAGAAGTAGTCCCCTGTGTGCAAGCTCCGCTCAGGAGAAGCCATATTTCGAAAAACGTGCTGTGTTCGTTGCGGATCATTCCAGTAACCCATCATGACATGAGGACCATGCACAACCAATTCGCCAACCTTATATGGTGGCAGTTGCAATCCTCTCTCATCGATTATGGTGCAACTTGTACCCGGAAGAGATGTTCCGACAGAACCCGGTTTATCAGCGAGAAATTCCGGCTGAAGGATGGAGACCCGTTTACACTCCGTCAGTCCGTACATCAGATGTAGCCGGGCATTCGGGAAAAATGTTTTGAATTCGTTTACATAAGTTTGAGGAAGTGCAGCTCCTGTATTGGTAATGAAACGAATCTCCGGTAATTGCGTCATCTGTCTGCGCATAAGTTTGATCAGCGCTTCTCCCATGCTAGGTACAATTGGTAACCCGGTAATACCCCATTCCCTTATTTTATGAATGAGCGCCGGGCCCACATCAGATCGCTGACCCAAGGCTATCGTTGCATTTTGATTAAATGCTAAAAAAACCTGATACATCCCGTAATCAAAAGACAATGGAAGAAAATTGCCGATTACGTCGTCTGCTTCTATTTTCAGGCAAGACTGAATGCTCTCCAGTACAAATAGCATGCTGGAGTGGTGTGACACCACAGCCTTCGGCCGGCCTGTACTTCCCGATGTATACAACAGGCAGGCAACTTCATTACCTGAGCGATCTTCGTAATCGGGGTCATCTAATCTGCTATGCTCCACTGCATGTGTGGTCACGTCATTTTCTGATATGACCTTAATCCCTATATAGGATGACATCGCCAACTTTTCAACAAAAGCATCGGTCGTCAGCAGATAGGAAGCTTGCGAATCTTTAACAATGTAGTCCAACTGATACCTTGTTGTACTCTCATGCAAGAGGATATAAGTTGCTCCAAGCCTGGAGGCAGCAAAAATGGATGAGACGAGAAATTTGCCATGAGGCAAAAGCAGTATGATTCGCTCGCCAGTTTTTACACCGCAGGTTTGCAAATAAGTGGATATACGATCCCTCTCCTGAGTTAGTTGACTATAAGTAAAATGGCCTTCGTCTGTGATCAAAGCTGTTTTATGCGGATATCGTTGTTCTGAATGATCTAACAACTCACATAATCGTTTCAATTCAGACCCTCATTCCATGAATTCGCAGTGTTTATTTTGCACGATTTCTGTGATACATTCATCGCATAAATTGTCGTTAACATGTTGTTTGATGAATATAATTCAATTATAGAGCCTTGAACATAAGTCGCTGTCCATATTTTCCCCAGCTATTTCTTACGCAGAAGATACCATACCTGAGATTCTCCACTCTATCTGCTCCACTGTAGCAAAACATTCATACAACAGGTCCTCGTCGCGGAAAACAATCTCAAACTCCTCTTCTAGTGAAACAATTAGTGAAATATATTTTATTGAGTTAAACCCGAGATTCTCTAATCGCTCATCCAGAGGAATGTCCAAGTGATATCCAAGTATATTGTGAATAATCTGAATGATTTTTCCTTCAATCATCGAGTTAGATACTTGTTCCATCACTGATTCCCTCCCCTGTCTTATTGCACAGATGTTTACGATATTCACTTGGAGAGCGCCCGTAATATTTTTTATAGTACCCGGAGAACTGTGAACTAGAGATATAACCGACAGACTTCGTAATTTCATTGATCGTCAGATCGGTATGCTTAAGCAGTTCGCGTCCTTTTTGTACTCTAATTTTCTGAAGAGATTTAATGGGTGAACAACCGAACACTTTCTTGTATGTGTTACTTAAATAGACCGGATTACAGCTGATTCGTGCGGCCATGTCTTCAAGGGTAAGCGGCTCCGAATATTGACTTCGTATCATGCGATGAACGATAATTAATCGGTTGTCAATCTTACCTTTCAAATTATCGGTGCTCTGGTTCATCACCCGGTACATATTGAAAAATCGTGTGAATTCAAGGGATAGTTGTTTGCTGTACTCAGGTTTGAAAGTGCTCTGTCCGAACATCTCTAAAACGCATTTTACAAACAACTTGACTCCGTCGTCTTGTCTGGATAATACCATTGGAAAACCAAAGCGCATTTTAGTCATGTTTTCCAAGGTCAGAACGCTGATTACGACAGGTACTGACAATCGGTTTAACAGGATGAGATCGTTGCCCACCAACAAGTCCCTGGTGGAAATATAGTACGAGGTGTCACGATACCTCGTTTCAAAAGACTGTTCGGTAAACGCTACCAAAATTCTATTTGGCTCCGTACATACTGTTTCAGAATAGCCGGGAGCCATGATCATTTTGGGCATCATACTGTACAAATTCCATGTCATCAAAAGCCGCCCCCATTTGAAGAAATTGGAATGTTTTATTAAATTTTAGTTGATTCCTAGACTTAAATCAACAATATTATACATAAATGTGAAATTGATCATAATCTGTAGAAATAAATAAGTGAGGTTGTCGAGGTAGGTTTACTACTAAAATATGCAAAAAAATTATGTAGGTAGACTCTAACTTTTGGACGTAAAGGTGACTGGCTAGCAATCTTTGGTCAAAATCTTCTTAAGGACGTTCCCATGGAATTCATACATATTACCACAAACAGCAACAGTGGATCCAATACGAACCAATTCATTCATTCCATCTGATAGAGCGCTCTCAATTAGTATGAGTCTGATTCCATAGAATTGTTCTAAATAAAGGTACCCATACACTAAACACTGCTTTTATACGTGTTCAGTGTATGGGTACCCGATTACAATGCTTGATGGCTTGAAAACTCTTTTCTTAGATGGCATGGATTTATTTTAACTTAACGTCCTATCAGGACCCATCCCCACTTCATCCGGCGCAATCCCATCGCGCAGATCCATGAGATCAGGAGCGCCACAACATAAGATAGGATGACACCCACGCTGAAGTGCCGAGCCAGGTCATCTGAGAATTCACGTCTCCAGAAGAGCAGTACGAGGGGATGCATTAAAAACACACCGAACGCAACTGTACCCAAGGAATCCAGAACATGCGTAGCTTTACGAACTTCAGTATGTTTTCCTGCGCCCAACCGTTCACTAAAGATCAGCAGGAGCAAGCAGGCTGACAACGTAAACAGATTGCGGAACAGGAACAACACGGTATAGGTTACCACCGGGTATGCAGGAAAAGCGGTTTTGATATAAGCATTACCATATATAAAAATGGCACCTCCGCTCAATAACGCAACTATAAGTGCATAACGGTGAGTATACAGTTTCTTCAATGCCCACTCAAAGTTGAGCCCAACCCATGCGCCAAAACCAATTACAATCAAATAACTGGGTAACAAACTTCCTGTTCGCTCGAAGTGAAACTGCAAATGCAGTGCATAGAAGATTGCTTGGCCCATAATAAAGAATAATGGCAAATACCGAGTAAAAAGAAGATGGCGTGTTAGCGACAGAAGCAATGGAAAAACGATATAGAATTGAAGAATAATCAGAAAAAAGTACAGGTGGGTATGAGCGGTTCCCATCACTAGTTGTTTGGCAAATTGCACACCATGGGTCAAAGGTTCTTTACCCGCAAGCAACTGTTTAACGGTAAAATAGATAAAGGACCATACCACATAGGGTACACATACATAGAATAAACGCTTTTTGTAAAAGGCGAGCATCCAACCCTTCTCATTCACCTTGGAGCTGTAGTTGTAGAACAGAACCAGGGAGGACAAGAACAGGAACGCTGGAACGGCAAATTGCAGGAACGTGTTCCAGAAGTAATACACATCATGATCTAACGTGTGCTTGGGGTAATGCGCAACTGCTGTTGAAGTCGCATGGATGGCTACCACTGCCATGATGGCCAATGCACGATAGAGATCCAGATACTCAATACGCCGGGGCCGATTAACCGGTTGATTCATAAAATAACCTCACTTGTGCCTGATATGGGATGATAGTTTCCGGCCGCAATCCAGATTCTATGCTTCATTTTAATCAGCACGCGAGGGTATTACAATCATAATCTATATTATTTTCGTTAAATTTCACCACCATTCTTCATTATTCGACATTCTCTATCCAGAATCGTTCAACAACATTGCCATTGGACTCCACATAGTTTTCATCCTGAATGCCACCATTTCGAAGAATAACTCTTCTGGATGGCTCATTATTTGCATCACATACGACCAATACTTTGGTGATTCCAAGCTCTCTCGTTTTCTCCAAAGAGAGCCTGAGAATTTCGGAACCATAGCCACTTTGCCGCTCTCCAGGACGAATGCCATATCCAATATGTCCTCCACTGTTGAACAATTTGTCGTTAAGCTCATGCCTTATATTTACAGCACCCACGATTTGTTGACTCTCGGTGAGTAGCCAGTATGTACTGTCTTTGACCCAACCTTCGGAAATATCGATACCTTGTTCATTGCGCTGCAAAAACGCCAACATCTCATCAAAAGCAGAAGGATCTTTGGAAATGACCCACGGTACCATCAACTCTCCACTTCTCACCCAGTCTTCATAAAATTCCAAATATGCATCCTTATACGCTCGCGATGGTTTAATTAATCTAACATGTTCTTTCCCCACAGTCATTACACCCTCCCAACAGATATTGAAACTACCATGCTGCCGCTTCCAGGACACAACATTCTTGCTCTTCCATCAGACAAGTTCGAAAAAGGACCTGCGTGTGAGCAGATCCTATTCAAAAGTACATCTTACCGTTTATTCTATTATTATACGGACTCTGTCAATGTAACATCCTGAACATCTCGGTCCTTCTTCATATCCGTGTCCTTGTACTTGAATTGGTAACTTCCTGATCCAAGTGTAACTTCAATATCGTCTCCAATACTTCGAATATCCTGAACTTCATTTACCTGATCCAACGGTTTCCCTTGCTCCAGAACGATCTGTGCACCTGCTCCAGGAAGACGTACCGTACCTCTCGTATTGACAGGAATGTGCACGCGTATCTCCATTTCTCCCTCCGCCAGCCGATGCCAACTTGAAGCAACTTGACCATACATCGTCTCCAAGCTCGCTTCCACCCAATCCAGTCCAGGTCCGGGTTGCGGCTCAATATGCACCATTCGGAATCCTGGCTGATGTTCATCGGACTTGATTCCGGCAACATAACGATACAACCATTCCCCAATCGCACCATACGCATAGTGGTTAAATGAGTTCATATCAGCACTCCAGAGACTGCCATCCTCTTTGATCCCATCCCAATGTTCCCAGACTGTCGTTGCGCCTTGAGTCACCTGATATAACCAGGACGGATAATCCTCTTGAAAAAGTAATGTATAAGCCAGATCGTGAAGACCTGCATCACTCAGTACCGGATTCAGATAAGGTGTACCCACAAAGCCTGTAGTAAGATGATTGCCCGCCTCTTTCACAAGTTTTGCCAATTGATCGACAGCGCGAGTTCGTGCAGTCGCGTCCAGCAGGTCAAATTGAAGCGCAAGAACATGCGCTGTTTGCGTTGGAACAGCAATTTTGCCGGCTGGAGTGACGAATTCTTTGTTAAACGCAAGAACAATGTTCGTATGCAACATTTTATAATATTCAGCATCATCTGTCTTACCAAGTACCTCTGCCGCTTTTTGAGTTAACGAAACCGAATAGGCATAGAATGCAGTTGCTACATAGTCCGTGTCCGTTGCGCCAACATAACTATCCGGCTTGGAATCCAGTCCCAGCCAATCGCCAAAGTGGAATCCAGTGTTCCACAGATATGGGTTATCGCCCTGCCCATGAATGTACTCGATCCACCGCTTCATACTCTCATATTGTTCAGCCAGTAATCTGGCATCCCCATACATCTCATAGATGGTCCAAGGACAGATGACTGCTGCATCACCCCAAGCGGCGGAGGAATGACTGGTGTCTCCCCATCCTTCCGACGTGGAACTTCTCAGATCCGGAACGAAGAATGGAATACCTCCATCTTCTCCCTGATCCGCTTCCAGATCCCGCAACCACTTGGTGAAAAATGGCGCCGTATTCATGAGGTAGGAGGACGTGCGGACAAACATCTGTGCATCACCGGTCCACCCGAGCCGTTCATCCCTCTGTGGGCAGTCTGTCGGCACATCAAGGAAATTCCCCTTTTGCCCCCACAATATATTGTGATGCAGTTGGTTCACCAGGGGACTGGAGCACGAGAACTGACCTGTTTGCTCCATATTTGAGTGCAGCACTATGCCAGTGAAATTATCGAGATGAATGTGTTCAGAAAAGCCAACCAGTTTCACATATCGGAACCCCTGGAACGTAAAATGCGGTTCAAATGTTTCTACTTCATCCCCCTTGCACGTATAGCGAATACACTGCTTGGCAGCGCGAAGATTATCGGTGTAGAAGTTGCCCTCATGATCCAATATCTCAGCATGGTGCAGCTCAACCGTCTGACCGACCTCACCTTGAATGCTAAATCTCACCCATCCCACCATATTCTGCCCCATGTCTATTACACGATCTCCCTGTGGGGTTGTTACGAAGGCGATTGGCTGTATTTGTTCGACTTGGGTAACGGGTACATTCTCCTGCGCAACGATGATATCCTGGGGATGTTCCAATATGTTCACAGGTGACCAATTCACTTCAGATGTATCCGACCAATCAGACTCCAATCGCGCATCATACGTCTCCCCCATATAGATGTCCGACATGCGAATGGCACTTGGAGCAGTCGTCCACTCACCATTGGATACAATACATTCCTCTGATCCATCTGCGTATTTCATATGCAGTTCCAACAGCAATGCGGACGTTGAACCAAATATCTCCCGTTCTTTGTTCCAGCCAAGATATCCCCGATACCAGCCATCTCCAAGATATGCACCCAATATATTCTGTCCATTTTGAAGCAAGTGGGTAACATCATAGGTTTGATATTGTAATCGCTTACGATAAGAAGTCCAGCCAGGTGTAAAATAATCTTCTCCTACTCTTGAGTTGTTGATGTACAACTCGTATAATCCAAGTGCTGTGACATATATTCTGGCAGACGTAACAGGTTGTTTCACATTAAACTGCTTGCGCATACGCGGGCATGACGTATCTCCATCATCTGATGCTTGAGCTGTGATCCATTCTGCTTGCCACTTGTTATGACGATCCATAAGTCCCATCTCGAAATAAGCCGTTTCGGACCAGTCTGAATCACTTCCTGCATCATCCCATGCGCGAATCCGGTAATAGTATCGCGTTTGCGGAGAAGGCTGAAAATGGTTTAGTTCCACATGTATGGATTGATCACTGCTTATCTCGCCAGAATCCCATGTAATCCCTTCAAAATCTTTCGTTAGGGAGAGTTGTACCTGGTAAGCGGATTGCATACAGTTCCGCCGATCGGACTGCAACTGCCAGCTTAATCTCGGTGATTTTACATCGAGGCCTATCGGGTTGACTCTATATTCACAGCGAAGGTGACTAACGTTGAACATTAGCAGATCGTCCTTTCCATCTTGGCTTCCCATTCGGGGTTACGATATAATTATATCGATCCTGCTGTCGTAAATACCCGGTGATCCGGACTATTTCATCCGGTGATTCAGCCATCTATGCGAGGAGGTTGCCTGTGGATTCATCTGTACAACTTATGAAAAGCGAATACTTTCTGCATAATCATCTGCAACTTTTTGTCAATCGTTGCTCTGAAGATTTTATGCTCCCTTTTCACGCACATGATTTTATTGAGTATAGCTATGTTGCTGAAGGAAAGGGCTTTCATCATATCGGTGAAGATGTCATTCCCGTGAAGAAAGGCATGCTGTTTGTCATTCCTGTTGGCGTTCCTCATGTCTTTCGTCCTGCGAGCACAAATGTGACCGAGCATCCGCTAATTATCTATAATTGTCTGTTTAATGCTGAGTTGATCAACACGCTGACAGCCATCATTCAGGAGAAAGAAATCATTCAACATCTGATGGACTTGGCACAAAATCAGGTTCCTTATATATCCATTGTGGATCGCAACGATCAGATGGAAGAACTAATGGTGAAGCTGTATCGTGAATCCTCCGTTCATGGAATCGGCTCGTCTACCATGTTATACACCTTGGTAAGCCAGTTGGTATTGATGACCTATAGACAACTGTATCAAAAGGATCAGGATGAAGAAAATCATTCCACTGGGTTTGATTACATCCTTCACTATATCAAGGAACACGTAAGCAATCGTATTCGGATGTCTGATCTGGTACGCATATCAGGCTGGAGCGAAAAGCAGATTGGGCGAATGTTTCTGCGGCATACCGGACAGACCTTTAGCGGCCACCTGCAACATCTACGCATACAAAAAAGCTGCGAAATTCTAAAGAATTCACAGCACAAAGTCAGCCTGATTGCCGAGCTGGTCGGATATCGGGATATGGATTCATTCTATGCCGCATTCAAAAAAATAACAGGCGAAACACCTCTCGCCTATCGCAAAAAATCCAGAGCACTTCACTCTGGACGATAAGATTACCTACCTTTTAGACACCAACAACCTGTAACATTTCATCTATGTATGCCTTGGCTTCTTTCCATGAAGACATCAACGGAAAGTTGTATCGCTCACGCTCCTGTATATTCCACGGATGCGGGATACAGATAACCTTTTTTCCATCCTCATGCGCGGGAATCAGATTATGTGCCCCATCATCAATGAGCAGATCGAATCCGAGCAAGTTTTTTCGTTTGCATGTAATAAACTGTTCTGCGGTTATAAAAGGCATGTGCTGCTGAAGCCAGTTCCACTTCTCAACCACTGTTTTTGGTTCTGCTGCCGTCACGACAATGACATCATAAGCATCGTTCAGCTTGCGCATCTCATCTACAACATACTCGTCGTATAATTCCAATTCCTCGAAAAGACCCGGCCGACCATAAAATACATCGTGCGTGCTCTCTGGATGACGCAAATGGGATGTATCCCAATGAATCATATCCTCATACCGCAACGGATGGGTCGGGAAGTTAAGGTTGTTGTGATATATAGCCCGCTTGACCAGATGACATATCGTGTCATCCATATCTACAGCAATAATAGGCTTCTTCATGGTTATCCCTCCCCCAATACGATCACAGTATACCATCCAGCATGTTATGTAGTCATCTTTTATGCATTAAAGTGCCCTTAGTGCTGATGAAAATCCTGCGAAATGATATTAAAAAGGCACCCCGATGACGTAACACTAGCTACGCCTGGGGTGCCTATTCAGATTAATCTATTCCAAGTTTTCGCCATTGGAGGCAATGACTTTTTGGTACCAACCAAAGCTTTTTTTCTTATACCGATTCAATGTGCCTTGTCCGTTGTCGTCCTGATCCACGTAGATCACGCCATAACGCTTGGACATTTCCGAAGTGGATGCGCTGATGATATCAATCGCTCCCCAGTTGGTATAGCCCATGAGGTCCACACCATCCATAACGGCTTCTTTCATTTGTGTAATATGTTTTCTCAGATAATCAATCCGGTAATCATCGTTAATGGAACCATCTGCTTCAACGGTATCTTTTGCGCCAAGTCCATTCTCCACCACAAATAATGGCAATTGGTAACGATCATACAACTCTTTCAATGCTACACGCAGACCAATCGGATCCAACTGCCAACCCCACTCCGTACGCTCCAGATTCGGATTCTTAATCGTGCTGTACAGGTTGCCTCCAGTCACTCCATATTCTTCTGGATTTACTGCGGACACCAAGGATGTGTAATAACTGAATGAGATGAAGTCAACTGTGTGCTCACGCAGGATCTGCTCATCCCCCGGTTCCATGGCAATGGTAATCCCGTTCTCTGCCCAGTACCGAGCCATGAATGTTGGGTAACTACCACGAACTTGTACATCCGTATGCAGCAGGTTCAGCTGGTTATCGATCTGTGCTTGCAGCACATCCTCTGGCTTCGATGTCGCCGGGTAGTGAATCATGCGTGCAAGCATACATCCGATCTGGAAGTTCGGGTTAATCTGACGTGCTTTTTCCGTTACCAGGCTGCTGGCTACAAATTGATGATGAAGTGCCTGATAGGAAGCCTGCATCGTGTTCTCCACCCGGTCTTCAATAATACCTCCGCCTGTGAACGGTTCAATAATGGTCGTGTTAATCTCATTAAACGTCAACCAGTATTTTATCTTGTCCTTGTACCGATTCATCACGGTTTCTGCATATCTTACAAAATGTCCAATCACTTCGCGGCCTGCCCAGCCGTTATATTTCAGTACAAGTGCCATCGGCATCTCATAGTGTGAGAGCGTTACGAGAGGTTCGATATCGTATTTACGGAGTTCATCGAACACTTCGTCATAGAAGCGCAGTCCCTCTTCATTTGGCTCGGTATCATAACCATTCGGGAAAATGCGCGGCCAGTTGATGGACAGACGAAATGTTTTGAAGCCCAGCTCAGCAAACAGCGCAATATCCTCTTTGAAACGGTGGTAGAAATCAATCCCATAACGCTTCGGATAACCGTCCGCACTGTGATGTGCCATTGCTTTCTCAACCGTTGCACTCGTAACATGCATCAGTTCTCTAAGGTTCGTGTAGTCCTTTTTCTCAAAATAAGGAACCATGTCGGCTGTCGACCAACCTTTGCCGCCAGCGTCGAATCCACCCTCAGCCTGATTAGCGGCAATAGCGCCGCCCCATAGAAAACCTTCCGGAAACCCTTGTCGATGAATCATCCGTATCTCTCCTTCTTTTGTTGAATTTGTCTATTAGTCCTAAGACGGTTTAGATTTCAGCTTTCAAGACGTCTTCACCCATCGTGATATCGCCCAATTTCACCGGTAGAACCTGCTTGTAATCTGCCGTATTGGTAACAACCATAGCCGTTGTAATATCGTATTCTTTGGCAATCTCGGCCAGTTCAAATGTGAGTAACTTGTCTCCGGCTTGTACACGTGCTCCTGTAGCCACATGTGCATCGAAGTACTGTCCACGCAGCTTCACCGTGTTGATTCCGACATGAATCAGCAATTCCATTCCGTTATCACTGCGGACAACGATCGCATGTTTCGTTTTGAACACATTCATGATCGTACCCGTCACTGGAGATAGCAATTCGCCCACCGTAGGAACAAATGCCACACCTTTACCCATCAATTCATCACCGAATGTTGGATCATTGACTTCTTTGAGCGGAATGGATTTACCTGTCATTGGTGCAACGGCTACCGCATTACTCGTTGGTGTTGGAGCGCCCATGTCGTCCACGTTTACACTTGCCGCATCGCTCGAAGGTGTTGTCGCTGCCGCAGAAGAAGCGCCTGGTGAGAATTGAGCCAATGCCTCAGCGTCTCCTTCTTCTTCCTTAATACCGAATATCGTAGACATAATCGTACCTACAACAAATGCAAGAATCATACCGCCAAAGGAATACCAGAACGTTTGACCGATCAGGGAAGGAAGTCCTGGGAGACCACCGTTACCTGCAAGTACGTATGCTTTGGCGCCAAAAGCAAGGGCGAAGCCGCCACCAACTGCGCTACCAATCATCGCTGCGGCAAATGGTTTTTTATACTTCATGTTAACCCCGTACATCGCCGGCTCCGTTACACCCATGAGTGCCGTGAAGCTCGTTGATAATGCCACGGTTTTGAGTTTTTTATCTTTTGCCCGGAAGAATACACCAAGAGTTGCACCAGCCTGACCCATATTGGAGATAAAGGTCAATGGCAAGAATTTATCGAAGCCCAGTGTAGCGATATTACTCAAGATGATCGGCACAAGTGCATAGTGCATTCCTGTCATAATAATGAGCGCCATTGCGCCGCCTAGTACGATACCTGCAATCAATCCACCTTCATTCAGCAGCCAGTTGATGCCGCCAGACAATCCGCTACCTACAAATGTACCCAATGGACCGATCGCAATCAGCGTTACCGGAACCATGACAAGCAAGGTAATCAACGGCACAAGCAATAGCTTGAGTGCAGCAGGGATAACACGGTCAACCCATTTCTCAACATAGGACATCAACCATACAGCGAGTAAAATCGGAATAACCGATGAAGCATAACTTACTGCTGTAACCGGGATTCCCAAGAATCCGACCGATTCACCGCTAGATAACAATGTAGTCATGTCTGGATACATGAGAGCTGTTCCTAGTGCAATCGCCACAAATGGATTACTGCCGAATTTACGAGCCGCGCTGACTGCTATCAGTAATGGAAGGTAATGGAATACGCCGTCTCCAATGGCTGAAAGAATTCGGTACGTATCTGTCCCAGCTGACATCCAACCTACGGACACAAACAGTGCGAGTAATCCTTTGAGCATACCTGCCGCAGTAATCGCCGGAAGCATCGGGGCGAAGACACCTGCGATGGTCTCAAAAATATTCAGAATGACATTTTTACTTTTTTCCGGCTTAGGCTGTTTACTTTCCGTACTTTGCTGGATCGCTGGATGTTCCTTCACCATGGCGTCGAATACTTTCGACACATCGTTACCGATAATGACCTGAAATTGGTCACCCGAAATGTTCGTACCCATGACTTTATCCAGTTTATTGAGTGAACCGTTATCGACTTTATCGTTGTCTTTCAGATCAAAACGCAAACGTGTAACACAGTGATACACTGAATTAATATTTTTGGTTCCCCCAACGGCTTTGATGATTTCCTGCGCCGCTTCCTGATGTTTCATGATGTTTTCCTCCTCATTTTTCCAATAAAAAATACCCGAATGAATATAGCGCAAAAATGTGGCGCCATCTCATTCGGGTATTGCCTGATTGAACAGTAACAAGCCCATGGGATATCCAGTTGTAATTTCATACCATCGCGTGAACATTATACGTCCCGCTTGGTTTTCATCAGACGTTCCAGATGGAGCGTGAGATATAACTGCTCCGAGTGAGTCATGTCATACTGATAGTTCTTATGGATAAAAGTCTCGATCTTGCCAATACATTTGAATGTCTCCGGATAGTTTTTCCGAACCACTTCATACAGATACTCCTCGGCATCATCATGTGAAGAATGCGTAATGACACGCTGACAGAAATACTTCAAATGGGTGATGAAGCGGAAATAATTGACGCTATCTTCATCCAATTCGATATTGAAGTGATATTTGATGATATTCATAATCTCTTGCAGCAGCTGCATGAGATGAGTGACATCATTCATGGAATCATTCACTTCCGCATTGATGAAATGTAGGGCAATATTACAGATTTCATCTTTGGGGAATTCAATA
Organism: Paenibacillus sp. CB74; assembly: GCF_055687625.1. NCBI lineage: Bacteria > Bacillati > Bacillota > Bacilli > Caryophanales > Paenibacillaceae > Paenibacillus > Paenibacillus sp. CB74. Next base: position 1,194,376 of record NZ_CM146009.1, on the reverse strand, counting down.
TCCAGTCTTTCCTTCAGCAAAGTCAATGCTTCTCTGGCCACATCATACTCTGCCTTATAGAAGTGCTGAACTTCCCAAGAAAGTGGATTACGAGTGATCATTCCTTTTTCCAAGCGTTGAACAGCAAAGTGAATGTGATCCGACAGCGAGACATAGATCCCGTCACTGATGGTTTTGTTCAATTGTGTTCGTGCCAGTGTCACAATATCATCTGTTGCCTGCAAAATCTCAATCGGCACTTCAGCTACGATGGATTTAAATTTCTCATAGATCGATGTATCCTGAAGACGGAATACCTTCTCAATCCGCTCTTCATCAATCTCATCGCCTGCTTTGAACTTGAATCCGATACCCCGGCCGAGGATCAGTAGTTCCTGATTTTTGTCATCCACGGTACTGACAATATTGTTATTAAATATCTGTTTAATAATCATTCTGGACCCACCTGGTTTTTTTTGAGGAATAAAAAAGGGCAAAACCAAAACAGAAATAATAAAATCATTTCCATAGTGGTTTTGCCCGCATTACCGGTAACAAGCCTCGGATCTAATTTATCATAAGCTGAAAACGGTGTCAACAGGAAATCGATGTTTGCGTTTATATGGTTAGGCAACATTTTACTTTTATGGTACATTGAAAGATATGTGCGTACTGACATTTAATAATATGACCTAAACTTAACAGGAGGATTCATTTTGAAAAAAATCGTTTCATTGACCGCATTTGTCGCTACCATGTCACTATTGTTGTCTGCCCCACTCACCTTGGCCGCAAATTCCAATAACCTCTCATTGGTAGAGAGTCAAGAGTCTGCTGAGCACCTAGATTCGGAGACAAAAAAACTTTTAAGTGAAGAACTAGTTAAACTCGTGGGAAAACAGAACATTCAATTCACCACAATAGATACATCATTTGATCCGTGGGTCATTAACGGAACTATTGATGGAACCGGGTTCGCCTATTTCACACAAACATACGATCCCGATACTAATCGTGTCGCGTCCACCCATATCATGTATGATAACGCTGATCTGGATAAAGTCATGGATAATGCGCTGCTCCTGAAGCTTGATGCCTTCCTAAAAACATTTGAAGATGAAGATATCTTCATTAAGAGTGGTTTCTGGCGTTTCAAAGCCAATGACCCAGAACATGGACATTTACTCCAAAACTACTGGGTCATCTTTGGACCAAGTCAACAACTTTACATCGATGTGGACAAAGGCAATCAAATGTCGGCAATTCTGCAATATAAAATCGATGATTCCTATGCATGGATGACAAACATAGCACGAAATTCACTCAAAATACTTGGAATTCCCTCAGTAAAAGCTTTTGATTACACCTTATTTACCGTAGAAGGAAAAGATATGTTATGGCAGTATCGGGATGACGACAATCTAAATTATGTACATATCGGCAGCAAGACCGGAAAAGTATGGAAAGTCACTAACGAACTAGGTATTAACTGGAAAAATGATACTGATTTCAAAAAGTCTTTCGCCAAGCCCAAGCTCAGCAAAAACAAAGCACTATCCATCGCTGCACCTACAGTCAGATCTATATTTGGTATTAAGCTAAAAGGTTATTCCGTTCGTATCCAAAACAACGAATACACCTTCACGAAAAAAGGAGCCACAACGCTTATCGGTAAAATCAATACAAAAGGCGCATTTTATTCGTTTGAAGCCCTTCCTGACAACGGGGTAAGAAACTAAACTTACATAATAAAAAAACAGACGGCTTGAACTCCGATTTCCGAGAGATCAAGCCGTCTTATATTAGTAAAAACGCCTTAATTAATCAGCGGGCGCCCATCTAATTTCGCATAAGAAATACTCCGCTTTATCATGACAGTGATCTGAGCTTGTCATCATAAAGCGGAGCCGATATCATCAATCTACGGTTGACGTGTTTATAAGCTATCCCTTTTCTCAAAGGGCCTTCATCATTACTGGAACGTCACATGAATCTGCACAATCTCCGAACGACTGCTTGTACGAATTGGAGGTCCCCAGAATCCAAATCCCGAGGTTACGATGGAGTGCATGGAACCTTTTTGCAGATAACCCCAATCATTCTCATAAATAGCCTGTGTGATGAACTGAGCAGGTGCAATCTGACCGCGGTGAGTATGACCGGATACCATCAGATCTACATTGTTCTGTTCCGCAATATCCAGATCATACGGCTGGTGATCCATCATAAGTACCGGTTGGCTCAAGTCCGTACCTTGCATTAATGTGGCTACTTCCGCACGCCCCTTCTCTGTCCGGTCTTTCCGTCCAATGAGGGTGATCTTGTCGTCCAGAACAATCTTGTCATCGTACAAAACTTGCATATTGCTCTTCTCCAGCGCAGCGATCAACTCTTCAATTGGACCATCAAACTTGTCGTGATTCCCGAGAGAAGCATAGACACCATTTGGAGCCTGAATTCCACTGATAATATCAGCAATTCCGCTATTCAGATACATATCCAGATTGTCATCAATAATATCTCCCGGGTATAGCACCAGGTCCGGCTTCAGCGCATTAATCTCCTCCACCATGCGTTTGGCATGTGCAGGGCCAGACAGTAATCCAAAGTGCATATCGGCAGCCATGACAATGTTAAGCTTGTCCACACCTTCTACTTTTTTATCAATCTGGATATTATACGTTCTCACTACCGGGCTGTAAGCATTGAAAATTCCATAACCCATTGTGGACACTAACAGCACCAGTGTAACGACACCCGCCCATTTCTGTGTGTGATGTCTAGGAATACGGGTTAATCTCAGCAACCACATCGTAAGATGAACGACGGGCAGGATCAGCAATAACAACGAAAAGATCGCCAGCCAGTAAGAACCGATAATACTGAGAAACGAAATACTTCCAAACACACGTGCCAAAATGAAAGAAACAGCAAGGAATACAAGCGCTATAATATAAAACCATCGAAATCTGGCGGACACCACTGGTTTCATCCAACTCCAACCGCTCCAGCCTATGTAGAACACTAATAATCCATATACGATCAAAAATAATATACCCGCTAATACAAACATGCCCGGTCTAACCTCCACGTCAATAAGTTGTATGCTGAATTTTTAATCACGGATATAGTTCCGTCTGAACAAGTATAACGTAGATGAAGGGCCAGATCATCTGTTTGCCCAACCCAGATTCGTACATTTTATTACAATTTGATGATATTCAAATTCGAACCATTAACGTGAAAAAGCACCCTTGCAGGTGCCATGAAGTTGAATTCATGACCGACTGCAAGAATGCTATATGTTCGAAACGAATATTACTCGTTGGTGTCCATCCATTGGAAGTGGAATGAACCTTCTTTGTCCACACGTTTGAACGTGTGAGCACCGAAGTAGTCACGTTGTGCTTGCAGCAAGTTTGCTGGCAAACGCTCTGTACGGTAGCTGTCGTAGTAAGAAAGAGCGCTGGAGAAGCCTGGTACCGGAATACCTTGTTTTACAGCAGCTGCTATAACTTCACGCCATGCACCTTGATAAGACTCAACGATGTTTTGGAAATATGGATCAAGCAGCAGGTTTTTCAGAGCTGCATCTTTGTCATATGCTTCTTTGATGTTTTGCAGGAATTGTGAACGGATGATACATCCGCCACGGAAGATCATGGCAATGTTGCCGTATTTCAGATCCCAGCCATACTCGTCGGAAGCTGCACGCATTTGTGCAAATCCTTGTGCGTAAGATACGATTTTACTTGCAAACAATGCTTTACGAACGTTCTCGATGAACGCTTTTTTATCGCCAGAGAATGCTTCAGTTGCTGGTCCACTGAGGATTTTGCTTGCTGCTACACGCTCGTCTTTCATCGCAGACAGGAAACGGGAGAATACGGATTCTGTGATCATGGACAATGGGACGCCGAGATCCAGCGCGCTTTGGCTCGTCCATTTACCAGTTCCTTTTTGTCCAGCAGCGTCAAGAATAACGTCAACCATCGGTTTGCCGGTTTCTGGATCGTATTTGGAGAAGATGTCTGCCGTGATTTCGATCAGGTAGCTGTCCAGCTCCCCTTGATTCCACTCTGTGAAGATTTCATGCAATTCTTCAACGGAAACGTTCAATACGGATTTGAGCAAGTGGTACGCTTCACCAATCAACTGCATATCTCCGTACTCGATACCATTATGCACCATTTTTACATAGTGTCCGGCACCATCTGGTCCGATATATGTGCTACAAGCATCATCGCCCACTTTGGCGGAGATTGCTGTAAGGATCGGTTCTACCAATTGATAAGCACTTTCCTGACCGCCTGGCATGATTGCCGGGCCTTTCAGTGCGCCTTCTTCACCACCGGATACACCTGCTCCGATGAAGCGGAAACCTTTTTCTTCCAGTTCTTTACTGCGACGTTGTGTATCAGGGAAGTAAGCATTACCTCCATCAATAATAATGTCGCCTTGATCCAGATGAGGAAGCAGTTGTTCAATCGTTGCATCTGTTGCTTTACCCGCTTGTACCATAATCAAAATTTTACGCGGAGACTCCAGAGATTCCACGAATTCTTCAATAGTGAACGCACCAGTCAGGTTTTTACCTTCTGCTTCTTTCAGAAGATCATGGGTTTTCTCTGGGGAACGGTTAAATACCGATACCGAGAACCCTTTGCTTTCAATATTCAAAGCCAGGTTTTTACCCATTACTGCCAATCCAATAACACCGATCTGTTGTTTACTCATTATGTCCTCCCAATGCTCCATGATTTATATAATTCTATTGTAAGTTGAAACGAATAAATGTTCAGTGATTATTGTACTGTTTTTTTCCAGTCCGCTGCAAATTTGTCCATACCTTGATCTGTCAGTGGGTGTTTGGAGATTTGTTCAATAACGGAGAATGGAACAGTCGCGATATGTGCTCCCGCCATTGCTACACGTGTAACATGATCCGGATGTCTTACGGAAGCCGCAATAATCTGTGCATCCAGGTTATGTGTACGGAACAACTCAGCAATTTTGGTAACCAATTGTACGCCATCCTCAGAGATATCATCAAGACGTCCCAGGAATGGAGATACATATGTCGCACCAGCACGAGCAGCCAGAAGCGCCTGGTTCACAGTGAAGATCAACGTTACGTTGGTTTTCACGCCTTTTTTGGTCAAGTAACGGCAAGCTTCAAGTCCTGCAAGTGTCATTGGCAATTTAATCGTAATATTTTTGTCGCTGTTGTTAATTTTGATCAATTCGTTTGCTTGTGCAATCATATCTTCAGCAGTAAGGGCATCTGGTGTCACTTCCGCAGATACGGACTCCACTTCAGGTACCAAACGCAAGATTTCTTCAATACGATCTTCGAATTTCACGCCTTCTTTGGCTACCAAAGATGGGTTTGTTGTTACACCAGACAATACACCGATTTTGTATGCTTTTTGGATGTCTTCCACGTTAGCTGTATCGATAAAAAATTTCATGATTTAATTACCTCCAGATATATTTTTTATTATGGTTTAGAGATTCGCATTAACCGCCAAGGGCATGCTATTTGTAACTACAGACTCCTGATCCGCCGGCTCATCAAACCACCAGTGGTGACCATCTTCTTCAAGCATAGCATCTGATTCAGCTGGTCCATAGCTTCCTGCAGGATACAGGTGAAGTGGCAGCAGATTTTCCTGGAATGCATCCAGAATGGGTTGCACCCATGCCCATGACAATTCTACTTCATCCCAGTGGGCAAAGAAAGTTGGATCTCCCAGCAAAGCGTCACGAATCAGATTCTCGTAAGCTTCCGCAAGGTCACCTTTATCCGGAGAAAGATCGATATGAACCGGTTTGAATTCACCTTTATTCTCTGGATCACTTGCATTCAGTTGCAATGTCATGCTCTGATCTGGACTCATCTCAATGACGAGCAGGTTTGGCTTGGAGCCTTTGTTTTTCAGCACATTCGTCTGTCCTGAAGGTTCTTTGAATTCAATCACGATACGTGTTGATTTCTCCTTCATTCTTTTACCCGTACGAATGTAAAACGGAACACCGCGCCAGAAGAAATCATCGATTTGCAATTTGGCAGCAATGAATGTGTCATTCATCGTATTCTCCGCTACACCCGGTTCAGCAGTATAAGCATTGACTGGTTGGCCTTGAATGTTGCCTTCTGAATACTGCCCACGAATGATGCTTGCGCCCACGGTTTGCTTTTGTAGCGGCTGGATCGATTCCATGATGTGCTTTTTCTTCAATCCAACTTTTTCGGAAGAACTGTTGTATGGAAGCTGAATCGCCATCATCATAAGCAATTGCAGCATATGATTCTGGAACATGTCTCGCACTGCACCTACATGATCATAATAGGATGCACGTTCTTCGACACCTACAGTCTCATTAGCCGTAATTTGCACATTGGAGATGTAACGGTTGTTCCATAACGCCTTCATGATTGGGTTACTCTGATGTAACGTCTCCAGGCGCTGTACCATCGGTTTGCCCAAATAGTGGTCAATCCGATAAATCTCTTCCTCCGTGAACGATTCGCTTAATTTGCGATTGAGGTCTCGGGCCGACGGCAGATCGTGACCAAATGGTTTCTCAATGACGAGACGCTTCCAGCCCTCTGTGGAACCCAGCCCACTTTGTTGAATGTTCTCGGCAATCGGTTCGAAGAATTCCGGACCAACCGAGAGATAAAACAAGCGATTGGACGGAATGCCAAGTTCAGCTTCTCTTTGTTCAACTAATCCCAACAGCTTTATATAATCTTCCTTATGGCTTATATTCAATACACTGTAGCGAAAAGCTTTCACAAATGACTTCACAACTTCAGGATCAGCCTGGCGTCTGGAAAATTCATTTAATGATTTTTCCACTTGTGCCTGAAAGAATTCATCAGACCACTCTCTACGCCCCAGACCAATCAATGAGAAGGTTTCAGGAAGCTTCTGCTCAAGATATAAGTTATATAAGGCAGGATATATTTTTCTTTTGGCTAAATCGCCAGTAGCACCAAATAAAACAATGGTAGTTGGTTCCATCTCACCGTTCTCCTTCCAAGTAACTCTGGTTTCTTTGTTGTAGTTACACTATAATACGTTTTATAGCCATACAAGTAATTAATATATTTCACAGGAGCTATAGACAACATCTATGACAACAAATTATGAACTATATAAAGTCTTTTATTGGGCGGCCAAAACGGGAAGTTTGACACAGGCTGCGAAAGCACTGTATATCACTCAACCCAGCGTCAGTCATGCCATCAAGCAATTGGAAGAGAGCTTTGGTCTTACCCTGTTTTATCGGAACTCCAAGGGTGTAGCCTTGACACAGGAAGGTGCCAGTCTGTACTCCTATATTGAACAATCCCAGATTCTGATCTCGCTTGCGGAAGAAAAAATGGCCGCCCTGAAGAATCTGGACAATGGTGAACTCCGGATTGGTGGCAGTGACTCCCTGTTCAAGCATTACATGCTGGCGTATCTGGAGGAATTCCACACCCTGTATCCTAACATCAAGCTACATCTGAGTCATGGAACCACGCCGGAAGTCATCACTTTTCTAAAAGAAGGCAAGATCGATCTCGGTGTTGTTCGGATGCCCATTGTTGATCCGCAGCTCGAAGTCAGAGAAAGCATTCAGTTGAAAGACTGTTTTGTAGCCGGAGAACGCTATGCTCAGCTGAAGGGTAAAGTCATGACACTTGAGATGCTCCTAGAGCATCAACTGATCCTCTTCTCCCGGAACAGCCGGGTTCGGATGGCTATAACCGAGTTGTTTAACAGCTATAATTACACGTTGAAGCCTGAGATTGAGGTCGGTAGCGTTGATCTGTTGATTGAGTTTGCGCGTCGAGGACTGGGTATTTCCTATGTGACACGAGAATTCATCTCTAAAGAGCTGGAGGAAGGCTCCCTCTTCGAGATTCAGCTTGACGTTCCACTCCCCCCTTCCCATGTGGGGATTATGACCAAGCGCAATATGCCGATTTCTTTGGCTGCCAACCGCTTTATGGATCTTATTTTCCAGTCCTGATTAGTTACCATGTCAAAAAGTACAACGAAGAGCCCCACCATCCCGTTATGGATGATGAGGCTCTTTGGCCTGCATAATGTTTAGTTTATCTAACGATTAGTGACTGACCAGATAGGACGCGTCCAATATAAGGGCAACCTTACCATTCCCAAGGATCGTTGCGCCAGAAAGATGGTTCATCGCGCCCAGATACGTACCAAGTGTCTTAATAACGACTTCCTGATTTCCTATGATCTCATCTACTGCGTAAGCTGCAATTTTATCGACAGAGCGCACAATCACCAGAGGCATGGTTTTGGATTTGCGTTCCGTTCGTGGATAGTTCAATTTATCACACAGGCGGTGAAAGGGTACAATGCGTCCATGGTTCAGGATCGCTTGTTGCCCCTGGATCATCTGAATATCTTCAGGTGAAATCCGAACAATCTCGGACACGTTGTACATCGGCACGATCAGAACACGCCCCGATACTTTGACTAACAGACCTTTAATAATCGCCAAAGTGAGCGGTAGACGAATCGTAAACGTAGTACCAACACCAACCTCCGTATCAATATCAATGATGCCGTTCAGTCGCCCGATCTGGCTGCGCACAATGTCCATTCCAACCCCGCGACCTGATACTTCACTTACAGAAGAAGCTGTGGAGAAACCGGGCTCAAATATGAGATGTACAGCCTCCTGTGTTGATAGGCGTGCAGCCTGTTCCTCACTAATAATGCCTTTGCTCAAGGCGGAAGCCTTGATCTTATCCCCATCAATACCTTTGCCATCATCCGAATACCGGATGACAACATGATTCTCTTCATGGAATGATGTTAAGGTAATACGTCCCTTGGACGGCTTGCCCGACTCTCCACGAACCTCTGCGCTTTCAATACCATGATCTGCACTATTGCGAATGAGATGGATCAGTGGGTCACTCAATTCTTCAATAATCATCCGGTCAAGCTCAGTCTCTCCACCTTGAATAACCAATTCCAGATCTTTACCCAGCTTCTGCGAAAGGTCCCGAACCAACCTCGGGAAGCGACTGAACAGTTGATCAATGGGTAACATCCGGGTCTTCATTACACCGTCTTGGAGCTCCTTGATAACACTGCCCATATGATCGGATACACCACTAATACTCTGAATCAGTGAAGAAGACTCCTTACGCGCACCCGACGCACTCAGATCTGCAAGGGATGTCTGATCAATTAACAGTTCACCGACCAAATTCATCAAATGGTCCAGACGTTCAACACTCACACGAACTGTAGGTTGAGCAGCTTTCGCTTTCTCTTCCGGGCCAGATGTAGCCACGGTAGGCAAGCTTGGTTTTGTCTGCTCTGGTTCATTCATTAATTCAGGTTGTGCAGAAGCCGCTGCAACCTCATTGGATTCCAGCATATATGGATGAATCTCCAGCGTATGAATATCCGAGTCTGTAGACAATTCTGTCTCAAGCTGCTGAGAGTCCTTCGAAGTTGCCGTGATGATGATGAACTGACTGTAATGATCATCTTCATTCTGCGCGCCCGGCTGGATCTCCATGAGAGAAGTTGTAACAACCGTCCCACATATGTCTTCAATGCGTTGGCGCAAAATATGATATCTGGCCGCCTTCATCATACACTTATGCTCAAGCACAATGTGAATGGATAACAGGTGCTTTCCTGACTCAACAGCAACCTGTGCAACATTTGCCTCCGCTGGTTGCAATTGAGGTGCTGCAAGTTTCCCAACTACTGCCGGGGTTTGAATTAGATCCTTAATTTCTCGTACGACCGCTCGAAAGTCTGCATAGGCTTCTCCACGGATATACTGATCACGAAGCACCTTCATGGCGTCCAAAGAGCGGAATAACGTATCAATTAACTCGGAAGTCATCTCGGGTTTTTTCTCCCGAACCCATTCAAGGGCATACTCCACCTCATGAGTGAGGTCGCTTAATTCACGAAAATCCATTGTCGATGCCGATCCCTTGATGGTATGCGCTGCCCGGAACAGCGTTTGAACCAGTTCAACAGAAGGCGAAAGCTCCAACGCCAGCAAAGACTGATCCATCCGTTCCAGTTGATCATTCAGTTCTTCGATAAAGATGTCACGGTAGGCAGACAAATCCATCATTCGTATATACCTCCCTAACCGCCCAATATTTCGTCCAGTTTCAAAATGCCCACAAGCTTGTCTTCCTGTTGACCCACGCCATGGAAAAAGTCTTCACGGTTACGACCGTAACCCCCGGTTGGTGGATGTATTTCCGAATATGTGGTTACCTTGTTCACTCGATCCACAATCAGGCCAATATATTCATCCTGATACCGAACTACGATAATTCGTGTTGTTCTGGTATCCGGTTCATCCGTCATACCCAGCAGGTTGCGCAGACTCATCACACATACAACCTTGCCCCGCAGATTAACTACCCCTTTAATCTCCGGACGGCTAAATGGGATATCTGTAATGCTTAGCATTTTAATAATCTCGTGAATCTCTTCGATTCGAATGGCGCAAGTCTCTGAACCTACAGACAGCTCAATATATTGTTCTTTCTGAAGTGAAGACATCGATTCACCCTCAATTCAATTTGTTTTAATGGGTTTTGAAGGCAGCCGCAGATTTCGCCAGCTCTTCCGCCAGTTGTGCCAAAGACTGACAGGTTGCCGCAGTCTCTTCTGATGCAGCCGCGGATTCTTCACTGGAAGCCGAGATGGCTTCAACAGAACTCATTACTTCTGCCGCTTGCGCCGCCTCTTCCTCACATGCAGCTGCAATTTCGTTTACTTTCTGGGAGGAGTTATTGACCATATCAATGATCTGATCAAACGCCTGTCCAGTCATGGAAGACTGCTCAACACTGGCTGCTACTGCCTGCACACTCTGTCTCGTATTTTCCTGCATCGCTTTGATAATGGCTGTAATTTCTTTCGTCGCCTCGCCGCTTCGTTCTGCAAGCTTCCGGACTTCATCTGCTACTACAGCGAATCCTCGTCCTTGTTCTCCCGCACGTGCCGCTTCAATTGCTGCATTCAGCGCAAGCAGGTTGGTCTGCTCAGCAATATCGTCAATCACTTCAATGATGTCGCCAATCTTACGGGAATCATCTTCAAGCTTGGTCATTTTCGTATTAACAGCTTGCATGCCTTCCAGAGAAGTCTGTACAACAAGCCCACCTTCACGGGCAGTCTTCACAGTATCATTGGACAATTCAGCAGCTTCTTCCGCACTAGCAGCAACAGAGTTAATGGCAAGTGAGAGCTCCTTGAACAATTCGGAGATGTTTCCTGCCTCGCTGGATTGGCTTGTGCTGGTACTTGCTATTTCCTGTGTGCTGGCTGAGATCTGTTCCGAAGAAGCAGCAACACTTTGGGAGTTCAACACGATATTGTTGATTAACTCTTTCAGGTTGTCGACCATACGATTCAGTGCTGCTGCCAGTTGACCCACTTCATCTTTACTAGAGATGTCTGACTTAAGTGCCAGATTTCCCCCGGCGACTTCCTTAGCCAGAACCAACATGGACATGAGTGGTTTTGAAATCGAGCGAGAGATCATGTAACCAATGAGGATACTGAAGAGTACAGACAGAATCACAAGAATAATGGTTACTGCAAAAGAAGTTGTATAGGCTTCTTCAGACTTCGTGTTTGCCTGCTCTGCCAGGGTTACATTAAGGTTTACCAAATCAGAGAGTGTTTTTACCACCTCATCACCCGGAGGTTTCAATGTTGATTTGAGGAATGTAATGAAAGCTGCATCATCATTAGATAACGCCATAGTGACGCCTTGATCAAATAGTTTCATATAACTGTCATACTGGGTATCTAACTTACGAAGCAATTCCGTTTCTTCCGGGGTAGTAGCAAGAGGACGATACGTAGCAATTCGCTCCTCCATGGATTGACGAATTGTAGCCATATTTTCCGTAACTCTGGTCTGTTCTGCTGCTACAGTTTCAAAATTCAAATCTCGCACGTTAACTCGCAATCTCTGATAATCAACCTGAGCTGAGGACAGTTCTCTAACCGAGATCAGATTATTGTTATACATCTCTTGCATTCGTTCATTCGTACTTCTCAATGTTACTACCGAGTAGACGCCAAGTGACGCGAGGATTATCGACACAATTAAAAATGCCGAGATAATCTTTGTTGCTGTTTTCAAGTTTCCAAACCACTTCATGTAATCTCCTCCTAGGCATCGTAGTGTCCAGTTATGTATATAACGCTTGGCAAACCCTTCTCTTGGTCGCGCTCCAGACAACTTACGATTTATTTCGACATAAATATAATAAAACTGAATAGAAGATTTTTATTTATATGAATTTTCGTTATTATGAATTTTTATTTCAGATATAAAGAATCTACTTTTTTATGATCTATATACTTTTTACCTATATAATTGTTTTTTAACATTACATATATACGCATAACAAAACAATTAGCATCAACTTGCATATACATCTACATACAAATTTTCATGTAATATGGTATTCTTAAATTTACATAAGAAACTATATAGTTCTTACGTCTAACACATACATATTTCTTGTAAAAAAAATATATGTATCAAAACATTCCACTTCCAAATTACAAGACTTAAGTCTATTAAATACTCACATATAATGAGTCCAATTTCCCACAAAAAAAACCAAACCCGAGTCAACAAAGTTTGGTTTGAAGCAAAAAAAGACACTTTAATTTAACATATAACCCATTTAAAACTAATTTTCATGTGTTATATAATTGTTCCAGTTCCACTAAGCGGTCTTTAATCCTATGCGGAATAATACCAAACAGGTTATCCCACGTCATGAACATCTCCGGTCTTAATATATATTCTTCAAACTCCATGGTAGGAACGAACGCTTTGGTCTTTAGATAACGCTCCACCTGAGCATCGATCTGTTCATTCGTTTCAAAATAACCTTGAAACAACTCATTCACAAGCAGCCCATCACATCCAGCATCTGAACCCGCTGCACTATACAGGTTAGGCAATAACTCAAATACAACCGGAAGCGGTGAGAAAGCATGTTTACCGGGCTGCGAGTACAGACATACATGATGCCCAACCATATTAACCCGTTCCTTCAATAATCCGCGCAGAACCTTACCATGAAAGCTCGCTTCACAGTCTACTACCTCTCCGTTATGACCCACATATATCCATACATGCTCCATTTCGTACAGATGTCCAATCTCATAATCCCACCAAATTGCATATTCAATCACGTATTGAACGACCTCGTTTGGAAACGCAATTTCCCTTCTGAACGATGGTGAAGGCCCGGATTGAAGCAACACAGAAATACCAACAAAATCAGGATAAAAGGGCTCTGCTCTGTCAAACATCAAAATAGGTGCATAACTCATTGCAGTTTCAAGTGTTTCCATCTCTGACATGTTCATTAAGGAGTCCTCCGTTTTTATTGGATATTCATACTATACTAACAGAGAACGCAAGGCACTGACTCAGGTATTTTGAATTTTTTTCTAATATAATGCTACCCCCTCCATGGACTTCATACGATAATGATTACATCGGCACATCAAAAAGCCTGCAACTGTTATTCCCCAGTTACAGGCTCTGTACTTATATAATGATGAATAAGGAATTTTGAATTAAGACTTCTGCTTATCGGATGGTGACACTGGCGTCTTGGAAGGTGAAGTCGATTGATCAGAAACCTCCGTATCACATCCTATTGGAGGGCCCAGAATGGCATCATTTTTAATGGACGCAACGGCTCTGGCATACGCCTCTTCATCCAAGCAGTACGCGCGGTGAGCCACCTCCGGTGGTGTAGCTGCCAAGAAATCCGCTCCAAACACAATATCAGGGGTTGGTTGATCAAATATCGTTAATACATATACATCATCTGTCTCAGCGACAAACCAGTGAAACCAACCTTTCGGAAATACCACAACTTGACCTGGTTTCAGGCGATATGTCAATCGTTCACGCGTAAACGGATTGAAGACTGACGCTGTAATTTCACCGCTGATAACTACAACCATCTCCGTGACATTGGTGTGCCAGTGTGGCTGTACAATAATTCCTTTGCTTAAGTACACGTTGAAGAAACCATTGGCAATGGTCGGCAGCTGTTCTCCAAACAACTGGGTTACATAGTTGCGTGAATCCCTCTGATAATTGACAACCGCATTGGAATCGGCAGCTAGTGGAGCATTTGGGGCTTGCAAAATCGGATTCATCATACGATCATTTCTCCTCCTTGAGCATACATCTCATTGTTGTACTGTATGCCGGAGATTAGGAAGATAATACCGTTGACTTGTTATACATTCTTTTCATCCGAAACTGCAGGTTTCATGAATCATGTCTTAAAGAGTTAGACTTGGCCCGGGAATCTGCCTCCAGCTGCGATGCCTTGGGGTGATATGCGATCAATCTGCTTCATCTCATCATCCGTAAGCGAAACTTCTAACGCGCCTAAGTTTTCGTGAACTCTTTCCAGGTTGCGAGTCCCCGGGATCGGAACGATATGCTCTCCCTTTCCAAGTAACCAGGCCAGAGCAAGTTGAGAAACGGTGCATCCTTTTTGCTTAGCCATCTCTTGGATCAATCCAACAACCTCCAGATTTTTCTGAAAGTTCTCACCTTGGAAACGCGGATAGTGACGACGATAATCATCTTCCGCCAAATCGTCTATAGATCGGATCTGACCAGTCAGGAAGCCACGTCCCAATGGGCTATATGGAACCAAGCCGATGTTCAATTCATGCAGGACAGGCATAATCGCATCCTCAAGTTCCCGACTCCACAATGAATATTCCGTCTGCAACGCTGTAATCGGATGAACAGCATGTGCACGCCGAATGACCTCTACTGGCGCCTCGGACAAACCAATATATCGAATCTTTCCCTGTTGAACCAGATCGGCAAGTGTGCCTACCGTCTCTTCAATGGGGGTGTTCGGATCAGGACGATGTTGATAATATAGATCAATATAATCCATTCCCAGGTTGTAGAGACTCGCATCTACTGACTTTTTGATGTAGGCCGGATCTCCCTTGGGGCCCTGCGTGTGCGTAATACCGAATTTGGTGGCAACAACAACGTCGGATCTTCGACCTTGAAGCGCACGACCAAGCAGTTTTTCATTTCCTCCAAATCGCTGTTTTTCATACTCTCCGTACAGATCCGCCGTATCAAACATGGTGACTCCTGCATCCAGTGCACCCTGAATGGTATGTACCGATTCGTCATTATCTGGCATCATCATCACACCCAGGCCGAGCCCAGATATACGTAATTTGTCTTTACCTAACGTTCTTGTCTTGAGCATGAGGCTTCCTCTTTTCATCTTAAAATAGAAACGATAAATAGCTACGAGTGAGCTTAAGTTCATTCTATTTTAATACCGAGACACCAACCACACTCCGTGTATGCTAGTAAAGAAATTACTAGTCTAGTCAACCTTCTACATAACAACAGGGACGTAAATACAACAATGAATGCCCGATTGGCTGTTCAGATTATTCATGGAAAAGATATCGTACGCATGCACAACACCATCTGCCCGTTCCGTCGTTTCAAGCAGAACACGATTGACTTGTTTTAATTCGACTTGGTGCAGGTTCCAGATCGTTCGGAAGTCCACACTTTCTTCACTCAGTTGTTTCACGATGCTGCCAAATCCGGGGTCACTCGGATACTTATCATAATACGTACGAAAGACAGCTACCGAGTGCCGTGCGAATTCATCCCAATTGTGCATGCGCTCCTTCAGCGTTTCATCCAAGAATAAAATCCGCATCAATAGACGCTCATTCATATTCATCGACGAGAACTTAAAGAGGTTCGTATCCGCTGCTTCATTCCAGGCAAGCACCTCAGAGCGTTCATTGGTAATAAAGGAAGGATGAGTCAACTGACTAATAATACTCTGCCAACCTGGGTCCAGTTGTGAATACGATGCAAGGAATTCATGTTCCGCATTCGGGTCCCATAAGTCAAACAGATGAATCTTCTCTTCCGGGGTTAACCGGAGCGCGTTCGCTATGCTTTGTATTACTTCTCGTGAAGCTGCCAACTCCCTACCTTGTTCAAGCCACGTGTAGTACGTTGCGCTGACACCAGCCAATACCGCTACTTCTTCCCGCCTTAGTCCCGGTGTTCTTCGCTGTCCATAAGATCCTGACAATCCAACTTGTTCCGGTTGAATGCGGCTTCTACGTGATTTCAAAAACTCACCCAGTTTTTTGCTACGGCTCATACCTGCATCCATAGACATCGTTCCTTTTTATAAAAGTATTCAGGCCTATTCGACTCTATCCCAAAATGGTAGTCTCTGAATGACTTGGATATAATCTATTTATTGTTAGTTCTTCAGAATACCTGATTTACAAGTAGCTTAGCATCAAATGGTGCAGAACGAAAATACAAGCAGTGTTTGAAGGAAATTCGTCAATTAAGTCAACTAGAGCAGATGCAGCAGAATTAGGAACTGCGTCAAGATGATTCGGTAGAAGTTAATGACGAGGAATTATATGAGGTATTTGACGTTTGAAAGATTTCTAGGGATTTCACCGTTAAACCGTTGTTTACGCAAAAAGGGCCCTGTTATCGATAGTGCAGGACCCTTTTTTTTGTATGAATACAATTTCTTTCACGATATGTCCGCCGGCCTCAAGTGTCATAACTAACCAGATAATGATGAAGTTCCGTGTTATAACACCCGATACTGTGCTCAATTAATCTGCCTTCTCCGTCGAAGGAGTTACGAAGGCGCTTTAGCACATGCGTTCCCGGGGAGATCTTCAGTAGTTGGCATACTTCAGGAGTTGCCGGCTCTACAAAGAAACGGTCTTTGAAGTTCTCCAGCAAAATGTCGTTCTCCTCCAGTGATTCATAGAGCGATTGGATGTCTCCATTGATTTCCTCCTTGCCTCCGCCGGGCAATGCAGCTGCTGCCAAGAAGTGTATCAGATGAATATAAGGTTGTCCGTTAAGAATGTAGAGTCTTTCAATCCGCTGACAATATGGCCCGTAGAGATCATACTCCTCCGTACCAGTATCATTGGTCAGTAACCGGGAATTCAGAACTTTCTTTTCCAGCTTATGACCCTCTTCTACGAGCAGTTCCGTAAACCGTTTGCCCTTTGAGAGCTTCTGATGAGAGGTATTGCGCATTACAATTGTACCGACTCCACTTTTCTTCTGCACATAGCCTTCCTGGGACAGCTCTTGGACCGCACCGCGGACTGTCATTTTACTGACTCCGAATTCCTTCTCCAGCTGTGGTTCGGAGGGAATGATGCTTCCGAGAGGATATACGCCATGTAGAATCCGATCTTTGAGAATTTTTTGGATTTGCTGATATAAAGGACCTTGCTTGCGCTTTAGGGACACTCACTGTTCACTACCTTTCAACATCTGAGGTACGATCCGACAGCGCTCGGAGTACTTCATTCTCGGTAAAAAGCGCTGTATCACCTTGTGTGGTATGGGCCAGCATCGCTGCCGCCACCGCCATATTAACCGTATGTTCCTGTGGATATCGCTGCAATTCTCCATGGATGATGGCGCTGGCAAACACATCGCCGGCACCAATCCGGTCGTATACCGGGAACGTCAGCTTGCGGGAAAATACGAACGTACCTTGATGATAGATATATCCTGTCAAGGAATGCGTATGGTCCGCGTTGATCTCACGGTGGGTTCCTGCTACCGTTCCGATTCCGAAGCGCTGTGCAACTTCAGGAATCGCTTGCTTCATCCGTGTCATTCTATCATATTCTTCGGTACCGATGCCAAGAATGCCCTTCGCATCCATCTCATTCATCAGCACCAGATCTGCCAGCCCCAGCATTTCTTCATAATGCGGGCGGGCCTTGACATAGCCATCCGGCCCCCATAACGCAGGACGGTAATTACAATCAAAGACAACCTTGCCTCCAGCATTCTTCACTTCCTCCGCAAGCTGTTTCATCTGCTTGCGCACGCCTTCATTCATAGCCAGCGTAATGCCACATAAATGAAGCACGTCGATCCGGGACGCAAGATCTCTCATATCATAATTGGCCGCACCCGCAGTATTGAAACTGCTGCCCAGCCGGTCTGTGTAAGTGACTCTGCCTGGGCGGGCTCCAAAGCCATTCTCCAGAAAATACATCCCAAGGTGTTTACCGCCCTGTCTAATAAGAGAGGTATCCACCCCAAGCTTGCGCAGATAAGCGATAGCCGCTTCGCCCACCGGAGTTTCCGGCAAAGTCGTAATAAGAGCACCGTTATGGCCGTATCTGGCTAGTGCTGCCGTTACATTCACCCCGCTGCCGGAAAAAGAATACTCCAGCCTGCTGCTCTGGACCAGCGTTTCGTATCCCGGAACCTGCAGCCGCATCATCACTTCGCCAAAAGCAGCAACCCTATGCATACTGGTCCACCAGCGATTTCATTATTTCGAGCAATCTGCGGACATCCTGTACGTTGGTATTCCCGTTCTGTGACTCAATAATTGAAGAATAAACATGTGGTATAACTTGAGGTACACCCGCCTGTAGTGCAATCTCTAGAATGGGTCCAAAGTTGTCCAGGTCAATTCCGCCTGTGGGCTCCAGAGCAAAACTCGCTTCCCCACAAGCCTTGGCAACCGCACGGTACTCCTCCTCCAGCTTCAATCCCTGCATCGGATAATATTTGAGCGCGTTCCCTCCCATGTCACGAACCAGTGCAATGGCGGCATGAACTGGAACAATGGCCTGCGGAGTGGTTACTGAACTAACGGGGCCAGTCGATATATTCACATAGCCTGGTTGCCCGCACGGAGATACCAGGCAGTTAATCCAACTATCTTTAGGTCCCAGATTGGCACGGGTTGCCCCCACTGCCGGGAATACCTGATTGATATGGCTTCCCGGATAGCTCGCGGCAATCTCCGCCACAACTGCAGCCTGACGACTGTCTCCAGCTCCAAGTCCGATGGATACTGCATCTTGAATCGCTTGACCATATTCAGTCATGGCCACTACAGCTTCCTCCGACGTAGCATAGTTTTTGGAGAGCACACCAACAAGTACATAACCTTCCGCAGCCTCGTACACATCTCTAGCGTTCCCGATACTTCCTGCCAGTACATTTATTGCGGCTCTATTCTTATACAGACACTGCTGAATATGACTCATTCTGGTTTGCCTCCCACGATTTCATGTATTCTGCTGACGATGACCTGCAAATCATCCCCTTGCAGCGACCTTGGATCAATATCGAAATAACCCTGCTTGACGCCATAGTCTCGGGTATATACCGCAATAACACCTTCACGCAGCTGGTCATTCACTTTCTTTGCATCCACCCCAGCAAGAGAGGAATCAATCTGAACACGCCCTCGGAAAATCGATCTGCCGGCTTCATCCTGCACAATGCGGACCGAAACACCAGGAAGTTCACCAAGTGGCTGAAGAGCCTCCAGCTTCTGATTCTCTCGTTCACTATGGTCCGCTTTGTCCTGGTATTCCTCCAAAGCTTGAAGTAACCCAAAGATGGTCTCTTTGCCAACCTTCATACTGCGGCCGATCCCGTGAAGTTGTACCTGTAACCACTCCACATATTTCTTTTTGCCGGCGACAATACCGGAAGTAGGGCCTTCAATAGCTTTTGACCCACTATAAATGGCCAGATCCGAAAATTGGACATATTTGCGCAGATCCTCTTCCGCTGCCGCATCCACAATCAGCGGCACCCCTCTGCGCTGTGCCACCTCCCAGGCCTCTTCCACTGAAATCATGTTTTTCTGCACAGTGTGATGAGATTTAACATAAAGAATGGCTGCCGTGTTTTCACCGATCGCCTGATCGATATGCTCCTTGCGGCCTTCATTCGCATATCCAACTTCCACTACCCGGCCACCTCCAAGGAATACCATGGTTTCTACTGGCGCTCCATATTGCACATTATGGCCCTTTAGCATAATAATTTCATTTTTCAATACCGGCTCCTGATGCAAACGAAGGCTGATACGCGGATTTCCGGCGGTCACAATGGCCGCTACCGAAAGCGCAATACCACTGGATGCAGAGTTCACCACAACTGCGCTTTCCGAACCAAGAAACTGTGTAATATATTCTCCGGATTTGTTCACAAGATCAGCCATTTCCACGTACCGCTGTCCGCCCTGTTTCATCGCATCCATGACTGAATCCGTTGGTGCAGAAACGCCAAGGATGCTCATTCTTCCACTGGCATTAATAACACGCTTCAATCCATATTTAGCCTGTAGTGAGTGACCCATTAGCAAACACTCCTTTAACCTCAATATAGTGTTGTGTGACCCGGACATCTCCTTCCGAGTCCTCAAGCTGCTTTTCGCCTTCTTCCAGGGAAAACAAAGTCAGGTTTGCCTGCTGTCCAACCCTGATCTTCCCGAGCTCCGGCTTACCGAGCCACTCTGCTGGACTTCTTGTAACCGCGCGAATGACCTCTTCCAGACTGTAGCCGAGGTACAGAAATTTCGTCAGTACATTCGACATACTGTATACCGGACCCTTCATACGGTTGCCTCGGTAAATGTCCGTACTGATTGTATTCAGCGCAATGCCTGCAGCCTTGGCCTGTTCTGCAATTCGGAAGGAGAAGCTCGCTGTACCATGTCCCACATCCAGATGAACTCCCCGAGCAGCCGCGTCCAGTAATTCTTGCAGCGGTGTGCCGTCCGGATGAAACAGATTGTTGGACTTGCCGTTAAGGTAATGGGTGATTACATCGCCAGACTGTAATAACTCCAGCACATCCGAGATCGCGGGCGGAGCAGAACCGATGTGAACCATGAGCGGAAGTTTCGTTTCTTCCGAGAGTGTGCGTGCGAGCTTGAGGGGTTGTATCCCGCTGTCTTTAACGACACTTTCGCTGATGCGGGCTTTCAGACCAACAATGAAATCAGGATAAGCCGCTACCGCATTCAAGACCTTGGCCCGGTCAATCCATTCCAGCTGTGACAGTTCATCCGTCCGTTCAAGTCCGATCCTTGAAATATTCAACAGAGCAAATACTTGTGTAGCAGCCTGTAGTCTTGCGGTATAAAAAGCTCCTATTCGGTCTGCACCACAGCTTCCGGCATCTACAAGCGTTGTTACCCCCTGCTTCACACCAATTTCGTCGATATTATCGCCATAGGGGTCAAGGTCCTGGACGGCATGCACATGCAGATCAATCCACCCACTGGACGCATATAACCCTGAACAATCCAACACATTTTCTCCTTCAGCTTGGCCTGGCGGTGTTATGGCGGTGATGATCCCGTCCTGAATGGTGATATCCACGATCCGCCCGTCAACAAGCTGCAAATTGCGCAGCACATTCTCTGTGCCCACTCATCCCATCTCCTTTTTCAACCACGGTATACAGGCAAATTCCAAAAAAATGATTCATGACATGAGATCTGTATTTCCAAATCGTTAAAATAAGCCTGATGAGCTACTTCACTTCAAAGATTATAATGTTATAATGTTTATACTAGCACAAGTGTAATCCAGAAGAGAACAGCGATTTTCAATTCAAAATCCGAATATTTTAACACTGGAGGGACTGCTTCATGGCAAATTCCGCATTCAAGCCATCCTTGCTCGACAGATTCAGGCTCAGCTGGAATCATTTCAAATCAAGGCTTCTGCTGAAATATGCCTTTTCTTACATTCTCATATTTCTTATCCCTCTGACAGGTGTAACTATTTTTGTTTATGAAAACGCTGTCAAGGGATTGCGTGTTGAGATTGAACAATCAAATGTCAATCAACTTAACCAGGTGAAGAGCACTATAGATAACCGGATGAATGAACTTCAGGAAATAGCGGGGAGAATCGCCTATGACAAACACCTGACCCCTTATATGGTAAAGCACCCCTTTTACAGCTTGGAGGCGATTCAAGCGCTGGCCAATTACAAAGCTAGCAGCAGCATTGCAGAGGATCTGCTTCTCTATTTCCATAATGATTCCCACATCTATTCGCACCGCGGTTTGGCTAATCTTGATGTCACCTTTGCTAGCCTCTATCAATTCGAACATTGGAATCTGCAAGAATTGCGACAGGACTTAAATGAAACTAGACAGCCGCTGGTCCGTCCCGCTGAGAACGTGAAGGTTAATTCCCGAATGGAGCCGATGCTCGTCATGCTTGTGCCTGTTAAACCGAATGACCCCTTTCCATATGGGACCGTTGTATATTTAATGAAAGAATCCAACCTTACCGGGGTCATGGATTCGATTTTGAGTGATTTTTCAGGAAGCAGCTATATATTCAGTCCCTCCGGACAGGTGTTGACCGCGAACAGCCATGGCATCAGCCTTCCACAGAACGAAATTGAGAACTTAGCTACACTTGCGCCTGGTATCCATAATTTGAAGATGGACGGAGAACAATACTCCGTTGTTTCTGTTCAATCGGAAGAAAATGGCTGGACCTATGTAACCACCATGCCAAGCTTCCAATTCTTCAGCCGTGTCGCCCATGTCCAGACTCTGATCCTGATCGTCTTCTGCATTACTGTCATTACCGGTATAGCTGCTGCGCTGTTGCTAGCCAAACGGCAGTACCATCCAATCAGAGATTTGATGGACAAGATGAGAGGCAACGGCGATGATGCTTCCAAGCTCCACAATGAATGGGAATGGATACGACAGACCCTACACAATTACAGTGCGAAAATTGATTTTCAGGAGCCCTTCGTCCGTAATCAGTGCATGCTGCTGTTACTCAAGCACGGCAAGCCGGATGATCCTGAGATCGAACAAATGATTCTGAACGCCGGATTCCGGCATCCTCAGGGACAAGGCCTATATTTCTCGGCTATATTGTCTTGGGATGATACTTTGCTTGGCGACAAGTGCTGGCAGGAACGCCTTCTGTTGCAGGATATACTTAGCAATGTATGTCTACCAGGCACCGGTGCTCAGATCTTCGGCGTTGAATTCTCGGTCAAAGAGCAGTTTGCTCTGATAA
The DNA here is from genome assembly GCF_055687625.1 of Paenibacillus sp. CB74. Classification (NCBI taxonomy): domain Bacteria; kingdom Bacillati; phylum Bacillota; class Bacilli; order Caryophanales; family Paenibacillaceae; genus Paenibacillus; species Paenibacillus sp. CB74. The sequence goes on along the minus strand of NZ_CM146009.1, from coordinate 1,171,424 downwards.
TTTCACTTCCCGGTGATGTGGAGAAGCCGATTCAAAACCAATTGGAAGAGGTAATTGAAGCCATTCAATTGGTAATCCGCGAGCATTCGCAGCTATCTCTGAGTATCGGTGTCGGCACGGCATACGGGGACTTGGCCCGTCTTAACCAATCCTTCATTGAAGCTGCTACAGCTCTGGAGCACCGGATCATCCAACACAGCGGTCAGGTAACTTATTTCGAGCAGCTTGCAGAGCTGAACCCTTCTGCTTCCGAGAGCTTCTGGATTCCACGCAAATCCATGCTGAAACTGGAGCAGAGCCTTAAGCAGGGCAACGAATCAGTAACCGTGCAACTGATTACCGAGACCATTCATATGATCAAAAATGAGCCATTACAGGTTCACCTGCTGCGCTGCATCTGTTTCGATCTGCTAAACGCTTTTCTACGCACCGCCTCCGAGCTTGGTATGAACGAGGTGTTCGCCAATATGTCAGAATTGACTGCCTTTGAAACACTCGAAGAGCTGGAGAGTCGTTTGCTCTGTCTGGCTGCTGACATTTGCGCGCAGGTGGAGCTGAATACGAAGACAAGCGAGTCAACATTAATGGATGATATTCTGGTTTACGTGGATCAACAGTTTGCAGACTACACACTCAGCCTAGAGCATGTGGCACTTAAGTTTGCCATTTCAACTTCATATTTAAGCCGGAGCTTCAAAGAGAAGACCGGCCGCAATTTCTCACAATATATCTGGCAGCGGCGTGTAGATGAAGTCATGCGGCTCCTGGAGAACACTAGCGCACCCCTCAAAGAAATTATCGAACAGGTCGGTTACATGGATGCGCCAAATTTCATCCGCAAGTTCAAAAAAGAAATCGGTTTGACACCAGGTCAGTATCGCAAGGAACATGCCCTGAGAGCAGCCACTATTAAAGGACCTGTTTAAGTTAGTGGAGCTTCCGCCTTTTCTGCACTACATTTTTATATTAAAAGATACGCTTCATCTAAGGTTTATTTTGCTTAGCTACTGCCCTTCCTGGAGGATGTGCTCTACCAGTTCGTCCAGCGGAACTGTTGCAAGAGCAATCGCCGTATCTGTTACCCCATAATAGATATAGAGCAGTCCATCTTTGACCACATTTCCAGTCGGAAAGATGACATTTGGGATCTGGAACCCAAATTTCTCATAATACATCTCTGGCTCCGTAATAAAATGATGCGTTCGGGCAATGATTTTCTCCGGTTGCTCCAAATCCAGCAGCATGGCTCCCACACGGTAGACAATGTCCTCATCGACGCCATGATAGAGCACCAGCCAGCCCTTGTCCGTACGAATCGGAGGCGTTGAGCCGCCAATCTTCCTTGATTCCCAGGAGAAGTTCTGGGCGGTAGCAAGCAGCTTGGGCTCTTCCCAGTTCACGAGATCCTCGGAGTAGGTAATCCACATGGCCGCCTTATCCGTACCGTAGGCTTCTCCTACATATTCCTCAGGGCGGCGCAACAGTACGAATTTGCCACCTATTTTCTCAGGGAACAGAATGTTGTCCCGGTCATTAATATCAAGAGGTGTCGTGTCCGCCACATACTCCCAATCCAGCAGATTATCTGATTTCAATATGGAGGACCGGGTTAGCCAATGTCCCGCCTCGTCCCCCCACCCGTCCGGATATTCCGGAATAGAGCGAAGGGGGACACCTGCCCCGGTAGGGTAATAACTCATGGCACAGGGACGAAGGGCGTAGTTTAGATAGAAGGTTCCGTCGATTTTGACAATCCGCGGATCCTGCACACTACCATAAGGGAATCCCAGCATGTCTGGCGTCACAATGGGCTTATCCTTCACGTGCGTAAAGTTCACCCCGTCTTCACTCTCTAGCAGACCCAAATAATTTTTGCATGGAGTTAGGGAACCCGCGGTACGCTCAATCATATAAAATTTGCCGTTATCGATGATAACCGCCGGGTTGAAAACCGTAACCTTACGCCATTCATAATCGCCCGGCACAACAATGGGATTATTCGGATGCCTCGTAATTTGCATGTCTATTCCTCCTGCATCTGCATGAATGTTCAGGGACGCGTTTTCGCATGGACCTGATTAGTTGGATTTCCAACGATCATAGGCAGCCTGATTGATTTCAACCATACGCTCTCCGCCCATTTTCTTGACTGTCGCCACATAATTGTCCCAGCCCGTAAGCGGCTCCGCTCCAGTGATGAATTTCGCCTCCATCTGATTCACATATGTCTTCAAATCAGAATTCAGGCCACTGATTTCGGTCTGCTCTTCCACGGTAAGGAATAGGGTCGGAAACGGAATCCGTGCGCCTTTATCGAGAAGCTTCTGCTTGGTCTCCTCTTCGACCCATAGGTCAAAGTCTGTCTTCAGCCCCTTATTAATATCATCCATGGACAGGGTTGGAGCGGGAATGCCGTAGTTAGGTGTCAGAGTTGCCCGATAATCTTCCATTTCCTTACCGTCCGGTACTGGCAAGTAACGTTTGTCCCGATTCTCTTTGTCTGTGTACTCCCAGAGAGTGCCCTCTGGACCTTTATTAAAGAACATGGCACCTTCATAAGAATAGAGATAATCCACCCAGCGCATAGAGGCTTCCGGCGCAGGATTACTCTGCGTAATAGCAAAGGCACCGCTTGTAATCCCCCTGTTCTTTGCAATCGCTGGGGCAGCAACTGATTCACTGTGGACAGGTGCAAACATGGGATCTGCCGTCGAAGGCTCTCCACCTTTGCTCATGTAGGCATGCCAGTCCGAAAAGAGGGCGATTTGATTGTTCTGTGCTTTGGCCTTTTTTTGCTCCGCTGTTTGTGAGAAGCTCTCATGATCCAGCAGGTCTTCAGACCACAGTCGGTTCATATAGGTCAAATATTCCTTGTAGCCTTCTTCAAGCGGTGTGTAATGCACCTTGTCCGCATCGTCCACATAAATTTCTTCTTCATAAATGCCGAAGGCACCCAGCAGCCATGTACGGATATCGCGGAGGTTCGCAGCGGGTGTAGTCACCGAGGAGATCGGAATTTCATCAGCTATGCCATTACCGTTGGGATCTTCCTCTTTCACACGTTTCAGATAGGTATACAGCTCCTCTGTCGTTTCGGGGAGTTTATCGATATTCAGCGCCTTTAGGAAGTCTCCGTTATACCACATCGGATTGCGGTACCAGTGCTGGCTAAGTTCTACTACTGGCAAGGAATAGATATGCCCGTCCGGTGCAGTTATCGATTTGCGGACATCCGGATTCTCCTCCAACAGAGCCTTGAAATTCGGAGCATACTCTTCAATCAGATCCTCCAGTGGAATGAGGATACCCTGCTCTCCGTAATTCATCTGCTCTGCAGTTGTCAAACCGGCAGCATAGAGGATATTCGGGTAATCTCCACTGGCGAGCACCAGATTTTTCTTCGTTTCGAAGCTATCCTTCGGTGCGTTCTTGTATTCCAGCTTAATACCGGTCTTCTCTTGCATCTGCTGAAGCACAGCCATGTTCTCCCAGTTCTGAATCCCTACATCTGGCGCCATAAGCGACAAAGTAACGGGTTCATTAACAATCGGGAAACCTTCATTGTTCACAGCGACTTTTCCGAGATTGTTGTTCGCTTCACCTTCATTTGTACTGCTGCAGCCTGCCAATAATGTAATAACTAAAGCCGAAGATAACAGAAGCTTCCATGACCTACGTGTGGTTGGCATTTATAATTCCTCCCTTGATTTCATCACATTTTAGCTGTTTAACCTTTAACAGAGCCTATCATGACCCCTTGGACAAAGTAACGCTGCAGGAACGGATAAATTGCCACGATGGGCAGTGTGGAGACAACAATGACTCCATATTTGATCAGGGATGCCGTTTCTGCCTTATTATTCATGGCGGTCGCCACCTCGCCGTTGATGGAAGAGCCCGTCGTTTCCGCTGTCATTTCCTGAAGAACAAGGATCTGACGCAGAACCATCTGCAGCGGATACTTCGCTTCATCATTTAAATAGATCAGAGACGGGAAGTAGCTGTTCCAGTGGCTAACCCCATAGAACAGGGCCATAACGGCTACAATCGGTGCCGACAGCGGTAGAACAATGCGAATGAACAGCTTTAGATTCGTACAGCCGTCAATATGCGCTGCTTCCTGAAGTTCTTTCGGAATGGTCGTCTGGAAAAAGGTACGGGCTACGACGATATTCCAGACCGAAGCGGCCACTGGCAGGACCAATGCCCACATGCTGTTCATGAGTCCAAGATTCTTGACCAGCAGATACGTCGGCACGATTCCGCCGCTGAAGAACATCGTGAACAGAATGAGGCCCATGAACAATTGGCGCCCGACAAAATCAGATCTGCTGAGCGCATACGAGGCCGGCAGAGTGACGGCGAGATTGAGCAGAGTGCCCACCACTGTGTAGATAATGGTGTTCCAGTAACCAATCCATATCTTTGGGTTCTCAAACACAAGCTTGTATCCGTCCAGTGTTACATTTTTCGGAAACAACCACATCGCTCCCGAATTGACGTCCTGTGGCGAACTGATTGAAGCGCTGAGAATATAGATGAGCGGATAGAGAACAACCAACATTGCCAGACCCAGATAAATATAAGTGCTGATCAGGAAAAGCTTGTCCCCCCGAGATTCTTTCATCGCAGTAACCAAAGACTTCAACTCCTTTCTACCAGAGGCTGTTCTCACTGGTGCGTTTGGCGATCTGGTTGACCGTAACAAGCAAAATAACGTTGACAACCGAATTGAACAATCCGACAGCCGTTGAGAAGCTATACTGAGCGTTCACCAATCCGGCGCGATATACATAGGTGGAAATTACATCGGATGCTTCCATATTGAGTGAATTCTGCAGCAGCAGAATCTTCTCGAAACCAAGACCCAGTATATTACCCATATTCAAGATCAGCATGATCGTAATCGTGGGTAATATCGTCGGCAGATTGATATGTAGCACCCGTTTCATTCGGCTGGCTCCATCCATAATGGCTGCTTCATGAAGCTGGGGATCTACGCCTGACAGGGCTGCGAGATAAATAATGGTTCCCCACCCGGTGCTCTGCCAGACGCCGGAGAATACATATACCGTCTTAAACCATGCGGGATCAGTCAAAAACTGTGCTGGTTCAAGACCAATGAATTCGATGAACCGGACAATCATTCCGCTTGAGGGTGATAAAAAGGTAATGATCATACCTGCCATGACAACTACAGAAATGAAATGGGGTGCATAGGTGACCGTCTGGACCGATTTCTTGAACGGGCCGTTGCGGACTTCATTGAAGGCCAGCGCCAATATGATAGGCAACGGAAATCCGATGGCAAGTTCATAGAAGCTGATACTGAATGTGTTCCAGAGCAGATCCCAGAAAAAATAAGAATTGAAGAACCGTTCAAAATGATCAAAACCAACCCATTCGCTGCCTGTAATTCCTTTTGAAGGTACGAAATTCTTAAAAGCAATCTGAATGCCGTACATCGGGCCATAATGAAAAATAAGGAAATACAACAACGCGGGAAGCATGAACAGATAAAGCTCCCAGTTTTTCCAAATTCTCTTGCCAAGAGAGTTCTTCTTCAATGAAGGATTTACGGATACTACTGTGTGACTCTCCTTCACTCTCTCACTCCTTTCTATGCCTTTCATTACCTACGGTTATGTTGCTGCTTTGCATTCTTGCTGACTCTATTTTGGTAACGCTTACAATCCGAAGTATAGAGAAACGAAGATGACACGGTAAATATGTAGGTTCTGCATTGTCACGATAGGGTGTGTAAAACCGCGCTACTGCGGTACTTTTCGTTTAGCCTTGATGTGGATGGTTGCAGATGGAGCAAGGCTGTAAATATGTGAATTACGAACCTCCTCCTCGTTGCAAAAGAAACATATTGTGATCACCGAGCAAGAATTCAAACTTTTGTTATGAGTAGCTGATCATATTTTGATAAAAAAAGCTGTTGCGGAGGACGTTACGTCACAATCTACAATGAAAAAAATGTGATAAAGGAGTTTTCATTATGTCTGAGACCTATGCAAAGGAACATTACAAAATACTGTTGATCGCATTACTAACGCAATCAGCCTTTCTATTTATTGGATTTATTTTTATTGGTTTATTTAAGTGGGGAGAAATGTTGCCATTTATAGCTTCCTTATTCATACCGAACAAGATTAGTTTATTATCCGTAATCATCATTGGTCTTATTGCCAGTCTTTTTATTACTACGATTGTCCTAATTACATTTATCAGAACAAGAACAGAACTCCCTAAAACCGAAGGGTCAGATATGATTAAAAAAATAATGATCCAACCAAGTGGTATAGCTTTAACAGCGATAGGTGGTATATTTGAAGAATTCTTTTTTAGAGGGGTCCTGATCGGATTATTTATTGGATACTCTTTGTTCGTGGATTGGATCGTCATTCTAATAAGCACTTTTCTATTCTGGATAATACACGTTCCTCAATATAGAGGAGCTACGGGTGTCCTTATCGTTGTGTTTGTAAATGGTTTGATTTTTGCTCTACTCTTTTATTTTACGGGGTCGTTAATTCCCCCAATCCTTGCCCATGTCATTTATAATATTTCTATTGGAATTATTCTGGCACGAAAATACAAGAACTGATTATTTGAAAAGAGGGACGTTAGATGCAATTAACAGTGAGTAAATTTGCAAAGCTGGCGGGCACAACAGTCCGTACGTTAAGACATTATCGACAACTTGGCATATTGGTTCCCTCACAAAAGAACGAAAATGATCATCATGTATATATAAATGAGGATTTTAAAAGGCTGCATGAAATTCAATTGTTGCAAAATCTAGGACTTTCATTAAACGAGATTAAAGCCGGTTTGGATAATCCGCAATATTCTTTTGATGAAATAATTAAAGTTCAAGAACAATCGCTTAAACATAGGAGAAAAGCTATTGATTGTTCTTTGGCATTAATTAAACGAATAAAACGGTTAAAGGAAAAAGATCAATTCAATGAATTAAACTCAGAATTGCTCATGCTACTTATGAACTCGATGCGTGTTGAGGAGGACCAAAAAAAGCTACTTCGAAATTATGTTTCTGCGGATATTATTGAAAAGGTGTTCCCAGAGGATATCTCTAAGCAAACTTACTTGGATGAACAATTATCCAATCTGGTATTGCTTGTCCATCGAGCTACCCTACACGATCTTAAACCAGATCATCCTTCCATACAGCAACAGTTGAAGGATATCATTACAAATACCCAATTAAATCAACTGATTCTCCATGACGAAGAAAAGAACGAAGAACTTTATATAAACGTAAAACCCTATGAGTCGTTGATCCCTAAGCATACCATGGATTTTTTGACAGAGGCATTTGAGGTATTAAATACGAAGAAAAATTCTTCTCTATAGGATCTTGATAACGACCAATACAACTCTAAGTCATTGCATCATTCATGAGAGAAACCACTCCTTTCACCCAGCCTAAACATCTCAAGTTTACCGGAAGGCTCTTGGCGGTTCTCGCTACGGATAGGAGGTTTGGAACTAAGAAACGGTTCGACAAACGCAAACGGAACGAAGCAGAAAACACGCTGCTTCGTTCCGTTCAAACAATCGGTATGGCAAGTTTTCCTCCCCTTTATTGAATAGAAAACACTTCTTTTTTCAACAATTCTTCTGGCGTCTGCCCTATCACATCACTGTGAAAATAATCGCGTATAACGCCGTCTTGAAGATAGTTAGCGATCGACACCATAATCATCCCTTGATCCAGTGCCAGATAAGCTTTTGCGAGTTCTCCCGTTTCAACATTGACTGAGTCATAGAACCCATACTTGCCAAACATTTTGAATTTTTTTAAAGCTTTAATATTCTTTCGAACAGCTTCAGGGGCATAATCGAGGGCAAGGAATGTTGCGTGTGCTGTAACCGTTGCTCCATCTTTATAACCTGAGGTCCCTAACGGCGTTGCTGCAAACTCACTGTAACCTGTCGGCGTTGCAGAAGGTGAACCCCCCCATGCGGCATACCCTTTTTCTTTGGCATATTCGATCTGCAATTCAACATGACGCTGGTTGTTCAATCCCAAAGCTTGAGTACCTAGGTCTTTTTCCTTTATAACCATACCGGGCATAAGAGCTTCAAACATACTGCCTCCCCAACTTGGCACGAACTTTTTATCCTTGTATACATAACTTCCTTCAAACACATCCACTCCATCGTACTTAACGGATTTGCCTTGAGGAATCTGAGCTTGCCAATCCCATTCTTGAGGTAATGTGCGATACATCTTCCACCAATGCTCTTGGGGAACATCACCTTTCCCAATGGCAATATAGCTGCCTACACGTGGTTCCGTGTAAAACATTCCATAATGGTGATCCGTCAGTGCACCTTTAGCCACATCATAGCCTCCGCGGAATTGACCGACTTCAGGATCATATAACGGAGTATAATTCATATTTTCGACCAACTCGCTTGTTGCCCCATGAAGTTCTTCATAGGCTTGCCCAACAACAATTAAACCAGCGGATAACCAGCCATTATCGACTTGGGATATAAATTGTCCCCAATCTTTCTTCACTGTACCGTCATCTGTGTTATACCAGTTATAAAATAGGCCGTTCCACTTTTCTAACTTTTCGAGGGAATTGATAGTCGTTTGCAGGCGATGTACTGCTTCTTTCTTCGAAATGATACCCAATTGTTGCGCTGAAACGGTGCTCATCATATACATGGCGATGTTCGTGGGCGAGGTACGTTTAGCTTCTTCTGTCCCTTTTTCAGTGAGCCGAACTTCATCGTAAGTCAAGCCAGTGTTCTGATCCGTATAATCCTCAAAATACGAATAGGTTTTATATGCAATCGCTTTCAATTCTGCTCGAAATCCAATTAAATTGCTTGATTCACCTGCTAAGGCCATCGGACTTAAAGCTAGATTAGCGAACAGACAAAAAGTTAAAATGAAGCTGAATAGTTTTACTTTTTTCATGATGTTCTCCCTTCAAATGAATTCGAAACGTTTCGTGTATATGTTATCATAAATTTCCCATTTCCGTAAACAAGAAAATAAAACGCTTACAAATTCTGATTATCATAAAGATAATTTATAAATATAAATTCGAAACGTTTCATTAAATAAGCCAAATTTCATTTTCATTGGAACTGAGTTGCTCTAGTTCAGGATGGGGATGGGTGAGATGATATCAAAGCAGTATTCATGGTATTTGTCGCCACGGTTATAACATAATTCGGTATTTTACCATTTAAAACTTATCAGACACCATCATACTTTTTTTCATACGAAAATTTTCCTATATTAACATGTTCATAATAGTAAAGAACCTCTTCCATTATGATCATAGGAAAGAGGTTCATGGAATTCTCGTGTTACTCCATCTAATTCAGGATATCCTCTATAGCTGTATCTGGATTTAACATGAACTCTTCAAAGGTAGCTATCGTTCCATGTTCTTGATGTTCAATATCCGCATATCCCATCATTTTTTTGCTCGGATTCCAGACAATCAGGATATGTGAGTATTGATCGATATCCGAAGAAATACGCAGTAGCTTCTGTCTGCCCATCTTCATCTCTACGGTATCGATCAGATGAAAGAATTCTATATATCGGATGCCTGATTCACTATCTGGCAAGTCTATTCTTCGGGGTCCACTAGTTAGAAAATCAATAAGTTGCTGTGGAAGTTTATAAGACTTCAATGTATGCAATTTGTTGCTCATATCATGAAATTCTTGAGGTTCATTCCCCTTTAGGTATTCAGCCATTTCTTCATTTTTCTGACTCATTGCGATCGTGTACGCTCGCTCTCCATCCTTCTCCTGAATGGTCACATCTGCTCCCTGGTCCACCAGATATCGAACCATCTTCATGTTATTAAGTCTTGCAGCTACCGTGAGAGGTGTCGCCTTATACGGGTATACCATATCCGGTTCATTGTAATTGACATCCACTCCTTGATCCAGCAAGTACTGAATTGTCTTCATATCGTGATCTGCTACTGCCTTGCGTAACGTTTTGCCTCCATATTTACGAATATCCAACCCCAGTTCATTCAGCACGGTTATATTCTTTTTGTTACCATAGTAGGCTTCATCATATGCACTGGATTTGACCCGATTAAGTCCATTTAACTTGGCACCTTGCTGGTACAGGTATCGCACCATTTCTTCTCCACAATATCTAACCGCCTTCAGGATCGCCGGATTATTTTTCACATTCAGGTTAACTCCATGCTCGACCAACAACTTAACCACTTCCAGTTGATTGCAGATTAAGGCAAGGTCGAGCGGCGTTAATGCTATGTATTTACTGAGTGTAATCTCTTCCTCAAGGTCCATGCCCTGCTTAATGAATTGTTCTACAGCACCGGTGTCTCCCTCATATATTGCCCTAGCTTGATCAGGAAGCGTTTCGAACGATCCTTGATTTCCGATTTTGAACAAAGGTGTACCCTCCTAATGTTTAATTACTTTTACATTACGATCAGCCTTGTTTTCATACTCCTAGCTATCAGTATACCTGCAACAATTTGAATAATTAATGACAGAACAGACAATCTCCAATCAAGAAGTATCAAAAGAGGAGAAAACATCATGCTGAGTTTAAGAGATGATTCCAATTTCCCTCTAATATATAACTCACCATTCTTCCAGACTACAACAACCGCGAATAAAAACATTACACTTAGCGATGTTGTTACAAAACTAGTTCCTAAAAATAATCTGTTCCATACACTGTTCTCTAATAAGGCAAGCAATAGGAACCCTATAGTAACAAAGAACAACAAAATAATAAGTAAAATGGGTTTCAAGGGTCTGTATAAACGAAGAATGGAATCAAAATCATCGCCCGAAACATCTTGAGATTCTATTTTATTTCTTTGGCTATCTAACTTCCTAATTTCAATTTTCATAAAACTCATAATCGTTACTAGGTTGGCAACATCTTGCCTAGTGTAATACTCTCTTATCAAAGCGCGTATATCTTCGGAAAAGTAAGAACTACACTCACCAAATTTATCGTATAAGTTCTGAAGCACTCCTGCGTTGGCGGGTTGAGCTAAAATACTAGCTATGGCAGCCTCAACTTTAATGTATGAATCCATCCGCTTCTGAATCCTCGCCAGTTTATTTTGATTATCTCTTTCAATCATGACTTTAAACTCTTTATAAAGCCAGATAATAGCTGTACAAACAATAGTGGTAACGATTGAGAATTCAGGATTTGCCTTAAAATAAGTCAGTAACTGTTGAAGCATGATATACCACCCTTACTTCTGAAATATACTACTCACATGATGAACTCGCAGCTTTTACAAGCTGATTTTTCAAGCAAAACATTTACGCTTGTTGAGCCCTACCTCGGGAATATGCTAAGATAATGGACACCTATTTCTACAAAATTCAAAATTCTATTACAAATCAACCGTACAGAAAGGACACTATGAATCCTTCATTACTGTCATCCAAGTTACAACAGATCATTCCACCGCTGGATCTGCGAAGCTGCCTCGTCAGTGTACGCGGTGAGCTTATGTACGAACACTACCGCAACCAAGAGGCTGCGACCGATATTGCAAAAATCAATTCCTGTACCAAGAGTGTGCTATCCGCACTCATCTGTATAGCGATGGATAAAGGCTTGTTGCCAGAGGCATCAGCCCCAATCTCTACCTTTTTCCCACAGTTGACATCCGATCCTGACCCGCGTAAGCCAGCAATCACACTGGAACAACTACTCACCATGACAGCTAGATTCAACTGGGATGAGTTCGGCGGGCAGAATTCATTTCCTCGCATGACCCGCACCGATCATTGGGTGGATTTTGCGTTGGAACAACGGTTAAGTCATGTACCGGGTACACATATGGAGTACAACTCAGGAGTATCACAGATCCTATCCGCTATTCTGATGCAAAATGTAGGTATGAACGTAGCCGCGTTCGCAGAACGTTATCTTTTCGACCCACTGGGAATTAAGGACTATGAATGGGAAAGTGACCCACAAGGTGTTCATACTGGCGGATTCGGTATGAAGATGTTGCCCGCAGATCTGCTGAAATTCGGCCAGCTCTTTTTACAGCAAGGGATGTGGGAGGGTGAATCTCTCATTTCTAGTCATCTCGTTACCCGTTCAACGCAGCCATTCATTACAGTCAGCCCACCTAATTACGGCAGTTATGCTTGGCATTGGTGGGTCGATGTCTATCCGAATGAAAGGTCTGTTGCCGAAGATATTGCTGCTGAGAACGACAGACCCAACCTCCATTATTATTACGCGCGAGGATTTGGTGGTCAGTATGTATATATTGTCCCTGAGCTGGAACTTGTTACGGTGTTAACCAATGACAAACGAAAGAAAGAGAAACCTCCACTGGATGTTTTCCCTCGATTAATCGCCCCTGAGCTATGGAAAATGCTATAAATGCAGGCCGCTCTTTTATGTTGTTGGACCAATGGTTAGACCAATGAACCCCCAACCTATGAAGGCTTAACCAGCCCATAGGCTGAGGGTTTATTCGTCATACGAATGCCTCTTCGATGGCAACCGTGATTGGATACGGACCAGACTCTTGATTCGAGAGCACAACCAATTGTAGATCATAGTCTGGATACACGGAAGACATGAACGATACCCCTGGATCAAACCCCATGACATGAAATTTCAAAATCCCTTCCCCCTTGCGGTCAATCCAGATCCCCTGCCCATAATACTCTTCATCCTCTTGATGAGCATGTGGAGTTAATAACTGCCGTGTTGTCTCAGCATTCAGCAATTGGTGACCCCGCAAAGCATCCCAAAATCGAACCATATCCGGTGCCGTAACATAGGCTCCACCATCTGATCCACCTTTGACAGGAATGGAGAACATATTGGTGTTCCAAGAGCCATCTTCATGATCGATATACCCTAAAGCGGTGTTTCGCGGAAGCTGATCTGTTACGAAATAACCGGAGTCCTTCATGCCACACGGTTTGAAAATGTGCTCTTCCACATAATCTGTAAACGACAGTCCTGAATGTTGTTCCACAATAAGCCCCAGCACAATGAAACCCGCATTGTTGTAGTGAAAACGTTCACCCGGAGCAGACTTCATCGGCAGCTGCTGAAACATGGGCAGAAAGTCACTTAATCGCCGCATCGCGTAGACGGGTCTCTCTTTCCACAATTCCGAAAAGTCTTCCATCACTTCTTCATCGAAATAATCTGGAATACCCGACGTATGTGTTAACAATTGATGAATGGTAATTCCTTCGTCCCACTGCGGAAATTCCACATTCAACACATCCGTAAGCTTGGAATCAGCAGATAACTTACCCGCTTCAATGAGCTGGCATATACTCACTGCCGTGAAGATCTTACATCCTGATGCAATGCCGAACCGTGTATCCACCTGATTGGCAAGCTCTTCACTGCGATTCGCATAACCACGTTTCATATTCAAAAGGGTTTTCCCGCCTTGTTGGAGTAATACAACACCCGAAAAATTGACGCGTTCCATGACTTCTTCTACCTTTGTTGTCAGCTCTAATACATTCAACATTTTGTTGTTCACCTACTTGTCTATGTATTCATTACATTCTCATTCTTAATTCTTCGTTATATCCTGCATACCTGCCAAATTTCCATAAAAAAAGAAGAGTTACCCCCTTATAAAAGGAAATATCCCTTCTTCATACAAGGTAAGACTAAGTTGAACAAAGTATACCTAAATGCTGTTCAATCACTTGTTCCACTCGTTTTATACCTTGGAATTCCTGCACTACTCTTCATATCACGGAGAGACCTCGTATTAATCAGATAATATAGTGTGGCATAGATTGTGATGATAAACGTGCCAAAGAAAAGGCAAAATGCAAGAGACGGGCGGCTTACACTTTCGTGCATCAGCTCAATCAGCGTCTCGCGATTCGTCAGTGCATCCCAGCTATTCAGTCGATATACACGTCCAAGCAATACTCCATAACTTCCCAAAGCACAGCCTGCGAGTACAAAGATCCAAGATGCCCAGCGTCCGATTCGGTGATAGATCACTTCCTGAAGCTGATACATGGACAAGAAGCCAAGCAGGAGCCCCGTCCAGACAAACATTAAAACAACACTCAAGTCGTACCAATAGGTGTAGTCCACTCCATTTCCACCATAATACCGGGAACTTCTCGCTGTCAGATGAACCAAATCCGTAACAATGTAAGAAGAGTTGGGGAAAAACAATAACCACAGCAGCCCACTTGCGACTGCAAGCCATCCGGCACCTTTCCATTTCACATCAGATAGCAGATAGGATGCATAGGAGAACACAAAAGGAATCCAGCCCAAAAACAGATTCCAGATCAGGAAGCGGAAATAACGCTGATCCAGCCAATCTGCGGCTACATAGTACAAGCCCAGCGTTACGGCTGTGACCATACTAAGGAAAATAAATATGCGAATATAGTTCAGTTTTCTCAATGATTCTGACCTCACTTGATAAGATTTCATTTCATTGCCGAAAAGCGATGAATTCTTCCTTATTCTTTTCAACACGTAAATTCAATCCACAGTTATCCTACTACACCCCAATCGGTCTCCTTCAACTTAATCTCGATCAAACCTGTTCCTATTTATGCTTACGCTTTTATCCATACGTATTACATAATTTCACTACTCTCCAAGCATACTAGAATCATACCATTTACCAAAGGAGAATCAAATTACCAATGAATCCAAATTCGATGAACCCTCAAAATGCAATGCAGCACAGCTTGAATACAAATCCAAATATCAGCCCTAACATGAATCATGGCGGTCATGAGATGTTCGATGTACACGAGATTTTGTCCTCCACCATTAACGTGCTGGATCAATATATGATCTTCCGTTCATTCGTGCAAAGCCAGGAACTGATTGGCATTCTGGACCGGCAGTATAACTTCATTTTATCCCAGTACAATCTGACAGCAGAGTGTTTTGCATCCGGACAGAAGCCTCATCAAGAGACGGCAACCTACATGATCCCCAACATCGTACCGCCGGTATATGGCCTTAAGCCATCAGCACCGAAAAAGCCAAACCAGAGCCTGGCTGAAGTAAAGGATGCCGGGATTAGCGGTCATATGCTGGGACTCATTAAATCACATGCGAGTCTACTCGGCATGTCCTGCAGCGAGATCACGAATGGAACGGTTCGCCGTGTCATCGCTTCACAGATCCAGCATTTTATCGAGATGGCCTATGAGATTTTCATGTTCCAGAATAAAAACGCCTATTATCAAGTCCCTCAACTCACTGCAAGTGATACACAACAGATGCTTCAGGCATACATCCCAGCAACAGGAGCACCTCAGATGCCTAACAGCAATAAACCACTTCATTAAGTTAGAACATAAAGTCTGAAGACCCAGAACAGTCTCTTCAACCCATTTGGGTTTTAGGGGCTGTTTTTTGGTTATTTACAATCATTTTCCTACTGAAGACTCTTGATTCGGTTACCAGAAACTGGTTTAATCAATGACAAACACGTACATAGTCAACTTACGGATCATACATATAGAATACGGTGAAATGCCGTTATATGAGAATTCAAATGGCTTTTTCTTCATTATGGGGAGGTATACGAATGAGATGGAAGCAACCTGCTAAACTTGGTTTACTGGCTATGGCTCTCGGCTGTACTGCTATTGGCTCAACACTTGTGACCTCAACAACACTGGCTGCACCTGTTCCCACTTCCAAAGCGGTGTATCATCAATTCCAAACGTATCGAACGGAAGCAGTGAAATCCACAGCAAGTGTGGTTAAAGCACGTAAATATCTAATGAATCATATCGACAAAGTCGGTCCTTGGCAGGCAACATTAATGACGCTGCAATTGGAGAATATGCAGAATATGAAGCTGGCGGATATGGATCACCAAATGTATACGGAACAGATTCAACAAGCCCTATCTCAAGCCCATGAACAACTTGGTTACGAACAGAAGCTTACATATAGTCGTCTTCTGAAGGAAATTAAAGATCCGTCAGTGAGGAAGGTTCTGCAGGAAGCATCTGATCTCGGATTCAAACTGGAAACCAGTGAAGGCTTGTATTACCCTATCATCAATTATGAGATCTACCAAAAGTTCAAACCGTTTGTTAAGGCTGATATCGCTGCATACATCGACATTATGGCTACCGAATCCAATCAAATGACAACTGCAGATGCTGGCATTATCATCTCTTGGAATGAATTAATTCAGCGTATATTGGAGAAAGAGGCCTTTCTGAACAACTTCCCGAATTCCAATCGCACCTCAACAGTGAAGCAGTGGTTATTTGTAGAATATCTTTTTTACGGAAGTGACAACACGCCTGTATATGATTGGTACACGGATGAAGAAATCCGCACCATGGACCCTGAGGTGAAAAAAGCTTACGAGAAAGCTTTGGCTAAGCGGGAGCCCAATACGGAGAGTGTTCTTCTCGATACCATGGAAAAGATTTTGCAGGTTCTGAATCAGAACAATGATGAGCTTACACCTGAAGTCCGAGCAATCATTGAACCTGTTCAACAACAATTTGCCCTTGATTAACCCGGATCGAGAAAAGCCAAATACAAATGCAGAAAAGCGGCACACCTTCTGAACGAGGTTGCCGCCTTTTTGCATTACATACCACACCTTACGTTTGGATCAAAGAGATGAAGTGTCAATTGATGTAAGTTTGTTCGGATTAACGACGAGATAAATGCCCTCAATCCGCTCTCCTGAAGGGTCCAACCCCAAACAGAGCACCTCGGACAATTGTCCTTCTTTCATCAATGCAAGTTGAAGTTCACCATTCATCCACATCGGTACCCATTCTCTTTCACGCAATCGCGTTAGGACCCGCCGTGAGGTCAGAAGGGCAAGCACGCCTTTGTGAACGCTCATCGTTCTCATCACAGTATGCACAACGCCACCGCCGTCTGCTGTAAATACAGGCTGATCTGCCAGTAACTCGAGCATCGCAGCGATATCATAACGAAGGAAAGCCGTTGTAAAACGGCTGATTAATTCACCCTTCGCTATCATATCGGCATCACTCTGCTCGATTGGTGGAAGTTTTTCAGGCAAGTTCCGTCTGGCTCGGCTAAAGATTTGACGGCAGTTACTCTCCGTTTTGCCCAGCCAATCCGCTATTTCAGAATAGTCATACCGGAAAGCTTCACGAAGTACAAAAACAGCCCGTTCAACAGGCGAGAGCCGCTCCAACATGACCAGATAGGCATAGGAAATCATCTCTTTCTTCTGCATCGTTTCCTCTGGTATGTTTCCCGCCTTACTGTCTGCTATCGGTTCCGGAAGCCACTCTCCAACATAATTCTCCCTCTGGTTGCGGGCAGAATTGAGCAGGTTCAAACTTCGGTTCACCACGAGTCTGGCGATATAAGACTTCGGATTACGAATATCTTGAGTAGCATTGCTCTGAATCCCCGCAAAACAATCTTGAACCATATCTTCAGCTTCTACCACACTGCCAAGCATGCGATAAGCGATTGAAAATGCATAATTTTTATACCGTATATACAGCTCACCAACATCCAGAGAAGACACTTCTGGTTCATTGGCGTGAAGATTGGAATTCATAAGAATGGCCTCCTCTGGCATGGTGCATGTATTTTAGTTAAAGCAGCCCGGATACATCCCTGTTGTAATCGCAATCCGGTTCCAGTTGTTAATTGTGTTAATGGCCAGGATCAGATCCACCAGTTCGGCTTCACTGAAATGTTCACGAACCTTATCGTACAACGCAAGGGGTACACCATGTTCCGAGATACGGGTCACCGCCTCAGCCAGCTCCAGCATAACACGTTCTTGATCCGTGAAGAAAGACACTTCACGCCACACACTCAGCAATAGAATATGATCCGCATAATCACCCAGTTTCATCAGATCTTTGGCATGCATATCTAGACAAAAGGCACAGCCATTGATCTGGGACACACGGATTTTTAACAACTCATACAATACTTTATTTTCGAATTGCCCGGATATATACTGCTCCATCGCCATCATCGCTTTAAAAGCGCCTGGACTCACTGCTCTGTAGTTGGTTCTTAAATTCATTTCATTCGCCTCCATCATTTGGTTTACATACTGTAGACAAACGACGGCCGGGATCTGTGACATACTTTACGAAAATATTTTTATTCCCACAAGAATGGTTGCTCAACTAACAGATATAACACTGAGATTCTAACAAAACATCTCCATACAGCCATCCATCAGTTAAAGAAATAACATGCCTAGACGTTGTTTTCTTTTCCTACATATAACATCTAATGTAAAGCAAACTCGAAAATTTCCGTGTTCATGTACGGTTTTTGCTGTACCGTTTGTGATTTAAACCAAAAATAGGTTGGATATATTGATACTTTGACTATAAGAGTAGTAACATACGGCTAATAAAGTTAACTTTTCTAACATAATAAAGAGAAATGTTTATTCATATTGGTAAGGAGTGTTTTTACTATGATAACTTCCAACGCAAACCCTAATACGTCCGAATTGCCTAGAGGTTGTACATTCACCGCTGAAGACTGGCATGTATTATCACAATATTGGTATCCGGTAGCACAAGCTACCGAAGTAACAGACAAACCACTTGCTGCTCAATTACTCGATGTGAAGCTGGTTCTCTATCGTAGTAATGATCAGGTTGTCGTAGCCAAGGATCTTTGTTTCCACCGCGGGGCCCCACTTAGCAAAGGCTGGGTAGAAAATGGTGAGATTGTCTGCCCTTATCACGGCTTCCGTTATAATTGTGAGGGTAAATGTACCGCAGTACCTGCACACCCAAGCTCCAAGATCTCGCCTAAGCTCAAACTTATTGTGTATCCCGCAGTTGAACGTTATGGTTTAATCTGGACCACTTTGGCGGGAACGGAAGAACAGATCCCCTCCTTCCCTGGATGGGATGATCCGGAATATATCAATATTTTGCCACCCAACTTTGATATTGCCGGTTCTTCTGGGCGACAAATGGAGGGATTCCTCGATGTATCCCATTTTGCCTATGTGCATACGGAAACGTTTGGTGACAAAAACAACACAGAAGTCCCTCAATACAAAGTGAAACGTGAAGGTAATGAGTTACTGGCCGAGTATTGGAGTACGGTGAGCAACTATGGCAAAGGGCAAGATCTTGTTGCTCCAGAAGGTTTCCAATGGTTGCGTGAGTTTCGGGTATTCCCGCCTTTTGCGGCTTCGCTGACGGTACATTTCCCAGGAGACGACAAGCTGAATATTCTGAATTGTGCTTCGCCGATCTCTGCTCGGTATACCCGTCTATTCTGTCCAATCACACGCAACTTTGACAAAGACGCTCCTATTGAAGACACAATCAAGTTTAATTTGCAGGTATTCGAAGAAGATCGCGAGATGGTCGAGTCACAGAAACCGGAGGATCTGCCCCTTGATCTGCATGCCGAGGCCCACATTCCCGCTGACCGTACTTCAATTGCTTATCGGCAATTACTAACGGAAATTGGTTTGGGACGAAATTACACATCGTAAGTAGGTGTCTCAGATTCTTTAGACTTCTGGGCACGCTTTTAATCCTTGATTAAGAAGCCTACGATTCGTTAGCGCCTCATGCTTAGCTCTAAACACGGCTTTTCGCAAGTATGAAGACACCTGCAATCAAGAAAAAGAAGCGTTCGCTAAGGAACGCTTCTTTTTCTATACCTTATTTAACTGAAGTACCTATGTGTACTATATAAACCTTGCCTAATAAACCGTCATCTTTCCTCTTGATTATTCGTATTCACAGGAAGCTCTCTATAATACGGACAACCCGGTTCGTGGATGATACGTGGATCGACCCAAGTACCCCAGTATGGAAGACGGTTTACGTAAGGTTGCATATTGGGCTGAGTATTTGGCGGCATGTTTGGTTGCATGTTGGGCTGTGCATTGGGCTGCATGTTTGGTTGTACATTAGGCATTACGTACGGCTGATGATTCACATTCGGAGCACTGTTAGAGATAGGGGCAGTGGACGTCATACAATCTGCCGGCGGGCCAATAATCACTGTTTTTTGAATGGGGGCCAGCGCTTCTTGAACTTTTTTCTCGTCCAGACAGTACGTATAAGCCAGAAGTTTGGCAGGTGTAAGTCGCAAGATGTCTGAACCAAATATCGCTTCAGGCACGGGTGCATCGAAGATCGCCAGTAAATGCGTATGATCTGCAGTAGCCACTTCATAATGCCACCAGCCTTGAGGTACATTCGCCACTTGCCCCGGAGTAATTGGGAAATGAAGCAACTCATTGGTGAACGGATTGATGAGGGACACAACGGCAGAACCGCTGATGCAATATACCAGTTCGGTCGCATTCTGATGAATATGTGGTTCAACCACATTGCCTGTGTTAAGGAAAATATCCAGTAAGGAAGTATTGCCCAGTGTGTTTAACTGGTTGATGGAGAGAGAGTTAATATAGTTGTCCTCATCCTTCTTGAATAACGGATTGTTGCTTAAATCGTAAGTAAATTGGGTGGTTGGTAAAGTATAATCCATGGTTGAGGTTGCCAAAATAAAACGCCTGCCCTTCGCTCTCGGTTTAGGTCATAACCTATATATCAGCTTATGCCCAGTACCCAGAGACGTGAGCCCATTTCTGCCAATTTTTTATCGCATAACTAATATCCCTGACTCGGATACACGGAGCAGGGATATTTGGCTATTATAATTCTTTTTCGTCGGAGATGTCCTCCCAACTGATCCCTAATGGAGTACTGTCCAGATTTACACTCTGAAGCCATGTCATCCGCTTGACTATGTCCGGCATACCTTCGATTAAACTATTCGTTATACTCAGATACCGCAGTTTCTTCAACTGCTCCAGTTCGGGTGGGATTTCACGAATGCCAGAGTAACTTATATCCAGACTCACAAGTTCACTCAATTCGCCAATCTCGGCTGGAATATGTTTCAGACCCAGATCCGACTTCTCCTTCGGCTTCCACCCGGTAGGAACATGATAAGAACTACCGCAATAAATTCTAAGCTCTCGAAGTTGTTTCAATTTTCCAATGTCTTGGTGAATGCCTTCCAAATCCGCTGTCATGATCTCCAATTCTTCCAATGATGTCAGTTCAAAAAGGGCTGGAGGAAGCGTATATACATCCTGCTCAAAAATCGTCAAACGTTTCAAATGTGTCAATTCCCGAATTCGTTCCGGAATCTCTTTCAAGAAATGTGAACTAATATTCAGCACATCAGCCTGATGCATGATGGCATCGTCCAACAGTCGATGAATATCTCTCTGACGACCTAACTCGAAGAACAAGCCTGGAATACGCTCCATTAGCTCA
Source organism: Paenibacillus sp. CB74 (assembly GCF_055687625.1). NCBI lineage: Bacteria > Bacillati > Bacillota > Bacilli > Caryophanales > Paenibacillaceae > Paenibacillus > Paenibacillus sp. CB74. The sequence continues at coordinate 1,150,106 of NZ_CM146009.1, read as the reverse complement.
ATTGCTTCTTCTTGTGTAATGTGCATGCCATACATATGCTCATGAGCAACCGTGTAGAAGTAATCGCTCCCATCCTCTTTCAGAAAACAAAGATCATCCGGCAATGACGGATATAACCAGTCATGAAAGCGATTGGCTTCCTCCTTAAGGACCTGCCCGGAATCAGGCGTGCACCGATATATGTAATAGATGCCCTCTGAGTACATCGCGCCGCTTTGCATCATCATTTCTTCCATCGTACTCTTTTCAATCAGATACGGCTCAAGTCTTTGTAACACTTTGGCAACCCTCTCAGGTGTATCTCCCTCAACATACTTTCGGTCAACCAACATAAAACGATCTGTCTTCTCGATCAATTCGTCAATCAACAGTTCATAGGCAGTTCCACTTGGATCGGTGTGAAAAGCTACAGCTACCATAGGTTCCCCCTCATGACTCTATATTGATTAATCTTCAATCTTCTGTATCACCTGCAACCATTGTGGCATAGGCTGATATCATCAATCCAGTTATTGGAGGCTTGTTACATGGCATACGGCCCTGGTTCAGTATCATCCCCGCAACCTGCGGGTTATCCTTACCCTTATTATCCACCACCACCGGCACCCTACCCTTACCCTTATCCCTATCCATACCCGCCCGTCGTTCCTGTTCCACTGCCATTTCCGATTGGTGGTCCTTGGTGGCATGGTGGCTATCCCGGCGGTGGTTACCCCGGTGGACACCCTGGTCATTTCCCAGGAGGTGGCTATCCCGGCGGACCTCACGGCGGTCCAGGTGGTCCAGGTGGACACGGAGGACCTCCAGGCGGAGGATTTCACGGACATCGTTTTTTTCAGTGGTAAACATGTGATTCATTCAAAGTCCAGGTTCAGATCAGATGAAGAAGCTGCTTCAGCAGCTTCTTTATTCATCTAGAACTATCCTCTAATCGTTTAGAGCTAATATGTGATCTCATCCATCACCTTCAGATTTCGGTTCGACATGCTGAGGAGATCCGTGAAGGTAGGGGTTAGATAATAGACAAAATCTGGATCATGTACGTACATAATAATCTGCCCATACGTCCCCTCCTCCGTTGGATCGAAATCGAGCATCAGATATAATGAACCTCCTGCGATCGTTGCAAATGGAATCCATGGTTTGTGGAACAGGTATGGCTTGATCTCCGGGTCCAACTGGCTGATCTCTTCCGCAGAATAATACTCTTCCAGCTTCTCATCCACTTCACAGAAATATTGTTTGGTCTCTCGAATATCTTCCAATGACATCAGATAAAATGGCGTACAACGCCCAGCCTCAGCATCACCTGGGTACAGCACATGCAACCCGTAGCCACTGCCATCTTTGCCTTTGTAAAAAGTACGAAAATCAGCAGGAAATCTAATCCCATACTCCTTTTCGAACAAATCGAGACTTTCTTCGTATGCCCCATCCCGATGCTGATACTCTTCAAACAATTTGCGAATCTCTTGATCCTGTATTTTTTCATCAAGCAATCGATTCAGCTCGTCCATAAGTACGTTTAATGTTACATTCGACTCCGGTTTCACTAGGCCTCCCCTTTCTTAGCTCCGCCATTCCCTTCTTGCACATATTGATGATATTCCCAGAATGCTTCTTCCTCTCCACCACCCTCGATCAGGATCATGACTGCGTAAGATAACAAATTAAGCCATTGTTCCATCAACACTACCTGCTCGTCCGAGATGAGATTGTTGCTGCGGAGCATGCCCTCGGGTTCAACAGCCCAGGCACGTGCCATGTGAGTAATTCCCCATAGACAAGCCATGACTTCCCGATCCAGTGTAGGCCGCGCAAGTTCTGGTGCCAGAACCCGTAATATCTCCATCAATTCATGAAAATTCTCCTCAATCAAATGTCCACGAAAGGGACGCAGACTGCCAGTAAAACCGTTCTGCATCTTGGGATGACTCAGATCATCATAGGAAAAAGCATGACATTTTAATAACATTACAGCCTCTTCACGTTCCATGCCTTCACCCCTAACCAGCTCATCATGCTACCTCACCAACGCAGAGGTTCTTCTCCACGCCACAATACATACCGCTCTAACTCACGTAGTGTACCTGTGCCGATCCCATACTCGTCCATCTCGTTGGAATGAAGATTGAGCACATGCAACATGCCACCATAGGTACCTACTGCCAACTTGGACTGCTCAGGGGATACAGCCAGAGAATAGATCGTACTGCCCACAAAATGACGCCATACTTCCTCACCCTCGCCATTCACACAGTACAGGTAACCATATGCATCTCCAAGCACCATGCCCGCCTCTATTTCCACTGCCGCATACACACGTGCATTCTCATCCATGACTGGCCAGTCTTCCTTCGTTTCGTTACCTGGTATATCTTCCAGCGGAACCTGTATCGTGACCCCATTATAGAAATGACATGCGTTAAACCACACGCTCTGCTTAGCACTCATGAATGCGGCATAATGAGGGTAACTCGATTCCGGATAGAGGGAGTAAGTTTTGTTCACCTGACGGTCCATCACCATATGATTGCTCCCTTGGCTACCATAGGCAATCCATCGGCCATCCCGAGATACCGCTGCATGTCCCATATCTATCTGTGTATCCTCTAACTCATACTCTTCGATCTCTGCCAGATCGGGATGAAGCAAGGTCACCTCAGCTTGTGTGACCAGATATATCCCATATCGTGATTGTATGAGTAGTGCTCTGCCTGCATCCATAGGGATAAGTCCCTCAAGTGTCCGTTCGGGATGCTCACAGTCCGCAAGCGATTCGATCCGAGGAAAGGAAGACTGTATCCGGGCTTGAATATCCTCCCAACGATATGTTGCCAACTCCTGTCCTTCCAACCTGCGATCAGGCTGACGGATGACACGAATCCCATCCGGTCCTGCAAGCGCATAGTCCAATCCGTCTGATGAACACCCTGCAAAAGTATACGAAGGAATCAACTGCCATCCGTGCTGATCCATCGTATAGACCTGACCCTTCTCCGTGAAGATACCCGTATTACATACACACGTTTCCTCATTCAGATAACCTACAACTTTGACCGCTTGCATGGAAGACTGAAAGGCCTCGCTCAATGGCCATGTTGCTGCGGGCAGCTCACGTCGGAGCACCTCCAAGTCACCGTGGAGATTGGCTTGTCTCACCATATGGAGCACTTTAGTACTCATTCCGCTTCTGGAGTCTCCCTCCAGCTCGGCTTCGTCTGGTTGCTCTCCCTCCATGCTTCTCCTTACAAATGCATTGACATCCCTTGCATAACGCTTGCCTTCATTGCGCCATTGTTCCGCGATGTCTTCCTTTAACCAACTCATCTGTTCCCCTCCACCCTAACCTATTCATATGCCGTGCAATGATGTGCTTGCAAAAACAGACTGATATCGTTATCTGTGGCCTCTTCAGTACCGCTTTTTTCTTCATAAAATAAGGCAACTTCTCTCCCCGTTGCATAGTTAAAACGTACGTATCCGCCCATTGACGCCATAAACAGCTTGCACATGTATTCATTCTCCAACACAGCGTCCCACTCGTATTCCGTTTTACACTTCTCCGCCAGAGCCTTCATTGAAATTCCCTGTTCCAGACCTGTAAAGTGGTAAAACGTATGTTTCCGCAGCTCATTCCACGGTTCATAGTATCGAGGCGTTATCGGTGTATCCTGATGGTAATACCCACAATAGATCCGATCCAGCGTTTTGCCAAATTCAGTCTCCGAGCATGTCCATAAGGTGATATTCTCATCATGACGCGGTAGCCATAACAGCCCCTCAACTTCCGGATGAACAGCAAGGAAATCTCCATCTACAGAACTGCCGATGGTAATGCACTGCTCAAGTTGATGCTGACTTATAGGCGATTCATCCGTATGTATCCAAAAATCATATTCAACAAAAGGCTTCAACACTTCCGGGTCCGGTCTTTGCACATTCATCCAGCCCGTGTATGTGCCTTCCCCATATTGTTCAATCCAGTTACAGTATGACAAAGGTAGTGAGATGGCATGCTGTTGTTCAAAGTGATCCAGTTCCTCTGCTGGAACCGGCTTAAGTGCACGGGATACGATATACATTGTTTTGGCATCTCCCATCTCAATTTGGTTCATTCGTTACAGATCTAAGCCAGTTCTTCCTGTACAATGTCAGTCCAGACCCCTTTACGATTCAGAATACGAATGGCAAAGGCATCATATCCATCACGTTTGACCTGATCAAAATGCATGCGCTCTCCCGTAATCAGTTCATATGCACCATTTTCATCTACATCTTCGCCGAACTCTTCATCCCAAGGCACATTGTAGTAGGCCGTCAATTCCACTTCAAAGATGTCCTCTCCTTCAACATCCAGATAAGGGCGAAGAGGTCTGTCACGTAGTGTTTCTTCCGAATAGGTCTCACATAACATGGCATCATATCCGTGCTTGGCGGCATCAATGAGCAGATAACGTTCACCTGTGACGGTATGCTCCGCATATACAAGAAGCGGTGTCGAATCATGCCAGGTAATCAGATCATCTTCCGTCAAGTCACCATAATAAAAAATATGGAATTTATCATGACCATCACTCGTTAGAAGCTTGCCTTTCCACTCCACTTCCTCGGACTTAACGTCCTCTTCTTTTCTTGTCAAACCTTCCAGATATACAGGTCCGTGTTGTACACCATACTCATTCATCATCTCGCCTCCGATTTGTTCATTCGAATAGTAACTACTTTGTGCTCCTCATCCACCGTCAGTTTCACATCGATGTTTAGCTTGTCACGGAATAGCGCTGTAATATTGATATAAGGATCGCGAGCAGCTTCGCTGCCACTCCCACTGGTACGGCTCATTCCCTGATGAATTATGGACTTCACCAATTCGTTATCCGCTTTGCCAGTATTATCGTAGGTATAGACGATCTGCCCATCCTGATCATACAGATTTAAGACCGTTGAGAAGTCATTGGCATTCTCGTACTTTCTCTCGGTCTGCACGTAGTTATGGTCCGTATGTTCATAGTTCACAGTACCATCCAGATATGGATTGTCCCCACCGGGCTTCACTTCATACTCCCGATAGGCCAGATTAAACAGGTATTGGATATGACTCATATCGATCCGGTAATAAAACTGACGGTTATCCTCTTGTTTATCCATCGCTGCAAAACTGTTAATCAGCGGCCAGGCTGCATAGGACTTGCCATTCACATCAACCGCGAGAGCATAGTCAGATAAAACTGTCTGTTTTTGAAATACACCATAAGTCTGTAAAATAAAATAAGCCGGAATCATCAACATACCCAGAATGATTGCAAAAATAGTTAATTTCAATCGTAGTTTCATGTTTTACTCTCCCTTGCAGCGTTAACGCTTCATCTTCGCTTTCAGTCTCATCCAGTCTTGTGCTGAAGCTTCGACAGTGTACGAACAACCACATCCCTGTTCTTCGCATCCTTAATATAAGCTGGGATACTGTGTGAAGCTGTTTTTAAAGGCATATTTCCAGGTTTTTCACGCAGATCTGCGGAAACATAAGCGATGAGATAATTTAAGTGCTCCCGGTTCACTGCCCATATTATTTTTCCTCTGAACTCATCCAGGAAGTATAGCTCCAACCCGAATACAGGATCTTTCCCTGCACGAATCTCGGAAAAACACCTGCCGTACATCGGCTTGGCATGTAATTCAACCTGATTAACAGAACCACAATGTGGACATTCCACATGCGATGATCGGTGAGACGTCTTCTTCTCGTCTGTGACCTCCACGTTAAACCAACGTTCACATACAGCACAATTCCCCTTGGCTCTATATTGATACACTGGTTCTTCAAGAGCTTGAGCGTAGCATTCAAAACACTTCCATCCCAGTTGATTGTTCCGTTGTTCTATAGATGCGTGCCCACCGCATTGGGGACATTTCACATCAACCTGCTCGCCCCGACGAAGTACCGCATAGAAACTGTACTTATACGCACCTTCATCTTCGAAACGTTTCATTCCGTATCCACCCTTCCTTCTGTAACTAAGATATACACAGACTGAAAATACGTAACATTTACCAATCCATCTCTCTAAAATTATATGTAACTCCGTTCCTCAGCACAAGAATGGAAGCCAGATTGTTGAAAATGGCTTTAATAAGACATACCCAAGTGTGTGCCCCGTCACACCAGCTCCTGCCTCAATAACGTAATCTATAACTAAATAAATACTGGATTGAAGGTATACCTGCTTTTTATATTGTGAAAAACATCACTTAGCAAAGGTTGTGCACCTATGTTTTCCTTCATAAATGTATATAAATGGTCACTCCTATTCGCCATATTCACTGCTACTCTCTCTCACTGTAGTTCCACCGATACGATTAAACCTGTTCACAACGATGAAGTCTCCTCCTCTGCGGCCAGTCAACCCCCGGTGGACCCAATCATTCGTAGAGAAGGAACTACGGTATATATTGAAATGACGGCTCAGGTTACAGACATCGAAATCTCCGAGGGTGTGATCTACAACGCATGGACATTTAATGGTACTGTTCCGGGACCCGTCCTGCGAGTGACCGAGGGGGATACCTTGGTGTTCACACTAAAAAATAAAGATTCTACTCTGCCTCACTCCATGGATTTTCACGCGGTACATGCCGCTCCCAGCAGCAAATTTATAGATGTTATGCCAGGCGAGAAAGGCACGTTCACCTATCCAACCTCCTCACCCGGTGTATTCATGTATCACTGTGGAACCAAACCAGTGCTGGCCCATATTGCGAACGGCATGTACGGCATGATTATTGTGGAGCCCAAGGCTGGATACCCTTCCGATCACTTGGTTGATCGTGAGTATACCATGGTTCAAAGTGAATGGTATAAAGAGCATGATTACGAAGCTTTTTTGAACGAAGAACCTGAATATGTCGTATTTAACGGCAATGATTATGGATTGACCAAGCACCCCCTGCTAGCCAAAGTTGGCGATACCGTGCGGATCTATGTCAGCAATGCCGGGCCCAATGAAGTCTCATCCTTCCACGTTGTAGGTACAATTATGGACCGTGTATATACCGATGGGAATCCATGCAATATCCAGTATGGAATACAGACGGTTATGCTTCCTGCAAGTGGTGGAGCTGTCGTGGAGTTTACCGTGACCGAAGAAGGCGATTATGCGATCGTAACCCACCAGTTCAATCATGTAGCCAAAGGAGCTGCTGCTGTTCTGCGTGTGACCAAGGATGGTAAAGATCATGGTGGATTAGCCATGTCTCACTAAAGACATAACAATAGGTAATGGCTGTACCCATCCTGAACATTTCGAGGTGATTATATGATGATCTGTGCGCACGAAGCGAAGGATACCTGTTTCTCCAAAGTATCTCTGTTCCAGCATCTGGATGAATCCGAAGCTGCATTGCTGAGCTCCCTTCTGCATACCCGCCGATATAACAAAGGTGAGATGGTTGTCCAGGAGGGCGAACGCTCAGATACGCTTTATGTGATTCATCAGGGATGTGTGAAGTTATCCAAATATAATGAAAATGGCAAAGAACATATTATCCGGTTTCTGTTTCCTGGAGATTTCTTCGGACAAGATTCCCTGTTACACCAAAAACCACATGCCGCGAACGCCGAAGTTCTGGAGCCTTCAGCCATCTGCTCCATCGGCAAGCATGATTTTGACCGGTTACTTGAACATGATCCAAAGCTTGCTTATCATTTCCTGCTTGCCATTTCCAACCTTCTGCGTGAAACCGATGAATGGAACTGCTCGCTTAGTGCCATGACAACGGAACAAAAGATTGCCAAACTGCTTCTGTTCTTCCACAACCGAAATCATGCAAGGCATGAGATCCGTTTGCCTGTCTTCAAAAAAGACATGGCTCTATTGCTTGGTATCACACCAGAGACGCTTAGTCGTAAACTCGCCATGATGCAAGCGCAGGGGCTTCTTCAGGTTACAGGGAACTGCATTCTTATTCTTCAATTGGAACAGCTCAGGGAAAGAATTGAACCGCCAGCGTTAAGCCAATGAACGTGGTAAGCAAGCTTGCAGGTGCGAGCAGTCTGTTTATGCCAAAAAGAGTATCCGGACAGAAGGGCTTCTGTTCGGATACTCTTTCGTATGGTCCAGTTATTCAGATATCCAACAACAGCGACACAAGCAGTCCCATGGATGCAATCAATCCCACTACAGGCCCGCCCTCTTCAAAGGCTTCCGGCATCATTGTTGAGCAGATCATGGCAATAATTCCGCCACCTGCAAATGCACCAATCGCTGCACCCATCTCTTTGGGAAGCTGCTCCAGAAACAGATAGCCCCCCAGTGCCGCAAGAGCAGAGATCAACAGGACACTCAGCCACATCAGCATGATTTTACCGCGACTGTACTTGCCCTGTAGCCCAACCGTACTGGACAGACCTTCAGGGATGTTGCTGACAAAGATCGATACCATCAGGACTACACTGACACCGTTGCCAGCCAGCAAGCTGGCTCCAAGCATGATGGATTCCGGGATCGCATCCATTACCGTTCCTGCAAAGATGCCAAGGCCGCTTTGATTGGAGTCTCCCGACTTTGCCGAACGTTTACGCCCTGCCCCTCCCTTTGCAGAAACGAGCAGGTCAAACAGCGTATACACAACAGCCCCCGCTGTAAATCCAATGGCTGTGGGTATAATACCTCCATCATTCAGCGCATCTCCGAGAAGTTCAAAGGTTGCTGCACCAATTAATGTTCCTGTTCCAAATGCCATGATCCAGCCGATGATTCGTTTGGGAATCTTCACAAACAATGCTGCGAGTGCGCCAATGACTACCGCGGAGGCAGAGATGCCGCCCCACATGAATGCAGTCCACATCCGGGTCGACCCCTCTCTTGTTCAATCATATTCTAGCTTCTATCATTCCATTAACCCTGGTTGAACAATCAAAAACAGTGATGTGGCTTTACGGTGATCTATATCACCTGATGTGTTTAAAAATCACGCTATGATAAAATGATGTCGTAGTTCAGAAATATGAGCACAGAGAGGAGAGATTCTCATGAGTAGGGTAAACAAAGATACCACAGCGGAGTTTCTGCAACAGTTCCCCATCTTCCAGGATCTTAGCCCCGAGGAATTAAAGCAAGTCGAAGACATCGCCATTTCCAGAAGCATTCAGAAGAAATCGGTTATTTTCAGCGAAGGAAGCGAAAAAGAAGCTGTTTTTTTCATACGTACCGGCATTGTAAAGGCCTACAAAACCGATGAGAACGGGCATGAACAGATCGTCTCTTTCCTCAAAACAGGAGATATGTTCCCACACACCGGTTTTTTTAACGCGCACCCCTACCCGGCTACTGCGGAAGCAATTACCCCTACCGAGCTACTTGCCATACCTGTGCGGCTTTTCGAACGATTAATGTTGAGTACACCCTCCATTGCGATCAAAATTATGCGTGTGCTCGGTGATAAAATACGAGAATTGCAGGATAAGTTGCAGGTGCTCTCTGGTCAGGATGTACGCAATCGTGTGCTTTCCTTCCTTCTCATGCTCGCAGAGCAGCACGGACACAAACATGAAGAACATATTGTCATCAATCTGCCCATGACCCATCAGGAGTTTGCCAATTCCATTGGTACAACCAGGGAAACAGCAAATCGGCTTTTGAACCAGCTTACAAAAGAGAATCTGCTCGAAGTAGATCGCAACCGGATTATCATTCATGATTTGCAAGCTTTGAAGCAGCAAAGGGATACTTGATCTCCCTGCACCCAGGCTACTTTATTTTTGGCCCACACTCTAACAATAAAACTGTGTTTACACAAAACGACCTTAGCGCCCGTAACCCACGTTAAGGTCTCTTTGTGTATGCAGAATTCAGTCATATTAAGGCGAGACAATGACATTACAAATATGTGAGCAGGCTCACACAGATCCCTCTTCACATTTCCTATAATCAAATTGCAACACCAAACTAACCCTAATTGGAGGAATGACACATGAACACATACACAGCAACCATTAATGCCACGGAGTATGCACCGCATTTGAAACATAAAGTGATTTTCGAAACGTTTGATCAGTTGCGACCACAGGAATCCATGCTGCTCATTAACGATCACGATCCAAAGCCACTTCGATTCCAGTTCCAGTCCACACATCCGGATGGTTTCAACTGGGAATATATTGAGCAGGGCCCTACAACCTTCCAGGTCAAAATCAGCAAACTATAGATTGGAGCTGAACCGCGATGGCACACGTTGAAATCATTGATGATACTACACTTCGCATCACGCTACGGCTGGAAGATGCCATAACCATGGTGAAGATGGCACAGCGTGAACAGGCCGAATATGCGCAAGAGATTATTACCATTTACGAAAAAATGCCAGTGTTCGAATATACTCATTTCTGTTTTTACGCCTATGACAGTGCAAGACTATTTGAACAGATGCTCAGCATAGACCCCAAATCTTATCTGTCCTTCTCCCTCAATGCGCCGGATTCATTCTTCTATGCACTGTACGGTGGGATGGCCGGCCTGTATGAATCATCTCTACAGTTAGTACAGCAGACGGCTGGAATTGGAGCAGGATTGGATGTGAACGCACATGTATCCATCTGATGTTCATGTTGTTGAATTGGATGTGCGTCCTCATCTGAGTAACAAGGTGGAGCCGTTTCAGCTGATTATGGACACGGTCAAAGGTCTTCAGCGTGACGATGTGTTTGTACTACACGCTCCGTTCAAGCCAACACCTCTGCTCGGTATTCTCAAGCTGAAAGGATACTCCAGCACATCGGAACGAAAGGCTTCAGATCACTGGGTCACCACGTTTGTGCACAAAAAAAATAAAACCGGTGCAAAGGCAATTTCTGCAATGGTTTTATCTGGATCAGAAGTTAATTTAGAACCTGATTCAGATGAAGAATCAGCTTCATGCCATGGACATCCAGAGGAGCAACCTGCTGCATTTAAAAACCTAGAATTTCTACAGGCTCCCACCATTATACTGAACAATCGCGGATTGGAACCGCCACAACCCATGGTGAGAACACTCGCAGCTCTGGATCGTTGCAAGTCTGGGGAAGTCGTGCTGATCCACAATGACCGTGTACCTGTATTCCTGATTGAAGAGTTGAATAATCTCGGTTGCACCTACACGGTTGAAGATCAAACCGATGGCACAGCCAAAGTGAGAATTGAAAAAGGGTAAGGAGGCGAAAGCCATGTCCAGGTTGCCGTTTCTTTTTATCATCACGGGCATCTTTGGATTTGTAATGTATCATGTCTTCTCCCTGCTCTCGCTGACAGGCTGGCTTGGTGATGAACTCAGAGGACCCGAAGGCTGGTTTCATGCTCATTTGTTTGTGCTTGGATGGGCAACGATGCTGGCTATGGGTGCCGTATATCAGTTGATACATGTTATTTTGCAATCCAATATCTATAGTCTGTTTCTCGGTTATTGTCATTATTTCTTGTTCAGTATCGGAATTGTGGGCATGTTATATGGCTTCATTCATGCTGATGTCATCTGGATTGCCGGTTCTGCTGCACTCGCGCTCTCGGGCATTCTGTTGTTCGGATGGAATATGGCTATTACCCTCTTCCGGGCTTCACAATGGAATCCGGTAACGATCAGCGCAGCTTGTTCCTGTCTTTATCTGGTTCTTACCGGGCTGTCCGGTATGCTGATGGGTCTGAATTTTGCCTTTGGTGATTGGAATGGCTTGCATGAACGCTTGTTCGGCGCACACATCTGGATGGGGACACTCGGCTGGTTTGGCATGTTAATTACCGGTTTCAGTTACAAAATGCTGCCCATGTTCTACCTGTCCCACAATTATTCCATTCGATTACAGAAAGTGGTCCTGGTTCTGTGGAACGCAGCTGTTATCACAGGCGTTGTTGCATTTCTCACTGGGCTCAAGGGAGGTTGGCTCTGGTTCGCGCTACTTCTCCTTACCGCAGCCTTACTCGTCTATGTGTATCACTTGGAGCAAATTCAGGAGAAACGACACAAAAGCAACCCAGGTCCAGGCATTCGCTGGTCTGTGTATGTAAGCCGTGCATTTGCCGCATATGCTGTCGCCCTACTGATCTATTCCGCACAAGGGACTGAACTGCTGCTCCATCCACGTGTTGTTCTGTTGTCTGGATGGATATATCTCGGGGGCTGGGTGTCTCTCACCATACTTGGCTATGCCTCCAAAATCGTGCCTTTTCTGTGGTGGACCCACAAATATGGCAAGCAGGCAGGCAGACCCGGAACACCGCTGATGGCAGGTATGCTGAGTGAACGGTATGTCAATTGGGGTATGCTCGCCATGGTGGCTGGAAGCCTGCTGCTTGTTAGTGGAATTCTGATTAATCTGGCGGAGGTCATGATGGTTGGTGGAACGATTTTGTCTCTTGTCTCCATCGTTTATATCGCAAATATTGCTTTGGTATTCAGACGTTAAAATTATGAAATCGATCGGAGCGTGGAAAAGGTGGAACAAACGACGCATTTACTCGAATGTCTCAAGGAAGTGTATGACCCTGAATTAGGTGTCAATATCGTTGACTTGGGTCTGGTGTATGAAGTAAGAGAAGAACCTGAACGAGTACATGTGCGGATGACACTGACTACACCAGGTTGTCCGCTGCACGATACCATCGTTGGTGCGGTGAAGTGGGTTTTGCAGGAAAATACGGGGGCAAGACTGATATTGATGTTCAAGTCGTGTGGGAGCCACAGTGGTCTCCACAGCGGATGTCGAATGAAGCCAAGGAAATGCTAGGATACTTCTAGGCCGAATGACTATAGACCGGATGAATGAACAAGTTGCTGACGGAATATGAAAAAGCATACCTGATATCTGATGTTCTCTCAGACCCAGGTATGCTTTTTGTTTTGCGAAGGATTGACTTGCACTGGATCGTCTCCTACGAAATGGCCTTGTCGGACACATGCAGTGATTTTTGGATAAAAAAATAAATAAGGAAACTCCAGAATAGAGTTCCCCCTTATATTCGTGGCGATCAGTGAATCATTGTATCTATTCCTTGATAATAACTCTTAGATGTCCTTTGCATACGATGCTGCTGGTACTTTATTTAACACCACGAACAAACGAACTTCCTGTTCTCCTGTATTACGGAATGCGAACTCTACCTCGCCGCCGCAATGGATTACATCCTCTTGATTCACCACTTGTTCTTCACCATCCAGAATAAGTGTGCCTGTGCCTTCGACCACCAGCAGAATAACGTCTGTGCCCGGATGTTGATGGACGGGAAGCTCTTGTCCTGGCAGAAAATGAAGGACAAAGGTCACTCCCCCACCCTGTTGGAATAATACCCGTTTCGTAAAACGATCCTCGCTGAATGTTTTGACTTCTTGCAATGACGTAATACTCATGATTAATCTTCCTCCTCGATAATATAATCTGTGAATACATTCATCTTATCGCAAGAAAGCCCGCATTTCCTTGATCTGAATCAAGGAATGCAGGCAATGAACAAATCATGGTCGATCCTTACGACCCTTTGTTTTTAAGATGGTTACACCATCATTTTGCGCAGAGAAGCGATATATCTCGAACGTATAACGATGAAATAAAACGTCTGTGCAAGTACAAAGGCACCAAATACAGTCAACACCGGCATCGTATAATTGGTAATACCGAATTCAGTAAGAAATGGCTTAACCACGACCAACGTTTCAATGATAGCTACCCCGATCGGTAAAAAGAACAGAATAGCAATCTGAACGGTGGATGATCGTTTCATCTCCTGGAAACTGAGACCCATTTTCGAAAGAGAATGCACCATCTTTCCATCCGCTTCAAGATCGGTATGCAGTCTGAAATACAGAAAGCTTGCGGAAGAGATGGAGAAGATCAATCCGATAAATATGCCCAAGAAGGTAAATAGTGCTGTCCCCTGTCTGAATCTTTCAAAATCACCGTACCGTGTACTCAGATATCCGGAGTAATTCTCATCCGAAGCATTATCGCTTCGAATGGTATCTGCGGACGAAAGTAACTGATCGCTAACCATGGCTTCCGAGGAGTGCCGGTCAGGTACTGCATGACCCCAGACAGGAATCTGATACAGAACTTTGCCAGATAACCTATTTTCATGGACCTGTTGTGTGATCTCTTCAAACTTCTCATCCGTGAGGACAACTACACCTGTTGAATAGATTAAGGTTGCAAACCTTGCCTCCACATCTGTAGCTGTAACTCTTGCTTGCATTGGGCCAGCTTCTAGATTCAAGGTCAATGTGTCTCCTTCCGAAAAATTGCGAAACCTGTTGCGATCGATCTGAGCCTGATCCTTCTCATTCCGGGAATCTACGAACAATGCTGAATTTGAATCCAATTGGAATGTCTCTTTTCCTAGAATTGTATTGAATCGGTTGTAGTGACTAAGTGGCATAACCGAGACAGCACTCTGATCCGCATCCGACCAGAAGTACTCTAGATACATTTGCTGATAATCCAAGCCTGCGGCTTCAAGTGCTGAATTAATAGCGCTCATATCCATTTGATCCGTAGGTGTGTACACATTGTACTGGATTGCAAAATCGTTATTGGTAAATTGCTCCCGGTTCTCTTGATCCAGTGACAAAATCACAACTGCACTCATCGAAGCAATCGCAATGACCACGGTCACCATAAAGAGCATGCGAGCATTATCCTTCATTTTGTAACTCATCTCTGAGATCCATAACAGACGAGTACCATGCCATACCGTTTTACGATTACGCTTTAATACCCGTATAATGAGCACGGAAAGTTGTGAGTAGAAAAAATACGTCCCCGCGATGCCTGTTACTGCTGCGAGTAAGATCGTACCGCCGCTCAATTTACTGCGGAGTACTACAAATCCGATTGTAAGTAATGTCAGGCCCAGAAGTGAGAAGAACCACGAAGCTTTGGGTTCTTTTTTAGGTTTGCTGGTCCCTGTCAAAAGCTCTAACGTCCGTTTGTTTCCGATAAATATCAATGTGAAAAGTGAAATGCAGAAAAATAATAACAGAAATGCCCCGATCGTAATCAGAATCGCTTTCACCGGAAAATAGAAGGGCAGATCATCCATCCCGATAAAACGAGTGGTTAACATCAGGAACAGCTTCGACAACAACATGCCTCCGCCGATACCCGCAATAATGGAAAGACAGCCGATCAACATATTTTCCAATATAATTAATTTCCGAATCTGTCCAGGCTCCGCACCAAGTATGGTTAGAATGCCAAACTCCTTGTTCCGTGATTTGAGAAAAGCACTGATGGAATACATGACAAAGAAAAATGCAAACACATATACAATGATCGAAGCCACCTGCATCCCCATAGCAGTTGTGTCACCCATCGGCAACTCTGTCACATACGGATGATAGATGAACACTGCATAAGCGAAGAAAATCATGACCATAAACACACTGCTTAGAAAAAAAGCAATATACGCTCGCCCATTGCGGCGAATGTTATTAAACGCGAACTGAGGAAAGCTCATGTGAATTCCCTCCCCAGAAGGATAACGTATCAATGATCCGCTGGAAGAACGTCTGCCGATTATCTCCGCGGTGTACCTCCGCTGCCAGTTTCCCGTCCTTGATGAATACGATTCGATTGCAATAACTTGCTGCAAGGGGATCGTGTGTCACCAGCATAATGGTCGTTTTCTCCTGCTGATTAATCTGTTCAAGCGACTCCATGACAGCCTGAGATGAAGTAGAATCCAATGCGCCCGTAGGTTCATCCGCCAATACAATTGAAGGCATATTGATCATGGATCTCGCAATGGCTGTGCGCTGTCGTTGACCGCCCGAGATTTCGTACACTCGTTTATCCAGAATATGATCAATCCCAAGCTTGGTTGTAATGCGCTGTAGTCTACTCTCCATCTCCTTCAGTTTGACCTTGTCCAGTGTCAATGGAAGTACAATATTCTCGGCAACCGTCAGCGTGTCCAACAGATTGAAATCCTGAAAGACAAACCCGAGTTCCCGACGCCGGAACATGGCAAGTTCTTTCTTTTTCATATCAAACGGGTTCATGCCATTAATCAGCACCTTGCCTGAGCTGGGTTCATCAATGGTAGAGACCATGTTTAACAATGTGGTTTTGCCACTGCCGGACGGGCCCATAATGCCCACAAACTCACCTTGCTTGATTGTCAGATGAATATCACTAAGGGCTTGAGTCTGCACTTTGCCCTGATATACTTTGCTTAGTGCTGATACTTGTAACATTTCCATGTGTATTCCCCTCCGAATCTATTACTCTTTATATGTTAATCCTATTCTTATCCTAACTGACCTTCCGTAACGGTGCTATCGAATTACCTTAAACTTTCCTTACAGTACGTTTAAGGTTCTGTTCCCCTGCCTCCATAACTTTTGGTATCTATAAAAAAAACACCTCACCCACGGCTGTGGGCAAAGCGCTCTTTACTGCGGAACTTTCGTATGAACCCAGCTGAATCTAACCAATGTTCCCTTATTCAGCTCTGAAAATAACTCTACCCGGTTATCCAGGCGTGCACTAATCTCACGAACCAGATATAATCCCATTCCCGTAGATTCATGGTATTGCCTGCCACGTTCACCTGTAAAATAGGGATTGAACACACGATGAATATCCTCGGACGAGATGCCGATTCCCTCATCCTGAATATCCAGGATTGTACGCTCTTCCTGTTTATAGCCGGTAATGATCACTTTTTTGCCTGATTTGCTATCGGAATAGTTCACCGCATTGGTCAGGATCTGGGTGAACATGAACCGCAGCCACTTGGAATCACTATAGATCTTAAGATCTTCCTCCATGCGGATATCCGGCTTAATACCTCTGCGTATAAACAAACGTCGGTTCTCTGCAATGCTGCTCCGAAGTACCTCTTGCAGAGACAGCAGCTCCACACGAAAATCTCCTTCGAACTGTTCAAGCCGGGATGAATGTAAGACCATTTCAAGTCCTTTACGCATTTTATCCAGCTCATCCTGAATGCTGCCAGCCGTCTCATCTTCCACGTCTTCCAAGGTCAGTTGGATAATAGACAACGGTGTCTTCATCTGATGAACCCAGCGATTCATAAATACCACCTGCTGTTCCTTGCTAGTACGTAACTGACCCATCTCGTTCTGCCGATTACGCTCCAGTTCGTGTAACAATTCCTGGATAGCCTCAGCTACAACCGAATTTCCAAGGGTCTGAAAAGACTCGTTTACCCATTTACGTGGTTGTTGAAGCAGATGATAATACGCTCGTAGCTGGAAGTAACGTACGACCAGATATACCAGTAACACAACGGTACTAATCAGCATGCCATAGAGGATAATTTTCATCGGACGATCTTCACCAGAGAGCCAATATACACACGGAACAAGCAGCATCTGCAGCACATAAAATCCAACTAACATCTGGTGGTCTTTCAGAAAAAGTTTCATTTCCCTTGTCCTTGTGCAGAAGCGCCCAGATCCAACACGCGATAACCCGCTCCGCGAACCGTCTCCAAAATCTCTTCTGCTCCCAGTTCCTTCAACTTCCGACGTACACGTGTAATATAGACATTCAACGTATTATCATCAATAAAATGCTGATCTTCCCACATCTGTTCTAGCAATTTTTCCCGGCTGACCACTCGACCTGCCTTCACCATCAGCGCTTGCACCAGTATCGCTTCCTTCTGAGTCAGTTCTGTAGAGCGTTCATCATATTCCAATACGAATCGCTCAGGATAGAGAATCATGGGACCGTTATTCACTTTCACTTCCTGCTGCACAGCAGCGTAAGAACCATAGGCTCTGCGCAGCTGACTGCGGACTTTAGCAAGCACAACTTCATATTGAAAAGGTTTTGTAATATAATCATCCGCTCCATGTTCCAATGCCATAATCTGATCCATGCCGCTATCCCGAGCAGATATGAATAAAATGGGACATATGGAATGTGTACGTATCTGTCTGCACCAATAGTAGCCATCATATTGAGGCAAGTTCACATCCATCAGCACAAGATCCGGTTCCATCTTCACGAACTCATCCAATACATGACGAAAATCACCGGTGACCTGTACCTGGAATCCATTTCGGTTCAGATAAGCCGCCAGCAATCCTGCAAGCTTGGCATCATCTTCAACCAACAATATCGATTGCATCGTTAACCCTCTTTCCGTTTCCTGACGTCAATGTATCACATCTAGTTACCCATTTTAGTTGGAAACGGCTTGGAAATAAAGGGTCAGACTACGAGACGCCCCCTTCTCTCTGCCAAACCAATGATAGCCTCCACCCCTGAGTTGAACTCAAGAAAGTCCTGCTCAACCCCATCGCTGAAAATAACTCCGTCCTCCGGCATCTGGGATACAATGTGCAATGGTTGCTTCGAATGGATCTGTCCAAACACCAGGTTGGCCGCAGTCGTTCGGCTTGGAAAAGGTTCACGTACTGAGAAATACAAGTACGGCGCATCCCAGTTAAAATGATTCAGCTCCTGCCTGCTTCCATGAATGGATGAGGATGCTACAGCAACCTCATCTTCCGAATTCATGTTCTGCCACGCCGCCGATCCTACAATTCCAGTGGCCCCGGCCAGCACACTTTTGAACCAACCTGTCGATCCCATGCCTGTAGATACAATGATACCGCTGGAGGATTGTTGTTCTACGGATGTACCCAAACGCACTTCATAACGTGCCGATACATGTGTCTTCCGACCAATGAACAGATCGTTGACACCATATAGATACTGTCCATCATTGAGTTCCACTTTGGCGAGAGTGACTTCTTTCAAAGTCCGTTGCTTTCGAATGACATCAGGAACAATGAAGCTTAGATCCTCCACAGTAAAAGGTAATAACACCCCGTCCCACCGCATCGGGTCCGGGTTCACGCCAATGAGCGGCTGCTCGGTTACGTATTTGAGGGTATTGGCTACAAGCCCATCCTGTCCAACCACAACCACAATATCCTGCTCTCCAAAAATAAAGTTCGGCACATGTTCCCGATCAATGGTCTGTACACGACCCAATTGCCCCAGTTGCTGCTGCGCCTGCTGCACAGATAACCGATAACGACGGTCTTCCTCCATATAATCACTGAAGTCGGCGCCCAGACGTTCGATATAAAACTGAGCTTGCTGCACCGTGTTATATCGAACCACCAACTCTTCCAGTCGGGTCCGACGCTTAACTAGAATGAGCTTGTGTTCGCTCATTCGATCGTCCGGCGCAGCCTGATGACGTACTGATTTCCCTGCTTGCTCTGCCTGCTCTCTTTTTCCTAATCTCATCGCCCTCTACCTCCCTGATCTCTGCCCGGCGCGGGAGACATCAACCCCTGCAACAGATCCGGCGAGATATTAAGCTGTCCGATCTTGCCTGCATTTTCAGCCAGTTCCTGGAATGCAAGTGCAATCAGCTTATCGGAATTCATGCCCATGTTTGCCATCGCTTGCAGTACACTCGGCTGTACATGTTGCAACGAATTCATAACGGCAGCGATCTCATATGCTTTGGCATCGGCTTCTGCATTGTGATTGGCAATGGTTAATTCAATTAACTGCTGCTTGCGTTCCTCCATCGCTGTATTGAACTGAAGCTGTTCTTGCTCCATCTCGTTTTGTTTCTGTTTCACCGAGCGTTCTGCATGCAATTGGGTCTCACGAATTTGCTGTTTCTTTGTCTCCACGGCAATTTCGGTGTTCAGTTCGTTCTCCTTCACTCGGCGTTCCTGTTCAATTGATGCATTACGACGCACATACAGCGCTTCATCAGCCTGACGTAAAATCTCTTCCCGCGCTTGTGCTTCCAATGCACGCATCGTCTCTTTATTGGGCAGAATGGCCAGGATGGATAGGCTCATCAGCTCAACGCCCAGTTTCTCCAACTCTTCACTCTGCACAACTTCGCGTTTCATGCTGCTTGCCAGCCGTTCACTGGATTGAATGGCCTCCTTCAACGGCATTTTCTCCAGATATTTCTTAGTTAGTACTTTCGCTGTGGTGATCACCCGTTGGTCCAGTTTGCCGGGGTCGTCGGAAATATACCGATTCTTGCGCAAATTGTACGTGTAATTCAGGCTCTGGGTTATTTTCAAATAATCTACAATGCGATAGCTAAGTTGTCCCTGCACAGTAACAGTCTGATAGTCCGCCGTAATTTCTTCGAACATGAATGGTACATCCACCGAGGATACGGGTAGGACCACTACCGATGTGGTCGGCTCATAATAATAAAAGGACAATCCGATACCCTGACGTTGTACCTTACCATTTTTCACCTTCATGACATATTCACTGGGTTGAAACTTCGCAAATCGGAATCCAAACATGGCTCATTCCTCATTTCTTAATATTGTCGTTTTGATATTATCGAAATGATAACAAATGAATTTTATATTGTCAATACGACATTAACAAATGATTCATATGCCTATGTAGAGAAATGGATGAAGTCTGAACCTCTTCTTTCCACAAAACAAAGAGACCGAATCCGTTGATTCGATCTCCTTACCTGCTTCGTTATTTTCTAATACAGTCGTTCCATCAATCTGGCTACTGCAACAGCCCCTTGTGCACGGTTCGCCGTTTCTTTCGGAGCAAACGTGCCATCAGGCATGCCATTCAGCAGTCCAAGTTGTTGCATCGAGGCTACAGCCTCTTTGGCGTATGGCGCGATCTCATCGTTGTCTGCAAACACCATATTTCCTTGTACAGAATGGGTCGCATCCTCACGCTGCACAACCTGAAGAGCTCTATTCAGCATAACGGCCATATCTTCTCGTGAAATGCGTTCGTTGGCCCCGAAGCTTCCATCCGCTCGGCCTTGAATAATGTTCATTTCAATGCCAAGTCGTACTGAATCCGCATACCACTGCCCTTCCTTCACATCCGCTGGGAGCGAAATGAATGCATCGGACTGGCGTGCGTCACCAATGCCTTTAATAATCATTT
Source organism: Paenibacillus sp. CB74 (assembly GCF_055687625.1). NCBI lineage: Bacteria > Bacillati > Bacillota > Bacilli > Caryophanales > Paenibacillaceae > Paenibacillus > Paenibacillus sp. CB74. Next base: position 1,129,186 of record NZ_CM146009.1, on the reverse strand, counting down.
GCAAAAATTGTGCTCTGGTCAGTTCACCTTGCGGGGCAAAACGAGTTGCGCTCATCCCCATAATAATTCCTTTACCGTAGAGGTTCCGCACTTCTTGGAGAGCCCAATTGTAATTTTGCAAATCATGTAGTGGCACGTCAACTTCTGCTATGACAAAACTGCCGGATTCCAGCGGTTTGAACGCCATCGTCTTCGTTTTGTCATCGTACTTGGAGTACGTAACAGGTGTCATCTCCCCAGTTGGAGATATGGAATGTACGATCGTAACCACATCATTCAGCTTAGGCTGCTCTACACTGGATAGAGCAACTTCAATCGCTCTGTTTGTCCATGATATTGGCTTATTGTTCATTAATAAATTCACATCAACAACCTTATGATGACCGATTGCTGCTTTTTGAGATGTGGATAGTGCATCTGTTGATCCTTTTGCCACTACAATGTCGAACGTTCCCGTAGTCTCAGCAATGGTTAGCGGCAGTGATTTTAGAGGAACACGAACGGTAGTCTGTCCTACGACTACATCCAGAGATTTTACTTCCTCGGAACGAACCCATGCTGCCAATTGACTTGCAGCCAATTGGAATGTAACTGTGTTGGCTGTATCAGGAACATCTGCAAGCAGCTTTAACGTACGATTTCCTGCATCCATGGATTGCAGTGCCTGAGTTAATTGGGATGCAGCCGGACGAATCGAATACTTGTCATCCCCGGTTGCTGTTCCTTTTATCGTGATTGAACCCTTCTCTGGTGCAGTGCCCGATCCAACGGGTGGGGTTACATCGGGATTCCCCGTCGAAGGAGCTGTTCCCGGGTTGGAAGGTTGTGAAGGTACACTTGGTTGTGATGGCTGACCAGGGCCAGGTGTACTATCTTGACGCACAAGCTTACTCATAGCATCTTGTAACGATTGATCCGCATTGCTTACATCTTGTGTTGAAGATTCAACATCCAGCATGAACGCCTTCGCTTCAGAAAGCGCCTTACTGAATACATTCCAGCTTGAAGTCGTGTACTCCGTTTGTTTTAATTTCTCAGCGTTATCTACAGTAACTTGCAGTGCAGATTTGTCCGCCGGGAACGTACCGTAGGCTTCAAATTCCATGAATCCTACCCATGTAGGACCTGCCGTAATCGTTACGCGAATATAACGTCCCTCCGTGCCTTCTGGAAGAACATGGCTAGGTGCGGTCGATACAACCACATCACTTGTGGTGTCCACTACTTTCACAAAATTTTGGTTATCATTGGAAACTTCAATCTTGTATTTGATGCCGCCACTCCACATCGACATCTCGATCTTGCGAAGGTTAGCGACTTGTCCCAAATCCACTTGCCACCAGCGATCAATACTCTTATCCGTTCCCCATGAAGTGTTTGGATTGTTGTCAATCGCACCTTCAGGTGAGTTGGCTTGATTGCCTCCTGTCCCTGCACTGCTTGAAGCCGTTGCCGTTTTGCCCGTTGTGAGAGCCTCCAGAGAGACCAGATTAGTAAAGGCCTGTTTCAACGTACTCAGTGCTGAATTCACTTCAGACTGGACAACAGCTTGGTTATCTCGGACCTGAATCGCCGCCTTCAAAGATTGTTGCAATACAGACCAGCTCCGACGTGTATATGAGGATTCGTTCTGCTGCTGCATTTGTTGAATGTACTGGTGCAGTTGCGTTTTGTCGACATTGGATAGACCTTGAATGGCATCATGCAAACGTTTAACCGCTGTATTTGCATCCGTCTGTGTTGCTCTTGGATCATTCAAGACCTGATCAGCGCCTTCCAGTGCTTTGGTCAATACCGCCCAAGTGGCCGCAGACCAGTCAGCCTGCTGATACGTACGCCCTTCTGCTAATTTGGCTCGAAGCTCGTCAAGCTGCGGAGGGATAACCTGCATTTGCTGCATCACATGTTCTAATGCCGTTGTCGCTGCATCTGTATCTGCTTGAGTCACGCCACCCGGCGTGTATGCCTGTTGGTATATTGCATTCGCTGAGGAGATTGCCGGAGCCAGAGTACCCCAGCTTTCAGGAATAAAATCAGTCTCGACTAATGATTCGGCTCGTGCAAGCGCCGCAGCCAGTTGTTGGCGGTCTGCCGGCAGAAGATTTAATCCGCGCTTGTACACATCAAGGGACCATAATGCTCTGCCTTCATACGAATGGCCGCCGTTAGCCGGAAATTCATCGTAGTCAAACATCGCTTGGTTCTCCCATGCATTCCCTTCAGATGCAATCCAGCCTACACCGGCCGGAATCCATGCTGGCTCCCAGTAGAAGAAACCTGCACCATGATTATTCGGCACATTTGCAATCATGTCCATAATGCCGGCGATGGCATCATATTGACCTTGAACGGTTGCGGGGAAGTCTGCTCCCCCTACATGAAGCGCTTCGTCCGACCCGATGATGTTTCCATGCGCGTCCCCGTTTTTGTAGGAAAACGGATAGGACGTCTCGGCGATAATGACATCTTTGCCAAACTCGGCTGACACTTCATTCATCGTATTCTGTACATCCGCAAACGTCCCATGCCAGAATGGGTAATATGACAGTCCGATAATGTCATAGTCCAGTCCGCCTTTACTTAACTCTCCAAAGTACCATTTGAACATATCCGCCTTGCCGCCTTCAGCCAGATGGATCATGATCTTCACCTTATCCGCGTTATTGGTGATCTCTCCTTCTACTGCACGTACAGCATCAATTCCACTTTTCAGCAATGCAACATTTTTCTCGAAATCGACGTCACTGCTCAAGCCGTTCAGAACACCACTGTTGATCTCATTACCGATCTGCACCATATCTGGCATGGCGCCCTTTGCTTTCATCTCTCCCACAACTTCAACCGTATAATCGTATACGGCTTGCTTCAACTCTTCGTGGGAAAGACCTTCCCAAGCTTTGGGACGAAGCTGCTGACCCGGGTGCGCCCACTCATCCGAATAGTGGAAGTCCAACAGGATTTTCATACCTTTTTCCTTCACCCGCGTAGCCAAACGAATGACATCTTCCTTATCGTTGTAGCCCCCTGATTTCTGTGGATCATTCCACAGACGAAGACGCACGTAATTGACACCGCGATCCTTGAGAATATCGAGCAAATCACGCTCCGTACCGTTGCTGTCAACGTATTTGCCACCTTTGTCCTCAATGGCAGTCAATGTGGAAATATCGACACCTCTAACATAGTCTTCACGATATCCCTCAACGATCACCTTAGCTTTAAGCTGAGGCTCTGGAGGCGCACCATATACAGTCCCTGTTACCGTAAAATCGCCTGCAGAGGCGTACTCCATAGGGTCGATATGGTCCCAAGTCACAGGTACCATCCCCGATTTTCCATTCTGGAACTGTGCTTTTACCTCGTTGGGCAGAATTGGCGCACTTCTGGTCACCGTTCTCACTTCGATCTCATCATATCCTTTAATATTGGCCGGTTCAGTGCCATCTGCTTCTCCCCACACCTTGAACTCCAATATTTCCGGCCAGACTCCCTCACCCTTGTAAAAAGATATATTCAGTCTGATGTATCGTACATCATTCTGCTGAAAGGTCAGATCGGCGATCTGTTTGGGATCGGCATTTTCACTTTGATCAGCAACGTTGGTCCATGCTTGCTGGTCAGCAGATGTTTCTACCATATATTTCACAACCGTGTTTTCTCTCCACGTGATTTCCGCTCCGGACAGATTGTAGTCTTCACCCAGATCAATCATGACCCACTGAGGTTGTTCTGTTGTCACTCCAGCCGTAGCTGCCCAATGCGTGTCACTTTTACCATCAACCAAATGGTCTTTCTTGCTTCCCCACTCCAAATATTCTGTGCTTACCGTAACTGCCTTGTTAAGTGCCACGTTCACTTTTGCATCTTCCGCAGCCGCTGGACGAACCATCAGTCCCAGATCACAGAACAGCATCAGTAAGACCAGACAACCACTTATGTACCTTTTATTCACTCTTGATCTCCCCCTTTTTGTGTTTGATTGTGCATGGATCAATGAATGTGATCAATCCTCCTCATTGTAAGCGCTTAATAGTGGTGGGTAACACGGCATTTTCCAAAGGAAACAGCAGTTATTTTAACAATATGATCGCGGATAAGTTACATTTGATCTATGTGTGGTTGTCATAATAGTGAAAAAATCAACAAAGAAGTTTATGTTTCAATACAAATTTTTCGTTATTTTAATCTTAATTATAAAGCAAAAAAACCATTATCTTGTAATAGATAACAGTCAGTTTACCTACTCTATTTTCTTCATTAAAATTATTTTGTCTTCTGCTCTTTTATAGAAACCACATAAAATATTGTCAAAATTAAAACTAGTAAATTCACTCGGTCCATTGAACATAAGCATCTTGAAGTTGGTACACAGGAACATACAGTCCACCTGACTCGATCCAATGAGGAACCGTATTATCCTAAAATATAGAACGTTTAAATCTCTTTAAATCTTTCTACATAATAAGTCTATCCAGAATCTACGCCACATCTGAACCACACGGGACTACCATCGTTAATCCACGAGGAATCACTTCAATATCCATTAGCCCAGTAGTATGCATTTCACCATCAATCCCAACTTTTGCTATGTCATCACCAAATTGAGTAATTCTTAAACGCTTTGTCTTAAAATACAACACATCTGAACGGCCAAGATGATTTCCATTTTTAATATCTAACAGAAGTTGCAAGGTATTGAACCATGATTTTTTTTGAATGACAAGCACATGAAGGTGACCGTCATCCATTTTAGCACCCGGAACGATGCCCTCAATTCCGCCAATAATCGCTGATTTTGAAACCAGATAGAGTAGTGCATCATGTTCTTGTTCTGTATGGTCACATTCAATCTTAATATGTGTTCCCGATAATATTTGGGGGAGTTTAGGTAGAGCAGACAAATAATAAGCCTTATCTCCTATCACGTTTTTCAGGGTCTGATTGGTTGTATAGCTAATGGAATTCATTGCACCACCTGCCACAACGTAATGAAAATATTCTTCTCCAGCCAACCCGATATCAATCTTCTTGGTCGCTCCTTTTTCTAGCATTCTCGTGAATCCTTCATAGGATCGTGGTAATTTCAACGCGTTTCCAAAATCATTAACTGTACCTGTCGGCAGGTATGCTAAGGGTATATCTAGACCCAGATTTTTAATCGTGTTTATTGCATAATGCAGGGTTCCATCTCCTCCCGCAACAACTAAAGAATCACATTCTTCAAAAAATGAAGCTCCTAAATTATGATTTTCTTTACTTGTGTAAAAGATATCACGATCATTTAAAGCGTATCTCTTCTTCATATACTCTATAACTGAAGCCTTTGTTTTATATGCTTTATGCTGCCCAGAAACGGGATTTACAATCATTTTTGGTTTCATCACTGGAATGCTCCCTCTCCATGAATTACTTCAATTTATGATTTAATTTTATATTCATTACGAACGGTCAACATCGTACATAAGGGCGGATCTGATCCAGCCCTTTCGGGTATCTGTGGATAGGAGGAGCATGAAGAATGACAAAGTTGGTCTCTCTTTGCTTTTCTTTGAGCTTCCACTCTGTTTCGTTTGCTTAACCACCAAGTTTTGTATAAAAATCTATCGTTAGTGTGAAATTTCATTTTTCTATTTCTTCAATTTTTATATGTAGTAAACAACAGTAAATAAAGTTACTTCTTCGGATTTTTTCATTTTGATCTGAGCAAATGATGCAGAGTTCCCTAAAGGGCAGAAATGATCTGCCTCTTCGAACGATGTTACAATTTTTTTTCAATTGTAATATATGTGTAAGCTAATCATTTTAATTTGGTAGTTGGCATAGCGAAGCATGAAAGTAACTTAAGAATTGAGAGGAGAATAATGATGAAGAATACTACGATGAGAATGTTGACGGCGAGTTTGACAGCTTTGACCATTATGACCGTTGCTGTAGGTTGTGGAAATAATACAGATCCAACCCCTGCCCAAGTTGAGGAGAATGTGAGTTCAGACGAATCTGCGGTCAGTATTTCTGATTCCTATGACAATACTGAAGAACTTGCGGCTAAATTCCCAATTATTAACTCAACACCAATTGAGTCTGAGATGGAAAAGAATATACAAAATAGACTCCTAAATGGTTTTGAAAACTGGAATAGAGGATATGAGGCATGGGAAACCTGGGGGGACATTCTTTATACAGAGGGCTCTCTCTATAACGTCCACGGCGTGAAACTCACATTGAAGGAATATCAGGCTGCTATGGATGCACAGCTAAAGTCTACCGATATTCAGATGGGTAACTTCAACAATATGATCATTAACGATGATTGGGCAGCAATTCGATATGACATCTCGTCGACTGCCCGAGGCAGCCAGCAATCTTCCGATGGAAGTGTAATGGAGTTTGTCCATTTCAAAGATTATGGTAATCCGCTCGGAACTCGAGTTGTTGAAGGCTGGGCCGGTACAAAGGGAGCAGATTTTGACGCATTGACCCATTTTCAAACGGATGAAGCGAAGGCGGCACAACAAGCTGCATTAGATGAGATCGTTAACACCAAGATCCCCAACACTACAGATCTCGAAACCAAATATCCTGTTACTTATCCGACAACGGTTGATACCGATATGGGTAAAAAAATTCAAAGCGCCATTTATAGCGATTTTGATAGATGGAACCAAGGTTTTGATGCTTGGAGTGACTGGGCCGATACGTATTATAGTAGCGATCTGAAATATCACACTAATGCAGAGACTATGACTCTCGATGAGTACAAGGATTCCGTCAAGAATTATGCCGCAGCGACCGAGGTCAAACGTATTCGTTTTGATAATATGCTTATCAGCGGTGACTGGGCAGCCATTCACTATAGAATAACGAATGAGGACACGAAGACAGGGGAAAAGACTGCTGGGGACGTCATGCAGTTTTTACACTTTGCCGAAGAGAATAACAGCCTAAAAGTTGTTGAAACCTGGACGAAGTGACTCAGGTGGTTATGAGAGCACTAAACACAGACGAGGAGTATCCAGCAATGGGTGCTCCTATATGTATTTAAGAATGTAGCTGTGATCATCAGCTTACTTGTTTAATCCGATAATGATATGCGTTTATAGAAATACCTAAAGTAAATACATAGGATAAAATGTACATCCACATGATTAACACAATTACATTGGCAAAATCCCCGTATAAATCACTGTATTGGTTATTAAAATGATTAAGGTAATATGAGTAAGCAAATGTTGAAATCACCCATACAATGCTAGTAAAAAGTGCTCCGATATTGGAGTACTTTCCAGGGATTCGATATCTAGGTGTTACCATATACACAATTTTAATCGTGAGAAACAAAAACAGTAAAACGACAGGCCACCTCAAAATAGTGATCAACAGCTTTGTTATTTCATTCATGTCATGAAGTAAATCGAAATGCAAAATAATACTACTATAGCTATACACCAACAAGGTAAATATGATTATAATCACCAACATGATCGTCAGCAGAAGTGCTTTTAATCGACGAAGAAAATAGTTTCGATGTTTAAAACCAAATAAAGTGTCCGAACAGACAAGCACTGCATGCATTCCGTTAGAAGCCAAAATAAATGCAAAGACCATCCAGACGCCACTATGAAGCGTGAGCCCTTTCTCAGTATAAGGAACCAGCATTTCAAATACAGACGTTGGAAGTATTCCTTTTAACGATTCTAGAATATCAATGATCGGAAATTTCAAATAGGATGATGTGTAACTAATCAGAATTAAAATTGGAATTAGGGATAACACGAAAAAAAGTGTAAGATGCCCCGGGAGTAAACGCAACTCAGGGACGACGATCTGCTTGACTTTATTCCAGTATGGAGCGCATTTTTCTTGAATATGTATGTAGGTTTCTTTAATTGCAAATCATCTCCTTTATATACGATTATCATATATCAATATCCCAAGACTTGCATCAACGATAAAATAGGCGCTTTAAAATAAATACCTATAGCAAAATAGGTCATTGTCCAAAGCAGCGCACTTGTATAGGTAAAAAGAGCAAATTTCTTGAAATGAATCTCACTCATTCCAATCAGCAAAGGCATGACATAGCGCACCACCGGGATAAACATTCCAATGAACATTGCTTGATTACCCTTTCTCCTCAACAAAGACTCCGCCTTTAAAAAATAGCGATTGTTTAACCATCTTTTTTTAAATTTATGGCTAAAAAACCTTCCCATGATATAGGAAGTTGTGATTGCAGTCAATAAGCCTGTTAAAATGGCGCTGTACGTCGCCCAATAAATGACTACTCCCGTATGGCTTAAAATGGATCCAGATAAAATAATGACTTCATTAGGTATGGGAATCCCAAAAGGACCCAGTGAAAAAGCCAAGAAGAAAAATACATATCCGTATTGATTAACAAGTTCTAATAAAGTATCACTAATCATTATCGTGTAATACCTTCAATACGAATGTGGATCTGATCTGGAGAAATACCCGTCATATGATTCACCGCTTCAAATATGCTGGACTGTAATTCACGGCTGACATAGTGGATTTTCACTCCGTAAGTGACAACAATTCTAAGCTCAATAATTAACTTTGAGTTCGAGAAGGTAACCGATACTCCCTTATGCATTTTTTTCCCACTCACGTGTTTAATTAGGCTGTCTACGGCTCCTGTTGACAACAATATTATTCGAGATTCTAATCTTGCAACTCCTGAAACAATTGTTGTAATCGCCTGCTCCAAAACATTTATCTTCCCTATATCTGTCTGTATAATCAATTGTAATGTCTCCTTTAAAACAATTTTGTATTGGTATACATTCATTTTATCTTGAATAAGAAATTAACGTAATGTACCTTGGGGCAAAGAGGTATTGTACTTTTGGGCATATGCTCTTCATATCTGAGGAGCAAACACAAAGGCAAAGGGAGACATCGATACTGATGTCTCCCTTTGCCTTTGTCCTGTATCATAAAATAGTTGTTTGCAATCACCCATTTTAACTCTCATTTCTCCTGATTGCTGTAGTCATCAGGTAACTGTAATAAGTAGCTATTCGAGAGGTCAAGTAAACGCTGGGCGGCCAAGAATTGAGATGCAGTAGATCCACCTTCAACGATCCTATTATTGCTTAGTTCATAATGTACTCCATCGGCATATTGATTACCTGGCATATATAATATTTTATCATTAATAAATGAACCATCAGGTAGAAAGTGTCTTAACGGAATCAAATTACGCTCTTGATTGAACAGATCTTCACCTAAAACCAGTTGATCTCCCAGAGGAATTCCCAACAGATTGGCTACTATTGGTAGAATATCAATTTGTCCACCTATCGTATTAATTACAGGAGGAAGCTGCCCTGAAGGCGAATGCACAATGAATGGGATGTTCATCATATCTGTGTACCCATAGTTATGACCTAACAAGGAATTCATCAGTTCTTTTTCTTCTCCTGTAAGACCAGTCATTGGTATCCCCTGGTGATCTCCATAAAATACGACCACACTGTTATTCCATAGTCCAGACTCTATCAGCTCATCAAGAAACTGACCCAGCGCAACATCTGCATAATTTTGAGCCTGAATATAGTCACCAATCAATGTATCCTGGAAACGCTCATGAAGCTTCATTTTAGCCTTTTCTTCAGGCAAGTGATAGGGATGATGCGCACTCATGGATATGACCATGGCATAGAAAGGTTGATCCTGCTTATCCAACATGGACAATTCAGCAGATGTTTTGGCGTACAAAACTTCATCCGATGCACCAAAAGCAATAGGATCATCTTCTCCGAAAAAAACTTCATCATAATAACGTTCAAAACCAATGGCACGATATAATCGATTACGATTCCAGAAATCCACACTATTGGTGTGGAACGTCGCTGTATCATAACCATTTTCCTTCAGTAAGTGCGGTAGACTTGGAAGCTGTTTATCCATATATTTGGATGAGGTTGCTGGTTCATCCTTAGGTACGTAAAAGGAGGTGTTTACGACGAACTCGGCATCCGAGGTTGTCCCCTGTCCAGCATTCGTATAGAAATAAGGGAAGTACGTATTATTCTTAATCAACTGATTTAGATGAGGTGTAATCTCTTGCCCATCCATTTTGAGGTCGATCAAAAAGTTTTGAAAGGATTCCATCTGTACGAGTATTAAATTCATGCCTTTATTAATTCCATGAAACTTTGGTTCGTCTTGAAGTGGAGGAATTCCCTTGGTTTCATTAATTGCTTCTTGGGAGATATCATCAGGAGCTATAAGCACTTCCTTCTCCATACGATCGGCAACAACCTTATATACTTCATAATTAAGAATCCCCATACTCTTCGCTTTATTGATCTCATTCAGACTAGCATGAACCGGCCAGATATTGAATACACATAAAACGATAGATGCGCTAATCGTACAAGTTAACACCTTATGACTCATACGTGAAGCACGATCCTTCCAGATTGAACCATACTTAGGTAAGATAATTAGAACTAGAAATAAGGCAATATCAACAAACAAAAATAAATAATAGGGTGTAAGCAGAGATAATGCGCTCTCTCCGACATGAGTAACCTTTTTGGCTTGTTTAAGTGAATGATATGTAGCGATAACACCGTAATATTTATAGTACATGATGACTGCAAAATATATTAAAGTCATGCACAAATTTACAAGTATATAGTATAAGATCTTCCTCTTGGCTGCAAACCATTCAATTAGGCTGAACACCAGGATAAAAAAAGGAAGCTCTGTTTGAACGATAGTCCAATTCGTTCCATCATGAAATACAACGGACCATGCGACTATACTTTTCAACAGGAGAATAAAACTAAACAAACACAAATTTTCATAGGATCGATGTTGTAATCTGATGTCCGCGCCTTCATTTCGTTTGTACATACCATTCATCCTCTAAAATTATTAAAAAGGAGAAGGAGCAGCACCTCCCTCCCTTACAACGTAATCAATCTTTTAGAATAGAAAAACGAGATTAACCTCTCGACAAAACATTGGATGGCAGGTTTCATCACGAAACCTGCCATCTTTGATTTACACCTCTGCTCTATTTATAGGCTCTGGAAATAGATCATGCTGATTCGCACGTTTCTGATGACGTTTTTCAACGATTTCCATTACCTTTTCCCCCTCAACATCCAAGTTCGGAAGAAGACGATCTAACCATTTCGGCAAATACCAAGCCGATTTACCCATAAGCATCATCACACCCGGGACAATAAATAGCCGAACAATAAAGGCATCAAACAATACACCAAAGAGTAGGGCAAAACTCATAACCTTAATACTTGGATCATTTGTCATCATAAACCCTGCAAATACGGATATCATGATCAACCCAGCAGTTGTAACTACGCCCCCACTATGCTTAATTCCTGCGAGTACAGATTGTTTGGCATCACCATGCTTTTTGAAGTCCTCACGCATACGACTAACCAAAAACACTTCATAGTCCATAGCCAGTCCAAACAGGATTCCCACAACCATTATTGGTAAGAAGTTAAGCACAAGTGATTGTCCACTGAAACCAAAGAGATTTTGGAAATGTCCATCCTGAACAACGTAGGTAATAAATCCCATCGTAGCTCCGAGTGAGAGAACAAAACCGAGTACTGCTTTAATTGGAACCAAGATGGAGCGAAACACCATGACTAGCAGGATAAAGGCCAAACTAACGATTATGATACAGAACTTAGGTAAGGCTTCGTTCAGTTTTTGAGAGATATCAATATTAATTGCCGTACTGCCCGTTATTTGTAGTTCCACATGGTTCTGACGTTCAATCTCAGGAATATGACTGCGAATTGTTTTTACCAGTTCCACCGTTTCCACATCAGCGTGCCCCGTAGCTGGAATAATGTTAATCAAAGATACCTTTCCGGATGCGCCTGTAACCGGATCGGCAACCACCCCAATGTTCGGATAGGTTTTAAGTTGTTCCACTGTTTTTGCCACATTAGCCCCAGCTTCAGCACTTCCATCCGTTTTGACAAGAATCATCAGAGGATTGTGGTATCCTACGCCATATGCTTCAGATAACAAATCGTATGCTCGTCGTTCCGTCATACTGGTTGATTTTAATCCATCATCCATAGTCCCTGTTTCCATGTGTAGAAAGGGTACCGATATCGTGGAGAGAAGAACCAATCCTAGAATCACTGTGATCCAAGGTCGTCCTGTAACCAATCTACCCCATAGATTTCCTCGGGACTGATTTAATTTCTTAGAATCCTTTATCGGCTTAACTTTGATCTTTCCGCCCATTACGTCAAGAACGGCCGGCACTGTAATTACTGCAATTAGTACAGCTACAAAAATACAAAGTGCAGCAGCTACTCCCATGGCTGTGAGAAAAGGAATTCCAACAACTGCCATACCTGCAAGTCCAATAATTACGGTTACTCCTGCAAAAACAACTGCACTACCTGCTGTACCATTAGCTATAGCAATAGCCTCTCTTTTCTCAAAACCTTTTGCACGTTCTTGACGATATCTTGAAATAATAAATAGTGCATAATCAATACCCACTGCAAGTCCAATCATACTTGCCAATGACAATGCAAAGGAAGGTGTATCCAGGAAATTAGATCCCAGAATGATTAGCATTACACCCGTTCCAAGACCAATGACTGCGGTTAGAATCGGAATGATTCCAGTTAGGACAGATCCGAAAGCAATAGAAAGTATAACTAACGCAATTAGAATACCAATGCCTTCTGTAGCTCCACCAATCTCCATCTTTACATAACCTGCGCCCGTGAGCTCAGCTTGCAGTCCGGCATTCCGTAAATCATCTGCAGCATGAATTACATATTCTTTAGACGTCTCACTAACATCACCATCAGCCTTGTTATAAGAGACTGTCGCATAAGCGATCGTGCCATCGGTGTTCATTGATTCATTATCATATGGGCCAGACACTTCAGTTACAGCAGGATCTTTGGATATGCTCTGAAGTTGTTTTTCAATCAGTTGTTTCACCTTTTCAGATGATAATGTTTCGTTTGCGGGCGCCTTGAGCACCAGCTGAATTGCTTTACTACTATCTATCATTGAAGGAAACTCCTGATACATCTGTCCCATCGTTTCAATTGATTCTAACCCGGGTATCGTAGTTTCTTCAGTAAGCTTTGGCCCCATCCCCATTGCTACCATTGAGGTAATTAACATCACCATTATTGTTCCGATGATTACCTTAATACGGTTCTTGGCAGACCAAAATCCCAGTCTGTATAACATTTTTGCCATGTCAGTATCGTCTCCTCTGCTCTATCTCTTAAATATAATCTTATTTTATAATTAGTTTGGATTAGCAACATCGTCCCAATGGGCATTCAATTCTGCCCTTTGGGGAAAGATGTAACACGCTCATATTTTCTTTTGTGGATACCATCTACATCATATGCAATAAATGTAACTAGATAGATGACAACGTAAAAAGCATGCAGGTAGGTACCCTGCATGCTGGTTAGCGTTGATTAACATTTATAGTTTCAGAATACCTCGATCCAGCGCAGTTGCTACTGCCTGTGATCGAGAATCTACCCCCAATTTATTGTATATATTCGTTAGATGAGCTTTGACTGTTCGTTCTCCAATATTCATATCGAATGCGATTTCTTTGCTTTTATAGCCTTTAGCCACGCATTGCAAAATGTAGCTTTCTTTATCGCTCAACAGTTTGACATCTTCCTTGACCTCTTGTTGCGATTTTAATTTAGCGGCCATCACTCGCTCTAGCATCTCCTCAGATAAAAGCATTTCCCCTCGCATTGCAGAATCAATGCTTCTGAACAAGCTTTCTCTGCTTGTGTCTTTTAACAAATATCCTTTGGCTCCCAAAGCCAACCCGTTAATCATCATTTCATCCTCATTATACGTAGTCAGGATAATAATAGGGATCGTAAGACCTTTTTTCTTAAATTCCTTCATCGTTTCAAGTCCACTCAGAACAGGCATATTCAGATCCATTAAAATGATGTCTGGCTGAAGCTTCTCAACGTTCTCAAGGGCATCCTGGCCATTTACGGCTTCCCCTACGACTTGATATTTTTCGCTAGTCTCTAATATGAGCTTCAGTCCTTCACGCACTACAAAATGATCGTCCACCAACATAATTTTATAAGGGCTCATGCTGACCTCCTTCATGAATTGTCATTGACATCGTTATAGTTGTACCTTCTAGGCTGCTCTCGATCTCAATCTGTCCACCAATCAATCTTGCTCGCTCATGGATCCCAAGTAACCCATAGTGACCTGGTTCCTTTCCGATCGCATCAGGATTGAATCCTTTTCCATTATCTGATATTTCAATCTGAAGTTGATTGTTCGAGACGATAACACTGACTTTTACTACATTTGCTTTGGCATGGCGTGCAACATTCGTCAACACTTCTCTGATGATATGCAGACTATGTTCCATCACAACTCTGGATAGTAGCTGATTCAGTTGTACATGGCAGTCTACCTGAATGCCCGTGGAATGTCTGAAGTGTCTCACCTCATCTTCAATCGCTTCCTTAAAATCGATATCAGGTGCTGATTTAGTTCTAAGGTCATCTATTGCCCTACGTGCTTCAGCCAGTGTTCTACGTGCTTGCTGCATGGATTGAATTATAATGTTATGAGCCTTCTCTGTATTCCCCTGCATCATGTGTGCATTAGAAGCTTCCAATTGCATAATTAGACCCGCGACTCCTTGAGCAAGAGTATCATGTAAGTCCCTAGCCATTCGCTGCCGTTCATTGGACAATGTAAGTTCTTCGACTTTTTGATGAGCCACTTGCAATTCATTCAAAAACTTTTGCAATCTGACTCGTTCATGTACTTGACGAAAAAATAGGATTCCATAAGCGATTACGATAATTAACATCATCACAAACATTGGAATAAATACTATCAGTTCCTTGGTATCTCCCACGGTTAAGGCAGAATCAAAAAATATAATAACACTGATTAAAGCTATAAATATCACCCTGCTAATTCGAAAAGAAAAACCTAAACTTTGAGCAATGAGTACGGGGAGCAACCCAACTAACACTGCCTGATAACTTCCGGGGAAAAGGATAGCGCACAAGTAAATTAAAATCCCTTGTATTCCGAAATAAAACCAAAAATGTCTTTGGTTAACCCGATAAGAAAACCAATGCAACGCGGCGTGGAGAATAAATAGTCCCGTGAATACCAAACTGCTAATCACTCTAGGATCATCCAGAAACTGAAGCGTAACAGATCCTGCGTATACAAAGATTAACCAGATCAAGATGGGCTTTCTTGTTTCAAATAGTTCATGTATAGTCTCAAGTTTATTCTTATTAGTAACAACCATATAAGTTCACCTCAGTTCCAATATGTACAATGATTTTTGAAAATTTTTCAATAAAAGCTTATATTCCCTTTTTTGGGTATATGGTTAACGACTTATCCGATACTTATGCTAAAGATTTGTAAAAGCGCGAAAGAGAGTTAATTCAGTTATTACCTCATCTTAATGTTATCTACCCCTCCTTTGCATCGTACAAATGGGTATGTCTGATTGCCCTTTTGGGCAAAAATGCTCACTCGTATCTCACTAAATACAGTGAAGCACTCCAGATATTAGAGTACTTCACATACATTAGCTGACCTCTAGATGAATTCCCGTAACCCCTTCTGTTTTTTTGGCCTGATTCACAATAATCGGCCGCTTCTTGTTGTCATTATACACTAACGTTTCTACGTTAGTTTAATGTGCACTGGTCCAATGTCCCACAAAACTATACTTAGATGAGTGTTAGGTTCGTCATCAATAAAATCCAAATCTCGTAGTTTCACAGCATCTTAAATTTTCATTCATATGACAACCATATGACAACGCACACTATAAGAATCCACGATTTGTAAGAAACAAAAAAATCTGTCCGTGCACCGGAATGCGGATGCAGAACAGATTTTTAGATATATGATCGTTGCTATACTTATTTGGAGAGTTTTAATTCAAGCTGTACCTGAATATCATTTTCTGTCGAAAGCACAACCGAGTGCGGATTTTCCATTCCGAAATCTTCGAAGGTTACCATCGATGTCGCTGACAACAAAACTTCGTTATTCTCATAAGCCGCTTTTGCATCAAAAGTGACTTCTTTTTCAATACCTCTAACGGTTAAAGTACCCTTCATCTTGATATCAACCGTTTGACCGACAGGCCATTCTGCAGGTACCCCTTCAAATGAAGTCGCTGTAAATGTTGCTTGCGGATATGTAGCAATGTCGAAGAAATCCGCTTGCTTCACGTGACCATCACGCTGTCCATTCCCGGAATCAATTCCATCCATCTCGATCTGTCCTTCTGCTTTCATCTGAGCAGCATCGTCTACATTAATAGTCCAATTGCCTGTTACCTGCTCGTCCACAAAGTTAACGGTCTCCTGCGAAGTAGTTACAGAGAAGTATACTTTGGAACCTTCACTAATGCTCCAGTCTCCGTTCAATTGCTCTGCTCCCGCAGTTTCATTGGCTATAGCCGTTCCTGTGCTGTCTACCGTAGTTGTGGAAGTCGCTGTGCTCGCAGGAATCACCTGCTCAATCTCCACGTTGTTCCCCAAATAGCTATTACTGAGATAGTATCCACCGCCACCGATTACGACAACAGCCGCTACACCTGTTATGAGCCATGCTTTTGCTTTCTTGTTCATCTCTATTTCCTCCAGTGCATCATTGTTTAAGTTGGTTGTTGAATGGATCATATCAATTGAATGTGTCAGGAAGAAGTCAAGAAAAGACAAGGCCCATATTTTTTTCGAATCCGTAATACAGGATTGGCTTTACGCTCTGGCTCATGTAAAATCAGTACAAGTTTATGAAATGAAAGGAGAACGCTTTTCTTGAAATCCATACTTATCGTCGAGGATGAACAAGCTATTGCACGAGTACTGGCTGCTTATCTGAGAAAAGCAGAATTCGAAGTTCATCATGCAGCAGATGGACCGACTGCACTTACCTTTTTTGATACCGTAACACCTTCCCTTGTATTACTTGATGTGATGCTGCCAGGAATGGATGGATGGGATCTGCTGCGGATTATTCGTGAAAAAAGTGCTTGTCCCGTGATCATGCTAACCGCACTGGATGACATTTCAGATCGTCTCAACGGATTGAATGCCGGTGCTGACGATTATATGAGCAAACCTTTTGTACCGGAAGAAGTGGTCGCCAGAGTTAATGCGGTGTTGCGCCGTAATCCACATTGGACCTCAGGCGGCGAAGAGAAACGTTCCTTTGGAAATCTCGTCATTGATCTTGCTGCCAAGCAGGTGCTGCTGAACGGTGCAGAAGTTGCACTCACACCTCGTGACCTCTCATTACTGTTCTTCCTGTCCGATTATCCAAATCGTACGTTTACCAGGGATCACCTTATTGAACAGGTATGGGGGATGGACTATGATGGCAGTGACCGTGCTGTGGATCTATCGATTAAACGACTGCGTCAAGCCCTCTCCCACTGGTCGCCAGAGACAGGAGAAATTCGGACGTTGCGAGGAATGGGGTATCAATTTTGGATAGCCAACTGAAACAGAAGAAACCGAAACGAACGATATCCATTCTTTCACACTGGACACTGCGATATTTTCTGATTTTATGTATTGGTTTCACAATTATTGTGGCTGGGGCACTCTACTGGATTCGAACAACTTCCATTGAGAAAAGCCTCAAAACTGCAGAACTGCTGGGTCTGGAGATCGCAGATCATGTGACCAGTGAAAATAATATACTACGGGTTCCACCCGATCTGGACAGACTGGTAACCAAGCGAGAGAAACTATTTAATACAGATCATTATTTTTGTGTGATGATCTTGGACAACAACAATCAATTGATTTTTTCCCAGCCTAAAATGGAGCAAAAAGATGTACAATATCGACTATCAGACGACTATCTTGAACCGCGAAACAACAAATATGCAGGTGTAACGGTCAACATATCCGAGGGCGATCAAACCTTGGGTAAAGTGTGGGTCATGCAGTCCAAACAATCCATTACATTTGGTCCAGAGACCATATGGCTCGTGGCTCTAATCCTCGGAGGACTAATCCTCTGCGGATGGTTCACAATCTATCTCCTGTCCAATAAGTTATCCAGACCTATTCGTCAGGTAGCCTATGCAGCTGAACAGATTCGAGGTGGCAATTATGATGTGAGTCTTGACTTGAATACACGAGAGCGTGAGATCAATGAACTTGTTAATTCATTCCGCGATATGGCCTCTCGTCTCCAACAACTTGAAGAATGGCGCACACTTTCGCTGGCAGGGGTAAGTCATGAACTCAAGACACCGGTAACTTCCATCAAGGGGCTCGTAATGGCAGTACGTGACGATGTTGTGAGTCCACAGGAAGGAAAAGAATTTTTGGATATCGCTTTGAAGGAATCTGAACGCATGGAGCGTATGGTCGCAGATTTGCTGGATTATAACGCCATGGCAGCAGGAAGTGTTACGGTTCGCAAGGAACGGACGGATCTGAAGCTGTTAGTTGGTGAGATCATCTATCAGTGGAAGATTGCGTATGAGGATAAAATGCCAGAGGTTCAGCTGCACACCCCTTCAATTAACTTCTTTACCATGGGGGATGCTCTCCGCATTCAGCAGATCATTGTTAATTTGCTCAATAATGCACTTCATGCCACAGCTCCTGAACAAAAGGCTGTCTTCGATATTTATCTACGCGCAGAAGAACAGATGTTATACGTTGATGTCAAGGACAACGGCACAGGCATCGCGTCCGAAGACCAACCCAAGATCTTCGAACGCTTCTATCGTGGAGAACTCAAGAAACGTCGTAACCGCGGCCTGGGTCTAGGCTTAACATATAGCCGGCTACTCGCTCAGGAACAAGGCGGTGAACTGACACTTCTCTCCAGTAGTCCGGAAGGCAGCACGTTCAGATTGAGCCTGCCACGCTGGACTGCAAGTCAAGAAGCCGTGAATACGGAAAAAGCATACGGAGCAGCCGTTAAAGTGTAACGCAACATGCTAACACTAACATGACAAATAGCCCAGGAATTCCATTCAGGAGACTGGGCTATTCCAGCGTTTTTCAGTCAACACTCTAATACACGTGGCCTATATTCATCGTACGCATCCGAGATCAGTTGCTTATGAAGTAAACTGCTGGCTATGATCGCTTTCCGCTTTGCTTTCAAAACGATCTGCTCTATATCCGCATAACTGCACCCTGCCAGGCGTTCACATATGTAATCTTCCAGCCGGGTCTCCTGTTCAAATGTCCCAACCAACTTGCTGATATACAATCTGCGACTTGAATCATCAGGCATACCATAGGTCATCTTCGTATCAAAACGCCGCCATATGGCATGATCCAGTTGGGTTTCCAGATTCGTTGCAGCCACCAGAATACTGTCCCCATCGAATTCGTCCAGACACTGCAACAACGTATTGACGACACGAGCCATCTCTTTTACTTCATCATTACTCTCACGCGTGCGACCTATGGCATCAAATTCATCTAGAAATAACACACAGGGATTCAATCGCGCATATTCGAATAACTTGCGAACATTACTGCCCGTCTCCCCAAGATGGCTATGAATAATTGCATCTAATCTCACGAGTACCAGTGGCAAATCAAGCCGCTCTGCCAGATGTGATGCCGTTAATGTTTTTCCTGTACCAGGTGGCCCGAACATGACCATTTTATTGGGGATGGACACATCATGCTCTCTGAATTTCTCTTTCATGCCCAGAATGGTGATGAATTCATTAATGATACGCTCATTTTCAGCGGAAAATACAATATGCTGGGCTTTGCGCCTACACTCTTTGGGTGTGTAAAAAGCAGCCATATCGATCCCTTTTGCTCGTGGAATCCGGTTCATATGGTTCATTTTGCTCATGTAACAAATGCTCCTTCACTTATAGTTTAAGTCCGTGATTCAAGTTATATAGAATCCAATAAATTTTAATCGTAATTATTACTATTAAATAATAACATACTAATGCCTTTTTGCAAATCTAACCAAAGCACGTCCACTATTCTGCCACAGAAGGTAGTCATTGGTTGCAAGCTTCAATAAAATTTGCTATTCTAAATATGCATCGTTGTGTATAACGCAAAAAAGCCCTCCAATTTTCGTGAGAGCAAAAATTTTCCATATTCGCAAGCGGCAACTTGCTACATCTGGATTCTTTATACCAACGAATGTAATCCAATTAAAGTGAGGTTAACAATCATGGCAAAAGACGTATTGTGTGAAGTTAATTCCTGTCGTCACTGGGCTCAAGAGAACAAATGTAATGCTTCTTCAATCTACATCGTAAGCCACAGTTCCAAAGAAGCAAGTCAGTCTGCTGAAACAGACTGTAAGACTTTTGAAGTAAAATAAGTAATCTCGTGTAATTCCCTAAAGGAGCCCTTACCGGTTCCTTTTTTCTTTGTCTATTTTAACAAGAATGATAATTATTATCAAGCCCTAATCTGTAAAAATCCTTCTCACCTCTTAAATGCACATTGGACAGATCACCTACGTACACTACGTAAGAAGTCAATCTGCCCATGAACGATTAGAACCAAGAGGTGAATAACAATGCCTGTTAAAAGTGGCACACAGTATCGTGAACGAATTGATGCACAATCCGTCCCTTGCTGGTACAAAGGTAACCTTATTACTGGAAAACGCTCTGAACATGTAGCATTTGCTGGTTTAATGGAGACTCAGATGTACATGTATGATCTGCAATCTGACCCTAAATTTACGGAAATGATGACGTATGCCTCTCCGGCCGATGGAAAACCTGTGGGCATATCCTTCCTTCCCCCAACCAGTGCCGACGACCTCCGCAAACGACGGGAAGGGATGAATATCTGGGCAAATGTCCATCATGGCTTTCTTGGACGCTCACCCGATTACATGAATACAGCCATCATGTCCTTTTACACAGGTGCCGATCTTCTGAACGAATTGTCTCCCCAATATGCAGAAAATCTCAAGAATTATTATGCCTACTGCCGTGATCATGATATTACGCTATCTCATGCCTTCATTCAGCCTTATGCCAGCAAAATGTCAGGGCAATTGGATGCCACTGAGGATGCTATTGCAGCAAAAGTCGTAGATCGTACCGAAGAAGGTCTCATTATTAGCGGAGCATTTATGATGGCTACACAAGCGGCCACTTCGGATGAGATTTTTGTCTATCCGTCACCTTCTCCTGCCCCATTTGATGACGAAAATCCATTTGCTTTCTCTTTTGCTGTCCCCAATGATCTTCCAGGAATCAGTCTGGTATGCAGGGATACCTATGCAGCCGAATCTCACACCAACTATCCACTGAGTTCCAGATATGAAGAAATGGACAATATCGTTATCTTTGACCGGGTACTCGTTCCACATGAACGAATATTTTTTGCAGGAAGTGAGGAGATGTCCTCACGTCTCTTCAGTGGTAGTAACTTTCATATTCACGCAGGTCATCAGGTATTGTGTCGTTATATTGCCAAGACGGAATTTGTCCTCGGTACAATTCAGCTTCTCACGGATACTCTCGATCTGAATACGGAAGCACATGTTATTGAGAAAACTGCACGTCTGTTCGCAGGTCTTGAATCATTAAAAGCATTGGCTTTGGCTGCGGAGGCAGGTGCGATACCAGATGGAAGAGGATTTGTATTACCTGCACCCAAACCATTGATGGCAGCCAATCTTCTTTTCCCGAAACTTTATCCTGAGATGATTGAAACTCTGCAACTTTTGGGTTCGAGTGGGGTAATTATGATCCCTCAGGAAGAAGAGTTTCAATCCGATATCGCCCCTTCATTGAATATCTATCTGAAAGGGAACGATATGGCTTCTTATGAACGCAACGCTCTGTTCCGTCTGATCTGGGAACTTGGGGCTGGATCATTCGGAGGCAGACAGACTCAATTCGAACGATTCTTTTTTGGCAATGTCCTTACCGTATCCAATCGATTATACTCCGTATATAACAAAGATCAGACAAATCGTAAGCTCGTTCGTGATTTTCTAACCAATACCAGCAAATAAGAGAACCAAAGATTCATTTTATACCAGATGGTCATAGACCGTCATCAGTTCAGAGGCCGGTCTGCTTGCATCGACATCCCGCAATCCAGGCTGGTCTCCGTAACCGATATGGAATACACCTAACACCTTCTCTGCACTTGTCAAACCCATCAGATTCATAAATACAGGATGTTGCTGATAATCATTGATCTTCCAGACAGCATTCAACCCCTGTTCCGCAGCCAGAATACTGAAACGTTTGCTCCAGGCTTTGGCCGGCAGAAGATTATCCTCACGGGCATTCACAGGCGCTACCACAACCAGATGGGTAGGGATCGCTTCCGTGTACTGATATGTAGCCCAATCGCCGTAACGATCAGCCAGATGGGGTGGATAGCTCTGTCTGACCGCTTCCAAATATAGCTGTCGCCCTTCGCCTGCAAACAACATAAACCTCCAAGGTTCTGAACTCATCACATATAATGAAGGATCTGCTTCATCAAGCAACTTTCGTATAACCGACTGGGGTACTGGCAACGGACTGAATTCACAAGTTCCTGCACGTCTTTTGCCGCTGCTTATATCTTGACTTAGACCGGTAGACATGGCTACTTTCCCTCCTCTATCTGCATGATATATCTTTATCCTTCAACCGCCTTCACATCAACCATGTTTTCTTCGGTTCAACGGCTTCCGTTCTCCAGCGATCCACCTCTTCGTGTATGCGCACTTTATCACGCGTTGTAAACTGTTCTGACTCCACCACTTCTGCTTGCGGCATGCTATCACGTATCAAGTGAATGTAGTCCATGGAACGAATCAGAGACTGGCGTCCAGGGATGTACCTAATTTTGCGTCCTTCCAACAAGCAGTATATCTCGATCATCCCCGGTAATTTTCCGAAAGCTTCCCAGCAGAATGCACTGACCATATGCTGAAACGCCTCAACTACGTTCGGATCATGGACAACCATATATTTCTGAATAAGCAGCGAATCCCATCCTTCTGGTTGCCAGGCCGCCTGAAATATCATCGACAAATGCATGGATAATGAAGGTAACTCCGTTCTCCACTGTTCAAATAGAATGGCTGGATGCTTCAGATCATCGTTCATTGCAATGGCGAGTGACAATTCATCCGTGATCTTGCTCTTCACATCCCAGTAATGGAGTACCGACTCGAAACCATCTGTCTTTCTGGGCCACCACTTCTCAAGTAAATACTGTACGGGTATTTCTTTGCGAACATCGGGGTCCAAGCTATAAAAGGCATTAACCGCATGGCTCACCGCATATTGTACACGGTGCCTCCATTGCAGTGGAGGACGCTGCTCAGATACGGGTTCAGGGCGGATGAACCGGTCTGGGCTGCGCAGCATTTCTTCCAATCTGTAATCTTCAAGCAAGCGGGCAGGAAGGTCATTCCTTCCGACCGGCATCGCCGCCTGAATATTATGTCTTAACATGATCTTTAGGACACCTGTAATCCGGCAGCAGCAAAGCGTTTGCCAAAGTCACGGCATGAATCCTTCTCCTGCTCAAGCGGACTGTATTCTATTTTTAACATCTCTGGAGAAACCTCCGCCCCACGCTCTTGCAGCTTGGCAGCAGCGAGATCAACTGCACCACAGAACTGCTCATACGAGGTATCACCACTTCCGAACACCGCGGCTCTCTTCCCGCTCAAGTCAAGCTCATCCAGCTCTTCATAGAAATCCAGGAATTCATCTGGCAACTCCCCGTCTCCCCAAGTGTAGACGCCAATCATGAATCCGTCATAGTCCAATACATCGGATGCATTACAATCCGTTACGGATTTCAGATCTGCCTCGTGTCCTCCCTGTGTAATTCCTTCCACAATCAGTTCTGCAATTTCTTCTGTATTTCCCGTCATGCTCGCATAAGCCACTAACAATTTAGCCATCTATTTTTCCCTCACTTTAATTGGATCATGTTAATATTCTCTCCGAAGAAAGAATGAATTTGAATTAACAAAATCATATGTGATAATGATTATCATTGTCAAATTAAATTTTGATTATCTCTGTTTTTCAATATATGGCGCACATTGGATTTCAACACAGCTAAACATCCTTCACCCTTTTAAGGTCCGATGTCATACCTTCCTCCAATGATCCCGTCCCCCAACTGGCGTACAAGCCCTTTTTTGTTGTACAATAGTATCCAAATGACTTTTGAAGGATGGATAAATTATTATGTACGTAGCTAAGAATTGGAAGGACTATGAAGTAATCGATACAGGAGGCGGAGAGAAACTGGAGCGTTGGGGAGATGTGATTTTACGCAGACCCGATCCACAGATTATTTGGCCCCTTGAGCAAGAAACCAATGAATGGCGTCAAGTGCATGGTCACTATCATCGCAGCTCTTCCGGTGGCGGTAACTGGGATATGAAAAAGCCCATTCCCGAGCGCTGGACGATCGGATACGAAAACCTGAAATTCCACATTAAACCTACCAGCTTCAAGCATACTGGCCTGTTCCCTGAACAAGCTGCCAACTGGAGCTGGATGATGGATAAAATCTCCAATGCAGGACGCCCTATTTCTGTCTTGAACCTGTTTGCCTATACAGGCGGTGCAACGGTAGCCGCAGCTTACGCAGGCGCTTCTGTCGTGCATGTGGATGCAGCTAAAGGCATGGTTCAATGGGCCAAGGAAAATGTTCAATTATCCGGACTGGCTGATCGCCCTGTTCGTTTTATTACAGATGATGTATTCAAATTCGTACAACGGGAGCAACGACGTGGAAATCGTTATGACGCCATTATCATGGACCCTCCTTCTTATGGCCGTGGTCCGAATGGAGAGACATGGAAACTGGAAGAGAACCTTTATCCATTCTTGAAATCATGTATGACAATCCTGTCGGATAATCCATTATTCATGCTGGTTAACTCCTACACCACGGGTATCTCCTCCACGGTTCTGCGTAACATGTTAACCATGACAATGTCTGCTCAGTACGGTGGTGACATTACTGCAGGTGAAATCGGGCTGCCGATCACACGCAGTGGTCTTGATCTGCCTTGTGGTATTCTGGGCCGTTGGGAGTCCTAATCATGTCAGAACATCGGCATGATCATGATGCAATTCCGATTCTGTTTGAAGACAACCATCTATTAGGCATTACGAAGCCGGTCAATGTACCTACCCAGGAAGATGCATCAGGTGATCCGGATTTGCTTACATTGCTGAAACAGGATCTGAAAGAACGATATAACAAACCTGGCAATGTCTATCTCGGGTTGGTACACCGACTTGATCGTCCTGTTGGAGGGGCAATGATCTTTGCCAAGACATCCAAAGCAGCTTCGAGATTGTCCGAGACAGTGCGGGGACGTCATTTCCGTAAAATATATGCGGCAGTTGTACATGGCAAGCTGCCTGCACAACAGGGAACGTTAAAACATACGCTCCTGAAGGATGCACGCACGAATACTGTTACGGTTGTACCTAAGGGTACAGCTGGTGGTAAGGATGCCGTTCTCGATTACCGCGTTATTGGGGAGACAGACCGTTACAGCCTCGTCCATATCGAACTGCACACCGGCAGATCTCATCAGATTCGGGTGCAAATGAAAGAAGTCGGCTGTCCTCTGTACGGGGATCAGAAGTACGGTGCAAGCGTGAATAAACCCGGGCAACAGATTGCGCTATGGTCTGTGATTGCAGCCTTCCCCCATCCAGTTACCAAGGAAGAAGTCATTCTGCAATCCTTGCCTGCAAGAGAATTTCCCTGGGCAGAATGGCCTGCTGCAGTGTACCAAAAAGCTTTTGAACAACCTCTATAAGTACACAGGATCAGGTTAGATCTGTCCATATCACGTGTCGTTCAGATTCTGTATCTGACGACACGTTTTTTAATATTTCCAGCTATATGCCTAACATACAGAGAGGAGACATTTTGATGACCCCGTTTACCAAACAAGTCATTGCGATTATTGCGGCGATTCCTGAAGGTAAAGTGATGACTTACGGTCAGATTGCAGCCCATGCCGGTAGTCCAAGAGCCGCGAGACAAGTCGTACGAATCCTCCACTCGATGAGCCGCAAGGAACGTCTGCCCTGGCACCGTGTCGTCAACGCAAAAGGCGAAATCTCCATACCGGATGAACACTCGCGCATGATGCAGGAAACAGAACTGATTAGCGAAGGTGTGGAGTTCCAACTAAACGGAACCATTAATCTCAAACGGTTCGGACATGAGCCCGATCCTGTATTTCTTATCGATCCAACGATCCAGCCCGAATAAGATTCCTCTCTCCATATTTCAGCACACCAAAAAAGAGAACTCAGGCAGTTAGGGGCTACCCCTTTTCAACTGCTAGAGTTCTCTTTTTTTAGCTTTTATCTGATATTTGTTATGCGGTAGCCGTCGCTTTTTCCTGTTCTACAGTAACAGGTTCAACAGCTGGTTTCGTTTTACGAATAAAGAACGCCATAATTAAAGCAACCACGGTCATTCCGGTAGCCACGATGAATGCATAGTTAACACCATATATTGTTGCATCTGCTGTAGCAGCTATCATCGCTGTCTTATCAGTAGGATCAACCTGACCCGCAGCCACTGCATCGGCCAGATGTGTTTTGAGCTTGCTGCTCATGATGGTAACGAGAATGGCTGTACCGATCGCTCCGGCAACCGTACGCAATGTGTTGGACATCGCAGTACCATGCGCGTTCAGACGTTGAGGCAGTTGATTCAGACCTGCTGTCTGGATCGGCATCATCAGCATCGACATACCGAACATACGAGCCGTGTAGATAAACATCATGTAACCGTAAGTCGTGTCGATGGCCAGACGACTCAGTCCAAATGTTGTAATTGCCGTAATGGCAAGACCTGCAACTGAAAGCCAGCGAGCGCCTACCTTATCAAATATGCGACCCGTGATCGGAGACATGATCCCCATCAATATCGCACCAGGCATCATCAGAAGTCCTGATTCAATTGGTGAGAAACCACGAATGTTTTGCAGGAAAATTGGAAGCAGGATCATACCTGCAAACATCGCCATTGTCACAAGCATATTGATGATTGTCGTTAAAGAATACATATTGTACTTGAAGATACGGAATTCAAGGAGCGGATGATCTGTTGTCAATTGACGAATAACGAACAGAATCAGGGAAATCGCACCTACCACGAGACATCCAATGACAATTGCACTGCCCCATCCATCAGTACCCGCATCACTAAATCCGTAAAGCAAACTGCCAAAACCAAGTGTAGATAAAATAACGCCTGGATAATCCAGTTTAGGTCTGGACTGGCGTGTTACGTTTTTGACAAAAGCAATACCAATTGCCGTTGCAATAATAGAGAATGGCAAGATGATGTAGAACAATAATCTCCAGGAATAGTGCTCAACTACATAACCTGAAAGTGTAGGCCCAATCGCAGGAGCCAGAATCATCGCGATCCCCATGGTTCCCATGGCCTGACCACGTTTCTCAATCGGGAAGATGGTCAGGAATACAACGGTCATCAGAGGCATCAGGATACCTGCACCCGCAGCCTGAATGACACGACCCACCATTAGAATCGTAAAGGTTGGACTAAGACCACAGACTAACGTCCCTATGGTAAAGAGAGTCATGGCTGTAATGAAAATTTGACGAGTTGAAAATTTCGCAATCAGATATGCCGTAACCGGAATCAGTACACCGTTGACGAGCATGTAACCCGTGGTTAACCATTGGGCTTTGTTTGCATTGATCGCGAGGTCTTCCATAATTTTAGGAAGAGCTACGTTCATCAGGGTTTGGTTCAGGAATGCCACGAAGGCACCAATTAACAATGCCGCTACAATCGGGCCTTTCTTGATGTTGTCCATCGCGGAGGATGGAGCTGCAGCAGTAGTCGTGCTCATATGTTGTTCATCTCTCTTCCTTGTAACTTTTCAATCATTTGACTATGAATTCTAAGTAGGTGCTCAAGGTCTTCCTTCGATATATCCAGAATGGGTGACACTCTCTCCATCCACAGATGGTGGGTTTCCTGTTGGGCCTGCTCCCCTTTATCCGTGATCTGAAGTTTAACGGATCGGCGGTCAGCATCAGAACGTGTCCGAACGATATACTCGCCCTTGACGAGCCGCTCCACAACAGCACTCATGGAACTGCTACCCATATGGCATAGCTCAGCTACTTCGTTGATGCCGATGGAAGGACGCTCCCTCAGGATGGATAACACCATAAACTGAATCGAAGTCAACTCGATCTCCTTGTTTTCATTCCAGAATGCTCGAAAAAGCATTTGATTCACTTGGCGGAACGAATTGATAATATAGAATACTTCATACGTATCAGTCATTGTTTCACCCTTTTACTTATGGAATATAATATTTCGTACACGAAATATCAGGGGAACAATTATTTATTATAACAAAAATATTTACATAGTCAACTCTTTACATATGAAATCAACAAAATAATATTGGGGCATACTAAAATGTGTGATTTCCTTGCCCCTTTCCTCAACTAACCTGGACACAATGTGTATCATATGTAATTTGTAAATAAAATAACCATAGGGCTCCTGCACGAAACGAGCAGGTACTCCTATGGTTACTCAGAATAATCAGCATTGTATTATACCGAAGTGGATAATGCAGGCTCTTTCGTTTTAGGTGTTGTCATTTTGCCTAACAGATATACCAGCAATTGTTGATTGTGCATCGATATGTTACTGAGAACAGAGTTCATGAATTCATTGCGGATGGAAATCCCCCGCTCTGTTTCCATTCTTCCTTTATCGGAAAGAGAAACCCAGACAATGCGTCGATCCTGATTATCCCGATTCCTGCGAATCAGATCATTCTTTTCCATCCGATCGAGCAGCATGGTTACGGCAGCTGGCGTAGTCGCCAGATAAGGAATCAGATCCGAAGGTTTCATCTTCTGATGATCCTCAAGCACCTCCAGGACAGCTAGCTGAGCCTCCGTCAATGAGGGGGCCAGCTCTTGATCCATATGCAGTTTATAATCTTTGGTTAGTCTGGACCAGCACTTGGCAAAATCGGAATTATACATCTTGCATCGCTCCTCTCTGCAACCGGTTATCACTTCACCTGCTTAAGTTTTCGCCCTCCAAAGCCGCATTCCTGCTGCCTTTTTTCATTTTCCTAGCGATCGACCGTAATCGACGAAGGTTGTTAAACTTCGCATGGATGTGCTCTTCTAATCCGCCTTCGAACAACAAAAAAAGACTCTTCGCATGACAGGATTAGCTGCGCTGCGAAAAGTCTTTTATGCTTACTCTTTATCAAGTTGATGCTGGCTGATTCTCATTGAAGTCCCTCAGAAGTTCAACGATCTCGTCCTGTTTATCCACAGGAACGAGCAGTTTGCCAATATGTTTGCGTTCCGTAATCGGAACACCTTCCGAAGAGATCGGATGCACGTGGCCTTCCTTGGTCATGACAGTGATGTTGCGTTGCTCTTTGCAATAAAAAGCGCCAACAATACGACTGCCATTCGGTTTCACGCGTTTGCCTTCCTTGAACTCGAATGTGGCAAGTCCCTTGCCTCCACGACTCTGCACAGCATAATCCAGCAGTAATGAACGTTTACCATATCCCAAATCGGACAACACGGCAACTTCACCTTCATCTCCTGCAACCCATAGGGCGGATACAACTTCATCTGTATCTCTCAACTGAATGCCACGAACACCACCGGATACACGTCCCATTGGATTGACCTCATCCTCACGGAAACGAATCGCCATGGCTTCTTTTGTAATCAACATAATATCTTGGTCACCCGTACTCAGATGTACAGATAACACTTCATCGTCCTTACCCACTTTACAAGCTGCAACTGCGCCGGAACGTTTGGTAACGTAATCCTTCAGTTCCGTCCGCTTCACCTGTCCTCTTCGTGTAACGAAGACCAGACTATGATTCGGCTCTTCAAAGGATTTCACAGCAAGCACACTTGCAATACGGTCGTCTTTCGCAAGAGGAATGACGTTCACAATGGCTGTGCCCGGGTCTTTCCACTTGAACTCAGGTACCTGATGAACAGGTAACAGGAAATACTGACCTTTCCTCGTAAAGACAAGCAGATTCTCAAGCGTATTTACTTCCAGAACCTGAGCGATATAATCGCCGTCTTTTACACCACTTCCGCTCCGTTCACCACCAGAACGTGTAAAGGACTGCATGCCTGTACGTTTCACGTATCCTTCTTTGGATAACGTCACAAATACATCTTCTGCATTCACAAGTACTTCGAGATTCACCTTGAGTTCTTCCACTTCACCCTGGATCGCAGAACGACGGTCTATACCGTATTTCTCACGAATCTCCATCAATTCCTTGCGGATGACTCCGATAAGCTTGCGGTCACTATCCAGAATGGATCGTAATTGCGCAATCTTTTTCATCAGATCACCGAGTTCCTTCTCCAGAGAATTAATCTCCAGATTCGTCAAACGATACAATTGCAAAGTAAGGATGGAATCCGCTTGACGTTCCGTGAATCCAAACATCCACATCAGGTTATTTTGAGCATCCTGCCGATTCTTGGACGCTTTGATCGCTGCAATGACCTCGTCAAGGATGTTAAGAGCTTTAACCAAGCCCTCCAGCACATGTGCACGGTCTTCCGCTTTCTCCAGCTCAAACCGGGTACGGAATGTGACAACTTCCCGCTGATGGGCAATGTAAGCCTCCAGAATTGATTTCAATCCCATTTGCTGTGGTGCTTTATTCACAATCGCAACCATATTGAAGTTATAAGTGACCTGAAGGTCGGTTTTCTTCAGCAAATAAGCCAAAATACCTTGTGCGTCCGCTTCTTTTTTCAGCTCAACCACGATCCGTAGCCCTTCACGTCCGCTCTCATCACGCACTTCGGCAATACCTTCGACTTTTTTCTCAAGTCTAATGTTCTCCATCGCTGTAACCAGACGCGACTTCACGACTTGATAAGGAATTTCGGTAATGACAATTTGCTGTTTGCCACCGCGCATATTTTCAATCTCGGTTTTGGACCGGATATAGATCCGTCCTTTACCTGTGCGATAAGCATCCAGGATGCCGTCACCACCCATAATCAATCCGCCGGTTGGAAAGTCTGGACCCTTCATGAACATCATGATCTCGTCCAGCTCAATCGACGGCTTCTCCATCACAGCGATGGAAGCATCAATGACCTCACGCAAATTGTGTGGAGGAATCTCCGTTGCAAACCCTGAGGAGATACCGCTGACACCATTAACCAGCAAGTTCGGATAACGGGATGGCAATACAACCGGTTCTTTGGCTGTATTATCAAAATTATCCTTAAACAGAACCGTCCGTTTCTCGATATCGCGAAGCATCTCCATCGCGATGGGCGACAAACGGGCCTCCGTATACCGCATCGCCGCTGCCGGGTCATCATCCTGTGATCCCCAGTTACCATGACCGTCCACGAGCATATGGCCCATTTTCCATGGTTGAGCCATCCGCACCATGCCCTCATAGATGGAGGAGTCACCATGTGGATGATAATTACCCATTACGTCCCCAACGGTTTTGGCAGACTTGCGGTAAGTCTTGTCAGGCGTATTACCTGAATCGTACATGGCGTACAGAATACGCCGTTGTACTGGCTTCAATCCATCCCGGACGTCCGGAATGGCTCGATCTTGAATAATATATTTGGAGTAGCGACCGAAACGGTCCCCTACGACCTCTTCGAGAAAGGCCGGCATAAATTGTTCTGATGGACTCATTCCAAGCACCTTCTATTCTTCGTACTCTGTAAAGTCGACGTTCTCTACAATCCAGCGTTTCCGCGGATCAACCTTATCACCCATGAGCGTAGATACACGACGTTCTGCTTTTGCTGCATCAACAATCTGTACCTTCAACATCGCACGAGTTTCCGGATTCATTGTTGTCTCCCACAGTTGATCCGGATTCATCTCACCAAGACCTTTATAACGTTGAAGCTCAACATTATTACCGAATTCCTTCATATAATTCGCCAGTTCTTCATCCGTCCATGCATATCGAACACTCGCGAGCTTACCAGACTTACGAGTAAGTTTGTACAATGGCGGCTGAGCAATATATACTTTGCCTGCATCAATTAAAGGCTTCATATAACGATAAAAGAAGGTCAACAACAGCACCTGAATATGTGCGCCGTCCGTATCCGCATCGGTCATAATGATAATTTTGGAATAATTGCTGTCTTCAACTGCAAATTCGGTTCCTATGCCCGCCCCGATCGCCGCGGTTATGGCGCGGTACTCTTCATTTTTGAGAATGTCCGCCAGCTTCGATTTTTCCGGATTGAGCGGTTTTCCCTTGAGGGGCAGAATCGCCTGAATCTTCGAGTCGCGTCCCTGTTTGGCAGAACCACCCGCGGAATCACCTTCGACAATAAACAACTCATTTCGGGTAAAATCCTTGGATTGCGCCGGCGTTAACTTACCGTTCAGGTTGGAACTTTCACTGCGTTTCTTGCCTGTACGCATATCATCACGTGCTTTGCGAGCTGCTTCTCTGGCTCTGGAGGCTTGCACCGCTTTGCGAATTAACGTTTGCGCTACCTGCGGGTTTTCTTCCAGGAACCGCTGAATATTCTCGGACACGACCGAATCCACAGCACTCCGCGCAGTCGCGCTCCCAAGCTGATCCTTCGTCTGACCTACGAACTCAACCTCTGACATTTTAACACTGATGACGGCCATCATGCCTTCACGCAGATCATTACCTTCGAGGTTTTTATCTTTTTCCTTGATCATGCTGGTACGCCGTGCGTAATCATTCATTACACGGGTATACGCAGCCCTGAATCCGGTCTCATGAGTACCGCCACCCCGAGTAGGGATCGAGTTCACGAACGAAGCCAGTGTCTCTGTATAACCCGCGTTATACTGAATTGCCACTTCGACTTCAATGTCATCCTTCTCCGCATAGAAGTGAATAACATCATGCAACACATCTTTATTTTCGTTAAGAAAAGCAACAAACTGGCTTGCTCCGCCTTCATACATGTATTCATCCTGATTGCCCGAACGTTCGTCCTTGAGCACAATTTTCAAACCTGAATTCAGAAAAGCAATCTCCTGAAGGCGTTCTGCCAATGTATCATAATTAAATTGAATGCCATTCTGGAACACCCGAATATCCGGTTTGAATGTCACTTTCGTACCTGTCCGATTGGTATTGCCCAACACTTCGAGACCGGAGACCGGTTCACCGACATGTTCAATCCCTTTTTTGTCCTTCCAATACTCGAATCGCTGACGATGAATCTTGCCATCACGGAAAATCTCGACTTCAAGCCACTCGGACAATGCGTTAGTAACTGACGCACCTACACCGTGCAAACCGCCTGATTTTTTGTATCCTGATCCACCGAACTTTCCGCCTGCGTGCAAAATCGTAAACACGACCTGGGGAGTAGGAATCCCTGTTTTATGTATACCTGTCGGAATTCCCCTTCCGTTATCCTGAACCGTAATAGAACCGTCCTTATGCAGCGTGATATCGATTTTGGAGCAGAATTTGGCGAGATGTTCGTCGACAGCATTGTCGACAATTTCCCATACCAAATGATGTAAACCCGAAGTGCTGGTGCTGCCGATGTACATCCCCGGCCGTTTCCGTACCGCTACCAGCCCTTCAAGTACTTGAATGTCGTCCGCGTCGTAGCCTGAAGACCCCTGTCCTCCGCCTGTCGAACCTGCCGACATATCGATTTGCTCGACCATTCATGCTCCCCCTTCTTAACTTGCAACTAAAAAAATGCCTAAAATGCAAACAGATGTTTTCTTATCCTTGTCCATTTTAATTCAAGATATCCCGTTTCGTAAAGACAAGGAATGACACAATGAGTGAAGCAACGCCCCAAACACTAAGCACAATAAGAGAAAAACCTAAATTCATACCCTCGATTGGTGGTAATCCACCTGACAAATAATCAGGAAGTTCGAGGTTAACCATGAACAGATATTTCGCTGTCTGCCAGGATGCAGCCATACTGGTCAAGATTGTTCCTGCAATCAGAGCAGCCATCATAATCACGATACTTGCAGCTGTACTCCGTACAAGTACGGATACCATAAATGCAAGCATAGCCACGATTACACTCACAAACCAGATCAGTCCAGCCTGCATAAGCATATACAACCACTGGTCTACAGCATGCACTGCCGACATATCAACATCTGTTCCCACAACTTTGAATCCTGTGAAGATTGGCATGTTGAAGCCTTTGTAGCCAAAGACCGCACC
Organism: Paenibacillus sp. CB74; assembly: GCF_055687625.1. NCBI lineage: Bacteria > Bacillati > Bacillota > Bacilli > Caryophanales > Paenibacillaceae > Paenibacillus > Paenibacillus sp. CB74. The sequence goes on along the minus strand of NZ_CM146009.1, from coordinate 1,094,899 downwards.
CGATATGACATAACATATAATGTAGGCTGATACCACGATGATCGAAACAAACATAATCAGCGTAATTAATTTGCTCAGAAGCACTTTCCAGCGCCTAACCGGACGCGTTAAAAGCATTTTAATCGTACCTGTGGTACGTTCACCTGAAACAAGATCTGAAGCAATGGCCATGATTAACAGTGGAATAAACAATCCAACTGCATTGTTCATGAACTCCCGTGTAAAGGTAACACCACCCGGTTCTTTGGGATTGATGTCATTTTCAAGATAATACTGCATCTGCTGGATATACACGGTTCTATATTTCTTGTACTCTTCTGGCACGCGATCGCTACCGAGCGAGTTTTGATTGTCTGTAATGGCCTGTTGCAGTTCAAGCCGCCAATCGCCTCCGAATTTGTCACGATTATTCTCCGCAGATTTCATCTGGGCATACGTAAACATCGGTACCAGGATCGCAAGTACAATAAATATAATATAAAGCCGTTTTTTCTTCACCATCTTAATCGTTTCATTCCGGATCAGCGGCATGATATTACTCAATGGATTCACCTTCTGTCATTTTTAAGAATAGTTGTTCAAGCGTAGGCTGAATCCGCTGTACCCCTTCAACCTGTACACCAGATTGAACCATCTGCTGTACCATATCAGGAATTCGATCTTCATGCATCTCGGCAACCACAGCGTTGGGACCAAGGCCCGCAACAATGGTATCATCCATCACATCCGCAGGTCGACTTACCAGAGCAATGCCTGCATCCAATAACATTTTTTTGCCTTGCTCCAGTGGGGATACATGCCATATCGCCAACTTGGAATGATCTTCAATCAGTTCGCTTACGCCTCCAACAGCAAGCACACGACCCGCACTAATAATTGCTACTCTGTCACAGAGCAGTTGGATCTCACTTAACAAGTGACTGCTGACAAATACAGCCATGCCTTCACTCGCAAGTTGTTTAATAAAGACACGAAGTTCCTTAATTCCTTTTGGATCAAGACCATTCGTCGGTTCATCCAGAATGAGCAGACGAGGCCGCCCTAGTAGCGCTTGTGCAATACCGAGCCGCTGACGCATACCCAGGGAGTAGGTTCTGACTTTATCGTGAATACGCTGATCCAATCGTACAATATCCACAACTTCCTGGATACGATCATTGTCCACTCCCGGTTGCATGCGGGCAAAATGTTCCAGGTTCTCCCATCCGGTCAGATAGGTGTATACCTCAGGATTTTCAACAATGGAGCCTACATACTTCAAAGCACGCTCAGGGTCCCGATTCACATCATAACCACAGACTTTAATTTTCCCTTCTGTCGGTTTGATCAGATCCACCAGCATCCGTATCGTTGTTGTTTTTCCCGCACCGTTAGGACCGAGAAATCCAAAGATTTCACCGGGTTTCACGTCAAATGTAACGTCTTTAATGATCCACTTGCGCCCGATCCGCTTCTTCAGATGCTGTACAGACAGGACGGAATCATACTGCTGCTCTGCCATTTATTTTCCGCTCCCTTCTGCCGGTGTATCCGCCTGGAATTCCTGTGCAATCCGAATTGCAATTTGCTCATAACCTTGGCCGTTTGGATGAAAATGATCTGACGAGAGATACTCCCCCAGATGATTTTCAAATAAATCGAATGTAGGGACAAGTGTCATCTTATCCTCATTGTTTAAAATAGCCAGTGCAGCATCGTTCCAAGCGGCAACAACCGCATTCCCTGGCTTCTCCAATTCTTTCACATCACCAAATGGATTGTACAACCCTATGTACGCAATCTGTGCATCGGGATTGATTTCTTTGACTTTCTTCAAAATCTCTTGAAGGCGTTTTGACGTTTCCGGTAAAGCCGCTGCCAGCTGCTCTGCTGTTGGCGGATCTTCCCCCTGTAGAACTTGCCCTCCCTGGAACAGATCATTCGCGCCAATGGATAGCAAAATAAAATTGGACTGCTGTAGGACGTAACGCACGCCTTGCTCATCGAGTTTTTCCAATAAAGCATCCGTTCTCAACCCGTTTACACCCAGATTATTTAGAACCTGAACAACATATCCTTTATCTTTAAGCAAGTTCCCTGCACGTCTCACAAAACCAAGTCCCTCATCATCCCCCGTACCTCTTGCCAAGGAATCACCGATGACGGCCATCCGAATCTTGCCATCTTCCACTACGGCCGGTTCACCTTCCTTATCCCTAGATGGAGCAGTTGCCTCCTGGCCTGTAGTTAACGCTGAATCTCCCTCGGGGAAAATCACGTCTTTTATAGCGTATCCAAATCCAAATAACAACAGCAAGGTTGCCAAGATGGATACTGTACTGACGGTTCTCCAGATCCATGGTGCTGAATCAAGGCTTTTTTTCTTTTTCATCATCACATCTCCGCTCATGTACACCAGTCTGGGTGCTTAATAATTTATAATGACTTTACATCAAGGCGTGTCTGAAAATCCGCTTGCTTCGGAGTTTTCAAGACACGCCTTGATGATGCTATTCCTAAATAACATAAATGTTCTGTCGTTAATTTGCAAATTTTGCCGCTACATTCGCAGAATTCATTTTCTATATGTCATTTAACGGAAAAAAGGTTATGCCATACACAGATTTCAACTGTGCTGGCATAACCTTTTGATATACAAATTTTTATTTACTTCATTATAATTACTTATTTACCGATAAACTCTTGAGCCCAGTATCCGTTGTAGAACCCTACACCGATATGTGTAAAGTTTTTGCTCAGAATATTGGCACGGTGTCCTGCACTATTCATCCAGGCTGTTACAACTTCCTGAGGTGTTTTTTGTCCTTTGGCAATGTTTTCACCTGCATAGCTGTAAGTTACTCCGAATTGTTTCATCATATCAAACGGAGAACCATACGTCGGTGACTGGTGATCAAAATAGTTATTGTTGCTCATATCTTTTACTTTGGCTACAGCTACTTTGTCCAGAAGAGCATCTGAAGTCAGTGCGCTCAGACCTGCTTTGGCACGCTCAGCGTTCACAAGCTTTACAACTTGCGTAGCAAAGTCGGATTGTGTGCTTTCGCTGTCATTATTACTTGTATTGTTACCGGTATTACCTGTGTTTGAAGAATCTTTAGCTGGCGTGGTTGCCGGTTTTTCTTCTTGTGTTGGTTGTGCTGGTTTAGCCGGTTGCTCAGGCTTAGTTGTCGGCTGAGTTGGCTTTGTAGTCGGCTCAGCAGGTTTGGTCGTTTGATCAGGCTGCGTAGCAGGCTTCTCTACAATTTGTCCCTCGGATACAGTGTATCCGTTTTGTTTGAGCCACTGTTCGATATATGCTTTCAGGCTGTCTGTACTTGTAATTTTATACGTTGTGGTAGTCTTATATGTTGAATCTGCAGCAGACGCGGAAGCAGGGAGCATTACCCCTACGGCCAGTACGGCTGTCAGACTACTCGTTACGACAGTTTTCATCCATTTCTTTTTCAAATTCATTCATCTCCTTAAAATTAGTTATTACAACTTTGTAATTAATACTCTAGCAGTATATCAATTCAACAAGAGATTGTGAACCTATAAAATATGGAAAAGTAACTTTTTTGTCATTTTTTAGCCATAAAAAAAAGACATTCAGACTAACAAAGCTAGTCGAATGTCGCTTCACCATTTATTTATCAGTCACTACACCAGAACATGCAGATCAGGATATCATGAGAATTTAATGTTGTAGGAAAGACCTTTTTATACTATAGAAGAACCTTACTGAACCGATAGCCTCTCTTCTGGAAACCAATGTGCTCATAAAAAGAGTACGTTGTTGAAGTCACTTCACGGTTCGCACCTGTGACAAACAGTTGTTTACCACCTTGCTGTCTGCCCCAATCTTCGGCTCGAGCCATCAGACGACGGCCAATACCACCACCACGATGTTCTTGACCTACAATCAGGGAAGTAATTTGTGCGGCAGGTTCTGGATAGGCATGACTTTGCACACATTGCAAGCCAATCACACCAATAATTTGTTCATCCACTTCGGCAACAAGCATGCATGCGTTTGGATTGGTTTCCAAACATTCAATGCGTTCTTTCATGACATTAGCTGTTGTCGGATAGCTGACCTCTCGCATCAATCCTGTTACCGCTTCAGCATCTCGCAGTTCACACTCTCGGATCATCAGTACAGGGGCCTCAACATTATTGGACATGATTTACCTCCACTTTCAGCATATTAGCGGCTTGCACCGCTGTTTTACGAGCTTCTTCCACATCTTGGCCAGCACTTAGCGCTACAGCCATTCGGCGTCCTACCTTCGTCTCAGGTTTGCCAAATACACGAATCTGAGTACGAGGAAGAGCCAGTGCTTCTTCAATCCCGCCTACAGTAAAGTCAGATGTTTCATCATTAGCTTTCAGCGTTGCTGAAGCTCCCGGTGTCAACAGATGTACACCTGTGACCGGAAAACCAAGAATTGCACGTACATGCAGCGCAAACTCGGAACTGTCTTGCGTCACCATTGTAACCATACCTGTGTCGTGCGGACGAGGAGATACCTCGCTGAACACAACACCATCCGATGTTAGGAACAATTCCACTCCAAACAGTCCATAGCCGCCAAGTTCATCCGTAACGGATTTGGCAATATGACAAGCCTGTTTCCATTGCTCAGGCGTCATTGCATGAGGCTGCCACGATTCGACATAATCCCCATCCTTTTGAATATGGCCAATCGGAGGACAAAATACGGTGCCTGATACAGACCTGACGGTAAGTAATGTAATCTCACTATCAAATTGCACAAAGCTCTCCACGATGACACGAACGGATTTGCCACGAGCTCCCGAAAGAGCAATGTTCCAGCAATCCTCCACATCCCCCGGTGTACGGCATACACTCTGCCCTTTGCCGGAAGAACTCATCAATGGTTTAATGACACAAGGTGTGCCAAGCTCACGTACGGCTTCCTGAAGTTGTTCCAGGTTGTCCGCAAAAAGGTAATCAGCTGTCGGAAGTTTCAATTGTTCGGCTGCAAGACGACGGATGCCTTCGCGATCCATCGTTAGACGTGCAGCACGGGCAGTAGGTACTACACAAAATCCCTCTTCCTCAAGCTCCAGTAAAGCTTCTGTTGCAATAGCTTCAATCTCAGGTACGATGTAATGAGGTTTTTCTTTACGGATCAATTGTTTCAAAGCTTCGGCATCCAGCATGTCGATGCAATAAGACCGGTGCGCGACCTGCATTGCAGGTGCGTTCTCATAACGATCAACTGCGATCGTCTCTACTCCCAGTCGTTGGGCCTCAATAACGACCTCTTTTCCCAATTCTCCACTGCCTAATAGCAGCATTTTTTTGGCTTGAGCCGTAAAAGGAGCACCCCACATGTTCTTTCCAATCCTCCCAAAGAGAAATCTTCTATATATCTGTCTCTCTATTTTCGGGGTTTTGGTTAAAGATTGCAAGAGTGCTCCCTATTTTTCTTGTGAATTTTACAAGATTTTTTGTGTTTTTTCGATCAAATTTTACAATTACCGCTCACAGATTCAATACTCTTTCCATTCCTCCCAGAATTAAGGAAAAGTTAAAAGGGAAGATTTTAATATTTCAGAGAATCGGGGTGCACAAAAAAATCCCAAATTTAAAATCTTGGGATTTGTCGATTTTTTTCTCTGAAAATTTCATTATGTGAGGAAACGTAAGCCATCTTGGGTGCGTCTGGAGTCATGTATTGCTTCGCACTATTGACTGCAACAATCGCATCATTAAAGGCTCCGGCAATGAGTCTGACTTTGCTCTCGTGGGTCGAACAGTCCCCTGCTGCAAAAACACCTGGAAGACTCGTCTGTGCATCGTGGCTCATTCGAACCATTCCATCGTCCATCTTCAGCCCACAACTGGCCAGATCACTTAGATTGCTTTTATATCCGTGACTAACAACGACTTCATCCACTTCCAACACGACATTGGCCTGACTTTCCATCTGCGTAATCACAACCTGCTGGATTCGCTTACCATTATTATGAAGCTGCGTGATGCTGTATGGTGTTCTCACATCCGTTATATTGTTCATCTTACTGACATTTCGTTCCATTGCACGGAACTCATTATTCCGGTGAATTACAACTACACTGCGAGCAAGTTGAGCAAGTTCAATTGCCCAGTCTACTGCACTGTTGCCTCCACCCGAAATGAGTACACGCTTCCCGGAAAAATGTTCTGGATTTTGCACGGTGTAATGAAGATTCTCTTGCTCATATTCAATCGGCTCCTGAAGCTCCAGCTTCTGAATCTCTGCGATACCACGGCCTACTGCAACAATGATCGTACGAGTATAATGTATCTCTCCTCCAGTGGTATACATCCTCCATATTCCGTTATCCATTCGAGTGAACCTTTCCACTTTACAATTCAATACTACCGTCGGGTTAAACGTATTGGCCTGCTGAACAAGCCACTCGATCAACTTCGAACATTTCATAGGCGGCAGACCGCCTACATCCCAAATTGTTTTTTCCGAATAGGTGTGCAGAAAACCACCAAGCTGGTCTTTACCTTCAATGATCTTTACTTTCATATCACGCATCCCTGCATAAAAAGCCGCATACATGCCGGCAGGTCCGCCTCCAATGATGGTTACATCGTAAATATCTTCTTCATTCATCTTGAACACACCCTGTTAATTTAATTATGAATTAGAGAGATTCTGGTAACGTACGGTTTGCCTTATTTATTTTTTTCTTCAAAAGCAGTTACAATATCATCAATGACATATTCGTCGGCAAGCGGGGACATTCCCAGGTTGAACCATTCCTTGCCACCCACCATGTAAACATGGTTCTGCTTGACTGCTTTCAGATTTTTCCATAACGATGACGATAACATATCTTCAAATTTCTTTTTAATTTCCGGATTAGTATCATCATCCAGCTGAACGATCAGATGATCTGCGTCGTATTCAGGCAGTACTTCCAAGGATACGGACATGGCCGTTTGATCTTTCGGGAAATTAGGAAGTGGTTTCATTCCCAATCGTTTGTGGACAAAGTTTCCTCGGTCAAGATTCTCTCCATGCAGTACAATTTCTTTTTCCATCACTCTAATGTAGAGAACAGTCTCTTCACCGATCAGCTTATGCAATTTGTCAGCAGCTACCTTCTCCTTAGCGACCAAATCCTGAATAACCTTTTCTGCCTGCTCTTCTTTATCCAGAATTTTGGCCATATCCCGCAGTTCATCACGCCAATCATCACGCTGTGGTAAAAGTACGGTAGGTGCAATCAGCGTAAGCTGATCATAGTCCTTTTTGGACCACCAGTCAGGAGCGATAATTAAATCCGGAGCTGCCTCCATGAGGGCTTCAAAATTAGGTGTTCTTCCGATTCCCATTTTCATCGTGTTTGTGAACGGTTCCTGTAAGTAAGAAGGAAACTCCTCATGATAGTTCTGAACAGCAATGGGTACAATCCCAAGTGAATATAAAAATTCTGGATATACCACAGACAGACCCACTATTTTTTGTGGGTTTATCGGGATTTCAATCTCTCCCATTTCCGTGTCCACTTTCTTCACCTGACTTGCTTCTGTCGCTGAAGAATTGGTGGTACCCGCTTCTTGTCCTTCACTCGTGGACGCTTCTTTACCTGCTGCCCCGCAAGCCGAAATAACGAGCATCAACATCATTGCACATATGACGGTTAACCATCTGAATCTCATTCTGTATGTACCCCCTATAGGTCATTAATATATGACAATGTCTAATCAATAATAATTATCATTATCACTACGATATAGGAGTAGTATAATCAAATATGTTCAGGCATGATATTGACTATTCAGACTTTTTGCCATGGACGATCTTGCCATAACTTTAATATTTCATCCAACATAAGCTCATGGGTAAACGCCGTGTAGTCCAGCAGGACGCTCGACAAAAGGACATCTATTACGCCATTCTGTATCGCTAACAGCTCAAGCCACTCTTCAGACTTACGCACAACAGACCATGTCAGCCTGGATGTCTCATCATCACCCACAATCAGTAATATTCTTTCAATGTTAAGAACAGACAACTCCTTAATGCTCACTGTTCCCCGTTCCCAATAAGTTTCAATTCCTTCGGGACCATCCATTTGCATATCAATGTAAAAAACGGAAGCAATGCTCCTTGGGCCTAACACTCGCAACTCTTCGCCATAAAATTTGAGTACAACTAGCTTGTCTTTTCGTATGGAATCCGCAAGCTGATTCTTTATGACCGTTACTTTCTCTTCATATCTTTGAAGCCATACCTCTGCAATATCAGACCTGTCCAAAAAACTTGCAACAACTCTCAAATGCTCTCTCCAATCCCCTTTTTCCCACGGGAGGTCACACACAGGAGCAATGGATTGAAGCTGACTTTGCAAAACCTCAGACTCCGTCCCAATCGTAATAATATAGTCAGGCTTAACTAATCGAAGCTGTTCTAGCCAGGTGGTCTCACTCTCAGCAAGTGGCATAACTTTGTCCGTTTCATATTTACGTCTATAATAATATGTCCATGGATGACTTGCCGGCGCGGCACATGGAATGATCTGCAATGCAAGCAGTATACCAATGCTCAGGGAATGAACCGCTGCAATTTTTTGTTTGCTATTACGTATAAACGCTGCCGGTGGAACCCCGGAGATTTGCTTGAATTTACGCCGGAAATACGTCTCATCCTGGTACCCCATGTACGATGCCACATCCTTGAGTCGATAACTGTGATCATTTCTCATTAAGATCTGGGCTTGTTTCATTCGATATAGCGTTAAATAGTCGACTGGACTGTAGCCATACCTTTTCTTGAATAAACGCATGAAGTGTCGAGGGCTCATTCGTGCCACATTTGCTAATTCCTCAATAGTTAATCTCTTGGAATAATTCTGCTCCATGTAGGCTTTAACATGTTCGATCGGTGAAGCCATATCCGTCTTTTCTGCACAGGCCACGTCGTAAAACAGGGTATACAACAGTTCCTGAAAACGAATCTGACCATAGTACCTTTGCAAGCCATCCTTCTTCATTGTGTGGTGGTAAATCATCTGACAGATCACACCAACGGCAATGGGAGAAGATGAGCTGACCTCGCCATTCACTTCATTACGTAAAAGTTGCTTCATCATATCAAGGGCTGTTCCACCCTCCTGCTCCAGTGCGTACATGACATCAAAACTCATGTGATATACGCCTCGTTCATCCAACGAATGCACATTTGCCTCAATCAACTGCCCTGGAAAACCTATGTACAGTCCGCCTGCTTTCAATTCGATGAAAGTCCCATCTATCTTTAACCAACCTTGGCCACTCGCTACAAATAATAACATGTAAGTTTCAATAAAGTGTTTCCTCAGAAGCCACTCCTTCGCAGGACCAGTCGTATAATTCACGTGAATGAGCCTAAAATTCATATGATCCAGGTGATCAAAATGTTTTGAATCTATTTCGTTGTTGTCCATCTGCATTGATCTCCCTCCAGACTTAAACGATTATGCTGATTTCATTCTTTAAAACATAACATACCACACGAACTAAAGATAAAAAAAACACTCCGGCTATCCTCTAACCTGTCTTCAATAAATAAAATGCACTTATTATTGAGGATCAGGCTAAAGAACGCCAGAGTATTATACGTTCATATGCGCTCAGACACTTTAACTTTAAAAGCCGTCCGAAGGTCTTATTACAAAAATCTGTATTGAGCTTCTATTAATCCATTATATACGCCTTGTTTTTGGATAAGCTGCTCATGGTTGCCCTCTTCTTTAATTTCACCATGATCCAGGACAATAATGTTATCTGCATTCCGGATGGTGGAGAGACGGTGAGCGACCATAAAGGACGTTCTTCCCTGCAACAATACCTTCAGTGCTTCCTGGATTTTAAGCTCTGTCTCGGTATCAATGCTGGCAGTAGCTTCATCCAGAATCAATATGCGAGGATCGGCAAGCAGCGCACGGGCAAAGGATAACAATTGCCGTTGTCCCATGGATAATACGTTTCCTCGTTCTTCCACTTCGGTATCATATCCGCCAGGCAGCTTCATAATGAACTCATGCGCATTGACTGCTTTGGCGGCCTCTTCCACTTCTTCATTCGTTGCATCCAATCGTCCAAATCGAATATTGTCACGAATCGTACCCGAGAAGATGAAGGTATCCTGCAAGACAATACTGATCTGGCTGCGTAAACTCTCTACCGTTACATCCCGCACATCCTGTCCGTCAATGGTGAGACGTCCACCGGATATATCATAGAAACGACTGATCAGGTTGATGATCGTACTTTTACCTGAACCGGTATGACCAACGAGTGCAATTGATTGTCCCGCAGCCGCCGAGAAGCTGATTCCTTTCAGCGCCTGTCTGCCCTTCTCGTATTCGAACACCACGTTTTCGAATGCGATATCTCCTTTAATAGAAGGAAGTGGCTTGGCACCTGGTTTATCCGCAATACTTGGTTTTTCATCCATGAATTCGAAGATACGCTCCGATGATGCCATCGCAACCAATAGCTGATTGTACATCTGTCCCAGACGGTTGATTGGGTCCCAGAAGTTGCCGACATAGTTGGCAAAAGCGACAAGTAACCCTACGGTTAACTGACCATCCTGAATCAGATAGGCACCAAACCAGAAAAGGATTAATGTCCCGAATCCGCCGGTAATCTCGATCAGTGGTCCGAAGCCCTGGTTCATCGCTGATGCTTTATCCCATGACTTTTTGCTGGACAGATTCATGTTGTCAAAATACTTCATGTTCTCTTTTTCCTGTGTATACGCCTGAGTCACTCGAATCCCTTGAATGGATTCATTCAAGTGAGAGTTAATCCGGGAATTCTTCATGCGAACATCCTGCCAGGCACGACGGATCAGCACCCGCAGTTTGGTCGAGATGATAAACATGATCGGCACCGTAATGATTACGGCAAGACCCAGTTTCCAGTTAATCAACAGCAAGATCACAATGATGCCGAGCAGCTGCACGCAGTCGATCATGACGTTAACTGCACCGTTCGTGAACAGATCCTGCAGGGAGTTAATATCATTCGTCACACGCACCAGTACGGAACCTGCCGGTCTTTTGTCAAAAAAGTTAAAGGACAGCTTCTGGATATGCTTGAACAGATCCGAGCGAAGATCGTAGATAACGCGCTGTCCAATAATGTTCGTCAATTTGATCCGGTACGTATTGGCAGCCCACTGAATGAGATACAACACGAATATGGAGCCTGCGATCAGATAAAGCATCGTCATACTTGGCAGCCCTGTGGCCGGTGCGATGGCCCGGTCAATCGCCAGACTGATCAGAAAAGGTACGGATAATTTCGTAATGGTACCCAGAATCATCATTAGAATAACGAGTGGCAACAGTTGTTTCGCATAAGGTTTCATGTATGCAAATAAACGTCCAAATTCTTTCCAGTTAAACGGTTTTTCAATAATTTCATCATCCTGATACACAAATCGTTCATTCAGTTTCTTCTCGGAGGCCCCTTTGGCCTCGCGCCTGTCTGCTATCGTCTCGGCACTCATGAATTCACCTGCTCCCCAGCCTCCCGCTTACCGCGGGCAATATAATCTGCGTATTGAATTTTATAAACATCCTGGTATGGTCCAGGTACTTCAATAAGTTCGGTATGTTTGCCACGTTGTACCACGCGACCTTCATCCAGCACCAGAATCTCATCTGCATGTCTTAGTGAAGATATCCGGTGTGCAATAATAAATGTAGTTCTACCGCGCATAACTTCCTGGAAACCAGATTGAATCTCATGTTCCGTCTCCATGTCCACGGCGCTTGTTGCGTCATCAAGTACCAGAATTTTCGGATTTTTCAGCAAAGCCCTTGCGATCGCAATCCGCTGTTTCTGTCCACCCGATAATCCCATGCCGCGTTCACCAACCACCGTGTCATATCCGTCCGGGAACTCCATAATGAAGTCATGAGCCTTGGCCAGCTTGGCTGCACGGATAATCTCATCCATGGTGACATTCTTGAGTCCGTAGGAAATATTATTGCGAATGCTGGATGAGAACAGGAATGTCTCCTGGAAAACAGAAGCGATCTGACTCCGCAAACTGCGAATGCCTATATCTTTGATGTTTTTGCCATCCAGCTTAATCGTACCCGAGTTGACGTTATATGCACGCATCAGAAGCTGAATGATCGTCGATTTACCTGACCCTGTGCCCCCGAGGAAACCGATTACAGAACCGGGTGCAGCATCAAAATTAATATCGGTTACCGCTGGCATTTTGTTGCCGTAGGCAAAGGTAACGGAATCAAATGTCACATGACCATTCACTTGGTCTGCTTCCACAATGACCGGATCTTGCGTTTCTTCCACATCCACTGGCGTATTAAGCAGTTCGAGCACCCGTTCACCTGAAGCTTTCGATTGCGTATAGTTGTTGATATGGAACCCCAGATTCCACATTGGACCGATTATGTACCAGATCAAACTGAAAAAGGCAACGAGTTCACCAAGTGTCAGCGTATTCTGTATAACCATTCTTCCACCGATTACCAGCAACAGCACGATGCTCACCGAAGCAAGAATCTCCATGATCGGAAAATAGTGACTCCACAATGTTGCGGCATGAATCTGATTCGTCTTGTAACGCTCATTGCGTGTGGAGAACTTCTCCACTTCATAAGGCTCACGTGCAAAGGATTTTACCGTACGCACGCCAGTAATATTCTCCTGTACCGCTGTCGTCAGTGAACTGAGCGCCAGCCGCATCTCCTGAAACGCAGGGTGAATTTTGGATTCGAATCTCAGCGCAACGAAGGCAAGTAATGGGATGCATATGAGCGTGAACAGTGTAAGCTGCCAACTCATGGTCATCATCATGATTGCGCCGAATACGACCATCAATACCATGTTGAGAATCTGGGCGAAACCAAATCCGATAAAGTTACGGATGGCTTCCAAATCTCCCGTGAGGCGGGACATCAGATCACCTGTCTTGGCCGTATCATAATAACGGAAGGATAAAAATTGAAGCTTTTCATAACATGCGTTACGAAGTCTGTACGCCAGGAAGTTACCCAAGCGTCCTCCAAAAAAGCCATGTAAAAACTGCATTCCTGCTTTTAAAATCACTACACCTAACACAGTTAAGGCAATTATGGGAACGTCTTCAAAAGTGCGCGGAACAATAACATCATCAATCAGTATCCTCAGCATGTACGGATACACCAACCCAAGTGCGGTCGCTAAGGCGAGGAACAAGATTGATACAAATAAATACGTTCGCTTTTCCCAAAAAAAGATTTGCAGTTGCCTAAGAACATCCATGTTTCTCCTCCTCTTATGTCGTTCAAAAATACTATGAACATTTATGAAGTTTATCACCGTACCCCATTCGCGGCAAAGCGAATAACAGACCATATTCTGCCTGCTTTCAGCTTATTGACGCATTAATGAAGGTAAATACCCACCTTTCAATCAAATGTTTGAATATTCTCTTTATTTCAGGTTGTTCGTACCAAAAAAAGGCTCCCTATATGCCTTTTCGGCAGGGGCCTTTTTAGGTTGATTTTCGCAACATTTTCAATGTGTTGCTGTATCATTCATTTTGTTTTACAAAGACTTCCAGAGAATACGCGTTATGCCGCGATTCTAACGGTGTTCAATCTGTTCCAGTTGGTTGGACAAGCTGGTCCATTGCTCCGCCGGAATTCCGCTCTCCAGTGTATCTTGAATTCCGCTCACTGCCTCGTCCAGACGTTCTTCCAACTGACGGGATTGGTGTTGCAATGACTGACTGAGCTGGTTGTCATAAAACTGAATCAGTTTGTCTTGCGCAGCAGGAAGAACTTCAATGATCATCTGTTTGAGGACCGGATCAAGCGCCTCTTGTAACCGCTGACGCCCATCCCCTTCGAAGAACTGTTTCGGATTGCGGAAATAATTCAAATAGCTTTTCCATCCAGACGGTTCTTCCAGACGGACTTCTTCAAGCACAGGTGTACTCCAGCGTTCGGTCAGTGGCAGTGACACATCCACCCCACCTGATAACTGTCTGACGTCATCTATACAATCTGTAACTTGTTTTGTCAGCCAAGTCTGACCTGTCTGTTCAAGTCTGAGGGTGGTCGCAAGCAGTTCCTGCTCAAGTTCTATCGCAATCATGCGCAACAGTTCACGTCCACAGGCCGCAAAAGCCGTCTTCAGATTGCCCCGATCCTCCCGAAGTACGGATGGATGGAATGCTTCTGCCATGAATAGGCCAAGGCGATAGGCAAGTCGCTGCCTCACATGGAAGAGCAGTTCTGCTGTTTCCTGTGACAGTTCTTCCTTCATGGATCGTGCTGCAAGTTGCTGGATGCGCTGGCGTGATTGTCCCTGGATCGTCTCCAGTTCATTCCGCCGCTGCTGCAAAGCTTCCTCTCCCTGAGCCGCATCCTCCGCGCGTTTCTTCAGCCGCTGAATGACACGTGCCATCTCTTCGGAAGCTCCGCCTACGGCAAGATCGGCTAATTCTCTGCCTGCAAACTGGTTGAACTCTTCCTCAAAACGAATAAATCCGGATTGCTCAAGCAGCTTTGAATCACCTGCCATCTTGCCTTCCATCGCCAATATACTGGATACGGGGAAGAGTCGTGGTGCCCGAATTCCATTACTGCGCAATTGGGTGCTCACATGATCGAGAACCTGCTCCAGTTCTTCCTCGGAGGAAGACAAGTCACTAGCATTCACAACAAAGAACATCTGATCCATGGCAGAACTATCCTTAACACGTCCCAACTGATTCAGGAACTGCCGATCGCCTTGTGAGAAAGCATGGTTGTAATACGTCACAAAAATGAGTGCATCCGCATTCTTCATATAATTGAAGGTTACACCCGTATGACGAGCATTCACGGAGTCCGCTCCTGGTGTGTCTACCAATACAATGCCTTGTTCAGTCACATCGCAACTGTAGTACAGATCAATACTGTCTACAAAACAGGACTTCTTCTCGTTTGCGACAAAATTACGGTAACCCTCCAGATCCACCAGTACATCCTGGCCCAACTGGTCCGCTGTTTCTTCCCAGCCGGCTGCTGCCGCCTGCAAAAAGCTGTAATGCGGGCGCCCCGCCGGATGCACATCCTGTGGCGAGAGGGAACGTACTCGCTTCTGCCACTCGGTTCCAGGCTCACCCAGTCCAAGCAAACGGAAGGAATAGGCGAGGTCTTCCTGGAAGGCGTCCCGGGTCTTCATGCGGACCCGGGCTGTTCCATGCTCCGCGCCCCCGGCAGGAGCCATGATCCGGTTAATCGCCGCTGTTGTTGGATGCGGCGAGACGGGTAGTACAGCTTCGCCCAGCAACGCGTTGGCGAAGGAGGATTTGCCGGCGCTGAACGCTCCGAACAGCGCGAGTGTGAACGTGCCGCCCGCAAGCGAAGCCGCGCGTGCACGCAGATCCCGTACCGCCGACCCCATGGCGGGGTACGGCTCTACCAGCGCAGCAGCGGCTTCAAGCCGTGCAGCTGCTGCGTCCAGGCGTCGGCGGCGTTCAGCGCCAGCCGCTGCCGTTGGCCCTGGCACCGCCGCCGCGACTGCGCGCTGCGCTGGCGGTGCCTCTGGCGTCTGTGGCTGCGTAGCCACAGACGCTGACGTGCCCGCATGCGGACCGGGAGCTTCGCCCGGTCCAGGCACCGCGGGCACGTGCGGGCCCTTCACCTCCGGCAATAGCCCGGAGGGGAGGGGGCCCGCATCAGGCAGCAGGCTGCGCAGCCCTGCTGCCTCTGCGGCGGCGCTGCGCTGGAGCGCCGTGTAGCGCGCCGCCGCCGCGGATTGCGCCAGCAGCGCTGCGCGGCTGGCGTCCAGCGCCTGGAGCGCGGCTTCGCCTCGCGCACCCAGCGCTTCAAGCATGCGGTCGGCCAGCATCATGGCCGACCTGCGATAGCGGGCCTCAATCTCGCCCCGCACATCTTTACTGAACTGAATCACATACTCGGGAGATACCTCTGCACTGGCACTGCGTTTCATCTCCAATAGTGCTTCATCCACAGCAGGAAGCTCCGTATTGAGCGCCTGCTCCCACTCCGCTCCCCATATCTGATGGGATTCACCCAGCTGCCTAAGCATCGTACGAATATGTACTTCCACTTGTCCGGAAGCCTGATCCTGTAATAAACGCACCAGTTCAGAAGCACGGCGTTGTTTCTCCTGCTCGGTTTTGCCGCCTGAGAACAATAAGCCTACCCTGAAACCCGGTTTGCGGCTCTCCAAATAGGCAGCAGCCGACGCGCGAATATCCGCAGGAGTAAGATTTGCATTCGCCAGAAGAGGCTCAAGCTCTGCCCGGAATTTCTCACGCACTCGCGAAGGCCCGGTACGAATGTCTTCTGCTTGTTGATCGAGAAGCTCCAGCTCCCGTTCCAAGCGTTCAATTCCTTCCTTACCACCGATCTCATCCAGCAGAGATTGTTCTTCATCCTCACGTTTCTCCGCTTCTCTCGTCAGGTGCTGCTCCGTTACATGACTGGCCGAACTTGCCAAACTGTGCGTAATTAACGCTTCCTTTTCTTGCATCATGTGTCCAATGAGTTCCGGCAGCATATCCCACTGGTTATAGCGATGCTCCTTGTCGCGGAGGGAAGTAAACAACAGTCCGTCATATCTAACTTCCCAGGCTGCAAATATAGCTTCGACCCCTTCGGTATATTGTTCAAAAGAAAGCTCACGTTCCCGATGCTTGTCGATCTGGTTCACGATCAAAAACAAGGGTTTGCCCCAATCCGACAAACTTTTGGCAAATGAAAGGTTCGTCTCGGACTGGACATGATTATAGTCCATGACATAGAAGACCACATCCGCCAGATGGAGCGCGGAATGGGTCGCAAGACTGTGCCCACGATCTGTAGAGTCCACACCGGGTGTATCCAGCAGAACAGCATCATCTTTCAGCAAGGGAATATCATCCCATACCTCAATGGAGCTGTACGCTCCCCCATTTTTGCAATACGCCTCCAGTTCCTCTGGAGAAACTTCAAGTGTTCCTGCTCCATTGTCAGCGCTTACGTTTGGCGTAGTATAAATCAGCGCTCTCGGCTTACCATTACGTATGGATACCACATTCGCACTTGTTGGCACGGGACTTGAAGGCAGCACCCGCTTACCGCACAAACTGTTGATGAGACTCGATTTGCCTGCAGAGAAATGACCACAGAACGCAATCGTCAGATGTTTCGTTTCCGCCTTGCTGATTAAATCCGTTAAAGCCTGTACAGCCGTATGGTCCCCTGTCTGCTCCATCGCTTCACGCAGCGGAAGCAGAGGTTTGGCCATTTCTTTTGGGTAATCTGTTCTGGACATGACTGGCCTTCCCCCTGGCTCCTCTAATTTGACATCCGTTTCGATGTCTATCTCTTTTACAACATTTATTTTAACATTATCAAGTTTGAATTTGAACGATTGAATGGAATATACCTGAACTATCCTATATATACAAATGCAAATATAAGAAAAACGTTGATCAACGTATTTTCACAGAAGACAGAACGTGTTTAGTGATTGCTATTCTTGCAATTACCGAATTGTTCAGGTGCGCTGTGAACATATAAATCTATAAAAAAATAAAACCGAACAAGTCGGTTTTATCTGTCAGACGTTCTATACTCAGTATTTAGCATACTGCTAACTCTTTAATACAACAGAACCCAATTGTGTAATCACTACTTAGGAAACTGCGTTCTCCATGGAAGGAAGCAAGATTTCAAATACTTGTCCATGCTGAAGAATTGTAATGTCTCTGCCTTTGTCTCTCATAACCACAACTTCTGGTTTAACGGACATACGCTCCAGGTAATGTTCAGGCACGTCGCCAGAATGGCTTACTGTGATGCCTTCTACTTCTTTTTCTTCATTCTCCGCCATTTCCTGTTCAACGATTTGTTCAAAAATATCGGAGAAGGCCTCAAAATTGTCAGTGTACACGGAAATGCATTTCATGATTATTCATCCTTTTCTGCTCATTAATTTATTTTTCGTTTTCGGGTGGTGACACGTTCCTTATCTTTCCTGATTTGGGACGTTTTCATACGTTTTTTCCCTTCCCTGCATATGTCCAGCAATGGACAGATATGACACGCAGGGTTCTGTGCCTTGCAATGGTAGCGTCCAAAAAATATAAACCGGTGGTGAGTTAGTGTCCACTCATCCCGGGGTACGCGCTTCATTAGTTTCTTTTCGACTTCAAGTACGGAGTCATCCCAACCTGCAAGTGCCAACCGCTTGGATACACGTTCAACATGAGTATCTACCGCAATTGCCGGTACTCCAAACGCATTGGAAACAACTACATTCGCGGTTTTCCGCCCGACACCTGGTAGCGTCACAAGCTGATCATGTTCCTGCGGTACATCACCGCCATACTGCTCTATTAAAATTCGGCACATGTTCTGAATATGCTTGGCCTTGTTCCGATACAAACCGATTCGCCGAATATCCTGTTCCAACTCTTCGAGAGGAACCGCCAGATAATCTGCTAGGCTTTTGTACTTCTGGAACAAATCTGCGGTTACCTTGTTCACCGTTTCATCGGTGCACTGGGCAGACAAAAGGACAGCTACCGTCAATTCAAATGCATTGCTGTGATTTAATTCGCAATGTGCATCAGGAAACATTGCTTCCATCGTTTCGAGTATATGCCTAACCGTCGCTGCATTCATGAAGAGCTACCTCCCACAAAATGACTCCACTCTGCGGAGCCTTACTTCGAAGCTTCATCCGAATACTTTGCGGGGACCTCAAAAAGCTTGCAAAAAAAACGTCTTGATGCGGGAAAGATCCCGTATCAAGACGGTCATTCTTTTGATCCTCGAAAAGAAACGATTACTGTTTTTGTATCTCCAGAATCACATTGTTCAGGAGATACAATACAATATTATCATTATCTCTGAGAGATTGCACGCTTAAAGTATTGTCACCCTGGTGAACAAATACACTTGATCCGAGTGCAAAACGATAGTTTGTGTCTGCTGTCGTTTCCCGTTTAACCAAAATCTGGTTACCCACGCCATCATAAGACCAGAATTGTTTGCTCATGACAGTTAGTACTCTGAAGCGTGTTGAATTATCCGTATCTTTTGTCATTTCAACACGATCACCGACCGTAAGACTAGTCAGCGAAGTTAACGTAGAGCCAGATTTTACGACTTTAACCGAACCGCTAACAGGCACGGTTTCAGTCTGGCCGTTAAACTGCTTGAGTGTTACGGATGAAGCATCCACTGCTGTAACTTCAGCCAGCGTACGCTTCACGACTTGAACCGCTTTTGGCGTAACTCCTTCAAATGTTACATTAATCAGGTTGCCTGCTGTCAGCTGTGAAGGCGTGATCGTCTGACCACTCTCTCCTGTCAGTACCGCTTGATCCACGTAGAACTGACTTGTCAACATATCTGATTTTACTCGAATACGACTATTTGCTTCCAAGGCAACCACTTCGAATTGAGCCACAGTGTTCAGTGCAATCTTCTGCACTACATCCTGATTTGCTCCAAGTGTTATGGTAACTTTGTCACCAATCTTCAGATCTCCCAGACTTGCGCCGGATTTATTATACATCTCGACTGTAGGAACCGTAGAATAAGGCACTGTAATCGTCTGATTACCGGACAACAAACTGATTTTCTTGCCAGAAGTATCAATGTTGCTAATTGTACCTTCATACTTGTAAATTACTTTAACGGACAATGCACGTGTTCCCACATATGTCAGATCCAATTTTCGACCATCGTTTAAGAGTGACTCCAGACCAGCCAGTGTAGGTTTGGTCGTATTATAATCCAGCTTTGTTTTCTCATCCAATGTAAATACAAACGGTTTTTTGTTGTTGTCCAGCACGGTAAGTACCTTTGTTTTACTATTGTAAGACACAACTGTTACCCCGTTCATAGGTTCCATTTGGCGTCCAATGACCTGAATACGCGTTACCTGGTCATCAGCGTTTAATGTCAGCTCCACCTGATCCCCGTTCGTAGCATCCGTGATGAGATCATTCAGCGTTGCATCCTGAATGCCATTGATAATGACTTCCGGCTTTTCAGTCAGCAGTTTCGCCTCCAGTGAACCTCCTTCACGTTTGAACGTTAACGTGGATTGGTTACCACCGATCTCAACCAGTGTTCCGCGCACAGATTGCTCCACACCTTGAGTTAATACGATCGTTTGCAGAACACTGTCCTTAACGGTGTATTTTACAGCACTGCCGGCTTTCAGATCAGCCACTGACAGGATACGGTTCTGATATGTGATAAGCAGATTGTCATTGTAAGCAAACTGCTCGGTAGCACCCGCTGCATTGACAAGTTTAATGGTTTTGCCAGAAGTAGATACTTCAGCAACTACGCCATTGTCACTCTTGTTCACAATGCCGGATTTCACACGGATTGCGACTGTTTTTTTGTCAGCCGAGAACGTCTCACGCTGTACTTCGATGACACTATCTGCCGTAATATCGGACAGTCTGATTGCATTACCATTCTGATCGATGAATGCCGTTGCTTCATCATAACTGTACGTTTCGTAATTCTCGCCCACAAAAATACCAATCTTATTGCCAGACAATGAACGTGCAAATGTACCTTCAACGCTTTCCACCTGTGGTGTAGCATCAACGACTTCCACATAGGAAGCCCCGCCAGCCGAACCCACAACCATAACTTTCGTGTATAGTTTCACATCTGTGGATGAAGCACGCGTCTCACTGTCTTTCGTAAAGTAAGGCGTACTGCTGTTCACTGCGAAGTTAACGGCTTTGCCGTCCACAACCAGCGTGATCTGCCCATCTTTCAATCCAGTCACATAACCCGTGGAAGTGTTCGGATACTTCGTATCCGTTAACGATTCGCCACGACTGAAGAAGGTAGCAAGTTGAGCACGGGTTACGGAACCAGTTGGATTGAATTTGTTGCCTTCCACACCTTTGGCCAGATCCAGGCTAACAGCCAGATTGACATAACCTTTACCACTTTCAGAGATATCTGCATTATCAGCAAATCCGGTAGATTGATTGTTTTGTGCCTTTGCTTCAGCATCCTTGTCCAATGAGCGGATTAACAATTTCGTAATCCATTCCCGTGAAGCCGGCTTTTGCCCCCATGATGTCTTGGATACATCCACAGTTGATTCTTCCGTCTTGTCAATCAGTCCCAGTTGAAGTGCCAGCGCGACATATGGCTTGAAATAATTTCCCACTTCCATGTTTGTCGGTAATGCCGCAGCCGTGTCGGTACTCAACTGGCCCTCTTGATTCATAAAACGGATTGCCATTGTTACAGCTTCTTGCTGTGTTACCGCGTCTCCTGGACGGAACAGGCCGTTGTTACCGAGAAGAATGCCTTGATATGCCAGTTTGTACACATGTTTCTCAGCCCAGTATCCGACCTTGATGTCACTGAACAAACCAGTTGGTGCAGCCGTATTCGTTATTGCAGCTGTCTGACCCTGCCCCGTTTCTGTTGATTCTGCTGCCATGGCAGCTCCGCCGACGCTAAGGGCCATCATGCCTGCAAGCACGGCTGATACTACTTTTTTAGAGTGTGATGGATTGTTATATTTAAAAGTCACCTATGATTCCCCTCTCTCATGTAAAACGACCCATATTCCGTGGATTCACGGTACAACAACTGCTGTACAACCTATTCGGATCTTGTCATTGGATGTTCAAGATCCACATGGCCCATCAGACTCTCAGTCTGCTGACCATCCACCAGTAAATCAAGTGATTTTACTTCATCAAACTGAAAGAACGTTTGTTTCAGAGCATCCATCGCAAAGACTTCTCCGCCTGCTCCAAGACGTGCCGTATCTGGCATATGAATATCCAGGGTAAGAGCTCCATCCTTGAACTGAACAGATTTCAATTCAATTTCTTTAGACCACAGTGGAACAAGTTTATTGTCTTTGCTCTGTTGCAGTGATTCAAAAGCAGCCTTATATTTGGCATCATCCGATGCGTATGAAATCTCTGCCGAAGCTTTGTGCAACTCCAGTTCTTCTTCATCCGTATAGAATACAGTGATCGTTTTCTTTTCATTACTTTCGGAAGTTGTTGGCGTGTCCGTAGACGTTTCGCTTGGCGGAGTAGTTGTAGTCGTTCCCTCCGAACTGCCTTCCGTGGATTCTGTTGGTGTTGTGTTCTCTTCTGGTTCAGCAGTTACCGGTTCGGTAATTGTTTCGCCTTCAACCTCGGTCACATTGTTTTCCGTTCCCGCGCCTTGCGTCTGATTCGGAGCAGCTGTTGGCTTGCTTCCACATCCAGCAGCAACTGCCATAACCGTTACCAGCAAGGCTGCAATCCATATTTTCTTGTTCATTCTAACTCCGCCTCCTCAACATAAGGGCTTGTCCCTTATTTAATTCCCAGATACTCCTTGATTCCTGCAACAATCCCTTTGGCAACACTGTTCTGGAAACTTTCCGTGAAGAGGGCTGCTTCGTCGCTCTTATTGCTAAGGAATCCACCTTCCAGCAGAACTGCTGGCATTGTCGTTTCACGGGTAACATGGAGACTTGCCGTTTTCACTCCGCGATCTTTCAGTCCGGAAGACTGTAAGAGATACTTGTGCATCACTGTAGCAAGTGCTTTGCTGTTGGAGCGTGTATAGAATGTCTCTACACCGTTCGCAGCAGCAGGGCCACTGTTAGCATGAATGGAGATGAAGATGTCCGCTTTTATGTCTTGTGCAATCTTCACACGTTCTTTTAATGCCAAAAATGTATCATCGCTGCGCGTTAACACAACGTCAATTTTGGATTCTTTTTTCAACAAGGCTTCCACTTTCAGAGCCATTGCCAGATTGAAGTCTTTTTCACGTTTCCCCGTTACACCAATTGCCCCTGGATCCTGATCTCCGTGACCTGCATCGATAACGACAACTTTTTTGCCATTATTCCCAACGGGAGGAGCAGGTGTACCACTTTGATTGTCGAGATTAATCATGATCAGTCCGGAATCATTTTGCACACTGTACCCTTTCGAACTGGACAGATCGATCACAAAACGAACTGTGGATGGACTGTTGCTGTATAACGAGTAACGAATCTTAGACACATCCGGATAGCCGCTAACGACGAGTTGTCCATTCTGGTTGCTGTCTAGAGCCTGTCCTTCACTGAATGAATCAGCAAATGCGGTATTCGGCAAGTCTATAACGATTCGATCTGGTCCTGTCATCGTGAAGACGTTCGGCTTCGTACTCCCGCTTGTTGCTATCATGAGGCGGTTGTCGCTGAAGCTGATGCCGTTCACCAGTACAAGACCTTCCTGATCCGATCCTCCGCCTTCATTGCCAGAGTTCGGAGGTGTGGTTGTCCCGTTTCCGGAACCTGAATTCTGGGTAACTAATGTTACCGTCTTCGTGGTATTGTTCCAACCCACCTTAAGACCCATTTCCTCACCGATAAATCGGAGAGGTACGAGCGTAGTACCATTTTTAACGAGTGGCGGGGCATCCAGGTTTACGTTACTGCCGTTCACCGTTGCCGTCTTCTGTCCAACAATCATCTGCATGGCAGTGTTGTCTTTGCTGATAGTCACCGTTTGCGTTTGCTGCTTCCACTCCACGCTATATCCAAGATTTTCGGACACAACCCGGATCGGAACCATCACCTTGCTGTTGATAATTTCCGCTTTTGCATCCGATGGCTGTACGATTTCTTTTCCGTCTAGGATAATTTTCGTGTCTGTTGCTGCGTGACTATAGCCCGGGAATACGAGCCCAAAGACAAATAACAGTACCAAAAAACCGAACTTCTTCATCCTTCACCCCTACCATTCTCATATTTTTTTGCCGCATGTTGTCATTTTCCAACTCCGACTGACCGTTTGGGCATTACCAGACACCTATTAGACGCCCCTCGCTCTCAAAAGTTGCGAATATATTCCAACATAACAGAAAAAAAACGTTGTCAGATCAAGCTTTTTTTACATTTCAATGTCTTATTTTTTCCTTATTTATCAAATATACATCTCTAAACAACGTACTAGCCTAACCTGCATAATTACGCACAATTCATTTTAGAGTCCCAAAAATTCAACAATTCCGTCCACAATCGCCTGAGCACATTTCTCCTGGTATTCTTCTGTGAGCATGACTGCTTCATCTGAAGAATTACTTAAAAAACCTAATTCAAGCAACACAGCAGGCATGGTTGTTTCACGGGTCACATGTAGACTAGCCGTTTTAACCCCACGATCCTTGAGTCCGGTTACCGGCAACACATATTTGTGAAGAGTATCAGCCAAAGTCTTGCTTTCTTTGCGACTATATAGCGTTTCAATCCCGTTTGGCACGGGTGTGGTGAATTTGTTTCCATGAATGGACACAAAAACATCTGCCTGATTCAATTCAGCAATATCCACTCGCTGTTTGAGTGAAAGCTCTGTGTCATCCTGGCGTGTAATGACCGTTTGGATATTTGAGTACTTTTGAAGAATAGCCTGTACCTTCAGCCCTACAGCCAGATTGAAATCCTTCTCATAAGCTCCAGACAAACTTACTGCACCGGATTGACGACCACCATGTCCGGGATCAATGACCACAATGGTTTTGCCATCATTCGTAGGTAATGCCGGTTGGCTTGTGGGTTCTCCACTTGTAGCTGTCAGGTCAACAAGCAAGACATTGTTATCTCCAATAGACCATTTGGCAGTAGCCGACTGACTCAGATCCAGAACGACACGCACGGTGGAAGGCGATTTACTAAACATGGCATACCGGACTTTGGAAACGAATGATGAATCCGTAACGAGAAACTGTCCACTGCCATCCGCGTTAGAGGCTTGTCCCTGAATGAATTCCTGAGAAAATGTGGCTGAAGGCAGATCAACTATAATACGGTCTGGCCCGCCTATACTGGATACTCTGGGAGTGATATTCCCGTTTGTTGCTACAATCAACCGATCTCCGCTGAAGGTGATCCCTTGAAGCTCTGTCAGACCATCCGGGACAGGAGCCTCGACGGGGTCACTGTCACCTTCCGTTCCGACTACGGGAGGAATACTAAATAGGCTTACTGTCTTGGTTCCATTGTCCCAACCAACACGCAGACCCATGCCTTCCCCGACAAAGCGTAACGGAACAAGCGTCGTTCCCTGTTTGATCAGTGGAGGCGAATCCAGATTCACCACGTTTCCATTCACTGTAGCTGCATCTTTGCCAGCCGTCATTTGAATTGTGCTGTTTCCTTTTTGAACCTGGACTGACTGAGTTGCCTTCTCCCACTTCACCTTATAACCCAGATTCTCCGATACAATTCGAATCGGAACCATGACCGTCTTTCCGATATTTTCGGCAGGTGCTCCTGTCTGCTGGTTAATGGTTACACCGTCGAGTACAATCGAGGGAGTGGTGTCTGCATGGGCCATGACTGGAAATAAACATAGGAACAGAAGAAAAACGATTGCTGCGGACCATTTTTTCATACCTCATCCACCATTCTTTTTGTCTTTTGAACATCCGACCAGATTCTCTGCAGCGTAACATCAATGGCGCTATGTAACCTTCCATAATCTACTAATCAGTTTATCAGATATTGTCCCTTCATCCGGTTACAACGTTGTCATATTCAGTCGGAAATAAGATAAAAAAAGCAGCTCACATTCAAAAACATCCTCTCTTTTACATGAATGTACATCGATTCCGTATCAATGATGTCATATATTGAAGATATTACATGTTGAAGTATTCAATCGAGAAAGATCGGGAGTTCTATGTATAGATGATTCATTAAGATATTTTAGCTTCTGAAATTATAAAAAAAGCTTCTATCTCATCCATAGGAAATAAGGTTCCTTTGGCGAGACAGAAGCTTTCTGCTGTACGCTAATCTAGCGATTAACCGAATAGTTTAGCCGCATGGCGTTGCTCATACGCAGCGATTTCGTCATCATGTTGAAGAGTGAGACCAATATCGTCCAGTCCTTGCAAAAGGAATTGACGACGATGCTCATCCAGATCAAAATCGATATGCAGTCCGTATGCATCGGTAATCGTTTTGTTTTCCAGATTTACATTCATCTCATAGCCTTCATGTGTCGCTGTACGTTGGAACAAGTCTTCCACTTGCTCTTCTGACAACTTGATTGGCAAGATCCCGTTCTTAAAGCAGTTATTATAGAAGATATCTGCAAAAGATGGAGCGATGACACAACGGAATCCATAGTCCATAATTGCCCATGGCGCATGCTCACGGGAAGATCCACAGCCAAAGTTGGCACGTGAGATCAGGATGGATGCTCCTTCATAACGAGGTTTGTTCATTTCGAAGGAGGCATTATTGTTACCCTCTTCATCAAAACGCCATTCGTAGAACAAAAATTGTCCAAATCCCGTACGTTCAATCCGTTTCAGGAACTGTTTCGGAATGATTGCGTCTGTATCTACATTGACCCGGTCTACCGGTGCAACGA
The DNA here is from genome assembly GCF_055687625.1 of Paenibacillus sp. CB74. Lineage (NCBI taxonomy): Bacteria > Bacillati > Bacillota > Bacilli > Caryophanales > Paenibacillaceae > Paenibacillus > Paenibacillus sp. CB74. The sequence goes on along the minus strand of NZ_CM146009.1, from coordinate 1,068,503 downwards.
TGCCTTGTAATGTTTTGAATTCTTCCATATTAAACGTTCTCCCTTCTGTCTGTTATAGATTAGATCGCTGCTTCCGTTTTGAAATTCCAATCCCGTACGTCCACAAAGTGACCCTTAACCGCTGCTGCTGCTGCCATTGCCGGAGATACCAGATGTGTACGTCCTCCGCGTCCTTGACGTCCTTCAAAGTTACGGTTGGACGTCGAAGCACAACGTTGTCCTGGCTTCAATACATCCGGGTTCATCGCCAGACACATGCTGCATCCCGCATCACGCCATTCAAATCCGGCTTCCGTAAAGATTTTATCCAAACCTTCTTGTTCTGCTTGGATTTTAACTCGTCCTGAACCTGGTACAACAATTGCTGTAACCTGACTGGATACCGTGTGACCTTTAGCCACTTTTGCAGCTGCACGCAGATCTTCGATCCGACCATTGGTGCAAGAACCGATAAATACATAATCAATTGGAATCTCGGCAATTGGTGTTCCCGGCTCAAGTCCCATATATTCAAGCGCTTTTTCAGCCGCTTTACGTTCGTTTTCTGTAGGCAATTCAGCCGGAACAGGAACTTTCGAAGAAATGTCGGTTCCCATGCCAGGGCTTGTTCCCCAAGTTACTTGTGGAATCAATGTTTCGACATCGATTTCAACCACATGGTCGAACTCCGCGCCTTCATCGGTTACAAGCTGTTTCCAACCTTCTACAGCTTCATCGAACTTCGCACCCGCTGGTACGTATTCACGTCCACGCAGATATTCAAATGTTGTTTCATCCGGAGCGATCAATCCTGCTCTTGCTCCACCTTCAATGGACATGTTGCAGACCGTCATACGCTCTTCCATGCTCAATTCACGGATGGATTCACCCGTGTACTCAATAACATAACCTGTTGCAAAGTCTGTACCGTATTTGGCGATGACTGCGAGGATCATATCCTTCGCGGTTACACCCGGGTTACGTTTGCCGACAAAACGAACTTCCATCGTTTTGGCTTTCGCTTGTTGCAAACATTGCGTTGCCATAACGTGTTCAACTTCACTTGTTCCGATTCCGAATGCCAGTGCGCCAAACGCACCGTGTGTGGACGTATGACTGTCACCACATACAATCGTTTTACCTGGGTGAGTCAGACCAAGTTCAGGTCCCATAACGTGCACAACGCCTTGATCAACCGTGTCCAGATCATACAACTTCACGCCGAAATCACGACAGTTTTGCGAAAGGGTATCAATTTGTTGTTTGGAGATTGGATCTGTAATGTTGAAGCGGTCTTTGGTTGGAACGTTGTGGTCCATTGTTGCAAATGTCAGCTCAGGGCGACGAACTTTACGTCCACTCAGACGAAGTCCTTCAAATGCCTGCGGAGAAGTTACTTCGTGCACCAGATGCAGATCGATATACAGAATGCTTGGTTTGCCTTCTTCTTGATGAATTACGTGATTTTCCCAAATTTTCTCAAACATCGTTTTTTTACTCATCATTTTCACCTCATCATAAGTTCGGTCCTTGGAAGAGCCTCTGTTTTTCTTTAAAAAGTGAAGCTCTTGAATGACATAAATATATCACCCCGTCCTTCATTGTTCCAAGATATAATATCTATAGATGTAATAGGTTTAACCTATAATAAAAGAAAGGCAAATAAACCACTGCTCATCGCAGAGGTTTCAATTGATAACAATTATCATTATCATGTAAGTCTTATAGTACGTTCCCGCTTCGTCGCTGTCAATGTTTTTATACAAAATAAAGAAGCCGCCTCTTAATAATTGAGTTTACCAGTAGTTCCGGTAATAAGAATGATTTCTTTATCTGTAGTGATATAATGGTGGCATAACGAAAGGAATGACCAATGACGATGGAATTCAGACAACTTCAATATACGCTGCAAATTGCGGCCGAACGCAATTTCTCCAGGGCAGCAGAAAAACTGCATATTGCTCAACCTTCATTAAGCCAGCAATTATCCAAATTAGAAAAAGAATTGGGAGTACTGCTGTTTCAGCGTAATACGAGTACCGTAGAGTTAACCCATGCAGGTGTTACGTTTGTGGAGCAAGCCCAGAAGATCGTAGATGCTATGGAGTTATTACGTCAGGAAATGTCAGACATCTCCCAGCTTCGCAAAGGTAAAGTCGTTGTGGGCAGCATGCCGATCACCGGCTCACACCTGCTCCCACACGTGCTTCCTGCATTCCAACAAGCGTACCCCGAGATTGAAGTCACCTTGTTGGAAGACTCCGGACTTACGCTTGAGAAATTGACAGCAAGCGGCAAAGCTGATCTTAGCCTCTTATCACTTCCTTTACAAGAACCAAGCTTGTCTTATGTAACTATTGGCGAAGAACGGATTGATCTAGCGGTTCCCCCGAATCACCCTCTGGCACGCAGGGCAGATCCGGATAATCCGCTTCCTGTGCGCATTGAAGAGCTTCGGGATGAGCCATTTGTTGTATTGAAAAAAGGACAAGGTTTCCGCAAACTTACATTTGATCTCTGTGAGCAGGCCGGTTTTGATCCCCAGGTTGTGTTCGAGAGCACAAATATTGAAACCGTTCAGTCACTGGTCGCCACAGGGATGGGGATTACACTGGTTCCACGCTTTATTGCCCGTGCGCCGCGCAGTGAATTCGTACCCGTGTATGTGCCACTTGCTGAGCCAACGCCCAGCAGAACACTTGTTGTGGCTTACCGGCAAGGCAGAGTACTGTCGAAGGCAGCCGAAGCATTCATCCATACGTTTCAACAAACGGTGGCCGAATTGTCCAAGGGAGACTAAGGAATTTCTCCTAGGGGTATGGGGACATATAACACAGACCAAAACAAAGGCTTGACCCTAATGGGCCAAGCCTTTGTCATATACTCGTTTCCCGCATAAGCAGGATAGAGTTCTTACAACGCAATCACAGTAACTGGTTAGAGTACAATGTTGCTTGTTAAGTTGTTTAGTTTTATTGCTAATTTATAATGTTAATGTAGAAACGTACATAAGAAAACTTCATGTCTAACGGTTTATTTTCGCAAATTACGATCGCTTGTCAGCCTGTTTTGCTGATTCATTACACGGCCTTCGTCCTGAACAGTTGAATCAGGCGGTGATAGCCCTCCTGCTCCATTCTCTAAGAATGCCCTTAAGTGATCTTCCCTTGTGTTATCCTGTTCCAGTCTCCTGAGCGTATCTTTCACATGGTTGTCCATTGATTGATCATCTCCTTGGTAACGGGATAGTTATCATTACCCGCACGCTGGAAGAATAAACACTTTTTCTGCAGAATTTATTTCATTTTTTTATTTATCACCAAAATAAACGCCAGGTCGACGGTCTTCAAACACGGGAATACGTCCGCGAACCTCATCTACCAGGGAAGGGCGAATGATTCCGGTCACGATCTCTTCCCCTTCGCCACCTTCAGCCACAATCTCACCCCATGGATCAATGATGAGGGAATGTCCGAAAAACTCGGTGTCCCCCCCTTTTCCCACACGGTTACAGGCGATCACATACATCTGATTCTCAATCGCTCTTGCCGTAAGCAATGTACGCCAGTGGTGCAGACGAGGATTCGGCCATTCGGCCGGTACAATCAATGCCTTGGCACCATTTAAAGCAAGGGTCCGAGCAAGCTCCGGAAACCGGATGTCGTAACAGATCGAAGCACCCGCTGTAAGACCATTTTGCAATTCAAAAATTTCAGGTTCCGCACCAGGCTCTAAATATTTCTCCTCGTCCATCAGACGGAACAAATGTAATTTATCGTATCGCGTTACCTGTTTTCCTTCACGATCATACGCGTACATTGTATTGTATATTTGACCATCCCGTTTCTCGGCAATGGAACCGCCAACGATGGAAATTTGATGTTTTTGAGCAAAAGCGGACAGCCATTCCCGAGATTTCTGGCCTTCCGGGTCAGCGAGTTCATGAATTTGCGTCAACGCGTATCCGGTATTCCACATTTCAGGTAGCACAGCCAGCCCCAGGTCCGGATATTGTTCTACCGCACGTTCAAGCAACGACTGCATATGTTTATGATTAGCCTCAGGGTCTCCGAGCTGGATATCCCCCTGAATCAGAGCTACACGCATTTCTCCCTGTTGTTGTTCTGTCATGACAAGCACTCCTCTGAACCGTAATACCTGCTATCATAGCTTGATCCTCTTGAAGACTGCAAGCCTGTTTTTGTTATGAACTTGCACACAATAACTCAGGCAGCAGGGTCAACAATCGATCGCTTGTAAGCGCATCACCCATGTTCCAGATCGACTCCTCCACAGTATACACCCGTCTATTCTGCACAGCCGGAAGGGCTTGCCAACTGGAACTTTTCATCAGCATCTCGGTAGCCTTTCTTGCCACGACTTCCTCAGGCAGCATAACAAATACATGATCCCCCGCATACTGTCGTACCGCTTCTGCTGAAATTTCCTTATAGGCCCTGCCTGCCGCAAGTGCTTCCTTCACTTTGGTAACCGGCCTGAACCCCATTGGATGGTATAACAATGGCGCCAGCCCGATATTGCCCATAACAAATAATCGTGCACCTCGATGGAATGTAAATACGGATGCTGTTTCCCCTTCTTCAATCGCTGTATGGATCTTCACCCACATCTGCTCAGTACGCTCCGCATAGGAGGTTAGCCACTGTTCAGCCTGAGGTTGTTTGCCAAACCAGTTGCCTAAACCGCGCATTCGCTCGTCCAACATGGCGTGTGAATTGTAAGCGAGTGTTGGTGCAATGTGGGAAAGTTGTTCATACTGCTGTTCATTGTTACTATCAACAATTATCAGATCCGGCTTCATGACAACAGCTGCTTCCACTTTAACCGGAGCAACCGCGTCATAAGTCTGATCTCCCAGCACCGGAATACCCAGCATCAGCAGATCTCCCGCGGAATCTCCGTAATACATAATTCGCTCCGGATTTACAGGAATATTCACTTCATGACCCATCCAGTCCTGTACCAACGTCTGCTGCTGAATAGATCTGTCATATTGACGAGGAGATAATCCAGTCATTTGGCGAAAACGCCTGCTGAAATAATACTCATCCTTAAACCCCACGCGGCTTGCGATATCCCGAAGAGGCTCATCCGATTTGCGGAGCCATTCCTTGGCATGTTTAATGCGTACGTGGTTTACATAATCAAGTGGCTTGTGACCTGTAAGTTGTCTGAATAGAATCGTGTACTGCACAGGTCTGATCTCTGCAAGACGGGCCAGTTTCTGTACAGTGATTTCTTCAGTATAATGGTCGTCCACATACTGAATTGTACTGCGTAGCCTTGCTTCCATACTCTGCTCCTTCTTTGGAGAAGTGTACCGGGTAATAATTATCTCCATCCATTTTTGGAACTGTGCATTCAGATGACTGTACTCGGCGTCTGTTTTATAGTTCCGAATGACATACATCTGTTCCAATAGCCCATTTAACGGAGCATATGGATAGCCATTCAATTGGTTTCTGTGTGCAAATACAGGGCGGGTATAGAGCTCTGGATCGCTCGTCAACACATGAATAACATCAAAGCTCATCACGATATATTTCAATTCCGAATCCTTGCGATGTTCAATCTGGTAGCCTTCTCCCGGAGAAAGTGGATAAACAAATCCCGTAGTAAACGGATACTGTTCATCTCCAATATATAAACGTCCCTCTCCTTCTTCGCAGATCAGGAACGCATGTTTCTCGCAATCAACTTCTAGCATCACCTGTTCAGGTGGCTCAATTCGTCGTACCAGATGATCCAGCCGAAACATGAATGCTGAAAAGAACAACGCTCCCCCATCGGCATCCAGCGCCTGCATGTCGGTTCACCTCGTCTTTCTAAAATGAGAATGATTATCAATTGTTCTGTATGGTCTGATTATAAGCGAGTGATGGTTAATAATCCAGCTATGACTTTAATCAGCAAAAAAGAGCGCTCAACGAAAAGTTGAAGGCTCCTTTTACTTTTTAATCAACATACTTAAAGGTATTACTGGTGCCTTACTGGCTCATCACCAATTATTGGATCATCTGTTTAGGCAGCTCTTGTAACAGCCACTCCCTGGAAAGGGCATCACTTGAAGCTTTTACGATATCAAAACGATATACTTTTCCTTCCTTCACCGCAGGCAGGTTCTTCCAGATTGAACTATCCAGCAATTCCTTGGTGGATTGCTTGGCATCATCGGTCACAGGGTCCAGAATAAATATCCGATCACCGGCAATTTCAGATAATTTTTCGGTCGAAATCTCTACGAATCCCATGTCTTGATCCAATACTTTCTGAATTTCCGCGGTTGGCTTCAGTCCGTCCTTACCATATAACAACTGTGGCAATCCTGCACCTGCCATGACAAACAGACGATTCCCGGGATACATGGTGAATACCGAAGCCGTCTCCCCTTCTTTCAAGCCGTTCTCATGCAGTTGCTTCCACATCGCATCTGTTGCTTGTTGATGCTTCGTAATCCAATCCTCCGCTTCTTGCTTCTTGTTCAACAAGTCGCCAAGGATACGCAACCGATCTTCTATTGACCCGAATGAGTCAAAAGTAACCGTGGGTGCAACTTTCGCAATCTGATCATATTGCGCCTCATCACTGTTGGAGAAGATGATCAAATCGGGATTCAAGGCTAACGCCTTTTCCACACTAATCGGAAATCCTACATCTTCTGCCTGAGCAACCTGATCATCGTATACGGTTCCCTCCTGATGCAGTATGCCTACTGGTACAACACCTAGCGCGAGCAGGTCCCCGGTAACTTCTCCATGATAGATGACTCGCTTCGGATTTACAGGAACCTCAACCTCATGGCCAGTCCAATCTTTGAATACCCGGGTCTCACCCTCATTCGTTGTCTCTTCCGTTGCAGTTTGTTCCTGATTGGTTGCCTTTCCTTCAGCCTGAGTTTCTGTGGCTGCTTTGGAATCCTCTGCGCCAGCAGCAGGTGTTGCAGCCTGATTTCCACAAGCCAGCATCAACACGGATAACCACGTAATCGTAAATAATACTGCCGTATTTCGTATGCCCTTTTTCATTGCTGTTTCTCCCCCTGTATCATGTGCATAGTGCAATATAATTTAATGATATTGATTATCATTATCGGATATTATCATAAAACATGGCTCCTCTCAGCTCAATGGACAAAACGAAATGAGCACTTTCAATTTTGTACAATCTCCCGCTCTTGGCACCTATGTACTGCATAATTAAGTGTATTTCCCTCTATACAGCTCGGGATTGGCGTGATAAATTAATGAGAACTATTTGCCATTTTTAATAACCGGAGTGATGAAGCTAATGACCCATTCAGATCATATAACTGCTCGTTCAGCATTTACGATACCGACTTCTGATGTAATGACACAGCTGCCAACGCAATTTTTTGCTACCCTTGTTCAAAATGTAAATCGTGAAATCGCAAGTGGACATGATGTGATTAATCTGGGTCAGGGGAACCCGGATACACCTACACCGCCCCATATTGTGAAATCACTGCAAGAGTCGGCTGACAATCCCCTCTACCACAAATACTCCCCTTTTAGAGGGTACTCTTTCCTGAAGGAAGCGGTCACCAAACGTTATAAGGAAGATTACAATGTTGATCTGGACCCCGAGACTGAAGTAGCCATTCTGTTCGGAGGCAAAACAGGACTGGTTCAGTTACCTCAGGTTCTGCTTAACCCCGGTGACACTGTTCTCGTTCCCGATCCAGGCTATCCGGATTACTGGTCTGGTGTTGCACTCGCGAAAGCACACATGTCATATATGCCTTTGCTGGAGTCCAATGCATTCCTGCCGGATTATGAAGCAGTTACAGCCGAAGATCGGGAGAAGGCCAAGCTGATGTTCCTCAACTATCCCAACAATCCAACGTCGGCAACGGCTCCACTGTCGTTCTACGAAGATACGGTTAAATTCGCCATTCAAAATCAAATCGTCGTTGCAAGCGACTTTGCTTACGGTGCGATTGGATTTGACGGACATCGTCCAGTAAGTTTCTTACAAGCCCCTGGTGCCAAAGAAGTGGGCATTGAGTTCTATACGTTATCCAAAACGTACAATATGGCTGGATGGCGCGTTGGATTCGCGCTGGGTAATGCGGAGATCGTCTCTAAAATCAATCTGCTGCAGGATCATATCTATGTCAGTCTTTTCGGTGGGATACAAGCTGCGGCAACGGAAGCACTTACTGGATCTCAGGAATGTGTCACTTCGCTGGTTTCACGTTACGAATCCCGTCGTAATGCGTTCTATGACGCTCTTTCTTCGATTGGCTGGCAAGCTTCGAAACCGGCAGGTTCATTCTTCAGCTGGTTACCTGTACCTGCAGGTTATACCTCTGCTTCATTTGCAGACTTGTTACTGCAGGAAGCCAAGGTGGCAGTCGCCCCAGGTGTCGGTTTTGGTTCACATGGTGAAGGCTATGTCCGCGTAGGACTGCTCAGTGATGAAAACCGATTACGCGAAGCTGTGGAACGGATTGGCAAGCTGAACTTATTCAAGTAATTTACAGGACGATAACCCCTTTGCATATGCCAAGTTTCCATGGTATGTTATAAGAAATATTGAACGAAACGTGATGACGGGACCAGTAAGAGAATATCAGTCGTGCCCAGAGAGTAAATTCCACCCTGCTGAAAGAATTTACCGCGGCTCTTCTCTGAAACCTACCCCTGAGCGGCCTGTTACGTACAGGACAGTGCCTTCTGTTACAGGGCATGAAGCCGGATGATTTAATCATCAATAAAGGTGGTACCGCGGAAGTAACGAACTTTCGTCCTTTTTAACTAAAGGGCGGGAGTTTTTTTTGTACCCGCTTAAGCCTCACACAAAATCACTTATTAATCATGTTTAAGGAAGTGAAATCATGACTTCACGTATTGTAGTTAAGATTGGAAGCAGCTCGCTTACCACGGAAGAAGGCGGTCTGGATCGCAGTTCGATCACCTTTTTTGCCGGAGAAATTGCAGCCTTGGCTGACCAGGGTCATGAGGTGCTCTTGGTTACCTCTGGAGCAGTGGCGGCAGGTTTCCGGGAGATCGGTTACCCTCAGCGGCCCAAACTGTTGCATGAGAAACAAGCTGCAGCAGCCGTTGGGCAAGCATTGCTGATGCAGGCATATCAACAGGCTTTTGCAGCGCACCGCGTTACTACGGCACAAATTCTGTTAACCCGCACAGACTTTCACAGTCGTAAACGTATGGGTAATGCGGGAATGACCGTAGAAGAGCTGCTCAAACAGCGAGTGATTCCGATATTCAATGAAAATGATACGGTATCCGTAGACGAATTGAAGTTTGGTGATAACGATCTATTGTCCGCGTTGGTGGCGAACCTGGTAAAAGCACAACATCTGATCATTCTAACGGATACCAACGGGCTGTACACCGCCGATCCACGTAAAGATCCATCAGCCATTCGTTACGACCGCATCCCTGAAATAACGGCTGAGATTTATGCGTTTGCCGGCGGTTCAGGATCATCGGTTGGTACAGGCGGGATGCGATCCAAAGTTGATGCAGCCAAGGTAGCAACCCGTGGTGGTGTCCCTGTATTTGTAGGAAGTGTGAAAGAACCTGGAGATATGCAACAGGCCGTGGACGGAACGGGCAAAGGAACCTATTTTGAGACACGACTCGCTTCGTTATCCCGTAAAAAGCAATGGCTTGGCTTCATGTCCACTCCGCTCGGTACAATTGTTGTGGATGCTGGGGCCGAAGAGGCTCTTGTGCATGGTGGGCATAGTCTGCTGCCTGTAGGGGTCAAAAAGGTGCTGGGAACATTCCACGCCGGAGACGTCGTAGAGGTCATTGGAATGGATGAAACCTTGCTTGGTCGCGGTATTGTCAATTATGATGATGACCAACTTCGACTCATTGCCGGACTTCCCAGTGGCGAAGTGATGAAACAGCTTGCCAGTATCCACAGACTTGAAGTTATTCATAGAGACGAGTGGATTACGTTAAAATAAACATGAAGCTATATTAAGTTAAACTAATCATTTACACGTAACGGAGAGGACAGAAAAAACCTGAAAAAGCGGAGCGTTCGCCTTTATCCCCGGATTTTCCCTTTAGAAAAGGGAATCAAAAAAATCTGGGGGTAACAGCGATTGGAAGGTTATTCTGTCATCGTAGTGTCTGTGTGGATAATCTTTAGTCCAACATGAGGTAAAAATTTTAACTTTATATATATGAGGAGGAATTACGATGAGTGAAGTGAGAGAAAAAGCCAGCAAAGCTCAGGCTACGGTTACACAGCTGAACCGATTGAATACAGATCAGAAAAATGCGGCCCTTCGTGTTATGGCCGATGCATTGATCACGGAGTCGGAATCAATCATCACAGCAAACGCTGAAGATCTCGAACGAGGCAGAGCACAAGGCACGCCGGAATCGATGCTGGATCGACTCGCACTTAATAAGGAACGGATCGCAGGCATTGCCGAAGGACTACGTCAGATTGCAGGTCTGCCTGATCCTGTCGGTGAGGTATTGGAGACATTCACGCGCCCCAACGGATTGCATGTTGAAAAGTTAAGAGTGCCTATTGGTCTAATCGGTATCATCTACGAAGCTCGTCCCAATGTCACTGTAGACGCAGCCGGATTATGTCTCAAAACAGGTAATGCAGTGCTTCTGCGCGGTGGCTCCTCTGCCCTGTCCTCCAATCGCAAAATTGTAGAGGTTCTGCATCATGCACTGGCAACGACAGCCATGCCTGCTGATGCTTTGCAACTGGTTGAAGATGCGGATCGTGCTTCCGTAGATGAAATGCTCAAGTTGAACGGACTGCTGGATGTCATCATTCCACGCGGCGGGGCCTCCCTCATCCGTAATGTGGTTGCCAATGCGACCGTACCTGTTATTGAGACCGGTGCAGGCATCTGTCATACCTATGTGGATGAATCAGCTGATCCCGTCATGGCAGCCGAAATTGCCATCAACGCCAAGGCACAACGCCCATCCGTGTGTAACTCCATGGAGACTTTATTGCTGCATGCCGCATACGCGGAAGAGCATCTTCCTGCTCTTGCCGAGCAATTCCGTGAGGCGAGTGTGGTCTTGAAAGGTTGCGACACGGTGCGCCGTCTTGTCCCTACCGCCCTTGAGGCAACCGAGGAAGACTATGCGACCGAGTACAACGATTATATTTTAAATATCCGTGTGGTTGAGAACCTGGACGAAGCCATGCAGCACATCGCACATTACGGAACCAAACATTCCGAGTGTATCGTAACCCGGGATACAGCCCATGCAGAACGCTTCATGCATGATGTGGATGCAGCAGCAGTCTATCACAATGCCTCCACTCGTTTCACGGACGGGTTCGAATTTGGTTATGGAGCCGAGATTGGCATCAGTACCCAAAAACTGCATGCACGTGGACCAATGGGGCTGCCAGCACTGACATCAACCAAATATCGTATTACAGGCAATGGACAGATTCGTCAATAATATCCAGCACCAGTTATATAGGAGGAACGATTAATATGAGTCAAGAGCAACAGACGTTACTACAACAGAAGATTACTTTCCACGGAGCAGGCGCGATGGCCGAAGCCATCGTGCGCGGACTCATCTCCCGCCTTGTCGTTCGTCCTCAGGATATTACGATGCTGAACCGCAGCAACCAGAAACGTCAGGAGGAGCTCAGCACCCGTTATGCTGTACATACCGGAACTGCCTCGCAATCCTTGGATCATCTCGCTTCCACTCCGGTCATTGTACTCTGTATGAAACCCAAAGATGCTGCCGCAGCGCTGCGCGAACTGGGTCCGCTGTTATCACCTGATCAATTGATCGTGTCTGTCATTGCCGGATTATCGATCCGCACGATGCAATCCTTGCTTGGACGTAAACAGCCTATTGCCAGAACCATGCCGAATACATCCAGTACGATCGGGCTTGGTGCAACCGGACTTGCCTTCTCTGCGGAAATTACGGATGAGCAGCGCAGCACGGTGATGACCATGTTTGAAGCGGTCGGAATCGTAACCATTGTACCTGAGGATAAACTCGAAGTACTCACTGGGATTTCCGGAAGCGGCCCTGCTTATGTATACTATTTAATGGAGGCCATGATTGCCGCGGGCATTCGTGGTGGCTTATCCAGTCAGCAATCTCGTGATCTCACTGTTCAGACGGTGCTCGGCGCGTCACGCATGGTACAGCAAACCGGTATGGAGCCGATGAAGCTTCGCAGTGATGTGACATCCCCGGGAGGGGCAACACAAGCAGCACTGAAGACGCTGGACGAAGGTGATTTCTTTGAAAATGTAATCGCAGCCGTCAACCGCTGTGCAGAGCGCTCACGGGAGATGGGAGCTGCTTTGGAAGGGGATTTAAAAAATGAATAACATGTGCACAGCCACATATCGTCTGCATGATGATCATGCAGACTTCCGCAAGAAGGCCGAGTCCATCGCGATCGGCATGACCGTGGGCAGCTGGACGGAGTTACCACAAGCTCAGCGTGAAGCGATGCAGAAGCATCTGGGTGAAGTCATAAGCGTAGAAGTACATGAAGCTGATGGAATGGCTGCGGGTGAGCGTTACGCTGACATTACCATCGGCTATCCTGATATCAACTTTAGCCGTGATATCCCTGCCCTGCTCGTAACGGTCTTTGGCAAAATCTCAATGGATGGCCGAATCAAATTGACAAAGCTTGGTTTCTCGGATGGCTTCCTCCGTGCATTCCCGGGACCCAAGTTTGGACTGAATGGTGTTCGTGATCTGCTTGGTGTACATGATCGTCCGCTGTTAATGAGTATCTTCAAATCCGTCATCGGGCTGAACGCTGATGAACTGCGTGAACAGTTTATCCGTCAGGCACTTGGTGGCGTGGATCTGATCAAAGACGATGAAATTCTGTTCGAGAACAAATTAACACCTATCGAAAAAAGAGTCGAGGTCTGCATCAAAGCTGCCGAACAGGCACGCCAAGAGACAGGCAAGAAGCTACTGTATGCAACCAATCTCACAGGACCTACATCTCGTCTGAAAGAGCAGGCTGAACGTGCCATCGGTGCTGGAGCCAATGCCTTGTTGTTCAACGTGTTGTCCTACGGGTATGATGTCCTGCATGAACTCAGCAGTGATCCTGATATTAATGTGCCGATTATGGCTCACCCTGCACTTGCAGGAGCATTGTATCCTTCACCACATTACGGCATCTCGGCTTCGGTTGTACTTGGCCAGTTGATGCGTCTTGCGGGTGCCGATCTGGTGCTCTTCCCTTCTCCTTATGGATCGGTAACGATGCCGAAGGAAGAAAATATGGCAATCACAGAACAATTACTGACAGCTGATCTGCCTGTAAGATCCAGTATGCCAGTACCATCAGCCGGTATCCATCCAGGCCTAGTACCGCTTATTTTGCGAGACTTTGGGACAGATGTTATCGTTAATGCTGGTGGTGGTATTCATGGGCATCCTATGGGAACTGAAGCAGGCGGACGTGCATTCCTGCAAGCGATTGAGGCGGCTCAGCGTTCCATTCCACTCGCTGAATATGCAATCGATCATCCAGAACTGAAAAGCGCACTGGACCTGTGGGGTGGCGAACGATGAGAAGTGATAAAAAAACCGTCATCTTCTGTGACTTTGACGGTACAATTACCCTCTCGGACAATATTGTCGCGATTATGAAACATTTCAAGCCTGAGGGCATTGAAGCAATTATGAAAGATACGATTGAGCAGAACATCTCGCTGCGTGAAGGGGTTGGAGCCATGTTCGCTCTGTTGCCTGCATCGCAAAAAGATGAAATTGTCGAATTCGTACTTGGACAAGCCGGCATCCGTGAAGGGTTCAGCGAATTTCTTGACTATGTTCGCGGCGAAGGGATTGAATTCAATGTGACCAGCGGTGGTATGGACTTCTTTATCGAACCCTTACTCGCGCCCTTCGATATCCCGCAGGATCATGTCTATTGTAACGGCGCTGACTTCTCAGGTGAGACCATCCGCATTGAATGGCCGCATCCCTGCCAGCCTCCTTGTGAGAACGGTTGCGGAATGTGTAAAACGACCGTGATTCGTACATTCCCGGCAGAACAATACAATCGAATCCTCATTGGAGACAGTCTGACAGATTTTGAGGGTGCAAAGATTGCCGATCTCGTCTACTCCCGCTCCATTTTGACGGATAAATGTATTGAACTTGGTGTGGACCATGTGCCATTCGCTACCTTTTACGATATCATCGAAGATATGAAACAGAAGCAAACACAAGGAGTGCTGTAAACGATGGGCTTTGAAAAGATTACATTGGAACACAAACGTCAGGTCCTTGAAGAACTGGCTGATATTAAAGCGTTGTTCGCCAGCCGTAACTGGTTCCCGGGTACAAGTGGTAACTTGTCGATGCGTGTAGGAGATTTTGACCCGGAGCAATTTTATTTTGCGGTTACCGCCTCTGGCAAAGACAAATCTCTTCGCACACCGGAAGACTTCCTTTTTGTGGACAAACATGGCAAAGCAATTGAGACAACAACGTTGAAACCAAGTGCCGAGACGTTGATTCACTGCGAAATCTATCGTTTGACCGGCTGCGGTGCTGTATTCCACGTGCATACCGTGTTTAACAATCTGATTAGTGAATTCTTTGGAGCAGAGGGTCAAGTGCCGATTCAGGGCATCGAACTGATTAAGGCTTTCAACATCTGGGAAGAAAATGCCGAGATTCGTGTCCCTGTCTTGCCTAACTTTGCCGACATCCCATCCATTGCTAAGTTGGTGCCGGATGTTCTGGATGCCAATGTGCCAGGAATCTTGCTTCGTAATCACGGCATATATGCGTGGGGCAAAGATGCTTTTGAAGCAAAACGTCACCTGGAAGCTTTCGAATTCCTATTCGAAGTGATGTACCGTCAACTTCTGCTGAAGGGTGCTACGAAATAGCAATCATTCATCTTGAAATCTAAAATGTAAAACAAAAAACACGCCAAAGGCTGAATTTTCACAGTCCTTGGCGTGTTTCTATGTTGTGGGATGATATGGAATAGAAAATTCCTTTGTCATCGCAGCGTCAATAAAATCATCTTTGATCCACTTCGATTACACCTTACAGCCGATCATTCCGATCCTTGAATAAAAAGAGGCTATCCACTTCTTCGTCATTCCGATGAACCGCATGATTGGTGCCTGTTCCCCGTTGCTTGCCGAACAGCAGCTTCAAGCCGCCAAAAATGAGCAGCAAGGAAACAATAACGGTGTTCAAATAGGAACGAATCTCATACGTCATAAATGCATTAGGGAAGAGCTCATTCAGCTGTGGAATGACAAGACGGATCGTCAGGTAATATAGACCCAGCGCGGCAATCCCGAATCCAATCAGTCGCTGATGGCGGGCCCAATCCTTGAAGATCGGCTGATCGATCAATGGCTCGCGTCCATAGCGGCTGGAACACTGTAGCCCGTCAAAGAAGCTGTAGAACCAGATTAACGGTATCATGAAAAGGAACACGGATAGGTGTAGCAGGTCCAGAACATAAATGCTGCCCAGGAATAGGAACATCAATTGCATGCCTCTTTTTTGCAACCCCAGATATAGATGACCCGCACCTGGAAAAGCAGATAAAAGGGTTGCCAGCACTTTACTGCGTCGTCCAGCTACTCTGCCCATCTCCAATTCTTCGAATAACGTCCGATCCTGCAGTACCTCTCCAGCCTGCTTACGGTGGACATGCTGCACCGCATCAAACATGCAGTATACCCATATTACAGGCAGAATGAGCAAGAACATTAAAAACACCGATTCATTGGTGATTGAAGCTACAAAGACCATCATGGCAAAGGAACCAAAAAACGCCATCAGGAAGGACAACCCGCGATGCAACAATCCCAGATGAAGATGTCCCAAACCAGGAACAAATGAAAGTAAAATGGTGAAGAATCGTTCACCCTCACTGCCTTTTTGATACATGGGCTGACCATATCCACCCTCATGGTGACTATATTCACTACCTGGATGCTGATGCTGCTCATCTTCATTCATAGGTTCCATAGGCCCTTGTTGACCCATGTATGCTCCCTGGTATGCTGCTCCTTGTTGTGGCCCATAGTGCGCCGCGTATCCCCTGTAGTGAGCATCCCGGGCAGTAGGTGCACGGAGCAGAACAATAATCATGTCCAGCATACTGATCCCCCAGAAGAAAGCCGAAAAAATGGCACCAATAATCAATAAATCATGTTCAGCAAGCAGCATTGCCAGCATGAATGAACCAACAGCTGTTCCAAAAAAAAGCAATGGATAGATTACAGCCCTTGCCGGCCTACCCCAATACATAAAACCAAGACCGGGTATTAGGTTTAATAGAAATGCGAGTAATTTATTACGATCTGAGTGCACAGTCGTCATCCTTTCTTTTCAGGCAATGTGAAACCATTTATGGTTTAGGCTTGAGGTTATCCAGCCATGAAGTGGCTGCCTCCGTCCATTTCTCCGTAAAAGACCCTCTGTGGTCGCCATCCTGAAACTTGTGATAAGGTGCTACCTTGTCAAAAAGTCCAGACGAGAGGAAGATCAATGTCAAACAGGCCGCTACCGCGTAATGGAACACTTTATGTTCAAGCCAGCGCCGGTTTCGTCCAGCACGGGATTTGCGTTGTGCCTTGGAGGATTGAATCCCCTCAATCCGATGCATGACT
Source organism: Paenibacillus sp. CB74 (assembly GCF_055687625.1). NCBI lineage: Bacteria > Bacillati > Bacillota > Bacilli > Caryophanales > Paenibacillaceae > Paenibacillus > Paenibacillus sp. CB74. The sequence goes on along the minus strand of NZ_CM146009.1, from coordinate 1,051,858 downwards.
GAATCTGCAAACCCTGTCGGGTCAGGCAACGAGGGCAGTTCTCCATGGATGCCGAGTGCTTCCAGATAGCCGTCCATCGCATCCGGGTCTTCCATCAGAAGCTGCTCCATTCGACTCGCTTGAGTTTCACTCATATAACCTTCAATATAATCCGTCCATTGCTCAGCGGTATACTTTTCCTGTTTACTCACGCCATTCATCCTCCTTCCAATGTTTTCGAATCCACTGCCGGGCACGGTACAAGCGGGATTCCACAGTTTTCACAGCCACCTGTGCATCGCTGGCAATCTGCTCATAATTTTTTTCGCTTAGATAATACGCAGTGATAATGTCACGGTGCTGAGCAGGCAACTCATTGATCCGTTCGCGAAGTTTGTCCTGACGTTCCTCACGAACGAGACGGGTAAGAACGTCTTCATCCCGTCCGGGCATGTTTATTATTTTTTCTTCTCCACCCAGATCCTCGGCCGTTCGTCTGCCCAGCTTACGTTTGGCATCAATCGCTTTGTGAAAGGCAATTCGGGTTAACCACGTTTTGAAACCTTCGGAACGGTAGTCGGGGAGAGACTTATACATCTGTATGAACGCCTCCTGAGCTGCATCCTGTGCTTCCTGATCGTTCCTGAGTACGGAATAGGCAACATGGTATACATGCTGGCTATACTTATCAATCAGAGTACGCATCTGCGATGTATCTCCTTGACGGATTTGTTCGATTACGCGCGCTTCATCAATAACTCTCCCCTCCTCTCCAATACAATAGACGACAGCTTGTGTGTTTACCCCTGCGTGATCTATCAAATTTTTGTATAACAAAGTGAAATCATTGCCTGAAAGGTCGATGTAGCTGATCACTCACCCAATTCATAATTCAAAAAAAGACAGGCACAGAATGACTTCTGGCCTGTCTCTTGTTCTTGCCCACACCTGAATTAACGTCCACCATTACGAAACCGCTGCGTGTATGCCTTCGCATCTTGAACGGTCTTGACACGATTACGGCTCCACTCAAGCAGTATTCGATCGATATACCGGAAATGTACTTTACCTGCAAAAACCGCTTCCTTCAGAGCCATTAGAATCAATTCCTCTTGGTAACGGTCCTGATCCAACCAGCTGGATATCGTCTCACACTCCATTGGAGAGAGCGGACGTCCGAATTCTTTTTCAAAGATGGAGAACATGTTCCGTTCTTCCTCTTCTTTTTGAACACTGTTCGAATCTTGGCGTGCTGCACTGCTGCTCAGCTGCTCCGCACGCAATGCGGCTACTTCTTCCGCAGTGCACTTTGCAAGCTTGGCATAGAGTCCATGTAAGTCATATCGTTCGTACTGGATGTCATGTTCCTCGTCACGATGCTCGTCAATAGCGATATATCCATCCCTCATCAGACGTTGCAACATTCTGGCAATGCCTTCAGGTGCAAGTCCCATACGCCCCGCAAGCTCTTCAAGCGTCGGAAACTCATTGAACTCCGCCTGACGGAACCCTAGGAGTTGAATCAGAAGAAGCACTTCTGCATCTGATAGGCCAAGCTGGTGATAATAACGTAACAAGGCATAAGGCAGATGGGCTGTGCCCGAAGTCATGCCATAAGCTGCCCCATCCAACCAGGCTTTGGATGTGGTATCTTCCATAGACGGTCCTCGGTTAAGCATTAAGGGTACAGACGATAGAGCATACGTGGGAATGCGATTGTTTCACGCACATGATCCAATCCACAGATCCATGCTACCGTCCGCTCCAATCCCAGACCGAAACCGGAGTGAGGAACCGATCCGTATTTACGTAAATCCAGGTACCATTGGTAAGCTTCATCCGAGAGATTGTGCTCCTCAAAACGTTGTTGCATCAATTCCGGATCATCAATACGCTGAGAACCGCCAATAATCTCTCCGTAGCCTTCAGGTGCAATCATATCAGCACAAAGAACAACTTCTGGACGATTTGGATCTGGTTTCATATAGAAAGCTTTGATTCCTGCAGGGTAATGCGTGATAAAGACTGGTGTATTGTACTTCTCGGCAATGGCTGTTTCGTGCGGTGCACCGAAGTCTTCTCCCCAAGGAATATCAAAGCCTTGTCCATGCAGGAATTCAATCGCTTCATCATACGTAATTCGCGGGAATGGCGCTACGATGCCTTCGAGTTTGGATACATCACGACCGATGGATTCCAGTTCTGCACGGCAGTTTTTCACCACGGATTGAACAACATGAGCGATAAATTTCTCTTGTACGCGCAGACTTTCCTCGTGATCAACAAATGCCATTTCCGGCTCAATCATCCAGAATTCAATCAGATGGCGACGTGTTTTGGATTTCTCAGCACGGAATGTAGGACCAAAGGAATATACTTTGCCTAGCGCCATGGCTGCTGCTTCCATATACAATTGACCACTTTGCGTCAGATAAGCATCTTCATCAAAGTATTTGATGTGGAACAGGTTTGTCGTTCCTTCAGCAGACGACGGTGTCAAAATCGGAGGATCAACTTGTGTGAATCCGTTACCATCAAAGAACTGCTGAACAGCACGAATAATCTCTGCACGAATCACCATAACCGCACGTTGCTTCGTAGAACGGAGCCACAGATGACGATGGTCCATCAAGAAATCAACACCATGCTCTTTAGGCGTGATTGGATAGTTTTCAGTCAGATGTATAATTTCGACCCCAGTCACAGTCATCTCGTAACCGGACGCACTGCGAGGTTCTTCACGAATAATCCCTGTAACATACAAAGAACTTTCTTGAGTCAGGCTCTTCGCATTGTTCCAGATCTCTTCGCTAACTTCACTTTTTACAACAACCCCTTGAATATATCCGGTTCCATCACGCAACTGCAAAAACTGAATTTTGCCGCTGGAACGTTTGTTGTTAATCCAGGCACCGATCGTTACGGTCTCGCCCACATGCTCGTTCACATTACGAATTACACAATTCGTATTCATGCCATATCTCCCCTTGGTTCCTGAAATTTGAAAATGCAGCGGACAGGCTGTTGCCTGTCCTCTGCACTTCCTTGCCACTCTATATTTACTTTACAGTTAGATTACTTAGAATTCAATACGATTCGATGCGTATCGCGCGCAATGACCAATTCTTCATTTGTTGGAACAACGAGAACATCCACTTTCGAGTTCGCTGTTGTGATGCGACGCGGCTCACCAGAACGGACTGCGTTCAGGGCTTCGTCCAGCTCAACGCCAAGATACGTAAGTTGCTCACATACTTTTTGGCGAAGAACAACGGAGTTCTCACCTACACCAGCTGTGAAGACAATCACGTCTACACCGTTCATTGCAGCTGCATATGATCCGATGTATTTACGCAGACGGTATTCGTACATTTCAAAAGCGAGCGTGGAGTTCGCATCGCCATTCTCCATACCTTCTGTAATCTCACGCATGTCGCTGCTGATTCCGGAGATTGCAAGCAATCCACTGTGTTTGTTCAACATGGAGTTCACTTCGCTTACGCTCAGTTCTTCCTTGTTCATGACATAAGGTACGATGGCTGGGTCAAGGTCACCCGAACGCGTTCCCATCATCAGTCCCTCTAGTGGAGTCATACCCATCGAAGTATCAACGGATACGCCACCTTTAACTGCTGTTACACTACCACCGTTACCGACGTGACAAGTGATGATTTTCAGATCTTCCACTGGACGATCCAGATATTCAGCAGCTGCCTTGCTTACGAAATCATGGGAAGTACCATGTGCGCCGTAGCGACGTACTTTATATTTTTTGTAAAGTACACGCGGAATAGCATACAGATATGCTTTTTCCGGCATCGTTTGATGGAACGCTGTATCGAAGACCATTACCTGAGGCACACCTGGCATATTTAATTCAGCCGCACGAATCCCCATCATTGCTGCGGGGTTATGAAGTGGAGCCAAGTCGAACAAACGACGAATTTCAGCTTTGGCAGCATCATCTACCAATGCAGATTCTTTAAATGCTTCACCACCGTGAACAACACGGTGTCCAACAGCTTGAATTTCATTTACAGAATCCAGTACACCATTTTCTTTATGAGTCAAAATATCAATGACTTTACGGATTGCCGTTGTATGCTCCAGAATCTCACTAACTTCTGTAACATCCTCACGGCCTGTCGGTTTGTGTGTCAGAATGGAGGAATCCATTCCGATCCGCTCTACCAGACCTTTAGCCAGGACAGATTCGTCAGTCATATTATACAGTTGATATTTGAGCGAGGAACTCCCCGCATTAATTACGAGTACTTTCACAGTCGGTCACCATCCTTGTCGTACTTGAAGAATCCTTCGCCTGTTTTGACACCCAGGTGTCCTGCACGCACCATTTTCTTCAGGACCGTGGAAGGACGATATTTCAATTCTCCGAATTCACGGAACATTCTTTCGAGTGCAGCTTCAACAGAGTCCAATCCGAAACGGTCAGCCATTTCGAGTGGTCCATGTTGGAAGTTGTATCCGATACGCATTGCATCATCGATATCTTCAGCAGATGCAACACCTTCCTGTAATACATGCAACGCTTCGTTAATCAACAGACAGATCAAGCGGGAAGTTACGAATCCAGGTGATTCATAGATCATGACTCCTTTTTTGTCTGCCACTTCTTCAACAAAACGTCTGGTCTCTTCGAATGTTGAATCCGACGTTTTCAGTCCACGAATAATCTCTACAAGATCAACCCGGGATACCGGGTGAATAAAGTGCATACCAATAACACGCTCTGGGTATTTGGTCGAGCTTGCAAGCTCGGTCAAACTCAGCGTGGATGTATTACTTGCCAGAATGACATTGCTTGGGCAAACTTGGTCCAGTTGGCTGAATACTGCTTTTTTCGCATCCAGATCTTCTGAAATCGTCTCAATGACCATATCGCAAGTTCCAAGTTCAGCTAAATGAGCTACCTTGGTAATACGGGAAAGAATCAATTTCTTCTCCGCTTTTGTAATCGCCCATTTCTCCAGTTGTTTATCCAGGTTCGTTTCGATCATGTCATAGGCATGATCCAGTTTTTGTGTTGTATGCTCCACGAGAAGCACATCAAGTCCTTTGGCTGCGAGCATTTGGGAAATACCTTGCCCCATCGTACCGCCGCCGACAACTCCTATTTTTTTGAAAAACATGGTTCTGCTCCATCCTTTCGGTTCTCTATTTCTCTATTGTACCCTGTTCGCCGAAAATTACAAATTTCGACCCAACATATAATAATATCTTAGCACGAGTGAAATGTAAAAAAAAATAACCAGCATAAAGAAATTATGCTGGTAAACGGGCACTGTCACGAAATTGACAACGAAATTGTTCGCCGGACAAAACTTCCTCTCGAATCAGGATGTCGAGTGAATTGTCGAAAATTGTCCGTTGTTCTTCAAGTAAGCGCTTCGTCTGTTCCATGAGTTCTTGCAATATTAATTTATTCTCTCGCATGAGCTCCTCGGTGGTAACCATATCCATGTTCACAATCCCAAGAGAAGTCAATCCGGAAGCCATCATCGTTTGCACGACATTGGTTGCTTGATCAAAGTCATTGCGCGAACCCGTAGAACGTCCACCGTAATACATTTCCTCTGCAGCAGCTCCTCCAAGTGCAATCATGATCTGCTCTTCAAGAAAACGCTTCGTATAAAGGAACTGTTCCTGTTGCGGGTTATGACGCACATATCCCAGCGCCTGTCCACGCGGACTGAGTGCCACCTGGCTTACACTGCCCGGACGAACAAGTTCAGCCATAATGGCGTGTCCCAATTCATGAATGGCAACCCTTTTCTTCTCTTCCACACTGGACTCACGATCTGTTTTCTCGCCCATCATAACTTTATCAATAGCCAGAGACAAGTGCCGTTGTTCTATGTGTAACAGCCCATCCCGCATGGCATATATCGCTGCTTCGTTCATCACACTTTCAAGCTGCGCACCGGAGAAACCATACGATTCTTCCGCTGTCTTCTCCAGATTCACTTCCTTCATCAGAGGTTTATTCACCGCATGCAATTCCAGAATATGCTTTCTACCCTTCTTGTCAGGCAAGTCCACTTGAATGTGGCGGTCAAAACGTCCTGGACGTGTCAGGGCGCTATCCAGCATTTCCTTGCGGTTTGTTGCAGCAATAACCAGTATTCTTGGGGTATCGGAAGAATAAATTCCATCCATTTCCGTCAAGAGCTGGTTCAGCGTCTGATCATACTCCCGCTGTTGTCCACCTTCACGTTTCCCCCCGATGACATCGATCTCATCGATAAATATAATAGCATTTTCTTTATTTTCCTTGGTGGCACGGGTTCTCGCATCCTTGAACAAATCCCGAATTCTGCTGGCACCAACACCAACATACATTTCCACAAACTCACTGCCCGATGCAGCAACGAAAACAGAATCGGTGTAATGCGCAGCCGCTTTGGCCATCAACGTTTTCCCTGTCCCTGGAGGGCCTGTCAGCAAGATCCCTTTTAACGGGCGAATCCCGAACTTGCGAATTTCTTCATGTTTGATGAGAAAGTCCAGTGCTTCACGCAATTCTTGCTTGGCACTGTCCTGACCACCAATTTCTTCAAAAGTAAGCTTGGAAGGACCTTTTTTCTTCCGTTTACGCTCCTGTGCAGCGCCTACGGTAATCCCGCCACGCATTTGCATCATGAACAACAAAGCTCCAACAAACACCGCTGCAATTAGAATCGGAACAATATTAACACCAGTAAAAGCAAGAAAAATAATCAACACGGGGACAAATCCAATGGCAATTTCTTTGGTCCACTTAGGCATTAGGCCACACTCCTATCTGACCGGGCACACGCGGCAGAATAATAAATTTGCTGGCATCTCCGTCTCTGAGACTGACATATACATTGTTGTCATCCATCGCTGTATTTACCTTTATTCCATTCGTAGCCATCTTGGACAATGTTGGTGTGATCTCGGTGTACTGTTTGTTCTCCATCGCCTGAGCTACGGTAAACATCGCATCACCCCACCAGCTTTCCAGTGCTTCACTGGAATGATCTACAACATCCAACTTTAATGAGCGAGTTCCAATCAAGGTCTGTCCTTCTTTGTGAATATATTGTACCAGTCTGCCCAAATCAACATCAGGTTGCAGATCCAGTTTCAATTGTACGTCATTGCGGTTAATAGTTAATTGAACGTCATTGACTCCATCGTACTGGGTAACCATCTTTTCAATCGGATTCTGCAAAGCCACCTGACGATACACAAACCAACCTCCAAACAACACAACGGCTGAAATGACGGCAGTTAAAGCAATAGGCAATACTTTTAGCTTCAAGTGAATTACCCCTCCCAGATTTTGGCCTAACTTACTGGCCTATTGGTATATACGAATATGTGCACATTGACTCCTGCGAGAATTTCGACAGGTTTATTTGTTATGAATGTAACTTTGAGTACATAACTGAGTATATCACATCGTATATACAATTTCGAAGGCGAAAATATGAATAAATTATTAATTTTAACTATTTAAATCAAAACTGTTCACAGGCAACACAAAGAACCGGTTCAGTCGGATATCCGTCTGCCGGTTCTTTCATTTCTACGATTCTCTAGCTAAGTTACTCTATTTGTTCTAGCTGTTGGGGAGTGTGTAAACCAAGTCTACCTGTTCTCCATTGCTAAAACGATAAAACCGATAGTGGTTATGCGTACCGTCTTTATAATACACTTGCCACACATATATTCCATTCACAACTCCGGGCATGATTCGTTTAATCTCACCGGCTGGAACTTCGGAACTAAAGCGATTGCGTATCTGTGCTTCGGACATGCCATTCTGCAGCAGTTCACTGTGTATAGCGTTAGCACCTGTAGCAGGTTGATTGTTTGCATCGAATTTAACCCAGACCATAACATCCTGGTTATCCTTGTTTTTGCCGAGCAGGGTCCAGTAGATGTTGTCAGAGCCTTCTTTATCACCCCAGATGTACTTACGCAATTCATCATAAGATGTAATGCCCAGTTGCTCCTGTGCTGCCTGTATCGCGAGCGCTTCTTCCTTACGCTGGTCCTGTGTGACATACACGTAATAACGCTGAAGTCCAAACAGAATCAGAACTAGTGCAAGCAGCGAAATCCATATCCACTTCTTTTTTTTCTTCAAAAGCCGAACTTCCTTTCCCTATGATGCTCCGCAATGCAATTAACGCGCAAGCAAACCATCAAATGCCAATTGAGACTCACGCAAAATGCGTTCTTCATCCAGCGTCAGACATTCGCCATGTTTAACCACTTGTTTCCCATCTACCCATACGTGCTCCACATCTTTGGCAGAGGCTGAATAAATCGTATGCGAGATCAGGTCTGTATGTGGGTAGAAGTGTGCCTGTTCAATGTCCAGGGCGATGAAATCAGCCTTCATGCCTACCTGAAGCGCACCGGTATTGTTCAGGAAGATGGATTTAGCACCATATGAAGTTCCGAGTAGTAACGCTTCGCCCGCTGGCACGGCAGTCGGATCACCAGACACACCTTTGTGGATCAATGCAGCCAGTCTCATTTCTTCAAACATATCCAGGTTGTTGTTGCTTGCCGGTCCGTCGGTTCCGAGTGACACGGTAACTCCTGCTTTCAGTAATGCAGGTACCCGCGCAACACCGGAAGCGAGTTTCAGGTTACTTCCCGGGTTATGGGATACAGCCACATCATGGCGGGCCAAAATTTCAATCTCTTCATCATTTAGATGCACCGCATGTGCTACCAGGGATGGACGGGAGAAAAAGCCCAGTTTCTCCAGATGTGCCACAGGACGCAGTCCATAGTCTGTAACGTTCTGCTCCACTTCACGAAGCGTTTCCGACATATGTGTATGCAGCGGAAGGTTAAGATCATTTGCGACCTGTACAAGCTTCTCTATGTAGTCAGGAGGGCATGTATATGGTGCGTGTGGCGAGATTACGGTTGTGATGCGACCATCTGCCTGTCCATTCCACTCACGCGCAAACGCTGCCGACTCCTCCAGCTTCCGCAATTGCTCTTCTTCCGAGCACAGCCCGATTACACCACGTGCAAGTGCTGCTCTAACGCCGGATTGTTCCACAACTTTGGCAACCTGATCCATGTGATCATACATGTCCAGGAAAGCTGTAGTTCCGCCTTTCAACATTTCAAGCACGGATAGCGAAGTTCCCCAATATACGTCTTGAGAAGTCATTTTTGCTTCCATCGGCCACATTTTTTCCTGCAACCATACTTGTAACGCAAGATCGTCCCCGTGTCCTCTAAGCAACGACATCGCTGCATGACCATGCGTATTGATCAGACCCGGCAGGAAGAACAATCCTTTTCCATCCACTTTGGTACAATTTTCGTCTCCATCCGGCAATGTCTCACCAATATGCACAATCTTGTCATTCTCGACAACCATGTATCCATGAACCACGTTCCATGTAGTGCCTTCATTAACGGCAAATTTGCCGTTGTGAATTACCCATCTATTTGTTGTCATCTTCCTCGTCGTCCTTTCCAGTCTCCAAGTAATAGGCCAAACTAAGCAGATCCGTTGTAAAGTCAGCATGGTGAATGCGGATATGTGGCGGTGTTTTTAGAATGGTTGGTGCAAAATTAAGAATCGCTTCGATTCCCGACTCAATAAGTTGATCGGCTACATTTTGAGCTTCCGTATCCGGAACTGTAATAATTCCGATGCGGATGTTATCTGTCTTAACCGCTTCCGTTAATTCATTCATTGGTTTTACCGTCAAACTGTTGATTTGACTACCAATCTTCGGTCCATATGCATCGAATACAGCAACAATCTTCATGTTGTCTTTCAGATATGCGTTGTAGTTGGACAAGGCCTGTCCCAGGTTACCAGCACCTACCAAAGCTACATTAATTTGCTGATCAATTTTGAGAATGTGACGAATTTTCTCGATCAAATAGGATACATCATACCCGATCCCTTTTCGACCAAAATCACCGAAATAAGCCAGGTCTTTTCGAATTTGGGCCGGATTCAGATCCAACCTCTGTCCAAGCTCTTGAGAAGAAACAGTAGCCACCTCACGCTGATGCAACTCGTTCAAATAGCGCAAGTATACAGGCAGACGTCGTACCACCGCTTCCGAAATTTTATCCGATTTCATTCTTGCTCCCCCTTACCAATGCCACGATAAAATAATAGATGAAAAGATGAGCATTCTGTATAAACTCAAAGATAGACGTGACATTTTATACAGAATGCTCTTTGTAATTTAGGTTATAAGTTCTTACGTGCAACTGCTTTAATCGGATACGGAAATATCTAATAAAGTTTAACGCCAAACGATAGTGTCATGCAATGATATAACGAACAAAGTTAACCATTATTCTTGTTCATTAAGAGGTTTTTCTAACCACTCGGTAATTCGGGGAACCATCTGCTCCGTGAGCATATGCTCCATTTTGGGACCAGGTAATGAATATAAAAAGAATTTGCCATAGTACGCTTCGATCACACGTGTATCATAAACAATGACAATACCTCTGTCCTTCGCTGTTCGCACCAACCGGCCAAATCCTTGCTTGAAACGAATGACCGCTTGCGGCACAGACAGTTTCATGAATGGATTTTTCTTTTGCTCCTGGAGCAATTCACTCTTGGCTTCAACCAACGGATGATTCGGCGGCTGGAAAGGCAGACGCACAATAGCGAGACAGGTCAGTGCTTCTCCCGGGATATCTACACCCTCCCAGAAGCTGCTTGTGCCCAAGAGTACCGTAGCTTTGGCATCCTGGAACCTGCGAGTCAACTTGGAGCGGCTTCCACTGTCCACACCTTGACCCAACAACGAGATGTCGTTACCAGACAGTGCCTCCTTCAGCGGATCATAGACCTGTCGCAGCATCTTGTATGAAGTAAACAGAACCATCATGCGTCCACGCGTGGCAATTGCGGTCTCTGCGAGTGATTGCACCAGCATATTGACAAAGTGCGCATCACCCACACTGCCTTTCACACTCGGGAAATCACGCGGAATCACTAGAAGTGCCTGATCACGATAATTAAAAGGTGATGGCAGCATCGACGTTAACAGCCGATTATTCTCAGAGGCTTCCTGTAAGCCAAGCTGCTCAATCATGAACTGGAATGACTTATCTACAGAGAGCGTAGCCGATGTAAGCACAACACTTTTCTTTTTATCAAAGAACAAATCCTTCAGTTGTGTACTGACATCGACAGGTACGGCGTACAGTTGAAGAGATTTACTGCGGAACTGACCGCTGGCTTCCATCCAGTACACCGTTTTGGCATCATCCATACGCATGAAGAATCGCAGATTCTCCTTCAATGTGGTCAGATCTTTCAGCAGTCCTGTAATGTCCGTAATCAGACTATCCGATTGATAATCATCCTGATCCTCTTTCACCTCAAGCAGCAATTTGTCCCCTTTGCGAACCAAATCGCCCAGAGTCACATAGATCTGGTTCTCCAGATCCTGCAACTCCTGCCATTTCGCAGGTTTCTGAGATGCCTTCAGGCGCAGGGAAAATTGCCCTGTCTCTCCCGGTGAAGCATCACTTCGTTCAGGCAAAAGACCGAACAGGGCATCGCTCATACGATCCCACAGTTCCTTAACCTCAACAGCTAGCGGGAACATCTGATCTACCATGGAGCCCCATTGCACCGAATTTTCATGCCCGGATAACTGCGAACGAAGCATAGGCAGTTGTCCATTACGACTGTCTTTGAACAGACGGGTCAGGGTATGAACCAACGTGAAGTATTTCATATGCATTCCAAGATGTTTACCAGCTACATCCTCGAGATGATGGGCCTCATCGATCACAAGACTCTCATAGGCTGGCAACAACTGATGTGCTGCTTTGACATCGGTAAACAATTTGGAGTGATTGGTTATTACGATATCAGACAACCCGGCCTCATGTTTGGCACGATGATAGAAACATTTGCGGAACCATGGGCAGGATCTTCCCAGACAGGACTCGGATTCGCTCTGTACAGTCTCCCAGAAGTCGCCTCCGCGTCCGCTAAGGTTAAGCTCCTCATCATCTCCAGTTTCAGTCTGTGTGAGCCACACAATCATCTGAGCGGCTGTGAAATAATCCTCTTTGGGCGTGGCGAATTCACGTTTATTGATTTTGTGTTCAAATTTGCGCAGGCACAGGTAATGTCCACGTCCTTTGAAGACAGCAGCCTTAAACGGAAACGGAACCACTTGGGTCAGCATCGGAATATCTCGCTCTCTCAATTGCTCCTGCAAATTGATCGTATGCGTGCTGACCATGACTTTCTGTTCTTGTTTCACACTTTCGTATATCGCTGGCAGCAGATAACCCAGAGATTTACCGGTACCTGTTCCAGCTTCGATCAAGAGATGTTTCTCTTCATCCAGGGCTTGCCTTACACTGCTGAACATCTGGGTCTGCGCTTCACGCTCTTCGTAATGATCCAGCGTATCCTTCAGGTTCTCCCGAACCTGGTCCATAAACTGTTCGAAGCTTACACCATCGAGGGGGTTACCTTCCCGCTCATCACGTGGTGCACCAATATCGGTCCAATCACTTACATTAAGAGCAAGCTGCCGATAATAGGTATGTCCGTCCAGATCCTGAATCGGCTCTGCTTCCTTCTCACTGCGCATCCCGTCCAAGAACCAACCCAAGTCACTGTCTTCTGGTGCGAACAGGTCACTGAGCCGTTGAATCGTTATGAGCGGTAATTCCTTTAACTCATCCAGACACTTGAGCAGCACATAGGCTGTCGCCAGTGCGTCACTGTCGGCCTGGTGAGGGCGATCATGTTGAAATCCAAATTCAGAAGACACATAACCGAGTTGATAAGAACCCAGTGATGGGAACGTAATCTTCAGAAAATCAATGGTATCCAGAATACGGCCAGTGAACGGCAGATAACCGCAACGGTCAAGAGCATTCTGCAAAAAGTGAAAATCAAAAGCGACGTTGTGTCCAACAAGCACCACATCGTTAAGCAGCGGAACCATCTCCATCATCATCTCTTCGAGTGATGGAGCGTCCGCCACATCTTCATCGGTAATACCCGTTAGCCCCGAGATAAACGGGGGAATCGGGACACCAGGGTTCACATAAGAACTATATATTTGAGTTATGCTGAAGTCATGATCTATGATGGCAAGTCCGGCTTGTATAATCTCACCGTCGGACTGCGTGCCGGTTGTTTCGAAATCCAATACGGCAAATTTCATTGCAATATACGGTCCCTTCCATTCCAGTCTATGTTACAGCATAGCAAAAAAAAGGGGATTTGAAAATTAACTGACAAAAAAGCGGTGTCCCCGCCGCTATGCCAAAGGAGGGAACACCGTTTTTTTGTCGCCGAATTCCCGCTTAATGAAGGGTCGTCAGCTGATTAGCATATTGCAATTTTCCCCTGTTCAACCTGCAAGCTTCCATGTTGTACAGCGGTTCGGTCAATGTCGGGTCATACTGAAGGGCCTGTGCAAAGAGTGAACATGCAGCCTCCGGGTTCGCAAGCTTGGCTTGAATACAGCCCAGAGCGTTACATACAAGCCCTTTCAAGCGAGGTGAGCCCTTAAGATACATGATCTGCTGCAAATGTGTCCCGGCTTCAGCGATTTGTTCCAGATTCAGATATGCGAGTGCCAAGTAAAAACGAGTTAATGCACTCTCCGGATGGTCGGTCACAACCCGGGAGAACTGCAAGATCGCCTGCGGATACATCTGTAATTTGAAATACCCTTGTCCTCGACTGAAACATTCCAGATGGAGTTCAGGCAGAGCGGTGACAGCTTCCTGTTCCGGTTCAAGGGACGCAGGCTTATCCATCTCCCGTTCCCTCACCTGGCTCATCTTTTCTTCAAACATCAGCCATTCATCCAACATTCCGTCACTCATCCGCTTAAGCAAGTTCCACTTTTGCAGCAATTCTTGTTTGTTCAGACCTTCAGCGGAAGGATAGCTCTTGATAATTTCATCTAACATGTCGTTCATTTCTGCGAAAACATGCTGGAACATCGTTGCATCCCCACCCTTGAAAAAATGGATTAGTGCAGTGACCTGTACTCATTTTTTGCTTCAAGGGCCGATTTCATTCTCCTTACCAGTCGATTACATAATTGTTGCGTGAACTTCCTGCTTCATTGTTTGTACAGGTTTATTCTGTCCATCTACAAACACAACGGTTGGTTTGTGAGTATTTGCCTCTTCTTGCGACATCATGGCATAAGAAATGATAATAACGTTGTCTCCAGGCTGCACCAGACGAGCAGCTGCGCCGTTTAGACAGATGACCCCGCTTCCGCGCGGTCCTGGAATCACATAAGTTTCCAGACGTGCACCATTGTTGTTGTTCACAATCTGCACTTTCTCGTTTTCCATCAAGTCGGATGTTTCCATCAAGTCTTCATCTATGGTAATGCTACCCACATAGTTCAAGTTGGCTTCCGTTACCGTAGCCCGGTGAATTTTGGATTTCATGAGTGTTCTAAACATGGGACAGCACCTCCGATTTTTGCAACCTTATATTGTCAATCAATCTTGTTTTTCCGAATTTCACCGCAAGTGCAATGAGCAGATCATCACGTCCTTGAACTACTTCCTGATCTGCGAGCGGCTCCAGACTTGGAAAAGCCTGAATCTCGGCATAGTCAATCACTGCAAGCGGTGAGGTTGCGATCTGCTCACGCAAAATACGACGGATATCTGAAGCGTTCCTAGCTATCCCTGTATCTACAGCTTCCTGGGCTGTGCGCAGTGCTTTCGACAGAACTAATGCCTGTGTACGCTGCTCCGAGTTAAGATAGACATTACGTGAACTAAGAGCAAGACCATCCTCTTCGCGAACAATCGGACAGGGAACAATTTCTACAGGCATATTCAAATCATTCACCATCTGTTGAATAACCGCAACCTGCTGAGCGTCTTTCATACCAAAAAAAGCACGCTGTGGCTGTACGATGTTGAAAAGCTTCGAAACTACCGTCGTTACTCCGTTAAAATGTCCTGGTCTGGAAGCGCCACATAAGCGCTCAGTCAATTTTGACACAGATACCGTTGTCTGCGTTGCCTGTGGATACATCTCTTCAACTGAGGGAATAAATACGATATCCACTCCTTGTGAGCGTGCTGTTTCCACATCTCTGGCTTCATCCCGCGGATAGCTGTCAAAGTCTTCATTAGGACCAAATTGAATTGGATTAACGAAAATGCTTAATACCACGATATCGCTCTGTTGTCTGGCTGCTTGCATCAAGCTAGCATGACCTTGATGTAGATACCCCATTGTCGGTACCAGACCTACAACGGACGCATTGGATCGAATCGCTTGACGCTTCAAGCTTAGCTCCTGTCTTAACTCTGCGATTGTCCGTAATACTTTCATGAGTTACTTCCCACCTTTTCCTTGCGTTGTCCATACAATTGATCCAGAACACCATCCGCAGCATTAAATACATGCTCTTCGGCCGGGAACGAACGATCTTTAACTTCTTTCACGTAAGCTTCGATGCTGGTTCTGATTAATGTACCCACATCTCCATAGGTTTTGACAAAACGTTTGGGCGTATACGGGGAGGCGTATTGAACCACATCGTGGAATACCAGTACCTGTCCGTCACAGCCCCGTCCTGCACCAATCCCAATGGTAGGGATCGACAGTTCCTCCGAGATCGCCCGTGCAACTTCTTCCGTAACCAGTTCAAGCACGATGCCAAATGCACCAGCAGCTTCCAAGGCTTTGGCTTCGTCCATCAAACGTTTCGCATCCACTGCATCCTTGCCCTGAATGCGATATCCACCAATTTGATTGACCGATTGAGGTGTCAGCCCGATATGTCCAAGAACAGGCACACCTGCTTGCACAACGGCTCTGACGGTGTCCGCAATCTCCACCCCGCCTTCCATCTTAACCGCATGGGCATGCCCCTCTTGCATCAGTCGACGTACACCCTTAAGCGTCTCATCCACGCTGCCATGATAAGTCATAAAAGGCATATCAGCCACGATAAACGTCTTCTCAGCCCCGCGTACGACGGAACGTGTATGGTACACCATATCGTCGATGGTCACCGGAAGTGTTGAGTTATAACCCAGCACTACATTGCCGAGTGAATCACCAACTAGAATCAGATCGATTCCTGCTTCCTCTGCGAGGAGCGCTGTAGGATAATCGTAAGCCGTGATCATCGTAAGCGGCACGCCATCCTGCTTATATTTTTTCATTTTCACAATATTCATCGCTTGTTTGTTTGCCATTTTCTCTCATGGCTCCTTTCTTCTTTTCAAATAAAACGCAACAAAAAAACCTTTTAGTTTTCCACTAAAAAGTCCCGAAAAGTCAAAAAAGAGTCACTTGCGATCGTCCCTTCTGTCTCGGTCCTCTTCGGCTCAGAGCAGAATCCAACAACTCACTTAAACGTATTTCATTCTTGCACTGCGATCTGCTTACATCAAACACATCAAAGCAGAACAAAGGTTACTGTTACGGGAGTGCAATTCGGTCTGCATTAGCCGATATCGCCTCACGAAGACAGTATACCAAAGTTCTGCTCAAACTTCACGTCTTATGTTCATTTTCCCAGTAAAATTCGACATATTGTTTACGATTTCCAGGAAATCTCACCAGAGATGACGTGTACTTGTTCTCCATCGTGTTTTTCCACAAGGAGTGCTCCTGAAGGGGCCAGACCGATTGCTGTCCCTTCAATGACACCCTGAGGATTCGTCACTGTAATCTCTCGATTTATCGATACGGACAAGGCCTCCCATAGAGCTGAGATCACACCGAATCCTTCTTTTTGATACAAAAAATATAACTGTTCCAGCTCGGTTAAAATGGTAGCCGTGAGCTTGGTACGATCAACAGGTTGCCCCGTCTCCATCTTGAGTGAAGTAGCTATAGCTGTCAGATCTTCCGGATAATCCTTGGGATCAAAATTCACGTCAACGCCTATACCTGCAATACAGTATCTGACTTCATGATCTTCCACCGTGGATTCAAGCAATATGCCACATACCTTGCGTCCATCAATCATCAGATCATTGGGCCATTTGATGCCTGCATCAGTGCCTGTACAAGCTCGAACGGCACGACACACAGCCACTCCTGTTAATAAAGTAAGCTGTGGTGTATGCTGAAGTGGTAGATCAGGGCGCAGCAGGATACTCATCCATATTCCTTTACCCGGGGGAGAGAACCACTGGCGACCAAAACGTCCTCTTCCTCCTGTTTGTTCTTCCGCAATGACCACAGCACCTTCAGCTTGCCCCTGCTCAGCCAGCTTCAGAACATCCCCTTGTGTAGACAAGGTCGAGGTTAACAGAACAGCCTTACGGCCGAATACGGCCGTATCCAGCGCCAATTGGAGGGCAGTTGCGTCAATGCTGTCCGGCTTCGTGACCAGACGATATCCTTTGCGGGATACAGCTTCAAACTCATACCCCATGTCCCGCAACTTGTTCACATGTTTCCACACAGCAGTCCGACTGATGGACAGATGACGGCTAATCTCTTCACCCGATACAAACCGTCCTTCTGCATCTAATAACATATGTAACAGATCTTCATGCTTGGTCATCTTCAACCACCCGCTTCACTTCTGCACTTAGTGCTTCATGCTGATTCGATATCGTTCCAATCGCCGTTTCTCTTAACAAATGTTTCATCAGTTGACCCAGCCAAGGCCCGCCTTTGCGCTGCAGCATTTGTAATACCTGTTCCCCTGTGATGTGCAATTCTTTCAAGTCATGCACAGGGATTGATTGACTCCATTCGACTGCCATTTCTTGAACCAAAACAACCTGCATTTCTGCTTGTTCGGACTGGTTCCGCCAGCCTCTTGGCAGTAGAGACTGTATGCGAAGCCAATCATTAGTAGCCTGAACACCACAAGCCAGTACAGTAACAATCCAATCGGAACGGAGACTAACCGTATCCTTCTGCTCCTGAACGGAAGTATAAATCAACTGCTCCACCTGAAGGACCCCTGATATACGAGAACGATGTTCATTAGAGAATGTCCACTGACGTAATAATGCGTCTGCCTCGTCCTTGCTATAACCGCCAGCAAGCAGAATGAGTGACCAACGGAGCAACACATGCTCACCTGACAGCTGTTCCAGATTAGATAACAACGTCTTGTTGAATCGGGCTGAGCTTACCGGCGCTTTGACATGTGCAAGCGCATTACTTCTGTATAACAGTTCCAACCCTCTTAATGGATGCGGCCCAGACATCATTTTTACCATCTCGGTCCGTACCCGTTCCATTGCAATATGTTGAAGCAGGTCTTGCTGCCTTACAAGACCCTTCCACGTGTTATGGGCAATTTTAAAATCAAATACCGAAGCAAATCGCACACAACGGAGCATCCGCAGTGCATCTTCACCAAACCGTTCCATCGCAGAACCTACACATCTGACTCGCTCTTCCTTAATATCTGCCTGTCCACCAAACGGGTCAACGATTACTCCAGTGACGTCCATCGCAAGAGCGTTCATTGTGAAGTCACGCCGCTGTAGATCTTCCTTGATATCCTGAACAAATTGAACTGCAGCAGGTCTGCGGTTATCCTGATAGTCGGATTCTGTTCGAAACGTGGTCACTTCAAAGTAATAAGCGCCTGAACGCACGGTAATTGTCCCATGTTGCAAACCTGTAGGAATGCAATCGTCGAACAATTCCATGACTTGCTGGGGAGAAGCAGATGTCGTGATATCCATATCGTCTACAACACGTTCCAACAATTCATCACGAACACAACCACCTACCCAATATGCCTTGTAGCCATGTTTGTTTAAAGTTGTGAGTACATTCTCACTTTGAATTGCCATTTCACGATCAACCTGTGTCCATTGAACCACCACATATCACCTCTTCTCTTGCCTGTTGTGGTATGCACAGTATAATTACGTCAAAAAATTGATTAACCGCAAACCGGCTTCAAGTTAGGAACTTCCCTTCCCAACACCCGGTAATAAATCTGCTCGTATTCATGCCGAATGGCATCATTGCAAAAGTCATGATGTGCGCGCTGAAGACACGCTTCCCTGAACTCCGCAGCCAAACGATCGTCCGTTAACAAACGGATGGTGTTCTCGGCCATGGATTGTGTATCCCCAATGGCGGATAAGAATCCCGTCTTGCCATGTAAGACCAGTTCCGGAATTCCTCCAGCCTGTGAACCGATCGTGGGTACGCCGCAAGCCATTGCTTCGAGTGCAACAAGTCCGAAACTTTCCTTCTCCGATGGAAGCATCAACACGTCAGCCATGGAGATCACTTGGGCAATATCATCCTGCTTACCAAGGAAATGAACCTTATCATTTAAGCCGAGATCATTAATCTTCCATTGCATCTTCGGCAAATCGGGCCCTTCTCCTACAAATAACAGTTTTGCCGGAACCTGCTCCTGTACCTGACGGAAGACCTCTACCACATCCTGAGTTCTCTTCACCGGTCGGAAGTTGGAAATGTGCATTAATATTTTTTCTTCAGGCGCAGCAAAGTCTCTTCGCAGACTGGCAGCATCCCGCGGATAATATATTCGTTTGTCAATAAAATTATAGGTTAAATCAATTGGACGTTGAATATCCAGCAATTCGACCGTTTCCCGAATCAAATCTTGTGATACAGCAGTAACCGCATCACTTTCATTGATGGCAAGTCGAATCAGATCCTTCAGAGATTCATCCTGAGCCAGAACCGTAATATCCGTTCCATGTAACGTGGTAACTACTTTCAAGCCGTCCCCTACCATCTGTTTCGCGAGAAAGGCGCATACGGCGTGTGGCACTGCATAATGAACATGCAGCAGATCCAGCTGCTGTGACTTAGCCACCTGGGCCATCTTCGTTGCCAGTGACAGATCATACGGAGGGTAACGGAAAACATAATAATCATTTACTTCAACTTCGTGATAAAAAATATTTTTCTGGAACGTACCCAGTCTGAACGGGATACTGTTGGCAATAAAATGAACCTGATGCCCCTGTTCGGCAAGCAATTTGCCCAGCTCCGTTGCGACAACGCCAGACCCTCCGAGGGACGGATAACAGGTGATGCCGATTTTTAGCTTTTGATCCATCCGGTGGACGCTCCTTTGATCTCCCGCTTCATGCAGGTTGATATAATGCAACGGAATAATGAAACAAATCGTCTCATTAATACGTAGAAAATGAAATCGTTTATTGGGCACTCGGGCCAAATTGATGAACCACGTAAGGCGTAATTGTAGCAAAACCTTCTGCAAACGGGATGAGACTTCGTTGTCCGAGCAACGAATCACGGGCTCTTACACGTTCAATGTACCCCTGATTCAATGGCGTCGAGACCGCTCCGTCTCCCAGTTCGAATTGGGAACGATAAGAGAGCAATGAAGTTTCTTTTTGCTCATAGTGTTCCGTAATATCTACAATCAAATCCGTAGGTCCAATGTCATTAATAAAGTAAAAATAAAGTTCCTTCACCTGCACGGCAGGCATATCTGGCATGTAGTTCCGAAGCTTGGCATTAAAAACAGCCTCCTGCACAAGCTTACTGCAATTGACATGATCCGGATGACGATCTTCCCAATAGGGAGCAAATACCATCCGAGGGGCATGACGGCGGATCTCAGCCGTTACTGCCTGTACATGTTCTGGAGTAAGATACAACCCACGATCAGGAAGCCCCAGATTCGTTCGACACGAAAGACCGAGGACGCGGGAGGCTTGCTCCGCTTCCTCGGTTCTGCGCTCTACTGTTCCGTTGGAGGACATCTCAGCACGAGTCAGATCACACACGCCTACTTTCAAGCCAGCAGCGGTATGTTTGGCAATCGTTCCACCCATACCAATCTCCGCATCATCCGCATGAGCTCCAAAGATGAGAATATCCAGACTCATTCGGAATCACCTGAATTCAATCCAGCCTCCGGCTTGTATTTATGTACCAGCTCTCTCCAGGCAAAATCGCCACGATCCAGTGCCTTAACCAGAATCTCAGCGGTTGCGATATTCGTGGCAAGTGGAATTCCCTGCACATCACAAAGACGTAACAATGCATTGATATCCGGCTCGTGAGGTTGTGCCATCAGTGGATCTCGCAGGAATATAATCAGATCCATCTCATTTTGAGCAACCAAAGCTCCAATCTGCTGATCTCCGCCCAATGGGCCTGATTCAAATCGATGAATCTTCAGAGAGGTTCCTTCCATAATACGAAGGCCTGTGGTTCCTGTAGAATACAATTGATGGTCCGTAAAAACAGGCTCATATGCTGTCACGAAATTAACCATCTCTTCTTTTTTACGATCATGGGCGATAAATGCTATTTTCAACATGACAATCTCCTTTTAGTCGATAAAGTGGTCAAATCCGTAGATCATTCCTGTATATTCCATAACCTTTTGCACACCAATCTTAACACCAGGCATATAACCTGCGCGCTCGTAGGAGTCATGCCGAATTTTGAGTGACTGTCCATAGTCTCCGAAAACAACTTCCTGCTGTGCGAATACACCAGGCAAACGTACACTGTGGATTCGGAAGCCGTTGTAATAACCGCCACGTGATCCTTCGATCGTTTCTTCCTCATTCGGGTTACCCTGGCGAAGTTCTTCCCGATTGGCAGCAATCAGTTCAGCCGTTTTGATCGCTGTTCCGGAAGGAGCATCCAGCTTCTGGTCCCCGTGATATTCGATAATCTCCACATTCGGCATATGTTTGGCAGCCTGTGCTGCGAATCGCATCATCAGAATGGCGCCGATCGAGAAGTTAGGGGCAATAAGCCCTCCAATTCCTTTGTCCTGGCATTGCTTGTCCAACTGTTCAATCTGCTCCGGCGTAAAGCCGGTAACACCCATGACAGGTCTAACCCCATGACGAATCGCGATCTCGGTATGTGCAAATGCATATTGCGGCACTGTAAAATCAACCATAACCTGAGGTTTTGTTTCGGCAAACGCCATTTCGATATCATCAGTCACCAGCACTCCACACTCCGGCAAACCAACAAGGGTTCCTGCATCCGTGCCTGCTCCGGAGCGGTTGACAGCCGCTGCAAGCTCCAATTCCGGGTCCTGAAGTACCAATTTCACAACTTCACGGCCCATTCGGCCAGCCGCTCCAATCACGGCAACTCTAATTACTTCACTCATATTGACTGCATCTCCTCGCTATGTTGGATCATATCGTTGAATCCATTTCAACTCAAAAGAATCTTTGCAAAATGAATTCTTATTGAATGGATTTCATACGTTGCTTGATTTCCTGTAACATCTGATGCAGCTGCCCATTCTGCGGGTCCAGCAAAATTGCCTCACGCAGCACCTGAATGGCATAGTCAAATTCATTCAAATCACTGTAAGCCAGCGCAAGCATAACATGAGCTTCCACGGAGAGCGGATCAAGTTTGACCGCTTCTTGCAGGAGCGTTGACGCTTCCACATAGCGCTCCTGTGTTGCAATACCCGCCTGCTCCAACAGCAACTTCGCTCTGGAGGTCAATTGTTTCGCTTCCAGCGTCTGCAGATGTAATATATACTCTTCTGTTCCTGGCGACAATTCAACCGCCTTACGCGCATATTCAAGCGCCGGAACCAGATGCTTGCTGCGGGCGTGGGTAATGGAACAGCGATAATATAACTCCGCATGTTTGGGATGAGCGTGAATGGCTGACTCGAACCAACGAATCGCCTGCTCAAAATCATTTTGCAATATACAGCGGTAAGCCTGCTGCATATATTCTTCCGGTTTCATCATTAAGCTGACCCTCCCCGATCGGGTGATGGTACAGCATATGTAATCTACGCCTAATCGGTGTTTTTGGGAGTCCACCGATTGGCATCGCGGGTGTTAAATTTATGCATGACTTTGTCGTGCGCCTCAGCCAGATCAATGCCGAGTGAGTTCGCAAAACAAATCGTGATAAATAAAATATCTCCAAGCTCAAGTTCAATGGAATTGGCTGCTTCGGAAGATTTCTTTGGCTTCTCGCCAAACTCATGATTCACTTCCCTGGCAAGCTCCCCAACCTCTTCAGACATCCGGGCCAGCATGGCCAGAGGACTGAAATACCCCTCCTTGAACTGGGAGATATACTGATCAACCTCACGCTGCATTTCTGCGATGCTTTTCTCCATGAGAACGGATTCTCCTTTTGAAATGATGTCGTATTTGTTCCTAATAATATCAGTTATTTAGATTCACTTCCACCATCATCAGCGACAAATCATTTTTAAAGAATCAATAAACAGGTATACTAGGATGGGAATGATTGCTTCTTCATTCTAATTTATATACAGCGAGGGATCTTATGAGCACTGCCAAAACCTGGGTTCAAGTTAAACTGGTACTCCCCATCCTGTTGGGTACAGCCTTATATGCCTTTGGGCTCCTCTATTTTATTATCCCTAACCAGCTTATGGAAGGTGGCCTCACCGGGGTTACCGTGCTGATCAATTATGCTTTCGGCATCTCACCTTCTCTAACGACCTTGATTCTTAATGTCCCCCTCTTTCTGATCGGGCTCAAAATTTTGGGCGGCAGACAGATGATCTATACGGGTATCGGAATCGGGGCTTTGACCGTTTTTCTATGGTTGTTTGAAAAGTTGATTCATCTGGGCTGGATTGAACCATTACATACCGAGAATGACCTCCTGTTAGCTGCATTATATGCAGGTGTTACCCTTGGAGCCGGTCTTGGCATCGTATTTCGTTGGGGTGGAACGACGGGCGGTTCAGACATCATTGCTCGCATTCTAAATCGCAAGTATGGGTGGAGTATGGGACGGGTATTGCTTGGCATCGATTTTGTTATTATCGGTCTCTCTCTCATCTACATCCCCAAAGAAAAAATCCTGTATACGCTCGTAGCTGTATTCATCGCTTCCAAAGTCATCGACTTTATTCAGGAAGGTGCATATTCTGCCCGGGCATTTATGATCATTAGTGACCATGCACCCGAGATTGCGGACCAGATCACACGGGATATGGATCGTGGCGTTACCCTCATTCCAGCCATTGGCGCATACTCTAAACAGGCCAAACACATGGCCTACTGTGTGATCTCCAGGCAAGAGTTCCGGCGTCTGCAGACTATTGTACGTTCCATAGACCCCAGAGCTTTTGTCATCATCAGCGATGTTCACGATGTACATGGAGAAGGTTTCAAAGAAAGCTGACATGCTGTAGAAACTACAAAAAGACCTCTTTTCACATGAAGAGCCGTTACCGTGGCTGTTTATGCGAAAGAGGTCTTTTTTTATAATAAATATACCACGATCACGTTTATATCCAATTAGCGCCGAAAAGGAAAAATCCCCTGCTGCTGTGCACGATATTTACGATATCCGGCGTAACTTAGCGTCGCCACAATGACCGAACTTATCAGCAGCCCGGCTGCCCTTCGATCAGGGCCTTGTACAAACGGTACAAAGGCACTCTCGTCCTTCTCGCGACCAAATAACTGGTTCACCAGTTCCTCACCGTGGCCCACCATGCTCTTTAACTGAGCCAGATCAGGCTGTTTTGCAGCGGTAAGCCCTTTGGTATGAGATAACCAAGCGTCCATCTGAGCAATTTCATACGGTTCACGTCGAATCAGAGCGGCAGGACGTATCGTCTCATAATGCTCCTCCAAAACGGTGTAGCGATTTGCCAGCACAGCCGCAGTTTGCCCTTGATCTGTAGCAGCGGACAAAGCATCCAGATCGTTTTTCACGATTTTATAATACTGAAGCCATAAAGGCTTGGTTGGATTCGCGAGACTATCTGCTGCAAGTCTGAGTTTGGCAGAGGACTGCTGAAGAGAAGCGTCGTCATTTTTCACCTTCACAACGGCTTGTTTCACTTCAACTATGGTTTCGGACAAGGCGTGAATGCCTTCGACTGTCGTTTGTCCCTCAAAGGAGATATGCTCCAGACTTTTACTAATACGCAGAATGCTTCCTCGCACTTCTTCAATATTGTTCTCCAGTGCCTGACGATACAAAATGGCTGCTTCTTCATTAAGTTGCGCAATTGAATTGCTAGTGGACACTTGCTGATCCGAAATCGAATTCAGTCCATCACTTTGCGCGGATACACGATATGCTAAGTTCGTCCAAAGCAGCAGAGCCATGAACGATACCACCAATAAGCCGGTTTTGATCCCGAACGTTCTCTTCATGGACATCCCTCCCACCACCAATGTATGGCGGGGGACAACTCGTTAGAACAAGCAGAAGAGGATTCCGTACCCTACTCGATTTGTGACATAGAAAAAGCCGCTAAAATAGCGACTCTTCATGAGACTGTTATCCACTCCCCAAAGTATGAGCTCAGGTACGTCTTGCCTGTCTTAAGGCTAGCCACGCGCACAGAATGCTCACCAGTGTCAGTCCGAATGTGAAATTACGCACACCATCAACATGATCATAGAGGGAGGCGGGTAACCAAGGGTAAATATCATATGTATAATCCATTGTATCGTTCAACAGCGTCCAGAGACCTGCAATGACAAGGGCAGCCCATCGGAAGCCGAAAAAGCGTACATATATAAGAGCTTCAATCGCCATTGCGCTATGGGAAGCAATCAACATCCAGTCTTGCCAGTGCTGTGTGCCACCTTGCATCCAGCCAGCGAAAATAATGGATACGGCCCACACGCCATATTTCACAGATGTGACCACAGCAAGCGCCTGAATCACATGTCCGATCCGTTTGATAACGATGGACCGTGGTGGGTACAAGATCCATAGCAACGCTAAAGTAAAAAACAAACTCGCTGTTGGACTATCTGGCACAAATACGATCTGCCACACCGGTTGCTCAGCCAGCGTCAATTTCATTTGCTCTCCGTACCAGATGTATCCGTATACCGTTCCTACCGCATTACACCAAAATAATAGCCACAGGAAATAACGATTGGTCAGAAACTCCCTGCTCCAGAAATACGATAAAGCCACATTCCCTGCCCCTTCCTTCATCATATATTGCGCACATACAGTGCTGTCCAAAAAACACTTCAAAAAAACCTGACCGCATAAACGATCAGGTTTCATTGGTTATTTCGATTTTACTGTTCTGCTTTCTGTTTCGCAAGCCATTCGGTCAGATGAGTAATCTCTTCATCCGTTACACCTTGAGCAATCGCTTGATTGTACATCGCAGGCATCTCGTTGTAGCCTTCTTTGATAATGGTCAGAATCTCTTCCTGGCTGTGCTTGTCACCCACACCTCGAAGTGAAGGTCCACTTGCCCCCTTCATATCAGCCGCATGGCAGCCAATACACCCAGCCTTCTTGTACGTTTCCATTGCAGGATCATCCTGTTCCACGATCGCAACTTCTTCTTGCTGTCCAGGTGCATTGGAAACTGGAGGGAGCCCCTGTTCACGCCTCTCCAGTGCTTCTTCTTCACGTTGAATATGTTCAGGCTTCTGTCCACTTGCTTCCAACTCATGCTCGTAGTGTGTCCACGCTACATTCGTCAGATAGAATACAGAAATGACCGACAGAATCATCAGTGATGAAGCAATGGGGCGCTTATAGAAACGCCGCTCCTTACCTGTGTCCAGAAATGGTGCCAGCAGCAACGCTCCAAAAGCGACCCCGCTGACCCCCAGTACCCCGAGCAACACGTAATCGCCCGATGCGTATGGATACTTCAAGTACTGATACAGAAAAAGGAAGTACCAGTCCGGCATGGGTATAACGGATGCGCTTGGATTGGCCGGATACCCCAAAGGTGCAGGTTCTGAGATCGTTAGTACCAAAATCCCCACCAATACAACGACACCAACCATCCATTCTTTCAGCAGGAAGTTAGGAATAAAGGCTTCTGATTTGCCGGGATACGCCGTGTAATCAGGCGGGGTAATGAATCCCGCACCTTTACGAACCCGTGAATCACCGACAAAGATAACCTTTTCCTCATCATGCTTCTTATGTCCGTGAGCCATTGCGATTCCTCCCTTCTTTCGTTTATAGTGGTCCCGAAATGCCCTGTCTGCGGATCATGATAAAGTGTCCGACCAGAAGCACCAGAAGCACAGCGGGGAGGAAGAATACGTGCAGGGCAAAGAATCGGGTTAGTGTCTGTGCACCAACAATCGTACCGCCTTGCAGGAATTCTTTAATAATTGGTCCCAACCAAGGAACCGTATTGGCAATCTCCAGTGTTACTTTTGTTGCGAAATAGGCTTTGTTATCCCATGGCAACAAGTACCCTGTCAGACCCAGGCCCAACATGACGAAAAAGATCAGCATGCCGACAACCCAGTTCATTTCACGCGGTGCCTTGTAAGAGCCTGTAAAGAACACACGCATCGTATGTAAGAACATCATTACGATAACCAGACTGGCTCCCCAGTGGTGCATGCCGCGAACAATTTGGCCGAAGGCTACTTTGGTCTGCAAATACTCCACACTTGCGTAGGCATTGATAATATCAGGTACGTAATACATGGTCAGGAACATGCCTGACAGAATCTGAATAACAGTAATAAAGAACGTCAATCCACCAAAGCAGTACACGAATGCGGAAAAGTGATGAGCCGGATTTACATGCTCTGGAACTTCATGATCCGCAACGTCCCGCCATATTGGCGTGATATCGAGACGCTCGTCAATCCAGTCATAGACATTTTTAAACATCTGCGTTCACGCCTCCTAATTCACTCGGGTGTTCGGAACAATGTCGCCCAGATATACCCAACCCTGCTCTTCCTTGACTACGTACTCATCCAGCGGTTTGGGGGCTACGGCAAGATTCTTCCCTTCCTTGTCATAGTGCGCGCCATGGCAGGGGCAATGATACTCGTCAGGGTACTGTTTGTCACTATTCCAGCCTACTGTACATCCCAGATGTTTACAGATAGGTGAAAGTGCATAAATTTTACCCTGCTCGTCTTTGCGAATCCACGCCACTAACGATGCATTACTCAGATACCAACCATCCTGTTGTTTAAGTTCAAAGGTGAATTCTTGAGGCTCATTCGTAATTTTGCTGATTTCAGCTACTTTGACAGAGGTGCCTTCTCCCTTATGTTGCAAAATCGGGTCCACCGCAAAACGGACCATAGGAAGGATTGCACCGGCGGCCATGTAGGCTGTAGCTCCACCAAGCGTGTAGGTCAAAAACTGCCTGCGTGACATCTCCATGCGGCTTGGCAATTTCAATGAAGCTTCGTGGTGGTCATGCTCACTGCTCATACTGTCTCCAACCCCCTTTTTCAGCCAACTCTCTCAACCGTTTTCATTTTCATAAATTCCACGACTTACTAGAACATACATAATCATATAGTAGCCCTAGAACACCGTCAAGAATTTGTCACACATTTTTAAGGTTCATTTGTAAGCGTTATTAAAAAAATGTTGTAAAATTGTCACATTTGTCGCCAAAAACTATTTTTTCCACAACTCTCGTATCTTTTCCCCTACAAATCTCGCAATGCCCTCTTCTCCGACCTCATGAGTTAATACGGACCGACTCAAAACCAGATCAGCAGAAGGAATTTCCACCTCATTTAATTGACCATCTGATGACATAATAACCACATATTTGAATCCGGAAGACTTAAGCTGTGAAGACAAGGAATTTAATGTCATTGACAATTTCGGATTAGCATAGTGAAAGGCTGGATAAGTCATGATTCTCCCTTTGAAAGGAATTTCGACCAGATCCAGAAAATCTCTCAGCCGCTCCAATGCCTCGGTAACTTCAACCGGCGACTGCTCACCGCTAAGAGCTGTATATGGAATAAGGCATGTATCCAGATAGAGTTGCAGTTCAGCCCAGCTGTCTTGAGTCATCTCACTGAATTTCAATTCCCTATATCCCCTCTCTATCCATTTTATTCCCATATTATATATGACCATTTCTTATAAATCCAGACATTCATTTCGTAATTTCACATATCAAAAAAGGAAACACGCATCTGCGCATTCCCTTTTATCTCAGAAAGGAACTATTTTGCCCATCAGTTTATGGTCCTCAGTTCATCCGTCAGACTCCGGAAAGCTACTTCGTCTCCGGTAGCTAACGCTTTATCGATTTCCAAATAGAGCTTCTCGCTGCGCTGTTTGCGAAGCGCTTCGTCCCACACCATCTCAGCTGCTAGCCCCAACATGACTTCATACGTAACTTTCATTTTATCCAATAGGATGCACCTCCAAAACGGATTTAAGAGCTCCTATATTCTTTTCCTTTGGTGACATAACCCAGTGAAGTTCTGGACATCCGCTCCAGATCAGCATCAGTCAACTCACGTATCACTTTGGCAGGTGTCCCCAAAGCAAGAGTATAGGGCGGAATTTTACTATTCTCAGTAACAACAGAACCGGCTCCAATCAGCGTATATTCCCCAATGTCTGCTCCATTCAGCAGAATGGCTCCCATGCCGATTAATGATCCTGTTCCAATACGACAACCATGAATGATCGCTGTGTGTCCTACGGAAACATCATCTCCCACAATTAAAGGTTGATCCGTATTGACATGCCCAACAACATTATCTTGAATATTACAGCGCTTTCCAATGACAATAGGAGCCAAATCAGCCCGCAGGACCGCATTGAACCAGACGGAAGACTCTTCTCCCATTCTCAAATCACCAATTAGTTTCGCACCTTCAGCTATATATACCGAAGAGTGTAACTGAGGTTGTAGGCCTTTGTATGGAATTATCATTATTATCACTCCTTAATTTGGGAGTGATTTTAGCAACTTGTCCTTCACTTGTCAAACATAATAGGTGTAACGTCTCCTGAAATGGAGCGACAGGATGCAGCAAGACGTGAACCCCAAGCTGTCATTTGTATCGTCCGACCTTCCTCATGTTCCCCAATTCGGACCATGCCAAGATGCAACATCATTTTAACAATTCTGTTATCATAGATGGCCTCGGCTGTATCATAATAGAACGGCTGAATGAATGGACCGATCTGACGAAACAGCGACTCGGCGGTAGACCATTCCAAGGCACATTCGCCTGTCCAATACACAATAGAGGACAGATTGGGAATAGCACCTTTATACAATCTTAACCAAAACCTAAATAGCTGTATCATTTCGGCCGTTTTCTCAGCCCCCAGCTTGTCTTCTCCGGTTGGTGACAGCTTCAGCATGCCTTGCTCCTCACGAACCAGCCGGTGGTGAAATGCATAGTCGTAGAGAAGTGCAAAACGATCCGGGTAATCCTTAAATGAACGACCATATCCGAATCTCCAGCCACCTTTGCCCACCAATTCCTCACTAATGTGTAGATGCTCCATAATCTGCTGTTGAGAGCGCCGGTACATCATGCCCTCAGCGTTAAGGGCAATTTCGTGCTGCTGGACAAACTGAAGGAACAACTTGAGATCATCCGCTAAGAGATGATACTCATCCCGATACATGGGCGGTTCCGTAGTTTTGGTGATCCCTGCTCGCAGATGTGTGGATAACACATCCCTGAATCTTAATTTCAGATCCTGTGGCACCTGATACAAATACCTGGTCTGCTGCGTTGTCCCATTGAACAACCATCCACTCTTATTGAAGCGAACGATGAGATCACGTGGACTGGCGCCTGCCTCACTCTCCTTTTTGTCCATCGATTGACGGGCTATGGCAATGAGTTCTTCCATACCATAATACTGGCGAGGATCAAACAACAAGTTGTTCAAAAAGCGCTGATCTGCTTGATTCAGTTGTCGTACCTGCTGCTCAAAAAAGGGTCTGCTGCCCAATGTAGTGAGAATACTCTGGATGAGTTCATGTTTGGAGTTGGGTTTGCATTCACATTGGTAATAGTCTGCAATTCGATTAAGCTGGCCAATATCGGCAAAAGTAAGCATATCCGCTAGATTCATGGGTCCATCGCCTCGCCCGTTAACTACTTCGGCTGCTGATTCGGAGCCTGAAATAGTTTGGTTTTGTAAACATCGTTGACGGAATTCCTATAATCTAAACCTCTTTTTGGAAATCTTTTATGTTTGAATCAATTTCATAATATCTTTAGTGAATTATGAAATTAATTGTTAATCATACTATGCCCCAAGTCGGCCAATCAGAAGAAAAATGAGAGGTTTGAAATCATATAAAGGCTTTATTCCCCCTAAAATGCAAAAAAACAACCCAAGTTGGATTACTCAGGTTGTTTTGCTGTGTCCAAAGACAGATGTCGTGTGCAATTATATAACAGCGGACTCCAGTCATCACGTTCCTTTTCCAGGATCGTCAGTGACAGGTTTCCAATCCGCTGCGTATACCGATCTTTAAACAAGGCTGTTAACAGGTTGGCCAGAAAAGCTCCGTGAGTGACAATGAGTACGTTTTGGTCCGAATAGGCAGACCATAGATCTTCCAGAAACGCCATTGCACGAAGCTGGATATCCGCAATCTTCTCCTGTCCCAAGTCCAATGTCTCCCAGGATTGGCCCCAACGGGCAACCCGCTCTTCTGACGTCAGACCTTCAATCTGACCAAAAGCCCTTTCTTTCAACCGTGCGTCCGGCTCAAGCATAGGTACATTTAACAGTTTGGAGATAATCTCCCCTGTTTCCTGTGCCCGCGATAATCCACTTGTGATGATATGGTCCCACTGGTAATCTTCAGTCAACAGACGTCTTCCCAGTCGCTCAGCCTGTTCACGACCTTCCCCATTCAGAGGTATATCAGTCTGCCCCTGTATACGGCCTGCCGCATTCCAGTCTGTAAGACCGTGACGAATAAGCCCGATTCGCACTTACATCCCTCATTTCTCCACACGGCGAACGAAAGGTTATTACCTATGCACTCGCACTTTGTTTACGTTTATTCGTTGTTCGATGCATACGGCCAAGAGAAAATAACGCCATTCCAATTGCAAGTAAAGACAGGGCCATCCAATACTGCGGATAAGCAGGTCCCATACTCACTACAAAAGGTTCGATAATGCTTCCTCTATCCGCTCCAGTCATGTCGTACTGATATAATCCAGATGACGAAGGTGCGCTTCCGGCAACTCCTGTCTCCAGAATACCCGTAGCAACAACTTTGGTTTGCTCAGCTTCTGACACATCTGGCTTAAACATTGCCATGTACAGAAAGCTGCATAAAAAAATAGCCAGGAACGCGGCAATCCACAAAGACATATGCTTGCGGATCGCAGCAGAGAAACGATTAACCTTTGCCTCCTCCGGCAATAACCATGGAGACTCCGCATAAATCCGGTCCATAACGTTACGGTTCACTCTCTCTGCCTGTTGTTCTGTCACTGGAATCGGGATGCTGTGCAGCAAGATCTGGGCTTCTTCCCAAACCTCAAACTGCTCGGAGCAGTCTTCACAACCAGCGAGATGAGCATGAAATGCAATCCGCTGAGGATGATTCTCCGGCAAGTCCCAGACCAGTGCAAACAGTTCCTGGGCATCATTGCAATTCATCGGTTCTTCATCCCTTCATATGGCTCGTACACCGGTTCGAAGAAATAAGGTTCCAATTGAGTTTTTACGCTTGATCTTGCTCTGAATAATAGCGATTTCACAGAACTGACGCTCTGCCCAAGAATATTCGCAATCTCCTGGTAGTCTAGTTGATCATACTCACGGAGTATAATCGCAGAACGTTGCTTCTCCGGCAAGTTGTTAATCGCATCTCTAACCAGCATCACCCGCTCGCTGCGCAGTACAGCATACTCCGGTGCATTCTCCGAAGGAGCAACGGGAACAATCCCGCTCTCTTCAAGTGGGACATTTCCGCTGCGCTGTTTGCGAAGCTCACTCAGTACCGTATTTCTCGCAATGGTATATAACCAAGTTGAGAATGAGGCATCCACCTCACGGAAAGAGTGCAGACTGCGGAACGCCTTATAGAAAGTCTCAGAACAGAGATCTTCCGCAAGCAGCTCCATATTGGAACTTTTCAACATATGATATACGAAAGCCAGTATTTTACGCTGATAACGACTCATCAGCTCGGAATATAACTCCAGGTTACCTTCCTTGATCTCTCGAATCAACTGGGAATCCGTCATTTGAGTGCGACCCCTCCTCGCCCATCCATGTGCTTCTCCCCGTTCGACTCTATCCATGTATTACCGAACAGGCACAAAAAAGTTGCGGTTTTCACCGCATATAAACAGCGTTCAGCGCCATAACTGGCCCTCCCGCCAAATTCCCCTATGTAATGGCAATTTCCCCAACGTTTCTACATTAACAGTATTTATTGTACAACGGTCTGCATCATCCTGGCAAATCCATTGCTGTCCACAGAACCCGACCTGTCATTCATATGCAGTCATTTTCACGTTCATGACTTCATTTAGAGCCTTTTTGGTAAGCCTTTCATATATAGACGCATGATATACTGAAAAGGTTACAAAAATGTGATATTTTTTTGATTTCAGGCCCTCAAAAAAAGGAGTTATTATCCTGAATTACCGAAAGATATAATTAATTCAAACAATTTTATTTAAAGTGTTGACAGAATGAAAACGTATACATATAATAAGGGTACAGTATGGTTTCTCTCCACTCCTATCCAATAACTGTATTGCTCCACGTGAGCAATGGCCGCTTTTGTAAGCGGTCTTTTTTTTGTCTTCAAAAAGGAATTACCTCTAGTTTAGAGGTTAATATTTGCATTCATCTTTTATATATCGCCCTCTTTGATTTCTGAGGAAATTCATATAACAACTCCATTACAACTCCACAAAAAAGAGGGCTTTCGCCCTCTTTCTCGTCTTATACCCACACTTGATAGCCTAAGGAATCCAACAATGTCTTGGCTCGTTCCATATCCTCTTCCTGACGGAAAGACAGACGCATGATGCCCGGCACATCCACCCGGTTTTCGATAATCTCCAAGTTGCTCAGGTTAATGTCATTCGCCCCAAGCTCAGTTGCGATCTTACCAATCATACCCGGAGCATCCTGGACATCGGTGTACAGATCAAATAACGGTGAGATCATGCCTTTGCGTCGTTCGGGCAATACACTGCGGAACTCACGGGCCTGACGGAATGCTTCCTCTATGCCATCACCGTTCTTATGTTCCAACATATCCGTAAAGGCCGTCATTTGGCTATTCCAGTCCTTAAGCAAGCCCAGTAGGACATCACGGTTGCTAAGCAAGATATCTCTCCATACAATTGCATCACTGGACGCAATCCGGGTAATATCCCGGAAACCACCTGCAGCCAGCATTTTATACAGCGGATTTGACTCATTATATTCACGCACCTGATTGACCAGCGCAACAGCAATAACATGTGGCAAATGACTAATCGCACCCACGATGTCATCGTGCAGCAGAGGCTCCACACGCACGATCTGTGCGCGCGTATAGGCAAGCAGCTCCGACAACCTGCTGTAAGCTTCTTCAGGTACTTGCTCTGAAGGGGTTAAGACATAATATGCATTCTCAAACAACACGGCTGAGGCCGCATCCACGCCTGCACGCTCCGACCCTGCCATAGGATGACCACCAATGAAGTAAGCGTCAGTCAGCCGCACATGCTCGGCACAAGCGGCAATGGAAGCCTTGGTGCTTCCTACATCCGTGATGATACATCCTTTCTTCAATGGAAGCCTGGAAAGCTTCTCGAAGTAGGACTCAAGCAAACCTACGGGAACGCACAAAAAAATAAAGTCGGCATCCTCTACCGCTTCTTCCAGTGAGAGCGTAGCATCATCCACTACACCGCTCGCTATGTACTTGTCCTTCAGTTCATCCAAGTGGGCATAGCCCATCACGGTTACACCTGGCTTGCCTTTGAAGCAGAGCGCAAGTGAACCGCCGATGAGTCCTACACCAATCATTGCAATTTTTAGTTTCATGGGTCCTCACTCTTTCATCGCCAGTATTAAGGGCTTGCTACCGCCTTCTCAGCCAGCGTGTTCTCCAGTGCCGTGACAAATGCACGGTTCTGTTCTGATGTTCCGACGGACACACGAATGTAAGTTGGGTATACGTGGAATCCTGGGCGAACGATAATGCCTTGTTTCAGCAAGGATTGGAACGCCGTAGCCGAAGGCATGTTCAGATCAACCATAATGAAATTACCCTGTGAAGGGAAATACGACAATCCGAGCCGTGTAAATTCATTTTGCAGGAAATCCCGATCCGTTGCATTCCGCTTCGAGCACTCTTGAACAAAATCCTGATCCAGTAGTGCAGCGGTTGCCGCAACCTGTGCAAATCGCGAAGTGTTAAACGGCTCACGTACACGGTTAATCAAATCAATAATTTCGGGACGTGCGATGCCGTATCCGATCCGGAGCGAAGCCAAACCATAAATTTTGGAGAATGTCCGCAGAATGACCAAGTTCGGATACCGTTCGATCAATGGTATGCTTTGCGGATATGCATCATCGGTTACGAATTCATAATAAGCTTCGTCCAGTACAACCATCACATGTGCAGGTACACGGTCCATAAAGGCTGTAAGTTCCTGCTCAGAGATAATCGTACCTGTCGGATTATTTGGATTACACACCCAGACCGCTTTCGTTTTGTCGTTGATTTGCGCAAGCATCGCGCTCAGATCATGCGTTCCATCTTTAAGAGGCACTTCGATGGTAACGGCTCCTTCAATATCGGCATTGCTTTTGTATACGGAGAATGTCTGATCTGCCATGATGGTCTCGTCACCCGGCAAGAAGAAAGCTCTCGTGATCAAAGCAATAATCTCATCAGAACCACAACCAAATATTAAGTTGTTCCGTTTAATACCAAGATGCTTGGCAAGAACTCCAGTCAGCTCAACCGAGCTACCGTCTGGGTATATGCTTATGTTAGTCATTTCTCTCGTAATGGCTTCCAGGGCGGCAGGAGAACTGCCGTATGGGTTTTCGTTGGAGGCCAGTTTGATGACTTGTTCAAGCCCCAGTTCACGTTTCACTTCTTCAATCGGTTTGCCCGGTTGGTACACAGGCAGATTGACAATCTGGGATTTCGGTTTCAACCCGACCGCCTCCTGTTATTGAAATAATGTTAGACACGAATGAGCGTGCACCTCATGTGTCCAAGGGATGTACTTTCAAGACATCTCTATCCCTTCAATTGTGCCACAAAGTTGCGAATTTGCAACAGCCCCTCTGCACGCGTGTCCGGATTTCCAAGCAGAGGGATCGCTTCTTCCACCTGACGAACGATGGCACTACCTACAACAACACCATCGCAGATGCGGGAGAAATGTTCCACCTGCTCATGACTAGAAATACCGAAACCTACCGCTACAGGGACGTCTGTCAGACTTTTCACCGTCTCAATGAAGCTTTCTACACCATCAAAGAAAGAAGCTCTCTCTCCGGTTACTCCAAGGGAAGATACACAATAGATAAAGCCACTTGCTCCATTCACAATCCGCTCAATCCGTGCATTAGATGTAGGTGCAACAAGTGGCACCAGATGTACTCCCGCGCGATTAGCACGTTGTCGCATCTCTTCCGCTTCCTCAATTGGCAAGTCCGGAATGATCATGCCACTAATATCGTGTTTGACCAATTCTTCAAAGAATACATCCAACCCGGTCTGCAAGACCGGATTATAATAGGTGAACAGCACAAACGGCAGTTTCACGCCTGCCTTACGAGCTTTTGCTGCGGTTTCCATAACCGTACGAATGGTAATCTGGCTTTTCAGCGCACGTTCGGAAGCACGCTGAATGACGGGACCATCTGCAAGTGGATCGGAATAAGGAACACCCAATTCCAAAATATCCGCTCCGGCCTGCTCAAGCTCCTTGATGATATCGATCGTTGTATCCACATCCGGGTCTCCCACGGTTAAGAATGGAATAAGTGCCGTTCGGTTCTGTTGCTTCAATTGCTGGAAGGTCTGGTCCATCAGATTCATCCCAAGTCGCCTCCCGTGTATTTCATGATCGATTCAACGTCCTTGTCTCCACGTCCCGACAGACAAATGACTACAATATCATCTGCTGTGAGTTCAGGCGCCAGTTTGACAACTTGGGCAACCGCATGTGCAGACTCCAGAGCAGGAATAATTCCTTCCGTCCGACATAGGAGTTGCAGAGCATCAAGTGCTTCCTGATCCGTGATCGGTACATATTTTGCCCGTTCAATATCCTTGAGATAGGAATGCTCCGGACCAACACCCGGATAATCAAGTCCGGCCGAGATGGAATGCGCTGGCTGAACCTGTCCATACTCATCCTGCAACAGGTAACTCATAGATCCCTGGAACACACCATGCGTACCTTTGGTCATCGTCGCAGCGTGATACTCGGTATCGACCCCTTTGCCTGCGGCTTCAACGCCAACAAGCTTCACATCCTGGTCACCGATAAATGGATAGAACATGCCGATTGCATTACTTCCTCCACCGACAGCTGCTACAATTACATCCGGCAAACGTCCTTCGATCTCCTGAATCTGACGACGGGTCTCATCACCAATCACTCGTTGGAAATTCCGTACCATCATCGGATATGGATGAGGTCCAACCACTGATCCAAGCACATAGAACGTATCCTCCACATTGCTGACCCAGTAGCGAAGCGCTTCATTACCAGCATCCTTCAGTGTCCGTGTTCCGGACGTAACCGGAATTACTTCTGCTCCGAGCAGCTTCATCCGAAATACGTTTAACTGCTGACGCTCTGTATCTTCTTCGCCCATAAATACTTTGCATTCCAGTCCAAGCAATGCGGCTACAGTTGCCGTTGCAACGCCGTGTTGACCTGCACCCGTTTCGGCAATAACTTTCTTTTTGCCCATCCGTTTGGCAAGCAGACCTTGTCCAATGGCGTTATTAATTTTGTGCGCGCCTGTATGATTGAGATCTTCACGTTTCAGATAAATTTTCGGTCCGCCCAATCGGCGTGACAATTGCTCTGCATGATACAATGGGGTTTCACGTCCAGAATACTCGCTCAGCAGATAATTCAGTTCCTTGTTGAATTCCTCATCTTCAGAGAAGTGGCTGTATGCCTCCTCCAACTCAATAAGTGCGTTCATTAGTGTCTCAGGTACAAAGCGGCCTCCGAAGTGACCGAAACGCCCGTGTTGATCCGGCAATTGATGTGTCATGCCTGCTTCACCCTTTCTACGAATGCTGTAATTTTGGCAATATCCTTCACACCTTCAGTCTCAACGCCACTGGATACATCGACGCCGAAAGGTGCATATGTCTGTATTAATTGCTGTACATTGTCCGGCTGCAAACCTCCTGCAACGAACAGAGAGATTTCGCGACTTTTCGCCCATTCCGCATAGGCAGGAATTCGCTCCCAGGCAAATGTTTTCCCGGAGCCCCCTCCATATAGAGGATCATGGGTATCAAGCAATATCGCATCAACGAATTTATCGTAAGCATCAAGAGCCCTTACGGCTACATCATCAGCTTCCGGACCCGTTTCATCTTTGGGAAAAGAAAAAACCTTGAATACTTCGGCATTCCACCGCTGCTTGACCTGATGGCAGAATTCCGCAGACTCCTGTCCATGCAGTTGAATAACATCCAGGTGAGCAATGTCCATAATGTGTTCCAGTTCATCAAGCGTAGGATTCACAAATACACCCGCAAGCTTCGGCCGATCATAGGCAGACCATTCGAACAACACGGTTCTTAATGCAGCAGCCTGCTCGGGTTCGATTCGGCGGCGTGATTTGGCAAAAACAACACCAATGTAATCCACAGGCAAGTTTATCATCGATTTTAGCACTTCAACGTCCTGAAGTCCACATATTTTTACGGCCGCTGGCAGCGGGTTTCTCCGTTCAGACATACTGTCACCTGTGCCATCGTGTATGGAAGTATTCATCATTTGGGTCCCATCAAATCATATACAGCCGCCTCGACATCATCCTTGCGCATGAGATGCTCACCTACGAGAATACCATGAACACCGGCCTGGATCAGAGGCACCGTTGATTCTGGTCCGTCAATACCACTTTCGCTAATCAAAGTGACCCCACTTGGAATCAATTCCATCAAATCCAGTGTCGTGCTCAGACTGGTTTCGAATGTTTTCAAATTACGGTTATTAATGCCCACAAGTGTGGCCTGCGGAATCTCCAATACCTGCTCCAGTTCTGTTCGATCGTGAACTTCAATCAAGGCATCCAGCCCCAAACTTTTGGCAAATTCCAGATATTGACGAATCTGTTCAGGTGTCAGAATACTGGCAATCAGCAGGATCGCATCAGCACCCAGTAATCTTGCCTCGGCAATCTGTCGTTCATCTATAATAAAATCCTTGCGTAATAGCGGAATATTCACCGCTTGATGGATCGCCTGCAAGTACTCGTTGCTCCCTTGAAAATACGACACATCCGTTAATACGGAGATGCAGTCTGCACCTGCTCGCTCATAAGCAGCAGCAATCTCTACCGGATGAAAATCCGGGCGAATTAACCCTTTGGATGGTGAAGCCTTCTTCACTTCAGCAATAAGGCCGAGTTTGCGATTACGTCTGCTTGATAATGCTTGTTCAAATCCCCGGGTTGCGGGTAGTTGTTCGATTTTTTGGATAGCCTCATCCATGCGAAATGTCTGTGCCAATACTTCTACTTCTTTATGTTTGGTTGCAACGATTCGATCAAGATACATGACTGTACGCCTCCGTTGTATGAATTAACTGTTCAAGCTTCCCGGCAGCTTTGCCTGAATCTACCGCTTCGGCGGCAAGTGTGACCCCTTCAGCAATGCTATCTGCAAGACCGGATACGTAGATGCATGCTCCAGCGTTCAACAGTACGACATCACGGTAGGCACTCTGCTCACCCTGGAAGATCCTCTTAATAATTTCGGCATTCTGTGCCGCATCTCCTCCAAGCACCGCTTCGAGTGGATGCAGAGACAAGCCCATATCACGTGGATCAATATCGTAGGTGTGCACTTCACCATTGCGAAGTTCAGATACCTGAGTTGGCGCCGAGATACTGATTTCATCCAAACCATCATGACTGGCCACGACCAACGCTCTTTTGAGACCAAGACGATTCAGCACTTCAGCGATCATCGGCGTCCGGGAACGATCATACAGACCAAGCAATTGGCGATCTGCTCCCGCAGGATTGGTTAAGGGTCCGAGCATATTGAAAATGGTACGCACACCCAGCTCTTTTCTCGGTCCTGCCGCATGTCGCATGGAAGGGTGATATACTTGGGCAAAACAGAAGCAAATTCCGATATCATCCAGACATTGTCTGGCTTGTTCCCCGTTCAGATGGATATTTACACCGAGT
Organism: Paenibacillus sp. CB74; assembly: GCF_055687625.1. Lineage (NCBI taxonomy): Bacteria > Bacillati > Bacillota > Bacilli > Caryophanales > Paenibacillaceae > Paenibacillus > Paenibacillus sp. CB74. The sequence goes on along the minus strand of NZ_CM146009.1, from coordinate 1,011,765 downwards.
GCCTCCAATACATCTGCACTACCTGCTTTGCCTGAAGCTGAACGGTTGCCATGTTTGGCGACCCGAACCGAGACGGCGGAAGCAATAATGGCAGATGCCGTGGAAATATTGAATTTATGAATTCCCGATCCGCCTGTTCCACAAGTGTCCAACAAGCCGCTGCCATCCGTGAGAATCCGTCCGCCTTGACCACGCATCGCTTCAGCAAAACCGGTGATCTCATCCACCGTTTCCCCCTTCATGCGCAGCGCCATTAACAAACCTCCGATTTGAGCCGGCGTTGCCTCACCTCTCATAATCGAATACATCAAATCTCGTGCTTCGGCTTGCTCCAGATGGCTGCCCTCTAAAATCTTCGCTAATCCATTCTTCATGCCATCCTCGCGAGTCATCTCAGTAATCGGGGTTACAAAGTTTTCATTCATAATCGGGTTTATGTTCATCTCCGGTCTCTCCTCTCTTAGTTTTTAGCGGCAGCTGGTGTGACAAAGTAGTCTGCATTTGCCAATCTCAACGTGCTGTCCTTTTCTTTGGCAGGAAACATGGCTTCTGCTGTTCGAATCGCCTTGAGCAATGCTTTGGCTTTGTTAACCGTTTCTACATATTCATTCTCAGGCACTGAATCCCACACGATGCCTGCTCCGGCCTGCACATATGCTTTTCCTTTTTTGAAAATAATCGTACGAATAGTAATACAGGAGTCCATGTTACCAGAGAAACCGAGGTATCCAATCGCTCCGGCGTATGCACCGCGTGCCTCTTTCTCCAGTTCCGCTATGATCTCCATTGCACGAAGTTTCGGTGCACCAGATACGGTACCCGCTGGCAAGCATGAGAGGAACGCATCGAAGAAATCCTTATCATCTCTTAGCTCGCCCGTAACGTTGGATACCATGTGCATCACGTGAGAATACCGTTCAATCTCCATGAACATGTCACACTTCACACTGCCGAAGCTGGATACCCGACCCAGATCGTTACGGCCCAAATCAACCAGCATGAGATGCTCCGCACGTTCCTTCTCATCCTGGAGCAGATCAGCAGCGAGTGCACGATCTTCCGCTTCGGTTGCCCCCCTTGGACGTGTTCCCGCAATCGGACGTGTCTCCACACGATTTCCGTCCACCTTGACCAGCGCTTCAGGCGAAGTGCCGACGATAATTTCATCATCCATTTTGAGGTAGTACATATAAGGTGATGGATTCAGGGTTCGAAGCACGCGATACACGTGAAGCGGAGAAACCTCTGTATCAATGTGAAAACGTTGGGATAATACCACTTGAAAAATATCACCTGCGCGAATGTACTCTTTGGCTTGCTCTACATTACCTATGAATTGTTCCTTCGTAAGGTTGGAGCGAATATCTCCCAGCTCCACGTCTCCTGGAATGGAACGCGGATTCAGATTTTCCCCTGGTCCTTGCTGCTGCAACCGTTCAGCGGCCTGCTCCAGCTTCTCCGAAGTCACCGCATACGCTTGCCGTATCTCATCATCCGTTGCACCATCCTTGACGTGTACATTACCGACGAGCAGCATCTGCTGCTTCACATGGTCGAACACGATAATCTGGTCACAGAACATAAAACGGATGTCATCCATATTCAGATCATCCAGCGCGTGGGCTGGAAGCTTCTCATAATAGGACAGCAGATCATATCCGAAGAAACCAATTGCCCCGCCTGTGAATGGTGGCAGTTCATCATCTTTTGGGCTGCGGTACTTACGCAACAGTGCTTTCAGTTCTTCAATCGGTTTGCCTGGCAATTCACGAGTCTGTCCCGCTTCTTCCACTACAATCCGGCCCTTCTTGGCCGAAATCATTAGGAACGGATCTGTACCGATGAACGAGTATCTCGCCCATTGGATTCCCCCCTCTACACTTTCCAACAGGAATGCCCGGTCGTTGTCAGCAAAACGGCGGAATATTCGAATCGGAGTCTCCATATCTGCCAAAATCCGTTTGACTACCGGAATCAGATTATACTCATTTGACATTTTCAGTACTTGATTAACGTTTGGCGTTATCATCAAATCACGTCCTTTCAGATTTAGGTAGGTTCAACTAAAGAGGTTACACTGAGCACTCCGATGACTGAACAACCTTCCGATCGCTGTTATCCCCAGAATTTTTTGACTCCCTTTCTAAAGGGAAAATCCGTTGATAAAGGCGAACGCTCCGCTTCATCAGGTTATTTCTGTCCTCTCCGTTTGTGTAAAAAGCTTAGTTGAACCTATAAGGGTAGAAGAAAAAAATATGTACAAAAAAACCTCTACCATCAGGTAGAGGTTTGGTTATAAGCTGTATTCAACAGGGTGATGCTTCATAAATAACAAGTCCCTATACTTCGCTCTCGGATTATTACAGGTCTCTGGATTGATGCATGTTACATCATCCAATGCGGGAAAATAAATCAGTTATAACACATCAACTACTCATTCCAATATTTCGTAAAATATGGGAAAGTACATGTTTGTGTTGAACCGATATATATCTAAACAAAAGGTGTCCTACGACACATTTGCTGCTTTCCTGTTCCTGTTACAACTTCCGTAGCACGACGTACCGTGAATCAGTTGACCGGTTTCTGTTGCCCCGGTTACCACCCACTGGACTCTGCTATATACTCCACTAGCTCAGCTGCTCTCAGCTCAATCTCTACTCTACTCAACTGGTTCTCACTATACATCATTATGATCTGTTTGACAACCTGCTTTTTTAAGATCCAGAAGGTGCTGCCAGATCCGGACGCAATGCCTGTGCACCGTTCAGATACACATGATGGATTTCGTTCTGAGCTTTGTTTGTATTGACATGTACCATGAATCGAATGCATTGTGCCAAGGCACCTTTAACCGGAACTTCCAGTGCACACATCAGTGGTACGAGTTCCCAACCATCCAGTTGGCGTATAGCTTTTGCCGGAAAAGCAGCATCCAGATCCCCAGTTAACGTAATCCACACACTACAGATATCTTCCGGTTGGATCTCATTGCGATCCACAATCTCCTGCAGCAATACAGCCGTTTCTTTCAAAATCTGTTCTTCGTTGTTCTGCGTGACTGTTGTAGCCCCGCGAATTCCTCGTGTGACCATTGCTGTTATTCTCCCTTCCTGAGCATCTCAATGACGTCCCGAACTGTCGACACAGGTACGTCCTTCACAATTCTTGCAGCCCCAATCCGATCAGGAATGATGAACACCATATGACCTTCACGGAATTTTTTGTCATGCATCATCGCTTCCATTAATGCATCCGTGTCCAGATGAGCAGGCATCGTTGTTGGAAGGCGAAGTGAACGCAACATGCGGACCGTATCTTCATACAGCCCTGCTGGCGCACCAAGCTTCTCACCAAGCAATGCCGATCCAGCCATACCGATGGAAATTGCTTCTCCGTGCAGGAATTCTCCATAACCGGCAATCGCTTCAATGGCATGACCAATCGTATGTCCAAGGTTCAACAATGCACGTTCTCCATTTTCACGCTCGTCTCTGGATACGATCTCTGCCTTGATACCACAACCTCGCTCCAGACCATATCCCAACGCTTCGGGATTGAGCGCTAGCAACTCCTCTGCATGTTCCTCACACCAGTGTGCAAAAGCCGCATCACGGATCAGCCCGTGCTTCAGCATCTCTGACAAACCTGCCGAAACATCTCGTGGCGGCAAGGATTGAAGTGTGTCCACATCGTAGAGTACCAGCTCGGGCTGGTGGAATGCACCGATCATATTTTTGGCCAGCGGATGATTGACAGCCACCTTGCCACCTACGCTGCTGTCATGCGCCAAAATCGTTGTAGGTACTTGAACAAACTTGATTCCACGCATATATGTAGCAGCAACAAAGCCCGCCAGATCACCTACGACACCACCACCTAGGGCCAGAATCGCAGAACTCCGATCCAGTTTGCCTTCGATCGCGACGGTCATCATATCCTGATACACCGAAAGGGATTTCGATGTCTCACCAGAGGGTACAACCGCCGATACGACTGTATAACCAGCCATACGCAGCGTTTGCTCCAAACCTGACAAGTATTTGGGAGCCACATTTTCATCTGTAATGATGAGTAAGGGACTTTTTTTGGTTAGGCCATATTGCTCAAAATATTGAGGGGCTTGTGCCAATAGGCCGCTACCAATCAGAATCGGATATGAGCGCTCCTCCAACTGTACCGTCAGCTGACGCATATTAGTAATTCTCCAGTTGAGCGTTATAGTTAGCAACATTAGCACGGATCTCTTCCATGGAATCCCCACCGAATTTCTCCAGGAATGCCTTGGCAATTTCCCACGCTACAACATGCTCCATCACCACACTTGCTGCTGGTACAGCACAAGCGTCCGAGCGCTCAACCTGAGCCGTAAATGCTTCTTTCGTATCAATATCCACACTTTGCAGTGGCTTATACAACGTTGGGATTGGCTTCATCACACCGCGTACAACCACTGGCATACCGTTCGTCATCCCGCCTTCGAATCCGCCCAGACGGTTGGTTGCCCGGTGGTAGCCGCGTTCATCCGTATGCATGATTTCATCATGCACCTGTGAACCACGAATGACTCCGGCTTCGAATCCGATACCAATCTCTACACCTTTGAATGCATTAATGGACATTACGCCTTGAGCGATTCGCGCATCCAGCTTGCGATCGTATTGAACATAGCTACCCAGACCAATTGGCACCCCTTCAACGATACATTCCACGATTCCTCCGATGGAATCGCCTTCTTGTTTAATCTGGTCGATGTAGGCTTCCATCTTCTTCTCTGTCTCAGCATCCGTGACACGTACAGAGGAAGCTTCTGTCACTGCGATCAGTTCATCAATCGGAAGGTCCTGATATGGAGCTTCGATCTCTCCAATACGAAGTACACGTCCAGCTACCTTGATTCCAAATTCAGCCAGGAATTGACGTGCAATGGCACCACATGCCACACGTACTGTTGTTTCACGTGCACTGGAGCGCTCCAATACGTTACGCAAGTCTTTGAGATTATACTTGAGTCCACCGTTCAGATCAGCGTGTCCGGGACGAGGACGATGAACGCGACGTTTCTCTTCGTCACTGCCTTCGATCGGCTCAATATTCATAATATTCTGCCAATGTTTCCAGTCATTATTTTGAACAACCAGCGCTACCGGAGCACCTGTTGTATATCCGTGACGGATCCCACCAACGAAATTCGCCTGATCCTTCTCGATCTGCATCCGGCGTCCACGACCATACCCCTTTTGGCGGCGGTGAAGCTGGAAATTCAGTTCTTCAAAATCAATCGTCAAATTACTTGGCAATCCTTCAATAATAGCGGTCAATTGGGGTCCGTGCGTCTCCCCTGCGGTTAAATAGCGTAAACTCATAATACGTTCCCCCTTTAAACTGTTAAACTTCACATTGCTAAAATCCCATAATTTCTTTGCTTATTATAGTATAGCTGACCGGCTTTGACAAGAAAGTCGGCTCTTTCTTGTACTTGGTATACAAATAACCGCCTGAACACATGTACATGTGCTTCAGACGGCTGAACAACCATTATCATTATTTTTTCCGATAGAAAAATGTTTCTGCTGTCTCCAGACCATATTGTCCCGGGGAGAAGATCTGCTCCGTACTACCCACAAATAAGATACCGCCTGGACGTAAACTTGCTGCAAATTTGTGATACAACAGGTTTTTGGCTTCCTCGGTAAAATAGATCATGACATTTCGGCACACAATCAGATCGTACCCATCGTCAAAACGGTCCACCAGCAAATTTTGTTTCATGAACTTGATCGAATTTTTGAGTTGCTCATCAATACGGTATACCAGGCCATCTTGCTTGAAGTAACGGTTCGCCGTTTCCTTTGGCACATCCTTAAGTGAGCGTTCCATATAACGCCCTTCTTTGGCTTTGGCCAATGCACCTTCATCCAGATCACTTGCCGTAATCGAGCTGTCCTTCAAAATACCCATCGTGTCCAAAATCATGGCAAGTGTGTATGGTTCTTCACCTGTTGAACAGGCTGCACTCCAGACTTTGACACGACGCTTGGACCCTAGCAGTTCAGGCAGGATCTCGTCCCGCAGCACTTCCCAACGATTGGGATTACGCCAGAATTCAGACACATTAATGGTCATGCGATCAAGGAACTCGTAAAACAATGATTTATCTTTCTGCATAGCATCAAAAAAGTTAGAAAATGTATGAAACCCGTTTTTGTTGCGAAGTGTGGTCAGCCTTCTTTTCATCTGGCCTTCCTTGTATTGAGCAAGATCAATGCCTGTGCTCTCTTTGATTTTACGAATGAATCCGGTGTAATCCGGGTCTAGTAGTTGTTCTTGCTCCAGCATCGTGTATCACCCTTTTGGCTAATAATTACAACCAGGCTGCGATGCTCTTGTCGTATACCACCAATTCATCTGAAGCAAAGAAATTGGCTGCTTCACGGGAAGCACTTTCCGGTGAATCTGCCCCATGAATCAGATTATGTGGTGTGTGGCTGGCGAAGTCTCCGCGAATGGTACCCGGAGCTGCTTCCTTCACATTGGTTTTTCCGATGACGATGCGCGCAAGCGCCACAATATCGTCCCCTTCCCACACCATGGCAAATACAGGCCCAGATGTGATAAAACGAACCAAATCATCGAAAAACGGTTTGCCCTCATGTTCAGCATAATGGCGTTTTGCCTGTTCCTCAGACATCTGCACCAATTTGCCTGCCACCAACTTAAATCCTTTGTCTTCCAGACGGCTAATAATTCGACCGATCAATCCACGCTGCACACCATCCGGCTTCACCATCAAAAATGTACGATCCATCAGCTCACTCCTCACTCACGGTTCAAAGTTAATCACTATGTAAACGCAATCCCTCTGATTGTAACATACATGTCCAAATCCTCCCAATGAGGAATATCACAAGTCTGTTCATCTTTGGGTATGAGCGATCTGAGAGTTGAAGGTCATACAAAGTTTAATGCGTACGTTTAACCACAAAATGAGCGATGTCACGCAGGTTTTTGGTCGTCTTGATGTTAGGTAGCTGATCGAGAGCATCGAGCGCTTTCTTCATATATCGGTCAGCAAGGGCTTCTGCTTTAGCGATTCCTTGACTTTGGCGAATCATTCCAATTGCATCCGATGCACTTGCCCGTCCTTCTTCATGCTGGACACGGGAAATCTCCTTAAGCAAAGGTTCCCGCAGATCGGATTCTTCTAGGGCATAAAGTACAGGAAGAGTAATATTTCCTTGCTTCATATCACTGCCTGGTGGCTTACCAAGTTGTTTCTCGGTACCTACCAGATCCAGTACATCATCTTGAATCTGGAAAGCCATCCCCACATTGTATCCGTATGTATACAGCAGGGAAGATACATGCTCAGGCGCGCGTGTGGCCAATGCGCCTAACTGACAGCTAACCGCAATCAGAAGTGCTGTTTTACGGCGAATCCGCAGCAGATAGTTACGAACACTTTGTCCCGTATTGAAAAAATCGCGAATTTGCTCCATTTCACCAATGGACATCTGTACCATGGCTTTGGCAAGAATACGATGAATAGCTGGATCGGATAATCCGGCAGTCATCTCAAGTGCCTTACCGTAGATATAGTCTCCTGTGTACATGGCAATCCGATTATCCCATTTTGACTTCACCGTGGGTTTGCCTCGGCGTGTCTCCGCATTATCAATCACATCATCGTGAACGAGCGATGCGGAATGAATCAGTTCCAACGGAACCGCGACCAGCTTCAGACGTTCAATGTCATATGTACCAAATTTCCCGCCAAGTAATACAAAAACGGGCCGCAACCGTTTTCCTCCTGCTTTGAGCAAATGAAGCGACGTTTCACTCAGCAGCTTCTGTTCTCCTCGAACACTGCGATAGAGCTCTTTCTCAATGTAATCCATGTCCTTTTTTAACAACCCGAAAATATCCAATAGTTTCATTCGTTCACCCGTATCAGCGTATTGTCAGTCCACAAATCCATGCTTACCTTCCCCTCCAGCAAGTCGGGCCTGCAGGCATTACGAAAAACCCGTCTTACCGTTCTTGCTTGTGTTTTTCCATAAAGTTCTAACGTATTCTTCTTCACCGAATGTCATGGCCGACAACCGGGAATTAAACTCTGCGACTTGTTCTGAAACAAAATACAGAAGTTGCCGGAGCATGGGTCAAGACTGTGGTTCATGAAGACTCACCATCAGCACTCACCAATACCCCGGGATTCGGGGGACAAATAAACCGAGCAACACCTTGGCAAAAAACTGCCTTGTATCGGACTCAGTCATTATCCCCGTACATCCGGTTCTCCCCATCTTGTAAAAAGTTGATGTGGGATTCGCAAGCTATCCAGCACTTTTCCCACCAAAAACAGAATCAACTCATCCATAGTCTGAGGTTTGTAATAAAAAGCAGGCATAGCCGGTATCATACGCACACCAAGACGTGAAAGCTTCAGCATGTTCTCCAGATGGATTGCATGAAGAGGCGTCTCACGTGGTACGAGGATCAATGTTCTTCCCTCTTTCATCATCACATCAGCTGCACGGGACATCAGATTATCCGACGATCCCTGCGCAATGGACGAAAGAGTTCCCATAGAACATGGCATGATAATCATGCCGTCGGCCAGATAAGAACCACTTGCAATGGAGGCCCCTATATCACTCACAGGATGGTAGATCAGAGAACCGGCACGGTTGCCGAATTTTTCTTCCAGCACCACATCCCGATTCGTCACATCCCAGTCCATTTCTTCTTTCAGTACACGCCACCCTGCATTGGATATGACCAGATGAACGTTATATTCCAAATCAAGCAGCGTTTCAATTAATCGAATGCCATATATACTGCCACTCGCTCCGGTAATTCCGACAACCAGTCGTTTATTGTCCGGCTGCTGTACCATTTATTTCACCGCCAGATCAATCAGAGTAAACGTAAATACGATTATACTAAGCAAACTGTTCATGGTAAAAAACGCCGTTTGAACACGGCTCATATCATTAGGCGATACAATATAGTGTTGATAGAACAGAATTCCATACGTCACCAACATGCCTGCGCCATACCACCAGCTCAGATCTGTCATCAACAATAACGCAAGAAAACCAATTGCAGTAATCACATGGAAGAACTTAGCGATCTGCAAGGATTTAACCAGGCCAAAGCGAGAAGGTATGGAGTGAAGACCCTCTCCCTGATCAAACTCCAGATCCTGACATGCATAGATAATATCAAAGCCCGCTGTCCAGAACACAATCGTAACGTACAGCACAATCGCTGTCCAATCCATCGTGCCTGTTACAGCTACCCAGCCACCAAGTGGTGCCAAACCAATCGTCATTCCGAGAACGACGTGGCATAACCATGTGAATCGTTTGGTGTACGAATACAGTACCAACATAAACACAGCAATAGGCAACAGCTGCATGGACAATACATTAAGATTGGATGAGGCCCAGAATAACAATATAAATGAGATAATGACAAATATAACAACTTCCCCATTTTTCAAAAGCCCTGCCGGGATGGCTCTCATCGCAGTACGGGGGTTTTTACCATCAATCGCTTGGTCAATAATCCGGTTCAAACCGAATGCTGCACTACGTGCACCGACCATCGCAAGCAATACCCACATGATCTGCATCCAGCTTGGGAAGGTATCATTCACTACCATGGAGCCTAGAATGGCCCCCATAAATGCAAAGGGTAAAGCAAAAAGCGTATGTTCAATCTTGATCATTTCTAAAAAGATGCGAATTTTCCTAAACATGCTGATTCTCCTTGGTTCCAATATGCAATGCCGCGATACCTCCGGTTAGAGGGTAGGCCTGCACTTCTTGTAATCCTGTTTCTGCAAAAATGTCCGCCAGTTCCTTCCTTCCGGGAAAAATCGCCAGAGAGTCGGGCAGCCATTTGTACTGCTCAAAACTTTTAGCAAACACTTTGGCAAGATTCGGTAAAACCTTCTCAAAATAAAAATAATAAATACCTTTGAACGGCTGCCATGTTGGCTTGGACAATTCCAGACACACAACCATACCGCCCGGTTTGACCACACGTTTCATTTCAGATAACACCTGTCTGAGATCCGGTACATTGCGAAGCCCGAACCCGATTGTCACATAATCAAATGAATTGTCTTCAAAAGGAAGTGACATGGCATTCCCTTGTGTCAGGGTAATCTGATTCTGACGTTGAACCGCATTGATCTTCGTCTGACCGACCTCCAGCATGTTGCTGCTGAAATCAAGTCCGTGCATGTGCCCTGTTTCACTTGCTTCTGCCATAGCAAGCGTCCAGTCACACGTGCCGCAGCACAAATCAAGACCGGTGTCACCTTTGGACATATTCATCTTTTTCATGGTGAATTTGCGCCAAGCCTTATGCCTGCGGAAACTTAGAATATCATTCATGACATCATATTTTCCGGCTATGCTCTGAAAAACCGAATGGACATATTCTTCTTTCGGTTTGGTCTCTCCGCTCCCCATTCGTCTGTCTCCCCCTCAATCTTCCCTTACTGCCGCATGTGAAGGCTGCAAATATGCCAAGTAAGGCTCAAGAATCGCATGGATCTCATGCAAGCCCATTCGCCCTTCCTCGTCTTGCAACAACACTTGAATGCGGTGTGTACAATCGCGAAGCTTGTCCAGCAAAACTTCACCAACCCTATGCTTCAGCATCATAGCGTTCCATGCACGTACATCCGGTTCAGATTGACGCAGCACAGTGCGCTCATCGTCATTACCATGCTCGTATATGTGCCAGTATGCATAGCTGTGGAGATATTGTCTTTCGTCATTCATCCGCTTCAGTTCTTCCACGATCGTTTCGCAGGAGCTGAATTCGGTCAACAGGCTGTTCCATAGTGATTCTTCGTTATCTCGAATCATGCCTGTAAATGAAAGAAACAGCTGCATTCTCAGCTGTACCGTTTCACGCAAGTATTCATCAGCCGAAACGAGAAGCTTCTTCATCCGTTCATACAGCGTCATCTTGCGTGCGTTCACTTCGGATACAGCACCACTGAGTTTGCCAATCATTTCAATTCTGCCCGCTTGGGCAAGCAATTGATAAAAACGGCTACTTAAATAATCTCCGGCGAGTACATTCAACTGGCGTGAACGCATCTCCTGCTCTCTCCGCTCACCGGAAATGGTATCGATTCGATCATGCGTATCCATGGCCAACTGAACGAGCGAAGTTGCAAGAGCATATAACTCTTGATGCAGCTTTTCGTCTGTGCGGCCCACAAATACCTGCAGCAGACGTGCTCGGCTATCCGGAAATGATGGGATTTCCGTATGTTGTCGAATCATGTCGTAATCCGTATATTTCTTTGCTAGTTGGGGTACGCGATATGAATTCATTCTCAGCCTCCGAGCCTTAACATTGTTAAACCATTTCTGCACTACAATCTTATATATTATAGCATATGTTGATCGGGCACGCACTGAATCCTGCTATTCTATTACCCCTGACTTGTCATTTCGAATTGCTTCTTCCAGAGTTCGGTTTCCATCAAATGAAACCAGTCCTTCAATTCCTCTGAAAAGGCCGCACTTTTCCAGTTCCGTAATGTGTCAATCGCATACAGGGGCCACTCACCACGCCGAATATCAGCAGCAAGCAACAGATGTCGTTTATGCATCCATTCATCCTCTGCCATCACACGCAGCAGCACCTGATCCACGTTATCCAGAGTACGAAAGCCCAGATCCGCCACAGCTGCCATGTTCTCATAGATTTCAGTGTAACTTGTACCCGTTCCTTTTACTTTGAGGTCCAGTGTCAAAATGGACTGTTTCCATTCCACTCTTGCGATGGGTGTGGATAGTTGCATGGAGCTTAGCACATCAACCAGATTGTCATTCGTTAGCTGAACAGGATGATGTGATGCAGAGGCAGGTTGTACGTTTTCCCCGCCCCAGGTACGCATATGTAAGGTTTGTATCGCAACAAGCAGAAAGACTGCCGCAACCGTTGCCAGCATTGAAGCAGTAACAATCATCCGCGGATTCATATACGCCTCCCTGCCTTTACCTGTTAGTGTAGTCTGTCCGGTAAAGGCTCATACCTCATTGTACAATGAAAAAAAGCAGGCTATGCCTGCAATCTTCATTTGATTGTATTCAATCTGTACATTACTCCGATTCAATCTGTCCATGCTTGGTAATCAGCGTGGCTTTGCCCCGGATTTTAATAGCTGAGGTATGGGTGGTAAATTGGGCAAACATCACTTCACCCTTGTCCAATTTCTCGGTGTGGTGAAAACGTGTATCCTGACCTCGGGTTAATCCGATCACCTGGACACCATTTTCCTCTGCCTTAATTACAATATAATCATTGCCGGTTGGATGATCCATCACGCATGTCCCCTTCTTAAGTTCGATAGCGTTAATGATGATTAAGATTGTTTCATTTGTCAACCTGCGCCTTATACGATGCACCGCAAGAATCAGCTACCCTCGGGTCATACTACAGTTGTACCGCCACAGAAAGGAGAATCTACATGAAGTACACCCCTGCCGCACTTACAGACGAGCATATTCATCAGTTAAAAAAAATTGAACAGCATCTGTCTGCAGCTGCTGGCGAAGAACTGATTCTCGTTGCTTATACCGGGCAACCGGATGATCCTGAGCACTCGGATAGCCGCAAGAATCATCGTTAAAGGGCAAAAGAAAAGGCCGTGAACAAGTCACGGTCTTTTTGTCGACATATGGAATATGTAGAAATCTTATTTAATTCCGTCTTTGAGCGCTTTACCTGGTTTGAATGCAGGAATTTTGCTCGCAGGAATTTCGATTTCTTCACCTGTTTGCGGGTTGCGTCCTTTACGTGCGGAGCGCTCGCGAACTTCGAAGTTCCCAAAACCAACCAATTGTACTTTATCTCCGCTTTGAAGAGCCTCAGAGATTGCTTCGAATACGGCATCAACCGCTTTCGTTACATCTTTTTTGGACAATTCAGTCGCTTCAGATACGTGTGTAATCAAGTCTGATTTGTTCATTTGTTTTTCACCTCCTGTATCAATGTCCTGAATGTTATACTGTGTTTCCGTTTTATAGCGAAATATACGTTCATACGCAAAAAATCTACGTACATCTTGAGCGATGAACACAAATCTCCGCTTGCGGTCAACAGTCATTTTCGGCAGAATGTCGTCTGAAACCACGGGCATTTCAGACGCCGAACAAATTTCATACTAATACAGACAGCCCACAATTTCAAGTCCGGTTGCGGTTTAAGACGTAAAATGTAACCGCCAGGGCAAGCACGAGAACTCCACCTTTTACAATATCATGCGTGAAATACTGTACGTTCATCATCGTTAACCCGTTCACAAGAACACCAATCAGAACCGAACCGATGAAGGTTCCGATGACATTCGGTTTACCCGCCCCGAACACAGAGAAACCGACAAATACTGCCGCTACGGATTCCATTAACAACGGTGATCCCGCATCTATTTGCCCAGATCCTACTTTGGAAGCATAGATGATACCACCGATTGCTGCAAACACTCCAGCGGCTACATAGGCGAGTGTACGCACCTTTTTCACCTTGATTCCAGACAATCGTGCAGCTTCCTCATTACCGCCTGTAATGTACATCTGGCGCCCATATTTCGTATACGTCAAAAAGATATGCACACCTATTACCGCAATAAGCAGCAGGATAACCGATATTGGCATCCCCAGCCATTTACCCTGCCCTATAAGCAGGAAGGTCGGGTCCATCTCGCCCGCAGCTTTGCTTCCATCAGGGAACTGCATGTGATTGTAAATGGTATACCCCTGTGCATACGTTTTGTGAATACCTCCGATGATGTACATCGTGGCGAGGGTTGCCAGCAAATCCGGAATACGCAATTTTACAATGAGCAAAGCGTTCAACAAACCAATAACAGCACCGATAATTAGTGGCACGATAATGACGATTGCTAGCGGTTGTTGATACCATATCATTAATGAAGCCGTCACGACGGTGGTCAATGAAACAGTCGCCCCTACAGAGAGATCAAATCCATCAACAATGAGAGATAACGTAACACCTATCGCTACAAACGTGACGATTGAAATCGAGCCCAAAATATCGGTCAAGTTACTGTACGTAAAGAAATAAGGCAATTTAATGCCGAAAAATGCGATAACTCCTATAATAACTATAATTGCTCCGTAACGGAACGCAAAATCCATTGATTTATCCTTCATGATTGCACCTCTTGTCCACCGCTTGCATAGTATAGCAGCTGTTCTTGATTAGTCTCGCCTCGTTTGAACTCTTTCACGATAACACCCTCGCACATGACAGCGATTCGGTCGCCAATTCCCATGCCTTCATCCAGTTCACAGGTGAAATAGATGACGCCCTTGCCGGCTAAAGCCAGTTCGTTGATAATGCGGAAAATGTCACTTTTTGCCCCGATATCTACGCCTTTGGTTGGCTCATCAAATATAAATACATCTGCATCCGCATTAAGCCATTTGCCAATGGCTACCTTCTGCTGATTACCACCGCTTAGATATTTCACTTCCTGCTTCACTGACGATGTTTTGATTCCAAGCTGTTTCACCAACGACTCAGCATTCAGACGTTCCCGTTTGCGGCTTACGAAACCTAATGTACTGAGACGGCTAAGCAAAGGCAGACTTAGATTCCGTTCCACGTTCTCCTGAATCAGGATTCCTTGTTTACGTCGCTCCTCCGGTACAGAAACAATCCCCAGAGCCGCCGCATCCGCAGGCTGAGACAGACGAAGATTACGGTTGTTAAGCCGGATCTCCCCTCCCTCCAGCCGATCTGCACCAATCAGCAAACGAGAGCTTTCCGTTTTACCCGCGCCTACCAAGCCAACCACAGCGAGGACTTCACCTCGGCGTACAGAGAGGTCAACACCTTTGACTTTCACTCCACGACGAAGCCCACGAGCTTCTAACAGCATCTCCCCCACGGGGGCTTCCGTCTTCGGAAACTCTTCTTCAAATGGTTTGCCTAACATCTGAGTAACCAAATCGTTGATTGTCAGTCCCTTTGCTTCGCCGGTAAATACATGTTGCCCATCCCTCATAACCGTAACGCGATCACAGTGACCCGTCACTTCAGCAAGACGATGGGTTATGAAAATGCAGGCTACGCCCCGTTCCTTCAAAAGATGAACAATCCGGAAAAATGCATCCGTTTCTTCCTGACTCAGCGGTGCAGTAGGTTCGTCAAAAATGATGACCTTGGCATCCTGAATCAAAATCCGCGCCAGCAGTATCATTTGTTTTTCTGCAAGCGTCAGATCAGCCACTTTTTGGTGAACGGATATGTCCGCCCCTAATTGCTTCAATGCCTCAATCGCACGCTGTTGCAGCTTCCGTGGACTTTTCCACCACCCCCCGGCAGGTGAAGCCAACTGATCCAACATAATGTTCTCCGCAGCCGTCAGCTGTGGCACCAGTGCCGCATCCACTTCCTGATAGACACAGTGAATCCCGCTTGCCTTCGCGTCTCCCGGAGAACTTAAATGAAGCGCTTGTCCACTTAGCTGAATCGTCCCCTGATCCAATGGATAAGCACCAGACAAAATTTTCATTAACGTGCTCTTACCGGCACCATTGGCACCCAGCAGCGCATGAATCTCCCCGCCTTTTACAGAGAAATCCACATCCTTCAGTGCAGGTATGCCTGAAAACTGCTTGTGGATGTGTTCCATTTGAAGCAGAATCGGTGCAGTGCTCATGATGTTAACCTCCAATCGTTCCCTTCCGGGAGCATCCCTTTTTTCATCCAGGCCAAACATATCTTCATTATGTTTGAAAAAAGCGCGCCTTGCGGCGCGCTTCCCATACGCTGCTTATTTAGCAGTAATTCCGTATTCGCTCATCCAGTCCTTGATTCCCTGTGTGCTTCCACCCCATCCTTCAACGAACTCTGACAGCTCCGAAGTGGAGATTTGTTGATCTGGCAGAGCTTCACGTTGAACATAGACCGGGTTAAGCACAACTGAATCTTCTGTCTCGTCCCCGTTCAGTTTCTGATAAGCATAACGGACTTGGACGCGACCAATATCCGTTGGATCAACAGCAGCAGAAGCAACCCAAGGATTTTTCGGGTCCTGAATCATTTGCAGATCCTCGTCACTCATATCGATACCATACACTTTGATCTCGTCACGTCCAGCTTGTTGAATTGCACGCGCTGCACCTTTGGCGAATTCATCCCATGCAGTCCATACAGCTGTAATCTCACCTTTTGGATATTGCTTGAGAATAGCTTCCATTTTGGCTTGAGTATCCAGCGCCGGATTCTGTGCGGAACCAAATGTAGCTATTTCCTTGATGTCCGGATTTGCTTTCATGAATTCACCGTATGCAATCTGACGACGTTCCATCGGTGCGAAACCAGCTACCCATACTTTCACAATATTTCCTTCTCCATTGATATCTTTTTTCATTTGCTCCAGTGTGAGCTCAGCCATCTTCTGGTCATCCTGTGACAGGACTGTAGCTCCCGGTACAGTAATGGCTGCGTCGAATACAACCACGGGAATGTCCTGTTCTACTGCCTTCTTTACGCCTGGCTCTAATAGGGAATCACCGTGATCCGTAAGAATGGCATCGAATTTCTGATTAATTGCGCTATCAAGCAAAGATACCATCTTTGCTTTGTCATTATCGGCAACAAACGTCGTCAGTTCGCCACCGAATTTTTCGATTTCTTGTTTGACTCCTTGTACATATTGCTGCGAGAAGGTACCTGTATTAAATTCCATAATAAGTGCAATTCTTTTACCGCTTAAAGGGCCTGTAACTGCTTCCGTTTTCGGCGTATCAGCTGATGCACCTGAAGCTGGAGTTGCTGCCGGTTCTTTTTTAATTCCGCAAGCGGACAGTGCCAATGTAAATACCAATAACACACTCAACCATACCCATTTTATCTCTTTTCTTTTCATCTCTGTCTCCCCCTGTCCACTCTCTGTGATCTCGATCACAATAGTTGAATATTAATATAACGGCTAATCCCTAGTATGTAAATGGGTTTTAGCAATTTAAAGCTAAAAATCGCTAAGTTTTTTTTGAAAGCACTATTCTTCCCATCCATTTCATCCAAAATAAAGAAATCACATAAAAAAGACCGCGAGGGGATTTCCCCTTACGGTCTTTTGATGTCTTACAAAATGATAGCGATCAAGCCACCTGAACCTTCGTTAATGATTCTTCCCAGCGTCTCTTGCAGTTTGTATCTTGCATTATCCGGCATCATGGCAATCTTGCCCTGAATCCCTTCTCGCACGATAGAGTGTAGCGAACGGCCGAACATATCTGAATCCCATACCTTGATCGGATCGTTCTCGAAGTCCTGCATCAGGTATCTCACCAGTTCCTCACTTTGCTTCTCCGTACCGATAATTGGAGCGAACTCCGATTCCACATCGACCCGGATCATATGAATGGACGGTGCCGTAGCTTTCAGACGTACGCCAAATTTGGTGCCCTGACGAATGAGCTCAGGTTCATCCAGAGCCATCTCGGCGAGAGATGGAGCAGCAATGCCGTATCCGGTCGTTTTGACCATTTCCAGCGCTTCTGCGAAGCGATCGTATTCTCTCTTCGCATGTGAGAACTCCTGCATCAATTGCAGCAGATGATCCTTGCCGCGAATCTCGATGCCAACTACTTCTACGAGAATCTGATCATACAGTTCATCCGGCGCATACAGGTCAATTTCAGCTACACCCTGCCCCATGTTCATACCACTTAGTCCTGCGCGATCAATGAATTCATATTCCATGAACTGAGCGACAACCCGATCCACATCGCGAAGTCTGCGAATATCCTTCACGGTATCCCGTACAGAATTCTCGTAGTTGCTTCGCAGCCAGTGAGTCTCGTTCAACACCATAACCCAGCTCGGCAGGTTTACATTCACTTCATGCACAGGGAACTCATAGAGCACTTCACGAAGTACACCCGTCACATCATCTTCAGTCATTGTGGCTGCACTGAGTGTCATCACCGGAATGTCGTATTTGGCAGCAAGTTCACTACGCAATTGCAGGGCTTCTTCACTGCGTGGGCGAGTGGAGTTGATGACCAAGACAAACGGTTTACCGACTTCTTTCAATTCCGCAATAACCCGTTCTTCGGATTCCACATAGGAACTGCGGGCAATTTCGGCAATTGTGCCGTCTGTTGTGACCACAACACCCAGTGTGGAATGCTCCTGAATGACTTTGCGAGTCCCAATCTCGGCGGCTTCCTGGAACGGAATTGGCTCTTCGAACCAAGGCGTGGAGATCATGCGCGGACCATTTTCATCCTCGTACCCCTTGGCTCCTTCCACCGCGTAACCCACACAATCCACAAGGCGTACATTGACATCAAGCCCTTCGGCCACCTTGATCTGAACTGCGTTATTCGGTACAAATTTTGGTTCGGTTGTCATGATGGTTTTGCCTGCTGCACTTTGTGGAAGTTCATCCACTGCACGGGCACGATCAGCCTCGCTTGCGATGTTGGGCAATACGATCGTTTCCATGAATCGTTTAATAAATGTTGATTTTCCCGTCCGGACTGCGCCGACAACCCCGAGATAAATATCCCCTCCGGTCCGCTCAGCTATGTCCTTAAAAATGTCCACTTTCTCCAATGAAATCCCCTCCCTAAATTACTCCGAAGGAAAAATGCTAAAGAGCATCCGCTTCGTTTTTTCAATCAGAAGACTGAAATCCCTGCAACGGTAGAGCCGCCTTTGTGAGTGCCCGGAAGTCGTCCGCCGCCGAACGTTGCATTCTGATGAAACCGGCGAGAGCGGCGTTAACTCGTACATGCAATTGGACTAGTATCATCTTATGTATCCGTATGCGGCAATATGACGCGTATTTTTGTTTTTTTATCTTATGGTGATGACATTAGGAGAATCCCCCGATCTCGGACTGCGCGTCTTTATTTCAATCTACTTTATGTGATCCGTGAAGTTTTTATGACGGTTATTGCTCATACGGACAAAAGAAAAAAGAGATATCCCTGATTTGGAATATCTCTTTTTGAACCCTTAGAGGCATGTGAGGCATACAGTTAGATCATATGAATGGCAACCAGACTTATTTTGTTGGCTGTGCCACTGGTGCATTATTTTGCCAAGTGTATAAAACAGATTTTACAGGTACGAAGTAGGAGTGCTCCAACAGAAGATCCCGAACATCATCCGTCTCTGCTGGAGACACATCAGACTTTTCCACTGCCTGCATAATGTCAAAAGCATAATCTACATAGACCTTGCCTTCGTCATCCATCATAAAAGGTAATGCCTGACCCGAATACACACTATTCAATGTAATGGAAGGAGTTCCTGCCTGTACAGCCTGATCCATATCCACAGCATATAACCC
Organism: Paenibacillus sp. CB74; assembly: GCF_055687625.1. Classification (NCBI taxonomy): domain Bacteria; kingdom Bacillati; phylum Bacillota; class Bacilli; order Caryophanales; family Paenibacillaceae; genus Paenibacillus; species Paenibacillus sp. CB74. The sequence goes on along the minus strand of NZ_CM146009.1, from coordinate 992,387 downwards.
CGGATACAATTCTTCCCCGCTTGGCAGCTTATTGTTATGTACGGATTTATATTGATTAACCATTCGCTGCACATCGTTGACTTTCTGAACGGTCAGGAGGTCCATCACTTTAACGATGGGATTCACTTCTTCATCCTGGATAAGGAAGTAAGCGCTACCACCGCTTTCAAAAGCGGTTCCCGGTATTTCATCCAGATACCCCAGTTGCTTCAACTTGGGCAGATCCACTCTGAATTTTTCATATTTTGGCGTTTCCATATCTGCATTGAGGATGGGTAAAATCCCCTCATCTTGCTGGAATGCCTCTACCGCACTCTGGATACGGCTCACGCTTTCCCGATAGGCTATTTTAGGGTCCGAATTGCTCTGCGATGGATACATACAACCACTTGCTGTAAAAGCAAACAACAGGAATAACAGCAGACCGCTCATCTGATGCATCAGACGGTGCCGTCCGCTTCCTTCAACACCTTTTGGCTTGTTCCTAATCATTCGTGTCCTCCTAGAATAACGCTTATCTCAGAACCAGTCGTCTTCCTGTTGCTGACGTTCCAGTTGTTTCCGTATGGCTGCCTTCAGCGGGTCCTCCGGAACATGAACCGATAGAGAACCACACACCTTGGCCTGACAGGACAGTCTTGTACCTGCTTCCAACAATGAACCCAACTTGCGCTTTTCTGCATCCGTTGGCGGATACAGTTCCGCCCGATATTCTTCGTCTACGTTCACCTTGCACATCAAGCAAGCAGCTTTACCATCACATCGGGTCGTAATCTTCACTCCGGCTCGTCGTGCTACATGCAGAAGTGTCGCCCCTGGTTTAAGCACGATTGATTTGTTCATGGGTAAAAAAGTAACTTTGTAGTCCATTATGTTCCTCCCTACTGTGACCAGGCAAAGCCAACAAGTTCTTCCACTTCGGCTCTAAAGCGGCTTGTCCATACATTCTGTTGACTTAAAAGCATCATTATAGGTTGATGGGCATGTGGTTGCTGACGCATCTGTGATGCAATGGGTACATAACGATCTTCTCGACCTCGCAGCATATTAAACAACAGCTCATGCGCAAGCGGCATCAGTCGCAGGGGATATGAACCCACTTGTGCTACTGGTGCATGCGGAGCAAGTACATGTTCAATATCGATGCGGTACCAACTTTTGCGAGCCCATATTTCGAAGCCACCAACCAGTTCTAGCGCACATTCACCAACCTGATAGTGGCTTAGCAGAGAAGCATAAGGTCCAGTTTTATCCACTGTGGGCTCGTCAAGCATTTCCCCTGGAGCACTACGGTGAAGTTCCTTAGCAGCAGCAACATCCGCATAAATATCAATATCTCTGGGAGCCTGTTGCAACTCTACTCCCTGAAGCAGCAACCCACAGCTTCCTCCAAGCAACCATGTCTGTGGCTGTGTGTTCCAGGCTTTGGCCGTTTCCAGCAAAGCCGCGTGTAATTCCGGATAACGCTCTGTCCGACCCTCCGTATCATGCGGCCCCATAGGCTCACACTCCCCTCATCCGTGTTCATTGTGTCAGTTCTTATGATGTGCTTATGCGGATGTTAACCTTCAGGCATAGGAAATCAGGTCAGAGAAGCGATTCCACCGAAAAAGCCAATCAGCATAATCAAAAATGCAATGAAGGAAAGAATCCCTCGTACAATACCTTTTGTTTTGGCACGAGCAAACGTAATCAGGAATACAGATAGTCCCATAATGAGGATGGCGACCAATGACAGCCACATCTTGTCCATTGCGCTCATAATCCAGCAATCTCCCCTTCAGTCCGATATTCATCACTGACACTGTGACAATTGCAACCATTATAACACGAAATTAAGCGCAACTTTCCAAAAAAAAGACAAAAAAGCAAGCCGACAGGAGCCGACTCGTCTTTTTGTCTTACTGGATCACCTGCACATGCAGGCGTGATCTATTATTTTTTCATCATCATTTTCATTAACGATTCCATACTGCTCGGATTTAATCCGCTTTTCTTGACCGCACTCACAATATCCTTAACCGTATCCTCAGATACCGGAACTTTCGCCATGGCGGATACTTGTTTGATCAATTGGCGCAACTGAGCTTCATTTTGAATCGTCGTTGGTTTCACCGTGCTTGCCAATTTCTTGACGGCACCTTCTGTGATCGTTTTACCCGTTTTCTTGTTGATTGCATTCAGCGCATCTTTGGAAATGTTGTTACCCATTCGTCTCCCCTCCTCCGGCAATACTCATGTGTATAGTATGAGTCCGCAACAGAAAAGGTGAATAAGCTTCTCATTTCACAAATAGGTTTAGGCGGATTACAATCAGGAATGCCACTGCTCCCAGGTTTCAAGCTTCATGACTTCCATTTCAGTCTTCGGGTCACGTCCCATCAAGGCTTCAACTGCATCACGCGGCTGTCTCTCCTGGAATAAAACGTGATACAGCTGATCCGCAATCGGCATTTGCACACCGTATTTTTGCGAGATGAAATAGGCAGCTTGGGTAGTTCGAATGCCTTCTACCACCATGCCCATGGACTTCAGAACATCATCCAGCTTCTGTCCCTGGCCCAGCATCGAACCTGCTCTCCAGTTCCGGCTATGCTGACTTGTAGCCGTTACAACCAGATCTCCGATTCCGGCAAGTCCCGAAAACGTTAACGGATTCGCTCCCATCTCTACTCCAATACGTGTGATCTCTGCCAGACCACGTGTTAGCAAAGCGGCTTTGGCATTATCACCGAACTGAAGACCATCGGACATACCTGCACCAAGAGCAATAATGTTTTTGAATGCACCTGCCAGCTCAACACCGAGCATATCCCGATTCGTGTAAACCCGGAAATAGGCATTCATAAACAAAGCTTGAGCAGCCTCGGCAGATGACTTATCCAATGAAGCTACAACCACAGTAGTCGGACAACGCTTCACCACTTCTTCCGCATGGCTTGGGCCAGAAAGAACTACAACACGGCCTTCTTCACATTCAAGTTCTTCTGAAATGACTGTAGACATCCGTTTGAGGCTTTCTGTCTCAAAACCTTTGGTTGCATGAATGACTAACATCTCAGGCTTATAATAAGCCTTAAGCTGGTTCGTAACTGCACGCATGGCTGAAGAAGGCGCAACAATTAACACAGCTATAGCGCCTTCCACCGCTGCTTCCATATCACTTGTTGCCTGAATTCGTGGTGAAAGCTCCGCATCCGGAAGATAGCGAGCATTGGTGTGCTTGCTATTGATTTCGTTAGCTTGGTCTTCACCACGTGTCCACATCATCACGTCCAACTGATTGGCGGCAAGTACACTGGCCAGAGCTGTTCCCCAGCTCCCAGCAACCAGAACAGCAACTTTTTTAGACAACACGTTTACCCCCTCCAGGGTTTTTCGATCCCAATTTATTTTCCTGTCCTTTGGCGAGCTTCGCAATATTGGTACGATGTCTCCAGAACGCAAACAGACAAATAATCAGACTCCCCCAGAAGATATTCATTGAATATCCGGGTAATACCAGAATAAAGATGGGTGTAAATGCTACAAAAATCAGAGACCCCAATGAAACATACCGGGTCAATACAATAGACAGAATAGCGATCACCCCAGCACATAACGCAGGTAGGAAAGCAAGACTCACCAGAACACCAATGGCCGTGGCAATCCCTTTTCCTCCACGAAAATGGAAGTAAAGAGGCCAGTTATGTCCTGCGATGGCTGCTATACCACTGAGTGCAGGAATCCAGGCAGAACCGTTGCCGAGCCAGATTCCAATCCATACAGCTGCAACACCCTTAAGTACATCAAGTAACAGAACAGCAATAGCCGGTCCTTTACCCAATATACGCAACGTATTGGTAGCTCCTGCGTTTCCGCTTCCGTGCTGACGAATATCGATCCCCCGTATCGCTTTTGCAAGGAGGACACTAAAGCTGATCGAACCGAGCAGATAACTCAGCACAATCGCTGCGATTGGTAAAATCACACACTTCTCCCCTAACCTTCGTCGGACTTCCTCCGAGTAAATATACGGATTGGTGTACCTTCAAAGTTAAACGCTGCACGGATCTTGTTCTCCAGATAGCGCTCGTATGAGAAGTGCATCAATTCCGGATCGTTCACAAAAACAACCATGGTCGGTGGCTTAACGGCAACCTGAGTCACATAGTTGATTCTCATTCTCCGTCCTTTATCTGTTGGCGGAGGGTTAATAGCTACCGCATCCGATACGACATCGTTAAGCAGATGCGTCTGAACACGCAACGAGTGTTGTTCCGCCACATGTTTTACAACCGGCAATAATTTTTGTAAGCGTTGTTTTGTCAGGGCTGACAAAAATACGACTGGAGCATACGTCATAAACAGGAAGTGATCCCGAATTTTCGTCTCAAACTCTTTCATCGTTTTGTCATGCTTCTCGACTACATCCCATTTGTTCACGACAAACAAAGACGCTTTGCCCGCTTCAAATGCATATCCAGCAATATGCTTGTCCTGCTCAATAATGCCTTCTTCACCATTAATGACAATCAGAACGACATCTGCACGCTCAATCGCACGCATAGCACGCATTACACTGTATTTCTCAGTTGTTTCATATACTTTACCACGCTTACGCATACCTGCTGTATCAATCAGCACGTAACGTTGGCCGTCTTTTTCAAAAGGTGTATCAATCGCATCCCGGGTCGTTCCAGCCACATCACTTACAATGACACGCTCTTCCCCCAGAATAGCGTTCACCAGTGAAGATTTACCCACATTAGGACGTCCGATCAGAGCTACACGAATGACATCTTCGTCGTAAGTCTCTTCCTCAAGTTCTGGCAACTTCTCCACAATAGCATCAAGCAAATCACCTACACCTGTACCGTGACTTCCCGATACGCCGATGGGATCACCGAAACCGAATCCATAAAACTCATAAATGAGCTCACTTCGTCCGATATTATCCACTTTGTTAACCGCTACAACAATAGGCTTGCCTGAGCGGTATAGCATCTCTGCTACCTCTTCATCCGATTGCGTAATACCTGCTTTTGCATCACACATGAATACAATAACATCTGCTTCTTCAATAGCGAGCTCTGCTTGCATCCGAATCGATTTTAAGATTACATCTTCACCATCAATTTCGATACCACCTGTATCAATAATACTAAATGGTTTACCGTTCCATTCACCGATTCCATATATACGGTCACGGGTAATGCCCGGCTTGTCTTCCACAATGGCCAGTCTATCGCCGATGATCCGATTGAAAATGGTGGATTTACCCACGTTCGGTCGTCCGACAATTGCCACAACGGGTCTTGCCATACAGTCCACTCCTCCTGTCCATACTTACGATAATCATCATAGCAAAAAAGATAAGTCTTGGCTAACGTTTCATGCCAAATTACTTGCAATAAAAACAATCGGCGAACCCGCCTGGGGCTCGCCGATCTTGCTTTTATTATTCAGCAAAATATGCAGTATATAACTTAGAACCATGCATTGTTAACTTATTTGAATTTGCTGAGTTTGTCACCAAACAGTTCGCCGAGCGTAGTGCTCATACCTTGATTGTTCAAGGAAACGTTTGGATTGTTGATTTCTTCACGTGGAGCGTTGTTTCTTGCTGGACGCTCTGATTTTTGTGGTTGAGCAGGAGCTTCTTCAGTTTCTTTGATGCTCAAGCTTACACGTTGCTCAGAAGGGTTCATGTCCAAGATTTTAACTTGAACTTCTTGTCCTTCTTTCAGCACTTCATGAGGAGTGCCGATGTGTTTGTGGGAGATTTGTGAAATATGCACAAGTCCCTCAACACCAGGAGCGATTTCAACAAATGCACCGAAGTCGACCAGACGTTTTACAACACCTGTTACGATATCGCTGGAATTGAATTTCTCGCTTGCAGTTTCCCAAGGACCTGGTTGAACTGCTTTCATGCTCAGGCTGATTTTGCCTTTTTCAGGGTCAACTTTCAGCACTTTCACACTAACTTTATCGCCTTCAGACAGAACGTCGGATGGTTTTTCAACGTGTGTCCAAGCCAGCTCGGATACGTGAACCAAACCGTCAACTCCGCCCACATCAACAAATGCGCCGAATTGAGTCAAACGTTGTACTGTACCTTCGATCACTTGACCTTCTTGCAAACCAGCCATAACCGTTGCTTTGTTTGCTTCGAATTCTTGCTCCAGTACGTCTTTTTGGGAAAGGATCACTTTGTTGTTCTCACGGTCGATCTCTTTCACTTTAACACGCAGTGTGCGTCCTTTGTAGTCGCTGAAGTCTTCAACGAAATGGCGTTCAACCATGGATGCCGGGATAAATCCACGCACGCCCACGTCTGCTACCAGACCACCTTTAACAACATCACCTACAACAACTTCGAATACGTCTTGGTCTTCAAAATGCTTTTGCAATTGATCCCAAGCGTTTTCGCTGTCGATTGCACGTTTGGACAGAACGAGTTTTTCTTTCTCGTCGTCGATGCTAAGAACTTTAGCTTCAACTTCTTGTCCAACTTCTACTGCATCAGACGCGCTGTCCACATGTAATGAAGACAGTTCACGAATTGGAATGACACCGTCATATTTATATCCAATGCTCACATAGGCTTGGTTATCTTCCAATTTGACGATGGTTCCTTTTACGGTATCTCCTTTTTTCAAGGAAACGAATTGATCCAACTCATCTTGGGTTGCTTCTTGATTTTTCATTTCTTCCGACATGTCAAATACCCTCCTCAATTCAAAAACCCCATTATATTCAAACCTGCCTGTAGCAGAGTTCAAAACACTTTCATCACTGAGTACTCAAGCTTTAGTCTCCCTCAAAAATATGGAAACATGCACTCAGCTACCGACGAAGCCATTACTTGCTTGGCACGCCCGTTTGCACCATTTCGTTAATCTTGGACATAATCTTTTCAGTGGCCTTCTCCAGAGCTTCTCCGGAGGGGTCTTCCTTGAACTCGTCCAAACTTACTGGTGCTCCATATACAACTTTCATCTTACGAAAAACTTTGTAGTTACCGATAATAGCAGTAGGAATAACTGTAGCGCCACTACGGAGAGCAAAACTCGCTGCTCCTTTTTTGCCGATACCTCCATCATTGTGACGGCTTCCCGAGGGGAAGATCCCAAGCACTTGACCATCACGCAAAATATTGAGTGAGGTTTTGATGGATTCCTTGCTGACACCTCCACGTTTAACGGGGAAAGCGCCCACGGCTTTGATAATTCGGCCGAGTACCGGAATTTCAAACAATTCGCTTTTGGCCATGAAACGCACCTGACGGCGAATTTTGATACCAACAGTTGGAGGATCGAAATTACTAATATGATTGGAACATAAAAGTACGCCGCCTTCTTCCGGAATATTCTCCCGTCCAACGGCCTCCAAGCGGAAAAGAATGGTGTAAATGATCCGCAGTAATGTGCTGCAAAATGTGTAAATCATAGACCGATCTCTCCTCTGACCATTGTGCAATAAGATACGATTTTGTCAACCACTTCATGAATGTTCATCTTTGTTGTATCCAGGACGATAGCATCCTCAGCACAACGCAGTGGGGAAATTTCCCGATTCTCATCCAATCTGTCACGGGTGGCAATGTCTCGCTCCAGCTGTTGCAACGTCAGTCCTTCAGAGGGGTCCAGTTCTTTGAAGCGGCGAAGCGCACGCTCTTCCACACTGGCAGTCATAAAGATTTTCACTTCCGCATCGGGCAATACTGTCGTTCCGATATCGCGTCCATCCATAACGACGCCCTTGCGCAAAGCCATTTGCCGCTGAGTATCCACTAATTGCGTACGCAGCCCCTCGATTTGCGCATATCGGGACACGATTCCCGTCACTTCACGGGAGCGGATTTCCGAGGTTACTTCTTCCCCATTACAGAACACTTTCTGTCCGTCGGGATCCGGTTGTAAATCAATGACCAGCTTTTGGGCTTCCTGAAGTACCTGTGTCACTTCTTCTGGCGCAATATCTTTCCGAAGCATGTGCAAGGTTACCGCACGGTACATTGCGCCTGTATCGACGTATACATACGCGAGCGCCTCTGCAACCAATCGGGCCACCGTGCTTTTCCCGGCACCGGCAGGTCCGTCAATTGCAACGTTCATTTTCCCGTTCTCTGATGTGTTCTGGCTTGCCAACGGGGCATTCCTCCTCAAACGATAAACCTCAATAAAAAAACAGGCATTGCCTGCATCGTGAAAATTATACCACACTCTACACATGGATGCAAAAACAGACAAATCAGCGCTGCCCGTACTCATTCACCGTTTGCAATTGAACTGGCGTTCCTTCCAGACGGTCAATCGTGGTCAAATTCTTTTTGAAGCCTGGTACCAACAGCAGTAATTGATACACCACAAGCAGGATTAAAAGGCCTGTAATCAGAATCGTAACCCTTCGTTCCATTCGTCTGGAGAAAACATAATAAAGTCGTTCATATCTGCGGGTTGCATGACGATGATTCAAGACAATTCCTCCGTTTTTTACATTACAGTGCCCGCAGTTCCCTCTATTTATGCCACAACATTCCTATTTCGTGCGATAGTCCAGTTGTCGTTCGAAACAAAACTTGATAATTTTCTGGCGCTCCGAATCTGAGATCTGCACAAATTTCAGCATGCATAACTGTCTGCCGGTTTCCAGGGTTTTGATCCGCACAACTTCAGCTTCAAAATTCACATGTTCTATGATTGAATTCCGGTATGGAACAAGCAACCAGCATTTCAATTTTTGACCTTCAGCTATTGGAAACCCTGATTCGCCGTAGATGGACAATCCACCGCCACCAATATCTTCAGTCAATCCGACGGCACGGGTCAGATCTTCACTCTGGATGGCCAATTCGAGATTTGCATGAACACGAAGAAAGCTACGCCGTTGTATTTTGGATATATCGCTCGCAAGCGGTTTGCGTATACGAACAAGACGAACCACATCTTCTTCAAATCCTGTGACAAAGGTATTAAAATAATGTCTGACTCCATCTTCCGTAATGTATGAAATGGACAGTTCCTCTCCGAAAAAAAGTCTTTTCAGACGGCTGCTTCCTTGTTGCATTGGGACCTCAATCAGAAAACTGCTGTCATCCATATCTGCAATGCGTGATTTGTACTCTTTGTGTTCCTCTTTTTCATCTGCAGAAGCAATCTGGATGAATAAAATTTCATTTATTTTAGGAAACAAGCTGTTCACCGCCACTTTATGTATTTATCTTCGTATGTACAAGGACTATTATACCATGACCTTTCTCACATTGAACAAGAAAAAAACAGACCACATCGTGGTCTGCCGCAATTATTCGCTCAACTTAAATTGAGATTATCCATCTTTTTATGAGGTTGCATTGACCGGTTTGATCTCTTCAACCGCTTCTTCTATTCCTGTATTCGCATTAATGTATATCCGGTAACGAGAACCGTTAATTTTCCCTCCGAATTCATAACACAATACTTCTTTGCTGTAATCATTCTCAATCAGAGATTTTCGTACATAATTTTCTTCAAAGTCTGAGTTGAGCTTTTGACGTGCCTGTTGCTCCGTAAGTGTTGCTTTCGGAATTTTGCGCTTGTCATTATGTTCATAGACAAAGTCACTCGCCTGAAATCCGGTTACTTCTCCTGTATCCAGTCCTACACGAACTGACATTTTCTCAGGATAGATCAAGGTGTCCCCTTGCTTACGCACATAAGTAAGGTTACCCAAATTACCAAATTCATCGTAATTGACGGCTTTCATATCTTTGTAGCCTTTATTCGTTAGAAATTGATCTGCTTTTGCCATGGCATCCTGACGAGATACTTTTTTGGTTCCAATCGGACGTGTATCACTATAAGAGATAAGCATCCCCCCATTACGGGTGAAATCCATCATCAGTTTGCCATTGTTGGCATGATCGACCGTCGCAGTATACGATTCCCAGTCCGTTCCTTTACCGTTTTCCTGCACCTTAATTTTGCTGCTGTCCGCATCAGAGAATTTTGCAGCCTTGCTCTGAATCTGTTCTTTGGTCACCGGCATGCCGTCCAGTTTCTTGACTGTTCGTTTGGCATAGATATTGGATACGGAAGGACCCCAATCCAGCTCCGGGTATTCCTGCACCTTTTTATTCACTGTACGAAAACCGTCAACGATCGTGTTGTCCATGGATTGCTCTTGTGTTGCCATGGCAGTCTCCGCGTCCATCCAGCGCAAACGGTCCGTCAGCACTTTCTGCTGTACATCCTGCAGATTCTTGGTAATTTCGGATGAATTCTGATACAGCTTTTTCAAGTTGCCCATTTCCTTCTCACTGAGCGGCTCGTTCGTCAAGTCACGCATCGACGCCCGATAGGCAAAGTTGGAAATGCGCGAGAGGAATTCCTCTGTCTCGTTAAATGGCAGCATGGTGAGTGGCAGCTGGTTAATCTCATTCTGTGCTTCACTGGTGAGTCGCCATACATTCATCAAACCTTTGCGGTGCATTCCCTGTGATGTGGAGTGAACCGCCAAGGTGTTGCCAATCTCCGAATGCAATTTATCCATATGAAAAGATAAATCGTGAAAGGCACGCTGATATTGGTTCTCTGCCTTGATCAGAATCGCATTCTTCTCCTGATTCTCCTGATAGCCCCACACGAGCGCACCGACCAGCAGAACCGCAAATATCGGAAACATAACTGAACTTAAACGTTTATACATCGGTAGAGTCTCCTTTCTTCTAAACCACTACCTCTATTGTGGATCGAAGAAAGACCTCTTATGCATGCGATTTCCAGTCCTTACACAAGCAGGCTGCTGAAGTACCGTTAGGGTCCTGCTTTTAATTCAACTGAACCCCAGTTGCCATGCCCTCTTCTTCAATTTCGAACTGGTCTCTGTTATCACAGAGGCACTGCTTGAATCCCGTCTCAATTCGGCCCCGTTCTTTCTTGCCACGTAATGTAAAACGTTCACCACATTGTTTGCATCTGATTTTAATTTTAATTCTCATCACAGTTAATCTCCGTTTCTGTTGGTCATTCCCCGGAGTATATTTCGCAAAAATAAAAACACACCGGAGCCATAGGCGCAATATGCGCTTTATGTCCACCAGTGTGTCCGTATTTTTATAATTTAACCTCTTCCTCCCGCTTCACAAAACGAAAAGGAGAACGGTTATTGGCACGTGTGATTTTACCCATTGCCCCATACCACAGGCCCGCCATTAGCGGCGCTATAAACCATAACCAATAATTCACCATAGTGTTCATGATGACATCGTATAACGCATGCCAGAAAAAAGGTAACACAAGGGAAAGAACCAGGTACCACCGCTTTTTCTTGCCACCGATAAACTTGGCCTTGCCCATGTAATAACCCATGATTACCGCAAACATAGCGTGCCCTGATACAGGGAGCAACGCCCGGAGAAACATAGCTGAGACGGATGCATTCCCCGCAAAGGCATACAACACATTCTCAACTGTGGCAAATCCAAGCGAGACAGCAACTGCATATAAGATCCCGTCATACGGTTCATCAAATTCGGTGTGATTGTAGATGATATGATAAAGCACGAACCATTTGATGAATTCTTCCACGCCACCTGAGATCAGAATGGACTCAACATAAGGATTATCTCCGAGCCACATCATCATGCCACGCTGAATGATCATCACTGGCAATACCATGAGAATCCCCATAAGGAACACTCGCAATACCATATGAAGTGGCTCATAATCATAACGGTCTTTCAGGTAAAAGTATGTTAACAAGGCGAGACCCGGAGCAACTGCTGCCGCTAAGACCGAAAACAAAAGCACCGAAATTCCCTCCTCTGACTAAAGACGCGATTACAACTAGAGATTAATCCTGGCGTTTGAAGTGGGTGCAGATAACATCAATCGCTTGTGCAGGAATAACAACTTTACCATACTCTTCCATAACTGCCGGAGTCACTGAGGAGCCTTCACCAAATTCAGCAAGCAAGGCAATCAATGCCGCATGTTTGGTGGAATCAACCTCATCTGGCTCCAAATGCAAGAACCACTTGTCTTTATAAGAATAAAGTCTCCCAGCATCCGTAACATGCTGACGCAACATATGTGCAGCTTCAATGAGCACTTCAAAGTCCTTGAACGCATAGACGATGGAATCGCTTTGCTCGAGTGTAACTTCCATTTCATATACTTCTTCAGGAAGATCATCTTCATGACCTGAACCATATTGTTGCGGATCATATTTTCCACGTGTGACAATGACAACCATCCCTTGAGCGGGAAGTGCGAATACTTCGACAGCGAGTGGACCCGTGGCATCAAATCCAAGTTCGGAATAGGCCTGATCCATCATTTCAGTGAACAGTTCATGAACCTTAGGTATTTCCTGCCACATATCTTCTTTTTGTATTCCGCGCTCGCTCAGATCGTCAAAGGTCAGGAAAATCCGTATCTTATCGTGACTTAGTCGTTCTATTTTCATACAGGATCTCCCCTTTATAAGCAAGTCTTATAACAGATTATGAAGCACAAAACAATATGTGCTGAAAATAAATCTATGTAGTTATGTTATCATTTTATACCTCTAAATGCACGAAGTAAAATCGACAAAAAAAGAATCATTCCACAGCCAATCAAGACTGTGGATGATTCTAATTGGAGGTTTTGGTTTATAAACCCGGTACTGTTGTGTTTGTTTGACTTAAAATTTGCTCAACTTCATGCTTCACATCTGGATTAGTGCGAATAAAATCTTTGAGCATACTCATATTCGCTTCTTTTTCCTGCGGTGTGATTGCTCTTGCGCTCTTTGCCACTGGATTTTTGTGTGATTCACCATGTTGATTTTGCTTGCTTGTGAACCCATCCATACCCGGGAAAGTCATCTCCATCATCTTATGTTTTGCCTGATCCATCATGTTTCGTGATGAACCCGATGACATCATGGGCAATTTGCCTTTGGACAGCCATGAACTGGCTGCAACACCAATCACAATGCCCCAAAAAAAGGATGACGTCTTCATTACACCAACCTCCTTCAAGTGTTAAAATCATATTTAGTGTTTGCGGTAGTGAGCAATCTCATTCCGCATAAATACAGGAAAGCGAGTTGAAATCATGTTCAGACATACAGCCTCCCTGATTATTGCTGCAAGTTTACTGCTGTCAGCCTGTGGGGTAGCCGAAGAAAAAACATCGGAAAATTCCACATCAGCAGGCGAATCCACCACGATTCAAGAAGAACAAAGTAATTCTAACCCGGCTGAAACAGGAGAATCCGGAACCAGTGCCCCTGAACTCCCAGCGAATGATACAACTGTGACTGAAGAAGAAACCGAATCTTCGGGGAAGGTTTCTACAGAAGAGAAAGTGGAAAAGACCTATCATATGAATGAAAATTATTATATTAAACCGAACGATGATACAAGCCAAAGCAAAGTGGTCTTGTTAACGTTTGATGATGGACCCAAAGAAGAAAAAATGATTACTTCACTAATCGACACTCTTGATAAACACAACGCCAAAGCGATATTTTTCGTCAATGGATATCGGGTGAAAAGTCATCCGGAATTGCTCAAACTTATCCACGAACGGGGTCAGATTGTAGGCAATCATGCCTGGGATCATGAGGATCTCAAAAAAATGTCTAATGCTGAAGCGGCAAAACAGGTTACAGATGTCCAAAAAATAGTGAAGGATACCATTGGTGAAGAACCGCAATTCTTCCGCCCACCTTTTGGATCGGGTAATGATGCACTGAAAGCTGCTGTGAAGAAAAATGGCATGTTATATATGACATGGTCTAATGGTTCCCTTGATTGGGATAAAAGCACCAAAGACAAACCGGAAAAAGTCATTCAAAATGTAATGGACCAGTTAAATCCAGGAAGTAATATTTTGATGCATGAATTGCCATGGACGGTTGAAGCATTGGATGAGTTGCTGACCAAGCTCGAAAAGAAAGGCTACGCATTTGTCGATCCGCGTGCAATCGAATTGGAAGCTCGTTAAATCCTTATTTCTCGCATCAAAAGTTAAACAGCCTTGATCCAATGGATCAAGGCTGTTTCTCTGTGAGTGCTTTTTCCGCGGGCACTCTTAATGTGATGATATGCATCTCCGCAGGACAACCTAGTCGGAGAGGAAGATGATTCGTACCGTATCCTCTGCTGACCAGCATTTTACCTTCTCGATGAACGTCCTCCGGATTGCGCTTCAGAGAGTACCACCCATTCGATATGGGACGATACGCTTTACTAAGGAAAACGGGTCCAAAAAATGGTAATACCAATTGCCCGCCATGTGTATGACCACTTAGAATAAGATCTGCATTTTGCTCCAAGCGAAGGGCCTGCAAAGGATCATGAACAATCGCAATTTTGCAAAAACTGTCGCCGATCTGCTCTAACAATTCATCGCCCTGTCTGGAACGATAATCTATACCGATCAGGCTTAATCTGTCGTTGCCCCTTTGCAGATATTCCACATTATCCTGCAAGAGCTGAACGCCCGATTGCTGAAGAATACGAGCAAGTTGAGCGGTACCAGCCCGCTTGTCATGGTTGCCATACGCGGTAAAAGAAGGAGCAATGTTCGATAAGAGTTTCATATTATGTCTTACTAGAGACCATGAGATTCCTCTTTCCGCAACATCCCCACCGATCAGAACCCAGTCCACCTTGTTTTTAAAGTTTGCCAGATCCTTCTGCTTTAGCTTGCGCTTATGAGTGTCGGATACATACAAAATCACGGCCCCATCAAAGGATGTTGGCAGATGAGGAACTTCGACCTCTTCTTCAATCAATTGATGAACATGGGCTTGACGCCACATATGAGAGAGTAGCAAAATTCCAATCAAAATGACTAATCCTGCGAGTAATAACATTACCACGGCAAGGGAAGGAACGTATTCAGAGCGGGGGCCCCTTTTACTCCCCACCAAACCAGACTAATCGTTAGCATGACAAAAATAAAAATGAGTGAATTGACAAACCTCTTGCTCAATTTTAAACGACGTGAAGGATGTAATTCTGTCCGTGTAGGAAGCGAACCCGCTTCGGGGATCGATTCTTCTGTCGATTTTAGCGTTTTTTTGGAGCGTGATGGTGCCCTTTGAGGAAGTACTGGACTTTCCAGCTTTTCTGTATAAGGCTTGCGCTGTGATCTAGGTAAAGTAACGGAAGTAATTGGTGTAATTCCGCCAACCTCAGCAGCTGCTGCTGTTTCAGCAACGATGCTTACTTGAGAAGCCATCTCTCGCTCGGATGTCTCTTTTTTATCCGATTGACGATGGCGCTGACTGCCATATGTCTTCATTCTACTTAATGGCTGATTCATGATCCCCTCCGAAAACGTATCGCTAATCCGGACACCAAATCAATAATAAAGTGACATAATATAGGCGCCCATAATGTGCCGGATTGCAGGTAAATCCAACCCAATCCATAACTTGAGACAAACACCCAGCCTGTTGGAATCCAGTGGCGCAAATAACGAATGTGGATAACTGCAAATAAAATACTTGTCCAGTAAGGACCGATGGCATGTTGAATGGCTCCACGGAATAATAATTCCTCACACACAGCAACAATGGCTGCTATACATACAATGTGCCAGATCGGACGTCCACGGAACAACATCTCGTTAATTCCACCGTCATCCATGCTTTCCTGAGGTATAACATACGACAGTACCAAGTCCATAACAAGCATAATGCCAGCAAGACCAAGACCCCACCATACAAATTGGTAATTGTCAGGCCATGCGAGTACATCTAACAAGTTTCGTTTTTGCAATAAGATCCACACAACTCCGATAATCAGTGTCAGACCTTGAGTAAAGTATAGATTGATTAAAAGCAAACGCTCGGTGAGCTGCTGTGGCTCAGCCTTCTGAATCTTGAACTTGGGAAACTTGAATTTTTTCATCGGATGCGTCTGTCCTCTTGAGTTAAATTTGATGGATAACAATTACGTTGTCCAAATGGATAACAATTACGTTGTCCAATCGGATAGTATACTAAATCATAGCCAAAAAACCAAATAGGTTCAAGGCCTGCCCCAAGTCCTGGTTTTGCGTCAGTGACATTACTTCATTAAAGCAGTAAAATCCGGTTCACCAAACAGCTTACATTCCATCTTCTTGTAGTAGATAGAATAAGGAATGCATTGCTTATGGTGTCTTGGTATAGGTAAGAAGCGAAAGCCATCTGCGAAACAATTTAAAACATTTAAGCCTATTGACATGCTCATGTCAGCCATGATACATTATGAAAAAATTAGTCACGTTAAACACGATGATGGAAAAAAGACGTTGCTTCGTCTTACAGAGAGCCGATGGTTGGTGTGAATCGGTGGCAGGCAAATGGTCTTGAGCGCTCCTGAGTTATTGCATTGAAATTGGAGTAGGTGCAATCGGTTTAGACCCGTTATCCTCTTCGGTCTTCATTGACCGCTAAGACTGTCGTTGCGAAACGGCGGTGAATTAGGGTGGTACCACGACAACTCTCGTCCCTTATTGCGCAAGCAGTATGTGGATTGAGAGTTTTTTGATTTATTTTAATGGATATCTGTGGAATCACTCTATTTGCTTCACCTTCCCCCTCTGTTGCGACACCGCGTTGTTGGGCGGAAGAATCAATCTGGTTTTAAGGAATACCTCTTCCCTGAGGTCAAACCTTGACGATATAGATACACATACCTAAGGAGGAAGAAACCATGTACAAAGTGTTAGTGTCGGACCCAATCAGTGATCTCGGTATCCAGCAACTGGTGGATGCAAATGATGTTGTTGTTGAGAAGAAAACCGGTCTTAGTGAAGATGAACTTGTTGCCATTATTGGTGATTATGATGCCCTCTTGGTTCGTAGCCAGACTCGTGTTACAGATCGTATTATGACGGCGGGTACCAACCTTAAAGTGATTGGACGTGCAGGTGTTGGTGTAGATAACATTGATCTGGAAGCTGCTACACAGCGCGGGATCATCGTTATTAATGCACCTGATGGCAATACCATCACAACCTGTGAGCATACGTTTGCCATGATGATGGCATTGGCACGACACATTCCTCAGGCATACGCCAAGACTATTCAGGGTACGTGGGATCGTAAAACCTTCCTGGGTGTGGAATTAAGAAATAAAACGCTAGGTGTACTGGGTATGGGACGAATCGGTAGTGAAGTTGCCAAACGCGCCAAAGCATTCGGAATGGACATCCTTGCATACGACCCGTTCCTGACGGAGGAGCGTGCCGAGAAGCTGCAAGTGAAGCTGGCTAGTGTAGATGATATCATTCGTAATGCGGACTTCATGACCGTTCATACGCCATTAACACCGGAAACACGGCACATGATTTCACGTCCACAATTCGAAGTTATGAAAAAAGGCATGCGTATCATCAACTGTGCTCGTGGTGGTGTAGTTGACGAGATGGCACTTGTGGAAGCAATTGACGAAGGCATTGTTGCTGGAGCAGCATTTGATGTATTTGAAAGTGAACCACCTGCTCAGGACCATCCATTCCTGAATCACCCTAGCATCATCGTCACACCTCACTTGGGTGCATCGACTGTTGAGGCACAAGAAAACGTGGCAATTGACGTTTCTGAACAGGTTCTTCACATTCTGCGCAATGAACCTTTCAAGAACGCAGTTAACATGCCGGCTGTTGCACCAACCGTAATGAACAAATTGCAGCCTTATTTCAAATTGGGTGAAACATTGGGAAGTTTTGCAGCACAGATTACACAAAATGCAGTGCAGGAGATCCGAATCGACTATGCTGGCGAACTTTCTGAAGTAGATACATCGCCTCTTACGCGTTACATTGTGAAGGGTATTCTCGCCAGACATTTGGGTGGGGAAGCCAACATCGTCAACTCCATGCATTTGGCCAAAATCCGTGATCTGAATGTGGTTGTAAGCCAAACCTCTGCAACCAAAGGATTCACTAACCTGATTACTGTAACATTGGTTACAACTCAGGATGCTGAGGAACGCCGTGTAGCAGGTACATTGCTTGCAGGTTATGGAGAACGTATCGTTCGTCTGGACAAATTCCCGGTAGATATCGCTCCGGAAAGTCATCAAATCTTGATCTCACATAACGATAAGCCAGGTATTATCGGTCGTGTAGGAACACTGCTTGGACAAAACGATGTCAACATCGCATCCATGCAGGTTGGACGTAAGATTATTGGTGGTGCAGCCATCATGATTCTGACCGTAGATAAAGCTGTGCCAAAAGACGTGCTTGTGCAGCTTGCTGCGCTGCCTGAGATCAATACTGCTGTTGAAATCGTGCTGGAATAATCATACGTATTATAAATGTAAAAGAAAAGACGGGACCATCATGGTTCCGCCTTTTTTTGTCGCGAATTAAATGAAGTTTTCATTTACATTTTCAAGTTAAATTTGATAATGTTGAGTGATACTTCTGGCCGTGCACTTTCGGTTGCCCCAAACACCTGTTGTTTGATTGACCACTATCTGGAAAGAAAGAGAAACCCGAGTTATAAAAACGATTTGGGTTTCTCTGGATTCTGATGCACCAATCCCGTAATGAGTCCCTCTTCTTTTGCCCACTAGTGATTCATCTTAAGACGTTATCAGACGATTAACTTAACTGAATAATATTTAGTGTAGATCCTGGAGGAGAAAGAATAGCTGTGCCAACAAGCCCGAATAATTGTAACTGTATTGTTGAACCAGCTGTAACGGTAACCATAAAGTCAGACTGAAGCTGACTGAGAGAAAGTGCTGGAGATACTACACTCGCTGGAATAGCTGTACCATTAAGTAAAACCCGAGATTGAATAGCAAGTGCAGCTGTCAGATTTATTTTGTATGAGATGTAGTAACGACCTGCATTGGCAAGTGTGAAGGTGTCATTGGTCCCATTGACGGTTATACCTGTGCCGATATTTTGGTTATTCGGCAATGGAACGAGTGTACCTCCCAATATTACAACAATCGTACCATTAGTGTTCTCAGCAAAAGCAGAGTTAGATGTTACAGATGTTCCGGTTGCACCGGTAGCTCCTGTTTCACCAGTCGCACCCGTTGGTCCGGTACTTCCTGTTATGCCGACTCCCGTGGCTCCGGTTATACCTGTCGCTCCTGTTCCCCCAGTCGCGCCCGTTACTCCCGTACTTCCCGTTACGCCGACTCCTGTGGCTCCTGTTTCACCAGTGACACCCGTTGGTCCGGTTGTACCTGTAGCTCCTGTAACCCCAGTCGTTCCGGTCGCCCCTGCAAGACCCGTTACTCCACTTACTCCCGTTTCACCAGTAGCACCCGTTATACCGGTACTTCCTGTTATGCCGACTCCTGTGGCCCCGGTTATCCCTGTCGCTCCTGTTTCCCCTGTCGCACCCGTTGGTCCAGTGCTTCCCGTTATACCAACTCCTGTGGCTCCGGTTATCCCTGTCGCTCCTGTTTCACCAGTGGCACCCGTTGGTCCAATGCTTCCCGTTACACCAACTCCTGTGGCTCCGGTTATCCCTGTTGCTCCTGTTTCACCAGTTGCACCCGTTGGTCCAGTGCTTCCTGTTATGCCAACTCCTGTTGCTCCAGTTAACCCTGTCGCTCCTGTTTCCCCTGTCGCACCCGTTGACCCGGTACTTCCTGTTACACCAACTCCTGTGGTTCCGGTTATCCCTGTTGCTCCTGTTTCACCAGTTGCACCCGTTGGTCCAGTGCTTCCCGTTACACCAACTCCTGTGGCTCCGGTTATCCCTGTTGCTCCTGTTTCACCAGTTGCACCCGTTGGTCCAGTGCTTCCTGTTATGCCAACTCCTGTTGCTCCAGTTAACCCTGTCGCTCCTGTTTCCCCTGTCGCACCCGTTGACCCGGTACTTCCTGTTACACCAACTCCTGTGGTTCCGGTTATCCCTGTTGCTCCTGTTTCACCAGTTGCACCCGTTGGTCCAGTGCTTCCCGTTACACCAACTCCTGTGGCTCCGGTTATCCCTGTTGCTCCTGTTTCACCAGTTGCACCCGTTGGTCCAGTGCTTCCTGTTATGCCGACTCCTGTTGCTCCAGTTAACCCTGTCGCTCCTGTTTCACCAGTGGCACCCGTTGGTCCAGTGCTTCCCGTTACACCAACTCCTGTGGCTCCCGTTATCCCTGTCGCTCCTGTTTCCCCTGTCGCACCCGTTGACCCGGTACTTCCTGTTATGCCAACTCCTGTTGCTCCAGTTAACCCTGTCACTCCTGTCTCACCAGTGGCTCCCGTTACTCCCGTACTTCCCGTTATGCCGACTCCCGTTGCTCCAGTCACACCTGTCGCTCCTGTTTCACCAGTGACACCCGTTTCTCCGGTACTTCCTGTTACGCCGACTCCAGTGGCCCCCGTTATACCTGTTGCTCCTGTTCCACCAGTGACTCCGGTTAGCCCTGCCGTTCCCGTCGCTCCTGTTTCCCCGGTTGCACCGGATGCCCCTGTGTCTCCAGTACTGCCGGTTACGCCAACTCCTGTGGCTCCCGTAACACCCGTTGCCCCTGCGCCCGCAAGCAACGTAAAATCCGGTGAAATCCCTGGCGTTCCCGTTGGTGATGCCACATTCGCGATATACGTACTTCCATTAAACGTTACGACCTGACCGACTGGATACGTCGGCGCAACTGCTGGATCGAACGGCACCACTCCCGTGAGTCCTGCACCCGTAACACCCGTTGCTCCGGTATTTCCTGTCACTCCAGCTCCCGTTACACCTGTCACACCTGTTGCTCCCGCACCCGCAATTAATGTGTAATCCGGTGATGTACCCGGTGTGCCCGTTGGAGATGCAAGATTGGATATATACGTACTGCCATTAAACGTTACAACTTGGCCGGCTGGATACGTTGGGGCTAAGGCTGGATCAAATGGCACGAGGCCACTTAAACCTACACCTGTCGCTCCTGTTACACCTGCTGTTCCAGTGGGCCCCGTAGATCCTGCACCTGCAAGCAGTGTATAATCCGGCGATGTGCCCGGCGTTCCTGTTGGTGATGCCACATTCGCGATATACGTACTTCCATTAAACGTTACGATCTGACCGGCTGGATACGTTGGCGCTACCGCCGGATCGAATGGCACAACACCATCTAATCCAATTCCTGTGGCCCCGGTAACTCCCGTTGCTCCTGCGCCGGCAAGCAATGTATAATCCGGTGAAGTCCCCGGCGTTCCCGTTGGTGAGGCTACATTCGTAATATACGTACTGCCGTTGAACGTTACGATCTGACCGGCTGGATACGTTGGGGCTACGGCTGGATCAAATGGCACAAGGCCACTCAAACCTACGCCTGTCGCTCCTGTTACACCTGAAGTCCCTGTAACTCCGGTACTTCCCGTTACCCCGACTCCGGTTGCTCCTGTAACTCCCGTCGCTCCTGCGCCTGCAAGCAACGTATAATCTGGCGACGTGCCCGGCGTGCCCGTTGGTGATGCCACATTCGCGATATACGTACTCCCGTTAAACGTTACAACCTGACCCACTGGGTACGTTGGGGCTACCGCTGGGTCGAATGGTACGATACCACTCAAACCTGCACCTGTCGCTCCCGTTACACCTGAAGTCCCTGTAACTCCGGTACTTCCCGTTACCCCAACTCCGGTGGCTCCGGTAACTCCCGTCGCTCCTGCGCCTGCAAGCAACGTATAATCTGGCGACGTGCCCGGCGTGCCCGTTGGTGAGGCTACATTGGCAATATACGTACTGCCATTAAACGTTACTACTTGACCCACTGGGTACGTTGGGGCTACGGCTGGATCAAATGGTACGATACCACTCAAACCTGCACCTGTCGCTCCCGTTACACCTGATGCACCTGTGGCTCCTGTAGGTCCTGCTCCTGCAAGCAATGTATAGTCTGGCGAAGTCCCTGGAGTACCCGCAGGAGAAGCCACATTTGTTATATACGTACTGCCATTTAAGGTAACAACCTGACCGGTTGGATACGTTGGAGCTACTGCAGGGTCAAACGTAACTGCACCATCAAGGCCTATGCCCGTAGCTCCAGTCGAACCTGTAACTCCAGATCCTGCTAGCAGTGTATAATCTGGTGAACTGCCGGGTGTACCTGTTGGTGATGCCACATTGGTAATATAAGTACTTCCCCCAAATGTGATGATCTGTTCAGCGGGATAGGTTGGTGCTAATGCCGGATCGAATGGCACGATACCACTTAAACCTACGCCTGTGGCCCCGGTTGCTCCTGTCGTTCCTACACCCGTGTCTCCCGCAGCCGCAAGCAGCGTGTAATCCGGGGAGCTTCCTGGTACTCCTCCAGGACTTGCAACATTCGTAATATAAGTACTCCCGTTGTACGTAACAACCTGACCGGTTGGATATGTCGGGGATTGAGCCGGATCAAAAGAAGTTATTCCAGTTAGGCCTACACCAGTTGCACCGGTGTCCCCTGCAGCCGCAATTAATGTATAATCTGACGAAGTTCCCGGTGTTCCTAAAGGACTGGCAACACTTGTAATGTACGTACTCCCGTTATACGTAATTATCTGACCGGCTGGATAACCCGGGGCAAGCGCTGGATCAAATGCTAATGCACCCGTTAAACCAGCTCCGGTTGCTCCTGTAGCTCCGCTCGTTCCTCCCGCCAACAAAAGAGTGTAATCCGGGGAACTCCCGGGTATACCCAACGGACCGTTTACATTAGCAACATAAAGATTCCCCTCATAGCTTACTACCTGACCCTGAGCATATGTCGGTCCAAGTGCTGGATCATATCCGGTAATATTGTTTAAACCTACACCAGGTGCTCCTGCCGGACCCTGTGCTCCCTGTGGGCCAACTGGTCCTACTGGGCCGATTGGTCCAATTCCTCCTGCCGGTCCAGTAGCACCTTTCACCCCGGGAACACCCGGAACACCTGGTACACCTGGTACTCCTGGAACTCCCTGTGGGCCAGTTGGTCCGGTAGCTCCTCCGTTTCCAAGAGTTGTCGTCGCCCGACTTAAGGATAACGATATCGAACGGATTAACCCCACGAATTTATCTTTTTCTACAGGTGGCACTTCAAGAAGTAGCGTCACACACAATAAATCATCTAGTAAATGTTGCAAGTTACCTGCGAGATTAATTAAAGGAACAGGAATAACCTCTGAGCCTGCAATCGTTAATTCTAGTACTGCTTGTAATTCTGCTTTTACCCCGGCACGAAATCCGGATTCATTTACAAATGTAAGTAACGGGCGTAATCCATTCTGTAATGCTAGTATATTGGCTGAAGTCGGCTGGCCGAGTGCAGCTGGAATAGTCACAGCGAGAGAACGCAGTATGGATTCAAATTGCTCCAGTTCTTTAGTGGTTATGGGAATAAACGGAGAGCCCGCTCTAAAAGATCTGCCTTCCAGAAAAGCTTTAATATTGACCCTTTTTCGATCATCGGACATGCTTAACTCAATCCTCCTCTATCTTGCTTGCTTTTCAAGCTTATGTAACATAGGAAGGAAAATTATCTTGGACACTCTTTTTAGTCAAAAATAAAAAAAATCATGTTCCACGTTGAACAAGATTAAACGGTACTCTTCAACAAAAAACACCCTCCGTAAGAGGGTGTTTCCGCACTTTTTGTATGAAATCAGGCTATTTCGATGAATCCAAGGGAAATTGTAAAATAAACTCTGTTCCTTCGCCAAGCACACTGTTGACGGTAATCATGCCTTGATGCGCATCAACAATATTTTTCACAATCGCTAACCCAAGCCCTGTACCTACACTTTCTCCCCGAACACGAGCCTTGTCTGCTTTGTAGAATCGTTCGAAAATAAATGGCAAGTCGGATGAAGGGATCCCTACACCCTGATCCTTCACTGAAACTCTAACGAATGGCGCACGAAGATAAGTGACCCGCTCTGCCGAGATCATTACATTTTTGCCAGTCGGCGTATGCCTGAAGGCATTATCCAGCAAATTCGTAAAGACTTGCTCAAGTCGATCCTCATCTGCCTGTTGAAGTTCAATGGTTGGCTGTTCACATTCGAAGTGCAGTTGAATTCCCTGTTCTTTCGACCGCACTGAGAACTTCCGGTATACACGCTCAAGTAGTTCCCCAAGGTCAACTTCCTTCATCACCATGTCCGTGTGTCCAGCTTCCATCCGAGCCAGATCAAGTAAGTCTTTGACCAATCTGCCCATTCGCAGGGACTCATCATGAATAACCTGGATAAGTTCTTCGCTCTCTTCCGGTGAGGTTGCCATACCGTCCAGTAGGGCTTCACTGTAACCTTGCATCATGGATAGCGGAGTTCGTATTTCATGAGATACATTAGCCACAAAATCACGCCGCATTTTCTCCAAACGCACTTCTTCTGTTACATCTCTCAAGACAGCCACAGCGCCTCTGACAACACTGTCAGCATACAACGGTGCCATCTGGACAGACCAAACGCCTTGCTGTACATGAACATTGGAGTTCTGATCCCCACCTTGCTCCATCACCATTCTGAACAATGGAAGAAGAGGCTCAGGTACATCACGTGAAGACTTGTCAAACTGTTCAGAATCTTTTCCTTCGTCCACTTTCGCCCAATCCAGATCATACCAAGTCTGCATGATCTTCTCTCCTGGCGGATTCGTCAGAATAACTTTGCCTTCACCATCAAATGTAACCACCGCATCGGTCATGCTTCGAAGCACACTAGCCAAATGTTCCTTCTCATGGTTAAGGTTTCGAATATTATCTTCCAGTTGGGCAGCCATATGATTAAAAGTATTGGCCAATTCACCAATCTCATCACTCGTTACCAGGGAGAGACGTGTTCCGTAGTTGCCTTTGCGAATCGCATTGGCTGCCTGAATCAATTGCTGCATAGGCTGCGTTATTTTGGTGAATAGGAACAATGCAAAAAAGGTAGTTAAACTGAATCCGATAATACAGATATAGGTGAACAACCGTTTAATATCTCTGGACTCGGATTCTGCAAAGTTCGTATCAATGTAGGGCAGCAAAAAAAGACCCAGCGCTATAAGTACACAACCCACAAGGCAGATAATAGTGATCCATAACTTCCCGACCAGCGATCTCCAGAAACTTAAACTACTTCGGTACTTCCAGTTTATAACCGACACCCCACACCGTCGTAATCATGGCCGCCGACTCTGGCGATACCTTGTTAAGTTTCTCGCGAAGACGCTTCACATGCGTATCCACGGTACGAAGATCGCCAAAGAACTCGTAGTTCCATACATCTTTGAGCAATTCTTCTCTGGAGAACACTTTGTCGGGAGATGTTGCCAGGTAGTGCAACAATTCATATTCTTTTGGTGTAAGGCTAATCTCTTCACCACCAGCCGTGACCCGGTGGGCATCATGCTCAATAACCAAATGTGGGAACACGATGTTATTACTCGAATTGCTCTCCTTCGAGAGATAAGCTGTCGCGGAAGATCGACGCAAAATCGCTTTGACACGATAAATCACTTCACGCGGACTGAATGGTTTTACTACGTAGTCATCAGCGCCAACTTCGAAGCCTTGAACCCGGTTAATCTCTTCACCTTTTGCAGTGAGCATCAAAACCGGCGTTGATTTCACCTGACGAAGACGGGTACACACTTCAACTCCATCCATACCCGGTAACATCACATCAAGCAAAATCAGTCCGTAGTCCCCTGCTGTTGCTTTACGCAGCGCAGTTTCCCCATCCTCAGCTTCATCAATTTCATAACCTTCTTTTTCGAGATACATTTTCAAAAGTCTGCGGATTCTCTCTTCGTCATCCACGACCAGTATTCGATTCTCATGTTCAGCCATGCCTCTCCAGCCCCTTTGCAATAACTCCTGATCACTTCTATTATGTTCGATCTGGCGAACAATATTTGAATACCCTTCAATAAAAAGGTACGTTTGTGTTTCCCGTTTCTAAATCCAACCTTTGCAAGACGAGTCTGTCCTAGTCCGCTCCAGCGTACGAATGCAATCCGGCAATGATCAGATTCACCCCAACCAGCGTAAACATGACAACCAGGAAACCAAGAACCGCAAGCCATGCAGACTTTTGACCTTGCCAACCTCTGGATAAACGCAAATGCAGATACACACTATAATATAGCCATGTAATTAACGCCCACACCTCTTTGGGGTCCCAACCCCAAAAACGACTCCAGGCAATCTGAGCCCAGATCATGGCAAAGATTAATGCTCCGAGTGTAAATATTGGAAAACCGATGGCAATCGCACGATAACTTATCTCATCCAGATCATCGGCATCGATTCCATCCATCATTGGCTGTAACGCTTGTCCAAGGGGTCTGCGCACAAGAAGTCGTACAATTCCATACAGGATCAGACCTACAATAAGTGACCAAATCACCGTATTCAGCTTACGCCCGGCATTTACGCCGTTCATCCAGGAAGGCGTCTCAAGTAAAGGTTTTTTCATGCCAAGAAACGGTGTCATGCTCTCCACTTCGCTATTATATGGCGCAAAAATTGGAGGCATGCGATAATTCACTTTCTCTATTGTACTATTTTCCTGTACCTGCATGTCAATGCTGACCGTTTTCTGCACAAAAACCGCCTCATAACCAGCTGCACGAAAGGCAAATACAGTCCCTATAAATCCAATAACGACAACGATCGTAACCAGGGTGAATTCAACCCATCCTCGTTGACGTCTTGAAGACTTGTCCTTACCACTAAAATCAACAGTACGGAGCAAATACATGAACCCTGCGGCAAAACCCACGGCGAAGAATGCTTCACCAAGTGCGGCCAACGTCACGTGTATTTTCAGCCAGATGGACTGAAGTGCCGGGATCAACGGTTGTACCTCCTGTGGAAATACAGCAGCATAAGCCATTATAATGATGGTAAGTGGTAAGGCAAACAAACCCAGTAACGACTTCCGATATATCGCGTATACAACGATAAATGCAACCATGATCATCATGGACAGAAAAGACATGAATTCGTACATGTTACTAACAGGAATATGCCCTGCCCCTGCCCATCGGGTTGCAAAGAATACAAGATGTGCCGCCAAAGCGACAGTCGAGGCAATGAAAGCTCGTTTACCCCAGCGATTCATGTGCGCCAGAGGATCACGATTGCTCCATTTTTTGCCCATTACCGCAACACCATATAAAAAGAATGCGGCACAATAGAGAAAGAAAGCTACGATAAATGCGTCGCTGCTGAAATCCAATAAATTCATGCTTGGTTCCCCCCGTTATCCAACGACTTCTCTTCCACTTCCAAATTCATTTGTTTCAAAACAGCCGCCACTTCACGCCTGAAGCCAAACCAGTTTTTGTTGGTATGTCCACCCAAGGTAAGCTGTTGATCATCAAAACGAATCCAGATGCGGCGATGATGCCAATAAAAACCCATGACCAGACCCAACATGACAATTCCGGCTCCTACCCACACAAAAGGCATTGCTTTATCTACGCGTATATTGAGATAACTTACGGATTGAATAATATCAACCTTGTCCATGCTGTCCACTTCCAACTGTAAAGGAATCTCTGTTCCAATTAGCTGTTGGTTAATTGCATCCTGCTGAAACCGTTGTTTATCAATCTGCTTCGCAAAATAAAGATATTGTATCCCCTCTTCCGGCAGATTCGGTCCCTTAATCAGAAAGAGAAAAGCAGGTGCATTAGGTGAAGGCGATATTGATTTGGGCTGTCCATTCTCATCCAATCCAAAGTCCATGAACTTTTCCTTCACGGTCAGTTCATAAGGGCCCGCTTCAAATGTTTTTTGGGTATCGACCATATCAATCTTAATCGCCCCATATAATTCACCAGTCTTTGTATTAACCAGATCCGGCGTTACGGATCGAATGGTGGGTGTTAGATCATAATCAAACTGATATGCTTTCAGACCGTTATAATTTAAGGGATGATTCACACGAACATCATGTCTGGCCACCTCAGCTAATTGAGGTTTTTTTGAAAGATCCGAACAATCTGCTGTACATTCATACAAAACAACTTTTGTTTCGAATAGTTTTGGAACGGTCTTGTTCAGGTTACGGAATTGCTCCGGTACTTCTTCCTCACTGTAAAATTCAACATTAAACTGTTCGTTTTTCAGATACATCGACGTATTCGGTATCTTTTTGATCTCACCTTCCGGAAAAGCAACATGCTCATCCAGATTCAGGCCAGGCAACCCTCGTGCAAGCACCGCCAGTAGAAATATAATGAGTCCAATATGAATGACATATGGGCCCCATCGACTGAATCGCTGTTTCTCGGCGAGTAAAGCATCACCCTGAGTATGCACGCGGTAGCCTTTCTTTTTCAGCGGCGTAACCGCTTTCTTAATCCAGTCTTCTGGTGCCTCTTCGATAGGACCTTGGTACACCAGACGCTGTCTGGTCAGAAATTGCGTGTGTTTACGTATTTTCTGTTTATTCAGGGCTTTGTAGAGCGGTAGGACGCGATCCAGACTGCATATCACCAATGATGCACCGATCAGCACCAATAGCAAGATAAACCACCAGGATTCGTATGTATGGGATAAACCCAACAGATAATAGATATGACCCAACTGACCGTATGTTTCTTTGTAATACACGGAAGGATCAATATTTAGAAATGTACTTTCTTGCGGATAGATCGTGCCAAGCATAGAGCCTACAAGCGTTAACACAATCATATAGACAGCAATTTTGACGGATGAAAAAAAGTTCCAGATGCGATCAATGATGTTGGGATTACTGCGCTGTGAACGGCGCGCCATGCCATCGTAACGCATTTCCAGCACTTCATTCGATTTAGCTTCAGACTCCAGTAGTGGTTTCCCACATGCTTCACATAGTACAGTGCCAACCGGATTTTGGTGTCCGCACTCACATTTGGTATTTTGGAACACGAATAGACCTCCTGTCAGGGCTGCTTCGCCAGTTGCGAAATTTGAGCGTCAAGTGTGTCCAAATCAAGTTGCCCGATATGAATGGTAGAGATTTTGCCGGTGTCGGATACAAAAAATGTTGTTGGCATCGGAGAGATCCCGAAATCACGAACCGAGTTTTTCTCACGGTCTAACATGATTGGAAATGTAACCCCAACCTGCCGAACAAAATTATCCACGGTCATCTGGTCTTCTCCAACATTAATTCCGACAAATTGTACTCCCTTGTCCTTCCATTTGTCAGCTTGTGCCTGTAGTGCAGGCATTTCTTTAACACAAGGTTCACACCAGGTGCCCCAGAAATTGATCACCAATGCTTTTCCTTTGTACTCGTCAGACGTATGAACTTGACCATCCAGGCCCAGCAGTTCAAAAGAAGGAGACTTGTCCCCTTCCTTTGGCTTGCCGTTCGAGCCGGATACCGATGTCGTAATCGCATATCCGCCCAACACCAGGATCAATGTCAAAATGACGATTTGCACCGTTCTTCTTGATTTCCCCATGTGCTGCTCCCCTTTTAAGTGACTCTAACACTCGCATATTATTGAACTGGACAACTGTGAACATCCTATGAACAATTATAGCGAATTTCGTCACAAAACTGCGGCGGTTTTATGAAAATTATGTGTCCTCACATTACCTTTTTTTCATTTTTCTGGCTGGTTCTGATTGTGCGAGGGTAATCAGGTTGTTAACTTCCTCTTTGGTCAGATTGCGTGTCAAACCACGTTTCAGGTTTTGTAGCAAAATGCCACCAAACGAAATCCGTTTCAACCGGGTTACCGGATGGTTGATCGCCTCGAACATGCGTCTAACCTGACGGTTACGCCCTTCATAGATCGTAATGGAGATCACCGACTCATTGGCCGCTGTATCCACATCTTTGTACTCCACCTCTGCAGGAGCAGTCATGCCATCATCCAGCATAATGCCTGTCTTTAATTTTTCCAGAGCCGAACCATGCGGCACACCTTTGACCGTTGCGTGATACGTTTTGGGTACGTGATGTTTCGGATGCGTCAACAAATGTGCAAACTCACCATCATTGGTCAGAATTAATAAGCCCTCTGTGTCATAATCCAGACGACCCACAGGGTATACACGTTCCTTGACACCTTTCAGGTAGTCGGATACAATTTTCCGACCTTCCGGGTCAGATGCACTTGTGATTACGCCTTTTGGCTTGTTCAACATCAAGTACACTTTTTTCTCACTGCGGATCGGTTTTCCATTAACCGTAATCATATCCTCTTCGGGGTTCGCTTTCGTACCCAGTTCGGTTACGACCTCCCCGTTAACTTCTACTTTGCCGGACAGGATTAGTTCCTCGCTCTTACGGCGGGATGCAATGCCTGCCTGTGCGATAATTTTTTGTAATCTTTCCATGTTTGTCATGTCACCTCACACTAATGATACCCATCACGCAAGGAAATCACAAGGATAATCCAAGGATTTTGTAAACTGACGACACGAATATCCATTTCAGGCTGACTTCCCCTTTGAGATTCACGTAAAAAAAGCCTACCTTTGCACGATCTGTTCAACACAGATAGCGTAAAGATAAGCCTTTACCTCAAACCAATTAATTGGAAACTTTTCCGGCAACTGCAACCTGTTTTTTGGCAGGCGTAGCGCTGTCCTTAATGAAAGACTGCAATGTTTTGGAAGTAATATAATAGGTGCGTCCACCGTATACAAATGTCATCATACCAATGACCCGGTTGTTCTGGTCCAGCACAGGGCCACCTGAATTACCTTGTGCCATGGATTTCACAATACTGCCGATTCCTTTTTTACCCGGAACATCCGAGGCTTGGGAACTGAATACTCTGCTTTTGGCTATCGTATTGTAGGTTGAAGGAAAATCTTCATCCAGGATGACCAGATCACCAGCAGGATTTTTGGGGAATCCAATCGTATAGACAACCTGGTTATCCCTCGCGTTTGCAAATGAGACCGGTTGGGCGTCTATTTCCTTGTCCAGCTTCAGCAGCGCCATGTCTGTCACCGGATCTGTCTTCACAATCTTTGCCTTGACAGGCTTACCTAAGGAACCCGGACTCGCAACAGTCAGTGTGCCTTCATCACCATCAGACAGTTCAGCATAACTCTGAACCACATGGTAATTCGTGAGCACTTCATCCTTCGAGATCAGTATCGAGGTACCAATATCATAATATACCATATCGGGTTCATTCTGCTTGACCAAACGTACATTCACGACGGGGAAAGAATCCGCTGTGACTGCCATTTGTGCACGCAGCTGTTTGTTGAAGTAACCTGTAAAATGTATCGTCTGAACGGCTTGAGCCGCCGCCAGCCCCGTTGAACCAGCGAGCATTGCAATGGCAAGCACACCTGACATTCCAACACGGAGCATTCGTTTCCAACTCTTCTGCATGTCTCACTCTCCTCCGCTATTATTCTAGCATAACTAATATATCGGAAGGAAAGGAGATATCTTTTAACCAAAAACGAGCAAACAAATGGCGAGGGCAGCAATAAAACCAACGACATCGGAAAACAACCCTACTTTGAGTGCATACCGACCGTTCCTTATGCCTACAGCCCCGAAATAGACAGTCAGCACATATAATGTAGTATCTGTACTCCCCTGAATCGTAGATGCCATACGTCCAATCATGGAGTCGGGGCCATGGGTTTTGATCAGATCGGTTGTAAACGCCAGGGAGCCTGTCCCAGTCAAAGGACGCAGTATTCCGAGTGGTAACACTTCGCCTGGAACACCCATCCAGGACACCAATGGAGCCAATAGACTAATTACAAA
The DNA here is from genome assembly GCF_055687625.1 of Paenibacillus sp. CB74. Taxonomy (NCBI): domain Bacteria; kingdom Bacillati; phylum Bacillota; class Bacilli; order Caryophanales; family Paenibacillaceae; genus Paenibacillus; species Paenibacillus sp. CB74. Next base: position 960,774 of record NZ_CM146009.1, on the reverse strand, counting down.
ATCCAGTGCACCCGAGGCACGAAATACGCTGATTGCGACCATCATGCCTACGAGATGCGGGATAATACTGATTGCAGTAGAGAATCCATCCTTGGCCCCATCAACAAAGGATTCATAAACCGGGACCTTTTTGGTAAACGCATATAATGGAACAAACGCGATAATAACCGGGATGGCCCAGACAGAGATCCAGTTGATGAAGGTTAACAAAGCTACTCATCCTTTCATGCCGGGTTTGCCACTTTTCTGTATACGTGGCGGTTTATGTAAAGCCCTATTCCGATACCAGCGATCGGCGATTATAGCAGCAAGTGTAGCGATAATGGTAGCCATTAATGTTGTTCCCACGATCTCTGTAGCATTGGCGGAATTATAGTTTAATCGGATGGCAATTAGCGTTGTTGGAATAATGGTAATGCTGGCCGTATTCAGAGCCAGTAAGGTGCACATGGCTGGAGAAGCTGTTTGTTTATCCGGATTAAGCTCCTGCAGCTGTTGCATGGCTTTGATTCCCATTGGTGTCGCCGCGTTTCCTAGCCCCAGTAGATTGGCACTCATATTGGAGAGAATATAACCCATCGCCGGATGATTTTTGGGCACATCGGGGAACAGGAAGCCCACAATGGGACCAAGCAGCTTAGCAATCCGAGACAGGAGACCGGCATCCTCAGCCATTTTCATCATGCCCATCCAGAACACAAGCACACTGATCAGTCCAAAACAGACTGTAACTCCCGTGGCCGCGCCATCAAAAGCGGCTTGCGTGACCACCTCAATATTGCCGTTGATGGCTGCAAAAGCAAATCCGATTAAGATCATTAGCAGCCAAATTAAATTGATCAATGGTTATACCCTCCCTTCAACGATGATTCTACTAAGGAGACAACAGGTTACTTAACACGGCACGCCAAGCTGCTGCCCAGGAAGAAACGTCTCCGATTCCCCCTATCGTTGCCTCATCTGTCTTTGGTTCAGGAGGAATAAAACTGCCTTTGCGATATACCGGAATCGAGCCAACAAGTTTTCCGTCAAGTTGCATATCGATGCGTCCTGCCAATCCAAATGTAGGGTCTGTGGATTGTTTATTCCCTTCCGTTTCAGATTGGGCGCGATTTTCGTGCAAAATCAACTTTTTAGTCAATGAACTTTTCTCACTCTCAGCAAGTGGATACCAAAATCCCCGGCCTGTAACGACATCTGTATTTTGCACAGGCTGTTCTTGCCTCGCAATCTCTACCAATGGGAAGTATTCAAACCCAAAATCAAGCATCCGAGCATGATCATTCCAATCATTTCCATCGTTCAGCGTTACCGCGGCGAGCTGCTGTCCATTGCGTGTAGCCGAGCTGACCAAACATCTGAAAGCTTTCTTTGTATAGCCGGTTTTCACACCATCTGCACCTTCATACATCCGTAGCATTTTATTTTTGTTGTGCCAGGAGTATTCCCAGCTTTCATTGGGGTTCGGTGCGGATTTGTCCTCCGTGGCCACGATGCGTTTGAATACCGGATTGTGCAACGCGTAGGCAGTTAATCTGGCCAAGTCATTGGCTGTAGAATAATGACCTTCTGCATCCAGTCCATGAGGGTTCATAAAGTGGGAGTGCGTCAGACCGATTTGCTCTGCCTTTTTGTTCATTAATAGCACAAATCCTTCTTCCGAACCCCCCACATGCTCTGCGATCGCAGAAGCCGCGTCATTGCCTGAACGGAGCATTAGCCCGTACAACATGTTCTCGAGTGTCATCTCTTCACCTAACTTCAGATAGAGAGACGATCCTTCTTTGGCAAAAGCCGTGGGAGACACTTTCACTTTCTCATCCAGCTTGCTGTGTTCGATCGCTACAATCGCTGTCATGATTTTGGTCAAGCTGGCAATTCGCAGTTCCTTATCCCCATCCTTGCTGTATAAGATCCGGCCTGATGTGACATCGATGAGAGCAGCGCTTTGCGCATGTGTGGACGGACCTTGAATTGTTGCCTGGGCTTGAGTAACCCCTAAGGAAGACAGCAAGAAGACAGGGATAAGCATGCATGCAAGAACTTTCGTTATTTTTCGCATCAATTCATTCCTCCGGGTCACTTGGAATCTTGTACTATCTTATGTTCGGACAACTTGGAGTATGTCCCATAGGGCAAAAACAGCAAAAATCCCTCACGCTTGGAGCGAGAGGGACGTTATGTATGAAACATTATATAAAATATCAATGGCTGTGATGACGATTACGCCTGATCCGGTTTATTCAGCATTTTAGCCACTTTTCGCATAATTCTGGAGACTCTCATCTGGCTAATATCTTCCATATCTGCGGTCTGAGTTTGATTAAATCCGTCTACACGATGTTTCAGTACTGTCACTTCTTTCTCACTGAGCTTGCGCTTGACCGAATCAATGACCGCATCAACATATAACTTATCCAGAATACCTTCTTCAATGTTCTCCCCACTATAGATGGTATCCATCAACGTCACGGATTGAGTTTGTTGATCATCAGCACCTACAGGCTCATCCAGGTACTTCACACCTTTACCCACCTGAAGTGCTTTGTTGATCTTATCTTCCTCCTCATCCAACAGCAGTGCGATTTCATGTGCTGATGGCAGGTAGCCCATATCGTGTTCAAGTCGATTAATTCGGTTGATTAATTCCGTAGCTGTGCGAGTTGGACGAATAATGCTTGCACTATCTCTTAGAAAACACCGAATTTCTCTGACAATCGCAGTGACAGCAAACGAACTAAATTTTACGCCACGTCCGGTATCAAATGCCCTAATCGCTTTGATAAATCCAAGACGGCCCAGTTGCAGAATATCATCCTTCTCTACACAATGATTCTTAATAATCATTTCCGGCTTTCCTATATACTTATGAACGGAATGCCAAATCAGGTTCTCATTGACCAGAATACAATCCCCAAGGAAATGTTCATCAAGCTTACAACGTTCAATATTTTCTACGTCATCCATTGTGTAATGCTTCTTATCTACCTGTAAATTCATACTAATATGTTCTGGAAATTTTCCCATTTGGATCTCCCTATGTAAAATTGATAAACTATACTATGGTATTCAAATTCTATTGTTAACTGATGTTTATTGTGCTTTTTTGATTATTTCAAGCATTTTGTTATGGTGTTCCTTCACTTGATTGTAATACCAGGGGCGAGCCTTTCCCTTAGCTACGTTGCCTTCTCCCTGATTGTACGCAATGATTGCTGTACGAAGATTCCCATCGTACTTATCCATAAGATATTCCAAGTAGGTAATACTTGTCCTGATATTCGTTTCAGGCTGATGTAGCTCCTGTTGGCTCACTCCAAACGATTTCGCTGTGCTAGGCAGAATCTGAAGTAAACCAATCGCTCCATGGGATGATACACTTTCCTCTAACATTCGACTCTCTTGCCACATCATTGCCAGAATCCAGACGGAATCGATATCCGTATCCTTCGAATATTGAATTACCCACCTCACATACTTCAGCAGCTTTGCGCGGCTCACTGTTTTCTCCTGGTGGAGTTCTATATACTGCTCAAGCATATCCGTCATTCGTATGTGCGCAGGAGCAACCGATTTAATTTGTTTCTGTTGTTTTTCTTGTTCCTCTTGCTTCATTGGCTTTACTTGCTTTATCTGCTTTATCTGCTCTTCTTGTGTTACTTCCTTTAATCTCTGGGAGCCAACTATTTCTTCGTAAGCCCGTTTGAAATTTTCTGATGTCGATAGACTCCCGTATTGCGAAGCCAATACCACAACAGCAATAACAACACCTATTACTCTTTCTAAAGTGAACAACAGATTCGTCCACCTCCTTACTGAAAGCCTCTATATTATAGAAGGAATAATCTCATGCATAAGTTAGGATTGGTCTTGTTCACTTGGTTGATATACGATAATTGCTGCAAATTCCAACATGCTGCTGAGTGGATCAACGGTGGAGGTAAACTCCAGTCCGGTAACAAATGTGTGTGGTTTGGATAACATCCATGCGTTGATCAGTTCTTCCATACCTGCAGCGCTAGTGGACACAAACGTTTTTACTGCTAAATCCGAGGCGTAGTTCAACACCTTCATTGCTCTTCACCACGTGAGTCTTGTTCTTCTTCCTTTTTCTCTTCAATGAGTTGATTAAACTCCTCTTCGGTCAGTTCATGAATTTCCAATTCGTAAGCACTTGTCAGAATGTACCCCATACCATCCGTTAAATGAACGTTATAAAATGTTTGTGGTTCTTCATGAAAGGTACCCTCTTCGTAATTGAATCCAATAACGGCTTTTTCGTAACCCGCTACACTGCCAGCAAACCATACGTTAGCCTGGGTTGTTGCACCGGTTGGCGTCTGGACCTCATGCATATTGATTGGTGCGTGGATATACTTTCCAATCATGCTGGCTACGATTTCTTCCGTTAATTTATCTTCTTTTGCTTTGATCACATGTGTCATTGAATTATTCCTCCATTAGTTAAAGTCTCGCGAATATTCTTGCCCTTACATTCTCTATACGTGTTATAGGAGCAGCAGTTAAATTGGAGCCGCAGATGAAGTATTGGTTCCGCTGCTTAGGACCAAATACTTCGTCCGCATATGGAGTACAGCTGTATCCAGATCAGTCACTCGTTTGGATACAAAATCTTCGATAACAGGCTCCAATGGTTTGAAACCCACACCCAAGATTGGTTTTTTATGTATATAAGCATGATGCATGATCACAATATCAGTAGAGCTCAAATGATCCAATGCCAGATTAACCAAGACGGCATCAGCCTGTACGACTACTTTCTCAATAATCAAGGCATACTCCCTGTTGCTTAAATCAGCAGCTGTCGACGAATCATGACTTGCCCAAGCGATATCCGAATACCCCTTCAGACGTTCCATCGTAAATCCTAAAACCACCACACTAAGCATCTTGTTCCGCCTTTCTTTCTGTACTAGTCACTCTATACGACTTAAAAGAGCACCCAGTTAAGGGTGCTCTCTCTGTTCTATGTAGGTTACTGAATCTATCTTCATCTAACTTAGGCTATTAATTGCCACTTATGACTACAATGCTTCGTACTTCTCACGAATCGCTTTCCATAACTGGGATATACGTGCCTTGGATACACCTAGCATTCCTGCAATCTCTACAAATTCATACCCCGAAGTCCGAAGTTTAAAGATTTGCTTCTCACGTTCGTTCAGCCTCATATTTTCCATAATATCTGTTACAAACTCAAAATTCTCATATGCAAATCCAGCATGACCAAGCGCTAATGCAATATCTGAACTTTCCGATTCATCGCCACCACTCTGATCCGTGCACATGATCTGTACAGCGTTAACCACACTGAGATTTTTCTCAGACATGCACTTGCGGTACATGTCCTTGATTTTATTTTCGATAAGATGATCAACAAACGTCGACATTTTCGCTTTTTCTGCATCATACTTGTCCAAGGAATTAACCAATTTGATCATAATCTCCTGGGTTACATCTTCTTTCTCCATCCCTGCAAATGTTTTGCCTCTAAGCTTGTGACGACACTTCTCCTGAGCTTTATTCAGGAACATGTCTATATCCCCAATCTCAAATAAATCATCAAAACCCATAGCAGTTGTAGCAGACATAATACATTTCCCCCATTAACTTTTAATTATCGTCGGTCGTATACTTTCTTCACAATCTAGTTACTATCCAGCGTGATTTTACTATACACACCCGCTATTGCTCCCTAAATCTCACATACCATATGTAGTCTTGTTACAAACAATTGAAACTAATAAGCCTAATTACATACAAACGATCAAAAAATCCCCCTTTGATCCGCCTCCTCATTCCCATCCTATTACATTCAGAATAACAAATACGAACTAATGTTCGCAACATTTATTTATTTCGTTCGCTTATATGCCTTTTACTGACTATATACGAAGTATACGGTGAAAGGTAAAGCAGCATTTTTTACAAACAAAAAGACCAACACAGAGCGCACCACTGTAAAATACCAAAATGGTGGAATGTGTCGGTCTTGGTCTGACATCTATTTCGTCCCAATTACCGAAGATATGGCCTTCAAGTTCTTTAACAAGGTTATAGGCTTCGTCAAGATTATTAATCTATACAATCGCCATAAGGGTAGTATAAGGAAATATGTAGGATATTGTCAACAACAAAAATTAGTTCCTAAGAACCTGTATAGTATTCAAAATTTAGTTAATAGGACTTAAGGCATGTTTATCTCATCATTTTTCAGCAGCACTTCAACATCCTTGTTCATCTTGAAGACTGTAATCTGTTCTGCAAAATCAGGGCCAAAAAATGTTGTTTCGATGTCTTCGATCTTCAGACCCATGTTGATATAGGAGAAAACGGGGTTGAAATTTTCTCTCATCATATGTGCTAGCTTCATCTTGTATTCGGCGAAAATTTGACTTGAGTGTGATTGCATATGTTCCAGCATGAATGCTTCAGGCTTGGTGAATTTTGCTGTAAACTTTAAGATGATAAAATGATTCATGATAGAGACTCTGGTATCTACCGGCCCGCGTTCAGTAAAATCTTTTCTTATTCTGGATGCCAACTTTGCGAGCTCTCTTTCCAAGTCTTTTATCTCAATGTCCCATCCCTCCTTGCCAATCATCCTGACCCCTTCTACTGCCCCTGAACATATGAATTCAACCTAGTTTAATCAAAACTACTTGTACAAGACAAGTTTCAATGGATGCATTAAATCAAGTCACGTTCATCTTTTCATGAAAAAGGAATAGACCCCAGAACTAGGCTTGGGGTATATCACTTTATTAACTATATTTTATAATTATTCAAATAAATTAGCAGTTGATGCTGAAAAGCTAACATTAGTTAGCGTAAACGCTTAATTTATCATTTCATTGGTAAGCTCTATTTTGAGCAGGCTAAACGCGACCAGGTTCAAAGCGACAGTGGCTCCATAGTCTCTTTCGATCAAATCGAATGCTTCTTCGGTTGCTCCAACCAGATCCTCCTTATCCGAAGTCATCTCGGTAGTCACAATTTCCTCATCATTCAGTGCGAAGGTCAGTCTGTACAGCATCTGTATTCCCCTCCTTAGAAGTCAATTCAATGTTTCGTACATCCGTAAGATCAATGATATGAACCACATCGTCTGTATCTTCCAGCGTGATCGATTTCCCCTCGTTCTTGTGTTTAGTGAAAAGTCGTCGATATTCTTGCTTAACCTCATCCGCTGTTAACGGGATTTCACGTACGACCTTATCCGAATCTTTCTCTTTCTGTTGTAATCTAGGATTATCTTCTATCCAGTTCACCGTTTTTTTCTTCCCACTTCCCTTGAAATAGAAATGAGCAGTCAGTTCAATATTCATCGTACACTACCTCCCGAAATAATTACGTTCTCATACTACTTTCTCTATACGACTTGATCAGCCAAGTGTTAATGCTAGTCTTCATATGGTGATGGATATACACTAATAACTTCATTGTTAAAAGAAAAAAGGACAGCATATGCTGTCCTTCCGTATTAGTATTTCTTAACCGCTATGCGATTGCCGAATGAGTCATATATATATTGGAAGTTGGTTTGAATAGGTGTTGTTCCCATTCTGGCGATGGACTTCGCCACCAATCTTCCCTCATTATCATACTGATAAATGACATCAACCAAAGGTGGGAGCTGCACGAAGTCCAGACCGTCATATCGATAAATCTCACCAATGGAAATGACCAAGAAGGAATCACCCTTTGCGTAACCTTCTGAAGAAGTCGGCATGGTCAGCACAGGTTCTCTAACCAGCTGCTCGGTGTAGTTGTCCGTAACGACTTGTCGAACAACTCTTCCATGCATGTCAAAAGCAAAATATGTAACCGTATCGGTATAATCCACCAAGTCACTGATCGATTCCCACGGGTCCATGATACTCAGGCGTTTTCGTTCCTCCCAAGTCATGCTCACATGGGTCTCTCCATCGGTGATCATATCGGCACTATGTGTATCTGGATGTTCATATACCATGACCTCCAACCCGTTAACCGTTAGGATTCCATTGGATTTATAGCTGACATCAGATCCCGTAAGACGTGTATATTCTTCCCCATACATATATAATGTTGGCAAATTTTGATTACTTTCATCCGCGAGCACGGCATAAATAGCTTCCGGTATCCCCTGTGGGGGAAGGTCTTTTTTGGCATTTACTGTTGTAATCGTACCTAATGCAATCTTGTCCAATCGAGCATCTAGAGTCCCGCTATCTTCCCTGGCTTCCTTGATCTCGTTTGAAAGCTTGACCACTTTACCATAAGTAATGATATCCATGATCGTTGTCTCCTATCTGACCGTCAACCCCGTTACTTCAATGGTAAAATCTGAAGGCACGGAACCTGGATTAATGATTTCAAAATGGAAATGGGATGTACCATCCTTATCGTCATAAGGTAAATCCACATTGTCGTATATCCCGTCTATGAAGTTGCCTGTACTGAATTCTGCTGTATTAAAGTATAAAATTTTGGCTTTCATTTTGTCTGCACTATCAAGTATGTGAAGCTCCACATTCGTTTCCTTTGCTGGGATAACACGTACCGTCTTAATCAGAAAACGTGGGCTTTCCATGGGGAGCGAAACGATTAATGTTTCTCCCCCACCGTTTAGTGCTTCAACTACATGAGACAATTCTACCTGTTTGTACACGTCTTTCAGCTCCTGCATAATTCGCCATGTTTTGTTCATTTCTCACTCCTCCTGCGATTTGGAATATAGGTAGCAGGGTACCTTCGTGGCAATATCGTGGTTGGTACAGTTGGATCTATGTTGCCTCCTTGACCAGAGAGATAGCCTTGAAATGTTTTCATTTCGTCTTTGTAAACGTGCTTTACAATATATCGAATTTTTGCACCCTCTGATGAGGCCGGGGTTCTCTGACCTACAATAATTGATCGAATAACACCCTTGAATGAATCCTTTGAAGGCAAAACAATCTTGGTAACGTGTACCCAGCGACCATTTGCTTGTTTCGTTAAAGAGCCCAGATAACCTGCCATACCAAGTTTACCTGTGAATCGAGTTTCTGGCGTGGTGTGTAATGGAAGATAACCCAAACTATCGTAAATGCTTATCTCTTTGGTATGGCTTATTATGACACCATGAGTGTCAGTCAATATGAAACGACCTGTATAATACTGAGGGAGATCCTCCTGATCATACCCCCAAATGGAATACACATTTTCCTCCGATGGGTTGTGTGAAGAAAGATGATGAAGCTCTCCAATTTGGAATTGGTACTGGACTCCCTCTAGTTTTAACTGACCCGTTTTCCCAGAGCTTTTGCTCGTATACAGTGATAAAGCTTGCGTCTCAATTGAACGATATGGACCCTGAGCGTACGTGTAAAGTACGCCTAAATTATGTTGTTGGCCTGCCCTCTCAGGTTCATAGTAAGAGCTCGCCTTGGTTCTATTGGAATAATAAATACTGCTTAAATATGTATAAAGCACACCCGTGTTTCGTTTTATTACTGATTGTTGAGGCGTGTAAATGGATTGTTCCGTTCCTGCTACAGCCATAGTTCTCCTCCCCTACTGCATTAATACAGCTACAGTGTTACCCGGTAGGAAGCTTGAACCTCCTGTGGTCAGAGAATATACCTTGTATGTCTTATTGGCCACTGTAATCTCATCTCCGTGGCTTACACCTGCTGCAGGTGCAAAATAAATATCATGTAGTTCGCCTCGCGGACCTTCTGCATTATTGGCCATAATACATGGAGAGAGATGGTAGAGCGCGCCCCAACCCGGATTGGTCGGTACCATCGCGGAGTAGGATTTGTAGACGTTATTGGTCTGAATATTATCCAGATCCTTAACTGTACGAATACCATTGAATCCCTGGTAGCTCACTCCAATTCCTTGAGCACCCGAGTGATTTTCTTGGGAATAACGATACATCAGACCGAAATACCCCAAATTGGATATCCCTGTTACGGAGTTCACATCCCCCGCCAACCACATAATTACACGATCTGCTGTAACCGATACCTGGTAGTCTGTTAAGAGGTTGGAATCTACGACAGATGTATGGCAGTAAAAATTCCGTGTAGTAAACATTTTCCCTTCCGGAATACTCCCGTCAGCAAGTAATACATCTTCTGCTGAAGTTACCGTGATGTAGTTGCCGTTTGTATCTTTGGTGTTGCCTTTTTCGAATTTAATAAATAACTTATCTTTTCCTGTTGAGCCCACTGATTTAATGACGAAGGCATCCGAGGTCTCAAAATATATAGACCAAGGCGAGGATGCAACTCCTTTGAAGCCATTAATTAAGGCTTGAAACAACATATTCATTTTGACTTTACCACTGAAAAATGACATGTATAGGTATCCTCCTTATATTTTAAATAGAATGACTCGTTGCCCACCCATAACGTTGTTGCTACCGAAGAAGCAAGGAACGCAGTACCGAACGTTATTACTAGATGTATACCAGCGAGTGTAGTTACCGTTGTATGGCATTTGTTGGTCTACAACATGAAACACGTAGTATTTGTTTTCTCCCAGATCAAGAATGGACCCATCTGGATGTTGTGAAGCATCCTTTAAACAAGCCGTATATATATCTGCAAACTGCCCACGTACTCCTTCTGATGGATTAAATACCATAAATGGGTTAACATAGTACCTCCCCCCTACACCTGGTGAAGTAAGTTGAGCGTCGGTAGTAAAGTTATAATATTCGTACTTTGTACCGTTTCGAGATTTCCTAACCACTCCCCGTCCAACATTGTAATCACCATATGTAGAATTGCTATTGTTACTAACATTGGAAGGCATGTGCGTAAAAATGCCTACAAAATCGTTTGAAATAGCAGGATCTTCTGGTTCCAGTGAATTCATCCTTCCCATGTATATTCTCACTGGGTAGGCATAATTGATATAATTTTGATACTCACCGTGAATAAAAATACCCTTATTCGTAGTGAATGCAGTCCATTTGTAAGTTATATTATAGTTACCTGTGTCACAAGAAAAAGGTGTATCTGTCATTTGTTTATCAGGAGAATCCAAGTATACATCCACCCTAGGTGTTTCATTATTCATTAACCCCCACCGGATCGAAGGAGTATTACTGTTTTGAAATGCCATTGTGAAACACAGACTGTTATCTTCTAGATTTTTGAAAACAGTGTTTCCCCAGTTACCCCCGCCGCCAACTGCAGCAGCAGCATATTTTTTCACTTCCCACCATGAGTCGCCTGCCATCTGTAACTCAGCGGTGCTTGAAAACTCGGATATTGTGCTCACCCAAGAGTATCGTTTAGGTACTGCCATTATTGGGACACCTCCGTTGGTAATTCGAATAAAATTGCTCTCTGTCCATCCCCGAGTAACGTGTTGCTATCAAAAAAGTATGGTTGTATGAATCTACTTTTACCTACGATATCAATCCAATATTTAGAATGTATCGGTTGTTGTTGATCGGTAATGTGAAAAACATGATACCTCTTACCTTCAAGATCAATCATCGTTCCATCTGGATGTTGGTTTGAGTCTTTAAACACAACAGATCTCATCTGTTGAAACTCTCCCCGAACCCCTTCTTTGGGCTGAAATATATACCAGGGGGAAATAAAATAACGATTCCCTGAACCTGGCGAAGTCGCTTGAGCACTTGTGCAGAAATTATACAATTCATACTTTTTATTATTCCTAGAGGTTCTGACCACGCCTCTACCAACATTATATAAATTGTTATTTGCCCATTCATTGTTACTATCAATAGGCGCGTGGGAAAAGATACCCACAAATCCTCCTTCAACAGCGGGATCTTCCTTCTCATAAGAAGACAATTGCCCTAAGTAAAGTCTGAAAGGATATGCATATCCTATATTATTTAGAGCTTCTCCAAAAATAAAGATTGCTTCTTTTAAAGGAAATACTGACCACTTGTAGTTAATGTTTAATGTCACATTCCCCGTCGTCGTGTGAAACGGGATATTAGCTTCCTCGCCCAAATTTAACGATATATCTGGAAAAGGTCCTGTATCTTCAGAAAATCGATTCATACCGCATCTTAGTTGATAGCCGTAGCTTGTCCAAGTGCCATTATTGGAACTTCGATGAACAGAAAGATTCAAACATAGAGAAAATAGCAGAGAGCGTACATTTAAATTTTCCAGTGTTAATGAACCCAAAGTACTTCCATATACTTGATTAGTTGTATATGCTTTGGGCTGCGAATACTCATCGTTAGGATAATAAGTCACCTTCCAGTTGACATCCTCATATGGATTAGTGTTCATCTCTCTTGCCAAAGTGCTTAAGAAATTGGTCACGGTGCTCGTAAATTCATATCTCCTAAATCCTTGCACTACTGTAGCTGTCATGCGCTCACCTCCTTAAATGCCATATCGAACTTTCAATTGCTGAAGCATCGACTCTTTCATTGCTGTCAGAAACACGGTGCGGATCTGCATCTGTCTATCTTGCTCTTGCAGTCGTGTATCTCGATCCACTAGCTCCTGGTTAATTTCGTCCGATAGTTCAAGAGGAACCACCTGTTCCAAAGCTTCCAGCATCGGAAGGTACTGTTGTCCCGTACCATCGAAGATAATATCGCTCCGCAGCATAAACACCAGAAGTTCTACCTCTTCCTCTGTAATTGACGTTAGGTTCGTACCTACCATTTTATCGAACAAAGGACGAAACCCGGTCTTTATTTTGGTCATTGAGAAATGTGATTCCACTCTATCAGCCTACCTTTCTTTTTTGGACGCCAAGGATATTTCCATCCGAATCGTACTTATATTTTTTTACTATTTTCGAACCATTGAAGTCGACCATCTCGGTATCCACACTACCATCAGAGTTATAATTGTATTCAATAATCTTTATAACTAATGGTTTTATGTCGTTGTTATATGTAATCTCTTTGATAATCAGACCGCTTAGAGGGTCATACTCAAAATAAACGTCCTGTTCTTCCATGTCTTCAAGCACAGACACACGTTGCTTAATAGGGCGATCATCATAGGCTGAACTACCTTGTAAGTAAAAGTACATTGCCCCATTGTTCAACTTGCGTCTAATTCTTCCTTCTTCCCGTTCGTAGGTGATCGTTTTAACTTGTCCGTCACTCTCCGTAATGAGTTCCGCTGTAAGATTCCCCTCAAGATCGTACTCATAATCAATAACGCGGTTAATACCTCCAGTGATACTCTCACGCTTCATTCTGCCTTTGGTGTCATACTCATACTCTGAAGTTGAAGACGTATTGATGATCGACCCTCGGCTAAGCAGTGTGACACGTGAATCTACCGGAATATCATAGAGAAAACGAATTTCTGTATCCGTATATTCGATATAATCATCCCCAGGAGTTACCCTAATGCCATCCAGAAGTACTTCTACACTGTCAGAACCAATACTATACTTTGGACAATAAAAGCTCTTTTGTTCTGAAAGCCTTATATCAGGTGGGTACTCAATACGAAAAATCGATTGATTTTCCATCGTCCCCCTGGATGCAGCAAGCTCCAGCTTGGATTGCATATGGTTTAAACGATCCGGCAGCTTATCAAATTCAAAGCCATCTTTGTCTGTTCTAGCATCTGATACTTCAGCCTTAGTCTCACCAAAACCTTCGACTTGTTTGGACAAGTCTTCGGTAAGATCAATCCACCTGACCACTTCTTCGTCTAATTCATTGATCTGAGATTGAGCATATGTGATTCTTTCCTGAAGATCTTGAAAATCTCCTGTAGAAACCGTTTTGGTTAGATAATAGCGTTGATCTTTAATATACAACGCATCGAAGGTCGCACCAGTCGTTACAGATCCCAAAATCATACCGTTATCGGGTTCATCAGGAATCACCTGATGTACGAAGGTTCCATCATTCTTTAGAAATATATAGTATCGAGTATCTTGCTCAGCTAAGAATGAATAGAAAGACTCCTCTTTTTGAACAAGTGTGCTGTTAATGCTTGCATAACCACCGTTGATCTGAACCTTAAGAAGACCATTAGAATCCATAGTTGCTGCGCTTATTGCCAAATCAGATAATGGGATCGTTTTTAGAATATCAATGGAATGCTCTATATCCGATATAACATCTGCAAGTGATTCACGATTCCCACGAGTATCTCCTAATTCATTTTCTAAACTCTCCAACCGTTCATTTTGTTCATGAACATCCATGCTGATATCCATTAGGTTTTTCTCAACTTCACCCAACTTGGATTTCTGGTCTTCCAATAATATTCCCTGATTCAATACCCGAGGTTCCAGATCAGCAATACGCAATTCATGACCGGCTATCCCTGTTTCATTCTGTTTGCCTACAAGTTCCATCTGATCCAACCGCTCAGGGAGACTGACATAGCTGCTTCTGGCTTCCTCCATTTCTGAAAGATGCTCATCAATTTCTTGGTGGGATCGGGTCCCTTTGTTGAGCAAACTATTGTGATCAAGCAACTTGCCATTGTTCGTTCCTGAACTTGTTCCGCTAAAGCGGACAGACATATTCTCACCTCCAACTCAACCCTTATTGAATCTATACGTGGTCGAGCACTTAAAGTTTAGAGCTATATATACGTTGAAGAAACTTTGATCCCGAACGTGACCTGGGCTTCATAATTAGTGCTGCTATCCAGCCTCTCTACTCTCACCCAGAATTGATAAGGGGTTTCTGGAGTTATCTCGGCTGCGTTCACTTGCATACTCCAAGCTCCTGGTTCGCCCTCAACATCAGGCGCTAACCGAACTACATTTTGATACTGATCTCCCCGATAAGAGGCAAGCTCAAAGTTAACATTTTGAAAAACACCTTGGTTTAATGAATTTTTGGCAATAAACAATACATTCTCAGTTACGGATTGACCAGAGGACATATAACCGAGAAAACGTTCCTGGTTGTCTTGTAACCGCATATCAAGAAATTCTCCATTATCGCTATACTCACGATAGTAAAGATCCACTCTAGGTTCAAAGTAATATGTATCGCCACCGTATATACTTAATATGTCCGACGTTTCAAATCTATTGTGGTCAGGCAAAGTCACAGCAAAACTTCCGGTAAGCGGATATTCATAGCGTTGAAGGTCAAACATAATCGATGTATTCTCATATTTACATATCTTAGTTTCAAGAATTTTTCCTGCCTGATCCCGGAGTTCAACCTGATAACCTTGTTTCAGATTATCTACCTTTACCCTGCCACTTCTTTGAATTCGTATATGATTAATGCGTAGTGGTTCACCTTCTGTTCCTGATTCTAAGAAAAGCCCGATCTTAGGTACAGAGGAGATGACTTCCTGATTACCAATAAACCGCCATATCTTCCCGTCCTCTGACCAATATGCGGAATATACATTAAAACTTCGTACCAAACGGATCCAAGGATAGCTTCTCGCTATCCCTTTCTCCGCATCAAAGTACTCTTCAAGTTTCACCACATTCTCATCGTCCGCATATACAATAAGTCCCCCGGAGTCTCCCTCAACCGTTGGATTATACTCATTCTTGACATCCAACACGAACTCTTCAATTGTGGTCAACTCCGTGAAAAACATATATATTGGAGACTCTCCATACCTTAGTTCCAGTACTCCATGATCAGCATTGTACCTTCCAGGATCGTCAGTCAATACTTCCCACCCTGAATCAAGTTCGGATTTAATGAATTCATCAAAATAGATTAGCCCTTTTTCCTGACGTTTCACAATTCCCATAGAGCTCCTCCTTTCTTTACGTGAATAACCAGATGCGTTTACCGATTACACACATCTTAGGCCGTGATTTCCAAACTTCCAGTAGGCATTTAATAAGTGCTTCAACACACTTGTCTCCCCCACCGCCTTCGCAGTAAGGAATGACATAGACGTCATCACAGATCCAGTTGGTCAGTTCCATCCAGTCCAGATTAGCGTATTCGTAACTACGCGTACCTACTTCCTGAAGCGAGGTAAACACCCATTTGAATTCATGTTTGCCTTTGGGCACTGGATGTGAAAATGTATAGTATCCACCCTCCTGGGTGAATGTTTTGATCAACTCATCATCAATGAAAAAATCCAGCTGACAATCAAACGGCTCAGGTACCCATACCCATCTTTCGTAGGCTTTGAAGTCATGCACCCGGAAGGTGGTCAGATATCGTTTTCCTGTCCAGTCACTGATCTGTCCCTTCTGATCTGTTGTAATCTCCACTTTATACTTGCTATAAGGCTTGGGAGCCAGTTCATTCAGTTCGAAGCCACGGAAACCATCTCCGTAATACTTTTCATCCCATAACACTTTTCCGTCCTCACGGGTAATTTTCACGCGCATATTACTGTTATCGCAGCCGCCCATCCAGATCGGTTTGTTATTCCAAACTTCGAAGTCAGTCACCTCAGCCCAGGATGAATCAACTTTAATAATGTCATCAATATTAAGTTTACCTCCCCAGATCATGGCGCCATCTCCAGGACAATCTTGTACAAAACGAACTTGAACTTCATACTTCCGCTTCTCATCTGAGGTATTTTCCACTTCAATTGTAACCAATGTGTCATCTTGATTCGTCACATCTCGGGAATGAAGAAATTTCCCTTCTTCGAAGGTTTCAATAACGATTTTCGTCCCAGAACACGCTCTGCTGTTATTTTTGTATAGACGAATAACATCTAGCCAAGCATGACTCCCACCATCTGGTGTTGTAGTGTCTGGTGGATTCGATGGCTCCTTGCCTGGGTGAGGGGAATTGCCTTCAGGGAACATGTTTCCACTTGCATCAATACAGTAGTTAGGCCATCTCTCGGAAAAACTACCTTCACTTAATGTAAATCCACCTGCATCAAGACCTGTCGCGTTGGTTGAGGTTTTATCTTTAATAAGTGTGTAAACCACTTTATATTTGTGCCCGGGTATTAATGAGGGAGGGCTGTTAATGAAATCGCTAACTTTTTGACCATTTTCAACGGATACTTTAATAGTATTAAATTTGTTTTTTTCGTCTGTTAAATCAAACCACTGCACATTCACATAAGTTGATCGATCCACCAAGACTGGATTTAGCAGTTTATTTTGATTCACACCATCAGGATCATCCGTGCGAACCACAAGATCTTTGATGGCTGCATAATAGTAATTACCTTCTTTTCCTCTTTCACGCCCATTATAAGTATCAGTAAGACCTATAATTAATGTATATTTTCCAGGTTTCTCAACTGTAATTGGAATAGAAAACTTTTCTGCTTTTTTCCATTTTGTTTCATCAATACTTTTGCTATTATATCCTTTTTGATCTCCAAAATTATCGTTACAATCGAGAATTGTTACCGCTTGACTTGCTTTATCTTTAGGATAATAAGCAACCCTAAGTCGCCCGGCTTGAATTGAATCTTGTAACAGGTAACACAAATATTTAAATTTAATATCAAATGATTCAACACAATAGAATTCAAAAGTTATCTTCTTGGTATCTGAGCCAAATAAACTATATTCAGGACTTTGAGGGTTGTTTCCAGAAACATCCAATGAGTAATAGTCCACTGTACCATTTGATTTGTTAATAGTTTCAGCACGATCATATTGAGCACTCTTATTATTTAGTTCTCTTTTCACAAAGACTCTTCTCTTTGTTACTGGATAGACTGTCAACAATTCAGAGTAATTGAAACTTCCAATCTTAGGGGCAGTAAACGTACGAACAATTGTCGAATTTTGCTTAGTAACACCCAATGCGTACGCTTGACCAGAGGATGAGTAAACTTCACCTCTATTGGTTGCATCAAACTTAGCAGCACGTGGCGAATGCCCTCCATATGATTTTTGCGCGTACTGGATGTTATTCGTTTTTGAATCTCCTGTATAACACTTCACTCCATATGGATCTTTCGTTGTATCGCCTTGCTGATCAGTTCCCGTACCTGGTCCAGTGGAATCTTCCCCCCCCCCATCTC
Organism: Paenibacillus sp. CB74; assembly: GCF_055687625.1. Taxonomy (NCBI): domain Bacteria; kingdom Bacillati; phylum Bacillota; class Bacilli; order Caryophanales; family Paenibacillaceae; genus Paenibacillus; species Paenibacillus sp. CB74. Next base: position 942,853 of record NZ_CM146009.1, on the reverse strand, counting down.
CGTTACCTGGTGTATATTTTTTACCGTCACGGTATCTCCATCGGAATTGATGATTCCCCGAAGGTAGAGGATACATACAATTGGTCCCTTCTCTGTCATTCGACTGACTGCCTGTCCATACAGAGACACCATCAATTTGTAGTTCCAATTTTTCTCCCGGATCAAATTGCCCTCCGTATTGCCAACAGATGTAACCAGAATTATCTAAATGAGCTTCAAAATCACATATAAAATCCTGATCATGCCCCTGTGCCCACATAACCCCATCACCGTTTACAATTTTTTTCCACACCCAGTTTCCAGAGAATCTTAATGCTTCATGATACTTGCCTTCCTCATTAAACAATTCTTCAAAAACGTTAAAATCTCTTGTTACCCCTTTGTCTGGATCGTATGACGAGTCCATCGCTGGATAGATACGCATATGCTCTTGAATGCTAAACTTAGCTCCAGGATTTAACTCTGCATTATATCTAATTGTATCACCAGATTTTTCTGTTCTAGCTCCTGCATCTGTTACATCCCATCCACGAGTCACATCAACATACGAGCCTAGATCAGTTACAGTTCGATATGTATTGCCAGTATTGTTCCCGTACGTGAATAATTTTTCTATGTTATCGATGAAAGGCTGCTCAGTGTAATAATCTCGAATATAGAATTGGATAATATTTAAACCTTCCTCTAGCGGAATTCGTATCTGCTCCCCCTGGCTATGCATCGTTGAATAGTATTCAAGCATGCCATTTACAGTCACCTCAAACGATTCCGTAGCTCGTAATTGATGAGAATAACTAAACAAAAACCAACCCTCATCTTGCAAGTTCACTTCGGTTTGAGCAATCATATCCCCTTCTATAGGTTCATCCAGTCTTAATACATTCCCTGATCTTACCCATGGCGGACTGCCCGACATCTGCCACTGATAACTCCCAATCCCTTGACCATGAAGCGATGGTTCCCAATGATCAATCTCGTACGTTGGACATATAACTTCAACTACACCTTTTAAATCTACATTCGTCTCAGGACCTGCTATAATTTCGTATTCAATCTTGGCTTGATTAGCTGTTGTTTCTGAATATTCCTCATTGATATTCCACTCTACACCGTGTAAAGATTGAGCATGGCTACCATGCCTGCTTTCTCCATGCTGAGTCCTAGATTCAAAAATGTCATCAAAAAACAATTCATAATCTTTAGTTGGATATGATTCTTTATCTACTCCCATGAAGTAAGCAAAAGAAACTGTACCGTCACATTCATTATCCAAATCCATTTTCATCGTTTTACTTCGATCTTCATCTGTAATGAACTGAGCTTGAAAATGGGCTTGTGCAATGCTTTTTGAAGACTTTACATACCAATCACTATCACTTCCCTCCCCATCCAGATCAATATCCAAAGGAGCAGGCGGCTTGCGTGTATCCACAATCTCAACGACTTCAACATCCTTGATATAGATACCATTGTTCTGCCATACTTCTGGTCTCATTTTGCGGATTAACCAGTCGAACTTGTACATCTGTCCTGGCTGCAACGTAAATGCAGCTTCCTGCCATCCGCTATTCTCGCTCCATTCACCTCCGACTTGCTGCCCATTAATGTAGAACAGCATGCCATTACCGCGCTTGGCACTAGCCAGGTACTTGAACCTGATCTGTCCATAACGCTTCACACGCCAGTTAAATGTGATTTTGGATGAGTTGCCAATCTCCAGAAGCCCTAAATCCAGTTTTAAGATCATCTCTGAACCAGATTGTTCATTTCGGCCTACGGAGTGGACAGCTACCCATTCCTGATCCTCCGTCGAGGATACATATCTGAAGAAATCAGGGAATTTATTCGAGAACGGGACGTCCTTTTTCATTGAAAAGAGCGGGATCTCATATACTGTTGCATCAAAATGATTAAAGTAATTCCCAGTAAAATGATGGTAGTAGGGTGCCGGACAGATCGGCAATGACACACCATGATGACTACCGCCAGGCTTCTGGGCGTTTTCAAGAATCTTGTGAATACAGTCCTTCACCATTTGCAGAACTCGCTGATATTGTGTTTTATCTGGAGGTTGCTGCTGTTCTACCCACCATTCAATCCTGCGGTACATATTCCACAGTGCTTCACGGCATCGTACACTCGCATACCACGACTTATCTTTCAGATATTGCTCAATAATTTGATCAATACTGTTTTCCAGTGCATCCAATTGAACCGTCTGCCATCGTCCTATCTGACCGTAACCTGGATCACCCAGAATAGGATTATTTTCTTCGCCGTGCCGGTCCGTTTCACTCCTCGGTGCATTGGGACTCTCCGGGAGATGCTGTGGATGATTAGGATTGGCATAATCGTCTTTATCAGCTATCTTAGCTCTCATATTGGCGAACAACACGCCTTTCTGAGACATTGTAAACAATCCAAATGTATGACCCATAAAATCACCTCGTACTCGCTATATACGAAAAAAAGAACACTGAGTTAATCAGTGCCCGTTAAATCGTATTGTAATTTGGAATCGGTATAGATTTGTAATTTACCTTTCATGATAGATACTGAGATTGTGTACCACCGATTCCTCTCCCATTTAAAAGGTTGCATCGGAGAACCTACAGACTCTTTTCTACCCGCAACGACATGATACAACTGCATCGGTGTCCTCATATCTAGAGCGTTCGTAGAATCGCCACCGTTGACCATGAACATCCAGTAGTTATTGGTATCTTGCATCTTGAAAATAATACCAACGCCATCGTCACCCTTCTCGTTCTCATCTACCTTGAAATCAACGGAGAATTTATACTGATCGCCCAGAAAATTATTCCGGTACCATCCGTTGATTTGAGAAGTTTCATTTTCACTGTAAAACTTGCCGAGGAGCTCATCCCGTTTCCAATCGCCGCCGCCGAATTGAACCCAATCATCCGCCTGAACAAGTTCAAGTGCATCCATCTCTTTGGAGTATGGAAAATAAACGTTGAACGGGTCATGAGGATCATACTCTTCGGGCACGCCAAAACCACCCTCCCAGTCTTCGGGATTCATTCCGTGGTCCAACAGATTATCGGTATAATCGAAAACAAGTCCCTGCGCGGTAGTATCCATAAGAGGCAGATATCCCTCAGTAATCCGATCCCGATAAGCCAACACCGAATCGACTTCAACCTCAGAAGCGCGTCCTTCCATTTTAGCTTCATGATAGACTTTCATCAGATGCGCTGTTCGTTCAGGCAAAAATGCAAAAAGCTGTTCCAAATACTCTGCCCGCATCTCAGGTCGTTCAGCGAAAATAAAGCCCGTGATCACCTGCGCACATCGTTCCTCAAAGGTTGCAAATGTATCCTCTGGATTCTGCAATTCAGACAAACGAGCATTTGCAATAGTTGCCTCTCTTGTCTGGTTTTCCAGATGAGATATTCGTTCATCCTCTCGTTCTACAGTGATGACATCCTGTTGAACGAGCGCCACTCTAGCCTCAAAATTTGCAAATGAAAAATCATCAACTTCTAGTCCTGATCCACTTAATTTAATTGACATGTTAGTATCTTCTGTAGTTAATTCACCATTAACACTTTTCTTAATTGCTTTCGTTATTTCGTAGGGCCATGTAGAATCAAGTAGTCCTGTTTCACCGGATAATCCTGCCCCAACATTAGCGTGGTGCGCTGAGTTCGTACCTGTCCATGAATAATCAGTGAATTCACCATCGACATTTCCTTTCATTCCTTCTGAACCATCCAGAAGGGAAGCAGCTTGATCCAACTTGCCAGCATTCAATTGCTCTCCCACATGCCCATACTGTTGGTTTTTTAATGCTTCAGACATAATAACAATTGAAGAATAATTGCTCGCTTTGTCGCTCATTAAAGATTGCTCCCAATCAGCCTGGGAATTAGCTTTTGTGCTTAAAAACCTGGTTTCAAACGTAGCCCGAAGAGGATTCAGAATCCCAGCTATATCTTCCTCAAGACCTGTGATTCGCTTGCTCTTTGATCCGTTCCATTGTTCTTCAAGATACGAATCCCTTACACGTTTATGTCCATTGTTGGTGAAGTGGTATTCGGAACTTCTACCATCCTTGATAGCGAGAAGATTTTCTTCCAAATTGCCATATTGAGGCTTGGTAGAAAACAGCATTTCTTCAATTTTTCCATACTGAGGTTTAACTCCGAGTAGCTGCTCTTCCAAGTTGCCATACTGGTATTTACTTGCCTGCAACTCCTCTTCAATCTGCCCATATTTGAGCGGCCAACCTCCTATGGATTCTACTGGAACGTCTGCGTACTTAGGTTTATCCCCGCTGTCAAGATCTTGATCCATCAAACCATATTGATATTTGGTAGCAACCCACTGGCTCTCCAGATTTCCCTGTTGTGGCTTATCAGCTATCCACTGCTGTTCCAGATTGCCGAGTTTGTATACCTGACCCAGAAAATCTTCATTCACCCATGAATCTTTCAATTGTGTAGCATGTTCTAATCGACCTGATTGCTCTGCCAATCGTTCTGAGTTCATGGCTAATTGCATTCCATTTTCCATCTTTGCCTGTCTTAATTCCATATAACTGTAAAATGATCCTTCTACTGCTACACCCAACCGATGATTCATTTCCCCCATATAACCATCATCCCATTGCACTTGACGCAAATCCTGATATCCTAGGCTGTAGCCTTCATTAGATAGACCTTGGCGTAAAAGTGGATCTCCTAATTCATATCCTTCACTTGTATTTGCTTGACGAATTCCAGAAGTGCTGGAGGTATACAACTGTATGACCTGTGCTTTTCTCATTTGTGAAGAAGCTCCTGAGACTATCTCTCCAGTCTGTTGAAGCTCACGGTTAACAGGACTGCCTAAGTTATATTCGTCACTCACATACGCTTGTTGACTGAAACGGGCACCAATGGAGTACTCTTCGCTAATATGCAGTTCTCGCAGATCTGTCGAACCCGCAACGTATGTATTAGAGTGCTCGCCTGACCGAAGCATAGATTCTCCTGTAGTATAATTTTGATCGTTAAATAATCCATCTCGATTATGATTAGAACCATCGACTTTTTCATTCACCATACCTAAGCTTCCCTGTGAGTGAGCAGCGTTCATTTCTGATAGATCCTCATCAAAAACTCCTGGGGATGAATCGACATATCCAAGTGGAGTATCAAAATTAAAAGTGATCGGTTTGGCATCCCAATCTGCATAAGTCACCTCGATAGTTTCTCCACGCCGATCAAACTTTGAACCCGTATTTTGCTCATTCAGCAACCCTACTTGATTATACTCACTGTCTTTTTCCTTGATGGACTCAGACATTTTATCCTCTACATTCCCATGACGGGAGAGGTGATCTGCATCTAGATGTGGTGTGTCTGTCCATGCATCATCGGGCTCTTGATATGCTTCTGGCATGTCCATGTCGATAATAACTTGTTTTAATTCTCTAATCCCCTCTGAACTGAACGTAACGAGTCCATTATTACTTTTCTTATTTGAACACAAGATGCCCACTTCAATTAATGCATCGATTCTCTCTCGAATTCCAGTAAGAAGATTTTCATCCATAAAAGCAACATCATCGGTCTGATACACCGCATCAATCATCATCTCCAACACTAGCGCAGGGCGATCTAATAATTCTGCTGCCAGCAGTGAATCTTCCAAATGGCCCGGATATAACTTGTTTCCAATCGTTCCACCATCACTGATGAACTTTTTCAGTAAGTCATCCAAGTAAACCATATGCTTCTGCGTCATATTTTTTAGGGATTGCCACAATTTCTCTACATTGAGCTCTTTGCTGCCTTTAAGTGCTACATATATCTCATGGTCAAGAAAAAGGTTTTTACTCTCCCTACTCTTCAGCGCCTCGTAAACCGTATCTTCAATCGTCAAAGTCTTATCTTCACGTTCTCCACGTAAAGCTTGGGGTAACCAGATTCCTTGCTCAGTAATACGGTTACCCGCACTTGAGGATTTTAATTCTATCTCATATGTATCCGTTCGCTCGGCATGCACTTCTGTTTTGGGAATATACATGGCTCGCGGACCAACATGACCCGTATCGAATTGGAAAGATACAAATGATTCAAATTTGTCGACCCTGCGTCCTTCTGAATATTCTCGAAGGAGATGTGCAGCTTCTTTATCTACCCGAGTGCCTTCAGGTTTATCCCTCTCAACATTAGCGAATTCTACTGTCTCTCGATGTGCTTCGGGTTTATTTCGCAAGACATTTCCGAACTCCGTAGCATCCCTTGATGCAAGAATTTGCTTATTCGTGTCCTCAACCGCTCCAAGTACAACAATAAGTCGGTGAGCCTTGATTTGCGTATTCACACTTTCAATATAAGTAGGATTATGATCTATGATTCTTTTGCCCCATGGAAATTCCTGATCTATTGTTGCCGGATTATGACCTATAATACGTTGTCCTCTTGGAAAAGCATTTTGGATCACCCAGGGATCACTACGAATATCTCTTAACGCAGATGCAGGGTGATACCTATTGGCTGAAGAGCTGTCCATATAGGTTTGCACACCTTTAGCCATGCTTCCCCATAGACCTGCCTTATTAATCAAGGTTGGTGCTGTCAATCGGCTCCGATCAAAATTCATGATCTTGTTTAAAGAACTAATATCATGCTCCGCGCTTCGTCTATATAACTGAGTTTCCGCTAAAAGCAGTTCTTTTTTAGTATCTCTTTCCACTCGGAGAGACTGATGTACCACACTTGGGAATTGGCGTGTTTTCAGTTTAGCCAAAATCTGTGGGCGCATGATTAATCCGTTTTCGAAATCTTTGCGCTGCCCCCATTGTTGTACGTACTGCATCTGCGTTTCAAAATCAATATTCCGCAAAGCTTGATTGAACTGAGTTAGTTGCCCTTCGACCTGAAGATTTCTTTCACCCTGATCTGGCTTATGAACACTGATTTCTCTCGTATGACCTATTGAAGAGAGAATGTGCTCATGTACGATTTTCATATATTCTTCTTGCAAGGAACGTGAAGAATTCCCTATTCGTATGTCATGATCTATGCTTGAATTCCGTTTATAGGAACGCTTGGAGTTACTCATAAGTTCCTTGGAAGTGTTCCGATGATGGGCTATTGCAGCTTTTAGCATGTTTCCATATGAAACATCGAGTTCACGCCGAGTCAGGGATGAAGCCAAGTCCAGCTTGGATATCCGAATATCTTTCAGCCTCTCTTTAACACTTTCAATTACTCTAACTATGATGCTGTCTCGCTCAGTTTCTTTCAAAGCACCATCCATCATCATTTGCTCCGTGAGCATCGACACTGTCCGATTGGCTAACGCTAGTATCTCAAGCCGGGTATGCTTCTGATGATCTCTGGCTGACGCCATGATTCGTTCAACAACAGTTTCAACTGCATCATCTCGATCGTAACCTCCAAGATAATCCAAAATGACATCCTGATCCGAGAAACGAACACCCCATTGGGATGGATGAATTTTGTCCAAATTTTTCAGCAAATTACGTGTTACTGTAACATTCTTGAATATTCTTAACTCTTTGTTATTATCAACACGCCATGCTGCATCTTCCGTATGCAACTGTCCCTGATGCAGCCACTGCATTCGATCAGCAGCCTTTTGTTCAGAGTCATCCATAAGATCGCTATCTCGAAGAGATGTTCGAATTCCTTCAATTGGTTCTAAGGACTCATCAGCACCTAATCGATTACGCATAGCCTTAATGCCTTCTTCGATCTCACTTTGTACCGTATTTCTTTTGTCTCCAATAGGTATCTCTTTTATTGATACATGATTCCTTGCTCTTCCATCAGACAGAACGATAAATTGTTCTTCTCCTTCCAAATCTCTTTTGATGGAGTCAATCAATTCGTCTTTTATCGTATCATCAGCAGCATTCCTTGCCATGTAGAAATCCAACATTAATATGCTGGCATAGCGACTATAAGGAATATATACAAACATATAGTCCAAAGGCCTGCTTCCTGTACTGCCTATCCTGAGCAAATATCCCTGTGATGTCTGAACAATATCCCGGATGCTGAAATAGTATTCGTTTGTTGTGAGCACTGGCATCACCCCCTCCAAATAAAAAGGGAACTCCTGAGCGGAGTCAGGGTTCCCTCTACTGAATCTATACGATTCAGGTCTATGCTTGTTTACTTGAGTAACGTACCTCTTTCAGAATCGCTACGCCCATACGTTGATTAGCTGATAAGTTCATGAAGTTCTGCTGTGTATCTGTATCGAAATAACGATAAACCTCTTGATGCCAAGGCTTTCCTTCCACGTCAATAATCAACTCATCCAAGTGAAGGATATTATGTTTCGTTACCGCAATGCAATTGTCGAACTGCCCGCGATATCCCTCATAGGGGTGGACAACATAAATTGGAGACAAGTGATATTTGGACGTCCATTTGGATGCCTGGAAACCCTGTGGTTCCAGTTCAAGTCCCGTATCCCCAAGTTCAGGATCAATAAAGGCTTTGCCTACTGGTGGTGCTTGTGTAATGAAAGAAGGATAATGGCTCTGGAATTCAATACCTGATTTAGTCTTGAGCATCTGCAACGTGTTGTTACCTGCAGAAGTATACTGTCCATAGTAGTATGTACCGTCTTTGGCGATTGTTGCGATATCCGGTTCATCAATAACTGCACCTGCCGTCAGCATAACGTTTCCGTCTACATCATTCAGGTTGTATTTGAATGGCTTCAGCGCACCTACATAGAGGAATGATTTTTTGTAATCCAGGAAATTCACAGCCGGATCTGCAACCAGAACCATAGCCAGACGATTATTCATCACATTGATATACATGTAAACCGGCTTTTCTTTGTTTCGATCCGTTGGCGTATGACTCTCCAGTGCCCACTGGTACAGTACAGGGTGACCTGTTAATTTGAATGTAGGGAGTGTTTTCACTGGCAAAGCAGCAGGCTCTTCTCCTTCCAGTCCTTCAAGCAATTGGACCGTCAAAGTACTATGCTCTACATATTTGGGTGTAGGTGTGATCACTCGTGGAACGATGGCGTGATTCGTGAACTGTACATAATATTTTTTGGTGATTGGTTTTTCTGTTGTTCCGATCGTCATGGTGCCTTGAAGAATCAAGAGACTGATACGATTTTCAGCATCCTTTTCCTCATAAAACACCTTCCACGAGTTATTCTCAGCTGTTTCACCCGCTGTTGATTCGAAGGGGAATTTCTCGAAAGCCGTAATCTCCTCCTTCAACTTGTTCAGAAGATCCTGGGATGTTGTAATGGTTTCTACATACTTAAAATTTGCCATGTAATGTTAATCCTCCTTATTTAATTTCCTTAAGTATTGCAATCGTTACCAGGTCAGGAGCAGGCGACTGCTTGAAAAAATTCATCGGTGATTTGATACTGAAGAATTTGTACACTTCCGTCCAATTACCAGCTGCAGGGTTATTATTATCTTTGGAAATCTCCGTATCTACAATCAGTTCGTCCAGATTAACGAGATTCTGATCATATATCGCGACAACCCCATCCATATACCCCCGATAACCTTCCGCCTGGTGCACCAGATAGACTGGACTTGCATGGTATTTCCCAGTCCATAGTGACTTTTGGAAACCATCTTTGTCTAAGACTAGTTTAGACAGTTCTTTCGGGATACTCCCAACATCGGGATAATTCGGCAGTTGGGTAATAAATGCTGGATAATGAGCCTGATACAATACGTTACCTCGAGTTCGGAGAAGAGATACCGAATCCATCCCGTTCGAAGTATACTCTCCATATTGCGCATACTTGTCCGGATTTAAATCCGTTCGAATATCATTTTTGGTATATCCTGTTAGATCCTGTTTCAAATCTCCCATACCTACGGTTAAACCAAAGTTTCCAATGTGATCGTGGTCGTTAAAAGGTACGATTTTCCCAAAGTAACCAAAACTGCGGTAATATCCATGAATATTTGGAGAAGGATCTCCTTCAATGACAACCGCAGCTCGGTCATTATTGACCGAAATATGGTAGGCTACCAGATAATCTGGTCTTCGTTTTTTGTTCGGCAACCATTTCACGGTTGAGTTACGTCCGTAAAAGAAATGGGAAGCTGGACTGATCAGTTCAGTTACACCATCAAAATCCTTGTCCCATGTGATGGTTGGCGGTGTGTACAATTTAGTTGCTTCAGGATCATTCCATTGCTCGTACATCGCTTCTGCTGCTGTCTGATCCACTACAACGGATGTCGACCCAGGTGAAACGGTTGAGGGATTGCAAATTCCTTTGTATGTAGCTGACGGATCACCCTTGCTTAATTCGCCTACAAATCCCACACCATGCTGGCAGTCAAAGTAATTATAATCTCCGCCCGCGAAGTTCTGAGGTTGAGTAAACATGATGAAGTAATCCCGAGAGGAAATGCCTTCTGGTACATCTGGTGTAGCTTTCAGCACAACTTTTGGTGTAGTGTAGTTGGTTGGTTCAGCTACGTAATATCGTTCGGTGAAAGTGTATTTCTCAGCTAAAACAGGCTGTTGATCAACAGTGGTGTAATAACTGCTTGATGTCCCCGTAACTAAATATCTATTGCGTTCAACTCTGAACTTATATCCCAGCTGTGTTAGTGCATAATCCCAATCTTTCGGGAGTTCCGTAAGCAATTCAAATTCATTCCAGTCAATATTATCAACCGTCACGCCGTTCTTCTTTAAATGAACTTGCTTTACAAGATAGACCTTTGATCCCCACTGAGAATCTGCATCAGGAAGTATGACCACAAGGCTTCCTGGCAACATTACAGACTGAGTTATCCCTACACTATCAATGTATTCAAATGAAACAACTTGAATCTTCTTTCCCGTTGGGTTGTTTCCATAAAATGAATTTACCTCAGAAAGAAATCCTTCTTCATCCACTAAAGAAGTACCATCTTGTGTTTTAGTCAAACTCGGTAAGTTAGACGCAATCTTCAATACATCATACAACTTACCATCTGTATGCTTATACTTCCCTTGCACACCTGAACGGGTCATCTCTTTGTAAGTCACCCATACATCTGACATAGACTCGTAGACCTTTTTCCATTTATTTTCTACATTTGAGTCATCTGCCGATGGAATTTTCGCCCCCACAATGGCATCGGCCAGATCGAAAATAATATCCTCTGCTTTACTTTCGCCTGACACGAACCCACTGAACTTGGTTAATGGTACTGTCTGTGCCATGGTCATCCTCCTTATCTCAAAAATTTGATGTTGTACCAGACCGACTTGGCTTCAGCCACCGCGTTAAAAAAGTCAAACGTGATGGTCGTTCCCGCTGGAATGGGGTAGACAATCCCGAAACTGTTCCCCATGGAAACCGACTCGGGAAGTTCCTTCGCATAAATGGTGCGGCACACCTTTTCCGTCCCGATCGTCAGTTCCCAGTAATCGCCGACACAGTAGTGACTCGCAGCAAACGCAATGCTCAGAAACTCCGTGTCATACGCCAAGGTGAACGTATCCGACTTGGTGGTCTTCGCCGCCGGAATGTCCAACATCTGTCCCCGAATGAACGGGATCGTCTTTTTACTGAAGTGTGGGTACGGCAGCTCGCGCACTTTGTCGATGACGCCACCCGCGATGTAAGATACATTAAATGCCATGGAACCACCTCCTACATGTTATATACGACTTACGCTCGTTCCAGTTAAGCGTCCTTCGTCATCATAATTTAGAGCAATATTGTAAGTGAACATCGACTCTCCAGATGCATCATATGTACGGGCCGTCACCTGCGTTAACCTGAAATACTTGTAATAATCATAATCCGGATGGGAATAGCCCACTCCGGAAGGAAAGTCTTCCTCATCCTCTGAGCCAAACTTCATCCAGATCGAAACCTTCCATGCCGATTCATACAAGAGGTCTGCTCCAGTCACCCGGTCGGGGTCCTGCATGTGCTCCCGATATAATGTAACGGAGGGCTCACCTTCAAGAGGAGAAACATTCGAATTGGAGATACTGCTATATTTGCGAAGTTCCCGGTGGATGAGATCCAGCACGGGAAAAACAATATTTTCATTCACAATGCCGGCCATTACACCATCACGCCCTTTCTTGCCCACATCATATCAATGACCTGTAACATGCCACGGTCGACCGAATAACTGGTTTTAATACTTTTAATCGTATATACAGCTCGAGTGGTGGTCGTTTTATCCGTCACAATAACGTTGTCGAGCAGATCAAGCGCAGGATTCGCAGGAATGGATACCTGAAGCGTACGGCACATCCGTTTCATATCAAAAAAAGCTCGCTCTGCCACCTGTCTTTTAGCTTCGACCGTCTTCGCCCAAGGAACGGCCAGCACCATGGTTCGGATCTCTCCTTTGAGTTCGAGCAAAATCTCTTTGTCCACGAAACTGCTCTGACTTGAATTCGAGTCGATAACAACGATGTGACTTCTTCCTCTGGACCAATCCGTGGATTTGGTAATCGAGATCAGATTGTCATTCTCGGAAAACTCTGCCACGACAGGTTTGTCATAATTCAAACGTTCCAGTCGGTATGTACCATAACGGTCACAGTAGCTTCGATACGGTATCTCCGAGATTACCTCCTGCACAGCTTCTGTAACTTTGGTGGACCATTGCTCAAACGTCCTGCCATATTCCTCGATAAATGGATTAAGCCATCCATTCGGTGTCAGCACTGTACTTGCGTCCTTAACTTCAAACTCACCTTCCTGACCCGGTACGGGGACAATGACCCTGCCCGTCTTCTGATTCACCTCAATCAGATAGGTCTCGTCAATCACATAGTCAGGATAAGAGCGATCCTCACTGGTTGCCCTCCAACCCACCATACCTGCATGTTTAACCAGATCTAGTACAACGGTTGATTTGACCCAAGCCGGCTTTTCAAATTCTACAGGCTGAGCGGGTGTTGGTGTAACTGCCGGAGTGGAGGTTGCTGTAATGGTCCAGCTTGCCGGGTCTGCGAGCATCTCCTGATAATAGGTCCATACCTTGTCCACCCAATTCTCCCGATCCTGGCTCCAGGTCATCGGAGCAATATCTCCACCATTATGGAAATAAAGTACATCCGCCTTGGAACTCACTTTTTTCCCTCTGGAAGCCAGTGCCTTGGACATCCGTTCTGCTCCGCGCTTCATTTGCTCCTGAATTCCCTTGTACAGTGGATTGCAAGCACTTGTACTAGGACAGCCATATCCAAGAATGAAGCTGCCGTTCTCATCTTTACCCTTACCTTGTGTTCCGAGAACGGTCTCATGCCTGCATATCGCAAGCAAAAACTTATGATCAGGCACACCATACGCTGCAGCTTGGGCCTGTGCGGCCTGAATGATGGATGATGTCCGGTCCGTGCCAACTGCTGCAGGCGGCACCGGATCTGGCACATTATCAATCTCATCTACTTCTGGATAGGCTTTTTTCTCGGAAATGACTTTCTCGATAATACGCTTGTACATATCTCGAGCCGTGATCTCCAACGTGGAGCCTTCGCCATTGATGTCCACCTTATCAATCAGTCCCGTAAATACCCGCATCATGTGCTGACCATATCCCATATATATGCGTATCGGTGTGTTTTCACTCAGAACCCCGATATGGAATCCGTTTGCGAAATACGACCATGGAGATGGTACGCCCCCAAGCTCAGGAAAATGAGCAGGATTATAATCGGGGGAGAAGAATCCTCTCGGATTGGAGATCGTCAGCCGTGCTTCCCGGGCTTCAGAATCAAACTGATCATCGATTTCGGCACTAATGATATTGGGAAGAACCTGTGTGTCCATATAAACAAAAGACCCGACCTGAATAACATCCGTCTCGACCCTTTTATTATTGATAAAATCTGTGTAGCTGTTCGTTTGATAATATCCTTTAGATGGATCGAGCCCTTCTTCACTCTTTTGATTCTTCAACGGAGCAGGCAACAACTCTTGAATGCGAATATAATCAATGGCGAATTTTTTATACTTCTTACTTGAAGCAGGAACAGACCCGGTTGGGACAGTGGAGTTTTGTTTGCCCCCATACGTCACCTTAATCTTGATACTCTTGGCTTTTGCAGGGATCACAATATTATTCAATTCCGTTAGTTTGGTCAGATCATATGCCCCGTTGAATTTATTGACATAGGCATACGTTTTACCATCAATCACCACGGCGAAAGAATCCCCTTCCGCTTCACTGAAATTAGTCCCCATTCCAATACTAAGCAACCCTTGTGTGGGCATACTCAGTTTCGTCACGTTAATTTCGAATTCAGCTACGGCAGCTTTGCCTTCAAACGTATATAGCAACTTGCCTCCTGAATCAAACATAGTCCAGCCCGATTCAATCTTGGCATAATCCGAAAATTTCAATCCGGTTGTATAAACGTCTTTCTCATGCCAGTTTCGCTTGTCAAACTTCTCATTCAGTTTAATCTCTCCGGGATATCCCTCGACCTGAACCGGCTTTACATCAGTAAATGTTGTTCTAGCATTTCCATGCAACTTGCGCTGGCCCTTGAAATACAATTCAGGATTAACTGCCTTACCGCCTTCTCCTGTTCTAGTTGTTGGATTGACTCCTTCCCAGATCTCAAAATGTAGATGTCGTCCCTTGCCCGCCGCACGTTCAGCCGCGGATACCTTATGCCCACCAGTATATACGCCACCTGTATTGCCTAGCGTTCCAATGACATCCCCTTGGGCTACTTCATCATCCACCGAACAGAGAATTTCTTTGAGATGAAAATATTTGGTGATTACACCGTTGGCATGTCTTATATTTACGGCATTACCAGCACCTTCTGTTTTATTCTGGGATATTCGGACTACCTTTCCTGACCAAGCAGCCAGAATTGGCGTTCCAATGTCATCCCACAAATCAATACCTTTATGAATTCTTGTACCTTTATCACGAGGAGCTCCGAAATTATCCGTAACTTTAATCGTAAAAAACGTTTTACCCTTGACAGGAAAAAAAATCTCCTGAGCATTCGCTTGAGTCGAACCATTATATGTACCATTGCTCGACTCATCCACCCAAACGGATTCTGTACTGATGATGGGTACCTGCTCGGTTACGATATGCCTGAACTCTTCTGTCCGTCCCGGGATAAAGGCCAGCCGATCTACTTCGACACGGATATTGGGAAGCGCTCCTTCCCCCAGCTTCAGACGCTGGGATAGCACATTCATAACCTCATCCGAAATTGGAATCATATTGTAATCTCCCCCTTACTTGAATCGCTCGATGGTCCATTTCATGAATCGGTCCAGGAAAGCTGCGGCTTCAGCCCGTGTCATAGCGGAATTTCCAAGGAACCATATCTCTTCTTCGTCTGTGCCATTTACAGGTCTCCCCATTTCCGTAACTACTGCCGCACCATCCATCTTTTTCTTGATAGGAATGCCATTAATGAGTGGATCATTGTTCGCAAATGTTTCGTCCTCCATTTCTGAGACGGCTATTTTCCAAAAGGCATCCTTGGACTGTTCTACCCGCTCACCTTTGGTTTGATAATAAATGGCTGAATCTTTGCCAACGTCTGCAAACCTCTCGCTCACATCTTTGAGATAATAGAACGTCACTTCGTCGCCTTCTGAAAAAGGTTGATTAAATACAACCGTGTGGTTGTCAATTTCCGAATAAGCGGGGGTTTCTGGGACGTTATCTTTTTTTTCGTCTTTAAATTTCACTGTGACTTTAAGTTTCTTTTTACCTGCCGGATAATTGCCGTTAAGTCTAAAGACCCGTTGACCTTGAAATGCCGTAATAGGCTGATTAATCTCCGTCGTTGGTGCTTTCATGTCCGTAAATCTGGCATAGAACACCTTGCGCAACTTGTTAATCAGATGAAAGGCTTCTCCCCGCTGTATAATGGCATTAGGAAAAAAACAATTGTTGTAGGCTGGTTTGAGGGTTGTTGCTTTGATATTTTCACTCATGAACTTGTTATTCTTCGTCCAATAATTGAACTTGCAGGTGACACCGTTCAGATTAAAAGGAAGAAACACCGAGCCCCCAGGGCTGACACAATATACATCCGTTCGGTAACCAATCGCCTTGGTTGCAATTTTGGTTACCGCCTCTGCGTCTCCCATGGTGTCTGCCCATACCTCGGAAGGAATACTGAGTCTGCGAAGCGGTTGGCCTGCTGCATATAAATATTCCTGATGATTACGACTGAATGGATCGTAGAAATAGGTCGTCGCTGCGCTAAGTACAGCTCTGGGCAGATCTCCAGTCCAGGACACCGGTGGCCTTTTCCAAGCACTGTCCAGCAACGGTTCACCATAACTACAGAAGGACACCACCTGTCCTGCTTTTACACCGGTATACAACTCCACATCGGTTAATCCCTTACTATTGGTTTCAGCCGTTTGGTAGATGGTTTGAACACCGTCAATAAACACATACAGTGGGTTGTCATCTGTTGGTTTAATCAGCACAGGCAGACTGAATGAGGTTTGCCCCGCTTGCCCCTTGATTTCTTCATATACAAAAGGTTTGCCTTCCTCAAACTTGTTATAGTTGATCCCGGCAACAAAGACTTCACCATCTTCCAAAACTATATTCGTGGCTTCCATAACATCGTTATAGAACCAGTCCCCTTCGTTTACATCAACCCATTTTCGTATGATAAACACCTCCTATCTTTAGAATAGACAGAAAAGAGAGTAGGTCACCCTACTCTCGAATTGTTCGTTCCAGCAGACGCTTGGTACGCATCAGAAAAGTAACAAACTCTGCTCTGGTTATAAAGTTTTCCGGTCTGAAATATAGAATGGGTGTGCCATCCAATTGGGTTACAACCGTCAATCCCAAATCAGCCAAGCGTTCAATGGAATCTCTTGCCCAGTGGTCTTTACCTTGTGTCGTCTGTAAATCCTGAAACTGTATCGCACTCTTACGGTCATATCCATCTTTTTTGATCAGGGTCATGGTCAATTCGACCTTGTACCCCTTCTGATCCTTATCCATCGTATCCTGATGGTAGAAAATTGGGTCAACTTTGATGGACTCTACAACACCAACATAGATATTGCCCTTCTCATCATAAAATTTGTGTGTCCAGCCTACGTACATGACGTAGTCGTGATAGGATTGCTTATCTTTAAACAGGATGTTAATGATCGCCTTGTACGAAGACACACCCATCTGATGAAAATGTGAGGGAGCATTAATCATTTTAATTTCCCTTACTTGCGGATTGGGCGAAGGTGAAGAGTACGGATCAATAATTCTTCCGTTTACTGGCTCGAACTTCATGCCTGTATCTACATATAGCTTTCTTTTATAACGGTCATTAACTAAGCCAAACGGATTTTGCTGAGTCATATCAGAGTTCCTCCTTATCTACTATATCTAGGGATATGATTCGTTCCCATTCCCGCACCAACATTGCCGGACATTCGGTTTGCAATACCAGGACTGTTCTGCCGCAGTGTCTTGTCCAACGTAGATGTCAGTCTCTCCACATCTTTTGTGCTGCCTGTCATATTGTCGATGTTCACATGAACCGTGACATCACCCGAACCAACCATCACACTTTTATGTGTATTGTTCGTGGTCATGTAATCAAAGTAATCCATGACCTTTAGACCTGCTGGAATGTTGAAAGTGGATATCGGTTTATCCATTTTTTTACTAATTTCAGCCAAATTTTTGGCTTGTTCTACACCCAATGACTGAATCTGTTTAAAAATATCCATATATTCATTGGACCCTGGTTTAAAAACACCGCTACTCAGTAGATTCTTCCACTCTTGCTTGATCGAACTTATCTGTGAGTTCATTTCGGATGCACGGGATTTGTTCAATGCAATTAATTCGGGTGCATCTTCCTTACCCCCATTAGCTGCAAGGAGATCATACATTCGTTTATCATAATCCAACTCCGTCAATTCAAACTGATCATTCATCTTGCGTCTAAGCTCATCAATTTGGCTGTTTTTGACACCATTCAGTTCAAGCTCTGATTGTGCCTTCTGCTGTTTCTTCTCATTGATCTCCAGACCCAGTTCATCTTTCTCCTTGCCTTCAGCCATCTTGTCGTACGTCTTCTGTAAGCTTGCAATAGCCTTATCAAAGAACTTGATATTCTCTTGCAAATATTTCTCCATTAGCGCACGCATCTGACCCGAATCTTCGCGAACACCACTAATCAACAGACGGGATCGTGTCACTTGGTAATTGGTTTCGTTGTCACTTGTTGATTTGTTAAGCTGCCGATTAATTTTGGCGATCATTTCATCAATACCATTACTTTGCGGCTGAGGCTTATACCCATTAGCGAATGCCCCAATTCCGCCCGCAGCAGGAATGTACTGCATTTGAGGTGGAATGTATTGTATCTGCGGTTGTTGTTGAGTGTTATCAATAGGTGGCTTTCCTGACTCTTTATCCATTTGAACCTGAGCGTCTTTTTTCTCTTGCTCGTAGTTATACTCTTTAGCCAGTTTCTTCTCAACAGCATCTCCGCCTTTTTCGGACCATACCGCTTTGAAACCCGCCCAGTAATCCCCCATCTTATTGTTGGTGGCATTGTTTCCGAACAGGGTGCTCATTCCACCCTTGAAGATCCCATCCATTCCAAGGTTAAGACCTTTCCATACTTTACCTACAAATGAGGATTGCTCCATATCTTTAAAATCCTTGGCCAGTTCCTCTTTATTTGATGCACGAATACTTTGCTTCTCCGCTTCTGACTTACCCATATTACTCAGCGGATCAACAAGACCGGACACTACATCCACAGCAGTCATGGCAGCCCCAAGATAAGGAACGGCTTTTAGGGGTTTCAGTATCGTCTTACCCAACTTGCCGAGCTTTGCCCATTTCCCTGGAATGTCTCCGTTCTTCTTACGCTCGATCGTGATATCACGCTGGGTAAGGATATCTCCAGGGGTTCCGTCAGGTTTATCCGGTCCTCTGAGTACTTTTCCATCCTTGTCACGAATAGGTGCATGACCGTTGAAAAATGCTTTTTTACTACCGACTTCCTTCATATCTTCGAATCTTTGTTTAATCCCTCGTCGCTTGGGCTTGTCCTTCTTCTTCTTGTCTGAGCCAAAATCCATAACTTCCTCAATCTTTGATGTAGCCATATCCTTAATTGCATCATTGATGAGATCTTGATGTCTCTCTAGAAAGGGTTTGTTTGCTGAATCTTCCTTGTCATCCTTAACAGGGGATTCACCACTTCCTGCTCCTGGAACAACTAGCAATCCTCCTGGACCACTCATCATACTCGCGAGCTGAACTTGTTCAAGTTCCTTCAGTTTGGATATGTATGCTGTAGCATCAATCATGCCCTGTCTAAAAGACGCATTTAACTCATTGACTTCGGTTCTCAGTTTAGAGAGAACATCATTCAACAGCGTTGACTGTTTACGCAGCTTCTGGATCTCGGATTCGTAGCGCTGAACATCGGTGGAACCGTATGTAAACTCAGCATTAAGGAAGTACAACTTGTTTCGTAGTTCAACTGCATCCAGGTCCATGTCATCCATCGCCATCATCAAAACTCTAGATCGATGTTCAAGTTGCATTATGGCTTTACTCGTGTCATCCAGTTCTCGGCCTAGAAACTCAAGACTTCGCTTCGTCTTCGCAATCTGAATATCGAGTGAATGCATTTCTTCTCGCAACAGAAGAAGTTCTCGACTATACGTTTTGACTCGCTTCTCAGCTTCGTCACGTTCTTCTGCATGAATGGAAGAAGCCGCTATATCCCCATCTTGTATAGCCTGATTGTACATATCATGTTGATGATCTCGGTTAGTCCGTGCCTGAAGTACCTCATCTTGCTTAACTGCGACCCTACTTTGAATTTCTGTTCTGCGATGATCCAGAGTCTGTAGACGACTCTGCTGTCTGCCCATTTCTTGTGCTACACCAGCACGTTGCACATCCGTGACTCCAAGTCGCTCGGGAACATCGCTCCCCGTTTTTTCGACTTTCCCTGGATCCGCATTCGTAGCACCGTATCGTTTCTGATCGCCTTCATTCATCACTTCACCGAACTTATTCCACGCAACCTGAACACCGACTTCATCCATAATTCGGTTAAGCAGTTCCATATGATCAACAATGCCACCCGTACGATCACCAATTAACCGCATGACTGCGATCAGATAATCGCCCAGCTCGGTAAATTCATCTTTCAACCCTTGCATCGCCTCATGTGTTGCAATCTGAAATGCGATCTCGATCTCTCGTTGTCGGAATTGAAGGTTGTCTCTACTTCCGGTGCGCTGATGAATCGATGTGTTTGCATCCGTAGCCTTCAATTGTTCAGCAAGAAGATCGAATCTAACTCGATTTGATGCAAAAGCCTGCTGCGGATTATCTCCTTTTTCCTGGACTGCCAATGCAGCCTTGCTAATCCAGTTGGCTAATGTATCCTCTTGTGCAAGCGTTCCCTCATGGTTACCAACCACTGGAAGGGTCTGACGCATCATATCCATCAAGTCCTGAACGCCAATATCCAACAGCGTTGAAGCTCTGATCATCATGTCTGTGACTTGTGACAGATCAAAGCTACTGCTTCCCCATGCCGAAGTGACAGCTTCCAGGCCTGTTGCCGTCTGTTCTACATCCGTATTGCTCACAGCATGTAGCTTGGCTACTTCATCGGCAAAAGCGACAGCTTCAGAGGCATGATCATAATTACGAGAACCAATGCGATAGGCAAGCCCTACATCTTCCTGATCCATACCATGTTGCAGTGCAATTCGTTGCAGATTTTTGAACGTTCCGGTTTGTGTGTATTGCCCACTGTCATTCGTTGTCCCAGAAGATCTAAGCTCGAAATTCTGGTCGGCCCGGCTCATCTGTTGATCCATCTGCTGCGACGAGTCAAGAGATTTCTTGAGCATTGTTGACGAATATCCCTTGGTTTCACCTGCTGAAATATATTTCATCGTATTCATCACGGAGTCTAACAACTCCTGTGATCCAGCTGCAGACACATTCTTCAATTCCCTAAACGCTCCACGATAAAAAAGCTCCAGATCGTTAGTCAGCGTTTCTATCATTTGCGACTGCATATCACTTCTGATCGTCTGCACACGTCTAACCAGCGTGCTAACACCTGATTGGTAGCTCCCTTTTAGTGCTGTGTTTTGTCCAGTTAATTGATCTCTATCCGTTAATATTTCTTGTGTTAAGGAGTGTTTGTCTCCTTGTCCTTCTGTTTCAGTCAATAGAATCACCGCCTTTATGCATAAATCCCGTTCTACCTTCATTTAGGCAAAACGGGATATCTCTCTCTTATCCTCCGAGCGCTTGTGCAAGCATACCTATATCATCTTCTGATATCTCCGTGTAATCCTCGTCATTGAAGGTTCTTTTACGTCTGACGGTCCCATCTTCTTCGACTTCCTCGCCCCCACCGCCACCGAACATGCGAAGAGGTGCTGTCATAAGTTCAATCTCAAATTGAATATATTTCTCGGCTGACTTGCACAGCTCCGCAACCTGAGGGAGTGTGTACTCCCAAATCTCCCACTTGTTCAGCCCACAGTGTTTATGGAGGGTGAAGAAGATCTCTCCCCAGTGAACGGGTTCTTGTGTTTCCGTATCACGGATTTCGGTTCCCTCCAAAGACTCCCCCTCGGTGCGTTCTACTTTTTTAAACCATTGAGTCCAATGAGCATATCAATGACTTTACGAGCTGTGTTCAGATCGAGGTACTCATCCAGATATTCTCGATTGATGATATACTCACCATGCTCATCTTTGGTCACGATATGTGGATAGTTTTTGAATGCCATTGCCAATACATCAAATAAATCCTGCTGCCGCTTTTCGTCCAGTTCATCATTCTCCGTCGGGATGAAGTTAAGAATAATGGCATCGATATTCACCGTCTTCAGCAATTTCATCAGACGACGGGCATCCTTCAGGTTACACGGCGGAATACGATATTTCCGTCGATCCCGCAGCGTAATAATCTCATCATCTTCAAAGAATGCTCGCTCAGCTGCTTCCACTTCCTCTGGCGTCACTCGTTTGTTCTCCGGATCATCCTTGATTCGTTGTGCCGCTTCCTCATTCAGCTTTTCCGCAAGCTCACGCTCAGCTTTTTCTTGTTCTGTTTCCATGAATTTAAAGACCTCCCCAGGACATTCTCCCCCATATAATAAAAAACCCGGCAAGGCAAGGCGCTGTGAAGGGGAGGACACAGTGCCGTATGATACCTTGCCAGGAGCAATCAACCTTATTTAGATATTAGATCTTGCTTGGTGCACTGAAGCGTTTGATACTGCCAATTTTTCCGTCAGCACGTTCCGGATCAAGAATCTGCAAGGAGATGGCAGATGCAGAAGCGGCAGCACGCTGGGCATTGATGCTGAATGTTCCTTTTGCACGGCACATGTACAGTTCAGTTTCAACCCCTGCATACGAACCATCTTTTTGCTGGAACGTACCATGATGAATGACAGAGATCGGGAATGGGACTTCATCAACCAACAGATCAACCATGTCTACAATCTGATCTCGCTTGTAGTTCAACACAATCTCTTTACCGATATGGACCGCATTCAGGATGACTACACCATTCACTTCGTCGTAGAAGAACGCATTGGGTTCCACGGCCGTTCCTTTGGAAGTGAGTTGTTTCAGCAACGTGTTGGAATCTTTGAGACGAACCGTAATGTCACCGTTACTTCCATAGATATCACTCGCATGCTTCGGTTTGGCTTCAGCAAATCCAGAATTGGATACGCCTGCAGCCACTGTAGACTGCTCATTCAGTACCCATACATAAGACTTCACTTGCTCTTGTACCGTTGAACCCATCATCAGCTGGATCGCATCCAGATCGAATTTGGCATCTGTTGCCGATACTTCAATCGATTTGGACTTCACCAGTACATCAATGGCGAATAGACCGTCACCACCAAAGATGTCCTCAAGCTCCACATTAAGATCAATTTTCAGATCTTGCAGGGTACCCAGGGTAACTACCTCAATTTCGCCCATCGGATCTTTTGGGAGGCGTTTAGCCATAAACGTACCTACACCTTTGATAATCATTTTTTTAGCCATTGAATAGTCCACTCCTTAGGATAATTATGTAATTTTAGCTACGGAGACTTGGCTTGAGCCGGGATCAGGTTAAAAGACGTGATGATCGGGAGATCCCTCGTTTAACCCGTCTGGCTGTTTGTCGTCTCTGCTTTTTATAGTGTAGAACGCTATCTTCATTCCCTAACGATAATGTAAACGAAATATATTGAAGTACGAATTGCCCTGTCATCCTTGCAAAAGGAATAGCCCTATATCTAATCAAAGAAAAGACCCCTACATCAGAGGGGCCGTTCTGTTTGGCAAAGCATCTATAATTTGCGCTACCTGTTCTGCACGTTCTTTGATCTCAAATTCATCGGCAGTAACCAGATGAACATGCGAGCAATATTTGCCATGCTCATAGATTCTCTCGGGAGTAATAAAGACAACGTCAGCAACAGCTTCCATCTTGTGCTTGTGCTTCTCATATTGATCCGGATCGGTCAACGAATCAAATACGACCAGATCAGGATAGGCTGTCTCGACCGAACTTGCCAGCCGACTATCGTTCACCCAATAGATTACGCGATCCCCCTGAAACAGCGTACGGACATTCTGGCCCACACGAGCTACGACAAAGTTTGGAAGCTCCGGATGAGGATACTCCAAGGCATCTACCTGATAGAACTCATCACTGGAGTTGATATATATTACATTGTAGCCTACTTCCGCGAGTGCTTTTAACAGCCGCTGTGGTCGACGCCCGAATCGTTCACTATGGAAATCGATCGCAGGCAGATATACAATCGTTGTATTCGTGTTTGGGGTGTATGTCGTAACATTGAACTCCATCGCATCAATCTCTATTTTTGGAAGCTCCATTGGCGGAGTCGTTGATTGACTACCAAATATTCGTTTAAATATCTTTTTCATGATTTCTGCCTCCCATCACCTGATTAATCATCCTCACGGCATCCATTGCCCTGCCATCCCAGCTATTAGACTTAGCCACTTTTACTCGCGCAGCAATTCTGGAAGCACTATTCTCACGAATGGCTTTCTCCAACATCACTCCGCAATTATGCTGATTCATAAAGTAAGTTACATCGCTGTATTTATGAACAATTTCCTCCATACGCGTCGTTAACACAGGCTTGCCCGCAGATAAATATTCGTAATACTTGATTGGATCGCAGCCACGGATCATCTCTGTCAGCTTGAATGGCACGATACAGACGTCGAATTGAGCAATGTAGGCTGGAAGCACTTTATAATCTTTGTGCGGAAGACAAGTCACATGGGGATGCACAATATTTTTTTGATAAAGGGCATTGTTTCCAATCAAAACGACACGATAACCTTTATCTGCAATAGCGGTAATCAGCGAATAATCTACCCACGATGCCATTGCCCCATGGAAACCCACCACCTTTTGCCCATCATGAACTTCGGGGAAGTCCGCGGGTTTCGGCAGATCCGCTCGCGCTTTCTCAAAATGATGAACATCTGCCCCATTGGGGCACATAAAGATTGGTTTGCCGTCATGTTTATGGGCTTCATACATCACCTTGGCAGTTGTAGCGATCAGATCTGCACGGTCAAAACATTTCGGGATGTAGGATTTCCACACAGCAAACTCATCAGCTGAATTATCGAGGTAATCAAATACGGTAAAATCAAACTTCCGCCCATCCGAATAATTGTACTGGCCTGGATTCGAGAACCAGAGTACCTTCTTCCCTTTGACCAAGTGATCGTAGTTCACGCCTTTTTGCACAAGGAACAGATCCTCATTTAACTTTTCAATCGGGCGGCTCTGCTTTTTATACGTTTCTTCATTGATAAAGATAGCCCGTACACCTGGAATATTGGAGAAGGCGGTCATCAATTGCTGAGGACGTTGGAACAAGAGGTTCCAGTCAAGTGCAGGCGGGTAGACGATGGTCATTTCCATACTTTCCAAACCCGGATTTTCTCGTTGTTTTCTACGAAGCAGCCAATTGAGCAATCAACTCCACTCCTTCCGCATAGGCATGAATGGGGCGCAACCGAGTATCTACATACAGTTCAAACCCCAATCCTCGTGCTTGCTCACAGAATGGTGCATCTTCACCTGTTGGATGAGAACCATATCGAACGCCTGCTTCGATCACTTCACGCTTAATCAAATATACGGCACCTGTCAGATCTACCGGAAACAAACCCGCTTTGAATTCAGGTATATGTTTTCCACCAATCATGGCATTATGAGCCTTCAACTTTGGATGATTCCGTATAAGCATGGAACATACATCCTTGTCATTATCCATTAACTGCCGTAGGCTACCCTCGGGAATGATGATATCCGTATCGATTGAGAACAGATAATCACAGTCCGATTTAAGAAACTCATCCAGAAGCATATTTCTCAACAACGCCAGGTTGTGATAGGAATATTGTCCACGTATATGTCCATATGTTCTCCCCAGATTGTGAGTCAAATAAGGAATCTGATGACGATCAAGGATATGTTCCGTCTGATCTTCACTATCATTCAGGATGTACATATATTGCTTCTGCACTGCTTGCTGCTCAAGTGATTGAAAGTGCCTTTCCATAATCCAAGCCCGATTTCGCACAGGACTACCTATATATACCTTTTTCACAGTCTATCCCCTCTCCCTTTTTACATAGTCTAGACTGTTCCTTTATAACCTTCGCGCGTTGAACAAAATGTAGTGATTCTTCAAAAGAAGAGAGAGAACGAAGCATTTTTCCTATTCTAGTACAGAAGGAGTTGATGAATATGTATACCAAAGAAACCATTATTCACAGATGGAAAGAAGGTGATATGCATGCTGGGGAGTGTAGATTTAATCCGCAACTGGTTCCAAATGGCCTCTGATGGAGAAGCCCATGCTTCTGTTCGATTTGGGGATGCTTCCAACACCATTCTGGCTCACGACACCGTTCTGACTATGGATTTCATCAAGTCTCATTACGGCTGGCTGAACGATCCTACCTATTGTGGGATAACCTTACCCAATGCAAGTGCAAGAGAAATTATCGTACACTGCCTGCGAAAAGCGGACTACGTCGGACATCTGATCCAGACAGATCACTGGTATTTCAAACCGTTATTTGATATGTGCCTTGCCTATTACAATGTGGAACCCAAAGAGACCTTCTATGCTTTTGAGAATAATTACATCGCCCGATTCAAGTTATTCTATGAAACATTCAAGAACATGCCTATTCTGATCTGTGGGGCCAAAGCCGAACAATATCGAGAAGTTCTGGAGCGGAGATACGGGTGGACAAGCATCGTGGGAACGGTGGACTGTCCCTCATGGTCTCATGTGAGCACAGCTTCCAAGCAAATGGAACATATCTATCAACAGACACCGTGGAAGCTTGCTCTGGTATGTGCAGGTGCTCCCGGCAAGGTACTGGCTATTAAGGCCAAAGAACTGCATACCGTTGGTGTTGACTTAGGTTCCGGAGCAGATGTTGCCATTCAAGCCGACAACGAAAATCTGAACGCCTGGGATTACAACGGATTCCCTGATTATTGGGAAGGCAGACCCAAAAAATGACCCTATCCGGGTCTTTTTTATTGGATAAAACGGTGATTCCAATCCGATTTTATTGACTTAGTGGCTGTTGATAAATTAAACTATCTGCCTTATTATTGTTAAGATAACTCCTAATCTAACCTGGTTTAAACTTGCATGAAGAGGAGCTCTGCTAAGATATTCGAACCGTTGGAGGGAAATGTAATGGCGTACTCGCAGTCAAAGACTGAAATAGTAGCAACTCATTTAAGAACAAGATTTATGGAAGGTAATGTGGAAGGACATGAGATCGTTGTTGCCTTGATCAGTATGGTCAAAGCTGAAAAGATTAATCTAGATGAGGTTGCACCTATTCTCTCTACAGTCTTTTTTGAACAACCACAAGGTATTCTGTTGGCACTCGAAAAAGCTAGCACGCTGATTGATGATGAATTAATTGATTCCATTCTCCACGAAGTAAACAAAAAAGCTTAATCTTACATACAAGGGGAGAGCTTACCATCAGATTTTAATTACATCAACCCATTATTCTCTCCACACTTTTAGATTAAATAGATTAACTAATGAGAAATTGGCCTTTCTCGTTATTTTATGTCCTCCTCCGCTTATTCTAGTAGTATTACGAAGGAGGGGACACCGATCGAGACAGTGAATAAGGCCATTTTATTTTTAGCAGTTATTGAAAATTTGCTTGAAGCGCTACACCATACTGAAGTAGATCAGACAGAACTTGTGGATTCGCTTGTTATGTTAGGTTTTGATCCCATTGAGATGTTGTACGAAACGAATACGATTAGATCTTTCCAAAAGATATGCAGGGCTTTTGCAGAACTCCATCTTACTGATGAGGCCCTAGACAAGTTCTCAAAAGAATAATTACATAAGCAGAACCTCACATTACATTCAACGTGGGGTTCTGCTTTTATTTATATTTATGAATTCGGAAGCATTTTGATCAAATCAACTTAATCTTCTCCATCCTGCTTCGTATAGGTCATCTAGGGACCATGGACCTCTTCATCGCCCCTATTGACTCTGACTTAATATACGAAAGGATGGTTGTATGAGCTCACCCGCAACAACACATGTGATTAAAACAAATCAACTCGCGGTTATTGGAATCGTCGATGAATCCTCGATTCAGATCCAGTATGAACTTGAGTATCCTGATCATATCGTGATTATACAAGATTTTTATTTTCTGAAAGATCAAGCACACTTTAACTCATGGTTAATCGGCAGGCATCCTTAGCTCCTAATCCACATGAATCTCACGGTTAGGACTTTTTGCGTCTGCGCTCATCAATCAAGACCTTCAGTAACAGCAACTCTCCATACGTTAACTTCTTTTTGCGTACCTTCTCTACCCAGGCCCAATCATCGATTACTTTGTCGTTATAGGCATCTCCAATGTACTGATCAAGTTCATTCCAGGCCCATTGTGCGTAATCCAAAACGGTATTCATGTCATCATCCTCCGTGACTGCTATTGGTTGTAGTGGGTTTAATTTTGTATGTACTGCTTGCTTGAATCTTTCATATTCGTTTGGTTGTTTAATCCATGGGAGTGGGCATTCCTTCCATCCAACCACTTCTTTATGTGTAAAGAAGACAGGTGGGAAGCCTCGTTCCTTGATCAGGTATACCGCAAGATCTACAACGTTATTGAATGTATCTTCATGGATACTGCCATCCTTTTCTATGCACATCTCAATGCCCACTGTACTATTGTTCGGATATGTCCCAAGATTGGCTAGAGCTTCCTTCGTGTATGTTGCGCTCCCGCAATGGTAGGCCAATTCATCATCCGGCAGACTGTTATATATCGAAGTTCGATCTACCGAGTAATGTGCACTTGCATAGCGGCCTTTAACTGCTTTGTTGGAATCTTGCTGTGCCAAGCTCGCAAAGTATTTGCTAATATTCTTGGCGGGCGCTCCGGGAGAAGCTGTATAATGCATCACAATTCCACGTTTCGCTTTTAATTTCAGTCCGACTCGGCTGTATTTATTAACCGGGATGTAGTCTTTGGTGATTTGTATCATGACATCTTCCCCTCGTCTTCAACTTGATCTTCATTGCCTCGAAGCTTAAAGAGAGCTGAGGTAATAAACTTTGGTACAGGCAGGCCCAATTTCCCCAGGTTCTCCAATATACTGATTCCTTCTGTACCGATAATGAACATTAACATCGCATCTCTCATAAAATCATTGGAGTTGCCTGCAACCATATCCAGTTGATGTGCAATAATGACAAAAACAAATGTCAATGACTTACGAGCAAGCCCCCACCATCCAACCCTGCTGGATAACTCCTTCCTATACCATGCAGACATTACGCCTGTGATGTAATCCAGCCCCACAAAGATGGTCACTGCAATAAACAGGTGATCAATCCCTCCTACCAAATACACGACTGCCGATAGCAGCCAGCCAAACAAAACCATAAAAACGGTGTCTCTGTGCATTAACGTTCCCCCTTCCATAACCTATTTCATGTCTAGGTTAGGCGGATCATAGACATAAGTCTCATACAATACAAAAACCTTCAAAAAACCACTCACCATTCACCAAACAAACAGCAAAAATCCCTCACGCTTGGATGCGGGAGGGATCATGACCAACTTATTCAGCTATAGGTTGAAGGATCTGGTGTAACCGGTACATCTGTTGTATTCGTTGGTGTTGTATTACGTTGGAACATGCCTTGAATTCGATCAAGAACATAAGGCGTAGAGTCAATGAGTTTCTCAAACAGATGTGTGGAGTTATCAAGTGGCACAATGTGTACCCCCTGTTTACCTACCACCAGGAACGCAATAGGACGTATGGATACACCGCCGCCGCTACCGCCACCAAATGGAGAAGCCACTTTTGCTGAACTGGCATGTTCAGTAGAAGTCCCCGTGGCACCACTTTTGCCATTACTTTCTCCATTGACGTGAAAATCACTACCACCGGCAGCAAATCCGAATCCCACCTTACTGATTGGCAGAATCACGGTACCATCCGGTGTTTCTACTGCATCGCCAACAATTGTATTGACATCCACCATGGCCTTGATATTCTCCATAGCGGTTTCCATTAAGCCTTGAATTGGATGATCTGACATTTTAATTCCCTCCAGTTTCAATGTAAGCTAGGTTTGATCTAACCATATCATCCCCAAACTTGAAGGGACTTATGTAAATAAGCAATTTAAGTACACTCACTGAACTCCAACCTCACACTCCCAAAAACAGACCGACTAAGATGGACATCTACAGTGCTGTCCCACTAAGTTTTTTCTTTTGCTTTCGCTTCTCCTTACGCTTACGGCGTTGTTCTTGAAGAAGCTGAAGCCACATCCGCCATCCGCCTTCGACTTGGAGCACACGGGTTAGCAGTGTAAATCCAGCGATCAAAAGAGCTGTAATCCGAATCTTTACTCTGCAATCGAGCTCTGTTCTGAACTCCATTTCGTCTGACCACACCGGCATCACCTGAAGCACGGGTGTCTCATCGAACCGAATCTGATAGGTGAGAAAACCAACAATAATGGACTTGATACTCCACACCCAGCCCGTCAGCACCGCGGTGTATGCTGCATCGCCAACGCCGATGTGGGTAGACCAGGACAGTTGAGTCATATGCACATGCATGAGTGTTTGCTTGAGCCACAGCTTGAGTGCATCAGTCGCTCTTAGCATAACCTTTACATCTTTGGCCCACTTTTTGACTTTACGTTTGTTCACCCGCTCACTACCCTGGGCTTCCCCTCTGGAATGATTCATGGACTGTTCAGTCTTGACCAGAAAACCTTCCTTCATATTGCGAAAAACAATACTCGGGATCTCATAGTTAATCCGCACAATTCCATAAAGAATACGAACATTAATATTGGCGTAATCATCACTTTTATGCTTACTGAATGTAAAATGTACATGAACATTTGAGATGAGGACTGCGGCAATCAGCAATGCGAACAATAAACCGATTCCTCCAAGCCAAATCCACACAGGCCTTACCTCCAAGCCCTCAATTCTTTTCTCGTCTAGTATGGCACTCTGGATAGGAAAAAATTCACGTCTGACCTAAAAATCCCATTTCAGATTTATTTGGAACCGGTCCGTAACCTTTTATATAGACAAATTTGGACTTAAGATTAGTTACACTGGTCACTCCGATGACAGAATAACCTTCCGATCGCTGTTATCCCCAGATTTTTTTGATTCCCTTCTCTAAAGGGTAAATCCGGGGATAAGCGTATGCTTCCGATGCAGCTTTCTTTCAGAAAGCTTTTAGACGAACACTCCGTTTCTTCAGATTATTTCTGTCCTCTCCGTTATGTGTAAAATCTTTAGTTCAATCTATCTAAAACAATGCACAAATAACCGACTCCACTGCTGGGTGTCGGTTATCATGAATTTGCAAATTAGAATGATGAATCCGTATTATCGTCTTCGTTGTCTATTTGACTCCCATCATCTGTCGGATCAGCGCTTTCCGGTTCCAATTGTTGCAAATCCAGTTTGTTGAACAACAGTTGTGTCTCTTCCTCCAGGTTTTCCGAATCTTCAAACAACCCTGGTTCCGGAAGGTCTTTGATTGAAGCTAGTCCGAAATAATCCAGAAATGACTTGGTCGTTCCGTACAAAATGGGGCGTCCGATTGCCTCCGCTCGTCCCACTTCAATGATCAGATCCTTATTCACAAGTGTATGAATAGCCCGCTCCGATTTTACACCGCGAATCTCCTCAATCTCAACCCGGGTAATCGGCTGCCGGTACGCCACGATGGCCAACGTCTCCAGCGCCGCCTGGGATAAGGAGGTTCGTGCTGGTGAATACGCCAGTTTCTCAAAATACACAGCATGCTCAGGCAAGGTACCCAGCTGAACTACGCCAGCAATCTTGAGAATCTGTACACCTCGACCCTGCTGTGAAAATTCATGAATCATCTCCTCAATCGCGTCCGTTACAAGCTCCACTCGCTGGTCGACGATCTCGGCAATTTGTTTGATGCTTAGACCCTCTTCTCCGGACAAAAACAGCAGGCCTTCAATAATCGATTTCAATTTCGGAAAATCCATGATTCTTTGTTTCCCCTCTCCACTCCATAACGATATCCTCAAACAACCGTTCCTGATAACAGACAATCTGCTTCATCTTCATCAGTTCCAGCACCGCCAGAAAAGTGACAACAATCTCATGGCGATAGATATGCTCATCCATCAATTTGGAGAATAACAGTCTGCCTCCCGGCCCCATACTTTCCAAAGCGCCGATGACATCCCGTATCCGGTCCTTAACCGAAATCTCATCCCGTTTGATACGGGTTACGGTTGTACGCTTCTCAGCCTTGCGTAGCGCCATCTGAAATGCTGCAATCAGGTCAGAGGTATGTAATCCCTCAACCGGGTTCGAAGGAGCTTCTACAGGCATATAAGGGCGCAGATCCTCGGGCTCTTTGGAAAATATAAGGCTGCGTTCCCACTCACGTTCATGAAGATGTCGCGCAATTCCCTTGTACTTGCGATATTCTATCAGACGTGCAATGAGCTCTGCACGTGGATCATAATCTTCTTCTTCCATAAAATCATAATCCTCGAAGTCTTCAATTACCGGTGGTTTGGGCAGTAGAAGTTTGCTCTTGATCGACAGCAGTGTAGCAGCCATGACCAGAAATTCACTTGTAATATCCAGTTCCAGTTCCTGCATCGAATGCAGATACGCCATGTATTGATCGGTAATATCGCTGATGGGAATATCCTGGATATGAATTTCAGCCTTGTCAATCAGGTGAAGCAGCAGATCCAAAGGCCCTTCAAAAGTCTCCAGTTTGTATGTAACTACCGTCACTAGACGAATCCTCCCGCCAGAAAAATACAAAACCCTGCCAAGCCGTCCGAATCCGGTCTCCCGTCTTCGTCTGCGCATAGCAGGGCACTACTATTAAATAAGCACTATTTTAGCTGTTTCGTCAAGTTTGCCATCTCAATTGCCGCCGTAGCTGCATCCCAACCTTTGTTACCCGCCTTGGTTCCGGCACGTTCAATCGCTTGTTCAATATTTTCTGTCGTAACCAATCCGAAGATCGTAGGCACGCCAGTTTTCAGGTTAATTGCTGCTACCCCTTTAGCCATCTCGTTGCACACATAATCGTAATGTGTAGTTGATCCACGGATAACGGTTCCCAGGGTAATCACTGCATCATACTTGCCGCTCTCTGCCATCTTCTGCGCAATCAAAGGGATTTCGAACGCTCCTGGAACCCAGGCTACATCTACTTCATCATCCTGCACACCGTGACGTTTGAATGCATCGAGCGCTGCGCTAAGCAATTTACTGGTGATAAATTCGTTGAAACGTCCAACGACAACTCCATATCTGGATCCTTCTGATACTAAATGTCCTTCGAAAAATTGTGGCATTCAAATCATCTCCCTAACGGTATAATGTAATGTAAGTAACGGAAATTCCTAAGTAATCAATTCCATAAATTACATGGTGAACGTTGTTCATCTAAAACGCATTTACTGTTCGTTCTGCTCGATATCATCAAACTTGAGCATATGCCCCAGCTTGGCTTGCTTCGTATGAAGATACACCGTATTGTCCTCGTTCTCTTTCATTTCGATCGCAACACGCTCTACGACTTCAAGTCCATATCCTTCAAGACCTTTAATTTTACGAGGATTATTGGTTAGCAGTCTGATCTGACGAACCCCAAGGTCTTTCAGAATTTGGGCGCCAATTCCATAATCACGCAAGTCGGCAGCAAATCCCAGCTTCAGGTTTGCATCCACCGTATCCAGACCTTCCTCTTGCAGCTTGTAAGCTTTGAGTTTGTTGATGAGTCCAATGCCTCGACCTTCCTGTCTCATATAAAGCAGTACGCCGTTGCCTTCTTCATTGATCTGTTTGAGTGCCGCATCAAACTGAGGACCACAGTCACAACGATGGGAATGGAATACATCGCCTGTCAGACATTCAGAGTGTACCCGTACAAGTACAGGTTTGGAACCATCAATCTCACCTTTAACCAGAGCCACATGTTCCTTGTTGTCTACAGCATTTGTATAGGCCACTGCTTGAAACTCGCCAAAGTCTGTTGGCATACGTACAGCCACTTCACGTTGAACCAGCTGTTCTTTTTCATTACGGTAACGAATCATGTCCTGAATACTGATCAGCTTCAGATCATG
The DNA here is from genome assembly GCF_055687625.1 of Paenibacillus sp. CB74. Classification (NCBI taxonomy): domain Bacteria; kingdom Bacillati; phylum Bacillota; class Bacilli; order Caryophanales; family Paenibacillaceae; genus Paenibacillus; species Paenibacillus sp. CB74. Next base: position 909,115 of record NZ_CM146009.1, on the reverse strand, counting down.
TTTGCGGGCAATCTCCTGCAGATCCGGAAGTCTGGCCATTGTGCCATCTTCCTTAATCACTTCACAGATAACGCCTGCGGGATACGAACCACACATAATGGCCAAATCTACTGCCGCTTCTGTGTGGCCCGCACGACGAAGTACACCGCCGTCTTTTGCAATCAGCGGGAACATGTGACCAGGCTTACGGAAGTCCCCGGCTTTCGCCTCAGGATCGATCAGACCTTTCACAGTAATAGAGCGTTCATGTGCCGAGATACCGGTTGTGGTATCTTTGTGGTCCACAGAGACCGTGAAGGCAGTTCCGTGGAAATCCGTATTTTGTTGAACCATTGGTTTCAAGTTAAGTTCATCCGCACGTTGTTGTGTAATCGGAACACAGACCAGACCTCTACCTTCAGTAATCATGAAATTAATGACTTCAGGTGTCGCCTTTTCAGCCAAAGCGATAAAATCGCCTTCATTCTCCCGATCTTCATCATCCACAACAATGACGGGTTTGCCACGCATGAGATCATATATGGCTGCTTCTATCGTGTCCAAAATGGATTGTTCTGACATTGTCCCACCTCCAGTTTATTTCTTTCTCTATTTATGCAAATCCGTGATTGGCGAGAAAATCTTCACTGATACTGCGCGGCTTGCCAGCACCCGTCTCTCGATGTCCTCTCCCATACTGGAGCAGATGATCCACATATTTGCCCAAAATATCGCATTCGATATTAATGGTATCCCCTGTCTTTTTCACATTTAGTACAGTTTCACCAATGGTATGCGGGATAATGGAAACCGTGAATGCGGTATCCGATGTATGGACAACGGTCAAGCTAATGCCATCCAGTGTAACCGATCCTTTGGGGATCAGGTATTTGAACAACTGGTGATCATCCGGCTTGATCTCAAACACAATCGCATTCTGATCACGTGTTATACTGCCAATCACTCCAGTACCATCGACATGGCCCTGAACGATATGTCCGCCAAAACGGCCACCGGATTGCATGGCCCGCTCCAGATTAACTTTACTGCCGGATTGCAGCTGACTGAGATTGGTATGGCGATACGTTTCAGGCATGACATCGGCGGTAAAGCCGCCACCTTCCAACGTTGTCGCAGTTAAACATACTCCGTTCACTGCTACACTATCACCTATCTTCAGATCGTCCATGATGGCGGAAGCTCCGATATTCAGGACCATCGCTTCGCCTTTCCGACCAATACGCCGGATCTGACCAACTTCTTCCACCAAACCGGTAAACATGCTGCCGCCTCCCTTGTTTAATTTATTTATTCAGGCCACACCGGAATACCGCCAATGCTGATATTATCTCCAACTTGTTCGATCTCCAACTGATTCAATTGAATTGCCTGATTCATACGTTCCACACCCTCGAAGCGGAAACTGCCAGGTGTATCATAACCGCCTACAATCTTAGGAGCGATAAACATGAGCAGTCGATCGACCAACCGTGCCTCCAGCATCGCTCCATTCAGAGTGCCTCCGCCTTCAAGCAAAATCGAACCAATCTCACGCTCACCCAACTTGCTAAGTCCGTTTAACAGATCCACACGTGGTCCAGGACCACAGCGGATAATTTCAACACCGTAGGCTTCCAAACGTTCAGCAGCTTCAGGACTGGCTTCGTCTGTTGTCAATACCCATGTTGGAGCAAGACCATCCTTAACCATTTTGGAACCTACTGGAAGACGCAACTTGGAATCCACCACGATTCGTACCGGGCTGATGCCTTCCACTTGCAAGCGGGTTGTAAGCTCCGGATTATCTGCGATCACCGTGTCGACACCAACCATAATGCCTTGGTGACGATGACGAAGGGCATGCACAATCTCACGAGCGGACTCGTTGGAGATCCACTTACTGTCTCCGCTGCGAGTGGCAATTTTCCCATCCAAAGTCGTAGCCGTTTTCAGTGTCACGAAAGGAAGGCCTGTTGTAATAAATTTAATGAATTTTTCATTCATGCGTCTTCCACGCTCACGCAGTACGCCAACTTCAACTTCAATGCCTTGTTGACGAAGCATGCTTATGCCTCTGCCGGATACTTGCGGATTTGGATCTTCACAACATACCACAACACGTTTTACCTTTTCATGAATCAGGCGTTCACTGCAAGGTGGCGTCTTGCCATAATGACTGCAGGGCTCAAGTGTAACGTATACCGTACTGCCTTCTGCATCGCTGCCCGCCATGTTCAGTGCATGTACCTCCGCATGACCGGTTCCACGTTTCAGATGGCTCCCAAGGCCTACAATACGCCCCTCTTTCACAACCACACATCCAACAACCGGATTAATTCCCGTCTGTCCCTGTGCTCGTTCCGCCATATCTAGTGCCAGTGCCATATAAAATTCATCATTGATCATTTCCAAATCCGTTCACCCCGCGGTTTAAAGTCTTGTTTATTAAAAAATCCCCGTCGAACAACCGTTCGATGGGGATGATGAGAGACAAATGTCAACAACAGGAGTCAAATGGATACAGCACGCCAACACTTTGCCCAAAACTTCATTTCGGGCAAGTGAAAATAGACACATACCTTAATGAACATCAATTACAGGTAAAGAGCTTTATCGTGTGGCATATGTATGGAACTGTCCGGCCTAACCGGATCTTCCCTGCACAGTGAATGACAAACACATCGTGACTGTACAGCCAACTCCTGCTGAATGCAAACCTGTTAGGTCTGCACCTCTCCTTCTCCCATCCAGACTATACTGTCGGTTCTGGAATTACACCAGATCAGCCATCTGCCACAGGCAGACAGGTCACGGACTTTGCATCAAGTGCTGGACATGTGTCCTTACACTCCCTGCATCACCGCCGGTAGGGAATTGCACCCTGCCCTGAAGGATTGCTTTCGTTATTAATTGGATGTTAGCACTTTAATGCCAAAAAATCAATTGTTTTTTGTTCCTTTTTGTCACATACTAACTTTTAATAAGCTAAGATACAGCAAAAAAAACCGCATCTCACTAAGAGACACGATTTTTAAGTTTTTAGATTTTAGATTTTAGTTTACATCCTTCTCAGTTCCATCACAGCATTCTACATATCAGGAAAACACCAACGCACCATATGCTTCAAATCTTTGGCATTGTGAAAGGGCAAGCGGTCAGGTTCTGGCAGCGGCGAACTGGGAAGCGGAATACCTCTCGCAACTCTTCTGACCCAACTTGTGGAATCGATCGCGATAGCCGAGCATTGCCAGCGTCCAGTCGTCCTCGGTCGAAACGTTCTCTGCAAATCGGTTTTTCCCGGCATGTCAGGAAAGACACCATCGAGATATTCAACGATAACGCGTTTGTCTCTGACTTCATGACAGTATACCGTCACCCATACACCTTCCCTGACCCGAACAGCATACACATCTCCAGCTTCTGCCTCCCCTGTGCCTGCATCAGGAGATTTCTTTGGCACTTTCCCTCGAACACTTCTCATCTTCTCCAATGCTCCCAGGATCGTTTCCTTTACAGGTGGACTCTCTTCAGGCTTATCCGCAAGAGATATATTACTCAGATCAAAATCATGGAATATCTTGTTCAGGTTGTTCTCATTGATTCCGATAGATGAGTCCCACCACGCCAGAGGCGCCTGTACCTCAACCCGCACATTGGGGCGCGCGTCACGCTGTATGTAAGAAGTAAATTCCGTGATCATTCCGGGATGTTCCGGCGTATCCAGTATGCCAATCAGAGCTAATGTCTCAAGCAAGTCACGATAGGCATATTCCTTTTGTGTAGGCAAAAGACGTTCCTTCTTGAGTGCTATTGCTGCTTTGCTGTAGCGTGTTTTTGGAGGTAATTGGCGCAGCACCGTTAACACCGCACGGAGTGTACAGCGGTCGTAATCATTAGGTATTGGAAGCTCCTGCGCGGCAGCTAGCTCTCGGAGTGCCAGTACTTGCCCAAAGGGATCACCATCCAAAGGTGTTCCATTGGTCATGCGCCAATACCATTGCAACGTCGAGTCGGTTGCTTGATCTACGCTTAATCCGCAGATCTGACAAGTACTCGAAGATGGATATGGCGTGTGTTCATGGCTTGGCATACCGCTTGCAATAAGCTTGCCCGTAATCAGCGAGCGCCAGATCATGGGTGCTGACCACATCGATGCGACAAAGGCCTGTGCTGCTTCATTTATCGTCCATTGATTTGCAAGTTGTTTCAGCTCACTGATCGTTTCATCATGCCCCGGACGTACAAACCTGTTCGGTTCATGCCCCGCTGTCTCAAGCGCTTCTAAATCCGGTGTGGATATACTCTGAGAAACATCATGTCGGGATGCCTGTAGTTCCTCGTCCCATCGTGTGGGTCCGCTATAGACTTGTTTTAACAAACGTAATTGATCCACTGTATTCAAAGGTTCTTCATCCTCCCTTGTCGCTTCGTCTAACGACAGAATAACCCCATGCCAGAACTTTCGCCAGATCCATTATGCTCATTTTGCACTATTTCATGATGAAAATAAAAAAAGTGCTTCTATAAAAAGAAGCACTCCGAGTTTAAATCAAGTAAGTCAACGTTACAAAGCTTATTAAGCTTCTACAACTTCAACAGTCTCCATTTTGTCTTTACCTTCCAAAGCGTCCACGAACTCCATACCTTTAGTTACTTTACCAAATACAGTATGTTGTCCATCCAAATGTGGTTGTGGTTGGTAGCAGATGTAGAACTGGCTTCCACCTGTGTTACGGCCAGCATGTGCCATAGCCAGTGTTCCACGCTCATGTTTGTTCGGGTTGATTTCACAGTTGATTGTGTAACCTGGGCCACCTGCACCAGTACCGTTAGGGCATCCGCCTTGAGCTACGAAGCCCGGGATAACGCGGTGGAATGTAAGACCATTGTAGAAACCGGAGTTAGCCAGTTTCTCAAAGTTTGCTACTGTGTTGGGAGCTTCTTGATCGAACAGATCGATCAGAACTTCTCCGCCGTTTGCCAATTTAATTTTCGCTTGTTTCGCCATATGTAAATGACTCCTTTCGTATTGACCATCGTTAATGGTGCCAAAACGCATGACCCTGGGTCAAGCATTACAGCACTTTTCTTAGTGTACACCGAAAATGACTGGATCGCAAAAAAACGGCAACTTTTTTCACAATTTAGTCCGAATACGTAAAAAGCAGACGAAAAAGGAAGTTCCCTTTTCATCTGCTTCAACTATAGAATCTCTATATCCTGAATCATCCAGAAACGCATTATCTTTGACGAATTAGCGAGTTACTGGTTGTTTGCCAATACGCGCTGGTACCAGGTCATTCTGGATGATATCCTGATACGTCTCACGGCGTACCACGACATCTCCTTGACCGTCTTTGACAAACACAACAGCTGGGCGACGAATCCGGTTGTAGTTGCTCGCCATGGAGTAGTTATACGCACCTGTGCAAGCTACAGCGAGCAGATCACCACTTTCCACTTTTGGCAGGTCCAGATCCCAGATCAGCATATCGCCACTCTCACAACATTTACCCGCAACGGATACCGTTTCCTGAGCAGCCTCATTCGCACGGTTAGCAAGAACAGCTTCGTACTTGGATTCATACAAAGCAGGACGAGGGTTATCGGTCATACCACCGTCAACAGCAACGTATTTACGCACGCCCGGAATGTCTTTGCTTGTTCCAACGGTATACAGCGTTGTTCCCGCTTCACCCACGATGCTACGGCCTGGTTCAACCCAGATCTCAGGTACGGCATAGCCAATTTGGGCAAAATGATTTTTAACTGCGTCTGTAATAGCCTTCACGTATTGCGCAACTTCAAGCGGTGTATCTCCGTCGATATAACGGATTCCGAATCCACCACCAAGGTTAACCACTTTGAAAGCAACGTTAAGACGTTCATATACGCTTGCTGCAAATTCAGCAACACGTTGAACAGCCATCTGGAAGCCTTCAACTTCGAAGATCTGGGAACCGATGTGGGAATGCACACCGAGCAATACCAGGTTAGACTGCTTGGAAGCCAGTTCAATCGCTTCAAATGCTGTACCATTGTCGATATCGAATCCAAACTTGGAATCCGTTTGACCAGTGGAAATATATTCATGCGTATGGGCCTCAACACCAGGCGTCACACGAAGCAAAATGTTTACTTTACGATTTTTGTCCGCAGCTACAGCCTGCAACAGATGCAATTCATTGAAGTTATCAACAACAAAGCATCCAATCTCTGCATCAAGAGCCATTTCGATTTCTTCCAGCGTTTTGTTGTTACCGTGGAAGTGAATGCGCTCAGCCGGGAATCCTGCTTGCAGTGCAGTGAACAGTTCACCATCAGATACAACATCCAGGGAAAGTCCTTCTTCAGCTGCAAGTGCACACATCGCCATTACACAGAATGCTTTACTTGCATATGCAACCTGGAAACCCAAGCCGGAAGCGCGGAATGCTTCCATGTACTCTCTGCAACGCTCGCGAACCAATTGCTCGTCCACAACATACAGGGGAGTTCCAAATTGTTCTTTCAGATCTGTTGCATCCACTCCGCCAATCTCCAGATGCCCTTGCGCATTTATTTTACTTGTACCATGTAAATACATAATCTGCATTCCTCACTTTTTTGTATACTGGAACAGTTGCTATTCCAATGATTTTACACCAGTATATCAAATTAGGCGGCGAGATGAATGGATTTTTCGGAAGATCATTTGTGTTTTTTACTTTTTCGCAGTTCACCGTCCGGATCATCGGACATTTTGGTGTTGTCACGGGTTTTGTTGAATGATGGACGTTTTTTATTTTCCAGTAAAGGCAGCCGGAATAAAAAGTTGCCCAAGGCCTTTGCATTAAACGGTATAAAAGGCCATAGATACGAAGAATTATATGACCGGTGAACGGTGAGTGCCAATATGAGCAATGTACAGCCAACAACCAATCCCGGAACTTTGAATATCGCTACTGCTATGAGTAAAAACAGTCTGACTAACCTGTTGGCAAGTCCCAACTCGTAACTTGGTGTGGCAAACATTCCAATGGCTGCAATGGCCATATAGAGTACAACCTCATTAACAAAGTATCCCGTTTTCACAGCAATATCTCCAACGAGAATGGCCGCGATTAAACCCATGGCCGATGCCAGAGGTGTAGGTGTATGAACCGCAGCCATCCGCAATAGATCGACACCAAGCTCTATGAGAAGAAACTGCAAAATCAGGGGCAACTTCACATTTTCCTGTGGACCAATGAAGTCCAGCCCCATCGGTTTGAGCGAAGGTTCTATTACCATGAGAAGCCATAGGGGCAGCAAAAACAGCGATATGAGAATCCCTGCAAAACGAACCCATCGTAAATACGTCCCCATCAATGCCGTCTGTCTATTTTCCTCTGCATGTTCACACAGGTCGAAGAACGTCGTTGGCAAAATCATTACACTGGGAGAAGTATCAACGAAAATGACGACTCTGCCCTCCAGCAGATGGGATGCTGTTACATCCGGCCGCTCCGAATATCGAACGAGTGGGAATGGGTTCCATCCCTTGTTGATAATCGCTTCCTCCAGCTGTTTATCTGCGGCGGGAATACCATCGATATCCACCCGCTGAATTTTCTCACGGACTGAGTCCACCTGCACTTTATCCACAATATCGTCAATGTATACCACGCAGACATCGGTTTGTGTTCTCCGCCCCACCTGCATGATCTCAAACTTAAGTCCAGGGTCGCGTATTCTGCGGCGCACCAAGGTTACGTTAGTCAGGAGGGTTTCCGTAAAGCCATCTCTGGAACCTCGGACTACCCTTTCCAATGAAGGTTCTTCTGGTGAACGAACCGGGTAACTCCGGGTATCCATTACTAGGACCGAGCGATCCCCTTCAACGAACAATGCACTCATACCTGTAAGAACCTTGTTAATGACCGCACTCATCTTCTCGACTTTTTCCACCTGTATATGGGGAATGTAACAGTCGAAATAAGATTTTAGTGCGTGCTCGGATACCTGATCAGGCGTGAGATAGGTTAACCTTTTTAATACTTCCAGTAGGATCTCATCCTTGGCAAAACCCGTCAAAAGAAGCAATCCCACATGTTTGCCACCCAGCACCATCTCTCTCATATCCACATCAAAGGATTCCCCAAGTCCGAGAACTTGCTTGAGCGTATTTTTGTTTTCACTCATCCGAGGGGAAATATCATCATTTTCCTGCCAATACTGTACGGATTCCTCAATACTGTCGGACATCTCATTTTGTTTTTTCTTATTGTACGCTTTCTCCTCTTCTTCCTTCTGAATCTCATATGCAGACTTGTGCAGCATCTCTTCCGTTATACCTTCACTATGTTCCTGGCCTGTGTGCTCCGTTCGTTCATCCATCTTCCATCCTCCTATGGCCACCAGTTACCGTTGATATATAAAGAAATCAAACAGGGAACCTGTCATTTTACCCAAAATCATAGCGAGCAGTAATCCAAACAAATAAGGTTTCATGCCTAATCGTTTAGCTAGCACGGGCAGTACATTAAGCACCTCGGTGAGTGCTGCGGCGAGCAGACCGATGAACACACCACAGAACAACCCTACGATCGGGCTAAGCAGCAGCACCCCATGCATTTTCCAATGCCAGAAGTCCGCCACCGTTCCGAGCAGTGAACCACCGATTAGCGCCCCTTCGTACCAGTGAGTCTTGTCATACGTTTGCGTAAGTTGAGCCAACCTGGGAATCATATCGAGCACCAGAATAAGCGCAATTACGCCGCTTCCTACGGCAATTCCTCCGGCAATACCCAATACAATGCTGATTGCTCCATTAAGAACGCTCATCCGCATTCATCTCCCTGCGTTCCTGCTCATGCATCCGTTCGCTTTCCTCGATGACCACATATTGATCTACATTTTGCTGGTATAGGAACATCTCCACTTCCAGCGGGGTAGGCTCCTCATTCCACTTTTTCTTGAACAAGTGATTAAAAAATACTGCCATTCCGAATCCAATGCCAATCGAATATGCCACTTGGAACAGGTAGGGATGTTCGTCCCGATGCCCAGTGAGCATCTCCACAATTCGAATCTGAACTTCCTGCATGTTCACATCGGCATGAAAATTCATTATGGTTAAGGCTGATCCGAAGAAAAGAAGTAACCACACCAAAATGAACAGGGACTTGGAAGGTTGACCATTTCCCGCGATGACTTCAACCAACGTATGACCTGATCCCATCAGTTCAACACTGACCTCCGGCAAGATGTGCCGAATTCGGGGAATAATCTGTAATATATCAATGAGGATCAGATTGCCATCCTCCGGTCCAGGACGCAAAAGTTCAAGCTCCAGTAGCCTGCTCTCCTGATTTTCAGAAGTGGTCAGTACATGTGCAATGTCTCCAAGCTTGACTGCCCTGCCCCTCTGGATGCGAATGCGGCTGCGCAGTCGAACGTAGACCATTGGAGTGGGCGTCTGAGACATCCATAACACTCCTTTGCTGCGTAATTTAGGTTAGTATTTGAAGAATGTGCAAATTTATTACAAACGGGTTGGAAAAAGATCGGGAGGATGGTGCGGGCGCTGCGGGATGGATCGGTCATTGATCGCTGTTGCTCGGGGGAGGATACACGCAGACACTCCGACGGCAGACCAACCTTCTGATCGCTGTTGTCTCCAAATTCTTCTGATTGATTTCTAAGTGTTAGAAATTTGGAGACAAAGGCGAACGCTTCGCTTCTTCAGGTTTAATCTGCCGTCTGCGTTGCATCTGTATCATTAGGCAAGCCCTCACGCTTTGCTCCTTTTGACCGAATCCATCCCTCCGCTACCCATCGTCCTCCCATTTCCAAACGTTGTAATAAATATGCTAGGGAGTGGGAAGGAAGGGATTTATAAGATGAGTTTTTGAGGTTATTTTTGCTTAGACGGGGAGCGGCTATTGATCAGGTTGAGGGAAACTGAGTGTGGAGCATTGTATTCCATATCAAAAGAGTCGCCTTATGGGCGACTCTCCGGTGTTGGTTGATAGACTTACAGCTCAAGAATTACTTTAAAAAATATTACGGATTCCTTTGTTGACTCAATTTCCTTTTGAATTGTAAAGGGGTTGAATTCATTGTTTTGCGAAACTGATTAATGTAATAACTTGTGCTGTTAAAACCGACTTCATAGGCAATTTCGGTAATACTTCGTTCGGAGAGTTGTAAAAGTTCAATGCTTCTTTGGATACGGTACTCTATCACATATTGCATGGGTGTTGTTCTCAATATTTGCTTGAAGTAACGACATGTCTCTGATCGACTTAACTGTCCCATCCTCGCAATATCTTCCAGCCTGATCGGGTCAGCATAGTTGAGATGAATCCATTGCAACATGTCTTTCATTCGCTTGTTTCTGCTCATCTCCGATGGATCATGTTCCAGGGAATATCCATTCATAATCAACATTTTCCACATATCCAGCACCGCAGAAGCAACATTCACTTCATAAAACGGAACTTGGTCCACAAACTCTCCTCTAATCCGTGCAATTGTGTCCAGGAACTGTTCTCCCCACACATCCGTTCTTTCGATATACAGAAAAGGCAAATTAGTTGCTGTTACATATGGATGTACATACTTCATATACAATTCCGAAGGCATGATAACGTGTGGGGACAAATTCAGACATAAATAAATGCAGTTCTCGCTCACACCGTGATCTTCGGCCATATGCATCATACCACTGTTGATAAAAATCCCGTCACCTTTGGGTACTGCTATTTTTTGATCGTTGATATGGAACAATGCCTTACCTTGAAGAACAGCAACAAACTGCAATTCATCATGCCAGTGGAGAGGAATATGTCCGTGAACATGTTGAACAATGGTTGTCTCATAACAGGCTACCGATAATGCATCGGTGCGGTGTTCCGTCATTTCTTTCAAATTGTGATCAATGATAAATTCAATATTCTGCATAGGCCTCATCTCAATATTGTTATATTTTTAAGTGCGATATTGATATTAATGTACTGAATTTCTCCTTAATATAACACTATTCTTATATTTAAGGTGAGGCGACAAGCATGATAACTTTTGCAAAATCCAAATATTCAGGTATTTTACTCGTCCTGACGGGAGCAATATGTTGGGGAGTCGGAGGTACGGTATCTCAAAAACTGTTTCAACTGGATGGCATTGAGGTCAACTGGTATGTAACTGTTCGATTGCTGATTGCTGGGCTACTCCTTTTGGTTATTCAATCGTTTACACGTGGAAGAGTTCAGATTTGGGATGTGTGGAGAAATAAGAAAACAGCAATACAGCTGATCATTTTTGGACTGGTGGGCATGCTTGCCGTTCAATATACCTACATGGCATCCATTAAACATGGCAATTCCGCAGTAGCTACACTGCTGCAATACCTGTCCCCTGTTATGATCATGATTTACATCGCCCTCCAGAAACAGTCTGTCCTTACACGAAATGATGTTGCATGCGCCGTACTGGCTCTCGGAGGGTGTTTCCTCCTGCTAACGAACGGCTCGTTTACGCAGTTATCTGTCTCCTGGCTTGCAGTTATATGGGGGTTGTTATCCGGGATTTCCGCTGCATTTTATACGCTGTATGCCGTGCAATTAATTACAAGGTTCGATTCACTTGTTGTGGTTGGCTGGGCTATGATCATCGGTGGTCTGGGAATGAGTTTTATTCACCCGCCCTGGGTCATGAATTTTGCGAGCATCAGCCTTAAAACTTACGGTTATTTGATATTTACGATCCTTTTTGGAACCATGATTGCTTTTTGGTTTTATATCGCAAGTCTCAAAAGGCTTTCTCCCAAAGAGACCAGTCTACTCGGGAGCGCAGAGCCCCTTGCTGCGGTTGGAACAACCGTCATATGGCTTCATGAACCCTTTGGCATCTATCAATGGATCGGTACGGCATGTATTCTTGGCATGATGCTGGTCATGCAGTCCAATCGTTCGGGATCTCACTGAATTAACAACAAATAACCTCCCTCGCCATAACGCGCGATAGAAGGTTGTTAGTTGTCGTATATTGGTGCATAAGCGCCAATATTGTTGTTGCAATCCCCGAATCACTGCGCGATCTGGTCGCGGATGGATTGCAGTATTTTTTTCTCCAGACGGGATACCTGCACCTGAGATATCCCCAGCCTGCTGGCAACCTCGGACTGCGTCTGATCCCGGTAATACCGTAGATAGACGATTAAACGCTCCCGCTCGCTGAGACCACCGATGGCTTCGTTCAGAGCCAGTTTGTCAAACCAACGTTCCTGAGACTCGTCGGCAATCTGGTCCATTAATGTAATGGGATCACCGTCATTCTCAAATACCGTCTCATGGATAGAGGTCGGCGGTTTGTTGGCTTCCTGGGCAAATACGACTTCCTCCGGGGTTACTCCCAACTCTGCGGCAACTTCCTTAATCGTTGGCAGTCGATCCAGGTGTTTGGACAGTTCGTCCCTTTTTTTGCGGACTTTATTCGCCATCTCTTTCAGTGAACGACTGACCTTCAGGGTACCGTCATCTCGCAGGAATCGCTGGATTTCTCCGATGATCATCGGTACCGCGTAGGTTGAGAACTTCACGTCATAACTGAGATCAAATTTGTCTACTGACTTGAGCAGACCGATACAACCAATCTGGAACAGATCTTCCGGATCATATCCCCTGTTCATAAAACGCTGTACGACGGACCAGACGAGTCTGATGTTGCAGTTCACCAGCGTATCCCGCGAAACATGGTCACCCGACTGACTGAGCGCAATCAGCCGTTTGACCTCGGCATCGTCCAAATAGGTCTGTGAAGATGGTTTCACTTCAGCATCCATAAGAACACCAACCCCTAATTATACAATGCTTTCTTGGATTCAATCCTTTTTTTCATCTTGATGGAGGTGCCTCTGCCGGGCTCACTGCTGACTTCGAATTCATCCATAAAGTTTTCCATAATGGTGAAGCCCATGCCCGACCGCTCAAGTTCGGGTTTGGACGTATATAACGGCTGCTTGGCCAGTTCAAGATCTTCGATACCTTCACCGCGGTCTTCCACAATAATCGTGATCATGTCTTCCCGAATCTCGGCCTGGATAGAGACAACACCTTCAGAGTTGTTGTTGTATCCATGGATGATGCTGTTGGTCACGGCTTCCGAAATGACCGTCTTCAGGTCACTGAGCTCGTCCATTGTTGGATCAAGCTGGGAGATAAATGCAGCAACGGTTACCCGTGCAAACGATTCATTCTCTGACTTGGCCGCGAATTGCAGATTCATGAAATTTGTCCCTGTTCCTTCATTCATGAGACGACCTCCAGACCTGAGAGAGCAGTTCCCTCATTTTCGTATATCGGCATTATCTTGAACAGACCCGACATTTCCAGCAAACGGTACACCGGCGAATTGACGTCACAGACCACCATCTTGCCGCCTTTGTTCTTAATGAGCTTGTATCTTCCCAAAATGACACCCAGGCCCGAACTATCCATAAATTGCAGATCTTTCAGGCTGAGTACCAGATGCTCGCTTTGTCTCCGCTGGATGGCTTCATCCATTTGCATCCGTACCATGTCAGCTGTATGGTGATCCAGCTCCCCGGATAATCGTACAATCAGAATCCCGCGATGGTGTTCCATTTCCACATGCAAGTTCACGTTTGCCCACTCTCCTCCCTGTCTTGAACAAGGATTTCTACGTATCCAAAGGCTTTTCCTGCCCCCCGACAAAACTAGAAGAAAACCCCTATTTAACTACAAAATATGTTCGAAGGATGCGAACAACTCGCGTAATTCGCCTTTTAATCAAACAGGTTGGACGTAGTCCGTTTAAACAGCTTCCACCAGCCAGCTTTATTCACGTCCTGTGGAGCCTGAATGTCGAATTCCTTAATGACGTCATTGCCCTGGTACACCACCAGTTTACCTATACTTTGTCCAGCCTTGATCGGAGCTTTCAATTCTTTGGCAACTAGCAATTCATGCCGGATGTCATTGGATTTCGCTCCTTTGCGCATCAGCACACTATAATTTTGCGTGGCATTCAAAGGCAATTCGGCAACTTCACCTTTTTCGATCTTCAGACTGCCCAGCAGATCCCCTGCCTTGTAGAGAGCCTTCATCGTATATTGACTAAAGGCATAATCAAACATCGATGACACTTCGCTATTTCGTGTTTTGGTATTGGGTTCACCAAGTACCACGGAAACGACACGCAGTCCGTCCTTAGACGCTGTTGCGGACAGGCAGAACTTCGCTTCGGATGTATAACCTGTTTTCAAACCATCTGCCCCTTCATAAAAACGAACCAGCTTGTTCGTGTTCACCAGCCAGAATGGCTTTTCCGAGTCTTTGCGAAGATAATCCTGATAGGCACCGGTGTACTTCGTAATCCCGGAATGCTTCAGCAGTTCACGACTCATGACGGCAATGTCGTGGGCTGACGAATAATGATTATCCACCGGCAGACCGTTACAGTTGGCAAAATGAGTATCCTTCATGCCAAGCTCCTTCGCACGCTCATTCATTAGCTGTACAAAGGCTTCCTCCGAACCAGCAATCTTCTCAGCCATAGCCACTGAGGCATCATTTCCTGAAGCCATCGCGATCCCTTTTAACATGTCATCAACGGTCATCTCTTCCCCAGGCTCCAGGAATATCTGCGAACCGCCCATGGAAGCTGCATATTCGCTCGTTCTTACTTTATCTGTCAGCTTCAGCTTGCCGGAGTCGATCGCTTCGATTGTAAGCAGCATGGTCATAATTTTTGTAATGCTCGCCGGAGGCAGCTGATCATGACTGTTTTTCTCATATATGACGGTTCCTGTGTCCGCATCCATTAGGATCGCAGAGCGTGCCGACGGGGCAAGATCCGTCCCTCCCGCTGTCTTCGGTGTTTCTTCAGCTAATGCCGTTGATGCCATAAGGGACAGCAGGATACAAAGGGTCATGAACGATGCCATTATTCTTTTCTTCACAAGGTTACCTCCTCAAATGACTTGCTTACTGCATGTTCCATGCATGTACTGCTAATCATTGTCGGCCCGTTTCCAGTAAATTATTCCATGTAAAGCATGATTTCCCGAACTTTTATTGAAAATGTGATCAAAGCGAAAAAAACGTCCGCTTACTCAACGCATGAGTAAGTGGACGTTCAACACAACAAAAAAAAGGTTACCCCCGATGATTTCTCATTCGAAGAGGTAACCTTCTCTACTCAACTCTTGCTTACATTTGTGGAATAACAGCCAATACCAGCGCCAGGAACGACTCACGAACACGCTCCGTCGTTTCCATCACCTCATCATGTGATAGCGGCTGGTCCAGAATTCCGGCAGCCATGTTACTGATACAGGATATACCGAGCACTTCCAGACCTGCATGGCGTGCCACGATCACTTCAGATACAGTGGACATGCCCACGGCGTCTGCGCCCAATGTACGCAGCATTTTGATCTCTGCTGGTGTCTCGTAGTTCGGACCAAGCATACCTGCGTATACCCCTTCACGTACGTTAAAACCTTGTGAAGCCGCCGTATCCTTTGCCAGCGCACGCAAACGGCGGCTATAGGCTTCGGACAGATCAGGGAAACGCACGCCCAGGGCAGCGTCATTGGGTCCGATCAGTGGATTTTTGCCTGTAAGATTCAAGTGATCAGAGATCAGCATCAAATCTCCAGCTTCATACGACGTGTTCACGCCGCCCGCTGCATTGGTTACAAGTAAGCTGCTTACACCCAGTTCTTTCATTACTCGTACCGGGAAAGCTGTCAATTCCGGACCATATCCTTCGTACATGTGGAAGCGGCCTTTCATCATCACGACTGGACGGCCTTTAATGGTGCCGACCAATAGCTCACCTTCATGCCCTTCTACTGTGGACACCGGAAAATGTGGAATATCCTGATAAGCGATGCTTACGCCATCTTCAATCAGTTCTGCCAGTACGCCAAGACCCGAACCTAAAATCAAACCGACTTCCGGCTTGATGGAGCTTTTACTTTGAATATAAGAGGCTGCTTCCGAAATCATTTGTTGGTTTAATGCTGTCATGCGATGTATGTTCCTCCTTGAGTTGAAACGATCCGTCTATAGACGCATTTTGCAAAATCTATTCAATCCGAATTTATGCAAACTGCTTATGTATAACGGCGTTTGGATGTATTCAATTTATTTTATCCTAAATTGTCGCGATGTTCCGCATTTATTTGTGAATGCCATGCGTCAAAATCTATTTTGCCCTCGGGTGATGGGTTTCATAGATTTCTTTCATGGTTTTGCGACCATGGTTGCCATATTGTTGCCCCGGCTGCTCTACGTGACCCAGCATATCCTGAACCGCACGTGTGTCCGCCCCATTGGCAATCAGGTGCGCCGCAAAGGAATGACGCAGCGTATGCGGTGTAATTTCGTCCGAGATTCCTGCGTCCACTGCCGCTTTTTTGAGCAGCTTCCAGAAGCCCTGCCGGGTTAAACGTCTGCCAGATACATTCACGAACAGTGCCTGCTCGTCCGAATCGGTTTTGAGCAATTTGTTGCGGAATTCCTCCACATATACACTTGCCCAATGTGCAGCGGGTGCACCGATGGGAAGAATGCGTTCTTTGCCCGCTCCACCGCATCGTATAAAACGCATGCCTGGCTGTACATCCCGAATGTCCAGCGCAATCAGTTCCGAGACCCGAATACCTGTAGCATACAACAGTTCAAGCATCGCTCGATCTCTCACACCCTGCGGTGAACGAATATCAGGCGCTGTCAGCAGTTGTTCGATCTCCTGTATACTTAATACCTGTGGTGGCGACTTGTCCGCCTTGGGAGCTTCCACATCAAACGTAGGGTCCTGTATAATCTCCCCCCGGCGCATCAAAAAGTGAAAGTAGGAGCGCAGAGATACGATGCTGCGGGCAATGGTTGCGTTAGCACGTCCTGCCTGTTTGAGCTGACCTGCAAACAGGACGACATGCGTGCGTCTGACCTGATCGGCTTTGCGTATGCCAAATTCCTTATCTGCAAATTCAATGAACTTGTCCACGTCTCGGAGATACGATTCAAGCGTGCTGCTCGACATCCCTTTATCATCTTCCAAGTATAAGGCATAGGCGTGTATCGTCTGTTTCATGTACAACGCTCCTCAACTGACAGATCTGCCGCTCTGGCAGACTGCTCCCGTATTTGCATCCCTGACTGTTCGAAGCTACTCCCCGTACCAATAGAACAAACGGAGACGCTCTGCCATCGTAGGACGTCCTTCTCCATTACCCGGCCAATCCGTTTCCTGAAATACTTTGATTGCATTGCCAGTCGGCATCTGATACTGGTCCACAGGTGAGATCCAGCCATTGAACAGATCCAGAACATGATAGAACAGATAGACTAGTGCAGCAAAAAATATAATAAATCGAATAAAACGGAGCCCTCTCCGCACTGATATAATCATGGGTATATCCCCCTTCTGATTCAAATCCGGTAACGTCCTTGAATCAGGGTATGTCCATAAACACAAGTTTATGCCATTCGGGGTAAACTCCAGATCACGTCCGGTGCCAAAAAAGCTCTCCCGTCAAAACCGCCGGTGAGAGCTTGAAGATATGCTATGTTATTCTTCATCTTTGGGTTTCTGTTCATTTTTAGCTTTGCAACGATAACAAATTCCATGAAAATCCAGTCGGTGATCTACTACCGAAAAGTTGAATTCCCGCTCCAAACGCTCTTCAAGCGGTCCAAGCCAATCTTCACGTATTTCATCCATACTTCCGCATTGAACACAGATTAAGTGATGATGGTGATGCTTGGATGTATCTCCGCGCAGATCATAACGCGCTACACCGTCGCCGAAGTTGATTTTCTCTACAACATGCAGCTCACTCAGCAGTTCGAGGGTACGGTACACGGTTGCCAGACCGATTTCGGGAGCCTTTTCTTTAACGAGCATGAATACGTCTTCTGCGCTCAGATGATCTTCTTCATTCTCAAGAAGTACTCTTACGGTGGCTTCCCGCTGGGGCGTTAATTTATATCCTTGGGACTGTAGTTGCTGCTTAATTTTATCAATCCGTGCTTCCATTTTCTCCCTCCCCCTAGGAAATCACTGCACACTGCAACTTAACCCACTCTTTTCATTATAGGGGGAGTGCGTAATTAAAGTCAACATTTTACACTATGCGATGAACGTTATGCCGGTAGTAGCATTGGCGTGACCCAGCGCATCATCGCAGGTGTAACCCATGTTTCAAAAGACGCCACGCCGAGCAGCATTGCAGCCATAACCAAAGTTAACACTATATATGAAGCAAACGGCCTTTGTCGACCAGGTGTTCGCTGCATCAAAACACGATTGCGAATGATGTATAGCGAGAATGTCATCGCCGCCACACTGCAGATCAGAAGGATTGGAATGACAAATAGATTATGTGGTGCCACGGAAACCAGTGCAAACAGCAGCCCTTTCCAAGAATACTGTCCAACCAGGTAACCCACAGTGAATCCAATGAGCACACCTTTCAGAAAATCCAGAACCAGTATACCGGGCAGTCCAACGACGGATAAACCCAGAATAAAGATTAGACCTACCCATTTCAGATGAAGCATGGCGATGTCCCAATAGGCCCCTGTCTCTGTCACCTGCGCACTGTGCTGCACGGTCATGAAGAAATTACCGAGATAACCCTCCAGATCCTGGCGTTGATCAAGAGACAATGCATTCACCATAAGCGCGCCAAAAATGACGCCGACCAGAAACAAGACAGCCACGAATACATATAACGAAGTCTGACCTTTAAATGTAAAGTAGGATGAGCGCATACAGGTACGAGTCCCCTTTCCGGTATCATGCTGCAAGGATTCTCAGTTACATCCTCATAGTCATTCTTATGAACCGGAATGCACCTGTATGACTTCTTGTCCAGATTGGTTCCCTGTATGGTGAAAGCTATATGAGTTGAACCTCGAAATATAACTACAGCATATTTACACGAGTCACTCCGTGGCTCTTTCCTGAACAGCAACTTTACCATACGTTCCTCCACCTCCGGAGGACAATTCCAGTTGCCCATTCCGCGCAGCCACGATCAAGCCAGCCAGCACAGGTCCAACAACCGCAGCAAGTTCTTCCTCATGCGTACGATGAAGCACATTCATTTCTGTACCAAAATGGTCCAGTAACTGGCGCAATTTGGCTTTGCCAAGTCCCGGAATGAACTCCAGTGGTACCTGATAATGATAGGCGGGTCTGTTTGCAGGAACATGAGGAATCTCCCGATCAGAGATGGCCAGAATGCGATCCAATACCCCTTGAACAAGCTTCAGACTGCCACAGTGAGGGCAACGCTCTGCCGACATCGCTTGCTCATCCATGATACTGCCACACGCCGCACAGTAGGTACGGTGATATTTGCCGAGCCTTGGATTCAGTCCATAATTGGCAGCAATGCTCCTGCCATCTTCTCCTTGAAGTGCCATACGGAATTCATCAAAAGAAGGGGCAGCAATTAGTAATTCGTTATACTCCCGTCCAATCTTACCAAGTGAATGAGCATCCGAATTGGTCAGGAACGGTACACGGTCCAACTCTTGAATATAACTGGCCATGGATGAGTCTGAGCTTAACCCCAGCTCTACCGCATCCACAAGACGGGTATCCAGCACATCGCCCATACGGGGGGCTGTACTGCCATAGATGCCTTTATGCGGTGTAAATACATGTGCAGGCACAATTAGTCCACCACGTGCCTTAATCTCGGCCTGCATCTCTAGAGCGGGCACGTATACCCGCTGAGAACTGAGATTCACATTTTTCATATAACGTTTCATCCAGTCCGTGAAGGACTTCATCGTTTTCAGATCACGGAAGTATGCGAGCATATGGAACTCACGCATTTCAGGCTCGCGCAGCTCAATCTCTGTACCTAGCAGAATGGTGGTGTCCTGGTAGGCAATACCGCCCCCCTCAATCTCGGACATCGTACCGTTCTCCAGCAATTGCTCGATATCCATCTGTACAACCGGCGAATGACAATCAATCACACCCAGCAAATGAATTCCTTTGCGATCCGATGCTTCCCGGGCAATATTCTCAAATGTCAGATCTCGACTGCCACTGATTTTTACGGCCTCGCCGCGAGAGGTTCGTCCGATGTGAATATGCAGGTCTGTATAACAGGGCTCCCACATCGTGGACGTTTTCAGTTGGTCATTCATCCCTAGAACCGTCCTGTCGTTCGGTAGAGGTCCCACGCGTACACAGCCATCATCGTTTTGGCATCACTAATCCGGTTATCGTCCATGAGTGCGTAGGCTTCCTCCAGTGTGATCTCGGATACTTCAAGGAATTCATCTTCGTCCAGTTCCATATCTCCGGCTTCCAACTCTTCAGCGATGTATAGATGAATGATCTCATCTGCGAAGCCTGGTGAGGTGTAGAACGAACGCAGATGACGCAGTGACTTGGCCACATATCCCGTCTCTTCTCGCAATTCACGTGCGGCAGCCACTTCCGGCTCTTCTCCCGGGTCCAGTTTTCCCGCAGGAATCTCCACTTCGGTGCGCCCCATTGCTTGACGATACTGATCCACTACAAGCATGCGATTCCCATTCAGAGCGAGTACAGCTACTGCTCCAGGGTGGCGGATTATCTCACGTGTAGCCGTCTCACCGTTCGGCAGTTTAACCGTATCGACCTGTAGTGAAATCACTTTCCCCTCGAAGATGGGCTTGGTGGATACGGTCACTTCATCTAGTTTTGGATTGGCAGGTTGCGCCGCGTGGATGGATTGAGCAGATTGGTTTGGTTTCATTCGTTCTTCAACTCCATATCGTTGGATTATATATTCGTTTAATGTATAAATCTCTGATTTTGGGCATATGGTGAGCGTATAGAACTCTCACAGCAAATATAAACAAATCAGGGGGAATTTTGATGAACAGTTATTTGACGCCTAAATCCGTACACGTGGTAGGACAAGCCCGGCAAGTACAGCTCATCCTTAAGCAATGGTTGCACGAGTGGGGACCGGATGCCAAATTAAGTGATCTGCTCGCTGGACGCAAATCAATGGGGCATTGATCTATTCAGCCATAGACACATGTTTCATCCAATATTAACGAGTCTTCTCCCTTGAAATATAACATGAATTTACAAAAAGTCCGAATCCGTACAGACCGGGTTCGGACTTTTGTCTAAGAACATGTGAGGTAACATGTGCAGTATCTTATTTCTTGCCAGCTGCCGTTTCCTGAATAATTGCCACCACCACTTGGGACAACTTCACAATGTCTTCGGCACGAATACGTTCTTTGGTTGTATGAATATCCTCATACCCTACCGCCAGATTCGCGGTTGGAATACCAAATCCGTTAAAGATGTTGGCATCACTGCCCCCACCAGAGGCGAACGTACGAGTCTCGAGACCCATACTGCGGATGGCACGCTGTGCAAGTTGCACAACTTCGTGTTCATCATGGAAACCAAATGCCGGATAAAGGATTTCACTTCTGAATTCAGCCGTTGCACCGTATTTGCGACATGTCGTTTCCAGCGCATCGCGCATCTGTGCAACCTGCAACTCCACTTTCTCCTGCACAATACTGCGAGCTTCCGCTTCAAGCTGTACAAAGTCACATACCACGTTGAGTGCTGATCCACCCTGGAATTTGCCGATGTTTGCTGTTGTCTCATCATCAATTCGTCCAAGCTTCATCGCTGCAATGGCTTTGGCAGCAACCTGAATGGCGCTGATCCCGTCTTCTGGGTTCACGCCCGCATGTGCGGACTTCCCATAGATGCTCATTTGGATTTCGGCTCTGGCCGGTGCAGCTACACAGATCGTCCCTACAGCTCCGTTGGAATCCAACGCATAGCCGAATTCGGCATCGATATCCTTCGGATTCATGGCACGTGCGCCCACCAGGCCAGACTCTTCGCCCACCGTAATGACGAATTGAATTTTACCATGTGGAATCTTGTTCTCCTGAATCACACGAATCGCTTCGAACAGTGCCGCAATCCCTGCCTTGTCATCAGCTCCCAGGATCGTTGTTCCATCACTGCGAATCCAGCCATCTTCACCCAGTTCAGGTTTAATGCCCTGTCCCGGCGTTACGGTGTCCATATGACATGTGAAAAAGATCGGTGCAACACCATCTGTTCCTTCGGCCTCCCAGGTAATGACAAGGTTTCCCGCGCCATGTCCGGTTTGTTCCATGGTGTCGTCCTCATAGACATGAAGGCCGAGATCTGCAAACTGCTCTTGAAGCACCTTGGAGATGTTCTGTTCATTTTTCGTTTCACTATCAATCTGGACCAGTTCCATGAACTGATCGATAACACGTTGTTGTTTAATCATAGGACTTTCCTCCCTCTCGTGGATACGGTACAATACAATTACTATGGCTTACTTTATGTTGAAAGGAGTTCTCTCATCATGCAAAAAAAGAAATGGTTCAAAATCATCATCTATCTCATGCTGATCGCCATGATCGGGTCCACCCTTTTCATCGCTCTCGAACCGTTGCTGTTCGGATAGCCACATGAAGCCTTTCGACGAACTGTTTACAGACGTTGAAGGGCTTCTTTTTCGCTAATCCAATTGATTTGATATGGAAAAATGCGATTAAAGTACGGAACAATCTCGCGTGCTACCTGCTCCACTGTATAAGACTTGCCCGTGATATCCTCCAGTGAAGTAACACCATATTGCTCAATTCCACAAGGAACAATCCCCTGAAAACCAGCATGTTGAATGCCTGAGCTGATGTTAAAGGCAAACCCATGACTGGTCACGAAACCGCGGCGATGTTTGCAGCGATTAAACTTAATGCCGATCGCAGCAATCTTCATATCGCCGATCCACACACCCGTATACCCCTCTTTGCGTCCGGCTTCGATGCCTTGGTCTGCGAGATAATCTATAAGTACCTGCTCAAGTTTCCGCAAATATCCGTGTAGATCCAAGTCTTCATCCCGACCAAGAATCAATAACGGGTAACCTACCAACTGGCCCGGGCCATGATAAGTAATATCACCGCCCCGATCAATCTGAAACAAAGAAATCCCTTGCTCACGCAATTCTTCCGGACTGAGAAGCAGATGCTCCGGATGATTTTGTGAACCAATCGTATACGTTGGCGGGTGTTGTAAAAGCAGCATCTGCTCGGCTCCCTCGCCCTCGTCCAATCGCTGCACAATCGCTTTCTGGCGGTTCCAAGCCTCTTCATAATCAAGCATCGGTATGTATGCAACATCCAGCGGCTTGCTCATGATTCCCCACACCCTTCTGCTTCAGGTTCAATGTACAATTGAGCACTTGTCCATAGACAACAGGAAAAGTGCACGGCCTCCGGCACATACACTTTCCCGTCTACTATTTACTTAATACACCGTGCTCTCCATGGTATATCCTTCAAGGTTTTCTTTGACACGTTGCAAGAAACGTCCGCTGATTACGCCATCCAAGATTCGGTGATCCAGCGACAGACACAGATTAGCCATCGAACGAACAGCGATCATATCATTAATAACCACGGGCTTCTTGACAATCGACTCGAATGTAAGAATCGCTGCCTGCGGATAGTTAATGATTGGCTGGGACAGGATCGAACCGAATGAACCGGTGTTGTTCACTGTGAACGTACCACCTTGCATATGGTCCAGCTTCAGCGTACCTTCACGTGTTTTGCGAGCCAGTTCATCTACTTCACGGGCCAGACCTGCAATATTTCGCTGATCGGCATGTTTGATTACCGGTGTAAGTACGGAATCTTCGGTCCCTACCGCCATGGACAGGTTAATGTCCCGTTTGACGATAATTTTGTCCACTGCCCATACCGAGTTCATAATCGGGTAGTCTTTAATCGCATTAACGACACCCTTCATCATGAAGGACAGATATGTCAGATTGATGCCTTCCTTGCGCTTGAACTCATCCTTGAGTTTATTGCGCAGCATCACGAGATTCGTCACGTCCACTTCGATCATCGTCCATGCATGCGGGATTTCGGATACGCTCTGACGCATATTCCGCGCAATCGCATTACGCACAGGGGTAACATCAATGAAATACTCCGATCTTCCCTGGCCGCCACCTTCTACTTCGATCTGTGGAATTTTCGGGCTTTCGGTTAGATGAATACCTGAATGTCTCACAGGAACACCTGCATCGGACGCTGAGATCGCTTCTCCAGCGGTTAAACCCATGTCTCCATTTCCACGATTTACGCCACTGAATGGAGAAGCAGACGGCACACCAGAAGGTGTATGCTGTGCAACTGGAGATGATGCTTGTGCAGACGCAGACGATCCAGCCACATTACCTCCCTGTGCAACAAATGCCAGCACATCTTTGCGGGTAATACGACCACCTGCTCCAGTACCTTGGATGCTTTGCAAGTTCAAACCATGCTCTGCTGCCAGAGATTGCACTGCCGGGGAATACCGATTACGCATCGGCTGATTAAGGTCATGTGCTGCTGTATTTGAGACGGCAACAGGAGTATGGGCCGTATTATGCTGCACTTGCTCCTGTTGCTGCGATACTTGTGTTACCTGCTCAGCCGCTTCTTCGTCAGAAGCTGCGACCTGCATGCGGCAGATTGCTTCACCAACAGCAATCGTTGTGCCTTCTTCCACCAAAAGATCACCCATAATTCCATCCACCGTGGATGGAATCTCGGCATTGACTTTATCCGTGATTACTTCACAGATCGGCTCGTACTGTTCCACACGGTCGCCCGGTTTTTTCAACCATTTGCCTATGGTAGCCGAGACCAGCGATTCCGCCAATTGCGGCATAATGACCTCGATCCATTTCATACGTTCAGCCATTTGATTATCACTCCAAACTTTACTTTTAAACGATCCAATAAAACGAAATTAAAACTCGGCAAGTGTACGCATTGCTGCTTTGGCTTTGTCCTTGCTCAGCATGTAAAATTTCTCCAATGTTGGGCTAATTGGCATGGCTGGCACGTCAGGTCCACAGAGACGCTGAATCGGCGCATCCAGTTCAAACAGACATTCCTCACTAATAATCGCGGCAACTTCGGCACCTACACCACCCGTTTTGTTATCTTCGTGAACGATCAGCACTTTGCCTGTCAGACGAGCGGAAGCAATAATCGCTTCACGATCCAGCGGTTGCAATGTGCGCAGATCCAGAACGTGTGCGGTAATGCCTTCCTCACGTTCCAGCTCCTCAGCAGCCTGCATGACAAAATGCAGCGGCTGGCTGTAGCCGATCACCGTAATATCCGCACCCTCACGAAGTACGTTGGCTTTGCCGATCGGAACGATGTAATCATCCTCAGGCACATCTTCCTTGATGAGCTTGTAGCATTTTTTATTTTCAAAAAAGAGTACCGGATCCGGGTCGCGAATGGCCGCTTTGAGCAGACCCTTGGCATCGTATGCCGAGTAAGGCGCTATAATTTTCAGACCAGGTGTACCAAAGAAAATCGATTCCGGGCATTGGGAGTGATACAACCCACCGAAGATTCCGCCACCAATCGGCGCGCGGATAACGATCGGGCAACTCCAGTCATTGTTGGAGCGATAGCGGATTTTCGCCGCTTCACTAATGATCTGGTTTGTTGCTGGCAGCATGAAGTCCGAATATTGCATCTCGGCAATCGGCTTCATGCCATACATCGCTGCACCAATAGCTACACCTGCGATAGCGGATTCGGACAAAGGTGTGTCCATGACACGCATTTCACCAAACTGATCCTGCAACCCTTTGGTTGTGGTGAACACACCACCTTTGACCCCTACATCTTCACCGAGGATAAAGACATTCTCATCCCGCTCCATCTCTTCTTTCATCGCGAGACGGATTGCATCAATATATTCCATCACTGCCATACTTACCGTCCCCCTTCTTCGCTGTCCGCATAAACGTGCGTCAGAGTGTCCTCAGGTTTCGGATATGGCGCGTTGTCTGCATATTCAGTCGCTTCTTTCATTTCCAGCGCAAGCTGGGAAGCCAGATCCGCATCCCGGGCGTCGTCCCAGATGCCGCAATCAATCAGATAGTTCTTCATGCGAAGCACGCCATCCTTCTTCCAGTTCTCTTCAACTTCTTCCTTGGTCCGGTAAGCCAGATCATTGTCAGAAGTGGAGTGAGGAGAGAGACGATACATCATCGCTTCAATCAGTGTGGGTCCTTCGCCTGCTATGGCACGTTGACGTGCTTCCTTCACAGCAGCGTATACTTCGAGCGCATCGTTACCATCTACACGCAGTCCGGGGAAACCGTAACCGAGTGCACGGTCCGATATTTTACCGCTAAGCTGCTTGTGAATTGGAACCGAAATCGCATACTGGTTGTTCTCACACATAATAATGACAGGCAACTTGTGTACACCTGCAAAGTTGGCTCCCTCATGGAAGTCACCCTGATTGCTTGATCCTTCACCAAACGTAACAAAAGAAACAAATTTTTGCTTCTTCATTTTGGCAGCCAGCGCAAACCCGACAGCGTGCGGAACCTGTGTTGTAACCGGGCTGGAGCCCGTCACAATCCGCAGCTTTTTGTGACCGAAGTGACCCGGCATTTGCCGACCGCCACTATTCGGATCTTCGGCTTTTGCAAAAGCAGACAGCATCAACTCACGCGGAGTCATGCCTACCGCCAGTACAAAACCATAATCGCGGTAATACGGTAAATAATAATCGTGATCCCGGTCCAGACCAAAAGCAGCGCCTACTTGCGCAGCCTCCTGCCCTACACCGGATACGTGAAAGTTAATTTTGCCAGCCCGTTGCAAGAGCAAGCAACGCTCGTCAAACTTGCGTGCGAGCAGCATGTATTTGTACATATCCAATACTTCACCATCGCTAAGTCCCAGCTGTTGATGCCGATGGACCGCGTCTGCAGTACCTTGTGAACTCATATGAGGTACCTCCTTTTAATCAGAGCCTGTGCCACTCTTACTACCCGATCTTATAACCTGGTACTAAGACTTGGCTTAACCTTATTATAATCCCTTTTACCCAAAAAAGGAAAGAACCTTTCTCATAAGCCTCTTTGGCTTACATTCCAATGGCCTTTCCATCGACCGCCAGCATGGCTTCACCCATGATTTCCGACAGAGAAGGGTGTGGATGAATGGTTTGGCCGACTTCCCAAGGTGTCGCATCCAGCATCTGAGCCAGTGAAGCCTCAGCGATCAATTCCGTCACATGGGTGCCAATCATATGTACCCCCAATATATCATTCGTCTTGGCATCTGCGATCACCTTCACGAATCCATCACGACTTCCGTGAATGAGCGATTTGCCAATCGCCTGAAACGGGAACTTGCCTGTTTTGATGTCATAGCCACGTTCTTTGGCTTCACGCTCGGTGAATCCAATGCTGGCTGCTTCCGGACGTGTGTACACACATCGCGGTATACGGTGGGATTCAACGGCATGTACCGTTTCCCCTGCCAAATGATTGACAGCGAGAATGCCTTCATGACTTGCCGCGTGCGCAAGCTGTAGACCACCAATGCAGTCGCCAATGGCGTAGATGTGACCTTCACCGGTCTGTAGCTGTTTGTTCACAGCAATGAAGCCACGCTCCAGCTTGATATCTGTATTTTCGAGTCCGATATTTTCGACATTGGCCTGACGTCCAACCGACACGAGCATTTTCTCCGCTTTCAGCGTTTCCTGCTTTTCGTCACCAAGCTGCACATCAATCTGGATGCCATCTGTATCCGTGCTATAGGTTTCCGTTAGCACTTTGGCTCCTGTCAGGAAACGAACCCCCCGCTTACCAAGCAATCGTTGCATCTCTCTTGCAACATCCTCATCCTCTGCAGGCAGCACGTGAGCAGCAGCTTCTACCACCGTGATGTCTACACCAAAGTCATTCAGCATGGATGCCCACTCCAGTCCAATCACACCACCGCCGACAATAATAAGTGATGCAGGAAGCTCGTCCATACGCAGTGCTTCGTCACTGCTCATAATAAACTTGCCATCCGGTTCCAGCCCTGGCAGCACACGTGGACGTGAACCAGTAGCAATAATGAGATTGGTCGGCACAACCGTATCCATCTCCCCATCTTCAAACTCTACAGCGACCGCTCCGCTCTGCGGGGAGAAGATGGAAGGTCCGATCACGCGACCGTTCGCGTGTACGACCTGGATTTTATTTTTTTTCATCAAATATTGAACGCCCTGATGGAGCTGCTCCACAATCGCATCCTTACGCGCCTGTACTTTGGGAAATACAAGTGTGGCTCCAGCTGTCTCAATACCATACGTCTCGCTCTCCTGAATCTCGGCGTACACTTCCGCGCTTTTCAGCAAAGCTTTGCTCGGAATACACCCACGATGCAGACAGGTTCCGCCGAGCTTGTCCTTCTCAATAATAACGACCTGTTTTCCTAGCTGTGCAGCTCGGATTGCGGCTACATATCCACCAGTTCCTCCTCCAAGAATTGCTACATCACATGTAATTGGCATCTCTCATGCTCTCCTCTATGAATCAAATTTCAGTATCATTTATGATGGCTTGAATCATGGTTTGGCTTATACCCTCTATATGCCATTGTACTCTCCTTGAGCGGTCAACTCAAAGTTTGAACCAATCACACATGGACAGCCCAAGCATTCCAAGCTATGATGGAATCAGGTATGATCTGTAAGCGTAACCTTTATTTAATGTCGACTTTGGCAGAAAGGGTATAATGCTCATGAATACAAGATTGGTATTTGCGCGATTTTTGGCGATTGTTGTTCTGGTCATCCCCGGTTTAATGGCAATGAAGGGTTTTCTGATGATGAAAGACGCCCTGTTCCTATATTATGCCGAGCACGGGAACGAACTGATTTCACCAGGATTCCAGTGGCTTTCCTTTGGCGGTGGACTTGTCCTGTTTGCCGCAGGTATGAGTTTTCTGGGAGGCTGGATCTTGTTCCGTGACCGCAAGCGTAATTATGTAGGTCCCCGTTTCCGATCCAAAAATGTACCCGAAAAAGCAGAGACGCCCGGAAGGACTCGTTGAGTCCGGGCTTTTTGTGTGTTTTTACAACACACCGCCTACTTTACATAGACAGGATGGATCATCATGGTATCATTTTTAATCACGTTACAACGACTGCTCAAAGGCATTTTCCATGCGTTCAAAGACCCCAAGTTTCTGGCTTTGTTCGCGTTAACGGCAGCAACGTTGCTGTCAGGCACTTTGTTTTACACTCGTGTTGAAGGTTTGCACTGGATCGATGCATTATACTTCTGTGCGGTTACTCTGACTACGGTTGGACATCCTGAATTTGTGCCATCCACCGGATTCAGTAAAGCCTTTACTGTCATCTACATGTTTGCAGGCATAGGTCTCACCTTTGCCATGATTGCCAGAATTACAGCAGGTATTCTATTCCCTCGCAAATTAAAGACAGAAGAGGACCCGGAGTAATCTCCGGGTCATTCGTATAAGGCATCCCTCAGTTTGGTAGACATACGTGATTCTTTGGAAGAAGACTTCAGGATCGTTCTGCGCAGCATCAGGTTACTTGCCTGCAGTCGCTCCGCTTCTGCGAACAGTTCTGCAAATAAGGCCTGCGTCGCTTCATCCAGTGATGCCTGCTCTTTCAGGCTTTCATATCGTTCTTGAAGTGATGTTAATACTTCACTCATCGTAAACACCTCTTTTCATAACTCCTAGTAACAGCTGCCGGAACCAACGGCTTAACATTCCATATAGTAACACAAAGCTGCACAGATTAGTTCTGGCTCTTACCAAAGATTTTGTGGTACTCTGTAATGGTCGCTTTTTTTGTTGAATCCCGTATGTGAGAGGAGTAGCAGCACCGTGCAAACAGGACGTATTACCGTAATTACTGGACCCATGTTCAGTGAAAAGTCCGGTGAACTCATTCGCCGTTGTCAGAAATTAATTCAATTTGGCCGTAAAAAGGTTGTGGCCTACAAACCAGCCGAGGATGATCGGTTTGCCCAAGATGAAATCGTGAGCCGAATTGGTTATCGATTGCCTGCTCATTCCATTCCCCGGCAATTAACCCCGGAATCCGTAGAAATGATCCTGAATCAAACCATAGATGCTGATGTTGTTGCATTTGATGAAGTACAATTTTTCAGCAGTGCCATCATGGAACTGGTCTCGGAGCTAGCCTATTGTGGCAAACATGTTATTGTGGACGGACTTAATATGGATTACCGTGGTAAGGAATTCGGATATATCGGCGGTTTGCTTGCCATGGCAGATGACATTGAGAAACTCTCGGCTTTCTGTGCCGTATGTGGTAGCCCGGATGCTGCCTTTACGCAACGTATCGTCAATGGGGAACCCGTTACCTTGGGTCCGGTTGTTATGATTGGCGATTCAGAAGCTTACGAGCCGCGCTGTCGTTGCTGCTTCATTCCTCCTCACAAAGTTGAATGCTCATCATAGTTTCTAAATGATCTCTAAGATCCTCCAAAAAGCCCTTTTTGGGCTTTTTTTGATTATCGCAGCGAACTTTTGCACAAAAAAGCACCGCTTTGCAGCGATGCTTACAGGATCACTTCCCGCTAGTCCCGGGAAACAAAATATTTGTTGGTCATGTAGTAAGCGTCACCACGCGACGTTTCCACCATTCCTTTTTTGGCATCCAAAAATACAATCTCTTTACACTTTGTGCAGTACCATTTCGTGCGCTTGTATGGAGATTCCGTCACGTAAGCCGTGCCGCATTTACAATCAATCTTCATTAATAACTCGGTTGATTTATAAGCACTGGACAGGCGTTCCAGGTTATCCTGTTGCTGTGTAGGCATAATGGTCTGCTGATAATCCGATAGATGATTCTGAACCTTAAAGTCTGCTACCAATCCTGCATTCAATCCAAAAAACTCCTTGCCGATTTCGGTCACGAAGCGCTTCTCATTTCTGTAGCAATCCAGCCACTCAATAATCTGCTTATTAGACAGTGGAACCGTACCCTTGATACCGCTGTTTAAGGTGTAGGTCATGATGTATAAAGTATCGTCTTGTCTACCTGAGTACATTAGAATCCTCCTTCGAATACATTTGCTAATGTACTACAAAAACGCGCATAAATCAAAAAATTCTTATTTCCTGAGCGCATCTCTTCTTATTAAATGGGAAACATTCCTCTTTCATCCGCCAAAGACTTACAAGAACTGCATACACCTGAAACATTTCCCTGCGGTGCCGCATAATGCACGACCGATCTGACGTTTTTCTTACATATGGAACAGTAGTGCCTCCTTTCTTTTTTTGGGATATAGTCCGATAGCTTCACTACATTTTGGTTCTGTCGGAATCGTTGTAAGAAGCCCAGCCATTTCATCTCGCTTCACTCTCTCTTGTTCGCTTACCTCGTAGTCATTTTTCGCTTTTGGTTAAAAATTATCGCGCCTTCTGTTATGTATACGATTCCAAGTTGTGCATGCCTATCTCATAATCTATTCGACGTTTTGGGCGTTTTTCCTGTTTTTAATCTCTACACATATAAAAAAAACCGACATAACCTGCTTTCCTTCCTTTTGGAAGAACAGTATTTTAGTCGGTTCCCACCTTATTTATAAAAAGTTCCCAGAACGTCCAGCTCTGGTGAGCGCTCAATTCGAAACGGGTAGATATACCCCTGATTCATTCGGGTAAATTTGCGACTCCACAGATCCAGTCCGGATGTGAACTGATAGGCCTGATATATAAACTTGGAACAGTAATTACGCTCAATACTGCGAAGATTGGTCTGCAAACGGTAGAATTTCACCTGCTTGTAATGGTCCTGTACCCAACCGGCTGCTTTCATGCCTGCCTCACTCAGCCTGGAACGGAATACAATGAAGCGATCTCCTTCATAGAAACGTGTGAGATACCACTCTAATGAATCAGCAAATACAGGCCCATAAGGATGCACATGATACACTTTGCCGTCCAGCCCAATAATCCCCATATGCCCGGCGTAATACGTTGATTCCGAACTTGGTGTGTACACAATATCTCCAGGCTCCAGCTTCATCTCGCCTAATGCGTTAATGGGCAAGTCCTGATGCAGCCGTTTGGCTGCTGTACGTTCACGCCGTCCTTCAACCAACAAGCGATGAAGTGCCCCGGCAAGTGCAAGATATATTTCAGACCATTTGATCTTTTTTTTATCAGATCGTTTGAACCACTGCTGGATGAAGGTGAAACCTCGCTGTGGCTGTGATCCCTTTTTCATACGCTGCACTCCACTCTCATCTATTTATTGGATTTATTGGATCTATATATAAAAATTATTTTCACTGCCACTACGATGACAGAATAATCTTCCAATCGCTATAATCCCCAGACTTTTTCTATCCTCTCCGTTATTGTGTAAATGATTATTTCAGATGATGTTTTTGTCATTCTAATGTATCTCAGGCTTATTATAGACATTTGGTAGCACATGTTCAATTCGGCAACCATTGTGTCTGTTGAAATTATGCCTTCTTATTACCCATTTTATGCAAAAAAGATGACTTCGGGATTAACCCGAAGTCATCTTACTCGTATCTTAATGTAACCCTCTATTCTTCTACAACACCAAGGGCTTTATTTTTCTCCTTAAAGCGACTGTTATGGGAAGAAACATAAGCCACTTTTTCCGCTTCAGGGTCCATGTAAAGCTTTGCACTATTCACCGCAAGAGCAGCATCAGTGAAAGTACCCGCAATCAGATAAAGTTTACTACCATAATCTACAAAATCACCTGCAGCAAATACGCCCGGTATATTCGTTTGTAATCTCTCCGTTGTAGTGACGTGCCATTCGCCAAGGTCAAGTCCCCAATCCCGAATTGGACCAAAGTCACTCTTCATGCCATGGTTCACAATGACAGCATCTACTTCAAGCAGTTCAGTCTCGCCCGTGTCCACATGTGAGATGGTCACTTGTTCAATCACATCGCCACTCATACTATGCAATGTCTCTACCGCATAAGGTGTACGGACATCTACTGAGGATTCTCTCATGCGCAGTACATTACGCTCCAACCCACCAAAACGGTCACGACGATGCACAACTGTCACTTGCTCTGCCAATGCTTCCAGTTCATTCGCCCAGTCTACAGCAGAGTCGCCTCCACCCGAGATCAGTACCCGTTTCCCCCGGAATGGCTCGAGTTCCTGCACGGTATAGTGCAGATTGCTAACCTCATAACGGTCAGCACCTTCAAGCTCCAGCTTGGCCATTTTATATATACCATATCCGATTGCCATAATGACGGTACGTGTCCAGTGTTGTTCACCTGTTGCAGAAGTTAACAGAATTGTGCCATCAGGTTGACGCTCGAATCCTTCGATCTGTTGTTCGAACACAAGCGTTGGATCGAAAGTTCGTGCCTGTACTTCCAATTGTTTAATCAGATCCTCACACAGGATTGGTGTCACACCCCCGACGTCCCAGATCATTTTCTCCGGATAAAATAACATGCGACCGCCTAATCTGTCCCGTGCCTCAATTAACTTGGTCTTCATATCCCGCATGCCGCTATAAAAGGCAGAGTACATGCCCGCAGGGCCACCGCCGATAATGGTTACATCATAGAGTTCCAACTGCTGATTCATATTAAAAATACCTCCGTTAATTCGATCCAGAACATCGAGTATTTGATATCGATTCTCATTATCACTTAAATCCTAGTGTAATGGTAATCTTATCAAAATACAATGGCTAAAAAACAAACATTTCTTGTACAAAACATTTACGAACTACTCTGTACTCCACTATTGCGCTCTTGGAGCCGCCAACAGCTTTTCAACGACAAAATCAAGTTGTTTATTGATTGAATAGATATCTGAATAGTAGAAGAAATCAAAATCAATTTCAATCAGACGACCTTCCTTGATCGCAGGGATGCTGCTCCAAATTGGATTATCCGTCAAGTTATCTGCCCCATCGTATACAGAGCGAAATACATAGTCACCGATATATTCAGGCAGTACTTCCATAGAAATACTGGAGCCAGCTGCCTCCGAAACCACATCAATTTTTTTCTGTACAACCTCAGGCGCTTTCATTCCCAAGTACTCATATACCGCCTGAGATCCTCGGCCAAACTGTTTGCTCTCTACAATGACCATGCCTTTCAAACCGCCCTCCACAATGGAGATCGTTTTGTCCAGTATGCCTGCATCTGCAAGAGTTTTCTTACTCTCTTCTACTTTGGTTTTGAGATTGAGGAGTAACTTCTCGGCTTCCTGCTCTTTGCCAAAAATACTCGCTATACTATGCAGTCTTTCTTCTGTTGTCATTTTCTCGTACGGAATATATACAGTAGGTGCAATATCCTTTAATAACGTATATGTCTCTTCAGAAGGAACAATGATCAGATCCGGATCAAGATCAATGACAGCTTCAGGATTCGGTTCAAACCAGGTACCCAGTGCATTTACACCTTCAAGCTCACTCTTGTACGCAGCCCCTTCATATACATCTGAGGTAGCGATCGGCTTAACCCCAAGGGCAACGACATCTCCCTGGAGATACAGAACAACAACCCGTTTGGGGTCAGCTGGGACAACGACCTCACCCTTAACCGTCGAGACCGTGCGTGTTTCATTGTCTTTGTTGGTCTGGTTTCCTGTGTCTGATGACACGGTCGTACTGCTGTTATTGGAACTGGCACCCGTTCCTTCGCCAGCTGTTGGTGTGGTTGTACCTGAAGAGCAGGCTGAGAGCAGCATCGTGATGCTCAATAGAGCCACCATAATCATACTTGAACTTGTTTTTCTTCTTTTCATTGGTGTAGACCCTCCGTCTATATATTGATAATGATTCTCATAATCAATATATCCTGACTTCCATCTACGGCCAATGGACGATTCAGATATTTGTAATGGATGATCCTCTGCTCTCGCTTCTTCTCTCCTATTTCGTTGATACTGGATTGGTGAGATCCCCACATGTTTTTTGAAGATACGACTAAAATAATACACATCCGAATAACCCACTTCTGCTGCAATTTCACCAAGCGTTGCATCAGATCGTACAAGCAGAGTACGAGCCTTGGCAAGTCGAGTCTGAATTAGATAATCAATCGGACTGTAACCCGTTTTTCGTTTGAATTGCATGGATAAATGACGAGAGCTGTAGTTGAATTGTTCAGCCAGAGAATCAAGCGTGACCTGTTCCCTGTAATGGTTCTGTATGTAACGAAGTGTTTGTTTCACCGGATCAGCATGTTCTGTTTTGATCTCTTGCTCTGTTAGCTGAATCAGCATTTCATGAATGAATTGGTAAAATAAACTTTTCGTATGAAGCAGATCCAGACTGCCGGACTGTGCCCATGCATCTTCAAGCTCATCTAGGTAACGTAACAGTCCAAGCGGACTATTCGGCGTAAAACCATATTGCAAAGAGAACGGTGCAACCTCAGGCTGTGTCAACAACCACGTTTTGCGATAACCAGGAAAGGCAAGGAATGCTCTGTAATAGAGCAGTAGATATTCCAAATCTTCATTGGTTTGAATATCCAATGAAGCACCCTTGGCCCCATGAAGCATGAAAAATCGCTCTGCCTTGTATGCTCGTCCATCCAATTGAAGCACAGCCGATCCTCGGATTGTATATATAAAACCATTTGCCGGAAGTGTGTAGGAACTCAGTTGTTCCCCCGCCTCCATAACGATCCGGCGTATATCCAGAACCTTAACAGCGGCAAGATTCCAGCATTTTATCTGTTCATCTATTTGCATCAATTACTCTCCAATCCCAGCCTCATCCGGAACAAAGACCTTACAAGGCATCATTCTGTCACACATCCGACAACATATGCGGAGCAGAGTTTCACTAATAATATACTTTTATTATAAATGATAATAATTTTCATTATCAACTGTAATTTTAGAGTGGAGTTGGATTTCATCTCATCAAGCACTTGTTACGCTTATTTTGGTTCAGAGATCTTCGTAAACCACGCGGCCAATTCCTCTGTTTGATCCAATGTTGCAATGGGATCAAAGTACCACGAACGATCGGGGCTCCAGATAAACACACGATCATTTTTAACCGCATCCAATGAGCTCCAGACCGGTATTAATTTCAACTCTTCGAGAGTCAGATTATCTGCTGTAAGAATGATGTAGTCACCAGCAAATTCAGGAATTGCTTCTGAGGATACTTCCACTAGTTGATCCTTCATTAAGATCTCTTTTTTATCTGCAGGAGGATTCAAACCAAGCGCACTGTAGACTGCTTGACCTCCCCGACCAAAATTATCACCAAAAGCTAATGGGCCTTTATCATTGAACTGCATGACCGACACCTCGGCTGCTTGATCAATCGCCTCACCGACACGCTTCTTGGCATCTGCAATTCTTGCATCATAATCGGCTAACCATGCCTCAGCTTCTTTTTCTTTATTCAGCACTTTACCAAAATAGGCAATCTCTTCGTGGGTGTTTTTCAATTCGCCAAATGGAATAACTAACGTAGGTGCAATTTTGCTAAAGGAATCAAATAAATCAGGATTACCTGTCACAATCAGATCCGGCTCAAGTTCCAACACTTTTTCGAGAGAGATCGTTTCGTATTCGCCAATATTTTGCACACCCTCAAGTGACTTGATAAAATAAGGATTCTTGAGGTTCAACTCGGGTGTACCCACAGGTTTGATCCCCAGGGCAATTAGGCTCCCTAGATACAAGTCAACCACAATCCGTTTAGGTTCAGCAGGAATTGTAACATTTCCCTTCACCGTTGAGATTGTACGTGGTTCAGATGTTTTGCTTTCACTCTCTCCTGTTGCTGTTTTCGTGGAACTTGACGCACTATTGTTTCCAGATGCATCCACGTTTGAATTACTCGCAGTGCCTGTAGAGCAGGCACTTAACAGTAATGTAAGACTTAGTAGAATACTCAGCAGCATTCCCGTTCTTGTCTGTCTGTTCATTTTGATTGACCCTCCATGCTTATATTGATAATGATTATCACCATCACTATAAACATACCTTCCACTTCCGCCTCTGAAAATGTCATTTCGCGCCACGCTTGATGTCAGATCAGGCCAATATAAGGGTTCTGAGGTCTTCTCTTTGAATTGCAAAGGAGAAAGACCTGTATGTTTCTTGAACATACGTCCCAAATAATAACCATCCGGATAACCGATACCGGCTGCAATCTCATCCAACGTGGCGTCCGTTTGCAGCAACATCTCCTTGGCTTTGAACAACCGAAACTGAATCAGATAATCGATGGGACTGGTTCCCGTCGACTGCTTGAACTTGCGTGACAAGCTTCTTGGGCTGGTGCCAATCATGTCTGCCAAAACATGAAGTGTAAGTGGCTGGGTATAGGAAGCCTCTACAATTTCAATAACTTTGCTGACTTGATCCATCATACTTGGATAATAACGATTGGATACAAGAGGAACCTGTGACGATATCTGCTCCACAAATGCATAAAACAAACTCTTGACCTGAAAGTGCTGAATGGGGTTCTTTTGCTCCCACAAAAAACGCATCTGCTTCAATTGCTCATATAGAATGGTTGGCATATCGGGGGTAAAGCCATAGTTCAATCGAAACGGATTGATACGCTCCATTAACCTTCCCAGATCGGTTCTTCCTCTGCTAGGTAGGTTAGCTTTGTACATCAAGTAATAGAAGCGCAATCCGGCTTCGCCTGCTTGAATCACCAATTTGCTCCCTTTACCGCCATGGAGAATATAAAAGCGACTCACTTCATACGTTGCGTTGTCAATCATCACTCCAGCTTCACCCTGAATGGTGAGCACAAAGGTACTTGCTGGAAATTTGTATTTCATCTCTTCATATGCCTCTAATTCCATGTAACGGATATCTGCAATACTCACCGCAGCATAGTTCCAGAGGATATAATAATCATTCCACATTTTGCTAACCCAACTCCGTCTTCATGTATTATGTCTTGATTTCCACCCACTTATTGATAACCATTATCAATTAATATGATGAAGTATGCAATACAAGCGAGGTTAATCAGACCATTCTGACTGACATAAAGCTATTCAAATCCTTCTCTTAACATCCGATATATGTAAATAGAACCATGATTAAGAGTAGAAGGAGTACAGAAAATATGAATTCAATCTCATCTGCAACCAAAAGCAGTTTCACTCCCGGGAATCAAGTCTCCAGTCGGGATAAAGAATTCAGGGACTTATGCAGCAGAAGGTCCGGCTCAATGAAGAAATACAAGGGGTAAAAACCAATGATGAGTTGGATACCAAAACCAAAGCTCAGCGGATTAAATCCTTAACAAGCTCCATATCCCAGATCGATAGCCAAATTGCTCAGATTAAAGCAGAGGAATTGCAAGAGAAGAACAAATTAAGACAGCCCGAAAAGACTCAACAGCAACAACCCAAACCAAGCGATGAGACACAAGCCCCTTCACTGGATCATCTAATCAAACATAGTCAGACTTATGATCAATTGGGTAAGCTCGTCGGTTTGCGTGATCGCATGCAGGGCTCCATTCAGACCACTGAAGGGGAGACCCGCTTCGACCGACTCGTTCTGGAGATCAATCCTCCTGCAAATAGTTCTGATCTCGGCAAATCAATGATGTTGGAAAACTCAGAGCGCACCGTCTTTCAGGCAAAACGAGAGGTTGTTCAGGACATCACTTCTCAGCTCAGCAAGGTCAATCAAAAGATTGGCGATCTGGTGAAAGAAATTCATCAGCCTGCACCTAAAGAAACAACACAACCTCCGATCTCTGCAACATCTGGAGAAAAAGATCAGGAAGTAAATGAAGGAAAGAAAAAGGAAAGTAAGGAGCCATCAGATGTGGGAGCCACGAATCAGAAATCCGGAAACGGCACGCAAACTCCGGCTTCCGCCTCTCCAGCCGCGTCATATCCATCTGTAGATATTCGAATCTGAGTACCTTTTGCTCAAACATACTTATATGTATACATATTAGGGTTGAGGTGTTTTGTTTTCACAGCAAAGTTCTCAACTCGCATCCAACGATAGAAAAACCACTATTACAGGTGAATAACTCCTGATAAGTAGTGGTTTTTCTGCATTTCTGCATATTAATGGTATGGGTATTAAAACGATGCTTCACTTCTTGAGGTTCATTCTGTCCTCTATATTCTCTTATAAATGTATGTTTCAATTTATTTCGTATGTGAATTCCACACTTCTAACATGGGTTGCTGACGGTATCATTTGCACAGATGATGCTGCCGGCAATCGCTTTACAACCTTTCTTGATGCGTGTGGCCTCATCAATGATCTGATCTATGTTTTCATATTTTTGCTTGCTATTGGTTACAACGGCGATCGAGACCGACACGAGAGGAATAGGCCCATTCAACCCGGAGCGTCCTTCCCCCAGAACATGTTGATGATGCCAATCATGTTCGTTGTAGAACGTCTTTTTCATTTTCTCAAAACCCGAAATGACTTCATCACTAATGCGCTTGTAATCATGGTGATTGAGAATCACAATAAAGTCATCACCACCGATATGTCCAATAAAAGCTTCGGGAAAAACAAAAAGCTTACGAAGCAAATTAGCTGTCGCCTGAATAAGCTGATCCCCCATTTTGAAGCCATAGCTATCATTGTAGGATTTGAATTGATCGAGATCAACGTATAGTACGCTAAAATGGTCCATCTGAAGAGCCTGAGATAGCCTTTCATTTATGATATGGTTACCTGGAAGGCCAGTCAGGGGATTCATAAAAATAGCCATTTCAGCGCGTACATCAGCAACAGCAAGCAGCAAACGGCGAATACTCACAGCTCCAAAGAAACTTTCTCCCGTCGTGACCAGCACAAGGTCATATATTTCCCCTTCATCTCGGTCCATCGCAAGAACACTGACATCTGTAATCTGTTCTGAATAATCCACAACCAGTGCCTGCGTGTTCATCACCAGTTCTACAGGACGTCCCATATACAGATTATAGCCATACTGAGTCCCAATCTGTTGAAAGAATCGTTGGCGCATCATCAAAGACACCCCCTTCTCCCCCATAACAGCTATACCTTCCAGATTGGAATTGGACTTGAACAGATGATAGACGATATCACATTTTGTATCAGATTGTACTACAGGAATTGGTTCAGCAATCTCGCCTATTTGCGTAAACATACGATTCTACTCCTTTGTTCGTAGCATCTAATCCGAACTTTTCAAATATATATGTAGGTCTTTGTCAATGGTCACATCGTACCACTTTCTACTCAAAAAAGCGTTAACTGAGGGTAAAAGTTTATGAAAGATTTCCTTCTACTGAAAATTAACTAAATCGTATTACTCTAATACTGAATCTCAAATGCTGGGAATAATTCGTATACAGATCAATTTCATCATTTTGCTTCATAATAGTTTAAAGCAAAAATACCGTCATTTACTGGATGCACTACATCCAATAAATGACGGTATTCGTTAGCATATCTCACAGATGTTGATCGCCATGAAATGTGCCAATTCAGATATTTATCGCCAAATTCATGCGGCTGGAAACTAATCTGAATACAAGTTTCCTCCCCGCATCACTCCTGATCCTTTCAGGACACCTTATGCTCAATTCTCAGCTTGTCTGCAACCATCGCGATGAATTCCGAGTTGGTTGGTTTCGACTTGCTGATGTTGATCGTGTAGCCAAACAGGTGGCTGATGCTGTCGATGTTACCACGCGTCCACGCCACTTCAATGGCATGACGAATCGCACGTTCGACGCGAGAAGGCGTCGTTTTGAATTTTTCGGCAATCGCCGGATATAATGTTTTGGTGATGGCTCCCAAAATTTCGATATTGTTATACACCATCGTAATCGCTTCGCGCAAATACTGATATCCCTTAATATGCGCAGGTACACCGATTTCATGTATGATGGACGTAATGCTTGCATCCAGATTTTTGTGTTTGCCCATTGGCACGACATTGGATTTCATAAACATGGATGAACCGCTGCTTGTAGACATCGCAGTCTGTGTTCCCACCAATTGACGTACACGGTTCGCAAGCACTTCCATGTCAAACGGCTTGAGAATGTAGTAGGAAGCTCCGAGTTGCACGGCACGCTGTGTGATATTCTCTTGTCCGAATGCCGTCAGCATAATGACTTTAGGCTGTGGAGACAGGTTCAGGTTGCGCAAGCGCTCAAGCACACCCAGACCGTCCAGATGAGGCATGATGATATCCAGAATCAATACATCCGGCACATCCCGAGTTTGCTCCAGCAATTGCAGTACTTCTTCTCCATTGTATGCAATACCGGTTACTTCCATATCTTCCTGCTCAGATATATATTCGGCAAGCAAATTCGTAAATTCACGATTATCATCGGCCAGCAATACCTCAATTTTTTGCAAAACGGTATCCTCCTTTAAATTAAACATCGTTTCGTACATTTCCTTACAGGTTAAATTTTCGACACAGCAAGTTAAATTCCTCCTGTCGAAAATTATTTTTCTTTATTTTTTTTTCTCAATCCTATATAATAAATAATTTATTTCATTATCCGATATATTATGTTTCGTTTCGACAAAAAAGAACCTCAGGCTGATTATCCAGCCTTGAGGTTCTTCGTGTTTTCCTTTTTCATCATCACACCAGCATCTTGTAACATCCATTCAATGAAGCAACCATAACCCGATTTCGGATCATTCACGAACACATGAG
Organism: Paenibacillus sp. CB74; assembly: GCF_055687625.1. Classification (NCBI taxonomy): domain Bacteria; kingdom Bacillati; phylum Bacillota; class Bacilli; order Caryophanales; family Paenibacillaceae; genus Paenibacillus; species Paenibacillus sp. CB74. The sequence goes on along the minus strand of NZ_CM146009.1, from coordinate 867,563 downwards.
TAACTGCACCGATCAACTTACCATTTTGTACGATGGGGCTGCCGCTCATACCTTGAACGATGCCTCCGGTCTTATCCAGCAGTTTCGGGTCCGTAATTCGTAGTACCAGACCTTTCGTTGCTGGCTCCGTTTGATCTGCCACATGGACAATGTCAATGGAGAAGCGTTCAACTTGTTGACCGTCAACCACGGTAAGTATTTCGGCCGGTCCTTCTTTGACTTCATGTGAGAAAGCGACGGGAATACCTTTTGAATACAAACTGTGCTCAGGATTTCCGGACATTTTACCAAAGATGCCAAAAGCCGTATTGCGTTCAATATTGCCCAAAATTTTGCTTTCCTTGAGGAAATGAGCACGTTTTTCACCCGGATCACCGGTCTCACTTTTCGAAATGGACGTCACATTGGACTGAACAATCTGACCACTACCCACAACAATAGATGTTTGTGTATTCATATCTGTAATGACATGGCCCAGTGCGCCGTATACGCCCTGATCGGGAGCATAGAAGGTAAGTGTGCCAACGCCGGCTGCGGAATCACGAATGTATAAACCAAGCCTCCACGCTTGATCCTCGGAGTCATAAGCCGGAGTCAATCGAGTCTTGACCGTTTCATTACCACGTTTCAACACAACATCAATACCTTTTTTACTTTTCCCTGCAAGCTCAACGGCTTCAGAGACACCTGCCACGCCATCCAGACGTTTACCATCCATATGCGTGATCAGATCTCCGAGCTTAATGCCTGCGTTTTCTCCTGGCGATACACGCTCATCCTGCCCGGAATGGACTAGATGATGGCCAACCACCAGAATGCCTGCCGATTTCACTTTGACGCCAATCGTTTGACCCCCGGGTACAACACGCAAATCCGGTATCACATTCACATGCACTGTTTTGACCGGAATTTTCCCCCACAACTTCAACGTTAATTTGGCATGTCCCGTCTGTTGTGGGTTAAGATGCAAAGGTTGTTGACTCGTAACATGCATCGCGGCCTGATCATCCAAGCCAACAATATCCGGACGATCTACAACGGCGCTTGAAGCAGCAGGTACAGCTAGCCGGACATCTGCTTGCCTGCCAGCAAACACCTGCAATTCATCCGGCAGTGAAGCATAACTTTGCACAGGCTGAATGGCCTGGCTAATCACACAAAGAAAGAAGGCAAATAAAAGACCTAGCAATTTCTTCCTGAGGGGGGAATTCAATGGCTGTCACACTCCCTTTGCTTCTTTCGCTTGACGAAAGGTGGTCGCCAATTGCGTACCTTTAAGATAACCTTGCCCCCAGGCTTTTATTACTGTCAATCATTACGCTAGCCGTTCGTTTCACCCTTTTTTGGCTTCCGCCAAATTCAGCATTTCCTGTGCGTGATGCAGTGTTTTTTCTGTAATTTCCACACCACCTAGCATACGTGCCAATTCCTTCACTCTGCCTTCGTCTGACAGCGATTCCACTTGCGTCATCGTCCGTCCATCGTAGACATGTTTTTCAATGAGATACTGATGATCTGCCATACAAGCCACTTGTGGCAAGTGAGTTATTGAGAAAACCTGACAAGTCGAAGAGAGACGGAACAATTTTTCAGCAATGGATTGAGCCGCTCTACCGCTAACTCCAGTATCAACTTCATCAAAAATCAACACAGGTATCCGGTCATGTCGTGCAAAGATACTCTTCATCGCCAGCATCATTCGCGACAACTCGCCACCTGAAGCAATTTTGCCCAGTGGTCGTAATGGCTCGCCCGGATTCGGTGAGATCAGGAATTCCGCATTGTCAGCACCCTGACGATTCAGACGAATACGGCGTCCATTCCATTCTATACCCTTCGGATCTTCAAATGGGGTAATCTGAACACGCAGTGTTGTGCGTTCCATCTGCAGATCTTTGAGCTCACTTTCAACCTGTGCAGCAAGTTCTTCCGCGCATTGTTTGCGAACCTTGCTGAGTTCTTCAGCAGACTCCATCACAAGGTTAAGCATTTTGTCACGTTCAGCTCGCAATTTCTCCAGCCGTTCGTCCTTGTTCTCCAGTTGATCGGTTTCATGGCTAATCTGCTCATAATAACTCAGAATAAGTTCAACACTGTCACCGTATTTCCGTCTGAGGCCAGAAATAAGATTCAGCCTTTGTTCCACTTCTTCCAATCTTGCCGGATTGAATTCAATCTTCTCCCGATAATCCCTTAACTGGAATGTCGCATCTTCCAATTGATAAAATGCGGATTGCAGCTGCTCCACAATGGGTTGTAATCCTTTGCTGTCATATCCAGAAATGTCTTCAATTCTTGAAAGAGCAATGCTCACAGCTTCAAGCCCGCGTTGACCACTGAGCAGATCATATGCACCAGCGACACTGTCCATCATTTTCTCACTATGGGATAGTTTGACCCGTTCTTCCCCGAGTAATTCATCCTCGCCACGTGTAAGGCTTGCAGCTGCGATCTCCTCAAGCTGAAAGCGATACATGTCCAAGAGTTGATATGCCCGCTGACTCGACTCCTGAAGCGCACGAAGTTCTTTTTCCGCCGTGATAAACTTGCTGTAGCGTTCTTGGTACTTCGCTTTGACAGGTCCGATTACTTCCGAGCCATAGGTATCAAGAAGCCCCAGATGGCTCTCTGCACGCAGCAAACTCTGATGTTCATGTTGTCCATGGATATTGATTAACTTCTCGCCTACTTCACGCAGCATGGTCAGATTGACCAATTGTCCATTAATGCGGGACGTACTTTTCCCCTGAGTATTTAACTCACGTCGAATAACCAAATGCTCTTCCGGCTCACAATGGATACCAAGCTTCTCTAATGTCTGCCATACCGGATGACTTTGTTCCATCTCAAACAGAGCTTCCATCTCTGCCTTCTCGCATCCGTACCTAATCAAATCAGCCGAACTGCGTCCACCTGCAATTAAGCCAAGAGCATCTATAATGATCGACTTCCCTGCACCCGTTTCCCCTGAAAGTACATGGAATCCCGGATGGAATACAACGTCCACTTCTTCCACCACAGCCAGATTGCGAATCGATAACGTAACTAACATCTGCAAAAACACCTCCGGATGACTACCTCAGATATTATGTTTTTGAATCATTCATTAAGCAATATAACCCATGATCCGCTCAATAACGGTCACGCTGTTTCCTTCAGTCCTGCAAATAATAAGAATGGTATCATCTCCACAGATTGTGCCCATGACTTCATTCCACTCAATATTATCAAGCAGCGCTGCAATGGAGTTGGCTGTTCCTGGCAGACATTTCATCACAACCAGGTTGTTCGTGTGATCAATGTGCAGGAAGTTGTCAACCAGTGCACGCTTCAATTTTTGAATCGGATTATATCGTTGATCTGTCGGCAAAGAATATTTATACCGTCCGTCATCCATCGGGATCTTGATTAACAGTAGTTCCTTGATATCCCTGGATACCGTCGCTTGAGTCACCTGAAAACCTGATTTCCGCAGTGCTTCAACCAAATCATCCTGAGTCTCGATTTCATTTTGACTAATGATTTCACGAATCTTGATGTGCCTTTGTCCTTTCATACATGCCTCCAGTTAAATGTATTGCAATAAAGCAGCAATTGTAACCCGCCGCAGACTTTGCCCTGCAATGTTTATTCTTTTATATTAGTCCAGATCATCCCCATCATAAACATCTTCCTGATAGTCCATGAGCCTGATTAACTTAATATCGGAATCCTCCAAGTCAACATACAGCAATCCTTCACAGCCAGGATATAACAACAGATAATTGAGAAAGCGATCCCTGAGCGCAGGGCCGGTCATTTCAAGTGGCTGTCTGCGACGTGATGTTTTCACCAGGTATCTGAGATCCTCACGTTCTGCAACATAATCGATAAATAATCTGCTGTAATAAACGGATTCATTGGCTTCAAAAGCCAGAGGGACTTTCATTTTGCCACCGATAACTTCGTAACCCTGTGCTTCAAGCAAATCCAATGCAGGAGAATCCTGAATCTTCACGTTCAGTTGCATTCCAGACAAGCTTACCGGTATCGGTCGGTTTACCCAATTACGCAAGCCGAAGAACAACCACAAGATCAAACAGACAGCAAGTACACCTATAACGATTGTGTCATATTGACCATCCATTATCGCTCACCTCGAAGACATATTCGAGGTTCATTCCCGATTTCCCTTTACACCAATCATCTTTCCAGCGAAAAGAAACCCATCTTATGATGAGTTTCCCGTAAATGTATGAGCTGCTTCCTTGGCGACTTGCTCCGCAAGTGCATCAAGTGAAGCTGGATCGTTCTCTGGTTGTGATGCATCTGGTTCTTCCAGACGCCAATGTGCGAGAAATTCTATGTTCCCTTCTCCACCGGTTATCGGGGAAAAAGTTAAACTCTTCAGATGCAAACCAAGTTGACTGGCAAAATGAAGCATCGTCTGCAATACATCCTTGTGCACCTTCGTATCACGTACCACACCGGACTTGCCTACTTTTTCACGTCCTGCCTCAAATTGAGGTTTGATCAATGCAACGATATCTGCAGGTTGTCTCAGCAGAGCCAGAAGTGGCGGTAATATGATTCGCAGTGAAATGAACGACACATCAATGCTCGCAAAGTTCGGCACCGGTCCCGTCAGATCTTCAGGAGTGACATAGCGAAAGTTGGTTCGTTCCATAACCGTCACCCGCTCATCATTACGCAAAGACCAATCAAGCTGATTATAACCCACATCAATAGCGTAAACGTGAGACGCACCATGCTGTAGTGCACAATCCGTAAATCCACCGGTGGATGAACCAATGTCGAGCATGACAAATCCATTCATATCAAGGCCGAAATGACGGATCGCTTTTTCGAGCTTCAATCCGCCTCTGCCGACATAGGGATGTACCGAGCCTTTAACTTTCAGCTCGGCTTCCCTTGGAATTTTCATGCCCGCCTTTTCGATCGGCTCATTATTGGCATACACCAGTCCAGCCATGATTGCAGCTTTTGCCTTCTCACGGCTTTCATAATAGCCCTGCTCAACCAGCAGAACATCAATTCGTTCTTTCGGGAGTGACATGTATTTCTCCTATCATGTAGATTTACGAAGGAAAACGTGTTTTGGGGATGCCGTAAGATGATTGAACGGCCATCTTGCGCAGCTCAGCACATACATTCTCCACGGTAAGACCCACTTCCTCACGTTGTTCCTTAATACTGCCATGCTCAATGAAGCGATCCGGAATCCCCATTAATTGTACATGAACATCATGCAGTCCCTGTTCTGCATAGAACTCCAGCACTGCACTACCCATGCTACCTGCTTGGGATGCTTCTTCAAGTACAATCAATTTGGTTCCGCGAACAGCCAGATCACGCAGCATCTGCTCGTCAAGAGGTTTGAGGAAGCGTGCGTTGATTACGCCTGCTGTGATACCTTCCCGCTTCACCATCTCCGCTGCTTCTTCAGCAAGCTGTACCATCGACCCGGAAGCGATGACAGCATATCCCTCCGATGGACGCAGTTGCTCCCATGATCCGATTGGAATCGGAACAAGTACATCATCCAGAGGTACACCGACCACATTGTTTCGTGGATAACGGTAAGCAATTGGACCTTCATTATAATCAAGCGCCGTTTTCATCATATGGCGCAATTCATTTTCGTCTTTTGGCATCATCAGCACGATATTCGGAATATGACGCATGAATGCCACATCGTATACCCCTTGATGTGTTTCCCCATCCGGTCCAACAAATCCGGCACGGTCAATGGCAAACATCACGTTGGCGTTATGTCGGCATATATCATGTACAATCTGATCATATGCACGTTGCATGAATGTGGAATACACCGCGAAGACCGGCTTCAAGCCTTCCATAGCGAGTGCAGCACACATGGTGGCCGCATGCTGTTCTGCAATCCCTACGTCAATCATGCGATCAGGAAATTCCTTACTAAAAGGAATGAGACCAGATCCCGTAGGCATTGCCGGAGTTACCGCTACAATCCGCTTATCCTGCTTCGCAAGATCAATCAGCGTTTGACCGAACACTTCTGTGTACATCGGTTTTCCGACTGCTTTCAGCACTTGTCCCGATTCAATTTTGTACGGAGAAATCCCGTGCCACTTGTGCGAATCGGCTTCTGCTGGCTGATAGCCCTTACCTTTGGTTGTAAGTACATGGACCATGACTGGACCATCCACATTATCCGCCTGTGTAAAGGTTTCAATCAATTTGGGAATATCATGCCCATCAATCGGTCCCAAATATGTGAAGCCCAGTTCTTCAAAAAGAACACCTGGTACCATCATATATTTGACACTGTCTTTAATCCAGCTTGCCGATTTGGCCAAACGATCTCCAATAGCAGGAATTTTTTTAAGCATGCCCTCGACATCATCTTTTGCTTTCAGATAATGACGATCCGAACGAATTTTGCTCAAATATTTATGCATGGCCCCAACGTTTGGAGCAATGGACATTTCATTATCATTCAGAATAACCATCAGTTTTCTCTGCTCATGACCGATATGATTGAGAGCCTCAAAAGCCATACCACCAGTAAGCGCTCCATCACCAATCATCGCGATAACTTGGTTGTCCTCACCCTTCAGATCACGTGCAAGGGCCATCCCCATCGCAGCAGACAATGAGGTACTGCTGTGCCCGGCTTCCCATACATCATGTTCACTTTCGTTGCGTTTGACAAACCCGCACAGTCCGTTATGTTGACGCAATGTATCAAAGCGGTCCATACGTCCTGTCAGAACTTTGTGCACATAAGCCTGATGCCCTACATCAAAAATCATTTTGTCTGCCGGACTGTTATAGCAGTAATGCAGGGCTACCGTGAGCTCAACCACGCCTAAGTTAGGTGCGAGATGCCCCCCTGTAACGGACAGCTTCTCAATCAGAAACTGCCGGATCTCTGCCGACAAAAGGGCAAGATCATCCTGAGACATCGACTTTAGATCACTGGGTTGTTTAATTTGTGGAAGCAGCACGAGAATCTCCCCGCTTTCCTAGATTGTTTAGTTTATTGTTGTAAATCGATATATACATTATGAATCAAATAACATTAAATCATTATAACATAAAAGAATAAGAATCATAATTTCCTGCACTATACTCCCGATAACGAGCATTCTCGCCAGCAAGTTATTTAGAATTCTTCTCCATATGTATTCCCGCATCCACTCGGGACAGACTTATCCCATCCACTCGGAAAAAGGACATTACATTTATTACACGGTTATACAGGGTTTGAAACAGCGCATTTGTCAGAATCTAATGGTCTCGACTCATCAAATAATCTGCAATCTCCAGCAATCTCGATGCATCAGGTAACTCGGCTCTTTCAAGTGCATCTTTAGCAGATTGGGTAAGGGATTTTACTTCGTCTACAGAAGCCTCCATACCAATAAAATAAGGGTACGTTACCTTCTGCTGATTCACATCGCTTTGTGTTTTCTTGCCCATCTTCTGCTCGTCGCCCGTCAGGTCGAGAATATCATCCTGAATCTGGAACGCCAGGCCAAGATCACGGCCAAATACACGCAAGGCTTCCAATTGTCCTTCCGTTGCTCCACCAATTCGTGCTCCGGCAATGAGGGCAAAAACAATCAGGTCACCCGTTTTGTGCAGATGAATATATTGAAGCTGTGCAAGATCCGTCATGCCTTGTTCGCCTTCCATATCCGCAACCTGGCCGCCTACCATACCTCTTGCTCCAGCGAGTTCGGACATGTCCTCCACGATAGACAGCAATGCATCTGCTGCCACACCACTACGGCGTCCAGCTTGAACAATGCTATAAAAAGCATGAGTTAGCAGTGCATCGCCTGCCAATATGGCGGTTGCTTCACCATAAACCTTATGATTCGTTAATTTTCCCCTGCGGTAATCATCATTATCCATAGCGGGCAGGTCGTCGTGGATCAGTGAATAGGTATGAACCATCTCCACGGCGCAGGCTACCGGCATTGCAGCTGTACGCTGTGCACCGAAGGCTTCCGCCGCAGCAACGACCAGAAGAGGACGAAGGCGTTTGCCTCCGGCCATAAGTGAATACTGCATCGCATCAGTCAGCGATTGGGGTACATCCCAGTGATCAGGAAGCGTCTGTTTCAACGCTTCTGTCACCTCAGCTGTGACCTCTTCGAGGTATGCTTGAAACGAAGGACGATTACTCATGGACTTCACCGCTCTCATCGTCAGCAGTTCCGAAAGGCTTCTTGCGAAGCTCTCCATCTTCTTCTACGATCATCTCGATCTTACGTTCCACTTGTTCCAGCTTCAGACCGCAAAGTTGCGAAAGTTTCATCCCGCGCTGAAATAGATCGATGGCCTGCTCCAACGGAACATCACCATGTTCAAGCTGCCCTACGATGTCTTCCAACGCCGCCATTGCTTCTTCAAAATTCAATTCCGGTTCATTCGCCATGGGTATTGTCGTCCTCCTTCATTCCCCAAACCTGACAGTCCAGCTGTCCGTCTGTTAATTTAATCTTAATTGAATCTCCAGGCTGTACATCCTTCGTCGACTTGATCAACTGCTGTTCCTGCTCGTCATAGACAAGACTGTATCCTCGAGACATGACTTTAAGCGGGCTAAGCGCATCCAGATGCCGCACAGATGATTTCCACTGTTGCTGCTTCGATCTGGTTATGGATCTGATCGCAAGTTCCAGTTGTCTGCGTGCTGCCGCATTCTCGCGGCGTGCTGCATTGACCTGATCACGAGGATTGAATCGTTGCAGTGCCGCCCGAAGACGCTCCTGCTTCTCTCCAGTCCATTTCATACGCGTATCCACTGTTCTCAACAGCCGTTGATGCATCATATCCAGTCGTTCCGTGTGCTGCATCAAGGTACGTCTTGGATGAACAAGCACCGGCGAACGCTGTAATCTTGCGAGCCGTTCACGATTGTGGATAGCACGCTGACGCAAGCTGTGTTGTAACTGGCGCTGACGTTGTGCAATCTGATCCAGCAACTCAGCTCGATTAGGTACAGCCAGCTCCGCAGCAGCTGTTGGCGTCGCCGCACGCAGATCAGCCGCAAAATCCGCAATCGTAAAGTCCGTTTCGTGTCCAACTGCAGAAATAACAGGTATATCCGAAGCGACAATCGCTCTTGCCACTATCTCCTCGTTAAAAGCCCACAATTCCTCTAGTGAGCCGCCTCCACGTCCAACGATGAGTATGTCGGCTTCTCCCATCCGGTTCAAGTTGCCAATCGCCTTAACAATGGAAGGCGCAGCACCTTTGCCTTGAACCAGCACAGGATATAAAACCACTTTAGCAGATGGATACCTGCGCTGAAGTGTAATCATGATGTCCCGTACCGCTGCTCCCGTCGGTGAAGTAACAACACCAATGGTCTGCGGATAACGCGGGATCTCTCTTTTGCGCGAAGGTGAAAATAAGCCTTCATCCTCCAGCTTTTTCTTCAGCTGTTCGTAAGCCAGATACAGACTGCCGATCCCGTCCGGCTGCATGTGAGTAGCGTAGAATTGATACTGCCCATCCCGTTCATACACCGAGACATTACCACGGGCAATAACCCTTGCACCCTCCTTCGGTACAAAGGGTAATCGCTGGTTATGGGAGGCAAACATAATCGACTTAATCCGGCTGTCCTTGTCCTTCAATGTAAAATACATATGGCCGCTGGAGTGATGTGTGAAATTGGATATCTCTCCGCGTAACCAAACGTCCGACAGGACCTGATCCGATTCCAGTTTCATCCGAATGTATCGGTTCAGGTCTTTGATGGAGTAGATCTTTTGATCTGCCACAGACAGAGCCCTAGGCCAATCCGTGAGCGCGTTTGGCAGCGATCAGTGTATTTTGCATCAGCATTGTGATTGTCATTGGACCAACACCACCAGGAACCGGTGTAATTGGACCAGATACTGCCTTCACGCTCTCAAAGTCTACATCTCCTGCCAGTTTGCCGTTCTCCAAACGGTTCATGCCGACATCGATGACCACAGCACCCGGTTTAACAAAATCAGCATCCACAAAGTTTGCACGACCGATAGCTACCACCAAAATATCAGCCTGACGCGTGATTTCTTTCATGTTTGCTGTGCGGGAGTGACACATGGTTACCGTTGCATTCTCGCGTTGGAGCAACAGCGATACCGGTTTGCCAACGATATTGCTTCTTCCGATAACCACTGCATGTTTACCAGACATTTCGAGTCCAGTACGCTTGATCAGTTCAATGACACCTGCTGGGGTACATGGAAGCAGACTATCGTCTCCAATCACGAGATTACCAACATTAACTGGATGGAATCCATCTACGTCTTTATCCACAGCAATCGCATCAATGACCGCTTTCTCTTCGATATGTTTCGGCAGTGGGAGTTGAACCAAAATTCCGTTAATGGATTGTTGATTGTTCAGCTTGTCCACCAGCGCGAGCAGATCTTCTTGGGATGTGTCTGCATCCAAACGATGCACTTCGGAGTAGAATCCGAGGTCATGACATGCTTTTTCTTTATTACGCACATATACTTGGGATGCCGGATCTTCCCCGACGAGCACAACAGCCAGACCAGGTACTACCCCCTGTTCGCTAAGCTGTTTTACTTCTGCTGTCATGCTTGCGCGGATCTCTTGGGATACTTCTTTACCGTTAATAATAGATGCTGTCATTGTACTCTCTCTCCCTTATGTGAATATAAAATTAGAGGTTGTTCAAAAAAACCGCTTTTGATTACGAGGAGCACTGAAAACCGGTCCTTTTGAACACGCACTATGGTTAATCATAACTTAAGACAATTTTGCTTTAATGGCATCAACTTCCTGAATCATGCGTCCAAGTACGCCATTGACAAACTTGCCGGATTCTTCTGTACCAAAATATTTGGACAGTTCAATCGCTTCATTGACAGAAACCTTTGCCGGAATGTCATCACGGAACACCATTTCATACGTAGACAGTCGTAAAATCTGGCGATCTACACGCGAAAGACGGCTAATCTGCCAACCTTTCAAATAATCCACGAGCAATCCGTCGATGGCTTCCTTATTGTTCCAAGCTCCTTGTACAATCTCAGTAACATAAGTACGCATTACATCTGCATCGCGAATAACCACTTCGGTTTCATTATCTTCAGCAGCTTCATTGATCAACATGTTTACAGCTTCTGCTGCACCCACCTCATTCATTTCCATCTGATACAGACTTTGTACTGCAATTTCCCTTGCCAAACGTCTTTTCATGTCCTGCCTCCTGCAGCGCTCCTTCTGGAGCGTCATCATGCTTATTTTATAATCCATGCAACCATCTCATCAAGTCCTCAAGGGATTAGTCGATGGCTTCCACGGTATTGTTATTGTTATCTCTTTTCACAAAAAAACCTGCAATACGTCTCCTCCAAAAAACGGGCAACCTAAACTACAGCTCTATTTTCGGAAGAAACATATTGCAGGGTTCAGGTAGGTCATTTAAACGGACGCCAGCGATCGCCCAGCCATTGTCCCCACTCCCTCCAGGGAATGGACGAACCCAGCTTCGAATCGCTTCGTCTGCCTAACGTATAACCGATGAACACCAAAAGTGCAAAGAACAACATATCCCAAAAACCGATCCATACATAAAGAAATCCAAAAAAGATGCCGCCGATAATTCCGGTAATTCGGCCTCTATGACTATCCCAAATCTCTTTCCACAGCATCAGTGAAACTCACCTCATTCCACTCGACTCTTGTAGTTAGGCGACTGGGTTACATTGGCGATATACACCGTTACAAAAGAAACCGGGATGCCCGTGATCTCTTGTACATGATCATGTATCGCCTTTTGCAGATCAGAAGTCAGCGCAGGAATAGGTGTCTCACCATCCACTACCGCACGAATCATAATCTCCAGTCCTGACTCAACCACGCGTATGCGTGCCTTGACATCACGTACTCCCCGGAACCGGGAAGTTGCCTTCAAACAGAGATTCTCAATCGTCTCCATCGAAATCTGTACATCACCAAACTCCGTACGTTGATCTACAGACGGCAACGATGCACGCTCACGCCGAACCGAGATGTAGAAAAATCGCAAACTCAGGACAAACAAAATGGCTGCTGCAATAACCGATGCAACAATAACGTTTTGTTCCTGCTGATAATTCAATTCGTAAGGCAGCACACCGCTGATCAGAAGAATGACGGCTGCCGATATTGCTCCAACGCTTATGCTGTATATAAACAACAGAAGCCGATCCAGTATTTTAGCCACGAACTGCACAGCCTCCCTTGCTCACTAACATGACTTAACCTGTTCACTAGCAAAAATGAGATCGTCATCTAGCTTTCACTATAATGAAGACCTGTCCAAGACGGGGATAACCCCCGGCAGAATATGCCGGGGGAATCTGTCTTCTTTTATTTTACGCGCTGACTGTTCAGGTCGATCTCTTCCACTTTCTCGGTGCTCTTGAACTGAACGTCATGAATGTGCACATTCACTTCATTCACATTCAATCCTGTCATGTTCTCAATGGAACGTTTCACGTTCTGTTGAATCTCCGTAGCTACCTGTGGCAGACGGTATCCGTACTCGATAATTACGGAAACATCAACTGCAGCTTCACGTTGGCCCACTTCAACTTTAACACCTTTGGAAAGATTTTTGCGGCCAAGCAATTCAGCAAATCCGCCAGCGAATCCGCCACTCATGCCTGCAACACCCTTTACTTCAAGGGTTGCCAATCCAGCAATCACTTCAATAACTTCAGGTGCGATTTGGATTTCACCGATATCCGTTCGTTCAAATTCAGTCGGTAGTGTACTCATAACTGTTCAACACACCTTTCGCGAGATAAGTTTGCGGCCATCCGTCAGGGCGCTGGACTCAGGTTAGATAACCTTCAGAACCCTTCCGGTCCGGCTTTACCGGAACTCCTGCAAACATCCGCGAGGTGCGGGCTTATCCTTTGCAGGAGACATGCGCTCTTATTATTACATACTATATCATTTGGGCTACATTATGACAAACAAGCCCAATATACCTATTAAATCTCGTTTTCCTCAAGAAATTTGATATCAAAGTCACCACGAATGAACGTTGGGTGCTCCAGCAATTTCTGATGGAAAGGAATGGTTGTAGATATGCCCTCAATCGCAAATTCCCCAAGTGCACGCTTCATCTTGGCAATCGCCTCTTCACGATTCGCTCCCCACACAATCAATTTTGCGATCATGGAGTCGTAGAAAGGTGAAATGGTATAACCAGGATACGCAGCACTATCTACACGAACGCCAGGTCCTCCTGGTGCAAGGTAGAATCCGATTTTGCCTGGTGATGGCATAAAGTTACGGTCCGGATCTTCTGCATTGATACGACATTCGATGGACCAGCCATTGATAACCACGTCTTCCTGACGGAATGAAAGTGGGTTGCCTTCCGCTACAGAGATCATCTCACGGATCAGATCCACGCCAGTAACCATCTCAGTTACCGGGTGCTCTACCTGAATACGCGTATTCATCTCCATGAAATAGAACTCGCCATTCGGGCTGAGCAGAAACTCCAATGTACCTGCTCCAGAGTAATCCACAGCAAGGGCAGCCCGTACCGCAGCTTCGCCCATAAGTGTACGCACATCTTCGGAGAGAATCGGACATGGAGCTTCTTCTACCAATTTCTGGCGGCGACGCTGAACCGAGCAATCACGCTCTCCCAAATGTGCTGCATTTCCGTGTTTATCAGCAATAATCTGAATTTCCACGTGTTTCATGCCTGTCAGGAATTTCTCCAGATACACACCTGCATTACCAAATGCCTTTTGTGCTTCCTGCTGAGCAGCCGTAATCTGCTTAATCAGCGTCTCTTCATCTTCGGCAATACGAATCCCCTTACCTCCGCCACCGGCAGTAGCTTTGATAATGATAGGATATCCGATATCTCTAGCAATCATGATGGCTTCTTCCATACTTTCGACGAGACCGTCTGATCCAGGAATAACAGGTACTCCTGCATCTTTCATCGTCTGTTTGGCAACAGCCTTGTCCCCCATTTTGGTAATGGCTTCGGGTGAAGGGCCGATGAATGTAATGTTGCAGGAACCACAGATTTCTGCAAAGTCAGCATTCTCCGCCAAAAAACCATAACCAGGGTGGATTGCATCACATTCCGTCAGGGTAGCTACACTCATCAGGTTGGTGAAGTTCAGATAACTGTCCTTGGACAGTGTCGGTCCGATACAGTAAGCCTCATCTGCAAGACGAACATGCAGAGAATCCTTGTCCGCTTCCGAATAGACGGCTACCGTTGAGATGCCGATTTCGCGGCAGGCACGAATAATACGTACCGCAATCTCTCCACGGTTCGCAATCAATATTTTTTGAAATTTCATTTCGTTTTGTCCTCCTTCGAAGCTCATGCGGTTAGCTGTTAACCAGCTATAACGGTTATTCCGGTTTCACCAGGAAAAGGGGCTGCCCATACTCGACCAGCTGTCCGTTCTCAACCAGCACTTCAACGATTTCTCCCTTGATGTCCGCATCAAGCTCGTTCATCAGCTTCATGGCTTCGATGATACATACCGTTGTTTTCTCAACAACTTTATCACCTGCGCTCACAAAAGGACCCGCTTCCGGCGAGGAAGCTCTGTAAAAAGTACCTACCATCGGAGATACAATTTTATGTAAATGACTTGTAGTATCGACCTGCGGTGCAGCTTCACTTACCACTGCTGCCGGCTGTACTTGCGGAGCAGCAATCATTTGCGGTTGCACAGCAGCTGCTTGAACATACTCCGTTTTGCCCGGTTTGCGGATCGATAACCGTGATCCTTCATTTTCAATTTCCAACTCTTGAACGGAACTTTCATCTACCAGTTTGATCAGTTCTTTAATCTCACTCAATTTAAACATTTCCATTATTCACTCCTTCGGCATCATGCCAGTCTCACTAGGACGGTCATATGGCTTTATGTATTATATCATAATCATTAAAAATGGAAAGAGCCCGAGAGTGGAACAAGCTCCCGGGACTGCTTTTCCATGATTTGGATTACTGCTCTGTGACGTATTGCACACTGATTTTGTTCTGTGAAACGGCTAATTCTTTCATCACCAGATCCACAATGGATACCGCCTGTTTTACATCCAGTTTGTCACTGAGGACCACCACTTTATACTTGTCGGATTCTTCTTGAACAATCGCATTGGCGAACTGTTGGGAGAGGGTCTCCTCAATGCCTGTGATTTTGGCTTCTTTTTCTTCCAAGGTACGGAGCTGCTCCGTTGCTTTTGCATTCTCTTCTGGTGTTTTACTCAAGTCGCCTGCCACAGTCATCAGTTCCTCATACTTGCGATTGTTGCTCTCTTCACGCTGCCATTGATAGTTCTGGAACTGGCTGCTCGCAGATGCTGCCGTATTCTGCTCTTCCATTTCCTTGAGGACTTCCTCATCAGTCTTGGTTGCAGTGCCCCCAGCCTGACCGTCTGTCTCCGGTGTGGTTGCTGCCCCTTTGTCGGTCTCTTTGCCTGTTTCACCCTTATTCTCTCCCGGTTCGGCAGCAGGTGTTTTCTCTGTATTTCCAGCTTCTTTACCTTCCGTAGCCGCCGGTTCTTCCACAGCGCCAGCCGCACTTGGATCACTTTCAACTTCGCCGCTACTTACTACTTCATTCACAACCAATCCTTCTGTAGGATCAAGAATGCCTGCCGTCTCCTTCGCTTCCCCTTGCTTGATTCCATCGACTTGCTGACTGTCAGCCACCGGCGCGTTGATTGGACCGGAATCTTCAGTGAACAGATAATACGCGGACAAAATGACCATCAGACTCAGCATGGAAACGAGCCATACCGTTTGACGTTTGTTATTCATTAGAACTTCCTCCTCAAATTAGCTTCAATCTTATGAGAATTGAATCTTGTGATTCAACAAACCAAATTAGTCTTGTTTGCGTGGTACAACCGAGATCCGGTAGGCTGCCACATTCAGTCCTTTTTCTACAGCATCGGTTATCAGGTCCTTCACAACCTTGTTCTCTGCACCCCTCGCAACCACAAGCACACCACGGATCTGCGGTTTGAGCTTTTTGGTCACTATGGGTGTCTGATCCCCTGATATTTCGTACGTAATAATCTCACCATCACGGGTGTATTGCGTCATATGTCGTTTGCCCCCGCTGGCATCCGTTTCTTCGGTAAGTTGCTGAGAATCCTTAACGTTCCGCTGAACGACCAGTTCTTCTGTGGAGTCCACGGTAACCATCACATCAACTGTCCCCACACCAACGATGTTTTCCAACACACCTTTGATTTTGTCTTCAAATGCAATTTCGATCGCCTGAAAAGGATTCTGTTCCGACGGATCACTCTGTATGGATGCCATGGATGTTGCCGGGTCCGGTGGTTCCCGACCGATATTTTCGGAATCAATTTTTTTGACATTGACAAAGGAATTGAACAGCATGATTCCCACGCCGATCAAACCAAGGATAATCAGCCAACGGAAGGTTTGACTCCGCCTTGCCCCACCCTCTCCGCCACCCATCCAGGTTTCCATCTTTTTGAACCATTGTTTCATCGGATACCCTCCTTCTCAGAGCACTTCAGCACTTTTCGGTTCTGTCACTTGAACTTTATTTGCATCAACATCCCACTTTTCAGTCAACAAGGTAATAATCTGCACTGCATGTTCAGACCTTGTGGATGTCTCACCTTGTTGCTTAGTTTCATCTGCTTGATCACGTATAACAGGCTCGGAAGACGCTTCATTTCCATCACGCTGTCCTTTATTTACATCAATCTGTACATCAGGTACTTCAATCTGACTGATCTGGATGGGCTGCTGCATTTGAGATGACTTATCCTTGTCGGTTGCTGTGTCTGTACCGAATATGGGTTGTGTATTTACAGCGACTTCTTGCTGTGTAGCTTTCACTTCACTTCCTGCGTCCTCTCCTGCCATCTCAACCAACACACGCTGGATCACAGGCAGTTCGACGGATGAGGCAGCTTCCATCTCGGTTTCATATTTACTCATTGCTAGCTGTACCTCTACGGATCGAACCCTCGCTCCTGTGGTTTCTTCAATCTGGCCTTTCATGACATTAGCCAGTTCTTTTGCTGTCCATTGCAGGGATTGTTCCTGTTCACCCGCTTGCAGTCGTTTTCCCTGAGCCAAAATCTGTTCAAGTGTTGCATTCCCATCCGATGGAGCATCCATTGCCGACATTGCCCGTTTCAGTTCGCCAACCGGATCACTTTTGAGCAGCTTGGTTATGGGTGATAAAAGGGTCAGCAGGATGAGAAGGCTCAGCACAAGCTTGACGTAACGTTCCATGGATCGATTCGGCAATAGCATATCCACGAAAGTCGCCAGCAGAACGATCATAATCAATTCCTGGAGCCAGTTGCTCAGCCACCCCATCCTTTCCATCCCCTTTCTTGCCAACATACATTCAGCGCATCATGACAGTCAGATTGCCCGCGGTCAGCAGGATGGTAATTGCCAGGAAAAACATCAGTCCGACGGCTGCGAGCGCCGCAAATACATAAATCATGCTCTTACCAATGGCCTGCAGGCATCCTACAATCGGGGTGTCTCCTAGCGGTTGCATGATGGCTCCCGTTACGTTGTATATCAAGGCAAGAGCCAGGATCTTGAGTGCCGGAAAGGCACATAGAAACAAAATGATGATCACCCCGGTGAGTCCAATTGCATTTTTCACCAGTAGAGAAGCTGTAATGACCGTATCCGTCGCATCCGCAAATGTTCTGCCCACAACAGGGACAAAGTTACCTGCGATGTACTTGGCGGCCTTCAGGCTGACTCCATCCGCTACGGAACCCGATGCCCCCTGAACCGAGATTACGCCCAAAAACATGGTCAACAGGATACCCAGCAATGCCACACTAATATTGCGCAGGAGGTCTGCCAGCTGTGTCAGCTTGTACTTGTCAGACAATGAACTGACGAGATGCAGAACAGCTGAGAAGAAGAGTAACGGGAATACCAGCAAGTGAATCAATGTACTCACCAGATGAATCATGAAAATGATGAGTGGATGGGTCACGGAGACGGTGATGACATTCCCCATGGACGCGAGCAGTGTGAATAACAAGGGAACCATGGCCATCATGAAGTTGATCATGCCGGTAATGGCATCCTTGGCGTATCCAATCGCCACACTGAAGCTGTTGATTGCAATGATGATGATGACCATATAACAGATGGAATAGGCGATTTTGCTAATATTATTTTTCTCAAATGCGGTCTGAAGGGTCTCCAGAATCATGCTGAGTACGCTTAACATCACAATCGTGACCAGAAGCTTGCCATTATATAAAATTTCATGCAGCATGAAGGTGCCTATGGCTACAAACACCGATTTCAGGCTGAACCCTTCATTGCCGGGGATTAACATATCCATGAAGGAAGGGGTCTTCCCATCCGGGAAGAAACCACCGTATTGTTGCATCAGTTGGTCCCAGTATTTCTCCACCTGATCCTTGGGAAGCTGATCCGCCTGTTGCTCCATCCACTCACCGGAAGGTGCACTTGCAGTCACCTGTCCCAGGACTCCGAACAGAAAACAGAGCATCAGCACAACCGTAAGGCGCCACTGCGGCTTATGATGCATTAATTTCATATAAGTCCGCACACCCCTTCTACACCGGCATCAGCTTCATGACGGTTTCGATAATAATGCTGATGATCGGTATAGCAAGTACAAGGATCAATACCTTACCGGCCAGTTCAATCTTGGACGCAATGCTCTCCTGACCTGCATCCCTGACAATCTGCGCTCCAAATTCAGCAATGTACGCTATGCCAATAATTTTCAGCACCGTTTTCAGATAGATACTTTCCATGCCTGAGTTCTCGGCAAGCCGCTTCAACACTTCGATGACTGCACCGATTTTGCCAATCAACAACATGAAGATGACAATGCCGGTCGCGGCTGCAATCAGAAAGGCAAACATCGGTTTCTGTTCCTTAATGACCAGAATGAGTACTGTTGCGATGAGCGCCAAACCTACAACTTGTATAATTTCCACAGGTCACCACCATCCGGCTTTATGACCGTTTTTCATTGAAAAAGAAATATCGATTTGATCTCTTGCAGCAGGCTGTCCAACATACGGACCACCATGAACAATACAACGACAAATCCGATTACGGTCACCCAGTGAGCCATATCTTCCTTTCCCATTTGTTTCAGTACCGTGTGAATCATGGCAATGATGATTCCGATACCCGCAATTTGAAAGATTGCGTTCACTTCTAGATTCATGACCTTGGCACCTCACTATCCCGGCTATTTCAGAAGATCAGAATGACGATTAACGCTCCGACAAGCATCCCGAGGCTTCGGCTCATTCGTTCATATTTCATTTGATCCGCCTGAGCACGGGATTCCTCATGCATTAGTTGTTGAATGGCTAACGATATATGTTTGGTCTGATCCTGACGGTCACTTGTGCCAAGGCTGAAGCTTAATTGCATCATGACCTCACGCTCGTCAGCCTTCATGGCTGATCTTCCCCATGCCACATCCACGCCTGACTGCAGACTTTCGCGGGCGGTGAGTCCATGGGGAGGTTCCATCTGTGTGGCTGCATGAAGGAACAGCGTCTTAACAGGTTCTTTGGTCTGGGCTCCCATCTTGCCCATGGCATCGGGAAGTGGAGTGAGCCCATAGTTAATCTCCGTCATTAGTCGCTGGAGGGCCGCAATGAGTTCGCGCAACTGTCTCGGTCTTAATGCATACTGTCTGGCCTTGTAAAAACCGGCGAGGGTGCTGGCTAATAGAATGATTACCGCACCAAGCATGTTAACCAAATCCTTCACCTCCTGCCCCGCTCTGCTGCAACCCACGCATTTTGCCATCAGCCAGCCGAAAGGTCATGCCCCGGCTCGTCCGTTGCAGCTGGACATAACGTTGAAACATCTGTTCTGTAATTAAGGTTCTGAGGGCGGGTCTGGCCGACAGCTCCGACAGGTCACGGCCATGAGCAGTCGCGATCACAGAGACTCCTGCATGCAGGGCTTCCATCACCGCCTCAGCATCCTCCGGGCGACCGATCTCGTCCACAATCAGGACATCGGGCGACATGGATCGAAGCATCATCATCATGCCCTCAGCCTTCGGACAACCGTCCATCACATCAGTTCGGGGACCTACGTCGAAGCCAGGTACTCCTTTGTAGCTACCAGCGATTTCGGACCTTTCATCCACAATGCCTACTTTCAGACGTGGACGAATGCCTTGAACCAGTTCATTGCCCCCTGTAAGCTTTGTACCACTGCTAATTTGTCTCGCCAGATCTCGCAGCAACGTCGTTTTTCCTTGTTGTGGTGGTGACAGGATTAACGTGTGCAGGACCTGTCCGCTCTTCATGTCGAGAAGGTAAGGAAGGATACGATCAGCCACTCCATGTACCTCACGGGCTATCCGAACGTTAAACCCGTTGATGTCGCGCAAGTATTCAACACGCCCATCACTTAGTACCGTCCGGCCAGCAAGTCCGATTCGATGTCCGCCAGGTATGGTGATGAACCCTTTGCGCAGCTCCTCTTCCAATGTATAAAGTGAATGATTACTGATCAGATCCAGCAACCTGTGGGTCACTTCTTTCTGAGGGACATACGCTTCATCAGGATTCCCGGTCGGACAACCTTGAGGTGTCAGGAAGTGGTATGTGTTGTCTGCATTAATCTCCAGGGGTCTGCCTTCACGAATACGTACTTCCTCCACTTGTTCCAATAGAGCGGGTGGCATCCTTCCGAGAATGGTTCGAATCGGTTCCGGAAAAAGTTCCTTCCAGTTCACCTTCATGAGTAGGCTCCTCCAACCTTGAGATCATTTGGTTCACGCTTCTGGCGCTTGTTCATATCTCAAGTTTATGCCTGTACATTTAATTTATGACGCTGAAATCTATCAATTCTTCAGAATACGGTTGAGAGTTGAAAGCATAGATCCACCTTCTGTTCTAGGCACCCGTCTAGATGCGCATGCATACAGTAATGGCAGATAGGTAAGTTCCATTCGGGTTCAAAACAGAACTACCGATCCCCAGATACAGAAAGGAGCTGTGGGGAGTGCGAGTCGATGTCGTTGGCAATGTGAATGAAGTACGTACCATTGATATTGCAGGGCGAAGTGCAGTTGTCATTGATGTATTGTGTACGACCAGTACAATTGTTACGGCTCTGGCGTATGACGCTTCGGCTGTGATTGCCGTAGAGACGGTTCCACAAGCCAAACAAATGGAAGTGAAAGATTGCATTCGAGGCGGAGAGCGTTTTGACAAAAAAATCACCGGATTTGAGGTGGGAAATTCCCCCTATGAATATATGACCGCAGGCATTGCAGATAAAACCATTATTCTAACCACAACCGATGGAACCCGAGCTTTGATCAAGGCTTCCAAGGGGAAACATGTATTCGCTGGTTCATTCCTCAATGTGCAGGCTGTTGCAGCAGTTCTATGTGAACTTCAACGAGATGTATTGCTGTTATGTGCGGGGAACCAGGATGAATTTGCACTGGAGGACGCTTTATGTGCCGGATGTATCATCGATGAACTGCACCGTCAATCCTGTTCTCCCCTCCAACTAAACGATCTCGGCACAGTGCTTCATCAAGCGGTATCCCAAAAACAGGAGAGCATCCCGGATCTGGTGCAAAAATCGGTTAGCGGACGGAGGCTTGAAAAGTTAGGCAGAGTTCATGATATATCGTATTGTTCTCAATTAAACCTGCTGGATTGCGTTCCCGAGATGGGGGAGGGGAACCGCATGCAACCTTATAGAGGCATACGTGGGGGGAAGATGTTCAAGTTAATGTGAGAATGGCGATGAGTAAAACAAAAAAAAGGTGTACTGCTGCCCGTTGGCAACAGTACACCTTTGCTAATTTATATACACAGAAACAACTTATCTGCGATCTTGTGGTCCACCGATAACGGCTTGCTCGGCAGTGTCGAGATCATATGCTGTATGCAATGCCTTAATGACGTCATGCAGCTTATCTCCATCAATAACACAAGATACTTTGATCTCCGAAGTACTCACCATTTTGATGCTCACGCCTTCAGCGGAGATGACTTTGAACATCTTCGCAGCTACACCTGGGTGACTGACCATGCCTGCACCAACAATGGAGATTTTAACGAGGTTCTCCTCTGATGTGACTTCACGGTAAGGCAAACGGCTGTGAAGGCCTTCAATGACACGCAATGCGTTCTCACGATCAGACAGCGCCACAGAGAAAGAAAAGTCCGCTTTTCCATCCATCACTCCGCTCTGAACGATAATGTCCACATCCAGCTGATTTGCCGCAAGTGCACCAAATACTTCGGCCAGAACTCCTGGTACATCCGGCACACCCAAAATACTGATGCGAGCCACATTTTTGTCATAGGCAATTCCACTAACCACTACGCCTTGTTCCATTGCTGCTTCCTCCTTCACAACCGTTCCTTCATTATGGTTAAAGCTGGATCTTACAATTAAAGGTACACCGGAATGCTTCGCGTACTCTACAGCACGCGGATGCAGCACCGCTGCCCCCAAATTAGCGAGCTCCAGCATTTCGTCGTACGATATTTCCTTCAACTTGCGCGCTACCTTAACGATCCGCGGGTCCGTAGAATATATTCCGTCTACATCCGTATAGATCTCACACGCATCAGCCTTAATGGCTGCTGCCAGCGCTACCGCTGTAGTATCCGAACCACCACGACCCAATGTTGTGATCTCGCCGTCTTCCGTCATGCCCTGGAAGCCTGCAACAATAACGATGTTGCCTTCAGCAAGTGCTGCATTCACACGGTCTGGATGAATATCATGAATACGTGCTTTTCCATGAACTGGCTCTGTGCGGAAACCCGCTTGCCAGCCTGTAAACGATACTGCCTTGCGCCCAAGCGCTTGAATAGCCATGGATAACAAAGAGATCGAAATCTGTTCTCCTGTGGTTAAGAGCATATCCATCTCACGAGCAGGCAGCTCACTATTCAGTTGTTTTGCCTGATCAATCAAATCATCTGTTGTATCCCCCATGGCCGAAACCACGACTACACACCGATGTCCTTCATCCGCTTTTTCTACAACACGTCCGGCTACACGCTTCATGCGTTCTGTATCTCCGACCGAGCTGCCCCCAAATTTCATGACGTACAATGACAACGCAAATCCACTCCCTACCTTGTGCAGTATGCATAATTGATGTCCATCGTCATTATTCTCTACGAGAAATGACTTTAACCCAGTATATTACGAAAGCGTCTGATAGGCTAATCTTTTTTCGAAAAAAACCCTCTGCCAAAGGAATGGCAAAGGGTTGTTAATACCGTTTATTAGCTTACAGCTTGTGAAAGTTACGCACGGGAAGAGTATTTACCTTCACGTGTGTCAATCAGGAGAACGTCACCTTCGTTAATGAACAAAGGAACCTGTACGTTCAAGCCTGTTTCCACTTTGGCATTTTTGGTAGCGCCTTGTGCAGTGTTACCTTTAACACTTGGCTCAGTCTCGATGACTTTCAACTCAACGCTTGTTGGCAAGTCGATTCCGAGGATTTCACCTTGGTAGCTAACGATTTTAACGACCATGTTTTCTTTCAGGAAGTTCAATTCCCATTCCAGTTGATCACTAGTCAATGTGAACTGATCATAAGTTTCGTTATCCATGAACGTGTGCTCTGTACCACTCGCATACAGATAGGATACGCCGCGGTTTTCGATGATGGCACGACCAATGGTTTCGCCTGCGCGGAATGTTTTTTCAACGGTGTTACCATTACGCAGGTTTTTCAATTTGGAACGTACGAAGGCAGCGCCTTTACCTGGTTTAACGTGTTGGAAATCAAGCACGGTATAGATATCGTTGTCTACTTGCACGGTCAAGCCTGTTTTAAAATCGTTTACTGAAATCACAAAAAATCCCTCCTGATATGGTTGAAAAGTAGGTGATATAAGACGATGGGTTAATGTAAAGGTGGGTTTATTCTGAATTGATGACCATGTGCGATGTGACCGTTACGGGTTCGAATCGTTCCTCCGATCGCTGTTGTCTCCTCATTTTCCCGACTAGATTTTAATAAGGTTTAAAATGAGGAGAAAAAGGCGAGCGCTTCGCTTCTTCAGAATCGATTCCGCTCCCTTCACTACTTTTGCATATGGTCCAAAACATTCAGCAATAACCTGTACCTTTATATTAAAAATCGTCTTATATCCCTTGTGGCTGTAATTTAGCCGATTACGGTGAACTTCTTGTCCGACTTCGTGAGAATATGAATACCCGTCTCGGTAATCACTACGTCATCCTCGATACGCACGCCGCCAAGCCCATCAATATATATACCCGGTTCAACGGTAACAACCATACCCGGTTTCAATACATCGTCGCTAAGCTTGGACAAACGAGGAGCTTCGTGAACTTCCATACCCAGACCGTGGCCTGTGCTGTGTCCGAATTGATCTCCGTATCCGTGACCTGCAATGATATCACGAGCCAATGCATCTGCTTCCCGTCCGGTCATGCCCGGTTTCAGGTTCTCCAGCGTATGTAACTGAGCTTCCAGTACAATGTCATAAATTTTGCGCAGTTCAGGTACAGGTGTACCTGTTGCAATGGTACGTGTCAGATCTGAACAGTATCCGTCCAAAAGTGCACCAAAGTCAAATGTAATTAACTCATTTTGCCCGATAGCCTTGCTGCTCGCTACCCCGTGAGGCATAGCAGAACGTTCACCCGATGCTACAATGGTGTCAAACGAAGAGGACGTTGCTCCATGTTTGCGCATGAAAAACTCCATCTCCAGATCCACTTCCCGCTCCGTCATGCCTGGTTTTGCAAACTGCAAAACGTGGCTGAATGTGGCATCTGCCAGATCTGCCGCTCTCTGCATGACCGCGATCTCGTCTTCATCCTTGAACATGCGAAGTTGTTCCACAATCCCGGATACAGCTTTCAGTTCAATAGATTGAAGTGCTTCAGCATAAGCAGAGTGCGTGCCGAATGTAACACTATCCTGCTCGAAGCCTACTTCTTTGATATTCGCGGACGCAAGCAGTTCGCGCACCGTATCCATCGGCTTAGCTCCATGCTCCACAACAGTGAATCCTTTGGCTTGCTGAGGCGCTTGAGCCATGTAACGGAAATCAGTCAACAAGAAAGCATCCTGTTCCGTAATCAGCACATATCCCGCCGAGCCTGTAAAACCCGTCATATAACGACGGTTAATCGGGTTTGTAATCAGCATTGCTCTGAGTTCACGCTCACGCATGGCTTCACGCAATTTATTAACTCGTTTGTTTTCCATCGGTAACCCTTCTTTCTCTCACATTCCCGGGTTCCCGGCTCAGGTTTGTTTGTCCAGATGACGCACAAGAGCCAGCAATCCCAGTTCATAGCTTACTTCGCCAAATCCGGCAATCTGCCCGATTGTTTCCGCTGCAATCACTGAATGATGTCTGAACGCTTCGCGTGCATGAATGTTGGATAGATGTACTTCCACTGTAGGGACTTTTACAGCATTGATTGCATCACGTATAGCATAGCTATAATGAGTAAATGCTCCGGCATTCAATATCATTCCGTCTGCTTCGCCCATCGCTGCATGAATACGATCAATGATATCCCCTTCATGGTTCGATTGATAAAAAGCGATGGAGACGCCAAGTTCATCAGCCTGTCTGCGAATTTTGTCCTCAATATCCTTCAGACTAAGCGTTCCATAGATGCCTGGTTCGCGTACGCCAAGCATGTTCAGGTTCGGACCATTGATCACAATAATTCGTTTCATCGCTGCTCCACCCTCTCTGCAAATAACCATCTGCTATTTTAACACAGGCATTGCCGGATTGAGAAGCTTTTTTGCGCTATGCCCCTGCTTGCTCTGGCTCGCGTTTGCGTTCATCCGTGTACTCCATGGCTACCGTGTATCCAATGAACAGCCCCCATAGCAAAAAGAAGCAGATTTCCGTGATGATGGAATCCCATGTTAAACCCTTCAAAGGCTTCATCATTCCCAGTTTTGGTCCGACCAGTACAAAGAGAATCAGCCACCAGACAAGTCCATACACCATGCCGGGTAACGGCCCTTTCAATTTTCTAATCGTAAACGTGTAGAGCAAGGAAGCCAAGACCGAAAAGACAATAAAAAACAGCCACCCTGTCAAATGCCCTGCTGCGGTATATATATATTGATGTTTGAAAAAAGGCTCTGCGAGAAATCCTACAGGCACAATCGTAAAGTGCAACAGGTAGAATAGCCAGTGTAGCCCTCCCCAGATTAGACCTGCAAAGAAACCAAGCTCCAAAGCAAAGGAAAATGGCTTGGTATAGTAGTGCGCTTGACCCTGCCTCTGGGTAGGGCGCCTGCCCCTGTCTTTTGGCTGCCGTTCTCTCGGTCGTTGACCTTCATGATGTGATGTATCTTCATGCGTACGTTCTGTCATCGATATTCTCCTTCATTCAGTTGATAATCCCGCGTTCTGCCCCGAATTTCCTGTCTGATTCTACGAGGTAGTATGTTCAAAACAGGACAATCTTAACAACATCCTTCAAGCTTTGACTCACAAACTAGAAATTGGTCTTAAAATTCGATACAATAGGGTTATTAAACTGCCTTTGATTGCGAAGGCCAAGAACAGAATAGGAAGGTGAATAATTTGCCTCAACAATCCAAGCCTGTCAGCTATGGGGGGCAAGCTGTCATTGAAGGCGTAATGTTTGGTGGGAAACATGTCAACGTTACAGCTGTTCGTAGAAAAGACGGCGAAATTACGTATCTGGAAGTTCCCAAGCAAGACAAGTCCTGGGTCACGAAATTGCGGCGGATTCCTTTATTACGCGGAATTGTCAGCATTATAGATTCAAGTGTCAAAGGTAGCAGACATCTCAATTATTCTGCTGACGCCTATGCTGATGATGAACTGGAACCGGAAGAGAAAGCCAAGCAAAAAGAGAAAGAAGGTTCGGGGTGGAGCCTTAGCATGATCATTGGTGTGACCGCCGTAGCTATCCTCTCATTCCTTTTTGGTAAAGTTGTGCTCACATTGCTTCCTGTTGTTATCGAGAATTTTCTATTCAAAAATGCATTCGACAATCAGTTTTTGCATAATTTACTGGAAGGCGGCATTAAGCTGATCCTGTTACTGGCCTATCTGTGGTTAATCTCACAGACGCCGATGATTAAACGTCTCTTCCAGTATCATGGAGCGGAACACAAAGTCATTAGCGCACATGAAGCTGGTGAAGAACTGACACCGGAGAACGTGCAAAAGTACAGCCGTCTGCACTACCGCTGCGGAAGCAGCTTCATCATGTTGACTGTCATTATTGGCGTGTTTCTATACTCCCTCTTCACGTACGATAACCTCTGGGAACGTATGGGTCAGCGTCTGTTGTTATTGCCAGTTGTGCTAGGCATTTCTTTTGAACTGTTAAAGCTCACGAATTCTGTACGCGATATTCCTGTACTGCGTTATCTCGGCTATCCGGGATTGTGGCTGCAATTGCTGACAACAAAAGAACCGACCAACGAACAGGTAGAAGTATCCATTGCTTCGTTTAACCGTATGCGTGAGTTGGATGCCAAGCTTGCCAATGTCTCTGCTACATCAGAAGTACCTGTTGCAACACTCGATCCTGTGAAAGGGTGAATGATATGAACAAGCAGGCAATCTTATTTTGGACGTTCATCGCACTAGCTGCTGTTGGAGTCTTGACTTGGCTGGGAAATGCTAGTCCATCCAGGATCATTATTCCTCTGGTCGTGTTCGGAGCCGTATTCCTGCTGTACAGATATCCGCCTCGTCGCTGGGCAAGCAAAACCAAATCACCAAAGATTAAACCATCCGCACGAACCATGGCGAAAGTCAATGCACAGTCCAGTGCCAGAAAGAGCAGCGGTTCTTCAAAGAAACGCAAGGATTATCCTTTCCAGGTGATTCAGGGGCAAAAAGGGAAAAGCGATGAAGATATACCGAAATATCACTAAAAGTTACTGAATATACAAAAAGCAATTCTCCCCATGCGGAGAATTGCTTTTTTCACGTTTATACAGGAATCAGCGGTGGAGCTTCTGCTTGTTTCTTGCGTAATTCTTTTCTTTGTTTGTCCAGCTGTTCATCATACATTTTCATATTCCACCCGTTGAAAAATTCGCTTCCTGCGGTAACACCTGAACGGTATAAAGCCGTGCTGTCCTGTAACGATAAATGAAATTGTGTTGGTTTAATGCCAAGCGTTGGTATCTTCACGGTACGAAACCGGTTAATCTGTTCGATGTAGCGTTCATCATGTGCTGTGAGCATCGTCTCCACAAGGGCTTGAAGCATGCTTAGCGGTCCTTTAATCCGGGCAGGTTCCACCTCCGTTTTGCCCACCATTTTGAATCCGACGACTGGAATAACATCTCCCCCCTGTCCCGTACGATCACCATCGAAGAGCCACAACGGAAAATTGCTAAGCAACCCACCATCCACTACGTACACGAACTGATCTTGAAAAGGAAGCCCTTTGGAGAATACTGGCGATTTGCGTATGACAACCGGATCGAAAAAATACGGAATACTGCAACTCATACGTACCGCTTTTGCCACATCCAGCTTGGCAGGATCAATGCCAAACCGCCGAATATCGTCCGGCAGCACCAAGATGGTCCCATTGGATATGTCCGATGCGGTTATAAGCAACTTGCCTTGCGGCAAGTCAGCGAATGTGCGAATCCCTTTTTGCTCCAGCATCTTGCGAATCCATGATTCCAGCGCTTCTCCTGAATACAGTCCTTTCTTCAAGAACAGCCTTGCTGCGGGTCCGATCCATCGGGTATTAAAAATGGGGGAACGACGCAGCAATGAAATAAAGGGTGTTTTCTCAATAATGTCTTTCATCTCTTCGGCCCGATAACCGGCGGCCAGCAGCGCAGCTACAATGGAGCCGGATGACGTGCCAGCTACCCGATTAAACTGAATGCCACAATCTTGAGCACCCTGAACAGCACCTGCAAGCGATATTCCCTTGACGCCTCCACCTTCAAATACCGCGTTAATTAACATCACAAAAAACCCCCGTTCTCCGAACAGCACATTTCTACTGCCACTCTATGAGAACAAGGGTTTGTCTTATCACTATGTTGTTAAAATGTTTTATAGACCATAGTAGGCTTTCAATTTGGCAATCAACCCAAGAGGGTTCTTCGTCAGGTACTGTGAGCTAAAGAAAATGTCTCCTTTGACCGAGCCATACTTTTTGTTGTAGTTCAGCTGATCGATGATCTCCTGTGATGTCTGCCAGCCAATTTCCGGCGTGCCCAGCTTATAAGGAGCGTGACCAATGTACAATTTTACATTTGTATTAGCCACTTCATTCGCCCACCAGTCCACAACTTTGTCGTATCGAGCTGCGCTTAGTGTCATACTCCAATACACCTGAGGAGCGACATAGTCGATCCACTCCTGATTGATCCATGTCCGCACATCTGCATTCATGCTGTCATACGCGGTTACTCCTGCTTTGGTATCAGAGCCGGTCAGATCAACAGATTTATTACGCCATACACCGAATGGACTAATTCCATATTCAACGTTCGCTTTTACCCTATGAATGCTCTGTCCGAGCTGCTTGACGAACTGATTAATATTGTCCCGACGCCATTCAGCACGGTCTTTCGTATTCAATGTGTTATAGGTTTTGAAGGCTGCATCATCATTAAACGTCACATTGGATGGATAGAAATAATCATCCAGGTGTACACCATCAATATTATATTGATTGACCACTTCCATGATTGTATCGATAATATGCTGTCTGGCTTCCGGGATGCCCGGGTTAATGTACATTTTACCGGATGCATTCACAATCCAGTCGGGATGAAGCTTGGAGATGTGGTTTGCAGCCAGATTGGATGTACTCGCTGAGTTGGTCGCCCTAAACGGATTAAACCAGGCATGGAACTCCAGGCCCCGCTTGTGAGCTTCCTCAATCATGAAGGCGAGGGGATCATAACCTGGATCTTTACCCTGTGTCCCTGTCAGCACACTGTTCCAAGGTACCAGACCTGAAGGATAGATGGCATCCCCGTTTGCTCTGACTTGGACAAATACGGCGTTAATGCCCATGCCTTGTAATGTATCAAGCTGTTTCGTATATTCTTGCTTTTGCTTCTCTACATTTCCCTTCGCCCCGGATGAAGGCCAGTCTCCATTTACAGTGGAGATCCATGCTCCCCGCATCTCTTCAGATGCCGGTACAGTGCCTGTGCCTCCAGGCTCTGCCGGGATTGCCGGAGTTGGTTCAGGTGTTGGTGTTGAAACGTCTCCTGTGTACAAATCAATGGTCTGGGCTGATTGGTTCCAATTCACCCGAATGCCAAGGTTCTCACTGACAAATCGAATAGGTACCATAACCCGACCCTGTTTCAATTCTACCGATGCATCCAGACCAACTACAGCGTTATCCACGTTCGCCTGCTGGCGTCCACTTGTCATCGTGATGACGGAATCGGACTTCTGGATGGTCACGGTACGAGTAGCCTGAGACCATAGTACAGATGCACCCAGTCCTTCGCTAATGACACGCAGAGGTACCATCGTTACATTGACCTTGGGCAAGATGTATGGTGATACATCCGATTCCAAGCGGTTGCCGTCCAGGAAAATAGCAATCTCCTTCTGTCCGGCTGCTTGTGCCGTCATGCCTGCTGTCTGTAATCCAAGTACAAAAATGAGCAGCAGCATCAATCCTTTACGAACATTCATTAGTGCAGTCCTCCAAAATCATTATAAATTTGCGGTAAATTCTACTAGTTTAATAGACGCTCCTATCGATCGTTTAGTTGCGATAATTCGCCAAATTATGGTGTTCATGCAAACAAAAAAAATGCTTCCTGCCATTAAAACGGCAAGAAGCATCCTTTGAGCACAGGATACAATTCATTGTATATTACTTTGTTTAACGACTGCTGGAACTCAAGACTCCGTATTACTCATGACGTCCTGAAGATTTTTGAGGTCACGTAACCGACTCTCATCCTGACGGAAGTATTCAACCAAGGACTCAATACATGTAATGGAGTCCCAACTCAGGTGATGTTCAATGCCTTCCACATCATTGTAGATATTTTCTTCCTGAACACCAATCGTTGTCAAAAATTGTTCAAGCAGATGATGGCGTTCCATCAAACGTTTGCCCATCTTTTTGCCTTTTGGCGTAAGCACCAGTCCGCGGTACTTCTCATAGATCAGGTACTCGTCTTTGTCCAGCTTTTGGATCATCTTCGTCACCGATGAAGGATGCACTTCCAGTCCTTCAGCTATATCAGACACACGAGCATAGCCCTTTTCATCAATTAATTTGTATATACGCTCCAAATAATCTTCCATACTGGGCGTTGGCATCTGCTTCCCTCTTTTCTCTCTGACCGGCCCCTATTCGTGCCTGGTCCCTATCTTATAATGATACATGTTATCAATACGCATTGGCAAGTCCTGCACATTTCGCAGCGCACGGTACACAAGTAATTGGCAGGCGTGACTTTTCACCGAACGAGGCAAACTAAGCTAAGTTCCGCATCGAAAGGAGTGATTTCGTGAGTACAAGTGTAGCTCAACCGCCAGTTCGCAAAGCAAAAGGTACTAAACCCTTTATTCCCGATTTGGTGTACTTTGAACCCGGTGCGCTGGAATATGATAAAGGTAAACGTATTATGGAGTGGGTGACTTCCAAAGACATCCCTTATCAGATGACCACATCGCATAACCGGATCACGAATCTACCAGGTGAAACCGAACAAGAAAAGTACCGGATGGCGAAGCGTACTCTGGTCGTTGGTGTGCGCAAAACACTCAAGTTCGACCAGTCGAAACCTTCAGCGGAATATGCCATTCCTATCTCTACAGGCTGTATGGGACACTGCCATTATTGTTATCTTCAAACTACACTTGGTGCCAAACCTTATGTCCGGGTGTACGTCAATACCGAGGAGATCATTCAGGCTGCCAAAGGGTATATCGAAGAGCGCGCGCCAGAAATCACTCGATTTGAAGCCGCCTGTACGTCTGATCCCGTAGGACTCGAGCATATCACGGAGAATTTAAGTGACTTGATCCGTTTTATGGCAGAAGAAGAATATGGACGCTTGCGCTTCGTAACCAAATATCATCACGTTGATCCGTTGCTGAACATTAAGCATAACGGCCACACCCGTATCCGGTTTAGTGTCAATTCGGATTATGTCATCAAAAACTTTGAACCGGCTACCTCCAGATTTGAGGAACGCATAGAAGCTGCTGGCAAAATTGCACACGCAGGTTACCCTCTTGGCTTCATTATCGCTCCTATTATGTGGTATGAGGGCTGGGAAGAAGGATATTCCGAGCTGTTGCAGAAGCTGGCAGATACACTTCCAGAGGAAGCAACCAAGGACCTTACGTTTGAGATGATCCAGCACCGTTTTACCAAAACGGCCAAAGCGACCATTGAAAAGCGTTATCCTAAGACCAAGCTGGAGATGGATATCGAGAAACGCAAGATGAAATGGGGCCGCTGGGGCCAGTACAAGTATGTGTATAAAGATGATCAGCAAGATGCGCTGCGCGAATTCATTACGGAACGGATCTTTGAACATTTTCCACTAGCCAATATTGATTACTTCACCTAAACGAAAAAACGGGACTGCCCTGCACGAATAGTGATGTTGGTATAAACATTCACACCAAACGATTAAAAAGCAGGTTACATGACCCAGAGTGACTCTGGTTAACATGTAGCCTGCTTTATCATGCATAATAAAAATCTAATTTCAGTTCATCCGTTTAAATAATCATCCAGTCTGGTGTAATCTGCTGCAACCAGATCGTAATCTTCGTCATCTGGTCTGTAAAAAGCAATATTCCAAGGAATAGCATCAATGCTCCCCCGATTTTCATCATGACATTGGAATACCGTAAGATCCAGCGTGTCGAACCAATAAAAAACGCCAAAATGAAGAACGGGATGGCGAACCCTGCAGTATAACCTGTAATCAGCGCCAGCCAGGTGGTGGGTTCACTCGCAGCCATTGCAATAATCGCTGTTAGAATAGGCCCAATACAAGGCGACCATCCTGCTGAGAAACCGATACCAAATATGAAAGAGCCCAGATAGCCTGCTGGTTTCCACTTCATATCCATCTTTCGTTCCTTCATTAGAAACTGCGGTTTGAACACACCAAGCAAAAATAACCCCATAAGCATAATCAAAATCGCAGACAATTGCCGAATCAGTTCCCGGTTATCATTGAAAAATTGGCCAAACAGTCCGGCACCCAAGCCAAGCGAATAAAACACAGCCGAAAAGCCCAGAATAAACGCCAGCGTGTGCGTCATGGTCTTAAAGCGGACTTCTCGCTGATTGCGGTCATCCTTCAATTGTTGCACCGTCATCCCTGTAATGTAAGAGAGATATGACGGATACAACGGAAGACAGCATGGTGATATAAATGAGACCAAACCTGCTACAAAAGCCATCCATACATTAACATCAGGCATGAAGCGGATGTCTCCCTTCCCCGGGCTCACGTGCTTGCTCGTTCCGTCGTCAGGCTCGGAACCCTTTTTTTCCAATCATCGTCAGAATCAGCATCATGATCAGCAATAATACGATCGTTGCTCCAGGTGCGAGGTTCCAAATGCCTGCAACAACCAATCCAAGGACTACAGCAATTTCACCGATCACCACGGACAGAATTATCGCGGATTTGAAACTTCGAGCCATTAACAGGCTGACCGCTACCGGAATGGTCAATAGCGCTGACACCAGTAGTGCGCCGACAATCTTGATCGCCGTACTAATAACGAGTGCTGTCATTACAGTGATTAACATGTTCAGAATTCTTACAGGCAATCCTGTAACCGCTGCTGCATCTTCCTCAAAGCTGAGCAGGAAAAATTCCTTATGTAACAATGCCACTACAATCACCACGATCAGCGTAACCACACCTACCAGCTTCAGATCCGTAGCGTCTAAGGTATATATACTGCCGAACAAATAACTCATGACATCTGCATTATATCCTTTGCCCAGCGTGAAGAACAAGGAAGCAAGAGCGACGCCACCGGACATGATAATGGCAATCGATAATTCGGCGTAACTCTTATACGCTTTGCGCAATTTCTCTATCGCAAATGAAGCAAGCACGGCAAATATCAAGCCCACCGCAATGGGATACACTTCAATCAGGAATCCAAGTGCAACCCCGGCAATGGTCACATGAGACAAGGTGTCTCCGATCATGGATAACCGCCGCAAGACCAGGAACAATCCGATTAACGGAGCGGTAATGCCGATTAGCAGCCCACCCGCCAGCGCACGCTGAAAAAAATCACTCATTAATATTTCCAAAACAAACACGACTCCTTCGGCCTTACTTACTCTAATCTAATGGGCCATACATACGGCTAGCGTACCTGTGCAGTGGTATGTTGCAGATTGGTTTCTGCACAATCCTGTACCTCATGCGAATGACGAACATGGAAATTAATTTTGCCATTCGTTACGGCAGCTTCAGAACCCAGATAACTCTCCATCCGATCCATATCATGAGACACCATCAGAAAAGTCATGCGGTGATGTTCATGCATATGGGTAATCAATTCAAAGAAACTGGCCTGTGATTCGGCATCAATACCTACTGTGGGTTCATCCAGAATCAACAGATCCGGGTGATTGATAAGCGCTCGTGCCAAAAAAACACGCTGCTGCTGTCCACCGGACAATTGACCAATTCGTTTATTCGCCAGATCTTCAATCCGCATAACCTGCATCGCATCTGTGCACTGTTGCTGACATTTGCGAGACATACGACGGAACATGTTTTTGTTATTGTACAAACCGGACATAACCACTTCACGAACAGTTGCAGGGAATAACGGATTAAACGCATTCTTTTGAGGTACATACCCGATTCGTTCCCAGTCCTTGAACCTGCGGATCGACTCTCCGAATAGCTTGATATCTCCCTGCGCAGGAGGAAGAAGTCCTACCAGCATACGCAACAATGTCGTTTTTCCCGCCCCATTGGAACCGATAATCCCGACAAAGTCCCGTTCCTGGGCCATAAAATTGAGATTCTCAATCACTCGCTGGTCCCCGTAGGAAAATGATAGTTTCTCGATCTCTATAATTGGATCATGACATAGTGGCATGATTTGCTGCATGGCAAAGCCGCCCTTCATTATATATAAGGATTGCATAGCGTTCTAAGAGCCTTCACCGCGAACGGTAAAGACTCTTCGACCTGAATCCTTCATTCTATCTTATTTTAATGCGATCAGCAGATTTTGCAAATTTTTCTCCATCAGGGTGAAATAATCATCCCCGTTGGTTGCCTGCTCCTTGGTCAATCCTTCAACAGGGTTAAGAACCATAGTCTCCACTCCTGCTTCACTTGCCAGTGTTTTCGCCAATTTGTCAGATACCAGCTCTTCGAAGAAAATGTACTTAATGCCTTCATCTTTAACCAGTTTCGCAAGTTTCACAATATCCTGCCCTGTCGGTTCAGCATCCGGGGAAAGTCCCATAATGGCATGCTGAGTTAGTCCATAATCACGCGCAAGGTAGCCGAAGGCCTGGTGCGAGACAACAATTTCCTTGTTTGGCACTTTAGCCAATTCATCTGTAAAATGCTGATCCAGCGTCTCAAGCTTGGTACGAAGCTCTTCATAACGTTGTTCGTAACCTGCTGTGTGATCAGGATCTGCCTCAACCAGACTATTTTTGATGTTTTCAGCCATGATCATAGCAGATTTTGGACTAACCCACGTATGTGGATCAATATGATGATCAGCGACATCTTCTTCACTGGTAGCCTCATCTGCATGTTCGTCTTCATGCTCTTCGCCGTGACCGTGCCCATCGTCACCCTCTGCGGTCAACAGCTTCACGCCTTCGCTGACGGCAACAGACTTCACCTTTGTATCGCTATTCAACGACTTTAGGAAATTAGGCACCCATCCTTCCAGTCCAGCTCCATTATAGAAAAACAACTGTGCCTTGGACGTATTGACAATATCCTGACTCTTTGGAGTCCAGTCATGTGGTTCTACTCCTGTTGGCAGCAGGTTAATAACATTGGCATCTTCACCACCAATTGCAGCTGTAAAAGCATACACAGGATAAAATGTCGTCACCACGTTTACCTTACCTTCTACAATCGTCGCACTCTTGGAGTTATCCTGCCCACATGCAGACAATACCAGTAAACTGAGAATAAGGAAACCAGTCCACAGTAACTTCATATTGCCTCTTTTGCTTGTCTTCCCTGTCCGGTTATCCGGAACTTGATGTTGCACTTTATAAAATGTCATTATGATTCACTCCGTATCTCTTAATCGTAAACATTACTGAAAGAATTATAGGTAACATGAACCCACTTGTCAAGCTATACCTTCCTATTCATTCTTTCCTGAAGTACGGAGTTATAACAGTATATGCTTGTTCTCTACCCGTCAGATACGAAATTATATCAATAAAAAAAGGGACCCGAATTACATCGGGCCACCTTGAGTTATAGATACGACAATATTTGAATCAATTTCATAACTCATAAAAAAAGGATTATGATTTGATTCTTCTTATTTTACTTGTGCGCCATTAGGCATGCTGTCTGGTACTGTAGCAAGTGTAAGCTGGTCGCCATGGGATGCAGCAAGGATCATACCTTGAGACAGTTCACCACGAAGTTTCACCGGTTTGAGGTTAGTTACACAGATGACTTTGCGTCCAACCATCTCTTCTGGCGAATAGAACTTTGCGATTCCAGAGACAACCTGGCGCTGCTCATAACCCAGATCGAGCTGCAATTTCAGCAACTTATCCGCTTTTTTGACAGGTTCGCAGGAGATGACTTGAGCCACACGCAGTTCAACTTTAGCAAAATCGTCAATGCCGATCTCTTCCGTACCTTCAGGTGCAGTTACCGGTTCAACAGCTGCCGAAGCTCCAGCCTCTGCTTGACTTGCTTCAGGCTGTGCCGCTTTTTGGCCGCCAGTCATCGCTTCTGAGATATAGGCAATTTCCTGTTCGGAATCCAAACGCGGGAAGATTGGATCACCTTTTTGCAAAGCGTTTCCAGCCGGAACAAGCCCCCATTGCTTGGCTGTATCCCACGCCGTGAGTTCACCTTCCTGAATGCCAAGCTGTGCCCAGATTTTATGCGGAGCACGTGTCAGGAACGGTTGCAACAGAATTGAAGCAATGCGCAAGCTTTCGATCAGGTGAGCCATAACGGATGCCAATTCATCGCGTTTTGCTTCATCACGAGCCAGCGCCCATGGCTGCGTCTCATCAATGTATTTATTGGTGCGGCTGACAAATTGGCTGATCGCCGTCAGTGCTACGGAAAACTGCAGGTTTTCCATCGCCTGTTCCACTTTTTCTACTGTAGCATGGCCTGCTTCTTCCAGCGAAGCATCAAATTCCGTTACATTCGATGCAAACGCAGGGGCTTTGCCTTCAAAATATTTGTCTACCATGGCAACTGTACGGTTCAACAGGTTACCCAGGTCGTTCGCAAGGTCGGAGTTTACACGTTCTACGAAGCTCTCCGGTGTAAACGTACCATCGGAACCAAACGGTACTTCACGCAGCAGGTAATAACGCAGTGCATCGAGACCATAGCGGTCAATCAGAGTCACTGGATCAACCACATTGCCTTTGGATTTGGACATCTTGCCATCCTTCATCAACAACCAGCCATGTGCGAACACTTTCTTCGGCAAAGGCAGATCCAATGCCATCAACATAATTGGCCAGTAGATCGTATGGAAACGAACAATTTCTTTACCTACCAGATGTACATCCGCAGGCCAGAACTTGTTATACAGGGATGCATCGGATGAACCATAGCCCAGAGCTGTAATATAGTTGGACAGTGCATCAATCCATACGTAGACCACGTGTTTTGGATCGCCTTTAACTTTGACACCCCATTCAAATGTAGTACGTGATACAGCCAAATCTTCAAGACCCGGCTTGATGAAGTTGTTGATCATCTCGTTCTTACGGGATTCCGGCTGAATAAAGCCCGGGTTCTCTTCATAATATTTCAACAAACGATCTGCATATTTGCTCATACGGAAGAAGTAGGATTCTTCTTTGACCAATTCAACGGGGTGTCCGCTATCCGGGCTCTTGGCTGAGATAATCTCGCCCTTCTCATTCTTCTCTACATCCACCAGTTGAGTCTCTGTGTAATACGTCTCATCTGGAATGCTGTACCAGCCTTCATACTCACCTTTGTAGATATCTCCCTGTTTCAGCAAACGGTCAAAGATATCCTGAACGACGGTTTTGTGACGCTCTTCAGTTGTACGGATAAAGTCGTCATTGGAAATGTCCAGCTTGTTCCATAGTTCCTTGATTCCCACAACGATATCATCGATAAAAGCTTGCGGAGTCTGTCCTTTCTCCTGGGCCTTACGCTCAATCTTCTGGCCATGTTCATCGGTTCCTGTCAGATAATGAGCATCATAACCACGCAGACGCTTGTAACGAACCATCGCATCTCCCGCCACAGTTGTATACGCGTGCCCAATATGCAATTTGTCACTCGGATAATAAATCGGGGTTGTCAGATAAAATGTTTTTTGGTCAGCCATGAATGACTTCTCCTCCTTCAAATGGTCCTGCTTCAGTGATCCTTTCGTCCAAAACAACTAAAAAAGAACACAAAAAACTCCCGCCCCTATGGGACGAGAGTTGCTCTCACGTGTTACCACCCAAATTCCCCATGTTTTTCGCAAAACACAGGCTCTGTCGGTCCTTCGACCGCCCATTAACGCTGGATCACGCCTCAGCCTTACGACAGCAGCTCTGAAATCGCTGTCTGCACGCTCGAAAGAGGTTCCTCCGGGACCATGTTCCATCCTCCTCCCAGACCGGTTCTCAGCTCATCCGGCTCTCTGCACTGGGGGTGTGTCTGTACTTATCCCTTCACTGGAAATCATATAGAAGTTGTTCAAAAAGTAAAACCAGACTTTTGAACTTGCACATATAGGAAAAATATACTGAAATGCGGGCCCCTTTGTCAAGTGGGCAGCAGCCTCGATTTCAATTCCAGTTTGCTTCACGGCCACCCGAATACTTCAGGTTATAACGTTACTCGGATACCAGAGTAGACTTCTCCGCCTTTGGTGGCACCAGATCTACACCACCTGGATGAAACGGATGACATTTGGCAATACGTTTCGCTGTTAACAACGAGCCTTTGAGCGCACCGTGCACTTCAATCGCCTCCATGGCATAAGCCGAACAGCTCGGATAGAACCGACATGTTGGCGGCGTTAATGGAGAGATATAGTTGCGGTACACACGAATGGGTGCCTGAGCGATTCTGCGCGATAACTTCATCGTCAGTGCTTCCCGTGAGCGTGATGTCCCGACGCCGCTTTGGCAGGAGCATGCTCAGCACAGTCCTTGCAATAGCCAAACACCTCAAACTTGTGGTCCACAACCTGAAATTGTTCAGGCGCATCCGCAAGCTGCATCGGGCAAAAAATAATAGGATACGTCTT
The DNA here is from genome assembly GCF_055687625.1 of Paenibacillus sp. CB74. Lineage (NCBI taxonomy): Bacteria > Bacillati > Bacillota > Bacilli > Caryophanales > Paenibacillaceae > Paenibacillus > Paenibacillus sp. CB74. The sequence continues at coordinate 828,050 of NZ_CM146009.1, read as the reverse complement.
CTGACACTTCAGACAGATCATATGATGGTGATGATGATCTTCACTACAGTGTGCTTTGAATTTAACGCCATCTTCGAAGATGACCTGTTCCAGTACACCCAGTTCCTGCATCACCCGCAAATTCCGATATACTGTGTCAAAACTCAGTCCGCTGTAAGTCTTACCCATATATTCATAGACGTCCTTGGGTGTAAGATACCCGGGGGACTCGGCAAATAACCGGGCCAGTGTTTTCCGCTGATCAGTAATGCGGAGCCCCTGTGAGGACATAGTCGAAATAATCTGTTCTGTCGACAGCATGATCTAAAGCACCTCCTGTCTTACGAGCATTTTGCCTCTTCTGTATACATCTAATAATGCATCAAATTACGATTAGAGTCAACGAAGACACCGGGTTAGGTCATTCCAACAACACATAAAAAGGACTCCATACACATGCATTGCCATTACGTTTAGCTTTGAGCTAATGACATTACATATTAATGGAGTCCCTTCCTGACGGTTCAGATGATCAATCGTTCGGGCGACTTTTGGGGTGAACGGGTATATATGATATAAGCTTTCACTCCAAACCGTCCGTGCATGTTCATGATATTACTTTTCAGACGGAAGCGGCGTGAACAGCAGGTTAACAGGCAAGTTACTTCCTGGTGCCGCCGAGAAGAGAATCGTTACACTCTCGCCGTATGAACCTGTGCGATACATTACGCTTTGCTCATTAGGTGCAGTTACAGATTTACCTGTGGAAATCTGAACAACTTGTCCGTTCACGAGTGCCACACCTGAGTATCTGCCTCCACGAGGGTTAAATGAAATCAACGTGCGCGGAGCAACATTATTCAATGTAATTTTGTACAATACACCGAAGTTACCTGCGTTGGAAGCTTCTGTGTAAGCCATAGGGTCCGTTCCCACAAGGTTCGGATCACTTGCATTGTCTCCAAGTGGAAGACGTGCAGGCTTCGATCCTATTTCTTGATCATACGTGATGATCCGTGTTGCATTCGGGTACGTTCCGCGGTTGTGAACACCATCACGATCCAGAACCGGCAGGCTCGACAACACTTCCATCGGGTCTTTGTTTTCTTCGATCATGATAATGTTATAATCCAGTTCATAGTCACTGAATACATCCGAATACAAGGAAATGACTTGTCCCTGTTTCATCGGAAGAACGCTCAGATCATTAAGAATCAGCTTGCTTTCTCCTGGCTGGATGTACACTTTCTTTTGTCCTGTGCCATTCTGCATGGACTGGAACCAACGATCAATGGACAACTTTCCAGCTACCGTTGCAAAAGGAGATGGTCCTGCAAAGCCCATGTTTTGTTGTTCAATGGACGCCGTGTATGCATTGTTGTTTGTCGCTACAACATACATTTTCACGTTTTTGCCCGTGTTGTTCACATGGTGAATCATGAATCGTGTCTGTCCGAAGGAAGATTCCTTGTACACAATGCCTTCTGTATTCACGGTTTCCGGGCTGTTACTGCGGATCAGCAGACTGGGTTCATCATAATAAGTGAAAGGTACTTTCTCCAATGCGGGTACTCCACCACCGTCAAAAGTGAACTTCTCACCAACTGGTGTGAACAATTGATTGAAGTCGGACAAACTATACAGCGTTTCGCCCGTAATGTTGATCATCTTGGTGTAGCTATCACTAGCACCATGTTTATCGGTAACTGTAATCGTTACGGTCTTCGGTCCTGGAACAAAGAATGCAAGTGCATTATTATCCCATTCGGTTTTAACAATTGCGTTCTCATCATCTGTGCTTTGATCAATATAAGTGATTTTCTCACCCATTTTGTATTCTTCTTTATCTGTCGTAAACATTGCGACAGGTGGCAGATTCGGTCTTTCAACCTTAATCGTAACCGAATACGGATCGCTCCATTGACCACTTGAATCCTGAACCGCATAGGTTACTGTGTATACACCTGGTTGGTCGAATGAATCCTGACGGCCTGTCCAACGCTCATCTACAATGCTGAGTCCCTTGGGAGAGCTGGATCTGGTGGTGTAGGTTACCTGCTCTCCGGCAAAGACCTCTTTTTGTACCGTGAAGCTTGCTACCGGTTTGGTACTCAGATTCAATACAACCGTTTTGGCAGATTGATTTACTTTATACGTAATGTCCAGAGCCTGTGTAATTGAAGTCAACGGCACCATGAACGTATTTTTTTGTTGATAAGCCGCGCCCTTCATCGTTCTGGACACACCATTAACGGTATAGATCTTGCTGTTGGTTTTGAAACGCAGCTCATCTTCACCACTAATAATGATCGTTTCTTTGGTTGTGTTATCGTATTTGACATCATAGCCAACCCGATCAACGAGAGCACGAATAGCTACATAGGATACACCATTTTTAACAGCCATTGGCTGCCCGGCAAGATATGTTTTGCCATCTTGCATCATTTTATTACTGTTCATATAAAGAGTAAGGTCTCCGCCTCCAGCAACAGATGAACTCCCCGTAGACGGTTGCTCTACTTCTACTGGTGCAGGTGCTGGTGTTTCCTCAGCTGTACCTTCTTCGTCCGTCGGTTCCTCTACCGGATCAACTGGAGTAACATCTGTTCCAGTAGGAACATTGGTTTCCGGATTCACTTCTTCAGTTGTTTCATTATTTGATGTTGGCGTGTTTGTTTCGGATTTCACTTCGGATTCCGCGATGGTTTGTTCTTTCTTCACAACCTCCACGGATTTAACTTTGGCTGTATTCACTGGTGTAGTATCGCTCTGATCTGCTGATTGTGCATTGGCAGGAATCACTGCAAACGCCTGAAAAACAGCAAAAGCGGTAAGTATGGACAATTTCTTCTTCAAATTCATTCTTTGTCTTTGGCTCCTTCTGCTCCCATTTATAAATATCCCCCTCAAAAAGTCATATTATTAGACGCTTGCAACCGGGAAAAGTTGCTAAAAAGTTAAGAGGAGAATTGTAAACTTTTAATAGAAGGAAAATACTATGAAAATAGTTATCTATCCATAATCATTTCGGCATGGGATTCCAAAATTACCCATTGACAACTTTCAACAAAAAAAATCTCTCTGCCATATGGTCTATCAGCACCATATCACAGAGAGATGTAAGGATTGAATAGATCTAGCGCAAACGGACAGGCAGGCGCCCTGTTGGCTGCAGTCCCCCTGTTAACACTTGGGACAGTGCCCGGACGACTGCTGGTGTATTCTCATAAGTACACACATAACTTCCCGGCCTCGAAATCTCCAGCAGATCATATGGATTGCGCAGAGCAATGACAATCAGCGAATGATTCTCACTCAGCTTTTCAACCAAATACTGTTGCCCTTTCGGAAGATGACCTGCAGATGTGTACGTACATACGATAACTTGCTCACTCTCCGACACTTCAGCCAATATCCGATCTGCTTCATCATAGGTGGGCTGAGTTGTAATCTTGTGTTCACGAACTCTGCCTCGCAGTTGCGATAACGCTATACCAAGCGATTCTGTATGGGACCATGGTTCATCCACCTCTGTCCGCTGCACAACCTCAGGCCAGATGACATGCACGTCCTTCTCTGGGTCCAACGGCAGTAGTCCATCATTATGAACGATGGTAATGCTGCTTGAAGCAATCTTTAACAGCGTCGATTCGTTTCGTTCACTGGGTTCAGTGGATTCATTGTCATTAACAGGTTCAACATCGGTTATTTCGATCGTTTCACTTGCTTTAGGCGAATCAAGACCAGTGTCCGGGTACCCGCAGCGCGCTGCCTTCCATGTGATAATACGTTCCAGTGCCTTGTTAATGATATCTTCCGTAATTCGCCCTGTTCGAACGGCTTGAACAATGGCTTCCACAGCAGCAACCTGATCTTGCAGGGTATGACTTACCAGAATCAGATCTGCTCCTGCCTCCACAGCACGAATGGCAGCTTCAGCTACCCCATACGGCTTGGATATTGCATGCATTTCTAGACAGTCTGTAATAATAATGCCCTCAAAGCCCATTTCTTCGCGTAGCAGACCAGTTAAAACTTTACGCGACAACGTTGCCGGAATGGGCTCGGGCTCAATTGAAGGGAATATCACATGAGCTGTCATAATAGCATCAACTCCGGCCTCAATCGCCTTGCGGAACGGTAACAACTCCATCTGTTCCAATCTGTTTCGATCATGAGGTACCGTAACCATACCCAGATGAGAATCTACGGCGGTATCTCCATGTCCCGGAAAATGTTTGGCAGTAGCAGCTATGCCCTGTGATTGATATCCGCTGATGGCTGCTACGCCATGAGCGGCCACACTTTCAGCATGTTCACCATACGAACGCACACCGATAACCGGATTGAGCGGGTTGTTATTCACGTCAACCACGGGGGCAAGGTTCATATCAACACCGATGCTTTTTAACTCACGCCCCAGAATTTGGGCACACGCCAGGGTATATTCCGGATTGCCTGTCGCACCAAGTGCCATATTACCCGGCACTTGCGTCATTCCCTCTTTGTCAATCCGTGCAACCATGCCACCTTCCTGGTCCACCGAAATCATGAGTGGAAATGCCCCCGATGCAGCAGCCATATCTTGCAGTTCGGCGGACAGCTTTGTCAATTGATCTACACTGTGCACATTGCGCCGGAAATAAATGACGCCTCCAATATGATAGTCACGAATTAAATGAGTAATCTGTTCATCTGCGTGCTGACCATGAAATCCACACATCAACAATTGGCCCACCTTTTGCTCCAATGTCAGCTCATTCAAGGGTTTCATTCGACCTCTCCTCTCGTTTCCGTTGCCACTATGAACCCAGTCGTTTGCTCTGTCTATACTCCGAAGGTTTCATGTGGAAGTGTTTGTGAAACACCTTGGAGAAGTAACGGCGCTCCTTGAACCCTGTTGCTTCCCCAATCGCTGTAATGCTCCATTCGGTTGTACTCAACAATAAAGCGGCACTTTCCATCCGTTTCTGGGTCATGTATTCCACAAAAGTAACACCCATTTGAGTTTTAAATAGCTGGCAGAAGTATCCCGGACTGATTCCGAGCCAATCGGAGACTTCATCTATTCCCAAGTCCTGTTGCAGCCGTGCATCCATATACTCACAAGCAGACAGGATCAGTTCCGATACGGAAGGACGTGGCTGCGTTTGTTTGCCCTGACAGGCTTGGGTAAGAACCTCTGCAAGTTCAAGCAGTTCCCTCATGGACACGGCCCCTTGCAGTGCATTCCAATAATTCACTTCATGCCCTTCAGCGATGGCCTGTACTTCGCGCAGTTCCCGAAGCATGTGTACAAGCATAAAACGAAGATTGGTTTCATCCATTCTATTGAAGGTGTGTCCTGAATTCCCCATTCGTTGTTTAAGCCGATCCAATACATCGCGTAAACCCTGCTTGTTCCCTTGTCGAATCCACCGAGTAACCAGTTCCAGATCCTCTCTTGTAATCCATGAGTTAGCCCCTTTGGAGGCCGTGTGATCATACGATAAAGCGGTTTCGGGACAACTCGAACTTAGCACCCTGTCTTCACTCTCCGAATGGAACATCAGTATTTTTTTACAATGCCGGTATCGCTCCAGAATTTTACTTTCCCGGTTCACGGGCACATCATCCTGAACAACCCTGATCCTCACACTTGAATTCAAGGATACGATCGCATTCAATTCATGATACAGTTGATGGGCCAGTTCCTCTGAACGACATTTCCACTCACCCGATGCCTCCAGCAGGATGCACCACTCACCTTTGCGAGTCGAAAGAATCTGACAGTCCCCCGTCATGCTCTCTGCCACTTCCCGAAGTCTTGAACTGAAGTTCTCATGCCATCGCTCATGCTGAAGCTCGGACCAGCCGATAGAATGGCGAAAATAACCGACCGCATCCACCAGCAGCAACGTATACGGTGCTGCCGCTGTTATGAACTCAGGAACAGAGGCAGGATAGGCAATTTTCTGCGGTGCTTCTCCCCGCAATAGGTCAATCAAATGTTTGTGTCTGATCCAGCTTTCCATCTCTTGGCTGCGATAACGTTGCGATTCGTTTTCCATACGTCTCTTCTGGATCTGCCCGGCAAGCTCACGCAGTTTATGTTCCAGATTCAAATAATCGATGGGCTTGCATATGTATTCATGCACGTTATATTGAATAGCAGTCCGAGCATACTCAAACTGCTGATAACCGGTCAGCAAAATAATTTCACACGTTTCACCCTGCTCTCGCAGCAACCGAATGAGTTCCAATCCATCCATGGACGGCATCCGAATATCGCATAAGAGAATGTCTGGATGAATTTCTGTTACTTTCCCCAGCGCTTCTGCCCCGCTTCTCGCTGTACCTGTAATTTCAATCCCCATCTCTTCCCAGGGTAAGATGTAGTTCAGATTCTCCAGAATCGGGAGCTCATCGTCAACCAGCATTGCAGTCAGATTCATCCGGCTTCCTCCTGCTCATATAATGGTATGATGCATCGAATCACAGTGCCATACCCCGGTGCAGAACATATGAATATGCCATACCCGGTCCCGTATTGAATACGAATTCGATCTGCCACACTTCGTAATCCCAATCCCCGGCGTTCCGTTATGGATGATAATGATTCCGTCCCTTTGACCAGCATGTCTTCCGGCGGATCTGCTGCCATGTACTCAAATCGTGCGAGCATTTCCTGGGGAATACCGATCCCATTATCCTCAACACATAACACAAGTTGATCCCGTTCTGCATATGCGCTTATCCGCAGTACACCTGGATAGGTGATTCCCTCAAACCCATGTTGAATGCTATTTTCCACCAGAGGCTGGAGCGTCAGTTTGAGCAGAATTGAACTGTATAGCTGAGCTGGAATGTCAATCTCATAGGCGAACAAATCACTGAACCTGTACTGTTGAATCTCCAGATAACTCTGCAAATGCCTTATTTCCTCACTCAGCGGAATCTCCTCCTGATCCTGAATGCTGATACGAAGCATATTGCCCAACCTGGTCACCATCTCGCTTACTTTGCGGCCCTCGCCACGTAGTGCCAATCCATTAATGGATTCCAATGTGTTAAACAGAAAATGGGGTTTGATCTGGGCTTGGAGTACACGTAGTTCCGCTTGGGCCTTCTGCTCTTGTTCAGCCCGAACACGACGGAATAATCCCCCAATACGTTCCAATAGCTCATTGAACCCTTGCGCCAGCAGTTGCATCTCGTCAAAACCTTTACCTTCCACCCTTGCGTTAAAATCACCATCATCCACACGGCGCATAAATCTTACAAGTACAGCAATATTGCCCGTAATGCGATTCATGAAAAATAGATTAAAGATCATGGCGGCGAACAGGCACGACAGAATAATAATGACAGACCAGCCTGCAAAAGCATTTGTTTCCGCAGATAAGGCTTCCCATGAAGTCACACTGACGAGACTCCAGTTATAGTTCTTCAGATGATATTGCGAAATGATGCTCTCCTTGCCGTCAAAGACCGTTCTGACGCTGCGAAAGCCGGGACCGTAACTGCCGGATTCTGCTCCAAGGTTCTGCATGTTCTCACCGTTATAACGCCCTGCAGGATCATAAACGATCAGTCCTTCCTCGTTAATTAACAGGAATGATGTATCCTGTGCCGAATCACTGATTTGCAGGTGACGAAAGATCCGATCGATCTCTCCTTTTTTGATCTGAACAACAAGCACGCCGATATTTTGAAAATAACTGAGTTCCTTGACCAGTCTGATCTGGGTGAAAACAGGTTCTACTCCGGTTAATTCGGAATACTCCAGAGGCGCGAGCCATTTGGGCACGCCATTAAGTTGCTGAATTTCGTTGAATAAGGGATGCACTTTGAATTGCTGAAAAGGAAGGGCTTGAAAATTCTCTTTGGTGAAAATGGAGACAATCTGGTTGTTCTCAGAAGAACGCAAATCATATAAAAAGGCATAACTGATGAACGGATAATTATATAGAAGGGAACGGAAATTGCGCTGGCTGGCATTCAGGGATAACTGATTACCGGTGCCCAGATCCTGCTTAGTCGGGTCTTTCGCGTTCAATGCCATCTGGAAAACAGATGTCGCTATCCCGTTGTCGGTCACATTATTAATCTGCTGAAATACATTCTCGATATTGTAACTAATGGCCTGAAGCGCATATTCGGCCTGTTGATTGTATTTTTTCTCAATCGTATGTGATGTGACCAGAAACATGCCAATGCCCAGCGCACACATCGGTACAATGATCAGCAGCAGAAATGCCAAGGCCAGCTTCATTCGCAAGTTCATATCCCGTTCTCCCTATTCACTGGTTCATGGTATTAACCTTTGACACCGCCTGCAGTTACTCCTTCTATAATTTTCTCCTGGAGTATGGCGTAGATCACAAGTACAGGTACAACGCTGTATACAATACCTGCCGACATCTGAGCATAGTTCATCTGATATTGATCCCGAAACTGGACCATGCCTACGGGCAGCGTGCGCAATTTATCGGTGGATAAGAAATAGTTAGCGAGTAAAAATTCGTTCCAGTTCCCGAGGAAATTAACGATAAAAACGGTAACAATAGCCGGAACCGTAAGAGGTATCACTATTTTAGCAAAGATACCCGGAGCCCTCAAGCCGTCCATAACCGCCGCTTCCTCAATTTCACCAGGCAGAGATCGCATAAAAGCCGCCAGTATAATAATGGTAAAGGGAATCGCATTCGCCACATAGGGAACGATCAATGCCAGATGTGTATCCAATATGCCCATTTTGCGTACAAGTAGATAGATCGGCAGCATGAGTGCATTGTTGGGAATAAGCATGCCCGCCAGAATCAAGCTGTACAGAAATACACTCCATTTCCGGTGTCTCATCCGGGTTACGGCAAAAGCAAACATCGCACCTAGTGCAATTGTACACGCCGAAGACAGAATTGAGATGTATAGGCTGTTCCAGAAATACGTGCCAATCTTCGCATTCACCCAGGCCTCCACATAATTGTTAAACTCCCATGTTGTCGGCAGACCGAACGGATTCAAGGCAATTTCATTGTTATCCTGCTTGAAGGACGAGAAAATCACAAATAAAAAGGGAAACAAAATCGCGATTAAATACAACATTAACAACACATGAGGTATACTACTTTTTATGTTTTTCGCCATCAATATTCCACCTTCTCGCTCTTTCTCGCCACCAGCAGTTGATACATCGCAGTAAGCACAAGCGTCAGAGCAAAGATCAGTACCGCAATGGTATTGCCATAACCATATTTGAAATTGGTAATCGCATATTTGATCATGTATGTCGCCAGAACCTCGGTGGACCCAGCGGGCCCACCTTTGGTCATGACAATCACGATGTCAGCTGATTTCATAGCTCCTGCAATGGACAACATGATAACGACGGAAATGATCGGACGAATCAGCGGCAGTGTTATCCGCATTGCACGTTGTACCGCCGTTGCACCATCGATTGCAGCTGCTTCATCCAAATCACGGGGAATCGCCAGTATGGCAGCCAGTACCATGACAATGTAAAATCCCGTCCACTGCCAGGCATTGGTAACCAAAATGGACAACATGGCAAATCGGTTATCGGATAACCAGTAGATTGGATCGATGCCCAGCACATGAAGCATTTTGTTTAATAATCCGATGTTGGGCTCATAGATGAACCCCCATAAGATACCGATCACGGCTGTCGACATAATGGATGGTAAAAAAACAGCTGTTTTATACAGACCTTTCAGCCTTTTCACATTGGCAATCAGTAGCGAAAACAGGACGATTAGAGGTACCTGAATCAGTACCGAAAATCCGATGAAAAAGCCGTTATTCCGTGTGGAAATCCAAAATCGTTCATCAGTCAGTGCCTTCACATAATTGGATAAGCCCACAAAACGTGGCTCAGCGGAAACCCCATTCCAACTCGTCAGACTGTAATATAAGGAGCTGCCAATAGGATATAGAAAGAACATGATAAACAGAATCAGGGCTGGCATTACAAACAGCGTATAGATTAACGGGCTGCGGAGTGAAGTATTCATGGTCAGCCTCCTTCAGTCACTTCAACGATCGCAGTTTCAACTTAGATTGATTTATTCCACTGAAGCGTTTGCTTCCTCCTGTACCTTTTGCAGTTCTTCTGCCATTTTCTCTGGCGTAGTCTGCCCACCGATCAACTTCTGAATCTGCAGATTACTGATCTCTGTCGTCACATCAGCCTGAACGAGTGCATCAAATGCCGGGAACGACGTCTTGGACGCATTAAGCACGGCCACAATTTCTTTCATCAGATCATCGGTAATGTTATCGGTTAACACTTTTTCATCCAGCTTCATGGCAGGCAATACACCATCTTCCACAAGGCCGCGAACCTGCATATCTTCATTGTAGAAATTTTTGATAAAAGCTTTAACGGCTTCCAGCTTCTGCGGATCATCCGCCACGGCTGCCGAGAATCCATATCCATTGTTCACATCCCGCATCAAGGACGTCTGATCACCTGCTCCGTTCTCTACCGGAGGCATATTAAAGAATCCAACCTTGCCAATGAGCGATTCCCCGCTTTGGCCTTCCTTGAACACAGATGATTTCCATGTTCCGTCATACATTAATACCGCTTCTCCGCTGGTAAATTGCGTGGTGTATTCGGCATATTCGAAGCCCAGTTCACCTTTTTTGAAATAACCCTTATCAACCCATTCCTTATGTTTGGCAAAACCTTGGACAACACCCGGATCAGTCCACTTCGCTTCACCTGTTGCAAACTTTGCGGTAATCTCCGGCCCGGCATAGCGGGACCACAGGTGGTTGGTTAACATAAGCGGAACCCAGCCTGCCTTGGATGCAGAAGCAAGCGGCACTTTGCCATCAGCCTTAATCTCGGCCAGTATATTGTCCAGTTCGGCCATGGTGGTTGGCGCTTTCCATCCTTTTTGTTCAAAGTACTCTTTATTATAGAAAAAACCTTCGCCCGAACCGCCAATCGGCAGTCCATATACTTTACCTTCATACGTAAACGGCTCAAGGGATGTAAACTGGTCCTGAATACCCAACTCTTGCAGAATCGGCGTCAGATCAAGCAGCATACCTTCCTTGGCATACACTTTGGAATCCGGGCTGCCGAACAGTTCAAATATATCCGGCGGGTTACCTGCCGCCATCTCCCCGCGAAGCTTCTCCTTGCGATTCACATCGGATTCGACACCATCCAGCGTAAAGGTCAGATTGGGTATCTCACCCTCCACTTTGTCCACAACGTCCTGCAGAATGGCCAATCGTTTCTGTTTGTCAGCCCCCACCTGCGTGTGCCGAAGGAGCATCTCAACCGGTTCCTTGCTTGTCTCCTCCACAGGTGTATTGCCTGCGCCTTGCTGTGGCTCGTTACTTGAGCTTGCACATCCCGCCAAAGTCCATGAAGTGATAAGCAATAATGAAAGCAGCAATGTCATTCTTTTTTTCATCGGTTTGACCCTCCTCAAGATATTGAGCATTTGGCTTTACACTCTGATTATAAAAAGCCGGAGCTTACATCGTAAGGATGACAATTCATCAATGGAGGGATAAAATCCTTCACTGGACAAAAAACAGCCCCTGCGAAGTATATTCGCAAGGGCTGCTTGGCTCTTGGTTTTTACGTTATATATAAATGTTGATCACTTATCGGAACAAGCCACGCCAGCCGTTTCCTGGCGACCTTGTTCGATTAGGCGATACGCCCGCTCCACTTCTTCTTCACTTGGTGAAGGAACGCCATCCAGTGGATATATTTTGCCGAGTGCTTCCCATTTGTAGATCCCCATCTGATGGTATGGAAGAATTTCGAACTTCTCGACGCCATTTAATGTTCCAATAAACCGTCCGAGGTTAAGCAGATCCTCTTCCTCGTTATGAATGCCAGGCACATACACGTGGCGTATCCACATTTTCCGACCTTGCTCCGATAACCACTTGGCCGTTTTCAACGTTCTCTCGTTCGACTTGCCTGTCAGCTTGATATGTTTCTCATCATCAATATGTTTGAGATCCAGCAGAACCAGGTCTGTGTGATCCAGTAGATCGTGAATCCGTTCCGGTTCGTTAAATCCGTTGCTGTCCAGTGTCGTATGCAATCCCCAGCGCCGCTTCACTTCTTTGAAGATTTCGCCTACAAAGTGGGCCTGTAACGTTGGTTCTCCACCAGATATCGTGAGTCCGCCTCCTGAGCTGCGGTAATAGGATAGATATGGCTCAATTTCAGCCAATACCTCCTCTAGCGTCATTTCTTTTCCACCATCCAGCGCCCATGTATCAGGGTTATGGCAGTACTGACATTTGAGTAGACATCCTTGCATAAAAAGCACGAAGCGGATGCCTGGGCCGTCAACCGTCCCGAAAGTTTCGAGTGAATGAATATGTCCGTTAACCATGCTGCCTCTTCCTTTCTGTATCCGCATCCGCTGTGCGTTTAATATGAGTTGGAATGTCTTGCTCTAGCGGTCTTCTACTTGCATATTACTTACATCGAGCCATGGAACGTACGGTTGATGACATCCAACTGTTGTTCACGAGTTAGTTTAATGAAGTTAACCGCATATCCGGATACCCGTACAGTCAGTTGCGGATAGTTTTCCGGGTGATCCATCGCATCAATCAGTTGCTGACGATCAAATACGTTAACGTTCAGATGATGAGCGTTTTGACCAAAGTAGCCATCCATCATCGCAGTGAGATTGGATTTACGTGTAGTCTCCTCTTTACCCAATGCTTTTGGCACGATGGAGAAGGTATTGGAAATCCCGTCAAGACTGTGTTCATAAGGCAATTTGGCTACAGAGCCAAGGGAAGCCAGTGCACCTTTTTTGTCACGACCATGCATAGGGTTCGCACCTGGAGCAAATGGTTCACCTGCTTTACGACCGTCCGGTGTAGTCCCTGTTTTCTTACCATATACCACGTTGGAAGTGATCGTCAGAACGGATTGTGTTGGTATTGCGTTACGGTATGCTTTGTGCTTACGAATCATGCCCATGAAGCTCTCAACCAGTTCAACAGCAATGCTGTCCACGCTATCTTCATTGTTACCGTAACAAGGGAAGTCGCCTTCGATTTCGAAATCAACAGCGATGCCTTGTTCGTTACGGATTGGTTTTACTTTGGCATATTTGATGGCACTCAGTGAATCTGCTGTAACCGAGAGACCCGCGATACCACAAGCCATCGTACGTACAATGTCACGGTCATGTAATGCCATTTCGATACGCTCATAGCTGTATTTATCATGCATGTAGTGAATGACGTTGAGGGTGTTCATATACAGCTTCGCGAGCCACTCCATCATTGGTTTGAAGCGTTTCATGACTTCATTGTAATCCAGCACTTCACTGGTAATGGCAGGATACTCCGGTCCGACCTGTGCTCCGGATTTCTCGTCACGACCACCGTTGATCGCATACAGGAGAGCTTTTGCCAGGTTGGCACGAGCGCCGAAGAATTGCATTTGTTTCCCGATCTTCATCGCCGATACACAGCATGCAATACCGTAATCGTCACCATAGATTGGACGCATCAGGTCATCATTTTCATACTGGATTGAACTGGTTTCAATGGATACTTTGCTGCAATAATCTTTGAAAGCTTCTGGAAGCTTCGTGGACCATAGTACAGTCAGGTTCGGTTCTGGTGCAGGACCCAGGTTGTGCAGGGTATGCAGGAAACGGAAGCTGTTTTTGGTTACGCGTGTTTCACCATTCACAGACATACCGCCAATGGACTCCGTCACCCATGTTGGATCTCCACTGAACAATTCGTTGTAATCCGGTGTACGCAGGAATTTGACAATCCGCAGTTTCATTACGAAATGGTCAACGAGTTCCTGGGCCTGTTCTTCGGACAGAATGCCTTCTTGCAGATCACGTTCAATGTAGATATCCAGGAAAGAAGATACACGTCCCAGTGACATCGCAGCACCATTCTGTTCTTTGATGGCAGCGAGATAACCGAAGTACAACCATTGGAACGCTTCTTTTGCTGTAGTCGCTGGCAAGGAAATATCGAACCCGTGCATATCACCCAATTGTTTCAATTCTTGCAATGCACGAATCTGCTCAGACAATTCTTCCCGCAGTCGAATGACATCTTCATCGATAACATCAACTTCGAGTGCGTTCAATTCGCCTTTTTTGTTACGGATCAGGAAGTCTACCCCGTACAAAGCTACACGACGATAGTCACCGATGATCCGGCCACGGCCGTAAGCATCTGGCAGACCTGTAATAATCCCTGCTTTACGCGCTGCACGCATATCGGAAGTATAAGCATCGAATACACCCTGGTTATGTGTTTTGCGAATGTTTGTAAATATATCAATGACGCCTTGAGGCAATTCGAAGCCATATGCTTCACATGCATCAATCATCATCCGGATTCCGCCTGTTGGTTGAATGGAACGTCTGAATGGAGCATCGGTCTGAACGCCGACAATCTGTTCTTTGGATTGATCCAGATAACCTGGTTGGTGAGACACAATAGTCGCTGGTGTGTTCACATCAACATCAAGTACACCGCCGTTATCCCGTTCTTTTTTGGTCAGATCAGATACGATCTCCCACAATTCTTTGGTATTCTGGGTTGCACCTGCTAGGAATGCTTCATCACCGTAATACGGAGTCAAGTTGTGTGCCAGAAAATCATTCACATCTACGGATTTGGTCCATGTTCCTTTGGTAAAGTTTCTCCAGCCTGTTTGTTGTTTGACATCTTTTTCAATCACCGACATCTTAATCCCTCCACTAATTTGGATTTCTGGACACATAACATCTTGCTTCATTCGTAGCATTGTGTGCCCAGAGCCGCGATTAATGTGAATTGTTTCACATAAACCGGATCATGTTCTCTCTACTTGGGAACCGGAACCGCGGGATGAATGTTTTTCTTACATTTTCAGTATACGTCTTGAGGCTTTCATCATCTGTGATTTTTGTCACAAAGTCAGTGAACTAACTCACTCCACCTGCGCTGTGTCCTATTGAACCCTGTTGATTCACACTTAGCCACTGCGCGGGCAGAACAATCTTCCAATCGCTGCTCACTATTTAAATTTACTGAAAAAGCGAATGAACATTAGGTGCCGTACACTGGCCACTGCAAGTAGAGAACAACCTTCCGATCGCTGTTATCCCCGGATTTTTTGATCACTTTTTCAAAGGTGAAAATCCGTTGATAAAGGCGAACGCTCCGCTTCTTCAGGTTTTTTCTCTCCTCTCCGTTATCGTGTACATGTGTAGTTCAACTGATAAAACAACAAAGTTCAAAATTTATTTTAAAGACGCATTACGCTTTTTAGGTTTGTTCTGCCCCTCTGTTGTTGTGTAAAGGGAATAGTTCAAACGGCCACATCACGGATTCCGTGTAACCTCTATAAAACCCGTTTGCTCCTCTATGCTCGGAGCAAACCAAATCTTAAAATACTCCTGAAAAACAGATGCTTCGCTTTTCTGTTTTTCTGCCCATTCTGCTCTGTTCGTCATCGTGTTAGTGTCTCACTTGCTCACTTAACTTCGTGTAACCTCTATAAAGACGGCAATCGGGGCTCCCCTCTCGGGGAACCCTGATCTTCTTGCCGTAAGGCAGGCTTCGTTCTTTATTATTCAAACTTTCCGTAGAAAGCGTTGCGGTACACATCAGCCAGTTCAGTTACCAGCGGCAACTTCGGATTGGCGGTTGTGCATTGGTCTTCAAAGGCACGGTCTGCCAGATAATCTACATGTGCTTCGAAGTCTTTGGCATCAAATCCGATTTCTTGGAACGATTCTTCAATGCCCAATGTTTTGTTCAGTTTGCGAATGGCATTAATAAGACTGGTTACGCCTTCTTCTGTTGTACGTGCAGGCAATCCTAGAATCCGGGCAATTTCGGCATACCGCTCATCCGCTACAAAGTGCGAATATTTCGGGAACGAAGCAAATTTGGTCGGTTTTTTCGCGTTGTAACGAATAACGTGTGGCATCAGAATTGCATTGGTGCGTCCGTGTGCAGTGTGGTACTGACCGCCCCATTTGTGCGCCAAGCTGTGGTTAATGCCCAGGAATGCGTTGGCAAACGCCATACCGGCAATGGTGGAAGCATTATGCATTTTCTCACGTGCCAGTTTGTCACCTTGCAGTGCCGATTGCTCCAGGTATTGGAATACCAGTTGAATCGCTTTGATTGCAAGGCCATCCGTGTAATCATTCGCCATGACAGACACATAAGCTTCAATCGCATGAGTCAGTACGTCCATACCTGTATCTGCAACGGCTGTTCTAGGCAGAGAGTATACGAATTCCGGATCGACAATCGCTACGTCTGGTGTCAGCTCATAGTCGGCCAATGGATATTTAGTATTCCCTTGATTTTTATCTGTGATAACCGCGAACGATGTTACTTCAGAACCTGTACCGGATGTCGTTGGAATCGCTACAAATTTCGCTTTTACGCCGAGACGTGGATATTTGTAGATCCGTTTGCGGATATCCATGAATTTTTGTTTCAGATCGTTGAAGTCCGTGTCCGGATATTCATAGAACAACCACATGGCTTTCGCAGCATCCATCGGTGATCCCCCGCCGAGTGCGATAATGCAGTCTGGCTGGAAGCGGCGCATCATTTCGGTTCCACGATCTACCGTTGTTGTGGATGGATCTGGCTCTACATCGGAGAATACTTCGATTGCTACTGGCATTTGGCGTTGACGCAGATAATGTTCTACCTTTTCAACATATCCCAGTTTCACCATCATGGCATCCGTAATAATCGCCACACGTGTGATGTCAGGCATTTTGGCAAGATACTGCGTTGCCCCTTTTTCGAAGTAGACTTTGTTCGGCACTTTGAACCATTGCATATTCACGGTACGGCGAGCCACCCTTTTCACATTGATTAAGTTCACAGCGGTTACGTTGGAAGAAGTCGAGTTACGTCCATATGATCCGCATCCCAGTGTCAATGATGGCATATTCGTGTTGTAGATATCCCCGATGGCACCATGTGTAGATGGTGAATTCACAATGATCCGTCCAGTTTGCAGACGATCTGCGAATTTGCCAATCACTTCTTCATTCGTGGAGTGGATCACCGAGGAGTGCCCCATACCGCCAAAAGCAACCACTTCTGCTGCACGTTCAATTCCCTCTGCTGCCGTTTTAACTTTGTAACAAGCCAGTACCGGACTTAATTTCTCTGCCGACAATGGGAATTTGGTACCTACCCCTTCAATCTCGGCTACAAGAATTTTGGTGCCTGCAGGAACTTCAATACCGCACAACTTCGCAATGCTCACCGCAGATTGACCCACAATCACCGGATTCACTGCACATTTCTCGGCGTTAATTGCACCTGCTGTCAATTTTGCTGCTTCATCTTTGTTAACAAAGTAACAGCCATTCGCGATCATTTTTTTCTTCACTTGATCAAAGATCGGTTCTTCAATGATGACCGCTTGCTCGGAAGCACAGATCATACCGTTGTCGAAGGACTTGGACAGGATCAAATCCGTCACTGCCTGATTGATATCCGCGCTTTTCTCGATAAAGCAAGGAACGTTACCCGGTCCTACGCCCAGTGCGGGTTTACCACAGCTGTACGCTGCACGTACCATGCCGGATCCGCCTGTTGCCAGAATGAGAGCCACATCATTGTGATTCATCAGTTCGTTTGTACGATCCATGGAAGGATCATCAATCCATTGGATACAATCCGCTGGAGCACCATGCTTCACCGCTGCATCGCGCAGGATTTTGGCAGCTTCGCGGCTACAATTCTGTGCAGATGGGTGGAAACCGAAAATGATCGGGTTACGCGTCTTGATGGAGATCAGTGCTTTAAACATCGTCGTTGATGTTGGATTCGTGACGGGTGTAATCCCCATAATAATACCGACCGGCTCCGCGATCTTCTGGAAGCTCTCATACTCGTTATCTTCAATCACACCTACGGTTTTGTCATACTTGATGCTGTGGTAGACATATTCTGTTGCAAATATATTTTTGGTGATTTTATCCTCATATACTCCGCGGCCTGTTTCTTCTACGGCCATCTTGGCGAGCATCATGTGTTTATCCAGACCCGCAAGCGCCATCGCTTGCACAATCCGGTCAATCTGCATCTGATCCATCTTCATGAATGCGGCGTGTGCTTTATTCGCTTTGTCGATTAACGTTTGAATATACTGACCTGCTGTCGGTTCTTTTGCTGGGGCGACTTCGTTCTTTACAGCCATCTCCCTCATCCTCCTAAAGGTTCGTATTGGTTTGTCTCTCTTCTTTACATTCACATCGTAACATGACCATAAACTTAATTATGTGATTTTTTTCACAAAGTATAACAAATTTAATTTAAGTTTTGTAGTGTCCTTCATCCAACCATTTTCACTTCCTATTTAAAGTATAGGGCTGTAAAAATCATGCTCTCCAATAAAAGTGAATTTAATCACAATGTTTGAAATTTCGTCATTTTTGCCCCCTTTCCTTCCCCCTCAAACGGTAAGATTAGGTATATACTGAACTTAAAAATTGAACCACCGCAATTTGTACCGTCCTTCCTCCCGGCCGAGATGACCCTGATCAGGACGGCAACGGTTTGCGGCAAACCTCGGAGGCTACTGCAGACTACAGGAGTCCATCCGACGGACACAAAGGGGAGATAGACTTATGTTAGAACTAACAACTGTACTGGAAAAACGCGGCAATACGAACTGTTTCTCGGAAGCGAATTTCAACCATCTGCTGGTTACCATGAAAGATAGAACTTATCCGGAAGGTACACATCTGTACTGGGAAGGAGACGTCTCTGACAAACTTTATTATATGAAACGGGGCCGTGCCCAGATCACCAAATCCACGGATGAAGGCAAGGAACTAATCATGTACATGTATCAGTCCGGTGATATGATTGGTCAGGCTGATCCCTTCTTTGGCTCGAAACACACCTTCTCAGCGGAAGTACTGGAGGATAGTGAGATCGGTGTACTGGAGCATAAGGACCTGGAGATGCTAATCTGCCAGCATTGTGACTTCGCGATCGACTTTATGAAATGGATGGGCATCCACCACCGGTTGACACAGACGAAGTTCCGGGATCTCATGTTATATGGCAAACCAGGTGCGCTTTGCTCCACCCTCATTCGATTGTCGAATTCGTATGGTGAGCCTCATGGAGAGCATGTCATTATTCATAAAAAAATTACCCACACGGACCTGTCCAATATGATTGGAGCTACCCGTGAAAGTGTAAACCGCATGTTAAGCGATCTGCGCAAGAAAGATGCGATCGAATATGACAATGGCATGATCGTCATCAAAGATCTGAAGATGCTGCAAGGGATCTGTCACTGTGAACTTTGCCCGAACGAGATCTGTCGTATTTAATAATTGACTATGCTAATCGAATGTTGCTTTAATTTTAATGAAAAAAGCCCAGTTCTCCTAAATAGAGATTGGGCTTGTTGGTATGCTTAGGATGCATTGGTCAATTCAAGCTTCACCGCATCACGTGGATTCAATTTCATGTCCAAACCATTTTCCATTAGTTCTTTGTCATTCACCATAATGACCCACCGCTCATTCATGCGGGGTGTGACATTCTCGACGGAAACGACGAATTTGTTATTCTCTGACATTCTTACAATTCCGCTGGACTTCAACACATCGCGAACGGTACACTCTTGAACGTAGACTCCGGCATATTGACGATTGAGGGTTGGCATAATGTTTCCACCGCTCACCTTGAGTAACGTTGTCTGATATGCAACGCCATCCCCCCCACTGTCAGCGGCTTTCACGTAAATGATCACTTCATCTTTGGCATGAAGCTCCATGTCCCAATCTTCCTGTTCAATGTCCTTGCCATTCAATTTGACAGCCCAGCTAAGCGAAGAATCCAGAGAAACTTCACCAACGGATTGTATCCGTTTCCCATCTGCCGTAAAATCAACCAGTCCGCTATTGAGTAATGCCTTTTTGAGTGTCAAACCCTCGCTAAAATCTCGCTTAATGGACTTGGTTGCATCAGGCAAAAACGTACTGCCATCTACAGCCACTGTAATCGTATTCGCTGTTTCTGTCTCTTTGACAATTGGCTGTTCAGAAGGCTGTGTCTCACTACAACCAGCCAAGATCGCCAGTAAGAGCAAACATACACCTATGTAACCGGGGATTTTCTTCATCATGTAGGTAACACCACCCTGCGTAAAATCATTCACCCTGTTGTCCATAACCTCTATTATGGCACAACCTTCAGCAAAAAAAAGTGTCAAAGCCGTTACTTTTAAGGGAGTGCCTCTCCAAATAAGGCTTGTACAAGAAAGAGAGCCTGCACACAGGCTCTCCAATCTAAATCATTTTCTCGATTTCATTGGTTATGCTGTTACTGGACATTAGCCTGCATGTATGTCCGTCCTCCATCTCCATCTTTCAGATATGGATTAAGTCCGAAGAACTGTTCTTCAGACACATATACACCTGTCAGCAATCGCCCTTCAAGCAAGCCTCCGTCCACCTGCACGCAACATGAAGGTGCGTCTACATACTCCTGATATAACGGAATCTGCCCATATTGTTGATGTATCTTGAACACCTTGCCTTGCTCATGCAAAGGCCGTTCAGAGAAATAGGTAGGCACAATATAACGGGCGATGACATCCAGTTCCTGAACGCTATAGAAGGCGTCATCCCCAAGCCAGGGTGCAAACATTCGAATCTTCTCATATTGAGACCAGACAACCGCCTGAATCAGCATTTCTGCTTGAACCAACCGACCTTCTCCAATATCCAGAAGCAACTGCTTTTCATCGATTGTTTCTTCCATCTGAGACATCGTTGAATCAGGTTGTCTCAGTTCACATCCGATACACTTCCAGCCCCTGGACGTTTGAATCCATTTTTGCAGCACAGCCGGAGCTAATCTCGGGCCATCGCTGTTCACAGAATGTGTATTCACTTCGGTCAGATCATCTTTAACCGAACGGGAGTATGCTGTGCGCTTAAATAACTCTGCAGCTTTTTTGTATATTAGATGGACCTGAATGGATGCGCTCTCAAGTTCTGCAATATCTTTCTTGCCGTAGCGTACTTCACGGGATAAGCTTTCTTCTCTCATGACAAGTGGGCCTCCTTCGCTCCGGCCGTCTGTGGCCATTTTCTATAGATTATACTACAACTCATGACAACATGTGCAACGCCCAAGAGAAAAACGCCGATCCACGTTATTTTTAAGACAAAAACCCCTGATTTCCACAGAAATCAGGAGTCTATGTCATTCATGCAACGAAAGTGGGTGATGTTGCTTAGACGTTAGTCAACCCACTTCTCAGCCCAGTCTTGAATTTGGTTCATGACAGGCTGGAGCGCTCTACCTTTATCCGTCAGTTCATATTCAATACGAACCGGCGTCTCAGGATAGACGTGACGAACCAGAATACCTTCACCCTCCAGATCTTTCATCCGTTCGGATAACATCTTATCACTCATGGATGGAATCAGATTGGAGATATCCTTGAATCGCTTCGAACCACTCATCAACGTTTGAATAATTAAACCATTCCAGCGCTTGCCCAAAAAGGAAAACGCCGTCTCAAAACGCGGACACATCCGCAAGTCTTGACCTTCCACATTAATCACCTCTTTAGAGATCACTCAACTTACATTTTGTTAGTATATTTCATAATAACATATTTAAGCATTAAAGAAAACGTCTGCCCCTAAAAAGTTTAAATTTTAGAAGTATTACTTGTTATATCCCAGTATACCTTACAGCCCGCCTCGTAACCATGGGAAATATCGTATAACTTCCCCATAATACTATCTTACCCAAAAGGAACCCAACTGCCACAGTCATCATCGACTTGCAGAAGGGTTCCTTGGTATGGATATGTTATCCCAGATTTTATGATTCCTTTCTAGGAATAAAGCAAATTGTGAATTAAACCAGCACGCCACCAAATGGTCTTACAGGTTCGCTCTTGCCAAATTCCGGCTTAAAGCTGCGGGCAGGATATGCCCATTTTACTGCGTTACTGATTACTCGCAATATTTCCGGTTTGTAATAGGTCGGATACGTCTCATGACCTGGTCGGAAATAAAAGATTTTACCTTCACCACGCCGGAACGTACATCCGCTCCGGAATACTTCCCCACCCTGGAAGTTACTTACAAACACCAGTTCATCCGGTACTGGAATATCGAAGAATTCACCGTACATCTCTTCTTTTTCCAATACAATCTTGCCTTCAATGCCATCTGCAATCGGATGAGATGGATTAACACACCACACAATTTCCTGCTCGTCAGCTACACGCCATTTCAGATCGCAGCTGGTTCCCATCAGCGCTTTGAATGGTTTGGAGAAATGACCTGAATGGAGCACAATCATTCCCATCCCGTTCAGCACTCGCTGTGCAACCTTCTGTGAGATCTCATCGCTTACACGATCATGTGCCATATGTCCCCACCATATAAGCACATCTGTGGAATTCAGCACTTCATCACTCAATCCGTGTTCAGGCTGATCCAGTGTAGCCGTACGAATAGCAAAGCCTTCGCCGCCAAGTCCGTCAGCCAGTGCTCGATGCAGACCATCCGGGTAGACTTCCCTTACTTCATCGTGAATTTTCTCATGGACAAATTCATTCCAAATGGTGACGTTGATCATATTCAATTTCCCCCTAGTGTAGCTCTAAACCCACCACATATCGCCCAGCGGTTCTTCAATCAATACTTGCTGGAGATTTTGTACGGCTTTAGAGAATCCTTCTTCAACCGACATCAGACCGTCCTCGTGTTCAATACTTACTACATAATCATAACCGACCAGACGCAAGGCACTAATAATATCTGCCCATGTCTTGTTATCATGTCCATAACCGACCGAGCGGAACTGCCAAGCGCGATCCAGCATATTCGTATAGTCCTGCATATCCGTTACACCGTGTTTGTTCACGTTTACCGGATCAATTGTTGTATCTTTGGCATGGAAGTGATGGATGGCTCCTTCACGGCCCAAGATGTGAATGGCCTGAACCGGATCAATACCTTGCCACCACATGTGACTTGGGTCGAGGTTGGCTCCGATTACTTCACCTGCTGCCTCACGCAGTCTCAGCAAGGTTGCTGGTGTATGAACGGAGAATCCACCGTGCAGCTCCAATCCGACTTTTACGTTACGATCTGCTGCAAATTTACCCCACTCTGTCCAATACGGGATCACTTTGTTCTCCCACTGCCACTTCAGGACCTCCTGGAAATCATTCGGCCATGGTGCAACAGGCCAGTTCGGATACTTGGCATCCTCATGGTCTCCCGGACAACCGGAGAATGTATTCACTACAGGCACTTCCAGCTTCTCAGCCAGTTCTACCGTTTTAACAAAATCATCATGGAATCCCTTCGCAATATCCTTTTGCGGATGAAGCGGGTTACCGTGACAGCTCAGTGCACTAATTGTCAAACCACGTGACTCCACTGCGTTTTTGAAGTTTTTAAGTGCCGTAGGGTTGCTTAACAATTCATCCGGCTTACAATGTGCATTGCCTGGATGTCCACCTGTTCCGATCTCTACTGCTTTTAATCCCTTGGATGCTACATAATCAAGAGCATCCTCCAATTTACGTCCTCCGAATAGTACCAAAAATACGCCGAGTTTCAAGTGCGATTCCTCCCTGGATTAGATATCGAATAATTGCTGAATTCATGAAAATTGAACTGTATACACATTTACCGTTCAGAATCATATGCCTGTTTGCTTAGTGTGGAAAATCGAGAGTGTTTCTATCCTGAAATTGAACGTAAGAATACTGGTTATTCTCCATCATTCGTATGGGCATCAAGCGTTAACACTTGTTGCTCATACTAGAGCGATTCCACGCTTTCAATCTCAGTTCGAACTGTGCGAGTTACTGCAAAAGCGTCATAGCTGCTCTCCAGATGTATGTGCTTGCCTTCAAGTGAAGAACGCTGGAATGAATGCATAGCTTCCAGTACGTGATAAGCGAGCTTGCCACTGGCTTTGTGTTCGCGTCCGGCACGAATGGATTCAACCATTTCGGTTACGCCGATGCCTCGCTCGTTTTGTCCACTTTCGAAGACTGGTTTGACTGTCTCCCAAGTGTCTTTACCGTATCTGCGAACCTTCACTTCCCCGTTAAAATAGTTGGGGTCCGGTACGCTAAGCGTACCTTCTGTACCGTAGATTTCAATACGTGGCAGATCCGAAGCTCCGCGAATATCGAAACTGGTAATCATGGTCGCAATGGCACCTTCTGCGAAATCAATGGTTCCTGCCAAGTGGGTAGGCGTCTCTACTTGCAACGCTGTACCTTCCTTCGGCCCGGAGCCGATCTTGCGATCTGCGATCTGTATCCCTGCCGATGCGCTAATTCTGCGTATCGGTCCAAGCAGCGTAATCAGAGCGGTCAGGTAGTAGGGTCCCATATCAAACATCGGTCCACCACCTGCAACATAAAAGAACTCCGGATTAGGATGCCAAGCTTCCGGTCCTCCACCCATGAAGAATGAAGTCGCTGCAATCGGCTTGCCGATCAGGCCATCCTCAATCGCTTTACGAGCCGTTTGAATGCCTGAACCAAGGAACGTATCCGGTGCAGAACCCACATACAATCCCTTTTCTTCAGCCAGCTCGACAACCTTGCGACCATCCTCAAGCGAAATTGCCAGCGGCTTCTCGGCATACACATGTTTGCCTGCTTCGAGTGCAGCCAGATCGGTCATGGCATGACTGCCAGGAACCGTAAGGTTCAACACAAGTTCAATTTCATTATTTTGCAGCAACTCATCTACATTGTAAACGTTTGCGATATTAAATTCATCTGCCCGTTCCTGAGCGCGTTCACGAATCAAATCCGCAACAGCCACGACTTCAATGACCGGGTTGTTTTTGAGATTTTCCAGGTAGATGGCGCTGATGTTACCACACCCGATGATGCCTGCTTTCATTTTCTCCACTGTGACGTTCATCTCCTTACGCATGGTGAAAATCTGCGTTTGAATGGTTGAGATACATATGTTTTGTTGGATGTTTCCTGTTCCTTAAATCTAATACTATGGTATTCCGTTTCAGCTTCAATTAAAATGAATAATATGATTGAAACATGAACTATCTGGTCATAATTTTCAAATTGCAAGGAGTATGCCCATGCCGACAGATCAATCCTGCCAAGTTCTTACAGCAGGCTTTTCATTTCATCGCAAACCCTACGCTATGGTGCAGCCTGAAGGGGTCAAGAACTACCTGTTAAGACTGCAAACAGACGGACGTTGCCGTGCACGCATTGACGGGGACATGTCCCTGGTGGATGCGGGCGATCTGCTTCTTTTTGATCCTGATGAGCCCTATGAGCTGAGAATAGACAACGAAACCAATCCGATGGGAGAACGACTGGTGGAGAGTGGTGACTATCACATCTTCTTCAATGGTTCCTGGGTGGATGAGTGGTGGAAGCGTCACAAACGGCCGACACGGATCAAAGTCGAACTGACGGAAAGTCTTTTGGTCCTTTTTCGACAGCTCGTGCTGGAGCAGCGCCGCATCTCCAATCCTTATCCGGAAATTTCAAGTTATTATATGCGAATTTTATGTCTCGAAGTGGATCGTCTGCTTGCGGAGCATCCAACGATAACCAATACCAATTATGTGGCTTATGAGATCAAGAACTACATTGAAGAAAACGCTTCCTCTTTATTCAAGCTGGATGATGTGGCAACACACATTGGCATCAGTGTCTCACGGGGTGTTCATCTCTTCAAAGAGGCATTTGGCAAAAGCATCATGCAATACACGCTTGACGTAAGGCTGAACATGGCCAGGGAACGGATTATTTTCAGTCCAATGACCCTGGAGCAAGTGTCCGAGTCTTCCGGCTTTAACAACTATACCTATTTCCATCGGGTATTCCGTTCCCGGTTCGGCATGTCCCCGAAGGAATTCCGCGTCATTCACCGGGAACAGATGTAATCATACCAGTATACGTAAGTTGAACTTATTTGCGCGCGGCTATGGCCTCGGATACAACCATCGCCAGATCTTCATTGCCAAACATGGACAATACCCCAAGTACCGTATCATCCGGAATCTCACCGGCTTCCTCCTTGGATACAATCAGCTTCTGCACCTGCTGCAAACGCTCGTTGCTCTGCTGATTCGGGTAGGCTTGCCGGTACATCTCTTCCGGGTCCAAACCATTATTCACACACCACTGGGCAAATACAAGGATCATCATCTCTTCTTCCTGTTTATAGGTTTCAATGACCGCTTCCTCGATCTGCTTGTTACGTTCCTTTTCATATTCATCCATGACGTATAATCCTCCGTAAGTGTATTCTCTAACTATTTGCGAATCAATTGTTCAGCCAGTTCATGACTGTCCATGACATGACTTGCACTGATCAGGCAATCATCTGGCGAGTCCAGACAAGCCAGGAAATTATCAACTGCTCCGCTAAAACCTCTGCGTGCTAACACGGTGTCCCAGCTCCCGAACGTTTCTTGGGTTTCCAGACTCCCCTGTTCCAAGTAGCTAATCGTGTCCATGTTCACCACTTCAGCAGAACGTCCACCACCATGCAATTCGACCTTCTCCAGATCTGCCCCAGCTTCACGCACCATATCGAATCGACCATAGGCTGTTCTACCCAGCTTGGCCGTTCCGGTTGCATGCAGTAATCGGTCCAGATCATTCTTCCGAATCCATTGGTGAAGCAGCTCCGCATTATGATTCGAGTACCACAACATCAGATCGAGCATATGGATGAGATCATCATAGATCGTTTCAGCCGCAGGACGATCCTGAATGCCTGTACGATGTTTGGTCACTGTCAGGGAGTCGAAGCCTTTTCCACCCTCCATCCATTCTTTCGCTTTTTGGTACATCGGTGCGAATCTGCGGTTGAAGCCCACGGCCAGCAACAGACCTTGTGCCTCGGCAAAAGCAGTCATCTCTTCCGACTCCCGAAGCGTATAGGATAACGGCTTGTCTACATACACGGCTAATCCCTGTTCCAGACATTGCATGACAATGTCAAAGTGCGCTTCTGTTGCTGTATGTACAAACACCGCATCCAAGTCCCAGGACAACAGTTCTTTCAGATCCGTTGTTCCCCGTTCTAATCGATACGCCTCCTGAACGGCTTTGACCGGCTCCGGAGATCGGTTCATAATGCCTACAATCTCCACGTTCGGATGAGCGGTTAACAGCGGCAAATATACTTTACGTGCAATATCGCCGAGGCCGATAATTGCAACTCGTTTACGTTGGGTTGTTTCCATGATGATCATTCCACCTTCAGTTCGGTTCTATATTTCCACGTCCTATAGTGTAACCCTTCGGACAGCAACTTGCCAGTGATTGCAGCAGACTTCGCACGAATTGTTCAGACCATGGGCGAACGTGGTAAACTTATAATGAAAAGCAGTACAGATCGGGACACGACTAGACCTGCCTGATCTGAAAGGAGCGTTTGGGATTTTGCGAAAATGGTTATGGCTTCTGTTATATGTTTTACTTGCAGGAGTCACGTTTATTAACAGATATGAACTGCTGGCCTGGACCGATCTCCATCAGTCCATCCCGCTGTTACTCGCCATGGCAACATTGTTTGCTCTGGTGCCTGTAATTCCTTATAAGTTTGTTATTATCGCCTTTGGTTATAGTTACGGTACCACCACGGCAGCCTGGATATGCTGGCTTGGCACTACACTTGCTGCCATGCTCGTCTATGGCGGAGCAAGAACCATCTTCAGACATCAGGCGAGATCGTACCTCGAACGCATTCGGGGTCTGAGCCGTTTTACCACATGGATGGAAGCACATCCGTTTATGGGTGTTATGTCGATGCGCTTGTTGCCGGTCGTGCCTCAGATGGCCGTTAATATCTACGCAGGTATAACGTATACGCCATTCTGGGTCTTCATGGTCGCTACGGCTATTGGCAAAATGCCCGCGATTTTTGTTTTTGCTTATGCAGGTGCACAGGCTGAAACCTCGATCTGGCTGAGCTTGGCGATCCTTGCCGGATACCTGGTGTTCATGGCCATTGTATTGCTCCTATTTCGCTTTCGGTCACGCAACAAAGCCTGAATTCAGAATTCGCAAGTATTCAGATCCAGTTTGTTTTCAATCCTGCTTGGTTGGCTTGCCAATTCAGGATATAATAGAAGAGCAAGCCCAATGCTTGTGTTAACAGGTTAATAAAAATGGTAGATTGCTGGAGCTCGAACACGAGCGCTAAATCTTCATCAGAAATGGAGTGACTATAGCATGGAACAACATTCAAGTGAGTTAGCAACTTTTGCAGGCGGATGCTTCTGGTGTATGGTATCCCCCTTTGAAGAACTGCCCGGTATTCACAAGATTGTATCGGGTTATACAGGAGGACATACCGAGAATCCAACATATGAAGAGGTCTGCTCGGAGACAACAGGACATGTAGAGGCTGTGCAAATTACATTCGACCCTGCCATCTTCCCTTATAAGAAACTGGTTGAACTGTTCTGGCAGCAGATCGACCCTACGGATACAGGCGGGCAATTCCATGATCGCGGATCTTCCTATCAGACGGCCATCTTCTATCACAGCGAAGAGCAGCGTCAGATTGCCGAAGCGTCCAAAGCGGAGCTGGGACAAAGCGGGCGTTTTGACAAACCCATCTTCACTCCGATCTTGCCAGCCAAACCGTTCTATGAAGCGGAAGAACATCACCAGAATTATCATCGGAAGAACCCTGCCCACTACAAACGGTACAGCAAAGGTTCTGGACGCGTAGATTTCATCGAACGCAACTGGTCCGGCAAAGTGGACAAAGACGGACTGAAAGAGCGTCTGACGCCGCTTCAATATGAAGTGACCCAGAACAGCGCGACCGAGCCTGCATTCCATAACGAATTCTGGGATCACCACGGTGACGGGATCTATGTGGACATCGTATCCGGCGAGCCATTGTTCAGTTCTACCGACAAATATGATTCGGGTTGCGGCTGGCCGAGCTTCACACGTCCATTGCGTGACCACAATGTGAAGGAAAAAACCGATCTCAGTCACTTCATGATTCGTACCGAAGTGAGAAGTCGTGAGGGGGATTCCCATCTGGGTCACCTGTTCAACGATGGTCCTGCCGAAGCTGGTGGAATGCGTTATTGCATCAACTCTGCGGCACTTCGTTTTGTACCCAAAGAAGACCTTCAAAAAGAAGGATACGGTGAGTACGCCGTCCTTTTCCAATAAGTTTGAATACCAAGAAGAGCAGTGGGATGATCCCGCTGCTCTTCTTGGTACTTTACAATCACATCATATTTACAATCCAACCAATCCAATACGCAAATGGAATTAATAACAGCTGTGCCACCAGTGTACCGAATAAACGGGATACGAGCATACAGCCATAAATCTGGTTCATGCGATCCAAACGGATCTCACCCCGTAATGATTTGTCACTGAGCAAGGAAATCCTCGGATCAATCAGGATAGTTAGCAAAATAGTCGCTATGCCGTTAATTAGCCCGGTTGATTGGGATGCAGCTACAGCCTGACCGGGGTAAAGGTACGCTGCATATAAGCTGGACAGGACACCCGTGGTGTAGATTGCGGTTACCGCTACATTCAGCATCATTAATCGTCTTGGCATCCCATGCTGTACCAATCGTTTGGCCATCTTCCAGGATGGCGGAGTGATGTAATACATTGCATTTCTAATCTTGCTTCGCTTCAACATCCCACGAACCATCACAGGAATGGAACCCGCTGCTTCAAAATGCACGACCATTCGGGATGAGAGTTTAACCATGGTCGGAAAACACAATATGGCTAATGCGGTTCCGATGGTAGCCGCCCCCATCAGCCAATGTAGTTGTGCTGCAAAGTGAGGATTAGCTCCACGTGTTGCGGTATCCACCAGATTACCTACCAACGGGCCCTGAGCCATATTGGAAGTTCGAGAAACCAACAGCAAAATACCAGCCAATGAAATGGCTAGCGCGATTCTGCGCGTACGCAAGCCACCTAGACGAAGTGCATAAGATAGGCTGTCTGCTGCATGAATCAACATAGTGAATATCATCGGTATTGCCAGACTGAGGCTAAACATATGTATGTACTCCTTTATCTTCCTTTTGTTGAACTTATTTCTTTCATGCACAGCATTATACTCTTCTGTGTTCTAAAAGTATAGGAACGAGATCCTTCTATATTCGTTGTACTAAAGTATATTTACACTTGACACTCCGATGACAGAACAACCTTCCGATCGCTGTTATCCCCAGATTCTTTTGATTCCTTTATGCTTACGGAGTAGCTTTTCACAGAAAGCTTTTAGCTCTGCTTCTTCCCGTTCCTCTTCATCGTTTATCTCTTCCCTCACAGGGTAATATACAACTAATCCATTATTGTACAGGAGGGATTTATATGCCTTGGAACAAACAGGATTATCCGGTATCCATGAAGAACCTGGAACCACGTGTCAGACACAAAGCAATTGAGATTGCGAATGCGCTGCTCGAAGACGGGTATGAGGAAGGACGTTCGATTGCCATAGCGACAGCTAAGGCGGAAGAATGGGATGAAAATCATCCCACACCGGAAGGCTCGAAATCGAACTCCACATCTTCTTCCGAAAATTCTAACCATAAAGAGTCATCTTCCACGCAGCGTCGGCATTCCGAACCTGTCTCATCGTCCAAGAGTCATGACAACATTCATGTGGTGCCTACCGACTCCGGTTGGGCAATTAAGGAAGAAGGAAAGTCTACCTATCTGTCTACATTTGAAACGAAAGCTGAAGCTGTGGATGAAGCTAAAAAACGCAGTAGCCATCAACATATTCGCGCCATTATCCATAATCAGGATGGGCAGATTGCTTCTTCGATTAAGCCTTGAATGAATTGCATTACACCGGAAAATGGCCGTATTCATTGTTGGCTGTTATTCATCAGCGAATAATTAATCATAATCTGAATAAAAACAACAAAATCCCTTTTGCTGCTGACATGCAGTCAAAAGGGATTTGGTATGAACGTAACCGTCAATTAAGATCTCAACAAGATCCATACAGGTTATGATTATTCTGAAACGTAAGATCAATGGGATACCCCTCTAGCCACCGTAGTCCGCTGTGAAACAGCGGCAGCATTAACTGCTTTGGCTGCAGCCGATGGCATCGGCAATTTCACAGCCGAAGTCGTTACCACGGTTCCACGAGCCGGAACACTAACGACGTACGTAATGACTTTGCTGGCGATCCATACGGCCAGAATCGTATATAAAGTTTCTTTTACCGGAAGAAAGAAAAGCGACAATCCCAATACAAAAGCATCACTGACAAAGAAAACGGTCCCCAACTTCCATCCCTTCCAGCGGCTAACCAGCACGGCGAGAATATCGTCTCCGCCTGTCGCTCCGCCGAATCGAAGCACAATCCCAGCGCCTACTCCAGTCAATACACCGGATAGAACTGCCGGAATCCACAGATTTCCGTTAAACGACAACACCAGTGTGGAGTATCGTTCAAAGCCGTCATAGAATAGGGAAAATGCAGCGACGCCAAGCAATGCCTGAATCATGAATTTCCAGCCTTTGAGGAACCAAGCCAGGATCATGACCGGAATGTCGAGCAACAACATACCGATGGCAGGTGATAAGCCTGTTGCGTATTTTCCGAGCAGGGCCAGACCAACAAATCCGCCCTCCGATAAATGATTCTGAAAGTTAATGTGATAATAGGCAAAAGCTAAAATAAATGTACCGAGCAGCATAATGGCGAATTTGATCGCCTCTGTTTTAACGTGTTGTAAGGTTAACGATGTTCTCTTCATTCAGGTTCCCTCGCAGTTTGTAGGTTGGTTTTTTAGACCGACCGTACCCTGCAAAAGGCAAGCCTGGAAGAAATCATCGTGTGTGTCCTTCGAATATTCATTCCAATCCCCTCTTTCGCAGAGTCAGCCGTTTTTTTGAACCGGTTGATGTACTCTACAAGGGGCGCTATGTGTATGAGAGATCGTAACGTTTCCAGATTGTCCTTGGGGAGATTGTCCTTCGGGGACTCATGGTATCCTGATCCTTTCTGTTCTGTTGTGGTTAGCTGTGCTTGGTTAAACATTATACTTTACACTATAATACATCGATAACAGTACCCTCTTCCGATCGCTGTTATCCACGGATTTTTTTGATCCCCTATGTTAAATGGGAAAATCCGTTGATAAAGGCGAGCACTTCGTTTCTTCAGACGGGTTCTGCACTCTTCGTTACCATGTAAAGATTCTGCTTAAACACCAAAGCTAACTTGCTTGTTCTTCTATTATATAACACCAACGTGACCGGGTCTAAACAGCGGACCCGTCAAATATGCGCATAAAGCAGCATCTGGGCTGCTCCAGCAGTCGTACGGGCACATCAGGAGTAGCAATGCTTGCTAATGGTGCAACCTGCTCCTTTATTCTATGACCGAAGCTTCCAAAAATAACTGTCAGTCACCCAACTGTGACAAATTGGGGCCTTTTTTTATTTTCTTGCGCTTTTTAAAGGAATCATTTCCCTTTCACACATACACTATAGCAAACGTAATCGGCTTATGATTTGTCCAGTTCAGACGTTTCCAGACTTACTCTGCTGTTTATGGTATAATATAACAATTGAATCCCACTACCGTTTAAGCGAGGCGGATTGATGAAAACGTTAAAGCCAAGAGTCTTTATTGGCTGCTCGCTGGAAGCGAAGCCGATTGCAGCCGCAGTACACGAAAACTTACGTTTTTCAGCTGAAGTTACCCCTTGGTATTCCGGGGTTTTTAATCCAAGCAGCTATACCATGGACGATCTGGAAGTAGAGGTACGCACGACTGACTTTGCAATTTTTATTTTTCATCCGGATGATATATCCAAGATTCGCGGGAAGTACTACGCGTCGGTCCGGGATAATACAATGCTTGAAATGGGTCTGTTTATGGGTCGTCTGGGACGAAAGCGTATTTTTTTCATTCTTCCTGAAGATATTACGGACATCAAGGACACGACCAAGATCGAAGGATTGCGGATGCCCACAGATCTGCTGGGATTAAATCCACTCGTATATGAAATCCGTTCTGACGGAAAGTGGGCACCAGCCGTGTCCGTGGCATGTTCCAAGATTGCAGACAGTATTGAGGAACAAGGACGCTGGAGCGATCCGGAATTGGAGAACATCATTGAGAAGCATAAACGCACCGAGGGAGAAGCAAGGTTACAATTGCTTAAGTTGCTGCGGTTCTTTAGGGAATTGCTGCGTACCCGCAAAGCAGATGCCAAAATGCTGGAACGAATGAGTGATGCCCTGCGTACTGCCTTTGTCTCTCATCCTCCATTCGCTGTACGTGGCACAGCCATATACCGTACAGATGACAGTGGTTATATTGAGCAATTATGTGGTAATGTTGGAGAACCGGGGAGAAAGTATGACTTGTCCGCTAATGACGACAAACAACCGGATGATCCCAAGCGCATCCTGGTGATTGATTCTTACCGGGAGAACAAGATCAAGATCAACCTATATGATGATTACCTTGAGAAAGAGTATCTGCTATGCTATCCTGTAGCCAAGAGGTATGTAATCACCGTTCACATTATTGGACATATTGAAGCGGATGAGGCGGTTTTTCAGCAGATTGACCTTCAGAATCGTCAACTGTTCAACGCCATCAACGATTTGTTAGGAGGCGAACCGGAATGAAACCGGAAACGAAAAAAATAAGCAAGCGCTGGGGCAGCGAAAAAAAGGTACGCCTCAGTTCTGCGCCCGAATCATCACGACCGGTTCCGGAACCCAAGGAAGAAGATCGTTTCCACAAGCCGGCCGTACCGCTAACGACTATTGGGCCCTCCCTGAAGGGCAAGGAAAGACCTTATAAGGTCATCCTTGAAAAAGAGGCGTTCTACGAAAAGCCTCAATATCTTGCTTAATTTCTTAAACACGTCATTAAACCTGCCGCTGAATCGGCAGTATTCCATAGGCCCCGCCGCCCAAGGCAGGGGCTTTTTTGTTGCACATTTTTAGTAGAGTGAATTGCTTTTTCTTGTTGTCATAGCATCAGCGTATTAAGGCAAGCCAGCCTTGATGATTATTGCAGTTGATTGCAAAAATTCATTGCTTGTTATTACTTCTGTAGTAGGCGCATTGCATAATGCTTATTTGGTTTATGGCCTTAGGTTTCCTGTAAAACCCATAAATTATACCTAATTTTGGAGCAGGCTTGTCCTCAAATCCTTAGCCTCACTACACGATCTGTATCCTCAGGAAAATACGTTAGTGCTTGCTTCCAATATTTCTCGGTTGTATTGTGTATCTCCATTACATATATTGATTATAATATAGGAACACATGTTCTGTAAATAAAAAATTCCAATTAAAGGTTAAGGAAGTGAACATATGACATCCTCAACTTCCGCACCATCCCCTGCGGATGAAGACCATCGTCTAATTAAAGGTTTGGTTGTACGTACCCTATTGCTAGATGTACTTGAGCGAGATATTCAAACGTTGGATACACTTATGCTTAAGATGCCTGAAGTCTACATTCTTTCGCTGACCCGTATTCAGAACAATGTGCTCAAGGAGATGTTGGGTCTTCGCAAGCAGATGAGAATTCGCGGTGTCAAAGTTCTGGAAGAGAATCGTGAAGCTGATGGTATCGAAACTCTGTATATGTGCAGGGGGTATTGGCAACGGTTCTATATGTTATGGACGTTCGCACGCAATGAAGTCAAAAAAGAACTCAGTCGGCATCTGCAGATGGACTTGGCACAGAGCTGATGCAACTCTATTCCTATTGAACCGGAGCATACGCCTGTTGTTATCCAAACACATATGGATCTGCGTCCATCCGTCATTACGCTTGAATCCAACTCCTACTCGCTTTGTCCGATTCACTGCTCGTATGATTCCGCGCCCTCCGCTTAATTCAAAACAAGTTGACCACAGAAGGTTATGTTCATTAAGATGGAGGAGAGATAACCAACCATTCCAATAAGGCATGATCTAAATTCAATTCCTATACTAAAACAAGCATCCTGCCATTCATGGCAGACAGATTGTTCCGTAGGGTTTGAGTTCAACTGGATATCTCTCAACGTCTTATCAATCAAGGAGCTGTACTTCATGGATCTGAATACACATTCGATTAAACGAACACAAGCACATACAGGCATTGCTGCGGATGTAACTGAACTGATCGGCCAGACACCTGCCGTTAAACTGAACCGACTCACAGACAGCGACTCCGCTGACGTATACGTGAAACTGGAATACTTCAACCCCAGCGGCAGCGTCAAAGACCGTGCCGCCTATAACCTGATACTTCAAGCTGAACGTGCGGGACACTTGCTACCCGGCGCAACCATTATCGAACCAACCAGTGGCAATACCGGGATTGGTTTGGCGATGAATGCCGCTGCCAAAGGATATAAAGCCATCCTAATCATGCCGGACAATATGTCCAAGGAACGCATCAACATCCTGAAAGCCTACGGCGCAGATGTGGTGCTCACCCCTGCTGCGGAGCGGATGCCAGGTGCGATTCGCAAAGCGAAAGAACTTCAGGCAGACATTCCGGGAAGTTTCATTCCGCAGCAATTCGAGAATCCGGCGAACCCAGATATTCACCGGATCACGACAGCTCCCGAGATTATGCAGCAGATGGACGGAAGGCTGGATGCCTTCATCGCTACGGCGGGAACTGGCGGAACGATTACGGGAACCGGGGAAGAACTGCGTAAGCAGTTGCCCGATATCCGTATCTATGCGGTGGAGCCCAAAGGTTCTCCGGTGTTGTCCGGTGGCGAGCCCGGACCACACAAGCTCGTCGGTACAAGTCCGGGGTTCATTCCGGACATCCTGAATACCGACGTGTGGGATGCCATCATCCAGGTGTCCGATGAGGACGCACTGGATACGATGCGGCAGCTTGCTGCCCGGGAAGGGCTGTTGCTGGGCCCTTCCTCTGGCGCTTCGGTGTGGGCCTCCCTTCGCATCGCGAAGGAACTGGGGCCGGGGCACCGGGTGCTCTGCATTGCGCCGGATACCGGGGAACGGTATCTGAGCATGGATATTTTTTAACACAGCTAACATCTTTACACGTCAAAAAGGGGCTTCCATGTCCCACAAGCCATGAACCCATAAGTTATAAGCTTGACAGAGGCCCTCCCTTATGAGCATTCATTTAGTACTCACACATGTAGTATTCATTTAGCGCTCATTGCTTCTAATGAACCTGAGACACGCTATTCGCTCCTATTTATGCAGGTTTGAAGTGTAACGAATCACAGCGGCGTTATTTCCCCGAATTGGGTTGATTTACAGGCTTAAAAGCTATTTTCGGCGGGATAACGTTACTGAGATTCGTTAGAATTTACATCTCTTCATTATCGCCCTAATAAGGTGTGGTAGGTTCGTTAGAATTTTGGAGCGATTGGGGGCGAGGGAAAATCCCTCGAAAAAAAGGGAAAAGACGTACATTGCAGGAACCATCAAAATATCATATCAAAATAAAAAAATAAGCTCTTGCTCACATACGGATGGTGCATCCGCAGAGAACAAGAGCTTTTTTCTGATGGGAGCCATTTCGGCCCGGTTAGAACGCATAATCCAATGTAAATGTAGGATTTAGTACGATTTTGTATGATTTAGAATTCAGTCATTAGTGTGTCAGGGTTGTCCATTCCACACCTTCGGGAAGCAGGGCCGCAATACGGTCTTTGGCTTCCTTTTTGGTATACAGTGATTCATCGAGAATGACCGCGGAACCGGAATCCGTGCTTGTCCGAATCAGACGTCCAAGACCTTGCTTCACACGCAGGAGCATATACGGAAGATCGATCTCTTCGTATGGTGCTGCCGATGCACTGCGTTTTGCATTGAAGACAGGGTCCTGTGGTGGATATGGAAGCGACCAGATCATGACATTGGATAATGACGGTCCTGGAACATCCAGTCCTTCCCACAGATTGACGGAGCACAGCACACTCTCCTCATCCTGCTGGAATGCCGCGATCAGATCACTGATCTCCCGATCACCCTCATACATAAAGCGCAAACCTTCTGCTTCTGGCACATGAACAATGTCCTGCTTGAACGCGCGCAATTCTTCCATCGTACGGAACAGGATCAGCGCACGTCCCCCACTCTCCTGAAGCATGGATACTGCGTCGCGCATGCGATTTTCGTTCTCCGGGTGACCCGGTACAGCTTCATCGGTAATTTTCATCTTCATTTTGTCCGCATAATCATACGGGGAAGCCACCGAGAACGATACAAAATCATCAATGCCCAGGCTGTCCGCCACATAACGGAATGAACTGTCCACAGATAACGTTGCAGAGGAGAACACGATTGGAATACCTGTGTTGAACACACGCTCATTCAGCATTTCCTTCACCGTACGCGGCATGATCGATAATGTCGTCTCGTCCTCACTCTCTTCCGCCCAGCAGATGTAGCCGTCTTCCTTACGGAACAACGCAAGTGCAGACTGAATCATGTCCAAATGTTCTTCGACGACACGCATCTGGTACCCATCCAGCGAGAACAATCCACTTTCAAATACCAATTCTTCGCCAATCGCATCCAATACGTTGGTCAGACGTTCAATCTCACGCAGAAGCGGAGCTTCTACCCGAACTTCTTTCCGTTCCGATCCCGGAATCGCCACCGTATACGTATCCAGCAGCGCAAACAATCGCTCACTGCTCTCAATCGCTTCATCCACACGCTCCGCGAGGGATTCACGAATCTCTCCTTCCAGCAGGCGAGTCACGAGTTCCTCGAAGATGCGGTGTTTCAGCTTGTAACTCAGTGCGTTCAGGGCTGCTTCTTCCAGCAAATGTCCTTCATCAAATACAACCGAGCTGTGATCAGGCAGCAGGGGCAGTTGTCCCTCGCGTTTGCGCGCATCATAGGTCCACACATGCTCCATGTAATAATCATGGGAACAGATGATGATGTCCTTGGAACGGCGGTAATGGTCACGCGACAGCGTCAGGCCGCAGCGTTGTCTTTTTGGACATACAAAACAATCCTGGAACGGGTCCCAGTTGATTTTGTTCCACTGGCGATCGTTCAGATGTGGATACTGTTTGCGGTCACCATACGGATGGAAAGCCTGGAGCGTACCCGGCGTATTCACAAAATCCGGCAGACTCTCGTGCACTTCTTCAATAACAGGCGCATCCTCATCGGCGAATCGCACCGCACTTAATTTGTTCAGGCAGACGTATTGGTCTGGTGATTTTCCGAGACGCGCGTCCACTTCCAGATCCAGATGTGCAGCCAGCTTCGCAATATCTCCGCCGGGCTTCACAAGCTGTTCAATCAAGGACTCATCGGCACAGGCGATCACCGCCGGTTTCCCCGTATAACGTGCATAACAGACCGCGTAGAGCAGGTAGACTAACGTCTTGCCTGTTCCTACTCCGGCCTCCGCCATAATGGTCTTTTTATCTCCATAGGCCCGTTCGAGCTGGTACGCCATAAAAATCTGTTCATCCCGTACCTCGAAGCCGGACTCAGGCAAAATATCGTAAAAAACATCGGCAACCCACTCTCCCAGACGGGATACAAAAGGTTCAGCCGGATCATATGCAAAAGGATAACGTTGTGTAGACAATCCTAGGTCAGCCTCCATTCTTAGACGCGGTCCTCTTTCATTTTCCGTTCAAAAAAGGCCGCAGGGCAAAAGTTAATTATCTCATGCGATGAGGCGGGTGACAAGCTTTTTTTACGAGGAAATCGAAGGGCAGTTGATTAGCTTTTTCAAAAGGTCGTTTAGATGTTCGTTGGTTGCCATAATGTATAGAACCTGCCCACAGGGAAAATATATACAGGAATCCAACTTAAGGAAAGGTGGCGTTCCACTCCATGGATAACCATTCTTCACAATCCGAGCATTCCTCAGACCAATCAAGCGAGACTTTAACGGACCGACAGGGTCACCCCATCACGGACAATCAGAACGTACGAACCGTGGGCAGCCGTGGACCGACAACACTGGAGAACTATCATTTTCTCGAAAAGATCACTCACTTCGACCGTGAACGCATTCCGGAACGGGTTGTGCATGCCCGGGGTGCTGGTGCTCATGGCGTATTTGAAGCGTATGGCACGGCCGGGAATGAACCGATATCCAAATATACACGGGCACGTCTGTTTCAGGAAAAAGGAAAAGAAACCCCCGTATTCGTTCGATTCTCAACGGTTATTCACGGTGGACACTCTCCCGAGACGCTGCGGGACCCGCGTGGCTTTGCCGTGAAATTTTATACCGAAGATGGCAACTGGGATCTCGTCGGTAACAACCTGAAAATCTTTTTCATTCGTGATCCGCTCAAGTTCCCGGATATGGTACATGCCTTCAAACCCGACCCGTTGACCAACGCACAGGATATGGAGCGGTTTTTCGATTTTGTCTCACTCAGTCCCGAAGCGACCCACATGGTGACGTTCCTCTTCTCCCCTTGGGGTATTCCGGCCAATTACCGTCAGATGCAAGGGTCAGGTGTCAATACATACAAATGGGTCAATGAGGAAGGCACGGGCGTGCTCATCAAATACCACTGGGAACCGCTCAATCAAGGCATACGTAACCTGCTGCAAAAAGATGCGAGCGAGATTCAGGGGCAGAATTTCAACCATGCCACGCTGGATCTGTATCATGCCATTGAACAAGGCGACTATCCGGAATGGGAGTTGTGCGTTCAGGTGATGGAAGATGGCGAGCACCCGGAGCTGGACTTTGACCCGTTGGACCCAACCAAGTTGTGGCCGCCGGATCAGTTTCCGTTTCTACCCGTTGGCAAAATGACGCTCAACCGCAATCCCGAGGATTATTTCAATGAAGTGGAGCAAGCGGCATTTGGCACAGGTGTATTGGTGGACGGGCTGGATTTCTCGGATGACAAGCTGCTGCAAGGACGCACCTTCTCCTATTCGGATACCCAGCGTCATCGAGTCGGTGCGAACTACCTGCAACTGCCTGTGAATGCGCCGAAGAACCGTGTTGCGACCAATCAGAGCGGCGGGCAGATGCAATATCAGGTGGATCGTGCACCGGGGCAGAATCCGCATGTGAACTACGAGCCTTCCTCCCTTAGCGGGTTAAAAGAAGCTACACCGCGCGGCCCGGAACATGTACCGTTGGTGGAAGGCAGGCTAGTTCGTGAGAAGATCGAACGTACTAATGATTTTGGTCAAGCCGGAGATACGTACCGAGCGTTCGAGGATTGGGAGCGGGATGAGCTGATCAGCAACATGGTCGATGCTCTGGCCCAATGCAAACCGGATATCCGGGAGCGCATGATCTCTCATTTTACCCAAGCGGATGCCGACTACGGTCGTCGTGTGGCGGAAGGACTGGCGTCAGTGCCTACCGATGATAGTGCGACAGTTCAACCGAAACATGAACCAAGTGTCGAGCAAGCGAAGAAGCGCAGTCGTGAGACGGACGGATATTAAAGTGGGCAACGTTGTATAACTTTCGTCTATGCATCGCTTATAATGCATGAGATTGTTCGGACGATAAGTCCCCGCGTTGGTTTAATGGAGCACATCGCTTGATTGAATGAGTCTTTCCATGCAGGACAATGCCTACAATGATCAGATAATACAACTTCGAACATCGCCCCAATAGTCTCGTTGCCTCTGGCAGCCGCTACGGGGCTTTTTGTTATGCGTTAATTGCCCCATCATTTTGATAGAAGGCAAGGATTATGATTACGCTCCCCTATTGGATGCGTGTGGCTCTTTTTTTGAAAATGCGAAGTTCATTTGAGTCGATTGAGGGTAAGTCTCGTGCCTTGGGGGTTGTAAAAGCGTGCATCTCTAGGTTCATTTCAGATGATTCATCGTTAAATCAGGGCTACCAGCCAACGTCAGGATTACATGTAACCTGTGAAACCCCATGCACTGGGTACGACTACGCCTAACCTGCCTGTATCTAGACCCATCTGATCAAATGATTATTGAAGATAACGTTTACAACATTTACCATAAAAATATGCTGTACAGATAGTATTCATTCCATCGCAATGAGCTACTTCATTGATGCATCTGTCCGGCATACCGCAACAGCTCACGCATTCTATTTTCCATTAACCAAGGAGGTCTACTAATGAAATTATTCCCATCCACATCTACTCATGTGTCTGCACGTTCTGTACATTCCCTGAAGGAGCGCTCCCTCAAATCAAAAATGGCCCAGATCTGTCTGAGTGCCGCATTTCCTCTTTTATTGATTGGTGGTGGATCGGTTAGCGCAGCGGATGTAATCGAGAGCAGCTTGCAAAATAATCCATCAGAAGCCGTGGCTACCTCAAGTGTGACACTTGCTGCGGGTGATCTCTATGTCTCCCCTAACGGCTCAGCCAGCAATCCGGGAACCATAAATAGTCCAACATCTCTGGCTAACGCATTGACCCAGATCGCTCCGGGTAAAACGATCTATCTGCGCGGCGGAACCTACAGCTTCTCGCAGACCATAACCATTGAACGTGGTAACAGCGGCACCTCCTCACAACGTAAAAATCTGGTGGCGTATGGATCGGAAAAACCAGTCTTTGATTTCTCCGCTCAAGCCTTCGCTTCCACCAATCGCGGACTGCAAATGTTCGGTGACTACTGGTTCGTCAAAGGGCTTGAGGTGAAGGGTGCGGGCGATAACGGAATCTTTATCGGTGGCAGCTACAACCGCCTGGAGCAGATCGAAGCCCATCACAATCGGGATACGGGGATTCAAATGGGACGTTATGCTTCCACCGCCGCCAAGAGTGAATGGCCTGCGTATAATGAAGTCATTCGTTCCTACTCCCACAACAACTATGACCCGGATGACGGCGAGGATGCAGACGGTTTTGCCGCCAAACTGACCGTTGGCCCGGGCAACGTCTTCGACGGTTGTATTGCCGCCTATAATGTGGACGATGGATGGGATCTGTACAGCAAAACGGATACAGGCGCCATCGGCGCGGTCACGATCCGCAACAGCATCGCCTACGGTAACGGTGCAACATCGGACGGTACTTCTACCTCCA
Organism: Paenibacillus sp. CB74; assembly: GCF_055687625.1. Classification (NCBI taxonomy): domain Bacteria; kingdom Bacillati; phylum Bacillota; class Bacilli; order Caryophanales; family Paenibacillaceae; genus Paenibacillus; species Paenibacillus sp. CB74. The sequence goes on along the minus strand of NZ_CM146009.1, from coordinate 786,041 downwards.
ACAGCGATGGCAACGGATTTAAGCTTGGCGGCGAGAAAATCGCCGTGAATCATATCGTTGAGAACAATATTGCGTTTAACAACAAAAAGCATGGCTTCACCTACAACAGCAATCCAGGTTCGATCTTGATGAAAAATAACACCTCCTGGAACAACGGGCAAAGCAACTTTGCCTTTGATGTAGGCACCCACATCTTCACCAACAACCTGTCCTTCCAAGGCGGCGCCAGTGACAAAACAAGTGGAACCGACGTCAGCAGCACCAACGTCTGGTGGAAGAACAAAAAAAGCGAGAACGCCAAAGGCCTGCTCGCCAGCGCAGCCGACTTTGTCTCCCTCGTACCTTCGATAACACGTAGCGCGGACGGAACGCCTGTCTTGGGTAATTTCCTGAAGCTTGCGGGTGGTAGTGATCTGATTGGCTCAGGTACGCCATCGGGTACGAATATTGGGGCAAGGTAAGTGGTAGGTAATATGATAAAAGTATAATTTAATAGCAAAGTCCCCTCTCCCATTCCAGCCTGATTGGTGGTAATGGAGGAGGGGATTTTTGAATTGCTTTGTATTGTCTGCTGGCTTATGAGGTAGATAGATAAATACTTACGTTCTGGCTAAAACCTCAATCATCAGTCTGCCGCCTGTACGAAAACCTTGTTCAAACGCTGCTTCCACATACATGGACGTGGACTGTCCGATCAAGTCTATCAGGTTCTCCAAAGCATCGTATTCGTTCTCTGTAAGCTGTGTTTTGTAATCCTGCATCAGGTCTGATATCTGGCGATTAATCTCCTTATACTCGGCATGCTCAGGATGAATTGACTCGTCCAACCGCAGGTTTCCGTGAAACAAATCTTCGATCAGGTTTGACATGTTATCCTTCATGGTAAGGTCACCTCAAAAAGATTGTAACTCAAGGGATGAGGTGAAATGGGGATTTAGCGGGAAATCCGCTAAAATAATTGCAAGCGTGGCGAGTTATACATCCCAACAGCTATATTGATTAAACTGGCTGATTATCATCAGATCAGCACAGATTTCTTTTAAATCGGACAGATGTAAGAAGGCCGTATCCATCAAGTGATTCGCCTTGAGTTTTACACCCCCGTTAGTAAATCCTTTCATGCTGAAAGTAAAACCAAAATAGTACTCGAGTAATGAATTCAACCTTTCAAATTTGCTATGGGCGTTTGTCTGTAAGGATCATTCACCAAAAGATCGAACTCTTTTTAGATGAATGTCGGCGTATCAATCTTTTCGTAATGCCCAGACCATTCTTGACCAGTACGAGGACTTGGACTCTTAATGTATCGCCAAGGCACCTCTCCTGAACCAAATCGTCGCAGGATCAACTGGTACTATATCAATCATATCTTTACATTGCTCGTTCAGAACTACTTCATCATCACAAGGCCACGTATCATAATCATCATCCGCTGAATCGTATTAAGCTTATCAGCGACCTTCCATGCTGATAACAGGAGAAGGAAGTAGAGAATCCAGTAAGTTTTGATTGCATCAAGTGACCTTTGCCCTCTCTTACCATCACTCCCACTCTGCTTCTTTGCTGTAAATGTAAGTGGCGTGTCTCCCATACGCAGAAAGTTGTAGAGCGCATGCGAAATATCGGGATGAAAAGACACAAGGATCTCAAGCAATTCCTCGGCTGTATAGTTTTGGAGTTTGGTCAGATCAATATTATGAGCACTCTGGTACTTTTTCGGGAGCCAATTGAATATATCCCAGCCGTTTGACGATCTTGGCGAGGTCCCCCTGCCAAAACCCATCATCTGTCGCTTTACAGCAGCCGGAAGAACCGAATTCGCAAATGAAAAAATGGCTTTATTGATACCATTTCAATGTTTCACCTCCAGACATAAAAATAGAAAGCAGGAAAAGTTTCCTTACCTTCTACATTTCTTCATACTTCTATGGATTTATAATATCATCGAGTTACTATAGTATTACTACGGATTTTAATCAGCAATCCTCATACATTTATCACCTTCCTCAACAGGTACTTGCAATGGATCAAAGATCAATCGAAGCTTTACAGTGCTACCCGCAAGGTCAATCGAAATTGGCACCTGAACAAAAGCGAAGATCTCATCTGTAAGTGTCGAGCTGCTTCCTTCGAACTGAATGGCCGTAGCAGGAATGATCTTCTGATAGCTTTTAACAGACAAATTTATACATCCATTCTTATTCCAATACTAATTTCTTTCGTTGGCCATCTACACTACCACCACCCCTGACATAAAAAAACGGGATAAGTTAGCCGATAGTCTATTTAAATTATCTAGCGAGGTGTAAATTCATGAAGTTATTTGCTTTAATTTTGAATCTTGTTGTCTTCCTATCTGTGATTGGAACTGATATTATCTTTTATTATGGTTTTCTAAAATTTCTAAGAGAACCATTTGACAAATTAAGTCCTATCAAAAAAATAAGAAAGTCACAGTATAAGACTGTTGATTCTCTTTACGATGCATATAAAAAATTACCGAAAGGCAAATTTAAATCAGCTAAGATGAAAATAAGGGCTTGGCATAAACCAGAATTCATCACTCAAACTATTGACTTTTTCATTAAAATGGTAATATCTCTACTCATTACAATCGTTGGAGTTAGTACTACGATTTTAATAGCTAACTTGAGTTTCGCTAATACTACTAGGGCTCTACATATTGATGAGCAATCTTGGATGAACAGCATTCTAAAAATCTTTAAATCTCTAAACGAGGGTATGTCATCATATAAATTTCTTGTATATATTGGTACTATTCTCTTCTTTGTAGCTTTTGTGAATATTCTCATTTCTTATGCAAAGGTTAGCCTTCACAAAAAACATTTAATTGTTATTGATGAAATCGAAAAAGAGTATTCTCAGAAATAATCCTGTTGAAGCTTGATGTCCAGTTCAATGAAACGTTCCAGATCCTGAACAGTCTGCATCTTTTTTATTTTCAGCCTGTAGGTCTTTCACTTACTGGGCAATGGCAGCTTAACGATCTTACGGACTGCTCTTTGGATTAGAGGGTACCTTCCGCGACTTCGAGCTCATGCTGCATCAAAATTTTATCTGGTGTTCTCATACCTACACCTCATCTTTGAGTGTAAAATGGCATGTCAGATAGCGGATGTTTGCATAAATACCGCGCGCGGCGGGCACCTATCTCAGCCGGGAATATCCTGGATTGATGGGAGGACGTCACAGCGTCCTCCTTTTTGCAATCAATAAATCGTCACGCAATTATGGGGAAAGTCAAGGATTATACTCTAAATAAATCTTTTAACGTTGGAGCTAGTTTTTTGAAATATGCTTGATAATGATCTTCTCTAGTTATATTTGTAACATCGATTCCAGAAGTCCGTGATTGTAAAGGTCCAGATACACCCATTGCTAAATGTCCGTTTGCAAGTGTATAGGCAATATTCAAAATTAGATCTAATCTTGAGTACCAAACACTCGTTCCATATCTAGGTCCATCAGGAGATCCAGCTATTAACGGAGCTAAGTTAAAGGAACCTGTATTAGCAAATCCATCAGACGGCAAAGCTGCCGCCATACATAACCAGTTCAAAAAAACTCTATTGTTCTCGTCTTCTTCTACTAATTTTTGACCGGCGGAAGCAAGAGCATAACAACCGAGTGAATGTGTAACTGCGAAACCATGATGTTTGGGCGTTTCTTCTTTAATTTTCTTTAAGAAACGAAGAATATAATCGCCAGTTGTTGAAGCACGTCTTTCTAATTCACGCCAAAAAACAGCAAGAATTAATGGCTTAGCCTCTCCTATGGCAGGTATTAATAATTCGAACACAGCTCGAATAATAGAGTCTTCTTCATCTGTTAATTCAGTATCGTAACTAACCAGATACACATCATGATCATTATATTGGGGATTATCAAATACATTAACCTCATTCTCGAAGTCTCTAAAAAATGAAAATGCATGATCAAGTGAAGCCTTATATCCCATGCCATGAACAAATACACAGGGGATTTTATTTTGAGGAAAAACGTAACTGTCTATATCAATTTTCACTGCGGTTGATGAAGAATTTGGGTTAGGCAAAAAGTATATATCAGGATTTGGATCGCGCCTAATATCATTTTTAACGATTTTCCAAACTGCCTCAATAATTTCATGTTCCACATAATTACTGTGTAATAGTAATCTCAGGACACCAGTTTCATATTCTACAGTTCGTTCCATCACCCGTATTCTTATTCGATCCATAGCACTCAAGCAGTCACCGATATCCATTAGTGAATCATTTATATCCTTGACTGTATTTTTATAAAATTGTTCTGCCATTTCTCCTGCTGTATGAACTATTTGTTTTGCTTCATTTGACCACTTTCCTAGAGTGCCGCCAATCTTCATTCTTTAACACCTGCCTTTTAATTTTAATGAAGGTATTATTCGTTCATTTTAGAAAGTTATACAACAACTCTGTTAGGTTATCCGCATCAGAGTTGTTTATGATCTAGCTCGTTGACCATAATTTTTTAACTTTGATGGCCGCCGACCATGTTCCCGGTGCGCTATTTCCAAACGATAGGCTCAACATAGCCAAATTGCTCTATGCTCCGGGCGAAGCTTCTCATATGCTGGCTGAAGGTCAACGAGGGGGTTGTAGGCTGCTGCATTAATCTAATCGATCTGCACGATTCTGATGTTCACTTAAATACCTCCAAATCAGAACCACCCGTCCAACGGGTGGTTTGCTCTTGGGGTATAACCCCCTGTTGCCAAACTGCGCCTAAAGACGCTAGCCTGACAGCAGAGCTGTTCAGGCTCAGTGTTCTTTGCCTCTTTCACTTACCAGTCAAACTGGTTTCACTTCTTTTTGTTTCGATTACTGCTGAATGGATCCTCGTATTCTTTTACACTCAGCTTATCTACTGCCTGATCGTGTGCTTCTTACTCACGAATATATTTTCTTACGGTTGCTTCATTTAACCCCACCGTACTCACGTAGTATCCTTCAGCCCAAAATTTTCGATTTCCGTATTTATACTTGAGCTGGGCATGCTTTTCGAAGATCATAAGTGAGCTTTTCCCCTTTAGATATCCCATAAATGTGGAGACCGCAATCTTTGGCGGGATCGCTACCAGCATGTGGACATGATCGGGCATCATGTGACCTTCTATAATTTCTACTCCCTTGTACTTACATAGACGCTTGAAAATTTCGATTAAATCTTGTCTCACTTGATTATAGATTTCTTTCCGTCTATACTTCGGGGTGAATACAATGTGGTATTTGCACATCCACTTTGTGTGAGCTAGGTTATAGCTCTTGGTTGCCATCTAAGACCATTCCCTTCTTTTGAGCCTGAACATCTCAATTTTATCGGAATGGTCTTGGTGGTCAAACCTCAGGTCCCTCCACCCGCATAGCGGGTGGTTTTTTGTTTCGCGCGTTTCACGCACTCAACTGGCTAAAGCCATAATAAAAAGCCATCCTCTAGGATGGCTTCATTGTTTTTTCAGTTAGTTTTTGATGCCTTGGATAAAAACCATGCACCTTAAGCATCATTAATCTGGGCTGATTTTGTTCTACTGCCATATAAATCAGCCTAATTTCATCGTCTATCATATTCATGTTCAAAAGATTATCCAAGAGGTCCCTTTGTTCATCTTGAAGCTTATATCCTGCAATAAAACTTAATATAAAAAAGAATGTATTAAGGTAGCTTTGTATGAAATAAGAATCCTCTGTAGGCTTAACTCCTCCTAGATATTTATCATACTCTACCATTATAGAAATTCCATAATATCCAGTATGGTAATTGCCATTTAGGTCATACTGCATTTCCTCTGCTCGTCTATTTTTAGTTTGAATAAGGTCGTTTACTATTCCCATTGCTGTTTGAAGATTTAATAGGTTTTTTTGATCCTCTAATTGGTCAGCAGATCGAGCCGTCTCTTCACGTTGCATTCTTAACTCTTCGGTTTGCATTGTAATAGCTTGTCGCTGGAGAGCGAGCTCTTGTCTTTGAACTGTTATCGTATAAATAAGGCCGGCGAAAGCCAAACCCGAAAACAGCGCGTTGACTGCCCCGAACATATCCCCAAACGTTCCCGCTTCTAAAGATTGAGCGTCATACAATTTCGGTACGAAGTACCACGAAGCCACCCACAATAAAATGATTGCCGCTACTACTGATCCAAAGACAACATGCCGTTTCATTCGCCCACTCCTCGTATAATTCTGAAAGAACATCTTCCAGTATCAGACAATAAATGACGGTGGTCAAGAGAGATTTGTTTAGAGTTGGTTTCAACGTTTGGGTGATCATCATATGAATGCGTAGGCTCACTCAGCGCCTGTTCTCCGTTCTTCAATGGACTGATCCCTGTAAACGGACGTTCTCATGTTAAAAAGCTCAGAACGGCTCACATTCTGTCATATGAAAGCAAAAGAAAAAGCACCACGGTGGGTGCTTGTGTCCTACTTTAAATTCAAGTATTAAATGGTCTGTAGTATGTTTTAAAATTTTCTTCGGAAGTGACACTGATAAAAGGGAGATCCAAGTTGTTACGGTCAACTCCTGGGGTAAGGACCCTAGTGTATATCAAATCATAAATGATTTCATTAACAAGCATAGCGTCTTCGTTCGTAATAGGAGTACTCAGCCTAATATTAAACCGGGCTTCTACAGGATTAATCGGGGATTCACTGTGTAAAACACTTCTAACATACTCATGAATAGCACCTGTCTGAGTTTGTGGATTCTCTTTAAGAAAATGGAGAATAACCTGTAATAAATATTCTTTTTGATTCATCTTCGTATCCCCTATCAAAGAATAGTAGTGTTACAGATTACTATACGTCTATGGGATATTTTGGTCGCAAACTTCTATTATTCGTTTGAACAAAAAGAAAAAGCACCCCGAAGGATGCACTTAAATCTTACCTGATTCTTTGAGCTCAATTAACTGACGACCAGATTTAGTAAGTTTTACACCGTTAGCGAAGACGATCAATATATTATTGCTTGATCCACCTCTAGAAAACGAAATGTTTTCAGCAAGTTTATCATCATGGATCTGTTCCATCCATTCATGAAATGATTCCTTATCGGCTCCAATGTCTTCTTTCTTAGGCTCTTTTCCTGATTCGATAATCTTTAGGATTTCGTAAACAATATCGCGATCTGACATCTCGTCTCTCCCCCTTTTATAGTAACAGGGATATTTTACCTTTTTTGGACAAGCTGGTCTACTACAGAACTGTATCCGATCCCAAAGAATTACTAATCAGATAACCATTCTGTAAAGATGAATCCCTACCTAAGTCAACAATAACTTCGTTGAAATCTTCTTTATATTCAATGGTATGCCTATACTTAATCATGTTCATATCTCCAATCAGTTGTGTCCAAGTCATTTCTTAAAAAACCAATGTAACAAAAAAACAGATCAATCATAGTGATATCTAACCATAATCGACCTGTTCGATGTAACAGAGTAACATTAATTAGGGATGAACCCAAAGCCTTTTCCTGTGTACAACTCAATTAATGAAATCTTTATACGGGTCTTATGTTATTGATTGAATGATGGATTCACTCTGCACTGGGTAGTCCCATCAAACTGTAACATAACTAATAACCTATCTATCCTATAAAAACAACAGCATCTTTGCGCTGAAATGCTAGTGGCAATTTATTTTGAAGGATAGTTATTCTTTCAAACATTTTATCCCTTTTTTCCTCAGTTAAGTTTTTTACCGCCCAATAATTGACGGTACATCTTCCTCCTCTACATCAACACCTGATGAAAAGAGGTCCGTCCATTGTAACCCTAATGCTTCAATCGCAGGTTGCCAACATTCTTTAAAAAACGATTCCGTAGCAATGGGAACAAAGAAACTCTGTTCAAAATCATTTTGTCGTTCATATATTACAGCACTGATTGACATGCACTTATTCAACTCCAAAAAGTAGCACTAAATTTGTAGTCTAACAAAAGAACAGATTAATCATGGTGATATCTTGACCACGATCAACCTGCTGTATTTGTTGAATGATGAATCAATACTTATTAAGTAGCCTCTACTTAAATTTCTAATAAAGATATTAAACAATTTTCACATACTTTATACAATGGCTTTAAAAGGAGCATGACCTGTTTCAGTATTCCTTAATAAACTCGGTTTTCTAAAGCGCAAACTGGTTTCCAGCTTGAAGATAGCAGTATCTCCTTCAATTTTTATAAAAGATACATTAATCTATATTGGAGCTTTCGGAAAAAGACCTCCTAAAACCCCAACAACATCTTCTAACCATAGTTTTTTACCGTCAACATTCTCTTTAGATAACACAAGACGTTTCATCATTTCATCGCCACCATCTAACATTTTCCCCTGTTCCTCAACGGGCTCTATGACAAACTTAACGATATCGCTCGAAATGTTTTTTGCCTTTTTTATCTTATCAACGGCTTTAGATAAATTAGTCGAAAAAATTACCTCATTCATTTGAGTAGTCAAAATATCTCCTCCTATTCAAACCATTGATGAAGTCTTTTATAGGGTCACCATCTTAAATAATACCTGGACATGGATTACTTATTTTCAAAATTTTTAACTTTCTCAATCTTTTGTGTAAATTCACAAGCCTTTCGAAGATCTTCTTTCATGTAAAGTTCGATTAAAGTATTCACCTCTTCCTCCCAATCGGGACCATATTGTAAAAGGTAATCTGTAAACCTTTCATAGTAGGAACGGTTGGATGGATTTAACCAAATCAATCTTTGATACATCTTCATTACACAAGGAATGGACAGAAAGAAATGAGTAAGTTCGTAATTGATTGCTTCCAATAAATGATCCGAGTTGTCCGTATGATCTATTTCAGATATCAATTTATTGTATAAAGAGTCTACCGTCTCTCTCGTTGTTTTTAATTCTATCTGATCTAATGTCGACCAATTCTGGTCAATCCACTGATGCAGTGTTTCCACTGTTTTTTGTAAAGTCAAGGCAATCATCCTTACTCTTATTAAACTCATTTGTTATCTACAACATGGCCGGAAAACGAAGATAACACAAACAGGTCAATCATCGTGGTAACTATGATCAACCTGTTTAATATAATGAAATAAATATTTAAGATTCACATTTTTCTAAAAACCATCTCCTAGCTTCTTCTTTTTCTAACAGCAATGGTTTTTCCGGTGTGCCAATATTTATACTCTGAAAAAAAGCTTCTTCTATCCCTTTAATACCCTTTAGTGTTACTCCGTTTAACAACGTATCTTTAAATGTCGATACACTTATATCTATATTTTCTAGTCTTGCATTTCTAAAATCGGTTAAATGGAAAGATACATTAATCAGATTACAATCAACTAAACATGCGTTATTAAATGCTGCTTCCCAACAATCACCTTTACTAAATCTACTATTTCTAATGATGCAGTTGGAAAAGTCCGTATACCTGAGATCTGATTTATAAAAATCACATTTATCTAAAGATGCATTGATAAAAGTTGATGAGGCTAATAATGATGAATGAAAATCAACATTTTCCAGTTTGAGATCATCAAAAGTGCAATCTATTAAATAGGATTGTTCAAGTAATACATCAGATAAGTCAAAAACTCTTAAATCAACTTCATCTAACTTTAACTGCTCACCTTCATCACCAATTGTCTCAACCCACTTTTTATGCAAATCAAACATATTGATAATATCTTTTTCTTCCATTTTTCCACTCCTTTAGGGGAACCACAATATTCTATCTGCTATTCCTTCTTTATCAATTGCTTTCTTCAGTTGTTCAATATGCTCTGGCACCATTTTTTTCGTATCAATAATTACGTCATGCCCCTTAGCAAATTCTTCATGTATTTTTTGCATACCATTTTGAATAGTAAAAGCACCCTTTTTAGGATTGGTTATAGGTATTCCGTTCCTACCACTTGGATATGATTCAAAACTCTTCACGTCCCACTTTATGCCCGTAGTGGTATCAATGAACTCTGCGCCCTTATCTGCTTGTGAATCACGTATTATTCTCCCTAAATCACCTCTTGCTTCTAATTGTAATCCAACATCTCTTTCATTTATATTTTTGGGTTCTATTTTCCCACCACCAGAAGGATCTCGAGCCAAATCATCCAACTCTTTGTGATTCCTGCCTCCAGTGTATGTATCTTTACCCATCCCTTTAATTTTACTCGTTTTCCTCGCTTCAGCCGCTTCCAAATTCTTTTTAATCTTCGCCACAGCCGGATGAGAAGCAGGCAACCGAAACGGCCCTTTGCCACCCGGCATACTCCCGCGAACCATCTGAAATGCCATGAATAGTTGGCTGAACTTCAGGGAAGTTAGCATCATCTGAGCATACTTATCGGATACAGGCTCGCCTGTGAAAGGATCGATTCCCATTTCAAATGCCTTGATCTGCATCGCAAAGATATCTTCCCCTGACGCTTCAGCATTTACAGCTTGCATTCGATTAATATCCAAATGCCCTTGATCTCTCTCATAAGCTTGGAGCGCAGACTGATCCGTAACCCCATTCTCGTTGACAGGCATCGACATCCACTTTCCAAAAACATTGACTTGTGCCATCCCATAGCCCTTATCATTCGAACCGGCATAATATCTTGAGTCTTCCATCATCGCTACAGCGCCAACAGTACCAACAGCTTTACCCAAACTTACCTTCTGAGCATCAGTATTCTCAAACCGCATGGCGATATCCTTAAGTTCTTTGGAGATACCCACCATACTCTCCAGTGCTTTATCCAATATAGGGCGCGACTGCTCAAACTCATAATAGAATCGCTCCTGCGTTACACCCAGCCACATCTGCTGAAGGAACATGATCTGTCTTGAGAGATCCTCCCGTATATAATTCAATTGTTGTCTCGCCTGATCCACTTGATTCGACACGTGATGTAGTTGCTCCGGGGTAACTTTAATTGTACTCATCCATTTTCACCGCTCATCTAATAAATGATACAACTATGTTAGCAGAAGTTTAATGGCAATGATATCCGGCTAATCTCCTGATTTCACTGCATCAATCCACGCTTAGAATGATCCATATCCGTCCTTCAGCCCCCTTCGATTTCTATGTAGGTGTATACATGTTCCTGAGGGGGTTCCTTTTATTTCACGACTTCAGGATACTGTAGCATCTTTACTGCGACGAGCAACACGCTTTAACAATTCATGGGATTAATAAATAAACTTGACTTGAATTGGTAATTAGAGGTACTATATGTTTGTATATATGGAATATATTTCAATTTAAATAATTATTTCGGAATATTATACTCCAACATATGTGTCAGAGCTTACCACAGCCAAGATATCAATTCTTATAATTGAGTTTTCCATTTTGTCTGCAACACATAATCATTGGCAGGCATTCATTTTACATATACATTCCTACTTCATAGAGTTTTCTAGCCTGTAGAGTTCTATCTCCTTTATTTCTGTTTTCAGTAAAGAACAAAGAGGGTAGAACCATTTTCATAAGAGAGGAGGGCAAGGGGCTTTATCTGCAAGCAGGTCTATTTGTCGTTATCCATATTTTTTGTAAAAAGAATACCCATAACAAGAAAGGTGGAATTTATTACTATGAAAAAGTTGGTTGGTTTAGCTCTTATTCTTGTTCTCGTACTTTCGTTTAATGTGGCTGCCTATGCAGATGGTGATGTGACTCAAGCCAAACCGTTAACAAAGGAAGAAATTATTAATTCCAAAGAATTTCGTGAAGCTGTTGAGGCTGCTAAGGCTGAATTTAAAGCGCAAAAGTCTAAAGATACGGGGGGTCCAGTTCTGTTTGCGCCTGCTCCGAACGTATCTCACATTAATGTATACGGTGTTGTATCTCCTAATGGCGGTCAAGAAATTTACGGCTTCAATAACAACCCGCTCTCCACGACCAATGATCATGGTGGGGCTTGGATTCAGTGTATTACGTTCCAGATCGGTTATGACAGCAGTCACTTCGGCAAACTCGCCGGCAATACAATGACAAACAACTGGTCTGAAGCTATTGATCTGGACGGTGATCGTGTCATAGATGCTTTCGCCCATTCATGGGTTTATGAATCCCCTAATACAACAGGTGGACAATTTGTAGGTACGGTCTATTCCATTAACATCCCAACACAGTGGACCGCTTGGATTAATGTTCGTTAACAGGAAGGATGTAATCTGAATATTGGAGTAATTGGCTATCCAGGTTCTATCCTGAGGAGGAATACGGGAGGTAAGCCCAAAAACTCATCAGCTTTGGAAACGAATCGGATCGCCCCAATATGATATGACAGCTCATTCTTCTGCTAACAATTACGTTAGCTTGATCAGGCGCAGGGATATTTATCGCTGCGTCTTTTCTCATTGTGACGTTATCCTAAGAGCAGTAGCCGAGCAAAATTGCCAAGGCAATGCCGAGTATCTTTTTGCCACAACAAGCCTGAACTTGTAGCCCAACAAAGCCACGTTCGCACTACTCTTGAATCCGATTTTTAGACTAAATGTATCCAGTACCTTTGAAATTCATCAAAAATAAACAAGCCAGCCCACGATTGGACCGGCTTGTTCATTCGACTTTCAACACATTAATTTGGTGAGAAAGCAAGGCGTGCATTTTCAACCGCTAATTAGGGAGATACGCTTCCCGCGCCGCTATTTTGCTCTGTTTTGGTAGTCGGCAATTGAATCATTGGCGTGTTGGACCCACTTACATATGGAAGGGCTCCATCCCATTTCTTAATGGTTTCATATTCAACGAGTTGGCTGGATAAGGATTGTTGAAGCTCTTTATTGGCTTTAGCTTGACCCTCTGCTTCAATTAATAGTTTGTCTGCATTACCTTGCGCTTCCACGCGCTTGCGCTCTGCTTCTTTCTTGGCAATCTCCAGTTCAGTCGTTTTACGTTCCAGTTCTTGAGATGCTTCGACACGTTTATCGATGGCTTCCTGAGTCTTAGCGTCAGGTTGAGGAACACCTACGGTAACGTTGGATACGATAAAACCTAACTCTTTAACGTCATCAGAGAAACGTTGTTGCACGTCCACGCCTGCATCAGATGACTTTTCACCATACACATCAATGACTGTAAACTTGGAAATACCTTTACGAGCTGCGTCACGGAAACGTGTTTTGAGATATGTATCCTCAATTTCTTGAATGCTAATTGGCCCAAATGTGTTGAAAATAGAAGATACTTTACTTGGTTCTACCTGATAGTTGTAAGCAAAATCGATGGTGATGTTTTTTCCGTCAGATGTAGCAATTTGAATATCTCTGTATTCCACCGTTTGAATTCGGATCGGATATTTGGTTACTTTATCGAACGCTCCAACCAGTTTCCACCCTTGACTCAGTGTGCTATCTTTTACCCCTCCATTGGGTGAATACACAACCCCAACATAACCATTAGGAATTCGTGTGACAAAGAAGGTCACCAGTAATACTCCCACTATAATAACCAATGCAACTGTTATTGCCCCTACTCTAAACGTCTTTGAATTTTTCATCAACATTCTCCTCTTGTTTGAATTTATTATATTTCTTCAGAATTCTACTACCTATTTTATTGAATAGCGGGATCATTAATGCCCATAGAATAAATGCTAGGATCAAGATTAAAATGATTCCCCCAATAAATGGCATATTCGTCCTCCCCTCTTTGGATGTAACCGAGTACAAATTTATAAATAGCAACTAATTATATCCTTCTTTATATATACTTTGTAAATTCATATTAGGTTTCAATGATATTCAGCGTCGCTTCCTGTAGACCTCTGTAGATACAAACATATTCCGAACAAGACTGCCTTAGTCTTGCAAAAAAAGAGCCATCAAATTATTTGATGGCATTTACGAATGCGTAACCTATACGAACCAAAATTTATAAACCATTGTACAACAGGCTACTGTCCCTCCGAATATATAAATACATAAGTACTCTCTTCCGATTTCTCTTCTGAGAAATCAAAATCTAACCGATCAAAGCTTTTGATATCCTCCACATCTGTAATCTTCCGCTCAGCCATATATCGTACCATCTCACCTCTGGCCATCTTGGCCCGGGTTGCCTTTTCAACAAGTTTTCCATCGACCATTTGTCCGAACACGCAAGTGATCATCCGGGTTTCCTCCTTCAGGAAAGGCGTGATGTTCTTGCTATACTCTTTGGAAGCCAAATTCAGAATACAATTGCTTTCAGATTGAAGCTGATCCGCCAACTTGCTGCCCCAGAATTGATAGAGCGATTTGAAACCTGGACCTTGCAGCTTACCCTGCATCTCCAACCGATACGGCGTAACGCCATCTAAAGGCCGTAAAATGCCATAAAAACCGGATAATATGCGTAAATGCTGCTGAAGATACGCCAGTTCCTCATTTTGAAAAACGCCCGGTGCCATATATTGATACTGAATGCCCTCGTAGGCATAGATGGCTGGTGTAAGATTTGTTTTTATATTCATATTCCGAATCCGCTCCACGTTCTGTTCGGCGATTGCATCGTTACACTTCCACATCGCTTTGAGTTCGTCATAGGATAACTTTTGAAGCAGACTCAATAGCTGTTCTGATTCATTTATAAATTGCGGCATCTGCGCGATAGCCATCAAATCGGTGTCGATCCTCATCTTTTTAGCTGGTGATATAATAATTCTCATCGTGCTAATCCATCCTTAATCTACCTTTGTTTTTGTCGTTATCCATTGTACAGGATTGAATGGGTAAATCCAATGGTGTTGCATATTACTCTCTTTTGTCATAGTAAGTATGATTGAATTATTCAGTTGGATCAGGCGTCAGCTGAATCCATTCATCTGCTCTATAGTAGATATATTCCTGTGGATTGTCCTTGAATTGGACGACAACAGGATACATCGGCATTTTGCTTCGACGAGCGGTGATGCTTATAATCGTATTCCCATCTATTCCTTTTTCGGCGGTTAAATGTGTTCTCAAGTCATCCTCCAGCTTCTTCATGTCACTCTTATACGAGCCATACCATGTAAAAGAAGCGATGACCACTAGTGCAACGATAACTAATGAGGTCTTTAGCAACTTCATTTTACTCACCCTGACTTTTATTTTTACATTTTGCTTCAATGTTAATATACCATTTGTCCACGATAATATAATAATGATTAAACCCCGGCCACGTACCTGCAGATGAGCAGATTACAGCCGGGGTTCCTTATTGTATTAAAAAATACCTTTGATCTAATTAATAACTCAAACTATCTCATCTCGTAAAATCATGCTGCCCAATGGTCAGCAGCGTCGGCCTGCTCTTGCTCCATACCGAAGTGGCAATCTTCGGATTGTAATAATACAGCGCTCCATTCGTCGGGTCAACGCCATTTAATGCTTGGCGTGCTGCCTTATAAGAGGTCGCCGTCGGCTTTGTATTAAACTGTCCATCGTCAACTGCCGTGAACTGCCCTTTCTGGAAAATGACCTTGGAGATCGACGACGAAAATGCATCCGAATGCACCCTGTTTAAGACAACCGCTCCTACAGCAACCTGTCCTTCAAAAGATTCTCCGCGCGCTTCGCCATGGATCAGCTTTGCCAACTGGCGTAGCGTCTCGCCCTCCGCTTTGGCCTTTTTATTCAGCCTGTTTAGCGTTGCGGGACCTGCAACTCCATCCGCACTCAGTCCTTGCGCCTGCTGGAACTCGCGGACAGCGCTTTTGGTAATCGAACCATAATAACCGGTCATTCCCGCGTCAAAATACCCCAGGTCGCTTAATTGCTCCTGCAATTGCAGCACATGTTCACTGCGAACGCCCTGTTCCAGCTTCTGTGCTCCCGCAGAAGGCGCTGCTACGGTCAACCCGACAGCCATCGCACAAGTACCGAGAAGCATACCCACACGTCCTGCTCTTTTGCCTGCCTTTCTCCCTCTCCGATGGGTTACTTTTCGGCTAACGGTGATAGGCTCTATGAAGTCAGCACTCAACTGCACATCATCTCCCTCATTTGTGCTACCGGCTCTAACCCGTACATCCTCACTGCCCGTGTACTCCATATTTTTCGTAAACGTCATGTTATTCATAATATTAGTGACCTCCATCTCTTTCGTAGGTTTACTTTCATCCACAACATACATTCCGTTTATCTCACTCAGTTGTTTACTGTTATTATCACTGTAAGTTACATGTATGTTGTTATCACCATGTACTCGCACCATGTCAATCACGTTGTTGTGGCTTCCATTTATGCTGTTCGCACGAGTCGCTTCACCCATCGTATTATTTTCATTGAATTCATTCATCTGATCCATTTCTCGCTTGGTCTGCATCTTTTCGTTACCCTCCATTTTCTGAATCCAGATCCCATTTCTTTCCCCTGAATCCTCACGGCTCTACATCCCGAGTGTCATTATAGGATATAGAAAAAGTGCCGTCTATCGGACCGATGGAGCATGTAAAAATGAGTCTTGGACACAACAAAAAAAGGCATGAGCCCATGGTCGTATCAGGGTCACACCTCTTCTTGTATCAACCTTGTACCGCTTGTCTAGCCCCCGTTTCCGTAGGCAGGCAGACCCGTACAAAAGTTGCGCTTGAATATAATGACAATTACTCGGCGAGTTCTTGTCCCTTCGTTTCCCGGCCCCAGAACAGCACAGCCGCTGCGCCAATGAGGATGGTCACGAAGAAAATGGTGAAAATCAGGCTGATTGCCACTTCACGCTGAACCAGCATACCGACCATCAGTGGAGCAAGTACCCCACCGATCCGGCCTACCGATGTGGCAAGACCGACACCCGTCGAACGAACGGAAGTCGGATATAATTCCGGGCTGTACGCGTACAATCCACCCCAGGCACCCAGGTTGAAGAACGAGAGACAGATTCCTGCGGCCAGGATCGTCGCTTCCGTTGTTGCCAGTCCGAACGCAATCGCACTGCATGCAGTCAACGTAAGATAGACAACAAGTACGAACTTGCGACCGTAACGTTCAATGAAGTACGCTGCGGTGAAGTAACCTGGCAATTGTGCGATCGTCATGATCAGCACGTACTGGAAGCTTTTAACCAACGTAAATCCTTTGGCCATCACAACGGAAGGCAGCCACAGGAACATGCCATAATAAGAGAAAATGACGGTAAACCACAAAATCCAGAGCATCAACGTTGTACGGCGATGTGGTGCTGACCAGACGGTAGCCACTTTCTCGCGGAACGTGATTTTACGAAGCTTGGCATGATTCTTATACCGCGGCGGGTCCTGAATGGCACGACGCAGATACAGTGCATAGAACGCCGGAAGTGCACCGATGGCAAAGGCAATTCTCCATCCGTACTCCGGGATGACAAAGTTGGCAATGAGCGCCGATACAATCCAGCCCCCAGCCCAGAAACTTTCCAACAATACAACGGCACGTCCACGTTCCGCTGTAGGCATCGACTCCGATACCAGTGTAGATGCCACAGGCAACTCTCCGCCAAGTCCAATACCCGCAACCAGACGTAGTGCACACAATACGGCAAATCCAGTCGCCAATGCAGATAGACCGCTTGCAATCGTGAAGATTAACAAGGTCCACATTAGAATGGCCTTCCGTCCAAAACGGTCCGCAAGTGCACCTGCAAGCAAAGCACCGAGTGCCATACCGATCGAGTTAATACTCGTAAGCACCCCGACTTGTCCGGGACTGAGACTCCATTCCTTGGCGAGTGCAGCCACGATAAAGGAGATCATACCCACTTCCATCGCATCAAACAGCCAGCTCATACCGGCACTGAACAGCAGCTTGCGCTGCTTGGGATTCCGCAATACTTCCAGTTTGCTCATCACTTATAGCTCCCTTGATCTCTATGTAGTCACTCTGACACTACATCATTATTATGCAGAATGCTCCAGAAATCAATGCAAAATAAGCTTTTCCTTCCGATTTCTACGATACCTCACCCCTTGAGTGAACCCGCTGTCAGACCTGCAACGAAGTAACGCTGGAGTAACAGGAACAGCACAATCATCGGAATAGCAGTGACAAGTACACCCGTGAGCATCATCGGATAGTTGGTTACATACTCCCCACGGAATTGCATCAGTGCGAGTGGTAAAGTCAGCTTGGACTTACTGCTGAGCATGAGCATCGGAATAAGCAAGTCATTCCATACCATGACGAGCAGGAACGTCGCTGTTGCCGCCAGCGAAGGTGCGGCAAGTGGCAGTGCAATCCGGGTATAGAGCCTCCATTCGTTTGCTCCATCCATACTGCCCGCTTCCAGAATCTCCGAATTGAGCATGCGCATGAAACCTGTCAGCATAAATACAGAGACAGGCATGAGCATCGCGGCGGATACGACAATCAGGCCCGTCAGACTGTCCGACCAACCGAGTGTACGCGTGAGGGAATAGATTGGCAGCATGCTCACCTGGGAAGGAACAATTAGGCCTGCCACGAACAGCGCAAATACGATTTTGCCTACGCTGCCGCCCCAACGGACAATGGCATAAGCAATCATACTGCTGAGCAGCAGCTCAATCGCAACAGTACCCAACGTTACGACCAGACTGTTTCCGAAATATTGCCACATCGGCTGATTGCGGAACATGCCAATGACGTTATCCCACGCGAACGGGTCCGGCCAGCTGAATGGACTGGTGAAGAAGTTGCTGCTTGTTTTGAACGAAGATACAAATACAAAATATAGCGGCACAAGGATCAGTAGCGCGTACACCAACAGGATCAGTCGATTGAACCATTTTAAAACCATATAAACTCCCTCCCTTCTTTTTTAAGTCTATTAGGTCAACTTCGGTGCCGTTCAGGTTCGCCGTTCGGATGGAACGGAAACGACAAATACTTCTACATCTCATTCAGTCACGGCTCACATACTCACGAACACGCGTCCAATCTTCAATAGCTTACCCGGTCGGCACGAAGTGCCTTGAACTGCAACAGCGTCAAGAGCGCGAGCAGCACCAGGAAGATCATCGAACCGGCAGAAGCCAGACCAAATGAATAGCTGCCAAAGGCGGTATGATAGATATATGTGGTCAAAATTTCAGTTGCGTAGTTCGGGCCTCCGTCCGTCATGGTGAAAATGAGGTCAAAGGCCTTGAACGATTGAATGGTCGTATAGGCCACAACAATCGTTGCCGAAGGTGCCAGCAGCGGCCAGGTCACGGTACGGAATACCTGCCATTTGCTGCCGCCGTCCATACGAGCCGCCTCATATAATTCTGCCGGGATGCCTTGCAGACCCGCGATGAATACGATCATCATCTGTCCGGCATGTGCCCAGACTTGGACCGCAGCGATGGAATAGATGGCGATCTTGGGATCTCCAATCCAGTTACGGGCGATGCTGCTCATGCCCGCTTCATTCAGTCCATAGTTGATCAATCCAATGGATGGATCATACATGAACGCCCAGATCAATCCGACCGATACGGAAGACAGAATCGCAGGCAGGAAATATAATGCCCGAAGCACAATGCGTGTCTTGGTATTGCGTACCAGGAGCAGGGCCAGGACAAGTGAGATAAAGGTTTGTGCTATAACTACCGTTAACATGAACTCCACGTTATTACCAAAGGCTTTGCGGAATACGATGCTGCTGAGACTGTCCTTGTAATTATCCAGCCCTACAAATGCATACGACGGGGATACCCCGTCCCAATCCGTAAAGGAGTAGAACAGCCCCGTCAATGTAGGAAATACGAACAGTGCCACGTACAGCAGCAACCCGGGGATCAAAAACAGGGATAGCTGAATACGATTCTTCATCGTTTATTTCCCGATATGCTGATCAATGATCGCTTGTGCCTGCTGTGCTGCTTCTTCTGGAGAAGTGCCGCTCAGCACAGCCTGAATGGAGTTGGTTACAGCTTTTTGATTATCTCCGTTCAGGATGGTGAACCGTGGCTGGAACACGGTCTTTTTGCTTGCCCATTCTCCGGCTACCTGAAGCTCAGGCGTATCGTACTTCACATCATTCACCGTTACATTCTGTCCTGTCTGGTTGGCGTAGTCACTAGCTACATCGGGATTGCTCAAAAATTCAAGGAACTTCTTCGCTTCTTCCGGATGTTTTGATTTGCTATTCACCGCAAGCATGAATGTGGTCGTATGCACCCCTTCATACTTCGCTTGATCTGCACTTACTGTAATTGGTGCAAGCAGTTTTTGCTCCAGATTTGGATTCTGCTGTTTGTTCTGAGCGAGTTGATATGATCCACTTGCCAGCATGGCTGCTTTTTCCTGAATGAACAGTGCGCCAGCCGCAGGGTCCTTCGTACCCAGTGCATCTTGTTGGAAGTAACCTTTATCGTTCAATTCCTTAATTTGAGTCAACGTTTTCACCCAGAACTCATCTGTGAGTTTGGCTTCGCCTGCTTCTACTTTGGTAAAAATGTCGTCACTTGGTGCGTTGTTCATCACCATTGTATTCATGAATTGCCCTGGGCCAATGTCCGCTCCGGCAAAGGCAATCGGAATGATGCCATTGTCTTTCAGCTTCTGGCAAAGGGCCAAGAAGCCTTCCCAATCGGTTGGTGGCGTCAAGCCGTATTTTTCAAACAGTTTCACATTGTAGATTGGATCGTTATATACAAGTTGATACGGGATCGCATATTGCTTGCCATCATGCTGTCCTGCTTCAATCAGCTTCGGATTGTAAGCCGAAAGGAACGATGACCCGCTCAGGTCCGTGAACAAACCCGCTTTGGTGAAAGCTTCGAATTGTGCACCCGGGAAGGATGCAAATACATCTCCTACCGAACCGTCACTGATTTTGGATTGAACAGTGGACTGATATTGATCGGAGGGAAGCGTCTGCATCTCCACGTTGATGTTCGGGTTTTCTTTTTCAAATGCGTCTATGGTCTTGTTGAGTGCTTCGGAATCCTCTCCGCGCCAGTGCATAAAGCTGATCGTAACCTTGCCTGAACCTGAGGAGCCGTTATCTCCAGAGGGCGCGTTATCCCCACCGCCGCAAGCTGACAACAGGATGGACATCACCAGCATACTGACGAGCGGCAGGATCATTTTTTTATTTTTTTTCATGAAAGACGACCTCCTGAGGGTGATTAATGTAAGTTGCACGAAAGTTTCTACACGGCGCACTCCGAGTGCAGTACCATCTTCCGATCGCTGTTATCCCCGGATTTTTTGAATCACTCTTTCAACGGTTAAAATTCGGGGATAAAGGCGAGATTATGCTTACGAAGTAGCTTTCTTTCAGAAAGCTTTTAGCTCCGCTTCTTCAGATCGGTTCTGCCCTCTCCGTTATAGTGTAAAAAAAGCTGGCACTTACTTAGACTTGGTAATAACTTAGTTAGTAGTAACTTGCTGCTTCTGTCTTGTTTTCCATTTCTCGCGAATGATCGGCATCACGGTCCGTCCGAAGATTTCGGCCTCTTCCAGATGCGGATAACCGGACAGAATGAATGTCGTAACGCCCAGATCTCCATATTCCATCAGACGTTCTGCGACTTGTTCCGCTGTACCTACAATGAGGATTGCACCGCCAGAACGCACAACGGACAAGCCTGTCCACAGGTTGGGACCTACGACAAACTGCTGCTTCTCGGACAGTTCCCGTAACTCGTTCTGTCTGCGTTGATTGGTTGCATCCGTCTCGGCAAATACGGCTTTGGCTTTCTCGATCGCTTCTG
The DNA here is from genome assembly GCF_055687625.1 of Paenibacillus sp. CB74. Taxonomy (NCBI): domain Bacteria; kingdom Bacillati; phylum Bacillota; class Bacilli; order Caryophanales; family Paenibacillaceae; genus Paenibacillus; species Paenibacillus sp. CB74. The sequence goes on along the minus strand of NZ_CM146009.1, from coordinate 764,401 downwards.
GTGGTACTTTGCTAATAATCTCCCACGCTGTAGCCCAGGCTTCTTCTTCGGTATCCCGAATGAGAACCTGAGCACGCATGCCGTAACGGAGCTGACGATCTTGTCCAGTCTCCTCTTTCACCTGCTGACGAATGACCTCAATCTCTTCAATCTGCTCCTGGATCCAGTCATGAGGCTCGCCCCACATCAGGAACGTATCCGCATGTTCCACAGCGACCTTCTTAGCAATCGGTGAACTTCCTCCCAGATAGAATGGTGGATACGGATTTTGTACCGTCTCCGGCATGCCTACAGGCCCTTTGAAATTATAATACTGGCCATTGAATTCAGGATTGGGATCACTGGATGCATCAGCTCCTGATTGTGTGCCACTTCCGGCAAACTCCGTCAGATTCAGTCCCGTCGATTGCGTCCATGAACGCTTCATCACTTCCATATACTCACTCGCGCGAACATACCGTTCATCATGCGCATGTGCGAGTGGATCTCCCAGTTCCTCCAGATCCCGAACCGAACTGCCTGTCACTACATTGATCATGGCACGACCACCAGATAGCTGATCCAATGCCGCTCCCATGCGTGCAGCGAGTACGGGTGTAACCAAACCCGGGCGAATGGCGACAAGGGGACGCAATGTCTTCGTGTGACTCATTACTGCCGAGCCAACCACCCATGCGTCCAGACAGGCTCCCCCTGTAGGAATCAGTACAAATTCGAATCCTGCCTTCTCCGCCGTCTGTGCTACATCGATCAGATAATCCAAACTCGGCTCACGCTCCGGGGCAACCCCCACATACTTCCCATCTCCTGCTGTAGGCAAAAACCATCCAAACTTCATATCTTCCTGTTCGCTCACAAAAGTCAATCCCTTCTATGAATAAATAAAGTCTCATGTTAAAAAAGTTACCGTTACGCCTCCTAGACGTTCCAGGTACGAATCGTTCTTCCGATCACTGTTATCCTTGATTTTTTTTGATTCTCCTTTTTAAAGGTAAAAATTCAAGGATAGCTTATGCTTCCGATGTAGCTTTCTTTCAGAAAGCTTTCAGGCGACCGCTTCGCTTCTTCAGAATCGATTTCGTCCCCTCCACTACGTTGGCATCTCTTGAAACTTATTTTTAAAGTGCGCCTAATTTCTAATCATTTTATTCGTATGAAAGATCCAAATGCCGATTAATTAACTTGGTTTAATAGGTATGGACATCATATCAATTGATTTGTCTGTGAGCAATGTCATTTCGCGGCAATTTTATTTTGTCATTTTGTGGTCTTTTCTCAGATTTAGGTCTTGCTGATCTTGAATATGTACAAAACCCACCTGTATAATAGGTTATAAGCGAAACTTTTAGAAAGTACAAACGATACTTATATACTAAAGAGGTGTTCCTGATGACCGAGATTGAACGCATGAAGGAGGACCACCACGAATTTTTGGATATTATATTCTTCACTCCATCAGAATTTGAGAAAGCCGGGGGCGCCTGGCCGATTCGCATCGGCCGTAATATAGCCAAGACCAACTATCATATTGGGCCTCGCACCACACCTTATCATTATTTGTTATTTGTGCTGGAGGGAGAAGGTACATTTATACAGAACGGACAGCGTCATGCCCTTCGAGCCAGGGATGCGTTCTGCCTGTATCCACATGTAACACATGAGTACTGGACGGACCCGGAGGACACGTTGCAAAAAATTTTTATTGCCTTCGATGGTGCATACGCAGCCGAACTGTTGTCTCGTATTGGACTTACACCCGAATCACCATATCGTTCAGGTGTACTGACGTCGGAGACTGCAAGCGCCATGCGCTCGTTCATGGAGGATGTTCGTAAACCGCAGGATGGAGCAAGTGATCTGGGGCGACTCACCCGGTTTCTAAGCCTCTTTGACCGGATAGCCCGTTCACCGGCCACCAAAGGGTTGCAACCGGATTCAGCCACACCTTGGCTCCAGAAAGGCAAGGAATACATGGATATTCATTTTGCAGGTGGCATCTCCGTGGAAGGTGTGTCCGCTCATGCGGGTGTGGATCGAACCCATTTTGCCAAACAGTTCCGCAAAGCCTATGGTCTGTCCCCCGTACAATACATCCAGCAATTAAAAATGAATCAAGCCAAACGTCTACTCGTGCAGACGCCGCTAAGTTTAACTGAAGTGGCTCATTCCGTGGGTTATCCCGACTTGTTCTCCTTCTCCAAAGCGTTCAAAAAGCAGGTTGGACTGCCACCCAATCGCTATCGGACCACAGAAAACACGAAACAGTAAGGGAGCGACCTTCCGCTCCCCAACCTATAAAATTAAGCCACGTGTACCACGCCTTGTATGCGCTTGTGTACAATGTCCCCTTTACCGAACAACGTGCACAAAAGGACTTCGAAGAAACTTTCCATAAAATCGAAACAGCCTTGTTAGATGAGAATTACAGTGGATTTTGCAGCACTCTTGTACATCATAGTGCTGCAAAACCCATTGCTTAATCCATCACCAAAAAAGGCAAGCCCCATCTACCTGGGACTTGCCTTCTTTCTATACTATAGTTTGATTCACGTATCATGCAGGAATCAGGGACTTTTCACTGACGTAACGCTATTCCTTTTTCTCATCCTTACGTGCAAGCGGAATACCGTTCTCCTTCGCATACCATGCTTCATAATGATGCACAGCCACACCTGCAAAAGAGGAATGGGAAGAACCGAGATCAAACACCTTGGCCATTTCTTCATTCATGTTGCTAACCGCTTTACGGAAAAAGGTCAGGTGATCCCCTTCGTGTGTATCCGCGAGTTCTGCGCCAATCCAGACTTTCTTGCCGAGATCATCCGCTTCGTCCAGTTCTTCCTTGGACAGATCATACATCTGCTGCCCGCTATCCCGATAAGCCATAATCGCCACTGCATCGAAGTGGGAGATAACCCAGCGACTGAATGTACCCTCACCTTCCGCCGACTGACGGGCATCAAGCCAGAACGGAATGGCAGCGCTCATGTACAATCCGGCGGCCTCTCCCGCTTTCGTCCAAGCCTTCATGTTGTCGCTCCACTCCGCAATGACACTGCTTTCTTCATCCTCCCAGCGTTTCAGCTGATACGGCTCCACATCCAGTTGAATACCTTGGAAACGTTCATTTTTGGCAGAAGCTGCATTGTAGGCTCTCACTCGCTCGATAAAAGCAAGTCCTTCATCCCGCTTCTGCTCATAGGCCCAGTCTGCATGGCCGTTAAGTCCATGCACTTCAATCTCAGCCTGCCGGGCAGCCGCAATGAATTTGCGGTATGTTGCATCAGGCACCTCATCCTGGATTTGCAGGAAGATGGTATCCACGCCCTGCTCTTTGGAGAAAGCAATAATCTCAGGTGTCTGTTCTGCAATAATGGACGCGTCCCACAGCCAGGTCGCTTTGTGTTCCTCGGTGGAGAACCATTTAAACATCCAAGACAGAAGCAGCAGGCACAACACCACAGCCAGAATGGCCCATTTCGCCATCCCCACCAGCTTGCCCCGTTGCTTCATATATTTCCTCAGACGAGCAACGCTTCACTTGGTTCAAACACAGGATGCTGAACCGAGTGACCAATTTTGTAGATGTGCGGATGTGTGTACGAACGGAATGCATTACGTGTATCCAGAATCGGCACACCCATCTCGGCAATATCAAAGTAAGGCAAATCGCTGTGGTTGGTGATCAACACGATGCAATCGTATTTCTTGAACTGTTCCAGATTGAACGCTTCGCTGTGTACCGTCTCCCCATGCTTGTCCTTAAAGGAATCCGCGTGTGGATCATAGTAGCTTACGTTGGCTCCACTTTCCTTGAACAGTTCATATACTTCCAGTCCTGGTGATTCACGCAGGTCGGCAATATTCGGTTTGTATGACATACCGAGCAGCAGGATATTGGATTTACGTACAGATTTCGCGTATTCGTTCAGAATCGTTGACGTTTTGTTCAACACATAATATGGCATGTTGTCATTGGTCGATTGCGCCAGTTCTATGAATTTGCTATAGAAACGGAAACCTTTGGCTTTCCACGACAGGTACATCGGATCAAGCGGGATGCAGTGTCCACCGATCCCTGGCCCTGGATAAAATGGCATGAAACCAAATGGTTTCGTTGCTGCCGCATCAATTACTTCCCAGATATCGATGCCCATGCGGTCGCACATCATCGCCATTTCATTCACAAAGGCAATGTTTACACTGCGGAATGTGTTCTCCAGCAGTTTGGACATTTCAGCCACTTTTGGCGAAGATACCGGTACTACGGTCTCTACATACTTGCCATACAGTGCGGTTCCAAGTTTCAGGCAAGCTTCGGTTGTGCCCCCGATCACTTTCGGTGTATTGAATGTTGTAAAACGTCCGTTGGACGGGTCTACACGCTCAGGCGAGAAGCACAGGAAGTAGTCTTTGCCTGCTTCTTGTCCGATTTTGTCCAGCTGCTGCTGGATCAGTTCCTCCGTCGTACCTGGATAAGTGGTGCTCTCCAGCGTAATCAGCATACCTGGTTTCATATGCAGTTTGATCTGATCCACAACGGTCTCAATGTAAGACGTATCCGGGTCCTGATTCTCACTAAGCGGTGTCGGAACGCAGATACTGAGTGCGTCAATGACGCGCAGCATGCTGTAATCTGTCGTTGGCTGGAAGCGACCGCTTTGCATGACTTTTTTCAACTCATCGGACGAAATATCGTGAATATAGGAATCCCCTTGATAGATACTCTCTACTTTGGACGCATCCAGATCAATTCCGATTACCGTGAAACCTTGATTGACCATTTCCACGGCAAGTGGAAGTCCTACGTAACCGAGCCCGACAACGCCGAGTACAGCTTCTTTATTTTCAATCGCATTCAGTAATGTGTGGAATTGTTGATTCTCCATGATATTCCCTCCGGGTAGTGTATTTGATGGTGCTTCAAATCCATGTAAATAGATGGTTGTCTGTCTGTTGCTCTTTTTTATCTTTTAATGCAGGCAGCGTCTGATTCGGGCATCCAGCTCTACGGGCGAGAACGGTTTGGTCATGTAATCATCGACCCCGCTGCGGAAGCATTGACTGATCGTTTGCTCAACACGTTGCTCGGTCAACACGACAATTTTGGGCGGTTGCTCCATCTCCAGATTCTGAATATGATGAATGAACGGCAGACCGTCGATGCCATACAGATTCAGTTCGGTGAGCACCAAGTCCGGTGTGACTTTCTCGATCAAGTCCAGTGCAGCCAGTCCATCTACAGCCTCATAGGTTTCGTATCCCTGCATTTTCAAACGCAACTGCAGGAATTCCCGTACCGTAGGATCGTTGTCCACAATCAAAATGCGTTCCGGCTCGTCCGCTGTATTGTCTAGCGTGTAGATATGAATCTCCGACGAATCTACGAGCTTCGAGGATTCAGCCATATGCTGAATGGTTGCTTTCGAAGGACGCTCACCCTCTGCAAAACTGGCCAGTGTGATCTGTGGATCGGCACCAGGTACGGTCTCTTGAAGCTCATGCTTGATCCGAAGTCCTTTATAGTGAACCTCATCCAGTGACAACCCCGGCAGCAGGACGGCAATCGCCTGTGTCGCCCCATCCTTCCACACCTGGAAGGCAGACTCGCTCGTCTGTTCCAGATGTGTCCTGACCTGCTGCTCAGGTTGAGCGTGTCCTGCACAATGGATGAACATTAAGCCGCATGTTTCGGCACCCGTTTCCTTTAATCCCTGTTCTACACTTCGGTACACATTAACGGCAGCCTCACGCTGCAATGTCGCCGTATTTGGCATGTTCTTTTCCACCCTTCTCCTCGATTATCTATACATGTTCAAAATGTTATTTACACTGACACTCCAATGACAGAACAACCTTTTGATCGCTGTTATCCCAGATTTTTTGATTCCTTTTAACAAGGGGAAATCCGGGGATAGCGTATGCTTTCGATGCAGCTTTCTTTCAGAAAGCTTTTAGGCGCACGCTTCGCTTCATCAGGTTATTTCTGTCCTCTCCGTTATCGTGTAAAAATATAGTTGAACATCTATATTGCTGTTACTGTATTACCATGATCTCTGTACTTAAGCGGCTTCGCTTGTTTTCTTCTCATCCTCGGACCAGCTTTGACGTGTCATGGTCCCCCATGAGTTGTTGTTTTGCAGGAACTGCACATGTCCCTGCAATCTCCACAGTACGCCCAGCTGATGGTAACCCACGAATTTCAGCGCGGAGTAGACCAGCATTTTGACCAGATCGGAGAGTTTGTTGTAACGCTTGAAAGCAATCTCCTCCAGGACAAGTGCGCCTACACTCAGCAGATAACCACTCACGAAGTTCAATAGTCCGAACAGAAGCAGGATTGGCCACTGGGTCATATCCAGAAGGACATATCCAGCGAGAGCTAGCAGTCCGGTAATTCGGAAATACGGGTTGAGTGCTTCAAAAATGACGTTATACGGCATCGTTACCATACCCATCACTTTGTATTTGGGATTGAACAGCATGCCTCGATTCTCCAGCATGTTCTTCAGATTCCCGCGGCCCCAGCGCTTGCGCTGACTGGACAGAATCCGGTAGGAATCGGGAGCCTGTGTCCAGCACACCGCCTCAGGGCAAAAGGCAACGCGGTACTTCAATTTATTTTCCAGCATATAACGGTGAAGCTTGATAATGATGTTCATGTCTTCCCCGGGATAACCATCCCGGTATCCGCCAACGGCAATTACAGCATCCTTACGGAACATGCCGAAAGCACCAGAGACAATAATCAGACCGTTCATATGACTCCAGCCAATCCGTCCGCCCAGGAAGGCTTTGAGATATTCAATCGACTGGAACATGGGCCAGATTTTGCGCGGCAGCGATACATCTTGCACTGCTCCGTTTTCGATTTTGCAGCCATTGGCGATCCGTACATCTCCCCCAATGGCCACTGTCTCTTCCGGATTCTCCATATACATGCGTGCCATGCGGATCAGGGCATCCTTCTCCAGCAACGAATCGGCATCGATGGAAGAGATCAGCGGATAATGAGACAAGTTGATTCCTGCATTGAGGGAATCTGCCTTCCCGCCATTTTCCTTGTCAATGACATACAGATCAGGGAACTCCGGATTATGGTAAATCCCGCGAATTTTCTGACAGGCGATCTTGCCACGAATCTTCGTATTGGGTACCGGCTTCAGGCGGTATTCATCCAGCAAAATCTTCAGTGTGGAGTCACTGGAACCGTCATTAACGACGATTACTTCATACGTTGGATAATTCAGCGTCATCAGACAGTTCACATTTTCAATAATCGTCAGTTCCTCGTTGTATGCCGGTACCAGCAGAGAAACCGAAGGTACCAGTTCCGATCCTGACAACGTATTATATTTGGAATAATGCGACCGGCGGAAGATCGTCCAGATGTTACGGAACGATAAGGCCAGGATGGAAAAATAGAGCGTATTGACGAAAACAACATAGTAGATTGCGACCATGCCGTAGATTAATAATAGATCCCTAAGCAGTGTAATCCCCTCCTACCGTAGCGACACCTGTGCGTTTCTTGCTGGTTCTGTTCTCTCGTACAGGCCCAAAATAACGATCGTACAGCAGTCTTTTTTTGTTATGAGCAATCATCTGCTCTACAGCTCTGTCATCGGTTCTCGTGTGCTGCATTGTACTCTCGATCTGCTGCATCGCAATCTCGCGTTCAGCACCTGTTCCTTGTACCGCAGCCTGACACAGCGCTTCAAATCCCGGTTCGCCAAGCTTACTCAGACTCTCCGCACTGTTATAACGAACTCTCCAGTCTTCATCCCGCAGCGCTTTGCGCAGCAGTGGAATGCTACCCGATGCATGCTTCGAACCGAGTGCTTGCACCACTTCGGCACGAACTTCCGGGTCAGTGTCCTGAATCAGCTTCAGAATCGTCTCATCCCGCAGTGCCGGACTTGCGCTAAGATACAGCTTCACCGCCTCGGCACGTACATCCTGATGTTCGGCTCCTACAAGTCTGTCCAGTGCAGGCATTACTTCAGGCACAGCCTGTCCCCACATCGCAACGAGTCCGACTTTGACAAAATCCGGATTCCGATCTTCCAGCAATTCGATTAGAATTCTGCTGGTATCCAGACTGGTTTCAAGCAGAATATCTGCTGCAAGATGGTGAATGGACTTGCCTTTGTTCAACAGCAACGCCAGCATGTCTTTTAGTTCCCCTTGCCGGGTTGTACATCTTGCGATGGAGCGACCAATCATAATGGCCATCGGCCCCGGCTTCTCATCCTTCAGCAATTCCATCAAGCCGGGAACAGCTTCTGGACAACGCATGCCACCCAAGCGATAAGCCGCATCAATCTGGCGACCGTAACGCAGACGGCCTAATTCCTTCAGATCATGCTCTACAAATCCTGCTTCACGGCATAGTGCAATTAACTTGTCCCGATATTCACCCTTGAACTGGTCGATCCATTCAATCAGCCTGTCCTGAATAACTCTGCGTTCTAGCGGAGCCAGCTTGCCTGGTGGCAATCTCAGCGGGCTATTCTCGGTTAAGGCCGTTTGCAGATAAGTGAAGTAGTCGCGCTGTTTTAATTCATAGAACGCCGTCTTGCGTCGTTTGCCGTTGTGGGACATTTTCATGGCAAACAATACGATGACGCCTACAACAACAAGTGCGATACAGATGTACAAAAACAGATAGGCCAAAGCCAAACTTGGAAACATGTGAAAAGGTCCTCCTTTATACTCATTTATTCGATCTGAAAACTAGGAATTTTCTCGTAGCTCTTCTTCATTTTTTCGTAGCTAAGCTTCAGCCGTTCACTATACTGCACCTGCTCCCAAGGCTGCCAGCTATATACCGGCAAAGTCTTCAGATCCAGGGTTGTCTGTTCACCCCCAGGCCAAGATACTTTCTTCGTGGCGCGGTCCGTTAACCATGGAATGAGGGTGACACCTTCCACAGCAACTGTGGAGAACTCACGTTCATTCTTGAGCGGTCCATAGTCGATCGCTTGCAGCGAACTCGGATCACCGAACCCAAGTAACATCCAGGGAATTCGCATCTCCACCTGATTACCGTTATACTGCCATGCCGTTAACGAATCCGTGTCGGACTGACCGGGAGCTGTCGTTCCCCGTTTCAAAGTTCCGACCTTTTCATTCATGAATGGATGAGCAGATCGGGTATCCGGCGGTGTCATCCTCAGGCTGACTGCCAGATTCCATGGGTGGAACGGATCTGCGGTGTCTGACTGCTGATCTGGCAGCATGTCGTATCCTTCCTTGCCGTACAGGCGCTGATTGAAGTCATAATCCTTGGCAATCTCCACCTGAGATTCTTCATCCTGCCCCAGTGTAATCACCGTCTCAAGACCATCACTGAGCGTTCGGCCCGGGAGTAACTTGTCAGGCTGACTGCCTCCAGCAAGTGTATCAGTCCCGATTCGCAGCACCGTCTGATCCGGGTCAAAAGGTTTATCCAAGGTCAGCCCAATATACAGATAAGCTTCATCATGGGTCATCTTCATTTCTTGGATGCCGTCCACTTGGCCCTGCCAGGTCGTAACTTCTTCATCCTTCAGATCATCCCAGTCATCCAGTGATCCGTCGATGGTCAACTGTTCCTGTTTCCCCGGGTCCATGGCAAGCAGACCAAACATCTTCTCGTTTGTCAGCACGTTCAGCCAATATGCACGTCGATCAGCAGGAATTTCCAGTGGCATCGTGTTCCATGTTTTTTTGAACCATTCATCCTGCCACATGAACACAATGGCTCCCGAATATCCCTCATCATAGATATCCTGCGTCAGCGACGCGTCAATATCTCCCTGCTCTACTTCGTTATGTCCACCCTGATTCCGGCCTCCCATACCCAGATGGGAAATACCAAGAGAAGAAGGTACGCCATACTCTGTAACCATTACAGGCATATCGGAAAACTCGGCTTTGAGTTTGCGCAGATAACTTTTGTACGTGTTGTACTCGCCATTCTCATCCTTGATGGTTTGGAGCGTTTTATCAATATGGAACAGATCCGGGTAATACGGGTACACATGGTAGGCTGCAAAATAACCTCCCTGCCACCCCTCAGGCTGAATATGCCGGGCATCCACACTGACGAGATCCTCTTCATACAGCGGCTCGCCGGGATGATCCAACACATCGGTCGTTACCCAGTTGGTGAAGGTCATCGGATGCTCCCATCCATACTTCTTCTCCAGTACCGCCGTATGATCCAGCAGCTCTGCGAGCCAGTTCTCAAACGGTGATGCTTCTGGCGTAGCCGAGAAATGAACTCCCTTGTACTGCGGCACGTCCGCATGTTTCTCATTTGTATTGTCTACCATCGCCGGGTCCCATTCCGTACCCACATGCCAGGCCATCAGATATTTCCCTGCATTTGTCTTGTATTTGCCGCTGGACTCTCCCTGCTTGGCCGGAATGTCCGCATCGCCATAGACAGCAGATACGGCCTTTTCAATCTCCTGCTTGAACGTCTGCTCAATATGGGCGGCGTAGGCATCCTGTTTCTCAATCAACTCTTCCTCAGGTGACCATATGCCCTGTATAAAATATAACGGTTGCTCCCGTCCACGGTTATATTCGACCAATGCGGTGTAGAAAATCGGTTCGTGAACCGTGTATACCCGAATAACATTGGCTCCCAGATCCTCGATCTGTTGGAACCACCGCAAATAATCCTCTTTGGTCAGCGGAAATTCTCCCGGGTAATGCCCCGGTGATGTTGCGCCCAGATTGACACCTTTGACGAACATCTCCCTCCACGATCCATCCGGCCCGTATTCCATAAACCGGTCTCCATCGGTCTTGAATTTCATTTCCGTGCCGTTCTCCGCTGTGTACGTAACAAGCTTGGGTTGCATATAGTGCCATCCGGCAAATATCCCGCCGGTCACCACCACTGCGCCTGTCAACACCGTTAATAACCAGCGTCTTCGTCTTTGTCTGCTCATGTCGTTAGATTGCTCACCTCTCTAATATCATCCTGCTTCAACATCGAATGGTCCAACATGAAGTTTACGAATCATTCCGCTTCGGATGTCCGCTTGGTAGAGATGTCAGCGGTGTAGTTCTCACTATAGCGCTAAGACTCTGCATTTGTAACTAGGCTGATGGAAGCAAACATGAAATGGAACATTCTGCCCATGATTCGTAAAAAGCGCCATCAACGGGTACCCGAAAGCCTTCAGGGTACATCTGATTCCCGAACACTAATACCTGCTTGAATCGCATGGTTTGGATACCGTGCTGATCTTGCAATTCTGGAACCTTTATTGTTATGTGCAACGCGGGTACAGGCAACGTTTGCCGTTAGAACGCATACCCCATTAAACGCGAGTTATATTTTAAAGTTGCGGACGTTTTTACAGTATTAACCATAAAGATTACAAAATTGATACTATAGTCTGATAACGCATCAGCGATATTCCGCGTCACATCAAGGTTTTCTGAAAAGTGCAGAAAACCAAAAAAGGACATCAGTCCCCCTCTATAGGACTGTACCCATTTATAACCCTTTTACAAAAAGCGAAATGAACGCCCGGTCATCACCCTCAAGTCACGGATCTCTCACATTAAATGTAAAAAAGCACATCTTATTTCCTAATTTCTGACTCTAATATGGTCTTAGGGCAATTGTGTCCAATTTGCAAAATAATTCCGGTTGCCGCATTTTAAATTGTCATATATGCTTATAAAATAAGAACACTTGTTCCAAACTGTAAATTAAATGTTAAATAACGATATTCAAATGAAGATAATCCATGGTGAACAGAGTACCGCATCACGAATAAGGAGAGAAGTCTTATGTCCCGCCAAGACAGACGTGTCATCATGCTGGCTGACTGCCAGTCATTCTACGCCAGTGTGGAGAAGTCTGCACATCCCGAATACAAGGACCTCCCCCTCGTAGTCGCGGGAGACCCGGCCCGTCGCTCGGGTATTATTCTCGCAGCCTGTCCACTCGCCAAGTCCTATGGAATTACGACAGCAGAACGACTAGGCGAAGCACTCGCCAAATGTCCGGATGTCGTGGTTGTCCGCCCTCGGATGGCTGAGTACATTCGGGTGTCCCTTCATATTACACGCATCCTTCAGTCTTACACCGATCTGGTAGAGCCCTATAGTATTGATGAACAGTTTCTCGATGTAACCGGAAGTCTGGAGCTGTTCGGCAGCCCCGAGACGATTGCTCGCAGCATACAATCCAGGGTGATGGAGGAGACGGGTGTATACATTCGGATCGGCATCAGTGATACCAAAGTCGTTAGCAAGATGGCCTGTGACTTGTATGCCAAAAAAGTCCCAGGAGGCATCTGCACGCTGCCCCGCAAAGACCTGCCAACAACCATCTGGAAGAAGCCTGTACGAGACATGTTCATGGTCGGTTCCCGCATGGCGCAGCATCTCTACAAGATGGGGGTCCATACGATCGGTGATCTGGCCCAGACCCCACTGTCCCGACTCAGAGAACGTTGGGGTGTGAATGGCGAGGTACTATGGCGTATCGCCCGCGGTATGGATGATTCCCCGGTCAAACCCGGGACATATGCTAATCAGCAGCAGGGAATTGGACATCAGATGACGCTGCCCCGGGACTATGACTCGTGGGAAGATATCAAAGTGGTCCTGCTTGAACTGGCCGAACTCGTCAGTCGACGTTCCCGGGACAAATCACTTATGGGCCATGTGGTCTCGGTTGCATGTCGCGGACAGGATTATGATCGACCAACCGGATTCTCCCGTCAGATGAAGGTCAATGAACTCACCAACATTACGGACGAAGTATACGATGCGGCAGCAGCGCTGTTCCTGCGCCATTGGGACGGACTACCCATCCGCCGCATCAGCGTGTCACTGACCGGACTTGTACCCGATTCTGAAGTTCAGCTGTCCTGGTTCGATGACCGTGAACGCAAAAGAGAGCTGGAACGTGCGACAGATGATATCAAGCGCAGGTACGGAGATACTGCCATTATGCGGGCATCCTCCCTCTGCTCGTCCGCGCAAGCCCATGAACGTTCTCATAAAATTGGAGGTCATTATAAATGAGTAAAAAACTGCAGCAAAACGGTATCTTCGAATCCTCACGCATGATGCTCCCCGAACACCGGGAAGCCTACATTCTTCATCAGGAACAACTTGCTCCTCGTGCCCGCCCATCTCTGGATGCCCAGGCCGCGGAAGAAATGTCCCGTCTGCTCAGCAACTCGATGATGCTTGGAGATAGAGTCACCATTACGTTGTTTCACGAACATGACGATATTCGGTACACCGGCCAAGTGCTTCGGCTGGACCGTCCTGCCCGTACCCTCAGACTACGGATGGAAGATGGGTCCCGGGATATTCAGATGAACCTCATTACAAATGTGGCCCAAGCCAATGACTGAGGGCGTTTATACCTACCCCAGTGTTGTGGATTCTCCATGATAGGTGCACCTTAGTCGTTACATTCAGGACTGTCTTCCTACACATCCTGATGAATACCAAAAGCAGCCGACGAAACATACCCAGGCCATTTACTTCGTTCAAAAGAAGTAAAATATCGGATACGTGATTCATCGGCTACTTATAAGGGTATGGCTTTTTTTAGAAAACTTTTTAGAAAAAGCTCCAGTCGAATTCCTTGGACAGACGCTCAAGCAGATGCACGCCTGCAAGGCTGTTACCTTTGCGATTCAGAGCGGGTCCAATCACTCCAATACCGAACTGTCCCGGTACCAGAGTCAGAATCCCTCCGGAAACCCCACTTTTGGCGGGCAAACCGACTTCAATAGCGAATTCACCTGACGCATTATACATCCCACAGGTCGTCATGAAGGTTTTTGCAATCTGTACATACCGACGAGGGATGAGTTCTTCACCCGTAATCGGATCGGTTCCATCGTAAGCCAGAACCAGCGCCATGCGTGCCAAGTCCGCACAGGTCACTTCAATGGAACAATGACGGAAATACACGGCAAGTACATCTTCCACATCATCCTTGATCACACCATTATGCTTCAAGAAATATGCCAGTGAACGATTCAGGTGACCACTCTCCGACTCGGACTTGAATACATCCTCGTTATAACCCAACTGATCATTATGCGCGAGCCTACGGAAGAACTCCAGGATGCGCCGTGATTTCTCCTCTTTGCAATCTCCTCCAATGAGGGAGGACACCGTAATCGCGCCGGCATTGATCAACGGATTGAACGGAATTCCGGGTTCAACCAGCTCGAGCTTGATCATCGAGTCGTAATCATCGCCTGTAGGTTCTTTTCCTACATTAAAGAAGACTGCTTCTTCTCCATGATCCATTAAGGCCAGAATTAAGGTGAAGACTTTGGAGATACTTTGCATCGTAAATGGCACACCGCAATCCCCTGCCGACACATGATTGCCTTCGGCGTCCATGATATGTATACCCAGCTCATCCTGAGAAGCTTTGACAAGCTCCGGGATATAAGAAGCGACTTTACCTTGCCCTGTGTGCAACCGACTGGTCTCCAGCCACTCCGGCAGTAAATCATTCAGACGCTCCATGGTTGTATTGCTCATATGTCATCTCCTCCACATCTCTATATGTACCTCTTGCATGAAATGTGCATGGTGAGCGCCCATATCATTAATGAGCAATGCGCTCCATCCATCCCATGCAAGATGCCTCATATGTCTGATTACCCGCAGAACAGTTACTTTACCGCTTCATTTGAAGATCTAACTCCAAAATCTCACCAGGAAGACCATCATAATCCCCTGTCCAGGTGGATACAAAGTTCTGTCTGGTTAAAATCTGGCGGGAAGCGACGTTAGACGGATCGATAACAGCATAGAGCGATCCAATCCCTGCGGCTTGTGCCTGGATAATCAACCGTGACGCAATGGATGTCCCTTGGCCCTTGCCCCAATGTTCGGGCAGAATCATATAACCTATTTCAGCCCGATTCGGGTCTTTCTGATCTGGAATCAGTTTGGCATAGGCTACTCCCGCTCCTTCTTCACTGAATACTCGGTAATGTCCACATGTGGAACGTTCATTAAACTCCAGCATGGATTCGAATTGCGTTCTCGCCTCTTGCTCCGGTATTGCCCGTTCTGTAATCTGTTTCATCACTTCCGTATTGGAAACCAATGCGTAATAATCGTCAAAATCAGGTTGTGTGTATTTAATGAATTTCATGATATGCCTCCTCTGGGGTACATAACTTGGTCTTGGTGTTGTTGAATTCACCTAGAGTATAACAGAAGCGAATGATGGAATGCACACAAGGCACCCCACTTGCAGGCAGCCGGATGGTCCAAAAGGCCAACAGTCTGACCAGCAATTTGGCAACAATAGATACCAAAAAGCGGCCTCATCTGGAGACCGCTTTGTTTACTTTGTTTTTAATTTGCTTTTTAAGATGAAGAAATATTCTCTGTTCGGTGCTTCCAAAGCGTGCTATTAGCTTGCCCGTGATGAAGGCTTAAGGTTCATCTGTTTTTCACGTTGACGTTCACGACGACCTTGACCTGGAGGGGTAATGATCAGTGCGAGCAACAGGGAGACTGCACAGAGTACGGCAATCACGATGAAGGTTAGATGGAACCCGCCCAGCAGGGCGCTGATGAATGATCCTGCCAAAGCACCAAATCCAAAGCCCTGATAAATCACTCCATAGTTTTTGCTCTGATTTTTCAGTCCGAAGTAATCAGCCACAATCGCCGGGAATACCGTAATGTTACCGCCGAAGCAGAATGCAACGGCCGCCACACAGGCGAAGAAGATCCCGAAGGTCAATGGAACCAGACTAAGTGTCATGACAGCTACAGCTGTCACCAGCAGCGCACCAGCGATGACTTTCATTCGTCCCACTTTGTCCGACAGCGCACCGAGAATAATACGTCCTGCCGTGTTAAAGATCGCAACCATGGCCACTGCGTTGGCAGCTGTAGCTACATCTAGACCTGCAAGCTGTACACCGATATCTTTGACAATACCGATTAGATACAGACCGCTCATACACGCTGTGAAGAAAATAACGAACAACATGTACGCTTCTTTTGTACGCAGCATCTCTTTCACCGTGTAGTCCTGACGCGCCACCACTTGTTTCGGGCCATTCTTGCTTGCCGGAGCCTGTTCACGAACAACCGCTTCACGGATCAGGAATGATCCGGCAACCACCAGAGCCAGAACAATAATGCCCCAGTACATAAATGCCTGAGCAGGACCAACGGCCCCGATCAATGCCGAGTTCACATATTTGAACAATAAACTACCGGTACCAAAAGCTCCGACTGAGATCCCCGAGATCAGACCTTTACGTTCCGGGAACCACTTGATCAGATTGGATAGCGACGTAATGTACGCTGTACCATCTGCAAAACCAACGACAAATCCAGCCAAAATGTACAGCAGAGTTAATGAAGAGACTTGGGAACTTAGAATAAGACCCAGCCCAAGCACAACCCCGGCCACACGAATCAGGCGCTGAAGACCCCAACGTTCCTGCAACCGCCCTGCAAACAATGTGGCAAATGCCAAAGCAAAACTGGTAATTGAAAAAGTTATCGCGACCGAGCTGACGTCCCATCCGAAACGATCAGACAGCGGTTGATTGAATAAACTCCACGTATAGATGGTTCCAAGACCCATTTGTACAATGATAGTCCCCAAAACAATAAGCCAGCGGTTCATTTTTGTAGGTGTAATTGTTGATGTAGGTGCTGATGAAGCGGATGAAATAGCTGCTTTCATCGTGATCTCCCCTTTGCCGATGTCATATACATGAATGCGTTCACAAGGTAATCATACATGAAAGGGGATTCATTACACCGTTTTGAGCATGAGTTGCATCAGATGCGGAATGAAATGCTTCTAGATGCGCATGAGTTGCCTGAACTCTTTGACCTTCCCGCGACTCACGGGCACTTCAGCTTCCAGATCGCGCAGGCGAAGCAGGTACGTATTGTTGAACCAAGGTACGATTTCACGGATTTGCGACAGATTTACAACGTACGAACGGTGGCAGCGAAAGAACGTATCCTGTGGCAGACGGCTATGAAAATCCGATATGCTCACTGGCATGGTGAACTCCCCATTTTTGGTATATACCTTCGTCACTTTCTCTTGCGCTTCCGCATAGTAGATATCTGCCGTATCCGTAACAATAATATTGTCATTCCGCAGCAGATTAATTCTTCTGTTGGGATGGGAATTCGTATCTCGTACCAGTTCACCGTGCGCGGCAGATCCATCTTCCATAGGGGCTGGTTCATCCTCAACATATTGCTCCACTGGCGCATGATCGCGCTTGAATGCTATCTCCAGCTTATGGAGCATCGCAGCGATTCTCTTCTCGTCATAAGGCTTCAAAATATAATCAAATGCCTCCAACTCAAAGGCTTCTGCTGCATGTTCCTTGTATGCCGTAGTAAAAACAATATAGGGTTTTGTTGCAAATTTCCCAATATGATGGGCCAGCATCATGCCGTCCAGCGAGGGAATATTGATATCGAGGAAAATGACATCCACTTCTTGTTCCTGCAAAAATTTCAGTACATCCAGCCCGTCTTCAAGGCGATCCACCACCTCAATCTGGCTATGTTCCTGGATTAAGTAATTCAATTCCTCGCTTGCCAGAATCTCGTCTTCCACAATAAGAGCTCTCATCGATCCATCATCACCTTGTTACGACATCTCCTTTGGGCACATCAAATAAAATATCGGTTCCTTGTTCCAGCCTGGTAATGGTTACACCTTGTCCGTAAATAAGCTTGACCCGGCGATGCACATTATACAGCCCGATCTGGTTACCAGGCATACGGTCATGGTAGACCCGTTCAATAATATCTGCACTGATCCCTGCCCCTGTATCGCTGACACTAATGCGAACAAACTCCGGATAATCCTGTACCCGAATTCGAACAGTACCCGGTCCTTTCACCTTGAGAATGCCATGAATAATGGCATTTTCGACGAGCGGCTGGATGACAAGACTCGGAATATGCACCGCGACCTCATCAATCTCATAGATTACATTCAGTCGGCTGCCAAAGCGGGCTTTCTCAATCTCTACATAATTACGGACCTGCTCCAGTTCCTTATGAATATCAATTAACTCATCCGACAGTTCCAGATTGTACCGCATGTATCCGGATAGATTCACAATCAGCTCCCGCGCACGATCCGGTTTGGTTCGAATGGACGAAGCAATCGCATTTAGCGCATTAAACAGAAAATGAGGGTGAATGGTTGTCTGTAATGCACGCAGCTCCGCTTTGTTGGCAGCAGCCTTGATCTCCTCTACCCGCGATACCTCCATCTGGGTCGAGATGATCTGCGACAGACCTACAGCCATCGTTTGCAAAGGATACGTAATTTTATAGGCTTTGCGATAATAGATTTTGAGCGCACCTGTAATTTCTCCTCGTTCTTTAAGCGGAATGATTAACAGCGAGTGGATATCCGGTGTTTTCTCATCAATGACATCATTACTGATTGTAATCTCCCCGCTGGAGATCGTCTTCTTGGTCATCTCACTTATAATTTCATTGCCAATATGATATCGTTCCTCACCAAATCCTACATATGCCAGTACATTCCGGGTATCCGTAATCGCAACGGCATCTGCCTGAATATCCTCCTG
Organism: Paenibacillus sp. CB74; assembly: GCF_055687625.1. Classification (NCBI taxonomy): domain Bacteria; kingdom Bacillati; phylum Bacillota; class Bacilli; order Caryophanales; family Paenibacillaceae; genus Paenibacillus; species Paenibacillus sp. CB74. The sequence goes on along the minus strand of NZ_CM146009.1, from coordinate 745,793 downwards.
AATAATACGGCAGATTTTGCGCAGAGAATCCTCGTCAATGGAACGGAAGTACGGCAAGGTTTTGTTAGCAATCTCTAGGGCGAGCTTCGCCTGACGAGCTGCAATCATTTCCTTTTCCCCTTCAACACTCTGCACCAGGAGCACAATCAGCCCTATGTTGACTTCACCCAGAATCATAGGCAGCGCAATCTTCGAAACAATATCTGCACCCAATGGATCGGGATAGGAAAATAGCAGGATCAGTAACATCGTGAGCGCTTCACAGATCATACCTGCTCCAATACCGATGATCCATCGCTTAGGCTTGGGCGTGTACTTATGTATATATCCGGATACCAGACCCGCCAGGATACTCGTGATTAGACAAGGTATAGCTGTGACACCATCCATATCGATCAAATACCGATGTACACCTGACACAATCCCCGTAATAATACCCACAGGCGCCCCGAACAAAATACCACCCGATAGCACCGCTATAATGCGGACATTCACCAGTGAACCTTCCACATTAATGCCCGTATACGTTCCGAAGATGGCAAAAGCACAGAATAACAAGGTAACCGCAATAGACTCCTGCCACCTTAATTTCCCCTTTTGCAGAATCTGCCTAAACCTCGGCACCCTCGACAGAAAGAATAAAAATATAATCAACAGCGCCGCCCGTTCAAATAAACCAAGCAGCATCGTAAACATCTCCAATCGTACTTCCTCCACATCTGTCTGAAAATAAAAGGCATGTCTCATTGTAATGCCAATCCGCCACAACATCTATAAATTAACTCTGATTCACACAACTAACTTGTATGCAACAGTTTACCGCTCCCCCTGGAGGAAAGCAAAGTACATCCTGTGACAATCAAAAAAGGGAATATGTGAAGATCAACCATCACCTCATATTTCCATAAAATCAACAAATACAGAAATTCCTATGATATAATTAATGACTTGTCATGTTATTCCAATTGGTCAAAAATTAATTACAGAAAGGTGTTCAAGCATGCTTGCCATTATACTCCTAGGTTCACTTCTGCTTTTTAGTCTAATATGGCTTATCCTATATGGTGTCTCCAGACGATCGAACGATCCTGATCGCTCAACAAGACTTGTCCTGCAAATGATTTTATTTATTTCAATCCTGGTCTTACTTGTGCAAGACTACATCCTGAAAGAATTGCCTTCCAATAGCATTATCATTGTAGTTCTAATCATAACTTTAATCATCATCAGCTCTTTTCCTGATCAAAGTAAGAGTGCAGCAGATAAAATTACATAATCATTCCATTTAATGCCCAACTAAAACCTCCATCATCCCAACTGCTCTCCACCACAAAAAAAGGGTGTTCCACCATGTCATACATGACTAGTGGAACACCCCTTCCTAAACTACCAAACAATCATTCATGTAATTTGGTTTTTCTAAAGTACTTTCGTTTACACAACAACGGAGAGGACAGAAATAACCTAAAGAAGCGAAGTGTGCGCCTTTATCCCCGGATTTTGCCCTTGGAAAGGGTCAATCAGAAAATCTGGGGATAACAGCGCTCGGAAGGTTATTCTGTCATCGTAGTGCCCCCGTGTAAACAACTCTCTTTAGTTAACCCAACATTACATCGAATCCCTACCTAAACATCCCCCACAGCTTAATCAAATGAAACGTATTGTTCGGATCAATCTTCTGCGCGAGTACAAACGCAACAAACTGCTCCTCCTGTGCCGCAGAAAAATTCTCATTCATAATGACTGCTGAAGACTTGACCAGCCTTCTGACCTTGGCCTTATCTTGCAGATCAGACTTGGTCACCCCATCAATCAACTTTTTGATACGCTCTTTAACTGCGGGGTTTTTCATCTTTAGTTTGATCCGCTCCACCAGTTGCGGACTAATTCCATATTGTTGGTAACCCAAAACGTATAGCACCTCCCAAAAAATGAACTCACTTCTTATTCATATGTCGGGAGGGCTTGTACACTTGTCTTTTTTTACAAAGGTAATATGAAAAACCAGCTATCAAAGCAAGCTTTAGTCAATCAGATCACCCTTAAATACTTGCTGTTGCTGTAGGAAATCACGCAAAGGTGCGTAGTCCACAGATGTCCAGAAATTTACTTCCGCAATCAACTGGGATACATCATCTCGGGCTTGTTCCAGCACAGCAAAATCGGCAACCATATCAGCAAGACGGAACTCGGGCAATCCGCTCTGTTTGGTACCAAAGAAGTCACCCGGACCCCGAAGATCGAGATCCCGACGAGATACCTCGAATCCATCCTCCGTTTCCGTCATGACTTTCATACGTTCCTGTCCGACCTCTGTCTTGGGATCAGCAATGAGTACACAATAGGATGCATGGGCCCCACGACCAACCCGACCACGAAGCTGATGCAGCTGGGACAGACCGAAACGGTCCGCATCCATAATGACCATTAACGTGGCATTCGGCACATCGACCCCGACCTCCACAACGGTGGTGGAGACCAGCAGCTGAATATCATTGCTATAGAAGTCACGCATCATCTCTTCTTTCTCCGCAGCCGTCATCCGTCCATGCAGCAGACCTACACGATATTTCGGAAAGTTCTGCTGCATCTGCACATGCAGATCAATCGCATTCTGCACATCCAGCTTCTCCGACTCTTCAATGAGCGGACAGATCAGATAGGCCTGACGCCCCTGATCCACTTCTCTGGAGATAAACCCGAGCACCCGCTCCATCATATCGTGCTTGACCCAATACGTAGAGATTGGAATCCGTCCCTTCGGACGTTCCGAGATGGTGGATACTTCAATGTCACCAAAAGCCGTAATTGCCAGTGTCCGTGGAATGGGTGTAGCCGTCATCGTTAACACATCTGGATTATATCCTTTGCGTCGTAAAACGCTGCGCTGATTCACCCCGAAGCGATGCTGCTCGTCCGTCACCACAAGACCCAGATCACGGAAGAAGACATCTTCCTGAATCAGGGCGTGTGTACCCACCACGATATCCATCATGCCCATTTGCAACGAGGCGATCAGATCTTTACGCTTACGTCCATTTACACTGCCCGTTAACAGCCCTACAGTTACCCCAAACGGTTCAAACAGCTTTTGCAGTGAACGCATATGCTGCTCCGCCAGAATCTCTGTAGGCACCATCAGAGCCCCTTGAAAACCGGATCGAACAGTCGTGTATAGCGCAATTGCCGCAATAACCGTTTTACCCGATCCTACATCACCCTGCAATAACCGATTCATTGCATAAGGCGAACGCATATCATGCAGAATTTCAAGCTCCACCTTTTTCTGAGCATCTGTCAGTTCAAATGGTAAACTGCGTACAAACTCACGAATCGTTGTATTGTCCGTGGTATGTACCACACCATCCATCCGATTCCGGTTGAGCGCACGATACGCCTGCATTTTCAGCTGGAACAGAAACAGTTCTTCATACACCATCCGCTGTCTGGCCTGTTGGCCTTCCCGGTTGTCCTGTGGACGATGAATTCCCGCAATCGCTTGCTTACGCGGCATCAAGCTGTATTTCCTCATCAAGGACTGGGGCAGAATCTCGGGAATCATATCCCCGAACTGAATCAATCCCTGATTAATCGTTTTGCGCATCCATTGTTGCGTCAGCTTGCCGGTTACCGAATATACAGGTTGCAGTGTACCTGAACGCCCATCGCCTTTATCGGGAAACTCCGAGTCGGTAACTGTCATCTGCATGCGCTTTTGTTCCCACTTCCCCGTAATCACAATCTCACGATTGGGCGTAAGCTGTTCTTTGAGAAAATGGCGATTGAACCAGGTCGCTGTAATCATCCACTCTTCCGTCATGATCTTACAGGTGAGACGGGACTTTTTACCGTATCGTTGTAATACAGGAATGCCCATCACCTGTCCCTGGACCGTAATCTTGTCCCCATCCTTCACTTCACTAAGCGAACGCAGACGATAGTCCTCATAACGGAACGGATAATATTCAAGCAGGTCTTTAACAGTAGAGATGCCAAAGGCGTGAAGCTCTCCCTCTTTGAGAGCACTCACGCCGTTAATTTGCTTAACAGATATTTCTTCCAATTTCATGTCTAATCCCTCATTCCGGAACAGGCCACATAAAGATCGCAATGACACCAGGTCCAACATGACTGCCAATTACGGCTCCAATATTGGTATAGATCACTTCATTCACTGTAAAATGACCACGCAGCTGCTCTGCACAAGCGATCGCTGATCCCGGGTCAGCGGTATGACCTACCGCGAGGTTAACCCGTTTGCCTGCAAGATCCTTCTGGAACAGCTCAATAATGCGTGCCATTGCCTTTTTATGACCTCTGACTTTCTCAACTGCGTAGATAACGCCTTCTTCATCAATAGACAGGATCGGCTTAATGTTAAGCAACGTTCCCAAGATGGCTGAAGCTTTGCCAATCCGACCGCCTTTTTGCAGATACTCAAGGGTATCCACCAGAAAGAACAATTTACGAGATTTTTGCATCTCTTCAATGGCAGCAGCGATTTCGACTGCTGACTTCCCCTGTTCGGCAAGTTCAGCAGCCTGTACCACCATTAGACCGTATCCATACGATGCTGACTTCGAATCCAGCACGGTGATGTCACCCTCACGCTCCAGCAAAGACTTGCCAAGCATGGCCGATTGGTAGGTACCACTCATGCCGGATGACAGGTGGATGGATACAATCGGGCGTTCCGGGTTCTCATCCAGAAGTGATTGATATACATTCATGAAATCAGTTGGAGAAGGCTGTGAAGTTGTAGGCAACACAGAAACCTTCTTCAATTTTTCGTAGAACTGTTCCGAAGTCAGATCAACGCCATCTGCATAAGTCTCTTCACCGAACAGAACGCGCAACGGAACAATATGAATCCCGTATTTGCGAATGAGTTCTTCGGGAATATCCGCCGTACTGTCTGTTACTATCGCAACCTTGTGGCTCATGACTCTCCTCCTCTTTGCCAGAGTGCTATTGGTACCTGTTCAAAAACTCAATAAGAGACGTTTTGAACAACCTTTATTAGGACTCTACGGAGAACAAATAATAATACACAGGCTGTCCTCCACGATGTACCTCTACCTCAGCATCAGGATACTCTACTTCAAGCCATGCAGCGAGGGCAGCAGTAACCTCAGGGTCAGCTTCGTCCCCTTCAAGGATCGTCACCACTTCATCTCCGCTCTCCATCATCTGCTTGAGCAGACCTTCACATGCTTGAAGCATGACTTCATCCGTCGCTACAATTTTGGAGTTATGAATACCAATATAGTGTCCCGCCTTGATATCCAATTCATCATATTGCGTATCACGAACCGCATGAGTTACTTGACCGGACTGTACCCGGCTGATGGCCTCCAACATTTGGTCACGGTTCGTTTCCGCAGACTCATCTTCCTGGAATGCAAAAGCAGCAGCCATTCCCTGTGGAATGGTCTTGCTCGGAATAACCGTAATTCGGCGCTCATCTTCAAGCAGTTCACGTGCCTGCTCCGCAGCCAGTACAATATTCGAGTTATTCGGGAGTATGAATACCTGCTCCGCAGCAATGGAGCGAACGGCTTTTACAAAATCTTCCGTGCTCGGATTCATCGTCTGTCCACCGGACAGAACAACATCGACGCCAAGACTTTGGAAAATCTCTGCAATACCGTCACCGGAGGATACCGCAATAAAACCATACGGTGCCATCTCATCTGCAGGAAGCACAGCTTCTTCCATACTGCGTGCTGCCTCAGGTGGAATCTCTGCAAACAATTCAGGTGATGGAGCAATATCCATGCCTGCTGTCAGGAGATCCCGATGCTGTTCACGCATATTGAGAATATGAATCTGTGTAATCTCACCATAATGCAGTGCCAGATTCAACACATCGCCTGGAGTTTTGGAATGGACATGAACTTTGATAACTTCATCATCGGCAATGATAATGATCGAATCCCCGTTAACTGACAACGCTTTCCGGAATGCCTCATCATCAAATGCCACTCCTGCGTTCTCTCCAAGTTCACGATTAATGAAGAATTCCATATCATACAGGAATTCAATATCCTCCGTTTCCAATCTCGCCTGAGCAGACAATGGCATCTCCGGCGCAATCACCTGCTGTTGTGCAGGCTTCTTGATATCCAATTCTGCCGGTGCAGCCGGTTTCAAAGCAGATGCTGCCACGGATGGGGTTACTTCTTTGTTCAGCGAAGTACGATTCACACCGTCACTTTGCAGCAATACTTCCATAAAGCCCTCGTAGATATATACAAGCCCCTGACCACCTGAATCCACAACACCCACCTGTTTCAGTACAGGAAGCAATTCCGGAGTCATGGCCAGTGCTTCTTTTGCTTTTAACAAAACTTCATTCATTAATTCAGTAATATCATTCGTCCGTCTTGCGTAGTAGTTGGCATGTTTCGCCGCTTCCTTGGCTACGGTAAGAATGGTCCCTTCAACGGGTTTTACGACTGCTTTGTAAGCTGCGTCAACACCGTTCTGCAGGGCTGCTGCAAATTGGAGCGTATTCAGTTCCTCATAGGGAGCAGCTGAACGACTAAAACCACGGAACAATTGCGACAGAATAACTCCTGAATTCCCCCGTGCGCCCATAAGCAGGCCTTTCGATAGAATACCGGCAGCTTCGCCGATGGAGGCAGAACTTTTTCTTTTAATCTCTGCGACTCCTGCACTCATTGTCAAATTCATGTTCGTTCCCGTGTCACCATCCGGCACAGGGAAAACATTCAGGGAATTGACGTGCTCTGCATGCTGTCCAAGTTGTTCCGCTCCGGCAAGTACCATTGCGGTGAAATCTGTTCCATTTAAAGAACGTATACTCAAGTGAGAATTCCCCTTCCTAGCTTGATACACGAACACCTTGCACCAAGATGTGTCTGGTCTGTTCATGCGCTAACGCGGACTGCGTTATTCTTCGTCCATACCTTGTCCGGCACAGGCATACAATACAACATGTCAGCCGGATTAACGGTCTGGGCGGCCGGGCTACCAATATCCTGCACTCTCTGCACCCCTAACTTCGGGGCATACGGATATGCACCGGTATCAAGAGCCGGCATGAATGCCGCGTGGAGACTGGTGCCAATGATGGAATGCCGCAGCTCACAGCGTTGCCAAAAAGCAGACCACCGACCTCTAGGTACGGTGTATTCTCCGACTTCCTCGCGGCAACAGCCTGTTCACCACTGTATTATGGACTACTCAACATTGTACTATATTAGGCAGGAGAAATAAATAAAGTTTTTGGATCAGTTGACGAAGCTTTTTTGATTATGATATTATATTCAAGTATTGTTTTATGCAGGTTAAGTAATGGAAATGATCCGGTCATGCCGGCTTAAACAACGCCATTAGCTACTGAAGCCTGATCTTTATGATCAGGAAGAACAATTTAGTCCTTATGGAATGACTTTTCGTTTCTGAAGGCAACTGGTTATTTTAGGATAGGAGGTGTAATCTATGTCTCGCAAATGTTATGTGACAGGTAAGAAACCGGGCACCGGTAACCACGTATCCCACGCTAACAACCGTAACCGTCGTACTTGGGGCGTAAACGTTCAGAAGGTCCGCATTCTCGTTGACGGCAAACCAAAACGTGTATACGTAAGCACCCGTGCACTGAAAGCCGGTAAAGTGACTCGCGTATAATCACGCAAAGCTACTATAAATCGGGTAAGCAAAAAGCACCTTGTTCCTTGCAGGTGCTTTTTTGGTATTCAAAAAAGGGATTCTTGAATACACTCATGAACATGTGAATGGCCGCCGCATGGCGCTTCGCAGGTACGAATTCCAGATTAGCCTGAGCCAAAGCGGCGGTATTCCCTGTTACCTTATCAATCAGATCAGTTCTTTTGAAACGTATTAAGAATCGCCTTTACAAACCCTCCCAAAAACTTCGGCAGTTTGAATGTGTAAAATTTCATAATTCACCCTCCCCATCATGCTCATGCGTCCGCCGTATCCTATGCTTCAGGCCTTCTTTACCTCAAACACGACAAAAAAGGCTACATGAGAAACCTGCTCATGTAACCATATTTATGCGGAACCATCGATCCCTATTCCACAATGACAAGCCCGAAGATCAGGTCATTTACGTTTGGGTAGGAATATATTGATAGGCAGCGATCATGAAAACACTCATTAGATAATACAGTATGCCGAAGATAACAAAAGTAACCCGATGTCCCGTACGATCAAATTTGCGGAAATACATAATAACAACACCTACCCCGATCAATGACGTAATGGCATTATACGGGGACTGAATGACCGCAAACAGAGCAAGCACAAGTCCCGTTACGAGACTCGCAGCCATCGTCCACAGCGTCTCCTTAAGAGTCATCAATTAGCCTCCGTAGCTACGGCGAATTTCAGTAATCGCTGCAGCACGATCTTCACGTCCAAATACGGCACTACCGGCAACGAGTACATCTGCTCCAGCTTCCACCACAAGCGGGGCTGTGTCGGCAGCAATTCCGCCATCCACTTCGATATGTACATCATGACGTCCCTTTTCATTCAACCAGGTACGAATTTGCTTGATTTTGTTCATGGTACCTGAGATGAAAGCCTGTCCGCCAAATCCAGGATTGACCGTCATAACAAGAACCATGTCCACATCATCCAGTACTTCAAGAATAGCAGACGCTGGCGTTCCCGGATTAAGGGCAACTCCTGCTTTCACTCCCTGCTCCTTGATCAGATGAATAACGCGGTGCAGATGCACACAAGCCTCAGCATGCACGGTAATGACTGCTGCACCGGCTTTGGCAAATTCCTCAACATAACGTTCCGGATTCTCAATCATCAAATGCACATCGAGCGGCAAGCTTGTATGCGGTGCGATCGCCTTTACAATCGCGGGTCCAAGCGTAATATTAGGGACAAAGTGACCGTCCATAACGTCAACATGGATCCAGTCTCCTCCTGCAGCTTGGGCTTCGGCAACTTCCGCACCAAGGCGGGCAAAATCAGCTGATAATATCGATGGGGCAATTTTAATCATGTTAATACCTCCGCTTCTTATCTTTCATTTCGGTTAGGAACTGCACATAGTGCTGATATCGGCTTTCGGAGATTAGACCTTCCTCCTTGGCCGCGAGCACACGACAACCTGGTTCATGGGTATGGGTACACCCCCGGAACTTGCACTGATCTGCAAACTGGGCGAATTCCCGGAAACACGTGGAGAGTTCCTCCACACCAATCTCCAGAAAGTCCAGTTGGCTGAACCCTGGCGTATCCGCCACAAATCCACCATTATCCAAGGGGATAAGTTCTACGTGCCTGGTGGTGTGTTTCCCTCGTCCAAGACGCATGCTGATCGCACTCGTCTCCAGCGTTAGGCCGGGCATCAATGCATTTAACATGGACGACTTGCCTACACCGGATTGACCAGAGAATACGCTAATCTTGCCAGCGAGGCGATCTCTGAGCAGTTCACTGCCTTCACCGGTACGTGAACTTGTGGAAATCACTTCGTAACCAACCTGTTCATACAATGCTTTCACTTCAGCAACAGTGTCTTTGGCTGGATCAGCCAAATCCTGTTTGGTCAGCACAATCAGAGCATCCAGACCAGCCTGCTCGATGTGAACAAGGAACTTGTCCAACAAATTCAGGTTCATATCCGGTTCTTTCACCGAGAATAACAGAACAGCCAAACTTACATTGGCCACTGGAGGACGGATGAGTTCCGTATCACGCTTCCGGATTTCATCCACCGTTCCTTCACCGTTCTCAGTCAACATGTAGCTGACGCGGTCACCTACAAGCGGTGATGTTCCCCGTTTTCTGAAGATACCTCTGGCTCGACATTGAACGGCGGAACCTTCAACCGAAGGAACCCCGTTGTCTTCCACTGGCATGACATAATAGTAACCGCTTAGCGCTTTAACGATGATACCTTCTGGCATAGCTCCGTCGTCCTCCTTTTGATGGTGGTACATTTAATCCAGACGCCAGCATAAGCCGCCCTTATGGACGGCTTGATGCGTTAATGACTTCCTTTTTCTTCTTCTCTTTTTCCTTGCCGGGCTCCTTACCCTTATTCATGGCAGAAGTGTCTTCATCTACGCTGTCACCTTCACCGTCTGCCGGTGTGGACTCAGGCTCACCTTCCTGATTGGGGTCACCACTGCCCTCATCAACACTGCCTTGGCCTGGATCAGGCTCATTTTCTGGCGGCGTCTGCGTGTTTGGTTCCGGGTCAATGGAAGGTACGTTTACTGTTCCGTTTTTGGCTTCACTGTAGGAGACGAGATACGTATCCAGGAACTGTCCATCACGATATACAGACACAGCCCCATTTTCATTTGGAGCGAGCACAAGCGGAATGGTCAAGGTCTGGGTTGAGTTCACGGTGCGTGTTCCCCATTCCTGATTCTTGCCGCGTGCGTCTTCATACGTGATACGAATTTTACTGTTTTTACCATCTTCTTTAGGTGATACATTGATATTAAACGGATATTTCAGCGCTTCAGGCGGATACCCTGTACTGATAAAGATTGTAATCTTATCGCCAGGATTAACCTCTGTGCCCGCTTCCACAGGCCACTGCTGCGTCACTTTCCCCTGATCCACCGTATAACTTGATTCTTCCTGCACCTGAGCAAGCACAAGTCCAGCAGATTTCAGTTTTTCTTCGGCTTCACTGCGGGTTAAATTTTTCAAATCAGGCATTTTGACCGTTTCAGTGCCTTTACTTACGGTTAGCTCAATCTGAACGGCCTCTGGATCGAATTCCTCATTGACACCCGGGGTCTGGGAAATAACAGAACCTGAAGGCACATCATTAGAGAATTCATCTTTCCGCTGAATCTGATCTTCCTTAATGCCAAGCGCAGTCAGCTTCTTGACAGCCTCATCATAAGTTTCCTGTTTGACATCAATCATCTTCACCAGTTCTTTTTCTGCACCCACACTGAGTTGGACCTCAGAACCTTCTTTGACGACATCGCCTTCTTTTCTGCTCTGGTCAAAGACAATACCGGGTTCAACACCCTCCTGATAGAGACGGATGACCTCATCACTGACGACGAGTCCTTTCTCCTCAAGCATTTCGCGAGCTTTTTCTTCTGTCTGGGTGATCACGTTAGGCACGGTAACTTCAGGTACAACCAGCATACCTTTGACATACCATACAACGCCCACCATGGCGATTAGAATAAGAACGGTTAATGAAATGAGTAATGCTGGTTTTTTCCAGTTCTTAGCTTTCGCTTTACCCTTGCCAGTTTCTTCGTCAGACTCCATCACTGGCACCGCACCCGTCGACGTAACTCCGCGCGGTTCAGGCTTGATCGCTGGCATAACGCGGGTCTGGTCTATATCATCCTCATCCGGAAAATCAATCTTCGTTTCATTACGTCTCTCCGGCATCAGGCAAGTTTCCAGATCAGTCTGCATTTCCTTGGCCGACTGATAACGTTCCTGCGGATTTTTACGCATGGATTTCAAGATGACATTTTCCACACTTTGCGGAATCAATGGATTAAATTTGCGTGGTTCATCGAACTCTTCCTGCAAATGCTTCAATGCCACACTGATTGGACTTTCACCCAGAAACGGAAGTTGCCCAGTAAGCATTTGGTAAAGTACGATCCCAAGAGAATATAAGTCCGATTTTTCACCAGTAACGATGCCTTTGGCATGTTCCGGTGAGAAGTAATGTACAGAACCAACTACGGAACCCGTCTGCGTAATCGTTGTAGATGTAACTGCACGGGCGATCCCAAAGTCCGTTACCTTCACGCGGCCATTCCGGCCAATTAATATATTATGCGGTTTGATATCCCGATGAATGATTTGATTATGATGTGCATGATCAAGAGCATCTGCAATCTGTGATGCAATGCGGACCGATTCGTCCACTTGCAGAGGCGCACGCTCTTTAATAATTTCATTCAGGTTTTTGCCTTCCACATACTCCATGACAATATAATGAACGTCATCTTCCTGCCCCACGTCATAAATGCTAACTACATTCGGATGAGACAGTGATGCTGCCGATTGTGCTTCTCTGCGGAAACGGCGAATAAACTCTTCGTCATGCACAAACTGTTGTCTTAGAACTTTAATCGCTACATTCCGGTTCAACAGAAGATCCTGGGCTTTGTACACAAGAGCCATGCCGCCACCGCCGACACGCTCAATCACTTCATAGCGTCCGCCTAGCTGGTGCCCAATCATGACTCACACCCCGTTTCCGTATCCACGGAACCATCCTTCTGCAACTCGAACAAGGCAACCGTGATGTTGTCGTCTCCCCCAGCAAGTAAAGCCAACTGAAGCAGTCGGTCTGCACGATCTTCGAGTGCCAGTTCCAGATTGCCGGCAACCTGAATAATCTGCTCATTGCTGACCAGGTTACTGAGACCATCACTGCACAGGAGAAGAACTTCGCCTTCCTCCAGCTTGACGGTATCCAGGTCTACCTTCACCTCGGCATCGGTTCCAAGTGCACGAGTTAACACGTTGCGACGTGGATGATGGGACACATCCTCTTTGCTAATCTGACCGTTTTTGAACAATTCATTCACCAGTGTATGGTCCTCGGTTAGCTGGATCACAGCTTTGTTCGCAATTTTGTAGGCTCTGCTATCCCCGATGTGTCCAATAACACCTTCCGTATCGTTTAATAATGCCGCAACCACGGTTGTTCCCATGTTGTGATACTTGTCATCTGTGGATGCCGTGCGGAAGATAACTTCGTTGGCATGCAAAATAGCATCGCTTAGAGCTGCAGACAGAGACGCATGTGACAGACCTGGTTCCAGTGTTCCCAAATCTTGTACCAACGTCTCCACTGCCAAGCGGCTTGCCGTATCCCCTGCAAGATGTCCACCCATGCCATCGGCAACAATACCCAGAATATATCCTGTATCCAGATTACGAATCCAGGCTGAATCTTCATTCACCGAACGCACTCGTCCGATATGGCTCACATGAACTGTTTTGATCAAAACGTTCTCACCTCAACTCCATATGCTTTGCACGAAGCTGACCGCAAGCGGCAGCAATATCATGTCCCTGTTCACGACGAATGGTTACATTAACACCCTGTTCCGAGAGAATCTTCTGAAAATTGAAAATGTCGCTTCTCGATGTTCTTACGTACTTGCGTTCAGGTACATGGTTAACCGGAATCAGATTCACGTGGCATAACATGTTCTTAAGCACACTTGCCAGTTCCGCTGCATGCTCTGGCTGATCGTTTACGCCACCAATCAGTGCATACTCAAACGTAATTCTCCGTCCTGTTTTGGCCAGATAATAACGAAGAGACTCCATTACGTCTTCAAAAGGAAAACGACGGTTAACCGGCATCAATTTCGAACGAAGTGCATCATTCGGTGCATGAATCGAAATGGCGAGGTTAATCTGTGTATCTTCATCTGCAAACTTGTAGATGTTCGGAACAATTCCGCTCGTTGATACCGTGATATGACGCTGACCAATGTTCAATCCTTTTTCATGAATCATGATGCGCAGGAAAGTCATCGTTGCTTCATAGTTTTCGAAAGGTTCACCCGAACCCATGATTACAATGCTGCTGACACGCTCGCCGCGTTCATCCAGAATTTTCTGAGCCTGTACAACCTGGGCAACAATCTCTCCGGCCGTAAGGTTACGCTTGAGTCCGCCCAATGTAGATGCACAGAACGTACAACCAATACGACATCCAACCTGCGTGGTTACACAGATGCTGTTCCCGTAGTTATGCTTCATAATTACGGTCTCGATGGCATGATCATCATGAAGACCAAAAAGGAATTTAACCGTTCCATCCTTGGATTCAAACTTTGTAATTTCCTTAAGCGTTACGAATTCAAATTGCTCTGTCAGCTTCTCACGCAATGGCTTGGACAGATTCGTCATCTCACTGAAATCATTCACGCGTTTTACATAAATCCAGTCAAAGATTTGACCACCGCGAAACGCCGGCTCTCCATTCTCCACAGCCCATTGCTGCAATTGTTCCAGAGAATAATCATATATAAAAGGTTTCATTTTGTTGTCAACACCTATTCCTTCTTTTCTTTTCGTTTGGCTTCCTTCTTTTCGTTCCATTCGTCCTATTCTATCACAAAGACCAGGTTACATCCATGTATACCCTTGATATCTGTACTTCATGCATTATAACACCTGAATGCCGCAATCGCACCCTGTCATCCCTTTTCTCTAACCATTATGCTGAAGTCCCATCACAAAGAAATCCGCCGAAGTTCCCCTCGGCGGCCGTGCTTCCGTGCTCTATTAAACTGTTATTCCACTGTTTTTGTCAACCGTGCGATGAAAAATCCGTCGCTGTGAGCGTATTGTGGCAAAATCTGAACGCCTCCGTTCACAACCTTCAATTTCGCTGTCTCCGATTCAGTCCAGACAGATGCTTCTGCTGGACGATATTCCGGATGTCGATTCAAGAAGTCTGCGACCATATCCTCATTCTCAGCAGGCTCAATTGTACATGTGCTGTACACCAAAATACCACCTGGTTTTAACAACGGCGCAACACGATCAAGCAGTTCACGTTGCAAGCTTGCGATATCTTTGATGTCTTCTATGGATTTGGTCCATTTTACATCGGGCTTCCGCCGAATAACACCCAGGCCGGAACATGGCGCATCCAGCAAAATGCGGTCAAACGATGCTTCCGGATACCGCTCGTTCAGATCAAGAGCATCTCCAGTTACAACATCGATGCAGCTCAGACCGAGACGCTCCGCCTGATCCAGGATCAACTGGCGCTTATGAGCATGTACATCGTTCGCGACAATACGACCGCGATCGTGCATTTTCTCCGCCATGTGAGCTGTTTTACCACCCGGAGCTGCGCAGCAATCCAATACAAGTTGGTCTTCTTCTGGTGCAACTGCTTCAGCAACCAGCATGGAACTTTCGTCCTGTACAGAGAACAAGCCGTCCCGATACCAGGACGTTAGTGCCATATTCCCACCACTGCGTACAAGAATTCCATCCGAACTCAACTGAGAAGCTTCAACGACTGCACCTGCGTTTGCCATCTCATGCATCAGTTTCTCCCGTGTGGTCATTGTTGTATTAACTCGGACACTCACTGCTGGAGGCTCATTATTCGCACGGCAGATGGCTTCCGCTGTCTCCGCGCCATAATAGGCGATCCAGCGTTCAACCATCCATAACGGGTGGGAATGTTCCAGTGAAATACGTTCGGCAAACGGCAGATTCTCTGGAATACGAAGTTCATCCCGATTGCGAATCATATTGCGCAGTACACCATTCACCATTCCCGAGATTCCCTGATGGCCCAGTTTCTTCGCCAGATTAACCGCTTCGCTCACCACGGCATGCTCCGGAATACGATCCAGATATATCATCTGATATACGCTGATCCGCAGCAGACTGCGAACCCAAGGTTGCAGTTTGGATACTCCTTTGGCGACGTACCGTTCCAGATAATAATCAAGTGTATTCAATCTGGCGATTGTTCCATACACCAATTCGGTAGCTAGTCCAGCATCCGCAGGGCTCAGTTCAGCCTCTTTCAGACGACGATTCAACTCCAGATTACTGTATGCTCCATCTTGCTCAACAGCACTCAGAACCTTGACTGCCAATGCACGAGCAGATGTTTTGGGTTTCTGGGGGCGAGATGCACCACTTGTAGCTTTATGACCTTTTCCCGACGAACGACCTGGTGTGTTACCACTCATCGCAGCACCGTTCCAGATTTCAATGTACCGCCACGGGCAAAGTCAGCCGCCTTCATCACTTTTTTGCCTGCAGGCTGCACCTCAGTCAACCACAGAGATCCATTACCTGTACGAACTTCAATCCCTGTCTTGTTCAATTGTAGCACTGTTCCTGGCTCTGCTTGTCCAGCATCCGAAGAGGTTTCCAGATCCACCTGATCGGGGTTAGCCGCAGCCCATACTTTGAAGACCTGATCATCCCACATCGTAAATGCACCCGAAAACGGCACAAGGCCGCGGATCTGATTGAACAATTCACGTGAAGTACGACTCCAGTCCATCTTCTCGTCATCCCGAGTCAGATTGCGAGCATACGAAGCCTCGGCATCATCTTGAGGGACTGCCGTTGTCTCGCCTGCAATCAATCGCGGCATTTCTGCCTGAAGCAGTTTGGAACCAGCCTCACTTAATTTATCAAACATCGATCCTGATGTATCTTCGTCCGTAATTGGCAGTTCCACACGCGAGATCATATCTCCGGTATCCAGGCCTTCAGCCATATACATCAATGTGACTCCTGTCACGGATTCTCCGTTAATAATGGAACGTTGGATTGGAGCTCCTCCCCGATATTTCGGCAAAAGAGAGCCGTGCACGTTCACACAACCGCGAACAGGCATATCCAGCACGGCTTTGGGCAGAATCTGGCCAAAAGCCGCAGTCACGATCAGGTCCGGCTTCCATTCAGCCAAGCGGGCTACCGCTTCCGGATCACGCAGTTTAACGGGTTGAAACACAGGCAGACCGTGGCGTTCTGCCGCGGCCTTAACCGGTGTTGGCGTAAGTACTTTTTTTCGTCCCTGTGGTTTATCAGGCTGAGTCACCACACCCACCACATTGTACCCCTCTGCAATCAGCATATCGAGAGAAGGAACTGCAAATTCAGGTGTTCCCATAAAAACAATATTCAAATCGATCACTCCTTAATTACGACGCGGTCCCGTTTGATCGGCTGCAATTTCGTACACTTTCTCGGCGACATCCGTAAAGAGAACTCCATCCAGATGATCAATCTCATGCTGGAATGCACGGGACAACAAGCCACTACCCGTAATAATCAACTCTTTGCCTTCACGATCCAGACCTTTAACCGTAACGGTCTCAAAACGGCGAACATCGCCATTAATTCCAGGGATACTCAGACATCCTTCCGGTCCGAACTGTTCTCCCTCACTTGCAATGATCTCCGGGTTAATCATCTTGATCAGCCCTTGCTCATCACCTGCGTCGATAACAATCAGACGTTTCAAAATA
Source organism: Paenibacillus sp. CB74 (assembly GCF_055687625.1). Taxonomy (NCBI): domain Bacteria; kingdom Bacillati; phylum Bacillota; class Bacilli; order Caryophanales; family Paenibacillaceae; genus Paenibacillus; species Paenibacillus sp. CB74. Next base: position 728,799 of record NZ_CM146009.1, on the reverse strand, counting down.
CCAACTTGCGGCGCAGCTAGACCTACACCCTCCGCATCGTACATGGTATCCGCCATATCATCCAGCAATTTTTGTACATTTGGTGTAATTTTGGTTACTTCTTTGGCTCTCTTGTGGAGCACCTCATCTGGTTCTTGCACGATAATGCGAATCGACATGTTGTAAGCACCTTCCTAATCCTCATCATAATTTCAGGACGATATTCTGTATTTTTGGGGTATTCATTTTAATCTATGTTTATACCGCTTGTTTACATCCGCATTGCTGCAAAATGCTTACATTAACATTTGCGGGTCTACATCCAGACTAATAAGCAATTTTTGCGCCTGAACATCATCGTCCATGCGTCGGGCTGTTGCCAGAGCGAGTCCTATGGCGTCTACATCCCCCCGCCATTTTATCATACATTGGAATCTGTATCTATTCTTGATCCGGGGAATCGGGGACGCTACCGGCCCTAATACATCAAAGGCCTCATTACTGAATCGATCCAGACTGCCGAGCCATCCGGCCGCATTAGCCTTCTCTTTCAGTATCCGCGTGTAGTTCTCGGCAAGACGAATCAACACCGGAAGTTGCTCATGCGAAAAGGTCACCAGAATCAGGCGACAGTATGGCGGATATTGCAAATTACGACGATGCAGCAGTTCCTCACGTACAAACGATACATAGTCATGCTTACTCGCATGGCCAATAGAGTAGTGCTCCGGCGTATAGGACTGAACAAACACCTCACCAGGCAATTGGTGCCGACCAGCTCGGCCAGCTACCTGTGTTAATAACTGAAACGTTTTTTCGGCAGCACGAAAATCAGGCAAATTCAATGCTGAATCCGCTGTTATCACGCCAACCAGAGTCACATCAGGGAAATCGAGCCCCTTCGCAACCATCTGGGTGCCAAGCAATACGTCAGCCTTTTTCTCACGAAACTGTTTCAGTAGCTTCTCGTGAGCCCCTTTTTCCGTTGTTGTATCTACATCCATCCGTATGACCCGAATACCCGGAAAGAGCTTCGCAAGCTCTTCCTCGACCCGTTGTGTACCTGTACCAAAGTATCGAATATGCTCACTTCCACAATCCGGGCACACTTCCGGAGCGGCTTCCGCATAGCCACAGTAATGACAACGGAGATTATTGGAGCGCTGATGGTACGTCAGTGAAATATCACATTCGGGACAACCTGCTACATATCCACAACTGCGGCACATGACAAAGGTCGAATATCCCCGGCGATTCAGCAGAAGCACCGTCTGTTCACCACGCTCCAAGCGCTCCTCCAGCCCTTTGTGCAAAGCCCTGCTGAACATGGAGCGGTTACCATCCTTCAACTCCTCGCGCATGTCAACAATTCGCACCTCGGGCAGCTTGTTACCCAGTGCGCGTGTTGGCATCTCCAGCAAGAGTGGTGCAAAATCATCGTTACTCTGCGAGCGTGCCGCATAGTAACTTTCCAGCGAAGGTGTCGCTGAACCCAGAACAACCACGGCCTGATGCTGCTGTGCTCTTTTAACCGCTACATCCCGGGCATGATATTTCGGCGTTTCCTCCTGTTTGTAGGAAGTCTCGTGCTCCTCATCCATAATGATCAACCCAAGCCGACTGAATGGAGCAAATACGGCTGAACGCGCCCCAATCGCAACCTTCACCTGGCCCTCACGAATTTTGCGCCATTCATCATAACGTTCACCGCCGGACAGACGACTGTGCATGACCGCAACCTGGTCGCCGAATCGCCCTTTAAAACGTTCCACCATCTGTGGTGTCAATGCAATCTCGGGTACCAGTACGATGGCCTGCCGATCCTGCTCGATGCATTGTTGAATGGTTTGAAGGTAGACTTCCGTCTTGCCGCTGCCTGTGACACCATGTAGCAAAAATACCCCGTGGCGTTGTTCCTGCAATCGGCCATTGATATTGTTGTAGACATGCTTTTGCTCATCGGTCAGAACCAGCGGCTCCGTTGCTTGGAACTTCCTGCCCTGATAAGGGTCACGAAAGACCTCTACGTCCTCGGTGACGATTAATCCCTTTTCCTCAAGTCCCTTCATCGTCGCCGCCGATACCTGCAGGGTGGATAACACTTCTTTCATCGGCATGGGCAGCAGCTCTTTCATTTCCAGCAAAAAAGCCAGAATCTCCTTCTGCCGCTGTGCTTTCGCCGGGAATGAAGCAAGTGCTTCCTGAGCAGCAGCAATATCTACAGCCAGATCAACGGATTTCATCGTTTTTTTATTCAGCTTGTCCTTGATCGCCTGACTCTCAAGCAGCACACCACCAAGTAATAGTTTCTTAATTAGTGCAGCATGATTGGGATATTTTCGACTCAATTGTTGCAACGGTACCTGACCCCGACTTTTGACAAAACGGATGATATCCTGCTGCACTTTCTCGTTCGTAGACTCTTCTCCCCAAACAAATAACACCTCATCATCCGGTTGTGCACCCGCCATCTGTCCATCAAGTGCATCTCCCAGCGAGATGTATCGCTCTGCTTTTCCTTTCAATGCGGTCGGTACCATGACCTGCAAAGACAGAATCCGGTTACTGGCATAACGCCCACTCATCCATTCAGCCAACTCCACCAAATCCTTTGACAATGGGGGGACAATGTCCAGTAACTCCTGAATCTGCTTGAGCTTGAATGTTTCCTCTCCGGTACGCGGCACAAGATCAATCACGAATCCCTGCACCGTCCGATGTCCAAAAGGTACACCCACCCGGCTGCCAATCTCGATCCATTCCCTCATCGATTCAGGTACCAGGTAATCAAACGGCCGGTCTGTATCCTTCACGGGAACATCGACAATGACCTTGGCAATCTCCATATCCTAATTCCTCCCGGCAATGCGCTCCGCCGCAATCCGGAGCAACCGATGAGCCACATCGTCCTTGGCCATCACTGGTAGCTCCTCCACCAAACCTTCCCGGTCATAGATATGTACCGCGTTGGTGTCTGTTCCAAATCCTGCACCCGTGTGGGTTACGTCATTGGCTACGATCAGATCACAGTTTTTCCGTTCCAATTTCTCACGTGCATACATCTCAACGGACTGAGTCTCCGCAGCAAAACCAATCAAAAACTGATGGGTTTTCTGTTTGCCCAGCGTTTCAAGAATATCTATATTTTTAACAAGTTCGAGCGACAACGTGTCGCCTTTCTTCTTGATCTTCTCGGTGTAAACTTCCTTAAGGCGATAATCGGCAACAGCCGCCGCCTTAACCACGATATCAGCATCGTCCCACTCGCGTGTTACGGCTTCATACATATCCTGTGCTGACTGCACAGGGATCAACTCTACGTTCTCTGGCGGCTTGGCTTGTGTATTGCCCATGACCAATTTCACGTTGGCCCCCAGATCACGCGCAGCTGCAGCGATGGCAAATCCCATCTTGCCAGACGAATCATTCGTAATGTATCGTACGGGGTCAATTCGCTCAATCGTACCTCCAGCCGTAACAACTACCTTCTTGCCTTGTAATAGTGAAGCTTGTTCTTTCCTTGTACGGTCTGCGGACTCGCGCTGTTCAAAGAAACGTTCCACCACATTCACAATGCTCTCCGGCTCTTCCAGACGGCCCTTGCCTACATATCCACACGCAAGCAGACCTTCACCCGGTTCAATCATCATGGCGCCCCGTTCAACAAGCAGGTTCATATTATGCTTTACCGCTGGATGATCATACATATGTACATTCATCGCTGGAGCAATCATGACAGGAGCTGTCGTGGCAAGCAGCGTTGTTGAGAGCATATCATCGGCCATGCCATGTGCCATCTTGGCAATCACATTGGCGGTAGCCGGGGCAACCAGAACAAGATCAGCCAGATCAGCCAGATGAATATGAGATACGACTGCTGGCTCACGCTCATCAAATGTATCGGTATATACGGTGTTTCGGGTTAACGTTTGCAGCGTTAATTCGGTAATAAACTGTGTAGCGGAAGCTGTCATAATGACATGAACATCCGCACCCTTTTGCACCAGTCTGCTGCATAATGTTGCTGCTTTGTATGCGGCTATGCCGCCTGTCACACCAAGCACGATTTTTTTACCGTTCAACATGTTTATTTCCCCCGATATTTATACGACATCTAAACAATGAGTTCATTGAAATATGCTTATTCGTAAAAAAATAACAACCTCGCGGTTGTCAATTAATCCGGCTTACGCCGTATGCAGTTGAAGAGCAGCCGCAGGCGGCTTACTCTTCTTCTTCGTCCTGTCCTTTGATGACAACGAGCAGGTCTCCATAGATTTCTTCCAGTGCAACGCCAACTTGTTTATGGGATCTCGCACCTCTTAAATCCGTTTTTTCACCTTCACGTAGCTGTCTAGCCCGGCGGGAAGCAGCAACAACAAGGGAATACTTGCTGTCGACTTTGTTCATCATTTCATCAATAGAAGGATACAGCATATTAACAAACACCTCTTCGCATTAGTATAATCGCAAGTTGCCGCCTGACAGAACGGATGTGGCATGTCTTCTCATCCAGGCATTCCCCGAAGGGAGTGCTTCAGTACATGATATGACAACTGCCCCACTTATATCGCATTCTGCAGCGGCAAAAGGGATTATTTATTGATCTTACAATGTTCGGCGATTATGATGCTTTCTATTCTCTTGCACGCCAAATCAATTTCATCATTAACAACAGCGTAATCATACTGCTCCAGCAGACTGATCTCATCGACCGCCACGGACATCCGGTGATCAATGGTCGCTTGGCTCTCGGTACCACGGCCCTGAATGCGATCTTTCAGCTCGTCCAATGAAGGAGGAAGCAGGAAAACAAAGATTCCTTCCGGGAATTTCTCTTTCACTTTTAACGCGCCTTGAACCTCAATCTCCAGAATGATGTCACGGCCTTCGTTAATCGTTTTCTCTACAAAATCACGCGGTGTTCCGTAATAATTACCGACATACTCCGCATGTTCCAACAATTGATCTTCAGCAATCATGTTCTGGAACTCTTCATGACTTCTGAAGAAATAGTTCACACCATGTTCTTCACCCAGACGAGGCTGACGGGTTGTCGCCGATACGGAATAGATCAATTCCGGCACCCGTTTGCGCAAAGCGCTGCATACCGTACCCTTCCCGACCCCAGATGGGCCGGACAACACTACCAGTAATCCTTTAGACATATTACACTCCATTTTATTCGTCGTTATCATCATCTTTCGAAGAAAGACGATGGGCGACCGTCTCAGGCTGAACTGCAGACAAAATGACATGATCGCTATCCGTAATAATTACGGCACGAGTACGTCTTCCGTACGTTGCATCAATCAGCATGTGACGATCTCTTGCCTCTTGTATAATTCTCTTGATCGGCGCCGATTCCGGACTCACGATGGATATAATCCGGTTCGCCGATACGATGTTACCGAATCCAATGTTAATGAGTTTGATTGCCATAATCAGGTTCTTCCCCCTATACATGCGACTCTTTTGCCGAAATTTGGCTGTTCATTCGATATTCGCAGCTTGCTCACGAATCTTCTCCAGTTCTGCCTTCATTTCGACAACACGATTCACCAGAGCCAAATGGTTGGCTTTTGATCCAATCGTATTGACTTCCCGATTCATCTCTTGAATTAGAAAGTCCAACTTACGACCTACGGGCTCATCACTTTTCAGCAGTTCCCTGCTCTGTCCAAAGTGACTCTGTAGACGCGTAAGCTCCTCTTCTATGTTAGAACGATCGGCAAACATTGCAATTTCCATACCCAATTTATGCTCATCAAAAGGGAAAGAGCCTTCTTCCTGCATTTCCGTAAGCCTCTGTCTTAGCTTGTTGCGATAATCACTTACCACAGTCGGTGCAAGATCAAGCATCTCGGTATGCAGTGACTCCAGACGGGTAATACGCCGTTCCAGATCACTGGCCAGATGAAGACCCTCGCGAGCGCGCATCTGTTCAAGGCTGGACAGTGCCTCTTTCAATCCTTCCTGCAAAACTCGCTCCCATTCGTCCTTCTGCTCTTCGGGAATGGAACTTGTCCCATCCGAATGAACCATAACGTCCGGCAGCCCAAGCATATCCACAATACTTGGTTTGCCCTGCATTCCATATTGGGTCTCCAGTTGCTCTGCAGCCTGCAGATAGGCCCTGACCGTCTGTTCATTCAGAACAGCGGGAAGAGCCTGGTCTTCCTCTTTTTCTTTCATTACATAAACATCAATCCGCCCACGTTTCAAACGACTCTGTACGATTTTCCTCAAACCGTCTTCATAATACGTCCACTCTCTTGGCAGACGCATCATCACTTCGCAATAACGATGATTAACAGATTTGATCTCTAATTGTACCTTATAGCCGCCAAAATGAAAGGCGGATTGACCGTATCCGGTCATACTGAATGACATCGGCATCACATCCGTTTTACTATTGTAATTGATTATTAGGGTTGAAACAAGTAGGACATTGATGCTCCGACTTCTCCCATACGTATTGAGTCAGTTCGGCCGTCATGCCGTAGAACATAAACGGTGTCATAAGATAGATGCCTTTGAAATGTGCTGTTGCTACGTCCAGCAGTTCCTTGGCAATTTTTACCCCCGTCGCACGGCCCTCTTCGCCTTCCAGACCTGCCATACGGGAACGCACTTCATCCGAAAGCTGAATTCCGGGAACTTCGTTGTGCAGATATTCTGCATTCCGTCCACTTGCCAGTGGCATTACACCTACAAAAATAGGCACATCCAGGTGTTTGGTCGCTTCGTGCATTGCCACAATCAACTCCGGATCATAGACAGGCTGAGTCATGATGTAATCTGCACCAGAGGCAATTTTCTTCTCCAGACGTTGTACAGCTTTATCCAAATATTTCACATTGGGATTAAATGCGGCTCCGATAACAAAGCCAGCTTTCTGCTTCAGCGGTTTACCCGAGAAGGCCACCCCGTCGTTCAACTGTTTAATCATGCGTATGATTTCAAAAGAGGTCAGATCGTATACCGAGCTTGAACCCGGCAGATCGCCAAATCTTGCAGGATCACCTGTCACAGCCAGTACGTGATTAATGCCCAGAGCATCAAACCCCATCATGTGGGACTGCGTTCCAATCAGATTCCGGTCACGGCAGGCAATATGCACCAATGGACGGAGACCCGTGCGATCCTGAACGAGGTGACCCAGCGCCATGTTGCTCATTCGTGTAACCGCTAATGAATTATCGGCCAGTGTCAGAGCGTCTGCTCCTGCTGCTTTTAGGGTCTCGGCACCTTTCATGAACTTGGCAATGTCCAAATCACGCGGCGGATCAAGTTCAACAATGACCGTGTGACGCTGCTTGACCAGATCAACAATCGTAGGCTGGCCTCCACGTCCGGAGCGCTCATCCACATGCTCATGCAGTACAATACGCGGTTTGGATTCTGATGGATCAGGCTCCAAAATAGGCGAAGGTACGTAATCTGCGAGCGCCTCTTTCATGGCTGTAATATGATCGGGCGTTGTACCACAGCATCCGCCAATAATTCGGGCACCGAGTTCCGCAAATTGCACTGCAGTCTGACCAAAGTACTCCGGAGTCGCACCATAACGGAACTGACCATCCACATAATCTGCTGCACCCGCGTTCGGATAAACAGACATTGGAATACCAATACGTCCGGAGACGGTTTCCATGGCACGCATAATTCCATTTGGACCTGAGCGACAGTTAAAACCAATCACGTCCGCACCCTGCTCCCGCATGATCCGGAATGCTTCGGGCATTGTGTATCCGTCCAGTGTGTGTCCTACATCCTCTACCGCGAACTGTCCAATCACGGGTAGATCACTTAGCTTGCGCGCTTGCAAAAGGGCAATATCCATTTCCTCGATATCATAGAAGGTCTCAAGCAGAATACCATCCACGCCTTCATCAAGCAGTGCAAAGATCTGTTGTTGATAAAAGCGTTTCAGTTCACTTGTGGAGACGTTTGTCCGTTTGCCTCCGCGAATAGAGCCTACTGCACCAAGAACATAACCGTTAGCTCCAGCCACCTCTTTGGCAATACGAACGCCGGTCCGGTTCACATCCTCCACTTTGGACTCCAAGCCGAACTTGGACAACTTGTCATAGTTGGCAGAGTACGTATTCGTTTCAAATATCTCTGTACCTGCGTCCCGATAACGGCGATGTACTTCTGCCACTACTTCAGGTGAAATCAAGTTTAACTCTTCATATGAAATCCCTACCGGGAATCCCATTTGGTACAGATAGGTTCCCATGGCCCCATCTCCAATGAGAACTCGTTCCTGCATAACTTTGCGCAAATCCGCCTTCATCCCTTTTCCCCCCGCCTAGCTGTGATCATTTTCATACTAATGTAACACAAAAAACGCTAAAAAACGAAGAAAAACACAGGTTTTTGTTGAATATCCAGCTCATATGGACTTTCTTTCCACATAACACCCAATATGTCTCTGTACAGGAGACACGCACTGTCCTTTAACAAAAAAAGAGGCCCGCAGGCCTCTTGGGTTACACCGTTTTCTTATTATGAAGTGATTCCCTTGAAGACAACTTCAGCCGGTCCAGTCATGTACACATGATTGTCAGCTTCATTCCACTCAATGTGGAGATCCCCACCCTTGAGGCTAATGACTGCTGTACGATCTGTATGTCCATTCAGGACAGAGGATACCAGTGTTGCACAAGCTCCGGTTCCACAAGCCAGTGTTGGGCCAGCTCCACGTTCCCATACACGCATGTCCACATATCCACGGTCACGAACTGTTGCGAATTCCACATTGATTTTTTTCGGGAACATGGGATGTACTTCAAGAAGCGGGCCCCACGTCGTGAGATCAAAATTAACAGCATCATCAACATAGATAACGGCATGCGGGTTACCCATGGATACGGCAGTGAATTTGAACGCATGTCCGTTCGCTTCAATGTAGTGATCAACCACCGGATTGGCATCCACTGTTGTAGGCACTTGAAGACCGTTCAGGATCGGCTCACCCATATCCACACGAACCGTTTCCACTTTACCATCACGAATGTTGAGACTCACAGGCTGTACCCCTGCACCAATCGTTTCAATGGTAATTTGCTCCTGGTTAACATGACCATGATCGTATACATATTTGGATACACAGCGAATGGCATTACCGCACTGTTCTGCTTCCGATCCGTCCGAGTTCATGATGCGCATCTGAAAGTCCGCCTTTTCCGAAGGCAGTATATAGACCAGGCCGTCCGCACCGATGCCGAAGAAACGGTTGCACCATTTCACAGCCAATTCTGCAGCATCTGCCGGAAGCTCCTTTTCACCAAATACAACGATAAAATCGTTACCAAGTCCATGCATTTTCGTAAATTCCATCATCTTGCCCACTCCTTTTGGCAGTCTGCTGCCAAAGCTATATTCTTGCTCTTCTACAGGATTACCATAGAAATTCATATTCAACGTTTACACAAAAAAGCTATCCTGCAAAATGCCAAAGCTGCCGCTTCGAATCATTTTGAGGATAGCATAACGAAATGGGTAAGGAAAAGGTATTGATTTTATGCTGAAAACTTTGTACTTTTCGGTACGAAGCGTCCAGAACCACCCATACGGCGGCGGTTACGACGACCACCCCACACGCTGCCCGCGCCCATAAGGAACGTTGGAATGCCAGCAGCAACGATACAAATTGCCCATTCACGCAAACCTAGCGGTACGGTTTTAAAGATCGGCTGCAGCGGTTCAACGTACATGACAACCAGCATCAGTACAACCGATGAAATCACGGCAAGAACGAGATATTTGTTTTGCAGTGGATTTCGATGGAAGATGGAGCGCGAACTGCGGCAATCAAAGACATGAATGAGCTGCGCCAATACGAGTGTAGCGAAAGCCACAGACTGTGCTTTAATCAATTGACCCGGGTTATCCGGCGCAGCCTGAAGGGTAAGCCAGAACGCTCCGAGTGTACATAGTCCAATCAATACACCCCGGCTGACAATTTTCCAACCCAGTCTGCGGGCAAAAATGTTTTCTTTGGCACCACGGGGTTTGTGTTCCATCAGATCTTTTTCCGGCTGATCTACCCCGAGCGCCATTGCAGGCAAACCATCCGTCACCAGGTTAACCCATAGAATCTGAATAGGTACAAGCGGCAGTGGCAAGCCCATCATCATTGCAAAGAACATGGTTAGAATCTCACCCACGTTCGATGCCAGCAAATAACGGATAAACTTACGAATGTTCTCATAAATATTACGACCTTCTTCTATGGCCGCCACAATCGTCGAGAAGTTATCATCACTCAGAATAAGCGCCGAAGCTTCCTTCGTGACATCCGTTCCTGTAATGCCCATCGCGATCCCGATGTCAGCCGCTTTAATCGCCGGAGCGTCGTTCACCCCATCCCCCGTCATGGCAACGACATGTCCTTTGCGCTGCAAAGATTTCACGATGCGAAGCTTATGTTCAGGAGACACTCTTGAGAACACATAGATACCCTCTACCTGTTTATCCAGCTGCTCATCCGTCATGCCTGCCAGCTGCTGACCACTTAGAGAAGCACCGCCGCGTGGAAGAATCCCGAGTTGATGAGCAATGGCTTCTGCCGTTGTACCATGATCACCTGTGATCATGACAGTTCGTATCCCCGCCTTGCGGCATGTTGCAATTGCATCGCGCACTTCACGACGTGGCGGATCAATCATGCCTGTAAGCCCTACGAATATAAGCTGACTCTCGGCGGCGTGTTCGTCGGCCACTTTTTCTTCCGGCCGCACTTCACGATAGGCCATTCCGAGGACACGTAGTGCCGCTCCGGCCATGCTCTCGTTGGCTGCCATCACTTTCTGCCGCAGCGTTCCAGTGAAAGGTACGACTTTACCTTCCCACAAAATATAACTGCAGTGTCCGATCAACACATCCGGTGCACCTTTGGTGTAGATCATTCGGCCTCCCTGATGATGAACCAGGACCGACATGCGTTTGCGCTCCGAATCAAACGGGAACTCCTGCTCCCGGGCATACAGCTCTTTGAGGCCAGCAGGAGTAAGCCCCATTTTGGAGGACAGTGTGACGAGCGCCCCCTCCGTCGGATCTCCCTTCAACTCCCAGAATACATTTTCTCGCTTAACCATTTCTTCTTGGAAATCATCTTTTTTGGTATTTTTCTTGCCGTCTTTTTTGTTATCCTTGCCCTTTTTCTTGCTTCCAGACTCGTTTGCAATGGTCTCCACAATACTTGCATTGTTGCATAGCGCACTAATCTGAAGCATTCTGCGTAGCGACTGGTCACTCTTCAGTTCCACCGTTCGGCCATTCTCCAGCATCTGCCCTTCAGGTGCATAACCATCCCCGGTAACCTTGATGCTGCGTCCCTCCAGCCATACATCCGTTACCGTCATCTTGTTCTGGGTGAGCGTGCCTGTCTTGTCCGAACAGATTACGGATGCACAGCCAAGGGTTTCGACAGAAGGCAGTTTGCGTACAATGGCTTTACGTTTGATCATACGCTGCACGCCTAGTGCGAGTGCAATGGTTACAATGGCCGGCAGACCCTCCGGTATGGCAGCCACCGCAAGGCTGACCCCTGCCAGGAACATGCCAACGGCTGGTTGTCCGTGCAATATGCCGGCGACGACAACCATAATGGTTAATCCCAATGCGACAAAAATCAGAATTTTGCCCAGTTGTTCCAACCTGTGCTGTAAGGGTGTTTCCTGCTCCTCCGTATTCTGGATCAGATCGGCGATTTTGCCCATCTCCGTCTCCATGCCTGTACGGATAACCACACCTTTGGCCGTACCACGAGTGACCATGGTGCCCATAAAACCAATATTCTTCTGATCACCAAGCGGAACGTCCTCATCGGCAATCGGAAGGCAATGTTTGCTTACGGGAACCGATTCCCCGGTAAGAGCAGACTCCTCCACATCCAGGCTGTTCGTTTGCAGCCAGCGCACATCAGCAGGAATGCGGTCCCCACTCTCTACCATGACGATATCCCCAGGGACAAGTTGTTTGGCTGCAAGGTGTACTTCCTGGCCTGAACGAAGCACTTTGGCGAGAGGTGCAGACAACTGTTTTAATGCACGAAGTGATCGTTCAGCTCGGAATTCCTGTACAAACCCCAGAATGGCATTCAGTACGATAATGGCCACAATCGTTACCGCATCCAGATACTCACCCAGCAATCCGGATACCAACGTTGCTCCCATCAACACCAGCACCATAAAATCCTTGAACTGATTCAAGAGCAATGTAATCGGAGATATACGTTTCCCCTCGCTCAGCTCATTCGAACCGACCACTTTCCTCTTCTCTGCTACAGCTTCATCCGTCAATCCTTCCTGCGGGCTGACGCCAAGAGTGTTACGAAGCTCTTCATCACTAAGTTGATGCCACTTGGTATGTTCCATGCTTCATGTTTCCCTCCCAGTCTGTATTTCATCTGCTAAATAAGCTCACATGCTTCACCGGCGTGCTGGTCGACAGGCTGTACACAATGCCGGACAAACTACCTGCTCTATATGTATTCGGACAGGTCTGTGATTAGCACCCGGAAGGTGAATCCTTTCCCTGATGGACAGAATAGGCTAAAATAAAGGTCTGCGATGTTCTGCGCAGTACCATGTTCAGTGTTCAACAGGTAAGCAACGAAGAATCTGCATCCGGTCCTTGTTTTTTTACATATCTGGTTGCACGTTTCAGTTATATAGATGAAGCATTGCGCATGACAAATGCAGGTGCTCGATAGAGAGAGGAAGTGGAAAAAATGGCATTGGACGGCATCGTAACACGGGCCATTGTTCATGAATTGCAAGGCTGCATTGGTGGACGTATCAGCAAAATCCATCAGCCGAATGGTCATGACGTAGTTCTCACACTGCGAGCTCAGCGCGGTAATAGTAAATTGCTTGTTTCGGCAAGCCCAACATATCCCCGTGTGCATTTTACGGAAAAAATATTCCTTAATCCTACGGAAGCACCCATGTTCTGCATGCTGCTCCGCAAGCACTGTGAAGGTGCAATCATTGAGGAGATCCGTCAGATTGGCATGGAACGTATCATCCACATCGATGTGCGCCAGCGCGACGAATTGGGGGATGTTTCGGTTAAACGGATCATCATTGAATTAATGGGTCGTCACAGTAACATTATTTTGCTTGATCCCGTTACAGGAACGATTCTGGATGGCATTCATCATGTGACTCCGTCCATCAGCAGCTACCGGGTAATCATGCCAGGTTTCGCGTATACTGCCCCACCTGAGCAACATAAGAGTAATCCGCTCGAAGTGAGTCGTACAGCATTCGAGGACAGCTATCAAGCCGTTGAAGAAGAGGCATCACGCTGGCTTGTGAACTCCTTTAGCGGTCTTAGCCCGTTAATTGCTGGCGAGATTGCTGCCCGTGGGATTGCTGCTGAAGGCAAAGGGAACACCCAGGCTGTGGTTGAGGGTGAGAGCCGAGTTGAGATTGATGCGCTCTGGAACGCTTTTGAAGCCGTGATGGGTCCTGTCAGAGATCATCGCTACACGCCTGTAACCGGAATGAATGCCAAAGGCAAAATGATTTTCTCCGCCGTTCATCTTGAGAGCATTCAAGACTTGGAGAAAACGTATGACACGATGAGCAAGTGCATGGAAGATTATTATGGAGACAAGGCTGAACGGGACACGGTTAAACAGCGAGTAAGTGATCTGCTCCGTTTTCTGCAAAATGAGCGAAGCAAGAATATCAAAAAGCTGGACAACCTGAACAAGGATCTGCTGGAAGCAGACGATGCGGACAAGTTCAGACTATGGGGTGAGTTGCTGTTTGCCTCCCTGCATCAGGTCCACAAAGGGGACAAGAGCGTGGAGCTTGTGAACTTCTACGACGAAGACCAAGCCAACATTACCATTCAGCTTGATCCGCTGCTCACACCGTCTGACAACGCACAACGTTATTTCAAGCGGTATAACAAATACAAAAACAGTCTGGCTGTCATTCATGAGCAGCTTGGCAAAACCAAAGACGAAATTGACTATCTGGATAACCTGTTACAGCAGCTATCCATTGCATCGATGAACGACATTGAGGAAATACGGGACGAGCTTGTGCAGCAAGGATACCTTCGTGACCGCAATAAAAAGGGTAAAAAGAAAAAGAAAAGTGATCGTCCGACCGTACACCAGTTTACGTCCTCAGAGGGAATTGATATTCTTGTGGGCAAAAACAACCTCCAGAACGAGTACGTGACGAATCGCCTCGCTTCTTCCAACGACACCTGGCTGCATACCAAAGACATTCCAGGTTCACATGTCGTCATTCGCAGCACGGACTTTGGTGAAGCTACATTGGAAGAAGCAGCACAGCTTGCTGCCTACTTCAGCCAAGCCAAGGAGTCCAGCAGTGTGCCTGTGGATTATACGTTTATCCGTCATGTACGCAAACCAAGTGGTGCGAAGCCTGGTTTTGTCATTTATGATCATCAAAAGACCTTGTTTGTCACGCCAAATGATGAATTGATCAAGAGTTTGCCATCCACCATTAAAAATGGATAAGGCTATATAAGTGGAACTAAAGATTAGTTCCACTTATATAGATGTAACAGTAGAAAAATCCCCTGACCATAACGGTTCAGGGGATTTTTGTGGATGCATCAAAATTGTTTCAATACTAATGTGAAGTTCATCTTATTTATCGTTTTTGTTGAATATTAATTCTTTTAAATGTATAATAATTCAATTCTCACGAATAAAACTACTTTTAAGGAAGTGTACCATGACCATACATATTCGAGAAACTCAACCTGATGATCTGAAACCCTTGATGGTATTAATGCATGACTATGTGGTGGGATTCTACAACAACCCCTGGCCTGGTGATCAATCCATCCAGCTTTTGATTAATAACCTGCTTAATCAGCAGATCGGTGCTCAATTCGTGGCAGAGCAGGACGGGGAGCTTATCGGATTTGCCACCCTGTTCTTCACTTACAGCACAATGAAAGCAGAGCGTGTCGCAATCATGAATGATTTATTTGTTACGGAAGCATTCAGAGAAGGCGAAGCAGAAGCCAAGTTATTTGCACACTGCCAGCAATATACACGTGAACATGGGTGTGCTTATATGTCCTGGATCACAGCCGTGACTAATGAACGAGCACAACAATTATTCGAGCGTCTTGGAGCTACACGCGGCGCTTGGGTCAATTATTCGATTACATAGACTCTTTTTGGCACACAAAAAAAGGACATGAATACATGCAGGTTTATCCCTTGCATGCTCCATGTCCTTTTCTCAAACGTCCCTAACATGTATCTCTCTAACGCAGAATTCATTGTGGTCATAAAAAGCGTTACCACGTTTAGCTTATACTCCCTTTTGCTGTGAGGCAGCTGCCTTCAGCCTTTCCAACACATCAACCATTACGGTCTTGCTACCCAGATCCCCGTGGAAAACGACACCTTGCCGTTCCCCATGATAATCGGATCCGCCAGTCTCAATTAACCCATAATCCTTAGCCATCTCGGCGTATCTGCGCTCATCTTCCGGTTCATGGTCCGAGTGAAACACTTCGAGTCCATCTGGACGGCAATCCTCAATGATTCGCCGTACCAATTCATCATCTTCATAGAGGCCCGGATGGGCAATCACTGCGGCTCCACCTGCGGCTCTGATCCATTCGCACGCATCCTTCGGCGCAACGCGGGGTACAGATACGAAGCCAGGCTTGCCTTCAGCAAGGTATCGATCGAATGCATCCCGCATGTCAACCGCATATCCCTTCTTCACCAGCACATCAGCCATATGAGGTCTGCCGATACTCTCGTCAGGCTCTAGTGGCCGTCCCAGCTCATCCAGTACTTCCTGCCAGCTGATATCAAGCCCAAGTTCCTGAAGCTTCGCGATAATGAGATGATTCCGCTCATCTCGCGCTTCTCGTAATCCGCGCAACCGTTGCAGGAATGGCTCATCCTCCGTATTCACATAATATCCGAGCACATGAATATCTTTTCCGCCAGCCCGAGTGCTGATCTCCACTCCGGCAACAACATCAATATCGTACTCTTTTCCCGCTTGCTGTGCTTCCGCTACACCAGCAACTGTATCATGGTCTGTTAGAGCAACCGCCGATAGCCCTTTTTGTTTGGCAAGCTTCACATTATCAGCAGGTGGCTGCATTCCATCCGATGCCTGACTATGGGTATGCAGATCACAGCGTCCTTTGCTTTGATTCATGTACAACAACTCCTTTCTTTCCAAAAGTGGTTTGTGATTACATCTTATCTATCATTAATGGTGCGAACGATTATGCCTTCCCCGTCTTGGACTCCGGCTCAGGTTGCTCCTGTTGGCGCAGATAATTCAGGAAAGCCACTGCCGACAGGGGCAACAAGGACGATTTTAGATGGATGGCATAGAATTGCCGTTTGAATTCGAGTCCTCGGATATCCACAATATGAACAAGTCCCAGAGCCAGTTCATGCTGCACGGAAGAAGGAGATAACATCGTAATGCCTACCCCTGCCTCCACGGCTGATTTTACCGCTCCTGTACTGCCAAGTTCCATCACAACATTCATTTCCTGTGGATCAATCTTTTTCTTTTGCAATTGGTCTTCCATCACCTGACGAGTACCTGAGCCCTTCTCACGCAGTACAAAGGGATAATTCATGACATCCTCAATATTCACTTTGCTACGCTTAGCCAGATCATGCCCGGCAGGTACAATCAGTTTCAGCTCGTCCTGCATGACAGGCTCTACAATCATGTCCGGATGGTGTACTGGCGCTTCAATCAGACCAAAATTAAGCTGGTGCTTTAAGATATCATCCATAATTTGCGTTGTATTCATCACTTTCATGACGATTGAAATATCCGGATATTGAAGTGCAAAAGGTCCGAGCATACGTGGAAGTACATATTCCCCGATCGTTAAACTAGCTCCAAGCTGGAGTCGGCCCTGTAACATTTGGGTAAACGCTGACATCGCTTCATCCGTCTGTCTAACCAGTTCTACACTTCGTTTGGCATGAGGTAATAATGTCCGACCCGCCTCGGATAATTCTATTTTTTTGGTGGAACGATGCAATAACTTGGTCCCGAAATAGTCCTCCAATGATTGAATCTGCATCGTCACTGCCGGTTGAGTCATATGTAATGCTTGTGCAGCAGCCGAGAAGCTTCCTTTCTCTGCTACCGTATAAAAAATATGCAATTGGTGAAAATTCATATCTTCGCCCCTCTTCGATTACACTCTCTATATTGTAGCCGATTTCCCGCTTGGCAACAAAAAAAGCATGCAGCTTGTCTGCATGCGATACGACTTGAATCTATGATTTCAACATATTGAATCTCATATTGAATCTAATCAACTTACTTATGCTTACGGCTATTTTTGACCAACGTCATTCTTCTTGAGTGTCTTAACCATGAATAGTATGACTTCAAGTCCCTTAATTCAATGGTCTCCGACATTCGTCCCAGAAACGTAACTACGATCATTTTGTGCAAGGGGTTGCCCGCAATATCATATTCCCCTTCAAGTTCGGAAAATTCGGCGACCACCACCAGATCCTCATCAATCAGGTAGACGTCCTGTTCATTACGGTAGTATGGTGTTATACGGTCCTGCTTCAGACACTCCCATAACCACGCCGCAATATGGTCATCATCACTACGTGCAGGCTCAATACGGTCTGCATACCGCATCTTGGCATGATGGGTAATGACGATGTCGGCCACTTTCTTGTCTCCAAGAGCCACGAAAAACGGCTCGTAGGTGCTCCAACGTTGCATCACCTTATCACGCATGGGAATCACTCTCCACCAGATAGGACTTTCTATCTATTTATTACCAAATATATTACAACATTAGTCCCGCAACCTCAAGGCGTAAGTGTAACTTTTTTTCACTAAAGTTCATTTGTGCATAATTTAAGAAAAGAGCGACCCCAAGGGGCCCCTCCAGTTTCTCGTCTATATTCCGTAAAAGCTCGTTTTGTCCATGGTTTTGCTGGCATACTCAGTTTTGATCTCATTACGATACGATCGTTCGATCTTGCGCACATAGGAAAGTCGCTTCACGTTTTTCATCGTATCTTCTGCCCGTTCTGCATTAACATACATGACCACATAATGCATACGGCGGGAGATATAATGCACGGTGCCATATTTTTCGAGATTACGGGCAGCCTTCAAATCACTGACCCAAATAATGAATCCTGTCCTTTCCGCAAACATCATCGTTCCCCGCCCTTCTATAATGATTACTTAACTGCAACCACACTTGCCGCCACTACCGCAGCCGCCCTTCGGATTCGGATCATTGCTCGGTACCTTAATGGTCGTTGACACTGCGAATGCAATGGTCTCTGACATCTGGAATAACATATCATCCAGGGACTTCTCTGCCTGTTTGAAGCGGACCACCGCCTCGAAATTTTCCAACTCCTGTTCCAGAGCCTTCACCTGGTCTTTCGCTGCATGATAATCCGGGTGAAAATGACCGAAACGCTGTGTTTCTTCAAACAATTCCTTCTTGGCATTCAGCTTCCGAATCCCCATCTGAATCTCAGGGGAAGTCTCGACTTGCTGCTTCCAATATAAATAATCCGATACTTCGGCAGATTGGTTAATCATGTCGCCCAGTTCATATGCGCCCGTTAACACTTGGGCCATATCGACCGTGTTCATTTCCGCTACGCTCATGAAATATTCATCCTATCTATATATAAAGTTCTACTTAACGTAGACTACCCCATCATAGCATATCCATGAATAGTTAAGAAGAGTTTTTCCTGCAATTAGAAATAGCGAGAGCTTTAAAATTCGCCTTTCAACCTGATATTCACGAAAAACAGTCAGGTTGTAACATCATCAGGCAGGATAAGACGCATTGTATCCCACTCCGACGGGGAGAATGTACGCCATTCCGTCTCTGATGTATGTTCATTTGAATCCAGCATGTACCAACCACTTAAAGTCCATTGTTCATGGCCCTCTACCTGGTGTGGAATGAGGTATCGCGTACAATTTTCCTGCTGTATCCCCAGCTTGGTCTGCCACTCAATGGCTTTGGCAGCAATCTGTCGTGCGGTTGAACTATGATATCGACGCCACTCCTTGTACCAGGTCTCCGGTATCTCCTCCAATCCGAGCAGAGAGAACTTCTTCTCAATGACAGAATGATCACGCTCCAACCCATGCAGAAGTTCAGGAACATCAACCAGTCCTTGATTATCGGGTGTGTAGAAAGAAGAAGCATATACATCGGTCAACACATCTTCTTCTAATAATTTCGAAGGCGCTTCGGTACCTGTACTTGCCTCCGTTGCCTCCATCTTCCCTTCTACAGTCAACGGTACAGCAACCGTCTCCCTTCCCCACCCTTCCAACGCAATACGTACATTCTCCGGTATGCCTGTCAGGGCATATTGATCCAGAAACTCCATCATTTCACGTAATCCACGCCCTTTGGCTAAGGCCCAAACGAATCGTTCTCTTGTCATGCGATAGATGGACATCCGGTCACGCGTTACCCGTTCTGCGCATTGCTCCAGCATCCAGATCACATCAGGCCTTGCTTCCGGTGGCACCAACATTTCGAAATCAGGCTGCATGTAAAATCCACTCGGTTCCGTCTCACTTACCATCTCTCGTTCTCGATATAAAAGGCTCTGCGGGTCGATCAGCCAACGAAATGCCAGATCTCCCGACTGATCCGCTCCAACTTCACCATAACCCCACCCAGCAAGGGCATAGAGCCAGCCCATAATTCGTGGTTTCAGCTCCGAATTCGCTATACGGCACCATATGTTCTTTTCTGGAACAAGCACTGCCAATTGATAACGGAAATGCTGTAACGCGGGTTCAACTTCTCCGTATCTTTCCATACACGCTTGATATATTTCCCTATGCATCTGTGTCCACGATAGCCCTAACCATTTTTTTAATTGATGATCTTGAATCTGGATTCGCCCATCTGACTTCTGAACCAGATTCAGACTAAGAAGTAGATCCAGAAGAATGGCAACGTGGGTCGGATACAACTCCGAATGTTCATATCGGATACCCAAACCATCAAAGTCTGTCGAAGATAACACCGTGATCATACTTAATTTTTGAACACTTTTCTTATGTATAGTGCCTTTACCTGTCAAAGGAAGTCCTTCTCTTCCGATCCAAGCAATCAGATGAAGTAACTCTCCAGCAACATCCGACTTTCCCTCCTGTATTACATGAGCAAAATTTATATCCTGTTTGACGGTTATGCCCACTCTTTGCGCATAAGCAATAGTCAATGTCTCGATCAGTGAAGCAGGAATATAGAATAGTCGCTCCCCCCAACTCTTATGCACAGATTCGATCCATTTTTGCTGCCGAAGGTGGGCGAAGGAAGAATTGGCTTCTGCGACACTTAGTCCTTCGATGGCCCATTGTTCTCGCGGCATGAGGGAGGAAAAAGGCTGACCAGCATGTTTGTGAAAAATTGCACCAAGTACTTTTTGTTCCACCCAAGTAAGCTTTGACCATGAATCAAGGTTCAGTACCACAGGTTCATTTGTTGGTCCAGATGAAGACATTTCCCAATCCCTCCTCTTTTCGCGAGTATAAATGGGCTATTCGTTCTCATGAACGATAGCATATTCATATCCCTGCTCCACCAAGAACATCTGACGGTTTAATGCAAACTCCTGTTCCTTACTATCCTTCGATACCAGCGCATAGAAATATGCTTTATTTTCCCCCGCTTTCGGTCTCAGAATTCGTCCCAACCGCTGTGCCTCTTCCTGCCTTGAACCGAAACTCCCGGATATTTCAAGCGCAACAGCAGCATCGGGCAGATCTACAGCAAAATTGGCAACCTTGGATACAACAATCGTTTTAATCTCTCCACGTCGAAAAGCGCCAAACCATTTGATTCGCTCCTGCTGTGACATGGTTCCGGAGATTAAAGGTGCTTCAATTTCCCGGGCAATCAACTCTAGTTGGTCCAGATATTGTCCAATTACTAGTGCAGGCAAATCCTGATGACGTTCCAGCAAACGCTTCACCACACGTACCTTCGCCGGATTCTCTGCAGCCAATCGAAATTGATGCTTAACCTCGGCTTGCAGATAATTCGATCTTAATTCCGGGGAGAATGGGATACGTATCTCCTGGCATTGTACATCAGCAATCCACCCTTGCTGCTCCAGTTGTTTCCACGGCATGTCATAGAGCTTCGGACCAATTAACGAAAATACATCCTGTTCACAGCCATCCTCTCGAACCAACGTGGCTGTTAATCCCAGCCTTCGCGTAGCTTGAATATCCGCAGTTGCACGAAACACCGGCGCTGGAAGCAAATGTACTTCATCATATATGATCAGCCCCCATTGCCGCTCACTGAGCAGTTTGATATGGGTAAAATCAGCATCTTTTGATTTCCGGTGTGTAAGAATCTGATATGTAGCTACAGTCACAGGTTTCACCTGTTTTTTCTGACCTGAATACTCACCAATCTGTTCGCTGGTGATCGTGGTTTTGTCTTGAATTTCCTGAATCCACTGTCGCACAGACGTTGTATTGGACGTCAAAATAAGGCATTCACATTGAAGCCGCTCCAGCACGGCCATGCCAATGACCGTTTTGCCTGCCCCACAAGGAAGTACAAGTAGCCCGCTTCCTCCCATGCCCTCACTGCCTTCGAATGCGTCCACAGCCTCTTTCTGGTAAGAACGCAGTGCAAATCGCTCAGAGTGAGCCCCTGAATCATTGGTTCGCCATTCAAATGAAAGCTCGGTTCCCTTCCGATACCCCACATAATCAAGTACGGGGTAACCCAGTCGTGTTAATTCCCTTTTTAGTAACCCTCGCTGTTCTCCCGGGAGCATAAGTTGATGAGCGTCCTTACGTTCCATACGAAAGGCAGCTATTGTTTTCAATCCACTTAATTCATCGAGCAACCGTTCATCCTCACTGTAAAGGCGCATTCTGGTGTGATCTGCTTCGGAATGCAGCTTTAATTTGCCATACTGATCCATAATTCTCCGAACATCCTGTATCAGTGCAGCAGGCACGTTCCAACGCGATACCAGCTCCAGACTTGCGATGACCTGATCTGAATTCCACCCTAGCGCAGCTGCATTCCAGAGCGACAGCGGAGTGATTCGGTAGGTATGAAATGCTGCGGGTGTCTTGACCAGTTCAGCATACATCCCAAGCTGCTCTCTTGCCCTTTCGAATCCGGGGTGGCCGACTTCCAGCAAAACTGTAAAATCTCGCTGAACAATGCAAGCATCCGTTCTACCCATATGTTCTGTTCCTTCCATTCGCGCCTTCCTCCTATCACAAAAAAGTCCAGTTCCGGCTGCTTCCGAAAATGAACCTGTATAATTCCGAGTTCAACAAGTCTTATTTCAGTAACGAAAAGTGGACTTATTGAACAAACTCTAAAAAATCCATGAAAAAACACCCTGCCCATACCTCGGTATGAACAGGATGCCCAACTGCATCTAAAGTCATTCGGCTGTGTAACCCTTAGCCATGGCGATAAATAATCTCACGGCCGTCTGCATCGCGTCTTCGTCAAAATCAAACATCGGATGATGATGCGGATAGATCGCATTTTTATCCGGGTTGCCTGCTCCAACAAACATAAAGCACCCTGGAACCTTCTGCAGATAATACGCAAAATCTTCCGCTGGCATCAGCATCGGGGAGGCTTGTACTCGTTCTGCCCCAAATAACTCTGTAGCTTCCCTGAAGAAACGTGCTGTCTCCTGTTCATCGTTCACCACAGGTGGATATCCCATAATATATTTCACTTGTGTCTCTGCTCCATAGGCTGTCCCTGTCTGGTCTACCATGGTAAGCACACGCTCTTTCATCACGTTTCGGGTCTCTTCATCAAACGTTCTAACTGTACCGCTCATTTTACATTGCTCTGCAATTACATTCTGAGCAGATCCCGCCTGCATTGTGCCAATGGTCAGCACCGCCGGCTGTAAGGGATCCACCGAACGGCTGACAACCGTCTGAAGCTGCATCACAAGCGCAGAACCGGCGATAAGACTATCTATTGTGGATTGCGGCATCCCGCCGTGTCCACCCTTGCCCTTGATCTCAATGTAAAAATCGTCCGCCGCCGCCATCATTGGTCCTGCTTTACTGGCAACCACACCTACAGGGAGCGGAGTCCACAGATGAATTCCGTATATGACATCTACACCTTCAAGCGCACCATCCGCAATAACCTGGACTGCACCGCCTGGAAGAAGTTCTTCTGCTGGTTGGAATAAAAAGCGAATCTCTCCTCGAATCTCCTGCTTGTGACGGCTGAAATACAATGCCGTACCGAGCAAGATGGAGATATGACCATCGTGGCCGCATGCATGCATTGCTCCTGCTTGTTGTGAAGCATACTCGATATTCTTTTCATCCTGAATCGGCAGTGCGTCCATATCAGCTCGCAGCATGACGACAGGACCCGGCTTGTCGCCACGGATTGTACCAATGACCCCGTGACCACCAACATGACGCCTTACTTCAACGCCAAAGCTCTCCAACATATCCGCTACAAAAGAGGATGTCTTCTCCTCATGAAAGGAAACCTCTGGATTGCGATGAAGGTGACGCCGCCATTCCACCATGTGGATCTGCAGATCTTCCCACCATATATTATTAGTCATGTCTCTCCATCCTTTCAATCTTGAACGGGACTTATATCAAGCCCGAACCTGCCTCTTCGAACCTATTGCTGTATATTGTAGCAGAATTGGAAGAAAACCGATACGAAACGCCCTTGGAAAGCTTGCACGGGAAGGGGAAACATACTATCATGAACTAGAGAAATACTCGAGAAATTATACTCGGAAGCTTATGAGGAGGATCAAACGCTTATGATTTTTGAGAATACAGGCTTGGATGGCTTGAAGAGCGACTTGGCATACCTGGATGAGAGCGCCGAGAAAGTCGGATTTGTCCGGTGGCAATGGGAATATTACCGTGCTACATACGACTACAAAATTGAAGATGAACAAACCAACTCAGAATACTTTGTACGCATTAATACCCGCGCCGTGGAAGGCAAATTGGAAAAACCGGATACCGTTCTTGCTGTTGAAGCAGTGTACCTTGGCAAAGCCACCTTCCCTCACGGCCTGGACTATGACTCTTCCGTTCCCCAACCAGTCGTGAAGCTGGCAGCCCAAAAATTACAGCAGCTTAAAGAACTGCTGGAAGCATAGGCTGGGCCAAACGATGAAACAACAAACGGCCCAAACGAAAACGAAGAGAGGCACGCCGGATTTTCAACTGCTAATCCTCACTTTATTGTTGGTGGGCTTTGGACTGGTGATGGTATTCAGCTCCAGTTCCAGCATTGCAATCGCAAGCGACAGATTTAACAATGATGCCCTTTACTTCACGAAAAAACAACTTATGTGGGCGATTATCGGTCTATTTGGCATGTTCTTTGCCATGAATATCCGCTTCAACAAGTACAAAAAGCTCTATGCACCCTTTTTCCTGATCACTACGGTCATGCTGGTGATTGTTTTGATCTCAGGCGCAGTATTGAACGGTGCACGAAGCTGGATTCACATTTTCGGCTTCAGTCTTCAGCCTGCGGAATTCGCCAAAATTGCTATCATTCTATATCTCTCTGCTCTGATCACCAAAAAAGGTGAGAAATTCAGAGTTTTCAAGACAGGTTATTTTCCCGTCTTGTTCATCGTTGGATTCATCGCAGGACTGATCATGCTGCAACCAGACTTTGGTACCACCTTCATTCTGGTGTCCACTTGTGGTCTCTTGATTTATGCCGGTGGAGCCAGTATGAAACATATCTTAGGTTCGATTCTCTTGGTTGTACTCGGTGGAGCCCTGGCGTTCGGAGCAAATTCCCTATTTTCTTCCATGTCTCCCTCCGACACGACGACCGCTACAACAGCTGTCACTGCGGAGCAGAACTACAAGATCGGACGTATCCAAGCTTTCCTGAATCCATTATCCGATATTAATGGCGGAAGTCTTAACCTCTACCGTTCCCTTGTTGCCATTGGTGATGGCGGCATGACAGGTTCCGGGATTGGACAAGGTACGATGAAGCTTCACTATTTGCCAAATGCGTATAATGACTTTATTTTCTCCGTCATTGGTGAAGAACTCGGGTTCATCGGAAGTACATTATTCCTGCTCGTTTACCTGTACTTCATCTGGCGAGGAATTATTGTCTCTCTCCGCTGTCCCGATCCATTCGGAACATTGGTCGGCATTGGCATTATGGGATTGATCGCGATTCAGGCATTTATCAACATCGGTGGTGTAACTCAAACCATTCCGGTGACGGGTGTCACGCTTCCGTTTATCAGTTATGGGGGTACCTCACTCTTTGTGATGATGGTCGCCATGGGCATTCTGCTCAGTATCTCGCGCACCAACAATCTGGACGTAATCAAGGAAGAGAAAACGAAGTCCGTGACTGTACAGACACAGACTCGTACCTCTCCTGCTCTTCGTTCACGGGAGTCCATTCGTCGGATTCGGTAAAAAACAACATAAAAAAAGGCTGTGCACCTAATGGATGCGCAGCCTTTTTGTGTGTACTCGTTTGACAATTCTGTCTATCAAGATGAAGAACAGGTTGATGTATCCTGTTCTCCATTGCGGATTGCGATGTCTACAGATCGTCGCCTTTGAAAGATACGCCTTCTACCTTTACATTGACTTCAACCACGCGTAATCCGGTCATGGTCTCTACCGCTTCTCTTACGTTCTGCTGAAGCATACGGGAAACTTCATGAATCGGGGTTTCGTACAGGACGATGATGCGCAGGTCAATGGCTGCTTCCAGCTGGCCGACCTCAACGCTCACGCCTTTCTGTACGTTTTTACCGCTGAGTCGCTTCGCCCAGCCCTCTGACAAACCTCCAGACATTGCGGCAATTCCGGGCGTTTCCATTGCAGCCATTCCGGCAATTTTCGCAACCACGTCATCGGCAATCCGGATGTTTCCGCTCTCCAGTTGAAGTTGTTCTGCCATGCCACATCCTCCTTCACTTCGTTACTCGTATTTTAAATCCTTTCCACCCCAAAAAGCAAATTAAACTCAAAAAGATGCGTTTACAACCTACCACCATTTGGTTATATTGAAATATGAAAATAATCTCATAAGCGATTTACATGCAATTCAAAACAAAATAATTTTATAACCGAGGTGTTTGTTGTGAGAAACCGGATTTCATCCATTTTGCTGATTGTGTTCTTTGCACTCAGTGCCATCGCCCACTTCTTGAAATGGGATTCGATTCTACAGTTCGTGATATCAGCCATTTCGGTTATTTTTGTGGCCGGTTTTTTAGGCAAAGCCACCGAAAATGTTGCCCACTACGCCGGACAGCGGCTGGGTGGATTCTTGAATGCGACCTTCGGCAATGCCGCCGAATTGATTATTGCCATTTTCCTCGTTAAAGAGGGACTGTTCGACATGGTCAAAGCAAGTCTGACAGGATCCATCATCGGTAATCTGCTGTTAGTGCTTGGGTTAAGTATTTTTGCCGGGGGACTCAAGTTCAAAATTCAGAATTATAATGTTTCACTCGCAGGTCTGAATGGATCCCTGATGATTGTTGCCATCATTGCGCTGTTTATTCCGGCAGTCTTTCTCAATACACATTCCATTACACAGAAAGACACCAATACACTTAGTCTCATCGTAGCCGGATTGCTCATTCTCGCGTATATTGCCTGGTTATTATTCTCCATGGTGACGCATAAGAACTACCTTGCAGACGTCACTGAGGATCGCGATGAAGAGCTGCCGCATGAACATGCTCCGGCATGGTCCAAGAAAAAGTCTATTCTCTACCTGGTGCTCGCAACGGTCATGGTTGCCTTTGTCAGTGAATGGCTGGTCGGCACGCTTGAAGTCTTCACTTCGGAATTTGGACTTAGCGAACTGTTTG
Organism: Paenibacillus sp. CB74; assembly: GCF_055687625.1. Classification (NCBI taxonomy): domain Bacteria; kingdom Bacillati; phylum Bacillota; class Bacilli; order Caryophanales; family Paenibacillaceae; genus Paenibacillus; species Paenibacillus sp. CB74. Next base: position 701,909 of record NZ_CM146009.1, on the reverse strand, counting down.
TCGGTGCATTCCTGGTGGCCATCATCGGTAATGCGGCCGAACACAGTGCAGCCATCATGCTTGCCATGAAAAATAAAATTGGAGCCGCCGTCGAGATTGCGGTCGGCAGCAGTTTGCAGATCGCACTTTTCGTAGCTCCTGTACTGATTTTTGTCAGCTACTTCACAGGCAGAACCATGGATATCGTATTTACAACCATTGAACTGGTCGCCATTGGCGTATCCGTATTTATTGCCAAGTCCATTACCCAAGATGGTTCAACCAATTGGTACGAAGGCCTACTCCTGCTCGTGGTATATATCATACTCGGCGTATCCTTCTTCCTGGTGTAACAAGGCCTTACGCATCCATCATCATAATAAACAAGCCACAAGAGGCAGCCCAATGTACATTTGGAGCTGTCTCTTTGCTTGTATACGCCTTCTGGCTGGCTTGTATCCCCATCCCCTTCAGACGCACAAAAAAAGCATGCATAAACGCCTGCATGCCTTCTATTCTGACCCGCGCATTTGCAGGCTATTGCTCATTCTTCTTGTTCAAGGCTTCATATAGAATTGCCAAATTCCGCTCAAGCGCGCTAACCAGCTGCTTACCTGCACCTTCTGGAAGGAGCCCTGCACGAACAGCAAAATCAACTTCCTTGGAGAACCCATACATCTGTGTATCCAATACTTCCTCATAGAGAGGGCAGTAGCGGGTAGCCAGATTCTCCATCTGTACTTCAATAAGCTTCTGTATTTTATCTGCATCTTCTTGAAGAAGACTGATCGCTTTCAAATTCAGCTGGTCCTGCAGATCAGATGAAGTCATGCATTTTTCCCCCCTATGTCCCAAAAATCGCGTAAAGACGTTCTACCTCTAATATTAGACGAAATGAAGAGCTAATACAAGAACCTGACCAAAATAAGAACGCAAAGTTAAGCCTGCTGTTGAACCTTAATCCTCCTGTTCCAGTCCCGTCCAGATGAGTATTCAGATCCTTCCATGCCAAAAAACACCCCTGCCAAAAAGGCAAAGGTGCTTCTTGAGAGCTATTACTCAGATGCGATGCTTACATTCAGTCCATGCTTGGCAAATACTTCTGACATGGCTGCTTTTGCTTCAACTGCATCTGGACCATGAACATGCAGTTCATAGCTGTGCGTGCTGATCAGCGTTGTAAACAATCCGAGAATACTTTTTACATCGATATACTTGTTCTCCGAATGAAGCACGATTGAAGAAGTAAACTTGCCTGCTGTTTGAGCAATTTCCACTACAGCCGCGTTATTACTCGACATAGGAATCCCTCCGTCTTTTTACGATTGGTATCATCTATTAATTACCACTACATGATACCGTGAATCCGCTTTCCTAGCAACAGCAAAATCCTGTTCCTATTTCAAACGGTCCGGATTCAGGCATTCCAGCTCAGGAATCACAAAAATACCGTCTTTACGAATCAGCACATCGTCAAAATAAATCTCCCCGCCGCCATAATCCGGACGCTGGATCAACACCAGATCCCAGTGGATGGACGAGCGGTTGCCATTGTCTGTTTCTTCGTAAGCCTGACCTGGTGTAAAGTGCAAGCTGCCTGCAATTTTTTCATCGAATAGAATATCTTTCATCGGATGCAGAATATGCGGGTTAAATCCAATTGCGAACTCACCGATATGACGAGCACCCTCATCCGAATTCAGGATTTCATTCAAACGCTCAGTATCGTTGCTTGTCGCTTCAATGATTTTCCCATTCTCGAATGTGAACTTGATATTTTCAAATGTCACTCCGTTATACAACGTTGGTGTGTTATAACTGATCGTTCCGTTCACGGAATCACGTACAGGGGCGCTGTACACTTCACCATCCGGAATATTTTTTTGCCCGGAACATTTCTCTGCACCGATATCTTTAATGGAGAAACTCAGATCTGTTTCCGGTCCGGTAATACGAACTTTATCTGTACGCTTCATCAGGTTAGCGAGCGAGTCCTGCGCTTTGTCCATTTTGGCGTAATCCAGGTTACATACGTCGAAGTAGAAATCTTCAAACGCTTCTGTACTCGTATTGGCGAGTTGCGCCATACTTGCGTTAGGGTAACGAAGTACAACCCATTTCGTATGTTTGACACGTTGTTCACTATGTACCGGGTGGGAGTACAATGAATTGTACATTTTCATTTTTTCTTCCGGTACATCGGACAGATCATTCACATTTTCTCCCGCACGAATACCGATATAACAATCCATCTGCTTCATACGGTTCAGATCAATCTCTGCCCATGTTTTCATCATTTCTTCGGTCGCATTTTTCAGCATAGCACGCTGTACGGTCTTATCAGTCAACTGTACAAAGACGTTACCACCTTTTTTGCCTACCTCTTCAATGATGGCGTTAATCAGATCACGTTCTGATCCAATCATCTCAACCAATACATTTTCACCAGGCTGCACATCTACAGAATAGCCCACCAGGCTTGCTGCAAGCTTTTGAATTCTTGGGTCTTTCATCTTGGTAAAATCCTCCTGTCTTCTGCCATGCTTGAATTGAACAACGGTAAATTACGATACTATTGTAGCACGCGAACAGTCATCCCGTCAGCAGGCAGTCCCTCACTTCGTTTATTGATATGACTTGAAGTTTACATCGGTGACAAGGGCTTCTTTGTTATTTTTACGGTTGTTGTCCGTGTAACTTACCTGACTTTCAGAGGATAAGCGAAGAGGCAGACTGCTCTTCCGATCTACGGTGAGATGATATACCGTCTGTACGCTCGCTTGTTTCATCATCTGTTGCATCGTTATTTCACCTTGTTTCCAAACTTGATCCAGATCCTTCTCAAGCTTCTCTTTACGTGCGCCTTTCACCGTAGAAGCCTTATGCATATATTCTGCCCGAATGGCGTTCATTTCGTCGTTCAGCTGGGCTACAGCCCATGTTTTGGCATCTTCCGGTGCAAGTTCAATTCGTAATGTTCTGGTTCGACGACCGGCCCCATATTCGGATTGAATGGTTTTGTTCATCTTGTCTATTTTCTCCATCTGGGCAATTGGATTAAAGCGGGAAAGAGAACCACGAAGCGGCTCATGTTGCGCTGATAATGCCATCCACTGCCCTTGTTTCCGCTCGAAAGAGGCGCTAAACCCACTGGGCTGTCCATTATTTTTTACGGCAGTCGTATGAATGCCTGTGCCCACAGCAGTTACTTCTCCAGGTAATCGGGTCTGAAGGGTCAGGCGGTCATGATTCTCCAGCTTTCCTTCGAATTTGAACTGATTCTCGAACAATCCACTGTTCTCCCGTCGAAGTCCTGCTTCTCCTTCAAAACTTAATGTTTCTTTTCCCGCTATCCCCGATAAAGCCAGGGAAAAAACCTCTTCGGGCGTTCGATCTCGCTGGATGAATCCACAACCCGGGACACCAATCATCAAGATGCTCACTAATAACCATAACGTACGTACCGAATGGCGGTTAAGCATGTCTATCTTCACCCTTCCATGAACTTTCTCCATAGATTGCCCCGCCCGTATATGCTTATACTTCCTTCTATACACAACTTGATCACGAATACATAAAAAAAAGAGAACGACTCCGCAAATGGAATTGTTCTCTCTTAACGCGTTATATCCTGTTCCTCTACAACAATTCTGTTCCGACCACCATTCTTCGCGCTGTACAAGGCCATATCAGCCCGATAAAACAAAGACTCTACGCTAACCTTCTCATCCATCCAATTCCACTCTGCGATGCCACTGGATACCGTAACGAGTGGTCTGGTCTCTTCTGCAACTCTCTTTCGAATCACTTCCGCATAATCCAGCGCCTGACGTACACTCACCTGCGGCATATAGATCGCGAGTTCTTCTCCACCCCATCTGGCGCATATATCCTCCGTGCGAACCGAACTGGTGACGATCTCACTCACTTGTTTCAGTACTTGATCGCCAGTCTGGTGTCCAAAGGTATCATTCACCTGTTTGAACTGATCAATATCCACCACAATGAGGGAGCCACAGAATTCATGAGCCTGTCGCTCGTGAATGACACTATCCAGATAATGCCTCACGTACAGACCTGTCAACATATCCAGATTAGCCAAGCGCCGAACCTCGGCGTGTAACGTGGCATTTGACAGCGCTAGCCCGATATGGATGGACAACATCTGTAAGAGCCGATAATTGTCATATGAAAAATAATGCTCTCGACTGTGTCCCAGCAAAATGGCTCCCTTCACTTCACCATTAACTCTAATCGGTGAAGCAATCAGTGACATAGATCCCGTATCTTCCATGAAAAAGGAGGAGACTTTATCATATTGCGCATAATTGGTTATAATAAGCGGTTCCTCTGTTCGATACACCAAGCCTGCAATACCGTAGTCCACAGAAAAAGATTGGTGAAATACATCCTTCACATTGGATGACATGACTTCGAAGTCGTTTGTACTATCATTGAGTTGAAGAATGCAACATGTTTCAGCCTGAAATATTTCCTTCAACTCCTGCTCGGATAATTGATAAATCTCCGAAAGGTGCAGGCTCTTGTTTAAACGCTGTGTAAGATCATTGATTAGACGAAGTTCCTGAATCAACATATTGGATTGTTCGTGCAACTTGGCGTTCTCAAAGGCCGTGCCTGCAGTGTCCACCATCATGGTAATCAATTGCAAGTCCGATTCTTCCATGATCTCTTCATTCATTTCAATATGGAACACACCGTATATGCCTTGTTTTCCTTTCAGCGGAATACCTACATCTACAATGCGGTCTTCTCCATCATCGGAACGAGCAACAATCAGTTTGCCTGCCATAAATGAACGTACACAGATATCTTCTCCCCGCTCGTGGACAAGCAACGGTTTAATCCGTGGATTATAGTTGCTCTGATCCTGAGACATATAGAGTTTGATATAGGTGGCCGGGTACAGGTAGTCCATACTGTCAAATACCTCATCCAATATGGCCTCGACATCCATTTTGTCATGCATTCGCTGAACAATCTGAAAGAGGATAGACCTCCGGTGTTCCTCACGCGCTGTTTGTTCATGAGCATGTAACAGGTCCGTCATAAATATGTATTCAAATCTTCGGTAAAAGCAGGTGCGGTAATGCAATGCCTCAGATCGAACCACAGCTTCAGACGTTTCATATCGATTGGATTCATAGATCACAGCAGTGAATACGGCAAACATATCCTTGTTCGTTCTGGAGAATAAGGGGTGTGTTATCAGGAGATATTCTCCATGGTCGCTAGTCCCTCTGAGAGACAGGGCCTGTCTTTTATCCAAACATTCCAATACAAGCCTGCGTGCATCCAACCCTGGATCAGCCTCATGATCACGATCGTACCCTACACAATCGCCTTCCGTGTTCCATACGCTGTAATAGGTTGATCCCTTGTCTAGGCCTGAATCTGCTTTGGAGTTCCAGTCACTGTATGCCTGCTCTAGCAAGCTGCCCAAATATGAAAAATCAAAAGGTGTGATATCCATTTTTTGCATCCACAACACATGCTCTTCATGAGAACGAGGAGCGGAAACAGATGCGGAATCGCCCGAACTTCGTGAATTCAAGCTGGCAGGTAAACTTCTTAGATGTTCTAACATGTCAGGCGCTCCTTTGCACCGTTTTTGCATCCACCAGGATGCATTAATCTGCAGACGTTATCGCAAACCTGCAAATTCGTCACGATAACCTTATTACATAAAGATGATTTAAAGTTAAGATACAATCTATTTTACTCTGTTTAAAGCTTTTTTGCATCCATATTTCAGAAAATTGTCCCATTATTTTAGGCCCAATGACCTATCGACAAATTTAGACGTTTTTTTGCTTTTATTCTACGCTTGACTTTGGTTCTCTTAAACTGTAATATAAATTGTTGATGAAGACTACTAATGGGTCTTTAAATTTGGGCATTACCGGTTGTGTCACCCTCATTCTTTTTGTTGCTTTCAGGACAGCGGCTGAACTTTCCTGATCGTTCTATGCGAGGCCAAGCCCGCATCAACAAATTGGAGCGCAAACAGAGCCCTAATATGAACTTTAACTAAAAAGGAGCTACTTTAAACATGGCACGTTACACTGGTCCTAAATTTAAATTGAGCCGTCGCCTCGGCATTTCCCTTAGCGGAACAGGCAAAGAATTGAAACGTCCTTTCCCTCCAGGTCAGCACGGAGCTAACCAACGCAGAAAAATGAGCAACTACGGTATGCAATTGCAAGAAAAACAAAAATTGCGCCACATGTACGGTTTGGGCGAGAAGCAATTCCGCACACTGTTCTCTAAAGCTCAAAAAATGCAAGGTATTGCCGGTGAGAACTTCATGTTCTTGCTTGAGTGCCGCCTTGACAACCTCGTTTACCGCCTTGGGTTTGCTAACTCCCGCGCTGGAGCGCGTCAGTTGGTAGCACACGGTCACGTAACTGTAAACGGCAAAAAAGTCGATATCGCTTCTTACCAAGTAAGCACTGGCGATGTAATCGGCTTGCGTGAGAAGAGCCGCGCTCTTTCTTCCGTTAAAGAAGCTTTGGAAGGCCGTTCGCATCTTCCAGCTTACGTTGAATACAACGAAGCAGCTGTAGAAGGTAAATTCATCCGCTTGCCTGAGCGTGCTGAATTGTCCCAAGACATCGATGAAAAACAAATCGTCGAGTTCTACAACCGTTAATCGTTGGAATCACATTAAAGTTTCAATCCAAACAGCTGTCGAGATTTCCTCGACAGCTGTTTTTCTATGCTTTTTTCTATTTATCTTCATTAAAAGACCTTAATTAACGATATAAAATATAGACTCCCTTTAGGAGAAGCACACATCCATACAATCATCACAAGAGTTACATCAAGGGGGATTACACATGATTTTTTTTCGCAATCGCAAGCTCGCTGTTAAGCTGGGACTTTTACTCGGGATCGTATTGCTCTGCTGTATTGGAGCCCTGATTGCATTTAACACCAAATCGATTTACGACAAAAGCCTGCAATACGGGGAAACCGTTGCGGGACAAGCAGCGAATCGTGCTACGAACGAGTTCATGACAGACATGAACCAGGTCAAAAACACATTGGACACCATGAGTATCACGTTATTGGATGCCGCTAAGAACGGCTCACTCAATCGCGAGGAAGTCGTTAGACTTCTTGAGCAGTATCTGAAAAAGGATGAGAAAGTTTTTGGCTTTTATGCGGGCTGGGAACCGAATGCCTTTGATGGAAACGATGCGAGTCACGTCAATAAAAATGATTATGATGATGCTACGGGTCGATTTGTTCCATACGCCATACGGGACGGCAACTCTCTGCATTTTGAGCCGCTCACGACCTATGAGGGAAACAGTGAAACCAGTACATATTATCAGCTGCCCAAGAAAACCAAATCCATCTATTGGTCAGAGCCTGTTACCTATACGGTTGGCGGGAAAGAAACACTACTCGTTTCGATTGTCCTCCCTCTCTTGGATGAAAACAACACTTTTCTCGGTATTGTTGGGGCCGACTTTACCATTGATCGTTTTCAGCAAAATATAGCATCACTTAATCCGGATCAAGGTTATGCCATGCTGATTACTAGTGAAGGACAGATCGCTGCGCACGGCTCCAAACCGGAACTGGCTAATGCAGACGCCGTCATTCCACCTGATATGAAGACGGTCATTCAGCGTATACAGTCCGGCGAGTCTCAGTTTTATGCCACTGATCCCGAAGTAGGGGAAGAGCTGTTTATTGCTGAACCTGCCAGGTTACAAGGAACAGATTCGAACTGGTATCTTGTATCAGCACTGCCAAAGAGCCACATTCTTCAACCCTTCTATGACAGCTTGAACTGGTCCATACTGATTGCCGCACTGGCTGTACTTCTGCTTGCAGGTGTGGTTACCTACACCATCATCTCCATTGTTAGACAATTAAATCAAGTTAATATCGTCGCTGGGCAGCTGGCTGGCGGAGACTTGACACAAAAGTTACCTGTTCGATCCAAAGATGAATTTGGCGTCATGGCAGGTCATATGAATCAGATGATGGATACCCTGCGACATACCATATCGGTTATATCCGAACATGCTCTATCTGTAGGCTCAACTTCTCAACAGTTGACCGCAGGTGCCGAAGAAACAGGTAAAGCCGCCGAACTGATTGCCCTAACAGGAGTCGAACTTGCAGATAAAGCAGGTAAACAGGTGCAGGAGCTGCAAGAGTCCTCCCGTTCCATGAATGAAATATCTGTCGGGATCGGAAGAATAGCAAAGGCCGCCTCCGATGTATCCGATTCATCGCGAACGGTGGCCGAACGAACAACCGTCGGAAGTGGTAAGATTCAGTCCGCCATGCGCATGGTCGATAGTGCCACTTCATCTGTGCAGACATCGATGACCGCACTGGAGAATTTCCGCCAACGTTCCGAAGAGATTGGCCATATTACAGGCATGATCACGGAAGTTAGCCGTCAAACCAACCTACTCGCACTTAATGCTTCCATTGAAGCATCACGAGCAGGGGAACACGGACGCGGGTTTGGCGTTGTTGCTTCCGAGATTCGTAATCTGGCTGAACAATCCAGAGTATCAGCAGCGCAGATTGCAGCGTTAATTCATAGCGTTCAGCAAGAGGTCCTTTCTCTCGTTGAAAATATGGAACATGGAAATTCCGAAGTTATTCATATTGCGGACGTGATTAATGAGAGTGGTGAGCTCTTCCTCTCCATCTCATCACAGATTTCAGATGTTAATGTGCAGATCGAGCATGTCTCAGCCATTGCACAGCAGATGTCAGCTGGATCACAGCAGGTTGATGCCACGTTGGAACAACTCAAAACCATCGGTCATGAAACAGCAGATCATGCAACTCGTGTTGCTTCTGCCTCTGAAGAACAACTCGCATCCATGGAAGAGATTACGGCGGCATCTGCCTCTCTGGCTAATCTTACCCAGGAACTCTTAGAACTGATTCAACGTTTCAAAACCTGATGTAAAAGACCTCCAATACGACACATCATTCAGGCCACCCTATGCACCTCAGCATGGAGGTGGCCTGCTTATATTTTGGCTTACAACTCATGAAATGTGCTTCAATATCGCATGATATATAGCATAATGCATGGCAGAATGGCAAATTTCGACCATTACTTGTATTTCTCAGGCATGCAAACCCGCCTTTTTATGCTATAATAAGTGCTGTTAAAAGGAGGAAGACACTGAATGGTTGATGTTAATAAGAAAAAGCCCGATGAACAGCCTGTACGCAAGCGCAGCTTTGCCCGCAGACTGGGAAGTTTCGTCAAATGGATGGTTGTCCTTGGATTTATGGGGGTACTATTTGTAGGCGGTGCTTTGATGGGATACGTCAGTTCCATTGTGAAAGACGAGCCTGTCCGTTCAAGGGCCCTGATTGAACAAAAAGTCAGCGAAAACTCCATCACAGGCTTTGCTTACTTTGCCGACGGCAGTCCGATCGGTCAATTACGTACGGAAGAAGACAGGCGTCCGGTCACTACGGACCAGATCCCACAAAAGGTTATTGATGCAGTCATTGCGATTGAAGACAATCATTTTTACGAACATAAAGGTGTAGACATGAGCGGAACACTACGTGCCGTGAAACAAAAAGTGCTGAAAGAATCAGTACAAACCGGCGGTAGTACACTGACTCAGCAATTGGCGCGTCGTGTATTTTTGAATCTGGATCGCACGGAAGATCGAAAAGTGAAAGAAATCTTGCTCTCACTTCGACTCGAACGTTTCCTGACCAAAGACGAGATCATGACAGCCTATCTGAACAAAGTTCCTTTTGGTAATGGTTCCAGCGGATACAACGTTTATGGAATCAAAGCGGCCGCCAAAGGATTGTTTAATATTAACGATCTAGAAAAAATCAACATTGCTCAAGCTGCTTATCTTGCTGGATTGCCACAACTCCCCTCCTCTTACTCCGCTTTTAACGGTAAAGGTGATTTTGTAGAGGAAAATTTTGACCGCGCAATCAATCGTCAGCATCTGGTATTACGTCGTATGCTTGAACTGGGCAAGATCAATCAGTCCGAGTATGACGAAGCTCTTGCTTTTGATATCAAAAGTTCACTCGCTCCGAAGACCATCAAGGCTTACAATACTTATCCATATCTTATGATGGAAACGGAACGACAAGCTGCACAGATTTTGATGAAACAATTAAATTCCGACACAGCTGAATCTACAGACAAAGGTACGGATGCCGACACACCTCAGAAGGAAAGCAGTGCATTATTAGAGGAAGCTCAGACGCAACTGCGGACAGGTGGATATCGCATCTACACGACCATCAACAAAAGTATCTACAAAACGATGCGTACCATTGCGGAAGATGACAGCAACTTCTCAGCAGATGATCCTGTCAAAGGAAAAGAACAAACTGCTGCCATGCTGATTAATCACAAAACAGGTGCTATTCTCGGCATGATTGAAGGACGGGATTTCCAGGATGAACAGATGAACTACGCAACGCAGATGATACGTCAGCCAGGTTCAACGATGAAACCAATAGCCGCTTATCTTCCTGCGTTAGATGAAGGTCTTGTTCAGCCAGCTTCAATTATTGATGACTCACCGATCATTTTGAAAAGCGGTCCGAGCGGGTACCACATTGCAAAGAACGCTAACAACCGGTACCAAGGACTTGTTACGGCCCGCAGAGCACTGAATTACTCACTTAATATACCGGCTTTGAAATTGTTCAATGAAGAAGTCGGAATCGACAAAGCGTGGGCTTTCGCCAAGAAATTAGGAATCACCACGATTCAGAAGGAAGACTATCAGGCTCAAACTGGTGTTCTCGGAGGTCTCCAATACGGTGTAACCGTTGAAGAGCTGACCAGTGCCTATGGTGCCATCGCCAATAATGGTGTATATAATGATTCCTACATGATTAGCAAAATTGTAGATTCCAAAGGCAACATCGTCTACAAACACGATACGGAACCAGTTCAGGCCTTCTCGGAGCAGACAGCATACCTGATGACCGATATGCTGCGGACTGTTATTACAGAGGGAACGGCAGATAAAGTACGTGAAAATTACAAATACTCGAAAAGTGTACCGATTGTAGGTAAAACAGGTTCCACTCAAAACTATGCAGATGTTTGGTTTGAAGGCTATACACCTGATGTCACACTTGGCGTATGGGTTGGATACAAACAGCCGGTGAATACGCTGGAAAGCAAATCACAGCGGAAACGTGCGCAGCAACTGTGGTCGAAAATCCTGAATGAAGTGATCGATACGCAAAAAGATCTGTTCGTCACGGATTCGTTCAAAAAACCATCTGGGATCGAAACGCGTACGGTATCGGCTTACAGCGGCAAGTTGCCAACATCCATGACTGACAAGTTTGTTACGGATATTTTCAACAGCAAGTTTGTTCCGAAGGATAGCGATGACGGTGTCGCCAAAGCCAAATACATTACTTACAATGGTGTAAACTATATTCCGCGTGATGGAACACCTTCGGACATGTTGAAGGAAAAAACAGTAATCAAGCGTAAAAAACCAATCTCGGATCTCATCAAAGAATTGCAAAATGCTTTCTCACGTATGAGTCGACATGAGTCACTTGCTTATTACCTTCCTGAAGATGCGGATGCAGACATGCCGACACAGATTGATCCAAGAACAGATAACGGCAAAACTCCTGATGCACCAGGTAACGTACGAATCTCAACCTCGGGTGACACAGCTGTCATTACATTTAATGGCACTCCTGAGAACGATGTCGTGGGTTATCGTCTGTATCGATCTGTGAACGGTGGAGGATTCCAGAACCAAGGTCAGGTCGTCCTGACCGGTGAATCCAGATCATTCTCTGCTTATGCAGCGCAAGGCGGCAACTTCGCCTTCTATGTAACCGCAGTGGATGTCGCTGGCAGAGAATCTTCTCCTAGCGCAACCGTAAATAGTGCCGGAAGTGTAGCTCCTCCAGTGGAAGAAGAGATTAATGAGCCGATTGAAGTTCCAGGTACAATTGTTACTCCAGGAGAAACGCAGACCGATAATACAACAACGACAGCCCCAGGCACACCTGGTCAAGTCAGCGTATCTGCTCTATCTCAAGGGCTGCGCATTCAATGGGCGTCCACGCCAAACGCAGATAGTTATACTGTATTTTACAGTGAAACAGGCTCGGCCTACACCAAAATTGGAACGACAGCGGGCAATACCATGGATTATGGCGTACCCGCATCGACCAGTGGATGGTTCAAGGTATCTGCCAGCAACAGCGCAGGTGAATCCGAACCTTCCGCGGCTGTACATTTTCAGCCCTGATTTAGGCAAAGTTACCCCAAAAAAAGCCGCACCCTCAGATACGATCTGAGGGTGCGGCTTTTTATTTGTACTTGCATCAGCTAAAAAAGCCTGCTTTATGCCACTGGCATAAAGCAGGCTTCTACAACCACAACCGATTCCTCATTGATAGAGTCACCGGAATTTGGCTTCGTAGAGTATCAACGTTAGTCTTCAATGGTGGATAGATCTCCTGCCGGAAGATCTAGCTCCCAGGCTTTCAGCACACGGCGCATGATTTTGCCAGAACGTGTCTTAGGCAGTTTATCCTTGAACTCGATCTCACGCGGAGCAGCATGGGCAGACAGGCCCTCTTTGACAAAACGGTAAATCTCTTCTTTCAGCTCCGGTGTCGCCTCATATCCTTCACGAAGCGCCACAAAGGCCTTGATGATCTCCCCACGTGTCACATCCGGCTTACCGATTACACCCGCCTCTGCCACCGCAGGATGCTCTACGAGCTTGCTCTCCACCTCAAAGGGGCCGATGCGCTCTCCTGACGAATTAATCACATCATCAATCCGTCCCTGGAACCAGAAGTATCCTTCTTCATCCATATAAGCAGAGTCACCGGATACATACCAGCCCGTAAGCCTGAAATACTCCTCGTATTTCGCAGGGTTATTCCAGATCTTGGCCATCATGGATGGCCAAGGTGCCCTTATGGCCAGATTACCCATACTGTACGGCGGCAATTCCTGTCCGCGATCATCAATAATGGCTGCTTGGATGCCAGGCAACGGACGTCCCATGGAGCCAGGCTTGATCGGCATTCCGGGATAGTTACAGATCAGCTGTGCACCTGTTTCCGTCATCCACCATGTATCATGAATTCGCTGACCATAGGCTTTCCATCCCCAACGAACAACCTCCGGATTGAGCGGTTCACCGACAGACATGACATGACGCAGACTGCTCAGATCAAACTGGGCGATGGTCTCTTCTCCAGCTCCCATCAGCATACGGAAGGCCGTTGGTGCACTGTACCAGATCGTGACTTTATTCTTCTGGATGGTGTTGTACCAATCTTGAGGACTGAAACGACCGCCACGTATTACATTGGTCACTCCGTTGAGCCATGGAGCAAAGATACCGTAAGAAGTCCCTGTGACCCAACCCGGGTCTGCCGTGCACCAGTACACATCATCCTCACGCAAATCCAGAACAACCTTACCTGTATAATAGTGCTGAATCATGGCATTTTGAACATGGTACACCCCTTTGGGTTTACCCGTAGAGCCTGAGGTATAATGAATGAGCAAACCATCCTCACGATTCAACCACTCTACTTCCATCTCATCCGAAGCGGCAGACATCTCTGCATCAAAATCGATGAGTCCTTCTTCCGTCTGCTCGCCTCCACCCACAATAAAGATATGTTTGAGTTCAGGCAACTCGGAACGTTTGATGCGTTTCAATAATTCCGGAGTTGTGACGAGCGCTACTGCTCCGCTATCCTCCAGCCGATCCTTCACTGCCGTTTCCATAAATGCTTCGAACAACGGGCCCGCGATGGCTCCAGCTTTCAATATTCCCAGCAGACTAAAATACAGTTCAGGACTTCGAGGCATAAAAATAAATACCCGCTCTCCTTTGGCTATGCCATATTTGCGGAGAACGTTCCCGAACCGACTCGACTGTTCACTCAGATCAGCAAAAGTATAGGCCTCTTCACGTGAAGCATCGCTATACAATAAAGCGGTTTTGCCGCCCCTTCCTTCCAGTACATGACGATCAATCGCTTCATGCGCCATGTTTACTTTTCCGCTGGCGTGCCACGTAAAATGCTGTTCCACCGATTCCCAATCGAACCGGCTTCTCGCCTCCGTGTAATCGCCCAGATTAGATTCAGACACAACCGTTTGCAGCATCTCACCATGTGCTTGACTCATGCTTGCCAGCCTCCTTCAACTCGACATTTCGATTCCCGTTAGGGCTCAATTCTCATTGCCTTTGTGTTGACTGAACTTCCAGTTAGCGCTTACATTAGTAGAGAGAACTTCTCATCATGTACTTGCTCGGCCAAACAGATGTTAACCATACTGTATTGAATTGTGAACATTTTTTGTCTACGCAATTATAGCAAATCTTTTCAATTGTCGTCTATGGCTTTTCAATTTTTTGGATTTTTGCTATAGCTGACACTTTGAACAACCTCTATAAGTAGGGAGAGAGAGGAGCATGAACCATGGAACATATCAAAGAACATCATATGCGTTCCATCTTCAAGTCCGGCCACCACATTACTGTTGAAGGCCCCGTGCAGGCCGAGGAGATTACCCGTCTTGCCTTCCATCCGGATCTGGATGCCTTTCGGCGACCAACGGAGCAGCAGGAAGCTCTGGCCGAGATCGCAGCATTACCTGAAGGGCGAATTATCATTGCACATGAAAATGAAACGATTATCGGTTATGTAACCTTTCACTATGCGGATGATTGTGAACGCTGGTCCGAGGGCAATATGACTGATTTGATAGAGCTTGGGGCAATCGAGGTTGCGGACGACTATCGCTCGCTTGGCATTGGACGTGAGATGTTGCTTACTGCTTTGGAAGATAAATACATGGAGAACTATATTATTTTCACCACAGAATATTATTGGCATTGGGATCTGAAGGGCAGCGGACTGAATGTATGGGATTATCGCAAAATGATGGAGAAGCTGATGCAAACGATCGACATGACTTGGTATGCAACAGACGACCCTGAAATATGTTCACATCCTGCAAACTGTTTGATGGTACGTATCGGAAGTCAGGTGCCGATCACATCGGAAGAACAGTTTGATCGTGTACGCTTCCGCCATCGGTTCATGTATTAATTCGATGATCTGTTCGAAAAACGATATACATAACAAAAACCGCCTCTCGAAGCTTGATCCATACTTCATGGAACAGCTAATCGATAAGCGGTTTTTCTTGATGCGCCTTTACATATTTTCTAACATATGCTCCACAATACGATGCGAACGCTGGGAAGATTCCACGGTAAATTCAGCAAAGTTGACATGCGCCGAGCCATCCGCTTTATCTGACATTCCACGCAGGACAACAAATGGTACACGATTCATGTAACAAACCTGAGCGACTGCTGCCCCTTCCATTTCGGCACATGCACCGTCCATTTCGGTATATAACATGTTAACGGTATCTTTATTGGCAATAAACTGGTCTCCCGATAATACTTTACCAATCAAATAATGGGCCCCCAGCGCTTTACATGCCTCTTCAGCCAGTGTAATAAGCGAAGCCTCGGCAGGGAATGCAGATGTCTCCTGGTAAGGAATAACCCCGCGTTTAAACCCCAGTGGCGTTACATCCATGTCGTGCTGAACACATACGGATGATATAACCATATCTCCAATATTCAGCTCCGGGTTAACCGCCCCCGCAACACCTGTGAAGATAATGCGATTCACCTGAAAACGATCAATCAAAATCTGTGTCGTAACCGCTGCATTTACTTTACCTACGCCGGATTTGCACACGACAATTTGCTTGCCCAGCCATTCGCCTGCAACGTATGTAATCCCGGTCTGTTTGACCGTCTCAAGCTGTTTCATACCTGCAAGCAAAAGCGCTACTTCCTCATCCATCGCTCCGATAATGCCAATCGTTTCACGCATCTTCTGATACCTCCTGTTTTCACTTTCAACCTCATTCAGCACAAAAGCTCCGTCTCCGGAGCTTTCGCATATCCACTATGTAGAGAGAGAGGTTTCTCTCTTTCCTGTATATAATCCCGATTACACTACATCTGCATGACTTACAGAAAGACGAAGAATCGTTTCATGCGGCAAAATAACCCGTGGATTCTCCACATTTTCCTTCTTCATCAGCTTGGTCAGCAAACGCATCGCAACTGCGCCAAGATCGTACATTGGCTGTGCCACTGTCGTCAACTGAGGACGCACCATGGAAGCCATACGGATGTTATCCACACTAATAATGGAGAAGTCATCCGGTACTTTCAGACCGTCATCCTGAATGCTGTGAATGGCACCAATAGCCATTTCATCTGTTGCAGCAAAGATAGCTGATGGTTTTTTCTTGAGTCCAAGGAAATATTTCATCGCTTCAACACCGGATTCATACCGATAGTTACCGATTCGAACAAGATCCTCCTGGTATTCGATCCCGGCTGCTTCCAGTGCTTTTTTGTATCCTTGGAAACGGGCATAACCATTCGCTGGATCTTGCAGTGTACCACTGATCATCGCAATTTCCTTGTGTCCATGACGAATCAGGGTGTTTACCGCATCAAACGCTGCTGCTTCATGGTCAATATCCACGGATGGGAATGTACCCTTCTCATCACTCGTTGCACAAAGTACGATTGGCACAGCAGCAGACTGGAACGCCTGAATGTGTTCGTCTGTTACTGTTCCGCCCATGAAGAGCAATCCATCCACTTGTTTTTCGAGCAACGTGTTAATAACACGAATTTCTTTTTCTTTCTTCTTATCTGCATTACACAAAATAATGTTGTAGTGATACATATTCGCAATATCTTCAATTCCGCGGGCAATCTCCGCGAAGGTTGAGTTCGAAATATCCGGAATAACGACCCCGACCGTGGTTGTCTTCTTGCTTGCCAGACCTCTGGCTACCGCATTCGGACGATATCCCAATCGTTCGATGGCTTCATATACTTTTTTCCGCGTTTGCGGTTTGACATTAGGGTTATTATTAACTACCCGTGATACCGTTGCCATAGACACTCCAGCTTCACGTGCCACATCATAAATGGTTACCGTCACAGTACTTCTCTCCATTACCAGTAAATTTTCATACCATTTTCATTAAGATTTATATTACGACAAATTTTTGCATTAATCAATTAAAATAGGCTTTAGGACTCACTCAAAACATTCGTAAGTGTAGCTCTAGTAATATCTGAATGGGAAGTATGCCATACAGGAATTCCCTTTTTAATCAGGATCGCCTGTGGAGATTCATGCTTAACACCCAGTTTCTCTGCTGCTTCATTCGATACCGGGCGATCTTCCACAACATAGATGATACCGTATTTCACATTTTCATTGGCATTATTATGCAAATAATCGTTCATCTCCTGATAAGCGTTCGAGCTGATCGGACAGCGCGTACTGTGCTTAAACAGAAGCAAGGGTTGATCCTCGGTAGCCTCTACTGCGGAGTTTAGCTGTTCAATACTTGTCATTTTAGTCATGTCAGCCATTAGATATACATCCCCCTTTACCAGGAATACCGCTATGTTGAGCGTTTTCACTCTTCGATATCTTAACAAAAAGCGCGCGAAAAAGCCAATTTTCATGAAAACAAACATTTTGCACGTCAAAATTAGACAGCATTCGAGAAGTACTCCTGCCACACAAATCCGGATAATTGACTTAACCTGCGCTCCGTGGTCTCTATCCAAACTGTATCTCCAGACTTCGTTGCGTAACCCATGATGTCCAGCAACAGATTGATACGTTCCTCTACCGCTTGCTGCATCCGATATTGCATCTCCCGATCGGTCGCATCCGGCCAGGCCAGCAGTTGCTCATGAAACAGGTCTGCCAATTCATTACGTTCACCAAAAGATACGTCCTGCTTCACGGGCTGTTCACCCAATGTACTAATGCATTCTGTTAAGTCCGGCTTGACCGGAGGAAGCACTTCGTATGATACACAGTCTGTACACGCAAATACGGGTACGTTTCGAATCTCCACTTTTTTGGCGTATACTACGGTTCTTAATTCCAACTCCATTACATGTCCACATCTGCACGACTTGCGCACACCCTCACCTCATTCGTTCTATACTCTATATAAGTACCATTCGACCTATTTCGGCTCAAATCCTGCTGCAAAAGAAAGGTTGCACAAATTACCACTCCCTCCAGGTGAAGGTTGTCGAATGCAGGTAATTACTGACTTGTAATCGCTTCCTCCACACTGCATATGCACAACCATGAAGTCCCTTGTAGAATCTGTTACAATTAGAGACGCGACATACCTAATTACAGCAAAAGGAGAGATGAACATGAGATTAACCGGTAAAAAAGTCATCGCTCTGGTCGATGAAGAATTCGAGGATTTGGAATTATGGTACCCTGTGCATCGTGTTCGTGAAGAAGGTGCAGAAGTGCATCTTGCTGGAGAGAAAAAAGGAAAAACCTATATTGGCAAATACGGTGTGCCTGCTGAAGCTGAATATAGTTTCGATGAACTGGACAGTTCAGAGTACGATGGCATTCTTGTACCAGGCGGCTGGGCGCCAGATAAGCTGCGTCGTTATCCCAAAGTTCTGGAACTCGTGAAGGAAATGAATGCAGACCGGAAACCGATTGGACAGATCTGTCATGCAGGATGGGTACTAATCTCTGCCAAAATTCTGGACGGAGTTACGGTAACCTCTACACCAGGCATTCGGGATGACATGGAAAATGCAGGTGCGATCTGGAAAGATGAAGCGGTTGTTGTTGATGGACATATCATCTCGGCACGTCGTCCACCGGACCTTCCACCTTACGGCAAGGCATTCTGTGATGCCCTCGCTGACAAGTAAAAATAACCCCACTGCGCTCTCATACACAGTGGGGTTATTTTATATAACAAGCTTTCCAACAAATAATTATCACGAATGTAAATATATTAACTTAAAGGTATTTATATCCATTTATCCCAATCACGATGCATTCGAACCACTTTGTTCATCCGGGCTTCCTGTGGAGTCATTAAAGACTTGCAATCGCTCCTCAATATCTCCGCTGGTCCGCAGGGCGAAGCACTTTCGAGCTTCTTCTTTGGCGTCCGATGCTGTTGTGTTCAGCACTCGGTGCTTCACACGCAACAGAGATTGCGGAGACATACTCAAGTGGCGAATACCAAGCTCCAGCCAAAGCGGAATGGCACGCTCGTCCCCTGCCATCTCTCCGCACACACTAACATCAATTCCTGCCGTATGCGCCGCATCCGCTGTGGCACGAAGCATCCGCAGAACAGCCGGATGATAAGGGTGATACATATGAGCGATCTGCTCATTCATTCGATCTACTGCCAGTACATATTGAACCAGATCGTTCGTTCCTATACTGAAGAAATCCGCCTCCTCCGCCAGCAGATCAGCAATCATCACCGCTGCAGGAACTTCAATCATGATCCCTACCTGAATATGAGGGTCGTATGATAATCCCCGCTCGTCCAGATCGGACATCGCCTCACGAAGAATCTCATTGGCTTGTTGAAGCTCTTCCACCGAAGAGATCATCGGGTACATGATTTTCACATTGCCAGCAGCGCTGGCACGCAGAATGGCTGTAAGCTGTGTTTTGAACAGGTCTTTACGGTCCAGACTAATTCGTATTGCACGGTAACCCAGAAACGGATTGTCTTCTTCCGGCAATTCGAAGTAATCCAGTTGCTTGTCACCACCGATATCCAGAGTACGAATGACAACGGATTGTCCTGCCGTCTTCTCTGCCACAAGGCGGTACACCTCATACTGCTCCTGCTCACCCGGAAATGTAGCCCGATCCATATATAGAAACTCTGTCCGGAACAAGCCTACGCCCTTGGCTCCATGTTTCAAAGCCAGATCCAGTTCCTTCACAGAACTGATATTGGAAGCGAGGTGTAATATAGCCCCGTCTTTGGTTACAGCATCCACCGTAGCAAGCACCTGAAGTTGTTCTTTTTTCTTCAGCTGTTTGCTGCGAAGCATGGTATACCGTTCAATTGTCTTGCGATCCGGGTCGGTAAATACCAAGCCATTATCACCATCCACCACAAGCATATCACCAGTCTCAACCGGCATGCCAAGACTCGCTTCCAGACCGGAAACGAGAGGAATGCCAAGCGCACGAGCCATTATTGCAGAATGTGAAGTCTTCCCGCCAATCAAGGTTACAATGCCCAGGACATGACTGGGATTCAGATGTGCTAATTGAGATGGCGATAGTTCTTTGGCAACAAGTACATACGGCTGTGTATCCGAAGGGAGTGTAATCTCCGGTGCACCAAGCAGATGCTTGAGCAGACGATTACCTACATCCTTGATGTCAATGGCCCGCTCCTTCATATACTCGTCTTCCAGCAAGTCAAACATCGTGACAAAATGGTCTATGGCTTCTTTGACTGCCACTTCTGCCGCCTTGTACTGACGCTCGATAATGCCCCGAATTTCGTTCATGAATACTGGATCCTCGAGGATGGCCAGATGTGCATCAAAAATACTGGACTCCTCCGGCCCCACGACTTCCTTGAACTCATTCTTGATATATTCAATCTCATCCTTAGATGTCCGTATGCCCTCATACAGCCGTTCGAACTCTTGGGCGAGATCTACCGAATCCATCTTCTGATCCGGCAGATCCCATTCCCAACTGGGCAGGACAAATGCTTTGCCGATGGCTATGCCTGCAGCTCCGTTGATGCCTTGTATCTTCATTCTACCCCTCCAACGTTCCTGTCATAGAGCACCACGGACATGACGGATGCCTGACCTTTCTTCACTTGCTTAAATGGAGCAAAGCTCCATGATTTTACTCGATCGGGATTCGTAATTACCATTGGGGTTGTCAGTGACGCCGCTTGCTCGCGAAGTACCGCAAGATCAAACTTGATCAACAACTGCCCTGGCTCCACTGTATCGCCCTCCTGAACAAAAGCTTCAAAATGGCCTTTTAACTGAGAGGTATCAATGCCGATATGCAATAACACCTCAAGCCCCTCCCGAGTGGAAATCCCCAAGGCATGCATGGTCGGATACAAGTGCATAATCGTTCCATACACCGGTGATACCAGCTCTCCGCGTTCTGGAACAAAGGCTACTCCATCCCCAACAAGCTTGGCTGCAAAAATCTGATCCGGCACCTCTTCAATGGGTAACATTTTTCCCTGAACGGGAGCACAGAACAGAACCTGTTGCAGATCTCTTTCCAATAGCTTCGCGATTTCTTCCCGAATCAATTCCGAATAGGTACCGAATACCACCTGTACGTTACCGCCACCCAGCTTGATTAATCCAGCGGACCCCATACTCTTCATGGCACCCGTGTCGATCAGGCGGTCATCATGCACGGTCAGGCGAAGACGTGTAATACATGCCTCAACCTGTACAATATTACTCTTCCCACCCAATGCTTCGAGGATTAGAGGTGCCTGATAAGGAATGTTGCCTACCCAATCTTCCAGCATGGAGCCCTCTTCACGTCCTGGTGTTGGAATCTTGAACGTACGAATCGCCCATCGGAACAGGAAGTAATAAACCAGCCCATATAGTATGCCAATCGGAATGAGCTTCCAAGCATTCTCCGATAGATGGAAATTGAGTATGTAATCAATAATACCTGCGGAGTACGAAAATCCATGCCGGATATCGAGCCAGTAACTGATCCACATCGCAACACCGGACATGACTGCATGCACGATGAACAGATAAGGTGCGGCGAACAAAAAAGCAAACTCAATCTGTTCCGATACCCCGGTTAGAAAACAAACGAGTGCCGATGTCAGAAACGTTTTCTTGATTTTTGGTTTCAGATCTTCCCTGGCTTCCTGAATTATAGCAAAGGCTATTGCCGGAATGGCAAACATCATGATGGGAAACAAACCCGCCATAAAGAATCCTGCGGTGGGGTCTCCTGCAAAAAATCGGGGCAAATCCCCTTGTACAATGTTACCATCAGGTGTTTCGAATGTTCCTAACTGGAACCAAAATACATTGTTAAGCAGATGATGAAGTCCAAAAGCGACCAATACCCTGTATAACACCCCGTAAATGAACAATCCAAAACCGCCGAGACTGTATTCCCATGTGGCAATGGCATTCAATCCATGCTGTAAAATCGGAGCGATCCATAACATAAAGCAGGAGAACAATGCGGAACAGAGTCCGACGATGAGCAAAACAAACCTTGAACCCCCGAAAAATTGCAAAATTTCGGGCAGTTTAATGCTTTTAAACCGATTATGCATCCCACCGGCAAGCGCGCCGAGTATGATTCCGATTAAGGAAGCGGGCTGAACGGTGCCGTCACCAAAGTTCCGAGTCACCTGATCATATATCACGATACCAGCCAGAGCAGCAAGTCCCGCTTGTCCGGCCTGGTTGGAGAGTCCCAGTGCTACACCGACAGCGAACAAATACGGCAAAAAATAAAAAATGCCGTGTCCGGCCACGGTAGACACTTCACCGACAACACTTAATCCCCAGGCGTCCCAAGGCAGACTGCCAACACTGAGCAAAATTGCGGCGGCGGGCAGGACCATTGTAGGCAGCATTACCGCTCGTCCGAGCTGCTGCAAGGATCCGAGCCAATTCATGGCGACCTCTCCTTTCTATCCTAGATGGTAAGCTTTGCGCAACGTTTTGTCAAAGCAAAACAGTAACCCATTGGTCATTTTATATAGCAAAAATAGAACAGAAAAAATCCCGTCAACTTCAAAGTTAACGGGATCTATCCTGCAATCATTCAATTGGGTCAGATCAGGATATTAACCGATCCGAGATGAACAGGCCTCTCAGCCACGTCCAGCGCCGCGCAGAACGATGGAATCCTCTACCTTGATACAACGATTCGTTACCGCTGTCATGCCGTTCTCCGCCGCAATCTGAACCGCCTCATCACTATGGATGCCAAGTTGAAGCCACAGGACATTGGCTTTGATGGCAGCAGCGTCACGAGCTACATCCGCACAGAACTCATCGCGACGAAACACATTGACGATGTCTACTGGCTCCGGAATATCCGCAAGCGTAGCATATACCGTCTCTCCAAGAATTTCACCTTGCACCTGTGGGTTAACCGGGATAATGCGATAGCCTCTGCTCTGCATGGCTTCGGCCACCATATAGGAAGTGCGATCTGATTTGTCTGACAAGCCGACGACTGCGATGTTGCCTGCTTTGCGCAAAAGTTGTCCAATTTCTTCACGAGTAGGGTTGTTAAATTCCATGTTCAAGCACCATCCTTTTCTGATTAAAGTGCGTGTTCAAAAGACTGATTCTCAGCTATTTACTCTTTTACCCATTGAACCGAGGCGCCAAGCGCCTGCAAATGATCGAAATATTGCGGATAAGACTTGGCTACATGGTGTGCATCCCGAATACGAAGCGGCTCCTTGGAACGCAGACCGACAACAGTGAGCGCCATAATTACGCGATGATCGAAGTGAGCGTTAATCTCAACGCCGCCTTCAACACCTTCCGGACGTCCGTGTACGATAATCTCAGCTTGACGCTCTTCAACGTTCGCTCCTGCCTTCCGCAGTTCGTTCAAGTAATCAGTGATTCGGTCACATTCCTTGTAACGCAGGTTCTCTACATTATAGAACCGAGAAGTGCCTTCCGCAAACACAGCTGCGGCTACCATAGCCAAAACCGCGTCCGTTGCGGCATCCCCGTCGAATTCGATTGCTTTCAGTCTGCCATTTCCTTGAACGTGTACGACATCGTTCTCATGTGTCAATGGCACTTCCATCATGCGCAGCACGTCAACGATGGCACGTTCGCCCTGTTTGCTCTGCTCCATCAGGCGCAGAATTTTCACATCAGACTGTGTAACCGCTGCTGCTGCAAGAACCGCTGCTGATCCAGGGTAATCCCCTTGTACGGTATAAGTCGTTGGCTGGTATGCCTGTCCACCTGGTACACGGAAGGACATGTAATCATCACTTGCATGGATAACGATGCCTGCTTGCTCCAGCACTTCCAGCGTCTGTCCAATAACGACCTTGGACTTCAGGTCATCCAGCACTTCAATGGTGCTGTCTTCTGCAAGCAAAGGCGTAACAAACAACAATGCGCTCAGATACTGGGAGCTGACGGAGCCGGATACACGAATGTATCCACCCTTGGCATTGCCACCTTTGATTGTAATCGGTAGGCGTCCTTGTTCGTGCTGTACTTCTACACCCAGTTGACCAAGCGCATCAATCAGGTCATCATGCGGACGTTTACCCAGCGAATCCGGGTACGTATTTACAAATGTAACGTCTGGACAAAGCGCTGTAACTCCCATGAGGAAACGAAGTACAGCACCCGCATTCCCCACATTCAACTCACGCACATCACGGGGATGACTGCCGAAGCCCTTGATTACAATCTTGCTGTCGTCTTCTTCAAGTTCAGCCCCAAGATCACGAATACATCTGCGCATGGCGTCACTGTCTTCACTGTGTGCCGGGAAATGAATGGTACTTGTGCCTTCTGCCAGCGCAGCAGCCAGCAAATAGCGGGTAGTGTAGTTTTTGGAGGACAGAGCCCCGATTTCCCCGTTCAGAGTGGGGGTTGGTTTAACAATAACGTCCATGGATGAAATTCTCCTTCATTGATTATATTGTCGCCAAATTGACATTCCGTGCATCGCTTGGGTATCATTATAGGCGTTAAGTCCATACAGAAAAGAGGACCTGAATATGACACAAATAGCTGAAATTGAAACGTCTGAGCTGCGCCGCCGTTTACAGGCGGGAGAGAAGCTGCAGATGATAGACGTCCGCGAGGACGATGAAGTGGCGCAAGGCATGATCGAAGGAGCCAAGCATATCCCGCTTGGACAGATTCCGGACCGATTGTCTGAGATTGAAAAATCAGGCGAGATCGTAATCATCTGTCGTAGCGGTTACCGCAGTGAGCGTGCCTGTGAATATCTGCAGCAACTGGGATACGAAGGCTGTACAAACATGGTCGGCGGTATGCTTCAGTGGCAACAGGAAGACTAGAGTAATGTGGAGCGGATCGAAGTCATAGTAACTTTAGACCTCTAACCTACTCTGCTCCTAGAAACGAACGGGCCAATATGGCCCGTTTTGTTATATCTGCCACCATCTATCAACCATCAAACTTCGATGATAACAAGCTTAGACGCGGTAATGCGCTAAAATTAAACGAGTCACTTCAGCAGCGGATAACTCGGTTGTATCCACCGTATAATGTGCGAACCGGTATGCGTCTTTCCGCTCTTCCATTATCGTCTTGATGCGTTCCTCCGCATTTCCTGCAAGAAGTGGACGATTGTCGCAGCCGCTAACACGCTCCACAATCACTGCCGGATCAGCAGTCAGAGCAACAACCCAACCATTTTCCAACATCACGTCACAATTATCCGAACGCAGCACCACGCCACCTCCGGTCGCTATGACCTGTGACTTTTTCTCCAGTACCGAACACAGCGTGCGGCTCTCGGCATCACGGAAATATGTCTCTCCCTTGCTGGTGAACAGTTCCGGAATCGCACAGCCTTCTTCTTTTTCCACCGCGGCGTCCACATCAATCAATCGGTAACCAAGCTCGCGGGCGAGCATGTCAGCGACGGTTGATTTGCCGGTTCCCATCATGCCGATGAGAATAATATTGTTAGACTTGCTCAAGGTGTACACTCCTTTAATTCAAGCAATTCGTGAGCACTTTTGTCCTATCATAACACAGCCCTGCGGACTGGGAAAGACCAAAAGAGGCCTGGCGTTAACCGGCAATCACCGGAACGCCAAACCTCTTTTAAGCCTCTTAGCAGGCCAAATCTGCCACTTTAAGACGCTCAACCCAAATCTCATCGATTCGTATAGGTGGTACTACTCCATCCAGTTGTGGTGGAAGCTGCCTTCTTTGTCCACACGTTTGAACGTGTGAGCACCAAAGTAGTCACGTTGTGCTTGCAGCAAGTTTGCTGGCAAACGCTCTGTACGGTAGCTGTCGTAGTAAGACAATGCACTGGAGAAACCAGGTACGGGAACACCTTGTTTTACAGCAGCCGCTACAACTTCACGCCATGCGCCTTGATATGACTCAACGATGTTTTGGAAGTAAGGATCCAAGAGCAAGTTTTTCAAAGCTGCATCTTTATCATAAGCTTCCTTGATGTTTTGCAGGAACTGCGAACGGATGATACATCCACCGCGGAAGATCATGGCAATGTTGCCGTATTTCAGATCCCAGCCATACTCATCGGAAGCTGCACGCATTTGTGCAAATCCTTGTGCATAGGATACGATTTTACTTGCAAACAATGCTTTACGAACGTTCTCGATGAACGCTTTTTTGTCGCCAGAGAATGCTTCAGTTGCTGGTCCACTCAGGATTTTGCTAGCTGCTACACGCTCGTCCTTCATGGCAGACAGGAAACGGGAGAATACGGATTCTGTAATCATGGACAATGGAACGCCGAGATCCAGCGCACTTTGGCTTGTCCATTTACCAGTTCCTTTTTGTCCAGCAGCGTCCAGAATAACGTCAACCATTGGTTTGCCTGTTTCTGGATCATATTTGGAGAAGATATCTGCTGTGATTTCGATCAGATAACTATCCAGCTCTCCTTGATTCCATTCCGTAAAGATCGCATGAAGCTCTTCAACGGAAACGTTCAATACGGATTTGAGCAAGTGGTACGCTTCACCGATCAACTGCATATCTCCGTACTCAATACCGTTATGCACCATTTTCACATAGTGTCCGGCACCATCAGGTCCAATATATGTACAACATGGATCGTCACCGACATGGGCTGAAATCGCCGTCAGGATCGGTTCAACCAGTTTATAGGCACTTTCCTGTCCACCAGGCATGATGGAAGGGCCTTTCAGTGCGCCTTCTTCACCACCGGATACACCTGTACCGATGAAGCGAATGCCTTTGTCTTCCAACTCTTTACTGCGACGTTGCGTGTCAGGGAAGTATGCGTTCCCTCCATCGATGATGATATCACCCTCATCCAGGTGAGGAAGCAGTTGTTCAATGGTAGCGTCGGTCGCTTTGCCGGCTTGTACCATGATCAAAATTTTGCGCGGGGATTCCAGGGATGCTACGAACTCTTCAATGGAGAATGAACCTGTCAGGTTTTTACCTTCAGCTTCTTTCAGAAGATCATTGGTTTTCTCGGGGGAACGGTTATATACCGATACTGAGAAACCTTTGCTTTCAATGTTAAGGGCCAAATTTTTGCCCATGACAGCCAGGCCAATCACGCCAATTTGTTGTTTTGTCATCTGGTCCTCCATCCTTTGCTCCAATTAATTTTATTGAAATAAATTCTCAACAATACTCCCATTTTAACGGTTTTATGTATAGAAGTGAACCCCGTGACACATCTACGCAACGAGAAAACACCCCAATCTGCTGAGGTGTTCATCGTATTTTCATAAATACAGTGGGGATCACTCTGTCTCATACCAAAGTAATCCAATATTGTACATCTGATGGTATAATCATAGCCATTGAACCTGGACTCAAGAAGGAGGATTATAACACATGGCGTGGGAACAGCTTTCAAAGCAAGAACAATTTTCAATGGATATTCGCAGAACCTTTTTGTTGGGGTCTTATATCCATGAATGGGGTATGCCAGAGCTCAGAACCGTTCTTTCGAAGCCGAACCGAGGCATTTATATCGAAATTTATTATTTCCCTCCCACCGCGCATGCAGACATCGCCAGATTCGCAACAGTCGGATTGTCTCAGGCATGTCGTCCATCAGGAGAGAAGGTCGAGTCGGAATGGATGCTCGCGCTGCAATCCAATCTCGGTGGTGAGAGTGTGGAGCGTGTGAACTCTTATATGGCCGATCTAATCTCCCATCACATCGAAAATGTACCGGATTCAACGGTTCCGCGTGTGATGACACCGAGCGAATTAGCACCCTCCCGATGGACCGTAACCGCCTTTCTCCTCGATGAATTGCGAGGCGAAAGCGAATCCCTGGAACAGATATACGTTGGCCATGAAACGATTCCGTTACTATGGGCCATCCCCATCACCTCATATGAAGCCAATCTCTTGTTATCCGTAGGATTGGATGAATTCGATGCCTTCATTGAAAGCTCGGAACACTCTATCATTGACCCTTGTCGTCCCTAATGCCCTCTACATACAAATAAAACCCTGGCTTGCGCCAGGGTTTTGATATGAGTTGATGTTTTTTTCGAGAACAGTTTTCATTCACCTTACAGCGTTAACCGTTCCTCAACCTTCCAACATTAATAGATGTCCGGACAGTTGTTTTAAGACTTCACGGCAAGCATTTGCTTTGTCTACATTATCCGTCAGTATGGCAGTGTGGAGACGCTCCAATTCATCGTCCACTTCCATGCGCAACAACATGAGCCTTTCCTCGCCTTCGCGCGAGAGGAACATTTCTTCCATCTCTTCCGCCGTCGGCGCAGGTTCTTTTTGAAAGATTACACGTTGCTTGAACCCGGAAACTTCCACGAGGCGAATCACTTCACCGAATAAAATGTTCTCCACCGTCATCTGCTGATCCTTAAACCGCTTCACAACTGCATGCCCGCGTGTATCTCCAATCAGCTTCTCCAGCCATTCTGCAAGCTTTGCGTCCTTAATGATGTAATCCCCAGTCATCTTATAGTTCCCCGTGCGTGTCTGTTGAAAGCGGAGCTTTACCAGCTTACGGCCGGTCCGGACTGACAGTATAAAAAAGGATTCGTCCTCGCTCCAATATAGTGAATATCCCTCACGAATAAGGTCTCTGATCAAATTTTGGATATGCCGACGGTTGAACCGCAGCTCCAGATTGCAATATTCAACTTCATAACTCTTATTCACGGCACTCCCTCCATCTGTACCGGATCTGCTCCGGCCCTCGTCTTCAATCGCTTCTACTCAATCGGCTTACCCTATTTTATACTTCATTTTATGTAAGGGTACTTGGTTATTTGACTATTTTTCACCGAAAGGACGGCAGCACTACAGCTTTCCGCAAGCGCACAGGGGCAAGCCCCCGATTTTCATGTTATAACAGACATCAAAAAGGGAGCTCCACAACCATGAAGGTTGACGGAACTCCCTTTTTTCTATTTTATTTGGCTGGAGCGGTGCGAAACGGATTGCGGGATAGTACAAAATGTACTACGGCAAGTCCTGCCATGACGACGGCACTGCCAATGAATGGTGCCGGATGGCTAACGTGGTCCCACAACAATCCGGAAACAATAGGACCTACAACCATACCCGATCCCTGCAAAGTGAGGAAGAATCCCCAGATCGCTCCCCGCTCCCCTTTGGGAATCAGTGTGGCTACAAACGCATTCCAGGCGGGCAGAATCATGGCATAACTGACGCCCACCAACATAACAACACCAAAGACTACCGGAATGGATGTTATGGAGGAAAATGCGAACAGACTTGCTGACGCCATCAAAAAACCAACGTTCAGGAACGGTTTCGTACCAAACCTGTCTACCATTTTACCTACAGGCAGTAACGCAATAACAGTTATTCCACCCCCCGCAATCAACAACAAACTATACAGGTTGGGTGAGATATGCAGGTCTGTGCGTGTATATAGCGTAATTACTGGACTGAGCAGCCCAATGACAAACGACTGCATAAACAAGGCAGGATACACTAACGGATTAACATTAAGCGTGCTGCGAACCCGCTGCAGTGTGCCCTTCACACTCTTTTGCAGTCGGATGAACGGCGTGAGCAAGTTTGGTTTGGCTGGATATTTCACATCTCGATTCTTCGCCGCTTGCTCGGCATGCTCCTCTCCTTCGACAATGACACGTCCAGGAAGAATCATGGCCACCAGAATAACGAGAATGGCACAACCCATCAACACAAGAAATATGGTGCGATAATCATGGTGCGTACGCTCCAGCAACCAGTTCATGCCAATTGGTCCAAGGCCTGTACCGCCCAGAGCGGCCATCTCCAGCGCTCCCATTGCTGTACCATTCTTGTTCTGTGGGCCTGACATCGCAGTCACCCCTGTCATGGCGCAAGGCCAGAGCGGTGACGTACCAATGCCAAGAATCAGACAGGCCATAGCCAGTCCAAAGGCACTTTTGAGAAAAAGGATCATAATAACAGCGATTAAGGTACAGATTAGTGCTGTGACCATCGTTGCGCGGAATCCGATCCGTTCTGCTGCCCAGCCGGAAGGCGCCCGGAACAGATTATCTCCCAGATATTGAAGAGCAAATGCCACACCAATGACGCCTGCGGACAGACCCAGAATATTATCCATATACACGGGCAAAACGGCTACCAACAGCGCTCCTTTGATAATTTCAACTAGAAAAAGTGTCAGCCACATCGCGATAAAAAATGGAGACCGCAAAATTTTGGCTGGTTTTGTATCAGTTTGCATTCTTTTTCCCCTTTCGGCGTTCATTTACCTATTCCCTATCCTTAGTGTAACCGTGGGGAATGTGCCCAAATCTCGGCAATTTAAAAAATTGTCGATTATACCTGTTGCATTCGGGTCTTAATTTGCTATACTCATCTTTGTTTACCAATTTTATTAGGAAGGGTTGTGACAGCAATAATGAATCACCACCGTACGCCGCTGTTTACCGCTTTAAAAAATCATGCGGCACTCAATCCGGTACAGTTTCATATTCCGGGCCATAAAAAAGGATTGGGAGCGGATACCGAATTCCGTGAATTTATTGGCGATAATGCCTTCTCCATAGATTTGATTAACATCGCACCGCTGGATGACCTGCATCAGCCAACCGGTGTCATTCAGGAAGCACAGATTTTGGCAGCAGATGCCTTCGGAGCCGATTATACCTATTTTAGTGTACAAGGCACAAGCAGTGCCATTATGACCATGATTCTATCTGTATGCTCACCGGGTGACAAAATTATTGTGCCCCGTAATGTGCATAAATCGGTTCTGTCCGCCATTATTTTCTCAGGCGCCAAACCCGTATTTGTTTCTCCTTCACAAGATGCCAATCTGGGTATTGACCATGGAGTGACCACACAGTCTATCCGCCGTGCACTTGAGCGTCATCCGGATGCCAAGGCATTGCTTGTCATTAACCCGACCTATTACGGCGTAGTTACAGACCTAAAAGAAATTGTTGAGCTGGCACACAGCTACCAAGTCCCTGTACTTGTTGATGAAGCACATGGCGTACTCATTCATTTCCATGAGGATCTGCCGTTGTCTGCGATGGCAGCAGGTGCCGATATGGCTGCAACCAGTGTTCACAAGCTTGGTGGCTCCATGACACAGAGTTCCGTACTCAACCTGAACACGAAGAATGGATTCGTGAATCCACAGCGTGTACAGACGATCCTGAGTCTGCTCACCTCAACATCAACTTCATACATTTTGCTTGCTTCGCTCGACACATCCAGACGTAACCTGGCACTCCACGGTCGTGAGATTGCACAGAAGGCGATTGAACTAGCTGAGTTTGCCAGACGTTCGATTAACGATATGGATGGACTGTATTGCTTCGGTAAAGAGCTGCTGGGTACGGAAGCGACCTTCAATTACGATCCAACCAAAGTTACGGTCCATGTTCGCCATCTAGGTATTACAGGGTATGAGACCGAGAACTGGCTGCGTGAGCATTACAACATCGAGGTCGAACTTAGTGATATGTACAATATTCTGTGTCTCATCACGCCAGGAGATACGGACGACAGCGTGGATATCTTGCTGAACGCTCTGCAGGATCTCTCCCGTACCTATTATCAAGTGAACCCGGCTCATGAACTGGTGGTCAAAGTTCCGGATATTCCACAGTTGATGCTAACGCCACGTGATGCATTCTACGGTGATACCGAAGTGATTCCGTTTAAGGAATCCGCAGGACGTATTATCTCGGAATTCATCTATGTCTATCCGCCAGGAATTCCGATCCTGTTACCGGGTGAAGTTATCACCCAAGAGAACATCGACTACATCATCGACCATGTCGAAGTTGGATTGCCTGTCAAAGGACCCGAAGATCGCAGCGTAACCAACGTTAAAGTGATCGTGGAAGCCGATGCCATTTTCTAAAACACCCCCTAGCGCTGAGCAGGGATAAACTTGAAGGGCCAAGCCTTACGCTTGGTCTTTTTTTTATTTTGTCGGACAAGTGAGTTTGCATTTTCCCGTCTATTTCGTCGTTCAATCAGGTCATAAACAGCTCGTCCACCTCTTTAAAAGCAAACAAAAGGCCCCCTGAAATCAAGGAGCCTTCATGTTATGTTCCAAAAGAATGACTATTCTTGTGATGCAACGAGTTCGTTGTAAGCCGCTTCAACGCGGTTCCACTCTTCTTCGTCTTCAATATTGTAGAGCACCATTTCCTCGTCTTCTTCTTCCATACGCAGGATGATGCCGTCAGCTTCAGGATTGTTACGTTCCAGCAGGAGCGCATAAACATGCTTCTCCACGTCAAACGTCTCCACCAAAACCATCTCCACGTCTTGGCCGTTCTCGTCTGTTAATGTGAGAAGGACTTCTTCATGCTCGTGGTCGTGGTCGTGGTCTTGCCCGCATCCGCAGCCATCGCCGTGTTCATGTGTGTGATCGCTCATTGAAATACCTCGCTTTATAAATAGAAATTGTGTAACCTTGCATATCGTAACATGTTCAATGACCCAGGTCAATTTAACTCACAGGGTTATTTCCGCTTCAATCGTTCAGCGCTGTAATGATTTTCTCCGCTACCAGGACGTAACTGCTGTTTGCATTTTCTTTAATATGAAAGCCGACTTGATACTTGCCGGCACGACTGAAATCGTACGTAAAATCGTAAGTACGGAACCAGAAGTTATCCTTCTGTGTTGTAAGCTCCTGTGACTGGATATCCTTCACCTGACCGCTTGGATTGGTAATCGTTACTTTCACCGCAGCTACATCTGCTGTCAGACTGTCCACTTGGGAAAATACATTGAATTTCAGCTTCCCTACGTTAACGTTGCCAAATACAGTGTCTCCCTTGAAGAGAAAAATATGTACATTCGGTTTGATCACCGTTACTCTCTTGTTACTGCTATCCCATTTGACGACGCCTCCAGCTTCCCTTACAGGTACATAGGTCGTTCCATCAATGAGATAACCTCCATCAGCTGCTTCCTTGCCGTTAATGAGAACACGAATCTTCTCGTTCACCGAATCTGCAAACAATAAAGACCCGCCGAGCAAGGAGAATACCGTGACACAAAGCAATACTCGTTTCCATTTCATCCCGTCAATATTCCCTCCCCTGCTGCTAGCTGTTGTACATTTATACTGTACATTCATCCACAAAGTTGCGCTGTTTTTCATCATTTTTCATTTTTTATCCAGAATTTTTTCCACCCCTTGGAATGCACAAATAGAGGCTCTCCTCATTAAAGGATGCCTCTGTTCTATTCATGTTATAACTACGGAATTAGACGAAGGGTTATGATGAAGTATGGCGGGTCAGGATACAGGGAACACCCTTGCCTATAGCCCCTTCGATTCGCATCCGCGCAGCGTAATCCATGCCTCGTGTACATGGTGTTTTACATCTCTCGCATACATCGGAAGTGACCAACTTCATGGATACACGGATTTTGTCACTCTTTAATGCGGGAGCTTTCTTTCCCTTTGCTTTTGCCATCCCGGATTCCCCATTTCCCCAAGTGCTTACTGATGTAATGCATCATATGGGGATCCGCCCGGTTGTGTGTCTATTTAAAATACGTATTTAAATAATAAAAATATGACAAGGAGGATACCCCCGAGAATGAGCCAGTTGCTGATTTCATACCAAATGCTTTTGCCTCCGGACAGGTATTTCTGTTCATTCTCCTGATGACGCTGACGGTGTGTATCCGTCTCAGAGCCATGGGGTGGTTTGCTAAAATCCATCATAAGTACATTCCCCTTTCAGCAGTTTTGTATAATCTTAATACCATTATAACCCATAATTGAGTATGAATTTGATTTTTCTGTATAAAAGAGCTTTTTCATGCAATTGGTTCTATTGGATCGCAGATAATTCTTCTTCTATGACCCATTTGTGGTTTTTTATCAAATCTCCCCCTGTTGTCGGGGTGTAATCAACCATATATACCGTTGTTTGTTCAGCAGACTCAATTGTGGCCTTGGCACCCTTCATTCCTTTCATGTGATCAGCGCTTAACAGCACCTCAGAACCTACCTTATACGATTGATCGGTATGGTCCTGTATTTCCTCATGAATAACCCATTTATGATTCTGCACGGGATCTCCGCCTGTGGTTGGGGTATACGTCACTGCATATACCGTAGTCTCATAAGCTCCAACAATCTTTGCTGTTGCCCCCTTCATGCCCGACATGTGATCGGCAATCATCATTGCCTGGCTTCCTACTGGAAAGGTAGGATTGCTTTTCTCCCGCAATCCTTCCGGTAGCTCTCCAGATTCAGAATGGTGCATCTCACCTGCGGTGGCTGTATGACTGTCATCGTTACTCTCTATAGTCTGCTGAGTCTCCTTGCCACATCCACCCAAAATCAAACTGCTTACGATCAAGATAGTCGATATGTTCATTAAGTACTTTTTCATGTGTCCGCACTCCTTTAATTGTATTTATATCCTTTATTATACCCCCTATAGGTATATCGCAATCATAATTATTGTTTTTTCCGGTTAAGGCGCATCTTACAACGGAGCAAAATAAATCAAAAAAGCCTCCGATTTCTCGGAGGCTTCTTATCAAGAACAAATCATTTCAGTGATTACACCTTACGCCAGTTCCACGTTAACATTCACGTTCCCTTTGATTCCTTTGGAATATGGGCAGTAGTCATGAGCAAGTTTCACAAATTTCTGTGCTGTCTCCTCATCCAGACCGAGAATTTTAACTTCCAAATCAACTTGAAGTTTCACGCCGTTATCCTCAGAGTCCGTCACCAACATCACGGTTGCAGCAACAGTACTTCTTTCAATTTCAACTTTGTGTTTTTTCAATTGAAACTCCAGTGCGGAGTTAAAACAAGCGCTATACCCTGCTGCAAACAACTGCTCCGGATTGGTAGCTGTCGTCACTTGTCCTCCCAGTTCAGGTGGTGCAGCAACATCCAACATAAACACGTTATCTGGAGATTGTACGATTCCTTGACGTCCACCTGTATTGATGACTGTTGTTTCATATAATGTTTTCATTTGTAAAACTCCTTTAGTTGATTGGATTTATGTTGACTAAAATTCGACTTCTCTTGTATCGCTAACAATTACATTGTACACAATTTAATTGTGCATGTAAATAGTTGATGTAAAAAAATAATACAGTTTAATGCTGAGTTTAAATGAATAGCGATAATGAGGTTTATCATTGTAGGCATCAGATAACCTAAGTTGAACTTAAGGAGGAATAACACGTTTGGAGAATAATTCATTTCTAACCCCGGACAAGCCCAAACATAAATCCAGGGCTCTCTATGAGGTGCTAGCTGTATCAACCAGACTCGGCCTGACTTCATTTGGAGGACCGATCGCTCATCTTGGTTACTTTCATGAAGAATATGTTCGCCGTAGAAAATGGATGGATGAACGTAGCTATGCAGATTTAGTTGCGCTGTGTCAATTTTTGCCCGGACCTGCCAGCAGTCAAGTCGGGATTGGAATTGGCATTATCCGCGGCGGATTGCTGGGGGGACTGATGGCTTGGCTTGGTTTTACACTTCCATCTGTCATTGCGTTAGTCTTGTTCGCTTTTCTTCTGCAAGGATTTGATATTAGCAGTACTGGCTGGATTCACGGTCTGAAAATTGTTGCTGTAGCTATTGTCGCTCAGGCGATATGGGGCATGGGGCAAAAACTAACTCCCGACCGCTATAGGGCAACCATCGCTATCTTTACTGCAGTGGCGACTGTTGTGTGGCAGACTGCATTCACTCCAATCCTTTTTATTGTGATAGCAGGCGTGATAGGTATGATCCTATTTACTAAAATGACCGAGTTTAAAACAGTAGACTTGTCTGTCCCTATGAATCGTAACTTGGCAATCGTCTGTTTGGCTACGTTCTTTGGAATTCTGATTTTTCTCCCGTTACTCACTCCCTTTGATCGTTCGGGGTGGCTGTTATTCTTTGATAGCTTCTACCGTTCAGGATCACTCGTATTTGGCGGAGGGCATGTTGTGCTTCCGTTACTGGAACGTGAATTCGTTCCTGCAGAGATGATCAATAAGTCCGACTTTCTGGCGGGATATGGAGCAGCACAAGCTGTACCCGGACCATTGTTCACTTTTGCCGGTTATTTAGGAGCGATGATGCGTGGGGTTTCAGGAGCTTTGGTTGCAACGATCGCTATCTTTTTGCCAGCTTTCCTTCTGATCGTAGGCGTATTGCCCTTCTGGAGTGCTTTATGTAAAAGCTCAAAAACCCAAGGAGCATTACGCGGAATTAATGCAGCTGTTGTAGGTATTTTGCTGGCGTCGTTGTACGATCCACTCTGGACAACTGCGATCCTGACGCCTGTTGATTTTGCACTGGTATGCATGTTGTTTCTAATGCTCGTTTTTTGGAAAGTACCACCCTGGATCGTCGTCGTTGCTGGTGCAGCAGGCGGTACAATGATGAACCTTTTCTAAATAAAAAAGGTACCCCAACACTGCACTTCTTTTTCAAAGCGTCCGTGTTTAGGTACCCTATTACTGCCAGTGAGTTATTGACCGATCCATGCAGATCATCTTTTTTTCTCTTTATCATTCCAACTCAAGTTTCTCAAATCCGAGCTGGCCTAGCTTGTCTACACTCTTTCTTCAAATCAGGCTCCTTGTTGGTCTTCAGATTTCTCCCCAGTTTGATTAGTTACTCCAGATATCCACTTTCATCTGCGCACATTTGAAATATTTGGCCTCAGCCTTGCTTGTGGTGAGTTTCAACAGACATTGCAGTTCTCCATGTTGGAACAACCCACCACTCAGGTCAGCAGCAACACCTCCATACTGATCATCCGCACCAAGCCACACGGAAGGTCTTTCGAACCCCGCCGAGAACTGTAACCCGGTGCAGAGCAGCACGGTCAGGTTCTTTCGATTCTGCGCTTCATCTCCCGCCACACCTTGCGTAGTGAAGAAAACCATGTTTTGCTTAAAATCCGTGTACGTTCCATCTGCTTTATAGGCTCGGACCATCCCATACTTCTGATTAACGTTATGAAAAAAGGTGATACCAGCCTTGCTATCCTTCGATTTGATGCCAACCTGAACCGATATTCCAATATTGCCGTTGAATTGTAGCGCTTCCAAAGTGACTGCAATTGCTGTTACTTTGGAGCTGTCAATCAGATGTTTCATTTTCAACTCTGCCGTCGCTCCTGCTGTGGTCGGGGTTGTAACTGTTATGGTTCCTCTATCGGGCAAAGGCTCAAACGTAGGGGTGCCCACCACCTCCACCCAATCCGGTAACGTTCCGTATAGAAAATCGGCCACAAGCTGCTTGTGGACCTTTCCAAAGGGCACAATCTGACCCGCTGCATCTCGTATAATCATCTCTACACCCCCACCGAATAAGCTACACCGATATTATGATCGGTATTGTAATACACGTACACTACCCCGTCCATAACGGACACCATCAAGGATTGCATATTGGTCGTTTCCCAATTCAATGCCGGAAAATATATATCTGAAGGTTTGTCTAGCAATTGACGGAAGTCTGCGCTGATCTTGGCAATAGCAGGCCGAGCTACTGTCGTAACCCCACCTGAAGCATAAATCGATAGCATACCTAACCACCACATGCTCCCTTTGTACATAAATACACCTGCATTGGGTCTCGAAATGTTTTCTTCCGCTGATAAAGTCGCATCATTGCCACCCATTAATGGTCTTGGATCAGCTAACCAGCTACGTCCGTCATGAGAATGCCAGATACATTTACGGCCAAAGTCACCGCCGCCCATTACCGAAAAACCGATCCATTTGCCACCATTTCTAAAACAGGAAAAATAACCGGTATGACCATCACCTGGGAAACCGGGAGGTTTGTCCAAAATCAAACCCACTCTTGTCCAATTAATCATGTCTACAGAGGTCGCAAGTGCCGTTGATTGATTGATCCCAAGTCCGTTTTGTTGATAATACATAAAGAACAATTGTTCTTCATCGTTCCAGATCACAAATGGCGTTTCCGTCGAATTCCCAACCACAGTATCGAGATATACCTGTCCGTGTTTGGTCCATGGTCCTGTCGGACTGTTGGAATACGCAAGTCCAATTCCACCGATACGATTATGGTTAGTGGAATACGTAGCATAATAATCTGCTTTTGCATCAGGGATAAGCCCCTTCACTTTGATCGCTCGAAACCAATAGATCGATTGAAGACCCGCCATTGCAGCGGTATATATAGGATTGTCCATTTTTTTATCAAATTGAGGCGTGTACATCCGTCTGGATTCTGCATCGCAATAATCATAAGGCGCAATGGCCCTGTTGGCCTTCATCGCTGCGCCCAGTGCTGCCTGAGCAATATTTTCAGTCATGGACATGGGAGCTCAACTCCTTCGTGAACGGGGTATTACCCGTTACCGGTCGCGAATATAAAACATCCGAAGCGTTCATTAATAGGATTGAAAAATCAACAACATTACCCTCATTCGCAGCTGACTCCCGAGAAATACGAATGATAGAGCGAATTCTAGCACTATATGAATACGCTTTCATTTTAGTCATTCCTTTAATGCCTTTACAGTTGTACTCAGCAATTGTGCCTTTCATTGGTACGCCCGGATAATGTTGATCCTTCATATTAATCCCTCCTATTGTTTTCTCCCGATAAGTATATTCATGAAGTTACCTTTATGTTAAAGCATTATGCCCATCTTGCAGCCTATTATTCTAAGTCTGGTTTTTCATATAACCAAACATTTGCTTATGTTAACAAGACGAAACAGGCTAACCCATAATAATAGGCTAACCTGTTTAACTGAAGAAACTGCAAAACTAACTACTTATTCCTCCGCAAAAAGTGAAGATAAGGGATTGGCTACTTTTTTATCGGATTGCTCCTTGCCTTGGTTATCCAATACATAGTACTGGTAAAAGTCGCTACTGAATCCAATAGACTCCTGCATTTTCAGCTTAAAAGCTTCAAATACCGCATTGCTCAGATGATCCTCATTCCAGAAATAATGAAGCATTAATCGATTCTGGTTATAGGGATGTTTGATCACGTACGCACCAGCGGCAAGAGGTTGATTCATGGTATTCTTCCAAGGAAAACCAGTCTGTTTCGTCCGATCAATAATGTTGAATTTTAAAGCTTGTACCAATCCGTTTGACTTGGCATTGCCAATGACAATAAGGTTGCTGTTGCCGATCGCTTTTCTCATCTTTTGCTTCAGCTCCTTGCGATCCCGTACAACGTCGTACTGTATCCCGCTCATATCAAGGAATCCGGTCAACTGATGAACGATATCTTCCTGCTGTTTGGCTGCAAGCTTACTCACCTGATCGCTGAGCACAATGGTTAATTCCTCGCCTTGAAGGACTTTGTCCATCAATCGATTCATCACTTCATAAGGCAGATTAGGGATCATACCCATGACAGCCTGATATTGCGCTTGTAAGATATCATGCACATATGCAGCGGTCTCTTCTTTGGATAATTGGTATTCAGGCTTTAAGACAAAATCAGGCTGATATAGGGCTGTTTGCATTTCTGCGCGCACTTCCTTACCAAGCACATCTTCAATGGTTTGAAGAAGCCCCTCTATTGTTGCATTTTGATACACGTAGCGTTGGAAATATGTTCTCATCAACTCGTCAAATTTCTCTTCACCGACGGAACGGTAAAGCTGATAGATCGCTTGTCGCCCCTTCTGATAATACACCAGACCGGCTAACTCCCCGGCTCCATCGTTTGTTGACGCAATCGCCATATCTACGGGCGCAGTGTCAAACTGTATAGATCTGAAACCATTTAGCTTATCTCCCTGTTTCTCGGCAAAATACACCATGGAGAAATCGGCAAAGCCTTCGTCCAGGAAGGATTCGGTCTCTGAGTTATTACCAATCAATGCATGGAACCACTGATGTGCTATCTCATGAACAAACGTTGTATCTTCTTCTGGAACCTTACCCGTTTGAATCTGGCCCATCTGAATGAGTCTCGCATACTCCACGGCAACGCCTTGTACATACGTCTCGACAATTCGGAACTCTGGATAAGGATACTTACCGTATTTCTCACTATAAAAATCAATGACCTTAAATGCCTGATTAATGTATCGGTCAACGATCTCTTTCTTGGATGGATCATCGTTGAAATAATAGTATTCCACCGTCAGACCGTTACGGGTAGCGCGCTCCACTTGAAGATTAGGACTGGCAAAGAAAACAAACTCTCTCGTATTCTCGGCTACGGCAGACACAATCTTACGCCCATGTTCTGTACTGTTTTGAGTGGAGATCATGCCAGGCATGGCTACCTGATACTCCTCAGGCACATTAAATTGGACTTCAAAGTCGGACGAGGTGTAATAATCGCTCTCGAATGATCGACTATACGGTGCCTTATTCCACTGCTGCTTGACCTCATCGTATACAGACATCACCGGGAACCAGTGTGCACCATTAATTATATCCTTGTAATAGGAAATTCGCTGTGAGCCATAAGGTATATTCAGATGGAATTCCAATTGTAATGTTATCGATTCGCCTGGTTGAACGGACTTTTTCAACTGTACAGTCAGCGCTTGGTTTTCCTTATGGAAGTCCAGTGACTGTCTATCTGCTGTTACAGCCTGAATATCAATGCCACCCAGAAAGTCCTCCGCTGTCTTCTCGGGATGATCTTCACTAATCTGTTCATTGTTCTGTTGGAACATTGAAGCCTGTGTGGACTTGGAAAGGTTCGCATCAGCATATGTATGCAGGACCAGTTGCTGGAGTGTATCCTTGCTTGTGTTGCGATACGTTACCTTCTCGCTCCCCTGGATCGTCATGTCTTTCTCATTCAGCCGAGCCTGGATCTGGTATTGAATCGGGGACTGCTTTAGGGAGTCTTTCTGTGTGTTAGGTATGTTCATAGATACAGGTGGGACCGCTTCCGCTACCACAACCCCCATGTTGGCAAGTGGACTTGTTGCCAGTATTAAAGCCAGTGTACCCGCGATCCCTACTCTGGCTAACTTTAATGTAAATGGATTTGAATAATTCATAAGTTCTCTCCTTCTCCTGTTCTATATTGACCTCAGAACCAAGTATAGAAGAGGAACCTTATGATGAATTTATGTTTTATTTAAGTTTTGTTTAAAAAGAGGAAGAGAAACTGAAGCACTCGGAAGCGTATTCATGTTTGTATGTAAAAAAAGAAAAGAAGCCTTACATCATAAGGCTCCTCGTGTATGATCTGTAGTGGGCTCGAACCACTGACCCCTACCCTGTCAAATAAGTGAGCTCTTGGTATCCTTTCTCTCTCTGTATAGATGACCGAGTAATTCTTTTATTCCAGCCTTGATTTCGACCGATATTTTATCTTTACTAATGTAGACCACTTCTAGCAATGTGCATAACATCATTTTCTTCTTTTCTGTAGAAGCTTTTGTAAACACATCCCGCCAAACTGGGAGATCATCTTTTAGAGTCTCCATCTCTGATATCTCCATTTTTTTGGAGAGTAACAATTTCTCTATTCCCTTAATATCTTCAGAAGTTTTCAGAATTTCGTTTTCTTTTTTATCGATAAGAGCATTGAGCATTTCTGGCTTGAATGCACTCTTACCCATTATAGCTTTTGGAACCTCAGCGTTTAATACCACAAGCTCCTCATAGTGCTCTTCCAGTAAATTTTGCATTGTTTTAATTCTTTCCTCTTCTTGAAAAAAAACTTTCTTTTTTATCAATTCAATTTCCGATTGAAAATCTATTGTTCTGAGTTCACTTAAGTATACTTCCACGCTTTCTAAGACTTGTCTCTCTACCTTCTTTGAAGAAAATGTTGCCTGTCCATCACAATCCGTCTTTCCTTGCAATTTTCCACTACAGCGATAACTTTTATTTTGATTGTATCGAACAATTTCTCCATTAGCTGCTTTGTATTTATTTACAAATGTAGTCGTAGTCAATCTAGAGTTACAACAACCGCATCTAGCTAATCCAGTTAAAAGTAAACTTCCCTTAGTGCTCATGGGAATGGAATTTTCATTTCTGTTTGGATTCTTAGGGTTCTTTTTATCCCTTATATCCTGTACAGTATTCCAATCCTCTTCTGAAACTATCATTAATTCAGGGATTGGTTTTGAAAATATATCGTCCCCTTTTTCTTTTCTATACCTCATCACTCCTTTGTAGATTGGATTCTTAAGTATAACGTTTACTGTTGGAGCACCCCATTGTTTTGCTTTTCTTGTCGGAACATTTTTTTCGTTTAGAAGTTTAGCTATTCTTAATTGCCCGTATCCTTCTTCAAGCACTAGTCGGAATATTTCTTTTACAATCTTTGACTCTTCTTCGTGCTTGCCCAGTTTTTGCATTACTTTTCCTTTTTTATTTACATTACCGGAATCAACACTTTTATACCCGTAGGGAATACCTCCTCCCCTGAAAATACCATCTTCGACCATCTGTTTATGTTTTTCATTGACACGGTCAGAGATTTTCCTACTTTCATCGCTTG
The DNA here is from genome assembly GCF_055687625.1 of Paenibacillus sp. CB74. Taxonomy (NCBI): domain Bacteria; kingdom Bacillati; phylum Bacillota; class Bacilli; order Caryophanales; family Paenibacillaceae; genus Paenibacillus; species Paenibacillus sp. CB74. Next base: position 659,324 of record NZ_CM146009.1, on the reverse strand, counting down.
ACTGCCAGAATCTTAAGTAGTTGACCATCCGATCGGTGTTTGCTTCAATTTTTTGCTGTCCTTCTATTACAGACCACATTTCAACCCCTTTGTTTACAAACCACTCAAGTACAAAGGGGGTCTCATCATCTTTTCTTCCAAGCCTGTCAAACATAAATACCAACAAAACATCGAATAAGCCATTCTCTGCATCTTCTTTAGCCTGTTGAATAACATCACGCTTCGAGGCAGGTACTTTGAAACCTGATACCCCTTTTTCGGTATATTCCTTAACTAGCTTCCATTCATCTTGTTTCTCTACCATCTTCCTGCATGCTCGTTGTTGCATTGGAATATCGTTTCCATCCATCTGTCCTTTTGTGGACACTCGATATAGTGCTGCAACACGTTTTGTTTGTCCCATTCCATCAACCACCATATCTTTTTTCTGTATTATTTTTATCGATATCCGTAACTACTTTAACTGCTTAATTTAATCCAAATTATACCATTAAGTATATTTATTATCAACAAAAACCACCTACATATATTATCAGAGATGGCCATAATGTTATATAAAAAAACAACTCCTCTTGAGATATAATTCTCAAAAGAAGTTGCCCTTTTTTTCATATAGGACGAGTGGGGATCGAACCCACGACCCTTACCCTGTCAAGATAATGCTCTCCCGCTGAGCTATCGCCCTGTAATAAATAGGATGTATCCATCACGATCATAATGCTATCTTTAGCTGAGCTAACAGATCATGATATATAATTATTTCCCAATCAAGTAACAGTATCATATCAAGTAACCGTGTTCATTGTCAATGATTTATTTGGTTATAATTCACTCGAAATGGTGCACAATAAAGGAAGATTACCATATCTACAACGAGGTGAATTCTCTATGAGAAACTTAACAAAACGGTCAAAATCCAATACACATACATTTACCAAATGCTTCTTTTTTTTCGTTGGGCTTATGATTGTCATGACAACCCTTACCGGTTGCGGCTTGGAACGGGATGAACATACGGTTCAATTCCAACAGTTAAAACAACCCAATGAAAATGATGAATCTCTACCCGTCTGGCTGGACGTATACTCCAAATCGGTAGTTCAAGATGTATATTCTCCGCGAGGAAGCAGTGAAGTTTTGCCGTGAAGGTAAGAGGTAGATTACTCTTCTTCATCCCACTTACGTGAGTATGCTTTCTTGGTCACATAATACAACAGAATAATCATTCCCGCCGACATTAACAATGTAATGACCATGATGCCTGCCATGCCCATCACTACCCCCTCCTCTCCCAATATGTCCCAGACTTCACTATACAGGAAAAACATTTTTTTGTATAATTCAGTCTGATATGTCGCGCAAGAGCAGAAAGAAGGAATGGAATTGGCAGCTGAGATTAGTTATGTAACGACGCAAGAACAACTGGAACAAGCCCTGGGTATTCGCAATCACGTTTTTGTGATCGAGCAACAGGTTCCTGCCGAGATTGAGATTGATCAATACGATGTCATTAGTCCGGATGTGCATCACGTATTGTTAAGTACGGATGGGCAAGCTGTAGCTACAGGACGTCTGATCTATTACAGCAAGGATACGGCCAAAATGCAGCGGATCGCGGTGCTTGAGTCTCATCGTTCATTCGGTTATGGACGCGTGCTTCTGCTCGCGATGGAGGAACTGGCACGTGAACTCGGCTTATCCTATTCCGTACTGGATGCTCAATGTCAGGCGCAGAAATTCTATGAGAAACTGGGCTATGAAGTGATTTCAGAAGAACCTTTTTATGATGCAGAAATTCTGCATGTTCGTATGAAAAAGAGTCTGTAAAACTTCGGCATTGGCGGTCTTATGAGCATATAGTGCATACTTCCCAGGAATTCGGATAGGCTAATCAGGTAAACAGATTCCTATCTCGTCATATAAGGAGAGTGTGACATCATGGATCAAACAACACGCGAGAGTTTCACAGCCGTACAGAAAAATGGCGACGGTGACCTGACAGCCTTTCAGACTTCAGCAGGACGTATACTGGATTACCAACAAGCACTTGCAGAAGTAAAGGCTGGCGCTATTGCCGGCGTGAATGTATTTAAAGGCAAAGATGGCGAAATGTATATTCGCGGCGATGCCGACGGTGACCCAACCAACAACCTGGACCAACTTCCCCAATTCTAAAATAGATGCACAGATCGTTACGTGTTACACAGAAGCGCCAATTCGGTTATCCGGGTTGGCGTTTTCTTATTATGATTAATAGTCCGTAAAATATTTTACGGAGTCCCCGGAAGGCTGGCTTTTGCGAATTGGCTGTTGTACCTGTTCCCATGCCTGCAAGATCTGTATCCCTTCGAGAGTAGACCGATTCTCCCAGGCGATGTGCCCGGTTCGTTCAAGCTCCAGCAAAGACTCATGAATGTAAGCTCTGCTTCGTCCCGTCTTGGTCTCCAGTTCATCCATACGCGGCAGCCTGCGCCGTTGTCCTGCATAGTTCACCATAATCCGCAAAATCTTACGTTCAAAGTCGTTCAGCATACTTTACCTCCCCATTCATATCCGTAACAGGACGCCATGCCAGAATACCTTGCTCCAGAAATGTTCGGGGTGAGCCTTCTTTTCCCGCTGATGCTCTAATCATCCCGCCACGTACACTGTTAATTCGAATCTGTCGCTGCGTAATCTGCCCTGCACGATCCATGTAGACAAGCTCCACCATCTGGCCAATATATTTCCCTAGCATAATCATCCCTCCGATAAGAACATTTGTTTGTATTTCATATTATATGCGAACATAAGTTCTTTATTCAATAGTAAAAAAAGGATTTTGCAAAATAAAAAAAACCAGACTTTCCCCTTTGATCAAGGGGGTCTGGTTCCTCTAATAATGCTGCTGATATAACTACATTTCTTGTAATAATCCGGTTCAGTAACGGATCAGTGTCGATCGGATTCCGAAAATTGCACTTTCTTTAATTGCTGTGTAGATGGATTAAAATCAACATTCACATAGACCGCGAACTGCTTGCCGTCTTTGGCACGAACCCATAGCTTGAACTGTTCCCGTGATTGATCCGCTGTTAGAGAGGTACGGCCGATGTGCTTATAGTCCAAAATATCCACATTGTACTTTGTCTGTGTTTCTTTGACCGCTATAATTCCCCACTTCGCATAATCAGGGATAGAGGCACCTGTACCAGATGTTATTCCAGCTAAACTCAGGACTACAGACATGACGGTAACAATGAGCATTCTCATTTCACTCACTCCTTGGGACAATATGTTTCTGTTATATTGCCCGTCCGGGTTTCATTTTACACGAATAAACGAAAGATCCAGGCCAGTGGCCGTAGGGAAAAAGGAACCACATGAACAAGCCGGTCCAACGAATCAGGAGGCTCCGTCCGGAAACTCATTCCCCAGTCACCCGAGAAAACGTGTTGTTGTGTCTTCGGCTCCTCAGGACGATCCAACCCGTATTTCTTTTCAAGCCTTTGCCTCGTTTGTTCATCCACCTGAACCTCGTTCGTAACGTCATATGCTGTGACAGGCTCGCTGCTTATGTACATCAGCATCATCAGAAGGATCGGAATCCACACTATTTTTACCCAACGTTTGTTCATCTTTAACTCCTTTATGTACCTTAATTCTCTTGTATCTGGCAGACCCATTTAAAGGTTAGATTATACATAAAATTCACCGTATTGGAAATAACAACAGGGAGAAGATATGCAGCATTTGATATGCAATACTTAAGTCCCATTTGGTTGATTTTATGTTTAAAAAAGGGAATAACCGTGTAATAGGCCATGACAGCCTGACTTCATGATCTAACATTTCTACAGGATCTGCAATACCACTTTGAGGAGGTTACACCCCAATGTTCAAACGCTTGGATGAAATCCTGATTGAGATTCCCAATGTCGAGAAGCCCGATCCGAATGCAGCAGCAGCCATACAAGAGTTGCTCGGCGGCAAATTCGGAGAAATGTCAACGTTGAACAATTACCTCTATCAATCATTTAATTTTCGCTCCAAAGAAAAACTGAAGCCCTTCTACGACCTGGTCATGAGTATTACGGCCGAAGAATTGGGACATGTTGAGCTGGTGTCTCACGGGATTAACAAATGTCTTAGAGGATCAACCGAGTACAAAGAACCCGATGATACACCGTTAGGTTCCGTGAAAGATGCTCGTCTGTCTTATCACTATCTGGCAGGTGCACAAGGCGCAATGCCTTTTGACTCTATGGGTAATCCATGGACGGGAGCAAACGTCTTCAACAGCGGAAATCTGGTCGAAGATCTGTTGCACAACTTTTTCCTCGAATGTGGAGCGCGTACGCATAAAATGAAGGTATATGAAATGACAGATCACCCGGCAGCCCGGGAAGTGGTTGGTTTCCTGCTGGTACGTGGCGGCGTGCATGTTGTTGCATATGCAAAAGCCCTTGAGATTGCAACTGGCGTCAATGTAACCAAACTCGTTCCTATTCCTTCACTGAACAACAAAGCTTTCAATGAGGCTCGTAAATATGAAGAAAAAGGGGTACACACCAAGCTGTACACCTATAGTGATAAAGACTTCAATGCGATCGGTCAGATCTGGAAAGGAACTCACCCCGAAGATGGACAACCTCTTGAAGTCATCCAAGGGATACCTGAAGGATTCCCGATTCCAGAAGCCCCTGCGGTGGAAGAAGAATTCGCCCCAGGCATTTCGCAAGAAGACTTTAAGGAAATTGCTCGCCGTCTCAAGATGGCAGGAAATATTGCGGATTAAGCTAGAGTTGTACATGCACTGTTTAAAACTAATAAGCCCTCGATACTGTCAACACAGTATTGAGGGCTTTACTGTCTTCTAATCCATCAACAATCCGCGTAAGGTGATTTTGAAGGTAAATTAAATTCTCATTTTTAACTTAATCAGCGTCTTCAATGGAATGTTTGTTGATCATCTGCCATAGCTCTTCCTCACTATTTAATCGTATAGAATCTGTATATTCCCAACTGAAATAAGGGGCAAGATTTTTAACTACATCTTCCCAGGTTTCTCCTTGCTGTTTCATAAGAATTTGATTTATTTTTTCGGATATTAATTCGAAATCCAGTTTATTAACAATAAAGTGCCTTGCACCTAATACGATATCTGTTCCATCTCTAAGTTCTTTTTCTAAAGCTTTCGGAGTTATGATTGTAAAATCAAAATTATCCTCACCTTCAGAATCTTCCGTCCCAATACAGGCTGTACCTGACAAGTAAAAATCGTCTCCAATATCTTCAGATCTCGTGAATTGTAACTTGCCATGGATATTCGGATCTCCAGTAATAATAAGGTCTTTCAAAATCAGTTTAATCACGTTTCGCCCCTCTTAGGTATCTAGTTTCTTCAATTTTCTTGTTGCACCAGTTTTTATGTATGCAAACTCCCATCTCCACTTACCTCTCGTTGGTCTCCCTTCATCTTTTCCAAAAGCTCCACGATAACCTCATCCAACTCCTCTAGTATCTCGTCATGTGTAGGGGACTCTAGTATCCTTACCAAATCCGACCGTAGCATACTGAGATGAGATACAGGCAATCGATCAATCAATCCAACCAAAATGAAATATTCCCACTGTGGATCTTGGGTTTGCAACACATCCTTAATATAAGGAACTAAGTCCTCCCCCAATCTCAATAGTAGATCCTCTACCGGCTCAGAGATCGGCCAATTCCCGTCTTGTAACCACTCCATAAGTTCTGGAATAATGCCTTTCAACTCTTCATTGCCAAATTCATTTAACTTACGCACCGCTTCAAAATCAAACTTGTCGCGGGGAAGACGCGCCCTCATATCCATTGAATTTTCCTTTCTCATCTATATTACATAATGATATACTCCCTCTTGTTACTCCTCTGGCTCTACATCCTCTATTCTGATATCAATCCGATCTTGATTCTTCGTCGTTGACATCGCATCTATCATGCGAATCGTCCACGTTCCTGCATCCTGATCAAATTGTACATCCTCAATCACAGGAACACGTAATTTTTCTCCATCTGGTGAGTATAGTCCACCCCGAATGGCGTCTGCCTCACTTAGATGGGCACCGTCTGGCGTATTTGGACAAGATACCGCTATCTTTTCTGCTCTGGCCTGTCCGGGATAGGGCTGATTTTCCGGGCCTCCATCCGTCCAGACTTCAACATAGGAGCCGATCTGTGGATCAGGTGAATTGGAGAACCATTTTGCCGGATAATATCGATCGGCTCCTCCATTGGAACTGTTATCTCGGTAGGCGGGATCAACCACAAGAATGGAATCGTCTTTACGATCAACCACATAACCAGTGAATCCATCTTCACTTGGTGCATCGGCTTGAGTCTGCACGGAGTTGCACTCGATCTGTCCTGAACATCCCGTAAGGCATACGATCAGGATGGAGAACAATATATGGACTCGACGAAGATTGGTCATATGTAATCCCCCTTTTAACAACACCTCTTCCTAAATTTAACGTTCCGTATCAGGTTATTGTTGCATTCACTTCCTTATATCCCTTTTGTACACATACCTGCCCCAGACCACCAATGTTGCGCATAACAAGACAGCACAGTAGGCCCAGACAAATAACATGGCAAGCCCTAACCCGATGTTGGCATCCAGGCGTTCATCAAAGATCTCTGTGTATAGCGAAAAACCGAGTGGCACAGCGCCAACAATGAAAAGTCCAATGGACCATCCACCCCAGCGTCGTAAACCGGACCCCGCACGAGTACTGGAAAGTTTGCGAATCCCTTGAATCAGAAGCCACCAGATCAGAATAAATAATAGACAGGTTATAAGAATTTTCAACATATCGTTCATCTGCATCTCGTTCGCCTCCTACGCTATAAATAATGATGAGTATATTAGCCAAGCAAAGTTTGAGACTTGATGATTATTACCCGTTTCCATGTTTCTGATCACAGATGATCACAGGCAGACACAATTCAGCACCCCAGACCTACATCCTATTCACATTACAGAAAAAAATGCCATCGTCTTGACTCCTTCCAAGTCATGAACGATGGCATTACATCTCATATTAGCATTGTTAAATCTACATCGAACAGGTTACGCGCCAAACTGCGCATAGTGAAGGCGGCTGTAGACCCCACCTGCTGCGAGTAATTCTTCATGACGTCCTTGCTCCGTAATGCCTTGTTCGGCTACTACAATAATGCGGTCCGCATTTTTGATCGTTGCCAGCCTGTGAGCGATGACCAGTGTAGTCCGGCCTTCGGACAGCTCAGCCAGCGATTGCTGAATGGCTGCTTCCGTTTCTGTATCCAGCGCGGATGTGGCTTCGTCCAGAATTAGAATCGGTGGGTTTTTCAGGAACATGCGAGCAATGGACAAACGCTGTTTCTGTCCACCGGACAACTTCACGCCGCGTTCACCAATCAACGTATCCAACCCTTCCGGCATCGATTGAATCAAAGACTCCATCTGTGCTCGTCTGGCAGCCATCCAGATTTCTTCTTCGGATGCATCCAGCTTGCCGTAGGCAATGTTCTCCCGGATGGTTCCATCGAAGAGGAATACGTCCTGTTGTACAATTCCGATATGACTACGCAAGGAATCCAGCGTCATATTCTGAATCTCCTGCCCATCAATCGTGATGCGACCTTCCAGCACATCATAGAATCGCGGCAGCAGACTGCACAACGTTGTTTTACCCGCCCCGGATGGACCGACAAGAGCGACCGTTTCGCCAGCTTGCACGCTCAGATCGATACCTTTGAGCACAGGCTCCTGATCCGAATAACCAAAGGTCACTTGCTCATAACGAATATCTCCACGTAAATGGGATACCGATACAGCCCCTGGACGATCTTCCACATCCGGTTCCATATCAAGCAGCTCTGTATATCGTTTGAAGCCTGCAATCCCCTTCGGATACGTCTCAATAACCGAGTTGATCTTCTGAATGGGTGTCAGGAACACATTGGACAACATGATAAATGCTATGAACTGACCGTAAGTCATGCTGCCGTTAATGACAAACCATGTTCCGCATACCAGAACAAAGAGGGATACCAGCTTCATCAGCATGTAACTGACAGAGGAGTTCCAGGCCATGATTTTGTATGCAATCAGTTTGGTTTGACGGAAACGACCGTTGTTTACTGCAAATTGTGCTTTTTCATGCTCTTCATTGGCAAAAGCCTGAACAACACGGATACCTGTAATATTATTCTCTACACGAGCGTTGAAGTCGGCAATATCTCCGAACATTCGGCTGAATGCCTTGGACATCTTGCTGCCAAAGTAGAGCGAGAGATAAATAATCAGTGGCACGATGATAAAGGTTAACACCGCCAAATTTCCGTTAATGCTCATCATGATGCTGAATGCACCGATCAGTGTCATCACCGCGATAAATACATCCTCTGGACCATGATGGGCAATCTCACCGATATCCATCAGATCGTTAGTCATGCGGGACACGAGGTGTCCTGTTTTCGTATTATCGAAGAAACGGAACGATAACTTCTGCACATGATTAAACAGACTTTTACGCATATCCGTCTCGATGTTAATCCCCAGCTTGTGTCCCCAATAGGTAACTACGAAGTTCAGAAAGGAATTCAGGAAGTAGATGCCGAGCAATGCCAGACACGCCCATAGAATCCAGTCCCAGCGTCCTCCTGGCAGCAGATCATCAACTACCCGGTTGACCGCCAGTGGAAAAGCCAGTTCAAGCAGCGCGACCAGAATCGCACAGCTAAAGTCAAGAATAAAGAGCTTTTTGTAAGGCCTGTAATAGGCAAAGAAACGGCGAAGCATGGACTCAAGTCCTCCTTATGCAATCACACAACAATGATTACGTTCTATTTCGTCTTGCTTAAGAGATACAGGAAGTATGGCGCACCAATAATGGCAACCAGGATACCCGCAGGAATCTCAGAAGGCTGCAGGATGACACGACCCAAGGTATCTGCAACCAGTACGAGCAATGAACCGATCAGGGCCGATGCAGGTAACAGGAATTGATGTTTTGGACCCACCAGACGACGCGCCAAATGCGGCCCGATCAGCCCCACAAAACCGATTCCCCCACTCACAGATACACATGAGCCGGCAAGACCTACAGCAGCGGCAAGCAAAATAAGTCGCTCACGCTCAACCGGGGTCCCGAGTCCGCTGGCAGTCTGGTCACCCAGATTCAGCACATTCAATACTCGTGCCTTATACAGAACAAGCGGTACAAGAATGATAAGAAACGGTAGTAGAGCCGTTACAAACTTCCAGTTTGAACCCCAGATGCTGCCTGCCATCCAGGTTGCTACAAATTGATACTTTTCCGGACTAAGCCGTAAGGTAAGCACGATCATGGCAGAACTGATTCCCGCAGCTACCCCGATCCCTGTAAGCAACATACGCGTAGGCAGGATGCCCTCTCCTTTTTTGTAAGAGAGAACGTAGATCAGAAATGCAGCAAAACCGGAACCGATCAGGGCCAGAATAGGCAAAAGAAATACCGGCGCTGCTGTCGTTGTCGGGAAAAAGGAAACAAATAACATAACGACCAGACCTGCACCTGCATTAATCCCGAGGATCCCCGGATCTGCCAGTGCATTCCGAGATACCCCCTGCAAAATACTACCTGATAACGCAAGTCCTGCTCCGACCAGCACCGAAATCACAATACGTGGCAAACGGAATTCAAACAGGATCAATTCCTGTTTCGCCGTGCCTCCACCAAACAGGGTACGCATCACTTCAAGCGGCGACAGCTTGGTAAAACCCGTATTCATGCTCACTACAAAAGCCGTAATAATTAATAGGGCAAGTACAATGAGAACAATCGTACTTTTGGTTCTCTTCTTGCGCTCTGCTCCAACTATTGTTGAGGATTCCATCTTTACAGAGTCCTCCTTTCTTTACGTGCCAGATATAGGAAGAATGGTACCCCGATAAGGGCAACCAATGCGCCAATTGGTGTCTCGTACGGCGGGTTAATCATACGTGCAGCCAGATCCGCAAATACAAGCAGCAAACTACCCATCACAGCGGAACATGGGATAATCCAGCGATAATCGACTCCAACCAGCTTCCGCGTAAGATGGGGAATAATGAGTCCTACAAAACCAACCGCACCAACCACCGACACAGCCGTACCCGCAAGAATCAGTACAACAATCAGACCTATGAGCTTGATCAGCCCCGTACGTTGCCCCAAGCCCACCGCAATATCTTCTCCGAGACTAAGCAGAGTAATGGAACGGGAGATAAGAAGACCTGCGATTAGTGCCGCGAGTACCCATGGGAACATGATTTCAAGTTGAGACCATTTCGTTCCCGCTACACCACCGGCTGTCCAGAATGCCAGATCTTGTCCAATTCTGAAATACAATGCAATCCCTTCACTGAGTGCCGACAACATCGCTGATACTGCTGCACCTGCAAGCACAAGGCGTAGTGGTGTTAGACCCGATTTGGAAGCTGCACCAAAACCATACACCAACAGGACACCAAGCCCTGCCCCAAGGAAGGAATACATGATGATATACATAAATGGCAATCCTGGGAAGAAAGCAAAACAAACTGCAAGCGCAAATCCAGCTCCCGCATTCAGCCCAAGCAGACCTGAATCGGCCAGCGGGTTACGAGTCATGCCCTGCATGATTGCACCAGCCACAGCGAAACATGCACCCACCATGGCTCCTCCAAGAATACGTGGTAACCGAATCTCCCATATGATCTGGTGAGGGGTCAACTCCGGATTGAAATCAAAGATGGCTTTCCAGACTACACTAAGCTTAATATCAGCAGCGCCAAAAGAAATGGACAACGCCATACCCAGAGCGAGTAGCAAAATTCCCCCTGTAAGAATAAGTGTGGCTGCCCACGGACGAGTGTGAATCTTCGCTGTGGGTGAATCCGGATTATGTTTTTCTGGTGAAGCTTGTGAACTCATACGCGCCCACCCTCGTTATGAGTGGAGCTCTTCAAACCTATGTACATAACAATCACCTCTCTATAAATACCAAACTTTAATGATATTGATTCTCATTCCCATAGACCATTGTAAGTGAATCTATAGGCTCTGGCAATGGACAAATAGGACATGTTTAATGCATATATGAAGATTTGCACATAATTTCACACGCAAAAAGGCCATGTAGGAGCCAAAAAGCTCGAACACAGCCTTGTCATTACATATGTAGAACATATAAAAAACAGACTCGTTTAACGGGCTGGTACCTTAATTAAGGAGGCCAGGACATCTGGAGCATCGGTAATGATTCCTTGCACACCCATGTCAATCATGGCCTGCATCTCGGCAGGATCGTTCACTGTAAATGGATAGGTAACAATGCCATGGGCCAGTGTAGCAGAAACATCTTGTTGTGTGACTGCCAGCTTGTAGGGATGAAGGCCGGAAGCTTCGAGTTTGGCTGCATAATCATAGGGACGGTACAACTTTTCCATATATAGAAGTGCTGTACGGATCTCCGGGGCAAGACGTTTACATCTCACGAGCGAAGCATGATTGAAACTGGACAGCACGACCTGTTGCTCCAGATTCCAGTCCCGGATCGCCTGTATAACCTTCTCTTCCATCCCCTTATAACTCACAATACCATTTTTCAATTCCAGATTAAGCAGCGTTCCTTTCCCCTGTACGAGCTTGAATAACTCCTCCAGCGAAGGAATACGCTCCCCGGCAAAATCGGCATGGAACCAGGATCCGGCATCCCGGGTGCGCAATTGATCGTAACTTGTATCCTTAACCCAGCCTTCTGCGCCACCAGTTCGGCTTAACGTCTCATCATGAATCAGTACCAGTCTGCCATCACTCGTCATCTGCACATCGGTTTCAATCCCTGTTGCTCCAAGCTCCAGACTCCGTTCAAAAGCACTCATCGTGTTCTCCGGGCATACGGCAGATGCACCGCGATGGGCAATTATCTCCACGTTCCTCATTCCAGCGCCTCCTGTGTTCAAGCTTCACTCTATGATCATCACTATAAACACAGTTTGTTAGACCTGTATTAACGGAGCGTATAATGGGTTGCCTGCTTCGCTAACACTAGCGGCCAAGTTGATTATCTAACGGGCTGGGGATTCACTCATTTTTGCGAACTCAATCTGAAAATCGACATAACATAGTATGAACGATGGAAGCACCGAACTCCGCTATAAGGAGGTTGACTATTGAATCCCTCAAAGAAAAAATCGATACCTACGCGTGCTCACACATCCCAGTTACAGTCGGCTTCCAGGCTTTCCAGATCATCTGTCCATATCAAAAACAAATCCGGCAAGACGGCTAATCAGCGTTCTTTTAACTCCACTTCATCAAGCACACTGGATCAGCTGGCTATTGTTGCAGCAATACTATCCTTAATTGCAGCTGCCATCGGGCTATATATCGCCTGGAAATCGTTAAGTGTTCCGGATCAAACTGCTGTGGTAGTGTAGACTACTTGTTGCGCAGCTATTGGCTCAGGAGGCTTTCTCCTGCTTCTGAACTTATTCAGGGGCAGGTTTTTGCTTTTTCAATTACTCAACGTATTCTGGAAATGTCAAAAAACCGTTCCCCTGAAACGCCGGCATATACCGGCGTCTCTATGGAAAGGTCATTTTTATTCGGGCGCTGCCTCTGCAACGTCATTCCCGTCCCGGGATACTGACCGAATTACAGAATGAATGTGCGTGAGATAATAACCAACAGAATGAACAATACAAGAATTGCACCTGTCGATGTCCATGCTCCACCACCGAAGCCTCCGCAATACCCGTAACCTGTACCTTTGAGTTCGCTCATCAGTGACACTCCCCTCTTCATCAAAGTACACTATAGACTATGTCCGATAGCGCAACTTGCTTGGGCAGTTCGAAAATTCTCCCGAGGAGTGATTGGGTACAGGCATTCTTCTTATGCACTCATTTCCCGTTAAGTTGTGACCACTTCTGAGTCAACTCTGCAGGAATATAGGATGACATTTGCTTGATCAGTTCAGCCGGATCCGATTCCAGACTCCACAGACTCAGATGCGAGGTGTTAGAGAATCCCTCCTGTACACTATGTTCTACCATCTTCATCAGCGGTCCATAATATCCGTTGACATTCAATAAGCCAACAGGCTTACGATGAATGCCGATCTGTGCCCAGCACAGTACCTCGAATAGTTCTTCAAATGTACCCATACCTCCGGGAAGCGCAATGAAGCCATCGGATAATTCAGCCATCGTAGCCTTGCGTTCATGCATGGTTCCCACTTCAATCAGTTGTGTGAGCCCTCCATGAACAACCTCACCCCGGAATAATCCCGTAGGCATAACCCCGATTACTTCTCCCCCTTGCTCAAGAGCAGCATCGGCTACTGCACCCATCAGACCCATGCAAGAACCACCATAAACCAGCGCATACCCACGATCGGCAATCTGTTTGCCAAGTTGAACAGCCTTCTCTGTATAATCGGGGTGATTTCCCGGATTGGAGCCTGCAAAAACAGCTATACGTTTCAATGGATTTCACTCCTTCTCATGATCTATCTTAATAGTATACAACATGAATGTTATGGGTATGTACAACAGGTTAACAGAACCCATGGACAAAAAAATACCCGACCGTTTGCAGCCGGCCGGGCTCCCATTTCAGTACACATCAATTTAGAAGGGGTTGTTACTACCTAATATACAGAACAAACATTAAATCCGTATGATTTTTGCATGAAATGAGTATTAAATCTTCGTATATCTAACGTATGCCACGGCGTGAACGTACGACAAACATATGCTTGTCTTTACGAAGAACCCGACCATCTGCAAGTTCAACCTGATCCTCGTCATGACGCAGAATCGTTGTGCATAACGCTACAATTTTGGCCCGGCGCCAGATCATAACCTGTGACTTGAAATAGATTGCATTTTCGAACTGAATCGCCTTTTTCATCACATATCCAACCTTGTGCACTTCAGAACGTGCTTTCTTTAAGGGAAGACTCTCTTCGGGAAGAGGTCTGATCATTGCGATATTGTCAAACGACACCTTAATCCGTTTCGGTCCGATCCGCACACATTCCGCTTCTTCATCCCACTCGACCAGCGTTCCCTTCAATGGCTCCCGTATGCCTGTTGCACGATATACCGCTACTTTTCGTCCTATCCAATGTCGCAATGTTCTCACCTCCATCTGTCTAGTTTTCAGGTATCTTCCAATCGATCGGTTCAATACCTTTGGAGGTCAAGAATTCATTGGCTTTGGAAAAGGGACGACTGCCGAGGAATCCGCGATGCGCAGCCAGTGGACTGGGATGTGTAGACTCCAGTACCAGATGTTTGTCCCTGTTAATAAATGCACCTTTCTTCTGGGCATGACTGCCCCACAGCATAAAGACCATTGGCTCTGAACGTTCATTCAGCGCGCGAATGACAGCATCCGTAAACGTCTGCCAGCCCAATGCCTGATGCGAGTTCGGCTGACCTTCACGGACCGTGAGAACAGCATTTAATAACAGAACCCCCTGCTGAGCCCAGTGGACCAGAGATCCGTGATTCGGAATTGGCAGGCCCAGATCGGCCTGAAGTTCCTTGTATATATTTTTCAGAGAAGGAGGTACGCGTACCCCCGGTCTAACCGAAAAGCTTAATCCATGAGCCTGACCCGCACCGTGATAAGGGTCCTGACCAATAATAACGGCCTTAACCTGATGATATGGCGTCAGCTTCAGTGCGGAGAACAAGTCTTCTTTCGGCGGAAAGACCGTCTGCGTCTTGTACTCGGCGGCGAGGGTATAACGAATTTTGTTAAAATATTCGGCTTCCGTCTCTTCCTGTAGCACCTTGTCCCAATCGTTTCCAAACATATGTATAGGCTCCTTTCCCCTGATGAATGCAATTACGTCCAGCCCAACTACCGGGCTCTTCCTTCTGAGAGCCGCATGTCATGCAACTCATAGACTATCCACCATTTTAACATAACCGGGGACAGCAGACCAGAATCGTGCATCAGGGTATACGTTCACCTCAAATTAAACCTTGTTCTTGCTGCGTTCAGTATAATCATCCGAAAAAGTCACCTCGTTGTTGCAAGATGACTTTTTCGGATGACTTGATGACGTTATACTTGAACGGGCACCTCTTCAACTTCTTTTACAAGCACACTACTGATTCTCCGTAATCCTTCCTGAAGGACAGAACGCGGACAAGCCAGATTCAACCGAATACAGCCCTCACCATTCGCTACAAACATGTGACCAGCTTCGAGCAATACACCCGCTTGCTCTGCGAAGAATAACGGTAAACTTACATTTTGGGGAGCATATGCCGAGATATCAATCCAGGCCAGATATGTGGCTTCCGGGATGTGAAAAACAGCCTGTGGCAGATGCTGCTTCACATACTCTTCCACGCAGGTGAAATTGGCGTCGAGATAACTTTTTAACTGTTTCAGCCATTCATCACCCATTTCATATGCCGCTTGCGTAGCAGCAATGCTCAGTGGGTTTTTGAAACCATAATGGCGTGCCTGCCAGATGTCTCGAAGTGCCTTATTCGGAATGATGACGTTGGAGAACATCAGACCAGCCATGTTAAATGTTTTGCTCGGAGACATGCATGTAATGATTCGATCCGTATCCGGGAACAGCTTCGCAAGTGGCGTATGTCTTTTGCCAGTCCGCAGCAGATCACAGTGAATTTCATCCGAAATAATCCATACATTGTTCCTCAGACAGATCTCACCCACACGTTGTAACTCTTCCGTTGTCCAGACGCGTCCAGACGGATTATGGGGGTTGCAGAAAATACATACCCTTACCTTCTCATCCTTGGCCTTGGCTTCAAAATCCTCAAAATCAATCGAGTAACGCCCCTGCTCATTGTGCATATCTGAACATACCAGTTCAAGATCATTATGCTCCGCAGCTGACTTGAAGAAACCATAAGACGGGGTAACAATCAGTACTTTCTCATCCGATTGACAGATATACTCCACCAGTTCATACAAAGTGGGGATGATCCCGTTTGAGGTCTCCAAATACTCCTTCGGGAAGGACCAGTCATAGTACCGTTTCATCCAATTCGAGACAGCTTCATAGTATGCCGGATCAAACACCTGGGAGTAACCCATAATTCTGCGGTCCAAACGTTCCTTCACTGCATCCAGAATCTCGGGAGGTGTGGCGAACTCCATATCTGCAATCCACATGCGAATGAATTCTTCGTCCTTAAATGGAAATGTCATATCTTCTGAAGCGTTAAAAATATATTGACGGAATCCATCCGTATTCATGGCATTTGTTCCTGTGCGATCTATAATCTCATCAAAGTCATATTTCATAGCTTCTGCTCCTCTGTCTGCTCAACTTTTCATTGTCGGTTCATGTCGTATGAGATCTATTATTCCATGACGTAGAAATTGCATCAAATGCAATACAATCTATCCTAACGAAACAAATAAAGTTTATTGTTTCCTCAGAATAGGTTTTTTGTCGAGAAAGTGATATATTTCTCATATAACATCATTTTTATGAATGACTTTCATCATTTTCACGTACTCTCAAGAAACATTGCATAAGGAGAACCGGTTATGAACAATATCAATCAGGAAGTTGGCAAGAAAATACGAAACTTTCGGAAGTGGCGGGGACTGACCATCCAACAGCTGGCGGATCAGATCTTTAAGAGCAAGGGCACCCTGTCCAAATATGAGAGCGGAGATATTACACTTGATCTGGTGACGTTACATCATATTGCGAACGCGCTCAACATTCAGGTGGAGCAACTCTTGTACCAAGAGCCCAGACACGCTTCTCCCTTGATGAATGCGGTTCCGTCCAGCTTTTTCAAGAACTCCACCCGTTTCTATTCCTACTTCTATGACGGGCGTAACAACAGTCTCATTCGTTGTGTCATTGACATGATGGCTCAATCGGATGCCAACCGTTATCGCACCGTGATGTATATGAATGTGAAGGATTTTGAGAACTATCAAGAATGCGAGAATATGTACTGGGGCCACACCGAGCATTATGATACACTCACCACGCTAATTTTGAAAAATCAGGCCACGCCGCTGGAGAATCTATATATTAATATTCTGGCATCTTTTCAGGAATCGGAGAAAAAGTGGGGACTGATGGCTGGTGTCTCCTTCAGACCTTTCATGCCAATCGCGCTCAAAATGTTATTCTCCAGAACCCCGCTGCCCGAGAATCAGGAGTTGTATAATGAATTGAAAATCTCAAAGGAAGATCTGCGGACTTTAAAAATATACAACATGCTTGCTGTCACTTGAACAATGCAGCGTGTCAACCATTCTCATATGGGAGGGGATAGGCGCACCTCATTGCTACCCGTTAAAAAAGGCACTTCTATAAGCTGTTAAACCAGCTCATAAAAGTGCCTTTTGCATTTGACGCCTATTGAATCGAAAATCAGCGAGACTAACGTTTAGTTTTTGATTAAATCCAGCGTCTCGTCAAACATTTGCTTCTGTTCCTCGATCTTGTTCTCATTACCGATCACACAGCGCTGTTGCTGTTCAAGTATGTCTGATAAGAGCGCAGCAAAACCGATAATGTCACTTTCCTTCGTGCTTAACACTTCGTCCCGCTCCTGTTGCAGATCCGCTTCAGTCACATTCGACAGATAACACTCCAGAGAGAATGCCCCTTCGCCATAAGGGGTTCTCGGCGTATCCAGATCCTGGATCGCACCAATAATATAACGTGTCATTTCCCGCTCGTCTGCCCGGAAATCGGTTAAATATTGCGGTATCTCTTCATATACTTTGTACGTTTTAGCGAGGTTCGGATCACGGTACGATGCAACGTAGCTGTCTCCGTTCCGTCTGAAGCCTGACATACAGCCATAAGCTCCGCCTTTGGCCCGAATATTGGTCCATAAGTAATCCAAGGACAGGATGCCCTGCAAGACCCGTAGTGAACCGGTGTATTGATATCCTTTGTCGATGTAATTGCCCGTTTGCACCACGTACTGCACCTCTGACGGGGAACGGAATCCTTCCTTATGAGTAGCAGGTAGGAACGTAAACTCTTCCTTGGCAACCTCATGTGTGAATAGCTTCGCTTTCAGATCGGATACCTGTTGCTCCAGTCCTTCATATCCCTGCTCATCGGCAGTGTAACTGACAAGCAAGTTCTCCGGTCTGAAAATATACCCCGTCAACTCTTGAAGGCTGGAAGATAACTCTTCTTTTCTAGCCTCAAAGTTCGCCTGAAGATCCTCCAACCACTGGTAAAAGGCAATGCCACTTACCGCTTCCCTGAAATCCGCAACCGCTGAATGTTTGGACGAAGACCGTCCAATTCCCGCAGAGTGTCCACTATTGATCAGATTACGTTGCAGATTACCTTTCATCTGAGAGATGATCTCATATAACCGCTTCGAATTATCGAATCGGGATGTGAACACAATTTCCTGGATCATGTCAAAGGCAAATCCAAGCTTGTCATACAACACTTTCGCGTTGAACTCATAGGTGGCTTTGAATTCATTGTGCTTATGCGCGTTGGCATACGATCCAATCCCGCTATGAATACCGCCCGAATGGATATGAATCTCATTGGACAATTCATTGAAGGAGTAGTTTTGAGTATCCACGTAACCCAGTACATTTTTCAGCAATCCTGCATACGGCAGCAGATGACGTGGCACTTCTTTGATATCGAACAGCAGTCTCAGATAACCAATCCCGTTCGTGTAGAGGTTATGGTGCAGAATGGTTGTGCCGTCGACCTGGTTCACCGTTTGATGCAACGTAGAAGCTTTGGGATCAATATCTTCAATCGATAACGTCGGAATGACCTGCTGCTGCTCTTTGGTTGAAGGTGTATTCTGATATTCGGCGAGTGCTTCCGTTTTCTGAATCAGTGTCTGAACTTCTTCCTCGCTAAGTCCGGCCTGGATGGTTTTCAGCCGTTCTTTCAACGCTTCCTCCTTGCGTGAGTTCAGCCCCTTATCCGGGGTAAGCGCTACGAAGGAAGTATGTGTGTTCTGCAAAATATATTTCTCAATAAGTTGCTCGAAGTAACCTTCGTTCATTTTTGTCCGCAGCTCAGCAAATACGTCATTAGCCTCCAGATGAGTGAATGGTGCCTCCTCATCGTACAGCCAGCTTTGCAGGGAGGAGAATCCGTAGATCAGACCCTTCGGCATTCTGCCATAGTCTGCTTCTCTGTGATTGAACTCATACGAGTTAATGCCTGCAAGGAGCGCCTTAGGATCGAAGCCTTCTTTCACCACACGCTCAAGCACTTCTTGGACCGTTCCCAGGAAATCCTCTTTGCTCTCCAGATTGCTCTTCTTCAATCCGACGGTGAACACAGGCTGATACAGGCTGTCATCATACGAACCGTAGACATCCTTCGCAATGCCCTTATCCAGCAAAGCCTGTTTCAATACCGCTCCCGGGGCGTTCAGCAAGGCGTATAACAAAATCTGGAACGAAATGTTCAGTTCCTTGTCCAGACTTGTGCCAATCACCGCATTATAGGTCAAAAAGCTGTTATCCACTTCGGATTCCGTACTTCCCGCAGAGTAAGTCTTAACTGTGTCTACCCGTTCTGCAAAGGCAGGTTGAAGTTGGATAGCCGAATCAATCTCGATTCGATCATATGCACTCAGATAGTTCTCATCAAGCCATTGCAACTTCTCTTCCATATCCATATCCCCGTAGAGATAGATGTAACTGTTGGAAGGATGATAGTATCTCGTGTGGAAATCCAGCAGCCCCTGATAGGTAAGATCCAGAATAGCTTCCGGGAATCCGCCAGACTCGGAGGAATATGTGGTATCCGGGAAAAGGGAGTTCAGCACTTCTCTGCGCACCATACGTTCCGGTGAAGAAAAGGCACCCTTCATCTCGTTATATACAACTCCGTTGTAAGTTAACTCATCATCAGCCGAGGTCAGATTGTAATTCCAACCTTCCTGCAAAAATATCTTTTCATTCTCATAAATATTCGTATTCAATACCGCGTCCAGATAAATATCCATCAGATTATGGAAGTCATGATCATTACGACTCGCGATCGGGTAGATCGTCTTATCGGGATACGTCATGGCGTTAAGGAATGTATTCAAAGAACCTTTCAGCAACTCAACAAAAGAATCCTTGGCCGGAAATTTCTTGGACCCACAGAGCACGGAGTGTTCGAGGATATGGGCTACCCCTGTATCATCTTCCGGGGGTGTGCGGAAACCGATACTGAATACTTTGTTGTCGTCCTGATTGGACAAAAGTACGATTTTGGCTCCGGATTTCTGGTGCTCCAACAGATACGCATCCGATTTCAGTTCTTCAATTCTGCGCTCCTGTAACACCTTGTATGGCTTAAGCTGTTTCAACATAAACTTGAGTCCTCCGTCCATAAGATTGTTTTATTGGTTTTGTGACTCTACATAAGTTCAAATATGGTTATTTACACAGGCACTCCGATGACAGAACAACCTTCCGATCGCTGTTATCCCCAGATTTTTTTGATTCCCTATTAAACGGGAAAATCCGGGGATAAAGGCGCCCGCTTCGCTTCTTCAGGTTATTTCTGTCCTCTCCGTTATCGTGTAAATGTGTAGTTGAACTTATATCGTTCAGCAAGGTAAAGGTAATATATGCCTATGGATAGTATACACCATTGTTCCGTCTCTTCATAAAAGTCAGATAAATGTACCTTCTGATATGTATTATGCAGTGTTTATGTTTATGAACTGCATGGTATAGTGGTCTGTTGTCGCACACATTCATATTAAAGAACACAAAAAAAGATCGCATGCAGCTTGGTTAAGAAGACTCCGGCATCACATTTATGGATTAGTCAGAAACAATCGCTTGCACTTCAATTCCATTTCCAAAACCAAAAAGGAACAACCACTAAATGCGACTTACGTCAAAGACGGACCGAATCGGGGAGTAACTCCTCCCCTTCCCTTAATTCACATCACATTCTAGTCTAAAACTGATGGCAAAAAAGAATTTAGCGTACTACATGGCCCTCGCATAAAAGGACGAGAGCGGTGACTATTTCTTTGCAACTGTTGCGGAATTAGTTGGATGCCAAAGCAACGAAGATACTTTTGCTGAAGCATACGAGAGTGTTCGAGAAGCTATGGAGGGTTATTTGGCAGGAAGCTGGAGTACGGCGACGTCATCCCTGAACCGATCGGAGAGGACGAGTACAGCAGGAAATTTAACCTGCGTGTTCCTAAGAGCCTGCATCGGCAGTTGGTGGAACGTGTGCTGCGGAAAGTGTTTCCTTAAATCAGTATTGCCTGTATAAATTGAGCAGATAAACAAAAGAGCCCTGCTGACCTATAAAGGTTAACAGGGCTTGTTTGATTGTTTAGCCGGCTATATCTGTGCGCATTGACTGTACACCAGAATCTTCAGGACGCATCATATGGACAGTTAGTTTACTTAGGAATAAATAATAGCCCAGTTTGTTCAGTGAAGAGAATTTCTGAATTTTCCCTGCCGTCATTCCACCTTCAATAAGCTTTCTTGAATATGAATTAACTAGACTTAAATCTACTATGTAGTCATCTAAATCAGCATCTGGAATATACAGCAAACGATAATTTAGATTATTTTTCATTGCATGTATATCACCTGTAATTTTAGATAAGGGTACCAGTGGAGCAAATAGAATAGAGTCATCATTCTCAGCATCACATGTGTTTGAAATCAGCATCCCCTTCGTAGACAAAGTTGATTGCTCACCTTTTTCATTAAATCTCACAAAGGGGATATTTCCAATAATATCCCCTTGAGAGAGGAATTCAAATGGCTGAGCCAAGCAAAACTTTGTGTGACGCCCTAAAGTCTCAAACTGACGAATTGAACGCTTTACTTCTTCCCTAGTGTACGGAGAGATTGAGGGAAACAGTTCTTCTACAAATTTCACAAAATCTGTTAGCATAAATCAAAGAAGTTTCTACCAGTTGGCACAAATAACTCATCTAGTGCTTTCTCGTAGTTCTCCGCTTCTTCTTTTGTAAAGTCCCTCATTTCAGGAAACAGCTCTTGGGCCTCCGTTACCCAACTTTTGTTCTTGAATGAAATCACATCAGGCGTCCCTGTTTTTTCTTCAAAGCTGAATTTACCAATGTTATTCTCCATAGGGCTGAATGATGAGCTTGTTGAAGCAATACCGGACATTGAAGTCAAAGTAGTCAGTATTACAGCAGCAGATTTAAGGGCGAAAGATGAACTACTATTCATTACACTCATCATAATTCAATCACACCTTCCGTAATCATTTTTGGCAGCTTATCCTTTACAATACGTTCCATTATATTGTAAATCGCATCAAGTGTGTCTGCCTCAGTTCGATAAGCGTTATCTCTGTTGAAAAGATATCTGTCGTTAATATCAATAGATACTCCCAGTAAGTTAGACTTTTCAACTATAGACACCATTTCTTGCGGATTCATTCCAATTCCCTCAAAGAATCTGATATTTCTGAAAACAAGATTGACGTAATACCGATCTTCTAATACATAGGCCAATTTGTATTCAATATCAAAAGGCTCAGTATTGGATCGGTAATTAAGAAATTTGTCCTTAATCACATCAACCGCAAGCTCACTATCAATAGGAACAATACCTTCAATAGTCAAGCCAGAGAACAGTGCCCCATCTACTAAATATGGGCTCATTGTATCGTTCAAAAGATCTGCTCTCTTCTTCAGATAGTTCAAACACTTTTCAGGATCTGTGTTAAACGCTTCATCGAATTGCACATTAACTTGAGCATTGCTTAGTGATATTTCTATTTGGGAATGCCCATTTATAGAACTTGCACTAAGCCTCGTCAACATTTCAGGAGCATTGTCAGGAAGAGCTATAACGTTCATTGCAGAGTAGTAAGCTTGTAAATTCTCTTCAATATCGAAGGCTCTTTTCCTTAAATTATCAATCCTAGGGAAAATGGTATTAAATCTGCCAGTTTGAATTAACATTTCAAGTTCTCCAGTCCTATTGTCTTTGACACAAGTATAAACAATCGAACTAGGGATTACAATTAAAACTATTCCTTTTTTATCCACTTTTCATCTTTTTAAAACACCTCCCTCCTGTTTCTTTAATTATTGTACTCCCCTTCTTTGATTAACTTCGTTTACTTAAGGCTTGTATTTCGGCTTATTTGTGGCTGAATTTGGGACGAACAGAGACTTAAAAAAGAAAAGGGGCCCCGCCAGCGTATGCCAGTCGAGCCCCATTTACCGATTCTTTCAGATTTTAATATATACCACCTCAGTTACCCTTTTTGAGCAATATAGCGTAACATCCTACTAATCACAGCCCCAAGCCTCTCCCGCGTAACAGTTGCACCTGGACGCGTGCCTTCAAGAATCCTTTATCCGTTACCTCAGCCCACGCCGCTACTTCCCATTTGCTTGGTACGTTAATGTTTCGCTCCTGAGTCACTGGCTTGTCCTCCTTCGTTTTGGCCAGCCCCAGATATGTAGCAATCCCTTGGACATGACCATCAATGATTGCATCAATCACACTGACCTGCTTGAGACGATCGCCTCCGCGGCCACATCGACAAATAAGTTTTCCGTTAATAGGGCAGGTATCTTGGATTCACTGACCATGTGCAAGTTCTGCTCCTTGATGCCACGATCAATACCCCCGACCTCGTCTGTTATGGCCTTGTATAGACGTTTTGAAGCTTGATGCTGTTTTGGGATGCCAAAGTATATCGGCAGGACTTCCTTGCCCCCACCAGCGTTGCAATGGATGGATACAAGGATATCAGCTCCCGCAGCATTACTTTGCTTATCCGCTCCTTCTGTTCCAAGAATACGTCTTTGGCCTGGACAGCAGCACCTGTACATTCTCATAATAGGTTTCCAAACGTTCCTTAATGCTGAAATAAACCTTCAACGCAATATCCTTTTCTTGAATATCGTTTGATAATGTCCTTGGGTCTTTGCCACCATGTCCTGCATTGATCCATACTTTAAACATCTGTACCAGCTCCCTTTTTTGTCTGCTACACCAAATGAATTACCGTACACAGCCACAACGCCTACCTGGATGCCCTGTAACACTCTCTCCACTCTTAGACTAAGCATCAGGATAAAAAATACAATAGCTACAACTGAAACGTATAAATGATGGTCCAATCCTGTACCTTGGGCGTTTTCTTGAGAATGTACACGATCACCCAGCAGGCTGCCAATACGATAAGTAGACTACTACCATGAATCAATCCTTGAATAATGTCCCATTCAACACTACATCCCCCCTAACTTAATTCCGGTCCATACAGCCGCTACAATCAGTGCTGTTATGCAAGTTAATACCGCAGCATAAACGGTACGTTGTAGCCATTTTTGATCCTCGTCACGCTTATTTAAACGTGTCAACACATCGGCCACATTGCGCTTGGCTTCATGAGCTACATCGGTTGTCTTCTTCAATTTGCTTCAAGTTTAACGAGTCTCAGACCCGTTTGCTGCACTGTCTGCAACGCTTCTTTGGAAATCTCTCTGACCTCCGCTAAGCCTGGAGCCAAGCCGCAAGCGGCTTCAACGCTTCCTCGATCCGCGCCAGTTGAACCTTCAAATCGACAATCGTATTCACATCCTGCGCCCGCATGTCCTTCACACCTCCTGGTATGGCTTCCATATGCCAATCCACCGTCTCTATCTGAATATAGAAAAGCCCTCTGACCACTCCAGAGGGCATAGGTATTTTCCACCTCAACGTCTACAATCTCTTGGCCTCTTTTAGGGCTCCGATAACTCCGGAAAATTATTTTTGTATTCAGAAAAAGAGGACATCACCACACCTAACTTCTTGGCAATATCCTCCTGAATCATTCCATCACGAGCCCAGGCTTCGATCAGCAGGAGTTTGGGTTCTACGGGGGTCTGATATTTACTTTTCCATCCTCCTGCCATCTAAGTCAGCTCCTTTATCTATTTGACTAAAAGAAATTTCAGTTAAAGTGTTTATTAACAATACTAGCTGTCTTATAGGATCATTAACTTGAACCTAAAAACAATATCACTTCGTATAACATTGTAATAAAACAAAAAGGAGATGATTCAGTGTCATCATTTATATTTTTCGGGCCACCCATCATAATTTTCCTTATTTTCACACTAATTGATCTCTCGAACTTTAAATGGGTTCATCTAAAATTACGAAGGCCCTCTAAAAAATTCGTTAAAGGAATTCCTTTAACACATGAAGAATACAAATTGTCCAAAATAAACTCTGATTTTTTCAAGTATTATCATCAGTACGAACTAGAATCATTACGAAACTTCGAAAAAGAAATATTGTTAAAAAGTCCTAGGTATATGGAAAACAACCAACTTTCTAGTTATTTCATTTCCTTGGTAACTGTTTTCAGCCTAGTTATTGCTGCATTCGCAACGATCTCAAGCATAATAAATTCCGATCAAACAATATATCTAGTTATTTTTACAGGTATCCTCGTTGTCACACTTGCTGCCTATTTTATGGCAGATCTAACAACTAAAACTTATAACGCTAATTTAATGGATCGTCATTTAATCGTAATTCGAATAGTTATCCATGAAAAAGAAAAAGAATTACAGCTCGAAGAATTAAGAAAAAAAGAAAGCAAAAAAATTCGTGAATCTAGACTACGGAAAAATATTAAAAGCACCCCGAAGGATGCTTAAAAGTTCAACCCTAATATTTTATTCACATGATCAGCATGCTCTGCTTGTTCTTTAGCATCTTCTTCAGTTTTCTGCTCTCTGGAGACAACTCTAAATGCCTTAACATTTTTTATGTTAATGTGTCGTCCAGCAAAGTTAAACCAGTCGGATTCAGTCAGCAGCTTAGCTAAGCTCTGCTCATCTTCCCAAACAAAATCTATGGTCTCTTGATCACCCGAAATAAACTCGAATTCAACCACCACTTCCATTTACACACCTCCTCCCGTCGATTCTTGTATCATTTCGACGGATAGAAGGATTCACCTCTTTTGGTGTCGAAAAAACTAGGACAGAAGGAGGTGTTATGTTATGTTCCAATCTACAATAGAATTTAATCAAGCAATCTACACAATTTTGAAAAACGTTCAAAATGGAGATACTGATTTCTTTGCTAATTTGGATCTTGAAGATCTCGACGCATATGATGCTCTTGAAAAAGCTGTGAATTTTGGCTATCTCCTTGGCGTCAGTGCAAGACTTGGTGCGGGCGGATCTGTTATGATCTCCAAATCAAATCCTCGTTTAAGTTACGAAGGTTTGGATTTCGTTGAGAAATTTAATAAATAGAAACTGACCGATATAAAAAGAGTCACGTCATATGCAGGCACTAGCTTGCACGAACGTGACTCTTTACTTTTCACCACAATAGCATTTTAACACGGCAATTAAGACTATGAGTCCCCGAATTATTTTTCCAATTTCAAATATATCCGCATAGCCTTCTCACGTCTTCGATAGAACTAGGCCTTTGATACGCGTGTTATGATTTTTATCTCTTGCCAGCTCTTCTTCTCGACAAACGCCTGTTTCAAAAGTTCAACATATTGCGGTTTGTAGTCTTCCAGCAACTTTATCACCTGGTCCACTCGCTCAATCCCTGTGACTCGGGCAATTTCAATCCAAACTATAAAAAAAGAAAACTCCTTATGTATCAAGGAGTTTCCTTTTCTTAATGTATGCCGAGGACCGGGATCGAACCGGTACGGTAGTCACCTACCGCAGGATTTTAAGTCCTGTGCGTCTGCCAATTCCGCCACCCCGGCAGAATTATGTATTTCTTGGCGACAAGAAATATCTTACCATGAACTAATCAACTTTGCAACACTTTTATTAAAAATAATAAAAAAATGAAACAGGCACTGTAAGCGTCAGCTCACAGTGCCTAGAAAGTCCGAGTTGCGGTCCCGGACTTCCGGTAAACCAATCTATATTAAGGGAGGTGTGAGATAAGAATACCTCCCCAACATTAAAGAAACCTAAAATCAGCCTTAAATTAAACTAAAAAAGTAAAATCGGTCGAACACGGGCCGCCTCTTCCTCACTGCACTCCACGATAACCAAGATATGGTCCTTTAACAACCAATCTTCATAATACCGTGCGTCTTCTTCCGAGATCCCCGCTTCAGTCAGTGTAAGCACCAAATCATCGGTCTCACTCCCAATCTCATTACCAGCGAGCCTGCGTACTGCTTTTCCGATCGACATCGTCTGATCCATCCGTTTCCCCAGACCAGCCAATATCCCTTTTAGCGCGCCAAAGGCACCATCCGTTCCTGCACCTTTTAATGGTTTGGGCAGCCCCGTCTTCTCGCTCACCAGCTCGAGATTAAGCTGTTCCTTCGCCACGGCTCCCAGATATTTATCCTTGATGCCTTCCTCTTTAGCCTTATTCAGCATGATTATAGCCTCGTTCTCGGTACGGGCCAGCCCAATAATCAATTGTGTCATTCCGTTCCCCTCCTTTTACCCTAATATAACCCCGTAATCCCCATTCAAAAACGGATCATCCACAGCTAAGACAAATCACCTAGAAGAATGTTGATTTCTCTTCTGGAAATCTATACCTAGTTCTGATAGACTAGATAAAGAAGACAAATTAACCATTGAAAACATTGACATATGGATTTAACATCTCATAATCAGGAGCAATGACTTATGAAAAAAGAGGTAGAAATTGCCATCCGGCGCAAACAACAGATCATGGTTCGCAATACAAGCGGTCAGACGGTAACCGGTTATCCCGAGCGAACCGCTGATACATCGATTCTCTCCTTACGTACCGTTCACGGAAGTCTGTGGATACCGTTTGATGAGGTTGAACATGTTACACGTCTGTTAAGCATCCGGTCTCATCATTTAAGTGGAATGCAACTCGTATAGTCGGTTCTGTAATCCTAGAAACTTAGTTCCCGTATAGATACGTTAATTAAATCTATTTATGCCAGCACATCATACCAAAAAACCAGACGCATGCACGTCTGGTTTTTCTCTTTTTGTTACTTCACTACAAACTTCACTCGCGTTCCATCCGGATATGTACTTAACTGATTCCCTACCCATGAACCTGCACCACGATTATCCTTCGGGGTAATGTATTGGATATCTGCACCTGTCCCACCCTCAGCGCACATCGCCATAGGCCACTCGTCACGATCCTTACCTTTTTTGACCGGAACACCCTTGAGTGATAGATCCCGATTGGCCTCAGCTCCACTACGATCAATGGTGCATACATCCGAATGCCCTGCCTTAATGGCAGCTTTAATATGATTGGCTGTTTCGGGATAGCGCTCAGAAGGAAACGTAATGGTATGGTCTACACTCTTATTCGTTCCTCCGAATGGGTTAGGTATCTCCTCCGGCCATTCTCCCCCCGCCCAGGCGTAGAGGGCTACCAGCAGCATCGCTACCAGTGTCAGTAACTGCTTTTTGAAGCCTTGTTTACCTTTTCGTTTTCGTCCAGTGCGTCTCTTACTCATGCTGTGTCTCCCCCATTCAACATTAGCATTATAACAGAACGCCCGTTCGCAAAACAATAAAAAAAATAAAAAAAACAGCCGAGACCTCCCGGCTGTCCTGCTTGTTTGATTATCCTACATTGGGAATGGCCTGTTGGCGCAGTAAAGGCAGTGTCACCTCAAACTGTGTACCTATTCCCTCGGTACTCTCTACTGTAATCTGGCCATTCATCAGTTCCAGCAGTTCTTTGCAGATGGTCAGCCCCAGCCCGCTTCCGCCAAATCGACGCGCATGGGAGATGTCCGTCTGGGTAAATGCATCAAACAATTGTTCGATCTGATGCTGAGGAATGCCAATTCCCGTATCACGCACAGAGAATACCAAAACTATGGTATCCATGATTTGTTTCCTCACATCCACCTGTAACTGCACTTCACCTTGTTCCGTGAACTTGATCGCATTACTCAGCAAATTATCCAGTACCTGCCGAAGTCTTAGCGGGTCGCCGATAAGCACATCGGGAACATTCAGATCAGCATGACAGAGCAAACGTATGTGTTTATTCCGCGCTGCAGGCTCATGTGTCTTTACAATCTGTTGAATCAGCTTCAGCGGTTGAAACTCAATGTTTTCGACATCCATTTTGCCTCTGCCCAGTTTCGCCATATCCAGGCTATTGTTAACGATGTTAAGCAACGCCTCACTCGATTGACGTGCAAGCTCCAGATATTCTCTCTGCTCATCCGTAATTTCACCCATACTGGCAAGTTCGATCATTCCCATAATGCCGTTGAGCGGGGTACGAAGCTCGTGATTCAGCTTTCCGATGAATTCCAATTGCCCTCTGCTGTTCATCTCAGCCATGGAAGTTGCGAATTTTAACTGTTGTTCGGCATACTTCCGTTCTGAGATATCATATTGAATGCCTACAAAATATAAACACTCTCCAGATTCATTAAAGATCGGATCAATATTCAGTTCGTTCCAGAACTTCTGGCCACTTTTTGTATAATTTAAGATATCAATCTTAATGGACTGCTGTTTCTTTAATGCGTCACGAATCTGCATTACTGTTTCGGGGTCTGTGTCCTGTCCTTGCAAGAATCGGCAATTCTGTCCTACAGACTCTTCATACGTGTATCCTGTCAGCCGAGTAAAGTGTTCGTTTACATACATGAGCGGAAGCTCAGGCAAGGTAGCATCGACCACGGTCACGGAGGATTTCACTTTCGAGATGATAAATTCCCACTGTAATGGGAGTTGATTATGTTGGCTCATGCCTTCCTCCTTCATCTCACACACGTTAATGTTTATATAGTCTGTATTCGTACATTATATGGAGATACAACTAACCAAATGGTATGTGTTGATATTGGAACAATATATTTTAATTGTAACACAGTTATTCAAGTCGTGTGGTTTATGGGTAATAGTTGATAACTAACATTCGACATTAACCTATCTGTCATCAGGAGGAATACGCATGAAATTTCTGTTAATCATCATCATTATTATTTTGATCGTAGTCTTTTTTACCAGACGTAAACGTTAAGATGAGATTGTTATGTATGTAAGTAAGAAAGGAAGATGGGTATGAGAACCCTCTTTTTTATATTCATGGTACTCTGTATCATCAATTTCTGTTTCCCAAAATTCGGCTGGTATCTGCGCTATGGCTGGATTTTCCGCGGTGAGGCCGAACCCAGCAGGCCTTATATGACGATGGTAAGAACGACCAGCCTGCTGATGTTACTTATCGCCTTCACACTCACTATGGCATGAACGTTAACCATTAGAAGATGACTGCCCTGTTGGGCAGTTTCTTTTTTTGTGCTGAAATGACGGGAAAATGATAACTTTGTTTGTGGTGTAATGATGACAATGCCCGTAATATAGATATATCGTTTCGGAAAGGACATCACTGGCATGAACATCGCATTTTATCCGTATTGGGCCGCCAAAACGCTGCTCTCGCTTATTAATGTCATATATATCATGGTCATTACTACGTTGATTTACAGTCACACTGGATCGGTACTCTATGCTGCAATGTTTCCACTAATTCAGATCATTACACATATAACAGCAGGTTTCACTTTGTCATTACTTGTGAACCATTTCCCATTCTCCAAACTATTGATCCGCATTTCCATAGCCAAAACATTCATCATGACCTGTGTAGCCATTTCATTGAGTCACTTAATTTCACAGCTACCGCTTCTATTGATCGGCATGGCCGTACTATCCTTTTTGAATGGATGGGAATCTCTGTTACTGAATGCTTTGACACCACAATTGGTTCAGGGAGAAGATCTTGCAAAAGCCAATAGCCTCCTCATTTTCTCCAACCAGACTGTAACCATTGTCGGTTACGCCATGACGGGATTCGCCGTGATGAACTGGGGGGCGTCACAGACTTTCTGGGCAGCTACAAGCCTGTCCTGGGCCGTTCTAATTTTCCAAATTGCCCTTGGCTCGCTCACACGCGGTATAGAACAATCCCAGGAATCTGATGTACCGCGTCACGAATGGAGGGAAGGCTGGAGTATGCTCCGGAAGAATCCAACATTACGACTGATCACGCTTATGGACATTGCCCAGGCACTTGCGGGTTCGATCTGGATTGGAGCTATAACGCTGGCCTTTGCAAAAGAAGTTCTGGCACGAGGAGAAGGCTGGTGGGGACTTATGAACTCGAGTTACGCTGTTGGAACCATGCTTGGAGGTATGCTGGCTCTTGCACTGGCCAAACGGATTAGGAAGCATTTAATCGCTAGCATGACCATGTGTTCTCTTCTCTTGAGCATGCTGACCATCGTTTATGGTATAAACAACCTGCCATGGCTCGCTCTGGTGTTATGCATTATCATGGGTCCAGTTCATCAGATTCGTAATCTGGCTCAGCAGACAGCGCTTCAGAACAGTGTCCCTGTCGAATCTCTAACCCAGGTATACGCCACACATGGCGTCCTGATCTCCACGGTTACGAGTGTGTCCATAGTTATCTTTGGTCTAGCCGCTGATCAGCTGGGCGTTCAATGGGTGTACCTCATTGGTGGAGCCTTATTCCTCGCGTCTGCAATATGCTCATTATTACTCGGCACGGTTCACAGGAGCCAGCCCATTGCTAAACATACGAAAAATATGTAAATCAAAAAGACGAGCATCCTCTGCTCGTCCCATACAATCTCAATCCAATCGATAATCTGTCAGCGGCTTGCCTTGTTTATAGTACAAGGTGGGTGACAATATGTTGAAGAAAATATGTACATCCGGCATGTACGCTTCTTCCAGAATAGCCTGCAACGACGATGCAATCCGGTTATGGACCTCCTGATCACGTTGAAACATCAAAATCTCTATAGAAGCCGGAGAAGGTGTTAGCGCTTGTACATCATGACGCTCTGCCTTCATTCTCTCCCGTGGAATATGAGTAATAAGGGCCATCTGCTCTGTAATTTGCGGTACAACTTCCTCTAGTTGAGGACCTGTAAATCCTTTAAAGCGAATAAACGGCATTGCTATCCCTTCAATCTCTGTTAATAGTCTCTTATGTGATTTTAAGCACATTGTTTTCAGTTGTCAAATGTCATGGATGACATATGTTGTTTCTTATTTATAGGAAAAGCCCCGCTGAAGTCTCAGCGGAGCCACTGTTTACACGTTACTATACGTGACTTACAGCCAGAAAGATTTTGTGATGATCACGAGCAGGATGAAAAGCACGAGAATCGCACTTGTAGAAGTCCATCCACCGAATCCACCAACATTGCCACAACCGTATCCAACTTGACTCATTTGATTGGCCTCCTTTGAATTTCAAGGTATGCCATAACATATGCGTATTCTGTGCAAGTGACCGGGCGAATCGGCAAGTTCAACAGCCCATTCATCTTGGATTCATACCCGTTATTTTAACTGGATGGGGCGATGGAGATTTTCAATTGTTTTTCTTCTGATTCCTTAGATGAAGGCTCCGTAATTCCTCTGTCTAGAAGGATTGTACGAGTACGTGTATCACTTCGGGATGCCAGAACAACCTCGCCATCAGGTGTTATACAATAGGAAATTGGAATGGAGATCTCGCTGTCGCGGTAGGAACCATCCGCATGGCTTGTCCCCATGACAATACAATGCTGCTGCATGGCGATCTTACTCGCCTCTTCAACCCACTCACTGTACTGCTCTTCACTGAACATCCCCACACCAATGGAATGCATCACAATATCCACATTTCCTATACTCTCGTTGGAAAATCCTTGCAGGACAAGCTCATCACACAACAACGTGCTTATTTTCCACCCCTGTTCCACGATCGTCTCAGCAGGTGTATATTTAGCTTTCTCCAATACAATCTCTCCAGCTTTACTGATGATGATCGATCGGTCCTTCGGACGTTCTTGCAACCTGCGATGACCTGATACAATCATGGTTCCGTATTCAGCCGCCAAGCGGCAAGCGTCTTCGACATTCTGGTTGAGATAACCTTCAGGATAGAATATTATATCCGCATCTGGGTGTTGCTTAAGTTCGGCTTCAAGCTGCAGCAGATGCTGTTCCAGCCTGGGTTGTCCAATGATAATTTTCATTCGGTATCCCCCGTTCAATAATAAAAACCGGTTCATACCTGAATAAGGTACGAAACCGGCTTAAAGGTTGTACGAGCAGTATTCATGCGCATCGTATTTGCTTCAAGAGTAATTGATTCTCATGTTATTGTTCGATAAATCAATTACCTTTACAGTTCAGTGCTATGTAGTTAGGCATTTCTACGTTCAATACTATCATATATAGCCTGCCCATCATAGCTTCGATCTGTACCGATGTCTTTCACAAAGAGGGCGCTGCCTGCGGCACTATTCGCATTAACAGACAGCACGCTAAACGCACCCACAATCCACATTAATGGATATAATGCAACGGATAAGGCTTTTTTCATACCGTTGTCTCCTTTTCTGTTGAAATAGTTGATTGGTTTAATATCCCATTAATACGATTAAAACCCAATTAGGTTTCAATTTTATATACAACCATCCCTATTTCTATACATATAGGAGACAAGACTACAATGCTCCGTTCAGATTAACTCAAAACTCTGGAGCAACGCTGCCGCCTCTTCATGTTGCGGTTCCAGAGCGAGCACTTGATGGGTATAGGAAAGTGTTTCTTCTTCCAGTTCAAGTTCATAACAGCACACGGCCAAGTCGTACAAGACGGCTGGATTATGGTTACTTGGATCTGCAACCAATGATATCTCCAGAAACCGTTTCGCATCCTCATACATATACATTTCATATAATAGCTGCCCTGCCAGAAATGCAAGCCCCCCTTGCTGTTCCATCACATAATAGGACGACCACATCGTATGAATACCAGACTGAATATCGAGCATTTCCTCATCACTTGCATCAGGAAGAAGACTGGAGATGTGCGTCGCACTATGGATTAAGAACTCAGCGTCATATCCACCCAGACGCCAGAACGGCAATATATGCTTCAACTCCATAGTCTCTATTTGAGAGTCTACCCATTGTTTCATGCTAAAAAAGTCATCCGGTCCGAAACGTTCCACAAATCGATGATAGGCCAGACGTGTGTTCACGAAACTGATTGGTTCATCCACCATCAACATGCACCCGACATTCAGATCTTTATAATGATGTGTTGTGAATCGAGTATGTGCTCCCTGTTGTTCCAAAACATATTGAATCGCATGGTAGTTGGCTGTCAAAGAAAAACTTCCATGAAGAACGAATTCAGGTGGCTCTGCGAACTTCCAGTTATCCAGACGATGATCCCCTTTATCAGCAGTAATCAACACATAACCTGACTGCGACAGCTTGTTTAACCGTTCAAGACAGGACAAGCCAATTGCGGGAAAAAGGATGTGCGAGTCCTCCAGCTCCTCTTTGTACAATGTGATAAGGCTCTTGTATGGATAGTTATCTGCACTGTATTCAGGCGCCCGGCGATACTCATAACTGAGCGTCATGTTCTTCAACATCTCAGCGGGATCCAGATCATGACGACGATCAGGAGACTGAACGAGCAGATCACACTCATATATCTCGCCAGACCCAATATAGATTAGTTCCTGCGGAATGCTGTCAAAAAAGTAATTGGCAATCAGCAACAACGGTTGTTTCAGATCACCGGGCCGTATAACCGTGCCTGCGACGACCAGATTTAATTCTGTATCCTTTACAGCGTCAAAACGTGCAAAATCCACTATGCCTTGTTGAATAAAGGATTGCATGGATGGATGCTCTTGCCAACCGAGCACATTCTCCGCTACAAGATCGGTCATTACATATCTGAAAGGTGGTAACTGTATTCCCGCAAATTGTTTGAGTTCCAGCAGCTTCAAGAGAATTTGATGCGCCAAACGCCCGACTCCTGCCCCAAGTTCCAGAATGGTGACGGTCTCGGTGATCTGTCCCTTGTTCGCGAGATCCTGAAGAAATCCAAAAATCATCTCTGCATACGCCGTGGCAATCATCGGATTACTGGTAATATATTGTGGGACTTGATTCTCTGTCCAAGCTTGCAAGCCCTTCTGTTCATAATAGGCTCTCTGCCAATCCCAGACCGGAGCTTCACTGTAACGAAAACGTTGACTTTCATTTGACGTCATTAAAATGGAAACCTGCTTTCTATCACTAATTTCATAAGATTCTCGGATGTTCTAGACACTACTTATTTTCAATGCCAATCAATCTCTGTACATGCATTATATCATAGAACCCTGCCTACTCGATGAAGATCAGTTTCCCCTCTTAAACACGAAAAAAACCTGCTTTTGAGGGCAGGTCTGTGAGTCTTTTCATTAAGAAGACTATTAATATATTTTTAAAACAAGGATGGTAACATTAGTCCGAATACAAAGCTCCCTCAAAGTTTTCAGGTCCTACACGGATCGTACCAAGCAAGTTGGAGCTGATAAATGCCGTGTACGTCAATTGAGGGGTTACTGGCGGATCGAAGTCACTTGCCGAGAACGTAATTACCTGAGGTGCCAATACACTTAAATTGAAAGTTGAAGTTGCCGAATATATAACTGGGTCTGTTGACAAAGTTCCTCTGACAATCGTAATCGTTATACCCACGAGTGCCAGTGGCAGTTGCACAGATACCGTTCCCGTAAATTGCACCCGCGGGTTAGCTCCAATACTGCCTCCTGTGATTAGACCGATCTGGCCAAATAATTGTGGCGTGTTAATAACAAGGATTGGTATTGCGATCGAGTTCGCCAAGCTCGCATTCTGCGAAGTTCTTGCATCAATAAATTGACTCATGAAATCTACCTCCTATGGGTTGGGATAAGGTAGTATATGCGAGATTTGAGATATGGCATGGACATACATTGACTTTCACAAAAAAGGGCATATTAGAAAGATACCAACAACAAAGTTACGCATTTCCTCTAGCAGCTGATTGCAGACAGAAAAAAACCCTTGCTAGGCAAGGGTTTCAAGAGTATGGGCCCTACAGGACTCGAACCTGTGACCAATCGGTTATGAGCCGACCGCTCTAACCAACTGAGCTAAGGGCCCTAGACATAATGTATAACGTGCAGATGATGGCTGTAAATCATCCAAGTGAAACTAAATTGCGGGGGCAGGATTTGAACCTGCGGCCTTCGGGTTATGAGCCCGACGAGCTACCGGGCTGCTCCACCCCGCGTCAGTAAGAAATATTAAAACAGCGACTTAATTAATATACACTATTGTTACCCTATAAGTCAAGGGGTAATGTCAGGGAATAAATCGCACACCGTAACGACCCTTGCGTGATCGATAAACTTCCACTTCCGCCGGTTCATTATGACCATATATCCATCCATCCTGTTCCATACGCTTGGCCAGACATCCTGCCTGAAATTTGGTTGCATACAACTTGCTGAAATATACCCAGTGCATACCGCTCGTCCTTTCCAGAGTCGTCATTTATTCCTGCTTTTTGTAGAATACCCCATTTTCATAAAAATAGCCGCCAAAGATAAAATCTTCAGCGGCTATCCTTATAATAAAACTACTCAATCAACTCTCATTTCTCATTGAAACGTAGCTTTAGGATCCTTTTTCAATTTTTCCAGCATCTCGTTTCCTTTAGCTGCCCACTCACCAAGTGCTTCTTTTGGTGTCTTTTTGTTCTCGAGAACCTGATTGAAATATTCCATGCCTTTTTCGTTCACTTGCCATAGACCTGGGGATTTTTGATACATTTTATCCAGGTTGGTATTCGTTGGCGGAATCGGCTTCAAAGAATAGAAAGCTTGTATGTTGTAATCCAAGCCATCTTTTGGCTTGATGAAGCTCTTCCGGGACACCATCTCATAGCTGCTACGCGCCTTGATTTTAGCCCAATCTTCACTGTTCATGTACTTGATCAGTTCCCACGCATCATCCGGGTTCTGAGCCGCACTATTGATCGCCATGAGATTGCTCAGGTAGATGCTACCTCCAATTTCAGGAGCTTCCGGGTGAACTGGAGGTGTAACTACATCCCAATCCACTTTCGTAAAGTCTTTCATTTTATCTGCATTTTTATTGGCATCAATTAATTGATTAATATAGCTGTAATCACCAATAGCCATGGCTGCCTTGCCGCTCAGGAACAGGTCACCCTGTATTGGATCATAACGTCCGCTAGGATTCTGATCCTGCGGTTCGTCTCCTTTAGGGATGACTTTGTCAATGGCAAGTTTGCTGATGGTACTCCACACTTTCTCCCATTGAGGAGAATCTACGGTCATCTTCTCTGCTTTGTCATCGAACGTCTTCAGTTGCAACGCGCTATAGTACTGCTGCATGGAGTAGTAAGGCGAACCACCCTGATATGTCGTGAAGGTGAAACCAAATACGTGATCTTTACCCTCGCCTTTTGTAAGTCGGGTACCCAGATTGAAGATATCGTCCCAAGTCATATTGTCCGTTGGCGGTTCCACGCCTGCTTTTTCAAACATGCCCTTGTTATAGAACAAAGCGGAAGAGGAGAACGTTGGTGTCAATGCATAAATGCTCTGATCCCCCAGATCTTTGATACCCTCCAGCACACTAGGAACAATGTCTGTCGTATCAAACTTGTCTTCTTGCATTAATGGATCCAGCTGTTTCACCAGATTCTCCTGAATTAATGATTTGACTGTAGAGGTATCTGCCACGATGACGTCAACCGGATTATCGCCAGTCATTATCTTCTTCAGACTTTCCATCGTATCCGGAACTTCCTGCTGTTCTTCGGTGTTGCCATACCCATACATGCTGCTCTGATCAACGGCAGCTACAATCTCAATGGTTACATTGGGATGGGTCAACTCAAAAGCATCGGTAAATTGTTGACGGAAATAACTGTCGTCTTGTCCTCCCCACATAGTAGCCACACGTAATACACGTTGCTCTGTATCCTTCGCCTCACTTGCCGTACATCCTGCAATCAGCGGCAATGCAAGCGTCGCAGTAGCCATGACAGCCAGCACACGTTTTCCCCACAACCTGTTCTTCATCTCCCAATTCCCCCTCATTAATTATCTTGGCGGTGTAATGACAATGCGTTCACCGTCAAATTCCAATGTAGCCCGGTTATCGATGGCTAAGGCCTCCAGATACTCTTTTGGCACCTGAAGCCGCCCAGCACGGTCAATAATGACAAATGCTTCATGAATGTCCGGCATACCCGTCTCGGATAAGCTATGCTCATCGTCCAAATTCGGGTTGCGCTTCACAAACTCGGTACTGGTCAAGCCGTCCCGGATCGCAACGATCCGGTCTACCTTGCCAGCTAACGTCAAGTCATGGGTAACGATGACAATCGTAACGCCGAGTTCCTTGTTCATTTTTCGGAAAATGCCCATGATTGTATCACATGTCTCGGAATCGACCGAACCCGTTGGTTCGTCTGCAAGCAGAATTTTGGGACGATTGGATAAGGAGATCGCAATCGCTACCCGTTGCTGCTCTCCTCCTGACAATTGATGCAATTTGTTATTCATCCGATCCTTAAGCCCTACCCATTCGAGCAATTGTTTCGCGTAAGCACGATCACGCTTGCCTCCCAGAATCATGGGCGTCTCCACATTTTCCAATGCCGTGAGATAAGGCAGCAAGTTACGACCGTTATTTTGCCAGATAAAACCTACCGTATGACGTTTGTATTCAACCAATTGGGCATCTGTCATCTTCAGCAAATCCCAGTCTCCCACAACAGCCGTACCCGCCGTAGGACGATCAAGTCCACCCAGAATATTCAGCAGTGTGGATTTACCGCTACCGCTGTTACCAATGATGGCCATCATTTCACCTTGATTGACAGTCAGGTTGAGACCCTGAAGGGCAACGACTTCCACATCGCTGGATTTAAAAATTTTGACAAGTCCTTCGCATTGGATCACGTTTACCTCTCCTCTCCCATTTTGACCGCCTGGTGAACACGCAGTCTGCGAATCTGCCAGAGCAACATCGTTGCACCAATGACCAGCATCACCACAGTAACCCCATACAGTTGCAACATATCCTGCTGCTCAAAGACAATCCGGAACGGAGGTACCTGAGCAGATACATTATCCGTCGTTTGCAGGAATGGCAGGAATAAACGACTGGATACCTGACCAATACCAATACCTAACAGGATCGATAGCCCCGCTGTGAATACCTGCTCCAGCAGCAGCATGCCGCTCAGTTGTGCACGAGACAATCCCATGGCACGTAATACACCGAACTGCACAACACGTCCGGACAGGTTGAAGAACCAGTACAGCACGTATCCAATCAACGAGATAATCACCGATACCAGGAAACCAAGGCTCAGAATTCCGAATACGCCACCTCGTGATGGGTGTTTACCCTGAGATACCAATTCGGTGCGTACGTCACGCACAGAAGATAACTCAATCCCTTCTGCTGCAAGTTTCTCCATTAATGGAGCCACTTTGGCATCCGGTTCCATTTTCAGCCAGACCTCATAAGGAATTAGAGGCACTTGGTCATAGATATAATCCAGATTAGCCACGAAGAATGGCATCTGATCCGGATACTGGGATGGCCAGTAAGGAATGATTCCGAAGACTACGAATTCAATCGCCTGTCCCTGTATACCCATGGAGACGAGGTCTCCGGTTTTCAGCTTGAATTTGTCAGCAAATTTGGAAGAGATCAATACAGCCCCTTCATATTTGCCGAGCAAGTCAAGGTACTTGTAGGGATGTGCCGGGAACAGATCATTGCGGAACCAAGCCACTTGAGCGAAATCCACATTATCAATCCCGACCAGCATCCCCTGCCCGCCCGATTTACCAGAGACGATTATATTGCCTTTGGTCTGCAGTACTCTTGCTGCATGTTCGACACCATCTAATCTGCGGAACACTTCAAAAGGAGGTTCGGAGTAGATGACTTTGGATGGCTGCGAAGAACCGCCGCCACCACCTGGAGCACCTCCACCGCCATTTCCTCCGCCGGGAGCGCCACCACCGCCATTTCCTCCGCCGGGAGCGCCACCACCCGTACCACCACCGCCTTGTTGACCTCCACCCGTGCCGCCATTCTGCCCGGAACCGCCGGGTTTAACCTCAGGTGTTCCTTCCCACACCGTCTGCATAATCACATCAGAACCATAACGGTACAAGGTGCGCTCAGTGGAATTCAGATCAATCGTCCGAGCCGCAGCCGAGTTGTACACCCCAAGTCCCAATGTCAGTACAAGGAGGATCATCAGCGGATAATAAGACGAAGATGAACGCGATAGCTGCGTTAATGTCAGATACAACGGGACCGGGAGCAACTTGCGACCAATCAGCTGAATCAGCTTCAATATCCACGGGAACAAACGCAGGAAGAATAGTCCGAGCGCAAAGATCGCGAGTGCGGGTACAAAGAACAGAAACGGCTGTACCTGTAACTGATCGGTTGTCATTCCCGTCTGGAAAGTCAACATCTGGCGTTCATAGAACAGGTAGTATCCATATCCAGCCAGACCCAGTAACACAACATCCAGGAACCAGCGTTGCCATACTGGAGCACGGTCTGTACGTGCTTGCCGCCGTTTGGCTGATACAATGGTTGCCCGTGCATAGGTTATCGCAGGGATCAGGGAGGCAATAATGGCAACAAGCACTGCTGCTACACCTAAAAGAATGGCTTCTTTGGATACGCCAATCGGAATCGACTTTCGATCAACAAAGGATAGAAATCCACTCGCTGAACCAATACTCTTGGCCATAAAATAACCGAGCAACGGCCCGATAATTAGCGCAATAGCGCCCAAAAATATACCTTCAAGCAGGTAGAGAGAGAAGATCTGCCGAGCGGAAGCTCCACGGCTGCGCAATACCGCAATATCACTCTCTTGCTTCTGTAATGACTGTCTGGCATTCATAGCAATAAAATAAAAGACCATCGCAATCATCGGTGCTGCCAAGGTAAACAACATCGTCTGCAATTGCAGACTCTGACTGCGGAACTGCTTGAGCAGATCACCGAAGGTAATGTCCACTTTTGTATCTTTCAGCCGCTGATACAGATCGATATCCAGCCTTTCCAGCATGGAAGTCAGACCTGATAGCTGGCTGGTTTGAATTTCCTTCAGATCGAAGGCATAGTACCAACGTGAGTTTTGAAGTGGGATGCCTTTTTCTTTCAGTAAAACATCATTAAAAACCGATTCATCCACATAAAGTCCATTCATCATACCGTCAAATCCCTGTACCCAGTAAGGACTGTTTGGATCATCTGCTTTGAAAGACCCCGTAATCTTCACACGCAACGTAATATCAAGACCGCTGTATACCGGATATTCCAGAATATCACCGATATGCAGATCGTTACGATACATGCCTTCTTCCAACATGACTGCCTCGATAATATCGTCCTTGACCTGATTGCCAGGTTTCACTCCGGCTGAGTAATTCACCTGTGCATCCAGTCCACTCATCGTGCCCATACTCATACTGCGCACCCGGCTGGCGTCCACTTTGGTTGGATCCTCTGGACTCACCTCGGTGCTGCGAATGGATCTGGCATTCACATACGTATGGAATGGGAAACCGATCTCGCGAGGAACATCCTCACGAATATATCGATCTACTTCATCCAGACCCCTTGTGTCTGTCTTCACACCACCAGGTGCCTGATAACTCATGAGCAACGAACCCGCTGGCAATCCTTCACTATTATCCTGTAACGTCTGCGCGACGACCCGTTTCAGTGCACCATCGGCATACATGGGAATACTGACGGTGAACGCAACCGCCACAATTAATCCGATTAATGTGCTGAAGGTCATCCAGCGCGTGTTCCACATTTTGCGGAACAGCAGTCGAAGCAATGGCAGCCCCATTAGCGTCCCACTACTTTCTCGCCTACGGTCAGACCTTTCAGAATCTCAACATCTGTCGATGTCTGCTGGCCCACTTCAACGTCCACTTCACGCTTGCTACCATCACTCTCCACGACTTGTACATACGTTCTTGAACCGATGGAGCGTAAAGCGGATACAGGAATCACAATCGCGTTCTCGGTACGCTGCGTCACAATAGAGACCGATAGAGGTGTGCCACGTTCCACGCCTTTTGGCATTTTTGCAAGTGTAACGATTACATACTTATCCAGCGTTTCCTTCGTTGGAGGCGTCCCGCCTTCCCCCGTTCCTTCGCCACTGCCGCTTCCCGATGCTTCAGCCAGAGGCATGACTTTAATTTTGCCAGCGACTTTACCGGCTCCATTAATGTCCACTTCTGCCTTCATACCGGCTGAGAACTTCTCCAGATCTTCCTTTGCAAAGGTAGCTGCCACAACCAGATTCGATGTATCCGCAATCGTAGCAATCGGGTCATACGCTTTCACGGCTGCGCCCTTCTCAACCTGCACAGCAATTACGGTACCACCGAACGGAGCAGTCAACGTAGCTTTGCCCAGTTGCGCTTCCAGATCGGCGAGTTCCTGGCGTAGTTCTTCAAACGCAATGGTCGCCTCTTCGAACTCTACAGGGTCCATCTCATCTTTTTTGCGGAGTGTTTCCTTCATTTGAACTTCGGATTTGCGAATAGCCAGTTTCTTGCCACGGATCTCCTTCTCCACACTTTCCACATCGAGCACGGCTAGAAGTTGACCCTTTTTCACTTTATCTCCTGGTTTAACATTTAACTCTTTGACATGCATGCCATCAAGCGTGAAGTACACCTTCTCTTCCCGCTGACTCATCATCTTGCCACTTCCACTTACTCTTTTCTCCAACGTTTCAGTCCGGACTTCATATTCCGGTTTCTTAGAGATCGTTGGTGGTGTA
This sequence comes from Paenibacillus sp. CB74, assembly GCF_055687625.1. Taxonomy (NCBI): domain Bacteria; kingdom Bacillati; phylum Bacillota; class Bacilli; order Caryophanales; family Paenibacillaceae; genus Paenibacillus; species Paenibacillus sp. CB74. The sequence continues at coordinate 616,603 of NZ_CM146009.1, read as the reverse complement.
ATTGGCGGAAGCACTTCTTCCTCTGTTTCTGACGGCAGCAATGAGCAGCCAGACATCGTTGCAACCATTATCGCACCAAGTACAATAAGCGCTGCGCGTTTCCCCCTCTTCGGAGCGGCCCCTTTACTTGATAAATCTGCCGTCCGCCATTTCATAAACATGGTCCGCAACCTCCAAAATTGTAGGATCGTGTGTAGTCATACATATCGTTACTTGTTCTACTTCAATAATATTGCGGAATACGGCCATGACCTGAGCGCCCATCTTGGAATCCAGTTCCGCTGTAGGCTCATCCGCAAGCAACAATCTGGGTCTGTGGGCAATAGCCTTGGCTATAGCTACCCGCTGTTGCTCTCCCCCGGACATCTCGAAAGGTCGATGCTTCACCCGTTTGGATAGTCCAACCAGGTCCAGACAGTGACCAACCCTGTCCTTCCACTCCGCTCGCGGAACATCCGCCATTCGCAGCGACAGTTCTACATTTTCCCAAGCAGACAATAAGGGCATGAGTGCATACGCCTGAAAAATAAAACCGATCTCTTTGCGCCGCAAAGCGGTCCGCCGCCGGTCTCCCCAATCCTGAAGAGGCTGGCCGGAGAACAGAATGTCTCCACTTGAAGGCTGATCCAATCCACCGAGCATATTCAGCAGCGTTGTTTTGCCTGAGCCAGATCGCCCCTTCAGCATGACCAGTTGTTGCGGATTCACTTCCATATCAATGCCTTTGAGCACATGGATGATACGACTGCCTGTCTGGAAACTGCGATGCACGTTACGCACCTCCAGTACAGGTCCATCATATGGAGGCAATATATCCTTCTTCGGTTTGATCTTCTTCGGGGGGTTATCAACGGAAGTGACAGCAGTTGCAGCCACTTCATCTGAAGCGATTTCACTTTCAGGTACCAGAGGTTCACTCGACGGATGATCGTGTTCATTGTTGTATGTATGTTCTCCCGAAACCGTCGGTGCCTCCAGCTCTGCTTCCCCCTGTTGATTTTCATCGCCTGACTGGCTCTTGGCAGGTCTTTTTCTGAGAAATAAATTCTTCATGCCAGCAATCACGCTCATCCTTTCTTCATATCCCGTTCACTTCTTCAAAAAACCTAAAATTAGAAATCTGTTCCAACCTACACTGAATTATAAACGACCGATCACAACTAAAAGTTACAAGCTTTTTACAACGGTAGAGGGAAAAAGTTAATATTTTGATGAACAAACGAAAAAAGCACCCCAATGTATGGGATGCCTCTTGCATATTCGATGGTTTTGCCGCTGTGACGGCAATCATTACAATTTTGATACCGTTTAACATTGAACACATATTGCATTATGCAATGATATTATTTTCCAAATGAAGAAGGATCTTCACGCCAGGATTTCAGCAACTCAAAGTCACTCTCCTGAATCGTTCCCTGAGCCAGAGCCACATCCATCAGCGCCGTGTAATTGGACAGCGTCTGAAGCGGAATTCCAGCATCTTCGAAGGCTTTAACACCCTTATCGAGCTGGTAGCTGAAGATGGCAAGCACTGCGAGCGGCGTTGCACCTGCTACGCGTACAGCTTCTGCTGCTTTGATGGAACTGCCACCTGTAGAGATCAGATCTTCAATGACAACTACTTTTTGTCCTTCGGTAATCAGACCTTCAATCAGGTTCTCCTTACCGTGTCCTTTCGCTTTATCACGAATGTAGGCCATCGGCAGATTCAGCTTCTGAGCCACCCAGGCAGCATGCGGGATCCCTGCGGTTGCCGTACCCGCAATGACTTCTGCTTCCGGGTATTGGTTACGAATAATCGTTGCGAAGGCTTCAGCAATATCGTTGCGAATCTCGGGATAGGACATCGTTAAGCGGTTATCGCAGTATATTGGTGATTTGATACCGGAAGTCCATGTAAATGGCTGCTGCGGACGCAATGCCACGGCTTTAATTTTCAACAGTTGGGAAGCAATATGGTTCGGAATCTCATTCAGTTCGATCATGCGTTCAACATCTCCTTCAAAATGGTTTCTGCCGCTTCTCGCGGATTGGGAGCGCCTGTAATCGGTCTGCCTACAACAATGTAATGGCTTCCTCTGGCGATCGCTTCACCTGGCGTCAAGACACGTGTCTGATCTCCCAGACCACTACCTGCTGGACGAATTCCTGGTGTAACGGTGTGAAAAGCACTGCCACACGCTGCCCGAATTGCGGGCACTTCCAGCGGAGAAGCAACAACCCCATCCAATCCGGCCTCTTGGGCCAGTCCTGCATAACGGACCACAGCAGCTTCCACGCTGCCCAGGATGCCAATCTCGTTGTTCATCGTTTCCAGACTTGTACTGGTCAGTTGGGTGACCGCAATAATCTCGGGTCTGTGTAAGGAAGGATCGGCGGCTATAGCTGCCTCAGCACCTTCACGTGCAGCACGCATCATGATCGTTCCACCCGCGGCATGCACATTAAACATGTCTACCCCAAGACGCGTGATACTCTCAGCACCGCCACGAACGGTGTTGGGAATGTCATGCATTTTCACATCCAGAAAAACGGAATACCCTTTAGATTTCAGCTCCCGAATGAAGTCCGGTCCTGCTGCGTAGAACAGCTGCATTCCCACCTTGAGATAACAGGGAATGCCTTCAAGAGCTTGTACCAATGCTTTCGCTTCTTCCGCTCCAGGATAATCGAGTGCCACCATCAGACGGCCAGCCATTTCATTGAAACTCGCGTGATTCATCACCAGCGCTCCCCTCCACTTGCTCATTTTTTCCGTTTTTGCCCGATATAAAGGACATCTCGCCAGCCCGCAGGCTGACTGATGTCCTTCATCAGTGAATATTTATTTTACAAAGGCAGGCATTGCTTCTGAAGAGAAGTTGATTGTTTGCAGCATGATCAGCAGCGCACGAATCGTATCCAGTGAAGTCATACATACAATACCATTCTCTACCGCTTCACGACGAATACGGAATCCGTCACGCTGTGGTGTTTTGCCTTTGGTGAGTGTGTTGAAGACAAAGTTCGCTTCGCCGCTGCGAATCATATCCAGAATGTTCGGCGAACCTTCGCTTAATTTGTTCACCGTCGTTACCGGAATGTTCGCTGCTTCAAGCGCAGCTGCAGTTCCGCCGGTAGCCATGAGTTTGTATCCCAGTCTGTAGAAACCTTCGAGCAATGGTACAGCTTCGTCCTTGTCTTTGTCTGCTACAGTCACGACAATGGCTCCGGTTGCCGGAATTTTCATTCCTGCCCCGATGAGACCTTTGAACAACGCTTTAGCGTAATTCGGGTCACGACCCATAACCTCACCTGTGGATTTCATCTCAGGTCCGAGGGTTGGTTCTACACGACGCAGCTTCGCGAAGGAGAAGACCGGAACTTTGACAGATACATGGTCCGACTCAGGCCATAGCCCGTCAACATAACCAAGATCTTTCAGTTTTACACCCAGAATGGCTTGTGTTGCCAGGTTCGCCATCGGAATGTTGGTTACTTTGCTCAAGAATGGTACGGTACGGGATGAGCGCGGGTTTACCTCGATAATGTACACTTGGCCATCATGGATAACAAACTGGATGTTGACCAAACCTACCGTTTTCAGTTCTTTCGCAATTTTGATTGTAATCTCTACAATTTTCTCTTTCATGTCCTGGGACAGGTGTTGAGGAGGATATACCGCGATGGAGTCACCAGAGTGAACTCCTGCACGCTCGATATGTTCCATAATGCCCGGAATCAATACCGTTTCACCATCACAGATGGCGTCAACCTCAACTTCTTTACCCATCATGTAACGGTCGATCAGTACCGGATGCTCCGGATTGATTTTAACCGCCTGCTCCATGTACGTGAGCAATTCTGCATCAGAGTATACAATCTCCATCGCACGACCGCCGAGTACATAGGAAGGACGAACCAGTACCGGGTAGCCCAGACTTTGAGCTGTTTCTACAGCATCATCAACGGAAATGACCGTTTTACCTTTCGGCTGTGCAATCTCCAGACGGGAGAGCAGACGCTCAAACTTCTTGCGGTCCTCCGCCTCATCGATGCTTTCCAGATCCGTTCCGAGAATCGTTACACCTGCATTACGCAGTGGTGCTGCCAGGTTGATGGCCGTTTGACCACCGAACTGCACGATAACGCCTACTGGCTTCTCCTGTTCAATCACGTTCATGACATCTTCGAAGAAGAGTGGTTCAAAGTACAGACGATCTGATGTATTAAAGTCCGTCGACACCGTCTCCGGGTTATTATTGATAATGACTGCTTCATATCCTGCTTTTTGCAAAGCCCATACAGCGTGTACAGTAGAGTAGTCAAACTCGATACCTTGACCGATCCGGATTGGTCCTGAACCCAGTACCACAACTTTTTGCTTGTCGGAAGGGATCACTTCGTTCTCAGTCTCGTATGTTGAGTAGTAATATGGCGTTGTTGCTTCGAACTCGGCTGCACACGTATCTACCATTTTGTACACTGGGCGCAGGTTCTCTTCTTCCCGACGAGTTCTAACTTCCGCTTCCGTCGTTAATGTGCCACCAGGTTGACCTTGCGCACGCAGTTCGGCAATGGCGCGGTCCGTGAATCCAAGGCGTTTCGCTTGATACAGAACATCGGAAGACAATTCGGATTCTTCGCGAATACGATCTTCGAATGCGATCAGACCCTCGATTTTGTCCAGGAACCACCAGTCAATCTTGGTCAGGTCTTGCAGTTGTTGCAGCGTATATCCTCTGCGGAATGCTTCGGCAATCAGGAAGATACGTTCATCATCCGCTTTGATCAGACGCTCGTTCAGCGTATCTTCATCCAGCGTTTCGGCATCCTTCAGGTAAAGGCGGTGTACACCAATCTCCAGGGAGCGCACGGCTTTGTGAATCGACTCTTCGAATGTCCGGCCAATGGCCATTACTTCGCCTGTTGCTTTCATCTGAGTTCCGAGTTTACGGTTCGCCGAGATGAACTTGTCGAACGGCCAGCGTGGGATTTTGCTCACGATATAATCCAATGTTGGCTCGAAGCAAGCATATGTTTGGCCTGTTACCGGGTTCACGATTTCGTCCAGTGTGTAACCCATGGCAATTTTGGCAGCCATTTTCGCAATCGGATAACCCGTTGCTTTGGAAGCCAGCGCCGATGAACGGCTTACCCGTGGGTTAACTTCGATAACATAGTATTGGAAGCTGTGTGGGTCCAGTGCGAACTGTACGTTACATCCACCCTCGATGTTCAAGGCACGGATGATCTTCAGTGAAGCTGAACGCAGCATTTGATATTCACGATCCGACAGGGTTTGGCTTGGTGCTACAACGATACTGTCGCCTGTATGAACACCTACCGGGTCAAAGTTTTCCATGTTGCAGACAACGATACAGTTATCGTTTTTGTCCCGCATAACTTCATACTCGACTTCTTTCATGCCTGCAATGCTCTTCTCGACCAGACATTGCCCAATTGGGCTGTAACGAATTCCCGCTGCCACAGTTTCGCGCAGTTCTTCTTCGTTCGCACAGATTCCGCCGCCTGTTCCGCCCAGCGTATAGGCTGGACGAACGATGATTGGATAGCCAATCTCAGCTGCAAATTCAAGTGATTCTTCGAGTGTCGTTACGATCACACTCTCAGGTACAGGCTGTTCCAGTTCACGCATCAGGTCACGGAACAGATCACGATCTTCCGCTTTCTCGATGGATGTCAGCTGCGTTCCGAGCAATTTTACATTTTCACGTTCCAACACGCCTGCACGTGCCAGTTCCACAGCCATGTTCAGACCTGTCTGACCACCCAGTGTTGGCAACAAGCCGTCTGGACGCTCCTGACGAATGATTTGGGTTACAAAATCCAGTGTGATTGGCTCAATGTAGACTTTGTCAGCCATGTTAGTATCGGTCATAATGGTCGCCGGGTTGCTGTTGATAAGTACAACTTCCACGCCTTCTTCTTTCAGAGCCTGGCAAGCTTGTGTACCGGCATAGTCGAACTCGGCCGCTTGACCGATGACGATTGGACCGGAACCAATCACCAGGATTTTTTTGAGATCTTTGTTAATCGGCATGTTATTGTGCTCCTTTCACTGCGGCTGCCAATACGGCTTGACGCGGCTTTTGCGGGTTAGTGATTTTGTGCTCGCGAATCATCTCGATGAAGCGGTCAAACAGATAGCTGTTGTCGTAAGGACCCGGGGCTGCTTCTGGGTGATACTGAACCGAGAATGCCGGGAAGGATTTATGTTTCAGACCTTCAATAGTCTTATCGTTATTGTTGATATGTGTAACTTCCAGGTCCGTGCTCTTCACAGACTCCTCGTTTACGGTAAAACCATGGTTCTGGGATGTGATGAAGCAACGTCCGCTCTCCAGCTCTTTCACCGGGTGGTTTCCTCCGCGATGTCCAAACTTGAGTTTTTCGGTATCTGCTCCTGCCGCAAGTGCGAACAATTGGTGACCCAGGCAGATGCCGAAGATCGGGTATTCGCCAAGCAGTTCACTGATCATTTTAACTGCGTGAGGTACATCTTTCGGGTCCCCAGGGCCGTTGGATAGTTGAATACCGTCCGGGTTCAGGCGACGAATCTCGTCTGCTGTTACATCGTGCGGAACAACGACAACGTCACAGTTACGTTTGCTGAGTTCGCGCAAGATTCCTGTTTTGGCACCATAATCCACGAGCACAATACGTTCAGCCGTTCCCGGGCTGTTGTAGACATGCTCTGTAGAAGTCATAGGCACCTGGTTACGCAGCTCGGCGATGGTGGTGTCTCCCATCATCTCCAGCAGTTCTTCCACAGGCTTCGATCCTGTTGTGAGAATTCCCTTCATTGTGCCGTGGTGACGAATCCGGCGAGTCAACATGCGTGTATCAATTTCGCTGATTCCTACGATACCGTATTCCTTGAGCAGATTGTCTACGCTATATTCCGCACGCCAGTTGCTCGGCGTTGGCTCATGACGACGTACAACGAAACCGTGTACGTATGGACGAATCGACTCAAAGTCATCACGCGTAATACCGTAGTTTCCGATCAGCGGATACGTCATGGTTACGATTTGACCGCAATAGGAAGGATCCGAAAGCACCTCTTGATAGCCTGTAATTCCCGTATTAAAAACGACCTCACCTGTCGTTTCACCTTCAGCACCGAATGCTTTCCCGGTGAACAGTGTGCCGTCTTCCAACAATAATCTTGCCTGTGCCTGCATCCCATTTCACTCCTCTGTGTTTATCAACGTTGAATGGCATTTGGGTTGAACATGGGGGACGTTACGATTGTGCGGCTCCGCGTACAGAAAACCCTTTGATCGCTGTTATCCCCGGATTACTTTTTATCATTTTTCAAATGATGTAATCCGGTGATAAAGGCGAACGCTTTGCTTCTTCGGGTCTTTTCTGTCCGCTCCGCAGTTACGTTGGTGTCCAAGTTCAAAATCATGACATTCAACTTTGCTTGTTTCGTATGTTAGACTCTCGGCATGATTTGCCTCGAGTTAGTTGAAAAGATGTTACTGGTGTAAAAGTTGTAGATTAAGTTTTAGAATTACTGTTACTGATTTAAAGATATAGAGTTAGTAATTTATCAATTTACTAAATTACCGTTTTATTGTTGTACAGTGTTGCTCCACACGCTTTTGCCATCCACCCATGTTTGTAGAGCCCAGCCTTTCAGCTTCCAGCCTGTGAATGGGGTGTTTCTTCCTTTGGTTGCAAACGTTGCAGGATCAACTGCTTTTTCCTCGTTCAGATCAATCATCGTGATATCCGCTGGTGCTCCTTCTTCCAGTTTGCCTGTATCCAGTCGGAATACACGTGCCGGATCAGCTGTCATGCGTTTTACCAGGAAGTCCAAGCTCCAAAGTCCAGTTTCCACAAACTTCGTGTACAGCAGTGGGAAGGCTGTTTCGAATCCTACGATACCGAAAGGTGCCAGCTCCATGCCTTTGGCTTTCTCTTCTTCACTGTGTGGCGCGTGATCGGTTACGATCATGTCCAGCGTGCCGTCCAGCAAACCTTCGATACACGCCTGCACATCACGTGGTGAGCGTAGCGGCGGGTTCATCTTCCAGTTGGCGTCCATGCCCGGGATATCTTCATCCGACAACACCAGATGGTGCGGACACACCTCAGCAGTTACTTTAATACCGATGGATTTCGCCAGACGAATCAGGCGAACCGATTGCTCTGTGCTTACGTGGCAGACGTGGTAATGAACTCCCGTTGCTTCTGCGAGCAGAATATCCCGGCCTACGTGGATAGCCTCGGATTCATTAGGAATGCCTTTAATACCATGACGTTTGGAAAACTCGCCTTCCGTCACATATCCACCGACAACCAGTGAGTCATCTTCACAGTGTGCGATCACTGGCATATCCATGCTTGCCGCAAGGCTCATGGCATCTTTCATCATTTGAGCGTTTTGTACGCCGACACCGTCATCCGTGAATCCGATAGCCCCTGCTTCTTTCAAGGCGGCAAAATCGGTAAGTTCACGACCCAGTTCGTTTTTGGTAATGGCTGCATAAGGCAACACTTTTACCAGATCGGCTTCTTTGGCTTTATCCAGTACCAGTTTCACAACTTCCGCTGTGTCTGTAACCGGTCTTGTGTTCGGCATGCAGGCAATCGTTGTAAAACCACCTTGTGCTGCTGAACGGGCACCTGTCTCGATCGTCTCTTTGTGTTCGAATCCAGGTTCACGCAGATGCACGTGCATATCGATCAATCCCGGAATGACCAGTTTGCCTGATGCGTCTGTCACATGATGCGCTGACTTTTCGGCATCCAATACGGCTTGATCTTCCAGGCCAGCGATCTTTTTAATTTTACCTTCATCTATAATGATGGTTTTCCGTTCAAGTTCCCCTTGTTGGTTCAAGATGTTCGCATTCTTTATAATCTGTAGCATAATTGCCCTCCGCTTCGGTTCTGTCCGGCTTACCAGGTAAACCGGATGATTTTCTTTATCGTTTACTCTCTTATTGCTCTATAAGAACTGCCATCTTCGTCAGCCTATGACCCACAGCCAGACCCTGTTACAGTTTCATCGCACGTTCCATAACCGCCATGCGGATGGGAACGCCGTTTGCCATCTGCGGGAAGATCCGCGATGCTTCACTCTCCACAACCGCGTCATCTACCTCGACGTTGCGGTTCACTGGAGCAGGGTGCATGATAATGGTGCTTGGTTTTAGGCGTGACGCCCGTTCTTCCGTCAATCCGTAGTGTTCGCGATAATCCTCAGCTGAAGTAATTAAGCCATGTTGATGACGTTCCAGTTGAACACGGAGCATCATGACTACATCTGCATCCAGCGCTTCTTCAAAACCAACATAAGGAGCATGCTCTGCGAGTTCCGGTGCCTGCATCGTTTGCGGTGCACAGAAGCGTACATCTGCGCCGAACTTTTGCAGTGCCCACAGGTTGGAGCGTGCTACGCGGCTATGCAGAATGTCACCTATGATGGAAACACGCAAGCCTTTCAGTTCGCCAAATGCTTTCCGCATCGTGTAGAGGTCCAGCAACGCCTGTGTGGGATGCTCATTGTTGCCGTCTCCGGCGTTCACGAGCGGAACACTCACTTTCTTAGCCAGCTGTTGCAGAACGCCTGCCGGTTTCAACCGGATCACGCCTGCATCAATGCCCATCGACTCAAGTGTTCGCACCGTATCGTAGATGGACTCTCCTTTTTCCACACTGGATGCGGCTGCCGTGAAGTTCAGCACTTGTGCGCCCAGGCGTTTCTCTGCCATTTCGAAGGAGAAGCGGGTGCGGGTGCTGTTTTCGAAGAACATGTTCGCAACGAAGCGTGATTCAAGTACAGGAACCAGTTTCTCTTTCTGCGCTTCCCAGTGAGCCGCCCTGTTCAGAATGGACTCGATCTCTCCTCGGCTAAGTTCCTTCAGTCCAAGCAAGCTCCGGTCTCTCAATGCTGTCTGTGTAATCATCATGCTTGCTCCCCCCGGTTCTGAGTGATTTTGACTTCGTCCTGTCCGTCCGTTTCCATGAGTGCAACTTCGATCTCTTCTGATTTGGAAGTCGGCACATTCTTGCCGATAAAATCAGGTCGAATCGGAAGTTCCCGGTGTCCACGGTCTGCGAGTACCGCCAGCTGAATATTCTGCGGTCTTCCACAGTCCATCAGGGCATCCATCGCTGCGCGAATCGTACGTCCGGTATAGAGCACATCATCGAACAAGATCACTTTTTTGTTATGGATCGAAAGTGATTCAGGTGTCATAATCAACATTTCCTTGCGATTCGCCTTGTTTTCGTCAAAGCGATCATCGCGGTAAGGAGTCACATCTAGTTCTCCCCAGGGGACTTTGGCGCCTTCGATTTCTTCAATCTTCGCGGCAATCCGTTCTGCGAGGTAAACCCCGCGTGTACGGATACCGACTAGCACACAATCATCGATTCCTTTGTTTTTCTCCAATATCTCATGGGCAATCCGTGTTAATGCGCGGCGGATCGCCGTCTCATCCATAATGACATGTGTCTCTGTGCTCATGCGTTCAGCCTCCTCAGGATTTCCCTTCAGATCATGGCCCCGTGACGAGGAGAACAAAAAAGACTCCTTGCCGTGTTTATTGGCAAGGAGTCTCCGAACTTCAGACCGCTCTGAAGAAAGTTTACTCTCGGGGATGCATCGCTTCATTTGCCGCAGCAAAAAACGATGTATCGTTCACGTTACCTTGCCAGTCTCACGGGACTGATTTAAAGGTGCTATTCATGTCGTTCATATTGCAGGACCTCACAGGGTTCTGTAATCAATATGTCCGTTTGTCTTCATGAATTATGACAGAAAGACAACCCCCTGTCAACACCTCACCATCGCAGGTGAAAACCCTCTGCTACGTTCTTGTTAGAATCAGCAGTTAGCCTGAAAAACATCCATGCACAATTCATCTCATTGGTTATTCATAATTATACAACATTTCTGCATATTTATCCATAGGCAAATGAGAAATTTGATATAACCAAAATAAACCTCTGCCTATGCTTAAGTAGACACAAAACACTTCTTTTTGGAACAAGCAGTCAGTTTCATCTTACGTAATATATGTAGGCTCTGCATTAGTACCCACTGAAATGGGTACAGTTTATAAACATAAACCCATTCATAGATGCTGCTGTAATGCCGATATACATAAGATTCGCAGCTATGCGACATGGAATTAAGATACGCCCTACATTTATGTACATTTAGGAGGAAGTCATGCGTCACATTTGGCACGTTTACAAAACAGACTGGTTGCATATTCTGAAGGTTCCCACAGGTATATTTCTAATTGTGGCTATCATCTTACTGCCCGGGGTGTATGACTGGGTCAACGTGAAGTCCGTATGGGACCCGTACAGTAACACCCAGGGGATCAAAATTGCAGTGACAACTGAAGACGAGGGTGCAACTGTTGCAGGAACCAATGTCAATATCGGAGACGAACTGGTATCCAGCCTCAAACACAACGAAAAGCTGGGCTGGACTTTTGTAGATCGGGCTGAGGCCAGTCGAGGTGTACAAACTGGAGAGTACTATGCAAGCCTGCTCATTCCCGGAGACTTTTCGTCCAAAATTACAGGTATTGTTGACGGAAAGCTGGAGCGTCCAGAGGTAATCTATACTGTTAATGAGAAGGTGAATGCCATTGCTCCCAAAATCACAGGCTCTGGTGTATCTGCCATAACAACACAAATCAATGAAAATTTCACTGAAGCCGTCAGTGAGGCCGTTCTTACCAAGTTGAAGGAAGCCGGGGTTGAAATTAACACCCAGCTTCCAACTTTGCGCAAGATGGAGAATGGCATTTTCACCCTGGAGAAAAATCTTCCGGCCATCCAAGCCGCGGGTCAAAAGGTACTGGAAGTGGAAAAAGCCATGCCTGAGATTGTAAAAGATGCTCAAAAGATCGTCGAAATCGAAAAAAAACTACCTGAAATCAATGAAGCGGCAAAGTATGTGCTCAAGGTGCAGGAGTATTGGCCACAAATTAATGATGCGGCTTCGGAAGTGCTGGCTATTCAAGGGCGGATACCGGATATACAAAAAGCGGTAGAACGCATTCGAGAAGTGGATGAAAACTTTGGTCAGGTATCAGTTGTCATTCAAACAGCCCTGGATAAAACCGACAAGGCTCTCTCTATCGTAACGGCCGCAGAACAAGATCTGTACAAGGTATCCCAAATCGCTGGCAACGGGATTGAGCTGGCTGAAGGCTTGAATCAATTTGTAGATTCAAGTGAAGAAGCGTTCCAGGCTATTGGCCCAACGATCCGCCAGAATCTGCTGCTAGTGCAGCAGATTACCAACGCTGCTGGAGAAGTATTTTCCCAATTGCAGGATTCGGATCTTGATAACCTGCCCACAGCAGAAGATCTGGACCGGATTGCTGCACGTTTGGGGAATGCGGTAAAACTTGTCGACAGTATGGCAGAACTGCTGGGCAAAATAGACAATTTACTTCCAAGCCACCCACTTACCGAACAAATTCAGCATTTGAACTCCGTTTCAGATAAACTGCAGTTGCAAATCCGGCTGGCTGGCATCATCAGTGATGCCATGCGCCGCAATACAACGCTACCCGCAGACGTCGTCGCTCAGTTAAATTTGCTCTCCAAAGACATTAGCAGCGGCATTGGCAATCTCTTGACTACGTATGAAAGTGACATATCACCGGCTCTATCGGCTGGCGTGGATAAATTGCGGTCCATCCTCTCCACTTCTTCAAGTGCAATGCAAGGAGCAAGAGATCGAATTCCGGATATTGCGGACATTCTTGCATCTGCCAAAGAAGGGATTACGTTTGGACAGACCGAGTTGACGAAAATCCAGAGCGACCTGCCTCAAATCCAATCCAAGATCCATGAGATATCAGAGACACTCGCAAGCAAAAGTGAAGGTTTTATTCAAGCTTTGAACACCGTCTCTTCCTTAATCCGGACCGATCTGCCCAAATTGGGAACCAAACTGAACGAAGCGGCTGATTTTGTTCGTCATGATCTGCCTAATGCCGAGAAACAAATAGGCAAGGCATCCGATTTTGTTCAGAACCAGCTTCCGGAGGTCGAAAAAGGAGTCCATCGTGTTGCCACACTGGTACGTGATGATCTGCCAGCATTGGAAAGTGCCATCAGCAAAGCGGCAGACAAACTTAGAGAAGTCGAAGGTAATAACCAGTTTGCCGAGCTCGCCAAACTTCTGCGCGGCGATATCGAAGAAGAGAGTGCTTTCCTTGCAAGCCCAGTGCAAATCAAGGAACAGCAGCTTTACCCGATTCCGAATTATGGATCGGCCATGTCACCATTTTATGGCGTGCTGTCCTTGTGGGTCGGCTCGACACTGCTGATTTCTCTGCTTCGTGCCGAAGCTGAGAATCCAGAGGGCAAGTTCCGGGGATATGAGTTATATCTTGGACGCCTCGCTACTTTTCTGACCATTGGGTTGCTTCAGGCGATATGCGTCACCCTGGGAGATATCTTAATCCTGGGTACCTATGTCGCCGATAAACTGTGGTTTGTCCTGTTTGCCATGTTGGTGAGTGCCGTATTTGTCACCATCACGTACACCCTGCTGTCCGTTTTTGGAAATATCGGAAAAGGGATCGCCATCATCTTTATGGTGTTCCAGTTCTCCAGCTCTGGCGGTACGTTCCCAATCAGCATGACATCCCCCTTTTTCCAGGCATTGAATCCGTTCATGCCCTTCACGTATGCGATCAGTCTGCTGCGTGAGTCGGTCGGCGGTATATTGTGGTCTACTGCCATCAAGGATATTCTGTGGTTGTGTTTGTTCATCGCGCTGAGTCTCATTGTTGCTCTCGCTTTGAAACGCCCACTCAGCAGTCTCACCAAACGTTCAGCCGAGAATGCCAAGAAGACCAAAATTATTGCTTAACTCATTAGCTTGACACAAATAAAGATAAGGCCATAGGACTTTCCATCCCATGGCCTTATCTTATTTCATTATGAGAATCGCTGCATCTTGATTATTTCACTGACCGGTCCTGTTCCAATTGATCATAGGATTGCTTGATTGTTGTTAATGTTTCTACGTGGCGATAGATGTTGTTACTTGCCGTAACGATAACACATAACATGATTAAGCCTATAATCGCTTTTTTCCCCAATCCCGGACGCAGGCTGATGACGAAACCTCCACCCAACAGGAAGAACGCAAACAGATAGTGTCCCGCATACAGGTACATATCATATTGAAATACTGCCAGACCAAAGCCCACGACTACATGAAGCAAAAAGGCAAACAGAATATATGGCACAAGTGTCCACACTTCACGTTCACGAATGCCCTTGATGAAGCCCATGAGTGCCAGTAATAAAATAAAGATACCTGTAATCTGTACAACGATTGGATTGGAACGGGATAGATCCGTAACAAAGGCAGCCATGCCCGGGTCCAGTAAATGCATCTTCGGTGTCATCATCGGATTGATGGTTAACATGTTCAATGCTTTCCAGTGAATGGCGAACTGGAATGGTGTTGCATAGCTAGTTCCACCATTTTGAATGCCCAATAGCCAGTTACTAACCCAGCTGCGACCTCCAAATGCAACATATTGAACACCTGTTAATACGGCAATCATCAGAACTGCCAGTGCCATGATGCCGATGTATTTTTTCAAATTCGCCTTATCACGCCATGCATGCATATTGAAGAAATTGGCACCAGCAAACGGTACGATATTGGTTGAGGTTAATCCGAAGTTAATCGATGCAAGCAATGCATTGGGTACATATCGTACGTCCTGACGCTCACGCGTATACTGCATGTAAACCACGGAGAACAGAATAACGAACTGTACATAAGGATACGAGTCCGGGATCAACGCAGTATACATGAGGTAGGAACTGAAACCAAACAGTAAGGCGAACAGCAAAGGTATAATCGTCGGTCTATCTTCTTTTTGACTCAGGAAGAGATACGCCAGCACTACCGAACCTGCATTCACCAGCGATTGCAAAATTAGAAAGAACCAGTTGCCTCCCAGCAGCTTCGCTACAGCCGCAACGGTGACTGCCAAAAAGGAAATCAGCGGATGAATAACAGAAGAACTGTTGTCCCCATAATACATTGAAGGATCAAAGTTGAATATATTGAGTGGAAACAGCGTCGTATTAAAAGGGCTATACTTCCCAAGCAATTCCGCATTATTTTCAATGTACAGAACGTACGAGCCGTTCATTAAACCATAAAATAGAGCAAATCCTGCAAACAGGTAAAAGGCTGTCCAGTTGGCTCTGCGATTATAAAATAAGTAGTCCAAAAATTTCATGCTATCATTCACATCCAATAAATTTTATAAAAAACCATCATAATTTGAGCGATTGGAAGGTCATTCTGTCATCGCAGTGTTCGTGTATATAATGGATGGTTCAAATTAGAGCACCAATAAACATAGGCCCCCCATAATACACGCCACGCCAATCCAGCGTAAAGGCCCTACTGCCTCTTTAAATACCAGCATCGCAATGATCAGAGTCCAAACATAGGTTAATGCGTTGGCAGGCAGTACTACGGTTAATGGGAGAAACTTCAACAATACAATATTCAGCAACGCACCGGTTCCGTAGAATCCGAGTCCCATGAGTACATGCAGACGATTGCGACTAGATGCATAAGCCTTCAGTCCAGCCCCGCCCAGTGCACCACACAATGTCATGACAACTAAAACGGCAACCATCCAGCTATCGATCAACACTGGTTAATGTCACCCCGATTCCAAGCAACACAACTGCTGCCAGCTTCTGCACCGTAATTTCTTCCCCAAGCAAAAAATATCCATAGATTAAGGCAAATACGTAGCTGGCACACATCAGAGGATAAGCAACAGAGAGTTTTTCCAGAGCAAAAGCTTTAATCATCAAAATCGCTCCAAGTCCATAACACAGAAAACCAACACCAAGGTAAATCCACTCGGTTAGTCCCCATTTCCAGAACAATTGACCCGTTGCTGTCAGAAATGCGGAGACGAGCATCAACCATTTACCGGTATGACGCGATTTTATTTCCCCCACGTTAATGCCTCCATGTCCGGAACACGCTTGTTAATAAAGTATCGTTGACTCACTAGCTGCATGACTGGAAGATCGGATAAGGAGTCCGAGTAGGAACATGACTGGTCATAGTCAATGACCATATCCTTCTCCCTCAGATAAGCCTGAATTCGGCGTACCTTCTCTTCCCCTTTGCAATTGCTGCCATCAATCCTGCATGTGTAACCATTCGCATGACGGACAAGTTCAGTTCCGATGACATGATCCACCCAGGGGAAGTTTTTAAAGTATTTCATATAGGCATGCGGAGATGCAGTGACCAGCAAGACATGATATCCTGCTTCTTTGCGATGCTGCATCTCTACACTGGCCTCGGCAAATATGGACGTACGCAAGCGAGTATCAAAGAAATGTTCCAGATCTTTTTCAGACATACGCTCAATTTCTTGAAAGTAGGATCGTTTGACTTGTTCAACAGTCATGAAGCCTGCCTTGAATAAAACAGTATGTAATGCGATGACAGGTAATCTCCATACCTGCCACGGGTAACGGCGAACACCGTAGTGCACAAATTGAAACATGGAATCACTGCGTATAATTGTTTTATCAATATCAAAAATTGCGACTTTCGTGCTTTTCACCCTGATCCCCCTCAGCCTTTATTCAAAGATAGTAAAAATGGTAACAACACTGATCACATACAAAATCACCGTAATTAATATGGGCTTGTCCTCAAACAGTACACGATCGGGCGAGCCTCCCTGGTTCTTCATGTGGATCAGATACAGATAACGGAACATGCCGTAAATGACCAGTGGAATGGTCCACATGAGATGGATGGTCCGGTCTGAAGTGAATGTGAATAGAGAGTAGCTGATAATCGTAGCTGTCGTCACAATCGTATTGAATTGATCCAGCAACGTAATGGAGTAGTTGTCTAAAACCTTACGGTGCGATCCCGTATTCCCCTCAAGCAGCGTAAGTTCATTTCTGCGTTTGCCAATGGCCAAAAACAATGACAACAGCATGGTACAGATCAAAAACCACGGTGTGAATGGTACATGGATCAGCACACCACCTGCAATGGCACGAAGTACAAAGCCGGCTGCAATGGTCATCATATCCAGGATAACGAGATGTTTCAGCACAAATGAATATGATACATTCAATAGGAAATAAACAATACATAACACGCCGAATAGAGGGTTCATCATGAAGGCCGTTCCGACGGAAAGGATTAACAGAATAATACCAAACAATAAAGCATGACTCGGATTTACCTGCCCAGAAGCCATCGGACGATACTTTTTCACCGGATGCTGTCGATCCCTGTCCCGATCTACAAAGTCATTTAAAATATAAACACAGCCTGCAACGAAGCTAAATAGAATAAAACCAAGCAAAGTCGCAAGAATGGTTTCAGCCCGAATCTCCTCAAAAGAGAATAGTAACGCAGCAAATAACAGCAGATTTTTAGTCCACTGTTTGGGTCTTAACAATCTGAATAATCCTGACACTGTACTTCCTGTTCCTGTAGCCGGTGAGGATACCGTACTCGTTCGTGATGATAACAATTGTAATAACTCCCTTCAAAAACAACTTCTGTATATAAGAAATAACGTAAAGATCTAATCATATGTTGCTTGTATAATTTTGTAAAGGGAGTAAATGAAAAAAATCTAATATAAACATAAAAAAAGAGACCGTTACCGGTCTCTTTGTTCTCACACATGATTAATCTATAGGGTACTACAATTAAAATTCGAATTGCACGTCGCTCAGACGACGTTTGATCTCAGCAATAACGCGTTTCTCTTCTTCTTCACCTTTAGCTTCAAAGGTTACGGAGAAACGAACAAAGTTACCAGCATCATCCCAAGGTACGGATGAGATCAATTTCTCACGGATCAGGAATTGGGAGAAATCTTCACCGGATTCAAAGCGACGTCCGCCAACCACACCTTTTGGTGCTTCCACATACAGGAAGAATGAACCTTTAGGTTTTTCAGCCTGGAAGCCCAGTTCGTTCAATGCGGCAACGAGCATGTCGTGACGACGGGAATATTTCTCTGCAATTTTCTCCGTAATTTCTGGATGATTCAATCCATAAGCAGCAGCCTTTTGAATCGCAATGAACTGACCGGAGTCATTGTTGTCCTTCACGTCGCTGAATGCTTTGACTACAAGCGGGTTACCCGCTACGAATCCGATTCTCCAACCCGTCATGTTGTAGGACTTGGATAGAGAGTGCAGCTCTACGCCGACATCCTTCGCTCCAGGTACGGACAGGAAGCTGAACGGTTTTTTGCCATCATACGTCAATGCTGCGTATGGCGCATCATGTACAACCACTACGTTATATTTCTTAGCCCACTCAACAACTTCAGTGAAGAACTCCACCGTTGCGCTTGCGCCTGTTGGGTTGTTCGGGTAGTTCAGGTAGAGCAACTTCGCACGCTTTGCGATGTCTTCCGGAATAGCCGTCAGATCAGGCAGGAAGTTGTTCTCTTTCGTCAATTGAATGTTGAACACTTCTCCACCCAGATATTTAGTGTGTGTACCCATAACCGGGTAACCTGGAACGGTCATGATTGTCACATCACCCGGATTGATGAAGCATGAAGGCATCATCGCCAAAGCCGGTTTGGAACCAATGGAGTGCACGATTTCAGTATCAGCATCGATACCTTCTACGTTAAATACGTTTTTCAGGTAAGAAGCAGCAGCAGCCTTGAATTCAGGAATACCATTGTCGGCATAACCACGGTTCTCAGGTCTGGAAGCTTCTTCAGCAAGTGCAGCTACAATGCCTGCATCTGCCATTTCATCCGGTTCACCTACACCAAGGTCAATCAGTTCCACATCGGGAAAATCTTTTTTGGCCGAAGCTTTGGCACGTTTGATTTTCTCGAATTTATAAATGTTCGTGTCTTTACCATAGTTGGAGCCACCGATACGGTCGGCAAAATTAGTCTGAATGTAAGTTTCTTGGTATTTATCGATACTCATAACGTTGTTCATCTCCTCATTTGACGCAAATTTCTACACTTTAATATGAAGCATTTGCGTGATCAAAGCCATGGACAAAGTATCCGAACATTTGTACTTTCTTGGAACGGTTAACGACTGCGTAGTGAGGCCAGAACGTCTTCTATATCCTGAGGAAGCGGAGCTGAGAATTCAAGATATTCTCCCGTTGTTGGATGCACAAATCCAAGAATGGCCGCATGAAGTGCCTGTCCTTGCATTTTGATGCCTTTATTCCGTCCGTACGTTGGATCTCCTACAAGCGGGTGACCAATAAATTTCATGTGAACCCGAATCTGGTGAGTACGTCCTGTCTCCAGTTTCAGTTCAAGTAAGGTGTAATCTTTAATGCGCTCTGTAACGGTAAAATGCGTAACGGCATGTTTACTGTTACGATCCGTGACCGTATACATTTTGCGGTCATTGGTATCTCGTCCAATTGGTGCATCAATGGTCCCTTGATCATGGTTAAGATGACCATGCACGAGCGCAATATAACGTCTATTCACCGTATGGTCTTTCAACTGAGCAGCCAGTGATGCATGAGCACGATCGTTCTTGGCAGCCATGATCAGGCCGGATGTATCCTTATCGATACGATGCACAATACCAGGGCGCAACTCCCCATTAATACCCGAGAGGTCATTGCAGTGATACATGAGTGCATTAACGAGGGTACCGGACGTATGTCCTGGTGCTGGATGCACCACAAGACCACGCTGTTTGTTAATCACGATCAAGTCGCTATCTTCATATACCACTTCCAGTGGAATATCTTCGGCAACGATCTCCACAGCTGTTGGTTCTGGAATCTGTAACTCGACCAGATCCCCTTCGGATAACTTGGCATTGGCTTTAACCACAGCACCATTGACCGTAACCATTCCGTCTCCGATCCACAATTGAACTTGGGAGCGAGATACGTTATCTACCGCTTCCGTAATATATTTGTCAATTCGTTCTTTTTTATGTTCAGCGGCAACGGTCCATTCCATACGTTCATTGCCATTCATTAGTTCTTCGTCGTTAATCTGTTCCTTATTCGGATTACTCATGATGTTCATTCCCTTCAATCTTCGCGGCAGCTTTTTCGCGCCGTCCTTCAAGTAACGTCTCCACAATGATCAACGCTACACCGATGCAGATTGCAGAGTCTGCGATGTTAAAAATGGGAAACGTATAACTTCCAAAATTAAGTTGTACAAAATCCACAACTTCTCCGGTCAATGCCCGGTCAAGGAAGTTGCCAATTGCTCCACCAAGCACCAAACTAAGCGCCACAGGCAGCAATTTGTGCGGGGTATCTTTTACTTTTTGCAAATACCAAATCAAGGCAACGACCACAATCAACGTAACCACGATAAAGAACCAACGCTGGTCCTGCAGAATGCCAAAAGCTGCTCCTGAGTTACGATGTGATGTGATGACAAAGAAATTGCCGATTACCGGAATTTCTTCTCTGAGTTCCATCCGGGTTGCAATCAGATACTTGGTTCCCTGATCCAATAAAAATACGATAAAAGCGAGGATATAATACACCACGTTTGTTTGTCACTCCGTTCTTGTCTTTTCCAAACGATACCAGGCTTACGCCAGACTTGTTTATTGTAGCACAGCTGTTTGGAAATCGTCCACGACGCGGATCACAATGCTTATGGCAAAAACGATAACATTTCCCTTCTGTAATCTTGCCCATAATGGCACATCCTACAATAGAGTCAACATCCGGATTCCAGCATGAAATCAGAAAGGGGAAAATCATGTCACATTTTACTGCCGAACAACTGCATTTTTTACGTTCCCAACTGATGTCCGATAAGCGCGATATTGAACATAGACTGTCGGAAAACGAGCATTATGGCCTTGGAGACTCCCTTAAACTACAGACAGGTGAACTATCACCGATTGATAACCATCCTGGCGACTTAGCCACGGAAGTGTATGAGCGCGAAAAGGATATTTCCCTGTTGGAACATGATGAATTCCAATTGGAGCGAATCGATTCTGCACTGCACTCCATCGAAGAAGAACATTATGGTACATGTGCAGTCTGCCAGCAACCCATTCCTTATGAACGCATGGAAGCTGTTCCTTATACGAAATACTGCAAAAAACATCAACCGGAAACCGTTGTCTCCGAAAACCGCTCTGTAGAGGAAGAGTTCCTCGCCCCGGCATTCGGTCGAACCAGTCTGGACGAGCGTGATGACCAAAACGGCTTCGATGGTGAGGACACCTGGCAGATTGTTGAAAGCTGGGGCACATCGAACTCACCAGCCATGGCTGAAGGACGCGATATCGACAGCTATGATGTTATGGCCATTGAAGCCACCGATGAAGTGGAGGGCTGCGTTGAAGCGTACGAAAGCTTCGTTGCAACAGACATCTATGGTCATGACGTATCCATCGTGCGCAATCGGCAATATCGCCAGTATCTGGAGAACCGTGAGGGCGAGGGTCTGTTAGAACCGGATATGGAGACCGATGACATTTACTAACTGTAACTTAATATCATTCACCTTAATTGCTTAATAGGTGTTCATATCAAGCTGACGCTGGACAATACGCACAATATCAGCGATGTAGTCTCCAACAATGGGAAGATTGAGCGCCCCGAGTAGCTGTAAAACGTAAATAATTGTTGCTGCGAAAAAGGTAAAACCAATGGCGATCCCCACACCTCGTGCGGCTCCAGACAGCAAGTTAAGCCCGATTAATTTCCATGGTCTGTTCAGCAATTCTGTGTATTGCGCAATCCGTGAACGTTCCAGTTCATTCGCCAGACGGTTAGTCAGGGTATGCAGCTCTTCAATTTTGTCTTGTGGATTCAGATGATCTGATGTTGATGGTGTAGCCGCCGTTGCTGTTTGCTTGTCATGTTCGCTCATGTTTTGGTCAGTTCCTTTGATCAATATAGATTGACTGCACTATAGAATCATTTCCTTTTTGCCTAAAAAACAAACGAGCCCAGAATCAGGGAAAATGTCCCTTCCTCTGCGGCTCGTTTATTTATGCTCTATATGCTCTCCCTGTTGAATGGGAAATGCTTCGAATTATGCTTCGATGTAAATACCGATCGATTTGCCTCCGGCTTCAACACGTTCCATGGACTCTTTCGAGCCAAATGTCACTTCGGTTACGAGAACATTCTCACGCAACACATCATCAAATGCTTGAATAGCTTCCTGAAGGGATGCATCCACATCCAATGTCAAACGTACTCTTTTCTCGATCGGCAAGTCCAGTCGTTTCCGGGTATCCTGCACAGCACGAACCACTTCACGAACCCAGCCTTCTTGTTCCAGTGCTGCTGTGATTTCGGTATTGAGCGCAACCGTCAGACCGTAACCTGATGCCGAAGCAAAACCAGATTTGGCCTGTTTATCAACCAATAATTCTTCGCTCGTCACTTGCAGCTCTTCGCCTTCCGGAGAAACGATGTTCAGCACACCTTCCGAAACCACTTTACGTGTCTCATCGGCCGACATTCCCTTGAAGAAGTTTTGCAGGAATCCTACGTTTTTACCGTATTTCTTACCTGCAACTTTCAGATTCAGCTTCAATGTAAAGTCAACGAATTCCGCATCGTTATGCTCCGTACGGATTCCTTTTACATTGATCTCTTCCTTGATGATCTCTTCATAACTTGCCAGGTCAAAGCCTTTATCCAGGGAAACAATCAATTCGGACAGCGGCTGACGTGTCTTGATGCCGGTTTCGTTACGAACGTTACGGGCAAGTTCAACCACACGGCGAGCCGTCTCCATATCCTGTTCCAGTCCTGCATCAATTAGAGATTCATTGGCTACCGGATAATCTTCCATGTGCACACTCTCGCCTGTTGCAAGGTTCAGATAGATATCCTCTGCGAGCATCGGTGTAAACGGAGCAACCAGTTTTGCAGTAGTCACCAATACCTCAGTCAATGTGCGGTAAGCATCCAGTTTATCCTCTGTCAGGCCACTTCCCCAGAACCGGTCACGGGAACGACGGATATACCAGTTACTCAGCTCATCGACAAATGCTTCAATCGCTTTGGAGGAGTTCAGGTAGTCGTTAACCAACAACGCTTTTTCTACAACCAGAATCAGACTGTTCAGCCTCGACAGAATCCAGCGATCCAGCTTGTGTGCGGACAGTTGGAACGGATGCTCCTGTGGATCAAATCCATCGATGGTAGCATATAGCGTCAGGAATGCATGGGTGTTAACCAGTGTATCCACCATTTTGGATTTTGCTTCGCCTACGATCCCTTTGGAGAAACGTTTACTGTTCCACGGTGCACTGTCAGACAACAAAGCCCAGCGGAATGCATCGGTACCGTATTCTTCAATTACTTCCCAAGGATCGATCACGTTACCTTTGGATTTGGACATCTTCTGTCCGTTCTCATCAAGAACGTGTCCTGTAGCCATAACTGCTTTGTAAGGCGCTTTGCCTGTCAAAAGGGTGGAAACCGCCAGCAAGCTGTAGAACCAGCCACGTGTCTGGTCAATCCCTTCACAGATCATATCAGCAGGATACTGCTGTTCGAATACTTCTTTATTTTCAAATGGATAGTGCTGCTGGGCAAACGGCATGGAGCCGCTGTCGAACCAGACATCGATCACTTCCGGTGTACGTTTCATCTCATATTTGCCACAAGAGCTCATGACTTTAACGTCATCCACATATGGTTTATGCAATTCAAGATTCTCAGGCACATCCCCTACCGCACGGGCACGTAATTCTGCAATGCTGTGTGGAGCAAATTGTTCACCAGTCTCCTCGCACACCCAGATGTTCAGCGGAGTTCCCCAATAACGATCACGGCTGATGTTCCAATCCACCAGATCCTCAAGGAATTTACCGAAGCGACCTTCACGAACGTGACCCGGGTACCAATCCACTTCACTGTTGTTGGCAATCAATTGGTCCTTGATGGCTGTTGTTTGGATAAACCAACTGTCCATTGCATAGTACAGAAGCGGTGTATCACAACGCCAGCAGAATGGATAGCTGTGCTCATATTTTTCTTTGCTGAACAAACGTCCATTCTCAGACAGATATCGCACGATATCAATATCACAATCCTTCACGAAACGTCCGGCAAAGTCAGTAACCTCAGCGACAAATTTACCTTCCAGGTCCACCATGTTCACAAAGCTGATTCCATTCTCACGGCACACACGGTAGTCATCTTCACCATGGGCAGGAGCCATGTGTACGATACCCGTACCACTTGCATCCGTTACAAAGCCTGCGCCCAGAATGATGTTGGCTTTCTCAGCCTGAACGTAGTTGAACGGAGGATCATACGTTTTGCCAACCAGATCGGCACCTTTCAGTGCACCAATGATCTCATACTCACCCTTGGTATCTTTCATTACTTTCTCTACCAAATTCGTTGCCATGATGTACACTTCATCACCTTGACGAACACGGGAGTAGTCCATATCCGGATTCACGGCAAGTGCGACGTGTGAAGGCAGTGTCCAAGGTGTCGTTGTCCAAGCAAGCACGAATTCTCCGCTGTCATTCAGCTTGAATTTTGCTGTAGCGCTCAGGTCTTTGACGTCTTTGTACCCTTGTGCAACCTCATGGGAACTCAGTGTCGTCTGGCAAGATGGGCAATACGGGCTCACACGATGGCCCCGATACAGCAGGCCTTTCTCATGGATTGTCGCGAGGATGTTCCATACACTCTCAATGTAGTTGTTATCAAGGGTGATATATGGGTTATCCATATCCGTCCAATATCCGATACCCTCTGTCAGATCACGCCATTGTTGCTCGTACTCGAATACACTCGCTTTACATTCGTTAATGAATTTCTCAACACCGTAATCTTCGATTTCCCACTTGTGGGAGATGCCAAGCTTCTTCTGTACACCCAGTTCTACGGGCAGGCCGTGTGTATCCCAACCCGCTTTACGAACAACACGGTAACCCTTCATCGTGTTATAACGACCAACGAAATCCTTGATTACGCGTCCCAGTACGTGACCGATATGCGGTTTTCCGTTCGCTGTAGGCGGCCCTTCATAAAATACAAAGTTTGGCTTGCCCTCGCGGTTTTCGATGGATCTTCTAAATGTATTCTCCGTTTTCCATTTATCCAACACGCGTAATTCTCTGGCACGTGCCTTCTCTTTGACGTCAACTCGTTGCATGGTGATCATCTTCCCTTTCTTTGGTTAAGATTGTGGACCGTCCACAAAAAGCGTTTCAATCCCCCTAAATCCCCCTTGCCAAGGGGGACCCCATAGGCGCTCCGCCCTCTGGACACCCGGGATGGCTTGTCGATTGGGGGACAGTTGCGCCGCTTGTGGGCGAGGGTTTATGTGCGTGGTGGCGGCCATTTTGCGGCTTGTTCCCTGCGTGAACGCCGCATGGCCTTACCGCGAGGCGGGTGTTGCCGGGTGCTTCGCTCTCCCGGCGGGCGGCTCTCTCCTTGAGGCACCTTCGGGCCTCATGGACGTTCGCCTTAGCGAACCCTGTGTGCCGGGTGCTTCGCTCCCCCGGCGGGCGGCTCTCTCCTTGGGGCACCTTCGGGCCTCATGAACGTTCGCCTTAGCGAACCCCGTGTGCCGGGCGCTTCGCTCCCCCGGCGGGCGGCTCTCTCCTTGAGGCACCTTCGGGCCTCATGGACGTTCGCCTTAGCGAACCCCGTGTGCCGGGTGCTTCGCTCTCCCGGCGGGCGGCTCTCTCCTTGAGGCACCTTCGGGCCTCATGGACGTTCGCCTTAGCGAACCCTGTGTGCCGGGTGCTTCGCTCCCCCGGCGGGCGGCTCTCTACCTGAGGTCCCTGCGGGCCTCATGGACGTTCGCCTTTTTTGGACACAAAAAAGCCCCATCCCTGGAAAGGGACGAGGCTATACTCGCGTTACCACCCTAATTCTGTTCATCACAAACCACATCCAGGCAAGCCTGGGTATGCTCTGTCATCAACAGCGCTTATGCCCCGCTAAACTACCGCAGGGTGCCGTTATAACGTACGGCTTACGGTTCGGCTTACACACGGCAATCACGATCACCGCTTCAGCGTCACTTCTCCGGGGAGATATTCGGCTATAACTCATCCATTGGTTTGCACCAACCACCAACTCTCTGAGGGATGAGATCATAACGTACTGAACCCGTCATGGAATCACTATTCATTATGAATATAGTTATAGCCTCTTTGCAGACAAAAGTCAACCAGGCGACAGACTAATAAATTTCTTTCATCTCCCGCTCACGGTCACGCACTTCCTGCTCCCGGCTCTCCAGCACTTCCCAACCATCCTGAGTCAACAGTTCAAGCTGCGCTTCAACAAGCGTGCGGAAACGGGCACGATAGATCGATGCCTGCTTTTTCAGTTCCTCTACTTCCAAAGCAATCTTTCGTGATTTACCCAACGCTTCGTTCACGATCCGGTCTGCATTTTTCTCTGCTTCCTTCACGATCAACTGCGCTTCTTTCTTCGCATTATTCTTCACATCATCAGCAGCTTCCTGCGCAATAATGATTGTTTTGCTGAGCGTTTCTTCAATCGTTGCAAAATGATCCAGCTTTTCCTGAACGGACAGCAACTGATTGCTCAGCTCTTTGTTCTCGCGAATGACGCCTTCGTAATCTTTGATGACTTGATCCAGGAATTCATTGACTTCATCCTCGTCATACCCGCGCAAACGTCGGGAAAATTCCTTGTTGTGTATGTCCAGCGGCGTTAATGGCATGCTGTCCACCTCCTGTAAAAGTTCCTTCCCGTCCAGAGAAGGTTTGCAGCATAAATCTTTGACTTAATGTATATCGGATACACCGCGTATTTTCTACACCTTTATGATAAACATTTCGACAAGAAAGCGGATTTTCCTGCAACAGACTCAGGCAAATTTGCCGATTTTCACTCGGCATCGTCCTTTTTTGGTCATCCCATCCTGTTCAATGACCTTGAAGCGGCCAAATCCCTGAATGGATACGACATCACCCGCTTTTAGCGATTTGGACGGATCTTCCTCAACCTTCCAGTTTACACGACAGCGCCCAGCTTTGATTGGCACCAACACTTTACTGCGACTAAGCCGGTATACATCTGCACAGATTCCATCCAAACGAAGCGAAGCGACTGTAATGTCCATCGTCTCCAGTTTGTTCTCTGACCACCGCATCTGTTCCAAAGGAAGTAACTCTGTGAACACATGTAACCGATGCACCTGATTCAGTTGAAGCGATAAAAAAGCGCCGGTTTCCGCCGCCACCACTGTATGGCAACCGTCCTCCAGCACTTGGATATCCCCGATCTTTCCACGTTTCATCCCAAGTCCGAGCAGGGAACCCATATAGTCCCCGTGCTCCAGCTCTGAGATTTTCTGATCATCAGACGTGATGCTGAGCACCTGCATACCCATATCCTCATCATCCAGATACATGTAATCAGGTGCAACCAGCGCACGCTTTCGCTCAGCAGCCTCGTAACCACCATCCAGACGAATCTGCACGTCATTACGACGATTGACAAGAGTTTGTAAGATAAACACCTGTCTTGGGTCAAGAAAGTCAGTTAGCTTCATCTCATGATACTTGCCTGCACCCTCAACCCAATCTGAAGCCTTATCTACGAAATCTCGCTCATCATGGCTAAAATGTTCGTAAATTTCACCGCTCATCTATGTCACCCTACCCTAATAGTCCGTGTTCAAAAAGACCGGTTTTCAGTACCGAGATGGGATAAAGCTAGAAATGGAGTAGCGGAGCGTAAAGAAAACTACGTGAGCAACCACAATGTTTCCGAAGGAAACATTCTTCGTAAGCCTCCCACTTATTTCGGCTGAATTCCATATTCGATGCTGACGATGCCACTAGGCATCCTTCGTAATCAAAAGCGGACTTTTTGAACAACCTCTAATATACAAAATACCGAAGTATGGAGATCAATCCATTAAGCGCAAGTTGCAGAACGATCAGCGCCACAATCGGGGAAATATCCAGTACACCGAACAAAGGTGGGATAAATCGACGGAATGGTCTTAGATATGGCTCCACAAACTTGCCTAGCCATTCACCAATGAAGCTTTCCCGCGCATTGGGAAGCCAAGACATCAATATGTAGACGATGACCATGTAAAAGTAAATCTGGTATAACGTGTACAGCACGCTTTCAATCTGATACAAAAGTGGCTCACCTCATTCTGTTATAATCTTGCTCGCTGTCAGCCAGTATTTCCGTAATTGATCCCTGAATTTCAACCGTATCTGGCGTGCAGAGAAAAATGTTTCCGCCGATTTTGGAAATACCGCCACCCAATGCGTATACCGTGCCACTCAAAAAATCTATAACACGCAGCGCTTGGTCCTGACGTATCCGCTGCAGGTTTACCACAACGGTACGATGCGAACGCAGATGGTCGGCAATCTCCTGAGCCTCGTCATAAGAACGCGGTTCATACAGGACAACTTTAACATTTTTCTGGGAATGAATGCTCACCACATTATTCCCCCTTTGGTTTCTACGTTTATCGAGACTGGAGGTTTCAGCTTCCTGCTGTTCAGCCTCATTTTCCTCCTGCGAAGCCATCCGTTCACGTTCCACAATCTCTTCCTCTTCCTGAAGTCCGAGGAAATTCATAAATTTATTCATTACGCCCATCGTGAACCCTCCTCTTTTCCTACGAGAATCGATCCCAGCCGTACCCAGGTTGCCCCTTCTTCAATGGCCACTTCAAAATCATTGGACATCCCCATCGACAGCTCAGTTAATGGCTCTGCTGTAAGGGCCTGTCCATTCAATTGATCTCTCAGCTCACGCAATCCACGAAATACAGGACGCGTCAGCTCCGGATCTTCCTCATGAGGTGCCATCGTCATCAGGCCAACGACCTTGAGATTGTTGAACGAACGAATATCACGCAAAAAAGAACTTGCCTGTTCAGGCTGTAAGCCATACTTGCTCTCTTCACCCGAAATATTCACCTGCAAAAACGTTTCCACTTGCATGCCAAGTGAAGCTGCTTTTTTATCCAACTCCTTCGCCAACGACAAACGATCGAGTGAATGTATGTAACGAAACTTCCCGATCACGTCTTTCACCTTGTTCGTCTGCAAATGACCGATAAAATGCCAGGTACCCTGTTGACCAAAAGCTTCCCATTTGGCCTGTGCATCCTGCCACCGATTTTCTCCAATATGCTCAAGACCATGATTCAGCACCGATCCCGTTGTTTCCAGTGAGACATATTTCGTGACTGCAATCACATTCACATCATCACGATGACGGTTACTGCGCCGACATGCATCCTCGATCTTCTGATTTACCTGTTGTATACGCTCCTCCAATGACACAGAGGGTCACCTCTCTTCCAGCCCAATCCAGCTCGCCATCCGCCCTGTAACACCATTTTCCTTCCGATAGGAGAAAAATAATTCGGGATGACAACTTGTACACCATGTTGTACATTCGATATGATCCGGCAATATTCCTGCTTTCATCATAATGTGTCGATTACATTCTTTCAAGTTTAACATCGTTTTACCGTTATCTACGGATTGATATGCTTTTTTAGAAGCAGAATCCTTGTATTCATCATTAACCGGGGAATCATCAAACCAAACCCGTACATGCTGCATAACCGCCTCATCCACTTCATAACAGCAATCTCCAATGGACGGACCGATTGCAGCTCGAATGTCCTGTCTGCGACTTCCGTACTCCCGTTCCATCGTCTCCATCATGGATACAGCGATACCTGCGACTGTTCCTTTCCAACCGGCATGAGCAAGACCAACGGCCTGTTGCACAGGGTCATAGAAATAAAGCGGGACACAGTCTGCATAGAAAGAAGTCAACAGCACACCCGGCACATTTGTAACCAATCCATCCGTATCCTGCAACGCCGACTGACGATCAAGTAATCCTCTGCTCCGATCTTCAGCTTTAATTACAGCCACATGTTTGCCATGTACCTGTTCTCCACAGGTCCAGGCCTCCGATTCATAGCCAAGCTTCCCGGTTACAAGCCTGCGGTTGTTAAGCACAACTTCAGGATCATCCCCCACATGATAAGCGCAGTTAAGCGTAGCATAGGGTACACTTCCGACTCCCCCATGTCTTGTCGTAAATCCGACCGATAACTGTTCAAACCGCTGTCTCCAGGGCTCAACATATAATAATAACGGGTCAGAACCGAAATCTGAATTAGGGTTCTCTGTCCGTTCAAGTAATTCCTTATTCAATACAAAGGGTTCCATTCTCTCACCTCACCACTTCCAGTGTACCAAATGAGCCACATTCTGTCTCCTTTATATCGTTCGACGCTGATTACGGTCTGATCGTTCAATGCGTTCCACACGCTCCGTGCGGAGATGCTGCTGTTCGTCATACAGGCGCGCTTCCCGATCACGCTCGTCATACGTGGTTTCCTTCACCTCATCCATCTTCACAAGAATCACATCCGAACCAATCTTTACGATATTTCTCCAGGGAATCACCAGATCCGTTCCCCCGCCAAAAAGTCCCATAAACCGGCTGTACCCCGGCACAACAATCGCTTCAATTCGTCCCTGCTTCAGATCCAGCTCCAAGTCACTGATCTGACCTAGGCGCTTACCATCCGTAATGTTAATGACATCCTTAGTCTGAAAATCCGAGATTTTCATGCCTCGTGCCGCCACTTCGCTCGTATTTACTTTCATTCATTCCCGCCCCCTGTTGTTCCTCTTCTTTCCGTTCCACACGCTTCTATACAATATATGTTTCAGGGGCGAAAAATGTCCTGTTTTTCATTGAATGTGGGACGGCTTAACACAAAAAGACGACCAACGGTATACATAGCCCCGATTGATCGTCCTCCTGCCCTTACATTGTGTTACGACTTTACATGTTTTTGCATCTGTTGTATCGCTGATTTCTCCAGACGTGATACCTGTGCCTGGGAAATGCCAATTTCATCAGCTACTTCCATCTGGGTCTTCCCTTCGAAAAACCGCATGGACAAAATCATTTTTTCCCGTTGGCCGAGACGATGCATCGCTTCGCGGAGCGCAATTTCCTCGATCCACGACACATCCTTGTTTCGGTCATCACTGATCTGATCCATAACATAGATCGGATCTCCACCATCATGATAAATCGGTTCAAAGAGCGAAACCGGGTCCTGAATGGCGTCCAATGCAAAAACAACATCTTCCTTCGGCACATTCAGTACTTCCGCAATTTCGAATATCGTCGGTTCCCGGGAATTTTTATTCGTCAGGCTGTCACGGACCTGAAGTGCTTTGTAAGCAATATCCCTCAAGGAGCGAGATACCCGAATTGGGTTATTATCACGCAGGTATCGACGGATTTCACCGATAATCATCGGCACCGCGTAGGTTGAAAATTTGACATTCTGGGATAAATCAAAATTATCAATGGCTTTCATCAGGCCGATGCAACCAACCTGGAACAGATCATCGACAAACTCCCCCCGATTGTTAAAACGCTGAATGACACTGAGTACCAGACGCAAGTTGCCATTCACTAATTTCTCTCTTGCTGAGCGATCATGGTGTTGCTGAAGGGAATGAAACAATTCCCTCATTTCAGTGTTGGTGAGGACAGGCAATTTTGCGGTGTCCACGCCACAAATCTCGACTTTGTTTCGGGTCATCGTGATTTACCTCCCAAGGAGAAACATTAATGTACATTATCTCCGGGGCAGGCTTTTTTATTCGTACTTGGCACCCTTGCCAGTAATACCCATTCTGAGCATTGATGGTTTTCAGACCATTTTATTGAACTCCTTGCGAAGTCTTTTAATGATTCTTTTTTCGAGACGAGAGATGTAGGATTGGGAGATTCCAAGTAGATCTGCTACGTCCTTTTGTGTCTTTTCTTCCCCATCCGTCAAGCCAAAACGAAGCTCCATAATCATTCGCTCACGCTCCGTTAATTTTTCCAGTGCCTTGTGCAAAAGTTTTCGGTCTACCTGCTCTTCAATATTCCGATAGATTGTATCGTTCTCTGTACCCAGTACATCCGATAATAATAGTTCATTTCCATCCCAATCAATGTTAAGGGGTTCATCAAAAGAAACTTCAGTTCGGATCTTACTATTACGTCTCAGGTACATCAAAATTTCATTTTCGATACACCGTGAAGCATAGGTTGCCAGTTTGATTTTCTTTTCCGGGTCGAATGTATTAACTGCCTTAATCAGTCCGATGGCTCCAATGGAGACCAGATCTTCAATATTGATTCCTGTGTTCTCAAACTTGCGTGCGATGTATACCACCAGACGCAGATTGCGCTCAATGAGCATCGCGCGAATGGCCGAGTCTCCCGAAGATAATTTTTGCAGTAAAAATTCTTCTTCTTCCCTTGTCAAAGGCGGCGGAAGTGCCTCACTTCCCCCGATATAATAGATCTCTTCACTTTTGAGTCCCAACAAAAATAACAGACGGTAATATTGCAGCTGCGCCACCAGTTTCCATTTCACAAGCATGTACGTTCCTCCTATACCACATTCAGCGGCTTTTCTGTTGCTCCCGCAGAGAGAGCCGTAGACTGCGCAGAAGCAGCGTCTTGCACAAGTTCAGGATGAATCACGGCCTTGTATTTCCCATCCGACGACAAAACACCTCCATCCAGCCCAATGAGTACCCTTGTCGTCTCATAACATGTTTCCCCCATCGTCACCTTCACCCGGTCCGGCTTCATTGCCAGCATAAACGCAGTGCCTTTGTTAATGCCTCGATAGGGCACTAGCCGCAGTCGATCCTGCCACTGAAAACTTTCCTGATCAAGCTCCATAATAAGGTTGTCCGGCGCCTCGTCCTTAAGTCTACCCTTCCACGAAGCCGGTAACATGTCTTGCCACAACGAAACCTCCATCACCATGACTGGCATACGCGATAAGGGATCTGTAAGTTGATTGCCCGTATCCAGAAGGCCTGTACAAGAAATGACTACCTCATCGATGCAGACCTCAACTTTACCCAAATAGGTCGTCATGCGATCTGTTTTCCGTTTTGAGCTCTGCACAGCTTTGAATACAAACAGGACAGCAAAGAATACGATAAACGTGAACCAGAAGGCAATCTTCAGATCAAATGACATCCCGCCAGAAGCCGTGAACCAAATGCCGTTAAACAGCTCACCGGAGCTCTGAAGCATGTAATGCACACCCAGAATACCTCCGGCAGCGACAAAATTAATCACATAGAAGGTACCCAGCGTCCTCGTAAAAGCCTGCAGACCCTTAAAACCAAAAGCAATTGTAAGCATGACCAGCGAGAACCCGAACTTGATCAAAAAAGTGAACATAAAATCAAACTCCGGTACAAACATCATAACCACGTATAACGCGCCCACAATGGCTGACAGCAACCATCGCCACCAAACCAGCTTCGTTTTTCGCATCCAGGCGGTCATGCCGATGAGTGCACCGTCAATACACAGGTTTGTCAAAAAAATAAGATCCACATACACAACCAAACTCTTCACCTGCCTGCGCGCAACATATCGAAATACCGGTATCCCGATATCCTGATATTCATGAGCATATTCACAAGTATACGGAGACCCCTGTTCAAAGTCTGTCTAATCATGGGGGTGTGTTTCCAACTTTTTTTGTCGGAATTGCTCAGCCCTTTTGTTCAGAATTTGTTCAATGCTGTATGCTATGATATTTAAAAAAACAGAAAAACCCGGTCGCTCCATAAGGAGTACCGGGTTATCCATAATTTGATTTGGGTATTAATCGTTATTATTATTGCGTGAACGATTGCGTAAAAATGTCGGAATATCCAGCTGATCATTGCTCGGCTGATTTCCGAACGGACGCAGATTCGGCGAACGTGTATCGGTTGTCTCCGTTGTTGCCGGAGCTGGCTTACGTCCTTGTGGAGGTGGAGCAGGTTTGTCTTCGAAACCAGTTGCGATAACTGTAACCTTGATCTCCTCTTTCAGGTCTTCATCGATGATGGCACCAAAGATCATGTTCACTTCCGGATCGGAAGCAGAAGTTACGATCTCTGCCGCTTCGTTCACTTCATACAGGGACAGATTAACGCCACCCGTAATGTTCATGATTACGCCGCGAGCACCTTCAATGGATGTTTCAAGCAAAGGACTCATAATGGCTTTGCGTGCTGCTTCTGCCGCACGATTCTCACCTGTTGATTCACCAATCCCCATAAGAGCAGATCCACGTTCATGCATAATCGTTTTGACGTCAGCAAAGTCAAGGTTGATTAGACCCGGTACAGCGATCAAATCCGAGATACCTTGTACCGCTTGACGAAGTACATTATCCGCTTGACGGAATGCTTCAAGCATCGGTGTCTTTTTGTCTACAATTTCGAGCAACCGATCATTCGGAATAACGATCAGCGTGTCCACTTTTTCCTTGAGAGCTTCAATACCTTGCTCTGCATGGCTGGAACGTTTACGTCCTTCAAATGTAAATGGGCGAGTTACGACACCCACTGTTAGTGCACCGCACTCTTTAGCGATTTCAGCAATAACCGGAGCCGCACCTGTACCTGTACCACCGCCCATACCGGCTGTAACAAATACCATGTCTGCACCTTTCAACGTGTTCATGATCAGATCGCGGGACTCTTCCGCTGCTTTTTTACCTACATCCGGGTTGGCGCCAGCGCCAAGACCACGAGTCAATTTATCACCGATTTGCAATTTATGCTCGGATTTCGCCAGGTGTAATGCCTGAGCATCCGTGTTCACCGTAATAAATTCAACACCTTGTACACCATTTTCAATCATACGGTTGACTGCATTGCTTCCGCCGCCGCCTACACCGATGACTTTAATTTGAGCCAAGCTCTCCATCTCGAAATCAAATTCCAACATATTATTCCATCTCCCCCTCAATGTGCATGGATGGCCCGTCCAATTTTTGCTTTGAACCGAATCAATTTCATATATCGACGAACGAAAGCGTTTATGTTAGTACCAGCGCATTCAGACGGCTTCAAGAATGTATGAAATGGATCCAACCTGTTATATAAATTCACTGAACATATTCTTCAGCCGTTCGAACAGACCAGGTTTTTGCTCCGATTCCTGTGCCGTATTTGGCTTCGGACGGTTGGTCGGTTTCTTATTATTATTATTGTTATTGTTGTTATTTCCACCGCCGTTATTGATCGAGGGACGAATGCGCAAACTGCGAATTACACTGTGCAATATGCCGACTCCGCTTGTGTAGCCAGGGTCACGCACACCAATGTAATCCGGAACTGCAACTCGTACTGAAGCCGCAAGCTCATGCTGAGCGACCTGCAGAACCCCAGGCATAGAGACCGTACCTCCCGTTAGTATATAACCTCCAGGAAGCTCATTGTAACCAAGACGCTTCACTTCTTGAGAGATCATCTGGAATATTTCCTGAACCCTAGGTTCAATAATAGCCGCCAGATCCTCCTGTGAAAATTCCTTGTCTACATTACTGCCGATTCGGGTTACTTTGAACATCACATCCGCAGCAGCATCATCCAACCAGGCGCATCCGTATTTCAATTTCACCTTCTCCGCCTGATCCGTCAACGTGCGTAAGCCATAGGCGATATCATTCGTTACGAATTCCCCACCAATAGGCAATGTTGATGTTGCAACAAGACTGTCCTCTTCAAAAATGGCGATGGTTGTTGCACCTGCTCCAATATCCACAAGCACTGAACCCATCGTTTTTTCATCTTTGGACAAAGCCAGTTGACCCGCTCCGAGCGACATGAGAACCAGATCGCTTACTTTCAGACCCGCTTTTTCCACGCAGCGCAAAAGATTATGTATCGCGGTTTTTGCACCCGTAATGATCGTTGCTTCAACTTCCAGACGAACACCAATCATTCCACGGGGGTCCTGTATGCCCTCCAAGCCATCTACAACATATTGCTTGGCGACAACATCAATAATTTCCCGTTCCGGCGGAACTGCAATTACTTCGGCTGCTTTCAACACCCGTTCCATGTCTTCTTCTCCGATTTCACGATCCTCGTTAGAAACAGCCACGACACCGTGACTGCTCATCAGTCCGATATGATTTCCCGAGATTCCAACATACACTTCGGATATTTGAATACCCACCATACGTTCTGCATGATCCACTGCGTTGCGGATCGACTGCACCGTCTGATCGATATCTACGATTACACCTTTGCGAATTCCCTCCGAGTCGGCAGATCCAACTCCTATAATATTAAAGGTTCCATTATTCATTTCCCCAATAATAGCGCGAATTTTGGATGTACCGATGTCCAAACTAACAATGATGTCATTGTTGCTCAAGTCTGTGGCACCTCCTGACTCCAATAGTAAATTACGTTCGAATTTAAACACTCTTAAAACATATTCAACACACTTCAGGCTTTCCCTCTTTTTTCTACAATGTTTTTGGGTGTCAAAATCTGGTTGCGAGACATAAAACCTTGAAGAAAAAAGAAGGAGGCAACTCATGTGCCATAAGTTCAAGTGTATCATTTTTTCTTCATCTCAGAAAGAACAAGTTTCATTGCTCTGACGGGGCCCAACCCCCGACCAGCCTAGGCTTTCATATTCAGTACAGCCTCATCATGGCAAAGGTCAAGGGCTTGCTCCTGGCTCAGCATCATCTTCCGGGTCATCCGGGATGAACGGGACATAGGTATCTGCCTCAAGCATGGTGATTTTCCCAGGCCGTTCGGTCTCTATCACCTGATTTAGATATTCCACTTTATCCGATAAAAGAGAGACGGTCGTAATCACTTCAAACTGTGATTTGGTATACATCCGAATCTGATCCGGAAATGAAGGCGTTGGGTTCGGAATAATTTCCGAAATATCCGTCGTCAATTCATTCGGGATTTTAGCCAGTGTCTGACTCAGTTTGGCTTTGAGTGGATCATCAGCCTTCCATTGAGTCAATATAGGCTTCTCCACAGCAACACCAATTGTAGCCGGAACCGTCAAGCTTGTCCCACTGGCCAAAATCGCTTTAAGTGTACCGTCAGAACCAAGCTCATACGCAACGGTGTCATATTCCTGAACCTTGATATGGATAATACCCGGAAATTGCTTGTCCACGGTAACAGTTGAAATGGCCTTGTTGGTCTTGAGACGCTCAATCACCTCGGCAGTACTTGTCCCAAAAAATTGATCGCCTTCTTTCAGACCACTTTTCTCCAGTAGCTCTGAAGTCGCTGTATATACATTACCCGTAATTTCTATTGCCGAAATCCGACTCATGGAAGAACGAAAGAATAATACAGCGAGCAATACAATAAATAGTAATAAGAGAATAATTACAATTCTACGGCTTGTGTTTCCTTTTGGCCGATTCTTCTTCAGAACCGGAATTTGACTTTTAGGCATAAGTAGCGCTCCACAAAGCCTCAGGTCCCCTCCCTTCAAGAAGGGGACTCCAAGGACGTTAATTGGCAAAATCCAACTGTTTTGAAACGGGTGACTGTCGCTCAACCGATGCTCCAAGACTTTGGAATAACTTCTCGATCTGATCGTAGCCCCGGTCAATATGATGCACTTGCTCCACAACCGTTTTGCCTTGAGCAGCCAGACCAGCAATGACCAGAGCTGCACCTGCACGAAGATCGGTTGCTTCTACTGTAGCCCCGTACAGACGGGGAACACCACGGATAAATGCTGCGTTCAGATCGACTGAAATATCAGCCCCCATCACATTCAGTTCATCCACATGTTTGAACCGGCCCTCGAATACCGTTTCCTTCATCACACTGAATCCGTCTGCCAGACTGAGCAGCACCATGATTTGCGATTGCAAATCTGTCGGAAATGAAGGATACGGAGAAGTCACAATACGGTCTACTGATTTGGGACGGCTCATACAGCTCACCGTCATTATATCATTGCAGACTGTGATTTGAACACCAGTGCGCTTCAATACATGTATAAGTGAAGTAAGATGAGCAGGATTGCAGTGTGTAAGCGTAACATTGCCACGTGTTGCTGCTGCTGCAATCATCACAGTTCCGGCAACGATTCGATCCGGTATAATCTCATAGGAACAAGGCTTCAATTTCTCAACACCATTGATCGTAATCGTATCCGTTCCTGCACCAATGATACTTGCACCCATAGCATTCAGAAAGTTTTGCAGATCCTGTATTTCAGGTTCTCTTGCCGCGTTGCAAATGGTTGTCGTCCCTTTAGCCAGAACGGCTGCCATCATGATATTCTCGGTTGCTCCCACACTCGGGAAATCCAAAAGAATATCTGTACCCACCAGATTGCGGCCATGGCAGATAATCTGTTGGTCCTGCTCTTCAATCAAAGCTCCGAGCGCTTCCAGGCCCCGGAGGTGAAGATCAATTTTGCGTTCTCCGATGGCACAGCCTCCTGGCTGATACACTGACACATGCCCAAACTTAGCCAGCAATGGTCCCATCAAAAAAATGGAAGAGCGCATCTGCTTCATTAGATCTTCTGGCACATCATATGACCGAATCTGCGAGGTATTAATGGTCACTGTTCCCTGTTCATGCCGACACGTGCATCCAAGCCGTTCCAGGATATACAGCATCACTTCAATGTCCAGCAAGTGTGGAACGTTATGCAGTGTAACTTCTCCATCTGCCAACAAACTTGCGGCCATAATCGGTAAAGCGGCATTTTTTGCTCCATGGATGCGTATGGATCCTGAGAGGGGTTTCCCGCCTTCAATCACCAATTTGTCCAATGTATCACCTCCGGGGTTTACCGTTCACCCACTACGAAGACTTCCGGTACCAGGTTAATACCGTTTTGAGATGATATAGTGCTCTGAATCTGCTGCATTAGGGTGATAACGTCCTCTGCTGTTGCTTGGCCTGTATTGACAATGAAATTGGCATGCATGGTGGATACCTGTGCGCCTCCCTGAGTCATGCCCTTGAGCCCTGCTGCTTCAATCAGACGGGCTGCATGGTCACCCGGTGGATTTCGGAATACACTGCCTGCACATGCCATCTGCAGTGGCTGTGTGCGTCGTCGGCGATCTTTGTAAGCTGCCATGGTTTCCGAAATGACTTTGCGTTCTCCATGCTGGAGTTCAAATGTAGCTTCCAGCACGATGCCTCTCCGATCATGCAGAACAGAGTGGCGGTAAGCAAAATCCATGTCCTCCTTGCTGTAACGTACCAATTCCCCTGTCTCCAGTACAATCTCAGCGAATTTGAATATCCGTGACACATCCGATCCATGAGCACCTGCATTCATGTATACGGCTCCACCGACAGTGCCGGGGATACCGCTGCCGAATTCCAGACCGGTCCATTCCTTTTTGGCAGCAACCACACTGAGTTTAACAAAAGAATGTGCTGCTCCGGCAGTTACACCACCTTCGTGAAATTCGGCATAATCAAAGCCATCGCCTGGTTTCACAACAACACCACGTATTCCTTTGTCTGACACCAGCATGTTTGAGCCCCGTCCAAGTTGCATCCACGGAATCTGAAACTTGTGAAGCAATTGAACGAGATTCATCATCTGCTCTTTATTCTCGGGAATGACCAGTGCATCCGCAGGACCGCCGATCTTCCATGTGGTGTATTTGGCTAGCGATTCGTTTTCAAGAACTCTGCCAACATTATTCTGGGATAGTAACGACATCCACTGCTGCATGTTTGCTTCCTCCTTTGCTTCCAAACCGATGAGCACGGTATTCTGTTGTTGCTAAAGAACGTGCTCTGGCGCCATGGAACGATGGTCACGATTTATACGGTATCTTATGTCAGCCCCGTCTTGTGTGTGACAATCGCCCACAAACGCACTTTACCGGCGTGCAGCAAGACGCTGAATTTCATGAACAAGCACTTCAGCAGCATCGGGTTTACCCAATTTCCGGGAGGCCTCAGCCATTCGTTTTCGTCCCAATTCATCATTCATAATTTTGGCGATGGCTTCATACAGAACTTGGCCTGTAAGATCCTTCTCCAGCATCGTGAGTGATGCGCCCCCACCTTCAAGCGTACGTGCATTGGCTTCCTGATGATTGTTAGTCACGTTAGGCGAAGGAATTAGAATGGAAGGAATGCCCAGTGACGTAATCTCCGCAAGGAATGATGCACCTGCGCGGTTTACAATCAAGGATGTACAGGCAAGCACCTCAGGCATATTATGCACGTAAGGCAAGACATGCAGATGGTTTGGCATTGTACCCAATGAGCTGCGAATGGCTTCACGCGTTTCATCAAAATAGGTATCCCCTGTCACATAAACCACATGTACATCGTCCAGTTGTTCTAGCATTGGCGCCATGTCCACCATGGCCTGATTGATTGCTTTTGCCCCTCGACTGCCACCAACCACAAGAACAACACGGCTGTTCATCGGTACACCTAACGTGGCAAAACCACGATCACGGCTAGCCTGGGCTACCGTAGTCGCCCGTGGATTACCGGTGTAGATCACCTTTTTCGCGCCGGAAAACGATTTTTCAGAACCTTCAAAGCTAACTGCAACCGTGTCCACATACCGCATCAAAAATTTGTTCGTCAGACCCGGGATGGCGTTCTGTTCATGAATTATACTCGGAATTCCCAGTTTTGTTGCTGCATATACCACAGGTCCACACACATATCCACCTGTACCTATCACAACATCCGGTTTGAATTCCTTCAGCATTTTTTTGGACTTGCGTACACCTTGAATGAAACGCATGACCGTTTTCAGGTTGTCGATGGACAGTTTCCGTCGAAAGCCGGTAATATCAATGGATTTAAAAGGGATATTTTCCTGGGGAACCAGCTTGCTTTCCAACCCTCTGGTTCCTCCAATGTATAGAAATGTCGAGTCCGGGTTCTCCGCCTCGCATTGTCTTGCTATGGCAACGGCCGGATAGATATGTCCACCCGTACCGCCACCGCTTAGAACGACTCGCATCGCATAGTCACCTCGCATAACGGGATAAATTCACTAAAATGCCCAGTGCTGTGAGCATGAGGGTCAATGATGATCCGCCGTAGCTGATCAAAGGCAAGGTAATACCCGTTACAGGCATCATGCCAATGACAACACCAATGTTAATAATGACCTGTACGGCGACCATACCTACGATACCTACACCCAGCAGACTGCCGAAGGCATCCGGAACGGTCATGGCTACACGCATTCCTCTCCACACCAGC
Organism: Paenibacillus sp. CB74; assembly: GCF_055687625.1. NCBI lineage: Bacteria > Bacillati > Bacillota > Bacilli > Caryophanales > Paenibacillaceae > Paenibacillus > Paenibacillus sp. CB74. The sequence goes on along the minus strand of NZ_CM146009.1, from coordinate 575,506 downwards.
ACCAGAAACAACAATAATACAATCATTCCACCGATAAAGCCGAGTTCTTCGGCCAAAATACTAAAAATAAAGTCCGTTTGCGGTTCAGGTACATAACTGTACTTCTGCCGGCTCATACCCAGTCCCAATCCCGCCAGTCCACCAGGACCAATCGCGTATAAGGATTGAATGATCTGATATCCGGCACCCAAGGGATCGGACCACGGGTCCAAAAACGCTGTGATACGCTGTAACCGATAGGGAGCTGCCGCGATCAATGCTGCAAATCCGGCTACACCACCAAGAGCAAGCAATCCCAGATGTTTCATTCGTGCTCCGGCTGTGAAAATAATAAGCATTGATGCACCCATCATCACCGTGCCTGTCCCCAAATCAGGCTGCAGCATAATAATACCAAAAGCCAAACCAATCAATCCCAGCGGTGGCAGAAGCCCCGTTGTGAAGGTCTTGATTTTGCCCGGTTCCTTGCTCAGCCAGTGAGCGAGAAACAGAATCATGCCCAGCTTCATGAATTCTGAAGGCTGGATACCGAACGAGCCTATGCCCAACCAACTTCGTGCACCGCCGCGAACCACACCGATCCCAGGAATGAGCACCGCAATGAGCATAATAAAACAGGCAATCAATATCGGCTTGGCATATTTCCTCCACACCCGGTAGTCTACGTTAGCGGTGACGAACATGGCCATAAGCCCAAGCACCGCAAACAGAGCCTGTCTTTTAACAAAATAAAAAGAATCGCCATAGTCATGAAAGGCAAGCACCGAGCCCGCACTGTATACCATTACGATGCCGATGGCAAGCAATGCCAAAATACTAATCAGCAACCAAATATCTGGTGCCGGTCGCGTCTGTTTCATCAGGAGGCCACCCCTTGCATGGAAGTAGGGGCTTTTCCACCCCCCTACTTACAAGTTATGCGCCGCCTCTTTAAAAATGCGTCCCCGCTCTTCATAGGAAGCAAACATGTCCCAACTTGCACATGCCGGAGATAACAAAACGACATCACCGGCACTGGCAAGCTTTGAAGCTTCCTGCACAGCAACAGTTAACGTCCGGGCAGCGTCCTCTTCATTATCGACGACCTTAATTTGCTTTAATCCGGCAAGTTCCGCGACTTTGGCAATTTTCATCCGTGTTTCTCCAAGCGCAACGACAGCTTTTACCCGTTCCTGGAACAAGGGTAACAACTCCATCATGTCTGACCCGCGATCCAACCCTCCAGCAATTAATACAACCGGCTCCTTGAACGAGTTCAGAGCCATGACCGTAGCCTTCGAATTGGTCGCTTTGGAATTGTTGTAATAGGCAGCGCCATTATGATCTAGTACATATTCAAGTCGGTGCTCAACCGCCTTGAAGTCTGCAAGCGGCGCAGCCAGTACCGCTGGATCAGCTCCTGCAGCTACGGCAATAGCCACAGCAGCCATTGCATTCTCCACATTAAATCGTCCAGCTATGCCAATATCCTCAATATCGATGATCATGTGCTGATCTCCGTTTTCATCCGCGTAGATAATCTGGCGCTTCACATCATCCTCTTCTCCATCCACATAAGGAGGATCTGCATACACACCTGTATCCAATTTCTCAATCATAGAGAAGGGAAGCAATCTGCTTTTGATGTAAGGAACCAGACCACGACATACCGCATCATCCCAATTCAGAATGGCTACGTCGTCAGGCTGCTGATTGGCGAACAGTTTGGCTTTGGAGGCCACATAATCATCCAGATCCCCATGATAGTCCAGATGCGTCTCTGTAACGTTAAGCAAGCACGCAATACGAGGACGGAAATCAACCGTTCCTTTGAGCTGGAAACTGCTCAGTTCGACAACCATCCAGTCATCTGGAGAAGCTTGCTCTGCCGCTTCAGAGAGAGGTGTCCCAATATTACCGGCAACAATTGGCTTGAGACCGGCATGTTCCAGCATTTTGCCCACCCAAGTGGTCGTTGTGGTCTTGCCGTTGGAGCCCGTAATCCCGATCATGGGTGCAGCACATAGATGATAAGCAACCTCGACTTCGGTCACCACTTCAATGCCCAATGCCAAGGCTTGCTGCACAGGAGCTGCACGGTATGGGATACCCGGATTTTTGACGACCAGCTTCACATCACTGTGAATCAAGTCGTCCGGATGTCCTCCGCATACAACAGAAATTCCCAAAGCCTCCAATTCGGAAGCTTCGGGACATTGATCTCTCTCTTTTTTGTCATTAACTGTAACTTTCGCTCCGGCGCGATCTAGCACTTTGGCGACCTGTACGCCGCTTTTGGCCAATCCGAGCACGACTACTTGTTGTCCGCGATATGATTCAGGATGGTTCATGATCTACAACCCCTTGTTGAGATAAAGTCCAAGAGCGGCCAAAATTGCGCCTACCGCCCAGAAGGTAATAACAACCCGCCATTCCGACCAACCACTTAATTCAAAGTGATGATGAATGGGGCTCATTTTGAATACACGTTTGCCACGAGTCTTGAATGATACCACTTGAATAATAACAGACAGGATCTCGATGACAAAAATACCGCCAATGATGACAAATAAAAGCTCTGTTTTAGTTACTATCGCTACCGCACCTATGGCACCGCCAATGCCCAGAGAACCTGTATCGCCCATAAACACTTTGGCTGGATGTGCATTGTATACCAGGAAACCGAGCACGGCTCCAATCATCGCTGCTGCACACACTGCCGCCGGCATCGACGTGGCTTGCATCGCCACAATGGCAAATGCGCCAAAGGCAATCGCACTTACCCCTGACAGCAACCCATCCAGACCATCGGTAAAGTTAACCGCATTGGTAATGGCAAGCATCATGAATACGACAAACGGATAATAGAACCATCCAGTCCAGTCAAACGAGAATGACGTACCCGGAATAGAAATGGCTGTACTGTGTCCATTCTGAATCAGCAAGAAACACATCACTGCACTGAAGAACAACTGGCCCAGCATTTTTTGTCTGGCCGTCAGTCCAAGGGAACGTTTGAACACAATTTTGATGTAATCATCCAGGAAGCCAATCAGCCCGAATCCCAGCGTAGCCACAAGCAAGACATAAAAGTCTGTATTCTTGACAGCCGAAAATTTCAAAAAGGCCAATGTGAACGCAACTAAAATGACGACTCCACCCATTGTAGGTGTTCCGCTTTTTTTCAAATGGCTCTGAGGCCCATCTTCCCTAACTTGCTGTCCGAATTTCATGCGTCGTAACAGCGGAATCAGGAGCGGTGCGGCAATCACCGCCAGAATAAATGAAACGCCGATTGTTAACAGTAATACCTGAAAATCCATGGGTTCACCCCTCTAGTCTACTCGATTCTGTAATGTTGCCATTTGTAGTGCTTCGACCACGTCCTCCAGCTTCATGCCCCTTGAGGCTTTGAACAAGACAACGTCTCTGGGATGTAGTTTCTCCAGTAGATAACGGGTCATTTCTTTTTTATCTATAAAAGCATGCACAGCCTCTGCCGGCATATGCTTTCTTGCTCCTTCGGCAATATGCGCTGATAGCGGGCCGTATACGAGCACCATGTCCATTTTGGCAGATGTAATATACTCTCCAATTCCAAAATGATGGTCCTGCTCCTGAGGACCAAGTTCAAGCATATCACCAAGCACAGCCACTTTCATGCGGTATCCTTTCAGACCTTCTAGTACATCGATTGCGGCCTTCATGGAGGTAGGACTTGCATTGTATGCATCATTCAGCAGGGTTAGACCACTAACACCTTGAGTAACCTCAATACGCATGCCTGTCAATTTCAAGCGAGACAACCCAGCGGAAATCTGCTCCGTTGTCACTCCAAAATGACGGGCTACAGCCAAAGCAGCCAGACAGTTAACGACATTATGCGTTCCCAGAAGAGGGAGCGTAAATGCATGTTCTCCAGACTGTTTGGTGGTGAAAACGACTCCGCTCTGCGCATTCATAAGTCCGGTAGGATAATCATCATTATCGGTTTGCAGACCAAATGTAAACCGCTGCAAACCATCGGGTTGTTTCGTTGCGGGCTCTTCAAGAACTTGTGCAATTAAAGGCTCGTCTCCGTTGTAGATCAGTAATCCGCCAGGCTTCAGTCCCGCGGCAATCTCAGCTTTGGCTCTGGCAATCTCCAGTCTGGACCCTAGCTGAAGCAGATGAGATTCACCAATATTGGTAATGATCGCTACATCAGGCTGAGCAATAACCGACAGATCGTTAATTTCCCCGCGACCACTCATACCCATTTCCAAAATGATAATCTCCGTATCCGGGGCCATACTTAATACGGTCAGTGGTAGACCAATGTGATTATTGAAGTTGCCTTGTGTCTTATGCACTTTGAATGTAGTTGAGAGAATCGCATCCACGATGTCCTTCGTTGTTGTCTTGCCGTTGCTGCCTGTAATGCCAACAACAGCTGCTTTATTCTCCGTTAGATAAGCCGATGCGAGTGCTTGCAGTGCGACAAGTGTGTCATCCACCACAATGACAGCTCCTTGTGGTGGAATACCATGATCCTTTTGCCAGATCGCCCCTGCGGCACCCTTCTCTAAACAATCTTGCACAAACTCATGTCCGTCAAACCTTTCACCCACTAGCGGGATAAACAAACTGCCTTCCAAGGGTTTACGCGAATCGGTAAACACCCCTTCAACCGTTACATGGCCATGAGCAGCAGCGTCACTTAATGTTCCTCCACACATCTCGGCCAATTGTGCCAATGTTCTTTTTATCAATTGGATTTGCCCCTTATCGCTTCTTTGGCTATGATTCGGTCATCAAAATCGGTTTTGGTTGTGCCGATAATCTGATAGGTCTCATGACCCTTGCCCGCAATCAATACTACATCGGCTGGGCTTGCCATTTCAATAGCTTCATGAATCGCCTGGCGCCGATCCACAATCATCGTATAACGTTCAGCAGGAACAGATTCTTCAATCAGGCCCTGTTCAATGTCTTTGAGAATCAGATCCGGATCTTCTGTGCGTGGATTATCGGAAGTAACCAGCACATAATCACTATACTTCACAGCAATTTTCCCCATGAGAGGGCGTTTGGTACGGTCCCTGTCACCACCACAGCCAAACACGCAGATTACACGTCCTTCGGCAAACTCCTTCACCGTCCGTAACACATTCTCCAGTCCATCCGGTGTATGGGCATAATCGACAATAACAGCAAATGGCTGTCCTTCGTCCACTCCTTCAACACGTCCATCCACGCCTGGAACCGTCTCCAGACTGCGCTTGATCTCTTCCAGCGGAATACCTTCCACCAGTGCTGCAGAGATTGCTGCCATGGCATTGTACACATTGAATTTCCCTACCATGCGCAAGCGAATATCCGTGCTGCCCGCAAATGTATCCACGTGGAAAGAAGTTCCTTGAGAAGTGATTGAGATTTGGGATGCACGTACATCGGCCTCTTCACCCATGCCATATGTAATCACTTCAGCAGCCGTCACAGAGATGAAATAATCCGCAGCTGCATCATCTGCATTGATGACCGCGAACTTACGCTGCGAAGCATCTTGCGTATAGCCGTTACCCAGCCGTGCAAAGAACAATCCTTTTGCCCCACGATATTCCTCCATGGAATGGTGGTAGTCCAGATGATCCTGCGTCAGGTTAGTGAATACCGCAGTACGGAAGTTGGTTCCCTTTACTCGTCCTTGTTCCAATGCGTGAGAAGAAACTTCCATGACACAGCAGTCCGTACCCTTCTGAACCATATCATGTAGACTGCGCTGCAGATCAAGCGCTTCTGGTGTCGTTCCTGACATCGGGTAGGTCCGACCGTCATACCGCATTTGAATGGTACCGATCAATCCTGTCTTGCGTCCATAATCACTCATGATTTTTTCAATCAAATACGTGGTTGTTGTTTTTCCGTTCGTTCCCGTAACACCAATCATATTCATCTTCTGGCTTGGCGAGTCAAAAAAGAAATCTGCTAGAACAGCCATTGCAAACCGGCTGTCCTTCACCAGCAATTGTGGTACAGACAGATCCAGTTGCCGTTCAACCACCAATGCGACTGCACCGGAATTAACCGCTTTTTCTGCATAATCATGACCATCTACCGTATGTCCCGGAAGACAGATAAACAGATCACCCGGTTTTACCTGCCGGGAATCTGTCTGAAGGTTTTGGCATTCTGTATTTGGTTCGCCCACGAGACGGGCGGTGGTCAGCATCGATGCAAATTGTTTTAAAAGCACATGAATAACCTCACTTTTCCAATTATACTTCTGTTTTAGCATATGTCTGTATTTATTAATATCGTCAATACAGCCAAATAATGAAACGCACTTGGATGAACTTTGTTGCGCTTGAAGCCGAAACTGCTCCAATGCACAAGTTATTCATCCTTCGTGTGATCGTGCGCATCGTTCAGTACATTCCCCATATAAATGCGGATGGTGGATCCCTGATCTACCCTTGCCCCGGGCTTGGGTGCCTGATTGATTACGTATTTACCACTGCCAGACTTGGCCAGCATAAAATTCATGTTCAGGTCTTCGTACAGATCTTCGACAGTAGCTCCTGTCAGGTCTGGAACTGTCACGATTTTGGTTTCGCCGTACTTGTATTCTTTGGCGACCTGATCCTTCCGAACAGGGACATTCATATAATGCAACGCATCTTCAAGGATGTTCTGTACAATCGGGGCGGCAACCACGCCTCCGAACTGAATTCCTTTGGGATTATCCACTGCGGTATAGACCACAATCTGAGGGTCATCTGCTGGTGCAAATCCGATAAAGGATACGATATGCTCGGTTGAGGAATAACGTCCGTTGATGACCTTCTGGGCTGTACCTGTTTTGCCACCGACCCGGTATCCATCAATGAATGCTGGACGCCCTGTACCTTTGGCGACAACACTCTCGAGTGCTTCACGAACTTGCTTGGACGTATTCTCCGAGATCACCTGACGAACCAGTTCCGGTTTGGCTTCTTCCATGACTTCTCCCGTAACCGGATGGACCCACGCTTTCGTAACATATGGCTTGTAAAGTTTACCCCCATTGATGGCCGCTGACACAGCTGCTACTTGCTGAATGGGTGTTACCGATACACCTTGACCAAAAGCGGTCGTTGCAAGCTCAACAGGGCCAACTCTGGACAGTTTGAACAAAATTCCACTGGCTTCTCCGCTGAGGTCGATCCCTGTCTTGGTGCCGAAGCCAAAGTCTTTAATATAGGAGAAGAGTGACTCTTTCCCCAGCCTTTGCCCGAGGGCCACAAATCCAGGGTTACATGAGTTCTCCACCACTTGCAAGAAGGTCTGACTTCCGTGTCCTCCCTTTTTCCAGCAACGCAGGCGGGCTCCACCCACCTCAACATATCCGGGATCAAAAAATTGATCCTGTTGCAGATTGACTTTTTTCTCTTCAAGCGCTGCTGCCAACGTAATGATCTTAAAGGTGGAGCCTGGCTCGTAGGTCATCCAGATTGGTAAATTCCGATTGTAGATCTCTGCGGGATATTGCTGATAATCGGCAGGTTCGTATCCAGGCCTGCTGGACATGCCCAAAATTTCACCTGTTTTGGGATTCATCGCTATGGCCAATGCTGAGTTCGCCTGGAACTTCACCATGGCCTGATCCAGTTCTCTCTCCATGATGGACTGAATGGATTTATCAATGGTCAGCTTGAGGTTAAGGCCGTCCTTCGGTTCCACATACTTCTCGGATGAGCCCGGCATTAGCCTTCCGGCCGCATCGGACAAGTAGGACACACTGCCATTCAGACCATTCAGCTTATCATCATATTTCTTCTCGACACCCGTTAAACCCTGATTATCAATACCCGTAAAACCAAGAATATGGGCAGCCAAATCATCATAGGGATAAAAACGTTTATTGTCCTCAGCAACAACGATACCCGGAAGCTTCAAATCACGGATGCGCTGAGCTTTCTCCATCGTAATTTTGCGGCCGCCGGGTTGTAGTCGTACAATCAGTTCTCGTTTCTTGATGGTTGCCAGCACTTTTTCTTCCGTCATTCCAAGCAATGGTGCCAGTGCTTTAGCTGTCGTTTCAGCTTCTTTGACCTGAGCCGGAATGGCCATAATGGTCGGTGTTGTCACATTATAGGCCAGAGAGGTTCCATTGCGATCCAGGATCTCACCTCGCTTGGCTGAATAAGGAATATTACGCCGCCAAGATTCTTCTGCTTTTGCTGACAACTCCGGGCCTTTCCCGAGTTGTACATAAGCAAGCCTGATCATCAGGGCCGAAAATAACAAAACTAAAATCATTAAACTCCATAGCAACCTGCGCCGCAGATTTACACTTGATCCCTTCACGAAAAGATCCCCCCACTCGTCCCAAAATCATGACATTCGTTCCCTTCATGAATATTCAGGACAACCGGGGGTTAGAACAAGCTGTCAGAGCTCCCTATGGTAGCGAAGCCCCGTCTGTTGCTGGATCATCAGAGGATTTGGATTCATTGGCAGGAGCCTTGCTGTTATCTGTTTCGTCTTTTTTACCTTCTCCGCCCGAAGCCTCTTGTTCTTTCACTTCAGAATCTGACGACGGATCAGAAGAGATCGGAGCCTCATCGGCTATACCTGTCACTGCCGCTTTGGCAGTTTGCAAGTTCAACTTCACGGTTCTCTGCTCACCTGCGACCTGCTCGGTTTGCTTCACGACATAGCCCTCACCTTCGACCGTTACCCCCACTTTCATGAGTGAAAGTACTTCAAGGGCATCACGAAGAGATTCACCTGTTAGATCTGGAATCTTCATCTTGCTGCTTTCTTCCGTTAGCAGATAGATTCGTTGGCCTGGATTCATAGAGGCGCCAGCAACCGGATACTGCCGAATTACATTATCCCCTTGACCAAGAGTAACATAAGCAATACCTGTGCTTAGAAGTTGGCTTCTGGCCTGTTTGGCTGTCTTGCCACTCAGGTCAGGCGCCTTCGCTTGCACGACAGAGACTTCTTTTGACTTTTTGTCAGGAGTTTTGGCAGTGTCCTTCGGTATTCCCATGTATTGAAGAGTCTGGCTGACAATCTTTTTGAATACCGGAGCAGCCGCGGTTCCTCCACCGATGTTGGTTCCATCCGGTTGGTCAATGACAACAAGTATGGCAATCTTCGGATTATTCACTGGTGCAAATCCAATAAACGATACAACGTCTTTGGACTTGCTGTATTCTCCGTTAACTACCTTTCTTGCCGTACCCGTCTTACCAGCTACACGGTAACCTTCAATATAGGCATTACGACCGGTACCAATCGTTTGATCTGCAACCACTTGTTCCAGATAACCGCTCACCAGCTTGGAAGATTCCTTGGAAATCACCTGACGAACCACTTTAGGTTTGATCACTTCCGTGGTCCCATCATTCGGGTTCTTGATCTCCTTCACCAGATGTGGCTCCAGCAATTTGCCGCCGTTGGCAATCGCAGAGATAGCTGCGACCTGTTGAATTGGTGTTACCTGTACAAGACCATGACCGTAGGCTGCCGTGGCAATCTCGGATTTGTATATAAGTGGCTTGATCGGTGACGCTGACTCATTCGGCAGATCAATACCTGTCTTTTTACCAAAACCGAATTCGTCTATGTAATGACGCAGACGTTCACCACCAAGCATGTTATAACCCAAGTTAACAAAGGCAATGTTACTCGACCGTTTGACACCTTCAAGATAAGATATCCAACCATAGGCATGTCCATTATCACTAATTGGGAAACCACCGATATATATGCGTTTGGATTCGAAACTAGCATTGGGATCAAAGAGTTTTTCTTCCACAGCTCCTGCCAGCGTAACTATTTTGAATGTACTACCTGGCTCATAGATGGATTGAGTGGCATGATTGATAAAATTCTTTTGATCAGGTGTACTCCCATACGAATTAGGGTTAAAGGTTGGCCAATTCGCCATGCCTAGAATCTCCATCGTGCTCGGATCTGCTGCAATGACCGTCATACTCAGTGGATTATATTTGGCAACGGCTTCTTTCATTGCATCCTCAATGTAAAACTGGATCGTGTCATCGATGGTTAGCGTAAGGTTTTTCCCGTTCTGAGGCGGCAGATAGTTATCCTGTGAATCCGGAAGTTTGATGCCCTTGGCATCCTTCTGATAATTCAAATATCCGTCTGTACCAGTCAGTGCTTCATCATATGAGACTTCAAGTCCATTGACAGCTTTCCCGTCACGGCTCATATATCCCAAGAGGTGAGAAGCAAGTGTTTCTTCAGGGTAAAAACGCTTCGACTCTTGAGCCATGACAATGGCATTACGAGCCTTGTATTCTTCTTGTAATTCCTCACGCAGTTCGTTGACTTTTTCCGCAAGCTCAGGACTTATCTTATACCCTTCACTGCGTACTTCACGCTGCTGATAGAACTTGCCATCTTCCTTTTTGGCTGTGACCAGAGCACGCATCTCACTCTCATTTTTACCAAGAAGGGCTGAGAGCTTTTCCGTCACTACATCCTGAATCCCAAGTTCATTAATTAACAGAGGATTCACGGAAACCGTGTATGCAGGCGCATCAGTAGCCAGAACGTTACCATTGCGGTCCGTAATCGTCCCACGTGCGGCCTTAATCGTCTGTTCCCGCTCTACCAAACCGGCCGCCCTTTCCTGCCATACACCACCATTTACTACTTGAATGAAGAAGATTCGGGTTACGAGTACAAGAAAAAAGAGGGTAATACATCCCCCTATAAGCAACGTGCGCATCTTTATTCTTTTTATCATCGGAACACCTCTTTACTTACTGCTTGCTGTATTCGAAGACGATTCAGTACCTGTTGATTTCGTACTTGTTGAGCGTGGTACAAAAATGACATCCTTACCGGAAGCTTCAACGTAACCAAGTTGTTTTGCATTTTCGATGACCTGATTATTTAAGGTTTCTTTTTCCACCTGCAGGTCTGCAATTGTCTTCTCATACCCCTTGATATCCGTAATAGTAGCCTGGGCCTGTTTGTTCAGATCATAGATATGAGCATAACGAGACATTAAAGCTCCACCAACAAGGATAACTGCAACCAGGGTAATCAGATACAAAATCTTCTCGCGTGCCGGAAGACCCGTACGACGGGTCACCACTTTGGTGGTTTCTTTGTATCGTTGCTGGGTCACACGTTCCTGGGACGCTTTTTCTTTTACAGCGAGATTACCACGTGTATATGCCATACTCCGATTCTCTCCTCCACTCTTGATCTACAATTTCTCGGCAACGCGCAGCTTGGCTGAACGTGCACGTGAATTTTCGGCCAATTCCGTTTCCGTTGGAATTAGCGGTTTTCTGTTAACTAAACGCAGGGTACCCTTGCCGCCGCATACACACAACGGAAAATCGGGTGGACATGTACATTTTTCCAGATAACTGCTGAAAATTTGTTTACATATCCGATCCTCAAGGGAGTGGAAGGTAATAACAGATACACGTCCTCCTGGTGCCAGACAACGAACAGCCTGATGCAAGCCTTCTTCAAACGCACCCAACTCATCGTTAACGGCAATACGCAAAGCCTGGAAGCTGCGTTTGGCAGGATGTCCACCCGTACGGCGAGCTGCCGCCGGGATGCCTTCCTTAATTAGTTCCACGAGTTCACCTGTCGTCTCAATGGTGGACTGCGCTCGTTTTGCGACGATAACACGGGCAATTCTTCTCGAAAACTTCTCTTCACCATAGCGATACAAAATTCGAGCAATCTCTTCTTCTGGCCACTCATTCACAATCTCTTTGGCCGTCAGCATTGCATCCTGGTCCATTCGCATATCGAGCGGAGCATCGTGATTGTAGCTGAATCCACGTTCTCCTTCATCAAATTGCGGAGATGACACACCCAAGTCGTACAAAATACCGTCGACCTGTGGTGCACCATCCTTCATTGGCACATCCAGATCCTTAAGTACCTGTTCCAGATCTCGAAAATTGGTTTTCACCAATGTTACACGATCTCCATAGGCAGCGAGCTTCTCGCGCGCATTATCCAAAGCCCAATCATCCTGATCTAGTGCGATCAGACGTCCCCCTGGACCGAGCTTGGACGCAATCACGGAGCTGTGTCCGCCACCGCCTAAAGTGCAGTCCACGTATATACCGTCCTGCTTGATGTTTAATCCCTCTGTTGCCTCTTCTTTGAGTACGGTTATGTGGTGAAACAACCTGCACCCCTCCTGACTTTATAAATCAAAATTAAAATCGACCAGCTTTTCGGCAATGTCGTTGAATGCTTCTTCGGATTGATTGAAATAACTCTCCCATATGCCTTTGCTCCAAATCTCCACCCGGTTCGACACGCCAAGGACAACACAATCCTTGTCCAGCTTGGCATACTCTCTTAGATTGCCCGGCAGATTTACCCTGCCCTGTTTGTCCAGTTCACATTCGGTTGCACCCGAGAAAAAAAACCGGGTAAACGCACGTGCGTCAGATTTCATCAATGGCAGTGCTTTGAGCTTCTGTTCCATGACCCCCCACTCCTCCATGGGGTACACGAAAAGACACTGGTCCAAACCCCGTGTGACAACGAAAGACGGTCCAAGAGATTCGCGGAATTTGGCCGGAATGATAACCCGACCCTTATCATCAATGCTATGTTGGAACTCCCCCATAAACATTGGCCCACTCACTCCTCACCCGTTTCTCCCACTTTGCCCCACTTTCCACCACCTAAGCATAATAGATTCGCACAAAAAAATCAAAACCCTTCTTGCAATACTTGATTTTTTAATTTTTCAGCATAAAAAAACGTCTTTGATCCTGTCACTCAGGATAAAAGACGTTTCCCGTAAACGGGCAATCGTATGTCTACACGCACATGAGCCATATCATCAATAAACCATTCTATACCCTTTGAATCAATTCATCAGCTTGTAATTATTGGATAAAACTTAAAATTTCCAGCTATCCAGGTATTTTTCTTGCTCAGCCGACAAAGAGTCGATACCAATATTCAAACTTTCCAGTTTATAGCTGGCAACCTGTTGGTCAATATCATAAGGTACATTAACAACGTTTTTACCTAACTCCGCATAGTTCTCACTCACATAACGCAGGCCCAGAGCCTGCAGAGCAAACGTCGTATCCATGATTTCGGCAGGGTGACCATCTGCTGCACCTAGATTCACGAGACGACCTTCTGCAAGAAGGTACATTTTGCGACCGTCTTTGAAACGATATTCCTCAATGTTACGGCGAACTGTGCGAATCGATTCCGAACGTTTAGCCAGTTCAGGTTTGTTCACTTCAACATCAAAGTGACCTGCATTACTCAGGATTGCTCCGTCCTTCATCACATCGTAATGCTCGCCCGTGATAACATCCTTATTGCCTGTAACTGCGATAAAGAAATCACCCAATTTGGCTGCTTCCACCATCGTCATGACACGGAACCCGTCCATATGTGCTTCTACCGCTTTGATTGGATCAATCTCGGTTACGATCACATTCGCTCCAAGACCTTTGGCGCGCATCGCTACACCTTTACCACACCAGCCATAACCTGCTACCACTACGTTTTTGCCAGCGACAACCAAGTTGGTTGTACGAATAATTCCATCGAATGCAGATTGTCCTGTACCGTAGCGATTATCGAACAGATACTTGCAGTATGCGTCATTAACTGCAACCATTGGAAACTTCAATTGGCCTTCTTTCGCCAATGCTTTCAAACGAATAATACCCGTTGTCGTTTCTTCTGCTCCGCCGCGAATTGTTGCTGCGAGGTCAGGGCGCTCGGATGCAATAATGGTTGCAAAGTCTCCGCCATCATCAATAATGAGATCAGGCTTCACTTCAAGCGCACGCAGTTGCAGAGATTTGAATTCCGCAGGTTCCGGATTGTATTTCGCATATACGGTAACACCGTCTTCCACTAATGCTGCGCAGACATCATCTTGTGTAGACAATGGGTTACTGTGCGTAATCGTTACTTCCGCCCCACCCGCTTGGATCACTTTTGCCAAGTAAGCTGTTTTTGCCTCCAGATGAAGACATATCGCAACCTTCAAACCTTTGAAAGGCAGATCCTGTTCGAACTGGCGACGAATGCGGTTTAATACCGGCATATGTGCCTCTACCCAGTCTATTTTCAGATGACCCTCTGAAGCGAGTCCCATATCTTTAACAATACTGTTTTGCAACGCAGGTGTAGTCATTCCATATCCTCCTTGTTTATGTGTTTCTTCTATTATAAAGGGCTCTATAGTTCAATAACCTTGTGCTCTCCAAGGAATTCGCTTGAGGCCTTAATCAGTTCTTCGATCCACTCGGAGCCATAACGATTCAGGTAAAAGAGTGCATTATGTACTCGTTCCTGTGGTTTGCCCGTTGGAAATAAGGAGTTTTGAATGCCGTTCCAGTGCCTTAGGCTCACATTGTGTTTATCTTCAATGGCTTTGTGAGTCTGCTGTTTCAGATACTGCATTTGCTCGTTGATTTTACTCAAATTGGTGTCGCCAATTCGTTCCAGCCCTGGATGAATCTCCGCGATCTCATCTAGCAATGGTCCATACAGATCAAGAAACGCTTCCTGAACCTTGTCAAACTGCTCATCTACCTGGAACGTCTCCTGTTGTGCGAGCCACTGCTCCTTCTTTTCTTCCAGATGATATTGTACATCCTGGAAAGAAAGTCCATATTGTTTCATATGTTTGTGATGAATATCTTCCATAATGGTGAAGGACAACCGCGGCAACAGAATGGGCATTTGCAGTCCGAACTGACAAAATGCTTCCCGAGTCAAACCCCAATATGCAATTTCACCTTGCCCCAAAATCACAGCGGCTACAGGCAGCACGGAATCCTGCATTAAAGGTCGCGTCAATACGTTGTTACTGAAGCGCTCCGGATGTTCTTCCAGTTCCTGAAGCAAACGCTCCTCCGTGAAAGAAACCAAACCTTTGCGATCACTATACAAACCGTCCTTCAACAACAGGAGCAGACGCGTACCTTCGTGAATGTAGAACAGATTCGCTCCATCCTCTGCTACTTCGGCAGGCATAGCATAACCCGCTTGTTGTACCAGCGAAGCTCCTTGTGCATATGCGTTGCGCAGCACTTCATTTTTGCGTATCATCCGCTCAAACACGGGCTGTTCCAACCTGCGTAACTCTGGATCGGCTGCATCCATTAGAACAAGTCCACTGCTGGCAAACAAGGCAGATATCATACGGGCAAATGCATCACTCAGATTTGAACTGGATTGATGGATCTCCGTGATACTTTTCATCAATCCTGGTTTATGTATCGTATCAGGTAACAGATGCTCCACCTGTTCGAGTACATTCATCCATTGCTGCGTATCCACATGAACATTACTCACAGAATCCCTTCCTGCGAACCGTCCTTGTAACTTGATCTTCTTCATATCTCCCTGATGATCAGGTAGATACGTATGATTAACTTCATCCCAGTCATGGTCTTCACCGGCAATCCAAAATACGGGGACTACCGGACGTTGAAGTTTATCTTCCGCTTCACGCGCAGCTGCCACTACACTGGCGGCTTTGTATATGACGAACAGTGGTCCGGTGAGCAGACCGCTCTGCTGTCCTCCTGTAACCACCAGTGCATCTTGTTCTGCAAGACGTGTAATGGACGCATGAACCTCTTCATGGTCGTTCACCCGCTTATTATATATACGTAAATACTCTGCCAGATCACGACGATCAATACGTGTGTTCTCCGATTGATCCAGCCATTCGGCACGCGCCTGAAGTCCTGATTCCCAGCGAATGTCATACTCGTAAAGGCCACGCGCAGCATCTCTTGAACAGATATAATCTTCTGCAAGTCTTGATCCGCTGCGGAGTGCCTCGGTAATACCGTTCATGAGGTCTGCCTCCTATTCTGCTTCAAAGAGCCTTTCTTGATTGTACCGAATTCAAGGCCGCTTCGTCAAAAGAAAGTGATAAAAATACGAAAAAAACCGCCGAACGAGTCGGCGGCACTTAATACATCAATAATAGCATATCGCTTTAATATTCCTATTATACGTAAGGCTCTGCAACCCAGTGACCTTTGGAAACTTCAATCAATTGAGCATTTTCCAGATTGTACGGGTCATTCGCAGGACCACCAGATCCATTCTGAATCGGGCTCATATGCTCTTCCGGCAGCAAGATGCGACGTTTGTTCGCTTCCACTTCCGGATCAGGTACAGGGATCGCTGAGAGCAACGTTTTGGTGTAAGGATGGACAGGGTTCGCATACAGTTCTTCACTTTCAGCGAGTTCAACCACTTTACCCATGTACATTACGGCAACACGGTCACTGATATGTTTAACCATTGACAAGTCATGCGCAATGAACAGGTATGTCAAACCGAGACGTTGCTGAAGTTCTTCAAGCAATTTAACGACCTGCGCCTGAATGGATACATCCAGTGCAGACAATGGCTCATCACAGATGATGAATTTAGGGTCTACAGCAAGTGCACGCGCAATCCCGATCCGTTGTCTTTGACCACCGGAGAATTCATGTGGATAACGAAGTGCATGACTTGGATTCAGACCTACCAGATCAAGCAGCTCTTCCACTCTTCTCTTGCGCTCTTTGGAGCTGGAAGCCAGGCCATGAATATCCAGGGACTCCCCGATAATATCCATAACGTTGAAACGCGGGTTAAGAGATGCATATGGATCTTGGAAAATCATCTGCATATCTTTACGCATTTCTTTCATTTTGCGCGGGGACAACTTGTAGATATCCGTTCCGTTGAAGTTAACATTTCCGCCAGTTGGCTCATAAAGACGCAGAATGGTACGACCTGTTGTGGATTTACCACAGCCGGACTCGCCTACAACGCCAAGCGTTTCACCTTCAAAGATATCAAAGCTTACGTCATTGACCGCTTTGAGAATGTTACCTTTACCCAAATTAAAGTACTGTTTCAAGTTTTTCACTTGTACCAGAGGCTTATTGCTACCTTTGATAATACCAGCTGGAGCTGGTTTTTCCTTTTTGGGCTCGTCTAGACGAGGCAAAGCATTCAGCAATTTAATGGTGTATGGATGTTGAGGGTTACTAAAGATTTCAGCAGTTGTTCCTGTTTCAACAACTTCGCCTTCCTTCATAACAACAACACGGTCACACATACCCGCTACGACACCAAGGTCATGCGTGATCAGCATGATCGATGTTCCCAGCTTTTGCTGCATGTCTTTCATGACATCCAGAATTTGAGCCTGAATGGTAACGTCAAGTGCAGTTGTCGGCTCATCCGCAATCAGAAGGGATGGACGACATGCAAGCGCGATCGCAATCATGGCACGCTGACGCATACCACCAGAGAATTGGTGAGGATAATGATTCATGCGAATAGCCGCATTTTTAATACCTACAAGTTCCAGCATCTCCAAAGCAGCTTTATTCGCAGCTTGTTTGGACATGTTCTGATGCTTGCGCAATACTTCAGTAATTTGTTTACCAACTTTAATGGTAGGATTCAAAGAAGTCATTGGATCTTGGAAGATCATACCAATATCTTTACCACGAATCGCTTCCATTTGTTTGTCTGTCTTATTCAGCAGGTCTTGCCCGTGAAAAGTAATTTCTCCGCTTTTGACCTTCGAAGGCGGGGAGGGAATCAATTTCATGATGGTTTGGGCGGTAACACTCTTACCACTGCCCGATTCACCTACGATCCCCAGCGTCTCTCCTTTGCCAAGTTCAAAACTCACATGTTTAACGGCATCAAATTCACCAGAACGTGTTGAGAACGACACACTCAGGTCTTTGACAGTTAAAATCGGCTCCATAATCCCACCTCCTGTTTCTATTTACGTAATTTCGGATCGAGTGCGTCACGCAGACCGTCTCCGAGCAAGTTAAATGCAAGCATTGTAAGAACCATCAGACCTGCTGGGAACCACATCCGCCACGGGAATAGCGTCCAGCCTGTAAGTGCATCATTGATCATAGAACCAAGTGAAGATCTTGGTGCTGATACACCCAATCCAAGGAAGCTCAGGAACGCTTCGGCAAAGATTGCATTTGGAATAGACAACGTCAATGTTACAAGAATCGGTCCTATTGCATTTGGCAACAAATGACGGAACAATTGACGCCCTGTGCTTGCTCCCATGGACCTTGCAGCAAGAATAAAGTCTCTGTTTTTAAGTTGCATAATCTCACCACGCACAATCCATGACATGCTGATCCAGCCTGTGATGGTGAGGGCAATGATAATCGTTGTCAGACTTGGTTCCAATACAACCAGCAACAAGATAACAACGAGCATGTACGGCAGGGAATAGAGAATTTCGGAAAACTTGTTCATAATTCCATCTACACGTCCACCGTAGAAACCCATGATCGCTCCATAAATAACCCCGATAACAAGGTCAATCAAGGCTGCGGCCAAACCTACAGTAAGGGATACACGTGCTCCTACCCAAGTTCTTACCCACACGTCACGACCAAGCTCGTCCGTACCGAACCAGTGCTCCGCACTCGGCGCTGCATTGGCATTCAACAAATCATTGGAATAATAATTATAACTTGTAAACAAAGATGTTGGACCAATCAAAGAGAAAATCACGACAAGAACCAATACACCCAGACTTATCATAGCAGCCTTATTGGTTGCAAGTCTGTACATGGCATCTTTAAAAAGGGATACACTTTCTTGCGGTTTAACCGCTGCCTGACTAGTCAGGTTCGTGTTCGCCGTTTCATTCTTTTTATTATTCGTGCCAGACAACGTTATGCCCCCTTCCGGCTTTCCAGCTTAATTCTAGGATCAATCAGCACGTAAGCGATATCCGTAAAGAAACGAGCCAACATCAGGAGGATACCATAGAAAATCGTAATCCCCATGATCATCGTGTAATCACGGTTTGTGATACTCTCTACGAATACTTTACCAATTCCCCCGATGTTAAAGATCTGTTCAATTACAACGGAACCTGTGATGATATTCGCTGTCATTGGACCAACATAAGTTACTACCGGTAGAATACCGTTTCTTACAACGTGTTTAAACATAATTGCAGGCCATTTTAAACCTTTGGCTTTAGCTGTTTTGATATAATCTGCATGTAAAACTTCAAGCATGCTCGAACGCGTCAAACGAGCGATAAAAGCAATCGGAGATGCAGATAGCGCTGCAACCGGAAGAACGTAATCCAATGGACCATCAAAGCCCATAACGTTAAACCAGCCTAATTTAGTAGCAAAGAGATACTGCAATAGTGACGCAAGCAAGAAGCTCGGTACAGCTATACCTATGACAGCGAGGACCATTGTGATATCATCAATGAGTTTACGGTGGTATACTGCAGCAATAAGGCCCAGCAAAACACCTACGATAATGGAGATAACAATTGCAAACACTCCAAGCTTCAGCGAAGCGGTGAATGTTTCGCCGATCATTCCGGCTACATCTCGATTGAGATATTTCATTGAGACTCCGAAATCTCCCTTAAGGATTCCACCCATATACTTCAGGTATTGTTCATACATCGGTTTGTCCAATCCATACTTCTGTTCCAGCAAGACCCGAATTTCAGGCGATACTTTCTTCTCGGATGTAAAAGGGTCACCCGGAATAGCCTTCATCAGGAAGAAGGTTGCAGATGCGAGTATGAAAAGCGATAGCAGCATAAATAGTAGTTTTTTCAACACATACTTAACCAACCCTTGCACACCTCCACAAACAATATTTTGTATACAAATCGATTGTAGAATTAGACAGAAATAAAGTCCAATCCATTTATCGGAAATTTCAAGAATTATAAGGAAAATCGGTGCACATACAAAAAAATCGGGATATATATGGAATTCCACATATATATCCCGAAGTAATCATATTAGACTTCAGAACAACTTATTTCTCTTCCAGATATGCACGAGTGAAGTCAATAGCTCCACTGAAATCAAGTTGTACGCCTTTCAGGTAAGGCTTAGTCAAAGATACGTTAGTGTAGTAATAGATCGGCATAACGCCCATTTCATCTTGAATCAGGATTTTCTCAGCGTCAGCAAATGCAGCCATACGTGCAGCTGGATCAGCGGATTTTACAGTTTCTTTAACATCTTTGTCATACTGTTCGTTGCTGAATTTGGAATCATTGTTTGTGTTTCCAGTAGTCCACATTTCCAAGAAGTTGTATGGATCGTTGTAGTCAGCAGACCAACCTGCACGAGCTACTTGGAAGTTTTGGTTTTGACGGTTCTCAAGGAATACGCCCCACTCTTGGTTTTCTGTTTTCACATCAACACCAAGATTTTGTTTCCACATATCAGCAATTGCCAAAGCGATTTTCGCGTGACCATCACTTGTGTTGTAGATCAAAGTAACAGCTGGCAATGTAGTGTAACCTTCTTCTTTCATACCTTCAGCAAGCAATTTTTTAGCTTCATCCACATTTTCTGTGAAGTAATCGTCTTTGTGCTCATCACGGAATTCGCCGTTTTCACCACGGATACCTGGAGGTACAAAGCCGAATGCTGGAATTTGTCCACCTTGTGTTACTTTGTCAACAATCAGTTGACGTTGAATTGCCATTGCAAATGCTTTACGGATTTTAACGTTGTTGAATGGTGCTTCATTTACGTTGAACTGGTAGTAGTACGTACTTGCAATACCAGTAGCTTTGAACTCGTCCGGCAATTCCGCTTTTACAGAAGGAATTTGGTCGGATGGGATTTCACCGTTAGGTGCACCAGTGTAGTCCAATTGTCCTGATTTGTAAGCTTGCAGTTCGGAAGCACTGCTGTTTGTCAGAGACATATCGATTTCAGCCAGTTTAATGTCAGCAGCTGCATGGTAACCATCGTTTTTCTTCACAACAATTTTTTGACCTTTAGAGTATTGATCCATTACAAATGGTCCGTTAACGATCATGTTTTTGTAGTCTGTGAAGAATTTGTCATTTGTATCAGCAGATGCATGTACTGGGTAGTACGTGTAGAATGCTGTCAGACCCAAGAAGTAAGGTGTTGGGTTTTCCAACGTTACTTCAAGCGTGTGCTCATCAGTAGCTTTAACACCTACTTGAGAGAAGTCTGTAACTTTAGTACCTTTATATGTTTCGTCTTTGCTCAGGTTGTAACCTTCAGCACCTTTGATGTAGTACAATTGGTATGCATATGGAGAAGCTGTTTCCGGTTTCAAAGCGCGTTCCCAAGAACGAACAAAGTCTTCGGCAGTGATTGCATCACCATTGCTCCATTTAGCATCCGGGTTCAGGTTGAAAACATATTTCAAACCATCTTCGGAGATTGTCCAATCTTTAGCTACGCCCGCTTGTTCTTTACCGTCAGCATCGATGCGTACAAGACCTTCGTACAAGAACTTCAGAACTGTGTTGGTTTGGCTGTCTTTTGCTTGAGCCGGGTCCAACGTAGGAGGTTCAGCTGACAGGTTAATTTTCAGGATTTGATCTTTAGCAAGACCATTTCCTTCGCTTGCAGAACCAGTATCGGTGTTACCTGTGCCTTCGTTTTTCGATCCGCACGCTGCAAGTACGGTACCGAACGCCAGAATCAGCGTCAAAAGGACTAATAGACTTTTCCTTTTCATCTAACACGTTCCCCCTAAATTGATATGGTTTATATGTTTATAGATTATACAACCACCGGTCAAAAAAATCTACATTACTTTTTCAGAAAGTAATGTTTTTTTCAGTTTTCGACAAAATCGACACATTTTTCAGCTCTTTTGCGTTATGTATCCTTACATCTGTTGCATGAAGTATCTAAATAATCCAAATAAAGTAAATAAAATGTATCCGAAACTCATGATTACAAAAGCCATGCGCCAAACGGCCCGGAACATTCTACCCCCATCCACCTTCCCCTTTAGTCGATTTTGCGCTCCCCCGATGAATCCAAGTGCTAGTAGTATGAGTAATAATGTCAGATAAAAACCAAAATTCGAATCAAATGTTAAGTTGAATAACGCCGATACTGAAAATACAAGGAAAAAGGTGGTTACATCCATTGCCGTCCGCAATGCTGTGCGCTTGTCTTTTTTCCATAAGTACATGCCCCAATAGACGAGAAAGAACGGAAAAAAAGGTAATATACTCAGCACGATAAAAAGTCCCATTAATTCACTCCTTCCGGTTGCATTCCTTCAATCAGATGAAGCAGTAGTTCATGTGTAGGTGCAGTAAGGCCCGACTTTTGTGCCATCCTTACAATATGTCCGTTAATTGATCCGACTTCTGTACCACGTCCAGCGAGAACATCTGCAAGCATGGAAGAAGTGTTCGTTGCAGTCGAACGACAGACTAATATCAATTGATCCCACATATCCTGATCCAAACATATTCCGCGTTCAGAGTAGACTAACAATACTTCTTCATATAACTGCCGCATTAGCCTCTTGCGTTCTTCCGTGGTGATCAATTCTCCGTTCGGGATTCGCCATAACGCTGTAAGCGGGTTAATGACTGTGTTAATTAATAGTTTCCTGTATATCAGCTTATCGATTTCATTCGACACTGTACAGTCAAATCCTGCCTGCTCCAGGACTCTTGAAAGAGTAAATATTCCTTTTTCCTCTATAGAGATAGAAGCTTCTATATGTGTATTATGATTTCCCAACCTGGTTTCACCCGCCCCTGCACGAGTCACCTGACGCTGTGAACGCTTCGCACCTTCTGTTGTAACCGCACTACAGAGAAGCGAATTTGGCATAGCAGCATGAAGTTTTTCCAGATGGCCCATCCCATTTTGAAAACAAGCGATATTCAGCATATGATCTTGCAATGGACTAATCTCATGAATAAAATCATCAATGCCTGTCTGCTTAACCATGAGTAGTAACCATTCTCCTGGCGTGTTCTTCCATGTGTCAG
Organism: Paenibacillus sp. CB74; assembly: GCF_055687625.1. Taxonomy (NCBI): domain Bacteria; kingdom Bacillati; phylum Bacillota; class Bacilli; order Caryophanales; family Paenibacillaceae; genus Paenibacillus; species Paenibacillus sp. CB74. The sequence goes on along the minus strand of NZ_CM146009.1, from coordinate 552,714 downwards.
TCAGCTCACTTATGGGTTTCACATGTATTTGATCCGGTAGAATATGTATCTCCTTGCCTCGTTCCACAAGGGTTACTCCATCTTGACTGAGAAGGTCTGCCTGAGCCGTTGTTCTAGTCCAGAATCTGACCTGGTTACCTGTCAACAGCAGTTTCCCGCCATATAATAGACCCAGCGCCCCCGCTCCAACGATGTCAATGATCATATCATGCACTCCTATCCGCTTCAGTAGTTACACTTCCCTTATCTATAATAGAACAAAAACACTAAACTAAAAACCCGTCATACCTGCCGTTATGTAACGGAGGTGTGACGGGTTCATACCTGACTCTCACAAATCAGACGTCTGTACTTGCTATTCAATTCGTTCCAGATTCCCGTTGGCATCCATCTTGAAACGTGTCTTGAGTTCTTCTTCTTCTTCGGACAAAAATGCAAGTCTGCGAGCACGATCCATAATCTGAATCAAAGCTTTGTAGTCGTCGTTCACCACGCGGTAATCCGTTTGTACTTCATTCACTTCCTTGGAGAGGCGGTCATTCTCAAGACGCAGTTCAAGCAATTCATCTTCTTTCTCCCGAAGCTCCTTCTCCAGCATCTTGAGTTGACGATTACTCTCCTGCACGGTTCCCTTCCATTGTCGCAGGAAGCGAATGACTGCATCCATCGATAATGAATCGTCCGAGATCCCATCTGATTTGTACAGATGTTCTTCAGTGTCCAGTGTAGACAATGCAGCAACCTGTGGTCCGAGCATCGTTGGCTGCTTTCTGAGATAACTTCGTTTTTGCCGTTGTGCCTTGGCGTTACTGATGGCAGACTCATACTTTTTACGTACACAACTGTTCCAGCGAAAACCGCATGCGGCAGATGTTCTGCCTATTTTTTCGCCTACCTCTTCAAAAGCGGCCAATTGTGTACTGCCTTCCCGAATATGACGCAAAGTAACCTCAGCTAATATCAAATCGTCCTCTGTACTCCAAGCATCCTGTCTCACTGCAGTCATGCTATAATACCCTCCTAACAACATCCTAAAATAACCGTCCGCATTACCGGAAGCCCGGTATGTGAATTAGGTATAAAAGCTGCTTCATTCATTCTTATGCCTCTCATAGAGTTCATAGAATTGATTTCATACTAAAATGTATTTCCACATTCAGGCTTGCTCATACGTGACACAAGTAAAACTTCTCTCTTTATACTTCATTTGAGCAAAAAAAGAATTCGCTTTCATATCCAAATTTGTTTACACGTTTTTCCTTTCCCGGTATAATGTTGTGTAGACAATCTATGATCGTACTTAGAGAGGAGGATTTACCGTGGCACGCATGTTTCGGGTACTCGGGTTCTTCACGCTTGCGATTGGCCTGATGGCTTTTGCGGGAGATCTGGTCGAAATGGCTTTGCTTTTTTTCCTGCAGACTGCGTTTTTTGTCATTTTGGGATACTTGAAATTTACTGAAAGAACGTACATATTGCTCTTCTGGGGTTATATGATCGTCACATTCACGGGGTTCAGCTACTGGACCGTATTCCAAATGGGTTTGCCGCTATAATCCACCTGCAGCATCAAAGTAATCCGATATCTGTCGGGTTACTTTTTTGTTGTGTTCAGATTAAATGGTTGTTCATGGTGTTATTTAACCTCTAAGGATAATTCACGTATTTGTTTCATATATTGTCTGGAAGACAACTAGCCTGTACTATTGTCATTGAAGAAGTGGAAAGGAGAATGATCGTTGAGACGTCATAACGGCATTGCCGCATTTATATTATGCATCATTGTATTTCTGCAACTACCCTCAAACTATGCCTATGGAGAGCCTTCATCTGAGGATACACGTGAAATATTGCAAAAAAGTCTATCCATCGTCGAAATCGATCATGAAATTGAACGTATCGCAGGCAGACAGAAGCAGCTGGCTCAACAATACGAGAGATTATCCGTCCAACTTCAGGATCAGGAAGAACAGATACATATTCAGCAAGATCGGGCCGGAGCTGTAGTGAGGTCCTACTATACTGGAGAACGTGACAGTCTTCTTATGACGGTCCTGGGGGCCCGGTCATTCAAAGACCTGTTTGTACTGTATGATTATTATCAGATTATTATTGGACGGGATCAGGCTGTGCTGGACAAGTATCAGGACCGGTATCGCAACCTGCAACAGACTTCCACTCAGATTCGTCAGACTACAGCAGAACTAACCGAAATGAAGACTAATCTTCAAAACCAGCGGGAACGTGTAGTCGCCTTGCAAAAAGAAGTAGATGCCCAAATAGCCACCAGCGGAGATGCGGCGGCGATTCAGAAACTAATGGATGAATTAACTCTCTATTGGGAGAATATCGGCATCTATGAGGTGAAACGATATTTCAAAGCATTGGCATCTGCCATGCAGAACCTGCCTGATTTTATACAAAAACAAAACGGAGGCATATCCACAACTGGAACAACGTATACGATTCGTATTGGGCAGGATGAGCTTAACGCATTTTTACGTTCGCAAAATCCTATCTTTGAAGACTTTGCCTTTCAGTTTAATCAGGATAAGATTATCGCATCCGGTCAGCGGGATCAGTTGCAATTAAGCATTGAAGGACATTATACGGTAGAAAATGAACCTCAGAACTCCATTCGTTTTCATGTAGACAAACTAGTATTTAATCAGCTTGAATTGCCCGACACCACCCGCCGAATGCTGGAAAGAGAATTCGACCTTGGATTCTACCCACAGAAAATCCTGTCTTTTGTCAAAGCAACGGATGTTTCAACAAGTGAAGGCATACTGGAAGTTAAACTAGCTATATCATTTTAAAGAGCTTGTTCTAATGCTATTTACGTATTGATTCGCTGTAATCTCTCCCTTTAAGAATTGTTGTACCTTTTTATGAAAACGAGTGATTAGAGCAAGACTTTCTGTCGTTGACGCAGGGGCATCTTGGGTTGTTGAGAACCAGGAATGTCTCTTTGTCATTTCATAACGTCCAGTAAGTTTCTCGGACTCCAAATCCAGTTCCTGTTGCTTTGCAGGCAAACGGTTGACCTGTTGGTACCATTTTAACTGTGAAGGAGCGGACGTCATGCCTTCAATCCATCTACTGGCCTCCTCAGCCTCAACCGAACCCGAAGTAATGACAAGGCTTCTGGAGCTTACTGTTTCCAAGGATTCAAAAGAAATGCGCTCCAAAGAATCTTTATGAACGGTACTCGCTTGATCTGCACTTAATAATTGAGATAACAAGGATACAACCATTGGTATGTTAGTCTCGTCAGCAGTTGATGAGAACATCGGATAGGTAGACTGGACCATTATATGAGGTTGAATGTGATTCATCAATTGAATCCCCTGCTGGAGGTCTCCCGGTTGCGAATCTAATGGCGTTTGATGAACTTGATCAGGTGCCATTCTCGGTTCAAGATGATTTAACCACGCATTTGTCCCGTACATATCATTGATGTTCATTGTAATTAAAGGGATTCCTTCGGCATTGGCTTGTTGAGTAAGTTTGACCCACTGATCTTTATTGTGAGGTAATGACTCCATTCCAGCTCTCTTCAGAAATGAAGATTGTGCAGCCAGAATGTACGGATCAAAATCAAAAGGCATTCCCCATTGATAACCATTCCACTCTGTCATTCCCCGTAATCCAACTACTGTATCACCGAGAGACTTCGATAATGTTGTTCCATTTAAAGGATACAGGTACCCTTTTTGGGCATAGTATTGCACTTCTTCACTATCAAGCAGAACCACATCGCCGTTCTCTCCTAGTGAAAATTCAAGATCCAAAACACGCTTATATGTATCCGGCTTCTCATTCCGAAGATTAATCTCTACCAGCTGGGAAGCAGCAACTTCTTTGGCTAACTTTTGAAAGGCTTGGAACTCTTCATCCGACATGGCAACCACAATCTCCAGTGGAGATTGAGCATCTTCATTACGTGACGAATTACCCGGAAAAGCATCCTTCTCCTTCTCTTGTTCCTGATTGAGCTGCGAACCTCTAAAGTCAAAACTCGGTGACAAGATCGTTAACGAAAGCAGCAATACCGCGAACAAAACAACCTGATGTTTACGCTTCATTAACTTCCCTCCTTGTTCACCTAGTTTTTTCCTGCAGCAATTATTGTAACAAATAAGTAGTACTCTTGTCCTACCCTGCCGAAAAACACTTTTTCGGATTTTTGCATACTACGAGCATATCGAGTTCTGTGCAATAACGCTTTCTTATTTTTTCAGCAAAAAAGCCGGCTCCAAGAGCCGGCTTCAATAACAACATTTTCCGGGAAATAAATCCCCTGAATTTTACAATAAATCAGCCGCAAGTTGTGCCAGCTTGGACCGCTCACCTTTTTCGAGCATAATGTGTCCGCTGATTCCCTCTTGCTTAAACCGTTCCACGATATACGTCAGACCGTTACTGGCCGAATCAAGATACGGATGGTCGATCTGTTCGGGGTCACCCATCAAAATAATTTTACTGCCTTCACCGACCCTGGATACAATGGTCTTCACTTCATGGCGGGACAGATTCTGAGCCTCATCAATGATGATAAACTGTCCAGGTATCGATCTTCCACGAATATACGTTAATGCCTCCACCTGAATACTGCCAAGCCCCATTAGAATTTTATCGATATCCCCGGCTTTTTTGGTGTCAAACAAAAACTCCAGATTATCATAAATCGGCTGCATCCATGGACGAAGTTTTTCTTCCTTCTCACCAGGCAAGTAACCGATATCTTTCCCCATCGGAACGACAGGACGAGCGATCAACAGTTTTTTGTATTTATGATCATCCTCTACCTTAAGCAGACCTGCTGCAAGTGCCAGCAAGGTTTTCCCTGTTCCAGCTTTACCGGTAATGGTAACAAGCGGGATGTCGTCATTTAAAAGCAGTTCCAGTGCCATGCGTTGTTGTGCGTTACGTGCGCTAATGCCCCAGACATTATCATTACTGAGGAAAAGCGGCTCCAGCTTTGTTCCCTCTGTATTCACTTTAAGTAAAGCCGATTTATTGGTTCCCATCTCATCCTTGAGAATGACGAATTCATTCGGATACAACGAGTAAGACAACTGTAGCGGTTTGATTGGTAAAAAACGATATGTGTAAAACTCATCAATCACTGACGGATGAACTTTTAGGGCCGTATAACCTGGATATAACTCGCTGAGTCCTGCCGTCCGATCTGATAAGTAATCCTGTGTAAACAGACCAAGTACATCCGCTTTGATACGAACAAGTACATCTTTACTGACAAGCACGACCTGACGTTCGACTACTTCCTTTTCATTCTCTTCGATCTGATAATTTAGTGCGACAGCCAGAATTCGATTATCGTTGGATACTTCACCAAACATTTCCTGAACTTTTACGAAACTCCGATGATTCAGCTCTACTTTCAGGTTACCTCCATTAGCCAAAGGTACCCCACTGTGCAGGTGACCCAGCTCACGTAATCCATCCAACAGTCTGGATACATTACGGGCATTACGCCCAATTTCATCGGCATTTCTTTTTTTGGAGTCGATCTCCTCCAATACAACCGCGGGAATGATTACCTCATGTTCCTCAAAGGCAAATATGGCATTGGGGTCATGCAGAAGCACGTTGGTATCCAATACAAAAATCTTTTTCATTCAATCCCCTCCAAAGCGGCGTCGTTAAAGGCATGGATAGTGTGATCTTTCAGCAGCGGCATGGACAATCATGATCCCATACATAAATGTATTCGACTAGGGCAAAATAATTGTCAACCATTCTGAAAAACTCCAAGAAAGGATGAACATTTATGAAAATATGGGTTTGCACGCTGCTTCTGATCTTTATACTTACAGGTTGCAATAGTACCACTCGTAACGCTTCTCAGGAACCGCATACGTCACATCCAAGAAGCTACGGAGGAAATATTACAACTCAGCAAGATCAAAGGAAAGGATCTCACATGCTCGATGCACAGGAAGATCGGTTGAATCCTTCACGTTTGGACCGTCTTAATGAAAATACAGGTGAAGTCCACGATACCAACATTGCGGATGATGCAAAGAGTGGCCGGATGCCAAATGAAAAACGGATCAATCACCTTAAAGCACTTGCCAAGCAAGTGGAAGGTGTTAAAGATGCGAACTGCGTCATACTCGGTAATACGGCTGTCGTCGGTATTGATGTTGATGGTGAACTGGAACGTGCTCGGGTAGGTACCATCAAATACGCTGTTGCCGAAGCGCTTCGTAAAGATCCCGAAGGTGTAGATTCCATTGTTACTGCTGATGCCGATGTCACTGAACGAATTAAAGAGATTGGTGAACATATCCGTCAAGGGCACCCCATATCCGGTTTTGCTTCAGAACTCGCTGACATGGTGGGACGAATTATCCCTCAACTCCCGAAAGACGTCAAAGTCCGTCAAAATCCGGATGAACACGTGAATCAAAAACAACAAATGCAGCAGCTGCATTCATCAGACAAAAGACAACAAAAAGCCCAGTGATCTCTCACTAGGCTTTTTTCATGGCAGCAAAAACCTGCCCATCTAATTTTTCAGCAGCACGCTGATCATATACTTTGACATATTGAGGCACGGAGGACAGTTGAGCGCCGTAAAACAGAGCATTCCTCACCGCTTCAATCGTAATGTCGAAACAGCACATATTAAATGGAACATCCTGCAGCGGATCTTGTCGTACCGCAGCACGTCCGTTCACTGCGTACACTGTCTCTTCTCCAAAGACAGTAATCGTAATGAGCGGGTTAGTCATCATGTTATTCACTAAGCGCGAACGATGATCGATCGCTAAACGAAAAGTAGAAGCATTCTCCGCATAAATCCAGGAGATGGCTGTTGAAGTCGGACCTCCGGATTCTACATCCACTGTGCTCAGCAGCACAAAGGTCTCATTCTTGAATTGCTGTAAAAGAGATTCAGTTAATTGTGTGACGGCTTCGGACATTCAACCAGCCCCCTAACCTTCTTTATGCAATTCTTAAACTTGGTTTATATTATTATAGCATACGAATTAATGTGCTTCCAATCCCAAAAGAATGAAGGTTATTCACTCGAAGTTGAAGTGGTTACCTTACCTGAAAGGGTATCTTGTAATGCCTGCTTCGCATTGGCGAGTTCCGTTTCATTAATATACACATAAGGACTTCTCCACTCTCCGGTTACCGGAGTATAATGTACATCCGAGGTGGAGATGTTCCAATACGTCGAGATAAAGTTTTTCATTTGTTCCGATTCCACATCTGTCGTCATGTTCTTGTCAACTGCACCAATCACTTTGCTAATCTTCGTAATTCCCCCAAGAGATTTCATCTGATCCAACATGGAGTTCAATACTTGGTTTTGACGTTTGTTACGGTCAAAGTCATTGGATTCAGCAGTCTTCGGATTACAATTGGATTTGCGGTAACGCACAAAATCCAGTGCCGCTTTACCATCAAGATGTTGTGCGCCTGCGACCAGATTGATATCTGTCCCATCGGCTGTATCTCTATAACACATATTTTTATCCACAGTCACATCCACGCCACCCACGGCATTAACAGCGTCACGGAAAGCCTGGAAATTCAGTACGGTTGTATAATTAATATTTACATCCAAATACTTACTCATCATTTCTTTCATCTGATCCTCTGCATTTTTGCCAGTGGTTTTTTCCTGTGCTTTAAACCTCGGATAATAGGAATTCAACTTGTTGGATTTGTACCCATCCAATTGAATACGCGTGTCTCGTGGCAAAGATACAATGGTTGCCGTCTTGGTCTCCGGATTCAACGAAGCCACCATTACGACATCCGAGAGATATGTGCCCGTTTCAGGACGGTTATCTGTGCCTAATAACAGCATCGTGATCGGTTTGGTTGTGGCTGACATGCCGGGAGGTACCGGTTTATCGATGCCTGTATCCACGACTTGATTGTATACCCAGTACGCATATCCACCGCCTACCAGAATGGCAATAACCAATAGACTTAAAAAGATTCTGCCAAAAGCATTCATTCTCTTTTTCTTCTTAGGCTGCTTGCCCTTGCCATTCTTCGATCCAGAAGCACCGGATTGCGTTGGTGCCTGTCTCCGTGGAGGCAGTCCGTTCGAATTTGAGTTCATATCTTCAACACCTTTATCACATCTGTTTTTTGTCTAAATAAAAGACAACCGCTTTCCCTAAGGAAAACGGATGGTCTGTACAAGACAGGATTTATGAATTTCGAGCGGTAGCTTCCGCTTTTTTCTTTTGACGGCCTTCGATAAAATAACGCACTCTCACTAACAACATCAAACCAACCGCAACCAACAAACATTGAATGATGGGAAGCTTGTCGATCTGGAAAATAAGAAGCATGAATGTGCCCATCGCCATCAATATATAGAGAACGATTTCCTTACCAAGTGGCAATTTCTGACGTACCCGAAACACCTTGTTATATACGTAAGTAATCAATACAAAGATGACGATGTAGGCTACGATCGGGTGTGATGCGAACCATGCTTGCATGCACAGCCAGCTCCTTTCGTGTTCATGCTAGAGTATAAGTTAACTGGTTGATGAAACTCCCTTTAGCAACTTAGAGAGCCAGTACGTGCATCGTGACCGTTTCGGTCTCAGCTCGTTCTTCCGATCGCTGTTATCCCCAGATTTTTTTGATTCATTTTCAATGGTAAAATCCGGGGATAAAGGCGAACGCATCGCTTCTTCAGAATCGATTCTGTTCCCTACACTACGTTAGCTGTACAAGCTCTCGTTACTAGCCGGGCCCATCAAATGCTAACTTATATAAATTATTTTGTTGTTATTAGGCTTTGGAAGCCATTTTGCGTTGTTTTTCTGCACGTTCACGCTCGGATTTATTCAGGATCTTCTTACGAAGACGAATGGATTTCGGTGTGATCTCACAATATTCATCTTCATTCAGGTACTCAAGCGCCTGTTCCAATGAGAAGATAATCGGAGTTTTAATTTTAACTGTATCATCTTTACCAGAAGAACGAACGTTAGTCAGTTGTTTTTCTTTGCAGATGTTAACAACGATATCATTATCACGTGTGTGTTCACCAACAATCATACCTTCGTAGATCTCAGTACCCGGCTCCAAGAAGAGCGTTCCGCGATCCTCAACACCCATCATTCCGTAGAACGTAGATGTACCCGTTTCAGTTGAGATCAGCACTCCTTGGTGACGTCCACCCACTTGACCGGATACTACTGGAGCGTAGCTGTCAAATGCATGGTTCATAACACCGTAACCACGAGTCAATGTCAGGAAGTTTGTGCTATATCCAATCAAACCACGTGCTGGAATCAGGAACTCCAGACGAACTTGACCACTACCTGTGTTAACCATGTTAACCATCTCTGCTTTACGCGCACCCAGGCTCTCCATTACGGAACCCATGCTCTCTTCAGGGATATCAATCAACAAGCGCTCAACAGGTTCCATTTTCTTACCGTCAACTTCTTTAACGATAACTTCTGGTTTGGATACTTGAAGCTCATATCCTTCACGACGCATGTTCTCAATCAGGATACCCAAGTGAAGCTCACCGCGTCCGGAAACGACAAATGCATCCGGGCTGTCCGTTTCATCAACACGAAGGGAAACGTCAGTTTCCAGTTCTTTCAACAAACGCTCACGAAGTTTACGGGAAGTTACCCATTTACCTTCACGACCTGCGAATGGACTGTTGTTCACGAGGAACGTCATTTGTAGTGTAGGCTCATCGATTTTCAAAACTGGAAGTGCTTCTGGATTGTTCGGGTCGGCAATGGTTTCACCAATGTTGATGTCCTTGATCCCTGCAATGGCAACGATGTCGCCTGCTCCTGCTTCTTCCGTCTCAATACGTTTGAGACCCTGGAAACCGAACAGTTTCTCGATACGTGCAGTTTTGCTCTTGCCATCACGCATAATAACCGTTACCGATTGTCCTTGACGGATCACACCGCGGTTAACACGACCAATGGCAATACGGCCAAGGTATTCATTGTAGTCCATCAAAGTAACGAGGAATTGAAGTGGTTCTTCAACATTTTCGGTAGGGTGTGGGATATGACTAACGATCGTATTGTAGATCGCCACCATGTTGTCATCCTGTTTAGCAGGATCACTTTCCATGCTGGATGTTCCGTTCAATGCGGAAGCATATACAACAGGGAATTCAAGCTGTTGATCGTTGGCACCCAGTTCAATGAACAGGTCCAATACTTCATCAATTACCTCAGCCGGACGAGCCGCTGGACGGTCAATTTTGTTTACAACAACGATAGGTGTCAGGTTGTGCTCCAGTGCTTTACGAAGTACAAACTTCGTTTGTGGCATACAGCCCTCATAAGCATCAACAACGAGCAATACGCCGTCAACCATTTTCATGATACGTTCCACTTCGCCACCGAAATCGGCGTGTCCTGGTGTATCCACAATGTTGATCAGATAATCTTTATAAGTTATAGCCGTGTTTTTGGCCAAAATCGTAATACCGCGTTCACGCTCCAAATCGTTGGAGTCCATTGCGCGCTCCTGTACCGTTTCGTGATCACGGAAAGTACCGGATTGCTGGAGCAACTTGTCGACGAGCGTAGTTTTCCCGTGGTCGACGTGGGCAATAATCGCAATATTGCGAATGTGTTCTCTTGAATGCATGGTTTGTATCCATATCCTTTCCAATTTCAATTCTTATCTACTAAACTTCCCGCAATTTCGCAGGTTACTCACAAAATAAGCGTCGGTGATATCCCGACGCATGTCTATATCCCTTATATTATAGTTTATTATAGGTAAAAATCAAGATATTTCGCACGAAAAGACCATTGGGAATGTTACCAGCCTCTCCCTTGCCGTCCTCGTCCAAGCAATAACCAGACTCCGCCCAGGATCAAAAGAACAGCAAGGACATAGATTATTCCCGTTTGCAGCAAGGTAAATCCGAATAATATGATGGATACCGCACCAAGGATCAAAGCTGCAGGTAATACATATTCCGGTCTTCGACGCTCAGCAATTCCATATTCGAGCAGCCCTATGGCGATCCCAAGCAAAATTGCTGGCCAGAGCCTGCTCATCAGTCCAGCACCCCATGTATTGGTTATACTGAATAACACACCATACACCGTTAGTATGCCGGCTGGAACAAGTGACCACGACGGTGAAATACGTGCATAATATAACGCATGAAGGGCTATGCCTGGCAGCAAGATCAGCAAAGGCCAGAAGTTACGACCAATAAATCCAAACACGCCAAACTTACCGAGCAGAATAATAATTCCAGCAGCTACAATAAATATGCCAATTGCTTTTTCATTTCTCATCCTCATCTGCAATCACCTCTTATACCATGGCTATGTACTTTATTTCTTTGATAAACAATTTACAATCCATGCTGACTGTTGAATTTCCTAACCTGTTATCCTGCTTCTAGTGTATCTGATGTTTCGGCAAAAAACTATACTTTATGTCGCACTTTGCAAGTGCCCTTTACCTGTATTACCCTAAAATGTGCAACTTATGACTAGCCCAATGGAACTTCTAATGGCAAGAGTATTCGCTCAACACAGGACCGCCTAAACCTGAGGGTTCGGGTGGTCCTGTGTTCAAGCTTTTATCCATAGTCAAACTATGCGTTCTTCCTCACAAATTTATGGGCTCCTCCAACCGCTATTACAAGACAAGCCATTGCTGCGGGCAACAGCGTGTGTACCTCTGATGCCATTCCTCCCAACCATTCTCCTAACTTGGGGTCTTTCATCACCATCTCACCAGCTGTAAAAGCCAGAATGCCTGATCCGGCGAATACCAGAATCGGAAATCGCTTGAGCAAACCAACAATTAGCCCACTGCCCCATACGACAATGGGGATACTTATTGCAATCCCGATGACGATCAAAGCCAAATCTCCATCTGCCAAAGCCGCTATAGCCAAAACGTTATCCAGGCTCATTACAAAATCGGCAATCAGAATGGTTTGAATGGCTTTCCACGTCGTAGAAGCTTCCCGAATATGTACTTCATCCTCATTTTGAAGCAGTAGCTTCACTGCAATCCAGAGTAGCAACAGTCCACCTGCCGCTTGGATAAAGGGAATCCCGAGTAATAACACTGCGACGAAGGTTAACACACAGCGTAGCAGCACCGCCCCAAAAGCTCCCCACCATACCGCTTTTTTGCGTTGTATCGGTGGCAGATCCTTGCTAGCAAGCGCAATAACAACCGCATTATCTCCACTCAATACCAGATTGATCATTAAAATCTCAGTCAACAGCCAGAGTGTATCCATGTCCTCATCCCCCCACATTAACTTGTATGTCAGAGTTGTCCATGCTATTCTTAATGATTGAACCGTATATAAGGAGTGACATAATACATGGAGCTATTTAGCCCCGCTTTCTGGCTGGCTTTGCTGAACGTTGTCTTTATTGATCTCATTCTGGCTGGAGATAATGCCATCGTCATTGGCCTTGCAGCTCGAAATTTGCACCCTTCCGTGCAGAAAAAGGCAATTCTATATGGAACGGGCGGCGCACTTCTGATTCGAATCTTGGCAACCGTTGTTGTTTTATGGTTGCTTAAAGTGCCTTGGCTCTTGCTGGTGGGAGGCATACTGCTGATCTGGATTGCCTATAAATTATTGGCGGATCAGGGAGATGAACACAATGATATTCAGGCGGGGACTTCCTTATGGACTGCTGTTCGTACCATCGTGATCGCAGATGCAGCCATGGGACTCGATAACGTGATTGCCGTTGCCGGAGCTGCGCAGCAGCATCTTGTGCTTGTCATTCTCGGACTCCTGATCAGTGTACCTATTATCGTCTGGGGCAGCACTCTGTTTATCAAGCTCATTAATCACTTTCCCTGGATCATCTATGTCGGAGCCATCGTTCTCGGGTATACGGCATCCAATATGATTACCGAGGAGCAGCGACTCTCGCCTTACTTTACTGAACATCCGGCATTGCGAATTCTCTTCATCGTTGTGGTTATCGCAGGCGTAGTCTTTGCAGGTTATCGCAAACGCTCCAGCAGTTCGAGTCACAAGGGATCTGGCGGGGAACAGCAACGCTCCTATTCGTAGGCTATTTAATTTATAATTGCTCCTGAACACAGCAAAGGACTGAACGATATTTTATCGGACAGTCCTTTTTTGCAGTTAACATAGCCCTTATTATGTCAGCCATGCTCATTTTTATTGAGTTTAGAACCAGTCATCCTTCATGCCTTGATCGCCTGACTGATTCGTTACCACAGAAGTTTCACCGGCGTGCAGCGTGATGGTTTCTGTTAATTCTACCGCTTGATCGACCCATTCTGGCAGATGGCTCATGGTTGATTCAATTTTATCCACAATCCGAAGATTGGGATTGGTAGAAGGTGACTTTGGCACAAAGAGAGTACAGCAATCCTCATATGGCAAAATCGATATGTCATACGTTCCAATTTGTTTGGACAGGGTGATGATCTCCTGTTTATCCATCATAACCAGTGGTCGCAACAGTGGTAGATCCGTCGCACGGCCAATGACATTCATACTCGGAAGAGTCTGACTCGCTACTTGGCCCAGGCTATCCCCGGTGATCAGTGCTAGTGCACGCTCCCGCTCGGCAAGTTTGGATGCAATTCGCAGCATTGAACGTCTCATTAGGGTAATAATCAGATTGTCCTGACCCAGTTGGGTGAATGCCGTTTGGATCTCCGTAAATGGAACCAGATGCAGCTTGATTGTTCCTGCATGATCAGCAAGGGCACGCGCCAAATCAATGACTTTTTCTTTGGCCCGCTGGCTTGTGAACGGATAACTGTAAAAATGTACACATTCCACTTCGAGTCCACGACGCATGGAAGACCAGGCAGCAACAGGGCTATCTATCCCACCTGATAGCAGTACCATTGCTTTGCCATTCGTCCCCAGCGGAAACCCACCCACTGCAGGAATGGTTTCATTGAAAATATAAGTGCCTTGATCCCGAATTTCCACTCGCAGTTCAATATCAGGCTGACGAACATCAACACTCAATTGCTGGAACTTCCGAAGGATCGGGGAACCAACCAGATGATTCATTTCATGTGAAGAGTTCGGGAACTCCTTCCATACCCGCCTTACATTTACCTTGAATGTGGTGCCTTCCTTAAATTCGTCTTCCCTTTCGTCCATAAAAGCAACTGCGGTTTTCACAATCTCATCAAGCTCGGATGGAGTAACTTTAACCGGACTAATCGACATCACACCGAATACCCGCTTTAACACCTTAATCAGTTCAGTATGTGATTCACCGCCAAGATCCACATAGACACGGCCATATTCTTTGCGAAGACTTGCTCCTGGATAGGGTTTAAGTAAGGCTTTCACCTGTGTAATGATCGTTTTCTCGAATCGCGCACGATTTTTTCCTTTTAACATAAACTCTCCGAAACGGAGAAGCAGCATATCATATTTCATATCCATTCACATCCGCCTTTCAAGGGGTCGCAACTGCGCCACCATCTGATGTAAAGCCCGTTCAAGCAAGGCTACATCTTCTTCTGTATGTTCATCTCCAAGACTAATACGCAATCCGCCAGCAGCACAAGCTGCATCTCTGCCCATCGCAAGTAGAGCCCGACTCGGTTCAGCCGAACGCGAAGAGCAGGCAGATTGGGTGGAGATGGTTACGCCAAGTTGCTCCAAAGTGTGCAGCGCCACTTCTGCCTTCATCCCGGGATAGGAGAAGTGCACAATATGAGGTGCACCCTCTGTGCGACTGTTCAATTCAAATTCAGGAATATCACGTATCGTTTCCATCAATCGATCACGCAGTACCTGGGTACGACGGGCATAATCAACCTGGTTTTCTGCTGCCATCCGCATGGCCTTTGCCATACCTACTAGCAAGGCCACGTTCTCCGTGCCAGCTCTTAGACCCTGCTCCTGTGATCCCCCTGACATGAGTGGCGTAAGTTCCACTCCACTTCGCACATACAAGAGACCTGCTCCCTTCGGTCCACGGATCTTGTGAGCAGACAAACTGTACAGATCTGCGCCCCAAGCGGCAGGTGAAGCCTCCATTTTTCCAAACCCCTGAACACCATCCACATGAAAAAGCACTCGGGGTGCTTTCTTTTTGAGCTCTTTGCCAATCTCTGCAATCGGATGGATAGCTCCTGTTTCATTGTTTACATGCATCAGACTTACTAGCACTGTATCCTGTCTGATTGCATCTATAACCTGCTGAGCATTCACAACACCAGCGGAATTGACAGGAATTAGCGTTACATCCCATCCCCACTGTTGCAATTGCATAAAACTTTCATACACCGAGGCATGCTCGGTAGCCGTTGTGACAATATGTCTTCCTCGTGACTGATAACGTAATGCAGCACCTTTTATCGCAAGATTATTGCTCTCGGTCGCACCGGAAGTAAATACAATCTCCTCAGGCTTAACGCCTATCACCGCAGCACAGCCGGAGCGTGCACGACGCAACAATTGATGAGCACGCTCTCCATATCCATGAATAGAGGACGGATTACCGAATTGTGTCTCCATAATCTCGGCCATCGTACGAACTACATCCGGATGGGGAGGCGTGGTAGCAGCATAATCAAAATATTTCAAATGAGGTTAGACCTCCCTTATCTCTTCGTTCATGAACCTACAGTGAGCATTGTAACACGATACCCATACAACACAAAAAGACCAACCGGGAACAGGCGTTTCAAGCGCTGCTGTCCCCACATTTGATCTCATCCTGCCTATCATGTGTTATCGCAAATGTTACTGTGAGTTTAAATCACATATTTAGACTGTGCCTTTTCCACCTTGGAGATATAATTCTGTGTTTCTGAAGGCAGACGGTTAAGTACACTCATCAGTTCGCTATCACTCGACACGCCCAGACGTGAAACACGACCCGGTCCTGCATTATATGCAGCAAGCGCCATCTTCACTTCTCCACCGAAACGCTGGAGCTGAAGAGAAAGATATTTCGTCCCGGCATCAATGTTCTGGGCAGGATCAAATGAATTATTTACACCCAGCCCTGCAGCTGTCCCATCCATTAATTGCATAAGCCCTTTGGCACCGGCGGAGGAAACAACATTTGGGTTAAAATTGGACTCTGTGTCAATGACGGCCTTAATCAATGATTCAGGCACACCATATTTTGCACTTGCTTCCGCAATCAATGATTCAAAATCCGTAGGTACGGATGCACCGGAATCCACGATTCCTGTATTGGATGAAGATAATAAAGACTCAACGATGTTATTGGAGACAGAGGACGATCCTGCCGTATTTATATCCGGATTGTACGTGCTTCCGAGTTGCAACCACAACAAACCTTCACTGGATCTTTTGGAGACCGTAGCGGTGGAATCCGTATTGCTCGTCGAATTGGCACCCGTGCCTAACAGCCCGTCCATCACATTGGCGAAATCCACTGTTGAACCAGCATCTGGTTGTGACCCACTGGTTTGGTTATTCACATTGGATAGTTGCAGTTCCAACAACTGCCGCGATCCACTCGGATCTATCTGCATGACTTATACCCACTCCCGTAGTATTAAGCGTAATATGACCTTATTCTACATCGTTTTACAGCAAGGTTCCATTGTTTTTAAAAAAATAGTTGAATCCCACGGTCTAACCTGCGTATATACGAAAAAAAAACCTCCTGTAAGTCACCACACATGGGTGCAAACAGAAGGCTTGGTGAAGCATATTTTACACCTAGCGCGCAAATGGGATCATGAAAAAATAACTCAGCGTAGCTACAATACCCAGTCCAATGGACCAAGCTCCCGCCGTTTTCCGACCATTTACATAAGCATAGTAACCCAGAACAGCTGCCGCTGGTCCAAGTACGATTGACCACATGAACAAGGACGCAATACCGAAGGCCAGCCCCATATAACCTGCGACCTTGCCTGTTGACTCCATGACACGGTCTGCCTCATGCTTCTCAACTACAGGTTCTGAATGTTCGGTGCCTCCAGTTCTTACAACAGTTGGAGGAGCCACCTCAGCCCCGTACTCTTCCCGATGTACTCTCCTTGGATAATCCACACGCATACGCTGTTTTTCAACCTCACCTTTGTTTTCAGGGCGATCAATAGAACGAATGTTGTTATCGTCATTTTTCATTTGGAAGCACCTCCATTATGAATAGGGATGACTGCTCACTTGGGTTTGAACGTGTGACAGCAGGTTGCAGAGGATGTACGCGCATGATCATGATGATCCGAGTCGAATGTCTCACCGGCAAACTCCTCATGCAGACGACGGGTGGCGTGTTGGTCGATGTCAATCATGATAGCATCAGCCTGGCAGAAGTTGTTCTCTCCCCAAAAGTTACAGTTGGAGACGCTGCATTTGACAATTGGTTTGTCTTGGCTCATTTTTTTATCACCTCGACTACTATTGTCTCCCCGCCACAAACCCGATATTCTCCGCTAAAATGCCAGATGATGACATGATCCCTCCCCGTTAATTTCTGACTGAAAACACAAAAAAACCGCCACAAGGGCGGTTTCGTCCAATATCATATTAAAATTCAAACGTTAGTTAAGCGTGATTCCGTTGATTTTGCATACGGCGTTGAGTCAGGTAATCACTTTCGTAGTATGCCAGATCATCGCGCAATTCTTCGTACGTTTTGGAAACCTCAAGAATGACATCCCGCACTGAACGAATTGGCTTGTCACGAAAACGAATGGCATCTTGTCCTGTGTAAGCGTATCTTCCGTCTTCCGAATAACATTCATTTTTGGGATAGAAAAAGCTGTTTACGCATTGGTGATACGTATTATAAAGAGCCTTTTCGGCAAAATCGACATCAAAGTTGGCACGACGCAGCACAACGCCAAGTTTTTCGTAAGAAACTTCAGAAAAAACGAGTAAATGACGGAGATCTGAAAGAAATCCTTTGTAGAAGACTGTTGATTCTTCCGTCTGATTCTGATCCAGTTCAGGCAAAGCATTCTCATTCAAAAATTTTTCAATCCGATCGATAGCCGGTTTTAACTTTTCCCTAGTTGACTCACATGTTTTCTGTACATTGGCTGCTGACATAAAGGTAGCTCCCCCTTAAATAAGTCCTTACATATAGGTCGGCCAACGGTGGTTTTCCCCTGACCTTTGAATTCTCAGCTATAATCCTACCATAAAAAGTTGACGAGCGGTATCCCTTAATCATGCTTTCCGTTTCTGCCATTGAACATGCCTATTATACGCAGTTAGACTCGAACTTGTTTGCATAAAACGTTCCACTTTTTCTAACGATAGATATAACCAGTGACAACGATGAAGCACTGTTAATGACTGTCCAAAAATGAACGAAGGAGGATCCATCCGCCATGGCCAGACCGAAATGGATTAACTGGGCCCTTGCAGCTGGTGCGGGAGCACTCGCCCTTACACTTTTGCTTCCAACATCAAATCGTACCGAGCCCAAACCTAGTGCCCTGTCCGATTCTGCTCATGAAGAGCACACGAGTAAACAGCGTCTGAAAGTGCAGGATGTCAAAGCAACCGATCTTCTGACCCGCATGGATGCTAAGCAACATCTCAGTATCATGTTGGAGAAAACCGCCACAATGAATGCCGCGCAGGTGAATCGATATGTGAATGATCTCCAAGGCTCACATGAACATATCAGATCCATTCATCTCATGAATATCAATGGCTCTTTTGACAAACCGTTAGATAAGGCTTCCACACTAGGAAGCAAGCTGGAACAACAGAAGCTTCAACATGCACTGAACCTTGCCAAAAAAGCGGTAAACAAACGTCAAAGTTTCGAATCCTCTTCTTTTCCTTTGGGAAAAGAAAAATATTTTGTTATGGGGCAACCCTCCAAAGATGGCAAACGAGCTGTAGTTGCCTTGTTCAGCCAGAATGTATTAAATGCAGTTGAACAACATCAACGCAAAAATCTGCGTATGATCCCTTATCCGCGTGAGGGTAAATTCAAGATTGAGTCTGTTCACCCGGATACACTTAACGAAATCACAGTGAAAACCGGACATGATAACGCCAATGCCAGTCATTTTTACGAAAATGAAATCGTTATCCGATTCCGCCAGGATCCCAGTGAACGGGATATGCGTATCATTAAATCTGATCTAAGAATGCAATCTGCGCGCAAGCTGGGATACACGTATGTTTTTCGGTCAGAAGACATGAGTTACAAGCAATTGCATAGCTATTTCGAAAGCAAATGGAATCCACTTTATATGGAACCCCACTACATGTATTTAACCAATGATACCGTAACTGAACAAACCGATGTTACGATACCCAATGACATTTTGTTCTCCGATTATCAGTGGAACCTGCCTGCGATTGAGACAAACAGAGGTTGGAATATTACCAGGGGAAACAAAGATGTCATCGTTGCAGTCGTTGACACGGGGGTTGATATGAATCACCCTGACCTAAAGGGCAAACTCCTCGAAGGTTATAATGTGGTCGAGCCGGGAAGCAAACCGATGGATGATGTGGGACATGGCACACATGTCGCAGGCATTATCGGTGCTATTGTCAACAATAATGAAGGCGTGGCAGGCATGAGCTGGTATAACAAGGTACTACCGGTTAAAGTACTCGACAACTCGGGTTCAGGTACCACGTATGCCGTTGCCGAAGGTATCATCTGGGCAGCCGATCATGGAGCCAAAGTGATCAACATGAGTCTGGGCAATTATGCTGATGCACAATTTCTTCATGATGCCGTTAAATATGCTTTTGATCGGGATATCGTCCTGATTGCAGCCACGGGAAATGATAATACAGAACGTCCAGGATACCCTGCTGCTTATCCGGAAGTATTTGCCGTATCAGCTACCGACCCGGATATGAGCAAAGCTTCCTACTCCAACTATGGGGATTATGTGGATGTGATGGCTCCGGGTTCGAGTATCGCCAGTACCTATCCAAACAATCAGTATGCGGCCTTGTCCGGAACGTCCATGGCTAGCCCCCATGTAGCCGCACTTGCAGGTTTGATTCGTTCGTTAAACCCGGATTTGACCAACACAGAAGTGATGGATTTGATGCGTCAAAGTGTTATTGACCTCGGTGATCCGGGTCACGATAAGTATTTTGGATATGGGCAAATCGATGTCTATAAGGCATTGCAAGCCGCATCAGGCAACAGCGCTCCTTTGCAGTTCTGGCCGCAACATGTCAGACAACAAATGGATAATACAATGAAGAAGTATACCCATTAACCGTAATAACACTAATCAGTAAAAAACAAAAGCAGCTGCGCCCCGGGGCGTACGCTGCTCTTTGATTTATATTCAATTCCCCGGGGCACCCGCTGCAATTAGCGCTTGCGTGAAGATGTGCGGGCTTTACTTGATTTTTTCACGGATTTTTTCTTCGCATTGTGACTGGATACATAGCAAGGATCTTCTTCTTTGACAACAACAGGATACATGTGGTGATGAATCGGAACACAGTGATGTTTTTTGATTACTTCGATCGGGTGGATTACAGGCACGATTTGTGGGATGTAGTAATCCTCAACAACCTGGATTGGGTCACAGACAATCGGGCAAAGCGGTGGACAGTAATGGTTCATTTCAAAACCAACTCCCTTTCTGGTGATACTATAACCTATTGCAGCAGGTCGAAAGTGGATTGGATGTATGTCCATACTCCGAAAAATTATATGAGCGGTAGCCTGTCCGCCACTGCCCCACCCTGCCCAGGTGTCACACTAGCAATGACTCCGCACAGTACACGAAGACCCTCACACAAAAGCTCCACACTCGTAACCGTGAAGCAGATGCGCAGACTTGGTGTATCCATCTCCCCTACATAACAGGCGGAACCCGGCAGGAAAGAGACCCCTGCAGCCAAGGACTGATGATGCAGCTCACGCATATCCAGGTTGCTCGGAAGTTGGAGCCACAGATTGAGTCCTCCCTCTGGCAAACGCCATTGCATTCCCATAGGAGCATGCTCTTCCAGCACTTCAGATGCGGCACGCAAACGAGAATACAATTCATCCCTCAATCGGGATACATAGGCACCGTACTGATTCTGAATGAAAGATTGCAATGCCTTTTGTGTAAGCAACGGACTACCCAGATCCGCCGTTGACTTCGCAGCCACAAGCCGGGTCAGTACACTTCCATCAGCGATAGCACAGGCTATGCGGCAACCGGGAGAGAGCACCTTGCTGAAGCTTTTGATATATACGACATGGCCTGACCCATCCATCGATTTAATGGAAGCTGGCGGAGGGTCCCGAAAATAAAGATCTGCAAATGGATCATCCTCCAGGATGAGGCAGTGGTAGCTTTGCGCGAGATTCAGAAGCTGTGCCCGCCTTCTCGCACTCATCGTAATACCTGTTGGATTATGATAAGTCGGGATCGTATAGATGAGTTTGGGCGGATAGGTATCACATAATCGGGTCAACAGATCGATACGCATGCCTTCGTCATCCATCGGGACCGTAATGATCTTCGCACCTCTACTCGTAAATACATCAATGGCTCCGGTATAGCTTGGCGCCTCCATATATACAACATCCCCAGGTCCAATAAAAGTCCGGGCCACAAGATCAATCCCCTGCTGAGCACCACTTGTGATTAGCATGCGTTCAGGTACTACCTGTAGTCCACGTTCGGCAAAATGTTCGGCGAAGATCTGTCTGAGCTCCCGATCTCCCTGAAAAGATCCGTACGCCGCCATACGCTCTGCATGGTCAGAGGAGAGCCGGTAGGCACTGTCAATAATCTCGCGTGTAGGCAGCAGTTCAGGCTGAATCGCTGACATATGTAGTTCATACCGTACTTGAGGGGACGTATCGAAATGTCTCCAGAGCTGCGCTCGGGGTAAATAATCCACAAGTGCCATCTGCCAATTCCATGACGTACCGGATTCACTGTTAAGATGATTACGCTTGGCTCGATCCACATCCTCCATCGAATCCGCGTTTAGAGTACCTCTTACATAACAACCTTTCCCCTGAGAGCAGGTGATCAGTTGAATCGCTTCGAGTTCAGCATACGCTTTGGATACAGTGACCAGGCTAACACCCAAATCTGTGGTCATTTTGCGAACAGAAGGAAGTCGGGTTCCGGGTTCAATGAGTCCTGATCTGATACGATCGGCAATTGTTAGTGCAATCTGCACGTACAATTTGGTACTGCTTCCCCGCTTTAATTCAATATGCATGGTTGCGCCCCCCAACTGTTATGATCTTCATTTTACTGTTATAGTGCAGTCCGTCTATTATAGTTTATAATATCAGTATAACAGTGAATAACAGGAGATGAGAATAACATGAGTATCCCATGGTCCAAAATGGCACAAAATACCCCGTCCTCTGTCGTTCGCGACATGCTCCAGGCCGCTCAGGCACCTGGAATGATCTCGCTAGCCGGTGGATTACCAGCCCAGACTTCTTTTCCGCTGGAAGCCATTCGTGTTGCGTATGAAAAAGTATTTATGAGCGGAGCAGCCGCTCTTCAATATGCAGAGACTGAGGGCTACCGTCCTCTTCGCGCCAAAATCGCCGAACGTCTCGAATCCAAGGGCATTCCCGCTTCACCTGATCATATGCTTCTCACTACGGGTTCACAGCAATCTATTGACTTGGTCTGCCGCATCCTTCTTGACCCGGGTGACCGCGTATTAGTTGAATCACCAACCTACCTCGCTGCTCTGCAAGTCATCCATTCCTATCAAGCTGAATCTCACGGCGTAGCCTGTGATGATCACGGCATGTTGCCTGAGTCTCTGGAGGAACAGCTCCAGTTGCATCGTCCAAAACTGGTCTATATTAACCCCACGTTCTCCAATCCTACGGGAAAAGTATGGTCTCGAGAAAGAAGAAAGCAGGCTGTGGATCTGTGCCGCAAGTACGGCGTACTTATTTTGGAAGATGACCCCTATGGTGAAATCCGGTTCAATCCAGAGCAATTGGATGTCCCTGCTCTCGCAGAACTGGATGCCGTATCCTATGATGGCCCTTCCAATGTTATCTACACAAGTACATTCTCCAAAACGGTAGCACCCGGCCTTCGTACGGGCTGGATACTGGCTGCTCCCGATATTGTTAAAATGGCAGCACGCGCCAAACAAGGCGCCGACTTGCATTCCAGCAGCATTGACCAAAGAGCGCTTCATGCGCTGCTTGAATCTTTCGATCTGGATGCGCATATTCGTCATATTTCAAAGGATTATGAACAACGGATGAAAACACTGACCACTCTCATGGCAGCCAAGTCATGGGAAGGCATCTCATGGAATTCACCACAAGGTGGCATGTTCTTGTGGCTGCAACTACCAGAAGGCATGCTGGCAAGCAATCTATTCACTTACGGTATCCAGGAGAAAGTGTGCATTGTTCCGGGTGATTCCTTCTATGCAGGTACACCAGAGTTAAACCGCATGCGAATCAACTTTACTCATACAGACCCTGAGCTTCTTCCTGAAGCCGTGGAAAGAATGGATCGCGCCATCCAACGCTGGCACGCTTCGTTAACATCGGACAGTGTTGTTACACTGTAATGAACTGTCATAAACGTTGCCCTATATTTTGCGTATGACATTGATTAGGACGTGTCTGAAAACACCAGGCACGTCCAAAACTTGATATGAGCAACAAAAAAAAGGCGGCAGGCCCGAGAATATCGGAACTGCCACCTTTTTTTATAGTATAGAACCTGTCATCAACAGGAATTATGTTTATCCAGATATGCATGGGTCCTTCTGATCAGTCAGGCCATCGGTGAATCACACGGATTGTCCTCGACTGATAGGTGGACTACACTGTAATACTGTTGTTGCAGTTAGGAAAGCTTACCGTAAGCCGGGTTCTGTGCTCTTCGTGGTTCATACGGGAACTACCCTCCCACCAGAAGCGACAATCATCTATCTAGGCCATACATTGCTGCACAGCTCAAGCGACCAACCTAGACACACCTCGGGCTAAGGCTGCCTCCTCCGAAGAGGCGACTGTGTCCCATTAGGTCTTGCTCCAGATGGGGTTTACCAGGAACGAAGTCACCAGCGTTCCTCGGGGTCTCTTACACCTCGGTTCCATCCTTGCCTGTGCCGGAAAATCCGGCCATCGGCGGTCCATTTCTGTGGCACTATCCTTCAACTCGCGCTGACTGGACGTTATCCAGCATCCTGCCCTGTGGAGCCCGGACTTTCCTCTCGTGGCAACAAAGGGCCACCAGCGATTGTCTGTCAAGCTTTCCGAACAACATTACATAGTATACAGGCATTTGGGTTCCCAGACAAGCTTAATATTACTGGGAATCACACAGCAACTGTCTTTTTAGATAAACTGGAATACCTCCGTATTGACCTCTGAAGCTGTAACTTGCGTATCATATCGTTTCTCTTCCAAACGGGAACGAAGCCAATCAGCCGTTTTTGGTTTCATAATCTTCTCGGAATTATGACCTGGGTCGATGATACACATGCCTGCCATTAACGCATCATGAGCCGTGTGATAATCAATATCTCCGGTCACAATAACATCCGCACCTTTGAAGCGGGCAGTGAGCGCGTAACGGCTGCCCGAACCGCCAAGAACCGCTGCTTTTTTGATCTGCTTGTTCAGATCTCCGACAACACGTACATGAGGCACATTGAATTCGGTCTTCACGACCTCCACAAGCTCACCTAATGTCTTAGGCTCCCTAAGGGGTCCCAAGCGCCCCAGACCAAGCGTACGGCCCTTTAAATCCATTGCATAGAGATCGTAGGCCACTTCCTCATACGGATGAGCCTTAAGCATCGCCTGAACGACCTTACTTCTCAGACTTTGGGGTACGATGGTCTCAATCCGCATTTCTTCCACACGTTCCATCTGCCCTTGGGTTCCGATAAACGGCTCAGTCCCTTCACCAGGTACAAACGTTCCTGTACCTTCCGTGTTGAAGCTGCACTTGTTGTATTGGCCGATACTCCCCGCTCCGGCTTCAAGAACCGCTTGAAGCACCTGTTCATGATGCGTACGTGGGACAAATACAGCCAGCTTGTACAGATGATCTGTGTGTACATCTTCCAACGATTCTTTACTGTCGATGCCAAGTGCCTCGGCCATCCAGTCATTCATACCACCCTCGGCCACATCCAGGTTCGTATGACTGATATAAACAGCAATATCATGCTTAATCAGCTTTTCATACAATTTACCCATAGGTGTATCTGTACTCAGTGACTTAACTGGTCTGAAAATGATGGCGTGATGCGCGATAATCAGGTTGGCACCGATGCGAATCGCTTCATCCACTACTTCATTCGTTACATCCAATGCAACTAACACATGGCTGATTTCTTTTTGCAAACTGCCGAGCTGTAGACCAATCCGGTCATCCGGTACAGCCAGATGTTTGGGAGCGAGCTGCTCCATCAGTTGAATTACAGTTTGACCTTTGGCAAACATGCCAAAACCTCCTTCAAGTTTGCGATAAGACGCTCTACCTCAGCCGCCTTGTCCCGAGAAGAATCCTGATCGGATTTGGAGATGGAGTTTACAACCCCTTGCAATTTGATGATCTCACTTTCCCATTTCGCAAAAAATACATCCGTTGGACGATCCACCAAATAGGGTCCCATCCGCAGCAGCAAATCTTCCGTCAATTCTGCCCCGCCTTGAAGCGGACGTGCACGATACACTTCTTCATTTGCAATCGGGCTTACGGATTGTGGCATCGCCGTTATAATCTCGTAGATCTTGCCATCTTCTTCGAGCAACTGTTCTGCTACAACCACCCAGTGATGCTCCAGCAACCAGCGTCTGAGAATATCCTCTCCCACATTCGGTTGCAAAATAAGTAACTGCACTCCATCCAGTTTGGATAAACCTCGGTCCAAAATGGAGGCAATGAGAGCACCACCCATACCTGCAATGGTGATGACATCCACTTCTCCCGCAGAGATCACATCCAATCCGTCTCCACGGCGTACCGTTATTTTTTCTTTCAGGCCAGCATCACTGACTTGTTTGCATGCAGCATCATAAGGGCCAGGATTAACTTCCCCGGCTACTGCACTCGCGGCTTTCCCACTGCGGATTGCGGCTACTGGCAGCAGCGCGTGGTCTGAACCGATATCAGCCATGCGGCTACCATCGGGAATTTGATCATGTATTCGCTGTAATCGATTCGAAAGTTTCATGAAGCACCTACACCATTCATTTAATTTATTGATTTGCATTGAACAAGGAAAAGCGATAAAATAAAATCCAATCAAACATTTCAAGGATGAATTTCCAAAACCAAGAAATCAAGACGTTCAAATTAAAAATAAAGGAGACCCCGCCGCCGCTAATGCGTCTTGCGGAAAGTCTCCCGTAGTTCAATTATTCGAGGAAATCCTTGAGTCGTTTACTACGACTCGGGTGACGCAATTTACGAAGAGCCTTGGCTTCGATCTGACGGATACGCTCACGCGTAACACCAAACACCTTGCCGACTTCCTCCAGTGTTCTCGTCCGTCCATCGTCCAGACCAAAACGTAGACGAAGCACGTTCTCTTCACGTTCAGTCAGTGTATCCAACACATCTTCGAGCTGTTCTTTCAGCAACTCATACGCAGCAGCATCCGCCGGAGCAAGTGCTTCCTGATCCTCAATGAAGTCACCCAGATGGGAATCATCTTCCTCACCGATCGGTGTTTCCAGAGAAACCGGTTCCTGTGCAATCTTCGTAATTTCACGAACTTTCTCCACACTCAGATCCATCTCAGCAGCGATTTCTTCCGGTGTCGGTTCACGCCCAAGTTCCTGCAACAGCTGACGGGATACCCGGATCAGCTTATTAATCGTCTCCACCATATGCACAGGGATACGAATGGTACGCGCCTGGTCAGCAATAGCACGAGTAATGGCTTGACGGATCCACCATGTGGCATACGTACTGAACTTATATCCTTTTTTGTGGTCGAACTTCTCAACCGCTTTGATCAGGCCCATATTACCTTCCTGGATCAAATCAAGGAATAACATTCCACGTCCAACGTAACGCTTGGCGATACTGACTACGAGTCGAAGGTTCGCTTCAGCCAGACGACGCTTGGCTTCTTCATCCCCGTTCTCAATCCGTTTAGCCAGTTGTACTTCGTCATCTGCCGACAACAATGGCACACGACCAATTTCCTTGAGATACATACGGACAGGGTCATTGATTTTGATTCCTGGCGGCAAGCTCAGATCATCATCAAAGTGGAATTCGTCCTCTCCCTCTCTGGTGTTGTTTTCGGAATCTTCACTAGGACGAAGTGTAACCTCTTCATCGTTTTCATTCACTACATCAATACCCAGATCGCTCAGTTGCTCGTAGAACTCATCCATTTGCTCTGCATCCTGCTCAAAAGGAGAGAGTTTCTCTATAATTTCCTTGTAATTCAGCGAAGCTCTTTTCTTACCTGATTCAATCAATTGATCTTTAACCTGATCCAGTGTCAATTCTGTTTCTAGTTCAGTATGCTGATCATTCGCCATAACTCGACTCCCTCCTCCCTAGAAACATCTAATCATCAGACGTTCACTGTCTCTCTAGGGCAATCATTTCAATTGCGATCTGTGCCGCGCGTACAGAATCACCTGCCCGCTCTGCAGCAATCATTTCTTCTTTTTTCAAATCGTACTCTTTCTTACGTGGATACTTCAGCACTTCCCTGATGCAATCATCGAGCATTTGAATACTCCATTCACCTGGACCATCCATCATCGAGATTGAACTGACCGTTTTTTCCAAACGATCGTCATGCAGTGAAGACATAAAACGACTTGTATCCGACGGTTTGCCTTGCGCATAGTAGGCATATAGATAAGCAGCAATAGCTGCATGATCATCCAAGTTAAAAGCTTCACCAAGATGCTCATTCACGTACTGGGCAGCCTCATCATCCTGTAACATCCAGGCAATCAGTTTGCGTTCAGCAGCGTGATAAGCCGGCAACAGATTAGGTGTAGGCACCTGCCTATTTTGTTGCCTACCATTATTCCACCTTTTCGGGTTATTATCCCCATACTGTAGGTTATTTTTCATCGCCTCCCGTTCTTCATTACACTCCTGCTTCAATGTTTCGAACGATACGTCCACTTCTGCAGCCAGTTCACGAAGATACACTTCCCTCTCTGTTGGAGAAGGCAAGGGGGCAATCAATTTTACTGCTTCTTTCGAATAGGCGATTTGTCCGCCACCCTCTAGCAGTATATGGCTTTTTTTTAAGTTTATAAGTTTAAATTTTGTAGTTGTCACGGCACCGTCCACAATCTGGTTTCGGAACCGTTCACCACCATGCTTCCGGATAAAGTCATCCGGGTCAAGTCCCTCGGGTATGAGAGCCACTTTGACCTGCAATCCGGCTTCCTCAAGAATGGGGAAGTTTTTCAGTGCAGCAGCCTGTCCTGCTTTGTCGCCGTCATAACATATGATGACTTCGTCGCACATGCCTTTGAGCATCAGTGCCTGATTCTCGGTTAGCGCAGTACCCATTGCAGCTACACCATTCTGGATGTCCTGATCCCATGCGGAGATGACATCACCATATCCCTCGAACAAAATGGCTTGTCTTTGTTTGCGAATTGCATTTTTGGCCTGATGCAGATTATAGAGAACACGGCTTTTGTTAAATAACCGGGTTTCCGGTGAATTTAGATATTTCGGTTGCCCATCTCCCAATATGCGTCCTGCAAATGCAATTGGCTTACCGCTCCTGCCATTAATCGGGAACATGATCCGGTCTCGGAATCGGTCCACATATCCCTGACCTTCATTTCGCGGAGATAGAAGTCCACCCTTTTCCATTTCTTCGAGCGGATAATTACGTTTTTCAAGAAATTGTACCAGTGTGTCCCAACGATTTGGTGCGAAACCAATCTGGAACTGGTCAATCAACTTGTCGCCAAAACCTCTGGAGCGTAAATATTCCATGGCTGACTTGCCGTGCTCTGTATTTTTCAACAAAAAATGATACAGCTTCGCGGTAAGCTCATAAGCCTCCAACAGACGTTCAGTCTCCGGATTCACATGAGCAGATTCACGCCCTTGCCAGTCCCCCATAGAGATGTGACTTTCTTCCGCCATCGTTTTGACAGCCTCGGGAAAGGATAACCCTTCGATTTCCATCCTGAATTTGATGGCATTTCCACCCGTGCCGCAACCGTAGCAGTAGAAAATTTGTTTCTCAGGTGTAACGGTGAACGAAGGCGTCTTCTCGGAATGAAAAGGACAGAGGCCTTTCATATACTTCCCCTGCTTGGTCAGATGCACAAATCGGCTCACCGTATCGACAATATCATTCTGCTGCAACACCGATTCAATAATACTTTCGGGTATACCGCCTTGTCCGGTACTCATCTCTGGCCACCTTCATCTCTTCAACACGTAAATATAATTCGATAAACTTACACATTCTCCTGCAAATCTTTTAAAAGTTTTGTCAGTTTATGTTGAAAAATTTCACGATCCTGCTCTGTGAAAGGCTTTGGGCCTTTCCCGTAGTGGCCTCTTTTTCGTGCTTTGGCCGCAGTATGACGAGAATCCAACATGAAATCAATGTCACGGTCGTTAAACTCACGACCACGAAAGGATAAAACATAACAACGTTTGCCGAGCGCAAGTGCCGCAAGTCCATAGTCCTGAGTGATAACCACATCATATGGCTTAATATGATTAGCAATATAGAGATCTGCGCTCTGATCACTGCGATCCACTTGCACGGTACGCACCCCTTCTCCCCCTTGAAGCAAATGATCAAATGAAGAGACTAACAGTACAGGGATGTTGAAAAGGCGAGCGGTTTGCGCAATCTCGGTTTTGACCGGGCAAGCATCACCATCCACAACAATATGACGTACATTCAACTCACTCAAACTCAGACCACCCGGTTTCATAAAATAGCTGCATATTGTAATATACGACCCCGGCCAGGCAAAATCCTTCTGCCACAACAAGGGAAATCAAAGGCTAAAATACGGAGCGGTTGTCAAAAATACATTTCACAACCCGTTCCGTATATTTATACCCTCATATATCCTTCTTTAATACTGAATTTTAGCTTTGCTCCAAGTCTGTGGAAAAGGACTCATGAAATACGCCCAATTACCAAACCAACTTGGAAAAATCAGCAAATCCTTTCAAGTCGCGATCAATAGCCGCAAGCAAGGCAAGTCGATTCGCACGGACAGCCTCATCTTCAGCCATAACCATGACCGAATCGAAGAATGAGGTAATCCCATCTTTCCAAGCTGATGCAATAGCCAGTGCTTCAGCAGCATCATGCTGAGTCAATGCCTGACGATATTCTGCATTCGTTCTACTCCATGACTCGTGTAGCTGACGCTCTCCATCTTCTGTGAACAGTTCTGGATGTACAGAAGCAGTGGATGCTTTGGCAGCCAGGTTACCCACACGGTTGAACGATTCAACCGTTGTTTTGAATGCGTCTCCTGTCAGAACCGCAGCCATCAACGCTTCACCTTTTGGAACTACAGCACTAATATCATCGAATCCGGAAGAGATTACGGCATCCACTACGTCGTAACGAACGGTTTCAGACAACAATTTTTTCACACGAAGACCAAAGAAGTCTTGCAAGTCTTTACGCACCTCTTCATCTGCACGTTTCAACAGGTTCATCTGTGCATGTACTTGAAGTGCTACTCCGAATACGTCTGACAATGTCAGCGGAAGCTTGTGATCCAGCAAAATCTGTACAATACCTGCAGCCTGACGGCGCAGTGCATACGGATCTTGAGATCCCGTTGGAATGATGTTAATGGAGAAACAACCCACGATTGTATCCATTTTGTCCGCAGCACTCACAATGGCACCGACAAGAGACGCAGGGGATTGATCTCCAGCGAAACGTGGCTGATAGTGTTCAAATACCGCTTTGGCCACTTCTTCTTTTTCACCGGATTTACGAGCGTAATCCTCACCCATCACACCTTGCAGTTCCGGGAATTCACCCACCATCAGTGTCACCAGATCGAATTTGCAGATATCTGCTGAGCGGCTGACCGACTCGGCAACATCAGCGGATACTTGCAATTTAGCAGCAATCCCATCAGCAATTTTGCGAATACGGCGCACTTTATCTCCAACCGTTCCCAGCTCTTCCTGGAAGACGATACTTTCCAGCTTCGACAATGCATCCTTAATCTGTAACTTCTGGTCTTCCTCATAGAAGAACTTGGCATCAGACAGACGTGCACGCAGTACTTTCTCATTCCCTTTTGCAATAACATCCAGTGAATCACTTCCACCGTTACGTACTGTCACGAAGAATGGCAACAATTGTCCTTCATTGTCCAGTACAGGGAAATAACGCTGATGCTCACGCATGGAAGTAATCAATACTTCTTGCGGAATATTCAAGAATGAAGAATCGAATGTCCCGAACAATACGGTAGGTGTTTCCACCAGGAACAGGACTTCCTCTAACAAATCTTCCTTAATCGCAATATCCCATTTCTTCTCACTAGCCAGTGCTTGAATCTGGGATACAATCATCTGTTCACGTTCCTGAATATCTGCAATGACATGCTCTGAACGCAGCACTTCAACGTATGAAGACGGAGTGGAGATCACGGCCTCCTTACCGAGGAAACGATGTCCGCGAGTTACATTACCCGACTTCACACCTGTCACTTCCAGATCGATGACATCACTGCCCAGCATAGCCACAATCCAGCGGATTGGACGTACAAATTTGAAATCATAGGAAGCCCAACGCATGAATTTCGGGAACGTCATGGCATGCAATACAGAAAGCAATCCTTCGCCAATCACAGAAGCCGTCTCCACACCTTTACTGGACTTCATTGCATAGATATATTCGACACCGTTCAGTTCTTTGAATGTGAACTGGTCCGGTTCAACACCTTGACTGCGCGCGAAACCGAGTGCAGCCTTGCTCCAATTGCCACTGTCGTCCAGGGCAATTTTGCGTGAAGGACCTTTTACTTCTTCCTCTATATCTTCCTGCTTATCAGCCACATTCTGGATCAAAACAGCCAGTCGGCGAGGTGTAGCATACGCATTCACTTCACCATAAGCAATGCGGGATGCATCAAGCCATTTCACGACACGCTCTTGCAGCTGCGCAATCGCTGCGCGCATGAAACGTGCAGGTACTTCTTCCAGTCCGATTTCAAACAACAGATCCTTAGACATGCTCGGCTCCCCCTTTCTTGATCAGCGGGAAGCCTAGCTTCTCACGCTCTTCCATATATGTTGCAGCGACTTGGCGAGCCAGATTACGGACACGTGTGATGTAACCCGTACGTTCCGTTACACTGATGGCTCCACGTGCATCCAACAGGTTGAATGTGTGGGAACATTTCAACACATAGTCATATGCCGGGAACACCAGATGCTGTGCCATAGCCTTGTTTGCTTCTTCTTCATGCATGTTGAAGAGTGTAAACAGCATTTTGACATCAGATACTTCAAACGTATATTTAGAGTGTTCGAATTCTGGCTGACGGAATACATCACCATAAGTGATACCTTCCACCCACTCCAGATCAAACACATTTTCTTTATCCTGAATGTAAGAAGCCAAACGCTCCATACCATACGTAATTTCAACAGCTACCGGATTTGTCTCAATTCCACCAACCTGTTGGAAATACGTAAATTGCGTAATTTCCATTCCGTCCAACCAAACTTCCCAACCAAGACCTGCACAACCAAGGGAAGGATTCTCCCAGTTATCTTCGACAAACCGAATATCATGTTTGAGCGGATCAATACCCAGGCGTTTCAGACTTTCCAAGTAAATTTCCTGAATATTGTCTGGAGAAGGCTTGATGATTACCTGGAACTGGTGATGCTGGTACAGCCGGTTAGGGTTCTCGCCATAACGTCCGTCCGAAGGACGACGGGAAGGCTCCACATAGGCCACTTTCCAAGGTTCGGGTCCAAGCGAACGCAAAAAGGTCATCGGGTTCATCGTACCTGCCCCTTTTTCCGTATCGTATGGCTGGACAATAATACAGTTATGCTCGGCCCAGAATTGTTGCAGCGTTAGAATCATCTGCTGAAAATTCATAATCATGCTCCTTTTCGATGGTTTGTTGGCAAGCTTAGAACGGTGCAGACAACAATAAATAGCCCCCGTCCTACGCCTGTTGTACAGACGTAGGGACGAGAGCTATTCCCGCGGTTCCACCCTACTTGGCTTGGATCAAACAAGATGATCCTGTTCGTTCCAGCCCACTTTTCCGTGTCCATTCATGCTCCCGAGTGCCGTTTCAAAGACCGATTCAGCCAGGCTTCCACCATCCCCGGCTCGCTCATTCATGATTGCAAGTGTCATACAACGACTTGTCTCCATAAATGCAATAAATCCAGACTTCTACTCTCTCGTTCAATGCATGTCTCATAAAGAGAAATTATATTTCATAATATATAAAATCTAGTATGAAGTCAAGATATAGTTTCACTTCCACAAAAACGCCTCAAATCCCGTACTTCTCCATCTGATCGAGGAAAGAACGGGATTTAAGATTCAGACCAAGCTGATGATCCATAAAAGCACGCATCAGCTTTTTGATCTCATCACGGGTAGATTCACTCACTGATATATTTCCCAAACGCTGCAGATCCAACTGTGCGAACAAACGTAACAATTTCAGAGCCTTTGGACTGACTGACATCGCTGGAGGATCGAAATGTTTGCATGCACGACACAGGACACCACCAAGTCTTGGACTTACAAACAACTGCTCATCCGGTCGCTCCTGATTGCAGGAGATGCACTCGTCAAACTGCGGACCATAACCGGCTGCCTGTAATATCTTCATTTCGTACAGACTTGTTATGACAATCGGATCTTTCTCCTCCTTCAACGCTTGCAAGCACGCCTTCAACTGCTTGAACCAAAAAGCACCTGTCTCTTCATCCTGAAGTACACGATCCAATAGTTCACACGCATAAGAAGCATAAGAGGCCTTGACCAGATCTTCACGCAACTCATGATAGGATTCAACAATTTCTCCAGCGTTCAGTGTGCCTAGACCTGTATTGCGAAAATATACATATTGACCATACGTAAACGGCTGCACCAGTGCAGCATGTCGGCTCTTGGGCTTTTTGGCACCGCGGACGAGTACCCCTACTTTCCCGCCGCTTTCGGTGCAAAGCGTAATGATTTTGTTCCCTTCGCCGTAGTCCATGCTGCGGATGACAATCCCTTCCACCCTGTATAGCATGCCTCGTCACCTAACCATTCCCGAATCAGCCAATTATCCTTCGGCTTCTTCATCTTCAATCACTTCCCTTGCATGATCCGACTCCTGTCCTAACGAGTTACACGCCTCGGTATATAACAAATAGGACTCTACATCCCCCGTCATCGCAAAAACCTTCCACGAAAAATCTCGCATCGGAATTTCATCCTCTCTTCGGAAATGACGTCTGCATCTACCAAATAGGATGGAGTCTTGCAAGGTAAACTATGTGTTGCAATTACTGGATACAAATCCGGTGATTATTCGCGGCCAAAGCCAAGATCACGCAGAACTCGATCCTGATTTCTCCAGTCTTTTTTCACTTTAACCCACAGATCCATGAAAATTTTGGAGCCGAGCAGATTTTGGATATCATGACGAGCTCGTTTACCCACTTCTTTCAAAAGGGCACCCTGCTTCCCGATGATGATTCCTTTTTGCGAATCCCGTTCCACAAAAATGACGGCTGAGATATAAACGACACCGTTATCTTGTACTTTCATATCCTCAATCGTTACCGCGATGGAGTGTGGTACTTCTTCGCGAGTCATCTGCAAAATTTTCTCACGAATCAATTCCGCACATACAAACTGCTCTGGATGGTCAGTAACCTGGTCATCCGGATAGTACTGTGGACCTTCTGGCAAATACTTGCCGAGCTGTTCCAATAAGGTGCTTACATTACTGCCGAGCATGGCAGAAACAGGCACGATTTCAGCGAAATCATGTAACTTGCGATACTCCTCGATAAGAGGAAGCAGCGCTTCCGGCTCGATTTTGTCAATTTTATTCATGACAAGAATGACCGGTGTACGGATATTTTTCAACTGTTCCGCAATATAACGGTCACCGCCACCCATACCTTCCGAAGCGTCAATCAGGAATAGTGCTGCTTCCACTTCTCCAAGCGTGTTCAGAGCAGTCTGGTTCATGTAATCGCCCAGTTTGGATTGACGTTTGTGAATCCCCGGGGTATCGAGGAATACGATTTGCTGATGTTCAGATGTGTACACACCATGAATTTTATTACGAGTGGTTTGCGGCTTGTCCGACATGATCGCAATTTTCTGACCGATCACCTGGTTCATCAGTGTGGATTTACCTACGTTCGGACGTCCAATAATAGCTACAAAACCGGATTTAAATGCTTGTTTTTTCATATGTTCCTCCTCAGGCGCCTAGGCCTGGAATATTGGTTTATTTTTTGGCAGAATTTAGATCAGAAGGCCCAAAAGCCCAAGGTAACAGTTCAGCAACGGTGGTCTCTTGCAGATCACCTTTCATATTCCCCAAGATGACTTTCATATCGGGTTCACACAGCTCGTACATCACCTGACGACATACACCACATGGAGCAATCGGACCATCCGTATCTCCCACAATGGCAATCGCTTTGAAGCTGCGAGGTTTCTGCCCACCTGCGATGGCACTGAACATCGCTGTACGTTCAGCACAGTTGCCTGGAGTATACGCAGCATTCTCAATATTACAACCATGATGCACATGTCCTTCACTGTCAAGCAAAGCTGCACCTACACCAAAATGGGAGTAAGGCGTATATGCCTTCGTACGCGCCTTAATTGCCTCCTGCATGAGCAAATCATTATCCATTAATATTCTCTCCCTTAGGGTGCAATATAAAGTTACTACCTAGGAATTAAGTTCAACCAAAGCCAAATTTACACTAGCCACTCCGCGTCCAGAATAACCCTTCGATCGCTGTTATCCCCAGATTT
This sequence comes from Paenibacillus sp. CB74, assembly GCF_055687625.1. NCBI lineage: Bacteria > Bacillati > Bacillota > Bacilli > Caryophanales > Paenibacillaceae > Paenibacillus > Paenibacillus sp. CB74. Next base: position 516,779 of record NZ_CM146009.1, on the reverse strand, counting down.
TTTGATTCACTTTTTTAAAGTGAAAATCCGGGGATAGGCATATGCTTCCGATGTAGCTTTCTTTCAGAAAGCTTTTAGGCGAACGCTACGCTTCTACACGTTATTTCTGTCCTCTTCGTTATCGTGTAATGTCTACAAGTTCAACTTAAAAAAGATCCAACTTTATATTAGTGTGTAGTATTAAAATCAAATTGAAACGAATTAAAACAATGTTAATACAAAATCAATACATACCCAGCCAGCTCATCACCGGCTTAATAAAAACGATACAACCGATGATGACGGCGAATACCGCAGCCAGCAGAACTGCCCCGGCCGCGGTATCCTTCGCCGCTTTTGCCAGCGGATGGATATGGGGATGTGCCAAATCAACTGCAGCCTCTACAGCCGTATTCATCAATTCAGTCACCAGGACCAAAAAGACAGCGGTCAGCACAAACATCCAATCCGTTCTTGAGATTCTGAAAAAAAAGCCGGCTACACACATCAAAATAGCCACTCCCGTGTGAACTCTCACATTACGCTGAGTCCGCAACCCATATGCGATTCCTTCCGCAGCATTGCGGAATACCAGACCCCAGGAGCGCCTTTTCATTATCGTGTCAACCCGGCCTGGGCCAATACCGCTTCTTGTTTACTCATCATTTCAGCCTCACTTGCCTCATCCTGATGGTCATATCCGAGAAGGTGTAAAAAACCATGGACAAACAGAAAACCAAGTTCACGTTCAAAAGAGTGTCCATACTCCTCGCTTTGCAGGATGGTCCGTGGTACGGAAATGATGATGTCTCCAAGAACATCCGGCATTTCTTCCATTTCTTCATCTTCGTCAAGCTCATAGATAATATCAAGCTCTTCATCCACCGTTTCGTTCATCGCAAAAGACAATACATCCGTAGGACGGTCAATACCGCGATAATCACGGTTCAACTCATGGATCTGTTCATCGTTCACAAAAGTCAGAGCCACTTCCCCGTCTGCAACACCTTCCGCTTCTCCGGCGAGATTCAGCAACTGTTCCAGCATCGCAATCATCGGTTCTGTAATTTCTTTATCCTGTTGTTCATTATTCCATGCCAGATTAAGACTCATTCTTTCATAACTCCTGTCTGCTCAATATTAGAGGTTCTTCAAAAAGTGAAATCAACCCGCTTCGGGTGAAGTCGGCTTTGGTTTCTTAATCTCCTCCGGATATTCTATCCTGGAGTGGAAGATACCCATCACCGTTTCCTTCAATGTTCTGGCGACGATATCCAGTTCGCGCATCGTAAGATCACAATCATTGAATTGATGATCGTCCAATCGTCCTTTAATAATCTTCTCAATCATGGATTCCACTTGCTCCACAGTCGGTTTACGCAAAGATCTCACAGCAGCCTCCACACTATCGGCAATGCCAACAATAGCAGATTCCTTGGACTGAGCCTTCGGCCCAGGGTAACGGAAATCTTCTTCCGTAAAATCAGGTTCAACTCCCGCTTCTTCCGCCTGACGCAGTGCTTTGTGATAGAAAAAGTGGAGAAAGGTCGTTCCGTGATGCTGTTCCGCAATATCCCGAATAGGTTTAGGCAGCTTGTAATCCTTCTGCATTTCCACCCCATCGCGTGCATGAGCAACAATAATGGATTTGCTCAGTTTTGGATCAATTGAATCATGCGGGTTCTCCATATTGTTCTGATTCTCAATAAAATAGATGGGACGCTTCGTCTTGCCAATATCATGATAATATGAACCCACTCGGCACAGCAATCCGTTAGCTCCAATGGCTTCTGCTGCAGCTTCGGACAGATTCCCCACCATAACGCTGTGATGATAGGTACCCGGTGTCTCCGTAAGCAACTTGCGTAGAAGGGGATGGTTCGGATTAGACAGTTCCACCAGTTTGAGTGCTGACAAGATACCAAACGATGTTTCGAAAAATGGCATCAGCCCAATGACCAGTATGGCTGTCAAAACGCCCCCCGCAAATGCAAACCCAACGCCATACAATGTCGTAGTTCGGTTCCAATCGCCCGAGTCAATCAAAGCCAGGGTGAAGACGGCTATCGACCCGAACAGACAGACCATAATAGCCCCTTTCAGGATCGTAGATCGCTGACTGGCCTTATGGGTAGCGAAAATCGCAACAAACGACACGAGCACGGCGAAGAATCCTAATTCAAAGTCAAAAAGTTGACCCTGATGGGTGTTCAAAATGATGCTGGATAACATACCGATCAAGATCGAACATACAAAGGCAAGTGACGTATCCAGCAGCAGTGCAATTAACATTGCCCCTACCGCAACAGGTGCAAGGAAGCCTACATACGACCTCTCATTGGTTTGAATAATCGCCGTCACATGCATAACCACTATCGTAATAATAAAAATGAGAACAAGCATCAACAGCTGCGCATTATTATATTTGAAATGCGTTCCACTGCATTGCTGAATATACATCAGAATTGCTGCCGACAACAGGCAGGAAAACATAAGAAGACCAAGCTGTGGCCAGTAGTTGACTTCGTTTTTCAGCAAATCATTCTCACCCAGCAAAGTATACATCTCCGGGGTGATCATCTCACCTTTGGCAACTAAGGTGTCCCCTTGCTTGATAAAGACGGTTTGCGTGTTCTCACGTGCCTGAACCTTCGCTTCCTTGGTTCCCTCTTCATCGTAGAAGCGGTTAGCGGTCACTACGAGGCGGGCAAGCTCTTGCACTACCTCACGTTGCGTACGCTTACTAAGAGAGCTGACACTTACCATTTCGGCTACTTTGGCACGGGCAGTGGTTGCATCGCTGATCTGATCCGTCATTAACCGGGAAACAATATCCCTCGCAACTGGTTTCATCTCCTGGATATCATCCGATGTCAGGCGCGAGATTTTAATGTAGGTTTCTTCGGGAATACGGTAACTTTGCTCCTGTACCACATTTCTGATCTCTTCCAACAGAGTCTCGGAGTATGTACCGGCTTTCCGATTATTATTGATATAGTTGGTCACAAAGTCCTTATGACGCTGCGGAATTTCATCCCGATAAATATCAATCTTGTCCTGACTTGAAATCTGATCATCCTGATTCAATCGATCTACACGATCAAGCAGGGTTGTCATCAGATTTTCGTTTCGCATCTGCACGATCTGAAATATCGGCTGTACGCGTTCAGCAGCTTCTTCCTGCGCTTTGAGTGTAGCCTTGTTGTTCGGAATCTGCATGGGCGCAGCAATATCCACTTCACTCCGTGTACCTTCCTGAATATCATACCGCTCAGGGAGCAGCTTGGAAGCCAGACTCACGTAGAAAAGAATCACCAGAAACAAAAACAGAAGATAGCGTGCCCACACGCTATACTTCCATCCTGTAGCCTTATTCTGAAAAGATTTGCCTTTTGACGGTTCCTTCGAGGTCACTTTAGACAATCCCTTTCTATGCTTGATTTTCTGCGGCGTGGTTGTAAGCCACGATAATTTTCTGGACGAGAGAATGCCGCACAACATCTTGCTCGGCAAAATGCACAAATCCGATCTCTTCAACTTCGTTCAAGATCGTATTCGCTTCCACAAGCCCGGATTTCTTACCACGCGGTAAATCAATCTGTGTCACGTCTCCGGTAATAACCATTTTGGATCCAAAACCAAGACGGGTCAGAAACATCTTCATCTGTTCCGGCGTTGTGTTCTGTGCTTCATCGAGAATGATGAACGAGTCATCCAAGGTACGCCCCCGCATGTAGGCGAGTGGTGCAATTTCGATTAACCCACGCTCCAGTGCCTTCGCTGTCTGTTCTTGTCCCATAACGTCATACAGGGCATCGTACAGTGGTCGCAGATACGGGTCTACCTTTTCCTGAAGATCACCTGGCAAAAACCCAAGACTCTCGCCCGCTTCAACCGCAGGCCGTGTAAGTACAATGCGTTTGACGCTGCCCTCTTTGATTGCGGCAACAGCCAGTACAACAGCAAGGTAAGTTTTACCCGTACCGGCAGGACCAATGCCAAATACAATATCACGTTTTTTAATTGTAGTTACATAGTGCTTCTGTCCAATGGTTTTGACACGGATTGGTTTACCTCGGTATGTCGTCGTAATCTCGCCCTTGAACAAGTCCAGTAGCTGGTCTGCCCGCATATCCTTGGCAAGTTCAATTGCATACTTCACATCTCTTTCAGTTAACACATATCCGTTGCGTATCAATTGCAGTAACACATCAAATAATTGTTCAAGCGATTCCACCTGCTGTGTGCTGCCAAAAATCACAATTTCCGCTTCGCGGGATGCAATCTGGGCGGGAATCTCGGATTCAATCAGTTTAAGAAAAGTATCTTGGGGTCCAAAAAGAGATTGACCCTCTCCCGCACTCTGGAGCGAGATTTGTATGCTGCGTGTTTGCTCTGACAAATATCCTCATTCTCCTTGACTATGGACTAGCGGAAGTTCCTCCGCAATGCTTTCTTCTACTTCAAATAAGACTTTCATATAAACTTTACCATTCTCTTTCTTCTCATGCAAAATTTTTTCACTTATAATTTTCGTTCCTTTACCGTTTTTGGCAATAATATCGTTCCTTGCTCCTTCTAATCCTTTCGTTCTGGCCCATTCTATCGTCTGCTGCTCCTCATGCTCTCGAGTCTCCAGATCTTTCTCTGTCAGCCAACCCATCGGGAGTGTGAAGGATCGCCACGTCAATGGTCTGTGACTACTCTCGGTATCAAATGAACTGAACGGTGTACTTCCGTACCCCCACAGTTGGATCGCCCATTTTCCCAGTACCATGTAAAAACGTTCTTTGCTCTCACCTGTCATTGTGTTATGTTTTTGCACCAACGGGACCTCTACCTGATACTCACGCCATACCAGGCCACGAACTTCGCCCTTGGCAACGATGGTTTTGGTGTTCTCCTCATCCCCGAGAATCCCCGATATTAATACCTGGCCCTTTTTGACACGCATATCCTTCTGAACAACAGGTCGTCCCTGCTCCGCATAGATTTGAGTGACAACAGCATCTGATTTGCTGATCAGATGTCGGGGATTCAGTAATGGCTCGCGCTTGGGTTGCGCCGATTCCACGACCTGAATGGTAATGGTTGTCCCCTCTTTGCTCACGCCAATCCAGGTTACATCCGGAAGAGCGAGTGCAAGCTGTCTGGAGAGCTTGTCTTGGCTTGGCAAGCGGAACCCCCATTGGAAAGGATATATCCCCTCTTTCTTCGCTGCTGCGAGCACCTCGTCCGTAGGAATGGTAACGTTACCCTTGACCTCTACATCCCATACCATGGATGACAACACAAACAAAGCTGCTACAAAAAACAGCATTCCCCCAAGAAAGAACTTCCTGCGTAATAATCGGGCTGCAAAAAAGGGGAAACCGCTGCGGTGGGTCACTTTCACCCTGCAGCCTGTCCGTTTCAACACAGGACGCAGCCTGAAAAAATGCGGCAGCAGAATGTTCATCTCTGCCACGCGTCCATCGTGAGCACGCAGGTTCCACACTTCCAATCCCTGCTCTGCCACCGTGTTGATCAATGTTTCAATGTCTCCCCCAGTGACCGTGATTCGGACTGCTCCCCGCAGTTTAGACAGACTGGGCTGCTTCATCCGTTCCCCTCCACTCCATTCATATGAATATCCAGAATCGTTCCTTCAACAGCTACTTCATCCGGCAAAATGTTACGTATCACCAAGGCAGTTCCTTTGATCTCCAATTGGCCTTGGGAAAGAGCCAACACGATGCGATCCGGGGTGAAATGGATGACACCGCGATGATTCTCTATATACAGTTGCTTACTGCCGATCAGGGTTAACCGTGGCATATCATAAAGCACATCCTGCGGCAGATCCAACACTTCACTGGTCCATCTGCGCAGCTTGCGGCTGATCCGGGTCATTCGAAGGTCTTCCCCCTTCCTCTACAGTTCAACTTATGCGCAGATTCATGAATTTATGAAAATTCCGGGGCGTGTTAGATACGAATGTTGAGAAAAATGGAGAGAACACAGAAAAAGCCGTCTCCGGCGGCTTGATGCTCACCAGAGACGGCTCTATTTCCGTCCAACAGTTTAACTTCTTTACAGTTTCCCTCTTGTACCAAACGGTTGCTTGGAACGGGGCGGACCCAATACTTCTGCCCATATGACGCCCTTACGAATATCTTCAGGACGAAGTTGGGAATTTCCCGAATCACTTGTGTCAACTTGATCCCAACTAGAATCAGACACAACTGGTTTGTTCGAAGGAGAAAAGCGATTTAGCCTTTCATGAATCAAACGTTGTTGCCTCTCAAATTCTTTCTTTTGTTGGTCAAGCGAACGTTCCATCCCGCCACTGAAATCTCGACTACCTACCTCATCTGAAGGTCGCGAAGAATTCGAATGTCCTTCATTAGGCTGATCGTAATGGTCTTCATTATATTGGTTTTCATAAGGTTCATCATACTGATTCTCATACGGTTCATCGTATCGAATTTCACGGGAAGACTCAGTCCGTGAAGATTGCTGCGTTGAGGTCTGAGAAGCAGGTGAACGCTCCGAGTCACCGCTGCCTCCGAACGTTGGCATCCCATTGCCTGGACGCTTTTTATTCGGATCAGCAGATTTAGCCGCTTTTCCCAAGAAGGAAAAGAGTGCAAAACCAATAACAGCTACAATGTACAGATTATTAAAAATCCATTCAAATAGGCCCATATGCATTCACCGCCTATCTTCCGTTTTTGGAATCACCCTGATCGTTGGAATTCGAACCTTCACCAGGTTTTCCCAATGTATTGCGCATTTGAGTATCCGCTTCAATATTTTTTAGATTCATGTAATCCATAACACCAATTTTCCCACTACGCAAAGCCTCTGCCATTGCAAGTGGTACTGCGGATTCCGATTCAACCACGCGTGCTCTCATTTCTACAACGCGTGCTTTCATCTCTTGCTCTTGTGCTACGGCCATTGCACGACGCTCTTCCGCTTTAGCCTGAGCGATTCGTTTGTCTGCTTCTGCCTGCTCCGTTTGCAAGAAGGCACCAATGTTCTTACCTACATCAACGTCCGCAATGTCAATAGACAGAATTTCAAATGCAGTTCCGGAATCAAGCCCTTTAGACAAAACAGTACGTGAGATCAGATCTGGATTTTCCAATACTTCTTTATGAGAGTCCGCCGAACCGTTCGTACTTACGATACCTTCACCAACACGGGCGATAATTGTCTCTTCACCAGCACCACCGACAAGTCGGTCAATATTAGCACGAACTGTAATTCTTGCTCGAACATTAACTTCAATACCATCTTTGGCTACTGCGGAAACGACTGGCGTTTCAATTACTCGAGGATTTACACTCATTTGTACAGCTTGCAATACGTCACGACCTGCGAGGTCAATGGCAGCAGCACGTTCAAATTCCAGTGGAATGTTCGCACGTTGTGCAGCAATCAGAGCATTTACAACGCGGTCAACGTTACCACCAGCCAAGAAGTGGCTTTCCAGTTGGTTCATTGAGAGTTTAAGACCGGCTTTGGTTGCTTTAATCATTGGATTAACGATACGGCTGGGCGTTACACGTCTCAGTCTCATCGCTACCAGTGTAATAATGCTTACGCGTACGCCGGATGCAATCGCCGAAACCCAGAGCATAACCGGGAAAAAGCTGAAGAATACGCTCAATACGATAATACCTACCACCGCAATGAGCAAAATCGTAATCGTAGATGTGTCCATTGTTTAATTTCCTCCATTTGCAATTTGAATTTGATAAAGACAGTCAGAGAAGACATTCATGAGTGCGCTGCTAAAATAAAACATTGCACCACCTTGCTGGCAGCTTCAGCTTAAGTGGGTTATGTACATTGCCGAAGTGTTAATACACTTCGACAACAAAGCGAGTTACACCGGCAGTGCTTGTTGAACGACAATCCGGGTACCTTCCGCTTTAATCACAATGATCGGTGTATCAACTGGAATGAAGTCACCATCGGTCACAACATCAATTCGTTCGCCCTCAAACATCGCTGTTCCAGATGGGCGAAGCGGTGTCAGACTGATTCCTTGCAGTCCAATCAACTCTTTGCGTTCCGTAGCAGATGAGTATCCACGTTCCGCAGAGAGACTGTCACTCAGGATAAATCGATTCCATATCCCTCGATCTTTAAACAGCACTGCAATAATAGCAATAACTACCACTGCTGCTCCGAAAGCAATACCCAATGACACAAATGCATCGCTTGTATCATAAGCAGCCCTCACAACACCTGCTACTAGTGCAATGGATCCCAGAATACCAAGAATACCCATGCTTGGGATGAACATCTCTAGAATCATCAGGATGAGTCCGACAGTAAATAGCACCCATGTCTCTGCTCCGGCAAATCCCGCAATGTAATTACCCGAGAAATACAACACGAAACACACGATACCCACAATACCAGGAACTCCAAAACCAGGAACGATCAATTCAATGGCCACACCTGCGATTCCGAGGAATAGAAGTACAGTCATGACAACGGGATTGGTCAGAAAAGATGATATATTCTCCGCTGTCGTTCGTTCCACCTTAAATACATCATCCTGACTGTAACCGAGCCAAGCTGCTGCTTCTTCCGGTGTGTTGCTGATGTGGTCGGCATAACCAACTTTCAGCGCTTCTTCAGCCGAGAGCGCAATAATCTCACCTTTTTGCTTGGTTTTATTGATCTCTGGCATTTCAACAACGATGTTAACATCCGTCATTCCAGCTGCAATCTTGCCATCACGACCACTGATTTCAGCCGCTCCCTGCATCTTGCTTTTCCAGAATGCAACAAGCTTTGGATCATCAACATGTTTACCCGTACTGTCCACCATGGCTGCCGCACCAATCATACTGCCTGGTGACATTACGATCTTATCTGCATTCAGGGCCAGAAAACTTCCGGCTGAAGCAGCATCTCCACGGACAAATGCAACAGTCTCAATCGGACTGTCCTTGATCAGGATACCCAACGCTTCCGCAGTGTCTACACGACCTCCTGGCGTATTGATATCAAGAACGATCAGGCCAGCGTCCATCTTTTCCGCTTCCTTGAACCCGCGTTCCATGAACTTGCCAAGTCCCTGCTCGATTGGTTTATCAACCGGAATAATATATACGGCGCCACTCTTCTCAGCTGCATGCGCTGACGGTGATCCAATCCAGACAGGAAGCAACAGCGTCAGCAGCATTAAGAGCATCAATGGCCCCGTAAGCTTCTTCCGGCGCTTTCCCTTCACAATAGTCCCCCCTTTTCCATTAATGTTATACTGTCCAGCTTATGGTATTTATTACGCGCAATGCAACATTTCGTTTCAAAATCTTAAAATTATATTTGAAAACCTGATCAATTGCAAGAATATAAAACCATAATCATATATATTAACCATTAAAAAGAAATTTGTCTTCCCTAAGAACATCCTGAATTAGAATAAATGGAAAAAACACCTTCTGACAAGTCAGAAGGTGTTTATTGATTTGCTTTATTGCAGGAATTGTTGAACTGCTTGATTCACCAGTTTGCCGTCCGCTTTGCCTTTAACTTTCGGCATAAGGGCCGCCATAACTTTCCCCATCTCGGCTTTCGAAGAAGCACCGGTTTCCTGGATGGTCTGCTGTACAATAACTTTAATTTCTTCTTCGGAAAGCTGTGCGGGAAGGTACTGGATGAGTACTTCAATTTCCGCTTTTGCATTTGCCGCGAGGTCTTCACGGCCCGCTTTGTCAAATTCTTGGAGGGCATCTTTGCGCTGTTTGATTTCACGACTCAGAATATCAAGCACTTCGTTGTCATCCAAATCTCTTTTCAAATCTATTTCAAGATTCTTGATCGTCGAACGAATCAACCGAATGTTGGAGAGTCTGAACTTGTCCTTACTCTTCATCGCTTGCTTCATATCTTCGTTCAATCGTTCGCTAAGATTCATGTAGTTAAAATCCTCCTAAAACTTTCTCTTACGAGCAGCCTCGGACTTTTTCTTGCGCTTTACGCTTGGCTTCTCATAATGCTTACGTTTCTTCACCTCAGCCAATACGCCATCTTTAGCGATGGAGCGTTTAAAACGACGAAGTGCAGCATCAATAGTCTCGTTTTTGCGAACTTTAGTTTCAGACACCAGTTTTCCCTCCCTCCGACCAGACCGTCCAAGAGCAATAACACGGTTCATCATCTTTCATTATAGGCGAAAGGTAATAAAGGTGTCAACCTCAATGTAATGATCACTTATTTATATGAGCGTTTGGTCACATATCCATGGACTTCATGCATATGACTAAATCCTCAATAGTAGTACCCATTAGCTCGTTATTGGTGAGAATCCGACAGGCTTGTTAACACGCCAAGTCTTGTACCACCCAACAAATGATAATGCAGATGATGAACAGTTTGTTCTCCATCCTTACCACAATTGTTGATTAAACGATATCCTGTTTCCTCCACGCCAAGACGCTTGGCTGCTTCTTGAGCAGCCAGATGAATCTCACCGATCAAAGGCAGATCTTCTGCAGTAACCTCATTCATGGAAGCAATATGTTTCTTCGGAATGACAAGCACATGTGTCGGTGCAGCGGGCTGGATGTCATGAAACACGATAACATGGTCATTCTCCAGTACTTTATTGGAGGGAATGGTGCCCTCTACAATTTTGCAAAATAAGCAATCCATAGTTCATACCCTCCTTTGTATCCCAATGTATGTATTCCCTACTATCATACTAGAAGTACAAACTCACGTCCAATGTCCAGTCACACAATCAGGTGATCTATGTCAACTCTGCATCTCCTATAAATGTCGGCAAGAATTGGGGCTCACGGAAGGTTTGACTCGTATCTCATTTGGATCGAGGTTGTTGAGGATTTACTTGAGGATCTGAAACTTGCATTAAGTTAAGGGCGTTCTGCGGTCCATGCTGGGCTGATACTCGCGTATGGAAAATTGACCATTTTCTAAGGAACACAGAACCTCTTAATTGGGGCTCAGGCTCTCATTTCAAAATTATAAGGAACATCAGACACGTTATTTCCCAAAATAACCTCACAACAATGCTGGAAATGGCTGTTTATCCGGTTATAGCGTGTCCCAGATTCTTTAGATTGCTGCTGACGCTTCAAAACCTTGTAGAAGATGCCTCAGATTCTTTAGTGCTCACATCATGCTCTTCTCCTCCAACCGTAAGGCATGAGAACAGCATCAATTTCACCCGAAACGAAGCTTCTTATCGGAATAGAGTATTAAATAGAGAATTAAAGCCATGCGGTGTCTTGATTGTTGCTCACACATGGGTACATTCTCGCTTTTCGCATATTCAGAATACGATTCGCCGTTTGCTGCTACGAACACGTGAAGGCTCGCTTCTGCTTTCAGCAGGTTAACTACACGGTATATGCCATTCCACTTATCATCGACCTTTCCCTAATTAGGGTCCAAAAAAAGGTCATGCCTTACAGAAGTTCGCTTCTGCAAAAGCATGACCTTTGGGATGTTCGGTATGTTGCCAGTTGTATTGCAATGACAGGTCGCGATACATCAGGCTGAGACTCCGTATGTGATAAAACCGCTCTATTTCATACTGCATGGTAGTTTCTTTCCACGAATGAAACATATTCATCCTGAGCTGTTCTTTTTCAAAGGCGTTAAGGAACATGAAAATGACTCACTGTTCGTATGCCTTTATTTCTTAATTTCAATAGTACGGTAAAAGGGTTAACGCCGTAAGCGCAAATAACGGAAGCACCAGACGGTTAAAACGTCTGCGGCCATAACCATAATATGGATAAGGCGTAGGGTAGCCGTAACCTGGATAAAATCCGCGAGTATGACCTATTGGATAGTTCCCTCCAGGCATGGCATTTGGAGCCCAGTTCGCATGATTCATCATGGCTTCCGGTCCAACGGGAACAGCCAGGTAGATCATTTCGTCATCCACATTTTCCATGATGCCATCGTAGTGCATACCGTCATTCATCTGTACACATACATAACGGTGCATGTGTGCCTTGCATAATTTCTTCGCTTCCACTTTTTCCACTTGCCAACGCCTCCCTGATTCTGCTCTTGATCACCTTTTCATGGTATTCAGAACTGGGCGAATTGACACTACCGACGAGAAAACACAAAAAAAGAAGCACCCCGTGAGCGGCTTCCTTAGAAGTCTGCTGCGCGGACATCTATTCAGGATACGTCCTGATCAGATGTCCGCCGGGGTACTTAAATAAGGTTTGTCGGCTTAACTGTAGTATAACAGCGGGCTGAACCTGTATCTGTGATGAAACTCACTCCGCTATGTCATACAAGCAAGAAAAGAAATATTCTTACAAAAATAATATTCGGTAATAGTGCGTGTTCAAAAGGTCGTTTTCAGCATCAAGAAGATGGGATAAAGCCAGAAATGTCGAGCGTAAAAAAGCTACCTGAGCAACTGCAGTGTTTCCCTAGGCAACAACCTAAGCCCCTACTTATTTCGGCTATACTTCATATTCGATGTTGAGGATGATGCTGCCGCCAGACACCCTTCGTAATCAAGAGCGGACTTTTTGGAACAACCTCAACATTCAGGGGTTTGGGCTATAAGAAACGCTTCTATCCGTGATATTGCTTACATCGTTTCCCGCTACAGGGTCTCCAAGACCACCCGTGAGCCGTTTCCGGCCTCACCTGCCGGAATCACCACAAGCTTGCGCGGCAAACGTGCACGCAGTTCAGGCACGTGACTGATTACACCAACAGCCAATCGGTCGTCATGCAGTTTTTCCAGCGACGTAATGACAGTATCCAACAGCTCCGGGTCAAGTGTGCCGAACCCTTCATCCAGGAAGAAGAATTGGAGGGGATACTGACCTCGCAGCTGAATCTGGGCCGACAGTGCTAAGGCCAGTGACAACGAAGTCAAAAACGTCTCGCCACCGGATAACGTCGATACTGGTCGTTTGACTCCCCCGTTGGCATCATCACAGATCACAAAACCACCACCGGAATCCACCTCCAGTGAATAACGTTGTTTGGTTAGGAAGCGCAGACGCTGAGATGCCGCATGACTGACCTGCATCAGTTGTTCCTCTGCAATATATTCAACAAAAGCATTACCTCTAAACGCGGATTGAAGTTTGCTGAGCAGTTCGCCTTGACGGCTGACCTCCAACCGCTTGTTCTCCAGTTCGGTCCAGCGAACATGCCGCTGCTCCACATCCTCCAGATCACGTTCTGCACGTGCTTTCGCACGAAGGGCAGCCTCATCCTGAGCCCGGACCTGCTGCAAACGTTCAGTGCAGGCTAACCACTGCTCCTCCGATACGACAGCTCCATCCAGTTTTTGTTTCAATTCACGCAACTGGGATGCCAGTTCACGCTCACGTTCACGGTGCTGCTGGATCTCGCCTGCCAGTCGTTCCGCTTCCTGGGAAGGCATCGCCGCGGACACAACGGCATCATCCGAGTCGAACGGGGATTGTTCCAGCAATTGATTCCACCGTTCCTGTGCCTGTTGAAGATGCTCTGTTGCCGAGGCGGCAGCCTGCTGAGCCATGACATCTTTCTTGGCTGATTCCTGCTTCAGATGATCCGCTTCTTTGAAGCGTTGTGCCGACTCCGCAGCTTCTTTCCGCAGTCCATCCAGACGAGCCTGAGCCGCAGCAATCAGGTCTTCTACCCGCTGCTCCCCAACCCACTGGCGCAGGCGTTCTTCCTTCTCAGCGAGAAGTTTCTTATTGCCCTGCCACTGCGTTTGCCACTGGATCAGTTGTTTGTCCAATTCCACCAGCTTCTGCTGGAGGGATTGAATGATCTGGTCTTTCTCCTCAAGGAAGGTCACGCTTTTATTCAGACGTTCCTTGATGTCTTCGGCGCGCGCATCGCGCTCCTGCATCGCCTGATAGAGGGCCTTGGCCTCCTCCTGAGCGATGCCCGGCAGTTCCGCGGCCCAGCGGCCCTGCAAGGCAGCCGCTGCAGCCTCGCTCTCGGCCAGCTTGCGCTCCGCCTGGGCGAGCCCGGCACGGCCGGCCTCTTGCGCAGCTGCCGCTTCCATGCGGCGCTGCTGCGCGCCCACAGCCGCCTGCTGCAACGCGGCGGCTTCGGCCTGGAGCGGCGCTGCTGCGGCAGCCAGCGCCTGCGCGGCTTCGCGCAGCGCAGCGGCACGCGATGCCCAGCTTGCCGGGGAGCGCCCGTATTCGGGCGACCCGGCGGGCTCGGGCTCCGCTGCCGCAGGCGCGGCCTCGGCTGCGGCCGGAGCTTCGCCGGCCGCAGCGCCAAGCTGCGTCAGCAGGCTGCGACGTTCGTGCAGCTGCTGGCGCAGCCCAAAGCGCAGCTCCTGCAGCTCCGCGTGCAGGCTGCGCAGCAGTTCCAGGTCCGCATCGCCTGCGTGCGGACCTTCTCCCGGCGGCGCAGCCGGGAGCGGGTGATGCTGCGAGCCGCACACCGGGCACGGCTCGCCATCGCGCAGCTCGGCGCGCAAGGCGGAGGACAGCTGGTGCAGCTCTTGCTCGCGCATCGTGCCACGCAGCTGTTCCTCCGCAAGGGCCAGCAGGCTCTGTTCGCGGCTGAGGTCCTGCTCACAGGCAAGCAAGGCCTCAAGACCTGCTGACGCCTGTTCCACGAGATGCTGACGCTGATCACTCAGGCGTCTCTCTTCCTCAGCCGCCGCCTTCAGCTTGTCGGCTCCCTGCTCTGCCGACTGCTTATAGGCTTGCATGTCAGCCTTGTTTTGCTGCAATTGCTCCGCAGCAGTATCCACACGATGCTTCAGTTCAAGCGCCGCCTGAAGAAGCCTGCGTTCCTCTGACTTCACTTCATTCGGCTTGAGGCTCTCCTGTAGTTCCTCACGTCGTTTGCGCCCGCGCTGCTGCAGCTCCTTTTCCTTTTCAAGTTGCTGTCCCAGCGCGGTCTGTTCGCCCTGCCCCTGTTCCAGAAACTGAGCAAGGCGCGAGCAATCGGCTTGAAGCCCATCCCGTTCCCGTTGCAGCTCTTTCGCTTGTTCGAGCTGCTCCAGGCGCAGCATAAGTTTCGGTTCTTCCTCAGTCAATTGCTTACGTGACGTCTCGGCCTTCTCCGATTCCTGAATAGCCACACGCTCATGTTCCAGAGCTTGCTGATGAGCCGTCTCGGCAATATCCTGCCGCTGCTTCTGTGTAGCTGTAGCATCTCGAACCGTCTGCAACGCAGGCAGTATGGCATCTGCCGCAACGGATTGTTTCAGCCGTTGTTCGCCCGCCTCAACCTGTGGCTCCAGAGCCTTCAGCTTCTGCTGTTCATCTGTACGAGCCTGCCGTTCGTGACTTAACTCACGAATTTTACCCAGTTGTTCGGCTTCCTTTGCAGCTTCATCCAGCGCTTTGCGGGACAATTCAGACTGCTGAACAGCAGCTTGAAGAAGACGTTTCGTCTCATCCAATGTTTCCTTGCTGGCATTGCCAAGTCCCTGTTGCTCCGCAGCAAGGGATTGGTGAACCATATCATTATCCTTGACCCGCCGACTTAATTTGATGGCCAACTGGTCCCCATACTTCTCCAAATGGAATAATCGTTGCAGCATCTGGCGACGCTCACTGCCTTTGAGTGACAAAAACTCGGCAAACTTCCCTTGCGGAAGCACCACTGCCCGTGTAAAATCATCCATCTTCAAGCCAATTACATCTTCAACACAGCGATTCACATCTGCCAATTTGTCGGCAAGTACCTGCTCTTCGCCATTGACCGTCTCTATGAATTTGCTGATCGTGTTACTTACCGACACTTCATTATTTCGTTTGAAACGTCGCTCTACCCGGAACCTTCGCGTGCCTTCAGTCGACATCAATTCAAATGTAAAAGCAACCGACAACGAATCCTCTGCATGATTCATAATGCCCTGCGTCCCATTCACCGCACGTTCCACTTTGCCATACATGGCGAGTGTGATGGCATCAAGCAAGGAAGATTTACCACTGCCCGTTGGACCGAAAATACCGAATAGACCCATCTCCGTCAGCACGGTAAAATCAATCTCCTGCATCTCCCGATAACTTTGAAGTCCGGCAACTTTCAGTAGAATTGGCTTCATCTTTCCTCGACCTCCTCACGCAGACCCGGCTCGTCTTCATCCACAAGTTCAAGGAAAAGCTGTACCAGGCTGTCTTCCGGCTGTGCGCCGCCTGTCTGACGCTGATAGAATTTACGGAATAGTTCATGTACCGGCAGCTCGGATCGTTGCTCCAAAAGTCCTGCTGCAGCCATCTCGGGATACACCGGGCGAATATGAATGATCCCTTCATGTGATTTTCGCAGCTGTTGAATCTCCTTCAGAGACATTGCCTCGTCCAGCCATACTTCCATGTCAATAAAAGCCTGCGGATCACGTCCCTCTTCCAGCCAGCGATATACTTCTGCCAGACCGCCACGTGCCTTCCAGCGAACAAGCGGACGCCCGGACGTCAACAAAACTTCTTCTACCTGTGCTGATCCGCCCGGTGCGAGATCAACCATCGTGACAGACTTGCTCTGTCCTGCTTCCGAGAAGCTGTAGGCGAGAGGAGAACCGCTATATCGAATCACACCGTCTCCTTTGACAGCCTGTGCCCGATGAAGATGTCCAAGTGCCGTGTATTGTGCTCCAGTCGATAGAGATGAAGGGTCCACCGTGTAGGCCCCACCAATCTGAATCGGACGTTCCGAATCACTCTCAAGGCCTCCGAGCACATAGATATGACTCATGGCCATATTCACGGTATCCGGGCGAAAAGAAGCTGCCAGACGCTGCATTAACATACCCACTCGGTGACTATATGCCTGGCGAAGCACATTTTCGTCCCCATCCGTTGTCAGCAATTCATTCAATCTGGCTTCAGAAGGATAAGGTAATGCCGCAATCTGTCCAGTCTCTCCGGTACGCTTGGCATGGATGGTCACTGCTTCTGAAGTAGGCATACCTACGAGTGTAATGCCCTGCCTGTTCACAAGTGGCGTAACAGAAGCTACACGCTCTGGCTGATCATGATTGCCTGCAATGACCACGAGAGGTCTTCCATGCTCCGTCAGACGCGCTGCAGCTTCGTAAAAAAGCTGCTCCGCCGCTGCGGGAGGATTCACCGAATCATACACATCTCCAGCCATCAATATGGCATCCGCCTGCTGCTCATCCGCCAGTCTGACGAGTTCATCAACGAAATCCTCCTGTTCACGCAGTCGGCTTCGTCCTTCCAGCGTTTTTCCCAAATGCCAATCCCCTGTATGCAAAATACGCATCGTCCGTTCCACCCCTCTCCCATGTGATATTCATGGTTCTGATCCCGATCAAGTTCTTTTACAGTTTAACTGCATGTCCACCATCAAAAAAGTACAGCCATTTCCGGTCAACTTTCCGACCTAATATATCTTCAATCGCCCGTCCATACAGATCCAGCTGGAAGCGATAATTTTTGGTGAGTTCATCCAGACCACCACGATGCTCCAACACCCGATCAGTCTTGTAATCAAGCAAGACAAGCTCGCCGTCCACCTCATACAAACAGTCAATAATCCCCTGTACAAGCACTGTTTCATTCTCAATCGTTGCTTTCATTTTGCTATCAATATTTAGTGCCTTTATATCTGAGTTCGATGCCCGTTCATGTAACCATTCCACAGGAGACTGATGTGCCGGAAGTCCATATACAAACGGGATCTCCCGTTTTACCCACTCTGCACGCAATAATTCTTCCCCTGGTTCTGTATTGAAAAATCCGGTCAGTTCTTCAGGTTCGATCGCCTCAACATGATGGGGCAGCAGAATCTGAAGCTTAATCAACCGCTCAATGGTCTGTTCAACAACCTGTGAGTCAATGGTTGTTGATCCATCCACAGGAAGATGCTGCATCAACGTATGATACACGTTCCCCCGCTCTGCTCCAGTCAGTTGGTTCTCACCCATAAATTTGGGACGACGCAGATGTAATTTAAATGACGTTCCCGCAGATCCCGCATCCGAAACATTCACCGCACCACTCGAATCTGCCCCCAACCCAGTCCCATACTCGTTCAATTCACTGGATAAACCATGTAGTGCATGGCCTGCTTCATTGTTGGTGTAATGGTTTCCCGGGGTGTTTTGATCCAATAATGTCTCCGATTGTTCTCCCAATTCCTCCATTACCTCTACGGACTGGATGTCCTGCATCGAAAGCAACATTTTCAACTCCGTGACAGATGTACTGGCTGCCACTTGAGTTGCTGCCTCATAGGGATATGTCCATGAAAGCCGTTGATCAACCTCGTGCATCAGCCGTGTCTCCTCTTGTTGAAGAGCTACCGTATCTGCACCTGTATCTGCAATGTTTTGGTTCGTCGTATCTTGTGCATTCATCGTGAGCTCTTCTACAGTTGAGGATGTAACCAATTTCACGGGCTGAACCGCTTTTAGCGCAGCAATTCGTTCTTTCCGCACCGCAGTCATCCCATCTTCTTCTCCCTGAGTCTGATCCACCACATGATCACGGGATACCTGATCGGCGGAAATAATAGAAATTGCCCATCGTGATTGATCATCTGCAAGACAGGACGAGAACGAATCATTGCTTCCAGCAAGTTCACGCAGCACAGCCGCATCTGGATGCCTCATCAAGGATGGTCCAATCCAGTCCAAGTAACTCCGTCCAGCAGCCAGCAGGTAGTCTGGCAATGCCAGTTCAGTACTGTCCTTGATCTGAGACCACGCCAACGCTTTTTTCGCCGCATCTTTTACAGTACCCAGCAAAACCATTTTCTCTTTGGGACGGGTCAACGCAACGTACAACACACGCATCTCTTCAGCAAGCAATTCAAATTGCGCGCGACGACGAATCGCCAGATTGGCTAGTGTAGGATAGGCAACCCGGTTCTCACGATCCACAAACCTCGGACCAAATCCCAGTTCCTTATGCATGAGAAACGGTGCGTTCAGATCCTGCTGATTGAACATCTTGGATATGCCTCCGACAAAGACAATGGGAAACTCCAGACCCTTACTCCGGTGAATCGTCATGATACGTACAGCGTTGTCCTGCTCACCGGAACTACCCGCTACAGTCCCCAGGTCTCCTCCGTTTTCCCGCAATCTTGAGACATAGGTCAGGAAACGGAACAAGCCGCGATTTGCAGTTGATTCCTCATATTGTCGTGCGCGATCGTACAATGCCTTAAGATTACTTTGACGTTGCAATCCTCCGGGAAGACCACCAACCCAGTCCAAATACCCGGTTTCTCGGTACATACGCCAAATTAGTTCACTCAGACTGCCTTGTCTTGCCTCAAGTCTCCACTGCTGCAATTGACGCAAAAAGAGAATTAACTTTTGCTGCAACGCCGAGCCTGAAATCTCCGTAACGCCCATATCCTCGCTTGCATGTCCAGTAAAACCAGCATCTTGAATTCCTTCTGTATGCACATCGAATTCATATCCATGGTCAAGAATCTCTGCTTCGACAGAAGCGGCTGTCTCCCGCTGTCCTTGTTCCATCTCTGACCAGGCTTCCGGCCACTGCAACTGGACGATATTGGAATCAGGATGATTTTCCTGCCGGGATTGTTGTACGTCATTAGTGGAAGAATCGCCCCATTCCCCAGCAGCCGTTATAACTGCATCATAGAATGACTGTCTTTTGTCACCGAGCCGAATCTGTGCCAGTTCTTCTTCATCCAATCCAACAATCGGGGAACGAAGCACGGAAGCGAGCGGAATATCCTGCCTTGGATTATCAACAAGCTGAAGCATAGACATCATGATTTCCACTTCCGTGGCCTGGAAGTACCCCTTGCTCTGTTCTCCTCCAGCAGGAATTCCCTGCTGTCTGAATTCCTCAATCATGAGCGGAGCCCACATCAAGGTTGAACGCAGCAAGATGACCATGTCACCGTAACGTGCCGGGCGCATCGTTTGCAGGGCTTTGTCGTACACATGGAGGGCAGGTTGGTCCGTATCTCCAACCATCTCACGAATACGCCTTGCGATTGCCCGTGCTTCCAACTGGGCTGTCTCAAGTTCGGCACTTTCCAGTTCTGCGGAGACCGCTGCATCCCCGTTCTCATCCGTACTCTCTGTCAGATCAGGACCGCCGCCCTGACGATCAATCAGCATGAGTTCAGGTGTATACGCCTCATCGCCAAGCGTTTCTGACGGGAACGTTGCCCCATATGCCAGTTGTGCTCGTTCATCGTAAGCAATCTCTGCCACACCTTCGTTCATGAGTTGCCGGAATATCATATTGACCGAATGCACGACTTCCGAACGACTGCGGAAATTACGTGCCAGATCAATACGTTGACCTGTACGATTCGGGCGATCTTCACCATTTCTGTCCTCATGCGTGTTCGCTCCGTACTGACGATACTTGTTCATAAACAGACCTGGCTCAGCCAACCGGAACCGGTAGATACTCTGTTTGACATCACCTACCATGAATCGGTTACCCGGGTTTTCTCTGGAGATCAGTTTCACGATATCTTCCTGAACTGTATTGGTATCCTGATATTCATCAAGCAACACCTCATCGAATCGCGAACGATATTCCATAGCCGCATCGGAAGGCATCGAGAGTTCAGGCGTTGAATCCTCATGTCGCAAAATGTGAAGACAATAATGCTCCAGATCACTGAAGTCCACTTGCCCACGTTCCTGTTTGGCCTGCCGATAACGTTCTCCAAATGTACTAACCAACCTCGACAACTCCTGCATGAGTGGTGCCGCCTGCTCCAGCTCCTGCCAGAACGAAAACGCACTTCTTCCGAACAATGAGCCTTTCAGGTCGGAAACTGCCTTTTTCGCAGCCTCTCGGAGTTCCTTCACTTGATCCTGTAAAGCCGGGTCCGTTTGATCCTTTTTGCAGGGTTTCAGTTTGCCAAATGCAGCGGGTTGAAACACTTCGGGCAACCTTTCCCACGGCATAACCTGGATCGCAGACAGCAGCTCCTCCACCATCACCAGATCTTCTTTTAACGTATCTGCATACGGTGCAGGGCCTTCCGGCTGCATGGAAATATGGATGCCTTGGCGGAGCAGTCCTGCTGCACCACTTAAAGCAAGAGCAGCATCACGCATAATACTCTGAACCCATGCTGAATGCCCCAGCTCCTCCACACTCTCCACCTGAAAAGCGGATGCCATCTCTGAGAGCCAATGATCCGGCCAGGAATGGCTGCGGGAGAAATCATACAAGCGTTGCACCAGTCGATGCATGGCATCATCGTTTCGCTCTCCACTGAACCAGTCCACCAATTCACGGAATGTACTGCCTTCATCTTCTTCACCATACTTTTCCTCGAAGAGTTCTTCCAGCAGTTCCTGCCGCATGATTTCCGCTTCATTTTCATTCAGGATACGGAAAGCCGGGTTCAACGGAATCTGCTGGTAGTACCGGCGAATGACTTCCATACAGAATGAATGCAATGTGGTAATGGATGCCCGCCCAAGCAGGGACAGTTGCTTACGCAGATGTTCTTCTCCAGGCTGTTCTTCAAGCGCACGTTCCAGTGCTTCCCGAATCCGTTGTTTCATCTCGGCGGCGGCGGCTTTGGTAAACGTAGCTACAAGCAAACGATCCACACTGAATCCTTGGGAGGGATCTGCGATCTTGCGAATAATACGTTCAACCAATACGGCTGTTTTTCCCGATCCCGCCGCAGCAGCAACCAGAATATCTTCTCCGCTTTCCGAGATCGCACTCCACTGATCGTCACTCCAGAAGCTTCCTTCCGGTTTAGGCATATTCGTCATGATGTTTCCCCTCCCTTGGTGTGAGATAACATATCCCAGATTTGCTGTTTGCCCGGTTTGGCAAGCAGATTATATTCATTTCCTTCTATATTCTCATCAAACTGACAAACAGGCTTATATGGACAGAACGTGCATGCCACTTCCTGCTGAATACGGTAAGGCTCAATCGCCACATCCCCATCCGTAATCCGGGTACCAATCTCGCGGATGTTACTACGAACTGAAGCAAGCAGCGTATCCCATTGCTCTGGCGTAGCTACAGCGGCGCTGCTATAAAAGCTGCCATCTGCTTTAAGAGCAACCGGAATTATGGCCGAATATCCCTTATCCAGGGTATTGTCCATTTGCGCGATAGCATCCCGGTCCGCCAGCAGCAGACCTTTCATTTTGAACCGTTTCAGCAGTTCTTGTCCGGCTTGCTCCGATGTCATACCGTTTGCGGATTGCAACAGCGGGTTATGCACATGGAAATACAATGTTCCTCCCGGCATCGCCGTTTCCCCAAGCCATTCCTCGGCAGCACTAAGCAGCACCTCCAGATAGGTGAGCATCTGCAATGACAGACCATAGTACACTTCATGCAGCTTGAGGTCCGTCTGGCTTGATTTATAGTCAATGACACGGAGGAGCAGACCATTCTCGCCTTCTGCCACATCCACACGGTCAATCCGACCCACAATCTCCATCACACAGCCGTTCTCCAGTTCAAAACGCAGAGGCGGCAGTGTTTTATCCGGTCCAAAATCAAGCTCCAGCCCAATCGGTTCAAAACTTCCACGTCTGGACTGTTCACCCAGAATAACGGAAGCCCGGCTAACAATATCCTTCAATTTGCGGAAAATATAACCGTATCGCTTAGTGCTTAGCAAAATCTCCCCTTGCAGCTGTGGTGCAATCTGCTCCACAGTTTGCTCGGCTTCCTGACGACATTGGTCTGGGGTCAAGCTGCCCCAACTACGATTTTCTTCACGCAAACGCATAGCCAGCTGACTTAGTGCAGCATGAAATAATTGTCCGATATCAGGAGCCTGAAGGCGGTACAATTGCCTTTCTTTGAGACGCAGCCCGTGCGAAGCAAAATGGGAGAACGGACAAGCTACGAACCGCTCCATTCGCGAGACACTCGTCCTTACCTCTGTGCCATACAATCTGCGACTGGTGGCTGTACGTAGTGGCAATGCCCGATTATGATAAAAGATTGATCCCATCAACCGTTCCAGCTGAGGTCTGCTTGTCTCCTGAGATACATGCCAATTGTAGACCGCCCACCACATTTCAGGGATGTCTTCTCCGCGACGCCATTTACGCAATTGTCCAATGAGCGCAGACAGACTCTGACCCGGATGGGTGACATACGACCAATGGGATTCTTCCGAGTTCACAACCGGTGGTTGGGCAAGCAATGGCTGTTCTTGTAGACCAAACATTTTCCGTACATGGCGGACAATCTCGGAAGGAAGCAGTGCTTTTCCCTCATCATCAGCAACCGGGTAACTCAACCACAATTGGTTGCTTGCCGCTGTAAGTGCCGTATAGATCAGAAAACGTTCATCCAACATTTGCCTCGTTGCACCTGGTCCAAGCGCTACACCTCTTTCCGTCAATAACGCTCTCTCCAGTTCCGTTAATACGCCATCATCCTGAGGTACAGCTGGCAATTCACCATCAACTGCACCAAGGATAAATACGTATTTGATATCCTGAAGACGTGTACGGTCCATGGAACCAACCAATACCTGATCAAGTGCGGGTGGTACCAGACCCAGCTTCAGTTCCGTTAATCCGGTCTCAATCATCCCGGCAAACAGAGTGATATCCAACCGTTCATTGCCCATCATATCTACCATCTGATCCAATAGATCCAGCACAGCTCCCCACATCTGCCGATGTTCTCTCGACCGTTCTGGGTCACCTTGAGTCTTAGCTTCAGCAGACATCTGTTCCAGCTTCCATGGAATCTCGGCCTCTTCCAGCAGTCTGTATAGTGCCTCGCATTGAGCTTTGGCTGTCTTTGCTTTTTTCATCCGTTTCTCAAAAGCACCCAAGGCATCTGTAATGACCGCTCGACAACGCTCCATTAAAGAAAGCATTTGGTCTCGTCCACGACTACGGCCATCCTGACCATTGTCTTCCAGCGACAGGCTGGGTACATACTTCCACGGCTTGCCGTCAGTCCAGCGATACCCATGAATACCACAAGCCAGCACATAATTCTCAAGTTGGTCCATATCTTCACGAGTGATGGAACCATCACGCGGAAGCAGCAGATCCGTTTTGACACAGCGAAATACATCCTCGTAACGCCAGTGGCGCCGAACAATATCCAGTGCGGAACGGATAAATTCGGATAATGGGTGATGAAGTTCATTTCTTCTGCGGTCCAGAAAGACAGGTACACCATAGTCCCTGAATAGCGGTTCAGCTATATCAGCGTAGGTATCCAACTGACGAACAAGTACTGCCATATCCCGATAACGCGCACCTTCGTTTTGCGCCAGACGCCGCATCTCACGGAGTGCTCCCTCCATCTCAGCTCGTCGGTTCTCCGCTGCAACTAGGCGGATTCCTGAATCAGTACCATCACCTTTCCAACGAATTCGGCGGTCAAAACCAGCCTCCAGATGAGCAAGTCCCGGACGATCCTTGTATCTAGGTGGAATCTCCGAATCTAGCACGGTGATATCCCTCGGTACACCCAGTTCTTCAGCCATCCCTTTCAAACGCGCATATGCACTTGCCGTTGGATAGAACAGTTCCAGTTCTCCAGGCAGTGCGCCGTGATCATATGGACGATCCAATGTCAGTGCAATCGTCACGGAAGAGCACTGCAACATCAGGCGACCGATCACACTCATCTCCTGTGGCGTGAATCCCTGAAAACCATCAATCCAGATCTGAGCATCCTGCAGCAATGTACTTTCAGACAGGCGCTCTGTCAGTTCGGTCAACGTATCTTCATCATCAATATATAAATTGGTCAGTTCCTGTTCATAGTCACGATAGATCAGATTCAAGTCATGCAACTTGTCCTCCAGAATTGGCGAAGAGGATGAGGTATACCCTCCAGACAACCCTTCTTCCAGCAAAGATGGATCAACTTCATAACGTTTAAACTCACTATATAAGTCATTTAATTCGCCTATAAAACCCAGCTGGCTGCCAGATGCACCAAACAGCTTCAATTCTTCCTTACGACGCTGGATGACCTTATAGAGCAGCATCTTTTTGCCTTCGGCTCCGATTGGAATACGAGCAGAACCGCCTGCTTCCTGCATTATGCGGTAAGCTAATCGGCGAAAGCCGAGCACTTCTGCACGCATGGTACCTTTAATTGCTCCAGAAGACACCAATGCCTGCTCTGTTCGAAAGGAACTCTGTTCGGGAACGAGTAAAATCAAAGGTTTACCTTGCGGCTCCTTTTGAAGCAAGGATGTAATTTCCCGGCTAATCAGCGAGCTTTTGCCGCTGCCTGCCCGGCCAATAAGAAAACGAACGGACATGTCTAATCCTCCAAACCACACGTACAAGATTTTAATTCCCAGTATAACATATCTGACTTGGTTCGGAACATACGTTTGCCACTATCCGGTAAAACCGGAGATTCTCTCCGTTAACACGGCAAAAAGCCCGCAGCTGTTCACACTGTGGACTTTTAACCGAAAGTATCATTCATTTAAACTTCACTTTATCTCACGAAGGATTAAAAAAAGTAAAAAGAGACTCCTCTAATTCTTTTTGCTGCGCACCTCGAAAATAGCAAATTTGAGGTAATGTCCTTCATCCACGCCCAAAATTTGCGGGTGGTCCTTACCGGCTGCCTTCCAGTCGATCAGACGAAGCACTTTGCCAGCATCTTCCGCTGCATCGGCAATGGTGTCCAAGAAAAGGTCAGGACGCATGTGATACGAACAGCTGGCTGTTACCAAATATCCGCCCTCATTAACCAGTTTCATTCCTTGCAGGTTGATATCCTTATATCCACGGCATGCGCCTTTGACTGCTGATTTCGTCTTGGCAAACGCTGGGGGATCGAGGATCACTACATCAAACGTCTTACCGCCAGCTGCAAGCGCTTTGGAAGTATCTACTTTTTGTTCGCCAGCACGCGCACGTGCAGTACGTTCATCCAGTCCTTTCACTTGTTCACGCAAGTACTGGAATGCATCGGCAACTACGAATTCGACACGGTCGGTGAAACCATTCAGTTCGACATTCGTTCGTGCACTTTCAATGGCATGCTCCGATATATCAAGACAAGTCACTTTCTTGGCTCCATATTTGCAAGCATTTAACGTGAAGCTGCCCGTGTGTGAGAAGCACTCCAGTACGGTGGCACCATCCCAATAAGGGAATGTAACTACCTTACCGCTTTTATTCACAGGCAAGAGCTGCTCTGTGCCGTCCTGCTCAGTCGTTTGGAGTGTGATTCCACTCTTATAGCCCCAACCCTTCATAAGCGGTTCAATCGCTGCACGATTCTCACGTTGGTCGAAGAAGTAACCTGTCTTCTGTCCTTCCACGATATCGACTTTAATGAGTAGTCCATTCTCGGTAACGGTGACATGTCTTGGGCATTCTCCATACAGTGGACCTTTGGTCTGCTCCAAACCTTCCAGTTCACGAATTGAGACGTCACTGCGCTCATATATGCCTTCAGGCTGCATCACTTCAATGAGTGCCTGAACGATAGCTTCACGGCAACGATCCATACCAAGTGTGAGCAACTGTACAACGAGAATGCTGCCGAATCGGTCAACGATTAATCCTGGCAAAAAATCAGCTTCGCCATAAACGAGACGATAAGCCTCTCCATCCTGGATAAAACGTTCCCGATGACGCAGGCAATCGCGAAAACGCGCTACAAAGAACGCCGTATCCATCTGTTCGGACTCCAGGGGTTGATAAGCTACAACCCTTACCGTGATCTGAGATGCGGGATTGTAATAACCTGTCGCCAGATAGCGACCTTGATGATTCAATACATTGACCAGATCTCCCGGCTCCGGGTTTCCGTCAACTGAGGCAATTTCATTGTTAAATATCCATGGATGTGCATGTTCAAGCCGCTTTTTGCGACTGCGTTCGAGTGTAACTGATGGCAAGGTAGATCCACTTCCTTTAATTTAATAGTTCAAAAGACAGGTTTGGTGCGGCGCGTAGGTGGCGTTTCGGTTACGAATCGATCTTCCGATCGCTGTTGTCTCCAGATTTTTTTGATTCCCTTCTTTAAAGGGAAAATCCGAGACAAAGGCGCACGCTTCGCTTCTTCAGATTCGATTTCGTCCCCTCCACTACACTTGCACAAAGCACCGTATCTTTCGAATTGGGGTGCGGCAATTGGATGACGCTACGGCGACGAATTGTTCCTCTGATCACTGTTGTCTCCAGATTTTTTTGATTCCCTTTTTTAAAGGGAAAATCCGGAGACAAAGGCGCACGCTTCGCTTCTTCAGATTCGATTTCGTCCCCTCCACTACGCTTGCACGAATCACCGTATCTTTTGAATTGGGGTGCGGCAATTAGATGACGCTGCGACGACGAATTGTTCCCCTGATCGCTGTTATCCCCAGATTTTTCGATTCCCTTTCTTTAAAAGGGGAAATCCGGGGATAAAGGCGAGCGCTTCGCTTCTTCGGTAACAATTTCGTCTTCTTCGCTACGTTTGCACGAATCACCGTATCTTTCGAATTGGGGTGCAGCAATTGAAATACTTGAATTGTGGGAGGCTGGCTTCCCTCTGATTTCCTTTAGGCTTGTCATGGTTGTCTCTATTTACTCATAGGATGAGGTAAGGAACCGGACGGAAGGAATGATGTTCTATGTTTAGAGATGTGATATTGCCCCTACTCTATGGGCTTATTATCTTTTTTGGTGGCATGAAGCTGATGGAGACGGCCTTGCAGCGTATGGCAGGTCCCATGTTGGCAGGTTGGCTCAATCGCGCCACCTCTGCTCCATGGAAAGGCATGGCCTTCAGTGCAGGTGCAACGGCCTTGTTACAGAGCAGTACGGCTGTCACCGTACTCACCATTGGACTGGCGAATGCCCGATTAATCACCTATGGACGCACACTCGGCATCATCCTCGGCACCAACATCGGGACATGTCTGACGACGGAGCTGGTGGGACTGCAGATCGGACGCGCTTCCCTGCCATTGCTTGTCCTGTCGCTGACGGGCTGGGCCATGTTTGTTGTGCTTGGTGAACGCAATCTGGCCGCGCCTGAGCGCACACGCCGGACTTTGTTTAACATCCAGTACAGCTTCCTGGCAGCTGCGGGATTTGCACTTGTCATGACAGGCATACAGGTGATGCAATCCATTGCCTTACCCTTGCGGAGCATGGGTGTATTTCAATGGTTTCTCGACCGCTCGGCCGACAGCTTGTGGTGGGGCTTCCTGGCAGGTGCCTGTCTTACCGCGCTCATTCACAGCAGCGCAGCTGTCATTAGCATGGCGATTACGCTCGCAGCCACAGGGGTATTGCCTGTGGAGATCGGCATCGCCATTGTGATCGGGTCCAACGTGGGGACCTGCATCACCGCTGTGATCGCTGCCGCGGGCGGCGCATCCGCAGGCAAATTTGTCGCAGCCTCCCATGTTGTATTAAACATTGCGGGAGCGCTGCTCTTTATGCCGCTGATCGGCCAGCTGCATGCAGCTTCGGCCTGGCTGTCAGCGGACAACGGGGCACAGATTGCGCATGCCCAGACCCTTTTTAACATCACCAGTTCACTGCTTGCTTTGCCATTCTGTTACTTGCCCATCTGGCACAAAAAACCACCGGTCCACGCCCCCGCGGCGAAGTCACCTGTGGCTTGATGATCTGCCTATCCAGACCCACAGAACACCCGGCTAACTGAACCAAGACTAGAACTATAGTGAGTTATACATTAATGCCCAATTTGTTCAGTGCTACACGCAAGATGTCATCGTTATTATCATATCCGCTCTGCTGCTGTCTGGACCATGCTTCTTCCGGAGCATACCAATCCACACCTTTGATTTCTTCAATCTGAGGCTGTAGATCACCACTCTCGGCTTCTACGAGATAATAATGAACTTCCTTGTCCACCGGGCCAAAGTC
This sequence comes from Paenibacillus sp. CB74, assembly GCF_055687625.1. Lineage (NCBI taxonomy): Bacteria > Bacillati > Bacillota > Bacilli > Caryophanales > Paenibacillaceae > Paenibacillus > Paenibacillus sp. CB74. The sequence goes on along the minus strand of NZ_CM146009.1, from coordinate 488,026 downwards.
TGCATGTTGGTACGTATATGCAATGATATCAACTGGCTCTACAATACGACCCACCATACCTGTCTCTTCCAAAATCTCGCGCAGTGCCGTCTGTTCGATTGTTTCTCCATCTTCCATTTTGCCCTTGGCGAGAGTTGTTTTACCATAACGATCTACGATAAGCTGAATTTGAAGACGTCCGTCTTCCCCTTTTCTATACACAACTCCGCCTGCTGAAATTTCTTTTTTGTTCATCGTACTCTCCCCCATCGACTTCAATATCTTATTTTTTGCAAAAGAAGGACCTCATCTCCCCGGGTAAGCTCCCCAAGGAAATGAAATCCTTGTTTCTGACGCCTCGATCACATCGCGGCGGACTTCAGATTATCTTCCAACACCCGTACCAGCGTAGCCTGACTCTCGTTGACACCAGCATCAACGACTTTGACTCGGCACACTTTACCGACCATATCCATGGTTCCGTCAAAGACCAGTTGAATGTAGTTGTCGCTATAACCGTGCAGCTTGCCACTTCCCTCACGACCCTTGGCTTCACCTTCGGGAATAACATCAAGTACCTGTCCAACAAACTGCTCAGCGTATTCCAGCTGCATCTGCTCAGACAACTCAATCAGTTCATGCACACGTGCATTTTTGACCTCTTCGTCCACCTGATCTTCCATTCGTGCTGCTGGCGTACCCGTACGCTTGGAATAAGGGAATACGTGCATTTCGGAGAAACCGATCTTCCGCATCAGCTCATAGCCATTCCGATACATCTCATCGGTCTCACCTGGAAATCCAACAATAATGTCTGTTGTAATCGCTACATCCGGCATCGCTTCCCGAATGCGAAGCATCTTATTGTAAAACTCTTCTGTCGTATATTTGCGGCGCATGCGTTTCAACACCGTATCATCCCCCGCTTGCAGTGGAATATGGAAGTGACGAACGAGTTTATCCGAACGTTGGATCACGTCGAGCATGCGGTCATCGATCTGACTAGCTTCAATCGAGCTGATTCGAATACGCTCCAAACCTTCCACCTTGTCCAGATCCCACAGCAGATCGGTGAGATCATAATTCTCCATGTCATCGCCATAACCACCTGTATGAATACCCGTCAGAACAATCTCCTTGTATCCGGCGTGTACGAGTTGATGCGCCTGTTGAATAATGCTGCTTGCCTCACGGCTGCGTGAAAGCCCCCGAGACCATGGAATAATGCAGAATGTACAGAAGTTATTGCAACCATCCTGAATCTTCAGGAATGCGCGGGTACGGTCAGCAAAATCCGGTACGTCCATTTCTTCAAACACACGGGTTTTCATAATATTACGCACCGCGTTAACCGGTTGACGGGACTCTTGAATTTCATTAACATATGGCAAAATCTTGTCACGGTCCTGTGTACCGATAACCAGATCCACCCCAGGGATATCCAGAATCTCTGCCGGAGAAGTCTGCGCATAGCAGCCTGTAACAGCCACGATCGCCTCCGGGTTGCGCCGAATGGCACGACGAATAATTTGACGGCTCTTTTTGTCGCCGGTATTGGTTACTGTACAAGTATTAATCAAGTATACGTCCGCTGTCTGTTCATCAAAGTCCACTTGATCGTAACCTTCGTTTTTGAACAATTGCCAAATCGCCTCTGTATCATAGAAATTAACTTTGCAGCCTAAGGTGTAAAACGCCACGGATGGCATAATTACATTCCTCCCATTTCTCCGGATTCATATAGCACGCAAGTTAGTGCTGCCATTCCAGCTGTCTCAGCACGCAAAATGCGTTTGCCCAGTCCAACAGATACAGCACCTGCCTGATCAGCCTCTGCCGTCTCCTTCTCAGAAAATCCACCTTCCGGTCCAACAACGATCAGTACTTCTGCACTTGCATCAGGTGCAAGCTGCTCAACAAACGGTTTCAATGCATCTCTCAGCTGTTTACCGTTTTCTTTCTCATAACAATAACATACCAGACTATAGCCCTCAAAAGAAGATAACAGCCCTTTCCAGGAAAGCGGCTGCTCGACGGATGGAATGCGATTCCGATGACTCTGTTCGGCAGCTTCCTTGGCAATTTTTCGCCACCGCTCCAACCGTTTGCCTTCTTTCTTGGCATCATATTGCACAATTGTACGTTCTGATAGGAAAGGTACAAAGGATACCGCTCCGATCTCAGTACATCTCTGGATAACTGTTTCCATCTTGTCGCCCTTGGGCAGACTCTGTGCCACAGTTACTCGAATCCGTGCTTCACGGTCCATCTCGAGAGGTTCCACAATATTCGCTGTCACTTGGCCAACTTCAATGGTCTCAATTTCGACGAGTGCTTCTCTGGAGTTTCCGTCACTGACAATCAGTTTATCTCCAGGTTTACCACGCATGACCCTACCAATATGGCGTGCATCATCACCTGTGATGATCACATCGTGTTCATTAAACTGTTCTGCAGATACAAAATATCGCTGCATTAGTCAATCCACCCATTCTGTCCTGTTATGACTGGAATTCACCCCGCCTTAAGACAGGCATGAATCCAATCGCCACAGATGATCATACAACTTTTACGTGTTTCTGACCAGTATTCCGGTCCAATACAAGATGCGCTTTTAGCGATATAATTCAATAATCACCTTTGCCAGATCCACATACATTGTTTGCGCAAACTCATACAAAGGTTGAATCGTCACATTTTGCAACGGAGGAATAACAAGAATTAATAAGAAAATAAAAATGGACCATTGCTCCACCCCTTGCAGCTTGCGGCTGAGTGAAGGTGGCAGTACATCTTCTAGAATCCGATAACCATCCAGAGGTGGCAACGGAATCAAGTTAAACAGGAACAAGAAAAAGTTGGTTAAGTTAAAAATAGCGAAGAACGTCGTGATTGCTGTCAGCAACCGCTCATTATCTATACCGCCGAGTGCTCCCGAACCAACCAGTGACGCATAGATGATTGTACCGATGATCGCCAGCAACAGATTACTCAGAGGCCCTGCTGCGGATACGATGATGCCCATCAACCTTGGCTTGTCGAAGTTAGCCCGGTTAACCGGAACCGGACGAGCCCAACCGAAGCCGGCAATAATGAGCAACAGCACCCCAAACAAGTCAAAATGTACAACCGGATTCAGTGTGACCCGACCCAATAGCTTGGCTGTCGGATCACCAAATTTGTTGGCAAAATACGCATGCGAGAATTCATGCACCGTAAATGCGATCAGGATCGTCAGCAGGAAAAACGGAAGCTGATCAATCGGATAACGAAAGAACGAATTCCAAAAGTCCATACGTTACCCCTTTCTGGCTACATACGCCAGCCAATCCTCATCACGATGGATCGCACTCACTTCAAACCCGGAGGCTACCAACGCATCATGCACCACTTGTTCTTTGTTCTTCCAGATGCCCGACACAATATAGGTGCCACCCGACTCAAGCGCATTGTACACATCGTCCACGAACAACAAAATGATCTCAGCCAGAATGTTCGCCACAACAACCTTAACTGGCAGTTGCACGCCAAGCGCAGGGTCTTGACTCCCAAGGACGGACAACAGATCACTTTCTTTAACCGTAATTTGTTGCTCCAACCCGTTCAGATCCACATTCTCCCTGGCGCTGATTACCGCAACCGGATCAAGATCGAGCGCCAGCACATGTTTTGCCCCGAGTTTAATCGCGCCTATAGCCAAGATGCCAGAACCTGTACCTACGTCAATGACTTCCTCACCGCCCTGAATAACCGTTTCCAGTGTGCGCAAGCAGAGAGAGGTTGTTGGGTGTGTTCCTGTACCAAAAGCCATACCGGGATCAAGCTCAATAATTTTCTCATCTGGACTTTCTGGCGTATACTCTTCCCACGTTGGTTTAATCGTCAGACGTTCCGATACACGTACCGGCTTGAAATATTGCTTCCAGGCTGTTGCCCAGTCATTTTCATCCACTGTACGCGTCTCATAGCGAACCTCACCTGTATCAATTCCGAATTCAGAGAGTTCCTCAATTCTAGGATTAACTTCTGACTGTAGTGCAACCATATCCGTACCTTCGGAGAAGTACCCTTTGATGACCGCAAAGCCTTCAGGAATATCATTCAAAGGAACATCGTATAACTCACCATATGTGGTGTCCCGTTTTTTATTTAAAGTACCGGACTCTTCTATCGAAACCCCTCCAGCACCCGCTTCATGTAAAAAATTCGAAATCATCTCCACAGCTTCTTCTGTGGTATGTATTGTTAGTTCATGCCATAACATACTTGGTTTTTCCTCCTCATTTTTCAAACATCCCAACTATTGTACTACACAAGCGAGCCGGAGTACAAAGCCGCACCAGTAAAAGAAAAACAAAACAGGATATCCGCAGTCTGGCTGCTCGAATATCCTGTCGTCTAATATACATATGTGATTCATTTACTTCAGCATGTTGCAACATTCTAATCTGATTTAGCAAAAGCGTCCACCATTCTGCGTGATCATCTCTGCGGCTTGCGGGAGCGAATCGTTCGATACGGACACGGTTAACAAAATTTCTTGTTTAAACCTGTTTACCGAATCCTCTTCAGGCGTATCATACACCTGACCATTGGATAACATTTCCGTGTCATCACTAATCAGAGCAAGTACATTCAGTTCACCACTGAATCCGCCGACAATGGCTGTAGGAGAATTATCAGAGCCCGTAACATCGTGTGAGTCTAATGCAGACGTTTCATTGCTAAGGCTCTCGATACTCAATTGGTTCGGGTGCAACAATGCCAGGGCTCTACGTGCAGACTCGGCCTCCGTCCAGCTTGTAAAAACAGCTTCGAGGGTCACTGCCGAGCGATCTTCAGTCATGAAGCTCCCGTCCCTGACGTCGATCAGCCGCTTCACTGCGGCGTAGTGCTTCTATATCTTCATGATCCGCAGCTTCAGCGCTGAATTCCACGTCCTCATTTTTTGCGGATTGCATACGTTTCATTTTTTCCGTTTTTGTTAGAATCTTGCCCGGACGTTCATGTTCTGCCATTGTAATGCTCCTCCTCTAAATTAAAATGAACTAAGAAGTGTTACACTGTAACACTCCGATTGTAGTACCATACCTCCGATCGCTGTTATCCCCAGATTTCTTCAACTTCCTTCTTAAAGGGAGAAATCCGGAGATAAAGGCGAACGCTTCGCTTCTTCAGATTGGTTCTACACTCTCCATTAAAGTGTAATTCACTGTTCATCTTTATACATCTCTTGAAACTAGATCATTCCACCGGCTTGTTCGATTATGGACATGGCGCGGTGATGTACCGATTCATCTACGATGACAGTAAGTAATACATCCCTTCCTGTAGGTCCACCTTGTCCACCATCACTCATGCCGCTCGCAGAAGGGTCTGCTGCAGCCATGATTCCAGCACTGGCATTTGTTTGCATCGAATCGGGCACCCATGATGAAAAACTGCCGGAAACGCCCGGCTTGTAGGAAGCCCCGCTTGGTCCTACACCCGCATATCGGCTGAATCGATTAATGGACAGGTCCTCCACTCGCAATGCCTCCAGTTTTTTGGCCGCCCCTTGGGCCTGCTCCGGGCTGTGAAAGTACGCCAAAATATTTTTCTCGGTCATCCGCTTCACCTGCTTCCCTAATTTCTCGCATATCAGCTATGCATATCATTCTCGCCATGCTATCTTTCCGCAAGTTCGCGCAGAATATACCGAAATGCTCCCACAAATTGCTGTTGCTCTTCATAGCATATATCCATGGATTTTGCCAAAACGGCTGAACCACTAAAAAAAGGCGTACAAAAAAAGGACACCCTGCGGTAAAAAACCGCTGTGGTGTCCTTTTGGACTTGCTATATTTTATTCTCAGTCGCCGCGAAATGCACGTTTCACTCGATCAAAGAAAGATTGTTCATGCTCATGTGTTTGCTCTCCATCCAGCGCAGCAATTTGGCGAAGCAGATCTTTCTGCTCGTCATTCAGCTTACTAGGTGTAACCACAACCACTTTCACATGCTGATCCCCTTGCCCCATACCGCGCAAGCGTGGTACGCCCTTGCCTTTGAGACGGAAATACGTACCCGTTTGTGTACCCGCTGGTACTTTCAGTTTCACTTTCTCGGTCAACGTCGGGATCTCAACTTCATCTCCCAGAGCTGCCTGAGCAAAGGTAAGTGGGATTTCGCAATAAATATCGTCGCCTTCACGCTCGAAGAAATCATGTGATTTCACGCGAATGACAATATACAGATCTCCGGCTGGTCCGCCACGCAGGCCTCCCTCGCCCTCACCTGTCATACGCAGTTGCGCTCCGTCATCCACACCCGCTGGAATGCGAACATGAATTTTGCGTTGCTTGCGGACTTTCCCGCTGCCACTGCACGTTGTACATTTTTCTTTGATAATTTGGCCCGAACCGCTACAGTTCGAACATGCACGACGATTCACCATACGACCAAACGGTGTATTTTGCACAACTTCCTGCTGACCGCTACCATGGCAGACCGAGCAGGTTTCCGGTTTCGTTCCAGGTTTGGCACCTGAACCATGACAGGTATCACAGCCTTCAGTACGCGGAATTGTAATATCGGTTTCTTTACCGAATACCGCTTCCTTGAACTCAATTGTCATGGTGTACTGCAGATCATTCCCCCGTTGCGGAGCATTTGGATCACGTCGTCCACCGCCACCACCGCCAAAGAACATGTCGAAGATGTCGCCAAATCCGCCGCCGCCAAAATCACCGCCACCACCGAATCCACCCTGATTCGGATCGACATGACCATATTGATCATATTGTGCACGCTTCTGACTATCACTCACTACGTCATAAGCTTCTTTGACTTCTTTAAATTTAGCTTCCGCATCAGCAGCCTTGTTTACGTCAGGGTGATACTGACGGGCAAGCTTACGGTAAGCCTTTTTAATCTCATCGTCGTTAGCTGTTTTACTAACGCCAAGCACCTCATAATAATCACGCTTTTCAGCCACTCTTCCACCCCCATATCATTCACCATATCGCACATCGTGACAAAAGGAAAGCCAAAGCGCGGGAGCCCCGGCTATGACTTTCCCTCTAATTCGAACGTCACCGATGTTTAATTCGCGTAGAACTACGAATTAGTTTTGTTTTTTATCTTCATCCACAACTTCGTAATCAGCGTCTACGACGTTATCACGTTTAGCGGAACCTTGTTGCTCTTCAGCACCTTGCGCTTCTTGCTCTTGCGCCTGAGCTTGCTCATACAGTTTCACGGACAGTTGTTGAACGATCTCTGTCAGTTCTTCTGTAGCCGCTTTGATATCTTCCAGGTTGTCGGAAGCCAGAACACCTTGCAGTTTTTCTTTAGCAGCATTCGCTTTTTCAACTTCGCCAGCATCTGCTTTTTCGCCAAGATCTTTGATCGTTTTGTCAACAGAGTAGATCAGTTGATCTGCACTGTTTTTCGCTTCAACGAGTTCTCTGCGTTTTTTATCTTCTTCAGCGTGCAACTCAGCATCTTTCATCATTTGCTCAACTTCTTCATCGCTCAAACCGCTGGAAGAAGTGATTGTGATTTTTTGAGTTTTGTTCGTACCTTTATCTGTTGCAGATACGTTAACGATACCGTTGGCATCAATATCGAAGCTAACTTCGATCTGTGGAACGCCACGTGGAGCTGGTGGAATATCACCCAACATGAAACGTCCAAGTGATTTGTTACCCGCTGCCATCTCACGCTCACCTTGCAGAACATGAATCTCAACACTTGGTTGATTGTCTGCATACGTGGAGAATACTTGAGATTTGCTTGTAGGGATCGTTGTGTTACGCTCGATCATTTTAGTGAACACGCCGCCTGCTGTTTCGATACCTAGGGACAATGGAGTTACGTCGAGCAATACAACGTCTTTCACGTCACCTGTCAGTACGCCCGCTTGTACAGCGGCACCCAAGGCTACAACCTCATCCGGGTTAACGCCTTTGTGAGGCTCTTTACCCGTCAGTTTTTTGATTGCTTCTTGAACTGCAGGAATACGTGTGGAACCACCAACCAATACGATCTTGTCGATATCGTTAGCTGTCATACCCGCATCGCTCAATGCACGACGAGTTGGTTCAAGCGTACGCTCAACCAGACCTGCAGAGATTTCTTCGAATTTCGCACGGCTCAGGTTCAACTCCAAATGCTGAGGAACGCCATCAGCTACCGTGATGAACGGCAAGGAGATCGTTGTAGTCAATACGCCGGAAAGTTCTTTTTTCGCCTTTTCCGCTGCATCTTTCAAACGTTGAACCGCCGCTTTATCTTTACTCAAGTCAATGCCTTGATCTTTTTTGAATTCACTTACGAGATAATCAATGATCACTTGGTCAAAGTCATCGCCACCCAGTTGGTTGTCCCCGCTAGTTGCTTTAACTTCGAAGAAGCCGTCACCCAGTTCAAGAATGGATACGTCGAACGTACCACCACCCAGGTCATATACGAGAATCGTTTGGTCTTCGGATTTCTCCATACCGTATGCCAAAGCTGCTGCTGTAGGCTCGTTGACGATACGCAGAACTTCCAAACCTGCAATTTTACCCGCATCTTTAGTCGCTTGACGCTGACTGTCGTTGAAGTAAGCTGGTACAGTGATAACGGCTTGAGTTACCGTTTGACCCAGATAAGCTTCAGCATCAGATTTCAATTTTTGCAGGATGATTGCAGAGATCTCTTGTGCAGAGTAGTCTTTGCCATCGATTGTTTCCTTGTGGGAAGTACCCATGTGACGTTTGATCGACATGATCGTACGATCCGGATTGGTAATCGCTTGACGTTTTGCTGTTTCACCGACAACGCGCTCCCCATCTTTTTTGAAACCAACTACGGATGGAGTTGTGCGTGCGCCCTCCGGATTTGGAATTACGACAGCCTCGCCGCCTTCCATTACTGCTACGCATGAGTTTGTTGTTCCTAAGTCAATACCAATTACTTTGCTCATCCGAAAATTTCCTCCTCAACAATTTAAAATGAATGGGTCTGATCTGACCCTTATTTAGATGTTCATGTTGCTAATCGTGCTCTATGTGTACAAACCTTTATATTAAACTTCGCCCACATTGTTCAACCAAGGAGCCGACTCATACCTCCCCATAAGGAAATTATGAGCTGACTTTAACCATAGCTGGACGAAGCACTTTATCTTTCAGCATGTAGCCTTTTTGGACTTCCTCAACAACGATACCTTCTTCGTACTCGTCGCTCTCCACTTGCATAATCGCTTGGTGGAATTCAGGATTGAACGGTTGTCCTACCGATTCCATAGCCGTCAGACCTTCGTTATTCATCACCGTTTCCAATTGACGGAAGATCATTTGCATGCCCTTGGAGAAAGATTCGACCTCTGCTCCTTCCGGTACAGTAGCCATGGCGCGCTCGAAGTTATCAATAACCGGTACCAGTTCGGTGACCAGCTTCATCGAAGCATATTTAGCCAATTCTTCTTTTTCCTTCTGCGTACGACGACGGAAGTTATCAAAATCAGCCTGTGCACGGACATAACGCTGCTGTTGCTCTTCAGCTTCAGCCTTCAGACGCGCAAGCTCATCCTGCTCCTGATCAGCGATCTCCTCAGCTTGTGCTTCTGCAGCGCCAGCTTCATTAATAGGCTCCTGCTCAGCTGTTGTTACCTCTTGTTCTTCTGTAAATGATTGCTCCTCTTTCAAGATGTTCACCTCCTTATACGAATGAAATGGTTCATTCCCGAATCTTATTTGAACCGATGCGTCAGCATCGCCGTCAAGTCACGGGATAGTGTATTTAGAATATGAATGACACGTGCATAATCCATTCGCGTGGGTCCCAGAATACCAATCGAACCCAAAGCCTCACCGTCCAATGAATAGGAGGCTGTAATCAGGCTGCAGTTGGCAAAGGCTTCATGATCATTCTCAGTGCCGATTCGCACTTGAATACCAGATCCACCCGGCACGGGCATCATCAATTTCATGAGTGTTGGTGTCTCTTCCAGCAGGTCAAGAATATCTTTTACCTTTTCGATATCTTTAAATTCAGGTTGAGTCAACATATTGGTGGCACCACTGAGGAACAGACGATTATCATGTTCATTGTCAAAGGCACTGTTCAGCACCTGCATAACTTCCTCGTAACGTGTAATATGCCGCTCCATCTCTTGCCCAAGTTCGGTATAAAGACGGGATTTTAATTTGTAGATGGGTACGCCCACAAGCTTGGTATTTAACAAACGAACCACATTTTCCATCTCGGCAACCGAGATTTCTGGTGGAATCTGGACGGTCTTGTTCTCCACCTGACCTGTATTGGTCACAATGATTGCCACAGCTTCACTCTCGTTCAGCGGAAGCAATTGGAAGTGACGCAGGGACGTATGGAATACTTCAGGCCCAAGCAGGATTGAAGTATAATTGGTCATATGTGACAAAATATTGGATGCATGCTGAATAACTTGTTCCATGACGTTCAGCTTTTCAGCGAAGAACGACTTCAGATCATCCAACTCCTGAGGTTCCACCTGATTCCAGGGAACCAAATGATCGACATAATATCGATAGCCTTTATGGGATGGAATGCGCCCAGCCGATGTATGCGGCTGTTCCAGAAAGCCCATATCTTCAAGATCCGCCATTTCATTACGGATCGTCGCCGGACTGTATCCAACATCTCCCCTTTTGGAAATGCTCCGGGACCCTACGGGCTCAGCTGAACGGATATAGTCATCCACTATAGCGTTCAGAATCATTCGTTGACGCTCTGTTAACATGGTGAGTATTCCCTCCTTCTGACTGTACTGTCCCATGTCGTTAGCACTCCGGTTAGATGAGTGCTAAGCGGTAATACAAAAATACCAAACTGACGTGAACATTGTCAAGTGAGTTTGATGAGTGGGCTCATCTATTTATAGTATAGACCAATGTCGACGAGTCCTAACAAACTTTATTGAACATACTTTGAAGTAAAAAAAGACTGCATGTAGGGCAGAGGCTGACTCGGCTCGATCCATGCAGTCCATTCAATTGTTAAGCTGAAACGTTAAGCTCTTTCAATACCGCGATCTCGTCACAACAATCCTGCTTGCTGCAATGAACACAGTCCGTCCATACTTTCTCGGGGAAAATTTCTTTTTCCACCACGGCAAAGCCGTTTTTGAGGAAGAAGGATACTTCATATGTCAACGCCATCACCTTGGGAATCTGTTGTTTCTCCGCCTCTTCTACCAATCGATCCAACAATCGGGAGCCAATACCAAGCCCTTTGTGCCCTTCCGAGATGCCGAGTGATCTGACTTCTACCAGATCATTCCCCAGACGACAAAGCGATCCGCAACCCACCACTTCACCATCAACTTCGGCTACAACAAAGTGCTCCAGCTGCCGGTGCAGTATTTCCCGTGATCGCGGAAGCATGATCCCACGCTCTGCATAGCCCTTAATCATTTCATACAGTGGTTCAACATCTTCCGGCACGGCTTTTCTGCATATTACCGACATCCTGCTCTCCTCCTATTACCAAGCTTTCCAGAGGAAAGCTGACTTCGTAGTTGTTAAATTAACACGCTCTGTAAAATCAATATGAATAAATATACAACAGAGCGTATAGAATTTCAAGCTACGAATTCAGCGATATGGACCCGATAAACTCCGCAAAAACGTCATTTCCGAACAGGATACCCTGCTCGCTCAGTCGGAAGCCGTCTGCCGTACGCTCAAGCAACCCTGCGTTCAACATTTTACCCAAAGGCTTCGCAAACACTTCTTCCATGGACTCTCCAAACTGTTCGCTAAACCGTGAGGCTGAAGCCCCCTCCAGCATTCTCAGTCCAACCATCAGATAATCTTCCATAGCCTCCGGGCGAGCAATCTCAAAATGATCCAGACGAGGCAATCCCGCTCGTGAAGCTTCAACATAAGGATTTATACCTTTAATATTCATATGACGTTCGCGGCCTACATATCCATGTGCACCTGCACCCAGACCGTAGTAGTCCTCATTGCGCCAGTACGTAATATTGTGACGACTCTCGAAGCCTGGCTTGGCAAAATTACTGATCTCGTATTGTCCATAGCCTGCTTCTTTCATACGTCTCATTAATAGAAGATACATCTCAAGCTCATCATCTTCATGAGGAAGAGGGAGTTGGTTCTTCTGATACAGTGTATGGAAAAGGGTATTCTCTTCCACTTTCAGGCTGTAGATGGAGTAATGCGGCAGATCCAGTTCCAGTGCTTTGTCGATACTCTCATTCAACATCCCTACAGTCTGGTTCGGCAATCCGAACATCAGGTCAATGGACAGATTAGTCAGTCCCGCTTTTCGAGCGTTCTCCAGACTCCGATATACATCATCCGTATTATGAATACGGCCAATGCCTGTCAGCAGATCATTCTGAAAAGCCTGAACGCCAAAGCTGACACGGTTTACGCCGCCTTCTTTCATTGCAGCGAGCTTCTCCGCATCGGTTGTCCCCGGGTTCGCTTCCATCGAAAATTCAATATCGTCGGCCCAATTGGGGAAATACGTCTTCACTGAACGAAGGAATACGGCCATTTCATCCGGTTTCAGAGCTGTTGGCGTACCACCACCTACAAATATGGTCTTGATCTCACCCGGTGGATTTGCCTTAACTGTATGTTCCATCTCCCGTTCCAGCGCTTCGAGATATTGCATCACGGGCTGATCTTTCAGAACGTAGGAGTTAAAGTCGCAATAAAAACACTTATTCGTGCAAAAGGGAATGTGTAGATACACCGCTTGGGGCGCACCTGTCTTCCGGCTGTGTGCTGCCAATGTCATGGCAAGTCCCCCTCTATTTGAAAAAAGGAAAGCCATCCGGCTTCCCTTTCAGCTTCGTTATTTAATATTCTGTGTTGTACCTGAGAAAAAATATCGTTTATCCTTTCATACACAAATTATTGATGTACCGAAAGGATTCACGTGACGTTTGCAAGCAAACGTCTTAATCATCAATTTTCAGTACCGCCATAAATGCCTCTTGCGGCACCTCAACGTTACCAACCTGCTTCATCCGCTTCTTACCTTCCTTCTGCTTCTCAAGCAGTTTCCGTTTCCGCGAGATGTCACCACCATAACACTTGGCAAGTACGTTTTTACGCATGGCTTTTACCGTTTCACGGGCAACGACCTTGGTACCTACAGATGCTTGAATCGGCACCTCGAACATTTGCCGTGGAATCAGCTCGCGCAGCTTCTCACAGACAATGCGTCCGCGGTTATAGGCACGGTCACGGTGAACGATGAAGGACAGGGCATCAACCTGCTCGCCATTAAGTACAATATCCATTTTCGCCAGATTGGACTGACGGTAACCGGACAGCTCATAATCCAGAGACGCATATCCTTTGGTACCGGATTTCAACTGGTCGAAGAAGTCATATACAATCTCGGACAACGGAATTTCATAGGTAATGGTAACCCGGGTCGTGTCCAGATATTCCATATTCACATATTCACCGCGTTTATTCTGACACAGTTCCATAATGGTACCTACATAATCATTCGGTACGATGATATCTGCCTTAACATATGGTTCCTCGACGTAATCAATCCGTCCCACCTCAGGATAGTTGGATGGGTTGTCGATTTTCATCACTTCACCATTCGTTAAAGTGACGTGGTAGATTACACTTGGTGCCGTTGTAATCAACGGAATGTTGAACTCCCGCTCGATCCGCTCCTGAATAACGTCCATGTGAAGCAGTCCAAGGAATCCACAACGGAATCCAAAACCGAGTGCACTGGATGTTTCCGGTTCAAAGCTCAGAGACGCATCGTTCAACTGCAATTTCTCCAATGCTTCACGCAGATCAACATAGTCGGAGGTTTCGATCGGATAGAGACCACAATACACCATTGGGTTAATTTTACGATAACCCGGCAAAGGCTCTGGTGTTGGATTTTTGGCATCCGTTACGGTATCCCCGACTTGTGTATCGCCAACATGCCGAATACCTGCAACGATAAATCCAACATCACCCACGTTCAGCTCGTCCACGATGGTCATGCGAGGTTTGAACGCACCAACTTCAATGACTTCAAATGATTTACCTGTTGCCATCATTTTGATTTTGGAACCGGATTTGATTTTGCCGTCGACAACACGTACATATACGATTACACCTTTGTACGGGTCATAGTGCGAGTCAAAAATCAGCGCTTTCAAAGGTTGGTCAGGATCACCGATTGGTGCAGGAACACTTTGCACCACTTGCTCCAAAATTTCTTTGATTCCGATGCCTGATTTGGCTGAAGCCAAAACCGCATTACTTGTGTCCAAACCAATAACATCTTCCACTTCCTGCTTCACCCGTTCAGGATCAGCACTTGGAAGGTCAATTTTGTTGATAACTGGTAGAATTTCAAGGTTGTTATCCAGTGCCAGATACACATTGGCAAGTGTTTGGGCTTCAATTCCCTGAGCCGCATCCACAACCAGCAGAGCACCTTCACATGCAGCAAGACTGCGTGATACTTCATATGTGAAGTCTACGTGTCCTGGTGTATCAATCAGATTCAATAAATACTCTTCACCGTCATCCGCTTTGTAAGTCAAAGCTACTGCTTGTAGCTTGATCGTTATTCCACGTTCGCGTTCAAGGTCCATCTTATCCAGAACCTGTTCCTGCATTTCACGCGAAGTGAGCGCACCTGTGTGCTCCAAGATCCGGTCCGCAAGTGTTGATTTGCCGTGATCTATATGTGCAATAATAGAAAAGTTACGAATTTTACGTTGTCTTGCCCGAATGTCAGTCATTCCTTACCCCCAGAAACAGCCTAGTGTCAATCACTTCATTATAACAGTTGAAGCACAGTGCATCAATCCCGTGATGTCTCAACTTTACAATAAAGTGTGATCATATACTCCTAGAGGTTATATTGTACCTTTAATCCATGGTATTTTATTCAGCAACGCCGCTAAAAAGAGAGACCACCCACTTGATTCCACTATGTGAGAGATTTTGCAGTAGTCCTGCCGTTTTGTCTGCCAACACATCGACCGGAGCCTTATTCTGATCTGCCCCAAGCACTTGGCTTGGCGACTGAACAGGTACAAATGGGGGTTCTTTGATTTCCTTTTGCACAGGTGCAGCTGGAACAGATTCGGTAACCGGGGAAGTTGGCTCAGTTGTTACCACGGTTGACGTGCCTCCTGATGGATTGCCAATCTGAAAGTTGCCGCCAGCCAGCTGCATTCCAAACAGAACACCCAGCAACATTAATACAGCCATGGATAACAGTCTTTTACCGAATCTGGACATATGCTTAACCTCCTGTCACTCTCTACTATTTTCATCTTCTTACATATATAATCCCTACCCACCCTGCGACGAGGTTTCCGCACTTGCTTTGTCCACCTTCTGATCTTCCCAATACACTTGGGCAATCATGTCTGCGAGGATCTTTGATGTCCGTTGTAACTCAGCTCCTGTATTGTCAATGCCGCCTATCTCGATCAAAATACTGTTGGGTGAAAGGGTTTGGTTATACTCTCCATTGTTGGCGCCTCCGCCATCCTTACCCCACACACCACGGGATACTCCCGGGTACTTGGCTTCCAACTTCTTATGAATTTTCGCTGCAAAGGCTTCATTCTGCCGCCAATTTGGATTTTCATGTCCAATAATGAAATACACTTTGGCGTAGCCCAAGTCATTAATTGTCGTTGTTGTTTTGCCATGACGCTGTGAATCGCGGTGAATGTCTATGAGGTACGTCAGATCATCATTTTGAGCAAGTGCCGCTTTTACCGTTTGACGAGAATATTTATAGGAATAGTTCCAGTTATAATCCTTTACTTTAGTCGGGTAATCATCCTTGGCGTGCTCTACGCCGATTCCCAGCTTCTCCAGACTGTCTGAGAGATAGGTGCCCACTTGAAACACATTGCCGGTTGATTTGCCTGATGATGGATTATCACTTTTCGTACCTAGCAATGGATTGTATCCTTCCCGTGGATGGGAATGATAGATAAGAATTGATTTTTTGCCTGTTGTCTGGGAGCCTGAATTATCTTTCTCTCCATTCTTCGCTGGGGGATCTGCCTTGCCTTCTCCATCCCCAGGCTCGCTCGAATCAGGCGGATCCGTATTGTCCTGACCTGGTGGAACATGCAGTTCACTACCGGGTTTCCCTCCACCTGCGGAAGCTGTATCCGTGAGACCAGGACCGGGCTGATAATCTTCTGGAGCCTCTGCCTTTTCGTTACCAGATCCAGGACGGAGCAGAACAGGTTGGTTGGAACCCATACCCGGCATTTCTCTAGCAATCAGGCTCTTGGGATCTTGAGGATTTACATTCGTTAGTAATTGGAAAACAAATGAAGTGAGATTCTCACCGGATATGGCAGAGGTCTGTTCTTTCTGGGTGAGATGGGGCATCTCCATACCGAGCATATCAACGAAAAAGCGGCTTGATACAGCACTGGCAAATCCTTTCATTGAAGAAACGGGTGAATTATTCAAGCGTTTCTCTGCCATACCCCCAAGACCAAGTACAACAAAAAACAAGGCAGATATGATCATAAGCAACAACAACGTACGGCCCATGGCCAGCACGTGCAGACATCGTTTTTTCCACTTTCCAATATTCCAGGCCAATATCTTGTTCATTCTGCTGTCTCCTTCCCTGCTGGACAACTCTTATACTTCAACTCTATGAGCCCGCCCAATCTGATAGAACAGGAAAATGAAAGATTCAAGAAACAAAAAAAGAAAGTCCGATAGATTCGGACCTTCTTCTCAGTTTTAAGTTTTAATGTGTATAAGCAGCTACGTTATCCGGATTCACTGCATCATGGAGTGCGGCATTAAGTCCCGTGGCGATGACGTTGGCAATGCCCTCAATAAACTCATCGATTTCCTTCGGAGTAACAATGAGGTCATGACCCAGCGGCTCCAGTACCTCTTTGACCAGACTTAAGCGATCTTGCTCACCAATGTCGTCCAGCATGCCCATGATCTGTTTTGTCTGATCCGTTTCCTGGCGGAAGTGTGAGCGCATCATCTCAATCACATTGTTCACAATGGTGGACGCATAACATACGGTAGGCACTCCGATGGCGATGCATGGCACGCCTAATATCTCACGAGTCAGGCCACGCCGTTTGTTTCCAATACCGGAACCAGGATGGATACCAATATCGGCTACCTGAATGGTGGTATTTACACGTTCCAGAGAACGGGAGGCCAGGGCATCAATTGCAATAATAGCATCTGGCTTGGTCCGGTCTACAATCCCCTGTACGATGTCACTGGATTCAATGCCTGTTGTCCCTAACACACCAGGAGCAATTGCGCTGACCTCCCGATATCCTGGCGCAACCTGATCGGGCACCAATTCGAAATACTGACGGGTTACCATCAGATTTTCCACAACAAGTGGACCGAGTGAATCCGGGGTGACATTCAAGTTGCCCAGACCAACAATCAAGACCTTGGATGTTTTGTTGATTCCGGCCTTGATCATAAAATCTTCCATCTCGCGTGTGAACTCGGCAGCAACACGTTCCTGTAAATCCGTATCCCCATTCCGTAGTGAGGGGACTTCCAACGTGACATAATGACCTTTCACCCGACCAATGGCTGTGGCTGCTTCATCATTAAGTACATCAATACGTGTAATCGTAATGCCCTCTTTTTTTTCCACATCTTCCCGTAATCCGGGAATCGTCTGTTTCTGTCCACCTTGCGCCATTTCCTTGGAGTCGATGGCCAAATCGGTACGAACTGTATAGTTTTGCAAATCCAGTGTCATTCTGTCCCTGCCTCCCTTACCGCATTTGAGCATATTGTGTGGGAAAAAGAGTTTCTTTATGCAGCATGTCGAACATCGTAGGAATATCTGTTGCATTTTACATGCTAGCGTGATAGAATATTTTAAGTTGTGAAACGTTTGTATTCATGCAAATGCCTTACAGGAGGTGAATGTAATGCCAAACATCAAATCCGCTGTTAAACGCGTAAAAACGAGCGACAAGCGCCGCGCACTCAACGCTTCCCAGAAGTCTGCACTCCGTACAGCTGTTAAAGCTGCTGATGCTGCTCTGGTAAGTAACGAAGTTGATACTGCAAAAGCTGCGATTCAAGCTGCTTCCAAAAAGCTGGACAAGGCTGTAACTAAAGGTCTGGTTCATAAAAATGCTGCAGCACGCAAAAAGTCTCGCTTGGCGAAAAAACTGAACGCTCTTTCCGCACAAGCGTAAGAAGCGTTACTTATACGATCCAATGGAAAAATCCTGAACAGCATAGGCTTTCAGGATTTTTTAGTATCTGATTCGATAAGTATAAGACACAGACAAAGCGACCTTTATTCCGATGATCTAACCATCATGGAGCAAAGGTCGCTTTGTTTGTTATTTACACTAGTAATCTATTACGGTACCTATTTTTTACGCACCAAGTCTTAATAAGAACAGCTCCAGACCAAGTACTTTATCCACCGCTCCTGTTTTCATCTGGTAATCCAGTTCGCTGAGGTGACTCAAGATCATTCTCAGACGATCCGCCTGAAATTTGCGAGCTTGTTCTCCCGCAATCTTAACGGCATATGGATGCAGGCCAAGCTGACTGGCGATCTGCTGTTGGGAGTAGCTTTGTTGGCCCAACTCTTTAACTTGAATCATAATCCGAAACTGCCGAGCGATCAAAGCCGCAATTTTAATCGGTTCTTCCCGCTGCTTCAGCAACTCATAGAACAGAGCCAATGCCTTCTCCAGTCGCAAATTAGCCAGTTCTTCCACCAGTGAAAATACATTCTGCTCTGTACTGCGGGCAACCAGCGATTCAATATCAGCACGCTTAATAGTCCCACCATTACCCGCAAACAAACATAACTTGTCTACTTCAGCAGACAGGGTCTGAAGACCTGTTCCTGCATAGTTGATTAATGTTTCCGCCGCTCCTGTCTCCAAGGAAACATCCCGCTGCTTCGCCAGTTTCACGATCCAATTCAACAGCTCATCTCCACTAAGTGGAGCAAAAGCAAGAACGACTGCCTGTTTCTTGACAGCCTTCACCAGTTTCTTGCGCTCATCCAGCTTATCCCCTTGGGCCAGGAAAACAATCGTACTGTAATCTGCCGGATTTTCCATATATGTAAGCAGACGATCAACCTGATGTTCAATCTTGGATTCTTTACCTGCAGTGAACAGGCTCGCGTCCCTTACAATAATTAATTTGCGTGGAACGAGAAAAGGTACGGTCTCTGCTTCTTCAATAACGACCTCCACAGCCGTCTCAGACAAATCATATGGAATAATCGCAAAATCACGATGTTCTTCTTCAATAACCTGTTCTTTTAACATATCCGTAAATTGCTGTATCTGGTACTTCTCCGTTCCGTACAGCACATAGATCGGTGCCGTTTCTCCATTACGTATTGCCTTTGTTGCACTTTTTACATCCATTCACGGCGCCTCCTTATCCCTCTTATCCTACCAGAAAAAGCGCAAGACAACAAAGGGACCTTACATCCAGTTGCGGATGAAGGTCCCCTGTCCTACATCTATATAAACGCAGACACCAGCCATTCTAGAAAAAGCCAGCGCGCGGTCATACGACGTCAGTTGTTTGAACTGAGATAGGACGTTTTGTTACTTCCATTATATGCTTGTCATACTGAAAATGTTCTTTCGTTTGAGGAGTGAACTTCCCAATCTTAATTATTTCGCAGAAGCTCCACCTGAAACGGCAGGTACATTAAACGAATTCTTCGCCGTTGTTCCGTCCTTGTCCGTTTCGTAATTAAATAGGGTACCATCCTTAGACCAACTCGCTGACTTCAGTGTGCCCTCTATACTGCGTTGTTCAACCAAATTTAGAACATCCGGTTCGCCCACAGGTTTCGAGTATATGCTGATTTGATCACCAATAAGCATAACTACATAAGAGCCGTCAGGTGATTTCCATTCTTTTGGTGCTGCCGTTGTACTCATCTCCTGATCCGGTCCTGCTGCGAATCCTTGGCTTCCTCCAGAGGCGTCTGTACCTGCAGCGGATGCAGCGGAATCAGGAGCAGAATTACCTTCTACCGGAGCATCTTCATTTACATTCGGTACGATTGTCTGAGAAGTGAAGGAATCTCCATTGTCTGTTTCAGTTACTCCGTTCTCTTCCCCATCTGCAGGAGTTCTGGGCGCACTTCCTGAATCTGGATTTTTCTGCTCGGAATCTTGATTCTGAACTTGATTCCTTTGATTATCGGTCGTAGGTGTTTTGGACGAATTGTCTTGTGTTCCTTTATTTGAAGAAGGCGTTGATTCAGTAGTCGGTTGTTGAGGAGTCGGATCTGACCGAACCTCAGGCTCCTGCACCTTTTCTCCACCATTCTCTTCGGGAGTTGTTTCTGTTCCCAGGTTATCCCCTTCCGTTGAGGAAGTATTCGAATTATCCACAAATACATCGTTGCTGCTTGGTGTGGAAGAAGCTGCTGAATCATTATTCTCAATATTCTTGCTCAATGGATTCTCATCCACATTGCCACTCTCTTGAGAAGCTCCAGAGCTCAGCATCATGGAATCGGCATTCTCAATCTGTTCAGGCTGATATCCCCAGATGGCAAATCCCAATACAACTGCCGCAGCCGCTGCCCCCATGGACATACGTCCTGCCATCGAGTTGAGCCATTTTTGCTTCGTTTTCCGCTCACTTGAACGTTGTAAATTCTCAAATGTAGCAGGGACAGGATTCATTTCCTGTATGGTGCTGCTTTGTTCCTTCCGCGCTTCGTCAATGGCATCAAGTTGTGGCATAATCGCATCAACCAGACTGAATCTCGGGCTTACTTGCGGTAATTCTTCCAGTTCTCTGGAAAGAGCTCTGAGTAAACTAAAATTCTCGGCACACTCCGGACACTTCGCCACATGCTGTAGCATCTGCGCGGTTTCCGCCTCGCCCAGATCATGATCCAGATAGCGGTGCATCCATTCCACCACCTCTTCGCATTTCATCCTGTCACACCACCTTTCTGATATTCCTGTAGTAGATTCTGTAATTGCTGCCTGGCTCTAAATAAATAAGATTTCACCGTATTCAATGGAAGATCGAGACAATCCGCAATTTCATTGTAGGATAAGTCCTGCAAATATCTTAGAACAATAACGGTCCGATGATGCTCGGGAAGCTTGTTGATCGCATCCTGAATGTCTTGGGCCACATATGTAGACATGACCTCGTACTCCACATCCTGATTATCCTGAAAAACCATGTCATGTTCGTCAATGGAGACGGATGGTTTGGTTCTTCTGAATTTATCAATACAGATGTTCGTGACGATGCGTTGTACCCAGGTTTTAAATTGGGCTTTTTCTTCGTATGAGTTGATTTTGGTGTAAATTCGGATCAATGCTTCCTGAGCAGCATCCAAAGCGTCCTGTTCATTATTTAGAATGTAATATGCGGTCCGATAGACATGTTGTTCAATCTCCCGCAATAGGGTAATTAGAGCGTCGCGATCGCCCGATTGAGCGGCTCTGATGAGTTCCGGCTCTACCACAAAGGATCCCCCTCTCCCTGCAACCTTACAGACGTGATCATCAATAAAATTGTTGCAAAGTTAAGTATTTTTTAATTTGCCATAACAAAATAACGGCGTATGTATTTGGGCCGCTGAAATCTTCTCTTAGAATAACAGAAATTGCATAACGAGTCACCAAACGTATCCAAAAGGGATTCCATTACTTACACGACTCAATTCAAATGCAATGGCATACATTATAGCGAAGCACTTTTTGGTTCTGAAAATAAAAAAAAGTCGAAATTTGTCCAAATTTAAGCTGATTTTAATGCAATTTTCATGAAAATGGTGTATTGTAAATTTACATTCATAAAACACGAGGTGATGAGCATGCCAGCTCTAGCGAAAATTCAAGCTTTAAAAGAACAAATGCCCAAAGAATACCAAAGTATTTCCCACTTTGTGGAACATGCACTGGAGTCCATTGATACTCTGGTTGAGGAACATCGTAAGTATGTAGCTGCACAGGCATTATACGGCGATAAAATCGTTGGATCGGAAGAACGCTTGTACAGAGAAACCGTACTTGATGTCAGAGCACAGCTGTTGATGACTCTTGAAAAAACGGTAGAAGATCTGTTGCACAAGGGTGACAAACATTGGAACAAACACTTTAAGGATGGCGTGGAGTAGTTCTTATATTTCTTCTACATTTTGAAAAAATGGCCCGTTTTCCGATATTCTCCTTCGTGGAGTGTAACGGAAAGCGGGCTTTTTTTGTGTGCTGTGCTATAACTCGCGATCAAATGAAGTGATGAATTAATAGCGCCTGGACGTCTTCTTTCTCAGCCTGTATATGTTAAAATATAGTAAATCTCAAGTCTACTCGTTGTTGAATATAGTTTTTTTAAGATGGAGGTCAATATTTGAAATGACAAAAACTCATAGAATCCATAGGCCTCGTGGAAAAATACTTGCAGCTATATTAACTGCAATTGTAATTTCACTTGTAATGGGGTTATATCACTACGTTCCCTTGGATGAAAGAATAGAGAATGCCCACTATTATTCATTCGGATATACATTTGCGGTTGGATTATTGATTAACCTCGCTATTTTACTTTTCTTAATTATGCCACTTTCCATATTGGTGGATGGATTACTTTTATACAGAAGAAAAGATAATACGTATATGAGATTGCTTGTTGCTATTGCGGCGTATGGTCTATTAGGCTTCATAGGTGGAATTATCTACTCGATATTTACACTTAACTTCATTACTTTTTCTGGTCAGACTATCCACATTATTGTAAGCTCTCTTGTTTTTTTTGCCTTACAGTTGGTATTAAATCGGAGCTTTTTTCACTTATCTTCACACCGATAAATAGAGTGCATGCTGTAATATCCGTTCTTATAAACTCTTCAACCTGCTCACCTATACCTTCTTATAAAATCCATCACTCATCTGCAACCAACTTGTACCGGATATCAATCTTTCCATCCTTCACTTTCATCTGTACCTCACCCATCTGATCGGTCCGATAAATCTCTGACCCGGTAGCTTCCAGACGTTCCATCACTCCCGGATTGGGATGCCCATATGTATTATTAACACCAGCAGAGATCACGGCGGTTTTGGCGTTCCAGTATTGGAGCCAGGCTTCGGTTGACGACGTTTTACTCCCATGATGAGCGACCTTTAACACGTCTATGGAGACAGATGCTGGTGGAGCAATATTTGAATTTTCCGGCAACAGGCCTGTAAGTCCCCTTTGTACAACTCCCTTTGTAACTCCAATATCTGCACCTTTCTGTTCAAACTGGGCAGCCAATGAGCCGTCCTGAATCATATAGAGCAGGTCCTGCTCGGCTGCTGCATCCATGTCCCCGGTGAACAGCATGGAAGTGCCAGCCATGTCCAGCAAAAAGACAACTGAATCATGATTCTGGTGTTCCGACACAGGCATATTACCTGGATCATGTACATCCATATGCGCCAGATCTGGAGCTATAAAACGTAAACTTGTCTCTTTATCAGCCTTATAAGTCATACCCTGCTGAATGGCGTACAGAGGAATTTTTCGTTCCATGGCTGTATTCAGTAACTTATCAAAGTTCTCCTTACCGCTGGTCGTTCCATTAAACATGAAATGTTTAACCGGAATCTGTTCCAGCACAGCCTGTAGCCCTCCGGCATGATCCTGATCGGCATGTGTTACAATGACAGCGTCCAGTTGGTGGATGCCTCTCTTTTTCAATAAAGGAACAACCACCTTGGCTCCGACCTCATACGGATCACGTCTTGTTTTCCACGATTGCTCGGTGTTCCCAAAGTTAACTGTTCCCCCGCCATCCACCAAAATGTGTTTGCCTTCCGGGGTTGTGATCAACGTACCGTCCCCTTGTCCAATATCCAAAAACTGCACAATGCCGGTTCCAGCAGGCTTGGGAGTCTGATATGCCCACCACAAGCCAGCAACAAAGCTGAGCGCGAGCAAACCGCACAACCATTGCTGAGCTTTACTCATTCGTTCATGTGCATAATAACCTGCACCTCGTGCGGTAAATGCACTTGTATACTCCGGCCAGGCAATACTGGCTCCTAATATGGTTAACGAAGTTTCTTTTCCATCTATACGTTTCTTACCTTGATCCTGATCCTGTGCCACGTTAGACATCGAAGAGCGAATGCCCCTATTCCCCATGGAAACTATATGTTGTCGCCTCACAAGAGGAGCTGTATCCTCCTCAATAAACGCCGTTTCCCGCTGTTCACCATTGCCACGATGCAACAAGTAGAGTAAGGCATACAACACGGTATAATATGCGGCTATCCACAACAGGGAAGGTGTTGCCCAGATCAACACAAAACCTGGCAGGCTGTTCATCCACTCTACGCTTACAAATGTCAGCTGATTCAGTTGAATCGCAATCCATGCGAGAGGTCTCGCCAAGGGAACCCATATGAATGACAATAGCATGGCGACCGTCCCCAGAGGTAATATAATGGCGCTAATCAGAGAAACCAGTAGAAAGTTGGCCACAAATGAGAGCAATGAGAATTGGTTGAAATACAAGATGGTTACTGGAAAAGAAATCAGCTGAGCGGTCACCGTAACCGATGCTGTTGCAGCAAGAGATTTCGGCCAACTGCCGAACAGTCGGCTAATCAACGGCATGTAGATCATCAAACCTGCGGTTACGAGAAAGGATAACTGGAAGCTCACACTTAGCAAAAAGTACGGGTCCCACCACATCATCAGCAAAGCTGCTGCACTAATCATCTGGAGACCGTCTCTGGCGAGACCACGGCGTGCCATATACAAACCAATCATGGACATAATCCCTGCCCGAATGACTGAAGGTGAACCACCGGATAACAGTACATAAGCTGGCACCAGGATCAGAACAATCGTGAGTGCCGTCTCTCTGGTAAGCTTTAACCAGGATAGAATAAGGAGAAGAGAAGCTACATATACAGCGACATGAGTTCCGGAGATCGCCAGGATATGCGTTAGACCCAGTTGTGAAAACTGACCATAAGTTCCTGGATCAATATCATTAGCCATCCCGATGATCAAGCCCTTCATATAGCCTGCATGGGGCTCAGGAAATAACTGCTCTATCGCCGAACCCAACCTATGCCTCGTCCAATCCGTCCACCGTAGTACGTTAAATTGTCCAATGCCCTCAGGAGGCGTAGCTGTGACCGAGCCGACTCCCTTCACTTTGAACAACCAATGGATATGGAGGGTTCGCAAATAACTGCGATAATCAAACCCACCAAAGTTCCTCGCTTCGCCCGGAAGGGCAAATGAACCATCAAGTGTGATTAAATCACCCCGCTTCCAGCCCGCTGCTACTTGTTGTTCTTCTTCCTCCAACAGTCTGACTTGTACCATCAATTGTTCATCTATTTTGAATGCAGATGATGTTGCCAGACTTGTATCTGTTGATGAATCCGATAAGGGCATTATTGAAGACATCTGTATCTTAAAGTCAGCCCGATCTCCATCAATACGTACATCCGACACAAGCTCACCCTGAATTTCGGCTACCGAACCGTCAAGCTCTTTAGTAGCGATATGAGTAGTCTCGGACAGGCTACTGTGATTGCGTGCGTCATTCCATTCCCAATGTGTAGCACCTCCAATAAGGGCAACGAGTAAAAAGAAAATGGACCATCCACGTACATCTATGAAACGAAGCAGAAGTGGCAGACACGCCAGCGCTCCAATCATTCCCCAGATTAACGTCCAACCGGTTAACACACATGCCATCCCGCTACCGCATAACCAGCACATCGTAAAAGTCAGCAAAGGTCTGCCTTTCATGCGTCTCCCTCCTTCACGTCACGCGTTGAACGCAGAAAAACCCCCGAAAAGCCAATTCAGGCTTGCCGGAGGTTCTCCCTCGCATATTCGACCATATTCACATTAATTGCTCACAGTCATCATCGTTTCCCGCGGGGGCTGGTAATTCTCCAGCCTGCGGAACGTTATGCCCTTCTGTTCCATCATATTCGTAACCTTACGCGTATCTTTAGGATAAGAGCGATGAAACACGATTTCTGTAATACCACTGTTCGCAAGCATATTGGCACATGTCCAGCAAGGTTCGTCGGTCACATACACAGACGAGCCTTCGCGGTCGATTCGATCTGTGAATAAAAGCAAATTTTGCTCCGCATGGATTGTGCGAATGCAGCGTTGCTTTTTCACCATTTCTTCCTGACCATCAGTCACAACCAACTCATATTCTTCCGATATCATGCAACCCGCTTCAGAACAGTCCGGAACACCAGTGGGTGCACCATTATAGGCTGTTCCCAGCAGTTTCTTTCCCTGAACTAGCACGGCACCTACATGACGACGCGAACAGCGGGAACGGGTGGAAACCATATACGCGATGTCCATAAAATACGTATCCCAGTCCTTGCGTACCTCTACTGTACTCATGCTGCTTTCCTCCCGCTCAACACATTTTTTATTCTAATATTACCGGATCTGCACATATGGTGCCATCTTCTCCAGCATCTTCATGCCGATTCCTTTGACCTTTGTCAGATCACTAACTTTTGTGAAAGGACCATGTGCATTCCGATAGTCCACAATGGCCTGAGCTTTCTTCTCTCCGATTCCGGGGAGCTCTGTAAGCTTGGAGAGAGGTGCACTATTCACATCAATCTTGCCATTATCGCTTGCTTCCTCACGAACGATAGATGAATTACTACTTGATGCCGTCTCGGAGGTAACCGAAGGATTGGATTTCGTATCTTGCACTACCGGTTCAGTCGAAGCAGCAGTAACCAATGAAATATCGTTCGTCTGAGTTGGAGTTTGGGCTACTGGATCACCTTCGACTGCACCAATCAAGCTTTCTTTAGACTCTCCTACCTTTGCATCATTCCCAGTATGCATCCCATTTGCATCCGTTCCTGAAGATGCCCCTGGTTTGCCCTGAACCGAAGTAGCCGACTGTACAGCAGGAAGTTCCTGCTCTAACGTCGGCTTCTCGGTGCCGAGCTGCAAGGGTTCCCAGCCACTAGGTGGTTGTTCACTTTTGCCCGACCATAATATGAGTATACTTCCAACCACCGCAGCAGCAATGGTCATTCCTTTGTTCCATCTCATTTCTTCCACACCTCTCCCTGAATTCAAAATCATTCATTTCGAACACGGGCGGTGCTTCCGAACCGTTGAACATCCCTGATGAAACAAGTTATGCATTTTTCATGTCATGTGAAACAGGTCCTCACGCATAGAATAGAGGGAATGAACTGCGCCAGTACCGTAAAGCATGAAAGGAGGCCTGAACAATGAAGGTTGGATTTATCGGAACCGGCAGCATGGGCAGCCTGCTGATCTATGCCCTAATTCAATCCGGTGCACTTGAGCCCCGGCAGATCGCGGCCAGCAATCGAACCCCATCCAAAGTACGACAGTTATCCCTCCGTTACCCCGGTCTGCATGAATCCCAGAGCAATCGGGAAACGGTGATCCGAAGTAATATCATCTTCCTGTGCGTGAAGCCGCTTGAATTCAAACATGTCATTGACGACATCCTGCCTGTCGTGAATCCCAATCATATCATTGTCTCGATCACCAGTCCCGTGCAGCTGCGCCATCTGGAATCTTCACTTCCTTGCAAAGTCTCCAAGGTTATTCCCAGCGTCACACACCAGGTTGGCAGCGGCGCGTCCCTGTGTATACACGGCGAACGAATGACTAATGAAGACCGCGCTGTGTTGGAAAGTCTGCTTAGTCATATAGGCAGGCCGTACCAAGTGGACGAAGCCTGTACACGAATCACATCCGACTTCTCCAGTTGCGGACCTGCATTCATATCGTTCTTTTTGGAACAATGGATCGAAAGTGCCGTGAAGCTGACAGGCATCAAAAGAGCAGATGCCTGCGCTCTGGCTGGCGAAATGCTTCTGGGAACAGGCAAGCTGCTTACCGAAGGAGGATACACGCCGCAAGAGCTTCAAGCTCGTGTCGCTGTACCTGGCGGTATTACCGCTCAGGCACTTGCACTGCTGAAGGTTAGTCTCGACGGTGTTTTCGACAGCCTGATCCGCACGACACATGACAAATATGATGAAGATTTGTTAAAGCTGGATGAACTATTTCGAGCCGGTGAGATTAACCGGCAACAATATTAACGAGTTTGCCTGGAACGGCAATGACCTTGCGAATGGTCTTGCCTTCCAGCGCCTGCTTAACAGGTGCCAGCTCCATCGTGAAGTCCTGCATACCCTGTGCATCCAAGTCCTTCGCGATCGTCGCACGAGTTACGATTTTACCGTTTACCTGAACAACGATTTCTACTTCCGCATCCACTGTCATGGACTCGTCATATTCCGGCCAAGCCACGTAAGAGATTCCACCTTCATGACCCAAACGACTCCACAGTTCTTCTGCCATATGCGGTGCCAGTGGTGACAGCAGTTGCACAAAGTTCTCCATCGCTTCACGAGGCAGTGTATCGGCTTTGTATGCATCGTTGATGAAGATCATCAGCTGGCTGATAGATGTGTTGAAGCGCAGATGTTCCAGATCTTCCGTCACTTTTTTGATCGTTTTGTGAGCAGTCCGCTTGAACTCATCCGTTCCACCGTCCACCGTAATCTTGTCATTGATGGCTCCTGTATCTTCGTTAATAAAGAGACGCCATACACGTGACAGGAAGCGGTGCATGCCTTCAACCCCGTTTGCATTCCACGGTTTTGTCGCTTCCAATGGTCCCATAAACATTTCGTACAGACGCAATGTATCCGCACCGAATTCATTCACAATTTCATCCGGGTTAATGACATTACCACGAGATTTACTCATTTTCTCATTGTTCGTGCCTAGGATCATACCTTGGTTCACCAGTTTGTGGAACGGCTCTTTGGTATCCACAACACCCAGATCATACAGCACTTTATGCCAGAAACGAGCATACAGCAAGTGAAGCACCGCGTGCTCCGCTCCGCCAATGTACAGATCAACAGGCAGCCACTGCTGCTGTTTCTCCTTGGAGATCAGTTCCTTGTCATTGTGCGGATCGATAAAGCGCAGGTAATACCAGCAGCTACCCGCCCATTGTGGCATGGTGTTGGTCTCACGACGCGCCTTCATTCCCGTTTCCGGATCTACCGTATTCACCCACTCCGTAACATTCGCCAGTGGTGATTCTCCAGTACCCGAAGGTTTGATCTGATCGATATCAGGCAGCAGCAGTGGAAGTTGATCCTCCGGTACGGTCTTCATCGTTCCGTCTTCCAGATGCAGAATCGGAATTGGCTCACCCCAGTAGCGCTGACGGCTGAACAGCCAATCACGCAGACGATAGGTTACTTTCCCTTGTCCTTTACCGTTCTCTTCCAACCAGGCAATCATCTTGGCAACTGCTTCTTCATTGTTCAGTCCGTTCAGGAAATCGGAATTCACATGTGCGCCATCACCGGAATATGCCTCTTGTGTAACGTCTCCACCTTGAATAACCTCAATGATATCCAGACCGAACTGCTTCGCAAATTCCCAATCACGCGCATCATGCCCTGGAACAGCCATAACCGCACCTGTACCATAACCTGCAAGAACGTAATCAGCAATCCAGATCGGCAATTTTGCACCATTAACGGGATTGATTGCATAAGCACCAGTGAATACACCTGTTTTGTCCTTGGCCAAATCCGTACGTTCCAGATCACTCTTACGAGAAGCCTGTTCCTGATAAGCCTGAATCGCTTCACGTTGGTCATCCGTTGTAATCGCTTCTACCAATTCATGTTCCGGAGCAAGTACTGCAAAGCTCGCACCGAACAATGTGTCCGCACGGGTAGTGAATACCTTAATAACTTCCTCGCGACCTTCAATGGCAAAAACAACTTCTGCACCTGTCGATTTACCGATCCAGTTACGCTGCATATCCTTGATGCTTTCAGACCAATCCAGCTCTTCCAGGTCTTCCAACAGACGCTCTGCATACTCGGTAATTTTCAATACCCATTGACGCATCGGTTTACGTACAACCGGATGTCCACCGCGTTCACTCTTGCCATCAATAACCTCTTCATTAGCCAGTACCGTTCCAAGTGCTTCGCACCAGTTTACTGCGACTTCGTCCACATAAGCGAGGCCCTTATTGTACAACTGGATAAAGATCCATTGTGTCCATTTATAATACTCAGGGTCCGTTGTGCTGATCTCACGATCCCAGTCATAAGAGAAACCGAGTGATTTGATCTGGCGACGGAAGTTGTCAATATTGCGGAATGTAATATGCCGTGGATGTTCACCTGTATCCAATGCATGCTGCTCAGCAGGCAGACCGAAAGCATCCCACCCCATCGGATGTAATACATTGTAACCGCGCATACGTTTGTAACGGGAAACGATATCCGTTGCCGTATATCCTTCCGGATGACCTACGTGCAGACCTGAACCGGATGGATAAGGGAACATATCCAGTGCATAAAATTTCGGTTTAGCAGGGTCCTCACCCGTTTTAAACGTTTTATTGGCATCCCAGTATTGCTGCCAACTTTTTTCCATGACTTGTGGCTGATAGCCGTGCTTCGGCTGGTTATTCTCACTCATCTATTGTTCCTCCTTCAGGTTACTCGCTTAGCTTTAATTGCAACAAAAAAACCTCAGCATCCCGTAGCGTTTGCAGCGCTAGGGACGAGAGGTTGAATTCCCGTGGTACCACCCTAGTTAGCGGACGAACGTGCTTCGTCATCCACTCCCTTTGGACCTGTAACGGCGGTTAACCGATGCGGATTTCCATTCCTGAATTCCAGCTTATACTTAGCAGGTTAGACAGGATGGTGTAATCACCGCATTTCTCCAAGGCGAGTTCGCAATTTACTGTCAACCGGCTTGCACCAACCGCCGGCTCTCTGTGATGTACAGAAATCACTACTAATCCTTATCATCGAAATATGTATACAATATCGGGACCATTATATAAAAAAGCAAGCCCAAAGTCAATATTACACCTTATAATTGCCTTCTTGAAGATCACAGTTTGTATCCTTCATAACGCTGGTGCTGTTCAGGATAACCGAAATCGCTCAATTCCTTCCTCCAGGTTATGAATAGTCCAATTCACATGTTCCTGATTGTCATATTGCCGATAAGCGCACTCAATGCGCAGCACCAGATCAAAGTACAAGTCATACAGACTTCTTCTTTTTAGCTCACTTTCAGTCGTAATCGCAAGCCCATAACCTTTCACAAAACCGGGTGTATAGTTAAAATGACTGAAATAATGCTCCATCAGAGGGTCTGCCCACAGTGAACGTTCAAAATCAATAATTGCTGTGATGCGAACTTTGTCTACTAGAACATTGCCATCCCACAGATCCCAACTGATAAGCGCAGGTTCCTTTACATCGTCCAACACATCCGATTTCTCTTCAATCAAACGTCTCAATTCAGAGTGATCCATCGAAAATGTAATCCCGGCTTCTTCCCCATCGGCAAGAACGTCTTCCATCAGGTTCATAAAGGCTTCTTTCCATGTGGAATAACGCTGTTTTTGCTCCGAGAAATATCCGAACTTCTCGCCCTTGATTTCATTTATTCGACGATTGTAACGCCCCAGTTGTTGTTCAACGGCTTCCTGCTCTTCCGCAGAATACTGATCCTTGACCTGATTATAGGGTGTTCCAGACATGTACTCCATGATAAAATACCGCGCTGAAGCCATGGTTAACGAATCATCATAAACCAGAACTTTGGGTACGGGAACATCCTTCAACTCGCCGATGAGACGCAGTGCCTCGACCTCAGCAATCATCAGATCCTGCTCACAGCGCATCAGATTGGTGGAAGCCGAAGGGGCAATTTTGAGTACCACTTGCTGTTGGTCACTCAATGTAATGAGATATGCATGATTGGCCCAGCCATCCACCATTTCCTTGTAGTCCTGTATACTTGCAGATAGATGCTGTTCGATTATGGCATTTATTTGTTCTGACGAGAGTCTTGTTTTATATGTACTTTCCACTTCCACACCTCACCTCGACTATTTGTTTCCATAGAAAACGCTTTCTATCCGACTATTATCGCCTCCTTTACTTTAGCTGGCAATACTTTTTGTCACGCTCTTGGGTCTTTCCAAGCATTTCTTCGCCCGATCACAGAAACATGTCAATCCATCTTTACGAGAAATAAAAAAACTGCCCTCATACAACATAAGGAACAGTTTTTATCTTTTATACCTACTTCACAGCAACGTAGAACAAGCGCTGTGCGCTGTCTCCTGCCTCTTTCCATTCAAAATCTGCATATACCTTCACATCTCTAAAACCTGCCTTGGATAACTCCAGCTTCATCCAGTCCGGGTTATATGCACGTTGGACATGAACTTCTTCAAACCGCTGATACATATCCTTGCTGCCGTCATCCACACGTGAAAAAATACTGAGATGATGCTCAATCTCACAGCGATCCTGGTCCAAATCACAAGTCCAAATATAAGATACGGAGCGCTCATCAAGCACAAAAGGCTGCTCCTCATCATAACGGATAAGCGTATTGGGATGATGCACATCAAACAAAAACGTTCCATCCGGCTTCAGCATCTCATATGTCCGCTGGAATGTTCGAACGACATCTTCTTGTTCAAGCAGATAATTGACGCAATCGCAGAATGATATCACCGAATCCACAGGTTCCGGAACTCGCCAGTCTCGCATATCCTGCTGCACCCAACGTACGCTGCCTTCCCGATACAAGCGATGACCCTGAGGCGTAGCCTCCATCTTGCTACGCGCAACCGACAGCATATCTGCTGACAGGTCAATGCCTGTAACTTCGAAACCGGAGTTCACGAGCGGGATTGTAATAGAGCCCGTTCCACAGCCAAGTTCAGCGACACTTTTGGGCATTCCATGCTGTTCCCATGCTGTTCTTGCAAACCTTATCCAGTCCGGATAAGGCATATCTTCCATTAATTCATCGTAGACATAGGCAAATTTCCGGTAAGACATGTCAGGCACCGCACTTTCAATTTCATTTTTCAATCCTGATCTATATAAATTGAACTAAAGAATATTTACACTGGGCACTCCAATGACAGAACAACCTTCCGATCACTGTTATCCCCAGATTTTTTTGATTCCTTTTATAAAGGATTAAATCCGGGGATAGCGTATTCTTCCGAAGCAGCTTTCTTTCAGAAAGCTTTTAGGCGAACGCTACGCTTCTTCAGGTTCTTTCTGTCCTCTCCGTTTCGTGTAATTTTGGTTCAATTTATATAACAAGAGAAAAAGCAGGGGTATCCGGTGTTTACCCAGCCTATCCCTGCCTTCTCCGAGTTTCATATTACGAAATATTCAATCAAAAAAATTATTTGTTTTCATTCTGTTCCTTAGGAGCAGATTCGGACAGATACGTCCAGCTTTCCTTTTGGACCACCAATCCGTCCTTCATCAATTTTCCCAAGGCACGCTTGAACGCAGACTTACTGATGCCAAAGCGCTGCTTGATGATATCCGGTGGAGTTGCATCCGAATATGGCATGCCGCCCATAGGACGCTCTTTCATAAAGGCGAGAAGCTTGTCTGCATCTTCGTTACGTCCAACTTGTTTGAGCTGAGTCATGGCCAGATTCACACGTCCGTCTTCACGTACCAGTGTCACTCGACACTTCACTTTCTCACCAAGACGCAGCATATGACTACGTTCAGATGAATGAATCATGCCAATTGCACCAAAGCCAAGTACACCGCCCTCTACAAGTACAAAAGTACCCATCTGCAGTGGCTTGTATACCGTCGCTTCAACCCACTCGTTTAACCATGAAGTTGGCGCATGGAAAGCCAATGGTGAAAGTTCACGTTCCCCGGCCAATTTGGCACGCAGACGTCCTTGCTTATCATGTTCCATGATGACAAAGACTTCATCCCCCACTTGAGGACGCAGTTCTTCCAGTTCAGGCAATTCACGAATAGGAAGCAGCAATTGCCGTCCAAGTCCCATTTCCAGGAAACAACCCAGTCGTGGGTGAACATCAGCCACAACCAGTCGTGCCATTTCGCCAAGCATGAGATAAGGCTTCTTCATCGTTACAGCCAGACGATCTTCCGTATCAAAGAATACAAAGACCTCAAGTGTCTCACCAATCTTAATATCCCGTGTTAGCTCGGTGTAGTGAAGCAGTACATCTTCCGATCCTGTCGTCAAAAAGAAACCAAACGGAGACACTTCACGTGACACCGACAAAGAGACGACTGTTCCAGCAATCAAACTCATACCATTTCCACCACTTTGGCATCAGACCATAAACGTTCAATGTTGTAGTATTCACGCTCGTCGCGGTGGAAGATATGAACAACTACATCGCCCATGTCCATCAGTACCCAACGTGCGGAATCCATACCTTCGATACCTTTGATCGTCGCTCCAGCTGCATGAGCCTGTTTGCGAATCTCAGTGGCAATGGCCTGTACCTGTGTATCGGAATTCCCGTGACAAATAACAAAATAATCGGCCACCAGGGAAACATTAATCAGATCCAACGCTACAATATTGGATGCCTTTTTGTCGTCAGCGGCAGCAACCGCCATATTCATAAGTTCTTTCGATGATACTGTCATGAACCAACCTCCATAATCTATATTTGTGTGTTCAAAAAGATCCTTTATAATCAAAAGTGAACTTTTTGAACAACTATAATTGAGTAATCAAGTCATTGCGTGACAACACGGTTAACGGATAAATAACACGGCGCTGCGAAATCAGCAAGCTGATCGTCGAATCGAATCCGGCAATTAATCCTTCCTCCAGACTATGTTCAGCCTGTTCGCGAATGTGATCCACTCCAGGGAAATCTCGTCCCGGTTCAATATAATCGGCAAGACATACCACTTTGTCCAACAGGCTCATGCCTACCCGACCCGAGGTATGCCACCGGATGGCATTAATAACTTCGGAATCCTCTACACCGTAATCACGCTCGGCTACAAAAGCACCGACTTCGGAATGCCAGAGCTGTTTGTCATGCTGCAGAAGTTCCTGGTTTAATCCGTTATCACGGATGACCGCTTCCATCTCCGCTACGGGCCAGTACTTCGCCACATCATGCAATATCGCTGCCAGATCCGCTTTCACAGGATCAGCACCGTATTTTTCAGCCAACATCACTGACGATTCCATTACACCCAGTGTATGCTTCCAGCGTTTCTCCGGCATTTGTCCGGATACGGCTTGAATAAGTTCATCACGGCTTAGTGCCATATAAACCGCTCCTTACAATGTATTGGTGCACTTCATCAGGAATCATGAAGCGTACCGAATGTCCTTTGGCAAGACGTCTGCGTACGGCTGTTGATGAAATATCCACCAAAGGCATCTCGGCCAGTAGGACCCGATCCTGTAACTCGTCTGGAAGATCATCCAGATGTAACTGGAAGCCTGGTCGACCAACCCCGATAAAGGTTAGGCGTTCTGCAAGTTCTTCAATCTGCTCCCATTTGGGAAGATAGTTCACCATATCCGCCCCGATAATGAAATAGAATTCATGTTCAGGATGGCGACGCCACAGTTCCTTCATCGTATCGATTGTATAAGACACTCCGCCAAGTTCCATCTCGATATCCAGCACCTCATATTGCTCAACACCCCTCACAGCGGCTTCCGTCATATCGAGACGTTGCTGTCCCGAAGCTCCGGCGCCACGTTTGTGAGGTGGAACATGGGAAGGCATGAACCAGATCTCATCCAGTGCATGCGAATCCCTTGCCGCTTCAGCTGCCAGGAGGTGTCCCATGTGGATCGGATCAAACGTACCACCCATGATACCGATCTTCACCCGCGTCACACTCCCTTATCTAGGTAGTTCGATTTGTTTGTTATCGCGCGATTCTTTGTACAGGATGATTGTGTTGCCGATGACTTGTACAAGCTCACTTCCCGTTTCACGGGCAACTTCTTCAGCCATCTCTTTTCTGTCCTCATCATTGTTGTTGAGCACTTGCACTTTCATCAATTCGCGCTTCTCAATCGCATCTTCGATGTGACGGAACAGGTGTTCATTCGTTCCACCTTTACCAATCTGAAATACAGGGGTCAGATGATGTGCCTGTGACCGCAAAAAGCGCTTTTGTTTACCGTTTAACATGAATACTCCATACTCCTTATGTTGAGCAGGCCCTGATCGACAGCACAAAAACTGTCCGGACCTGACCATTCAATTATTATTTTTCACTGGTGAAAATGATCACTGAGACACAAGGTGACTCCGATTGCAGTACCATCTTCCGATCGCTGTTATCCCCAGATTTTTTTGATCCCTTTTCACAAAGGGAAAATCCGGTTATAGCTTATGCTTCCGAAGCAGCTTTCTTGCAGAAAGCTTTTAAGCGACCACTCCGTTTCTTGAGATTGGTTCTGCACTCGTCGTCTGCCTGTACTCTTAATATCATT
This sequence comes from Paenibacillus sp. CB74, assembly GCF_055687625.1. Taxonomy (NCBI): domain Bacteria; kingdom Bacillati; phylum Bacillota; class Bacilli; order Caryophanales; family Paenibacillaceae; genus Paenibacillus; species Paenibacillus sp. CB74. The sequence goes on along the minus strand of NZ_CM146009.1, from coordinate 451,667 downwards.
TTCACACTTCAAAACTGTTTAACACCGCTCGTCTCATCGTCTCCACAGGAGCCGGAATGCCGAGCCAATGTTCAAAGGCCACTGCGCCCTGGTATACAAACATACCCAGACCACCGTGCACCGTACATCCACGCATCCGTGACTCCCGAAGGAGACGGGTCTCCAACGGATTGTAGATCAGATCACTTACCGCTGCTCCTTCACGAATCAATGAAGGGTCAACCGGTACGTCATCAACATGCGGATGCATTCCGGCAGACGTTGTGTTAATCACGATATCAGCCGTAGCCAGTACATTCGCAACTTCTTCCATGCCACTGCCCGAGATTTCTCCCAGACCATGGCCCCGTAAATCCGAAGCAAGTGCAATAGCCCTGTCCGCTGTACGGTTCAGAATATGGATATGCTCAGGCTTTTCCAGTGCAAGGGCGTATATGACGCCCCGCGCTGCTCCACCTGCTCCAAGTACCGCAATACGTTTGCCCGCAAGCTCAGGTACAGCCTCTTCCTTCAAAGATCGGACATAGCCAATACCATCCGTATTATACCCTGTCAGTGTTCCACCTTCATTGACAATGGTATTCACCGCACCAATGAGTCGAGCACTTTCATCGATCACATCCAGATACTGCATAACCTGCTCTTTGTGCGGGATCGTGACATTGACACCACGATAGCCCAGTGCCACAATACCCCGAACTGCGGCTTCCAGTTGATACGGAAGAACATGCAGTGGCATATATATTCCATTCACTCCTGCAGCCAGCAGAGCCGCATTATGCATTGCCGGAGACTTGGAGTGAGCAATAGGATCACCCATGACACCAAGCAACACGGGAAGTGAAGCGTTGAACTTTTTCTGCTCAGACATAGGTAAGCCTCCGATCCATCTGATGTACAGGTTCTGAGAATTTGTTAGATCAATGATGGACGGATCTGTACACGAATGCCTTTTGGAGCATGAACAGCAACCAGCGCTCCAATATCACCATTGACCTTAATCCAGCCCAGACCAGAGATGAATACATCCGATTGACTGCCGCGTTTGATGCGGAATTCATGTCGGGTCCATTCAGCCATCTCAGCTGCATTCTCACGGGTTGGCGGAGATAACAATTCTCCCAGGTGATCGCGGTACAGGTCGTCTGCACGCTCCAGCTTCGTCCGGTGAATATCAAGCGCAGTGCTGATAAAACACGTGAACGACTGGCGATCACCTTCCACAAAGTCAAATCGAGCCATGCCGCCGAAAAACAGCGTCTGACCGGAATTCAACTGATAGACAGCCGGTTTAAGCGGTTTTTCCGGCATGATGGCAGCGAGATCTTTACGTGAAACAATCTCGCTGAAACGCCATGGATATACGATTCCGGGCGTATCTATAATATATTTCCCATCATCCAGCGGAATGTTCACCATATCCAGCGTTGTTCCCGGATAACGAGATGTGGTCAGTTCCTGCTCCAGATCGCTGTAATCACGGATCAGACGGTTAATCAATGTGGATTTACCCACATTGGTACCGCCAACCACGTACACGTCACGATCTTCGCGATACGTTCCCACAAGCTCAAGCAGGCGGTCAAAGCCCTGATTTTGCTTCGCACTGCACAAGACGACATCCACGGTACGCAGACCTTGTTCTTTGGCTTGCTTCTGCACCCAGTTGCGAACCTTGTTCCAGTTGGTTACTTTTGGAAGCAAGTCCGTTTTGTTCACAGCAAGCAACACCGGATTGTTGCCTACAAAACGTTGCAGACCAGAGATAATACTGCCATCAAAGTCAAACAAATCAACGATATGGATGACAAGTGCATCCTTATCCCCGATTTTGCTAAGCAGCGCCAGGAATTCGTCCTGATCCACTGTAACGGATGATGACTCATTGTAATTTTTGATGCGGAAACAGCGCTGGCATATAACCGGTTCACGATCTAGTGCCTTCTCGGGGATGAACCCTGGTAATTCCTGATTTTCTGTTTGCAGATGCACGCCGCATCCGCTGCACCTTACGGCAAGATTGCCGTTATGCGGTTCTGTCATTTCTTCTTTTCCTCCTCAAGCCATAAGCCTTTCCTGCGTAAACTCGTTAGAGCAATCCGTTCCACGCGCCGATTGAAGCGGGTCATAAATCCTTCGTCACCAATGGAGATTGGCAGTACCAGAACGGTGTATAACCCCATCCGGTTCCCTCCATAGACGTCCGTAAGCATCTGATCGCCTACAACAATCGTGTTTTCAGGAGATAACTCCATCATTTTCATTGCTCTACGAAACGGTACATTCGATGGTTTGCGTGCACTATGCACAAACTGGATATCCAGCGGGGTCGCAAACAGGGATACACGATTCAAATTGTTATTGGACACAATCATCAGCTTGAAACCGGCCTCTTTCACACGCGCAAACCATTCAATCAGTTCGGGTGTAGCGTCAGGGGCTTTGGCTCCAACGAGTGTGTTATCCAGATCAGTTATAATTCCACGGTAGCCTTGAGCGTACAGCTCTTCCAGATTAATGTCAAAAACCGTGTCTACACGCAGCTTGGGCATTAACATTTTAAACAAAGAAGTCACCTCAGTTTCATACGACACACTATATCACAAATCCGTCTTTCCTGAAAATGCATACAGCGCCTGATCGCATAGGAAAAAAGGAAAAACGGGACGGGCAACAACTAAGCCCGTTCCGCTTTCAATTCTTTTCTCAGCTTCAAGGCAGTCTGATAGACACCCTTCCAGTCGTCGGCAGTTACGGACGCCGGACTGTAACGAGTCTGTTCAAACTTCGTGAGAAGCTCATACAATGTAGCTTCTGCAGCAGGTTTGGCCTGGCTCCAGCGAGCTACTGATTCACGAAGAGTCTCGTCTCCGCTCCGGGTCAGTCCTTTGCGTTTCACATAATGAATCCAACGCTCGGTCTCCGCCACCACCTTCTGTTCAGGAGTGAGCGGTCCACCTGTCCGTAAACGAAGCAGGAAGAATCGCATGGAGAAGCGATTACGCCAGAACATGTATGCTACCCACAATACGATAACGGCTCCTGCAGCCCAGATGACAAAAGTCGGGATGGCAGACGCGTTCTGCTCAGGTGCAGGGGTCTGCTCTTCCTCTTGTACCGGCTCCTCTTCAGGCTGTTCTTCAGGCTCATCTACAGGCTGTACGTCAGGCTGTTCCGTAAGCAGTGGCATATCAAAGCCCGGTGTTGCTTCAACAGGAATCCAGCCATACTCACCGAAGTAGACCTCAGCCCAGGAGTGTGCATCTGCATTGGTAACGGTGTAGGTCGTCTCAATCTCCGCGCCAGGTTGACGCGGAGCCTGCATGTCCGAATTGAGGGACAGTTGTCCAGGCGCATAACCTTTAACCCACCTTGCAGGAATGCCCTCCGAGCGCGCCATCATCACCAGCGCCGTGGAGAAGTAGTCACAGTAGCCTTCCATTATATCAAACAGGAAACCTTCCACAAAGTCACTGCTTACTTTTCGAGATAAATCCGGATTGTTCGTGTATTCAAAATTAGTTTGTAAATAGTTTTGCAGTAATGCCACTTTTTCATACGGCGTATTCGCAGATGCCGTTATCTCGGCTGCCAGATTCGAGACCCGGTCAGGGAAACGGGATGGTAACTGCAAGTACATATCATCAGCAGGGTTACTGTTATACAGATCTTCAAAAGACTTTGTACGAAGCTCATCTTCCACAATCACAGGGGCTTCAGATACGATGGTGTACGTCTTGGGATACTGTGGTTGCTGACGGTCTGTCACTACATGCAGTTCAGCCTGTTCTGGATTCCACAACATCCGTTCCGTTCTGTCCTCGCCATTAATCGAGCTCACTTCCGAGATCGAATAAGCACCAAAGAGAATTGGATAGACATTATCGTTTAGCATCGTTACGTTCTGAATCACTTGTTTGGTATTCACATTTCCGGATTGATCGTTCTCCAGAGGCTGTCCTGCTTGAACATTCTCTGTTGCACCCCGTCCACGGTCATCCCAGCCTGTGCCTGTATACTCTGCACGTGTCTCACCGCGCCAGTAACTACGTTCATTGGTCGTGACAGACATGACAGGGGTATAGTCGAAGTTGAATCCGCCACCCAGCTGATTGTCTTCCCTGCTGTATCCCGATTCGGTAGCTGCCGGAATATCAAGGTTTCCGTTACCAGCCTGGCTTGTGGAAGTTCCGGTATAGTTCCTCCACGCTGTATACGGGTCCGTCAAGGTGGGCGGAATCTCTGGCATGTTGACGCTGGCTACAATAATCAAAGAAAAAATAATGGCAATATTGGCCAGGACTTTATAAGGATAACGGATGATTCGTTTCCAACCTTGTGGATACTGGAGCTGATAGTTACGGAAATGCTGACATACGAGCCATCCCATCCCTGCAAACATCACCCATGCGATTTCAATCCAGAGTGGAATCTGGGTAAAAGAATCGAGAATCCCCATCGAAATGATATTAACACCCAGAAAAACAAGAATGCGACGTGTTGTCGTCACAAGTCGAAGCGCAGCTTCAAGCATCACCCATGCACATAGGGAGAACCAGATGTAAGGCGTCATATGCAATATGAATTGCTCCGCTCGGTCCGTTAATGAACCGTAAGGGATGTACACCGTATAATCAATTAGCGTTTTATGCAAAATGTAACCAACGACGACCGCCTTGATCATCGCGCGATACATCGTTTTGAAGGGCAGAATGACCTCCAGCACACTGACCGCTACAAGTGTCCATAACACGAGAGACGTTGTCTCCGTATACCACGATTCCTGCGTAAATGAAATCCACTGCATGCCAATCAGGAAAATCCAGAGCAATGACGCTGCATGATACCAAGATCGTTTACCTGCAACACTTTCATTTCCTTTTGTACTCATACAGAACCTCCCCCCATCACCGTTGGAAGCTCCTGCAAGTGAGAAACCGTGAATGACCTCGTGCCTCTTCCACGCAACATGGCATTCCACTCCGCACTCCGGCGGGATTCACTGGTATCCATCAGAATATGACATGGCGTCATGCCCCGCGTATCAGCCCAGCGCAACAGTTCCAATATCTTTTCATCCTTCTGGGGAGAAATCACAACAAAGTAAGCTCCCTGAGGCAATTGACGTGCGATTCTTTCCACTCCAGGCAACAGATGAGTGTCCTGACCGTTGTATTGAATGTCTACCAGATGATGCATCATCTTCTGTCGTTCCAGCTGACTTTCACTGGGGGCCATGAAGGATGTCTCGTCTGACAATGTCAACAATCCCATCCCCATTCGTTCCCTCGCACCATACTCCAGCAGTGAGGCAGCTGTGGACACGGCAATTTCAAAAGCATCCCCATGTTCATAACTTGATGCCAGCGCATCCAGAACCAGGATGGTTTTGGGCACAGACTCATGTTCAAACTCCTTGGACTTCCAGTTCCCTGTCTTTGCCGTAGCATTCCAGTGAATGCGGGAAAGTCGATCTCCGTATACGTAGTCACGTACACCATTGATCTGAGTGGTCTCTCTCCGTGAACGGGTTAAGGCCGTCTGAGGACCAGATAACCGTGATTTGCGGTCGTAGAGCTGCCAATATGGAATAAATACCGTTCTTGGCAGTACGCGAAACTCACCTTTAGCCTTAAACTTTCCTCGATGTTCAATCAGTCCGAATATGTCCTCACTGGCACATTCCGTTTCTGAGAACACGTACTTCCCCCGCTCAAGTGGCGGTGTCTGGAATGACAACTCCCCATTACCTCGCATATTGGGAATCAAACTTTCCTTGAACGACCACGATTCTCCATTATGCCGGTGCAGCATTTCACGTACAACCACATAGGGAAGCGGAAGGAATCCCGGAATGGTCAGACTCAACTGTACTTGAACCTGATCACCTGCATGAAGCAGTTCTTCATGGTCCGGACCAGAAGATAGCCTACGCACTCCCTGAGCACGTCGTACACCGCTAAATCCAGCGATAGCAAGATACACACAGAGCAGGGTCACCATCGAAAGTAACATTAGGGATGTCTTCCCACCCTGGAACAAAACATAAGCCAGACAGCACATCCACACCATTGCGATGCTCCATACGCGTGGGTGGCGCAGCCCTCTATTGACTGTACTCAAAAGCGGCTTCATGAACTATTGCCCCATGGAGACGGGCACGCGTACTTGCTGCAGCACGGCATTCAGAACTGCTTCGGAACTCATACTGTCCAGTCTCGATTCGGGACGAAGCACAATACGATGAGAGATCACATAAGGGGCCATCGTCTTCACATCATCCGGGAGCACATAATCACGTTCCTGCAAGAAAGCAAAGGCTTTTACCGCCATCATGAAGGATATGGCTGCCCGTGGGCTGGCGCCCAGCAATACAGATGGATGGGAGCGGGTTTGACGAACAACATCCAGCAGATAGTCCATGACCGGATCACCAATAAAGACTTCCTTGATCTCCTGCTGGATTGCCGAGATCTGGTCCATATGGGTTACGGATTCTAGACGATCTACAGGCTGGCCAGACTGATGCGTTTTCAGCAGAGTTTTCTCGATTTCTTTATCCGGATAACCAAGGCTTATTTTCAACATAAACCGGTCTAATTGTGCTTCCGGCAATGTGTATGTGCCTTCAAAATCAATCGGATTCTGAGTTGCACAGAGCATGAACGGATGTGGCAGATCATACGTATCGCCATCCACGGTTACACTGCGCTCCTCCATGACTTCAAGCAACGCCGACTGAGTTTTCGTTGTGGCCCGGTTAATTTCATCAGCCAGCAGGATGTTGGTCATCACGGGACCTGGACGGAAATAAAAACGTTCATCCTTCGGATGGAACACGGATACGCCCGTAATATCACTGGGTAAAATATCAGGATTACATTGAATGCGTCGGTACTCTCCGCGCATGGATTTCGATAATGCCTTGATTAACTGTGTTTTGCCAGTTCCCGGTACGTCTTCAATCAGAACGTGCCCGCCTGCAAGCAAAGCTGTAAGTAAAAGTTGAATTTCAAAGGATTTCCCCATAATGCAGGATTCCAGATTAGAACGAACTGCGGATATGATTTGGATCGACTCTTTGCGCACAGGCATGTGGTCTAACCTCCTAAAAAAGCATACAGATTTCCTTTTATTGTACATGATCCACGGGCGTGAGTACACTCGAAGGAACTCACAATTTGTTTCCAACCCGTCAGATTCACCGCAGTTCACGCATGAATACGACAAAAAAGGCCCGGATAGAAGTAATCCGAAGCCTTTGGTGAATCAAAATCAGGTTCAAGTGAATTTGTCATATGAAGTTAGCCTTTTGGACGAACCACCAATGCCGCCAAAAAAGAAAAGATGATCGCTGACGATATTCCCGCCGCTGTCAGATCAAAGATCCCGGTGATCACTCCGATCCAACCCTCTTTCTCAAGTTCAGTCAATGCTCCATGTACCAAGGAGTTACCGAAACTTGTTATAGGAACAGAAGCACCTGCACCTGCAAACTTAACCAACGGATCATAAAGACCGAGTGCATCCGCAACCGCCCCTGCCACAACAAGTGTACTCATGGTATGTGCCGGTGTAAGTTTGACACCATCCATTAGAAGCTGTCCTACAACACAGATCAAACCGCCAACGATAAATGCCCACAAGAACTGCATTCCATTAACCCTCCTTCTCTATAGCTACGGCATGTGCGATACAAGGAATAGTTTCACCCTGCTGATACGAGAGCGGTGACAAGAGTGCACCCGTAGCCACAACGAGTACCCGTTTGAGATCACCCTTCTGCATCCGATTCAAAATGTGACCGTAGGTTACCGTGGCAGAACATCCGCAGCCACTTCCTCCTGCAACAACATAAGGCTGTTTCTCCCGATCATAGATCATCAATCCGCAATCATTGAACACTGTCTGTTCCATGGGGAGACCTTCTTTTTGCAAAAGCTCTTTGGTAATCGGCAGACCGACAGAAGCCAGATCCCCGGTCACAATAAGATCGTAATAACCAGGCTCCAGTCCTGTATCCCTGAAATGAGAGATCAGGGTGTCGGCGGCTGCCGGTGCCATCGCTGAACCCATGTTGAAGGGATCTTTGATTCCCAAATCCATGATCCTACCAATGGTAGCCTTGGTCACTACTGGACCATCACCTGTACGGGACACCACACCACACCCTGAACCCGTAACGGTATATTGCGCATAAGGCGGCTTCTGAGAGCCATACTCCGTCGGATAACGAAATTGCTTCTCAACCGTGCAGTTGTGACTGACCGTACCTGCAAGGACATAATCGCCAGCTCCCGAGTCCACAATCATGGATGCCAGCGCCAACGTTTCCATAGAAGTTGAACAAGCTCCGAAGACACCAAGGTAAGGCACACCCAATTTTCTCGCTGAAAATGAACTGCTGATAATCTGATTCATCAGATCTCCACCCACAAAAAAGTGTAGCTCTTCCTTGGTGATATTTGCATTAATCAAAGCGAGTTGGGAGGCCTGTTCGAGCAGTTTGCGTTCTCCCTTCTCCCAGGTCTTCTCACCGATCTCAAGGTTGTCATAGATGTAATCAAAATCTGATGACAAGGGACCTTTGCCTTCATCTGGTCCTACTACTGCCGCCTTGCCGATAATTCGCGGACGATTCTCAAATTGCCACGTTTGGCGACCCAATCGCTTCACAGGTGTCCACCTCCAAATCCCAAAAAGGCGTACACGATGCCTACAACAAATGCTGCCACGACACCAAACACAATAACGGAACCAGCAAGTTTGAACATGTTGGCCCCAACCCCAAGTACCAACCCTTCAGCACGATGTTCAAGTGCAGCAGAGCACATGGAATTGGCAAATCCGGTTACCGGCACAGCCGTTCCTGCCCCTGCCCATTGAGCCATTTTATCGTATACCCCAAGACAAGTCAGAATAACGGATATGAGAATCATGACCGCCACCGTAGGATTGGAAGCTTCCTTCGGTGTCATGTCGAAACCGGCCATGAAAGCCTCTTGAATGGCCTGTCCTATCAAGCAGACGGTACCTCCAACCAGAAATGCCTTGAGGCAGTTCTTCAGGATTGGACGAGGCGGCTCATGTTTTTTCGCAACTTTTTTGTACTCCTTTTCATCCATGGACAGGGACGACGTTTTTTTTTCGCTTCCAGATGCAGATTGAGCTGGCAAAATGCAAGACCTCCTCTATGTCAAAATGGTTCAAAGCTACGGCTGAATGCCAATGTGTATAATCTTATATTCAGTGTTTGTTAATCATCGGAAGGTTATGTATCCGGCGACAGACAGCATATGTTTCCAACAAGATCATACGGTGGAAACAGGTTGGAGATCCGCCGGATTTGAAGGCTCATAGATCCGTTCTATAAATAAAGAAGAACAATCACGAGCAAGATAAAAAGAACGATGAACAGTACTTTTTCCGTGCCCTCTTCCGGAGGCTTCATTGGATAGTTAGCTCCTTCCTATATGAGACAAGGAAATATTGAGTATAAAAACTTCACAAAATGATGACATCCCCTCTGTATATTCATATTCATTGAAGTAGCTCCAGGTCTGCGGCTACCGCGGATAAAACCATGAAACATGGGTAAGACAAGCGCCCAAAACATGCCTTAAATACGTGACATAAACATGGACAATCACTTGCGCAAGGTTCATACTGTAATGTGACCAGTGGTTAAATAACAAGTCCTCCGCATAATCAGATGCGTGTTCAAAAAAGTCTGATTTTGAACTACATCTAAAAGGACAACAGGCGGGTAGCCGTTCTACTGTGACCTGAAATACATACCAACAGAGGAGTTGTTGACACATGAATGAAAAAACGATGGATATGTTTCGCACGTTGACGGAGTTTCCCTCCGCATCCGGTTTTGAACGTGAGCTTCGCGGCTGGATGAAAGAGCAGCTTTCCGCTTATACGGATGAGTTCGTCCAGGATCGCCTAGGGAGTCTATTTGGTGTTTTACGGGGAGAGGAATCCGGTCCTAAAGTTATGGTTGCCGGACACTTTGACGAAGTTGGTTTCATGACTACGGGCATTACCGAAACAGGTATGATCAAATTCCGTCCACTGGGTGGATGGTGGAGTCAGGCTGTACTTTCTCAACGATTGGAAATCATCACACCTGATCGTCGGATTACCGGAGTTGTTGGTTCTACACCTACACACTTGCTGGACGAGTCCCAGCGGAACAAACCTGTTGATCTGAATTCCATGTATCTCGATATTGGAGCAGACAACCGTGCCGAAGCAGAATCCTGGGGCATTCATCCAGGGATGCAGATTGTGCCAATCTGTGAATTCACGCCGATGGCGAACCCGAAAAAAATCATGGCCAAAGCGTGGGATAATCGTTACGGCGTAGGTCTTGCACTTGAACTGGTTGAAGCGTTACACAAGGAAAAACTGCCAAACACACTTTATGCTGGTGCAACGGTTCAGGAAGAACTGGGGCTTCGCGGCGCACGTACGGCGGCCAATCTGATTCAGCCTGATATCTTCTTCGCGCTTGACTGTAGCGCGGCGAATGATATGACAGGTGACAAACAGTCATTTGGACATATCGGAGAAGGAGCATTACTTCGTATTTTTGACCCGGGTATGTTCACTCATCGCGGAATGGTGGAATATGTTCAAGATACGGCTTCATCGAATCAGATCAAAATGCAGTATTTCATCTCACCAGGCGGTACTGATGCAGGCCAAGTTCACCTGAGCGGCATTGGTGTGCCCTCAACAGTGATTGGGATCTGTGCACGTTATATCCATACCTCTTCTTCCATCATTCATACGGATGACTACGATGCGGCCAAAGAATTGATTGTAAAACTCGTTAAAGGTCTTGATCGGACAACGATGAATACCATTATTGATAACGCGTAGTTCAGTTACATGGAAAACACTTAAATAATTATGCCTGAAAGAGATGTCCCGTCAGACCGGGATGTCTCTTTTTTTGGTTTTAATCAACTAGATTAATAGGTCGAACATTATGGAGAATGCCACATAAGATATACGATAATGGAAGATCAATAACCAAGCACCAACCAGTGGGGGACCTGTTATGGCAGTGGGAAGAAACGGAAAATCGAATAAAGGTTCTAACAAAAAACCAAACGCTGCTAATACCCTCCTTAATGGAAACCTCAAGGGAAAAAATCTCGAATTGATTGTAGCAGCGCTATTGGTGAGCGGAAAGTTGAGAGTGGATGCTGTCACGTTGTTTCGTGAGGCTACATTGGTTGTGGAATTGGTTGGTCAATATAAAACACTTCAAAAGGTCACACCCTCCAATTCAGACAAACTGGTACAATTCCTGGATGAAACCGGCGGCGATATGACGCTGAATGATGTTATACAGGCATTTCAACAGAGGATCAATTCCTAATCGCCAAGAAATGAGGTGGACATCATGTCCGAGTTTGACGGAACCGGGTTTGCCGAACTGTTAATTGTGCTTATTCTTGTTGTTTTATTTGTTTATGGCTCTACTGACATCGGAACACTCACTGGCTCACCTACTTCAACCTGATCTTATTGTAAGTCCTAACAGTAAAAATCCCAGTTCATCTGGAGAAAATGAACACATCAAAATGCCAATCCGATTCACCGGACTGGCATTTTATGTATCATTACAGAAATAATGGCGAGAACGCAAACCACGCCAAAATAAGGGTAAGCACAATGCAGACATTCTCTACAACGGCTCCATGTTTGGTTCCTGTACTCATCAGATTGGCTCGTATGCGCCACTTGAGCGGTGGTAACGGACGAATGCCACGATTGGTTAATGAATCGGCCAACAAGTGCATCGCGTACGCTGTGCCTCCCGCTACCCAGATCTCTGGTCCCTGCTGCTGGGTTGTACTGTAGAGTAAACCAGCCCATATCGCGGTGCCGTATAGGGTATGCGTTAATCCCCTATGCGTTAGCGTGGTGCACAGCATAAGCAGGCTGCCTGCAATCAGATTCCACGGAGCAAATGCGTGGCCGTAGAACACCAGGCCGAGTCCAATGGCGAACATCAACACTTTACGAAGAGAACGCGAAGGCAGGAATGACACGAGCGCAATGAGAATCGCAAGCAGCAGGTTCCATGGTTTGGCATGAACATAGAAGTACACAACCACAGCTGTCGGCAAAAGAACGGTCTGTAACAGCCTGATGAGACTGTTAGGCAAGGCTCTCGATACCAGCAGCGAATTCGGCTCATCGATGTCAGGCAATAACGAACCAATCAGAGCAACCGTAACTGCGGGTGCAGTCACCGGCATACCAGCCAACTGAAGTACAGATAGCGAAACGCCTGTCCCGATAATCAGGTGGGATCTTCCCATCATGATGCAAAAACGTCCTTTCGAAGAAATGGGGAACATACATAGCCCACTTTTGATAGTACAACGAAACCAAAACAAGAACAATAGTTCGTATTTCTTATTTATATAAAAATAAATATCACTTTCTGTGATGGGGCTCACACTATTAAATTTATGACTCTTCTATCTTTATTAGTGAATTAAATCACATAAATTATCGTCAACACCTTGTATAATTTCAAATATAAACCACTAAAATTGCAGGTAATGTACAGCGTCTATTCAAGGAGGCATACACACATGAACGGAAAAAAAGAGAAACTCGTTATCATTGGTAACGGTATGGCAGGAATCAGTACCGTCGAACAAATTTTGAAATTAACTACGCGATTTGATATTACCGTTTTTGGCACAGAGCCCTATCCTAACTACAACCGCATTATGTTGTCATATGTACTGGAAGGCAGTAAAACACTGGATGACATCGTGCTGAATGATCTCCACTGGTATGAAGATTATGGTATTACACTCCATACTGGAACAACTGTAGCCCGAATTGATTCGGATACACTTGAGGTCATTACGGAGGATGGAACTCGCTTTCCTTATGACAAAATTATCATTGCAACAGGCTCCAACTCCTTCATTCTCCCCGTACCGGGGCATGACAAAGAAGGTGTCGTTGGTTTCCGTGATATCGCCGATTGTAACGTCATGCTCGACGCTGCTAAACAGTACAAACGAGCGGCCGTGATCGGGGGCGGACTGCTGGGTCTTGAAGCGGCAAAAGGTCTGGTACAACTTGGCATGGAGGTTACCGTAGTACATCTGATGGAAGATCTGATGGAGCGTCAGCTTGATCCGCAAGCTTCAGCCATGTTGAAGGCCGAACTGGAACGTCAAGGAATTCGGTTCAAAATGGGCGCACAGACTTCCGAACTGCTTGGCGGTGAACGGGTTGAAGGCATTCGTTTTGCCGATGATTCCGTGCTGAATGTTGACTTCGTGGTCATGGCTGTAGGGATCAAACCGAATACAGCTGTAGCCCGTGAAAGCGGTATGGAAGTGAACCGGGGTATTGTTGTGAATGACTACATGCAGACTTCACTTGAGAATGTCTATTCGGTTGGGGAATGTACAGAGCACAGAGGGGTATGTTACGGCCTCGTTGCCCCATTGTTCGAGCAAGGCATGATTCTCGCGAAACATATCTGCGGTGTGGAGACCGCTCCGTATGAAGGCTCTGTAGTATCAACGAAATTGAAAATTTCGGGTGTGGACGTCTTTTCAACTGGTGAATTCATCGACAGTCCGGAGCACACCGTCATTTCGCATAAAGACGACTGGAAACGGACCTACAAAAAAATTCTGCTCCGCGATAATAAAATGGTTGGTGCTGTTCTATTCGGTGACATTACGGATTCTGCCGAATTGCAGAAGTTAATCAAACATCAGACTGAAATGACTGAAGAACTGTATAGCTCACTCATGGGTACAGGTTGCGGCGGTCATAAGAAAACAACCTCTGTTGAAACGATGCCGGAAGACGAAATCGTCTGCGGATGTAACGGGGTCACTAAAGGAACGATTGTTGATGTCATTACCAACCAGGGCCTCACTACTGTAGATGAAATCAAAGCCTGTACGGGTGCAACCCGCTCTTGCGGTGGATGTAAACCGGTTGTGGAACAGATTCTGCAATATGTACTTGGTGATAACTTCAGCAGTGGAGCCAAACAAGGCATATGTGGATGTACTTCCATGGGACGGGATGAGATTGTAGCCGAGATTCGTGCAAAGGGATTGCAAACAACCAAAGAGGTCATGCATGTACTGGGCTGGAGTCAGCCTGAGGGTTGTTCCAAATGTCGCCCGGCAATCAACTATTATCTTGGCATGATTGCACCGGACACGCATGAAGATGAGAAGGAATCCCGTTTTGTCAACGAACGCATGAACGCCAATATTCAAAAGGATGGAACGTATACGGTCGTACCTCGGATGTATGGCGGGGTGACTACACCAGAGGATCTCAAACGCATTGCTGACGTTTCAGTCAAATATGATGTGAAAGCAGTCAAAGTTACCGGCGGCCAGCGCCTCGACTTGATTGGTGTCAAAAAAGAAGATCTGACCAAAGTTTGGGCTGAACTCGATATGCCTTCAGGTTATGCATACGCCAAATCGCTGCGCACGGTCAAAACATGTGTCGGCTCCCAATTCTGCCGATTCGGTACACAGGATTCCATGGCGATGGGTGCTCGCATTGAACGGAAATTCGAACGTCTGGATCTGCCTGCCAAGTTCAAATACGCTGTCAATGGCTGTCCACGGAACTGTGCAGAGGCATGTACCAAAGATATCGGTATCGTTGGTAACGACGGCGGCTGGGAAATATTCATCGGTGGTAACGGCGGTATTAAAGCAAGACTTGCTGATTCCCTGTGCAAAGTGAAAACAGATGAAGAGTTGATTGAACTGTGCGGAGCTATCATGCAATATTACCGCGAGACAGGTAACTATCTGGAACGGACTTCGGAGTGGGTGGAACGCATGGGTCTGGAGCATATTCGTTCGGTTGTCGTCGATAATCTCGAAGAACGTAAAGCATTGATGGAGCGGATTGAATTCGCACTTGAACATGTCGAAGAACCTTGGCAAAAAGCGATTCGCAATGAGGAAGGCCAAAGCAAAATGTTCCACGGCATCGAAGTATCGGCTCGTCCATAAGCAATCCCGCATGATCAACACGATCAGAACGTTAAATAGATAAAAGGAGTGGTTTAAGATGACGACAAAACAATCAGCCACCTACTTCCCTGCCGGAGTAGTTGAAGAATTCCTGCCGCGAATCGGAAGAGTCGTTGAGATTCAGAACCGTCAGCTTGCTGTCTTTCGTGCATCGGATGGTACCATCTTCGCTGCGGATAATCACAACCCCCACCCCAAAGGTGGTCCACTGGCAGAAGGCATCGTGTCAGGACATTATCTGTACGATCCGCTGTATGATTGGAAAATCGACCTCACTACAGGTGTTGTGCAAGCACCGGACAATGGTCAAGTGCAGATGTATCCTGTGAAGGTAGAGAACGGCCAGGTCTGGATTGAGATATAGTTCCATTGAAACGTTCATAGATTGATGCAAAATAATGGGGGAAACCGTGATGTATACACCAAGTGTTGAGGGAATTATTGAAGCTGCAGTTAAAAAAAGGGATCAGATGAACTCCAACCTTTCACGCTACATGGTTGCCGCCTTAATGGCGGGTGCCTATGTAGGACTTGGCATCGTTCTGATCTTCAGTATCGGTGCTCCGCTCCTTGCAGCACAGTCACCACTGCAAACCATGTTGATGGGCATGTCCTTCGGACTCGCCCTCACGCTGGTCATCTTTGCCGGATCGGAACTGTTTACAGGCAACAACATGTTTTTCACCATGAGCACACTCGCGGGCCGGACCACAGTTAAAGATACACTGAAAAACTGGGGACTCGTCTTCCTCGGCAACTTACTGGGTGCGATCCTGCTCAGCCTGCTTATTGTAGGTAGCGGCCTGTTCAAAACGGCTGCACCTGAACATCTGTTATTCGTCGCTTCAGCCAAAAAGATGGCCGCTCCCGTATCGGAGTTGTTCTTCCGCGGCATTCTCTGTAACTGGCTGGTCTGTCTGGCGATCTGGATGGCTGCTCGCACCAAAGAGGATATCGCCAAAATTGCGCTTATCTGGTGGTGTCTGTACGCCTTTATTGCAAGTGGGTATGAGCACAGTGTGGCCAATATGACTTTGCTTTCCCTGTCCTGGCTGTTGCCAAACCACCCGGATACCATTACACTGGCAGGCTGGTTCCACAACATGATTCCGGTAACGCTTGGTAATATCATCGGCGGCGCCCTCTTTGTCGGAATGGCTTACTGGTATACTTCACCGGTACGTAAAAAATCATAATTCTTCATTCAACTGCCACGATGGACGCCGAACTTACGTTCAGTCACATCGTGGCTTTTAAGGTTTATCATAAGCTGCGTACTCTCTCGTATGGTTCCCCTTTCATGCTCTCGTCCTTCTATAAAATAATTAAAACTGCATTTTACCTTCGTCGCTATCCGCTTTAATCCACAGTTGACATAACTGGTGTATAGTCGATGGATACTCGCACTTATACTCAATCAAGCAAAGGATGATCGCTTATATGGGAATTCATACGTACTTCAGGTCTTTGAATGATCTTGAACGTATTATTCGTACACCTGGCAAATTCAAATTCGAAGAACACAGCGTCTCCGCTCATTCCTGGAAAGTCGTACAATACGCCAAAACACTTGCAGATATTGAGGAGCAGCATGGCGTCACCGTGGATTGGAAGAAGTTATACGAAATTACGAGCAGTCATGATTATGGCGAAATCTTCATCGGTGATATCAAAACACCCGTCAAACATTATTCACTGGAGCTGCGTTCGATGCTGCAAAAGGTGGAAGAAGGCATGGTTGAACATTTTATCAATGAAAATATTCCTGAAGAGTTCCAGCCTATTTTCCGCAGACAGCTGCGTGAGGGCAAAGACCAATCGGTCGAAGGACTGATTCTGGAAGTCGCAGACAAGATGGATCAGGTATATCAAGCTTTTGCCGAACTCCAACGTGGCAATACGGAGAAAGAATTTATCGTCATGTACCGTTATGCCTTGGTCAAAATCAAAAATATCGACCTCCACTGTGTGCAATATTTCCTGAAACTGATTCTCCCCGACATGATTGAAGAAGGTATTCGCTCCCCGTTTGATATTCGTAAAATAACCGAAGAAGCTCTGGCTCAGTAATCAGCTCAAGTCAACATGGTTCTCTTCATCCATGGACAGGGCTTTTTTTCGTTCCTGCAATTGCAGTCGGTACTCGCTAGGGTACATGCCAGTTTTGTTTTTGAAAATCCTGCTGAAATAATGGGAATCACTATACCCTACCGCTCCACCAATCGTCTTGATATCCATATTCTCATGGGTGACAAGCAT
The DNA here is from genome assembly GCF_055687625.1 of Paenibacillus sp. CB74. Lineage (NCBI taxonomy): Bacteria > Bacillati > Bacillota > Bacilli > Caryophanales > Paenibacillaceae > Paenibacillus > Paenibacillus sp. CB74. The sequence continues at coordinate 434,331 of NZ_CM146009.1, read as the reverse complement.
ACGTTTCGCTTCATTGATTCGCAGACCTGTCATATATTTCAGCGGAGTCTCCCCCGTTACTTTCTTAAAACACTTTCCTAGATAGTCCACACTAAAATGCATCTGTCCCGCCATGTCCTGAAGTGTAATCTCATGCATATAATTCTGCTTCAAATACAGCTTAACAGCCTCTGCGATATCCTCCGGCTTCACCTGCTCATCCAGCACGGCACTGACATGGGCAAGCGAATCCACAGCGCTCCCAAGCTTCAATTCCATCGCATCCAGCAGTGAACGAAGTTGTTCTTCGGACAATGGCTTGAGGAGATAATCCTCCACCTTGTAGCTGATCGCCTGCCGGGCATATTCAAACTCATGATATCCACTCAGAATGACTATTTTCACATGTGGATAAGCAAAGTACAGATGTTTGGCGAGTTCCAATCCATTCATCACGGGCATCTGTATATCCGTTATAACCAGATCAGGTACGGAATGTTCAATGAGCTGTAAAGCTTCCTGACCATTCCTCGCTTCACCAATCACCTCGAACCGGGTGTCCAGCTCTCTGAATTTGCGCGAGACATTCCGGCGAATCAGGGCTTCATCTTCCACAATAATCGTTCTATATTTGATTGTCATGGTTAGCCATGCTCCTTTCCAATGGAACCACCTATTGTAATCTGGACACCGCCGGAAGGCTTGTTCGTAATCTGCATGTAGGCTGCCGGGCCATACCATAATTTCAATCGGACCCATATATTCTTAAGTCCCATTCCGTTAATTTCGAGTTCCGGCATACGCTCCCACTCCTGTGACTGTTCGATGTACTGCATGATCTTGGCAAGTGCCTCAGGTTCCATGCCAGGCCCGTTGTCTTCCACATGGATCTGCCAGGTCTGCTGTACTGCATCCATATCCCCAGTAATATTCAGTTGCCATGGAGGGGTATCACCCAGTCCATATTTCATGGCATTTTCCAGTAGTGGTTGTACCATCAGCATCGGAACCTGAATATGCTGCATCTCTTCCGGAATATGAAACTCGTAGTGCAGATCATCTTCAAACCGAATCTTCATACACTCCAGGTATCGCTCACAATAATCCAGTTCTTGAGACAGTGGAACCCCGTTTTTACCAGGAGTAGAGATATAACGAAGCATGGACGCGATATGACCACAGAACGCGACAATCTGCTCATTCATCCCTTCCTCCGCCATGATGCTGATATTCGTGATGTTGTTGTAGAGAAAATGCGGGTTCATCTGGGACTGAAGCGCGAGTAATCTTGCCTCTGTCTCTTGGGATTTCATTGCCAGTCTGTCCTGAAAAGATTGCACAAGCTGTTGATTCAACCGAATAAACGTATCATTCAGCTCATCCATCTCCCGGATGGAACCCGGATGCTCCAGCTTGAACAAATGCGCCGAATCCTGACCGGATATCAGATCGTTCTCACCCGTTTTCTGAATAATGCGCTGCAAGCGATGCAAAGGTAAAGTGACCCTTTTGGAAATCAGATACGAGAGAACCAGAATCAGCATCAACGTAGCTAACGTGGCACCAATAAACATCACAGCCATCCGGTTGAGACTCGCAAAAAGGGACTGTTTGGACTGCATGACAACAACGGTCCATCCTGTCTCCTGTGACGTCATATACGTCATCATCTGTTTGGAATCATTCAAAGGGTCAGTGATCTCCTGCATCGTATCCGGTGGAAATGAAAGATTCTGAATCAAGTCCACATCATCGAAGTGGGCTGCCTGTGAATCATCACCATCCGAAGTAAGTGGATACAGCCGTGTATTTTGCTCATCTATCACATAAATGCGAAGATTCTCGTTACTTGCCTGCAAATCATTCAAATGCTGGAACAGGGTTCCGGCATCCTGCAAAATCTCAACGACGCCCTGGCTAACATAATTGCCATCTTTGTATACCCGGGTAAGGGAAATGTACGGTTGATCTGACTTCCCCTGACCTGTTGGCATGGGCAAAGCTCCCCCCTGTAACAATTGGATCACCCGCCAGCCACTCCGCTCCCAGGTTTCCTTGTACCACGGTCGCTGAGTCAGGTCCACCGATAGTTGACCGTTGAATGCCCCCGCTCCCAGCATCTTGCCGTTCACATCATAGATATTGGCCTGCTTGGCGGTATTGGAGCTGCTGATAATCGCCAGAATGACATCAATTAGTGTGGTTGTATCCTTATACAATGCCGGATCACTCGTCAGTGTCTGCTCACTGTCTTCCGCTGGTGCCAAGTAGTGGCTGAAGTGTTCTTTGACCAGATTGGAGTACACAATATTCATGGAAAAGTTGTTCATTTTCACGACTTCCTGATCCAGATTACTGACGATTGATACCGCCAGTTGTCGCTGCTGTTCTTCACTTCGATGACGGATGTCACTCGCAAGAAAAACATACAGGAGACCTGCCACAATGAGCGAAAAGACAATAAATACCGCAGAGTAATAGGCAAACAGACTTTGCTGAAGCGTTCCAAATCGATACCGCAATCCTCACACACCTCGTCCTATGATGATATCTGTCGCACCATTCGAAAATGTCCACCCAACAGAACGCTTTTGTCTATTGAGCGTATTCGCTGTTCACAGTAAAGTTATCCACATAAGAATACGCTTACATAAAGCGTTTCGGCAAGTAATAATTTTCTTTATATTTCGGGAGGTTCAATGATGAGAAAACGATTTCTTTTTTTGCTCGCAAGTGTGCTCCTGCTCTCCACTCTGCTGCTTGCCGGGTGCAACTCAGGTAAAAGTACGGAAGGTTCGGGTAAGGTTACACTTACGTTTGGAACCAGCCAATCCGGTATTCCGCGTACAGGCATCATGCAGACGATGGCCAAGGAATATGAGCAGGAGACCGGTGTCAAAATTGACTTTCAGGTCGTACCTGACGCACAGTGGCGTGACCTGATCAAGGTGAAGCTGGCCTCTGGCGAAGCACCTGACATTTTCAATGTCGATGTGGACCCACTGAGTATGCCGGCTAACGTAAGACCGGAGGAAAATGCCATTGACCTCACCAATGAGGAATTCACAGGTCGGATGTCCGAAGAGATTTTGCCAACGGTCAGTCACAATGACAAGGTGTACGGGGTTTCTTTTGCGCCAACGAAAATCTGGTATGTGTACTATAACAAACGTATCTTCCAAGAGCTCGGTATAGAGCCTCCTACATCCTATGCCGAATTCAAGGAGATCAGCCAGAAAATTAAGGATAAAGACATTATTCCGTTCTATCAGGCACCCGCCAGCGGGTGGTATCAGGTTCTGCCTTTGTTCGAAACAGGGCCTAACTATGAGCAAACGACAGCGGGAACCTACGAAAAACTAAACAACAATGAGATGAAAGTCGCTGATATGACGCAACTCAAGACGGTCATTGAACAATTGAAGGAATTTGCGGATCTCGGCTATTTCGGCAAAGATTTCCTGTCCAATACGGTAGAAGCGGGAATTGAAGCATTTGGTCAGGAGAAAGCAGCGATGCTGCTGCGGGTTCCAGGGACTGAAAAGGAAGTCTCCGAAGCGTATCCGGCAATGAAAGACAATATGGGGTTCTTCGTGATGCCGTGGGGAGATAATCAGACGATTGGTGTGAATCCGGGCGGTTCTGCTGCGATGTTCGGTAACAAAAACAGTAAACACCCCGAAGAAGTGCTGAAATTCTTCCGCTGGATTACCGAGCATGATCATCTGCAACGTGTGTTCGATGAAGGTGAAGGTAATCTGACCATTTGCTGGCCGGAAATCGAACCAAAGCTGACACAGGATTACATTGATTATGAGAAAAATCATGAAAAAGGTACGGTCATGCAGGCCGCTGTGAAATATATAGATCCACAATGGATGGATATTGGCAAAGACTTGTCGGGCATGTTCGCCGGAGCCATGACACCGGATCAGATTCTGCAAAACATTGATAAACGCCGTGCTGAACAAGCCAAAGTGCTGAAAGATGAGAAGTGGCAGTAATAGCACAAATTGCAGATAAACATACATGCTGAACAGTGTTACATGCAGCGGGCATTTGCCCGCTCATGTATTTTGTTTTGGCAGGAAGGAAAGGTGTTACCGGTTATGAATGCGAACAAAATCTATCCCTGGTATTTCTCATCTGGAGCGATTGTATTATATCTGCTGTTCATCGTTGCTCCCGCCCTGCTGGGCATCTATTATTCCTTCACCGACTGGAACAGTTATAGTTCGGAGAAGAACTTTATCGGTCTGGAGCATTTCCGTACCATTCTGGCGGGTGATCCGACATATCTTCTTTTTATCAAAAATACCGTTCTCTTCACCCTCGTGACGTCCATCGCCAAGACTGTTCTGGGATTGTTCCTGGCTCTGCTCCTGGTCAGCGGTGTAAAGGCCGCCAATCTGCATCGGATGATCATTTTCTCCCCGCAGGTGCTGTCGTTTCTCATTGTTGGGCTTGTGTTCAAAAGTCTACTTGATCCCAACAACGGATTCGTGAATGTGACCCTCCGTTCCATGGGACTGGACGTTCTGGCCCAGAACTGGCTGGGCTCCTTGACCTGGGCAATGCCATCCATCATGGCAGTGGATACGTGGAAAGGCATGGGGTACATCATGGTGCTGTTCATCGCCGGACTGCTCGCCATTCCACGGGATTACTACGAAGCAGCATCCATTGATGGCGCAGGCTTCGGGCAGAAGCTGTTCCGAATTACTATTCCAATGCTGATGCCTACCATTACCATCGCTACGGTGCTAAATATTACGTACGGGTTGAGAGTATTCGATGCTGTATACGTGTTAACCAATGGTGGCCCTGGTAACGCGACAGATGTCATTAACACGGCGGTCTATTCCTCTTTTGCCAAAGGATATTGGGGACTGGGAAGTGCGCTATCTACCATTCTGTTTGTCATCATGGCGATCATCTCCTTCTTCATCATCCGTTTGATGAACCGAAAGGTGGAATACTAACATGCGATTGAGAAAAAGACTCGCTTCCATCGGATTAAATGTACTCGCCTGGCTGCTTAGCCTGGTGGTCTTGATTCCTTTTGTCGTCATTGTACTGAATTCATTCAAGTCGGACGCCGAGGCCAAGGTGCTTAAACTGACGCTGCCCGAGAAGTTTATCTTCGAAAATTACAAAATCGTCTATGAACAGGGACACTTGGGAGGTTCCTTTTTCAACAGTTTGCTTCACTCCGGGGCCTCTTCCCTGCTGCTGGTATTTGTTGTGGCGTTCTCGGCCTTCACGTTATCCCGTAATCATTCAAAGCTCAGCAAGTTTCTGTACTTCTTCCTGATTCTCGGCATTACACTGCCTCTCAACTACATTCCGCTTATGGAAGTCATGAAGTCGATGGGCATGATCAATTCACATCTCGGCATGATTCTGCTGTATACGGCCATGGGCATTCCGATCTCGTTGTTCATTACGTATGCGTTTGTATCCAACATCCCGAAAGAGCTGGATGAAGCCGCGATCATGGACGGCTGTAACGGAATCAAGCTGTTCCTGAGAATCATTGTGCCTCTGCTCACGTCCGTGCTTGTAACGGTATTTGTTCTTAATTTCCTAAGTGTCTGGAATGAGTTTACTGCTCCACTCTATATGCTGAATACGGTCGAGATGTGGCCGATGACGCTTGCTGTATATAACTTCTTCGGGCAATTCAGTGCCCAGTGGAATCTGGTCAGCGCCGATATTGTGCTCACGTCATTGCCTGTATTAATTGTGTTCCTGATTGGGCAAAAGTATATAGTAGGGGGACTGACTTCTGGGGCAGTGAAGGGGTAAAAGTTATAGTTGACAACAGATCCTTTTGTAACTATTATAGTTACAACGGTGGTGATCATTCCATGAGACAAATCAGCAGTCGCTTCTCCATTGCGGTTCATACCCTGTCCTTGATCGCTGTTATGCCCAATGAATGCACCGGAGATGTGATCGCACAGAGTGTGAATACCAATCCCGTGATTATTCGGCGGATCATGTCCAAGCTGAAACAGGCCGGTCTGATCGACGTCAGACCTGGTGTGGGCGGTGCTTCCTTGTTGAAAGATCCGGCGGAGATTACCCTTCTCGATGTATATCGAGCGCTTGATGTGGTGGAGGATGGGGAATTGTTTAACTTTCACAAACATCCGAATCCGAAATGTCCGGTCGGCAACATGATTGAACACACCTTGCGTGCGGAACTCATTGAGGCTCAGACAGCCATGGAACAGCGCTTGAATCGTGTAACCATACAGCAGATGATGGATCGGATTCATGTCTCTGAATAAAAAAAGCTCATTGCGAGCTTTTTTTAACCCTTTCGTTGTAATCACACCTGTTATAACATTTTTGGTTACATCCATATGCAGGCAAAACACATACCCTAGGAGGAATAGAAGATGAAAATTTTGGTTACTGGCGCAACAGGTCAATTGGGTTCACTGGTTGTAGAGGCATTGTTAAAAAACGATTCTGCCAAGGATTTGGCTGTAAGTGTACGTAATCCGGAAAAAGCGGAAGCACTCCGCGCTCAAGGCGTTGACGTGCGTCAGGGTGATTTCGATCAACCGGAGACGTTGGAGAAAGCTTTTGCCGGTGTAGACCGTCTGTTGCTTATCTCTACTGATGGTGACAATGAAACGCGTATTCGCCAACATCAGACTGCCGTGGACGCTGCCAAGAAAGCAGGCGTTGGATTCATCGCTTATACAAGCGTTGTGAATGCAGACCAAAACACCCTTTCTCTGGCGGAAGTTCACCGCGCTACAGAAAAAGCGATTCGTGAATCCGGCATTTCGTATTCCTTCCTGCGCAACAACTGGTACCTGGAAAATGAAGCAGGCAGTATGCAAGCCGCTACGCAAGGCGCACCTTGGGTTCATGCCACCAATGACAGCCAAGTCGGCTGGGCTACGCGCAGTGACTATGCCCATGCTGCTGCAGCTGTACTCGCAGGTGAAGGACATGAAAATACCGTGTATGAATTGTCCGGCAAACTGCGCACACAAGCTGAACTGGCTGCCATTGTAGGTGAAGTGCTTGGACAAGAAATTAACGTGCAAAACGTGAACGATGCCGCTTACGCTGACATCATGAAAGGTGCAGGTCTACCAGACTTTGTCGTATCCATGCTCGTTGATATGCAAAGTGCTATTCGTGAAGGTGCATTGGCGGTAGAGAGTGATACATTAGAGAAATTGCTTGGCCGTCCGGCTCAGCCTCTTAGCGAAGGTATTAAAGCGATTGTAGGCAAGTAAGTTTTGGATATGAGAAAGGGACGCACCAACGAATGTTGGATGCGTCCCTTTTTGATGTAGCTAACGATCAATACCCTGATATACTCTTTGAACGAACGGATGACTGCACACTCAACCCATTCACTGCGACTGCTGTAATTCGGTGTGGGTGTTTATGAGTTTCACAACAGTTCATCACTCATTCTTCATACATCATGGCTTAAGAATATAACGTGCGGGAACATGATCGGCCAGCCAGATATTTTCGTTTCCATGATAAAAGTGGATTCCATCTATGGACGCTTGTGCAGCGTCGATTCTCAAAATGACAGGCTGATCATCACGTCTTCGACCCACTTGATTGGCCGTATCGATATCTGCGGACAGATGTACATATTGCCTTTGCCGCGGCTGTAAGCCATGTTCCATAATCGAATTCACAGCACGTGCGGGTGTTCCATGATAAAGGGTTTCCGGTGGCTCAGCAGCGATCTTGGATATCTTATGTGGCGTCGAATGTCCATACAATGCCCGGATGCGGCCGGAATGGATTTCATGTCTCTTTTTCTCCGAGGCTTGAATCATCTGCTCCAGATCGGCTTGTGTGACTTCCTTCCACTGCGGACTTTCATGTAAAGCCACCAGCAATTGCGAGATTTCCACCCAACCCTCTTCGTCCAGCTCCAACTCATATTCCCATGGTGCATGTCGCAGCGCGTATGAGAGTTCCTTGCTTAATTTCATCAGATCCATTGTGATCATCTCCCACATCTAATCAAACCGTTTATTTTACGATTGAACCGCTGTTAAAATCTCCTGTATATTACGTTGTAATCCTTCATCGTCTTCCTGATTGAACTGGCGGTGTCCATCAATCCCACGTTGGATAATGGTATTCATCACAGGATGAACCTCACGATCGGAAGCCACCCGGATCAGATCATCGGCAAAATCAACAGCCTGTTGCTCACTATAATTAAACGGTTTGATCAACATTCGAATGCTCAAGGCATGGGCCTGTGGCTCCGCCAGCTGATCCCGATGAGTGATGCCATATACTGCGCCAAAACCAAAAGCAGCCATGACCTGACGCTCCAGTTCACTCGTTTGTTCCAAAGGTGTGCCCATCAGCTCACACATTTTGTCCACCATCTGCTCCAGCTCGTTTGCCGCCGCACCCAGAATTACGTCATTAATATCGTCAGCGTTGATAAATTCAGTCATATTGGTTTTCTCCATTTCTGTACTGTATTTGATCCATTCTCTCAGACTCTATGAGAACATTGTATCGGAGGTAGGGTGTTCCTTTCAAATTCATCATAAAAAACCAAATCTCCTCATTTACAAGTCGACTTGGTTTAATTAGATGTAGAACTATGCTCATTAAACATTCCCATTTATAAAAAGATGTTATGTTATAACTCAAGCCGTTTCATGTTGCTTTTTCGACTCCACTTCATAGACCTGCGTATGTTCATTCTCGGCTAAAGACCATTCCACTGTACCTGGCTTGCGCACTTTCCACACCCAGGCTTGAACTCGCAGCGAACTTCTGACCCAGGCCAGGGAAGCACAGCGTTTCTCGGAACGAACCGTCAGCCCCCAATGAATAACACGAGCGAGCCAAGGATTCACATACTCATTATGTGAGCGAACAGATGGCAATTCATCCTGGAACAACCGCTGTTTCACATCCATAGGGGGTTGCCCGCAAGTCCAATAATGGAGCAGAGCCGCCAAACTATAGATGTCCGACATTGGCCCCTGACTGGATTTCTCCGAATAGAATTCCAGCGGAGAATAACCAGCCGATGTAAATATCACCTGTTTCTCTCCGGATTGCATAGGCCAACGGGTAGCTGAGCCAAAGTCCAGAAGCTTGGGTGTACCATCCTCCATGACCATAATGTTGGAAGGTTTCACATCCCGGTGAAGAATGCCTTGCTTATGTATGTAATCCAATGTATCCACCAGTGGAAGCAGCGTCTCCGTTATGAAGGCAGCATCAAGCGCATGATTGTGTTCATTCAAATATTCGGTCAATGTGATTCCCGTGCAGTATTCCATAACCAGATATCCTGTATCATTCGCTTCAAAATGATCCAAATACGACACAATATGAGGATGATCCAGTTTCGATAACAATTCACCTTCGAGCATAAATGCAGCCAGTAACTCCTGATATTGCCCACCGTATCCTCGTGAAGAGCAGAACACCTTGCGCTTGTCTGCCTGACGTTCAGCCATTCTCTGCGGGAAGAATTCCTTAATGGCTACTTTGGCACCCGTGTCACGATCCCGCCCTGCATATACAATAGCCAACTCACTGCTGGCCAATACCTGTCTTACCTGATATGTATCATTTATAATCACATTGCGCTGCAATGCCATTTTGCAATTGTCTTTTCTCATAACAGACCTCTTTTCAACCTTGTCGATCGGAAGACTTTCCGCGTAAATGCATCATTTGGTTCAACCAGTAATCAATTCATCGCCAACCAATTATATAAACCAAATGATGCAATTTGAAACACCTTCACGCGAAATAGTTAATTATTTTTTTATATCAAACTTACTACAATTTGTTCCTAATCGAGATTCTTATTCTTCTATTGAAGAAAAGCACACTTATATACTCTATCGACAGATAAGGGGAATTACTTAATTAAACTGGATAAAAACATTCCTGAGTCCATTTTTATCAACTTTTTTAATAATTTTTCTGTAAAAATTGCCCGATTTCCTCGTTCATCTGAACCAATACGTCCTGGGAAGGAAAATGTCCGGTATCATACTTAATGGCTTGCACATTCGTAATAATCTTTTGAGCACGTTCAATACACTTATCCGCAGGGAAAAAGACATCCTTCTCCCCCACCAATAACAGGGTTGGAGACGTATAGTTAACGAGCTCTTCCCGCTCTGTGAGTTTGGGCAGATCCTGATCTATGCTGACATATTTGAAAAGTTTGCCGATAATGTTTTTATCCATTTCTTTCATGCAGTTGCACGACATGGTGTCCGTAATTTTTTGCAAGGAAGATGGTGAAGACGTCATACGATACTTGACGAGCGGCAGCGTGATATCCTGAGCTGTTTTAATTTTGGAGTTGACCGCAAGACCCGCAGGAGCAACCAATACGGCACACGAGATACGTTCGGGAATATAGGTAGCCAATCTGAGAATGATGCCTCCTCCAAATGATGGGCCGATAAACGCGCTCTTTTCAATCTCATAGTGGTCAAGCAGATCCGACACCCATAATGCCAAACTATCAAATCGTGTCGAGATGCTCGCTTCCTCGCTATAACCTGGGTGACCAATCGTATCCGGAGCAATAATCCGGTATTCTTTAAATAAAGAAGAGAACCATGACAAGGTCATCGGGTTCACACAATTACCGCCCTGGAGAATAAATAACGGCTTGCCATCCAGAGGGCCAGTCAGTAGAACATGTGTCTTTCCAAAACGTGTCTCCACATACTCCCGAGTAAACGCCTCACCCAACTCGTTCAAATAAATCTCATACTCTTCAAGTATGCTGCTCTTGCCTTCTTCACTTCTATAAATGGAACTCATGTCTGCCTCCTGCAATATATACTCAAAATAACTGATTCTAACAAATGGACTTGCTAACCAATGGACCAAAAAGATAAAGAGGGCCTGCAGATGACAGGCTCCTCCATATGTTTAACTAATCATATTCAGATGATTATAGAGCGGAAACTGGAAATTGTAAATAACGATTCTAATAGACCAGAAATAAAGGAAGCATCCTTTGTATGAATACTTACTTCCGGCCGTAGTCGGCCTTGATTTCGCCCCACTGTTTGGTCTGCCATTTGAGCACTTTATTGCTGTACGTATTCGTCTGGAGCCACTGTTCCGCACGGTCAATCATCAGCCAGATCTCTTCCGTGGAGTTGTCTCTTGGTAACGTCGTGGCTACTTTTTTCTGCTTCAGCCATTTCATGGCATTGACCGAGTCGGTATATACCGTTTTGGTACTGCCTTCTTTTTTCAGATGAGCAAGGGCATGTACAATGGCCAAAAACTCTCCCAGATTGTTCGTGCCTTTGGAGATCGGCCCGACAGAGAAAATAGTCTCACCGGTGCGGGTGTCTACCCCTTTGTATTCTACAGGTCCGGGGTTACCACGTGTACCCACATCAACAGAGATACTGTCGTAATCCACTTCCTCCGATGTTTCCATGCCTGCGCTTCTTCCGCTACCCGTTGACTTCTTCTTCGATGCTCCGCCGGCACTTGAACCCCAGTTTCCTTTCCACCCGGCACGATACGCTTCTTCTGCAGCCGCTTTGGATTCATATGATTTATATTTAGCTCCGGTATACTGATCTGTCTGCGCTTTGCATTCTGCCCATGTACTGTACACGCCTGGCTTCTTGCCTTCCCAGACAACATAGTATTTCTGTTTTGCCACGTTGACCCGCTCCTTTGTTTACTTCATCAATATCCTATTGTAAACGATTGGGAGGGTTGAATGAAAGCTATGGAATTCAGCCAACTGCATAATTTCTCCAACTCCAGAACAGCCTAAGCAAAGAGCATATTGAAATAGAAAGGAATATACTTATGGACTGGATATGGAAATCGGTTTTACTTGTACTTATCGGCATGATTCTTCTGCGAATTGCAGGACGCAAGTCGATCTCGCAGATGAGTGTTGCCACAACGGTCATCATGATCTCCATCGGAACAACGATTGTGCAGCCCATCGCGAATCATGAGCTTGGCAAAGCGATTGGATCAGCATCAATATTCATTGTGACATTACTTGTGGTGGAACAACTTCAAATGAAATTTAATATTTTTGAACGGTTAATGAGTGGCAGTTCCAAAATGGTGGTCGAGGACGGGAAAGTCATTATTCCGAATCTGAAACGTATGCGTTATACGATGGACCAGCTCGAGATGCATATGCGGCAGAACGGAATTACGAGTGTAGATGACCTGGAGTCAGCAACGGTGGAACCTAATGGTCAACTCGGTTATGTCCTAAAACGACATGCTCGTCCTGTGACGATTGGAGATCTGGAGGAGATCCTGCGAAGTTATGCAATGACAGGTAGTAGTTCAGCAACGGCAGAACCCAAACAACAACAAAACAACAGCAGCAACTCTTCAACGCATAATAATAACTCCACAGATATTTTCCAAGAAGTCAGCAACGGTGCTCATGCTCATCCCGTTGATCCTAAGCTTCAATAGACGCACCTAGACCTGACCAAAAAAAGACCTACCCGCGAGCAATTAACAACTTCGCTCCAACAGGTACGGTCTATTTTCACTTTGGATTGGTACCTCCAAGGCTCACATAAAACCCAAGGATTTGGTGCCCAATTTGCCGTCCGGATCACCGTGTACTCAGGTAAGCAATACCCAGACCACCCGTCACCGGATTTGTATAGATTTCACAGTCTACATCGAACACCTCACCAATCATCTCGCGAGTCAGAATATCAGCCGGTTTGCCATGGACGACAATCTGGCCCTTCTTCACCACATAGAGATAATCGCAATATTCTGCGGCGAGTTCGAGATCATGCAGCGCTGCCAATATGCCAATGCCGAGTCCACGGACAATATTCAGAATCTGAAGTTGGTATTTGATGTCCAGATGGTTCGTCGGCTCGTCCAGGATCAGGAATTCAGGCTGTTGTGCCAGGACACGTGCTAATACGACACGCTGCTTCTCTCCACCAGACAATGACACATAATTGCGGTCTGCATGTCCAGTCAGATGTACTTTTTCCAAAGCCTGTTCCACAATTTCATGGTCACGTTCATTATCCGTCTCCAGCATTTTTTTGTGCGGGGTACGCCCCATCATGACCATCTCGCGCACCGTAAAATCAAAGCTCAATTCATTAAACTGGCCGACAACACCCATATGTCTGGATACAACCTTCGGGCTGGATTTGAGAATATCGGTATGGTCGAGAAAAACCTTGCCTTGCTGCGGTTTGATCACTTTATAAATGCTCTTGAGTAACGTTGACTTGCCGCAACCATTCGGTCCGATCAGTCCGACGAACTGTTTGCCGTCCACCTGTAAAGAAATGTCCTTGATGATGTCCGTGTTCAGCACAGAGATGGATACATTTTCTACGTTCAGCTTCATGTTAATTTCCTCCAAAACCGTAGCCTTTTTTGACCAGCATATACATAAACATGGGTGCACCAATCATGGCCGTAATAATACCGATTGGCAGCTCCACGCTGGATATGAGGGATCGTGCAATAACATCCGTCCAGATGAGGAAAATGGCTCCAAACAGCACGGACACAGGCATTACTTTACGATGGTCGGAACCCACCAGACCTCTGACGATATGCGGAATGATTAGTCCCACGAAACCAATCATGCCACAGCTCGCCACCATGACACCTGTCACCAAAGCGGTTAACAGCATATACACCCTGCGGTACACACTCAGATTAATGCCCAGTGTGACGGCTGCTTCATCTCCCAATAACATCGTATTGAGAACTCTGGACTGTAAAAGAAAGAATAGAATCGCCACCAGCACGACGATACCCACGAGTGGAAGCTTGTTCCATCCGGAAGATGCCAGACTGCCCATGGTCCAGAATGTCACCGTTTTGATGCCTTCAGCATTGTTGGCAAAATAAATAATAAAGTTCGAAAATGCGCTGCACAGCGCGTTAATTACCATTCCGGCAAGCACTAGCTTGACCGATGTCATTTTCCCCCGAATCCCTGCCAAAGTCAGGACCAGTAAGGATGCACCCATCGCTCCGGCAAAGGCCCAGAAAGCAACTCCGGTCTGACCAAGCCAGCCAATCGCACCAAAGCCAATGAGAATGGCAAAAGTTGCTCCAAGTGAAGCGCCTGAGGATATACCCAGTATGTATGGATCTGCCAACGGATTCTGCACAGCAGCCTGCATAACAGCACCGCACAAGGCCAAGCCTGCACCAATAAACATCGCCATCAGCACACGCGGGAAACGAATCTGCCAGATGATATCGGTAAAGGAACCTGCCTCAATGGGTGTTGTCCCCCACTGAAATCCCGTTAATTTGTACAAAAGAATACGATATGACTCCGCCAGTGGAATGTGTACCTGTCCAATGGAAACTGCAATACCTACAGAAATAACTGTAATCATGATTAAAACTGCAATCAGTAAAGCAAACCCGGATTTACTCTGAATCAGAGACTCTCTTCTCCCCATACGCTGCGTCTGAACCTGAACCGTCTGTGCCATCTCTTCCCCCATCAATTCATGTAAATTGTAGAACATCATAAATTTAGCTATTTACAAAGCATTTTCTCGGATTATAATTGAGAATGATTATCTTTGTCAATTTAAAACACATCGAAAAGGGGTTCATCATTTCATGAAATTTACATCCAGAACGATTGGCATCGCTGCTCTAAGTCTCCTGTTGCTGCTGCTTGCAGCCTGTTCGAATGTTTCAACTTCCTCCACTACCGAAGAAACAACTTCAACCACGAACACGACAGAAACTTCAACTTCTGCTCAGAATACAAATAAAACGACCTACCCGCTCACCATTGAGAATTTCACGATCTCGGGTGAGGGTGGTGAATGGAAACCAAAAGTGCAAGTATTCGATAAAGCACCGGAACGTGTGGTTGCGAATACCCAATCTGCGGCAGAGATGCTCATCAAGTTAGGTCTGACCGATAAAATGGTCGGCGTTGCTGCTCTATACGGTTCCGTTACACCGGATGTGGCTGATGATTTCGCCAAAATTCCGGTATTGTCCAAGGATTACGTAGGTAAAGAGCTGGTTGTAGGTGCAAGCCCGGATCTGGTACTCGGACGGGGTGACCTGTTCGCTGATGCAGACTGGGGTGTGGGTACCGTCGATGGATTGAATGACATGAATATCCGCACATTCCTGCAAACGACGAATCACAAAGGCACACTCGAAAGCCTCTATAGCGATATCGCACAACTTGGGCAGATCTTCGACGTTCAAGAAAATGCCGCAACATTCACCGAAAGTCTGAAGACTCGTGTTGAAGCTATTAAGGCAAGTGTAGCCGATCAGCCTGAACATTCTTTTGCCTACATCGTACCTGCTACGGAAGACACCATTACGGTAAGCAGCATGCAGAACGATACGTATCAGCTTGATGCGCTGAGCCTGTTGAAGCTGAAAAACACGTTTGATGGTGTTCAAGGTGAGGTTAGTGTTGAACAGTTGATCACAGCGAACCCGGACTACCTGCTCTTGTCCGCGTACGCCGGTTCACCGGATATCGACAAGCTAATTGAAAATCTGTATGCCAACCCTGCCCTGCAAAGTATGAACGCAATCAAGAATAAACAGATCTATGTCACAGATTTCAGCCAGTTCTGGGGTTATGGATATCAGATTCTGGATGGTATTGAGAAAATGGGACAGGAAATGAAAGCTAATCCAATCAAGTAATCGCTGGAGCAAAGGAGCAGGAGAAGAAGTTCTCACTGCTCTTTTGCTATACTCCGCAAGTAATACAACATGATCAAAGCTTGACATTAGTTTGATAACAAACTATATTACACATATGAAAACAAGAGACGCTATTTCACTCATATCCAAAATTAAAGAGAAGGTCAACCGCTTCATCCTGGCCGAGATGGCTGAGCAAGGAATCCAGGATCTCGCCACGTCCCATGGGGATATTATCTATGCCCTGTACAACAATCACAGGATGACCATGGCTGAAATCGCCAAAAAAATTGGCAAGGATAAATCCACGGTAACTGCACTTGTGGACAAATTGGTGCGGACAGGATACGTCGTCAAAGAACGTGATGCAACCGATTCACGCGTTGTTCATGTGGCTTTGACTGCGAAAGGCGAAGAATTAAAGCCGGCCTTTGAAGAGATATCGCAGCGCATGCTGGACGTGTTTTATGCGGACGTTACGGAAGCGGAAAAAAAAGTACTGCTGCGAATTTTAATGAAGATTCATGACAACTTCTAATTTTTTTTGGAGAAATAGTTTGATATCAAACCAATATCTTGGAGGAGGTTTTTAGCATGACAGATTACACAAAATTATTACCGAAACATGAGGTCAAGAAGATCGGAGAACATGATTTGCACTTGGAGATTTTCGAAGGAGCCCTACCTCATGATACCGAAACAGTGACCAAGAAGCCCCCTCTGCTGTTCCTTCACGGTGCCTACACAGGCAGCTGGATGTGGAGCAAATATATCCCCCATTTTGTCCAGCACGGTTGGACCTGTTATGTCATGAACTTGAGAAGTCATTACATGAGTCGGGTCATGGACATGACTAAGATTACGTTTGACGATTACTTGGAGGATATTCGGGAAGTGTTAGCCGGGATCAACGAACCTCCCATTCTTATTGGCTTCAGCATGGGCGGGATTCTCAGTCAAAAGATTGCAGAAAACGCTACTCTCGCAGGCCTGGTTGTCATTGATGCCAGTATAAGCAAAGAGGTCCATGACGCCGTACCTTATCCTGAAACAGATCGAGCGACCGTATCGGACATCATCATGCCTGCACCTGTCCGTGATGAACTGAGCAGTATAGATGAGACGGCAGAAGACATTGCTTTTCAGCGTAAGTATCTGCAAACGGAGTCTGCGAAGGCATTTGCTACCTTTTCAGCCCTGTGTGGAGCCGATGGAATATCCATTAATGGCGACCTGATCCATTGCCCCAGCTTGGTGATCAAGGCTGTTTCCTGTGAAGACGAAGATCAGAGAGGCCAATTAACTGCCAAGCAGCTGGGCGCTGCATATGCCGGACTGTGGGATACGACCCATACGGGTTTGCTGGTAGGCCAACGGTACTTGGAACCTGTCGAACTCATCCTTAAATGGATGAACAGACAGCATCCTTTTGAATTAACGGAAAAACTCACAAAATAAAGTAAATACCATGTTAAGAACTCCTTCTTACCTTTAATCCTGTATGCAAAAGTTTGTTTTTTTTAGATAAGCTTATATGCATAGTTCTGAATAGGATTAAATGATAAGAAAAGAGGTTTTAATTCATGGCCATTCACACAACCCTCCCCAAGCAAAGGGAGTTGCCTTCCATATCTTCAGAACGCCTTCCGTGGGCGGGGCTACTTGCTTTAGCCATGGCTGGATTCATTTGCATCCTCACTGAAAGTCTGCCTGCGGGACTGTTGCCGCAAATTGCAAAAGACTTGGGGGTCACCGAATCCCTCACTGGACAGTTGGTGACTCTTTATGCCATTGGATCACTTATTGCTGCCATTCCCTTGACTACTGCCACACGTGGATGGAGACGCCGACCTCTTCTGCTGGTATGCATCGGCGGCTTTCTTGTCTTTAACACCGTTACCGCCTTATCCTCAGATTATATCCTGACACTTGCTGCTCGTTTTATGGCCGGGGTCTCTGCGGGTGTGTTATGGGGAATGACAGCAGGTTATGCTCGTCGGATGGTCTCCGATTCGTTAAAAGGCAAGGCCATGGCCGTGGCTATGGTCGGCACTCCGGTGGCGTTAGCCCTGGGTGTCCCCATCGGCAGTTTTCTCAGTTCTTATATCGGCTGGCGCCTCATCTTCGGGATTGTATCGCTTCTGACCGCAGCTTTAATCGCATGGGTTCTCTGGAAAATGCCAGATTTTGCAGGAGAACCGGCCGGGGAACGTCTTCCCCTGCATAAAGTATTTGTAATTCCGGGAGTCAGACCCATTCTGTTTGTTGTTCTGGCCTGGATGCTTGCCCATAATATCCTTTACACCTATATTTCTCCCTACCTTACCCAGACCGTATTTGCAAACAGAGTAGACTTGATTTTACTCATTTTCGGTATCACTTCCATTGTGGGAATCTGGTTAACCGGAATGCTTATTGACCGATTTTTGCGTAGATTAGTGATTATCAGTCTGGCAGCATTCGCTCTGGGTTCTGTTGTGATGGGAATCGGTACTGATCAACCTGTGATGATTATCCTTGGCATCATAATCTGGGGAATTACGTTTGGCGGGGCTGCCACGCTACTGCAAACTGCCATTGCTCAAGCCGGAGGAAAAAGTACAGATGTCGCCCAATCGATGCTGGTTACAGCATGGAATCTGGCCATTGGCGGAGGAGGCATCATCGGGGGCATCCTTCTTGAAGTACTGGGAGCAGGATACCTTGCCGGGTCGTTGTTTATCTTGCTCATTCCTGCATTGCTCGTAGCTATGAGGGCTTATAAATATGGCTTCCCCAAAGCTAAATAACAGGAAGGCATTTTGCATGAGATACCATGAGTTACACCATGAGTTACACAAAGAACCAAAGAGGAGTTCACTTGATGTGAACTCCTCTTCTGTATTTCATTTTATAGATTATATAGACTGCGGTCTTATTCTGTCTGTGCCAGCAAATTCGGTCCTTGCATCAGATTTTTATGTGCAATCGGAGAAGACATCGTAATCAAGGTCATGTAAGTCCCGTATGGGTCACACTTGTTCTGGAACTCTTCAAGTCCCTGGATCGTGTCTGTAAGGATTTTCAGCAAGTAGTTATACTCCCCGCTAATCCGATAACATTCCACGACTTCAGGTGACGCACGGCAGAAATCCAGGAAGGGATAACAATCCCGTGTACGAAAGAGAACATATGCCGTGCTCTGCTTGCCCAATTTGGATGGGGAGATCACCGTACGATATTCCTCGATAACCCCCTTTTCTTCCATTCGTTTGACGCGTTCAGTCACAGCTGGTTGAGATAATCCGACTAATTTTCCTAATTCGGTCATGGATAATCTCGCCTGATTCTCCAAGTGAAACAGAATATGCTGATCTATTTCGTCCATGTAATACACCCCTTTAAATACCTAAGATATAGGCTGGAATAACCTTAAGTATATCCGATAAATCACTATAATACCTTTAGTAATCCATGTAATACAACATTAATCATTTATATAATAAGCACAGTCACAATAATGAATCAAGCATATCACCTGAAGAGAGGAAGTTTGGAATGGAAAAAGAAAATAAGGCAACATTGCATACTTATGTGGATGAGGCAATAGACCGTGCTATAAGCGAAAACAGAATCGTGGGAACGGTTGTACAAGTTGCATTAGGAGGAGAACTGATCTACAGCCGGGCTGCTGGTTTCGCAGACAGGGAGCAAAAGCGTACCATGGCAGAAAACGCTCTGTTTCGACTGGCTTCCGTAACCAAACCCATTGTGTCCACAGCAGCTCTGGCATTGGTCTCACAAGGACAACTGAGTCTGCATGATCAGGTGACTCGCTGGCTACCTGCATTCCGGCCCAAGCTTGCCAATGGTCAGGACACCCAAATAACCATTCAGCAATTGATGACACACACTGCCGGCTTGACCTATCGGTTTTTCCAAGAAGAGCAAGGAACCTATGAACGTGCAGGTATCTCGGATGGAATGGATTTATCTGAATTAAGTCTGGAAGAGAATCTCCAAAGGCTTGCTTCTGTTCCTCTTATATATGAGCCAGGACACATGTGGAGGTATTCCATCGCGACAGATGTACTCGGAGCTGTTATTGAAAAGGTAACCGGAATGTCATTAAGAGAAGCTGTTCAATTACTGGTTACTCGTCCACTTCACATGAAGGATACTGATTTTGTTGCGGTGGATTCGGATCGGTTGACCGCTGCATACGCTGATGGTTCTGAAGAACCGCGTCTTCTCCATAATCAATTGGAGCAGGTCCCTTTTATTGAAGGTACTGCCGGTTTCCGGCTTGCCCCCAATCGTGCAAATCAACCTTCGGCTTATGCATCAGGCGGAGCGGGAATGGTTGGAAGCACCGGAGATTTTCTCACTTTACTTGAGACATTGCGGCAAGGGGGACAGCCCATTCTTACCGAAACTGTTGCCTCTAAGATGTCCACGAATCAAATCGGTGAACTCGACATGCCGTATTGGCCAGGAAGAGGGTTCGGCCTTGGATTTACAATACTTAAAGACCCTGTTGCAGCTGGTACACCGGAATCCCCGGGAACGTGGCGGATGGGCGGAACCTACGGTCACTCCTGGTTTGTCGATCCAAAAGAAGAACTTAGTGTTGTCGCATTCACCAATACGGCACTTGAAGGGATGTCGGGAAAGTATACTACCGATATCTGTGATGCCATCTACGCAGGCATTCGTGAAAGCAAAGAGGCTGCAAGAATTTAAATACGAATAACCGCCCAATATCATTGGGCGGCTTTATTTGGCGACAATGGTAAGACCTACTATCTGTCACTGCTCAAGTTTCTCTTTTTAAAAAGGTAAATCCCTGCAACCAGGATAAACCACACCGGCGTGACAAATAACGCCACTCGCGTGTCTTCAGCCAATGCCAATACCACCAGCACAAACGCGAGAAAAGCCAAAATCAAGTAGTTCGAGAACGGATAAAATGGCAGTTTGAAGCGGCTGCGACTCGCCAGTTCCGGCTGAGTACGACGATATCGGAGATGACAGATCACCATGATACCCCAGACAAAGATGAAGCATACCGTCGACACACTTGTAATCAGCGTAAATACGCCCTCTGGCATGATGTAATTCAGAACAATCGCGATCAAAATAACAATCGTGGAGAAAAACAGCGCGTTGGAAGGAACCTTCCTGTTATTCAGACGTGCAAATGACTCGGGTGCGTTACGATCCTTTGCCATGGAGAACACCATACGGCTTGTACTGAAAATGGCGCTGTTACAAGCCGATGCTGCGGAAGTCAGTACCACGAAGTTCACAATGCCTGCGGCAGCCGCAATTCCCACAGCGGCAAATACCTGTACAAACGGACTTTCAGTAGGCACAATGGCGTTCCACGGGTAGATACTCATGATAATCAGCAATGCTCCAACGTAGAAAAGCAATACCCGGATCGGGATCTGGTTAATTGCTCTCGGAATAACCTTCTCCGGGTTCTCCGTCTCTCCAGCTGTGAGTCCCACCAGTTCCATGCCTACAAAGGCGAAAACTACCATCTGGAACGATATGATGAAGCCATGCAGTCCATTCGGGAACCATCCCCCATGACTCCACAGATTGGTGAAGCTTGCAGGACCCTGATCCGTTGTAAAACCTTTGAAAATCATATATAAACCAACCACAATAAGTGCCAAGATCGCTACGACTTTAATCAGGGCAAACCAGAATTCCATCTCACCAAACAACTTGACCGTTGCCAAGTTCATGATTAGCAAAATGACTAACGCAATTAACCCTGGCATCCACTGCGGTACATTCGGAAACCAAAACTGCGTATATAAACCAACAGCGGTAATATCGGCCATGGCAATGGAAATCCAACAGAACCAATAGGTCCAGCCTGTAATAAATGCCGCCATATTTCCCAGGTAATCACGCACAAAATCGACAAAGGAATGATACTGCAAGTTGCTTAAGAGCAGCTCCCCCAATGCACGCATGATCAGGAACAACACAACACCCGTAATAATGTAGGCAAGCAAGATGGATGGTCCTGTCAGTTGGATCGTTTTGCCTGCTCCCAGAAACAGACCTGTCCCGATCGCACCTCCGATCGCCATCAATTGCACATGTCGGTTCTTTAATCCCCTTGTTAACGTTTCTTGCTGCATGATCAACCACCACTCTCTTTCTGCACATGCTCTCTACGATGAAAAATAATATTAATCATCATATAATAATCTGCCCAGAATACATATCCCTCTTTATATATTTTTTTTGCACAGCAAAAAGCATGTCCCACACGTCATGGATATGATA
Source organism: Paenibacillus sp. CB74 (assembly GCF_055687625.1). Lineage (NCBI taxonomy): Bacteria > Bacillati > Bacillota > Bacilli > Caryophanales > Paenibacillaceae > Paenibacillus > Paenibacillus sp. CB74. The sequence continues at coordinate 412,365 of NZ_CM146009.1, read as the reverse complement.
GGGGGTATGCTCTTTGCTGTGTTATTTTGTTTTAATGAACCTGACACACGTTATTTGCTCCCATTGGCCCAGATCTGAGAACTAACGAATCACAAAGACGCTATTTCGTGGATTCACTGGATTTTTAAGGTTTGGAAGCCCTTTTGTGACGAAATAGCGTTATTTAGGTTCGTTAAATATCGAAACCTTTGATGATCTGCCAATTAAGGTGCGGTAGGTTCGTTAGCGGTTGGGCGAGGCGGAATTCCTTTTGAGACAGTACCTGATTATGTACATGTTTACCATACATACCTAAGGAAATATATTAAAATATAAACCACACATAGAACGGCAACGATTAAAGAGGTAATCGCTAGTGGTCGTTCGTTTTTCCAAACTCGAATCGCATTAGCAACATTAATCATCCATAACGCAAGATAGTTAATAACACTCGAATAAGAATGAAATGAGTTGAACACGATCATAATCATCCCTACGACCCAGACGAACCAAAACCAAAGTGGAATTTTTAGAAAAAGCTGCTTCATTATGTTGTACTCCTTATATATTAAATCGGTCTATGTACAAGATATTCTTCAACGTAGATATAAATCCCTTTATTTAGGTTATAATCCTAAATAATTAATACAATTTAGATCCAATTTTAAGCATCTTCATAGTAAAAAGGGCCCCGATAAAGGCGCCCTCTGGTCTGTTAAAAAACTATTTTTGCTTATAAAACTCATGATACAGCTTCATTAACGCCCGCTTCTCAATCCGTGATACATAAGAACGTGAGATGCCAAGTTCCTTTGCAATTTCGCGTTGAGTTCGTTCTTCCCCGCCTGCTTCCAGACCAAATCGACCGATGACAACTTCCTTCTCCCGATCATCCAGGATATCTAGATTGCGATAAATTTTGCTTTTCTCAATCTTGAGCTGTACCCGATCTACGACATCATCAGCTTCTGTGCCAAGGATATCGATCAATGTAATTTCATTGCCTTCTTTATCTGTACCAATGGGGTCGTGCAAGGATACGTCTTTGCGTGTTTTCTTCAGGGAACGGAGATGCATAAGTATCTCGTTTTCAATACACCTTGCTGCAAACGTGGCAAGCTTCGTGCCCTTGCCTTGTTGAAAACTTTCGATGGCTTTGATCAAACCGATGGTTCCGATGGAAATCAGGTCTTCCTGATCTTCACCCGTGTTGTCAAACTTCTTGACGATATGCGCGACGAGGCGCAGATTGTGTTCAATGAGCAGATTGCGAGAGTGAGCATTGCCTTCAGCCATAAGGCGTAAATGTTTGGCTTCATCATCCTCAGCCAGTGGCTGGGGGAACGCATTATTTTTGACATACGAGACGAGTAACGTTAACTCTTTAATGAATAGAGCAATTGCGGTAAACAATCCGGGCACAGATGACACCTCCTGCAGTTTTACAACGATCTGGCCTGAGCACATGTGGGAACAGGGTCGATTTATTGTATGTAGGCAGAGGCCCAGAAGTGCATGTACGGGGAAATAGGTACGGGCTATAAAGCTTTAAAAAATATTATTTTATGTAAATGGAGTGTGCAGCATATGCAACCTTTTAATATCGCCTTTCTCCTTCCTTAATGAAGCATCAACTTCATGAAGTTACGATAAAAGAAATTTATTCCATTAAAGATGTAAACATCCTAACATAATAAAATGCTACTTTTTGACTACGAATTAGTACATAAGACTCAGGAGGATGTTATGGGAACCGTATCACAACAGAAGGCGAAAAAGGAAATTAAGAAAGTAGACAGACTTGGCAGAGCAGTAGTATCCTTTATATTTAGTTTTATTGGATTAGCCTCCCTCGGTTTATTCCATATGGCAATGGAAGCAAATAAAAGCTACAATACAAATGGAAACGGAATAATGATCACAATGGCATTGGTTTTATTAATTAACGCAACTAGTTTTTTTCTTGGCATGAGTGCTCGACGTTCAACATCGGGAAGAGGGTTGGCTATTGCGGCAATTACTATAAGCTCAATTCCACTGGCTCTTATGCTTCTATTAATAATAGGTACAATGCTTGCCATGTTTTTAATGAACTAAGCCCTAACTGGGCTTTTTTTATTTCATCAGTACTAATGTCAAGTGGATAGATCCCCCTTCAATCTAAATGTGTATCTTCAAGAAAACTAAAAAAAGGTGACACCCCAGGGCCACCTGACACTAAATAAATGATTATAAGACCTTACGAAGATTTCACAGGCTCACAGAAACAATGGAGCCCACCCGCTGAAGCAGGAGAAATTCTTTCTCCACACTTTCGATAAAATACTTCTTTTCACCAAATAGGACAACATCATTCTGGGCTAATGAAACATCGCTTTTAAAATAGATCACATTGTCCGTTTCACGGAACGCACCTTTGTAATAAAACATCATATCCCTCTCCTTCATCACAGTACCTATACCTATGTAATAATAAATTAAACCAATACGTACACTCTCATTAACCCCAACTACAAAATTAATAATACTCTAAATGTTCCATTCAGATGTTTTGATTCATCATAAAAACACAAAAACCCCAGCTCTGTATGAAACAGAACTGAGGTTGCAGTTCATCCAATATAATTCCTAGTACATACCCTTTAAACTCTAAACCCCTAAGAGTGCCGGTTAATTACTTGAAGATTCGTTGTGAGAACTGATACAAGCCGCTGTTCCAAACAGATGGTTCGTGTCCACCTACATCCAGATAAAACGTATGCGGAATGTTCATGCTGCTCAAGCCGTTTTTGAAATTCTGGCTGACCCATAACAGACCATCACTCGATCCGCAGGAGATCCACAACAATTTCAGTTGGCTAGCGACTTGTCCCGGGTTGGACACCAGCTGCGATACAGATTGCGTATTCGGTGCAGCCGAGAAGGCTCCTACCCAAGCGAAGGTATTCAGATTTTTCAATCCGAAGTTAAGTGACTGCCCACCACCCATGGACAGACCGGCCAGCGCACGACTATTCTTGTCTTTGTACACCGGATAATTAGCCTCGATGTGAGGAATCAGATCCTTGAGCAGGTCTTGTTCAAACCGTTCAAACGCAGCCACTTTGTCCGGAGCAAAGATGTCACCCACTGGACGGTCGTCCTTCATGGCACGGCCATTCGGCATAACAACGATCATATCTGACAGTTTGCCTTCGGAATACAGGTTATCCAGAATATTCTTCGGTTTCATAGCGTTAACCCACTCATACTCATCCCCGCCGATGCCGTGCAAGAGATACAGAACGTTATACTTTTTATTCGGAGAATATCCTGGCGGTGTATACACCGTCGCTTTCCGTGTATTGCCTACCGTTGTGGAATAATAGGAGATCAGATTGGTATTGCCGTGCGGAATATTGTTGCGATAGGCATCATAACCCGGCGGTGCAGGCACAACCGGAGTGTTAGCCAGCGCATTTTGCCCGGAATTATCCAGGGTCCCGGTCGTTCCCTGATCTACCACCGCCTGAATGGGGGGAGGGGCTGCGGTTTCCTGCATATCGGCTGCAGACGCCATTGTAGGTACAAGGAGTGCTGCTGTGATGGAGAGACTCAGAATCTTGGACAGACCTTTTTTCATCAGTATCAATCTCCTTTGGAATATGATTTTAAATCGTGTACGAACCTCATAACAGGTCTTTCAGATATACAACCCCTAATTGAAAGCCCTTACATTTTAGAGTGAAGTCCCTCCTTCCTACGCACGAATACGTCTTGCTGTTCTTCACCTTTCCTAATACAGATGCCAACATTCACTATCCATAATTTACAAACAATTCCAATTACATTTTCATTATATCACCTTATATGTCTTGTACATCATCAAAAAACTTAAATATCTATACCTTCTACTTAAAAAAGTATACTTCTGCACGCCACCAGACCGTCTATTCACTCCCAACTCCGGATTCATCATGACATAAAAAACCACCTCAATTCTCCATGTTCAATGGAAGAATTGAGGTGAACGGATTTTATGTTCAGCTTGCCGACACAGCTTCTGCGACCTGAGCAACCTCTGGTCCATGATGTTTACGCTCCATGAACAGACTGTAGAGCAGTCCTAGCAAACCCAATCCGGCAATAACTGCTGCATATAAAGGAACGGATATAAGACCCGTGTGGGTAATTGCATACCCGCCCAGATAGGCACCTCCTGCATTCCCCAGGTTAAATGCAGAGTGACTTGATGTCGTCGCCAGTAGTGGCGCTTCGCGGGTCATATTCATGATGCGAATCTGTAATCCCGGCATAATACCAAAAGCGGCAACCCCCCACAAGAATATCGTGATTACAGCAAGATAAGGATTCTCCAGCGTAAGCGTAAGTGCAGCCAGAAGCACCGCCAGGATGCCAAAGTTGACGATTAATGAAGGCATTAGCTTCCAATCCGCGAGACGGCCGCCAACCATGTTGCCCAACGTAACACCGAATCCGAACAGCACCAGAATCCAGGTCACACTTTGCTCGGCAAAACCACTAATGTCCACAAGCATCGGCGTGATATACGTAAATACGGCAAACAGACTTCCACAGCCCATTGCTCCCACGAGCAGAACCAATAATACTTGGGGACGGACCAGATTCCGAAATTGCTGCCCGAGGTTTGCTGGTGCGCCTTGCGGGAGAACGGGAATGAAACGAATGATGCCAATCAACGAAATGATGCCCAAGATCGTAATTGCTCCAAAAGATGACCGCCATCCAAGCTGTTGCCCGATAAACGTACCAAACGGAACGCCAATGATATTGGCAATCGTTAGCCCCGCGAGAACAACCGATACCGCTCCTGCCCTTCTCTCGGGTGCAACAAGCCGCGTTGCCATGATCGAACCTACACCAAGGAACGTACCATGGGCAAATGCCGTTAATATCCGCGCTGAAATTAACAACCCGTATGTCGGGGCAATGACAGACAATGCGTTCCCGATAATGAAAATGCACATGAGCAACACCAGCAGTTTCTTCTGTGGAATCTTGTGGGTGAACACGGTTAAGATCGGCGCACCTACCGCTACACCAAGCGCATATCCCGTGATGAGTTGTCCTGCCTGTGGAATGCTTACATTCAAGTCTGTTGCCACATTGGGCAGCAGGCCCATAATGATGAATTCAGTCATACCAATCGCAAAAGCTCCAATCGTCAGACATAACAGGGACAATGGAAATGCCCCTCGTTTACCAGACTGCGAAGCCTCTAATTCTGTTTTGTGTCCAGTCGTGCTCATAGATGTTCTCTTCTCCTGTCTCTTAATCAACGAGTTTCTGTCGCCTTCAACCACAAGGCTTCTGTTAGTTGTTCGAACGTTTCACGCATAGCCAGCTTGTCCCGCCAGTGTGCCGGAATACCACTCAGTCCATAATAAGCACCAGCGATCTGTCCGTACACCGCGCCCGTAGTGTCCGCATCATCACCCAGATTAACAGCTAACAATGCGCCTTCTTCAAAACTTGCCGACTTATGGAACGCCCATAATGCTGCTTCAAGTGAACGAACCACATAACCACTACCCTTAATGTCGGGCGGCTCTTTACTCTGATAGGAACCCATAATAACCTCTTCAATAGCAGGTGAAAATACAGTCTCTTCCCTCCACTGTCGGCATGTCTCCGGCATTAGCATGACGTCTTTGTCCGCTCCATGCAGTCCAGCAACAAGTATGGCAGCCAATACCTCACATGCCTCTACGCTTTCCGCTGCGGCATGTGTTGTGCGAGAACTCAACCCGGCATAGCGGACTGCCTCGTTTGGTTGATTTGCGTAGGCCAACGCGACAGGAGCAAGCCTCATAATAGAGCCGTTGCCCGCCGTCATCGGGTCAGCTGATCCGCTGAAGGCTTCTCCAGTGATCTCAAACCTCTCCAGGGCACTTCGCGTGGCTCCGCCAATATCGAAGCAGTCGCCTGTGCTGCTCATATATCCGACCCTGTACCAATTCGTATATCTGCGTATCTGATCCGCAGGATCGAAGTTTGCCTTACGTACCAGACTTTCTGCCAAACATAGAGCCATGGATGTATCATCTGTCCACTGTCCAGGTTCCAGCCCGAATACGCCGCCTCCCACGATATCCGTTACAGGTTCAAATGTGCCCGGACTGCTGAATTCCACGGTAGTCCCGAGCGCATCGCCCACTGCAAGCCCGATGAAGCAGCCATTGAAATGGTCTCTTAGCAGCATGCTTGTCTTCCTCCCTTACTCCATATACTTTCAGAATCTTTCTTCTATTTTCCCACAGGGTTTAATCCGGCGTAAAGCTAATATTCCTGATAACAGGAACACGATTTCTTCTATTATAAAAGTGTCGAAAGCTGTTGAAGGATCAGAAAAGCCCATTTTCATAAAAATTCTTTTATTTTATTATGCTGAAAAAACAGTTTATTCAGTACACCGCTTACATGTAAAGGGCTTAACGGTTTGCAAGGTTCATCACTTTCTGAAAATACGTCATTCATGTGAAAATTTTCAATGTAAACATTCATAACACACTTGACCCCCAAGTTTGTCCTATGTTACGGTTTTATTAGCTTTTAACGCATATTTTTTCCCAATTTAATATCCATTAACGATAAACTGCGTCAGATAACATTCCGCAGGTTAATGAATATACGGAAATGAATTTGCAGAAAACTTTCATTTTGTTTTATCCCAAACTAATTCTGAAACAGGAGGAACAAATTTATGATTAAGGCACTGGTGTTTGATTTCGACGGAACGATTATTGATACAGAGACAGCATGGTATATTGCTTTTCGTGATGCTTACAAGGAACACGGCGTAGATCTAACCCTCGAGATGTACTCACAATGCATCGGGACCAGTCTGAAAACATTTAATCCGTATGAGTACCTCATCACAGATTTGAATCTTCCGATCGATCGGGAAGCGTTCAGGGAGTCCGTTCAGTTGCAGCACGCTGCATTGATGAACAAGGAGAAGGTACGTCCTGGTATTCAGGAATATCTTGAACAAGCACGTGAAGCCGGATTGAAACTCGCTGTAGCCTCCAGCTCCAAACGGGAGTGGGTTGAACAGCATCTGGAACAACTGAAACTGAAAGATTATTTTGAAGTCATTCGTACGGCAGATGATGTAGCGAATGTAAAGCCTGACCCGGAACTCTACAATCAAGCGCTTGAAGCCCTTGGAGTAACTGCAGACGAAGCCGTAGCGATTGAGGATTCACCTAACGGTGCGCGTGCAGCTGCTGCGGCTGGTATGCACTGCGTAGTCATCTCGAATACCATCACCGGAACACTGGAATTCGATATGCCTCACCAACGGCTTTCTTGCTTGACTGACCTTGCATTTAACGATTTGATTTCGAAGCCACTCGTCACTACCGTCTAAGGTCTGCACGAATTTCGCAATTTAATCCTTAAGGGGGAGTTCACACATGAAAGCTGTACATTTTGGTGCGGGCAATATAGGCCGCGGTTTTATCGGTCATATGTTGTCCGCTTCCGATTACGAAGTCTGCTTTGTCGCACGTAACCCGAAGAAAATCTCCATGCTTCAAGAGAGACAGGAATACCCGATTACACTTGCCAATAGCGAACAGGATACAACAATTGTCAACAATGTGACGGCGATCAACGTAAGTGAGCAAAATCTGGTTGCTGAAGAGATCGCTTCAGCTGATGTGATTACAACTGCGGTGGGTGTATCTGCACTCGGAGATATCGCAGAGCCAATCGCCAAAGGCATTCAACTTCGCATGAAAAACAATAATCAGGCGCCACTGCATATCATCGCTTGCGAGAATGCCATCGGTGGCAGCACCCGGCTGAAGAAACGCATCTATCCATTCCTGGATGAACAGACTCGCAATAAAGCCGAACGTTATGTTTCTTTCCCCAATGCAGCTGTGGATCGGATTGTTCCGGCCCAAAACCACAAAGACCCGCTGCAGGTCACGGTTGAACCTTTTTACGAATGGGTCGTTCATCGTCCAGCACTTCTGGATGGTTTTAAAGAAATTGACGGTGTTCACTATGTGGATTCCCTTGAACCTTATATCGAACGTAAAATGTTTACGGTGAATACAGGCCACTGTGTCGCCGCATACTTCGGATATCTTGAAGGATTCAAGACAATCCGGCAGGTCATGAGCAACTCCACCCTGCGGTCCAAGGTACGGCAGGTTATGGAAGAGACCGGTGAGATGCTCATCCAGAAGCACGGATTTAACGCTCAGAAGCATAACAAATATATCGACACCATACTGGAACGCTTTGCTAACCCCAACCTGACAGATCAGGTCACTCGGGTCGGACGTTCCCCCCTTCGCAAGCTCTCGCCACATGATCGGCTTGTTCGCCCAGCGATGCAGGCCAGTGAATTCGGAATCAAAATTCCTCATTTAACTTCTGCTATGGCGGCCGCAATGCTATTCAATGACAAACGCGACGAGGAAGCCATGAAGCTACAACACATGATTCGCGAAGATGGCGTCTCCGCCTTCATCCGTGAACGCATGGGAATTCCCGACGAACATCCCGTTCATCAGAATGTAATCGCCAGCTATCAGGAACTCAGAGGGCGTAAGGAATCGACTATATTAACCTGAATATGCCTATCAGTCCTATCCAGGCTATTGATTCGATTCTGCTAACTGAATATTAATACGGTGAAGAAGCCGGGAGGAACCTATGCATGGGCATCGTTCCTTCCGGCTCTTTGTCTTTGCATACCCGCTACACTCTATAGTGTAGGGACCCTCAACAAAAACAGCGTATCTCCTCTCTCAAGGAAACACGTTGTTTAGGGAATCTTTTTTTCTACTCATTCATGATGGAATTAAGGGATGCATATGCCATGGGCAGGAAACCTTCAGACGGTTCCCCAATCGGTGCATGAATATGGAAAACGAAGCCATTACCGTCCAGTTCTTTCACAATAAAGTACTCTGTTTTCTTATCATTCTGGGACATCATGTACAATTTTGCATCCTTCATCGGCCCATTACTGAGTTGTTCAGCCGTCAATTGCTTCACTTCTCCGGTCTCGGACAACTCTTCCTTGGCGTCCATCTTCAGCACATCCAGATTGTAATCCGCCGGCAGCTTTTCAATCTCTACCTCATAGTCGGGATCAATCTTCATGGTCAATTCCTGATCTTCCGCGTCAAAAGCCATCGGTTCAAACACATAAAGTGAATAACCTTTTGCTTGTGCCAGTGTCACTGGTCGCTTCTCGGTCATGCCTTCTACCGTCACTTCCAGCTCTGCTGTCTTCGGACGATCGGAGGTTACAGTGCCACCTCCATTGGAACCATTATTATCATCACTCGATTCAATCTTAGCAATCTCTGTAAGTACAAGCTGTTTCGTTGTTGCATCAATGGTTTTCTCTACATATTTGAAACGAACGGAATCTTCGTCATCGATATCATCCAAAGACTTCTGCAGGTCTTCGCCCACCTGGAAAGACATCGGTTTGTCATTCACACGAATCTCGACGGTGTGCGGATCAGCCCATCCGGTGAGAATCCCTTCCGCTTCTATTACAGCACTTTCATTCGGTTGTTGCTCTGGTGTTGGTGACTGTTCTTCCGTATTATTCACCGGTGGCTGTGCTGCAGGATTACTGTTCCCACAGGCCACAAGCGAGAATCCCATAAGTAAAACCAGGAGTGATGCACTGACTTTCATTGTATTTCCTTTTCGCATATGAACACCTCCGTTAGCTTATACGCAATGATGCTTGTCCATGTTGCTTCTCATCCATTGGCTTGGCTGTATACTAGTACTTACACGGGAGAAAGGCAGCTCAATCATGCAAAATATCTGAACAATTATCAGGGACCCCAGCCTAGCTGGCCTGATCCATCTGAACCAGTTTGGCATTGGCTACGTTAAATGCTTTGGTCTGGAGGTTAAATTGCTTGCGGAATTCAGCAAGCTTCGCATATTCGCTATTTCGTGACCGAATGGCTCGCTTGATCTTAACCAGATTAGGTTCTGCACTTTCTCTCATCAGATCATACAACTGCTCATCGGCACTCAGACTTAGCTGATACGAGGCAATAAAATTTTCCAATGCACGCGCTCTTGCTTCATACTGATCCAGCACCTTTTCAGCCTGTGCCAACGTTTCTTCATTTTCAAATGATAGTTCTTTCAATGAACTGCGCAGGGCTATCGCCCTCTCGTTGGACTGTTTCATGGCCTCTTCCGCCTCTTTCAACAAGGTGCTTCGTTTATCAATATGATCTGCCGCCTGATCCAGCAGTGCTTCGAGATCACTATTTTTGTTCTTGCCTTTGTCTAAAATGGACTTGTATAACTTCATATCTTCCTGCTCGTGACTGGTCAAATTGTTCAAACTCTGATCAATCTTCTGACCACTGAGCACCAGTTGGTTCACCTGATTTGCCGCAGGCTCCTGCGGATCTCCACAACCACTCGCCAGCAGAATTAGCAATACACTAACTGCTGCGAGCGCCACTTTTTTACTCGTTAGCACCTAAGTCCTTCCTCTCTTGCACCATCTTGTTGTTCTCTTACAAGCGGGTATCTCCGCTAAAATTCGCTATCCAATGTGCATCCGGATCGTATACTTCGAACTCGTAACCTCGATCTTCGAGCAACTTCAGAATACGTGGCAAAGCCTGAACCGTTTGCTCTCGCTCATGCATCAGAATAACTTCCTTATCCCGATGTACACTTTTGCTCACGCGGGCCACAATCTTATCGGGCTGACCGGGAAGATTCCAATCCAGTGAATCTGTCGTCCAGTCCCACATTTTGAACCCGGCCGCCGCAATGTCACCTCTGAATTTTTCACCGATCTGTGGACTACTGCCATAAGGCGCGCGAATAAGATGAGGCGTAAAACCAATCAGGTCCTGCACCATCTTCTGTTCTTTTTTGAACTCTTTCACAAAGTTTGCAGAGCTGCCGCTCTTATACAGCTTTTTATAGTTATGCGTTATGCTGTGGAGTCCAGGGTAACTGCCTTCCTTCAACAGCCGTTTCACTGCATCTGGATGCTGATTCAATTGTCGTCCGATCATGAAAAAGGTAGCCTTCGCCTCATGCTGCTTCAAAATATCCAGCAGTTGTTCCGTATACTCCGTCGGACCATCATCAAACGTTATGTATGCCAATTTGCGAACCTGGCCCTGGAACCGTACCGGCTCCTCCTTCGCATCTGGAGTAATTTGTATCATGCCGAGCTTGGCGGGCTGTTCGATTACAGTCATCGGAGGCGGTGCCACAACGCTTTTGATCCAATGTGTCATGCCAAGGAATATATATGTTACACCGGTAACGAACAGTACCAGGAGCATTAGAGCTATGCTGATCCTTCCATACCGGATTTTTCTTCTTTTATGTGTTTTCTTGCGGCTTGTGTTGTGCGGAATACTGCCACGTTCTCCCGCTCTCTCTTGTTGGACTCTCACTGTCATGCCACTTCCTTACTTTCATTTTTTCCCGATTATTGGTATATTATCTCGTTTCATGTCTCTATATAGAAGATTAATAGAAAAATGATTCGGGAGAATGACAGAATAGTTACAAGCCCGGTTACAATCTACTTATCTCTTTATTCTCTTGATCTTTCCTACGGTTACCTTCTCCTGTATAATGAAGTGATTTACGCCATCAGACTTCAAGAAGGAGCTACACCCATGACAAGCTTGAACCGTGCCGGCAGATTCATTTATCTGTTATTCTTTGTCGGCATTATCGCCATTTCTTTTTCTTCGATATTTGTACGTTGGTCTAACGCAGATGTTGCGGTCATTGCCATGTACCGTCTATTTCTGACCAATCTGTTAATGCTCCCGTTTGTCTGGAAATACAGACACGAGATGATGCGTCTGAGCTTACGCCAGTGGGGCTTGCTGCTTGCATCCGGTGTGATGCTGGCCCTTCACTTTCTGCTCTGGATGGGGTCGCTTCGACTCACCAGTGTCGCCAGTTCCACCGTTATTCTCGCACTGGAGCCTATACTGATTCTTGCAGGTTCGGTATGGCTGTTCAAAGCCAAAATTAACCGCATGATGATCATCGGCATGGGCATCGCCCTGTTTGGGTCAATCGTCATTGGTGCAGGAGATTTCCAGTTGGCAGGTACTGCCCTGCAAGGTGACATCCTCTCTTTGCTTGGCACAATTGCAGTCGCTGTCCATATGCTGCTGGGTCAATTTTTGCGAGCGGGGCTTAGTGCATTCTCGTATAACTTCTGGGTATTCTTCGTGGCTGCCTGCACACTGGCGGTATATAATCTGATCATGGGCCATCCGTTCGGAGGTTACGCTGCATCAGAGTGGGGGATCTTCCTGTTGCTCGCCATTGTGCCAACGATCTTCGGACATTATCTCTTCAACTGGCTGCTTCAATATATGAATGCCACGACGGTATCCATGGGTGTACTTGGGGAACCCGTATTCTCTTCATTGCTGGCCTGGATGCTGCTCGGTGAATCCCTCAGTGCGTTACAGATGTCTGCCGGGGTCGTCATTATATTCGGGGTATGGATCTTCATTCGATATGGCAAAACCAAACCTCAACCCATTCCTGCTGATGCTCCTATCGCTGGCAAAGGGCCTGTTGAACCTACTACGGTATAACAAACTTGCTCGTTCATAATGCGTAGTTTTAAACGACTCTACCACTCTCATAAGGCGGTGTATTTTAATGAAAAATATTGTATCCATGCGCTGGCTGCTCGCCAGAATGTATGAACCGGATGTGGTCATTGCCGATTGCCGATTCTTGCTCGGTCAGCCGGAGGCTGGAAGACAAGCCTATGAAGCCGGGCATATTCCAGGAGCTGTCTATCTCGATTTGGAAAAAGATCTGTCATCTCCTGTCTCTGTACACGGAGGACGTCACCCGCTTCCTGATCCGGCTGTGCTCGCGAATCGTCTCGCCAAAGCGGGGATTGGCTCCAATAGTCGAATTGTTGCCTATGATGATCAAGGCGGCATGAATGCTTCACGGTTATGGTGGCTGCTTCGCTATATGGGACATGAGCAGGTATACATCATGGACGAAGGTTTCTCCGCTTGGCAAAATGCCAAGTTCCCGGTGACCACGGATGTGCCCGTGCAGATCCCGTCTTCCTTTGAGGTGAACGTACAGCCGCAGATGCTGGCAAGTGTTGAGGATGCGCAACAAGCTTCGGCAAGCGGTAGCGCCGTGCTCATCGACTCCCGCGATGCCCGCCGCTATGCAGGTCTGGAGGAACCGATCGATGCCAAGGCCGGACATATTCCCGGGGCGTTGAATTATTTTTGGAAAGATGTGTTGGATTGGGATGGACGTTGGACAGATACTGGGGTGTTAGAAGAGCGTTTCAGTAAGCTGGACAAAGATGGTGCGATTATCGTGTACTGCGGTTCTGGCGTCTCGGCTTGCCCGAATGTGATTGCTCTGGAGGAAGCGGGATTCTCAAATGTGAAATTGTATTCCGGGAGCTGGAGCGACTGGATTAGTGATGAGGAGAATCCGGTGGCTATAGGTAATGCGGAAGAGCACAAAGACGTATAGCAGTATATCGATGTTGAATACATCGCCAGGTGGCTTATCTGCCCCGGCGATGTATTTTTCTATGTTTGGATTCATGATAACAGAAAAAACCGTGATGGACGTCCGTCCACCACGGTTGAATATGAAATCTATTATTGCTTTTTACTTAACGATACATTTGCTGTTAACGTCTTGTCGATCGTCGTCCAGTTTACATAAGCACCTAGTATTTCATTAATAACAGCAACCGGAACGACAGTTTCGCCATTTAAAAGCTTTGGTACTTTACTATTGAACACCAGTTTATCGTTGATTGAATACACATCTGAACCAATTTGAGCACTTATATTTTTCGTGCCTAAATTAATTTGCGTGGTACGCGTCTTATGATCCCATTCTACTGTACCGCCCAATAGCTCCGAAATGGTTCGAATCGGTACATAGAACTCATCATTATGAACAACCGGTTTGATCGTCGTACCACCTACATTCATGGCAACGTCAACATATTCAAGGAAATCGGTCTTTCGAATGAGTCCATGAACGCCTTTTGTTCGGTCCACGACCTGAGATACTTCGTAATCCGTTGCGGCCGACAGGTACGCATAAGCTACACTTCTATCCATATCAAGCTTATCGGATAAGAATTGAATCGATTCACGTACTGATTCTTTCATCGCTTCATCCAAATCAGGGTCCAGTCCAATGGGAATCCAATAATCCTCTGTCTCAGCAAAGGGTTGCGTGAATTCTCCACTATGTGGGAGTGATGGATCACCTTTCTTCAACACCGTTAACCGAACTGTTCCCCTCAAGGAAGCTTCCAATGCAGTTAACGCTACTTCTCCATCTCCTTGAGCAAAGTGCGGATCTCCAGTGTAAAATAGCCCGCCTTTAACTTGGATCGGATAATAAATAGTTGCACCAACACCCAACTCATTAATATCCATATTCCCTCCTGTTTCAATCGGTGGGATTGAACTCACAACTTCGCTGGTATTTGGCGCAACCCCCATAACACCTAGAAACGGGTTAATTGGAAACCGTACCTTCTTGCCAGCTTTTGTTGGTAACAAACCATACCAATTGCCGTTGATTTCTTCAATAGGTGTAAATATAGATACATTATTATATAATTCCGGTTTTGTTGCGCTAGCTCCCTCTTGCGGGCCTGTATTTTCTGGAAATTCGTTAGGAAGGGCACCTTTACCATGGCGGTTAGAAATGACACCATATGGAACTCGAGTTTGCAAGGAAAGCACTTCTACTTTAAGAACGTCACCCGGCTCCGCTCCCTCAACCGCTACTGGCCCAGTGATAATATGAGGTCCGTCTTTTACAAAATCATGCTTAATGCCAGAAGCTGTAATTGCCTTCGCATCATCCAACACTCCATCGGATGAGATACCGAATTTGCCGAAGTACTCCACTGGATTTCTCCCTTGATCCTCCATCAGTCCCTCATGCGATACCGTGTCAAATGTTACAGCACTTCCTGATGGTACAGTAAGAATCGGAGAGCTGTCTCGATTAGGCAGTGATCCCCAGCGAATGTTCTCAATCGCAGACGTTACATAATAATCACCTTCAACTTTATCGATGGTTGTTGGTTGCAGCGGCATACTAAAGCCCACTGAAGGTAGAGCAAATGTAAACATACTCAGAATCCCTACTGAAACTCCCAATCTCCTAATCGTTCGGTTAATAAACATCTCGCTCCCCCTCTACGATATGTAACGTAATGTTATATTATATAACATACATAAACGATAACATATAAATGTATTTACAACAATATTTTCTTGTTAACAAAAATAACAAAGAAAGCTAGAATTCAAGAAAAAAAGTTATAGAAACACAAGCTTGAGTTAGAATATATAACATATAAAACGTGAATACATGTCCTAAAGTTGATGAACATTCTTCAGAGACCTGAACACACAAAATGAAGTAAGTTGGAGCAACTAGATCAGTTATGAGGGAATGCGGTGGTTGGATTTATTTTGTTTTCTGTTGAATTCCTTCAAAATCCTGAGCGGCGACTGCTTCGCTTCTGGTTTTATTCCGAAGATGTTCCTGAGGACTGGAGAGAGAGGGGTACAGTGACCGTTTTTTCGATCTTACGGTGACAATTGACGCCGAATCACTGATTATTCAACATAAGGCGGGACCAAGCCGCTAAAACCAAAAGCCTCCGCTGGGGGAGGCTTCGTGTGCTGCTGATCACTAACAATCGTAGTTCACTTTATTTCAGGGGAACCTTTATTTCCCGCTCAATGAAACAAGATCTGCAACAGAAAGTAAGGGGATGCATTTAGGAGTCCATGAATCAGGATAATCACCCATACTTTGCGATAGCGGGACCATAGATAACCAAGAAAGAGACCCGTAACCCCATGATTTGCAATCACAGTTGCCACATCCATATCCCACTGACCACTTCCTTGAATGGCGACATGCCAGATGGACCATAGTATTGAAACTAGTAATATGGCGGGCCATCTTCCAAGCAAAGTCTCCAACCTCGTTTGCAACCACACTCGATAAAAAACTTCCTCCAATACGCTATTGATCATAAAACCGATCAACACTAAGAAAAGTAATTCTGACATATTGGTTGCTTCGATTGCTCCTTCTGGTTGTGCAATCGGGGAATAGAACTTTAGATAACACCAGACCACAATAACGATCAGTGGTGCAATGACGTGTCCGCGAGAGCGAGGCTTTTTCGAGATCATGTCTTGTTGCCCGCCAGTTATTTTGCGATAAATCAGCAATAAAATCAACGGAATGAACAATAGTGTCGTCAACTTGAATGCCAAATAATATAGCTGAAAATGTAATCCTTGCGGGTCTATCGTTATCAGAGAAACTGTAAATAAAACGCCTGACAGCAATAATACAATCGATTGAACGACCAAGTGATTTTTCTCCATTTGTTGATAAGACGAGGGATTTTGACTTTGACTTTCATAAGGAATCATACGGATTAGGAAAATGCCAAAGAATGCCGGCAATATACTATGCCATATTGGAATCACTTCCTCACGGTCGGCTGTGTACCTTATATTCAAGTTTCCGGTCCATACCAACCACAATACAGCAGCAAATATAATTATCATGCACAATAGGCTGATTGCCTTTCCCCATCCTGGAAACATTATTTTGATTTGCTGATTCATTCCAATTACCCTCCTTGAGTGGTATGTTGCTTTGCCTTTTTTTAATTCAGTTGAGTTAAATAAAATCTAGCACATCCCATCTTCTTCGTCTATTTATTTCAGTTGAGTTAAATAATATGATATTCTGTGTGTATGCCAAAAATCGTGAACCATGAGAAAATGAAGAATATTATTGCTGAAGCAACTTGGAAAATCATTAGTGAGCAGGGCATTCATCATGCAACGTCAAGAACAATTGCGAAGGAAGCCGGATTATCACAAGGAGCCTTAAGACATTATTTTTCCAAACAAGAGAGCCTGCTAGCATTTGCAATGGAGTTAGTTAAAGAAAAGGTACTTGCTCGGCTAAAGAATCTGAATACAAAAGAACTGGCGCCTCAAGAAAGAATTGTTGAATACTTGCTTGAGCTAGTGCCGACTGATGAACAGACATTATTGGAAATGGAGGTTTGGTTTGCATTTGTAAGCTATGGAAAAACGCAAAAAGGGTTCGATGCCAACTATGAGGACCTGCAAAGCGCAATAAGGAACTGCATTACGTACTTGAAAAATGAAGGTCTTCTACGCACTACCGATGAAGAGAAGGAACAGGAAAAGCTGTATGCCTTTATGAATGGGATGGCTCTCAATTTGTATCTCGAGCCGGATAAAATCAATCGAACACGAAGCAAAGAAATGATACAAGACTACATCCATTGGATTATCCGTTGAAGGAAAGCATGACACATAGATCGGGGAGTAAAGTTAGCTTGCCAAAGCCCAGCAGAATCCAATCTGCAGCAGGAGCGGCTGAATAAGTTATGAGGAGAATCCGGGGGCTACCGGGGAAAAATAAAGATTAAGAACCCGCGTCTAACGCGGGCTTCTTTGTGCTTTCTATGCATTGATGTCCATGCATTTCAGGAGCTTACCTCTCCGACTTCTGTAACGTTTAGATTCAACTTATGTTTTCGGCATACTTCGTAAAAACCTTTTGAAACAATGGGTTTGAAGATATGGATATAATCCAGCATAAAAAATTCATGCTCACCAATTCGCTCTTCATGAAGGCAGATTCGAGATACAACTTTGACGATCTTACGTGGAGGCTGTTCTACAGATGCAGCAATGACTGCTTTGCGCCCATATTCGGAACGTTCATAATCGAAAACATCCAAACGATCCAGCTGATGTGCAGTCCAATAGGTTCCTTCCACCATACGACCGTTGTGATAACATACCGTTGTCGGAATAAACTGTGCGTTTGTATTGGCTTCCTCCAACAGCTTTTTAAAACGATCTGATACATGTCTCGTTCCTGTGATCGTCTCAAAATAATCTACATTCATCTTGCGCACTGAAGACAATAACTCAACCTCTGTGGTTGTCCCCTCTGGCAACGGATTCTCTACCGCCACATAATTCATCTCTAATTGAGGAGTGAAAATCGTTCCACCACTAATAAACCCTCTACGTGGATATTGAGATTCCAGAAAATAATAGTTCAAAGAGTGATGTATCCTTTCCAAATGAAGTGCTTTTAAATCTTTACGGTTGTCTACTCGTGCGTGAAGTAATGCTCTAAACGAGATTTTGTTTCTGGATGAGGCATATAAATCATGATTCGCTGATCTGGTTCATTGGGAAATTGTAGGGTAACATGCTCAAACTCAACAACTCCAAAAGTGGGGTGCAAAAGCTTCTTGTAACCGTCAAGGGAGCTTGGCACCTCGTGATACTGCCACATCCTCGTAAAATCAGCACTTGTCCTCTTCAAATCTTCGATTAACTTGTCGAATGAATCATCGTTAAGATAGCGTGCTCTTGACGTTCTAAACTCGGAAATCATTCTCTGCGAGACACACTCCCAATCCTCCGATCCCTCTTTCCACACAGGATCCGTAAATTGGCGCCATATCAAATTATAATCATGCGGAGGTGATATCCTATTAATCGTAAATACAGCATCTGCCGCTTTATTCCAAGCAAGAAAATCCCACTTTTTCCCGATGACATAGGCCGGATTCGGATTCAATTCATTAAGCATGTCCTGAATGGATGAGCTGATTTTCTCTTCAATAATAGTCGATTGAGGAGGCAGTGATTCTCCAGCAAGCAGAAAGAGATGTCTTCGCTCATTGGGTGTCAGCTTGAGTGCCGAAGCCAAGCTTTCCAGTACACTTACCGACGGACGGATATCACGCCCTTGCTCAAGGCGTGTATACCATGATAGTCCTATGTTCGCGATCCCGGCGACTTCCTCTCGCCGCAAACCTCGTATTCGACGACGATTCCCAGGCAAAAGGCCGACATCAAGGGGAGATAGAGAGGAGCGTAAATCTCTTAAGAAATTACCTAGCGCTAACCGGCGCTCACTGTCGTTCAAGTAAAAGCTCCCCCCTTATCCTATCACTCGTAAACCCACCATCAAGCAGGTTCTCGTGACCATTTAATAGTCAAAGTATACTTAAGCCAGTTGATGAGATCAACAATACCAGGCAAGGAGAATGAATATGACAACCATTACAGGACAAATGTTGGCGAGCAAGATAGTGATGATTACAGGTGCGGGGCGAGGCATTGGAGCTGAGGCAGCAAGGCTGTTTGCACAACAAGGAGCTTCTGTGATGCTCGTCGCAAGAACAGAGACTGAGTTGCGCAAAGTCAGGGATGAAATTGAGACGTCGGGCGGAGATGCAGCATATTTTACAGCCGATCTGTCAGATGTAAGCAATGTTGAAGAAGCTGTTAAGGCTACAGTGGAACGATATGGCCGTCTGGATGCTGCTTTTAATAATGCAGGCATCGGAGTCACGGTATCCTCGCTGGTGGATGAGAGAGAAGAAGACTTTGACCTGATTCAGTCCGTAAATTATAAAGGCGTCTGGCTGTGCATGAAAGCCCAGATTAAAGCCATGATGGAGACTTCAGGTTCAGGTTCCATTGTTAACACCAGCAGCGTGGGTAGTCTGAAGGGGAACCCGGGATTGGGAGCGTACGGGGCATCTAAACGAGCGGTAAACAGTCTGACTCAAACGGCTGCAGTCGAATATGGGCCAGCGGGTATCCGTGTCAATGCCATTGCTCCGGGAACCACAATGACGGATATGATTCAGCAATGGGTATCCATTAACCCCGACATTATTGAACAAATTAGCACTAAGACACCTCTTAGGCGTCCGGCTGAACCTATTGAGATTGCTAACGCAGCCGCTTGGTTGCTTAGTGATTATTCCTCTTTTGTTACCGGGGTCGTTTTGCCTGTAGATGGTGGACTTAGTGTATAGAATCGGTGGTTACATTCGAAGTGTCTAAGTTGATGTCAATACAGTGTTAACTTGCATGCAAAATGCAAAATAGGGGCCGGGTTACTCATGAATATGAGTGCCCTGCCCCTTGCTTTGATATACATATGAAATATGA
Source organism: Paenibacillus sp. CB74 (assembly GCF_055687625.1). Classification (NCBI taxonomy): domain Bacteria; kingdom Bacillati; phylum Bacillota; class Bacilli; order Caryophanales; family Paenibacillaceae; genus Paenibacillus; species Paenibacillus sp. CB74. The sequence continues at coordinate 392,278 of NZ_CM146009.1, read as the reverse complement.
ATATACAGACCTTAAGCAACACTTTAACAGATCGAAAAGAAACAGTCTATATTTTTGGAAAAATGTTCTATATATTTAGATTGCTGGCCGGCAACTACAGATGAAACGGAGTATAAATCAATGATGTCCAACAACCATCTTACTCATGAAGAATTACAGGATTATGTGTACAATGTATTTGGTACCGGTTACCACTTGACGCAGTGTGCAAGAGTTCATGGAGGCGCACAAAAAGTCATTTACAAAATGGACTTCAAGAATGGGTTCACTTGCCTGTTGTACGTTTGGGATATTTCCAGCAACTATTTTCAGGAAGAGATCTTGAATGAACCCACGTTCCATAGTGCCTATGGCAGCGAACTTTTTTCTTTGAACACTCGCTTTCTCGCTCAACATGGAATTCGAACGCCAGCCTTGTATGATCTGAATAACGATAGAGGCCGGTACGGTTATGATTTTGCTCTTGTTGAGTATGTGGATGGACAGAAGGCCGAAGCCTATTTCCAGCATAACAATCCCAAAGATCGGGATGCGTTGTTTCAACGGATCAGGGATATGTTGACTCATATGCATAACATTCAAAGAAACGTTTATGGAAACGCCAACGATAACCAAAAAAAGGCTGAGCCTTGCTACAAAGTCAAGCGGTTCGATGCGGAAACAGCCTTATCCTATGCATCCAGGCACATGACCGATATTAGAAAAAATGAAGAAAGGCTGCTTGAGAAACTATCCGAATTGGAAGCAGCAATTCAGCCCAGAGACCTCTATAGTTTCATTCATGGAGAGCTAGGTCCGGATCATATATGGATAGATTCTGCGATGCAACCATGTCTTATTGATATTGAGGGCGCAGGATTCTTCGATCTCGAACATGAGCATAGTTTTCTGGAGTTTCGATTTGGAGACTTTTATCAGCACTTGAAAAATAATGATCTCGACCCGGAGCGGATGACATTTTACCGATTTTGCCATCATTTGTCCCTGATATCAGGAGGACTGAAACTGCTTCATAGACAGTTCCCCGATCAGCAATTCGCTAGAGGTCTCGCGGAGTATCATGCCAGATGCGCAGTTCAGATGCTTATGTGATAAGAACCATACACAGGAATATGGATATAACTCTGGAAGGAGATCTGAGGATGGAATTTATTTACGAAGATGAACGACTTGCCGTGAGCGTTATTCAGGCCATTCATACTGGAGATATCCCATCGTTACAGCAACTGCTGGCAGAGAATCCGGGATTGGAAAATATAAGAATCTTGGAAAGAAAGCCTAACAACATAGACTCGGATTCTAGTATCTCTCGAACGCTGCTGCACGTGGTTACGGATTGGCCGGGGCACTTCCCTCATGGAGCGGATACGGTGCGATTATTAACCAAGTTTGGAGCGAACTTGAATGCTCCTTTTGTCGGTCCACATATCGAGACACCTTTGCATTGGGCTGCAAGCTCCAATGACGTTCAAGTGCTCGATGCCCTTCTGGATGCTGGCGCAGACATTGAAGCGCCTGGCGCGGTGATCGCCGGTGGTACACCGCTGGACGATGCTATTGCATTCGCGCAATGGGATGCAGCACTACGCTTGGTTGAGCGCGGGGCGACCTTTGCCCTTTGGCATGCGGCAGCCCTTGGAAATATTCACGCCATACAAGATCATTTCAAAGGCGTCCAACTCTCGGAACGTTATCCTTGGGGAGCAAGCACCTCCTCTTCCCCACCCGATGTAGTAACCGTTGCCTTCTGGTGTGCTTGCCATGGAGGTCGTAGAGAAACAGCCGAATACTTGCTTAACCGAGGCGCCGAACTGAACTGGATAGCCACCTGGGATGGAATGACTCCACTGGACACAGCCAAACGACATAGATGGGTTGAACTGATCCCTTGGCTTGAGAATCAAGGTGCCAAATCTGCTGGCGAGATTCACAGATAGATGATTGACTGGAAAGAAAAAGCCCGCAATCTTTGCGGGCTTTTTGGCGTGTGATTTGTATGGAACCGAGACGTTTACTGCAAGGAATCGACTTTTTGAAGATCGGATTCGTTTGCCCCTGCCTCGGCTCCTTTACCGTAGAGCTTATCCATATGCTGCATATGCCCTACTCCCCAGTCGCTCATTGTCTGAAGCACAGGTTTCATGAGCTGTCCATACTCCGTAATCGAGTATTCAACCTTTGGAGGAACCTGCGCATACACTTCGCGATGCACAATATCATGATACTCCAGTTCTTTCAACTGCTGGGCTAACATCTTTTTCGAAATATCGGGAATGGCTTTTTGTAATTCGCTGAACCGCATTGTGCTATTGCTTAGCAGGCGTAGAAGAATTAAAGATTTCCATTTGCCCGTAAGAATATCCAGCGCCGTTCCAAATTTGCAATACACCGTCATCTGAATTCCTCACTTTCTAGTCATACGAGGGTATACTTTTGGTTACCTGGTTAGGTTTAAGTGCCTACTTCCTGATTGGACTTTCTCACTTTAGTATAGAGGCAGACATCAAAATTGAACAAGTGAGGGGTAAAGAAACGATGGATATAACGTTATGGATCGTACAAATCATATTAGCGGCAGGTTTCGTATATTCGGGATGGATGAAAACTATTCGTATCGAGTCATCAAGAAAGATGTGGGCCTGGGTCGATGATGTGCCAAAAAGTCTGGTTGTGCTGATCGGAATCGCGGAGCTGCTCGGAGCGCTGGGCCTCGTTTTGCCGTGGGCGCTGAACATAGCTCCGCTGCTTACGCCGATCGCCGCAATGGCTCTGGCAGCGGTCGCATTTCTTGGGATGTTGTTTCATATTCGGCGCAGTGAGTATCGGGAGCTTGGCGTGAATATCCTTTTTATGGTTCTGGCATTAATCGTAACCTTTGGAAGACTATGAACACGGCGCTCATCAGACTTATCTGTTCTCCCACCCAACCCAATTTTATATACGTATCCTTGGGGTAGGTTAAGAGTGAAGGACTGTTTTCAACCTGTCCTAAAAAGCGGTCATAATAATCTATGATAGCATTTTATAGCTATCCTGTTACCGATGTGCTCACATATAAACAGGGACCTCTCGCCATACTGGCAAGGGCCCCTGTCTAACAACTTGATATATAATTTTCCGTTAAGTGATGGTCAGACCGCCGCTTGCATATCCGGCCACGGTTGTAGCTACATCAAGACCGGCTGTTACTGATGCCGAGAAGACCATAAGCAGGCGGTCACCTGCGGCCACCGGAATGCTCAGTCCTGTAGTCAATCCGCTGGATATTGTGCCCAGTGCCAGAATTCCGGTGAGTGGGGGAGCCAAAGTGACCAATGCACCAGGTACAGCTGTAAAGGAGTTATTCGGTGTAGTGGAGCGGAATAATTGTGCAGTTATGGTTACTGTAGATCCAACCAAGCTCAGTCCGGCTGTCGTGCTGAAATATGCAGCCAGTGAAGTAATCGTTCCTGTACGTGATGCGGAGAAAGCGAAGTTAAGCAAAGTTCCAGCAGCGCCTGTGAGATCAATAACTCCGCCACTAACACTGATGCCTGTAGTACTGTTGCCAAAACCTACTAAACTGGAGGTATTCAGAAGGCCGCCCAATACCGTAGTCAACGCAACCGGAAGTCCTGATGCATAAGGAATAATTGCTCCAGAACCTGTCGCACCAGTAGCTCCAGTTGTACCTGCTGTGCCTGTTGCTCCGGTAGCCCCGGTTACACCTGCGGTGCCCGTTGCACCAGTAGCTCCGGTTGTACCTGCGGTACCTGTCACTCCAGTAGCTCCGGTTACGCCTGCTGTACCTGTTGCTCCTGTGGCTCCAGTCGTACCTGCGGTGCCTGTCGCTCCGGTTGCTCCAGTCGTACCTGCGGTGCCTGTTGCTCCGGTAGCTCCGGTTACGCCTGCTGTACCTGTTGCTCCTGTGGCTCCGGTTACACCTACGGTGCCTGTCGCTCCAGTAGCTCCAGTTGTACCTGCTGTACCTGTCGCTCCAGTAGCTCCAGTCGTACCTGCGGTGCCTGTCGCTCCTGTTGCTCCAGTCGTACCTGCGGTGCCTGCAGCTCCGGTTGCTCCAGTCGTACCTGCGGTGCCTGTTGCTCCGGTAGCTCCGGTTACGCCTGCTGTACCTGTTGCTCCTGTGGCTCCGGTTACACCTAAGGTGCCTGTCGCTCCGGTTGCTCCGGTTACACCTGCGGTGCCCGTTGCTCCTGTTGCTCCTGTGGCCCCAGTTATGCTTGGGATTTCGCCTAGCAATTCGGAAGAAACCAAACGGTGGGCTGTTACCAAAGAGCCTGTGCTGCTCTTACCCCATACGGATACTTGAACAGGATCATTAATCGTCGCTGTTGTTGTAAAAGTAAACTCGAAGGCATCCAGATTGGCAAAGTAGTTGTTAGTTATTACCTGATTGGGTGCAAGGTCAAAAGTCTCACTGATATACAGAACTCTCATTCCACCACTCATGTAATACCCTTGTATTTGTATGGTTGAGGTAGCCACATTACTGCGGTTATCGATCTTGACTGTAACTGTCTGAGTCGGTCTTACACCACTAACCGCATTATTTTCTATCGGCCCTGTTGATAAAAAGCTCATCGCTACATCTCCTCTTCATGGGATTGGGTGGGATTGGGATATCTTTTTTCCTAAGTGTTTTGAACTATTTCCTCGTGCTCCACCACCCGGTGTGCATCAACCAATTGTCCGGAAGCTTGTTTGCCCCACACGGAAATCCCCACTTCCTCCACACCTGCCACATCCGTTCCAAAAACAAACTCAAACGCATCTAAATCTGCAAAATAATCTCTCGTCACTGCTTCGTTAGGGGCTACACTAATCACTTCACTTACATACAGTGTTCTGGTTGTGCTTAGCACATAACCCTGAATGGATACTGTTACAGAATCCACATCAGTCTGACTTACCAATTGAATCGTTACCCGTTGTGTCGGTCTAAGTCCAGAAACCGGGTTGTTTTCTATCGGACCTGTTGATAAAATAGACATTTTTCCCCATCCCACCTTTTTATGAACCTCATACTCTAGCAGGTTTTGGCATAAGCTCACTTGATAGTAATATTCAAGAACAAAACCAACGGTGTGGACAAAACACAGGGGGCAAGTTCACCATTGTCAATAAACAACAACCCTGTACAACCCGTGATTCTATGCAATGAATGAACAGGCACAACAGCAAACGATTGATACTCGTAAAAGTCGAGCAACAAGTGGGCGAGTCTTTGGTCTGATAACCCAACTCGATTCCAGCAAAAAAACGACCGACTCCCCATTCATTGACAGGGAAACGGCCGCTGCTTAAGACGTGTCTATATAATCTGTGTTTATTTCATGAGATTATGAACTCATTTAAAGCTGATCCATCCGTTTTAATTCTAGCGAGAGAGTAATGTTCTTCTTCATCCTCTACTTCAACATAGAAAAAGATTGTATTATCTTAAAATTGTGATATGATATCGTCAAGTTAATAAACATTTAAAAGAAAATATGAAAAATAATTACATTTAAATGTGTTCAAATCTATTTTTTCGCCAAATTCCAGTTCTAACCCATTTTATTGAAAGCGATTACAAAAAGAAACCTGACAGATTATAGCACTTCTAATCCCACACACAGATGCAGGCTTACTTTGGGTTATAGCCATTCCCTTATCCCCGTGACCACGCACACGGTGTACAGGTCGCTTGGCTTAAACCATATATAACAGCATGACATAACCTAACAGCTAGCCTAACAACTATTCAAAAAGGGGGTGACATGAGGGACATCTCTTCATTTTTTCAGCATTTCATCATCTCTGCTATTCTAACTTTCGATCACCACTAATCCAATCTCATGGAGGCGAAATGTATGATCCGTAAACCGCTAGTTTTATTGTTGGCGTGTCTGCTAATCTTTGTCACCCTACCCGTTGAATCAAGCCATGCAGCCAATGCAGCTGTAGCCAAACTTCCTGGAAATTCCAATCCTCTCATCGATCACAAACTTGGAGCTGACCCTTATGTGCTCGTCCATAACAATCGCGTCTATGTCTACATGACAGGTGATGCATATCTGTACAACAGTGACGGCTCTGTCAGAGAGAACCAGTACAGCAGCATCGGGAAAATTAACGTCATCTCTTCAGCTGACATGGTGAACTGGACAGACCATGGTTCCATCCCTGTAGCGGGTGCGAATAATGCCAATAATGGACAAGGTATTGCCAAATGGGCTACCCAATCCTGGGCTCCTGCCATGGCGAAGAAAACTATTGCTGGCAAAGAGAAATTTTTCCTGTATTTTGCCAACTCGGGCGGAGGTATTGGGGTACTCACAGCGGATTCCCCCATCGGTCCTTGGTCCGACCCAATCGGACGTGCCCTCTTGACGCACGGAACACCAGGTATGTCAGGTGTAACCTGGCTCTTTGATCCGGCTGTACTTGTCGATGATGATGGCTCTGCTTACCTGTATGCTGGAGGGGGTATTCCGAACGATACCAATGCTGCTTCCATTGCCAATCCCAAAACAGCTCGGGTCATTCGTCTCGGTGCCGACATGATCAGCGTGGTGGGCAGTGCCGTTACGATTGATTCTCCTTATATGTTCGAAGATTCCGGTATTCATAAGTATAACGGCAAATATTACTACTCCTACTGCATCAACTTCGCGGGAACACATCCCGCTGCATATCCAAAAGGTGAGATCGGATACATGGTCAGCGACAGCCCAATGGGCCCTTTTACGTATAAAGGCCACTTTCTGAAAAATCCCGGTACGTTCTTCGGTGTAGGCGGCAATAACCACCATGCCGTATTCCAGTTCAACAACGAATGGTATGTGGCATACCATGCACAAACAGTAAGTAAGGCATTCCTCGGGGATGGCAAAGGGTACCGTTCCACCCACATTAACAAGCTGACCCACAACGCGGATGGCACCATCCAGGAAGTGCAGGGTAACATGACTGGTGTATCCCAAACGACCAACCTCAACCCGTATGTCCGGGTGGAAGCGGAAACCATTGGCTGGCAAGCAGGCATTAACACCGAGCCGAGTCAAGCGAGCGGTGGACCTGTAGCCAATCAGAATGTCACTAATATTCATAATGGAGATTGGATCGCGGTCGGCAATGTGGATTTTGGATCAGCTGGAGCCTCCAAATTCAAGGCTAATGTCGCTTCTACCGGAAATGGCAACATCGAGGTACGACTGGACAGTCCGACAGGTCCTCTGGTTGGAACACTTAATGTAAGCTCAACCGGCGGTGCGCAAACGTGGCGCGAGATGGAGACCAATGTAACCAACGCTACGGGCGTACATCGTTTGTATCTGGTGTTTACAGGCTCAGGTAATGGAAACCTGTTCAAACTGGATTACTGGCAGTTTACATCCGGTTCGGGTGGCAACCCCAACCCCAATCCTAACCCGTCCGTTACTCGCATCGAAACGGAAAGCATGACACTTGGCGGTCAATATGCCGGTGTGATCAGCTCCCCTTTTAATGGAGTAGCACTCTACGCCAACAATGATTATGCAGCATACAATCAATATTATGCTTTCCCAACCCATCATTTCTCTGTCCGCGGTGCTTCCAACAACAATGAGACGGCACGTGTGGATCTTGTCATCGGGGGTGTAACGGCGGGTTCATTCTACTTTACCGGTACACAACCGACCGTACAGACCCTGTCGAACATCACACATGCTACAGGCAATCAGGAAGTCAAGCTGGTCGTAACAACGGATAATGGCACGTGGGATGCTTATATTGATTATCTTGAACACTCACAATAACACAAAGGTCAAGATAGACTTGGGAGGACAAGTTATGTGGAAAAAAATCTGTACGCTTCTGCTCTCTCTTCCGTTACTTGTGGCATCGCTGTCAACGACAAGTCCTACCGCTTCCGCATCAACGTTCAGCAATCCGGTCATTTATGCGGATGTTCCTGACAGTGATGTCATCCGGGTGGGCAATGCCTTCTATATGACCAGCACAACGATGCATATGAATCAGGGTGTACCTGTGATGAAGTCTTATGATCTGGTCAACTGGAGCATCGTAAACTATGTATATGATACGCTTGGAAACGGGGATATACAGAATCTGAACAACGGACAAAACGAGTATGGACGTGGTTCCTGGGCCAGCAGCTTGCGGTACAACAACGGAGTATATTATGTGGCTTTTGGCTCCCTTTCCACCGGCAAGACGTATATTTACCAAACCAGCAATATTGAAACAGGGCCATGGACTCCTTACACCTTGAACAGTTATTACCATGACCCCTCCCTTTTGTTTGACGGGAATCGAACCTTTCTTGTTCATGGCAGTGACAACATCAGTATCGTTGAACTGACACCTGATGCCAAGGCCGTCAAGGCCGGAGGGCTGAGTCAGGTTCTAATTCTAAACGCAAGCAGCATAGCTGGCTCTAACATGATTGTAAAGGCAGAAGGAGCGCACATTCAGAAGATCAACGGCATGTACTATGTATTCCTGATTGCCTGGCCTTCGGGTGATGGCCGCATTCAACTTGCCTATCGTGCAAACACATTGACAGGGCCATACACAGGTAAAGTTGTACTACGAGACTCGGGCATTGCCCAAGGAGGTATCGTGGATACCGCATCCGGTGCATGGTACGGCTTGCTGTTCAGAGATAGCGGGGCTGTTGGACGTATTCCCTATCTCGTGCCGGTGACATGGTCGGATAACTGGCCTGTGTTTGGGGTGAACGGCAAGGTTCCTCTTAACATGAATATGCCCGTTGAAGGTCAGCCTGCTGCCAAAATCTACGGGTCGGATGAGTTCAACGCAACCACATCAGGTACACCCTCAGTAACGCAACTGTTAGTGAACGGCGGCTTTGAGGACAGCACCATTCAGCCGTGGACCAGCAACAATACAGCAACCATCAGCTTAACGAATGCCGAAGCGTTTAGCGGTACCAAAAGCCTGCTCGTCAGCGGCAGACAGCAGACAGCAGGCGGTGCCAAACAGATGGTTACAGGTAAGCTGTTACCAGGGGAAACGTACTCTTTTTCGGCTAAGATCAAATACACCGCTGGTCCCGCAACCAAAACGTTCAATCTTAGCATCCAGAACGGTGCAAGTTATACCGGAATTAGCATTATGGGCAGTGCAACGCTAACCCGCGGACAATGGGGCACCCTTCAGGGTACGTATACTGTTCCATCGAACGCAGACCTGTCCCAAAGCTTTATTTTTGTGGAAACACCGTATAACTCGAATCCGGACCCGACCAATGATCTGATGGCATTTTATGTAGATGACGTCTCACTGACAAGCAATTCATCTACCGGCACATCCAGTCTGGCTCCATACTGGCAATGGAATCATAACCCCGATGCTACCAATTGGTCCCTGCTCCAGCGACCCGGTTTCATGCGGCTAACCGCAGGCAAAATCAGCAAAAACCTGTTGGAAGCCCGCAACACACTGACACAACGAACCTTTGGTCCAAAAAGCACGGGCATTACCGCTTTGGATACAGCAGGCATGAAGGATGGTGATTATGCTGGACTTGCTGCTTTTCAGGCCAGATACGGCTTTGTCGGCGTAAAGATGACGGGCAGCACCAAATCCATCGTTATGGCCAATGCCAGTTCCGGCACCATGACCGAAGTAGCAACGGTGCCATTGAACCAGAACAGAATCTATCTCCGCGTCATCTGTGATTTTACGAACCAGACAGACAAAGCCTACTTTGCTTATAGTCTGGATGGCAACAACTGGATATCCCTTGGCAATACACTTCAAATGTCTTACACACTGCCACACTTTATGGGATATCGGTTTGCACTATTCAATTATGCAACGAAGTCTACCGGAGGATATGCAGATTTCGATTATTTCCGCGTAGAATAAATGTGATTTTATTCAGTTATCGATCAGGACCTGGAACTCCATCATGTGTGGAGCCAGGTTCTTTTCAATACATTTCTTATGAGAATATTCACCTTTTAAATTCAAAAAGTCCGGTGCTGTTTTATATAACGCATGTATCCTTCAGCACTTCGGTTAATCTCTTCATCGGTAGCCTGGAATGAGGCACCATAGACTGCATATTGCGGCACCGCCTGAGCCCCTACATGATTCATGCTTGCTATGAAAGGTGCCACAAGTTCCTCAACGCTGTAACCAATAGAACCATCTTTCGCATAATTCTCCTGCTTATCCCCTATGGACATCGCTAGTCCCATTCGCTTTCCCTTCAATCGATTCCCTCTCGATCCGTACGCCCATCCATGGGTGAACACGTCATCAAACCATTTTTTCAGCAACGGTGGATAACTGTACCAATATAACGGGAACTGCAACATAATAAGATCATGCGTCTCCAGCAACTCTTGTTCTCGGGCTACATCAATCTTCCAATCGGGGTAGGTCATATATAATTCGTGAAGAGCAATATCATCTGTATACTGCAGCAACTCCTCCTTCCAGCGACGATTGACTCTCGAACTTTTCATATCGGGATGTGCCAGAATAACAAGTGTTTTCATCATAAGTTCCTCTCTTCCCTTCCAGGGTGTTGGTTTCTATACTTGAATATGGACCATTATCGGCCACATCCAGTCAAAAGAAAATACACACAATGAAGTAAGGTACTTACCTCAAAGTGTGTATGGACTTCCGTGTCAGAACCGTGAGAAAATAAATAGTTACACCCTATAAAACACGTAAAACTTAAACTGAGGTGAATCAGGATGAAGCAATACAATCTGGGCATTGAAGCAACGCTCGAAATTATAGGCGGCAAGTGGAAAGCCTTGATCATCTGTTTGTTGATGTCCGGGGTAAAGAGAACGGGCGAATTAGAGCGAAGCATCCCCGGCATTTCGCAAAAAGTGTTAATTCAACAATTGCGCGAGCTGGAACGGGACGGCCTTGTCACCAGACATGTCTACCAGCAGATGCCTCCCAAAGTGGAATATGGACTTACAGAGTATGGCGTTACCGCCAATACCATCGTGGATGTCATGTGTACTTGGGGAAGGGACAATATTGCTCTCAGACAGCAGCGGGGCGAAGACGTTGTATTATTGGAAAACAACCAGCCCGAGTCTTGATTTCACAGTTGCACATTCCCCATACATTATGTAGGACATATGTCTCCTTTTCCACGAAAACGATTAAAAAACCTTTATATTCCAGACCAAATGATCGATATACACATTGGGGCACCTGAATATCCCGTGTTGAGCATTGGATTCACATCTCACAAATGCAACACGGGAGAACAGAATGATACATACGGTAGCGAGTAAGGGAAAAAGATAAGCTCTATCTGGTGAGATGGAAAGGGCTAACAAAGGAGAAGGAGAGTCATATGAAGGTAAGAACGAGTCAAAAAGGAAAGACACGCCACATCTACATCAACTTGATGTTATCTGTTCTGTTATTGATTAGCAGCATCCCGCTGTGGCCAATCTCAAAAGTGCACGCCGCAGAGGAGGAACATCATCTGTTATCCCTGAACCGGCCGGTGTACAGTTCCTCATCTCTGGGCGGCAATACGGCAGACCATGTGGTTGACGGCAACAAAAACACCCGCTGGGAAAGCATATGGCAGCAAGATCCGCAGTGGATCTATGTTGACTTAGGCGCGGTGGCCTCCATCTCGGGCATCTCCATCGAGTGGGAAAATGCGTATGCTTCCAGCTTTGATCTGGAAGTATCCAACGACGAAGTCCATTGGCAGTCTGTTTACTCCACAACAAAGGGACAAGGCGGCCTGAACGAAATTGAGGTCACAGCAGAGGCACGATATGTGCGCTTGTTCAGCCATCAAAGAGCACAGCAAGCCTATGGCATCTCTGTATACGAATTCAATGTATACGGGACGGGCGGAGCAAATCCATCTCCCAAACCAGCAGCCATGAACCTTGCACTTGGACAACCGGTTACAGCGTCTTCGGAAGAAATTGATGAGCCCAGTCGTTCAGCCGAGGATAAAGCCAAAATGGAAAAAAAGAATTACGAAGCTCGGAATGTAACGGATGGCAATCCAGATACACGCTGGTCTTCCATCTACAAGGATCAGGAATGGATTGTTGTAGACCTTGGACTGATCCGAGAAATCGGGAACGTATCCCTGCAATGGGAAAACGCTTTCGGACGTGCATATGATATTCAAGTATCCAATGACGCACAGCAATGGACTACATTGTACCGGGAATTGCACAGCAACGGTGGACGGGATGAAATTCCGGTATACGCCGAAGCACGGTATGTGAAATTGGCCGGACTTGGCAGAGGAACAACCAACGGATACTCCCTGTACGCATTTGATGTCTACGAGTATATCGAAGGTGATGCCAAACCTGTGCATACCATTCCGAATATCCCTGAACCGTCATCCGTACAGATGGGTTCCGGCAGTTACGCTGTAAATGACATCACGATGCTGCAGCCGAAAAATCCGAAAAATCGTACGGCTGATATTACGGCGCCTCTCCCTTCCAATGACTGGTGGCAGTCTATTCTTGTATCTGATCTGGGGGATGGCAACAGTCTGGTCACACTCCCACTCAAAAGCAGATATACCAAACAAGGACTTCAACTTCTGAACCCCGGAGCTGGTTACGTTTCAGCTGATGGCGGTTCTATGGACGCTGACGGGGAACCGGATCTGATCATGACCACCAGTAATATGAATCCGGCGGAGGTCAATACCAAGGTGGCGGGATATGGAGATTATTCCGCAACGATCATCATGAGTGATGATGAAACGGCCAAAATGAACACCACGTTTGTGAAGGGTTCCCCTTTCCTGTACAACACCTTCGATAACCCGGATACCATTATTGTTCGTTCGCCCAACATCACACGTCTCTTCGATGATCAGAACCGTGAAATTGTTCTGAAGGATGGAGAATCACTGACGGCCGATCATATCGGCGTTGAAATAACCAATCAGGATAGAGCTCCCAAGCCTCAGACCTTTAAAAGAAATTACGGGATCTTTGCACCTGAAGGAACCGTATTTATGAAACTTGGAAACACGCTCAAGATCAAGCTGGGCCAGAGCGAAAACTATCTTTCTCTGGCTACCCTGCCGTCCGCGGCAGAGCTGCCTTATTTTTACCAGCACGCCTACGCCTTTGTTACCGATACACAAGTGGACTACAATTATAACGAGAGCACTTCACTGGTAACGACTACCTTCAACTCGGTAACCCAGACGAAACGGGCAGGCTTTTCCTCCGAGACACTCATGGCCTTGTTCCCGCACCAATGGAAACTGGCGACTACTTCGTTAACGGAGCTTGCTTACCCTTCCATTCGCGGCATGATGAAAGTAAGTGAAGGCAATACGTTTACGACACAGGATCGATTCTATGGCATTATTCCGCAGTTTGTAGAGCCGGATGATCCGACCTACTCACGTGCACAATTAATCAGCTATCTGGATCAGCTTGACGCGGATACGGCAGGCAATCTGATGAGCGAGGATCCTTACTGGCAAGGGAAAAAGCTTCATCCGCTTGCGCTGGGTGTACTCATCAGCGACCAGATCGGAGATACGGTAAGGCGAGACCACTATCTGTCCCAGCTTCGAAACATTTTGACAGATTGGTATACTTATTCGCCGGATGAACCTTTGCACTCGTATTATTTTTATTATTCGGATGAGTGGGGAACCATTTTCCCTTACGGTAGTGGATTTGGTGTTAATACCGGATTGACAGATCATCATTTTACCTACGGCTATTACGTTTTTGCATCGGCTGTACTGGCCACATATGACCAAGCATTTTTGCAAGATTACGGCGACATGGTTGACCTTCTGATTCGGGACTATGCCAATCCTTCACGGACAGATGATCAGTTTCCAAGGCTTCGCAATTTTGATGCGTACGCAGGTCACTCCTGGGCAGATGGTTACGCCGATAATCGCAGCGGGAATAACCAGGAGGCGGCAGGTGAAGCCCTCTTTAGTTGGGTCGGACAATATATGTGGGGTGAGGTGACAGGCAACAAAGCCTACCGCGACACCGGAATCTGGGGTTTCGTAACTGAAGAAAAGGCTGCCGAGCAATACTGGTTTAATTATGACGGGGATAACTGGCTGGAGGATTACCAGCATGCTACGGTAGGTCATGTGTACGGCAGTGCCTACCTGTATGGAACGTACTTCTCGAATGAAGCCGAGCACATTTACGGTATTCACTGGCTGCCGCCAGCGGAATGGATGACCTATTATGGACGTGATCCGCAGAATACTAAGGCTCTCTACAATGGTCTCATCAAGGATCTGGGCGGTCAGCAGGAGCGCACATGGCAACATATTATCTGGCCGTTCCAGTCCATTGGAGACCCGCAAGGTGCTCTAGCCAAATGGAATACGAGCGAGATGCAGCAAAATGAAGTCTTTAACGCGTACTGGTTCATGCACAGCATGGCTTCTACAGGAACACGCACGATGGAAATCTGGGCAGATGATCCGGCAGCAACCGTGTACGAAAAAGACGGCGTCTATACAGCGCAAATCTGGAATCCGTCCGACACTGTCAAAACAGTGCATTTCTACAATGCCAATGGCGCTTTGGGTTCGGCTACCGTTTATGCCAAAGCGCAAGTAAAGGTTAACCCGCTGGAGCATTCCGTTGTTAAACAGCCGGATGCCTCTCAGGGTGTAGTCTATCTCGATCGGAGCCAATGGACCATTACGGCATCCTCCAGTTCAGAGCCGGTAGAGCGCATGGTCGACGGTGATCTGACAACACGCTGGTCATCCGGACAGATCCAGCAGCCCGGCGATTGGCTGCATATTGATCTGGGAAGCGAACAGTCTATGGATACGGTATTCATGAACTCCGGCAACAACGGCGGTGATTATGCTCACGGGTACGAAATCTACGTATCCAAAGATAACGAGAACTGGGCCCAGCCTATCGCAGAGGGCGCTGGAACATCTCCAAGTCTGTCCGTGGAATTGGGCATGCAAACCGCCCGTTATGTCAAGATTGTATTGACTTCCCCTGCGGACAGCTGGTGGTCTATCTCTGAACTCAAGCTTGCCCGATTTGGTAAACTTGACGCAACACCGGACCTCCCACAGCCTGTATCGCTTCCAGATCGCTCTTCATGGATCGTAACCGCCTCCTCTACTCAAGGAGCAGATGTGACGGCCAATATGCTGGACGGAAGTTCAAATACCCTATGGACCAATGGGAGGAAACAAATCGAAGGACAATGGATTACCATTGATCTTGGCCAAAAGAGTTCTTTCGATGCCATAGAATTGGACCCGGGTCATGCGAAAGACGACTATCCGAGACAGTATCGGATCTATGTCTCGGATGACGGCGAACACTGGGGCACGTCCATTGCAGGCGGCGAAGGCACGCCTGGACGCATGTCCATCACCTTCCCTGAACAGCAGGCACGTTATGTGAAGGTGGTACAGATCGGGAATTCCGATCAATGGTGGTCTATCTCCGAGTTGTTTATTCATCATAATGGAACGGGCAAACAAAAGCGGTTGCTGCCAGACGGCTGGTCCGTGACCACTTCCTCCGGAGACGATGCAGCGGCTATACTCGACGGCTCGGACCAAACACGCTGGACCTCCGGTCAGACTCAAACAGGCGGCGAATGGATTCAGATTGATCTGGGGGCCTCGCAGCCAGTGAATCGGATTGTGCTGGACAGCGCGCACAGCCGGGAAGACTTTGCTCGCGGTTATGAAGTATTTACTTCCCTGGATGGAGAGCAATGGGGGGAAGCCCTGGCTTCGGGTGAAGGATCATATCCGCTGCTTTCTATCCCCTTTGCATCACATGAAGCACGTTATATTAAGGTCGTACAGACGGGTACTGATTCTCATTGGTGGTCCGTGGCTGAATTAGAGGTCTATACCGCTGATCAGACACCCTGGATATCCGGGGAACAGGATGATCTGCTACCTGCTGAACTGGATCGAACATCATGGACAGCGACTGCCTCCACCTCTGGAGATGTTGTGGCGATGCTAGACGACGATCTGAATTCACGCTGGACCTCTTCATCTGGTCAACATGCCGATCAATGGGTCCAGATTGATCTGGGAAGCAAGCAGAGCTTCAGCCGCTTGACCATGGATTCGGGGAGCAGCAGTAACGATTATGCTCGCAGTTTCCAGTTATTCACTTCTGATGATGGCGAGCACTGGAATGGAGTTACGGAAGTCCTGGGAACAGAACCCGTCATTTCACATACGTTCTCCAAACAAACGGCGCGATACATCAAAATGGTTTTGACCGCGGACACTCCCGAGTGGTGGTGGTCCATTGCCGAGTTAAAACTTTACCATTAATGTCATCACGATCTGTTCAACCACCTCTCTCCCGTTCTTGCGGGACAGGGGTGGTTTTTCTATGCCAAGGATGAAGCATACCTCATTCAAACTTCATGTTCCATACATCACCTCTATAGTAAGATATAGATTAATGTATATTCACTAAATGCTATTCAACAAGGAGTGTTCCGTATGAAAAATATAATTGTTTTTGGTGCAAGCAAGGGATTGGGTGACGCATTCGTTAGAGGTGTGCCACAGTCCGGTGATAAAGTCTGGGTGGTCTCCCGCAGCAAGCCGGAAAGTCTGAACGTAGAGGATGGCGTCCAGCGAATATGGATTCAGGCCGATCTTTCCGAACTTCAGGCCGCGGAGCATATTGCCAACCAGCTTCAAGGCGAGACGTTGGATGTGCTTATTTATAATGTGGGGATCTGGGAGAAGGAAGGATTTGAAGAGCACTATACGTTTGATCGGGATGAACCCGCAGATATCAGTCAGCTTATTCATGTGAATGTGACCTCAACGATTGTATGTATACAGGCTTTACTGCCTCATCTTCGCCAGTCAGAGGCAGGCAAGATCATCCTGATCGGTTCAACAGCCGGTTTGAGCAATGCAGGCAACAGCCAGGTTTCATTTGTCGCCTCCAAATTTGCCATACGGGGTGTTACGGAAGCTCTAAGAGAGCATACGAGAGAGGACCGCATCGCGGTGACATGTATCAACCCGGGAGAACTGGCGGCAGCGATTCCTTATGAAGACGGAATGGAACGTGCACTCGCCGAGTATGACGGAACCCGTATTCCCTTACAGGATATGGTCGCCGTCGTTCGATGTATTATCAGCTTATCCAAGGCGGCCTGTGTGAAAGAGATCAACATACCCGCATTAACGGATATGAACACTTAGATAGCGATGACATCTGCCCGCACAACCGGTTCGTTCAGTGCGGGTTCGCTATGTATACATACGCTGGACTGAAGACCGTCTACATTAATACATGCGACAAGTGTGCAATGCCTATGGAATTCATGCGTTCATGCTCAGGAATATTTTCATATAACAAATTCGACTTTCCTGCCTTGGCCAGGTGATCACGCATAGCGGCAATCCGTCCTTTGTTCACACCAATATAACGAAAATCAATTTGGCGCAAGTGCTCCAGCTCGGTCAGTCCAGCAAAAGAATTCGCCTTGAGCGCCGTATTTATCTCCTTTAGTTCAATAGATTCCAAAGTGCCGGCTGTCCATAGATGTTCGGTATCCCGCAACGATTTCATATAGTCCAGTTCGAGCTGTCTGAGGCAGGTCATCTGGGAAAAGTCGCATAACTGCTCCAGCTTGGGCAAGGACAGATGCAGATACTCTAGCCCATGCATCTGTTCGATTCCCTGAACACTCGTCAGCTTGCGAACAGAGCTTAGCTTCAACATCGAGATAGTTGACTCTGTCAATACATCCAGTCCACCTTTTAACTCGCCATGATCCAGGGACAGATATTGAAGCATGGGCAGTTCAGCCAACACATCGAGTGATTCAATAGAGCAGTTCAGAATGATGGTGTTGAGACTTAGGCATGTTGCAATGGAAGCAAAATCTTTGAATTTGCCGCGGAGTTCAAGAAAGGTTAGTTGGTTGTAGTGTTCAATAAAATTGAGCCGGGTTGCCTTTGCAGGTGAATTCAACCTTAGAAACTGCAGTTGCTCCATCGCACCCAGAATCGTCAAATCCTGTGCCTGCGAAAGATCAAGCTGCAAGGCAGACACATGCTTTAATTGGGCAAGTCGCCCCAAAAATCCTGATGAATATCCCCCTTTAGGGTCCACATGCGATATGTGTAGAATTAGATCCGGCCGGGCAAAGAACACTTTGGCATCTAGCTCGGCAAGGTCCTCGTATGTATCCGCGTCGACGCGAAAATGAACCGTTGCTCTGCGGCGCAACAGATGCACCGCCTGGTGCATCTTTTCGGCATTCCATGGAGCCCCTTGTATCGAAGCGTGCCATACTTCACTCACAGATAATCCCCCTTTTTACACCCCTATAGTTCCAATTCATTCCATTATAAACAACATTACCTGGATGAACCACTACTGAACCCCGTTTTTCATTCCTATTCTCTTTTCAACCCTTCCTTTCATTTTCCTCATCTTCTAGTCCCTTTCCTTCCTGTTGCTTTCAATATTAATCGACAGAAATCTACATAAAACTATAGGACATGCCGACATATAACTTAGGCGTTTTGAGCTTTTTATTACTCATCTGGGGAGATGGAATATGTCGAACATGTTGAATAAGTGGGGTAAAAAGGGAGCACGGACATCCAGTATGGCAAATACGTTGTCCATTGTGCTGCTCGTCATCATCGTAGTCGTCTTTTCCGTGCTGGGAACTTTTATGTTCGCAAGCACACGAAACATTCTGGTAAAGCAGCAGGAATCCATGCTCCAGACCAAGACACAGGCTATTGTTAGTGAATTTGATGCACTATTCAAAGAAAAGGGCGCGCTGGTCAAACAAATGTCCACCAACACATTATTTAAGCAATACATAGAAACAACCGCATCTGCAGCAGATGCGGCAAGTTCAACCTACGCTGCTGAAACACAGGCGACACTGGCTGAAATTGTTAAGGCAGAGCCTTCATTTGCCGATGCTTGGGTCGCGGGTCTGGATGGAAAAGGTTTTTGGATTCAAAATGATGGTGTCGTCTCTGCACCGGACTTTGATATCCAGTCACGTCCATACTACAAGCCTGTTACCGGTGCAGACGGGCTTTATTTCTCCGATCCGTACATTGACGTTGCAGCAGGCGACGTACTTATGGGGATCTTTTACCCCATCAAAGACGACAACAATAACATGATCGGCTTCGCTGCAGCGGATATTGCGTTTAAGGATATTCCAGCCATCATGGAGAGTTATTCGCTTGGTAGCACGGGCTATTCCATGCTGCTGTCCAAGAGCGGGGAAATTCTGTACCATCCTGATCAAGAGAAGGTGCTGAAGGAGAACATCCTGGACAGTACGGGGGACATGGGGGAGATCGGCAAGAAAATGCTTGCCGGCGAACACGGCATACAGCTTATGAATGACAATGGGGAGCGTCGCTATATCGGCTACGCTACCAGCAAGGATACGGGATGGTCCGTTGGTCTGACGATAACAGAGAAAGAAGTACTGGGTGAATTAAAAACGTTCACGTGGATTACGCTTGGCGGTTTTGCTGCAGCCACTCTTCTGCTTGTGATTATCTGTTATATTACCCTTCGCCGTCTGTTACGCTCCATACCACAACTGCTGGCCAAGATCAAACAGATTGAACAAGGTGACCTCACCGTCATACTGGATATCAAATCCAATAATGAAATTGGACAGATCGCCACAGGTTTAAATTCCATGGTACAAAAAATTCAAGGTATGCTGCAAATGGTCGGCAGCTCAGCGCAAATTCTGAACCAGTCGTCGAATGATCTGCAAGCCATCTCCTCACGAACGGCTGTGACCATGAATGACACATCGACAGCGATTAACGAGATTGCCAATGCCACGAATTATCAGTCCATTGAAACGGAAAATATCTTACGCAAAACAGGCTCGTTATCCAGCCAAATCGATGAAATTGCCACCGATACACAGGCTATGGGGACGGTCGTACAGACATCTGCCGATCAAAGCAGCCAAGGACTTGCGGTCGTGGAGCAATTATCGAAATGGTCGGAGGAAAATCATCAGTCCACCCAAGCGGTATCCTCTATTATTCAGGAGATTGATCTGAGCCGGAATGAAATATCCAGTTTTGTAGATACGGTTAAACAGATTGCCTCTCAGACGAACCTACTCGCCTTGAATGCCTCCATTGAAGCCGCACGTGCTGGCGAACATGGAAGAGGATTTGCCGTTGTTGCCGAAGAGGTTCGCAAACTTGCAGAACAGACCGCTCAGGCAACAGAGGAAATTAACAAAAAAGTGAATATGATTGAAGAGAAAACAACCCTGTCGGTTGAACATACCATGCGCGGTATGAAGATTGCGGAGGAAAATGCCAAATCCGTCGAGGATACCAAGCATGTATTCTTCAGCATTAACCAAGACCTGAAAGATCTACAGCAGCGTATGATGCAGATTACCAACAACACCTCTAATGTACACAAACACAAAGATGAGATATTCCAGGCACTGGAGATTATTTCTTCCACCACAGAAGAGAACTCGGCATCGACGGAAGAAGTAAGCGCCAGCACGCAGGAGCAGCTGGATAGTATTGAACAGGTAGCTGATCTGTCGAAACAGTTGAACCAGCTATCTGGCAAACTGCAAGAGGAATTGAGCCAGTTTAAAGTGAAGTCATGATCCACAGGCGTTCCCCTGCTCTTCTCTTTTCGTCGCTGTCCATTTATTATTAATGAATATGTGTACGAAGAGGATTGGAGGCTGAATCATCATCATGAACTTTGCCAGACGAATGGATCATTTCAACGAAGGAATTTTCACACGGCTACTGGAGATCAAACGCCGCAGACTGGAGAACGGACAGCCGGTTATTGATCTCAGTGTGGGCACGCCAAATATCCCACCTGCGCAGCATATTATAACTGCACTATGCGAGGCCGCAGCTGATCCGGCTAATTATATATATGCAGTGAATGATCAGAGTGAGTTGCTGCAAGCTGCTAGCAATTGGTACAAGCAGCGCTATCAGGTCGAGCTGGACCCGGCATCACAGATCTGTTCCTTGCTCGGTTCACAGGAAGGGCTGGCACATATATCCCTCTCCATTGTAGATGAAGGTGATCTGGTGCTGGTCCCTGACCCCTGCTATCCCGTCTTCGCGGATGGACCGCTACTGGCAGGTGCTGAACTGTATTATATGTCGCAAAAAGAAGAAAACGGGTATGTTATTCAACTTCAGGATATACCGGAAGATATCGCCCATCGAGCGAAATTCATGCTGGTCTCCTATCCTAACAACCCAACAACCGCAATGGCACCGGATCAGTTCTATCTGGACCTGATTGCCTTCGCCAAAAAGTATGATATTATCGTGCTTCACGATAATGCTTACAGTGAACTCGTATTTGATGGAAAGTCTTGCGGAAGCTTCCTCGCGTTCCCTGGCGCCATGGACGTTGGTGTGGAATTCAATTCCTTATCAAAGACCTATGGCCTGGCCGGAGCTCGAATCGGCTTCTGTGTGGGCAATACAACCATGGTTTCCATGTTGAAAAAGCTAAAATCCAATATGGATTACGGGATGTTTCTGCCGATCCAAAAAGCAGCAATTGCTGCCATTACCGGCGATCAATCCGAGGTTGAACGGGTCAGAGCGATATACGAACAGCGCCGAGACATCCTCTGTGAAGGCTTCAGCCAACTCGGTTGGCCTATTGCCAAACCGGAAGCAACCATGTTTGTCTGGAGTCGCATTCCGGCTCACTACGACAGCTCAGAGCAATTTGCCATGGATCTGGTCACACATGCGGGTGTCATTGCAACCCCAGGCAGTGCCTTTGGTCCTTCAGGCGAAGGTTATGTTCGATTCGCGCTTGTTCAGGAGGTTGAAGTACTGCAGCAAGCTGTGGAATCCGTCAATCACAGCGGGATTTTGAAATCCAGCTAACAGGAACATCGTTAACATGTGCTCAACCATCAATCCCCTCATGGTCTACAGAGAGTATGAGCTTCACGTTTGATAACGTGATCTCAACTTCTTGAAGACCTGAGGGGATTTTGTCATTTGGTGCGGGACCAGACATTCATTGGATGGATGCTACTGTGTGTGCCTTCCAGGGTCCGACAAACCATTATTGATGAAAATAAGTTATCAGTTCAACGGGATTCTAAGCTGGCAGCTAAATGTTGCCAAGGGATAGCCAAAAGCCTGCTCGGGGAGCAGGCTTTTGGTTTCGATCATTTATACAGACTTTCGCCAGTTAGAACGATACATGAGATACAGGAAGTACGGTGTTCCAATGATCGCAATGAGTATGCCTGATGGAATCTCTGTCGGTGCCATGACGGTTCTGCCGATAGTATCGGCGAGCACCAACATGACTGCACCCGCTAATGCGGATAGGAACATGGATCGTCTTAACTTATTTCCTGTCAGTAACCGAACCATATGGGGTGCAATCAAACCGATGAAACCGACGGTTCCTACACAAGCAACAGCCCCTGCTGCAAGTAAAACACCAACTGCCATGGCCAATAATCGTGTACGACGTACACCCAGACCAAGTCCGGATGCACTATTATCGTCAAATACCAGCAGTTCGAATCTGCGTGCCAGCCACCAAGCCACCGGTACCAGAATCACCAAAAATAATCCGATAACCTTTACCTGATCCCAGGTACGAGCGTAGGTACTGCCTGTCAGCCAGATATATCCACTGCTACCGTATACCGCACCTCGTACAATCAGGATTTGAATACCTGCTCCAGCAATGGCAGACATCGCAATCCCCAGCAACACCACCGCAGATGGGGTTAGCCCTTTCTTCCAGGCAAGTGAGAACACAACCACTGCGGCAATGGCTGCACCGATGATTGCTGCAATCGGCAGCAAGTAACTTGGAAGACCTGGCCATAAAATAATAACCATCATTGCTCCGAGACCTGCACCAGAGGAAACACCCACAATTGAAGCATCCGCCAGCGGGTTCCGAACCGCCATTTGAATCAGCACACCGCTAATGGCCAGTGCTGCACCCGCACCTGCGGCAACAAGGGTACGTGGAATCCGAAGCTGAACCAAGGCGGAGAACAGTCCATCCGACTGGAACAGACTCGGCAACAGATCAGCCAGTGGAATCCGCATCCCGCCAAACATTGTACTGAGTAAGATAAGTCCGACAGTAATGACTGAAAATAAGACGGCCACGGGGCCGAATGCAAAGCGACGTGAAGTTGCTCCCGTGCTCATGGAAGTGGACATGCCTGATCCATTCGCAGCCTTCATTCGTTTGAGCACAAGCCAGATGAGCCACGGTGCACCAATGATCGCCATAACAGCACCTGTTGGCAATTCCATACTGGAGTTATGCACCATCTTGGCAAGGACGTCTGCCCCAACCAGAAGCGCTGCTCCCCATATAAACACACCGGGTAACAGTAATCGGTTTGAACGTACCCCACTCAATCGTACCAGATGGGGTGCAACCAATCCCACGAAGCCAATCGGTCCAATCACACTGACAATAACTGCAGCCAGCAATACGGCGAGAATTAAACCACCCGTACGAGCCAATCCAACCTTTTGTCCCAAAGAAGAAGCCGTTGATTCATCCAGCTCCAGCATATCCCACTGTCTGGACATGATTAACGCTAGAAGGGTGATGCCAATCACCCAAGGCCACGCATAAGACACACCACTCCAGTCATTCTGGACAAGTGTTCCGGAGCCCCAAAGAAATAACCCTTGTGTCTCCATGGAGAAAAATATATGTAATGCACTTGTAAATGAACCAAGCACCATCGATACAATCATACCTGACAATGCCAGTCGAACCGGACTTGATGTTCGTCCGCCGCCCATGAAATAAGCTGCAAAAGCGGCCAGTAAACCACCAAAAGCTGCGAAAAGAAAAGGAGACTGACTTAACAAACTCGGAAAAGCGATAGCTCCCAGCACCACCACAAAGTACGCTCCTGCATTAATGCCCAGCGTATCCGAAGCAGCCAGTGGATTACGTGTAATCGTCTGAAGCAAAGCGCCTGCTACAGCCAGTGCACCGCCTGCAAGAATACCAATCACCGTACGTGGCATCCGCAAATCCCAGACCATATTATGCTCTAATGAATCCTGTCTGCCTGTGAGCGAGTCCCAAACGACATGCAAAGGAATGGATGCCTCTCCATAAATTAGACTTACAAAAAAAAGCACGATGAGAGCGGTTAAACCGCCCCCATATATGCTTATTGTGCGCCAATTCATCGTTGGCTTGGATCTTTGAACCGAACTCATTTAGTAATCGCCTCAACAACACCGTCAACCAATACTTTGGAGGAGATCGGTCCACCAAAAGTCCATGTGGTGCTATCCAGTTGATAGGTGCGTTTGTCCTTCACGAAGTTCAGTCCGTTCCAAACCGAGTTATCTTTCATGGCTGTGCCAAAAACGTCATCGTCTGGTTGAGTGATGTAAATGAAGTTACTGTCCTTAACAGCGGTCAACGACTCAATGCCTACTGTCGAGAAACCGTAGTTCTCCAGTTTTTCCGGCTTCCAATCATTCACCAGACCAATTTTGTCCAATGTACCGATAACAACCGAATTATCCGTAAACATACGCAGGCTGACTGCATTTTGATACGTGAATGCTTGTGTCAGTGCAAAGTTGAAATTTTCTTTACCCGCAGCAGCCAGTTTTTCTTTGGCTTCTACATAGTGCTGATCGAGATCACTAAGAACTTGCTTCGCTTTGTCTTCTTTACCGAGAGCTGTTGCAATGGTATTAAAGATTTCTGTCATTTTGTCATAATTATAGCCATCGCCATCATACGGATCGAATTCAATGGTTGGTGCAATAGCATTAAGCTGATCGTAGACCGCATTATTGTTATCTGCGTTAGCAATGATCAGATCCGGCTTCAATGCAGCGATAGCTTCCAGGTTCGGCTCACCGCGTGTACCGATATCCGTTACACTGTCATCCAGTGCTGCTTCGGATGTTACCCACACTTTATAGTTAGCGTTATCTGCATTACCTACTGGCTGAACCCCCAGGGCAACAACATCTTCCGTATATGTCCATTCAAGTGTAACGACACGTTCTGCTGGCTTGTCCAACTTAAGCTCTCCACGTTTATGCTTCACCATAACAGGACCTGCTGTCTCTTCAGCGGGAGCACTGCCCGAATTAGTACCTTGACTTGTATCTGTTGTAGTCGTGGTTTTACCACAACCCGCCAAAATCAGCACAAATGCCAGCATGATCAACAGTCCGTTTAACCCTTTTTTCATATCTTGATCTCCCCTGTTTATATGTATTTATATGATAACAATTATCATTATCACTATTGGATTATGCCGTAGGAATGAATTTTTGTCAATGAAAAGTACTTTATTCCAACTCTTTTATAAAATAAAAAAAAGGAAAGGGATTGCTCAACGGCCATCCTTCCCCTTCTATTGCTTGTCTATTGGCGTTAACTCAACTGCATCGTAGTGATACAAGTATTATCATTTTCGTATGTAGACAATTGCGCTTCTGCAACCTTTCCATCTTGAACAATACGAATCAGATAGGTTCTGTCTCTTGGCACCCAAAAGTCCATGAATCCGTTCGCACCAGACTTGATCACTTCGTCTTTCATAAACGTGTTGCCTTGGGAATCGTGAATGGTAACACTGAATTCCTTATTGCTCATTTCCCCCTGACAACCAGTTAAGCTATGAATGGCACAGGGATGGGTCTGATCCACATAGGGTGCAATGGAAAGGAAAAATTCATTTTCAGGCAAATTATATGTAGTCGTATGTTTATCTTGATCGGTGACAATTAACTGTTTGGCATTAATGGAGGCTGATTCCGGCGTCTCTTTTCCTGTGCTGATCTCTTCCACCAATTTTCTGATGTTAGGCGCATTGGCTGTACCTGCCTCTTCCTTGCCCGTATTACTTGCGATCAGGTATGTTCCGATCACAATGACAATTGCAACACTTGCAATGATCCACATTTGTTTTTTCATCTGGAGTCCATCTCCTCGTCCGTTTTCATTAAGTATAATGGAGAACATACCTTCATGGACCTATACAGCGAGGAATTCACCAGATATTCACATATATGGTTGGTTGATTACCTCATAATCCGCTCTGCCATTTCTTCGGCTTGCAGCACCGCCGACAACGGGTCGGACAGAAAATATCTATTCCAATCAAGGTTAATAATCCGGCAGTGCTCTGTCTCGATCGATTTCTGCCATAGTTTGACTGAAGATGGATCATCAGAACCATGTCTTGGACCATTATCCAACACCAACAGGTAGTCCTCCAGATACCCATCTACCGCACTCCGCGCAATATCCAGAGATTCCAGACCCGGCTCTAGCAACTCCTGACGAACCTTGCCTGCCGGCTTCAAGTTCAGTAATCCGTAGGCCGCCTTACCTCCACGTGTTCCCGTATCTCCCACAAGGGTAATATGTTCTCCCCAATTCGGATCGATGAGGGTAAATGTCTTCTCAGAAGAAACCTTGCTCGTGATCGTTTGCTGCAAAGTATGTACCCTCCGCATGTATTCCTTAATCCATGCTTCAGCTTCTGTATGTCGGTTCAGAATACGCCCCATCTGACGGATCCCCTCCGGGACAGAGCCGTATCCACCCCCTCCATAGACTACTGTAGGCGCAATCCGGGCATAGGAAGCATAGGCAGCAGGATTCCACGTGATAATGAGATCCGGTTCCAGTTCAAGCACCTTTTCAAGGGAGATAAAATTATGATTGCCAATATCCTGTACTTGGTCGCAGATATAAGGCTCCAGCATTTGGTTGCTTTCAATGAGTGAATGCGGCGCTCCGAGAGGTGTTACTCCCAATGCCAGTACTTCTCCCAAATTCCAGTCCACAACAACACGGCTAGGCTTGTTCGGTATCGTAATCTCGCCCATGCTTGTGGCAAACATCCGAGCTCTGGCTCTTGGCATCACGGGCGTCGAGGACTTCCTCACTTGGACTCCGTTCAAAGCTATAATATCCTGTTCTGACATGGTCTGGTCAGCTTCAAGTATGGGTATCTTTCGCTCACTCCATTCCGGATAATGACTCTCCAGAGAGGCGTGTGGTTGGAATGTTTGCAGGGCTAGATCTGGAACATTGCTTTCTCGACGCTTCCTATAATATTCAGGAGAAACCCCATAATGTTTCTTGAAGTAGCGACTTAGTGTATAACCGTTCTCATAGCCTACTCTCTCGGCGATTTCCTGCAAGGTCCCTTTCGTGCTTACCAGTAGTTTCATTGCATGTTCCATCCGAATCTGTGACAGCACACGACCGGGACTTGTGTTCAATTGAAGCTGAAACAACTGGTTCAGATACCTTGGACTGCAATCCAGCATATCAGCTACCTGTTCCATCTTGAGTGGTTCCGCGTAGTGACGGTGCAGATATCGCACTGCTTGATCTACCCGGTCCAGCTTCGTACGTTTCTTCCTCTGCTCTTGCAATTGTTTCAGCATCTCGGCGAGCCATTGGTAGAATAATGCCTTGGTTTGAATCCGGCCTGCTGACTGTAGTTCATTCCACTGTCTGTATATCCATTGCATAATCTCAATTAAAGGCATTGGATACCTTGGTTCAAATCCATAACTTACTTGCAGAGAATCTGACCCGGAACTGGTTAGGGAACTTCCCATATTGGCCCTCTCTGGCTTTGGTGACGAATAAGACAACATATATATTTCAATCTGCTTCTTAGCAAGACAATTCAGATGCGTTCCTTTGGAGGCGTGCAGAACATAAGCTCCTTTAATCTGATGCATCGCTTGCCCAAGCCAGATCTTCCCCTTGCCATTCGTAACCAATAAAAAAGCATTCGAGGGAAGCGTCCACGTATCAGGGTCTCCACTGATGTTAACAGTCATGATTTGAATATCCAGTAATCGAATGGTTATATGCTCCCATAATGCCCCGTATTCTTCTATGTTCATCGTCATGGACCTTTCTATTATTTCTCGTTACCACATCCATAGCTTTGCCTCATCATATATGATAATCATTCTCAACTCAACCTGCGACGGAGTTCTGAAATGGGTATGCTTTCACTTCCGAATCGGTTATTGTGCAATCGCAAGTTTCCCTCTAGAGTTGTATTAAATGAAAATCATTATCAATTAGAAAGAGGGTTCTTCATGTTGTTTACGAAAGCTTGGTATCGTATGCTCCTGCCTGTTTTGCTGATTATGGCCATATTCATGAGTGGTTGTGCCCAGAACGGGAAAGTGGAGCCAGCTGCGACAGAAACAGAAAACACCGTACCACAGACAAGAACACTTTCCACGATGATGGGAGACGTTACCGTCCCCCTCACCCCGGAGCGGGTTGTTGTCGACTGGAATATAGGACATGTTCTGGCTGTCGGCGTAACACCTGTTGGTGTGCCGAGCAGCCTGCTGGATTATGGCATGTTCCTGCGTGACAAACTTGTGGATAGCGCGGATTTGGGCAACCATAGTGAGGTTTCACTTGAGAAAATGGTAGAGTTGGAACCGGATCTGATTATCACATGGGATCAGGAGAAATTTCAGACCTATTCCAAAATCGCTCCGACTGTCGTATTCGTGCCCGATCAGTATGATTCCATGGAAGACGAGGTAACCGCCATGGGCGAGATTCTGAATCGCGAAGCAGAAGCCATCGCGTGGAACGAATCGTTTAAACAACGGATCGCAGCGGCTCAGGCCAAAATCAAAGGCGTGATTCCGGACGAAGCCACCTTCACGGTTGCCGATTTCAACTTCTTGAAAAATCCCGCCATTATCGGCAACAGTGCCAATCGTGGTGGAAGAGCAGCCTATGAATTGCTCGGACTGACTCCAGCACCCAAGGTGAAGTCAGATCTTCTGGACCAAGGTAAAGAAAACTTGGAAGCCAGCGCAGAGGTATTTGGAGAGTACGTGGGTGATTACCTGCTGATGATGGTTACAGAAGGCACGAAGGATCACTCCCTGTTGCCTAATGTCTGGGATAACCTGCCTGCGGTGCAGAACAATCATATCTTCAAACTGGATATCCATAAATATTTCACCGCTGATCCCTATACCTCCATTCTACAAGCTGAAGAGATCGCAGATCGACTCGCAAGTGGACAGACGGAGCTGAACTAGAGGAGTCTATAATCTATTGAAAACCAGCGAAGAATGCGAACACTGGAAAGCCTTTGAAACTTAACGTGTCTGTCTGGAGCAGTCAAGCGTACTGAATCCCGAATGTGTGAGAACACACCCTTCAAGTGAGAGTAAGCGATGGAGGCGTCGTAAAAGTAGATTTCCCCCTCCCAATGAAAAGCCACGCTTCGGGCAAGACTCTGGGCGAGATTCAGGATCGTCCTCCAGGCCAGCCGCCGGTTGGATCAAAACATTGAGCGAGCATAATGAGTTTGGTGCATCAAGATACTCAGCCGTGCGGCCATGTTTACGTGCTAACGAATCTGAGGCGTCTTATTCCAGGATTTGAAGCCACTGCGAAAATCTAAAGAACTTGAGACACGCTATATCCGAGAAAAGAGCTGTTTTCAATCTGTTTATCAGGGAATTTTGGTAGATAACGTGTCTGAGGTTCCTTAGAGGATCACCAATCCATCCTTAGGTAATCTTCTATCCATTCGCCATGATTGGCAGTCTGGGATTCAAGACTTTTTATCCAGTTCAAAAAAGGAGTAAACAAACAGCGCACACCAGAATGATTCAGGTGGCGCTGTTTTATTTGGTTTGAATATGTCGCTTTCGTCAATAAGCTTAAACCGAAATACTATATCTAGTTAAACAAATAAGTGTTCATACTTTCGAATCTGGGATCTTAAAATTTGAGCAACTCTCCCGAGATCTTGATCATGCTGTTCAATGAATTGAATAACTGAAGATCGATCGAATTGAAGATTTGTTTCCAGCGCACGTGCTTGTTTGGAAAAATCACTGCTAAATGGTTTTGCCTTAATCTTACGCAATGCGATACTTGTTGGCATGCTCAACGGATAATCTGTTGTATCTGACAAAAGGCTTAGACCGTGATCAAAAAGTGGGCAGAGCCTATATCCATCAGGACCATGTATAAAAGCGATATTATTCAAATGTCGGTCTTCATTTAGCAGAATAGCGTCTAGTGGTAACATGATTGAGAAGTACTCCAGCGTATCTAATTTCAATACATCTTTGAGAAAATCAACAACTAAAAGCACGGAATCTCGTGTGCTCTGTCCTTGCTGTAAATCATCAAATTTGACACCATAACTCTCTAAAATGCGATGCAAAGTTATGATACTCTCTCCCGGCTGCAGAAAATCTTCAGAATAACAACCCGGATATTCAACGTTTTCCTCGATTAGAATACATTGTGTATAAGGAACTATAAGTCCTGATGGAATATTGGATCGACTAATTAGCTCAAACCCTACCCACTCCGCCAGTCCTTCATAACCAAATTTATTTGCTTTTCCCCACTTGTTCTCAATCTTCCACTTTAATTGGTCGCCCTTGCTGCTACTGACAAAAGTCTTACGAGAATCCTTGCTCACCTGCAAAACGGGGATGGACATCAGAACAAGACAACTCCTCATTAGAAAATCGAATCCAGACATAATCATCATATAATACACCATGGGTTTGTTTTACGATCTCCGAAGCTACATAATCATTCAGACCCAATGATTGCAAAATTTTATCGGCATGGTGTCTGGTGCGAGGGAAACATCTGGATTCAAAGTAATCCAGTACATCTCCTACGGTCACTTTGGACTTACTTGGAAAAGGGAGAAAAACAGGCGATACATTTTTATCTTGCCATACATCAACCGTCTGATTGTTATAATCCAACTTCACTTTGGCAATCACCTGGTCATGCTCCAAGACCTCAAACTCAAGAGGAGAAGATATAAACTTGTTCATTTTTTTCATCTGCTACCTCCCATAGTGATCTGTCATATTTCTTTGATATGATTATATCATTTCTTCAACTTGTATTTCATTGTCTTGCTGTATCATTCTCATTGCAAAAAGCCCGACGCAATTTTGAGGCAATCTCGAAATTGTGCCGGGCTCTTCAGATTAACTGCCATCCGTACTAACCCAACTACATATTGGAGAGGGCTTTGTTTTTTTCATAGAACCTGGCATTGTGAGAAGATACACCTGCCATATCCGAGGCACCAGGTTCCAGATACATCTTGGCACTGTTGACCGCAAGCACCGCATCGTTAAAAGCACCTGCAATTAGCCTGACTTTGCTTCCATAGGTGATGAAATCACCTGCTCCGAATATGCCTGGAATATTGGTACGCATACGCTGATCAACGGAGACGCCGTAGTCTTCACGCGCCAGTCCCCATTGCACGAGGTTGCCAAAGTCACGATCATACCCATGGCTTACGACGACTTCATCCACCTCAACAGGCATGATCTCACCGGTCTCCACATGGACCAACTCGACACGATCGATTTGATCACCTGTACCGTATAAGCGAGAGATGGTATAGGGTGTCATGACTTTGGATTGAGCTTTCATCTGGGCAACAGGTGACTCATGTCCGCTGAATTCATGGCGCCTGTGTACTACCGTAACTTCACTTGCGATCTTGCCCATTTCATTCGCCCAGTCGACTGCGGAATCGCCGCCACCCGAGATCAGAACTCGCTTCCCGGCAAAACGGGACAGATCGGTTATCGTATAATGAAGATTCGTCAGTTCATACCGATTGGCACCCTCGATATCCAGCTTTTGCACCTGAGTCATGCCTCTGCCCGCACATAATAGGATGGTACGTGTGTAATGATGCTCTCCTGTCTTGGAAATGAGTTCAAATACACCATCCTCACGTCGTTCAAGCTCGGCTATTTCCTGTCCAAACACAATCGTTGGATCGAATGTCCTCGCTTGCCTTTCCAGTGAATCAATCAACTTCTCACAGCGAATCGGATCAACCCCGCCCACATCCCAGATCAGCTTCTCCGGATAAGTACGCATGAATCCGCCCAGTTCCTGCTTGGCCTCAATGATCTTGGTACGCATGGCTCTCATGCCACTGTAAAATGAGGCATACATGCCAGCAGGCCCACCACCAATGATCGTAATGTCATAGATATCCATGTGTGTCTCCTTCGTCATCATCTATGGCACCAACTTTTCAACAACGTAGTCCATCAGTTTTACAGAACCGATGGGACCTACACCGGATACGAATTGGCTTGTCTTCAATGGGAAGACATGATCATTCTTCACAGCCTCCAGATTCGACCATACCTGGCTTGCTTTCAGATCTTCCATGGATTTCTTCGTGTCATAACCCACGAGGGTTCTGTCTTCCAGGAAAATATAATCCGGATTCATCTCAGGCAAGAATTCCAGTGAGAACTGACTAAACCAATCTGTAGAATCTTTGATAGCCTCTGGGCTATTCAGATCCAAGATATCATAGAAGAAAACACTGCTGCTTCCTCCTTTGGGTCCCATGAACCGGTAACGATTGTGCTCCACCCGGAGAACCAATACAGTCTTGTCTCCCAGGGCTGCCGCAATCTTCTCTTTCGCTTGTGAGGCTTTCTCGTCGAATTCAGCCAGTATTTTGGCAGATTCTTCATTCTTATCGAATAGGACAGCCAACTTCGGCATGGCACGCTTCATTTCACTGTTGGCATCCAGTGCCACCGTTGGAGCAATTTTGGATAACTCGTCATATACACCCTGTTCCATGCCTTCGCCCGCTGTAAGGATCATATCCGGTGACAACGCCAGCAACTGCTCATAGTTATATTGGTATTGCTCCACTTCGATAACCTGAACACCATGTTCTTTAAAATAAGCAGGGCGATATTCCGCTTCAACTTCGGGAGTTAACAAAACCATTTGGGGTGTAACCCCCATCTCAATCAGATACTCGGCATAGATCGAATCAAACACAATTAAATTTTGAGGATGGGCAGGAATCGTTACTTCCCCAAACTGATCCTGCACCACTTTAGTTCCGTTAGCATCCTCTGCTTCGTCTGTTGGACTCGCTGCTCCTTCAGTTGTAGCACCAGCTATTTCGGCTGCAGCGTTTTCTTTAGCAGTTCCATTGGAACATGCGGCCAGCATCATACAGACCACCAACATCAAGATGGCCAATCCTTTGAATCTTCGTGACATGATATACTTCGCCCCTTATCTATAATGATAATGATAATTATTATCAAATGGTATCAAATAAGAAGTGCTGCTTCCATAGCATATCGTGCGTATTCAGTTGGATTATTGTGCTCTCTCATGATGAGATTCCGTAAGATGGCGAATGATCTGATTAAGTATCAATGCAAGTCCCGTAATTCCGTGGCCGTCCACCCACAGGTTGGTATCCACATAAAATACACGATTATTTTTTACAGCCTGCAGGTCATTCCATTGCGGACTCTCCCATAGTCTGCTCATATTCTCTTCAGCACTAAAGTGCTGCATCATCCGTTTCTCCACAAAGAGGTAGTCAGGATTGGCTTGCGTGAGCAGTTCAAGTGAACAAGGATTAAACCAGGCTGCACCTGAATCCAATGCTTGCGGCAGTGCTAATCCAAGCTGTTTATATAACAAATTCGATACCCCGTGGGAATGCCCACCCAGATATCGATAACCAAATGCTTCAACCCTTAGAAGCATGACTGTCGATGCGGATTGAATGATGGGGTGCAACTGTCGCTTGGCTGCACTGACCTCGTGTTTCATCTGCAGATGCAGTCTATGGGCCTCTTCTTCTTTGAGAAACCAGCCTGCCAGTTGATCGAGCATTGGTTCGACATCTTGATGAAGGCCGGTTAGAATCGGTGCAATTGTGCGCAGCTCCCTTTTGACATCCTCTGTTAATATGTTTCCAATCAACATCTCCGGCTGGACTTGCCGAACAAGTTCGATCTCCACCTCATACTGTGTAACCTCCAGCATCTTCACTCCATGTGCTATAAATTGTTCCCGATGATGTGGGGACAACAGGATCGGAGTGACCACTACGGCATGGGGGATGACACCCAAATGAATCATGATTTCGCCACAGATGGGAGACAGTGACACGATCTTTCGCTTCGTCATCGTCTGCCTATATTTTTTAGGAGATATGCCCGTTAATTGTTTGAAGCGCCGGCTGAAATAATGGGCATCTTCAAATCCAGACTTCTTGGCAATATCCTGAGAGGTTGCTCTAGTTAATAACAACTCTTCCTGCGCGCGATAGATCCGGTAATGTGCCAGATAATCCAGAGGTGGCTTACCATATCGCTCACTAAATTTGCGGGAATAATGCCACGGGCTCATACCTGAAATCTGGGCTAATTGCTTGCGTGTGATCACCTGATCATGATGCTGTTGCATGTAATGAACGGATCGACGCAGGCTCTCTTCTGTCGTATGCATCTCGTCCGGCTGAGCTTGGTACAGATGGTCCAACAACTCATGAATCAGATGTTGTCTGCGAACCCATACTGCATGTGGATTTTGAGACACCTCCCCGCTTACCCGCTGGCTAAGTCTGCCTAAGCTCCCACCCGTCAGTTGTACCTTCTGGTATCCAGTGTCGTGAGGAACATGCCAATAATGCTTCACGATCTCTCGTTGGTTCTGATGCATTGTGTACGTATGGAATTGAATATGCCACCCTGCCAGATCCTGAAGCCCTCCCTCCATCACTTCAATCACGACATTTTCTTCTACCGCAATAAGTTGTCCATAAGAAACTTCAACTGGATGCCCATTTATTTTCCAAATGGCTTTTCCATCCATAAGGAGGATAAAGGAGGGACTCGAAAAATAATGCACCCTGCCCGCAGTCATCCAGACTGGGGTTAAAGGTTCGGATGATAGCCACTGCGCCACCCATGCTACATTGTTCGTCATAAGATTAATCCTTTCCACGCGCTATCTAACGTTGTACGTTCTTTCATTCATTTGACTTTCTATCATTGTACCATTTTGCATTCCTAGCATAAGATGGGGACCATCAAAACACAAAGAAGAAGCAAGCGCATCACACATGTGTGGTCGGCTTACTTCTTCTCATGGTCTGTTTTTGTTCCTCAGCAGGAAACAGAATGATTGCGGAAAAGGGGGATTACTTCGCGGCGGTGGTGGTGTTCACTCGCAATTGTTCATTCAATTTCAGCACATTTTCAAATTTCGAAATGCGGTTGCCATTCTTGGATCCGTATATGCCTGGGTACACAGGTATCATAGACATGCTCACCTCCTTTCCTGATCATCCGTTGAAAGATTGCGAAATCGATTGCACAATTTCAATTACACCAATGTTTTTATTTTCAGATAAGACAGAAGGGTATCCAGTTCCGCCGTATAGACATGCTCTGTTCTTCCATTTCGTACCTGACTATCCGTCCGTTTGGCGAACTTGCTGTAAAGCCTGTTAATATAATGGTTATCTGCAATGGCATGGAACTGTAGCGCTTGAATATATGGGTTCTCCTCACAGATCCATAACACCACATCCCGAAGTCCTGCAAAAAACACTCTGCTGCTGCGATATTTTTCAGCCAAGATGGCTGAATCAATGAATGCCGTGTGCCTGTCTTCCGTATATCGATACTGAATGAATGCACTCAACTGCCCCTGCTCATCGTCGAATAAAAGCAAATGTGCTTGCTGTACCGTACTTATCAGATGGAGCAAAGCATCATGCAGCATATATTGCTCATCGAACTCATCACTGTTTGTCAGATAAAACCGGGCAAAACGGGCATAATCCTCGTCCTTTAACGTATCGTGGGCCTTGAGTTGCAGCATCAAGACGACTCCACCTTTCCATGTTTCTCCTTCATCCTTGAGTCTCGCTCAAAAGAAGCGAGGTATGAACGAAGCTCTGCAAGCTGCACAACGTAAGCATTCAGCTCCCCTTCTTCACCGATCATGCTTGTAACTTGCTTCGCAATTTTGGAGAATAACCTGTGGTTGGCTTCTTCACTGAGAGCCCAGAACCTAATTTCCTGCACAGGTTCCTCATCCGCATATTCATCCAAGTGTTCCACCAAGAACTGAAGACCCTCGATAAAAATCCTGCTTCGGCGTTGCTCATGTACAATGAAAGCCACCTGAAGCTGAATCACATGTCGATCCTCATAATCATGCTCTCCCGTGCCATGAATATATCCAAACGCACCTGCCACCTCATCCTCATCATCAAAGCATAACATCGCCCCCCCAGCCATAAGCAGTGGGCTGGAAATATAGCTGAGTGTCGTCGAAAAGGAATAGGGCAGATTTAATTCAAGATAATGAGCCAGTAGAAAGTCCATATATCTATGCTGATACATATAGGTTGAACATTTAGCAAAGTAGTGACTCATACGTACGTTCCCTTTCTATTACCGGGTCTTTATCCCTACAAGTTATGTGGTCTATTGTACTCACGTTAGTTTAAGTTTTGTTTAAGTCCGGGAAATTTCGTCAAAAATCTTCTTTCTGCAAACCCGGGAACCATCTATAATAAAAAAATATACGATCTTACCCTGGCCGGAGGTCACCCTAGATGAAGCTTATCCCATCGGCTCGCAGTCTCATCCGCAAACGAACTTTTCTTCTGAGAAGCCTGTTCCTGCTTGTGATTGCTACCGGAATTCTGATGATATATATATCAAAAACAGCCCCATTAACAGCAGTTACAGACCACGCGCTAATCTCCGCAGAACACGGAGTCCTGGATATGTCTGATCGTTCTGACTCCATCTTGCCCAATGTGACTTTGGATGGCGAATGGGAGTTTTACTGGCGTCAACTGTTGGAACCGATTGATTTTCAAGCTGCTGCCCCACCTGTACCTGCCTTTGAACAAGTACCCGAGCCCTGGATATCGTACCAACAGGACAACGATTCATTTCTACCCAATGAAGGCTATGCAACCTACAGACTGCGAATTCTCCTGCCGGATGAGCGATCAAGCAGTCCAACACTCGCCCTTTATTCCAAGAGCATCGCCTCAGCTT
The DNA here is from genome assembly GCF_055687625.1 of Paenibacillus sp. CB74. Taxonomy (NCBI): domain Bacteria; kingdom Bacillati; phylum Bacillota; class Bacilli; order Caryophanales; family Paenibacillaceae; genus Paenibacillus; species Paenibacillus sp. CB74. The sequence continues at coordinate 355,320 of NZ_CM146009.1, read as the reverse complement.
ACCGAATCTGGATTAATGGTCAACTGCAAGGTGGCAATGGTACTGTTGGCACGGATCATTTCTCCGAGAGTCCAAAAAGTTATCCCAAAGTCATCTATTTCGAATCGCATCCTGGATGGAACGAAATTGTCATTCAAGTGTCCAACTTCTCGCAGCGAAATTCAGGCATCTGGCAGAGCATGGAGCTTGGAACAGCAGAGAATATCTCCTGGCTACGGATTCTTCATATCGCCGCACAGTCAGGTATTGTCGGGATTTTTGGTGTGATGGCATTATATTACGGACTGGTCTACCTAAACCGCAGAAAAGAATTCTCTGCCCTGCTGTACAGTCTGCTCTGTCTGTCCGTGGGTGTACGTACGGTGGTACTTGGTGAATCGACAGCGTTATATCTTCTGCCTGATCTCCCATGGGAGTGGGCGGTCAAAGCCGAATACATATCCGTCGCCCTGACGGCATTATTGCTCATTTTGTTTATTAACAGGGAATATCCCAAGGAATCTGTATCCTGGGTGTCTAAAGTCGGCGGACTTGTTCTGCCGGTTTTTATCCTGTTATTCCTGCTCACACCGGCTCGTGTATATACCTATATTCTGACACCTTTTACATGGGGAGTTCTGTTTCCTTCACTGATCTATACACTCTATATGTATGTCCGATCTGCCTTCAGACGGAGAAAGGGTGCTGGCACCAGTATGATCGGTTTTGTGTTTTTCATGGCCTTTGCCCTGAATGATATGCTCTTCTACACGGTCCATTTACCCACGGAGGACATGCTCTCCATCGGGTTGCTTATTTTTCTGTTAACCCAGGCGTATAATCTGTCTTCCCGCTTCTCGCGAGCATTACGGCAAAAGGAACAACTGTCCCTACAGCTTCAACGAACGAACCAAAGGCTGGAACGAACCGTGGAGGAGCGAACCCGTTCATTGCGGCAAAGCAATGCAGAGCTTCAGGAAGCTAACCAGAAGATGGCTGAATTCGAGTTGTTCCGTGTTCGGCTCCTGTCTAACATCTCTCATGAGCTGAGCACACCGATCACATCCATTAAGGGTTTCGCCAAAGCGTTGCGAGATGGCATTATTACGACCGAAGCACCTAAGTATGTGAACCGGATTTACACACGTTCCCTCCTACTCGAACGAATGATCCATGATCTGATTGAGCTTACGAAGCTGGAGACCAACCAGGTGCAGTTTCAGATGCAGGACCTTCATTTGCTCTCATTCGTGCAGGAATTGTTCCAAAAATATGAAGCAGACGTAGAGACGCAAGGTATCCATTACCATCTGAATCTGCCTGTGGAATCAAACTTCGGGGACATGGACTCCGGTGGTTGGATCGTGAAACTGGATCCCATTCGAATCGAACAGGTGCTGTCCAATCTGATCTCGAATGCACTGCGATTCACGCCTCAGTCCGGCACGATCTGTGTGCGTCTTCATCTTGAGGAAACACCCCTAACAGAAACAGGATGGACCGCCTGCATCTGTGTTGAGGATACGGGCACGGGCATTCCGCCGGAGTGGCAGGAACGAATCTTTGAACGTTTTGAACAAGCCAGTCAGCAGATTGGAGTTGAACACAGGGGTTCAGGGCTGGGGCTCGCCATCTGCAAAGAAATTATGTATTATCACAATGGAGAGATTGGGGTAACCAGTGAGCCAGGTTCAGGCAGTCAGTTCTGTTTTCGGTTACCCGCCTGGAGAGGAAGGTTGCCGGAAGATGACATACACTGAGGAGCGCCGACGCATTCTAATTGTGGAGGATGATATTGATATCGCAGATCTGGTCACGATCTATCTGCATAATCAGAACTACATAACTCATGTAGCGCATACGCTTGAAGAAGCTACGAAGCTGCTGGAACAGCGACGCCCTGATCTCATTTTGTGTGATATCATGCTGCCTGACGGAACAGGCACCGACTGGATACGAGGGCTTCGGAAGAGTGCTGATCTGCCTGTCATTTTTCTCAGCAGCCGGCAGGAAACCGAGGATATCGTTCAAGGGCTGGAACTGGGGGATGATTATATAACCAAACCGTTCGATCCGGATATTATGGTCGCCAGGGTCAAAAAAAGACTACGACCTGCACCCTCCACATCTGAAAACATGGTTGCCTCTGGTGAGAACGTATGGCGTGACGGCTGGCTCGATCTGCATTTTGGCCGCTTTGAAGTCCGGGTCAACGGCAAAGAGATTAGCTTACCTGCTAAAGAACTGCAACTACTGTTCCTCATGGCAAGTCGTCCAGGGCACGTTTTTAGTACAGACTACCTTTTTGAACGCATATGGGGGCTGGATAACTGGAGTGATGTTCGCACGGTCATGGTGCACCTTCATCACCTGAGACGCAAAATTGAGGATACCTCCAGTACCCATCGCTACATTATCACCGTTCGAGGGATCGGCTACAAATTCCAGGCACGGTAAGATGGAGCGTAGCAGCCCTATGTAGTTCACTTAATAGACCTGCTACATCCGTTAAACGAGAACAGAGGGCTACCCTATAAAGTCATGTTATGACTTTGTAGGGTAGCCCTCTTCACCTTTCCAAGTTTTACATGGTAAATAATCCATTACCAGGCCCACTAAGACCCCTCGCCTCATATTCCAATGAACTTAACTTATGATAATGCCAACATCGCGTTCATATCTTCTTCTGCCGTTGTAATTAACTTCAGACCAAACATATCCACGAGTACATCCAAGACCCCTTCGGATATGAATTCAGGCGGTTTCGGTCCAATCCGAATATCCTGAATGCCGAGGCTGAACAGGCCGAGCAGGATCGCAACTGCTTTTTGCTCAAACCAGGACAGCACGATGCTGACCGGTAATTCGTTGACGGTACAGCCAAAGGCATCCGCCAAAGCCAATGCAATTTTCACCGTAGAACCGGAATTATTGCATTGACCCAGATCGATATAACGCGGGATACCCGTGTCTCCAACCGTACCGTAATCCACATCGTTGAAGCGGAACTTGCCACAAGACGTGGTCAGAATCACAGTATCATTCGGTAATGATGTCGCGAGTTCACGATAGTAGTTGCCCCCTTTACCGGGTGCATCACAGCCTGCAATGACAAAGAATCGACGGATATGGCCGTCTTTCACCGCTTGAATGATCTCAGGCGCAAGCCCGATCACGGTTTCATGGTGGTATCCTGTCGTTAAGACTTGCTCCGACTGTACATCAGCCGCAGGCAGTGACAATGCACGCTCAATCAGAGGTGAGAAGTCATCATCCATAATCTTGGCCACACCCTCCAGACCCGCCACTTCATACGAGAAAAAGCGATCTGCATATGTTCCTTTGATCGGCATGACACAGTTGGTCGTTGCGAGAATAGCACCCGGGAATTGTTCAAAGAGTCTTCTTTGATCGTACCAGGCTTTACCGATATTGCCCTTCAGATGTGCATACTTCTTCAGTGCCGGATAACCGTGCGCAGGTAACATTTCCGAGTGGGTATAGATGTTGATTCCTTTCCCTTCGGTTTGACGAAGCAGCTCCTCCAATGCATACAGATTATGTCCCGTCACCACGATACACTGTCCTTCGATCTGGTTCTGGCTAACCGTAATCGGTTGCGGTACACCAAAGCGGTCCGTATGCGCACGATCCAGCACGTCCATAATGCGGATTGCTGCATTACCTACCTTCATCGCCATATCCAGATGTTCCTGCACATTAAAATTCGAGTTCGTTAATGTCATATATAATGCCTCATGTGTAATTCGATCCACCTCAGGATCAGAATATCCCAACTGGCGTGCGTGTGTCGCATAAGCAGCGATTCCTTTTAACGCAAAGATCATCGTATCCTGCAAACTCGCGATTGTTTCGTTTTTGCCGCAAACCCCTACCACGGTACACCCGCCACTCGGCGTCTGTTCGCATTGATAACAAAACATATGGATTCCCCTCCAAACTTAGATTAAAACGCCCTTCGTTATGTAATAGCGTAACAGACCCGAATATGCGCTAGTGTGATGGTGCACACAGTTTTTGCTCTAGCTCTATATTGTTTTTGTAGACCATCATGCACACTGGAAATAATAATATTCGAAAAAAGGCATATCTCGGATCATTATGAAAAATACTGTGTACAGCTAAAAATCGTATATCATCCATAATCTTAAAAAAATACGGAAATGAAACGATTCTAGATTTTGCCCGTAAGGGTAATACACAGAGAGAAATCTACTATTCAAGGAGCTGGTCAATTGCAACATTATAGACACAGTGCGGAGGAAACCCTTCAGGATGTACAGAGTTCCTCTAAGGGACTCACAACCTCCGAAGCTGCAAAGAGACTTGAAACCGAAGGATATAACGAATTAAAAGGGAAAGATGCAACACCTGTCTGGAAATTGTTCCTTGAAAATTTCAAAGATCCGATGGTCATCGTGCTGCTGATTGCAGCTGCGGTACAGGTTGTACTTGGACACCTGATTGAATCGTTGATCATATTCCTGGTTATTTTGCTTAACGCGGTAATCAGTGTAGTTCAGACCAAAAAAGCCGAGAGTTCGCTTGACGCATTAAAACAAATGTCTGCGCCCGAAGCCAAAGTCATTCGTGACGGGCAGAAAAAAACCATTCCGGCGAGGGAACTCGTTCCCGGTGATATTGTTATGTTGGATGCAGGTGATTATGTCCCGGCTGACGGGCGTATCCTGGAGTCAGGAAGTCTGAAAATCAACGAGGGTATGCTGACCGGAGAATCCGAAGCTGCGGAAAAACACGCGGACACCATCCCGAATGAAGCTCCAATCGGAGATCGTCGTAATATGGCCTTCAGTGGTTCACTGGTCGTATATGGACGAGGCATGCTCGTTATTACAGGTACGGCTCTCAAGACGGAAATTGGTAAAATTGCCGAACTGATCGAAAATGCCGAAGCCAAGAACACGCCGTTACAGCGCAAGTTGGAATCATTCAGCAAAAAACTGGGCTTTTTCATCCTGGGGTTGTCGATTCTCATCTTTGGCATAGAAGCCGGTCGTGTATGGTTGACCGAAGGTACGGAGAATATCGGGCCATCCATCGTAAATGCACTGATGTTTGCTGTAGCTGTTGCGGTTGCTGCCATTCCAGAGGCACTTTCCTCCATTGTGACGATCGTATTGTCACTCGGAACCAATAAGATGGCCAAACAACATGCGATCATTCGCAGACTGCCTGCCGTGGAAGCACTCGGTTCTGCCAGCATCATCTGTACGGATAAAACAGGAACACTAACTCAGAATAAGATGACGGTTGTGGATTATTACATTCCCCATGGCACCAAGGAAGAATTCCCCGATGATCCCGATCAGTGGTCGGAGGAGGAACGACGTCTGTTACATATTGCAGTGCTCTGCAATGATTCGAATATTAACCAGGAAGGCAAGGAACTGGGAGATCCAACCGAAGTGGCACTCATTGCCTTCAGCAACCGGGTGAACAAGGATTACAATGAAATCCGTGACCAGTTCCCGCGTGAAGCCGAGCTTCCTTTTGACTCGGATCGAAAGCTCATGAGTACCGTTCATACCTTTGAGGGACAGACGGCTTTGCTAACTAAAGGTGGACCAGATGTACTGTTCAGTCGCTGTAGCCATGTGTTTATCAATGGTGAAGTTCAGCCCCTCACACCCGAGATTCGCACACAATTTGAAGAGAAAAATGAGGCCTTCTCCAAACGTGCCTTCCGCGTACTGGCCTATGCGTACAAAAAATTTGATGACAAAAACCAGGTCACCATTGATGACGAGCATGATCTGACACTGGTTGGTCTGACAGCGATGATTGACCCGCCGCGTGAAGCGGTATACGGGTCGATTGAAGAGTCCAAAAAAGCGGGCATTCGCACCATCATGATCACCGGAGATCACAAAACGACGGCTCAGGCCATCGGTGTGGATATCGGCCTTGCCGAACCGGATGATCTCGCCATTACCGGCGCCGAACTGGACAAAATGTCCGATGAAGAGCTGGATCAACAACTTGAACACATCTCGGTATACGCCAGAGTATCACCTGAGAACAAAATCCGGATTGTGCGTGCATGGCAGCGCAAAGGCAAGGTTGCAGCGATGACCGGAGATGGAGTCAATGACGCACCTGCGCTGAAACAGGCCGACATCGGCGTAGCGATGGGTAGCGGAACGGATGTCGCCAAGGATGCTGCTGCCATGATTCTGACGGATGATAACTTTGTCTCCATTGTGAATGCAGTCAGTGTTGGGCGGATGGTATTTGATAATATCAAAAAAGCGATCGCTTACCTGTTCGCGGGTAATCTCGGTGCTATTATCGCGATTTTGTTTGCTCTGGTGGTTGGCTGGGTGAATCCGTTCACGGCCCTTCAACTGCTGTTCATCAATCTGGTGAACGACTCCCTGCCTGCCATCGCTTTGGGCACAGAAAAGCCCGAGCCAGATGTCATGCGGCGTAAACCACGCGATATTAACGAAGGCATCTTCGCAGGCGGAACCCTGCAAGCGGTCATTACGCGTGGTGTCCTGATTGGTGCGGCTGTAATCGTATCTCAATATATCGGGCTTGGCATCTCGGAGGAAATCAGCGTAGCTATGGCCTTCACCACCTTGATTCTGGCACGCAGTCTGCAAACTTTTGCAGCACGTTCCAATACACAAACCATCTTCCAGGTGGGCTTCATGACCAATAAATTTGTGCTTGGTTCCATTCTGGTATGTCTCTGTCTCTATGCAATCACACTGATTCCAGGTGTTCGCGGCGTCTTCGCTATCCCGGATACATTCGGTTGGAATGAGTTCCTGATTGCAGGCGGACTCGCTCTTGTTGCCGTCATTCTGATGGATGTCATCAAGTGGGTTCGCAATCGCGGCAAACAAGTTACTGCGGCATAAGCTCTTCAGATATCGTACGTATGCACAAACAGGCGCCCGTGATCGGAGCGCCTGTTTCTGTATCAAATTCACCCCTGTTTGATGCCAAAAGCGATCCATCGTCCATCAATATCCTCGATCACAAACTCTTTGTTATTATAGTCTGTATGATTGAGGGCACGTACGATCTTCACATCTGCGTTGATCAATTCCTGTTGAAGCTCTTCCTGATTCTTGGTAATAAAATAGGCATCATATCCGTAACCATATAATTCTCTGTTGGGTATTACCTTTTGTCCATTGCTTTGGGTTAAAATAATCTCGGTAAGATCACGATAAAGACAGATATGAGGTTCGGCTGCATTGAGATATTCGACCACACGAAAGCCCATCTTTTTTTCATAAAATTGTGCTGTTCGCTTCATATCCAACGTCGGAAATACTCTGTGGGACATTAATAGTAAGTGATCCATACTGTAAACTCCTTATAAAATAATCAATCTAGTTATGTATTCCAACCATCATTTTACCCAATTTAAGGGAACTAGTCTATAAATTAAAACTCTGCATTACATAAATTCAACTGATATTCAGTATGACATTATTGCCATATAATAAAATGAAGTGTAAAATGATATATTGCTTTTCATCACATTTTCATCCATGCTCAATCCGAATTCACATTCATAGATAAGACAGGAATGGTCACGTGAAAGATAAAATTGTCATGCCACTCTGGACGTGCTGCTTGTTCATCGTTGTGATGAACACCACCATGTTCAATGTTTCATTGCCCGTCATTATTCATGATCTACAGATTACCTCAGACCTGGGTTCCTGGGTCATCTCAAGTTATTCCATTGGTTACGCCCTGTCAACGGTGATATACAGTCGATTATCAGACCGAATTCCGGTACGCAAACTGCTCACGGTCGGGCTTCTGATCCTGGGGTTATCTTCATTGCTGGGGTTGTTCGCACATAACTTCGCAATCCTGTTGCTCACACGCATTCTGCAATCTGCAGGTGCAGGGGTGATGGCTGGTCTGGGTCTCGTCATCGCGAGTCGTTACATCCCGGTGGAACGGCGTGGAGCTGCCATCGCACTCATCTCATCAGGCAGCGCCATGGCTTTTGGACTTGGCCCCATTGTCGGCGGACTTATTAGTGAGTACTGGGGCTGGAACGGACTTTTTGCCATAACCGTGCTTGTCCTGCTCGCCCTGCCTGTCCTGCTCTATTTTCTACCACCTGAATCCGTCAAAACGGATCAGCCGTTTGATGTTATTGGTGCCATACTAACCGTCATTAATGCAACTACACTTCTCGTCGCGATCACCCAGCAGTCCTGGTTATGGTTAGCTATTGGCGTTATTTCACTTGTAGCACACCTCCTGTATATTCGGAAAGCGAGTCTTCCGTTTGTGAATCCACAAGTGTTTCGAACACCAGGATACACCCGCTTAATTCTTATAGGATTCTGCGTGCTGGTCGTGAATCTGGGCAATCTGTTCTTGATGCCGCTTGTGCTCGCAGATCTCTATGGACGCTCATCGCTCGCCATCGGTTTGCTGATTGCTCCAGGAGCCATTGTTGCAGCATTCTGCACCCGTTTCGTCGGCCGCTGGATCGACCGTTATGGCAATATGCGGTTTATGATCATCGGACACATCCTGCTCGCAGCGGTACTTGCCTTATTCATGCTCGGACTGGATCAATCCGCCCTGATCATTACCAGTGGTTATCTCTTTTTCTCACCGGCACTCTCGGCATCTATGGCTTCATTGAATAATGAAGCTTCACGTGTGCTGCCCAAATCACAGATTGGTTCAGGAATGGGCATGTTACAATTGATTCAGTTCTTCGGTGGATCGGTATCTGTAGCGGTATGCGGGTTGCTGTTGCACAGCATTCCGGGAGTATCAGTAGAGGAAGCTTATCATGTGGTATACGCTTGTCTGTTGCTCGTCTGCGTTGTTTCACTGGGTCTGACCGTCTGGCATAGCAGAGCTTCACGCTCTGGCATGGAACCTCTTGCATCCGGTAGTTAAATTGTTCAACAGAGAAAGGCTCGCGCCTTAGCGCGAGCCTTTTTACGAATTCGGACAGGAGGTTTCAGTTTCAAAAATGAGTATGCATTCCATGAAATAGCCACCACTCCTTATCCTTCTCAAGCAGCATGCCGACTATTTCCCATCCAGGGCTGACTTCCAGGCCTCCATGATGCTAATTGGGGATTTGCTACTGCTCTCGCCGCCACCTTCCTTGGTCCAAAGTGGTGGATAATATGCAAATACTTGTCCCGTCTGGAGCTGTGCCATATCCTCCTGCAACCTTTCCAGCGAAACGTCTGATAGAACTGCCCCAGATCGCCATCCGCCAGCCAGTTAATGAACTCTGAATATGTCAGTTCTGTCGATTCCCATTCAAGTGTATCCGGTGCAAAATAATAGATATGTCCCGTACGGCCATACTTGCCTGTATCCAGTCCGAAGAAACCACCTGCCGCATCATATGCGACGATCATCATACCTTCCAGAACATCTACCCAAGGTTGCTCACTCACACCATTCCAACTGGTGAGGCTTCCATATGTACTGTCACCACCCGCACCAAGCAGCGTGATCCAGCCATGGTCAAGTACGATACCTTCTGTCTCATAAGCAACAACTCCCAAATAGGATTTCGTACTTATTTGCAGACGATAGAGGGTATCCTCTCCCGCCTCCTGCTTTGCTGGAACATACACATATGTATTTTGCCCGCTATCCAGAAGTTCCTTGAGTTCTTCCCATGCGTGATTCTCCCGATCTACTAATTCAGCTACAGTTAATGTATTCATGAGCAGTCTCCTCCCTGATTTGATAAAAAGCATATCATGGCTTATTAACCCGTTCAAATCTGCTATAATCTAGCTTCGCAGGTAAATACAAAGGAGGAACAACTTTGATTCGTACAGTTTTGCTGATTATGCCGATTCTACTGTTATTCGCATCTGGTTGTCAGGACCGCACCCAGTCCATGAAGACACCCGTTTCTGTTCAAAAGTTGGATCCTCAGGTCATCCATTACATATCCCCCCATGGAAACGACGCGAATAAAGGAACCCTTCAATCTCCGTGGAAAACGTTACAGCACGCAGCCGACCATGCTTCGCCAGGAAGTACGATCTATTTGCGTGAAGGTGTCTATCATCAGAAAGTCAAAATCACCCGGAGCGGCCATTCCTCCGGTAATCCGACCCTATTTGCCAGCTATCCGCAAGAGAATGTCGTCATTGATGGAGAAGGCCTCGCTGTTCGAGGCATCGAAGGACTGATTGAAATTGAGAATGCCAGTTATATCACCATTCAAAACCTCGAAATTCGTAACTTCACGACCACTCTGGGGGGCCAGGTTCCAACCGGGATCTATGTCCACGGGGCAGGTGAGCATATTCAGTTGTTGGGTAACACCATACACGCGATCGCTAGTTACGCACCTCCTGAGGGTCCCAATTTGAGGGGCAGGGATGCCCACGGTATTGCCCTATATGGTACAGAGCACCCTCAAGCATTACGCGATATCATCATTAAGGATAATGAATTGTATGATCTTACCCTTGGTTCCAGTGAGTCACTTGCAGTCAACGGCAATGTCGATACCTTTGCCATACAGAACAATATCATCCATGATTCCGACAACATTGGTATTGATCTGATCGGGTATGAGGGTACGTCCGAAGACGACACGTACGATCAGGCTCGGAACGGCATTGTACGAGGCAACGAAGTATACGATATTACGTCCAATAACAATCCCTCCTATGGAACTGACCTGCCCAATGATAGCAACTCGGCTGGTGGCATCTATGTCGATGGCGGGAAAGATCATATCATCGACCAGAACCGGGTATACAGGAACGACATCGGAATTGAGATAGCCTCAGAGCATGCCGGGCGTTCAACCAGCAACATTACCGTGCGGGATAACCTGATCTATTCCAACCGATTGACGGGCATTGCCATGGGAGGTTATGACGATGAACGTGGAGCTACCGAGGATAGCAAGATTATGTACAATACGCTTGTAGGGAATGACACCCTGAATGCAGGCAATGGACAGTTATTCATGCAGTCACGGACGAAGAACAATACGTTCATGCGCAATATTCTCGTATCGGGCAGCTCGGAAGTCCTGATATACAATGAATATACAACCAATACCGGCAATATGTTTGACTATAATGTCTATTACTCACCAGGAGAGCAGGAAGATGCCCTGTGGGTTTGGAAAAATAAGGCCTACTCCGGCATCGCCGCCTACCTAAAGGGATCTGGTAACGATGCACACTCCATATATGTGGATCCGGCATTTATGAATGAACCGAGCGAAGATTTCCGCCTTCATGCGAATTCTCCAGCGAAGTCGTATGGCTACCTTGCTCCGCGGTAACGTTAATCTGATGCTATTCCAGTGGAATTAGCCCCTCCTATTTTCACACCAATTAAAGAAGCCTGTGTTGTGTGGGATCACTTCCCCATATGCACAGGCTTCTTTTCGTTTCTTTTGATACAATCTAGCTCTTAACTTCTTACCATATAGGCTGAATCTCACCTGCACCAAAAAAATCATGTTTGCATATCGAAACGCACTTTACAATCTGACCATCGTCAGGTAAAATCATTTCAACATGTCGGCCGACAGAGATCAGTATACATGGAGGATCCTATGAGCACTTCGACTACCAGCCCTACACCTCAGCAACTCTGGGGAAGATCATTTATTTTCATCATGTTAGCCAACGCACTATTGTTTATGGCCTTTGAAATGTTACTCCCCACCTTGCCTTTGTTTGTCTCAAGTCTTGGTGGCGAAGCCTCCCAAATTGGGCTTGTTACCGGCGTATTTATGTTTTCCGCCATCTTGATTCGCCCCTTCACATCTGTTTTGGCAGCTCGAATAGATAAAAAATATCTGTTGATTATCGGTATCACTATCTGTGCATTAATGACAGGTGCATACTACCTATCGTCAGGTATTTGGATGATTCTTCTATTTCGAGTGATCCACGGATTCGGATTTGGTTTGGCAACGACATATTTTGCAACGATTGCCACTGAAAACATACCAAGAGATCGTCGGGGAGAAGGTATGGGCTATTTTGGCGTAGGCGAGACCGTCGCCATATCCATCGGTCCCTTGATTGGTACCAGTCTGTTGTTTAAGTGTGACTATCAGAGCCTGTTTATGGGAGGCATGTGCATTTTGCTGCTAGCTCTCCTGATGGCCGTGTTTGTTTCCAGAAAGCCCAAGGGGTTACCTAATCACGAAAACGTCAAACTTCCAGCTGCAACCGTCAAGTTGATCGAAAAGAAAGTACTGTTCCCTTCGCTGCTGATCATGCTGGTTGGCATTGCAGCCGGCTCCATCATGTCCTTTGTGGCTTTATTTGCCGCCGAGAGAGGATTCAACAATGTCGCCTGGTTTTTCTTTATCGTTGCTATCGCCAGTTTCACTGTTCGGTTGTTCTCTGGGAAAATGTTTGATCGACACGGTCCAGGCTCCGTGTTGTTGCCTTCTGCGGTGTTTGCAATCGCAGGACTGTTGGTTCTAATTATCGCCCAACATGATGTGCAATTCCTGATCGCTGGCGCGTTATACGGCTTTGGCTTCGGTGCCATATTCCCGGCGATTCAGACCTGGTGTGTGAACCTTGTGGAGGAACATGAGCATGAAAATGCGATGGCTTCCTTCTTTAATTTTTTTGACCTCGGGATTGGCGGTGGTTCGTTGATCCTTGGCGTGGTGGCTTCTGTATTTTCCTATACAGTGGTGTACGCTATCGCTATAGGCATTTTTGTGGTATATATCTTGTTATATTTGGTATACTCCCAAAAACAGCAGAGGTATACCGCTCGCCAACTGGAGGTAGACATTGAGTAAAAAACGAATCAAGGAAATTGCCATTCAACATTTTAATCGTCTGGGTTATGAGGGGACCAAGATGGCGCAGATTGCCGAAGAAGCAGGCATCCGCAAGCAATCTCTGGCCTATCACTATTCATCCAAAAAAGCGTTATTGCTGGAGTTATACGAGGAAGTTGTGCAGGAGGAACAGCAGTTTGTACGCCAATTTTTCAGTGAGTCTGTTACCCAAACTCTGGATCAGCAGCTGTACGCCTTTTTGCATGAACACAAAAATCGTTTCCTGACCCATCCAAACGTGGCTTTTATGTATATCCTGTCGTTCATCACACCACTGGAGGTACATGATTTTGTGTTGGCCCAATATCGAACGTATCTCGGGACACTGAAGGAAGAGTTAGCAGCCGTCTTTACCAAACATCCGGATATACGCCTCAGTTCGGAAGAAGCCACCGTGGCCTTTGTGACCATGATGGATGGATTGGACGTACAGCTCGTATATGAGACACGGCAATCTTATGAACAAGCGCTGGCGATCACTTGGAATGTCTTCTGGTCAGGCATCCAGCGCTAACCAATGGATACGATGAAACTACACAAGTAGGAGGAATCAGACAACATGCAACAACTGGATGCGGCCTTAAGCCGTTTTGTGGAACAGCAGGATTTATATAATGAAGCTTACGGGCTTTTCAAAAATCATGATCTTCGTCCGCGCAAACACCATCACCAGCCGGAAGTAGATACACGAATACCGCTTTCACCGGAACTTCAATACCTGTACAGTCATTATGAAATGATGGATGCAGACGCTGAAGGTACACTCAAAATGAAAAATGCCGCCGTCGAGATCGGTGATGCCGCATTGATCTTCTTTGTTGCACCTGAACATCTGCTTCGTCAGCAACTGGGGTTCCGCTGGATTGGCATGAATGAACCTTATGAGGAGTCCTCCACTTGGCCAAAAAATCATGTCGTCATCGCAAACTTTAACGATGATCCTTTAATTGTGGATGTGGAAGCACCGCACTCTCCCGTATATGCCGCTTTTACAGGTGGAGAACCAAACCGTGTTGCCGATTCGCTGTCTGACTTTTTCAATGCACTAGCCATTCTCATTGAAGCGGCACGGAGCTATGCTGGAGAATTGAAAGATGAAGAAACCTATGAGACCAAGCCAGAGGTTCTGGAACAAGTGGAGCCTTTATTGCAGGATCTGTTGGGAGAAGAATATACTGCTCATCTCTTCGAGTATCTGTCATTTTGTTAAACCGTTGAATTGAAGAAATTGGAGGGGCATCCCTATGATCTATGTAGCCTTGCTGCGAGGTATTAATGTAGGCGGGAACAATAAAATGAACATGAAACAGCTAAAAGAAACGTTTGAACAAGCTGGCATGCTGGATGTCGTTACATACATCAACTCTGGCAATATTATTTTTGCTGATCATCAAGAACGTGCTGATGCGAATAGGGAGATATCCCTTACGTTGGAACAGGCCATCGCCGCTGATTTCGGCTTACAGATCAAGGTGATGGTGCGGAATATGGATGAAATCCAAAGCGTTATCGAAGCGCTCCCAGCGGAATGGGTTAATGACGACACGGCCAAAAGTGATGTGATGTTCCTCTGGGATGAGATCAACGAGCCCTCCGTGCTGGATCAACTGCCCATCAAACCCGAAATCGGCACACTGATGTATGTTCCCGGTGCCATTTTGTATTCAGTCAGCAGAGAGGATGCATCCAAAAGTGGCATGAACAAGCTTGTGGGTTCCAAAGTCTATGCTTATATGACCGTAAGAAACGTGAATACCACACGTAAGATATATGCGCTCATGCAGGCAGCGACCGAGAAATAAAGGAATCAGCAAAATGGATATTCAATCTGATGTTCAACGATCCCTCTTCTAATTCAGTCTAAATTAAAACATGCAGAAAACATCCTTATGGATGTCTCCTGCATGTTTTTCATCATATAAGGAAACAATTGATTTCAATTCTCTATGGTTTAGTCAATTTGAATGCGTCTGCGAGATGGATCATCACCAGGGCGTTTTGGAATCTCAAGCTTCAGCACACCATCTTCCAATCTGGCCTTGATATGCTCCTCATCAATATGATCTACATAGAAACGCCGGATAAATTCGCCTGAACGACGCTCCTGCCGAATGATCCGATTGGAGTCATCCTTCTGTTCCACCAGCTCATTACGTTTGGCACGAATAATCAATTCTTTACCTTCAACTTGAATGTCTATATTCTCTTTGGCAATGCCCGGAAGCTCGGCTTCTACCCAATATTTGTCTTCATCCTCACGAATGTCAGTACGAAATGGCTGCGAGCCAGTCCCAAAAGGCGAGAGAAATGAGTTCTCAACCATGTCATTGAAGGATTTCAACATGTGTCCGAACGGGTCTTCATTTCGTTTACGAAACGGAATCAGATCAAACATGAAAATCAGCTCCTTTTGTGTGGTTGGTTTATTGGTGTTGCTTACATTGATTATTATAATACTCGTGCAAACAAGGCTCAAAGTCCGTAAAAGACGAAAAAAACCGATCTTCTTTCACCATGGTTCATTATTATAAAATAGATCCTTTTTTCTTTTATTTTGACCTTCTTTGACTTTCTGACTTTGTCTGACTATAGCATATAAATGTTTTACATAACTTGCTGGCTTCTCTTATTTCTTTTTAACATTTCACCCCTATACTAGGCCATGTCTGAAAACAATTGCACACACCATCACAACACGAAACGATAAAGGGGATCTGGAACATTGAAAAAGAGAAATCAATGGCTTGCCGTTCTGTCGATGACCGCCATTCTTAGCGCAGGAGCAACCAGCTACACATCCATGATTCATGCCGCTGATGCAACTAAACCTGCCAACGATCAAGTTGCACTGCGTACAGCCATCCAAAATATGCAAGGTACGGTCACCTGGAACGAAAACAGTCGCAGTGTTGATATCCAGATCGCAGATACTAAAGTCCAACTTCCTATAGGAACGTTCTCAGCAACCATTAACGGGGTAAAAACGCCTTTGGACAGTAAAAGCTACATCACCAAAGGTACAACGTATGTATCTTCCCAAACGCTAAAATTAATTACGGATCAACTGATCCTGAAACAAAATAAAACCGGTTTTGAACGAACCGCATCGTTTCAGATGCCCGGTGGCAAAGCAGAAATATCAGCCTCTACGCCAGATGGACAGCGCCTGCTCGTAACCGAAGCGGACAATGGCAGCATTTCTGTATTGGACATTGCTGACTTGAAAAATATCAGCGTATTGAAAACAGTCAGCTTCCATGAGCTCTCTGCCAAAGCTGAAGTCACCAGTGTAACCGTGTCCAAAGACGGCAAATACGGTCTGGCTGTTATTCGTACCGGGGATACGGACAGTGAAGCAAACAAAGGATTACTTGCCATAGTGGATCTGACAACCTACAAAACTGTAAAAACATATGAACTCGGTATTGGTCCTGACTCGATTGCCCTGTCTCCTGACGGTCTGCATGCGGTGATTGCCATAGAAGACGAAGAGCTGAATAAAGCTGCCGATGAAATTGACTATGCCAACGCCAAACGTCCGGGTAGCATTATGGTTGTATCTTTTGCTGGCGGGAACGTATTGGAAGGTGAAATCACGAACTTGCCGGTATCTCTGGACCATGTTAAAGGCGCCATCTATCCGCATGATCCACAACCGGAGTATGTTGCTATTAGTCCGGATAGCAAAACTGCAGCCATCACGCTACAGGAGAACAACGTCGTTGCCATCGTAGATTTGGAGACCAAAAAGATCAGCTCCATCTTCGCTCTCGGTACCACCTCACATCAAGCGGATCTGAAAGATGATGGCATGATTCAGTTTAAAGAGACATTGACAGCTCGTTATGAACCGGATGGGATTGCTTTCTCAGCAGATGGTAAATACCTGCTGACAGCGAATGAAGGAGACTTGGGCAAGAATGAATTTGAGGATGGGGTAAAAGCAGGCGGACGTAATATTGCTGTCTGGGATCTGCAAGGCAAGCGGATGTACGATAGCCAAAACCTCATTGACACGGCAACCGCCATGGTTGGCTTGTACCCGGATGATCGCAGTCCCAACAAAGGCAGCGAAGTGGAGAATCTGACCGTGGCTACGGTGGACGGCACAACGTATGCAGCGGTCGCTTCCGAACGGGCAGATGCCATTCTGTTCTTCGATCTTGCTGATCCGGTCAATCCGAACTATCTGGGTCTGATTCCTACAGCCGGAGAGTCACCAGAAGGCATTCATCGGGTTAACGGACGCAGCCTGTTTGTGAGTGCTGATGAAAGCACCGGAACACTTAGTTTTTTTGCCAAGAAATAGATGACGTATACGTGGCCCGCTAAGGCTGAAATAAACAGTTTCAGGCTGTATTGAGTAGGAAGGGGCAAAGAGCCCCTATCCTCTCTTACTATTGAACACGCTATTCCACGTATCTACATATAGTACGTACAGACGGTTAACGAGACTTTATACTCTCCAATTCCCGCCTGTTCCGCTCTACTTCCTCTTGTAACACTCGCACTTCCATCCTTAATGCGGATACTTCCTCTTTCACGCCAGACCGCTTCATCACAAGATAGAAGATCAGATATAATACAAGACCCATCATGATAAAGAAAATTAATAGCGTTATAATCCCAGCAATTCCTATAGAGCTAGCTCCATCCATAATGTACACGTCTCCCCTCTCGATGTTATTAATTTATATTTACAACAATACCATATTTAAGCATGACGAACAGTACAAAAAGCCAAGAGAATAGGCTCCCTTGGCTTTCAATTTATCTATATACCTTTTATCTATATATCCCTTCCTACCCGGTGATCCTTATTCCCAGAAGAAACGGCCTGCAAACACTTTTTCCGTCAACAGTTTGTATGTTTCTTCAGACAATTCTTTTTTCATCTTCGCCATTACGGCTTCTTTTCCTTGATTATATTGTGTGGACATGCCAATCTCTGCCGTTGTATTACTTGCATCCAGACGCATGATCGGTGCTTGTGCATCTTTCGTCCAAGGTGTCCATGCCGCAAGATTAGGGGAACCACCCGTACCTGGATTGCCTGTGTACAGGAACTGCTTCAGGTATGCTGCCATCGCGATGGACAACTCATCACGTCCTGGTTTGTTCGTCTCGCTAAAGTATCCCTCAGGGAAATAGGCAGCAATGCCATCGGCGTGCCCTGTATAGAAGTCCATATCCGCACCATGTGGTGCGCCCAGTAACGTGAGCAAACGCTCAGAGATGACCCCAGGTTGTGTACCCCAAGCAAAACGATAAGCATATACCGGCGGCTGACCGGCTTCACTGGTCAATTGCTCCGCGACACGCTCTGCATTAAAGCCTGCATAAGCTTCACTACCGTATTTCAGAGCAGCAGCATATTGCTCCGCCTTGGTTTCATCGGTGAACAGCGTTCCATCCGCAATAGCTGGAGCGAAGTTTGGATCACCAAAGGCAAATCCGGAGAACTCCGTTTCCAGGCTGCCCAGTAATACAGGAACTTTCGTGTAATTGCCGTTCTGGATGGCTTCAAAGCCTTCTTTTGGAATCACGGTGCCGTCCCGGAACAGATGCGGGAATGGCTCCATACGGATTGCGGTTGCACCAAACGCTGTGACCAGCTTGTCCGCCGGCAGTGCACGCAGGTAGCTCTCCAGCTGTGCCGGAGATTGCTTGCTTATCCAGGCTTTTGCCTCTTCTGCATTAGCCGCTTTCCCCTCTTGTACAAGCAGTTTCACGAGTACATCCTGGGATTTTTGCTCACCTTCTTCCGGTGATGCTGTCGTCAATCCTCCGCTGAAAGCAACTGCTTTTTGATACAGCCCTTTGTTAAGTGGAGAGATCAGTGTTGCCAGCACATCACGCGCACCAGCAGATTGTCCGGCTAATGTAACATTGCTTGTATCTCCGCCAAACCCTGCAATATTATCCTGTACCCACTCCAGTGCACGGAATGCGTCGAGCAGACCATAGTTACCGGAGTCATCCAGGGCATTGCCGGTTTTCAGCGCTGCATTTTCGAAGAATCCGAGGGCCCCCAGACGGTAGTTCACGGAGATGATGATACTGTTGGTGCTCCGCGCAAGCTGTTCACCCTGAAAATCTTTACCTGATCCGGTCATATTCCCGCCACCGTGCAGGAACACCATCACCGGAAGTTTAGAACTGGTTGTGTCAGGACGCCAAATATTTAGGTACAGTGAATCCTCACTGCCTACTGTATTCTTGCCGGAGATCTGCAAGCTGTTCGCTGCAAATTCCTTAGCCGATCTAGTTCCTGCCCAAGCTTCAGGTTCTTGTGGGGCTTTCCAACGCAGTTCACCTACCGGAGGTGCGGCGTATGGAACACCGAGCCAGCCGAGCGTGCTATATTGCTCATATTTTTTGCCATCAATCGCACCATATTTGGTCTGTTGCAACGTTTGAGGTTTGAACGCGCCAGCTTCTTTATGTTTCAACCAGCTCTGCTCCAAGGTTCCATTGCCGTTCTTAAGCTGTGTTTGCAAAGCCTGTGCAGTTGCTTCGGCCATCAGTCGATTGGTAAGCTCACTCGCTCCCTTCCCTTGAAGTGCCTTGATTCCTTTCCCAGCCGCATAGGTGGAAGCCGCCCCTTGCTCATAATCCGTACCTATTTCATATCCAAGCACCTTCAACAGCATTGTGGCATAACCTTCCGCTGTAAGGGGTGCATTAGGCTCAAATTTCTCCGTTCCCGTTACGATCTCAGCCACATACGGATGCTGCTTCAAGTAGCCAACGACCGGTTGCAATACTTTTCCTGCCTGAGCCGCATCGTCATACGTTACCGATCCCTGATAGGCGAGTGCTTCTTTCTCCAATCCGGACAAACGCAAGTACAGTACTGCGGCTTGAATGCGTGTAGCTTTTTTATTCAAATAAGCCGCATTAACACCTTGACCGCTGCCACGAATAAGCTCCGATTCGATCAGCTTGTCCATCGCTGCTGAAGAAGAGGTTGCTGTATTTCCTGCTGCATATGCCGGTAACCCGGATACACATAAACCCAGAATGGTTGCTATGGCAATCGAACGTTTAATGCTTTTCATGTCAACAATCTCCTCGCTGTCAAATAGTGTGTGATGGGATAATTGCATTGGAAATGTGCATCTTTGAATCAGTATTCCAATGTCTGGATGAGTCTATTTCTCTATTTCAGAAAACTTAATCTGCCGCACTCCTTTCTGCTCGAAATATCCGCAACTGCGCTTGCGGTCATGCCTTCAGGCATTTTTTGTATAAAAAAACCTGAACCGAAGGCAAACAGACATCGCTTTAGCGTGATCTGCTGCCCTCAATTCAGGTTTTGCCTGCAATCAGTAACAACCCTGAGGAATGAGGCTCATTCCATATGATAATGTAAACGCAATCATTCATCTGATGAACAAAGAACCAACGAATGAACTGACACAGGTATTGCCCTTAACACGGTTACAATCCTGTTGTTATGGTGATGTTAGCACATAATGTAAGCGTTCGCAATATCTTTTTTATCATCTTCTTATTCTCCATACAAGGGCTAACCAGAAAAACCCGCACTTTTCATGCGGGCCTGAACTTAGCTTCCATCCTGATGATCCAGACAGCTAACTCCTAGTCATGAATATCGACCATCCTATAGATCTGTTGTTTGCAGGGTACGTGCCAATTTCTCCAGCAGTTCCACCGCAGGGGCCAATACCGCTTCATCAATATCAAATTCGGGATGATGATGCGGGGCAGGTAACTCGCTGCCAACAATCATATACGTGGCTTTGCCACCTTGCTCTTGGACTCGCCGGATCATATAACTGGCATCCTCGCTGCCGAGAGCAGCACTATCCGAAATAGCCTCCGCATGGGTGAAACCAGCGATGCCTTCCGCTTGCTGAACCGCAAGCTCTGCAAGTTCCATATCACATCGAATCGGGATGGCACTTCCAACCACTTCAACGGAAGCGGTTAGTTCGTGCATGGCTGCGCTATGCTCAATGATGTTCCGCACGCGGCGCTCCAGCTCTCGATTCGTTTCTTCACTGGTCGAACGTGTCTCAATAACCATGCGGGCATGCTCAGCAATAATATTAGCCCCTGTTCCACCTTCCAGAATGCCTACATTAATCCGGGTATCTGCTGAGCTGAAGCGGGGAAGTGCATGAATGTTGAGCATGGCGGTCGCTGCGCCCAGCAGCGCGTTCCGGCCTTCCTCCGGTGTAGCTCCTGCATGGGAAGATACACCGGTGAAATGTGCTTCCAGCTTGGTCGTTGCCAGGAATCCGGCAGACGCACCTCTAATATGACCGGATGGCACACCGGTACCTAAGTGCATACAGAACAGGCGATCCACCTGTTCCAGCATTCCTTTTTCAACCATGGCATATGCTCCGCGCACACCTTCTTCGGCAGGTTGGAATAACAGCCGAATCTTGCCGGCAAACTTCCGGTTACTCAACCGTTCTGCAAGCGCCAGTCCGATCGTTGTATGCCCATCGTGTGCACAGGCATGCATAATGCCTTCATGACGGGAACGAAATTGTGCTGCTTGCGGTGCATGTTGTTCCAACTTGCTCTCACGGATCGGCAATGCATCCATATCGAAGCGGAACGCTGTCGTTGGCCCCTCCTGCTCCCCTTGAATTTCAGCAACAACGGCGGTGAATCCTCCTCGCATCTGTTCCACGATCACCGGATCTGCACCTTCACGGAGGGCACGCTGATATGCATCTTCCAAGACTTCGGGCTTCGGCAACCCGCGCCGTGATGTGTCATCAATTGCATCTTTTCCGTAAGTGACGCTATAACCCAGTTCCGTCAGGATTTGCACCACTTTGGTCGCAGTACGAAATTCCGTAAATCCCAGTTCAGGATGTGCATGCAGGTCCCGGCGAAGTGCGATAATATCCATCATATGTTATTTCCCCTCTCTCCAACCTCTATCTATTTGATCGTGTATTCAGACCTACACGACTCATTCAACGTTATACGTCACTAAGCTTGCTCTGCTGATCCCCTACAATCTTGCGTTTACTCCCGGACCAAGTGGCAAGTTGAAGGCGTACCATAGAATGACCATAACCACCCACACCGAGAAGAATGCAATCGAATATGGCAAAATCAGTGAATAATACGTTCCCAGCTTCGCATCTTTACGGTACTCCTGCAGAAATCCTACGAACAGCGGTACAAAAGGCGATACCGGAGCCAATGGAATAACGACCGAATCCGATACCCGAAAAATAACCTGAGTGAATGCCGGATGGAATCCAAGCAGCATCATCATTGGAATAAATACCGGGGCAAGAATGGACCAGATCGCTGAACCACTTGCGATGAACATCGTCAGCAATGCCGATAGGAAAATCAATCCAATCACCACCGGAATGCCGTTAATGCCTGTCTTTTCTAGCAAATCGGTAATTGTAAGTGCCAGAAATTTGCCCATGTTGCTCCAGTTGAACATCGCCACGAATTGGGACAACGGGAACACCATCACGATAAAACCAGCCATCGTTTTGATCGGTT
The DNA here is from genome assembly GCF_055687625.1 of Paenibacillus sp. CB74. NCBI lineage: Bacteria > Bacillati > Bacillota > Bacilli > Caryophanales > Paenibacillaceae > Paenibacillus > Paenibacillus sp. CB74. The sequence continues at coordinate 332,975 of NZ_CM146009.1, read as the reverse complement.
CAATGAGCAGTTTTGGCAGATCGTTCTGATTTTGGATCACTTTCAGTTTAATGCCGTAAGTCAGCGCTACGGTAAAGAAGAACAGTAAAATGACAGGAACAATCCCGGCCAGGAAAGGCGAACCCATGACACTTCCCGTTTCCGGGTTACGAAGAACGCCATTCGAAGGGATCACCATAAATGAAATGACTGCGATAAAAAGCAATGCAGCAATCCCCGATGCACGTAATGCCCGGTTTTCTTCAGGTGTCGGTGCATCGAGCTTATACACTCGCTCCCCTTCGTAACGGCCCAGACGTGGTTCAAGGAATCTGTCCGTCATGAACCCGGCAACGAGAGTCAGCACAATAACCGAAGCGGACATAAAGTACCAGTTATCCAGAACCGTAACGCCCACATTGGGATCTACAGAGGTTGCAATCTCAGTACTAATGCCTGACAGCAATACATCGGTGGTCACAATAAGCATATTGGCTGTAAAACCTGCGCCAACCCCAGCAATGGCGGCAATCAATCCGGCAACCGGATGTCTGCCTACCGCGAGAAAGATCAGCGCTCCAAGCGGAGGCATGATCACAAGCGCCGCATCCGAGGACACATGGCTGAAAAAAGCGATGAAAATGACGAGATAACTGGCGTAACGCGCAGGTACCCGAACAGCCATTTTACGCATAACCGCTTCGAGAAGACCCACCTTCTCCGCCAGACCAATGCCCAGCACCAGAGCCAGGATGGAAGCCAGTGGTTTGAAATCAGCAAAGTTCTTGACCACATTCGGCAACAGCCACTGAATTCCCTCCCTGCTCAGCAAGTTCTTAACATGTACCTGTTCCCCATCAATCGGGTTATGTGCCGTCGCATTAAAGAGCGATAACACCAGTGTGGCAACCATCAGGGCGACAATGAGATAGATAAACAATAAAAACGGATTGGGAAGCTTGTTCCCTACTTTCTCTACCCAACCAAAAAGTCCTGTGTTCTCCTGTCTGTCCGCTTTGACCATGCAAACAACCCCCTGACTGTGTTGGAACTGCCTCTGGATAGACTGAACAAGTCTGATGAAGGTCTTGTCCCCATTAGCAGATCATTAACGTACATTTAACGAAAATGTCGTAATTTTAGGACATTATATAATTATCCCCGCACAAAGTTCAATACCTGTGTTATGTATTTTAACACTGGAAATAAAAAAACCGCTGAGCCGGCCTTGTCATCTTGTCCTCTCCACACGGACATGAGACATAAGGTTGCATCATCGGTTCTAGTAATTTGTTCTATGTTCGCTAACCTAACGCAAGAGACGATAACGGTTACTAGGCCTTCCGCGCCTTGTATTCAGCTCATTGCCAGCAATTTCGGCCAGTGCAAAAGCAGTAAGACTGCCCATAATACGTTGTACGTGCCTGATGGTCATGGAGAGCCCGGAAGCCAGCTCACCGGCTGTAAATTCTTCTTTGCCCATTCGGCGTATGTAGGCCTTTATTTTCTGGAATGTACGAATACTGACGCCTGCCTTGTTCAATTGTTCCAGCAATTCAATATCACTTGAATAAGTTTCGTAGGATAATTCGTGGTCTTCTCCTGCCGCCTCGACAATGGTTCCATCGGTCTCATAGATAATAATCCGTCCAGCCTCATCATCCTTGGCGTACTGAATAGCTTTACGTGCATGTCGTTCGGCATCAAATGCCGTCTCTCCGAACCCAATCCCGCCGAAGGAAGGCAAGTCTGTATCCAGCTCCAACTGTTGCATGGTCGAATGCAGTGAATCCATACTACGGGCCATCACACCTCTCGAACCATACATCAGGTACCTTCCGGTGCCGTCCTGATGAAGTGATCCATCAATTTGTTCACAGTGTCGCAGCAGCACTCCCTTGATCTTCAGCTCCATATACTGCAACTGATACCGCTCCGTCGACAGTTCTCCCGCTTCATGCAATCGATCAATCTCAATCATGAGCACACCTATCTGGCTATCCTTGAACGCTGAACTGCGAATCTGTTCTATTAACATACGTACGGCTTGAACCGTTTCCTGCTTGGTTGAATCAATTTTGAAGACGGGTACCCCGCGTTCCACCAGACCTTCATACACCGCGTACAGACAGGTAATCGCTGCTTTGGTAATCCCCTCTTGCCAATGCCGCACGTGGAACTCGATCATTTCTTCCACATCGTAATCGATGGAAAACACGTATTTACGTAATTGCTCCTGTGAGATATTCAGCTCTTCCAGACTGTCCATCAACCCCCAGCCCTCGTTGTCCGTCATATCAATGGAGATATCTTTCACCGGACTGTCCAAGGTGTAAATGGCCTGAAGCATCGCCTTATACAAGCTGGCCCCAGTAGGAGGGCAGTATATCGCATGTTCTTTTTCCGAAAGTTCAGCCTGAGCACTCAGATAAGGAATCGGCCCCGTAAATACCCATCCGTGTACATTCTCCCGATTTCGTCTAATGATGTCTCCCGTTTCTCTTGCATGTTCATAGGCATATGGCTCGTAGCTCGCCCCCAGATTGTGTCCCTGCAACGCACGCATGGTTCGCTCAATGGATGGCCTCGGCCCTACGATTCCGATTCGATACATCTACACCCCTCCTTCTCTCACGCCACAATTCAACATAGATCATATCGCTCCGAATGTTCCGTGGGTTATAAGTCTTAATTATATACAGAACCGACGATATAACAAAACAGATTACAGTTCGGTTAAAGTCTATCTTTTTTCATTTAATCGTAAATTTTACATATAGTTAATCCATTTCATACATTGGTTTAGCATTGGTTGTATACACTGGGCTCAGGATACAAAACAAACTATACATATATTCTAGGAGGATGCATTCATGTTAAACCGTTTTAATGTCCGTGCAGCCAAAATGATGCTCGCGGTGACAACAATTGTTACAGCTACACTCGGAGGAGGAAGTGCAGCGTGGGCTGTGGAAGACACCACCTCAACGACATCAGCATCACCGATTAAAAATGTGATTATTCTCATTCCCGACGGCATAGCTAACGATGCCACTGCTCTGGCTCGTTGGTATAAGGGCTCGTCCCTGACGCTGGATTCCATGGCAAGCGGCATGGTTCGTACCCACTCTGCAGATGCGCCGATTGCGGACTCGGCTCCTGCTGGAACCGCTTTTGCAACAGGCTACAAATCGCATACCGGATTCGTCGGTGTACTGCCGGACAAGGCTACGATGCCTGGGCAAAAGGCGATTGCGCCTGGAGACGCAAGAAAACCGGTCGCTTCTGTACTGGAGGCCTCCAAACTAGCTGGCAAAGCAACCGGTATTATATCCACATCCGAGATTATGCACGCCACACCCGCGGACTTCTCTGCTCACTACCCGGATCGGAAAAACTATGATGCCCTCAGTAAACAACAAGTCTATAATGGCATGGATGTTGTGTTGGGCGGAGGTAGCAAATACCTTGAGCCTGCGGGTCGCCAAGACGGCGAGAATCTGGTTTCGTCCATCAAAGCACTGGGTTACGATTACGTCACTACACCGGCTGCAATGAAAGCATCCGATTCGAACAAGCTGTGGGGTATGTTCGCACCAGCGGGCATGGCTTACAATATGGACCGTGATCCAGCGAAGCAACCAAGTCTTGCTGAGATGACATCCAAAGCGATTGAAGTTCTGTCCAAAGACGAAGACGGCTTCTTTCTGATGGTTGAAGGTAGTAAAGTAGACTGGGCAGCTCATGCCAATGATCCGATTGGTATTATCAGTGATGTGCTGGCTTTTGATGATGCCGTAAAAGTAGCCATGGATTTTGCCAAAACGGATGGAGAGACTGCGGTTGTGGCTGTAACTGACCACCAGAACGGTGGACTCACAATCGGTAATACCTCCACAACTGGCACATATGATAAAGAGCCGTTGTCCACATTTATCGGACCTTTGAAAAAGGCCAAACTGACAGGTGAGGGTGTTGAAGCGAAGCTGAATGCCAAGCGTACAAACATCAAAGCAGTGATGAAACAATACTATGGCATTACCGATCTGACTTCCGAGGAGATTGCCACAATTAAAACGGCTGAGCCGGGTAGTCTTAACTATGCAATCGGTCCAATGATCAGCAAACGCGCAGGGATTGGTTGGACAACCGGTGGTCATACAGGTGGAGATGTCGTACTTTACACGTATGCTCCCAACAATGACCGTCCATTCGGGGTAATCGACAACACGGATGTCGCCAAATATATGGCACGTGTACTGGATCTCGATCTGGACAGCGTGAACAAACAATTGTTTGTACCTGCCAAACAGGCATTTACAGCCAAAGGCGCAACATACAAACTGGATCTCACTGACGCCAAAACTCCAAAGATCCTCGTTACCAAAGGCAACACCAAGCTGGAACTTCAAATCTATAAAAATATTGCACTGGTGAACGGCAAAAAGACAGCTTTGGAAGGTGTCATTGTCTATAACGGTTTAGAGGCATTTGTACCACAAGGTGCAGTGGATCTCATTCAATAATTGATAGAACCAACGGAACGAACGGAGATTATACGATTTGGCTGCCGAATATCTCGGCAGCTATTTTATTGTTTGCTGATAAGGAGTAGGTTCCTGGTAGCACCTATCGTATAATGAACGTAACCAAAATACATATCATGCAAGAAAAAGGAGAAATTCACCCATGTTGATCAAATTAAACTGGATCACGCTGAGGGTCAGTAGTTTGGAATCTTCGCTCAGGTTCTATCACGACATGCTCGGACTTCCAGTTCAGCGCAGATTCGAAAGCCGCGGAAGGCAGATTGCCATGCTCGGCATGGAGAATGAAACCAAGCTGGAACTGATTGAGGGCAGTGAATCCGTTCTTAAACCAGAGGCTGGCGTGTCGATCGGGTATGAGGTGAACTCGCTGGATGAAGCGATGGAACGACTGGCAGAGCTAAATATTCCGATTGTACGCGGCCCCATCCAGCCCCATCCGCATCTACGGTTTATTTACATTACAGATCCGGACGGATTCGAGGTACAACTTGCAGAGCATGTCTAATTTAGGCGATTGTGATAGGAGTTTGCGTATCACGATAACCAGTTGTTTGTGCATGTGTGCAGTCAAACCTGTATGCCCCCCTCCTAGGGGAGCGTAAAACGTTATTGTGTCTGTTTACAGCTTCATGCGGCGCATCAGCGGCACACCTATGCGATTCAGCAACCGATCAAGCAGCATCCAGCACCAGCGTCTGCCCCATGGAAGGTGGCGCTCATACACAGCCGAATACTCAAAATCCGCCACAGCACCCCGATTGCGCTTAAACTGAGCTGCTCCCGCGCTCTCATGCAACAGATGGCCGTTCTCACGAGCCTGTCTGATCAGACAGGCGGATAACATGCGGTATAGTCCGACGGACTGGGACACCGCTGTATCGTAACCGAACAACGGTGTTGTCATGATTCCATTTCGGCAGAAATAACCCATTACCGCGTCCAAGCGCCCCTCCTTTCGCAGTCCATACAGCCTGAGTGTTCCTGATGCCATCGCAGCAGCAATGAAACGTTCGGTGAACTGCGGATTGTGATAGGAGTATTTTTCGAGATATAACCGCTTGTACAACTCCACGATTCGCGGAATATCTGCATCTGTCATTTCTACTTCGGAAACAAATTCATACTCGTGCTTGGCCAACAATTCGTAATCCCTCTTCAAGAGCCAGCGTGATTTTGAGTTACCAAAATTCGGATCATTCGCTTGGTACAGATAGATCTGTCGGCTCGGAATCAGTCGACACCCCACTTCGGTTAGCCTCGCCGTCAGATCGGGATGAAGTCCCGAACACAAGGAGCGAAATACAATGACGTGCTCCGGGTATCTCTCTTGTACCACTGCAAGTAAACATTCTGCCTGTTCACCGGACATGGCTGGATAGAGATTAGTGGACAACAGCCAGTTGTTCACATGCACGACTTTGTTAATCTGTGATTGCTTCATTCCCCAACCGATTAGACTGAGCAGCGCACTAAGGCCTTTTTCCAACACGGGTTTCTGCAACATGCTTAATTCCTGCTTCGCGTAACTCACGTAATGCGTATATGGCGAACAGACGTAAGCATTATCATACTCTGCATCATTCACCGTCAGTGGAATAACGAGATCGTCGATCCGGGCGAGCAGCACTGTGGTCTCCACGTTGGACATAAAGCTCCGGGACCCTTGCTGCATCATGGGTTCCAGATAAGCTCTGGCATATCTGCCGTCCTCCGTATCGGGCCAGTCCATGTCTTTGAACGAATGCTGATCATAAAGACGCACACGTTCGATGCAATTGTCATTCCTAACCTCATATGTATGTACATCGCAACCCGATCTGTCGTTCCCTGCTTTATTCTTCAACCTTGTACTCCCCCATAAGGTAACATCATCTGTATACAAACCATATAGCTATTCATACTCCTTTTCGGTCGACAGAGCTGCTTCCCACTCTCAATCATATAGAAATGTTCGATACTTCCAGCCTGCAACTGATCCACTCTGGCTCTCTGGCTTACATACCTTTTACTCCATTGAATTCACTACTCAACCTTGGAATTTCTCATCTATCCTCTTTGGGATAATCGCTCTGCCAGCTGACGATAAGCCAGACCATCTTCTCTCTCGTTGACTTCATCTTCATCCATCTTAAGCCAGTAGTCCGCATCCAGCAGTTCTGCCATGTCCAACCGCGTAATCTCTGCACATTCGGAATGTTCACACACTGCAATCATCGGCTCAGGACTGTCGTCCCAGTTGTACCCGTTCACGATGGCATGAAGGAGTACAGCTGAATTCAGGGCACGGATTTGGGCAGCCGCCTTGTCTGAAGACTCCTCGTACAAAATTTTATCGACAACATGTTGTTCCGCCTGGGTCAGCTTGAGTCTGACTGCTCCTTGAGTGTCCAGTAACATGTCTGCGATATCCGGGTTACGTCTGGCTGCGTTCCAGGCACTAGCCTGAATTCCATGGGGAGCATCCAGTTTGACTCCATGTTCAATCAATAACGGAATGGCTTCAAGCTGCTTGAACTTCACCGCTTTTTTCAGCGCGGTATCCCCAAGTTTGTCCTCTAGTTCCAAGTCAGGACCTGTTTCGAGAAGACAACGGATCGCTTCAATCGGCATACGATTTGTCAAAAAGAGCATCAGCGGTGTACGCCCGCGATCATCCTGTTCGTTGATATCCAAGACACCGACAGCTTCTCTGGCTTGCTCCACATCTTTGGATTTGCTAATCTCCACCCAATTCATAGTTCGTTCTCCACCATCCTCTTCATACTCTACACAACACTGTATCGGAAAAAATTGTCGGCATCAACTTATACTCCAGATGAAAAAAGCCCGTCCAGCACGATAAATACGTACAGACGAACTTTCAACAACTGGTATTAAAGTTTATTCTCCACGGAAGATGCCTGATGATCCGAGACTAACTCATTCAGGTTCACAATCAGCTGCTCCAGCTCTCCGAAGCTCTCCACCATCTTCTGTGTTAAGTTACGCTGTTCTTCCATGCTCGCCAGGATCTCTTCTGCCGCTGCACTGGATTGCTCCGTTACACTCGAAATCTCGGAAACCTCATTCACTACTCTAGTAGAAGATTCCTTCATTGTTGCCGAACTCGTCTCAATATCTGTCGCTTGATTCAACACATGCTGAGAGTTGCTGTTGATCGTACGGAACACTTCGTCTGCCGTCTGCACGCTGTCTCTTCCTTGTTGTAAGGATAGACGAATACGTTCGAAGCGATCTGTCAGTGCCTGCGTTTGTCCTTTTAACCGAGACAGGATGGTTGAAATATCACTCGCGGATTGACCCGAGCTCTCGGCCAGCTTGCGCACTTCCTCGGATACAACCGCAAATCCGCGTCCATGCTCGCCTGCACGAGCCGCTTCAATGGCTGCATTGAGCGCAAGCAGGTTGGTCTGAGTTGCGATATCCGCTATACTGTTGAGCATAAGCGTCATGGATTCACTTTCCTCATTGAACTTTTGCATGTCACTCGCCGTTGTATTGATCGTTTCATATAAGTCTTGCATCTGACTGTTCAGTTGGTTCAGATGTTCGCTTCCTGTTTGCGTGCTCGTTGCCATACTTGCAGACACCTCTTTCATCTGCTGGGAATACAGCGCAACATCCTTAATATGCTGATCCGATACGGATAAGGATTCCGAAATTTCCGCCACACTGGTCGCCTGGAACTCCACACCCTTGGCAACCTCACTGAATCCCAGGGTCACTTCATGGGTAATGGAACCTGTTGAATCCACCTTTTGCTTCAATTGATCTGTATAACGAGACAGACCGCCAACAGACTCCTTGACCCGTTCAAGCATCGTTTCCACCCGGGTCCGCGACGCTTCGACCTCGCTCCATCTTTTTTCACTTTCATGAAAGAGCTTTTGGTTCAGATAGGACACCATCAACAAGATTCCACCCGCAACGGCGAATAGTCCTACATTAATTGCATTAGTTACGAACTGATCCTGAGTTGTTGTAGGAATAATCCAAAGTTGAAGAATATTGTTCGCGAGCATAACCGAAAATCCGATGATAAACCATTTTTTGTTTGGATAAATAAGCAAGATTGAAGAGATAAGCATAGCAAGCAGCGGTTCAACGCTTCCCCATCCGGCGAATACCCCGCACAACGAGATGAGCACTGTGTTCACCCAAGGAATGAGATGAATATGCTTCTTTTTGGCGTTTGCGTAAGCGAGCCAGATTCCATACAAGATCACAATACCGTTGGAAATAAATAATTTGGGCTCAATTAAAGCTACTGAAAATCCTACAATTAACACAACCCACAAAATGATGCTGATGATCTTGTTCCGTTTCCATATAATTTCGTCAATACGATTCATGCATACCCCGTCCTTTAGATAAAATAAGTTTACGATTGTAGGGCATACTCGCACTCACATCGGCCTCTTAATGGTTTGCTTCCGTGCATATTTCAACGCAACGCTCAGGCCACCGCCATAGTACAATGTTACTTCACAAATATGAAAGCAGCGCTACATTATGTATATCGGTATTCCGAATACAAAATTAAATATTAACTTTTATTTAATACGCTCCCGTATAAAAAAAACATAAAAAGCCCCCTTATACGCTGTTACGTACAAGAAAGGCTTCTTAGTCAATCGCTAATTAATTATCAAGATAATTAATTATTTACCGAACACAAGTGTCGTATTGGAGGAGCCTGCATACTTGGTGACGAACTCACGCGCGTAGCTGGCGCTCTCTACCTGATAACTGTAATTGGAGCTTGGTCTCCAGTTCGTTTTAGGAGAAATCGGACTTGTCAGGGCTGGCGTACTGCCGCTATCCGTGAACTCTCCATTTCCCTTGTCATCCAGGATGCCGCCCTTTTCAGCGCCTGCACCAAAGTAGTTGTTTTCGGAATAAATCCGTGCTTTTTCACCAATAGTAATGGCCTGATTAAAGTTGTTGGCATAGTTGTTTTTGAGATGGAAGTAACCGTATCTTAAAAGTCCAGGACCACGTACATACAAGTTTTCGAAGTAATTGTTGGACATCGTCACATGAGGGACGCCATTGTAACTGCTGTTACCATCATTCGGATGACCGAGGATAACGCCATACTTATGGTTTGCAAATTTGGAATTGCTAATCGTAATATAATCGGCGCGGTCACCGATATACAGCAGTTTGTCCAGATCACTACCGCCAGAGCTGTAGCTGTGACCAGCAAACGTTACATGATCGATCCAGTAATTGGAGCCTGAAGTGATATACATCTGGATATCATCATTGGCATTAATATTGGAAGCGTGTTCAAAAGTCAGATTCTGAAAAATTACATTGCTTGAACTGCTTGTGGATCTGAAATGAATATTCGTTAATGTATGTTTGCCAAAGGAACCTACCAGTGTCTTGTTCGCTCCAAACTCAACCTTTTGCAACGTAGAGGAGGAAATATCCTGTTCAACGACGACAATTTTGGCCGTAGAGCCCGCCATGTGTGTTCTCAGGTCATTAAGATTACTAACATAAACCACCTGACCGTTTTTACCACCTGTCGTAGCTGACTTGGATACACCATTTTCATTCTTGGCACTGCCTGCAAAACCAGTCAATCCGTTTGTACCTGTGTTTGGATAACTGGCCGCACCATATGTAGACGGGGCTGTGGAGACAGTTATCAACAATAGAGTTATAGCGAGTAACAGCATCGAAAATTTCTTCAAAATTTCACCATCCTTTATAATATTATCCTCAAATACAAATCGATTATATCGTGTAACTTCGGCTGTGACAATACAAAAACTGCAAAAAGACAACAATTCTCACTTTTATGCAACAGCAGATCAGATATCGTGAAAAAACAAAAAAATGAGATGAAGTCATAACCATTGCCATGACTTCATCTCAACCATCGATCCTATTTTATTTATTTGATTTTGATCTCCAGTTCATCCTTCTGGGCTTCCTGTAAATCATCATAGACCTTATCTGGTTTGCCACGAATTTTTAAAACCATTGACTCCGGATTATCCAGAAAATTGCTGCTGAAAGAATACATCATTCCGTCTTCCGTTCCACTCCCACCTACCATGGATAACTTGGTCTGCTTCCCATTCCTGGAGATCGATATGATTTCGATAGGATGAACGATCTCATTGAGCGACAACTTCGTTTTGTAATCAATCTCTTGATCAGGTGCATGGACAAATTTGACCCGAGTTACTAGCGGAGACACCTCCACCTCCGACAATAAGACCTCATAACCTCCGAGAGTAAAAGTCCGATTAACGTTAATGACTTCCGTTTTGGGGATAGAAAACTTGGGATCCAGAGGGAAAGAAATATTCATCTTTTTGGAAAATTTATATTTTCGTTCTTTCTCCCCTTTTTCTGCATGATTCACCACATCTGGTACAACTGAGGACAACTGGAATTGTAGATTTACTTGCTCAGGCAGCGGTTTATTTCGACTTCGCTCAATTGTATTCCGGCCATAAATGGTATGCTTATCCTTGGAAAAATGAATACCTCCTGCACCGCCATTGTCAAGCAAGTCTCCTGTCGAAGCGTCCATCATCTTCATATTGACAGTCGAATACATCTGCTGCGAAGCATCCGTTCTGGCGGTATACAATACCGTTATTCGATTCTCATCTGCCATAACTGCATTCACAGTAAACGCATATATGCCCGATGTAACCGTCTGATCTACAAGTTGCACATAACCGTTATTGAGCGTTGAAGTAATCGTAGCACTGTCCATATCCGAATTTAGCAGGCCACGAAAGGGTTCAAGTACGCCCCAGTTGGCTATAGGCTCAGTATATGTTGCCTGTTCTTGCCCATAACTCCCAAGCGGCCCCACAAGAAACCATCCTGCTACCAGGACCGTAACCAGAGCTCCCGTAATCCATTGGATACGAACGCTCCGACCTGATCGTCTGGTTCTGGCCTTCGCGAGACCACGTTGAATTGCCGCAGTTGTATCCGCCGAATTCCAGTGCTGTTTCTCTCTTTTCACCTGATATGCGTCTGCAAGAAGTGCTTTCTCCTCCGGGTTAGTGGTCATGCCAATCCCTCCTGTTCTTCATCAACTTGCGCAACTGCTGGAGTCCCTTGTGCTGCCAGGTCTTGATCGTACCTTCCGGTTTGCCGAGGATGGAGGCAATGTCTGTTAGTGTCATGTCGTTATAATATTTCAGCAATAATACATGGCGATATTTGGGTTTCACCTTTTGCAAAAGAGATTCCATCGCAATTCGATTATCATCAACACTGATCATCCAAGAGGCCGGAATGCTGTCCTCCAGTTCCTCCTTGGCGAGAGGTGTCGCCCGCTTGCGGCGCCTCTGTTCATCGATGCAGACATAGATCAGTATCCGAATGATCCACGACTTGAACGCCTTCTCATTGTTCAGCGTACGACGTTTAACCCAAGCCCGGCACGTCATCTCCTGCACAGCTTCCAGCGCATCTTGCCGATTACGCAGGTAACTGTAGGCAATGGAAATGAGCGTATCTTGATGTTCCATAATGGATTGCACAAATACCGTCTCATCTTCGGTCTGTACATAGATCCTCTGGTTCAGCTCTGCTTTTGTTTCCACCCCGCATCCCTCCTTCTCTCTCTTTCTATGGTATAAGACGGGTGAGTGAAGCAAACGGTTTTATTATTGGCTCATCAAAAAAAGCTCCGCCATCACCTGAGGGAGCTTTTTACATAAGAGTTTCAACGTCTAAATACCGAATGATGTACACGTATGAACAATCCAAACAAGACTAACTCTTTTACAAATTACCGATTATGTATAAAGGGGATAATACAAATCCCACATTTCGCTGCGGACCCCGATACGGATAGATGAGCGCAGGAATCGTTCTATTTGATTGTTTAGCCATAAGATCACGTCTGTTCATGCAATTTCACTACTAATCAGAGTTCAAACCAGGTTAAACCGCCATCTACCTGCCTGGTTTCTCGCTCCATCTGTTGCATCCAGCTCCGTGCCTCTTGGCCCCACATATGAAACAAACAGTAGATATACGAATCCCCGTCCGCAACCTCTTCTAACCCGGAAGCCTCTTCTATCCACACTTCAAGGGCTGTAGGCCAGGACGAATCTTCACGTTTCAACACAAAGCCGTTGATTTGGTGTTCCAAACTATATACTTCGGTAAACGTTAGTGCACTTGCCAGACGTTCCACAACTTCAGGTAAAATCGCAGGTTCCGTTGTTCTGATCCCATATTCCCAGCCCATATGTACAACCTCCTTCAGACTTCGTTTGCTCCAGATGATTGCTTTTGTTCGTGCATTTGCTGGATCGAACGATCCAACCACAACTCGTACCAGTCCAGAAAATGCAGTCGATTCGTATTGCCCCAATACTGATCAGGATAAATTCCATTGCGGTTAGCCCGGTCATCAACCCAGATCTCTCCGTAGGAGGCTCCCTTAACGATCAGATTCATGGAGATGCCACAACCAAAATCACTGATGCGCAGCATGCCTGCCGACCATTTTGGATCAAAATATTCGTGTTCCAGAGCATACCATTCCTCTTCTTCCTTGCTGTCATCGAACCAGTCATAGTTCCAGTTCCATGCTTCCGTGAATTGAAAAGGGTCCGAGATCGCATTCAGCTCATCATCATAACCAAGCATAGCGTATACACCGTCATCCGGGTTCTCCAGACCATAATAAGGCCCTGCACCACTCGTCCCCATATGTAGAAGCCATACCTTATAGTCCTCCGGCAATTTAATTCGCCATTTCTGCTCGAACTGTGCAATATCCTCCTGTGTCCATACAGCTGACATCTCATATGCATGGCTCTCTGCGCCGAACAAGTCCAAATCCGAATCCAGACTTCGGAGATTGATTAACTTTTCACGCATACGTTCTAACTGTTCAGTGTACACGGCCTACCTACCTCCTTTGCTACTCCATCACGTTCGTTCCACGCCATACCCGCGGTGCTGCAACTCATCCAGTGCGGCTACCACATCTCGTTCAGGACACAACTGCTTAATCAGGCTGGCAGTCACCGGTTTTTCTTCATATATCTCAGCTACAGCTTCCAACGGTAGATCTGGCATATCATAGTACCCTTTGGCCCAATCCACGTAATCTTCCGAGTCTTTATTCAAGTACTGCAGCAAAAATTCTGCACCACCTCTGGCGTCTGCTTCACCTTCCTCGGCCATCGCCAACTGAATCCAGTTACCAACCTTCCATGACAAGTCGTTCCCTTCCTGCCATAGGCAAAAGGTCACATTCTCCAGATCCAATGTCTCCTCATGATCCCGCAGAACAGTCATCAATGTCTTCGGCGCTTCATCGTACATGCCCGGGTAGATCTCTCCATCCTCACGAGCATGCGGACTTAAAGGTGACTCATGATCAAATCCCTTGATCAACGTGCCTGAATTCGTAAATAATACATGCAGATGATCACCTGCGCCATTATCGATGCTTCCCCATGCCACACCTGGCTGAAGTTCTTTTTCATAATGATGTACACGCAGCCAGTCTTCCTCCGAAAATATGATATCCAGTGCGGCAAGTATTCTCATCCTTTGACGCAGGGTATCTGTGTCCAATAAGGGTGTCTCGTTCCAAACCTGCATATGAATCCCTCCTGTTCACCTATGTACACTAAATCCGGATTAATTCAGCCAACGTGTTCTTCCCCTGAGTACTTGGAGTCATGACAATTGCGATCCGACTGGCTTCTCTGGAGATGATACACGCATAGTTTCCGGGATTTAGCTGAAACATGACCCCTTCACACGTCTCATCCGGCTCCAGTTCCCCGCCAGTAACATCATCAGCCGCTCCCAGATAGACGTGCCCAGACGGAACTTGCAGATGATATACCTTTTCCCGTTTCGCTACGTCATCTGAATCTGATTCCACCTGTGCATCCTCCAAGCTCCACTCCACCTCATACACTCCATCCGCACCCAGATTCAGGAACAGACAATGGCCTGCATTCACCTCACTCAGCTCATCTTCCGGTATGGACCACCAATCCGAAGTATCCTCGAAACGGTGCTTTAACGCTGCCAGATCATACAGGCACAATGTTGCCGTATCTGTAACCATTTGAAATGTTCCTCTCATATTCCCCGTCCCTTCTGTGAGATTAAGACCAACCTCAGAAATATATTCCATCATTATATCAAGCCTGATACACGTGTAAAAGGAACCCTTGGACCATCTCTGCTTTAGCAACTCTTCATTTCTCGCTCCAAACGGTCGATATAAGCATAACTGACTTTTTTGAACTTGATGGAGGAAGCCAAGCCATGTCAATGAATAATAGAAAAGAACCCTTTCGCTACACACTAAAGGAACCAATCAACTTTGAGATCTATATTCTCAGCATCAACGGGGTCACTGCACCACCGAAACCCATTCAAGCTGAGTTATGTGATATCAGTCGGTCCGGCTGTCAGCTATCATTTCCACTATCCCTTCCTGTCGAGAATAACGATATTCGGATTGGCATGAATATGCTGCTATTCGAAGACCCTCTATATATGGAAGGCACTCTCCGCTGGGGTCAAGAAAAAAATACCTCATGGCACTACGGTGTCCAACTCGAAATGCAGGACGGTAACCAGGACCGACTCTCCCGAGAGATGCGAATGCTTGCAGGACAAGGCAAAATTATTGTGAAATAGCGAGTGGCCATATAGGTTGGTAACCAAAACAAAAAAAACAAAAAACAGCCCAATCAAATTGGACTGTTACGAGATAAAACACATTATGCCGCTTTACTGACTGTCACTGGTTGTTCCATTTTGGACCAGTTCACGGTTTTTTCGAGAAGTAATGATACTAATACACCAATAACGAGACCATTGCTTATAATCGGAACAAGATACATGGGCAAGTTTTGAAAGGCTTCAGCAGGAATATTCATTACAGCAACTCCAGTGAGTACCGGTAAAGCTACACGATAGATCGTTTTAGAATTAAACGTCGTGCCCTCAAGTGTTCTTAATGCTGTACCGAACATCTGCAGATAGGCTACAAACAGAACAGCACTGCCTACGCTTGGTGGTATTTGTGCAAAAAAGGCAGTAACCGAAGGGGTAAGCCCCATCATACATAACAACCCCGCTCCAATAATAAAGGCAGCACGACGCAGGATGCGAGTGCTCTCCAGGAAGCCGATTGATGATGCGAATAAACCAAACGGCAGCACACCTACACAGGCCGACAACATCGAGAACAGACCCGTTAGCACGTATGAGCGTCGGTACTGCTGACGGGTCGTCTCTGCCTGATAAAGTTTCTCGACCGTGCTTAATGTGGTAATCGAATTCGTCATATTCACCAGTCCCACAAAAAATGCAGTAATGACGATTCCCGGTTCCCATCTTGGTGCTCCCCATGGAAACAGCGTTAGGCCTCCTACTATGTGGTTGGGCTGTCCACCATGTTGTCCCGGAAACAATAGACTATAGGCAATCCAGCCTGCCACAATTCCAATTAAGATCGCGTAGTTCCCCAGTTTCCCCTTACCCTTTAATTGAATCCATGCCACCAGAAATGCAATGACAACGGATAACGCAGCAACTGGCAGATCGAAGCGACCAAACTCCGTATATCCAATCATACCTTTAAAAAAGTTCATGGTTAATTGAATGGTCATCAGAAACAGCATGGCACTCTTCACCATCGGTGTAAACAGCTTCTGCAGCACTTGCGCCGCGCCTAGCCAGCCCAATATCATCATCGTCAGACCCGCTAACAGAAAACCTGCAGCCAGGCCACCACCAATGCGCTCCAGGCTCATACCTGCTGAGGAAGCCGATACAGTCAAGCTCAGCGTCAATCCCCACCATAGTCCTGAAGGACCATCCATGACTGCATAGCGGTGACCAAATACTGCTTGAAGAATACACACCGCTCCGGTAAGGATAAATGCGTGCTGCATGGAGGCAGCAATGGCATCCGGGGACAGATGAAAATTATGTCCGATAGATAGCGGAACCACAACAGTATTGGTAAACAGGAAGAAAAACCACTGTATGCCCGCTAAAATCATTGAAGATACGTCTTTCATATTCTTTTGTAAAAAATGCTCTTGATGTCTATTCATTTGTTAGCAATATCCTTTCACTCTTCTGTATCATAAACACATAAGTGCTTTTAGACTTCGGTTAATAACCGTTCCATCTCCGCATATTGATGCTGACGCGCATGTACGAGCGGTGTAATTCCGTCCCGATCCGCGATCTTTGGATCTGCACCATATTGCAAAAGCAAGGCAACAATCTGCTGATGCCGTGGACCGCCATCTCCCAAAATGACTGCTTCCAGCAAGGCTGTCCATCCCAGATTGTTGATATGGTTCACATCTACATCACTGCGTGTCAGCAGAAGCTCCACAATGTGCACATGGCCCCGATCAGCTGCTGGAATAAGGGCGGTACCGCCAAAACGATTTGTTAACCTTGTATCTGCACCTGCTTCAATGGCCAGTTCAACCATGTCATACATGCCCTCGGCACTCGCGTATAACAGCGGATTATCCAATCGTCTATCCTGGAGATTAATGTCTGCTCCGGCGTCCACTAGCATTCTTGCCGTGTCTATCTTATTACCGTGCACGGCAGCCATCAGAGGTGTTCGCCCCAATGCATCCCGTTCATTCAACTGGCTACCCTGGGTGATAAACCGAATGACCTCATCGGTATGCCCTGCTTGAGCGGCGTCATGTATTGTTCTAACCACGTTATTTCATCCTCCAATTCAACATCTTCTCATGCAGTAACTTTCATAGAAAAACCAAGCACTTTAGTCAGGTGTGCAAATCTAATGTATGTTAACATAAGAACGTAGTATATTAAAAATACATGTTTTGTTGGCTTTCCATACGAATTACATATAGTTTGAAGGCAAAGGAGACAACCACTTGGATATCAAACAATGTCGCTATTTCATTGCCATTGCTGAGGAGAAACAGATTACAGCAGCAGCCCGAAGACTTCACATGGCTCAGCCCCCCTTAAGCCAGCAGCTTAAGTTAATGGAAGAAGAGCTAGGCGTGATGTTGTTTGAACGCAAAGGGCGCATGATGGAACTAACGCAGGCTGGTCGTAGCTTCTACGATTATGCAGTCACCTTGACCAAATATATGGAGGAAGCTGTAATGGAGATGCAAAGTTTCCAGCACGGCATACGGGGTAAACTCGCCATCGGCATCAATACCATATCAGATCGCCTGATCCCGCAAGCACTACAGCAGTTCCGTACTACCCATCCACAGGTGACCTATAAAATTCAGCAAAATGAATCGGCACAATTATGCCGATTGCTGGAAGATGGCAAAGTTGAGCTTGCCTGTGTACGCATGCCTGTCCAGACCGCACGCTATGAGGTGCTGCACCTGCCACAGGAGCCCCTTTTCTATATCTCTGCAACACCTCTAGTTAACTCGACAGACATGCTACCAGAAGCGGAGATGGGGACTTGTTTTGAGCAGCTCACAGGAATTCCTCTATTACTTCCAAGTACAGAGGGACTCGGTATGTTCGAGTTAATTTTGGATAAATTCCGTGAGCATCAAGTCACCCCCTCCATCATGGGCGAGTGCTCAGACATTAATATGTTGCTGGAGCTGGTCCGACTCGGCTTCGCCAGTTCCATCGTGCCCCATACCGTTCTTCAGTTATACCAAGAGCACCCTTTCCACGTATACCGCCTTCAGGATCAGCATTCAACTGTCGGATCAGCGCTGGTCTGGTTGCAGAACCGTTATCTGTCCAAGCCTGCACAACACTTTGTGCAATTGGTACAGGGTATGCTTCCTGTGGTATAGAACAAACAGAACAAAAAAAAAGCAGCAACTTCCCCGGCTTTGAATCCGGCAAAGTTGCTGCTTTATTCTTTTGATTAAGCTTTCGCTGTGAACAACAAGTCTTTTTCCTTGATCGTCGTGCGACCAGCAGACTCAATAGACTCATATTGATGCATGTTTGTAATAATAACGGGTGTAATCGTTGTATAACCGGCTTTTTCGATCTGTTCCCGGTCGAACTCCATCAGCACATCACCTACGTTAACCTTTGCACCTGCTTGTACTTTAGGCGAGAAGAATTGACCTTTCAGCTTCACGGTATCAATGCCGATATGAATCAACATCTCAGCGCCAGTATCACTTACCAGACCAATGGCATGTCCACTCTTCGATAATGAGAATACTGTACCGTTGATTGGAGATACCACACGTCCTTCAGTTGGTTGAATCGCGAATCCTTTACCCATAATCTCTTCAGAGAATGCAGGGTCCGGCACTTCGCTCAGCGGTTTAACTTCACCCGTGATTGGACTGAATACTTGCTCATCTTGTGCTTTTGCTTCTTCAGTTACAATAGCAGAAGTTGTTGCTGCTGCTGCTGTTGCAGGCTCAGCTACTGGTGCAGCTGGCTCCGATGCATTTTCTTCTTCGAATCCAAGAATATACGTTAGAACTGCCGCAGCTACGATAGCAATCAGACCACCAGCCAGTGCATAGAGCAGTGTGCTAATTGCCGGACTGATAAATGCTGCGATACTTGGCAGACCCACTAGACCTGTAAGTACATATGCTTTAACATTGACGATCCCCATGAATCCGCCTGCGATAGCTCCACCAATAAGAGCTGCAATAAACGGTTTTTTGAACTTCATGTTGATACCATACATCGCTGGTTCCGTAATCCCCATAATAGCCGTAAGACCTGTGGAATAGGCAAGGGATTTGGTTTTGCTATTTCTCGATCTGAGACCTACACCAAATGCTGCACCACCTTGTGCCAGGTTAGCTGCAAACATCAGTGGAATAATAAAGTCGTAACCCAGTGTTGTCATTGAACCGACAATGATTGGCAACAGTGCATAGTGCATACCTGTGATGATCAGCAGTGACATCGTACCACCAATCAGAATACTTGCGAAGATGGACATATTGTCGAACAACCATGAAATACCACCGGACAAACCATTACCAAGAACCGTACCCAATGGTCCAACAGTCATCAACGTCAGTGGAACCATAATCAACAGGGTAACCGTCGGAACAATCAGAAGTTTCAATGAAGCATGTGTAACACGATCAACAGCTTTCTCGACATAAGAAGCAATCCAGATGGCGAGAATGATCGGAATTACCGTAGAAGAATATGTCGCTGCTATAACCTTAATTCCCACAAATGTGGTATCACCATTGGCAAGCAATGCTGTAATCGTCGGATGCATAATACCCGCTGCGAGCGCTGCAGCAATATACATATTACTACCCAGCTTACGTGCAGCACTAATTGCTAGAATGATTGGCAGGAAGTAGAAGGCACCATCCCCGATTGCAGACAAGATGATATAGGTTGAGCTGGTATCAGACAACCAGCCCAGGGCTACAAGGATCGCTACGATCCCTTTGATCATACCTGCACCCGTAATGGCTGGCAGGATTGGAGTAAATACTCCTGAGATGAAGTCGAACAGCGCACTTATTGGATTTCTCTTTTTCTTTTCTCCAGTTGAAGCAGCTGATGATGCATTATCTGCGGTTGGTGATTTGGACATGTTGCCAACAAGTGCGTTATACACGACAGGTACATCGTTACCGATGATAACCTGGAACTGTCCGCCGTTCTCCATCACGCCCATCACGCCTGGTGTATTTTTTAGCGTCGCTTTGTCCGCTTTTTGGTTGTCATTCAGGTTAAATCTGAGTCTTGTCATACAGTGAGTGACTTGATCGATATTCTCTTCGCCACCAACAAGCTTCAAAATATCCTTGGACAATTGTTGTTTATCCATTGTGTTTTGCTCCTTTTATGTGTAATGAAGGTTAAAAAAAAACCTAAACACTGAATAATGACAAAGCAGAAAAGCTTATCATTATTCAACGTTTAGGTTTTGCCTTTTTAGCAGTAACAATCCTAATTTTATTCAATTGTTTGTTCATTTCTGACAATTCGTTCAATATGAATGGTCAGATACAGTATTTCTTCCTTGGACAACACCCGATTATAGATCTTACGCGTATAGTCACTGATCCTTACTGCACATGCATGTGCTTCAGGATACTGCTTGCTCACCAAGTCATGAAGCGGATTATCTTCTTCTTTATCTTCAATTGCCGTCCCTTGCAATACACGTTGGGCAAAGAACTTCAGATGAGTTAAAAATCGATAATAACTCAATGAATCTTCATCAAGTTCAATCACAAAGCTGCGTCTTACGATATTAAGAATGTCCTTAACGATGTTTGTAATACTGATCGTTTCCCTCATCTCACCGTTCATCTGGGCATTGACCAGATGCATCGCAATGAATGCGCATTCGTCTTCGGGAAGCAGGACACCTAATGTTTCCTCAATAATCTGTAGCGCCTTAAGTCCAATGGCATATTCCTTCCGGTACATGCGCTTGATCTCCCAGAACAATGCGTTACGGATCTGCAATCCTTGACGATGTCGATCAATGGCAAAATGAATATGATCCGTCAGTGAAATGTAGATGCTCTCATGCAGCTTCTCACCCAACACCGTCTCGGCATAACGGATAATCTCATCCGAGCACTCGACATATTCAACCGGGATATCTGACAGAAGCGTTTTAAGTTTCTGTGATACTTCCTTACTTTCAAGCGAGAATATTTTTTCGACGAGACTCTCGTCTATCGATTCACCAGTATGCTTTTTGAAGGCAATTCCACGCCCCATAACGACCAGCTCGTTTCCTCCCGGATCAATTACGGTAACTACGTTGTTGTTCAGCACCTTCTCAATTTTCATTTCTTCACATCACCTTGCACCGTCAAAGTAGTAAAAGGCAAAACCAAAGCAGGTCACGAAATATGCCCCGCCTCTGGTTTTGCCTGATTGAACAGTAACAATCCAGTATTCATTAGCCTTAGGCCCATCTTACCATATAATTATCCATCTGACAATGTTTTTGTGAAAGCGGTTAATGTGCATTAATATGACATAAGAAGGTGCATAACAACCATGCCTTAAGAACTACTATTTACTTATTGTTACGTTTAAGACTTGCGCCATTTGTACCAATAACTTCTTTGTACCAGTGGAAAGATTTTTTCTTGTATCGATCCAGTGTTCCTGAACCATCATTGTTGCGATCGACATAGATGAAACCATATCGTTTCTTCATCTCTGCTGTTGAAGCACTCACCAGGTCAATACAGCCCCATGACGTATAACCCATCACTTCCACGCCATCCTCAAGAGCTTCACCCACTTGTACCAAGTGGTCATTCAAGTATTGAATACGGTAATCATCGTTCACCGTTTTATTGCCATTTTCGTCGGTGATCAGCTCATCTACTGCGCCCAGACCATTTTCGACAATAAACAATGGTTTTTGATATCGGTCCCAGTATTTGTTCAAGGTTACGCGCAGTCCTTGCGGATCGATCTGCCAGCCCCACTCGCTCGCTTGGAGATAAGGGTTTTGTACCCCTGCAAACAAGTTGCCTTTTCCTTCAATACGTTTCTGGGGATCACCTGTCTCACAGATACTTACATAATAGCTGAACGAGATAAAGTCTACGGTGTGCTTCAGAATTTCAGCGTCGCCGTCTTCAAACTTGATATTGATATTATTTGCTTTGAAATAACGATTAATGTATTTCGGATAGTAACCACGCGCATGGATATCAGCAAAGATATCATTGCGCTGTTCAGCATGCATCGCTGCAACCACATCATCCGGATTCGGAGTCAGCGGATACGTAGGCATGCTCAGTACCATACAGCCAATTTTGGCTTCAGGCATAATTTCATGTCCCAGTTTCACTGCTAACGCACTGGCTACCAATTCATGATGGATTGCTTGATACAGATCCTGTTTGGACAGTTCTGCTTTTGGCGTATAGATCCCGCCGCTCATGAATGGCTCCTCCAGAATGGAGTTAATTTCGTTGAACGTCAGCCAGT
Source organism: Paenibacillus sp. CB74 (assembly GCF_055687625.1). NCBI lineage: Bacteria > Bacillati > Bacillota > Bacilli > Caryophanales > Paenibacillaceae > Paenibacillus > Paenibacillus sp. CB74. The sequence continues at coordinate 310,503 of NZ_CM146009.1, read as the reverse complement.
ATTTCACTTTGCCTTTGAAACGGTTGAAGAGCACCGTTACATAACGCTCGTAGAACTCAATCATTTTACGGTTAACCCATCCATCATATGTTTTGGACAAATGTAGCGGTGTCTCATAGTGAGAGATGGTTACGAGGGGTTCAATGCCGTACTTATGGCACTCATCGAACAGATCATCATAGAATTGCAGACCCTTCTCGTTTGGTTCCAATTCATCACCTTTAGGAAAGATACGGGACCAGGCGATAGATGTACGGAACACTTTGAAGCCCATTTCAGCAAACAGCTTAACATCTTCTTTGTAACGGTTATAAAAGTCAATCCCGATCAGTTTCAGGTTATCCTCAGTAGGTCCTTCCGTTCTGGGCGTTGTAATCCCGTGCGGCATTACGTCTTGAACAGAAAGGCCCTTGCCATCTGTATTATAAGCTCCTTCAAGTTGGTTGGCTGCTACAGCTCCGCCCCATAGGAAATCCTTCGGAAATGGTGTTGTCATGTCAATCCTTCCTCTCTAAGTAACGGTATTTTCATTCTTTGTTTAAATGCTTTCCTCTATCCTTTTCCGACAGGAAAAAGCGGACAATCTCCAACCAAAAGGGCTGACAGGGACATTGGATTCCCTGCTTGCCAACTTTCGTGTTAGGTTTTGCCCGCTTCCTGTGCGGTAACAATCCTGTGAACGAGCGAGTTACAGTTGCTCACCATTGCTGGAGATTACGTTTTTGTACCAGTCGAATGAATCCTTCTTGGAACGTTTCAGTGTTCCGTTACCTTCGTCGTCCAGATCCACGTAGATGAAACCATAACGTTTGGACATTTCGGAAGTGGACATGCTCACCAGGTCAATCGGACCCCATGCTGTAAATCCAATCAGATCCACACCATCTTTGATGGCTTCTTTCATTTGTTCGATGTGTTTTTTCAGGTAATCCACACGATAGGAGTCATGGATCGAACCATCTTCTTCAACTTTATCATAGGCACCCAAACCATTTTCCACGATGAACAATGGTTTCTGGTAACGATCCCAGAAGTTGTTCAGGGTTACGCGCAGACCGATCGGATCGATCTCCCAGCCCCAGTCGGACGCTTCCAGATAAGGGTTTTTCACGCCACCAGTCAAGTTGCCGGATGTCTCTGCTTCGTTGGCAGAAGCCGATTTGGTCACGGACATGTAGTAACTGAAGGAGATGAAATCAACTGTATTGTTGAGCAGAATTTCATCATCGCCCGCTTCTTTTTGAATGACAATGTTGTTCTCTTCAAAATAACGAGCCATATAGTTCGGGTACTTACCACGAGCATGCATGTCCGTGAAGAAGAGGTTAATCTGATTCTCATGCTGAGCCAAACGAACATCTACCGGATTACATGTGGCTGCATAAGTTTCCATACGAGCAAGCATACAGCCGACTTGGGAACCAGGGATAATTTCGTGTGCAAGCTTCGTTACCATGGCACTTGCTACAAATTGATGATGAAGCGCTTGATACGTCGTTTGCAGCTTGTTGTCCACTTTATCGATCAGAATGCCGCCGCCAGTGTATGGGCTGAATAGCATGACGTTAATCTCATTGAACGTCAGCCAGTATTTCACTTTATTTTTATAACGGTTAAATACCGTTTCAGCATATCTAACATAGTGCTGAATTACTTCACGACCAGCCCAGCCATTATATTTTTGCGTCAAGCCAAGCGGAGTCTCGTAGTGAGACAATGTAACGAGCGGCTCAATGCCATATTTCAACAATTCGTCGAATACTTCATCGTAGAATTTCAAACCTGCTTCATTTGGCTCTTGATCATAACCGTTCGGGAAAATGCGTGCCCAGTGAATGGATAAGCGGAATACTTTGAAGCCCATTTCAGCGAACAATGCAATATCTTCTCTAAAGTGATGGTAAAAATCGATACCAAAACGTTTCGGGAAACGTTCTTCAATTTTGCCGGAGAGAATCTCTTCAATTCGGGAAGAGGAAATTTCCATGGCATGTCCGCCTGTACGCTTCTCTTTCGGAACATGAGCAATCATGTCCGCTGTGGAGAGGCCTTTGCCGTCCTTATCGAATGCACCCTCCAATTGATTGGCAGCTGTAGCGCCGCCCCATAGGAAGTTTTCGGGGAATCCTTTTTTTGCCGTGGTCATGAACAACAACCTCTTTTCGAAATTTATTTTGGTTTTTCCAACTGAAAAATGGTGTGATTTAGAGCAGAAAACAAGAAAAACCTAAACTCAAGGTAAAATAGCACCAAAAAAAGGGGCCTTCATTTCACCATCAGTTTAGGTTTTGCCTGTCTTCACAGTTACAATCCATCAAAAGATGTTATTGCGTATTCTGTTGTGTTTGCTCTTGTAATGTAAGCGTAACATATCTATTTTGCAAAATCAACTTCACTGGATCATAGGATCGTTCGCCCATTCTTTCCATAACAAAAAATTAACGCGGCATATGCATAATGGCTGCCCTTAATGCCTGCGCTCCCTCCTCGGTTTCCAGATATGTAGCAGGACTTTGGTCCCCTAAAGCCGGGATATCTTTCATGATCCATTCAAAAGTGTACTCCCCCATTTCATACAAAAGTACCCGACTTATGTCCGCCGGAATCCCATGTATTCGCGCACGTTTTACCCACGCAGGGTCCAGTTTATTTTCAAATTCTTCAAACAGTTCGGAAAATGAGTCCCAGCTTGCCTGCTTAAACTCTCTGAAATACATATCTTTCATACTCATGTAAATTCACTCCCTGGATTGCTATTAATAACACCGAAGTCCTATCTGACACAATTCATCCTTAAGCCGCTTGAATCCGTTTCTGTAACAGGTAGACTTAATTTTAAATGTTTTTAGGGGGAAAGACTAGTACAGGAGGATTCAACAAATGACTTATGAAGAAAACACATCCGGTTGGGATGCAATTGATAAAACCATCGGTGAGCTATACGGTGAACAGGAGCCGCACCATTATGGAACATCCATTCCTTACATGCTCGGAGGTCCGGACCCTCTCGATGGCATCAGTGTTTATGCAGTGAATACACCCATGCCCCACTGGCATTTTGTCACATATGGTTTCTCTGAATTATATGGAAAAGAAATGCAGGATGCATCCAAAAGCGGGTATGGTTTTGAACTCACATTTCGCCTTACACGCAGTGAAGGAGAGACTTCTCCGCCAGCCTGGGCGCTGAATCTGCTTCAAAATGTAGGACGTTACGTGTTCACTAGCGGAAATATCTTTCAGCCAGGAGATTACATGGACGCCAATGGACCCATCTGTCTGGAGTCTGATACTTTGTTGACTGCGCTCTCGTTTATTGAAGATCCGGATCTACCAGCGATCTCTACGCCTAACGGTTCAGTGCAGTTTATTCAGATGGTTGGGATTACAGGTCGGGAGCTGGAAATGATTCAAACATGGAATGCGCGCGGCTTCCTCTCGGCCTGCTCCAATTTCATGCCCAAATACGTGACCGATCTGATGAGAAATTCGTACGCAGATATTCCTTCTGTTGTACAAGCGGTTGAGCATGGAATGGAACAGGACGGATCGAGCACAGCATTTTTATTCATACAACAACTGGGCTGGGAGTCCCCGCGTAAAAAAATGCTGATAAAGACTGTTCCGGGCAAACTCCAGCTTGGAGCCAAACAGGCTGTATTAGTCGGAACCATCCTTCGTAGCCGAATTTCGAAAGGCGAATCTCTGTCCTTGATCGGACCTGAGACCAATATTCTATTCGAAGCTGGAGAAGCTCCAGCAGTCGTGGAATCCGACAAACAAGTTACCCTGACGGTGAACACACAGATTGTTGAAGAGCTGGTGCAGAATCTTCGTCCGGTTGAAGGAACATTCGAGATCGCTTCATTGGATCATATGCTTGTTCAGATTGTTAAAACAGAAATTAAAAACCAGGAAGGGCACGTTATCAAAACGATTGGATGACGCACCTCAGATTCAATCAGATCCTACGCTTACTAGCGACTGTGCAGGAAGGAGGAATCAAACATGCCTGCCATTACACTTGCCTCACGGCACAAGGAGTCCGCCATGTGCAAGCATCTAACAGAAACGGCTCCGTTCGATTATTTACCTAAATCTCAACTGGACAGACTTCGCAAAAGCAATCATTTCCTGATTCATGCATTCCAGAACAGCCTCTCGCATATTAAAGAGAATTTAACGGGCACTTATCTTTTTCTACTCACAGATATGGACGGTGTGCTTCTCTCCATGGATTATAGTCCAGATCTGGAAACGGTAGTAGAAGGTTCACCCATTCGTCCGGGCATGATCTTCACTGCACAGAGCTGTGGAGTCAACGCCATTTCTGTAACGATGGACAGCAATGAACCTGTGCTTCTGTTGCCCGAGCAGCATGAAAGCCCCTATTTTCAAAGCTGGCATTGCTACGCTGCCCCTCTATCCATGGAATCGCAGCATTTCGGTTATCTGGATGTGTCCACCATTAACGCGGATATGCAGGGCGAGCTTATTGCTATTGCCAAGCTGATTCCTGCATATATGCAGAACAGTTACCAAAATCAGCAGGCTACTGAAGCTTGTGACAAACCAGCGGTGGAGTTCACAGCGCGTCAGTTAACCATTCTGGAAATGATCGCGAAAGGGTTCACTGTGAAAGCTATTGCTTTGAAATTGAAAATCAAGGAATGCACTGTGAATCATCATAAAAAAGTGATTTTCAACAAATTAGGTGTGCAATCCAGCACGGAAGCTGTTTCAATTGCCAGCCGATTGTCTTATTTATAAAGGACCCCTATAGATTCCTATAGGTAGTAAATGGGAACGTTTGTGCTACAATTTAGGAAACAAGCAAGATGTAGAGAGAGAAAACACACACACACACATTTCAGGAGGGTAATATGACAATTCCAAAGAAAGCTTCTTTATTCGCAATGCTCATGATGATTATGCTGGTTGCAGCCGCTTGCGGTGACAAGGCAGATAACACAGCCGCAACAAAAGAGCCTGCCGCAACTGAAACAACGACTGGCACTGATTCTGAGACAGCCAATACAGAAGAAACAGAGAACACTGAACCTGCAAGCGAAGAGTCCAAGGAAACGGATAATTCCCAAGACGTTGAGCTGGGGACTACACAAAAAGGCTCTTACACCAATGACTATTTCGGCGTATCTCTGAAATTCCCGGAAGCTTGGGAGTTCCAGGATGCTGCGGGTATGAATGAACTGACAAGCGCATCATCCGAAGCGATTGCTGGTGATGATGAAACGAAGAAAAAACAAATTGAACTGTCTCAAACCAAAACATTGAATCTGCTTATGGCTTCACAGTATCCATTGGACGGAGGTCAAGTTGGTCCTTCCGCTATGGCCATTGCTGAGAAAGTAAGCTTGTTGCAAGGCATTCGTACAGGTAAAGACTACCTGGAAGCAACCAAAAAATTCATGGTGGATAGCCAGTTCCCTTATGATTATAAAGAGATGACAACCGAAACCATCGGTGGTAAAGAGATGGATCTGATGCAAATTACGATGGATGCAGGTGACGGTTCAACGATTACTCAGGACTACTACAGCACGATTATTGAAGGATATGCTTTCAACTTCATCTTCACTTACATGGATGATGCAACCAAAGCAGAGATTGATACCATCAAGAAATCCGTTCAATTCAAATAATCGCTTTTGAGTATTGCCATTATATTAATAAAATCAAGTACATCCAACACAACCCCGACAACGATCTATAGTGATCATTGTCGGGGTTCTTTTTAGCTAAATTGAGTCACATCACTTTAGCTTGATATGGCTACCCAGTGGCCTTCCTTAACTTCTACCCACTTGGAATGTTCCAGATTATAACGGTCCTCTGCTTCAACAGATGTTTCTTTGACAACATGCCTCTTTTTCTTCGCTTCGATCGCCGGATCAGGCACAGGAATAGCTGATAGCAATGCCTTGGTGTAGGCATGTTGCGGGTTGGAATACAGTTCTTCACTCTCAGCCAGCTCCACAATTTTCCCGTTATACATCACAGCCACTCGATCACTGATATGTTTAACCATGGACAAGTCATGCGCGATGAACAGATACGTCAATCCGAGTCGCTGCTGCAACTCTTCAAGCAATTGTACGATCTGAGCCTGGATCGATACATCCAGTGCAGACAATGGTTCGTCACATACGATGAATTCCGGCTCCACAGCCAGAGCTCGCGCTATACCGATCCGCTGTCGCTGTCCTCCCGAGAATTCATGTGGATAACGCTGCGCATGGGCAGGATCAAGACCCACCATCTCCAGCAATTCCTCCACCCGTTTCTCCCGCTGAGCGGCATTGCCTGCAAGTTGATGGATATCAAGCGCTTCTCCAATGATATCCATTATCCTCATTTTGGGATTCAGAGATGCATAGGGATCCTGGAAAATAATCTGCATATGTCTGCGCATCGTTTTCATCTCCGAAGCGGACAGACGATTGAGCGGAACTCCCTTAAACAGCACATCCCCACCTGTTGGCTCATGCAATCGAAGAATGGCGCGCCCCGTGGTCGATTTACCACTGCCGGATTCTCCCACAACGCCGAGTGTCTCTCCTTGCCGAATATGGAAACTGATATCATTCACAGCCTTTAAAGTGTTGCCTTTGCCCAGATTAAAATGTTGTTTGAGCGACTTCACCTCAAGCAATGGCTGATCGTCTTCCAGATCTCTCGGAACCATGGATACCCGTTTTGGCTTTTTCTTCTGATCCAAACGTGGTAATGCATTCAGAAGCCTGATCGTATACGGGTGTTTGGGATTAGCAAAAATCTCTGCCGTCGTCCCAGTTTCCACAATCTGTCCTTCTTTCATCACAACAACCCGATCACACATGCCCGCTACTACGCCCAAGTCATGCGTGATCAGGATAATCGATGTGCCCAGTTGCTCTTGCATATCTTTCATCAAATTCAAAATCTGTGCCTGAATCGTAACGTCCAGAGCGGTTGTCGGTTCATCGGCAATGAGTAATTCAGGACGACAAGCGAGTGCAATACCGATCATGACCCGCTGACGCATGCCTCCGGAGAATTCGTGCGGATACTGGTTGTAGCGTATTTCGCTGCGAGTTATCCCCACCCGCTCCATCATGGCAATCGCCTGCTTCTTGGCTTCCCTTTTGGACACCTTCTGGTGTTTGATTAGACTCTCAGAGATCTGTTTCCCCACTTTAATTGTCGGATTAAGGGAACTCATCGGATCTTGAAAGATCATACCAATATCACGCCCACGGATGCTCTCCATCTCTTTCTGCGTTTTATTGGCAAGGTCGACACCCTTAAATAGAATTTCTCCCTTTTTCATCTGCGAAGGAGGCGATGCAAGCAGTCTCATAATGGAACGTGCGGTTACACTCTTTCCACTTCCCGATTCGCCTACAATGCCTAGTGTCTCCCCTTTTCGCACTTCAAAACTTACTTCTCGCACTGCCTGAAACTCACTCTCTCCGGAGTGAAAAGAGACAGATAACTCATTAACTTTCAGTAAAGGTTCCATGCAATCACCAGCTCTCATCCGTTTTTCTCATTCACTCATATGTATACCATTTAATTCCTTGACAATTGTTTAGACCCTAAATAATATATACTATATCAATCGGAATAATGCAATTTAAACCTGAATGAAAGGAGGTACACTTGGTTTGAATCTTGCAGATGGCAGTAGAATCTCACGGTTGGTACACAATTTAAGCTTTATTTATGGCAAAATGCTGCTTCATCCTTACTATCGATACGTTCTGTTCATTCTTGGATTACCGATCAATTTAGTCGTGTTTCTAATATGGCGTTCACATCGAAAAAATGACGGCTGGGTAGCTGCCAGACAGGCCGCTGAGCAAGAACTGTTCGCTTCTTCCTACCGGAACAGACTGAAGTTGGAAGTGGAAGAACAACTGCGTCGCAAACATCGTTTTTTCCAGCAGCAGGTCAGTGAGGGAGAATTCAAACGTCAGACCGAGGAATGGTTGGAGGAGAGCGTTCAGACGGAATTGAAGGAGCGGACATCCCGCATACTTCAGCAACAAGGAAATCAACGTCTTACAATGGCCGATACATTCCACTCACTGATCAACAAACCATGGTTTTTGGCGATATCCATTATTCCAGGCTGTCTCATGTATAGCATCCTGTTCTTGTATGGTAATCCTTATCTAAAGTACATATTTGAAAGAATACTGATGACGGTATTTGTCATTCTGGGCGTAGCTACACTCGTATTTACAATTTTGTATCTGTCTCCGTTCAACCCGGCAGCTAACATTCTGGGAGAAACAGCAACGCAGGAACAGATTGCCGCGTTCAATCAGGTGTATGGCTTGGATCAGCCTTATCTTACACAGCTTTGGAACAATATCAAGGGCGTCGCCTTCTTCGATCTTGGCAAATCTTTTGCAGGAAATGAAGACGTAACAGCCACGATTGCAAGGAAGTTTCCCATTACCTTGACGCTTGCGGTCATTTCCCTGCTGTTAGCACTTGTCATTGCATTACCCATTGGCATTATCTCAGCAATTAAGCCTAATTCGTGGTTCGACTACACCTTCATGTTTATTGCTCTGATTGGATTATCCATCCCGAATTTCTGGCAAGGGCTTATTTTCATTCTGAACTTTTCGATCAAAATGCAGTGGCTTCCCGCCACCTTCAACCCGCAGAACTGGCTGTCGATCATTATGCCGACCATTGTGCTGGGTACGGGTCTCACGGCCGCGGTGGCTCGGATGACCCGCTCTTCTACACTGGAAGTCATTCATGAGGATTATGTCATGACCGCCCGTGCCAAAGGATTAAGCGAACGCCAAGTCATGCTGAAACATGCTGTGCGCAATGCATTAATTCCCATCGTAACGGTAGTTGGACTTCAATTCGGAGCCATGTTGGGCGGAGCAGCGGTAACGGAGAAAGTGTTTAATATCAGCGGTCTCGGCAGCTACATTGTGGATAAACAATTCATCCCCGATATTCCGAGTATCATGGGCGGAGTAATCTACACAGCCATTACAATCTCCATTATTAATGTAGCGGTTGATCTGCTGTATGCTTTTATTGATCCAAGAGTGCGCTCCAAGATGAAACAATATTAATGTGTGAACTTTTTGAACTACCTCTTAAAGCAGGTGTACTATGACAAACTCGTCTTTAACACAAGAAATGCGTTTCCGGCTTAAGTCTTCTCGTGAATACAGCCAGGCGAGCTTCGCCTGGGTCACGTCTCTTCTCTTGACTGCATTGCTGTTGTTCAACAGTTATGACTGGAGCGAGCAGACGTTCAAACCATTTCTGCTAACGATCCTTGGGATCTACGTATTCTTCACACTAGTGCAAACTGTCATCACGTTTCGGATTCGAAAAGACTTGATCCGCACCGGTACAGTCTCTGCTCTGACTCGCAGGCTTGCCTGGGTTCAACTACTTGCTATCATTTCAGGCAATATATTTATCGTAACGGCAGCCTTTCATCTGATTCGAAAATCCAGGAACGTGGAGTATACCTTTGCGGTGTACATGTTGTTAACCCAACTGTTCGTGATCGGTGTATCCGCATTAAATATCTTCAAACCTTATGTGGCTGACAACTTCCTGCCTGCCATGGCGGTGCTGATCTTTATTCTGGTCATCGACCTGGTCGTTCTAATTATCGTATCCCGTTATAACGCGACCTCGATCCTCCCTCGCTGGATGATCGGTGTAAGTGTGGTACTGATGCTGACCTCGATCACAGGTAATGTATTCGCACTATTGCTCGGCATTTCCATTATTGGACGCATTCGCAGACAGGGGAAACAAAAATCAAACTTCTGGAACGATCTGTGGGAGCGCCTTGCTCCGAATATGACTGCCATGTCCGGTTTGTTTTTTATCATTTTTCTGTTCTCGATATCGATCTGCAGCTTCTTTACCTTTGACTACAGCATGGCTGTGGAAAATAACTATTCCGCTCTGCTACAATCGCCTTCCCTCGCGTATCCCTTGGGAACGGATGACTTCGGACGATGTTTATTTTCCCGGATTGTATTCGGTGCCCGGATCTCCTTGATCGTAGGTTGCATGTCGACGATCATTCCTGTGTTAATCGGTGGAGTCCTTGGAGCGCTCTCTGGCTTCTACGGTAGGCATACGGATAACATCATCATGCGACTGCTTGATATTCTCTATGCCATTCCGGGCATTCTGCTTGCCATTGCCATTATTGCGGCGTTCGGAGCGAATACGGTCAATCTTATTCTGGCGCTTAGTCTGGGTTCCATTCCAACGTACGCCCGTACGATGAGAGCCAGTGTACTCTATGTATCTACATTTGAATTTGTGGAAGCTGCACGTGCACTGGGGTACAACAATCGTACGATTATTTTCAAACACATTATTCCCAACTCCCTTGCACCCATGATTATCAAGTCTACACTCACGATTGGTGGAGCCGTTATTGCTACCAGCAGTCTGAGTTATCTGGGACTCGGCGTGGAGCCGCATATTCCGGAATGGGGTAACATCCTGAAGCTAGGCAGTACATACCTGGAGACTCACTCTTATCTGGCGATTTATCCAGGCTTGGCTATTATTCTGCTGGTTCTTTCGTTTAACTTCCTCGGTGATGGTCTGCGTGATGCGCTCGATCCCAAGCTGGAGAAGGCCTAAATGATTGGTTGAAATGAAGGATATATAAAGAATTCACACATCACACATTATAAATATGGAGGGTAATCCCATGAAAAAACGGACACTGATCTCATTGCTACTAATTCTCGTCATTGTGATTTCCGGTTGCAGTGTAAAAACAAAAACCGAATCCCAGGCGGAGACCGCACCAGCGGACACAACAACCGAAACTGCACAAAAACCGGCAGACATTGAGCTACTCGCCATGAGTTCTTCCGAAAATGATGTAAACATTGTCCGCGACCAGCTGACCAAAAACGGCTTCAATGTGAAGCTGAACCTTCAACCGGATTACGGCAGCTTCAAATCCCAGCAGGATGCAGGGAATTATGACATGGCCTTGTCCAGCTGGACAACGGTAACGGGAAATCCCGATTATGCCGTACGTTCTCTTTTCAAAACAGGTGGAGATTACAGTATCCTCGCAGATGGGGAGATTGATAAGCTTATCGATCAGGCAGCTACCCAAACACCAGACCAATACAAAGATACGTACAAACAATTGGAAGATCGCTTGGTAACGGATCAGGCTTATATCGCTCCTCTGTACATTTCCCTGAAAAGTCAGGCTGTGAACAAAGACATTCTGAATGTCGAAACCGTGCGTCTCTCCAAATCCCGCGCGATGGCCTGGGAACCGATTGAATTCAAGGACAGCTCCAAAAATGCCAAAGATCCGCTGATTCTGACGCAAAGCGCATCCGTACTGACTTCCCTTGATCCGATCAAAGGAAATGACGGTTCCATCAACCAGTTGAATACGAATATGTATGTACGTCTCGTTAACCTCACAGATGACGATCAACTGACAGCAGAAGGATCATTGTCTCATAATTTTAGCATTGCTGAAGGTAATTCAGATTACTACTTCATTCTCAGAGACGATATCAACTTTGCGAAGATTGATAACAAAAAAGCTGTAGATACAGGAGAACGTGTCGGTGCAGATGATGTCATCTTCTCCCTGGATCGTGCGAAAAACAAAGATTCCGTTCCGGATCACCGGACATACAGTCTGCATGAACATATCAAAGAAGCTGAGGTTGTAACGGATCTGAGTGCATTGCAATCCATTAAACAATCCAGCGGTAACGGCACAATCCTCGAAGCATTGGAACAAGGACTGGGCAGCAAAATTACAGAACTCGTAACTGACAAAACCAAAGCGGATAATAGCGCAGGAAAATATCAGGTCGTTAAACTGACAACAACGGAACCTTTCCCACAAGTACTGAACTACCTGGCTCACCAATCAGCCGGGATCGTCTCAAAAAAACAGGTGGAGAGCATCAACACTTATGATGTAGCTTCTTTTGACGTCAACAAAGATATTCCTTACGGTGATCAGAACACGGTGACTGAAGGCGCATCATACAATAACACCCTGTATACGAGCGGACCTTATATTTTGTCATATAAAAATGACTATGAAGCTGTATTCTTGCAAAATCCGGGATACCGCAAAGGCACTGAATATGCACCGAAAATTGCTCAGGTCAATGTCCGGTTCATCGCGGATGCAGACAGCGCCCTCTCTGCTCTTCGCAGCAGTGAAATTCATCTATACTACGGTGTGCCTGAAACCAAGTATGACATCATCAAAAATGACAGCAAATTGCATCTGCAAAGCATTCCGAGCAACGCTGTTTCTTATCTCTTGTTCAACACGGCCAACCGTGATGTGGCCAAGAGCAGTGATTTGAGAAAAGCCGTACTGTACTCCATTAATCAGGATGAAATTTTGAGCTTCTACAAGAATAACAAACTCAAAGCATACTCCACAGTAAGCCCGCTCGTTCCGACCGGGAATGAATTGAAAGCTGATCCTGCAAAAGTAAAAGAATTCTTGAGCAACTATAACGCCTCCAAATAAACGTATACCAAAAAAGCTGTCACTGGATCATCTACCGATCCTGGTGACAGCTTTTTTATTCTTCCAGCACACGGCAATCTGCCAAAACATCGGGGTAATTGAGCATGCTGTCTGCTTCAGTAATTTTGCGAATCACCTTACACGGAACGCCTGCTGCAAATGAATGCGGTGCAATATCACGAGTCACGACACTCCCAGCTCCAATGACACATCCATCTCCAATGGTTACACCTCCGCACACCGTGACGTTCGCCGAGATCCATACATCGTTTCCAATCGTGACAGGTTTGGCATAACATAGCGACTTCACATCACCGTTCTGATCCACCATCTGTCTCCGCTCGCTGGCAATCATGGGATGAATGGGAGTAACAATCGTAACGTTGGGACCAAAACTGGTATAGTCCCCGATCGTCACTGGTGCATCATCTTGTATCGTCAGATTGTAATTACCGAAGAAGTGATCGCCTATCCGGGTATGCACACCATAATGAAAGAAGATGGGGCCTTGCAGGAATCCACCTTTACCGATCTGCCCCAATAGCTGTTGCAATATTTGTTCCCTTTCCTGCGTCTGTTCCTCAAATGTCTGACTGTAACGCTGACTGAGATTATGGGCCCGCCTTTTGATAGTCTTTAATTCCGGATCACTTGGACTAAACAATATGCCCTTCATGATTCTCTCTTCTTCACGCATGATGAATCCTCCTCTTCAACGCCTTAAGAACCATTCCCCTTAACCCAGCATCAAAATCATGTTGAAACGAGTCCTGATGTACGATCTCGGGCAATGCCGGCATGGGATTCTGCTCCCCGTACTGTTTCCACGCCAAATCCAGTTCTTCTCTCTCCACACGTTCCTGATAAATGACAATCTGGTGCGGGGCGACGACGGCATTGATCGTTTGCAGAATATGACATACCTGCACCACAAAGTCGTTTTTACTCATGTCACGTCTCCAATCTGGTGAATAAGGAAGATACTTAACCTCACCAAACATCCCGTTTTTCCCGCGGATCATCTGTCCATTCAACATCATGCCCATACCCGGCGGGTATCGGTTAGGAAAATAAATTCCTGCTACACTCTGTTCTTTCAGATCAGCATGCTGTGCACAGTACCCGCTAATCGCTGCATTCACATCATTCTCCACGAGAACGTTCAGCTGGAACTCGCTCTCGATCTCCCGTATCAGATGGGAATGGATAAGCTCTTCATGACTGCTCACCGTGATATCCCCGTCCACGGCTTGTCCTGGAATTCCGATGCCAATCATATCAATGGAGGGGTACTCCGCAACGAAACGCGCAATAAGTTGCAGCAAATGTTGTTTATCAAAAGCAGGCAGAATGCTCTCTTCCTTCAACACAACCTTATTCTCCAGATTCATGACCGTTGCCGAAATCAACTCCTGGCCTTTCATCTCTTTGATGTAAAGAACCAAAGCAAGCTTGTAATTATAATTATATCGATATGCCTGAGCAGGACGCCCGCCATTCGAGGGAACCACTTTATCCTGGAACAACTCTCCGCCATCACATAATTCCTGGATCAGCGCATTGATCGTAACCACACTAAGATTGGTTAATGAGGCTAATTGCGGTTTGGTTGCCGTCTCGATCTGCTGCATGACTTCACGCACATTATTCAAATTGATGTATTTCATCATTGTAGCATTGGCTTTTTTCATAACCCTCTCGTTTCCACTCTGGTTCAATGGAGCCAAAGCAATGGTATGGATGTCATTTCACTCCATATCATAGCACAACGTAATACCTTACTCGAACCCACGAGTTCCTTCGTGCTCGCCAATAATCGGAATCGCCAAAGTTGCTCTGTTCACTCAAACAAATCATCCATCGACTTCACAGGTTTTACTTCAATCGGCTGTTTTGACAAGACCATATTTGCATAGGCACCAGCCCAAATTATAATTGCCATAATAACGTATACCATCCATGCACACCTCCCTGTTTCCTGCAAATTATGATTTTGCGATATTCATACATATGCTTATTCCTCATTAATAAATATACTTTATAAAGTTTATTACGTAAGTATGCGAGGATATCCGTTCTTTGTCAACTACAACAACATGTTTCCGCTCGAGGCCCATAACAAATAGCCGGCGAAAGAATCATTCAACGATTCTTTCGACAGCCGTTAGTTCCATATACAAGCAGTTTATTTCGAATATGTTCGCTGTACAGAAGGTAATAAAGTCACAACTTGAATACCCACTCCCCATGCAAAATAGACCAAGTGAATGATAGAGACATCCTGAATCCAATACACCTGCGCCATAATCCAGATGATGAGGGCAAACCCCGTGTATAAGGAAAAAGTCCAGGCCCAGTAGCGGTCAGGATAGAGATTCAGCCTCTCACCCGGCGCCCAAGGAGTGTAGCGTATGAGTGCAATAGCAATCATTATAGGCATCACACCAAGAACCAGCAATAGGATGATTCCCGGAAACAAAAAACTGGAAAACGGAGAATTCAGCAACAAAGATTCAGGCAAATTCACCATATTTCCAGTTGGGTTGATGATTAACATGCTTCCTCCAACGATCGCCCCAACCCCCAGAATTCCATGCATCAAAATGAGTAACCACGATCTACCTTCACTTTGCTTCATCATGAATTGCTCCTTTCTTCCTCTCGTTTCTCAGCCTCATACAGTCAATCTTAGAAGGATGATGATCGCCCCCTCTAGTGCCATTCTCACACATGCCGTGCATTGTTCCTGTGCTTCTTTTCACTATATTGATCTCGAACATCATTCATAATGGTAAAACTTGATAAAAGAACGTACGTTCGGTATAATGAAATTATCCTGAATAAGCGAGAGGCAGATATGGACGACAAATTTATTAAAGAATTACGCGAGATTGGTCGGGATGACAGACGAAGATCGGAATTTATGATTCAAGGCTTGAAGGAGACACTGCAAGAACGCAAAGAAGAAGGTGTACTCAAACGCTGGATACGGCGTAAAAAAACAGAGAAGAAAATCTCTCAAAGATTTAATCAAGATCCTCATTCGGATCAAAAGTAACAACATAAAAAAGGAGGCGTATTGCGCCTCCCATGCTACTTACATATGTGGATCAGTTAATCTAGTTAATACCTGATTGATCTATTAGTGCGCGTTCAAAATGGTCGGTTTTCAGTACCAAGAAGATGGAATGATGCTTGGACCTACCCCGTTTCACGGCAGAATAGCAAAGGATCGAACCGGGAAGCCGGAGGCTTTCTCCGCCTTGGGTACAATATTGAAGATGACCGCGCCTTTAGCTGGCACCTGATCCAGATTCGTTAACAGCTCAACCTGGTATGTATCCTGAGCAAGCACATAATATTCTGCCAGGAGTGCCCCATTCTTCTGATAATCTACGGCTGAATCCGTGTCAAAGGTTTCGTGCCCAATGGCCTTTATTTTTCGTTCCTCAAATAAGAACATAAGTGCACTCACCGACCATCCAGGTGCATGACTGTTGCCCTCATCATCCTTGTTATCAAATGCTTCATGACTCGGCCAACGTTTGCTCCAATCCGTACGTAAAGCTACGAAGCTTCCTGCTTCAATCATGCCATGTTCTCTTTCAAATTCATGAATATGCTCTACATCCAGTGTAAAATCCGGGTTATTCGCCACTTCGGCTGACTGGTCAATGACGATAAGCGGGAGCACAAGCTCCTTCAAACCTAGTTCATCCAGATACCGGGTATCCCGAACAAAGTGAATCGGGGCATCAAGATGTGTACCATACTGACCAGGGAACTTGAAGCTCTGAGCAAAGAAACCTTGATCGTGATTAAACAGCGTATCAAATTGTGCTTCTTCAAAAGCTGAGAAATGTGGGGATTTCGGTCCAAATGTATGGGTCAGATCCACCCACTTCTTTTCTTTTAACAATTGAATGGCTTGAATGAGTTCGTTGGACATCCGTATCACCTCATGCACAGAATGGAATAAATTTCCCCTATTATATCCTATTACACCAGAAAATAAATGATTGATTAATCTCTGAGGTGAAATTAATGTCTAAGCTGGATAATATGTTGGCTATCCTATGGCTGCTTAACTCAGGCCGAAAAATTACAGCCCATCAAATATCTGAAAAATTAGAAATGAATATACGAACCGTTTACCGTTATATGGATGCACTTTGCGCCAGTGGAGTACCGATAATATCTGACACGGGTCATCATGGCGGGTATACTCTCTTGAATCAATTCATTAAAAGTCCTCTTCTTTTGGATGTAGGAGAGAAAACGACATTACTTCATGCTGCCATATTCGCCAAAGAAGCTGGGTATTTTTTAGGAGAGGCATTAGATAGCGCAACTTCAAAGCTTATGATGCACTCCAATCAAGAACAGGAGAATATGATTAAGCAACAATTTGAAGGGGTTGAAGTGATCGGTTCCCTTGGGAAGCCAAGAATAGAGCCCAGTACTGAGATCATATTAAAGACATTAGAGCAAAGTGTACTCCAAAAGTCGTCTGTAAAAATCGATTACCTAACCAGTCACGAAGAGCAATCCAAGTTTAGAATCGTGGACCCCTATGGAATAATCTATTGGAATCATCATTGGTATGTTATAGCCTTTTGTCATTTTCGGAATGACATTCGCAGTTTTAGAGTGGATCGAATCATTTGTGCTAACCAGACAGAAATGATGTTCAACCGACCACCTCATTTTTCGGCAAGTAAATTTTTCAGAGGCAGCCTCCTTCCGGAAGCACAAAATCCGACATCATTTATTCCTCTGGTGCTTACAGGTAAATCAAGCACACTGGATGGCCTATGCCTGCATTGGTTTTTGGGACACCATCTCCAAGAACGGACTGCTGAAAAAGCAACATTCTCACTCGACAAAGAAGACATCCTTCAATATGTTCCTACCTTGCTTTTATCCTATGGCAGATCTGTTCAGGTCATTGAACCTATAAGTTTGAAGCAAAGGATGGTTGAAGTTCTGCATGATCTCATTGATCATTATCAAGTTTGAAAACTTTACTGACGGTAAATGTCAGTGAAGTTTTTTTATAATACAAGAGTAATCCAATCAATCATGAATAACAAAAGGGGAGTGTATGATGCAAAAGAAGAACATATATCTTTATGTATTTAATACGATGTCAGACTGGGAGGTAGGTTATTTAAGTGCTGAACTGAACTCGGGAAGATATTTTAAGAAAGATATTGAGCCTTTACAGGTTGTAACCGTAGGTGCAGATCAACATCCGGTAACGACCATGGGCGGATTGAACATCCTTCCCCATATTTCGATTGATGAATGTACGTTGAAAGGTAACGACGTCATCATTCTTCCGGGAGGAAATACTTGGATGGACACCATCCATGATCCCCTATTAAAAAAAGTTACTGACGCTATAGAAAAAGGTACGGTTGTTGCGGCCATTTGTGGTGCCACAGTTAGACTCGCAAAGATGGGGTTACTGGACTCCATACAGCATACAAGCAATGATCTGCAATATCTGAAGATGATATGTCCAGATTATACCGGAGAAGCTTATTATCAAACGGAGCCAGCAGTAACCGATGGAAATGTAGTTACTGCATCTGGAATAGCTCCGTTAGAATTTACGATGCATGTACTGAAGAAGCTGGATGTCTTCACACCAGAAACTTTACAGGCCTGGTACAATCTGAATCGGACTCAAGAGTCCACATACTTCTATGAGTTAATGAACTCTATTGCACCTGAATAACGAGTTTTCCACGCGTATGATGGGATTCACTTTTCTCGTGTGCTTCCCTTAATCCCTGCTCAGTTAACGGGTAGGTTCCATCAATAACCGATTTGAGTTTGCCTTCCGCAGCCAGTTCAGCCAACTGATCCAGTTGATCCCCTTTGGGCTCCATCATGAAGACGTTGGCCGTCACTCCAGCTTCCTTGGCAAGCTTCTCATCCGGTTGTTCCACCAAGGATACCAGATGCCCGCCGGACTTCAACACCTTGAAGCTGTCGCGCTGAATATCACCACCCATGGTGTCCAGTACAACATCATAACCGGAGAGAATCTCCGAGAAATCTTCTTTTTTATAGTTGATAAAATGATCCACACCCAGCGATCGAAGTAACGCTTCGTTTGAATCACTGGCCGTAGAAGCCACTTCAGCGCCGAGGGACTTGGCAATCTGAATGGCATACGTTCCCACACCACCTGACCCAGCATGGACGAGTACCTTCTGCCCTTTGCCTAGACGTCCATGATCTAAAAGAGCTTGCCAAGCCGTCATCGCTGCCAGCGGGATCGCTGCCGCTTCCTCGAAGCTTAAATTCTCCGGTATACGGGCAATAATGTCTGCATCAACTGCAACATATTCTGCATAGGTTCCGAATTCGCGCGGACGTGCAAATACCCTGTCACCTTCTCTGAACCTTGTGACATTCGAGCCTACTTCAGCCACAGTACCCGCAACATCTCCGCCCAGAATCAACGGAAAATTATCCGCTGCTTCTTTCATATAGCCTTGTCTAATCTTAAAATCCACCGGATTGACCGACGTGGCATGCGTTCGGATCAGCACCTGATTCACTCCACATGCTGGTTTGGCTACTTCTTGTTCCTTCAATTGTTCCGCTCCACCAAATTCCTCAATCACAATTGCTTTCATTAGAGATCCCAGCCTTTCCATTGGATTATCTTTATGCTCTCTCTCCCTTCATTACCCTTTCCCAGCAGTCACTTGACCTATTCATTCAAAAGATCACAGCAATCAAGGGATTCACTATCCAGTTCAACAATCATGATATAATGTCGATTATCGATTATGTTAGTCCTTAATCCAATACTTGAACAAGTGAGGTAACAATATGGAAGTTGAAGTAAGTACATTACATGCATTTTCGGACAAGGCTCTTGGCGGAAACCCCGCAGGTGTTGTTTTACAAGCAGCGCATTTGTCTGAATCCCAGATGCAGGAGATAGCCAGACAAGTCGGTTTTTCAGAAACTGCATTTGTTATGCCATCGGGACAGGCTGATTTCAAAGTACGTTTCTTCACTCCAAGTGATGAAGTTGATCTCTGCGGACATGCCACAATTGCTTTATTTTATCTAATGAAAACACAACATCTCGTTGATGTTGGTACATATACACTGGAGACACTCGCCGGAATTCTTAAAGTTGTTATTGAAGACAATGGAGAAGTCTACCTAGCACAGACTTTGCCGGAGTTTGGGGAGATCGTGGATCGTCAGCAGATTGCCGATTCATTACGTATTTCTACGGAGGATTTACATTCCGAACTTCCTGTACAGATTGTGTCTACCGGGCTACCTGATATCATGATAGCTGTTAAAGATGTTGATGTTCTGACCAAAATTGATCCTGACTTCCAGCGTATCACGGAAATAAGCAAGACTCATCATGCCATAGGTTATCAAGTGTTTACACTCGAATCAGATGTTATGGACGTTCTGACCGAATGTCGTAATTTTGCACCACTG
The DNA here is from genome assembly GCF_055687625.1 of Paenibacillus sp. CB74. Lineage (NCBI taxonomy): Bacteria > Bacillati > Bacillota > Bacilli > Caryophanales > Paenibacillaceae > Paenibacillus > Paenibacillus sp. CB74. The sequence continues at coordinate 290,459 of NZ_CM146009.1, read as the reverse complement.
TATGATATACCGGAAGAGAGTGCAACGGGTACCTCCAATGGTGCCATGCTCTGTTATTTACACCATTACAACCAGCTTACAGATCCTCATCATCACACGTATACGCTCAGACAAGGGTATACCATGAACCGCCCCTCCGAAATCCGAGCCAGATTAACTTTGGACAGCTCCAATGAAATTATACAGATTCAGGTTGGCGGTCGTGCAATTCATATCAAAAACATTCAAATTCACCTCCCTTAATGGGAGGTGTTTTCTATATTAAAGATATGAGAACTATGTATTTTTGAAGCCATATCATGACCTTATATCATTGGATTATTGAATCTCTTGTAAAAATCGTAACACCGCTACCTCCAACTGCTTCAGTCCTGGCTGTTCTATAGGAAAATGGCCTGCACCCTCCAAAATGATGCATTCCTTATCTACCACCAAACGATCAAAAAAAGGTTGGCTGAACCTGAAAGGTGTCATGGGGTCCAATTCGGGGTGAACCACCAGGACCGGACACTGGCTGAACTGTTCCGGGCTTACTTCCGGTTCTTTATCAAGGAATGTTCTTAATAATTCCAACGGAATGCGTGTAGCTGCCGCTTGTGGATCATCCATAATAAGCCGGGTTAAGTCCTGGTTATTCGTAATCAGTTGCATCCGGGATACCTGCTTGACCGAAATACGTACATGGTCCAGCAAACCAGGGAACATATCCATCATACGTTTCCCCACACGGCTCACCAGAAGGTTCGGTGCAAGCTGATCACGCATTTCCTGATTACTCGTGTCTACAAAGGTAGTTGCGATCAGACCCTTAACGTGATTGCTACGTGCACTGGTGTGATAGGCAAGCATCCCTCCGATGCTACTTCCCAATACAACGATGGGCTTGCCATCTTTCATGTATTCCCGTTTGATGAGTGACACAAGTAGCTCTATCCATAGTTCGTAGTTGATACGTGTACCAGACATTGCGTAACTTAACCCATATGGCGGAAGATCCGGCGATACCACCTCGTATCCATGTCGCTGCAACATGCGGGCATACGGAGCGAGCAACCTGCCATTGCCTCCCGCACCATGAATAAACAGAATTTTGATTGGAGACTCCGGTGCAGGTAAACGATCCATATGCAGATGAACCCCATTTGACTCCCACCATTCTTCTTCAGGAACTGTATGCTCCCCTAACCTCACTTCTTCCGGGAAAAAAGCCTGATACTGCTTCCAATAGGGATGTGTTGTCTGATATGAAGGCAAACTTTTTTTCATACGGTTGATTCTCCTCTTTTCATGTACCCAAAAAAAGCCGTACTATGTACGACTTTTCGTTAAGAATACGTCAATGAACATACTTCTTTTTATAACACCTTCGTATATCTGTCAATCCGAAAACTGGACATTGCCCGGTACGATGTACGCACCACCCGATCCATCATTAGGTAGAGCTGGGATCGTGTCATTTATTACCTGACCGCGAATATCGGTCATACGAACGTTTAGTTTTTCTTTGCCCAGTCCGGTTCCGAGGAAATGATTATAGTCCTGCTTTTCAAGATTGAGCCACGTACCATCCTTCTGTTTCACTTCGAACTTCAGCACCGGATACTTATGGTTGCGGACCTGAATGGCTGCCCACCACTGACTGCTGCCTTCCTTGATCAGATAGGAGACATTACCTTGGGTGGGAGCTTTGACTACTTTCCAGCTGATATTGATTTTGCCTGCCTTTGGGTCACCAATCAGGTTAAAGGCATTTGGCGATAGATCGAGCGCTCCACTGGCACCCTCTGGATAGAGGTCTGTTACATAGACCGTTGTTTTGCCTTTCGGACCTTGGACTTCGAGGTAGGCTCCCGCTAGAGCAGCTTTGACACCGTTATAATTGAGCTGGATTGGATTAAGTGCAGTAATTTTCATGTCCGAAGGGATGGGATCAAGCAACAGCGCACCTCCCGAGTAACCTGAGCCCGTATACGTCGCATAACCCTGATATGTATCATTCCACGCGGCAGATGCAGGTAGAGCAAATAATACGAAACTGAGCAAAATCCCTGTACTGGCCCATTTTAACCGCTGAAATCTACTTTTCTTGTTCATGAGCTATTCCCCCTCTAATTCTCGTGTAAATGGTACGTTCAACTGCTAGAATCAAATATAACATTATTTTACATAATAACTTTTTACTTTCAATCCATTTCTGCCAAATCACATCCAAAGTCCTGCCTCTGAATTTGAACATTCACGACCACGCACAAGATATGGATACATACGATAAATTGGTGTGTTAAGCATGATTTCAAGCCGATATTCGGTCCATTTCTATTAATAAAAAAACGCCACACCTTGGAGTGATTTCTCACTCCAACCGTGTGACGCTTATTAGGCCTTGCGGTCAGAATTCTCTGACTGTCCAAGGACAGCTACACCGCCTCATCCTGTCTCCCTTCGTTTCACCCGCTTCCTTAGTCGCTCATACTGTGCGTAGATCCGCGGAGATTCTTTCGTTAGGATAGGCCCCAGCACAGCCAGAATTAACACATACAATACGGCAAACGATTGAATGGATACCATCAGCCCTCCGGCCTTGCCGATGTTCGCCATGATAATGGAGAATTCGCCCCGGGAGACCAGGGTAAAGCCCACATTCAAGGAGGCTTTAGGACTCATTCCAGCCAATCTGCCAGCGATCATGCCTGCACCATAGTTACTGGCGATCGTCAGAATAACGGCAATGATCGTCATGCCAATTGCTCCGCCAAGTGAAGACGGCTCGATGGTCAGACCAAAACTGAAGAAGAAAATGGCACCAAAAAAATCTTTGAAAGGCATGATCTGGTGCTCAATCCGACTGACATGTCTTGATTCGCCCAGCACAAGACCCATCATCAATGCTCCAATGGCTTCCGCTACATGCAATGTTTCCGAGAAACCAGCTACCAGGAAGAGCAGTGTCATGACGGTAAGCAGGAACAACTCTGATGACTTGATATTCAGTGCCTTATCAATATATTTGATGCTTTTCCTGCCAATAATCAGGAACAGCACAATAAACAGCAGGGCAGACAGGGATACCAGCAGAACACTTAAGAATGAAGTTGCCCCGCTGAGCACAAGCCCGGTCAGGATGGAGATATGAATCGCGATGAACAAGTCATCGAACATGATCATGCCCATAATAATCTCTGTTTCGGGGTTTGCCGTGCGTTTCAGATCAACGAGCACTTTGGCTACAATGGCTGTAGAAGAGCTCGTCATGATCCCACAGACAACGAGAGTCTCCTGAAGGGGCAGATCCATGAACCACCCCAACAGTAATCCAGAGACAAAATTAAGCCCTACATAGAACATGCCTCCGGTCAGAATGGCTTTGCCAGACTTTAATAGACGGGAGACAGAGAACTCCAGACCCAGGTAAAATAGCAAAAACAAAATGCCAAGCCTGCCCATAAATTCAATAAAGGTCGAACTTTCAATAAAACGCAAATCCACTATGCCGATCTGTGGTGCATGTGGTCCAACAGCCATACCAATCAGAATATAGAAAGGAATGACTGAAAATCGTAATCGTGAAGATATCAGCCCAGTAAGTGTAATCAGCGCAACGGCAATTCCCACTTCGAATATGAGCATATCCATAGGCTAAGTCCGTCCATCAGTCAACAATTGTTTGAGGTGTTTAATCTGATTCCGTTCACCGGCAACGACAACTGTAGCTCCCGCGGTAAAAGCATAATCCGGACCTGGATTAAAATGTTTCTCCTTATCCTTGGTCACCACAGCAAGAATAACAGCGCCCGTAGCCTGACGGATATCCAGTTCACCAATCGTCATGCCTACGCTTGATGCGTGAGGTTCAATTCGTAGCCATTCGATTAACAACCCTTCAAGCATGACTTCACGCTCATCTTGAAACTTCGGTTTATAGGTCATACCCCCAACGATGGCGGCTACCGCCCGGGCTTCATCATCGTCAAGGGTGACAAGAGATACCATATCCCCCATCTCTTCAGGTGTATCCCCTGACTCCATATGGAACAGGTCACGCCTTTCGTCATTATGAATCACAATGACCAAGTGCTCACCACTACGGGTATGCAGCCAGTATTTACGTCCAATCCCTGGTAAGTCTGTCTCTTTAAAGTGCATGATCTGCACCTCCCAAGGCCGACTCGTTTAAGGTTTCGCCCCGCAGCTCAATGCCTGTGATGCGTATTCTCATGGAACCTGATGGTGTATGGACAGACCTAACTTCCCCTTTGCGGCCAAGCAGCAATTGACTCCCCACTGGAGAGAGGAAGGAAATGCGACCCTCATCCGGATCCGTATCTTCTGGCATGACAATCATGAATGAATCTGACGTATGAAAATCGATATATTCAAAATCAATATGACTGCCGATCAATACAGCCGAGTCCAGATCTTCATCAGGGCCCAGTAGCAGTTTTTCCACATATTCCGTATAGGCCAGCAGTTGTTTTTCCATTTGTATTCGCTCTGGATCACGCACGTCGAAATAGGCGTCGAGAAATGTTCTTTTCTCTTCACCGAATGTAAATAGCTGGCTCACCAGCTTCTCTCTGCAATTATGGCGGGAAGTCCTATGGTTCATAATAGATTTCACCCCCTATACAAGCCTTGTTCTCCATGTTGATTGGCATGTTTCTCTTCATCATCTTGTTGTCCTCCTTCTGATTGTTAAAAGGCCTCGGGATACGAGACCTTCTTACCATCTTACCAAAACTAATATTTTAATCCAGTATATTCGTCTAACTCGCTTTTATATTATCATTTGTGGTCATATCTTCCATTTAATAACTTTATTCTTCACATCATGTGGTAGATCCATAGAACATTTTAATTACTGCATAAAAAACATTTTATGAATTTATATCTCGTATTTTTATTTGCTTTACTGTATATTTAACTACAAACTTTTATTCAATTTATGCAAATAGGTATTTAAAGACTTTAACACGATAAAGGAGTGCATCGAAAAAGTGTCCACGATAACAAAAGAAACTACAGAGTCCGTTCAAGTTACTGCCGCAGAATATGTTCATTCCGTCTATGAGTCGGTTGTCGCCAGAAATCCGCATGAAGACGAGTTCCATCAAGCTGTCAAAGAAATTCTGGATTCCCTTATTCCAGTTATTGAAGCACACCCGAAATATCGGAACCATAGTCTGCTGGAACAGCTTGTCGAGCCCGAACGTGTAATCACATTCCGTGTCCCATGGGTAGATGATCAGGGCAAAGTTCAGGTTAACCGTGGATTCCGGGTGCAATTCAACAGTGCCATTGGTCCTTACAAAGGCGGACTTCGCTTCCACCCTTCTGTATACTCGGGCATCATTAAGTTCCTGGGCTTCGAACAGATCTTCAAAAATGCCTTGACCGGTCTGCCTATCGGCGGTGGTAAAGGCGGTTCTGACTTCGATCCCAAAGGAAAATCGGATCTGGAAGTTATGCGTTTCACGCAAAGCTTCATGACAGAGCTGTACAAATATATCGGCTCAGATACCGATGTACCGGCAGGTGACATTGGTGTAGGCGCAAGAGAAATCGGTTACATGTTCGGCCAATACAAACGTATCCATGGTGGGCATGAAGCAGGCGTATTGACAGGTAAAGGTCTGCTGTACGGAGGAAGCTTGGCACGTAAGGAAGCCACTGGCTTCGGATGTGTGTACTTCGTGAAGGAGATGCTGCAATCCAAAGACCTCAGCTTCCAAGACAGCACAGTCGTAGTCTCTGGGTCTGGTAATGTATCCATCTATGCTATTCAAAAAGCCCAAGAGCTTGGAGCCAAAGTCGTGGCATGCAGTGACTCAGGTGGCTACATATACGATCCACAAGGCATCAACCTGGATACCGTGAAACGTCTGAAAGAGGTTGATCGTCTTCGCATCAGCGAATACATCAAAGAACATCCGCATGCTACATATACCGAAGGCTGTGAAGGAATCTGGTCTATTCCTTGTGATATCGCTCTTCCGTGTGCGACGCAAAATGAGATCGATGAAGAAGCTGCTGCCCTTCTGGTTAAAGGTGGCGTGAAAGCCATTGGCGAAGGCGCAAATATGCCTTCCACCCTAGCTGCCATTGATGTCTTCCACGGCGCGGGCGTACTGTTTGGTCCAGCCAAAGCGGCTAATGCTGGTGGTGTAGCCGTGTCTGCTCTTGAAATGTCACAGAACAGCATGCGGTTGTCCTGGTCATTTGAAGAAGTAGACGCCAAGCTTCATGACATCATGAAGAACATCTACAACAGCTGTGTGGAAGCTGCTGAAGAGTATGGCTGTGAAGGCAACCTCGTAGCCGGAGCGAATATCGCCGGTTTCCTCAAGGTCGCTGATTCCATGATCGCTCAAGGTGTAGTTTAATTTTTGATTCTCCACGATTAAAAGGCGTTCCCATCTTATTTGGGTAAACGCCTTTTTTTCGTTGTCTCTAATTGCTCTAATCGCAGGGCAATGGTAAAGTGGTACAGACGTAATTCCATTTATTTGTACTCGTATAAGGAAGTGTTTACATTGTCTAACCAACCATTTTTCAGTACTGCGAGTCCTCATCTGAGTGCAGACTGCGAGCAATGTTTTGGCCTGTGCTGTGTTGCCTTGCCCTATGGCAAGTCATCTGATTTTGCTTTTGAAAAGGCCAGCGGCACACCCTGTCCCAATCTGCGCACGGACAATCGCTGCGGTATCCATACCCAGCTTCGGCAGAAAGGGTTCAAAGGCTGTACGGTATATGACTGTTTCGGAGCTGGACAGAAGCTGTCTCAAGTAACTTACGCGGGCAAGGATTGGCGTGATCATCCGGAGTCTGCAAAGGAGATGTTTGATTGTCTGCCTGCCTTGCGACAAATTCACGAGTTGCTCAGTTATATGAAGGAAATGATGATGAGACCGGAGACATCATCCCTTCACTCGGCATTCGGTGAGTTATATGAGGAGATCGAGCGCTTGAGCAATCTGGAGCCTGCGGCCCTCCTGCGTCTGGACATCGTTCATTATCGGTCCTCGGTGAATCAACTCTTGGTTCAGGCCAGTGAAATGATACGTGCGAATGTGCCAGCCGCCGCCGCTCATGGACAAGGGAAGTCGAAGAAGAATAAAAAACGTACCGGAAGTGACTTTTTTGGTGCCAACTTAAAAGGGGCTGACCTGCGGGGCGCAAGCTTCCGAGGGGCTTTAATGATCGCAGCCAACCTCCAAAATGCAGATATACGAAATGCCGATTGGATTGGTGCGGACTTACGGGATACGGATCTGGGCGGTGCAGACCTGAGAGGTGGCATCTTCCTCACGCAATCGCAGATTAATGCAGCCAAAGGTAATGTGAATACCAAGTTACCTGATCATCTCAACATTCCCTCACACTGGGTATAGCACAAAACAAAAAACAGCTCGTCCTATACATCTAGGGACGAGCTGTTTGTTATTGAAACTACAGAAATGAAGCAGAACTATAACAAGTCGCGGCGAAGATCTTCAGCCGATTTCGGGGACAGGTGACCGAGCGGAATATCAAATACCGTTTTCGCTCCCTTATGTCCTTCCACGCTCAAACGTTGTGCGGCTCTCGCATACGCTACAAGTACACTCGCTGTAAATTCAGGATTGCTGTCGAGTTTCAGACCGAATTCAATAATTTGCTTTTGACCGGCACCTGTAACACCACTGCGAATTACAAATCCACCATGCGGCATACCTTCATGCTCGGATTTTAATTCTTCTTCAGTAATGAACGTTACAGTAGTATCGTAATCCGCAAAGTAGTTAGGCATCGATACAATCGTCTCACGGATCTCATCCTGATTGGCGCCATCTTCAGCTACCACATAACATTGACGCAGATGTTTCTCACGTGTAGACAGCTCTGGTGTCTCTCCTGCACGAATACGGTTGATAACATCTTCCACAGGTACAGTATACTGTACACCCGCCTTAACACCTGGAACACGACGAATAGCATCCGAGTGACCTTGGCTAACACCTTTGCCCCAGAACGTATACTCTTTTCCTTCTGGCAAGATGGACTGTGCAAGCAGACGGTTCATGGAGAACAAGCCTGGGTCCCAACCTGTGGAAATGACGCTTACATGACCGCCTTGCTCTGCCGCAGCATTCACTTCCTTGTAGAATTCAGGAATCTTGGCATGTGTATCGAAGCTGTCTACTGTATTGAACAACTTGGCGATGGCTGGTGTTTGCTCCGGAAGGTCCGTTGCCGAGCCACCACAGAGGATCATAACATCGATCTTGCCTATGTATTGCTCCGCTGCAGAGATATGCTCAAAGCGAACTTCTGCACTTTCAGCGACCATCTGCTCCGGATTACGACGTGTAAACACAGCAATCAGTTCAAGATCCTCATTCTGGGAAATGGCTTTCTCTACCCCTTTACCCAAGTTACCGTAACCAACAATACCCACTCTAATCATGTTCAATCCTCTCCTGTCTTCTTCTATAGTTGTCTATTAATCTATTATAATGATATAACATACCATGTAACCTGTCAGGTTTCCAGTTCGAAATAAAAATACCTTGCAGCGGTGCAGCAATAATGCGGCTCCGCATGCAAGGTATTTTGGCGTTGATTCGTTATTATAGGAGGAAAAAAAGCAGAAGAGGACAATAGTCTTATATTCTACCTATGATTCTGACCAGGTCAATGTCAGTTCAATAACGCCTTCCTGTGACGCTAATGCCCCTCCAATTAAAGACCAGACATCCTGCGTTTCCGGGTCAGTTCCCTGAATAATAATATTTTTGTCATCAATCGTCTGACCTGCATCCGTCAACTTTTTGGCATCGAAGTAGTCTTTATACAGCTTGGATACGGTCTTCATATCTTGTTCCGTGGTGAAAATCACCATGGCCGATTGCTTGCCTTCATCCTCACCGGAATTGGCCAAACGAATGGTTACATCTTCCGGCAGGGGGAAGTCACTTGGCAAATTCCCTGGCAACTCATTCGTTCCAGCAGTGACCTCCTCACCGCTATCTGAATCCGATTCGGCTGGCTCAGTTGTACCCTCCGTCTCTGTCACTCCACTTGTTGTTGCTTCGCTCACTTCTTCATTGGTCGCTTGTTCACCCGTTCCGGAGGAAACCTCGGTGTCCACCTTCTCTGCGTCACCTGTCGGTTCGTCTGCCGCGCTGCTGCAAGCGCTCAAGGCCACCATCATCGCCAGTGCCGCACAGGCCAATATATACTTCCTTCTCTTCACCATCCCGATACCACTCCTTATTATTCGTTTTATGTGCTAATCCCGCTCAAACGACTCAATTACAGGTACCGCATGAACGTTATTCTTGACCCATATCACAGATACAGATAATACACTTAAAGACAACAGACAACTGGCTATGAGAATGGACAGGAATCGGGTGATCACTTTAAACTTTTTCATCCAGCCCTCCTCCTCATCCTGTTCTTCATGTATTTGTGGAATCATGTTACTCATAGGTCACTGGACGTTGTCACTAATTTCATGATTTCGGCAGCGACAAGATCCGGCTGACTGTTATGAATATAATGCTCGGCGTCAGGAACAAGCCGCTGGTTTCCTTGTTTGGACCATGAAGCAAATTTTGCTTGATCTGCTTGCCATGCCCGGCTCCCCTTACTTGGTTGATCTGATCCGGCCGTCAGGATTGTCAGAGGAAAAGAAAACTGCTTTTTGTTCTCCAAGACACGTGATGCATTGATCTTGGAGTGACGCATCTCATCCATGACGTTATCATTGTAAGCATGCTTCAGTGTAGAAATGGTGGCGGCTTTTTTCATTGGGGTAGAAACCAACTTCGGGTCAATGACCAGCGTTGCCATCATCCGATCCGAATGAAGCAGTGTACGCGCTACGCCTGTTTTCACCAGGAATCGAGCTGAAGCAAAATACCATTCGGGCGTATCCATCTCCACCGTACTGTAATATTCAGGACTGCCTCCATCGATCATGACCATGCCAGCCACCTCATCAGGGTATCTTTGCGCAAACCGGAGTGTCTCCAAGGAACCCAGAGAGTGACCTACCATGATGTAAGGTGGACGTTGTCCGGATGTTCGCAGCAATTGGTGGATCTCTTCCGAGATCGTATCGACATCACGAGGTTCATTCGTATAGTCGCTGTATCCGTACCCAAACCGATCGTATACCGCAATTTTCACCTTGGATTTCAACTTGTCATACAACGGACTGAAATCCACGTACGGATTGGGTGTACCCCAGCCTGAGGCAAAAACCACCGTAACTTCTCCTCTGCCAGCGGTGTAGAGATGCATGTTGCGACCACTCACTTCATAATACTTGCCTGGCGGGGGATAAGACTTCATATCCTGCGTGGATTGATACGCTTCATACGCTGTACCTGCCAGCAGTATAAGTCCTGTGGCAAACATCATGCCTCCCAGCACCTTTAACCCTCTCCGTAACCCCTTCTTCATCTTCTCTACCCCTTATTCCCAAGGTTCATCTATATATGTATGCTTCAATCGTACCCAAGAAATAGCAGGATTGAAACAATCCAGAGTCCAGTCCTTTCCCCAACCAAAGTCCAGTTTCAATCCCCTACCCGTAACGCCAAAAAAACTGCAAATCTCCCATCTAGGAAACTTGCAGTCATCTAACCTTGTATTCTAAAATTCATACCTCATCCATCTCACGCTAATTCTTACCTATAGTTGCAATGTAAGACCCACGGGGCAATGATCACTGCCCATCACATGGCAGTCGATATGTGCATCCGCCACCTTGGGTGCCAATTGATTGGATACGAGAAAATAATCAATGCGCCAGCCCACGTTCCGTTCTCTGACTTTCGGCATATAAGACCACCAACTGTACACATCCGTACGCTCCGGATACAGATGCCGGAAGCTGTCCACATACCCGGAAGCAAGCAAATCGGTCATCTTGCCACGCTCTTCAAGGGTAAAGCCGGAATTGCCCAGATTGGGCTTCGGATTCTTCAGATCGATCTCCTGATGAGCCACATTCAGGTCACCGCAGACGATAACCGGTTTGATCTGCTCCAGTTGCAGAATATACCCCCGGAATCGGTCCTCCCATTCCAGACGGTAGGGCAGCCGGGTGAGATCCCGCTTGGCATTTGGTGTATACACGTTCACCAGATAAAACTCATCGTACTCCAGCGTAATCATCCGGCCTTCTGGCTCGCTGTCCTCCTCCATCCCGTAACGAACGGATATCGGCTTGATTCGGCTAAATACGGCCGTACCGGAATAACCTTTTTTGATCGCATAATTCCAATATTGATAAACGTCTTCCCCCAGGTCCATCTCAATCTGTCCGGCTTGTAATTTGGTCTCCTGAAGGCAGAAAATATCCGCCTGACTCTCCTGATAATAATCCATAAATCCTTTGGTCACACATGCCCTTAAACCATTCACATTCCAGGACACCAGCTTCATATCCTCATCTCCTCACATCTCTCCAATATAGCACGGGCTCATTCAGAGGGACAAGCCTTACGGATCTGGAATGAGATGGTGTCATTGGAATCCTTGTGGGCTATCTTGCCTATATTTCGCTTCGTAACTTGGAGAACACCGCAAGGTCAATATATCTGCCTTTCTCGAACTCATGCTGCCGAAGCAAACCTTCCTTCTGAAAACCAAGCTTGTGTAGCAAGCGAATTGATGCCTCGTTCTCCGGTTCAACCTTAGCTTCGATCTTATTGAGTTGCATATGCGTGAATCCAAAATGTAACACGGCATGGGCTACTTCTGTCATCACACCCCGGCCCCAGAAAGAAGAACACAAGTCGTATCCGATCTCTGCACGATTATGTACATCTTCATAGTTCAGGAACCAACAGGTTCCGATCACTTTACGAGTTTCACGGTCTTCAATCATCCAACGTAAGCCCGTGTGTTCCTTAAAAATCTTCATATACCATTTCATCTCACCCTGTGCATCCTCCAAGGATTCAAAAGGAGTAAATGGCATATATTGAACCACAGCTTCATCCGAATATAACGCGAGCAGATCATGGTTGTCCCTAGCCTCTGCCGACCGGAGGATGAATCGTTCTGTCTGAATTAATGGAAATAGATCAAAACTGAATTGCTCACTCATACTTGGTCTCCTTTGCAACATCCATTGTAGAAGTCCATTTTACTACACTTGCCACCATCTAGCTTTTACGATTAATATATTCTATTAAGGCATTACTGTAGCGTTGGAGCCGGTTCCATGGGCATGAGTGCAGGATACTATCTATCGCGCAGTGGATGCAAAACCCTATTAATAGATGCCTTTGATCCTCCGCATACGGAAGGAAGTCATCACGGAGATACAAGACTGATGCGCCATGTGTATAGTGGTGGGCCTGACTATATCGCTATGGCATTGCTTGCGCAGAAGTTATGGCATGAGCTGGAGGAAACGACTGGCGACCAACTGTTTGTTCCTTCTGGTGTACTGAATGTGGTTGATCCGGAGATTCATTCCTTTCAAAACCGATTGAGCCATGCAGATGATGCTGGGATTCGGTATGAAACGTTGCATGCAGCCGAGGTGATGAAACGCTGGCCAGGAATTACCGTACCTGAACATTACGAGGGCATGTATGAGCCTGATGCGGGTTATCTGTATAGTGAATCTTGTATTCGTGCCTTTCGCAAGGCAGCCGAGGCTCATGGTGCAACCTTGTTAACTCATACTCGCGTAGAACATATTGAATGCGGACCACATTCCGTTGCAGTTCAAACTTCGAGTGGTGAGACATACCATGCAAATCACATCATCCTAAGCGCTGGTGCCTGGTTCCAGACGTTGAAGCCCTTCGTGGATCTCCCGATTCAGGCTGTACGTAAAACGGTTGGATGGTTTGATGCACCTGAAGCCTTGTATGGCGAAGCACACTTCCCCAGTTTTACACTGGCAGGAAAAGAAGGTATATATTATGGATTCCCAAGCATTGGCGGATCAGGACTGAAGATGGGGCGTCATGATACGGGTCAGGTGTGGACACCTGGAAGTACAATGGCACCTTTTGGTACGGAAGAAACGGATGAGGGTGATCTTCGAAGATTGCTTGAGCTTCATATGCCGCAAGCAGCTGGGGAGTTGAAGCGTGGCAGTGTATGCAAGTATGAATTCACTTCGGATGAAGATTTTATAATCGACCGACACCCTGCCCATGAACATGTGTGGCTGGCCGGCGGTTTCTCCGGTCATGGCTTCAAGTTCGCAAGTGCCATTGGGCAAATATTATCCGATTTGGTGCAAACGGGGCACACGGATCAGGATATCAGCAGGTTCGCCCTATCCCGCTTTCGTTAAATACAAGTCAGGTGAATGAACATATATATGTATAAACTAGCTACTTTCCTGGAGGATACAGTGTTACTTAGGACACTGCACCTCCAAGAAAGAAGGATACATAAGAACGTTATTTCATGACCACAAGTCTAATTCACTTTGACGAGTCTCCATTGCTGATTGGCTCCGCCATTGTCGGCCCACTGAATGGTAGAGGCACCTGCGGTCAGAGACCCTTGATTGATATCCACCGTCAGGCCGCTGTTACGATTCGCAAGCACCACATATCCTCCCACATCAATGGGCAGCCATTGCTGATTGTTGCCCCCGTTATCCTGCCACTGAATCAGAGCGGCTCCACCTTGTGTGGAACTCGAATTCACGTCTAACAAGAGCCCGCTGCCTACATTACGGATGTTGTAATATCCATTACCAGCTGACTCCAGCTTCCATTGTTGGTTGACTGCTCCGTTATCATTCCACTGAATGATCGTTGCCCCACCCGTAGTAGAAGCACCGTTTACATCAAGTGCAAGTCCGCTGTTGCGGTTGATTAATTTGTAGATGGCGCCGGCTTCATATCCTGTACCCCCATTATAAGATGCATTGGAAATGACGTAAGTTGTGACCGAGTTAGCCTTGGCCGTAGCCGTAAAGGTTTTGTTTTGCACCGAAATATTGGTCAGTTGCTGCAACTTCTCAGTCGAAGAGGTCCGATATACCTGAGCAGACGTGCCTGTGTTCGTAAAACGACTGAGATCATAGGTTACCGTTGTATCCGTCGATTCCGAATTGGTCGTGACCAACACGACTTTGCCGGAAGCTGCATCATAAGCCGCAAGGGTGTTGGCATCACTCATGCCGATAATCTTGTATCCGGGACGAATAAATTTGCTGTAGTTGCCCATGACATAATATTTTTGGTTCACGGTGTAGCTGGTCGTTTGCGTATTGTTCAACATGTTCTTGAAGAATCCCCATCCGTCGGCACTATCCACGGCTTGCCAATATACCCATCCACTTGCGCCCATATTGCGAATATCCTTGAGAATGGTACGTGACATCGTAAGTCCACTTGCATCCCCATCGCCATATTCCGAGGTCCACAGATGTTTGCCCGCAGAAGTCGCTGTGTTGCGCAAAGCCGTACGATTGCTTCCACCATACGTATGGGTATTGATTTGAGTAATCGCTGATTTAACCGCATTGCTGTAGCTGTTGAACGACACATTGGTATCATCGATACTGTATTCTTCCGGTGCGCTCAGCTTCGTGGACAGGCCCTTCGCATTCAAAGAAGCTTGTAGCTGACTCAGAATGGTGTTCTGATCCGCCCGGTCAAAGTGCATGCCCTCCTGGTCGTTGCCCTGCTTCCACCACGTCGAGATCGGTTCATTCAGTGGAGTTACACTATCAAATGTGATCCCCCAGTTATCCCGAAAATGCTTCACAACCTCGGTTAAGTAATCGGCAAAATCATCATAGTAATCGGGCTTGAGGTTGTTCCCACCATTCGCCGAACCGGATACATTGCCACTGATCGTCATCCAGTAAGGTGCGGAATTGGCAAAAGCTTCGATGATATTTACGCCTTGCGCTTTGGCAGCCTGCAGCATATATCGTTGGTTTGCATCTGCATTCCAGTCATACACGCCGGGAGAAGGCTGATAACCAGGAACGGCTTTGCGATATTCAAGGACATTGGATGATGGATTATCCCCGCCTCCAATGTTATACCGCAGAATGTTCAGCCCCAGTCCGGTATTCGCGTTGAACATTTTCTCTACATACTCATCCCGATTGGAATATTCTCCAACCACTTTGCCCCACCACGCGAGGGATGTTCCCCATCCTTCCATCGTCTGATATTGCTTCGATGGATCGGCAACAGCCGTGTATGCTCCAGCAGCAGACACTTCTGAACCCAGTCCCAGACTACTTGTTAGTAGACTTCCTGCCAGCAGCAGCGAGCTCATTCGTTTTAACCACTTCATCCGCTTCACTCCTTATGATTGTTTAGAAAACAAACACCCATTATGGTGCAACCTCTCGGAAGGTCGCATCTGACTTGTCGAGGGCAGTAACGACAGCTTCCAATTTCAGCACATTGTTGTAATGTCTCAGATACAGGTTCGGGTTACTAAACGAGGCATACGATGTCCAACTGGTGTTCGCAAGTCCATTGACACGTTTGAACGTGGCGTCATTTCGGAAGGTAGCGCTGCCGTCATTTTTCACGAGTGTAATGTTGCCATTAGTATTGCGCAGGAAATAACCCGGATAATTCATGGACTCAAACGAAATGCCTGTTGCATTCGCCAGCCCGGGAACAATACGGAATTGTGCATCTTCCGCCGGACTCACATTGGCGTCGATTCGCGCCTGATAGTTGTAATGACGAATGAAGCTTCCCGGTACATTGAATGACTCCAACTTGCGGATATCACCCGGCTGTCCGGACTCTTTCAATACGGTCATATGCCGGACCAGTCCGGTAAGACCCGCAATCTCTTGCTTGGTACTCCATGTCTGGAAATTGTCAGCAGAGTCGCTGTAGTAATATTTTTGTGTCGCATAGCCGTCAAAGTAGATTCGCCAGGAGCCATTATCCAGCTGAACAAGCGCGGGGCCTTCAACCCAAGATCCCCAACCTGCCCAATCTCCTGTACCTTTGAAAGTATAAGGACCCTTTAGCGAAGTGGAAGTCGCATATTCGATGTATTTAGTGGTCTCATTTTTGGTAAAAGCATGATAGGTAGAACCTGTCTTCACAATAAAAGTGTCGATATAATTAGGAGCAATGCCTGCCAGTTCAGTAGGTGCAGACCATGAGGTAGATGCTAAATTGCTGCCTGAAGCGGTAATGACATAAGGTTTGAAATTCTCATAGTTGCCTGGTGAGAGGGACACGATAACGTTCAGACTGCCGTTGCTGTCTTTGAACCATTCCGGTGCCCAGGTGTGTGCGATTGTGGCAGGTGTGGATAAAGTAATGTTACGAACAAATGTCCAGTTCACTTTGTCGGGGCTGGAAGCGATGCCTATGGTGTTACCCGACCAATTCGTGGTGTAGACGACGTAATACAGACCATCGGTGTGTTTCATGATGCTGGGATCGCGAATCAGATTGGCCGGAGGTGTATAGGCTGGCCCTTTTAGCAAACCATAATGTGTTGCATTATAGGATTCGTAGATATACATATTGGACTCACTTGTGTTCGTGAAGGCGGATATCGTATAGACACTTGTCGCCGCTCTCGCTGTATTGGGGAATAACATCGTTAATAGAAGTAATGTTCCAAGCAGAAGGATCATTCCAGCCTTGAAAACGCTAGGTCCTCTTGCTCTGTCTTTCCTCTTCGTTAACATCAGGTCATCTCCTTATCCATGATCGAATGAAATAATGAATTAGACTTAACAACCTTACGGACTACTGTTCAAATTCCAATTACATGAAGCATCACTCCCTTCACAGATCATGGATGAACAATCATTTTATATGTAAACGGTTACAAAATTAAAGTTGCAATGTTTATCTCGCTTATTGTAAAAATCTGATAAACATAGTTCCCCGATTCCCTTAGCCTAATTCACTCAGAGGACTGAATCAGATGACTCACAAACTCAGGTAAATTGGGCTAAGAAAATGAGGTGGTATGGTTGCGATAAAAAGGTAAACTTATGCGGTATGTGATGCTGCTTTCTCGACCTAATTTACTTCTCTAAAAAATGCTCCAACTTGAACTCTCCCGGTTCAATTATCGTTCCCCGCCATAGTTGGATATGGGTAAGACATCTACCGACTAATACATGAGCTAGTTCACGACAACCCACGGATAACGGGATAATGCATCTAGCAGGAAACGTACATGTGTTGGTGTTCTGCCTTCTTCATCGAACAAAAGCAATTCATTCTCTTCCTGTAACCAAGCTACCGGGATCTTGTAATCCTCTTGTGGACCAATCTGCCAGTAACGGCCCAGATGATGTCCATTCAGGTGAATGGTTCCTTTGCTCATTCCGGTCAGACGAAGCATCAAGTTCACCTTATGATGCTCGGATACTACAGGCTTGGTGAAATGCCAGCGGTACCAGACAGGCTGACCATGCAAGCCTTGTGCTTGAGGAGCATTAGATGTGGGCTGAGATTTCTCGCTCACCGCAGCACTTGAGCCTCCACCGTCTGAGGTATAGGTCACCGGGTTGGCATTCCCATTGCCACTTTTGGCGACACCAGACTGTGCCGTACGCAGGATGGACCCCTGTACGCTACGTTGAGCCAGTTCTTGCCCTGTTTCAGTGCGCTCCCATTGTTCCGGAAGTAAAGCATCCGTTCCTGCCATACGCCAATCCTTCAGTTCTCCCTGACTTGGATACGTGATCAGTTCCAGTCGGTTCAGTGAGGAACGGCTATACGGCATTTCCAGTGTATTCGTCTCTCCGGGCTTGATATACAAGGAAATGTCTAGTGTCTGGAAGGCAAACCAATCCTGATATCCCTCCATCGGAACTTCAATGCCATTGATACGAAGGCCTTTACTCAAGGCACCCACCAGTATCGCCCGATCCCTACCATCCAGCGTAAAGCTTCTGCTCAGAAGTGGCGCCCCATGTATAGCGTTCACCTCATCGAGATGCACAAGTCTACTCTCCGTATGCCAATCCCGACGAATATCCTGAACCTGGCCATCCAGATACACAGCACCAGCTAGACCTTTGCTCTCACCCAAATACGGAGAGAAGTTCAATCTGCCCATATGCTGCACCAGAATCTGAAGTGTGTTCTTCCCTTGGCCCATCTGTATTGGCACACCCGCTGCCCCTACCTGACGTACTAACGTCTGCTGAACACCATTAACGATGATTCTGGCAGTATCCTGGATATCCGGCAAAATGAGACTGGTCATCCCTTCGGTTGCACTCTCGAAATCGCATTCGTACAATAGATAACCAAAATCTTGTCCATACCGGGAAAAGTCTTCCGGTTGTCCACTCGCCGAGCGTTGCTTCGCCGTTAACGTAATACGAGACAGCTCAGGCGAAGCAGATAACGTCGGCGCACTCGGTGATCTCCACGCAAGCTGCTGCTGTATATCTGCAATAGACTCCTCGCTGGCAAAGAATTCGTGACCTGTTAATGTCCGTTCTCCATCTGTCCAGTCACCAAGCAGCGTAATCGTGCGATCCGGATCCGTGATCATGCCCTTCACCTGACCCGATGGTAACACGTCCACGTCATCGAACCCGATTGCATAACGTAGTCCCTTCTGATTGGTTGCTTCCAATCGCCATGTTCGATTCATCATCTCTTGATCCAGAATGACGAAACGGATCGGTGTGCCGTTTGCTTCCAGTTGGATCATTCCCGGCTCCTGGAAATGGAACAGGTCGAAGCGGTGTACGTTCCTTGCTGAATCATGCTCGACCAGCACTTGCACCGAACTGTCCATGACGTTCAAGTCCACCGCTTCCAATTCAACTATGGAACGCTGCCCTGCTGGGGCCACGATGAACAGGTTCAATTCTCCGTTGATCATTTCATTGCCTGTAATCATCGTGCCCGCAGTCAGGTATACCTGGTCCGCAATCTGTACTCGATCCAGCAATGGAACAATCTGTCCCGGATTCAGCGATACGGGAAGAGTACGCCCTTCTTCAAGCGTAATGTGCATCGTCTCGCGTTCATCCTTGTGACTCTCCAAGAACCAAATCTTCTGGTTGTCCGCCTGTCTGCCTCGTACAGATAAGCCTTCAGGATGACGTACAACGATCTGTTCTTCTGGAATTTCCTCTGTTTCCATCAGAAAGGCCCCGAAAGCATGGACGAAGTAAGACAGATTTTTGGTTACCGCATATTTCGGTGTCACCCGACCATATTCGTTTAGCGGTGCATCATAGTCATAAGACGTAATCATGAAAATGTCACTGCTACCCATCGTTCTTCCGCCATATCCACCAAAGTTCGTGCCGCCGTAGAACATGTAATAGCTGATTCCGGTATACCCGGCACGCAGAATCTCCATGATGCGTCGCTCCAGCAAAGGCGCCGTCTTCTGAATAGCCGAAGGCCCTCCCCAATTCTCGAACCATCCGGTCCAGAATTCCGTGACCATCTTCGGGGTGTCCGGCTGTTTGGCTCGAAGTTTCTCATAATGCCCGTCAGCACCCGACCAGAAATTAGCCCCTTCAATCGTGCCTTCCGCCCCGCCAACGCATGTAATCAGCGTAGCGTCAATGCCACGTTGCAACAATCCATCCCTCAGCGTAATCATATGTTCACTTGCGGCGGCGTCATCCATCAGGTACTCATACTCATTCTCCACTTGGACGAGAATGACCGTGCCCCCGGCAGATAACTGGCGCTCCCGAATGATCGGCACAATCCGGTCAAAATACAAATTCACATAGTGCAGATACGTCTCATTATTCTCCCGGAACTTCACACCGTCCTTCGTACCCAGCCAGTATGGAAAACCGCCAAAATCCCATTCCGCACAGATAAACGGACCCGGACGCGCGATGACCCACATGCCCAGTTCTGCGCACAGATCCAGAAAAGCCCCACAATCGTTGTCCCCTTCAAAGGACCACTGTCCTTCTTCCGGTTCATGCACGTTCCACGCAAAATAGGTGTCGATACAGTTCATGCCTGCCAGCTTCGCCTTCAGCAGAACCTCACGCCATTCCTCCTTCGGCATGCGGAAATAATGGATCGTGGCACTGTTCAGAAATACACGCTCTCCGTTCAGGAAAAAACTGCGTGCATCATATGTTAATTCGGATTGAACACCATTCTCAGCCCTGGCGATGTTCTTCTCCTGTTCCTCAAGCAAAAGGGATGTGTTCTCTGTCAAAGATATCCCCTCCTTCTCTGTATTTATATAAATTGAACTAAAGCTTATTTACACTGCGCCCTTCGATGACAGAATAACCTTCCGATCGCTGTTATCCCCAGATTTTTTGATTTTCTTTTCTCAAAGGGGAAAATCAGGGGAAAGCGTATGCTTCCGATGTAGCTTTCTTGCAGAAAGCTTCTAGGCGAGCGCTTCGCTTCTTCAGGTTTTTTCTGTCCTCTCCGTTTGGTGTAAATGTTTAATTCAATTTATATAGTTTCATATGTCCCATGACTTTTTTAAAAATATAAGGCAAAACAAATCCGTTGAACTAAATGACCATTTACACTGGGACTACGATGACAGAATAACCTTCTGATCGCTGTTATTACTTCGCCTGCAACGTTACGCCTTCCAGTACTACGGTTGTAATGGAATTGTCTGCCGTAGGCACTTCAAGTCCGTTGGCATACACCGGAATGTCTTCAAGCTGTTCCATGTTCCGATCCGGTGAAGTCTGATACACCTGCGCGGTGGATGATTTTCCATACGCATACCCTTCCAGTTCAAACGCCGTTGTTCCAGCCGACAATTCATTACGAATCACCAGCACCAGTCGTTGACGTTCTGCGTCAAAGGCAGCCAGCGTACGCCCACCATCCGTTGGAATAATCGTCGCGCCAGGACGAATGAACTTCGTAAACTGGGCCATGCCATAGTACTGTTTCGTCATCTCATACTGCTCTTCTCCGTTAAAATTGGCGTGAATGAAGCCCCAGTTATTATTGGCGCCTTCATCTTCAACGGCCTGCCAGTATACCCAGGCGGATGGCTGCATGATTTTCAAATCGAACATGATCCGCTCTGCGAGTTCCTGCACTGAGGTCATGTCCTCATGACTGTGCGGCTCGCTGCCGCCTGTTCCGTACTCGGACATCCACAGCTTCTTGCCATGGCCTTCTGCCAGCGTACGCAGCTCTTCCATTTTGCTACCATTATAAGAATGGGTATTGATCTGCTGGATTACGTCCAGTGTGTCCTGGTCATAGAGATTGAAATTGAACACCGTCTCATCAATGCTGTTATCGTCTGCGGCACTAATGACGGTTCCATCCAACCCTTTGCTCTTCAGCGATGCAGCGACTTTCTTGATAATCTCGGCCTGCTTCTCATTGGTAAAATGACTGCCTTCCTGCATATTGCCTTTCTTCCACCAGTCGGAGGAAGGTTCATTGAGCGGATTCAGGGTGCGGAAAGTAATCCCCCACTCATCCCGATAATGCTTCACAACTTCGGTCAGATAATCGGCAAACGCATCATACTGGTCGTCACGCAGATTATTGCCGCCATCCACGGCTCCAGTGACCGTTCCACTAATCGTCATCCAGTAGGGTGGTGAATTGGAGAATGCTTCGGCAATGTTGACCCCGCGCTCCATCGAGCCTTGTAATACAGCACGCTGGCCTGCATCGGCCTCCCAGTCCCACTCTCCAGGTTCAGGCTGGAAGCCGGGTACGTCCCCACCGGGACGAAGGGCTTTCATCTCCGGATTTTCCTCACCGCCAATATTGTAACGAACGATGTTCAGACCTAATCCTTTCTCCGGGTCAAAGACCAGATCCATCACTTCACTAACCTTCGCCTGATCCTTCCATCCGCCAAGATCGTTGGCCCACCAGGCAAGTGATGTGCCCCAGCCTTCAAAATGATCGTAGGACTGATCCAGCTTCAGACGTACCGGTTCCTCTTGGAATACAAGTGTTTTGGATGATTCATTGGCAAAATGATTGATAACAATTCCTCCTCCTGCCAGCAGGGCAACCAGGGCCACACCCATGAGGATGTAACTCCGTTTGCTCCTGCTGCGTTGTTCTTTATGCGCCATGGGCTAAACAATCCTTTCTCCATGTACGTTAATGATTTCATTCGCCTTGAACAACAGGTTCAATGCATACACACTACACACCTTCTGTTACTTGATTCCGCTGCTTCCGCCGCTAATGTTCGCTTCATAGACATAACGCTGTCCGAACAGATACACCAGTACCATCGGAATGGTGAGGAACAGGGAGGCAATCATCACGAGGTTCCATGGCGGCATCTGTCCGCCACCTACTGTAGTCAACAGCTGCACACCGAGTGCAAGCGGCATTTTCTCCGGGTCATTGATATAGATGAGCGGCCCCATGAAGTTCCCCCAGTTATAGGAGAATGAGAAGATCGCAATGGCCGCTAGAATCGGATAAGTCAGTGGCATAATAATCTTCCAATAGATCCCCGGATGTCCCATGCCGTCAATCATGGCGGCTTCATCCAGTGATTTGGGGATACTCATGACAAACTGCCGAATCAGGAATACGTTGAACGCTCCGGCGAAGAAGCTCGGTACGATCAGCGGGTAGAATGTATTAATCCAGTCCAGATGACGGAAGATGATGAACTGCGGTACCATCGTCACCTCACCCGGAATCATCATCGTACTGAGCAACACGATAAACAGGAAACGGCTGCCTTTCGCTTTGATTCGGGCAAAGCCGTAAGACACGATGGAAGCTGACAATACCGATCCAACAATCGTAAAGATGGTAATAATGACTGAGTTTTTGAGATACGTTCCGAGATTGTTATTCGTGAAAATCGTATAAAAGTTCGACCACTGGAACTCCATTGGAACAAAGGTAAAAGCTGATTTGACGGTTGTTGCGTCACTTGCCAGTGCAATGGAGATCATGTACAGGAAAGGTGAAGCAAGCAGCACCCCGACCAGAATCAGAAAAATATAGGATATCGTCTTCTCCACAGTCGATGGATTACTCATTGGCTTTTCCCTCCTCGTAGTGCACCCATAGCGCCGATGAACGGAATACAACCAGTGTCAACGCCATGATGATGATGAATAGTACCCAGGCAATAGCCGATGCATATCCCATTTTGTAGAACTGGAATGCATTCTGGAACAGGTAAGGAACGACCATCTGACTTGAATTATCAGGTCCCCCGGCAGTGACGATGAAGACCTGCGCGAAGGTCTGGAGCGCCCCGATCATGCCGGTCACGAGATTGAAGAAAATAACGGGAGTCAGCATGGGGAATGTAATATGGAAGAACGATTGTGTACTTTTCGCACCATCGATGGCTGCGGCCTCGTACAGTTCCTGCGGAATGCCTTTCATCCCTGCAAGCAGCAATACCACGCCGCCCCCTACACCCCATAAGGACATGAGAATCAATGCAGGCTTAACCCAGTTGGGATCAAGAAGCCAGGCAGGACCCTCAATACCAAAGATCGCGAGTGCCTGGTTGATCAATCCTTCCGTCGGTGCAAGCAAGTGAATGAAGAGTAATGAACTTGCAACCACCGGAACGACGGAAGGCAGGTAGAATAGAATCCGGAAGAAAGTAATCCCTTTGATCTTCTTGTTCAGGTAATATGCAATCCAGAGCGAGATCGACATGCCCAGTGGAATGGATATCAGCGCATAGAAGAATGTATTGCCGACGGATTTCCAGAAGATCGGATCATCGGTCAGCAACGTTTTGTAATTGTCGATACCGATGAATTCAGGGGACTGGAACAGATCCCAATTTGTGAAGCTCATATAGATGGAAAACAGGATCGGACCCAGGGTCAGCCCCAGGAACCCGATCAGCCAAGGCGAGATGAAGATGTAGAACCATTTCCCGTCCTTTTTTCTCACGTTAAGCCCTCCCATGACGCAGAGAGCAGATGGAACCCGCAATCATGCCGAATTCCACCTGTCCTCCTGTCGATGCTATTTGAACAACCTCTATTTGTAGAGTCTTTCCAGTCCACTTTGGATTTCAGTAACGGTATCATCAAGTGAAGCTTTGTTGTTGAAGTACACACCCAGCTTGTCGTTAATCAGCTTCATCATTTCGTTCCATTGCGGATTGAACGGTTCTGCATAGATCGTTGATTCACTGAACGCAGCCATGTTGATTTTCTTGCCGCCATATTCAGCATTCAGGAATTCATCACTGGACAGACCGGCTTTGGTTGCGGGAGCA
This sequence comes from Paenibacillus sp. CB74, assembly GCF_055687625.1. NCBI lineage: Bacteria > Bacillati > Bacillota > Bacilli > Caryophanales > Paenibacillaceae > Paenibacillus > Paenibacillus sp. CB74. The sequence goes on along the minus strand of NZ_CM146009.1, from coordinate 266,306 downwards.
TCCTGACCGGCTTTGACCATTGGCATCTGTGCTTCTGGTGTCGTCAGTGCTTCAATGACTTTGAATGCCTCTTCCTTGTGTTTGGAAGCGTTGGTAATCGTTAAACCGTTGAAGAATGCGTTCGTTTCGCCCCATACCGGTGAGATATCCCAGTTGATGCCTTCGACCTTAGCGAGTGAACCAATGTTCCAGAAACCGGTTGTTTCCATGGCGATCTTGCCTTGTGCAAACAGCGGATCGGCTCCGATATTCCCCATGTCGGCAATCTCAGTTGGCGTTGGTCCTGCACCGTGGGTGAAGGTCAGATCATTCATGAATTGCAGTGCTTTACGCACTGGCTCCGTATCGAAAGTTGGTTTGCCACTCTCATCAAACAACGAACCACCATTCTGGTAGATGAGCTGCATCCATTGTGGCCACCAGCTACCTGGATAGTAGCCCCACTGAACTGTTTTGCCATTCTCTTTCACCGTCAGCTTCTGAGCCGCTGCCATCAGATCGTCCTGCGTCCAATCTTTGGTTGGGTATTCCACCCCGGCTTTGTCAAACAGATCTTTGTTATAAAAGAGGACCATCGCGCCTGCACGATCCGGCAAACCGAATTGCTTGCCATCATACTTCATCAGGTTCGCAATATCATCGGAATAACGCTCTGACATGTTCACATTGTTCGCCTTGATCATGTCATCCAGCGGTATAATCTGATTCTTGGAGGCGTAGGCCTGATAGTTCTCGGCAATCATCATAATGTCAGGTGCCGTTCCTCCGGCGATCATGGTCTGTACCTTCTGGTCATAATCTCCTGCAACCACGTTGAGTTTCACATTAATATCGGGATACGTCTGCTTCACAATATCGAGTCGTTCCTGATAAATTTTCTTCTCATCCTCCGAACCCCAGATCGTCATACTCAAATCTACCTTGCCACCGGACTCGCCGGAGGAACCACTTTTACTGCTACAGGCTGTCAGACCCATTACCATGACCAACATCAATAACGAAATGACCTTTAGACTTCTTCTCATACGTTACGCCCCCTTGAACTAATGAATGGATGACCACACTGAAACCCGTTTCATGAAATGGGTTTCATTAAGCTGAAACATAAAACCCGTTCCACTTTATGAAAGGGGTTTCATTCACGCACTCATTATATTTCACCCTTCGAGGAAATGTCAACGCTTTCTTTTCCAATTACAGGCCCTTTATCTTGCAGCAGGTCCTGTACTTTGACGCACTATTAGCTCCGGTCGCAGAATAATCTGCTTCTTCGGTTTGCCTTGGTTAATCAGCTCATGCAGCACGTCCACAGCCTGTTTGCCAAGCTGATATGTGTTCTGGGATACGGTCGTCAGTTCCGGTATAACCGCACTGGCGAGAGGTGTATCATCAAAACCCACAATGGATATATCCTTCGGAATGGAGAGCCCGTGCTCAATCGTCGACTTGATCGCACCAATGGCTGTGTTGTCATTCACACATATGACTGCAGTTGGCGGATTGTCTCGATCCAGCAGTTTGGACATTTCCCTTTTGCCATCGTCGATGGAGAAACTTCCGAGCAGCTGCCGTTCTTTCGGTATTTCGAGCCCATGCTCCCGAAGTTTCTTCTGCACCGCTCTGACCTTGACCATGGTGGTGGATAACTCTTTCAGCCCGCCGACAAAGGCGATATCACGATGCCCCAGTTCAAGCAAATGCTCAGCTGCAAGGGCCGCCCCTGCTCCTTCATCGGTATACACCCGGTGGAACCCGCCTTTGGCAATATTGCCATTGACCAGCACGATCGGCATGCGTTTGCCCATATCAATCAATTCCTGCGCCATGTCATCCGGACAGACTTGCATGTTGATTCGCCCGCCGAGAAAAATAATCCCGTCTACCCGCTTTTCTCGCAAGATGGACAAATATTCAGATTCCCTGTTGTAGTCGCCTGCGGTATTGCAGAGAAAGAACGTGTACCCTAACCCGCGAGCTTCATTCTCCGCGCCCCAGAAGACTTCCGGGAAAAAGGGATTCGTAATGTCCGGCAGGATGATGGCGATGGTACCCGTCTCTTTCTTGATCAGACTGCGCGCTTGCGCATTGGGCTGAAACTGGTGTTTTTCGATGATGGACATAATCTTCTCTCGGGTGCTTGCACGCACAGGTGCCGTATCATTCAGCACTCGGGAGACTGTCGCTACAGATACGTTTGCTTCCTTGGCGATGTCGTATATGGTGATCGGTGTCATAGCGGAACCTTCCTTTTTCTCTAATTTTCCCTATTTTCCCTGCTTATCATACCAGATAAGGAATGGCGATGAAATGGGTTCCATTGAGGGGCGAATGATTTTATACTGGACCATTAGCAGTTCGGGATATGACATTATGTGTGAGTTGTTGAATGCGTTACGCTTTAGCGTCATTATTTTTACAGGACATGTTTGCTTTTCTTTAATTCACCTTCTAATCTGCTTTTATGGCCCATATATTAAAATGTAAGCGAATTCAATGGGGATTAGAGGAGTGTGAACGACGTCATGATCATTCAAGTCAGTCCGCTGGCAGAAGCAAGACTTACTGAAAGGCTGGGAGATCGACCAGGCTATTTCAAATTGTTTTATGATACCGATGGATGCGGTTGTGACGGAATTGCGGTACTTCTGATCTTAAACGAACCGGATAGCGATGATGTTACTGTTGAAGCGGGTTCGCTTCCATTTGTCATCAACAAACAGCAGCAGATTTACTTCGAACCCTGTCTGCGTCTGCAATCCGAGCATAGTTTCCCTTCGTTCCGACTGAGCAGTGATTCCATGATCTACGGCAGCAACGTCAAAGTCCATGATTTACGAGATACCGCAGACGTAACCCCTCAACCCACTGGATGGTTTGTACGATAAACGTTGAATTAGCGCTATAATCAAAACCTCCCAATCCCATATACTCCGTGGGACGGGAGGTTTTTTATTAGTTCATGATTCTAATCAAATTATAGATCATTTGTGCCGCTTCTTCTCGGCTCAAGGAACGTTTCGGCATGAATTTGTTACCAGGGTACCCGCTCATCACAGACTCTTGGGTCACAAGTTCTACACTCTCCTTGGCCCAATTTGCAATGTCCGCTTGATCTTTGTATAGAGCAGCAGTCGATAGTGATGACCCATTTTTCAACAACACGTTTGAAAGCATGCTGGCTGCTTGCTCTCTTGAAATAGCCTCATTCGGGCGATAGGTATTGTCATTGAACCCTTTAGTTATCTTATGTTCAATGGCCGAATTAAGCTCTGATACATACCAAGCTTCTGGTTCGATATCTTTAAACGTTCCAGCATAAGGTGATGATGATGTGTACCCCATAGCACGATTTAAAATGATTGCAAATTCAGCTCTAGTTACTTGCTTCTTGAGCCCAAAAGTTCCGTCGGCGTATCCTTTAACAATTCCTTTTGAAGCTAGAGAAAGAATTGCTTCCTTTGCATAACTGCCATCTATATCAGAATAGGTTTTAGATTCTGTTTCTTCTTCAACTTCATTTTCACCTTTGGGTCCTGGAACTGTTCCATCAACTTCTGCTCCTCCATTGATGGAGGTATCACTTGATGTACTCCCCCCGGACGATGGGTTCGAAACCGTTCCACCAGTTCCTGGTGTCGGAGTAGTTGGCGCGGTGCCACCGCCATTACCAGTACCTGGGTTGGTTGGTGTTGTACCGCCGCCAGTACCCGGATCAACAATCGTTCCAGGAACAGTCGCCCCACCACCATCAGCCGGTGCGATGACAGAGATTTCTTCTTTAGCTACAACTGTTTCTGTTCCATCAGCATTCTTCACAACAGCAACGATATCATAGTTGTATGACTTTTCAGGATATATGCCTGTCTCGCTGAAATTAAGTTTTCCATTGACTGGGAAAACAACTCCATCGTCATGACTTTCGCCAGTAGCGGAGTTAAAAAATGTTTTGTGATAGGTCCCATCACCTAGTGGTGTGTACGTGGTTTGTGGATTTCGCTCCACATATGTTACAGCCCCCTCGATGGCATTAAAGTTAAAAGTAATCGTTCCTTCCATCGGTTGCGAAGGCGTGATGACAATAGGCTGCGGTGCTGCTGGAGTGGTTACTTCGATGACGTTGGATTCTAATGTGCCATCATCATTTCCAGCAACTACTTTATAGGTGTGGCTTTCTTTCGGACCCACATTCCCCACTGTCATTGAGTTTATTGAACCGGTCCATACTTTGTTTGTGTCATCTTGAAATACATCGTAATACGTCGCGCCTGTAACGGTAGCCCAACTCAATCCAACCTGATCGTGATAGACTCTGTTCGCTTTCAGATCCAGATCACCACTCGGTGCTTGACCTTGCACTGGCTCATTCGGAATGGTAACGACCTTTATCGCAACTTTACCTTTAACACCCTTTCTAAGAGCAGCGACTCTGTAGGTGTAAGTTGAGCCAGACCAGATGTCTTCAAGATCCTCTGTCCACCATGTACCCATCGGAATAACAATTGTCATCCCGTCACGAGAGATCTCATATTCATCCGCTCCATCAACAGCGTCCCATTCCACACGAATTTTATTATATTGTAATTCCGTCACTCGAAAGTTTTCAGGATACGGAAGTTGAGGTGTGACCAATGTTTTTACACTTGTATAAGCAGGTAAACCAGAGGTAAAGTAATCCATTGCTAAAACAGAGTAATTATAGGTTTCACCTTCATTTAAACCCGTATCTACGAATGTAGTTAGAGGACCTTCATAAATGATTAATTTTCCACGCGTGACCTTGTATACGTCTGCTTTTTCAACAGCATCCCAAGATAGATTAACTGAAGTTGATTTAGGAATGGCTACAAAATTATTCGGTTCTGGTAATTTCTTTGTTACCCCCATAATCCTGCCTTGCTCTCCCTCTATAGTTACACTTGATGGGGATCTCTTTAACCCGTACACATAAAGGGAATAAGGGTGATCCGGGTCCAAACCAGTTATCGTGTAGGTTGTGTTCGGTCCTTCATACAGGAAGGTATTGTTTTTAATTACTCTGTATGTATTCGCACCATCAACAGGGTCCCATGAAAGTGTGATTGTATTCCAAGTTGACTCCACCTTCAACCCTTTGGGAGCGGGTAGTTTGTCTGGATCTTTTGTTGTTACAGTATCATGTTGTTTACCACTAGTTCCATGCTCATTTTCAGACCATATATCTACAACATAACTCTTTTTTGGTATTAATCCTGTAAGGGTGTATGATAGATCAGTTCCACGATAAACTTCGCTTCTGTCTACGAGAACTACGTAACTGGTTGCTCTTTCAGCAGCTTCCCAGCTTACAGTAAGGGAAGTTTCATCTGTAGTGACATTAAACTTTGGAGCTTCAGGTGTTAACTTCTCTTTAGTTTTCGCAATCACTATTGATTTTTCACTTGCTGTACCGGCATGATCGATGGCCCAAACTGCAATTTCATAGGAATTATTCGGAGGCATATATGTAATGAAGCTGGTTTCTTGACCTTCATAAACACGGTTTCCGTCTATGGTCATAATATATTGTTCCGCCCCTTCTACTGCATCCCAGGTGGCATTGATCTCATGATCTGTTGTTGCTACTTGTAAGTTAGCTGGGCTCGATAACAGCACCCCTTCAGAAGTGACAGTATTCGTGTCCGCAGCGCTAACCTTCCCTTCCCCGAATGGTACACTTGCTACTAACATGCTTGCTGATAAAACTAATGGTAATAACTTACTGAATTTCGCTTTCCTCATAGTGCTGGTATCCCCTTTTTTCTATTTTCGCATTTATGGTTTTGCGTAAACCTAAAAACTTCTAGTTAGAAGTTCACATAAAGCAGGAATCCAGTTTCTCCCTTTATGTCAATCTCTAAAATCCTAATTAACAAATAAGGATATATAAATCGTTATTTACGTTAATAAATCTAAAAGATAACGATATCCGACCCCAGTTACCGGTGCAATCCTTAAACACATAAACTTACTTCGTTTCCGTTGTTTCTTTGGTCACTCTGGCCAAAAATGATTCAAATTCTACACGTGTATTGAAATACCTCAGCTATGTATGTTTGAAATTAACTTTGATTATGAAATTCATATCGCAATTTTCTATTATGCATTGATCTACAGATCCTAAATACCCATCAAACTTGTAAATAATAAGAACATTCTACCACTTCACAATCTAAAAAAATAGGTATATTAACCCATTTATATTATAACTCTTCATTCAGTCATTAATTTTTGTCGTTTAAGATTCATCCTGGCTCCAAACATGCAGATCATAAGCATGATATCCCCAAAACCAAAACACGTTGATGATTCGTCTGAAATAAAGCCGATTACTTCACAAGAATTTCAATTGGATTCATGCTCAAAGAGATATCCCCGGTCATATCCACATAGAGATTTTGTTTCCCTTTTTTGCTCACCATGAATTCATCTTCGACCTCAATCACTTGACCTGTCTTAAACTCAGTATAGTACCCCACATCCGCATAGCTGCGTTCCTCCTCACTACCGGAAAAGAAAAAACGAATGATTGGTTTTCCATGGGTAACTTCAACGGGTTTGATACCTGTATATTCTAAAGTCCCTTTTACTTTCATTGTCTCACCCGTGCCTATAACAGTTGGTGTTGTGACTTCGAGAACAAAATCAGATGCGACTACACGTTTAGTAACTGTATCTTCAAGTTTCTCTGTTGATGAACAACCGGATAACATCATGAATACCACTGAGACCAACATTAAGATGCTATTACTCATTTTATTAATAGTAATCACCCCTCTCATACTCTAACGAATGATATATGGAGAGGGTTGCTCAATACGTTCATTGATTTCCCTGCAATATTGCTTACTCTTAGTTCAATCATGTATCACACGAATTCGATTAATTTCCTATCTATTTCTGCGATATCACCAATCTCGGATGTGCCATCCCAAAGAATTATTGAAGAAGCTTCATCGTTTTCAACAAAATCATCAAGTCGGCACAGTTCACCCATGAACAGAGCTCCATACTCTGTCCTTTCCGGTCCATGAAAACTTGGCTGGAGTCTAAACTTCATTAGCCCTTTGAACTCAGCTGTATCCAGAATTTGATTGGTTTCCTCATACAATTCTCTAATTACACATAGCTCCGCATGCTCTCCAGCTTCAATAATCCCCCTGGAAGTTCCCAGTTTTTTCTCCACTTATTATGCATGAATAGATACTTTCCTTGGCACTTTACCACAATTAGAGCATGTGTTAGTGGAGCATCCAGTTTACTTGTAATGACCTTATCGTACTCGATACGAAAAAATTCCAAAAAAATGTTACCTCTTGAATCTGTCATGATTGCCATTTACATTCCTCCATTTCTTGTGAACAAAAATAAAAAAACGCGCTAGACCTAAGTCCTGCGCGTTCATAACACAGGATGGGAAGCGCGAATAGCGTTAGACCATTCTCTTAATCATCGATATATGGGAATAATACCCACTATTACACTTTAGAGTCAAGTATATAATTTTGCTCATGTACCTATATCGTAACTCTTGGATAATCACATCGTTTAGCGAAAATTCAAAAAAAGCGACTTTCGATAAACCTAGGCTTAACAACATCCCGGTTCAAAGTTACAGGTACTTGTCTCATAAACGGGATGAATTACTAGAATACGTTTTTTTCATGTAACCCTTTAGCTACCTACTCGGAGCTACTTTTTTTGTGTTACTTAGCTATCGTTTCCCGTTAGTTCAATGCCGGACATCAGCATATATAGTACTTAATAGAAGTCTACCGATCATTCAATAGTTAGACTAATTTAGAATCTCACCTTTGTCTATTTTCGCCAGGCGTTTATGCCAAACTGCGAGTTGTTCAGGCGTTTGTCGCACCCAATCTTTCACTTCGCCAACAACTTTTAGTGGGGCTTTGCTGCGATATGATCGCGTCGGATTACCTGGGAATTTCTTATCCGTCACATTTGGGTCATTCTCCCATTCCCCTGTTGGTTCAACAAGATACACGCGCGGTTCACCACCGCCTTTTGCCAACTCCGCAGCTAACCCAGCCCCATCACGCAAAGCTGTAAAATAAATGTGATTCATCACAACATCCGGATTGTAATTTGAGCGAAAGCCAGCTGTGAGCAAGTCACCAATCTGCAAATCTGCTCGTGTCCCATGATAAAAAGGACCTTTGTCAAGAATTTCAGCCATCTCGCCACCACCCCCAAATTTAGTAAAATACTCTATTTTATCACGAACCTACCTCTTAGATTTTTCTCGTGTAATACATCCATAGTGCCAAAAATACGATTAAAACAAATAATAAACAAGTTAGTAAGGTGTAAAATACCATGGGATTAAAGAAACCGGCAATCATGGAGGCTATGCCCAGACTAATAAGAATAATTGCTACGCTAAGTGTGCCTGCATTCTGGAGTATTGTAACACTCCGCTCGTCATTCTCCTCAATAAACTGCTTCTTCAGCTCGGCTTCATTTTTGCTGGCTTTTATATACCTGACGAGAAAATAAGTGACGGCCACTTCAACCCCGATAAAAGCTCCTGTATGAAATCCCTTTATAAAACTAGGCAGAGCGGGCAGTCCACCTCTGTAAAATATAAGTCCTACATAGATCAATATCGTAGCAGCAGCTACCAGTGACAGTGCGTTTTTGCGAGTTTCTACTTTAATCTTGAACTTGTCCACTTATATCTCCTCCACTTCGCTGAAATCAAAAACTTCTTCAATAGCGAGTCCAAAAAAATTAGAAATTTTGTAAGCAAGAATGAGGGAAGCCGTATATTTTCCCCTTTCTAGAGAAGTGATGGTTTGCCGGGTAACACCTACAATTTGTCCCAACTCTTCCTGTGACAGTTTATGCTGCTTACGCAGTTCTGCAATTCTTGTCTTCATGTAATCACGTCCTTGCAATGTTTACTTTGCATTTTTAGCATAGTTAACTTTGCATTTTGTGTCAAGTTAACTTTGCATTCCATATGAATTAACCCGCCCTTTATTTGAAAAAAATAAAAATAAACAGCTGATCACATGGATCAGCTGCTTTCTGACATTTAAGGAGTGCTAATATGTTGTATTCTAATGTCTCTATTTTACACAGTGAAAAATAAAGGATCGACTTTTAGAATTTGCGTGTTTAAATTCCCAATCGCCATATGTTTCAATTTTCGAAAACCCTGTTTGTTTCAGCGACTCTTCCAATTCTTCTTGATTTCGAAATCTGATCTGCATTTTTTCATGAACTAGGACTTCGTCTGTTTTTGTATTTTTCACAGTTTCATAAAAAGTATAGATATCTCCCTCAAACCCTTCATATTCTGTAGAGATTTCAAGAGGGTCTCCACTTCGCATATCTTTAGCTAAGTCCGGCGTCCCGTCCTTCTCCCACTCTTCCCACACTTTAACCAAAGGGTTTCTAATATCAAAAATAAAGTGGCCGCCAACTTTTAGGGATCGAAATACGTCTGAGATTACTTTCTTCCAACTATCATCAGTTAGAAATACCTGTGCCACATTGGCAGTCATAATAACCGCGTCATTGGTATTGGTTTGTAAATTTGAACTATCTCCTACAATCCAATTCACTTTGCCTGCATTATCTTTAATTCTCGCTACTTCAATTGCTTCTTCATGGGGATCAATAGCTGTAATTTTATAACCGTACTGAACAAGATGAGTCGTCCATCTTCCTGTTCCGCAGCCTAAGTCAACGATAGACTCTACTTTTAATTTATTTAATAAGGCAAGGAAAAACTCGTCGTCTTTTCCCCAATGGTTAATCTGGTCATATACTAATGGAATCATAGATGTTGTTCCCACTTTCTGTAGCATTTTTACTAGTTCATCAGATAAGAAAGGGTTTAGTCAATTAGTGTCCAAGCAATTCTTAATTGATTTATGTATTACCTTTCAACTTCGTTCGGATGATCCCCATACTTCCCCATCAACACGATAACCGCCACCATTCCATTGAAGCAAGTAGCCTCCAGTACTCATTCCCTGTGTGAAACCTTCTTTAACATTTATCCACTCTAAAGATTCCCCGGGAGCAATCGTTCTAGCGAAATACACTTTACTTGTATCAAAGTGCGTCAAACTAACATTGACTTCATGGCTACTATTGTTCTTCATAAGCAGTTTTATATGCACAAATTCCGGATTAATGGAAAAGGGTTGCTGCACCGTAGCGCCTCCAGAAGCAATAAAGTGGGAGGGTTTGCTCTCTTGTTCGCTTAAAGAATTAGAAAGGGTTGCACTTTGGGACTGACTTGATAACACACTAGATGTTTGAGTATCTAAATTCTCTTGAGTTGGACTTGTTGAATCACAGGCAGTTAGGGCCACTGTTGTTAAGGCTAATGTTACAACAATATAAAATAGTCTCTTTTTCTTCAATACTTCATCCCTCATATTCTTTTATTTAGTTATTCTTGAACCTGTAAAAAATCACTTGTGACTAACAACGCTATTAATTAGTCAAAAAGTTACACTTGTAATTCGCAAGATGACATTGAGTTAACCTGCCCGTCACCTGAACAAAAGCAGCCGATTAGGTTAATCGGCTGTTTTCTGTGGTTTATTGAGCTATCGTATTCCCTTAGTGTAACAAATGACGACTGGGACTGATATCATTAACAATTCAGTATCATTTGAAACCGAAATGCCTTTCAACTTCTAATAACATCTGCTCTTTATTGGACTGAGATGTTCTTATAAACCATTTTAATTGATACTGCTCTGCTTGTTGCAGATAATGATTCGATGCTCTAACCACTGTGTTTAATGTTTCGTCCCGTGCACGTTGTGGATCTGATAAATTAGGAAACAAACCCTCCATGCCCCTCAGATGATCTCGATCTAAATAATCCGCACGAATGAGGTCATCTTCTGCAAACATATAAATAACTCGGTTGGGGTCAGCAATCTCCCTTAGATAAGCAGGTTCCATAAAAGTATCTACTACGATTGGCTTCTCTTTCCCCATCTGTAACAAATCCAAGATGATAAATTCCACACTCTCGTCAAACACGGAATTTAACCAGTGACTTCTATCATTCCCTCGTCCTAAAAAGAACCATTCCCAATCAATAAAATGTCGTAATATGGCGGGATGATCCTGCGGATTAGCCTTTTTTTGATAATCAAACGTGTGGTCATCTGAAGAATAATAATTCATATTCCATTTTGAAGAAAGCAAATTAGTCATCGTGCTTTTTCCGCCGCAAGGGCCTCCACATATCCAATAAACATGATCTAAATATTGTCTTAATAGTCGGTCTGAAATTTTCATAGTATGAACATCTCCTAGTATAAGATTATTTTCTTATAAGAGAGAATGTCTCTTGTCCTATTTGCACTAAATGTCCAAGTAGCTGGCATTTTTACACCGCCTTTCCTAACTTCCTTTTATGACAAATTTATTCCTCTGATTCGCTTTTCACAAAATAATTACCATGAGAAAAAATTTGTTTGGTATCGGCCGTTAAATGATCTAAGTTATCAACCGTCTCCTTCTCGGTAATGTAGGGATCTTTCTCGGTTACCCTTTCAAATGTTCCAAAAGAAGTCGTTATACCACTGACATTTTCTAAAGCTCTATTTATTTCCTCTTCTGATAATGTTACTGCTGGACCAAAATCTGGATAGTTTGGGTTATCCGCTGTAGCATCATCATAAAAATTACTCGCATAAATACTTAAAGCAGTCACTGCCGAAACAGTCATTATCGATGCCGTACTAACCAATAATTTTTTCATTGGATGTCACTCACTCCTCAATCGTTTCTATAGTATGCATTCATATATCCATTGCCTTCTAGTTCAAGTGGGCCTATGTTTGGTAGAAGACAGGTACAACAACTAATGATCTGTATACTGCATAGCGTGAATCGGTGTACCTTTCGTGACTTCACCTGTCCATGTATTGATTTCTAGTGGCTCTACTAAAACCTTCCATCCATTTCCGCTTTTGAAAATTTTATATGGGAGTGGCGGTGACTGTTCATAGTCTTGTCCTGCATACTTTTGAACGACATAAAGTTGAACTTCATCCGTATTGATTTGTTTGCTCTCCACAATCTCATACCCTGTAGTTGGATTGGTCTTCAAGTCCTTTACATATCCTTCTTCACGACTCTTCTCATCCAAATAATTTGTATCTTTAGCATAGAACATCATCCCCTCTACATCCTTAGCAATGTAAGCATCAAAGTACTCAGTTGCGGCTTCCATCGGAGTTTGGGCTATGACTCTTTCCGCAGTTGTAGTCGATGCAACTAAAATAGAACTAGCAACAACACTGGCAAGTAGAAGCGATACTAATCCTTTTCCTTTCATGGATCGAGAACTCCTTTTTAGTGATAGAATTGTTAATAGTTATCAAATTTTCTTTATATCTATTTAGTATAACGCATTGAATTATTGGAAAGTTTTTATATTTATGAGAAATTTGTTTGCATTGGATTTCCGAAAGCTATCGACATCATTCGATGATCACCGAATCAGGCAACTGCTGATCCTCCTTATCTTATATAACTTTACCTCACGCATTTTAATAGAAACACACCTAATCCACCTCAGCATTTTGTACAATCTGCTTAAAAAATCAATATCATTTAGCCTCTTTATCCAAACTTTTCTTTACGCCCACCTCACTTAATGTTAGATTTTATAACATATAATAACGAAAGCGAGTGGGTTGAAGATGGATCTGCAACAGTTATTGACTATCCCCATTCTATCCAAAGCAAAGGTAATTGCCGGACATCGCGGACTAGATCGTTTGGTGCAATCGATTAATATTATGGATGCCCCAGATATTGTACAATTCCTGAAACCCGGAGATATGCTGCTGACCAACGGTTATATTCTGAAAGACCGCCCCGATGCTCATCTTGGATTCATTACCGACATGCATGCGATTGGTTGTGCAGCGCTTGCGGTCAAGACACAGCGCTTCTCTCTTGAATTATCTCCGCAACTGCTTGAGACAGCCGACAGGCTGGGCTTCCCAATCATCGAGCTGTCGGAGATCGACAATACACTCGGTGAAATATTTCAACAATCGATTAGCGCCATCCTTCAGAACAAAACCCATGAGCTTCACTACGCCTTATCTATTCACAAACAATTTTCCACGATGATTATGCAAGGAAAAGGTATACCCAACATCGTAGATACGTTGTCTCAGTTACTCTCTTCACCCGTTCTTCTGCTTGGTTCCAAGAAACAGATTACGGCAAGCTCCCATTATGCACAACAGATGGATGACCAGTCTCTCGCAGGGCCCTTACTGTCATTTATAGATGAGCACCCTTCCTTCCATACCGCAATCTCGATCTGCCTGCTTACTGCTGATACATATCGACACGCCGAGCTTCATCCCATCTTCACGGATCGGCACGAGGGCTATTTGATCGCACGATACGATAGTTCCGCAAGTTCTAAACTCTCCACTCTGGCACTGGAGCAAGCCGTCAATGTAATCGGTCTGGAGTTAACCAAGAAGCAAGCGGTCAAAGAGCGTTCCCGTCGTTACAAAAATGAATATTTCTCCGATCTCATTCAAGGCTTCATTCGTTCGGAACAAGAAGCACTGCACCGCGGCAAGAAATACGGGCTGCAGGCAAAAGGAAGTTCCGTTCTCATCATCGCCAAGATGGATGAACCTTTACCGAACAATCCTAATCGCATTCTCACTCCCTCAGGAGAAGAGCGTTTCATCTCGGAACGAGATGCTAATTACGAGCTGATTAAGCAGGAGTTCACCAAACTGGATCTTTCTTTTGTCATGTTCACCAAGAACGACCAGTTTGGTATACTCGTCTTTTTGAACGAATCGTCTTGGGACGAACACACCGTTACTCAGCAACTTGAGCGAATCGCAAGCAATCTGTATACGGAGTCGCAGCTCAGCTTATCCTTCGGAATAGGCAATCCCTATACGAATGTATTGGATATCGGACTCTCCTATAAGGAAGCAGTCAAGGCGCTTCAATCCGGCTATCAGATGCGAAAGACCCGCTTCGCCCATTCCTATCAGACGATGGATATAAGTCGCCTGCTGCGTATGATTCCCCACGATGAAATGTTGCAGTTCCATCAAGAAACCTTTAAACCCTTCGAAGGCCGAGATCCAAACGAGCGCAGCGAACTTATGAAGACCTTATCCTCTTTCTATGAGAATCATTGCCAGATCGTCGATACAGCGAAAGAACTGTTTGTACATCGCAATACAGTGATCTATCGGTTGGAAAAATGCGAGAAACTAACCGGCCGAAACATCAAGGACCCGATGGAGAGCCTGCGCTTTCGACTTGCCTTTGCACTTGAGTCCCTTCTGAAGCTTAATCCACCTCCCAGTGAAGTTAATCATACGTCTTGAACCCAGAACGTGTCATATATAATGACACGTTCTTTTGTTTTTCTTTTCATATCCAATCTTCAATTGTTCATTTTAACTGATTTAATTGTATTTTTATGTTCAAAGTAACTAATGACAACAGAACCCACAGTCTATATGATTAGGAATATATTCATGAATGTCACGTTAATTAACATCAATTCACATCAAGAACCGAACAACCATCAGGCTGTAGGAAAGGGGCTACCTATCATGGCTATACAGATACAAGGCGTATCCAAGTCATTTGTCAGTGCAACCGGCGAAGATATTCAAGTACTCGCTGAGGTTTCGATGCAAATCAAGAAGCAGGAGTTCTTCAGTATCGTGGGACCGAGCGGATGTGGCAAGAGTACGATCTTCAATATTATCGCGGGTCTGCTTAAACCAACGAATGGCAAGGTTATCGTCTGTGGCGAAGAGATTGATCAGACCACCGGGCATGTCGGCTATATGATGCAAAAGGATCTGCTGCTGCCTTGGAGAAGCATCTTGGACAATGTCACGCTAGGTTTGGAAGTGAAGGGCATGTCCAAAAAAGATCGCGGCGATATTGCCATGGATTATCTGGATCGTTATGGCCTAGCTTCATTCGCAGAAGCCTATCCCTCCACACTATCAGGCGGTATGCGCCAACGTGTAGCCCTCATACGTACCCTCGTTACCCAGCCCGATATTATATTACTGGACGAACCCTTCTCCGCACTTGATTATCAGACCCGACTCATTCTGGAAGATGAGATCTTGTCTATCCTGAAATCCGAGGGCAAGACAGGCGTGCTTATCACGCATGACATTGAGGAAGCCATCGCCATCTCCGACCGCATTGCTGTCATGAGCAAACGACCAACGACCGTGAAGCAGGTGTATGAGATTGGTCTCGCCTCGCAATACGGTTCAGCACTGAAAGCCCGCTCCGACCAGAAGTTTAAACAGTATTTTGAATCGATCTGGGCAGAGCTTGATATCCAAATGGGGAGGATCAGCTAATGAAGAGCACATCACCTGAAATTACCCTTGCCGGAAAACCTGCTGGAGTTGTGAAGAGCAAACGCAGACAGTCCACCTTCTCCAAAGAATGGCTCATAACGATGCTGTGGCGGTTCATTATTGTAGCGGTCATCCTGGTGATCTGGGAATCCGCCGTTCGTCTGAAACTGGTTAACGGATTCCTCATGGGATCACCAAGCGCCATTCTTGATGCCGCCATCACGATGGCCAGCTCAGGGCAACTGCTTACAGACGCTTTTGCAACGGTGAATGCCACTGTTATCGGCTTCGTAGCAGGGAGCTTAATCGGCTCGTTGGCAGGATTACTCATGTGGTATTCCAAGTCCGTTGCCCGTGTGCTCGATCCGTTCATTGTAGCGATGAACGGTATTCCGAAGATCGCACTCGCCCCCATGATTATCATCTGGTTCGGTTCAGGCATCTTCTCCAAGATTGCTCTTGCCTCTGTCGCAACGTTTATCGTAGCGCTATTATCCGCCTACCAAGCGACGCATCAAATCGACGAATCCCAGATTAATCTGATGAAATCCTTCGGTGCAAAGAAATCACAGATTTTCCGCAAAATTATTGTTCCCTCCTCTCTGCCATGGATTATCTCAGCCTTCCGGATCAATATCGGTTTGGCATTGGTGTCTGTCGTAGGTGGAGAATTCATCTCTTCTGACAAAGGACTCGGACATATGGTGTTCGTCGAAGGTAACCTATTCAACCTTCCGGCTGTATGGGTTGGCGTGTTCATGCTTATGCTGGTCGCCATGCTACTCTACACCTGTGTCGGTTATATCGAATCCCGACTTCTTCCATGGAACGACAACAAGACCAGCAGCAAAACCACATCTGTCTAAACTGACCCGCAACGACTAACTTAACTACAACCATTAAAGGGGCCTGGTGACTAATGCGTACATTCAAAAAGATAGCTATTCTGGCAACGATGACGATGATATTGACCACACTGCTCAGCGCATGCGGAACCAATGCTACAACACCTGCGAGTAGCGGAGGTACATCCAGTAATGAGGGGCAAGATACTGCGAAGGTGGATAAAATCATGGTGTCCGAGGTGTATCACAATTTGCTCTACCTTGCGCTCTATGTAGCGAATAACCAAGGATTCTTAGAGGAGAATCGCATTGAGCTATCCTCCATCCGTGCTGCAGGAAGTGGACCAACAGCATTGTCATCGGTCATCTCAGGCGAGTCAGCGTTCTCCTTCCACGGTCCTGAGCATGTCGCATTCGCTAATGCCAAGGGTGGAGATGCTCGCTCATTGGTCCTTCTGTCCGGCAGTGCTCCTGTGTGGGCGGTTGCACGAGAAGGAGTAACGGTGGACACAACAGCGGATTTCAAAGGTAAAACCATTGTTGTAGGTTTGGCACCTACAAGCTCCAACAGCTTACTGCGGAAGCTTTTCGCCGACAATAACATCGATATCGACAAAGATGTGACGATCACCGAGGTTCAGAATGGCTCCGAACTTGGTGCTGTATTAGCCGGCAAAGCCGATATTGCTATCGTTTACGAACCCCAACTGGATCAAGGCGTTGCTGAGGGGCTGCACATTGTCCATGATTTCACGAAAGATTATCCTGACTTCGCCTTTGCAACGATGAATACAACCGCAAGCTTCATTGAGGAGAATCCTGATCTCACCCAGCGCTTCGTCACCTCTATCGAGCAAGCCCTGGACTATATTCAAACCAATCCTGATGGTGCCAAAGCAGTCGCTGTAAAAGAGTTCCCCAATCTGGACAAAGAAGTCGTGGAACAAGCCGTACAACGTATGATTGACAGCAAGGTATACCCTGCTGAGGGGCTCATCAACGAATCAGCTTTTAACACCGCAATCGATATGCAGCGCTTCATCGGCAATCTGAAGGAAGACCTCGCTTACGAGGACATTATCGATTCAAGCTTCACCAAATAGAGAGAGAAAGGGTGATTACTCTGAACCAAGACGACTATCTCACACACCGCCGCACGGAAAGTGCGAAATACGCAAACGGAGTTATTACTAGCGAGGAGCTTGCTCTATTTACAGCCGACTTGGAGCTGATTCGAGGTTTCAAGTTGTCAGAAGAAGTCGGCCCCAATGCGCCGCATAGGAGGGTGCCTCTGCGATGATTACGAAACCACTGAACGAGCTGACGATTATGGAAGCTGCAACATGGATTAAAAACAAGACGATATCTCCTGTTGAGCTTACAGAGTCCTATTTGACTCGCATTGAGCACGTAGAGCCTGCTGTGCAAGCCTTCGTTACGGTCACCGCCGAACAGGCTTTGCAGGCCGCAAGAGAGTCTGAGCGCAAGCTGATGAATGGCGAATATCTCGGCCCTCTGCATGGCATTCCCTACGGAGCGAAAGACATTATCCATACCGCTGGCATACGCACCTCGGCCGGATCTAGTACCTACCCTGACTTCATACCAGAGACGAATGCTACTGTCATTGATAAGTTGCAGGCTGCGGGCGCTATCCTGCTCGGCAAGACAACAACCACGGAATACGCCTTTCAGGGAGGAGAACCCCCAACACGCAACCCGTGGAATCTGGCGCACACCCCAGGCGGTTCCAGTTCAGGCTCTGCCGCTGCTGTAGCGGCTGGCATGGCCTCCTTCACACTCGGAACGCAGACCTTTGGATCTCTGCTCAGACCCGCAGCATACAACGGCTTAACCTGTATGAAGCCGACTTACGGCAGGGTTAGCCGTAACGGTGTCATCACAGCAAGTTGGAGCCTGGATCATATTGGCGCCTTCACTCGATCCGCACAAGATAACGCAATCGTTCTGGAAGCGATGGCCGGGCAGGATGAGATGGACTCCTTCACACTGCCTCACGGCAAGCCAGACTTAACAAGCGCTCTTGAGCATCCTGTTTCAGGAATGGTGATCGGCCTACCAAGCAACTTCTTCCAGACCGATGAACCGGCGATCTTGTTAGCGGTAGAGTCGGCACTCGCTGTACTTGAGAAGCTGGGCATGCAATGGAAGAAAGTTGATCTGCCTTCGTATATGGAAGAGACCATTGCTGCTCATCGTACGGTTATGCGGGCAGAAGCTGCTGCCTTCCATCAGGAACGCTTCGCGGAAGCCTCCGATCGCTACGGTCACACGATGCGGGAGCAACTTGAACTCGGCTTCCAAACGAGTGCTGTTGATTATTTGCAGGCACAGCGCATTCGAACGATATTCCGCAGCGAGATGATGATGCTTTTCGATGAAGTAGATGTGTTATTGACTCCATCAACGCCGTATGTGGCCCCCTATGGCTACAAGACCGGTAGTCCGATTTTCAACGGGCCTTTTACTAATACAGGACTACCTTCCATTACCGTTCCCATCGGATTTGATACTTCCTTAGGGAAGCAACTACCAATCGGCATGCAGCTTGCTGGTCCACTCATGCGAGAAGACCGCTTGTTGTGCATCGCCCATCAATATCAACAGGCTACAAACTGGCATCAGTTAACAACCAATATACACCCTCACTAAGAAAGGAATGATAACTTCTATGTCTACCATCATACATGCGAGTACAGCACCCAAGTTCCCACTTCCTTTCTCCCACGCTGTCCGTGCAGGAGATATGGTCTACGTTGCAGGTCAGGTAGGCGTTGATCTACAGACCCTTGAGCCTATCGGCGGTATTAAGGAGCAGACTGAGCAATGTATTCGTAATATTGAAGTGATCCTGCAAGAAGCCGGACTTACACTGGATCATATCGTGAAGGTAACGACTCATCTGGCACGAGTGGAGGATCAGCCCGCATACAACGAAGTCTATGCACGAATGATTAAGCAGCCCTATCCCGCCCGCATGACCGTATTCAGTGGGTTAGGCCCTTATTTAATTGAGATGGAAGTGCTAGCATATGCACCATCCGTTCGAGGAGAGTAGCGCATCACACACAAAAGCACCTGTACCCTACGATAGGTACAGATGCTCACATTGTCGGAGAAACCCAGTTCTCTTATGAGAAACGGGTTTCTTTCGTATTCATTTAACTGTGTAAACTGAAGAAATTCTACGCTGTGTCTCACAGACTAGCTATACTGCTTCTCACTACGCAGGCTACTATGCTACTTTATTTTAAAGCGGGATGATTCTTCGGCAAGTTGTTTGGTCAGTCCATCAATTCTCTGCACCATCTCTGCCAGATGTTCTGTCATACCGGACTGCTCCTGCATCGTCGCAGTGACTTCTTCCACAGACGCGGATACTTCTTCCCCGGAAGCGGACAGATTCTGTGCAGCTCCAATGACGTCATCCTTATCACGTTCAATGGATTGGATCTCCGTGGCAATGGCCTGGACCTGGCTCATCATCTCATTCATATTCTGGGTGACGAAATTGAATGTCTCCTTGGTCTGGCTTACACTGCTCTTATGCTGTTCCGCAATCTCCTCAATGGCCTGAACACTTCGGTTATTCTGTTCCACGTGATTAATGGTCTGCATGACAATTCGATTGATATCCTCCGATTGCGCTGTCGTCTGCTCTGCCAGCTTGCGAATCTCGGAAGCAACCACGGCGAAGCCACGCCCTTGCTCACCCGCTCTTGCAGCCTCAATGGAAGCATTCAGCGCAAGTAATTTCGTCTGATTCGCAATTTCGGTAATGGTACCTGTGATCTGGTGAATGCCCGAGGAGCTTTCAGCGAGTTGCACTGTAATTTTGGAGATGTTGCCAACTTCAATCTCGTTCTGTCCGTTCACCGCAATGAGCGCATCGATAACTTCATGATTATTTTTGAATGCATCCGTAATTTCATCTGCCTTGAGCATAACGGACTGCGACATCTCATTTACGTTCTCAATCTTGTTACCAACATTCATGAATTTGTCCACTATGGCTTCCGTATCGTTCGCCTGGGACTCCATAGCTCGTGAAATCTCAAATGCTGTTGTTGTTGTTTCAGCAATCGTGGTCGAGGTTTGCTGAGTGGAATTTTCTAGCTCCGTCGTACTTGTATTCAGGATGCCGATGGAATGGTTCATGCTGGAGATCAGCTGTTTGTTCCCTTCGGCCATCGTGTTAAAGCTGTCTGCCAGTTCTTTGAACTCTCCGGTATATTTGCCTTGTGCCTGAACAGTCAGGTCTCCGCCGGCCAACTGTTTGAACAACAGTGTAATTCGGCTAATCGGTCTGGTTACCAGTTGCGAGATCAGGATGCCTGCAATGATCGACACCACAATAGCACTGAACAGAACAATGTACATTTGATTCGCCATACCTGTCAGCGGCTTCTTCACATCTTCATACGTATCCTCCACAATGACAGTCCAATCAGACTTCGGAATTTTGGAGTAGAACACCACTTTTTCCTCCGTGCTCGCCTCCCCTTGTTGCAACTGCTCATTGGCAGGCAGATCAATCAGCGACTGATACTCAGAGGAATCCATCTTCTGACCAATCATTTTCTCATCTGCTGAATTAAAAATAACCAGACCTAAACGATCCAGTATAATAACTTTTCCTTCTTCGTTAATCTTGACGTTCTGTAACTGGTTGACGAAAAATGAGGTCGAGGCAGTCGTCGCAAGCACGCCTTTCACTTCCTTGTTATCACCGTAGATCGGCATTGCAAAGACGGTCCCCAGCGTTCCCAGAGATTCGGAGATCACACCTTCGCTGACATAGTTTTTCCCTTGAAGTGCCTGCTGAAAATACGTGCGTGTGGCACGTTCCCCGCCGACCACTTCGGGATTGTTTGCTGCAACCACAACGCCTTCCCGATCCAGGAGAATTAGAACGCTACTGCCCTCCATTCCTGTCAGGCTGTCTGCCAATATGCCATTGGCCTTGTTCACCAGTTCGCTATTTTCCGAAAAAAACGCGTCATCACTCTGTTCTGCTGTATCTCGAATCTCCAGCAAGTCTTGGAATGTCCGATGTGTTGTGATTAGAAACGTGGACTGCTCCTGCAGACTTAGTGAAGTAAATAAACCTGCTCCAATCCGTTCAGAAGTCGACTGGATCTCATCTTTGCTTTTGTCCAGTGTGATCTCCTCTGCCACTTTGTAACACAGTACTGCCGTCACGGCCAGTACGATGCAGACCAGAATACTGATCATCATTGGCAATTTGAACCGAAAAGACATGCTGGTCAAGCGTTGCCTCGCTTTTGCAAATAACATGAATACATTCACCATCCATCCTCATTCTTGTTGTGCCCCATATAATATGGGTTAACTTTATATCGGTTGTTATTAAATAAACGTCCAGTATAGAAAACGCTTTTAAAAATATTTTCCTTATTCTTTGGAAGCGGATAACTGTAGGTACAGGATCGGTGTTGACGATTGGAAAATGTAGACTTTGGGTTAATACAAAATATGACATCCCCATCATCGGTTAATGTATGAAATACATATCGTGAAAGAAAAGGACGATTCATTGAAGGGGAATAGGAATAGGAGTACAATCCATCATATGGGTTCGAAGTAGAAGAGGAGAAGTGATATGGTAAAAACAGCTTTACCCACACTTTTAAATGTCGTGCGCATTTTATTAAGTGTAAAATTGATCTACGTGATGGTGTCCTTTATTGTGTTCCTCATCGATTTTAACCAGAACATGGAGGCTTATCTTGCTTTCTCACGCAAAGGGGATAATCTGGCTTACGCCTCTGGCGTAATCGTAGGCAGAATGTTGTTTATGATTGGACCAAGCCTGCTCGCCGTTATATTCATCACCAAGAGAAAGTTCAAGCTCACCGTGACATTTCTAAGTTTGGCGCTGCTTGTTGCTATTCCCAATGAAAGTAACCTGTTTATCCTGATTCATCTCTTCGCCCTGCTCATCGTGCTCTTGCACCGTCCAAGCAAGTTGTATCTGAAACGGATGTATACTGGTGGGAATGATGAAACGGTTGAACAAGCTTAAAGTGCTCGCAAGATATGATCTGGAATATGCCGTTGAACGTACAATAGATGATGTTAAAATAAAAACAAGGACTTTCCTCAGTCGTACAGGAAGGTCCTTGTTTATTACATTCACTATATAAGTGAATTTCCAATTACAGTGCGGCTTGATAGATTTGCACGACATCTTCACGCTGCAATTTCTGGAAGAATCCGAACGGGCCGAATCGCATTGCTTTATCAGCCATCGCGTCAATCTGACTGTCGTCGATGTCATAGTCAGCCAGACGGCTAGGAGCACCAATCGAAGTCCAGAATGTACGCAGCGCTTCAATGCCTTCTTCAGCCACTTGTTTGTCCGACTTTCCAGTAGGATTAATATTAAATACATTAACGGCCATACGTTTGAATCGCTCTACATCCACATCCAGATTATGCTTCATCCAGTGCGGGAAGAGGATCGCAAGGCCTCCCCCATGCGGAATGTCATAGACAGCCGACACGGCATGTTCAATATTGTGAGATGCCCAGTCTCCGGCAAGACCCATATTCAGTACATCATTCAGCGCCATTGTTCCGCAGTAGAGAATGGTTTCACGCAGTTCATAGTTTTCTGGATCTTTAATCAGACGAGGGGCCGTATCAATAACGGTACGAAGAATCGTCTCACAGAATCCAAGCTGAACCGGTGTATTCGTATCCAGATGGAAATAATGTTCAAACACATGAGACATCATGTCCACCATGCCGTATACAGTCTGATCCAGCGGTACAGTGTATGTGTACTCCGGATCAAGAATGGAGAATGCCGGGAATGAATACTCGCTGAACCATGCCCATTTCTCCTGTGTATCTTGATTCGTAATCACTGAACCGTTATTCATCTCGGAACCTGTCGCTGCCATCGTCAGAATTGTACCCAGTGGAAGTCCGCCCTGCGGAGTTGCTTCGCGCACAACAACATCCCACATGTCTCCATCGTATTTGGCCCCTACGGCGATGGCCTTAGCGCAATCAAGTACACTGCCGCCGCCAACCGCAAGAACCAGATCAATGTGATGTGTTCTGCATAGTTCTACGCCCTTATGAACTGTAGATAGACGGGGGTTCGGTTCTACACCAGCGAGTTCCGTCACCTCTGCTCCAATCTCTTTCAACTGGCCGATCACCTGGTCGTACAGGCCGCTGCGCTTGATACTTCCACCACCATATACAAGCAAAATACGCTTTCCGTATTTTGGAACTTCGGTTTGCAGTGCTTGAAGCTGCCCTTTGCCAAAAATCAGCCGGGTCAGATTATAAAACTGAAAAGATCTCATTACGTATGTTCCTCCAAAAAAGTCTTAAATTTTGTGCATCCACCATTATAGTTCTCTTTATTCGTAAAAACAAATACAGCCAAAAAGGAGATAACAGATGAACATGGAGCCTCTCAGAAATAAATTCAGTTTTCCTGAACCCAAAAAGCTCCTGCCAGCAAAGTGGCAGGAGCTTACATGGCAGGGATTTAGCGTGAACCTCGCATCTTCCATGAATGACATACACGGATGATATCCCCTCAAATATTAAAGTTTCATTACTTCCCTTTTAACCCAGATCTGCAATCCGCTGTCCAATACGTGGAAACAACCCAAAGGCATTCTCGTAGAACACCTTATCATGATGCTGTTCCGGTACAAGTCGGCGGACAAACTCGGCATACAGGTCGATAGGGGCAAGCGGCCAGTCCGTGCCAAACAGCATCTTCTCGTAATGATCCGAATAGACCAAGGCCCGACGGAAATGATCCATGAACAAAGGCTCGTTCATGAAGCGTTCAAAATGAGGTCGATCCCCCACCACAAGACCGGACAGATCCGCATACACATTCGGATTCTTCGCCACCACTTCAGCCGCATCCATCACCCAGGGATCGCCCAGATGACAAATCATGAAGTTCACACCGCGCTGCTGAAGTGCTAATTCATCCACCGTCAGTGGATGCGAATACTTGAGTAACCCGTTCATGGAGTATGTGTCTCCTGTATGAATCACAACAGGCAAGTTGTACTTGGCTGCGAGTTCATAGACAGGGGTATAGATTTTGTCATACACATAGTGATGATAGTAACCGGCATAGAGTTTGATTCCGGCTACCTCAGGGGATTGCAGTCTAGCTTCAATCCGGTCAAGCTCATCCTGAGCATTTTTTCCATCCAGCGCATTAGGATTAATGCCCACGCACTCCATGAGGAATGACGGAACCTTTTTCTCCAAATCAAGCCTCATCGGGTTGGGGGAACTGGAATCCGGGAATGCTCCCTTCGTCTGCTCCGTAACCCCCATTCCAATGCCCAGAATGACGTCGTTTTTATCAAACTCCGCTTTAAGACCTGCGGCTGAGTAATCCACTTTGGACAGATCGATTGCTGTTCGGTGAAAGCTCTCGATGTCCGACAGATGAATATGAATATCAATGATCGGCATGTGAAGCCTCCTTTTTATCGGTAGAAGTTGCAAAATTCAGTTTCAGAAGGTCATGCACATCCGCTGAACTCAGCGGGATGGGTCCCAGGACAAGATATGTCGGCTCCGTCCAGACCGTCTCCCCGTGATGAAGTGTCAGATGATGATTCACGTGCAGACCCGTCACCTGATTGTTGGCAAAAGCCCATGCACTCTGATTCGGGTAACGATGGACCGCATGCAACATGTTTTTACGCGAAACCGATCCGACTCGCAAAAGGTCTTCCAGTGGCAGGCCCACATCTACTTTGCCTAATGGGAATCGATCTTTGCCCGGTTGCTCTATCCATCCTTCCGCAAATACAGATGAAGGCTGGAGGAAACGTTCCTCCGCAAGCGAGTAATCCGTCAGCGTCAGGCCACTTTCGTTTGTCACCGCAAGCAGCGTGCAGAGCACAGGAACACCCGGCAGCATCAGATAATGCTGGTGAATTGTGATTCCCCGATTCGCTTCATGCTTCTCAATCCGGGTGGTCAGTTTAATGCCCTTCCAGACGTTGCCGTATTGATCCTTCTGCTCTGTCCAGGAAGCGACTCTCTGTTCCAACTGGCGGCTGAAACCATTCATGCCCGGGATCGCCACTCCCAACCCGCCGTACCACGGATTCCACCATGAGCGTGGAGCCGGTTCAGGGTACGAGCTGTCCAGCCATTCTTCGCCTGCAACTTTCAGTGAGTGTACGACACTGCCGAATTCTGGAGCAACGGCGATCGACAATACGCCATTGTCTACAGTGTATACAGGTCCCGAAGAACCTTCTTCAATCTTCTGCTTCACCTCTGTTCCGGTCTGCGGGAACCAAAGCGCCGTTCGCACCTGAATCCGATCTTCGCCCCGGTATAGCCCACGAACTTTCCAACCACTCACGTGCTGTTGGCGATCCACTTCGTCCGGTGAAAATGTCAGTTTGGCGGAGTTTAGATTCTGCTCCGGATTGAATTCCTTCGCTTTTACCATAACCTCCGGTTCGCTACCCTGCTGTACATACAGCTCCAGGTTGCCCGCAAGCGGAACCAGTTTATGTTCAGTCAAGGTTGCTTGCAGCACATCCGGGGCAAATGGATTCCCCTCACTGAGTGTCAGATCCAGATGACTGTCTAGCAAAGGAATGACCGGGTTACGCTGCTTCCTGGCAAATGCACGGAAATCATGCCATTTGGCAAACGTGTTCAGAGCAAACACCGTTTCCTTGGTTCGTGCTACAGCCCCTGCCTCCAAACGTCCCAGTTCATGCTGCAACCCCAGCGTGTATTCCGGACGAAGAAGCTTCAGGGAAGGGTCCCAATAGATGCCGCACGCGCCATACTCTTCTTTGCAGAACAGCCAGTTCTCCGTAATCTGTGAGCTATTCCAATGGTTCGGATCACCCGCATAATCATCGCCCATATCCACGAAGCGCCCCTGATAAGGAAGGATCAACCTGTTACCATAGAACCCGAAGTTATTCATTAGATACAGATCCTCTTCCCAGGCAGTATCTCGTGTATTTTCAACTTCGTGGTGGAATTCGGCGATTCCATTCGCAGACAGCTTGACCACGGACTTAATCTGTAAGCCCGGGAAGTCCTCCGAGTCATACCGTGCTTCGAGAACCTGACGTTCCCCTTCGGGATAAATATTCACTTCTTTGGCTTGTTTCTTGGATAACTCTTCAGCAAACGGCTTACCCAGCTTCGGATAAGTCCACCAGAATGAATGACGGGAACCGGGATATTCAATCCACATGACGTTATCATGCTTGTTCATATGGAGCGAGAATGCGCCATTGACGGCCACCCATTGATCCTCAATTTGCCCGCCATATTTGCCCTCGATTCCCTTCATCAGGACAGAAATTTTGCTTGTAAAAGAGATCGCATGGTTCCCCACGGGGACAGCCTTCACTTCTACTTCTTGGAAATATAGACCATATGAACGCAAGGTGAAGCGTACTGGCACAGACACTTTGCCTTTGGCAGGCACCGTAAAGCGTATCGAACGCTCCGCCCATTCAAGGAATTCATCCTCAGGCAGGTTCAGGCTGAACTCTGTTTCTGCATCCACATTATTTTCCACATTCAGAATTAACTCCGCCGGGATACCTGGATAGAGCTCCTTCACGGGCAAAACGGTCTTGATCTTGGCCGGAAATTTCGGGGCAATACCTAACCTGAACTCCGCTTTCTTACCACCGATCAGCCATGTGCTGGCAACAACGGGATGGGTCTTATTGTTATTCTGTTCCTCTGTAATCGGATCAAGGTGAAACTCACCTTCCACGGTAATGGTTTCTCCCGGAGCCACTGTTCGTGCAACGTCTAGCGCAAATCGAATATTTTTGTTATCCTCACCCTTGATCTCAACCGCCAGATCGGACGCAGAAGTGTTCTTGATGCGATAGCGAACCTTGTAGCTGGAACCGAAAACCAGATCATGATCATCGACCTCTGTAGCGATCTCGTAATCCGGTGTTTCGAGGGCCGTCAGCCCGCGACCCGACTTTTCAAATTCAGCCCGCAGGGAGACCTCTCCCTTTTTCCACGTATAGTCAAAGAAATCAAACCCACGCTCCCGTCGGCCATCCGGCTCGACGACGAGTTCACGCGTGCTGTCTGCATACCAATCCAGCTCCTCGAAATATGGAGCGAGTGCTTCGGTCTGCAAGATGGTGGGAATGAAATTCATCAGATGCACATTTTCATCTTTTTTCTCCCAGAAGAATCCGCATTTCTTGTACATTGGTACAGCCTTCGTATTGCCTGCCCATGTGAACAGATCCAGACGGGGCCATCCGGCCTCTACGGTCTTGCGCACAGCATTCAGGATCAGGTTGCGTCCGACCTTATACCCGTGATAGTCGGGGCGTACGTTAAGCAGCGGTACATATAACGCTCTCTCGTCATAGCGGTAGTGAGCAAAACTGCAGAAGCCCACCACCTCTTTCCCATGAACGGCTAGAAATGCGTGAAGATTGGACGAACTCTCCATCTCGCGGCGAACCGTTTCCTCTGTTCTAAGGTTGGTGCCACCTCCCCAGCTCTCATTACTGCGGTTCCACATATCCGCGAGTGCGGCAGCGTAAGAGGGATCGTATTCAATAATGTGAATTTGATCAATAATCGAAGTTACGGTCATGTTCGGATCTCCTTCTCTTTATGTACAGGATGGTGAAGAAGCTAGTGATAGTCTTATCATACTATATTTGGAAGCATTTTCAGAGGATTAAAAATCTTTCTTATCAACTTATAAGTGCCTTTCGGAAGCTCTTATTCGAAGCGTCAAGGATGGATGAAGCTACTTAGATATGAAAGAAAAAATCCACGTCTTTTAGTTAGACGTGGATTTAGGAATATGATCAGCTACTAATTTTCAATTATGCCAATATAGAACGGACATTGCGTAGAACTGATTTCATAAATTCAGAGGTTGGTTCGGCATGTCCCGCAATTTGGATACGTCGTTGCCGCACATCAAGACTCTTCAACTGATCTGTCAAAACAACACCTGAAAATGGCAGGTCTTCTGGTAGTGTAACTTCAAAAGGATAATCCTTGGCTTGGCTCGTTATGGGACTTACAACGGCAAAACCCGTTATTTCATTGAATTCAAGTTCCGATAGAACAATAGCCGGTCGTCTCCCGGCTTGCTCGTGACCCGCTTGAGGATCAAAGTCAAGCCATATCAGATCGCCTCGCTTGGGAATAATCAAAGTAACTCGTTCCCTTCAGTGCCAAAGTCTATTTCTTCATGTCTTGTATCCTGTTTCACTTTAGAGAGCAAAGTCTTTAGATGGTTACGTAGTTCCTCATTGGACTCTACAGGCTTGGTTTTTGGACGCAACAACAATTCATTATCTTCTGTCACCAAAATCTCGATTTCCGAGCCTTCTTCCAGATTAAGACGCTTAAGCAATTGATTAGGAATACGAATTGCACTGCTATTTCCCCATTTGCTAAGTGTGGCTGTAGTCATGGCAATCCCACGCCTTTCGTTTGATTGATGCTCCAATTATACCTCACCTCCCTACAGTTGTATATCTATATGATATACATGAAACAATAAAAGGATACATTGTATTCAACCATAATATAGATCTGGTCGATAATCGAAGTTTCGGTCATGTTCTGATCTCCTTCTCTTTATGTACAGGATGGTGAAGAAGCTAGTGATAGTTTTATCACGCTATATTTGGAAACATTTTCAGAGTGTTATATTGGTGTTAGGGGCAGGGTGATATGGAGTTCATCTTGTTCGAAGACCGACCGCCTGCTCAACGCATGTCGAATGAGATATCGCTTATGTATGACCTAACATATCCCGCCGTGACGGGCTTAATCGGATATGCGTGTGAGTTTTGACAAGCTCTATTCGCTATTGTTACTCTTGGTATAGGAGTGTCTCTAAACTATAAAAAATAGATAGATTTGTGGAGGGAAAGCATGACGGAGTGGATCACGCAATTTATACTTTTTTTCAAAGATTTGTCGTACGCAGGTCTCGTTATTGCCTTGTCGTTTGAATTCGTACCTGCTGAACTCGTGCTGCCCATGGCGGGATATTGGGTGTACCTTGGAGATATGAAACTGTGGCTGGCTATACTGGCGGGTACCGTAGGTGGAACGTTTGGCCCTCTGACGTTATATGCCCTGGGACGGTACGGCGGCAGACCTATGGTCGAAAAATACGGCAAGTATTTCTTGATTAAACCTCATCATCTGGACGCCTCCGATACGTTCTTCGAGAAATATGGCAGCGGGGTCGCTTTCTATGGCCGTTTTGTTCCCGGCATTCGGACCGTGATCTCCATCCCTTGCGGTATGGCGAAGATGAATGTGTTCAAATTCAGTCTCTTTACATTCCTGGCCATGCTTCCGATCACCTCATTATACATCTACTTAGGCTTCAAATTAGGCTCTCAATGGGAGCACGTGGATGAGATTGTTAAACCTTATATCGTTCCGGCAGCGGTGGTTTTCTTGGGCGCTTTTGGATTGTACGTGCTTCTGAAACGTTGGAAAAGAAGAGCGGCTTTGAACAAGTCATAGGAGTTACTAATCTACTCATATATTCATATGCAAAGCCCCACCGATCATGGAGATCAGTGGGGCTTTTATCTTTGCAATTGATTTCTAAATCAATTCCTGCCTTCTTCTCAAATACACATATAACACTACACCAGATGCCGCACAGATCACCGCACATAATCCAATGAATCCATATCCCGCCTGAAGCCCGCGCAGCAGTCCCAACTGAGTCGTTGAACCGTATATATTCTTCACACCTTCAATGACCCAGCCAATCACATAGTTACCGATGACACTGCCGACCCCCATCAGGGTAACTGTGAACGTAATCGCCGTGTCACTGCCGTTTGGATATCTGCGTGCGATAAACGCCATGACTGTTGGATAGATCATCGCTATACCCGCACCCGAGATGGCAAAGAAGATGGCGAGACCCTCTCCTCCGGCAAGCGCAATAAACGTACAAATGGCCGAGAACGCAGAGAAGATTATAAGCGACAGTACAAATCCGATCCGGTCCGTTAGAGGACCCAGCAGCAAACGTCCAAGCGAGAACGTAAGGAAGAATGCTGACAGTAACCCCGAAGCTTTCACCGTGTCCCACGTATAGGCTTTCTCCAGAAAGTTAACGAGCCAACCCCCAACCGCCAGTTCCGATACCACGCCAAAAGAAAGAATGAGCACCATCAGCCAGATGGCTGGATCACGTGTTAACGTCTTGAGCGAGGTCCGATCTTCATGAGGAAGATCATCCCCCGGAAATTTACTGCGCAGCGCCGCAATGATCGGCAGCAGACAGAGTGATAACATCACCAGATACATGCCGCGCCAGTCCAGTACATGTCCGAACACGCTCAACGACATCACCCCTGTCGCCAGCAATGGCGCTACCGTTGAACTAAGCCCATAGAAAAAGTGGGACAGGTTCATCATCGTACCTGTATTTTTCACAAAGATCCGTGCACCCAGAATCGCCAAAGCAATCTCCAGCATGCCGTTACCGATGTACATGAAGAAGTATGATGAAGCAAAGAGCGGATAGTTATGAGACATGTAAATGAACACACCCGAGAGGATCATCGATGCAAACGATATGATGCTAACCGCCTTGATGCCCCATTTGCGAACCAGTATAGCCGTGAACGAGCAGGCGATCAGATAGCCCAGTGCATTCAGGGACAGTAACGTGCCGAGCTGTTTCTCATCCAGATTGAAGTCGAATTGAATACGCGGAATGGCCGGCCCCTTAATATTTTCCGATATCCCAAATACGATAAATCCCAAAAAGATCGTTGCCAGCTGCATGGCGTACAGCTTGTTGAACTTTCGTTTGTTGCCTTGTGTATCTGCTTGCTGATTCAAAATAAGTTCCTCCATTGTGTCTATATAAGTTGAAACAAGGGTCATTAACTTGGACACTCCGATGACAGACTAACCTTCCAATCGCTGTTATCCCCATATTTTTTCGATTTCTTATTCTCAAAGGGAAAATCCGGTGATAAAGGCGACCGCTTCGCTTTTTCAGGTTTTTTCTGTCCTCTCCGTTACCTGTTTAATGAAATAGTTCATTTTATATAAAGGATTACTACAATTTTATTCGATCAGATAGGAAATCATCCTTCTAATCGACGTTCAGTTCCTTTACCACTGCTTCTCAACCACCTGAATGCGGTAGGTCAGGCTCTCCAGTGTAACAGCGACTAGCCCCGTCACATATTCGCGCCTAGTGTCTCTCTGGATGATCAATTCAGGCATATGCTCCTGTGGGATCCGGTGATCCCGACAGCCTTGTAACAGGTCATCCCGCATAGCCGGGTCCATTGTATCGCCCGTAACAACAATCGCTGCCGGGTTAATAATCGCAATGATGGAGATCAGCGTCTTTGTGACGAGTTCCTGCAACCCTTCCGTCGTTTTCAACATTCGCAACTGCTCTTCCCGTGACACGCCAAAAGGTAAAAAGGACACCTCGCCTCCAAATTGGGTATTCCCGGTCAGCGGACGACCATCAATGATAAAACCTGCACCCGGAAAATGATTCTCCGGAAAAGTCACCACCGCGAAATTCTTCTCTTCCTCAAACTGCTGCTGGTTGTATAGTCCGTAGACCGTCAGGTTCATGTCATTGCCAATGACCACTTCTACATCTTCATATTGTTCCTTAAGCCTTGGCCCAAGCGGCTGATACATCAGCTCCGGTACATCGCAAATCCCAATCACACCGTTGTGTGCCACACCAGGTATCCCGATACCAATCGCCTGCACATTGTGGTGTTGTTCGATCAGGTTTGCAATCAGATCCTCTACCACCGTTACATTAATCTCTTCCAAAATGAGCGTCTGTTCGTCCGCCATCTCTCCGTTCAGATTGGCATATGTATGTGTAATCGAGTGAATGCCGCCCTCTGTCCGAATAATCAGACACAGCACACTGGCGTAGTCCGCATTGAATTGATACCGACTGGCAGGTCTCCCCCCACTCGATTCGTCTGGACCTAGATCGATAATTTCACCTGTTTGGAGTAATTCATTCAGGATTGTGCCGCATGTCGCAACGCTGAGTTTCGTCAAATTCGCAATGGAAGCTTTCGTGCCAACTCCCATGGATCTGAGTGTGTTCTTTACCAATTCAACGTTAATGCGCTTAACCTGTTGGGTGTTGTGTGATGTGGGTAACATCGTTAGTTATATGCCTCCTTTCGATCATTTCGAACTATTCAATGAAAGTTTTTAAAAGTATTTTAATAATTGAAGTGTAGGGGGATTTGGGAGGAAAGTCAATGCTTAATTGAGAGCGAAAAAAGTTTGGATAAGAAGGCAAAAAGACAGTTCAAGATCATCTTGTCTGATCCTGTACTGTCCTTTAGTTAAGGTGACTTTATGTAGACTAGCTTATTTGATTTGCCAAGATGCTCTTCTCCAGTCGGACTTCAAATAACTTTCGGTTTAGATCCTGTTCCATGGAATGAAGGTGATATGCTGCTTGTTTCACGGTACCCATGTCTAGCACACCTGCCTGCTTTGCGATGATGTCCATAGCGTCTAGGATGAGTTTGTTGCATGTGACCAGTTGATCGATGTAATCGTCTTCTTGCTTTACGAGTTGTGCGTAGTGCGAAGCGAAGTCTTCGCTGTTGGTACTTGGCATGTCACCACTCCTTTGTTAAGGACAGGGTAACATATCACTAGTAAAGATGTGGTACGTGAGAACGTACCATTGTATTCCTATTCGCATCATTGTTTATTAACAGTAATCATCTATTTGACTGAATGAATTTATAGTAATCTTTAAGTTTTGCCTGCTACACATGCGGCTTTATGAAGTATTATTATTATAGATTTCCAACATAAAAATCATTAATTCAATTTTTTATATAAATATGTTAAACATTTCTAGAAGTTCCACCGTCTAATTATTGGAAAGAACATAAATTTAGATTGGAGGTTAGCTTTATGAATAAAAAATTAGTTTTTTCAACAGTCATACTCTCTTTAATGGCAGGAGGAATGATTTACTCAGGTACACTTGATCAAAGGAATTCAGGGTCAGTCGTTAATGGGGATGCTCAGACTTCAGGACCTATTAATAATCAAGAAACGGATGAAAAGAAAACCTTCAAAGGTCAACTAGAGGTATTTCCCTTCGAGGATGGGGTTAAACAAGCAGATTTAATTGTCAAAGTAGTATTACGTGAAAACCTTGGTGAACTTACCGAACCCGTGCCTAAAAGTATATTTAATGCTCAAATTCTAAGTACACAAAAAAGTGACCCTACACTAGTATCAGAAACTATTAGTATATGCAACAAGGTAATAGTGAAGTCTTGTTTAATGATAATCCGTTATTCCAAGAAAATGAAGAATATATTCTATTCTTGAAAAAAGCTGTTGGTTCCGTGGCAGAAGAATATCCAAACCTTTATTGGATACTGGGTGAAGAGACTAATATGTATAAAAATATTAGAAATAACACTGTTGAAAAATTAGGGTATATTGACAAAGAACTTTATGATGTTGAGAACAACCATACTTTAAATCTCAATGAAACGCCTAACACTCAAGTGCTCAACGAAGAAGAATTCATTAAGAAAATAGAATCAGTAACTAAATAATTTAACAAAGAGAAAGAAATGGGGTATAGATTATGAGAAAATTCCTAGTAAAATTGTCAATAACTTCTCTTCTTTTATCAACTCTTGTTCCTATAAATGCATATGCACATAAGTCTCCTAATACTTGTCACCCGAATGGAGAATCTTCTGGATACTCTGTTGATTGTAACAATCATCAAGGTTCTTCAAGTTTCACTTATAATCTCCAAAATGTTGACTCAACATACGCTGGATATGTCAGTAACGGAGCCTCAAGGTGGAATACTACTGGTGTAGTTAATATTACAAAAACTAATACTGAGTCTACTAACGGAAGAGTTATTAAATACACTGATCCTAACACGAGTACCATTGCTTACTTTGGTAATTATTATTCTGACGTTAACGGACATTTATATGCTTGGACTTTAGGAATGAACACATCAATTATGTCTTCTAGAACAGCTGCCCAAAATTCACATGCCTTAACACATGAACTCGGTCATGCTATTGGATTAAATGATCTTTATAGTGATAATAATCAAGGAAAGCTAATGTATGGATATTCGACTTCAACAGCATCTTTTCCAACCAGTAGAGATATTGCTGGGGCAACCGAAGCAATCAACGGAAGTTAGTCGTATTTTAATTTTGCTCTGATAACTTATAAATGAATCTCATAATTCAATCTAAACAATCCCCTTCTATACAAAGTAGATGTTTTGAAACAGTTCCCTAAGTAGCCTTGGTTCAATATTCGACTGAACTAAGGCTGCTTAATTTTTCTTGTATTCAAGTCCGACAATATAAAAAATATCCACTTAGCTACAACTTAGGTAGCATATTTGTTACATTACTGTTGGAATTTCCTCCCCGATTTGACACCCCCCTCAAAAAGGTCTATCCTAATAACGAACCAATCATTCACTATTAAGGAGTCGTTCCCGATGGTGCAAGCCAAGAAAGACGAAGTCAGGAAAGAGATTGAATACGCGGCGCTCAAGGTCTTTTTTGAAAAAGGCTATGTGGATGCCAAGATGAGCGATATCGCGGATGAGATCCATATTTCCGTGGGCAATATCTATACTTATTTTAAAAACAAGAAAGAACTATTCTACGCTGTCGTGCCGCCGGATCTGGTGGATTATCTGAAAAATGTGCTGGTGGAGACGATTCACTTTGATAATCAGACCCTGTTCGATGAAACGGATAGCGAGCGAAAGTCGGCGCTGTTGCAGGAACAGGTGGATGTGCTACGTAAATACCGGAATCAGATTGTCATCATCTTTGAAAAGAATAAAGGCACCATCTACACCAACGCCAAAAATGAACTTGTTGAGCTGATGATCGAAACCAAGAAGGCCTATCTGAAGAACCAATATAAACGGTATGAGATTGGCACCGAGGAGAACATGATCTTGCTGAACATCCTCGCGCACAATGTGATCGACATGAACCTGGATCTATTGAAGCGAGATATGAGTGAGGACAGCCGGAAGCAAATATTCGAAGCGTTGTATGTATACAGACTATACGGCATGAAGAGCCTCAACGAATAACGCTTCTTCTCATCACTTTTACCGGGTAGACAAAGCGTGCAGATCAGTTCATTTTCACTTGGTTTGCACACAAAAAATATCTAACATTAAGTCGCTCTATTTTTTTGATCCAAAAATGAATTTATAATTCATTTTTAAGTTGGATATTTACCATTTACCAAACTATTTAAGTTGAACCTACATTTACACGATAACGGAGAGGACAGAAATAACTAGAGGAAGCGAAGCGCTCGCATTTATCACCGGATTTCCCCTAATAAGAGGGTATAAAAAAATCTGGGGATAACAGCGATCCGAAGGTTGTTCTGTCATCGGAGTGATAAGTGTACATCCCAATCATTCAACTTACATAGCTTCACTCACCATTCTAAGGAGGAACACAATATGAACACCGCTTATGCTTTGAAAAACGTCAATCTGATCCACGGCGACTCAAGCCGCAATCTGCAAAAAAACATGACGATTCTCGTCAATGAGCAAGGTCTCATTCAGGATA
Source organism: Paenibacillus sp. CB74 (assembly GCF_055687625.1). Lineage (NCBI taxonomy): Bacteria > Bacillati > Bacillota > Bacilli > Caryophanales > Paenibacillaceae > Paenibacillus > Paenibacillus sp. CB74. Next base: position 230,351 of record NZ_CM146009.1, on the reverse strand, counting down.
TCGGCCGAGATCATGAGCTGCTTATCCCGAATCACTACACAACAATCGAACTCTCAGGGAAATACGTAATGCCTGGACTAATCAACGCCCACGTGCACCTATTTGCAGATGGTAAACCGTTTAGTCTCTCGGTCAGTGAAGGATTGTTGCAGTTTGCCTATGATCGAATCCTGAACACGAAGTTTGGCCGGAACGTTTTGAAAAGACGCATGAAACGCAACGCGCTGACCGCTCTACATGCGGGTGTGACAACGATGCGTAGTGTGGGAGAATTCTTTTATACCGACGTTCAGCTGCGGGATGAGATTAATAACGGCGACTTTGTCGGTCCTAATCTGCTTGTCTCTGGGTTTTTCCTAAGTGTCACAGGCGGACATGGTGCTCCATTCCTGGCTCTTGTGGGCGACTCTCCGTGGGAAGCCAGAAAAAATGTGCGCATCAATGTAAAACACGGTGTAGATCTGATCAAAATCTGTGTGACGGGTGGCGTGACGGATGCAAAGATGGTTGGCGAAGCTGGACGTTTACAGATGACAGTGGACGAAGTTGCGGCGATCTGTGACGAAGCGCATAAGATTGGCCTGCGGGTAGCAGCCCATGTGGAAAGCACGGAAGGCGTACGGGTTGCATTACAAGGTGGCGTCGATACCATCGAGCACGGTTCGGAGATGGACGACGAAATCATTCATTTGTACAAAAATAATCCCAATGCCCTAAATGGCTACACCGCACTCATCCCCACCCTGCAAGCCGCTTATCCCTCCGCTTCACTGGATACCAGCGTAACGAAGGTAAGTGCAACGGTAAAAGAGAATTCCAGACTCGTCTACGATTCCATGCTCAAAGGCGTGAAGCAAGCGATCGAAAACGACATTACCATCGGGATTGGCACCGATGCCGCCATGCCTTACGTAACTCACTATGATATGTGGAGAGAGATGGACCACTACATGAGACAGGCCAACCTGAACAACAAACAGGTCATCGACATGGTGACTCGAACCAATGCAAAGATCCTGGGTGTTGATGATGTAACAGGGACGGTGGATATCGGGAAACATGCTGATCTGATTATCATGGAGCAAAATCCGCTGGAACATATCGAAGCCTTGTCAGACATCTCTATGGTCATGGTCAAAGGAAATCTAATTCAAACACCATCTTTCACAAGAATCAAAGAAGTCGACGATGTTCTAAACTCAGTTTGGTGAATTCAGAATTAAAAATAGGATCAGGAATGAAATCATGCATGGTATATTTTCAATTGTTTTTCATTATATGCGGAAGTACCCGTGGGGTCCTCTCCAAGAGTTCATGAATGACGGATACAAGTCCATACTCAATCAAGTGATTGGAATCAGCGCGCTCATCATAGGCACGAGTACAACCATGAACAGCATATCCAACAGTCAATATCAGATTATGTTTATCATTTTCCTCACCATAGGCGGTATCATTGGGCAACTGATTAATTTTGAGAACATCTTGTCCAACATCATGAATGATATTACTATGATTGGCGGCATCTTGGCGCTTTGTACAAGGTTAAATATTTTGAAGATTACGAAGATCAAGGTATTGAATCAACTGCCTGCCTTATTTGTCCCGATCTCTTATGCTTAAGTTCGGGTTGAGAATGAGATGTAAGAACAAAATTAACTCATTCGTGTCTATAGCTTAAGACAAACTATCACAGAAACATATAAAAAGTCGACAACACTTAATTGTCGACTTTTTACGATAATTTGATTGGGTAATTCCATTGTATGAACGCTTATTAATGCAGTTAATGGTGACTTTCCCGTTCTCAACATGAATATATTTGGCTAAAACAGCTACTTTGGTTTCCCTATTTAAGGTATTCCAATAAAAATCAAGAGTTTCGTTGATATCGTCAAAGACACTGACTATAAACGGCTCGCCCTCAAGGAAGGATGGGGTCTCCATTTGTCGCATAGGTTGTTATACAATGGCCAAGCCCATTCAAAAAAGCTAATTTATCCTCATTCAACTTCTTGATGTTATATAGATCAATCTCTAACTCTTTTGTATAAACACCCTCAAATCGAGCACTAACGAAACTCTCTAATCGATGTTGCCTGACAAATTGGATGACTCCCATTTTGTCCGTTTGAGGTAAAAGATTCGAGATAGCTTCCTTTATTTGTTCCACAGACTTAACCTCCTGCACCTTGATATTTATTCACGCTGAGCATCCACAGACGGTAACCAAGCAAATAAACCAGAGGACCTATCACAGGTACAATCCACATCGTCCATGATGACAACAGCGCGGTGCCTTTGGTAAGCAAGAATGCAGCAGGATAGAAATTGATGAACGCAAATGGAATGACAAACGTTAAAAGTACTTGTATGAATGTACCGAATACAGGGAGTGGATACGATATGAATTCCTTAAATTTGAAAAATAAGGTGAACAAAAAATTCGTTCTAATCCAAACAAAGGATACGGCTCCGATTACCGACATGAATCCAGCCTGAATCATGGCCCCGCCAATGATACAGAGAATAAGGTACAGCACTTCAGCCCCGGATAAATTCAGGTTTAACTTAAAGAGTGCCCAGAGCAGCACAGACCCTGATATCGCCACATGTGCAAGGTATCCCAAGTTGAATCCCCTGCATACCAAGTATAGGTATGGATTCACGGGTTTGATCAATATTGAATCAAATGTCCCATTCTTCACTTGATTCTCAAGGTCCCGCATTTGCACAAATGAAAAAGAGGCTCCTAGTGCGTAAGTGAACAGCCCCAGACTGTACAACAACGCAATTTCAGGCCAGGACCAACCGGCCAGAGTATCAAACTTTCTTAGAAACAGCCAAATAATAATATAATCTCCGGTATAATTAATGATTTGAGCAATAACTGCAAGGAAGAAGTCCCCGCGATATTCCATTCTTTCTTTAGTTAACAAAAAGACTAATTTCCCAAAAAGTTTCAATGTCATTTAGATCAGCCTCTCTACAGCTACATTATCCACCTTGGACCACCAGACGCTTGATCGCCCTATTCCATAACCAGCACACAAGAAGAGTCAGCCCCGCAGTCCATACTAGACCTGTAATAATAAAAGTTCCTATCTCCTGAATCGTGACCGCTCCCAAATAGATTGCAGCAGGAAGATATCCCAGGTACAGGAAAGGAAGCATTTTGGTTATGGTCACCCACGAATCCGGAAAAAACCATAAGGGTAAAAAGGAACCTGAAAAAATCGTGATGAATCCGCCCAACATCCAATTTAATGCAAAGTGATTCATGAGCCAAAAAGCCAATAAAGATATAAGGTACCCCAACAAAAACGAAATGGCCAATGCCAGGATTAAAGCAATCAAAAAAAACAGAAAATGAATTGCCGAAGCTGGAGGAAGAAAACCAAAGAAAAACCATGCGATGAATAAAGAAGGAATAGAAGTAAACACCAACTGATAGAATGAATTCCCTAGTCCCTCAGATAATAGATGTAGAGGATAAGAAAGAGGTTTAATAAGTTCCGAAGCGATTGAACCTGTTTTTAGACTGTTATCCACTTTTGCACTAATTCCGGTAAGTAGCAGGGCAGCAAGCAACGTGTTGATAATGCTATATGTAATCATTTGCTCTACACCTATGCCTTCAATCTCTCCATTCCCTAGAACTGCTCTCCAGATCTCAGTCAGAATCAAAATAGCCACAAAATTCCCGAGCAATCTTAGCCAAACTTCAGAACGATATGAAAGTTGATTCGAGAATGTTTTTACACCAAACATAATATACGTTTTCAACCCAGGCCCTCCTTTCACAACTCATTTGCTCTATCTTCTTCGTCCAATTTTCTATAGAGTTTCCGAATGACCGAATCTATGTCTGCGCTTTCAATAGAAGCATCTTCAACTGCATGTTCACTAGCGATCTGATTCACACAATCAAATACGGTCCTGTCGCTTTTTTCAAATAAGTACGTTTTTCTTAACCCTTCGTCCTTTATTAGTTTAATCCCGGGTATATCAATCACGCCTGGCTCTTCCCGGAAGTAAATGATAACCTGGCGCTGATCACCCAACGTTGTTCGAAGTTGTTCGACAGATCCGTCATAAACCATATTGCCTTTGTTCACAACAATCATTCGTTGGCAAATTTCCTCAATATCCTTCATGTCATGAGTCGTCAAAACAATGGAGACTTTCTTCTCACGATTAATCATCCTTAGAAATTCCCTAATCTGTTCTTTGGCAATGACATCCAGACCAATCGTTGGTTCGTCTAGAAATAAAATTTTGGGATCATGCAGTAAAGCCATTGCGATTTCCACTCGCATTCTTTGACCCAAACTTAATTGTCTAACAGGCTTTTCAATAAATGAGGATAACGCTAGGAGGTCGGAATAGTAGTTCAGATTTTTTTGATATGTGGAGTCTGAGAGCTTATATATGTATTTATGAAGATCAAAAGAATCACGAACCGGAAGATCCCACCATAAATTACTTCTTTGTCCAAACACAACGCCAATATTTTGAGAATTGCTCTGCCTTGCTTCATGTGGGATCGAACCAAGAACCCTTAGCTGGCCAGAAGTCGGAACCAATATCCCCGTCATCATCTTAATCATGGTGGATTTGCCCGCACCGTTTGGACCTAGATAACCTACTGCTTCTCCTTCCTTTATCGAAAAAGTGATATCACGTACCGCTACTTCCTCCGTATACTGCCTAGTAACTAGACTTCTCAGAGAGCCAACCAATCCCGAAAATCTTTTGTATTGCCGATAAACCTTTGTGATACCGTTTACATCAATGATGCTCATAAATCACACCTCGTCCACTTCAGTTAATGTTACACAACTCAATTTATTACAATTTCCACCATTCTTTTTAACATATTACCTTTTTGTAAAATGAAAAAATACCATTTTTATTAGATTATTTTTCATATTATAATTAGGTATTTTTTCATGCTGCAATTCTTACTATCAATAATATATATATATTTACTCACTTTTTGTAATATCCTTCAACTCAAATCGCGTTAGCCTTTATCAAAGTCATCTCGGTAAAGCTAATAACGCTATAAGGTCGAAGTTCATCAAGAAATCCCCCTTGACGCCCCCTCCAAAAAGGGCTGTTTTAATAACGAACCAGCCATTAACTATTAAGGAATTGTTTCCTATGGTATGCCTGGCCTGATTAATGCTCACGCGCACCTCTTTGCAGATGATAAACCGTTCAGTCTCTCGGTCAGTGAAGGATTGTTGCAGTTTGCCTATGATCGGATATTGAACACGAAGTTTGGCCGGAACGTTTTGAAAAGACGCATGAAACGCAACACGCTGACCGCTCTACATGCGGGTGTGACAACGATGCGTAGTGTGGGAGAATTCTTTTATACCGACGTTCAGCTGCGGGATGAGATTAATAACGGCGACTTTGTCGGTCCTAATCTGCTTGTCTCTGGGTTTTTCCTAAGTGTCTCAGACGGACGTGGCGCTCCATTCCTGGCTCTTGTGGGAGACTCTCCGTGGGAAGCCAGAAAAAATGTGCGCATCAATGTAAAACACGGTGTAGATCTGATCAAAATCTGTGTGACGGGTGGCGTGACGGATGCAAAGATGGTTGGCGAAGCTGGACGTTTACAGATGACAGTGGACGAAGTTGCGGCGATCTGTGACGAAGCGCATAAGATTGGCCTGCGGGTAGCAGCCCATGTGGAAAGCATGGAAGGTGTACGTGTTGCGTTACAAGGTGGCGTCGATACGATCGAGCACGGTTCGGAGATGGACGACGAAATCATTGGTTTGTTCAAAAATAATCCCAATGCCCTGAATGGCTACACCGCACTCATCCCCACCCTGCAAGCCGCCTATCCATCCGCTTCACTGGATACTAGCGTAACGAAGGTAAGTGCAACGGTAAAAGAAAATTCCAGACTCGTCTACGATTCCATGCTCAAAGGTGTAAAACAAGCGATCGAAAACGACATCATCATCGGGATCGGTAATGATGCCGCCATGCCTTACGTGACTCACTATGATATGTGGAGGGAGATGGACCACTACATGAGACAGACCAACCTGAACAACAAACAGGTCATCGACATGGTGACTCGAACCAATGCAAAGATCCTGGGTGTTGATGATGTTACAGGGACAGTGGATATCGGGAAACATGCCGATCTGATCATCATGGAGCAAAATCCGCTGGAACATATTGAGGCCTTGTCAGACATCTCGATGGTTATGGTCAGAGGAAATCTAATTCAAACACCATCTGTCACAAGAATCCAAGAAGTCGACGATGTTCTAAACTCAGTTTGGCGAATTCAGGAGTGAAATCATGCTTGGTATACTGATCAATTGTTTTTCCATTTTATGCGGAAGTACCCTTGGCGGCCTTGGTCCTGTTCATCAGGACTGAGGGCCTTTTATGTCCAACCTGAGACGGAGAACAGATTCAATCTGGCGTACGATTTGAATCCATGACGAATCACGTAAGATAGAGTTATGAGTTTATGAAAAATAATCACTTCAAGACATTGAACCAGAGGAGACATGACCTATGAACAAAATGAAGAAAACAGGTTTGTGGCTTGGTGTCACGACTCTAACCCTATCACTCGCAGTTCTTTACTTTCCAACATGGACACCAAAAATAAAAGCAACAAACCCTATTCATGTATTGGAACAAGTTAAAATCAATGGTACCGGACATGAAATCATGATCAGAGGACAGGATCTGGACAACCCCGTTATCCTGTATTTACACGGTGGACCGGGGGCATCTGAACTTCCGTACGCGAAAAAGGTCCAAGATTTGTTAGAATCTCAGTTTACGATTGTGAACTATGATCAGAGAGCAAGCGGCAAATCCTATCATTTTTTCGAGGACTATTCCAATCTCTCAGCTGATGTGCTAGTTGAAGATGCACTGGCTGTCACGGATTATATTACTCAACGTCTGGGGAAGAAAAAGGGAATCCTGATGGGCCATTCGTTCGGAACATACATAGGGACTCTTGCTGCGCATCGAGCACCCGATAAATATGAAGCCTACATTGGGATCGGTCAGATGGCAGATACACAACAGAGCGAGATGGACGGATGGAATTACGTTATGGAGCAAGCTCAACTGGCTGATAATTATGAAGACATAAACCAGTTGGAGCAGATCTATGAACCGATCCAACAAGGACAGGCATTCACGCCGCGAGATATTGTTAAACGTTATGGAGGCACATCAAGGTTGATGGACAGCCCTGACACCAGCTTTCTGGGAATGACGTTCAGCCAAGAATATAATATGCTGGATGCCATTCGTTTTAATAAAGGGATCAATTATTCGCAAGAAATACTGATAAGTGAAGCCCTGAGCCGTCCTTTGCCATCCTTGATCACGAAGCTGAACCTGCCCTTTTATTTTGTCATGGGAGATTACGACTTAATGACTTCATCCCATGCCGCCAAGATGTTTTTTGACCAGATTGAAGGAAATCAAAAGGAATTCATTGCCTATAAAAACTCGGCTCATTACCCACATTATGAAGAGAAACAAAGATTCTTTGATTGGATGGTAGATACCTTTATCAAGCAAAGACCTTAATCATTCAATCCTTTGCCCTCCAGGATCGGCTGCATGTACTTCTCAATTCGTGACACTTTTGTTTTGGATTGCTTCGGTTGTGAGAAATAATAGAGATAGGCCCGCTGCCGTCCGGGTGTGAGTGCTTCAAATGCATCTCGGAAAGCAGGATTTTCATCGAACTGCTGCTGAAGTTCCTCAGGAACGCTATATTCGGCAGTCTTTTTCATCTCCACTTGCAGTCCGGCCTGTTCCACTTCAATCGCTTGCTGAATATAGGCTTTGATCATAGCCTCCTGCTCCACAATCTGCTCCAGACTGGTGAAGCGAAGCTGGCGCTCTGCCTGTACATTCTCCGTTTGCTGAACCAAAATGCCGTGTGTATCCTTCAGCAGAGCACCTTTGAAGAACAGAATGGCGACGTACTCTTTGAATCCATGGATGAGAACGATGTTTTTTCCATCAAGCATATAACAAGGATGCATCCATTTCATATCCTCTGTCAGGTCAAAATCTCGAATAATCTCTCTCAGCTTCGCGGACTCTTCCTTCCACGTTTTGAGTTTCTTTAGATAGCCGTCAACTTTGCGATTCCCACTTGTATCCGTCATGGAGAAATACCTCTCTTTATCTCATGTTCTTATAGGTTCAATTGTACTGGTTTTCAGTGGATTGTACAGCGTTGCTTACAGAGCTTTTATTGACCTTTCCACTTGAATTTAAACCTTAATAACAACAAAGGCCAGCGTCTTTGTAAATGTAATATCAACAGTGGGGGATATGATTATCCATAAAGCAAAAAGGTCCATAGGCAATCTATGGGCCTTTTGGTTTGGTTAACATTTCTGGCTTGAGCTAATATACAGTAGTGATTGTGTCTCACCTTCCAACATGAAGGAAGCTATCATCATGAAGTCTTCAGCCCCAATCTCAAAGTGACCTTTACGAAATGGGAACCCCCAATTGCGATTGCCGCGCGTAAAACTGAGTTGGTCTAACAAGGTTGCGATCTTGACTTCTCGACATGGAAGATAACGGAGATCTCGGCGAAAGGGTACAAAGGATTCCGACATCTGATATTGGTAAACCCTGTCGTCGATAATCTGACCAATAGCGGTAAAAGCTTGAAGTGGCTTGCCTGTTGAAATGTCTGTGCGAGGAGAATAGTATATCATCCAATCACCCGCGGACATCTGCCGCAACATCGCTGACTTGCCATGGCACAGCTGCGCAAACCCTCCCTCTACGGCTACATTCACATGAGAAGCAGATACAACACCAATCCAATATCTACTGTCCTGATTTGGTTTCATAGATACATCCCATCCCCTTCTCTCGTTTACATTTACAGATTCGATATCAATCGATCCAATTGTAAAAAATGATGTCTGTAGTGCATTTCTATTAATAAAAACCACTCCTTAGCGTTTAGAGCGCCAAGCCTTGGATGGCGTGTTTTGTTGTTTACCGATACTTGGTTTACAAGAGGTTCTATACTCCTCATCCGTTCCACGACCATGTGAAGACCATCGATCAACGAATCCATACTCTCGGGTGGTTGCGGGGTGTACTGCGGGGAAGCAGGTACTTTAACGGGAACGGGAGGGAAGTGTCCAGATTCAAACACTTGCCTACCCAGTTCTGTTTTTTCCTCATCCGAGTTTAACGCCGAATCCTTGCTGCTCAAACACTGCTCAACATTATGAAGATGCATGAAAAGCGCTGATTGAATCAAATGTACATACATCTGTCCAATGGACCATTCCTCCTCACTCTGTTTTTTAAGTAAACTACCCATATCCAAGTTGTTCAGTTCTGCCAAATATCTCTCTACACTCGTTTCCAATGATTTCAATACTTCCGTAGTGCTTCTCACCCGCAACCAACTCCAATTCCTCTTGATCTGTGATATATCAAAGTATAAAAAAACACTACTGACAGGTGTATGTCAGTAGTGTTTTAAGATGTTTTTGGCGACTTCCTGCATTCGAAAGCGTAAAGACTCCGGCTCCAAGACCTCGATATCCCCACCCCAGCCAAGCAAATAATGTAATATTTCCTCCGGATGGCGGACACGAAAATGAAAATTCACACCATCCTCTTCCTCCTCAAATGCATCCATATAGAAATGAAGGGCCTCCATAATTTTGTCAGCAATCTCAGGTTTAGCCCGAATGAATACGTGTTCGTTACGGTCGTCAGGAGGTCGATAACTGTTTAGATCAAAATCTGGCGGCAAAAGGAATTGATCCTCCAGCACGGAAAGTTCAGTCATGCGCGACAAACGAAAATGACGAATGTCTTGCCGCAGATCACAACGTGCGATCAATACCCAATTCTCCTGGACAAGTGAGAGTCCATAGGGGGAAACCTCACGCATGTTATAGCGAGTGCCATCCGCTCCCGGCATTTTCTTCAGGTACATAAAGCTGATCTTCCGTTGCTCCAAAATGGCATTACGAATCTGGTTAAGGTATGTCTTCACCCTCACTCGAGTTAAGGGTTCAAGCGTATGAAGCGTTCGCATCGTTTCCCGGACACGTGTGGACTCGTTACGAACGGATTCAGGTAAGATGGCTTCAATTTTCCGTTGAGCCGATTTAGCCTGCATCGCGTATTCCGTATCCAATCTCTGTTCAATAAAATCAGCTCCCATAAGCAGGGATACCGCTTCTTCTGCGCTGAAGCTTACCGGGGGCAGAAAATATCCTTCCATCAAGGAATACCCATGACCCGGAGCTCCCATGATCGGAACGCCAGCTTCACTTAATGCCTGGATATCTCGATATATCGTACGTACACTTGTCTCGAATTGAGCCGCTAAATCTTCTGCTCTTAACATCTTTCTTCGCTGCAATTCAAGCGTAATTGCAAGCTGCCGCTCCGTTTTGTTCATGTTCCAAGCCCCCACGGTTTCATCATCCAGATAACTTATTCTATCACAATAACTTGTCCTCTTGACTTCTGCTGAGAACTGGCAGAATTAAAGATAGCGAAAACACAAAAAATCACAAATTTCCGTTCCTGCTCAACATTAAGCCCGTACTTCCTCATAATTTTTTTCGACCCCAATATATTGATTAGAGTGAATTTATGATAAAGGATGTGAAATGCAGTGGCTTTCATTGAAAGATACGTAATCAATGATACCGGGGCTATAACTTTTACAGGAAATACGCTGGGGCTAAGCCGGTCCAATACGGTGGGTGTTCCCGGTACGGTGGACAGTATTGGAGGGTACATCATCACGGATACCAACGTACAGTTCGGCTCCTATCCACCTGGAACCACCAACGTATTTCAGAACAACAGCTCAGCTGCTGTTCTCAATCTGCCTGTGGGAAGTACTGTTCTCTATGCGGAACTAATCTGGGGTGGAACATTCATTGATAATCAGGAGAACAATTCGGCTTTTATTAACAAAGACGTCATTCTGACCACACCCGTCGGTGTAACCACCGTCTCTCCCGATCCATCCACAGCTAGAGAAGTTCTACTTTCGACGGCATCTGGATTTCCAAGAACCTTCGCTTACGTAAGATCATCGGACGTAACGGATTTAATTCGAGCTAGTGGGGCAGGTACATATGTGACAGGTGGCGTAGTCGGGACGTTGTCCATTCCTGATCCGACGTCGAATCATGCAGGCTGGACACTTGGCGTGGTTTACCGCAATCCAGCCTTGCCCCTGCGGAACCTTTCGATTCGGGTAGGTGCCGAGGTTATTCTTTCGACATCAGGTCCGGTTACTACACCGATTGAGGGCTTTGCAACACCATTTTCTGGCCCTCTGGCTGGCAGAGCCTTACTCGGAGCTCAAGAGGGAGATGCGAACAAAACGGGAGATCAGGCTTTGTTTGGTCCCACCGTATCCAATCTAAGGGCATTATCCGGTCCGAACAATTTCGCAACGAATTTCTTCGCCTCCCAGATTAACGGAGATACCGGCGCATTGGACACCACAGGCACCTTCGGCAACCGGAATCAGATCAACGGGACGCCTGGGACGAATATTGTGGGCGGACGACAAGGATGGGACATTACTAACGTGGATGTCAGTACTACACTTGTGAACACCCAAACTTCCGCTTTACTGCGTTTAACAACTTCGGGCGACGGATACTTGGTTGATTCCTTTGCCCTGCAGATCAATATTAATACCCCTGTGATTACTGCCACGAAGACCGCGAGTGAACAGAATGCAATTGTCGGAGATACGATTACGTATTCGGTGCTTGTGGAAAATACTTCCGTTTCGGACGCTACGGATGTGGTGGTGTTCGACAACATTCCTGCGGGAAGCTCCTTTATACCCGACACAGTTACCATTAATGAGGTATCACAGCCGGGAACGGAGCCCCTAACCGGAATTTTTGTCGGCTCACTTCCGGCCGGCAGCTCGGTTATCATTACATTTCAGGTGCAGGTAACCTCATTGCCTACACCACCTCGTCTGTTTGACCAAGCAAAAGTCGGTTATACAGCACCTACTGTTCCGGATGGCCCCATCATCTCCAATGAGGCTCCGTCCAATGCGGTCACTGTCCCTGTCTTTCAACCGGACATTACGATTGAGAAAAGCGCAGATACAGCCAATGCACTAGTTGGCAGCACGGTGACATATACACTGGTCGTAACAAATGTCGGAAATATTGATGCCATCAGCACCGTAACGGACCCGATTCCGGAAGGTTCCACCTTTGTACCAGGGAGCGTTACGGTTAATGGCACTGTACAGCCGACAGATGATCCCGTTTCTGGTATCAACGTTGGAAATGTAGCCATTGGTGATACGGTAACTGTCACATTTCAGGTACTGGTGTCTGGGCTGTTTCGGGGATTTGACTTAACGAATCAGGGGACTGTGAACTATACCTCCCAACTGCCTGATGGGCGTGTGATCACAGACACATCTGTTTCCAACATCGTAACCGTGACTGTATCCACTCCGCTGGTCAGTGTCACCAAAACAGCCAGTGCCACTGATGCTGTTATAGGAGATACACTAACCTACACCGTAGTTATCACCAATTCAGATACTGATCCAATTGACAACGTTGTATTTGCAGATGCCATTCCAATCGGATCGGCATTTATTCCTGGCAGTGTAACCATTGATGGAATCGTTCAGCCCACAGCAGATCCGGTTACAGGGGTAAGCCTTGGAACCATTGGTCCCGGCGTGTCTGTGACCGTCACATTCAGCACTAATGTTATTTTTTTACCCGATCCGCCCGAGCTTGCTGATCAGGCACAGGTTACGTTTACGAGCGGCCCGTTCGAGCAAGCATCTTTCTCGGATCCTTTAATCATACCCGTATATCAGCCTATCATTACAACAACCAAAAGCTCCGATCCTACCTTTGCAGCCGTTGGTCAAACGTTAACGTTCCAATTCAATGTCACGAATTCCGGCAATATCGTTGCAGACGCGACACTGACGGATATAATCCCGCCAGATGCCGCCTTTGTACCGGGGACCGTGATATCCAATGGCATTCCATTGCCTGCGGCTGATCCAAATGTAGGTATTCCTTTAGGAACGCTGGCTCCAGGGGAATCCCTGTTTATTACATTTCAGATTGTCGTGAATACACTGCCTGCCAATCAGCAACTATCGAATCAGGCAACGACGGACTATACATTTAATCCACCGGATGGACGTGTCATTTCGGGAAGTTCCCCTTCCAATGAAATCATCATACCAATATCCACTGTTGACCCGATTGTAACTAAAAGCGCTGATGTTATTGATGCTGTGGACGGAGATGTGATCACTTACACCATCGTTATCGATAATATTGAAAGCTTCACGGTTAATGACATCCTCCTTACGGACTCGATCTCGGCCGGCTCCGAGCTTGTTCCAGATAGTGTAACCTTGAATGGGACGGTCATTCCGGGAGCCGATCCTTCTGCTGGTATTAATGTCGGCAGCATTCCTGGCAATAGTCAGGTTATCATTACCTTCCAGGTCAGCGTTACCGATCTACCCGTACCTCTGCCCAATCCTTTTTACTTGACAGACCAAGCAACCATCCAATTTATTGTTGGAACAACCACTATTGAGAACTTGTCCAATATAGTGACCATCCCCGTATATAGTCCAATAATAAATATTGAGAAATCCGCCTCCGAATCAATTGCGGTTGTGGGAGACACCATTACGTACTCTCTACTCATCACCAATACGGGGAATCTGAATGCAGATGTCATATTGTTTGACCCACTCCCGCCGGGAGAGACGTTTGTGCAGAACAGTATATTCATTAACGGGAATCGATGGAGCGGGACCAATCCAGTGACAGGCGTTATTCTGGGCACGATATCTCGTGAATTCCCTGTAAATGTCACATTTCAGGCTGCAGTCACTTCGCTTCCTGATCCGCCTGTACTGAACAATCAAACCAGAGCTGACTATATTGCCATTCTGCCAGATGGTCGCATTCTCAGTGATAGCGTATTATCCAATATCGTCTCCATCCCGGTTACGGCTGAGAATATTATATCCGTATTGAAATCAACACCTGCCCAGCATGTTCAGATAGGGGAAACAATCACTTATACGATTTTGATCGAAAATAATGTATCGACGCCCATTACCGATGTTTTGCTTACGGATCCGATCCCGGTCGGTACCACATTTGTTCCAGGAAGTGTTACTGTAGATGGCAACGTTACCCCTGACGCCAATCCGTCTACAGGCATAACGATCAGTTCGATCATGCAAAATGATTCAGTAGCCGTCACTTTTCAAGTCATAGTTAATGACAGTGTTATTAACGAGCCTATGCCTGTCCTTGTAACCAATCAGGCGCAAGTCGTATTCACCACAGGAGATTTCACAGATACCGTGGAGTCCAATGCAGTGACAACACCTGTAGATCTCCCGATCATCACCATAGTCAAAGCGGCAAGCACTCAAAATGTACAGATTGGTGATACGGTTCAGTACCTGTTTACTGTCCGTAATTCAGGTCCAGTTCCAGCCCAAGTGACCTTGTTCGATATATTGTCAGCCAATACGACCTTTGTGCAGGGAAGTGTCGTATCCAATGGCAACCCTTTACCCTCAGCCAACCCTGTTACTGGCATTCCATTGGGAACGATTGCTCCGGGGCAGCAAATGGAAGTCGCATTCTCGGTGACCCTTACCTCCATACCTCCAAGTTTGGAGATTATAAATCAAGCGACTGCAAGCTTTACTTTCCTTACCGCAGACGGACGAACACTAACGGACAACTCACAATCGAATTCCATTATCCTTTATGTAAACAATCCCAATGTATCTATTAACAAAACGGCGGACAGACCTGATGCCTTACCTGGTGATATCATTACCTATAGCATTCTTATACGCAATAATAACCGATCACTCATAAGTTCGGTTGTATTAACCGATCCTGTTCCTCAAGGAACATCATTGGTAACGGGCAGTGTAGTCGTTAACGGAGTAGCGGCACCGTTGGGAAACCCTGCGACCGGAATCAATCTCGGCATTATTCCGCCAGGAGGCACCGCCGTGTTGTCCTTCCAAGTCAGAGTAAACGCAAACACTACGCTTTCACTAATTACAAATCAGGCGAACCTTCGCTATACGTTGGGACAGACGATTTTCACACTCCAATCCAATCCCGTCAACGTACTCGTAACTTCCACTTCGCCAACACAGATTACCCTTCAAAAAACAGCTGATAAAACTTCAGTTGTTGTGGGCGACACCATCACATACCAGATCGTCGTTACCAATACGGGAAAACCAATCGTTCAGGTTACGATTACCGACCCAATTCCGACTGGAACCCGATTCGTTGAGGGTAGTGTAAGATTGGACGGACAACTGGTTGCTGGAGCTCATCCAGCCGCGGGCATTTTCATTGCATCCCTTCAGCCGGCGCATAGCGCAAGTATTACGTTTGAGGTTATCGTCATTAACCAGCCCGTAAACGGAAGTATCCTTAATCAGTTTACAGCCAAATTTCAAGCTCAGGGTCAAGCAACAGTTGGGTCACTCCAATCCGAAACAGTGGTTATTCCGAGTCGTTTGCCACAGCTCACCATTGTCAAAAGTGCAAACAAATCTGAGGTCGAAGTCCATTCTCATCTCCGTTACAAAATTTTGATTCATAACGCAAGCTCATTGCCAGCGATAGATGTCATTCTGAAAGATGTACTCCAAGCGGAGTCCACCTTTATTGCTGGCAGCGTGGTGGTTAACGGACAGCTTCTACCCGATGGAGACGTTGTGAAGGGACTTTCACTGGGGACAATCGCCCCAGGAGGGACGGTAGACATTCAATTTAATGTGCTGGTGCACAGCATACCTGAACACTGTCGATTGCTTAATCAGGCGTTATTACATTTTAACATTGCACTGCCCGATGGCAGTCTGCTTCCTTCTTTCCTAGCCTCCAATAAAACCGATGTGGAGATTATAGAACAGGAAGAATAAGCTGCGCTGAGAGCAGACTTTTCATAACCTGTCCACATGCAAAATAAACAAAGGCCATCCTTGTCAGGATGACCTTCGTTTATTTTCATTAAATACTTTGCAGTTACACGTGAAGCGCCAAAAGCAGTTTGTAGATCATCGTCACAGCTTCCGCTCGAGTCGTTTCACTGCCTGCACGAACCGTATGGTCCGTATATCCGCTAACAATCTTCGCCTGCACCGCTGCATCCAGTGCTTCCTGTGCCCAAGACGGCGTCTGCGATGCATCATTAAAACTTGGTTTAACGGATGTATTGCCAGACATTCCGGCTTGTGCCTCCGAACTTGCTGTTAGTGCATTCGCCATCATGACTGCCATCTCAGCACGGGTAATCGTCCGATCGGGCTTGAATGTATTATCGCCGTAACCTTTCACGATTCCAGCTTGCATGGCTGCGGCTATGTCTCTTTTCGCCCAGTCGGGCAGATTACCTTGATCTGCAAACGTTGTATCCGACTCGACAGACTTCAATGCCAGCGCCTTACTGAGCAACGTAACAAACTCTGCCCGGGTAATCTTCTTCGAAGGTTGGAATGTTCCATCTGTGTAACCTTGAATCACGTTCATGCCCAGCAAACGGTCTGCGTAGTCGGCAGCCCAGTGTCCACTCAGGTCAGACAGATTCAAGGGTGCATAGCTTGACACAACGAATGTGCCCAGATGATTCACATTGGCCGTTATGCTTCCTGCTGCATTCGTCTTGCCACCGATGAATACCCAGCTCTGACGAGCTTCATTATAATAGTAGATTGCAGGTTGGGTGCCATTCGGCAGTTCTGTCGAATCCACTTTCAAGCTCAATACGGCCTGATCGTTCAATGTTCTTCCGCCACTGCGGCTAATCTGTACAGCTTGTCCAAGTACATTCAGGGAAGCTGTATTCTGTAACTTGTTCTTGGCAACCACAGACACTTGCAACGTATCCTTGGAACCGATGGCTCCCGCCGGAGCGTTGAATTGTACGATGTCTTTCAGACCCGTTTGGACCGGCTGATTCGCTTCCACCTCAACCTTCACTTCAGTGGATGAATCTGCCCCCGTTTCCGGGCTCGTTGGTGTGGTTGGAACGGTTGGCGTTGTTGGCACACTTGGTATGCTTCCTCCTGAATTCCCACCAGAGTTGCCTCCATTTCCCCCACCTGAACCCCCGCCACTATTGCCTGAGCGGGCTTGTACAGTCACGGTACGGATAACTTCCTGTGCTGCATTACCAGCGATATCCTTCACGTTATACCGAAGGGTGTAGATTCCTGCTGCTTGTGTGTTCACCGTGCCATCCACATGCACGGAACCACGGATGCCGACATTATCAGAAGCCTGTGCTCCAGGCTCATTGTACGTGTCTCCCACATTCACCGTCATCTGGCTGCTACCTTGCAAGCTGATGACGGGAATCTCACGGTCCATTTTAATGACCTGAGGTAAAGTATACGTTTGTTCCAGATCATCGGTTGCCCGGAATAAAAGGTTGTGCTCTCCCGGCTCCGTTACCTCCAAAGGCGTATTCTCTTCATATGGTTCGTATGTCTGCCCTCCGTCACGAGACAACTCGATGATCGCAGAAGTAGCAGGTGCGTATACTGCGCCGGTTACACTAACGGTTACGGACTGGTTCGTCCATGTATCCGTGTAATATGGCTGACCGTCAGCGGTAGTCATGTTGCTTTTCAACACCAGCGCCTGATTATTCGTACCTTCCACAATGACAGTGAACGTTTTGTTTTGAGATTCCGTTCCACGCTGCACAGTTGCCGTCAGTTCCAATCGCTCATTATTGTCAGGTTGTGTTAGCAGCTTGCCTTCGTTATTCATTCGTTCCGGGTTGGAGCTGGACCAACTAATGGTTGCACCATGCTTTCCTTCATCAGGAAGGGTAAGGTCGGAAGTGACCGCGCTCAGATCACCCAAATCGATTGCTTGAATTGTATCGGTTACCGCCTGTGCATCACTATAAGGTGTGGCACTCATGAAAATTGGGTTGGAGTAGAACCACAGGTCGCGGTAGTTGCTATCATTAATTTGATTAAAACGGGTGGTTGCATCCGCAGTCGTATTTTTCGGATCAAGCTGCGGTTCGCCATTGACAGTCTCACCTGTCACGTTCATGCCCAGATTCGTCCCGCGCAGGCGGAAATACTTGTCCTGGTCTGTAGCTTGGATCTTGTACGTGATGACATTATAGCCTTCGGCATCTGTCGTCCAATCGTTGGACGTGAAAGTAGCCAGTACTCTGGTAGAGTCATTGGTGTCTTTGGTATATGCGGCTGTACCCTTCTCGGCCTTGGCTGTAACATCTCCGGCGATGAGATCAACGTGATCCACAATGGGTACTTGTCCGGCGGACGCACCACTGTTGATTGGATTTTCATAGTTGTTACTCGTCGCGGGACTTTTGAAGCGAATCTTCAGCTCTACTTCATCACCTTGGGTAACATTAAGGTCTCCGCCCATCTCAACCTGATTACCCGCTCCGGATGCCGTGAAGTCCAGTGCATTGATCAGGTCACCGAATACGGAAAATGATTTCCCCGAACGCAGTCCATCCAGAACAGCCTGCATCCCTGTACCCTCAACCCAGGAATACGTCTTGGCATATTCGCCCGGAAAATAACCACTGGAATTCGTGCCAATCGTCTTGAAATGGTAGTCCGAATTGCCATAGTTCCAGAAATGACGTCCTTCTCCAAGCAATGCATCCCATAATCCGCCAACCTTGGCGACCATGTAGTCTACGCCGCCGTATGTACGGTATTTGTATCCATCATCAGCGGTCGGATTAGCTACATTGTAGCTTGTGTTGTACCCACCACGATCCGGTTCCATCTGATTGCCGAGCATGCCTTCGATACCGAATACCACTTGTGGAGCCAAATCGTTGAAATCACGGAAGTCCGCGATGGTATATTTGTTTTTGCCCCGTGAAGGGTGGTTGATCATCGCATAACTTGTCATTGGATAGTTGGTCGCGAGCCAATTGATGGCGGTTAAGGCATCCTGATGAGTCGTGTAGGCACGCCCCCCGTTCTGATCCCAATTCGCTACGTCTGCCGCATTAAACAGGTTCGCTGCGCGATTCGTGAAACGATACTCGAATTCCTTGGCAGCGTTCAGCGCTTCGGTTGAGTTCGGCTCATCCGTAAGAATCCCCACTCCAACGTGTTCATGTGTAGGCATGTCCCATTCGAAACCGGAAAAGATCGTTTTACCTGTGTATTTGCCTGCATCCTGAAGTGCCTTGATCTGTGGTACCTGATATTCATTCATTCCTTGGGACATGGGTATTGGTCCATCCGAAATGTCGTTCCCATTGTGATCTCGCTTGGATAACCGCAAGTGATCCGTAAGCGCGATCCAGTCCAGCCCATATTTGGTTAAACCCGCATCAAGCACGTCCTCCAGTGAAACCTGTGCATCATCGGACTCAAATGTATGTACGTGCAAATCTCCCGTTTGCCAAGAACCTGTTGCCGAGTTGTTGACTGGCGAGCCATCACCCGCATCTGCATAGGATACAGCCGCAGGAAAAGCACCCATGACCATCCCAGTCGCCAAGGGTATAAGTGTAAGCATAGCGAGCATTTTCTTGCCTTTATTAGTGAACAAAATCGTCCCACCACCCGTTCTGAGTTGTTGTGTCGGGAGTAAATATAAGAGACTTATGGGGGCAGGGTCAACGGCCTAGAAGCATGTATTTAAAATTTTACATATACCTGCATTCCTTCATATTCCGTTAAAGGTTTCTCAAGCTTTTTCTAACAGAGTCATGCTCTGCGCTGCTCCATATAGGGGGAGTGAATCTGGGGAGAATGCGGCAATTAGAGGATGATACAACAATTCATAGATTGTTCACGATTCAGGAAAGTTCCACCACTGCTGTGCATCATTAGGAGGAGAATTGACATAGGCGGAATCATCAAGCGGAGAACATAGTGGTTTTTGTAAAAAGATCAGGGTTACGCATACGCCGAGTATAGAAAAAGCACCCACGAACCACAGGCATGATATGTCCTGAAGCCGCAGGTACTTTGGGTGAGCGGGATTTTGTTGCAGCCTTTACATCTTTACTTTTGTGAACTGGGTGCAAGTTATTTGTAAGATTTAAGATGTGATTGATGAACCTACTTCCATTATTAAATTGCCTACGGTAAGTGTTTGCTCATATCATGGATAAAACCATCATTACCATAGATGGCTACAACAAGGTATTTTTGTTGAATGGGTATTGGAATAACAAGCGCTTGCTTTCCATTAAAATAATAACGGTCCTTCCTCTCGATCCAATTTTCGTCCGTGTATATAATATTCACAAAATCCATATCATGAGGCACTGCTCTATCGTGAATAACAACACAGAGATAATCCCCTAATTTCTGGACTGAAATCCCTTCCTCATCTTCTTTCCATACATACTGATTTGGTTGCATGACAAGCTTGTTCTTGGGTGATTTGGTAAGTACGGACGCTTTGGCCTCTTCCCCTTTTACACTAACCAAAAGTGCCGATTGATCATTCACGATTTTGATTTCTGCGTATTTCAGATGATGCATTTTGAGATAACTATGAATTTCTTCTTTGGTAATCGGTTCACCACTTGCGCCATTCGTTAACAGAAGCATGGATAACATTAATTCAAATAAAAATTTCATCTTATGTACTCCTTATCTACTAAAAACTTCGTATTATGCTGTTGACCAATGTAACTGATAATATCAAAAATATGGAATTCTAACAATTGAATCACAGTATAACAAAAATCATTCTTAGTTCATTTTCCGTGTTTCAACCGGATACATACGTCTGTAAAAACAGTAAAAAGTCTTTCAGATCAGATCTGAAAGACTTTCACACTTCTCAACGATAAAACATTCAACCAAACCGGCCACTAATATAATCCTGTGTACGTACATCCGCTGGCTCAGCGAACATGCTTTGGGAAGCGGAACACTCCACCACTTCGCCATTTAGGAAGAACACGGTCTGCTGGGATAATCGAGCGCCTTGCTGCAATGGTATAACGCGCTCCTTCAATTCGTGCGTCAGCTCCTCAATCTTGAAGGTAGAGAGGGGATCCATGCTGTTTGGGGCCAAAGGTCACGTGATCATAGATGGATTTGGGAAAAAGGTTCGGTTGCTGGAAGACCATGCCGATCTTCTTACCAAGGGTCTCCACATGAACTTCACCACTGTAGATATCGGATCCTCCTACGGCAACTTTACCCTCAATCCGTGTGTCGGGTATCCGGTCATTCATGCCGTGCCTGTTGTCTAATATGCTGCATGTATCATCCATATGAGAGCTTGTCTGCCTCATCCCCCTTAACTTCCACGTTCATAGTAAAAATGACTTATTACGTTGTAATTATAGGAGTCGAATCATTGCAGCTACTCCTTAACACTTCAAGCTTTAATCTGCTCATATAATCGTGTGCTCACTGAAGAAGGACGAATATGCAACTCACTTAAACGTTCTTCAAGATCGCGATAGATACGTAAGACATGGTCATGATTGCCCATGGACAAATATGCTTGCATGGCACAACGATACGCTTCTTCTTCATAAGGGGAATGCCGCATGGCACGTTCCGCTGCTTCTGCTGCCTTCTTGTCGTTATGCAGTTCCAGGTACTTCTCGGACAGCTTCAGCATCAGTTCCAATGCACCGCGCTCGATCTTCTGGCTAAGTTCAGACATCCAGAAATAATCTTCCTGCGGAAGCAGTTCATCCTGATACATATGTAAAGTCCGCTCCATTTGAGCCAGTGGAACATCCTCCTCGCGTTGCATCCGAAGTACAAGTTCCAGTACATCATATACATCAGCACGGATTCGCTTTTTGTCCAGCATGTAATGTTCATTCCTGTAGCTGACCATCTGCTCCATTCCCAACTTCTTCAGGTTTTTCCTCAGCAGACTCACACAGGTATGCATATAGATTTTGGCCTTTTCGTAACGCTCATCAGGCCACAGATGGTCAATAATGCGATCCCGGTGAACAACACCGGTGATCGGGTCATGCAATAGCAAATATGCAAACAGTTCCTTCTCCTTCGCTGTACGCCACATGACCATTTCACCATTCGTAGGCGTGACACGAAAATTCCCCAACATTTGTACAAATAATTGATTTGACTCATTGCTGTTCCCCGAAGATTGCCGTGCTGGTTCCGCTGCAGTTGACTTAGCCGCATTTCCCTTATCCTTCAGCAGTCTGTCAATGGTTTTGGACAATCGGCCCATCTCAATCGGTTTGAGCAGGTAATCCAGAGCCTCATGTTCAAAAGCAGAGACAGCATAATGATCATAAGCCGTTGTAAATACAATGACGGCATCCGGTTCGACTTCATGGATATTCGCTGCAAGCTCCAATCCGCTCATGCCCGGCATCTCAATATCGAGGAACCAGATATCCGGTCGTGTATGCTGAAGTGCCTCCAGTGCCTCGAATCCATTCACCGAACGCCCAGCAATGGCGACTTCTCCCGTTCGAGTTAGAAACATCTCCAGCATATTCAGCGCATGCGGCTCATCGTCCACCAAATAGGCCTGCAACACGGTCTCTCCCCCTCTGTATTATTGATATGGAAATTTAATGGTAACCTTGGTGCCCAGACCTTGTTCACTCTGAATCACAGGTGCTTGTCCGTTCATATGTTTCAATCGTCTCTGTACATTTTGCAGGCCAATACCTTGTTCTGTATGACTTCTATTCATAATAAAGGCAACCTGCTTACCAGACATGCCCACACCATCATCCTCAACCACCACTTGAACGCTATCCTCATATCTTCGAATGGTCAAGCGAACGGTTCCGCCGTCAATCTTCTTGGATACGCCATGCCGAATGGCGTTTTCCACCAGCGGTTCAATCAGGAGCGGCATGACTTTACAGGAATATAACGAGCTGTCCACGTCCAGTTTAACCTGAAGCCGTGAACCGAATCGCTCCTGCTCTATCTCCACATAGGCTCGAATTAACTCCATCTCTTTACTAAGCGGAATCAACTCCTCCGTGTTATCCAGATGGAAGAGTATACGCAGATAACGACTGAAACTGCCTAGCAATTCTCCGGCTCTCGGCCCATCCGTAAAACATAACGACATAATGGTGCCTAACGCATTATACAGAAAATGCGGCTTGATCTGTGAACGCAAAAAGGCCATCTCGTTATTGGCTGCTTCTTTTACGAGTTGCTTCATGCCAAGTAATGTATGTATCCGCACAAGAATTTCGCCAGCATCCAGTGGACGGGTTATAAAATCATTACCGCCGGCCTGAATGCATGCCTCAATATCTGCTGGTGTACTGCGCATGTTAATAAACAGAATTGGTAAATCTACCTGACTGAACTCCATCCGTACCTGCTTGCACAGCTCATACCCGGTCACCTCAGGCAACATCGCGTCGACAATCACAAGATCGGGCAACTTCCCACCAGCCAGAGCAGTCCGAACCTTGACATCAGAGTCAGCGAAGCTCAGATGAAAGCCTTCTGTAGCAAGCAATGTATTCAATTGTTCCATATCCACAAGATCAGATGTCGCAATTAATACGTGGGCTGAAATCACGCTTCCCACCTTTTTCTCCTCCTTCACATCAGTCTCCTGCGTTGCGGCTACCTCGGCCAAATCGGGCTTGTTGGTGCTAACTGCGTGAGGAAGCTCAATCATGATTGATGCTGCTTCATCGTTCACCACGAGTTTCCCTCTCATTGCACTGACCATTTCCGCTGCAACAGCAACCCCCGCAGCAATCTCATCCCCTTGCTGTAGACCAGGGTCTGCACCCTGACCTTGCAGAGTACTCCAATCCGAATCAGCTTCCAGATAAAGAGTAATTCGCACATGATCCAGATGCCTTTCGCACGCCAGTACCAGCTTCCCATTATGATGTTGTCCCATCATGTGGTAGACCAGGTTATACAGCACTTGAAGCAGCCGACTCTCATCCGCCATGACATAGCGTGCTTCAGGCTCCAGTCTGCGAATCATAACAATTCCTTTGCCAGAAGCCAAAAATCCCAGCACTTCCGTAACCAGTGAAAGGCAGGATACCAGATCAACGCTTCCCATGGAGAGTTTTATGCTGCCATCCCTGAATCGTGATATATCAATCAGATCATTGACCAGATTGGACATTCGGTACGCCGTATTGCGAATAAGCTGAAGCTTGCCCTGAATTTCCAATTCATTAGTGCGTCTCAGTGACGTTGTGAGAAGGGAGCGGGACAGATGAATAATGCTATGGAGCGGCGAATTTAACTCATGCGAAGTCAGAAGCAAGAACTCATCCTTGGCTTTGTCCGACAGTTGAAGTTGATGGGTAAGTTGCTGCATCGAATCATATGCCTGCGTGTATTGATAGATCAGTAACATGGCAAAGGCACACAAAATCACAAGCGTTGTACAGTTCAGCAGCACCTGACTGATCGGGTACCATGTCACAATGATTCCAAGCACATAGTTGATCAGCATAAGCCAGATGCAGATGATAAGCAATTGCGCCTGGGAGCGACTCCGGTTACCGTACCTTGCCCGAACATACTGATGTATAATAACCATGAATGCCAATGCATAGGCACACAGATTAATAGCGTACATACTCTCCTGAATATAGGAATAGACACGAAATGGTGCCAGCGCAATAAATGCCAGATAGACAGTCAGTACCATGCTGGGTACCTGAAGCCACCTTTTTAACACGGGCGCGAGAGCAGGAGTAAGTCTCCAGGTAATCATGCTGACAATCACAGACACTCCGTATACCGACATGTATTTCAATTTATACGCCAACTCAAAAGGAATGTCCGGCAGCAACTGTAACAGCAAACGCTCCCCGTTGGTCACAACCGTCAATGCAAAACCGATGAAGAACAGCGCATACAACAGCTGATTTCCATCCCGATGCAGGCGGACATACAGATACAGAAACAACAATCCAAAAATCACCACAATCCCTATAATCAATAGCTCAAGTCCGGATTGAATGATCGTTCTTGTTTCCATGTAACTGCCTGGTCCCAGATCCATTGAGTTATAGATGCCACCACTGCGGAAATCAAAATTGGCTACTTGCAGCACAACTTCAATCTCTGTACGTTCAGGGTGAAAATAGATCGTATAAGGTTCATTGCGCGGGACGTACGATGTGGCAGAGGTTCCCGGCTGACCGGAACGACTCATCAACTTACCATCCACATACATTGCATCTGCAAAACGAACATAACGTTTGGCAATGGCCAGCAGTTCACCTTGCGGCACGTTTTGCACAATCAAGCGGTAGGTTCCATAACTTTTGCCTTTCATCGGATAGCCCTGGTTGTTTCTCTCGTCGTCCCAATTACCTGGCACTTGCATCATGACAGGTTTATTATGCATACTATGAATCTGCTGTGGGGAGAGCAACTGTTCCGGATAGAACTCCCACTCTCCATCCAGTGGAATGACGGATTGGCTCGTCCACTTCATACCTGCCAAGTCCAGAGTGCCCTGTCTGGCCACGGGCTTTTCGTGTCCACCTGAGATCTGCCATGTTACCACTAGCGCAATCAGCAGGGTCATGAGTCCGATCCCTAACATAAATCGATCCGTTCTGATGACTGTCATCTCTCTTTCTCCAGTAACGTCTATCTTGCAACATAGCGTTATTTTCCCACTCGCACCTGAAGCTGTCCATCCTTTTTGATAACTACCATATAACGATGAAAAAAAGGCATCCGCAGATGCCTCCTGGATTTCATCTGATGCTGCTCTTCCCCAACTGAAGACAGGGAAGAGCAGTATCAGCAATCTACTTTTTAATTCTGGGATGCAGCCTGGATCGCGCCATAAGCCCAGTGATCTGCAGATACATCCTTCCATCTGGATGCACCGGACAGATCAGGCTCAATCTTCACCAAACGATTCAGCAAGGTAACGGCCTCTGCTCGTGTTACAGCATCGTTCGGACGAAATGCTCCGTCTTGCGACACACGCATGACTCCCGTTGCCAATACATGGTGAACCGCCTCTCGGGCCCAGTGCAGTGTAACATCCGTGGCTTCGCTTGACAAAGCTGCTGTTGCTTCAGTTGTTTCTGTATTGACATCGGTAGCTGACTCTTGAATTGTCAAAATTCGCTCGATGATGACAGCCATCTCGGCACGTGTGATAGAGCGCCCTGGCATGAAATCGCCGGCAGCATTACCATGCATATAACCTGCTGCTGTCGCCGTTGTAATCGCTTCTCGTGCCCACTCGGCGACTGGCATATCCCGATAGGATGCCGTGCTTGCTTCATCGCTGTCCGACGGTAATACGCGAGATAGCAATGCAGCCATTTCAGCACGTTGAACCGCCTGATTCGGTCTGAATGTACCGTCGGCATAACCTTGAATGTACGCTGAGGATTGGCTGCCATTCATGAGAATAATGGAAAATGTGCTGAACTTGGTGACTTCAAACTCAATTCCCGGTTGGTCTGTTCCATTAAACTTAACAAGTTTACCCTTAACGAGTTCCTTGGTCCCATCGCTATGTTCAATAAATACTTGCAGCTTGTCCAGTTCCTTCTGTGTCAGGTTCGTATCCCTGATCGGTAGCACTACTGTCACCGGACGACTGCTCATATTTGTCTCAATGGTCATTGGACGACCTATTAAACGGAAGTCGGAGGTATTGATTGGCTGTTCTACAATTAATGGATCCTTCTGAATACGCTGCTCTACTACCTCACGCCCAGCGGCATCCTTGATTGGAACAAGGTGGAAAAACACGTCCGATTCCAGTCCTTGCAAAGATTTCGCCGGAAGTTGCAGAGAGGCGTTATCCGTTTCAATATACAGATTCATCTTCTCGTCTGCCATTAGTGCAGTAGACTTGGCAGGCAGCTTCACGTTCAGTTCAGATACCTCGTCCTTCTCATCCGGAATCATGATCCGGGCAATAGTCGAACCTGCCTTCTTCAGGCTTTCAATTGCACGAGCAGTCTGCTTGGCCGTCAGATTCACCTCGTCCTTTTTGCGTCCATCTGCCCCTGTTGTTCTTTCAATAATCGTTTCTGAAACAACAGCTTTCGTGTTCCGTTCATTGGTCACATTTACGGTGATCTTCTCGGAAGTGCTTGCAGACGGTGATGATGTTGCCGAACCACCGGATGAACTTCCTGAACCGGACGAACCCGGATTGGATGGTGTTGTTGGTGTTGTTGGCGTAACCGGTGAGCCCACGACTGTGATTTTGCCCGGTACAATCTGCTTGTTCATCTCAATTGCATCAGCATCCGTCACCGTAAAGTGTTCAGGCAGGGCCGTGTCGACAACCTGGACCGGATACTCTCCTGCAATAACATCGGAAGCCATCGTGAATTCGATGTCAAACAACTCCTGCGGGCTCTCGGATGCCGGAATGGGACTGAGCCCGCCATCCTCATCACTCCAGCCTACGATGAGTGATCCTGTTTCATTATTCACGTTATACTGTATTCCCGTTCTGTTGCCTGTAACATCAGTAACCTGCATGGCTGCGGGAGTGAACTTCAATCGTACCCCGTAAGAGCCGATTGGTTGATCAAGTGACACCGTATCGACCGATAGCGTTACCTTTTCACCTGCTTTTCCTTGTGCTGATCCAATGCCAACAGTTCCATTCCCGACTGGCTTTACATCTTCAAGCACAATGACTTGTCCAACTTGCCCGGTCACTTGAACCGGATCAATATCCCCTGTCCATACGCCCGTTTGCAGGGTTACTAAGCTTGGACCGATAACCGCATTTTCCTTAATCTTAAAATGAAGGGAATACAACTCCGTAGATTCATCGATGAATTGTTGAGTCATCATAGACACTTCAATG
Organism: Paenibacillus sp. CB74; assembly: GCF_055687625.1. NCBI lineage: Bacteria > Bacillati > Bacillota > Bacilli > Caryophanales > Paenibacillaceae > Paenibacillus > Paenibacillus sp. CB74. The sequence continues at coordinate 202,458 of NZ_CM146009.1, read as the reverse complement.
TAACCGGAAGCAGAGGTATCTTTGGTTAAATTTAATCCCTGATATTTTTCATAAGCCTGCTGGTTTACAACCTCGTCCCCTTCCACGAGTTCAAGCACAGCTGAATCGTAGGCAAAGGACAGCTCAGAGTGATAAAAAGCAAATGCTGAGCCTTTCGAATCATAAGACACAGGCACTTCGACGATATCTCCTGGTTTGCCAGATACTTCTCCGATATGAATGACAGGATCTACACTGGCCTGTGCCTGAGGAAGCCACGAAAAGATCATGGAAACCGTGAGCAGCATAGTCAGAAGCGCCTTCATGGATCGTTTGGATTTTACAGAAATTAAATACCCCTTTTGGTTTGGCAAGATAGTCACTCCCTTCTAATATTATGAATTAATTCCCAAGTAAACGCCCATAATCAGCGCTGAATCCTTCGCATCGAGTACACCATCATCATTCATGTCCAACGCTTCAATCTGACCAGGTGTTAATGTAATTAAGCCTTTAATATATTTATTGACCAATAACGCATCGGCTGGTGTAATTACGCCATCTCCATTGGCATCCCCTTTGATTCGAAGCATGATCGTTACATCCGCGCTATCAGAAAAAACAACTCCATTCTTGGCCTGCCAACCAAATGAAGTCTTAAAACCAGTAAAAGTAGAAGGTGGAATAAAACTCAACGTACTTAATTCAGCTACAGGAATAATCTGATTAGCCACCACATCAACGCCATTCAACTGTAATTTACCGCTGTCAGGCAGAGATGTGATACGAATATCCGTTATAAGCAGGTTCCCTGGATCTGCATAATTACTGTCAAAATCTGTGGATGTAAAAGTGATTGGGAGCCCATTTACAACCGTTTTGGCAAATGTACCTACAACCGGTTTAGGGGTATTATCCTGACTCAGAACTAGAGGACGAGCAGAAGTACCGTCTGCACTGAATACGACAATCCGGTCTCTCGCAGTATCTGCCATATACACTTCGCCTTCCGGATCAACACTGATCTGGTTTTTAATGTCAATCGGGTACATCTCCGTTCCGCTAAACCAGTTACCCAGGATAGGAGTATTAGGGCCTTCATAATCAGTCCGCATAATTTTATTCTCGCTCACAACGTACAAACGTTTGTTTACCAAATCCAGTGTCAGATTTGCAAGCTTGTCAGTTGTATTCTGTATACTAAGTAAAGGGGGCATAAATATACCATGACTATGGGTATACCCATAATTTTGTCCAGCCTCGTTAATACCGGAGATTGCACTGGAATATTCATTTAAAGCACCAACATTTCCACCTACCGAGTTTTCCAGGTAACCATAGGCAAATTTAGTGTTTTTCTGTGTAGCATCATTCGCCACGCTGATCTGGTTATAAATTACAGCTATAGCTTCTTTGTTGAACTGTTTAAATCTGATGACATTGCGAATATACCATTGCTGACCTTCAACTTGACCCAAACTCATCCATTGTTTATTTTTTAATTCAATCGGTGGCGCGTTTTCTGTACCATCCGGGTTAAAAACATGGATCTGTAAGGCTGCACCTGATTCGGCTGCATAGATTAATCCATCGTTCCCCATCGTAACGGCCGTCACCTGATTGACCTCTATCGTCGACAGCACTTCGCCTTCCGGTGTAGCGCGAATAACCCGATTGTTACCGCTATCTGCGATCAACATTTCTGTTTCGCCATCAGCCGTCTTGTACAACTTAATATCTGTAGGTCGATTTAAAGAAAGGGGCTCTGTTGCAGCCATGGCCGATGAAGATGGGAAACCCACGCTTATGAGTAATGTAATGACAAGAGCAAGCACACTCCATCGTTTTCTGTTGACTCTTGCACCCCTTTTAGTGTGTAGACTCAAACCGTCTCCTCCTTAAAACTTCTGATTATGTTCATTATCAATATAACAAGTAGCTCTTAACAATCACTGAACAGAAACATGTTTGGATATCGAATACAGGCATACCAAAAAACGACCAGACCAAACGGATGCCCGTTTAATCCAGTCGTTCTCTTTCATTCCTTTTCCCTCAGCATGAATTAGAAATCTGCAAACACCTTATCGAACCCAGCCTTCGACTTGGCAAATAGTTCATTCGTACCAAGATGCGATGCAGGTGCCAACACCTCCTGAGCCACGACACCGTTGTAGCCAATAACCTTCAGATTTCTCAGAAAACCTTTCAGATCTATTACACCTTCCCCAGGATACAAGCGTTCTCCATCCTTCAATTGCTCGATCGGCAAATCATAGGCATCGTTGATATGCACATGAACAATCTGCTCTTTCTTCAGCTTCAACAGATCTTCCATGGGTAGACCATTCGTATGCCAGTGATAGGAATCTACGAGCAAACCTACGTTAGGCGCATGAATGGTTTCAATCCAATCCAGCGTATCTTCCACACGCCAGATAAACGGATTCTTCCATTGCGTCCGCAAGTGATGGCAACCAACAAACTCTAGCCCTAACTTAATCCCGTAAGCGTCCAGAATATCTGCGCAGAGTCTCAAGCGTTTCGTAGCTGCCGCCATAAATTGCGCTGCTGGCTGATCCGTTGAGGGTAAAATATACGTACAACAGCTGTAACAATTCAGCGAAGCAGAAGCTTCAGCCATGGCAACCAAAGATTGCAATCCCTCACGAAATTGCTCATCTGTTGTCCGCCACTCCACCGTTAGACCCGATGAACCGATAATGACCTGATTGCTATCCAGTAGTTGTTGCGCCCGCTCCTTACCATACGTTTCAATCAATGAGAGCGGATTCAAATCGACAGATCCGAAACCATACTTGGCCGCCTCTATGATATATTGTTCATCAGACTCGATGTTGCCCAGTCCCGCATTCGTTAACCCTCTAATCATGCCAATCTCCTCCTGTGACTCGTCTGGAATTACAGCTTGTTTATCATTTTATAATAACAGTACTCTCTCAAAAAGAAACCATCAAAAAGAGCGGCAACACGTTAAATTAACGTCATTACCGCTCTATCTTTTCTATCTTACACTTTCTAACGTATACCGGTTACGCGGAATCTCAAGTCCCAGATTCTCCCTTAGCGTCTCATGCTCATACTCCGTGCGGAACAGCCCTCGTTTTTGCAGAACCGGAACAACTAGCTCCACGAAATCTTCCAAGCCATTGGGCACCACGGTACGAACATTGAATCCGTCTGCCGCTTCGCCTTCAAACCATTCCTGAATCTGATCTGCGATCTGATCCGGTGTACCAATGAACGATGTACGCGGGGTAGACGCCAGCAATGCTACTTGACGCAAGGTCAGCTCCTGTTCGCGTGCCTGCTGCTTAATCTTTTCTGTTGTACTGCGGAAGCTGTTGCTGCCGATCTCCCCAATCTCGGGGAAAGGTTCGTCCAACGGAAACTGGGAGAAGTCGTAATGATCGAAGTAACGCCCCAGATAATTCAGCGCCTGATCCATACTCACCAGTTCGGCAATTTCCTGATACTTCTGCTCAGCTTCTTCCTCTGTTCTACCCACAATGGGACCGATGCCCGGGAAGATCAGGATATCCGTTGCCTGACGTCCATACGCCACTGCTCTTGCCTTCACATCCCGGTAGAACTCCCTTGCCTCCTCCAGCGTCTCATGTCCTGTATAGACGGCATCTGCCGAGCGGGCAGCCAGATCTTTACCAGATTCGGATGAGCCCGCCTGGAAAATCACCGGATGACCCTGCTTCGAACGCCCCACATTCAGGGGGCCCTGTACGGTGAAGTGCTTTCCTTTGTGATTCAGCGTATGCAGCTTGGCAGGATCGAAGAATACGCCCTGTTCCTTGTCCCCAACAAAGGCATCGTCCTCCCAGGAATCCCAGAGACCTTTGACCACATTCAGATGTTCTTCCGCAATTTCGTAGCGCAGCGCATGGTTTGGATGTTCGCCTTTGCCAAAGTTCTGTGCCGATCCTTCCAGAGGTGAAGTAACCACGTTCCATCCAGCCCTCCCGCCGCTCAATTGATCCAGCGAAGCAAATTGCCGCGCAACCGTGAACGGTTCACTATAGGAAGTAGACAATGTAGCAACCAGCCCAATATGGGAAGTGGCCCCGGCGAGTGCGGACAGAAGTGTCATAGGTTCAAAGCGATTGAGAAAATGAGGATTGGACTTCTCGTTGATGAAGAGGCCATCTGCAATAAAGAGCAGATCGAACTTCCCTTTTTCCGCGATACGCACCTGCTTCTTGTAGAATTCCAGACTAACGCTCGCATTAATGGGAATATCCGGATGACGCCAAAAGGAGATACTGTTACCCACTCCGTTCAGATTAGCTCCCAATTTCAATTGTCGTTGCGACATATATATTCCTCCCTAAGTTGTAGTGATGACCATTCCGTTCGAATATCCTTTTATCTCATAGAGTTGTTTCGTTGTTTCGTCGTTTGGTCATTTCTTTATGCTGTTTCCGCCCGCTTCTGCTGTTGTCATGCTTAATCCGGGTTTACTCGCCTGTTTCACATCACTAACCCTGACTGTCCAAGCCGCTCCCAGCAATACAATCCCAGTAAATAGAAAAATAAACGGAATGCCGATCCATCCACCAAGGAAACCACCAATTAACGGTCCAAGCACGATACCGAATTGACTCGCCGTCTGACTCAGGCTGACAGCCCTCCCACGAAAATCATGGTCAGCATACTTGATAATCAGCGCATTAAGCGCCGGATAGACCGCGGCAAAGAACAGACCATACACAAATCGCAGGCTGCCAAAATAAATCAGATTCGTAGCTGTCATCTGCAGCAGACTGCCAATTCCGCCGCCGATCAGACCGATAAACAGTGTTTTCTCGTATCCGATCCTGCCACCAATCTTGCCCCAACGGGGTCCCATAATGACGGTTGCTACACCAATCGCCGAGAAGACAATGCCCGCACTAAGTGTTGCACTGCCGATATCTCCTCCAATCTGGACGACATAGAGTGTCAGCACCGGTTCAATGATGAGTACAGACGTTGAAACCAGCAGAATCAAACCGTAGATCCGCATCAGCCCGGGTGTGGAAGCTGCTCTTTTCAAGTCCCCTATGATCTTCGTCGGAACGATTGTACGAGCTTGTCGTGACTCCTTAACACCCAGGACCATTAGAGCCGCGATCAATGTAATCACAGCCGATGCAATGAAGCATCCTCGCAGTCCGATCCAGTGACTCAACACACCACCGGCAAGAGGACCAAGAATCCCGCCCGCAGCGCTGGCCGTGGAAATCACGCCAAGTGCGTAACCCACATGTTTCTCCGGAGTATTGGTGCCGATCAGTGTAATCGAGGCGGGATGAAAACCAGCCATGAGTCCCTGAAAGACCCTCACCGCGATAAACGTATATGGATCGTAAACAAAGAAGTTAGCCAGATGTGCAATGCCTAGCCCAACCCCTGAACGGACGAGCATCAGTTTGCTACCATATTTATCAGCCAGTGATCCCCAAAAGGGTGCGCATAATCCACTGATCAGAAAGCTGATAGAGATCGAAATACCGGACCAAGCCTCCAGGCCGCTCTGGATACCGAGATCATTTTGCAGGAATATAGGAAAGAACGGAACGGACAGCGAGTACGCCATATGATTGAAAAACAGGCCGAACCACAGAATATACAGATTTCGCTTCCATTGTGGCATCATGGCATTCTCCATACTATATAATTCCTATATAAAAAGTAGGTTATTATCCATATTAGGGTAACGTCATCGGAAAGTATAATAGAAAAGTTCAATAGACCCATTCAAGAATTAAATGAATGGGCTCTTCCTTTGTTTCGTATGGATTTTCGGGAACACCCATGGACTTTCACATCATCGGCGTAAACAAAATCCTCTCGTTAAGTGGTATGTTTTTCACTTCCCCTTCTGGTGAAACGTTTTTGTGGAATGAAGGTAGTTCGTACGAACATGGGAAATTTATGTTGAAACAACAAGTCAGTTCGTATAATATAAAATAAATAACTAGTTCTATAAATATAGAACTAAATACAGGAAGGAACTAAACTCTTATGAACTACACAGTAGAAGTTGATTTTGCACCAATTTATGAATGCGTAAGCACCCTGAGCGCTTTTATAAGTAAACAAAATCATACTAACCTGGATGCCGGGAAGCGATGGGTTCGTGATGTACAGGATCAATTCTCACCAGCCAAACTTCAACAAATGCGAGATACGATGAAAGCAACAGACAATTTCAGCCTTGCGCCATATATATGGAGCTGTTCAGGGGAACGTTCGGTGAATCACTTTTTGAATTGGCTTGAAGATTTGTCCTCAGGCCAATTGTATGACATCGCCGCTCGCTTTAAGTTATCTGTCCCCTCCAATCTGCCCGAATTGCGCAGTCGGACATCCGAAGTGCTACGAGAATGGGATGCTCAGTATTTTGGGCAGATTGATCCGGCAATTATGGAGGGACTCTTTTTGGAAGCTGAATCGAGACGTTCCGGTCTGAACGGGACGAATAACCAAGAAGTATACGAACAAGCTACACAGGGCATGAGGATATATCCCAACGATATGCTAAAACAAATAATCCTCATCCCTCAATATCATGCTCGTCCATTTGTCACCTCAGTGATCTTTGACGAGATGATCTTTACTAATTATTCTTGCGATATTCTGCCAACAGAACCGGGACGACCAGACCCTGGGTTACTGCGTCTAACGCGGGCCCTGTCCGATGAAACCAGACTGTTCATCTTACGACTACTGGCTGGTAAACAGCTGACCTTCACTGAAATTGTCCGTGAGGTTGGACTGTCCAAGAGCACGGTGCATTACCATCTAATAGCCTTGCGAGCAGCCGGACTGATTATCGTGCATTATGATTTCAAAAACACCGAATATAGCCTGCGCTTGGAAGCTCTGAACAACCTTCCACTGCAGATTGGAGCTTATATTGAAGGTTGAATTCATGCATTTCCTTCACCACAAATTGCACTATTCTATCATACGGAGGAATCATAATGCTGAAGCGAAGTTACTACGGTTTATTGGCTACTGTTACTCTTAGTTCTCTCGGTGATGTATTTGGTCTTTTGGCCATGGAATGGCTTGTTTATGAATTAACTGCCTCTAAGCTAGCCATGGGTGCTATGGCAATAAGCTTCAGCATTCCCGAGGTAGCTTTCCGGCTACTCGGATCACCGCTGTCCGACCGACTGCATCGTGGACGGTTCATGGCTGGACTGGCTACAGTACGATTGCTGGCTCTTTTGTTGCCACTAAGTATGGGTATTGCGGGCCAATTACAACTTTGGCATCTATTTCTCGCTGCATCACTTAGCGGAACTTGCTCCTCCCTATTTATGCCAACGGCCATGGCTGTTGTACCTGGCGTAGCTGGTAAACACAAACTGCTGCGGGCATTCGCAGTGATCGACGGCTGTCGAAATGCCGCTGCTTTGCTGGGACCAGCCTTTGCGGGAGCTCTAACGGCTGCATCCGGAGCGTTACCGACACTTGGCATCAATGCTATTTGCTACATTGCAGCCATCACCGCACTGCTCTATCTGCCCACAATGCAGAAACCAGCAGCTCAAGCATCTTTTTCTCGCAAAGCTTATATCCGAGATATTGGAGAGGGCTTCTCTTTTTATCGGCGATTCCCAGCCATGTTCTCGATTATGGTAATGGTTTCGATCAGCAATATGTCCTCTATAGCCATCTGGACCATGATGATTCCTTTTGTCCGCGAAGTGTTGAACCGGGATGCCGCAGCCATGGGCACTCTGACCACCGCTTCTGCATTTGGTACACTAGCAGGACTAGCTATTATCTCTTGGATGGGTGAAATCAAGAGACGACGCATGGTCATGCTGTGCAGCTTAGCTGCGATTGGGCTGTTTAACGCTTTGTTGGGGCTATTTCCGAGTTACCCATTTGCACTTATTGCCTTATGTGCCGCAGGAGCAGCAGGGCCTTTCTTCAGTTCTCTAAGCTCTTCGTTACATGGTACGCTTGTGCCTAGTTCTCTACAAGGCCGGGTTAATTCAATACGATTCCTGATTAGTGGAGGATTACAGCCCGTAGGCGCTTTTGCAGGTGCAGCGGTTGCAGAAGTCTATGGTCTTCCCTTCCTATTTCTGTCTTTAGGTCTTCTTCCTTTCATCTGTTCGATAGCTGCCTCATTTCTCCCGAACCTGAAAGATTTGAATGGCGATCTCGATACTCTACTACATAAGCCATCCAATAAAGTTCATACTACAAGCAGTTAATAACACTAAAAGCGCCGTCCCTTTTTATTGGAACGACGCTTTTGATGTGTGACAACGATAGCAGTTACCTCAAACATGCCATGATACAACATCTGTCCTCCACATTCCAAACATGCGGGATCGGTATCCTGACATAGATAATTATGAGATAAAAGCCCACTCTTCGCTTCTTAAGATTTTTTTCTATACTCTCCATTATTGCGTACATATGAAGTGAACTTGATTAAGCATGGTAATCATATTATTACTGCACTTGAACCGACATGAATAGATCAACCTCATCTTCACTTTCCAGCATAAATCCAAATCGTTCATACAATCGACGAGCAGGGCTTCCCTGCAATACATTTAAAGTAATCCGTTTCCCCTGAACTTCATCCTGTTCCAGCAACATATTCAGCACCTGAGTTCCTATTCTCTGACCTTGATAATCAGGATGTATGTAGAAATGTTCCAATAGGTATACCTCATCCTTGGGCTTCAATGCTACGCAACCTACCATTGATCCCTCCACTTCAATAATCCGCGTATGGACAGGATCAAATGTATTTCGGAAACGTTCACGCACTTTCACATCATCGTACCTTCCCAACCTGGTTAGATCATCGTATAATACCAACGCCCGTAAATCAGCGAGTTGCTCTTGGTCTGCCTGTACAGCTTGACGTATCGTTATTGGGTTCATTGATTGGATTCCTTTCCATTGAAGACACGCTAAATTTTGAATGTCCTATCGCACGATAGGGATAGACACTCAAAATCATACCTTTGGCAGCTGACTTGAGCAACAACGGATTTTAGAATGTATTATATTTTTCCAGCTAGATCCTTCATCCAAAAAGTAAAAGGACAGTAAAGGCTATATAAGTTGAACTAATCATTTACACGATAACGGAGAGGACAGAAAAAACCTGAAAAAGCGAAGCGTTCGCCTTTATCACCGGATTTCCCCTTAAGAAAAGGGGATCAAAAAATCTGGGGATAACAGCGATTGGAAGGTTATTCTGTCATCGTAGTGTCCGTGTAAATAATCTTTAGTTCAACTTGTATAACTTAACAAAATAAGCAAATCAACAACCGTCCCTTTCGGGATGTACATTATTTAATAAAACTACGAAACATGTGAAGCTTGTGCCGCATGTTGCCCTGCTTCCAGACCCAATGCGAGCGCACCACATAGACCTGCATGTTGGCCTAATCCGGGCTGGACGATATATTGGTCCATATGTTGTGTGATTTGGGCTGCATTCACATAACCATTGAGATTCCGGATAACCCTCTCCCGGATCAGTGGAAACAGATGATCTTGCTGCATCACACCACCACCCAAGATGATCTTCTGCGGCGAATGAAGCAGGATGGCCGTGGTGATCGACTCCGCAATGTAAAAGGATTCGATCTCCCACGCCGGATGATTTGCCGGCAGTTCACTGCCAGGGATCTGCCAGCGTGCCTCAATGGCCGGCCCTGCCGCCATTCCCTCCAGGCAATCGCCATGATACGGGCATAATCCGGCAAAGTGATCGTCCGGATGGCGTCTTGTGCGAATATGTCCACCCTCGGGGTGTAACAATCCGTGTACTCGTTGGCCCCCTGCCACAATTCCGACACCAACGCCTGTGCCAATCGTGTAATATACACAGTTGTCCAGTCCTTGCGCCGCCCCCCACGTCACTTCACCCAGCGCGGCAGCATTCACATCCGTATCCCATCCGATAGGAACCGGAAATTCATGCTTCAAGGTTCCAACCACATTACAGTTCTCCCACCCTGGCTTAGGTGTTGTTGTAATATAACCATAGGTGGGACTATCCGGTTGCATATCAATCGGACCAAAGGAGCCAATCCCCATGGCTTCCACACCTTTATCCCTGAAATAGTCGATTACCTTGGCCAGAGTTGTCTCCGGGTGTTCTGTTGGAAAGCTGATCCGATCTTCTATGTGTCCATGCTCATTCCCTACACCACATATGAACTTCGTTCCACCTGCTTCTATGGCTCCGATACGCATCGTTCTGGGCTCCTTTCTTTCATTACAATTAACCTTTAACTTTGGTCGGTGAGATCTCATAGAGTTGAAGTGAAGAGAATACCAGCTCCGTATTTTCGGCATGAGCAGAGATGCCCTTGGAATCCACATCGGGATAGATCAGATCCGTAATAACCGCCTGACCATCATTTGCAAATACCTCCACAGATGAATGATCTACAAAGATATGTAAACAGTGATTCCCGCTCACCGCTTTTAACTCAGCTGTATGGCGGCCCAGGAAATGTTCATGAAACTCGCCGCTGCCCGATCGACTACGGTCAACATATACTTCACCTCGGATGGAGTCTACACCAACGACGGTCTCGTGATCTGCGCCGCTTCTTAGCGCAAAATGGAACGACTGATCCAAAGCCCACTCCACGTCGATCTCATAATTCACAAGTTGCAAAGCATTCAACTGCTCACTCACTTGCGCAATCGAAACATCCTGTAGGGACAATACTGGCGTACGGGCTTGCTCAAATTCACGTGCAGGACGTTGAATCAATATAACTTCTCCCGCTCTTGTCTCCAGTGTTAACTCCCGGGCAATGGTCATGGCTCCACGGTAATCTTCGGTTGGCGTCTGGTTGGCATACATCCAGTTGCTCATCCAACCCATGAACAAGCGTCTGCCATCTTCAGCCGGAATGTCGGACCAACTCACGCCCGCGTAGTTATCCCGGCCATGGTCAATCCAACGAATCATGTGGGATGCCTCATCTGGGACAAATGTACTTCCATCAAAATCCCCGGTGAAATATTGCGTTCTGGAGCCTTCTATACAAGCAGGATCTGCACCAATGCTGACGAGCATTACCCACTTCTCCTGCCCAATTTCTCCATCCACTGCAAGTGGGAACAGGTCCGGACATTCCCACACACCATCGTGTGAACCGATCCCTTCGCCAAATTCACTTCCAAGTTTCCAATCCTTCAGATTGGGAGAACGATACAGACATACCGTTTGACCACATGCGATTATCATAATCCATTCCTTGGTCTGCTCATGCCAGAACACTTTGGGATCACGGAAATCAACAAAGGACTCATGCTTTAATACCGGATTACCCTCATACTTGGTCCAGGTTCTGCCACTGTCTTTGCTATACGCCAGACTCTGACGCTGAACAGGATGCTCATTCGGCACTTCCAGATGATGTGTGAAAATGGCAACCAACCCCGGCTCATCTTCGAAGAATCCGGAAGTATTGTTCCAGTCCACCACCGCGCTGCCGGAGAAGATCATGCCATGTTCATCCGGTGCCAGAGCTACAGGAAGCTCCTCCCAAGTGACGAGATCTCGGGTTACGGCGTGCCCCCAATGCATCGGCCCCCATGTCGTACCAAACGGATGATACTGATAGAACAAGTGATACTCTCCATTGAAAAACACCATGCCGTTCGGGTCGTTCATCCACTTCTCTTTCGGTGAAAAATGGTATTTATTTCGGTAATCTTGTTGTAGAATCGTCGACATTATGGTTTCTCCTCCGTACTTTTCTTTATTGGTTATTACGGTCATATCCTGCTTGTTTAATCTGCAGCCATTCTTGCAATCCAAGGCGATCCAGCTCTTTCAGATAAGCATCCCATTCCTGATCTACTTTCCCGTTCTGATACCATTCTGTACGCAGACGCAGCACATAGGCGAACAGATCCGTCTCAATGGTGGAAAGGCGGTCGAGCTCATCGATTGAGAAGAACACGCTTGGATAGACGTTATCTGCTTTCATGTGTGGAACCATATATTTATCGAGCAGTTCCATACGCCATGCAGCATCTTCCGGTTTGGTGGTGTATTTGTCATAATAACTGTCGAGAATGGCCAGTGGTCCCGCGATACTTGTCTTTTGTCTGAGTTCTACAGGTGCAGAGCCTTCCAGCGGAAGATGCTTCAACATGCCCTTGGCTTCATCGAATTCAAATATATTTTGCTGACTCTCGTCTCCATACGTACCCCAGTTGTTCTGCACAGATTGGAGCGGATCGTACAATTGGTCTACCCACTTTGCTGTGGATTCGAGGTTTTTATTGCTGCTGGTAATGACCATGCGACCACGATCAAGACCGATGCCATTTGTTCTTGTGACATTAATCTCTCCATCAGGTCCGGCAATTGGAGGCAAAACATCATACGTATCATTCATGCCTGTAATGTTGGCTTTATCCCATGTGAAGTACATACCGTACTTGTTGTCTTTGCCTTTTGCCAGATACGTGTTCCAATCCTGCTGATACGATTCAACATCGATGAGACCTTCCTGAACCAGTTCATGAATGTACTTAACTGCTTCCTTGTAACCTGCATCGGCTGCTGTGAAGACGACTTTCCCTTCATTCGTTACTACGGTATGATCCCAGTTCTCCCCGAGTCCAAATGCAGCAAAGAGAAATGTCAGATCTTCTCCGCCTGGCTTGTTAATAAAAGACAATGGAATTTCGTCGGCCTTGCCGTTGCCGTTGGGATCTTGGGTTTTGAACGCGATCAGCACTTCTTTCAACTCTTCGGTTGTCGTTGGCATCTTCAGTCCGAGCTTGTTCAGCCATTCCACATTAATCCAGGGCAAGTTATCCACTGCCTGAATCCGTTGTTTGCCACTTCCGAGTTCTTCAATCCATGGGAATGAATAGATATGTCCGTCCGGAGCCGTGATCATGCTCTTGTATTCAGGAGCTTCCTCCAGCACCTTTTGCAGATTGGGCATATATTGTTCAATCATGTCCTCAAGTGGAATGATCGCCCCGTCCTTCGCCAGTTTCAGGAGATCATAATCTCCATAACCTGCATCAAATATGGCATCCGGCAAATCACCGCTGGCTACCGCCAGATTTCTTTTCTCCGCAAACACATCACTCGTATAGTTCTTCCAGTTGATATGAACATTGGTTTTCTCTTCAAGTCGCTTGTTAATCAGCTTGTCGTTCGGATCAGCGGGAGCCAGCGGAGAGCTCTGTGTGATAAAATTCAATGTCACCTTGCCATCAGGTGATTGCGCCTCACTTGCTGCGCCTCCTCCACCCCCGCCACAGGCGGTTAGAAAGAGCATTGCAGATAACATGGAAATGGATGCCGTTGTAACGGCTTTTCTGGACTTCTTGTTCACTTTTTTCATGATAATGACCTCCATGAGTTGGATTGGATCAACTTACAGTATCGCAGGCTGTTCACTATTTGAGGGAACCAACCATGACACCTTTTTCGAAATACTTCTGGAAGAACGGGTACATGATGATCAGTGGCAGACTCGAAATGACAATGGCTGAATATTTAATCATCTCGGAGAGCCTTTTCAGTTCCGCCATCGCGAGTTGGTCACTGATCATACCTGGTGCAGCCTGATTCTGAATCAGAATGGAGCGCAGGACGAGCTGTAACGGATGGAGATTCGGATTGTCCAGATAGATCATCGCATCAAAATAGGAATTCCATTGCCCAACGAACGCATAAAGGGCGAGTACAAATATGATGGGCTTCGACAATGGAATGACGATCTGGAAGAAAATCTTCATCTCGGAAGCGCCATCCACATTCGCTGCTTCTTTCAGTTCCCGAGGGACTCCTTTGAAAAAGGTTCTGGACAGGATGATGTTCCAGACGTTAACGGCTCCAGGAATGATGATTGCCCACACCGTATCCAGCATGCCGAGATTACGTATAAGTAGATAGGTCGGGATTAATCCCCCGCCGAAGAACATCGTAATGATAAAGATAATCATGAAAAATCCACGTCCCGCGAGCCTTTCATCCGACAATGCATAACCTGCAAATATGGATACGGTCACGGTGATCAGTGCAAAGGAGACCGAGTACAGTACCGCATTTGCAAAACCTCGGATCATGGCTGGATTGGACAGAATCATCTGATAACCGTCCAGACTCCAATCCGATACATTGAAGGACAGTCCACGATTCAGTAGCACAGTGGGGTCCATAAATGAGGCGATAACAATATAAATCAGGGGAACGACCACAACCAGTACAGCACAGGTGAGAAAGATGGCATTGAGTGTGAGGATCAATCGATCCATTCCCGTGTGTTTAACAACCATGGAACATACTCCTTTCCTAATAGAGGCCTTCGCCTTCGTTCAATTTCTTCACAATCAGATTCACTGTCACCAGCAAAATCACATTGATAACCGAGTTAAACAATCCCACTGCCGCAGAATAAGCGTAATCTCCAGACTGTAACCCCACCTTGTAGACATATGTGGCAATAATCTCAGAGGAAGGCAGGTTCATGGACGTCTGCATCAGATAGGCCTTCTCAAATCCAATGGACATAATGCCACCAGCTGCAAGAATAAAGACGATGGCCATAATCGGACGAATCGTTGGAAGATCAATGTGGCGAATACGCTGAAGGAGATTGGCTCCATCCAGATTAGCCGCATTGTGAAGCTCCGGATCAACATTGGCCAAAGCCGCAACGTATATGATGGAAGCCCACCCCGCTCCGGTCCAGATATCGGACAAAATGTAGATCCATCGGAAATATTCCGGTTCAGACATGAACATAATTGGCTGACCTGTAATCCAGGTTGCTAATTGATTAATTGGCCCTGTCGGTGAGAGGAAGATGAACAGCATACCCACCACCACAACAACCGAGATAAAATTGGGTGCATACAGAAACAGTTGGATATTTTTCTTCACGCCAGCTTTACGTACCTGATTCAGCATAAGTGCAAGTAAAATAGGCACCGGGAAACTGAATATCAATCCCAAAAAGCTGAGTTTAAGCGTATTCATTAAAATGATATCGAAATTGGGAGAAGCTATAAATTTCTCAAAATGCTTCAGTCCTACCCAATCACTGCCCATAATGCCTTTGATCGGACTGAAATCCTTAAACGCAATGATGGCTCCGTACATCGGAATGTACTTGAAAATAAGAGTCAAAATTAAGGCTGGTGCGAGCAACATATATAAAAAGTAATTTTTTTTGAGCTGCTGCAACCTCTGACCGCTTGTCGTCCTCACTTTCAGTACCCTTCCTTCGCCCTTTTTGCTGTCGGCTATGTTATCCAACACGATACCCCCGTTCCATTCTTGAAGTTGACAATTGTTTTCGGTAAGGGCTTTCAATATTTACAATTGCCTATTTAATAATTTACAATTTATCAGGTTTCAATGAATTTAGTCAATACATTTTGTAAAAAATATTTGTGCATTTGATCATTTCTTCTTTGCCTAAATGTAAATAAATCACACTGAAATTGCATATAATTAGCACCAATACGGTGATATCAACATAGATATTTCTTTGTCACCGCTGATATTCATCCAATCACATTACACTTGTAACCAAAATTTTGGAACAATTATGAAAATTAAATTTGTGTTCCTAATTGTAAACAGAATTGTGCATTTGTAAAGTAAAGATTGCTATTTGTGCCGTTCTATTATACATTTGACTTAGAGAAGAATATGGATGACTATTGATGAGTAGAGGTGAAGCATTAGATGGCAAAGGAAAAAGTCACGATACAAGACATCGCTGATGCTTTGGGGATCTCCAGGAATACGGCTTCCAAAGCATTGAATGATAGCGGAAACATCCCGGATGAGACTAGAAACCGTGTAATTAAAAAAGCAATTGAACTTAAATATAAACAGTTTGCCTATATGGAAAATGAACATGTTTTAACCAAGGCCCCGGGCAATATCGCCTTGTTAACTGAAAACCTGCCTAATACATCTCACTTTGGTTCGTTGTTAATCAGCGGTTTGGAGAAAAGAATCAGTGCGGAGGGATACAATCTCTCGATTCATATCGTGCGTGAAGAAGATCAAGACGCGCTTACACTTCCCAACAATTTTGATATCGCCAAAGTAGACGGCATCATTTGCATTGAATTATTTGATCTGGAATACACTCAGCTGATTACCGATCTGGGCATCCCTACGATCTTTATCGATTGCGCTTCCGACATATGTTATCCCGAATTCCATGCAGATTTGCTCCTTATGGAGAATGAACACAGCATCTATCAGATCACCACCAAATTAATTGAGAGCGGCTACACAAGTATCGGATTTGTTGGAGACTACAATCACTGTAAGAGCTTTAATGAACGATGGGTTGGATATCACCGGGCTATGCTTGAATCAGGGTTGCAGGTAGACCTATCTCATTGCATTCTAGATAATGATCGCCTATGCTTCTCCAAGCCAGGATGGTTGAACCAGCGGGTGGCAGAGCTGACTTCCTTACCTTCCGCTTACGTATGCGCTAATGATTTTCTTGCCGTCGATCTGATCCGTGCCTTGAAAGCCAGAGGTGTTTCCGTTCCGCAGGATGTTGTGATATGCGGATTCGATAATGCACCCCAATCCCGAATTATTGAGCCAGCATTAACGACCGTTCATATTTACAGCAATGAGATGGGGATTAAGGCTGCGGAGATGCTGTTATCCCGGATTAATAGCCCGACACAGCCGTATCAAGTCTCACATATTGTGACCAAACCCATCATCAGGGAGTCTACGCCAGCAATCATGGCCGATCATTCTCAGATGGTTCATGGTTCGGCAAAATAAAAAAACGTATGTCTCACGAGTAACAACTCGTGAAGCATACGTTTTTTGTGTTTTCGACTTGGCTGGCTGTATGGGAACTTTATCCTATCCAGCGCTGCCTAGAATAGAAATCATCTGGCGATTAGATTTCTTTCAAGATGCCTTTTACCAAACCAATAAAGGTTGTTTTCACTTGGGCAGCCACTTCAATCACTTCGTCATGACTTAACGGCTGATCCAAAATGCCACAGGCCATATTGGTCAGACAGGAAATGCCCAGTACCTTCATACCGCCATGGATGGCAACAATAGCTTCAGGTACCGTAGACATACCCACCGCATCCGCACCCATCGTACGAATCATGCGAATCTCTGCTGGTGTCTCATATGCCGGACCACTCCACCATGCATAGACACCTTGCTGCAGGCCAACGTTTTGCTCTTCTGCAACCTTAAGCGCAATGCTGCGCAGTTCGCGATTATATACCTGTGATACGTCCGGGAAGCGCACACCCAGTTCAGCATTATTCGGTCCCATCAACGGGTTGTTGCCCACCAGGTTAATATGATCTGTAATCAGCATCAGTTGTCCCGGCTCAAAGCTTGTGTTGATGGCTCCGCAGGCATTGGTGATAAGCAACTGCTCGACACCCAGCGCTTTCATAATGCGAACAGGGAATGTCACTTCGTCCAATGTAAACCCTTCATAGTAATGAAGGCGGCCTTTCATCGCTACAACCGTTTTGCCCATCAGCTCCCCAATAACCAATTCATTGGCATGACCGATTGCCTCTGATTGCGCAAAGTAAGGAATTTCTGTGTAGGGAATAACCGTCGCATTTTCAATCTCGTCGGCGAGCGCTCCCAGCCCCGAACCAAGAATCATGCCTATGGCAGGTTTGGAATGGATTCGGTTTAATATGTAATCTCTTGCTTCCTGAATATGTGCGGATTGATGCATAATGGTATCCTCCTGATGATCTCAATTGAGTTAATGAGGTCTTACTCATCAAGTGTAATGAACAATGGTCCTGATGTAAATGGAAGCTGTTGTCCGAATCATTGCAGGGAGAACCTAGCCAAACCCGGTCAAGGCTTTTGTCCAGACTGTACCACTTGAAAATAAGTTGTAAGAAGTTCAGCAAAATCAGGTTCTTTCTCATCGATCCGTTCAATGTACTTCCACAATATCAGCATTTCCGTCTCAATGTGAATGACCTCATATTCCATTTGTCCGGACTCCCAAACCGTTACCTGACCGATGGCACACCCCGATTCATGTACGAATCCGGTAGAAGGATCGGGAATGATGTGGTCATCATGAACGGAATGCTCTCTCTGTTCCGTGGATATGTGAAGAGACTTCAGGCCATCTGCCTGTTGTTCAACCCATTGTTTGAATTGTTTCCGTAACAAATCACGGCCTCCCTGTTATCAGCCTAACATTCATTTTTCTTTTCATAAAAAAAAACGACCCTGTGTCACAGAATCGCTTAAGCTCATCGAATATGCTACTCCAGTGAATATGTGTTCCTGCTTTTCACGTAATCGATAAACATGATCAGTAACATCATGAGTGTGGCAAACATCATTGGCTTGGCCAGTGTGCCCTCTTCAAAAATATAATAGGCTACCACCAAGTTCCCTGCAAATGTCATCAGGTAGTTACGGATGGAATCCATACACTCATCTCATTTCGATCAGAAATTTGAATCATACTCTGATTTTTTTAACTCTCGTTATCTTTAATTATACGCCAAAATGATTCCTTTGGCTGCAACTGTTGATCAAATACAAAAGGCCAATTCTTACGTCCACGTACCGGGAAATGATCCAACCAGGTGTAATTGTCCGCTACTCCCCAGAAAGTCACTGAGGTAATGGATGATTTATATTCTCGGAACAGATCGAAGATTTCTTCATATCGACGCTCCTGCAACTCGGCCATTTCCGGAGTGGGCGCAGTAAGATCGGTTCGACGATCCTCATGACGAAACACCGACATATCCAGCTCCGTAACATGCAACTGTACATCCAGTGAAGCATAACGCTCAATCGCCATTCGGATCTCCTCAATTGAAGGACCATGAATATTCCAGTGCCCCTGCATACCGATTCCATGTACAGGCGCTCCCTTATCCAGCAAAGACCGAACCAAATTGTATATTTTCTCCCGTTTGACCGGATCGGTCTCATTGTAGTCATTATAGAAAAGAAGGGCATTGGGATCTGCTTCATGAGCCATGCTGAATGCTTGCTGCAGATAGTCTTCTCCCACGAGTTGCAGCCACTTTGTGTCCCGCATGAAGAGATCGGTCTTATCTTCAATCGCTTCATTGACGACATCCCATGCATATATTTGCCCCTTATACCGTCCTACCACTGTATCAATATGTTGCTTCAAGCGAGATAATAATAGTTCTCTGGACACGGGAGCACCTGAGCTATCCTCGAAAACCCATTTCGATGTCTGATTGTGCCAGACAAGGGTATGTCCGCGAACCCCCATTCCTTGAGCAACAGCAAAATCAACAATTGCATCTGCCGCATCGAACACATAACGATTTTCTTCCGGGTGAATTTCTCCGAATTTCATCTGATTCTCTGCCGTGATGCTATTGAAGTGTTTCGCGATAAATTCCCCTTCGGACTGCAACATGCCTGTATGTACAGCAGCACCTATTTTGAACTTGTTGGCATAAGCAGCATGTAATGATGGAATTTCCGTCGACATTTACAATTCCCCCTACCCATTTTTATCCATCATATCTTTTTTTGAATACGCTTACAATGAACAAATTATACTTCTTCCCCCTCATATTTAACTATTTATGAATCTTGCGCCCTGTTCGCAAAACAAAAACACCTCCACATTCGTTCCGCTGCTTATAGCAACAAAACTATTTCGTGGAAGGTGCCATGTGATCGTGATGTTCCGTTTAATTCAACTCCAGTACGAAGAGGGGATGAAATGTTACAGCTTGTCCACCTGTAATAAGGTCACCTGTTTCACTGTGCATGCCGGGTTAATTTGCTCCTCGGACAGAATGTTCAGCTTGATGAGACTTTTCAGCTTATGGCTGTCTACCTTGGACAACAATCGCCAGATGTCAGGGTCCGGAAGAGAAGCATACAGCTTCTGATCATCATATTCTTTGCGGTTCTGAAGCACTGTTTTCACGGTGTAACCACCAACCTGCGTCTCATAGACTCCTTGTTCTGCACAATACGCAACAATCTCGTCTCGTAGCACAGACAACTGTTGCTCAATATCTTTTTGCTGCTGCTTCAATTCAAAATAGGATTGAACTTTCTGCTCCATATCGATCACGCTCCTCTATTAACATAGGTATGCGAGGATCGCTAATTTAGGACAGGCTGTTTATTTTATTTACACACATGTGGTCTTACTCTCATTCAATCGTATCCTGTCGTCGTTGATATTCCGTGACTAGGATTACAGCAGGTGTTCATTCAAATATGGATTATGTACAGCTATGCTGTGAACCCTTTGCATGACATCCGGCCCCATGGGTACATCCCCAACACGTTTTAACAGAATCCAGCGCAGGCATGCCATGGCTTCAAAGACCTGCCCCTCTTCCTGCGTATACGTGTTGTAGCTTGCAGAACATGCAAATGCAGCCCGATACATCTCGCCGTAACTTCCCCCATTATAGATGGTGATGAGAAAAACAGACCATGCCATATCGTACCTTGGATCACCATACTGCCCATTGGTCCAATCGATGATGGTGTAATGACCGTCCATTTCAAGAATGTTTCCCAGATTATAATCGCCATGAATCAGACATTCCTGTTTGATCTGGACATGCTGAATCAGGTTTGCTAGAAGAGCTTGTATATCTCCATGCGACTCAATCTGAGGAAAAAAGTATTCAACAAAATCATACTTTGATATGTATTCTTCATCTTCTCCAGCACCCACTCTATTCACCGGATAACGATGAACCTCCATTAATCGCTCAGCCAACCGTGTCAGTTTGGTTTGGGTTAATTGGGTAATAGGCTCTCCATCATAGCTTGTTAACAGCACCTGATTCTGTTGGTCTTCTACTCCCCAACCGCAGGGTTTGGAAACACCAACTCCACTATGATAAAGCTTGGATAATAATTGATATTGTTTGGCGATATCCGGCTTGGAATCCTTGTCCCAGACCTTCAATACGTACCGCTGACCACCCATTTCAATTCTCATTACACTCGCTTCCAGTCCAGGTGACAAGGGAATGATCTGAACTTCCTGTTCAATCACCTGCTGGACACGATCATGCAGTTGTATCCAATCTATCTGGCTGAGTCCGGTAATCATCGTTACCCTCCATCCTTCCATGCCCTGCCATGTCCTTCCGATCTCTCATTTAGTCAGGTAGAATAAGTCCTTTGCCAATGACATTGGCGGATACCGGCTGCTTGCCCAATTCTCGGGCCCATACCGATAGCTGTCCCATATGGTGGATCTCATGGGCGATCACATGTCGCATGACTTCTCCCCATGAATCTGTAGCGACATTGCCACCTGAGCGATGATCAATATAAGCTCTTTTTTCCATACTCGGCTCCCATGCTGTAACAAATGCCTCCACATCCGGACGTAATCTGCGATCCAATTGTCTTACCGCCTCAAGGTTCTGGTAATTTGCAAAATTTTCGGCATCATCCGGTTTACCCTGAAGCAACTGAAGCCAGCTCCACTCTACATCAATGATATGAAACAACGTTTGTAATATGTTACCTACTCCGCCCGTACGAGGCCGAAGCAATTCTTCAAGCGGTACATCTTCACACCAGGCATACCATTGCTCACGCACGATCCAGTTGTAACGAAAGAAAGTTTCCATTGGTATATTCCCCTTTATCGGCTATGTTTTCAGAGAGATTTGATCAATTCTGTATTGGCAAAGGTATCATTAGAATGTTCAAAATCTCCATAAATTCCGCTGATCTGATTGAATCCGGATTTGATCCAGAAGCGTAAAGCAGGCCAATTTTTGAGCGCGACGTTAATTCGAATTTCCTTGTAACTTAGCTCGGAACAATGGAAAGTCAGTGCCTGAATTAATTCTTGTCCATATCCCTGCTTCTGGATTTCACTCTGAATATACAGAAACTCAAGATATAGCGAATCGTCAGAAGGATAACCGTGGTACACACTTAACAAACCAATGTTGCGATCATCCTCAGCCGTACGAATGGATTGAATTCGATAGTTCTCCATTCTCCCTTCTGGAGGAAGGTGGCCTTCTTGAACACATTTTTTCACATAATCCAGATCATGCTCTCGTCCATCCCATTGATGCATGTATCGACTGGTATCATAAATCGACTGAAGTTCAGGAATGTCGGACTCTTTCACATCTGAAATTAAGAGCCTGTCTGAGTTCCATTCTACTGGAAGTTGTTTCATCGTCATCACCCCATCTTTACGTTCTAGTTAATCTCTTTTTAATATACAAGATTACATGAATACCTGCATAAATAAACAGGACATTGAACAAATATAGAAGTACATTTAAAGAGATGCCAGATATAAACCAGATTGTTCCGTCCGAGTTAGCATCATGATAATCCGTAAAGAATCGGATCGGAAAACCATACTCCGTTCGGAGCGGTCCATTATCTGTATATAAAGTTCCAGGAATACATATGATGGCTAATACAGCAAGCCAGGCTGATAGATTCATTATTCTTTTGTTAATTGTCAATATCTCTCCTCCTGACGAATCAGTTTAATTCAACTCTTTCTGCTTCGCGTCTGTAACCAAACTTCCAACCCCATATCAATCATTACAAATAAAATAGCAGCAAAAACACCCAATAAGGTCAGAACTAATGTCTCTTTGAAATTCAGTATTTCTTCTCCTGCTCCCATGAGCACATAATAGATATACATCCCTAGAACTCCAGCACATGCATAACCCAATATCCTCGTACTTAGATACAACATATGATTAACGAATTGTATTCGACGGAGCAGATCGTCCAGCAATATCGATAAAGGCAGCCCAATCAATACGATCAGTGGAGTTGCGTATACCAGATACATAATAATGTAAAAATCAAAACTGTAGGATTCATTCATTGATATGAGGCTTGCAGCCAAAGTAAAACAAATGATGGTTAGAACGGTTGTTAACAGCTTTCTTCCCATGTTCATCTCATCACTCCAATAGGGTTATCTCGATTCATTGGATGTGCTCATTGGATATCATTATGCATCAGATTTTGCCGGTTGCCATCCAATTTCTTGAGACCAATTATGCGCTCTCTGTAATATGCTCCACACCGTTGGTGCTTTTCCTTCAACATACTTGGGACGCTGATCTTTATACAATGACATGAGTCTGTGCTTTTCTTCCGCATATTCCAGACAATCTTCTGGATGCTCCCTTAAATAGTCTCTGAACAGCAAGGTCATTTGCTCGGAGAAACTGCCTGCCTGTCTAACGTGTACATGTATCCTTCTGCTTCCAGGTTCTTCACGAAAGTAACGTTTAGTCTGATCCGAATTTTCTGCTCTGAATACAAATCCGACGCTTTCGATCTCACGCTTGTAGTCCAACAGATTTTCAACATTGGAAACAGATATCTGTATATCGATAATGGGTTTAGCGTCTATCCCGACAATTGAAGTGGACCCTACATGATCAATCCGCACAGCCTTTTCGCCTAACGCTGCTCTTAATATCGAACCCGTTTCCAGAAACAAATCACGCCATGCCGGATCATACTTTGCAATTCTCCATTGATCCTCCATACAACGCCTCCTTCGTTATCCAATCAAGCTATATAATTAAATAACACGTTCTTTCAACTTTTTGTTACAGTTAGATTATTTAGTGATGCCATATAGATAATATGATTTTTACACAAATTAAAAAAAAGAGAAGGACCCTAGGGCCCTCCTCTTCACTTCTTAATGGTATTCACACTTGAAATTGGTAAACTCAGCCGAAGCATCTTCACCTGTCGCGTACAATCCAATAAGTACGCCTGTAAAACCTCCAGCCACTTCCGAGGATAGGTATCTCGTCTGTGCCGTGCCTAGCAGAATCTCTTCATCCTCTACTTGAAACAGGAAGCTATATCGGTCATGGCTTGAGCGAATGACCAGCGTTGCATGCTGTTTATTTTCCAGATCCACTTCATGTGCTATCGATTTGATATCCCCGATATTCAGACGCTCGATCACCTTATAGCCGTCCTGCTCATCACGAATTGCTACTTCATAATGATGATTCTCATCCATATAAATGGTGATACCTGCTTCTCCACTGGTTAGACTAACATCGACTGAAATCGTGGCATTAAAGTCTTTCTGGCGTAACCCGATGAACGTCGGAGATGCCGGAATGTCCAGCGTTACATCGGTTCCTGTTAGCGTAAGCTTGTCACATTCAAGCTGATAATGCTCTGTATTCGGATGACGAAGGTAACACCAATCGAGATTCCAGTCGGTATTTTCAAACGTATAATGCTTCTTATCCTGCTGGATCACTGTGTCCGGGATACGTTTAGTCTCAAAACTCGTCAGTGTTGTACCTTCATTCCCGGCTGTAAACCATCCGTCTTCACCAAACGTAATTGGAGTCAGAAATACTTCTCGGCCCAGATGATGGTACGTAGCCCATCTGCCAATCTGTCGGAATCCCAGGTGAAAGAGCCACCAGTTCCCCCGATCATCCTGAACCAGATCACCATGCCCCACACCCTGGAGCTCATAACCGCCCAGATTGCGATTGGTTAGAACCGGATTGTGCTCATAAGCCTCGAATGGACCTGAAGAAGAAATGCCCCGAGCGTAAGTAACCATATGCCCATATTCGGTGCCACCTTCGGCTGCAAGCAGATAATAGTAGCCGTTCATTTTATACAGATGCGGACTTTCCAGATATCGTCCACCTGTTCCGTTCCAGATGGTCCGACCTGGCGTCAATTGCCGGCCAGTTTCAATTTCAATCTCACACTGGACAATTCCTCCAACGCCTTGATCATCAACCCCGTTACTCATAAACAAGGTCTTTTCATCTTCAAAATACAAATCCGGATCAATTCCACCTTGATCCACATAGATAGGTTCAGACCACTCTCCGTAGATATCGTCTGTCCATACATAAAAATTCTGATGCGTCGTATCGTTAGTTGTCACCATATAAAATCGTCCGTTATTGTACCTAATGGTGGGGGCAAATACCCCGCCGGAACTGTTCACGGTGTCCAACTGAATTTGGCTTTTACGAGTGAGGCAATGACCAATCTGCTTCCAATTCAGCAAATCCTTGCTTTCAAAGAGCGGTACGCCCGGAAAGTATTGAAAAGAACTGCACACCATGTAGTACGTGTCGTGCACCTTAATCACACTAGGGTCTGGATAGAAACCTTTTACAACAGGGTTATTGTATCTCATTACTCCACTCCATCTCTTATTTAAAATTCACAAATATAAGAATTCAACTTCGTAGCAACTAAAAAAATTAAACACTATTGGCGATTAACTTGCAATGAATCTGTATTGCATCTTCGGACTAATTTCATTAAATTAATATATATGTGATTTTAGTAGATTGAGCGTAGGGAGTTGTTGTACAGATGATCAAAGCAAATGGAGAGCCTCGGTTCATTCCTTTATATGAGGCGCTGGCAAGCGAAGTCAGATGGAGAATCATGGATATGATTGCAGATCGTGAAATGAATGTGAAGGATATTGCCGCAGCATTAGAGCTTAGCCCCTCCATTGTCACGATGCACATTCGTAAATTGGAGGATGCGGGGCTCATTGGGAGCAGACGCGTTCGGATCAACGGAGGGACACACAAGTTATGTTACCTCAAGCAAAATCAGATTGAGATCGAGCTGCCATCCGCTAGTCGGACTTCACGAACCAGAGAGCAGACGATATCCGTCGGGCACTATACTGCTTTTGATATCCAGCCTACTTGTGGGCTAGGGACACTTGAGAAAGAGATTGGCGTGTGGGACGATCCCCGCTACTTCCTGGATCCTGAGCGGGTACACGCTGCAATTTTGTGGTTTGGGAAAGGTTATGTTGAATATAAAACATCTAATTTTGTTCTTCCGGACGAGAATACAGATGCGA
The DNA here is from genome assembly GCF_055687625.1 of Paenibacillus sp. CB74. Taxonomy (NCBI): domain Bacteria; kingdom Bacillati; phylum Bacillota; class Bacilli; order Caryophanales; family Paenibacillaceae; genus Paenibacillus; species Paenibacillus sp. CB74. The sequence continues at coordinate 176,551 of NZ_CM146009.1, read as the reverse complement.
TAGAGATCTCGATGGAACTGGCATCTGAAGCCCCGGGATTACGGGATCATTGGCTGTCAGATATTCAATTCACCTTTAACGGTGTTGCGCTTGGAACGTGGACGAGCCCTGCCGACTTCGGCAGGGCAGCGCGCGGCAAGTATACGCCAGAATGGTGGCATCGCAATGTGAATCAGTATGGATTATTGAAGACCATCCGCATTGATACCTCCGGTACTTACATGGATGGAGAGCGGATGTCTGACATTACACTTGCAGATATTAAGCTGGACGAGCCGTTCTGGACGCTTCGATTTACAGTTGACGAGAAGAGCCCCAACGTTGGGGGATTAACGATCTATGGTGCCGGTTTTGGTAATCACGATCAAGATATTGTTATTCGTGTATTGGGTTGATTTTTTTCACCTAATCGATTAACTTGATTTTCTCAAAAACATTATATTTCTCCAGATCTGAAGTAATTGCATAAGGCAGGTAATGATATAATTCAGATCTGGTTGCCCACTTGTATTCACTATGTTCTTCTGAAAGATTCACTTGATGATCTTTGGTTCTGCACAAATACATTAGAAGAATGACCTGTCGATGAGGATGGGTAAAGAACGTACTAGTATCAGTTTATGTTTGGAACCACCTTCTCAATTGATTAATATGAGCTTGATGATAACGGTTATGGTCAGCCATGTGCCATAATCCCCAACGGATCGTAGCTTGCTTTTCGTTCTGATGTCCAAAAGTAACGACTCGGTCTAGATCAGCATCCGCTAAATGTGCGCATGTCTCTTTTAGAAGGGTTAGTACACTCTCATGTTGAGAGATAAGTGTGTCACGTGCCACACCTTGAACCAGCGGGAGTCTATTATTCGCATCGATCATAGGGCCATATTGCTCTATTAAACGCTGAGGAAGGACTGCTCCCTTTATTCTATAAACCCAATTTATATCAACGAACGTAATATGTCGGATTAATTGAGCTGTACTATTAAACTGGTTGTGTTCCCCTCTATAATCTACCTCTTCTTGCGACATACCTTCTGTAATTGATTTAAGTCGTTGGCTATTTTCTGTTACAGCGGATAATAACATCCCCACAACAGGTGCCATATTGGCTTCCCCTTGTAAATCATAAATCATACACATCCCCCTCCTTTACCTTCGCTCTTTCAATAAGTCCTTTATTTCTCTTAATTCTGATAATATTTCTTTTGTGTGCTGACTATTTTTTGAATTATCCATTCCAACTTTCACAACATAAATACCGAGGAACAGATAAACTACCAACATAATGATCATTCCCATGTGCATTTCTCCTTCCCAAAGTAGCAGCACATTGCTATGAACGATGACTACCGTCTATATTTTCTCTTTCCAACTGATTCCCGTGAAATGCCTTCAAAATAAAAGCTCGATCCGGAACGTTCAACCGTTCATACGATCGCAGGTACTCCCTGTTGTCATATGGAACGCCAATGAATTTCACATCAATCTTCCCCTCTTGGAGATCCACGACTCCGTATCTGGCAATGGCAAGATCATTACAGCCTAAAGCTCCCGGGTTCATATAGATTCGTTGATCTGTCTTGTAATAATGAAGAATGTGATGATGACCAAAACAAACCAAATCATGGGCCGTCCCCTGATACTTCGCGTCCAATTTGGTTCCAGATGATTCTTTATCGATGGCATCCAGCTTGTCATTGCTCATATGATAGTGAGCCAAAAGGAACTGACGTCCTTCGACCTCTTTTTCAACAAATTTGGGTAGAGCTTGTATTCTCTCGATCGATTCCTCACTTAGATGTTGACCAACCCATTGATGATGCTCGGCTATACCTTTATGCTCTTCTAATGGTCCCTTATTTTGGAGCAAACTCAATACGGCCTCTTCGTGATCCCCTGAAATCGCTATCATATTTTTGCGGCTGTACAACATCTCAATCACTTCATTAGAGTAAGGGCCAATGCCGATCATATCTCCCAAACAAAATGTATGCTCTATGCCTCCTCTAGAATCCATATCAGCCAATACCGCTTGAAGCGCAGGAACATTGCCATGTATATCGGTTAAGATGGCAACCTTCATTGTGATGCCTCCTCTGGAATGTACATCGTCTGAATCTCCTGTACTCCAGGAATAAACCCCAGATTCAGATACACGGACTCCGCATCATTTCCTTGCATCACATACAATCGCAGCACGGGATATTTACCCTTAAGCTCATTCAAAGCTCTCTGTAACATCAGTGTAGCAAGCCCTCTGCCTCTATACGCCGGTCGAACCCCTATACTATATACGGCAGCCTGATTATCCTGCAAACAAAGACGACAGTTGGCAATAAGCTGCCCCGTCTCCTTATCGTATACAAGTGTAGAGGCCTGAGTTAGGATCTCATTCGTATAATTAGGGTCATCGCTTGGGATAAAATCTGCAAGAGTGGTATGTTTTCTTCGTGTAGCTTCAAGACTTCCTGCAAAACTCTCCAGGTCACATTGGGCAATTTCATCTTCATTCACATATGTTCTAGTGCCGGTTTCACTTTCAATAATTTCTGGACTCTTCACCGTTACCCTGCTGTCCCATTCGATGTCAAAATGATCTGTAGGCCGCTGCATCCAGCGACATCTGAACTCCACTGGCCAGAATCCGGCTCTTGCGTATAGATCGACTTGGTCTGGAAGAATCTCAAAGGTCAGAATTCGTTTCGTGCGATCCGACCACTGTACTAATGTATGCTTCAGCAGTTTCAATACCTCAAAGCACTGCTGGAATGGCGGGATAAAAAACAAATGATACATCCGGTTAGGCTCCATTCTCACGCCACCTATTTTGCTTTCCCCCTTGTAAATCCAGTACGCACTGATCTTGGAAGAACTAAACTCCTCTTCTCTGAAAAATCCGACATAACGCATATCATAATAAACCGTGCAAAATAATCCCCATTCGGCAAAATCAGCTCTGCGAATCGAATATTCATCTGACAGATCATATTGAAGTATATCTATGGACCATTCCGTTAAACTCATATGTCATTCCTCCTCAATTCTAATTACATGTACAGCAATTAAAGAACCTTTCTATATGCCACCCCGTGAACATGAATTAACAAATGCTCCGCTTCCAAACGTTCGAATAAATCCAACATGTCCTTAAACGCATTCTCGAAATACGAAGTCAGGTGGGCAAGCTCTGGCGTTGTTTTGATAAAATTGTAAAAGAAGTAGGGGTCCATGTTACCCACATCCGCTGGACTACCAAGGAAAACCTCCAATGTCTGGCCTGTTTCGGTATTCTTGAACATACAGTGCTCGCCGTGGACATCAAAATACCAATTTCCTGTTAATTCTTCTTCACCATGGATTACATCCGCATTGGACAGCAGATGATACGCCCCTGCGAGGATTTCCTCGCGATCAGGCTGATCGGTTTCCAATATCAGTTGGTCGATCAATTGCCGCGCAATTCTCTTGTACATATCCATTGCCATTAATAATTCTTCCGTAATTTCCTGTGTTATTGATTTCATCATTTCAGATCCTTTGCCCTTTCCAATGGGAATTAACTGCTCGACCTTGAGGTTAGCAAAAAGATGATAACGTAGCCAAAAAGTTGAACCGTAAATACAATGGCGACAAATTCAACCATCATGCTGTTCGCTGCATTGAAATCATTCGCAAGATCCACAAAGATCTTTCCCGGTCTGGATAATACATCCCATGAATTCCAGCGATTAAATCTACCAATGTAGACACCTATACTGCTCAACAGCAAAATAATGCCTACAATCGTCAGGCTAATGTACTTATTTATTAATTTATTTAACATGCCTTGGATTTGAATAATCGAACAAGTCGAGAGCAGCAATCCGATGATCGCTACAGCAAACGTCAAGGTGAGTCCATACCAAAAATCAATATTAACCCAAAACCTGACCTCCCCTTGAGCATCAAAATATCGGAATGAGTGCAGGATCTCTGTAAAAAGGTAGGCCGCATTGGGCAGAAAAAAGAGCCAAACTGCACACATCACCCATATACATATAACGCTCGTTGTGGTTAATTTCTTATTGAATATGTATCTAATGCAGGATGAGATGATGAATGGCACCCATGCCAGGAACATATCCCAACTTAAAAAGCGATACATATTCGTTTCTGTTTGGGCTCGTAAATACATCACAACACCTAAACAACAACAAGTAGCCACAAGCAAGGTAACGATGAGTCGGGGATCTTGTACCGGATGTTTGTTATCTTTCATTTCTTTGCTTCTACTTCCTTTTCCTTGATGATGTTATACGTTATAAATACTTTTTAAATGCCTTGCTGGATTCTCCGTCGTACCCCAATTTCGTATAAAAGTGATGTGCTTCATGTCTGGATGATCCACTGGTAAGAAACACCTTCATACAATTTTTCTGCACACATATGTTTTCCACATATTTCATCAATTCAGATCCATATCCCTTGCTCTGCACATGTTCCGTAATGATAACCCGCTCAACGACGCCGAATGGTCTATTTTCCACCAAAGCATCCAAACAAATATGTAAATGAGCCGTGCCGATCACCTGATTACCCAGTTCATATACGAACAAGAAACTATTCGGGTTATTCCGAACTTCTTCAATCCGTTCTGCCAGTACCTTTGTATTTAAGTTGTTCGGCAATAATTCTTTATACAGTCTCTCGATAACCTCTGCATCCCTAGCTTCTGCCTCTCTTATCATCAAGCTCCCCCTTCCTGTTACCTCACTTGATAACTTAAAATGATATCCCCGTTGTCCTCGAATTCACCCGTGTCCTGAAATCCGCAACGCTTATACAGCGCATTAGCCGCGATGTTATGAGGAACATGGGATACCCTGATTTGCTGGCAATCACTTCTATCTTGCAACATACGAATCACTTCTTGAATAGCAAGTTTACCGTAGCCCTTCCCCTGATACTTCTCATCAATCATGAAGCGCAGAATCCAGTAATACCCGTCATTGTAGACCTCATTATCAAATAAAATAAAACCGACCATCTGATCCTCTGCGAAAATGCCATATGGTTTGGACGTAATTTCCTTTGTCGCATGAATCAATGAATCCGCATTGCTAGCTACCAAATCCAGCTGATCTTCCCTTGGTTTAAGGTGCATGCACTCGAGTTCATTATCTTTGGTTATAGGTTGTAACTTCACTTGCTCCATACCTACCATCCTCTCTCCTTGAAGCTTATCACTAGATTTTCTTGATCAATATAATCTCCAAAGGTTGTGTATCCAGCAACAGAGCCCCTGCGTCAACATACCCCAGCTTTCGATAGAAATGTTGGGCATGTTCGTCTGACTGCGTTGAAGTCATTACGGTATCGAAGCCTTGTTGCTTCATTAGATTTTCCCAGTGATGCACCACTTTTTTGCCAATTCCGCCGTTGCGATAGGGCTCATCAATCCAGATCATATTCATAAAGGGAAGGTTGTCCCAAAAGTAACCGTACCTCATCCATCCAATTCTTGATCCCTCGTCCTCGTTCCAGAGGATGAATATTTCTTTTTCATGAATCTTCGTTTTCACAAGTGCCTGATGGATATGCCGATCTCGATCCATGATATAGTCGAAATCAGCTTCCGTTGCATATTCAATCTTCATTCGTTTTGCTCCCTTCATTAACTACGTCCATCATAACCCAAAATGTGGTAGTTGCGAACAGTTCCTTCCTCTTTTTTTCCCATGCCAAAAAACCACGGTTTCCCGTGGTTGCACCCGCTCTATTTTTCTCAATCCGATGTCGATCCGCTCACCAATTGTCCCTTGTACCATACGGCCTGCCGCGCAGATCGCCGCGCAACGGCTTCCGCCGAACAACTTGCATGCACCAATACAAAACTTGCTGTGTCACCCACCTTCGGCCATACGTGTTCCCCTTGTGAATCCAGCGGTGTCACACCGCCTGTTACGAACGCCAAAGATTGAGACAAGGACAATTCATCACTATATCCGTACAGTTCTGCGAAGCGACCCGCTTTCTCAAGCAGATCTCCATTGCCAAAAGGAGACCAATGATCTGTAAGGCTGTCTGTGGCCAGCTTCACGTTCACGCCCATACGATGGAGCATGGGAAGAGGCATCATCGTTCTGCCAATAGGCACTGTGGAAGCAATGCTCATGCCAAGCGAAGCCATTCGCTGCGCCATATCTTCTGCTTCCTGCTGTTCTGCACGGGCGAACCAGAACGCATGACTTACCGTAACTTTACCCTGAAGCCCTGCTGCTTCGGTCAGATTCGCGAGTTCCAGCAGTGTTTGTTTGCCGGCCTGCCCGCCATCATGCAGATGAATATCGATGCCCGCCTGATGCTGAACCGCCAGTTCGACCATGACATTCAGTGATTTCTCGATGTCTTCGTCCACGGTATGGGGATCGAGTCCACCCACATGCGTTGCACCTTCCTGCATCGCTTGGCCCATAAGCTCCACTGAATGGGAGCGAAGCAGTCCATGCTGCGGGAAAGCTACAATCTCCGAAGAGATTTTGCCCGAAAATGATTCCAGAGCCTGCCGCGTCGCTTCCAGTCTTTTCAAGCCACTGACGGGTTCGATATTGCAATGACTACGTACATGGGTGGAGCCGTACCCCTGAATCAAGGTTAGAATACTCTCCGCTTGACGCTTGGCATCTGGTAGCAGCTTGGGCAACAGAACCTTCTCTTCTTCAATACGTTCGAAAATACTGGAGATCCGTTTGACGGCTGTCCATGGTCCATCGTAGTAGGTTTTATCCAGATGAATATGTGCCTCCTCGAACGAAGGCAGCAATAAAAGTCCCTTGCCATCTACTTGTCGCAGATCGTTAGACAGCGGGTTGCTTCCTTCCACAATCGCCGCAATCCGTCCATCTTCAATCCGCAGATGAGCGAGGCTTGTCCGTGTCCCTGTCACCTGTTCCCCTTCCCAAACATAACGCTGTTCCAAAGTCACATTGGTTAACCAATAGGCCTGCTTCATTATGTCATCCCTCTTTTCTTACCCGGCATTACGTCCCCCGGATACCGATTGATCTATGATCCATGTTACCATACGGTTTCACAGGGCAAAAATACGTAAAACGTTGGTGTTCCATATGCGGAACGTTTGTATTGCTCTACCTTGATTCATGCCAAAAAACAGGCACAATACGTGCCTGTCCTGTCCACTCACCTTATTCTCCTTAATTTCGTGAATATATTAAAAATAAAACCGTGCATGCCCTCCATCGGTCACGCCTTCAATCTGTTCGATATCCAGCAGTCTGCGCTTCATCTCCAACCCTCCACGGAACCCGGTCAGCTTGCGATTAGCCCCAATAATACGGTGGCAGGGTAACAGAACCGGAATCGGATTGGCTCCATTTGCAGCCCCAACCGCTCGCACAGCCGAAGGTCTTCCAATCGATGCGGCAATGTCACCATAGGTCCGAATTTCACCGTAGGGGACGCGGCCCAGTTCTCTCCATACCTCCTGCTGGAAGTTCGTTCCGATCAAGTCCAGTGGAATTTCATCGGTATAAGCCATCGGTTCCCCTGCAAAATAGGACTGCAACCAATCCATCATACCTGTTTGTTTCAGCGCATGCTCATTCTCTTCCAGTTCCACGTCAGGTGCAACTTTCTGCATCCAGCCGTTCCAGTCCTCCAGTGTTTCGTTGGGCATGACCACTCGGCACACTCCCTGTTCCGTAGCGAGCAACACCCATGGACGACCGTCCAGTTGCATCGTGGTATACATTAACTTTTTTCTCATTCGTTTATCGCCCTCTCCCTGGTGGAATGCTTCATGCTAGGACTATGAGGAAATTCGCTTCTTCACCTTACGTTTCATACTGCGGATCATCTGCTTGCTCTCCGGATCAACGCGATACGATTCCGTGATTTTCTGAAGTGCCTTATTATACGTGAAATCGTCCAGGGTATTATGGTTCAGATAACGCATAGTAACCTCAGGTTGTTTCACATAAGCCATCGAGATGGCCCACGCGACCGCCATTTTCACATAATAAGCTTCGTGCCTGATCCGATCCAATGCGATTAGAACCCCATCAATATATCTCTCATCCAGATAAAAATTCAACAGCATCACCACGCCAAACCGAATCTCATATTCCTGCTCTGATCTCAGATACGGCTGCAAGAATGCCCACACCGGCTCCGAATGCACCTTCGTATATTTTAGTCCCGCACAGAAGCTGTCACATACCGACCAGTTATCGATCTTGGGTACAAATGCTTCAATGACCTTCAGCAGCTCGTCCAGATTAGCCTGGACATGTCCAATGACCATGGCTTGCAGCATCACTTCTTCAAAGTATTCATCGTCTGCCGTCTCCAGATAAGTGCGCCAGTCCCCGGCGGCGATCTGTTTGGCAATCTTTCGTAAGGCTGGCAATCTCACGCCTAACACATTTGTGATGTTGGGAATAAGCGCAGCCGAGAATTTCTGATACTCCGGCTCGGCCAGACTGAGCAATTGTGTTCTAATATTTTCTGCTTCCACCGCACACGTCCTCCTCGTCTGTTGCTGTACAACAAGTATATCCTTGCAACGCCCGTTTGTAAGCCCATATCGAATGTTTGAGCAAGATTACAATATCATTTTGGGTACTCTCTTTTCCTCCATTTGTTTAACTGCCAACCCATTTCGTTTAAAAATATGAAGCTGACCGTTTAGAAAGGAGTGTCGATATGAACGGACCTCATACCAAGAAAGATTTCTCCGTGGAGGAGATCACCGAACAACTCGTGCAACATGTGCAATCCCGGAACCTTCCCGATTTCTATAAATTGGTGAAAGAACTGCATCCCTACGACCTCTCACTCGTATATAAAAAGTTTCCTGAAGAAGAAACCACTCGGTTTCTGCTCCTGTTCAAACCCGATGCTCTGGCGGATCTCGCCGAGACCCTGAAGCTGCACGAACAGATTCAACTGTTTGAACGACTCGGGCCGGAACGAACGCTTGAAGTCATGCAGCAGATGGACAAAAGTGATCTGATCCGGTTCATGCACGATTTGCCTGCCAAACGAAGAGAAGAATTGCTGTCCACCATGAATCTGGACCACTCTGCCATTATCCGGTCCCTGCTTAATTATCCGCCGGAGACGGCTGGACGCATCATGACAGATCGATATCGGACCCTGCTTGCCCATGAGACAGCCAAGGAAGCCTTGCGACAATCGCAAGGCACCATGCATATCTCCGCCTCCAGTTACCTTTATGTGACGGATGATGAAGGTAAACTGGTCGGAGTAGTGAGTTATCGATCCCTTGCCTTGGCTGACGACAAGACCCAGGTTGAAGAACTGATGACCCGACGAGTGATCCACGCAACGGTAGATATGGACCAGGAAGAAGCAGCACAGCTTCTGCAACGCTATGAGTTTATGGCGCTTCCAGTAGTAGATGAGAATCACAGGTTATGCGGGATTATCCAAATGGATGATGTCATCGATATTATTATGGATGAAGCCAGTGAAGATTTGGCCAAGATGGGTGGGGGCGGCAAGGATATCGACTTCGATACCAAACCACTCGTTGCCGTCAGACGCAGACTCCCCTGGCTCATTCTATTGCTGCTGATTGGCCTGATCTCGGGAAGCATCGTGGATTTTTTCGAGGATACATTGAATCAGGTTGTCGCACTGGCATTCTTTATGCCGATGATCGCGGGTATGACTGGTAACACAGGAACGCAATCTCTGGCTGTCGTGGTACGAGGACTAATCGGACGTAAACTCGACAAATCCACTGTACTCGCACTGATTGGTCGGGAGATCAAAGTGGGCATCATGATTGGATTGGTCTGTGGATTGCTGATCACCGTCATTGCTTATGTCTGGCAAGGGGACTGGCTGCTCGGCGCCATTATCGGGGTTTCTCTATTCTTCACTCTGGTGATCGGTACACTAACCGGTACATGCATTCCGCTTCTACTTAGTCGTTTCAAGGTTGACCCTGCTGTCGCTTCGGGTCCGTTAATCACCACATTGAATGATATCTTGTCCCTGTTTATCTATTTTGGGATCGCCACACGTTTCCTCGATGCATTGATGTAAACAAGTGGTGTATACAGCAAAACAGACCTGATCCTGAGATCAAGGTCTGTTTTGCATTTTATCCAGTTTTACGCCGATCTTTTATTTTTATTATAAATATCAAACGCCACAGCAAGCAGCAGTACCAATCCCTTAATTCCCTGCTGCCAGTCAATACCGAGACCAATCAAGGACATCCCGTTATTCAGCACACCCATAACCAAACCACCAATGATGGCTCCAAATACCGTACCTATGCCCCCTGAAGCGGAAGCACCTCCGATGAAACAGGCCGCAATGGCATCCAGCTCAAAGTTGGTACCCGCCCTTGGCGTAGCGGCATTCAGACGTGCGGCGAAGATCAACCCGGATACCGCGGCAAGCGTACCCATATTCACGAAAACCCAGAAGGTTACTTTTTTTGTTTTCACTCCGGACAGTCCCGCGGCCTTCTCATTACCTCCAAGCGCATACACATGCCGGCCCATAACGGTACGGTTCATCACGAAGGAGTATACGATGATTAGGACAAACAACAGGATCAGAATATTCGGAATCCCCGCGTAACTCGCGAGTACAAATGTAAACAGATTCGTCACGGCAGCCACCACAATCAACTTGAGCAGAAATAGCCCCTGTGACACCACCTCGAAGCCATATTTTCGCTGGGAACGGCGTTCCCGCAGTTCATTAACAATGTACCAGACGGTGAGTACAAGACCCACAATAATGGATACCAGACCGAAGCCTGAGAAGTGAATGTCCGGCAGGAAACCCGAGCTTATTTTCTGGAACCCACCCGGAAAAGGAGAGATCGACTGTCCCTCCAGTACAATCATCGTCAAACCGCGGAACAGAAGCATCCCTGCCAGCGTCACGATAAATGCCGGAATACGCACATATGCGATCCAGAAGCCTTGCCATGCCCCGATCAAAGCGCCTACCAGCAAGGATGCGATAACCGCAAGCCAGGCCGGAAGCTGCCAATCTACCATCATAATTGCGGCAACAGCACCAACAAAGGCTGCAATGGAACCAACAGACAAGTCAATATGTCCGGTAATGATGACCAGCACCATCCCGATCGCCAGCACCAAAATGTAGCTGTTCTGCAAGATCAGATTCGTTATATTAATCGGCTTGAGTAATAGTCCACCTGTCAGTACCTCGAACAAAAGCATAATTACAACCAGGGCAATAATCATGCCGTATTGACGAATATTATTTTTAAACAGTTTTGTTATCATTTCCATGCTTGCCGCCTCCAGACTTGGTCATATATCTCATCAATGTTTCCTGCGATGCTTGCTCCCGGCTGACTTCGCCGGTGATTCGCCCGGCATTCATCACATAGATCCGGTCACACAGGCCAAGAACCTCCGGCAACTCGGATGAGATTACCAGTACACCCTTGCCATCAGCGGCAAGCCGATGAATGATGGTATAGATTTCGAATTTAGCTCCCACATCAATCCCGCGTGTAGGTTCATCCAGGATAAGAATATCCGGTCCGGCAAAAATCCATTTACTCAGCACCACTTTTTGCTGGTTGCCCCCGCTCAGATTACCGGTCTTCTGTAAAATACTTGGGGCTTTGATGTTCATGCTTTTCTTCATCTCTTCCGCTACCAGCACTTCTTCGCGCTCGTTCACTACTGCGTTTCGCGTCAGCTTGCTGAGACCCGTCAGTGAAATATTGCGCTTGATGTCATCCATTAGAATAAGTCCGTATTCCTTACGGTCCTCTGTCACATAGGCGAATCCATTCTGGATGGCCTCTGTGACGGTATTGTTCTGGATCGGCTTACCATTCTTGATGAGCTGTCCCGAAATATTTCGGCCATAGGATTTGCCAAAGATACTCATGGCCAGCTCCGTACGCCCTGCGCCCATCAGCCCGGCAATACCCACAATCTCACCACGTCGGATATTCATATGGATCTGATCCAGTACTTTCCGCTCGGCATGATGTTCGTGATATACCGTCCAGTCCTTCACCTCAAGGATAATTTCACCTATGGTGGCATGACGCTCCGGGTAACGACTGGTGAGATCACGTCCTACCATCCCGCTGATAATCCGCTCCTCCGTCACTTTCTCCTTCTTCATATCCAACGTCTCAATTGTCTTGCCGTCCCGTAAAATGGTCACGGAATCAGACACCTTGGACACCTCATTCAGCTTGTGCGAGATCAGGATACAGGCGATGCCCTGCTTCTTGAATTCCAGCATCAATTGCAGCAGATTTTCACTATCATCCTCATTCAGCGCAGCGGTTGGTTCATCCAGGATGAGGAGCCGTACCTTTTTGGAGAGCGCTTTCGCAATTTCGACCAGTTGCTGTTTGCCTACCCCGATACTGGATACGAGTGTATTCGGATTTTCGCTCAGCCCCACCTTCGAGAGCAGCTCCCTTGTACCCACAAATGTTTCTTTCCAGTCCACAATGCCTCTGTTGGCACGTTCATTGCCCAGATATATATTTTCCGCGATTGAAAGGTAGGGAATCAGGGCCAACTCCTGATGGATAATGACAATTCCCAGATCCTCGCTCTGCTTGATATCCTTGAACTCACATTTGTTGCCCTGAAATAAAATGTCGCCTTCATACGTGCCATGTGGATATACTCCGCTTAACACTTTCATCAATGTAGATTTACCTGCACCATTTTCACCACATATGGAATGAATTTCGCCTTCACGGACTTTCAGATTGACATTTTCCAGTGCTTTAACGCCAGGAAAGGTCTTGGTGATGTTCTTCATTTCCAGAATGATTCCGGCCATGGGATGTGCTCCTTTCATTTATTATTTCAGTCCGATTTCTTCCTTCGTGTAATACTGGGTACCCACGATATCCTGTTCCACATTGGTACGATCCACGGAGACAGGATCCAGGAGATATGCTGGAATAACCTTAATTCCGTTGTTATATGATGTTTCATCATTAACTTCCGCCTGTTTACCTTGCAAGATACTATTGGCCATCTCTACCGTCTTCTCGGCTAGCTTGCGCGTATCCTTGAACACGGTCTGCGTCTGTTCCCCGGCCACAATCGACTTGATTGAGGCAAGTTCGGCATCCTGTCCTGTAATAACGGGCAGCGGCTTGTTCGAAGTACCGTAACCGATCCCTTTCAAAGATGAGATGATACCAATACTGATTCCATCATAAGGAGATAACACGGCATCCAGATGATCACCTGAGTAATAAGCACTCAGCAAGTTATCCATCCGAGACTGGGCAAGTGCACCATCCCAGCGCAAGGTCGCAATCTGAGACATCGTCATCTGCTTGCTGCGTACGACCAGTTTGCCGGAATCAATGTACGGCTTAAGCACAGACATCGCACCGTCGAAGAAGAAATAGGCATTATTGTCATCTGGAGAGCCGCCAAACAATTCAATGTTATACGGTCCTTTTCCATCCTTGAGTCCAAGCTTTTGTTCGATGTAGGAGGCCTGAAGCACACCCACCTTAAAATTGTCGAACGTGGCATAATAGGTCAAATAAGGCGTATTGCGAATGAGCCGATCATACGAGATCACTTGGATTCCTTCGTCATGGGCCTTCTTGATGACATCCGTTAGTGTGTTGCCATCCACAGATGCGATGACCATCACATCCACACCTTTGGTGATCATGTTCTCAATCTGTGAAATCTGATTCTCGACCACATCCTCAGCATACTGGAGATCGGTTTTGTACCCCTGCTCCTGAAAGAGACGGACCATATTCTCCCCATCTCCCACCCATCGCTCTGATGATTTGGTTGGCATCGAAATACCGACATATCCCTTTTCCTTGCTGCCTGCACCACTCTCTGCCAGATTGCAGGCCGAGAGCATCAGAGTCATCACCAGAAGCCAGATGAGCACTGCTCCTTTTTTCATATGAAGTTCCCCTTTCCTCACGTCATACGGTTCTAAATGAGTTATAAGATAACGCTTACAATGCATGTAGTGCATCCTGTTCCTTGCTGTCCCTGTCTGAGATCAATGGTAGCATTGCACGAGCCTCAAGGTCTTTGCACGTTTTGAACCTTTTTTATAAAAATTTAACTTTTGATGGAAACTTCCGTTGTGAGCCTGGTCCATCAAAAATCAGATTAAGATCAAAAAAAAGGACATGCTCCGCTTCGCTTCACACGAAGTAGAGCACATCCATCTCATGTACCACATAGCTGAATGAACAACTGTACAACCATAATCAATTCGCCGAAGGACGATAAGCCGTTCCTCCGTTCTTTCGATACTGCACTGGCGAAATGCCCATTGTTTTTTTGAACGCGGTGCTGAAATAATGCTGGGTGTCGTAACCTACACGTTCGGCTATGGTGTGCATCGGCAATGTTGTGGAGTCCAACAACTGTATGGCCTTGCGAATGCGAGCGTGCGTGACAAGCGTCACGAAAGAATCATTCAGCTCTTTCTTCAGCACACGGCTAAGATATACGGCAGATACTTGCAGGCGGGAAGCAAGCGATTCCAACGTTAGTTCCCGCTCGGCATACTCTTCTTGAATAAGTTGTTTTGCCCGGCGAACCAGAGGGGACAACTGCACTTCTTCGTATACCTGTTCACGGCAATGACGGTACGTATCCGGCGTTTGTTCCAGTGTCCCTGCATGTATCTCCAGATGAGCATGAATGGCAATATTCAGGCATGAACTGATCTGCTGTTCCAGAAGGGACTCTATTTCTTCGGGAGCTTCTTGCCATAGACATATGCCAATCAATCCGCTTACGTCCCGAAACAGAACATGTGGCAGATCTGCCAGCAGTTCACTGATTATATTTTCCACTGCAAACAGAAACAACTGACGATCATTCTCTCTCAGTATCGTCTGACGAGCTTCGGCGGCAGGCCATCGCACAATCCCGATCTGCACAGGTGGAACCGCGGGTAGACGCAAAAACTCAAGCTGTTCCATCAGATCTTTCCCTGCAGCCTGCCCTTCCAGCCACTCCAGCATAAATCGCTGGCGAAGCAGAGGGATATTGCGTTCAATCTGATGGGCTGCCTGTTGTACATAAGCCGTCCTCTGGTGCTCTTCCGTAAGTCGCTGATGTAATCGCTCAAGCGCAACATGTAATTGTTCTGATTGTACAGGTTTTAAGATGTAATCCTCTACGCCAAGCCGAACCGCCTCCTGCGCATATGCAAATTCATCATGCCCCGAAATGATTAGGTAACGACAGTCCGGGCACTTCTGCTGTAGAGCACGTATGAGTTCGATTCCGTTCAGGAATGGCATATTCATATCGACCAGAACAATATCCACGCCCAAGTCAGCAGCCCGTTCCAGTGCTTCCTCACCGTCTTCCGCTTCACCCACAACCTCCATCCCGAGTATCTCCCAGTCAATTGCATCCCGGATTCCCTCACGAATGATTGGCTCATCATCAGCGATGAGCACGCGATACTTCTTCGTGACGTGGCTATCCGGTGTAAGCTCCATAACCGTGTTTGATGCGGATGTCCCATCTACCCCAGTGGAAGTTGTCGCGTTCGATTTTATGAATTTTCCCATTCACTCTCCTGCCTCTCTTTGTTATTGATTTGCTGGATGGGTGGCAGCTCTCGCGTCAACGGATGAATGATGGTCACGCGAGTTCCTTGACCCTCCTCGCTCTCCAGCAGAATACCGTACTCATCGCCAAAGGACAGCCGGAGACGGGCTTGCACGTTCAACATCCCATAACTTTTGCCTGTGATCCCAGGCGAAGACGCTTCCAGACTTGCCAAAGGAGCTTCGAGCAGATGCAGCATTTCGGCAAGCCGTTCGTTGGACATCCCTGCTCCATCAT
Source organism: Paenibacillus sp. CB74 (assembly GCF_055687625.1). Taxonomy (NCBI): domain Bacteria; kingdom Bacillati; phylum Bacillota; class Bacilli; order Caryophanales; family Paenibacillaceae; genus Paenibacillus; species Paenibacillus sp. CB74. The sequence continues at coordinate 160,688 of NZ_CM146009.1, read as the reverse complement.
CCTGAACGGTCAGCAGCAGTCTGCCATGTTCCAATCTGGCCTCCACCCGAATGTGTCCGGGCCCACGCCTGCCCTTGATTCCATGATAGATTGCATTTTCTATCAAGGGTTGAAGCAGCAGCTTTAACACGAAAAGGTCCCGCAGTTCCTCTGGAATATTCAATGTATACTGAAGCCGGTCGCGGTATCGTGTCTGCTGAATTTGCAGATAACTGGTCATATGCTCAAGCTCAGAGTGCAGCGGAATGTAATCTTGTCCTTTACTAAGCCCGATCCGAAATAATCGAGATAACGCGCCAACCATGCCGGATACATCGTCTGCACCCTCTTTGCGTGCCATCCAATGAATTGTATCCAGGGTATTGTACAAAAAGTGAGGTTTGATATGCTCCTGCAAGCTTCGCATTTCAGCATCGCGCTTCTGCCGTTCTCGCAATTCATTCAGCGATATCAGTTCTTGAATCTGTACCAGCATTCGGTTATAACTGTTGCCAAGCATTCCAATCTCATCCGCCCGATCGCTCCACCGGCCTGGTCTGAGATTACCCGTCTCCGCCCTGCGCATATAGGACATGAGTCGGAAAATCGGTTGGGCAATGGAACGCGAGAACCATAAAGAAGCGCTAAGTCCGAATAAACACACCACAAATACAAAGCTAACCACATAAAACTGGATTTGGCGTACTTCGGATATCGAGTCTCTTGTGGGAAATACCCCTACCGTTCTCCAGCCCGTAAAGGTGGACGACTGATACATGAATAATAACGCTCCACCCTTGGTTTCGGCGGTAAACGTGCCACTCTCCCCGGAGGGAAACCACTCTGCGGGGATGTGTTCGATTAACGGATGCTCCGGCTTGTATACACTTTGACCTTCGGCATCCGTCACCATCACATAACCAGATTTACCCAAGGTCACATTGCGGGCAGCCTGAGAGACGGACCTTAGTTTAAGATCAATCATAATAACGCCTCGCACACGTCCTGACGCTTCATCCGTGATGGAACGTGCAACCGATACAATCTCATCATCCTTATACCGTACATGTGTCGTGAGATTACGCTCTTTGGGCTGACCCAACACCATGAATATGCCCGGATTGGCCGCGGCTTCTCGGTACCAATTTTCCTGGATCAAGCTCTGCTCTGCTCGGGGATACATCTCGTTGCTAATATAGTCACCACTTCCATTGACGAGAACAATCCCAGCGATCTCAGGATACAACGTTGTGAACCCCTGCAAGGTTTGCTTGATGCCATACAACTGATTTTGCTCCGTTTCGGCAATTGCGCTTTTATTCATCCGTTCACCGCTTGCATCATCATTCAACGACATATTGTCGTCCATAAAAGCATCAATATCCGGGTCAAATGCAATCAGATACGTCATATTTTGCAAATTCTCCATCTTGCTGTTCAGGGCTTCATTCACTTTACCAATCAGTTGCATCGTATGCCCTTCAACCTGTCGCTCAACAACCCGCTCCACTGTCCAGTTGACAAGCAGGCCGAGTCCTACAGAGGGCACAATGGCGAATAGCAAAAAAAGCAGCATTAGCTGGTAGCGAAGGGGCATATTACGCAAGCGCAAACGCCGAATCCCGTTCCTGAAAGTTGAGAGAATCGCTCTTCTGCCCCAAAACCTCTCACTCTTCAAATGCTCCTTGTTATTTGGCATAGTAATCATCCACATTTGAACGTGTCACGACAGAGATCCCCGTGTCCACCATCACGGGAAGCGGTGCATTTTCACCGGATGCCGATGGAGCAGGAACCGTCAACTGGTGATGCAGATGGAACAAATATTGGAGTGACCAATACCCCATATTCCAGGTTCCCTGTGCAATTGTAGCCGAGATCGTCCCGTTCTTGATCATATCCAATGTAGCCTTATTCGTATCAAATGAAATAATCTGCATAGGATGTCTGCTGCCCCCGGCAGTTTGAACGGCTTCTCCCGCTCCTGCTCCTCCGGTGGCTTCAGTCACAAAAATACCCACCAGTTCCGGACGTTCCTTCATCATTCTCAGTGTTTCGTCTCTGGACACCATCGCATCACCGTGCCCATCTGCAACTTCAACGACCTGCATGGAAGGATATCTCTCCTCGATCGTATCGCGGAAGCCTTTCGTTCGTTCTTCATGATTCTGTTGTCCAGGCAAGGTTAATACCGCAACCTCTCCTTCACGCCCCAGCAGTTCAGCCATTTTATCAGCGGCCATTACACCGGACTTGTAGTTATCTGTCCCCAGAAATGAATAGGCCTGGCTATCGGGTGCATCCGCATCAAATAATACAACAGGGATATCTGCATCGACTGCCTTGTTAATCGCTGGAACTAGCGATTGGGGATCGATCGCAGATATGGCAATGCCCGCGGGTTTACGAGCGATGGCCTGCTCGATCACCATCGTCTGCTCCTTCGCATCATACCGGGTAGCTCCGCGATATTCTACGGTCACTCCAAGCGCATCCGCGGCATCCTCGAATCCTTTAAGCGGGCTCTTCCAATACTCCAGCCCGGACTGGAATGTAATCATGATATACGTCTCTCCGATATCACCGCGCAGCCCCCGGTCCTCCCATGAACTGTTAACCTGACTGGTATATTCGAATCTCAACACATACAGCGCAAATGCCGAGATTAGCAAAATATAGACTAGCAGCATTTTCTTCATTACATTCACTTCCTCAAGTGGTCTGATCATCCTATGCTCCGTCTAAATTGTAAACGCAATCATTCAAAAAGAAAACTACCCCTTATCTTTTAAACGGAAGCCGTGCTGCTATCCATGTACCTGCTGCAATAATGTACTATATGGTTTTTCGCTCTGGACGTATGATCATGGAACTAGACTACAACCAGAGGAGCGCTTCGTCATGAGTATTGCATCTTTTTTAATCTATTGCATCGTCGTCACCTTTACCCCCGGGCCTAGCAATATCGTCATTCTATCGTCCACCCAGAAGGTAGGCGCGCGACAAACGATGAACTATGTGTGGGGAGCTACGCTGGCATTTGGTCTGCTGCTTACCGCATCAGCTTTCTTTAATCATCTTCTTGCCGACGTGTTGCCCGGAATTCTGAAGGTGATGCAGATTGTCGGCGGCATCTATATGGTATATCTTGCGTATCAGATCTACAAGATGGGTACCACTGAGGATGCACTAACCCAAGTTACCGGATTTGGGAATGGTTTTATTATGCAATTTGTCAATCCCAAGGTGGTCTTGTTTACCTTCACAGTCCTTCCAAGCTATGTATTGCCCTTTTACCACAGCTCATTTTCATCGTTCCTGTTCGTATTGCTCATTACTTTCATTGGTTTTCTAGCCTACTCCAGTTGGGTTGTTTTTGGCACGGTTTTCAGAACGTTGCTGAATCGCCACCAAAAATTACTGAGTATTCTCATGGCCCTTTTTTTGTTATACTCAGCCATTATAGTATCCGGATTGATCTAAAGCTTGGGAGGTGTGCTGCATGGAACGGTTCAACTATAAAAAGTCACAAGACGTGCTGGCACTATCCGCCAGCTTTACTGATTTTGCATACAAAAAACATTGCCACGAAGAGTACGCGGTTGGCGTAACCCTGCGTGGCATTCAACAATACAACCTGGACGGACAATATCAGGCATCTCACCAAAATGGTGTCATGTTGTTCAATCGTGAGCAGTCCCATGATGGTAGCTCCTATGATAGAGAAGGCATTGATTACGTGATGCTGTATCTGAAGCCGGATTTGGTAGAGGAGATTATAGGCAAAAAGGAATTGCGTTTTGGAAATCCCATCGTCTATGATCCCGAGCTTGCACGGAAGATCCTGATGCTGAACGATGCCGTTCAGCACAGACAGGACGAAGCCGAGTGCAGCGAACGGGTCTTCGATCTGGTTCACCTTCTGGCTCAGAAGGAGATGCATCCCAAGCTCTGGGTGCCTCAGGACAGCCTGGTTCGAAAAGCTAAGGAAATGATGTTTTGCAGCACCGAAGATGTGCTCAAGCTGGACAACCTGAGCGCCGAATTTGGCATGTCCAAGTTTCAATTTATCCGTGAATTCAAGTCACAAGCAGGTATTTCTCCCTACCAGTTTTTCTTAAACTGCAAGGTGGAGCGTGCCCGTCAGTCCATCGAAATGCAGAAGGACGTCTACGCTGCTGTTGCCGATTGCGGATTCGTGGATCTGACCCATCTGAACCGGCATTTCAAACGGGTATTTGGCGTCACAGCTTATGAATACATGTTGCAGTTAAACTATAAAAATTGAACTACAGAATATTAACACTGGCCACTCCGATGACAGAGTAACCTTCTGATCACTGTTATCCCCAGATTTTTTTGATCCCTTATTATAAAGGTAAAATCCGGGGATAGCGTACGCTTTCGATGCAGCTTTCTTTCAGAAAACTTTTAGGCGAACGCTTCGCTTCTTCAGGTTCTTTCCGTCCTTGGGCAATCAGATTCTTTTCTTTCGTCTCCAAAACCACACGACTGCCAATGCTGCTAATAAAATGACTGTACCGTATAAGATAAGATAAGATAGACAGGTCCACTTCGCCCGCCATCACTGGTTTCTCCAAAATCTTCTTTACTTACAACCTTGCCTGCGCCCAGCAATTTCAAGTCATCTCCGGCTTGTTCCACAAGAACGTTGCGACTGCACAGATTCGTATGCAGTTTATGATCCAGTTCAGATTGATACGCATAGATCAGGTAGGACTGATTCTTTTCGAATTGAATACCACATGATTCAGACCCACCGTCACTCGCGATGATTTTCATCTTTTTGGCGTTAACCCCCTTCCATGCCGTATCTACATCAAAGGTATACTCTCTTAACATGCCATCATTCTTCGATTGCTGCGATGGTCCTTTCCTTACCACTTCTCCTGTAAATACAGTTGTGTTTGTCTTCAATCTCTCTTGGACACCACTCTCCACACAACTGCAAGCATACACTTTCTCTCCGGAAAATAGAGCTAACCCCGACGTAACCAACAGTAAGACCAACGTGCACATCACCAACCGTTGTTTCATTCCGACCGCTCCCCTCCTACATTCTCTGCTTGAACAAACGTTGTAAAGGTTACATATTTTTATTGCTGCTATAATTATTGTAAAATTATAGCACAATACAAATATCGTTATGTCCAACATACGCAAGGAGCCAACATACGAAATTAACGTTCACGGAGGATCTCAACATTTGATGCACAACTGGAAAAAGAACTTCTCATTCCCGCTGCTCGTTGCAGCGTTATGCATGATCGCCTTTATAAGCATCGCCCTATCCATCAGCGATAACCAGATTCATCGATTTGATGATACGCTGATCGGCTGGATTCAGGGGTTGGAATCCCCTGGCATGACACAATTCATGCAGTTTTTCACCTGGATCGGCAGTGAAATGCCTGTAGTTTTCATTACAATCATTTCCATGATTGTGTTATACGTTTGGCTGCGACACAAACGCGAACTACTCTTCCTCGCTTGTGTGCTCGCCGGTTCAACCCTTTTAAATGCATTGCTCAAGCTGGTATTCCAACGTGCCAGACCTACCATTAACCGAATTATTGAAGTGAGCGGCTACAGCTTCCCCAGTGGACATTCCATGGCTGCATTTAGCCTGTATGGTGGACTGGCCTTTCTCATCTGGAAACATGTACCCACCGTCACCGGACGTGTACTGATGATCATGGCCAGTGCCGCCTTTATACTGACCATTGGCATAAGTCGTATCTACTTGGGTGTGCACTATCCAAGTGATATCGTCGGTGGCTATTTCTTGAGTGGTTGCTGGCTCTCCGCTTGCATATGGTTTTACCAGCGGCATCTGGAGCGTATGTCCCAACTGCATAGCAGAAAACTGGCATAGTCTCTACGAGCGCATGCATATGGAAATACCCGGCTTTCCTTAACTCAAGGATTGCCGGGTATTTTTATATTCTTATATTTGATCCTGAATCCATCCTGAACGAATTCAGAAACCACAAGAACCCGCCTGTCCTATTTCAAGGAACAAGCGGGTATTGATTTTATACCAAATTACAACTCTTCACCATTGGATTCGATAACGTTTTTGTACCAGTGGAAGCTCTTCTTCGGTGTTCTGCTCAAATCTCCGTTACCGTCGTTGTCCTTGTTGACATGAATGAAGCCATAACGCTTCTTCATCTCTCCAGTGGACGCACTAACCAGGTCAATACATCCCCACATGGTGTAGGCAATCAGATCCACGCCATCCGCTACCGCTTCTTTCATCTGTTCAATGTGACCTTTCAGATAATCAATACGATAGTCATCCTGAATGGAACCATCTTCCTCTACCACATCGACAGCACCCAATCCGTTCTCAACGACCATCAGTGGAATCTGGTAACGATCATACAGATGATTCAGCGTATAACGCAATCCTTTTGGATCGATCTGCCATCCCCAGTCAGAAGCTTCGAGATATGGATTTTTGACCCCCCCTAGCAGATTGCCTTCAGCTCTCTCCAGGGACTCATCCGCACTTTCTACCAGAGACATGTAATAACTGAAGGAGTAGAAGTCTACGCAACCTTCACGCAGTGTCTGCTCGTCTCCTGGTTGCATTTCGATTTTAATGCCCTCTTCGGCGAAGAAACGTTTAGCGAATCCAGGATATGCACCACGAACCTGAACATCACCACAGATCATGTTGGACAGTTGGTCTTTCTTCTGCGCAAGCAGCATGTCGTCCGGGTTACATGTATTTGGATAGGTAGTCATGAACGCAACCATACAACCGATCTGGAAGTCTGGGTTGATCTCATGTCCCAGCTTCACTGCTTTGGCACTCGCAACGAATTGATGATGTAATGCCTGGAATCGAGTCTGTGGATCATCCACTCCGTCGACCAACGTCTCTTTGCCTTCAAACAGAAGACCTCCAGCCATATAAGCACCCAACGGCATCGTCAGACAGTTGATCTCGTTAAATGTCAGCCAGTATTTCACTTGATCTTTGTAGCGGTTGAAGAGAGTTGTACAATAACGAATATAACAATCGATGACTTCACGGGAAGCCCAGCCGTTATACTTCTGTGTCAGACCAAATGGCGTTTCGTAATGGGAGATCGTTACGAGCGGCTCAATATTGTACTTTTTCAACTCAGCAAAGACATTATCGTAGAACTGCAATCCCTCTTCGTTTGGCTCCAGTTCGTCACCGTTCGGATAGATCCGGGACCAGTTGATGGACATGCGGAACATTTTGAAGCCCATCTCTGCCATCATGGCAATATCTTCTTTGTAATGTCCGTAAAAATCAACCGCTTCATGGCTCGGATAATACGTGCCCTCTTCCAATACAGGTGTAATCCGGCGTGGAATCGTGTGGGTTCCCCCTGTCATCATGTCAGATGTGCTTGGCCCTTTGCCACCCTGGTTCCATCCACCCTCGAATTGATTGGCAGCTGTTGCGCCACCCCAGTAAAATCCTTCTTTCATTATCATGACCAGTTCCTCCTTCATATTTAACTCATTTCGATATAAAATGCTTGATATTATGCGAGTAGCCGTTCCGGTCACGAATCGTTCTTCTGATCGCTGTTATCCTCGGATGATGAAGGCGAACACTTCGTTTCGTCAGAATCGATATCGTCCCCTTCACTACTTCGCAATAAATGAAGAACAAGTTATAAGACTGAGTCAAAATGTCTTCGTAAGACTATGTAACCAGTGTACCACCCATACCCTGACACCTATTGTCATGGTATAATCAGAGCATGGAAAATAACCGATTATTTCGAATGTTGCTTTTGTTATTGGAGAAAAAGAAAGCCACTGCACCCGAACTCGCCCGTATGTTCGAGATTTCTGTACGTACGGTGTACCGTGATATCGACCGGCTAAGCGCTGCGGGCATCCCCGTCTATACGACGACCGGCAAGCATGGCGGCATTCATCTCATGGACAACTATGTCATGGACAAGTCCCTGCTGTCGGAAGAAGACCAGAACGAAATTTTGATGGGACTATACAGCATCAGTGCAATCCCACACCTGAATAGTGCTCATATGCTGCAACGGCTGACCGCCCTGTTTGATCACAAGCTGGATTGGATCGAGTTCAATTTCTCACCATGGGGCAGCATTCCCCTGCAAGAGAGAGAACTTTTTAATCAAGTGAAACAAGCCATATTAACCAATCAACTGATTACGTTCCACTATGTTAATTCGGATGGAGAGAAGAGCGTTCCAACAGTGGAACCTCAGAAGCTTATATTCAAGAACAGTACATGGTACTTCAGAGGATATATTCATGATGATCCTGAACGGAAAGAATTCGAGACATTCAAGATGAAACGGATCACCCAATTGACCTTTCTAACGAGAAAACTCGATCCTGTTGATGTGGGGTCAGCCCGCCCTGAATCAGAGGCAGCTCCTGTCCTGACTCCTCTGACACTCTCGTTCTCCGGTAATATTGCATACCGGGTGTATGATTTTTTCGAACCGTCCCTCATTAAAAAAGAGCCTGATGGCAGGCTCCGTGTGTCTCTCGAATTAAATGTAGGGGAATGGCTCTACTCCTTCCTGCTATCGTTCGGTTCAGAGCTGACCGTAATCGAGCCTGTACATGTTGGACAGGAATTGCTCAGACGCCATATCCAAGCCGTTGAACATTTACAGCCTGTCATGAACAACCTTCCCAACAATGAATGATATAATATAGGCCTATACAACTTTTGATCACAGCTGACTCTCCGTCATCCATCTGACCGAAGGAGGTTTATCCATGTAAGACATTAGACGCAACAATGTGGAACGTTTCAAAGGTTTTGGTACGTTATACGATCAGAACCGACCCGCTGCTCCCACTGAAGTGGTGGATATTCTAACGACATATCTTGGAAGCACACCGCGCATGGTCGCAGATGTTGGCTGTGGCACCGGCTTATCCTCGTGGATCTGGCTGAATCAGGCAGAACGCATCATCGGCTTCGAACCCAGCGATGACATGAGGTCTGTAGCAGAATCCAAGTGGGAATCTGCCGGGAAGCCAGATAACCTGCGGTTTGTGTCCGGCTTGTCTCACGACCTTGGATTACCAGATGGCAGTGTGGATGTGCTTACCTGCTCCCAATCATTTCACTGGATGGAGCCGCAACCTACACTACGCGAGTTTGCACGTGTACTCCGTACAGGCGGCATATTTGCTGCCTATGATTGTGACTGGCCGCCAATGTTAGACTGGCAGTTAGAACAAGCTTATCTGAAGCTGAATAAGGAAGCAGATCAACGGGCAGCCAGTCTGGCTCCCCAGAATAGTCAGGCACACAAATGGAGCAAGGATGGGCATTTACAGCAAATTCAGGAGTCCGGTCTGTTCCGATATGTGCGGGAAATCGTGTTTCATCACCACGAGACCTTTGATGCAGACCGATACGTGAACCTGGCCTTGAGCCAAGGCGGCTTGCAAACGGCGTTGAAACTTGGAGCGGATGAACTATTAACAGCTGCCGATGAGTTCAGAGCGCTGGCTAATCGTGTATTTGACGGACAATCCAGAACAGTACTCTTTTCTTATCGCATGCGCCTTGGTATTGTCTGAAAGCAGTACGTTGTTTGCATCCCTTCTACATACCAAATGTAATAAGGAGGTCGTACACGTCATAACCATGACCTGTACGACCTCCTTATTATCTATATCCTCAGGATGAGAATAAGTCACTTAATTGTCGCTCCTGTACATTCAATGCCAACACCAATTTTGTCGGGTCTTGTCTTGAATAAATGACGTTAATAATATGCCCTTGCTGCACCTGCGGCAGCGCAGTAGATAAAATTTCTTTTTGCGTTGTCACAGTGAACGTTTCACCATTCGTCTTGGTTATGCTGAGTTTGAGTTGAAGCTTGATCTTATTACTGCCTCCACTGCCAAGTGGAGTGACATCGAGAATCTTGGCCATCGCTTTTTCGCCTGTTCGTGCAATATCCATCATCTCAGGGGATACCCCTTGTTGTACCATCTTTTCATCCAACAGTTGCTGCATATCCTCCTGTGATAACTGTCCTTTCATATCAAGCCCTACCTTGCGTTCATCCTTCACAGAGACCACTAACGGAATGAAGCTGCCCGGCTGAAACTGAGCCATGGATGTCAGGGGAATAACAGTTTTCATTTCCGTATCGTATTTCTCACGCCCCTTACGCGACACCGTCAGACCCAATCGAACCTCCGGCTGCTCATTAATATACGTGCCAGTCTGTTGTATGCTCTTAATGACACCCACTGCCGGTAAACCTGTCTTGACTCGACCTACACCAAAAATATTACTCAAAATCGCAGGAACAAAGATCAACCCGAACCCGGCAAAGATCGCCGGTTTATACCACCAGGCTTGCATGATGATAAATGGATCATCCCACATCTTCTGTGCCAGAAATGGGGAGAACCCCACTCCAAACACAGTTAATACGCCAATCAATCTCAGAAAACCTACCATATGGCCCACCCTCTCTTCATCCTTCTCTTCATATCTCTATGCAAACCTCTAACGTTATGTCTGTAATCAGTTGTTATACGTATTTAATAAATGGAGTATCACTGTCCTACAAGCAAAACCTTCTAGATGGAAACTAGTCCCATATAGATCAGTTCCGTCGGATTCGCTGGATTCTGACCCAATCCTATTCGATCTCCAACTCGTGGAATCTGCATTTTGGACACCAGTGTCTCCAAGGTTCGCTGATACTGGTTACCGTTTGTCTCTGTCACATCCAATACAAGCACAACAATCGGATCAAAGTTGATCAGTTTGCCCGTATCGGTGATTGTCACCACCGTTGCTGTTGCCGTTAATGGAAGCGAACCACTCGCAGCCAATTGTGCCTGTTTTGCCGAATCCAGACTTTGGTTGATCGCCTCCCGATGTTCCTTGGATACGAAACCTTTCATCATCATGCCAGTGAGCCCTTTATTCATCATTTTATCTGCTTTCGCAATCGCATCTTCCTGTTTGTTCTTTCTACCGAACCATCCCATAGTAAGCACCTCATTTGTTATATTTTATTTATAATTAAATTATAAACACCACGGCTTGTCTTTGAATACCCTTCTGGCGGCATACAAAAAAAACGAAAAATCCGGTAATCGAATTACCGGATAATCATCTCTTTGGTAAGGCATTATGCCAATTCCGCAAAAAAGCAACTGCTAATGCGATCTTCATTTTACGTTTGGCAGATATTATTTGTGGTTAAAGCGGTGGCATTGCACCAAATCATATTCAATATACTCATTTTTGAATGTGTATCCATACTATAATCATCATTCTAACTCATTGCGGTTAACACTACGGCAATCGTATTAAACGCACCGTGAACAATCATGCCTGGCACAACCGATCCTGTCCGTTCATACGTCCATGCAAACACAACACCACTAATGAAATTTACGGGCATGGCATTAATCGTTGGAAAGTGAGCAAGAGTAAAGATTAAAGCACTAATCACAATCGCCCATTTCATCCTGATACGAGTCCGTAGCCAGCGATATATGAACCCGCGGTAAAAGATCTCCTCATAGAGAGGTGACACGAATCCAGCCGAAACGATACCGATAACGATAGTAAAAAGAGTGACATTTTGCTGCAGACTCTCTGTTTTGCTGTTGTCTACCGTATTTCCAAGAAAACTGGTAAGATATACTGCCATCACACTTAAAATGATGAGAAGCAGGAGCCACAGTACAATTCTCCACCAATCCCTTATGGAGAATCCCTTCACGCCCACCTCTCTCCACGACAGCTTCTTCGGTCGTAAAGCAACCAAGTACAGTCCCGTCAAAAGTGTAATTGCGATGGTAAGCCCTGTTAGTGTCCCAGAATAAAGGGTATTATCCAACCACTCCTCATATCCGGACTGTATCGGGTATTTAATCACGAATATTACAAATACAAATTCCAGCGTTAGCAATACTAGTAACTCACGCCATGTCCACTGATCCGTCTTTTTCCACATTACCGCTCTAGTCATTCTCGATCCCTCAATCCTCTATTATATATTATAATGATATTAGGTGACGTAACGTCACCTGCAAGCACTTTTTGGGAGGAAAAAAACATGCAGAGATGGACAACAGGACAAGTATCCAAACAGAGAGATATCTCCGTGAGAACACTACGTTATTATGATCAGATCGGTCTACTACAACCGAGTCATAAGGAAGACAACGGTCGCCGTTATTATTCAGAGGAAGATTTATTTGCGCTTGAAAAAATCACGTTGCTCAAATCACTATCATTATCGCTTGAAGACATACAAACTGTAATGAACAAACTATCTTATCGTCATATTCTGATCGCACATCATAATCATCTTCAGGAGCAATTAACTTCAATTCAGGGCAGTATTGAAAATACTACATCTTTGATCAATATGATTGATCTGGAAGGTATACTTTCCTGGGATCGGGTTTCACATCTGGTTCAAAACGTACAGCCCGTTGCTAAACAGTGGATGGATTACTTCAATGCTGAGGAAGTTGCCTTTCTACAGAAAGCATTACCGAAACTTAATAATAATGATAAGATTACTCAGCAATATGTCTCCTTGATACGCCGGATTGAGTGGTGCATACAACAATCTGTTCCTCCCCAATCGGATGAAGGCTATAACATTGCCTGTGAATTAATGAAGTTATCTCACGATACTTTTAATGGTGATGAGACATTGATCGAAAAGTTTTGGGAAGTGAGGAAGCTTCCTGCTACAGAGTCAGGACTATATCCCGTATCTGACGAAGTTCTGAACTTTGTGGAGCTTAGTACGGCTTATGCTCTTGAAATGGAATCAAATTTATAGTGGAATGAGAAAGAAAGCCGACTTGTCAGCCGGCTGTATCCAGGAAACATACTTATAAGAGACCCATAGTGATCCATCTCTTCCAAACGGATGATATCATGCTACCGCTCTATTTTTTGCGTAACAAATATACCAGCTTCCGATAATACATCGCCGCTTCCTTGTATTTGCGCTGATCCTCAGACACCACGGCCAATCCTTCGTATAATGGTTCAAGGCGCACGACATGCTGCGCGGATTCAAAATAAGGCAGACAGGCAAGCGCACGCTCCATGAAAACTTCGCGATCTCCATGCGCAAGAGCCAGCTGGCTCTGGTAGAAGGTTCCGCTCATCTGATGGTCCTGGGTTGTTGCACATTTCAAGAGTTGATCTACACTTTGTGCAAGTACGCCCCAGTTCTTCCGCGCCAGAGCCACTTCGCATTGATATATACAGACGAGCGGCCGCATCGCGAGCTGTGTTTCTTCCGTTTCCTGCTGCAATAGTGACTCAAATCGTTCAATCTCCGCCTGTGCCTGATCCAATTCACCTGTCATCGTTAACATAACAATCCGATTGTTGGCAATTGCGGTCACCAGATCGCCTTGGTTCCCCGCATATACGAGGTTCGCCTCCGCCATGGTTAATGCCGAGAGTGCCTCCTGAACCAGTCCCATTGCGAAACAATAACCACTATATGCCACATATAACCCGGACAATCGATGGAACAGCCGCTGATCATATACATGACGCATCGTAAGCTCGAATACCTGTTTCGCCTCTTCATACTGTTTAACCTGGATGTAGGCTTCCATCTTGATATTTTGCACAGACAGCCAGAATTCACTGCCAGGAAGCGCCAGCTCACTGAGCCTGGTTGCATGAGTTAGTACATCTACAAAGGCCATTTTGGAGCGATAATATTGTATTTTATAGAATAAAAGTGCCTTGACTAACGGGCGTGGCAGATCAATATCGTCTGGGCGACCATACTTCTCCAGGTAAAAATTAAGATAGGACGTATGTATATATTCATGTGCCGTTGCATCATTTAACTGTTGATAATATACCGCCTTCATCAAAGCCGTTGTCAGCTCAACAGTCAGTGTGTCATCCCGATCTGACAGCGCATGCACCGTCTCTTCGGATATCGACGACGCTGGAACAGACATTTGTTCGAAGATGACCTCTGCCCGTTCGAGTGTTTCCTCGTCCTGAGCCGCAGCCTTTAGAATATAGGAAGGGGATACCCCCAGACGTCCGGCGATAGCTTCTGCCAAATCCTCAGGGAGCGGATAACGATCCGCCAGAATATTGGCAAAGTGGGCCTGCGTGACCAGACCTTCCACAAGGTCTTTACGGGAGATTTGTTTTCTTTTGCTTAGCAGTTCAATGCGTTCCTTCAGCATGGCATTCCTGTCCTTTCTACCCTAACAAGCGAGTACATTATATGCACATCATCGCAAAATTAGAGATATAACGCCACCCTTCCGGCGAAATCAAACGAAACGGTTTCCGTTTCCGTAGTAATTGTTTTACAATAAGGAGGTATGTATACGAGCATTTGATCGAAATGCTGAAACATGAGCTGAATATGAAAGGATGCAAATAAATGATTATTAAACCAAGAACACGTGGTTTTATTTGTACCACTTCCCACCCTGTAGGTTGCGCTGCGCAAGTGCAGGAACAGATTGATTATGTGAAATCACAGCCGGATCTCAAAGGCCCCCGTAATGTGCTCGTAATCGGCGCTTCCACCGGATACGGTCTGGCGTCACGCGTTGTATCCGCTTTTGGAGCGGGAGCGAATACGATCGGTATTTACCGTCCGAGCAGTTCCACAGAAAAACGTACAGCCTCCGCAGGCTGGTACAACTCCGCTGCATTCGAAAAAGCCGCTGAAGAAGCAGGCCTCAAATCGTACAGCATCACAGGTGATGCATTCGCAAACGAAACACGGGACAAAGCCGTTGAACTGATTCGCAGTGAACTCGGTCAAGTGGATCTGGTCGTATACAGCGTAGCCTCGGCACGCCGTACCGATCCAAACACGGGTGAAGTGTTCAATTCTGTGCTGAAGCCTATCGGACAATCCTACACGAATAAAACAGTAAACTTCCACACAGGCGAAATCAGCTCCGTTACGCTGGAGCCGGCAACGGAAGAGGAAATTCGTCAGACCGTAACCGTAATGGGTGGAGACGATTGGGAACTGTGGATGGATGCCCTGCAACAAGGCGGCGTACTTGCGGATGATGCAACAACGATCGCTTTCTCCTACATCGGACCTGAACTTACCCATGCCATCTATCGTGATGGTTCCATCGGTCAGGCCAAGAATCATCTGGAAGCGACTGCAATCAAGTTGAATGATCGTCTAAGTGCCAAGGGTGGACGTGCTTATGTAACTGTCGCCAAAGCGCTGGTGACTCAATCCAGCTCCGCAATTCCAGTCGTGCCGCTGTACATCTCAGCATTGTACAAAGTCATGAAAGAAAAAGGCTTGCATGAGGGATGTGTCGAGCAATTGCAGCGTCTGTTCGCTGATCGCCTGTATGCAGGAGGAGAAGTTCCAACCGATGCAGAAGGTCGCATTCGTATCGACGATTGGGAGATGAGAGATGACGTTCAGCAAGAAGTCGCGAAGCTCTGGAATGAATTGACTACAGAGAACATCTATGATCTGTCCGATCTGGAAGGTTATCGTCGCGAATTCTTCCAACTGTTTGGTTTTGAAACCGACGGTGTGGATTATGAAGCAGACGTTGATCCAAACGTTGAAGTGCCCCATCTGGTGAACTAAAAAAGTTTTGGCGAGTACGCAAACTTAGATTTTCGTTAGCACTTCTAATGCCATGTTAAAGATCTGATTGTACAATCAATGAAGGGGAAACCACCGGGTTCTCCCCTTTTTTGTCTATTTTTTAGATCCTTTCATCCTAGATCCTTTCTACGCCATTTTAATTTCATATCCTTACATTCTTTCGTGTATCCCCTGATCAAATCGATTTAAGCTGTTTTTTCAACTCTTTCGGTACCGTCTTCTCAATAGTGATTGAATGCGCTCCATGCATGGACGCAAAGAATTGAAGGCCCTCCCGAAAATCCGCAATCCATTCCTCCACAGGTGGAGCAGTCTCTTCCATTGATAACAAACGAACGGTAAGCACTCCAGTTTTGCGATCAAGTCGCGGGTCCATACGTCCGATTAACCGATCACCATGAAGAATCGGCATGACATAATAACCGTAGGTTCTTTTCACCTCTGGTGTATAGATCTCCCATTTATAATGAAAATCGAATAAATCGACAATACGTTCTCTTCTCCATAACAGATTGTCCAGTGGCGGCAGGAAACGGACCGGGCCTGATGGATCATAGTGTGGCTCTTCCCTCTCCATGTGCAATAACAAATCCTCATCTTCAGCTCGAATATAATAAGGCGTCGCCACGTCCTCCACCTTAAGCGGGATCATTCGCCCATCTGACACACGGGCAGCAATATCGGCGCGTCGTTCAGCCGCTGTAGATTTTAGCCAACCCAGACGGGGATCCCGGGCATCTACAACGCGATACGCATGAATGTATTTATCCAGCAGAGCCTGCTTCTGGGCCAACACATCCATATCTTCTTTCATCGGAAGTCCCTGTTGTTGCAATCCGGATTCGGTAATATGAAAATAACGTTCATTCCCTTGCCTCGCCACCACACGAATCACAGCAGAGTCTAACAGTAGATTCAGAGCAAGTGTGGTATCCTTCGTCTTTGGCACATCTGCACTGTCCCAATAACCACTTACCCGTTCAACAGCACGGAAGGCTCTTGAAGGTAAAGGTCCTTCCTCCTTCAAACGCTGTAAAACATGCTGCACTGTTTTCTCCAGACCTTGTAAGGATGGAGCCAGACGCTCCCTTAATCGGGCACGCACAGGTTCAAAGAGAGCATAATCCTCGATTGGAATGACACAGGCAGCATTTGCAAAATATTCAAACACCTTATGATCACTCAGCAGCGAATTTAAGCTGTCAGCCGTATAACCCGGGTCACGGGCACCCAGCACCAGATGCTGGTTTCCGGTTACAGCAGCTACAGGATCGATCTGCACGCAACCAAGTGAGCGAATCAAACTCAGAACTTGATCGGGTCCCGATGGTAAGGAAACTGCGGGCCAACGTTCCAGTAAAGCTTGCGTTTGCAGCAAGAAACGCCGAACGATTTTTTTATTCATGTGCAGCTCTGTTGTCATATGTATAGGTTCTCCCCTTCATTATATGTACAGAATTTATAGCCAATTTATAAGATCGATTTTAACAGTCCACATGATTACTTTCCAACCAAAGAAAGGATTATAATCGTCTTACTTATCCAGCAATCCGTTTCTCATAGACAAAATAAAAAGAAGCACCACCATCCTGGATGATCTGCTTCTTGTGTTTGACCTTTTGCAATTTTTCCTGCTTCGTAGGCATGAGACGTACATGCTGGGATAATGCACCATAATCTCCGTTAACTCGTCGGCTCTGTTCCGAGCACCACTTGCCTGACCGCTCTGCTTTGCGTAATGCTTTTTGTGTTTGTGTACGTGCCATAATGGATTACACACTCCTTTGGTTGATATACACTCAATATATCATGTGCAGCTACGCAAGTGAAGGTGCTTCCTGCTGGAATGGGCATATACATATTTAAGAAGGCTTCCACCGCGTACTTAGCGGGATTGCCGCTTTCGCCGAGACTGCCACGTTTCGATTGGTTCATGATCATCTTCTTCGATCAGTTCCAATGCTTCCTCCACTCTTCTCGCCTTGAATAAAAGGATTAATTCCATCAGATCTTCCCGGTCCAGCAACTTCACTCCATTGACTGCCGCAAGCGTCCGGCAAGCTTCCGTGTAACGGGCGGACGTTAATACAATCGACCGGTCAGCTTCATAATAACGCATGGATGTATAGATCTCCTGCACTGCGCTTAATCCTACCGGATGGTTCGCACCGTATCGCTTCGCTTGTATAACACTCCGCCTGCCGAGTCGATCCACAAATACAAGATCCGCACCGAAATCCCGGCTGCTCGTCGTTTTATGAACCTCATCGTACCCGAGTTCTTCGAATAGATGATAAAGATATAATTCAAATTCCGAACCATCCTCCATCTTGTCGATGTCCTTTATCGTAATCTTCCTGGGATTGGCTTCACTTCGTATCCGCTGACCGTGCCCGATAATACGCCGAATAATCCAGGCCAACAATAGTAATATGACAATAATTCCGATGACCCATAGGGTCACATTTTCACTCCAGTTCATAGCTCTTCTCCTTGTTCTTTTCCCTATGTTCTATCCAACGTCTTAATTAGATATGGCTTATCACCGCACTAAATATATCAGACTTCAACCTTGATCGAAAGAAGATGAATTCCCTGTAACCCTCAGACTTCTCCAAACATAGTTTTTTCGACAAATCCATGATAAAAGGTTACAGTGTGTTCGGTTGAATTGCACTTCACTTCAATGGTAAAATTCAACAATCGGTTCTCTTTTGAACCGAAGAAGAAAGGTGGTTTATCACTTGCATACATTGACCAAACACAAGTCCAAAACATGGGCTGCCCTCATTTTTAGCGGCATGCTCCTCTTCACCATGAATACAACAAGTTACGCTGCTGCCTCAACCGAATCCATGCCCAAACCAGCGTGGACGTCATCTTCCCTGATGTTATCTGAGGCCAATACCGAAAAAGATGTCCTGATCAAGGCAATCCATGCCGTGCCATCCAAAAATCTTGTATATGTACATGCCTCCCAGGCCGTAACAAAAACAAGCAGCAAAACTACACTGGACTGGCAACTGGACTCTCTCCAAGCATTCGATGCTACAACTGGGCAATTGAAGTGGAATACGATATTCCATGAGAAAAGCGGTCCTTACACCACATACTCCGATTCGGTATATGCCAGTAACGGTACAGCTTATGTGTATATGGAATATTCGGACAAAACCAAAAAATTGTACTCATTCAATACATCCGGTAAAACCAACTGGATCAAAACGGTGAACTCACCTGCAAGCATATCCCTTTTGGATAACGATACGCTGATGGTTGCTTCAAGTCAGGGCGTGCAGTCAAATGGTTCCGTTCGCTCAGCCATCTCGTTATATGACAAAAAGGGCAAATTAATTACCGAAAAGACCATTAACGGCAGCGTGCTCAAGGCTGATCATGGTCGAATTGTAGTGGATGCCAGCAAACAAACCAAGGTAGGCAACTTCTGGCAGCAAGCTGCGAATCCCAAGGTGGAGATCTATGATCGTACGTTGAATCGTCTGGCCTTCTACCAATTCCCTGCCAATGCCAATACACTGGGAGATGGCGGCGGTGAATCGCTGGCCATTCTGGACGATGGTTCCATCCTTATGCGTGCCAATTTCGAGAATACGGGTAACCGACTGATGGGCTTTGGCACCGACGGCAAGCTTGCATGGGGACGTGCCATTGCCGGTGATGCCTACATCCAAACGGCTGGCAACGGCTATACGGTCCTTACAGGGCAGAAGCTGGAACTGTATACGATGAAAGGCAAAGTGACCGAGCGTACGTTCAAGGACGCACAGCCTGCATTAATGCATGTTGACCAGACACAGGATGGTCAGTACCAGCTTGATTTTGCCAAAACAGGATACATTCTTGATCCGCAGACACTGGAAGATGTGCATATCTACACGACCAGTGCCTCCGTTCCTTCATTAGAAGGTGTCTCTACCTATGTCGATGATGTCATCTATTCGATGAACGATGAGACATTGTCCAAATATGTATTAAAGGCTGCTGCAAAATAATGAACGGAGCGCTTCTGTATGACCGTCTAAACGGTTGACAGGGCGCTCTTTTATTTCAAATTCACCTGGCTCCCCTTACTTGTCATTTCTTCTCATCCTGTTATACTAGTAACGTTCTCTTGCTTCACCCTAATCTTGATAGGCAAAAGGAGCTTAACCTTCCTATGATTATTCAGTTCATTCGATATAGATAACTTGGGGCATAGCCATAAACCTCTTTTTTTGAATTTCGTGCAGAGGTTTATTTGTTATGCCCTTTTCTTCAGTTATCCAAATCTGAATGAATGGGGTGTTATTCCATGTCAGTCCATCGCAGAGAACGTAGCGCTGCGCTTATTAATCCATACATCCATATGTTGAACTGTCCCATCTGTCATAGCCCTATGGCAACCATTAACTCAGGGAGCATTCAATGTGTGTCCAGGCATAGCTTTGATTTTGCAAGACAAG
This sequence comes from Paenibacillus sp. CB74, assembly GCF_055687625.1. Lineage (NCBI taxonomy): Bacteria > Bacillati > Bacillota > Bacilli > Caryophanales > Paenibacillaceae > Paenibacillus > Paenibacillus sp. CB74. The sequence continues at coordinate 140,584 of NZ_CM146009.1, read as the reverse complement.
GCTATATCAATTTCATGACACGTTTTTTCAAGGGCAACTATGACAAACGTTTATTTACTGCCAAAAGGAATATCTTATCGGAAACCGGTATTTATGCTCCTTTGACCGAAGTACTACGCAGGTGGATCTCACGTTATTCGGTTGACATCAGCTATCCCGTGCATATTCTGGATGCCGGCACAGGAGAGGGAACATTTCTGCAGCAGATTACGCAGGATACTCCAGCCGTTGGCTGGGGCATTGACATTGCCAAAGAAGGCATTGCCATGGCTTCCTCTGCCTACAACCAGCAAATTTGGTTTGTCGGCGATCTTGCATGCAGTCCGTTTGCAGAAGGTCAGCTGGACATCATCCTGAATATATTTTCTCCTTCCAATTATGGAGAGTTTGGACGAATTCTGAAAGATGGGGGATGGATCATCAAAGTCATCCCCCGTGAACGATATTTAATTGAACTAAGAGAAATGCTGTTCCTGAATCGACCTGATCGAGCAGACGGCCGGGAACTTACGCTGGACCGATTCCGCAAACATCATCATCTCATCGCCAGCATTCCGCTGACCTACACGCTGCCCGTCACCGCAAACATGCTGGATTCACTCGTTCATATGACACCACTTTCCTGGCATCGGTCGGGATCATCCCTGGTGAGAATTCAAACTTCCTTGTCGAAGATTACCATTGACGTAGAAATACTGGTGGGAACAATCAGATAACCGTTATGGCTGATTTCAGCATCCATACAGCCAAAAAGCCGGGCGAGTTCCAACTGGAACTCGCCCGGCTTTTCATGTGATCTGATGCATTATTTCCAGTTCTGCTCGATAAATTCGTCCCGTCCGGATAACGCACGGTCTTCCTTATAATGTTTCTCGTTTTTCTTGTGGTAATCCTGATGATAGTCTTCAGCAGGATAGAACACGACGGCATCCCGAATTTCCGTAACAATCGGTTGAGTGAATCGTCCGCTGGCTGCCAGTTCCTGTTTAGACTGTTCAGCAAGCTCACGTTGACGTTCATTATGCACAAAGATTGCCGTACGATACTGTGTCCCCCGATCCTGGAACTGTCCTCCGTCATCTGTCGGGTCAATCTGAGGCCAGTATAGCTCCAGCAGTCGTTCATAAGGGAATACTTCCGGATCAAATGTAATTTCAACCACTTCGACATGACCGGTCTCCCCTGATTTGACCTGCTCATATGTTGGATTCTCGACGTGACCGCCAGTATAACCCGATATAATCCCATGAATGCCCGGTTGTTCTTCGAACGGTGTAACCATACACCAGAAACATCCGCCGGCGAATGTAGCTTTTTCCATTCCGTTCATCCCCTCTTATCTAAACTACGTATGAATATAGATAGCCATTACGCATACCTTCTTATATTCTAAAACAACAAGAGGTTGATTGAAAGCCATCGTTATGGCTCTCAATCAACCTCTTCATTGGTAATTTATTTTATTCATTAGGTAATGCAATGTAGCAACAACTTATTCAAGAACTGATCTTGAATGTGTTACCCGCGACTACGTCCCATCGAACGGAAGATCAAGCTTACGATGGCTACAAGAACAATCGCACCAATCAATGCAGGCACAATGTAGAATCCGCCCATCTCAGGACCCATATCACCCAAGATTACTCCACCTAACCATCCACCGATGAAACCCGCAACGATGTTACCAATAACACCACCTGGAATGTCACGACCAACGATCAAACCTGCCAACCAACCAATGATACCACCGATAATTAATGACCATAACCAACCCATATCATTCACCTCTAATTAAAGTTTTTGTTGTTGTCTGTCTACTATTAACCGCTACAGAAGCATTTAAACAATTGGCATAAAAATTTTTGCATATTACCGTTTGTCCCATGCATTCTTCTCTGCAAAATAGGCTGTGGCCCAGTATGAAACAGATCACGTCACTTTCCGGCATCTCACCAGCTCAGGGCTGCGTTATGTACCTCCCGAAAGTCATTGTATGTTAGAGCAGACAAGGTTAGTATCACCAATTGAGGTAGGATTATTTATAAATTTGCGTCATATTATAGGATTGATGGGTTAGATCTGATCAATAAAAGCCTGCACGGCCCTTACCTGGCTGCGCCAGCCACGTATGTTTGTGACTCTTGTCCAGCTCGCCACGCATCGACTGAATGACTTTTACAATATCGGTCTGTCCATTCTGATGCCATTCCAGCGCAGCGCTCACATACAACTCACCTAGCTGCGCAAGAGAAAACGTGTCGGTCAGACGAGCTGCTTCTACCGTGCCCTCTTCACCCGCGAATACGGTGAAGCCACGTTGGCGTAAATATTGCAGGCGCAGTGCTTCATCTGGCAACGGAATTTCGTAAGCCCGGTCAAACCGTCCAGCACGGTTCATAAGGCCAGGATCGATTTTCTCAGGATAATTCGTTGTCCCGATCAAGAAAATGCCTTCTTTGGACGTAGCTCCATCCAATGTATTCAGGAAAAAGGAACGAACTTCATCCGGCATCGAATCGATGTCCTCAATGATCAGTACCATCGGTGCGAGTCGCTTGGCAGCCTCGAACACTTCACGCACCGATTCACTGTTGGTATACTCCGTTATCTGCCAATACGCAGCCGGTCCCGGGATACTTCCTGCAATGGATTTCACCAATGTGGTCTTACCGTTTCCGGGGTGTCCATACAATAGAATGCCCCGTTTGTATGGGATATCGTAATCTCTGTAAAAGGAACGATCCGCTTCGAAGAACTGATCCAGCGAGCGGAAAATATCCTGTTTAATCTGTGCAGAGAGAACAACATCCTCTCTTCTCACAGAGCGAGTAATCGATTCGACATGACGGTCGCTGCCATTGCGGGCATCGGTATACACCGTCACTTTTTTCATATTTTGCTGACGTTCCCGTTCCCGGACACTTCCGAGAAATTGCTTCATCTCTTCATCCCCGACAGCAAATACAAAGTCTTCGCTATAGATCCCGTTCTCTCGGAAAAATGGAACCCGCACAAGTGCAACGCCCCATTTTGGATAGGCAAATACGTTGTTGCGGATGGAGTAGTGCACACCATACGTGGGCACATCACCATCATCATCGTAATGCAACGTCTGAAGCTCCAGATCCTCGAAAATGCGGGCTACCAATTCCACTTCGGTACTTCCATTTTGCAAGTCTTCCCGGAGTAACTCCCAATATTCATTGTTCGGGTCAGAACTGGCATACAGTTTGTATTCAATCCCATATCGCTGATGTAGCGCCTCGCTGATGCCACGAATCAGCCTTGAATAGATGGCGTACCCTTCCACTCGAATACGGGTATCATGTTGTTCATCGTAGCTATAGATTGCCCGGGTAGGATCTACTTGTTGTTCGTGTATTGTCATTATTTCGCTCCCTTTACCGCGGCAAGCGGTTTGCATTTGGCTACAACTTGAGCCAAGCCTGCGCCGGTTACACTGTCTATGATTTCGTCTACATTTTTATAAGCCTGTGGTGATTCATCAATAATGGATTCAAGTGAGCGCTGGTTTACCACGATCTCATCTTCTGTGCCGACGCCAAGTGCCGTAGCAAAATCCTCTACAGTAACCAATCGTTTCGTTGCTGTTCGTGAACGTATGCGACCCGCGCCGTGACATATGGAATAATAATTATCAGCGCCCTGTGGCTGACCGACCATGATATATGAAGCAGTTCCCATCGAACCGGGAATAAGCGCCGGATGTCCAGTTGCCAGATAAGGCTTGGGATTGTCCGGGTGACCCGCCGGCAACGCACGTGTCGCTCCTTTTCGATGTACAAAAACGGAGTCTTGGTCTGCATGGGATTCCTCCCAGGCGTAGTTGTGCATCAGGTCGTATAACGTACGAAATTCACATTTGGGGCCAAACACATCCCGGAATGCTTCGCGAATAGCATACGCAATCAGGTGACGATTGACAACAGCGTAATTCAATGCAGAATACATCATGTTCACATAATGACGACCTTCTGCATGCTCCAGCGGCGCAAATACCAGTCTTGGATCGGATGTGCCCAAGTTAAGACGCTGCATGACTTTCGCAATCGCTGAAGAACTCGTCTGACTGACATATCCGCCCCATGCACGAGAGCCGGAATGAATCATGACCACGATCTGTCCATCGTACAATCCCCAAGCTTCTGCGATTTCACGATTCTCTTCGGTGATCTCAATCGCCTGGATCTCGGCAAAATGGTTCCCTCCGCCCAGTGTACCGAGCTGACGATGCGAACGATGCCACGTCATATCAGGAATGTGATTTAACACATCCTCATCGTAACTGAATTTGCTGCTTTCCACATGGGTTATCGAGGTTGATTTTTTCGGTGTAAAGCTGTCAGGGATATATTTTTTGGGTAAACCATGCAGCCCTTTACGAACAATGTGCTCCAGTCTTATATCCGAGTAATGACCTCGCTGGTTCGCCTCCATTGGCAATACTTTCTCTATGGCTTTGACAAGTTTACGGCGAAGCTTGATGTCTTTCAATTCGTCCTTGTGCAAGTTCGTCATGTGCACTCGCATGCCACAGCCAATGTCACTGCCAACGATGGAGGGAGAAACGTATCCGCTCTGTGCATCCCACACGGCTGTCGTGCCAATGCATGTACCTACACCGACGTGTACGTCTGGCGTGTAACTCATATAAGAGATTCCCGGAATCTGCAGATTATTGTTCGCCATCTCGAATACCTTGTAATCGAGCGAGGAAAAGAGTTGTTGTGCTGCATATACGGTTAGGTCGCCCGCGGGCAACTTCACTTCATGGCGATAGCCACCTGCGTTTTCATTTGGATCATTAAATAAATTAAAGTCTGTATTCATAAAAGTGTATTATTCCTTCCTGTACGTTCAGCAAATTCGGTTTGCTGATTCATCTATAAAATAAAACTAAAAAAAGCCATAGGCTAGTCGCCCATGACTTCTACTGAATGACAATAACGGAGAACAGAACAGCTTAAACATGCTTGTGTGTCTGTTATCCATCGCTATGATATAAGCGAAGAACGCATATCGATTATAAAACCCGCTAAACGATATGCCTATCCCCTATGTCGACCGTATGAGGCCAATGAGACGATGAGCCTGATATGCAGTTGTATCCACCTTGCGCCCTGTTAGATTCAGATCATAACCAAGCATCATGTCTCTCGGCCTCCCTTCGTTAATGTTAAGTCTTATAATAAAGGGACTGAAATTCATGTGTCAACCCTTTTCTTGGAAATAGGTCCATGGTGCAGACTTTATGTATAAACCATAAGAGGGGACCGTCCTAGGACAGTCCCCTCTTTTCTTAATAATAATGATGTTGTTAGCGTAACATGATTATTACAAACCTGCTTGTTTTTCCAACTCATCAACCGGATTTTCGTCTTCTTTTTCAGGAACTTTGGAAGACAGGAACCAACCACATACCGCAATGGTGATCAGTACAATATAGAATCCGAATTTCCAAATTTTATTTTCCGGGAAATGCTCATCTAGAACACCCAATGAAGGGTGTGCAAGTGTAATAACTGCCAGTTTAACCCCTACCCAACCTACGATCACAAAAGCCGCAACTTCAAGCCCTGGGCGGGAATGAAGCAATTTCACAAAGTATGAGGCTGCAAAACGCATAATCACAAGCCCGATGAATCCACCGAGGAAAATAACGATAAACTGTCCTCCGTCAAGTCCCCCGATTGCAGGCAATCCACTTGGTGGCAACGCCACGGCCAAGGCAACTGCAGCAAGAATGGAATCGACTGCAAATGCGATATCGGCTACTTCGACTTTGAATACGGTCATCCAGAAACCAGATTGTTTTTTCGGTTTCTTTGGCGTCGAATCAGCAGCTTCATCTGTTTTATTGCGATTACCCAGTATCTTTTTAACAATGTGGTTAATCGAAATGTATAGGAGATACAGGGCACCGATCGCTTGTACTTGCCACACATCGACGAGGAAAGAGATCAGGAACAATGAACCTAAACGGAAAACAAATGCGCCCATCAGACCATAGAACAACGCTTTTTTGCGCTTCTCTTCAGGTAGATGTTTAACCATAATTGCGAGTACCAATGCATTATCTGCTGCAAGTAATCCTTCTAGAACTACTAAGACAGCCAACACCCACCCATATTCCAATAATAATGAAACTTCCAACGTTGACTCCTCCTTAATATCCTTATGATGTACAAAAAAAAGGACCTTTACCATCGCTGGTAAGGTCCTTTTATATCCACAAAAAGAGACCTTTACCGAGCATGAAAACTTGGTAAAGGTCTCGCTAACAACAAATTTGCTGCCAATAAAGCCGGGGATACGATCCCGAATTGACGACTTTACTGTAAAAGCTACTCCCCTTTAACAGGAATATGTAGTTTTAGTTGGAACGGGTTGTTAAACCTGTACTCATCATATTTCATAATCTTAAATAAAGTCAAGCTTTATTTCGTTGACGGTACAGCTTACGGAATACGACAACATCGTAAATCATATTCCCCAGTGGAATGAAAGAAATGAAGAAGAGGGCAATTGGACGACGCAGACGCCACTTCTGTGAGGTGTACATGCTCACCATAAATAACAAGTACATTAAAAATAAAAAACCGTACAAATTTCCAAACCAAGTGACAGCCTGCGGCATAACTCCGGCATCTCTCAACGGAAAAGCAACAAACAGTAACAATACATACGAAATTCCCTGCAACCACAACATCAGCCGGAAGCGTCCCAGCATAGAATGTAACATTATTTTCCTCCTGCTTTTATACATGTAACGAATTCAATTGTTCCCGTACAGTATATCACAAAAGCTGAAAATCTCCGCTTCATTCCACGCAGCAGATTATTCCTGCACGCTTATATGGGTGTTCACCTGCCTTTTTGCAGGAGCCAAATACCTCAGCTTCTCATAAGATATACGACGAAGATTGTTACCGATGTCGGACAAGGAGGAGCCAGTTAATGAAAATTGCTATGGTTGCACCCGAGAAATTACCTTTGCCCGGTAATGGTTCCGTGGAAATCTGTATATTAGGGATTGCCCGCGAACTTGCACACCGCCATCAGGTGACTATCATAACTCGTCAAATGGAAGGTCTCGCTGCCACAGAACAGATTGATGGCATCACCATTCAACGTGTCCCTGCATCGAGTCCTGTCAGATACACCAAAGCCGTCATACGTCAGTTATCCAAACAACCCTACGATGTAATTCAAGTGGACAACAGGCCACGAAGTATGGCGAACATCAAACAAGCTTTTCCACGCACTCCCGTTGTACTCTATCTTCACTCGTTAACCTTTGCTCAGCCCGGAACTTCCAGACTCACATTGATGAAAAAAGCGGATTGGATTGCCGTTAACAGCCAATCCCTGCGACAAAGGCTAGGCCGCAGATTTCCGTTGGTAAAACGCCGGATGAGTGTGGTTCCATTGGGTGCGGATCTAAGCCGCTTCAGGCCTGCTGAATCCAGCGAAGAACAGATTCAACTGCGTACACAATTTGGAGTGACTAAACCATTCTCTATTTTATATGTCGGAAGGCTCATCCCTGGAAAAGGCGTAGACGTATTAATTCGTGCGACTGCCCTCCTTCAGCGACAGATGCCTGTCCAACTGGTCGTTGCAGGCAAAGGCCCTCCGTATTACATGCGTAAACTTCGCGAACTTGCCCATAAACAAAAAGTGCATGTATCCTTTCGTGGTCAGATAAACCATGAGCATATCGATCAGTTGTATCGGGCCGTCGATTGTCTGGTGTGTCCCTCCCAAGAACATGAAGCTTTTGGTCTGGTCAATGTTGAGGCCATGGCTTCAGGATTACCTGTCATTGCTTCTGATAACGGAGGCATTCGTGAGATTATTGAATCAGGTATTAATGGATACCTTGTCACTGATTATAAGCGTCCCCAACGTTTCACCTCCTGCCTGTACAAACTTGCAAGCAACCCCACGTTTGCCGAGATGTTAGGGAAGGCTGGCCGAGACAGCGCAAAGGCACATTTCAGTTGGGCCAGAACAGCCATGCATCTGGAAGCCACCTATACCAGGCTCATCCGTCAATGAGCCTTCTTCTGTTATGAGCTTTTTGCCCCATGTAAACCTGCTCTTTAAGATGATCAAGCTTTTTCACGAAATTGCCATCCCGCAATCAAAGAATCCATCTGTGGAACAGGAATGTGACTCATCTCAATTAACTCCATAATAACCATATCTCTCATCATGAATCGTACTTTGGCACACGTTAGTTGATGAAATACATCGTAGAATGCCTTCCCGGTCCAACATCCATGAGGTACGACAAGCGGATCATTAACGATATAGCCTACCGCTCCAATCGGTGGAATAACGACCTTAATTGCTTGTTGATCCAATCGATTGTCTGGATCTTTGACGAGATACACGGTATCCCCCACATGTAAAACCTGTACTCCATGATAGTGGTCCATCCCATACATAGCTGCGAATAATTTAGTGCTCATACGACCTGCTCCTTCTCTTGTATTTGTCCATAATTAAAATTCACAAAGATACATCAGTCTCATAATGTTCCAACCACTCGACAAGTTGCCTGCGTATCTCTCTACGAAACTCCCGTGGTTCAAGCACCTCTGCCTCGGGTCCAAATTGATACAACCATTTCAAAAATTCTCGGCTGCTATTCAGTGTCACTTCAAATAACAATCCCCCATCCGACATATTCGTCATTCGCGGGCGAACAAACATCTCTTCTTCTTTTATGTAGGGGGCTATTTTCTCAGAGAATCTTACCTTGAAATGGATATGCTCGTCTCCACGGTCAATAGACCATGTGTTCTTCATATACTGTGTTATATTGAAGTCACCCTTGTCGAAACCGGCATTGGTTCGTGTTACATCCAAAAAACGGCTAATTCGGAACAATCGAACTTTTTGCAGCAAATGACAGTAGCCGATCAGATAAAAACGTTGATCACGCGGAATGAGATAATAAGGATCGATATCGCGAACTGTAATCTCATTTCTTGTCAGCGTATGATATTGAGTACGAATAGTTTGCTGGCTTAGAATAGCTTCGATGATGGGAATCAGCAGATTAGGATCTTTTCCTTCCTCACGATAAGCTGGCGTGCCCATACGAATAATTCCCGCAATATTCTCTACAATGTCACTGTTTCTTGATTTTAATTTGGTATGAGCCGACATGACCTTGTCAAAAGCCGAATCGAACTCAGCAGGTAACTTGGAGGTATCAACTACGGACGGAAGCATGGAGAAGACCATTGCCTCCTGTTCAGTAAAATCTAATGGATACATGGCAAACTCACCAATAAATCGGTAACCTTTGCCATATCCTTCGTTCATAATCGGGGCAACCCTGTCCAAAATCCGGAGATCACGATATATCGTGCGTACAGTCGTACCGCATTTCAGCGCCAACTCTTTGGCCGAAATTCCAGGATTTGCTTGTATAGCCTGAAGTATACGCAGCAGACGAATTAATTTCTCTGTCATGTAGTTTCTCCCCTTCGATATTTTATCGGCAAGGAAAACTAGTTCCTTTAGTACAGAACTAAATCTTTAGTCCCAATATTATTTTTCGCAATTTCACCGTTTCAGTATAGTCCAATTGCACTCTTACCCCCTTTTAATATACATTCTCTTACTTGCTTGCGTAAAACATTAACCCCAATGACCTTAAACCTAAGCCTGAAAGCCTACACAAACTTTTAAAAAAATGCAAAAAAAAAGCCTAATCTCACCAAAGAGACAAGGCTTTCTTGGAATTACTGGTTATGCAACAACTCTAATAATTGATTCATCACATTCACCATATGCTCACATAGTTCAGGAATATCTCCCATCTGGTCTTCATTCACACTACGGTCAAAGTATACATGAGCCATGACGTTGTATGTGATTGGCTCTTCATCAAAGATATAGCGGATGTTCAGGCACATCCGCTGGTCAGGCCAGCCCATCTGCAATAATGAACGAATAGCCGAGCACTGTGTCTGGGTCTCCTTCACATCCATACCAAACCGCAGTTCCAATCGGCAACCCGGATGCGCTCCAGGCTTCTCCAATATCTCTGCTGCAAGTTCCTCAAGGGAACTGCTTAATATGACTTCTCCTGTTACTTCCGGACGATCCCTGAGACAGAACTGTATTGTGAACTCTCTGGACATCACTGCCATCTCCAGCCGATCTTTACGCCCCGTAATCTGAATACGTTCATCCAGGTTATCCATATCATAGAGATAATTCTCAAACCCTACTTTCAGATTGTCATACACCGTTGGATCAAACATTGAAATATACCTACTTTCTTGCCCTTTAACATGTATTGTAGTACATTCTTTTCCTTCATGCGACTATCATAACTTCTCATCCGTGAAATATAAAAAGCCCAGTCCGGGGACTGGGCTTCGGCTAAGCATGGGGTCTGATGAGATCACCAAGCTTGGCTTATTCTTCTTCAGCTTTTTCTTCAGCTGCTGGTTCAGCGGCTTCATCAGCAGAAGCTGTTGGCTCTTCCTCAGCCGCTTGTGGCGGCATGACGGACGCAATGATTGATTCAGGAGATGTTACGAGTGTCAAACCTTTATCCAGTTTGACGTCCGCTGCAGTCAAGCGATCACCAATATCCAATCCGCTAACATCAACTTCAATGGACGTTGGCAGATCCGCAGGCAATCCTTCTACCTCCAGCTGTGTCTCCTGTGTCTGGAATACACCACCCGCTTTTGAACCGGCTGCTGTACCCTGGAAGTCGATCGATACACTTACGCTGATTGGCTTGTTCTTGGAAATCTGCAAAAAGTCTACATGCAGCAAACGTCCATTACGCTCTTGCTGATCCTTGATCAGTACAGGAATCGTTTTACCACCCTCAACATTCAGGTTGAACATTTCGGAGCGGCCTGTGCGTGCCACTTTCAGCATCTCTTTTTCATCTACATGTATTGAAGCACCTTCAAGTCCCGGGCCGTAAACGACTGCAGGAACTCGTCCGCCTTGTCTTAACAAGCGCAGTGCTGCACCTTTCTTTTCCGTTCTTGGCGTTGCTGTAAGTTGAGCCATTTTTCCGTTGGATTTCATGATTGAACATCCTCCTTCAAGGGATCACTACATTATATTTGTTGGAAAGCGTTAAAGCTTCGCTTATAGACCATAATGGTCTTTTTTCCTTTGGCCGAATCGTGGGCCATATCTATATTTACCCCAATGATAGAGGATCTCAAACACGAAACAGGACAATTCTTTATTTTCGGCCAAGCTATTCTCCGTATATTCAGACCAAAAAAGCAGTCGGAATCTCTTCCAACTGCTGGTTTAGCAAGGGTTTGACGAACTACGTTCAAAGTTATAAATAAAGAAACTATGCGCTATCACGATCTTCCGTTTTTTCGCTTTCGCGAATGATCTGCATCTCGTCTGACCCGCTATGGACAATAATGTGCACGTCCCCATCTTCAGGTACTATGTCCACGTAACGGTCTCCGCACGTATCTTTAGCTTCCCATTCATTCAATCGAATGATCAATCCCAAATGATGCAGACCCGGAGCAACGCGAAAGCGGGCTTCAGCGGCATTTCCGACTCGTTCCAACCTTACTGCTCCGTCTTCCATACCAGTGCCCCATACCCAGACATCCCAACCTTCATACTGCTGGTCTTCCCGTTCGTATCGAAGCGTGACGGTTCGAGAAATCTGTTTATGAATCGTCACGGCAAGAGTTGCGCGAATTCCTCCTGCTTCAGCAATAATATGGGTTACTCCGGGTGTCATCGCACGTACGATCCCTGCCGCACTCACCGCTGCAAGTTCAGGGTGAGAAGAGCTCCAGCGTACATTCGAATCCTGTAGCGGCTGACCAAATTGATCAAGGACCAAGGCACGGAAGCGGCTGATGCGGGTCATGTACATGACGGGTTCGCCCACAATTTCAATTCGTTCAGCATGACGGTAATCCACTTGTAACATACAACTTGCCGTTATGTCCCCACAGTGGACTGTAATCGAAGCTTCCCCTCGTTCCAGTGCATGGATTGTTCCATCAGGCTGGATCTGAATAATATCCGGATCAGAAGAAGTCCAGGTAACCGGGGCTTTTTCTACCACATTGCCAATGCTGTCCCGTACGATTGCTCGCAGTTGCGTGGTCTCCTTCGGACTATATACCTGGCGAGGAAAACTAATCTCCACTGTTGACGGCTCAGCGCCTCCAGCACGCTCTGTGTCATACAGTACCATCAATGACCATCGTTCTATCTGCACAGTACCACGAACAGTCTCAATCCGATCTGTACCTGCCTGATGAGCATTGACTACGACATGCCAGTCCCCTTCTCCCAGGTCCACATGCTGCTCATGTTCCGTTCCGTTATAAATGACCATAATCTGATTCCAGGTGTCCTGATTCGCACCATCCTGAAGCATATAGGCAACTACATTGCCATCCGCACGAATTACACGAAGGTGATTTCGTACCTGTTCAGCATCAATCATACGAAAAGCGGGATGTGTGCGACGCAGGTGAATAAGACCACGATAGTAGTCAAACACCGGTCTGAACCGTGATTTGTTGGCCCATGTGATGGCGTTCACCGCATCCCCGCTCCGATAACTGTTATGATCACCGGCTTTGGACCTGAGCAACTCATCCCCTGAATGCAGGAACGGAATGCCTTGAGAAGTCAGCAGAATGCCGGAAGACAGTAACGAGCGTCGAATCATCTCATCATCCAAAACATTATCTGCATCCACATACCGATAAGGATCTGCTGCTTTTACAGCGGACTCAGCACTTCCACCACCCACGGGCTGTCCGTCCTTCCATACGGGAAATCCTAATTCATGTCTTAGGTTCATGGTTGTTGCAATTTTATCCCACAGATTGAGGTTGTCGTGGGCAGTTACATAATTGACAACTTCCACAGGTGAAGATGTAAAATCATCCAGTGCCCCGGCTAATCCTCTGAGAATCTCATATTCCTGTCCTCCGGCACCCGTGACAAACCCTCTGCCACTTCCATCACTATCCCCCTTGATTGCGCTGCGAAAATGATCATTAAATACTGCAAATCCCTGACCTCGCTGGGTTCCTTTTAATGTTTTGCGGTCCAAAGGCGAATCTCCACCCGTCCAAGGTTCCCCATAGATCAGAAATGCCGGATCGATCTGTTCCCGCAATTCGCGTGTCAATTCATTCATCGTTTCCGTATCTATTAGAGCCATAAGGTCAAATCGAAATCCATCCACATGATATTCTTCTGCCCAATATCGGAGAGAATCCACAATATATTTTCGCACCATTGGACGCTCAGTCGCCAGTTCATTGCCTACACCGGAACCATCACTGAGGGTGCCATCCTCCCGATAACGGTAATAATAGCCGGGTACGATCCGTTCAAACGGTCCCTCTTCCACGCTGTACGTATGATTATAGACAACATCAAGTACAACACGAATACCTTGTCGGTGCAGAGATTGTACGAGTGATTTGAGCTCCCGAATTCGAACTGCCGGATCACGAGGGTCGGTAGCGTAGGAACCTTCGGGAACGTTATAATGTTGCGGATCATATCCCCAGTTGTATGGTGCTCGGACATTGGAACCAACGTCAGCTGTAGCGAGTTCATTCACCGTCTGATAATCCGCCACAGGCAGAAGATGTACATGAGTGACTCCCAGTTCGGCAAGATGGTCTACACCAATGCTATTGCCTGCTCTATCCGTCAGACCGGATGCTGTGAATGCCAGATATTTTCCCTTATACGGAATATCGGCATGTGGGTCTGAGGAGAAATCACGGACATGCAACTCATATAACACGGCATCGACAGGACGCAGAAAAGCAGGTTTGACATCCAGTTCCCAATCGACCGGATTGGTGGTGTCAGGATCTATAATAGCCGTTCGTTGCCCATTGGCCGTTACCGCTCTCGCGTAAGGATCAACAACGACTTCAATCCGCTGATCATTATGAGTGATACGGTACATATAATAATAACCTGCCCAATCGCCTGTAAGCTCTAAAGTCCATATTCCATCCGCATCACGTGTCAAGGAATGTTCCCTTTCACCCTTATGCTCTTGCACCTTACCTTCCTCGTTGTAATGCCCTTCATCTTCAAAAATCAATATATCAACCTGTTGTGCCGTAGGTGCCCACAATTTAAAAGTACTTGCAGCACGAGTATATGTTAAGCCAAGATCGTTGCCTTCGTAACGAAAAGAAGTCCATTCCGGCATCGTTCCCACCGCCTTTATATCCATTGTTTTCGTGTTGTCCCGATGTTACGGAGCGGGACGGGATTTGTCAACCCGGGGTTGTCTGTACTCATCATATCGGTTCAATTTGTGTATTCAATTAGCAATCGCTTTCAAAATATAGGATATGAAAACAAGTGCCATAGATTGACAGCATATGTACCTGTCCTGACAAAAAAAGTTAAAAAAATATACAAGAATATATTGCAGCAGGATGTCATTTGCTTTTAAACAAAGCTATACTTAGCTACGCATTGAACTGGCGGATGTTTTAGTACTTCCGAGTATAACAAACTCCTGTTTATGGTCGAGCCGTCGCTCTTTAGCTCGACAAAAAATCGCCCTTCCGATTGGAAGGACGACTCATTTTCATTTTCAACCCAATCTACAGGACAATTGGACATGTCCTTGTAAGCACGCTCCCTTTTACTAGCACACTACATTCTCTTGCTTGAGGATTAGGGTCGATCAGGAATTGGAATACATCACCGTTATGGATAGCCCATTCACATGTACCTGTCCGTCCTGTACAGTGCGTATCGTATCAACGCCGGCTTGTCCTTTCTCAACAATTACATTCCATGTTCCTGTGGGAACAGAGAGGTCTCGGTTTTCCTTTGCCGAGTTATAGATGACGACAATACGTTCCCAAGGATCGCTGGCTGCTGTACCGTTCAGTTCATACGCCAGTAGCCCATTATCTTTTTCGATTAGACGAACATGCTTCTCGATCTCTTCCCGTGTACGAAGCCGAAATACGGGATGCTCTCGCCGAAGAAGAATCAGCCCACGGTAATAGTCAAACACTGGCTTGAACAGCTGCTTTTGCTCCCAATGTATGGCGTTGACTGCGTCTCCACTCTGGTGGCTGTTGGCATCCCCATATTTGCTGCGAAGCAGCTCATCTCCAGCGGCGATCAAGGGTACACCCTGGGAGGTTAGAACAATACCGTTGGCAAGCAAACAACGCCTAACGGTCTCATTCTCAAGAATGTGTTCCGGATCAATCTGCAGGTAAGGCTCAGCCTTCTCTACAGCCTCTTCCACACTTTCGCAACCGCGAATACACCCATCCTCGTCATAGGTGAGGAAATTCAAGGTATCGTGGAGTCCTTGTGTACGTGCAACTTTGTCCCACAGGTTGAGATTATCATGCACCGTTACATAGTTGATCGTCTCGGATGGACCATCCGTAAAATCCTGAACGGCTCCCCGGACGCCAATCCACAATTCGTCTTCTTTCCCGTCCGCCCCCGTCGCAAATCCCGTACCCACTCCATCGCTGTCTCCCTTGATCACGCCGCGGAAATTATCGTTAAACACAGCAAAACCCGCCCCGCGTTGCGTTCCTTTTAGGGTCATATCATCCCCAAGAGGCGAATCCAGTGCGCCCCATGGTTCACCATATAACAATATGGAAGGTGACACTTCGGCGTGTAATTCCGCTGCAAGCTGTTTCATCGTAGTGGTGTCGATCAGGCCCATCAGATCAAAGCGAAAACCGTCCACATGGTACTCCTCTGCCCAGTAACGTACCGAGTCGATGATAAACTTGCGAACCATGGCGCGTTCAGTAGCCACTTCATTACCCGTACCTGAACCATTGCTATAGGTCCCATCGGCGTTTTGACGATAGTAGTACCCTGGTACAAGTTTTTCAAAAGAGCTGCCTTCCGTATCAAACGTATGATTATACACCACATCCATAATGACACCTATTCCCTTGTTATGAAGGGCAAGCACCATGGATTTGAACTCACGAATTCGTGTCTCAGGGTCGTCTGCACGTGATGCATAGGAACCTTCCGGCACATTATAATGGAGCGGGTCATATCCCCAGTTATAGTTGGAGGCATCCGTCGTATCACCATCTACTCTGGATTCATCTACCGTCGCAAAATCAAATACGGGTAGCAAATGCACATGGGTAATCCCGAGTTCAACCAAATGATCGATCCCTAGTGTGTTGCCCTTCGAATCACGCAGATCTGTCTCGGTAAAAGCCAAGTACTTGCCTTTATTCGTTATTCCCGACGAAGGGTGAATGGAGAAATCACGGACATGCAGTTCGTACAGGACTGCATCTACAGGACTGGTCAATTCGGGGCGTATATCCTCACTCCATCCGTTCGGATGTGTCTGCTCCAGTCTGACAATTACACCCATTTCTCCATTCATGGTCACGGCTCGTGCGTAAGGATCTACAGCATTGGTCGAATGTCCATCTTCGAAAGTAGGCTTGTACATGTAACGGTAGCCGCTTAAATCGCCCTCCAGTTCCAGAAACCAGGTGCCTTGTTCTTTCTTTTGCATAGGTATCGCCTGCTGTTTCCGTTGATTGGGCTCTTCTTCAGGGTTCCCTCCTGTCAAAGGCGGGTACAGAAGTAGTTCCATCTGAACGGCTAACGGTGACCAGACTTTGAAGCGACAGGCTTGTGCTTCTAAGGTGACACCTAAATCTCTTCCTCTGTATGTATCATCTGAAATCAATAGTTCCTGCTTACCCTCTTCAATCATATGTGTTGTTCCCCTCTCGTTGAGAAAATTATGAATATGGATAGAACGAGTGCTCCTTACCCTTTATACCCGTTCTGCTGCCCAACCATAATCCCAATTAGACAAAAGAAGACAAACGTCATGTAGATTCACATAACGTCTGCCTTCTTAATGGATCGATAACTTCTCTCTAATGCGGTACCTGGGATTGGAAATCATTACGGCTGGATTGATCGGCGTGGTACCAAACCACGTCCCCATCTTGCATCGGCCAGCTTCTCCCCTGACTATCTACCGGGCTGTAATCGAAACCTTCCATTTGCCATTGATTCATTAACGGCGCATGAATGTATTGCAGATGGGGTGCATTCGTATTTCCACTGCGCAAAGTTTCGATATTGAAGTTCACTACAATGTAACCGTCCCTCAGAAATACTGTTGCCTTCTCATCCAACTGGTTTTGTCTGGCAAGTAATTCGAGATCGGTTCCTTTGGGCGCTGCATATACATCCGCTGGCAAGCTATATTCCCCATACCAGCGCTGAATCGCTGCATTCGCCCGATCCACATTAACACTGGAGGGAATATCTGTATTTGGGCCAATAAGTGTGCGGATCTGTGAAGGGAGAATCATCCAGTTATACCGACCTACCCACGTTTTATAATGAGAGGTCTGATCCACGAAACGAACCATATGTTCGGCGAGTGACCCTTGAATACGTTCTTCCTCCGACAGTTCATAGGTATACTGGTAGCGCGCCGTATCCCCCAACTCCGTACCGGGTACATTCCGCAACCGTGAGTTCAGCACAACAAAGCGTTTCTCTAAATCCTGTGCCGATCCGATACGAATAAGTCGTTCCTGTCCCCGATGGTAGTATAAATCCACTTCTTGCCGGATGGTGCCATCTTTGCTCACAAAAGAGAACGTTGGCGTGATTCGGATACCATCCTGTTTCCCAAACATATTACCCTTGGTTTTCAGATCAAACTTAAAATGGTAACCCGTCTTCACCGCTGCATTTCGGAAGCCTTGTACCGGATGACTGCCGGGACGAATAGGCAGGACATAAGGAGCCAAATTACCTCGGGGATCTCCGTCGATACTATTTCCACCGATCCAGTAGCTCACACCCGTTGGTTCGGGGCTGCCCATCCGCTTGCGGAACACATTCTCCCAGTTGTAGTCTGAAATATCGGTGATGTGAAAATCATACAATCGTCCGATAACCTCTACAGCAACGGTATCTGCTGCAACATGATGGGTCAGATTTGTGTTGGCATCCTGTTGTTCTGTAAAGTTTGCAGGTGCATTTTCGGCAATATTACGAAACTCTATCTGATAGTTCCCTTCATCTACCCATACAGGAAGATAAAAAGGGGTGTCCAACTGATTTACCGGAATATCCACCCATGTCAGGGCCGGGATAAATTGGCTTCTGGCTGCATTATAAACATCGAATGGGAAACGAACCTGTTTGATCCGGAAATATTTCGCATAATCACGGTTTCCATAACCAGGGTAACTCCCTATATCCAAATGTTGACCTGAAGTTGGAATTCGTACAACAAATGGACGCTCTAGAATAAGTGCAGCTCTGGTCGGATCAGGCGTAGTCTTCTGGTTATGCGGCTGATCATCGGATACCCAGGCATAGTTCACAACTGGAGTATGCACTGTCACCGAGTTGATGCCCAGAATGGGGAACTTCTGATCCTGCCCACCGTTAACATTGCCAGGGAGCAAATCGTAAGAAATTTCACCGAAACTTTCGGTATTTTCCTTATTTATGAGCGCATTGCTGATTATGTTATTTGGCTTATACAGTACATCACGATTAATAGTAGTCGGATTTGGAATATTAGATGGCATTGGGCCATCCTTTATCGTTTCCGAAGAACTCATGAGTGTTGAGCCATTAAAATTAACCATATCGTTACTAACTTTACTTTGGGCTGTATTGCTTTCAGCCATCCCTTTAAGCGTGGATGTGTGATCCGGAAGAGATGGTGGCGAGTTCAAGCCCCCTGTTAGAAGCGGAGGAGAAAAAGTGATTGATGATGTATTAGCTGGTCTTACGTGACTATTAACATCGGAATTATTACTCGATTCCAGTAAAGGTGGCGTGTAGCCTGAGGGTACCATGGTGACCTTCCCGCCAGGCAAGGCATAATTATTCATTTCAGCCTGATCTATCTTGTATACTTCCAAATTATTAATTTGCCAGTACGAATAGTCCCTGAATAATTGAAATGAATATGTTTTGGGTTGAGTATCCGTTTTTGTCACTGGTGGTCCTGGAGAACAACCATTTTCAGTACAGACTTGAGGGCCGGGTACTGTCCATTGACGCGCATAAGTAACTTCAACCGTACAGTCATATGTGGTCTTTCCAGACATTTTCCCCCAGTCCTGTTTGAACAAATATTCATCAGCTAACGCGTTGGTATAAAGAGATTCAGATGTTGGAATCCCTTTAAGAACATCGAATTTTTCGGAATCTCTAGCATCAGCCCGAATAACTCCGTTGGCACCTGGATCCATGTCACTTTGCCTCATAGATATTCCTGGAGAGGGACTCCCAATCGTCCAGCTGCATTGTCCCGAGCCATTACCTTCAGGTATTTCTGGACTATCGCCACCACCACTATCGGTACAGGAGGCTCCCGAACCCACTGTCATCTCAAAGGTATCCTCTTCATCAAGCGCTTGGGCCGCGTCCATAAAATGTGCAGTTATCGTTGCTGTGCCAGTTGAGGCGACCGCCGCTACTAATCCGGTATTACTGACCGTCATTGTAGATGTGTCAGAACTTGACCATGTGAGCTTGGCATGACCCTGTAATGGCCAAACACTTCCATCTATCTTTGTCAAAGTTGCTGTTAACTGGGTTGTTCCGTTTGGCGCTACGCAGGTGTTTCCACTGATTTCGAGTCCCGATGTCCCATCCGCATACGTAACTTTCAATTTCTTATCTTTATATACGTAGGTATAGGAATCAAAGTCGACTATGAATTTCGAAAAGTACCATACTTGTTTTGCACCTGGATTCGCCCAGTATTTTCTATACGTATCATTGTTAAATGTTTGTTTAAAACTGATCGTAGTCATGTTCAAGCTTGGTACGTCGATTACTTGGCCTGCAACTGTACTTGGATCAGTATAACCTTGAGTTCCATGCACATCATCGATTAAAGTGGTGGAATCAATCTCAGTTCTTGATGCTTTTACATCAGTCTTAGAGATGCCCCCATCCCTAATCCATAAACCATGTAGAGAATTTCCATTAGCAACAATGTAGAATGCTGCCGTCCGTGGAATATTGGCAGCCAAGTTAGGGTCTGTACACCCAGGATAACGTGGCAAATTCCCGTTGAAACTTTGCCCCGTATTAGGATTTTTGTTTTCAGTGGGTACACCACCTGGACAGTTTGGGCCAGGTTCGCTGGTATAAACGCTTACCTGTCCTCCCCCGGCGCGCCAATACTTACCATTAAAGTTTCCAGAATCACCAGCTGTCCATCTGTCCCAATAGTAAATTCCACCGTAATTTGAATTCTCTTTAGAACGCACAGTATACTTTGTACCGTTTAAAGTATCTTTCAAATTATCGATTGCTTTAAATTCCGCTTTTCCTGTAGGAATGGAAAGTACACGAAGTACCCTACCGTCCTTATCTGTCCACTCCATTTTCTTGATAATTTTCCCAGGCTTTGAGGGAACTACAATTGGAACGGTTGGCAAGGTAGACTTATCCGAGAAAAAAAGCCCTCCATACAGATAATCATCAGCGTCCCCTTTCATCTCATACTCTATAATTGCTGTAACTTCTCCCGCGGCTGATATAGTATTAAAAAAAATGCTAGTTGGTAGTAACTGTGAAAGGAAAACTATCAACAACACGATGGGAACAATTTTGTTTTTCAAAGAACCACTTCCTGACTTCTTAAAGCTCGGATACTGCTAATCTTTTTTGGTAGACAGGAGCTCCAGCAGTAATTGTTTCTACACCAACTTGCAAAGAGCCATCATAATAAAGAGCTTTCTTCGGAATCACTAAGCCGTATATTTCTTTTTTTGGATCAATAGAGAGAATAGGCATCGCTTGATTAATTTTATCTTTACTTGGTGCTCCGTCATATCCTCGAACAGAAAGGGCAAGCCGGTTCGTTCTGTATCCTTGTGGATTCTTATTAAGTGTCAGTTCGGAGTCAAGTATCAAGATATAACACTCATCATTGTCCGCGAATTTCTTTTCTTGTCCCCCGTAGAGCCAGAAGAACTTATCTTTGGAGGGGAGCAATTTTCGATTAGGGTCTTTCGGGTCATTCCAATCAATTGCAATTAGACTGTTTACGCGCCCCTGAACAGAGCCATTAGGAGCTGAAACGATGAGGTTGGACTGTTTCCATGATGTAATACCAAATCTGTGATTGGAGTTTTTCGGACCATTAAAGATTTCTTCTGCAACAGTGAAAATATTGGTCTTGTGCCAGTACAGTTCCGCAGCCGCAACAGCATACTTATCGGATGCCAATGTTTTACCATCCTTTATCGACAACACCCGTTCAATAACAGCAATTGCTTGAGCACGAGTGGTTGTTCCCTCTGGTGAGACTTCACCTGGTGCAGTACCTGTGATAACACCGTTCTTGGTGGCCAAGTACATCCATTGTTTTTCTTCAACGTCAGTAATTCCAAGTGCTCGAACAGCTACTTTTGACATTTCCTCTCGAGACATCGGCTTTGTCCAATCTAAGCTTGAAAAGTCGCCTGCTTTATAAATTCCTGCTATTTGAGCAGCATTGACGTACGAAGTGTACCAACTCCCAGATGTAGAGCCGACCTCCAGTTCTAAAGCAGACACAGTCATTTTCATGAATTCTGCTCTGGTAACTACTTTATTGGGGAGGAATTTTCCATCTGGAAAACCATCGACATAGCCTCGTTGAATAGCCTGAAAAATACTAGACTCTGCCCAATGGCCAGTAATGTCTTTAAATTTTTGTCCAACCTTGTGGTCATCGGTAATTGCTGCTTTTACGGGATGTAAATCAATGGATGCTTGAGCGGAAAGTAAAGTTAGTGCGGCCACTCCTGTTAACATTACTTTTTTCATTTTCTTTCCTCCTATGTACCTTAATTTAATATGGGGTCAACTTCTGCTTAGTACTGCTTGTAAAAAAAACCTCTCGTACTTCTCTTCATAACCAAAACCTAAATTTGCCATAATAATCAATATTCTACCATGTTGTACTAGGCTATTGGTATTATTTTTCGTCCATCCCCACCACTTCAAGGCGTGCAACGCTCCTTCCATAGACCCACTTGATTCGCTTAAAACAAAAAAAGGCCATGAATCCGCAGATTCATAGCCTTATGCTTTAAGGTGTGTGGTCTTTCTTATGATATTGGAAAAATCAACTTACTCATAGAATAAACCATATCATTCCAATTGATCAACCTTTTTTTCTCACTAAGCTTTATTTTCCGTTTAATTCCTTATAGGAAGCTTCCAATTCCGTGATCAATTGATCACCACCGGCTTTTCTCCAGCTTGCAATTTCCTGCTCCCAACCTGCATCATCGATTTTACCCATAATGTACTTGGTCTGCGCATCCCAGATCATCTGATCCAGCTCCTGACCACGCTCGGTATAGATCGCCGAAGACAAGGTGAGTGCCGGATTGGCAATGGCGTACTGCTCATTCTCACGCGCCATCTTTGTACCTTTCATACCAATGGGAACATCGACCAGTTCAGCCACGTTATAGCCTTCAATGCTTAACAAATTATCCCGATATGGCTTCACTTCACGCTGATAGGCGTCGAAATCCTTGAGTTCGGTTTTCCCATCCGCAGTCTTGGTATAGTGAACATCGAGTAATCCACGGAGCTGCAACGTGCTCAGTTCCTCATCCATCAACTGATCCAGGAACGTAAGGACCTTCTTCAGCTGCTCCTCATCTGTAACGGATGCTTTCGGAATGACCAGCATTCCGTAGTTCCCAGGCTCTCCGGCGATGCGAATACCATCGGGTCCCTGGAACGGAGCTACATCAATCTCTCCATCCGGAGCATTTGGCGTAAGCCGTTGCTGAGAAGATTTTCCGTTCTGAGCCACACCGTTCAGCTTCATGCCAACGAGGCCCGAATCCATTTTTTTGTCTGCATCTGAAGGATCAAGGGCAGGGAAGTCACTGTTAATCAGACCCTCGCTGAACAATCGCTTGAAGAGTTTCATCGTATCCACATATTCGGGAGTCAAGAACTCCGGGGTCAGTTTCCCAGCATCATCCACACCCCATTTGTTGACACCGCCAATACTTACAGCAATACGCGTCAGTGGCGAAGAGACTCCCTCGTTATATTTCTTAAATAACAGTGCACCGTACGTATCTTCCTTACCATTTCCGTCCGGATCATCCTTACGAATAGAGCGCATCACTTCATACCAGTCATCCAGCGTTTTGGGTATATCCAGCTTCAATGTATCGAACCAGTCCTTGCGATATACGATCGCAGTCCGTCCAATATCCCGGAAGTTCGGAATACCGTAGATCTTGCCTTCAATTTTGATATTGTTAAAATAAGCCTCGGATTGGGCAGACAGGTTCTTATAATCCTTCAAGTAAGGCCCAAGTTCCCAGAACAGTCCCGTTTTGGCGGCATTAAACGTTGTCGGTACATAATTCACACGCATAATGGTCGGCATCTCGCCCGATGCAACCATAACGTTCACTTTATCATCAAAAGCAGACTGCGGAATCCACTGTACATTGACATCCGTATTGGTATATTCCTCAATCTTCTGTTCAATCCCATTCTCCTTGGCCGGTATATCACCTACCTGCATTAAAGAGATGGAAATGGGAAGTTTACCTTCCCCTGCAGCAGGCGCTTTTTCTCCCCCGCAACCTGCAAGCAATCCAGCGGACATTGCACCAATTACAACGATTCCGCCTAAACGGGACATTGGACCTTTTGGACTCATGAACCATCTCTCCTTTTGGTTAGCCAATTTGTTCAGCAAACTTGCCTCATTTCACTCATATCAACCATGTATGCGCTATCATAAATAATTTAGAGAGAAGAACCAGCATTACGCCAGTTCAATCTCCACCCCTGCCAAAATGAACGGAGCGACCGATTTCGGATCATTGATCCGAATGGACTCGGTCACATAATACTCGTAGGACCCGTCACGATACGGGCTTCCTCCAAGACCGGCTCCGCCATTACACTGCGTCAAGGACAGCACGCCTTCACGATCCGTTTGCAGCAGATGCTGCAGCAGACCCTGATACCCTTTTTCCGCAACCGCTTTGAACTTGCCGCTCAGATATCCTTTACGCACACCCTTGGCCAATGCATAGACAAACATTGAGGTGCCTGAAGCCTCCAGATAGTTCCGCTCTCTTCCCGGCTGATCCAGCAGATGTGGCCATAGTCCGGTCTGTTGATCCTGAACATGTACTAATGCGTTTGCTACCCGTTCGAAGATGCCCACGATCTGCCCTCGCTGCGGATGATCTACCGGCAGATGATCCAGTGTATCCACAACCGCCATCACATACCAGCCCATCGCCCGGCTCCAGACATGTGGAGAACATCCCGTCTCCCCCGAACTCCAACGCTGCTCTTTGCTCTCATCCCAGGCATGGTACAAAAGACCACTACGCGGATCACGTGTACTTTGCTCCACCAGTAAGAGCTGCAGAGCCGCCTTGTCGAACCACTTCTCTTCACCCGTTACCGCGCCATACTGGGTGAGATATGGAGTAGCCATATACAAACCATCCAGCCACATCTGGAAAGGGTAAATCTTTTTGTGCCAGAATCCGCCTTCACTCGTATGTGGCTGTCCCTTGAGCTGAGTCATAAGCAAATCCGCAGCTTTGCGGTACTTTTCTTCACCCGTTTTCTCATGCAGCAGGAACAGTGATTTTCCCTGATTGATCTGATCCAGGTTATATTCCTCAACCGTATAGGAACGAATCGAGCCATCTTCCTGAACAAAATGATCCATTAGCTCACGGATGTAGTCAAAATACTTTTGCTCCCCGGTGTGCGTGTACAGCTCCTCGAGTGCTTTCAGAAAGCAGCCATTCTCATAATGCCAAGTGGAGTACAGCTCATGGTTGCGATAACTTTCCATGAATTGCTGTGCCATGCGCACCGATGTGAGTTGCAATGTTTCCTTCATGATCAAGCCTCCGCTTCCGGCTCTTTATTGAGCCTGTTTTTTATAATCTTCGGCATATTCCTCACGAATCTTGTTTCCACCCGCATTGCCCCAATTCTCAATTTCCTTTTCCCAGCCACTTCGATCGATCTTGCCCATGATATATTTGGTTTGTGCATCTGCAATGACCTGATCCAGATCCGCCCCGCGGTCACCATATGTTGGGGAATATAACGTTAGCGCAGGGTTTGGCACAGCGTGCTCCGCCAGTTCCTTGGCAAGTGCTGTACCTTTTTCACCCAGTTCCGTATCCTTCAACTTCGGTACGTTATACCCTTCGACATAAGGAAGGTTGTCACGGTAAGGTTTCACTTCACGCTGGAATGCATCGAAGTCACTCATCTCCACCTGATCTTCGCCCACTTTAGTGTAATGTTTATCTTCCATGCCACGCATCAACAGGGTAGCCATCTCAGGGTCCATCAGTTTATCCAGGAAGGAGAGCAGGTTCTTGAGTTCTTCTTCCGATTTCACCGTCGATTTAGGGAATGCCAGAATGCCCGAGTTACCCGTCTGTCCTGCAACACGATCTCCATTGGGTCCGAGCAAACCAGCGATGTCTACCACACCATCCGGATTGTTTTTGGACAGACGCTCTTGCTGACTTTTTCCATTCTGAGCAACACCTACACGGATACCCACAACACCGGAATCATACTTTTTCTCCGCTTCCGTAGAATCGAATACGGCAAAGTCCTGGTTCAGCAGTTTCTCATCATACAACCGTTTCAGCAGATCCAGCACCTGCATATATTCCGGCGTCATGAATTCAGGCGTGAAGCTGCCATCCTCCTCAACTTTCCACTTGTTAGGTGCACCAAAACTTACGCCCAGGCGCGTCGTGAAGGAATATTGGTCCTCATTATATTTTTTGAAAAGCATCAACCCAAACGTATTATCCTGACCATCTCCATCTGGATCGGAGGTTGCCAGTGTTTTAATCGTCTCATACCATTCATCCGGTGTGGTTGGCACCTTAAGATTCAGCTTCTCGAACCAGTCCTTGCGATAGATCACCGTGGCCCGCGCGATATCCGAGAAAACTGGAACCCCGTAGATTTTGCCCTCTACCTTGATGTTGTCAAAAAAACGCTCGTTCTGAGCCGACAGATTTTTGTAGTCTTTCAGCAAAGGCCCCACTTCCCAGAACACATCATTACGCATAGCGCTGGTCACGGTCGGATTATACTGCACCTTCACAATTTTTGGCATATCGCTTGAAGCGATCATCACGTTAATTTTGTCATTATAGGCCGAAGCTGGTATCCACTGGATATCCAGCTTGGTGTTGGTATACTCTTCAATCTTTTGCTGAACTTCATTGCCTTTGCTTGGCACATCACCCACCTGCGCAATGGCTATGGATACATTTTGTACGCCGCCCTCGGCAGCCTGACCCTCGTCTGATCCGCATCCTGCCAGCAACCCTGTCACCAGTGCCAGTGTGCTCAAGACAGCTACGGCTTTCTTTTTTGTTGCTTTCATAACATGAAAACCTCCCTTTTTTATGCAGTTAAATTGTCATCTTGAACTGAATTTGAAGCATGTGAAGACTCAACCTTTCACCGAACCCAGCATTACTCCTTTTGCAAAGTGCTTTTGCAGGAATGGGTACACCAGCATAATCGGGATCGTGGAGAATACGATAACCGCCATGCGAATGGTCAGCGGCTGGATCTCGGTCTCTTCGATACTCGTGTCTCCGATTCGGCTCTGTGCCAGAATGACAATCTCACGCAGCCAGACTTGGACAGGCCACTTCTCACTATCGTTGATATAGATT
Source organism: Paenibacillus sp. CB74 (assembly GCF_055687625.1). NCBI lineage: Bacteria > Bacillati > Bacillota > Bacilli > Caryophanales > Paenibacillaceae > Paenibacillus > Paenibacillus sp. CB74. The sequence goes on along the minus strand of NZ_CM146009.1, from coordinate 113,786 downwards.
ACAGCGCTGAAGAAACTGTTCCAGTGGGCCACTGCATAAAAAAGTGAAAATGTCGCCATGGCTGGCATGGACAACGGCAGTACAATCCGGAACAATACGCCGACATCGTTACATCCATCAATTTTGGCTGCATCCTCCAGTTCATCGGGAATAGCCTGGAAGAAGTTTTTCAGTACAATCAAGTTAAACGCACTAATAGCGGTAGGCAGCATCAGCGACCATAATGTATCCGTCAGGTGCAAAGATTTCACGACAAAGTACGTTGGAATCATTCCGCCGCTGAAGAGCATCGTGAACAATACACCCAGCAAAATGGGCTGGCGTCCACGCAAATATCTTCTGGAGAGCGGATACGCCATAAGTGACGTAAACAACAGGTTAATAAAGGTACCAATCACCGTAATGTAGACCGATACACCCAGACTGCGAATCAAGGTATCCGTTGAGAAAATGTAGCGGTATGCAGCCAGAGAGAACTCTTTTGGAAAAAGAATAAATCCTCCCTTGGCCACTTCATGTGGACTGGTAAACGATACGGCCAAAATATAAATGAACGGTATGACCGTCACGATACCAATCAACAGCAGCAAGCCGTGATTGAGAAAATCAAAGATCCGGTTGCCCCACGTTTTATCCTGTTGCATCTTAATGTTCACTCCTGTCTGGTGAAGAACGTCTGCTCCCGAGGGTTAGTAGACGCCTTCCTCCCCGAATTTTTTGGCCAGCGTATTGGCACCAAGGACAAGCGCCAGCCCGACAACCGATTTGAACAACCCGACAGCAGCACTATAACTGTACTGTGCCTGGGTGAGCCCCTTCGTGTACACGTAGGTATCAAATACCTCGCCCACATCCCGGTTCGTCGGAGTCAGCATCAGGAAGATCTGTTCAAAGCCTGTATCCAGGAAATTGCCCAGACGCAGAATAAGCAAAATGACGATTGTACTGCGAATGGCCGGCAACGTAATGTGCCAGGTTTGGCGCCAGCGATTGGCACCATCAATCCGTGCAGCTTCATAGAGTTGTGTATCAACCCCGGAAAGTGCAGCAAGGAAGATAATCGTGCCCCAACCGACTTCTTTCCAGATGGATTGTCCAACAATCATCGTACGGAACCATCCGGGTTCAAGCAGGAACGCCACTTTTTGTCCAGTCAGGTTATAGAGCAATTCATTAATCGCACCGCCCTCGGTTGTGAACAGCATGTAGAACACACCGACAACAACAACCCAGGAAACAAAGTGCGGAACATAAACAAGCGTTTGTACAAATCGTTTGAAGCGTTCACGGCGAACCTCATTCATCATGAGTGCCAGTACAATCGGCAGCGGGAAAAAGAACACAATGTTATAAATGGCGAGTAAAAACGTATTTCGAAACAATGTCCAGAACTGGGGTTCTCCGAAGAAACGCTGGAAATGTTTGAACCCTACCCAGTCACTTCCCAAGATGCCCTTGTAAGGCGTGTAATCTTGAAAAGCCATCGTGATGCCATACATGGGTATGTATTTGAAAATAACAAAGTAAAGCACACCCGGTATTAACATGATATACAGCCACCGGTTTTTGATAATGTCCCTCCACAGCAGGTTTTTGTCACTGCGGGTAGCGGGCCGTGTTCGAGCCGCCGTTTCGGCTTTCATAGTGTCTTCCTCCCCACATTGGAAACGATTACAAAATATCACTTCCTGAATTCATATCTTCATTGTGGAGGATAAACCTATGACTGGCTATCGTCTCGTTTTAGCCTTTTGTTATTCCTTATGCAGCAAGGGTTTATCTGATTTCATTCACAGAAATGAAAGGCGCAATGAACTGCTTTTAACCTCCATATTCCTGTCTTAACTTCATGGATAAGTGTGGCCTTTTCCCTACACCTGAACATGAAAAAGCCTGCCTCCATGGCAGGCAGAACAGGCTTGTTTTATCGCTGCTGCTCCCGGTACTTGCCGGGGGTAGTTCCTGTAATTTTGCGAAACGTACGGATAAATGCGGTCGGATTGGTATAGTTTAATTTCTCTGCAATCTCCGATATTTTAAGATTGGTTGTTTGCAGCCAAGTCTTCGCTTTTTCCATACGATACTCTGCAAGATATTCCGTAAAATTGACTCCTGCTTCCTTCTTGAATACTCGACTTAGGTAGACAGGGTGAAAATTAAGCTCAGCGGCACAGGCCTCCAGCGACAATTCACGATCATAACGTTCCTCGATCAAACGAATCATGCGCCTTGCAATATTCATGTATTGAGATTCTTCCTGCTCTCGCCAAAAACGGATGACGGGCTGGAACAGCCGCTTGCGGAACCAATTGGTCATTTCGTCCAATGTGGACAACTTTAGCAGATGTGACATGGATGCTTTTTCACCCAGTACTTCAGCCACATCTCCACCTTGCTCCTGAACAAGCTGATATACACGAGACAATAGCTGAACCATAATGACGGGGTATTCACTGAAATGAAGCTTCTTATCGGCAAGCAACCCCAAATATTGCGTAAAATAGGCGTCCGTCTTCTCTTCATCTCCTTGCTTGAGCGCAGAAGCGAGCTGATCTTCAATCATCCGTAACTGGGTATACAACGCAGCCTCCATCTGACCACGTGGCTGTATATCCTCGTAATGCAAAATAATACGGCTGCCCAGACTTACCCGGCCTTGCAGTGCCTCGCGGCTCTCCTGAACCGCTCTTGGCGTATCTCCAATACAAGTGTACGAACGACTGATGCCAATACTTACGGGCAGATTCAGATAGGTCACGACACGTTCGCGAATCCAGTCTGCCTGGGTGTGCATCCATTCCTTCAACTTCACCTCATCCGTGAGTTCAGAGGCAAGTACGGTGACTTGGGCATCATCTAGCATGACCGGGGTGAACCGAACTGCAGAAGGAAGGAGTTCACCTACCATATTGTTGACAGCAAACAGCAACAGGTCCCGATCCTGTTCCTCATATCGGGTTCCTTCCAACGTATCCATCTGGAGCATGAGTACGCCAAGGCTTGCCCACCCGGTCGGGAAGTCATACAATTCTCCCTGATATCTGAAATCTTCTTCCGAGATTTTGCCTGTTAGCAGTTTGGTCATAAAAAACTCTTGGAGATGTACATGCTGCCCCTTCATCTGCTCACGCATCGTTTTCTCCGAACTGAACAAAGTTGACAATTGCTCCTCAATATAGATAAATTCATCCTGACGACGTCCTGATGGAATAACTGGGGAATCCAACCCTTTCGTAAATTGCAGCAGTCTGGAGATCGGTGAATACATCCGCCGACTGCCGTATATGGCGACCAATCCCGTTACACATAACATGACCAGTGTAGCGACACCGGTAACCAATGCAATTTTCTGTGATTGGGCCGTGATCTGCCCAAGGGATACAACGGACACGTATAACCAGCCATTAAGTGGAGATTGCCTATAGCTAACCGCCACTTGGTTACCTTCCACCTCCGAGCTGAAGAACCCCTCTGGCTGGCCTGTCGTTTGTACCATTTCATCAATTTCCTTATTGAGCGTGTCATATTTCCCATCTTGCTGCACATCGTTTAGAAAATACTTCTGCTCCCGATCCAGAACGTACATATCTCCGGAATTCGCATTTCGGCTCAAAAATGTACTTATTTCCGTATCGGCGATATCAATCACAAGAAATCCCTTTGGTTTCACATTCGTTGGCATCATCGGGATTTTGAATACCATACTGACCACATTATCCGATGAAATGAGAGTAGGTGCCTGTTCGGGTGTCAGTTCCCCCATGCCAGCTGACACGGGTACACTTTCTTTCGCTGAACTGGCATTTTGAGTGACCCAGAACAGGCTGTTAGTGTAGGTCAGATAAGAACCAATCCGGTCCCGAATACTGAAATCATCCAATTTGCCAAAAGAACGCATCGAAACAACCCAATCTTCGTCCAGATTAACCAGATAGGCTTGGTCAATGTTCGTAACCGCTTGCAAGTTGTTAAAGCCCGACGTCAGGTCACGAATCTCCTGAAAATCGCTGCTGTCCAGCGGTTTCTTCATCGCCTGAAGTACCAGGGGTGAATTGACATACTGAATGGATGATAATTGCAGGCTGCGCAGAACTTGTTCTACCCGCATTTGGGTCTGATGCAATATCTGAAGGTTGCTTTCACGCACTTTCTGCTCAATGTCACGTGATGCAATCGTGTACGAGACCGAACCAATAACAATAACGGGAAGGGCTCCGAGGATCAGGGTAAAGCAGAGCAAACGCAGTAAATACTTAGGCAAAAAGAGCATCCTCCTTTAATATGTATGTTTATTATATTAAATCGCTTTCATTGGATTATTTTACTATTGTTATTTTAAAACCCATTCTTATTCAAGTCCACTCATTTATTCTAAGGTTGACTACAAACCAATTTCCAGTTTATATTGGTTGCATATTCCTCAATCAAAGGAGAGATTTTTAATGTCGGTGAATGTTCTTAACTAACCAAGTTTCATATTCAGGAGTTTGGCCTTTCATTGCGCTTGTGCCCACATGGCATACGTGTATTTCATGATGCGCCAGATCCCTGTACTTAGTTAAGAACAGCGGATATCATAAATCGCCTCCGGGATTGTCATTGTCCGGGTCTATTTCCGCGCTGAGTTCAGCGCGGATTTTTTAATATAGACCTGTAGCGGACTTTGCTTTCCCATATATTTAGGGCGGAGAATGACGTTTGTTCATTCTCCGCCCTTTTTGCGTTTTCCAGGAATATGTTTCGCGTGTCAACTGCAATCCCAATTCAAATTCAAGGAGAGATTACGCATGAATGAGAGCACATTAAACAGTCTGGGTTATCCACAAATTCAAAAAAATGTTACAGACTGCGCCCTGTCTTATCTGGGCAAACGTTATGCCAGAGAACTAAAACCGATGGTAGATGCTCGCCTGATCCAGCTGCGCCTGGAAGAAACAGCAGAAGCGGCTGCGTTGATTCGTTTCGGGGCCAGTATCCCCCTCCCTTCACTCGACGGAATGGAAACGATTATGGATCTGCTTGGCACCGGTTATCTATTCAGTGAACGTGACTTCAGTCATCTTGCTCAGTTCCTGCGGAGCTGTGCACAACTCATGAAGTACATGGAGGGCAAATCTGGGGCCGCTCCCACCGTTAGTCGCTATGCAGCATCCATGATTCTAATCGAACCTTTGCTGCGTGAGATCGAGCGCTGCATCCATAGTGGACGCATTCAGGATCAAGCAAGCAAGGAGCTGACTCGTATTCGCAAAAAAATGACGGTGAATGAGGAGCGTATGAAACGAAAGCTTGATTCTCTGGTGAGTAAACATCGTTCCATTATGCAGGAGCATGTCATCAGCCAACGCGGAGGAAGAACCGTTCTGCCCATTAAGAAAGAGTTCCGCAAACAGGTGAAAGGCAGTGTGCTGGATGAATCCGGAAGCGGGCAAACCGTATATATTGAACCTGTTGAGTTAGTAAGTCTGCAGATGGAATTGGCCGCTCTACAAGCGGAGGAGTCCCGAGAGGAGATGAGAATTCTCGGTGATTTAACCTCTCTGGCCGAATCGTATAACCGTGAAATCGCACTGAACACCGAAACGGTTGGTGTATTGGACTTCCTGTTTGCCAAAGCCAAATATGCGGCCACCATGGACGGACGTACCGTTCAAGTCAATACTCAGGGCCATATCAGCCTTCAACGTGCACGTCATCCGTTCATGGGTTCTTCCATGGTTCCGCTTGATTTCGCCATTGGCAGGACGTATTCTTCGCTCATTATTACGGGCCCGAATACCGGGGGTAAAACGGTTGCACTCAAAACCCTTGGTTTGTTAACCCTGATGATGCAATCCGGTTTGCTTATTCCGGTAGAGGAAGGTGGCGAGATGGCTGTTTATACCGAGGTAGCGGTTGATATTGGTGACGGGCAGAGTCTGGAACAGGCACTCAGTACATTCTCTGCACACATTCGCAATATGATTGGCATACTGGAACAGGCCAATACGTCAACTCTGGTGCTTATTGATGAGATGGCTTCCGGCACAGATCCCGGTGAAGGTGTCGGACTGTCCATTGCCATGCTGGAGGAGCTGCACAGCCGCGGAGCAACCGTTGTGGCGACAACCCATTTTGGTGAAATCAAACATTTTGCTGCGGCCACGCCAGGATTCGAAAATGCCCGTATGGAATTTGACACCGTTACTCTCCAGCCGCTGTATCGATTGCGTATCGGAGAAGCTGGTGAGAGCTATGCTTATTCCATCGCATTAAAGCTGGGCATGCCACAGCGAATTATCGAGCGTTCCAAGTCCCTGTCAGATCAAAGTATTTCGAGAGATCGTACAATGGTGTTCACGTCACCTCCTATGGAAACTCCGATCCTGACGCCGGAGCGTTCCGCTAAGGAGGCAGACGACCCGACAGAGTTATCCAATCGAAATCAGTTGAATCAGACGAAGCAATCCAAAAATTCAATCGGTCTCCACAAACAGCGAACAACCAGAGAGTTGGATTCTGCTGCTCCTGCCAAAACGTTTCGCAAAGGGGATCGGGTGTATGCGGCCTATCTGAATCAGTCGGGAATCGTATGTGATGTGGAGGATAGCCGTGGAAATATCGGGGTCATGCTACGTGGACGCAAAGTCAAAATCCATAAGAAACGCCTGACCCTGCATATATCTGCCGATGAGCTTTATCCAGGTGACGATTATGACTTGGACATTGTGCTGGAAACAAAGGAAAATCGAAAGAAACGCAAATTAATGGGACGTAAACATGTGGAAGGCCTGAAGATTGAACTACCGCCTGAAGAATGAATAACCCCTGGGAGAAACAGATGTGGTGGTAAACCGGAAGTCATATATACACAGTGAATTCCATAATCACTGACGCATTTCTGTTATACTGGGAGCAGTATGTTCAACTTCAGCTCGTAGCTATTCCACAGGGAGGGAAGAACTGTATGTCTGCAGAACAAGACGATCAAGAGCACATCCCTATCGATGTTCTTGTCTGCCCATTATGCGGTGAAGCTAATCGCTGTTCTTATGCCGCAGGACATCCTCATTCGGAATGCTGGTGTAACCGGGCTATTTTCCCGGAGGGTGTATTTGACCGCATTCCGGCAGAACAGCGCCGAAAATCGTGTATATGTCAGCGCTGTTTGGATGACTATGCCGATAAACATCAACCAAAAGAAGAGCCACACAGTTAACAACTGTATGGCTCTTCTTCATTATGCCTAATCTATATTGTTAGCTGGCTACCGCTGCTCTTACATTTGGTTATACTGGGCAACAGCCTGTTCAAGCACCGGATGATGCTCATCCATCGACGTGTAATGGTGGAGCGCAGCTGTAATTCCCTTCTGGCGAATCATGTCCTGTAGTTCCACTGCTTCCGGATCATCGGAGACATCGAACTTGCAGGCTGCTGCCATGCCCATAGCCAGATAGATCGTTTCGGTTCCATCCGCATATGCCTGAAGGGCAGGGCGAACCAGACGATCATTCGGAGACAATTTGCGCAGCGGGGAACGACCAACACGAGTAACCTCATCAGTGAGATACGGGTTGACGAACCGTCCCAATATTTTGACAATATACTGCTCATGCTCTTCCGGGTTGAATGCAAAACGCTTCACCAATACTTTTCCGGTTTCCTGCAAAGCACCGTATACAATCGATTTCACTTTCTCGTCGGCAATAGCCTTCTGAATCGTGTCATACCCGTGTACATGACCGATATATGCTGCAACGCAGTGTCCTGTATTCACCGTGAACAGCTTCCGTTCGATATAAGGCTCCAGATCATCAACATACAGAATGCCCTCAACCGGTTTGAAGGCCGGGGCCATCTGGGAACGATCCACCACCCACTCGTAAAAAGGCTCCACCTGCACATGCAGAGGATCTTCATGATGCTGGATAGGCACGATCCGGTCTACGGCCGAATCTGGAAAATACACGTACTGATCCGCAAGGGAACGTGTCTCATCTTTGAGCAGAGCATATACATGCTCTTTCAATTGTGTACTGGCTCCAATGGCGTTCTCGCAAGCAATAATGTGAAGAGGGTTAAGTGCAGGACCGGAATTCAGTCTTTTTTCAAGTCCCTTCGCAATACCTAGTGCAATATGTTTCAGTACGCCCACGCCCACTGCGGTTGTGATCAGATCAGCTTCCACAACGGTTTGGGCAACTGTCTCCAGCTGGGTTCCATCGATCGCATTTACGCCTGTCACAGTCTCCTGATCCTTGCTCTCGTTAGCCAGTTCCACCGTATACTGACCCCGTTGCTGGAGAGTGGTTACCAATGTCTGATTCACGTCTGAAAAAATGACCTCATACCCTGCCCGGGAGAGGATTAATCCGATAAAACCGCGTCCAATGTTACCTGCTCCAAAGTGTAGGGCCTTCATAGCTCCATTTCACTTTCCAGAATAGCGATAACTTCTTCGGCTGTTTTCGCGAGACGCAGGGCCTCCATGTTCTCATCCTCAGCACAGATCACCGCAATGCTAGTCAAGATCTCCATATGTTCCCCGCCTTGAGCCGCGATACCAATGACCATATAAGCCTTTTCATCGCCAAAATCAACCCCCTGTGGATACTGAATAACGGAGATGCCTGTGGATAAAATGAATGCTTTGGATTCCTTCGTGCCGTGCGGAATCGCAAGTCCGTTCCCTACATAGGTTGAGACAATCTCTTCACGTTCAATCATCTTCTCAATGTAATCAGCGGTAATATGTCCCGCATCCTTCAGAATCTGTCCTGCCATACGAATCGCTTCGTATTTGTCCTGAGCCGTCGCATTCATGATGACTTTATCTGTTGTTAACATACTCATAGTGGTTGACCTCCAATTTCGGTTTTACTGCGATAGAATCCAACGAGTTCCTGGGAAAGGTAATGAATGAGTTCATCCCTGATTCCCTTTTCCAGCAATGTAATCATTTCTTCCTGCAATAACAGGGCACTAATCTCACTGAGAACCTCCAGGCTTTCCTTGGATAATTCTCTCGGACCGAGCATCAAAAGAACATGGGTAACTCCTGCCGGATCAACCGGCGTACGAAGAAGTGGCTCCGTGAGCTGAAACAGACTGATAGACGGCCTGTATATCCCCTCACTTCGTGTATGAAACAGTGCAAGTCTTGTGCCGGGAATCTTCTGACTCCCCACTGCTTCACGTGCCTCCAGCCGTTTTGCGATCTCCTCTGGCTCCTTCAACACGCCCGTTCCATGGAGCACGTTGCACATCGCATACACCGTTTTATAGAACCCGATATCCTGATTATCCAGCGGGTACACCTGAAACTTGCCGATAATTCGGACGATTTCAACTAAAATAGCTTCCATTCCATCAGGGTCTGAGTAACGACTTGTTGTCTGAACCTCTGCTTCACGGGGCTTATTATGCTGTCGTTGTAACGTTGTTGTCCGGATAAAATGACGCAGACGTTCGCTCTCTTCTGCCGTAAGCAGTGGACTCACTTTGTAATACTGATGCTCATCCATCGGCAGATCGACCGTCGATAACACCAGATCATACTGATCTGTAGGTATCCGGGCAGCTTCATACCAGGACACGCTATCCATGATTCGAATCTCGGGAATCTCCTTGGACAATCGGCTGGATAGCATGCGCGATGATCCAATTCCGCTTGTGCACACGATAATCGCCCTGATCTCCCGTTTCAATGTACGCAACCTCTCGATGGAAGCCCCAAAGTGCATGACCAAGAAACCAATTTCCTCATCCGGAACGTCTGTGCCTGGCCAAGCTTGCCCAACAGATTGTTTGACCTCTTCGAACAGGGAGTCATAATCTTTGCGAATCTGCTGCAGTAGCGGATTACGTATCATCTGTTGCCCTTCAATTCGCTCCATTACAGGTTGCATATGACCAAGCAGACCTTCACGAAGCAATCGATCCTCATGAAAGGTGTAATGCGTTCTTGCCTGCATCTGATCAATCAGTGAATGTACCCTGTCCAGTAAAATCAAGTCGTCGATTGGCAACAGCCGCGAAGAGTGAATTCGCTGCTCTGTCTCAACTAATAATCTGTGAAAATAAGCTTGCTCATCTTGGGAGAATGTCAGCCCCAGTTGAGTGGATAACACACCGCATAAGCGGGAAGCCATATAAGGTGGAACCTTCATCTCATCCTGCTCTGCAGTTGCATCTTCCATGTTCTCTCGCGGAGAAATACGGCCAATGCCAAAGCCTTTACGAATACGTACAACTGCGACGGATAATTGAATCAGCAGCTTCATGTATTGGCGTTCCGGGATGTTCTCCAGCCATTCGATATCTGGTTGCCATAACGCATTTTCGATCGTAAGCACATCACCGTGTCCAATCATATCCAGCAATTTTTGGTTTACGATGGAGCCACCTTGTTCAGGTTGTCTTCCGAACAGGTCGGATTCATCCAGAAATTCCAAAGCAAGTGCAGCTATGGCTGTGCGATGAATCGTCTCACTCCCGTTAATCTTGACGCCATATCCACGTCTGCGAACCAGCTTCAGTCCCGCCTGACGAATCCGTGACTCCAGATCATCCAGATCTGTGGTTACGGTGGATACGGTCACTTTCAAATCCGAAGCCAGAGCGAGTAATTTCACAGGCTCCGCTTCATCAAGCAGGATGCAAAGCATGAAGAGCTTACGCTCTTCCGGCGTAAACTCTACATATTCTTTACCCTCCAGTTGCTGGCGCAATACAGCCAGATCATCGGAACTGGCATCAATTCGGATACCGGTTCCTGATTTTTTTTCCAGCCTCATGCCCAAAGGTTCAAGCCATTGTTCAATCATTTGCAGCTCCCGGTGAACCGTTCGGGTACTAACCTTTACTTCAACGGCAATTTCACCGGCAGTGACTTCATGTGGATGCTCCAGCAGAAACTCCACGATTTCACGTTGTCTTTTGGTAATACTCATATCTCAGCCTCCGGCTCAGGGAAAACGATTGCGCGCAATTACTTCAGACGTTCAACAAGCGCATCGTATTCCGGGCTTTTTAGGAAGTTGTCGATGGATATATGTTCTGCGTTCGGCGCAACGGAGCGGGCACGATCGGTTAATATTTGTTGTGTGATTACCACATCTGCATCCGGCGGGATATCACTGATGGCCGTGTTGGTCACCGTAACGTCAATCCCCTCTGCCTTCATCTTCTTGCGGAGAATGGAAGCACCCATGGCACTCGACCCCATGCCTGCATCACAGGAGAAGACAATCTTCTTCACATCTGTTTTCACTGTAGAAGAAGCCTTATCTGAAGCTCTGTCTGCTTCACGATGATTATTAGCCGTAATGCCTGCGTTTGGCACGGTTCCTTGACTCTTCATGTCTTTCATCCGACTGGATGCGGACTCCAAATCTTCGTCCTTTTGTTTACCCGTTTTCAGCAACACTGCTGCAATCAAGAATGAAACGACTGCTGCTACAAGCACCCCTGCGAGCATTGGCAGGTATCCACCTTTTGGTGTTAACAGGAAATACGCGATAATACTACCCGGTGATGGTGCCGAAACAAGTCCTGCTCCGGTGAGCATGAATGTTAATGTACCTGCGACGCCACCCGCGATTGCGGCAAGAATCAGAATCGGTCTCATCAGAATATAAGGGAAGTAGATCTCATGAATTCCCCCGAAGAAATGAATGATAACGGCACCTGGTGCAGAAGATTTGGCCATTCCGCGTCCAAAGAAGCAGTAAGCAAGCAAGATACCCAGTCCCGGACCCGGGTTGGATTCAAGCATGTATAGAACAGATTGTCCTAATTCTCTTGCCTGATCTGTTGCAATTGGTGTCAGAATACCGTGGTTGATTGCATTGTTCAGGAACAATACTTTACCTGGTTCGATAATCAGGTTGACCAGCGGTAGCAAGCCCAGATTCATCAGACCTTGCACACCGGCAGACAATACTTTGCTAATCGCTTCTACAGCTGGCCCAATACCCAGTAGAGCAAAAATCCCCAAGATCCCGCCAATAATACCGGCTGAGAAGTTGTTAACCAGCATTTCGAATCCGGCTTTAACTTTACCTTCGATTGATTTATCGAATTTTTTGATGATCCATGCTGCCAGTGGTCCGGCAATCATGGCACCGAGGAACATCGGAATATCACTACCCACGATGACCCCGATGGTCATAATGGCACCTACGACACCACCACGCTGACCATGCACCATCGTACCCCCGGTGTAACCAATTAACAGTGGGAGCAAATATTTAATCATTGGATCAACTAACTGTGCTAGTGTCTCGTTAGGGAACCAGCCTGTTGGAATGAACATGGCCGTAATTAATCCCCAGGCGATGAACGCTCCCATATTCGGCATGACCATACCACTCAGGAATCGGCCAAAACGCTGCACACCTACCCGTAGCCCACCTTTGGAATTGGACGATTGGTCCAAATTACTCATTGTATTATCCTCCTTGGATCAAGTGATTATGACTTATGAAAGGGGTATCATTTCTCCCCTGCTGTAATCCTAAGCGAGAATGCTCTCCTGTTCAATGAAATGAAAGCGTACTTTCGTCATGAACAATGATGACAACATTAGGTTATGTAATCGTTTTTATTGATGCATAATGGCTAAAACCATTGGTACACAAGGCTTTTCCTGCCTATGACTTTTGTCATTTCCAGCATCATTTTCTAACCTATAGCTTGGTCCAATCAGGTGATTTACATCCCTAATCTGCCTCGATCCCTATTCAAAACCATTCCTGGAAAGCACAAAAAACCTGTGCAAGCATCCGGCTCACACAGGTCGAAACAATATGAAGTTTATTTCATTTTTTTATAAAGTATATGTTAATAAGTACAAGTCCGTTGATCCTATTCTTCCGTATGTTTACGATACGCATCTGCATTCATCAATGCAGACAACGCTGCTGTCAGATCTCCCTCAACACGGATCTCAATCATCCAGCCTTCCTCGTAAGGAGAACTGTTCACAAGTTCAGGTGAGTCCTGCAACGAATCATTGACTGCAATAATTGAACCTGTGACGGGAGAGAACAAGTCCGACACCGTTTTGACCGATTCAATCGTTCCAATGCTGTCTTCTGCTTTTACATTGGATTCAAGGTCAGGCAATTCCACAAACACAATGTCACCCAGCTGATGCTGCGCGAACTCGGTAATGCCAATACGTACAGTATCCTCCCCTACGGTTTGCACCCATTCGTGCTCTTCACTGTACAGGAAATCACTTTTCAATTCGCTCATCGATATCCGCCTCGCTTTTCATTAATGAGTGCATGCGTTCTTTGACCTTAACCTTTTTCCCAGAACATAGCGTATGATATTTCGGATTCAAATGTCAAGATACCTCACAATTTATTTGATGACGGCCTCTCCAAACCGTAACCTAAATACACTCTTTCTACATATACTGGTGAAAACTAGAATAGTAAGCGCAGTCTTTTTAAATACACGAACAATATAATTCAAAATACAATAAATATTCGGTTTTAATTCAATATCAATGATATCGTTCTTGACATCAGTAGTGGATTCACGTTTTAATGAGGAGAGTAAATGTGTTTATTGGACTATGTTATACCCGCGGATGAATGTAAAGGGAGAGATTACCCGTGACACCCGATTCGGGATGTACATGAGGTAACGCCGAAGGAGTAAACCACCGATAAGCGGGGGTGAATCTCTCAGGCAAAAGGACTTTTACGGGACGCAACTCTGGAGAGCATCTATTCGCCCTGTACGGGCGTTATGATCACCCAAGGGGAAACCTGTTGTACAATACAGCGGGGTAACTCTCAGGTACAAGGGACAGAGCCTTAGAATACAGCGTGCTACTTGGCATGCCGATTCTTTGGCCTGTCCTTTTCCTTTTTCCCAAAAAAACGAAAAACAGGATTTCAATCGGCGCTGCCATAGCTGCCTTACCATACTTATCTACGAATGACTTCTAGCTGATAAATTAAAAAATACCCTGGTTCATTGATCCACGATTGCATATTCGGCCGTTTGACGGCCCATGACGAGGTGATTTGATGTCCGATTTGCTTAGAACACCACTCTTTCCCCTGTATCAGCAATACGAAGGCGTACGGTGCATTGATTTTGGAGGCTGGGAGCTTCCGGTGCAATTCAGCGGAATCCAGAAAGAACATGAAGCGGTGCGTGAGCGTGCTGGACTGTTTGATGTATCCCATATGGGCGAATTCACTGTACAGGGTGAGCAGGCTGAAGTTTTTTTGCAACAAATGACAACCAATGATGTAACCACGCTGGTTCCCGGTCAAGCCCAGTACACCCTGATGTGTTATCCAGATGGTGGTGTGGTGGATGATCTGCTCGTGTATAAGCTGGAAGATCAGCATTATATGCTCGTCGTTAACGCCTCCAATATCGACAAGGACTGGGCGTGGCTGCAAGATCACTTGATCCCTGGCGTAAACATGACCAACGATTCGGAGCAGACGGCGCTACTTGCCCTGCAAGGTCCACTGGCTGTGGATATTATCGGAAAAGTTACCGAAACGGATGTATCCACGATTGAACCGTTTCGTTTTGTGCAGGATGCCGAAGTCTGTGGAGTAAAATTGCTGTTGTCCCGTACCGGTTATACCGGTGAAGATGGCTTTGAACTATATATTCCAGCAGATCAGGCCGCTACCGTCTGGAACGGATTAATGCAAGCAGGCGAAGGTCACGGACTGGTGCCAACCGGACTTGGTGCCCGAGATACATTGCGCTTTGAAGCTAGGCTGCCCCTGTATGGACAGGAATTGTCGGCAACCATCTCTCCGCTTGAAGCTGGCGTTGGTATGTTTGTGAAACTGAATGCTGGACCTTTTATCGGACACGAAGCCTTGTTACAGCAAAAAAATGACGGGCCCGCCCGTAAACTGGTCGGCATCGAAGTGCTGGAGCGCGGTATTCCTCGCTCCCACTATCCGATTTACGCCGAAGGCGTACAGATCGGTGAAGTGACAACAGGCACGCAATCACCTACATTGAAGCGTAATCTGGGGCTTGCCCTCATCGACAGCAAATACGCTGCGCTGGGAACCCCGCTTGAGATTGAGATCCGAGGGAAGAAACTGAAAGCCGAGGTCGTAAAGACCCCTTTTCATAAACGGACACGTACGTCAAAGACACTTACTCAAGGAGCTGATCAATCATGAGCAAGCACCGCTACATTCCCATGACAGAACAGGATCAGAGTGCCATGCTCGCAACCATCGGTGTGGATTCACTGGAGGAACTGTTCCAGGACATTCCTCAGGAGATTCGTTATCAGGGCGAGCTGCCCGTATCCTCCAAACTTGATGAATATGCGCTGACACGGCACATGTCCAAACAAGCTGGTGCCAACGCCAATTTCGAAACACACGCAAGCTTCCTCGGCGCAGGCATATACGATCATCATGTTCCTTCCGTCATCAATCATGTCATTTCACGTTCCGAGTTCTACACTGCCTACACACCTTATCAGCCTGAGATCAGTCAAGGTGAACTACAGGCTATTTTCGAATTTCAATCCTACATTTGTGAATTAACCGGTATGGCTGTAGCCAATGCCAGTATGTATGACGGCGCAACCGCCTTTGCTGAAGCAGGTAATCTGGCCGCAGCGGCAACTCGTCGCAAACAGCTTATCGTATCCCGTACCGTTCATCCGGAAGCCCGTCAGGTATTGCAGGCGTATGCGCACGGACTCCGTCTGGAGATTATCGAGATCGGTTATAAGGATGGGGTCACGGACTGGGATGCCCTGCAAGCCGCCATATCGGATGATACCGCAGCTGTCATGATCCAGAGCCCGAACTTCTTTGGTGCCGTGGAAAATGTAAAACAAGCGGCCGACCTCGTGCATGCGCACAAGGGCCTGCTCGTCGTAAGTGCTAACCCGCTATCGCTGGGTCTGCTGGAAGCCCCAGGCAAGCTGGGTGCCGACATCGTTGTTGGCGATGCGCAGCCCCTTGGCATCGCCGCTTCACTCGGCGGCCCGACATGCGGATATTTCGCCGTATCCCAGCCTCATATGCGCCGAATTCCTGGCCGAATTGTAGGCCAGACAATGGACCGCAACGGCAAACGTGGATTTGTACTCACACTGCAAGCACGTGAACAGCACATCCGCCGCGAAAAAGCGACATCCAACATCTGTTCCAACCAGGCTCTGCTTGCACTCAGCGCATCTGTATATATGTCCATTATGGGTAAACAAGGCATGATTGATGTCGCGGATCTGAATCTGCAAAAGAGTCATTACACCCTAAATACATTAACTGCGATTTCCGGTGTTAGCCTGACATTTAATGCCCCAACTTTCAATGAATTTGTGATTAAGCTGCCTGAAGGAACTGACGTGGATGCCCTTCAGTTGAAACTGTTGGATGCGGGCTTTATTGGTGGCTATGAACTTGGACGTGATTATCCGGAGCTTGCCGGACATATGCTTATTGCTGTTACCGAACGACGTAGCAAAGAAGAGATCGACGAATTTGCACGAGTATTGGAGGGATCGCTGTGACTCAGGAAACGACAACAACGACAACATCGATACAAGGACAAGGACAATCTGAAATGGGTGCCTCTGTCTCCACTCCGGCTCAATCTGAGACAGCTACAACATTCAGCGCACAGACCTTATCTCCTGCTCCGGAACAATCCTTGATCTTTGAACTCAGCAGCCCTGGACGTGTCGCTTATTCCCTGCCGGAATGTGACGTTCCTCGTCAGGCTGTTGATACGTTGATTCCCCGGGAAATGCTCCGTTCGGAAGCAGCAGCACTGCCAGAAGTATTTGAGGTAGATGTTATCAGACACTATACTGCGCTGTCCCGTCGTAATTTCGGCGTAGATAACGGATTTTATCCGCTGGGTTCTTGTACGATGAAATACAATCCGAAGATTAATGAGGATGTTGCACGTTACAATGGTTTCGCCAAAATCCACCCTTATCAGCATGAATCCAGCATTCAAGGTGCACTTGAACTGTTATATACTTTGCAAAATGACCTTGCGGGGCTGACAGGTATGGATGCGGTAACCCTGCAACCAGCCGCTGGTGCCCATGGAGAATGGACTGGACTTATGATGATTCGTGCGTACCACGAAGATCGTGGTGAACAACGTACCAAAGTCATCGTGCCCGATTCATCTCACGGCACCAACCCGGCAAGTGCAACCGTTGCAGGATTTGAGACCGTGACGATTCCATCCCGCGCAGATGGACTGGTTGATCTGGACGCACTCCGTGCAGCCGTTGGTACGGATACAGCAGCATTGATGCTGACGAACCCGAATACACTGGGTTTGTTCGAGAAAGACATTCAGGAGATTGCATCCATCGTACACCAAGCTGGTGGCTTGCTGTACTACGATGGCGCGAACTCCAATGCCATTATGGGCATTACCCGTCCGGGTGATATGGGCTTTGACGTGGTGCATCTGAACTTGCACAAAACGATGAGCACGCCTCATGGCGGTGGTGGACCTGGTGCCGGACCCGTCGGGGTGAAGAACCGTCTGATCCCGTTCCTGCCTAAACCGATGGTGATCAAGAATGATGATGGTGTGTATTCACTGGACCGTGAAGGAGATCAATCCATTGGCCGGGTCAAAGCGTATTATGGCAACTTCGGTATTTTGGTACGTGCCTATGCCTACATTCGCACCTATGGACCGGAAGGCTTACGCCGTGTATCGGAGTGTGCCGTACTGAATGCCAACTATATGATGGCCCGTCTCGCACCTTACTACGAGATTCCGTATCCAGGGGTATGCAAACATGAATTCGTCATGTCTGGTCGGGGATTGAAGCAGTATGGTGTGCGTACACTGGATGTTGCCAAACGATTACTTGATTTTGGATATCACCCGCCAACGGTGTACTTTCCGCTCAACGTTGAAGAATGCATCATGATCGAGCCGACGGAAACCGAAAGCAAAGAAACGCTGGATGGATTCATTGATACGATGATACGGATTGCCAAAGAAGCGGAAGAGACACCAGAGTTGGTACTCAACGCACCTTACGGAACACCGGTCACTCGTCTGGATGAAACAACAGCAGCTCGTAAACCTGTACTGAACTGCGCTTGCAGTTAATCTAATCATTGTTCTCACAGAAGCTCTTGCTGACATTCCAATCAGCAAGAGCTTTTCGAATTGCCTTCCCTCCGAATCATATTACCCCGCTCATAACAAAAAAAGCCGATATCCACAATGAATCGCGGATACCGGCAAAATTGCTGCACGACTGCAGCTTTTTATCGGAAAAAGAAACCCTTAAAATCGGGTGGAAACCCCTTAAAATTACATTATGCTTGAATGCTTTGAACCAATTCAACGACTTGTTCAGCCGTTTGCATATCCAGAGCTTTAGCAGCCAGTTCCTGCATATCCGCACGGGACAGCTTGGTGATCTGACTACGAGCTGGCAGAATGGATGTTGCGCTCATGCTGAACTCATCCAATCCAAGGCCGAGCAGCAATGGAATTGCTGTTTCGTCTCCTGCCATCTCACCGCACATGCCAACCCATTTGCCTTCACGATGCGCTGCATCGATAACCATTTTAACCAAACGCAAAATGGCTGGGTTGTAAGGTTGGTACAGATACGATACACGTTCGTTCATACGGTCTGCAGCCATAGTGTATTGAATCAGATCGTTCGTTCCGATACTGAAGAAATCCACTTCTTTGGCAAACTGATCCGCGAGAACTGCAGTCGAAGGAATTTCGACCATGATTCCGAGTTGAATGCTGTCAGAAACAGCAATACCTTCAGCAACCAGCTTCTCTTTCTCTTCGAGCAAGACAGCTTTTGCTTCACGGAATTCACCCAGTGTTGCGATCATTGGGAACATGACACGCAGGTTTCCATGTACGCTTGCCCGCAGCAATGCACGCAATTGTGTACGGAAGATATCCAGACGGTCCAGACACAGACGAACTGCGCGGAAACCGAGGAATGGATTCATTTCTTTTGGCAGATCCAGATATGGAAGTTCTTTGTCTCCACCGATGTCGAGTGTACGAACAACAACAGGTTTGCCTTCCATTTTTTCCAGTACCGCTTTGTAAGCATTATACTGAATGTCTTCGGAAGGAAGCTTGTCTCTACCCATGTACAGGAACTCGGTACGGTACAGGCCTACAGCCTCGCCGCCATTCTCCAGAACACCCGTTACATCATTTGGTGTACCGATATTGGCTGCAAGTTCAACATGAACGTTGTCCACGGTTACTGTTGGCTCATCACGCAGTTTTCTCCACTCTGCACGTTGTGCATCATACTGTTCCTGTTTGGTACGGTATTCAGCAATAACTTCATCAGTAGGGTTAACCAGTACGTGACCATCCAGACCATCAACAATGATCATATCGCCTTGTTTCGCTTGAGCCAAGATGTCCTTGGTTCCAACAACAGCTGGAATTTCAAGAGAGCGAGCCATGATTGCGGAGTGAGAAGTACGTCCACCAATGTTAGTTGCGAAACCTTTAACAAATTGGCGATTCAATTGAGCCGTATCGGAAGGCGTCAGATCCTCCGCAAGCACGATCACTTCTTCATTGATCTCAGCCGGACTCATGAAGTCGATACCAAGCAAGTGATTTAGCACACGTTTGGTAACGTCACGCATATCTGCTGCACGTTCCTGCAGGTAGGCACTCTTCATGTTCTCAAACATGGAGATAAATTGCGATGCCGTTTCATTCAAAGCATATTCTGCATTGATCATGTTATCAGCAATACTCGCTTTAACCGGATCAATCAATTCCGGGTCATTCAAAATGAGCAAATGCGAAGCAAAAATCTCTGCTTTTTTCTCGCCAAGCTCTTGTAAAGTACGCTCTTTGATCGCCTCAAGCTCAGCCTGGGACTTGCCCAGAGCTGAGTCGAGTTTTGCGATCTCTGCGTCAACGTCGTTAATTTGGCGTTTTTCTACAGAGTAGTCAGGATGCTCCAAGATAAACGCCTTGGCGATAGCAATACCCGCCGAAGCCGCGATCCCGGAGACATTAAGCATTAATTTCGCCCAACCCTTCGTTAACCATAACGTCAGTCAAAGCTTGAAGAGCTTCAGCTTCGCCTTCGCCTTCAACGATAATGCTGATGGTGTCGCCTTGTTCCAATCCGAGGGAAAGAACACCCAAGATGGATTTCAACGTTACTTTTTTACCGTTAGCTTCTGCAAAGGATTCTGCACCTTTGAATTTGTTTGCTGTATTAACCAGGGCTGTCGCCGGACGTGCGTGGATACCATCTTCGTCTGTAATTCTGAATGTTTGTTGCATTACAATCATCTCACTTTCAGTAGTTTGGTTTAGGCATTGCATATATTTACACTTGCTTGCCATCGTCGTAACACTTCTTATTTTATCTCAATGATTGGCTGATCGCCAACTTTGAGCACTCCACTCTTCTTCAGGGTTACCGTGGAGCCCTCTGGCAGGTTGGTGAAAATAACTGGCGAAATGATCGATGGAGCGTTTGCTTTCACATACTCCAGATCCACTTCCATAATCGGCTGACCCGCCGATACCAGATCACCTTCCTGTACCAGTACGTTAAAGCCTTGACCCTTCAGCTTCACCGTATTGACACCTATATGAACAAGCACTTCCTTGCCTCCGTCGGACATGATGCCCACGGCGTGTTTGCTAGGAAATACATTAAACACCTTACCATACACAGGAGAAGTTATTGTACCATCATGTGGCAAAATTGCGAATCCATCACCTGTCATTTTCTCAGCAAAGACTGGATCAGGTACATTCGTAATGTCCATCAACTCACCATTGACTGGCATGACGATGTCCTCAGCAACGATACGCTCGCCTTGCTCACCTTGTGCCTTCTCCTCTTCTGGAGTTGGTTTGGCTGCTACTGGCGTTGGTGCTGGTGTTCGTCCTGCAATGATATCCTGCATTTGAGATTTGATCGTGTCGGAACGTGTTCCGAAGATGGCTTGAACATTATTACCCACTTCAAGCACACCAGATGCACCCAATTGTTTCAAACGATCTTTTTTCACATTGGATTTCTCATTAACTTCAATCCGCAAACGAGTAATACAAGCGTCCAGATGTTTGATATTTTCCTTGCCACCGAAAGCTTCGAGAATATTATGGGGCAGATCATCCGTTGAACCGGAGCCTCCACCAGATTCGGTTTCAGGCGTTGCATCTTCACGTCCTGGTGTTTTGAGATTGAATTTGCGGATGATAAACCGGAAACCGAAGTAATAGATTACCGCAAGAATCAATCCGACAATAATAACGTCCCACCATGGTGTACGGTTTGGAATAATACCAAAGATCAGGAAGTCAATGAACCCACCGGAGAAGGTCATACCGATCTTCACACCCAGAATTTGCATGGTCATGAAAGACAAACCTGCAAAGATACAGTGTACTGCAAACAGGATTGGTGCTACAAACAGGAACGAGAATTCAAGTGGTTCTGTAATCCCTGTCAGGAACGAGGTCAGCGCAGCTGAACCCATGATACCTGCAACATACTTTTTGTGTTCCGGTCTTGCTTCATGGTACATCGCAAGAGCGGCCGCTGGCAAACCAAACATCATGAACGGGAATTTACCAACTTGGAATGTTCCCGCTGTGAGGTTAACACCATCACGCAATTGATTGAAGAAGATTTGCTGGTCACCACGAATGACATCTCCAGCTTTGTTCACATACTCACCGAATTCAAACCAGAATGGGGAGTAGAAAATGTGGTGAAGACCAAACGGAATTAATGACCGTTCCACGACACCGAAGATAAATGCCGACAACGTCGGGCTTGTATCGACCATGAAGTGAGACACAGCATTCAATCCATTTTGAATTGGTGGCCAGATAATCACCAGAACTAACCCCAACAAGAGGGAAACAACCGAAGTGACAATTGGAACAAAACGTTTACCTGCAAAGAAACCCAGGTAGGACGGCAGTTCAATTTTGAAAAATCGATTGTAACAGAGCGCGGCGGCAATACCTATGATAATACCTCCGAACACGCCTGTACTCAATGTTGGGATACCCAGAATGCTGGCATAACCAGGCACTTCGCCGATCATTGCTGGTGTAACCCCTACGGCTGTACCCAGTGTGACGTTCATGACCAGATAACCGATGATGGCTGCAAGACCCGCAACCCCTTCGCCACCAGCCAATCCGACGGCTACACCGACGGCGAACAGCAATGCCAGATTGTCGAATACGATCTGCCCTGCGTTCATCATAATTGTTGCGATCGAATTCACCCAAGGGGTGTCGAGCGCCGTTACATATTGCAAGAAATCTGGATTAACCAGCATGTTACCGATTCCAAGTAGCAATCCTGCCGCAGGTAGAATGGCTACAGGCAACATAAGAGCTTTACCTACTCTTTGCAATACACCAAAAAGCTTTTTAAACATCGCGTCGTATCTCCCTTTCGTCTAAGTTATATGTCGTGATGCAAGCAAGGAAACACAAAAAAAGGCATGAATTAATAAAGTGAACTGTGCCAACCTTCGGGTATAGCATACCCTGTATAAGGTAAGAACAATCACACTCAAATTAACTCATGCCTGATCGAGTCAGTAACACGTCGCTTATGTTTATTCAGTTGCTTGATTACGGACACCATTGTAGCACCAGTTCTAATCTATTGCAAGCCTTTACACCAAAAAAATCAATCCGTCATTCCATCACTGGTCACTTATCCTCTTCTTCCTTCCGTTGATTCAGCCGTTGCAGGTGAATGGTCAGATAGCCTACCTCCGCAGGATAAACAGGCAGATTCAATCTTTTCTCCATCACTTTGGTCAGTTTCCATGCAAGCGAGTACATTTCAGGATACTCCAACTTCAGCAGGGAATCCAACTTATGAAGCTCTTCCACTTTGTCTCCACGGCGAACACGCTCAAGGGCGAAACGAAGATGAGTCAGCAAACGAGAGTAATCAAGCGATTCCGTTTCAAACGAATAATCGAGTTGATTAGACACCAGGTTCACCAAATCCGTGATCAATTGTGAATGTTCACGTACCTGGGATATATTTTGATTGGTCATTGCACTATAGATATGGAGCGCAACAAAACCAATCTCGTCCATCCCGAGATCTACGCCCATTCTCTCTTTGATCAGACGAATGGCGTAATCTGCCATTCGATATTCTTCCGGATAAATCTCGCGAGTCTCATATAAAAATGGATTTTGTATGACAATACCCTGCTCTTTGCGTTTTAACGCGAAAGAAATGTGATCGGTTAATGCAATATGGATATGTTCATTCAGAGGAACATCTGTACGCTCTGCAATATACGTAATAACTTCGTTAATAATCTCGATCAGCGCTTCATCCACCTGTGGAAGAAGCTGTTTGTACTGCTCTTGCTCCTGCTGGTTTTTCAGAATAAACATTTTTTCCACAGCCATCAATGGAATGTGATCACTTGGTTTTCGGTTAAAGCCAATGCCTTTTCCAATAACAACGACTTCCCCGTGTTCAGGATGCTGTGCAATGATTACATTATTATTTAGCGCTTTATCTACATGCAGGCTGCTCATTGTTTGCACCTCTTTTTTCACACCATCTTAGGTGCGATTAAGTCACACCCTGTTACGAACGAAAAGACACCCGGAGCGGGCAATCCGCGCCGGACGTCTCGCTTAAAAAGTAACAAAAATTCGCCTTAAGGTCAATAGAGCAACCATGCAAGATTTGAAGTACTTCTTACTCGTCAACCCCAGCTCTCTCCACAATCTTGTCGATTATAGAAGGAGTTGTAACAGCCTCGCTCTGTTGAATGGCAACTGGAGCAGGTGTTTTGGACTTGGTAAGGCCTTTAATCAGCTGCTCTACATCGATGCCGGATACACTCTTGAGCATCTCTGGAGCCGTCGCCATAAGTTCGGTAACATAGTTACTCACTCGCGCTGCACCTTCACCTTTACCTGTATCTACCACCGTCAGTTTATCAATAGATGCAATTGGCTCTGCAATTTTGCCAGCCAGTTCAGGCAGCATTTTGACAATGATATCGAGTACAGCCGCTTCGCCAAACTTCTGGAACGCCTCGGCCAGTTTTTCCTTCGCTTCGGCTTCTGCAAGACCACGCAAACGAATAACTTCTGCATCCGCTGTACCTTTGGCAAGTTCTGCATCCGCCATGGCCTGACCTTCGAGTCGCTTCTGTTCAGCTGTTGCTTTGGCATGTGTTTCAATGGAATACTGCACAGCATCGGCTTCCCGCATTCTTTTGGCTTTATCCGCCTCGGCAGCCTGCTCCACCGCATAACGATCCGCTTCTGCCTTTTTCTTCACTTCAGCATCATATTGCTTCTCACGTACGACAATTTCTTTTTCCTGGAGATCGATCTCACGTTCTTTACGAACGAGTTCAACTTTCATTTCTTCTTCCACTACGGTTTGTCTAGCACGTGCTTCATGGATATGGTATGCCTGATCAGCTTCCGCTTTGGCTGTATCCTGATCCCGCTTAAATGTGGCTACTTTCAGTTCCTTCTCTTTGGCTGCCTCGGCGATATTGGTATCACGCAGCAACTCTGCTTTTTGACCCTGCTCTTCTGCATTGGCCTTTTGAATACGTGCATCACGCATCGCTTCCGCTTCGGCAATTTCTGCATCACGCTTCACAGCAGCAATTCTCGGTTTACCGAGGGCATCTAGGTAGCCCTGTTTATCACGTACGTCCTTGATGGTAAATGAAACAATTTGCAGTCCCATTTTCTTCAGATCTCTAGCGGCTACGCCTTGAACCTCTTGCGCAAACCGATCCCGGTTCCGATATACTTCTTCTACCGTCATTGTACCGAGGATGGCCCGCAAATGCCCCTCCAGTACCTCCTGTGCTTCGCTTCTCAGCGCTTCTACAGGTTTACCGATGAATTGCTCAGCTGCGGTAGCAACGTCCTCTACAGCGCCACCCACCTTAATAATAGCGACACCGTCAGCGATAACCGGAACACCTTGCTCCGTGTACACTTCAGGTGTGGAGACATCCAGCTTGTGGGACAACAAGGAGATAAATTCGGATTGCTGGAACACGGGCAGGATAAATGCACCGCCACCACGAACAATTTTAATTTTTCGGCCAGAATCATCATCGGAGATATTCTTGCTACCCAGGAAAGACCCCGTAACGATCATCGCTTCATCCGGTCCAACCGTTTTGTATCTCGCCCAGAAAGCCAAACCCAGAATCAGTATTACAGCAACCACAACTATAGGAATCAACAATACATCCCAATTCAAATTCAAACTATCCATTCCACATCTCTCCCCTTATTCATTCATGATGAGTGCTCAAAACTACTTAGGTGACAAGAATACTTTATAAATCTTTAAGTACATTTTCATCCCATTCCGACACACGCAGTACGCCATCTACGACATCCACAACAACAACACGGGCTCCCGCCGCAATGGGGAGGTGTTCAAAACTGGATGCCGTTTGAATCGTACTGCCGGATGCAAAGCGGATCATGACTTCACCAAACCCTTTTTCCGGTACCGGAATGGTAATTTCCCCAATTTTCCCAGATAACTCTTTCATTGAAAATGCAATCGAGACATCGCTGTTACGCATCGGTTTGATATATGCGAAGAATACCAGCATGGCTGCAGCAATACCTATAAGCAGGGATAATATTAGACCCGACATCACACTTAATGAACTGTAACGTGTCAGCATAATGCCTGCCCCACCGAAGGTTGTAATGGAACCAGCTAACACAACGGGTTTGAAAAAATCAAGACCTGGCATCTCAAAAGCCCCGTCCAGCAAGCCGTCAATCAAGTCACCCAGCACCAGGCTGACAACCGCAAATATGGCCCCTCCGATCAGACACCCCCAATAGATCGTCTCCATCCCCTGTTCCTCCTCTCTCTGCCGCAAATTCATCCTAACTGGGCATTCCACATGTAAATAAATACGTAGCTAACATCAAAATGTTTCAAAATCTTTCCTCAAATGTATTCTGGAGCCGATAATGGGTATTATCACGACATTCTTTACTTCATGCTTCAAGATCCTCCATCATTCGCGTACGCATCCAACACATAGAAAAACCGCAAGCCCCCATAAAGGAGACTTGCGGCTATTGGACCTCAGGATGTGTCCGTTCACTTGTCAGTGATTATAGAATTACAGAGAAGCCTTGTAGATGGATACAACATCTTCCCGTTGCAGTTTCTTGAAGTTACCAAATGGACCAAACAACATAGCTTTATCAGCCATAACATCGATCTGGCTATCATCGATATCGTAATCAGCCAAACGGTTAGGGGCACCGATGGATGTCCAGAATTGGCTCAGCGCATCGATACCTTCTTCGGCAATCTGTCTGTCCGACTTGCCTTCAGGATTTACTTCGAATACATTAATTGCCAGACGTTTGAATCGATCCACATTGACATCCAGGTTATGTTTCATCCAGTGCGGGAACAAGATCGCCAGTCCGCCACCATGCGGGATATCATACACTGCGGATACCGCGTGTTCGATATTATGTGTTGCCCAGTCTCCTGCGAGACCCATATTCAGCACACCATTCAATGCCATCGTTCCGCAATACAGAATCGTTTCGCGCAGTTCATAGTTCTCCAGATCCTCAACCAGACGAGGTGCTGCTTCCATTACCGTACGCAGAATCGTTTCACAGAAACCGAGTTGAACCGGTGTGTTGGCATCCAGATGGAAGTAATGCTCCAATACGTGGGACATCATATCCACCATACCATATACCGTTTGGTCCAGTGGAACAGTGTATGTATTCACCGGATCCAGGATGGAGAATGCAGGGAATGAGTATGCACTACCCCAGCCCAGTTTTTCTTGTGTATCCTGATTTGTAATAACCGAACCAGAGTTCATCTCTGAACCCGTTGCTGCCATCGTTAATACGGTACCAAGCGGAAGAGCGTCTTGTGCAACGGCTTTGCGCTGAGCAAAATCCCACATGTCGCCATCATATTTAGCACCTACAGCAATCGCTTTGGAGCAGTCCAGTACACTACCGCCACCTACAGCGAGAATCAGGTCAATGTTATTCGTTTTGCAAAGGTCTACCCCTTTATGCACTGTAGAAAGCCGTGGGTTAGGTTCAACGCCTGCCAGTTCAGTCACTTCTGCTCCAGCTTCCTTAAGCAATCCGATCACTTGATCGTACAGCCCACTGCGTTTGATACTGCCGCCACCATATACAAGCAGAACCCGTTTACCGTATTTCGGCACTTCTGTCTTTAATGCTTCCAGTTGTCCTTTACCGAATATCAGACGGGTTGGATTATAGAATTGGAATGATCTCATATCTATTGTCGCCTCCAATGGAGTTTAGAATTTTTTGTGCAACTCCAATTATAGTACCCCGTTTATAGAAAAACAAATCGATAGCCACTCACTTTATAACAATCCGTTAATCTCCAAATGTGCTCTAAACATCTCGCTCGTTGAAGGCAAATCCTCAGCGTCCACCCATGTTTCATGGGCCCATAACCCAGCCTGTTTGAATGCTCGTGGACAATGAATAAAGCACTCTTCCACATCCACAATGACAGCTGCACCTATGGTTTTACCACTCCATCCCATGCTCGCAATGAATTCTTCATCCTTGGTGATGGAAGCTGTGCCATTGATACGCAGCACTTCATTCATTCCCGGAATCAGAAAGAGCATACCGATACCTGGGTCAGACAGAATGTTCAACAAGGAGTCTATCCTTCGATTGCCTGGGCGTTCTGGATAAACGAGTCGATATGTATCATACACTTTTACGAATCCTGCTCCATCGCCCCGTGGAGATACATCACTTTTACCATTATGATCGGACGTGGAGAGGAAAAATAATGGTGACATGGATAAAAAATTCTGAACATGTGAATCCACAAATGAAATTGCCTTGTTACGCACATGTTCATGCGGTTCACCCACCATGCCTTGCAGTTCCTCAGCATCTGTAATCAACGTAATATCCAATGCCTGCTTTTCCAAGATATTAACCCCATTTCCTCAATTCATTGTGGTACTCTAGGACCTCACTCCATTATAACTGGCTCGGAAGTTCATTCCAATGCACACAAATATCAAGAAAGACAAGAACACCCGCTCATGATTGGGCGGGTGTTCTTGGGTTATGTTAATTATGTTGATTCCTATTCCGTGTATCCCATGCTGCTTACAAAACGACGGAAAGCCTGGCGTCCTGCTTCATCATATTTGTAGACACCTGCATGTTCGAGAATCTCGGCAAATTTCAAGCCGACTTCTTGCTGTACGATGGAAATGGCTTGTTCTTTGTCCAGGTTAGGCCCAAATCGTTCAACCAACTCTTCGGCCCAGCCCAGATGTTTGTTCAACACATGATCAGAAGCTTTGGCTGCTTCAGCAAGTTTGGCATCTCCAGCGAGAATATCCGCGATACTGTCCAGCTCTTCCTTCAAACGGCCCGGCAGGATGGCAAGTCCCATCACTTCGATCAGACCAATGTTTTCTTTCTTCAGATGGTGCATCTCACGGTGAGGATGGAAAATCCCTTCAGGATGCACATCATTCGTGCGATTGTTACGCAAAACGAGATCCATCTCGTAGCCACCGTCTGCACTGCGGCGAACGATTGGTGTTACCGTATTGTGTGGTACCTGTTCACCGTCTACTTCACTGAATGCTTCGATATCCACAGCCGAATCACTGTAAATCTTCCACGCTTCATATACAGCGTTACCGGCTTCAAGCAGCTCTGCAGGATCGTGTGAAGCCAGACGCATGACGGACATTGGCCATTTCACAAGACTCAAAGTAAGTCCAGGTGCATCCGCATGGCGGAAGACTGCCTCTGGCTGTGCATTTTGAATCGCAAACGTATGGCGTCCGCCCTGGAAATGGTCATGTGTCAGGATAGAACCGCCAACGATCGGCAGATCTGCATTAGACCCGATAAAGTAATGCGGGTACTCCCCAACAAAAGCAAGCAGCCTGCGCAGCGTATCTTTGGTCAGTTTCATCGGCACATGGTCATGATGGAAAATGATACAGTGCTCGTTGTAGTACACATATGGCGAGTACTGGAACAACCAAGGCTCGTTGTTAAGCTCCAGCGGAATGACTCTCAAATTCTGACGGGCTGGGTGATTTACTCGACCCGCATAGCCTACATTTTCACGACACAGTTGGCATTTTGGATATACCGGTGGCGGAAGCAATTTCGCCATGGCAATTTCCTTCGGGCTTTTCTCCGGCTTTGAGAGGTTAATGGTAATCTCCATCTCCCCATAAGCCGTATCCTGCGTCCAATAGACGTTCTTCGAGATGCGATCCATCCGAATGTAGTTGGAGTTAATCGACAAGTCATAAAATTGAGATGTGGCCGCCTCAATGCCTTCCGTCTGCTCGGTGTGGCGGAATGCGCGTACCACTTCCGATGGGCGTGCCATCAAATGACCCATGATTTTGGCATCCAGCAAATCACGGAACGTATCGCTATTCTCAGGAATGAGTCCAATGGTAAATCCATAATCGATCAACGTATCCAGCATCGCCTGTGGACCATCGGGCACTGTTGTGTCCAAATCGCCGACATAAGGCTCCGAGAATCCGAATTGTTCCAGCAAGAGGTTGCGGCTGTAATCCCAATCCGCTTCCTCAATTAATTGTTTCTGCAAGGCAAATGCAACCAGACGTTCAATGGCATGCAGTGCTTCCTGCTGCTCCGGTGTCCGCTCTGTGGCACCTGCTGCAATATGAGTCTGTGACATAAGGTGTTCGCCTCCTAGTTTTTTCCGTAGCCGTCAGGACGTGATTGGTGCCAGCTCCAAGCGCTTTGAATGACATCTTCCAGATTGGTCCATTTTGGATTCCAGCCCAGAACGGATCTCGCTTTTGCAGATGAAGCTACTAGCACTGCCGGGTCACCCGCACGACGTGGTTCCTGTACCACCGGGATATCGAGGCCGGTCACTTTTTTAGCTGTTTCGATCACTTGTTTTACCGAGAATCCTGTGCCGTTACCCAGGTTAAACACGTTACTGTTCTCACCTTTACGCAGGTAATCCACTGCACGCAGATGTGCATCAGCCAAGTCGCTCACGTGGATATAGTCACGGATACATGTTCCATCTTCGGTTGCATAGTCGTCACCAAACACAGCGATATGCGAGCGTTGTTTCAACGCCGTTTGCAGGACGAGTGGGATCAGGTGACTCTCTGGCTGGTGATCTTCACCAATTTTGCCGCTCTCATGCGCACCGGCTGCATTGAAGTAACGCAGGGAAACGTACTTGATATCCTGAACTTTATCGAACCATGACATCATGCGTTCCATCATCAGTTTCGTTTCACCATATACGTTGGTCGGCTCTGTACGATCGCTTTCTTCGATTGGCACTTTCTCAGGCTCACCGTAGGTCGCTGCCGTGGAAGAGAAGACGATGCGACGTACATTTGCTGCATTCATCGCTTCCAACAGACACAGTGTACCAAACACGTTGTTGTCATAATATTTAACCGGGTCTTTCATACTTTCGCCTACGAGTGAGTTGGCTGCGAAGTGAATAACCGCATCAATTGAATTTTCAGCGAATAGCTTCGCCAGAATTTCTTTGTCACGAAGATCTCCTTCATACAATTTACCGCCCAGCAGCGCCTCACGATGCCCTGTCTGCAAGTTATCCAGTACAACAACCTCTTCTCCACGTTCCAACAAAGCCGCTACCGTATGAGATCCAATATACCCTGCTCCACCTGTCACCAAAATTGCCATTTTACTTCGCCTCCTTCAATTCTTTAACACCGTCACCTACGCCGCATACATAAAAATCACCTTTGAGAGTGGTACGTGCTTCATATGCAGCGCCCACTTCGCTTACAAAACGCTCGACATCATTTTCATGCACCAGCGATACGGTGCAACCGCCAAATCCTGCGCCAGTCATTCGGGCACCAAGTGTGCCAGGAATCCGCTGAGCTTCTTCAACCATAACATCCAGCTCATCACAGCTTACTTCGTACAAGTCGCGAAGCGATTCATGAGAAGCGTTCATCAATTGGCCGAAGGTTTCCAGATCATTACGCTGCAATGCTTCGACTGATGCGAGCACACGCGCGTTCTCTTCCACAACATGTTGTGCACGCTGTCTAACTTTCTCATCCTTGATCTGATCCTGTAGTGTTACGAACTGCTCTGGCGTCAATTGAGCCAGGTAATTCAGTGCAGGCAGCTGTTCCTTCAAGATGGCAAGTGCCTGCTCGCATTGGGAGCGACGTTCATTGTACGCCGAATCCACCAGCCCGCGGCGTTTGTTTGTATTCCCGATGACCAATTTGTAAGAGCCTGTACGGAAAGGAACCTTTTCGTACTCCAGTGTGTCACACATCAGCAGAATCGCGTGATCCTGCGCACCGTTTGCAACAGCGAACTGATCCATGATTCCACAGTTGACGCCTACGAACTCATTTTCCGCTTTCTGGGACAGAAGTGCCAGTTGAACCGTATCAATATCCGACACGCCCTCCAGAGACTGAATCGCGAATCCGGTAAGTACCTCCAGAGATGCAGATGATGAAAGTCCTGCCCCGTTCGGAATCTCCCCGTGGTACAGGAAGTCGTACCCTTTCGTTACATTCACACCTTTGCCTTGCAATTCAACCATGACACCAACAGGATAGTCGGTCCATTCACCCGTTTTCTCCTTACCAATAGTGGAAGTATCCAGTGCTCCTTCATAAGACATGTTCGTGGAAGCCAGTTGCAACTTGTTGTCCTGACGCTCACGGATTATTAATGTTGTTCCAAATTCAAGTGCTGCCGGAAGCACGTATCCACCATTATAGTCAATGTGCTCACCGATCAGATTCACACGACCAGGGGCATGAAATACACGGATGTCCGCTCCACTCTCTCCGTACTTCTCAATAAACTTTTGTTTCAATTCAGTTACGTTCACTGCTTCTGCACCTCGCCTCGTTGTTGTGGTTTTCTTAATGTTATTATATAAGAAAGCGGTGCCTCATGTAATGCAACCATGTGTGTTTCATATGGATAAATGTGACCTTAAGGCGTATAATGATCAGAGCATCCCGGAAAGAAGGAAACAACTATGGCAGATCAATCCAACGCCAAGAAAGACCCGCTTGCATCTTCAATAGAAAGAATACAGGAATCACCTTCCGGTAAAAGTGGAGCACTCAGTTATTCGGTTGCCTCCAATCCAGTCTATTATGAGCAAGGCGCACTGCATGTCCTGTTTGCCGGAGCAAGTCAGACCCTTCCGGGTCACGCCCTCGGCCCTAAATTGTTTGATTATTATCTGCTGCATTATGTAGAAAAAGGGGCGGGTACGTTCCGTACCGAACTGCACACCTACGAATTATCCGCAGGTGATTGTTTCCTCATTCACCCCGGGCAGCTGGTGAGCTACCAGTCACATGCCCGTAACCCATGGCAATACCGCTGGATCGCCTTTACCGGCAGCCAGGCTGCCCAGCATGCCGAGGAGGCAGGATTCCGCCCGGAGAAGTCCGTTTTTCATGCCGGACCTTCCTGTGGAATATCCGATTGGTTATCCGTGATGCAGGATGCTTTTGCCGAGCGCAAAGAAAGCTCCCATTTCACATCACTGGGTACGTTATATATGATTCTAGCCGAAGCACAGAATCACCTTTCGCAGGGTCAAACCTTAATTCCAGGTGAATCATCCATCCGACGTACGGTGAAACAGATGATTCAATATATGTCCACCCAATATGCCTATCCGGTCTCCATTGAACAGATGTCTGCGAGTCTCGGGTATAATCGTGCTTATCTTTCCCGTATTTTCAAACAGGAAACCGGACTTTCGCCAGTCACTTATCTGCTAAAACTGCGGATCGACAAGTCGCGCCAACTCCTAAGAGAACGCCCGGATCTGTCCATCGAACAGGTATCTGCATCGGTCGGACTGCCAGACGCGCTGTATTTCTCCAAACAGTTCAAACGATTTCATGGTGAAGCGCCCAGCTTGTATCGAGAGAAAATCCTCTCCCGTCCACGACATCAGGGGTTACAGACGAATGCTCAACCTAACAAACGGTGATCAACATACGGACCAAGAATCATATACGACAAAAAAGGTGCATTCCGCCATTATGGCTAAGATGCACCTTTTGCACGTTAATTATTTGTCATCAGACTTGGGTGACAGAATGGACTCAATCCGTTCCAATTCCTCTGTAGAGAAATCCAATTGGCTGAGTGCAGCCACATTCTCTTCAATCTGGGAAGGACGGCTTGCGCCAATCAGCGCAGATGTTACCCTGCCATTACGTAGAACCCATGAAAGTGCAAATTGGGCCAAGCTCTGACCACGGGCTGCTGC
Source organism: Paenibacillus sp. CB74 (assembly GCF_055687625.1). Taxonomy (NCBI): domain Bacteria; kingdom Bacillati; phylum Bacillota; class Bacilli; order Caryophanales; family Paenibacillaceae; genus Paenibacillus; species Paenibacillus sp. CB74. The sequence goes on along the minus strand of NZ_CM146009.1, from coordinate 80,428 downwards.
AATCTGGTTGAGCGCACGCACTTTGCGGAGCGTCTCCGGAGAGATGTTGCTCTCATTCAGGAATACCGACGGTCCTTTGGCACGTGAGTCTTCCGGGATACCATTCAAGTATTTGTTCGTAAGTACACCTTGTGCCAGTGGACAGAATGCAATACTGCCTGTTCCATATTCATCCAGCACGTCCTGCAAACCATCTTCAATCCAGCGATCCAGCATCGAGTACTTTGGTTGATGGATCAACAGCGGCGTACCCAAACTTTTGAGAATCTCAGCGGCCTCTCTCGTCTGGTCTGCGGGATAGTTGGAGATTCCTACATAGAGGGCTTTACCCGAGCGAACAATATGATCCAGTGCCATCATCGTTTCTTCCAAAGGCGTTTCGGGATCATAACGGTGGGAATAGAAAATATCCACATAATCCAGGCCCATACGCTTCAAGCTCTGATTCAGACTGGATACCAGGTTTTTGCGTGAGCCCCACTCGCCATACGGCCCGGGCCACATATAATATCCCGCTTTGGTGGAGATCACCAGTTCATCCCGATAAGGTTTCAGATCCTGGGCAAGCACCTGACCAAACAACTGCTCTGCCGAACCTGCCGGTGGACCATAATTGTTGGCAAGGTCAAAATGGGTAATACCCAGATCAAATGATCGGGTGATCATATTTCGGCCATTCTCAGCGTTATTGATACCGCCAAAATTATGCCACAGCCCCAGTGAAATCGCTGGCAGTTTCAAACCTGAACGTCCAACGCGGTTGTATTTCATCGTTTCATAGCGAGTATCGCTTGCTACGTAGACCATCATGAATCCCTTCTTTCCCCAGGTTCCGCCTCCTGATCCGGTCAACACCGGAGAATGCGGTTATTCAGTCCATACGTTTAACCAAGAAGCTGGTCCACATCATTCATTACCTCACCAATCGGCTCTGTAATCAGCAAATCCGCCCTGCTGTCGTAAGCAGTAGGTGTAGCATTGAGCAGGACGGTATGTTTTCCCTGAAAATACGTAATTAACTGGGCTGCTGGATATACCGTCAGTGACGTGCCGCCCACGAGTAACAGGTCTGCGGAAGACAATGCATCAATGGAGCGATACAATGTTGTCTGATCCAGCTCCTCCTCGTACAGCACCACATCCGGCTTGATCACACCACCGCATGCGGTACAGCGAGGTACGATATCTTGGGATTGTATAATATCATTCAGTGCATAAAACTGCTTGCAATCCATACAGGCATTACGATGAATTGAGCCGTGTAGCTCCAGGACATTGCTGCTGCCTGCCTTCTGATGCAATCCATCGATATTTTGCGTGATCACTGCCTCAAGTTTTCCCTCCTGCTCCAGACGGGCTAACAGTCGATGGCACCCATTCGGCTCCGCATCTGGATGAAGCATTTTGCCTCGATAAAAATCATAAAAAATATCGGCATGCTGATCAAAAAAATGCCGGCTTAACAACTCTTCCGGTGGATAAGGGGAATGCTGTTCCGTCTGATACAGACCCGCAGCCGAACGGAAGTCGGGAATCCCGCTTTCCGTTGAAGTCCCGGCCCCTCCGAAAAAAACAATACGGGAGCTTTCCTGAATCCAGGCAGCCAGTTGTTCTGTTGCGTTCATCCTCTCTCCTCCTTTTATATACAATATAAATTGAACTAAAGAATATTTACACTGACCACTCCGATGACAGAACAACCTTCCGATCGCTGTTATCCCCAGATTTTTTGATTCCTTCTATGAAGGGTAAATCCGTGGATAGCATATGCTTCCGATTAGCTTTCTTTTAAAAAGCTTTTAGACGAACGTTCCACTTCTTCAGGTTATTTCTGCCTTCTCCGCTTCGTGTAAATGTTTAAATCAATTCATATCGTTCAAGCAGTTAAATGGTGACTTATATAATCACACTTAGCTCACTATAATGGCGAATAATGGCATGGGCATCAACCAGGTGTGATCCTTGATCTAACTGCGGACAGTAACCCAGCGTATAGAATACCTCTGCATGCCGTCCCATCTGCATATCCCCATTACTGTCACCAATGACAACGGCCATCGCAGGATCGATATATAATTCCCGGCAAGCCAAAAGTGCTGCTTCTCCATCCGGTTTGCCCTGGGTCACCCGATCACAGCCTACAATGGATGTAAAAAAGGAACGGATTCCCATCCAATCCAGATGTGTCTCTGCTGCAGCTGTACTGTCTGAAGTAACAACCGCCAGAGGTATGTCCGCTGCCTGGCAACTCTGCAAGAAATCCAGCAATCCTGGCATCGGTTCAGCCGATTTGCGCTCTCGTACCGATCTCATGGCTACACTTGAGAATTGCCGTATCGTTGTGATCGCTTCATTCCATGGCATGCCTGCTGCATATAGCTGCCCGGCAAGCAATCCCGTGCACTCATCCACAGTTGCAATCGCGAGGGGACCTTGCGGATCATAACCGACAATATGCCCCTCTGCATTATGGGTGGTGCCCAGAACGTGCTCCAGTTCAACCGTAAATGAAGCACCAAGTTCGTTCATACGTGATTGTAACTGATTCAGTAACGTCTCTGCCCACGGCCCCCATAACTGGAGGAATTCCAGCAGTGTTCCATCTTTATCGAACAGGATACCTTTACATGGGATCTGCGCTCCATTCACTTGAAGCATGGCCATCCGTATCACCTCCATCATGTTATGCTATAAATGCATACAGTCCTCAATGCAGACAGATTAATCTAGATCACTTAATGGTACTTAACCAACCCAGGACTGTCTTGACGGTCTGATTCAGCTGTTCTTCTCCACTCACTTCCGGCTCGCCATCCCCTTTTTGATGACCATAATCACCAAACTGGGCGTGGTTTCCACCTTCAATGGTGTAATATACCGTATCTTCTGGAAGATACATCCGTCCACTCTGATACTTCGTAGCATTCACGACCTCATCTTTGGTACCCAGAATAGATAAAGCAGGTATTCCGAGTGACTTTACGCTTCCTTTTTCATCCGGGTAAGATGCCAGGAAGAAGATGCCCTGTAGTGCATCAGGATGCGATGCTACATAACGTGCAGCCATGGACCCACCAAGAGAATGCCCACCCATGACGAATTGTTCATCTGGATATGCGGCCAGAATCTCATCTGCCAGGTTTGGCTTGAGCACTGCCAGGTTAACTGGCATCTTGGCAATAATCGTGTGATGACCAGCAGCAGCCAGCTCATGGGCAAGTGGTGCATAACTTTCCGGTTTTACCAGTCCGCCGGGGTAGAAAAGAACACTCTTACCCGCCGGTTTGTCTGGCGCAAAATCAATCCAGTTCTCTTGTTCGCTCACCGTCACCTGATTGACTGTTTCCATGGCCGTTTGAGCTGTTTCCTGTGGACCGTATGGTGTGAATAATTTCCACGCAACAAATCCACATCCAATAACAATGAGCGCCAGAAGTACGAGCAGGAATTTCCCGATGCCCCTCTTCTTGCGCCCTGTATTATACCGATTTCTCAACGTTAATCACCTTTCTTCACTTCCGCAGGTGCCGCGGCTCACAGAATTGGGAGCCTTCGTTAATCAGGCTCCCCTCTCCGGATTGAAAAAATATTATTCAGCCTTGGCCTTGCGGTAAGCATCCATATATTGTTCTGCTTTGCGACGGACATGACTCAGGTCACCCGTCTTCACAGCTTCCGATGTCAAGTCGGAGCCGATCCCTACAGCCACTGCTCCACCCTTGATCCAATCCCCCAGATTAGATAAGGATACTCCGCCAGTTGGCATAAAATTCGCCTGCGGCATAGGACCTTTCATCGTTTTGATAATCGAAGGATCGTACAGATTACCCGGGAACAACTTCACAATGTCCACACCAAGTTCCAAGGCGCGTTGAACATCAGCAATCGTCATCACACCAGGCAGGATCGGAATTCGATACAGGTTGCAGATCTGAACGGTATCCGGATTTAGGGAAGGACCGACGACAAACTCGGCACCCGACATGATGGCCGCTCTTGCCGTTTGCGGTTCTAGCACCGTTCCCGCACCAATAATCGCGAACTTCTCTGGATCTTGTGTGTTCCAATGGTATACACGGCTTAATTTTTCAATGGCTTTGAGTGCACTGGGTACGGTCATCGTAATCTCGATAACTTTAATGCCACCCGCAATCGCTTGCTCGGCCATGGCAATGACCTGATCCGCAGAATCTGCACGCAGAACTGCCACAACCCCATTGTCCGTAATCTTTTGCAACAGCTGAAGCTTCTTCATTTCATTCTCTCCCTTGTCAATGTGGTGGTTGTGTATACAAGCCTTACATTTGAAGAACGAAGATGAGCCATATATGATTTCAGCAGCGACTAGCGCTCAACATGGGCAACGTTGTTCAGCTTGGCCTCGACCTGCCCCCACGTCGGGAGCGCCTCCCAATCGCCAACAGCCTGTATAACCATGGAACCGGTCAAATTGCCGAGACGAGTTGCTTCCTGCGGGGAGTATCCTTTTAATAGACCTGATAAAAATCCCGCGCAGAATCCGTCTCCTGCTCCTACCGTATCCAGAACATGATCCGCCTTAAAGTACGGAACTTCCGTTAGGGTACCATTCGCCAATACGTAGGTCAAATCAGGGCCACCCTTCACGATGCACACAGCATTCATGGCAGATAAACGCTCAAGTACTTTTTGATCATTTTCTTCGTTGTATAGAAGTTTCATCTCATCCAGACCCGGTAAAAAGTAGTCCGCCAGTTCAGCCAGACGCAGTAAAACCGGACGGGCCTCATCCGCTGACCACAGTTTGAGACGCAGATTTGGATCAAAGCTTACTTTCACACCTGCCTGTTTGGCAATATGTATGGCAGCTTCTACCGTTTCAAGTCCAGACGAACTAATGGCGGCTGTAATACCTGTAACGTGCAATATTTTAGCTCCGGCAATATATGCGGGATCCAGATCATCTGGTGTAATCGCACTTGCTGCCGATAGCTTCCTATAATAATGTACCGAGGCTTTCCCGGAAGCGTTCTCACGAATCATCAAACCAGTGGGCTCGTGATCACTTAACCTTGCACGTGATACATCTACACCTTCACCGCGAATGGCTTTCAGAATCATGTTGCCGATCGGATCATTGCCCAAACGTCCAAACCAGCCACTGGTATGCCCGAGCCGGGATACACCAATAGCCAGATTGCTCTCGGCACCCCCAAACGACTTGTCCAGTGTGGCTGCATATTCCAGCCCTCTTGTATCTTTGGCAGTCAGCAAACCCATACTTTCCCCAAACGTAATAATTTCCGGGCTTGGATTGGGACTCGTTGACATGATTTCTTCCCTCCTTATCGTTACATTTCCTCATCTTCTGTTACTATTGTCATCCTCTATGCAACCGTTGTCAATCCCGGAGCGTTCATTTTGTTGTCACAGCTTTGAGAAAAGATAACGCTTACTAATGTGAATTAAATCACAATAGATAATGTACATCCGTATTACCCTTATTACAGATGCAAATGACCTTGCAGCTAGGGTCTATAAGGGGGCTACACCATGAAAAATCAGACACTGATCCAGGATGATCAGGAATCTTTCTTTTACAATCTGCGCTTTATGCTTATCGTCTGTGTCCTTGCCGGTAATGCACTGGAACCACTCATCACACGCTTTGCAGGAGCAGAAGCTCTGTTCTTGTGGATATATACGTTTCACATGCCACTCTTTGTATGGGTGACCGGGTATTTTGCGACACACTCACTTCAAGGGGCCTCGGGGCGAAACGTCCTGAAACAGATTGCCTTGCAGTATGTGCTATTTCAGTCCTTATACGCATTAATGGACTTTACTGTGTTCCACACACCCCATATGCGACTATCCTTCTTTGCACCATACTTGCTGTTATGGTTTCTCGCGAGTCATTTCTGTTGGCGACTGTTGCTTCGTCTGACGATTTCATGGAAACCGATATATCGGCTGATTGGATCGATTGCGCTCGGTGTCATTGCCGGGTATTTGCCCATCGACGGATTCTGGCTCAGCTTCAGCCGTACGTTTGTGTTCCTGCCGTTCTTTGTCATCGGTTATGACTATGGGGCATCCATCCGTTCTCGTTTATTATCCGGTTGGGGGCGAAGAACCGCAGCCGTCCTCTCCGCTGCATTGTTGGTATGGATCGGGTATGGCGGTTTAAATATTACATCGGGATGGTTACTCGGCAGCATGACTTACGCCGAATTGGGCCATCACGAATGGTATGCCGGCATCTTCCGACTTGGCATCTATTTGCTGGAAATCGGATCGGCAGCACTATTCTTGGCCTGGGTACCCTCCTTGACTTCCAGACTGACGGACCTTGGAAAACGCACACTCTATGTATTCCTGCTGCATGGTTTTCTCGTTCGTCTCGCAATCTGGTCTGGAGTCTACAGTTATATGGGAAGCTCGGCGTATATTCCAGTCATACTTGTCATCGCCTTACTCTTCGCAGTCACATTGGCTCTGCCGGCTGTTCGCCACACGTTCAAACCCTTGATCGAACCGGATATATCCCGCTTTTCTTTCAATCGACATGAGGTGTTTAAACGGTCGGCCTAATCCTCTGACGGATTCTCTTCGCCATCGATTCTAACCTGGTTGGTTGTTTCAGGCTGGAAATGATGTGGTAATTTAGGGATACGCGCTACAAAAAACAACTTATTGTTGTAAGGAGTGATTTGTAATGGCACGTCAACCGACGTCAGAACGCAAGATGAGCCGTGAGGAAGCCGGAAGATTAGGTGGGAGAGCCACCTCCAAGAACCATGATCGAAGCTTCTATCAGATGATTGGAAAAAAAGGTGGAGAAGCGACTTCAGATGCCCATGACACTGACTTTTACAAGCAGATTGGCCGCAAGGGCGGCGAAGCAACCTCCGAAACCCATAATAAGGAATTCTATCGTGAGATTGGACGCAAAGGCGGAAGCAACTAATGATTTCCGCTCCCACATCGAAACATGATCATAGTTTTCCCGCAAATCAAGAAGTCTGATTCCATGAAAATGGTTTGAGGCTTCTTTCTATTGATTGTAGAAATATGACGATGGTTGTGATAGACTCAATAGAAAAACCGGGTGTTCACGGGTTTAAAGCAGCAAAGAATTTCACAAACTACGGGGAGCTCGACACCGGCAAACCGATCTTTTTTTTAGAGTACGGATGAAATTAAACGACAGATGCACTGCCATTTACTTTTCCATTCATGTTGCTCAATATTATATATTTGGGGGGAAACACACCATGTCAGCCAAGAAGATGCGTTCCGATATGATCAAAAAAGGTTTTGACCGTGCACCGCACCGGAGTTTGCTCCGCGCAGCGGGCGTTAAAGAAGAGGATTTCGGCAAGCCATTTATTGCCGTATGTAACTCTTACATCGATATCGTGCCCGGCCACGTCCACCTTCAGGAATTCGGTAAAATTGTAAAGGATGCTATTCGTGAAGCCGGTGGCGTTCCATTCGAATTTAACACCATCGGGGTAGATGACGGAATTGCCATGGGACACATTGGTATGCGTTACTCGCTGCCAAGCCGTGACATTATCGCGGACTCCGTGGAAACCGTTGTATCTGCTCACTGGTTCGACGGCATGGTATGTATCCCGAACTGCGATAAAATCACACCCGGCATGATGATGGGTGCACTCCGCTGTAATATCCCTACCGTGTTTGTCAGCGGTGGACCGATGAAAGCCGGTCGCGACAGCAATGGTAAAGCTCTTTCCCTGACTTCCGTATTTGAAGGCGTAGGTGCTTACCAAGCAGGTAAAATCGATGATAAGAGCTTGCTTGAACTTGAACAGTTCGGTTGTCCAACTTGTGGATCATGCTCCGGTATGTTCACAGCAAACTCCATGAACTGTCTGGCTGAAGCGATGGGACTGGCGATGCCAGGTAACGGAACCATCCTGGCTGTTGCTCCTGAGCGTCGTGAGTTTGTTAAACAATCTGCCAAACAACTGATGGAACTTATCAAAATGGATCTGAAACCACGTGATATCGTTACTGTAGAAGCGATCGATAACGCGTTTGCTCTGGATATGGCGATGGGTGGATCTACGAATACAGTACTGCACACGCTGGCACTGGCTCATGAAGCGGGCATCGAGTACCCAATCGAACGCATCAATGAAGTAGCTAACCGCGTTCCGCATCTTGCTAAACTTGCACCAGCTTCCGATCTTCACATCGAAGACGTTCACAATGCAGGCGGCGTAAGCGCAGTGCTTAACGAATTGCTCAAGAAACCAGGCGCGATTCATGGGGATTGTATTACGGTTACTGGTAAAACGATTCGCGAGAACGTTGAAGGAAAAGAAATCCAGGATACCAATGTCATTCACCACTTGGATAACCCGCATTCCGAAAAAGGCGGCCTGGCTGTATTGTTTGGTAACCTTGCACCACAAGGCGCTATCATCAAAGTTGGTGCGGTTGATGCTTCGGTTGGTGGATACCACAAAGGTCCTGCTATCTGCTTTGACTCCCAGGAGCAAGCGCTCGAAGGCATTGCTAACGGCAAAGTAAAAGAAGGACATGTTGTTGTTATCCGTTATGAAGGACCAAAAGGCGGACCAGGTATGCCTGAGATGTTAGCTCCTACTTCCCAGATCGTTGGTATGGGGCTTGGTGCCAAAGTTGGTCTGATCACCGATGGACGCTTCTCTGGCGCATCCCGCGGAATCAGTATCGGACATATCTCACCAGAAGCAGCTGAAGGTGGTCCAATCGCCTTTGTTGAAGAAGGAGACATCATCGAGCTGGATCTGAACAACCGTATCATCGAATTGCACATCAGTGACGAAGAGTTTGAACGTCGTCGCGCAGGTTGGAAAGGCTTTGAACCGAAAGTAAAAACCGGTTACCTGGCTCGTTATTCCAAACTGGTTACCAATGCAAGCAATGGTGGCGTACTGAGTATCTAATTTACGTATTCCATACTTGACCTATTGGAAACAATCTAATAAATAAAGGGTTGCTCTTCTGCCAAATCTGGCGAAGGGCAACCCTTTTCTTTTGCTGGTTGGTGTAATTAGTCCGTTTAATTCCGCTCTGGCAATATCTCTTGTTCAATTAACAACGATTCATCTCTGGATTCTTCTATCGTTGCAGCCACCTGTGTCGTATGTTGACCGTAACGTTCCAACAATATATCCAGCGGCATGGCAATCATCTTGGGTACCAATTGTTCTGTACGCTGTTTCAAGCGTTTGGTTCCTGCCGGATGGATCACACTTAAGAGCAGTTTAAGGTATACTTTGGATGCAGCGCTGAACGGTCCAGGGGGCAATTCTTGTATGGTAAATCCAAATTTTTCAGGACCTCTGTTTATCATACTTACACCGTATATGGCTTTGGCAGAGCGTAACTCAGGATCGAGCGCCACCATATGTGCCAAATCCGGCAATTGCTGTTCCATCGTACGAATCATGCGAATAGCCAAATGCATACTTGAACGCGAAGTCACTCCAAGTTCGAATAACTTCTGATTGTCAAAATGCAATTCAATGACCGGATCTCCGTTTTGGATGACATGGCCATCGCTCATCTCCATTCGTGCTCCGTGATATACACGAGATCGAAAGTGTAACATGGGATCTTCGGGCGAAGCCGTCCGCAGATGATATACCCAGTGGAACAATTTCTCCCAGCCAAGCCATAAGGCAACAACGATCCGCTTCCATAGCTTTAACGTTGTCTGTGGTTGATTCTTGTTCTGAGATTCGCTCACTGTAACACCTCCCATCAACGTGTCGACACGTACGCTTTGCAGACCCAGCCTTTCAGCTTCCTGCAATACGACTTCCAGCGCCTGAAGCATCTGCTCCGGCGCGTGTGCATCAGCACCAAGAGTCGTTCCTCGATCATGCAGCAGCATGACCTCTCCGCCTCTTAACTCCTTCAGCATCCGTTCGGTCAGTCGCTGGACACCTACTCGGCTTCTCCAGTCTTCAAACATGGAAGACCATAGTACAATCTTTCGTTCTTTCTTGCTGAAAAAATCAAACAGATTCATAATGCCCCATGGTGGACGATAAAAACAAGTTTTCACACCGGTTACTTCATGGATAATCTGACCTGTTCGCTGAATCTGGTCACGAACCGTACGCGGCCGCATAAGCCAGTTCGTCTTGTGAATATAATTATGAATGCCAATAAGGTGGCCTTCGTCATGTATGCGCTGAATGAGTTCAGGATGACTCGCGGCATGTTCTCCCACGACAAAAAATGTTGCTTTTGCTTGATGCTGACGAAGCAGATCGAGCAATCTCGGCGTATACTTCGGATCTGGCCCATCGTCAAACGTTAATGCAAATTGTGTATCACTTCTCCCCCGTCTAAATACACGAAAACCGAAAATCCTGCTGATCAAACTTGGAATAAAGGCGTAAAAGGATGAAAGATACAATAACCACAGTAGAATACTCTGAAGTATCGTTGTCATGTTGCAAGCTCCCCACTTCTCCTGCTGAATTACGGTGCGCTATGGCACTATCAAAAATAAACCGCCTTTAATTTTATCATAGTTCAGACTTTTCTTGAATCCTGTTTTCCCAAAAAGATAGCTATCGTGTACAATATATACATTATAATGATCTGCCTGCAAAGGAGCCATGTCCATGCTACCGCTTTACAAAAAATACGGGCGAACTGTCTTTGATATCGCTTTACTCGTATTAACCGTGTACGTCATCATGTACAGTTTTAGCCAATTATATCAAATCGCTGCACCGGTTTTTCTCTCATTTATCGTGTACTGGATGATTGAGCCATTAGCCAAATTTCTACATCGCAAAGGACTGCCCAAGACGCTTGGAGCTGCCATATCCGTCCTGTTATTTCTCGCGATAATTATCGCGGCCTTTTTTGGTGTGGGCTTGATTATTATCTCACAGATATCCAATCTTCAAGATAATTTTCCTGTATACATTGAAATGATACAGCGTGAGTTTACCAATCTGGTGTTATTCATCCAGGACAAGTCAGACGCTCTCCCTGATGGGATTATGGATAAAGCTAATGATTATTTTGCAACACTGACCGGCTTTCTTTCCAAATGGGTAACGAGCGGAGCGCAATTCATTGTAGGTTTCCTCAGTTCATTCTCTTCATTTATTACGAACTTCGGAATTGCGATTATTCTGGCCTTCTTTCTCAGTATCGAGATTGAATCCTGGCGCAAGTTTGCCCGTGCGAAGACGCCTAAAACCTTGAAGTTAGCTATTGAATTCATGCGTAATCACGTGTTCAAGACGATCCGTTCGTATCTGAAGGCACAGATGATCATGATGCTCATTACGTTCGTATTGATTTATGCAGGTTTGTTGATTTTGGGAACCTCTAACGCCTTTACCATTGCAGTCGTCTGTGCAGTTTTTGATCTGGTACCATTGCTAGGGGTTCCTGTTGTATTCATTCCATGGATTATCTACTTGTTCATTATAGGAAATAGCAGCCTGGCCATCGGCCTGATTGTGATTCTGGCAGTGACGATGCTGACACGACAATTGTTGGAACCGAAGATATCGGGTAACTCGATTGGTGTATCTTCGGCGTACTTGATGCTTTCGTTCATGCTAATCTCCCTTTCGATCTTCGGCCTGGCTGGTGTAGTGTTATCTCCAGTGCTGCTGATCCTTTTGAAAGAATTATTACAACAAGGGTACCTGCAAAAGTGGATTCACCTGCCAAAAGATGAATTTGAATCTTCTCCATTGGTTATGGACCCGCCCGTTAGCACGGCCTCAACGAGTTCTGCCGAGTCCGCGATGCATACGCCTGTTCCTGCGAAGGATCACGAGGACCCAGCCAAATAGTCCATGACCTTCCTGAAGAGAGCTGTCGCCTGATGATGGCTGTCTGGAGAGACATTTTGAACAAGCACAGCTACGGCGTACTTGGGTTGTTCTATCGGTCCATAACCGATGAACCATTGATGATTACGCTTCTCCCCATGTTTCTGTACCTGAGCTGTACCTGATTTCCCTGCAACTTGCCACTGCGCATGCTGCAGGGATTTTCCTGTTCCCTCACGGACTACCTTATTCATCCAGGATAACAGTTTATGCGCAGTTGCGGGAGCAATCTGCCCTGCGGCTGAAGGAGAATCATGCAATGGCATCTCCAGCATGATGCCACCATCCGCATATCGGATTCTCTCAACGAGACGTGGGGCACTAACCTTTCCATCATGTAATAGTGTCACAATCAGATTGGCGGCTTGCAGCGGTGTGACCAGCACATCTCGCTGACCAATGGCTGTCTGTATTTTCGCACCTTCATCACCAGAAGAAACAGCCTCTGTTCGCACACGCCCGTGATCTTCGTGATCAAAGTGTCGCAAGACGGGCATTCCTGCCATCTTTTTCCCCTCCCAACCAACAGGTCGCGCCAGTCCCAGACGATCTGCCGTGTTCTCCAGTTGCTCCATGCTAAGCCTGCGCGCCGTTTCCGCGAATACGACGTTGCAAGACTCCGCAAATCCTTGTTCCAGATTCAGGTTACCATGCCCATGCTCTTTCCAGCAGGACAAACCATACTTTCCATACTCACCACCACAATGAAATTCTTCTCCATGAGAAACCGCATGGTATTCCAGCGCAGCAGCCGCAGTGACAATTTTGAAAATGGAACCCGGGACGGCTCCCTGTACTGCACGATTTCCCCAGGCCGATTGTTTGGGGTCCACATGTTGTGGCTGATAGAATGGACTTGAAATCATGGCGCGAACATCTGCGTTAGCCGCATCTAACACAACAACGGCCCCTTCTTGTAAGCCAGCTTCTTCTGTCAACTGCTCCAATCCACGCTGCAACTTGGCATCCACAGTCGTTTCTACACGTAAAGGATAATGGCCATTGGCCGGTGCAATAACGTGCGGCTGAATTTCAGGGATAATCTCCCCACTACCCGAGACCATACGTGATACAAGCGTAGGACCAATTCCCCTCAACAGGGGTTCTAGTGTCCTCTCCAGTCCAGCTGCCCCTGATTTCATGGCAAATGGCTGTTTTACTTCATCCTGATGCCCAGTTAGAGCTCTGGAGGACTCAGGCTGTTCAGCCAGATAACCCATCCACTGCATTCCCGTATGCCCCTGAAGATACCTTGTCATCATTGGATAGATACCCGCTCCTTGCAGGTGCAGATTACGCAGACACTCCACCTGAGCAGCTGTCAAATGAACAGGCTGAGTTGCACCTGCTGTCCAGAAATGAGGTGCATTTTCCCGATTCCATTCCTTCTTCAATTGATCCAGATCGGTATGTAATATAGCTGCCAACTGCGTCATCTCTGAGCCTTCTAATGCCTCTTGCTTGCGTAGTTTACCTGATGGCACTGCCTGTGGGAAAAGAACCAAGCCCCATTGCAGCTTACCCGTCAATGCCTCACCTTTGTAATCCGTAAATTGTCCACGGCCCGGATCTAACATCACCCCGCGTTCACGCTGCAATACGGACATTTCACGTACCGTTCGGTGAAATCCAGGCATCGTCTGATTCACCTGAACGATCTGGACCCATCCCAATCGCAATATAAGCAATCCAAAGACAAGAGTTAGCATAATACAAGCTATATAGATTCGCCGTTTCGCAAGGAGATGCATCCCAGTCTCACCCTTTGTCGTTTTGACATATTATTGCTAATACAGCTTGGAATTATCCGGTAAACAGCAAGAAGGCCTGTCCCATGTACGGGACAGGCTCCTTAGCAATATTAATCCGCATATTTCACGGATATGCTTTATTTTTTTGTTACACCGTAAAGCGTGACAACGTTTCTTTCAGTTCCGTGGACACATTCTCCAGCTTACCAGACAGATTTACCAGCTGATTACTGATATTTTGCTGTTCACTACTCAAGGAAGCTACTTCTTGGGACGTTGCAGAAGATTCTTCAGCTACAGCGCTAACATTGCTCATGGCTTCAGACAACGTAGCTTGAGATTGGTTTAATTCTCCAATGGAACCTGTCACCATGCCCAGACGCTCCACAAATGCCCCCATCTGTTCCTGCACAGAAGCAAAGATGACGTTGGTATCTTTAACCGCATCCATCTGTTCCTTAAATAACGGATAGGCTTCAGACAAAGCATCCACGGTCTCGTTCATTTCGGTCATGATTTTGTCTGTGATCTCTCCAACCATTTCAATGGATTGTCTGGATTGAGCCGCGAGCTGTCGGACCTCATCAGCCACCACCATGAATCCGCGTCCGGCTGCACCGGCACGTGCTGCTTCAATGGTTGCATTCAGGGAAAGAATATTCGTCTGTTTTGTGATATTTTGCAGCACTTCAAGCACTTTAAGAACAGAGGATGTACTCTCTTTCAGCGAATCTACCTTATTCACCAGTGCACCAATCATTTCTTCTGTCTTCTGAGTTTTGGTCATCAACTGATTCAGATGTTGTGTTCCTGTCTGACTGGACTTCTCTACATGACGAGCAGAATCACCCATCTGTTCATTAGTAGCGATTACACTCTGCATCTGACGAGAGATATTGTCCGTTAATTCATTGCCACGTTCCGCTTCGGTTGCCAAACTGCCTGCACCGCCTGCGATCTCTTCTGTGGCTACGGCAATCTCCGAAGCGGATACAGCCGTTTTCTTGGATGCACTGCTCAGCTCAGACGCCGTATCCAATACTTCCTGCGCAGAACGATTCGTTTGTTCAACCAGCTTCGTAATCTGCTCCATCATCAGATTAAAGGCGGTAGAGAGCTGACCGATTTCATCTTGGGAGCTGTACGGTGTTCGAACTTTAAGATTACCTTTAGCACCTTCCTGCATCAAGTCTTTCAGTTTGCCGAGTGGACGAGCAAACATACGCACCATCCAGACCCCGATCAATACTGCAATCCCCGCATCAACCAGCGCCATCCACAAGGTCAGGGTCAGAATGCCTTTTGCATCCTGAACCAACACAGAGGTAGGTATCATACCAACCAGTTTCCAATTGGATGTATCCATCGTGCTGTATACAGCCAGCATTTCCGTAGATTTTCCATCTACAAGATACTTCGTATTCGTGCTACCTGCTGGTTCGGTCAACTCTTTGACAAATGCAAGATCTGTATCTTGTCCCGTACCATCCGAGATGGAGGATGCGACCACTTTATTATCCGGAGCAATCAGTTGAAGAACAGCTCCTGGCCCCAGATCAAGCGATTTCAATTGTTCCTCCAAAACTTCCAGCTTCAGCTCAATAACCAGAACATACGACTGAGTAGTCCCCTGCAAGTTTTTCATGGAACGTGCAATTTTGAACGTTGGCGTTGAGCCATCTTCCTTGACCTCGGTTGGAAGCCAGCGATAACCGCCCGACTCAATCAACTCAGTGTACCATGCTTCCTGACGAATACCGCCCATGGATGAACTGTTGTTGCCCGTACCCATAACGGACTTTGTTTCGTCTGTAGGCACCAAATAAATCGCTTCCATAGATTTATTTGTAAATGCAACATTGGACAGTTGCTTGTTGATTGAACTTGAATTCACAAATGTATCATACGCAGTCAGATTCTTATCTGACATCTTTTGCAGCAAGGACTGCATTTCCGGATCAAAGAAAATCTGTGTGGATGTATCCACAAATCTCTCCAAAATAATGTCCATTTTTTGTTTGGTCTGATCAATGGTCTCCTGATTGGCACGCGAAGCATTTTTCTCTATCGTACCCTTGGCTTTTGAATAGGATAATAGACCCAAACTCACTACAAAAATCATGATCCCCGCAAAAAAGATCAAGAACAGTTTAACCCCTACGGATTTTACCGGATTTGCCTTCCTAATTTGTTTAAAAGAAGCTCCCCCAAGGTTTTTCCAATCCCGGTTTTTGAATTGTTTCTTTACCCAATCGGTCTTGATCCAGCCCAGCTTCAGTTTACTACGATCAAGCTTAAGTAATTTTTTCCCATTCCCTGTAATTTTACTTTTACCTACTTTTTCTTTCTTCACTTTCTGAACCTGCTCAGGATTAACCTGCTCATCTTTTGTCACTTGCTCTCCACTGTCTTTCTGCTTCTTTTGAACCAATCCCATTCACCTGCCAGTTATTTACTTGTTAGATTTTTGTGTCTCTCCCCTATAATTATGTAGTATTCGACAGCTTTCTTCGTTCACCTTTCATTTCCCAGAAATTTTTTACAACTTTATTCCTATTTTTCTATAAAAAAAAGACCCCCATATGCCGATAACGGAGGTCCTTCCTGTTGATTTCATAACACTATTTTGTTAAATCATAATACTATTTTGGCACATTGTAGGTATTTGAACCTACTTCTTTTTTCTCATCATGTCAAAATACGAAACCGGCTGATCCACTTTCATTTTAACCAGCTGTAAAGGGTGACGAGCAGCATCTAGAACATTGCCTTCTTCATCCTGTATTTCGCCAACCACCTGTTTGAAAAAGTGACCTCCCGGACCAAAAAATTCGATTTCCTGTCCTGGTTTGAAGTGATTGCGTTGTTGAATGGTTGCCATTCCTGTTTCGGCATCATACCCCATAACCAATCCAGCGAAGTCAAAAGGTACAGCTTTTTCTTCCGGTTCATAGATATGATCTTCATGGTCTGGTGTATCATAGAAAAACCCGGTATTCAGCGGGCGATTCGCCGCTTTGTTCATTTCTTCAACCCATTCAGGTTTCAGAACATAATTCTCCGGATCTGCCATATAGGCATCAATGGCTTGACGATATACGTTAACCACGGTTGCCACGTAGTGAATCGATTTCATACGTCCTTCGATCTTGAAACTGTCCACACCCACATCAATCAACTCGGGAATATGGCCAATCATGCACAGATCCTTTGATCCCATGGAGAATGAATTATCCTGTTCCTGGAACAGGGGAAGCTGGTTCTCACCCAGTTTGAATGGTGCAGGTGTCTTCATCTGCATGTCCTCTTCGCTAACCCACACTGCATCTTCTCTCGCATCCTCAAACAAATCATACTTCCAGCGGCAAGATTGGCAACAGCCGCCCCGGTTGGAGTCGCGATCCGTAAAATGGTTGGAGAGCACGCAACGTCCGGAATACGAGGAACACATTGCCCCGTGAATAAAGGCTTCAATTTCAATATCCACATTTGCCTTGATCTCTTCAATCTCTTCGAAACTGGTCTCACGTCCGAGAACAACCCGTGGAAGTCCTTCATCTTTCCAGAACTTCACAGCCTGCCAGTTGAGTGTGGATTGTTGCGTACTCAGATGTACCTCAAGACCTGGCACAGCACGCAGGGCTACTTCAATAATAGCCGGATCAGCTACGATGATCGCAGAGATTCCAGCATTATAGAGATTTTGCAGGTATGTTTCAATACCCTCAATATCCTCATTATGTGCATAGATGTTCGTCGCTACGAACACTTTGGCTCCATACTTTTTGGCAAACTCCACACCTTCACGCATCTCTTCAAAGCTGAAGTTGTCCGCGTTGGAACGCAGTCCATAGGCCTGTCCACCGATATATACGGCATCTGCACCGTAATGGATTGCAAATTTCAGTTTTTCCAGATTACCCGCCGGAGCTAGCAGCTCCGGTTTGTCCAGACGGTTACGTTTACCCGAGAACTTCCGCTGTACCGCCACTGTTTCCATTCTGTTCACCTCGTCTATTAATACACTTGTTCTTTATAGAAAAATCCAAACGACAATTCACGTTCAGGATCCTGTAACTCCCGTACCTCATCGAGCCACTCTTCGGAGAACGCATATGCGTCAGCATCGGCAACATAACTGTCAATCGCTGTCCGATATGCACGTACAACAGCTTCATTGTAGGCTAGTGATTTTAGGATACCTTCAATTTTGAAACTGTGTACACCCGCCTCCATCAACAGATGAAGATCTTCGAGGATACATATATCCTCCGAACTCATAATATGTGTGCCGTTAATGTCTTCATAGATCGGGAATTTCTCATCCCGGCGTTCAGCCTCGATCAGGAACAATCCACGTTCTTTACCCAAGTGTCCCTCGACTGGCCGTCCTTGATGAGCCATATAACTTTGCACCAGGCTACGCTTGGAGTGATATATATTCGTCATGCCATGTACCTGAACCTGAGCTTCCACCTTGAGAAAAGGAACCATCTCCGTCAACTCGTCCATATTCAACTCACGGGCAAGCACAACGCGACTCGCTCCTTTGGTTCCCCAATAGTTGGCTGTCGCATAGTTCGTTGAAGTCATCTCCGCATTCCAGTGCAGCTTCACCTGTGGAGCATACTCCTTAATTGCAGCCAATACGGATGGATCATTAAATTCCACACCGTCAATACCGATTCTGCCAAGTGCTTGAACATATTCAGGCAATTCTTTCAACAGCTCGTTGGACATCAGATTCGTCATGGATACATACACCCGCGCCTGATGTTTGGCTGCAATGGCAACCACCTCTGCTGTCTCCTCCACGCTGAAGCTGCCTGGAAGACGCATACCGAATCGATCATCTCCAATGACCAGAGCATCTGCTCCAGCCTGGAGCAGCACTTCTGCCTCTTTCACATTCGCTGCTGTAACGAGCAGTTCATGTTTCTTACTCATATAATCCCCTCCGCTTATTGCGCAGCCTTACTTTTGGCTATATTTTGCTGGTGTTCCTTATACGTTTTGGCAAATAGATGTCCAGACGAGCCGTCCTTTTTGGTCACATAGAACAGATACTCCGATGCTTCCGGATTTAGTGCTGCTTCAATGGACGGAAGACTTGGACTGGCAATTGGACCAGGCGGCAGGCCTTTATTCAGATACGTATTATAAGGACTTTTCACCTTCAGATCCTTGTAATACAATCGCTCCTTTGGCCTGTCGAGCAGATATTGCACGGTAGCATCAATTTCCAGCTTCATATCCTGATTGATCCGATTGTAGATTACCCCTGCAACCAGTGCACGTTCCTCATCCACTACAACTTCTTTCTCCACCAGTGACGCAATGGTCAGCAGCTCGTGCAGGGAAAGATTCTTCTCTTGGAGCTTAGCTTCCAAATCCGAGATAGAATTGATCTTGGTCTGGAATTCTTCCAGCATACGTTGCATCACATCATGCGTGGAACTTCCCTTTTTCAGCTCGTAGGTCTCCGGGAAGAGATACCCTTCCATTACGTAGCGAAGTTCTTCATCCACTGGAATATCTTTGAGAATATCTACATCGAAGGCTGAAGGATCATTGGCCAGCTTGATGAATTCATCCCGATCGAGAACATGCTCATAAGAAAGCTTGCCCGCCATTTGCAGAACATTATAACCCTCTGGAATCGTGAATTTCACCATTTCCTCCGGTACCACTTCGCCACTACTCAGCTTGCTAACAATCTCATCATATGTCACGCCAGGATTCATAGAATATGTACCCGCCATGAAATTAGATCCTAGTTTTTTCCACTTTAAATACCCTTTAAAGGTTAACCCGCTTCGAATGAGGCCTTCTTCTTGAAGCTGATCCGCGATTTTTGAAGTTCCCGATCCGCTCTTAATCTCGAATACGACCGGTTCTGTAGAAGCTTCCACAGGACGCATCATACTCCATACGTAACCGCCTGCGCCTCCGGCAAGAACTACAATGATAAGCAGTATGACTACTATTGCTTTCCCTTTCAAAAAAGAAACAACTCCTTTACACAACCAAAAAGAGCGGACTTCTCCGCCCTCCCGGTTTCTTCAATTTGAAGCTGATTAATCTTCGTCAATGGGGAGTGTACATTCATCATACAGTTCTGAGATGTTCTCCCACTCATCATCATCGTCGATCGTAACTAACTCTGGCATGATCTGGTTCTCACTTCCAGGTGATACCCGCAGAAGTTCAACCTCGTCATAAGGTCGCAACGAACTGCGGAGCACCGCATATTGCTGACCGTTCACTTCGAACTCAGCCAACAAGTCATACGGTTGTGATTTACCGTTCTCTTCCTCGAGCTCAACATGAGCACCGAATGCCAGACGCAGTGAATCTGTCCATTTCAGGTCTTTGCGGCTATATTCCGTCATTTAGTTCGCTTCCTCTTCATCATCTTCAGCAAGAAATGTATTAAACGTCTCCTCGACGATATCCCACTCGGCATCATCTTGGATAACGAAAAGTTTGATATCGTCGCCCTCTTCTTCATAACGGAATGCATATACATCCGTTTCGCCATCTTCAGGTTCAACCGGAGCAACCATCATATACTTGGCCTCCGAACCGTCTACTTCAAACTTCATGATGACTTCGAATTCCTCTTCATTACCCTCGTCATCCGCAATGTAAATGATTTCCGCTTCTTCTTCCATACCCAGTTGATCTTCAGCCATTGTTGATCCCCCTCACCTTCTACTATTGGCATCCAAATAATTTTGCAAAATCAAGCTTGCGGCCATTTTGTCCACAACTTGCTTGCGTTTTTTCCGACTGACATCCGCTTCGATCAGCGTACGTTCTGCTGCCATGGTTGTCAGCCGTTCATCCCAAAGGTGAACAGGTAAATTCAGTTCATCCCGCAGGCGATCGGCAAAAGCAATGCATATCTCACCGCGCGGTCCTACGGTGCCGTTCATGTTTTTGGGAAGTCCCACTACGATTTCACTAATCTCATGCTCACGCACAAGTTCGGCAATTCGAGCGAACTCGCCTTCATCACGGCGGCGTTCAAGTACTTCCAATCCCTGGGCAGTCCAACCGAAGGCGTCACTCGCGGCAACTCCGATTCTTCGGTCCCCATAGTCCAAACCTAATATTTTCATCCATGCTCTCCCATCCTGGGGCCTGCTCAGGTCGATTCAACATCGCCTTCTCAAGCTTCAGGCTGTATTCTGTCGGTTCATTTCCCGCTGCTTGCATGGCTGCAACACAGCGGAAGCGGCGTACATTACCGGTGATTGGCCAGATAGGAACGTACAAGCTCTTCAATAAGCTCATCGCGCTCCTTTTTACGGACCAGACTACGTGCGTTGTTGTGACGAGGAATGTATGCCGGGTCTCCGGAAATCAGATACCCAACAATCTGGTTGATCGGATTATACTCCTTATCGACCAGTGCATCATATACCGTGAGAAGAATCTCTTTGGATGATGCTTCCTGTTCGTCACCTTTCACATTAAATTTAACCGTCTTATCCATGGAGTCCATTGATGACACCTCGCTCCTGCATGAACATGGGGACCATGTCCTGCCGAATTGATTTCTGTTTATATAATAACATATTCTGACTGCCACAAGTAAACAAAGGATAAGGCAATTGTGTTTTTTGCTTGTCCTTTACTGGCTTCAGCATACTGCATCATTGGATTTCAGTCGTTCTCAGGTACAAAATACAAATGAACAGAACCATTTCGATTTATATTTTGACGATGATAAGCTGCTCAATGGATTATGCAGTATGCCCACTAACCAATGAAACCGCCAGTTTCAGCGCTTCATCCAGCTTGGTAGCATCCTTGCCTCCGGCTTGTGCCATATCTGGACGTCCACCGCCACCGCCGCCGCATACTGCTGCGACTTCTTTGACGATTTTACCTGCGTGCAATCCTTGTTTTACTTGTTCAGCAGGTACCGCTACAACAAAATTCACTTTGCCATCCGCCGGAGCACCCAATACGAGTACTGCATTAGGCAATTTTACTTTCAGCTCATCTGCCACTGTACGCAGTGCATCCATGTTCGGAGCATCTACGCGTGCTGCCAGTAATTGAGTATTTCCTGCTTGTACCACTTGATCGGTCAGTTGACCAGCTTCCATGGCACTCAGCTTACTTTGCAGGGATTCCGTCTCTCTTGCAGCTTCTTTCAGTTGCAGGTTCAGACCTTCAATCCGTTTGGGTACATCAGCCACATTTGCTTTGAGCAGTGCTGCTGATTGCTTGAGCAGTTCCAACTGGCTTTCCACATACAGATATGCGCCACGGCCAGTTACAGCTTCGATCCGACGAACGCCGGAGCCGATTCCGCTCTCGCTTACCAATTTGAAGATTCCAATCTCTGAAGTATTATTTACGTGACAGCCGCCACAAAGTTCCAAACTGTAGTCTCCGACTTGAACAACACGTACAATATCTCCATATTTTTCGCCAAACAGGGCCATCGCACCCATCTCTTTGGCTTCGTCAATAGCTTTCAGTTCGATGTTCACATTCAGACGATTCCAGATCTGTTCGTTCACCTGACGCTCAATCTCAGTCAACTCTTCCGGCGTAATGCTGCCGAAATGAGAGAAGTCAAACCGCAGACGCTGTGGCTCTACGAGCGATCCTGCCTGGTTTACGTGTGTGCCGAGCACATCTTTGAGTGCCTTGTGCAGCAAATGGGTCGCCGTATGGTTTTTGATAATGTCGCCACGTTTGGCTGCATCCACTTCAGCGTTAATCACATCACCTACACGCAGTTCACCGGACTCCACCGTTACCAGATGTACGTGTTGTCCTAGTGGAGCTTTGAACAAGCCTTGTACTTTCGCTGTTACACCAGCACCGCGCAACAAGCCCTGATCACTCACTTGACCGCCACTTTCCGCGTAGAACGGAGTCTTGTCCAGAACAACCTGACACGTTTGTCCTTCGCCTACGGTTTCAACAAGGGCGTCACCAGCGACGATGGCTACCACTTTTGCTTCCGTCAACAGGTCAGTATAACCAACAAACTCGCTTTTAACCTCCAGCTCAGCAAGTGGTCCACCTTGAACTTTCATGCTCTCACTCTCTTGACGCCCAGCACGTCCAAGCTCACGTTGCTTCTGCATGGAAGCATCAAAACCTTCACGGTCCACAGTCAGACCATGCTCTGCAGCATAATCTTCTGTCAGGTCAAACGGGAAACCGTACGTATCATACAGTTTGAAAGCTTCAGGTCCGCTAATAACCGTGCGTCCTTCGGATTTGGCAGTACCGCTAATATCAGCCAGAATCGCCAGACCATCTGTTAGTGTTTCGTGGAAGCGCTCTTCTTCCGTTTTAATCACTTTGGCGATAAACTCTTGTTTGTCTACGACCTCAGGGTAGTACATGCCCATCACTTCACCAACCGTTGTAGTCAGTTCATACAGGAATGGACGGTCGAGTCCAAGCACTTTTCCATAACGAACCGCACGACGGAGCAGGCGGCGGATGACATATCCACGCCCTTCATTACTTGGCAGCACGCCATCACCTACTGCAAAGGCAACGGTACGGATATGATCGGCAATGACTTTCAGTGCAACATCGATTTCGACACTGTCGTTATATTTCACACCCGCAAGAGCGGCTGTTCTTTGAATCATCGGTTGGAACAGGTCTGTGTCAAAGTTGGAATCCACATTTTGCAGAATGGAAGCAAAACGCTCCAAACCTGCACCTGTATCAATGTTTTTGTTAGGAAGCGGTGTGTAGCTGCCGTCCTTGTTATGGTTGAACTGGGAGAATACCAGGTTCCATACTTCCAGATAACGTTCGTTTTCCCCACCTGGATACATTTCAGGATCACTCATGTCGTTTCCGTAAGCTTCGCCGCGGTCATAGAAGATCTCGGTACAAGGACCACATGGACCTTCGCCGATATCCCAGAAGTTTTCATCCAATTTAATGATACGCTCAGCAGGCAGTCCCACTTTTTCGTTCCACAGTTTGAATGCTTCCTCATCTTCCGGATATACCGTTACGGACAGGCGCTCCGGATCGAAACCGATCCACTCTTTGCTGGTCAGGAACTCCCACGCCCATGTTACGGTCTCTTCCTTGAAGTAATCTCCAATAGAGAAGTTACCGAGCATCTCGAAGAACGTATGGTGACGACGCGTTTTGCCGACATTCTCGATATCATTGGTACGGATACACTTCTGGGAGTTCGCAAGACGCGGGTTCTCCGGCTTCTCACGTCCGTCAAAATAAGGCTTGAGCGGTGCCATACCTGCATTGATCCACAGAAGGGAAGGATCGTTGTGAGGCACGAGCGATGCGCTCGGCTCGATTTTGTGACCTTTACTTGCAAAAAATTCTATCCATTTGGACCGGATTTCACTGGCTTTCATACTGGATGCCCCCATTAAATTATAATAGTCCGTTGCGTATTCGCTCCGGTTGGTCAACATTGTTTTCTGTAAAAATAAACACAAAAAACGCCCCTGAATAATCAGGGACGATGTTATCGCGGTACCACCCTGGTTATTGCTGTTTATCCCTTGCTGCGTAGATAAACAAACAATCTCCTCGTTCATGCGAAATAACGGTCGCTCCCGGCAGGGTTGTCCTGCACTCCGAAATTAGCTTTCTGCCGCTTCATCTTTCAAGACTCTTCCAGCCATCAGTTCAGGTTCACCCTGATCCGAAGAAGTCTATTCTCTGAGGAAAGGAACCCTCGGCGTACTTTATTTCATCATCGATTTCATGTTCTAAACATACACACTCATTATATCGGTAGCACAAGCGGGTGTCAACGCAGGCTAGCTGTTGTTGTAACCCTATTTATCAGTCGATCCTACGTTTGATGTAATAGGCGAAAAAGTGTTGCACAATCACCTTTAGTACGGCAAAAACGGGTACTGCCAGAATTAAACCTACAATGCCTGCCAGTTCGCCTCCGACGAGCAGTGCAAATATAATGGACAGTGGGTGCAAATGCAACGTACGTCCCACAACCTGAGGAGAGATAACGTTACTCTCCAGCACTTGGCACAGGGTGTTCACAATGACCACAAGCAGCACCATTTTAAAAGATACGGTTGATGCCATGACCACAGCAGGAGCAGCACCAAGGAACGGCCCCAAGTAAGGCACAATATTAAACACAGCTACAATGCTTGCAAGCAGCAGGGCATATGGCATATCAATGACGATATAACCAATGTAGGCAAAGATGCCAACAATAACACAGACAATAAACTGGCCCCGAATGTAGTTCCCCAGTGCAGTATCAATTTCTTTCATCACCGAGACAATCGCTTTACGGCGTGAACGTGGGAGATATGCCACTATAGTGCGCTCAAACACCTCAAAGTCTTTTAACATATAAAATATCAGAAATGGCACGATGAATACATTGAATAACACATTAATGGTCGCCCCGATATTGTCCATAAGCACGGTAATGCCCTGAGTTAGTCGATCCTCCATCTGAAAGAACCAACTGTTCATGCCTGTTCGCACACTTGGCGGCATTAATTTGTGATCCATATTGTTCATCAGGCTCTGGGCACGCATGGACAGCTCCGGCATATGCTCGTTGAGTTCCTCCAGCTGTTCAATCAATACCGGAATCACATTCATCAGAATGACACCGATGCAGGTCAGGAAAAAGGCATATATGAGCAGTACCGCAATCGTACGCGGCACCTTGCGCCCTCCCAGCATGCTGACAATCGGATTAAGTACATAGGATATGATAAGAGCTACGATAAAGGGTGCCAGCACTGTTTTCAGGAATGCATATATATGAAGCAGTAAAGGCCGCAGCAACCAAATAAAATATAGAATAATTAATCCGAGCAGCAGCCAGATCGCATAACGGAACAGCTTGTTTTTGGTTAATTGCTCCACTTGTATCTCTCCTTTTGGACTGGCTCTGAGAGTCAGTATATGTAGGAAAGGTAAAATTTATTAACACAGCACAGAAGTGGAAGGAGCAATTCGAACATTTTTTCTTAAACCCCAAAAAACGCCTCCTTCATCAGAGAAGGAAGCGCATTTTGCAGTAAAGGGTAGCATATAATCATACATGTGCAACCCGAACCATTATGTAACCACATCTATATACATGTGCCAACATATAACGACAGCATCCCATGACATACATTGTCATGAAACCGCATATAGAGGAAGTTATCCTGCTTATTAAGAAGAAGCGTGAAGATGAGGGAAGTCTTGTGGCAGCTCGTCCCCGAAAAACAGATCATCCAGGGAGCTCAGCGTACCGTCTTCTTCCACTTGATATACAGACATTTTCTCACCGTTCACCGTTAATTCGATAAAGCATCCCCAGCAATAAAACTGGTGGGAACCAATTTTCCCGATATCTTTGGAACTACAGTTTGGACATTTCATATTCATTCACCTATCCATTAACAGAATGAATGGCATTTTCCAAGCGCTGTTCACTCAGAGAAGGTACCATAATGGCACTTTCCCCGATAGACATATCGCTTGTACATGGCAGCCATTTGCGGCCCTCGATCAGATCGGACACAAAACCGTCCGTAATTTCAATCCCTATTATTGTATTTCCCAACTCTTGGTCAAAATAAACATCGGAGACACGCCCAAGCAGCAAACCTTCTTCGGTGAGCACGGACATCTCCTTCAATTTAGACCGACCGAGGAGGTACGTGTATTTTATGTCGTCGGCTCCCGTCTTGCGGACAGCCTGTTGATTACGGATCATGACGGCATCTTCGCCGTAGGCAACGATATCTTGCCACTGCACGATTTTGACATGATTGGTAAACAGGCCTTTGTTCTCAAGTTCAATGCCTTCAATCTGCCAATCATCATTCACAATGAAATCCTGGATTTTACCGACCTGCTTCCCGTCCTCCACATCAAAAACGGCAAGTCCGATCATTTCCTGAAGCTTCATCGCTGGGTCCCCCTCATCTTCTTATCATTAAATAGGCGCGGCGCTATTGCTAGGTATGCCCAAAGTTGATGAGTGGCAATCAGACGCCAATCATCAAAACCGCTTCTATCCAACCGATGAAATGGAACTTCTTCCCTCCTTCTGTTCCATGTGTAAAGTTCCCCTTAGGGTCTATTACGCAGTCGTCCAAGAATGGTTCCAATTTTTTCGGCGGTTATCATGATTTCTTCCGTAGTATTACCCAATCCCCAGCTAAAACGAATCGCAGAATGTAAAAATGTTTCAGGCAGTTTCATCGCTTTGAGCACATGAGAGACTTCAAGTGAACCGGAAGTGCAGGCAGAACCGCTTGCAACAGCAATCCCTTCCATATCCAAATTCATTAACATCGTCTCTGTGGACACTTCCGGAAAGCTGATATTCAGGATGTTCGGCAGCGTATGCTCCGCGTGTCCATTCACATGAAAGTGCTCCGTCCCCACATGGATTTCAAGCTGTTCCAACAAAAGTTTGCGCAATTCCAAATCATGCTGACGATGCGTCTCCTTTTGAGCTGATGAAATCTTGAGAGCCTCTGCAAATCCGGTAATACCTGCGATATTTTCCGTACCAGCGCGCCGCTGACGTTCTTGCAACCCACCGTGGGCTCTTGCTTCCAACACGATTCCTCGCCGTACATAGAGTACACCGACACCCTGAGGCCCATTGATTTTATGCGCTGAGAAGCTAATCAGGTCCACAGGAAGTTCCTTACAGGAAATATCCTGGCTCCCCAGAGCCTGGACTGCATCAGTATGGAACAGAATATTGTGTTTACGTGCAAGCTCACCGACCTCACGGATCGGCTGAATGGTGCCCACTTCATTGTTGGCAAACATCATGGTAATCAGAACCGTATCCGGCCGGATGGCCTCTTGCAATTCATCCAGATTTATTCGACCGTGACGATCCACAGATAGATAGGTTACTTCATAACCTTGCCGCTCCAATTCCTGACACGTATGCAAAACAGCATGGTGCTCAATTGCGGTCGTAATGACATGTTTCCCCTGATCTTGCCTTGCTGAGACTGCTCCGAAAATGGCCAGATTGTCGCTCTCGGTACCACCTCCGGTAAATACCAATTCGTCCGGGAAACAGTCCAAAGACGCCGCAATGACATCCCTTGCTCCGCTGACAGTCCGTTTGGCTTCACGCCCAAAGGCATGGATACTTGATGCATTGCCAAATTGTCCTGTCATGACGTTCATCATCGCTTCTGCGACTTGTGGATGCATAGGTGTCGATGCGGCGTGATCCAAATAAATTCGTTTCATTTATTTCCACCCCGTTATATGTTAAATTTCTATCTCATGGCGTACTGTCAAATTGGAAATTGAAATGGATGCTCTATTGTCGCATCTTCGTGTATAATGTTCTATATCCATTTCAAAAAGGAGAGAGACATGAGTGATCCCATTCTCGGGCAGATTCTGAATCAACTTCAACAAATGGACAAACGATTCGACAGCATCGACGTACGTCTTGAAAAGATGGAAGACAGACTAATTACCATGAAAAGTAGATTAGACACCATGGATGGTAGATTGGATACCATGGATAGCAGATTGGACACTATGGATGGCAGATTGGACACCATAGATGAACAAACCAAGAACATCCCACTTCTTCAACAAGCTGTTCTGGAAACATTGACCGTTACGAAACGGCTTGACGCTTCCCACTCCGCCTCTGAACGCAAAGTAACTACCGAATTGAATACCCATCAGCACAGCATTGATATTTTGAATCGCCGTCAGTTACGCATGGAAGCTGATATAGAAACTTTAAAAAGTCGCTGATTCACAAGATATCCGGTTAAGCTCAACTTCACCAACTTGTAAATCCGCGGCTGAATACATAGTCCTTACTTCCCTGAAGTGATCTGTAGAAATTGAAGAACAAAGTACCCATTGGTGCGTGTTCAAAGAGTCTTCTGTTCAATACCGAGAAAATCAGACTTTTTGAAATATCTCTATTGGCATGTCTAAAGCCCCCTAGTTGGGGGCTTTAGTGTGTCTTCTGCGATGCGAATGATGACCCTAAATATAAAACATGTAGCTATCTTTTTTCTCTTGATCCTGGAATGTAATTAGGTCTTTCAGTGTTGTGGAATCCAACACTTCCGCAATACCGTCACGGATACGCAACCATAGATCACGCTTCGCCGGATCATCTTCCTCTGTGAAGTCTACTGGAGAGATTGGCCCTTCCAGTACACGGATGACATCGCCTGCAGTTACGGTTGCAGGATCACCTGCAAGGATATAACCGCCGTATGCACCTCTAATGCTCTTCACCAGTCCTGCATTACGTAGTGGAGCAATCAGTTGCTCCAGGTAATGTTCCGAGAGCTGGTTGCGCTCGGCAATACTCTTAAGTGATGTAGGGCCTTCGCCTGTTCTGGCAGCAAGCTCCATCATGATTGTGAGGCCGTAACGGCCTTTTGTCGATATTTTCAAAGGAGTCACCTCTTTCAATTTTCAGTAACGATTGGAAACTTTATATTGTATCCTGTAGTCCATGACCGTTTGTTTCACGATCTGTCCACAGCAGAGATTCATAGAACTCATTTTTAACTTTCTAATTCTCCGTATTCCGATCATAACCCTCAGCTAATGTTAACATATCTGCATGCTTTATGGAAAAGAAAGATTGACGATATTCCAAAATGTGCGTCTGTGGTGGACACTATCCAAAATTGGCCGGGTGTATCGTATCTTGGGTCCGGTTATGCTAGAATAAGAAACGAAACACATTTATATATAGAAATGGTGATAACGATGTCCAAAACAATTGAAAATACACGGGTCGTCGTTGGCATGTCCGGAGGTGTCGATTCTTCCGTTACCGCGTTGCTGCTGAAAGAACAAGGTTACGATGTCATCGGCATTTTCATGAAAAACTGGGATGACACCGACGAGTTCGGCCACTGTACCGCTGAAGAAGATTCAGAGGATGTACGCCGCGTATGCGAACAGATCGGCATTCCTTACTACACTGTCAACTTCGAGAAAGAATATTTTGATAAAGTATTTACCTATTTCCTTGATGAATATAAGTCGGGTCGCACGCCAAATCCGGATGTCATGTGTAATCGTGAGATCAAATTTGGTGAATTCCTGAACAAAGCTCTGGATCTCGGCGCAGATTATGTAGCTACAGGACACTATGCTCGTCTGATTGAAGAAGATGGCACATTCAAACTACTGCGCGGTGTGGACAACAATAAGGACCAGACGTATTTCCTTAACGCACTCAATCAGAACCAGTTGTCCAAAGCCATGTTCCCGATTGGTCACTTGCCCAAACCGGAAGTACGCAAAATTGCAGAAGCGGCTGGCTTGTATACTGCCAAGAAAAAAGACAGCACAGGTGTCTGCTTCATCGGTGAGCGTAATTTCAAAGAGTTCCTGAGTAACTATCTGCCTGCCAAAGGTGGAGACATGGTTGATATCGTGACCGGTGAAGTCAGAGGCCGCCATGATGGTCTGATGTACTACACACTTGGACAGCGCCAAGGTCTTGGCATTGGTGGTTCAGGCAATGGTGAGCCCTGGTTCGTTGCAGACAAGAATCTGGAGAAAAATCAACTGCTTGTTGTTCAGGGCGATGCCCATGCAAGCCTGTACTCCACTGGTCTAACCGCAACGGGTGTGAACTGGATTGCTGGTACAGAGCACATGCCTAATGTTCCATACCGTTGTACTGCCAAATTCCGCTATCGTCAGCCGGATCAAGGTGTTACACTGACCTGGCAGGAAGATGGAAGTGTGGACGTGCAATTTGATCAGCAGCAAAAAGCCATCACGCCAGGACAAGCCGTTGTTTTCTACGACGGAGAAATCTGTCTGGGTGGGGGTACGATCGATCAGGTGCAAAAGGTACCTGTACCCGCAATGCAATAATAGAGCTTGTCCATAAAATGCGGATTATACACAATACCGTGTATCCCTATTAAAAAAGCCGTCTTTCATGTATACCATGAAGGATGGCTTTTTTCCTGCTTTTCTTTGCAAAATAAATAACAATAGTTCGTTATGCAGTCAACCAGAATCCTGCCAAGGAGGCCAAAACCCCAACTCCAACCGAACTGACGACGTAGAGCGCCGCGCTTGCGTATCGTTGACGACCCATAAGTCCTAACGTTTCATAGCCAAAAGTGGAGAATGTGGTGAACGCACCGCAGAATCCGGTTCCCCAGATCACCCAGATTACATCTGATATCATTACAGATTGATGCCACCCGTATAACAGCCCCAGCAACAGTGAACCACTGATGTTAATGATCCATGTCCCCCATGGAAAAGCCGTTCCCAGCAAGCCCGAGACCCATTTTCCCAGATTGAAACGCAGTACCGCACCCAGTACACCAGCCAAACCAATCCATACGATCATGAGGCATCACCCTCTTGTCTTGGCGATCCCAACATACGCTGTCCGATGCTCATTCCCAACGCACAAAGCATTAACCCTGCTAACACACTTGCGATCATATAAAGGGCGGCATTCACCCATTCGCCCCCTTCGGATAAACGAACAATATCCAATGTAAACGTGGAGAACGTCGTAAATGCGCCGGTAAAACCTGTGCCAATTGCCAGTCGAAGTTGTGGTGTTATTTTGCCTGGAATAGCGATGGTAAAGAACCATCCTAAAAAAAGACTTCCCATTGCATTGATTAGCAGCACTGCCCAAGGGAACCCCCCGTAGACAGTTGGTATCGCTAACTGTATAGCATATCGGGTTAATGTCCCAAGAAATCCACCCGCTCCTATATACATAAGCTCTTTCATGTTGTGTGCATCTCCCGATTGATCTGTCTCTTCTTAAAATTCCCTGCGCCGCTGTTGGTTCAGCCTGATCTTCGATTCGTTGCCTTGTTCCGTTGCCTCATAGAATACTCTACGTGAGAGCTGTTTTGGTAAATATTCCTGCTTCACATAATGCCCCGGGTAATTGTGCGGATATTGATAGCCCTCATGTCCAAGTTTCACGGCACCCGAATAATGCGTATCTCGCAAGTGCAGCGGAACTTCTGCCGATTTCACTTCATCAATGGCGTTCATGGCTTTGGAGATGGCGGTGTATACCGCATTGGATTTTGGACTTTCGACCGCGAACAGAATCGCTTGTGCGATGTTCAGCTTGGCTTCGGGCCAGCCGTTATTCCGGTATGCATCAAGTGCTCCAATGGCCTGGGTCATGGCTTGCGGGTTCGCAAGTCCAATGTCTTCACTGCTCGCTGCAATCAGGCGCCGGATGAAGGTCATTGGGTCCATACCGAGTTTCTCCACCGCGTATAGAAACCAGAACAGCGCCGCATCACTAGAACCCCGGATACTCTTGTGAAAAGCAGACAGCACATCATACTGGGTAGATTCATCGGCCTTCACAATAGGGCGCCGAATAGACTCTTCAGCTACACCAAGCGTAATATGAATGGAGCCATCCTTCTCCGGTGGCGTCGTCAACGCAGCCAGTTCAAGTGCGTTAAGCGCACGCCGAATATCCCCATTGGCCATCGTGGCAATATGCTCAAGCGCCTCATCGTCTGCCTGTAATTCCATGAACCCCAGACCTTTGTCCGCATCACTCAATGCTCTGCGCATCGCAATAAGGGAATGATCCTTGTTCAGCGATTCTAGCTGGAACAGAGTTGAACGGCTCATTAGGGCCCCATTGACGTAATGAAAGGGATTCTCTGTCGTCGCGCCGATAAAAATAATCGTGCCCTTCTCTACCGCTGGCAATAACGCATCCTGACGTGAGCTGTTAAACCGATGCACCTCATCGAGGAACAAAATGGTTTTGGTTCCATACAGCTGTTTGTTCGTTTGCGCCTGTTCGATGACTTCACGCACATCCTTGACAGAAGCTTCCACTGCATTCAGGCGAACGAACTGTCCCTGCGTTTGCTGAGAAATAATATGTGCCAGGGTTGTCTTGCCACATCCCGGAGGGCCATATAACAAGATGGACGAAATCTGATCCGCCTCGATCGCGCGCCGTAGTAATTTCCCCGGTCCAATAATATGTTCCTGTCCAATATATTCATCCAGATGCTCTGGCCGCATGCGGTCCGCGAGCAATCTGGCTTGTGGTTTGGAGTCCTGCTGAAACGAAAATAAATCCATTGCTTATCACTTCCTTAACGGATTGCCTTAACATGTGTACATTTACACTTCTGATGTATTACCACTCTCTATCATATCATACTCCCGTGGTAACATAGCTATAAATGCGCCAAGCGCACTGCTGACAAACGCATCCTTGCGTGTAATAAAACGAGTCATCATTCTACTTATGCCAGAAGGGAGCGAATGTTTGCGAAGATTTCCATTTGCGATTTGCTGCCGAATCACAATCTCTGGTAACAGAGAAATCCCCATTCCGGACGTCACTCCACTAATAATCGCCTCCAGCGTTCCAAACTCCATAATCACTGGACGATTTACCCCACTTGAGTTCAACCACTCCTCTAAAATCTGTCGGTAGGAGCATCCCATGCTGTAGACAAGGATCGGCTTACGGGTAAGCTCTTCTCCGGGCCCCACACCCGACGAGACCACAAATAACTCTTCATCAAATACATCGATGGACTCGATATCGGGATGATCACAGGAACAACCAATGAAAGCCCCTTCCATTTCATACCCAATAACTTGATCAATAAGCATCTGCGAATTACCCGTAGCCAGTGACAAGGACACTTCGGGATACTGTTGATAATATTTTGCAAAAAGCTCAGGTAAACGAACTGCTGCTGCCGTCTGAGTAGACCCTATTCGCAACGGACCTGATGGTGTACTTGTCGCCCGTAGTGCCTTGGAAGCATCATTCAGCAAACCAATAATTTTATCCGCATACGTCAGCAGCATCTCTCCGGCTGGAGATAACGTCATGCCCCGGTTATGACGAATGAACAACGTTGTACCCACTTCTGCTTCCAGATGCCTGATACGTGCCGTTACGTTGGATTGAACATACCCCAGCTTAGCAGCAGCTTTGGTCAGATTCCCTTCCTGTGCAACACACTGAAATATTCTAAGATCCCCGCTCTCCATGGTCCCCCCACTCTGACATCATTCAAAATGATATCCACTTCATTACCAATCATTATACTTCATGTGCAAACCGGACTACAATTCATGTAGATCCCTAACCAGTCCTCTGACTGGATGATGATAAGGAGTGTTCGGCATGACATACTGGAAAAATAGAGTTGCTTTGATCACAGGTGGCGGAACAGGCATAGGCCGTGCTGTAAGTCTAATGCTGGCTAAGCGTGGAGCGTTGGTCGCCGTCAACTATTCGCGCTCCAAAGATGCAGCAAGCGAGACTGTTCAACACATTTTGCATACGGGCGGCCATGCATTCGCCGTTCAAGCTAATGTTGCCAATAATCTTGATGTCCGGCGCATGGTCAATACAATAACTGAAACCTATGGCCCCATTACTGCACTTGTAAATAACGCCGGAATCACGCAGCACATCCCTCTGCACGACCTGGAGTCTGTTACAGATGACGTCTGGAATGAGCTGGTGGATGTGAATGTGAAAGGCATGTTTCATTGCGTGCGTGCAGTGACGGAAGGCATGAGACAGGCTGGTGGGGGTTCCATCGTGAATCTGGGCAGCATTGCAGGCAGTACAGGTTCTGGCTCATCCCTCCCTTACGCCGTCTCCAAAGCGGCAGTTCACGGCCTGACCTTATCCCTTGCGCATGCACTCTCACCACACATTCGGGTGAATGCTATCGTCCCTGGCGCAGTTGCTACAAGGTGGTGGGCTGGAAACGAGGAGCGAATGCATCGTCTCGGTGGAGAAGTATTATTGCAGAAAATCGCCTCGCCTGAGGATATCGCACACATGATCTGTGCTGCGCTTGAACAGCAATCCATGACCGGGCAGCTCATTACTGTAGATAGTGGACAAACGTTATGAACTCCAGACATGAAAAAAGTATCCGCACCATCCAACCCTTGAAGTATACAATTTTGATCATTTTGACAACGCTAATCATGGGTACTTCGTTTCCAGTCGGCAAGATCGGTATGTTATATGCTCCACCTTTCCTGCTCATGGGTCTACGTTATGTACTGGCAGGCAGCTTGATGGCCTGGTATCTACGTAAACGTCCATTACCTGCCCAGTGGCAGTCTTGGTTGAAAATAATCCTCATTGGCCTGTTCCAATCCGCAGGAGTGATGGGCTGCGCCTACTACAGCATGAACTGGATTACCTCTGGCGAATCGGCCATTATTACATTTACCAATCCGTTGCTGGTCATTATCCTCAGTGCTCTCTTATATAGACTGACCTACCGCTTCAGTCAGTGGATCGG
This sequence comes from Paenibacillus sp. CB74, assembly GCF_055687625.1. NCBI lineage: Bacteria > Bacillati > Bacillota > Bacilli > Caryophanales > Paenibacillaceae > Paenibacillus > Paenibacillus sp. CB74. The sequence continues at coordinate 45,496 of NZ_CM146009.1, read as the reverse complement.
TGTTATGCTCGGTTTCATGGGGATTATGTTAACCTTTGGATGGCAGATGAGTTTTAGTCCTGGCACCTGGATTGGATTCGGTGGTGCGATCTCCTTTGCCGTGTCCACATTGCTTATCAAACGCTGGGGCGATGACTACGATACTTTTGTCTTAACAGCCTATCAGATGCTCGCGGGAGGTGCTGCGCTTCTTCTACTGAGCGTATGGACTGAACATCCTCACTTTATAGTGAATACCACCTCGGTTATCGTACTGCTCTGGTTAACGCTTGTTTGCTCCATCATGCAATTCTCGCTTTGGTTTTATTTGCTGCAACATAGTGATCCGGCTCAAACCAGTTCCTATCTGTTCCTGGCACCATTCTTTGGTGTATTGTCGAGTTGGATCTTGCTGGGAGAACATGTCCAGTGGTTTGCATTGGCAGGTGGTTTACTCATTGCTGTCGGCATATTCCTGGTGAACCGTCGCTCGTCCAGAATGGGAAATAGGGTAACATAACCCTGAACTTCCACCGTCGTTCTTTTTCGGAAGTTTAAGCAATTCTTGCACAAATGCAGAAAAGGCATGCGCTTATGGGACATTTCCCCATGAACGTCATGCCTTTTAATGTTTAACAGACTTTATTCACCCAAGTTCTGGCCAACCCTGAATAGTTACGGGCTCGCCGCCCGGATTATGTGTTGCGGCCGCGTACTCTGGCAAATCACCATCATGGAAGAGCCACAATTCGTGCAAGGCCCGTGTACACCCCACGTACAACAGCTTTGCATCACCGGCATTCGGCAGATAATGCTTCTGATCTACGTCTGCCACGATAACGGCATCAAACTCCAACCCTTTGGACAGATAAACAGGTAAAACAGAGTGTCCACCCGTGTACTGCTTTTTGCCACCATCGATCAGGTTCAGATCCCAGCCTGCGGCCTGAAGGTCACGGTGAAGTTCCTCTGCTTCATGCAGGGTACGGGTCAGGATGGAGACCGTTCGGTAGTCTTTGACAGTTAACACCTTCAAAGCCTGCTCCAGACTTGCCGTCCGCCCTTCGCCTCCATAAGCCAATGTCCGAACCGGATCACCACTACGGAAAACAGGGATCGCCGTAATTCCGCTCTTGACACCACGTTCCAGAATCGTATTGGCGTAATCGATAATTTCCATCGTTGAACGATAACTTCGGGTCAACGCAAAATATGCATTCTGCTCCTCAGGAAACAGAGAACTCATCTCATCCCACGCATGAACACCACGGTACTCATGAATCCCTTGGGACAAGTCACCCAGTATGGTGAAGGAATGCCCTTTGACGAACTGATCCAATAACGCCACATGAAAAGGGGAAAAGTCCTGCGCTTCATCGATCACGACATGATCGAACCGCTCCGAACCCTCAATATCATGAACCAATGTATGAATGTATACCAATGCAGGCAGATCCTCTTCACGGACGATATCCTGCTTCAGATCTGCTGCCGTTTGTTTCATGACCAATTTTGGAATAAGCCCGCTGAGCGAGGTTGGCACTGTGCCACCTTTTGCAGCTTTGAACAGCTGTTTGTATAACGTAAGCGGCTCGTATTGAGGCCATTTTTTGGCATAAGCTTTCTCACGAGTAGATGCTTTTTTCTTGCGTTCTTTACGCACAGCTTCTGGCATTGGTTTCTTAAGTTCCATCTCAATCCAGCGGTGAACCCGCGCCATGACCCGTTCTTTGCGTTTGGCCAGCGGATAATGTTTGTATTCCTCACCGAACCAGTTCTCAATCTCCGTCTTGCTAAGCACCTTACCATCCCACGGACTGAAATCCATATCCGGTACGGAGTCCGCTTCCATCCCCGACAGCCACTCTCGAATAAGTTCCATGAAACGGATCGATCCTTTATACCGTCCAGGTACATCATCATTCAATTCAGGCCGTGCATCTGGTGTTTCGAACCAGGTGTTGAGCGTATCTGACGTATTCGCCAAAGGCATCTCCAGCCCCAGCAGGTTCATCGCCCAATCCGGGAATGTCCGCTGCTGGATGTCCCCTACTCCGAGTTCCGGGAGCACATCCGAGATGTAATCCAGGAACATGTGGTTGGGTGCAAAAATAACCATTTTCTCCGCAGATACCTGCTCCTTGTACTGATACAGCAAAAAGGCCAGCCGATGCAGGGCAACCGTTGTTTTCCCGGATCCAGCCACACCCTGAATGATCAATGCGGTGTTTCTCGCCGCACGAATGATCAGATCCTGCTCCGCCTGAATCGTAGATACGATATCACGGAGCTTGTTATCCTTGTTCTCTCCCAGTCGATAAACGAGGAATTCATCCGATACCGCTGGCTGGTCGCTGTCACGGTTATATGTATCCGCCACACGTTCCAATATCCGCTGCCGAATAACAACGTTTCGCTTCAGATAGACCAAACCTTCAATAAGCCCTTCCGGGGCTTCATACGTAGCGGAGGCTTCGCCTCCCGTAAATGAGTAAAACAGGCTGGCGACAGGAGCACGCCAGTCGATGACGAGCGGATGCTCTCCCACCTCTTCGCGGTCTACGCCGACTTTGCCAATATACAGTGGTTTCCGTGCACCACTGCCCTGTTCTTCGAAATCCAAGCGTCCGAAATAGGGTTGCTGCGCGCTCTTGGACAAGGCGGTGCGGCGCTCTTCGCGTCCAGCTTCCAGCACTTGTTCTGTGAAGTCGTGGCCGGTATACACCGGAATATTTTGCAGTCGTTGCAACTGACTGTCCACTTCCTCCATCGTTCGCTCTAACCTGTACTCTTCTTCTTGATAGGCACTTTGAAAGCTGTCTGACATGTTTCAGTTACCTCCTAAGAATATGTTTTGCTCTGTATCGCCTAGATCTGGAAATACAAAAGGATACTTACTATATCACATAGGGCAATTGAAAGCCACATCCGTTTTGTAGGCTTACTTTTGTAATATATGAGGCTCATCTGAATTGATAATTAATGATGGCACTGACAAGCGCACAACAACCAAACAAAATAAACCACCAGGCCCACTTGTTTCTGGTCTGCCTGTGCCTGCTGTTCAATACGCCGTAAATCCCAATTAGCAATACGATGGTGGAAAAACTAATTCCTACGATCCAACCAGCCATGATATCTGCCCCCATTGTTTTCAGTACACACGATTAGTCTCTTATTTCCTGTGTTTTAAATGAAAAGCTCCTCCTCGAATATCCACTTGGAATTCACTTTTTCCACTTTTGTGTATTAGATTATTGCTGTCCCCGTGAAGGGGAGTCAAATCAAATTCACTTTTAAGTGCTCCTGATCTTTCTTTAAGTATAATTTGGAAACCTTCGTTATCTGGAATGGAGACTACTGCCTGTCCCCCCGTGGATACGGAATACAAGCTCTCCGGCATATTAAGACATTCCATATTTAAACTTCTGCCTGTAATGGTAAATTGCAAGTGGCGGAATTCTCCCGAAATGTCCATTTTGGCTGAAGTGGATTGAAGATTGAATTTATCTGCACAAAGATGTTGTCCACTCACTGTGGATGCCACTGCGTACAATTCAAGCTCACCCATCTTCCCTGACAATTCTACACGACCTGAGGTGATCTTACATTGACAGCGAGTGGCCAGAAGTCGATTCAACCGGAGTTGTCCTCCTGTGGAGTTTAGCAAAATACGTTTATAAACCCGAGCTGGTAGATGAATTTTCAATGCTGTTCGACCTATATTTAACCCGATGAGACCTCTCATCTTTCTTCCGTCTACGATGTTTAAGGTTCCTCCACGTATGTCAACTTGCATCAGTCTTCGCTTGGAGAACCACACATCCGCATATTGCGTGACGTGAATCAGTTCATCCACACTCGGAAGAATACTGATATCTCCTGATAACCAATTTAGCTGTATATCATGAATGGATTGATCAATATCTAGGCTCTTGCATAGGGCAAGCTCACTATTTTTGAACATCGTTCCCATCTCCATTTCAAACAAGCATGTGTGTGTGCTTACTCCGGATTCACATAACCTCCCGTGCTGGCATGCCGATTGGTAATACGTTGAATAAGCTGTTCACTTACGATATCCACTCCCAAAAGCTTCATCATGTGCTGTAGAAACTTGAGTCTTTCCAATGTCTGTGCCTCATCCCGTCCAAAAAGAAGAGGGTTGATCCAGATATTAACGAGTAGCATGAAGATTTCAGCGCATTCCAGCGGATATTCGACAGAGATCGATCCATCACTCTTGCCTTGCTCCATGATATTGGCAATAATTCGTGCGTCTTTTAGAACACCCTTCCTGATTCCACCAAGTACAAACTGTGGATTCTTGATCTGAGTGCTTAGAACCTGATCAATGGAGTTAGACTGAATGCCAGGATCAACAATAATATTTTCCAAAATACTGATGAGCTTCTGTCTGGCATTCGGAGCATGCGTGTTCTGGATGAGTTCCATAAACATGTCTTCTGCCCGCCCAAGCTCCTTCTCCATCACTGCACTAAGGATATCCTCCTTGGACTTGAAATGATGATATATTGCACCTTTGGACATACCTAATTCATCTATAATGTCTTGAATACTGGTCTTTTCATATCCCTTTTCGGTAAACATTTGAGTTGAGACTGCCAGAATCAGGTCCAGTGTCTGCTCAGGGTATTTATTTCTGGCCATAATGCCCTCCTTATACATACCAACGGTCGGTATCTATAATATAGAGTATGTTGGTCCTACTGTAAATATGAGGAATTTCAAAAAAAAAGAAAAAGGATCTCCGTTGAAATACCTCAGAGGTATAACGGAGATCCTGCAATAATGGGAATTACTCTTCGTTTTGTACTGTAGCTGCGTTTCCTTCCTGTGCCACAAACTGTTTCTGTGCTAATTCACGGTATACCGGATGAGTGCCAATTAATTCAGCATGAGTTCCTGTTCCGGTCACATGTCCATGCTCTAGTACAACAATCTGATCGGAGTCCACCACGGTGGACAATCGGTGTGCGATCACGATTGTAGTTCTGCCCTCCATCAAATTGGACAATGCCTGCTGTACTTCATACTCCGAGGTACTGTCCAGACTGGACGTTGCTTCATCCAACATGAGAATGTCAGGACTTCGTAGCAGCGCCCGTGCAATAGCAATCCGCTGACGTTGTCCCCCGGATAACTTAATTCCCCTCTCGCCTACTTCCGTCTCATATCCCTGTGGCAACTTGTCGATAAAATCGGCAGAATAAGCCATCTCGGCAGCTCGACGGATCTCATCCATCGTGACCTCACGGTCCAATCCGTACGTGATATTGTCTTTGATCGTACCCGCCATAAGGGGACTTTCCTGAGATACATACCCAATCTTGCTGCGCCAGGATGACAAAGAATAGTCCGTTATCGCTTGTCCCCCATACGAAATATGGCCTGAATCGGGCATATAAAACTGCTCCATCAAAGAGAACAGTGTTGATTTACCGCTACCGCTTGGACCAACAATCGCGGTCACTTTACGTGTAGGTACCGTCAGATTAATTCCGTGCAACACTTCTTCACCTGTGACATAGGAAAAGTGTACATCATGGAACGCAATCGTCTCATTTCCTTTTGGAGCTACCTTGGTGCTGTGATGCGGCTCTTCCTCATCAGCAAGAATAGCTTGTATGCGCTCTGTCGCACCTACAACTTTTTGCAAACGGGAGTATAGTGTTGTGAACTGCCCCATTGGCATAATGACCTGGAACAACAGCAATATAAAGGCGACCAGTTCACCTGGTGACAGCATACCAGACGCTACACGCATTCCCCCTACACCAAGAATAACGACCAATACTGCCGTCATGACAAATGTAAACAAAGGACCGATCAGCGCAAGGATGCGTGCTTCCTGCAAGCCAAAAGCAAACATTTTACGAATCCGGGAATCCCCGGCTTCTGATTCCTGTTTCTCCGTTCCATAGGCTTTGACCAAGCGAATCTCACCAATAACCTGACTAAGTACGGATGTAAGACCTGCCATCTCATCCTGCTGTTTCTTGGAGATTTTGTACATCTTCCTCCCCACTGGCAACAGGATCAACAGCGTAAGTGGCACCAGACTCAGAATAATGAGTGACATCACCCAATCCAAATAAAAAAGTAACGCCACCCCACCTACAACGGCAACGATGTTCGACACAAAGGAGACCAGATAATCTGCAATCAACGTCATGATCTGGCTTGTATCATTCGTAATCCGGCTCATCGTATCGCCTGTCCGATTGCGATCGAAATATGGCATTCGCAGCGACAATACTTTGTTCCACAGCTTCGTGCGAAGTGTGGCGACCACACGTTGTCCTGCGTAATTTAACATATAAATGCTGATACCCGAGGCAATCGCCTGAATCACAAATGCACCGAGCAACAATAAAATAACCGATTTGTTCAGTGCCGAAGTGGTTAGTCCATCAATCAGACCTTTGGTCATCAGTGGCACAATCAGTCCGGCCGTCGTCTGAATCAAGGTCAGGATGAGGGCCAGGATCAGGATCAGTTTTGGCGGGTTCGTGGAAGCGATCAGCTTGACGAAATCCTTAAATCCTTTTTTTCCTACCTTCGGTTCCTTCTGCCCTGCTTGCTGCTGTTCTTCCATTCCCGTTCCTCCCGTTCTACATCTGCTCACCAGAAATCATACGTATGAACTTATATAACGTTGCCTTTTGTTGTATAACACAACTTTACAAGATGCCGTGCAGCACAAAATTGGCCAAAAAGAGGATGGATATGCCATACATGACCACAGGCACCTGCTTACCCTGACCTGCTGCCAGCTTCGCAAGTGGATAGGCAATAAATCCAAACGCCATCCCGTCCACGATGCTATATGTGAATGGAATCATGACCATAATCAAAAATGCGGGAAAAGCCTCTGTAAAGTCACCAAAGTCCATATCTTTCACACCTTGCACCATCAGACCGCCAATAATGATCAAAATGGGTGCAATCGCACTGTCTGGAATGTAACCGAGCAGAGGGATGAAGAAAAAGGTTGCCCCAAACAACACGGCTGTAACGAGTGGAGTTAACCCTGTGCGTCCACCTGCGGCAATACCAGCTGTCGTCTCGGCGGCGGCCACTGGGGGACTGCTTCCAAATATGCCTGCCAGCACGGTACTAATCGATAGTGCCCGCAGACTTCCCTTGAAGCGCTTCGGACGACCAATCATCTGTGTCTGAGCTGTAATTAAACCGATATTTTCGAACACCACAATCAGCAGCAGCAAAAATACCGCGATCCAGAATGCTACATCAGCCAGCTTCATCAAGGACAATTCACCAAACAAACCGCCATATTGACGTAGCGCATCCATCGCTGATACGGATTCACCCGGGTTCACTGCTCCAAGTACATAGGCAAGACCTGTCCCGACCAAAATACTAATCAGAAGTCCGCCTTGCACATTACGGATAAATAAAATCAAGGCCAGCACCAGCGTAACGCAGGCTGTAATGACATTCGGATCATTAAAGTGACCAATCGCGACAAATGTCGTCTGATGCGCGATAACGATTCCACTTTTTTGCAAACCAATAAATGTGAGGAACAAACCAATCCCCACCGTAATACCATGCTGCAGATTTTTGGGAATGGCTTCGCTGATCATTTTGTATAGAGAAGTAAACGCAACAATGGCAAACAATATACCTGTAACGGTTACAACGGCCAGCGCTTCTTGCCAGCTTAATTTCATGGAATGTACGAGTGTATACGTGAAAAATGCATTAATCCCCATTCCGGGTACAACGATAATCGGTGATTTTCCGCCAAATGCCATGAGTAAACAGCCTGCGATCGATGTCAGCAGGGTTCCAACCATAGCTGCCTGCAAAGGCATTCCGGCATCGGAAAGAATTGTAGCATTGACCATAACGATATAGACCACGGCAAAATAGGAAATGGCTCCTGCCACAACTTCCTTCTTCCACTGGTCTCCTGGCTCCATGCCAAGACGTCTGGCCATCCATCCGTGTTTCATTTCGTTCTATTCCCCTCTCTCTATATAAGCTGAATAACTAAGTATTTACACTCCACCACTACGTTAACAGAACAACCTTCCGATCGCTGTTATCCCCAGATTTTTTGTTTGAATTTTTAAATGTACGAATCCGGTGATAGCGTATGCTTCCGATGTAGCTTTCTTTAAGAAAGCTTTTAGGCGAACGCTCTGCTTCTTCAGGTTTCTTCTGTCCTCTTCGTTCTTGTGTAAACCTTATTCAGCTTATATAGCCGCAAATTCTTTTATGTATGTATCATCATTTCGCGCAGCAGTGAATATCATACACGGTTTTGACGTTGAAGTACATGACGTAACTCTGACATTTCTTCAGGAATGCGGTTCGTCTATCATAGACGTTTGATGTCTCATCCGCTCCATCTTCCGGGGTATAATCATACAAAAAAGCGCAGATGCCTTAAGGGCATCTACGCTTCTTCTGTTGGCAGCAAGTTATTGTTGCTTGTTCTCTGCAATTTCTAACAAATCCTTAATCGCAACACTGACCATAATCAGTCCGGCTACCGGAGGCACGAATGAGTTACTCGCAGGTGGCTGTTTGGCCTTGCGAATTTCCGGAGCATTCTCGGGAACGATTTTTTGGGTTACGTCCTCGCGCGGTTTCATCGGCTTTTCAGTTGAGAAGACCACTTTTACACCTTTTTTAATGCCGTCTTTACGAAGTGTGGTACGCACAACACGGGCAATCGGGTCCATGGTCGTTTTCGAAATATCCGCAACCTGGAATTTCGTTGGATCCATTTTATTCGCCGCACCCATGCTGGAAATCATCGGAATTTTACGTTTCAGGCACTCTTTAATGAGATGGATTTTGTAGATAATCGTGTCGGATGCATCCAGCACATAATCCAGTTCATATTTGAACAGTTCCTCATACGTTTCTTCCGTGTAAAACATATTCAATGCAATGGCATCACATTCCGGATTGATCAGTTTCACCCGTTCCACCATCAGGTCCGCTTTTTTCTGTCCCACTGTTGTGGTCAGCGCATGAATCTGGCGGTTGATGTTGGTAATGTCCACGACATCTTTATCAATCAGAATGATGCGTCCAACGCCGCTACGGGCAAGAGCTTCTACAGCAATTCCACCCACGCCGCCAATACCGAGCACAGCGACTGTACTATTTTTCAATGCGTCCAGACCTTCAGGTCCGATCGCAAGCTCTGTTCTTGAAAATTGATGGAGCATTGAGAATCGATGCCTCCTTTATTTCTTTTCCGCTACCGGTTTACGGGCTACGCGAATATGAAGTTGTTCCAATTGCGAGTCATCCACTTCGGAAGGTGCATTCATCAGCAGATCCGTTGCACTTGCCGTTTTCGGGAAGGCAATCGTTTCACGCAAATTCGTGCGGCCCGCCAGCAACATCACCAAACGGTCAAGACCAAAGGCGATTCCGCCATGCGGTGGAGTTCCATATTCGAATGCTTCGAGCAGGTAGCCGAATTTCTCATTCGCTACTTCTGGAGAGAGTCCAAGGGCAGCAAACATTTTCTCCTGAACGTCACGTTTGTAGATACGCATCGAACCGCCACCTACTTCATAACCATTGAGAACAAGGTCATAGGCTTGAGCACGAATAGCACCCGGATCTGTGTCGAACAGATGTACATCTTCGTCTTTTGGACGTGTGAACGGATGGTGTTCTGCCACATAACGTTTGGCGTCTTCATCATATCCAAGGAGTGGGAAGTCCACAACCCAAGCAAATTTGAATTTGCTGTCATCGATCAGGCCGAGTTGACGGCCGATTTTCAGACGCAATGCGCCCAGTACGTCAGCAACCACTTTTTTCGTGTCTGCGGAGAAGAGCAACAAGTCGCCATCCTCAGCACCTGTACGTTCTTTGACAGCTTCGATCTCTTCAGGCGTGAAGAACTTCACGATTGGCCCTTTGAACTCGCCGTCTTTTACTTGAATCCAAGCCAGACCTTTCGCACCGTAACGTGCAGCAAATGGTCCGAGATCATCAATCTCTTTACGACTCCATGTGCCACAACCTTTAGCGTTGAGCACTTTCACTTCTCCACCTTTTTCGATGACGGAAGCAAATACTTTCACACCACTGTTTGCTACGATATCGTTCATTTCAACCAGTTCCATACCGAAGCGCAGATCTGGTTTGTCTGAACCGTATTTACCCATTGCATCTGCATACGTAATCCGTTGGAAAGGCAGTTCCAGCTCAATGCCTTTGGTTTCACGCAACAATTTGGCCATCAGTTCTTCCATCATTGGCAGCAGGTCATCCTGTTGCAGGAAGGAAGTCTCGATGTCGACTTGCGTGAATTCGGGTTGACGGTCTGCACGCAGATCCTCATCCCGGAAACAGCGAGCGATCTGATAATAACGCTCAAGTCCACCCACCATCAGCAATTGTTTGTAGATTTGTGGGGATTGTGGCAAAGCGAAGAATTCACCTTCATGCACACGGCTCGGTACGAGATAATCACGCGCACCTTCCGGGGAGCTCTTCGTCAGGATTGGTGTTTCCACTTCAACAAACTCTTCTCCATCCAGATAGTCACGGAACACTTTGGATGCTTTGGAACGCAGTTTCAGTGTTTCGAACATTTCCGGACGACGCAGGTCCAGGTAACGATATTTCAAACGAAGGGATTCATCCACTTCTACACCATCTTCGATGAAGAATGGAGGTGTTTTGGCTGCGTTCAGCACTTCGATTTCAGTGATTTGAACTTCAATTTCGCCAGTAGGCAGATTTTTGTTCACTGTTTCTGCATCACGTTTAACGACTTTACCCGTTACAGCGATAACATACTCGCTACGTACACGATCTGCAATTTGCAGAGCTTCGCCGGAATAAGCCGGGTTAAAGACAACTTGTACAATCCCGCTGCGGTCACGCAGATCGATGAAGAGTACGCCCCCCAAGTCACGACGGGTTTGAACCCAACCGTTCAATGTTACTGTTTCACCGATGTGTGCGGGTGTTAATGCGCCGCAATGATGACTTCTTTTCATAACCAAACTCCTCATTATGTGAATTTCCGTTCTGTATGGACAGTTATTACCTGCTCTTCAACAGTCCGGTTACGTGTAGATCATGTATTCGAAAAGGCTTGTTACCTCTGGCTCACCAGCTCCCCATTCGTTGGAAACGTTGATGAACCTCAGTAATTTTGCCGGATCAATGTGTTAATGGAACGTTTTAATCTCCATTTTACAGTTCGTGCTTATTTACTTTCGCGAATGGCTGCTACCAGATCATCAAGCTTCACGGTTTGTTGCTCTCCCGTATCCATCGACTTGAGGGCGATCTCACCACGCTCCAGCTCGTCATCACCAAGGATGGCGGTATAGCGGGATTTGAAACGATCAGCTGATTTCATCTGGGCTTTCATCTTGCGGCCCAGATAATCACGTTCCCCAGACAGTCCAGACTGACGAATTTTGAACAACAGTCGGTTCACTTCACGATCAGCGGCCTCTCCCAGAGCAACAAAGTACACATCCAGTGGAGCGAGCGTAGTCACCTCAATATTTTGGTGCTCCAGAATCAGTTGAATACGCTCCAGACCAATACCGAAGCCGATGCCCGGCTGATCAGGTCCGCCGATATCTCCAACGAGACCATTGTACCGGCCACCGCCACCAACCGTATCAATTGCTCCAATCCCTTGGGCTTTTAATTCAAACGCAGTCAGCGTGTAATAATCCAAGCCCCGTACCAGACGATTGTTCACAGCATAATCTACTCCGAAATCATCCAGGTATGCCTGCAGCTTGGCAAAGTGATTCAAAGACTCTTCATCCAGGCTATCCAGTATGGAAGGCGCCCCTACGAATTTGTCCTGATCGACTTTGCAGTCGAGTACACGCAGCGGATTGCGCTCCATGCGGGACTGGCAGTCCTTGCACAGGCTGTCTTTCATCGGTCTGAGGAACCCAAGTAATGTCTCGCGGTATTCTGCACGGCTAGTCGAGTTGCCAACGGAGTTGATCTCCACTTTAACATCCTTCAAGCCGAGCTCTACACACAACTGGTAGCCCAGTGCGATGACTTCGGCATCAATCGCCGGGTCCAGTGCACCGATGGCTTCTACACCAAACTGGTGGAACTGACGCTGACGACCTGCCTGCGGACGCTCATACCGGAACATCGGACCGATGTAATACAACTTGCTCACATCCGGTTCGCCGTAGATTTTATTCTCTACATACGCACGGACAACACCGGCTGTTCCCTCTGGACGAAGAGTCATGCTGCGATTGCCTTTGTCATCAAAGGTATACATTTCTTTCTCAACGATATCGGTAGTCTCTCCTACACCACGTACAAATAAAGAAGTCTGTTCGAAGATCGGTGTACGAATCTCGCGGTAATTAAACCGTCGACACAGATCTCGTGCTTTTTCTTCTACGTACTGCCATTTCTCGACAACTCCAGGAAGTAAGTCCTGCGTCCCCGTCGGTTTTTGAAAAGCCATCTTGATCCCTCCAGCATTGATTTTTTTCTCTACAGTTAAAAATTCTACACGTGATCACTGCGCTGGCAGATCAACCTTACAATCGCTGTTATCCCCAGATTTTTTAAATTTTCATTCTAAATGTGAAAATCCGGTGATAGCATATGCTTCCGATGCAGCTTTCTTTCAGAAAGCTTTCAGGCGAACGCTTCGCTTTTACAGGTTTTTTCTGCCCTCTCCGTTTTCGTGTATTTCTTTTAAATCAACTTATATAACAAAAAAATCCCTCGCCCTGTCGCTGTATATACAGCAAACAAAGGGACGAGAGATTGTGTAATATACATTCACCCGTGGTACCACCCACATTTCGGAAACCTGACACTTTAGCCGTTCAGGTGATCTCTGATGATTCAGGATTGCCTATTGCACCCTGATCAAGCAGATATTCCGCTCTACGTGTAACGCACGTCCTGCGCAGGCCGGCTACTGGTCAACAGATCATGTCTGCCATGTTCGCCGTCTGTTCTCGGGGAAGTCATTCGTCCGCTCATCAAGAGAATCCTTACAGCCTGGGGATTCCTCTCTGGTCATGTGGGCACGGAGTACTTGGTCCCGTCATCAAATCAGTAATATAGTTCAAAAATCGACTTGTATTGACTATAGTCAACGTATTATTTTCTGATTGTAATGAACCGCAGTGCTAAAGTCAAGGGTTAACATGAAAAGATAGCATTAAAAAAATTCTAAGCACACGCCGTACTGGATAGAGAGTACACTCCAATTATGGCGGATAGAAGCTGGATTCCTCAAACGAATTCCAACTCCAATCCCTACATAACTCTATTGTTTCAGCATCCACTTCAGCAGATCAGGCATGCTCGCCCATAGACGGGAGTGCATAATGACATATTCAATCGCTTCATTGGAATCGCCCATCCCGACAAAATCAGGGAGGTTATGCGGCAGGCGTTTCAAACCCAGCAGGTAATCCGGCACATGTTTGTTCATCCCCCGAGCCACACGGTACAGCTTTTCGAGCTGCGAGGTGATTCCATTTTTCTTATACTCCAGAATGATCTGGTCATAGGCAAAGGCCGTTGAGGCGCCACCTTTTCCATACTTCGCCATCAATTGTTCTGCCTGCTTCAATTGGTTGCTGTACAGATACACAGCAGCGAGCAGGTAACGTGCTCCGGTATTGTCTTCCGTATTAAGTTCCAGCAACCGCTCCAGGGTTTGTGCCGCTTCTTGGGTATCCCCACCAAACCAGCAAGATTCCGCGTAGCTTTTGCATACCCGGATATATGGACGAGTCTCTTGAAGCCCCCAGAAGTGCCCTTTGTTCTTCTCAAAAAACAGGTCACCCAGTTCGCGTTCTCCAGCAGCAATTCCGGCCTTGAGGTAAGCCCGTGCATCTGACTCGTTGTCCGATTCCTCAGCCAGTATAAGATATGCATCCGAGCTGTCAGGATATACCTCCAGCACCGTTTTCGCCAGTTGTATTTTGCGTTTGGCAGAACTGGCTTCCCTCGCCTTATGTAGCAGAGCCTCCGCTTTGTCCTTTGGTGTACCTGGACCGTTCAGCACCATTAGCTCGTCCGTTTCGCCGCCCATTCCGTATTCTTCAATGTAACTGAACATCTCATTGACCTTCCGGGAGATCGTACCTGTCGTTACCTCATATTTAGTGGCCATATCAGGTTTTGAGACATTGAAGCCGTATTCCTCGGACAGCAAATATTCAATTGCAGCACAGAAGGAACCTGTCTTCTTCACAGTGGGGCGCGTCTGGCGGGAATAACCGTTCCATAACATCAGAGCTTCCGAAATCAGCTCACCCTCGTATTGGTTCCGCATGTTCTCAATCAGCTCCAGGGCCAACTGTTCGTGAGAAGGATGTTCCCATTTCAGCTCTTGCGTTACCATCCTTTTCAGTTTGGTTGGAGTCAGCTTGCTCTCAGGCTGAACTGTAGCTTCTTGGACAGGCTGCTCCGTTGATATCAGGCGCAGTATAGATTCTGCGGGTGAAGACTCCTTATTCAAACAGCACTTCTTATATTTTTTCCCGCTTCCACATGGGCATAACTCATTTCTTCCAACCTTACTCAAAACTAATTCCCCCTTAAATCTGTCACTAGCCAGTTGTATGAGAACACAGTTGCATTAACATTTAGGTGCCGTTTCTCGTACGAGGCATTCTATATGATTTGCAGTTTCCAGCGAGCAAGCAGAACGGCTACCCCGCCCTTGTATAAGGACGGGGGCGTTTCTGCGAGTATTAGAAGGATTAAAGACAACCCGAAACTCCTTTTATACTGTTCATGTGCAATAAGGCGGTTCTCTCTGGCGATGTGTTCCTCATACACACTGTCGTTGAATTGCATTCGCCTGAGCCCAAATGCTAAATGCTTGCTTGATGCTTGATATACCATCCGATGAAGCTAAACTATGAAACAACTGGCTTTAATATATTCGAATCCATTCCTCTATTCTAGCAAAAATTATATAAAGGGGTAAGCTTTACACAAAACATATACATTTTCATTGCAAAAAAATAGCCTGCACACGGTGTGCAGGCTCAAAAGATATATAAAAAAAGGGGGTCATGTGTGTTATTATAAGCCCACTATGTTAAAGGCTTATGTAACTAATATTACAGTAATATTACAAAAATGATAGCGCTTTATTTCTTTGAAAAGTATAGACATAATTAAAAGCCCTTGCACATTACTCGACTCTGTAGTCAAGCAGTGCAAGGGCAAAAGGGATCTACACGTTAATTCAGTTCTTCCACATAGGCATGGTTGGAACGAAGCTTATGAACAATCTCGTCATAGTCCTCATCCCTTACTTTGGCAGACAGAACATAGTGCAGATCATCATAATCGGCCGAAGACACGTCTGCAGCATCCAGCATGTCTCCATCCTCATTCACTCTGTCACGAGAGTCCCGTTCTGCATCACGATCCACATTGGATACCACAGGGATCACATTTTCGCTGGCTGGAACACCGGGAGCAGCACCAACACCCATTGCTCCGTTCGTGCCTACACCACCCGCAGTATTATATGGTACCAGTGGTACCATAACACGCGTGTCTCTACCAATCGCACTATCGAGTTGACCTACTTCCAAATGCTCTGTACGGAACGTCTGAAGTGAAGTTCTTGCTCCCTCCGCCTCGTCTTCGGTTCGAAAATACGCCTGAATATGTTTTGTCATGTCAAACCCTCCTTTTTCGGAATGAAATGCAAACGTGAAGTTTGTATAAGTCACGATGTAACGTAGTTACAATACTTCAATGTATGTCAGTTAAAACTGGTGAAGTTAAATCACTTTTAACAGTTCACGCACAAATGCTGGCTCATCTTCAGGCGTTCGGGATGTAATATAGTTTCCATCCACAACAGCCTCATGATCCTTGAACTCTGCTCCTGCGTTTACCATGTCATCCTTGAGCGGTGGATAGGATGTAATCGTACGGCCTTTCAACAGATCGGCACTAGCCAAAATCTGCGGACCATGGCATATCGCCGCGATTGGTTTCTTCGCACTGTTGATCTCGGTGACAAACTTCAAGATGTGCGCATCACTTCGCAAATTCTCAGGGGATGATCCACCAGGAATCACGACTGCATCATACTCTGAAGCGGATGCGTCAGCAATCGCCTTATCTGTCGTATAGGAGGCTTTTCCTCCTTTACCTTTAAGGGTCTCACCAGCTTTTAAACCGATAATCTCCACTTCGTGTCCAGCTTTTTTTACTTCGTCATACGGCACCTGCATCTCCGAATCTTCAAAGTCATTCGCCAATAAAAAAGCAACTTTACTCATAATGTATGTTCTCCTTTCCGTGTTCGAACTTTCTTTATGAATCGGGCCTTGCAGTACAATGGCACTTCGTTGTGCCTCGTTTTGTTATTACCCTCACCAGAGCAATTTATAACAATCCGATGTAATTTCATTTTCTAGGAAAATCGACTAACGAGTATTTTATAAAAATCAACTCATGACAAAAAGACCTGATTCGGTGAGGAATCAGGTCTTTTTCAAAATCTGTATAATCCAAATTTCAGATGTTTATACAAGTGTGGACAATCAAGATCGCGGAAGATGACTCTGTTTCCCTTTGTCGGAATCCTCAAGTGCCCAGATCGTTGCAACACACTCAGCAGCCGCACGGGCAAGATGCAATGATTCATACAGGTTGCCAGGGAGTAACAAAGGTTCTGTACGGATACGTGTTTCTTTCGCAGATTGGCGCATAATTGGCTGGATACTCCTTTGATCATAAAATAGTCATCAACGAATTATCCTTCATTATGGCCTGAACCCGAAGAAATTATGCACGTGGTTCCTAACGAACCGGACTTTCAAGCATCAAAGTCACGGGTCCCCAGTTGGTAAATGTTACATCCATCATCGCTCCGAAACGGCCGGTTTCAACCTGAATCCCTTTATCTCGTAAAAGTTGATTAAACGTCTCATATAAACGTTCTGCCGCTTCCGGTCGGGCCGCAGCTGCAAAGCTAGGACGCTTTCCTTTGCGACAATCTCCGTACAGGGTGAACTGGGAAACGGACAGTACAGCACCGCCTACATCAAGCAGGCTGAGGTTCATCTTCTCCTGATCATCCTCAAATATCCGTAACCCGCTAATTTTGTCAGCCAGATACTGAGCATCCTTCTCCGTGTCCTCATGGGTAATACCTACGAGCAACATTAATCCGGATTCGATCTTACCCGTCAGTTCGTCTCCCACAGTCACCTGAGCCTCTTTACAGCGTTGAACAAGCACCCTCATCTTACAGGCTCCTTACTGCATAATCCGATGCACCGAATAGACATCTTTCACCCGTTTGATCCGATCTACAACGGATTGCAGATGATCCGTATTACGAATCAGAATTGTGACGTGCACCAATGCTAATTTATTTTTATCTGTCCGTCCGGTAACGGCAGAAATATTGGTTTTACTTTCAGATACAGCCTGAAGTACCTCATTAAGCAAGCCATTCCGATCATGGCCTGTAATCTCAATATCCACACTGTAACTCGCTTCGATATTCTCTTCCCACTCGACCTCAATAACACGTGCTGCTTCTTCTCCGTCTGCACTTGTCGGAATATTCGGACAGTCACTACGGTGCACGGAAACGCCGCGTCCGCGTGTAACGTATCCGATAATGTCATCCCCAGGCACAGGATTACAGCATCGTGCAAATCGAACAAGCAGATTATCGATGCCCTTGACACGAATGCCGTTGGTTGGTCGATTTCTCCGTTCAGGTGCAGGTTTCAGCTCGCGCATCTCGGAATTTAATTCCAGCAAACTGGATTCTTCCTGCTCTTTACGCAGCTTTTCAGTTGCTTTGGTTACGATCTGTGCAGCAGTAATTCCACCGAAGCCAACAGCGGCAAGCATGTCCTCAATATCATTAAACGCATATTTTTTGGCAGCTTCCATCAACTTGTCATCCGTCATCCACGCAGAAGGATCAAGCCCCATGCGTTTCAGTTCACGCTCACAGCTCTCTCGACCTTTTTCAACGTTTTCTTCACGGCGTTCCTTCTTAAACCATTGTTTGATCTTCGCTCGTGCATGAGAAGATTTCGCAATTTTCAGCCAGTCTTGGCTAGGTCCGTAAGAATGTTTGGACGTCAAAATCTCGATGATATCACCTGTCTTCAGATGATAGTCCAGCGGAACAATTCGACCGTTCACTTTGGCACCGATGGTCCGATTACCAACCTCCGTATGGATTCGATAAGCAAAATCCAAAGGAACAGACCCAATTGGCAATTCAATGACTTCTCCTTTTGGTGTAAATACAAATACAAGATCCGAGAAGAAATCCATTTTGAGCGATTCTACGAATTCTGACGCGTCCTGTGCTTCATTTTGGAGTTCAAGAATTTCGCGGAAGAACGTAATTTTATCTTCAAATTGCGGACCTGCCGCTGCGCCTTCCTTATATGCCCAGTGAGCAGCGATACCAAATTCAGCAGTCCGGTGCATATCCCATGTCCGAATCTGTACCTCGGTTGGTTCGCCATTGGGACCGACTACTGTTGTATGCAGCGATTGATACATATTCGCCTTCGGCATTGCAATGTAGTCTTTAAAGCGTCCAGGCATCGGTTTCCATAACGTGTGTATAATTCCCAGGGTAGCATAACAATCCTTGATATTATCCACAATAATACGAATGGCAAGCAGATCATAAATTTCATTAAACTGCTTGTTTTTGGTCGTCATTTTCTTGAACACGCTGTAGATATGCTTTGGACGGCCAGAAAGGTCTGCCTGAATGCCCATCTCATCGAGCTTGTTCGTAATTCCGTCCATAACCGTATCGATATATTGCTCACGTTCGGCACGCTTTTTGTGCATCAGGTTCGCAATACGGTAATATTGCTGCGGATTCAAATAACGGAGGGCGATGTCCTCCATTTCCCATTTGATCGCAGAGATCCCCAGACGGTTCGCAATCGGACAGAAAATTTCCAGCGTCTCATATGAAATCCGGCGCTGGCTTTCTTCCGATTGAAACTTGAGTGTCCGCATATTATGCAGACGGTCAGCCAATTTGATCACGATGACACGGATGTCCTGCGCCATGGCGATGAACATTTTGCGGTAGTTCTCGTTCTGCTGTTCTTCCTTGGAGCGGAACTTAATACGTTCCAGCTTCGTCAAGCCGTCAACAAGCATGGCACACGTATTGCCGAAATGATTGCGGATCTCTTCAAGTGAGACCGTAGTATCCTCTACTACATCATGAAGAAGCGCTGCTATTATGGAGATGGTGTCCATCTGCATGTTCACAACAATGTCGGCAACCGCAAGCGGATGCAGAATATACGGTTCTCCCGATTTTCGCGTCTGTCCATGGTGGGCCTGATCAGCAAATTCGTAAGCTTCTCGTATGCGCACCAGATCGGGTTCTTTGATATATGCCCCGGCCTTCTCGAGTAATTGCTCTATGCCCATTCTGATCTGTTCCGTGTCCTTTCTATACCAAATGGAACCCGTGACATTGCTGCAACACAGGTTCCCCGTAAAAGTAATTTCCTATAATTATGACGCTTCGCCCGTTTCCCGTCAACTGCTGACGAATAAGAGCGCTTATCCATTTTTTATATTGGTGCTCTGTATTACTTTTAACCGGTTTCCCTATGACTCACAAGGGATTGAATGCATTTTTTATTTCTTATGTATTATTGCCGTTATTTGCTGAAATAGAAGGATAATTCATGAAAATATAAATTCCATCGCTCTGCTGCGTCAAAAATGTTATTGCTTAATTAAGAGAAACTCTGTAATCTATTGAAAGTTTGTGTTTCGGAAAAGGAGATGAAATTCATTGCAACGCGAAATTCAGGTTAATCAAAAGATGCCACTTGGCTCAGGTTCACTGCTTAGCCTTCAGCATTTGTTCGCCATGTTTGGCAGTACGGTGCTTGTACCAAACCTGTTCGGTGTCGATCCAAGTATGATCCTGCTGATGAACGGAATTGGAACACTATTGTACATACTGATGTGTAAAGGAAAGATACCCGCATATCTTGGTTCCAGTTTTGCCTTTATCGCACCTGTCACAATGGTATTAAAACAACATCCAGAGAATGGCTACTCCATGGCACTTGGAGCTTTTATCATAACAGGACTTGTTTTCTGTCTCGTGGCCCTCATTATTAAATTTGCGGGTACCGGATGGATTAACGTAGTCTTCCCACCAGCGGTTATGGGCGCGATCGTTGCTCTGATTGGTCTGGAGCTTGTACCTGTGGCTGCAGGAATGGCAGGTCTGATTAATCCCGATATCCTTAAATATCCCAACTGGACACCTCAAGCCAAGCCAATTATTTTATCCATGGTCACATTGGGAATCACAGTAATTGGTGCAGTAACGTTCCGTGGATTTCCCAAAATCATTCATATTTTAATCGGAATTGTATCCGGTTATGTATTGGGTAGTTTAATGGGTCTCGTAGACAAACAAGCTATTGGAAACGCAGATTTCATCTCACTGCCAACCGTAACAACACCTACATTTGACTGGTCCGTTATTTTCACCATTTTACCTGTAGCGCTTGTCGTTATCGTAGAGCATATCGGACATTTGCTTGTAACGAGCAGCATTGTGGGCAAGGATCTTTCGAAAGACCCGGGCCTTCATCGTTCCCTGCTTGGTAACGGGGTCTCCACCATCCTTTCCGGATTTGTAGGATCTACTCCCAATACAACCTATGGTGAGAACATCGGTGTTATGGCACTGACTCGCGTCTACTCCACATATGTCATTGGTGGGGCAGCGGTTATTGCCATCGTGCTCTCCTTCTCAGGAACATTCTCGGCGCTTGTTGCCAACATTCCTGTGCCAGTTATGGGTGGAGTATCACTACTTCTCTTCGGGGTTATTGCTGCATCCGGTCTGCGTATTTTGGTTGAGCAGAAAGTCGATTTTGCCAAGCCAACCAATCTGCTGCTTACCACACTTGTACTGGTGATTGGACTGAGTGGTACTGAGGTTGTCTTCTATGGCGTTCATCTGAAAGGGATGGCACTGGCAACCATCGTCGGAATCCTGATGAGCTTGTTGTTCAAACTGTTTGAAGTAATGGGTTGGTTGAATGACGATTCGCAGAAACAGCCTATCACTGAAAAAACGCCTGATTAATTTCACCGTATCGTATATAAATCAAAAAAGCCTGTTCTATCCAACCGTTGAGGTTGGATAGAACAGGCTTTTTATAATCATTAATGCTGTATATTATTTCCCGGGAAAAGGGAAAAGCAATTCAGGTTTTAATCACAACACTCCGAGTGGAGATTTAAACTTAGTAGTTCATCAATGTAAATACATCGATTTTTTCAGGCAATTTAGCACGACCATTCAAATCAGTCAGCTCGATCAGGAATGCAGCACCAACAACGTTCCCACCCAATTGTTCAATCAAGTTGATGGAAGTTGCAATCGTTCCACCCGTTGCGAGCAGATCATCTGCGATCAGGACATTTTGACCTTTCTCAATCGCATCTGTGTGCATCGCGAGTGTATCCTTGCCATACTCGAGATCATAACCGACTTCAATCGTCTCTCCAGGCAGTTTTCCACTTTTGCGGATCGGAGCAAAACCGACACCAAGAGCGTACGCCAGAGGGGCGCCCACAACGAAACCACGTGCTTCAGGTCCAGCAATGACATCAATTTTGAGATCAGAAACCATCACTTTCAACTCATTGATCGCATTGCGGTACATTTCTCCATCTTTCAACAATGTCGTAATGTCCTTAAAGCTGATTCCCGGTTGTGGAAAGTCAGGAATGACACGAATATAATCTTTAAAATCCAAAATAATCTCCTCCTAAAATAAATACACAAACTTCCATCTAAGATACGCCCTTCATCCGGGATATCATCCATTGTGTCAGTTGCGGTGTGGCTGCATCCAGCATCACCTGTTCTACCTCGGCCATGTTTTCGAGCGCCTGATAGTGACGAGAAGCGGTTAGTTCACGCTTAGGCGGGTTATCCACAAACGCAATTTTGCCGTTATCACGGGTAATGAAGGAAAGCTCTTCGAATACATCCAACATCATCGTAATCATGCGCGGTGAACAACCACACTGACGACTGAGCACAGGAGTAATCTCTTGTTCCTCCACGGGTTCAGCTTTCCATTTCAACACCTGCATATAAATACGCTTAAAGAGATCTCTGGAAGGCATCTGAAGGCGATCTCGGCGGTTGCCTGATCCGTGCAGAAGGATGATATTGTCAGCTCCACTGAACAAAGCCAGCATGGCATCAAGTTGTTCCGGGGTTTCCGGCGTATCAAACACAAATAACGTCCGGACTTCTTCCTGTCCATAATGCTGTGCAGCAGCATTACACGGAAATAACCCGACCTTTCTATCATATACCCAAAGGCAAGGTTCATACAATGAATTTCCCTCGGAAACGTCTGTTTCTTTCCGAACAAT
Organism: Paenibacillus sp. CB74; assembly: GCF_055687625.1. Taxonomy (NCBI): domain Bacteria; kingdom Bacillati; phylum Bacillota; class Bacilli; order Caryophanales; family Paenibacillaceae; genus Paenibacillus; species Paenibacillus sp. CB74. The sequence continues at coordinate 23,050 of NZ_CM146009.1, read as the reverse complement.
AGCACCAACAGAACCTGATTTGTATCGCAGATGCACCTCAAGTGAGCTCAAGAATTGCTTCATCGCATTCAATGGCTCGGCATTACCGCGCATATCAAACACTTGAACCTGAGGAACATGAATGTCCTGAAGCATCAGTTGCGGTTTTCTCATCCCATTCCATTCATTAATGGACAGTTCTCCCATCACATCAATAACGGAACCTGGGAGAAGGAACTCCGCTAACGCCCCCTTGCCAAAAGCGACGGTTTCCAGTTGTTGACCATCCTGTTCCAGAACCAGTTTCAAATGGCGTTTCTCTCGTCCCATCGTTCTGGTTTCCTTCACAGTCACGCTTCTCAGTACAAAACGTGGCGAAGGATTGCTCATCCCGAAAGGCTGCAATCTGTCGATCTCCTGGATCACTTTCAGCGGAACATCACTGATTCTGCATTCATCATCTGCAAGACGCTGAGGTACAAAGTCCTCTTCAGTCAATACAGATGCAGCAAACTCATTCAAGCCATCCTCAAGTTCTTTCAGCTGATCCCGATGCAAGGTCATACCTGCTGCAGCAGGATGGCCCCCGTAATGGTCCAGACTGTGTTTATTAACTGTGAGCGCCTCATAGATATCCAAGCCCTCAATGGAGCGCGCAGAGCCCTTACACACACCGCTCTCTGGATCAATTCCAAGAATAAGTGTAGGTCGGTAATAACGTTCCAGCAACTTGGAAGCCACAATACCCACCACTCCAACATTCCAGCCTTCACCAGCCAATACGATTACATCCGGAATGGCTCCTGAACGTAGCTGTATCTTTTGTTCCAGCTGCGCCGTTGCTTCTTGTAGTATGCCCTCTACGACTTGCTGCCGCTCTCTGTTCAATAGATCAAGTTGACCCGCAAGCGTATGAGCTTCATCCAGGTTCTCCGTGGTGAGAAGTGATACCGCTCTCCCGGCATGATCCAAACGTCCACTGGCATTAATACGAGGAGCCATGGCAAAGGCAATATTAATTGAAGTCACCTGACTTTGATCCACTCCACTGATTTCCAGTAATGCCCCCACACCTGGAAGACGTGAACCACGCATCGACTCTATTCCATAACTGACGATAACCCGGTTCTCCCCTTCCAAAGGCATCAGATCGGCCACGGTACCGATGGCAGCAATCTCCATCCATTCACCGGGCACTTCCCCGATCAGTGCCTGGGCAAGTTTCAGGGCTACTCCCGCTCCGGCCAAACCTTTAAAGGGATACGGACATCCCGGAAGTTTGGGATTAATAAGGGTAAAGGCTTCTGGCAAAATTTCAGGCGGCTCGTGATGGTCTGTCACAATAACTTCGATACCCAGTGTTGCCGCATAGGCAATCTGTTCAACAGCGCTGATTCCGGTATCCACGGTAATAATCAATGAAACACCTTGTTGATGGGCCCAATCCAATGCATGGTTGTGCAATCCATACCCTTCATTCGAGCGATGAGGGATATAGATATCGTACGAGGCACCAAGATGACGCATCAAATGGATCATGAGCGATGTGCTGGATACGCCATCGGCGTCATAATCACCGTAGATCAAAATATGTTCTTCGCGCTGCAAAGCCAATTTGATGCGAGGCACAGCTTCATTCATGCCGAGTAGCAGATAGGGATCATGCATTTGATTCAGATCAGGATGCAGAAAACGTTCGGCCTCCTTCTCATTGTGCACGCCTCGACTCACAAGCAAACGTCCAACAAGTGGGGAAACGGAAAGCGCCTGCGAGAGTCCCGCAGCCGCCTCCAAATTGATATTCGGTGTATTCCACCGGTATTGCGAATAAAGCAAAGATAACGCTCCTTTCCTGATCTACTGGACCCGCGCTTCACTACTGAATTAATGTCGCTTCGTGATCGGGCAGTTCATGATTGGATTTATAGGGATAGCCTGGATCATAAGGCACCGCTTGAATCTGTACCTCTTTTACATGACTGAACCGGGTAAGCAATAGTGTCTTGGCCCGATTTGCAATTTCCTGTGCTTCCAGTATGGAGATTCTCGGATTCACACTAACGACCAACTCAATCGTAACGTCATGTTCCTGTTCCCGAGCAACCAAGTGCTCAATGGTAATAATGCCGTATACGCGCTGTACAGTCTCTTTGAAATCGGACGCATCCTCCTGCTCCAGTTCCTGAACAAGTGAACCATATACTGTGTCCACAATCATTCGGTAACCCTTATGAAGTACAAAACAGGAAGCAATCAATGCAGCCGTAGGGTCCAGGTAGAGCAGCATGCTCAAACCTGTCTCTTCACCAGCCATAGATCCTATAATGCCGATCAACACGGTGAGAGAACAATAGAGCGCACGACGATGTTGCTGTGCATAGGCTAAAGCCTGAGACTGGTTTCGTTTGCGAAAATATCTGTACTGAAATTGAAAAATCGCTTCTTTTACAGCCAGAGCTGCAACAGCCACCAAAAGTACCGACTTGCCGGGTGCTTCCGGTTCACTTCCGGAGAGACTACCCAATGCGGAGATGGCAAGCTGTAATCCACCCATGAGGATCAGCACAGATAACAATACGGAGATTCCCGGTCTGGCAACCCGTGAGTGTTCTTTAAACCGCTCCCTGCGAGCCTTATTCTTATCACGTACAGACTTGGAGGGAAAGAGACCTGCCAGGGCAGAACCAGCTTCAGAAGCAGAATACAAGCCGTCAGCGAGCAATGATTTGCTGTTTGCCATATAACCGACTCCCGCTTTGATTACCGCAAGTCCCATATTACCAGCAATACCACTCCATGTGGCAGCCTGAGCAGATGGGATATGTTCTCTGGTCATGAATATTCCCCCTTATTTCTGTACATAAAGTTGCAAAACCGCGCCTGGCAGACGCGGCTTCACAATAAGATGTTTAGTTAGATTCTTTAGCCACTGTTTTTGGCTTGTTCGTTTGTTGTTTACCTTTAAGCGTAAACCATAATGGAGCTGCAATAAAGATCGAAGAATAGGCACCAAAGAATGTCCCGATCACCATCGCCAGAGAGAACATGCGAATAGACTCTCCGCCAAAAATAAACAAACAGAGTGACGCTATAAATACAGTAAATGTTGTGTTAAGCGAGCGCGTCATCGTTTGAGATAAACTCCGGTTTACCACTTCACGCAGATCAGCTTTTGTTGATTTTTTGGCAAAACGCAGATTTTCCCTAATCCGGTCAAAGATAACGATGGTATCGTTGATAGAGAATCCGACAATGGTTAGCACTGCCGTAATAAAGGTCAGATTCACTTCAAGACGGAATATAGAAAATACACTTATAACTACGAAGGCATCATGGAATATGGAAACAACTGCTGCCAAAGCGAATCGCCATTCGAATCGAATCGCAACATAGATCATGATTCCGATACTGGCAATCAGCACCGCATAGATTGCATTACGCTCAAGCTCTTTGGCCATTTCTGGATCAACGGTATTCACTTCATAAGAAGCAGTCTCATCCAGTTTGCTAAATTCTTGCTTGAATTTGCTTTCTTGGTTTTCATCCAGTACGTTCGAGAATCGAATATTAACCCGATCAGATCCAGTTGTAATCTGGACTTCCTTTGTGTCAACACCCAGTTCATTCACGATTGGATTAATTTGCTCCGCTGTAATGGCTTTGGATACGGTAATATCCACATTTGATCCTGAACGGAAGTCAACGGCGTAGTTTAATCCAAGTGAGAGCAAACTGATAATCCCTACTACAGTCAAAATAATCGAGAATGTATAGGCAATTTTACTCCCTTTAATATAATCGAAATTCCAATTAAAGCGCACGAATTTCACTCTCCTTCACTCCGAAGTACTTAGGCTTCTTCAACACGTTAGCCCGTACGAGCAGGGTCAGCAGGAAGCGGGAGAAGAAAATATTCGTGATAATACTGGTCACAATATCAAAAATCAGCACGAGGGCAAACCCTTTAACCGCACCTGTACCCAAGAAGAACATAACAGCGGCCGCAATAATGGTTGTGACATTGGAGTCGATGATTGTTCGGAAGGAATGTTTACCACCCGCTTTAACCGAAGACAAGATCGACTTACCACTGCGCATTTCCTCTTTAATCCGTTCGTACGTAATGATATTGGCATCCACCGCCATCCCTATACCCAGGATAAACGCCGCAATACCTGGAAGGGTGAGCACGAATTCTCCTAAATAGAAGATTGCAAGTACCAGCCACGTATGTGTAATCAAGGCAAAACTCGCGATAATGCCAGGAATACGATAAAGCCCGATCATGAACACTAGAATAATAACGGAACCAATCAATCCCGCTTTAATTGTCTGATCCAGAGAGAGCTTACCAAGTGTTGCACCAACACTTTGTGAATACTTCTCTGTAAGTTTCAGTGGCAATGCACCCAGGTTAATGGTGTCACGAAGCTGGTTTGCTTCATCACGTGAATAGGCACCTGAGATTTGGGCAGATCCATCTGTCAACTGTTGTTGAACTGTTGGTGCAGAAAGTAGCTGATCATCCAGATAGATAGCAAGAGGTTGTCCGATCAAACGTTTGGTTATCTCGGAAAACTTGGCTTTGTCTTTCACTTGGATGTCAATCATCGGCTGATTCAAACTTGTAAAAACAACTTTGGCTGCATTCTCAACAAATTCATTTCCGCGAAGTTCAATTTTGGTGTATTCGCCTTCCTTGTCATTCTCAGCTTTACTACGGAAGGTCAGAACAGCCGGTTCTTTCATTTTGGCTCTAACTTCAGCCTCATCCGTAACCCCTGCCAACTTCAATCGAATCCGGTTGCTTCCTTCAGTGGTTACCTCCGGTTCGCTTGTTCCGAGCGCATTGGCGCGGCTTTCAAGACTTTTGGCCGTTTGCACCAAAGATGCTTTGGTGACTTGTTGTCCTGCTTCGAGCGGCTCTGCTTCATATAAGATCTCGTAGCCTCCCTTTAAATCAAGGCCCAAGCGTATATTTTTGAGCAGTTCCGGGCTTGTTCCCACCATTACCCCTGTGGTGACAAGCACGACCAGAATGAAACTGATAATTCTTTTCATGCCGTTCCTAGATCCCCTTTCGTTCTCAATATTCCTATTATAGCGATGCCGTAAAAAGCAGTCAATTTTCAACAAAAAAGATCCCTTTCGTCTAGAAAGAGGACCCCCGGTATGCAGACACGGTCATAAAGTTCATAAAGCTTGTTGCTTTCAGTGACAAAATGTCGTTCACCAGCTGGTGAAGCGGTGGAATGCCCTGTTTTTCATATTTATGACTGACGCAATTCCAGACATCTTTGCTGGTGACATATTCGTAACCGACAAGCCTTAATTCCTCCGCCTTGCTTCGGCAGAGCATCTCTATTGACTGTTCCAACTCCACATCATTCATTTCTTCCAACGGGGAGCCTCCCTTCGTACATCCAAGCCTTTATGCGGCATCAATATTACATCATTCGACTTCGCCTGATCATATTCCTTCTTGCTGGTTATGGTTCTTTTTGTTAATCGTGTCCAAGTTGTCATGAGAAGATGAAGGACTGGCATAGGATGAAGAACAACGGCTTTGTCCCGTTTATGATGATAACCTGTACTTTCAACCGGGAAAGAGGGGTAGTCTTGAAGAAACAGACATTTATCCAGGGGGCCATGATCCTGCTCGCGGCAGGCATAATTAATCGAATACTTGGTTTCATCCCGCGTATTGCGCTGCCACGAGTCATCGGTGCAGAAGGTGTTGGCATCTACCAATTGAGCTATCCCTTTTTTATCGTACTGGTGACATTAATTACGGGTGGTATTCCGCTGGCCGTAGCCAAGCTCGTAGCCGAAGCTGACACTGGCGCCAATCGTTATTCCCCCCAGCGAATCCTGCAAGTAAGCTTAAGCTTTACGTTGACCCTGGGTGTGGTATTCATGTTTTTGTGCATCCTATTTGCACCCTGGGTTACCAAGTATGTGCTCACGGATGAGCGGGTGTATCATACGTTCGTCAGTATGAGCCCCATGATTGCCATTATCGCCGTATCAGCCGTCTACAGAGGGTACTTCCAAGGCAAGCAAAACATGATGCCTACTGCCATTTCATCCATTGTTGAAACGATTATTCGCATCGTCTGTGTCATTTGGTTTGCCTGGCTTCTCCTCCCCCACGGTATTGCACAAGCTGCTGCTGGTGCCATGCTCGGAGCCCTTGTTGGAGAATTTGGCGGTATGCTTGTACTCTTGTGGAAGTATAACAGGCAGAAGAAAGAGTTACCGCTCGTTATGCAACAGAACATGTCCAATCTAACAACCAAACCTTCAGCCAAAGCTTTAAACCCAATTCCTTCAGTTATGAAAGAAACCACTACTCCACAGCCCGGTTTAATCCGGCGATTGCTTGCAATCTCGATTCCCGTTACAGCAGGCCGATTGGTTGGTTCTCTATCCTATCTGGCCGAAACTATCGTTACTGCCCAGAGTCTGGCTCTGGCAGGCATATCCAAAGGAATCGCTACAGCACAATATGGTGCACTACAAGGTATGATTATTCCTTTGCTGCTGTTGCCGGGGGCACTGACTTCATCGCTTGCGACATCACTTGTGCCTTCACTGTCAGAAGCTTCTGCTCAGGGAGATCGCGCGCTGATTCACAAAAGAATGCATCAGGCATTACGTTTGGCGCTCGTGACTGGTGCTCCGTTTTCTGTGTTTATGTATGTGCTTGCCGAACCGATGTGTCTTGTTCTGTATAATGATGCATCGATCGGAAGCATGCTGAAGCTAATGGCTCCTTTTGCTTTGTTCATTTATATTCAAGCTCCTCTTCAAGCTGCGTTGCAAGCCCTTGATCGTCCAGGTAAAGCACTGCTAAATACATTCATCGGTGCTGTTATCAAAATCACGTTAATTTTGACGCTCGCTTCCCGTCCTGAATATGGGATTTTCGGTGCAGTCATCGCCATCTGTGTGAATTCTACTGTCGTTACCTTGTTACACGCCCAAAGCGTTCGTAGTCTGCTACAGTTCCGCTTCAAAATTATGGATTGGGTCAAAACGGGGGCCGGAATGTTTATTATGGGAGCAGCGACCCTACTCGTATACGAAGAGACTGCCATGATCTTGCCTTTCTGGCTCCGCATGATTCTCGCTCCTTTTGTCGGGCTTATTGTGTATTTCATCGTCATGGGCTGGACCAAAATGATTGACTTCCATGATCTGTCCCGTGCTCCTTTGATAGGTGCATGGTTCAAGCGTCGGTCAGGCAAATAAATTTCATTTTTTATCATCTTTTGGACTTACATAAATCTTACCATTATGGTCGATGGAGCATATAAATACATCTTTGAAATCCAGAATTCCGTTATGTTGAATTTGATTTTTCAGCCAAAATCTTGTTTTCTGGATGATTTCCAGATTCTGATCCTGAACTTTACCGTCCATAATGAGGGGCAGCGGCAGACCTTCGTATTTGATATTTGTCAGCCCATCAATCTGATTTTTCTCTGCTTTGGATTTACTGGAAGAAGTCCCTCCCGAATCAGAGCCTGAAGAATTGCTGTCGTTGGAAGCATTCTGATCCTTGGGAAAGACGGTCAACTTACCCGTAGTCTCCAAAATGGCATAATCCACCTCACCGATACTGTCAACATTCTGTTCGCGGAGTTGCTGCAATAGATCATCCAGATTATATCGTTGCTTCCGCATCTCATCTCGGTGAAGAACGCCTTTGGAGATCAAAACCGTAGGTTTGCCATCAATCATCAGGCGAAGACGCCGACTTTTAAGACCTATAAAGGCCATTCCGATCTGTACGATGATCAAGGTAAGCATGGGGGCAATCCCATGAGAGAGCGGTTTATCGATATCTTCAATGACAAAAGCAGCCATCTCGGCAAGCATAATGGACACGACAAGATCAAACATGGATAGCTTACCAATCTCACGTTTACCCATAACCCTCATTGCACAATACACCAGAAAGTACATGAGAATGGTTCGAAAGATATGTGATCCAACATCTGGGAAGTTCACAACAGGGGTCCTCCTTCGAAACTGAGTTATTAACAGTAGCTGAGTAGTGCAATCCATATTTTGACCTGAACCTTACAGGCTCATGCAGAAATAATCCGTTCATTTAATGGAAATCAGTTCATAAGTCAGAGGGCTTGACCATACACTGTATTAACTTCAAACTTGTACAAGGGGGTTGCTTCATGCAATTGATCCGCCGCTTGGTTTCGTTTCGAGTGTCCAATCCGATTCTGTCAGGCCTCTGTCAGGCTTTTGTATGGATGTTTATCGGAGCATTAATCCTCTCCTTTTTTCTCTGGGTGAGCGGAATGCGGGAACAGGACCTCTCGTTGTATACTTATGTTGTGCATGGCTTATCGTTATTGGTTGGTGGTTTTGTGGCAGGCAAACGTTCTGGTGAAAAAGGATGGTACTACGGAGGAATTACCGGAATCGTATACGGACTGCTCGTACTGTTAATTGGATTTCTCGCGTTGGATGCTTCATTTAATTGGAAAGATAGTTTGCAACTGCTCAGCGCTTTCTTCATTTCAGCTCTCGGTGGCATGTTCGGCGTTAACACACATCGCTCCTAGCAGACTGGTGAAGAACATCGACTTTCCCTCATAAAACAAAAAAAAGAGAACCGGGTCTCCAGGAGATCCGGTTCTCTGCCAGGGAATACGCCATATAAACGCACCCTCGTTATTCTATGTTACAGCAACTATTCAACAGCCGTATCACGAGTTACAGCACTGCTGATTGCATTACGATCAAACGTCAGTTTAGTTACATCGTTTACACGCAATACAACTACATCATCTGTAATCTCAGCGATCGTACCGTGAAGGCCGCCAATCGTTACAATTTTATCGCCCTTTTTCAATTGGCTCAGCATGGAATTCCGTTGCTTTTGCTTTTTGTTCTGTGGACGAATCATCAAGAAGTAGAAAATTGCAACCATGAGTACCAAAGGTACGATCAAAGATACAATGCCTCCGCCCGCTTGTGTTCCTGCTAGAGTCATTCCCTGAAACATTCAAACTCCCCCTTATCGACTATACGTACAGATATTGCTTGTTACGCCGGTTTCCCTAAAAACTCAATCAGAAACCTTTGTCATTGTCATGAAGACCATATTGATCGAAAAATTCATCCCGGAAATCAAGCAAACGATCTTCCATAATGGCTTTACGTACATTACGCATCAAATTCTGCAAGAAATGAAGATTATGGATCGTTGTCAAACGCAGGCCAAATGTTTCATCTGCTTTGATCAAATGACGCAGATAAGCTCTGGAATAGTTGCGACAAGTGTAGCAATCACATTCAGGATCTAATGGCCCAAAATCAGTTGCAAACTTGGCATTGCGAACTACCAGACGTCCTTGGCTGGTCATTGTTGTTCCGTTACGGGCAATCCGAGTAGGTAGAACACAATCGAACATGTCCACTCCACGAATGGATCCCTCAATCAACGCATCGGGCGAACCTACCCCCATTAAATAACGTGGTTTATTGGTTGGCAACAAAGGTAACGTATAATCCAATACTCCATACATCAAATGTTTCGGTTCTCCAACACTCAGTCCACCAATAGCATACCCCGGGAAATCCATGGAAGTCAAATCTGCGGCGCTCTGACGGCGAAGATCTTCATGCATGCCTCCCTGTACGATGGCAAACAGACCTTGGTCATGCGGACGAGCATGACTTTCGAGACAACGTTCTGCCCAGCGACTCGTTCGTTCGAGTGATTTTTTGACATATTCATATTCAGCTGGATACGGTGGACATTCATCAAATGCCATCATAATATCGGAGCCAAGTGCATTCTGGATTTCCATGGCCACTTCAGGAGAAAGGAACTTCTTATCTCCGTTCAGGTGAGAGCGGAAGTTAACGCCTTCTTCCGTAATTTTGCGCATCTCGCTGAGCGAGAACACTTGGAATCCACCGCTGTCCGTCAGAATTGGACGATCCCAGTTCATGAACTTGTGCAATCCGCCAGCTTCACGAATGATTTCATGTCCTGGTCTCAGAAACAGGTGATACGTATTACTCAAAATAATCTGAGCATCCATGGCTTTTAACTCTTCAGGGCTCATTGTTTTGACGGTTGCCTGTGTACCTACAGGCATAAAGGTCGGTGTCTCAATCACACCGTGAGGTGTATGCACACGTCCCAGACGTGCGCCGGATTGTTTGCAAGTTTTGATATGTTCATACGTAATTGCTGCCATTGGTTTTAATCATCCTCTAAAGTTAATCGTTATTCCGTTATATTAATATATCAACATGGCATCGCCGAAGCTGAAGAACCGGTATTGTTCTTGAATGGCTTCCTGATATGCCTGCATAATATGTTCCCTGCCTGCAAGTGCACTAACCAGCATAACCAACGTGGATTTTGGGAGATGAAAATTCGTAAGCATCCCATCGATCACTTTGAAGGAGTAGCCCGGATAGATAAAAATACTTGTCCATCCGCTGCTTGCTTGCAGTACTCCATCTTCAAACTTGCTGCCCACAGTTTCCAGAGTCCGGCAACTGGTTGTCCCAACCGCGAAAACACGGTGTCCATTCTCTTTGGTCTGGTTAATCAGATCTGCCGTTTCTTGTGACAAGGAGTAATACTCCTCATGCATGACATGATCTTCTACGTTGTCTACCGACATTGGTCTAAACGTCCCCAGTCCTACATGAAGCGTAATGAAAGCGACATTAACGCCCTTGGCACGAATCTGATCCAACAATTCATCCGTAAAATGCAATCCCGCTGTGGGTGCAGCCGCTGATCCTTCATGCTTGGCATACACGGTCTGATACCGTTCGCGGTCATCCAAAGTCTCTTTGATATACGGTGGCAACGGCATCTCACCCAGACGGTCCAGAATTTCCTGAAAGATTCCATCATACGTAAACGTAAGTGTACGTGCCCCCATCTCGCCTTCTTCTTCAATGATTGCCTGCAGTTCGTCTCCAAATACGATAACCGAACCGGCTTTCAGCTTTTTACCCGGCTTAACCAGTGCTTCCCACTTGTCGCCCTCCACATTTTTAAGCAATAAGACTTCCGCTTTTGCTCCGGTGTCTTCCTTTGTACCGAACAGACGGGCTGGAAGAACACGCGTATCATTCAGAATCAATGTATCCCCAGAATCCAGAAAATCGATAATATCAGGAAACGTTTGATGATTAATCTCACCACTATCTTTGTTCAAGGTAAGCAAACGGGAAGCCGTGCGATCAAGCAACGGCGTCTGTGCTATCAATTGCTCTGGTAATTCAAAATCATATAAGTTCACATTCATTTTAGTTTCATTCCTTAACAATAGTCGCATTTTGATAATAGTGTTTCAATATTGCCTGGTAATCATACCCTTCATCTGCCATACCTTTGGCTCCCCATTGGGACAAGCCCAACCCATGACCATTGCCCTGGCCGATGAACATGAAGTTTTGACCCTGCGTTACCGCTCTCGCTTGACCATCACCACTCATCACCACAAGAGCATTACCGGATGATGAGCCTGTACCAGAAGCAGACATTACAGCAGCACCATTTGAACCGGTTTTGCTGGCTGTTTTGCCGTCAGCGCCTAATACAGTATAACTTCCGGTTCCTGCAATATCAAATAAAGTACTCGGTAATCCTCCAAGCGCAGAACGGTATGTATCAGCATATTTCACCGTCATAGCCTGGCCGTTGGCAGTGACTTCAAGTGCTCTTCCAGAAGGTCCACGCTTGGTTACTTCCAAGGTTGAGATTGAAGCAGGAACAGACGCTGTCGTTTTACCCTGAAGGGATTTAACCAACTGGGCAGACGTGAATGGTCCTCTCACCCAAGCATAGTCATTGGATTGAGCCACTTTTGCCAGTACTACAGCTTCATTGCCTGGATTCATTTTGGCTACAGGTTCCACGGTGGACTGAATCAACGGAACAGGACGTACATTGGTGTTCTGAGCCGTTACCGTCACTTTTGCCAGACCCGCGTTGGTCTTGGTTGTTAATTCTTTGATGTTATCCTCACGAATGTACCCGCTAATGCCTGAACTGAGCAGCACATGGTACCACGTATGTAATCCTGCCTGCGCTGATGTATCCCCCGAGCTAATTACATTGGTGAACACACCTGCTCCGCCGTTCCATACCTCAGAAGGATGAGCCGTCTGACCGCCCGCATTGGAGGAGAATACAGCTTCGATGATTTTGCCACCGCTCTTAACCACTTCTCCGGCCGTTGCATCCACTGCACTGGTTACTTTATCGTTCTCCGAACCAATCCCGTTATAGGCTTGGCTGAGTGTCGTATCCACGACATTGGCAATTTTGAAACGATCTCCTTGTTGAAGCGCATAGGATCGAGCAGCTACTGCTTGAACTTTCAGAGCCTCAGCAGGCCAGGAGGAATATACCTCTGCCCCTACGACAGAGTACAGGTATTGTTCCAGTGGAACGACATTGACCAATGCCAGATCACCGCTGACGATGCTGATTTCCATATCTCCACGATACGTTCGCTGGGAACGTTCCACTACTTTGATGCCATTGCTATTCCCTTGTACCAATGCTTTGGATTCAGTACCTGCAATCGTGTAATGCGGAGCTGTTTTAAGCGCATCCGCACTTAATCCCGCATCCTGACGGATGATGAGACCTGCACTATTGTTAACAGTTGAGAGACTTATCCCTGGAATGGCCTCCACACTTTTCTTCACTGAGGATAATTCCGCATCTGTTACAGCTTCACCTACCCATACCGCATATGCTTGGCTTCCTCCACTCAGTAGGAGGACCGGATAAGCACTACTAACTCCTGCTGATAAAAGGTTCGCTTGCGTTGCCTCTGCTTCCTGAAGCGAACCATACGTTCCAGCAGACAGGCGCTTACTTCCGGTCACAGTTGGCTTTTGACCAGCCAATTGAGCTGCTGCTACCTTTTGTACCCGTGTAACAGCTTGTCCAGCCAGTGCCTCTGTTGCATAGTTACCTGTGTAGAGTTGATAGATGGCATTTCCATTCACAGACGTTGTAAACAGCAACGGCTTATCCGCGGTTGCCTGCAACAATTTGGCTGCTGAAGATGCTGCCTTGAAATCCCCTGTTTCCAACACTTTCACTCTGAATCCATCTGCACTGAAACGGACCTGTCCAGCCGGAAGACCTACATTTGCGCCACTTTCCGATTGGATACTCCATTGTCCCGTTGATTCAAGTGTAATAAGTGGTGTAGTTGATTTATACGTACTGCCCAGATTCGCAAACATGGCTACACGGATTGTCTGTCCATCATTACCTGCTGCATACGCAGGCACTTGAAGACAACCTACTGTCAAAAGAGCTGCCGCCAGTACCTTCAATCGACGACTCCACTTCTTCGTTCGTATTGCTTTTCCCACATTCAGACTCCTCTCCATGCAATGCCTTCACTTTATATCGGATTAACAAACGTAAACTTCAATGTTTATGGTGAACCTTCAATTGGTAAACGTTCAAATCGTGGACTTTCACATGGCTCGATTATTTTCCGTCTCTTGGTGGAACAGGTAGACCCAAATGATGATAGGCAAGATCAGTTACGATCCTCCCCCTTGGTGTACGCTGAATCATGCCAATCTGAAGCAGATACGGTTCGTAGACATCCTCAATCGTCTGACTTTCTTCACCGATTGTAGCAGCAATGGTATCCAAACCTACCGGTCCTCCCCGGAAGCTGTTGATCATCGATTTGAGCATCTTATGATCAATCTCATCCAGGCCACGTGGATCAATCTGGAGCCTTTGCAGTGCTTCTTCAGCCAATGTCTGCGTAATAATCCCGTCACCACGAACCTGTGCAAAGTCACGTACTCGTTTAAGCAAACGGTTGGCAATCCTCGGTGTCCCACGTGAGCGCAATGCAATCTCTTGCGCAGCATCTCCCACAATCTCCACACCCAAAATCTCGGTAGAGCGCGAGACGATATAAGCCAGCTCATCAACCGTATAGAATTCCAAGCGGCTGATAACACCAAACCGATCTCGAAGTGGCGCAGACAGCAAGCCAGCACGTGTTGTAGCCCCAATCAGAGTGAATGGCGGCAGATCCAGCCGAACGGACCGAGCACTCGGACCTTTACCAATCATTATATCCAATGCCGAATCTTCCATGGCGGGGTACATGACTTCTTCAACCGTACGATGCAAACGATGAATCTCATCAATAAACAGCACATCTCCTTCCTGCAGATTGGTTAACAATGCTGCAAGATCACCCGGGCGTTCAATGGCCGGGCCTGACGTAGTTCGTAAATTAACGCCCAATTCATTGGCAATAATATTGGCAAGTGTTGTCTTACCCAGTCCAGGTGGTCCATATAACAAAACGTGATCCAATGCCTCATTACGAAATTTGGCAGCTTCAATATATATCTTTAAATTTTCCTTCACCTGATTCTGTCCGATATATTCATTCAAATACCGGGGACGAAGACTCAACTCAACATTTTGGTCCTCCATCATCAGGTTCGCGGAAATAATCCGATCATCCATGTTCATCCCTACCTTTTTTTGCAGGTTACAGCTATATTATAATATGCAATTTGTATTATCCCGTAAACAGCATTTGCAGCGCTTTTTTCATCAACACATCAACGGAATCTGCTGTAGTAACATCCTTTTTCAATTTGAGCCATACTTTATCAAGTTCACTGTCAGTATATCCAAGTGCCTTGAGACCTTCACGTGCCTCATCCCAGGCTGAACCACTTCCCGATTCTTCCGATGGAGGAGCGAACAAACCTGTTGCATACGCTGCCGCGCCAAAACTATCCAGCTTATCCTTGAGATCCAGAATCATGCGTTGTGCAGTCTTCTTGCCGATGCCTGGCAATTTGGTCAAGAACGTTAAATTCTCTTGGTAAATCGCTGTAACCACATGTTCTGGTGTACCTCCAGCGAGTATGCCCAGCGCCACTTTGGGACCAATACCGGATACTTCAATCAGTTTGCGGAACAAACGCTGTTCATCCCGTGTCACAAATCCAAACAGCAGCATCGCATCCTCACGCACATGATGGTGAGTGTACACGGTAATTTCGCCTTCTTGCTTAGCGAACGCAAATGGATTCGGACAAAATACGCGATACCCCACACCATGAACGTCCAACACAATATAATCATTCTCTACATGAATGAACTGTCCTCTTAGAAAATCAATCATTTTCGCAATACCTCATTCAACTTGGAATTTAATGTATAAGAGTGCGCATGGCACACGGCTACAGCCAACGCATCCGCTACGTCATCCGGTTTAGGAATGACTTGAAGACGCAAGAACATTTTGACCATCTCCTGCACTTGCTTCTTCTCAGCCTTACCGTACCCAACAACAGCCTGCTTGATCTGCATTGGTGTATACTCTGCAATAGGCAAACCCTTCTGTGCAGCAGCAAGTACCATGACGCCCCTAGCCTGACTGACAGACATCGCTGTTGTAACGTTCCGATTGAAAAAAAGTTTCTCCAGCGCTACTGCGTCCGGTTTGTACTTATCAATTAATTGCACCATACCTTCATATACATGAAGCAACCGTTCCTCTTCAGGGGTATGAGCTTCCGTCTGAATACATCCATATTGTACGGGTACCACTTTACTGCCGATTTTATCCACAAAACCAAAACCAACAATCGCAATCCCCGGGTCAATTCCCAAAAAACGCAAAACCATCTCTCCCTCACAAAAGCGAACATATGTATCGTTCATTTCATTATAACAAAAGATAGACCCTGCGGCAGGAAAAACTTTGTCTAACCCATTACTCGTCTTTATTCGTGATTTTTTTCATGTTTATTCGTATTTTCATGTATTTCGGCAAAAACGACAAAAAGGACATCTCTTCGATGTCCATCACCACATTCCACGTATATTGGATTTCTATCACTTAGTTTCGCGAAATACCAATGCCACTGGTCTCCAACTATCTAATTAGTACTTCAGCATCTTAACGTTGTAAGTTAGCACAAAAGATTACCCGCCATTGCGGATTAAATGATGATCTTCATCCACCGCATAGTCACTAAACGTTGAGATTACGCTATCATACTCATCCTTGTCCTGAATCCGGATACCCTGCTGCAATTGCTCCAGCACCCCTTCAGGCAAAGAACTCTCCAACGTCCCCACATCCAATTGAAAAAACGTACGAATAACCTTCTCTTCTGCAGGCTTACCCTCATACAAATTAAGGTTCCCCACAGCATCTATGCTAATATACGCCTGCTGTTTACAAAGCGGTGAAAGATCATCTACACGTTGCTTCAAATGCAACTCATCTGATGTTGCAACGGTAGCATCCCATTCCGGATGTTGAACCAGCAGCATCTTCAACTGTGGTCTAGCCATCTTGCCCAACTGTTCTGTCTCCACTCCGCAAATGTACTGTGTTTCCAAAACCACACTCGTTAAATGATCCGGATCAGTATCAAGTTGCTCTACTAACGCCTGAATGTCCTGATCAGATCTGGTCTCCGGCGTAACAGGTCCCATCACACTAGTTGCCTCACTAAAATTAGTGGTCAGCAAACGTTCAATCGCCGATGAGATAGACAATCCGCTGTAAGCCAATATCGTAACTGCAAGCAAAGCAATCGTCATCCATACTGTTCGTTTCCACCGTCGCCAGCGTCTCTTGAATTGTTTCCTGAAGTTAAACGTGTTCACATGAACCCCTTCTATCACTTTTTAAACCTATTGTGACCTAAAGAACGAGGCTTTATGCAAGACTTGTCGTCTGAAGAGTAACCCGTATATTCATGAAGCAAGGGACCATGGGCCAATAGCTGATGGCATATTGAAAGTTATGTTAAGCACACATCGTAATCGTAATCCCTTTAATATCGCAACGTAATAAAGATAAACACAAAAAAAGTACTATCTATAAGTTAGATAGTACTTTTTCGAGATCGGGATGACACGATTTGAACATGCGACCCCCTGGTCCCAAACCAGGTGCTCTACCAAGCTGAGCTACATCCCGTTATATATACCGGCGAGAGGACTCGAACCTCCACGGTTTCCCACTCGATTTTGAGTCGAGCGCGTCTGCCATTCCGCCACGCCGGCAAATTATGAAGTTATAATGGCGCGCCCTGAGAGATTCGAACTCCCGGCCTTTTGATTCGTAGTCAAACGCTCTATCCAGCTGAGCTAAGGGCGCAAATATTGGAGCGGAAGACGGGAATCGAACCCGCGACCCTCGCCTTGGCAAGGCGATGCTCTACCGCTGAGCCACTTCCGCATACGGTATTGATAGATATAAAATGGCGGAACCGACGGGATTCGAACCCGCGATCTCCTGCGTGACAGGCAGGCATGTTAGGCCAACTACACCACGGTTCCAGATCACTTTCCATTGGGAAAGTATAATTGCGGGGGCAGGATTTGAACCTGCGGCCTTCGGGTTATGAGCCCGACGAGCTACCGGGCTGCTCCACCCCGCGTCGTTAATAAAAATCTTATGGTGGAGGCTGAGGGGATCGAACCCCCGACCCTCTGCTTGTAAGGCAGATGCTCTCCCAGCTGAGCTAAGCCTCCATAATATGACCCGTAGGGGATACTCTCACTTCGTTCGATACTGCGAAGCAGCTGCTAACGAAGTACATCCTCCGACGAACCTTTGGGATTCTCATCCCTTGTTGAAGCAATAGGTATTGCTATGACCCGTAGGGGATTCGAACCCCTGTTACCTCCGTGAAAGGGAGGTGTCTTAACCCCTTGACCAACGGGCCTTAATGGCTCCCCGAACAGGGCTCGAACCTGTGACAACTCGATTAACAGTCGAGTGCTCTACCAACTGAGCTATCAGGGAATAATATGCATTTGCAGGGCAAATGCAATCCATCGTACAATGTCCACATGCAGAGCTTGTTTTCTATGTATGATGAAAGAGTTCGCTTGGCGGCGTCCTACTCTCCCAGGACCCTGCGGTCCAAGTACCATCGGCGCTAGAGGGCTTAACGGTCGTGTTCGGGATGGGTACGTGTGGAACCCCTCCGCCATCGCCACCAAACGCGTAGCTTACATTTCAGAGTGGTTGTTCTCTGAAAACTAGATTCGAAACGAAACATGCGAATTACAACTTGCATATTTGGATAAGCCCTCGACCGATTAGTACTGGTCAGCTCCATGCATTGCTGCACTTCCACCCCCAGCCTATCTACCTCGTCGTCTTCAAGGGGTCTTACATACTGGGAAATCTCATCTTGAGGGGGGCTTCACGCTTAGATGCTTTCAGCGTTTATCCCGTCCGTACATAGCTACCCAGCGGTGCTCCTGGCGGAACAACTGGTACACCAGCGGTACGTCCATCCCGGTCCTCTCGTACTAAGGACAGCTCCTCTCAAATTTCCTACGCCCACGACAGATAGGGACCGAACTGTCTCACGACGTTCTGAACCCAGCTCGCGTACCGCTTTAATGGGCGAACAGCCCAACCCTTGGGACCTACTTCAGCCCCAGGATGCGATGAGCCGACATCGAGGTGCCAAACCTCCCCGTCGATGTGGACTCTTGGGGGAGATAAGCCTGTTATCCCCAGGGTAGCTTTTATCCGTTGAGCGATGGCCCTTCCATGCGGTACCACCGGATCACTAAGCCCGACTTTCGTCCCTGCTCGACTTGTAGGTCTCGCAGTCAAGCTCCCTTATGCCTTTGCACTCTTCGAATGATTTCCAACCATTCTGAGGGAACCTTTGGGCGCCTCCGTTACTCTTTAGGAGGCGACCGCCCCAGTCAAACTGCCCACCTGACACTGTCCCCGCACCGGATTACGGTACCAGGTTAGAACCTAGATACGATCAGGGTGGTATCCCAACGTTGCCTCCACGCAAGCTGGCGCTCACACTTCAAAGGCTCCCACCTATCCTGTACAGATCGTACCCAAATTCAATATCAAGCTGCAGTAAAGCTCCATGGGGTCTTTCCGTCTTGTCGCGGGTAACCTGCATCTTCACAGGTATTAAAATTTCACCGGATCTCTCGTTGAGACAGCGCCCAAGTCGTTACGCCATTCGTGCGGGTCAGAATTTACCTGACAAGGAATTTCGCTACCTTAGGACCGTTATAGTTACGGCCGCCGTTTACTGGGGCTTCGGTTCACAGCTTCGGATTGCTCCTAACCACTCCCCTTAACCTTCCAGCACCGGGCAGGCGTCAGCCCGTATACTTCGCCTTACGGCTTCGCACAGACCTGTGTTTTTGCTAAACAGTCGCTTGGGCCTTTTCACTGCGGCCCCCTCGTGCTATTCACACTACCGGGGCACCCCTTCTCCCGAAGTTACGGGGTCATTTTGCCGAGTTCCTTAACGAGAGTTCTTCCGCGCGCCTTAGAATACTCTTCTCGCCTACCTGTGTCGGTTTGCGGTACGGGCACCTTCACCTGGCTAGAGGCTTTTCTTGGCAGTGTGAGATCATGACCTTCGCTACTACAATTTTCGCTCCCCATCACAGCTCAGCCTTATGATGTGCGGATTTGCCTACACATCAGCCTCACTGCTTAGACGGACATCCATCAGTCCGCGTCACTACCCTACTGCGTCCCCCCATTGCTCATAACGGCTTACGGTGGTACAGGAATTTCGACCTGTTGTCCTTCGACTACGCCTTTCGGCCTCGCCTTAGGTCCCGACTTACCCTGAGCGGACGAGCCTTCCTCAGGAACCCTTAGGCTTTCGGCGGATCAGATTCTCACTGATCTTTTCGTTACTCATACCGGCATTCTCACTTGTATAATGTCCAGCGCTCCTTACGGTACACCTTCAACCCTTATACAACGCTCCCCTACCCCTGATGCAAGCATCAAGCCATAGCTTCGGTGGTGTGTTTAGCCCCGTTACATTTTCGGCGCAGAGTCACTCGACCAGTGAGCTATTACGCACTCTTTCAATGGTGGCTGCTTCTAAGCCAACATCCTGGTTGTCTGTGCAACTCCACATCCTTTCCCACTTAACACACACTTGGGGACCTTAGCTGATGGTCTGGGCTGTTTCCCTTTTGACAATGGATCTTAGCACTCACTGTCTGACTCCCGGAAGTAAGTCTATGGCATTCGGAGTTTGACTGAGCTTGGTAACCCTTGCGGGCCCCGCACCCAATCAGTGCTCTACCTCCACGACTCTGTTTTCCGAGGCTAGCCCTAAAGCTATTTCGGGGAGAACCAGCTATCTCCGAGTTCGATTGGAATTTCTCCGCTACCCCCACCTCATCCCCGCACTTTTCAACGTGCGTGGGTTCGGGCCTCCAGTGCGTGTTACCGCACCTTCACCCTGGACAGGGGTAGATCACCCGGTTTCGGGTCTACGTCCACGTACTATGTCGCCCTATTCAGACTCGCTTTCGCTACGGCTCCGGCTCTTCACCTTAACCTTGCACGGGAACGTAACTCGCCGGTTCATTCTACAAAAGGCACGCCATCACCCCTAAAACGGGCTCTGACTTTTTGTAAGCACACGGTTTCAGGTTCTATTTCACTCCCCTTCCGGGGTGCTTTTCACCTTTCCCTCACGGTACTGCTTCACTATCGGTCGCTAGGAAGTATTTAGCCTTGGCAGATGGTCCTGCCGGATTCATACGGGGTTTCACGTGCCCCGCACTACTCGGGATCCGTCTCGGAGGGAACAGACTTTCAACTACAGGGCTTTTACCTTCTTTGGCGGGCCTTTCCAGACCTCTTCACTTAACCGGTTCCTTTGTAACTCCATGTGAGACGTCCCACAACCCCAAAGAGCAAGCTCCTTGGTTTGGGCTTCTCCGCGTTCGCTCGCCGCTACTGACGAAATCACTATTGTTTTCTCTTCCTCAGGGTACTTAGATGTTTCAGTTCCCCTGGTATGCCTCTACACAACCTATGTATTCAGTTGTGAGTAACTGGAAATTACCCCAGCTGGGTTTCCCCATTCGGACACCCCCGGATCAAAGCTTGCTTACAGCTCCCCGAGGCAGTTTCGTTGTTCGCCACGTCCTTCATCGGCTCCTAGCGCCTAGGCATCCTCCGTGTGCTCTTAGTAGCTTAACCTCGTGCTCCGGTTTCGACTGCTCGCTTCCCTTGTTTTGCTTGCGCAAAGCCAAAAGTCGCTCCCATTCGATACCATCGTACGTGCAATCTACCGTTTTTATTGAAACTTGTTATACACAAGTTCAGCTAAAAAGGAATGTTCTAATTCGCATTTACTTTCGTTTCGATATCTAGTTTTCAAAGAACAAGCTCCATGCAAAAGCAAGCTGTTTGAGAGTTTGAGCTCTCAAAACTGAGCAACGAGTGAGTAGTTTGCAGCTAAGCTGCGTATTTGAATGTTTCCACGCGGGAAACGATTCTCCATAGAAAGGAGGTGATCCAGCCGCACCTTCCGATACGGCTACCTTGTTACGACTTCACCCCAATCATCTATCCCACCTTCGGCGGCTGGCTCCTTGCGGTTACCCCACCGACTTCGGGTGTTATAAACTCTCGTGGTGTGACGGGCGGTGTGTACAAGACCCGGGAACGTATTCACCGCGGCATGCTGATCCGCGATTACTAGCAATTCCGACTTCATGCAGGCGAGTTGCAGCCTGCAATCCGAACTGAGACCGGCTTTTTAGGATTCGTTCCACCTCGCGGCTTCACAGCCCGTTGTACCGGCCATTGTAGTACGTGTGTAGCCCAGGTCATAAGGGGCATGATGATTTGACGTCATCCCCACCTTCCTCCGGTTTGTCACCGGCAGTCACCTTAGAGTGCCCATCCGAAATGCTGGCAACTAAGATCAAGGGTTGCGCTCGTTGCGGGACTTAACCCAACATCTCACGACACGAGCTGACGACAACCATGCACCACCTGTCTAGCATGTCCCGAAGGAAAGGACTATCTCTAGCCCGGTCATGCTGATGTCAAGACCTGGTAAGGTTCTTCGCGTTGCTTCGAATTAAACCACATACTCCACTGCTTGTGCGGGTCCCCGTCAATTCCTTTGAGTTTCAGTCTTGCGACCGTACTCCCCAGGCGGAGTGCTTAATGTGTTAACTTCGGCACCAAGGGTATCGAAACCCCTAACACCTAGCACTCATCGTTTACGGCGTGGACTACCAGGGTATCTAATCCTGTTTGCTCCCCACGCTTTCGCGCCTCAGCGTCAGTTACAGCCCAGAGAGTCGCCTTCGCCACTGGTGTTCCTCCACATATCTACGCATTTCACCGCTACACGTGGAATTCCACTCTCCTCTTCTGCACTCAAGTCACCCAGTTTCCAGTGCGATCCGGGGTTGAGCCCCGGGATTAAACACCAGACTTAAATGACCGCCTGCGCGCGCTTTACGCCCAATAATTCCGGACAACGCTTGCCCCCTACGTATTACCGCGGCTGCTGGCACGTAGTTAGCCGGGGCTTTCTTCTCAGGTACCGTCACCTTGAGAGCAGTTACTCTCCCAAGCGTTCTTCCCTGGCAACAGAGCTTTACGATCCGAAAACCTTCATCACTCACGCGGCATTGCTCCGTCAGGCTTTCGCCCATTGCGGAAGATTCCCTACTGCTGCCTCCCGTAGGAGTCTGGGCCGTGTCTCAGTCCCAGTGTGGCCGATCACCCTCTCAGGTCGGCTACGCATCGTCGCCTTGGTGAGCCGTTACCCCACCAACTAGCTAATGCGCCGCAGGCCCATCCCCAAGTGACAGATTACTCCGTCTTTCCAGTTTCCTTCAGGCGAAGAAAACAACTATTCGGTATTAGCTACCGTTTCCGGTAGTTGTCCCAAACTTGAGGGCAGGTTGCCTACGTGTTACTCACCCGTCCGCCGCTAAGTATCAAAGAAGCAAGCTTCTTATCAACTCCGCTCGACTTGCATGTATTAGGCATGCCGCCAGCGTTCGTCCTGAGCCAGGATCAAACTCTCCAATAAAGTATTGAAAAGAGCGATAAGCTCATTTTGAATCTGACGAGATTAAAATCTCAATTGTGCTCCAGTCGATCCAAGCCAAGGCTTGTTTCCAACTTTCGCGTTCATTCTGCAAGCAGAATGTTTACTCACTCGTTGTTCAGTTTTCAAAGATCAAACTTGT